>NC_010334.1:0-4990000 GCF_000019185.1 Shewanella halifaxensis HAW-EB4 | reverse complement strand
GAAGATGCCGTATACCCGCGGCTAGACGGAAAGACCCCGTGAACCTTTACTATAGCTTGGCACTGAACATTGAACCTACATGTGTAGGATAGGTGGGAGACTTTGAAGCTTCGTCGCTAGATGGAGTGGAGTCAATCTTGAAATACCACCCTTGTAGTTTTGATGTTCTAACCGCGGCCCCTGAATCGGGGTTCGGGACAGTGCCTGGTGGGTAGTTTGACTGGGGCGGTCTCCTCCCAAAGAGTAACGGAGGAGCACGAAGGTTGGCTAAGTACGGTCGGACATCGTACGGTTAGTGCAATGGCATAAGCCAGCTTAACTGCGAGACATACACGTCGAGCAGGTACGAAAGTAGGTCATAGTGATCCGGTGGTTCTGTATGGAAGGGCCATCGCTCAACGGATAAAAGGTACTCCGGGGATAACAGGCTGATACCGCCCAAGAGTTCATATCGACGGCGGTGTTTGGCACCTCGATGTCGGCTCATCACATCCTGGGGCTGAAGTCGGTCCCAAGGGTATGGCTGTTCGCCATTTAAAGTGGTACGCGAGCTGGGTTCAGAACGTCGTGAGACAGTTCGGTCCCTATCTGCCGTGGGCGTTGGATGATTGAAGGAAGCTGCTCCTAGTACGAGAGGACCGGAGTGGACGAACCGCTGGTGTTCGGGTTGTCATGCCAATGGCATTGCCCGGTAGCTACGTTCGGAATCGATAACCGCTGAAAGCATCTAAGCGGGAAGCGAGTCCTAAGATGAGTCATCCCTAGGAATTTAATTCCTCTAAAGAGCCGTTCGAGACTAGGACGTTGATAGGCAAGGTGTGTAAGCGTTGTGAGGCGTTGAGCTAACTTGTACTAATGACTCGTGAGGCTTAACCATACAACCCTAATGGGTTTTGTATGAGACTGATGTTTTTACATCATCAAAATTAGAACAAACTCTGAAAAGAGTGACACTTAATGTGTGTTCGAACTCAAAACTTAATTTCAGTTTACTTGCTCCGGCGAGTAACAGCTTTCCAAACTTTTTTACCTTTAGTTTTTTAAAAACTGAAAGTAAAGCAGAATTTGTCTGGAAACCATAGAGCTGTGGCACCACCTGAATCCATTCCGAACTCAGAAGTGAAACACAGTATCGCCGATGGTAGTGTGGGGTCTCCCCATGTGAGAGTAGGTCATTTCCAGGCGCCTATTTATTCTCGAAAGAGAAGCGAGAAAGCCCGCTACGATGTAGCGGGCTTTTTTCGTTTTTGGCTGGTACGAGAATTGACTACTCGAATATGGGGAAGTAGAAAGCTCGAGCGTAGCGAGGTTCAATAACCATGTGGAGTAGGGTAATAGTCTGCGCTTATCAAGCACTGCTTGATGCAGGCTATGAACGCGGAGAGCTTGTGACCTACAGGGTGTAGAGAATGCCATTTATGCAGGATGCATATAAATGGTCTCGAAGCTGGCCATTTCCAGACGCCTATTTATTCTCGAAAGAGAAGCGAAAATATTGCTCTTATTATAGACAGATACTCTTGCCATCATTGTTGGTCTCTTATTCTCTTCCTTTACTTATTTTAAGCCACTAAGGTTAAATTCTGTGTGTTTATGGCACCCTGTTTTCAGCCCTTTGTGTTTACTGTGTAGCGTTAGCTTCGTGTTATACCAATCAGTATAAGAAGTTGATCTACTCAGAGCGTTTTTTGGCAAACTAATTCAAGGCGAATAGCTGAAAGAATGGTTATTCCCTTATGAGGCTGTTCAACGCAGAAGTAGGCAGCCAAAAACGCTCCAGAATGGCGAGTTTTAACGGTTCTGATGCTGTGACTCTTAAGGAACAAGAGGGAGCTTAACCCTAGAACAACTATGCTCTTCACTCGTTGCAAACCACATGGATGTGGTGAATGTCATTAATGCAGGAGCAATTAATGACCTTGCCTCAAAATCGCTAAACTCTCGCTGAGCGACCAAATCTTTATACTGATTGGTATTAATTACAGGAAATAATCACAATTGATTATTGCTATTACAGCTCAGGTTTCATAGTTTAGCTGCAATGAAGACGCTAAGGACTCGCGAATGAAGCTGGAAATGATTTGTACTGGTGAAGAGGTATTGGCTGGTCAAATAGTCGATACCAATGCTGCATGGTTTGCTAACACTATGATGGATCAAGGGATTGAATGTCAGCGTCGAGTCACGGTAGGTGATCGGCTAGAAGATCTTATCTCTGTATTTAGAGAACGTAGCCTAGAAGCTGATATTATTTTAGTTAATGGGGGTCTTGGGCCGACGAGTGACGATCTCTCAACTGAAGCGATGGCTTTAGCAAAGGGTGAGACTCTAGTTGAAAATAGTATTTGGCGTCAACGTCTAGAAGACTGGTTTGCCCGAAGTGGTCGTGTTATGGCTGAGAGTAACCTTAAGCAAGCTCTATTGCCTGAATCAGCTATTATGATAGACAATCCTGTCGGCACGGCCTGTGGCTTTGCAGTTAAGTTTAATCGGGCTTGGCTGTTCTTTACTCCTGGGGTTCCATTTGAATTTAAACAGATGGTTCATGAGCAGTTTATTCCATTTGTTAAGCAGCGTTTTGACGTAAGTGGTGATGTTGCATTAAGAAAGTACCTGACCCTTGGCCAAGGTGAATCTTCACTTGCGGATACTTTAGATAAAATAGAACTGCCAGAGGGGATGACTATAGGCTATCGGTCTTCGATGCCGCATATCGAGATTAAACTCTTTGCCCGTGGCATTGGCGCAATCGATCAACTTGATACGATTGAAACGCAGATCCGCCTTTTACTGGGTAATGCCATTGTTGCCGATAATAAGATGAGTTTGGCTGAAGAGATCCACGCTCTATTAGTCGACTCAGATCTTAGTTTAAGTGTGGCGGAATCATGTACTGGCGGCATGATTGTGAGTCAGCTAATTAGTTTTTCTGGTAGCTCATCATATTTACACCAAGGCTTAGTGACTTATTGTAATGAATCTAAAGTAAAAGTATTGGGTGTTAAACCTGAAACCTTAGATGTTCACGGTGCTGTTTCCATCGCTACAGTAGAGGAGATGGCAAAAGGAGCTAGAGCCATATTAGATAGTGACTTTGGGTTAGCGACTAGTGGTATTGCTGGGCCAACGGGGGGCACTGATAACAAACCTGTTGGTACTGTTGCTATTGCTCTCGCAACCAAAGAAGGCGTTTACAGCCAGATGATCAAGCTTCCAAGGCGCTCTCGTGATCTGGTGCGTAGCTTAAGTACAGCCGTAGCGTTCGATATGCTAAGAAGAGAGTTATTAGGCCAAGCGGTTATTGTCGATTATGGTTCGATAGGCCGTTTTGAAAAATAACTCCTGGAAAATAATAAAAAAAGCAGGCTCATAGGAGCCTGCTTTTTTAGTTTTAATAGTGAACTAATTACTTATCGTTAGTCTTCAAAAACCAATACCAGCTTACCGGGTTTAACCTCGATTCGCTTGGTTATATCGGCAATCAAAGCCTGATTAGACTCTTTGGTATCTAATACATACACGGGTTGAGTCTCTAGAAACTGAGTCAAAAAATTCATTAGCTGCGGAGCTATTGAACCTATCGCTTTTTCGATATCCTGAGGTTTGGATTCCACCTTAACTAGCTGCAAGTTACGTAGATGAACACTGTGGTCAGTTGCGTCGTACCACGGCTCAGCTTCAAACTCTGCAACAAGGTTTGCACTTATTGGCATCATAGGATTTCGCACATTAACTATCGTCACCGCAGATACCGCCATGGTATCTGGCTTTTCACCTAGGGTGACTTTAATGTCATTAACGCGCAGATCAATTCCAAAGATTTGATTGCCCTGTTTTACTTCAAAGTGCATCTCATCGTTAAGATAAGCTTCTAGTTCTTTGTCTGTGATGCTGTATTGACTGACACAGCCAGTCAATAGCAGTAAGGCGCTAGCAAGCGCCACTTTTAATAATTTCATTAACCTGTATTTCTCATTCCGGCGGCAACACCAGCTATGGTTAACATCAGCGCCAGCTCAACATTTTTAGAAGATTGCTCCTCTCTACGCGTTCTCGCTAACAATTCAGCCTGCAGGAAGTTTAGTGGATCAATGTAGGGGTTTCTTAGCTCAACAGATTCGCGGTTCCATGGCGTATGAGCCATTAAGCTCTCTGCTTGTGTTAACTCCAGTACGGCTTCGATGCCAATGGCTAAACGCTCTCTTAGTTGCACCCCAAGATGATGTAACTCTTTTGGCACTAGGCTTGTTTCATAGAATTTAGACAAGTTAGGTTCGGCTTTGGCATAGACCATTTCTAACATAGAGATCCGAGTCTTGAAGAATGGCCAATGCTTTTCCATCTCTTGTAGGAGTGGTAAGTCACCTCGCTCTGATGCTGCTTTTAATGCCTCTCCGGCGCCTAACCAAGCTGGTAGCATTAAACGGTTTTGCGACCAAGCGAAGATCCAAGGGATTGCGCGTAAGCTCTCGATACCGCCATCGACTCGACGTTTAGCTGGGCGACTACCTAATGGCAGTTTACCTAATTCGATCTCTGGGGTTGCCGCACGGAAGTAGGACACAAAGTCTGGCTCTTCACGCACGATAGCGCGGTAGGCAAGTACCGATTCTTCGGCGAGTTGCTGCATACATTGGCGCCACTCTGGCTTAGGCTCAGGTGGTGGCAATAGGGTTGCCTCCATTACAGCTGAGGTATATAGCGCAAGGCTTTGAACGGCAAGCTTTGGTAAGCCAAACTTAAAGCGGATCATTTCACCTTGCTCGGTGACTCTGATGCGACCGTCTACAGACCCTGGAGGCTGAGACAGAATCGCCTCATGTGCTGGTCCGCCGCCACGGCCAATCGTGCCGCCACGACCATGGAACAGGGTGAGTTTAATATTGGCTTCTTGGCTAATGGCTACTAACTTTTCTTGCGCAGTATATTGCGCCCAAGCTGCTGCCATCACTCCCGCATCTTTAGCCGAGTCAGAGTAACCAATCATGACCTCTTGAATGCCCTTGGTATAACCACGGTACCAATCGATGCTAAACAGTGCAGACATACAAGCCGATGCATTATTTAAGTCATCTAAGGTCTCAAATAACGGTACAACACGCATTGGATGTGGGCAGCCCGTTTCCTTTAGCAGTAAAAGAACAGCCAATACGTCAGAAGGTTGGCTAGCCATAGAGATAACATAGGAGCCCATAGCTCTAGCTGGTTGTGTTGCAACCAGTCTGCAAGTCTTCACCACCTCTTCAACTTCTGGCGATGCTTGCCAGTTTGCCGGGATCAAAGGTCGCTTACTGCTGAGCTCGCGTAGTAAGAAAGATTGCTTCTCGGTTTCATCCCAATGTGCATAGTCGCCCATACCTAAATAGCGAGTCAGCTCTGCAATCACATCTGCATGGCGATCGGCATCTTGGCGCACATCGAGTCTTAGCATATGAATGCCAAAACAGGCGATACGACGTAGCATATCAAGCAATAAACCGTTGGCGATTAGGCTCATGCCACGGTCGCAGAGGCTTTGATATAGCATCATCAAAGGATCTTTTAGATCACTTTCATGCCAAATAATCTCGCTCGGGTCAACATCTGGATGTTGACCTTCGAGTCTGCCGTTTAGATAATCAATCGTATTTCTAAGCTTTTGACGAAGTGTTCTAAGCACATCTCGATAAGGCTCATTGCTGTTATTGGTGTAAGCCAGTAGAGCCTCATTTGCTCCTTCCATCGATAGCTCATTGACCAGTAATACTACATCTTTTAGATATAGGCGTGCTGCAGTATGACGGTTCCGATCTAGGACCTCTTGGGTCACGGCAGAAGTGACAAATGGATTGCCATCGCGGTCGCCGCCCATCCAACTTGAGAACCTTACTGGTGCAATATCGGTAGGAAGCTGGGTATTGGTACGCTCTTCGACCTGTTGGTTTAGCTGTCTAAGAAAATCTGGAACAGCTTGCCATAAAGAGGCTTCGATTGTGCATAGACCCCAGCGTGCTTCATCGACTGGTGTTGGACGTTCGTTACGGATCTCATTAGTATGCCAGATCTGCGCAATCAGTTGACGTAAACGTAGGTGGTGCTGTTTTTTCTCTTGTTCTGTAAGCTGAGTGTTTTCTTGCGCTGTTAGTGAATCAATAACCGCTGAATACTTCTGAATGAGAGTGCGGCGAGAGATCTCCGTTGGATGCGCAGTTAATACAAGATCGATATCTAGCGTCTTTAGACAAGCTAACACCTTCTCTTGGTCGATGTTTCCGCCTAGCATGCGCCCTAGTAGTTGCTCGACTGGATCGGGTACACAGACTAACTCGTCACAATTACGGCTAATGGTATGGAATTGCTCAGCGATATTCGCCAGATTCAAAAATTGGTTAAAAGCCTTAGCAAAAGGAACGAGTTCATCATCGCTTAAAGAAGATAGCAAAGTCAGCATCTCTTTACGTGCAGCACTATCGCCTTGGCGTGAGCTTTTTGCAAGATGGCGGATTTGTTCTATTTTATCTAAGAAAGTGTCATCAAGATCCGTGCGGATTGTGTCACCTAAAATCTGCCCTAAGGTTCCAACGTTAGACCTTAGCGAGGCATACATGTCTACCATACGTGCTCCATATCGGTAAGCTAATCGATCACAATACCTAGCAGTGATGTGCTAGGCAATGATCCAGATTGAAATATCGTGCTTTAATGTGCTCTATATCACTTTTGGGATATAGCTTCGTGCTTGGTGGCTATACTTTAGACTGTAAAGTATATAGAAAAGAGTAAATTATTTTATACATGCATGATAAATCAGTTTTTTTAATAGATCTTTTGTACGCCCAATATAGGAAATATCTAAAAACTCATCAGGTTGATGCGCTTGCTCAATACTGCCTGGGCCGAGTACAAGTGTTTGGCAACCTAGCTGACTGATGTAAGGGGCTTCGGTGGCATAGTTAACGACTTCTGGTTGGCTTTCACTAAGCTCCGCAACCAGTTGTGTCCAACTTCCATCCTTTTTATCAGCAAAGGGCTCTGAGCCGGGGTATAAAGGAGCAACACTGATACAACCTGGATATTGACGACATACAGGTTCAAGATAGTTGGCAACCATTAACTCTAAATCCTCCAGTGCAAGACAGGGGATCGGTCGAAGGTCGATATGCAGATCACAGCAGCCACAGATCCTGTTGGCGGCATCCCCGCCATGAATATGACCAAAGTTCATGGTTGGATAGGGCACGCTAAAGGCATCTTCTCTATAATTATCGGCTAAGTGCTGTTTTAGCTTGAGCAGTTGCCCTGTAACTAAGTGCATCACTTCGATAGCATTAAGCCCTTTTGCTGGATCTGACGAATGACCACTACGACCTGTCACTCGTATGCCTTGGGTTAAATGCCCTTTATGCATATAAACTGGCTTTAAACTGGTGGGTTCACCGATGATTGCATAATCAGGCGAAATTGACTTAGCTGCTGCAAAGGCCTTCGCGCCGTTCATGGTGGTTTCTTCGTCGGCACTGGCTAAGATATGCAATGGACGCTTAAATTTATCCATTGGTAGCTCTATTAGTGCCTCTAGCACTAAAGCAAAAAAGCCTTTCATGTCGCAGGCACCAAGGCCATACCAACGATTATCTTTTTCTACTAAGGAAAACGGGTCTTGGCTCCAGCGCCCTTCATCAAAAGGTACCGTATCCGTATGTCCTGCCAGTAGTAATCCTCCCTGACCTTGACCAAACGACGCCACTAGATTGTGCTTATTACGAGTATCAGCCACTGGCACAGACTGGCACTGCATTCCTAAATCGCTAAACCAAGTATGCAAAAGTTCTATGACTGCTTTATTGCTCATATCGTGCTCTGCTTCGAGTGCACTAATAGACGGTGTTGCAATCAATTGGCTAAAACTACTTTTTATCTCTGGAAGTTTTTTCATTAAAAACACCTAAATATATATTCAAATATATTGCATAATTAATTTTGCGTGTTAGTCTATCAAACAGCTAAGGTAACTACCACACTTCGATGGCCTGTTTAGTGAGAGTATATATGTTCAATCTGGTTAAATTAATAGTAGTTAAGGTTAATCATACCCACTTCCTACGACGATAATCTTGTCATTAATGGTGTTCAGCCAGGGCTTAAGTTGTGCCCATTCTTTTTTGCGTTTTGTCATCTAAATTCAAGATTAAGGTTTTAAAGTCATAGACTATGAAAAATATAGCCATTATTGGTGCCAGTGGTTACACCGGCGCACAGATCTCCTCTCTTATAAATGCCGAATCGACGATGTCGATCCAGGGGCTTTATGTCTCTGAAAACAGCCTCGACAAGGGCAAGGCTCTATCTGATCTTTATCCTGCTTACAGTCATATAGACTTGTGCTTAACCCCCCTTACCGATGATGCGAAGCAAACTATCGTAGCGACTGCCGATGCGGTGGTACTCGCGACTGATCACGGGGTGAGCTTACATCTCGCTGCGTGGTTTTATCAGCAAGGATTGGCGGTATTTGATTTAAGCGGTGCATATCGGTTTTCCGATGTTGCTCAGTATCCTAAGTGGTATGGTTTTACTCACGAATATTCCCAAGTACTGGCTGACGCCGTATATGGCTTAGCGGAGTGGAATGCGCCGCAAATCGCGACGAGTAAGATGATTGCGGTACCGGGTTGTTATCCAACGGCCTCACTGATAGCGCTTAAACCTGTTGCACATTTACTCACCGATATATTGCCAGTGATTAATGCAGTCAGCGGCGTAACTGGAGCGGGCAGAAAAGCGCAGCTGCATACCAGTTTTTGTGAAGTCAGTTTGACCCCCTACGGCGTACTTGGTCACAGGCACCAGCCTGAGATTGCCACTCAGCTAGGACAAGAGGTGATCTTCACGCCTCACCTCGGTAATTTTAAACGCGGCATTCTTGCAACCATCACAGTGCAATTAGCTGCGGGTACGACAGCCAGCGATATTGAAAAAGCATACCAATGTTACGACTCTGCCGAGCTTATCACTGTAAAACAAAATCAATTCCCTAAGGTGGATGATGTGGTGCAAACAGCTAATTGTCATCTGGGGTGGAAGTTCGATGAACAGAGTGGCTATCTGGTCATCGCTAGCGCGATTGATAACTTAATGAAAGGGGCGGCTAGTCAAGCGCTGCAGTGCATAAAGATTCATTTTAATGCATCTGTAAATCACTAGGTGGGTAAGAATATGACTGATACGCAGATGGCTAATACACGAGCGATAAGCTCAGGCGCTAAGCCTGTCATGGTGCTCAAAGTTGGCGGTGCATTACTGCAGTGTGAAATGGGCATGGCACGGTTAATGGAAGCGGCGGCCAAGATTATTGCAAATGGTCAGCCAATTATTATGGTTCATGGCGGCGGCTGTCTGGTTGATGAGCAACTTAAAGCTAATGGTATGACAACTAAAAAGCTAGATGGATTAAGGGTGACACCGCAAGAGCAGATCCCGGTTATCGTCGGTGCGTTGGCTGGCACCTCTAATAAAACGCTGCAAGCGGCAGCGATTAAAGCGGGTGTAACCAGTTTAGGTATGAGCCTTGCGGATGCTGGAATGATGTCTGCAAAAGTTAAAGATCCGCAGTTAGGGCTGGTGGGGGAGGTTGAGCCCAAAGATGCCAGCTATCTTGAATTTGTCTTATCCAAGGGCTGGATGCCAATTGTGAGCTCAATTGCTATTAGTGAGCAAGGCGAGATGCTCAATGTTAATGCCGATCAGGCGGCAACAGCTTTAGCCAAGCTGGTTTCGGGCTCATTAGTTTTACTATCTGACGTATCAGGTGTGCTCGATGGTAAAGGTCAGTTAATTAGTAGCTTGAATAGAGCTCAAGTGAATGAGTTGACCAAGATTGGCGTTATCGAGAAAGGAATGAAGGTCAAGGTGGAAGCTGCATTAGATGTTGCAGAATCCATGGGGCAAGCCGTACAGATTGCCTCTTGGCGTCATGCGCAGCAATTAATCGCTTTAAGTAGGGGTGAGACCGTTGGCACCCAGATCCAGCCACAAATTCAGTAATTGGAGAGCAGTCGAATGAAACATTTACTATCAATAAAAGATTTAAGCCAGCAGCAGTTACTCGACCTTTTAGCATTGGCAAAAACCATAAAGGCTAACCCTGCTGAATATAAACATGCCCTAGAGGGCAAGAGTGTGGTGATGCTATTTGAAAAACCCTCACTACGAACTCGGGTGAGCTTTGATATCGGTATCAATAAATTGGGTGGTCATTGCTTATATCTAGATCAGCAAAATGGCGAGTTAGGTAAGCGTGAACCTGTTTCAGATTTTGCTGCCAATATCTCTTGCTGGGCAGATGCGATTGTTGCGAGGACTTTCTTACACTCGACAATTGAAGAGCTTGCTGAGCACGGCACGGTGCCAGTGATTAACGCCTTGTCTGATCTGTACCATCCTTGTCAGGGGTTAGCGGACTTTCTGACATTGAGCGAACAATATGGCGATGTGAGTAAGGTGAAGCTGGCTTATGTCGGTGATGGTAACAATGTGACTCATTCATTGATGTTTGGTGCAGCTATCTTAGGTGCGCAGTTAACCGTTATTTGTCCGCCAGGCCACTTTCCCGATGGCAAGGTGGTTTGTGAAGCACAAGAACTGGCTGCGAAGCACGGTGGCAAACTCATTCTGAGTTCCGATGTTGAAGCGATTATTGGTCATGATGCGATTTATGCCGACACTTGGCTCTCAATGGGAGATTCGACACCAATGGCAGAGATTGAAGCAAAGTTTAAACCTTACCAAGTCAATTCCCAGTTAATGCAAAAGGCAGGTGCTAAACACTTTATGCATTGTTTACCTGCGTACCGAGAAGTTGAAGTTACCGCAGAAGTTGTTGATGGCGAAGGCTCACTTATTTTGCATCAAGCCGAAAACAGAATGCATGCGCAGAACGCCGTTCTGGTAACCCTTTTAAGTTAATTTTTTAAGAAAAAAAACAGTCAACTTGCGTTAGTGAGTTGAGTAATAAATAAGTAGTAGGAAATTAAGATGTCCAATGAAAATTCAGCAGTAACTAAGCATGCAGGTGTTAAAAAGGTTGTTTTAGCCTATTCCGGGGGCTTAGATACTTCAGCAATTATCCCGTGGCTGAAGGAAACCTATGATGACTGTGAGATTATCGCCTTCTGCGCCGATGTAGGCCAAGGTGATGCTGAACTAGAAGGCTTGTATGAGAAAGCCATCGCTTCAGGCGCTTCGGAGTGTCATATCGTTGACTTGAAAGAAGAGCTGGTGGCGGATTATATCTACCCAACAATCGCCACAGGCGCTATCTATGAGGGAACCTATTTATTGGGGACCTCTATGGCGAGACCAATTATTGCTAAGGCGCAGGTTGAGGTGGCACGTAAAGTGGGCGCAGATGCAGTTTGTCATGGTTGTACCGGTAAAGGTAATGATCAGGTTCGTTTTGAAGGTTGTTTTGCGGCATTAGCGCCAGACTTAAAAGTGATTGCACCTTGGCGTGAATGGGAGATGGTTAGCCGTGAAGATCTGCTCGACTATCTAGCCGAGCGAAATATTGCGACTTCTGCTTCAGCCACTAAGATCTATAGCCGCGATGCTAACGCTTGGCATATTTCTCACGAAGGCGGTGAGTTAGAAGATCCATGGAACGAGCCATCAAAAGGTGTATGGACCATGACGGTTGCGCCAGAAGATGCGCCTAATCAGCCTGAATATGTGGCACTCGAGCTTGAGCAGGGCAAGATCACCAAAGTAAATGGTGAGGCCTTATCACCCTATAACGCACTGATGCTACTAAACGAAGTTGCGGGTGCTCATGGTGTCGGCAGAATCGATATCACCGAAAACAGGCTCGTGGGTATGAAGTCTCGTGGCTGTTATGAAACACCGGGCGGCACAGTAATGTTTGCGGCGCTAAGAGCGATTGAAGAGCTAGTACTAGATAAAACGAGTCGTGAGTGGCGTGAGCAAATTGGCACGAAGATGGCGCACCTTGTTTATGACGGTCGTTGGTTTACCCCATTATGTGAGTCACTGCTTGGTGCCTCAAAGCCATTAGCGGATTTAATTAACGGTGAAGTGGTGGTTAAGCTTTATAAAGGCCAAGCCAGTGTAGTGAAGAAGCGTTCACCAAATAGCTTGTACTCAGAAGCGTTTGCGACATTTGGTGCCGATGATGTTTACAACCAAAAAGATGCCGAAGGTTTTATCCGTTTGTATTCGTTATCAAGCCGGATCAGAGCACTGAATAACCAAAAGTAGGCTATTAACTAGCTGAAGTTAGTGAACGCTAACATAATAGCGTTAGCGCTGTATAAACAGAAAGATAAAAGGTGGGAGTTATCCCACCTAGCATTAGAGAGGAAGTCAAAATGGCATTATGGGGCGGCAGATTTAGCCAAGAGAGCAGTGCACTGTTTAAACTATTCAATGACTCTTTACCTGTGGACTTTCGTCTCATTGAGCAAGATATTGTGGGCTCGATTGCTTGGGCGAGTGCGATCACTCAGGTGGGAATTTTAACCGAGCAAGAGTGCAAAGATCTGCATCATGCATTGAATGAGTTGCTCGCGGAAACGATCGATAATCCACAGCTGATCATCGCATCAGGCGCCGAAGACATACACAGCTTCGTCGAGCAGTCGCTGATCGCCAAGGTTGGGGATTTAGGCAAAAAATTACACACGGGTCGTTCTCGCAACGATCAAGTCGCCACGGATCTTAAGCTTTGGTGTAAGAAAGAGGGCGAGCAGTTATTAGGTTTACTGGCTAATTTAAGAGCGGCTCTGATTGAGCTTGCCGAGCGTGAACTCGATGCGGTTATGCCGGGCTATACCCACCTGCAAAGAGCGCAGCCAGTGGTGTTTGGTCATTGGTGCCTTGCTTATGTCGAGATGTTTGAGCGTGACATTAGCCGTCTGCAAGACGCGTTAAAGCGCGCCGATACCTGCCCGTTAGGCACCGGGGCCTTAGCGGGTACGGCGTACCCTATGGATAGAGTCAAGCTGGCAAAATCCTTAGGTTTTGCATCACCAACGTTAAACAGTTTAGACACGGTATCGGACAGAGACCATGTTATTGAGATCTGCAGCGATGCTTCTATTAGCATGATGCACCTAAGCCGTATGGCAGAAGACTTAATTTTCTTTAATAGTGGTGAGGCGGGCTTTATCGATCTCGATGATGAAGTGACCTCAGGCTCTTCATTGATGCCACAAAAGAAAAACCCAGATGCGCTCGAGTTGATCAGAGGCAAAACGGGTCGTGTATACGGTAGCTTAATGGGCATTTTAACCACCATGAAGGCACTGCCACTTGCGTATAACAAAGATATGCAAGAGGACAAAGAAGGTCTATTCGATGTGATGGATAGCTGGTCAATTTGTCTCGAAATGGCAGCGTTAGTCTTAAGTGGTTTAAAAGTAAATCGTGAGAAAACGCTGAGTGCAGCCAAGCAAGGTTACGCTAATTCGACAGAGCTGGCGGATTACCTTGTGGCTAAGGGGATGCCTTTTAGAGAGGCGCATCATGTCGTAGGCGAAGCGGTTGTTAGTGCGATTGCTAAGCAAACTCCGTTAGAAGACTTAACTCTAGAAGAGCTACAAGCATTCAGCGCTGTGATTGATGCAGATGTATATGATTGCCTCACTATTGAGTCTTGCTTAGCAAAACGTGAGGCGCTAGGTGGTACATCATTACCGCAGGTAAAGAGTGCGCTGGCAGTAAAACAAGCGAGTTAGCGAATACAGGCAGAGTAAAATGTCATTGTGGCTAGTTGGAATATACGCCTAAGCAATAGTATTTATTTTTAAGTGATGAATATAAAAAATGCGGTTATTGTGTTAGCAATAACCGCATTTTTGTAGCTTACTTTTGCCACAAGCTATTGAGTTAGGAATAGAGCTTTATTGGAATAAGTCCTCTTCAGACTTGTCGATAAAGATATCGCTATTATCTTCTTGATCGGTCACATATTCCGTTGGCTCTGTACCAGTAATAAAGTACTCAAAGTTACTGGTATAGTCAGTTTTGCGAGTCAGTTTACCTGTCGCCAAATCAATTCTTGCAGACACAATCCCCTCTGGAGTCGACATCGGCACTTCTGGTGTGCCCGCGAGAGCATCCTTCATAAACTCATTCCAACCTGGTCCTGCAGTTTTCGCCCCCGCTTCTGCGAGTGATATTTGATCTTTAGCACCGTTAGCGTTCCAGCTCGTACGGCCGAGTTCTTGGCTATGATCGTCGAAACCGACCCAAACTGTGGTGGCAAGTTTTGGATTGTATCCACTAAACCAAGTATCACGAGATTCGTTAGTGGTACCTGTTTTACCTGCAATATCTCGACGCTTGACCACTCTTGCGGCGCGCCACGCTGTACCGTTCCAGCCGGTACCTTTACTCCAGTCTCCACCGCCCCAGATCACACTTTTTAGAGCTTGAGTGATCAAGAAAGCCGTTTGCTCAGAAATAATCTGCGGTGCATAGCGAGAACCAGCATCGCCACACTGCAGAGCTTCATCTGCCTGCGATTGTGCTTCTAGTGGTTTGGTACTTGTCTGAAGCTCATTTGCCATAGCGGCGAATGGGTCTTCAGTTATTGCTTGCTCTGCAATAGGAGGTTTGCAGGCTAGAGTTGGGTTGGCTTGCTCTACAATGTCACCGTTAGCGGTTTCTACGCGCTCGATAAAGTATGGCTCAACTAAGAAGCCGCCATTAGCAAATACAGAGAATGCTGTGACGACTTGCAGTGGCGTCACCGATGGTGAGCCTAAGGCAATAGATTCATTACGGGGCAAGTCTGCTGGGTCAAAACCAAACTTAACTAGTTCGGCAATCGTGGTATCAAGACTGGCATAACGCATCGCCCTAACAGACATCACGTTAATCGATTGCGCTAAACCAACACGCAGGCGTGTCGGGCCACCATAAACATCGGGTGAGTTTTTAGGGCGCCAAGCTGTGCCTTGTCTGGTATCGGGCTTATTAATCGGTGCGTTATTAATCAGTGTGGCAAGGGTATAGCCTTTTTCTAGCGCAGCACTATAGATGAAAGGTTTGATGTTTGAACCTAACTGACGCTTAGCCTGAGTCACACGGTTATATTGGCTTGTATAGAAGCTGAAACCGCCAACCAAGTTGCGAATAGCGCCATCATGTGGATCGAGAGAGACTAGGGCGCTGGCGACTAATGGTACTTGGCTTAATTGCCAGAAGTTACCATTGTTGCGGATCCAAACTTGTTCACCTGGCTTTAATACATCGGATGCGAGTTTAGGAGCCTTACCCTGGCGTTTGTTGGTGATAAATTTACGCGCCCATTTGATACCGTCCCATGGCAGTTCAATGGTTTCACCTTTGGCATTCATTACCGTGGCAGTTTGTTCATTAACTGACAACACAGCAGCAGGGAACATACCTTGGAATGCACCAGTTTGCTTTAACTTCGCGGTGATCTCTTCAGGCTCTAAAGTGGTCGTTGTCCATAGTTCTTTGACTCGGCCGCGGTAACCGTGACGTTCATCATAGGAGTAGACGTTATTACGCAGCGCTCTTTGAGCATCGAGCTGTAGCTTAGAATCAACAGTGGTGTAGATATCGTAACCACCGGTATAGGCTTCTTCTTCACCATACTTGTCGACTAAATAGTCACGAGCCATCTCAGAAATATAAGGTGCATATAGATCGATCACAGCTCCGTGATATTTTGCGGTAATAGGGCTATCCAGCGCAGCTTGGTACTCAGCGCTATTGATATAGCCCACTTCGTTCATTCGCATCAATACCACGTTACGACGCGCTTTTGCTCGAGCTTTAGAGGTAATAGGATTAAGAGTTGAAGGCGCTTTAGGCAGACCAGCGATAACAGCCATTTCAGGTAAAGTCAGTTCGCTGACTTCTTTGCCGTAATACACTTGAGCCGCAGCTCCAACACCATAGGCACGTTGTCCTAGATAAATGCGGTTTACATATAACTCAAGAATTTCATCTTTTGTAAGTAGCTGCTCGATATGAATCGAGATAAAAATCTCTTTTACTTTACGGATAATGGTTTTATCGCGAGTTAAAAAGAAGTTGCGCGCTACCTGCATGGTAATGGTACTGGCACCTTGCTTCTTTTGACCCGTGGTTAGCATCACAGAGGCTGCGCGTAAAATACCAATCGGATCGATACCCTTGTGCTCATAAAATCGGGCATCTTCTGTGGCGATAAAAGCTTGTAGTAGAGGCTTAGGAACCTCCTCTAGCTTAAGTGGAATACGGCGTTTCTCACCAAACTGAGAGATCAGTTTTCCGTCACTGCTATAAATACGAAGTGGAGTTTGCAGTTTTACGGTCTTTAGCGTTGTAACGTCTGGTAGATCTGGCAATACATAAAAATAAGCTGCAGCAATTGCAGCGACGCCAAGTAAACCTAGGCTAAAGAAAGCTATAAAAAGTCGTTTTAACCACTTCACCACAATATTCCAAGAATTAAATTAAGAACAATAGTATATAAGCCATGGCATAAATGGTGAAGTCTTGTCGTCCGATTAGGTTGAGCTTTTTTCTTGATAACTTCTTTGCAATGACTATTTTGATGGGAATATCGTCGAAAAGTTAATTAATGTAAGAATATAAATCAATCACTTCAGATTAATGAAAGTAGTTATTATGACTGATATTTGCTGTCTTTTCGGGTTATATCGCTATCGCAAATGGATTGGTAGTCGTTATGTTGGAAATGTAGCCGATATTCTGCGTGTTCGTGCCAAAGTTACTTATAAGTGAGTGTTTGGAGTCAAAAAAATGGCAATTGTAAAATCGAGAAACATTTTGTACAAATAACTATAACGAGTTGATTTTGTGCTAATCTACTTTGGATACTATAACTATAAAAGTGACCTTGGACTATGCTTTCTAAGTTTTGGAAGCGTCAGGCTCCGCAGATGGTTGGGATAGATGTGGGATCCCATGAAGTTAAAGCGATACTGCTGAGTAAGACTGCTGATGGGTATAAAATATTAAGCCATGCTGCCGTTCCTTTGAAAAAAGGAGCCGTTAATGATCATGAAATTCGTGATAGCGACGCCGTTGTTGACGCGTTAAAACAGATAAAGCGTGTATTACCCAAGTCTACCAAATTTGCTGCAGTCGCTGTTTCTGGCTCAGCGGTCATGACCAAAGTTATTTATATGGATTCTGCATTAAGTGAAGAAGAGATGGAGGCTCAAATTGAAATTGAAGCCGACAACCTTATTCCTTACTCGCTCGATGAAGTGAATATTGATTTTGAAACGTTAAGTACTAATCGTACCGATCCCACCAAAGTAGATGTGCTATTAAGTGCTTGTCGCAGCGAAAATATCGATAGCTTAAGCGACTCACTCGATGCGGTAAGTCTAGAAGCTAAAGTGGTTGATGTTGAAGGTTATGCGTTAGGGCGTTCTTTTGACATTATCGCTGGCCAACTGCCTGATGATATTAGCGACAAAGTCGTCGCGCTGGTGGATATTGGTGCCAACATCACCACATTTTCTGTTGTTGAGCACGGTGAAACAACATTTGTACGAGAGCAAGCTTTTGGTGGTGAGCAGTTTACCCAGTCTATTTTATCTTTTTATGGTATGACCTATGAGCAGGCTGAAAAAGCTAAGCTTGAGGGCGATCTACCGCGCAATTATGTATTTGAAGTCTTATCACCATTCCAGACTCAGTTATTACAACAAATCAAGAGAACACTGCAAATTTACTGCACGTCTAGTGGTCGCGATAAAGTCGATCATATTGTGTTGTGTGGTGGTACATCTAAGCTTGAAGGTATGGCTAACCTAATGGTTAATGAGCTCGGTGTTCATACGATTATTGCCGACCCATTCCAAGGTTGCTTACATGCCGATGAGGCGATAAAAAATCACTTACAGCCGCAAATTAGCAAATATATGTTGGCCTGTGGATTAGCGCTAAGGAGCTATTCAGAATGGCGAACATAAACTTATTACCTTGGCGTGAAGAGGCAAGAGAGAAGCAGAAGCGTGATTACACCGGTATTTTAGCGTTAGTCTTCTTGGTTTCTGGTTTAGTGGTTTATCTGTCCTTGATGGCAATCGATATGTTTATCGATGATCAAAAAAGTCGTAATGCCTATCTACAATCTGAGATCCAACTTCTGGAATCGCAGATCGCCGAAATTACCAAAATCCGCACCCGTAAAGAAGATATCGAAAGGCGCACGGAAATTATTTTGGGGCTGCAGCAGTCGAGAAACTTACCCACCCATGTTTTAGATGAATTAGTGCGTGTGGTACCGCCTGGGATTTACCTTTCTAGCATCGAAAAGAAAGGCAGCATGCTGTGGATAGAGGGACGAAGTGAGTCTAACAATAACGTCGCCAATATGATGAGAAAGATCGCGGCCTCAGCTTGGTTGCAGGATCCTAATATGCAATCAATTGTGGCGCAAAATGAAGAGTTGAGACAGCTGCAGCGCTTCACGTTGAGAGTGACAATCATCAATGGCGATGGTCAAAACGCCGATGAAATCAAAGGGGCTAGCAAATGAACCTCGACTTGAGTCAGTTTAACGATATTGATTTTGAAAACATCGGTGCTTGGCCACAGCTAGTCAAAGTTGTGTTTGCTGCAACGTTGGCTGTGTGCGTGTTTGTTGGTGGTTACTTCCTATTTGTTTCAGATGCTCTGGATTCGCTGAATGTTGAAGAGGCCAAAGAACAACAGTTAAAAACAGACTTTAAGTCGAAGTATCAATTGGCTGCGAATTTAAAGTTATATCGTGAACAACTGGCAATAATGGAAGTGCAGTTTGCTGAACTTTTAAAGATGCTACCTTCAAGAAATGAAATGCCAGGCTTGCTAGACGACATTACTTTCGTGGCGACAGATTCAGGGTTAAATATTAAGAGCCTAGATTGGGAATCAGAAATCGCCCGCGATTTTTATATCGAATTCCCTATAAAGATTGTTGTCAGTGGTGACTACCATGAGCTAGGTCATTTAGTTGGGGGGGTGGCTAAACTCCCGCGTATCGTCAGTTTGCATGACTTTGTTATTAGACGAAATGACTCTGGCGCACTAGGTATGGATATTTTAGCAAAAACTTACCGCTTTAAAGAGGGCGCAGAGTTACCGGATAAAGATAAGAAGGGGGCAGCAAAATGATGAAATTGCTACCGCTTATAATGATGAGTGTTTTGCTGACGGGGTGTATCGGGGATAAAAGCGATCTTGAGTTGTTTGTTACAACGACTAAAACTCAGCATGTTGCTCATATTCCCCCGTTAAAAGAAACGCCAAAATTTGAGCATTTTGCTTATCAAGCAGACTTAATGAGAAGTCCATATGTGCCACCTTCAAGGGAGTTGACGGAAGAGGTCATCGACACGACGAAGGACTGCTTGCAACCGGATCTTAAGCGCCGTAAAGGGCGACTAGAAACCTACGCATTAGACAACCTAAGAATGCGAGGTACTTTGAGTGAGAATGATGAGATTTGGGCTTTGCTTGAGACAACCGATGGCAGTGTTTACCGTTTAGGTGCGGGCCAATATCTAGGTCTCTATCATGGGCAAATAGCTAACGTAACACCACAAAGTGTCGAAATAATAGAATTAATCCCAGATGGATCTGGCTGCTGGACGGAACGCAACAGTAGTATGGAATTGACTGGAGAATAATAAGAGATGACTGAGGGAACAATGAGATCTTCAACCACGTCAAAAGCCAGTTTTAAGGTGATGCCTTTAGTTAAGGCTATTATTGGTTTCGTATTAATCGTTGGTATGACTCAGCATTCGTATGCAGCTAACCGACTCATTGATGTGAAATATCACGCCGTTGTTGATCACCAACTTGAGTTACAGTTGGTTTTTGAGAATGATATTCAAGAACCTGATATTGATCTAAAGGCCTCGCCAGCGCAGATCATTTTGGGATTTGATAACAGTATTTCTGCGCTAGAAAAGCAAACCTTACCGATTAAAACCGTAGGTGTTGAAACGGTAAGTACTGTACCCAATGGCAATGACTTGCAAGTGTTTATTGGTCTAGACAAGGTAAAGCCGTATCAAGGTAAGGTCGTCGGTAATACCTATCGTTTAACCATTAACGATGAAGTCGCTAGCGAAGGTG
This sequence comes from Shewanella halifaxensis HAW-EB4, assembly GCF_000019185.1. Taxonomy (NCBI): domain Bacteria; kingdom Pseudomonadati; phylum Pseudomonadota; class Gammaproteobacteria; order Alteromonadales; family Shewanellaceae; genus Shewanella; species Shewanella halifaxensis. Next base: position 4,969,885 of record NC_010334.1, on the reverse strand, counting down.
CAAGTAGTGAAAGCCCTTTCGTTAATAACATTGAAAATATTGATTTTCGTCGCACCGCAGATGGTGGTGGTGAATTATTGGTTAAGCTAAATAATAGCTCTGTGGCTGCTAACGTTGAGCAAGTTGGAGCCAAATTAGAGCTTAAACTTTACAATACAGATATTAATCGTGACTTCTTATATGTCATGGATGTGTATGACTTCGCGACCCCAGTTAAGAGCTTTGAAACTTTTAAAGAAGATCTTACTGCCCGTTTTCTTATCGATATTGACGGTGACTATGAATACAACTATCAGCAAGATGGCAGTTTGTTCAAGTTAACGATGAAGAAAAGCGAACGCATGAATATCGTTAAGGAAGAGAAGAAATATGATGGACGTTCGCTATCGTTAAACTTCCAGAATATTTCGGTTAGAACCGTGCTGCAGATTATTGCCGATTACAATAACTTTAACCTAGTGACCAGTGACACGGTTGAAGGCGATATCACCTTAAGGTTGGATGATGTGCCTTGGGATCAAGCATTAGATCTTATTTTACAAGCTAAAGGTCTAGATAAGCGTATTGAAGGTAATATCTTAATGATTGCGCCTAGCGAAGAGATCGCTATCCGCGAGAGCCAAGAGTTAAAGAATCGACAGGAAGTGAAGCAGCTTGCACCGCTATATTCTGAGTATTTACAGATTAATTATGCCAAAGCTAAAGATATTGCGGCACTGTTAAAGGGAGAGGACTCAAGCCTTCTAACTGCTCGTGGAAGTGTGGCTGTCGATGAACGTACTAACACACTATTGGTTAAAGATACCGAAGAGACGCTTGAAAATGTTCATCGCTTAATTGAAGTGCTAGATATTCCAATCAAACAGGTATTGATTGAAGCGCGTATGGTGACGGTAAAAGACGATGTTTCAGAAGATCTTGGTGTACGCTGGGGGGTAACTGACCAGCAAGGAGATAAAGGCACTTCAGGTAGTCTTGAAGGTGCTGGAGATATCGCAAATGGTATCGTTCCAAGCTTAAGCGATCGTTTAAACGTTAATCTTCCCGCAGCTGTAGCTAACCCAACAAGTATTGCATTTCATGTGGCAAAGCTTGCCGATGGCACAGTACTCGATCTTGAGTTAAGTGCGCTTGAGCAGGAAAATAAGGGTGAGATTATTGCTAGCCCGCGTATTACCACCTCTAACCAGAAAGCGGCTTACATCGAGCAAGGTGTAGAGATCCCCTATGTTGAAGCAAGCTCGAGTGGTGCCACAACGGTAACCTTTAAGAAGGCGGTGTTGTCACTGCGCGTGACGCCACAAATCACACCTGATAACCGTGTGATTTTAGATCTTGAAATTACTCAAGATTCACAAGGTAAAACCGTAGATACACCGACAGGACAGGCTGTTTCAATAGATACACAACGTATAGGTACACAAGTGCTGGTGGACCATGGTGAGACGATTGTATTAGGCGGGATCTATCAGCAACAACTTATTACCAAAGTCAGTAAAGTACCTATATTGGGCGATATCCCATATTTAGGTTTTATGTTCAGAAATAGTTCTGATAAAAATGAGCGTCAGGAATTGCTAATTTTTGTTACGCCGAAGATAGTCTCAGAAGCGCTATAAATTATTTAGCCATACAAAGCCAGTGTAATCCGCTGGCTTTGCCATTTTGGTCGATAGATTTTCGATAGAAATGCATTCCCCGCTTGCCATAGATGGCACTTAGCTGAGATAATCAGCGGTCAAGTCTCAATAGAGCAAGGTAAGATTAAAGGTCAACTCCGTTTATTTGAGTTGACGTAGGCAAACTTAAATAAGATTCAGACGTATAAATCAAATGGCCGAAAAACGTAATATTTTCCTAGTAGGCCCTATGGGGGCCGGTAAAAGCACTATAGGCCGTCATCTGGCACAGATGCTGCACTTAGAGTTCCACGATTCAGATCAAGAAATTGAAAGCCGTACAGGCGCTGATATCGCTTGGGTTTTTGATGTTGAAGGTGAAGAGGGTTTCCGCAACCGTGAAACACAGGTTGTCGCTGATCTAACCGAAAAGCAAGGTATTGTCTTAGCAACGGGCGGTGGTTCGATTCAAAGCAAAGAGATCCGTAATAATCTTTCTGCACGCGGCATCGTTGTCTATCTAGAAACAACTATCGATAAGCAAGTCGCTCGTACGCAAAGAGACAAGCGTCGTCCATTGCTGCAGGTCGATGACCCAAGAGAAGTGCTAGAGAACCTAGCCGAGGTGCGTAATCCTCTTTATGAAGAGATTGCAGACGTCATTGTTAAGACTGACGAGCAAAGTGCCAAAGTTGTTGCAAACCAAATTATTGAACAGTTAGGTTTTTAATATATGACTAAACAAGTTCTGGTAGAGCTCGGAGAGCGCAGTTACCCAATTGAAATTGGCCAGAATTTGTTTAGTAATAGCGAGCCTTTGGCTCGCTATCTTCAACATAAAAATATCCTTATTGTCACTAACGAAACGATAGCGCCTCTCTACCTTCAATCGGTAGAAGCTATGCTGTCTGATTTCGCGTGCGCCACTCCCGTGATCTTGCCTGATGGCGAGCAATATAAAACCCTTGAACAGATGAATGCGATATTCACCTCATTGCTAGAGCAAAATCTAGGTCGAGATACGGTTTTAATTGCATTGGGTGGCGGCGTGATTGGCGATATGACCGGTTTTGCTGCAGCTAGCTACCAACGGGGTGTGGATTTCATTCAGATCCCAACAACCTTGTTATCGCAAGTAGACTCATCTGTTGGTGGTAAAACCGCCGTTAATCACCCGCTAGGTAAAAATATGATAGGAGCCTTCTATCAACCTAAGTGTGTGTTAATTGACACCAACTGTTTAAGCACTTTACCGAAACGTGAATTTGCAGCTGGCATGGCGGAAGTCATTAAGTATGGTGTGATTTGGGATGCCGAATTTTTCCAATGGCTTGAAAACAACGTAGAAGCGTTGAAATCATTGGATACACAAGCGCTTGAATACGCAATTAGTCGTTGCTGCGAAATTAAAGCTGAAGTGGTAGAGAAGGATGAAACCGAACAAGCTGTGCGTGCACTGCTGAATCTCGGGCATACCTTTGGTCACGCTATTGAAGCTGAAATGGGCTATGGTGTATGGCTGCATGGTGAGGCTGTTTCAGCTGGCACAGTCCTTGCTGCAATGACCTCAAACAAGCTTGGGTTGGTTGATGAGTCAATTGTTTGTCGTATCACAGCGTTATTAGCGGCATTTGATTTACCTATAACCGCACCCGAAACAATGGATTTTGAACAATTCATTAAGCATATGCGCCGAGACAAGAAGGTGCTCAAAGGTCAATTACGACTCGTTTTACCTGAAGGCATTGGCCAAGCAGGGATCTACAGCGACGTTACCGATGAGCTACTGGAAGAGGTTATCAACTGCGCATAAATTATGTTGCAGGTGATAGGTGAACGCTAAACTCAGTATAAAAAAACAAGTCTTAGATTTTTCTTTCCTGGCTATGACCTTGAGGCATAGTTGTGGATCTTTACTGCTTAAAATTAATGCCAAGGCTGTATGGCCACAACTGAATTGGGGTCAGCTTTAGATGTCGTTTTCAGGCTCAGCTTTATTACCAAGCCAAGATGCACTGTTGCATCGTCTATTGCATCTCAGTTTGTATGGCGAGCAGTTGATGGTGTTAACCGGTGAAGACGGTGCCGGCAAAACCACGCTGGCCACGGCACTGCTTAATGAGTTAGAACATCATAGCTCCGCATTAGTTATTTGCCCCAAGCACTGCGATAGCGCTGAAATCAGGCGCAAAATATTGGTTCAGTTGCTAAGCGACCCTGTGTTTGATGATGAAATCCCCTTACCTGAGTGCTTACTTAGCGTCGTTGACTCTTTGCCTGCTGAGAGCTGCATCGTGCTCGATGACGCCCATCTATTGCCGCTTGATATCTGGGCCGAGTGTATTGTACTCAGCCAAATATATTTATCTGGCAAATCGATTAAGATCTTAATGACATCGCCTATTGAGTTTTATAATGATGTTGCCGATCAGCTACCAGAACCACTGTTAGAACAAGTATTACCCATACATATTGAGCCGTTAGAGCAAACGGAACGCGAAGGGCTTTATTACACCCTGCTAAGTCGTAGTGAGCAGCAACCGTTCACTCCAAGGGACATCGTTAAAAATCGTTTAGAGATGCAACTCGGTACACCTAAAGAGGTGGTGGGTTTGCTTGAGCTTGCGCTTAATGGTGAGCAAGTTCAGCTACCGCAAAAGTCTAGATTAAAAATGATTATTATCGTTTCAACACTATGCCTCATTGCCTTGCTAGCGAGTTGGTTACTAATCGATAGTCATGAGGTTCCTGACGATGTTAAGGCTAAAAAAGTTGAGTTTGCGATTAATCTTAGCCAAAGGGGTGGGCTAGATAATAGGTTTCTTATTGAATATGCCGAGCGAGTTCTTAAGCATTACTCGCCGACATCTAGCTTCGTCATATCGAATTCAGACCAACTTGAGCCAAGTGGTGATATTGCTGCAGCGGTCACTACATATAAAGCCAAGCAAATAACGACTTTTACTGCTGAGCAGCAAGAGCCTGTTAACGCAACAGCCCCGCAATCATCAGATAAGCCAAATGAAGTGCCGCCAAAAGTTATAGATAATCGCGTTGAAGCGGCCTCGATGGTGGAGCAAGATAACTTGGTGACTAAATCAGCGCGGGCCAGCAGGCCCATCGCGGGTTATACGTTACAGCTGGTTAGTGTAAAAAAGCTAGACTCTTTGCGTAACACTCTCTTAAGGCTTGAAGATATTCCCCAAGTGAAAGTGGCGCGCTATAAGAAGCGCTGGGTGGTGTTACTCGGAGAGTTTTCTAGTCGAAAAATTGCGCAAGAACAGTCGGCATTATTAATGGCTAAAACGGGGATTTCAGAGCCGTGGATCCGCTCTTGGCACAATCTTAATGAATATGAGCTACAAGATGTACTTCCAACTCGTGAAATTCAATAATAAACAGAGTACAATCATCAGCTCTCTTTTTTTCACAGTGTTCAATCAATTTAAATGATTAAAAAACAAAGAGCCTTTTTAAAGTGGGCTGGCGGAAAATTTAAACTGATTGAAGTCTTATCAGAGCATTTGCCTGAAGGCGATCGCCTCGTCGAACCCTTTGTTGGGGCTGGCTCGGTCTTTCTCAATACCCACTACAGCAATTATCTATTGTGCGATATTAATCATGATTTGATTAACTTGTACAAGATCGTGCAAAAAGAGCCCGATAGATATATCGAAGCTGCCAAGGCACTCTTCGTTCCTGAGATGAACGACAAGGAAGCCTACTATAAAGTTCGTACGGCTTTTAATGCCACCAAAGATCCTTTTACGCGCTCAGTATATTTCCTATATATGAACCGTCATGGTTTTAATGGCTTATGCCGTTATAACCGTAAGGGAGGCTTCAATGTGCCGTTTGGTTCGTATAAAAAGCCTTACTTTCCAGAAAAAGAGATCCGTGGCTTTTCAGAAAAGGCGCAAAATGCAGAGTTTCACTGCATAGGTTATGAACAAGCGATAGATATGACTCAAACGGGTGATGTGGTGTATTGCGATCCGCCTTATGCTCCTTTGTCATCGACAGCCAGTTTTACGACTTATGTGGGCAGCGGGTTCTCGTTAGATGATCAGGCCCTGCTCGCAAGAAAGGCACGCCACACGGCGATAGAAAGAGGTATTCCGGTACTCATTAGTAACCATGATATTCCGTTGACGCGTGAGTTATACCATGGTGCTCGTTTCGATACGATTCAAGTTCAGCGCAATATTAGTCAGAAGGGCAGTGGCCGTAAAAAGGTCGATGAGCTTATAGCGCTGTATGATGATTCATACCATAGTGAGAACGACTAACCCTAACCCCTTTCATTACTCTCAGGCAGTGATTGCTTATCGTAATACCTGCTCAACGATAAGTAACAGCGCTGCCACAAACATAATCGCTAATATTATGCCCATGATGATAAAGGGAATGGGTGAAGATGTTTGAAAGTCGCGCGTGCGGTTTCGCTCTGTTTGCACCCCAATAAATGCAGCAATAGTACTCGATAATATGTGCCATAAGCGGCGCAGCATATTGTCGATTACTTGCCGTTGAGTGGGGAACTCTTGCTGATAGGTGCACTTTCATGGCCGTATAGCAGTTCAAACAGATCGATAAAATGCAATTGATTGGTCTGGCTGTTACCAGTTAACCAGCTTTTCCAACTTAGATCGTGAGATTGATTTGCACAGCGGTTGCTGGGGTGGCTAGCGGGTAGACTAGGGTTGTACTGACTAGCATCTGCATCGCAAGCACAGGCCGCATTAGCTGCGGTTTCGGTTAAATTCGAAGAGGGGGCAAAGCTGGTAATTGCTGCACAGGCAAGCGCAAGAATCGCAGCAGATTTAAGCATTGCTGTATTCTGGATAAGTCCTTTCATCACGCCTCCTTTTATTAACGCCCTTTACCAAGCTAGACGAAACAGTATAGCAAAGTAGGCTATATTTTAAACATTTTTTAATGGTAAATTCTATTTCACTGTTTAAGTGAAATATTTTATCCCTGCAATTTAACTGAAATGGGCGCTCAGGTGTGGAGGGCTATGGCTGCAGCAGGTAGAATAGCGTACTTCTTAAACATTCAGGTGAGTTCGTTATGCGTCCATTTTTGATTGCTCCTTCTATTTTATCTGCTGATTTTGCTCGTTTAGGTGAAGATGTCGATGCCGTATTAAACGCGGGGGCTGATGTGGTTCATTTTGATGTTATGGATAATCATTATGTGCCAAATTTAACGATTGGGCCTATGGTGTGCCAAGCCTTGCGTAATTATGGCGTCACTGCCGATATTGACGTTCACCTAATGGTGAAGCCTGTTGACCGTATCATTCCTGATTTTGCTGCAGCCGGTGCTTCAATTATTACTTTCCATCCTGAAGCCTCTGAGCATGTGGACCGTACTCTGCAGTTAATTAAAGAATCTGGCTGTAAAGCGGGGCTAGTGTTTAACCCTGCTACACCACTGCACTATCTTGATCACGTGATGGATAAGTTAGATGTGATTTTGCTGATGTCAGTTAACCCAGGCTTTGGTGGGCAGTCATTTATTCCGTCTACTTTCGATAAGTTGCGTCAGGTGCGTAAGCTGATTGATGACAGTGGTTACGACATCCGTTTACAAGTAGATGGCGGCGTAAAGGTCGACAATATTGCTGAAATCGCAGCAGCGGGTGCAGACATGTTTGTTGCAGGTTCAGCCATTTTCAATAAGCCAGACTACAAAGCAGTAATTGATGAGATGCGTGCAGAATTAGCAAGCGTTGAGGCGTAATCAGTGAATACTTTTAGTCAAATAAAAGCGGTAGCATTTGACTTGGATGGAACGCTAATCGATAGCGTTCCCGATCTTGCTGCAGCGACTCGTGCAACCCTAGAAGAGTTAGCATTGCCTTTGTGCAGTGATGAACAGGTCCGTAGCTGGGTAGGCAATGGCGCCGAAATGCTGATGCGCAGAGCTCTCTCTTTTGCACTTAATACTGCAGTGACGGAAGAGCAGCTACAAGCTTGTATGCCAAAATTTATGCATTTCTATGGGCTCAATCTGCAACAACATAGTCAGTTGTATCCCGGCGTTGAATCTGTTCTAGAGCAGTTGCAACAAGCCGGTTACCGCATGGCGATTGTTACTAATAAGCCCTATGAGTTTACCCTGCCACTGCTTAAAGCATTTAATATTGATGCTTACTTCAGCATGGTACTTGGTGGCGACTCTTTATCTAAGATGAAACCCGATCCACTGCCACTACAGCACATTTTGCACGAGTGGCGCCTCGAAACTGAGCAATTATTGATGGTCGGTGACTCAAAGAACGATATATTAGCGGCAAAATCGGCTAAGGTTGCCTCTGTGGGCTTGACCTACGGCTACAACTACGGTGAAGATATTGGGCTAAGCGGCCCTGACGCCGTATGTGAACAATTTAGTGAAATAACCGCGCTACTTAAATTGCGCGATAAAGCAACGGAGCAATAAACAAGATGACGAACCCTTTAACGAAACCAGTAGTTCTAAGCGGAGCGCAGCCATCAGGCGAGCTGACCATCGGCAACTATATGGGCGCGTTACGTCAGTGGGTTGCAATGCAAGATAGTCATGATTGCCTTTATTGCGTCGTTGACCTGCATGCGATTACTGTCAGACAAGATCCTGCCAAACTACGTGAAGCGTGTCTTGATACGTTAGCACTGTATCTGGCTTGTGGTGTTGATCCTAAGAAGAGCACGGTATTTATTCAGTCTCAAGTTCCACAGCACACACAACTTGGTTGGGCACTAAACTGTTACACCCAGATGGGTGAGCTAAACCGCATGACGCAGTTTAAAGATAAGTCGCAAAAGCATGCTAACAACATTAACGTGGGTCTATTTAGTTACCCTGTGTTGATGGCAGCAGATATTTTGCTTTATCAAGCGAATGAGATCCCAGTGGGTCAAGATCAGAAGCAGCATCTAGAGTTGACCCGTGATATCGCGACTCGCTTTAACAATGCTTACGGTGAAACTTTCGTGATCCCAGAGCCATTCATCCCTGAGCATGGTGCTAAGGTGATGTCGCTGCAAGATCCACTAAAGAAGATGTCTAAGTCTGATGATAACCGTAATAACGTTATCGGCTTACTTGAAGATCCAAAAGCGATCATGAAGAAGATCAAAAAGGCGATGACAGATGGCCAAGAGCCACCAGTCGTGCGCTTCGATGTTGCCGAAAAGCCGGGTGTTTCTAACTTGCTAAGCCTAATGTCAGGCTGTACTGGTCAGTCGATTGCTAGCCTAGAAGCCGAGTTTGAAGGCAAGATGTATGGTCATTTAAAAGTGGCTACGGGTGACGCCGTTGTCGGTATGCTTGAGCCGCTGCAGCAGCGCTTTAAAGAGTACCGTGCAGACCATGACTTCTTGAATCAAGTGATGAGAGACGGAGCTGAAAAGGCGCAGGCTCGCGCTGAGGTGACGATTAAGAACGTTTACGAAAAAATTGGTCTTATCGTTTAACTCGACGACTAATTTATACTGCTAACTTGAAAGCCAGCAATAGTCGCTGGCTTTTTTATTAGCTTAGTTTTATAAAGTTACTGCAGGCTTAACCAGCTCACAAACGCCGCAATAGCGGGGTCTTTCAGACGACGTTGTTTACAGCTGAAATAGAACTCAAATCCAGTCAAAATATCAGGCAAGTCAAGCTCGACCAACAATCCTTTTTCAATATCAGCCTGCACCATAAAGTCTGATGCCAGTGCTATCCCTTGGCCTGCAATGGCCGCTTCAATCGCTAACAGCACATGACTAAAAATATGTTGTTGCTGATCAGCGGGTAGCACTAAGTTATTTGCTACAAACCACCTATCCCAATCTAATCCCAGTGGACCTTCGTCAACCGTCAGCAGCGGGTGCTTAGCTAATTCGTCCAACGCTAGGCTATCTGGATCCAATAAGTTTGGACTAATAACCGGAATTAAGCGTTCTTTATGCAGTAAGTGATGGTGATAACCTAATTGACCACTTTGGCCCGTGATGAACATATCTGCCACGTTATCACTTAGCTCTGGGTCATCGGTGATCATGTTGAGGCGGATCTTGATTTGAGGGTGTTGGCGTCTAAAATCGCTGAGTCTTGGAATTAGCCATTTGATCGCAAATGAGCTGTATACAGCAAGGCGAAGTTGATCATTGCTGTCACCACTGATCTGCATACTTAAATCACTCAACTCGTTAAAGATCCGCTCTAGTTCTCGATATAGCAACTCCCCTTTGCTAGTGAGCCGCAGTTGTCGTCCTTCTCGTTTAAATAGGCGTTCGCCGTAATGCTCTTCAAGCTGTTTAACCTGATGAGATACCGCACTTTGGGTGATGCATAACTCGGCTGCAGCACGTGAGAAATGAGACTGTCTGGCAGCGGCTTCAAAAACCTGTAAGGCTCTTAGTGGTGGGAGTTTGCGCATAGTGATTCGCTCAATGTATGAATTTAATAGGTGATCTTTATCATAGTATTAATTTAATTCATGATTGACGAAAAAACATCATTTTAGTTTGTCTTTTGCGGGATATATCATGCGCGCATATTCAGTTGTACTGTGGAAAAATAGATGAAATCCAATGTCATGATTGCGATGGCAATCCTCGTTTTTGGCAACCTTTTTAGCGCGCTCTATGATGTTTCCATTAAATGGATGCCTGAAGGAAGTAATGCCGCAACGTTCTTGTTAATACGGCAGATCCTATCGGTATTGATGTTGTTGCCTTTGTGGTTTTACGCCAAAAGACCTACGACTCAGCACCTGAAAGTACATTTATTTCGATCGAATACCGGTGCATTAGGCGCGGTATGTTTGATCATGGGACTGATGTCCTTACCTATCGCGACGGTTAGTTCATTATTCTTTTCTGCACCTTTGATGATAGTACTGATGGGCTCGATTTTTCTAAAAGAGAAAGTGACCGCGACTCAGTGGTTAGCCACTGTTTTGGGCTTCATTGGTATTTTAATTTTACTGCGACCCAGTGAAATTAATATATTTGGTATCGCAGTGCTGATCTCAGCCTTTAGCTTCGCGATTAACCAGTTAGCCCTACGGAAACTGCCAGACACTGAGAATCCAAGTGTGACTTTAATGCTCTACAACATGCTCAGTATTCCACTCACATTTATTATGGTGTTGGTACAGGGTTTCGAAGGTGTAAGCTGGGGGCTTATCGGCATAGCAGCGCTCAGTAACAGCTTCTTACTGGCATATCACTGGTTATGCGTATTGGCTTACCGTAAAGCGCAGGCGAGCCAGATAGCCATAGCTGAATACACTGGCCTACTATTTTGTGTATTGTTTGGCTGGCTGCTGTTTGACGAGTGGCTAGACGGTTTAAGTTGGGTTGGTGCGGGCTTTATTGTGTTGCCATCGCTAATTATTCCTTGGGTAGCAGCGCGCATGGCTAATTTAAGACCAAAAAAAATCATCGAACAAAAGGTTGGATGATTCTTCTAAGCGTTGGGTGTGGGGCTTGGTGATTAAGAGTCTGTGTATTCAAACACCTTAATCACTTTGCGCACGCCTGCGGTATTGCGAGCCACTTCCACGGCTAAATCGGCTTGAGCACGCTCAACATATCCGATTAAGAACACCTCACCATTTTCGGTGACGACCTTAATATTGGTCACATCTAACCCTTTTTCATTGAGCATACGACCCTTCACCTTAGTGGTGATCCAGGTGTCGTTGCTACGCGTAGTGAATGAGGTTGGGTTACCGATACGGATCTGGTTATGGATCTTACCGCCAATCTTTAACTCTTTAACAATACGAATGGCTTTATCGCGTAGCATTGAGTTTGGCGCTTGACCTATCATCAATACGTTAGAATTCATGACAATGCCGCTGATATTCGCCTGATTATTTAAGTCATCATGAGAAGCCAACGCACTGGAGATATTAAAATCGGCGTTGGTGTCATCTATCTGAGTCTTAAAGCTGCGCTCGTCATTAACCATCATTGCGCCGCCTACTGCGCCGACCATAACGGCACCTGCACAGCCTTGTAGCATTAACACAATAGCGATTAATGGGAGCAGTGCTCTCATGCCTGTTCGTCCTGCGGGAATAGCGTGTGGTCGATGTTGTCACACAGACAATGAATCGCTAGCAGGTGAACCTCTTGAATACGGGCAGTAACATTTGATGGCACTCGGATCTCAACGTCATTGACGCTAAGTAGACCAGCCATAGCGCCGCCATCTTTACCGGTTAACGATACAATCGTCATGTCACGGCTAAGGGCTGCTTCCATGGCTTTAATGACGTTGCCAGAGTTACCACTGGTTGAGATCGCCAGTAAGATATCTCCAGGTTGACCCAGTGCCATGATCTGCTTAGAGAAGATCTCATCGTAGCTGTAATCGTTAGCAATCGCAGTGATTGTTGAAGTGTCGCAGCTAAGCGCGATTGCGGGTAGTGGTGGACGCTCAATTTCATAGCGGTTTAATAGCTCCGCAGAAAAGTGCTGTGCATCACCGGCGCTACCGCCGTTACCACAAGCTAAGATTTTGTTACCACTAAGCAGGCAGTGCACCATCATCTCAGCGGCTTTGGCAATGGATTCTGGTAGTGCTTCAGAAGCATCAATCTTAGTTTGAATTGACTCTGTAAAGCTGTCTTTAATGCGTTCTAACATGGATAAACCCTATGTTTATTTATGCCCACTTTTGGCAGGGTGGTACATATGAAAATTAAACTATTTAAAATGCATCGCGGATCCACTGGATCCCTTGAGGATCGGCCGCAATGACATCGAAACGACATATGGCATCGATTCGATTTAACTGTATGTAATGGCTCGCAGCTTTTCTAATTCGCCCAGCTTGCGCAGCGCTCAACGAATTCACTGCACCACCGTATTGAGATGCAGAGCGGTATTTTACCTCAACGAAAACCCAATCGCTGCCGTCTTTCATCACAATGTCGATTTCACCAAAACGGTATCGCACGTTTTGTTCGACAAAGATTAGCCCGCGTTGTTGCAAATATTGCCGTGCTGCATGTTCGGCAATCTGGCCTTGATTTGGGTTATCTGCAGTCAAATTCGCTCATCCTTGTCGCGTCAATTTGAATATATCTTAAAGCGCTAGCCGAGACTATTTTCCTCGACGTATTTAACTGTAAAGTTTATTAAAAATTTACGACATCGGTTTTATAGCGGACGCAAGTTACCTCTTTGATAACGGCCCCAGCTGAGTTGGCGATGCAATGTGCCGTCAGGCTGCACCGATAACATACCGCTGCGACCAGTAAATTGATAGCCCGGCAGGGCGCGCATCTGGGCCAGTTTACCCACTAAATCCAATGCATCATAGCCCATAATAAATAGGCGCTTACGGCCATTACTCCAGTTAGGCCATAACTCGTTGACCATCTGGGTTTCGGTATTAGGAGTGATCAACCAAGGAATGTCGCTGATAGTGAGGTTATTTAGTTCTTCGGCGGTTTCGCGACTGTTACCTTCAACTCGACTACGGCTGGTGGTATAGAGCGGAACCGGATCGGCGAACACGCTGAAATTAACGTCGATAAAGGGCTTAAGTAGCGCTAAATCTTGGCTAGCAGAGATCATGTAAATCGCATCGATATCACGGCGAGAGCGAAAGTCGGCTTCAATCTTAGGTGTCAGGATCGCCTTAATACGCGCAATACGTTCTTTACTATCGATAACGCCTAAGGCTTTTTGTACGGTGACTTTCATCTTATCACCGCCGTCATAGTAATGGATTTCGGCAGGATTATTGGTCAGGGTTTGCCAAGCCTTATTAAAGCTTTCCGCCATGCGGTGGCCAACAGCATCGTTGCTGACTAATAGTAATGGTTGCTCAATACCGTCGTTGTATAGACGCTGGGCTGCATCAATTGCTTCATCAGTAGGCGACAAGGCAAAGAAAAACTTATCAGGGTCGGGCGTAAAGGTATCGATATGGTTCAAGTAAAGTTGTGGGATGGTCTTACTTGCAACAGGGCTCACAGCTGCTGTCTCTCCAGCCGTGCTAACGGCTTCACCTACAGCAGTCATATTCTGTAACTGCTCGACTTCAGACTGCAATAGTGGACCGATAATAAATTCGGCACCTGCCGCAACCGCTTGCTGGTAAGCGGCTTGTGCACCCGTTGCGGTATCGAAAAAGTTGAGTGTAACGCTGTCGTCACCCGTAGCCATATAGTTAGCAATAATGCCTTGCTTTACTGTGTTCGCCACCGTTGCACGCGAGCCAGTTAATGGCAGTAATACGGCAATATTCTTTGGCTGGTAAGGCTGAGTATTGAGCGCCTTTTCCAAATCTGTTGGTAGTTTTGCCGCAGCGGGATGATGCGGGTTAAGCTGTTGCCAGCTGCCTAGGTGGCGCACTAAGTCGTTAGGGTCAACGGCATAGTGCTTGGCGATATATGCCAGTTGTACCCAACCCGCAAAAATGGGGTTAGAGGTGTCGTTGCTAAAGCTTAATAGAGTTTGTTCATTAATCAGCTGTAGCGAGCGCCAAATGGTGTCGTTGACTTCCTGAGCCTGTGAGGCAGGTAAATACTGACTCAGTAAGCTTAATTGTCTAACTTGATCGATTGGCTGATTAATCAATTGATACAGATGAGCCTTAAATTGGTAATAACTTACCCATTGCCAGTCAGGCAGCGTCCAGTTGCTTGGATAATTAAGAACCTGTAGAGCATGATCATAGGTCGATGTCATCTCTAATACTCGAGCGGAAAGGTAAATATGCTCGGCAAGTAGCTCTGTTTTTTGGCTGATATCCTGTGAGATTGACTTCAATGCTTTATCGGCAGCGCTGGCATTACCTTCGTTGATGAAGGCGTGCGCGGCGAGTAAAACATATTTATCGCGGGTTTCTTTATTTTTTTCTTTGGCAGCAAGCGCCAAGTATTGTGATGACGTCTCGGTCACTACGGATAAAGAAACTTGAGTCTTTTCAGTCTTTACCGGTGCAGTCGTCGTGCCGCAACCGAACAAAACCGCTGATAAAATCGCGATAGAAATAAATTTTGTTGTATTCAGTCTTTTTAACACGGGTCTTCACTCTGGTAAGATGCTGCTAATAGTTTAACCTGCTCTTCCGCTTGGCGAAAGTATTGTTAGAAACTCTTGCCAACACTCAATACAGAGGTAGTTATGGACCTGTCGGTCGCGCTTTACATTGTTCCCACACCAATTGGGAATCTAGGGGACATCAGTAGCCGTGCAATAGAGGTACTTAATCAAGTATCGCTTATCGCCTGTGAAGACACCCGTCATAGTGGAAAATTGCTGAGTCACTTCGGTATCGAGACCCGTAAAACGGCTTTGCACGATCATAATGAACGTGACCGAGCGCAGTGGATCATTCAAAAACTGGGTAATGGCGAAGCAGTTGCTTTGATCTCTGATGCGGGCACACCGCTGATCTCAGATCCTGGCTACCACTTAGTTAAGCAAGTGCGTGAAGCGGGCTTTAATGTGATCCCACTACCAGGCCCATGTGCTGCGATTACGGCATTAAGTGCTTCAGGTTTACCCTCTGATCGTTTCACGTTTGAAGGTTTCTTGCCGTCAAAAGAGAAAGCTCGATTTGATAAGCTGACTGCACTGAAAGATGATCCTCGTACGTTAATCTTTTATGAGTCACCGCATCGTATCGTTCACAGCCTAGAATCACTCGTTGAGGCGTTAGGCGCAGATCGTGAAATTGTGATGGCTCGAGAAGTCACTAAAACCTTTGAGACTTTCTTATCTGGCCCCGCAGGTGAAGTACTGCAAACCGTTAAAGATGATCCTAATCAGCAGCGCGGTGAAATCGTGTTGATGTGTCATGGTCATCGCAGCGACGAAGAATCAGAGTTTTCGCCTACGGTGATTAATACGCTTAAATTGTTGTGTGAAGAGCTGCCACTGAAAAAAGCTGCGGCGGTTGCAGGGCAGATTTACGACATTAAAAAGAACGCACTTTATAAGCACGGATTATCTATAGGGCTTTAACTTTTAGCGATAGATCGCTAATAGATTCACCCTTGAGTTAAGCTGATTTGTGAAAGTCCTTGGTTTGTTGCTTGAGCTTAGGCTATAATCCGCGCCGAGTTGGCTAGACAGTTGCCGCGTTCGTAAGAACGGGGAGGAAAGTCCGGGCTTCAAAGAGCAGGGTACCAGGTAACGCCTGGGCGGTGTGAACCGACGACAAGTGCAGCAGAGAGGAGACCGCCTTCTTGATTTATCAAGGAGGTAAGGGTGAAAGGGTGCGGTAAGAGCGCACCGTGCGGCTAGTAATAGTTCGTAGCAAGGTAAACTCTACCCGAAGCAAGACCAAATAGGGTCCCGTATGGCGCTGCTCGCGTTGGGACCGGGTAGGTCGCTTGAGCCTGTGAGCGATTGCAGGCCTAGATGAATAACTGTCCACGACAGGACCCGGCTTATCGGCTTACTCTTTGGATGAAGACAACTGCTTGTTCTGCAAGCAGTTGTCTGATTTCTCATTTCAAATTATCTCACCTGTTACACGGTGTGTTACACCTCTTGTTACACGCTTTTCAAAATCTTATTCAAAGAACACTTCAGAATCTCCGTTATATCTTGAGGTGCTTATCATGAAATCAGTTCATGGATTCAAGCATCTATACCTTCGTAATAACACCTATTATTTCCGCTTTGTATTGCGCAGACATCGAATCAAGCATCAATTCTCCCTAAGTCTTAAATCGACAGAGTTTAGCGAAGCCATTGTTTCATGGAAGAAAATAAGTCTCGAAGTAACTAAGCTAAAAAAGCTTGTGCAGACTTATCAAAAGCATGAAACTGATGAAATTCGCCGCTTAGTTAATGGATTTAAAATAAGCATGCAAGAAAAGCTCACAATGCATCACATTGACCCTATCATTGCTGAATTAGAGCAATCCTATACCAGTAATGTCCATATGCTTAAGGTACTAGGAAGAAATTGCCCAATAGACTTTCCTGAGCGTTTTCATCACATGCTAGCCTCATTAGGAAATAATGCTTGTGGAATGCCTGTAGGAGAAAAGCTATATGAGGTGATGGATAGCATATCGAATGAGGATATGTCTGCCTTTCTACAGTATCTAGCAAGTATTCTCATTCGATTTACAGCCTCTGATGAAGACTTCAATGTTGACGGGTTAGCAGAGACTGCGAAGGAGATTTTAGCTAAGCATAACCTCTGTTTTGATGAGCAATCTCTAGAGTTTCAAGTATTGCTTAGTAAGCTTAGAACTTCATCTCAGATTCGAAACACATTGATTGAAACCGTTGTTTGTGAAGATGGAGTTAAAGAGCGTGAATTAACTCAATTACTTCAAACTCCCACGGTTGTAGCGAGTGAAGCTAAAACTAAAATAGATGTAGTTAGTAGTGCTCCACATTTTTCGGCAGTTTATGCTGAATTTTTACAGCATAAAATTAAGAAAGAGAAATTAGCTGACAAGGTACAGCAAGACTACGCTAGAAAGTATGTGGTGTGGCAATCCCTGACTGAAGATAAGCCTATTGACCTTTATTCTCCTAAAGATATTGGACGATTTATTGATCGCTGCTTTGAACTTCCGAAGATGAATATTGCACCGTATAGCAAGATGTCTTGGGCTGAGCGTTTAGAAGTCGATGTGCCTGAAGAGGATATGATCTCTCCTAAATCGGTCAGCCACTTCTATAAATGGCTGCAAGGAGTATTTGCCTACGCTAAGCGTGACACTATCGGTTATATCAACGCTTCACCTTGTTCGATTAAGCGCGAGTACAAATCAAGAACTCGTGGCGTATTTGACGATATCGAACTGCAAGTCTTCCTAAAGGCTGCTGATGACGAAAAGCAGGTTTGGCGAAAGTGGATGATCTATCTTGGCATCTATACCGGAGCAAGACGTGGTGAGTTGGTTCAGCTACGTAAAGAAGACGTTAAGTTTGATACGGCAACCAAACGCCATTACCTGCTAATTACTGATGAGCATGAGAGCCAAAAGCTTAAAACAGAGAATGCCAAGCGGAAGATCCCGTTACACATGGATTTGATTAATGCTGGCTTTATCGAGTACGTCGAATCCTGTAAGGAGAGGGTATTCGATAGGGTTAATAATCGTGAGGTGGTGACGGCATGGTTTGCAAGGCAGATGCAGAATATTGAAATCAATTCGATTAATGAGCTGGGACATATCCGCTCGTTCCATAGCTTTCGTCATACCTTCATTACCAAACTGATGAACGAAGGTGTACAGGTGAACTTACTCCAACAGGTAGTAGGTCATGAGATTAGTTCATTTGGAATCACTAGCAACTACACCCACAAGTCGACTGAACTTAAACATGTGTTGCCAGTAGTAGACCTGTTATTTGTATAGGCTTGAATTATTTTCTTTTGATAATAGCTTTTTATTGAATATCGATGAAAGATTGAGGTTTTTTGTGATAAAAAAAGCTTTAGATATGTTTGAAGGTAAGGCAATTATTGTTGGTCTTGATTATGAGCTTTATGACTATCAAGCTAAATTAGTTATTGCTCAAGCTAGTGGCGCATTAACGTGGGCTGATTTATGGAGAAGGTTGCTTAATGAGCCATTACTCCCTTTGCCAGAAGATTCGAGTATTTTTAGAGTGATCGAGAAACACTCGTCACCATTAGGTGATTACCGCACAGCTTTAATCCATAGGAAGAATAAAGTGGACAACAATATGAGTGACGACAATATTAATTGTCAGGAACAAGTCTCTAACAAAAGATTTTTACCTAATGGAAATGAAAAGGAACTTATTAAAAAAGTTCAGAAATATATTCGTAACAATTACAGCTTGGTTAGGCTCACTTTTACAATGCTGGATAAATCTACAATAGATGCTTCCAAACCAATCTGTAAGATGTTTTATGATAACGATATTTTTAACTATGAAACTGCGATTGATGGTGACATTAGTTATAGAAATGTAATGGTTTTTAATCGTGATGGCCATGATTTAATCAAAACGAGCTTTTATAGACCTAAAGCAAAGCCTCATAAAAAAGGTGACCCTAGGTTTTGGCCTTGGGGTTTTAAAAAGTCTATTGAACAAGATACGTTAATCTATATAACAACCTTTGAAAACACTGCTGTAATAATTCCACTGACTGAACCTGTTTGTACTGATGCTCATTTAGAAAGTGTATTTGGCTCGATTATTAGTCATGTCAATTTAGTTGAAGAACTTATTAATGAAATAAAACAGTTCAGCGGGAGGTGGGTGAAAAGTTGCAATCCAAGTAAAAAATCCCCTAAAGATGTTGGTGATACATTGGAGCTTTTACTGGGGCTAGATATAAATAACCGAAGTGATGCGGATTACAAAAGTTCTATTGAACTTAAAGCTAAAAGAAGCAGTAGTAAAACCGCCGACACCTTATTTTCCCAAGTGCCTGATTGGAATGTTAGTCCTATAAAGTCGGTGCGAGATATGATGCTAACATATGGATATCTAAGTACGCATAAACAGCGACAAGGGTATAAAGATCTTTTTGTTACAGTTTCTAACATACCTAATCCTCAGGGGCTGTTTCTTGAAGTAGATTATGATGCTGAGCAAGTCGTTCAATACCATGTAATTGGCAGTAAGAAAGAGGTTACAGCTATTTGGTTGTTTGAAAAGCTACAAGGAAGGTTAATTGAAAAACATCCTAATACAGCTTGGATTATTGCTGATGAAACGTTGATTGATGGAGAATATCATTTTAACTATAACAAGCTAGAATTAACTAGTAATCCGATATTTTCACAATTCCTTTCTCTCATAGAGCAAGGCGTAGTTCGTTATGATTGGCGTGGCGGTTATGAAATAGACGGCAGTGGGAGAGTTGATAAGGGGCATGCATTTAGATTGAAGTCTCCGAAATTTCGAGATGAACTGTTTGGTGAGATTGAGACCGTATCTTTGATTTGAAATACCTAAGCAGTAGGGGGAACATAATTTTAAAGCTTGGTCTGATAATTAGTTTACTATATTAATCAAGATACGCCCTAGCATATATTCACAGCTAAAAACTGTGAATATATGCTAGGGCGACAAAGGTAATTGGTAGCTTCGTATAATTACGACGGTTAATTATGCCTATAACTGAACCTTGCAATATATTGGGTAATACACATTGTTTTCTTATTCGGTTTATAGCTATTTTATAATAGCTGTGAAATACAATTCCCTAGTTTTAAGCCTAATAGCGGCGGAACAGCATTACCTACTTGAGTATATTGAGGCACCTCAAATTTACGATAATGTCCACCAGTAGTCACTTTAGAGCGGAACACAAAATTATCCGGAAAGGATTGTATTCTTGCCATTTCTCGTACAGTTAGAACTCTAAGCTCATGCTCATCATAGTGGCAAGCGTCATCGGGAATAGAGAGAGCTGCAGGAGCTGGGGCGTTTGCCACTAAAGCTTTTTGTGTTTGCTTCTTAGTCGGGTGGTCACGAAGGTACTGAATGAAGTCTTGCTTAGACTCAAAAACTTTTAGCGTATGATCTATTTGCAAGTATTTATATTCACGACATACAGCCCATGCATCATCGTCCAATTCAGTCGCATTGCCCTTTAGTATCGAAAAAATAGCTTTAGTGATCCAACGTTCATCAATAGTTTGAAGTACTTGATATAACCGGAAGCGGCGTTGTACTACTTCACCGTTATTGCGGTATTCATGGTTCGGCCATTCAGACCCTTCTGGTGATTTTAACCACTGAGGTAAATGATTAAAAGTTGCGTTTAGTGAAGTTATAAAATCTGAAGGCTTTGAAGGGTATTTTTGCTTTAAATCATCCAGTGCTTCACGAACGGTAACCATCTCACCATTAACTAATCCTGCTAGAAATGAGCTTTCAAATAAACTACGGTGGATCGGTTTAGTTGTATCGAAGTAATCCAAATGGCCGAATGGTAACTCACTGCCTGATTCCTGAACCAATTGATAAAACTTTAATGATGGAGAAAATAGTTTCGTATTGGTATCACCAACCTCAAATCCACCAGCAATCGTCTCATAATGATCAAACCTTACAGCAATCATAATGAAACGCGGCCTGTTCTGGGCTATTCCTGCGAGGCGAGCATTTATATGTAAGCATAGCGGTACGTAACCGATAGAGGCAAACACCTTAGCGACTTCATACCAAGCATGAAAGCTGTTGCCTTCATCGTCTTTAAAAGCTCTTAGGATTCCCGTAACATTCTCAAGCATCGCAACTTTAGGCTGAGTATGCTTAACAAACTTGGCAAACTCCCATGGGAGTGTATTTTTATCACAATCACGCTTGCGAAGACCTGCCATGCTGAAACTTTGACAAGGTGGTCCACCTGATACCAAGTCTAAACCACCTTGAGATCCAAAAGCTGTTCTGAGTTGCTTAGTTAGCTCTTCGTTGCTATCTAGTAGACGGTTGAGTTCGACAATGCTGCCAACTACCAATTTTCCTTTGAGTTCTGAGGCATCAGTAGGGATATCACTTGTACCTGCCTCATCGAATGCGGGAAAGGTAAATGGGTTTTCACGTAATCTAGGTTTCAGTTCGGCATAATTGCTATTTAGCCAAAGTGTATGTGTAGCCTGTTTATCGTTTATTGCTAATTCGTCTAAATTTTCATTAAAAAAATTGTATGCAAATGACTCTGCAGCCATTGGAGAAAGTTCATTTGCCATGGTGAGCTCAAAGCCGCTTTGCTCTAAGCCTAGAGAAAGCCCCCCACATCCAGAAAATAGTTCTATATGGTTCAATTTAAACCTACCTTATACCAATAATGATATAATTGTACTGAACAGCATTGTGATTGTCCAGGGATTTTAAAGCATCACAGGGAGTTTTGTTGTGTTAGTTGAAACGTAACTTGAATTTTAATTAAGCTTAAGTGTGGGATTGTGTTTGGGTAATTGAGCCCATAGTGTTTGATAGAAAAATATTGAGTGTTCTTGGGTCTTCTGTCGAAAAAATTTGTAAAGAATCTTCATTATGATGAACCTCTGGCGATTCATCCGTTCCACTGTTAACAGCGGTCATTACAACGTAGCGATCTTGTTCGCTGTCTTCTCTTTGCTCAGGCTTTTCATAGTCGACCCAAAGCACCATAAACCCTGTGGAGGTTTTAAAGTAAAAGCTCGGTGATATATCGTTATGCCAGCTCTTATCTATTAACCAAGGGTACAGGGATAAGTCGAAGCCTAAGTTAAAGTTTTGACCAAATTCTTGTTTATATAGTTCCATGATTTTTCCTTAGCTAGGCATTGAGACTGGGGCCTAGAATACCTATTTATATAAAGTTATCTAGCGGGATGTGTAGAGAATGTCTATTCAGTGGTTAGCGTAACTTGATAAGCTTTAATCCCAAGGCTATAAGCCAAGAAGTTTTGTTCCCATACTTGATAGATCCCCCTTGCTTGCTCTAGTGGTGTTACTCCCATCAGGTGTTGAAAAATTCCGCTATCAAAGTCGAAGTCCAGTTCCTTGGTAAGCTCAGCCATGTAGCCAATACCTACATTGCTAAAGTCGGTGATATAGCAGATGCGCCATTGGTCGCCATGTTCTGCATTAGTTTCTTTCTCTAGCCTAACTTCCACAGGATGAAAACCACCACGCTCTGCTGAGTAGCTGGGGTCTCTGAAGTTGATGGTAATTGCTGAAGGTCGCAGATAAGATCTGCTAAGTGCATGGCAAACATGGGGGATATGGGTAAGCAGAGATCTTGATGTTTAATTTTGGTGGTCATAGTGATGCCTTGTTAGTCTGTAGATTGAAAGCAGGTGCTTGATTAAGATTAGGCTCCTGCTCTGAGGCTTGGTTTGTGTCTTACTGGTTGAGGTTGTAGAGCAGCTTGGATGTTACTTTTGATTGCTGGCCTTATCTTTCTTTGTACCCGGCTTATCACCTTTAGTTAGCAATAGGTCTAGTTCTCCGGCCACTACCGCTTCGATAATGGTTTCGATGGTATTAACTAACTCTTCCTCTTTGCCTACTTCGACTGCGTGCATTCCTTTTTGTAGCTCCAGTGGCTTATTACCACTGCGCACTTCGAAGTAATAACGGTTGTTACGCTTGTAGAACCAAGGGCAGACCTTCTTCGGCACCTGTACCTTCTCTTTCTTGCCTGTTTCTTCATCTTTTACCCATTTCTCGCGGTAGAAGGTATGTACCTCTTGGTTGATAAGGGCGGTGGCTAAGGTTTTTTGCTGTCCTAGCTTGGTGAGTAACTTCTCTCTACGTTGAATGAGAGGGTTCTTGCTGCCATCTTCTGGGCGAGCGGTGACCTTGAGTGAACTCAATAATGATGCCGTCATGGTGATTACCTTTTGTGGTTGGTTATCTTACGAGTTGATGGTCTAGCCCTGTGTTGGGCTAGACTTCATGGTGGTTAATTGGGTAAGTCTTACTGTTGGTGTTACTTGAAGCCGATAGTTCTGTTGCCGGGCTTACTGTTGTTCTCGGTGGTTAGAATGGCTAAACACTCATCGGTGGTTAGCTTGAAGTGATTTAGTTTTTGACGACGCCTTAAGATAGAAAAGTCACCGGGAGTTAGCAGCTTAAGTAAGCTTAGCGAATCTAGTGTCTGAGCTGATAGCGTATTTGTGCTTGTGACGTTCCTAAAGAGATTCTGAGCTTGTTTCTCAGTAAGATAATTAAATGATAGCTTGAAGTCGAATCGTCGCATTACAGCTCTGTCTAGACGCTCAGAGAAATTAGTTGCTGCGAAGAAGGGCTGATTGAAACTCTCCATCTGTGTCAGTAGTTCATTAACTTGCTGTATCTCCCAACTGGCGTTTAAGCCGCCCCTATCTAATAGCAGGCTGTCCACCTCATCGAAGAACAAAATACAGTTGTTATCACTGGCCTGTTGAAAGATACGGGCGATATTCTTCTCGCTTTCCCCTACGTATTTTCCGAGTACATCTGAGCACCTAATGGTCACTAACTCACGGTTACAGCCATTGGCCAGATACTCTACAACCGCTGTTTTTCCTGTGCCGGGTGGACCGACTAATAAGGTGCGGATATCGCAGGTTGTATCTAGCGAGTTTTCTAACAGGTCTATCGCTTGGTTGCCGCCCTTAATGTTGAGGTACTCGGTAGAAAAGGGGAGTTGTGGTTTATAACCGTTACCATTAGTGCTGTGGCCGCAAGCAGTTAGGGTGCTTTTAACCATAACCTCTATATTATGCTCGGCAGCTTTACCCGAAAGCCGAGTGTTATGAGTGACAAAGGCCGCATTGGTGATATGAGCAGGGGTTAGCTCTGGCAGTGTGGCTAGCTGGTGTTTGAATACCTTGGATACCCTTAGCCCCTTAAAGCTATTATCCATTAGGCTTTCCATAACCCTATTGTCAGGAATGCTAACGTTAAGTACATAGGTGAAGCGGCGTATGCAGCTGTGGGGGATAACATCAATATGATTGGTTATCCAGATAGTTGGTATGGTGTTTCGTTCCATCAATTCATGTAGCAGCTCCTTACCATAACCACGGTGAGAAATGCTTTGCTCAAAGATATCCTCACACTCATCTATTAGTAATAGAGTCTTTTCATCTGGTGATACTAAGCGTTGTACCAGCGTTAGGTACTGCAACCTTAGATTAGAGCTAAAGGCTTGCCTCTTGAATCTACCTTGTTCACCTGATACTTCATCCCCAACAGGTTTAATGGCGATAAGGTGTGATTGAGTTTTATCAGCCAGTACTTTGGCTAGTTCGGTTTTGCCTGTGCCGGGTAACCCGTAGAAAAGTACATTAACTCCCAGCATGGACTGGTTAATACTGATATCTAAAAATTGCTGCAAGGTGTCACACTCAAGGTGGCCAAAGTGGCGTAGCTTAAGCTCAGACTCAGGCTTGGATTGTATAAATGGTTCAATAAGATTGAGGTAGTACTCGACCTTGGAGCCGAGCAATAAGCTAATGATTGCCTGTGGTAGATTCATAAAATCTATTAAGCCGTAATCGTAGAACGGGTCAAACAGGCCTGTTGTTGCCAGTGCTTTTAATACTTCTATTAACCTGAACTCTGATAGCCCTAGTGTGTAGGCGAACATTGCATTGGCGTAGTTATCCTCAGGTAAGATCTTATTGATAAGATCAAATAGTCCGCGGTTAACATTCATCACCACAATAAACTTCACTACCTTCCAGCCATCAGTTGGCAGTCCAAGACCTTGAGAGAGTAACTTACAATTATGGTCAAGGTTGCTGGTGGCCGTTTCACCTCTTTGCTTCTTGAGGTGGCGCTTTAAGTTACTTAGTTTGTTGGCACACCCTAGCTTGATACCTTTACCACACACTACTTTGATGATGCGGCTACTCAGGTCTTGAAGATCTGTGTCATCGACATAACCAGAGGTAAGGGCTTTATAGGCATAGCTGGTTGCGCTGCCTTGGTGTGATTGGGTTGGCGTAATCTCTATCACCATATTATCTTCGGGGTATGGTGTATGGAGGCTAGTCATACTCGTCTCCATCTGGTTGTACATTTAGTTGGTCATTCAATTGATAGTTCAGTTGGTTGATAGCCTCTCTCATTACAGATTCATCACGTTTATCATAGATCTGCGTGGTGGTGACATTGGCGTGACCAGCCAGTTTGCTAGCAGTGCTTAAATCGACCTTTTGATTGAGTAGTTCGGTAATGAAGGTTCTGCGTAAGTCGTGTGGGGAAATGGTGATACCTGTGGCTTCTAAAGTGCGAGCCTTAACTATTTGGTAGAGGGCAGCACAACTTAGGCCACGGTCATGTTTAATGACATTGTTCCAGATGGGGTTAAACAAGTCCCCTGGTTGGTAAGTCCTTACCCTTAACCAGCTGTCGATGTAGGTCAGTGCCCATGTGGGGAACGGTTGTTTACGTGGCTTCTTACCCTTGCCGGACTTTACCGTTAAGGTACGTTTATCAAGGTGGATATCACTGACTGTCAGGTTGGCTAACTCAAAGCGCCTTAGGCCAGTACTGAGAAATAGAGCCAATATGCAGCAGTCCCGTTTGCCAATGTGCCGCTTGTCCAGATAACAGGTGGTGATCAACTCACCCACACTATTGGATGATAACGCCTTACCTCGGCTACTGGGGTTGATAGGTAGCCGCTTAACGGCTTGTACCTGCCGCCATTGAATATCGTCCACCATACCCATTAGGAAACCAGTCTTAACAATGGCCTTGAGTGCAAATACCACCAGATTAACTGTTCGTGGGGACTTACCCTCATCCAACTTATGGCGTTTGACGTATTCAATTTGTGCGTAGTTAAGTGTGTGAAATGGTTGCGCTTCAACTTCACCTTTCCAATTAAACAGTTTGAGTACCGTGTTTAGCTGACAGCGCAGCGGTCTACGCCCACTGGGCGCTAGGCGTGACAAAAACAACGCCGTCGGAGTTTGATTATTCATAAGGGTAGCCTAGATAGAGCACGAAGAGCTTCGTGCTGATAACGTAATTATATCAGGCTGTTGAGAGTGGTTTTAGTGGCTGTTTCAGACGGTTAGTTTTCGCTAATCCGAGTAGAAAAGAACAATATTTGTTTACTCAGCATAAATCGCAGAAAGTGTAGTAAAAGAAATGATAAAGTTGGAGCGGTATATAGGTTTCTGGTCATTATGGAAGATGTTGAGATGAGTCTATTTCAAGCGGTAAAGATGACATATGCACTAAGCAAAGAAGATGAATTTGTTTCCGTTAAAAATGTGGCGAATGGTTTGGCATGCGAGTGTGTCTGCATTGATTGCCAAGGAAGATTATCTGCTAAGCAGGGAAAGGTAAAACAATGGCATTTTGCTCACCACCAAGAGTCGGATAAGGACAATTGTCAATGGAGTGGCGAAAGTGAAATACACCTTAGAGTTAAGAAGTACTTAGAGCAATATAGAGTACTCACTGTCCCTATAGGTTACTCCAAACCTACCACGCTATCGCTAAAGTTTGATGATATAAGATTAGAAAAGAGTTTGAGACCAACAAAGCGGATCCCGGATGTTACAGGTTACTGTAATGGTGAGAGAATTTTGGTCGAAGTCAAAGTGACTCATGAAGTTGATAAACAGAAAACAGCTGAATATAAAGCTGTTAATGCCTCGGTGATCGAGATTGATTTTAGCGACTTTTCTTTAGTCGAAGATCGGATATTAGACGAACATATTGAAAGCCATCTTGGCAGAGCTGATTTGAATTGGTTATCTGTTGCTCCAGTTGGCGTTATTGCTGAGCAGTTTCAGGCTCATGAAAGGGCTATTACTAAAGCGTTTATTGTGGAAAACAAGCGGTTAGCATTGGAACAAGAAATATTAGAAAAAGAAATTAAAGGTAAGCAAGATTACATCCAGTCATTTAGCCGCCAATATGATGAATATAAATATAGAATTAAGTGCGTTACGGATGAGCTTGTTAGTATTTCGAGGCAGGCTGAACGATTCAAAAATGAGAGAGATAGGAATGTTGAAGCGGCGAATACGTCGTTTATGAGTACCTTGTATCAACTTGAAGAACAGTACTTAAGACGCCTTGATAGCGAAAATGCAGAAAAGTTAAAACTCATTGAGCGAGAATATCTAACCGAATTACATGATAAGCACCACCTTTTGCAAAAAGATATTATGGCTGTTGAGGCCAAACTATTATGTAAGAAAGAAGAGCTTCGTGCCGTTGAGAACCAAGCAGTGAATTTAGATGAAAAGGCTGTTGAACTATGCGAGCTGCAAATTAAAGTTCAGCGTGAGGCTAAAGCTCTAAGGGAGAAGGAGCAAGCTTGGTCTAAAGCCACAATGGCGAATACTTCGATAAAAAAACACTTTGTTAGGATGGAGCCTGATTTGCGGCAAATCTGCCGCAAAGGTGGGGTTCCATGGCCATTTAATGGAAGCCTTCTCGACGAACTCAGCCCAGATTCTATAGATTGAGTCGTGACTTCACGGTAACGTACATTAACCGGAAGTGAGCAGTGTTAATTACTTGATGTCGAGCCTTCAAGGTCTGCTTTACTCTTTATGTGATAATAAAGTGGCTTTTCTATCATTCCTTTGTAGAGCCTGATATGTCTCCAAGGTGTTCTGTTTTTACTTTTTGGATAATTAGGAGGAGGTGAGAGTGTTAGGTAGTTGAACTCATGAAGCTCTTTAAGAGTTTTCATTAGATTTGATGAGCTTATAAGAATATTTGACTCGGCAAGTAAAGATACAAGGTTTGGTAAAGGTATAGGAAACCCAATAGTGGAGCCTGCGTACCTTACATAGAACTCGTTATCGATATAGTCTTCATGTCCATTGATTAATGTCCGGCTATTAGGATCTGTTGTCATAAACACCTCCCCATCTTCATAATCGGTAGATCGCTCTGCGTCATCAGAAAGAAAATAGTTGTGAAAAAAGATGGCAATACGAATTGCCATCTTTGATAGGTGTTCATTTCCGGCAACATTATTCAAAAATAATTCAATTCCATATGTATGCTCATCTTTGAATTCAAAACTATTGTCTCTCAATGCCGCTTCTAATAAGGGTCTAGCTACTTTGTCTAAAGTTGCAACAAGAGGGTTTTCTTCTGTGCCAATTTTCATAGATATCCATTAGGCGTGAGTTTTACTCTTAGTTGTCTCATGAGGCCATAGATAATAAGGCTTCGCAAGTAATAGTTAAAAAAAATACTAGACTAGAAAAGAGCTTACTAGGGAATTATCTTTTGATTCAGCTGGTTAGGT
Organism: Shewanella halifaxensis HAW-EB4; assembly: GCF_000019185.1. Classification (NCBI taxonomy): domain Bacteria; kingdom Pseudomonadati; phylum Pseudomonadota; class Gammaproteobacteria; order Alteromonadales; family Shewanellaceae; genus Shewanella; species Shewanella halifaxensis. The sequence continues at coordinate 4,941,593 of NC_010334.1, read as the reverse complement.
TTATTTTTCTAGGTGCTTTTTATCATTGGTTTCCGGCTGCTATGCCGTGATTATTGTTAGCTATTTTATAAAATAGTAGTTGTTTAAAGGAGTTCTACAGACAAAATAAAGAGGATAATAATGCCAACTATTAATGACAATAAGCAAACGAAAAAGAAAGTACAAAACTCTAATAAAGCTACAAAGCAACGCCGAGGTTTCGGGAGCATTTGTCCATCAATTGACAGTACAACCGACATTGATTGTGACGGAAATGTTAGGCAGGTTGAGTACGAGGTTATTAGTGAACAGACTTTGGCTATTTCTAAAGTCAGTATTGAGGAAGGGGGACTAATATCAGCTAAGGGAGGCGAAAGCTCATTATTAAGCTCAGTGCTCCATGGTCTAGTGAATTTAGAAAATAATAGAACTTATTTATCAGATGAAAGAATTTCAAAATGGGGGAGACTTTGTAATGAAGCATTAAAGTTTAAACGTATCGTTATATATATGTCAGTGGAGCTAGATTTACCTCAGACAATTGGAATGACCCAAAGAGCATACTTTGAAAAATATTTTAACTTTGCCGATTACGAAGTATCAAAGACACTTAGAAATGTACAAACATTGGTACTTTTAAAGTTTGGGGTGATCTCTATTCATGAACTAGAGAACCGACAATGTTTGAGTGATCTTGGTGATGAAAATGATCTCGTTCTCAACAGTTACTCAATTATCCGATCTGAAAGTGGTGACTTGCATCTCCAGAATATTTATGAGGAATGCAACAGAATAGTTGCTGAGAACAAATCTATTAAGAAAGTTACTGGTAAATTGATTAATGACGTCAACAAAGTAGCTCTTCAAAGTGAGGTTCTTTGTCAAACTATCGAGAGTGGTGCTATTGAAGAGTATGAACGTGTTGACTCTATTTTACCTTTTATAGATAAAAGTGGAGTAGAGACGACTAAGAGGAATATTAATGTAGGTACAGCCTTGGAAAGCTTAACTGATTACTGGGAGAAAACTAAATCTGTCTCGAAGTGTTTGACTGAGTATAGCCCTGAGAGCATTAATGAAATGAAAAAACGGGCTCGCTTGTTAGTAGAAGCTGTTGAAGAGCTAGAAAATTAGCGTTTTATAAGGGAGATTATAAGCGCACGTCACTCTAGATCTGACACTTGCAAATTTGCAACTAATAAGAGACTTATGAATGAAAAAACTACTAGCAGATACCGCTAAATCTGACTATAACATCACTGTCATTGATCATGTTAAGCATACAATGGCTAATATCACACTTGATGATCTAATTAGCATCCATAACTCTAACCTGAGTAATTTTGACAGCGTACTTATGTCAGAAGTTGCCCATGACACGTTAAGCAGCTACAAAGAATATAAGCCAGCAAAGTCTACGGTAGTAGTAACTACAGCGACTTCAACATCGTATCAAGAGCTTGGAACAAGCTCTTCTGACTACAGCTCGCTGTCTTGCAAATTTGCAAGTCCCGATATCTTTGCTGATTTGTTTCTAGATAAAATTGAAATAACTATTCCACTGTCTCGCTCTGAAAGTAAACGTTTGCATTCTATATTGATTGAGGAAGAGATGCGCTTAGTCAGGGTAAAGCAACATTCACACGCAAATGCGAAGGGAGTGAAATTCAATAAATCATTTTCAATTGAAGCTGAGCAATTTAGTAGTTTACAGCTCCTTATTAAGCCTATTTCAAAAAAGATAAAGGAATTAAAGCTCAGTTATAACCCATCTAATTACCAAGAGAAAGACTTAAGAGTACTTGTTAAAAAGCTTAAGAAGTTGTGCGGTAGACACTTTAAAAATCGAATACTGAAATCAAATGTAACTAGAGTCGATGTTACGTTTGACAGTGATGGTTACTTCGTTGGTGACACCACCATTAACCTTGATAAAAGTTCATCCTATAAAGCCTTTTTTAGCGCTAATGGAGTTGTAGAGACCAAGATTACTGGAGCTAATAAGTCACGTAGGGTACAGGTTTACAATAAAAATGCTGAGCGAGTTAAACGTGGAGTGGATAGCAATAAAGTATGTACTAGGTTGGAAATGACAATTAGACCATATAACGTGAAATCCGTTAAAGGTCTTAAGTTGAAGGATATTGAAGTGGGGGCAGACCTTTATACAGGCTTGTTTGCCTACGACACTGACAAGTTAAGTACGTTACTAGGTGAAGGTACTCAAGATTGGGAAATTGTAAAATACTTTGGTATTGCAGCCCTTAGACGTACTAAAAATAATACAGATAGAGTGAAGCTAACCAAGATACTCAAGCAATGCCAGTTAGATATCAATGAAACCATGTTCAATAAGCTTATCAGATACATGTTGTGTGAAGTAAGAGCAAAGCTCCTTGCCTGATAATTGGCGAGTCTGACAGTTAAAGACAGCCTCAAAGTAGAGATTAATAATTAAAAAATTAGATAAAGGCATTGATGATGAAGACAGATATCGCGTTAGAAACACTGAAGTATATTGCCGATGGAATGAACCCATACTCACGGAGAACATTGAGAAAGGAAGATATTTTTCATGAGCCAGAAGTGCTTGAAGCTGTAAAAGTCTGCATACATTTAGTTGCAAAAAATCTTAGTGAGAAATCATATTTAAGGTCGCAAGATAAAGTGTTGATAAATATAGTCAATGGTAAAGCAAGAAATCATGGACTCCCTTGGTCGAATGCTGATACTAAAAAATTAATTAATGATTATACAGGGGGGCGTCCAGTCTCCCGGTTGTCTAGAGAGTTTGGTCGCTCAAAAGGATCGATAATTAGCCACTTAGAGTTGAACGGGGTGCCAATACGATAGAAGGGTATAGTAAGCTTTAAGTCAGTGGTAATCGTTTACCACTGACTTAACAGTAATCGTTATTAACGTGGTTTTGATAGGTAAGTTGATTATGTTTGTATGACCTCAGAGGGAGGATCTCGGCCCCCACTAGCCTATTCTACTAGCTCTTCATAAGCATCTCTCGAACAGACTTATTGAAATTTTCAGTAAGTCTGTCTCTCGCTCTACCAAACCATGCAGCCATCTCTTTTTTTGATTCGGCTTCAAATGCCTCACTTAATTGATCTAACATATAGTATGCGCCTAGTTCAGGGGTCGAGAAGTCAAACACATTGATTAGTATCTGCTTTAGATCCCGTGCCGATAGAAACCCAAGAAGCATTACCTTCATTGTTGGAGGAGCTGGTAAGTATTCACCAGCGGAAAGATCAAATGGCTCAATAGTGATTTCTAAGGCTTTCATCGCTACTTTCATACATTTGGCGTTAAAACTATTTTTCATAATAAGTATGACTATGATGACAAAAGCAAGCGATCCAATGCCGAAATAATATACAACACCCATATGTGACTGCCAGATTTTTGTACGTTTACATATTGTAGTAAAGATTGAGTCACTTGAGGCTAGATATTGAAAAACTGATTAAATTTAACTATTCAATTGCTATTGATTACTTGATAGAAACACTAGTTTATCGGCTTTGATTTTTTCAGACAGGTTATTGACTTCATCAGGTGTCATTTGGGTTTTGTATAGTTCGTTCACCAACCATAGCCCGCTCTGAACTATCTTACTTTTAGGTGAGCAGTTTCCTAGCCAATCGGAGGAGGGTTTACACTCCTCGCACCACGATAGTGTTGAAATGAGTTTTGACTCTATATTTAGCCTCTCCTCTTTACTTGCTATTGGAAATGTTGAACAAGTAAAATTCTCTCTTATATAGAGACTCACTTGGTGTTCAATGGCTTTTTGGTAGTCGAAGTCAATCAGGGGGCCGTACTCGTCTTTTGCCTTCCTTGCGTAAGATCAAGTTCCCAGTGCTTTAGGAAGGCATCATTGCTTTTGCTGAGGAGAGCTCTACCAATATTTTTTCTAAAAATGCTTCTATCTTTATTTTCTTGATTGAAGTGCTGTTTCAGTCTGGATTGCAGTTGGTTATCGCCAGTATGAGTACCAACCCGCACAACTCTATCGGCTTGGTGAGATTTCTCGCCTCTTTGAAATAAAAAGTAAACTCCATTACGGGGAATGTTGTCACTATCACATGGGAAGCTATGTCTTTCTAGACTGTTTGCTATATGGTGAAGCACTTCACATTCACAACTCATGATATTAGGCCTTTTAGTTTTTGAAGCTGCTCACCGATACGAAGCCCTTGAAGGGGAATATCTGAATGTGGTGTGTGTGAAATCAAATGCTTCCTGTATTTCTCTCCAGCTAAAAAGGTGAAATGGCATGCATCCATTTTGTACCTGTCTGAGAGTTGCTGTAATACTCCACCTGCCCATGTTTTTATGTCATTTGAACTCATTGTATTAAGTGTTAACTCATAAGGTTCAACTTCTTCGTTTAACGGTAGGAGGCCATACTTAGCTGACAGAATAAAAATATTATCAGGTCTTAGCTGTTCAGCATATCGGAGGTTTAGTTTGAAAAGAGTGCTAATGTAGAGCTCTCTTGCTGTAGTTGTATATTCGACCTTTTTGCTCACACATGAAATCAAGATTATTTTTTTCATTGGGATGACCTCTAATCTGTAGTGCGTTAAGCAAGACCTTTGGCTGGAAGAGATGGTGAACCATCAATTCTAGTTGAAAGCGGCCTTATCACAAGCACTGAGGTACAGGGTTAGTCATGTAGTGGTGCCAACTTAATGGTAACGACAATTATCATGGTATTGATGTGACTCACTTATGCCCTATATCACTTAGAACAAATGTTCTACATCGATAGCGTATTCTTGTTTTCCCTATTAATACTAATGCCATCAAGACTAATTTGACGCAATTACATGCACACCAAGGCTTGATGGCAAAGTTTTATTAGCTACTTAGCTCAGTGATAAACACTAGAGCAGGCGACCTAACATCAATGCAAGCATTTTTAGTTCAAGGTACAATTTTGGTGGTCGCGGTGCTAACACCTAAAGCGAGGCAGTTCCTCGGGAGGGGAATCCACGTCATTCGTTATCTATTTTAGCGCAATATGCAACAGAACCTTTTGAGTATATAGTATTGAAATTAGTTGTTATTAGGAAGTGTCGTGTATATATGTTAAGGCTCAAGTTGAATGATAGATCGTTATTTGGTAACGATGCTGGCGAGGATGAATCTCTGGAAGTATTGAACTCATACTTTATTGAAAATGATGAATTTGATGATTTTTATGATGATGAGCATCGTTTATGCGTGGTAAACGCTAGAAAAGGTATGGGTAAGTCAACCCTATTGTCAAAACTTGATTATGACTTGGCATTTAAAAAGGAATATAACAGTCCAATAGTTATTCGTGTTACGGGAAACTCATTGCTTGGGTTAGGGGACTTTAATGGTAAGGACTCTGCATACCTTGAAAATTATTGGAAGCAAATTATCTGTAAGGAAATTAACATCCATATAGGTAAGACCATTAACTTCGCTTTAACTAGTGACGAAATGTCGATGGTCGAGATCTCTGAACTAGAAGGAATGAAGAGCAAAAACTTAATTGGTGGGCTCATATCTCGAATAAAAGGTAAAATCCCTGTACTTGGTTCTGAAACTCAAGGGTTTCAACCGGAAAAATTAGAAAATCTTCTTAACAACTATTTAGAAGAAAATAGTGACAAAAAAGTATGGCTACTGGTTGATGATATTGACGCAAAATATATAGACAGTGAAGATTTTCAGTATCGAATCAGCTCTTTCTTCAGTGCAGTCCGTGGACTTTGTTTTGATGTCAAAAACTTGAATGTCAGAGCAACAGTGCGCTCTGATGTCTGGACAAACTTAAGACATGTAGAAGACCTTGATAAATGGGATCAATACATTGTAAATATTGTTTGGACAAAAAAACAGATGAGAGAGATGCTAGCGAAGAAAATACTTTCTTATGTTCAAAGAAAGCACCCCTTGTCTCTCGAGGCAAAGTATAAGTACGACCGAGACTATAACAAACTATTCCAACTGATATTTATTAGTCCTATAAAATGGGCGGGAAAAGAAGCACCTGTTTTTGATGCGATTAACGCATTTTCCAATCACCGTCCTCGTTCTATGGGGCAATTATGTAGAATGGCTTCAATTCAGGCTCATAAGAGTCGTTGCAAAGTGTCCTTGAATCAGTTTAATGAGGTTTTGACAAAATATGGTCAAAATCGACGTGATGATTTGATAAAAGAACATCAACACCAATTTCCTGAACTGGAAAACTTGATCGATTCATTTAGAGCAGGTCAAAAAGAGTATACTTTTTCAGAGTTGGAAATGATATTGGATAGTAAGTTTATAAAAGGGCGAGATGCGTCAGACATTCCTGTTATTGACGGTAAACCATACTGTGAACTTATCGACTTAGGACACTTTGTATACAAAATTGGTTTGATATCTAAGCTGCCTGATAGCTCTCAGAAATTTACATATTATACTGATGATCCAGATCTATTTTATTCTCAGCAAAACCGAAATAATGATCTTACTTGGACTGTGCACCCAAGCTATCGAAAGTATCTAAATATCAACGGTTAACAAGATAGCTGACAAGAACTTAAGATTCTTTTTCTAATCTGATAGAAACGGTTTAGCTCAGTGACCGTAAATCGTTTTTGTCCAACTTCGAGTCAGCGAGATCTACGCTGACTCATTTTTGCCCAAAGTGTGTTAACTCTCCAGACTGAGTGGTCTTCAGCTAATTACGTTTGCCATACATGCGCTAAAGAATAGCCAAAATATAAGATCTGCCCCCGAACATCTTAATTGTCTTGAGTAAACAAATAGGACATTGAACACTTGCCGATGACTAGATATACTATTTATTATCAATTAGTTGCTCGGCATTCTCTTGCGGGTAAATCGCTGTTTTGGTGTTATAGTTCTCTGAGGTTACAATGTTTAAAGAAACAGAAGAGTTGAACATAGTTTTGGAAGAACTCGAATCAAATAAGTTTATTGATATCGAAGCTCCGTTATCATCGCTTTCAAAATTTATTAAGTGCTTTGAAAATTCGTTAGAAATTGATGAAGACTTTTTAAAGGAAGCAGCGCCAACATTTTTAGAAATGTTTTCTTCTCCAGAGTCTATTCTGTCATCCATTGTTTCCAACCTAGAAGAACAAACCTTAGCAATTAAAAATAAAAATGCAAGCGTTCAGGAGTTTAATGAATTATTGCAGTTATTTGTTGATGTGGATGCAGTTGAAACAAATAAGGCTTCAGAGTTGATAGTACAATCTGACATTTTAAACTCAACAGACAATATGCTAGAGAGTTCCTGCTTAGTCTTACAGCTTGATGGCTTAGAAGGAGAGAGGTTAGCAAAAAAAATTATTACGATAGCACCAACCCTCATAGAGGATAGCTATAAAAAATACTTATCATTTTTAGTTTCCTGCAAATATCTTTTGGCTAAATCAAACAAGGTTCCAGATGGGAAACTAGGTGTTATGCTAAAACAAGTGGATAGTCTAAAAACGCAATATCCATCATTAATTCATACTGATATATCTTGGTTGAGAAATGCTACTGCTCATCGTAATTGGAAGTATGATGTCGCCGTAGGTAGTGTAATTATTTGGGATGATAAAACTCCAGTTGAATCACTTACGCCAGAAGAACTAATGATTAAGATTGTTGGTCCATTTACGGTGTCGAGTAAAGTTTTCTTCGACGCAAGCCTTTATTATCAGCTAACGAAGATAGAACAAGCGTTTAAGAGATATTCGTAACGCTTGGCATTTTAGTCTGCATAGAGTCTAAGGCGAAATGCCGAGGCTTGGATATTGTATTACTCAAATCTTAAGACTGTGTTAACTACTACAATCGCCATACTTATTGTAATGTGAAGCATAGGCTTTAGAGCCTTAGCTTCAACAAGCTTTTGTCCACAAAACGTGCTGTGACTCTATGCGAGTTAAAGTCAACTTAACGGTAACAGTAATTATCAGGAAGTAGCCCATAGCTCACCCGCCAATAGGACGATGTATTTGAGTTATGAATTATCGCTTTGATAGAATTCCGACCAAAAGAGCACCAAGAGCCGCGCCTACAACTATCTTCCCAGTATCCGACTCTAGACTTCCCCTTGTCTGCGCAATTACTCGGTAACCATTAGATTTTAAAGAATCTATTGATTTTTCAACATGCATAAAAAGTTCGCTAGGACTAATCTGCAATGCATTGCAAGTAAGGAATATTTGGTCAGTGCTCATTGAAGACTTTCCACTCTCAAGTCGGCTATATGAAGCTTGAGAAATCCCAAGCTGGGCTGCTATTTCGGCTTGTTCTTTTATTAAAGCTTTACGCCTACTAGCAATGATTGAGCCTAGAACTGCGGAATAAGTAGTCAGATTATCCATAAAAGCCTTGATTGTGAATTCGAATACGTTTAACGTATATGCTTTAAACGTATGTGTATAGGATATTTGTATTAATGAATAATAACTTAAAACCGGGATCTTTACTATTTAGAAGTAAAGGTATTGTCGAGCATGTTGGTGTGTATTTGGGAGGAGATCGTGTCATACACTCAAGCCCTGAAACAGGGGTTAAAGTGGTTCTTATCAAGGAATTTTGTAAGGGAAAAGCTATTAAGGTTCAAAATGTTGAAGATCTTGACGTCGAGACTTTATCAACAAGGATTGAAACTATCTTTGCTGGTTCAACTGAATACTGTCTAACAAGCCGTAACTGCCAACATATAGCAAACTATCTGATTCATGGGACTCCAGTAAGCCCACAGCTAAGGTGGGCTTTACTTGGTGGCGTACTGGGAAGCCTTTTCGCGACCTATCGAGGATCAAATTCAATGCTGTATCTAGCTGGCGGAGCGTTGCTTGGGTGTTTAGTATACTCTGGTAGTTTAAAGTATGATTTGCTTCTAAACGAGAATGAAATTGGTAGTGCAATACTATAGCTTGGATATTCTCTGTGAGCGTCAGGAAGGCTATAGTGATTTAATCATTGAGTCTTTCCGCCATTTTATTTTGAATCCAATCTTCGAGCTCTTTCCGTACCCAAACTACAGAACGACTGCTTAGTGAAATTGATTTAGGGAAGTCCTGTTGATTCATTTTTGTATAAATAGTAGATCGACTTAAGCTCGTCATTTGGATGACCTCTTTGATTTTTATTAAGTCATTTGGCTGCTTTTTCGGATCTGGAGGGCACAAAGAGGCTTGAGTTAATGTCGCTATAACTGCTTTCTCATTAATACTGGTTTTTAGCTGAGCCTCTATCGTATTGATGTACTTTAAGTTCAGTTCTAGCGCTCTGATAGCACCCTCAGTAGTCGATTTTATATGTGAAAGTTGATTGCTAATTATTTCATACTCTGACTTCTTCATAACTCTGCATTCCAGGCCAATAACAAAAAACGTGTCACTACTCTAGACTCATTAGCTTGTCTTGTCGTCTGACTTCATGATAATCACTATGCTTATACTTGACCATTATCAGAGTGGTAATCGCCTAAAGTTTTTTGGCTCACCCGATAGCGCTGATTTAATACCTATGATGAAGTGGTTGCAACTTCTAGTTACCGTGAATTTGAGCCAGTTTAAGCAGCAAAACATACGGTTTACCAATGGCTTGCCAACTTAACGATAATAACTATTATCGTTAAGTTAGTTAAATATTGCTTCATCAGTATAGCTAACACGTAATTTTGGTTAAAATTGCTTAGAGTTTAAGTTCTACAGGAGAGAGCAGTAAGTAATACTTCCTTAAAAATAAGGAAGATTTTCTCTGAGAAAAGAATGAACTAGCCAGTGTGGAACCGGGTGCTTGAGGCTAGGTACCTTCGGCTACCCGGTTGTGTGCTTATCTATTTTACTCGGTCTCAGGTTCGCCTCCTACATTTGGAGCTGACATTAGCTTTTTAGCTTTTTCAACATAAGGCTCTGCTTTATATGCAGTGTATCCTAGAGCATTCATTGATTTTAACTGGCGGTTTTTCTCTACATTTATGAATAACGCTACATCATTTTGTAATTGAGATGTATCTTCAGCCATTTTGTGCTTCGCATTCCAGTTCGCAACTGTTTTGTCAACATCAGGAGCAACACCAGTGCTTACTTCCAGCTCAATTAAATCACGAGCTAGCGCTTGTAGAGTAGAATCTAGAACGAAGCCTCTAATAGTTCCCATAAATTTATCCCCTAGTACAGGTCATAAGAAGTCAACCTGTTCGACCTCTTGCATTCAAACTTATACAAACTTATAATAAGTGTCAAATGTTATATTATAAGTTTTATAACCTACATGGAATACATATATAACCAGCGCGCCGAATACTCACAAGCAAGCTTACGCTCACTTAAGACGGCATTATTAGAGCTTCAAAACTTCTACAATGAACACTTTAGCAACCTTAATTTAAGGTGTATGTCCGGAGATATATCACAACAAGAGTTTTTTGATGAGCAGCGAAAACTTAGCAGTATGGTTTGGCAGATCAAAGACTTGGAAGCAAAAATAGAACAATTCAATCAAACACAAGGAGTCAAGAGAGGGCAACTTAGTGACTCAGAAAAAAATCAAATTTATCACTACTACAAAACTGGTAATTATACTCAAATGCAACTCTCACAAATGTTTGGTGTAAGTCAAGCTGCTATATCTGGTGTTTTAAAGAAATTTGAATAATTCTGCGCGCAAAATACAGAGTGGCTCCAGCGCTCGCAGTGCGTGTTGTTTACGCTATGAATGATGAACCAATGAGCAAGAATTTCATATGAAGCGTAGGCTAGGCATTAGTTAGCAGTAGACAACGAAAGCATGTGTTCTAATTGTCACTGCAATCCCTATAGTCAGTGCAATATGAGACGTAAAAGTGTTAAGCATGAGTAATGAATTATCAGGCTTATTCGTCTGCCTAGCTGGCCATACTGTACTGTCGTTCGCTCTGTTACACTAAGTGTTACACCATCTGTTACACACGTTAGTGGTTACTTACTATGAAGCTCAATAAAATTAGATTATGTGAGTTGGCTCAGTTAGCTTATCGGCCAACTCACCTATTAATAATAAAAGGCCTCACAGCAATGTGAGGCCTTTTTGCTTTTTGTTAGATGAAAATAGCTAATTCTATTCTTAAAAAACTATTTGAAATATTTAGGGTTTTGCTTCACCTAGCCTGCTAAGATATTTTATATGGGCAATTAATCATCTGACATATAAAAGAAAGTTACAGCTAATCGCTTTTCTCTTTTTTCTTTTCCAAAATAGCCACTTGCACTGTGAGCAATGTTGCCTTTAAATAAAATAAGTCGGTTGAATTTATTCTCTATGCTTAGATCTTCATACCATGAACTTGGTGGTAGGCTGTTGGTGTTTAATGCATCTACAAGGTTTAGATATGGGTTTTTTACGATATTGCCGCCAGCAGCACCGTTAGAATATTTTAGTCGATAAAAAGAGGTGCCAGAATTTGGTGAAGGTTGTTTATTTAAGTATAAAACAGCTCCAAAACGGCATAGCTTTCTACTATCTACATGAGGTCTCGGAGCTCCTTCTTCACTGCCGACTAGAATTGCTGTATTTGTATCGACAATCACTTCCTTTGACTCTGCTACCCAAATTTTATTTTTACCAGTTTTTTGCTTTATCCAGTCTTCAACCAGCTCTAACTCTTTTTTCTTTAATGCGTTTTTAGATCGCATGCCCGGCCATAACTCGTCGCTATAGGGCTTCCCAAGTTTCCACTTTGTTTTCGTGTAGCAACGATTAGCTATATCAGTGGCCTGCTTCTCTGTAAATAAGTTGTCAACAATCCAGTAGTTAACGTTCTCTTCTGGTTTTTCATATGGCAGTGTAGGAGAGTTAAATGGTACTTCTGGTAGTGTTAGGTTGGATGAATACTTTTCATGCATTTTGTTTTCTCTATAGTTAGAGCTGTAAAACGACTCATTTATTGTTGTTATTTAACGGAATAGTAACAACTTTGGTTGGTAATGAATATTTTATTACCCAAAAAGCTGATTTTAGAGTTTGGAACGACTTTTTTGACTGAGGTCATTGAAGGTAGGGGGGATTTCGTCGCTTATCGATTATGAATGCTATTTATCAAAGGGAAAACCGTATCTCGCAAGGGATGCGTTTTTTTCCTTTCTGGGACTTCCCGAGGCTTATCGGGCATCAATGTCACCTATTCAAACAAAAGACCGCATCTCGAAAGTGATGTGGTCTTTTGTTAGCAGTTATTCACACTAAGTTGCTGCAATAGATAGCAAGATTAGAAATAGTAACCAAAGTTGATGTTAAAGCGGGTGTTAGTACCGCCATCTCCCACCATGGTGCCGCCGATAAATGGTTGGTTCTCTGCAACAACAAAGTCGACATAGGTATAGAGTCCGCCAGCAGCAATAGCCATGCCTGTGACGTTCATAAAGGTATCTGCTAGCGCCGCAGACTTATCGGTAACAAGCGAATAATCGTTATAGAAAGTTAGATTGGATATTGGCCCTATCTCTACAGGTAAGCTGTATGCCACGTTGGCGATATAGGTCGTCGCTTCTGCTGGAATAGAGTCATAAAAGTGATAAGCGGCTACCACAATACGCTCTACATCCATGCCATCCACATCGTACTTGTAGTCGGTCAGCTGTAACTTAACGTTCCAGCGGTCGTAATTGATAATACTGTGCAGCGCTGCAGCCACGTTATCTCCATCGGTGCCGTTGGCAATATCTAGCTGTCCCGCTTGGATTGACGCGCCCAGTTCAACTTCAACGTCATTGAATGTCATATTGTGAGCATAACGACCATTAAACGTATTCACTTCGGCAGCGGCATAGCCGTCACTCGGGGCATCATAGGCATCTTCTCCGGGTAAACGGATACCAACAACATCGTAGGCATAACGATCGGTTCGGTCTGAGACGAAGCCATCAAGGCCGCCCTGTTCATCATTCTTATAGAAGGCGAGATCAATTTGATTTTTATCGCCTTTATAGGTGTAGTTCAGGCCCATATCGTAGTCATCTTCAAGCCCAAGATAGAAATTAGAGCTGAAGAAGTAGTTGTTTGAGGCGTAAGTTAAAATACCAAAAGGCACTTGAGTCACACCAATTTTACCCTGCTGCTCATCAAAGTTATAACCAATCCAAGCGTGCTGAATAACATTCATATACTCGAACCAGCGGTACTGGGCTGAAAAAATAAGGTCTTGGTAATTGCCAGAAACGTCTATGCGAAATAGGTCAAAGTCAAAGTCGCCACCACGGTCAGAGTTATCCTCATCGTAGTCCTCATAGGCATAATTGACACGCACGGCCCCGCCAAAGTTGACGGCATTTTCTGGCTCCTGTGTTTGTTCTTCAACAACTAGCAGCTCTGGTTGCTGCTGTTGAGATTCAAGCTGCTGAGCCTCAAGTTGATCGATACGGGCTTTTAACGCCTCTAGCTCTTCATCTATTGGGGTGGCATTTGCATTAGCGGATAATGCAAGGGCGATACATGAAGCTGCAAGTGTGTAGCGGATCATCATTTATCCTTATTGGTTAAGTTTGATTTTTGTAAGTCGGTGCTGTTTATTTTGTCTGTGCTGTCGGCATCATCGCTGTAGAAGTCCGATAGCACGCCAGCCAAGTGAGTCCGGGAAAGTTCGCCTTGTAAGTCGCCATCAGCATCGACAACGGGTAGGGGATAATCCGACTCCATCGTTGCGGGAATAATGCTTTCAAGCAGTGCATCTTGTGATATCGGTGTCAGCGGCTCTACCTCGAAGTCTTCCATTAGCGCTTGCTCATCTGCTTTCACGGCATCTTCGAGTGCTTCTTGGCATACCAGCCCCTGAAAGCCTTCATCGGTAACGTAATAGGCATAGTTAGCAGGAATGCGTTTCATCTGTTTGAGCGCTTCGCCTATCGTGTCGGCGGTTAGGCGAAATGCGGGGGGCTTCATGACGGTTTCAACCGTGAGGGCTCGTGGACGGTTTACGTCTTTGACAAAAGCTTCAACATAATCGTCGGCAGGGTTGAGTAAGATATCCACCGGCTCACCCACTTGAACCAGTTCGCCGTCTTTGAGAATGGCGATGCGATCGCCAATTCGCAGCGCTTCATCGAGATCATGGGTAATAAAGATAATGGTTTTATGTAGCTCTTTTTGCAGTTCTATCAACTGGTCCTGCATTTCACTGCGTATTAGCGGATCGAGTGCGGAGAAGGCCTCGTCCATCAGCAAGATCTCTGCATCGGTACATAGGGCTCTTGCAAGGCCTACACGTTGCTGCTGACCACCTGATAGTTGAGACGGATACTGGGCCTCATAGCCGCTCAAGCCTACGGTCTCAAGCCATTGCTTCGCTTTGGCATTTCTTGCGGCTTTGTCGACTCCTTGCACACTCAGGCCATAACCGACATTCTCTAGCACCGTTCGGTGAGGCATTAAGCCAAAGCGTTGGAACACCATGGCCATTTTACTGCGCCGAAACTGTTCTAGCTGCTTGGTATTGAGCTTCATGACATCCAAACCTTCGACCAATATTTGCCCTTCTGTCGGGTCGATGAGGCGGTTGAAGTGGCGAATTAGGGTTGATTTACCGGAACCAGATAGCCCCATAATCACAAAAATCTCGCCTTTTTTAATATCGAGGTTAATGGCTTTAAGGCCGACGGTATGACCGGTTTTTGCGAGAATTTCATCCTTAGATAAGCCTTCTCTAACCAGAGGCATCACTGTGTTTGGTTTGCTGCCAAAGACCTTAAACAGATCCCTAATTTGGATCAGTGGTTGTATCTGTGCGTCGTTAGTCATGCTGTCCACCCCGCATATGCTTCTGTGAACGCTTAGCGTAAGCTTGAGAGGTGCGATCAAAAATGATTGCCAGAGCAACGATGGCCAAACCGTTAAAGAGTCCGAGGGTGAAATATTGATTAGTGATCGACTTGAGTACTGGTTGGCCTAAGCCCTTGACGCCGATCATCGATGCGATGACGACCATGCCTAATGCCATCATAATCGTCTGGTTAATACCGGCCATTATGGTTGGTGAGGCCAGTGGTAATTGAACCCCCATCAGGCGCTGCATTCGGTTGGCACCGTAGGCGGTGGCCGCTTCTAGCACTTCCTTATCTACTAAGCGGATCCCTAAGTTGGTTAGGCGAATAACGGGTGGAATAGCGTAAATGACTACCGCAATAACGCCGGGCACTTTGCCAATACCCAGTAGCATGACGACCGGGATCAGGTACACAAAGGCGGGCATGGTTTGCATCACATCCAGAATTGGGGTCACTAGCGCCTGAGTTCGATTACTGCGAGACATTAAGATGCCAATGGGCACGCCCAATGTGATAGCCAATAGGGTGCAGACTGTAATGATGCTAAGGGTGCGCATCGTATCTTCCCACATGCCAAAATAACCAATCAGCAAAAATGAAATGACGACCCCTAAAGATAATTTCCATGAGCGGCTAGCAAAGTAAACCAAAGTGGTAATGCAGAGCAGTACAGCCCACCATGGCGATTGCACTAGCAGCTTTTCAAACCAGATAAGAAAGTCGAGCAGCGGATCGAAGAAAGACTCGATAAGCTCGCCGTATTCGCGTGAAAAGTCCCGAAAAGCACCGTCTAAATATTTACGGATCTCTAGCAAAGTGGAGCGATCCATTTTTGGGAATTTGCTGAGCCAAGAAAAGTCAGCCATTACTACCTCTATTATTTTTATTCGTGATATCTAGATGAGGATAAAAAAAGCGAGGCTTAGCAGGCCTCGCATTGATAGTGACTTTTATAGATCGGCTATGGCCAATTTCACTTTTGTGGCGACGTTAGTGGGGACCCATTCAAGCCAAATATCTTGATGATTGATTAGGAAGTGCTCGGCGGCGATAGTGCCATCAGCCTGATTATCTTCCATCCAGGCCAGTAAGCTGTTCATCTGCGCATTGGTTAAGGCGCGTTTGCCAAGGTATTCAAATGCAGACGTTGATTTTTTAGCAAATTCTGCGGTGGTAATCGTTTGTACCAAGGCCGCTGGGTACATGGTGACTTTAGGGTCGGCACACTCTGCTTGAGAGATACAATCACTAAACTCTTTTGCATCGACGCCACTACCAAAGTCCACTTTGACCATCTTGTACTTACCCAATACTGCCGTGGGGGCCCAATAGTAGCCAAACCAAGGCTGTTGGCGCTCATAAGCTCGGGCAATAGAACCCGCTAGACCAGCTCCTGAGCCCGGATCGATAAGATCAAACCCAGCATCACTAAGCTTGAGTGCGCGAAACAGGTTTTCTGCAGAGAGCTGGCAACCCCAACCCGCAGGGCAGCCATAAAAGGCGCCGCGTTCAGGATCTTCTGGATGCTCAAAGGCTTTAACATTGGCTATCACCCCCTGAATGGTTTTCAGGCTAGGGTCTTTGTCGACCATGTATTGTGGAACCCAGAAGCCCTCTTCACCACCATCCGACAACGACTTGCCTGCGATAACTAAACGTTTGTCAGTGACCGCTTGCTCGATAAGCTCTTTGACGCTGTTACTCCAGATTTCAGGGGCGATGTCAGGCTCGCCCTTTTCAACCATTGAGGTGCTGGTGGGCATGGTATCGCCAGGAGTTAACTCGGCTTCACAGCCATAGCCATGCTCTAAAATAAAGCGATCAACGTTAGCGATTAATGAAGCAGAGCTCCAATTCATATCGGCGATAGTGACCTTGCCGCATTGTTCATCGGCAAGGGCTTGATGGGTTACGCCACTAAGGAGTAGGCCACCGATTAAAAGTATACGTTTCATAAGAACTCCGTGCTCGAGGTTAGGTATCCTTTGCGCACGAACCTTGCTAGAAAATAGTTAGAGTTAAAACTAGAGGCCGTGCTGTGATTCTTTCTGGTAGCAGCCTTGTCGCGCTCAGGTGAATGACTTTAGAGCAATGTGAGGGCTGATGCCGATCAAAATTAACACAGTTGCATTCTAGTTAACAGTTCGGCAATCTTAGTTTGTGGCTCAAGCCGTGAATATGCAGGTTGAATATTGTTAGAGTTCGAATTAACTTTCTATGCTTGGAGTCATTCACTTACGGGTTTTGTGCTATTAGTTTTCTTATGCTCTTGCTTTTCTTGCACCGCAGTTGAGGTTAGCCAACGTTACGATATTTGGAACGAAGACCTAATAAAAAAACCACGTTTCAAAGCGAGCTTGGGTTAGTGGTTTGAGCATGTGTCATTCAATTATGGGTTGGCGTATTGAAATGACACCAGCTTAATTACTTCTTACCTTTGTTAAGGATATTATCGTTTTCGATATCCTTACGGTAAGCTTGGTACGCCGTGGTTAACTCTTCAACTTTGGCCTTGTATTCAGGCTTGTTGAGTAGGTTATACACTTCGTATTTGTCTTGGCCGATGTTGAACAGGTACTTGTTGTTACCTTGACGGTCAATAATCAGTTTGAAATCACCGATACGTACAGCGTATTCATTGATAGCATCATCTTGATACGGCATATCAATGGTCCAGATCATCGGTTTTGTACGCTCAACGCTCAGGCCGTTGAATGTGCTGACAAATGAGACACCATCGATTGTACGGTCGCTAGGGGTATCGAAGCCAATGAGCTCAGATAGAGTCGGCACAATATCTAGACCATAAATAGGCTCATCAGAGTCGGTTTCAGCTTTAACGTGACCATGGTATTTCATGATCATCGGTACGCGAATGCCACCTTCGAACAGGTTGTCTTTACGACCACGTAGTCCGCCAGTTTCACCCGCCATGTTCAGCTCATATGGCTTACGCGCTTCACGAGTTACCGGACCATTGTCTGATGAGAACAAGATAATGGTATTGTCATACTCACCCATGGCTTTTAGCTTGTCGATAACGCGGCCCAGCTGAGCATCCATATAGGTGATGTTGGCAAAGTATTCGCCTTGACCACGGTAAGGTTGATTAACCCAATCCCAATGGAACAAATCTGGATTTTCTTTAGCAAAGTCGGTCAGGTAGTCACCGTACATATCCAAGTACTTCTGTGGTGAAGCTATAGGCGTGTGCACCTCAGAGAAAGGCACGTACAGGAAGAAAGGCTTATCGCCGCCTTGATCATCTAGCCAGCCGATAGCTTCATTGGCCACTAAGTCGGCGCTGAATTGATCCGTTTCACCTACAGGTACACCGTTGCGCCAGAAGTTATCAACGTGGATCTTACCGTGACGCAAGCTACCATCAGCATTTTTGGCTTCGGTCTTGGCATTTTTAGCCCAGCCGCCAGGAATGATAAAGCTATGCTCGAAACCTAAATCACTCGCTTGCGGGTGATCTTTCATATGTGCGCCACCGTTAAGGTGAAGCTTGCCAGTGATAGCAGTGTCATAGCCTTCATCTTTCAGCATGTGGGCTAGAGTGATCTCCTCTTTACCGATATGGACGTTCTGTCCATCAGGGATCCATGAGCGGATGCCTGTGCGGTATGGGGTACGACCGGTTAGCATGCCTGCGCGTGATGGCGAGCACAGTGGCGCTGGTGAATAGTACTGAGTAAACTTGATGCCTTCAGCGGCCAACTTGTCGATGTTTGGTGTCTTAACAATGTTGTGACCGTAGGTCGCCAAATCACCATAGCCTAAGTCATCGACATAGAAAATAACTACGTTTGGCTTGTCAGTGACAGTAGTTTGAGCGGCCGAAACATTGGTGCTTAGAGAGGCAAGTACTATTGCACTCGCGAGTAGTGTTTTTTTCATTGTTATATTTCCTTAGAATTTGTAGCCAGCCATAAAGATTATTTGGTCGCCATAGCCTTCAACTGCAAGCTTGTTGTAGAAGTAGCGGTAGGTCACATCGGCGACAAAATGTTTGGTAGGTTTGTACGATAGCGTCAGACCACCGTTGATACCGAAATCACCGTGCTGTTGCTCTGCATAAGCATCGTTACGGGCGATTTCAAATTCGTTCCAGTTGGTAAGCGAAAATTGCGGGCTAAGATGATAAGCGCCGACCCAACCCACCATGACACCGTTCATGCCATTGGAAGACTCGCCAGTAGAGGTCGATTTAACATCGCCGGACATAATATGCGCACCAACAAAAGGCTTGAAGAAGCCAGCTTTTGATGAATAACCTAGGTAACCCATACCTAAAATGGTGCTGACATCATCAGAGAATTTAGGGTTGTTCTCATACTGAGCATAGAACTTACCAAAGGCGGTAAAGTTGCTGTCAAACAGGCGGATGTGAGTATTGGCAGTGAATACTTGGTTACGGGTGTCATCTGGGTGATCGAAGCGGTTGTACTCTAAAAATCCGTAGTACTCGTATCCTTTATGGATAGCACCATAGTCGGCGAATATCTTGAGTAGATCGCCACGGCCGACATCTTCAAGTCCCATGTCCCAGTTGGCATAACCTACTTTTATTGAACCGTAATCAAAGATAAAGCCATTGTCTTGATCAGCAAAGGCAGAGCCTGTTCCTGCCAGAGATAGCGATAGTGCAAGTGCTAACTTTTTAATATTTTTATTGCGCATTTGGTTTTTGACCTTAGGTTACAGTAGGTTGTTTATGATTATTTTTACGGGCTCTTTAGTGTGCTTAAAGAGTAATTTGTAAGATGGGCATAGGTAGTTGCTCCCATCTGGCAGTGAATGCTTTGGGCAGCCGCCATTACATAAAGACAGGTATTCACAGCGTTGGCATTCTTTAGTGATACTGCGTAGCTCTTGAAACTTTTGATGTTTATCTGACTGGGCCATCTCAGTGAAATTCTGTGTTTCGATATTACCGATACGGAATTGGTCGGTGACAAAATGATCGCAAGAGTAAACTTCACCATTAGACTCAATAACCAGAGGCGAGCCACACTGTTTATTATGAAAACAGATAAGAGGGTGGTTATTGACGTAACTTGAGAGAATGCTCTCAAAGTTCATTATGAAGGTGTAATTAATGTCTTGTTTAGCCCACTCATTAAAAACATCAACTAAGAAAGTGCCAAAGCCTTTTTGTGGCAAGGTGAAAGGTGCAACTTTATTTTTTTTATCAAATACGACAATCGGAATAAACTGCATATACCGAACACCCATTTGTTTTAAGTTACTGTAAACCGTTTTGCCTTTATTCCAATTGCTACTATTAATGGTACAGAGCGCGTTATATTCAATTTTAAATTCGTTTAACAGCGCGATAGCTTGTTTTACGCGCTCATAGGTTGGTGAGCCATTAATAGAAATACGATATTTATCATGGGCCGTCTGCGTGCCATCAATAGAGATCCCGACGAGGAAATTATGTTCTTTTAAGAATTTCATCCACTGTCGATTTAGTGCTATGCCATTGGTCTGCAGCGAGTTACTGATCTCTTTTTCGCCAGCGAACTCTTGTTGAAATTTTATCGCCTTTTGAAAGAAGTCCAGTCCAGCTAGCGTTGGCTCGCCACCTTGCCACACAAAGTTGACGCTAGGGGTGTTGGATTGTTCGATGTATTTCTTGGTGAAATCACGCAGCACTTCATCCGTCATTAAATTTGATGGCTGGTGATTCAGTTGATCAGCCGTTCCTAAGTAAAAACAATAAGAGCATTTTAAATTACACTTATCACTTACAGGTTTAGCCATTACGGTAAATACGTCAATACTCATTTTAGACAGAACTTAGCGACCCAATTTTGGGGCGGATGTTACCTGATGAATATTTAAAAGTCTTTGAGAAAAAGTGTGAGGTAAATGTGAATATTATTGGGGTGATTTTTATATTTAAACTTATTTGAAATCATTTAAACTTATTTAAATACAAAAATTCAGTACCAGTAGCGATTATTTTGTGAGAATTAATCTATTATTCAGGATTGCCCCTGACGGTATATGAAATAAATGCTTGCTTGTTGCTTTTTGGTGGTGCGCTTGCAGGTTTATTGTTGGTGTTTGTGGGAAGTTCTTTGGCGGTGGATACTGTCTCACAGGTGAAACACTGTTTTTGCAATACTGTAGTAATAGCGCGGTTACTTATGAGGTAACGGTATGCATATAAAGTTGTTAGAAGCAGGAGTTAGAAATCTCCTGCTTTGCAGCTCTTTTTGTTTGATGATTCTTAAGTACTTGGGTTAGGCGGGTTTAAACAAACATTTGAGTCGCTTAAAAATAATCAAACGTGACATGGCTAGATAACCGCTAACGGTTTTTTGGTGTAAACGGAAAATCGTATCGTAGAGGCGGCGCACTAGGCGGCCCTTTAAGATCAATCTATCGTTCATCATGGTGCTAATGGCAAAATTATGCCCGATAGCGACCACCATGCCACCGTCGTTGTAGACAAATGGCTTGAGTGGTTTGCCACTTAAATGGGCCACTAGGCTCTTAGCTAAATGTACTGCTGCACGGTTTGCGGCCTGGGCTTTTGGCGGCACTTGGCTACCATCTGCCTGCGGAATGGCGGCGCAATCACCCAGTGCAAAAATAGATGAATCAAATGTCGTTGCCAGAGTTTGTTCCACGACCAGTTGGTTAAGTGAGTTGCTCTGCAGGCCGCCAATCTCTTTTAGCCAATCAGGGGCCTTAATACCCGCCGCCCAAAACTGCACATCGGCATTGAGTACTTGGCCGTCACTGGTGGTCATGCGATCCGCTTCGACACTGGCAATGCGAGTATTAAGCATTACGTTGATTTTATACTTTTCAAGTCTTAATAAAGCTTGCTCTGACATCTTCACAGGACCATTTGGCAACACTCTGTCAGCCGCCTCAATCAGGTTAATGTTAAGCCATGCCGCATAAGGGTTATCACTAAGTTCTGCACTGACTTTGGCAAGCTCAGCAGCGAGTTCTAGACCGGTTGCGCCTGCACCGACGATATTGATAGTGCAATCCTTACCAGAGCGCAGCAAGCTGCTGATTTGGTGCCAGCTATCGCGGGCTTGTGCTGAGGTATCTAAGAATAAGCAGTGCTCTTTTGCACCTTGGGTGGCAAAGTCATTACTAATGGCGCCGATAGCGATAATTAAGTAGTCGTAATCCAGAGTGTCCATTTCACCGTTTGGTTTACGAACCGCAAGCTTCTTGGTGGCACGATTAATATCCGTCATCCACGCTTGGTAATGCATGTAGCCATTTTTAGCACCGTGGCTGAAATAGCATAGGCTATCGAGATCACTGTCGAAGGTACCGGCAGCAATTTCGTGGAAACGTGGCTTCCAATAATGATGGGTTTCACCTTCTACTAAGATCACTTCATCTTGGCTATTCACACTACGACCTAGAAGACTTGCGATTTCAAGCCCGGCTGCGCCGCCACCAACAATAACAATACGAGACATAATAATTCCTCTGAGCATCGACAGATGCAGATGTAATTTGACAATAGCCTTGGGACTTAATGGGGATACTAAGGGTATGACCGAGTGCAGGGCTTTAGATGGCGCTCATTATAGTTATCGTTCCTTATGGAACAATTAGCTAAAAAGGTAAATTACTTTTACTACAGGGTAATAATATTTAGGTGAGCTCACAGCTATGCTGTTGAAATTATAGTTTTTTGTCATTTATTGAGGGGGGCTTTTGACCTATAACTTGGAGCATAGGTCAAAAGAAGGTGAGGTGTTATGCCTGTTTGAGGGCGTTACTTAAGTGTTCAAGTAGCATACGTACCTTAGGGGAAAGGTGGCGATTCTGCGGATAGAGTGCCCAAATACCCTCTTCAGGTTGGCGGTTCTGCTCCAGCAAGGTGACCAGCTGACCATCTTCTATAAAGGGATCGACGTAGTAATCGGGTAGCTGCACTATACCTATGCCTTTTATTGCAGCATCGACCAAGGCATGGCCACTGTTGCAGCTCAGCGTGCCTCTAACGCGCACATTTCTGGTTTTACCATTTTCTTGAAATCGCCAGTAATCCATCGTACCCATCAAGCAGTTATGCTGTTCTAACTCCGACAATGAATGTGGAATACCATAGGTTGAGATATAACTTGGTGAGGCGCAAACATATTGAGTTCGGCTGCTTAACTTCTTGGCCATCATGCTTGAATCCTCTAAATGTCCAAGCCTAATTGCCAAATCGTAACCCTCGTCAATTAAGTCCACCTTTTGATTGCTAAGGTTGAGCTTGACCTCAAGCTCTGGGTACTGAACCACAAAATCGTTAATCAGGGGCGCAATGGTCTTTTCGCCATAGGTGACCGGAGCGGTGATCTTAAGCAGCCCTCTTGGCGTTGTTTGCAAGTTAGTAATTGCTCGCTCTGCTTCTTCGAGGCCATCGAGCACCTGTCGGCAGTGCTGATAATAGATACGGCCGACTTCGGTGACAGACACCTTTCTAGTGGTGCGATGAAACAGCTTAGAAGCGAGTCGAGTTTCCAAGGCACTGATCTGCCTGCTGACCTGCGCGGTTGAGATCCCTAATCGTTGTGATGCCTTAGTAAAGCTTTCCGCCTCGGCTACGGCCACGAACTCGCTGACACCTTCCCAATTAAACATTATTACTCTCTAGAAATTATTACAGGAAAATATGCCTTAATTATTAACAAAATTAGGGTAAAAGCAATTTTTAATTTAGTGCTGTAGAAATCTTGAATCTGACCTAAGAAGCCTATATGGCCGTTATTAAGCGGGGTTTTATTATTACTTGTAGGTAAAAGTTATTTGTAAAAACCTTGGATTATCAAATTTGATGTGAGGAATATAATTGCTGCCATCGAGTGACATCAGGGTCACCCAGCCTCTCTTCTGCAAGTATTAATTTTAGTCCGAGGCTGATCAGTTTCTGTTTTTATCAATTTATATTTAGTAAAGGAAACACAAATGAGCACAACATTTTATATGCCTCCTATGTCAATGATGGGTCCAGATGCAATCAAGCAACTTGGTTCGGAATTGAATGCTAGAAATTTTCACAAGGCATTGATCGTTACCGATAAGGCGCTAGTCGATATTAAGTTGGTTGACCGTCTTACTGAAGAGTTATCGGCACATAACATCGCCTTTGCCATTTTCGATGGCGTTAAACCTAACCCAACTGAAAATAATATCGAGCAAGGCCTTAAGCTACTTAGCGCCGAAGATTGTGACTTGGTCATTTCGTTTGGCGGTGGATCTTCCCACGATTGCGCTAAAGGTATCGCCTTAGTCGCAACAAATGGTGGTCATATTCGTGACTACTCAAAGGGTGTGCATCTATCGACTAAACCGCAGTTACCTCTCGTGACGGTTAACACTACGGCGGGTACCGCTTCTGAGATGACCATCTTTGCCATTGTGACCAATGAGAAAGATGAGACTAAGTATCCAGTGGTTGATAAGAACCTAACCCCAATTATTGCAGTGAACGATTCAGAGCTAATGGTTGCTATGCCTAAGTTCTTAACCGCTGCTACGGGTATGGATGCACTGACTCATGCTGTCGAAGCTTATGTTTCTACTGCCGCGACACCGATCACCGATGCTTCTGCAATTAAGGCGATTGAGTTGATTTCAAGTAACTTAGAAGCCGTAGTCGATAACGGTGAAAACCGAGAAGCCCGTGATGCGATGCAATACGGTGAATTCCTAGCGGGTATGGCGTTCTCTAATGCGTCATTAGGTTACGTGCACTCAATGGCTCACCAGCTAGGTGGCGTATATGACTTAGTCCATGGTCTATGTAACGCCATTTTGCTACCTCATGTGTCTCGTTTCAATGCTGCTTTAAGCACTGAACGATTCGCCGATATCGCTAAGGCGATGGGCGTTGATAGCACAGGTATGAATGTTGCTGAAGCCGCAGAAGCGGGCATCCTTGCTATCGAAGCCTTATCTGAGTCAGTGGGCACAGCGCAGAAGCTTAGCGATCTTGGGGTTAAGCAAGACAAGTTAGAGTTTATGGCCATTAATGCCCTAAACGATGCCTGCTCTTTAACTAATCCAAGAAAAGCTAGCACCGAAGAGATCATCAATATTTTCAATCAAGCGATGTAATACCAATCGGTACAAAACATCTGGCTAAGGCTGAAATACTTCTGTGTTTGATATTTGAGCCTTGGTCTATTTTAGGAGTCATTACTATTAAAACTTTAATTCACCCACAAGTAGATAACGGGTTTCCTGCGACGGCAGAAAGCTTTGCTGGCGGTTCATTGCAATGTCAATGCGCTAATAACCCTATTGAAGTCACCATTGCAGCGCAAACAGCCCATAATCACGTATGTGGTTGTAGCAAATGCTGGAAGCCTGAAGGTGCGCTATTTGCACAAATTGCAGTAGTATCAAAAGATAAGGTTAGTGTAACCGCTAATGCAGATAAGCTACAGATCATCGATGAGAGCGCTGCGATACAACGTCATGCATGTAAAGAGTGCGGCACCCATATGTATGGCCGTATCGAAAACACGGGTCACCCTTTCTATGGCTTAGACTTTGTTCATACCGAACTCTCTAAGCAGCAAGGCTGGTCTGCTCCTGAATTTGCCGCGTTTGTATCGTCAATCATAGAATCAGGTACAGCACCTGAGGCGATGGCTGATGTGCGTCAAACACTGAAGGACTTAGGCTTACCACCTTATGACTGTTTATCGCCAGCATTAATGGATGCGATTGCAACGCACGTTGCGGCAAACAAGTAATGCCAACTCTTGAGTCGATATAGGCTCATATAGAAAAAAGCGCTTCGGCGCTTTTTTTGTGTTTGTAGCGATTAGTTTTAATGGGGTTTATGAATTTAGCCTGTCGCTTCTCAAAAGGTATTGTTACGAATATGCAAAGGTGTTTTAAGTACTTAGTGGATTATCATTATTAGTGAAACAGCTATAATGTTTGTTATCGAAATGACGCAGAATAATGAGATTTAAAGTCTGGGTTATTTAACTCAACGCCGAGTGATAAAGATGCTTTGCCTAAGGTTGCTTATATCTAGGACTGCTTATATCTAGGATGGCTCATATCTAAGTATTCATTGATAGTTGAAGGGACAAAATGCAGATTGTTAGACGCAACCTTGATCTTCAACTATAGATGAGGGAGCAGCTAAATCGCTCCATGCTTCGGCAGCCACTAATTGTCAGTTAGAGAGGAACTCTAATCTTTAACTATAGATGAAGGGGCTACTAAATCGATTCATGCTCGGCAGCCACTAGTTGTCAGTTAGAGAGGAACTCTAATCTTCAACTATAGATGAAGGGCTGTTAAATCGATTCATGCTCGGCAACTGCTAATTGTCATAGAGAGGTACTAACATGGCAGGTGGATGGTCAAGAGACGGTGCGGTGCAAGATCAAATCGACAGCAGTGTTGAAGATGCAGTCGCAACCGCGAGAAGTAGGCTTGTTGGCGGGGTTAGCTTGTTACATTGTGAAGAGTGTGGTGAGGAGATCCCCGAGGCTAGGCGTATTGCCGTACCCGGTGTTCGACTCTGTATTCATTGTCAAAATGAACTCGATAGCACTCAGGCAAAGCAGCATCTGTTTAATCGCCGAGGCAGTAAGGATAGCCAGCTACGTTAATCAGGCTGCCAAGAAAGTGAATATCAAAACAGTTAACGGCTTGGCTTGAGCAGAGATCAGGCCAAAGACACTTCAGCTATAAATAATGAAGTGGCTCACTAAGTGATTATTACCATATGGTAAAGGTAAATTACCTATTGATGGGATTATCAATATTGAAGAGGTAGTTATAATCTTTGCCATACCCACGGCGGTGAAGCACCGCAATTTAAAGATTATTAAAAGTAGGAATACAAGATGACAGCACAAACAATTAAATCAAAAGCCGCAGTTGCTTGGGCCGTTGGCGAGCCACTATCTATGGAAATCGTAGATGTTATGCCACCTCAAAAAGGTGAAGTGCGCGTTAAGATGATCGCCACTGGTGTATGCCACACCGATGCATTCACTCTTTCAGGTGACGATCCAGAAGGGATCTTCCCTTGTATTCTTGGCCATGAAGGTGGCGGTATCGTTGAGTCTATTGGTGAAGGCGTAACTAGCGTTCAAGTCGGTGACCACGTGATCCCACTTTACACTCCTGAGTGTGGCGAATGTAAATTCTGTAAGTCTGGCAAGACTAACCTTTGTCAGAAGATCCGTGAAACTCAAGGTAAAGGTTTAATGCCTGATGGTACGAGTCGTTTCTCTAAAGATGGTCAGATAATTTACCACTACATGGGCACTTCTACTTTCTCTGAGTACACGGTATTGCCTGAGATTTCGCTCGCTAAAGTTAACCCAGAAGCGCCACTAGAAGAAGTCTGTTTACTCGGTTGTGGTGTCACAACGGGTATGGGTGCGGTAATGAACACGGCTAAAGTTGAAGAGGGCGCAACTGTTGCTATCTTCGGTATGGGCGGTATCGGTCTATCGGCTGTTATTGGCGCGGCAATGGCTAAAGCCTCACGCATCATTGCTATTGACATCAATGAAAGTAAGTTTGACCTTGCTCGTAAGTTGGGTGCAACTGATTGCATTAACCCTAAAGATTACGACAAGCCAATCCAAGATGTGATTGTTGAGCTAACAGATGGCGGTGTTGATTACTCATTCGAGTGTATCGGTAACGTACACGTGATGCGTAGCGCACTTGAGTGCTGTCATAAAGGTTGGGGTGAGTCAGTCGTTATTGGTGTTGCGGGTGCAGGCCAAGAGATCTCAACTCGTCCATTCCAATTAGTGACTGGTCGTGTGTGGAAAGGTAGTGCGTTTGGTGGTGTTAAAGGTCGCTCTGAGCTTCCAGATTATGTTGAGCGTTACCTTGCAGGCGAGTTCAAGTTGAGTGACTTTATTACTCACACTATGAGCCTTGAGCAAGTAAACGAAGCATTCGACCTAATGCACGAAGGTAAGAGTATTCGTACTGTTATTCACTTCGACAAGTAAATAGTTAGTCAAGATAACAAGCGCTCTCGAGCGCTTGTTGTTTTTAAAGGCCAGATTTTTAAAGATTGAACATCTATTGGTTTAGCTTTTAAAGATTGGGCTTTAAAGATTAACCTTTCAAAATTAAGTAAAAAATTTATAGGAGTCGGTATTAAATGACCGTTGAAAATATCAGTGTAAATAAGAGCTTTGGTGGCTGGCATAAACAATATAGCCATCATTCGAAGACACTTAATTGCGCCATGCGATTTGCCATTTACTTACCGCCTCAAGCGTCAAATGGTGAAAAGGTGCCGGTGCTTTATTGGCTATCTGGCTTAACCTGTACCGACGAAAACTTTATGCAAAAAGCTGGCGCTCAGCGCATGGCTGCAGAACTTGGCATCGCGATTGTTGCGCCTGATACCAGCCCTCGAGGCGACGATGTTGCCGATGATACTGGCTACGATCTCGGTAAGGGTGCAGGTTTCTATGTTAACGCCACTCAAGCACCTTGGAATCGTCATTATAGAATGTATGACTATGTGGTAAATGAATTGCCGCGGCTGATAGAGTCGATGTTCCCCGTCAGCGATAAGCGCTCAATTGCGGGTCACTCTATGGGCGGGCATGGCGCACTCGTTATTGCGATGCGTAACCCACAGGTGTATCAGTCAGTGTCGGCATTTAGTCCGATTACTAATCCAGTCAACTGCCCTTGGGGTAAAAAGGCATTCACCGCTTATTTAGGCCGTGATACCACTACATGGACTGACTACGATGCTAGCCTGTTGATGCGTCAAGCGACTGAGTTTGTGCCAGCGCTAGTAGATCAGGGAGAGGCTGATGACTTCCTTGTTGAGCAATTAAAGCCAGAGGTGTTAGAAGCTGCTGCCAAGTTAAGTGGCTATCCACTGACGCTCAATATGCAAGAAGGCTTCGATCATAGCTATTACTTCATCTCTAGCTTTATTGAAAGCCACCTGCGCTTTCATGCAGAGCACTTGGCTAAATAAAGTGATCAGCCGTTTTTTAAATGAGTGAAGTCATTCGTTAGATTACTTCGTTTGATGACTCTCAGTTTGCCAAATAGCCGCCATGTAGGGCGGCTTTTTGTTATCCCTTAAAAGACTATTACCACGGGGTAAAAGATATTTGTAATTTGTGCTAATTATCATTCAATTTCAAAGGAATATAATAAGCGCATTAAATAACAATAGGCATCAGCCTGACAAACATAAGTAGGGCGTTAGCATGAGTTGGATTTTTCTTTTACTGGGTGTGGTGGCAGAAGCTTTGTCTCATGTGGCGCTGAAGGCAACCGATGGTTTCAGTAAGCCGCTACCCGCGGCGCTGGTTTTACTGGGTCACTTGACTGCATTTGTTTTCCTAGGTCAGGCAATGAAAGGAATGCCGGTTGGTGTGGTGCATGCTTTATGGGCAGGCTTGGCTATCGTGACTGTAACCTTGTTATCGGCGCTGTTTTACCGTCAGCATCTAGATATGACTGCTTGGGTTGGCATGGCGTTGGTGGCCGCTGGTGTGATGATGATTAACTTCTCCCAAGGACACGCTCATTAGGTCGATAAGAGCGAATTTTATTCGCATCATTGGGCTAATGGTTTTACTCTAAAATCGCTTGGTTGTTTTTTGCGCATTCGTTAATAAGTGCTACAGTAGAATTGAATTTTAAGGAGATGAATTTATGCGTTTACTCAAATTAATACCTTTATTGTTTATTGTGGTTTTAGCGGGTTGTGCTTCGAGTGAAGCGAGCAAAGAGCACGCGGCAATGTATACCTTTCCTGATTTAGAGCAGGTCAATTCGATAGATAACTTTCGTATGGATGGCTGGGAGAGTGTGGATAGGTATTCGATTATCGTGGACTCTCGACCTAGACAGAGTTATCTGCTGATCTTAAGTGGCGGCTTAAATGGTCTTAACTTTGCCCAAGGTTTATTGGTGACATCTACTCTAGGCAAAGTAGAGGCAGGATTCGATTCGGTCTCGACACTTGATGATCCTATGATGAAGGCACAAATCAAGCGGATCTATAAGCTAAAAGATAAACAGCAGAAAAATGAAATTAAGGCCAAAATCGAAGCTTATGATGATGACAAATAACTTTAAGGGCTTGCGGTGCT
The DNA here is from genome assembly GCF_000019185.1 of Shewanella halifaxensis HAW-EB4. Taxonomy (NCBI): domain Bacteria; kingdom Pseudomonadati; phylum Pseudomonadota; class Gammaproteobacteria; order Alteromonadales; family Shewanellaceae; genus Shewanella; species Shewanella halifaxensis. The sequence goes on along the minus strand of NC_010334.1, from coordinate 4,911,688 downwards.
AGAGAGATTGCCTCGAATTTGTTCGGGGCTCTGTTTTTTCTATTTTTCACCGTTTAATGTCAGTGATAGATAAATGCCGCTTAGCTGTGTAAGAGTTTAATCGGGTTAGAAGTGACTCTTTACCTGAAAACGCCACTCCCAACTGTTGACCTCCACCCCACTGGTATAAGGCACACTTAAATCGATATGAGCGACATTGCCATAGCTCGATTTCGATGAATAAATTCTAGCGCCAATACCGACACTGCCGATAGGCGAAGACACGGCATTATTTTCATCGGACCCACCAAAGGCGTGACCCACATCGGTAAAGAGTGCCCAGCCGAGTTCGGCTAACTGATACAGATTGATGTTAGGGTAGTTACGGAGTTCGGCGGTAAAGGCCCATTGATGATCGCCATACTGGTAGTCATTTGGATAGCCGCGAATACCCGTCTCATCACCTAGGGCGAATGGCTCGTCCAAGTAGTTATTTTGAGAGGTGCTGAGTCTGAGTTTTGAGTAGGCAGTCCATTTGGGTGTGATATGGTAGAAATACTCTGCAACAAGATTAACTTGATAGAAATCCTTCTGGCTGGTGGCAAACACACCTTTAGCATCCATCTCTAATAGAATCAGTTGTTCATCCCCCTGATAGCCACGGCTAGATTTCCAGCCTAAGTGATAACCCACGGGCGAGCTGTTATTGAGATCCCGAGTTTCGATACCTAGCTTAAAGTAGTGCTGCCAACCTAAGTTAAAGTCTTCGTTGTAATTAATCAGGTGCACATTGTTTAGCACCTTAAAGTCATCCTGCAGATATTGATAGGCAACCCAAGGGTAAAGAAAGTCTCTATCTTGTGGGAGCTGTGAACTAGGGTAGTTATCTACATGAGCAAACTCGTGACGGTCTTGGGTTATCCCGGTGATTATTCGAGAAAGCGACTGACTATCACGCTCAATCAGCCAGCCAAAACGTGCATTATTATAGGCCTCTGCATGCTCAAACTCGTTAATATCTTGGCCGTTTTGTTTGAGAGTATCGACACGCAAATCATCTAAGTATTCGGCGGAATACATATGGCTGCCGTCTAAGCTGTAGAAAGGTTTATTAAAATAGAGATACTTAGCCTGACCATCGCTGTTGTCATAAAAGCTAGCGGCGATGGTGGCGTGTTTGATGAAGTTTACAGGTGCCTCTACTGCAAATTTATAACCCGTTCGGTCAGTATCTGATTGGTACTTAATGCGAGTGCGGATACCGTAGCCGAGCAAGTTATCCTCTTTGAGTCCGATAGAAAACTTACTTTCTCCGCCGCTATGGCTGGCGCTAAAGGTGGGCAGTAGTGACCAGTTATCCCAGGTTTCAACCAGAATATTTTCACCTTCATCTGCGAGATCGGCATCGGCTGCAGGTTGAGAAAATGTGACTCTAGCGTCGCGGATATAGGCCTGAGAACGTAAAATTCGCTGCGCCTCTTCTAGATCTTTCTGGCTGACTTTATTACCTTCTGAAAAGCTCAGTTTATCGCGGATCACTAAGTCTCGCGTATTGATATGTAAATAGTTGGCCCAGCGATGGATGAAAAAGGTTTCAGGGTCGGAGAGATCAAAAATGTCGTTACTCTTGATCACAATATTCTTGGTTTGCTTTTTCTGCTCATAATCTTCTGGGCGCTTGTTATCTGATGTTTTGCTTTTGTTTTCAGCCGAAGCGGCACCCACTTGGATGCTAAAAATGATCGCTAATGCTAGGCTGAACACCCGCCCCATAGATTGAAGTCCTCCTTGGCTAAAATCGAAAACTGGTACAACTAATAACAGATGCTAAGTGTAGATTAGTCAAGTAATAGGGGGGGGATTTTACTTAAGTAAAAGATGATTTAAGACAATGGAAAAGAGCGCTAATAAGCGCTCTTTAGGTGTCGACTGCAGTTAGCTTTTACAAGGTGCGCCTTGGCGGAACGGCAACGTTGGCAAAAATTAAGCCTGCAACAATTGACATAAAGATTAAGAAAATCTGTATACCAAGGTGTGATTGATTAAAAATGGTTTCGCCTAAAATAAGGGTATTGAGTCCAATATAGGTTTTACTGCCCGGAACCAAGATGACGATACCTTGCAGCAACGCGATAGAGGCGGGGGCTTTCATCCAGCGAGCAAAGAGGTTTGAGTATATCCCTACCGCCAATGCGCCAAAGAAAATGCCGATAGATTCACCAAAATAGAGTCCGCCAAGCATGGCTGAGAAGAAGGCGACGGTTCCCGCTAATATTCCCCATGGTGAGTCTTTCATCCGAGCCTTGAAGATAATCACTAGCGCCATAGACAAGATAGGCACTGAGATAAATACTGCCCACTGGGGCAGTACCGCAGGCGGAATATAGGTCGTTTCATCAAATAGTGCCTTACCAATGGCCATGCCTAAAATCACCCCAAAATAGAGCTTGAATAGCAGCATGAAGGCATCCATGACCCTTGCGGTGCCAGAGATAAGGTCGCGGGCGGCGAGCTCGGCGAGTCCCAAGGTGAGGGCAAGGCCAGGAATAAAGATAATAATGCCGGACAGGATCACTACCGGAACGTTCACCGAGGGATCGATGCGGGCGATAGCAAAGGCGGCAATCGCGCACAGAATTGCGGCAAGCGGCTCTAACATCTCAGCCATCGATTTTGAGCGCTCGGCACTAAAAACCAATCCGTAAACCATTAGGCCTAACATGCCTGACCAAAATACATCGTTCCAGCTGGTGCCCATCAACATGGCGAAGGCGCCCGCCGAGATCCCAAAGGCCAGTAGCGTCAGTTTGGTGCCGTAGGGGTTGGGTTTATTGGAGATCTCTTCAAGACGCTCAAGTGCTTCACTTAAGGTGCGCTGACCCGACATCAGCTCTTCGACCAGTTCATCGGTTCTGGCTAATGAGCCCAAGTCTAGTTCGCCGGGTTTTACGCGGGCGACGTGATTGTACTCTTGGTCTTCATCATGTTGCAGCACGAAGGTCATCGCCGTTGGCGAGATCAAGAAGTAACCTTCAATGCCAAGCACGTGGGAAACGCCCTGAAGATGGGCTTCTAGGCGGTAGGCTGGAGTGCCAAATTTATGCAGCGCCTTGCCGAGCCGGATGATGAAACGGCGTTTTTCTAAAAACTCTTGATTATCCACTATGTTATTCGCTATAGGTGACTTCAGGATGATTTACTAGATGGAACAACTGCTTATTATTTTTATCAGTTGTTCGGCGCAGATGTTTGCTTGCTCTGTTTTGACGAGCGCATCTTAACCTATTTGAGCTAAAAAAGTTGCCATTTATTTACATAATGTTCTGTAATTGTAATTTCGTGGTGTTAATGACAAAACAGAAGATCCAAAATCAATAGGAGATCCAATGCCGCTTGCAATATCTGGGCTGTATATCAGTCTTACTGCACTGCTTACTGTTGTGCTCGCTTTTCGAGTGATTAAGCTCAGGCGAACCCATAAAATAGGCATCGGAAGTGCGGGGAATGAATCGTTGGAGTTGGCGCAAAGAGTGCACGCTAATTTATTAGAGAATGCCCCCATTGCTTTACTATTGTTTGTGACGGCAGAAATGAATGGTGCGAAAGCTGAGCTTTTGTATCTGTTTGGTACGGTATGGATTGTTGCGCGCTTATTACATGCGATTGGGTTAACTCAAGGACAGGGCGGTTATCATTTCGGCCGTTTCTGGGGGGTATTGCTAACGTGGGGGGGTCATACTGGGCTTGGCGGCAGTCAATCTATTTTACTTTGCAATGACCCTTTAGTTGGTTAATGCATGCAGAGAGTGAGCGTTGGTAACTTGGGTGCTATAAATGCTTGAAATCCCAGCCCACTGATACCCGCAGCCAAATTGTGGAATAGCAGGCTATACTAAAAAAAGCACCAATCTGATGCTTTTTTAGTCACACCTTGTAGGCGGAGCCTGTTATACTCCGCGTCCCCATTGTCAGAGTAACTTGGGGCGCGAAATCTGCGTAATTTTTGTATTTCAGTTAGGCTGCCTAATCCATGCAAGTAGAATCCACGTTATTTACCTTTCCAAAGTATCGCCCTGAGCTCACTCGCCCAGCGCCTTTCTTACCTATGTCTCGTAAAGAGATGGCTAAGTTAGGTTGGGATAGTTGTGACATTATTATCGTAACGGGCGATGCCTACGTGGATCATCCAAGTTTTGGTATGGCAGTCATTGGCCGCATGCTCGAAGCCCAAGGTTTTAGAGTGGGGATTATTTCCCAGCCTGATTGGTCTAACAAAGAAGACTTTATGAAGTTAGGCAAGCCTAACCTCTACTTTGGCGTGACTGCGGGTAACATGGACTCGATGATTAACCGCTATACCGCCGAGCGCCGTATGCGTCATGATGATGCCTACACCGCGGGTAATATTGGTGGTAAGCGTCCCGATCGCGCCGTGACTGTCTACACTCAACGCTGTAAAGAAGCCTTTAAGCAAGTACCTGTAGTGATAGGTGGTATCGAGGCGAGTCTGCGCCGCATTGCTCACTACGATTACTGGTCCGATAAAGTGCGTCGCAGTGTTGTTTTAGACGCTAAAGCCGATATCTTGATCTACGGCAACGCCGAACGTCCTTTAGTGGAGCTTTCTCATCGTTTGGCGGCTGGCGAGCCTATGTCACAGCTTCACGATATTCGTGGTACAGCGGTTATTCGTAACGAGCCGCTACCCGAATGGAAGGGGGTGGATTCGCGCAAGCTAGATCAGCTACATAAGATCGATCCAATTCCTAATCCGTACGGCGCCGATGATGTGGGTTGTAAAAACCTATCAGGGCCGACGGATGAGAAAATCTTCGACAATGATGCGCCTAAGGCTATCAGCGTCCAGCCTCCAAGACCTAAGCCTTGGGAGAAGACCTATGTCATGCTACCAAGCTATGAAAAGGTTTTAGAGGACAAATACCTGTATGCCCATGCCTCACGAATTTTGCATCAAGAGCAGAATCCGGGCTGCGCGCGCGCATTATTTCAAAAGCACGCCGAACGTGCAGTTTGGGTCAATCCACCGGCTTGGCCGCTCAATACCGATGAGATGGATGGCGTGTTCGATCTGGCATATCAGCGTGTGCCGCATCCGTCCTATGGCAAGGAGAAGATCCCTGCCTACGACATGATTAAGGCCTCGATTAATATTATGCGCGGTTGTTTTGGTGGCTGCTCATTCTGCTCGATCACTGAGCATGAAGGGCGGATCATTCAGAGTCGTTCACAAGAGTCCATTGTGAAAGAGATTAAAGATATTCAACAGAAGGTACCGGGCTTTACTGGGGTTATCTCGGATCTGGGTGGCCCAACGGCAAACATGTACCACCTAGGCTGCACTAGCGAAAAGGCCGAGAGCACTTGCCGCCGTCAATCTTGTATCTATCCATCGATTTGTGGTCATATGGATACCGACCATCAGCCGACCATCGACTTGTACCGCGCCGCCCGTGATGTACCGGGGATCAAGAAGGTCTTGATCGCCTCTGGTGTGCGTTATGACTTGGCTACCGAAGATCCACGCTACGTTAAAGAACTCGCGACTCACCATGTTGGTGGTTACCTTAAGATTGCTCCAGAGCACACAGAGGAAGGGCCGCTTAACAAGATGATGAAGCCGGGAATGGGCACTTACGACAAGTTTAAAACGCTTTTCGATAAGTACTCACAAGAGGCGGGTAAGAAACAGTATTTAATTCCTTACTTTATCTCGGCGCATCCTGGTACCACTAATGAAGATATGGTGAATCTGGCGTTATGGCTCAAGGCTGAGAAGTTTAAGCTCGATCAGGTGCAGAACTTCTACCCATCACCGATGGCGAATGCGACCACCATTTACCACACAGAGCTTAACTCGCTTAAAAACGTTAAGCACGATAGTGAACAGGTCACTGTGCCGAAGAAAGGCCGTCAGCGTAAGCTACATAAGGCCTTGCTGCGTTATCACGACTCGGCAGGCTGGCCGCTGATCCGTGAAGCGTTAATTGAGATGGGCAAAGAGAAATTAATTGGTAATGGCCCATCTTGCTTAGTCCCAGTGGAGACGCGCCAAGAGCGAGAAGCAAACAGAGCTAATAGTAAGACGTCTAACGCTAAAGATGATGGCAAAGGTAAGAAGGCCTTTACCCGTTTCTCTGGCGATCAATTTGATGATCGTAAATCTGGCCAGAATAAGTCTAGTCAGAATAAGTCTGGCCAGAAAAAGTCAGGTGGTAATAAAGCGGGTCAAGGCAAGCCGGATCAAAACAGATCTGGCCAAGGTGCTAAAACAGGCGCTAAGCCAACAGGTAAGCGCCCTCCAAAGAAAAATGCTTGGGGCACCACGCCTAAACACCAAAGATAGAGCATCAAAGCTAAAAGAACGCTTGGGGCACTCAAACAAGTGCCCAAAGCAGCAGTGATAAGCTTGCTGTAGCTAAATAAACTAAAATAAGGGAATATCTTTATACTGATTGGTATAAGTATTCCCTTTTTATTGGGCAGGATCATGACTCAAGAAACGAATGACACTAACGAATATAGCGACGAGAGCTTTTGGCAGAAGGTAAAACTATTTGCCAAAAAAGCGGGTCGTGAAGTGATCGATAACGCCTTGTGTCTCTATTATGCGGCTAAGCGTCCTGATACGCCTAAATGGGCTAAGACGGTAATTTTTGGCGCACTGGCTTACTTTATTGCACCGATTGATGCCATTCCAGATCTAACACCTATACTCGGCTATACTGACGATCTTGGCGCCTTAGCCGCAGCGCTGGCTATGGTGTCGATGTATGTCGATGATAACGTTAAAAACCAAGCCGCCGAAAAGTCAGCCGCTTGGTTTGATTAGTCTCGCTTTGTTAGCTTTACTCTAGGGGATCGAAAATAGACTTAGTCTCTCCAAGTGAGATTGAAGTCGTATTTAAAACCTATGGTCACGGCCCGATCGTCTTCACGGTTGTCAAAGTTTTTATCTAGGTATTCTAAATGCACTCGCACGTTAGCGACAGGGTTCCACTCTAAAGTAGTGTTAAAGCCGTTATAGTCAGCTGATGTATTGTCATCAATTCCATCTTTAAACATAAAGTAACCCAGTTTAACGGTATAATCATCGCTGAACGGGTAGGCCAGTGCCGTGTCTAAGGTGCTGCCACTGCGGTCTTTATTCATGCTACCAGCGTCATAGTTGTACTGCTTCTCTTGATAACTCGCGGCTAGATATAGATCGTTGCTAAAGGTGTAGGCAACTACACCGCCAAGAGTTTGATTATCACCTTCGATATCATTGCTATCTAGCGTGTTTTGGCTGATATAGCCTAATCCTATGTGTAGTCGCTGGAGGTCATAACCGACACCGACGTTAACTATATCGGTACCGCTTTCCCCGCTATCGCCATCAACCTGTGCACCCGCCATCCAAGTAAAGCCACCAGTGACTAGTTTATAGGTGACGAAGTTATCGACAAAAAATGGATTGTCATAGTCATAAGCGTAAGGGCTGTTGCCATGGTTAAAGATATCCACATATTCGGCCACTAAGGTGTATTGCGCCGGACGCTGTTTACCTATACCCACTTGACCGTAAGGAGAAGCTATCGCGGCATAGGCCTGACGGGCCTTACCGAAATTGCCTGAGTTAGCGATGTCGACGCTCCATTCACCATGGGCGATGGCGCTCCAACCATCGGCAAATTCTGTACTGGCCATGATACCGACTCTTGATAATGCGTCACGTACATCCCAGCTGTTCTCTTGGCCATTGTCTAGATAACTTAACGTTGGTCGAATAGAGCCATAAAGGCTGACTTGGCTGTTTTTAAATTGTGATGGTGAGGCATTGTTTTCGAGTTTGGCGATACGAGTTTCAAGATCGCCATTATCGTCTGCATAGGCATTGTAGCTGCATAAGCTAATCGTTACTGCGATTAGTGTTTTAAGTGTTTTCATCGGGAGCTTCTCTATATTTCGGCAGCAACAATTCACCATCTCTATTGATTAGAGTCGGGGTTGCATGACGAGCGATTAAGGTTTGGTTGAATTGCTCATCACTCCTTTATGGAGTGGTGAGCAAGGGAGTCTCTAACTTGCTGAGGTTATTTCAGCTCTTTGAACCATAAGTTGTGGTGCTGTTTAGCCCAGTTTTCATCGCAATAGCCACTGACCATGCACTCCATACCACCCTCAGACATGACCGTTGCCATAAATATATGCACGACAGTGAACATACCTAGGATTGCGGCAGAGAGTAGGTGAAGTATAAGGCTTAAATTCGCGGCGTCTTTAGTTGCAACCAAGCTTGGAAACATCAGGATCAGTCCAGAAACCACGAGCACGCCGCCGAAGAGTGCGAATGTCCAGAACCAGAGTTTTTCTCCCGCGTTGGCAAAGCCTGCATCCGGGTGTTGGTTCTTAAAGGAACCAAAATTCAGATAGCCCCCCATCACTTTAAACCAGCCGATATCGCAGCTTTCAGGCATCTGCTTGGCAGCCCACTTCACGACCATTATCGCCCAGCCTAGGAGGAAGGGAAACGCCATCATGTCATGCAAACCTACTGAGGTATTAATGACTCCCATCCAGCTATTTGTCGCCATATTAGGCTCTAACAGGAAGCGCCCTGCGGCCATGACGATACCTGTAATGATAAGGAATAGACAGGAGATGGCGCCTAGCCAGTGAATGAACACATCCATACCACTCCAGCGAGCCACTTTACGGCCTGAAAAGCCATTGGCTAACTTAGATTTGCCGTTGAATACCACAAAAATACCTAATAGCAAGATCATACCAAAGAAGCTATAGCTGAGTAGATCTGCCCAGTAGCTCGCAGGCGCTAGCGTTTCGATTCGACCTTGGTTAAATAGTGTGTCGATTACTGGCAGCTCAGCCTGTGTTGGCATACCTAATAGCTCTGGTATGTCGGCTTGAATAGCGACCTCTTTAACGGGTTGCCATAGTTGTGCGGTAGGCGCTTCTTCTGAAGCGATTGCCGGCAAACTAAAAATGGCTGTTAACATCATAGGAACTAAAGCTGTTAAACGTTTCATGTAATAACCTTAAGCGACTTAATGGCGCTTCTCCGATAGGGGATTATCCCCTGATATTGTTGGGTTATGCCTTTGCGCTAAAAAATCGCGTAGTGTCTGGGCGTAATGGCGCCAAAATGTCATCTCGGTATGCTGTTCGATACCATAAGTAAAATCTTGATACCAACGCCCTAGGTGCTGGCTAATAAACAGTTGGGCCAGCTCGTCGAGGGCTGTTGACTCATTGTGATTTACTTGCTCCTTCTGCTGGTGGTTCAATGCCTCTAGGCAGAAGAGAAATTCCAGTTCGTTGCCAATATAGTCCGCTGGTTCATTGAGATTTTTATCAATCACTAAACCGATATTTTGGTAAAAATCAGCAACGGCAACTGTTTCTTTGGTGTTAAGTTGCGAACCAACACTGCAATAAACCGATTCGTATGGCGGTACCAGCAAACGGGTTGGCCCTACGCACATCCGATTAAAGTCACACTCTAAGTCAATGAGTGTGTTCTGACTTTTGCGGGCCTCAGCTAATAGCTCATTGTTGATTTGACTGGCTTCAAGCCAATCAATGAGTCGCTCAAGGCACTCAGGGGCTGAAGGGGTAAATAGCATCCCCTTCAAGGCCTGATAACCATTAGCGACAGAGCCAAAGTCTGCTTGGGTCATGCTCGCTCCTTAATGATCAGCATGTTCGGCTTAGTGATGCAGTTGCCATAACCGATCCCCTGTTTGCTGGCAGAGCTTTTTTGTTGCAACACTGAATGGATGCGGTCTACATCTAGGCACTCTACTGGGCAACCATCAACGCAGGCAGGCTTTAGCCCTTGATCGATAAGCTCAATACACATATTACATTTGGCGGCTTTACCGTCACTTTTTAGCATCACCACTGCATCGTAAGGACAAGCATTGACGCAAAGACCACAGCCAGTGCATTTGTCGCGATCAAGCACGACTAAGCCGTCATCGCGTACCGAGTATGCTTGAGAAGGGCAGACCATTAAACAGCCGGGGTTACCGCAATGCATACATGAGTGGCTTAGCCAAATATCTTTAGTACCGTCTTCATGTGGCACTTCGTAGCGATCGACTTTACGAAAACGGACATCTTCGGGCAGTTCGTTATGGATTTGGCAGGCAACAGTACAAGCTTGGCAGCCGATACAGTTCTCTTGTCTGAATACAAATCCAAGTTGATGTTTATTTTCCATTTAAACTCTCCTTCATGCTTTTGCTAGGTCTACACGAGTAGAGTGGTATGCAGAGCAGCCGCCCATATCGGTTAATTTGTCAGTGGTTAACGAGTTGGTACAGCCTTCGGTTCCGTTTGGGTTCATTCTCAGCCAGTTGCATTTCGGCGTCATCAATGAGCCGGGTAACACACCTTCGGTGACAATTACCACGAAGCGAGCTTCGCCACGATGGTTACTTAGCTTGACGACATCATTATCTTTAACGTCATATGTCTTGGCATCGACCGGGTTGATTTTTACGTAGTATGCTGGAATAGCGCGTATGTACTTCACGTTATAGAAGGAGCTGTTTACGCGCTGTGGTACACCGCTGGACAGTAAACGGAATGGAAGATTACGCTCTTTAGGCTCCATCTCTTCTTCGGGTAGCTGCCAGTCTAGTACTGGGTGATAACCCGCATCAGACATCAGCTTGGAACTAAACTCAATTTTGCCACTTGGTGTGTTGTATTTGCCGTCGGCCAACACCGGCTGAGGGATATCAAGTTTGATGAACTTCTCTTTCATTAGGCGCTCATAGGTTACGCCTTTGTAGTCAGGAGAGTCGGTATCAAGCAGCTCTTTGATGATGTCATCATTGCTGGCCTTAAAGACGTCATCTTCGAAGCCCATAGCTTGACCTAGCTCGCGGAAGAAGGTCCAGTTACACTTAGACTCACCAACTGGCTCAATCACCTTTTGGCATACTTGAATGTAGTAACCGTGATAATCACCCACGATATCGTCGGTCTCAAATTGACTCGCCGATGGCAAGATGATATCGCAGTACTGGAGGGAGTCCGTCATTACCATGTCGTGGCCGACGACAAACAGATCTTCACGTTTCATGCCTTCGATAACGGCATTGGTGTCAGGGGCGACGACCACCGGGTTGCCGTTATAGATAATCATGGCGTGGATAGGCTTACTTGGTTTGTCATGACTGGTTGGATTTGTTGGATGAATAGCTTTGGCTATTTCAGTCATATTAATGCGTTGAGCATCTTTGTTCTTACGCATATATTTGCCGCTGGCGATAGATTGATTTAGACCTGCACCAGCATGAATGTTGTCATAGACCAGGCCATTACCTCTTTTACCAAAGTTACCTGTAACACCAAGCAACATGGCCACAGCACGAGACATACGTGCACCATTAAAGTTACGTTGGAAACCGTATCCCATTCGCAGCATGGTTTTTTCGTTTTCACCTAGAATCTGTGCGAACTCGAACATCTTGGCTCTGGGAACACCGGTGATTTGCTCGATTTCGTCATAGCTAAGCTCGTCTAAACGCTTGAGTAGGTCGTCATAACCAATCGACTGTTCTTGGATAAACTTATGGTTAACTAGGTCTTTTTCTACCAGATACTTCATTATGCCAGCGCACAGTTGCACGTCGGTACTTGGTTTTGGCTGTAGGTACACATCAGCCTGGTTGCATAACGGTGTGCGCTGAGGGTTAACCACTAGAAACTTAGTACCATTGTCGCGTGCCTTGTTAATTAGCTTAATCGCGATGGTGTTAGAAACGGTTTCATCGTGCCCCCAGTTTAGGTAGACATCGCTCAACATGACGTCTTCTGGATCTGGACCTAAGAAAGTGCCATAGACAGACTCTAAGCCATCATAAGCTGCGTAAGTACAGACTTTACGCTCTAAAATAGAGGAGCCGATTCGATTCCAGAAACGTTCCCCCGACGCTGACATACCGATGGCACCATAGTTGCCTGAATAACTGTAAGGAAGGATTGACTCTGAGCCGTGTTCAGTAATCACTGATTTTAAGCGATCTGAGATTTTCTTATAGGCCTCATCCCAGCTAATACGACGCCATTTACCTTCACCTTTTGCCCCTACACGTTCCATAGGGTGCAAAATACGATCAGGAGCGTAGGTATACTGAACATAGGCTTGTCCTTTTAAACATGGTGCCTTACCCGTCTTGGCCTGCTCTTCGGCGCCAGAGACATAGGTCATGCGGCCATCTTGCACTCTAAACTTTAATAGGCAGCGGGCGGCGCAGTTGCGCAAACAGCTGTGATAAACAACTTCACCATTACGTTTAGCGAGTAGGTTTGAATGTGCCCCCGTTGTTCGCGCATTGGCGATACCCGGTGTTAATCCAGATAATGAGGAGAGTATCGCCGTCGCTCCGGCTCCTTGCATAAATGTACGTCTATTGATTTTCATATGTTCACTCTGCATCTATTTTCGTTAATTTAATATCTTGATTTCGCTCGCTTAGCGTTTCGCCCCTAGAGTGATTTCTGGGGGCGGAACAGCCTTATAAGCCGTAGGTTTGTAAGATGTTCTTGCCGTTAATTTGGCTAACAGTCGATACGAGTTGATCTTTAATAAGCAGCCCTTGTGGGTTGTTCACCTGAGGTAGGATGGCTAAAGGTGAGACTTGTCCATTGAGTAGGTCGAGTTGCATTATCTCGCCTGCATCGTTATTTAATATCCAAGCCTGAGCGTCTTCGATATGAATACCGCTGATCTGAGGTAGAGTCGTTAGGCCTTTAAGATTCGATTCTGCTGCTAGCGTCATATCTTGTTTGTCAAAACGTGAGACGACTAGGTTGTCTGCTAACTCATTTCGGGTGGTGACAGTGACAAATTGGTCTAATTTGTCGCTATATCCTAGTGCTAGGCTATAACTTGTCTTGGCACGAATCGTGCTGAATTGACCGCGATTAGTTTCGCCCATACCTACATCGCTTTCATTGAATCGACGATAGTTAAGTTCCCAGTTTTGCTCGGGATCTAAAATCAATTCGGCATATGCCTTGTTGAATCCCATCACCACAAGACTATTTTCGCTGGTGAAGCTGACGCCATTGAGCTTCTCTATATGTAACATGTACATACCGTCAACTTGTGCTTGAGTTAATAGCTTGAAATTACGATCTAAAATGTATACCCAGTTTTCCGAAGTCGTTAGTGCATAGAGTTTGGCATCTGCTTGATAATCGATAGCGGTGACTCGACCCTTTATCTCATCTGGAAGTTGAGTCTCATTGAGTAGGTTGAGTGTTGGGGTCGATGAGAATGTGGCCGTTGTCTGCTGCCAGTTATCGATATCTGGGTTATCTATGGCGTATGCTCCACGGGCATTAGGTGCATAGGTTGGCCAGTGATCTAATTCCCAGCTCATATACTGGGGGTTAAATGAGACTCGACCGGGGCTATCTTGGCCGATGAATGGAGCTGGGCCTGTTTGGGTAAATGCTTGAACTATGTTGCCGGCAATAACCACTAAAAATACGATAAAGGCATATTTAGGTAGAGGGTCTAACGCTTTTTTTCCATAAGCATTGTCAGGAAATTTATTACCCAATGTAAACATGAGTAGAGCGACGACGACGAGCACCATAACAAAAACAAATAATGCCCAAGTGTAAGTGTGAGCGCCCATTATTTTAAGCGAGAAACCTTGACCTATATCACTCCCTAGGTTTATCGATGTATGCACTGCCGCCATAAATGCGCCATAAACACCTAGCCATACTAAAGCGGCAATATATTTAGGTTTTAAACCATAGCGAACGGAATATAGTGCCGTTAAGGCTATAAGGATCATTGCAGTACGTTCTTGCCAACAAAATGCACAAGGGTTATCTAATAAAATAAAACCGAAGAAGAAACAGGCTATACCCACAGGAAGGGCCATAATAGCTAACGATGCACCAGAGGCTAACTTATTAAATACATGATTATTCATAATGACTCTTTAATAATTTCCGATGGGAAGAAGGATGCCCCAAGACATCATGATCCAAATGAAAAAACTCAATCCGATACAGCCAAATAAAAGTCTGTCGGCTAACTTTTCTTTTTCTGGTTTTTTAAAAACAATGTATGCTGCGTAGGCGGCAATACAAAACAATGTAAACTCCATAAAAGCCTCACTTGCTAAGTAAAATAATAGTGGTTATTAATTTGATTTTAACGTTTATTAATTCAGGTTGTTAATTGCCAGAAGGTGACTGGCAACTTATATTTATTAATGTGACGCTAGTTGTAAATGATTACTTTTCAGATGCGGTTCGCCATTCTTTTTCTAGTCCATAAACTAATTTTGATTTCACCCAGTTAAATACCGGTGAGTTATTGGTGTTACCATAAAGAATATAATTACCCACGGTACGTTGTTCGCTGCGGATCTCTTTAATACTTTTGATTATTTCGTCTGGTAAGCGTCTGCTACGAACACTTGGCATCATGTCAACAAACTCACGGGTGAAGTGATTGCAACTAAGAGTGATGCTATCGCTGACTGATAACAGCCTCATTGCGGTTGCTACGCTATCGGTATAACCATGAACATCCATTTGCAAACCTGAGTCACGGCATAAGTTGACTAATAGAGGGCAGGAGAGATCACTATAGTTATCGATCTCCAATAATGAATACTTCGATAGATTCTCTAGCGATAATGTTTCATGATGAATTGGGTGTTCTTTATTAGCTAAAATATAGATATCACCTGTCTCAGAGAATATTTCGTAATTTAATCTAGTGTCATCAAATCCTTCGTAGACAACGATGAAGTCAACGCTACCAGCAACTAAGTCTTGAGTGCAGTCATGGCTAAGTCCTCTCACATCGAATCTTATATTTGGTGCTTCTGGTGATATGTAGGTTTCAATCACTTTATGAACGGCGTAAATGAATTCATCATAAGCTCTAATAATAAAGTGTCCGCCTGATTGACTTGGTGAAAAAACAGAATGCTGGTTCTCTATTAAACGATACTGTTCAATTAACAGTTGAGCGTGCGGTATCAATTCTTCTGTTTTTTGTGTTGGAATTAACCCATTAGATTTTCGGATAAATAAAGAGTCCATGAAAATATTGCGTAAACTATTTAGCGTTCTAGTAATTGTGCAGTTTGTGACGCCCAGCTCTAGCGCAGCTAAATTGCCCTGCTTGTGTTTATAAACAGCAAGAAGAGTTTTTATTTGGCTATAGTTCAAATTATCCATTTTCATTTTGTAAACACCATGATTATCGCTTAGTCATACTATGATTCCTCATTGTTAATTCAGTTAGGATCTTTGTCACAAATATACGAGGTGAATTTTTGATTATATGAGTTGTGATGTAATTTTCAGTATGGGAAATACATGGATTTTAAAAAGTGAAATACGCTTCTTAATAAATGAAATAAACTGAATGTTAATTTAATATATGCTTATTGAAGGTTTGGTTATTTATTGTTTGTTAAACAATAAAGGGGGGGCAATGGGGGAGAGATTTAAACTTTAATGAAGTGATGGCTGGGGCAATACTCATCACTTCTAGTTGTGTTGGCGTGCTATCAGCATACCGACGCTACGGAGTTAACACGCTATTTCCTTCTCAATTTAATATAAAGAACTTTCACCATCGGGGCGATTTTTGAAGCGTCTATGCAGCCACATATATTGACTCGGGGCATCCATAATCGAGGTTTCGACAATCTTATTGATAAAGCGAGCACCTGCGTTTTCGTCCCCCTTAGGGAATTGATCTATCAACGGCTCTTTGATGGTTAAGGTGTAGTGACCATTATCGTCATTACGCACCATCACAATAGGTACAATCGCACAGTCTGAGCCTTCGACTAAGATACTGGTTCCTGTCGTAGTGCAGGCATTTTCTACCGCAAATAGCGGCGCAAATGTCGAGCGACGGCGACCATAGTCATGGTCGGGGGCGTACCACATAAACGCACCGTTATTGAGTGCTTCCAGCATAAATTTAACGTTCTTACGATGAATTAGCGTATGTCCACCACGAGAACGCCCCTTTAATTGAAAGTAGTCGAAACAAGGGTTGTTGTTGGGACGATAGACACCCATGCCAGAATTAAATAAACCAAATGCTCGGCCGCCGAGCTCTAGATTGAGTGAATGCACCGCTACTAACAGTGCGCCGCGTCCCTCTGCCTTTAGCTTGTCGATATGTTCCATACCTACAACTGTCATGTGTTTAGTCACGCGGGTTTCAGACCAAAACCAAGCCATCCCCGTTTCAAAAAGTGCCAGCCCGGTATTTTCAATATTTTGCTTAACCAGCAGTTCGCGCTCGGCATCACCCATCTCTGGGAAGCATAACTCTAGATTACGCTTAATCGTGTTGCGGCGCTTCTTCATAAGGCCGATTGCGATGCGCCCAAGAGCCTTACCCATACGGATTTGGATGGCATAGGGTAATAAACTACATAGATAACTAATGCTTACCATTAGTAGCACACCCCAATATTTGGGGTGAAGCAATGCAATTGAAAAGGTGGGAGCGGTGTACTTACTCATAACGCGGTAGTGCTTTTAGTCGATAGAAGAAAATGTCGCGCGAGTATACGTGATTGAGGCTGCTTAGGCGCTTTATATATGTGGTTTCTGAGTGATTGAAGCTGAGTTGCCGCAGCATGGCTGCGGCTAGGGTGGCTTACTTAAGCTTGAACTGGCTTACTATCAGCTCGAGTTGGTGGTTGGCCGTGGCTAAGTTGACGGTCTCTCGACTGGTATTCTCACCATTTAAGGCTAGCTCGTTAGCCATCTCGCTGATGGCCGACATATTGCGGGTGATCTCGCTCGATACTGAGCTTTGCTCTTCGGCTGCAGTCGCTATTTGAGTATTGAGATCATTGATTTGATTGACGGAGGCTCCGATTGCGTCGAGATCGCTAGCCACCTTCTTTGTGGTATCGGCGGTTTTAATGCAGGTGTTTTTAGTCTCATCCATAGAGAGTATTGCCGCATTAGAGGCTGCCCTGAGTTTATTTAGGGTAACTTCGATCTCTGCGGTGCTGGACTGAGTTCGGGCGGCTAAGGCGCGAACTTCGTCGGCCACCACTGCAAACCCACGCCCCTGCTCACCGGCTCGGGCGGCTTCAATAGCCGCGTTAAGCGCTAATAGATTGGTTTGATCGGCAATTTCACCAATCACTTTAAGTACTTGAGTAATATCGACCGTGTCTTTATCGATTTGGGCAATATTGGCAGACGTATTTTCGACCTCTTGGACCAGCTGAGCCACGGTACTGGTTGCTCGGGCTACAACCGCTTTAGACTCGACGGTCTGTTGATTGGTCATCTGGGTAAAAGAAGCGGTTTCGGCGCCATTTCTGGCTACGTCGTTGGCGGTGGCGCTCATCTCTTCGACGGCTGTGACGATCTGCTCTGTTTCTGTGGTATGCGCCGCTAAAATGGTGGTATTAGCCTCAGTTTCAGATCGTAGGCGCTCAACGCTGCTGGCGATATGGGTCGATGATTGCAACACCTCTAGCATCATCTTCTGCAGGTTCTCGATAAAGCGGTTGATGCCTTTTGAGATCTGACCTAGATCGTCATCACTCTTGGCTTCAAGACGTCGAGTCAGATCACCATTGCCCTTGGATAGTTCGGTGACCATCTCTTTGAGTGACAAAATAGGCTGATAGAGTACGAAGAGCACGCCAAGTAAAATACAGATGGTTATTGCCAGTATGATGCTAGAGGAGATAATGGCGTTGTAGAGGGCACTATTGACCGCGGCATAAGCGACAGATTTATCTAGGCCGACAAACAAGTACCACTTCTTGCCGTTAACCAAGTGGATGGCTTTTGAGAAGGCCAGTTTATCTTGGCCATCTAAGCTGTACTCCTGTCTGGCTTCATCATTAGCTAGCAGCTTGCGTTCGACAGCTCCGAGTCCGAAATCTGAAAAATGGCTGCCCGCGACTAAGGTTTTAGACTCTGAGGCTAACACTTTTCCGGTTTGATCTGTGATTAATACGACTGCACCAGGATAGTCGACCGACTTTACGATGTCGCTGAGATAGGTCAGCTCAATATCTCCCAGTACCACGCCGTCACCCAGGTTCTTCAGAATCGAGATCACATCGTGGCCGGTACCATCATCGACATAGATATCGGTGATATCGAGGTTGTTAGTGGATTTTCCTTGTTGGTACCAGGGACGAGTGCGTGGATCGTATTTCTCCGCTATTGCTTTGCCGTTTATCCACTTGTCACTGCTCTCTGTTGAGTAGGCGCTGCCGTCATCAAAGCCGAAATAGATACGGGCGACGCCACCGACATCGGTAGAGATCCGTGCAGCATTAACATAGTTATTACGGTAGCTACCCATCCGGTAATGATTAGCGAGTGCGTCAATAGCAGAAGCTTTTTCTGTAAACCAGCTTTCAATCTTGCTGGACTCATTATTGACCACGGCGCTGAGTTTCTCATTAGTGTAGGCAATGGTGCTTTGCTTGATCTCGATATAGGACAAGTAGTTTGAGATCAAAAGGCAAAGGGCGACTAGAGTCACCATTGACGCGATTAGCGATTTTCTAAATCCTAGCAATTGTTTATCTCCACGCTGTAACGCGAATAAAAGAGGCCGGGGTCGGCCCCTTAGAAGGGAGTATTAAGGTTTACGGCTAAACTTTTACGTCAGCTTATACGTTAGTTTTTACGTCAGCTTAGCCTTGCCATGTGAGATTAAAGTCGTATCTAAAACCGATAGTGATCGAGCGGTCGTCATCACGATTGTCGAAGTTTTTATCGAGATACTCTAAATGCACTCGTACATTATCGACAGGGTTCCACTCAAGCGTGGTATTGAAGCCGTCATAGTCGGCAGAGGTGTTATCGTCGATACCGTCTTTAAACTGGAAGTAACCGAGTTTGACCTTGTAGTCGTCAAAGATAGGATAGGCCAGTGCGGTGTCTAAGGTGCTGCCACTGCGATCTTTATTCATACTGCCAGCATCATAGTTGTATTGCTTATCTTGATAGCTCACGGCTAGATACAGATCATTGCTAAAGGTATAAGCCACAACTCCGCCAAGGGTATTGTCATCGCCCTCGATATGCTGGTTATCGACAGTGTTTTGGCTGACATAACCTAGACCGATATGTAGCTGGTTTAGATCGTATCCCACACCGACGTTAACCATATCCGTAGCATCCTCACCGCTATCGCCATTAAACTGTGCCCCTGCCATCCAGGTAAAATCGCCGGTGACCAGTTGGTAAGTCACGAAGTTATCGACAAAAAATGGGCTTTCATGATCGTAGCCAAAAGGACTATTAGCGTTGTTAAAGATATCCACATATTCAGCCACTAAGGTGTATTGCGCTGGGCGCTGCTTACCAATGCCGACTTGGCCGTAAGGTGAGGCGATAGCGGCATAGGCTTGGCGCGCTTTACCAAAGTTGCCAGAGTTAGCGATATCGACGCTCCATTCGCCTTGGGCGATAGCGCTCCAGCCATCGGCAAATTCGGTGCTGGCTTTAATACCGATGCGAGAGAGCGCATCACGCACATCCCAAGTTTTATCTTGATTGTCGTCGAGGTAGCTTAAGCTTGGGCGAAGTGAGCCGTAGAGGCTGACTTGGCTATTTTTAAATTGTGATGGTGCAGCGTTGTTTTCGAGTTTGGCGATACGGGCTTCAAGTTCGGCTGTTGTGGCAGAATCATCGGCATAAGCGTTTATACAACATAGGCTAACGGCAACGGCCAGTAGTGATTTCAATGTTTTCATCTATGCATTTCCCTATATTTCGGCTGCAACAAGTCGCCCTCTCTAAAAGGCTAGAGTTGGTGCAAAGCGAATAAATATTATTGGTATAAGAGCCCACCAGCAGTAGTGCTGGTGGGGGATGGTGCATTAACTAATGTTTTAGTTGGGCTGAGTTACTTCAGCTCTTTGAACCATAAGTTGTGATGCTGTTTAGCCCAGTTTTCATCGCAGTAGCCAGAGGTCATGTTAGACATGCCGCCTTCAGACATCACAGTCGCCATAAAGATATGCACAACCGAGAAAGCCGTGATGATGATGGTCGAGACGATATGCATCAGTAGCATGGTATTAGCGGTGTTTTTGGTCACCACAAAGGTTTCTGGGAACATCATGGTGAGGCCTGATATCACCATTAAGCCGCCAAACAGGGCAAATACCCAGAACCACAGCTTTTCTCCTGCGTTGGCAAAGCCCGCATCTGGATGATGTTTCTTACCTGTGTTGAGGTAACCGCCGAGTACGGCAAACCACTTAAGATCGTAGCTGGCAGGAATTTGCTTCGGTGCCCACATCAAGATCATCAACACGTAGCCTAAGATGAATGGGAACGCCATCAGCTCATGCAATCCGCTAGAGAGCCCTATAAGTGATGCCCAGCCAGATTGATTCATGCTTGGTTCGAGATACAAACGCCCACCAGATAGTACTAAACCGGTTAGAATTAAGAAGATACAGGCGATGGCTCCTAGCCAGTGCACACTGATGCTTAAACCTGACCAGCGCTTAATTCGCTTGCCTGAATAGCCGTCCTCTAGACGTGAAATACCATTTACCACGATGAAAATGATAAATAGCGTGATAACCGCAAATAGGCTGGCGTAGACCAACAACGCGATAGTATCGGTTGCGGCTAAATAGCCTAATACCACTTCGTTGGCATCTTCTGGAACGGACTCAGGTAACAGTAGCTGGGGATCCGTTGGCATACCGCGTAGTTCTGGGATATCGCCAGCAATGGCTTCGACTTTAATCGGTTGCCACTGCTGTGGCTGTAAGTTTGCCTCATCTGCCGCCATCGCTGCGGTAGAGACAAACAGGCTGATCACAATAAAACTAAGCCATTTTATTGCTCTGTTCATAGGTAACTCCTTTAGCGGCTTAAGGCCGCCTCTTTTGCTTTATCTGGCGTTTAGATACGTCATAGATAAAGTCTGATCCTGATGTGTAATAGACTGTTTTTACAGGCAGCCTATTCATGCAGTTGTTTGGTGATAAAAAGTTGCAGTTCATTAGCAAATTCTCGCCAGAAAGCCTGCTTAGCGTGCTGCTTAATGCCTTCACAGAAAGGATTAATCCACACTCCAAGGTGCTTATTAACAAACTCATCCGCCATGGCGTCGAGTTCGTTAGCCGCCTCTAGGTTATCTGCTTGTCTCTGCTCACTCGCAAGGGCGTGCACACAGTAAAGAAACTCCAACTCGTTACCGATAAAATCGGCGGGTTCATTGAATTTGTCGTCAATGACCAGTCCTATCTGCTGATAGAAGTCGGCAACCTCAACGGTTTCATCTGTGTTTATGACGTGGTTACCGCTGCGGTATATGCCCTCATAAGGGGCGACCAGCAACTTATATGGGCCTATACACATGCGGTTGAAGTCAAACTCCAGCTCCGATGCATCGTCGATAAACTGTTTCGCCTCTACTAACAGCGGACTTTGTGGATTGCTCGACTCTAGATAAGCGATTAATCCGTTTAATGCCTCAGCTTGTGAAGGAAAGAAAATCATCGATTTAAAGGCAAAGTAGGCCGTTGCCATAGGACCATATTGGTTTGTCATTATGCGCGTTCCTTAATAATCACCATGTTAGGTTTCGTGATGCAGTCGCCGTAGCCAATACCTTCTTTACTGGCAGATGGCTTCTTCAGCACCTCTTGCAAGTTGCCGACTTTGAGGCACTCTACTGGGCAACCGTGGACGCACGCTGGCTGCATACCGCGATCGAGTAACTCGACGCACATGTTGCACTTATCCGCCTTGCCATCGTCCTCACGAATGCTGACTGCAGAATATGGACAGGCGCTGGCACATAGGCCGCAGCCAGTGCACTTCTCACGATCTAGCACCACAATGCCGTCATCTCTTACGTGGTAAGCCTTTGCAGGGCAAACCATCAGGCAGGCTGGGTTTTCACAGTGCATGCAAGAGTGCGATAGCCACACATCAATTGCGCCATCATCGCGCTTAACCTCATAGCGGTCGACCTTACGGAATCTGTGGTTCTCTGGTAGCTCGTTGTGAATTTGGCAAGCTACAGTACAGGCACCACAGCCGACACAGTTCTCTTGTCTGAAGACAAAGCCTACTTTTTTGTTCATAGTCATTATTTACTCCTTAGGCTTTTTCTAGCGCGACTTTGGTCGAATGGTAAGCTGAGCAGTGGCCCATATCGCTAAACTTGTCGGTGGTCAGGTTGTTGGTACAGCTCGCTTTACCGTGTGGATCCATACGGCGCCAGTTGTTCTTAGGTGCCATAACAGTACCGCGGCCAACTTGTCCAGAAACCTGCGCAGTAAAGAATGCTTCACCTCGGTGGTTACTGAGTCTGACTCTGTCGTTATTTTTAATGCCTAACTCTTTAGCATCTTCGGTGTTGATCTTGGCCAAGTATGCTGGGAAGTTACGGATATATTTAACGTTATAGAAAGAGCTGTTAGCACGCTGCGGAATGGCAGGTGACAACATACGGAAAGGCAGCTTCTTCTCTTCAGGGATCATCTCGTCTTCGGGTAAACCGAAGTCGATAACAGGGTGGTAGCCTGCATCTTTCATCATCTGCGAGTAGAACTCGATCTTGCCACTGTCAGTCTTGTATTTGCCATCACCAAAGTAAGGGCGCTGATCATAGACGGTGACAAACTTGTCTCTGATGATCGTCTCGTAGGTGATGTTGTTGTGTCTAAATGCTGGCTCGTCGGTATCGAGGAAGTCTCGTAAGATCTGCTCGTAATCGACGCGCATCTCTGGGTGGTAGTCCAGTCCCATATGCGCGGCTAACTCTTTAAAGAAGATCCAGTTATCTTTAGATTCACCTAAAGGCTCAATCACTTTCTCTGAGATTTGCATATGATACCAGTTGTAGTCGGTACCCATATCTGGGAACTCAAACTGGGTGGTTGATGGCACGATGATATCGGCAAGTTCTGCGGTATCTGTCATCAAGAAGTCGTGTACCACAAGGAACAAGTCATCACGCATTGCACCTAAGCGACAAGCATTTGAGTCTGGCGCAACCGAGACGAAGTTACCGTTGTAGTTAATCACCGCCTTAATAGGCTTGATAGGCTTGCCGTAAGCCGTTGGGTTGGTGGGATGAATCGCCTTGGCGATTTCAGTCATGTTGACGTGGCCAACGGTGTCGCCGTTAGGGTGAATATGATCGGCGCGGCCTTTTGAGTAGTTAAGGCTGTCATCGGCCTGGGTATTATCATAGATAAAGCCGTTACCAATCTTGCCGTATTGACCCGCGACAGCGTGCATCATGGCGATGGCGCGAGACATACGTGCGCCGTTGTAGTTACGCTGCATACCGTAACCTAAACGAATGACTGACAGTTCTGATTCGCCATAGACTTTGGCAAACTCGAACATCTTTTCTCTCGGTACACCAGTGACTTGTTCGATCTCGTCATAGCTCATCTCATCGAGACGCTTCAATAGATCTTGATAATCAAGGGTATTGGCTTCGATAAACTTCATGTCGGCCAAGTCGTTCTCGACGAGGTATTTCATGATGCCCGTTGCTAAGTATGTATCGGTACTTGGCTTAGGTTGTAACCAGACATCGGCTTGCGAAGCAATTGGCGTACGCATTGGATTAACTACGAGTAGCTTGGCACCTTTATCGCGCGCTTGGTTAATAAACTTGATACCGTGCACGTTAGTGGCAGTTTCGTTTTGACCCCAAGAGATATAGCAGTTGGTGTAAATATTGTCGTAGGGATCTGGGCCTTGGTAAGAGCCAGTAACAGACTTAAGCCCTGCATAAGCGGCATTAACACACACTGTACGATCGAGCTTACGGGCACCGACTGCGTTAAAGAAACGGCTTGGTCCACCGTATTTACCGATAACGCCTTCATGCCCCGAGTAGCTGTATGGCAAAATGGCGTCAGCGCCATGCTCCTTGATGATCTGTTGTAAACGACTAGAGATTTTTGCATAGGCTTCATCCCAACTGATACGACGCCATTTACCTTCGCCTTTTTCACCCGCGCGTTCCATCGGGTGCAAGATGCGATCGGCGGCATAGGTGTACTGCACGTACGCATGGCCTTTAACGCAAGGAGATGTCCCCATTTTCTTCATCTCGGATGCGCCTTCGACATAGGTCATACGGCCATTTTGTACGGTAAATTTCAGCAGACAACGGTCGGCACAATTTCGCTGACAAGTGTGATAAACGATTTTACCTTCACGTTTAAGCATCTTGTCGGGTGCACCACCGCGCTCTGTTGCGTTAGCTATGCCTGGCATTAAGCCAGACAAAGAGCCGACAACAGAACTGGCTCCAACTCCCTGCAGGAAGGTGCGTCTGTTAATTTTCATATGTTTTCCCCATCTTGATAGTGTTAATTCACTATTTATTTTTGTAGCAAAGACGACATTAATATTGCTAAGTGAGAGCCTTGCTTCAGGCGTAGCAAGCGCTCACTCGGTTACACACGGTTTTAACTCAGGTAGAACTCCTCTAACTGCAAACTCTGGCCTCTCATCGGCGCAGAGTTCGACTTTCCCTATGGATTAATAAGCTAGTCTTCACTGGCTAGACGCCATTCTCTTTCTAGCCCACAAATTAACTTTGATTTGACCCAGTTGAACGCGGCTGAATGGTTGGTATTGCCAAATAGCACATAGTTGCCAATCTCGCGGTTTTCCCGGCGACGCACTCGGCACTTCTGTGCTAGCTCTTCCGGCAACTTGACGTAATCGATACCGGGTAACATGTTGACGAACTGACGGGTGAATTGATTACAGCTCAGAGTAATGGCATCGGTTTCACTCAATAACCGCATGGCCGACGCTAAACTATCTGTGTAGCCTTCCACTTCCATGCATAGATCTTGCTCGCGACAGAGATTAACCAGTAACGGACAACTAAGGTCGTCATAGTTATCGATCTCTAAACAGGAATAGCGGGAAAGGTTTTCGAGTGTGAGTTCTTGGCTTAGGATTGGGTGATTACGTCGAGCTAAAATATAGAGGCTGTCGGTTTCACTAAACATTTCGTAGTTGAGATTCTTACCGTTAAATCCCTCATAGACGACAATAAAGTCCATATCGCCATTGGCCAGCTCAGTGCTGCAGTCATGGGTAAGTACTCTGACATCGAATCTTAGATTGGGCGCTTCCGTTAAGATATCGTTACGCACCACTTTTTGCACCGCATAGACAAATTCATCGTAGGCATGGATAACAAATTGCCCACCCGATTCGGCTGGCGTGAACACCGAGTGTTGCATCTCTATTTTCTGATACTGCTCCACCAAACTCTTAGCCATGGGAATAAGTTGGTGAGTTTTCTCTGTGGCAACAAAACCGGAACAGCGTCTTATAAAGAGTGAGTCTTTAAATATGTCTCTTAATATCTTTAGTGTTCTACTGACACCTGAAGCTGTCATACCCAATTCATTTGCAGCCTGATGACTTTGACCGTGCTCATATATGGCAATAAATACTTTTAATTGATTGTAATTTAATTGGTCTATTTTATTCATAGTTAATCATAGGCTGGATTCATTAGTTAATATCATCTATATATGCGTTGTAATGTTCAGTGTTGCGTGTCACATTTTTAATAAGCTTATTTTTATTAGTTTGATATGGCTCTCGTGTTTTACATATTAGATTTTGCAAATCGCAGTTTGTGATATTTGCGGTGGATATATTTTTAATACGAGTATCAATGAGTTTTTATTGTAATTTTCACTCTATGTTGCGTAGGATGTCGACTCATCGCGCGCTTTCAATCTCTTTGATTTTAAAGGCTTTGCTTTTTAGGTTGGTGCTGGGTTATTTCGTGCCATGTTAAGTGTGAATACTTGAGATACATATTGATACGTTTATTTTGTGTGCAGTATTTGTTTGTAAATGTATCTATCGATTTTATTTCATAAAAAATTTAAATATTTTTCTATTGTGATCTTTAGTTGATATTCGTTTTTTAAATTGCGCCTTTGTTTATAACTTTATATTTTTGAGTGTATTTTAAATATAAAGTTTTTATAAGTGATATCAGTAATATTTACTGTGTTCATAATAAGGAATAATTATGTTGGATAGACGCTCCATATTAAAAATGGCTGCTGGTGGTGCAATGTTAACCCTCATCCCTAGTGCTCAACTTCAAGCTAAGACACCTGATAAACGATTGGCCATGGTGTTTGATGTTCGCCGTTGCACAGGCTGTCTATCTTGCACTGTGTCTTGTGCGATGGAAAATCAGACCGATGCGGGCCGCTGTCGAACTCGGGTTAATCAGGCTGCGATTGAAACTGAATTGGGGTTGGCCACACTCGCAGTTCCTAATCAATGTAATCAATGTGATAACCCCGCTTGCGTCTATGTTTGCCCAGTCGAAGCGACCTATAAGCGTAAAGAAGATGGCATCGTCGTGATCAATCATGATGAATGCATTCACTGCCAGTTGTGTGTCGATGCCTGCCCTTATGGTGCACGCCGTAAAGATGAAACTCTTAACTCTCCACCTGAGAAATGTAACTTCTGTATTCATCGTGTATCGGTAGGCTTGCTACCAGCTTGTGTGGAAACTTGTATTGGGGAAGCGCGTAACTTTGGTGATCTTAATGATCCTAATAGCAAGGTTTCTCAATTGGTTCGCGACAACAAGGTATACGCCATGTTAGCCGATGCCGGTACTAAGCCAAATATCTTCTATATCGGCTTACCGGAACAACCTAAAGATAAACAAATTTTGTCACTTAACTTCCTCGAATGGCAACGCTAGGAGCTGATAATGGATAGACGTAAATTTTTAACCCAAGCGGG
This sequence comes from Shewanella halifaxensis HAW-EB4, assembly GCF_000019185.1. Taxonomy (NCBI): domain Bacteria; kingdom Pseudomonadati; phylum Pseudomonadota; class Gammaproteobacteria; order Alteromonadales; family Shewanellaceae; genus Shewanella; species Shewanella halifaxensis. The sequence continues at coordinate 4,884,877 of NC_010334.1, read as the reverse complement.
CGTTGTCTCTGTCGCGGCGGCAACTGTGGGTTGTAGTGAAAAAACTCAACCAATACATCCAGTGCGTAGCCAAGATGTGAGCTGTTTTGGCCACCCCATCCCAGCAGAGTGCCAGCAAGATGCTAAGGGCGATTGGCAGCTGACACCGGGCGTGCGCACCGCATATTCACGCTGCTTTAGTTGCTACAACATCTGTGGCTTACGGGTACGGGTGGATGAGAAAAATGACAAGATTTTAAAAGTGGGCGGTAACCCATATTGTGAGAATAACTCTGGTTCACCACTGCCAATCGAGACCAGTGTGAAGCAGAGTTATATCGCGCTAGCTGGAGAGAATGGTCTAAAGAACCGTGCAACCACCTGTGCCAAAGGGGCCAGCTGCGCCGACTCTGTCGATGATGAGCGCCGTGTCACTCAAGTGCTTAAGCGTGACGGTGAGCGTGGTGAAGGTCGCTGGGTCAGCATTAGCTATGAGCAAGCGCTAAAAGAAATTCTAGAGGGGGGCGATCTGTTTGGTGAGGGTCATGTTGAGGGGCTGCGTAGCCTGCGTCAGCTTGATAAGCCAATTAAACCAGGCTTCCCTGAGTTTGGCAGTGCGGCTAACCATCTATTTGCCACCTACTGCGCCGAAGATACGCTACGTGGCAGTTTCTATGCGCGCTTTATGCAGCAGTCTTGGGGCACCAGTAACTTAGGCACTAAGCATGCCTATTGCGGCGCGGCTCAGGCGACTGGATATAGCCTAGGTATGGCGGCTGGATTTGAGGAGTGGCTCAATGATGTCGACTGGGAAAACGTCGAGTACGGCCTATTTATGGGCACCAGCCCTGGCTCTTCTGGAGTCAGTCTTAACCGCGTCGGTCGCGGTCTTGCCGACAGTCGTGTCGATAGGGAGTTTAAGTATGTGTGCGTCGATCCGCTGCTGAGAACCACTGTGGCCGCCGATACCAATGCCACTTGGTTAGCGGTAAAACCGGGCCAAGATGCGGCGTTCTCCTTTGGGGTTATTCGCACCATGTTAGAGGAGGGCTGGTTTAACAAGGTTCATCTTGAAGGCGCCAGCGAGAAGGCGGCAAAGGCCGCGGGCGAGCTTAATTTCACCAATGCTGGCCATTTGGTGGTTGTGGATCCTAAGCATCCAGACTATCGCCGTTTTGCTAAGGCGAAAGACTTTGGCCTCGGTGGCGATGAAGCTCTTATTGTTAAAGCGGGTGGCGATAAGTTTGTCTCGGCTGAAGGTGGTGATAAGGCTGAGCTGTTTGTTAGTCAAACCCTAAAAGACAGGACGGGTCGCAAGGTTGAGTTAGCGTCATCGCTTTATCTGTTACGAGATGAAGCCCAACGCACCAGCATGCAAGAGTACGCCGCTAAGTCGGGCATTAGTATCGAAGCGATGCGCCAAGTGGCTAAAGATTTAGGCAAGTATGGCCGCAAAGCTTGTGTGGCGGGTAATGGCGGTACCAACTCATCGGATGGATTCGTGATGGGCTGGATCTGGGCAACCCTAAATACGCTAGTAGGTAGCCATGATGCCAAAGGCGGTGCGATTTACGGCAATGGTCCGATTAGTGGTATGGAAGGGCGTTACGATCTTGCCAATATCGATAATGGTGTCAGCCTTGATGGTATTGTGAATGCCTGTCGAGATGGTGCCTATGAGTCGTCGACGGAGTACAAACAAAAAGTCGCGAAGGGACAAAATCCCTATCCTGCTAGCACGCCTTGGCATGAAGTATTGCCAGCTATGAATGCGGCCGAGCAATGGACCAGTCACGCCAATAACGACCCTTACCAAGCGAAGGTGTTATTTAACTGGCGTAACAACTTCCTCTATAGCGCGGCATCGATTAGCCAAGAGGTGGTCGCGAGTATCTCTGATCCTAAGCGTCTGCCACTTATCGTTGGTATCGATTGCCATATGAATGAGACTAACCGTTACGCGGATTACTTTATTCCAGACCGCTCTATGCTGGAGGAGTATGCTGCCGACCGTATGTGGGGATCGTTTATGTTAGGTGTGGTGACCGCTGCGCCGCTCGTGACTCCAAGAACCGTGAAAAATGCAGCGGGACAGCATGTATGTATGGAGCAGTTACTTGTTGATATCGCACTCGATATGCAGCTTCCAGGGTTTGGTAAAGGCGCAATAGCCCATGAAGATGGTAGCAAGGCCGATCTACTTTGCTTCGAAGACTGGCATGCAAAATATCTAGCAAACGTGGCGTCTCAGTGTGAAAACCTGCCGACAGTCACGGCTGAGGATAGGCAGTGGGCGGGGCTTGAATATGCGATGAAACCACTGACACCTAAATTAACAGCCAACGAGGCGACTGAGGTCGAGGCCTTATTGTCGCGTGGTGGTTACTATGTCGCCGATGAGCGCTATGACGGTGAATTTGTAAAAGGCGCCGAGCCTAAGTGCCTGCAGCTTTATCATGAGGCGGTAGCGCAGCTGCGTCACGCCTACTCGGGCGAGCATTATCCGGGCACTATTACTCACCATGAACATAGATTCTGGAATGGTGATAGCTGGGAAAGCCACTGGCCTGCATCTGAATACCCATTGCTGTTCTCAAGTTACAAGGCAACGGTGCGCTCAAATTATGCGGTGGCTTATAAGCGCATCGCCGAGATCAGCCCGACTAACTTCGTCTATATGCATGAAGAGACTGCAAAACAGCAGGGTCTTAAAGAGGGTGATGAGGTGAGATTAGTGACCGCCAATGGCAAGCCAGCGACAGGCTTTTTGCAAACCGACTTTGGCGTTGCACCGGGCGCTGTGTGTGTCTCTCACGGCTTCGGTCATGCTCAGGGGTTTGGCGGCGATGACAGGATCATTAACGGTGAGAAACTACCTGGACTTAAAGAACGCGCGGGTGGGGTGGCGATTAACCAGATGATCCCGTCAGACCCAACTCGCAAGCAAACTGCCAGCATGCTTAATGATTACTGGACGGGCGCGAACTGCCGTCACGGGATCCCTATTCGAGTAGAGAAGGTGTAAGCAAACTGTCGTCAGGGGCTCCCTATTAGAGTTGAAAAGCTTAGTTAGTCCAAAGAGTTGCGCCCCTGAGTTTATCGCTTTTGGGCATTATAAACCGGTTATGTAGACAGGCTCAATTCGCTTCAGCCTGCAACTTTCCCCCTCAGCACTTTATTTCGCTGAGGGGGCTTTTCCTTCCCAATATCAAAATTTATGGCTTCAGTTAAAATTTATCTCTTTATGGTAGTCTGCCAAATACCACTTATTGGAGATAATAATGAAAACAATAAAATACTCACAAATCGCTCTGCTAGCGGCTACCAGCTTTGCACTACCAGCCATGGCAGTTACCTCTGAGCAGACGGCTTTTTTTGATAACCTAGCGGCTCACTGTGGTAAGGCGTTTGAAGGAACTGTCACCGCAGGCAATAGCGCGGATTCAGCTTTTAGCGGTAAGAAGCTCATTATGCATGTACGTGAATGCAGCGATACGGTGCTTAAGGTGCCATTTCATGTGGGTGATGACCACTCTCGTACTTGGGTTATCACCAAGACGCCCTATGGATTACACCTCGCCCACGATCATCGCCATAAAGATGGCAGCGAAGATAAGGTCACCATGTATGGTGGCATGACCGCCGATATGGGCAGCGCGACCGAGCAATCTTTTCCTGTCGATGCCTACTCAATCAATAACTTTAGAGAAAATGGTTTAGATGTGTCGGTAACCAACGTGTGGCACATGTACGTCAAGCCGCAAGAGTTTACCTACCGTTTAACCCGTGAAAACCGTGATTTCAGAGTCGACTTTGACCTGACTAAGCCAGTTGATTTACCACCAGTACCTTGGGGTCATAAATAGAGTACTCAGCTTTGATGTGTCTAGGTTCTAGTTTTTAATTGCTAGAACCTAGAGCTGTTTCGCTTTAGCTTCACTCGCAGTGACGAAGTCATGTCCTCGTAGGGCGAAGCCCGACCTCGTCTTTGCTTTAACTCTTTGCTTTTCCTAGAACCTTCTTTTCCCTACTTCTCTTCAAAAGTAAACGACTGGCCAGCGAGGGCTGCTTCAAACATTAATCCGCCTTTGGCTACGGTAAAGACTGCCATCCCATTGATATAAGCGGCTTTAGCTGCGCCTTTCCCCGCAGCTGCTGAGTTACCTGTAGTACCTGCTTGAGCATTGGCGCCAATGTTGATGGCGACAGCAGAGGCTTGAGCGCCGAACTCGAAGCTACCACTGGTAAAGTCTCTATAAGCGGCCTCATCTTTGAAGAAGATAACTTCGCTATAGGCCTGACCACCAAGCTGAAAACCAAAAGAGATCTGAGTTAAGCTGGTGTCACCGGTATAGCGACCACCACGGTAAACTTTGCCTTTACCATAAGCTGCGCCAATGCCAATACCGCCTTTTCCCACGGTTGGGAAAAGCGCATAGCCGTAGGCGTTATTGAAGAATTTTTGAGTTTCGCTAGCTTGTTGAAAGGTGCTCTTCGCTTGAGCATAGCTATCTTCTGCGAAAGCCTGTGGGGCTATCATTACACTCGCAAGCAGACATAAGCTGGCGGTGATTCGTTTGATGAAGCTTGTCATTGAATTATCCTTATCTAGCAAACTGAGCTAAACCTTAGCATACGCTTACTGAACAGAAAGTGAATGCCAGAATTGTAACGGGGGTTATCTATTTAAAGGTAAAATAAAAGCGCCGATAGGCGCTTTTATAGGGATAGTTAATCGACTCTAAACAGATGATTTATTCGACAGGCTGCCCTAACACATAGTGGTTGAACCATTTCTGATCCCACTCCATCTTTGCCTTGCGATGTTGATACTTACTCAGGCCGTGACCTTCACTCGGATAGACTACCAATTCGACAGGGACGTTGAGGTAGTGGTGCAGCGCGCGATATAGACCTTGTGCATGACCCAGAGGTACACGCTGATCGCCTTCGCCAATATGGATTAACGTCGGGGTTTTGATCTGATCGGCATAAGTCAGTGACGAACCATGGTTATAGGCTTCGGGCTTTTCCCAAGGCAACCCTTCCATAAAGTTGACCACATGACCCGGGGTATCTTCGAGGATCCACTGTAGACGTTGATCGAACACGCCAGCGCCAGAACTTGCCGCTTTGAAGCGGTTATTGGTACTAATAAGGGCGTTAGTAAGGTAGCCACCGTTACTCCAGCCCATGACTGCCATCTTGTCGCCATCGATGATGCCGTCCGCTATCAGCTGATCGACACCGGCCATGATATCTTTGACTTCAATATCATGCTCACGGCCAACCAGATCGGTGAGAAACTTATCGCCATAGCCCGTAGATCCACGATAGTTTGGTGATAGTAGCGCCCAGCCGTTAGCGGTGAAGGTTGAGCGGCCGTAGGATCGGTGTTGCAGTGCATAAGGCGTTGCGGCAGTTGGTCCGCCATGAATTTGCACGATTAATGGTAGTGGTCCATCTTCCTTCTTATAGCCTGCAGGAAGATCCAATATTCCCTCGACCACTGCGCCATCGGGTGCCGTCCATTTAACGATAGAGACCTGTGGCAGCTTCCAGCTATCAACTTGTGGGTTGATATTGGTCAGGCGTTTAGCCTTGGCGAGGCTGCTGTTGGCATCGGCGATAAACATGTCGGAGAAGTGATCTAAGCCGTTGTGGCTAAAGGCGACGGATTTGCCGTTTTGGTTAAAGCTGTAGCTGCCGATAACCATGTCACCCGGAACCACGGGGCGGGTATCGCCCTGTTCGCCATCATCGATTTCAGTGCAGAACAGTTTGACGCGGCCATGATCGGCGCCGCGATAACAGATCTCATCACTGTTAGGGCGCCAAGTGAGATCACTTGATGTCAGTGTCACATCGCCGGGGCGAGTCACTTCTAATGACGGCTTATCAGTTGCTTTTGCATCGGCGATAAACAGCTGGCCAGGGTGACCATCATAGTCGATTCTAAAGGCTAGCTCGCTGTTGTCTTGCCAAGCTAAACCTAGTAGCCAGCCGTAAGGTGAGGGCGCATTGTCACGCCACTGGCTATCGGCCAGTACACTATTTTTCTGAGTGTTAGTATCGAAAATTTCAACATCAGACCAACCTTCTAGGAACACCAGTTCATTATCTGTGGTAGTGATACGGGCAACCTTACTGCCATCTTGGCTGACCTTAAATTCCCAAACCACTTTGTCATCATCGAGGAGTAGTTTCTGCTTAAAATGCTCGAGATCGAGCTGATACAGAGGGTTGGTTTTTTGTTCGCCGTGGCCATATTGGGGCGCGCTGTGGCTGGCTCGCATCGACGCCCATTGATCTTTATCGGTTGTGGTTTTTGTGGCTAAAAAGTACAGGCTCTTACCATCATGGCTGAGCTCAAACCCTGCCACTCCTTCGGCTTCCTTAGTTATAGGTTGGCTGTCACCATTACTGACAGATAGGCGAAAGACCTGAGTCTTGCCGTTGAAAGGCGCCTTGGCACCTTCTTGCTTTATTTTACCAAGGTAATAGACGTACTCACCATCGGGGCTCCATTGTGGGCTAGACTCACTCTCGTTGGTGAAGGTCATGCGTTTTGACTGGCGAGACTTTATTTCGACTAGCCACAGGTCGCGCTGGCTCTTATCTAGCTCTTTGTCCCAGCGAGACTCAAGCCAAACTGCTTGTTTGCCATTAGGACTCAGTGTTACCGAGCCCATGCTACCGATATCAAAAAAGTCATCTATGGTGATGTCGTGAGTTCTATCTGCCGCCATGGCGGAGAAGCTGCTGCCGATCAGCGCGGCAGCAAGCACTGACAGCTTGTGTGTTTGCTTCATGTATTAATACCTACCCTTCAATATGTTAACCGTTATTTATTGTTATTATTACTTGTTGTTGTTTTGAACTAAGGCTTAGTACACTAGCGCAACTTTTACGCTATTGGCTATGAAAAATACTCATTGGATAGGGTTTATTTGAGGTGAATCAAAAGCGGTAATTATTGATGCTTAGACTCTTTAAGTTGTTTTTCTTCCTGCATTAGCTGCTGCAAGTAGGAGAGTTCTTCGGAGCTTAGTAACTGCTGACTAGCTTGCATCGGTCTCTTTTGTGGTGGCTGCTGAGCAAGTTTACCGCGCAAAAAGGCGGCCCGAGTGATCTGTTTAAGGCCGTATATTGCCAATACGTACACGGTTAATAGTAAGGTCAGTTTAGTTGCAGCTTGATTGACAACAATGGCCTGTTCACCAAAGTAAAGCGGCACAATGATAAGCACGGCCCTAATAAGCCAGTTACTCATTAATGCAAGAGTGAGCACCAGTAACCAACGAAACTTTATGTCCTTGAGGCTATCTTGATGCAGTCTTGATGTTCGGCCAGGATAGCGGCTAAGCATCTTAATGATGTAATAAAAATAGACTCCAGTCTGAATAAATAACATTGCTGGAAGCACCATGCCTAAGACACTTAAGTTGGACAGCGTTGGTGGTTGACTTAATTCAATTTGAGGCCAGTTATGCTCAAAGATGAGCCGGTAACTGGTGGCTAATACCACTAAAGTGGCGATGATGACGACGGGATAGAAGTGTGGTGAAAAACCGATTGGTTGTTCGATTTCATTGAGGCTGCGATCGCAATATAAGTAGAGCAAGGGCATCATTAAAAAGTAGACGGGAATGATTAAGATAAACAGCAGGTGAATGGGCGCTGGGGCGTTATTAATGTTTAGTAACCCGGTAAAAAAGTACAGGGCCATCAAGCTGAAAATACCACTCAGAATTTTATGATTACCACTTCTCTCGCTGTAAATATAACGGATATACAGGCCTAGCCCTAGGCAGTGTAGACCACCAAGCAATGAGAGCCACCAATAACCTTGAGAGAAAAACTCGTTAAATTCATTCATGCCAAACTCATTTCAACCTATTGCAACCCTAGATGCAAGTGTTTAACTTTTAAACATCGCTAACTAATAGCAATATCTTCTGACGTTCAGGTAATAAGCGAATAATAATCACTATTTTACGCTGGCAGTTGCGAAGAGTTTGCTGGCGGAGACGGTGACATCGATGAGGTCCAACTCAAGCTTAACTGGCGAGCTTGGAGACCGATTTGAGTTTATGCAGCAAGGCTTCCTTTTTAAATGGCTTGGCAAGGTAGTCATCCATGCCTGACTGGTAGCACCTTTTTATATCCTGATCGAGCACGCTGGCTGTTAGAGCTATGATAGGCAGTCTAGATTGGGAATGTAGACCCTCCCACTCTCGAATTTTTTCAGTTGCCGTAAAGCCGTCCATAACGGGCATCATGCAGTCCATTAAAATGGCGTGAAAAGCCTCTCCTGAACTGATGAAATCTAAGGCCTCTTGGCCGTTATTAGCGATAATACAATCGAACCCCGCTTGTTTGACAAGCAAGGATGCTACTTTTTGGTTTACTAGGTTGTCTTCTACTATCAGTATTACAATCCTCACTTTTTCAGGCTCTTCTACGAGCTTGCTATTATTGATCGTACCGTTAGAGTGTTGCTTCTGCCTCAAGTTGCGCCTCTCTAATCCATTGTGTACTGCATTTTTAAAGCGATTGCCTAGTAACGGTAGTGTTACTGTTGCGTCCATATCATCTAATTCTCGCTTCTCTGTTGGTGCATTGATTGCAATCGTAAAAATATCCTTCTGCCTTAGCAGCTCAGGCAAGGCTGCAATGGTGTCTCTCGTGGATGAAAAACTGTCAATAAACAATAGGTCAAATGTTTGTTTATCCTGTAACAGATCGAAGCAAGATTGATAGTGGAAGTTGAGGTTAAAGCCTTGTTGCTGACATTCTCTATTGAGTCGCTCACTGATCTCAGAGTTATTAGAAATAAGCGCAGCAGTTAAGCCTTCGAATTGGTTTGATACAGGCTTTTCTTGGGTGACAATTTGAGATCTTAGTTTAATTGAGAAGCAGCAACCTTCTCCTTTCTCAGAGATAAGGCTGATCTCTCCCCCCATTAATGTTATGAGCTGCTTACAAATAGCGAGCCCAAGACCGGTACCGCCAAACTCTCTTGTGGTCGTGTCATCTTCTTGGGTGAATGGAGAGAATATATGTTGTTGTTTCTCTTTTGCGATACCGATCCCGCTATCATGAATACTAATGAGTAGGTCGCAATAATCTGCAGTATTACTGCAGGATATGACCACCTTAACCCCACCTTCGTGGGTAAACTTCACTGCGTTAGAGAGTAAGTTGACGAGTACCTGCCTCATACGGTGTTCATCGAGGGAGATAAGGTAGGGAGTGTCGTTATCTATCTCGACTTCTAATGTCAGGTTTTTCTCGGCAATCTTTGCCAGTACTATGGTTAAGGTGTCGTAAACGACCTCGGTAATATCGGCATCGGTATTAGTGATAGAGAGATTACCAGACTCAATTTTAGATAGATCGAGTATGTCATTGATTAGAATGAGTAGCGTCTGGGATGAGGTCTCGATAGTTTGTAGGTACTCATTCTGAGTTGCGGTCAGTTTAGTGCCAGCCATAATATCGGACATGCCAATAATACCGTTGAGCGGGGTTCTAATCTCATGAGACATATTAGCCAAAAATGAACTCTTAGCCTGATTGGCTTTCTCTGCCTCCTGTTTTGCTTGTAATATTTTGAGTACATTCTGGTGACGCTCATTGATGAGCTTATTGAGCATTTTGGAAAATAGGCTTAACTCATCGCTTCCCTCTTCGTTAATTTTTTGGGAATAATCATGGGTCTCCTCAATCTGTGACATGGTGTTAATAACATGGCTTAGGTAGTTGATAATCCGTCGGTAGAGATTTGCTCCGATGATGGCAATGATGACTAGAGAGGCAAATAGTGCAGTGCAGAATAGTAAGATTAGGTTTTTAGACTGAGCGATCTCGCTCTGAATGTTGCCAGTGAGCTGGGTGGAAAAAGTGCTCACGACATACTGGATTAAATCAAGACGCTGACGAAATGCTTCTAAGCTTATATTGGGAGTATTCGTTAAGGCTTGCTTATTTAAAATATGACTTCTTAATTGATAACTCTGCTCGAAAGCTTTATCAGAAAAAGTACTGAGTAAGAGTGAGACCTGATCAGGTTTGGCATTAATATCAATAAAACGCTCCACATAAAGTTGTTGGCGTTCCGTGATGGAGTTTAACTGGCTCAGCAGTTCGCTGTCATCGCGGTTTTGTAGCAATAAATTGATTAACCATTTCTCTTCTGTAGACCATAAAGACAGCCACTGCAGCTGGTATAAGATTGCAAGCTGTTGATTTATCTCGTCGTTAAACCCTGAGTTGTCTTTCTCTAGTGTGTTTAACGCTTGAACCTGTAGTTCATTAAACCAGACTGACCAGTCAGCGAGCTCTTCAGCATTAACTTCTGCCAATTCTTTTAGTGCGTCATTGGTGCTAGCTAACCAAGCCTGCATCTCTAAGGTGTTCTTGGATGTAAAGGTTTGTGGCAACTGTTGCTTTATTTGAGTGAGGCTAGGGGTGAAGGAGTCAGGAGTCACTTTTATATCATGCTTAAATAGCTGCTCTTTTGCTTGGTTGGTAAGTTTGTTTAGTTGGGATAAAGATTCGAGAAAGTTAACTTTACTGTTGAGAGTATTTAAGGTCTGAACATTTTCTCTTTGCTTTTTGATTTCCAACGCCGATAAAAATGAGGCAAAGATGAGCGGTAATAGCACCAAGGCTAACATCCGTATTCTTATTGAAACATGATTCAATATGCTCATTTCTACTCCATGAATTGAACAAGTTAACGGTGATCTTGTAGTTTAACTTAGCCTTGACTATATTCAGCATAGTACAAAAACTATCTAGGATTGAGGGTTTTAATGTTTAAGGGATTAAACGAGCGAGCTCGACTTGTCTGTTTTCAGCTATTTACCATGCTGATATTTCTGTGTGTTTCTCCCCCCACTCTCGCTTTAGAGGCCAGTACTGACGAAGACGTTGAGTTTGCAATATTCACCTTGAATGATGACTTGCCGTCGTTAAGTAAGAGCAAGGCAAGAATGATCTATCGCGGTAAGAGTAAGAAAATATCGGGTAGCTTGAAAATTGTCTTGGTAGACCTTCCTGAAACCTCCATTCACAGAGAAGACTTTTATAAGATGCTACTCGGTAAGTCCATTTCGCAAATGAACGGTTATTGGGCTGGGCTTGCATTTTCAGGAAGAGGCACCCCTCCCGAAGAGTTAGACAGCGATGATATTAAACAGATTTTAAAATGGCTTAATGATAACCCTAATGGCATAGCTTATGCGCCTATCGAATCAGTGCCCAAAGAAGTCAATATCTTGATAACCGTGCCTCAGGGAGAGTAGTCATGTTATTTCGCCGACCATTACTTATTGTATTATCTTCAATCATATTTTTACCTGTCGCGCAGGCGAGTATTGAGCTTACCGATAACATTGCTCTCAGTGGCTTTGGCTCTACAGCGATCAGTAAGACTGATAATCGTACCCCGTTGTTTATTAGTCGAGAAATTACCGATGAGACCTGTTATGACTGTGACACCATATTGGGTTTACAGCTAGATGTTGAGCTATTTGATAGTTTAAGCGCATCTGGGCAGGTGGTTAAGCGTACCCAAGATGAGTGGAGTGATCCCGAGCTCGAGTGGCTCTATCTGTCATATGAGTTTGATAATTTTGAGGTGAGAGCCGGGCGTTTACGTTTGCCGCTGTTTCTCGCCTCTGAATACTATTATGTTAGTCAAGCCTACCCTTGGGCCAGACCTCCTCAGGAGGTGTATGACAGCATTTTAGGGTTTACATTTTATGATGGTCTGTCAGTTTCTTGGGATTATGAGATCTCCGATGAGCTACTGTTAACGGTGTCGCCCTATTACGGCTTTGAACGGGTCAATAAGGTCGAGCTGGGTGAATATTTGCTGATATTTGATACCGAATATATGGCTGGGTTCTATATCGACTTAGTCGGGTTTAACTACCGAGTCCATAGCGGTTTTATGCAGACAAAATATCGGCAGCAGCCTTCGGTAGAACAGCAAAAACTGGATATTTACACTTTGGGGGCCGAGTACAGTTATGAATCCTGGCTATGGATGGCGGAGGTGGAGTTCGACCGATTACAAACCAACTGGTATGCCTCAGCTATCTATGCCTTTGACTATTTATCTCCCTATCTAACCTACGGCGAAAGTCATCAGCTGCGCAAATCTAAGGGAGTGACGGCTGGAGTTCGATATGATGTGACCTCAAGTATTTCATTGAACCTTGAGTATCAGATGATCTTCTCTCAAGAGGAGGGCAATCGAGCTCAGTTTGTGACGTCTCCATTGGTCTATGATGAAAGCTCCGATGTGGATTTAGTTACCCTCAGCGTCAACTTTGTATTTTGAGTATGAATAATGTTTTATTTTGGCTTAGCTTTTACCTGTTGATGTTAGCGGTATCGATAGCTATCGGTTACTGCAAGGGGAATATGGTTGCTGGGGCGCTGTTAGGGTATGTGTTGGGCCCGGTAGGGGTTATCTTGATGTTACTGAGTAAAAACAGAAAAATGCTGCCATGCCCAGAGTGTGGCGATCGAATTCACCGTCACACCTATATATGCCCCCATTGCCAACAAAAGGTTTTGAATCGATTACAGCCCTAACCCTTTTGTTTCTGAAGGTGCGCGCTCCCCTATTGAGAGCGCTAGAATTTAAATGAGTAACTCACGCTGATCGAACCATCTTTAAACCGCCCAGTTTCTGGGCCTCTATCCGCACTATTCCAACGGTTTCCAGAATAATTGTTGTACTGCACTGTCACTGTTCCGGGATGCCAATCAAAATAACCAAAGCCATAAGTAAAGTCAGGGTTCCAGGGTTGTTTTTGTGAGCTATCGAGATAATAAAAAACGGTCGCATTGGCATACCAGTTCCCCACTATTGAGTACTTGCAACCTAAGCTAAAAGTTTGATGCTGGGTTTTATATTCAACGCTTTCGAGATCAAAATACTCAGGGGTGTAGTTATAATCAACCTGACAGCCGATAGCGCCTTCATCAGTAAAAGACAGCCAATCAACAAAGGGTTTGGTGATTGGGAATTTCCAGCCTAATGACCAAGTGCCTTGAGAAAACTCGGTATGCTTAACCTCTGAGCTCGGATTGAATCGATTTCCGCCATAGTTTGAGTAGAGCAAACTAAAGGTATAGGGGCGCCAATCACTATAGCCAAAGACATAGGTAAAGTCAGGATTCCAGGGCTGTTGTAACTCGCTATCGAAATAATGATAGGCAGTAGCCGAGACAAACCAGTTACCGATAATAGAATACTTTAACGATAAGCTTGCTGTTAGGTTTTGGTTACTGGGTCCGGTCGTTGCGTTAGCGGGCAGGGTCGCTGGCGTTTCGACGAGTGGATAACCCAGGTTCACGCTAGCGCTCCAGCGTTTATACCAAGGCAGATCGTCTTTCCATTGCTCAAAAGGTAACATAAACGAGCTACTGATCCCTTTCCATACTAGCTCGGCCTCGATGGTCTTTTCAGGTGTGTTGCTGTTGCTGCTGTTGATCACTGCTGCAGGTGTAGAATGAGGGGCGTGTTTGGCCATTTGGGTTTGATGTTCAGTAGCCCCCGCCTCAAGTGTCATCATGAGCAAAATCACAGCGTAGGAGCAGCGCTTGAGCATCCATACTAAGCCATTTATCAATGATTCAATCCTTTAAATCCTTAATGCTTTCATCGAGTATCCGGTGAGCTGTTATATCGGTTTGCAAACTTTTGTTATCGAGTAGAGTCAGAATCGCCTGTTGAGCACGAGTTTTGTACCAAAGGCTGACTAAAATCAGTGAATTAGTATTTATATTATAGGCGGTATTTGTTTTTCCGTCGGCATAAAGACCTGTTGGTATAACGGCGTGCCTAGCGCTGTTGCTAACAACAAGATTGGCAAGTTGTTGGCTATAGTCATCATTAAAAAGTACGCTCATTGCAAATGCCGCTTTATTGCTAAATGTCTGAGAGTTGCTTGTAGCTTTACCTGAGTGAGAAACGCTTTGCCAAGCGACTCCTTGATAAATAATGTTGTTATATAAAAACCAAGGCGATTTGCTTAATGAATCCTCCGCGTAGGCCGTGAGCCTATTAGCGGATTTAGCGTTAAGTTTGTGTACTTGATAAAGTTGTTTAAGTTGGTTCCAACAGGAGTCTTTATAACCTATCTCTATCGCATAAAGCAGGTAGGGATCGGAGGTGAAAAAAGGCAGGTTACCTTTATCGGTTAGTAGTGAAACACCATTTAACTCTGTGGTTTCGAGGTTCTCGCAGCGAAAAGCCTTGTCGACATTGAGGCCAGCTAACCGATAGCCGGTAGCGGCATATTGTAAGTAACCTAGACGACCTTCTTGGCGAAAATACTCCTTACTTGAAGTGAGTTTTGTACCGTATAAATTACCATTTTTTGTTGCACGCTCAAGCTGCCATCTGTTTTGCAGTATTATGATCTTGTGGCCCAAGCGGGGCTTATTTTGCTTAAGTATTTCAAACCAAATGTAGAGACGCCCTAAATCTAATGCTGACCAGCCGTTACCGTTCGATGGAGTATGGCTCATTCTGCCTGAGGGAAGTGCCGTTAAGGTATTGTATTGGCGATTCGGCAGCACCCCTTTATAAAGTGGCAATTGCAGCAATGTGTTGAGCATCTTCTCGAGCCGAAAATCGGTAAGTTGTTGGCTATTAATCGCTAAGGCTTCCAATGCCAGTAATCCAGCAATACCACTCGCAACATCCCACATAGTGGTATGACTATAACCTTGTACAGAATCGATTAACCCGGTAGTTTCATTCCAATTTTTATCAAAATACCTTTGTGCCTTGCTGATGAGTAGCTTTTCATGGCGTGTGAGTGGTTGGTGACTACTCTTTTTTAAGGAGTCCACAATTTTGACACTTGCCGTAATTGGCACTGCTATTTTGCTCGGGGGCCGGGGAATTATGGCTCGACGTTGAAACTGAATTGGCGACGAATTTTCTGTCACCTCTTGCTGTTGAATACCACGAGAGAACGTTTGGATATGAGATTTTGTCGCTACATCTTCAGCGTAAAGATTAGTTGTAGCCAATACGAGCAGCCCTGCAAGGCTTAACCGGAATGGATAGGAGGGGTTCATATCCTTATCGGGTTGTAAGCTATTGTAAGATAGCTTGAATTTGTTTATTAATCGCTTGAATTTCACTACAGAGGTTATTTATTGCACTTCTATCCGGGATGGTGCCAGCCTTTGAGTTTGATTCTACAACTTGAGCTAAGCTCATGGCTTCTGTTGCACAGAGGTTGCTGTACATCCCCTTTAGCTCGTGTGATATCTGGAATAACCCATCGATATCCTCTGTGTCATATCTTTGCAGAATGATGCTATCACTCGCTCCATACTCCTCGATATAGAGAGAAAGCAACATGTTAACCATAGAGTCGTCATCCCCGCAGAGAGACTTTAGTTCATCAACTTTAATCATAGAATGCTCCTTTGCATTTTTTGCTGTATGCATTTAAGAAGATTATAAGCTTGTCTCAAGTGGTGTCATTTTTACTTTAGTTAACCAAGCGGCTAATGCTTTTGCTGTCATTAGGTTTTCACTTCCTAATTCACAGTCTTTAGCGTTGATGAGCTCGTCAGGAAGTTTATCGATAATGATCTCAAGATCTGCGGCAGTTTTAATATGCTCATCAATAAGTTGTGCCATTTCATGGCTGTAATTGATATCTCTGGCTCGCAGTGCGGTGACTAGCCCCTGTAATAGGGTTAACCAAGTGCTCATCGGCCCCTGAGTGATCGAAGCGGACTCGGCAGCTGAGTCGACGAATGCAAATGGCACGGTGACAATTTTTTTATCGTATTGCATTGCCGCTAAGATCCAGTCGGTATCGAAAGAGAAATCAAAAACACTAGGTTTTGCAAGAATGCATTGTAACGCTTCACGACTAAACAGTTTATAGGCTGCTTGGGTGTCATGAATACCTTGAGAAAAGATACTTGAACCTACCATTCTTTGCATATGTCGCAAGGTTTTAATGCCTATTCCCCAGCGCTGCTCCTGCTTGACGAGTACTGACATCGGGTGTTTACGATTGCCGAGCACCACCTGCGCCTTTTGCTCAATAAAGGGCTGCAAAATAAGGCCTAGTTGTCCCATATGTACTGAATTATCGGCATCGGTATATAGGACTGCGTCCACATTGTCGGTGAGGGCCTGGATACAGCCATGAATAATGGCACCGCCTTTTTTTGAATCATCGACATGCTTAAGATCTGCAAGCGGTCCATGATTGGTATTAAGACCATCACTAAGCTTTAAGACTTGTATCTTTGAGCTTTGTTCTGACAACGCGGCGATACGAGTGGCGATATCGAAACTTGTATTAGGGCAGCCATCATCAACTGGATACAAGCGCCAGTCGACCAGTGTGTCTTTGCATATCCACTCGAGTTGCTGCACTTTGGTGAGTAATGAGTTTTCGCCATTAGGATTGGAACGGGTCTTTGTAAGCAGGCGGTGATGCTCTCCCCACATTGCAAACACGACCCCTATGGTTAATGGAGTCGAGATTTGGCGTATAAACTGCTTAGAGAGTGCGAGTTTGACGGCAATCTTGAATAGCAGCGGGCAATCACTTTTTTGCGACAAGGCAATAAGCTGTTCTGATGAGGTTTGTTTGAGATCCAGTAGCGATTCAGCCAGAAGAAGTAAGGCATCTTGATGGGAGGACTCGGTTAAGTCAAATTGGTTGCTGGCGGCGCGGTAGAGTTGCTCTAGATCTTCTCTGGGGGTCATCATAACGAATCCTTTCATTGGGGCGAGGCAGTGCAAAGCGACCTGTATGTATTGCCACTAAATATAGGCTAGTAATAGAACTGTGAAACAGCAAGTTTTAGCGCTGCTTTATCTATAATTTTAAGTCGTTTAGTCCTGCTCTATTCCATATGACACGCTTCACTTTTGTTCGGGGTGTTGCTCATTATTTTTGCTTTCTTGCGGTGTTTTTGTTTGCGTGGTTATCGGCTCTATTTGACGCTTCTGCTTAGCCGCGACATTGGGGTTTGGCGCCGTTCCTAAGTTGCTTTTTGCCATCGGGTTTTGCTGTCGTGTCGATTGTTGTTGTGTTGATTGTTGGAGCTGATTCTGTTGGGCGGCTGCCGATATGCCGGTTTCAGATGTACTAGGCTGTTGAGCGGGGTCGTATTTTTTTGAGATTTCATTTGCTGGCGCGAAACCGAAAGTGGGGGTCTTTGATATATTAGTTTGTATGCCTGAAAGCCTCTTTTGCTGACGATTAGTGGCCACTGGCGCTTGGTCACCGAATTGGGGCGAATTATGTGGGGGCAGAAGTGCGGCTGCGGGTTGGTCAAATCGGTTTAGTCCAAGCTTTGGCGAGTTAAACTCAAACAGATTCAGTTTATCATTCCATATCTGTAGTACGCTTAATTCAAGATCGAGTGTCGCATCGATACCCCCATTAATATCATTAACTTGCATCGCTACCGATAGTTGAGTATTGGCTATTTCGTAACGCTGGTGGAGTTGCTGGCGTAGTTGTGACCAATTGGTTCCCCCAGTGAGTAGATAGCGAGTGCTATCGGCCCAATGTTGATAGGCAATGGGATCTGCTTCCTTGTCGGCGGCAATAGCGGCAAGTGATGCTGCCAGTCCGGCAGTCTGCCACATCTCTTGTGGGGATAAGTTTTGAGGATTACTAATGAGTAATATGCTGAGCCGTTGCCAGTGCTCGGCGGCCTTGGCATATGAATCTTTAGCTAATAGATAGTTGCCCTTACTAAAGGGTTTGAGTGAAATTTGCCGTGGCTCTGCCTGTAATCCAAGACTACATAGTAAAGTGAGGCATAAAATAGTGTATCTCCAGTGATAGTGTTTGCTCATCTAAATGTCTCCACTAAACATTTTCCTGGATGTTCAAAGCGTGAGTTTAGGCGAACGTCACGATAATCCTTTTGTGTGTTAGCCTGATAAAGCTTGCCGTTTTGCTTGTACAGCAGTGCCTCGAGGATCCCCGCATTGGTTTTTATGGTGATACTTTTTTCGTAAGCACTTGAGGATTCATAACGTCCCTCGTACCAGCCTCGTTGGGGGTGGTACATCTCCTGTACTAGAGTGAGTAGCTGTGTGGTGTACTCAGTTCTCCAAAGCGCCCACATCTGAAATGCTACCCGAGTCGACACGAGGGCGAGATGGTCATGGCTACTGCCGTCTTCGGCAACGGTTATCCAAGGCGTGCCCAGCGCATAGATAGCATCGTAAACAAAATAAGGGGCACCCGATACCACGTGCTCACCTCTGGCGGTATAGATGCGCTCTAACTCCCAGCGACTCTGTTGAACTTGGTAGACTGAGTCGGCCATGGCAGCGAGGGCTTTATTGCTATGGCTTGCATCAGAGGAGTGACTATCGCTAATGTCATCCCAGTTGAACTCGAGTCCTAGCCATAGAAATGGGGTGCTAAAAACAGGGCGAAGCACGTCAAAGAAGCGAGGATCTCGACCATCAAAGAGCAGGTCGATACCATTGATAGTAATGACCTCATACGGTTCAAGACTGATGCTTTTACTGGGAATAATCTGCCAATCTAAATAACCATAAGAGGCGTACTCTTCTATACCAAGACGCCCCTCTTTATAGCTATTGACCTGGCCTTGATTGATATTTCCGCCATAGAGCTGTCCATCGTCAGAAACGAGACTGCAAAAATTCCAGCGTAGTACGGCTTTATCGATATATTCTGCAAATTGGGGGTTTTTCTGTTTAGTAATAGCCAGAGCGATCAGTAGTCGGCCTATATCGATGGCTGACCAGCCGAGTTCGGCGCTTTGATTGGCATAATTCACCATCTCTTTCGTGCTGGTAGAATAGACTTTATTGGGTACGCCTTGTCGCGTCAGTGGCATGTTGCGCAAAAAATCGATCACCATGGTCAGGCGTTCATCATGTTCTCTGGTTGAGATCAATTCGAACTGAATCGCAGCTTGCAGAGCGATTAAGTAGTCCGCTAAGGCTGCCATATCCATGGTGGGGTAGTTGTCAATTGAGTTAACTAAGCCTGATGAGAGCTGCGTGTTGTTGATGAAATAGCGCCATGCCGTGTTAGCCCAAGTGAGTTCTTGCTCAGTGAGTTCACCATGTCGTCCCTGACGGATTAGTTGGGACTGATTAATTTCAGACACACCGGACTGCACTCCCTGGTACACAAGACCGCAAGCTTGAAGGTACATCAGTAATAACAGCAGTGCACATCGTCGTAGCATATGACCTCTGTCAGAATTAATAATTAGTTTGCGTCGGTGACTCGAGGTAAGCACTTTCCTTCATGTCCAAATGGTGATTGTAGAGCTTTTGTCCATATACTCGGTGCTGTAGTTGCCTGATACTGCAGTAACTTACCTTGCTTCTTATAGAGTAGAATTTCCAATAGGATCCCGTTATTGTTTGAGGTAAAGGTGTTAATGAGTCCAGTGCCATTTTCAAAAACACCTTCATAAAAGCCTTTCTCACGGTCATAAACATGGCTCACGTGTTCAAATAATAGGTCGGTATATTCTGTATCCCACAGAACCCACATCCCCATCGCCCCTTTAATAGCAACGGCAGAGTATTGAGGCAAGAAATCGCCGACTTCAGAGATGGTGTTCCAGGCAAAGCCGTCGGTATAGATGGTGTCGTAGACAAAGTAGGGAGCGCCGGCGAGTTGATGTTCGGTTCTGGCGGTGATGATCCCCGTTTCATGATAACGCTTCTCCTGCACTCGGTAGATCTGTAATGCAAATTCGGCAACCCAGCTGTGGCTGTAATGAGCATCATGCGAACTTCTATCGGCGGTGAGATCCCAGCCAAGTTCAATACCATCGAGTACGTAACTTTCTGTCACCACGTAGCTGTGAGCCTTAAGTTTGCGTGGGTCGCGAGTATCATAAGGGACATCGTAACCATACATGTTTATTGTTGCATAGGGCTCAGGCATTAAGGCTTGTTTGGTGTTGAACCCCCAGAGTTCGAAGCCTTTTGCCGCATACTCTTCGTAGCCTAAGCGTCCCTCTTGTAGGTACTGAACCGGTTTACCAGGTTCTAGTAGGGCACCAAACATAGTGCCGTTTTTGTCGACAACATTGCAAAAGTTCCAGCGCAGTACTGCGGAGTCAATAGCGTTGGCATATTGAGGAAAGCGGTGCTTGATAATATGCAGCCAGATAAGCAGTCGGCCTAAATCCAGTGCGGAGTAACCAATTTCGCCAGGTTGGTTAGCATAATCAACTTTTGCTGCATTTTGGGTATTGTAGGCTTTGTTGGGTAGCTCCCCCATAAAGAGATCGATGGTGTTTAAGGTTGCAATAAAGCGAATGAAACGACGATCGAACTCCTCTTTCTCAATAATGCCAAACTCTAGGGCGCTGACCATGCCAGCTAAGTACGACGAGGCGTCCCACCAAGTGACAGAGGGGTAGTTATTTACGGCATTGACCAGTCCAGTCGACTCTTGATAGTTATTTTCAAAATATTTCCAAGCGATCCTTGCCATCTCTAACTCTTGCTCTGTCAGTTCACCAGATCGCGGCTTTGGGGTACTCCAGTGGTTGTGCCGTTGAACAATATCAGTGGAAAAACTTTGATAACTATTGCCGCAAGCAGTCATTAAAAAAGCTAAGCATACGGGCAGTGCTAATCGCATAGAGGCTCCTTTAATGTTGAGCTTCAACGCCAATATTGAGAAGCGCTCCGCTTTGAATATAGGCAAGCGATTCCAATACGATGCCATTAGTATTGGCCGTCAGTGTTTTATTTATCTGTCCATTTTTTTCATATAGACCCGAATACCACCCCTCTTTGTCGGATTTGAGCGTGTTGACTCCCTTAATCAGATTATTGGCATATGGAGTGTCATAGAGTGAGTACCAGCCAAAAGCAGCTTTGGTCGATAGGGTCCTAAATTCTGAGGCATCGTCACCGGTGTCGGTAATCGCATTCCATTTTTTACCATCGGAAAAAACCGTGTTGTAGACAAAGTAGGGCGCCTGATCGATATGGTCTTCACTCACGGCAGTCAGTACCCCTAATTTTTTGTAGCGTTCCTCTTGGGCCTTGTAGACTCTATAGGCAAATACTTTTGAGATGCTGTCTCCGCCAAACTCAATGCTATCTAGGATGTATGACTCGCTAACGACATAGTTGTGGGCATGATACTTATCGGGATCTCTGCTATCGGTAGGAATATCGACACCATTGATGTTGATAAACTTTAGATAATCTGCGTATTTAAGGGCATTAAATACGTCTCGTCCCATTAAGCTAAGAGCCTTGGAAGCGTATTCTTCATAACCTATACGCCCCTCCTGAACGAGTTCAAACTCCCTATTTGAAGAAAGTCTGGCGCCATATAAGTAGCCATCTTGCGTCATGGCAGATATTTGCCAATGCTGCAGCACTGCATTTACTTGACGATTAAATTTGGGGTATTGCCAAATCAAAATGTTCATTGGCACCAAAATTCGACCAATATCGATGGCGGACCAACCTATCCCTCCTTCTACAATTTGGTTGTTGTAATCAACCATGGCTAAGGTTTGAGTGTTGTAGGCTTTATTGGGGAGCTCGTCCCGCACTAAGGGTAATCTAGCCAGTGAATTAAGTGCTTTCTCTGTCTTCAGGCTAAACTCTTCATAGCTAATAACATTCAATCTTTGGGCTGAAATCAATGCCATTAAATAGGAGGCCGTATCCCACATCGTCGTGGATGGATAACCATCGACAGAATTGACTAATCCGGTGTTGTCTTGGTAGTTATTTTCAAAGTATTGCCATGCTGTTTTTGCCCACAGGTATTCTTGCTCGGTGAGTACCCGAGTTTGTCTAAAGGGGAGCTGTTCGCTGGGGGCAAACGAAAGGTTGCCCATCACTTGGTTGTATTCGCGGGTTTCTATGCTGAACGCAATCGCAAGCGCGGTAAATAACCCCACTAAGAAAACGATATGATGCCGAGCCTTTACCCATGAGTTACTCGATTCCATAATTTAACTCCTCAACTTTTATTTGACTCGGCATATTTGCAGATGGTGGCGACCAACAAGCCGCGGCTATCATTCCCCACATGGCCATCATGTTATTGATAGCCCAAAAGCTGTTTAAGATCAGGCCTCCTAATGAGTAGTCACCAAATGTCTGTGTACTATAGGCATACCAAGCAAAAAGCATGCTGGCTAAACTGAGAAGTAACACGGCTATCTGCGGGATAACCAAATGTAAAAAGCGTCCCTTCTGGCGGTTCTTAGGGGTCGTTGGGAAGCTGATCTTTCTGCCTCTTAATACCGTCCAAAGTGCTCTTAGATTGACGGGGAAAAACGAGAGAAAGTTCGTTTTCCCTTGGTAACCCGAGACGCCCCACGTACCGACCATCATGGCCAGCTCCGCGGTAATAACAAAAGGTAAGAAGTGCATATAGAAGGTGGTGTCGTAGGCGCTAACGGGGGCGATACTTGTTAGAAAGTAAACGATAGGACAGGCGAGGAATATGATGTTCCAAATTGCAGATAAATTAGACCAAAAACTGGCACCATACATGAGTTTTTGCTTCAGGTTCATGCCTTTTTTAGTGAGTGGATTATCGTTCATGAAGATATCGATGGAGCCCGCTGAGTATTTAAATCTTTGTACCGTCCAGCTTTGCAGGTCTTGGGGGGAGAGCATCTTGCTCTCAACCTGCGGATGTTGAACCGATCTCCACTGGCGTTCGGTATCACTATGAAGAATGAGTGAGGTATAAATATCTTCCGAGACATGAAATTTATAGGGAGTAAACTCGGTATCAAATATGATCTCTTGGCGCAAGTTGAGTGAGATGTTGCTGTCGACCTGTTTCTCTTTGGTCAATTTACGGATCTGTTTCTCTACGGCGTCATGTTCTTTGCTGATCTGACGGCTATAGCTACGTAGCGCAGCTTCCATGACCGCCTCTCTACGGTGTATTGAGCCTGCACCACAACAAAATGATGCATTTGCCCAATTGCGGCGGCGTTGAATGATGTCATAAAACATCTGCGGGTCATTTGCGAAGGGGTCGCGTCCTAGCGTTACAGGCCCGTAAAATCGCTCTATTACACTACCTAGCCAGCCTACAGGGGTTCCTAACCGCTTCTTCAACCATAGAGGTAGGCGCTCTCCGGCAGGTAGATCGAAGAACCATTGTGGAGTTTGTACCCAGGCCACATCAGGATTTTTAAAGTAGCCCAATGTGTTCTCTAAAATACTCGGGAATGGGCGAGTATCTGCATCGCAAATAACAATAAAGTCGCCATAGGTTTGTTCTAGTGCATTTCTTAGATTGCCCGCTTTATAGCCGATGTTGCTGTCTCGGGTGATGTATTCAACCTGCATTTTTTTGGCAAGCGCTGCCATTTCAGGCCTTTTCCCATCATCCAAAATAAAAATTCTAATTTCGATTTCATGAGGGTAGGTTACTTTGAGCGCATCTTTTATGCTGAGTTCTACTAACTCGGGTTCTTCATCAAAGCTCGGAAATAAAATATCTACGCTTAAAGGCCTATCTTCCATTGGTTCAGTGATGCACTCATTGATGGTTTTTGGCGGATTTTGTTTCGGTTCATCTTTGGTTTTCCAAAGATTGAAGGTGAATAGGATGGTACCGATAAAGGCACAGGACTCAGCAAAAGCCAGTGGAAATGAAAACCACATCGCCTCGTAGTTTAATGCAAAACCCCAGCGCCAAATTAAGTACCAGAGCCCTAGGAAAATATTACAGGTGGCGAGGTATTGATAGAGTAACTCCCTAGGCAGGCTGTGCGGCGTTGGCTGTGGCGGTTTACGTTTTTCAAACTCGTTGAAGTAAAAATTCATTTAGGTGCTCTCCGTATCCATACTGTTAACCTTTAAACTTCTCGAGTGGGATAAAAATAAACCTTTCAAATATCATGACAAATTCAACAAGCTTTTTTTAATAGCTTGAATGTGTTTTTATTTTTATTTGAGCTGTACTCAATTGCGTCTGAAAGCTGCTGAATGATCTTCAAACCTCTATTACTTTGCAGCCAAGTAGTCGGGTCTTTTTCTATAGGCTCAATAAAATCGGTGTCAGGCAGGTTTTCAAGAATATGTAATGGCATTGAGCTACCGTAATCAGATACCTCAATAATTAACTGCTTTGCTTCTGTTAGATAAGATGTAATGTCGAATTTTGCGCCGTCGAGATTAGCGTAAGCATGCTCAAATACGTTGTTGACGAGCTCTACGAGACAAAGCTCCATCTGTCCGATAACTGCGACATCTAAGTCTAGAGATTGCCAAAAAGGAAGAATATCAGAGGCCACTGTGCGAGAGGCCTCCAAGCTACTGGAATATTGTTTGTGAAACTTCCTTGTATTCACTTTAATCCCCTTATTTGACTTGTTGTAATGACATTGGGAGATTTATAGGAGCTTGTAGAGATTTATAAACCTCTTCCATGCTGGCATTTCCGAGTAATGGCCGGGAAACATTGCGATTTTTCAGAATATGCACGTACTGACAGTCAGAAAGTAGTTGGGTATAGCCATCGTGTCCAAGCAAGTAATCACCGAACATGGTCTTGTTCGCTATGTATGCATCATCGGCAAGGTGAATGTAGTCGCATATTAGGGTATTGCTAACGAGGCTTTTACTCTCAACTTTGCAGTTTGCACCAATGACTGCAGGACCTATTATGGTGGCGCCATCTTGAACTTCACAGCCACTACTGATAATAACGGGAGGCGTTATTCTGCATTGGCCGATATTGATCCGGGTATTGATCCCGAGCCAAATACCTGGGGAGACTTGAGTTCCGGGTATTGGATAGCCTTTTACCTTGCCATTTAGGATGTCACTTGTGACCTCCCAGACATCTTTAACTTTCCCGACATCAAGCCATTGAAAGTCCATGTTCACCGCGTAAAAATCAACCTGCCTCTCTACGAGCAACGGAAATAGGTCGCTGCCTATATCGAATTCGGTATTTTTAGGAATGAAATCAAATATCGCGGGCTCAAAAATATAGATCCCGGTGTTAATTTTATTAGAGAGTGCTTCTGCTTCTGCAGGCTTCTCTTGAAAGCTAGTAACTTGGTTATACTTATCGGTGACGACTACACCATATTTGCTGACTTCGGAGGTATCAACTTCTCGGGTAATGATGGTGGCTAGCCCGCCGTGTTTCTTGTGATGCTCTACCGCCTCTTTCAGATCGAGATCGATCCAGGCATCTCCACATACGACGACAAATGTTTCGTCAAAAAAACCGGAAAAGTCTTGTACTTTCCTCATCCCCCCAGCACTACCCAATGCTTGGCTAATATATTCACCATTAACTTCTTTTGTTTCATAGGAATAGGAAAGCTGCACATTAAAATGGTGTCCATCTCCAAAATAATTCTCGATTATTTCGGCTAGGTGGCTGGTATTGACGACTATTTTGTCTATACCATTTTTGGCAAATAATTGAATCATAGACTCCATAACTGGCTTGCCTAAAATGGGTACCATCGGCTTTGGTATCGCATAAGAGATTGGTTTTATTCGAGTGCCTTTCCCTGCGGCGAGTATCATCCCTTTCATTACATTGACCTCTTTATGCTGTTGTTGCTAACGCATCTTCTATTGTCGGATGGCTTAAAATGAGCTTGTCCATACGGGTTAGTTTGAGCAAATCTAGAATAGGTTTTTGTGGATTGACTATGCTGATTTTGGTATTGCGAAGCATTTTATAGGCGCCCATCACAGCACCGAGCCCGCTACTATCCATAAAGCGAACGGCACTTAGATCAAGCACTAGATGATCGCGGATATTCCCCTTTATCTGTTCGAGTTCTTCACGAAAAGAGGGGGCTAGTCTTGCATCGAATCTAGCTTCAT
This sequence comes from Shewanella halifaxensis HAW-EB4, assembly GCF_000019185.1. Lineage (NCBI taxonomy): Bacteria > Pseudomonadati > Pseudomonadota > Gammaproteobacteria > Alteromonadales > Shewanellaceae > Shewanella > Shewanella halifaxensis. The sequence continues at coordinate 4,859,013 of NC_010334.1, read as the reverse complement.
TGATCTGTATTACGGTATATTGGCCTTTCTCAATAATATCGAACTGCATGATGTTTCCTCTCTTAATTGCCTTTCCATTCAAAGGTTAGCAAGCTGATATCATCGTCGAACTGCTCTATGCCACACCAGCTCTTTACGGTATTAACAATGGTTTCAGTTTGCTCTTTAGCTGGGTTTGGTGCTAACTCTTGCACCAATTGCTTTAACCTTAATTCTGAGTATTGCTGCTTATCTAGGGACTCTGCTTCAGTAATACCGTCAGAGTAAAAAAATATTCGGTCGCCCTGATTGAGTTGTACTTGTTCGGTCTGATAGTGGGCAAAATCGAACATGCCAGCGACAAAACTGTCTTGTTCGATGAATTGGCATCTTTGCTGCTGTTTTTGTAGCCAGATCATCGGAGGATGACCGGCACTTGCGTAGCTTAAGGTGCCACTTCTGATATTAAGAACGGAGTAAATCATGGTGAAATAGAGGTTGTTATCATCTTGGCTAAGGTAGGTTTGGTTGAGCCTAGATAACACCTCACTCGGATCTCTCAACATATAAAATGGATCGGTGTCTTTTTTACATTTCACATTTGAGCTCGTGCCTGAATTAGCACTAATGCTCTGTTGAATGGCAAAAGACATTAATGCAGAGGCAACGCCATGCCCGGCAACATCAAATAGATAGATGGCAACGTGCTCTTCATCGAGTTGCATACATCCCAGCATATCGCCGCCTATTTGTGCACTGGGGATATGAGTGTAATGCAGCTCGACGCCTTGAAATGTCGTTTGACTCGGTAGCATTCGGCGGATAAGGGCATTAGCGGAATCTAAGTCTTGGCGGATGGTTGCGTAAGCGCGGTCGAGTTCAATATTTTTGGCAAACAGTTGGTTGTGCAGCTCTAAATTTCTAAAACCAGCCTTAAGGCGAGCATCAAGCTCATTAATGTTGGTTTCTTTAGCGACAAAGTCGTCTGCCCCAGCATTGATGCCTTCGACAATCGACTCTTCATCATCACGGCCTGAAAGTAAAACGAAGAAGATATAGCGACCATAATTGGGAGACTTTAAGTGATAACACAGTTCGATGCCGTTCATTCCAGGCATCATCCAGTCGCTTAAGACGAGTTGAATCGAGGTGTGGGTTTCGAGTTGAGCAAGTGCGTCAATACCGTTGATAGCAGTAATGACATGGTAGCCTCGTGAAGAAAGCATTTTAGTCATCAGTAGCTGCATAACTTTATTATCTTCTACGAGTAAAATCTCATTGCTCAAATCTTCAGCCTCCGTGCCGCATAAACCTACCGAGCTAAATCTCGTTCGGTTTCGAATAAGTCCTTTTACTTTTCAAAAGTCTAGTCTTGAATTTAAAATACGACAAGAAAGTTGCAGATAGGAAGGCAAAATAAGCTGGCTAAGATAACTTTTAAACATTTTACAATGGCTTATAAGCTATCTTACTGACATAGAATAATGCTTAGGTAAGAATAGTTAATCTTTGCTAGCAAGGTTTATGCGTTGATGACGGTTTGAGCTTGCTGCAGGTGGCTTACCCGGTGCGGGCTTGCGTTCCGATAATAGATGAAGAACGGCCATAACTGGATGGGGAAGTAACATTCTTGGGCCGGCAAAAATCATGATCTCACGGGCTTTAGCTTTCATATGTGGCTTATAGCAATGCACGGGACACTTATTGCAGGTTGGCTTGTCTTGCCCGTAAGGGCACCTGTCTAAGCGAGTATGGGCATATTCAATAAAGCTTTCACACTCTTCACAGGGGTGTAATTCAGAACTTTTATGGTGTGCCTTACAGTAGATCTTGACCATAGCTGAAACCGTTTCAAACTCTCTGAGAAGCTTGCCACTGAGTAGTTGTTCAAATGCCATGGGATACCTTAGTAAGTTACTGGGTTATTATCATCATAAGAGGGTTCGCTTTTGCAGACAAAATATAAGCTCGAAAGTTTGAAGATGTGCACAAAATAGTGTTTTCCTGTCTAATCTTATTCTTGACGGCACGGTAGCAGCAATAAGTGAGTGATTTAATTAACGCAGAAATTAGGTCAAAATGGCGGGTGAATGAGACTATTTATGCTTTGTAATACTCAAAAAAACGAATAATTTTGATACCCGATTAAAAAAGAGATATAAATACTTGATTTTATGAGAGAGAATGCATTAATAATAATGTTTAATTTTCACTCATTCGTGTCGCCCTGTAGCGGGGGGCGGATGTGTTCGTGGCCAACCTATGGTGGAAACAATGAAAGAAATAGCCATTATCCTTCTGATTGTAATAGGTGTTTATCTCTATAGACGCACTCAAAAAGCGGCGCAAGCAGAGAAAGAGCTGGCAGCTAAGCAGTCTGAAGAGGCGCTAGATGTGCCTGAGGCGCAGATCAAAGATATTACCCCAGAGACAACTGAAGAGATATCGACGCCCACCGTTGAAGGTGTGAGTTTTGAGTCTAAAGTTGACAACGTTGAAGCGATCCAAGCTGCTATTGAGCCTGAGCCAAAAGCTAAAGTAGAAGCGGTTGTTGAAGCTAAAGCTGAGCGCGCCCCCGAAGTCGAGGAAAAAGTTCAGCCTGTTGCAGAGCCTGAACCAGAGGTGGTAACAAAGCTTGAAGTTCAGGCGGAAACTAAACCTGAGTCTGAGGTTAAATTAGAAGCTAAGCCAGAAACTCAGGCTGCTGACTTGTCATGGGCAAATCCGAAATTGACTAAAGCCCTTGCTGATTTTGAACAAGCCAGCGACACTCCAGCGCAATATTTAGCGGTTTCTACGGCTATTGCTGAGTGTTATAAGCAGCGTAAGCACAGCGAATATGTGCAATATGGTGCAACGCTTTCTCAAAGCTATCTTGAGCTGTTTTCGGCCTACGTTAAGAGTCTTAAGGCTGAAAATCCAGACGCTGAAGTGAAGGGGGCCGCAATGATGCACCTGTCGACCCTACTTAATGATAATGGCGAGTTCGACAGTGCTATATCAATTTGTAAGACTGCAATCGAGTATGGTCTGACCGATGGTACAGTGACGGGTTTTGAAGGACGAATTACCCGTATCGACAAAGCTAAGGCGAAAGCCAACAAATAGCATTAACAGTTAAAGGCAATCGATCACTAAGCTGTGTAGAATAAGCACAGTGGTTACCGAAAAGGCGAAACCCAGACTCGAACTTGGGGCTTCGCCTTTTTATTTATAGGAAGTGTTATATGAGTTTTCGTTCGCTATGTTTGTTAGGTATGGCTTCAATTGGCTTGGTGGCTTGCACTCAATCACCCGAGTGGACGCTACTGTATTATCCCGATAGTCAAACCCAACCCAGTGTTGAGCAATCATCCAGCTATATTAGTGGCTACTATGAAACGATCGAACAGTGCCATGCAAAAGGAAAGGGACTTATCCGCCTAGGTGATGATATCAGTGGTCATTATGTCTGTGGTTATCAGTGTGAGGCCGATGGTCAGTCACTTAGCTGTCAAAATGTGATTTCCTCAAAATAGCATGCGGTTTAAGCAAGATTTTTTCGAGCAGCTGGTTGGCTATTATTCCCAGGTTTTCCCTCAGGGAATTAGCAATCCACATTGGCTCGCTTGGAGTGAGGATGCGGCTGGATTAATCGGTTTGACTCAACCCACAGATGAGTTGCTTCAGGGGATGTCGGGCAATGCTCAGATTGATGGGGCAAGCTACTATGCCCAGGTCTACAGCGGCCATCAGTTTGGCGGTTATTCACCACAACTAGGCGATGGTCGCTCAATCATTCTAGGAGAGGCGCTAGGGCCACAAGGCACGTGGGATGTAGCGCTAAAAGGTGCTGGCCCGACTCCCTATTCTCGCCACGGAGATGGCCGCGCGGTGATGCGCTCTGCCGTGCGTGAGTTTCTAATCTCAGAAGCCCTGCATCATCTGCATATTCCTACCACTCGGGCATTAGCGGTTATCGGTTCTGACGTTCCTGTATGGCGTGAGACTCAAGAGACGGCGGCAATTACAGTTCGACTCGCTAAAAGCCATATTCGCTTTGGTCATTTTGAGTTCTTTTGCCATAGTGAGCGTGGGGCGCCTACAAAACTAAAGCAACTACTGGATTTCACCATCAGCCAACATTATCCTGACTTAAGTTGTGATGCCGCGGGCTATAAAGCATGGTTTGCGCGAGTGGTGACCGATACCGCTAAAATGATTGCCAATTGGCAAGCGATTGGCTTTGCCCACGGCGTGATGAATACCGATAATATGTCGATTCTTGGTGATACCTTTGATTTCGGCCCATTCGCCTTTTTAGATACCTTCAAAGAAGATTTCATCTGTAACCATTCCGATCCCGAAGGGCGTTATGCTTTCGGGCAGCAGCCAGGCATTGGTTTGTGGAATTTACAACGACTGGCGCAAGCGTTATCGTCCATCATCGCTTCGGATGATTTGATTGCGGCATTAAATATGTATCAAGGGGAGTTGGTAAAACACTATCTAATTTTGATGCGTGGCAAGTTGGGATTAACGACTTCTGTAACAGAAGCCGAGCTGGACGATCAAGACTTAGCGCTGATTGGCGGCTTTACAAGTTTGATGGAGCGCAATCAGTTAGATTATACCAATACTTGGCGACGGTTCGGCCAGTTAGATCCTAGCTCAAGCCACTCCTCTTTACGGGACGATTTTGTTGATCGTGACGGTTTCGATGCTTGGTATCAGCTTTATCAAGCTAGACTCGGAAACGTTGAGGAAGTCGAGCAATGGCAAGCGGCGCGCAATCGAGCCAATCCGAAATATATTTTGCGTAATTATTTAGCCCAAGAGGCGATAATTGGTGTCGAGGAAGGCAACTTAGCACCACTGCAGCAACTGCAACAAGTACTACAAAACCCGTTCGATGAACAACTCGAGTTTGACGATTTAGCTAAGCGTCCACCAGATTGGGGGCAAGGTTTAATTATGTCTTGTAGTAGTTAAATAGCTGATGAGTGTTTGTCGATACAAATAGAATAATAAGAGTAGACTAATGTTATTAGCCTCAATTAAATTAGATCGTGAAACCTTAAGTTTAGCAGTACAGGCAGATATCGATTTTGAGCAGTTTGAGTTGTTTGCCGATCCCTTTGCTAAATCACTCGATTGTCGAGTTGTTGAGAGGCAGTGGGGCGCCGATCGTCACCAGTGGTTGCTGGAGTTCGAAGGCACACACCTGCAACTGCACTATGAATTTTATGGCGATATCTGTTGGTTATCCACCGACAGAGAAGATGAATATGAGGTCCTAGTTTATCTTGCAGAGTTAATGAAGCCTTATATCAATGAGTATTCTCGGTAGTAAAAAGCGCTAAATAAGCATTTATGCTAATCACTTTAGGAAGTTACTCAGAGAAATTTCGATAACTTCGAAAGATAGGAATGGACCACAAAGGACACGAAGAGCACGAAGAAAAGCAACCTCGAGCTGTTTCTTTTCTTCGCGTCCTCAGTGTAGCAAACGAAGTGAGCGCTTTGTGGTTTATGGCTTTTAAAGCAAAGAGCCCAGTTTATGCTGGGTTCTTAGTTTCTTGTTTATTAAAAATTTAGGCTTAACTTACCGGCATGACTAAATAAGCATGAATTTATTTTATAATTTGAAGGTCAATCTAGGCTTTCACCATTGAGCATAATCAAATGAATATCGATCCACCTAAAGCGGCAATGGAGCAAGACTCAGGCTCGGCTTTTCACTATCAAGCCCTGACGCCTGATCTGATTTTAACCGCCATTGAAACCTTAGGGATCTACCCTGAAACTGGGCTGTTAGCACTCAATAGCTACGAGAACCGTGTTTATCAGTTCCGCTGTGATAGGGGTCAACGTTATGTGGTGAAGTTTTATCGCCCTGAGCGCTGGACGGATGCACAAATTCAAGAGGAGCATGACTTTGCAGCTGCACTTGCAGAGCAAGAGGTGCCCATCGCCACGCCAGTGATTATTGACGGTAAATCGCTCCATGAATATCAAGGCTTTAGGTTTGCACTGTTTCATTCCATAGGTGGGCGTGCCTTTGAAGTTGATAATCTCGATCAGCTAGAGCAGGTGGGGCGCTTTATCGGTCGCATCCATCAGTACTCTCAGCAGGCCGATTTTAAATACCGCGATGTGATGTCACCTAAGTTACTGGGTGAGGAGTCATTAACTTGGCTTAAAGCTTCGGGCCATATTCCTGCTAGCTTGGAATTACCTTACTTTACTGTGGTGGAACAGATATTAGAAAAAGCTTCGGCGCTATGGTTACCCGAGAATTACCGCTCAATCAGGCTCCACGGCGACCTGCATCCGAGCAATATATTGTGGACGCCAGATGGTCCAGGTTTTGTCGATCTCGATGACGCCAAGATGGGACCCGCTGTACAAGATATCTGGATGCTGCTCGCCGGAGATAGGCCGCAGCAGTTATTACAACTTGAGATCTTGCTCGAAGGGTATGAGGAGTTCTGTGAGTTTGATAGTCGCGAGCTTAAGCTGATAGAGCCACTTAGAGCGATGCGTATGCTGCACTACAACGCTTGGCTCAGTCGCCGCTGGGGCGATCCCGCCTTTCCGATGAACTTCCCTTGGTTTGCTGAGGACAAGTATTGGGAACAGCAGATTTTAGCTTTTAAGGAGCAATTAGCTGCATTGGATGAGCCCCCATTAAGCTTAATTCCTCAGTATTAAAACAGCTGAAGGCACTTATTTTGTAACAGAAAAATGAACTTTTGCGCTTGAGGTCAACTCCAAAGCACATTATGTTATATCCAAATTATTAGCGTGATGCACGATTTGCATCGAGGGGAAGTTAGATGAAAAAAGCTTTATTAGTTGCATTTGCACTATTGATGGCGCCTATGGCTGCGATGGCGGCTCAATACGAAGAAGGCGTACATTACACGGTTATTAACGAAGGCCCTGGCACGGCTAAGCCAGAGATTGCTGAGTTCTTCTCTTTCTACTGCCCACACTGCTACACCTTTGCTAAAGAGCAGGTGCCTAAGATCAAGGCGACTATTCCTGATGGGGTGACATTTAAGCAAAACCATGTTGATTTTATTGGTCGTGAAATGGGCGTTGAGATGTCTCGTGCATTCGCTATCGCACATCAGCTAAAGATTGAAGAGAAGATGGAGCACGCTCTGTTTTCTGCAATTCAAGATAAGAAGCAGCACTTCACTAATCTAGACGATATCAAGGCGCTTTTCGTTGTTAACGGTGTCGATCCTAAGGCATTCGATGCGGCGGCCAAGTCGTTCATGGTTAACGCGCAGATGTCTAAGATGAAGCGTGATACTGAAAATGCCAAGATTGCAGGCGTACCAGCATTGGTGGTTAACGGTAAATACCGTGTTGAGACGGGGGCTATCAAGTCTTACCAAGAACTACTCGATATCGCCTATTACCTAGCAACGCAAAAGTAATTTGCAGCTGGATGAATTGAAAGGAGCCTAACGGCTCCTTTTTTATATTTTATTTATGCATTTGATTGCCATAGACATTCTTCTTTTGCGCGCAATTTGATTAAAATTATTACATTTATTTTCTTAAAAAAATGCAACTCTCATGGTACAAAATATGTCCAATTAAAAATAAATAACAACAAGCGAAGACGCTATCGGGAGGTCTTATGAGAGTTTTTCCTGTCTATGCACCCAAACTGATTGTTAAACACGCGCGTATTTTTTTGTCTGGGGTGATCTGGGTTAAAGATCTAGGTCGACTAGAGTTTGATAAGGGGCGGTTTTTACTGCCAAGAAAAAGCCTGCCTAAAGTTAAGCAGGCTATTTTAGAGCTCAATGAGTTAATTGAGTCCCAGAGTAACGAGATGCAAACTGCATAACGTTTGATACCAATCAGTATAAAGATTTGCTCGCTCAGCGAGAGTTTAGCGATTCTGAGGCAAGAGCATAGTTATTCTGCGGTTAAGCTCGTTAACACAGCATCAGGAGTGCTAAAACTCGCCATTCTGGAGCGTTTTTGGCTGCCTACTTCTGCGTTGAACAACTTGACAAGGGAACAACCATTCTTTCAGTTATTCGCCTTGAATTAGTTTGCCAAAAGCGCTCTGAGTAGATCAACTACTTATATTGATTGGTATTAGTTTACTTCTTCGTTGAGTAGACCAACTAGGCCAGTTACTTTCTCATTCCAAGAGGTAAGTTCCTGCTGTAGCTGTTGGTTCTGCTCTGACAGGCTGCTGCTAGTCTGCTTCTCTTCCTCAAGCTCCATTTTTAGTAGCTCGATAGTTTCCAGTGCGGCTTGGATTTTTGTTTCCAATTTGGATAATAGTTCTAGGCTCATGGCGAGTCCCTTTGATAGCGAGATGATAGCTCCGATTCTAGCAGCGACGCGGCATGGGTGAATAGTTAATTATGCTAAATGAAGAAAAAATAGCCGATAAAATTGTTAAAAATAGTTTTTTTTTGCACTTGTTGCTAAGTCGTTAGTATTCTTCTAATTATTTCTTATTGAATCGTGACCATGACCAGCAATCTCCTCGTCCTCGTTCCGCTGCTGCTGACACTGATTCTGGCCCTTTTGCTTCGCAGAACCTTGGTTGCTTTGGGCGTTGGAATTGTCTCCGGTGCATTGATCTTAACGGATTTTAGTTTGACTCAATCAGTCTCATATATGGCTGATAGGGTTTGGCTACAATTCTACCGCGATGGCCAATGGCAAGCTTGGCACTTAAATGTACTGGCGGCCATGATTCTTCTCGGGATGATGACCCAGTTATTAGCGCGGGGAGGAGCGGTAAAACAATTTGCCGACTGGTTATATCACAGGATAAAAAGTGGTCGTCAGGCACGGATTGGTATTGTGCTACTGGGTTGGATAGTATTTATCGATGGCATCTTTAGCTGTTTAGCCGTGGGGCATGTTTGTCAGCCCCTTAGCCAGAGGTACAAGGTGCCTCGTGAGCAAATTGCTTATCTGGTCGACTCGAATGCTTCCCCTTTATGTGCACTTCTGCCTTTCTCTAGCTGGGGACCTTATGTAATGGCCATCCTAGCGGGCATAACCTTATTACCACTAACACCATTAGAGTCATTTGTTGAGATCGCCAAGATGAACTTCTATGCGGTTACTATAGTGCTACTGTCTTTATTGGTAGCTTGGTTTGGTATTGGCTTTCATTCTGATTTCGCTATCGAGCAAAACAGTGAGGAGGTAGAGGCGGGCAATCCTTGGCTATTAGGCTTGCCTATGGCGACGCTACTTTTAGCCTCTATCAGTTTGACCTTGTACTCTGGAGCCAGTAATGCACAGGGTGATAGTTTGGGTGATTGGATTGCCGCGGCAGATATCGGTACAGCTATGCGTAATGCCTGCTTGCTGGCAACCGTGTTGGCAATTTTTATACTCAAGTTAGGTGGACGCAGTTTGAGCTTATTGTTGGGCGATCTCGCTTCTGGGGTACGCAGTATCGGTTTTGCCATCGCTATTTTGCTATTTACTTGGATGATAGGCGCGGTGATAGTCGATTTAGGTGTGGCTAAGCTACTTGCTGCTTGGGCTGAGCAGTTTTTATCAAAAGATATGCTGGTCTCAGGCACTTTTTTACTCTGTGCAATTATGGCATTTGCTACAGGGTCAAGTTGGGGAACGCTTGCCATTATGATCCCGATTGGCGCAGAAGTCGCATTAACGGTTGAAGCTCAACTCCTGTTACCCGCGTTAAGCGCGGTAATGGCAGGCTCCGTATTTGGCGATCATTGCTCACCGATATCTGATACCAGTGTGATCAGTGCAACTAGCTCAGGTTGTGCGCCCCATGACCACGTGATTACGCAACTCCCTTTTGCCATTATTGCGGCGGTCAGTTCACTGGTTGGCTTTCAGTTGATTAATCTAGCGGTATCAGAATTTTGGGCTTGGTTAGCGGTTATTCTGGTGGCGGTATCTATGTTGGCCGCATACCAAAAGTTTGTTCAAGCTGAACGCTGAGCTCTTGTTTAGATATTGCTTAACTGATGTTTAGACATCGCTTAGCTGCAGATAGCATAAGGCCGCCAACTCAGTGAGTTGGCGGCCTTATTGTTTTAACCATTTTTCTTAGAAGCGGCTCATTTAGAAGCTGTAGCCCTTAGAAGCGGTAGTCAACAGATAGGTAAAGTTGCTGGCTATCGTTTAATGATGCGCTTTCTGAGCCAACAATAGCGCCGCTGTACGGTGTTGGGCCTGGTGCACTTACATCATAATCTTGCTTAAGGTAGCGGTAGCCAATTTCGGTGCTCACCTTGTCGTTAATCTTATACATTAGACCTGTTTGACCACCCCAGACGAAGCGGTTCTTCGAATCCAGAACGCTGGCTTCTGGGCTTATATGGTTCATACCTGCTGTCGCACCAATAAACCAGTTAAGTTTGTTGCTGTCGCCTAGGCCAACTAAGTAGTCATAAGACATTAAGAAGCTTTGCTGGCGGCTAAAGTCATCTGAGTTGTAAGAGTAAGTACCGTAAACACGGTTAGCATCATTTAGATAGACACCGGCTCTGACTTCATAGATAACGTTATTTTCGGTCTCTTTTAGATGTTGAGTCTGAGAGCCACCCTCAATTGGATTTTGGATTTCAGGGTCGTAAGAACCTTTGTAAGTGTTTTGCTGTGCGCCAACACCGCCACCAATGAACCAGTCTGCAGCCATAGTGGGTGCCGAGATTGCCGTTGCCATTACAGACGCTAAGATAAGTGATTTAGTTTTCATGTTGTGCTCCCACACTAGGTAAAATTGTTTAGGTGTTGCGTTTCGTTGGAGACATCATAGGGGGAACTAGCTGAATAATAACTGAATGGTATTAACGATCGCTGATGTTGATTATTTTGCTATATAGATACTAAGTGCTATTTGCTAAGCTGTTGAAAATTACTGATTAGATAATCTGTACTGTATAAATAGGTCGAAGCAACTTGTCATCAAGTGGTAAGTTGCTCGCTGTTGAGGTGATGATGGAATTGGTCTTTGTTCATGGATGGAGTGTTACCAATACAGACACTTATGCGCAGTTGCCACAAGCGCTCGTTAAACTGATGGACCCAGAGGTTGCTCTCTCTATTCGCCATATTCACCTAGGGCGATATATTAGCTTCGATGATGAAGTTCGCTTAAGTGATATCGCCAAAGCCTTTAATGATGCCCGTGAAGAGTTGCTTGGAGATAAACCTTTTGCAGTGATCACCCACTCTACGGGGGCACCTGTTATGCGCCAGTGGTTGCAGATGTATTTTGCCGCAGACAAGCTTGCCCTTTGCCCGTTAACTCATCTGATTATGCTTGCTCCTGCAAACCATGGCTCAGCACTTGCTCAGCTAGGTAAGTCGCGGCTGGGACGTATCAAGAGTTTTTTTGGGGGAATCGAGCCGGGTGAGCGCATCTTAGATTGGTTGGAGCTTGGCAGTGATGGCCAGCATCAATTGAACCTGCATTGGCTTAAAGAGTTTACTCTCGCAGGTCCCTTACCGTTTGTTCTTACGGGAGAGACCATTGACAGCCAGTTCTACGATTATCTCAATAGTTATACCGCAGAAGCAGGCTCAGACGGTGTGGTGAGAGTGGCGTCGGCGAACCTTAACTTTAGTCACCTACTGTTAGCGCAGACGACGCAAACTTGTGACGGTTTTGATGGGCTCTGTGTCTCAACACTTGAGCTGCGTAAACATTCCAAGCCGAGACAGCGCACCGCCTTCGAAGTGATCAATAATGCCAGCCACAGCGGTAGCAAAAAGGGCATTATGGGCTCGGTAACTAGCCGCAACGCGGCAACAAAGCCGGTGGTGCAGCGTATTATTCAGTGCCTAAAGGTGGGTAATCTTACTGAGTATGAGGCTCTTTCAGAGCAGATGACACTAGCAAGTCAGGTTAAACGTAAACCACGCGCGAGTATGCTGGTGGTGCGAGTTACTGATGATACAGGTCTACCAGTAGAGGATTTCGATATCATTTTACTCTCGGGCGTCGAGTTTGTTCCCGGTAAGTTTACTAAAGGTTTTATGCTGGATAAGCAGAAAAATCATAAAAATAACCACGTGGTTACCTTCTACTTTGATGCTAACAAGTTAGCTAAGGTTAGTGATGGCAAGATAGGTTTGCGGGTAGAGCCTAGACCTAATAACGGCATGTGCTACTACCGCAGCGGCGAGTTTCATTCCGATAGTGAGCAGATGCAAGTACTGCTGAAAGCCGATCAAACCACCATGGTAGATATCATATTGCAGCGGCAGATCAGCCCGAAGACATTTACCTTAGTCGCCCCTGAAGATAGTGGCGATTTCTCCCATTTAGCCGACAACTAGCGAGTCATTTTGCAACATATTCACAGAAAGCTTTTTTTGATGTGACTTTCTGATTAGTCTTTATGGGTTAACAGGTTGTGGACTTTTCGTTTGGAGTGTTTACTCTAATTCGTGGTGTTGCCAGAGACAGTTTCAGATTGAATTCAGCTTGGTGGGTAATAATTAACCTAAGTTATTTATCTCCTGCCAGAGTGTTCAGCGATAAACTCTTTTTTATATTCGACATAAAATCTTTTATTTTAAGGTTCAATCTATACATGCTTAAAATTACTTCTATTTTGACAGCACTTTCGGTGCTGTTTTTCTTTTCTCCTGTTCAGGCTAAGTCTGAATCTGAGTCGATTGAACGAGAGCCACAAAAAGCACGTTACGACAGAACCTTCCCTATCTGGGCCCAAGAAGCGATCGACTTGGGCCATGAGCTGCCCAAGCCTTACGGCTTTACGCTGAACTACATGCAGATGGATCAACCCTTAGTCGTCGACTCGGTAGGCTTCTCTGGGCTGGGTGGGTTAGATGACATTTTAAGTATTAAAGGCAGCAAAGCTAAACAGACGTCTGAAACCTTGACCCTGAGAGGTGATATGTGGGTGCTGCCCTTTTTAAACCTCTATGGCGTTATCGGTCATACCAAGGGCAGTAGTGTTGCAAACGTAAAGTTGGAGGCTGACTTAACCGAGGTCTTACCGCCACTATTTTGCAAGTTTAACCCTTGTACCGCTACTAGTCCGGCATTCGACTTTGTGTTGGATTTTAAGGGCACCACTTATGGGGTCGGCGGCACCATCGTTGGTGGTATCGATAATTGGTTTGCTTTATTGGATGTCAACTACACCAATACTCGCCTGAATATTCTCGACGGTGAGATCAGCTCCATTGTGGTGTCGCCGCGTGCGGGTTATCGCACCAAGTACAACAATCACGATGTTCAAGTTTGGGTTGGCGCCATGTATCAAAATGTGGAGCAGACCTTCAGCGGCTATCTGCGTGATATCGGCATCCCTTTAGGGGATGCAAAGTTTGAGGTTAACCAGCATCTTGAAGATAAGTGGAACGGCTTAATCGGCAGTCAGGTTGGACTAACTAAGAATTTCGATCTGTTAATGGAGTTCGGGGTTGGTACGCGTAGCAGCTTTATGCTGGGACTAGGCTACCGATTTTAACGACATCTTATAAATAAATCTTGGAGGGAGTATGCGCCATATTTATCTATTGTTACTGACGCTATTTATCAGTGGCTGCTCTGCCGTCGATATCATCGACTCTCGTGAAAAACAGCAACTGCAAACAGCGGGGTTCGAGCAACATAAATTGGCGCTGACTGAGGGCGGCGAGCTTAATTACTGGCAAGCGGGCCAAGGTAAGGCTGTGCTGCTTATCCATGGCTTTGGCGGTACGGCGGTGACCAGTTGGCAGCAGGTGATGCTGGAGCTCAGTAAGGATTACCGAGTCATCGCCCCCGATCTCGCTTGGTTTGGTGAGTCAGTGAGTCTGGCTGCCCCAAGTTTGGCGACTCAGTCGCAGGCGGTAATGCAGCTGATCCAAGAATTGCAGCTGGATAAGGTCAATGTGGTTGGGATCTCTTATGGAGGTTTCGTTACTTTTGATCTGATGATCAACGAGCCTAAGGTCGAGAAAGCGGTACTGCTGGCGAGCCCCGGGGTACTGTTTTCTGACAGCGATCTACTGCAGATGAATCAGCGTTTTGAGGTCGATGATCCAAGCGCTATCTTTGTGCCTGAAACGCCAAAGCAGATGCGGCGCTTACTCGATGCCACCTTCGTCGACTTCCCTTGGTACCCTGGCTTTATCGATTCGAGTATTTATGACAAGTACTTTGCAGGTTATCTAGATGAAAAGCGCAAGCTTATCGATGGGCTGCCCGCAGATAGAGATAGAATTGCCGCCAATGTCGTGGCCGACTCGTTGCCGCCCAGTGTGTTGATTTGGGGTGAGAATGACAAAGTTTTTCCTTTGGCATCAGGCATACAACTCGCCGATTACCTAGCTGCGCCGATAGTGGTTATCCCACAAGGAGCTCACGGGATCAGTAACGATTATCCAGAGATTGTCAGTCAGACAATTAGGGCATTTGTGCAATGATAAGTCGTGTATTTAGCCATGGGATGGTGAGTGTTGTCGCTATCTTTGTACTGAGTGCCTGTGGTAGTAGTGACTGGCAGGTGCGAGCCTTGCCCAGTGAGGTTGCTATTGGCGCGGCTCTCGACAACGAACCTGACATAAACCTTTTGCACGCGATAGAGCTGCAAGAGCTGCCTTTGGTACATATTCCCAAGGCGGTGCGTCCTTGCTGCGCCTTTGGTAACGCACAGAAAGTGACTATAGGGCCGGTTCCGGTGCCATTTTTCCGTTATGCCAATACCTTAGCCGTCGATAGAGTAGGGCCCCATGCCTATGAGGCGGGCACCTTTAGCTATCAAAAAGATGCGCCCAATGGCAGTCGCGGTACCGAAAATAATGGTCAGATGTATACCTTGCAAGGGGGCTTTATCGATCTGGCCCATGTGCGCGATACTGCTGACAATGCCATCGCCCTGTTTTACCGTGTCTACCCAAAACTTGGACAGCTGCAAACCATTAAGCTCCCAGATGAGATCGGCCCGAGAACCATTGAGCTCAGTGAGTTTGATACCAAGCACTTAACCGCGCGACAGCGCTGGGAAGTTGCCGCAGCCATTGCAGTCAGGCAGGCTTACTTTATGGCTGAAGCCCATGAAGTTGCCCAGTGGCATGGTTATCGCAGCTGGGCGCCTTGGTCAGAAACGGTCTCGGCGTATTCTCCTGAAGATCTCTACTCCAATATGCTGGGGGCCAAAATTGCGTTGGCGCTAATCAATAATAATTTAGCGATGAACAAAGAGCTATATAACCAGCATATGACCCAATGGTTATTGGCAACCCTTAACTGGCTTGAGCCTGTCTCTATCGAGCAAACCAACGCGCTATTTGATGTGATTGATGGTCACTGGTGGGACTCGCAGCAGCCCTTGCCGAGCAAGTTTATGTTGCTCAAACGCCACTACAAATTAGGCGATAAGCAGTCTCCCTATCTAGTACCTAAAGCCTTAGCTCAGTCCCACGCTAAGTGGAGTGAGGTGGAGGCGCTGTTTGAGTCGGCGCATCAGGCGCATCATCTCTCTTTGAGCAACTCTACCCATGGGATCGATATCGATGCCATTGCCGAGCAGAAGTTGATTGTGGCCGAGAAATACAAAGATAGCTTTAAGCATATTCCAGTTGAGCTTTGGCAGGATGGCTTTACTCAGGCCGATTTCTATCAAATTAGTCTATATAACCAAGCACAAGATGAGCTAGAGCTGCGCCAGCACCAGAAGCGAGATGATGTAGACGAATCCACAATAGAGCAGGAGTCACAATGACCGTGAGAATAAACAGAGCCGTTTTAATCTCATGGTTTACTCGATGTGCGCTTGTATTGGTTTGTACCTCAGCTCCTATATTGGCGAAAGCGCCTGTAGCTACTGGTGTTGACGTTCTTAATACCGCTGAAAAAGATGACTCTCTCAACGGTACTGCTGATGAAGAGCAAGATGATGAGGTATCTCAAGGCTGGCTTGAGGACTTCTTGCAAACACTGGGCGCCAATGGCGAATTTGATCCCGATAAATTGATCGACTTTAGTTACTTGCCGGGCCCTTTCTACAACCCAGAAATGGACTTAGGGGTTGGGATCTCGGCGGTGGGCTTGTACCAATATGACCCCGATGATGAAGTCAGTCAGTTATCATCCTTAGTGATCAACGGTCTCGCCTCGACCAATGGTGCATTGGGGGTGGCGGTGGCTAATAAGACTTTTATCAATCAAGACAATCAACGTTTCTACCTGAACGCCGAAGTCTATGATGCTCCCGATGTCTTCTATGGGGTGGGTTACGATACTAATCATCAAGAGGGGAGCCGTGTCGAGTTTAATCAGCGGATTATCTCGGTTAACCCTATGCTGCTACAGCGGATGAGCCCGACTAGCTTCGTGGGGATCGGTTTCGATTTTAGTTACGCCGATGCTAGCAAGATTAATCTATTAGACTCAGATGTCGATACTGACATACTCGATGACAGTTCCCGCAGTGTCGGTGTGAACCTGCTACTGAATCATGACAGTCGAGATAATGTATTAAACCCACAGTCGGGGCGGATTTTAGAGATAGATGCGACCTTTTACCGTCAGTATTTAGGTAGTAAGACTGACTTTGATGTCTACAATGCCCTGTATAGCGAATATATGCAGACCGGACGCGGCGAAGATATCTTAGCCTGGCAGGTGAGAGGACGTTTCACCAGTGGTGAGGTGCCGTGGGATCAGCTCTCTAAAGCGGGAGGGGGGGATCTACTTCGTGGCTATACATCGGGACGTTATCGCGATAAACAGATGTTGATGAGCCAGGTTGAGTATCGGCTGAATTTATCTGGGCGTCATGGCATGGTGTTTTGGGGCGGTGCGGGCGTGATTGCCGATGATATTAGCGAGTTTGATGGCAATAAAATCTTACCTAATGGCGGCATAGGCTATCGCTTCGAGGTTAAACCGCGTGTGAATTTAAGATTAGATATGGCGTGGGGCGATGGTGATAGCGGCTTCTATTTCAACGTCAATGAAGCGTTTTAATTGATGCAGAATGTATAGTTGAAAGTAAGAAGGGCTCATTTGAGCCCTTTTTTATTAACGAATTTGCTGACTTTTTATTTCTTGAAGATAGCTTCGTTAGTGCCATATGGGCCTAGGTTTAGGTCACGCTTACGGATCTCATCAACACGGTCGAATGCTTCTTCCGCTACGCGTAGGTTCTTAACGTCTTTACGCCAGTAGTACTTAAAACCGTTAAAATGTGCATTGTTCGGGTACCAGTACATTACACCTAGGCCTTTGTCAGACATGATAGGCGTATTGTGGATAGTGGCACCAGGAATGTAGAAGTACTGACCTGTGCCTAGCTTCTTGAACTGGTTATCGGCAAGAGTTTGGCCTTCACCGTTTACTACGTAGTAACACTCAGGCTGGCCATGGAAGTGTGGTGCGTGGTCAGATTTGCCACCGTCTGTAATACCAATAACCACTGGGCTATCTGAAAGCTCTTTCCAGATATAACCAACTGGTGATTTTGATTTATCACAGTCTTGAATTTCTAGTACGTTGCCGTCGTCATCTAATGACTTACAGAATTGCTGATCTTTAGCGATGCTGTCGTTAGCTTGGATAGTCGTGAAATCAATTTCACCTGCTTCCCATGCTGCGATATACGCTTCAACTTCTGGGTTGCTACACTGCTCAGGCATAGTGTCTTGTGGTGAATATGGTGTGCTGTCATATGGGACTGGTGTCATCTGCTGGTATGGCAGCTGAGCATGATCACACTGTGGACCTTGGGCAAAAGCGGCTGTAGAGGTTAGCGCGGCAATGCCGAACATCATTTTTAATTTCATCATTCTCATCCTGTTTTTTAGCTGATGCAGCCAAAGCTGCGATATTGTGCTCGTTTTAACGGGCTTGAACTAACAATAAAGTGATAATTGCTGCGTAAAGTTGAATTGGATCACGCAGCATTTTAAGCAGCAAACTTATTCGTGAGCCAAGTCGCGAATAATCTTTCCTTTACTGTTTTTTAAATATGAAATTGCAAACTCATCTGGGCGTAATTTGAGGCGCCCTGCGGTGCCGGGATATCTTCATAGGGGCTCAGTCCATCATCAATCTGGTAACGACCGATTTCAAAACCAAGTTCTAATGCCGGTGTGAGGTTGGTGAACAGATTCACCCCTGCATGAAAGCGGTTTGACTGCTCCTGTTCGGTGATAGTGTGGCCGTAGAAAAGGCTCGAACGTGTACGCTCTGTCCAGAAGTGGCGATAAGCAAACATGGCCGAGGTGGTGGTTTCTATTTCGCCACTAACCATATCTCTAGCCGCATCGGTTCCCACATAGCGGCCTAGGTTGCCGTAGTGAAGTTGCAGGCGAATATCGTCTTTACCAACGGTTTTTAGCTTGGCAGCGAGTGAGACACCAGCACCAAACTGTGCTGTACCTTGTGGGTCTAAATATCGCAGTAAACTTGCTACAGATACATTGCCCCAGTCGCCTTTTTGATTGAAACGGATTACTGCGTCGGGGACATAATCATTGCTGGTATCGACCCACTTTTTATCGGCATTTGTACTACCAGCCTGAGTGCCGTAGGTGTAAGGGTTTTCTAGCGCAAACTGCCAACTCTCAGTGCTGTAGCGTACTAGTGCTTGGCGTACCATGGCCTGGCCAACTAAGGGACCACCTAAATCTGCCGTTTCGGCAAAGGCACTGGTGTTAACCATGGTCGACCAAGTTTGGCCTACGGTGAAGTCTTGGTAGTTGATATAGGCATGTCTTAAGCGTGGACTATAGGAGTTAGAAAAAGCTGGATTACCTTGAGCCGAGCCTGAGAAATCGATCTCTGCAAAGCCATACACATCACCATGAGTGATACCGGCATTGAAGCGGCTTTCGGCGGCGCTAAATTGGCTTCTTTTTGCAGAGTCAGTGACACTGCCGCCACCGGTCCAGCTATCTTGAAAGGCAATGTTGCCATCTACATAGCGGGCATTGGCTTTTAGGAATCCACCGAAATGGTATTCACTTGCCATGGATGACTGCGAAACAGTGCCAATTAAATAGATACAGATAGAGACTTTAGTCATCGGTTTCATAGTTATTTCTTGTAGGGAAGAGTAAAAAAGCCCTATTACTATTTGGTATAGAAAGGGCGCGATCCATTGCGGCGCAGTAAGCAGGGATACTGTGCCTAGTCCAATTGTTGGGAGAATCTAAAGCTTGCAGGGGTAACAGAAGCGAAGTGAGAGCAGCTTCGCTTCTGTCGGTAACGTGAGTTAACCTTGTCAGGCTTGCTAATGAGCCTTGCATGCTCCTGTGCTTGGAACATTGGCAAGCGCTAACATAATAGCTGAAAGTTCAGCAGCTATTAGAAGTAGTAACCGAAGTTAATGTTAACGCGCTTGTCCCAGCTGTCGCCCATCTCTGGTAGACCCACATGGTCGTTGTTAGCGGTAGAGAAGGTCATGTTCTTACCCATCACGAAATCGACCATGGTGTAAGTTGGGCCTGCCGAAATTGCACAACCTGTCACGTTTTGCATACTGTTATCGTAGCTAGAATCATCAACATCGGGTGTCATCAGACCGAAGTCGTTGTAGCACTTCACGCTGCCCCAATCGGTAGCGAATGTCTTTGCGATGTTAGCGCTATAAGATTGGCCTTTAGAGGCGATTTCATACTGCCAGCTCACAACAGATACGGCGATCTTGTTAGCATCAACAGCGTCAGCGGCATCGTACTCATACTGCATCGCTTGTAGCTGCAGATTCCAGCCTTTGTAGCTGCTGTCTAAGTGCAGCGCGACTGCATAACGATCACCATTGTTACCTGTATTGCTGTTATAGATCTGACCATATTGTGCTGAGCCACCAAGAGTCGTTTGACCGCCTTCATGCTCTGCTGTGTAAGTCTGACGCAGGTTGAACTGGTTCGTTTCTTCGTTGTAGTAAGTGATACCACTCGCCGCAATTGTGCCACTGTAGATATCAGTCGAATAACGTTTGTTTTCAGATGGGCCGTATTCAGCACTCTTATAGAAAGCTAAATCGGTATGCCAGCCATTTTTTTCGTAAACAGCCTTGATACCTGTGTCATGATCATCTTCAAAACCTAAGTAATAAGGAATGCCAAACCAGTAACTGTTTGAGATGAAGTCCGGGTTACCAAATGGCACCTTGTTGATACCCACTTGTAATTGCCAATCAGGATCGACATCGTAGTAAGCGTAACCGTATTTTATGTAGTTAGTGCCCGAGGTAAAGCGATACTCAGCCGATAGACCCCAATCACCATGCTTGCCATCAAACTTGATTGCTGCCATATCAAAGTAAAAGTCACCGCCTTTATCTTTATTGGCTTCGTCATAGTCACGGTAAGCGTAGTTAACTCGCACTGCGCCGCCCAGCTTAATGCCATCTTCAGTTTGCTCTGCAGCAAATGCTGTTGAGCCTGAAAGTGCGATTGCTGTAGCCACCATCGACAACATAAATTTAGTGGTATTTTTCATCATCATTCCCTATTTCTATTTTTAGATTTGTAAATTAATCAGTCAAATTACATCTCTTCAAACCAAGTACGGTGGCACTCTGTACAAACTGGTGCTTTCTTCTCGTGCTCGGCATGACATGCTAGGCAGCTTGCACCTTGGTTGTAATGCAGTGACTTGTGAGGATGCGCTTCTGGAATAGCCAGTTTGCTTTCATCTACTGGGATGCTGTTGATGTCGCCATGACATTCAACACAGGCAGCGTCAGTTGCGTTTTTCTTCCCCGAACCTTGGTGGCAGGTTTGGCAGCCATCTTGGTAGATAAATTCGTGGTTTACCCGTCCTTCGGTCTTGCCTTTCATCTTCACTAGCTCGCCAGCCATCACGTTGCTAGATAGAGCAAGGCCAAGTAGTGCGCTTAGTAATAACTTGTTCATTTGACGGCTCCTTATAGATCGGCTTTGATGGTTTCAGACACGATGATGCCCATGGCTAGACACTCTAGGCAGGATGTCGAGCTCAAACGCGCTTCACCGTGGATACCACCTGTCACTTCACCAATGGCGTATAGGTTTTTGATCGGCTCCATAGAGCGACCATCAATTACGCGAGCGCCTAAATCGGTTTTCAGACCGCCCATGCAGTAATGCACTTTTGGCCAGATGCGTGACACTACAAATGGACCCGTTAGCGTTTCTGCCGTATCCATCTTGCGCTTGAATAGCGGATCTTTACGGTCGCTAACGTGCTTGTTGTATTCAACAATACTGCGCTTAAGTTCAGCAGCTGGAATATCGAACTTAGCCGCGATCTCATCTAGTGAGTCGACCTTCCAAGCCATCTTGTCGCGCAGTGCGCGAACAACACGGTCATCGTTGGCATAGTTGTTATAGTTGAAGAACACCACTGGGTAAGCTGGGCTGCCGTCGGCGTTACGGTTTTTCATAATGGCTTCAGAGCAGGTCTTACGGTCAGCACGCTCGTCCATAAAACGCTTACCGTTTAGCACGCTGATAGCAACACCCTGGTGCCAGCCGATAGATAGCAAGGCGTTTGACCAACCAAACCCGCCTTCATCTGGAGAGCCCCAGTGGCCTGTTTGGATAAGGTTCATGTGCACAGGCAGTGCGCCGTATGCCATCGCCGTTAGAGTGACTTCACCTGTCGCTCCCATCGCATTGGTGCAATCGAGTGTTGGGTCGAGTGATGGATCAACCGCTTCACGTAGCTTCATGTTGCGAGCGAAGCCGCCATTAGCGAGTACAACGGCCTTGTTGGCTTTAACAAAGATAGTGGTGCCGGTTTTTAGATCGGGGAAGCGGTAGTTCTTACGAACCTTAACGCCGACGATTTTCTGACCGTCCATGATGAAGTCTTCGATGTAGTGCTGTAGACGGTAATCAACGCCCTCTTTTACACCGGCTTCATATAACTTGGTGGTGATGTCGCCGCCAGTACCATGTTGAGTTCGAATAGCACGCGCCTTGTTGTGACCGCCCACTTGGATATTAAAACCGTCACGAAATTTAACGCCGGTATCGATACAAAGATGGTAAGCATCTAGAGAGCGGTTAGCGATCTGGCGTAGCGCAGGTTCGTTTTGCATGCCACGGCCAGAGATGATCTGATCTTTGACTAACTCTTCTGGAGAGTCGTCATTCACGCCTTGAGCCAACTGGATAGGATTCTTAGGGATCGCTAACCAGCCGCCGTTAATGGCTGAGTTACCACCGATCACTTGCATCTTTTCTAAAACAAGTACTGAACCTAGGCCTTGGCGTTTAGCATTTACAGCAGCAGAAAGACCTGCAAAGCCAGAGCCGACAACAATCACGTCTACGCTTTCGTCCCAGTTAATTTCGCCACAGGTTTTAGCTTGTACGGTACCGGGTAATGTTGCCGCTAAACTACCTACGGCAGCACCAGCACTCAGTTTTAAAAAGTTTCTTCTACCTTGCATTTTCTCGTAATCCTCAATCAGGGAATGAGGTAACGATAAACGCAAGTTCAGTTGCTAAAGGTGAACTAAGTCACGCCATTTTTTCAGTGACAAATTTATTCGTGAGGCAGCTCTCGAATAAATTTTCTCTCAAAATTTGCGATGTTTTACAGTGTTTCTAAATGTGAACGGATTCGATATGGAGTTAAAAGTTATGTCCGTAATGTTTGTATGACGTAACTCACAAAGCCTACTAATAAAGTGGTATTAGCGTGAAGTGAATCCCGATTAAGAAAGAGGTATCTATAATCGACAATTGTTAAAAGCGCATAATCGGTTTAACTCGATAAACAGGTTGGTTATAGATGAAATGTCCCACTGAAACGTTGCCCATGATGCGCTGCAACCAGATACTCGACGCCGCAGAACGGCTCATTGAGTCGCAAGGCATCGTGTCATTTAAGTTCTCGCAACTTGCGAAAGAGGTGGGATGTTCCACTGGCACACTGTATAAGTTTTTTGAGCGTAAAGAGGATGTTTTGGTTTGTCTTTTTTTACGCAGCGCGACCTCTAACCACTTACCAATATTTATTAACAAATATCCCGATTTAACCGCCCAAGAAAAAGTGTTGTTGCCCATTCTGTTTACATTCGAAACCATCAAGCGCAGTAAGAGTTTCTTTACTCTGCGCTCTGTTTCAGTCAATACCATGGTGTGGCAACTGGCCAGTGATGAGAAAGTGGATCGTTTCAAAAAGCGTATCAATGCGTTTTGGGGCTGGTTTACCGACTCACTCAATGAAGCCGTAGCAAGAGGCGAACTTGTGGCCACGCCACTACAGGTGAAAGAGCTCGTTCAAGGGATCACCTTTTACCTTACAGGTTCGTTAACCCAGTTCGAAAGCCAACTGATTGCGCCTGAATACTTATCGAATCGTCGCGAGACCTGTTATCGCCACTTGGCAAGATTGATGGCGCAATACAAGTGGACTAAGCCATTGAATCCTGAACTGTTTGAGTCTCTCGAGAGTCGAAGCTCGAACTTTTTCGATAAACACTATCGCGATCATATGAGTTGCAGCGCATGCAGTGCCTTGACCAGCTCCTCGGCCAATAGCTCAGCACCTTGTTTACGCAAAAAAGAATGCGCCGCTTAACTCTTTTTTAAAGTATAAAAAAGCCCTCCTGAAAAGAGGGCTGGCTCAGTAACCCTTACCTGATATCTTTCCAGAGTTTAGTTAATACGCTTATTGAAGATCTTGAGGCTAGCCCCCGTTTTGCTTGACTTTTATATGACCACTGATAGGCTGCTCAGTCAGTAATCAAGGTGGTATACAATGCAAATAACTTACAACTTAAAACCTGCGTTAGAGCGCCGTACCGAGCAATTCAAGCCTACAAGCAATGTCGGCTTCGGTAACCTCAGAACTGACCACATGTTTTTAATGGATTATCGCGATGGGCAGTGGTGTGATCCCAGAGTCGTTCCTTATGGCCCATTTGAAGTTGCACCGGGTGCCATTGCTCTACATTATGGTCAGTCAGTTTTTGAAGGTGCAAAAGCCTTCCAGCACGAAGACGGCGAAATTTACACCTTCCGCATTGATAAAAATGCCGAACGTTTAAATCGTTCGGCAGACATTCTCTGTATTCCGGCATTACCTGAACAGATGCAGATAGATGCCATCAATGCCTTGATTGATGTGGATCGTTTGTGGTTCCCGATGCAAGAGGGCGCCTGTCTCTATATCCGTCCATTTATCTTTGCTACCGAAGACCGCTTATCGGTGAGTCCGAGTGAGCAATATACCTTCTGCGTGATGTTGAGCCCTAGTGGCCCCTATTATAGCGACGGTTTCGATAAGGCGATTCGTCTGTTGATCAGCGAGCGTTTTCACCGCGCAGTTGCCGGCGGTACCGGTGCCTCTAAGGCGGCGGGTAACTACGCGGCATCGCTAAAGGCGGGTAAGGCTGCTGCTGAGTATGGTGCCGCGCAGGTGCTGTACTTGGATGCTAACAATAAGCAGATTGAAGAAGTGGGCGCGATGAACCATTTCCACGTGCTTAAAGACGGCACGATTATTATTCCAAAATTTACCGACACCATCTTAAAGTCGATTACCTCACAATCTATTCTTGATTTGGGCGGGCTGCTGGGCTGCGAAGTACGCCAAGAGACGGTGATGTTGGATCAGTTTATTAGCGATATCGAGTCTGGTGAGATCATCGAAGCGGGTGGTTTTGGTACTGCGGCTGTCGTATCGCCAGTTGGCTCTTATATCTTCGAAGATAACCGCATTGTCACGGTCGGAGATGGCGAAGTAGGTGAGCACACTAAGCGGATCTATAAGGTGTTAACCGAGATCCAGAAAGGTCATATTCAAGGGCCAGAAGGCTGGGTGCAGCACGTTAAGCGTATGCAGGGCTAACAAGCTATTTTCTAAAGGCTAAGCTTAGCTCACTTAGCTGAATGCAAAAGGCTCCTAATTAGGAGCCTTTTTTATGGATGTTTTTTAAAGCGTGACAATAGTGTTGATCATAACCGCCTGACGGCTAATGTTCTGCGCGGTTGGGTAAAACCGATACTCGCTTATTCCTGTCAGTTCATCCACGGGGATCTTAGTGCCGTCGCTGGTGTTAACCATGCTGACCTGTTGCATTGTCCCTGAGTTGCTAATCACAAAGGAGACTTTATAGGTTGCTTTATCTTGCGCAGGCTCGGCGGTTGGCAGAGGCAATATCTGTTGCCAACTGATGAGCGTATCTTTTGTCACCCAGAAGTAAGCCATCTCGGTACCGCTGATCTGTAGTGGTGACTTAGTGGAGTTAGTGCCGCCTTGATTTGCGCAGCCCATACTCATCAGCATAAAGAGAACAATAAAAAAGGTGTAGGCTAATTTGAGTTGACGATACATTTTAATACGCTTGTTGTTATTGTGTTGGTGACTGGTGAGCCTATCCTCTAGAACTGACTAAGTCTAGTCAACATATTGACATTACTGGCAAATTTAAAGTTTTGCTTAGTATTTTATATTGTAGATTTTACAGTATGCAGGGGCTGCTGGAGGCTTATTGGCTAACTCTAGATTGACGTGGCTGTTTGCGGTCTGTTACTTAGGGGTTTGAACTGTTTGTTTTGAGTGCGGTTTATTTGACGAATTCCGAAGTGTTGAAGCTAAAAGAGGCTTTAAATAGGCAAGGTTGTATGCCTTGCCTAGATGAAACTTGGTACATCTATTGATTATCTGAGTCGCTAGGCTTATGAACAATATGCTCGCTAGATGGATTGTGTTTAAGCATTAGATGATGGATCTCTTCATCTTTATTTTCCCAAAGATCATTGAGCCAGCGTTGAAACTCAACGCGGTAAGCTGCCTCTGAAAAATAGCGCTTATTATCGACCTCGGGCACAGGTAGTACTTTTACCCGCACGACAATCTTTTTCATGCGGCCATGCATCACTTCGTATAAGGCATCCTTTTTAAATACGTCAGGATAAAGGACTGTGATGTCGAGTACATTGGTAAACTGTTCACCCATCGCCGAAAGCGCAAAGGCAATACCACCGGCTTTAGGGCGTAGAAGGTAACGATAAGGTGAGTCTTGACGAGCATGCTTCTCACCTGTGAAGCGACTGCCTTCAACATAGTTGATAATCGATGTTGGCATGTTACGGAATTTTTTACAGGCACGACGGGTGCTGTGTAAATCTTTGCCTTTAAGCTTAGGGTTTTTCTTTAGCTTGGCGGGGCTAGTTCGAGTCATAAATGGCATATCGAGTGCCCAGCATCCTAAGCCTAAAAATGGCACGTACATAAGTTCTTTTTTAAGAAAAAACTTAAGCATAGGAATGTGGTTACGTAATACATAAGTCTGCACCGCAATATCGAAGCCGCTGAGATGATTGCTGATCAGTAGGTACCAGCTCTTTTTATCGAGATTGTCTAGCCCCTTAATATCCCATTCAATGTCGGCGAGTAGATATAAAATACCGCCATTACAGGTAGCCCAAGCCCACATAAAGCGATTCATGACATGGGTTAAGCCGATGCGCACGACAGTAATTGGCAGTAGCAGTTTAATGATGCCACCTACACTGATCAGTGATGCCCATAAAACGGTATTAATGATCAAGAATAGGGTGCTTAGGAAATATAAGACTGGTCCAGGTAAAAAGTTTAACATCTTGCTTTTATGCCTCTTCTCGAGTGATTTCTGCTTGCGCTAATTGGGCTAGTACACGATCTTTCTGTTGCCAGATAAGGTTTAACTCTTGCTGAAATTGGATTTTGAATTGGCGGTCTTTGATGTAATCACCGCGCAGTTCATCATTAATTGTATTAACACTAATATGAACTCTAACTTCTTTTACTTGGCCGCTAATGTATTCCCAGTAGGTCGGAACCTTGCCGGGATAATAGATAGAGACGTCCACTAGTTTGTCAATATGCTCGCCCATTGCCGAAAGCGCAAAAGCCATTCCGCCAGCCTTAGGCTTAAGAAGGTGAGTAAAAGGTGAGTTCTGTTTGTTGTGTTTTCCTGGATGAAAGCGGGTGCCCTCAACAAAGTTCATTACGCTGACCGGCTTGTTCTTGAATTTAGCACAGGCTTTACGAGTGATCTCGATATCTTTACCGCGTAGCTTAGGGTTTTTCTTTAATTGTGACGTGCTATAGCGGCGCATAAACGGAAAATCTAGTGCCCACCAAGCTAGCCCTAATACAGGTACAAAGATCAGCTCCTGTTTTAAGAAGAACTTTAAGAAGGGAATTTTACGGTTCAAAATTCGCTGCAAGATGAGAATATCTACCCAAGACTGGTGGTTAGCAATAACCATATACCACTCTTCGGTAGACAGCTCTGTGTCACCTTCAACAGTAAGTTTGAACGGGTGCAACAGGTTTTCGATAGCGCCATTGACGCTGATCCAAGCACTGGCACAAAAATCGAGGAAATAGGTGCAGGCCTTACGAGTCACTGTTAAAGGAATAAGCTTGAAAATG
Organism: Shewanella halifaxensis HAW-EB4; assembly: GCF_000019185.1. Lineage (NCBI taxonomy): Bacteria > Pseudomonadati > Pseudomonadota > Gammaproteobacteria > Alteromonadales > Shewanellaceae > Shewanella > Shewanella halifaxensis. The sequence goes on along the minus strand of NC_010334.1, from coordinate 4,831,682 downwards.
CTCATAACTAATATTGGAGTGACCCAAAATAGCGTGTTAATTACATAACACAAGAAGGCAAAGCTTCCCCTAATGCGTGACACTATCGCGCCCATTAACAACCTCTAGAAAAAAATTGGAGACCTATAGTACTCGTTGTCAGGGCTGGTCTCAATCTAGATGTTAAATTATGGACGGTTTACGGTTCAGTCTATCGGTGCTTTGGGGAAACCTGTTAGTGACTGTTAGCGCGAGTTGTGACTAGTTGTTCAGAAGATTTATCACATTATAAATGTTAAGCCCCAGCATTATACTGATTAGTATTATGCTAGGGCTTGATTGAGTTTTAGACGTTAACTGTTGAGTAAGTAGGTTCTTAGCTCCGTTGCGGGCAGTGCCTTTGAATAGAGCCAGCCTTGATGCAGATGAATACCTAACTCTTGTAGGTATAGAGCCTGCTCACGGGTTTCAACCCCCTCTGCGATGAGATTAATATTCATCTCCCTCGCAATCGCAATGTAGGAGCGGATGAGAAATGGTTGGTTTTGCTCGCTCAGTACTATTTTGATAAAGGCTTTATTTATCTTTAGGCAGTCAAACTCTAACTGCTGGATAAGCAAACCGCCACCGTAACCCACGCCCATATCGTCGAGCTTGATGCGACAGCCTAACTGCTTACAGCCAGCGATAAATTCACGGATAACCTGTAAAGACTCGATAGGCTGACGTTCGGTGAGTTCGAAGCATAATTGGTCCACGGGATAACCATTGTTAGCTAATAGCTGTAGATATGGCAGTAAATCTTGCTGCTCTATCTGTTTCGCGCTGATATTGATGCTGCATCTGGCTATCTGATTACTTCTAAGTAAGGATTTTAGTTCACTTAACGCAGTTTTAATCATCCACTTCGTCAGCTGTGGCATTACAGAGTCTTGCTCCAGCATTTTGATATAGCTGCAGGTTTCTCTACAGTCTCCGTTTTTCTTACGCCACCTTAGCAGGGTTTCGACCGCAAATACTTGTCCAGCCTTGGTATCTATTATTGGTTGATAAGCTAAGTAGAAGGCCTCTTTTTTCATGGCCGACACGAAGCGACGATGCCAATAAAACTTAAAGATTTTCTCGCGATATAGATAGAGCGTAAAGCCCAAGAATGCCGCAGGTAGTAGTAATAGTAGGAATACGGTTAGCCAAAGCAGGTTTCTTGCTGACTCATTGCTGATTAAGGTGTACTTAAATTGTGAGCCTTTGGCTTGGTACTCGATACTTGCAAAGGGATTTGCATCAGTATTTTGACTGAGCCAATCATGGGAGTTTGCTTTAATATTTATGCCACCGCATGCTTGGCAGTCGGCGAGAACCCGATTAACGGCTCCTATCGATTGTACAGGCACAAACACCTTTGTCAGACTGTCAGCTGCGCGGGCATAAATGACCTTTTGTTTGGAGAAGGCGCTAACGTCGGTGGTTTTCACGAGCCCATGACCATCAATATCTCTGCTGAGTAATTTGCCTCCTGGAGGGATTGGCCAGCGACCGATAGCCGAACAGATAATGTCTTCGTCATTAAACTTCACCCAAGGCACAGGTTGGTCACTCTGTGTAAATAGCTTCTTCTTGAGCAGCTTGATGGTCTCTTCAGAGCAGTGAGTCTCTTTATTCTCTTGTAGCATCGCCTGCACTTCTCGCATCTGTGCTTTTGCGGCTAGTAGTCTTTGCTCGTATTCATGCTCAAGCTTGCTGGCAACATCGGTAAGCTGACGCGTTAGTAGGTAGTGGCTAAGACCTAGTGATACAGCCAGTAATGCAATAAAGAAAAGGCCCACAGTAAGGGATTTTATGGCATATTTGCTGTTATATTTGAATTTACTTGGCATGGTCATAATTTACTAATAACGAGAAAAATTAAATAAAAGATGATAGCCATTAGCCTGTTACAGGCTGAGTGGGGTGATGGGCAAACAGATCCTTACCATGTTGGAGATCGCGTTGTGAAGGTCGCTCTTGGTGGCGAAAATGCTATAAAAACGCTGCTTAGGTATGATCAAAGTAAATAAATGTTTGCTACTTCAATATCATCGAGTTAACGAAGCGGGAGGAATTTACTGGAATCTAAGACTTGATTCAACTTATTTTGTCATAAGGGTAACAGTTATTTAATTTAAGCATATCTTATTTACTTTCTCCATTGGGGGCTCTGTAACCTCTATATCTTTGCCTGTTTATGCACAACCCACTAAGAAATATGACAAAGTCAGCCATGCTGCAAGCGGCTATATTGAGTATATGAGCAGGTTAGGGACCTACATTGTGCAATCAAGCCTACGCGTCATTACTGCCTTGATAGCGAGGCGAGTAGTCGATCCATGGCGCGGTATCCTAGCGCTTGGGCGATGTGAGAGCGGCTGACATTGGGCTCTTGTTGCAGATCGGCTATGGTGCGAGCGACCCGCTGTAGACGGTGATAACTGCGTACAGACAGCCCGAGTTGATTGACGCTTTGCTCCAAAAAAATCAGGTCTTTATCATCAAACTTAGCCTCTTGTTTAAGCTGTTTGCCTGTTAGTTCACTGTTGAGCACGCCGGAGCGAGCGAGTTGCGTCTCTCGTGCTTGTTGTACGCGCTTGGCAATTGTCGCACTGGTTTCGGCTTGTGTGTTTTGGTTATTGAGTGCGCCTAAGGGCAGTTTGGGCACGTCTATAGTTAAGTCAAAGCGGTCGAGAAAAGGCCCTGATAACTTTGAAAGATAGCGCTGGATCTGCTCATTACTGGATCTGCCATTGTCGCTATCACCGCAAGGACTAGGGTTCATGGCGGCGATGAGCTGGAAGCGACTGGCAAAGGTCAGTTTGGCCGCCGCACGGGAGATACTCACCTCACCGGTTTCCATCGGCTCACGCAGGCAATCGAGGACTTTTCTTGGAAACTCCGCCACCTCATCTAAGAAAAGTACGCCCCTATGAGCTAAGGATATTTCACCGGGTTTGGGCTGGGCACCGCCGCCCACCAAAGAGATAGCCGAGCAGGTATGGTGCGGGCTCCTAAAGGGACGCTGATAAAAACTATCAGGTTTAATGTTGTGTCCTGCAACAGAGTGAATGGCAGCGACCTCTAAGGCTTCGCTATAGGCTAACTGTGGTAGAAGCTGCATCATACGGCTAGCGAGCATGGTCTTACCGGTTCCAGGTGGCCCCAGCATCAGCAGGTTATGGTTGCCAGCAGCGGCTATCTCTAATGCTTGTTTGGCTTGATGTTGACCCACCACTTCACTCATACAAGATAACGGCTTAGTTTTATCTTGTGATAACCACTCAAGATTAAGGTCGATACTAGGGAGTTGCGATTGGCCGTGTAGGTAGGCGGCTAGAGATTGCAGGTGAGTGGCAAAAAGGACCTTTTCAAAGCCCACGAGTTCGGCGTCTTCACGATTATCTACCGGGAGGACTAAGGTGCTATTTTGTTTGCTGGCATCGACGATGACAGGTAGCATCCCTTGGCAGTAACGCACATGGCCAGTCAGTGCCAGTTCACCGACAAATTCATGTTGCTCGACAGATTTGAGTGGGATCTGCTTCGAGGCCGCGAGGATACCGATGGCGATAGGCAGATCGTAGCGACCACCATGTTTAGGCAGGTCAGCCGGTGCAAGGTTAACCGTGATGCGGCGCATGGGGAATTCAAATCCGGCGTTGATAAGCGCGCTACGCACTCGCTCTTTCGCCTCTTTGACAGAGGCTTCAGGTAGTCCAACTAGGCTAAATGCAGGCAGACCGTTGCTGAGATGGACTTCGACTTGTACGGCAGGGGCTTGGACGCCGTGGCTAGCACGGGTGGCAACACAGGCTATGGGCATAAACAAATCCTTTTGTTTTATGGAGAGGTCGTTGTGGATAGGGAAATCCAGTTTTCCCTTTGTTTGGGTTCTGGTTAAGTTTAGCAGTTATATAGGGTTTGTTATTTTTACCTTAATAACTTGGACTTGGAGTTAGACTTCGTCTAACAAACTGGAAGGTATCAAACTTCGTTTGATAAAGGGTCGTGGCGCTTCGCTCTACGCTTAGTAAGAGGAAGCGCATTCGTTGAGAGAAGTTAGTTAATCATTAATATTATCAGGCTTATTATTGTTCGGGTTATTACGCACGTACTCGATATTATTTCTCTTATAAATATGTGAGTCAGGGTGCTGCCCTTGTTTAACCTCTTTCACCATTTGAGATCTAGCTACGTTACCTCTGCCTGTTATCGTGTAAGAGGTATTCCCCCCATTTTTACCGCCGCCATTACCGTTAATGCTTGAACCTTTAGCCATAGTACTCTCCAGTTGGATTTATAGTCGTATTAGCAGCTAAGAACTATATGAAATATATAGCTTCACCTCCTTTGCTACCTTCTAACTATGTATGGGCATACAGTATCGTATTCAAGGTTTGAATAGAGAAAGTTGGTGATAAATCAAACTAATTTCTGTTTGTTATTTCTGCTAGGTATCAAACTGTACATTTACCTTAAATGGTAGTGATTTGCCGATACTTGTAATGCATCAGGCTACGCCTGACAAAGGTCGTGAGCTTCCAGCTCACACTCGGGCAAGAGGGGGTCAACAGCTACCCCCTCTTGCATCTCCCCAGCCGCCCCTACGAAGTTGTTGATCCTCAGTCATTTTCGAAAATCGCTATCGCCTCAGAATCGCCATCCATGGCTCTACTAAGGCTACCTCGTCATCCATGACTCGCTCACGCGATTTATCTTCAATGACCCTCGGCAACTCCGATGGGGAAATGGTGTTCTCTGTACGGACAGGGGGAAACTGATAGCAGTGGGATTATGGTCAACAGAGCAAAAAACAACGGCAGAGTTTATTTTACTCTGCCTCTAGGTTTATTTGATTTCAGTTTGAGAATGAGCAATATAAGCATATTGCCGAAGATGACAAGGGAGTTTAATTGAAGAGTTTAATTTATTAAGGCTCAAATAAATGCCTCCAGCTAAGCCAACTCCTTTTGTGAACATTTCAAAGCCTTCTAACAGTCCCATAGAAGTTAGGCTGGTGGAAACCCATTCTACGCCTCCAGTAAAAGTAAGAACTTCAGTTGCACATCGTTTAACGGATGGTTGACGAGATTCTTTAACTAATCGGTTTACATCCCCGATATCTCTTTCAATTTTCCTTATTTTTCGTCTAAGCATCTCGTCAGAATCCGCGGATAAAAGTATTGCACTTTTCAAGTCATCCATACTATCTCTGAACTCAAGTAATTCATCAGACCTTTTTTCTTTAAATTCTAAAATTTCGGAAAGAGGTACTTCAGGTGTAAAGACATTCATGGCATCTAATAAATGAACTGATATCGCTTCATCCTTTTTAGATGCTATAGCCTGCTTTTCTAATAACTTAAAACTTGAAGCCAAGCACCAATCTGTATCTTTATCTACAGATAAAGCTTGTAGTGCTCTATTCTCTAACTCACTGAAAAATTCATTGTTAACGTTTATGGAACCGAAAAAGTTTACAGTCTTATAATCGGCAATTCCTGCATTTATTAAAAAATCGAAATCAGCACCTAGACCTGAGTAAATAATATTACTTTGTGGGCAAGATAGACGGTCCCAAAATAGTAAGTACTGCCTTAATGCTTGTTGGTCGATACCACCATTGAGATCAAAACCTTCACTTCTAGCACTAATGTCCTGAGTTATCATTAACCCACGTTTCATAATAATACGCCTTAGTTTCAGATGGTTATCAAGCTACTCTGTTCAAGTTGTTGATTCAATATATATTCTAGTTAAGTGAGGTGTAACTCATTATCCAAACTATTTCGCTTTTCTAACTTGGTGTAGATACGGCTGAAGCCTTCGGTTTCAGGGATGAAACCGTAGAGCTCACAGGGATGTGCTCGCAGCGTGCTTCAGCAGTGTCTGCACATGCGCTGGCCGCAGGCCATTGGAACCATTGGTGTAGGAAGATACATCAAATTCAGCCTAAGAATTGGTGAAGCAAAAGTTCGCATGCTTTAGATTTTAAGCCTGCGTTCGTTTCACGCAAATGAAACCACGCCTAAAGGGTCTCCCCTTTAGCAGAAAACACCAAGGTGGTGCGAAACTCAACCCCGTTATCATGAGGTTGATAACCCCACCCCATGCGTTCACAGATCCGCTCGACAATGACCAGTCCAACACCATATCCCGCATTGTAAGTCTCATTACCCTCATGCCGGTTGGTAATCGTCAGAGTATACCCCGTGAGCACGATTTCGATATCGCCTATGCTGTAGCTAAAGGCGTTTTTAATGACGTTATTAAGCACGATGGCAATAAAGCTTTGCGGTGCGTGTATCATTGCAGCTTGCTCTATCGATAGATTGTAGCTGCTGCCTTGCTTTGCGAATAAGACCTCCATCTCAGCCAGCTGTTTACGTAATGCTTGCTCTAAACTGAAGTCATCAAAGTAACGTGGGTCAATCGTCTCCTTACCGAGTAGTAAGAATGTTTCGGTGAGCACCTGCATCTCGTCGCTGGCCCGCAGCAGACGCTTTACGGCGTTGACCGCCAGTGGGTGCTGGTCGGGAATTTTTGCCAGTAACTCGGCCGAGCCTTTTACCACCGTAATCGGGGTTCTCAGCTCATGGGAAGCAAAGTGACTGAACTCCTTTTCACGTTGAAAGAAGCCGTTGATATTATTTCGACTATCTACCAGGGTTTGTTCGATATTACGGGTCTCGACAAACCGAGTATCGACGCCAAAGGGGGGATCATCTGGCGACATCTGACTGATTTTCTGCTCAATAATGTTCAGTGGCTTTGATAGGGCGCGGATAAAATACAGGCTATAAATTGTCATTAATAAGCCGATAAGCAGGCCTAAGATCAAGATGTAATCGTGCAGATGCTCCTCATAATCATCGAGGTAGTCGTCGGAGTCATCTTGAAACAGGATATACATTAAGCCTGTGCCTGAAGGGTGGGGTTTAACAATAAAATGCTTATCTTCATCGCCGAGTTGATGCTCATAAAATCCCGGCACTTGGTAAGCTTTAAGCCACTCAGGGAGTGGCTTTTCACTCCAATAGCTGGTGAACTCACTGTCATTGGGGCGCGTGGCATGTTCGCCGTGAGTTTTGTAGTCTCGGCTGTAACGTGAGGATTCTGTGTCTAACCAGTGGTGCAGACTGATGAGCTCAATTTGGTTCTCGGCAATATAGATCACCGACCAAAATAGGCTGAACATAGCAAAGGTCATCAAACCGAAACTCCAACGGATCTTTCGGTAGATGCTTGGGAAGTGCTTATGCTTTGAGGCGGTAACCTTGTCCATGAATAGTCTCTAATCGTGATTGTTCGAAGCTTTTATTAAGGGCGGTTCTTAGGCCGTAGATATGACTCCGAAGCGCATCACTTGGTGGCGACTCATCCCCCCAGACGGCGTCGCTGACATCTTGTCGACTGACAATTCCCGGGGCTCTCTTTATCAATACCTTCAATATTTTCAACTGAATACGACTGAGCTTAATGGGTTGCTCGGCTCGGGTGACGATATTAGTTTGGGTGTTAATTTTGATGTCGGCAAACGACAATGTGCCGATATCTTGCCTCGGGCCGCGGTTACTTAGTGCATGCAGGCGTAGACTCAGCTCCTCCATGGCAAACGGTTTGAGTAGATAGTCATCGCCTCCGGCTTTAAAGGCGGCGACTTTATCGTCGAGGCTATCTTTAGCTGTTAAGAATAAAATGGGGGTATTGCAATACTGCTCTTCCCGTAGTTTTCGCACTGCGGTGATACCATCAATCTTTGGCATCATGATATCCATAATAATCACATCGTAACTATTCTCAGACACCAAGTTTATGGCAGCTTCGCCATGGTAGGCACAGTCAATCACCATCCCCTCGAGTTCTAAATAGTCGGCGATTGTTTCACTTAGGTTATGGCTGTCATCAACAATTAGAACTTTCATAGATTATTTTATCTTTCTTCACGATCGCTTCACGGTTCAAGTTTTAACATACAGCTAAATTTGATAATCATCTCTTTATATAAGGGTATTTAGATGAAAAAAGTAGCTTTAGTTTCAACACTTGCTCTGATTTTAACTGCTTGCGGCGGTGGAAGCGACAATTCTGACAATGGTAATGGCGATAACGGTAATGGCGGCGGTACTGTTACAGCTCCTGCAGCGGTTAAAGGTACAATTGACTCAGTCGATGCTGCGAAGAATCAAGTTGTCGTAAATGGCTATAGCTATGACGTTGCCGGTGTTATGTACGGCGACGTTAAACTAAATACCTCTGATCTGCAGCCTAACATGATGGTGCAGATCGGTGGCCAACAAGCATTTGCTGCAACGGCTGCAACTGCTGCAGTTCAAGTTAATCTTGAGCCGACGATTACAGGTAAGGTAACTGCCATTGATGCGGCTGCTGGTACTTTTGATGTGAACGGCATCAGCTTAACCTATAAGTTGTCTGACGAAATTGATCTAGGCGATTGGGTGATGGTGTCTTCACTGCCAACGGCTAATGCGGGTTACAAAGTCTTGTCTGTGGTTAAGTTTGAAAATGCAGACTTAGTTAATCACTACGAAGTTGAAGGTCGTTTATCTAGCTTAGACGATAACGCCAAGAGCTTTAAGTTAGGTGCTGCGTTAACGGTTGACTACTCTGCTGCACAAATTGAAGACAATGCAATACTTGCAAACGGTCAGTGGGTTGAAGTGGAAGGCACAATGAATGTGAATACACTCGATGCCACTCAAGTGGAAGTTGAAGATTATAGCGATCTTGCAAACGACACCGAAGTTGAAGGTATTGTGACTTGGGTTGATGTGCAAAAAGCAGCGTTTGAGCTTAACTACCAAGGCCGCTTTGTTGTTAATGCTCAAACTAAGTTTGAAGATGGCGTGAAGGCTAACTTAGTGCAAGGTGCTTTAGTAGAAGTCACTTCAGTTAAGAATGGTACGACTCAAGTTGCCACTGAAGTTGAGTTCGATGATGATCACTCTACAGGTGACGACAATACAGGCAATTGGAAAGAGTTCGAGCAAGAAGGTTTTGCGACCTCTATCGATGCCGTGTCTCAAAGCTTTATTGTTAACGGCATGACAGTTTTTGTTGATGCCAGCACGCAATATGAAGACGGTATTCGCTTTGACACACTAAGTCAGCAACGAATCGAAGTTGAAGGCGTAGTGATTAACGGCCAAAACATTGCTCGTGAAATCGAAGCCGATAACGATTAATTGTAAGTCGATATTTCGAATAGATTGTCCCCAAATGCCTTTCTTATGAAAGGCATTTTTGTATCTGTTTTTTGCCCACAGTTGTGGCGTGGTAGTCGTTAGGCTCAGATGAATGAGCAGTATTTACTTACCTGATTAGGATAACTAATGCTTGTTAAATGAGCGAATTAGGGCCTTGTAAGGCCATGCTGCTTTAGAGAGGATGAAAAAAAAAGTCATTATTTCGATGGAATGTGAATATTGATACTACACTGAACGGTAGTTTTGATTTATGCCATTAAATAAAGGATTATGTTATGGACGAAGAGTACCAGTATCCCGCCAATTACAATTTAATCTCAATCACGTCTCCTTCTAGTCATATTAAATATGCCAGCCCGCATTTTTCTGAAGTAGCGGGATTTGCAGATGGTGAGCTTGTTGGTCTTCCTCATAATGTTGTTAGACATCCGGACATGCCAAAGGCCGCGTTTAAAGATCTTTGGGGTCACTTGCAGAGTGGCAACCATTGGATGGGAATGGTGAAAAACAGCCGTAAGGGCGGAGGTTATTATTGGGTGGATGCATTCGCATCGCCGATAAAAAACAATGGTGAAATTGTTGAGATGCAATCGGTGCGCTTTAAGCCTGAGCGTATTCATGTCACTAGAGCCGAGGCGATATATAAGCAGCTCTCAAACGACAAAAAACCCTTTCGTTTAAGCATCGGCTTGAGAACAAGGCTTTGGCAGCGCAGCGCCTTTTTCTATGGCATCGCGGCACTTGTCTCGTATGCGATTGCGATGTTTTCCCAAAATACCGCTATCACGCTGGCATCCTTCTTTGTGATGGCGACTCTGATTAGCTATCTGTTAACTCGTCCCTTAGAGCGACTCGCAAAAGAGTCCCGTAAAGAATTTAATAACCCGCTGATGGAGTTAATTTACACGGGCAAGGTTAATGATTTTTCTGAGATAGAGTTGGCAATGAAAATGCGCAAGCAACATGTTAAGGCATTGATTGGTCGGGTCAATATCTCGGTGATGGAGGCCTGTGATAAGACCTTAGATAACGCAAAGTTAGCCACAGAAAACAACCATAAAGTGACTGAGCACTTGAACACACAGAAAACGGAAATTGAAATGGTGGCCACGGCAGTCAATGAGATGCAGGCGGCGTCGACTGAAATCTCACAAAATGCTCAGGGTACTGCCGAAGCGACAATGCAGACTCAAACGACCATGTCAGATAACTTGGAGTGCATTAACCAGGTTAATAAGTCGATGCTGGAGCTAGTGGAGGAGTTGGCTTCAATTTCTAGTACCGTGGTATCACTCGATAAGCAGACTCAGCAAATCAGTTCGGTGATCGACGTGATTAATGGCATTGCCGAACAAACCAATTTATTAGCATTGAATGCGGCGATTGAGGCGGCTCGAGCCGGGGATTCTGGCCGTGGTTTTGCGGTAGTGTCTGATGAGGTGCGTACCTTAGCCCAGCGGACTCAAGTGGCAACAACGGAGATCCAGACCGCGATAGAACAGATCCAAAATAATAGTCAAGTTGCGGTTAAGTCACTAGAGGTCGGCAATGACAAATCGAGCAAGACGGTCGATATCATCAATACATCACTGGCTAAAATTGGTGAATTAGAAGAACTCATAGAGGGCATTGTGGAACGTAATCAGCAAATTGCCGTTGCGATTGAAGAACAAGTGTATGTCTGTAATGAAGTGAACACCAATGTGCAGATGGTCAATTGTAAGGTGTCAGAATCTTATGATCTTATTACCGTTACCAACACTTTAAACCAAGAGGTTGAAAGCAGCACCAGTGACCTATCCGATACGATTAGAAATTTTAATATGTAGTCTTGCGGGCTAGTGCCTGAAACGGATTGATATTAAAAGGTGCTTAGCTGATGGCTAAACACCTTTTTTATTGGTAAATACTAGAAGTAAAACCTAGATTACTGTGGAACTGAGTATGACTTAAGGAACTTAATACCGTTATTGATATCGGGTGTGTAAGTTCGGTCTAAATCGACAAATGGTACCACTTTACGGTACTGCTCAATTAGATGGCTAGTGCCTTGGCCCATCTGCTTATCTTGGTCTCTCATGCGAATTTCCATACCTTGAGTGGTATGCAGCACTTCGTAAGCGTAAATTTCGTAGCCAATGTCAGCCATTTTCTCAACGCGAGAAGCAATTAAGTTCACATTGCTGAACGTCTCTTCGATGCCTACTGAAGTTGGTATCCCGTAAAGAGTTGCGCTGTTTGTTAGTGTCATGGCTTCAGCGTATAGCCCTGACATGGACTGCGCAATATTAGCAAAACCATCACCGCCGACATTCTCTTTTGCAATTAGGTAAGTCGGTAGGTTAGTACGGTGTCCATCATCTAACTGAGTCGTACGCCATGCAGAAATATGGATCACTTGTGCGAGTGCACGGCCTAAAGACTCCATCTGTACGGCTAGTTGTGTGTTGTCGAAGTTAGCCCCTGAGTTAACAAAAACACTGTCATCGCCAACGCGTAATGCATTCACAGCAGGTGTGTCGCTGTACCATAAGTCATCACGGGCTTCGGTATTCACAATTGGGTTATCTGTCGTGTGGTTGATAGCGGTGTTAAGTAGCGCTTTTGCTTGGCGTAGCTCTTCTTTAGCCGTCGCTAAAATGTAGCCTGATGAGCGGAATGACAGTGGATCTTGCAGGTTACGCTTGCTGTCCAACTCCCATAAGTAAGAGCCTTTTAATGCGCCAAGAATCGCTTCTGCTGCTTCATGACCTTGTGGCCAACCTTTGGTGTCCACCGTATGCCAAAGGAAAGGTGATACGTTACCGTTAAGCGCTTCTAGTGAAGAGGCGATAATGATCGGTGAGATTTCAAGTAGGTGTTCGGCTTTTTTCACCGCCGCGATATTTTGTGCTTCGGCCACGTTACCGTTAGATAAGATAGAGATCCCATCTAAGCCAAAAGGCCTGTATGGCTTAAGATCTAGCTCATCGCGAACCTCTTTCGAGTTACGGCGCTCACCTTTATACATCACATCCCACTCACCCATTAGGGATAAGCCGATGTGAGTCGCTAAACTGAGATCGTTAGCGCCAGATGAGCCGCGGCTTGGGATAAGTGGAGTCACATCTGCGTTGATGTAGTCGATAAAGGCCTGTGCACCTTCGGTGCTCATCGCTGTGTAACCTGCCGCCATTTGGTTAAGACGAATGATCATCGCCATTTTAGATTCGCGCTCAGAGATGAACGGCTCGACACCTGCGGCTTGAATGCGCATTTGACGTTCGTTGAACTTGATTGATGCGGTAAAGTTCGGCTCATCTTCCACTGAGGTACCTGCAACACGCTGATCTTTAAGTGCGCCATAATTTACGGTTAAACCATAGATAGAGCGGCCATCAGCTGCGGCGTGGATCGGCGCCTTATAACCTGCGTTAATACGCTGCCAGCCAGTCTTAGAAATAGTGACATCTTCACCCGGCTGGGCGATTTCCCATAATTGATCAACGGTCAGCGAACGGCCATCTAAGGTGTGCGTTGCTGCATTGACAGATAGAGGTAGGCTGGCAGCGATTAGCATTGCAAATACACTTTTCTTCATTCTTTATATTCTCTTACTTAGCAAATTAATTTATTTGAGATTGTTAAATTCGACTTTGTGACAATCGGAGCAAATATCTTTTGAAGGCTGGTGCTCAGAGTGGCATACCATGCACTCAAGCAAGTCTTCATAGTGATGCGAATTGTGTGGATTCTTATCGAAGCGATTTGGCTCAGTCGGGATATCATGCATGCCGCCATGACAATCGATACAAGCCTGATCGCTTGGGCGTTCAAATGCGCCCTTGGTTGTATGGCAGGTACGGCAGTTCATGTCATCGCCAAGAGCATCGATATGATGTTGTTTAATGCTCGGCTTTGCGGCTAAAGCACTGCAAGACAGTAAGGTTGCGATGACGGCAACGGCAAAAGAGGTTCTCATTATACGTTCGCCTTATAATTTGCTGCAGTTCTGCCTGCAATCTGACCAAAAACTAAACCGTCAACTGACGAACAACCCCCTAAGCGATCCATACCGTGAGTACCTCCGGCAACTTCGCCGGCCGCAAACAAACCTTTAATCGGTTCACATGTCGTTGCATCGATAACTTCGGCGTTTGGAGTAATTGCTACGCCGCCCATGCAGTAATGCAACTTAGGTGACAATCTAAGTGAGTAAAATGGTGGCTTTAACTCGGTTCTTCTATCTAACGGCTTGTTAAATGGATCGGGCTTGCCTTCGACAATCTCATTCCAATCTGCGATAGATTGGGCGAGTATCGCCTCATCGACACCGTGACGCTTGGCGAGTTCAGCAACAGAGTTCGACTTGTTAACCGCGCCATCACGGTAAGCTCCCTTAAACCCTTCGGCACGTTGAGTGGTCGCTTCGCTACAGAAAGTAAATGGGAAGTTAGGTTTGTTTTCAGTGCCTTTCTCCAACACTACTAACTGTGCTTCGGCGCGAGTGCGGCGATCGGCAAGTTCATTCATAAAGCGTTTACCCGTCATCGGGTCGATGGCAATGCCTTCGCTAAATGAGTAGTCGGCAAAGAAAGAGGCAGGCCCCGCTCCACGCTCATCAGGAGAAGCCCAAGGGCCAAGTTGATACATGTCGATCATGATAGGTAATGAGCCTACCGCGAGTAGTGATTTGATCATGCCTGCCGTTGCGCCAGGTTGAGCCGTGGCTTCTAGGTGTGCATAGATAGGCATGGTGGTTTTAACAAACTGCTTATCTTGACCCCAACCACCTGTTGCAACGATAACACCGTGGCGAGACTTGTAGGTCTGCTCACTCTTGAACTTTTCTGTATCGAAGTCGAATTTTTCCTGTACGGCAACGCCTGTAATCGCGTTGTGCTTATCACGCAGCAATGTGGTGACTTGAGTGCGGTTTTGGAACTGGACACCTTTATCGAGCAGGTATTTGTGCATCGGTACCACAATTCCGCCACCAGATGCATTGGCTGGGATATGGGCTCTTGGTGCGCTGTGTCCACCAAGACGGATAATTTTATCCATAAATTCAACGCCACAGCCAATTAGCATGTCGTAAACGGTATGAGCCTCAGTCGCTAGGGTTTTACATAGCTCTGGGTGATTGAACCCACGACCAGCTTTTACCATGTCTTTAATCATGAGTTCTGGTGAGTCTTCGATACCGTGCTTTTTCTGGAGTGACGTGTTTGGCATACAGGCGATACCGCCGCAGATAGCCGAGTTGCCACCCCAAGTTTCCATCTTTTCGAGAACGAGTATGTTTTTTATTCCTGCTTTGTTCGCTGAGTAGGCTGCTGCTAATCCTGCAAAGCCACTGCCGACAATGATTAAGTCATACTCACGATCCCAACTATTTTCCGATGCAACGGCTGTCGTTGAAAAAGGTAAAGCCATGGCTGCGGTGACACCCATGCTTTTAGTTAGAAATTCTCTTCTTTTCATTATTATCCCACTAATTAGCTCTAGTTAGTTTTCGTGGTAAATGATATTTATCACTCAGTTCTTAGTTTGTGATGATTATCTGATATATCGTGGTATAAAAAAAAGCAATACCTGCTATTGTAAGTAGCGTTATCGCTATAAATACCGTGAAGTATGATTATCAATAGGTATTTTTCACTAGGGTTATTTTTAGCGAATTAACGTGTGTTTGATTGTAATCTCATAACCATAAAAATATAGACTTAGAGCACATAGCGCTATGATTAACAATACGGTAATTTATCATTTTTATTATTCTGCAAAGTTCTCGTCTTTCTCAAAAGCCGCCAGTTTTTTAAAGACAACGCAGCCAAATGTAAGTTCTAGCATTATTGCTTTAGAGAAAAGGATGGGTACTAAACTATTTGAACGACAAAGCCACGGAGTCCGATTGACTCCTGCAGGAAGTGATATTTACCTAAAGGCTGAAGCCGTTATTATTTCGCTTAATGATATGAACTCAGCATTGTCGCAGATTAATAGAAAGTCGGTTATTAAAATTGCAACTCAGCCTAGATTGTATGAAAAGTATTTGTCATCTAAGTTAACGCCGGAGTTCATCGAAGAGTTTTTTATTCAAATTAATACTGGCGAACTGGCAACGATTAAAGGCTGGATGGACTCGGGTGATGTCGACCTAGTTATTACCGAGGGGATATTCCATAATCACCCCATATTTGAACATGTTGATGAACTGGATAATCTTAAGTTTTTTTGGGCAAAGAAGAGAGGCATTGAGTTTGCAGCTCCTATCCCTACCTTTGTGCATTCTGATGTATGGAATCATTGGCATGATCTGAGCGAGTGTATGTATAACAACCCAGACTTCAGAAAGGTCATGGTGATCGACACGCCAGACTTTTCTTGTAAATTAATCGAGCGGGGTATGGGGATCGGTCTATTACCTGAACAGATTATTCTGAATAACGACATGCTTGAAAAATGTGTTGGACCGACAGAGGGAGATATCGATGGCCCTATTGCTATCTATGTTAATCAAGAGCGCAAGTTGGAATTACAGCAAATAGGCTTAACTAATAAAATTATCTCTAACAACAGTGAAGGGTGATTTTTTATTACTTAATGTAGCTGAGACGATTCTCTGAACAAAAGTAATGTGCTTATTGTCACGATTATCTTGGTAGTATGATTGTCCTCATAAATATAACGATTATCTGGACGAATTTATTTGTAGGCTTGTATCGGTCTCTTTATGAAATAATTAACTGGGTTGATGTTTACTAAGCTTGCTTGCTAATTTAAAAAAATTGCTATGAATAAAAGCTAGAGTGATTGATTTTTATAAAGTCGCCTCACTATATTATGATGGTTGGCTGGTTAATTTAGATTCAACTTACCTCTATTAAACCAGAGGTGATACTAAAAAGTGTGTTATTCACAGATGTTTTATTGAACGAAAATGGCATGATTCCACTTTAGCTAGTGAGCCGAAGAGGATGAATCCTAGTCGTATATTTAGCCGTCGTTATATTGATTAGTCTGCCAGATAAGTCGAATTTCCATAGCGTTAGTTCACAAAGCCTTTATTATGATAAGCATAACTTACGCTGGCCCTAAAAGGTTGTTTGTGAAACAGTTGGATTTCAATTTACTCAGAGTGTTAGAAGTGCTGCTTGAAGAGCAGAGCGTGACGGCTGCTGCGTCGAGACTACATTTGAGTCAGTCCGCGGTGAGTAAGCAGCTGAGTAAACTGAGGGAAACCTTCGATGACCAGTTGTTTGAACGCACGGCCTATGGCTTAAAAGCCACGCCCCGTGCTTTGCAGTTGGCGCCTGAGTTGAGAGAGGTACTGCAAAAGCTTGATCAATTTACTCGACCCAGTACCTTTGACCCGGCTGAGAGTCAGCGTCGCTTTCGTATGCATATTGTTGAAACCGCCTACTCGCTAACCTACCCCCACTTTATGCCAAAGCTGCTAAAAGCCGCGCCTCAGGTGAGTATTAATGGTCATACTTGGTCGCATACCAGTATGGACATGCTGCTACGCTGTGAAATTGATATGGGTATTATCTGCCGTGAGTGGGATAAGCGCTCCTTGCTGCATATGAACAACTTACCGGAAGAGCTCGGAGCGACAGAGCTTATTCGTGACTATCCTGTGTGCCTGCTAAGGCGCGATCATCCTGCACTGAAGGAACCGTGGAACTTAGATACTTTTCTAAAATACCGTCATCTGCAAGTGGCCTTTGGTGGCTTGGAGCACTGGCTGCTCGATGATGTACTACGTCTAGATCATCTACAGCGCGATATCGCGGTCAATATGACCGACTTTAATTGTGCGATGGACTTGTGTGAGAACAGCGATCTTATCTTGTGTGCGCCGCGAAAATATATTCAGCAGATGGTGGCAAACTATGACTTGGTTTGCCTCGATGTCCCTGTGCATGTTGAGCCTGGTGCCTATGTCTTAGTCTGGCATAAGCACTTTAATTTAGATCCGAGCCATCGCTGGCTGCGCAACTTAATTGTTGATGGGGTACAAACACAAGCGGCAGCTATCGAGTCTGGTCGCTAGATTTCATCGCGAAAAACTTGAATATGGTCGTCTCGATGCTTGGCTTGATACATGGCGATATCGGCGTGTCTTAATAGTGCTTTTCGATTATCACCATGGGCGGGAAAGAGTGCTATCCCAATACTGAGTCCCACGCTTAAGGGGACGGGTTCGCAGGCTATTTTTTGTCTAAAACGGGTCTGGATAGCTTGGGCAGCCTTAAGGGCTTGTTCAAGCTCGGTATTGGGCAGTAGTAATATAAATTCATCACCGCCAATCCTGGCCACAAGCCCCTCTTGGGGCGAGACGCTGAGAAGGCGTTTAGCCACCTCTTTGAGAACATAATCGCCTATGGCGTGACCATAGGTATCATTGATAATTTTAAAGTTATTAATATCTATCATCATGCAGCACATAGGCTGTGGCTGCACGATCCAAAGCTCTAGTGTTTCGTAGAAATAGATGCGGTTAGGTAAATTCGTGAGAGCGTCGTGGTGTGCCTGAAACTCCTTCTGCTCTAAGACGGTTAGCATCTGTGTGATAGTGCTTCTGCTCATCATGGTGATGGTTAAGACAAAGCCGCCACCGCCCAACAATATGGTCGCAACCACGATTTCCAGCATGCCAGCATTGCGATCTAACAACATCCAGATGAAACCAAGGTAGCCAAAAATAAATAGCTGGATCATGATAAATAGACCGATCCAGCCGCTGCGTTGATACTTGGATTGATGAAAGATCTGAAAAGCGGGGTAGAGCGCGAGCAAGAGCCCTAAAAGACCCAATGAAACAAGAGCGAGAGCAATGGCATTCATAGGCTTAATAGTGGTGAGTGATGGCTAAAGTATAGTCAAGAATAGCTTATTGCCGATTTTGGCTGCCCTAGGCTCGCTATTACGGCACGATTAAATCACCTCTAAAAATGCAGCAATAATAGGTTCTTGTAAGGGTTTGCTTTTACAGGCGCAGCCTAGTTCAACATGACTGAATGTCGATTGGCATACATCTCAGGTACCTGAGGTGTACGTGGCTAAATCGCCTGTAGAAAAGCTTCGATAACAGGCTCTTGTAAGCGTTTACTTTTACAGCAACAGCCGAGTTCAAAAGGTGGGATGTCGATAGGTGAGGCCAGCAGTTGAATACGGTCTCGCACCGGACTGTTGTTGATCACCACCTCTGGGGTAATGCTGACGCCACAGCCGAGTGCCACCATAGAAGCGATCGCTTCTTGTCCCGACACTTGGGCATAAATATTGGGAATTAAGCCTAATGCCTTAAACCAGTTATCGATACGTTTTCGCCCGGGGCCATGCTCCGGTACGATAAAGGGCAGTCTATCCCAAGGGATATACGATTCGGTTAATAACTTTTGTACTTGGCATCTAAAGGTCGGCGCGATGATCGACAGCGGCACGTCATCGATTTTGGCGAAATGCAGGTTATCGGGAAACGGATCGGGCAGGGCGGCGATGGCGATATCGGCGCGCTGGTTACGTACCTCATTGACGGCGTTAGCGGCGTCACCTGTGGTGAGGGCTATCTCAACTTGTGGGTGTTCACGTCTAAAGCGATCCAGTAATCCGGGTAGATGACTGTAGGCGGCTGTTACCGAGCAATACAGGTTGAGTTTGCCCCTGAGTATGTCCTGCTTGGGATCGATCTTAGTTTTAAGCTTTCCCCACTGATCTAAGGTTAACTCGGCAAAGTGGCGATACTCGATACCGGCACTGGTTAAGGTCACACTGCGATTATCACGTTGAAACAGCTGCGCACCGACCTCCTCTTCTAGCCTTTGCATCGCACGGCTCAAGGTCGACGGGCTGACATGCATCGCCTGCGCAGTTCTAGCAAAGTGCAAACTGTCTGCCAAATGCAGGTAAAGTTTTATGGTTCGAATATCCAAGCGCAGCTCTCCATCAGTTTGTCAGAAACTATGAATCGAATTTGTATTGCAAAAAACGCAACGTGACGTTTCGAATATATCATTTTAAGCAATGAAATGCTTGCGCTATAGTGAATTCAATTACAGCGTGACTCGCTATCGAGTCAGCCCGTTTAACTGTCCAGAATCAAGGTGGTATATCAGATGGCTAACTATTTTAACTCTCTGAATTTGCGTCAACAATTACAGCAGCTGGCACAATGCCGCTTTATGGATCGTAGTGAGTTTAGTGAAGGCTGTAACTTCATCAAGGGCTGGAATATCGTCATTCTTGGTTGTGGCGCTCAAGGCCTTAACCAAGGCTTGAATATGCGTGACTCGGGCCTAAATATCTCTTTTGCACTGCGTGAGCAGGCGATTACTGACAAGCGTGACTCTTACCAGAAAGCGACAGGCAACGGTTTCCGCGTAGGCACTATCGAAGAGCTTATTCCTGATGCAGATCTGGTTCTAAACTTGACGCCAGACAAGCAGCACACTAACGCTGTGAACACGGTAATGCCGTTGATGAAGCAAGGTGCAACCTTGTCTTATTCTCACGGTTTCAACATTGTTGAAGAGGGCATGCAAGTTCGCCCTGATATCACGGTAATCATGGTAGCACCTAAGTGCCCAGGTACTGAAGTTCGTGAAGAGTACAAGCGTGGCTTTGGTGTACCAACACTGATTGCGGTTCACCCAGAGAATGACCATAAGGGTGAAGGTTTCGATATCGCTAAGGCTTACGCAAGTGCAACCGGTGGCGATCGCGCTGGTGTACTACATTCATCTTTCATTGCGGAAGTGAAGTCTGATCTGATGGGTGAGCAAACCATCCTTTGTGGCATGCTGCAAACCGGTGCAATTTTAGGTTATGAGAAGATGGTTGCCGACGGTATTGAGCCTGGTTACGCGGCCAAGCTTATTCAGCAAGGCTGGGAAACCACCACTGAAGCACTGAAGCACGGCGGCATCACTCATATGATGGACCGACTATCAAACCCAGCCAAGATCAAGGCATTTGATATGGCTGAAGAGTTGAAAGTTATTCTTAAGCCGCTGTTTGAAAAGCATATGGACGACATCATCGGTGGCGAATTCTCTAAGACCATGATGGCTGACTGGGCAAACGATGATGCGAATCTACTGAAGTGGCGCAGCGAAACTAACGACACTGGCTTTGAGAATGCACCGACTTGCGATGAGTATATCGATGAGCAGGCTTATTTCGATAAAGGCATCTTCTTGGTGGCGATGATCAAAGCGGGTGTAGAGCTTGCTTTCGATACCATGGTTGCGGCTGGCATCATCGAAGAGTCGGCTTACTATGAATCACTACATGAGACGCCACTTATCGCGAACACCATTGCACGTAAGCGTTTATACGAAATGAACGTAGTGATTTCAGATACGGCAGAATACGGCTGTTACCTATTTAACCATGCAGCGCTACCGCTACTAAAAGACTATGTTGCTAATATGTCTGCCGAGTACCTAGGTGGTGGCTTGCAAGATACAAGTAATGGAGTCGATAACCAGCGTTTAATTGAAGTTAACGCGGCGATTCGTTACACCGCAGTTGAAGAAATTGGCGCCGAACTTCGCGGATATATGACTGAAATGAAGCGCATTGTAGAAGAAAGCTAATCGCTTTTTAGCCAGAGTCTTCGCCATGATTAGCGCAGGCTCTGGCTGTCTAAAATTGAAATTAGAGATAAAAGTCATTTAGACAAATCATTAACGATTAACACTTTAGTGACGGTAATAAAGTTAGGCAGTGCATCATTATTTATCGCTATATGAGCCACCAAAATAGTGCTCACAAGATGATAAATTTTGATGTTATAAAGTTTTTATTGTGTTGTTTATAGGCTTTGTGGTACTTCTTAATAGTCGAATTTTAAACGACACCGAATTTAAGCAAAGAATCTAATTAGGAAGTAAGTCGAATATGTTCAACCAAGCTGCCCAGCTCATTATTGTGATTATTACCGTCGTGATTATTAAATCACAGCGGGGGCTGCGCATATTAAATCGACACACCTAACCTAGGTTTAAGATTGCAAAAACCCCCGCTCCGAAAGGAACGGGGGTTTTTTCGTTTAAGGGCTTAGGTGAAATAAAAGGTAAAGTAAAACTTCTATCTAAGCTCTTAATAAAAAAGTTAATTGTAGCGGAGCGCTGATTTATGGAACAAGGGAAGATGGAGCAAGGACAAATGATAAGAGGCGCAGATGCAGTCATCAAGGCGATTGCCGCACACGGTGTAACAACGGTGTTTGGTTATCCCGGTGGGGCGATTATGCCCATCTATGATGCGCTCTATGGTAGCCCTGTCGAGCACCTGCTAAGCCGTCATGAGCAAGGCGCGGCATTTGCCGCTGTCGGCTACGCCAGAGCCAGCGGCCAAACCGGGGTTTGCTTTGCCACTTCAGGCCCTGGTGCCACAAATCTCGTGACATCACTTGCCGACGCTCTGCTAGATTCGGTGCCAGTCGTTGCCATCACGGGTCAAGTTTCTACCGCGGTTATTGGCACCGATGCCTTTCAAGAAATTGATGTCTTAGGTATGTCACTGTCATGCACTAAACATAGCTTTATGGTGACCCATGTCGATGAGCTTGTTCCTACTCTGTACAAAGCGTTTGAGATCGCCGCCTCTGGTCGCCCTGGTCCTGTGTTAGTCGATATCCCTAAAGATGTGCAGATCGCCATGCTTGAATACAAGACGCCACTGCAAGCGGTTAGCGTTGAACCTGAGCACACTGCCGAGCAGCTTAATGAGGCAAATCAGCTTATTGAGCAAGCTAAGCGACCAATGCTTTATGTGGGTGGGGGGGTAGGCATGGCAAGCGCTGTCGAGCAACTCGCTGATTTCATCAAGGTCACCGGGATTCCATCGGTTGCCACCCTAAAGGGCTTAGGCGCTATCAATCCAAATACTCCCGGCTACTTGGGTATGCTCGGTATGCACGGATCTAAAGCGGCCAATTTAGCGGTACAAGAGTGTGACTTGTTGATTGTGGTGGGGGCTCGTTTTGACGATAGGGTGACCGGACGCTTAGCCAGCTTTGCTGAAAATGCCAAGGTGATCCATCTGGATATCGACGCTGCCGAGCTAGGTAAGTTACGTCTTCCTGAAGTGGCTATTGCTGGCGATTTGCGCCAAATTCTTCCTGCACTAACTCAAAACCTAGGTGAGCAATTTGCCCCATGGCAAGCCAAGGTGGCCCAGATGAAGCATGAGCATCAATGGCGTTATGACCGTCCGAGTGAGCTTATCTACGCACCTGCAATGCTCAATCGTCTTGCGCATAAGTTGCCACAAGACAGCGTGGTGTCCTGTGATGTCGGTCAGCATCAGATGTGGGTAGCGCAGCACATGTTCTTTAATCGCCCAGAAGATCACCTGTCGAGTGCCGGGCTTGGCACTATGGGCTTTGGCTTGCCTGCGGCCATTGGCGCTAAAGTGGCGCGTCCCGATGCTATGGTAGTCGCAGTCTCGGGGGATGGCTCTTTTATGATGAATGTTCAGGAGCTGACCACCATCAAGCGTAGGCGCCTACCCGTTAAAATCTTGCTTATCGATAACCAAAAGCTAGGCATGGTTAAGCAGTGGCAGCAGCTGTTTTTTGAAGAGCGCTACAGCGAAACCGACCTGTCTGACAACCCTGATTTCGTTAAGATGGCATCGGCATTCGATATCCCAGGACGCACTATCTCTAAGACGAGTGAAGTCGAAGCCGGACTCGATGAACTCCTCAATAGTGAAGGTCCCTTTTTACTGCATGTGTCGATAGATGATGTCCATAACGTCTGGCCATTAGTGCCGCCAGGGGCTTCAAACCAAGAGATGATGGAAGAGATGGATAAGCAAACTTAAGCTGCAGAAATCGGCGAGTTTGAGTCTGAATAAGAAGATTAGAAAGAGCGATAAAACGAGATGGAGAGCAAGGATATGAATAATTACTCATTAGCGTTAAACGTGCAGCAAAGACCAGAAGTGTTAGAGCGCGTGCTACGCGTCGCTCGCCATCGCGGATTTAAGGTCGCCAATTTGAGCATGCAGCTCAATAGTAATAACTGTACCAGCATCGACATGCTGGTACAGAGTGAGCGCGAAATCGGCTTGCTAACCAATCAAATAAATAAGCTTATTGATGTGATTGATTGCCAAGTATTGGTAAATAACACCGCAGTAGCATTAGCACAAAATAAAGGGTGAGAATATGGCCGCGAAAACAGCAGAGTTAATTTGGTTCAATGGTGAAATGATGCCTTGGGGTGATGCTAAGGTTCATGTCATGTCTCACGCGCTGCACTATGGTACTTCCGTTTTTGAAGGCATACGTGTTTACGATACTCATCGCGGTCCGGCGGGGTTTCGTTTAACTGAGCATATTCAGCGCCTATTTGATTCTGCCAAGATTTACCGTATGCCTATCCCATATAGCTTCGATAATGTTATGCAGGCGTGTCGAGACGCCACATTAGGCAATGGTTTAAAGAGCGCTTATATCCGCCCCTTAGCCTTTTATGGTGATGTTGGTATGGGGATCACCCCCCCTAAAGATGCTCAGTGCGACTTGTTAGTCGCAGCATTTCCGTGGGGAGCCTATTTAGGGGAAGACAGCATGGATGCCGGGGTCGATGTCGCGGTAACCTCCTGGAATCGCTTAGCGCCAAACACGATTCCAACGGGAGCCAAAGCGGGCGGGAATTACCTCTCTTCGCTACAGATCTCTACCGAAGCTAAACGTAACGGTTTCGATGAAGGGATTGCACTCGATACTAACGGTTTAGTCAGCGAAGCCGCTGGTGCCAATATTTTTGTCATTAAAAAGAACAAGATCTACACACCTCCAGCCACAGCCGCTATTCTGATGGGGCTGACTCGAGACAGCATTATTACTCTTGCACGAGATAAAGGTTATCAAGTGGTTGAAGAGCCGATGTCACGCGAGTTTCTCTACCTTGCCGATGAGATCTTTATGACCGGCACCGCGGCCGAAATTGTGCCGGTACGTAGCGTCGATCGCATCGAGATAGGCAGCGGCAAGCGCGGTGAGATCACCAAAGAAATTCAGCAGAGCTTTTTCGGCCTGTTCAGCGGTGAAACCGAAGACAAGTGGGGTTGGTTGGAGGCTTTGGAAGGCTAAGACGAACGCTGTGCTGACGGAAAGGCCGGAAAAGCAGATCCTAGGTACTAGAAAAAGCTAAGAAAGGCCCTAGGAAAGCAGAGGCTAAGACGAACGCTGTGCTGACGGAAAGGCCGGAAAAGCAGATCCTAGGTACTAGGGAAAGCCAAGAAAGGTCCTAGGAAAGCAGAGGCTAAGACGAACGCTTCGCTGACGGAAAGGCCGGAAAAGCAGATCATAGGTACTAGGAAAATCCAAGAAAGGTCCTAGGAAAGCAAAGGCTAAGACGAACGCTTCGCTGACGGAAAGGCCGGAAAAGCAGATCCTAGGTACTAGGAAAAGCCAAGAAAGGTCCTAGGAAAGCACAGGCTAAGATGAACGCTTCGCTGACGGAAAAGATTAAGGCGAAACATAAAAGCTCAGAACGATATCTCAGATTAAAAATTAGAAAATTGAAGGATAGGGTGGCTAGTTTGATGCTAGAACCTAGAACCTAGAACCTAGAACCTAGAACCTAGAACCTAGAACCTAGAACCTAGAACCTAGAACCTAGAACCTAGAACCTAGAACCTTCTTTTAAACAAAGGATAAAGCAATGCCAAAACTACGCTCAGCAACCAGTACCGAAGGCCGTAACATGGCGGGAGCCCGTGCATTATGGCGTGCAACAGGTGTTAAAGATAACGACTTCGGTAAGCCGATCATTGCTATCGCCAACTCTTTTACCCAGTTTGTGCCGGGTCATGTGCACTTAAAAGATATGGGCTCATTAGTGGCGGGAGCGATTGAGGAAGCAGGCGGTATTGCTAAAGAATTTAATACCATCGCCGTCGATGACGGTATTGCGATGGGGCACGGCGGCATGCTGTATAGCCTACCTTCGCGTGAGCTGATCGCCGATAGCGTGGAATATATGGTAAATGCCCACTGCGCCGATGCATTAGTGTGTATCTCCAACTGCGACAAGATCACCCCTGGCATGCTGATGGCATCTTTAAGACTGAATATCCCAGTGATATTTGTCTCTGGCGGACCGATGGAGGCCGGTAAAACTAAGCTGTCAGATCAGCTGATTAAGCTGGATCTGGTCGATGCCATGGTTGCTGGCGCCGACTCCCGCGTTTCAGATGCCGATAGCGAGCAGATTGAGCGCAGCGCTTGCCCAACTTGTGGGTCATGCTCGGGCATGTTTACCGCTAACTCTATGAACTGCTTAACCGAAGCGCTGGGTTTATCATTGCCGGGCAATGGTTCAATGTTGGCTACCCACGCCGATCGCCGCGAGTTATTCCTTGAGGCGGGTCGCCGCATTATGGATCTTGCTACTCGCTATTATCAACATGACGATGAATCCGCACTGCCGCGCAACATCGCTAACTTTAAGGCGTTTGAAAATGCCATGACACTCGATATTGCCATGGGCGGTTCGAGCAATACTGTGCTGCATCTACTGGCTTCTGCGCAAGAAGGCGAAGTTGACTTCACCATGGATGATATCGATCGTCTGTCTCGCCTAGTGCCTCACCTTTGCAAAGTGGCGCCATCAACCCCTAAATACCATATGGAAGATGTACACCGCGCGGGTGGGGTAATGGGGATTTTAGGTGAGTTAGACCGAGCTAACTTGCTCCATAACGATGTGTACCATGTCGCGGGTAGCAATCTTGCCGATGTATTAGCACGATTTGATATTGTGCAGACCGACGACGCCGCGGTGCATAAATTCTTCTCGGCAGGCCCCGCAGGCATCCCCACCACTAAAGCCTTCAGCCAAGATTGCCGCTGGGACAGTGTTGATAACGACCGCAAAGAGGGTTGTATCCGTAGCCGTGAGTTTGCCTTTAGCCAAGAGGGGGGGCTTGCGGTGTTATCGGGTAACGTTGCCCTAGATGGCTGTATTGTTAAGACCGCTGGCGTAGAAGTTGAAAACCATACCTTTATCGGCAGTGCTCGCGTTTTTGAGAGTCAAGATGATGCGGTGGCTGGGATCTTGGGTGGTGAAGTGGTTGCTGGCGATGTTGTGGTTATTCGTTACGAAGGCCCTAAAGGTGGCCCAGGTATGCAAGAGATGTTGTACCCAACCAGTTACCTTAAGTCGCGCGGTTTAGGCACAAAGTGCGCACTGATCACCGATGGTCGTTTCTCGGGAGGCACCTCGGGCTTGTCTATTGGTCATGTTTCACCAGAAGCAGCTGCTGGTGGCACTATCGGTCTAGTGCAAACGGGCGATCGAATTGAGATTGATATTCCAGCTCGTTCAATCAAACTTGCGATTAGCGATATTGAATTAGCGGCGCGCCGCACGGCGATGGAAGCACTTGGCAAAGATGCATGGAAACCACTTGGCCGTGTAAGACAAGTATCGATGGCGCTCAAAGCCTACGCGTTACTCGCAACCAGTGCCGATAAAGGCGCAGTGCGCGATACCAGTAAGTTGGTCTAATCAGTTTTCCGGGATTAAGAGGTAGTTTATGTTGGCTTTAGCATCACAATCGCAACTGGATTTAGCCCATTATTATTTGCAGAAAATTTTGCTGTCATCGGTTTATGATGTGGCTAAAGTCACACCGCTGTCGAGCCTTAATAAGCTGTCGGCACGCTTGGGCTGTCAGGTCTTTTTAAAGCGTGAAGATCTGCAGCCAGTGCACTCTTTTAAGCTTCGCGGTGCTTACAATAAAATTGCCGAGTTAACCAAAGATGAGTGCGAGTGCGGTGTGGTTTGTGCCTCTGCCGGTAATCATGCTCAAGGCGTGGCGATGTCGGCAGTGGCCCGTGGTATTAGTGCGGTTATCGTGATGCCAGAAACCACCCCAGATATTAAGGTCGATGCGGTTAGGCGTTTAGGCGGTGAAGTGGTGCTCCATGGTCAAGCATTCGATCAAGCCAATGCTTATGCGCAGAGCCTAGCTAAGAGTGAGGGCCGAGTCTATGTCGCGCCTTTTGATGATGAAGCGGTCATTGCTGGCCAAGGCACCGTTGCGCAAGAGATGTTACAGCAGCAGCGCGATCTCGAAGTGGTGTTTGTGCCTGTTGGTGGTGGCGGCCTGATTGCAGGGGTTGCGGCTTACTATAAGGCCGTGATGCCACAGGTGAAGATTATTGGTGTAGAGCCTGAAGATTCTGCCTGTTTAAAAGCGGCACTTGAGGCCGATGAGCGGGTAATATTACCGCAAGTTGGCCTATTTGCCGATGGGGTGGCAGTTAAGCAGATTGGCGCCGAGCCCTTTAGATTGGCCCGTGAGTATGTCGATGATGTGATCACCGTGAATTCAGATGAGATCTGCTCTGCGGTCAAAGATATCTTTGAAGACACGCGCGCGATTGCCGAGCCGTCGGGAGCACTGTCACTGGCTGGG
The DNA here is from genome assembly GCF_000019185.1 of Shewanella halifaxensis HAW-EB4. Taxonomy (NCBI): domain Bacteria; kingdom Pseudomonadati; phylum Pseudomonadota; class Gammaproteobacteria; order Alteromonadales; family Shewanellaceae; genus Shewanella; species Shewanella halifaxensis. The sequence goes on along the minus strand of NC_010334.1, from coordinate 4,804,014 downwards.
CTGAAAAAGTATATCGGCACCAATGGTAAGGGCGAGAAAGTCGGTGCGATTTTAAGTGGCGCTAACGTGAACTTTCATAGCCTACGTTATGTGTCGGAGCGCTGTGAACTCGGTGAGCAGAAAGAGGCTATTTTGGCGGTTAAAGTGCCGGAGCGCCCCGGTGTGTTTCTGCGTTTTTGTGAGCTGTTAGGTAAGCGAGCAATGACCGAGTTTAACTACCGCTTTAGCAGCCGTGACAAGGCCGTGGTGTTTGCGGGGATTAGGCTTACTCAAGGGCAAACTGAGCTAGATGAGATAGTCACTAACCTTGAGTCTGAAGGCTTTGATGTCCAGGACTTGTCTCAGGATGAAACCGCTAAATTGCATGTGCGCTATATGGTGGGAGGTCATCCACCAGAGCCGTTAGAGGAGCGTTTGTTTAGCTTTGAATTTCCTGAGCATCCGGGGGCGCTGTTTAAGTTTTTAACCACCTTGCAGAGCAAGTGGAATATCAGTCTGTTCCATTACCGTAATCATGGCGCGGCCTACGGCCGAGTGCTCGCGGGGTTCGAGGTGCCGGAAAGTGATGCTTTGGCTTTTCAGCAGTTCTTAACAGAGTTAGGTTTTGTTTATCAGGAAGAGACAGATAGTCCGGCTTATCGACTGTTTTTAGATAACCGCAGCCGATAGTTGCCGCTATATAAGTTACAGAGGCAGTAGCGTTTTTCGATGCTGCCTTTTTATTGAAGATAAACAACAGTAAGACTGGATACAATCTTTATCAGCTATCGGCTTGATAGTCTAAGAGCTTTCTTTGTAGTATGCCTTAGATAGAGCAATAATATTTCACTAGAGACAGACTAACACCTAGGGGCTTGACGATATTTATCGTTGTAGCAGTGTGGCAGTCGTCAAACCTTAACCTTTTAAAAGCCTGTAGTTTTAGAGGAAATATCATGTTACCTGCACCCTTTTTCGAGCCTTTTAGCCCACCTCGCCGAATCCTCATGGGACCCGGTCCTTCCGATGTGTATCCAGAGGTACTGGCTGCTCAATCTAAGCCAACCATAGGCCACTTAGACCCGCTATTTGTCGAGATGATGGATGAGCTAAAAGCACTTATCCAGTACGCTTTTCAGACCACAAATGAGATGACCATGGCGGTTTCTGCTCCGGGTAGCGCCGGCATGGAGACTTGCTTTGTGAACCTGGTTGAGCCCGGTGAAAAGGTGATCGTTTGCCGTAATGGTGTATTTGGTGAGCGTATGCGCCAGAACGTCGAGCGTGTCGGCGGAGTGGCTGTAGTGGTTGATAATGAGTGGGGCGAGGCGGTAGATCCCGATCAAGTTGCTAGTGCATTGGCGGCAAATCCTGATGCGAAGTTCTTGGCCTTTGTCCATGCAGAGACTTCAACGGGGGCATTATCAGATGCTAAAGCCTTATGTGCACTCGCAAAACAGCATGATTGCTTATCAATCGTCGATGCGGTTACCTCTTTAGGCGGCGTGGAGCTGCTTGTTGATGAGTGGGGCATCGATGCCATCTATTCAGGCTCTCAGAAGTGTTTATCTTGTGTGCCGGGCTTATCGCCGGTGTCATTTTCTCCGGCGGCAGTTGCCAAACTAAAGGCGCGCAAGACGCCGGTACAAAGCTGGTTTCTCGATCAAACCTTGGTGATGGGCTATTGGGATGCGTCTAGCGATGGCAAACGCAGCTACCACCATACCGCCCCGGTAAATGCACTGTATGCATTGCATGAATCGCTACGCTTGTTAGCGGCTGAAGGGTTAGAGCTTGCATGGCAACGTCATGCTGATATGCACCAAGTGTTACGTCATGGCTTAGAGCGTTTAGGGCTTAAGTTTGTGGTGGCTGAAGAGTGTCGTTTACCGCAGCTGAATGCGGTTTATATTCCAGATGGCATCGATGACGCTAAGGTAAGAAAACAGCTTTTAGAGAACTATAATCTAGAGATTGGTGCTGGCCTTGGTGCTTTAGCGGGTAAAGCTTGGCGCATTGGTCTGATGGGCTTCGGGGCAAGGCGTGAAAACGTAGCCTTGTGCCTTAAAGCCTTAGAAGAGGTACTCGTTTAAACGAGACCCTTGTTTATTCATTAACAAGGCCGCTGATTTCAGCGGCCTTGTTGTTTGTGAGCTTTAGCTGAAAAGCGATTAACTTAGAAAGTGTAATCGACTTTAACCCAAGCCGTACGGCCCGGCTCGTTGACTTGGAACATCGGTGAGCTACCCGGGATATCGTTACCCGCACCGGAGCGACTGATGTGCTCTGCATAGGTGATATCGAATAGATTCTCTACGCCGAAGCTAACCAATAGGGCTTCATTGTGTTTCCAGCTAGCGTTGAAGGCGAGGGTACCGAAACCGCTGCTTTCAGCCAAGTCTTGGCCCGAGATATTACCTTCGCCAATGGCGACTCTATCTTGAGCCGCGACTAGGCGCCAAAGTAGTCCAGCCGTCCACTGGTTGTATTGGTAATCTAAGGTAATTCGGCCTTCAAGTGGAGGAATTTGCCCTAGAGGAGTGCCTGCGGTGTCGTTCTCTCCGTGGCTATAGCTAACGCTCGTCTGGCTTGAGAAGTGCTCGGTTAATGGGAACGTAGCGGCTATTTCACCACCATAAACGGTGGCGTCGATGTTATAGGCTGTCGCTGCTGGTCCGTGGTTGGCGTCAATCAAGATATAGTCGCGGATCTCACCGTAAAATAGCGAAGTCGAGACGGCGATATCGGCTTCATAGATCCAACCGATATCCAGCTGAGTGGTTTTCTCCGGTGCCAAATCGAATGCTTTCTGACTAGGGTTATTGATATCCGATTTCATGATCTCCCAGTAATCCGGCATACGCTGGGCATGGCCGACACCCGCATAGTATTGGCTATTACCAGATGTGAGTTCATAGCGGCCGTAACCGCTGAATAGGTCGTCGGTTCGCTCACCTTTCTGAGCGACCATCAACTCAGTTTTCCAATGGTCGTAGCGCATACCCGCAAGTAACTTACCGCTTGAAAGATTGTAGGTGGATTCTAAGAATAGGCCACTGGCCTGATAACGCATGTTGTCTTTGAATGGCTTATTGAGCAGATCGTCTAAGCCATTATCGACAGCAGGGTTAATACTGCGCCCTTTGTGTGTACTGTCCATGTAGTCAGCACCCGCGGTTAATGTCCAGTCAGTGGCTAAGGTAAAGTCAGCCCAAAGATGGCCACCCTGAGTGCCACGCCTAACATTAGTGCCTGAATTAATGCCTTGGTCGAATTGATCCATGATGTGATCGTTTTCGTTGGTGTAGGCTTGGAATTCGATTGCATCTATCCATCTACTATCAAACTCATGTTGCAGTAAGACGGTCAAGTTTTCATTGCTGATCTCACGGGCTTTATTGGCGCGATCTGCGTACTCTGCTTCCCCCGATGAGCTGCCATAAGCCAGCTCTAGTACTGTCTCTTCACTCGGTGTCCAGCCTAGGGCAAAGTTATAGTTGGAGCGATCATAACTCGATTGCACCTTGTTACCGTCACCATCTTTATAATGGTCGCTAGATGACTGGTTGACGTCCATATCGAAGTAATGATTTTCATCACCAGCTTTTAGCTCGACTAAGTAATCTTTGCGGCCAAAGCTACCCGCCGTCATGCTGGCACGGCCATCTAAGTCTGGCTCATCAAAGCTGTGGCGGTCTTTTTCGAACAGGACGGTGCCCGCGCTACCAACAGGGCCATATTTTACCGTTTGTGGCCCTTTAATCACGGTGATGTTGTCGTAAGCTTCTGGGTAGATATAAGCCGTTGGTGGATCCATGCGACCGCCGCAGGTGCCGTAAACGTGCTGGCCATCATCGACAATGCTTAAACGTGAGCCACCGAGTCCACGCAGACTTGGATCGCCGCCGGCACCGCCTTTACGACCAATGCTAAAGCCGGGAATGGTCTTAAGAAATCCCGCACCGTCATAGGCGGGTAGGGGGAGTCGTGGCTTTTTAGGATCGGTATAGGTTTTGGTGGGATCTTTCATCAACTCGCCAGTGACAATAATGCGCTCCACTGGCTCTGATTTATTCTTTGTCGTGGTTTCGGCGAAAGCTGGGGCAGAAATTAGCCCAAGGGTGACCACTGGAATGGTCAGTATAGTTTTCTTGTTCATCATAATGTCGCTTATCGTTATTTATTTTTTGCTTGTTTTACAGTGCTTAATAAAGACGACAAACTAATTTGTCGCAAGGTGCGACAAAGGGTCACAGGAGGGTGTGACTAGGCTCACTATTCTGGGGGGCCAGGATAGAAAAGGGACGATTAAATCGTCCCTTGATATCAGTAATTTTTGCAGCTGAAGTTAGCTAATTAGTTGCACAATGATCATGATGATAAGTAGCGGGCAGATGTATTTCACATACCAAGGCCATACTTTCCAAAATAGGCTGTTAGGGTTCACCCCCTCTTGCTGAGCAATCGCACTAATCAATTGATTTCGGTTCCATACCCAGCCTAAGTAGATGGCAATACCAAGGGCAATTAATGGCTGAGCCCGCTCGGTGGTTAAGGTGATCATAAAGCTAAATAGTGTCTCGAAATTAAATACCACGACCAGAGATAAAGCGGCAATCAAGCTACCCACAATCAAGGTGGCTCTATCACGGCTCAAGTTAGTTTTTTCAACTAGGTAGCTGGTGGGCACCTCGACAATAGAGATGGCCGAAGTGAGTCCTGCAATCGTCATCAAGATAAAGAAAACAATGGCAAGTAAATACTGGCTTATGCCGCCAATCGTGTCGAATAAGGCGGGTAGAACGGTAAACACTAAGGTGTCAGAATTTAATAAGCTGCCGTCGTCAGCAAAAATTTGTACGCCGTTATGCTGCGCCACATACATGGCTGGAATAACCATTAGCGCTGCTAAAAATGCCACCGAGGTATCGGTCAGTGTCACGTAAGCGGTTAGCTTGGCAAGATCTTCTTTTTGGCTTAAGTAAGCGCCGTACACCATCATTGCGGCTGTACCTATGGTCAAGGAGAAGAAGGTTTGCCCTAGGGCGCCAATTAATACATCGGCTTCAAATACACGGGAGAAGTCGGGAACCAATAACACTTCTAAACCTTGCATCGCGCCTGGCTGAGTTAAGATATAGATCACCCCTGCGACTAAGATCAGTAACAACATCGGCATGAGGCGCTTAGACCAACGCTCAATCCCTTTTTGCACACCTTGGCGGATCACTAAAATGACCATGGCAATGAAAACCAGCGTGAACACTAAATTGCGTGACAGCGAGAAATCCATCAACCAAGAAGCAGCCTGTGTTTGGCCTGTTAATTCGGCAACCGGTGCGATGGCAAAGCTGACAAACCAGCCCGATAAAATGCTGTAGAAAGTACAGATCAGGGTAGCGGTAATGATAGAGATAAAGCCGATTGCCTTACCTATTTTTTTGGTTAGTGGACGGCTGGCGACTTTAGCCATGGCATCGGCAGGATTGGTTTGCCCATGGCGACCAATCATCAGTTCTGCCATTAGCATGGGGTAACCGAGTACCAAGATCAGAAATAGATAAACCAGCAGGAAAGCACCGCCGCCATGAGTGGCAGCTTGAGTGGGGAAGCCCCAGATATTACCGACTCCGACAGCTGAGCCTGCTGCCGCCATAATAAAGCCAATTCTAGAGCTAAAGTGCCCTTGTTTTGCAATACTCATTTGAGCTCTCTTTCTGTACTTCTTTGTCAATTAAGAGCGCGCATATTAATGCTTTAAATTTGCTGGTCAACGCATTAAATTCGCGCTTAAAAACATTTTTGTAGTACTTTATTTTTTAATTTGTTGTTTTGGTGCTGTTATTTCTCTTTATGGCGGGTAAGTTTGATATTTGTTTGCGTCGCAGTGCGGTTATCAATAGTTCTGCGCAATAAAATCATTTACAGATTAAAGGCAAAAATGCGACTGATTGCACAGATTATAGTCGTAACCGCTAAAGCGAGGAGGAGCGAGCGGCATGTTATGCCGCACGATGCTCAGCTGAAGGAGAGTTAAATCAAAACAAAATTAAATCGGCAGTGGAATGCTGGTTTGGTTTTTAACTTGCTTCAGCACGAAGCTAGAACGCACGCCAGCGATGTGATCATTGGTCGTCAGCTTATCGAGCAAGAAGACTTTAAAATGTTTCATATCGCTAACCAGCACTTTAAGTTGATAGTCGGCATCACTACCCGTAAGAAGACAGCACTCTTGCACTTCATCGTAGCTGCTAATTTTGGCTTCAAAGGCATCGAGAATATCGGTCGAGTGTTTCTCTAAGCGGACTTGAATATAGGCGGTCAGTGCAAGATCAAAATGTTCGGCGCTGAGCAGGGTGGCATAACCCGCAATATAGCCCGCCTCTTCTAGCGATTTAACTCGTCTTGAGCAAGGGGAAGGAGACAGACCGACTTTTTCAGCTAGTTCCTGATTAGACAGTTTGCCATGTTGCTGCATCAGTTTGAGGATGTTCAGGTCAATCTTGTCTAATTGCAGTTCAGCCATGGTCGGTCTCATCAGAGTTGGGTTTAATCAAAGTATTGTTTTGTTTGCAAGCAGAATACCGCAATGGCTATTAAGCGCAAGTGAGCCGCTTAATAGCTGTAGGGTTTACTTTATCAACTTATCAGGCTGCTTTGAGGCGTGAGACAAACAGGTTATTGATTGCTGGCCACAGCGCTTGAGTTAAGTAGATGCTGATAAAGGCGATGCTACCGCCAATTGCTGTCGAAGCGAGAACATCTTGCGGCCAGTGCATCCCTAGCAGCATACGGCTAAACCCCATGGTAATTGCCCAGCCAAATAACATCAATGGCAGTAAGGTTTTCCCTGCCATGAGTAGATAGAAGCTAACCGTTAGGGCAAGTGTGACGGCAAAGAGAGTATGACCAGAAGGGAAAGCGTAACCGACTTCATGTTGCCAATGGCGTTTTATTGAAGGGCTTAAGTTCAGATCTGGGCGTGCCACTTCAAGCTGATGTATTGCGGTACCGATCAGCTCTCTTTTATCGGCTTTAGTCTGTTGATAAAAATCTTGGGTATTAAGTAGGTACTCTTGCTCTAGTAGCGCCGCATTGGGGCGAGCTTCGGCAAAATAGGGCTTAAGAAAGTGGTTGAGACTAAGCGTTGCAGCCATGCTAATGGAGACTGCGAGCACCAGTTGCATAAATTGCTGGCGGCTTAAACTGCGATAGCAGACAACAAGAATAAGTATCCCGGTCATGATGCCGTAGGGTGCGGTGCCTGTACTGGTTAGCCAATAAAGAGCCTGAGCAAACCAAGAGTCTAGTGCAATGCTAGGGAACAGGTTTACGGAGGAGAGATAGATAACCGCAGGGGTGATAAGTAGTATGGCCCAAGCGCTAAGCAGGACTTTTTTAGTGTGTTGAGGCTGGAAAAAGAGTGTATTTAAAGCTGATTTTTTCAAAGTTTAGCCTCAAAGTGGTAAGTTAATGAATTAAAGGTAAAAGTGAGTCAGCAAGATTACCTATCCGTGCGGAGCTATACTAGAGCATCCACATGAAGTGTAAATTAATCTTAATTCACTCTAATCATTATTGAAAAATGGCCAATAAAAAAGGAGCATCTTTTAAGATGCTCCTTTTTATTTTATGACTTAGCTACTACAACTTAGCTCGCGCAGAGTTCGTCGTATTTGATTTAGTCTGCTGCGTTTAATTTGGCCTCAAGCGCGTCGACTTGGGCTTGTAATCTCTCAAGTTTTTCACGAGTCCTAATCAAAACGTGCTGCTGCACCTCAAACTCTTCGCGTGATACTACGTCTAGTTTTTGTAACTGATTTTGTAAAATCTGTTTGCTTCGCTCTTCAAACTCGCCTGCGAATTGTTTTAATCCACCTGGGAGGTTCTCGCTTAGTTGCTTAGCGACTTCTTCTATTTTTTTAGGGTTAATCATTATCAGTTTCCGCTTTAGTGCTTAATGCTTAATATGATTTGATTGTACCTGAGCAAGTTCTAATTGCCAAAATAATCGCCACTGGAGCACTTTGCAGCCGCAGTGACGAGCAGAGATAAAAAAGCCTGCTAATGAGGCAGGCTTTTGGGATGAAGTGACAGATAAAGCCTAGACTTTTTCTTTAACCTCTTCGTCAAATACAGGCAGAGGTTCGTGCTTTTCTGCTAGATAAGTATAGATAACGGGCAGTACGAACAGGGTAAATACCGTACCGATGGCAAGACCGGATACAATCACTAGTCCGATATTGAAGCGAGCGACAGCGCCTGCTCCTACGGCAAATAGTAGTGGGATCAAGCCTGCGATCATGGCTGCGGTTGTCATTAGGATTGGACGCAGACGGATGGTTGCCGCGTGCTTGATTGCATCAAGTTTACTTAGGCCATTATGCAGCTGCTCTTCCTTTGCTACCTCACACATCAAGATACCGTGCTTAGTGATGAGACCCACTAAGGTAATTAATCCGACCTGAGTGTAGATGTTCATTGATGACAGCCCGAAAACATGGGTCCAACCTAAGGCTATCAGGGCACCACTAATCGCTAACGGTACGGAGACTAAAATCACCAACGGATCTCTGAGGCTCTCAAATTGACTTGCAAGCACCAAGAAGATAATTGCTAGCGCCAAACCAAAGGTGGCATAAAGTGCTGAACCTTCGGTGACATACTGACGTGCCTCACCTAAGAAGTCATAGCTATAGCCTTTAGGCAGTTCGTTATCACCGATATTCTGTAAGAAGGCAATCGCATCACCAATAGCAACGCCTGGCGCAGCAACACCACCGACGGTAATCGCATTCATCTGGTTGAAGTGCGGCAGTGAACGAGGCTCCGACACTATCTCGACGTCCACTAGACTAGACAACGGAATTGAGCGACCATCGGCGGCCGTTAGATAGTAACCAGCAAGTGCTTCTGGGTTAGCACGTAGTTTACGCTCAACCTGCGGGATCACTTCATAGGAGCGACCATCTAAGTTGATACGGTTAACGTAGCCATCACTCATCATGGTGGTTAGTGTTAGACCTATATCTTTCATGGTAATGCCGTAGGCACCAGCCACATCACGCTTGATATGGATCTTCATCGAGCCAGAATCAAACTTTAAGTTGACCTCAGAGTAGACAAAAAGTGGGCTCTGCTGCACTTTGTTAAGTACGCCAGAACCTATCTGGAATAAACTTTCGAATGAGTTTGAGCTGGTAATCACAAACTGAATCGGCAGTCCGCTAGAGGCACCGGGTAGCTCAGGCATCTGGAAGGTCGTTACAGCCATACCTGGTACTTTTTTAACTTCTTCACCAAAGAACTTTTGCATCTCTTTCTGGCTTTTGTCTCGCTCACTCCAAGGCACAAGAGGTGCGATACCGAAAGCTTGGTTAGCATTAGGTACACCCACGAAGGCCAAAGATGCCGCCGCTTCAGGCTGAGCGCTGATCATATCGGTCACTAATGTCATGTTAGCTTGGATATAGTCTAAGTTCGCACTAGAAGGGGCGGTGCCCATCATCATTACTACGCTCTTATCTTCATTAGGAGCAAGCTCTGATGGGATAAAGCTAAACATCACAGGTAGAGAGGCAAACACGATAATCGCGAAGGCTATCACGACAGGACGCTTGTTTAGTACGGCTGTGAGCATGCGGTTGTAGCGAGAGGTTAGGCCACTTAGGAAGTTTTCAACACCTCGTTCAAAGCGGTTAGGCTTCGAGTGAGCCTTGAGGATTTTTGAGCACATCATAGGAGACAGGGTTAGCGCTACGATACCGGAAATAAATACCGCTCCGGCCAAGGTTAGGGCGAACTCTTTAAACAATGAGCCCGTGATCCCACCCATCAAGGCTATCGGTGCATATACTGCTGCTAAGGTAATGGTCATCGAGATAACCGGAACTGCAATTTCTCGAGTACCTATAATTGCCGCCCTAAAGGGTGTTTCACCGAGCTTGATATGCCTATCGACGTTTTCGACCACCACGATGGCATCATCCACAACCAGACCGATAGCGAGTACCATGGCCAGTAGTGTCATCAGGTTGAGAGTGAAGCCGAACATCTGCATGATCACTGCCACACCAATCAAAGATAGCGGAATGGTGACAATTGGAATAATCACTGCTCGGAACGAACCTAAGAACAGGGTGATAACCACGATAACAATCAGCGATGCTTCACCGATAGTTTTAATCACTTCATTAATCGATTCATCAATCGCTAGCGACGAATCATACAGAATTCGAGCCTTCATCGAGATCGGTAAATTGCGAGTGATCTGTGGCATCATGGCGCGCGCGTCTGCAGCAACCACCAGTGGGTTAGCTGTTGGTGTAACGTCTAGACCAACGACGACGGCCTCTTGGCCATCGGCTAAGGCGCGATAGACATCGTGACTCTTCTCTAGGCTGACATCTGCGATATCGCCTAGGCGGATCACTAGACCGTCTTTACTACCGATAACTAGCTTCTCTAATTCTGCAACGGTTGCAACTTGGGTGTCTGCAGTACCGTTAAGCAGGGTAAAGGTATTGTTAGTTTGGCCAACAGCGGACTGGTAGTTGTTAGCCTGCAGGACGCTCATCACATCGGTTGATGATAGGTTAAAGCCTCCCATACGCGCTGGATCTAACCATATGCGCATCGCGTACTTTATACCGCCGTAGAGGTTGACTTTAGCTACGCCATCGATAGTGAATAACTCAGGCTTAACCACACGCTCTAGATAGTCGGTTATTTGGCTTGAGTTGATCTGATCGCTGTAGAAAGAGATGTACAGAGCAGATGTTTGCGCACCTGTCGACATCTCTACTGTGGAGTCTTCGGCTTCTTTCGGTAGCTGAGAGCGCACCGAATTTACCTTAGCCAAAATGTCGGCTAGGGCGCCATTAGGGTCGGTATTGAGCTTCATGTAAACAGAGATTTTGGAACTACCCAAAAAACTATCTGATGTCATGAAGTCAACGTTGTCAGCCTGAGCTAACGCTTGCTCCAATGGCTGGGTAATAAAACCTTGGATCAAGTTTGAATCGGCACCATAGTAACTAGTACTTACCGTCACAACGGTATTGGTCATCTCTGGATATTCACGTACCTGCATGCTTTTTAGGGCATAAAAGCCGAGTAGTAATATCAGAAAGCTAATGGAGGCCGCCAGTACCGGCCTGCGTATAAAGATATCAGTAAAGCGCATTGCCAAACCCTCCGTTACAACTGTGGCAATGTGGCGGGAGGAGTTAATGCATCATCCTCTGTCACTTTGACTTTACTGTTGTTACTTAGGCGAACCTGACCCGAGGTGACGATAGTATCACCGGCACTGATACCACCGCTGACTAATGCATTGATATCGTCACGCTCTAGCACTTTAACGTTAACTTGCTTAACACGTTTGATCTGCTCGCCATTTTCACTTTTCTCTTCGATGATATAGACGGAGTCGCCGTAAAGAGTAAAGCTAATTGCAGTTTGTGGTAGCACCACCTGTTGAGTTAATTCAGGCAACATAATATCGACTTTAGCGAACATGCCGCTACGTAGTTTCGCGTCGGTATTTGGGATCCGCGCTTGTACCTGGATCAGACCACTTTGATAGAAGACCGCGGGCTCGATGGCTGAGATAACCCCTTCAAATGGCTCTGTAGGATAGGCGTCCACATAGACGTGAACCTTTTGCCCTGTCGCGATACGAGAGAGCTGAGTTTGTGGAATGGTAAAGCGGATCTTCATGGTGCTGATATCTTCAAGGCGAACAATTTCGCTGCCCGTTTGTAGATATTCACCTAAGTTAACATTACGAATACCCACTAGACCCGCAAATGGTGCACGAATTTCACGGCGGCCAATGGTTGCACTTAAGCTTTCACTGTCGGCCATTAGCGCTAAGTATTTAGATTGGCTATTGTCGAGATCCTGCTTGGAGACAGAGTTTTGCTTGTAGAGTTTACTCAGGCGCTTAAAGTCAGCCTCTGCTGCTGGTAGTTGAACTTGTTTGCTCTTAAGGTTGGCTTTTTCTACCTTAGAATCTAGCTCAATAAGCATTTGGCCGACTTCAACTTTGCTACCATTTTCAAAGCGGATAGCAGACACCACACCAGAGACTTGGTTAGCAATGGTCACACCTTGATTAGGCTCGATGAACCCAATGGCGTTGATTGTTGGTTGCCATTTACTTTGTTTGACATCCACTGCGGTAACTGGGGCCACTGCTTCAGGCATATTAGCGATGGCATTGGCGATTTTTCCTTTTATAAAAATATTAAAACCAATGACTGAACCGAAGGCCAGTACTGCGATGATAATCATCACTAGGCTCCACTTTTTCATGTCCTGAAACTCCTTTAGATTGTCGCTGTAGTTGTATTTGGGCTGAGTATGGCCCGCCAGCATAAATCGCAGGCGAAAGTAATATCTTTAGGTTGGTAATCAATAAGGCCGCGTCTGCAAGTTCGTGCCATGGTCATCGCGGGTTCCATCGCGAGAGCGTAAAGCATACGTGGGTGTAGTGGTTGGATTAGCCCTTGGGCTTTTCCCTGTTCGAATAGTTGCTGCAGTGGCGCGAAAAGTTGCATCTCTAACTGGCGGATCTCTTGGGTATTGATCACCGGAAGATTGGCATATTGCTCATAGCTTAAATTGGCTGGAGAGGGTTGCTTTCCGTAGTTGTACATTTTCATCCAGATCCGTTTGAATCTTTGCTCAATCGTACCTATTTGATGGTCTTCCAATATGGCGCTAGCTACTTGCGATAGCACATCTTTTCTGAGTTCAAGGATAAGCTGGTCTTTATCTTTGAAGTAGCGATAGATAGTGCCTGCTGCAACGCCAGCTTCGGTTGCGACCAATTGCATGGATAAGCCTTGAATACCACCTGCTGCAATAATTTTTTCTGCCGCGCGAAGAATGAGCTCGTATTTATTGTGCATGGTATAGCCTAAAATGAATGAACGTTCATTCATTAGTGTAATCTTCATCCAAAAACTTGGCAATAGAGCTGCGTTAAGTACTTTGTCTTTTATGTGATTAAGCTCATAAGTACATTAATGAAAAATGGAGTTACTAATAATCACAGTCGAGATATTGTCGATAACTTTTCCGCTTGCTAGGGGCTTTCTGCTATCATTCCTCTTTTAATGCCTTCCTTAATACCTTGGTTATAACGTATCCATGAAGCTCAATCCCGGACAAAATGACGCCGTTCACTATGTTAGCGGCCCTTGCTTAGTACTTGCAGGCGCAGGCAGTGGCAAAACCAGAGTAATTATTAATAAAATTGCCTATCTGGTGGAAAAGTGTGGCTATAAAGCACGCAATATCGCAGCGGTAACCTTTACCAATAAAGCGGCGCGCGAGATGAAAGAGCGTGTGTCGCAGTCTATGGGACGTAAAGAAGCACGTGGTTTGTGGATCTCAACTTTCCATACCTTAGGCCTTGAGATCATTAAGCGTGAACATAAAGTTGTGGGCTTAAAGCCCGGCTTCTCACTATTTGACGACCAAGATACCTTTGCACTGCTAAAAGAGCTGACTCAAGATGAGTTAGACGAAGATAAAGACTTACTCAAGTTATTGGCCAGTACCATTTCTAATTGGAAAGGCGATCTTGTTATTCCTGAGCAAGCTCGAAAAATTGCTAAAGACGAGCAACAGCAACTCTTTGCTTTGTTGTATCAGCGTTATGCTCAGCATATGAAGGCCTATAATGCCCTCGACTTCGATGATTTGATCTTATTACCGACTTTGTTACTTAGGCAAAATGAAGAGGTGAGAACTCGCTGGCAAACCCGTATTCAATATATGCTGGTGGATGAATATCAAGACACTAACACCAGTCAGTATGAGATGGTTAAGTTATTGGTTGGTGAACGGGCGCGTTTTACCGTGGTAGGTGATGACGATCAGTCAATCTACTCTTGGCGTGGTGCTAAGCCGCAAAACTTAGTATTACTCGGCAAAGATTTTCCTAGATTAAAGTTGATTAAGCTGGAGCAAAATTATCGTTCTAGCCAGCGAATTCTGCGTGCCGCAAACATCCTCATCGCCAATAACCCACATGTGTACGAAAAAGCACTGTTTAGTGAGCTCGCTTATGGTGAGCCCATTAGGGTATTGATTGCTGCTAACGAGGAGCAAGAAGCGGAGCGGGTGATTGCGGAAATGATCCGCCATAAGTTTGTTGGTCGAACAAGCTATGGTGATTACGCCATTTTATATCGAGGCAATCACCAGTCGCGCTTACTCGAACGGGCTTTGATGACTAACCGTATCCCTTATAAGCTCAGCGGAGGCACCTCTTTCTTTGGCCGCGCAGAGATTAAAGACATCATGGCGTACCTGCGTTTAGTGGTAAACCCTGATGATGACAATGCATTTTTGCGAATTGTTAACCTACCTAAGCGGGGAATTGGTCCGGCAACGCTTGAGCGTTTAGGTAACTTTGCTAATATGAAGCAGATCTCCATGTTTGCCGCGATCTTTGAAGCGGATCTGAATCATGAACTGCCGCCTGCGGCGATGTCATCTTTGTATCAGTTTGGCCGTTTTGTGGTTGAAATGGGTGACTGTGCCGAGCGTGGTGATCCCGTGGAAGCGGTTAAGCAGTTAATTAGAAAGATTAACTACGAAGACTATCTTTACGAAAACAGTACTAGCGCTAAAGCGGCTGAAATGCGCATGAAGAACATTTCAGAACTGTACCGCTGGGTGACAGAGATGCTTGAAGGTGATGAGCTCGATGAAGGTATGACACTACCTGAGGTGGTCACTCGTCTGACATTGCGCGACATGATGGAACGTAATAGTGAAGATGAGGGCGGCGATCAAGTACAGTTAATGACACTGCACGCCTCTAAAGGCCTAGAGTTTCCTTATGTGTTTATGGTGGGCGCCGAAGAGCGGATTTTGCCGCACCAAAGCAGTATCGACGAAGATAATGTCGATGAGGAACGTCGTTTAGCCTATGTGGGGATCACTCGCGCGCAAAAAGAGTTGTGGTTTGTGATCTGCCGCGAGCGACGCCAGTTTGGTGAAACCATCCGCTGCGAGCCGAGCCGTTTCTTGATGGAACTACCACAAGATGACTTGATCTGGGAGAACCGCAAACCGGTGCAAACCGTAGAGCAGCGTCAGCAATCAGGCAAAGCCAATATTGCCAACTTAAGAGATATGTTTAAGAACAAATAATCCTTAAGCTATACCTGAGCTAGGCTAAACTTAAGTGTGTGCCCTATTGAAGTTAGGCACACACACTATTTTTTTTTGTTCTAGCTCAATGACATTGCCTAGCGCGCTCCCCTGACCATTCGTAAAGCCTATCTCCTGCAGCGCTTCACATTGTTTACTGTCATTGATCCCAACAGCAAAGACGTCTAACCCAAGGGCTTGCGCCGCATTAAAGTAGGCCTTCACCAACTTTACATGTTGTTTGCTCTCTAGGTGAGCGACATAACTAGGATCGAGTTTTAGGGCCTGAATAGGCAGGAAGATCAAGCTGCTGATGGCGCTATGGGCGCTGCCATAGGCTTCAATTCCCAATTTCGCATCAAGCTTATTGAGGCTATCGAAAGCACTAATATGGTTATCGGTATTTTGTACGAATTCCTTTTCATTAAAAAACAGTGTCAGCTTGCTGATATTGAAACTGCACTGCTTAATTCGGTTTTTAAGGGCTCTTAATGCATGTTTATGATTTAAGTGTTGGCTCGAGATCGATATTTGCAGCTGAAATTGATTGCCGTATTGCTGCAGCATGCTGTGAAAGCTTTGGTTGACCAGCTCTAACAGGTAGTTGTCTAGCTCAATCGCCATATGGCAGTGTTCGGCTATATTATTTAGCTGTGCCTGTTTGAGTTTGCCTAAACTTGGGTGATGCCAGAATAATCTGGGCTCAAAGCCAATGACCTGCTCTGAGTTTAGCGCCATGATCGGCAGGTAACTTAGTTGCAACTCTTTATTGATTAATGCGTTTTTTAGCTCACTTTCAATTTTGAGATCTTTGATTTGCCGTTGATTTACGCCGTGATTAAATATCGTATAGCAGCCTTTCCCCTGTGATTTTGCTTGGTACATGGCGGTATCGGCATCACGCAGTATCGATTCACTGGTGTCAGAACGACTTTGGCCGCTCATAGCAAGGCCGATACTGGCACTGGACTTAAACTGCTGGTTAGCAAGCTGGTAGGGCTTAGACAGCTCGGCAAGCACTCTTTCCGCTACATCTTCGGCGTCCTGCTGGCCACTGATACTATCGAGTAAAATAACGAATTCGTCACCGCCTAAGCGGGCAAGCATATCGTTGTTACGGATGCATTGTTTAAGACGCTTAGCGGTTTCAATTAAAAAGCGATCGCCTTCTAAATGCCCCAAGGTGTCATTCAGTAGCTTAAACCTATCCATATCGATAAACAGTACGGCGAATCTTTCAAGGCTATGGCGACGTACATGTTTTATCGCTTGGGTTAAGCGTTCCATAAACATGGAGCGGTTGGGGAGACCGGTCAGATTGTCATGCTTAGCATCATGGACTAATTGGCGTTCGATACGCTTACGTTGGTTAATCTCTTTCTCAAGATCTTGATTGACACTTGCTAGTGCTTTAGTTCGCTCATCGACTTTCTCTTCTAACAGCTCGTAGCTCTGTTTTAATGACTCTTCAGATTGTTTCTTTTCAATTGCCGTGGCGATGTGTTGAGAGACAAAAGTCAGTAGTTCTAAGTCTTTCTCCTGGTAGTGTTGGTTATAGCTACAACTGTAAATAGTCAGTGCACCACTAACTTTGCCGTGGATAAATAGCGGTACACCAATCCACTGGCTGATCTCCTGAGTATCATTGAGCTCAGGAGCTTTGCAATAGAGGTCACCAGATTCTATAAGCCCTTTTATATCATTATGGTTGAGCAACTTAGGCTTATTATTCAATAGAATATATTCGGTTAAACCATCACTTAACGCCCTAGATTTAGGAGCGGGGAGATCATACTGAGAAACGAAATAAGGAAAGGTCAATGCATTGCGCTGTTCATTCAGCAATGAGATAAAGTAGTTATTGACTGGCAGTAGATGGCTAATGACGCGATGGATTTCGCTGTAGAACTCTTGGCTGTCGATATTTGAGTTTGCTAAGTCTGCAATTTCAAATAGTGACTTCTGTAGACGTTCTGCACGACGTCTCTCGTACACCTCTTGCTTAAGCTTGTTATAAGCAATGCTTAATTCTTTAGTGCGGGTGTTGATCGCTTGCTCTAGCTGCTCTTGATTCTGTAGGCGTTGAATTACACCTGAAATATGGTGGCTAATGAAGTTCATTAGCTCAATTTCTATCTCATCATAAACGGTGTCACAGTTGTAGCTTTGAAAAACTAATACGCCTATGGTGCTATCGACGCTTTGGATCGGGGTGCCTATCCATTGGTGAAAATTGCTGCCGCGAGGCGTGATGAGATTTGATGTCACGAGTTGCTGGTATGTATCGTCGTTGCAGATTAAAGCTTGCCCTGTTTTGAGCACGTAGCCAGTGAGTCCACTGTAAAGGGTATCGGACAGCTCTTCATCGGGGTAGAACTCTCTGGGGTGTGCATCTTTTTCGTCTTGAAAGAAGGGAACTTCAAGTTTACCTGTATCTGCATTGAGTGTAGCGATAAAAAAATTATCGGCAGGAAGCAGTCTGTTGATCGATCTATGCAGCGATGAATAGAACTCTCTTGGTGTCGTCACACTCGATGCTAAGCTAGAGATCGCTAGTAAGGCATTTTGAGTGATCTCGGCGCGCTTGTATTTTAGCGCTAGGGTTTTTAGACGAGTAATCCGTTTATTTAACCTCAATGCCTCTTTTGATTGAGATGTTTCTTCCCTAAACATGTCGTTCCGCCAATCGCAATTTTTAATCTGAACAGAATTTAAGCTAATATGTATTGATAACACGAAAAAGGCCTCTATCCAAGTCATTATTTTGACGCTTTGTAGTGGAAAATTGTACAAATGACTCAAATCTTGAGCGAACAAACATAAAAACCATAAAAAAAGCAAAACAGGTGTAGACGGCAGGGCGTTTTGAACCTACTATATGCCCCGCTAACAAGGCAGGCACCCATAGCTCAGCTGGATAGAGCGCACCCCTCCGGAGGGTGAGGCCGAGGGTTCGAATCCTTCTGGGTGCACCAGAATGGAAACGGCGGTTTTGTTAGTAGGAAATATCAGTGGTGATTGTAGCTCAGTTGGTAGAGTCCCGGATTGTGATTCCGGTTGTCGTGGGTTCGAACCCCATCAGTCACCCCATTTTCCTAACGCTTTAAAAGTTGTAAAAACTCGGTGATTAGCGCAGCCCGGTAGCGCATCTGGTTTGGGACCAGAGGGTCAGAGGTTCGAATCCTCTATCACCGACCATATATATAAATAGCGAGTTTACTCGATATTTAGCAAGTTAAGTTAGATAAAAGATTTTCGGTGATTAGCGCAGCCCGGTAGCGCATCTGGTTTGGGACCAGAGGGTCAGAGGTTCGAATCCTCTATCACCGACCACTTTTACATGAAGCCTCTCGAGAAATCGAGAGGCTTTTTTGTTTTAAAAAAAGGTCCTAGGAATAGCTAAGAAAGGTACTAGGTCCAAGGAAACCTAAAGCTAAGACGAACGCTTCGCTGACGGATAACGCAACGTTCGCAAGCTCACTGACGGAAAGGCAGAACCTAGAGCCTCTCATTCCCGCTGTTGTTTTTCCGGCTTTCTCCGGCTTCTCTCGTCTATGCTTCTAAGTTTTTCCGGCAGTTTCGGCTTTTATCGTCTTAGCCTTTCCTTGAACCTAAAATCAAAAAAGGCCTCCTGAGAGACCTTTATCTATTTGCCACTATTCGACTGTGACGGGGGGCGAGATATAGCCCATGTAGGCGTTAGTCTTTAACGGCATGAAACGTTTAAGTTGCGCCTCTTTCTCTATCCCGGTAGCGATCACTTCGATATCTAACCCTTTCGCTACGTTGATGAGTGCTCGGCATAGCTCACTGCTGTGCTCGCTCTCGTCGTAATAAGCAAAAGACTGATCGAGTTTGACGTAACTTGGGCGTAAGTTTTGTAAGTATGACATTGAGCCAAATTGGCGGCCAAAGTGGTCAATACCAAAGTGAGCACCATTGTCTCTAATTATAGCGCAGAGTGCCTGACAGGCTTCAGAGTCGCTATAAACGGCCGCTTCGGGTATATCGAAACAGATCCGTTCTCGTTGTTTTGACGTGCGTAGGAACTTATTGAGCCATTGATGGAACTCTGGGTCGCCTATGCTCTGGAAGGTTAAGTTAATTGCAATTGGCTCGAAGTTTCTCTCGAGTAACTTCTTGCTATGAACAGTTTCAATTAAACACTTATCCAGCAGGCTACCCAGTGAGAGTAGTTCGACGTAGGGCATAAATTGACCCGCATGCACCATCTTTCCGTGGATCTCTAGCTGGCAGTATAGTTCTCTTTGTAGCGTGGATTCTGTTTGATTGAACAAAATGGGCTGCCACTTCAACTTGAATTTCCCTTCGGTGATGGCGTTACTTAAATGCTCACGCCATTGCTCGCGAGTGAATAATTGTTTTTCATTGGTCTCAAACCAATGAAACACTTTATTTTCCTGTAAGGACTTCTGCTGTGCATTATCAGCTTGAGCTAAGATATCGGTAACCGACATCTGGCCGATTCGCTCGGCAATACCAATAGTAAAGTTTTCGTTTGGCTTACAGCCCGCCTTGGAGATCTCCTGATTAATCGTGCGGATCAGGGTTTGTAGGTATTTGCTGGTTTGCTCATGTTCAGAACTTGTGATTAGAAAGGCAAATTCATAAGCGGCAATTCGTGCGATCACAGAAGGTGTTACACCGTCTAAATGTTGCTTCATTTTGTCTGATAGCAACTTGATGGTTTCGTCACGGACTTGATAACCGTATTTACTATGAACTTCTTCTAACCAGTCAAACTTGGCCATCATCAGCGCGCCACTTTTAGGCTCGCTTAGCCAACTGTTTAAACGCCCCATCATGTATTGGCGATTAGGTAGGCCTGATACTTGATCGACGAGATTTTTCTTTCTCAATTCCCCCACTTCTTCATCGAGTGAGTTAAAGATCTGTTTGAGCTGTTCAGACATGCTATTAAAGGCTTGCACTACTGATTTAAGCTCTACAGTTTTAGGCACTTTCATATCGGGGCCAAATTTGCGATTAGCGATCTCTTTGGCGTGTTCGGCGATGTCATGTAGTGGCTTTAAGATCCAAGTGAGGCCGACGCGGGCAAAGATAATCGCAATCAGAAATAGGATAGAAAAGACGATGATTGCGTTGGTCATGGTGCGCCAAAGCTCGTGATAACCAAAGCCAGGGTGAGCGGTTATCTCAAGACGGGCTAACTGGATCCAGCCTGAGGTGATGGTACTCTCGCGCTTAATTGTCTTAAACAGTTCTAGATCGATAAACCACTGTGGAACCCCCTCAATTGTCATCGGGTTTTCCCATACCTGTTGTTTACCATCGACGAGCCAGGTGAGTTTGACTTGTTGATAGTAACCGCCCTCGAAAATAACATTGATCAGTGTTTCAGCACCGACTATGTCGCCTGCTTCGAGATCGGGGACCAGCATAATACCGAGCGAATGGCTGGTATTATTGAGATCGGATTCCATCTGTTTCGTGAGGAAGCTTTGAGTTTCGCTAAACTGCACATAGCTGAAGCTCGCTACAACCAATAAAAACAGCACAAATAGTAGTGTGTATATCTGTCGAAACAGTGTCATCTTGTTTACTACTCCAGTTTTATCTTGGGTTGGTTAAGTCGCTCTACACCCAAGCGATGTTTTAGGTCGTTCCATTTCGCAAGTTTAGATGAGGAACCTGCTAGAACACCTCGTCCTTTTTCTTTGTTTAGCCATAGCTGCCGACCGTTAAAACTATAGACAGGCAACAGATCTTTTCTTTGAGTCGCGGGTTTAATTTGTTTATCAAGATTGTCTAAAACGAGGGGGATTGAAGAGGGCGTTTCATAATAGGCCAGTACCATATGATACTGATTTACGCTGGTTGCTTTAACCATAGTAATGCGTAACTTATCTTCAGAAACACCGAGCTGAAGCAGGGTAAAATACTTGGCGATTGAGAAATCCTCACAGTCACCACCGCTGACTCCAATAAACTCCATGGGCGTTGCCCAATAATTCTTATTTCCCCAAAGTTTCATATCGTCGACAAAATGAAAGAGGTTGAAAAAGTTATTCACCTTCAATATTTTATCGCTATCTTGCAAATCCTTTGCTTCATCTAAAATCTTAAACCAGGCCCTAATCCTTTTACCCGCACGTTCGCCATATTGCGATTCAATGGTTTGGGTTATATGGACAGCATCTAACTTTTGAACTGGTGCAGCATAAAGGCAAGAGACGGACAGGGCCAATACCGTCAACTTGAATTGGCAGACTTTTCGTATTCTTTTAAATTGATAAAGCCTGCCAACCATGGTGCTCCGTTATTACTGCTAGTTAACTTCTTCGTCTACCGTATAGATGTGCCATTTCATGTCAGCTGTGGTGTCATCACCCGTAAGTTCGGCGATAACTCGACGGTTTACCTTGTGCGCTGCTCTGGTATGAGTCGGATCGACTGGACGATCAAAGCTATAACCTACTGCACTAAGCCTATCAGAATCAATACCAAAGCGTTCGGCAAGTAAAGAACTCACTGCATTAGCACGGTTTTGAGATAACACTTGGTTATGCTCATGGCTACCAGTCTTACTACAATGGCCCTCAATCACGGCTTGGGTGTTTGGGTAATCGCGCATAAAGGTTGCGATAACTTCTACCTGCGGATAATACTGAGGATCGATATAGTAAGAGTCGTTGGCAAATAGGACTTTAAGCTCCTGACGCTCATTGATCGGCTTGATCTTACCGCAACCATAATTATCAATCGTTGCACCTAGTGTCGTTTCTGTGCAGCGCTCTCTGGCAACGATAACACCATCATGATCGATATCACTAAGGTCGTTAACTTGCGTAGTAGGTTGATCCATAGTGGTAATGTCACGCATTGAGCAGCCACCAAGAATAGCGAGACTTAATAGAAATATCATGGTCTTCATTGTGGGACTCCTCCTTCGTAGTCTCTTTCACCTTGCCAGACATCGGGTCTGGTCACGCGCAATGAGTTGAGTAACTGACCGGTGGCATTTAACACGCGGTATTGGGCAATGATTTCATCATACTCAGATGCTAAATAGTCTTTTCTGGCTTCAAAAAGCTCATTCTCTGTATCGAGCAGATCCAATAAGCTACGCTGACCTAAGTTAAATTGCTGGCTATAGGCCACTTGGGTGTCTTTGGCTGCAATAACATGTTCTCGGATATACATCTTTTGTGGAGTGAGTAGCTCGTAGGCATTCCAAGCTAAGTTGACACCTTCAACCACCTGCCTGTGAGCGCGTTGGCGGATCTCTTTAGCTTCACCCACTTTATAGGCAGCTTCTTTTTCGCGCGCGAGATCGCGGCCACCGGCGAATAGGTTGTACTTCAAACGCACCATAGCGACGAGGTCATTGTTATGGCCGCCTACGCTATTGCTGGGCAAGATTGAATAACCGTCTTCACCGTCCATATTGTTATTCCAATTACCCTCTAGATCGAGTGAGAGCTTAGGATAGTAGTTTGATTGGGCAGAGTCTTTTTCATTCTCTGCGGCGTTAATATCGCTAGCGGCAGATTTCAGAATGGGATGGTTATCTTGGGCCATCATAATGCTGGTGCTAAGATCTGCTGGTAGCATATCGGCATCAGGTACTGGCACTATCATGTCTTCAGGTTGCTGCTCAACGATACGAACAAACTGAGATTTAGCATCGTAAAAATTGTTACGTGCAGAGATAACGTTAGCGTTAGCGCGCGCTAAGCGACCAGTAACTTGAGATAGGTCGGCTGTAGAGCCTAAGCCTGAATCGGTACGTTGCTTAATTTGTTCATAGATATCTTTATGGCTTTGCAGATTTTTCTCTGCCAAAGTCAGCACTTGCTCGCTACGAATATAGTTGATATAGACTTTTGCAACATCTAAGGCCATATCTTCGGCGGCGGCGAATAGCGCCCATTGCTCGGCGCTAGCTTCGAAGCTATATCTATCGACTTCACTGCTAGTGTAGAAACCATCGAATAACATCTGCTTGATGCTAAAGCCCGCTTCACCGCGTTCAAGCTCAATAACGCCGTCATTGTTTACATCACCTTGGCCAGCGCGCCGACGAGTCGAGGTGCTGTTGGTTTGTTCCCAACCGTAACCAGCACTAATATCAAGCGTTGGCATGTAACCTGCGACCGCTTGATTGACCTGCTCTTCACGCGCTTTAAAGCGGTTAAATGCAATCTTTATCTCTGGATTTGTGTCCAGTGTATGTGCTACTGCCTGTTCAAGCGTTTGGCTGTAAGCCGATGCTGGTATTATCAGCGCGCTGACAGCAAGTGCGAGTGCACTGCGCTTTAGCTGCCGTACTGTGCTGTTATCCATGTATAACCCCTCCTGGTCGTTTTTATATCGGGCTTAACGCTCCCTGAGCGCCGTGTCTTTAGCCCGTAATATTGGATTAAGTATGTACTCTAAAACGGATCTTTGCCCAGTAATCACATCTACTGATGTAAGCATCCCGGGGATGATGGGCATTTCTGTACCGTCGTCTTTTGTTAAGCTGGAGAACTCGGTTCTAACTTTTACAATGTAGAAGCTGTTCCCTTCTTCATCTTGGGTGGTATCTGCACTGATGTGCTCCACTACGCCATTTAAACCACCATAGCGAGTAAAATCATAGGCGGTGACTTTGACTACCGCAGGTAAACCTGGGTGCAAAAAAGCGATGTCTTTTGGAACAATTTTGGTTTCAATCAATAGTTTGTCTTCAGATGGCACGATTTCGATAATGTCGACACCGGGCTGTACCACGCCTCCAAGAGTATTGATATGGACGGTTTTGACTGTGCCGTTAACCGGAGACACAATTTCAGCCTTGCTGACTTTATCTTGGGCGCCGACTTGCGCCTCATTCATGCGTGAAAGTTTAGTTTGCATCTCGTTAAGCTGGGCACGGGTATCGGCCGCATAAATAAGCACTGACTCGCGCCTTTTAAGGATGGCTTCATCCATGGTGGACTTAACTTTTGGGCGCAATAAGCGCAGCGAAGCTAGCTCGCCTTGAATATCGTTGACCACGCGCTGCAGCTTGAGTAACTCGACCTCGGGGACGATGCCTTTATCTGCTAATGGTCGAGTAAGTTCAAGTTCTCGTGATACCAGTTGGAAGCTGGTTGTGAGTGTTCTGATTTTTGAGGCAAGTTCTTGGATCTCTTGGTTACGTTGTTGAATTTGCCTTGCTTGGATTTCGAGTTGATTGCTCAGGTTGTCGAGACGACCAACATACTCCTCACGCTGACGACTGGTCAGTTCAGGTTCGCTGTCTTCTAAGCTTGATGGAAATATCAATGCCTGAGGAGAGATTTTCACCTGCTCGCGCCAGTCGTTAGTGATGGCAGAGATTGTGATACTGTTGAGCTCTGCATTTAAGCGGATCACATTTGCCGATAGACTATTAACCTCTTGCTCTTGCTGAGCAAAGTCTGATTGGAAGCGGGTTGCATCGATGCGAACCAGAGGCTGCCCCTTAGTGACAATTAATCCTTCTTGGACGTACATCTCTTGTAAGACTCCGCCATCTAAACTCTGGATGACTTGCACTTGAGAGGAGGGGATGACCTTGCCCATGCCTGTGGTAACTTGATCTAACTCTGCGAAATAGGCCCAAAGCAAAAAGGTTATGATGAGTGCCGTTAATGCCCAAATGGTTAATCGATGGCTGGCAGGGGCATCGGTCATCATTGCGCCGTAGACGTCATCGACCATCTCTAATTCATGCGTGGTTAAGTGTTTACTCATTTTTTAGCTGCTCCCGCTAATAAACCATCATTTAGCTTCTTGAGTACTTCAGCTTTCGGGCCATCGGCAACAATATGACCACGATCAAGGACAATGATACGATCGACAAGATTGAGTAGGTGCATCTTATGAGTGATGAGCAGTAGGGTTCTGTCTTTACTGACATTATGCATAGCATGGATAAACTGCTTTTCTGCGCGCGCATCGAGACTTGCAGTAGGCTCGTCCATTAATAATACTGGAGGATCATTTAGTGTCGCACGGGCGAGAGCGATGGTTTGTCGTTGACCGCGGGAAAGCTCGCGTCCGCCTTCACCAACCTGCTGATCTAAGCCTTCGGCTTCTAAATTGGTAAATAAATTCACACCGGAGAGTTGCACCGCACGGATCAGTTGATGCTCGGTAACTTGACGAGTGCCAAACAAAATATTGTCGCGTATCGTACCGTGAAACAGGGTGATATCTTGCGGTAGATAACCGAAGTTTCGCCTTAAATCACTTGGGTGGATCTGAGCCGAATCGATACCATCGTAGGTTAAACTGCCTTTGGTGGGCTGAAATAGGCCAACTAAAAGTTTTGCTAGGGTACTCTTACCTGAGCCATTGCGACCGATAATGGCCACTCGCTCACCGGGAGCGATGTTCAGTGACAGAGGGTGCAGCACGGGACGCTCAGATCCTGGATAGTTAAAGCCAATATGATGGGCGGTGATCTGGCCTAATAAGCGTTGACGGCTAACGAGATGGCCCTTGTTTTCAAACTCATCTTCTTGGGTCATCAGCTCATCGAGTTGACGCAGGGCGCTCGCAGTTTGATTACCACGGGTCATCAAGCCTGCAAGTTGCGCCATAGGAGAAATCGCTCGGCTAGATAAAATCACCGCGGCAATAATGCCACCCATAGAAATTTCATTCTCAGATACGCGGTAAACACCCAAAATAACCACAAAAATGACTGACGTTTGCACTACAAATGTCGCCACATTGGTGACGGATGTGGTGATTTTTTTGCACTTCAGTTGCCAGTTGGCGGTATGGCCAATCATCTGTTGCCAGCTCTTTTGCACTAGACCTTCGGCGCCACTGGACTTGATTGATTCAATAGACGCTAACGATTCGATTAAGTGGCCGTGTTTAAGGCCTGAAAACTTATTACTCTCGTCAATTGCGGCCTTGAGCTTTGGCTGCATGATCAAGGTGTAACCTATAATGATGAAGCTACCGATAAGCGGGATAACCGCGAGGTCGCCAGCGACAATATAGATAATCGTTAGGAAGAAGAGGGCGAAGGGCAGATCAACTAACGTGGTTATGGTTGCAGAGGTGAGAATATCGCGAATGCTATCAAACTCACCAAGTTGCTTAGCCATGCCGCCCACGCTAGGAGAACGTTTTTCTAGTGGAATGCCGATGGCCTTAGCAAATAGCCGAGATGAGACAATGATGTCGACCTTCTTGCCTGCCACATCGATAAGGTAGCTTCGAAGCTGGCGCATTATTAGGTCGAATATGTAGGCGATACCAGCACCTATGGCAAGTACCCATAAAGAATCAAATGCCAGATTGGGTACGACTTTATCGTATACGTTCATGATAAAGAGTGGAGAAACCAAGGCAAATAAGTTTACTAGCACCGAGGCTATAAGGGCGTCTCGGTAGATTGGCGCCGAGTCTTTAATGGTCTGCAGTAGCCAGTGGGACTTATTCTCGTGAAGGTGGATATCTAAGCCCATGTCACCACGATATTCTTGCTTAACTAAGAATAGGTAGCCCACATAGAGTGCTTCGAGCTCTTCAATCGAAAGGGTTTCTTCGCCGCCAGTTTCAGGTAGTTGAATAACGGCTTTATCTTGCTCAATATCAAGTTCACGCAGCAGGCAGGCTTTTTTATCTTTTAAAAGCAGAATACAGGGGAGCAGAATTGGAGATATTTCGTTTAATCCCTTGCGTGACAACTTAGCCGCAAGTCCGGCGCGACTAGCAGCTTGAGGCAATAATTCTGGTGTTAATACGTGCCCTTGCATAGGCAAGCCTGCCGCTAGCGAGTCGCTGGAGCATGGGCTACCGAAGTGCTCGGTGAGTAACACTAAACTGTCTAGCAGAGGATCGACCATCACCCGTTGAGAGGCTGAAATCGTCCACTGCTCAGCATTCCTAGAATCTGAAGCAGACACCTTTTCGACTTATCCTTAAGATTTAATTATTTTAATTATTATTTATATTTATTATTAGAAGTATCGAACATAGTGACCTGTTTTGCCACAGGTCACTATGGTGCTTCTCTTGCTATAGCATCACAAACCCATTTGGACTTAATTGTTCCTCCAACGGATCAGGGCCATTAACCGCCTGAGTTACAGGATCTCCTGTTGAGGTACTGACGATGAGTGGTCCCTCTCCGTTACTACCTAATAGACCTGATATAATATCGGCCTCATCACTACCGAATTGACCGATTAGATCGACACCATCGAGTACAATATGTTGGTCAAAACTGCCATTGCCGTCTGTATCAATATTGATGCTGGTTGAACCATTTTCATCAGTAAAGCTTAGATGTTGAGCGAGTTCAGATACTGTATCGCCTTGCAAGATATCGCTTAAATCTAGCTTATCTTCTGCCATGTTAAAGTCGGTAATATGGTCTGTATTGCGGTCAGTGGGATCTGAATTATCGATAGAGTTTCTGTCCCATACGAATGTATCTGCTCCCTCATTACCTGTAAGTTTATCGTCACCTAGGCCACCAATTAAAGTATCGGCGCCCAGACCACCGATTAACTCATCGTTACCACCTTGGCCAAATAGGATGTCGTTACCTTCACCGCCCTCTAAGGTATCGGCTCCATCATCAGTATTACTCTCGCCAAATAGGTGAGTGTTACTGGAGATGAACTCATGTATATCTTGCACAGTGACATTTGTCGGCTGTTGATTTGTCTCTTGTGCTACAAAGGCTTGTAGCGCGCTAAAGCCTTGGCCATCAATACCATCAAATGAAACTAGGTCGCCAAAGATAATATCGTTACCTTCTCCAGCATTGACCTTGTCATCACCTTGAATAAGTTGTTGCTCGGAGCCGAGGATGACGCTGGCTAAATTGCCTACGCTGACTTTTGCCTTAACGACACCATCAGTGTCATAAGGGATTATGTCATCAACATCGATGCTGGTTTTAATACCCACTGCTTCGACGTCAGACAAACCAGCCAACACATCAAATGCTGCATTGGTATCGCCACCTTCGTTGTGTTTACCATCGGTGATGAAGTAGGTGAGGTTATTACCAGCATTGTTTGTCACTAAACTACTATTAAACCAGTCTGCTGCGGCATCAAATGCGTCAATATAATCGGTACGGCCACCACTAGTTATTGCTTTCCAAGCATCATTGCTGTTGTTAATTAGTGCATCAATATCTAGGTCTTGAATATTGACAGAGATACTCGTAATCGCTGATGTGCTAAAGTCAATGACAGCAATATTCACGGTTCCAGAGTGCATGCCAGAGGTGGCAGCTTGTAGAGATTTAAAGACTTCTATCAATTGACTCTTTGCTGTATTAACCGCGCCATTACCCATACTGCCTGAAGAGTCGAGAATAAAGGCGAAATTGTAGTTTTCACCTTGAACGATCTGAATGCCTGTGGTGTCACTGACAATGACATCATGATCTTCAGTGCCTTGTAGAGTGTTATCACCGTCGGTGCCACCCACAAAACCATAGTCTCGAGTTGGCGTGACATCGAAGTAAACTGTAGCTGTGTCGGTTAACCCATCCTCATCTTGTACCGTGTAGTCATAGCTCGCGGAGCCGCTGTAGCCAGTATCAGGGGTGAATACCACATTACCGTCTACATCTAGCTCTACGGTACCATTCTCAGCATTGCCAACGCTGATGATTGACAGTATGTCACCATCTGGGTCGGTATCATTGGCAAGAATTGAATCAGCCGTGAAGGTGAACGGGGTATCTTCAAGAACAACAACACCGTTAGCAATGATCTGATCGCCTAGTGGTGTGTAATCACCAATTTGTTGATTGTTTTGATCGAACACCCCTAGTTCAATATTAAGCTGATATGCCCCGCCTTGATCCCAATAGATAACTTCAATTGAGTGAGCGCCGGGGTCGGTAATATCAAAATAGATGTGTCCGTCATCACCGGGAACGCGGGTGCTTGAAGATTGGTTTCGAGATACTTCAGCCACAACGACACCATCAATAAGCACTGAATATCCATCATCGGCGGTGACTTTTAAGCCATAGGTTCCAGCATCCAATTGTACTGAGCCTTGCATATGCAAAATGGCGTCAGAGCTGTTTCCTGGATCATTACTTAAGCTTGCAGCGTCATCCCCTAGGAAGCTTTGTAGGCTTGTGCCTGTTCCTAAGTTGCCACCACCTTTGGCGTAGTTCAGTGTGGTTGCAGTGAATGTGGCGTCAGCTTCATTGCTATTAATGAAGTCTCTCACTTGTGAAACTGATGATAGGTTTCCGCCATCAGTACTATCATTGTAGCTGTAGTAATGGCTGTTTAATCCAACACCAAAGTAATCGTCGGTCGCTAATGGAGGTTCATTTACGTTAGTGAGATCTATAGCCACAGTTGCAGTATCGGTTAATCCCGTAGAGTCAGTCACTACCACATCTAGAGAGAATGAACCTAAATCGGCATCGTCGATGTCTTGATTTAGGGTTATTTCACCAGAATTGGCATCGATAGTGAATACACCATTGGTAAGCGACCCACCCTCAAAGCTATAGGTTAGGTTATCGTTTTTATCAGGATCGTCCGCAATGACAGTGCCAACAAGCGTGCCATTATTTGAGTCTTCAGGTTTAAAACCAAAGTCATAGGCATCTATATTAGCGGCATCGCCCTCAACATCTGTTCCAGATCTAAACTCTGGCGCTGAATCAACGGGGGTGACATTAATAGTCAGTGTTGCTTCAGCTCCTGTATTAGTGGTGTAAGTGATAACAGGGACTTCACCGTTCCAGTGCTTATTAGGTGTGAAAGTGTACTCACCGTCACTATCTAGGGTCAGCTTACCACCTTTGATATTTATAACGTTTTTACCTGCACTATGCTGTCCAGATTGGCCTGCAACTTTAAAGCTAGTTACAGCTAGAGAAGAGTCAATGTAAGAATCATTGCTGAGAACGTTGCCAAACGTAGTTATACCTTCTTCAGTTACTTTAAAGTCATTAATTGCAGTGGTTGTTGTATCGGGAGTGCCATTAAGATCGAGTGTTGCGGAGTCAGATACACTGCCGTCATTATCGATAACCGTATAATTAAAGCTTTCATCGACAGCACCTATTGCCGGGGTATAACTAATAGAGTCAACGACGAAACCATTATTACTATCGGTATAACTAAGTACTACATATTGGAATGCTGTGTCTGTAGAAATGTTTAGTGTTTGTAGGGCGCCACTATTTGAGTCAGAGGAGAAGACCCCGCTAGCAACAAGGTTTCCGTTTTCATCATATACAGACCATGCTAAATCGCCTTGATTTGCATTTAATTCGTTGACCCCAAACTGCATAGAGGTTGAGCTTGTTTCTAACGATACAAGTAAAGACTCACTACCACTAATATCGTCCTTGCCATTTCCTGAGACGCCAATTCCAGGCTTTGCTTGTCCGCCACTGGCGCGAATGTTAATAAGGGCTTGAGCAGTAGAATCGAGTGCACCTAGATCTAAATTATCACCATTAAATAATCGGTTATCGGTAAAGCCATAAAGATCAAAGACCTCTAAGATTGCATCGGCACCTTCAGAGGCTTGGGCCGATGTATCTAAGGTTGATTCATAGCTATAACTACCATCGGAATTTACGGTTAACTTGCCATATAAACCGTCAACAGTGGCACTGCCATTAACTAAGTTAACCCAAGATCCGTCAGCTCCTTGTATTTGATAAACGGTAGCAGGATCTTCGGATGAGTGATCGACAATGGTGTCATTATCAAGTAGGCCTACAGTTCCTTGAGTCACGACATTAAGGCCTATTTCAAAGGTACCTGTATCATTAATCGCTACGGGACTTGTATCGGTAATATCTATCGTGAATGTTGAAAGAGTACCGTCAGCATTAATGATGCTAAAGCTATCTTGGTCCGATTCATTGTCACCATGGTCTCTAACTGGAGCGGTATAAACATAGTTACCATTAACGATAGAAATTGAACCACCGAGGGCAGTTGTTCCCTCAAAAGTAATTCCGTCAGGTAAGGTTAACAAGTTACTAACTGTACCTTCAGTTACTTGCCCTAAAGCTGTTTCGGTATCATATCGAACAGTCGCAAGATCTTGACTAGAGCCGGACTCATTTCCTGCTTCATCTGTTTGACTGGCTGTTACTTTAATCATTTTTCCATCAGCAGGTGTCGTTTCTGTCCAGCTGATGATGCCGTTAATCGCGTCGTAGCTAAAACCATTAACGGCTAGTCCATCACCGTCTAGGGCTATAATATCAATTCCATTTAGCGCCAAACTTAAGGTTAGCGTAGTAACTGACATCCCATTATTGATGGTTAGCTGTACCGTTCCATTAGATGTGAAGTCTGTTTTATCTATCTGTACTTGAACCTGCACATCGTTATCACCAATCTCTGACTCCGATAACACTTCATTGTCAGGATTGTTATCGTCGATAATTTTAACGACTGGGGCGTTAGCTACAGATATATCAACAGTATGTGTTGATTCGGTGCTAGCACTAAATGGATTGTTGGCGTCATCACTACCCGTGACAGTGGCGGTAAAGCTGGTGTCTAGTGCTAAGTCGCTACCAGCAACCTCGAGACTAAAACCGAGTACGCCATTGCCTAAGTCGATCACCTTGGTGCTGTAGTCAGTACCGTTAATCGTCATCGTGACGCTGTCACCGATGGCAGCATCGCCACCGACAGTCCCCGTTACCGTTACGTCACCTGCAGCTTCTGCAGCATTTAAGATGTCATCGGCAGTGATATTGTCTACCGAAATGGTGGCACTCGCACCGCTATCAACAGTATGTGTTGATTCGGTGGTGGCACTAAATGGATTGTTGGCGTCATCACTACCCGTGACAGTGGCGGTAAAGCTGGTGTCTATTGCTAAGTCGCTACCAGCAACCTCGAGACTAAAACCGAGTACGCCATTGCCTAAGTCGATCACCTTGGTGCTGTAGTCAGTACCGTTAATCGTCATCGTGACGCTGTCACCGATGGCGGCATCGCCACCGACAGTCCCCGTTACCGTTACGTCACCTGCAGCTTCTGCGGCATTTAAGATGTCATCGGCAGTGATATTGTCTACCGAAATGGTGGCACTCGCACCGCTATCAACAGTATGTGTTGATTCGGTGGTGGCACTAAATGGATTGTTGGCGTCATCACTACCCGTGACAGTGGCGGTAAAGCTGGTGTCTATTGCTAAGTCGCTACCAGCAACCTCGAGACTAAAACCGAGTACGCCATTGCCTAAGTCGATCACCTTGGTGCTGTAGTCAGTACCGTTAATCGTCATCGTGACGCTGTCACCGATGGCGGCATCGCCACCGACAGTCCCCGTTACCGTTACGTCACCTGCAGCTTCTGCGGCATTTAAGATGTCATCGGCAGTGATATTGTCTACCGAAATGGTGGCACTCGCACCGCTATCAACAGTATGTGTTGATTCGGTGGTGGCACTAAATGGATTGTTGGCGTCATCACTACCCGTGACAGTGGCGGTAAAGCTGGTGTCTAGTGCTAAGTCGCTACCAGCAACCTCGAGACTAAAACCGAGTACGCCATTGCCTAAGTCGATCACCTTGGTGCTGTAGTCAGTACCGTTAATCGTCATCGTGACGCTGTCACCGATGGCGGCATCGCCACCGACAGTCCCCGTTACCGTTACGTCACCTGCAGCTTCTGCGGCATTTAAGATGTCATCGGCAGTGATATTGTCTACCGAAATGGTGGCACTCGCACCGCTATCAACAGTATGTGTTGATTCGGTGGTGGCACTAAATGGATTGTTGGCGTCATCACTACCCGTGACAGTGGCGGTAAAGCTGGTGTCTAGTGCTAAGTCGCTACCAGCAACCTCGAGACTAAAACCGAGTACGCCATTGCCTAAGTCGATCACCTTGGTGCTGTAGTCAGTACCGTTAATCGTCATCGTGACGCTGTCACCGATGGCGGCATCGCCACCGACAGTCCCCGTTACCGTTACGTCACCTGCAGCTTCTGCGGCATTTAAGATGTCATCGGCAGTGATATTGTCTACCGAAATGGTGGCACTCGCACCGCTATCAACAGTATGTGTTGATTCGGTGGTGGCACTAAATGGATTGTTGGCGTCATCACTACCCGTGACAGTGGCGGTAAAGCTGGTGTCTAGTGCTAAGTCGCTACCAGCAACCTCGAGACTAAAACCGAGTACGCCATTGCCTAAGTCGATCACCTTGGTGCTGTAGTCAGTACCGTTAATCGTCATCGTGACGCTGTCACCGATGGCGGCATCGCCACCGACAGTCCCCGTTACCGTTACGTCACCTGCAGCTTCTGCAGCATTTAAGATGTCATCGGCAGTGATATTGTCTACCGAAATGGTGGCACTCGCACCGCTATCAACAGTATGTGTTGATTCGGTGGTGGCACTAAATGGATTGTTGGCGTCATCACTACCCGTGACAGTGGCGGTAAAGCTGGTGTCTAGTGCTAAGTCGCTACCAGCAACCTCGAGACTAAAACCGAGTACGCCATTGCCTAAGTCGATCACCTTGGTGCTGTAGTCAGTACCGTTAATCGTCATCGTGACGCTGTCACCGATGGCGGCATCGCCACCGACAGTCCCCGTTACCGTTACGTCACCTGCAGCTTCTGCGGCATTTAAGATGTCATCGGCAGTGATATTGTCTACCGAAATGGTGGCACTAGCACCACTATCAACAGTATGTGTTGATTCGGTGGTGGCACTAAATGGATTGTTGGCGTCATCACTACCCGTGACAGTGGCGGTAAAGCTGGTGTCTAGTGCTAAGTCGCTACCAGCAACCTCGAGACTAAAACCGAGTACGCCATTGCCTAAGTCGATCACCTTGGTGCTGTAGTCAGTACCGTTAATCGTCATCGTGACGCTGTCACCGATGGCGGCATCGCCACCGACAGTCCCCGTTACCGTTACGTCACCTGCAGCTTCTGCGGCATTTAAGATGTCATCGGCAGTGATATTGTCTACCGAAATGGTGGCACTCGCACCGCTATCAACAGTATGTGTTGATTCGGTGGTGGCACTAAATGGATTGTTGGCGTCATCACTACCCGTGACAGTGGCGGTAAAGCTGGTGTCTAGTGCTAAGTCGCTACCAGCAACCTCGAGACTAAAACCGAGTACGCCATTGCCTAAGTCGATCACCTTGGTGCTGTAGTCAGTACCGTTAATCGTCATCGTGACGCTGTCACCGATGGCGGCATCGCCACCGACAGTCCCCGTTACCGTTACGTCACCTGCAGCTTCTGCAGCATTTAAGATGTCATCGGCAGTGATATTGTCTACCGAAATGGTGGCACTCGCACCGCTATCAACAGTATGTGTTGATTCGGTGGTGGCACTAAATGGATTGTTGGCGTCATCACTACCCGTGACAGTGGCGGTAAAGCTGGTGTCTAGTGCTAAGTCGCTACCAGCAACCTCGAGACTAAAACCGAGTACGCCATTGCCTAAGTCGATCACCTTGGTGCTGTAGTCAGTACCGTTAATCGTCATCGTGACGCTGTCACCGATGGCGGCATCGCCACCGACAGTCCCCGTTACCGTTACGTCACCTGCAGCTTCTGCGGCATTTAATATGTCATCGGCAGTGATATTGTCTACCGAAATGGTGGCACTCGCACCGCTATCAACAGTATGTGTTGATTCGGTGGTGGCACTAAATGGATTGTTGGCGTCATCACTACCCGTGACAGTGGCGGTAAAGCTGGTGTCTAGTGCTAAGTCGCTACCAGCAACCTCGAGACTAAAACCGAGTACGCCATTGCCTAAGTCGATCACCTTGGTGCTGTAGTCAGTACCGTTAATCGTCATCGTGACGCTGTCACCGATGGCGGCATCGCCACCGACAGTCCCCGTTACCGTTACGTCACCTGCAGCTTCTGCGGCATTTAAGATGTCATCGGCAGTGATATTGTCTACCGAAATGGTGGCACTCGCACCGCTATCAACAGTATGTGTTGATTCGGTGGTGGCACTAAATGGATTGTTGGCGTCATCACTACCCGTGACAGTGGCGGTAAAGCTGGTGTCTAGTGCTAAGTCGCTACCAGCAACCTCGAGACTAAAACCGAGTACGCCATTGCCTAAGTCGATCACCTTGGTGCTGTAGTCAGTACCGTTAATCGTCATCGTGACGCTGTCACCGATGGCGGCATCGCCACCGACAGTCCCCGTTACCGTTACGTCACCTGCAGCTTCTGCGGCATTTAATATGTCATCGGCAGTGATATTGTCTACCGAAATGGTGGCACTCGCACCGCTATCAACAGTATGTGTTGATTCGGTGGTGGCACTAAATGGATTGTTGGCGTCATCACTACCCGTGACAGTGGCGGTAAAGCTGGTGTCTATTGCTAAGTCGCTACCAGCAACCTCGAGACTAAAACCGAGTACGCCATTGCCTAAGTCGATCACCTTGGTGCTGTAGTCAGTACCGTTAATCGTCATCGTGACGCTGTCACCGATGGCGGCATCGCCACCGACAGTCCCCGTTACCGTTACGTCACCTGCAGCTTCTGCGGCATTTAAGATGTCATCGGCAGTGATATTGTCTACCGAAATGGTGGCACTCGCACCGCTATCAACAGTATGTGTTGATTCGGTGGTGGCACTAAATGGATTGTTGGCGTCATCACTACCCGTGACAGTGGCGGTAAAGCTGGTGTCTATTGCTAAGTCGCTACCAGCAACCTCGAGACTAAAACCGAGTACGCCATTGCCTAAGTCGATCACCTTGGTGCTGTAGTCAGTACCGTTAATCGTCATCGTGACGCTGTCACCGATGGCGGCATCGCCACCGACAGTCCCCGTTACCGTTACGTCACCTGCAGCTTCTGCGGCATTTAAGATGTCATCGGCAGTGATATTGTCTACCGAAATGGTGGCACTCGCACCGCTATCAACAGTATGTGTTGATTCGGTGGTGGCACTAAATGGATTGTTGGCGTCATCACTACCCGTGACAGTGGCGGTAAAGCTGGTGTCTAGTGCTAAGTCGCTACCAGCAACCTCGAGACTAAAACCGAGTACGCCATTGCCTAAGTCGATCACCTTGGTGCTGTAGTCAGTACCGTTAATCGTCATCGTGACGCTGTCACCGATGGCAGCATCGCCACCGACAGTCCCCGTTACCGTTACGTCACCTGCAGCTTCTGCAGCATTTAAGATGTCATCGGCAGTGATATTGTCTACCGAAATGGTGGCACTCGCACCGCTATCAACAGTATGTGTTGATTCGGTGGTGGCACTAAATGGATTGTTGGCGTCATCACTACCCGTGACAGTGGCGGTAAAGCTGGTGTCTATTGCTAAGTCGCTACCAGCAACCTCGAGACTAAAACCGAGTACGCCATTGCCTAAGTCGATCACCTTGGTGCTGTAGTCAGTACCGTTAATCGTCATCGTGACGCTGTCACCGATGGCGGCATCGCCACCGACAGTCCCCGTTACCGTTACGTCACCTGCAGCTTCTGCGGCATTTAAGATGTCATCGGCAGTGATATTGTCTACCGAAATGGTGGCACTCGCACCGCTATCAACAGTATGTGTTGATTCGGTGGTGGCACTAAATGGATTGTTGGCGTCATCACTACCCGTGACAGTGGCGGTAAAGCTGGTGTCTATTGCTAAGTCGCTACCAGCAACCTCGAGACTAAAACCGAGTACGCCATTGCCTAAGTCGATCACCTTGGTGCTGTAGTCAGTACCGTTAATCGTCATCGTGACGCTGTCACCGATGGCGGCATCGCCACCGACAGTCCCCGTTACCGTTACGTCACCTGCAGCTTCTGCGGCATTTAAGATGTCATCGGCAGTGATATTGTCTACCGAAATGGTGGCACTCGCACCGCTATCAACAGTATGTGTTGATTCGGTGGTGGCACTAAATGGATTGTTGGCGTCATCACTACCCGTGACAGTGGCGGTAAAGCTGGTGTCTATTGCTAAGTCGCTACCAGCAACCTCGAGACTAAAACCGAGTACGCCATTGCCTAAGTCGATCACCTTGGTGCTGTAGTCAGTACCGTTAATCGTCATCGTGACGCTGTCACCGATGGCGGCATCGCCACCGACAGTCCCCGTTACCGTTACGTCACCTGCAGCTTCTGCGGCATTTAAGATGTCATCGGCAGTGATATTGTCTACCGAAATGCTGGCTTCAGTTTGTGTATCTAGAATCGCAGAATCACTACCTTCTGGTGAAGTGTTCCCGGCTTGATCTGTAACTGTAGCTGTGACAATTATTTCATTCCCTTCCCCAGGGGAAGGTAGAGTCAGATCTACCAAATTTGCATCAATATGATCTTGGCTAAGAATAATATCGACACCATTAACAGTGAGTGTGTCTCCGGCAATAGCGCCTGTGGTGGTTAAGTCGATAGTGATATCTATAGTTGATGTTTCACCAAGTTCATCAAAACTGATTAACGCATCGTTATTCTCATCTGTAGTGATCGTTACTTGCGGTGCTCCATCAATGGCAGGCGTGACTTCAAGTGTTAGTGTGGCACTTTCACCCGTATTAGTGGTGTAGGTGATCACTGGTACCGAGCCGTTCCAGTTGTCATTTGGCGTGAAGGTGTATGAGCCATCTTCATTGATGACTAGGGAGCCGCCCTCTAGCTCGACAGTGGTGCCCGCAGTATAAGTCTCACCATTCACTTCAAAGTTTGCAACGGTAAGGTGGCTGTCGATATCTGAGTCGTTATCAAGCACATTACCAGTTGCTACAGTGTCTTCATCAATAGTGTTGCTGTCGTTAGTTAAGATGCTTGGGTCATCAACCGGGGTGACTTCCAGTGTGAGTGTCGCACTGGAGCCAGTGTCGGTGATGTAGGTGATCACCGGTACGGTGCCATTCCAGTTTTCATTTGGAGTGAAGGTGTATGAGCCATCATCATTGATGCCTAGTGAACCACCCTCTAGCTCGACAGTGGTGCCCGCAGTATAAGTCTCACCATTCACTTCAAAGTTTGCAACGGTAAGGTCGCTGTCGATATCTGAATCATTATCAAGCACATTACCAGTTGCAACAGTGTCTTCATCAACGGTATTGCTGTCATTAGCCAAGATGCTTGGATCATCAACAGGCGTGACTTCAAGTGTTAGTGTGGCACTTTCACCCGTATTAGTGGTGTAGGTGATCACTGGTACCGAGCCGTTCCAGTTGTCATTTGGAGTGAAGGTGTATGAGCCATCTTCATTGATGACTAGGGAGCCGCCCTCTAGCTCGACAGTGCTGCCCGCAGTATAAGTCTCACCATTGACTTCAAAGCTTACAACGCTAAGTGCGTCATCAGCATCCATATCGTTATCAAGCACATTACCAGTTGCTACAGTGTCTTCATCAATAGTGTTGCTGTCGTTAGCTAAGATGCTTGGATCATCAACAGGCGTGACTTCAAGTGTTAGTGTGGCACTTTCACCAGTATTGGTGGTGTAGGTGATCACCGGTACGGTGCCGTTCCAGTTGTCATTTGGCGTGAAGGTGTATGAGCCATCTTCAGTGATGACTAGGGAGCCGCCCTCTAGCTCGACAGTGGTGCCAGCAGTATAAGTCTCACCATTCACTTCAAAGTTTGCAACGGTAAGGTCGCTGTCGATATCTGAATCGTTATCTAAAACATTACCAGTAGCGGTACCATCTTCATCAATCGTGTTGGTGTCATTGATGGTATTCGTTGGGCTATCAAGAGTATTAGTTTCTTCAGTGTCACTAGAGCCTGCTGCTTGGGTGAGTGTTTGTCCTGAAGTGTTAAAACCTGCATCCGCAATGGTTTCAGAACCACTGCGAGCAATTGAAACGTGACTTGAGCCCCCCTGATTACCTGCTTGCTCGCCAGCAGCAGTATCCGGACCTTGAGTTGGGTCTTCACCTGAGGCGATTAATGCTTGGATCTCTTCGATTTCAGTTAGGGTTTCGTCTTCATTAGGGAGAGAGTCTGAAGTCGAGTTTAATGAGGTATTTGAAATTTGATCTGATGTAATTGCACTGCCATCATCCATCATAATTTCGACAAAACTATCCTCTGCTATCGATATGTTAGTTCCTGCAGGAACTAACTCACCTTCACTAAGCTGCTGAACACTACCGTTAATTGTTGCGGTAACAATGCCATTGAGGTTTTGGATATGTCCAGCTTGTGTTGTGATTATCGATTTCATTGTCCTGCTCCCTGCAAAAACAAGTTTGTTAAAACTCAGTCTTAAAAAGTAACCCTTAATCGATCAATGTTATACATATGGGTGCTTTAGGTCAATTTTTTGACGTTTTAAGTTTGTGTTTTGTAGGAGCTGCAGAAAAGTGAAATAGTATAAAATAAGACAAAGGCCACAAGATGTAGTGGCCTTTGTTAATGTGTTAATGATCAAATCGATAAATTAAGACTTTTGATTGATTATTATGGCAGGTTTAATCCGTCGTCGACTTGCTCGTAAGGCGGGATAAACGGTGTGGTATTTGGATCGGTAATTAAAGCTTCATCGGCAATAAGCTCGGCAATGATAATGCTCGCATCTGCTGAGCCATAAATACTCGATAGATCGATACCGTCGAGAATGATCATCACGCTATCAGTACCAACTCCAAGCCCGTCGGCATCGATAGTGATTGTGGTATTGCCTCCGCTGAAGCTGAAAGAGAGGAAGTCTTCTAGATTGCCACTTTCTTCACCTATTAATAGATCCGACAGATCCAAAACATCAATGTCTAGATTGAAGTTGAGTACTGTATCTGTACTACCGTCAGCACTGTCTGACTCCCAAACAAAGAAGTCTCGCTCACCATCGTCACTACCGTTGAGCGCTCCACCATCTAGGCTGTCATTACCTTGTCCGCCAGACAAGTAATCTCTACCGATCCCACCATTTAGGGTATCATCTCCAATTCCCCCTATGACAAAGTCGTTACCTTCACCACCTTGTACATTGTCATTACCCGAGCCTCCAATAAGTTCATCATTACCCGATAGGCCTATTAAGATGTCATTGTCCTCTCTACCGAAAATACGATCATCCAAATTTGCACCCGTTAGCGAGTCGCTATTTGTACTGCCAAAAATAAGGTTATTGATGTTGTCGGTGCCGACGATGGTAATAGAGTCATCTGCTATTTGCTCATGTGTAAACACCGCTTCGACGAATCTTGCCTGAAAGTTACCTCCATTGTTATCAAGGTAGGTTATTTGCCAAGTATCATTAGCCGCGACGGGATTGGCAATAATGTAATCGGCCAAAGAGGTCGTGGTTGGGTCACCGTTACCGTCAAGTAGGAAGATGGCTGAGTAGTCGACTTCAGCCTTCATTAGGCCTGAATCAGCATCATAGCTCCAAGTGATTATTCCGTCCCCATCATTGTCGGGGATCACCTCAAAGATTGCACTGCCAATAGTTAGCCTTGCAGAGACTTCCATTTCTCTTGCAGCACCAGCAGCAGTATTTGCAGCTCGCTCATTTACAGGAACAGGAATAACAATAGGGTTTTGTTGGAAGTCGGTGAATAGTTGCAATGAACCGCTGGCAGGATCGGAGTTAAGAGCGTTAGCAAACAACTCTGTTATGACTAAATCTGCTTCCTGATCATTACCCGAGGTTAGTGGGCTTGAACCATCACCAATTTGTACAGTTTGGTCGGCTAAACCATTAGCTGGTACCGCGTGGATAATAAATTCACCATCGACAGAGTCCATACCCGAATTGATTTGGAATGTGAGGCCTAGGTCTATTTGATAATCCACGTCACCATTGTCGCCCGGAACGTATACCAAGCTCTCTAACTCGGTTGCGCTAAGTACTGGTGGAGCGTTAAAGTCAATCAGCGAGAGCGTATTATCACCATCGGCCATATAATAGACACTACCTAACTCTACATCAGGATCTAAGCCTTGTGTCAGTAAAGTGATCTCTAGATTTGAAACGGTAATAGCGTCATTGATGTCAATATCAGTTGGTTGAGAGATGAGTAATGGGTAGCCACTTAGATACGGATCGGTTATCTCATTGAGAGAGGCTGGTACCCATACCTCTTTGGCAAACTCTCCTTCGATAGTATCGTTCACTCCGCTGATTGTAAGTGTGATCGTTTCGGTATCGGTGGCTCCATAATTGTCTGTCACCGTTACGTCAAAGCTTAAGGTGATAGATTCTGTTGCAGCAAGAAATTGAATTAAGCTATTGGCAACACTGAAGTCCCAATTATTTTGACTTACGCTGAACCCGCTGATTATTTCATCTATTTGTGCCTGAGTTAAAACGGTATTTAAGTCCCCTGCAGACCAGCTTATATCGGTATTATAAAGTGATGACATTGTTCCTGTGCTGTTGTTATCTACATCGGTAAAGCTTAATACTCCCGTATCACTAATCATGTCATTGTTTACGTTTAGATCTTCTGTTACACCACCTAAAGTATCGGCTGTGAGTTCGGGAATGTCGTTAGTGCCGTGAACCGTTACCGTCACCTCTTGAGTGGCGGTCGCACCAAACTCATCGGTCACGGTGACCGTGAAGCTCTCCTCATGCTGCTCACCTGATGCGAGTGCATTGACCAGCGCGCTGTCATTGAGGTTGTAGATCCATTCCCCCGTATCGGTATCGATAGTAAACTCACCATAAGTCCCGGATGCATCACCACTCCAAGTCCAGCTGGCATTGTTATCCAGATCGTCGGCGGTTAAGGTGCCGCCCGTTTGTAAGACGGCCACGGCAGGAGTGTTATTGTTATCGGGATTGTTGTCGAAGTCATCGATCACACCAGCCTCTTTAACGCTTCCGAGTGCATCTTGGGCATTGGAGGTGATAAACGGAATATCGTTAGTGCCGTGAACTGTCACCGTAACCTCTTGAGTGGCGGTCGCACCAAACTCATCGGTCACGGTGACCGTGAAGCTCTCCTCATGCTGTTCACCTGAGGCCAGAGCATTGACCAGCGCACTGTCATTGAGGTTGTAGATCCATTCCCCCGTATCGGTATCGATAGTAAACTCACCATAAGTCCCGGATGCATCACCACTCCAAGTCCAGCTGGCATTGTTATCCAGATCGTCGGCGGTTAAGGTGCCCCCAGTTTGTAAGACGGCCACGGCAGGAGTGTTATTGTTATCGGGATTGTTGTCGGGATAGTTGTCGAAGTCATCGATCACACCAGCTTCTTTAACGCTTCCGAGTGCATCTTGAGCATTGGAGGTGATAAATGGAATATCGTTAGTGCCGTTAACCGTCACTGTGACCTCTTGAGTGGCGGTCGCACCAAACTCATCGGTCACGGTGACCGTGAAGCTCTCCTCATGCTGCTCACCTGATGCGAGTGCATTGACCAGCGCGCTGTCATTGAGGTTGTAGATCCATTCCCCCGTATCGGTATCGATAGTAAACTCACCATAAGTCCCGGATGCATCACCACTCCAAGTCCAGCTGGCATTGTTATCCAGATCGTCGGCGGTTAAGGTGCCGCCAGTTTGTAAGACGGCCACGGCAGGAGTGTTATTGTTATCGGGATTGTTGTCGGGATAGTTGTCGAAGTCATCGATCACACCAGCCTCTTTAACGCTTCCGAGTGCATCTTGGGCATTGGAGGTGATAAACGGAATATCGTTAGTGCCGTGAACCGTCACTGTGACCTCTTGAGTGGCGGTTGCACCAAACTCATCGGTCACGGTGACCGTGAAGCTCTCCTCATGCTGCTCACCTGAGGCCAGAGCATTGACCAGCGCACTGTCATTGAGGTTGTAGATCCATTCCCCCGTATCGGGATCGACAGTAAACTCACCATAAGTCCCGGATGCATTACCACTCCAAGTCCAGCTGGCATTGTTATCCAAGTCGTCGGCGCTTAAGGTGCCGCCCGTTTGTAAGACTGCCACGGCTGGGGTGTTATTGTTATCGGGATTGTTGTCGGGATAGTTGTCGAAGTCATCGAACACACCAGCTTCTTTAACACTTCCGAGTGCATCTTGAGCATTGGAGGTGATAAATGGAATATCGTTAGTGCCGTGAACCGTCACTGTGACCTCTTGAGTGGCGGTTGCACCAAACTCATCGGTCACGGTGACCGTGAAGCTCTCCTCATGCTGCTCACCTGATGCGAGTGCATTGACCAGCGCGCTGTCATTGAGGTTGTAGATCCATTCCCCCGTATCGGTATCGATAGTAAACTCACCATAAGTCCCGGATGCATCGCCGCTCCAAGTCCAGCTGGCATTGTTATCCAGATCGTCGGCGCTTAAGGTGCCGCCAGTTTGTAAGACGGCCACGGCAGGGGTGTTATTGTTATCGGGGTTGTTGTCGGGATTGTTGTCGAAGTCATCGATCACACCAGCCTCTTTAACGCTTCCGAGTGCATCTTGGGCATTGGAGGTGATAAACGGAATATCGTTAGTGCCGTGAACTGTCACCGTAACCTCTTGAGTGGCGGTCGCACCAAACTCATCGGTCACGGTGACCGTGAAGCTCTCCTCATGCTGTTCACCTGAGGCCAGAGCATTGACCAGCGCACTGTCATTGAGGTTGTAGATCCATTCCCCCGTATCGGTATCGATAGTAAACTCACCATAAGTCCCGGATGCATCACCACTCCAAGTCCAGCTGGCATTGTTATCCAGATCGTCGGCGCTTAAGGTGCCCCCAGTTTGTAAGACGGCCACGGCAGGAGTGTTATTGTTATCGGGATTGTTGTCGGGATAGTTGTCGAAGTCATCGATCACACCAGCTTCTTTAACGCTTCCGAGTGCATCTTGAGCATTGGAGGTGATAAATGGAATATCGTTAGTGCCGTTAACCGTCACTGTGACCTCTTGAGTGGCGGTCGCACCAAACTCATCGGTCACGGTGACCGTGAAGCTCTCCTCATGCTGCTCACCTGATGCGAGTGCATTGACCAGCGCGCTGTCATTGAGGTTGTAGATCCATTCCCCCGTATCGGTATCGATAGTAAACTCACCATAAGTCCCGGATGCATCACCACTCCAAGTCCAGCTGGCATTGTTATCCAGATCGTCGGCGGTTAAGGTGCCGCCAGTTTGTAAGACGGCCACGGCAGGAGTGTTATTGTTGTCGGGATAGTTGTCGAAGTCATCGAGCACTCCGGCCTCTTTGACGCTACCGAGCGCATCTTGGGCATTGGAGGTGATAAACGGAATATCGTTAGTGCCGTTAATTGTGATAGTGATCACTTGGGTATCAGATAACCCATACTCATCGGTGACTGTGATGGTAAAGCTTTCAGTTAATTGCTCGCCATAAGCCAAGCTATTCGCTAGCTCATTATCTAAGATGAATGACCACTCACCAGTCGACTCATTAAGGCTGAAAACGCCGTAGGGAGTAACAG
The DNA here is from genome assembly GCF_000019185.1 of Shewanella halifaxensis HAW-EB4. Lineage (NCBI taxonomy): Bacteria > Pseudomonadati > Pseudomonadota > Gammaproteobacteria > Alteromonadales > Shewanellaceae > Shewanella > Shewanella halifaxensis. Next base: position 4,759,535 of record NC_010334.1, on the reverse strand, counting down.
GGTTGTCATCTAGTTGCCAGTTGAGTATGGCGCCATTATCTACATCATCGGCCGTTAGCGTACCTGATGCTTGTGCAATACCCGCTGCCTCGATATTGCCACCGATAAGAACACCCGCTTCGATAACATTACCCAAGGCATCTTCAAAGGATGAAGTGATCTCTGGGGCGTCGTTTTCTCCGGTAATCGTGATACTGAGAACTTGAGACACAAAGTCGCCATCACTATCGGTTAGTTGATAGTTGAATGTCTCGATGAGTTGCTCACCGAGAGCGAGTGCTTGTATCTCAGATAGTTGGTTGTTTAATTGGTAACTATAGCTACCGTCTGCAGCAATAATTAATGAGCCATAAACACCCGATATGGCCGTATTGCCTACAATGTCAGCACTCGAGTTAACACTATTACTTATTTGGGTGACAGCGGCCGAGTCGGCACCGAAAGTATCGTTTTGCAGTACATTACCTAGCACACCGTCTAGATTATTCTGACTAATTTCATTGCTGTCATCTAAGCCGCTTGGCGCATCATCAACAATATTTGCAGTGACTAAGGTTGTGGTCTGAACGCCTTGATTATCAGTGAGCTGCAACAAGAAAATCTCGGATAACGTATCTGAGTCTGAATGGTCTAGCGTAGCGACTAAGGTATAGCTGTAGGTTAATACCGAATTGACAGCGTCATAACTACTAATCGTTAAGACACCATATTGGGTGGTGATTGATACAGGTCCTACAAAGTCACCACTAGTAAAAACAGCTATGCCGTTAATGCTAAGAGATTGGATACCCGCTTGAACATTAACGGATACGCTTTCTGCCTGAGACAACGATGTGACTTGAGGTTCTGAGCCTTGCTCTAGATGTTTCTCATGCAAGGTTACAGCTCGTGCAGAGAGTCGAGGGAGGGCAAACTCCGTTAAGAAAACAGGCAACTCATCCACCCGAGTTAGTTCTACTTGCTTAAAGCCTGCGGTGTCATGCCCTGCATTAGCAAGGGTTTCGTCACCTATTCGGCTAACGGCAATATAGCCACCGCCTTCGTTTGCTGTTTGAGCTGTTTCACCTGCAGCGGTATCGGGGAGGCTCTCAGTTGGATCTTCGCCACTTAGGATCTGTTCCTGTAAGGCTGCAATTTCAGGATCGAGCTCCGTTTCTGTTGGCTCGTTCGCCTGAGCAGCATCATTGGTCGCTGGGCTGATGACAACGTTATCCTGAGTGACGGTGCTGCCGTCACTGTATTGCAAGGTAAATGTTACGTCAGCAGAAACTTCATAGCTTTTATTCTGCTCTAGGCTATCACCTTGAACGAGTGTAATAACTTCGCCTTGGCTATTTTTAGTCGTTATATATCCAGAAAGCTCAACAATTGTGGCATTCTGTTTTAGGGTAAAAGTATCCATCATAAAGCACTCTCACTGTCTCATCCGTGAGTGAAATGAAGGATTATCGATGCTTAGTTAATTATTATTTTTGCTCGAGTTAGTATGAATTCTGTACAACGCTAAGCTGTTGTCAAATCGACGTAAGTCAAGTTGATAGCGATGATTTAGTTAGCACTTTAGTTGTACGGGACGAATATATATATTATCAACTGCTTAGAGTATTTCTGAATGGTTGGACGGCATTGCTAAATAAAAAAAGGCCGCGGAAATAGCAGCCTTTAGTAAAAAAAGGTATAAGCGTTATATGAGTTTGGCCGCATTACGTCTGGTTTGCAGCGCTCTATTGAGTTCACCCAAGTGCTCTTGTGCATCGGCTAGAGCATGTAAGCTATTGATGTCATCTTGCAAGTAACAGGCTTTTTGCCACCAGATTTTAGCTTGATGATAGTCGTGATTTTGCTGGTAAAGCTTTGCTAGGCAAATTTGATAATCGACGCTATTTTCATATTGAGGCTCTAACGCCAACAACTGTTTTTTAGCTTCAACATCGGCAGGGGTTAGCACTTGCGATAATGCATTCAACACAGGTGCAGATGGCGATGCTTTTACCTGTTTGAGCAGCATCTTAACGGCTTCGTCTTTACGCTCGAAACGACTCAAACCTATAGCGTATAGTGCTATATATTCAGCTTGCTTTCTCTCGCCGCGGGTTAACCAATGCCAGCACTTTTCTAATTCTTGCTCATTGGCTTTGGCTGCTTGGCTGAGTAAAGCGGTATTGGTTTTGAGTGATAAAGCACTAAAAGCATCATCGTCTAATACGTGTTTCTTATTAACAATTGGGAGTAGTAACTTTAGTGATTGCCAATCCTGTTGTGCCTGATACAGATCTATGGCCAATTTGAGTATTGGTAATTTACTCTTGCTGGTCGGATTGAGTTTATCTAACTCCTCTCTCGCCGCGACTAAGTCGCCTTGCTGCAATAGATAGCGAGTACGTGTGGTGCGTGCCGCTTTTTCGGCTTGCGGTTCGAGTTGCGCCTTAGCCAAGTATTCATCGCGGGCTTGGATGTTGTTCTGATGATGCGCGGCACGAGCGGCGGCGAATAAATTCAGAGCCGGAATTTCACCTTTTTCAGCCCCTTTGGCCATGGCTTTTTCGGCTGCAGGCCAATCTTCTTCTGCTAACGCGAGTGCGCCAAGCAGGGTGTGTTTTCTCGCCGCTTTTTTACGCCACCTTTCAGGAAGATAGCGGCTGCTGAGCACCATATTTAAAAACCAGACGACAACAAACTCAACCAGCTGTAGCAAACTATAGAAGATGATTAGCGCAATAATGGCGAACACGATACTGGTTTCGATCTGATAATCACCGATAGCCAGATATAGATAGCCTTTACTGCCGACAAGAAAGGGGCTGATACAAAGCCCTAATAAAATAATAATAAGGTAGACGAGAGCGCGAACCATTACTGCGCCTCCTCTGTCATTAGGTTGCCATAGGTGACTAACTGATTAAGTAGGTTAGAGGCTTCAAAACGTTCTATATTCGTCGTTTGGATCTTCAATGTTTCTAGTGCATCTAACGTCGCTAACGTATCAATGGTTTGTTGATCTTTAAGATCAAAGTATTGATAGATCCATTTTCTAGCTAGCTTGATGGAGTTACGATAATTAACCTGATCTTGACGATATAGGGCCAGCTGCGCTTGCAGTAGCTTATTCTTGATATTCTCTACTAAATACCACTGTTGATCAGGCTCAAGCAGAGGTGCGGCATCTGTGGTGCGTTTTCTGACGATAACGAAATCATCAATTAATGCCTGCCATGACTTGGCTAAGTTAGACTGCCAATCATCTAGTGAGCCACTGACTTGGGTATCGGCGAGCTCATCAGCTGAGAAATGTGTCTCGGCGCGATTCAAAGGCAGTTTATCTAGACCGTCTATGATGTTATCTAAGGTCAAAACAGTACCCGAGATATCGGTATTCTTAATCGCAGCAACCGCCGCAATATCTTTGGCGAGTGCTTTTCTTAGTGGCATCAGTGAAGGGTCACGCATTGACTTAATACGCTCATCAGCTGCTTTTAACAGACTGGTTGCCGTACTAGGATCTTTTTCTAGCCAGAGTTTTTGCCCCGCAAGTCTAACCAGATATTTGGCTTCTTCGGCGCGCCAATGGTTTGGATTTCGCTGAGCAATGATCGACACGCGCTCTTCAAGCTGAGTTTGCTGGTCAACTGTCTTTTTCAGGGTTGAGTCAACACTAGACTTGAATTGGTTTTGTTGCTGCTCTAAAGAGGTAATCCGCTGATTAGGCGCGACAAGTACGGTTTGTAGCTCCTGCTTGAGTTCTTGCTGTAGTGCTGCTGTTTCAGCTTGCTGAGCTTGAAGCTGTTGGTACAGGTAGTAACCGCCAGCGCTAGAAGCGAAAGTGAGTAGCAATAGTAAAAATAGGGTAAAGATAACGCCCCAAGGTGCAGGCTTGCTTGGAGAAGGTTGCGTTTGCACAGTACTTCCATTAGAGCTGGGGCTTTCATTAGAGCGAGTGCTTTCATTTGCATTAGTTTGCGGTTCTGACTGCGCTTTGATAACAGGCTGTGTTGCAACAGTTGGCTCTGAAGTGTTGGCGTCAGTGTTCTTGGTTTCCATTTTACAGTCCTTGAAAGCTATGATGCTGCAGAAATAGCGAGTATGAACTTAAAATAAGCTGCGAATTACTTTAGAGATAACGTAGCTAGCATAGCATTAGTGTTTGCGGCGGTGGCATTACTAATCTGCACTAGGCCGTACGCTTTTGCTTTTTCATATACTCGAGAGCTTGGCACTATAATATGACAAGTTTGCAGCCAAGCAAATAGCTCTTTTGGTACTGTTTTAACGAGGTTATCGAGTATTTCGCCACTGGTAATGATGATAGTGTCTATACCAAAGCTTTGCCATTGTTGGCAAAGGCATGCTGCATCAAGCGCAGGGCAACCACGTTTATAGACTTCCCAGTAATTCAGTCGTGCTTGGCGTTTAGTCAGCTCGGTTGCCAGGTCTTCTCGTCCGCCTTGACCTCTAACTATCAGAATATTTTTACCATTAACCTGAGTCAGCGTGGGTAAGGTGAGTAGGCCTTCCGTTTGTTGGCAGTCTTCAGGAGCTTTCTCTGCATCAAGGCCTATGTCGCTAAGCGCCGCGTGAGTGGCATCGCCAACCGCAAGATAATGGGCAGATGTAGGCCATTGATTATTGATCGCTTTAGAAGCAAAGCTAACCGCATTGGTGCTGATAAAAATGATGATATCGGCTTGTTTAAGCGTCATATCAATTTGCTGGGCGTCGAGGTTAGAGGTGGGCTGAACATTAAGTAGGGGCGTGATGAAGTAAGAGACGTTGCGCTTTGTCAACGCCTCTGCCATCAACTGATTGCGCCCTTCAGGACGCGTCAGTAAGACTTTCATTTTTGAGGATTACGCGTTCGCGTAAACAGCGTCAAGAATGGTTTTAGCACCCTTGGCGAGTAACTCTTCTGCTAGAGCAACACCTAGCTTTTCGGCATCGGCCTTATTACCAGAAGACGCAGCAGTGATGATTTGGCTACCATCTGGGTTACCCACTAGGCCGCGTAGGCTTAATGTGTCGCCGTCGATTTCGGCGTATGCGCCGATAGGTACCTGACAACCACCTTCAAGACGGGTGTTCATAGCACGTTCTGCTGTAACGCGCATACGAGTTTCAGCGTGCTCAAGTGGAGCCAGTAGCGCTTTAACACGAGCGTCATCAGTACGACATTCAATACCGACAGCGCCTTGGCCGTTTGCAGGTAGTGATTGCTCTGCAGAGATAAAGCTAGCGATTCTTTCTTCTAGTTTTAGACGCTTAAGGCCTGCAGCTGCAAGAATAATGGCATCGTAGTTGCCCGCATCTAGTTTTGCTAGACGAGTCCCCACGTTACCGCGCAGATCCTTGATGACGAGATCTGGGCGAGCAGCACGAATTTGGCACTGACGACGTAGACTAGAGGTGCCAACTACTGCGCCTTGTGGCAGATCTTCAATAGTTTTATAGGTGTTTGATACGAATGCGTCGCGTGGATCTTCACGCTCACAAATCACCTCAAGGCCTAGACCCTCTGGGAATTCAACGGGTACGTCTTTCATTGAGTGAACAGCGATATCGGCTTTGCCTTCTAGCATAGCGACTTCTAACTCTTTAACGAACAAGCCTTTACCACCGACTTTAGCCAGTGGGGTGTCTAAGATGATGTCACCTTTGGTACTCATTGGTAGCAATTCTACTGTGAGGCCTTCATGGATTTTTTCCAGTTCAGCTTTCACAAATTCGGCTTGCCACATGGCAAGAGGGCTCTTACGAGTTGCGATTCGGATCAGATTTTGAGACATGAACGATATTCCATCTTAGAACTTATTTACGTCAATGCTAACATTGCCTGAATATAGATGTAACAATCTGCTGTTGATTCTTTGAAGTCCACCCTGTTCTAAATCGCCTAGAAGCGTGATGTTGATCACATTTGCTTGCTGGTTATGTGTTTGCCATATACATTGGGGATAGTTATTTATTTTCAGTGGGCCAAATGATTTGCAGGACGAGTTTGATAAATTCGAGCGTGCAGCTCAACGGTTAGATGTCATCAGGTACGCTAGAGCGATTGCGCTGCTGTCGCCACTCAAGCGGCACTTACTTCGGCTTATTCCTATTTTTTTGCATTACCACGCCCCTAAACTGCCTGGTTATAACGGCCCTTTAACGCCGTCTGGTATTGTAGATTATCAGTTTTTGGCAGAAACCACGGAAGCCTGTGAAACCCTCGAAATTGATCTATCGAATGCAAAAACTGCAGCTCGCCCCTTAATTGAGGGGATTTACAGCATGGGCAGTACTGCGAGCTTTGGTCAAAATCCGCAGAGCGACATCGATGTATGGTTAATACATAGTGATTTATTGAGTAAGAATGAGTGTGAATTACTCGCTAGCAAAGCTGTATTACTGACCCAGTGGTTCGCAAAGTTTGATTTGGAAGTGAACTTCTACTTGGTGCACCCAGAGCAATTTATTAGAGAGCAGGGCGAACAGGCTGATTTATACAACTGCATGGGGCATGAGCACAGTGGTAGTGCTCAGCATTGGTTACTGCTCGAGGAGTTTTATCGTAGTCAATTTCGTTTGGCGGGTAGGCCTATAGCATGGTGGCCGAATGCTAAAAAGTCTCCAAAGTTACTCACTTTAGGCGATGCTAATACTTTGCCAGCTAGTGAGTATTTTGGCGCTTCGCTTTGGCAGCTCTACAAGGGGGTTGAGAAGCCTCATAAAGCCTTGTTAAAAGTGCTTCTACTAGAAGCGTATGCCAGTGATTACCCCAATACTCAGTTAGTGAGTGAGCGGATTTGGCAACATACATTAAAAGGGGATTTCTCAGCGGCTAATGATGCTTATTATCTGCTGTATGAGTCGATAGAGTCCTATTTAAAGAAGCATGGTGATAATCGGCGTCTAGAGATCACCCGCCGTTGTTTTTACTTAAAGTGTGGCGTCAAATTGAGTCGGCATGATCAGGCGGTCGATTGGCGATACTTTAAGATGCAGAAATTAGTTGCCGATTGGAACTGGTCAGAAAGTTTACTGAAAACTCTAGATCACTGTGAAAATTGGCACTGTGGCCAGTTGCAGTGGTTTAACGAACAGCTCAATGAACTGATGTTGGGCAGTTATCGGACCCTATTGCAGTTTGCTTCAACCCATAGATTAAGTGAGAGCTTACGGATCTCTGAGTTAGGTCTATTAACCCGAAAGCTGCATACTTATTTTAGTGAAGATGCCCACCAGATCATGCGCCTTAATCCGCTGTGGAGTCGTTCGATTCTAGAGCCCCATTTATCTGTCATTTATAGCGAACAAGATAAGTCTTATTATTTGTATCGTTGCTCACCTAACCCGAAAAACTTCCTTGAATATAGTGCGGTGTTCCATTCAAAAAGTAAGGCTAAGTTGTTGGTATGGGCCAGCTTGAATGGTGTTGCTGATAGTAAAACCCATTGGCATGAAGTGAGACAAAGTAAGCGCAAATCGACTTACTTAACTCATGCGGGCAATCGACTCGACGGGCTTATCGTACATCAATCGACGAAAGTATCTAAGATGGCACTCTATCAGCCTTGGCATTTTAGCAAGCTAGTATTTTTATTGAATTTCAATAGCGATCCTACTGAGAGTTGGCAAGGACAAGACATCATGGTCGACTATATGAACAGCAATGTGTTCTCGATTGGTCGACGTCATTTGAATATGGTGGACTCGATTGATGTGATTAGTCTTAACAGCTGGGGAGAGTGGCATTGTCATCATTTTGAGGGCGAGAAAAGTATCTTGGATGCCCTATCGTTTGTAACGCCTGGTATGAAACGAGCCAGCGCTACCGTCTCGGTTGAGGTGATTAGTTGTTCAAGCAAGTTACGATCGCAAACTGAACGTACAGTGCAGAACCTGCTTTACAGAGCGGTACGGCTTAGTCGTCAGGCACAAAGTTCAACAACGTTAGGTTATGCCTTGCAGGTAGGTCGGCTGCGCTATGGTTTGTTTTTTAATAATCGTGGCATGCATTACGAGAATTTAAGTGATGCTAAATCTTTCTATCAACAGTTGTCTCAGCGCAAATTACTTGAGCTTCCCAGACCAACCTTAGGCGATGAACCATTTGCTAAAGTGCCAGCAGTGATCCAAGACTATGCCGCTAAAGGCGCGATTCAGTATTTCTTGCGTCAGAGGGAAGAGGGGTTAGACGTGTTTATTTTAGATGAGAAGAATGAGCTAAACCACTATGTGCAAGAGGGAACCGACGTGGATGCGTTAGTGAACAAGTTAAGCCATTATCACACATTTGAAGACCCTCAACTTGAAAGAGATAATTTCAATCTGCCACAGTTTTTTAAATTAGATCGAGTCAAAGGCGAGCTGGTTGCGCTGCCTTTTGGGGTGACGCAGGAGTCTTCAGAAGTCGACTTTTAATGGTGGAACCTGAAGCTGATGCGGTTGAAAATAAAAGAATGAGAAGCAGGGCTTCTCATTCTTTTATTATATAGAACAAAACTAGATATCCAGTTTTAAACCACTTTGCTTGAAGATAGACTCAACCACGAAAGGCAAAAATTCATTGCCATTGCGCTCATCCATCCACTTTCCGTCAACATAAGCGAAATGGTAACCGCCAAACTGCGTTGCTAACCAAATCTCATGCAGCGGTTCTTGTTTGTTGATAACAATCTTAGATGTGCCATTAAACTCTAATTGCAGCACATTACCTGAGCCATCGACATCTACATCCGCATCTTGCTCATCAATCAGTACTTCTATCGCGTTATCAATTGTTTGAAATATTTCATCAACCAACTGATGAAATTCGAAATCTGTTATAGCCATGCTAATTATTCCTCAGATTTAGTTAGTGCCATCATATTAGCAATCGATAGCCTGATTACCAATCACATTAATTTTGTGGTTAATCAATGTCTAAATAATCCTAGTGGATTCTACTTGTAGTTAATAGTTTGTTTTTCAACGCATTAGTTGTCTTTATGACGATTAAGATTAGAAGCTAGTGGTTTGGGATAAGTTGAATTATTTTATATTGGAAGCGCTTTCTGTGACCAAGTTGTGATTTTTGCTAATTAGCCTAGTCAATATATGGCTAACTGTGCGAGGGAATTATGCAAGAAAGGCCTGATATAAATGCGTTATAGGGTTGACGCATAGCGGGCTGTCTGCAAACATCAGGATTAACAATTTTTGCCGTATAGCAAGCCGTAGTGTTATTGCTACAAGGGTCACCTGATGTTGAAAAAAATGAGACTGTTTTTGCTAGTAGGGCTTGGTAGCCTAGTACTTTTAGGCTGTGGACAAAAAAGCGCGTTATTTAGAGCGCCTCCGCAAGAAGTTAATCAGCAGGCAACTGATAAGCCGGTGCCTGACGCAGAGCATGAGCAAAGCGAGCAAAGTAAAAAGGACTAAAGACATTGGATCATTTTTTATATCAAGCAGATGAGCTTTATGCGGAGCAATGTCAAGTTGCCGAGCTCGCCAAGCAGCATGGAACGCCGCTATATATCTATTCCCGTGCAACCTTAGAACGCCATTGGCACGCCTTTGATAATGCTGTGAGCGATCATCCACACCTTATCTGTTATGCGGTAAAGGCAAACTCAAACATTGCGGTACTTAACGTATTGGCACGTTTAGGTAGTGGCTTTGATATTGTCTCTGGTGGCGAGCTGTCTCGAGTGATTGAGGCGGGCGGCGACCCAGCTAAGGTGGTTTTCTCCGGCGTGGGTAAAACGGTCGAAGAGATGGAGATGGCGCTTAATCTTGGTATTTATTGTTTTAATGTCGAGTCTGCAGCCGAACTTGAACAGCTCAACTTGGTTGCTTTGCGCTTAGGAAAAGTGGCCCCAGTGTCGCTACGAGTGAATCCCGATGTCGATGCGGGCACCCACCCTTATATCTCAACGGGTCTAAAAGAGAATAAATTTGGTATTGCGATGGAAGGGGCTGAGGCTATCTTTACCCGTGCCAATGAATTACCAGGCCTTGAAGTTAAGGGCGTTGATTGCCATATCGGCTCTCAACTTACCGAAATTAAGCCCTTCTTAGATGCGATGGATCGTATGCTCGCGCTAATCGATCGCTTAGCAGAACAAGGCATCGAAATTAAGCATTTTGATGTGGGCGGTGGGCTCGGTGTGACTTATGATGAAGAAGTGCCGCCACAGCCGGACGTCTATGCCGCGGCATTACTTGAGCGATTAGATGGCCGAGATCTTAAATTAATATTTGAGCCTGGCCGCGCTATTGCTGCCAACGCCGGCATTTTCGTTACCCAAGTGCTTTACCTTAAAGAAAACAGCGATAAGCGTTTTGCCTTGGTCGATGGTGCCATGAATGATTTGATCCGCCCATCGCTTTATAGCGCCTGGCAGAAGATTATTCCTGTGATTGAGCGTGCGGGCGAGATGCAAACCTATGACGTTGTTGGACCCGTGTGTGAAACCGGTGATTTCCTAGGTAAAGATCGCGAGCTTAATATACTCGCAGGTGATTATCTTGCCATTCGTTCATCGGGAGCCTACGGCTTTACTATGTCATCTAATTACAATTCTCGTCCACGTGCAGCAGAGCTGATGGTGGATGGTGATAAAGCCTATGTCATTCGAGAGCGAGAAAAATTAGCTCAATTATGGCAAGGTGAGCAGATCCTGCCGTAAACTAGAATAATACTAAGTAGCGGATGCCAACAAAGCATGCGCTACAGATACTTTTTAAGGATGTCCACCTTGATCCAATTCACTAAGATGCATGGGTTAGGCAATGATTTTATGGTCGTCGATGGAGTGACACAGAATGTGTTTTTCTCTCCAGATCAAATTAAGCGCCTAGCCGATCGGAATTTTGGCGTTGGTTTCGATCAGTTATTACTGGTAGAGCCTCCGTACGATCCCGATTTAGATTTTCATTATCGCATCTTTAATGCTGACGGCAGCGAAGTTGAACAGTGTGGCAACGGTGCCCGTTGTTTTGCACGCTTTGTGCGTAATAAAGGTCTGACCCATAAACATAAAATTCGCGTGAGCACCTCTTCTGGTAAAATCACTTTGCGTCTTGAGCGTGACGGTAAAGTCACGGTTAATATGGGCATACCCGTACTCGAGCCGAGCAAAATCCCTTTTACCGCTAAGAAAGTTGAGAAAACCTACCTGCTTTTGGCATCGAGCGGCACCTATCTTTGTGGCGCAGTTTCTATGGGTAATCCTCATTGCGTGATTGAGGTTGACGACGTGGCAGCAGCCGATGTTGATACTATTGGCGCCGAGCTGACCAATCATGAACGCTTTCCAAAAGGTGTGAATGTTGGCTTTATGCAGGTAGTGAATTCAGGGCATATTAAACTCAGAGTTTATGAGCGCGGCGCAGCTGAAACATTAGCTTGTGGTACAGGCGCCTGTGCGGCGGTGGTTGTTGGTATACAGCAAGGTAAACTTGATCGAAATGTGTGTGTGGACTTACCCGGTGGCAGTTTAATGATTAACTGGGACGGCGAGGGTAAGCCTTTGTGGATGACAGGGCCTGCCGAGCATGTTTACGATGGGCAGATCGCACAATGATAGATAACTCGAACAAGACTCCCCCCTTCGATGAAATTCTGATCCGCGAATACTTGCTGGATAATCCAGAATTTTTTAGCCGTTACCCAGAGCTATTGTTAGCCATGCGTATTCCGCATGCGGAGCGCGGCGCGGTGTCATTAGTTGAACGTAAACAAGAGATGTTACGCCAACGAGTGGCTCAGTTAGAAGAGGAGATCACCGCGTTGCTAGCGATGGCATCGCGTAATGAGCAGATCTACATGTTTAACAGTGCATTATCTATGCAGCTACTAAAATGTGAAGATATGGGCGAACTACGCCAAGTCTTGTCTAATGGCCTAAAAGAGCAGTTTCAGTTCAGTCATGTAAGGCTGATCACCGTACATGACATCGATAGTGAGCTATCACAGATCTGGAGTAAACGACTCAGCTCTGGTTACTATTTTGGCCGTCTGACTAATGAAGAGTCGAAGCGTCTATTTGGGGGCGAAGTGGGCTCGGTAGCACTGTCTCGATTGTCTAAGGAATGCGGTCAGGTCATTTTTGCGATTGCCAGCCAAGATCCTATGCACTTTCATCCAGAGATGGATCATCTTCTTCTATCACAGCTTAAACAGTTACTTGATCACCAGCTGACCAAAATCTAATAGCGAGGCTCTATGGCTGACGAAGCGTTATCGGATAATTCAGTTTGGTTGAGCAGTTTTGAGCGTTACCTGCGCACTGAGCGTCAAGTTTCAGCTTATACGGTGCGTAACTACCTGTTTGAGCTAAAGCGAGTCGAAAAGCTATTTAGCGAGACTGAGTCATGGTTGTCACAGCAACATGACTCCCTGCAGGCTATTTTAGCTAAATTGCACCGCAAGGGCTTAAGCCCACGCTCCTTGTCATTAACTCTCTCCTCTTTAAAGCAGTTCTATGAGTTTTTACTTAGAGAGCAACAGTTAAAAATTAATCCGGCTATCAGCCTTACCGCACCCAAGCAGGGCAAGCCTTTGCCTAAGAATATGGATGTCGACTCTGTATCACATCTACTTGATATCGACGCTAACGATCCACTAAGTTTTCGAGATAAAGCCATCATGGAGCTGTTTTACTCCTCGGGGCTGCGTCTTGGAGAACTCGCTGCGCTTAATGCTGCCGATATTCAGTTTTCAGAGGCGCAAGTTAAAGTGCTGGGTAAGGGCAGCAAAGAGCGGATCGTGCCCATTGGTAAGTTGGCATTAGCCGCTATTACCCAGTGGCTAGAGATTAAGCGAGATATCGCCTGTGAAGGCGATGCGTTATTTGTCACAGCAAAGGGTAAGCGTTTGGCGCATAGAAGTATTCAAGCGCGTTTAGCCAAGTGGGGACAAGAGCAAGCCATAGGCATGAAGGTGCACCCGCATAAATTACGCCACTCTTTTGCGACGCATATGCTCGAGTCCAGTGCCGATCTACGTGCGGTGCAGGAGCTGTTAGGTCACGCCAACTTGTCGACTACCCAAGTTTATACCAGTCTAGACTTTCAACATCTTGCCAAGGTATACGACGGTGCACATCCAAGAGCGAGAAAAAGAGGCAACAGCTGATGAAGATCTTTATTCGCCCACAGCCCTTTGAAGCCATTAGCTTCGACTTAGATGATACCCTCTATGATAATCGGCCAATCATTCGAAACGCCGAAGCCGCGCTACAGAAGTTTTTACATCAAGCCTATCCTAAGTCTGCCAAGTGGCAGTTTGCCGATTGGCGCAGGCTTAAATTCGCTCTGTTTAGTGACTCTCCTGAGCTGCGTAATGATACGACCGCCGCGCGATTGGCAATGTTAGAACGTGGTCTACTGCAATTGGGTTATGACGCTCAAACCGCGCAAACAGGCGCACAGGCAGGTCTTGATCACTTCGTGAAGCATCGTAGTCACTTCAAAGTATCGACTGAGGTTATTGAGCTGCTGGCTCAGCTTAAGCAGAAGTATCGCTTAGTTGGGATCACCAATGGTAATGTCGACCATCAAAGGATCGGTTTAGAGGGGGTATTCGAGTTCGTACTGCACCCCGGGCACGGCTATAAGCAAAAGCCATCACCAGAGATGTTTGTATTGGCCGCTGAAAAACTGGGGCTACCTTTGGCAAATATTCTTCATGTTGGTGACAGCGCATCGAGCGATGTCGATGGTGCAAGGGTGGCTGGTTGTCAGACCGTGTGGCTTAACCCGAGCTTTGGGGGAACTGAGAAGTCGAGCGCCAACGGGCTATTACCTCATATTGAGATATCGTCTGTGCAGCAGCTGAGGCAGCTTCTCTAGCTTATGAAAGCGCCATTTAATAAAAAAGCTCACAATCGTGAGCCTTTGTACTTTTTAAAGCCTAGCTTTAAAGCTCTTGTTTAAAAGCAGGCTTTAAGCGGTTAGTGCTAGCGCTTTGGGGAACAAGATATTGTTCTCGATATAAATATGCTGTTTTAGATCCGCTTCAAACTCAGCCAAACTGGCGTAGCAAACGCGCCATGTGGTGCAGGCATGGGCGGGTGGCACAAAGCCGTTCGTGAGCTCACTTATTTTCTCGAAGATCTGCAATGCATCGTCATGCTCATATTGCATGGCATTGATAGGGTTGCCGATATGGCCAAAGCAGTTTTGCATTTCAACTTGGTTGTGCAGGCCTAGAATCGCCGGGAACAATATTCGCTCCTCTTTCATCAGGTGCGGCATTAAGTCTTCGACTAGTGCGTGGATCCAGCCTGCTAATGGTTTTATCTCTGCATGATTCTCACCGTGGGCACGGACCATTTTCTGGCTGTACTCCACTAGTAACGGGGCTTTCTCTCTCACAAAGGTGTGATGAGTCGCTTCGATATAGTTAAGTAAGTCGGGTAAAGGCAGTTGATCTAAACCTTGCTCTTTAGTGCCTTGAGTATCAAGCGCGAGTAGTGCGTCGATGACATTAGCTTCATCGGCATCGAAGCGTTTTATCGCGCGCTCTAATGAAATGCCACCCCCACAGCAAAAATCAATTCCGAACTGACTGAACAGGTGCGCAGTGCGAAAATCGTTAGCGACTAATTCGCCAACGCGAGAGGCAAGTAGACTTTCTTTCGAGTGAGGGGCTTTTGATTGATGCATGGCTGGGCTCCAAATACGATATTACTTTAAATAAATATTTTAAATGCATCTTATAGGTATGTTTCGTTTGGCACAATGATTACCTGAGTAAAATGCTCAAGTAAACACGTTTTCTGTCTTAAACTAACCCTAGCTAGGTAGAAGCTTGGTGGCTAAAGCCAGCAGCAATTGGTGTGGGCTCGTCGTGGTTTCTGAAACTTTTTCCTACAGAGCACTTGCTAAGTTAGGTAAACACATAGTGTTTTCATTTTGATTAATTTAGACTAGCGAACATAAAAGAGTTATTTTGAGTTCAACAAAGTCAGGTATGACCATTAACAGAGTCAAAGGTAGTACGAAGGCATAATGTTTAGCCTAGGTCGTTTTATTCGCGCATTCACCACCTCTCCAGCGACGTTGGGGCGGGTTTTGTTGATCGTGATTTTAACGATGCAATCAATGGTTGCTATGGCTGACGATTGTTCACTGGCTCATGACGACTGTGGCAGCGAGTTAAGCTATTTTGTTGAACATGAAGTTGAGTTGCCTAATGGTGTATCACAATGTGATGAGCCTGCCACGGCAAATCATGTGGAAGATGACTGCACTGAATGCAGCAATAATTGCTGTTCATGCTGCCTGACACTAATGCATCCTGTGACGGTAATGCAAACCTCGACAGTCGCTCCAGACTCTTTCGTCTTTACCTTTAACTCTACCTCTGTAGAAGCGCCTTATTACGCTTTTCTGCGCCCCCCTAAAGCCTTAATCGTTTAATCAAAAGTTTATTTTATTAGCGAGTTCTGCTGTCAGAGCTTGCTTAAGATCTGTTGAGTTTATTTAAAACTATAACTTTTATCAGGTCTTGTATTTTTGTATTAAATCGAGGCTTACACTCAGATGTTTTACAATACTTATGTCGCCAGAATAGGCATTGCTTGCCTATGGCGAGGGCTTTATAGCACGTTCGTTATCGTCGCTCTGCTATTGGCAGGTTCGTTTGTTGCCGAGGCTGCAACACAAAATAATACTCTTTCTTTGACCACGGTTATCCAGCGGGTACAGCAACAGCATCCTGCTCTTAAGGTCTTTGAATTTAGACGGCAGGCACTGGACGGTGCGGCGCATACTCAAGCTCTGACCCCAGGTTATGATCTCGGTTTTGATCTCGATAACGTCGCAGGCTCAGGTGAGTACCAAGGGATTGATAGTGCGGAGTTCAGTATCTCACTGTCGTCAGTAATTGAAATGGGAGATAAGCTCGACGCTCGCTCAGGTGTGGTGAGTGAGCAGCGTGCCTACCTTGAAGCTGAGCACAAAATTGCCGCCCTTAATCTACTTGCCGAAGCCACTCGACGTTATATCGATGTATTGGCTGCGCAATCACAGTTGCAGCTTGCATCAGACTCTTTAAAACTTGCGGAGCAAACGCTTGAGGTGGTGAGTGAGCGAGCCAAGGCTGGAGTCACGCCCGATGCCGAAGTTAAGCGCGCCCGCGCTGCGGTGTTTAGCGCTAGATTGGTAGCAGAAACTCAGCTGCACCAGCTCGATTATGCCAAGCTTGCGCTCAGCATGATGTGGGGCGAGTCACAGGTGAGCTTTGACACGCTTGCTGGCAGTCTATTTGCGTTTTCTGACGATGTGGCATTGGCACCACTATTTGAAAAGGTGAAATACAGTCCTGCCATCGCGGCTTACTTAACCCAAGCACAACTGAAAGAAGCTGAGCTGCGCTTTGCTAAAACCCAATCGACTACCGATATCAAATGGTCTGTAGGGGTAAAGCAGTTACAGCAAACCAATGATATGGCACTGACAGCAGGTTTTAATGTGCCGCTGTTTAACGGTGAACGTAATACCGGTGCTGTTATGTCAGCTCAAGCGGCTAAACAAGAAGTGCTAGCCAACAGAGAGGTTGCGCTACTAGAGCTTTACGGTCAGTTATACCGTGCGTATACCAGTCGTAAACAAGCCATTGTGACCGTAAATCGTTTACAAGCCAGTGTGATTCCTACCTTAACCTTAGCCCTAGAAGATACCAAAATCGCTTATGAGCAAGGGTTATACAGTTACCTCGATTATTTAACCGCTAGAGAAGAGCTGCTTTTTGCACGCCGAGCGTTAATTGATGCGGCGGCCTCTGCGCTGCGTTATGGCGTCGATATCGAGCAACTGATTGCTGAACCTTTGCCTGCTTCTCAACACTCCTTCTTTAATGATTTTCAAGGACAGCCAAAATGAACACTAACGTATTAAACAAACTTTCTCTGGTTCATATTGCTGTTGCTGCAGCATTGATATTTAGCAGCGCTGTTAACGCCTCACCAGAGCACAGCCATGAGCTGGTAAATAGCCATGAGACTGAACACAGCCATGAGCCTAAGCACAGTCACGAAGATGCGCATCAAGTTGAGCAAGCTGCACATTCAGATAAGCACTTGGATGCGGCTCGTAAGGATGAGCACGAAGATGAACACGGTCATGATGATTCTCATAATGGCGGCCATGAAGATGGTCATAACGATTCTCATGACGACGGTCATGAAGATGAACACGGTGATGAGCATGGTCATGACGAACATGAAGAGGGCCAGGTTCACATTAGCGCCGAGCAAATAGTGGCGTCAGGCATAGTGACGGGGCAGGTTCAAGCTGGCGATATTGAGCTAACACTAACCGTTTATGGCCGCGCAATAGTTCCAGAGACTGCAAGCAGTGAGATTCGGGCGCGCTTTGCAGGCCTGATCACCGCGGTAAAGTTTAATGTTGGCGATCGCGTTGAAGCTGGACAAGTTGTTGCTGAAGTGGAATCAAACTCCAGTTTAAAGCGTTACTCAATTAAAGCACCTATCTCGGGTGTGGTGGTGAGTCGCAGCGCCAATGTTGGCCAGCTAGCCAGCGATAATGTGCTGCTTAGCATCATCGATGACAGCCTGCTGTGGGCGCAGTATCAGATCTTCCCCGGTCAACTGAGTAGCGTTGCCGTGGGGCAGCCATTAACTATAGGTTCTGAGCAGCTGCAAACAGCATCAACAATTCAGCGCCTTCTCAACGCGCCAAACGGCGAAGTTTATAAGTTAGCGCGTGCGCCACTGGACAATAAAGAGGGTCAATGGGCGGTTGGGTCATTGCTTTCAGGCAAGGTGACACTGAGTACACAAGCGGTAGCGCTAGTGATTGATAACCGAGCTCTGCAGGTATCTGAAGGTCAACAAGTGGTATTTATTCGTAATGGTGAAGGCTTTGAAAAGCGCGCCGTAAAGTTAGGTCGAAGCGATAGCCAAATGAGTGAAGTGCTGTCGGGTCTAGAAGCGGGTGAAGAATACGCGGTGAATAATAGTTTTCTACTGAAAGCCGATCTTGAGAAATCAAGCGCCGCGCACGTCCACTAAAGGAGACACAGATGATTGAATCAGTTTTGCGTCTCGCGATAAATAGACGCTGGATGATGATGTTCTTAGCCATGCTGCTAGTGGCAGTCGGGCTATGGAGTTATCAAAAGTTACCCATTGATGCCGTACCTGATATTACCAATGTGCAGGTGCAAATTAGCACGCGCGCCGAGGGGTATTCGCCGCAGGAAACCGAGCAAAGAATTACCTACCCGATTGAAAATGCACTGATGGGGATCCCGCAGCTCTCCTATACGCGCTCATTGTCGCGTTATGGATTATCGCAAGTGACGGTCGTGTTTGATGAAGGTACCGACCTTTACTTTGCGCGTAACCTTATTAGCGAGCGCTTAAACGGTATTAAAGGCAAGTTACCCGCTGAGATTGAGCCCGAAATGGGGCCTATATCAACGGGACTTGGTGAGATCTTCATGTACACCATCGAAGCGCTACCAGATGCGAAACAAGCAGATGGGCGTGAGTTTGATGCCACCGCACTGAGAGAGATCCAAGATTGGATTATTAAGCCTCAGTTAGCTCAGGTACCGGGTGTAACTGAAATCAATACCATAGGCGGTTATGATAAGGAGTATCACATAACCCCATTGCCTGAACAGATGTTGGCCTATGGTGTCTCCTTTGCCGATATCAAAGTTGCACTGCTAAACAGCAACAGCAATCGTGGTGCCGGTTACATCGAGCGAGAGGGACAGCAACTGACGGTGCGTTCAGCCGCGCAGTTAAAGACCATGAGCGACATTGAGCAGGTGGTGGTTAAGCATATCGACAATGCGCCTATTTTTATTACCGATATTGCCGAGGTTGGCATAGGTAAGGCGTTAAGAACGGGCGCAGCGACTCGTGATGGCAAAGAAACGGTACTCGGTAGTGCCATGATGCTAGTAGGTGAAAACTCACGTCAGGTGTCGTTAGCGGTTGCAGCCAAGCTTGAAGATGTTAAGGCCTCTTTGCCCGATGGCATTAAAGTGGAAGCCGTGTACGACAGAACCACCTTGGTCGATAAAGCCGTATACACGGTGCAGAAAAACCTCGTGGAAGGCGCGCTACTGGTGATTGTGGTGCTGTTTATTTTGCTGGGTAATGCTAGAGCGGCGCTGATCACCGCCGCGGTTATTCCGCTGGCGATGTTGGCAACAATGACAGGCATGGTGCAAGCGGGCGTTTCGGCTAACTTGATGAGCCTTGGCGCATTAGATTTTGGTCTGATCGTCGACGGTGCGGTGATTATTGTCGAAAACGCCATTCGCAGGTTAGGTCAGGCACAAGTGCAAAATGGCGGTCATGTGCTCGGGCGTAAGCAGCGTCTGCAACTGGTATTTGAAGCCACTAACGAGGTGATCCGCCCCAGCTTATTTGGCGTGCTGATCATCACCGTGGTGTATATCCCGCTGTTTAGCCTCACAGGCGTGGAAGGCAAGATGTTCCACCCAATGGCAGCCACTGTTGTGATGGCACTGCTAGCTGCTTTGGTGTTGTCGTTAACATTGGTTCCTGCTGCGGTTGCGTTGTTTATGACAGGCAAAATCAGCGACAAAGAGAGCCGTGTTATTACAGCGACTAAGTCACTGTATAAGCCGCTATTAATCGCTGCAATGAAACTGCGTTGGCTAGTGCTAAGCGCTGCCGTTGCCTTGGTGGCGTTTTCTATTTGGCTGGCAACGACGCTGGGCTCAGAGTTTATTCCACAGCTCAATGAAGAAGATATCTTGCTGCAAGCTATCCGAATTCCGGGGACAGGTTTAGAGCAGTCAGTTGATATGCAGGTCTTGTTAGAAGAGCGCATTAAACACTTCCCACAAGTGCTGAACGTATTCTCTAAGATTGGCACCCCTGAGGTGGCGAACGATCCTATGCCGCCAAATATTGCCGATACCTTTATTATGCTTAAGCCGCGCAGTGAGTGGCCCAACCCTAAGATGAGCCACGATGCGTTAGCGGCCGATATTGTTACTGCGGTTTCAGGTCAGCCGGGTAATAACTTTGAGCTCACTCAACCGATTGAGATGCGTTTTAATGAGCTTATATCGGGTGTGCGTGCCGATCTGGGGATTAAGGTTGTTGGTGATGACTTGCAGCAGTTATTAACCTCGGCTAATGCTATTCACGAAGTGTTAGAGCAAATCGATGGCGTCGCGGATCTACAAGTTGAGCAGGTGACAGGCTTGCCTATGTTATCAATTCAGCCAGATCGTATGGCGTTAGCACGTTATGGTTTAACCGTTAACGAGCTACAAGACTTTGTGGCTACCGCGATTGGCGGCGAAGAGGCTGGATTGATTTTTGAAGGTGACCGCCGCTTTAAGATGGTGATCCGTTTACCTGAAACCATCCGTAAAGATGTTGAGCACTTGCAAGAACTGCCCATTGTGTTGCCCTCTGGTGAGTATGTGCCTTTGTCTGAGGTCGCGAGTCTAGACATTGCACCGTCACCGAATCAGATCAGCCGAGAAAACGGTAAGCGCCGTATTGTGGTGACTGCAAACGTACGTGGCCGTGACTTAGGCTCGTTCGTCAGTGAGGCTAAGCTGAGGATCAACCAGCAGGTCGATATCCCTGCTGGTTACTGGTTGGAATATGGTGGTACTTTTGAGCAACTTGAGTCGGCTAGTCAACGTCTATCAATCGTGGTTCCGCTAACCCTTGCATTGATTTTAGGCTTGCTCGTCATGGCCTTTAGCTCGGTAAAAGATGCGCTAATTATCTTTACTGGTATTCCGCTGGCATTAACGGGTGGAGTGATCTCTCTTTGGCTTAGAGATATGCCGTTATCTATCTCTGCGGGTGTGGGCTTTATTGCACTCTCTGGCGTGGCGGTGTTGAACGGTTTAGTGTTGCTGAGCTTTATTCGTCAGCTCTATCAAGAGAAAGGCGAGTTAATGTCAGCCATTATTGATGGCGCGCTAATTAGACTGCGCCCAGTACTGATGACGGCATTAGTGGCAGGCCTTGGCTTTGTGCCGATGGCGCTTAATATTGGCACTGGTGCAGAGGTACAGCGACCCATCGCTACCGTGGTGATTGGCGGCATTATTTCGTCCACACTACTGACGCTATTTGTGCTACCGATCCTTTATCGCATGGCGCACCAACGTAGTGAGAATAAGCGTCGTGAGAATAAGCAAGCGAATGCAACTAATACATTAAAAGTTGAGGGTTGAGCAAAACCCGGTTTAATCAGTTGAGCTTTATTGTTTTATAGAAAAAGCCCTGCATTGCAGGGCTTTTTGTTAACGTTCTTTTTTATAAGAAGTTCTTAATAGAAGTTTGATAAGAAGCTTTATATGTAATTGAAGCGGAGTTACTGGCTTTGAGTCATGATCCAGTGACTCAACAGGCGGACGCCGTGGCCAGTGCCACCTATTGGTGTTATACCAACATCTTTGGAAGTGAGTGCGCTACCAGCAATATCGAGGTGTGCCCATTTAGTATCGCCACTAAATTGCTTTAAGAATACTGCCGCGGTGCTGGCACCTGGTCCACCGTAACCCGCATTTTTAAGGTCGGCTATGGGGCTTTTGAGTAGATCTTCATAGGCTAGCGGTAAGCGCCACAGCTTCTCATCGACGGCTTGACCAGAAAAGGTCAGTTCATCGACTAAAGTATCGTCGTCACTAAATACTGCCGTATAGCGATTACCTACGGCGCGCACCTTTGAACCCGTCAGTGTGGCGACATCGACCATCACCTGTGGCTGATAAAACTCTCTGGCATACCACATGGCATCCGCTAGGATTAATCGGCCTTCAGCGTCGGTATTGAGCACCTCAACGCTTAATCCTTCAGCTGTCATCAGTACATCGCCAGGTGCCAGCGCAGTTTCTGATACCATGTTGGCGGCCATTGGCATGACTGCGACTAGGTTTACATCGGCTTTTTGTAGTGCCATCGCTTTAACTGCGCCAAGTACCGCAGCAGCGCCTGCCATATCGGACTTCATGCGTGAGATAGAGTCGCCAGAGGCTTTGATGTTATAGCCGCCAGAATCGAAGGTAACGCCTTTGCCAACCAGTGCGATAGGGGCGTCATCATTACCCTGCCAATGCGCAATCACTAAGCGTGCGCCCTCTATAGAGCCGCGGCCAACAGCGTGGAGCGCGCCCATACCGAGTTTTTCAATCTGCTTCGGCTCTAGCACGGTCACTTTTACACCCAGTTTCTTAAGCTCTTTGGTGGCGTTAGCAAAATCGACAGGTGTCATCTCTGATGGTGTTTCAGAGACGAGATCGCGCGCTAAGAATACCCCTTGTTCAATGGCTGCCAATTGTTGGTACTGCTTATTGGTCGCTTCTGAGTTGCTAACCGTTATCGTGTAGTTCTTCTCGGCTGGTTTCTTCTGTGATAGGTACTTATCAAACTTGTAGGCACGTAGGTTGATGCCATGAGCCAGCTGCGCGGCAAAGCTAACGTTGCTGGTGGCATCAGTGATCCCTGATGTCAGCAGTTGAATATTGTTTGCTGGGCTACCATTTAAATGCGCAGTGATACTTGCCCCGAGCTTGTTCACTTCGCCTGCAGTGAGTTCAGACGCCTCACCGACTCCAACAATGACTAATCGTTTGGTGTCGATCCCTGTGGGCATCAGGATCTCAACGATTTGTTTCTTTTCGCCAGTGAACTCTTGCAGTGCTAATGCATTGCTAATTTGCTGCTTTGATTGTTTATCTAGTTTGCTAAGGGCGCTTGAGGTTTCTCCGCCTGCTTGGAAGACGACTAAAGTATCGATATTGTTAGCTGGCTTTTCAACAAAAGAAAAAGTTTCAGCATGCGCTGAGTAGCTGGTAAGTAAGCCTAAGCTTAATGCAGTGTTTAGCAGGGTTTTCTTGGTTAGCATAATGTCCTCTATCGGGATTTAGTTCTACGATCAGGTTTTGCCAAACGATTCGCAGTTTTTATTGTTGTATTTGTCGTTATTGTTTTAGTCGCACTTTTTGCGTTATTCGCGCAGGGCTGTGCAATTTATCACTTTTTGAATTAACAACTAAGTTAAAACTTGTTATGAATTGTCACAAGATTTGCGAGTCTACAAGGTGAAAATTAGCCGAAGCTGAAAGAGAGTAAAGTGTTGAGAGTTATTTCGATTATATTTACAGGCAAGCTGATTAATGATTGGTTATAAGAAGAGTAGGGGAAGCGAGAGATCGCGGGTACATATGGGGGTACATATAAGCAAAAACGGGTTTTTTGTCGCCAAAAAACCCGTTTTTATACAACATGTTAAGACGTTAGTCTTAGTTCATGCCGTACTTCTTTAATTTCTTACGCAGAGTACCACGGTTGATACCTAGCATGTTGGCAGCGCGAGTCTGGTTGCCACGAGTGTGTTGCATGATGATATCTAGCAGAGGTGCTTCAACTTCGCTTAACACCATTTCATATACTTCTTCAGCTTCTTGCCCATCCATTTGAGCGAAGAAGTTAGTGACAGCACGTTTTACCGCATCACGTAATAATTGTGGCTTAATTGCGCCACTAGCGGTTTCGATTTTGCCAACAGTAAGTTGGTGAACTTCAGTGTGAGTAGTCTGATCAAACATTCGTATTCTGCTCTTTATTAATATGCAACAAATTCATCAAAATAGCGTTCCACCATGGAACATTGTTCTTCAACGGTTTCGAGTCGATTAAACTCGCTTCGAAAAGCGCGTTGTGATTCTTGGTCTAAGTACCAGCCAACATGCTTTCTTGCGAAGCGGATGCCCTTATAATCGCCATACAAGTTGTATAGCAGTTTAAGGTGTTCAAGCATCACTTGACGCTTTTCATCCATCTCAACGGGCGCTAGCTTATTACCTGTATCCAGGTAATGTTGGATTTCCCTAAATATCCAAGGTCGTCCTTGAGCTCCTCGTCCAATCATCAGGGCATCCACACCAGTATAATCCAGCACAAAACGTGCTTTCTCTGGGGTTAAAATGTCTCCATTAGCGACAACGGGTATCGAGATCTGTTTTTTAATTGCTTTAATTGTGTCGTACTCGGCATCGCCTTTGTACATGCACTGCCTTGTTCTGCCGTGAACGGCTAACGAGGCTATACCGCAATCTTCTGCAATCTGGGCGATATGAACACCATTCCTGTGCTCTGGAGCCCATCCCGTTCGAATTTTTAGCGTCACAGGCACATCAACTGCTGCCACCACCGCACGTAGAATCGCTTCTACCTGAGCTGGATCTTGCAATAAAGCCGACCCTGCGAGCTTCTTATTCACTTTCTTTGCTGGACAGCCCATATTGATATCAATGATCTGTGCCCCTTGCTGTACATTGACAACAGCGGCATTGGCCATTAACTCTGGATCTGCACCCGCAATCTGAACCGAACGTATTCCGTCTTCACCTGCGTGTGTCATACGCAAGCGGCTTTTATCGGTATCCCAAACATCAGGATTCGATGAAAGCATCTCCGACACGGCTAAGGCTGCGCCATAACGTAAGCAGAGATTTCTAAAGGGTTGGTCTGTGACACCTGCCATTGGGGCCACGATCAACTGATTTTTCAGGCGATAGGGTCCAATCTGCATTTATCAAAACACCTTGCTCGTCAAAGGGGCGCTATAGTACGCCTTTTTCAAGCCTGTGAAAAGGTCAATAAATGACCTGAGGGCAACTTTTTTGCTTGACTTTTGTTTAGTGAGAAGTCAGTGGCGGCGCAGAAAGCGCCGCGCATTACTGCTATTTACGCACACCTGTCAAGCGGCTCCAATCGTCTTTGTGAGCGGGCTCGTCCATATCAAACCACTGGCTATAAAAGGCTGAAACTTCTTCAGCTTGTTCTTGCAGTAGGCCTGAAAGTGCCAATAGTCCACCAGGTTTAACTTTTTCAGCAATTAATGGTGCAAGCTCGCGAAGTGGGCCTGCAAGAATGTTTGCCACTAGGATATCGGCAAGTAGATCTGCTGGTTGATCTTCAGGTAAGTACAGCTCAAGCTTATCTTGCACGCCATTACGCTCAGCATTTGCTTTTGAGGCTTCGATGGCTTGATAGTCGATATCGATACCGGTTACGCGTTCTGCGCCAAGTTTTAGTGCTGCTACGGCTAAAATGCCTGAACCACAGCCGAAATCGATCACATCTTTATTGCTGTAATCTAGGCCGTCTAACCATTCTAGGCACAGTGCTGTGGTTGGATGGGTACCCGTACCAAAGGCCAGGCCCGGATCTAAGATAACGTTAACAGCGGTTGGATCGGGGATTTCACGCCAGCTTGGGCAGATCCAAAGGCGATCACCAAACTTAATCGGATGGAAGTTATCCATCCATTCACGTTCCCAATCTTTATCTTCGACTTGTTCAATCTTATAACTGAAGTTTTCGCCTAGGCAAGGAAGTTGCTTTAAACGCTCAACCACAGGGGATAAATCAAAGTTGGCTTCAAACAACGCGATGATAACCGTGTGATTCCACAGTGGGGTCTCGCCCAGAGTCGGTTCATAAATCGGGCTGTCTTTACCATCTTCGAAGGTAATAGAGAGTGAACCTTCTTCCATCAGTTGATCGCTAATCGCGTCGGCATGTGGGCCGTCAGTGTCAATTCTAAGTTGGATCCAAGGCATGAATATTCTCGTTAACTAGATATATGCGCCTATTGTAAACCATGGCAGGTTTGAGTGTGAATGTTAGATGTTAAATCATCGAATTAATGTATAACTATGGCATTTGCTGTCGCTTTTATATTCGATAGAGTATTTCGTGTTTGCGATTGTTTTGTTTGAATTGTTTTTGCAAGATACTGAAATTTATTGGGTAAATGGTATTACCAGTGTTCTTTTTGGTGGTGGCTGTTTGTGATCTACGTCTAATAGTGAGTCTAAATGTAGTGACACTGATCACGAAAGAAATCCCTGTATCATTTTGCTGACATAGATCTTGTTAGAGTGTAAATCCCACTATTAGGCATAAGACAAACAAGACAAGAATAATGTTAGCATCCTACGTAAGCGGTACCGGACATCCTGCATCGGCAAAAGCAGATAAAATACAAAGCATTACAGGAGTGATGATGGGCTGCTTCCTACTGGCTCACCTGCACTTCGAATCGAGTATCCTACTCGGAAAAGATGCTTTTTATACGGTCGTGCAATTTTTAGAAGGTGGTATGTTTAGCCCAACAGGTCACGGTTTTCCGATTGTGACTAAAGTCTTCTCGGTGTTTATGTTAGCCGTAGTGATGCTGCATGCTGCCGTTGCTTTACGTCGTTTTCCCGCTCAGCTTGGCCAATGGCGTGCGTTAAGACGTCATATGACAGTGATTAATCACAAAGATAGTCATGCTTGGTTTTGGCAATTATCGACCGGTTTTGTACTGTTCTTTTTAGTGCCTGTTCACCTTTTTACCATGATCGCCAACCCTGAAATTGGTCCAAATCTATCGGCTGAGCGTGTTTATCATCAAAATGCTTGGTTGTTATACGTACTATTGCTACCCGCTGTAGTTATTCACGCCATGATTGGTCTTTACCGCGCTGCGGTTAAGTGGGGCTTCACCCATAAGCGCACAGGTCTGCGTAAATTGGCTAAGGTGCTGATCATTTATCTTATTGTTATCGGTTTGCTTAGCCTGGGTTCTTACATTTTGATCGGTAGTGAGCTCACTCTCCCTGTAGAGGCTTATCGACCAAGTTAAGCGCTGCCTATTAGTGGGGGAGCAAACTGAATTCGTTGATTAATCTTCACTTACCTAATCGAATTTTTGTTGATCTATCTCACGGTTAAATACCTATTATTGCGCGACATTGTAACCAAATGGTTAACGGGCTGGGTATTTATCAAGGATGGGCAGCGAATGAAAAAAATAACAGATCGCGGTAATTGGAGTGGAAGGTTGGACTTGAGCCAGAGTATCTCTGGTGGCGTGTTGGCAATATTTTTATGGACACACTTAATTTTGGTCTCCTCTATCCTCTTGGGAGAAGAGGCCATGACTTGGGTGGCTAAAACCATGGAGCTGAGCTTCTTGAGCGCAGATGGACATGGATACCCCTGGGTCGTGTCGATTATAGTCCTATTGATTGCGGCCATTGTATTGGTGCATGTCTTGGTGGCTATCCATAAGTTACCGTTTAGTCTGCGTCAGCAAAAGGCGTTAAGACAGCAGCTTAGCCTAGTTAATCACGGTGATACACGTTTATGGGTATGGCAGGCGATAACGGGCGTGGTGATTTTACTATTACTACCCGTGCATTTATGGCTGATAGGGTCAGCGCCCGAGACGATTGGCCCCCATGGCAGTGCTGATAGAATTTGGCAGCAGGGGGCGTGGCTGTTGTATCTGCCGTTGTTACTCTGTGTTGAGCTTCATGCCGCGATTGGTGTTTACCGCCTAGCGGTGAAATGGGGCGTAGCGAGAGACATAAATACCCGCGAAAGACTGAAAAAAATAAAAACTATCATCAGTGTGGTTTTCATTGTTGTGGGCCTGGCGTCACTACTGGCGTTCTTGCCTTACGCCAATGTGTAAACTGCTGATAATAAAAAAACATAAACTGACTCTGCACCCTACTTTAAGGAGCACGTGTGAAACTGATATATACCGATTCATTAGTGATCGGCGCCGGACTTGCTGGATTACGAGTAGCTATCGCATCTAAAGAGCGTGGCCTAGATACTGTTGTATTGTCATTAATTCCTGCTAAACGCTCGCACTCTGCGGCGGCGCAAGGTGGTATGCAAGCGAGTTTGGGCAATACCGTAAAAGGCATGGGAGATGATGAGGATGTCCATTTCCAAGATACGGTAAAAGGTTCTGACTGGGGCTGCGATCAAGATGTGGCGCGTATGTTTGCTCATTGTGCGCCGAAAGCCGTGCGTGAACTAGCGAACTGGGGCGTACCTTGGACGCGTGTAACCGCTGGCCCACGTCAAGTAGTCGTGAATGCAGAGAAGGTCACCATTGAGGAAGCCGAGAGTGCTCATGGTCTTATCAACGCCCGAGACTTTGGTGGCACTAAGAAGTGGCGTACTTGCTACACGGCAGATGGTACCGGTCACTCGTTACTTTACGCGGTAGATAACAAAGCCATTTCGATGGATATTCCTGTGCATGAGCGCATGGAAGCGTTATCACTTATTCATGACGGTACACGCTGTCACGGTGTGGTGGCTCGTTGCCTGATCACTGGCGAGCTGCATGCCTATGTGGCTAAGTCGACCACCATAGCAACCGGCGGCTATGGTCGTATTTATGAAGTGTCTACCAATGCGATTATTTGTGAAGGCGTTGGTCAAGCGTTGGCACTCGAAACTGGCGTTGCTAAGCTCGGTAACATGGAAGCGGTGCAGTTCCACCCAACGGCGATTGTTCCAGTCGGTATTTTGACGACCGAGGGTTGTCGTGGTGATGGTGGTTTATTGCGTGACAAAGACGGTCACCGTTTTATGCCAGATTACGAGCCAGAGAAGAAAGAGCTGGCCTCACGTGATGTGGTATCACGCCGTATGACCGAACATATGCGTAAAGGCAAAGGTGTCGATAGCCCCTATGGTCCACACTTATGGCTGGATATCACCTTGCTTGGACGTAAGCATGTTGAAACTAACCTACGAGAAGTGAAAGAGATCTGTGAGAACTTCTTAGGTATCGATCCGGCTAAAGATTGGATCCCGGTAAGACCGACTCAGCATTACTCTATGGGTGGTATTCGTACCGATAAGACAGGACAAAGCCCACAACTTAAAGGTCTGTTCAGTGTTGGTGAGGCCGCCTGTTGGGATATGCATGGCTTTAACCGTCTTGGTGGTAACTCGCTAGCCGAAACGGTTGTTGGTGGCATGATTATCGGTAAGTATGTGGCCGATTTCTGTCAGGACAATACCTTAGAGATCAACACTGGGCTTGTTGAGACGTTTGTCGACAAGGTGCGCAGTGAAATTGATGAACTAGTCGAAGGTCAAGGCACTGAGAGTCCATTTGTTATCCGTAAAGAGATGGAGCGGATCATGATGGATTACGTCGGTATTTTCCGTAACGGTCCAGAGCTAGAAAAAGCGGTGGCTGAGCTGCAAGAGTTACTTAAGCGCTCACGTGTTATCGGCCTTAAATGTAAGAAGCGTCATGCGAACCCTGAGCTGGTAGAAGCATTGCGTGTTAAACGTATGATTAAAGTTGCATTGACTGTTGCGTCAGGCGCAGCAGCACGTACAGAGAGCCGTGGTGCCCATGCCCGAGAAGACTTCCCGCAGCGTAACGATAAAGATTGGTTAAACCGCACCTTATCGAGCTGGCCTGATGAGAATAGTTTGTCACCTGAGCTTGAGTATGAGCAACTAGATGTGATGAAGATGGAGCTGCCTCCGGGTTATCGCGGTTACGGTATCGATAATGCGATTGCCCACCCAGATACGGCCAAGCGTGAGCAGGAGATCAGTGAGATCTTAGCTCAGCTAGGGACTGATGCCGACAGGCATCAGCAGCAAAATGCATTAATGCCGTTTGATGTGCCAGAATCATTAAAACCAAAGAATGAACGCTTGAGTGAGATGCTTGAAAACTTGAGCGCAGGAGAGATCGCTAAATGAGCCAAGAAACGGCAAAGGGCCGTACCTTAACTTTCAATATTTTTAGATATGATCCGCAGGTACCGGGCGACAAACCTAAGATGGTGAAATACCAGCTTGAAGAGGCGCCTGGCATGACGGTGTTTATTGCACTGAATCGTTTGCGCGAGGAGCAAGACACCTCATTGCAGTTTGACTTCGTTTGCCGTGCAGGGATCTGCGGTAGCTGCGCCATGGTGATCAACGGTTTTCCTACCTTGGCTTGTCGTACACTGACCGCTAAGTACCCTAAAGGTGAAATCAACCTAATGCCATTACCTGGGTTTGAGCTAATAGGCGATCTATCGGTGAATACGGGTAAGTTTATGCGTGAACTTGCTGAGCGTCTAAAGCTCTGGTTACACCCAATTAGTGATGACATCGATGTGCATCGTTTAGAAGCACCAATGGATCCAGCCGAAGCCGCTAAGCTGTATGAGCTAGAACGCTGCGTTGAATGTGGTGTGTGCGTTTCTGCCTGTGCGACTAAGCAGATGCGTGACACCTTTGTGGGCGCTGTGGGTATGATGAAGTTGGCACGTTTTGAACTCGATAGCCGAGATGGACGTGAGCTTGAAGATTTTTATCACGTGATTGGTAATCAAGATGGAGTGTTTGGTTGTATGACGCTACTGGGTTGCCAAGATAACTGCCCTAAAGACTTACCGCACATGCAGCAGATTGCGTATCTACGTCGTAAGATGGCTGTGACATTAGTCTAGTTCATACCAGATTATAATGATGTTATAACGTTTAAAGCCTGCTTTCGCAGGCTTTTTTAATGGGTGACGTTTAGCGCAGTATTATCTACAATTTGCTTTAAATTAAAGCTTATTTGCAAATGGAATATTGATAATGCAACTTAACGATCTCAGACTTTTTGTGCGGGTAGCCGATTGCGGTAGTTTGACTTCGGCAGCTGTTGAGTTAGATATTTCCTCTGCGGTAGCGAGTGCAGGACTCAAACGATTAGAGAAGGAGTTAGGCACAACCTTATTTATTCGCAGTACGCGAAGCTTAAGATTAACCGATGCGGGTGAACGATATCTTATTCATTGTCGTCGTGCTTTATCCGATTTAGAGGTGGGTCAGCGAGCGATAGAAAGCACTCAGGCGAGTATTTCAGGCTTAGTGAGTCTGTCTGTGCCCTCTGACGTCGGTCGCAATGTCTTGCTCCCCTGGCTCGATGCGTTTCTACTTGAATACCCTGAGCTAAAGTTGCGTCTACATATAGGCGATAACTTGTCGGATTTTTATCGTGACAAGATAGATGTGGCGCTACGCTCAGGCAAACCTAAAGACTCAGCGCTGGTAGCTTTTAAGATCTGTAACTCTCGTCGTGTACTCTGTGCCTCGCCGGACTACATTAAGCGCTTTGGTGAGGTAAGCTCATTGGAGCAGTTGTCACAGCATAATTGTTTGTTTTTTATGCTAGATGAGCGTACCCATGATCAATGGGTTTTCAATAAAAATGGTCAACAGTATAAAGTAAGAGTGAGTGCTAACCGTACCTGTAATGATGCCGATATAGCGCGGCGTTGGGCGGTTGCAGGCCAGGGGCTGGTATTTAAGTCTTGGTTAGATCTAACCGATGATATCGAGTCGGGTCGTTTAGTGCCTTTGCTTAATGATTATCAAGGGGAAGAGGCGGATCTGTACTTAGTTTGTCCGGGCCGGGAGCATGTGACTCCAGTGATCTTGTTGCTTAGAGATATGCTCAGAGAGCGTTGTAAGCAGCGTTTAAATGGAGTTAAAAGGCTTATGGATTAGTGCCTAACGAATGTTAGCTATAAATAACAGATACAAAAAAACCGCACGAATGCGGTTTTTTTAGTTTATACCAACCTAGGGTCAGTATAGTAAAAGCTCATTAGCTCTTAGCGCGTTTCATCGCAGTGAAGAACTCATCGTTAGTCTTGGTCATTGCCAATTTATCGATAAGGAATTCCATGCCTGTCACTTCATCCATTGGATTAAGGATCTTACGTAGGATCCACATCTTCTGTAGCTCATCCGGAGTCGTTAGTTTCTCTTCGCGACGTGTACCAGAGCGGTTGAAGTCGATTGCAGGGAAAACGCGCTTCTCAGCGGCTTTACGAGAAAGGTGTAACTCTTGGTTACCCGTACCTTTAAATTCTTCGTAAATCACTTCATCCATCTTAGAGCCTGTATCAACAAGCGCTGTAGCGATAATGGTTAAGCTGCCGCCATGTTCGATGTTACGAGCCGCACCAAAGAAACGCTTAGGACGGTGTAGAGCGTTGGCATCAACACCACCAGTAAGTACCTTGCCAGATGAAGGGATTACTGTGTTGTATGCACGTGCTAGACGAGTAATAGAGTCAAGTAAGATAACAACATCTTTCTTGTGCTCTACAAGGCGTTTAGCCTTTTCGATTACCATTTCTGCAACCTGTACGTGACGGCTTGCTGGCTCATCAAAGGTAGAAGCAATAACTTCACCTTTAACCATGCGTTGCATCTCGGTAACTTCTTCAGGACGTTCGTCGATAAGCAGTACCATCAACACCACTTCAGGGTTGTTGTTAGTGATGCTTTGCGCCATGTTCTGTAGTAATAGGGTTTTACCCGCTTTTGGTGGTGCAACGATTAGACCACGTTGACCTTTACCAATTGGAGAACATAAATCCAAAATACGTGAAGTGATATCTTCAGTTGAACCGTTACCACGCTCCATACGCATACGTTCTTCTGCATGCAAAGGCGTTAGGTTTTCAAAAAGGATTTTGTTGCGAGAGTTTTCAGGCTTGTCGAAGTTAACTTCGGTCACTTTTAGAAGGGCAAAATAACGCTCACCTTCTTTTGGTGGACGAATTTTACCAAAAATCGTGTCACCAGTACGCATGTTAAAGCGTCGAATCTGACTTGGTGATACGTAGATATCATCTGGGCCCGCTAAGTATGAACCGTCAGAGCTACGAAGGAAGCCGAAGCCGTCTTGTAAAATCTCTAAAACGCCACCACCGAAAATATCTTCACCGCTTTTAGCGTGGGCCTTAAGGATAGAGAAAATAATGTCTTGCTTACGAGCACGAGCCATATTTTCTAGCTTCATGTCTTGAGCAAGCTGGACTAAATCTGATATTGAGGTGTCTTTTAATTCTGATAAATTCATCGTGGTGGGTCTTGTTTTGTACGTGGCAATGCCATCTACGATCAAAGGTTTTGTAGCTTATTGAATATTGATCGGATAGCGAGAAGTGGGTTAATTAGAATGATTCTGGTTATTAAAGTAGCACTAACAGGGCGGGGCGTCTAGAAGTTTAGCTTAACCCGACACATTTTCTTGTTGAAGCTGTGCCGGGAGTCACTTATATACCGCCTAACGCTAAGATTAAACGGTACTTTGAGTGATTAAAGCTGAGCGTCAATAAACTCTTTAAGTTGAGTTTTTGATAGCGCGCCAACTTTTGTTGCCGCTAGCTCACCCGCTTTGAATAGCAGTAGCGTTGGGATACCACGTACGCCGTACTTAGCTGGTGAAACGTTGTTTTGGTCAACATTCAATTTAGCGATTGTGATCTTACCTTCGTATTCTTCAGCAACGTCGTCTAAGATAGGGGCGATCATCTTACATGGACCACACCATTCAGCCCAGAAATCAACCAGAACTGGTAGTTCAGAGTTAATTACGTCATTTTCAAAGCTATCGTCGCTTAGGTATACAATCTTGTCGCTCATGGTGTTCTCCAGTTTGGTTGCCATTGCTGGTTTGTTAATGGCTTAACCTGTATATTGGGTCGGTAAAATAGCTTTTCAAGCTAAAAGTTACGTAAATATTAATGTCGGCACTCTTTAGTACATTAAAACGCTTTAGACAAGACGCTGATTTACAGGCATAGTTAGCCTACGTCAACGACGTTTAACGCCTAGAAGCGTTTAAAATTGTCCTAAGAGAACGGTAAATACACGCTTAAATTTCATCGCATCGTATTAAATAGAGGGAATGATGATTCCGTCACTGATGCCTAAAATAGCGTGATAGACGTTTCTCCGAGTGTGCACCAATTTTCCGTGATAAAATTCTATCGCTATTTCAAACGATCGAGTTTTTTATTGCAACCTTTTACAGGTAAGCCTGCGCTATGAGCGATACACATTTATCTACACAGAAGTTTGCTGACTTTCCTCTACATAAAGAGGTTCATCAGGCACTTAACGAAGCAGGATTTGAGTTTTGTACTCCAATTCAAGCTTTATCGTTACCCATTTTATTAGAAAAAAAAGATATAGCGGGTCAGGCACAAACAGGTACGGGTAAAACACTGGCCTTTTTAGTTGCCACGTTTAACCACCTCCTATCGACGCCAATCCCTGCCGAACGTCAACTAAATCAGCCTCGCGCTATTATTATGGCGCCAACTCGAGAATTAGCGATTCAAATTGCTAAAGATGCGAATCTACTGGCTAAGCATACTGGCCTTAAGGTCGGTATCGTTTACGGCGGTGAAGGCTACGAAGTTCAGCGCAAAGTATTAGATAAAGGCGTTGATATACTGATTGGTACCACTGGCCGCATTATCGATTATGTGCGTCAAGGCGTGATCAATGTTAGCTGTATTCAAGCCGTTGTACTTGATGAAGCTGATCGCATGTTCGATCTTGGCTTTATTAAGGACATTCGTTTCTTGTTTAGACGTATGCCTGATGCTAAATCACGTTTGAATATGTTGTTCTCTGCAACGCTTTCAATGAAAGTGCAAGAACTTGCTTATGACCACATGAATGAGCCAGAGAAAGTTGAGATTGCGCCAAACGAGAAAACATCAAAGAACATTAAAGAGGAAATCTTCTATCCATCGATGGAGGAGAAGATGCCTTTGCTATTGTCTTTGCTTGAAGAAGACTGGCCAGAAAAAGCCATCGTATTTTCTAATACCAAACACAGCTGTGAAAAAGTATGGTCATGGCTTGAAGGTGACGGCCATCGCGCAGGCTTGCTAACAGGCGATGTACCGCAGAAGAAGCGTTTACGTATTCTGGAGCAATTCACTAAAGGTGAAATTGATATCTTAGTGGCAACCGATGTTGCGGCGCGTGGCTTACATATCGCAGATGTGTCTCATGTGTACAACTACGATCTACCTGACGACTGTGAAGATTACGTACACCGTATTGGTCGTACTGGTCGTGCTGGTCAAAAAGGGATCTCGGTCAGCTTTGCATGTGAAGAATACGCATTGAACTTACCTGCTATCGAGTCTTATATTCAACACTCGATCCCAGTGACGTCATACGACAGTGATGCGCTGCTTGATGATATTCCACCACCAGTGCGAATTCATCGTAAGCCAAGCACTCATACTCGCAATACCCGAGACCGTGGTGCAAGTCGTCCACAAGGTGGTCAGCGCAGTGGCCCGCGTCGTCACGACAGAACGCGTAGACATTCATAGGCGATAACGCTTAATGACAACACCTCTTTATGCAGCCATTACGTTAGGCTCAAATAGTTTTAATATGTTGGTTGCTCAAACAGCGGTTCAACAGCCTAAAGTTATTGCGAAGTACAAACGTAAAGTCCGCTTGGCCGAAGGCATTCAAGCCGATGGTTCGCTGAGTGAAGAGGTGTTATTACGGGGGTTAGACTGTTTGGCGATGTTTGCCAATATGCTAGAAAAAGAAGGGGTTTCTTTCGAAAATGTTGCAGTCATCGCAACGGCAACATTAAGAAGTATCTCTAACTCGGATGACTTCTGTCGTCGAGCCTTACCCATATTGGGGCACCCAATCGAGATTATCTCAGGCATGCGCGAAGCAGAGCTGATTTATCAAGGTATGGTGGCGACAACTGCAGGCGAAGGGCGTCGGCTTGTTATCGATATTGGTGGTGCTAGTACCGAGTTTATTATCGGTGATGGCAACAATGTTCTACTAAAAACCAGCTTGCCCATGGGCTGCGTCACTTTTAATGAGGCATTTTTTAGCAGCTTTCCACTTCAACACTTAGATTTTGACGATGCTAAAGCTAAGGTGAAAGAAATACTGGGTCAACACTTAACCGAGCTTAAAACCTTAGGTTGGCATTGTGTTGTTGGAGCTTCTGGTAGTGTGCAGTCAGTTGTGGAACTACTAAATCATCGCAATCAGTCTTCTACTATTACCCTAGATGTTTTACTGAGTTTAAAACAAGAAGTCTTAGCGCAAAAGAACCCATCTATGCTCGCAATTTTCGGCTTGAATCATGAAAGGGCGCCTACATTTTGCGCCGGAGTGTCGATTCTTCTCGCTCTATTTGAGCTACTTGAAATTGAAAAGTTATCTCTTTCTGGTGGCGCCCTGCGTGAAGGAGTATTGCAGACATTAGCGAGTAACCTTTAACTTATTAATATCATTTTTACTTTATATTCAACTCTTAATATCTCTTTCTATTATTTATATTCAATTCTATTGTGCCGTATTCGAGTGTCAATTAACTCAATACTTGCCGCTATAATGACCCTGCTTTAGCTGCTCCTAACAATTAAAGTGATATTTCTCTTGTTTATTTCAGGGTTTTTCTCTGCCTTTGTGTGAACTTGTGGTTCTGTTCACTGCTCCTGCTGGTTTTGGTAAACGTTAAAGCTGTAGTGTGTGTTGCTCTCTAGATCTTCTACTTCATAAAAACCTTAAATACTCTCAATTTAACAGCTTTCTGGATAATGTAGATTGTATAAAGTATGCGCAATATGTTAATGTTTTTTTGCGCTTGGCTGTTCTGTACCCAATCTTATTAAAAAATATTCTGACTAAGCGCTTACTCAAAGAAAGTTTAAGGGAGATAAATTATGTCTGGAAGTAACGCTTTGAAGCGATTTTCGCCGAAAAAAACGCTAGCTGCTTTAGCCGTCGGTTCGGTGCTGTTTATGTCTGCGCCTGCAGCGATGGCAGCCGATGGTTTAGGTGTTATGCAAGGTCGAATTACCACAGAAGCTGGCTCAAATCTTAGTAATGCAAAAGTAATTATTAAACATGAATCAAAAGGTATTGTGAGAGAAACGACTACTGGTGCAAACGGTAGCTTCTCTCTTAAAGGTCTGCCGATTGGTAAATATACAGTAACCATCTCTAAAGACGGTTATTACCAAGTAAGAGAGCAACACATCGCAGTGACTATGGGTAATGCACTGACTTTCGATGTTGCTCTTGATTTAGAGGGTTCTGGTGTAGAGCGTATTGCTGTTAGTGGCGCAAGAATTAGCAGAGTAGATACTTCTAGTACTACAGCATCACAAGTTATCTCTATGAGTGAACTTAACCAATTACCCGTTGAATTAGATGCCACTGCAATTGCCTTACTTACTCCTGGCTCTGTAGCTGGTGATGATGGTTTTGGCGGTGTTTCGATTGGCGGTTCATCAGTTGCAGAAAACGGATACTATCTAAACGGACTAAATATAACAGATTTACGTAAAGGTATGGGCGATATCGATCTTCCATGGGAAGCTATTGCGCAAACTGAAGTACAAACTGGTGGTGTATCGGCTGAATATGGTCGTTTTATCGGTGGTGTTGTAAGTCTAGTGTCAAAGTCGGGTGACAATGAGTGGCAGTTTGGTGCAAAAGCTGAAATTGCACCAGATTCGTTAGCTGAACCGTCACTAAGAATGAAAGATGATGGCACTATTGAAGAGGCGAAAGACGGTTATTGGCAAGAAACTGAATATAATATTTGGGCTTCAGGTGCAATAATTGAAGACAAGCTATTTTTCTACGGTTTATGGAACCCGTTTGAAGAGGAAACCACTGGGTACGGTGAAAACCAGATTAACGATAATGAGTGGAAGACTAACCGTTGGTTTACCAAAGTTGATTGGTTTATCCATGAGGATCACTCTTTAGGCGTAATGGCTTTCAGTAATGAAGGCGATTACACAGGAAATGAATACCAGCGTGATGATAACGGCGGTCGTGGTGATGAGATTGGCCTGACAGAGTCCACATACGGCGGAATTGGTTGGAATGCCTTATATACTGGTTATCTAACAGACGACATTACTTTAACTGCTATGTATGGTGAGATCACCCAATCTACTAAGGATAACTCTGGCACGTTAGATCAATCTACCTATTGGGATCTTCGTTCCGGTTCATGGGAACGTTTAGGTGACTGGGTTGGTTATGGCTCTTCAGAAACAGAAGACAAACGAATCACTTACCGTATCGATTTAGACTGGGTTATTGGCGATCATACATTACGTGCTGGCTATGATTATGAGCGTTTAGAAATTGCTGATATCTATACACCACACGGTGATGGTTGGTATGAGTATTTTGCTGCAGGTCCTGATAATTCATACGGACTTGCTGAAGGTACTGAGTATGCTGATTTGCGTATTTGGGGTAAAAATAGCGAAACAGAAAACGTTCATACTGCACTATATGTTTCTGATACTTGGGAAGTGACAGATACTGTGACGATTAATGCTGGTGTTCGTTATAGCGAGTTTAGTAACACTACTGGTTCTGGTGACAAGTATGTCGACCTAGATGGCCAATTTGCGCCACGCTTAGGTGCTACATGGGATGTACTTGGGGATGGTGCGAGTAAGTTATACGCTTCATATGGGCGTTATTTCCAGCCTGTATCTCCAAACACAAACTTACGTATGGCATCTGCTGCGTATGATTCACATATCGTAAGTCATCTTGATGGTGTTAATGCAGATGGTTCTCCAATACTAGGAGATGAAATTAGTCGTCGTGTTGTTGCCGATGGTTCAGTACCTGATGCTGATCAGCTGTTTAATAACAAAGCTGGCTCAATGTATTCAGATGAGTTTGCAATTGGTTATCAGCAACAGGTTAATGATGATTGGGCTGTAGGTGTCCGTGGTGTGTATCGCGATCTTAAGCAATCTATTGAAGATGTATCATTTAACTACGGTATGAACCAATGGATTTTAGAAAACTATGATGCAAATACATGGCATGCTGGTAATGGTGAAACAAGCGCCGAAGATTACTTTGTTGGTGGTTGGTTCCCAACACTAACAAACCCAGGGATTGGTACAGAGATCTATTATGATGTAGATGGTGATGGTGTTAAAGAGACTGTAAATGTAAATGCCGATCAAATGGGCTTTCCAGAAGCTGAGCGTACATATAAGGCTATCGAGCTAAGCTTTAGCGGTAATGTGACAGACGACTTTACACTGAATGGTTCTTATACCTGGTCTAAGAGTGAAGGTAATACAGAAGGTCTAGTTCGCTCTGATAATGAGCAGGCTGATCCAGGTTGGACAACATCTTTTGACTACCCAGAACTTATGGA
Organism: Shewanella halifaxensis HAW-EB4; assembly: GCF_000019185.1. Lineage (NCBI taxonomy): Bacteria > Pseudomonadati > Pseudomonadota > Gammaproteobacteria > Alteromonadales > Shewanellaceae > Shewanella > Shewanella halifaxensis. Next base: position 4,720,706 of record NC_010334.1, on the reverse strand, counting down.
TAATGGTGATGGTTACCTTCCAAACGATCGCCGCCACAATTTCAAGTTGTATGGTGTTTATAACGTTACTGATGATTTCAGCGTTGGTTTTAACTCGTACCTACAATCTGGTCGTCCAATTAATGCCTTTGGTGTTCACCCTGAAGACCAAGGTTATTGTGTTCAGGCTGTGGCGATTGATGGGACTTGTTATGGTCGTGATTGGTACGGTGCATCATCTTTCTATGCCGACGGTGAAGCTGCACCTCGTGGCAGCATGGGACGAACTGATTGGATTTATAACATTGACCTAAATATGTCTTACACAATGGACTTTAATGAAGCAGGCCGCCTGAACTTCAAGTTAAACGTATTCAACTTGTTTAACTTCGATGGAGTTACTGGAGTGGATGAGCAATATGAGTTTGACAGTGGTGCTAAGAACATTCGCTATGGTTACGCTGATAGTTTCCAGACTCCGCGTTATGTTAGAGCATCGGTTCGTTACGATTTCTAATATAGAAGTTACTAGCTAATATAAGAGTATAAAAGGCCGCATTTGCGGCCTTTTAATTTTATTAGCAACAAGGCTACTTTAAGATATTTGCCAAATCTGCTTCTAGTGTCACTTCTGGTCTTTCTATGATGCGACCTATCTCTTTATTGCCTTGTTCAACAATAAAGGTAGGGATACGGCTAAACTCATAGTTAGCAGCCAAACCCTGTGGATCTTCTTTTGCTCGATCAACACCTATATAAGTCACTTTAATGTTTGGGTTATTGATCTCTTCAATAATACGAATAAAGCGTGGCGTCTCCCGGTGACAGTCTGGGCACCATGTACCGATGATAACGACGACCTCAGTTGGCTTATCGACCTTTTTGAGCTTTGCAATAACAGCTGCATCAGCCTTATAATTTGCATACTCATCGGTAAACCAGTCAAATTCATTAAGCTCTTGATGTGTTACAGCACCAGTTAAAATCACTTCTTGTTTCTCCTCACTGCAAGTCGCTAGAAAGCCGTCTTGTTTATCTTCAAATGCGCAGCCGCTACTCGCCATACTTTGACTACTGAAAAATAACAATGTGGTTGCGAGTAATGCTTTAACGTTGTTGTGCATGATAATACCTCAGCCAAGAAGAATAGGTTTTAGTTTATTCAAACACGTCCTAACAAATGGTTGAAGCTAACAATTACCGCATTGTTATAGGGATCACTCTAAAATCAATAAATGCATCTTTAATGTCAGATTTACGGGTAAAGCCTTAAGAGTAAGTTAAACAGAGCTGATTTGAAGCTTAATACTTCAGAAAGCAAATGCTAAATCCTAACAAAGTTGTTGCTACTTATTGGATGGCTGTAGTTGAGTTAGGTAAAGAGAGGTTCCTTCTTCTATATAGTAGAGTTAGAGCTCTACGTTTTAAAGGATAAGCGCAAGCATCCCGAAAGATTTTGACTATATATAGCAGTACTTTCTTTAGTGCTCGCGTAACGCATACTGATTTAGAGCTAAATTGCTTTCTCGTACATGCTACTCAGGAAGTGTAAAGCGTAGGAAAACAGGAAAGCGACGTCAAACCGATGATGAAAATTTGAAAATGTTTAGAATTATGCGTGCATCTGCAAAATACTGTACTAGACTGATTATCCCGGAGCGCAAAATATCGACTTAAACCAAGTTTTGTGGATAACTCTGGGGGTATTTAGTGAGTATGGTGTGCTTAATATAGCCTTTTGAAAAAACATCACTTTTCTTTCAAAAAGCGCTTGCGCTCGGATCAAAACTCCCTATAATGCGCATCCACTGACACGGCACAGCAGGCCAACTACCCAGCGTAAACGCTAGATAGTACGGGACTTGCAGCGCAATCAGTCACTCCTTTCTTTTTATGAAAAAGAATAGAGTGAGAGTTAAAACTCCACGGAGATTTGATTCAGGTGACAATCGCTTTAGAGGCTTCGGATGATGTGACTTGTATAAAGAATCATCGCTTGAAAAACTTCTTAAAATAAGCGCTTGACGCCGCCACTGGAGAGTGTAGAATACGCCTCCTCAAGCCAACGACCTAGCGTCTTAGGCTGCTAACTGAAAGACTTGTTCTTAATAGGATTAGCACGCTCTTTAACAATATGACAAGCAAATCTGTGTGGACACTCACAGAGATTAAGTTATTCGAAATTGCCTCTCACGAGGCAATCAAAAATTACTTAATGAATGAGTGTTCATAGCAATATGTAATACAGAATTCGTTGAGCCGCTGATTTAGCCTTACTTGTAAGGTGGAAGAAGCAAAAAAAACTTTAATTGAAGAGTTTGATCATGGCTCAGATTGAACGCTGGCGGCAGGCCTAACACATGCAAGTCGAGCGGTAACACAAGGGAGCTTGCTCCTGAGGTGACGAGCGGCGGACGGGTGAGTAATGCCTAGGTATCTGCCCAGTCGAGGGGGATAACAGTTGGAAACGACTGCTAATACCGCATACGCCCTACGGGGGAAAGGAGGGGACCTTCGGGCCTTCCGCGATTGGATGAACCTAGGTGGGATTAGCTAGTTGGTGGGGTAATGGCTCACCAAGGCGACGATCCCTAGCTGGTCTGAGAGGATGATCAGCCACACTGGAACTGAGACACGGTCCAGACTCCTACGGGAGGCAGCAGTGGGGAATATTGCACAATGGGCGAAAGCCTGATGCAGCCATGCCGCGTGTGTGAAGAAGGCCTTCGGGTTGTAAAGCACTTTCAGCGAGGAGGAAAGCTCAAGCGTTAATAGCGTTTGGGTGTGACGTTACTCGCAGAAGAAGCACCGGCTAACTTCGTGCCAGCAGCCGCGGTAATACGAGGGGTGCAAGCGTTAATCGGAATTACTGGGCGTAAAGCGTACGCAGGCGGTTTGTTAAGCAAGATGTGAAAGCCCCGGGCTCAACCTGGGAACTGCATTTTGAACTGGCAAACTAGAGTCTTGTAGAGGGGGGTAGAATTTCAGGTGTAGCGGTGAAATGCGTAGAGATCTGAAGGAATACCGGTGGCGAAGGCGGCCCCCTGGACAAAGACTGACGCTCAGGTACGAAAGCGTGGGGAGCAAACAGGATTAGATACCCTGGTAGTCCACGCCGTAAACGATGTCTACTCGGAGTTTGGTGTCTTGAACACTGGGCTCTCAAGCTAACGCATTAAGTAGACCGCCTGGGGAGTACGGCCGCAAGGTTAAAACTCAAATGAATTGACGGGGGCCCGCACAAGCGGTGGAGCATGTGGTTTAATTCGATGCAACGCGAAGAACCTTACCTACTCTTGACATCCAGAGAATTCGCTAGAGATAGCTTAGTGCCTTCGGGAACTCTGAGACAGGTGCTGCATGGCTGTCGTCAGCTCGTGTTGTGAAATGTTGGGTTAAGTCCCGCAACGAGCGCAACCCTTATCCTTATTTGCCAGCACGTAATGGTGGGAACTTTAGGGAGACTGCCGGTGATAAACCGGAGGAAGGTGGGGACGACGTCAAGTCATCATGGCCCTTACGAGTAGGGCTACACACGTGCTACAATGGTCGGTACAGAGGGTTGCGAAGCCGCGAGGTGGAGCTAATCTCACAAAGCCGGTCGTAGTCCGGATCGGAGTCTGCAACTCGACTCCGTGAAGTCGGAATCGCTAGTAATCGTGGATCAGAATGCCACGGTGAATACGTTCCCGGGCCTTGTACACACCGCCCGTCACACCATGGGAGTGGGCTGCACCAGAAGTAGATAGCTTAACCCTTCGGGGAGGGCGTTTACCACGGTGTGGTTCATGACTGGGGTGAAGTCGTAACAAGGTAGCCCTAGGGGAACCTGGGGCTGGATCACCTCCTTACCTATACGACTAACTTAATCATTGTTGAGTGTTCACACAGATTGCTTGTTTGTCTCTACTTTGTAGAGATGAGCGACAAAATATCCTGCCTTAGTTGCAGTTGATATCGTTCTTTAAAAATTTGGAAAGCTGATAGTGTTAATCTGAAAGGGATAATGACTACGATTTATCGTGTTGTTATTTATAGGATTAGCGCGAAATTAAAAAATTGAGTTCTAAAAACACTTAACATTAAGTGTCTTAGCTTGTTGTTTAACATTAACTTGTTGAGCAATAAGATAAAAATTCTAATTTTGGCGAAAGTAGAAACCATTAGTTACAGTACGGCTGTGTTGAGCTTACCCGCTCAAGGCAACGAGTATTTCTCATAGAGACTTATTTGGGTTGTATGGTTAAGTGACTAAGCGTATATGGTGGATGCCTTGGCAGTCAGAGGCGATGAAGGACGTAGTAACTTGCGAAAAGCGTTGGCGAGCTAGTAACAAGCATTTGAGCTAACGATGTCCGAATGGGGAAACCCACATGCATAAGCATGTATCACTACATGAATACATAGTGTAGTGAGGCGAACCCGGGGAACTGAAACATCTAAGTACCCGGAGGAAAAGAAATCAACCGAGATTCCCCTAGTAGCGGCGAGCGAACGGGGATTAGCCCTTAAGCGTAGAGGGTGTTAGTGGAATGTGTTGGAAAGCACAGCGGCACAGGGTGATAGCCCCGTACATGAAAACTAACTTTACGTGAAAACGAGTAGGACGGGACACGTGACATCCTGTTTGAACATGGGGGGACCATCCTCCAAGGCTAAATACTCCTGACTGACCGATAGTGAACCAGTACCGTGAGGGAAAGGCGAAAAGAACCCCTGTGAGGGGAGTGAAATAGAACCTGAAACCGTATACGTACAAGCAGTGGGAGCGGTTCTTGAGACCGTGACTGCGTACCTTTTGTATAATGGGTCAGCGACTTACATTTTGTAGCAAGGTTAAGCGAATAGCGGAGCCGTAGGGAAACCGAGTGTTAACTGCGCGTTTAGTTGCAAGGTGTAGACCCGAAACCCGGTGATCTAGCCATGGGCAGGTTGAAGATTGAGTAACATCAATTGGAGGACCGAACACACGTATGTTGAAAAATGCGGTGATGACTTGTGGCTGGGGGTGAAAGGCCAATCAAACCGGGAGATATCTGGTTCTCCTCGAAAGCTATTTAGGTAGCGCCTCGTACGAATACCATTGGGGGTAGAGCACTGTTAAGGCTAGGGGGTCATCCCGACTTACCAACCCTTTGCAAACTCCGAATACCAATGAGTACTATACGGGAGACACACGGCGGGTGCTAACGTCCGTCGTGAAAAGGGAAACAACCCAGACCATCAGCTAAGGTCCCAAAGTTATTGCTAAGTGGGAAACGATGTGGGAAGGCTTAGACAGCTAGGATGTTGGCTTAGAAGCAGCCATCATTTAAAGAAAGCGTAATAGCTCACTAGTCGAGTCGGCCTGCGCGGAAGATTTAACGGGGCTAAGCAATACACCGAAGCTATGGGTACTAGTGCTTGCACTAGTGCGGTAGAGGAGCGTTCTGTAAGCCGTTGAAGGTGAAGGGGTAACCCACGCTGGAGGTATCAGAAGTGCGAATGCTGACATGAGTAACGATAAAGGGGGTGAAAAACCCCCTCGCCGAAAGACCAAGGGTTCCTGTCCAACGTTAATCGGGGCAGGGTGAGTCGACCCCTAAGGCGAGGCCGAAAGGCGTAGTCGATGGGAAACGGGTTAATATTCCCGTACTTCTGCTAACTGCGATGGAGAGACGGAGAAGGCTAGGCTAGCGCGGCGTTGGTTGTCCGCGTTTAAGGTTGTAGGCTGTACACTTAGGCAAATCCGGGTGTACTTAAGGCTGAGAACTGATGACGAGTCACTAAGGTGATGAAGTAGTTGATGCCATGCTTCCAGGAAAATCTTCTAAGCTTCAGGTTAGCAGGAATCGTACCCCAAACCGACACAGGTGGTCGGGTAGAGAATACTAAGGCGCTTGAGAGAACTCGGCTGAAGGAACTAGGCAAAATGGTACCGTAACTTCGGGAGAAGGTACGCTCTTAGTGGTGATGGGACTTGCTCCCTAAGCTGCCGAGAGTCGCAGATACCAGGTGGCTGCAACTGTTTATCAAAAACACAGTACTGTGCAAACTCGCAAGAGGAAGTATACGGTATGACGCCTGCCCGGTGCCGGAAGGTTAATTGATTGGGTTATCTTCGGAGAAGCTCATGATCGAAGCCCCGGTAAACGGCGGCCGTAACTATAACGGTCCTAAGGTAGCGAAATTCCTTGTCGGGTAAGTTCCGACCTGCACGAATGGCGTAATGATGGCCACGCTGTCTCCAGCCGAGACTCAGTGAAGTTGAAATTGCGGTGAAGATGCCGTATACCCGCGGCTAGACGGAAAGACCCCGTGAACCTTTACTATAGCTTGGCACTGAACATTGAACCTACATGTGTAGGATAGGTGGGAGACTTTGAAGCTTCGTCGCTAGATGGAGTGGAGTCAATCTTGAAATACCACCCTTGTAGTTTTGATGTTCTAACCGCGGCCCCTGAATCGGGGTTCGGGACAGTGCCTGGTGGGTAGTTTGACTGGGGCGGTCTCCTCCCAAAGAGTAACGGAGGAGCACGAAGGTTGGCTAAGTACGGTCGGACATCGTACGGTTAGTGCAATGGCATAAGCCAGCTTAACTGCGAGACATACACGTCGAGCAGGTACGAAAGTAGGTCATAGTGATCCGGTGGTTCTGTATGGAAGGGCCATCGCTCAACGGATAAAAGGTACTCCGGGGATAACAGGCTGATACCGCCCAAGAGTTCATATCGACGGCGGTGTTTGGCACCTCGATGTCGGCTCATCACATCCTGGGGCTGAAGTCGGTCCCAAGGGTATGGCTGTTCGCCATTTAAAGTGGTACGCGAGCTGGGTTCAGAACGTCGTGAGACAGTTCGGTCCCTATCTGCCGTGGGCGTTGGATGATTGAAGGAAGCTGCTCCTAGTACGAGAGGACCGGAGTGGACGAACCGCTGGTGTTCGGGTTGTCATGCCAATGGCATTGCCCGGTAGCTACGTTCGGAATCGATAACCGCTGAAAGCATCTAAGCGGGAAGCGAGTCCTAAGATGAGTCATCCCTAGGAATTTAATTCCTCTAAAGAGCCGTTCGAGACTAGGACGTTGATAGGCAAGGTGTGTAAGCGTTGTGAGGCGTTGAGCTAACTTGTACTAATGACTCGTGAGGCTTAACCATACAACCCTAATGGGTTTTGTATGAGACTGATGTTTCAACAGACACCAGAGTTAGAATTTAAGCACTTAATGTAGTGTGAACTCAAAAATAATTTCAATTACTTGCGCTAGCGAGTAACAGCTTTTCAAATTTACCGAATTTGTCTGGAAACCATAGAGCTGTGGCACCACCTGAATCCATTCCGAACTCAGAAGTGAAACACAGTATCGCCGATGGTAGTGTGGGGTCTCCCCATGTGAGAGTAGGTCATTTCCAGGCGCTAAATTATTCTCGAAAGAGAAATATTAAGCCGCAGTTGAATACGTAAGACGGAATAATATAGAGTTTTGCTGATATGGCTCAGTCGGTAGAGCGCATCCTTGGTAAGGATGAGGTCCCCAGTTCGATTCTGGGTATCAGCACCATTTTTATAGTAAAGAATTTGTCTGGAAACCATAGAGTTGTGGCACCACCTGAATCCATTCCGAACTCAGAAGTGAAACACAATATCGCCGATGGTAGTGTGGGGTCTCCCCATGTGAGAGTAGGTCATTTCCAGGCGCTAAATACAAGAAAGCCCGCTACGATGTAGCGGGCTTTTTTACGTTTGGAATTTGTCATTTCCAGGTGCACTCTAAATTTAACTGTGAAGAAGCCACCCCTCTTTATGTGATAAGAGTAGGTGGCTTTTTGTACAGGAAGTGCTTATCCTTGAATGCCATGGATGGCATAGGAGAGGATTTGCGTTTGGGCGTTTGTAAAATAATGTACGTTAACTTATCTCAATGTAGCTATCCGTTAAGGTGACTTATTCACTTAAGTAGGCATAAATGCCTACCTCGAGGTCAACCCGCCGCATAGCGGGTTCTCCAGCTTAGTAACAAGTTACTCGCGCTACAGAGCCCTTGAATGCGTTGCATCCAGAACAGGGCTTCTTCGCCCCCATATGTTCGCTGCGCGAACCGATTCGGTTATTTCCAGACGCACTCCAAGTTTAACTGTGAAGAAACTAGCCCTCTTTATATGAGAAGAGTAGGTGGCTTTTTTGTACAGGAAGTACTTATCCTTGAACGCCAAGGATTGTGTAAGAGAGGGTTTGTACAGGAAGTACTTATCATTGAATGCCATGGGTGGCGTAGGAGAGGATTTGCGTTTGGGCGTTTATAAAATCTTTAACGCATACCTGCTTAGTTTGTCATTATTCTTAAAGGTGGCTTATCCACTTAAGTAGGCATAAATGCCATTTTGGTTTATAAAATAGTCGACGTCGGTCGAATAAATGCTCCTACGTAATTGCTCCCTCGGTACTCCAATAAAAGCTCTCGGCATCTGTTTATGACAATAGTTTCTCCAATATCCATCCATCGTTAAAGAAGACTTACTACACCTTTGAGAGAGTCATAGAAGAGTCTAGTCCCTAAGGGGAGTAGGGTATAATTTTGTTTATGTTCGACGACCAGTGTTGAGAGTATGTCACTATGGCGGAAGTATATAGCTAGAAGCGCTGGTATCTTCTTATCAGCGTTAATTGGCTTTGGAATGGTATTAGAGCAGCTGACGAAAATAAAAAGCCAGAGCGGGGCTCTGGCTTTTTAGGTTATGAGGTTCGAAGTAAGACTAGTCTATTTGTCTTCTTTTAACCACTGAGCTGCACGTTTAGCAAAGTAAGTTAGAATGCCGTCTGCTCCTGCGCGCTTAAAGCAAAGCAATGATTCCATTACGATAGCTTTCTCGGCTAACCAACCATTTTGAATTGCTGCCATGTGCATAGCGTATTCACCACTTACCTGATATGCAAAGGTCGGGACCGCAAGCTCAGTCTTAACGCGGTGTACTATGTCTAGGTATGGCATGCCAGGTTTAACCATAACCATATCAGCGCCTTCTTGGATATCTAAAGCCACTTCATGTAGTGCCTCATCGCTGTTAGCTGGATCCATCTGGTAGCTGTGCTTATTGCCACCTTTTAAGTTACCCGCTGAGCCTACTGCGTCACGGAAAGGACCATAGTAGTTAGAAGAGTATTTAGCCGAATATGCCATGATTTGAGTATTCACATGGCCAGCTTCTTCAAGCGCCTTGCGAATAGCACCAATACGACCATCCATCATATCTGAAGGAGCAACAATATCTGCACCCGCTTCAGCATGAGACAATGCCTGTTTAACTAAGATCTCAGTGGTGACGTCATTCATGATGTAGCCGGTTTCATCGATGATACCGTCTTGACCATGTGTAGTGAACGGATCTAGTGCAACGTCCGTCATCACACCTAGTTGAGGAAATGCTTCCTTCAATGCACGTACGGCACGCTGGGCTAATGCATCGGCATTGTAGGCCTCTTCAGCCATTAATGTTTTTTTCTCAGCTGGAGTTACTGGGAATAATGCGATTAGCGGGATGCCAAGCTCTACTAGCTCTTCAGCTTCTTTAAGTAGTAGATCAATTGAAAGGCGTTCTACACCTGGCATAGAAGCTATTTGTTCTGTGCGGTTGTTACCTTCTAAGACAAACATAGGGTAGATCAAGTCATTGACGGTTAGCTGATTCTCAGCCATTAGACGACGACTAAATTCATGTTTACGCATACGGCGCATTCTACGTTGTGGGTAGGCACTAGTAATAATATTCACATTTGGCTCCAGACTATGGTGATATTAATCTTGATCAGGGCTGTATAGCTTTACTTGATTACGCCCGTCATTCTTTGCTTGATAAAGTGCTTTATCTGCTTGTTCTAATAATAAAGTTGTGTGTTCTTCTGAGGTGATAATTTCACTACTCACCCCAATACTCACTGTCAGGCGGATTCTGTTACCACCCCAACAAATAGGTAGTTTACTGATAACTTTTCTTATTGTCTCAGCTACTTGCTGCGCACCTATCTTATCAGTGTTGGGTAATATAATAGCAAACTCCTCACCCCCAAAACGTGATACTAGATCGGTTGGTCGCTTTAAAATTTGTTTTAATTGGTCAGCGATTACACGTAGTGCTTGGTCACCAGCGAGGTGCCCATAGGAATCATTGATGAGTTTGAAGCGATCGATATCCAGCATCAAAATTGAAAGGGGGGCCTGTTGTCGTCGGCTAATTCGTCCTTCGGCTAGAATCCGTCTATCGAATGATGCACGATTTTTAACGCCTGTAAGGCTGTCGATCCTTGTCTGTTCGGTGAGCTTTTGATTTGCTTCATTAAGTTCTCTTAGGGCGATCTCCAGCTCTAAGGTTCTTTCTTGAACCATTTTCGCCAACTTTTCACTACTTCTTGCTTCAATGTGAAGTGCCTCTTCTTTGGTCTCTTCAGCTTTCTTCGCCTGGAGCAATGCATCTTGTTGTATCTGCAACTTTGCTAGACGTTCATCGTTGTAGCGAATCGCCAGCAAGGCTGCCATAAAAATCACTTCGATGCTCAGCCCTAGTATAAAGGGGGTTTTAGCTTGCAGATCCCAGTGAAGTAATCCTAGATAGATTGCGCCAGACAATAATGCGCCTAGCATCATGCCAGCCCATCCGATGGCAAAAAGCTTGGCTAATTTATTACCTTTGAAAGCTTGGGCTAGAGACATGTACATTAACATTATGCAGGACAACATTACGGCATAAATATTGAGGTTTAATGCGGTTGAGTAGTCGAGTGGCAGTCCAATAAAAAGCAGCAATACTGACATGGCTGCGCTTACTCTGCAGAGCCTAAGCATGGCTTGATTGTGATATTTAAGGCGCATGACTTTTTCAGAAAACAAGAAGGCAAACATCATCGAAAGGCTCAGCAGTGCAGGCAAAGCAAATTCTTGCATGCGTGGCCATTCTGGCCAGATAAACCTAAATGCGAGTCCATGTAGGCTAGCCACAAAAAGAGTAATGGATAGGACGTAGCCTGCATAATAGCTATAGCTGAATGAGTGTGATGTCACGGCAATTAATAAGCTAAATATGCCTATAGCCATCAATATGCCAATTTGAAAACCATACAAGATAGAGTGTCGCTCAGCATCTTGGTAGTAGGCATCGCTAGTCCACAAGGTTATCGGTAAATTTGATGTTCCGGAGGTCTCTACTCGTAAGTAGAAGTGATGTGTATCTTGTTGCTTGCTGTTAAATGAGTACAGCAATTGGGTACTTAAAATAGGTCTTTTGCTGAAAGGAAAACTATCGCCAGCCTGAAATTGGTTGAGCAGTGTTGAGCCGTTAAAGTGGTAGAACTCAATGTAATCAAGATGTGGATTGGCGAATGATAAGATTAGCGCCCTTGGATCACTCGCCTGATGAGCTAACGAAAATCTAACCCAATAGGCACTTTTAGCAATCCCTCTCATCGCCTTCGGGTTGTACTCTCGCCATTTAAGAGGCGAAGATGCCACTATCTGCTCTAGGTTAGAAGCATCATCGAACTGAGCAATGTATAAATTCGATGTGAGTGGAATTTCATCCGCTGTATGCTCTTCAATAAAGAGGGGTTCTTGAGCCGCAGTAAGGCCAGTAAAGAATAGCAGTGCTATAACCAACAGTTGGTACAGAATCCGCATTAACACTCTAAACCAAAAAACGTACGGCTATTTTTATAGGTTACAGCTGAAAAATCATTAATGTTCTGTTGTCTGAGATCGGCAATATACTGAGCGATATACGGTAAATATTTTGGCTCATTTTTACTGGATTTGGGCTTTGGACGCATACTTCTGGGTAAGAGGTAAGGGCTGTCAGTTTCAATTAACAGGCGATCATCAGGAATATAAGAAACGATTGAGGCGAGCTCTTGCCCTCTACGTTCATCGCAGACCCAGCCCGTGATCCCAAGATAAATGTCTTGTTCTAGGTAAGCGTCGAGCGACTGTTTGTTTCCGGTAAAGCAATGTAATAGGGCTGCGGGCAGCTGTGGACGGTACTCTTTTAAGATTGCTAGAAAATCCTCATGAGCATCACGCTCATGCATAAGAACAGGCATCTTTAGCTCAACGGCTAGAGCAAGTTGTTCAGCAAAGGCTTTGCGTTGCATGTCTCGAGGGGAGAAGTCTCGATTATAATCTAAACCACATTCACCTATGGCTAGGACGCAAGGAGATTGGGTTAAACAGCGTATCCGAGCTACACTATCAGTCTTCCATTCGCTTGCATGATGAGGATGAACGCCTGCTGTACTATAGAGCTGTCCCGGAAACTGCTCGCAGAGGTTAATCGCTTGCTGACTCTCTTCTAGATGGCTACCAATAACGACCATAGAAGTGACCGACTGCGCTGCAGCGTCTTCAACGACACGGTGAATATCTTTTTCGAGCGAGCTGCCAATCAAGTTAACAGCTATATCCATATACTTGGGCATTACTTTAAGCGCTTTACTCTAATGGTGGTGTTGCGATCATCTAAACCTAGCATGAAGGATCCAAGTGCCGCTTTTTCAATATAGACGGTTTGGTCAGCCTTTAATCTAAATGAGCGACTGTCGGTTTGCTTCCAGACTTGACCATTACTAAATTGGATTTTTAGTGCACGGTAGGAATCTTTAGAAACCTTACTCACATTTAAGTAAATCTTACTGATCTCCTCGTCTTGGCTCTTTTTCACTTTACCAAACTCATCTTGAGGCTTGTTCGTCGTAGAGACTACCGCTGCGCTAGATGCGGCAACCGTAACAGTTTCAGCCGTAGGGAGCGATTTGGTGACAGTGCTATTTGACTGAGTGGCTTGAGATAGATCGTCATAACAAATTAAGCGTTCGAGTTTATCTTCTATAGTGGCGCATTTGGCTAACTGCGTTTCAATGGATGCATATGCAGTGCTGGAGAGCATTAAAGACGCTGTAGTGAGTAATAATAGCTGTGCTTTCATTAAAAATAACTTCCTTTTATCCCTATAGATAGACTCACACTGATTTTACATTTTATTCGGATAATTGAAACACAAATGTGGTGGGATGGTGGAGGAGGCTGAAAACAAAAAAGGTATTATCTACGTTGATTTACCAACGAGATAATACCTTTTTATAAGATTAACCAGAAAACTTATTGAGACTCAGATTCTTTCTGTTCGTCTCCATTCTCATTTTCGTCATCTTCATTGCCTTTACTGTAGAAACGCGCAACAAGCAGACCACCTTCAAACAGGATTAGCATAGGAATCGCTAACATAGTTTGAGAGATGATGTCTGGAGGCGTTAGCAACATACCAATGACAAATGCACCGACCACAATATATGGTCGTTTCTCTTTTAGATCATCAGGTGTTGTTACGCCAGCCCAACATAGCAGAATAACGGCTATAGGGATTTCGAACGCTAAACCAAATGCAAAGAACAGTTTTAGAATAAAATTCAAATAACTGCTGATGTCAGTAGCAACTTCCACGCCTTCCGGAGCTGCGCTAGTAAAGAATCCAAAGACTACAGGGAAAACAATATAATAGGCGAATGCAATACCTAGATAGAACAGAAACGTACTGCTCGCTAGTAGAGGCATAACCAAGCGTTTTTCATGCTTGTATAGACCCGGCGCAACAAATGACCACACTTGATAAAGGACATAAGGTACTGCGACGAAAAACGACAGAACTAACGTCAATTTAAAGGGGGCAAAGAATGGCGCTGCAACATCGGTTGCAATCATACTGCTAGATTCTGGCAGTGCGTGCATCAATGGGGTGGCCATAAAATGGTAAATATCGTTGGCCCAATATACCAAGCAAATAAACACCAAAAGAACACTGCCAATTGCTTTTAGTAACTTGGTTCGTAACTCAAGCAAATGGCTGATTAGTGGCTGCTGTTGTGACATGGACTACCCGTTAGGTTTGTCTGAATTAGCATTCGTTGCCGTACTTGTCTCTGAAGTTGGCATTTCTTTGGCTGGTACATCCTTCGCCGCAGGAACGTCTTCTACTTGATAAGGACGATTAACGGATTGAGCCGCTTCTTTTAATTGATTGATTGAATCCTGTAACTCTGGAGAAAGGTTTTTTAAACCCTGACTCTCTGCATTTTTCAAATCAGAGTGCAGTTGCTCAATTTTAAGCTCTTGCTCTAATTCGTCTTTTACCGAGTTAGCCATTTTTTTCATGGCGCGGATCCAGCTAGAAACTGAGCGCACAGCGGTTGGGAGTCTTTCTGGGCCAAGTACGACTAGGCCCACGATCCCAATCAGCAGCAACTCCATAAAGCCGATACCGTCGAACATAGTCGATTACGCCTGTTCTTTGCCTTTAGACTCAGCCTTTTTTTCGGCTGTCTCTGCAACAGGTGCAGTTTCTGCAACTTTTGCTGTTTCTGTCACTTTTGCCGCGTCTGCAGCTGGTTTGTCGGCTGCGTTATCTTCTAAAGCTTTCTTATCTTCTTCAGAAGTCATGGCGTTCTTAAAGCCTTTAACAGCACCGCCTAAATCGCCGCCTAGTGAGCGTAACTTCTTAGTTCCAAACAATAATACGACAATTAAAGCAATGATAAGAAGTTGCCAAATACTAATGCCACCCATGGATGAATCCTCTTAATTAGATACTGGTTCTATTATGAACCTTTGGTTAATTAGGTCTAGCTAAATTTTGCGATTCTTTGGTCTCGATCGCCACCCAAGCACCCATAGAGCGATGCCCGTGCCAATACTGCCATAAGAGGGCCATAGTGTAGCGTCTTGGTTTATCAAAATAGTGCCGCAGATCACTAAAATAGCCGATGTAATCAAAAGATAGTTACTTTTATGGGCTTTTTGTTGATGTTTGAGATATCGATCTAACAAATTATTTTGATTTTTAGATAGGTTGCGACCCATTTTTAGGTTGTCGTAGATAAGCTCTGGTAATTCAGGTAAATGTTCAGCCCAATAGGGCAGTTTCTGTTTAACTTTTGCCGCCATCACCTTGGGGCCAACTTGTTCCGCCATCCACTGCTCAAGAAATGGTTTAGCTGTTTGCCACAAATCGAGTTGTGGATAGAGCTGACGTCCTAATCCTTCAATATAAAGGAGTGTTTTTTCGAGTAAAACTAGTTGTGGCTGCACTACCATGTCGAATCGACGGGCAGTTCTAAATAACTCTAGTAGGACATGACCAAATGAGATCT
Source organism: Shewanella halifaxensis HAW-EB4 (assembly GCF_000019185.1). Taxonomy (NCBI): domain Bacteria; kingdom Pseudomonadati; phylum Pseudomonadota; class Gammaproteobacteria; order Alteromonadales; family Shewanellaceae; genus Shewanella; species Shewanella halifaxensis. The sequence continues at coordinate 4,705,565 of NC_010334.1, read as the reverse complement.
CATCGAGAGGCTTATTAAACATCGGCTCGCAAACCACTTTCACTGCTTGTTCAAACGCAGCCACATCAGTGTCTGGAGAGACCCAGCCTGACTCTATATAGAGCTGAGCAATGCGTCGGTAGTCACGGTTGAAGAAAGCGAGGAAGTTTTCGGCTAAGTAGCGCTTATCCTCTTCGGTAAGCGTGCCCATAATGCCGCAATCCAAGCCAATATATAAAGGGTCATTAGGATGTTCACGGCTAACAAAAATGTTGCCAGGATGCATGTCTGCATGGAAGAAGTTATCACGGAAAACCTGAGTAAAAAATAGCTCAACTCCGCGCTCAGCCAGCAGCTTAAGATTAGTTCCCTGAGCTTCTAGTGCCACTTTATCTGATACGGGGATGCCGTCGATACGCTCCATCACGATAAGGCGAGTAAAGCACAACTCTTCATACATGTAAGGGATGTAGAGTGCATTCGAGTCGATAAAATTGTTACGTAGCTTGATAGCATTGAGAGCTTCAAGTTTGAGGTTGAGCTCGCCTTCAATCGTGGTACGGTAATCTTCAACCACTTCAGCAGGACGTAAGCGATTGTTAGTGCCTAACAGGGTTTCAAGAAAGTCAGCGGCTTGTGACATCAGCAGTAGGTCAGCATGCACCTTCTGCTCAACATCTGGGCGTAATATTTTTAGCACCACAGCGGCGCCATTTGACTTAAGTGTCGCGGTATGGACTTGTGAGATAGAGGCTGATGCTAGAGGTATATCATCAAAGTCATTAAAATAGCTTTCGATAGGTGCGTTTAGTTCAGTTTCGATTGAGGCGCGAGCAATAGCGGAGTCAAAAGGCGGCACCCTGTCTTGCAGCATCGCCAGCTCTTCGGCCCACTCATCAGATAAGAGATCTCGACGAGTTGACAGCATCTGGCCGAATTTGATGTAAACGGGACCAAGCTCCTGCATCGCTAATTTTAAGCGTTCGCCTCCGACTTTATCTTTGTGCTGATTTCGCAGCCAGAAGAAGCTGTACCTAAACAGTTTGAAATACCAAGGCGTTAACTTAGAGGGAATTAAATCATCCAGTCCGTAGTGCAATGCTGTACGAATAACGTGATAAGCGCGCCTGATATTTTTTGCTGTCATGGTTTGGTTTTTACCCTATTGATAAGCTGATCTATCCGTGTTGCTGTCGCCTCAACATCGGCGGCTAAGTCGTCGATTTTATCCGTTAAATAGATAAATTCGAGCTTATGGGGAGCGAGTCTATATTCTTCGATGGTGAGCTGGCCAAGGTGTGAGCGGGTCTTACGTAGTACGCTAGTGACATCTTGCTTGGCTTGCGTGAGGCTCTGTTGAATAAAATGGGTCGGAGCATCGCCAATGTAGCGTGAAAGGGGCTCAGATAAGTCGACTTCAACCTGTTGCATATAATGGCTGAATGTCTGTAATAGGCTTAAGTCACCTTCAAGGCTGAGCCTATCTTGCTTAATCAACTCGGTAAGATTTGCGCCTTCACTCAGCTGATAAAGTGTAGTGACATCGGCATTCACTTTAGTCGTGACTTCACCTTCATAGCGAGAGAACACTAGGATCTCTTTAGCAAACAAAAAGTAAAGCGGCCAACTGAGCTGTGAGAGTTGAATGCATAACACTTTGCCTTGAAGGCTACGCAATTTAGCGTAGTCTTCAGGAGATTGTGAGATCAGTTTGTTTAAACTGACCTCTATCGCGGTGCAGGCCAATAATGACAAGTCACGAGACATAGTGAGTCCTATCAGAATTTGTAACCCTTATGTAAGGCAACAATACCGTCAGTCATATTGGTGTAGTTGACTTGCTCAAAGCCTGCATCTTCCATCATCTGCTTTAAAGTATCTTGGTCTGGATGCATACGGATTGATTCTGCAAGATACTCGTAGCTGTCAGCATCTTTGGTGATCAAAGAACCCATTTTAGGCAATACTTTGAAGCTATATAAATCGTACACTTTGCGCATGATATCGTGCTGAGGTTTGGAGAACTCAAGTACTAGCAGTTTTCCGCCTGGTTTTAATACACGTAGCATTGATGCAATAGCTGCATCTTTATCGGTCACATTGCGTAGGCCAAAGGCGATAGTGATAATATCAAAGTGGTTGTCAGGAAAAGGCAGAGCCTCGGCATTTGCTTGAACGTAGTTGACGTTACCTACAATGCCTTTATCGCGTAACTTTTCACGACCGACTTTAAGCATTGAGTCGTTAATGTCGGCTAACGTAACTTGGCCGGTATCGCCGATAATGCGGGAGAACTTAGCGGTTAAATCACCTGTACCACCGGCAAGATCTAATACCTTCATACCTGGACGAGCACCTGCACTTTCGATAGTGAAGCGTTTCCACATACGGTGGATACCGAAAGACATAACGTCATTCATAATGTCGTATTTTGCCGCGACAGAATGGAATACGCCAGCAACCAAGTCGGCTTTCTTTTCAGCTTCAATCGTTTTGTAACCGAAGTGAGTGCTGTTTGAAGTGTCCTCTGACATCTATCTGTTCCTATAACGTTAGCAATTAAATTGGTGCGATTGTAAGCCATCGGAGCAGATTGCTGAATCTTTCATCTATCACTCTGTGACGAATGTTAGCTATCTGCTTTACGATAATAAGAAAATGAGTGGTTACGCGGGCTATCGCAAAATTGACTGCGCATTACAACACACTATTTGTAATTGTTGAATAATTATTAATGCTCATAGTGCATTTATGCGCCCACTGATGTAGGAGTAGATGAGTTCACTGATGCTTTGACCTGTTTCGCGGTGGCCTGCAGGCGCTCCAGAAACATGACAGCTTGGCGCAGCTTCAGCTAGGTGTAGATAAGCTGCAGGACAATGTTTAGCGATATAACTGACATAGAATAAAGCATCTAATAGCGGCACGCCTGCTGCTGTTGAGGCACTGCTTGGCATGTTCGTTATGGCATCCAAATCGAGTTCAATCGCAACAGGAAGCTGAGTATTATTCAGAGATTTCGCGATACTTTTGAGAGCGGTTTCTAGGCTAAGCTCACGTCGCACCCAGATCTGCTGCATACTATGCCAGTGGCCGCCAAAGGCTTTTAGCTGCTCGAGTGTCGTTTCGCTATTTTTAAGCTCGTGTAAACCCAGCACATGATAGTAGCCCAATGCACCTGAGGCCGCAGCATAGCTAAAACCATTACCGCTATGCCTACCTTCTTTGGGCCTAAAGTCTGAGTGTGGGTCCATATTCACCGCAGCGACTGGACGCTTGAAGGCACCTTTTGCTGCCATTAACAATCCATAGGCATTGTTATGCCCGCCTCCGATGACGATAGGTTCAAGTCCCGCACAAAATACCTTGGTTAGTAGCTGAATAACCCGCTGGTCTAGTTGTTCGACATTGTTTCTTAATGAGTTTGCATTGGCGCTAGCTGGTAGTTGTAGATCTTGAGTATCGATTTGACCTAGCACTAGACATTGCTCGCCAGTTAAGAATCGATTCGATTGTAAATTGAGGAACTGTCCCATGGCGCTATCAAATGCGTCGGTAGCGCCTCCTCGTCCCAGATTGGCGCGTGGGCCGATATCTTCTCCTATACCTATAATTGCAAAACGAACACCGTTCGATTTTGCTTGCACGAGATTTGTTGTTAAATTCAGTGAGGGGTCGGCTAGTTTAACGGCTTGCCCGAGCTTGGTCTCACCTTCACGAGTATTTAGTAGGCTAGAGAGCTTAATGGTGCTGAAGAGGTTTAAATACTGCATCTGTTATTCTTATTGTGAACTCATCATATGACCCCTAGTTTAAGCGCTTAAATTCTGGCTGCAAGCTTGTGTTACAAGCGGAAATAAAAAAGCCAGTCACATAGGACTGGCTCTTAATTAGTAAGCTTTATAATGGCTATACTTAGTCGATATCTAGTGGCTCTGGCGACAGAATGATACCCGTATTGTCAGCATAGACATGATCACCAGGTAAGAAAGTTACACCGCCGAAGTTTACTGGGATCTCTAATTCGCCCACTGCATTGCTGTCAGCACCTACAGGGATTGAGGCTAATGCTTGAATACCGATGTCTAAATCTTCTAGTGCATCAACATCACGTACAGTACCGTAAACGATGATACCTTCCCAGTTGTTCGCTACAGCAGCTTCTGCAATTCTTGCATCGAGAAGTGCACGGCGAAGTGATCCACCACCATCAATTAATAGTACTTTACCTTCTCCATCTTCCTGAACTGCATCAATGATAAGACCATTATCTTCAAAACATTTAATGGTGCTAATCGAGCCGCCAAAAGAGTTACAACCCCCGAAATTACTGAACATGGGTTCGACAACATCAACAACATCGATATAAGTGTCACAAAGTTCTGAGGTGTTGTATTCCATAAGAACACTCCTGATAGATAGAGATGCTCAGAAGTCCGAGCAAACAAGTAATTGCACTCAGTATATAAGGGATTCTTAAAAAGAAAAGTGTTATCAATCACGCAATTGTCTATTAAGACAGCATTCAACATCTTTGTAGTAATATTTCTTCACGTAGGTTAATAAAAGCGCTAAATCATGATTTAAGTCATTATATGACGTTTTTTAGTTACCATTTATATCTTTTTTTGTTAGCATGTTGTCAGATAATTTGACTTAAACTTTAATTTACCCGCTTTAGGGGCAAGGATCCCCCGGCTAGCTTAAGGAAGGCATAGGGCCTAAAAAAGGTGCCTTATGGAAGCTGTTAATACTATTGAGATCATCGGTTATGCCGCATCAGTGATGGTAGCGATTTCACTTATGATGAAAGACATTATTTGGTTGAGATGTCTTAACTTTACAGGATGTTCGCTATTTGTGATTTACGGTGCATCTATTGAAGCATGGCCTGTGGCCGGTATGAATGCATTCGTGGCCTGTATCAATGTTTACCACTTACTAAAAATTTATCGCAACCGTCATAGCGGCGAACTCGCACCTGAATAATCCCCATCATCGTCTTAATCATGGTTAGCCTTAAAATTAAGTGCTAGCCTGATTAATGCTTACACTGCTCCCTTCTGCTTGATACTAGAGCTGAGTTGCTTGCATTTGGGCGATTCCTACTGACATCTCATACCAATCATGTCTCAACCTTTATTTTCCTCGTTTTGAGTCGGCATATCGATCCTGCAATAACCAATATGAGCAAAACCTCCCCTCAATAGCTGAGCCTACCACAATGGGTATGATGATAATCTCTGAGTTATCACGCACTGGCAGTCGAGTGAAATTAGACTAATACTTAATATAAGATTTTTTAATAACTGATTACTTCTACAAGATAAAACGGATGCCTGAGAGTGACCTCAGCCCTTGAGATTGACTCATACTCTCGAGGTAAAAAATAGGGAAGCAAAACATGCAAGCGAGACAGGTTAATAGCATAAGCGATGCCATCGCTATCGTCGAAGAGCGTGGATTAAGCCACGTTAAAGTAGGCCTATTTGACAATGATGGCATCATGCGCGGCAAGTATATGTCCAAATTGAAGTTTTTTGCTTCGCTAGAGAAGGGTTTTTCCTTTTGCGATGTGGTGTTGGGCTGGGATGTTAAAGATCAGCTCTATGATAATGCCCGCTATACGGGCTGGCACACAGGTTACCCCGATGCTCCCGTGAGGATCTTGCCCCACACCTGTCGCGAGGTAATAGGTGAAGAGGGGATGCTACTATTTATCGCCGAATTTGCCGAAGAGGCTGAAGCGATTTGTCCCCGTGGCACCTTAAGGCGAGTGATTGAAAAAGCCGAACAGATGGGCTTTAACGCCTTTGCCGCGCTCGAATATGAGTTCTTCCTATTTAATGAAACGCCTCACTCTATTCGTGAAAAAAACTACCGCAACTTAGAGACCATTACACCCGACTGGTTTGGTTATTCGATGATCCGAAATTCGGTACACGCCGATTTATATCAAGCAATTTTAGCCATGTCTGAGTTAATGGATTTTCCAATCGAAGGGATCCACTCTGAGACTGGCCCGGGCGTGATTGAAGCGGCTATTGCGGTTGATTGTGCGGAAGCGGCGGCAGATAAAGGTGCATTGTTTAAGACCTTTATGAAGGTGTTGGCACAGCAACGTGACTTAATAGCGACGTTTATGGCGAAGTGGTCGGCTGATTATCCGGGGCAGAGTGGCCATATACACCTATCTTTGCAAAACAAAGATGGCAGCTCCGCCTTTTTCGACCCCAGTAAGCTCCATAATATGAGTCAAATCCAGCGCCATTTCATTGCCGGTCAGCAACAATTGATGCCAGAGTTTCTGTGTATGATAGCGCCAACCATCAATAGTTATTCTCGCATGATCCCAGGGTTCTGGGCTCCCACCGATGCCACCTGGGGAGTTGAAAACAGAACGACTGCACTGAGAGTGATCCCGGGGACGGCTCAATCTCAGCGGGTGGAGTATCGTCTAGGCGCTGCCGATGCCAACCCTTACTTAGCACTCGCGGCTGCTTTGGCCAGCGGCTTATACGGCATCGAGCATCAATTAACACCTCAAGCTCAGGTCAAAGGGAATGCCTATGAACAAACCCATGACGAATCGCTCGCGCTGCCTTGCACCCTATGGGACGCTGCGCAGCGTTTTAGGGGCTCAAAAGCGGCGAAGCAGTGTTTCGGAGAGCCGTTTGTGGAGCACTTTGCCATCAGCCGAGAATGGGAAGAACGGGAGTTTAGAAAGCATGTCAGCGATTGGGAGATGCAGCGTTACTTCGAAATTATCTAATTCGATTTAATCTGCTAGCTAACGCAGATGATATAGCAAGGAGTGGCGTTATTTATGGAATTCTCACAGCAAGATACCATATCACCCATCGATGGCCGAGTGTATGTGAGCCGATCTCTGGCAAGCGAACAGCAGGCTTATGCCTGTCTAACAAAGGCCGCAAATGCTTTTAACGGTGGCACGGCAAGCTGGAAGAATGTCCCTCTGGCTGAGCGTAAAGCCCTATGTCAGCAGGCCATTGAACTACTGTGCAGCCAAAAAGATGAGATAGCCCAAGAGCTGAGTTGGATGATGGGACGACCCATCCGCTATTGTGCCAGTGAGCTGGTGGGTGTGGCTGAGCGCAGTGAGTACATGATAGGTATTTGTGAGGAGGCCTTAGCGACACTCAGGCTAGAAGATAAACCTGGCTTTACTCGGTTTATTAAACGCGAGCCTCTGGGGGTGGTTTTGGTTATTGCCCCCTGGAACTATCCCTATTTAACCGCCATTAATGCCATTATTCCCGCCTTACTTGCAGGTAATTGTGTGATATTGAAGCACTCAGCGCAGACCCCTTTATGTGCTGAGCGGCTTTATCAAGCCTTTCGGGGAGCCGGATTGCCTGAAGGTGTATTCCAATATTTGCACTTGAGTCATGTTAATACAGTGAAACTGATCCGGCATAAGCTGATTAATTATTTGGCATTTACCGGTTCTGTCGATGGGGGAAGCAAGGTCGAAGTGGCTGCGGCAGGTCGTTTTATTGGTGTTGGTTTAGAGTTGGGTGGCAAAGATCCTGCCTATGTCCGCGCCGATGCCAACATCGATAGCGCGGTGGCAGCCTTGGTCGATGGCGCATTTTTTAACTCTGGACAGTCATGCTGCGCCGTCGAGCGAATTTATGTTCATGCCAATGTATATGATCAATTTGTGGCTAAAGCGGTGGCATTGACCCTGCAATATCGGTTGGGACGCTCAGATGAACTCGATACCACCCTAGGGCCTTTGGTGCGCAGCTCTGCAGCCGATTTTGTTCGCGAGCAAATTGCTGAGGCCATCGAGCAGGGCGCGAAGGCGCATATTGATGAAGCGTTATTTCCCTTAAGCCAAAAAGGTACGACTTACCTTGCCCCGCAAATAATGACACGGGTCGACCACACTATGCGGGTCATGACACAAGAGTCATTTGGACCTGTGGTGGGAGTGATGAAGGTCAGCGATGATAATCAGGCTATTGCGTTGATGAATGACAGTGATTTTGGCCTAACGGCCAGTATCTTCACTCAAGATATAGAGGCTGGGTTAGCACTGGGGGAGCGTGTTGAAACTGGCACTCTTTTTCTCAATCGCTGTGACTATCTCGATCCTGCCTTGGCATGGACAGGCATCAAGCAATCTGGGCGAGGCTGTAGTTTATCTCAGTTAGGTTTTGAGCAGCTGACTCGGCCCAAGTCATTTCATATCAAACATAATTAAATTCACTGCCGTTGGGTGCATTGCGGCAATACCTTAGGAGCCATCAATGGAATTACAGGCAAATTGGCATTTCCCCACTGCTATTACCGTCGGTGATGGTTGCCTAAACCTGCTTGGCGAGCGTTGTAAGGCGCTGCAGATGACGAAGGTATTGCTGGTAAGCGATCCCTGTTTGGCGACTATGCCTATGGTGAGTGAGGCGATGCAATACTGCACTCTGGCAGGATTAAGCGTTGAGTTATTTTGTGATATTCGGACTAACCCGACAGATGAAGATGTTCTTGCTGGAGTGCAGGTCTTTAACCAAGGCCGCTTTGATGGTGTCGTAGCTTTAGGTGGTGGCTCGAGTATCGATGCCGCAAAAGCCATTGCCATGATAGCGAAGCAATCTATTTCACTGTGGGAGGCCGAAGACTGTGGCAATAACTGGACTCGCATCGATGCAAGTTTAATAATCCCTGTTGTTGCAGTGCCGACCACCGCAGGTACTGGCTCTGAAGTTGGGCGGGCCGCGGTGATCACCGATACTAAGGGCGCCCATGCTATTAAGCGGATTATATTTCACCCGCAAATGCTGCCCGCAAGTGTGCTGCTCGACCCTCGATTGACCACTGGTTTGCCGGCAAATATGACTGCTGCCACGGGTTTCGATGCTTTATCGCATAATCTCGAAGCCTACTGCGCGCCATCTTATCATCCGATGGCGGAGGGCATTGCGCTGGAGGGGATCCGCTTGATTCAAACCTATCTGCCTTTGGCTGTTGCCAAAGGTGACGATATTGAGGCTAGAACTCAGATGTTGGTGGCCTCTACGATGGGGGCGACCAGTTTTCAGCGTGGACTCGGTGGCATGCATGCTATCGCGCATACATTAGGTGCGCTGTATAACCAACATCACGGCTTACTCAATGCCATATTAATGCCCTATGTTTTACAGCGAAATCGTCACGCGATTGAGGCGCGGATCATCCGCCTAGCCCGTTATTTAGCACTTGAAGACTCAAGCTTTGATGGTTTTTTAAATTGGATATTGCAGCTGCGAGAGCAGTTGGTGATACCGCACTCCTTGGCGGAAATTGGGCTAGATTTGCGGGATAAACGTCTTATCGGTGAGATGTCGGCAAAAGATGCTGCGGCCAAGGGAAATCCGATAGCCTTGACTCAAGCTCAGTATTCACAACTGTTTGAGCAAGCGGTTTTAGGTGAGTTGAATTAAGTTTGTTGCTGTTTGAACTTAAGTTATAAAACTCAGACGGATTCGATTCTAGCTTACTGCAGGAGAGGCGAATGATATTGGGTATATTACAATGTGATGATGTCAGGCCTGAATTGCAGGCTAAGTATGGCAACTATCCGCAGATGTTTATCTCTTTATTCGAGTCCGTGGGCGTTACGATCCAGTTCAAGGTTTATAGGGTCATTGATGGGCAATACCCAGAATCAATCGATAGATGTGATGCCTATATCACGACTGGCAGCCGTTTTGGGGTGAACGATGATGCGGACTGGATACGGCGGTTTGAACAGTTTGTCGTTGAGCTATATCTGGCGAATAAAAGATTTATCGGGATCTGTTTTGGGCACCAAATGATGGCAAAGGCCTTGGGCGGACAGATTAAGCCGTCTGAAAAAGGGTGGGGGATAGGTGTCAATAAGGCGCAAATCGTCCTGCCGCAAGCTTGGATGAGTGCTGATCTTAATGAAATATCGCTAGTGGTCAGCCATCAAGAGCAAGTGGTTAAATTACCCGAAGATGCAGTCATACTGGCCGGGAGTGAGTTTTGTCCCTTTTATATGATGCAAATCAAGCAACATTTCCTTGGCATTCAAGGTCACCCTGAGTTTAGCAAAGAGTATGTGCGTGCATTAATGGATGCCCGGCGAGATTGCATTCCAGCTCAGCAAATTACAGCAGGAATAGAATCGCTGTCGATGCCAGTTGACGCAGCCTTAGTGTCGCGTTGGTTGGTTAATTTTCTCATTCAAACTCGCGCAGGAGGCCATTTGTGAATAAGGTCCCAGCCATTACCTATGACAGTAAAAAGCGTATAATCAATCTAAATTAAAGCCTCAATCTAAATCGATAACACTATGCAGCTAAAACCACTCGCAAAAGGGCGCTTTCATTCTTTATGGGAGCAAGAGCATGATGCTATTGAGCAGGTTATGCGGGAGTGCATTACCGAAACAAAAACTGTAGCGGCGCAGTACAAGTTGATGCAGCAAGGTCAACAGGTTAATGCGTTAATTCTCGTTCCTCGAGGGCGGATCTCTATGGGGTATACCGCTAGAAATGGCCGCAGCTTTCAACTGGGAACCATGACCTGTGATTCGCAGTTATTCGGCGAGATGGAGTTCTTTACCGATTATCTATGTCAACTCGATATCATCGCCGAAGAGTCGTTAGAGATCTCAATTATTAATGGCGACAGGCTGCAACAAGCATTGCTCAATACGCCACAGTTTGCGCTGTTTTTTGCCAGTGCAATTGCCATCGATTATCAAGATACGGTGGATATTTTTACTCGTAGAATGCTCTACCCGATAGCCTATAACATCGCCTATGACCTTTATCATCAGTATTTAAAAGACCAGCCTGTAGAAGGCTTTACTAAATGCTATTTGGAGGCGGAGCGCTTTGCGACAACGGACCGAGTTTATCGTCGTGCGGTAAAAAAACTCGAAGATCTTAATCTGATTAAGCGAGAAAGAGAGGGGCTGGTTATTTGTGATCTTGCGGGATTGAAAGCCTTTATCGAATAGCTCCAAACCCGTGTTCAGGCTTGGAGCTATCGAGCATGTTAACTGAGCTTTAGCTTTTAGGCTGCTTGCTGAGTTAATACCACTTTTTGGCGATTAGATAACACTAGCATCACGAGGATTAACCCATAGATCACCGGAATGGCATACATCACTGTTTGCAGGCCAATAATGCTTTCAAATAGTGAGCTAATTGCTGGGCTAAACATCGCGCCGGCACTACCACTGATTAAGATGTAAGACACATTTCGGCTGCTGGCATTTTTCACAAATGATACACCATAAGCGATAAAGGCGTTATATAGCGCGGCACAGGCAAAGCCATAGCCATAGGTTAAGTAGCCAATCCAGCTTAAGTTATCTGTGGTGACGATAAGACTGGTAATGACTAATGCCAGTGAAATAATGCCCATAATAAAGTGCTGAATTTTAACTCTCGATACAATCACGGTTGATACTAACGCACCCACTAATGCCGCTGACCAGTATTGAGTGATGATATTACCCGCCTCTTCAAATGGGATGTCGAATTTAGTCTTAACGAACATCGGCGCCCAAGTCAGGAAGGTGTAAAGCGCTAACATACCTAGAAATAAGCCTAAACCGCCGCTGATAATACCAAGATTCCACTCTGACTGATCTTTGCTTTCTTCAGTCTTACCCTTGGTTTCACAAAGCTCGAAGTTAGTCGCTAGTGCAATCGCCGCCGTTGCAAGTGCAACAATACCTACGGCTAGATAACTGTAGCTCCAAGAAAGTGCATTACTTAGTGCGTAGGTCGTGATCAGTGGGAACACCACACCTGCCACGTTAAAGGTGGCATCTTGTACCACTAGCATGGTGCTTTGAATTTTGTCCTTCCACACAGACACTACAATAGTACCCGCGATACAAAGGCCCACACCGCCACAAAGGCCTATCACGGTCATTGCCACCATGACGACGCTAAGCGAGCCAGTAAAGTGCAGGGCTGCGGCGCTCAGTGCAATACTGACATAACTGAGTAGCGTTATACGTTTTACACCAATCTTTTCAATTAAGAAAAATGCGGCAATGGTACCTGCTAGCGCGCCGCCATTAAGCAGTGAGAAGATAGAAGCGACTTCATTGACGTTAGCTGAGAACTTATCGCTAATCGGTTCAATGAGCATACCGAACTGAGTTGCAAAGCCTGCCATCACGAAGTTGGCTAAAAAGCTGAGCAAGGTTAAGGATATTTTGTTTTTCATCATCTGTTCCTAATTTTGCTGTATCACCAGCTAAAAACTAATCACTAAAACTAATCATTAAAGCTAAGCCGCTGGAAGTTAGGCTTCGAGCGGCTTATTTGAGTCTTATTGACAGGCTGTTTCTAGTGCCAGCTCAATCATCTGATTGAAGGTTAGTTGACGGGCCTCGGCAGTGGTCTCTTCGCCAGTTAAGCAGTGGTCTGAAACCGTGAGAATTGCGAGAGACTCAAAACCTTTGTGATGAGCAAGACCATATAGACCAGCCACTTCCATATCCACACCTAATACACCAAAACGCTCAAGCGCTGGGATCATGTCTTCATCTGGGTCGTAGTACATGTCACCACTAAATACGTTACCCACTTTGACGTTGATCTGCTTTTGCTGTGCGATCATATAGGCTTTATGTAGTAGGTCGAAGGTCGCCGAGGTGGCCATCTGGTAGCCACTGCTACGCTTGGCGTTAGTGGGTGAATCGGTACCTGCAGCTTGGGCCAGAATGACGTCGTTAATTTTAACGTGTTGCTGAGTCGCTCCAAGGCTACCAACTCGAATAATGCGTTTTACACCAAAGTCAGCGACGAGCTCATGGGCGTATAACACCATAGATGGAATACCCATTCCGTGGCCCATTACTGAGATGCGCTGGCCTTTATAGAAGCCGGTGTAACCGAGCATGTTACGAATGTTGGTGACTTCCACCGCGTCTTCTAAAAAGTTCTCAGCGATATATTTGGCGCGAAGTGGATCGCCCGGCATGATGATTGTTTCAGCGAAATCGCCTGCTTTGCCATTGATATGTGCAGTCATGAGTTGTCCTCTTTTTTGATTGCAGCAGATAGTAAGCCTCAAGGCGCTATGCATAGAGGACATTAGTCCGCATCGGCTGAAAGATGCGCGTTTTTTGTTTTTTCTTACAGAAAAATGGCGATATAAACCGCATTTTTGTGATTTAAGCGAGTAACAGAAATCGAAGGCAAGGATGCAGATCACCTAAATGGCTTTAGGCGATCTTGTTAAATCGTATAAGTAATCTTAGTAAGGCTTACTTGTGATACTTCACGGTCATATCGATTAATGGCTCACGACTGGCTTTTGCCGCGCGTAGACGGGCAAGGTACTTTTCCCACAGATCCACTTGATGGGTCGCGAGATCGTGTAAGACCTTCCAAGAAAACAGGCCGGTATTATGGCCATCATCAAAGACGATTTTTACCGCGTAGTTACCTACGGGGTCGATGGCGGTGATATTGACGTTTTTCTTGTGGGTTACCAGTACTGGATTGCCGTGGCCATGCACTTCAGCCGAAGGCGAGTAAACCCTTAGCATTTCACAGCTCAACTGATGAACCTCACCGTTATCAAAGGTCATCTCAAGCTGGCGAGATTTGCGTTTTAGCTTTAACGCCGAAACATTGGGTGTGTTGTTATCTTGAGTCATCTATTAACCAGAATGATTTAGAGCGTATTAAAAACAGAATAGCGGTTAAGTCATTAACCGCTATCACTCATTTTGTTATTGCTGCTGCTATTATTACTTAGATGCGTTCTCTAAGTTTAGCTTAAAGAATATAGCGACTTAAGTCTTCGTCTTGCACCAAGTTATCTAAGCTTGCTTTCACATAAGCCGCATCGATAACCGTAACAGAGCCTGACTTGTCAGAAGCCTCAAAAGAAAGCTCTTCCATTAAGCGCTCCATAACAGTGTGTAGACGACGGGCACCGATATTTTCTGTGCGCTCGTTCACTTGCCATGCCGCTTCAGCAATACTATCAATACCATCTTCGGTAAATTCAATCGTAACGCCTTCTGTACCCATCAAAGCAATATACTGCTCAGTCAAAGATGCGTGTGGTTCGGTTAAAATACGCTTAAAATCACCCGCAGACAGAGCATCTAACTCAACACGAATGGGTAGACGACCCTGAAGCTCAGGGATCAAATCCGAAGGCTTAGACATCTGGAAAGCACCAGAGGCGATAAACAAGATATGATCTGTTTTTACCATGCCGTGCTTAGTGTTAACCGTACAACCTTCAACGAGAGGAAGTAGATCGCGTTGCACACCTTCACGAGAAACGTCTGGGCCTGATGATTCACCGCGCTTACAGATCTTGTCGATCTCATCTAGGAACACGATGCCGTGTTGCTCAACCAGTTCAATCGCTTGCTCTTTAAGATCTTCTTGGTTAATAAGCTTAGACGCTTCCTCTTCAATCAATAGCTTGTAAGCTTCTTTGATTGGCATCTTGCGACGCTTGCTAGCACCTGGTCCCATATTTTGGAACATGCTTTGTAGCTGATTGGTCATCTCTTCCATACCAGGAGGAGACATTATCTCAATACCAGCTTGCGGTGCAGAAACATCGATCTCAATTTCTTTATCGTCTAGCTGACCTTCACGTAGTTTTTTACGGAAAATTTGGCGAGTTGCACTGCCATCTGATTTTTCGCTGTCCCAATCTTCTTTAGGCTTAGGCAGCAAGGCATCTAAAATGCGCTCTTCGGCAGCTTCTTCAGCGCGGAACTTACATTTTTTGATCTGCTCTTCGCGGGTCAGCTTGATAGCTGAGTCGGTTAGATCGCGAATGATCTGCTCGACTTCTTTACCGACATAGCCGACTTCGGTGAACTTAGTCGCTTCAACCTTAATGAATGGCGCTTTGGCTAGGCGGGCTAGGCGACGAGCGATCTCGGTTTTACCGACACCGGTTGGACCAATCATTAGAATGTTCTTTGGCGTGACTTCTTGACGAAGATCGGCTGCAAGCTGCATACGGCGCCAGCGGTTACGTAGGGCAATAGCCACCGAACGTTTGGCTTTTTGCTGACCAATAATGTGGCTATCTAGCTCATGAACAATTTCACGTGGTGTCATCTCAGACATAAACTTTCCTCATGCTTTGCAGCATTTTTCGTATAAACGACATCGTCGCTTAGTACTTTTAATTTGATGCTTGGTACTTAGCGTTTTCGCTTAGTACTTTAATTCTTCAATAGTCTTAAACTGGTTGGTGAATACGCAGATATCACCAGCAATGGTCAGCGATTTTTCAGCGATCTCAAGGGCACTTAAGTCTGTGTTTTCAAGTAATGCAGTAGCCGCTGATTGGGCAAAGGCGCCGCCGGAGCCAATCGCAATTAGATCGTTTTCAGGCTGAACAACATCACCGTTACCTGTGATGATCAATGAAGACTCTGCATCTGCTACGGCAAGTAGGGCTTCTAGCTTGCGCAGAACTTTATCTGAGCGCCAGTCTTTAGCCATCTCGACAGCGGCACGCATTAGGTGACCTTGATGCATTTCGAGTTTAGCTTCGAAACGCTCGAATAGGGTGAATGCATCGGCTGTACCGCCAGCAAAGCCCGCAAGTACCTTATTGTGGTACAAACGACGAACTTTTCTAGCATTGCCTTTCATAACGGTGTTACCGAGAGAAACTTGGCCATCACCTGCGATAACAACTTGGTTATTTCGGCGTACTGATACGATTGTGGTCACAATAAATCCTCTTCTCTAGCCAGAGGCGTTATGCCTGCTGGTTGACGATAATAAAGATATGGGGATGTTGATTGGAATATCAAGGGTGAAGCGAATGGCAGGCATAAAAAAAACGCTGCACAGGGCAGCGTTTTTAGTTCTGATTCAGGTTAACTTTCCCAGAACCAAATCTGGCAACCGTTAGTGCCTGAGTTTTGTAACACGTGACGCTGTCTTTCTGCATCACGTTTCTTGTCATAAGGGCCCAGTACCACTTTGTACCACATACCGCTGCTACCTTTGACTTTACGGACCTGAGCTTCTAATCCTTGGAAAGCGATAATCGCTTTTAGCTCGTTAGCCTGTGACTCTTTTCTAAATGAGCCACATTGCATCTGATACGGACGCTTAGGCTTATCTGAAGTCTCAGGAAGGTCCACTTCGACCTTCTTATTTTCTAACTCTTCAAGATAGGTCCATTCCTCTTTCGGTGCGGGAGGAAGGGCATCAGGATCTTTCTTTACTGGCTTCTTCTTTGGCTGTTCGACAACCACAGGCGTGGTTGCCGGTTCGTCATTGCTGCTTAAAATCCACAGTAAATAGCCAAAGCCGCCAACGCCTACAAGCGTGATAAGCAACAGCAAAATAGGAAAGCGCTTAGGGGCACTTCCTTTTGAGCTCTTTTTGCGAGCGCTGTTCTTACCTTTTCGAGCAGGCTTACGGTTTGCATAATCACGATTTGTCATGAGCTAAAGGTTACATCCGTTCTAACGTTTCTAGACCAAGAAGATTCAGGCCTTGCTTCAATGTCTTAGCGGTTAGCTGAGACAATAGTAGGCGGCTTTTCTTCGACTCTTCTGTTTCAGCGGCCAATACAGGGCAGGCTTCGTAGAAACTTGAAAAGGCGCCAGCCAGTTCAAATAGGTAGCCACAAAGTGCATGAGGCTGACCTTTGCCAACCATGCGTGTCATCACTTCACCAAATTGAGCCAGCTTAGTCCCTAAGTCTTTCTCTTTTTCGTGCTCTAGAATAATGGTTGCATCGCTTAAGTCAACGTCTTGAGCGCGCTTGAAAATACCGGCTACACGTGTGTATGCGTAGAGTAGGTAAGGTGCGGTGTTGCCTTCAAAGCTCAGCATCTGCTCGAAGCTAAAGATGTAGTCGCTTGCACGATTCTTTGATAGGTCGGCATACTTAACCGATGCGATACCGACAACGCGAGCAATTTCAGCCAGCTCTGCTTCATCCATATCTGGGTTCTTGCTGCGAACCAAGTCAAGTGCGCGAGTATCGGCTTCTTTTAACAGGTCGATAAGTTTCACTACGCCGCCAGAACGGGTCTTGAATGGACGACCGTCTTCACCGTTCATGGTGCCAAAGCCCATGTGCTCGAAGCTCATCTCTTCGCGAACAAACTTAGCCGTTTTCGCCAGCTTAAATACTTGCTGGAAGTGAAGTGCTTGACGCAGGTCAACAAAGTAAAGTGCTCTGTCAGCATTTAAGACGTTAGAGCGGTAGCGCATTGCTGCCAAATCGCTGGTGGCATAGAGGTAACCGCCATCGGCTTTTTGGATAATAACCGGTAGTGGCTCGCCTTCTTTGTTTTTAAATTCGTCTTGGAACACGACTTTCGCGCCGTTACTTTCTGACAGTAAACCTTGAGCATCTAAGTCTGCAACAACTTGGGCAAGGTCACTGTTATAAGCGCTTTCGCCGCGAACGTCTGCGCGAGTTAGGCTCACACCTAAACGCTCGTACAATTCATGACAATGGCTTAGCGAGATATCGTTAAATTCGCGCCATAGTTTGTTGCAGTACTCATCACCCGACTGCAGTTCAACGACAAGCTTACGAGCGCGAGTCGCAAACTCTGCAGATTCATCGAAGCGTACTTTAGCAGCGCGGTAGAAGTTCTCTAGATCAGACAGTTCCATTTTGGCTTGCTCGCCGTTGGCTGCACGAAGCTCTTCCATATAGGCAAGCAACATACCGAACTGAGTTCCCCAGTCACCCACATGGTTTTGACGAATAACCTTGTGGCCCATAAATTCTAATGCGCGCACCACACTGTCACCAATAATGGTTGAGCGTAGGTGGCCCACGTGCATCTCTTTAGCAAGGTTTGGCGAAGAGTAATCGACAACAACCGTTTGCGGTGTTGGTAATTCAAGGCCTAGGTGATCGCTGTTCAATGCGACCATTAACTGGTTTGCTAGGGCGTTATCATCGATAAAGAAGTTGATAAAACCAGGGCCTGCAATTTCAACTTTTTCAACATGAGCAGATTCAGGCAAGTTATCAATTAATAACTGAGCGATTTCACGTGGGTTCTTGCCAGCCGCTTTGGTTAGCATCATTGCCAAGTTAGTTGCAAAATCACCGTGGCTCTTATCTTTCGTTCGGTCGACTTGAATGCGAGCTTCAAAATCAGCAGGAACAATCCCTTGTTGTTTAAGGGCATTTAAAGATTCAGCGAGTAAAGATTGAGTATGTGATTTCATTGGCGTTTAATCGACACTTACATAAAGAAAAATAATTAGGGGTAACCGACTATTTTAGCCGCTAGTGGCGGTGAATTACTATCCTCTAGCGAACTTTTTCTGCTTTGAAGCCGATAAAGTCGATTTAAAGCAGATCTTGTGGATCGCGATCTATGCTCCAGCGGCACTTTTTCGCTAAGGGAAGTTGCTCAATTTGTGGCAATGCCCGCTCGAACTCCGCCTGTAGTCTGTTACGGTTTTTTGTTTGGAACAAAAGCTGGCGGCGGTACTTACCGGCTTTTCTGTCGAGTGGTGCTGGCATTGGGCCAATCACTTCACACTCTTCATCCTGTGGCAGTAGGGCACCAATTTGACTTAACAGGTTGTCTGCATCAATGGCCTGATGAGCTTCGGCCCTAATTAAGATCATGTGCCACGCTGGTGGCAGCAATGCTTGAGTGCGTTCAAACAGCTGGTTACGAGCAAACTCGCCATAACCTTTATGCATTAACTCGCGTAGCATGGCGTTGTCGCTTTGATGCGTCTGTAGCAATACCGTTCCGGGCTTAGTTGCACGACCCGCGCGGCCCGATACCTGAGTATAGAGCTGACCAAAACGCTCTGGTGCTCTAAAGTCGGCGCTAAACAGTGCACCATCGACGTCTAATAAACCGACTAAGGTAACGTCAGGAAAATGATGCCCCTTTGCCAGCATTTGGGTGCCGACTAAAATTTTATATTCACCTTTGTGGATCGCATTGAGGTGTCCCTCGAGAGAGCCCTTATTACGGGTGGTATCTCTATCTATTCGCACTACAGGATGATTAGGAAACTCTTTTTCTAAAAATGATGCCAGTTGCTCTGTGCCTACGCCTTGTCCTGCAAGCATGGTACTGCCGCAACTGTGGCACTGCTTAGGGATCGCGTACTGGTTACTGCAGTGGTGACAGCGAATTTCGCCTAGGGCCTGATGCACCGTAAAGAAGGCATCACAGCGGTCACATTCATGCAGGTGGCCACACTCATGGCAGATAAGCGCAGGGGCAAAGCCGCGGCGGTTCAAAAACAGGATAACCTGATTGCCCGCATCGAGGTGAATACGCATTTCGTTGAGTAGCGCATGAGACATACCAGAGCGCAGTGGCTGATTACGAATATCGATAATGCCTTGCCGAACTTTCTCCGCTGCGCCTGCACGTTTACTTAAATGCAGATGTTGATAACGACCGCTGAGGGCATTTTGTAGCGTTTCAAGTGACGGAGTGGCCGTACCTAAAATTACTGGAATCTTCTCAAGATGGCCACGCATCACGGCTAGGTCGCGGGCGTGATAGCCAACTCCCTCTTGTTGCTTAAAGCTAGAGTCATGCTCTTCATCTAAGATGATCACTCCAGGGTAAAGCATCGGGGTAAATAGTGCTGAGCGGGTGCCAATGATGATGGCAGCTTCGGCCGATCTTGCCTGACGCCAAGCATCGAGTCTCTGGTTGTCGGTAAGCCCTGAGTGGATCACCGCCACTTTGACGTTGAATCGGCGCCTAAAGCGGTTAATCGTTTGCGGTGTTAGGCCAATTTCAGGGACTAATACCAGTGCTTGCTTGCCTTGCTTTAAGACCGTTTCGAGCATGGCTAAGTAGACTTCAGTCTTACCGGAGCCCGTGACGCCTTCGAGCAAGGTGCAGTGGTAACCTGATTGCTGGGTCAGTGTCGCGACTGCAATGGCTTGCTCTGGGTTGAGTCTATGAGGTTCTTCTGTCATCTCAAGCTCGGTGCGCCAACTTAAGTCGGCCGCAAGTGTACGAGTTTTTTTCTCGATCCAGCCTTTATCATCTAACGCTTTAATTGCGGCTTTACTGAGCTCTAAGCTGGTAATGTCACTGAGTTCTAAATCGCGATCGCGTAAGCTGTGTAGTAGTTTTCGCTGTGCAGGCGCGCGATTGAGCTGATTGATATCAGCCTCTTTGCCTGCATCGGTTAGCGTCCAGTATGTGACGCTCGATTCTTTGACTTCGGCGCCT
This sequence comes from Shewanella halifaxensis HAW-EB4, assembly GCF_000019185.1. Lineage (NCBI taxonomy): Bacteria > Pseudomonadati > Pseudomonadota > Gammaproteobacteria > Alteromonadales > Shewanellaceae > Shewanella > Shewanella halifaxensis. Next base: position 4,685,386 of record NC_010334.1, on the reverse strand, counting down.
TTACGCAGCGCCACAGGAATGGCTTGCGACAGCATCTGCCCTAGACTGCAGAAGTAATATCTTGCAGCCCAAGCGGTTAATTTATAGAGTGAATCAGGTAGTAATGGCTCATTATCAAGAATCGCCACAATCGGTTTTATCTGCTTAGGGGTAAGCGTACAGCTGTCACTGACAGCGGTGATTAGTCCTATGAGTTGTTGACGACCAAAAGGAACCTGAACACGCATGCCTTTTTGAGGCGTAATGGTGATATGTTCAGGCACTTGGTAGCTAAAGTTTTGTCGCATTGGAACGGGGAGTGCGACCTCAACAAACAAAGGCATAGGGTTACGGTTTCGAAAGGATACTGGCTTTAAGTGTACCGAGGCTATTTACTGAGAGCTAGCGAGAATTGATTTTATTCGCCTTGTGCGAGCTAATCGTGATTGGCAGGAGACAGATATAAAGTGACGGTTATACTCTATTTTATAAACCGTTTTATAAACCAAGGCTTTTAAGATTAAGATTGTGTGCGGCAATAATTGTATCTGTTTAATGTCTTGCTACTTAAGTCGATAGACTAGAGCCGTACTATCTACGATTAGAAAATAATTAACGAGATGGTTAACTTAGATTAGGAAGGATCTTAATGAAGAGAGTCATATTGGCGCTAGCAGGCTTTATGATGTTAACTACGGCCCATGCGCAGGTGTCCCATGTCAGCATTAATGAGCGACAGTTTGATTTTGGCCAGCATCCGAGTCTCAAGCTCAATATCGTTTCATCTCACAATAGTCTGAAAAAGGTTCAGTTCTCAATTCGACAGGGCAGCGGCGAAGAGCGTCTCATTACTAAACCTTTGACGAGCTTTATGGTGCAAGTGATGGGTATCGAGGATGTGGTCGATAAAGATGCCGTATTAATCGTGAAAGAGTACCGGGTTAATCGCTGGTATCAAGTTAAAGTATTGAGTTTGTTTAATGGCAAGGTGAACAACGCTGATATAGATAGCCGCTATATTGCCAGTCGCTCGACGGCGGTGAAAAAAGTAGGACAAACTGAAACCAACATGTTGGCTGCTTCAAGCGGGATAAGGGTCAGTGGGGCCGATGTTATTGTCAGTCGTCTAGATGATTGCCAAATAGGGTTCGATGGTAAAGAGACTCTATGGCGTATTGGTAATCGCCAAGCTAATCGCTGGGGGATCAGCCCTTATGGAGCGATGTTAGCGATTTTTGAACGTAACCCTAAGGCATTTAATCAGCAGAATATTAATGGGCTTAAGTCGCAAGCGCAGTTGGAATGCCCGTCGATGGTGACACTAGAAAAGTATGCCGATGCTATGGCTGCTGAGAAGCGATTTAATGCGATGAAATAATGACTTAAGCCTGCTCGGTAGGCCGCAATAGAATAGGCTTTTAAGCATTTTTAGAGATTATTGATTAATCGTACATTGTGGCGCTTGAATCTACAAATGAGATCCTGTAGTATTCGGCGCCTAAATAATTTTATTTTAACTGCATGTGGTGTCCGACTTCGGGTTGGAAGAGCGACATGGCCTTTTACTGAGGTAATTCCAATGAAAGCAGGCATTCATCCTGATTATGCAGAAATCACTGCAACTTGTACTTGTGGTAACGTTATCAAGATTAACTCTACTGTAGGTAAAGATTTACACCTAGACGTATGTGGTGCATGTCACCCATTCTACACTGGTACCCAGAAAGTTATGGATACTGGCGGACGTATCGACAAGTTCAACAAGCGCTTTGGTGCACTTGGCAAGAAGTAATTACTTCTGCAATGAATTTAAAAAAGGCGCCTTCTGGCGCCTTTTTGCTATCTAACGTGCAGATACAGGCTTCATAAGGGAATAACCAATCCATCTCCACCCGCCTTGAAGTAGTTTGCCAAAAGCGTTCTGAGTCGATCACTTTCTTATACTGATTGGTATTATTTGAGCTGTTTGAATAGCTATCGGTTATGGGCTCGTGTTACTTTCAATTTTAGATCTGTCGTCATTTTAGGCATTGTAAGGATTGATAGGGAGAGCCGTGACATGGGGCTAATTAGAATACTGGCGTTCCTGCTGCTATCTTTACAAGCTATCGCTGTGCAAGCAAGCCAATGCATACCAACTCAGTTTGATGAAACCGTTACCTTAGATTATGTCAATGATGGCGATACCATTACCTTAACCGATGGCCGTTTAGTGCGACTTATTGGTATCGACTCCCCAGAAATTGATTTTCAATTTCCTGAGCTCTCCCAATCTTATGCTACGCCTGCCAAAAAATACCTCTCAGAAGTAGTTAAACCTGGTCAGTCACTGTTACTTGCTTTTGATAAGCAGCGTTTAGGTCCGTATGGACGAACGCTGGCCTATGTCTACACTGAAAAGCTAGAGCATCTGCAAGAGATGATGTTATCCCATGGGTTTGCCAAGGCGCGAGTCTACCAAAATGACTATTTTTGGCAGTGTTTAAGCAAAATAGAGCGGACTGCACGCGAGAGAAAAGTAGGCTTGTGGAGCGATAAATCTTATCAGCCTTTGACCACAGATAGCCTGACTCGTGATGACAGTAATAAATGGCGAGAGGTAAGAGGAGTTGTTACGGGTTATGAAAGAAAAGGTCAAAATTTCGAGCTGAATATCGACAATAACTTGGTCGTGATGATGTCTCAGCAAGATATTGGTAAGTTTAGTAACATTTTGACGCTAAAACTGCTTGAAAGTCGCGTGATTGTTCGAGGTAAGCTGTATTTTTCTTACGGCAAATATCGCCTAAATGCGACGCATCCGTCGCAGATAACCATGGAAAATACCCCTTAGGAATAATATATAGCGATAAAGTTAAAAAATGAGAAGAAGCTATTTGAAATGAACTGAGATTCAAGTATCTTAGCGGCTATCAACTAACTGTTTTTTGTTCAAATAAAATGCCTTGAAAATGTATCTTTATTGAGCAGCAAGATTAACCTTTTAGTTGTCGACCTTTCGCTCAGGATATTATTAGTCGCACTCAGGATTAGAAAAATGGCAGATCTTCGTCAACAAGCCCTCGATTATCATGAATTCCCCGTTCCAGGCAAAACAGCAGTTTGCCTAACTAAACCCGCAGAAACTAGCATGGACCTCGCACTGGCTTATAGCCCCGGCGTGGCAGAGCCTGTACGTGAAATTGCGGCGAATCCAGACAATGCTTACCGTTATACAGGTAAAGGCAACACTGTTGCAGTTATCTCTAACGGTACCGCAATTTTAGGTCTAGGTAACTTAGGCCCGTTGGCATCTAAGCCTGTTATGGAAGGCAAGGCTTTGCTTTTCAAACACTTTGCAAATATTGATGCTACTGATATTGAAGTAAAGCACAGAACATCTGAAGAGTTCATCAACACCGTTGAAGCGATTGCTGATACATTTGGTGGTATCAACCTTGAAGATATCAAGGCGCCAGAGTGTTTTGAAATTGAAAAGGCACTGATTGAGCTTTGTAATGTGCCTGTATTCCACGATGATCAGCATGGCACTGCAATCGTAACTGCTGCGGGTATGATTAATGCGCTTGAAATTCAGGGCAAATCTATCGAAGAAGCCGTATTTGTTTGTATGGGTGCCGGTGCAGCCGCGATCGCCTGTATGACGATGATTGTAAATTGCGGTGCTCAACGCGAAAACGTCTACATGTTGGATAGAAAAGGCGTTATCCATACTCGTCGTGAAGACATTAACGAGTATAAAGCGCTATTTGCTAATAATACTGACAAGCGTACGCTGCAAGATGTGATTAAAGGTGCTGACGTATTCTTAGGTCTTTCTGGGCCTGACGTTTTAGGCGCCGAAGATGTTGCAATGATGGCTGATAAGCCAGTGATTTTTGCCTGTTCTAACCCAGATCCTGAAATTAAACCTGAACTTGCTCATGATGTTCGCAAAGATTTAATCATGGGTACGGGCCGTAGCGACTACCCTAACCAAGTTAACAACGTGCTTTGTTTCCCATTCATTTTCCGTGGCGCACTCGATGTGCGTGCTTCACGGATCAATGATGAGATGAAGATTGCGGCTGTACACGCGATTGCAGCTTTGGCGAAAGAGCCTGTACCAGCAGCTGTACTCGCTGCATATCCAAATGTTGACTCATTAGAATTTGGCCCCGATTACGTGCTCCCTAAGCCAACTGATGCACGTCTTCTACCTAATGTGGCTAAAGCCGTGGCATTGGCTGCGATTGAATCAGGCGTTGCGGTAATTAAAGAGCTTCCTGAAGGCTATATGGAGTCTTAAGGACTCTGCTTATCAGAAAAAAAGGGACCCAAGGGTCCCTTTTTTGTTGCCGAGCGTTTTTCGGTTACTGTATAACTGAATGTTATTAAGCTAAGGCTGGCTTTATCATTATTCTCTACTGTGGCGGTGAAGAGTATGATGATTTAGGTGTAATAAAAAAGATCCTGCAGGAAGCGGACTGATGAAACTGACTCGAATTCTGACTAAAAAATTGACTAGCTTTTGGCTTATGTCACTCGCAGGTGTCGCATTCATCTGCTTTTTGACCGCTATGGTCAGCTTTTTTCAACTTACCTATACCTTTCAGCAACAAAAAGTCACTGAATTAGAAAACCTTATTGAGCAGCAGCTTTCGCAACAAAGTAGTGGCCAGCTTGACGCTTGGTTACCGCCATTGCTTAAAGGATATCGAGCTCATTCTTTTACGTTATCTAAAGGTAATCAATCTCTTTTTGAGTATCAGTCTCCGGTTCCTCAGGGAAGTGGCGTTAATTATAAGAGTCAACTTGCTGGTGGAAAGTTATTGATGACGCTGACTTTACCGCAACCTTTTAGTCAGGGGGATATTGGTTGGCATGAGGTCTTGATTATCATAATTGGTTGCGCCGCCGTATTCTTGTTTGTCCGTTTCGGTTTTCGTTGGTTCTCGATGCATCTTGAGGGCATCGAGCACTTAGCACAACGCTCAAGCCTTATCCTATCGGGTAAGTATGATAAGGCGTTGGCAGAAAAGGGGCATGGCAAACCTAGGTTAATCAACCGTGCGCTAACCCATCTGTTGCTAGAGCTAGATGATGCCCATAAAGAGCGTGCTCGTTTCGATCAATTTATTCGCTCGAATACATTTCTAGACGCAGGTACAGGGATAGGCAATCGACTGTTTTTGAAAAACCGACTCGATGCTCTCAGTAACCATTTAGGCATGATGACGCCGGGTGTGCTGTATCTATTTGAAATGGAAGATTTGGATTTATTCAGTAAAGAGCTTACTGAGCAAGAAGTTGATGAGCTGTTATCACAGCTGATAAGTACCATAAATCAAATCCTGGCCAACAAGGCAAACTGTATATTTTCGAGGCGATCATATAATCAGTTTGCGGTAGTGGTGCCACAAATTTCACAACTAGAAGCGGACCAACTTGCCGCTAAGTTACTGCGTTTAAGCCTTAATCAGATTAATACCTTGGTTCAGCTGCCTGATGACTTTATGCATTTAGGCGGGGCATATTTTAAAGTTGGTGATGATAAAGATGCATTAGTTGAAGAAGCTGAACTCGCGTTGCGTTCAGCTCAGTTCCAAGGGGGAAGTAGCTGGTTTATGTATGATAAGGGCTCTGTTGATGGTGAACTGTCAAAAGGCTCTGTGCGTTGGCGAAGTTTTCTTGAGAATGTGTTGGTTAGCAAAAGAGTATTCCTTTTTTCGCAGCCAGTCGTTGACAGTGACTCCCACGCTCATCACCAAGAGGTGACCTGTCGCTTGCGAGATACGCAGGGAAACCTTGTTAGAGCAACCTTGTTTTTGCCTATGGCGATAAAGTGCGGCCTAACACCACAGATAGAACGGCAAGTCATCGAGATGGTGATGTTTGATCTGTTGCCAAAACATAAAGATAACAGCCTAAAATTTAGTATTAACCTGAGCTTAGATACCTTAACTAGCCGTGCCTTTGTACGCTGGTTGAAAACCACGCTACTTGAATATCGTCATTTAGCCCCAAGGCTTATCTTTGAGGTGAATGAAGATATTTTAGTCAACCATCAGAAACAGCTTATAGCGCCGTTGGATATGATCAATAAAATGGGCGCGAGTATCTGTGTCGATCGTGTTGGTCAACAAGTCGTGAGTACCGAATATATTCACCATTATCCTATCTCGCTAATCAAACTTCATCGTTCTATTGTTAATCAAATCCATCTGCGAGCAGAGAACCAACTGTTTGTTCGAAGCCTGATTGCAGGTCTATACCGCACCGATGTACAGGTGTGTGCAGAGGGAGTGGAAGTATTCGAAGAATGGCAAACATTACAGATTTTAGGCGTTAGTGCTGGCCAAGGGAGCTTCTTTAGCGAACCGATCGAAGAGGTATAGTTTGTTCTGGTTTTGTTGGTGATTGTTGCGGATTATTCCTAAAATGAGGTTTTATCTATATTAATCAGGGATAACTCGCTACACTGATGGCATAATAAGATTGTTGCGCTATTTGGATAAGATCTAACAGTATTTAATATACTAATTTACGTGTACACAATAATTTTTCAATCTCAGTGGGATTGGATTTTTGATAATTTTTAAGGCATGGATTAATGAACGAAAGCCTGTTGGATAAAATCCAGTTTTGGCGCAAAGCTGCACCAACTTTAGAGTTAGGTGTTTATATTTGCGCCGATAAAGTCTCGGTCTTTCAAGCGTCTACCGCTCAGGTCGACGCTAAAGTTATATCATTTTCTTTCAATCACCACGACTGGGAAGAAGCGTTTTCTCAAGTGACTAAAGAATTTGGCTATGCAAAAATCCAAATTGTATTAGCCTCCGAATTCTATCAACTGTTGTTGGTTGATAAGCCGAACGTACCAGTAGAAGAGCTCAAGGCAGCACTGCTTTGGTCTGTAAAAGATATCGTGACCCAGCCTGTCACAAACATTCAGCTGGATTACTTTGAATCATCAAAACAAACCACCAATAAAGTCAATGTGGTTGTTACTGAAAAGTCCTTACTCTTAGCATTATTATTAGCAGCCAAAAATGCAGGCTTAGTCACCATAGGTGTCTCCATTGAAGAGATGGCAGTGAGTAATCTATTTGATGATAACCAAGCGCGGTTGGTGCTAAGCCACCGTGAAGGGCAGGAGTTATTATTGACAGTCGTTAGAGCTGGCGAAGTTTTTATGCAGCGTCGAGTAAGAGGCTTCCTACAAATTGATAAGATTTCAGCTGAAGATTTAGCTTATGGCGTTGCCGACAACTTAAGTTTAGAGATCCAGCGCTCGATGGATTACTTCGAGAGTCAGTTGCGTGAAGCCCCTGTATCTTCGATAGAGTTATTGATGGATGGTGAACGTGTACAGCTAGCGAATTTAATTAGTGCCAATTTTGATCAAAGCGTTACGCCTCATAACGGCGCATCGGTTGAAGTTGTATTTGCCGAGTTAGCACTAGCTGAAATTGCGCGAGGTGAAGTGCAATGAAATTAAGAGTCAATCTTTATTCTGATTCACTATTTCCGCCAGAGCTGCGGTTATCTTTTTTAAAGTTAAGCCAAGTCATGCTCATCGTTGTGGTCGTATTATTGTTATCGAGCGTGGCGGTGTTCGCATTGAACTCTAGCCTTGAATCTGACAAGACACAGCTTATGCAAGATAAGCAGCGCCTCGATTCAGATAAAAAAGATCTCGAGGCAGCATTAGCTAAGCGGGGACCAAGTAAAGCATTGGTCGCTGAGGTGGAGTTGAAAGCCCAGCAGCTGGAACTTAAGCAAAAGTTATTCGGCAAACTGAGTCAGCAAGAAGTGCTCACTAGCTATGGCTATTCACCACTAATGACCGATCTTGCTAGCGTTGCTGATTCGAGTATTTGGTTAAACCGTATTCAGGTTAATGAGAAAAGTTATATTTTCGAAGGTTTTACCTCTAGCCCTGAAAGTGTGCCGTTATGGATTGAACGCTTAAAAACAACCACGACTCTCAAAGGTCATGCTTTTGCAACTATGACGATGAATCTCGGTGAAAACCAGCCGCTTGCCTTTAAGTTGACAAGCGATGCGACTCCTACCGGTAAGGAGTTGATTAAATGAAGCAGCAGTGGAATAAGTTAGCCGAAAAATTTGACGCCTTAAGTCAGCGTGAAAGAGTCTTGGTTGCAGCCGCAGCGCTGATCGTTGCTGGTTTACTGTTTTATCTACCGCTCGAGTCGGCTTTGAAGCAGCACGGTAAACTCAATGAGCAGATCCGAGTTGTTGAAAGTGAAAATAGGATCTCTGAACAGCAAATACAGCTTTATGAGGACAGTCTTCGAAAAGATCCTGATGAAGATTATCGTCAGCGTTTAAATAATATTAACCAGCAGAATAAATCGATTGATGAACAGCTCTCTTATCAGATGGTGGATATGGTGCCAGCTGATCATATGCCGACCCTGCTGGCTGGTCTGCTTTCTAAGATAAAAGGGATCAAGCTGAAATCCTTTACTTCAATTGCGCCAACTCCGTTATTGGAGGTCGGTGAAGATAAGAAGGTTAATCTATATAGCCACGGTATCCGTCTCGAATTTGTCGGTGATTACTTTGCGGTAATGCGGTTTGTGGAAGCCGTCGAAAATATGCCAAATAAGCTTTACTGGCGCAGTATGGACTATCAAGTTGATACATACCCTAAGGCCACGGTTTCATTAGAGCTTTATACCTTGAGTATTAATAAGGACTTTATCAGTGTTGCCAAAAAAGACTAGTGCGCTATTGATTGCTTTCTTGTGCAGTACTTTAGGTTTTAACCTTAACGCTGCAACGCTAAGAGATCCGACGAGGCCTGGTAATTTTTCAGGAAATACCACCTCGGTGAAGGCCTCAACAAATACCAGTATGGTGCTCAATAGTATCGTGCAGAAAGGTAGCTCAGCTTACGTCGTAATAAATAATCAAATTTTCACATTAGGTGGAAAAGTAAATGGTGTCAAAATCGTGCATATAGGTAAAGACACAGTGTCGTTAGCGGACGGTCGTAAGTTGACTTTGTTTCCAGCTGTAACAGATCTTAAGGGACAATAATTAAAATGCGCTCAATAATCTATATCACCCCTTTGCTGTCATTGTTCTTAGTGGCTTGCCAAACTGTCGACAGGCCTAATCCTGTAGCCTCTAAAGAGGCGTTAGCTGAGTCTATCGCCGCAGATAAAGCCGCAAATGCGACGCCGCCGCCAGCCGTCATGCCTGAAGATGTTCAGCGAGAGTTGTCATCCGATAACTTGTTGCAAGGTTTTGCACCAGCGAGACCGACTGAGCGACGTTTCGATGTATCCGCTAACAATGTCGATGCTAAAGTCTTTTTCCCTAGCCTGGCACAAGGCACTCCGTTAAGTGTTGCGGTGCACCCTGATGTAACGGGCAAAATTTCATTGTCTTTAAAAAGCGTTACGTTGAAAGAAGCCTTACAAGTCGTTGAAGATATCTACGGTTATGAAGTCAGCCGAGAAGGGCGCATATTACGTATTTTTCCTGCGGGGATGCGCACCGAAACCTTTTCGTTAAATTATCTGTACATGGAGCGCCAAGGTCTGTCTTTGACTTCGGTGAGTTCAGGTCGCATTTCAGATAATGACTCAAACTCTAATAGCAACAGCAATAGTAGCGGCAACAGCAATAGTAATTTCAATAACTCGTCTAATAGTGACTCTGGCTCTAGTAACAGTTCAAGTGATCAAACTAACGGTACCTTTATTCGCTCTGAGACGAAATCCGATTTTTGGGGTGAGTTAAAAGAGACCTTAGTCTCAATCATGGGTAATACCGGTGGTGGTCGCCAAGTGGTGGTAACGCCGCAAGCGGGTTTAGTCACAGTTAGAGCCTATCCAAATGAGATCCGCCAGATCCGTAACTTTATAAAGACAGCTGAAAGTCATCTGCAGCGCCAAGTCATCTTGGAAGCCAAAGTACTCGAAGTGACTTTGTCTGATGGCTATCAGCAAGGGATCCACTGGGAAAGTGTACTCGGTCATGCAGGCAGTACCGATATCACCTTTGGTACCAGCCCTACGACAGGTCTTAGCGATCAAATCTCTAGCGTGTTAGGGGGAGTGACATCGATTAAGCTGGAAGGATCAGACTTTAGCACCATGATTAGTCTGCTTGATACTCAAGGTGACGTTGATGTGTTATCAAGCCCACGAGTAACCGCATCTAATAACCAGAAAGCGGTTATTAAGGTCGGTACCGATGAGTACTTTGTGACTAACGTATCTTCTACAACAGTGGCAAGTAATACCCCAATAACCACTCCTGATGTGGAATTGACGCCATTCTTCTCTGGTATCGCACTTGATGTTACGCCGCAAATTGATGAGCAAGGCAATGTGCTGCTGCATATTCACCCCTCTGTGATTGATATTAAAGAGCAAACTAAGATTATTAAGATCTCTGGTAGTACATTGGAGTTACCTTTGGCGCAGAGTGAGATCCGCGAATCAGATACCGTGATCAAGGCCGCTAGCGGTGATGTTGTGGTGATTGGCGGTTTGATGAAGAGTGAAAATACTGAGATTGTCTCTAAAGTCCCATTACTTGGTGATATCCCATTCCTAGGAGAAGCTTTCACTAACCGTGCAAACTCAACCGTTAAGACAGAGTTAGTTATTTTGCTTAAACCAATAGTTGTCGGTGCTAACACTTGGGAAAACGAGTTGAAGCGTTCTCAAGAGCTACTTGATCGTTGGTATCCTGAGGAGCAATAAGCTTGTATCTGCAGCATTTTGGGTTAACAGAAACCCCGTTTTCTCTTACACCGAACACGGGATTTTTCTTTGGCCTCGCACCGCATGTAGAAGCTCTACAGGTGCTGCAAATGGCGTTACAAACGGGTGAAGGCTTTATAAAAGTAACTGGTGAAGTGGGAACCGGTAAGACGCTCATCTGCCGTAAATTGATGAATGATCTGCCTGAGCGTTTTCATTGTGCCTACCTGCCTAATCCGTACCTCACCCCCGACGAATTGCGCTGGGCTGTGGCGATGGAGCTTGGCTTGAAACATTCAAGCCAAATTGATCAGCAACAATTAACGGGCCTCATTCAGCAGCAACTCCTGGCATTAAGTGCACACGGCCACTCGATTATTTTAGTGCTCGATGAGGCGCAGGCTCTGCCCGATGAGAGTCTCGAAGCGCTGCGTCTGTTTACTAACTTAGAAACCGAAAGTCGTAAGTTGCTTCAGGTAGTATTATTTGCCCAACCAGAGCTCGATGAGCGTTTGGCGCAAAATAAATTTAGGCAACTTAGACAAAGGATCACCTTTAGCTATTGCTTACGTTCATTAACACTCGATGAATCATCAGCTTATATTCAACACCGGCTAACTGTCGCGGGTAGTGAAAATGGACGTTTGTTCAGCGAGCAGTACGCTAAGCGTATCGCAAAGGCGGCCAGAGGAATTCCGAGGTTAATTAATGTGTTGTCCCATAAAGCGCTGTTGGTTGCTTTCGGGGAAGGTAGTCAGAAAATTGAGCGACATCATGTTGATGCTGCGATAGCGGATACAAGTGATGCTATGACGAGTCAAGCTTTAGTCGTTAAATGGGCTATCGCCATCACTGTGATAGCAGGCATTTCAGTCAGCGTACTTTATTGGTTTAAAGGAGGCGTAATATGAGCGTAATCAACAAAATGCTCAAAGATCTAGATAAGCGCCAACAGCCCCATGGGTTGGAAAGTATGGCTACACCGCAAATAGCGCACAAAGCTAACGCGATGTCGAAGCGCCCCTTGGTGCTAACGAGTCTATTGTCATTAGTCATCGGAGGCTTGGTGGTCTTTTTGGCTACAGGTTTGTTGCAGCCCAATGCTGAGGCTGATTCACAGGCTAATCAAATGAGTGCCCAGTCGTCCACATCAACGAGTGACGTGAAGAAACTGCTTGAGAGTTCAAAGAGCGATGGCACATTAGTGAAGACTAAAGCTGAGGTGTCAGTTGAGCCTAAACTCGGTGTTACAGTATTAACCCCGTCTCAAAAAGCGCCAACGATACAAACGTCGACGATAGCGGCCTCTACAGTATCAGAAGCCACTAAGACTAAATCGTCAGTACCAACAGAGGCGACTACGCAGGTTATTGGCAGGAGTGAGCCTACGGTTAAGCAAGCTGATGTTGTTAAGTCTGCAAGCTCATTACAAGCTAACACGAGGCCTGATGAGCAGAATAAACGACAAACCATTCAAAATCGCTCGAGCTCAGATAAAACACAGCATGCAGTAGCCAATGAGGCCGCGGCGTCGACCGTGAAGATGAGTGTTGCACCAGCCAGTAAACGTTCGAGCGAGCTGTATAGTAGCGGTAATATGGCGGTCAAAGAGGTGAAGTTGTCCCCAGAACAGCTCGCCCAGAAACAGATGATGTTGGCAACTGATGCACAGCAGCAAGGGCTGCATAGTGATGCATTAACCTATTATGAAGCGGCGCTCGCGTATAACCCTGCACTGCACCAAGCCAGAAGGCTGGCGGCTGCTTTATATTACGGTCAAAATAAATTAGCTCAAGCAGCCAAGCTACTAGAGCAAGGCCAGTTACTATTCCCACAAGAGTATGAGTTTTCGTTGTTACTCGCTCGAGTTCAGCAGGCGGCAGGCCAAAACGAACAAGCTCTTAAGAGCTTAGCGATGATCCCCGATGCCAGTGAATTAGCGATTAAAAAATGGCACCAGCAAAGTGATTTAGCTCAAAAGCAGCAGGATTACCCCGTGGCGGAGCAAAGCTTTCGTCAGCTAGCTAAGCATGAGCCATATCAAGGACGCTGGTGGATGGGTTTAGGTTATGCGTTAGATGCCCAGCAAAAATATACCGAGGCGAAATTGGCGTATAACCAAGCTTTGTCACAAGGTAATTTGTCTGCACAGGCTAAAGTTTACGTCGATAATCGATTGCTGCAGTTAGGAGCGTACTAGTGAAACCCAAGTTAAAAATGCGATTAGGTGATCTGCTTGTTCAAGAGCACATCATCACCGAAGATCAATTACAACAAGCATTGAGTGAACAGCGTAATACGGGAAAGAAACTTGGGCGCACCCTAATTGACTTGTCATGTATCACAGAACAGCAATTACTGCAGTTCTTGTCGCATCAGCTCAACATTCCTTTCATCGATATTAGTAAACGTGCCATCGCTACAGAAGTGGTTAGTCTGCTTCCAGAGGTACAGGCTCGTCGTTATCGTGCCCTAGTGGTTGAAGACAACGGCGACAGTGTGCTGGTTGCAATGAGCGATCCTGCCGATCTTCAGGCGATGGATCATCTTGAGCTGCAGTTGGCTCCTAAGAGTATTTCTATTGCCGTTGTGACTGAAGAGCAGTTATTGCACGCGTTTGATAACCTCTATCGACGTACCGACGAGATAGCTGAAATTGCAGGTAGGCTTGAAGAGGAATATGCCGCCGATGATCTGTTTGATCTCGGGAGCCTGACCGACGGTGATAGCGACAACGAAACCACCGTTGTTAAGCTACTGCAGTCCATCTTTGAAGATGCGATACAGATGCGAGCCTCAGATATTCATATTGAGCCCGGTGAAAAGGCGTTGCGAATTCGCCAGCGTATCGATGGCCAGTTACACGAAAATATTTTGCCCGAAGTCAGTATCGCTGCAGCGTTAGTATTGCGCTTAAAGTTGATGGCAGGCTTGGATATTTCAGAGAAACGTTTACCACAAGATGGCCGTTTTCACATGGAAATTAAAGGCCATAAGATTGACGTGCGTATGTCGACGATGCCTATTTACCATGGCGAATCAGTGGTGATGCGTTTGCTGGACCAATCCGCAGGACTGCTTACCTTGAACGAAACGGGTATGCCGCCACAAATGCTGGCTAGGATCCGCCGCCAGATCAAGCGTCCTCACGGTATGTTACTGGTAACTGGGCCAACGGGTAGCGGTAAAACCACCACGCTTTACGGTGTACTCAGTGAGCTCAATACCGCAGATCGCAAGATCATTACAGTTGAAGACCCTGTTGAGTATCAGTTACCTCGTATTAACCAGGTACAAGTTAACCATAAGATCGGTCTCGACTTTTCTAATGTGTTAAGAACCACCTTACGTCAAGATCCGGACATTATCATGGTCGGTGAGATGCGTGACCAAGAGACGGTAGAAATCGGTCTTCGAGGCGCATTAACCGGTCACTTCGTACTGTCTACTTTACATACAAACGATGCGGTGACCAGTGCGCTACGTCTGTTAGACATGGGGGCGGCGAGTTACTTGGTTGCTAGTGCGCTTAGGGTCATTATTGCCCAGCGACTGGTACGCCGAGTATGTCAAAATTGTGCGATTGACTACTATCTCAATCCACAGGATAAAGTCTGGTTATCCAGCGTGAGCCAGCTCGATTACTCACAAGCAACATTTAAGATCGGTACTGGCTGCCAAAGCTGTAATGGCAGTGGTTACCGCGGACGTATTGGTGTGTTTGAGATGTTAGAGCTTGATGAGCCCATGATTGAGGCTATGCGAGGTGGAAACCCGCAAGACTTTACCCGCGCCGCTTATCAGAGTCCAAACTTTACTCCGCTTGCAAAGTCGGCCCTGAAATATTTAGCGCAGGGCATGACGACCATCGAAGAGGTCGCCAAGTTGGTTGAAGATGTCAGCGATAATTCATTAGATTTGGGTGAGGCTTAGGCATGCCTACATATCAGTACCGCGGTCGAAGCGCTCAAGGCGAGCAGATAAAGGGGCAAGTCGATGCGAGCTCAGAGAGCGCGGCTGCCGATCAACTGATGTCGCGAGGGGTGATCCCGCTAGAGCTTGTATTAGCCAAGGAGGTGAAAGAGTTCAGCCTTAAGGCCCTGTTCAAAGGTAAGGTCGCATTAGAGGAGTTACAGATTTTTACACGGCAGATGTACTCGCTTACTCGATCTGGTATTCCAATTTTAAGAGCGATAGCCGGTCTTTCTGAGACCACACATTCGGTACGCATGAAAGAAGCGCTCGATGATATTTCAGCTCAACTGACCTCTGGTCGCCCCCTCTCATCGGCGATGAATCAGCATCCTGATGTATTTGATGCTCTTTTTGTCTCTATGGTTCATGTGGGAGAGAACACAGGTAAGCTTGAAGATGCGTTTATTCAGTTATCAGGCTATATCGAACGTGAGCAGGAAACCCGTAGGCGAATTAAAGCCGCGATGCGCTATCCGATTTTTGTTTTGATCGCGATCGCTATTGCCATGGTGATCCTCAATATTATGGTGATCCCCAAGTTTGCTGAGATGTTTTCCCGTTTTGGCGCCGATCTGCCCTGGGCGACTAAAATCCTCATTAATACGTCGAATCTTTTTGTTAATTACTGGCCTGCGATGATAATTGCGCTTATCGGCACTTTTGTCGGCATTCGTTATTGGCATAGCACCGAGAAAGGCGAGAAACAGTGGGACAAGTGGAAGTTAAACATTCCCGTAGTCGGTAGCATCATCGAGCGCTCAACTCTGTCTCGCTATTGCCGCAGTTTTTCAATGATGTTGAGCGCCGGCGTACCCATGACCCAAGCGCTGAGCCTCGTCGCTGACGCAGTCGATAATGCCTATATGCACGACCGTATTGTGGGTATGCGTCGTGGTATCGAGTCGGGCGAGTCGATGTTAAGGGTATCGAATAACTGTCAACTGTTTACCCCTCTCGTACTGCAGATGGTGGCAGTCGGTGAAGAGACGGGGCAAATCGATCAATTACTCAATGATGCCGCCGATTTCTATGAGGGTGAAGTTGACTATGATCTTAAAAACTTAACGGCTAAGTTAGAACCGATTTTGATTGGTTTTGTTGCCTGTATTGTTTTGGTACTCGCACTCGGTATTTACCTGCCTATGTGGGATATGCTCAATGTGGTTAAGGGCGGCAATTAATGAAGAGTGTGGAACATTAACGTGCGGAGTCAACAAAAATCCGACGCAGAATTGATTACCATTTATGGCAAAATGATCGCACTGATAATATTGCTATTTGTGTTGTCTTACTTAGGCTTTCATTATTTTGGCAGCATTAAGCAAGTTGGTCAGCCAAGTATTCGAGTGGAGCATACTCGGCTACTGAATGTATTAGGGGTTGTGCGCTCACAATGGCTTATGCGCAGTAAGCCTGAAACCTTAGTACTCGATTGGTATTCAGATAATCCGGAGCATGCCTCATCGTCTGGCCAAGTGCGTATGGCTGTTGGTGGCTGGCCTATTCCTGATGAGACAAGTGTTGCTGGTTGTCGTCGATTATTGACTGAATTGCTCGGGCTGAGTTATGTGCAACAAATTGAAACACAGTTCAACTCAGATACAGGGGTGTGTCGATATATTGGCGACTCGGGCGAAAGTATTAGCTATCAAACAAGCTCTGGACGAGTCATTTTTTTGACAGAGGCCCGTTAGGCGCCTAAAAAGAGTGAAATTATCTGTTTTCTAATTTTAACAAACTGCTAGAATAGCCATATACAAAACTGGGGGTAAAATGAAACAACAGTATCAAAAGGGCTTCTCCCTTATCGAATTAGTCATAGTCATCGTGATCTTAGGCTTGTTAGCTGCGACGGCTATACCACGTTTTTTAAACGTAACTGATGATGCTGAAGATGCCAGTGTAGACGGCGTAGCCGGTGGCTTGAGCACTGCGGTGAGCTTTGTTCGCTCACAATGGGAAGTCGACGGTCGTCGTAATAATTCAGTTCTGTTGGACGGTACTAATGTATCGCTGGATACTCGTTTTGGTTATCCGACGGGTCTTAGCAATACCGATGCTAAAGGCATGGACCAAAATTCTTGCCAGGAAGTATTTGATCTTGTTTTACAAAATGCACCACGAAGCGTAGTTTCAGGAGTCGACGCGCGTAAAGCAAGATATGTAGTGAGCGTGGCAAAAGGAGCGGGTGGTAGCTCAAACACTATAGATGGCGAGCTTGTTAGCGGTCTTGATGTTTGTTTGTATTACCTCGCCTCATCACTGGTGTTGAATTCACAAACGGGCATACCGACAGAGGATTTAACGGACTTAAATAATTTGGCGGGCAAAGGGGTGACTTATAACCCAGGCTCAGGCCAAGTGGCGAGTTTTATTGACTAAACTAACTTAACTACTATTTAGTAGCTCTTAGTGAAGACGTTAATAGCAAAAGTTAATAGTTTACAGCTGACAGGTATTAGCCGTCCGCTGTATTTGATATGTGATTGAGGATATTTCTATGCAAAAGCAAAATGGTTTTACACTAATCGAATTAGTGGTAGTGATTATTATTTTGGGTATTTTGGCAGTGACTGCAGCGCCTAAATTTATCAACCTACAGAGTGATGCCCGTGCATCAGCGCTTCAAGGTGTTAAAGGTGCCATTCAAGGCGCTAACGGCCTAGTGTTCGCAAAAGCGGCTCTAGCTGGTGATGAAGCTAAGGCTGGCCCTGTGGATGTTAATATCGGTACAGATACGGATAAAATTGAGGTTCCAACAACTTATGGTTATATGACCGCTGAAGAGGCTGCATTTGAACTTGCTGTTGATGCAAGCTTTGTTGCTGAAGTGGGGATTCCTGCTGATAGCACTGAAGATTGGATTGTCGCAGAGGCTGGAACTCCAGGTGCTGGCGCAACAATGGTTATCTATCAACGTGGTGCTCCGAATGATAGTAAAACATGTCAATTGACATATAAAGAAGCGACATCTACAACTACCCCTACGTACACAATTGTAGATACTGGCTGTTAATCGGACCTGTTTAAGAGTAAATGAAAATGCAAAAGCAAAATGGTTTTACCCTAATCGAATTAGTGGTTGTGATTATCATCCTAGGTATTTTGGCGGTTACGGCCGCACCTAAGTTTATCAACCTGCAAGGCGATGCTCGTTTATCGACTCTTCAAGGTGTGAAAGG
The DNA here is from genome assembly GCF_000019185.1 of Shewanella halifaxensis HAW-EB4. Taxonomy (NCBI): domain Bacteria; kingdom Pseudomonadati; phylum Pseudomonadota; class Gammaproteobacteria; order Alteromonadales; family Shewanellaceae; genus Shewanella; species Shewanella halifaxensis. Next base: position 4,667,523 of record NC_010334.1, on the reverse strand, counting down.
GGCTATTCAAGGAGCTAACTCTCTTTATTACTCGAAAGCGGCAATCGGCGGTTTTGAAAAGAAAGCAGCTACCGATACAACAGATCCTCTTCCAGTGGTTGGCGACGTAACTTTACAATATGGTTATGTTCAAGCAACTAAAGACCAGCTTGTGAAAGCACTAGAAATCAGTGCAGCTGATTGGAAGTTTGTTGAAACAGCTGCAACTGGCAATGCTGCTGCTTCTGTTGAAATATCTCCTGTTGACGCACCTGCTGAGTGTAAATTTGAGTACACTGAAGCTAAAGATGCATCAACGCCACCAGTATATGGCGCAATGCCTACTGCTGATCAGTGTTAAAGTTATCTGAGTGAAAAAGGCCTGCCTCGCAGGCCTTTTTTGTATCTGGGGCGTTAATGGTGGCTTTATTTGCCATAATTATTAAACTGTTGGAAAATTAGTTTTAGAATTTGCAGAACCTAGAACCTAGAACCTAGAACCTAGAACCTAGAACCTGCTAATACTCAGGCCTAGCTCCTAGAACCTAAGCTCATCAATCAGGACTGACAATGCATAGAGCGCAGCGACACGCCGGCTTTACATTAGTGGAGCTGGTGACCACCATTATCCTTATTGCCATTCTTGCTGTGGTGGTTGTTCCTCGCTTGCTTACCTCTTCAAGTTACAGCGCCTTTACCCTGCGAGATGAGTTTATTAGTGAACTGCGTAAGGTGCAGATCATGGCGATGAATAATCAAGATCGCTGTTACCGTCTGTCGGTAACTGACACCAATTATCAAGTCTCGCGCTATAATGGTCGCTTTAGTGGTGCTTGCACTGGCACACTCGTGCGCACCGATGCGCCGCAAGCGTTTCAAGGCGGCGCGAGCCTCGCCCTGCTCAATGGCGGCGCGAGCACCTTTAATATCGAGTTTAATGCTCTGGGTGTCCCCATAATAAATGGTGCTCGTTGCAGTGGTAATTGCATCAGTGTCATTGCCGATGAAACGCTATCTCTTGCGATAGAATCTGAAGGTTATATCCATGATGGGCAATAGATTTTCAGCAATAAAACGGCAAACTCAAAAGGCTTTTACCTTAATTGAATTAGTCGTGGGTATGGTGGTGATCAGTATCGCCTTCGTGCTGCTGAGTACCATGCTATTCCCTCAAGCGGAAAGAGCTGCCGATACCCTGCATCGAGTGCGGACTGCAGAACTTGCCCACTCTATTTTGAACGAGATTTGGGGTAAGCGTTATGATCAAAATACCAACGCCAATGGCGGCGTTCCGGCTTGCGGTGCGCCAGAAAATCTAGCGTTAGGCTTGCCAGCTGGTTTACCTTGCACCTCACCTAGTAAATTAGGCCCCGATACCGTTGCTGGCGTGACGGAGAATCGTAATAACTATAACGATGTCGATGATTACAATGGACTTAATATTAACAGTCTTATGCTTGACAGTAGCGAAACCTATGCTCAGCGTTATGTGAATTATGGCCTTAATGTTGAAGTGACATATAACAATTTACCTAGCCTAAATACTAAGCTTATTACTATCAATGTCACCACGCCCAATGGCGAGGTGATGACTTTCAATGCGATCAGGAGCAACTATTAATGCAATCGTTAATACGTCCAGCTTCGAGGTTGCAATTAAGCAAACTGAAACAGCTTAGAAGCCGCGGCTTCACCTTGGTGGAGATGATCACAGTGGTGATTATCTTAGGTGTGTTAGTGCTTGGAGTCAGTAGCTTTCTGCTTTTTGGCACTCGCATTTTTATCAACGCCACTTCGGTCGACCAAGTGATGAGTCAGAGCCGTTTCGCTATCGAGCGCATGACCCGAGAGATCCGTAACGCCGCGCCAAACAGTATTCGTGTCCGCGATAGTGGTGATGGTGCTTGGCAATGTATCGAGATGATGCCGATTATCTCTAGCGCGTCTTATATCGATATGCCTATCGCGCCAGCCTCTGCTGCTAGTAGTGGCACTGCGATGCAATCCAGTGCCAGCGCGCCTTTAAACGCGGATCAATTTTTGCTGATTTATCCACTGTCAGCAACCGATGTTTATACCTCAACAACTGGCTCGCAGGGCAAGTTATTTAGTATCAAGTCAATTACAGCGAATAGCACCAATGATCTTAGTATCGATTTTGGCCGAGCCGTTCGTTTCGATGCCGCCTCTCCACGGCAGCGTTACTTTGGTGTTCAAGATGCGGTGAGTTTCTGTTTCGAGCGAGTAACTCCAGAGCTGAGTTTATTAAAGCGTTACGCGGGCTACGGCTTTAATCACCCCAATTTACAGCCAGCACCTAATGATATGGGCACGGGAGTGTTGATGGCCGAAAATATCGTCAATACTATAGGTAACAATAGCCCTATTGCGTATACCCCGGGGACGCTACGCAACAATGCCATGGTGCATCTGAGTCCGTTGTTTGATGTGCAAGGGCAAACGTTTCAATATCATCATCAAGTGCAGGTGATTAATGTTCCATAACAGCATGCGATTCCTCTCTAGCCGCAACCGTGTCTCTCTGAAAGCTTTGGGGTCTATGAGCTCAGGCTCTATGAACTCAGGCTCTAGTATGAGCTCTGGGCAGCGCGGTAGCGCCTTGATAATCGGTGTATTCATCATCACGGTGATGTTTCTGTTGGCAGCGACACTGATTAATGTATTGGATGATGCCGATCAAGAGATCAGCATAGAGGTTTGGGGCACTCGCGCCTTTGCGGTAGCAAATAGCGGTGCGGATCGCGCCTTAGCGACTCTGTTTCCTGTCGATGGCAGCAGCGGCAGTTGTAATACTCTGCCACCTTGGAATACTCCTTGGAATATCGGAAATGAAACTGGTCTTGTCGGTTTTCATGGCTGCGAAGTGCTGATGACTTGCTCTGCAACAACCGCAACAACTAATTCATCACAAAATGAGATGACCCAATATTTGATTACCAGCACCGCAACCTGTAGTACAGGCCAATGTGATTCCGGTCGTGATAGCGATGCCAGCTGTATTCGAGTGAGCCGTCAGGTGGAGGTCGAAGCCCGTGATTAAAATGGTACGTTCAATCCAATTTTTCCTATTGATATTTGTATCTGTATTATTTGCAGGAAGTGCAATGGCGGCCGATTGGACGCAAACTTTTAAAGAGGGGGTTAACTCCTACTCTAGCTCAGGGCAAATACGATTTCACAGTGGATCTAAATTGTTTGACGCCCCGAATAACGGCAGACTGCCTTCTTATTCAGTTACCGATTCCACTAGGTCAGCTTGTGTTCCCGCTAATGGGAATTCAAAAAAATGTAAGGCGGGTAATTTTACTGCAAGATTACCGAGTGACAGGTTCCCTTTTGCGCAATGTGCTTCAACTAGCAATAAAAATTTAGGGCCATCGGATGCCGTTAATTATGTGATAGAGGTACCCGAGGGAGAGTACTCGAATATTAACTCTCACTTTTACTATCACACGGTTAAATTTACGAATAGTGATACCGGTATCTATCGGATTAAGCAGTTAAATATTCAAGATGGCATATTAGAGTTAGCGCCCGGCCAATACTGGATTGAAAACTTACAAATAGCTGAGGGGGTGACGGTTAGATTTCCTACTAGTGGAACCGTTAGCTTCTTTGTCAAAAATCACTTTGTTCAGTACAACAGCATGCTGCCATATCGTTCAGAGTTCTTCATGCTGTATGGTTATTCAGACATAGATTTGGCTGAAGACTCTTATCTTCGTGGTCATATTGTTTCCGAAGGTCGACTTATTTTTAGTGAAGAAGCTAGAGTCGAGGGAGCTGTCACTTCTGATTATATTGCGATTGATGACGACGGCTGGGTACAGTTTGATGATCGTGCCTACTTGATCGACTTAGTTCCTAACTGTGACTTGGATCTGCCTAACCCTCCAGTCATTCCCCAATGCCCTGCCGAGCAAAATAACATCCAAGGCTTAACTTATCGTACTTACGATGCTGAAAGTTGGGATGATGACGGTGATAGTCCTGAAGATCACGATGATTTTGAAGATCTAATTGATGAAGTAAAGAAAACTCGCTATCAGATCGGCGAGTCGATTGAGACAAATTTAAATCAGAAAGGTAATGGCATTAATCCCCATTCAAATGCAGCAGCCGACCAAGACCAGTATTTAGGTATATTCGAAGGTTACATTGACGCGCCTGAAACGGGTGAGTATACCTTTGCTATCGATGGCGATGATGCGATTGAGTTATTGATAGATGGTGAAGTCATTACCGGATTTTATGGCGCCCATGGCACATGTAATTGCACACGGTATCAGGGCAAGGTATCGCTTGAACAAGGGGCGCATACTATTGAACTGAGATTTCATGAGGCCTTTGGGTCAGAAGCCTTTAGATTGTATTGGCAAACACCCTCTTCAAATCGCTTTGAGATTGTTCCTGCTGATAACCTATTAACCTGTCCGGCGCCACAGTTTGAGTTTGGCCGCGTGGAGCTCGATGCTAATGGTAAGGCCACTATTAGCTTTGACAATACCTACGCAGCTCCACCAGTCATTATGGTTATGCCGACGATTGATGGTGCAGATGCCAATGGTGACCACTCCTCTACAGTAAGAGTCGATAGCCTTAGTTCGAGTAATGCTTCAATTAAGCAGCTGAACTCAGGAAGTTCGCAAGTTCTGGACAAAAAGATGGATAAAGTGGATTACTTTGTCATGGAGCCAGGTTATCGCTTCCTTGAGAGAGGCAAAGCCTTGCAGGCTGGATCGATATCGACCGAGTTGTACCAAGGTAAAAACTTGCCAAGCTCAGGTCGAGGCTATGAGAGTATCGAATTTGAGCATGATTTTGGTATTCAGCCTGCCATGATTGGTCAGACATTGACTCATAATAACAACCGCTTTATCACAACAGTGATTAATAATGTCGATGCTGATGGTTCACAATTTGATATTGCAATTGAAGGTTCTGAAATGAGCTCTGTGATCACACACCCAGAACTTTTAGGCTTTGTTGCGGGTGTTGGCCAGGGCGTCATGACGGTCAATGGTGAGAACCTAAAATACGAGTTTGCTAATGGCTTAAATTATGGCAACGGAAGTTCAGTTCGAACACTGAGCCAGCAGTGTGCTTTTAATAACAACTATCAGCAAACCTATTCTGCGCAGCCTTTAACCATCGCCAATAAAAATCAACGTCGTGGTGGCGATGGCGGCTGGGTAAGACGTTGCACTAAAGATAGCTTTAACAATCAGGTCAGCTTTGCAATCGATGAATATCAACATACAGACGGTGAGCGCCGTCACCTCGCTGAAAGTATCGGTTACTTTGCCTTTGAGTATGCACCAGAGCCGCCTGCGGTTAACCATTACCAGATTAATTTTAATTCCGGGGCGCTCAGCTGCGCCGCTAAATCAATCACTATTCAGGCCTGTGCTAATACTGATTGTACATCTTTACTAAGCGATCCCGCCTCGGTGACGTTAACCAAGAACAACACAAATTATACTCGTACAACCTTTACTGGTAACACAACAACAGAGCTATGGCATCCTGAGGGAGGCTTGGTCACACTCGGATTAAGCTCGACCTTGCCGACGGCTAACTACAGCTGTTATATCGATGGCGCTTTTGTCGTCAACAGTCAATGCCAATTGAATTTTGAAGATAGCGGCATCTACTTTAATATAGATGACTCTACCGCCTGTAAAAACTCCAATAACTTTGAGCTGTTTGCGGTTAAAAAAGATCAAACCACTCAGCAGTGTGTACCGTTATTTGCCAACAAAACAAAGCCGATTTCAATGGCGTTTAATTACATTACACCCGATGCTGCAGGGATAAATGAAGCGGCCAAGCTGACCATTAACAGCCTCAATGCCCCAACAGCAAGTAAAGAGATCGCAGGCGGGGCAAGCCAAGAGCTGCAAGTGCATTTTGATGCCAACGGTAAGGCGCTGCTTAATGTGAATTACCCTGAAGCGGGTAAGGTCGAGCTTGCTGCAACACTCACAGAAACAATTAGCTCTCCTGATGGTAGCACTAGCGAGACCTTGGTGCTTGAGCATAGTGAGCAGTTTGTCTCTAAACCCGACGGCTTCCACTTCTTCAATGATTCAGGCCGTAATGGATGCAGCGGGGCAAGTTGTGACCTGTTTGCTAAGGCCGGTGATGACTTTAAGATGAACGTGAAGGCGGTATGTGGCGTCGATGATGGGACGTCTTATAAAGATCGTCCAGCACTTAAGAATTTCCAATTTTCAGACTTAAAAATTAAGCCTGTGCTACAAGCGCCATTAATCACTAACGGCGATGAAAAAGATGGTGGCCTCGGAGGCTTAGGACTAACACAGCTTAACTTTAGCAAGACCAATAGCGCACCATTGAAAGTGACCAATCAGAGCTATTCTGAGGTTGGCGCGATAAGCATAATGCTGGATGGTGAAGTCAATTACCTAGGCGCAACGATTGCCGAGGCAAATTCAAGCAGTGAAACCTTTGGTCGCTTCTCTCCTTACTATTTAACCGTGACAGGCAATACCCCTAGCCTTGAAGCTCAGTGTGGTAGCTTCACCTATATGGGGCAGCCGTTTGGCTTCTTAACGGGTAAAGAGCCTACCTTGTCGATTACCGGTAAGAGTAAGAGTGGGGCGAACACCAATAATTATCAAATTGGCGACTGGTGGCGCTATCATGGTAATCAATGGAACAATCGAAGTTACAGCGATACCTCTGGTGCAACGTCCGTCAATGGCGATGCACTACAGATTTTGGATGGTTCGCCAATATCGGAGAAAGTTGAATACTATCCGATAGACCAAAACAACACAGTTCAAAGGGCTTACTTAACAGGAACACTGCTACATTACGCCCGTACGGCTTCATTGGCGGTACCGTTTAATGCGCAGTTTGATCTAGATCTTTCTAAGACCGATGTCACCGATATAGACGCCATCTGTTACCAAGACTCGGCCTCTGGCGCCTGTATCGGCTTTAACTTTGATGATATTGCTAAAGGCGATGGTTTTGTTATGCGTTACGGTCGACTTGCGATGCAAAACGCCTATGGCCCATCATCTGAAGAGCTACGCCTTGAGGTCAGCACTCAATATGTGAATGCCGCAGGCAAGTGGGTCACCAATACTAGCGATAGCTGCTCGGTTTTTGATACAACTAGCGCGACGGAATCGGCAGATGTGGGCTTGAATTTAAAGCCTGATGTGGGGCTTGAAGCGGTGCAAGGTTTTACCCAAACTGGCGGGTCAGGAAAAGCGGGAGCTATAGGTTTAGGTAACAGCTTTATCTATTTTCCTGCACCTCATAGCGATGGTGAAGTGGGCTTGCAACAACATGTCGACAAATGGCTACAGTGGTATTGGAATTATGATGGTAATACAGGCCTGCAAGATCCGCGAGCGACAGCCTATTTTGGCACCTATCGCGGCCATGATCGTATTATTTACTGGCGAGAAGTTAATTAAATGTCAGTAATTGAGGGCGAGACAAGTTATTGACTCGCTCTTTCGCGGTTATATCGCAAAAAATACAGTTTCATTAGCAATTGTTAACCTCTGCGGTCTTGTGGATTTTAAGAAGCATGATAAAGTTACCTGATTTCTTTTTTCTACGACTCCACTGAGACAGGCTGGTTACATGTTCAAGAAGCTACGCGGCATTTTTTCTAATGATCTTTCGATCGATTTGGGTACAGCAAATACACTAATTTATGTCCGTGAAGAAGGCATAGTGCTAAACGAACCGTCAGTAGTTGCGATTCGTGGAGAGCGAAGCGGTTCGGGTCAGAAGTCGGTTGCGGCCGTCGGTACTGAAGCTAAGCAGATGCTAGGTCGTACTCCTGGAAACATTCAAGCAATTCGTCCAATGAAAGACGGTGTTATCGCCGATTTTTATGTCACAGAAAAAATGCTACAGCATTTTATCAAGCAAGTTCATAACAACAGTGTGTTCCGTCCAAGCCCTCGCGTTCTAGTGTGTGTGCCAGTTGGCGCAACGCAAGTTGAACGCCGTGCGATTCGTGAATCAGCAATGGGCGCGGGTGCACGTGAAGTGTATTTGATTGAAGAGCCTATGGCGGCTGCAATCGGTGCTGGTCTACCCGTTTCTGAAGCAACCGGTTCTATGGTTGTCGATATCGGTGGTGGTACTACAGAAGTGGCTATTATCTCGCTAAATGGCGTGGTCTACTCATCATCTGTTCGCATCGGTGGTGACAAGTTTGATGATGCCATCATCAACTATGTACGTCGTAACTACGGTAGCCTAATTGGTGAAGCAACGGCTGAACGCATCAAGCACACAATCGGTACAGCCTACCCAGGCGATGAAGTACTAGAGATTGAAGTTCGCGGTCGTAACCTTGCAGAAGGTGTACCACGTAGCTTTACCTTGAACAGTAATGAAATTCTAGAAGCCCTACAAGAGCCGCTATCGGGCATTGTGAGTGCGGTCATGGTTGCCCTAGAGCAGTCTCCACCAGAATTGGCATCTGATATTTCAGAGCGCGGTATGGTATTGACCGGTGGTGGTGCACTTATTCGTGACCTAGACAGATTGCTAATGCAAGAGACGGGCATTCCAGTGATGATCGCTGATGATCCATTAACTTGTGTTGCACGCGGTGGCGGTAGAGCTTTAGAGATGATCGATATGCATGGCGGCGACCTGTTCTCTGAAGAAAACTAACCACGGTTAAAAAGGGCGGTATTTAACCGCCCTAGTTTGTTATGAAGCCAATTTTTGCTCGCGGTATTTCCAACCAATTTAGATTAACACTGGCCGTTATCATGTCAGTGATTCTGCTTGTCGCTAATGACAGGCTTGAACCTGTGCGTAATTCACTCTCTTCGCTATTAAGCCCACTACAATATGTGGCAAATATTCCCGGTGCACTGCTTGACCTCTCTGCTGAAAGTTTAGCGACGCGCAACATGCTAGCTAAGCAAAATAAAGAGTTATTGCGCCACCAACTGCTGATGAGTGAACGTTTGCAGCGCTTTGAGCACTTGCGCCAAGAAAACGATCGCTTACGTGGCTTACTTGGCTCTCCTGTACACATGGATGCTAAGAAGGTAGTTGCCGAGGTGATGGAAGTCGCCAGCGACCCTTTTCGCCAATATGTGGTGCTAAACCATGGCTCGCGTAGTGGGGTATTCGTCGGTCAACCTGTGGTCGATGCTCAAGGGGTTGTCGGCCAAGTCGTGCAGGTGAGTGAGCTTACCAGCCGCGTGTTGCTGCTTTCAGATACCACCCATGGAATCCCCGTACGAATTACTCGAAACGATGTGCGCTTAATGGCGTTTGGAACTGGCGTGCTCGATGAGTTAGAGCTAAGACATGTGGCCAAGAGTACCGATGTGCGTGTCGGCGATCTCTTGGTGTCATCAGGCTTAGGTAAACGTTTTCCTGAGGGCTATCCCGTTGCTCGAGTCATGAGTGTCGAAAAAGACGATGGTAAGAGCTACGCTACCGTGATCGCTCAGCCGTTAGCCGCATTAGATAGAATCCGTTATCTGTTATTACTTTGGCCTGATATTGAGTCTGACGGTAAAGATCTTACCCCTCCAGAGGGTGTTGAAGAGGCTGTGAAGGCGAGTCAGGAGGTAGCGCTATGAGCCTACATGTAGCAAATGGCCGCTGGGTTGTTTGGTTAAGCCTATTAGTGGCGATGCTGTTTCAAATTATGCCGTTGCCAGACTTGGTGGAAGCGTGGCGCCCAGAGTGGCTATTGCTAGTCATCATCTATTGGGCGATGGCACTGCCTCACAGATACAATATTCTAACGGCATGGATATTGGGTGTGATGTTGGATATCTTACTCGGGGCAACCTTAGGTATTCGTGCTTTTGCAATGTCGGTGGTTGTGTATGTGGTGGTGCTGCATTTCCAGCGTTTGCGTAACTTCCCAATGTGGCAGCAGGCACTATTGATGGCTATGCTGGTCGCGCTCTATAACCTAGTGGTATTTTGGGTGCAATTTGTTACTGGTAGCGCTGTGTTCGATATTAGTCTGTTCTATCCAGCATTTTCGAGCCTAGTGATGTGGCCATGGATCTTCTGGGTTCTACGTCGAGTAAGGCGTCTGTACAAGGTTCGATAGTCACTGTTTATTTGTTTTTCTTGGCTTATGGAATTAGCGTCATTTCCGTTCTTGTTAGCCTAGTTAGAATCATAGAAGGGTACTGTGTATGAAGTTAGTACTTGCTTCGGGCTCGCCTCGTCGTAAAGAGTTATTGGGCCAGTTAGCTTTTTTAAACACTAACAGTGCTGCCCCATTTGAATTTGAGATTTTAGCGGCCGATATCGATGAAAGTCATCAAGCAGGTGAGTCTGCTGAAGCGTTTGTATTACGACTTGCCGAAGAGAAAGCGCTAGCTGGGTTAGCCCTATATGGCGTGGAAAGTGGCGCGAATAAGCAAGCCGTGGTTCTTGGTTCTGACACCATCGTTGTGCAGGGTGAGACCATTTTAGGCAAACCAAAGGATGAAGCCGATGCGGCGCTAATATTGGCGAGTCTTTCAGGGTTACAGCATCAAGTGATGACGGCCGTAGCGTTAACCGATGGCATTAAGACAGTGAGTCGCTTGGTTAAAACCAAGGTGCAGTTTTGTCAGTTATCTGAGGCTGATATTTTAGCTTATATCGCAACGGGTGAGCCGATGGATAAAGCGGGTGCCTATGGGATCCAAGGATTGGGTGGAAGTTTTGTTGAAGCTATCGAGGGAAGTTATTCTGCGGTAGTCGGGTTACCTTTGGTAGAAACCCGTGCGTTATTGTGTGAGATGCAAGTTTTATAGTCATAAAGAACAGTAATAAATAGGCCTTAATTGCCAAGCTATAAAACATCATTCTTTGCAGACTTTAGCTCGCTAACCGGTATTTAATCCCCGCTTAGCGAGATCACAATCTACGCCAAATCCTTTTTAAATTAGCTATTTCCCTAAGTGGGGTGAGTTGTGAGTAGAAGTCGATTCGCGCAGAACAGAGTGCAGAAAAAAATAGGCTCTGAACTCTTAATTAATGTAACACCTACAGAAGCTCGAGTAGCATTAGTTGAGCATGGGGTGTTGCAGGAAGTCCATATTGAGCGCCGCATGAAGCGGGGCTTGGTTGGTAATATTTATAAAGGCAAGGTTAGCCGTGTACTACCCGGTATGCAGGCCGCTTTTGTTGATATCGGCCTCGATAAGGCGGCATTTTTGCACGCTTCAGATATTGTGCCACATACCGAATGTGTAGCCGATGTTGAAAAAGGCAACTTTGTCGTGCGTGATATCGCCGAGCTTGTTAGGCAAGGGCAAGACATCATGGTGCAAGTGGTTAAAGACCCATTAGGCACTAAAGGCGCGCGTTTAACTACAGATATCACTCTGCCATCTCGTTACTTGGTTTTCATGCCTGGCTCTAGTCACGTTGGCGTATCGCAGCGTATTGAGTCGGAAGAAGTACGGGCCCGCTTGAAAAAAATTACTCAGCCATTTGTCGATGATGATGGCGGTTTTATTATTCGCACCGCAGCAGAAAGTGCCGGTGAAGATGAGCTAGTGCAAGATGCCGGATTCTTAAGGCGCGTCTGGGCTAAAGTCAGTGAACGTCGTAAGCGTCGTGGCGTGTCTTTGTTATATCAAGATCTCGCCTTGCCTGTGCGTATCGTGCGTGACTTTGTGGGTACAGAGCTGGACCAAATTCAGGTCGACTCCGCCCAAACCTATGAAGAGCTACAGCAGTTTGCGCAAGAGTTCATGCCGGAGATCGCCGATAAGCTAGATCACTACAATGGACCGATCCCGATTTTCGATCTATATGATGTCGAGAATGAAGTGCAGCGCGCACTTGGGCGTAAAGTTGAGCTTAAATCTGGCGGCTACCTGATCATTGATCAAACTGAAGCCATGACCACAGTCGATATCAATACTGGCGCATTTGTTGGTCATCGTAATCTTGCTGAAACGATTTTTAATACCAACCTCGAAGCGACTCATGCGATCGCAAGGCAATTACGTCTGCGTAATTTAGGCGGAATTATCATTATCGACTTTATCGATATGATGAACAATGAGCATAAGAAGCGGGTGCTAGCCAGTCTAGAAAGCGCTCTATCTAAAGACAGAGTGAAAACCAATATCAGTGGTTTCTCTGGTTTAGGCTTAGTGGAGATGACTCGTAAACGTACTCGTGAGAGTTTAGAGCACGTGCTGTGTGGTGAATGCCCTGCATGTCTCGGTACGGGGAATTTAAAGACGGTAGAAACGGTTTCTTATGAGATCTTTAGAGAGATCATTCGCTTGAATCGTGGTTACGATGCCGATGAGTTCTTGGTGTACTGTTCACCCAATGTGTATCAAAGCCTGAAAGGTGATGAGAGTCATCTACTAGGAGAGTTGGAAGTCTATATCGGTAAACGAGTTAGGCTGCAAAACGAACCTATGTACGCGCAGAACAAATTTGATGTGGTGATAATGTAGTGCCGCTTGAGACCTGTGCGCCTAAAAAGCGCTCTTTTAATTTGACGCGTTTTTGTTGGCAATTTCTGGCCATCATTTTAGTGTTATTTGCATTGATGGTAAGCCTCTTCAGAGGCTTATTGCCACAGCTAGATCAGGTTCGTATGGAGCTGATCGCTTTTGTCGAAGCCGAATATCAAGTCGAGGTCGAAGTCGGCCAGCTTGCGGCTGAGTGGCAGGCCTATGGGCCTGCATTAACCGTTAAAAACTTTGTCTTACCCGCACAGGATAACCTCCCCGTTACTCTGCTATTCAATCAAGTTCATATAAAGTTCGATTTTTGGCAGTCTTTAATGACCGCATCGCCACAGATTGAAGATGTGATTTTTGACGGGGCTAACATCGCCTTAGATCTGGATCGCTTAAAGGCGCTCGAGCCTCGCGAGTCGACCACAAAAATGCAGACGGATTGGATCTATAAGTTGTTATTAGAGCAGCTGGATCGCTTTTCAATTACCGATGCGAGATTTCAGTTACTTAGCAAAGAGCATGACTATCGCCCCATCTTTATTAAGGATATGAAGTGGCGTAATACTAGTGGTCGACATAGAGCTGAAGGCAAGGTGGTGCTCGATGAAGATGCCTCTGAGGTTGAGCAGTTAGCATTAAGTGTCGATATTAAAGGTAATGGTGATCGGCCTGAATCACTCGTAGGTCAGTTCTATTTAGCCGCTCGCTCACTCGATATTGGTGAATGGGCAGCGAGACAGCCTAATCCATATGACACCACACAGAGTCTGCCACTGGAAGGCGTTGTCAATCTCCAGGCTTGGGCTGGATTTTCAAATAGAAGTATTGATGGTGTCACGGTCGAGTTTCAGCCTAGCTGGTTAGAGTGGTTTCTCAATGATGAGTCGCAAAAATTTACCATTAACTCTGGCACTGCAGTATGGCAGCCGAAACCGCAAGGTTGGTCATTAACCAGTTACGGGCTGGATTTTTCAACCAATGAGTCATCATGGCCAGCATTATCGTTGCTCGCTGAAAAGACCGAACAAGGTGTTGATGCTAGCTTAAATCAGTTAGCACTGAATATGTTGTTGCCTCTGCTGCCGCTAATCCCAGGGGTAGAGCTCGATAGCCTAAATACTTGGCAGGCATTAAAGCCTGCCGGTAACGTCAAAAATATTCGCGCGCATTGGGATGATCTGCTTAAGCTGCCCCAAGTTTCGCTTGAACTGGATAAAATTACTTGGCTTGCTTATGGGGGTATTCCAGGTGTCGCCCCTATTGACGCTAAAGTGAAGATGATTGATGACTCGCTAAGTTTTGCACTGCCAAAGCAAAATTATCGCCTCGACTTTAATGGTGGTTTTGAAGCGCCAGTCAATTTTAATGGTGATGCCTTTAGTGGTGATTTTAACGTTTCAGATTTAGCCTTATCTTTACCCAAGGTGCACTTTAGTAATACCGACTTAGATATTGATGCGGGTCTGCGTTTAGAGTTTGCCGATGCAGTGCATATGGCGCTACTGGCCAATATTGATATCAATGATGTTGCCAACATTCACCGCTATTTTCCGCTTAAAGGCATGAGTAGTGCGCTGGTTAGTTATCTTACCGAGGCGCTCAAGGCGGGTAAAACCGACGATGCGGTTGTGGTGTGGCACGGTGCATTTAGTGATTACCCCTATGCCCAGCACGATGGTATTTTTCAGGCAGGCTTTACCTTAACTGATGCGACTTATGAGTTTCAGGAAACTTGGCCTGCGGTTGATAAACTGAATCTATCGGCGTTATTTGAAAATGACTCCATGGATCTTTGGGTTAACCGTGGTCAGCTACTCGATGTTAAGGCCGACGGCGCCTATATCGGTATTCCAGCCTTAGGTGAAAGGAGTTTGCTGAGTGTTAAGGCCGATCTCGCCACCACAGCGGAAGCCGCCAATGAGGTGATCCAAAAGTCGCCGCTGGTAGACTCAGTTGGTGCCACGCTCGATGTGGTACAAATTGCTGGTGATATCACTGGCCAGATAGATTTATCTATCCCGCTTTATGACGGTGAGTCAGAGGTGATTAAAGGCACGGTAAACTTTAATGACACCCCTGTGTACATTACACAGCCGGGTATCCAGCTAGAGAAAGTCACAGGACAGGTGCAGTTTGTTAATGATGTGGTTACAGGGACAAACCTCAGTGCCCTCATGTATAAACAGCCGCTACAACTTAGTTTTAATACCGAAAGCATGAATCAGAATTATGGTGTTGATGTCGAACTTGCAGGGCAATGGCAGTTAGCCAACTTGCCACAAGAGTTACATAATCCGCTGAGTGATTATTATGCGGGGCAAGTCGATTGGACCGGCGATTTGATGCTGATTTTCGATCCTTTGGGTTACCGAGTTCAGGCGCGAGTCGAAACCGATCTTGTCGACGCTGCGCTGAATTTACCTGCACCATTTTTCAAGCCAAAGGGCCAAGCTAAGCATCTGGTTGCCGAGTTAATTGGTGATAATAAGCAAGCATCACTTGGCATTAAGCTGGATAAGCAGATGGAATTTTGGGGTGGTTTTGGGGCTGACTCGGGTAATGCGCTAGAGCATTACGACCTGTTACTTGGGCGGTTATTCAAACCCGGCGATAAATTACGTAAGAACCAAGGTCACTTGCAGATAGATATAGATAAGACTGAGTTGTCACCTTGGTTGCCGATAGTGCAAGCCTTTGTCAGTCAAGGTGATGTGACAACAGCTCAGGCAGATGAGCCTGTAACAACGAAAGCAACTTTCTTCCCTGCTTTAGTATCAATCGATGCCGATTTTAATGAGCTAAATCTAATGGGGCAGCCACTAGAGGATATCCACTTTAGCGCTGCGCCAACAGAGCATGCTTGGCGTTTCGATGTTAAGTCGCAGCAGTTCGACGGTCGTCTCGACTTTTACCCTGACTGGGTCGATCAAGGGCTAAAAATCGTTGCCAGTAAGTTCTATATGGCACCAGAATCTCGTACAGAAGAAAATACTCACTATAAGTCCGATACGATTATGGCTAACTTGCCGCCATTGGCGATCGATGTCGATGACTTCTCATTATATGGCAAGTCTTTAGGTCACTTAGTGCTGCAAGGTACACCTAAAGGGACGTCATATGAGATCCAAACTGTGTCGCTCACCACGCCCAATGTACAGTTAAAAGGCCGTGGTGACTGGGATATGAGCCAAGGTAAAAACCTCACCTCATTCCAACTCACTTTAGATGCCACAAAGTTCGACTATCTGTCAGAGCAACTGGGGATCGACCCCGGACTTAAGAACGCACCGACAGCCGTTACCGCTGATATTTCTTGGACTGGCGCCCCTTATGCGTTCTCACTCGAGACGCTTAATGGCGACGTGAGTTTTGAGTTAGGTAAAGGCCACCTGTCAGAGGTGAGTGACAAAGGCGCGCGGATCTTCTCGCTGTTTAGTTTAGACTCGCTACTGCGCAAGTTGTCATTGGACTTTTCCGATGTCTTCGGTAAAGGCCTTTACTTTGACTCTTTTAATGGAACGTTAAAGCTCGATAATGGCGTGGTGAAAACCACTGATACCGAGATGAAAGCTGTCGCTGGCGATATGCGTGTACGCGGCTATACCGACTTAATGACCGAAAGTCTTAACTATGATATTCGTTTTGTACCGCAGCTGGCCTCTAGCGTGCCGACCGTCGTACTGCTCAGCACTGGCGGTTGGACCTTCGGCTTAGGTGCATTTGCGCTGACCAAGGTACTCGAGCCTGTGATTGAGGTGATCTCTGAGATCCGTTTTAGGCTCACAGGCACCATGTCTGAACCTAAGCTCGAAGAGCTAGAGCGTAAGAGTAAAGAGATTGAGATCCCTGAGTCGGTGCTACCGAAGAAGGTCACCGGACCAGAGACTCTGCAAGTGCCAATGGGGCCACAAGTCATGGGACAAACAGCCCCAGATATGAGTGTTCAAGCCGAGCCTAACGAGGCTAATATTGAACCAGACAAAGGTGCGCAAACATCTGGAGTGGAGCTTAAAGCCGTCACCCCGCCGAATACTGATTTTGTCGATAGTAGCAAGGAGCCCGCAAAGCTGACCCTGATAGAGGGCAAGCCGAGTGAGCAAGCGCCTAGTGAGGCCCAAGTTGAGTCATCACCAAAGCCACTGCTAGATGGGAATAAAGAGGGAGAGTTAGATGCAAGTCAGCCTACTGCAATGTCAAAGCAGCCGCAGCGTATCGGACAACCTAGCGTTTATCGAATCGCAGCTTAGCCAGTTACCCCGTAAAGTAGATGAGCCACAGTTGGTGGTGCTGCCGGAGTGTTGCCTGCTCTTTGGTGGTCAGGAAAGCCAGCAGCTGCAATATGCGGTGGATGCCAAAGATAGCAAACTCAAGCACGATTTAGCTAAGTTAGCGGCGCTATATCGCGTTGTGATGGTCGCTGGCAGCATTCCTATTTTGGCCGAGGATGGCCGCGTTTATAATCGCTGTTATGTTTTCGATGCCGATGGCAGTATCTTAGGTCAATACGATAAATTGCACCTGTTTGATGTTGAGGTGTCTGATGGTACTAAGCAGTATCGGGAAAGCGATGCGTTTTGCCCCGGTAAGCAGATAGTTGTGGTCGATACCCCTATGGGGAAGTTGGGGCTGGCGATTTGCTACGATATCCGCTTCCCAGATCTTTTCAGGGCGCTGCGCGAGGCGGGCGCTGAAATGATCGCTGTACCTGCTGCATTTACCAAAGTGACGGGTGAAGCCCATTGGCAGGTGCTGTTACAGGCTCGCGCTATCGAAACCCAATGTTTTGTCTTAGGGGCTGCACAGTGGGGGCAACATAATCAAGGTAGCCGAGAGACCTGGGGACAAAGTATGATAGTCGGTCCTTGGGGAAACATTCTTGCCCAAAAAGCGCAAGGTACGGGTTGGATTCAAGCCGAGATTGAGCTGCAAAGCTTGCAAGAACTTCGCGCTAAAATGCCGGTGATGACTCATAATCGATTTGTGTCGCCAAAGCTTAAATAACTCAATAAATTTAGGGGAAGCCGAAACTTGCAGTGAGTGAGACTCGGTTTGCCGAAGTATTTTATCGAATTAATATAAAGAGAGAAGAGATGTCATTTATAACCCAAGTTGGACAAAGCTTATTACAAGATGGGCTAGCAATCGATGATCTACAAAGCTATTTAAAGCGTATTCATGAACATCAAATTGATTTCTCAGATCTTTATTTTCAAGGCAGTCGTCACGAATCTTGGGTATTGGAAGATGGCATCGTTAAAGATGGTAGCTTTCATATTGAGCGTGGTGTTGGCGTTCGTGCCATTAGTGGCGAGAAAACCGGCTTTGCCTATGCCGATGAAATTACACCTGCGGCATTAGAAGCGGCGGCAACCGCTGCTCGTGGTATTGCTACAGCTGGTGGCAATGCGCAAGTTAATGCTTGGCAGCAACAACAGAGTAAGGCGCTGTATATCAGTTCTGATCCGATTGCTGCAATGGAAGAGGTGAAAAAGATTGAGCTGCTTAAGCAGGCCGACGTTTATATCCGCAGCTTAGATAGCCGAATTATTCAAGTTGTAGTGAGCTTGTCTGGTGTTCACGAAGAGATTTTAGTCGCGGCAAGCGATGGCACACTTGCTGCCGATATCCGTCCTTTAGTGCGCTTTAACTGTAGCGTTATTTTAGAAGAAGACGGTAAGCGCGAGCGCGGCGCCTCTGGCGGCGGCGGGCGTCATGATTACAGCGTGCTATTAGAAGATGATAGCGATGGCCTACCTTACTGCTTCGGTTTTGCTCGTGAAGCGGTGCGTCAAGCTCAAGTGAACCTACACGCAATTGATGCGCCTGCGGGCGAGATGCCTGTGGTACTCGGTGCTGGCTGGCCGGGCGTGTTACTACACGAAGCCGTGGGTCATGGCCTTGAAGGTGACTTTAACCGTAAGGGTAGCAGTGCCTTTAGCGGCAAAGTGGGGCAGAAAGTCGCGTCAGAATTAGTGACGGTAGTCGATGATGGCACTATGGATAATCGCCGCGGCTCACTGAGTATCGATGACGAAGGTGTACCGACTCAGAAGACAGTATTGATTGAGAACGGGATCTTAAAAGGCTATATGCAAGATAAGCTCAATGCGCGCCTGATGGGTGAGCAATCAACGGGTAATGGCCGTCGTGAATCTTATGCACATCTGCCGATGCCACGTATGACAAACACCTATATGGAAGCGGGGGAGTCAGATCCAGCCGAGATCATCAAGTCGGTTAAGAAGGGTGTCTATGCGCCTAACTTTGGTGGCGGCCAGGTGGATATTACCTCGGGTAAGTTTGTGTTCTCGGCATCAGAAGCCTATTTGATTGAAAACGGTGAGATCACTCAAGCGATCAAGGGCGCGACTCTGATTGGTAATGGTCCTGAATCGATGAGCCAGATCTCTATGGTCGGTAACGATTTAGCGCTGGATAAGGGCGTAGGCGTCTGCGGTAAAGATGGTCAAAGCGTACCTGTCGGAGTCGGCCAGCCGACATTGAAACTGGATAAGTTGACTGTTGGTGGTACAGCGTAAAGTTAAAACTTTAACCTCCGCTAGGATTTAGTGAGTAAAATATCGACTAAGTCCTAGCGAGTAAGATGTTGCGATGGTAGTATCTACCGATTAAAAAATAGAGTAAATACTCTAGAGGTGTTGATGAAACGTTCGCTGTGTGCTCTTTTGCTACTGTTACCTTTAACCGCTCAGGCTAAAACAATGGCCTTCGATGAGGCGTGGCAGCAGCTGATTAAGGTCAGCGATAAGCTGCAGGCGGGGGCTCAGGAAGTTAACCGTGCTGAAGCTGAGCGAAGAGCTGGTGAAGATATGAACCTGCCCTCTATTGAGCTTACTGGTAGCTATACTCGTTTAGAAAAACCGATCGAATTAGATCTGCGCGATCTTAATCCTCTGGCTTCGCTCGATCCTGCCACATTGCCGCCCGCTCTCGGTGGAGCGCTTGCAGGCATTCCTGGTTCTATGTTCGTGACGCCTTTTACCGAACAAGATATTTTCCGCTCAAGCCTACAAGCTATGTGGCCTATCTACACAGGCGGTAAAATTTCGGCTGCGCAAGGGATCCATGAGGCGGAGGTTGCCGAGAAAGAACAGCAACTCAAGCTGACAACTCGCGATCTATTTTTACAGTTAGTCGATCGCTATTACGCGGTTGCCGTTACCGAAACCCTAACCCGAACACAAGCAGAGTTAGTTGATTCACTGACCTTGCATGCATCTCATGCCGAAAAGCTTGAGCAGCAGGGGCAAATTGCCAAAGTCGAACGTCTCAACGCCCAGGTTGCACTGGAAAATGCCCGTGTGAGTTATGGTAGTGCGAAGCGCCAGTCCGAGATGGCGATGATAGCCTTGTCGAGAATGCTGCATGAAAGAGAAGTCGATACCACCTCACCACTATTTATGTTGCATCAAGCGCCATCTCTGCCACAACTGACTCAGTTGACGATTAATCAACACCCTGCCTTAAAGCTACTCGAGGCTAAAGAAGCTCAGGCTCAGGGTTTGGTGGATGTCGAAAAGGGCAGTTATCTACCAACCGTATTTCTTTACGGTAATTACACCTTATATGAAGACGATAGTCTATTTGCGCAAATAGAGCCTGATTGGATGCTGGGGGTTGGCTTTAAGCTTCCTCTATTAAGTCGAGAAGGACGCAGCGGCAAGGTAGAGGCGGCAAAGAGCGCCTTGCTACAGGCTCGATACACCAAAGCGCAGACTCAACAGGATTTGAACTTACTGCTGGATCAAAGTTATCGCCAGTTGCTACAGGCACAAGAAGAGGTGGTGTCGCTAAATACCACCATGAGCTTGGCAGAAGAGAATAAACGTCTTAGAGACATTGCCTTTAAGCAGGGATTATCCACCTCAATCGAAAAGGTGGATGCTGAGCTTAAGCTTAATGCGGTAGCAACTCAGCAACTGGGCGCGCAATATCGATATGTACAAGCATACGCAAGACTGATGGCGATTAGCGGTCAGTTAGATGAATTTATAGGTAGAAGTATTATGCAAGGGGAAACCAATGCGCACTAACCGTATCTTAGCCGCAGTGGCATTAATCGTATTAATTGGTGCCTTGCTATATGGGTTGCTCCTTGCTTACACACCAAAGCCACAACTGTTACAGGGGCAGATAGAGGCGCGCGAATATAATGTGTCCTCAAAAGTACCGGGTCGAGTAGAAGAGGTATTGGTTAGACGTGGTGATCTTGTTACTGAAGGCGACCTGCTTTTCGCTATCAATAGTCCAGAATTAGAAGCTAAATTGATGCAAGCAGAGGGCGGCCGTGATGCCGCCGTTGCGATGCAAAAAGAGGCGGATAACGGCGCACGTAAGCAGCAAATAGCTGCAGCAAAAGAAGAGTGGTTAAAGGCGCAAGCGGCGGCCAAGTTATACCGTACGACTTATGAGCGTTTAGAGGTGCTGTTTAACGAAGGGGTACTGGCAAGACAGAAGCGAGATGAAGCCTTTACTCAATGGCAAGCAGCCAAATATACCGAGCAAGCAGCGCTGGCAATGTACCAAATGACTGATGAAGGCGCGCGCATTGAAACCAAAGCTGCCGCAGCGGGTAATACTCGTATGGCCGAAGGTGCAGTGAATGAAGTCTCTGCAATCTTGCTTGATAGTCAAATGCGCTCACCAAAAACGGGTGAGATTAGTGAAGTTTTACTACAGGCGGGTGAGCTAGCCCCTAGTGGTTTTCCCGTGGTGAGTTTGATTGATATGAGTGATGCTTGGGCCGTGTTCCAAGTACGCGAAGATCAGCTAAAGAAGTTTAAGCAAGGTGATGTCCTCAAGTTAACGATTCCGGCACTAGAACAGGAAGTGGAGTTCAAGGTCACCAATATTGCTGTGATGGGTGACTTTGCCACTTGGCGAGCGACAGAGAGCGGTCATGACTTTGATATGCGTACATTCGAAGTAGAGCTACGTCCTAACAAATCTATTGCAGATCTAAGAGTCGGCATGTCGGTACTATTCACCCTTTAAGGTGAATAGGACAACTAAGAGGTCAAGGATTTGATAAAGGCGCTCAAACGAGAGTTCACAGCTCTGCAAGATGATCCATGGCAGTTGGCGTTGATAAGCTATATTCCGCTGCTGTGTATTATCGCTCTGTGGCTGCTGTTTAGTGCTGGCTTACCAAGACAGCTACCGGTTGCTGTGGTTGATCTGGATAATAGCCAAGTTAGCCGTGCTTTAGCGCGTCAATTGCAGGCCAACCCCGTGACTAAGCCGATTAGTTACACGGGTTTGCCGAGCGCAGTCGATGCGATGAAGCAGGGGGAGGTTTATGCTCTGCTTGTGCTACCCTATGGGCTCAATCGCGATCTACTGACAGCCAAAACGCCAATCATCGATATTCGTTACAACAGCCAATTCCTATTAGTCGGTAAGTTATTATCGAGTCAGTTACAGCTGAGCATGGCCGATGGTCTCAAACCGCTCGGCAAGATGAAACTGCTTGCTGCTGGTGTTCCTATAGAGAGAGTTGCAGTTAATTTAAGCCCTGTGAGTAGCCAAACTACCGCGCTATTTAACAGTAATACTAACTACGTTGGCTTTTTAGTACCGCCGGTGTTGATTGCACTGTTACAGCTGGTGGCCATGATGGTGTTTGCTAACAGCCTCAATCGCGAGCTACGCTGGAATACCACTGAGCAGTGGTATGCTCTTGGGCTCTGGAAAGTGATTGCGGCTAAGGTGCTGTTCTATACACCGTTGGTATTGCTACACGGTGGCTTTATGTTAGCGCTTATTTATCTGTATTTGGAACTGCCTATTGCTGGCAGTATTGCGGTGTTATTAATAGCCCAAACCCTGATGTTTCTGGCGGTTTGGCTGATGGTGCTGACCATCTTCTTCGCCCTAAAAGATAGTGCGAGAGTCATTAGCTTTTGCACCGCGATGTTTGCCCCCGCTTTCGCCTTTATGGGCGTGACTTTCCCAGTCCATGAGATGCCAGTCCTTGCCCAGTGGTGGCGAGTTATCATGCCTACCAGTCATTATATTGAAACCCATATTGCGGTAGTCAGTTATGGTCAAGGTTTGCTCGCAAGCTTATCGCAAATGGCCAGTTACTGGGGATTTCTGTTGTTGCTCTTTCCAATCGCTATTTTGGCTAAAAAAGGCTTCCCTGTGACAGAAGAGCCCGAGCTCGACACATTGGCAAAGGAGCAATAATATGAGCTTCTTACAACTTATTTTCGCTGAGATAAAAGCGGTATTAGCAGATAAAACCATTGTTCTTACCGTTTTTGGTGGCGTGCTATTTTACTCGATTCTTTACCCGCTGCCTTATCTCAATGAGGTCCCGACAAAACAGCAAGTGGTGGTAATCGATCATGACCACTCGTCATTGAGCCGCAAGCTTATCCGCGATGCGAATGCCAGCCCCAAAATTGAAGTGGTTGCCCAGCTAGGTTCAATCGATGAGGCTAAGCGGTGGATTGAAACCGGGCGGGCTCATGGTCTGCTGGTGATCCCTGCGAACTTTAGGCGAGATCTGTTATTGGGCCGCGGTGTCACCTTAAGTTATGGCGGCGATGCCAGTTACTTTCTGATCTACTCTGCCATTGTTGAAGGTTTAGTATCAGCAGGTTTAGATGTCAGCAAAGATGTCCAGCGCATGGGACTGCTAGACAAGGGCGAAAACGCCGCTTCGGTAAAGCAGAGTCTTAATGTCGTTAAGCTTAATAGTATTCCCGCTTTTAACCCAAGCTTAGGGTATACGCCTTATGTGGTGCCGGGTTTATTCCTGCTGATATTGCACCAGACTTTGCTGATTGGCACCGGAATATTAGGGGCAAGCCAATGGAAAAAGCAGGGCTATTGGCGGCAGGTGAGCCCGATTAAATTGATTTGTGGCCGTATGGCTGCCTTTATGTTGATTTATGCGTTACTAAGCAGTTATTACGTTGGCTATTGCTACTATTGGTATGACGTTAGTTTGCAGGCGAGTCTAGGTCAGGTTGGGCTGCTGATGTTGCCTTTTTTGCTCGCCACCAGCGCAGCGGGGATAGCCTTTAGCAGCTTGTTTAGCCGTCGCGATCTACCGACCCAAGTATTACTATTGGTTTCTATGCCGATATTGTTTGTTTCAGGCTTTGTGTGGCCAATAGCGCTTATTCCCGATGGCGTGATCGCTGTATCGCAAGTGGTGCCAGCGGTACCCGCTATTATGGCGATGTTAGAGCTAAATCAGATGGGCGCTTCGTGGCAGAGCATTATGCCCCAGTGGTTACAATTATGGGCTATGGTCGCAGTTTACTTTGGCTTGGCCTATTGGGGCGTATCAAAGCGATTAAAGCCGACAGCTTAATTAACGGCTCATCTTGATTTGACTCCGCAAGACGCCGTGAACTTATCCATGAGGGCTTAACCGCAGCATCCATGCTGCAGATACTTACTCCATCAATACCAAGCTGATCTTCATTGGACTGTAAGATTAATCGTGTATGTAATTGGTATCATTAAATTGCAATTAGGCGATAGAATCAGATGGAATCATGCTAAATAAAAAGCCCGCTGTAACCTAAGTTACAGCGGGCTTTTTATTTGCTTATAGAGTGAAGTTGCTGGTGTTTAGGTGCCGCTTAACTCAACAGTTAATGATGCGCCTGACTTCACCGCTTTAGGTGTTTCTACATTGATAGAAATAGAGCTGCTCTTGGCGGGTTCGCCAACGCTTGCAGGATCGATATCATTGCTCAGGATAAAGCTGGTTGTGGTGCCACCTATGCTGTTGGTGTTTGGTACTTCATAGGTTGAAGCATCTAACTCACCTTTGCTGGCAGTGGTGGTTAGTGTGGTGCCCGCTGGCATAATCTGATTCGCGCTATCGAAGAAGCGCACTGCAAATGTTGATGTTGCGCCAGCTGGAATTGCTGTTGGAGTCAGGGCTTGTTGGCCACTGGTGTAGATAACAACGCCATCTTGCTTGATTTCAAAGTGAGCAGTAGAGCCTGACATGGTCATAACTAATGCTTTACGAATATAGGTTTTGTTAGCTTGAGTTCCACCACATAGGCTACCAGTACACTGTGGGCCGTTAAAGACTCCATCCGCTGCCGAGTAACTATTACTAGCTAGAGCGTTGAAGTACGGCTCTCCAGAGTCATACTTTCCATCTTCATTATTATCACGAAATGCATCGCCTAAATCGCTAAAGCCTTGAGCATGATAAGTTTCGATATCCATGCCGTTACCTGTACAGGCTACTGCAGTGCCATTTTTGTCTAGGCAGGCTAAGGCAATAGCGCTGCCATCAGCATCATCGAACACATTGTTACCGTTAGTGTCGAAGAAGGTCTCATGGCCGAGTGCGTAAGCTAGGACTGTGATGCGGTGATCGGGCACGCGTGGGCTGGCCGAAGTCCACTGAACGCTACAACTGCCGTTAACTGTGACGCAGCTTGGCTCAATTTGGCCGCCCTCGGCGGTAAAGTTGATGGTGGTGTCATTGGCGGCTGGGTTGCCAAAGCTGTCCGAGGCATAAGCAGTAATCGCTACTTTTTCGCCATTGTGGTTTGCGGCCTCAGGGTTAAACAAGCTGCTCGATAAACTAAAGCCTAACTGCTGTGGTAAACCCGTGTTAATGGTGAGCTGCTCTGACTGAGTGGTGACTGACTCACCATTCGCCGTTGCGGTTGCGAGTACGCGCACAGGGGTTGGCATAGTGCCTGACAGTACGGTGGCGCTAACAAGACCTGCCGAGTTACTGGTGTTGCTCGTGCTCGTGCCACCGTTAGCGAAGCTAATGCCGCCCACCGTTGTATCGAGCGAGAAATCAACGGCTTGTTGAGCGATAGCTTGGCCATTGGCGTCAGATACCTTAAAGGTGATTAGTGATGACTCACTAGAACCGGTACCGCCGGCGCCTTTAATGCGAATCGACGTTGGTTCAGCCGAGATAAAGCTCAAGTTAGCCAAGGTCTGGCTTGCGAGTGAAAAATTAAGCTCAGCGGTTAGGGTTTGGTTACCTGCCACCACGGAAGCGATAATCTGATCATCACGCTCGCCATTACCACTACAGTTCGTGTTTTGGAAAGTGGAACTGGCGGTGCCTGATAATGTGGTTACCGGCGAGTCTATACTGGCATTATTGCTTGATATACAGCTAGAGTTGAAACTGACGCTGGTCGGCGTTTGTAATCGTGTATAGCTGCCATCGTCATTTTTAGTGGCTAAATCGGCGGTAACGCCAAAGGTTCCGCCTGCGCTAACAATATATTTATCCGCTTCAAATGGCAGAGTCGTAGCGAGTTTATTTTCTGTAAACGTGCCGTCTTCTGAGAAGTTACCGATAACGATAATGCCATCGTCACTGACTGCATCTTTTGCTAGTACTTCGTACAGACCTGAGCTTTGATAGGTCTTGCCGTCATCTTCAAGAGTCACCGAGAAATTAGCGGCTCCCAGCTCACTGTCACTCGGTGTGTAGCTCACCTGAGCAATACCATTGTCTTTAGTGAGCGCCGAGTCTGGATTAAGGCTAGCGCTACCAGCGGTGAAGCTTGCTTTCTTGCCTGCTACGCCTTGGCCCTGCTCATCGAGGAACTGAGCTTGCAACTGTACGGTTTCACCTGCCTTAAACTGGGTCACGACTGTAGTGCCGTTGATAATGGCGCTATTTAGGCTGAACTTAGGCTCTGATGGCGCGGTTGCCGAAGTGAACTCAAAGTTCTTGCTGGCATTAGCATTGTTTTCACCTTCGGTGAAGCTAGCGGTTAATGTTCCCGCGCCTTCGGCTGCTGTAGGGTTACTGACGATGATTTCGGCCAGACCATTGGAATTAGTGAGCTTGGTGGCTACAGATAGCTCGCCAAAGCTTGTCGAGAAAGAGATCAGTTGGCCGCTGCGGTTACTGTTATCTTGCTTGAGGTGGGCAACGGCGCAAAACTGACTATTGGCGGCAAAACTGAGTGAATTAGTTGGCTCGGCACAAACGCCATTTTCAACGGTTTTGTAACTTAACGAGAGACTGTAAGTACCGCCGTTGTCGGTATCACTATTGTCATCCGATGCACCATTACAGCCACCGAGTAGAGAAAGACAGAATAAAGATAGGGGGAGGGTAGCCAGTTTTGAAGGCAGGCGCATTTGCATATTCCTTAGTGCTACAAATTTTTACTGAAACAATGCCGAACGGTAAAGAATACCAATCAGTATGAGATGGGACCTTCAGTAAAAGCCTAAGAAATAGACCCATAAAAAAGCTCCCTAAGTATGGTTAATACTAAGAGAGCTATTGTGTCGCTATATAGTGATGATGTCTATATATGTAACGATTAATCTTTGATCTCGTTACGTAAATACTTACTTAACTCTTTAGCTGTCTTTGACGCTTCAATATCAGCATTTTTAGTCAGCTCTTTTTTGGTCTGACGAATAAACTGACGTAGCTTCTGACGATCGAATTCAGGATGTTGCTCAATCAAAGCTTGCACTGCAGAGTCGCCTTCAGCTAATAACTGATCACGAGTCTTGTCTGCCACATTGGTTTTAGCACTTTCATTACTATTTTTGTTGAGCACATTCCTAATCGCGACTTCTAACTCTTCGAGATCAACATAACGCATCAGTTTACCAATGTATTGAATGTGACGACGATGTGCTTCAGTATTCATTTTAATCGTTTTAGCTTTCAAAACATTATCGTGAAGTGTTTCATCGAGGTTCAATTTTTCTACTTGGGTTTTACTAAGTGCAACTAACCTATTACCGTATTCTTGATAGATGGCGATTTCGCGTTTAGCGTCCGCTCTACTTTCGTAGTTCTCATCTTTGTCATAAGGCTGGTGGAAGTGTTCTGAGTCACCGACAATCTTCATATCTAAAATCTCTTACAAATTCTGTGCTAATAATAACATCTAAACTTGCTTATTTCCTTTCCTATTTTTGAGGCTGCTGACCTTTATTACCGGTTTTTAGTTTCATTTAGCGGATATTTTTATACTTAAGAAGCGAGCGATAGAGCAGGTTATGAGGGTATTATTTAATGTGATTGGGTTTTGGGTTTGTTATGCTATCGCTATTGCCGACAAATAAAGAGTAGATTTGTGTCCTCACCTAGCATTGATATTGAATTGGATTCCTTGAAAGATGCCGTTTCGATGGCGCTGGAATATGCAAAAACATTAGGCACTTCTGGTGCAGAAGTTGCGATCAGTAAGCAGCAAGGCTTGTCTGTTTCGACTCGAATGAAAGAAGTTGAAACCGTTGAGTTTAATAAAGATGGCGCCCTAGGCATTACCGTTTTTAGAGACGGATGCAAAGGTAGCTCATCGACTTCAGATTTAAGTAAAGCTGCGATTCAACAAGCGGTGAAGGCGGCCGATGATATCGCTCGCTTCACTTCTGCGGATCCTTTTAACGGTTTGGCTGAAAAGTCGTTAATGGCGACCGAGTTCCCGGACCTTGATCTGTACCACCCAGAAGATATTTCTCCTGAGGAGCTAACTCGCTTAGCCGTATTAGCCGAAGAAGCGGCGCTAGATACTGATCCGCGAGTGCAAACTTCTGACGGTGCGAGTGCTAATGCGCACTCTAGCGTTAAAGTTTATGGCAATAGCCATGGCTTTTTGAACGGCTATTGCAGTTCACGCTACAGCCTAAGCTGCGTCGCGATTGGTGAGCTTGAAGGCAGTATGCAGCGTGACTATGACTACACGATTGCACGCAAATTTAGTGAGATGACGGCGCCGGAAATTATCGGTAAGAAGGCGGCTGAAAAAACGGCTGGCCGCTTAGGTGGGCGTAAAATAGCCACCACGCAGCTTCCTGTGCTGTTTTCACCTGAAATTGCTACAGGCTTGATGGGTCACTTGGTAGGAGCTATCAGTGGTGGCAGCTTATATCGTAAGTCTAGCTTCCTGCTCGATGCTATCGATACTCAAGTGTTCCCAGATTGGTTTAGCATTCATGAAGACCCATTACTGGTCGGCGCATTGGCAAGCTCGGCATACGATAGCGAAGGCGTTGCCACTCAGGCGCGCGATATTATCGATAATGGCCGCTTAGCAACCTACCTGCTTACCAGTTACTCGGCGCGTAAGCTTGGGTTGACCAATACTGGCCATGCCGGTGGGATCTATAACTGGACGCTATCGACAACAGGGCAAACTTTTGACCAGTTGGTTAAAGAGATGGGCACAGGTCTTATCGTGACAGAAGTGATGGGCCAAGGCGTGAATACGGTTACTGGTGATTACTCTCGTGGCGCAGCGGGTTTTTATGTCGAAAATGGCGTAATTTTGTACCCAGTTGAAGAGATCACCATTGCGGGCAACCTTAAAGATATGTACCAAAATATCGTCGCGGTTGCTAAAGACAGAGATCTGCGTTCATCGATCCGCACTGGCGGGATCTTAATGGATAAGATGAAGATCGCGGGTAATTAAGGCTCCATATCTCTATTGCTATTAGTGATAGAGTGATTAGCTCTTATATAGAGCCAGCTGTAATCGACTCATCTAAAAAAGGCTTCCAATGGGAAGCCTTTTTTATAGCGGCTTACATAAGGGAACCCAAATTGACAGCTAGTCGCTGGATTAATCAGGCTTGCGACTATGCGCCTGCTCAGTGCTTTCCCAAAATTGGTGTAGTGCCCTCGCAAGTTTATCGCTACGTAAAATACTGACGTGATCTTCATTTAACCCATATATACGTTCAGCCTGCAGTTGGGCCTTATCTCTTAGTTGGCTATCTAGGCTAATCACACCATCATTGCTCTTTTTATTGATGATGCCACTGACTTTATAGCCAAAAATTAGTTGGTGTGCCGGTTTGACTAAGTCATCATCGCTGGAGAATAACTCAGCTATAAAGCGACTTTTAGGGGCCAGATCGCGCCAGGACGGCATGACCACGGGGGCATAGTCGACTCCGTCTTGGGCTGACTCTACACCACCAAAGGGGCTCGATATTGAGGTGAAGCTAGCAATGTCATCGCAACCTAGCTGATTACGGCACAGATCTAAATAAGCCTGAGTGATAAGCCCGCCCATACTATGGGCGACTAAGTGTAGGGTTTTAACGTCATAGCGGTAATCGATAATTTTTATGAGGCTATTTAATCCATTAGCTAATAACTCGAGCGGTAATCCGCTGGGGTAGTTCATCACCCAAACTTGATACTTGCTGCTGTCTATTTTATCGATGAGGGGGGCAAAGTCTCGAGCTGTACCGTTCATGCCATGGACAAAAAGGATTGGAATTTTTTTGTCATCAAATTCATCGATAAAAAACACACCACTATTGCCCTTAAGCAGGTAGCTTACTGGTTTCCACATCCCGAGTTCAGCGATATCCCTATCAAATTTGGGTTCATCAAGGCTGGCTTTCTCACCTATCTTGGCTGGGCTGATTTTAACGTTGACTAGATTGTTTAACGCTTTGTCGACCAAGTATTTGGGATAGTCTTGATGGGCATTTGTCAGACTTAGGCTGAGGCGCTGATCCGCTGTGCGGGGAAGTTTTATGACCGAATATGCTTCGCCAACTTGAAATCTTAGATCGTTATTGCTGTCGTTAAAAGTAAATAGGTATTGGCTTGAGGTATCACCGGTTACGGTGATCTCTTGATTGCCAATAACCACTTCATAACCATCGACATAATCGGTATTTAGCCCCTGTAGTAGCACTAACACAAAAGACTCCGTCTCATGATTCGACTCAATAATAACTTGGTACTCGACATAGACCCTATCGAGCATATCGACCTCTTTAGCGAGGTGACGAAAGTTAGCGCAACCATGGATTAAGCTCATGATCGCGATGATGAGCAATATTTTTATTGTCTGCATTGTTAGCGCATTCCTTTGGCTTCTCGCTCTAATACTAATTTAAATCATATAGATAACTTAGCAGCATTTGTGACCAATGTTGATATTTTTGCTATTGATTATCAGAACTAAAAATGAAAACTTGTACATATGAAAATTCATATATATTATTTTTCATATGTACGGTGTTTCGTGCATAACGGTTTATAGAGAAATGATGATGACACCTTTACTATTTTTTAAGGCGCTGGCCGATGACACCAGACTGCGTAGTTTACTGCTGATCCAGGCAGAAACTGAGTTGTGTGTTTGTGAGTTAATGACGGCACTCGATGAGATCCAGCCTAAGATCTCACGTCATTTAGCACAATTACGAAAATTAGGCTTGCTAGTTGATAGGCGTCAGGGGCAGTGGATTTTCTATTGCATTAATCCCGAACTACCAAGTTGGGCTAGCGAAATTTTACAAACTTTGGCTAAGGAGCAGGCCGAACTAATAGGTAGCAATTTAACCAATCTTATGCGGATGGGTGACCGCCCAGAACGCGTTAAAAACTGCTGTTAACCATCAAATAGTGACTTCGGTTGGTATTAGTACAATTTTTTATTAATAGGCAAATATTATGGGTATTTTTGAGCGTTATTTAAGTGTGTGGGTGGGGCTGGCTATTTTAGCGGGTGTTTTCCTTGGAAATTTGACCCCCGATACCTTTGCTGTGGTCGCTGGGCTTGAGTATGCCCATGTCAACATAGTGATAGCGGTTCTGATCTGGGTAATGATCTACCCTATGATGGTTCAAATCGATTTCTCTGCCGTGAAAGACGTAGGTAAAAGCCCAAAAGGGCTAGTGCTTACACTGGTGATCAACTGGCTGATCAAGCCGTTTACTATGGCGGCATTGGGTTGGTTATTCTTTAAAGTATTTTTTGTTGATTTCGTCGATCCTCAGACTGCGAGCGAATATATCGCAGGTATGATCTTGCTTGGCGTTGCCCCATGTACAGCGATGGTATTTGTGTGGAGTCAGCTGACTAAAGGCGATCCTAACTACACCTTAGTACAAGTGTCGGTGAACGATTTAATCATGGTGGTCGCATTTGCCCCTATAACGGCGCTGCTTCTTGGGGTTAGCGATATCCAAGTCCCATGGGCGACCCTGTTATCTTCAGTTGGCTTATATGTGGTATTGCCTCTAATCGCTGGCGCAATTACAAGGCACTTGCTGCAGAAAAAGGGTGATGATACTAAGCTCAACACGTTCGTGGCGACATTAAAGCCGTGGTCTATGGTGGGCTTGCTGGCAACCGTTGTTTTACTCTTTGGTTTTCAAGCTCAAACCATTATCGCCCAGCCGCAAAACATCGCTCTTATTGCGATACCCCTATTAATTCAAACTTATGGCATTTTCTTCATTGCGTTTTATGCAGCGAAAAAAATGAAGCTAACCCATAAGATTGCGGCGCCAGCATGCATGATTGCCACCTCTAACTTCTTTGAGCTAGCGGTTGCAGTGGCTATCTCTCTGTTTGGGCTACACTCAGGTGCCGCGCTTGCTACCGTTGTGGGGGTATTGGTTGAAGTACCTGTGATGTTATCACTGGTCGCCATTGCTAATCGCAGCCGTCACCTATTTGCTGATGATGCGGTTGTGGAGCCCTCAGCGTAAATTAACGTTATATAGCCAAGATAATTAGAGATTAGCTATTAGTAAATAGCATTTATAAATAGGTTGAGTTCTGTGCTAGCGCTAAAACGAAAGCAAGAAGCTAGTACAAGAGCTCCAGCTTACAGCATTCAATAACAGGTTAAGAGACGATTATGACAATCAAAATTGGTATCAATGGCTTCGGTAGAATGGGGCGCCTAGCATTACGCTCGGCTTGGAATAACAGTGAGGTTGAGTTTGTACAGATCAACGATCCTGCAGGTGATGCACCGACACTAGCCCACTTGCTGACATTTGACTCCATACACGGTCGTTGGTCTGAAGAAGCAACGGCAGACGGCGATACTATCGTTATTGGAGAAAGCCGCATTGTGACCACTCGTAATAACGCGATTGCCGATACCGATTGGTCTGGTTGTGATGTGGTGATTGAAGCGTCTGGTGTGATGAAAACCAAGGCTCTATTGCAAGCTTACTTAGATCAAGGCGTTAAAAGAGTGGTGGTGACAGCGCCAGTGAAAGAAGAAGGTGTATTGAACGTAGTGATGGGCGTGAATCATGATCTTTATAATAAAGATATTCACCCCATCGTGACTGCAGCATCGTGTACTACCAACTGCTTAGCGCCAGTGGTCAAAGTGATCCATGAAAAAATCGGTATCAAGCATGGCTCGATGACCACGATTCATGACATTACCAATACCCAAACGATCTTGGATGCCCCCCACAAAGATCTACGTCGCGCCCGTGCTTGTGGTTTAAGCCTTATCCCAACAACCACGGGTAGCGCAACGGCAATTACCCATATTTTTCCTGAGCTTAAAGGAAAGCTAAACGGCCATGCAGTGCGTGTGCCATTGGCTAATGCATCCCTCACAGATTGTGTATTTGAACTAAACCGCGATACCACAGAAGCTGAGGTGAATCAGTTATTACGCGAGGCTGCAGAGGGAGAGCTTAAAGGTATTCTTGGATACGAAGAACGCCCACTAGTGTCTGTAGATTATAAAACTGACCCTCGCTCAAGCATTATTGATGCGCCATCGACCATGGTGGTTAACGGTACCCAAGTTAAACTGTACGTCTGGTATGACAATGAGTGGGGTTATGCTAACCGTACCGCTGAATTAGCGATTATGGTCGGACGATTGGATCAAGCTGGGAAGTGCTAACAATGGCTCTTTGCTTCTAGGTTCTAGGAAGAGCTGGTTCTAGGTCTTAGGACCTAGGTACTAGGAAAAGCAGGAAAAGCTAAGACGATGAAAGCTGAGACGGTATATGCAGTTTTGGCTTTTGCTTTCCTAGCAGCGCAGCATTCTAGCAGTGGCGAAGCCACGCCCTCGCATCCTAGCTCCTTTTTTTTTGATTCTGGTATATGGATTCTTGGTATATGGAAAGTAAGTTGTGATAGCTAAATATCGTTCTTTGCCAGATAGCGTTAAGCAGTATCTATTAGTGACGGGGAACTACTGGGCATTCACTCTCACCGATGGCGCCCTGCGCATGTTGGTGGTGCTGCACTTTTATGACCTCGGTTATACGCCGCTGGCGATTGCGATGCTGTTCCTGTTTTACGAGATCTTCGGCGTGATCACTAACCTTATTGGCGGCTGGCTAGGGGCTAGGCTTGGGCTGAATCGCACCATGAATATCGGCTTAGGTTTGCAGATTGTCGCGCTATCCATGTTATTACTGCCAACAGCCATGCTCACTGTGCCTTGGGTTATGGCGGCGCAGGCGCTGTCGGGAATAGCCAAAGATCTTAATAAGATGAGTGCTAAGAGTGCGATAAAAACCTTAGTGCCTAAAGATGCTGAAGATAAGCTCTACCGCTGGGTGGCGATGCTGACAGGATCTAAAAATGCACTCAAAGGTGCGGGTTTTTTTCTCGGTGGCCTATTGTTATCGCTTACCGGCTTTACCGGAGCCGTAGCCATAATGGCGGCAGCTCTTTGTGTCGTTTGGCTTGGCAGTATGCTGAGATTGAAAGCCGATTTAGGCAAGGCTAAATCAAAGCCTAAATTCACCGAGATCTTCTCTAAGAGTGAAAGTGTAAATATTTTATCAGCTGCGCGACTGTTTTTGTTTGCCGCTAGAGATGTGTGGTTTGTAATTGCACTGCCAGTATTTCTTGCTAGCCAATTAGGTTGGGATCACAGTAGCGTCGGTGCTTTTCTTGCGCTCTGGGTTATCGGCTATGGTATGGTTCAATCCATCGCGCCCTCTTTAACCGCAAGAAACAAGACACCTGACGGTCACGTCGCAACACTTTGGGCGGGATTACTGAGCGTGGTAACGCTTGTGCTCGCAGTGCTTATCTTTACTGGCTGGGTGGCACCTCAAATTGCGCTTATTGTGGGCTTAATGGTTTTTGGCGCCGTCTTTGCTATCAACTCCTCTGTGCACAGTTACTTGATTGTCAGCTATGCCAACGACGATGGAGTGTCGCTCGATATTGGTTTTTACTATATGGCCAATGCGCTGGGAAGATTACTGGGGACGATTCTATCTGGCTGGGTTTATCAAGAAGCGGGGCTTGCGGCTTGCTTGTTTATTTCGGCTGCCATGTTGTTTGTGACATTTGTTATTTCCTTCAAATTACCTCGAACTCGAAGTTGATCGCTGCTAAATAGTCAAGGTGCCTTCTGGCTGTGTCTATCAAGAGTCGGGGTTGTCAGCATTCGGCTTGTTTGTTTATTTCGGCTGCCATGTTGTTTGTGACCTTTGTTATTTCCTTCAAATTACCTCGAACTCGAAGTTGATCGCTTCTAAATAGTCAAGGTGCCTTCTGGCTGGATCTATCAAGAGTCGGGGTTGTCAGCATTCGGCTTGCTTGTTTATTTCGGCTGCCATGTTGTTTGTGACCTTTGTTATTTCCTTTAAGTTGCCTTGAGCGATGCATAGATAAAAGCCCTTTCTATGGCAAGCTATTGCTATAACAGACCTTTGCCATAGCGTGGTTACACACTATGGTAAACCGCTCTAGTTTATTTTTTAGCCTTCCCAAAGGTTAACAATTCGTTGTACTCTGTTTGAAAGTTTGAGTGTTTTTATCTCTATAGGGATGAGCATTCGCTTTGTTAGGACCTTTTGATCTTTCTAGTCTAATTCAAGATCAAAAATGCAAGATCAAAAAGCCCTAAATACATGATTATAAATATAAATAATAACGATAAATTCTCTGTATCGACGAGGTTTGAATGGAAGCTATTACTGATTTTGTAGGCATGATCAACGGCGTGGTCTGGGGGACACCCATGTTGGTTATGATTTTAGGTGTGGGCTTATTTTTAACAGTGGGTTTGCGTTTGATGCCAATTTTAAAACTCGGCACCGGATTTAAACTCTTATGGTCTGGGCGTATTCCCGATAAAGATAAGAGGATGAAGGGGGAAATTAGCCCTTTTAATGCCTTAATGACCTCACTGTCAGCCACCATAGGTACCGGTAATATTGCCGGTGTTGCTACTGCGATTTTTATCGGCGGACCGGGTGCGTTATTTTGGATGTGGTGTACGGCGCTGGTGGGCATGGCAACAAAGTTTGCCGAAGCCGTATTAGCGGTTAAATACCGTGAAGTGGATGACAATGGTAACCACGTTGGTGGCCCAATGTACTACATCAAAAATGGACTAGGTTCGAAGTGGGCGTGGTTAGGGACCGCTTTTGCACTGTTTGGCTCGCTAGCGGGTTTTGGTATTGGTAATACTGTGCAGGCTAACTCTGTAGCCGATGCGCTTAGCAGTAACTTTGGTGTGCCTAATTGGATCACAGGCGTTGTGCTAATGGTATTGGTTGGTGCAGTGCTAATGGGCGGTATTAAGCGTATTGCCGATGTTGCTGGCAAATTAGTGCCTATGATGACGGTATTTTATATTGCGGCAGGTATTGCGGTATTGGTGGTCTATGCCGCTGAGATCCCTGCTGCCATTGAGTTGATCTTACACAGTGCCTTTAATCCAGTGGCTGCACAAGGTGGTTTTGCCGGAGCGGCGGTTTGGGCTGCAATTCGTTTTGGTGTTGCGCGTGGTGTGTTCTCCAATGAGGCGGGTCTGGGTAGTGCGCCTATCGCTCACGCGGCAGCGCAAACAAATAATCCGGTTGCTCAGGGCTTAGTCGCTATGTTGGGCACATTTATCGATACCTTGATTGTTTGTAGCATTACTGGCTTGGCAATTATCGTATCGGGAGCCTGGACCTCGGGTGAAAATGGCGCGGCGCTCACCTCGTTTGCCTTTTCTCATGCTTTCCCGCTTGGAAACTATGTGGTAGCGATTGCCCTAAGCGTATTTGCGTTTACGACTATCTTAGGTTGGAGCTTTTACTGTGAGAAGTGTGTGCAGTTCCTATTTGGCGTGAAAGCGATTAAGCCATTTAGAATCGTTTGGACCTTAGTGGTACCATTAGGTGCGGTGAGTTCACTCGAGTTTATCTGGCTGTTGGCCGATACCCTCAACGCTATGATGGCGATCCCTAACTTGATAGCTTTAGCATTGCTTAGCCCTGTAGTATTTGCGTTAACCAGGGAGTATTTTCTGAAGAAGCGTGAGACGGATTTGGAATCGCAAAAAGCGAAATAGGCAATTATTGGATGTTTAAAAACTAAAAAAGCTCCTGGATAGTATCTCAGGAGCTTTTTTTATTACGCTATTTTAAGTTTATGCCCAAAAGTCATCTTCACTTAAATCACGTTTTAATTGTGCTCTTTCAAGATAGGCTTCGAGGCGTTTTTTCACCTCTTTCTTGTGCGCTAACTCGTCAGCAGCCTGCTGATTTTTAGGCGTAGTATACGCCTCCACCTCTACATCGTTGGGCACAAAATCAATAGTCTGAGCCATCACGAATTCCTCTTAGCTAGGTATCCATTGTTCCGAATCGCTTGCTTAGCGTTAAAAGGGAATACTCTCGATACCATATGGTTAATAACTAAACAATGTCTGCACTCATTGGCTTACTTAATTAAACCTATTAGTGAGTGCTTAATTTGGAATTTAGCAGGATGTGATTTAAAAATATGCGATCCATGTAACAAAATTACATTTAGAGTTCGTTTTTTATTATTTTGAATGTTTTTTAGATGTTTAGTGAAAGTCAGCAACATTTTAACGGTAATTGCATCATTAGCCATTTACTCTTAAATTATGAGTAAATGGCTTTTGTTACAGTGAGTTATAGGTCAAAACTGTAGCTATAACCGAGTAAAACCTTAGCATCATCATTTTTAAGATCTGTGTCACTGACTGTAAAAGAGACCGTTCCCAAGTCGGTATCTTTACTCAGTGCGATTGAATAGTCGGCATAGTTGTTAGTGTCAAACCAAGCGGTGACGACATCGCCTGTAGAGTAGCCATAATGAGCAGAAATCGACAGTGTATCTGATAGTGGATAAGTCAGGGTGGTTTGAATATAACCCATATCGGTATTATCAACAGTTGGAGCGGTTACATCGCTGCCTGCGTTTACCAAGTGTGAGTAACTCACGGCTATCCATCTCCAGCTCGCCGATGCGGTCACTTCGCCTAGGTCGATATTGGCATCTGCATCCGGGTAGGCGTAATAGAGGTAGCTCAAGTCATATTCAAACTCGTCGCCGATAGTGCCGGCGAAGCCGGCATAAAAATCAATTTCATAGCTAGTGTCATCGCCAAAGTCGACATTCGATGCCCAAGTGCCTGCATAGAAGCCTGAATCGTGGCTGTAATCGATACCACCCTGCACAGCCACTGCATCATCGGTTTGTGTCACTCCGCGCCATAGGTAGTTTGAGGTTGCGCCTATGTTGGCTTCCACTGCTGCGTGGGCTGCAGTGCCGAGTAGCGATGTCAGTAGGATTACCGCACTATTGATTAGTAACTTGTTCATTTTATTCCCCTTTGCAGAAACATTCATTGTGTTGTTTTATGCTCACAACTTATTTAGCAAAGTCTAAGCCAAACTTTTTAATCAATTAAAACAATGAGTTATTAATGTGCGTGTGGGTAGTTATAGCTGAAATGAATCAAACTGGGGCAAAAAAGCACCGTGATAGAGCAGGATAATGAAGGGGTTTTTGGAGTATGCAGGTATAAAAAAACCTCCGCAAGGAGGTTTAGTTATCAACTGCGGAAACAGTGATTTAGTTAACGCTATCTTTAAGCGTCTTACCAGCTTTGAACTTAGGAACTGTAGCTGCTGGGATTTGGATCTCTTTACCAGTCTGTGGGTTACGACCAGTACGCGCTGCGCGTTCTGTCGTTTCGAAAGAGCCAAAACCAACAATAGAGATTTTCTCTCCATTCTTCATCGCTTCTGCAACAGTGACTTCGAAAGATTTTAAGGCGCGTGCGGCTTCTGCTTTAGTTAGTTCTGCAGATTCAGCCATTTTTGCAACAAGTTCAGTCTTATTCATTTGAATAGTCTCTTCTTTCCGTAGATTTATTTGTTAGTAGCGTTATGTAACATGCCACAAGCATTTGCATTTGAAAAGCGCTTTAACCCTATGAAATAGGCATTAAAGTCAAAAATAGGGGCGATTTCTCAGTTTTTACGATTCGAGTCATCGCTAGAGGAGCTGTTTCAGTCAATTTTGCTCTAAAGGCTTGTCATAAAGCGCATTCACTCCGGCTTGTGGCACACGGTTTAAATGGAGGTATTAACCTCTGAAACCTCTGATGACACCATCAAAATCGGAATATGAGATTGTTGGCTGTCGTTGCTAATAAACTGGGTGAGCGCTAAACCATCTACGCTTGGCATATTGTAATCGGTAATGATCAAATATCTGCAGCCTCAGGCTTTAAGTATAGTCGTGTCTTTGAACTAAAAGCGACCCAGAACTGGAATGTCATAATGATGGCTGCGGCAATGACGATGCCAATAATAGGAATATTCTGACCGTTATAAACGACTTTAACGTCCTCTGGAGTGATCTGGTAGCCGATAACAGCCGCTGTTGCTAATGCGAGTAGGGCAACAGTTTGAATAGCGAGGTAGATTTTGAGTACCACACCGGCCCAAAATTTGCGTAGTATTAGGCCATAAAGCACTGGAAATACACCTAAAGTTAATAGGTCGAAGGCTTGCGTAGTAAAGGTGCGCCAGAGCGCAGCAACCGCGAGTAGAGTGTAGAGAAACATTAATATGGCTAACAGTGGGTGAGGTTTTGTCATGGGTATTTAAAGCCGCTATATTTTTATAAGTTTGTTGCTAGAAGTTTAAGAAAAACAGCTGGCCACGTCTACATGACTTGTGGGGTTAATTGGCTTAATCGATGGGTGAGATTGTTTAGCTAAGATGACGGGTAATGCGATAGAATAGCAACCATTACTGCGTACAATTTAGAGAATCCGATGACAGAGTCTGAGTTTTGGGAGTTAGTCACCCGAACATCACCACAACAAGATCAAACAGAACTTGCTGAAGCGCTTAAGCAAAAGCTGAGCCCATTAAGTAATGAAGAGTTGCGAGACTTTGATAAGATATTTGGTCAGCAGATGCGTCGTTCGTACTCTTGGGCTGTTTGGGGCGCGGCTTACATTATTACTGGCTGTGATTCAGAGTATGCTTTTGCCGAGTTTCGTTGCTTCTTAATTTCATTAGGCAAAGATTGGTACGACAAAGTGGTCGAATCGCCTGATGAATTAGGCTTATTAGCACTTTGGCCTGAAAAAGATGGCTATGCCTATCCTTTTGTTGATGAATACGATCTTATTGCGGGTCAGCTTTATGAAGATCGTAGCGATGATGAGCTCCCTTATGTGCCATCGGGACAGGCAAACCCCGCGGGGAAAAAGTTCTCTCATAAGAAAAAATTACTTAAAGCGGCTTATCCACAGTTAAGTGCAGCATTCCCGTTTTAAGGTAAAACGATTACGTAAATAGCAAAACGAGGCCCCTTGGCCTCGTTTTTTGTTGGGCAATTTGCCCGCGAATTGCGACTTATCATGGATTCTTGTTAGCCTTTTATTTGCTGTTATTCGTAACAGACTTCAAATTCACTATCGAAATCTAAGCCGTGAGTGGCACAGGTCAGCTCCATAAATTCTTGCTCAGAGTCGAGCACTTGCTCGTCAAATTCTGCCTGTAATTTTGACTCTAAGGCTTGGTCTGATTCGGCTTGATGTTCGGCAAGGATGTCATAGTGCTCACTGATAGCGGCTTTTTCCTTAGCGGTAAACTCATTAGCGTTAGCCTGTCCGATAAAGCTGAAAGAGATTAATAGCACTGCGATAAATGCCATGCGGCCAGAAAAAGGGATGTTGGTAATATTTGAATAGTTCATATTTGACTCCAAGCAATTAAATAGATGACCCATTCAGGAAGCGTTTACTCTTAGCTACACGTTTGCTTTAAGCTGCGTTAGTGGCAAGCTTGCGAGTATTCCTCAGTGGTTCGAGTTAACTTGATACGAATGTTAGCGGATGCAACATGTACCCAAGCTGAACAAAAAACGAACTGCTAATGTTTTAAATGATAAATGGCTAATTAAGTTGTTGAGTAATATGTTGAGAAAGTTGTTGAGTAAGCTGCAATCGTTTTGAACTATTGCATCAAAGTAAGGTTGTTTATTTATTGCAGGGGAATGGTGTTTATCAAGATTGCTGGTTGTTTATGGTCCGCGGGTTAAGGTGAAGCCCGCAGCTCTAATGCTCCACACAGAGAGATTAAAGTGATCACTTACTCATTCGTCATCGTTTCGCAATGAAAGCCCTGTCGCATCGAATCAAAACCGCAGTTTAAGCCGCACTCCCAGGCAACACCTTGGAGTTTATCTGATTCCTGTTCGGCATAGGCTTTACAGCTTGGATAACTGTCAAAGTCATCTTTCT
Organism: Shewanella halifaxensis HAW-EB4; assembly: GCF_000019185.1. Classification (NCBI taxonomy): domain Bacteria; kingdom Pseudomonadati; phylum Pseudomonadota; class Gammaproteobacteria; order Alteromonadales; family Shewanellaceae; genus Shewanella; species Shewanella halifaxensis. The sequence goes on along the minus strand of NC_010334.1, from coordinate 4,626,775 downwards.
TCTCATACTTTCCGGAGTTATATCCATTTTTATAGATAAAAGCTGACCATGTTTCAGGCTCTGAAGATATTTCGGATGGGGTAATTCTAAAAATGGCTGCGGCTAGGCCTACAAATAAAATTATGACAAAGAAAACAGGGGCTAACTTTTGCATGAACTCATTTCCGATAATTGATTTTCAATAGCAGTCTTTTAGTCACTTAACCGTAGTAACCGATTTCTAATAACCTAGAGCCTAGGGCTTAGCATTTCTAGCTTAAGAGCTGCACCAGATAAAGCAATCGATAAGGTGATTAATGAGACTTAAATTAAATGCTGATTCAGCTTGTTGTAACAAGCTTACTTAAAGTATGGTTTACTAATGTTAGAGTGTTAACTGCCTAACGATACTAGATTAAGTTTCGATACAGGTTCACTATTGTATAGTTCAATCATCCTATCATGCTCAACAGTGGAGGCACATATGAAGGTTAAACATTTACTGGTAGCGGGTTTACTTGCATCTAGCTCAGCTTGGGCGACAGATGAAGTGGTTGAAAACCCGATTACTGAAGAAGGCGTGGTAAAAGTGGAATGGCAAGACCCTAGCAACTTTCGTGACGTTGAATCTAGCGGTGATATTCAATCTCGTTTCGAAAAGCGTACCTTCGAGCAGTTGACCAAGAGTTTAAACAAGGAAGCTGCGAAGATCCTTAAGCCAGAACAGAAGCTTGAGATGGTGGTGACTGATTTAGATTTAGCGGGTGACGTTAGGCCTACATTTGGTGCAACTACGAATGATCTTCGAATCGTAAAGAATATCTATCCGCCACGCATTACCTTTAGCTATAAGATTCTTGAAGGCGATAAAGTGATTATGGCTGGTGATGAGAAGCTAACAGATTTAAACTTTATGTATTCAATCAATAAGATGAATGACAAGCCTTATCGTTATGAAAATGAGCTACTAGCGTCTTGGCTTAAAAAAACGGTGAAGCCAAACCTTTAACTTGCTTGATTCTTAGTTATTAGCGCCGTAAACCCTGAGCATGGCTTATAGACTCATTGCAGTCTTCAATATAAATAGGCTAAGTGAGCTTTCTGCTCGCTTAGCCTTTTTTCTGTGCGCTGATAAACTATTTAGCGTTAGACTTAAATGCCTGCATAGTCTGTAGTAGTAAGCCAAGCTTAGGAATGTAGCTTTCTAGCGACTGGGCAAACGTATCAGGATCTTGAATAAATCCTTCCATATCGGCGGCAAGTTCCTGCACATATGGTGTGAAACGATTGCTTTTGGTAGTGAAGCCTTCAGATGTACTAAAGATGGTATCAAACTTCACGTGACCCGCTTTTTTAAGCTCATCTAGTCTCGCATCGGCATCAATTGCTTGGCGGTAGGCGGTTTGCAAACTGGCTTTAAGTTGCTCGATAACCTGTGTGTGTGGCATAACAGCCTCTCAATTTTAAATTTTGCTGAATTATAAGGGGCAAGCATGATAGCAACAAGTGTCGTTAGGTGTTTATTCTCATTAGCAGGGCTCAGCTTGCTGTTTGTGTCAGTTACAATTCAGGCTGCACCGGATGATAAACCGCCTTTTTATCAGATATCTTATCAAGGTCAGACTGCTTATCTTCTAGGCTCTATCCATATTGGCCAGCAGAACTTTTTCCCATTAGCAAAACAGGTCGAGCAGGCGTTTCAACAGTCGGCAGCATTAGTGGTTGAGGCGGATGTGAGAGGCGCTAATGTGCCAGCGCTGTTAGCTAAGTATGGTTCGAAAAAGATCCCGATAGATGCAAAAACCGAGACCGTATTGTCTCAGTACTGTCAAGATAAGCAGCAATTTTGTACCTCCATTGAGAACTATGCCCCTTGGTTACAGTCGATGCAGCTTAGTATTGGGCGTTATGCCGCACTCGGTTATAGCGGTCTTTATGGCGTGGATTCGGTATTAGTAAGCCAGGCGGGAAATCGGCCCGTATATGAGTTAGAAAGTACGGAGTTTCAATTTAATCTGCTATCGTCTTTTGATGCAGACACACAGTGGAATATGGTGAGAGAGGCCATTGAAGCGCCAGATTCAGATATGCTTAAATTAATAGCAGCATGGCGTAGTGGCGATGAAACAGAGCTTGCCGATCTGATGGAGGGGGAGATGTTGCGTGATGGGGAGACACAAATGGTTGAGAAGATGCTCTGGGATCGCAATAAAACCATGGCTCAGGGGATAGTTGATTTGATGCAATCATCAAAAACTATGCAGCCACTATTTGTGGTCGTTGGCGCAGGGCATTTAGTGGGTAAAAAGAGTGTTCAGTCCTACTTGCAGCCCTTTGGCGTTAAGACTAAAAACTGTTGGCAACACACTTGTAATTAAAGCACGTTTAACACAGCTTGCTAGTGCGATTATCGGGTTTGGTCATTTTGATGTATAATATGGCGCTTGTTTTGGGTTCCTCGTGTCATTTCAAAAGGTTTTATCGGTTTGAATAAAGAATACTGTATCGATTTAAAGGCGTTGCCTTCGCTATTCACGCTTTATCGCAAAATATTTTTTGGACGCAAGCCCGGCTGGGACGAGCAGCCATTGCCGATGGTCAAGGTGACGAGCCAAAACGTATCGCTATCATCAGACAAGGTGGTGCAATACTCAAAAGTGTGTGGCTTTGATTTTGACGGAAACACGCTACCGCCAACCTATCTGTATGTGATGGCATTTCGATTACATGCGGCAATTTTTACCCATGAAGCGATCACCTTCCCACTGCTTGGGATGATCCACTTAAAAAATAGCATAACTATGTATCGTAGTGCTCGCGTGGATGAGAAGTTCGAGATCCAATGCGCGCTAACCACGAGTCGTATGACAGATTCAGGTCTTGAGTTCGAGTTAGTCTCTAAAGCGTATGTGGGCAGCGAGCTTGTATGGGAGTCGCTATCAACTTATCTATATCGTATCGAAGGTAAGGCAAAGCGAATTCGTCCACCTAAAGCCAATGATATGGCTTGGCAAGAACCTGTAAGCTGGAGCTTGGCCGAAGATCTTGGTCGTCGTTATGCTAAGGCCTCCGGTGACTATAATCTTATTCATTTACACCCTGTGATGTCTAAGCGCTTTGGTTTTGATCGTGTATTGGCTCATGGAATGTGGTCAAAAGGACGCTGTATTGCCCAGTTGATGCCGAGCATTGGCGAGCGCGCCTGTCAGATCGATGTGGCATTTAAGCTACCGCTGTTTATGCCTAACAGTGTTAGCTTTGCGGCCGAACAGCAGGAAGATAAAACCGTATTTGAACTCAGAGATCAAAAGGGACGTCGTCCACATCTGAGTGGCGAAATTACCTTTTTATAAACATCAATGATGATAAATTAAGGCGCTTTAAGCGTCTTTTTTGTATGAGAAATTTAAGTTTAGCCCCGCTATTTGGGGCATCATGAAAAAGCCTCATCAAGTGCATCTGCACGTTAAATCGGCAAAAAAATAACCAATTTATTGACGTAGATTACAAAAAGCTAAAATAACAACGCATTGTTATTTTCTCGATATCAGAGATGACCTATATTGCAGCGGTAACTACCCTACATAATAATAGATTGTGGAGCCATAAGCATGCAGTCAGATATTGAAATTTCGCGCCAACATACTTGTTTACCTATCACCGAAATCGCAAAAGATCTCGGACTGAATCCAGATGAGTTTTCTCCTTGTGGTGTTAACAAGGCTAAAGTCTCACAGTCAGTCGCTAGAAGATTAGCCGATAAAAAAAATGCCAAGTTAGTGATTGTAACTGCCGTTACTCCGACGCCTTTTGGTGAAGGTAAAACCGTGACCACCATTGGCCTAACTCAAGCCATGAACCTCAATGGTATTAAAACTTGCGCCTGTATTCGTCAGCCGAGCATGGGACCTGTATTTGGCACCAAAGGTGGCGCTGCGGGCGGTGGCTACGCGCAAGTCGTACCGATGGAAGAGCTTAATCTGCACCTGACCGGTGATATTCATGCGGTGAGTAGTGCTCATAACTTAGCGGCCGCCGCAATCGATGCTCGTCTATTCCATGAACATCGTTTGGGAGCTGAAGTCTTTGCTCAAGAGTCAGGCTTAAGTGCGCTCAATATCGATTCTGAGAATATCCTCTGGCGTCGAGTGGTCGACCATAACGAGCGTAGCCTAAGACAGATTAAAGTCGGGTATGGCAAAGTTAACGGTCCGGTTCATGAATCAGGGTTCGATATTACTGCGGCGTCAGAGCTGATGGCTATCTTGGCGCTAAGCCAAGATCTGAAGGATCTAAGGCAGCGTATTGGCCGCTTGGTGTTGGCACTTAATACCCAAGGTGAGCCGATTACCGCTGAAGAGTTAGGCGTTGCAGGGGCAATGACGGTAATTATGGCCGATGCGATTGAGCCAACCTTGATGCAAACCTTATCTGGTGACCCTTGTTTCATTCATGCAGGGCCATTTGCCAATATCGCTCATGGCAACTCCTCTATTATTGCCGACACCATTGCAGCAAAGCTAGCCGATGTAGTTATCACTGAGGCGGGCTTTGGCTCCGATATGGGCTTTGAAAAGTTTAGTAATATCAAGGTGAGAGAGTCGGGCTATGCGCCCAGTGCATCTGTGGTTGTCGTGACGCTTAAGGCACTTAAAGCTAACAGTGGCATCGAGTCTGACAAAGATATTAATCAGCCTGATATGGAGCGTCTACAAGCAGGTTTTGCCAACCTAGAGTGGCATATCAACAACGTAAGCCAATATGGTGTACCTGTTGTGGTTGCGATTAACCGCTTCCCAACCGATACCGATGAGGAGCTTGAGTGGCTTAAGCAGGCTGTTGAGCAAACTAAGGCCTTTGGTAGCGAGATCAGTGAAGCCTTTGGTAAAGGTGCCGAGGGAGCAACTAAACTAGCGGATATGGTTTATCATGCCACACAAACGCCGTCGGACTTTAAGTTACTTTATCAAAGCGACACAAGCTTAGAAGCTAAGCTAATGACCCTCGCAGAAGTTGGCTATGGTGCATCGAGCGTGACGTTATCCGATAAGGCCAAGTCACAGCTACACTGGCTAACCAAACATAATTATGGCCAGCTACCTATCTGCGTGGCTAAAACGCCGATGTCGATAAGTCATGACCCCAGTATTAAAGGGATCCCGACAGAATTTGAGTTACCAATCACCGAGCTAAGACTGAATGCGGGAGCCGGTTTTGTTACAGCATTAGTTGGCCAAGTGATGACCATGCCGGGTCTTGGAATTAAACCGGGTTATCTCAATGTCGATATTAATGATGATGGCGAGATTATTGGCCTAGCTTAAGATTGCAATAGCTAATAAAAAGCCCCGGCAACCTAAGTTATCGGGGCTTTTTTAATTTTATCTTTAGAGCGACAGGATTTATTTCTCTAAGGCAGTTTGATAAATATGCACATCGCGCTGCGGGAACGGAATGCTAATACCTTCGGCATCGAAGCGCATTTTAACCGTACGAGTAATATCCCAGTACACATCCCAATAATCTTCAGGTTTAGCCCAAGGACGAACAATAAAGTCGACTGAGGACTCGCCTAAGGTATGCAGCTTAATCATCGGCTCTGGATCTTTAAGCACTAATGGATGTGCCATCACGATATCATTCAGCACTTTTTCTGCATGCTCGATATTATCGCTATAGCCGATACCAAAGGTCATATCCACACGACGCTGATGTTCAACGGTAATGTTGTTAATCGTGTCGCCCCAGATCTTATTGTTTGGCACGATAAGTCTCTGGTTATCTAAGGTCTTAATCGTAGTCGAAACTAAGCTCATGTGGCTTACACGACCCGTTACGCCGCCAGCGTTGATAAGATCGCCGACATCAAATGGACGGTAAATCAAGATCATCATGCCAGACGCAAAGTTAGATAGTGTATCTTGCAGAGCAAAACCGATAATCACACCGGCGATACCGAAACCAGCAAGCAGTGGCGCAAGCTCAAAACCAAGCTGTGATAGGGCGATTAATAGGCCTAAGGCAAACACCGCTTTACCCGATAGCGAGATAAAGAAGTCTTGTAGCAGCAGGCTGAATTTAAGCTTTGAGTTACTAACCGTCTTCTGAACTACACGCTTAACGACCTTGCCTACTAGGCTAGATAGGAACAGAATAAGACAGAAGATGATCAGTTTAAATAGAATGCTCGCACCATTTTCCATCGCTTGATTTTTAGCGATAGTCACCCACTCAGACAGTAAGCTACTGGCTACATCTAAGTTCAGTACGTCCTGCGTGATATCACCAGAAATGCTAAATAGCGTCTGCTTGTAGAGGGCGGTATCTTGGCCTAAAGAGTCCAGTAGATCTATGGTGGTAGAAAGGCTCGTTGAGCTTTGCTCTAAACGCTCTTTTAGATCAACAACAAGCGCCTTTTGCTCGCTACTAACATCGGCGCCGGCGACTTGAACATCGGCCACAGCCTGGGTTAAGCGTTCTTGGTTGTAGTAGACAAAACTATTGAGATCATCGGCACGGGTTACCAAGGTGGCAATAAAGGTTTTAGTCTGTGCGTCGGTATCGGCTCCTGAGTCTTTAGCCCAGTTTAATAGGCTTTTTTCTGCAGTGAACAGCTTATCTTGCTCGCGCTGGATCTGCATCAGGCCAAGCATGATCTTATTGTCGTCGCCGCTACCGACTTGACCCATAAGATTAGCTCTTTGTTTTTCAAAGTAAGTTTCTACTTCATCGGTGAAAGCTAACTGCTTAACGATATAAGGTTTTAGGAAAGCGAAATCAGGATCCGTTTTTTCCACTTGTGCCTTTAAAGTGTCCTGAAGTAAGGCGGCATTGCGGCCAATGCGGTACTCAAGGAAACTCTTAATTTCGCCTTTAGCATTCGGTAGTGCTTTTACATCAGCATCAATCAGGCTTTGAATTTTATTTAGGTTATGGGTTAATTCAGTATTCTCTGTGGTTGCTGTTGCTGCATATGAGCAGAAGCAGAGAATAAGCATTAAAATTTTGGGGAGCATTTTATGCATTTGATATGTCCGTTAGTTCCCAGAATTTAATAATAATATTACGCCTTTGGAAGACTGTCGATTTGTTATTGTGATAGTGGAAAGCAAAATAGCGAATACTCGGCTAAATCTGTTAAACTTTACGGCTTTAATATTGGACGAAAATCTAGCCAATATGCAGCTTAAGAGAGATAACCTCAGTGATATGCGCCCATTGTTCTAAATCGTTTGCGATAGATAAAATTGAAAACCAAAGAGGGAAGGGGTTAGCTAGCGAGATCCAGTGTCCATTCTGTCAGGTCTGGCTGGGTAAAAGTGTGGTTTTATCTTGGGTAAAAATCATCAGCTTTTATGCTGGTGTCATCTTACTGGTGTGGAGCTATTTTGATAGCAGTATACGTGAGATCTGCGTACCGGTTGCCATAGTTTCCATCATGCTGATGTTGGTGACCCACCTGATGGATCAATTGAAAGTGACTGAAGCGCCGGAAGAAGAGGTCGTTGACAATAGTGAGCACCTGCAGAAATACAGATAACTGAACTCGTTGTACCAATAGGCGAGATTAACCGTGAATAATCTTGCCGAAGGGAAGGCGGTGATAAATAACGCTAGCTCTAACTCTGACAGCCTCGGCTATCAGAGTATAAATACAGAGCTACTTATTCGATCTATTTAGTCTAAAACTTGTTTAGTCAATGACTTGGACTTGGGCTTCAAGTGCCGCTTCTACGTAATAAATACCGCCGAGTATCGCAACAAAAAATAGCGTTGTCATGATGATAAACTTTAGGTTTGAGCGAATTACTTCAAGCATGATATTTGCGCCTTTTTAAAAGATAAACTCTTGTTTAATATCACTATGGATATCATTTCACGCTAGCAATATTAGTGGTTAGAGCTTAAGACAGTATTAAATGCTATTCGAGTTTAGGTGATCTGCCTCACAAAGCGTTTGTAACACAGAGTCACTTCTAGGCTTGACTTCAATTCTTATCCACATAAACTTGTCATGTTTTAATACACAAGGTTAACACTGTGATTCGAATGAGTAGCGTAAAGCAGAAACTGGTAATGGGGCTTGTTGCCGTATTCCTGTGTCTGTCATTTGCCGCGTCCGCTCATAGTTTGAGTCATTTGGACGATGGCGCTAAAACCCATTGTACTCTGTGTTATCACCAACACCAGGTCAACAACCTGCTGCCGAGTTGTGAGCTTCACATCGCTGTAGAGCGTCAGGGAGTTGTCAGCCAAGAGTACATCCTTCCACACTCCTACTCACGTCATGTGAGTTTCTTTAACAGTCGCGCCCCTCCAGCTTCAGCCTAATTCTTTACTAACAACACAAATTTAAGAATTTTCAAAGTATTCCCACGAGGAAGACTTAGCTGTATTTCGGAGAAAAGATGACTATTTCAACTATGCGCCTAACTGGCGTGGCGGCAGCGTGCGCGCTGATTTCAACTCAAGCTGTAGCAAGCGACTCAAGCCTGACTAATCCGGCAATAAGCGCCGTACTCGACGGTTATTATCAGAGCGCAGAGAGACCTATGTCTGAGCGAGTAGAAGGCTTTGGTTTAGGCCATACCGAAGTTGCAATGAGCGCCAATATAGACGATATGTTTTACGGTAAATTAACGGCTGTAGTCGAGATGCATGACGGTGAAACTGAGCTGGGCTTAGAAGAGGCTTTCATTCAAACCTTGGCGATGCCGGCAGGTTTTTCGGTGCGAGCGGGTCGCTTCCTGTCTGATATTGGTTACTTAAACAACCAGCATGTGCATACGGATGCGTTTTCAGATAGACCCGCCGTTTATCGTGCCTTCTTGGGCAGTCACTATTTTGATGATGGTGTACGCTTAAACTACGTTGCGCCAACGGATCTCTATTGGACCATGGGAGTTGAAGCCTTTAAGGGTGACAAGATGCGCGCTGCAGATGAGCATGGTGAACGTGATTATAAAAATCTTGGGGTCTACACAGCCTTTACCAAATTGGGCGGCGATGTGGGGGCGAACGGTTCTTGGCAAGCAGGCTTAAGTTACTTACGTAATGAAAATGGTCGCATGACCGCTGATGAACATGAGCATGTTGAAGTACAAGCTGACCACGGTCATGACCATAGCCACAGCGCACAGTACACGGGTGAAAATACCTATGTGGGAGATTTCGTCTACAAGTGGGCACCCAATGGTAACTACAAGTATCAACACCTGACGTTAAGCGGTGAGTATTTCCGAGTAACCGATTTTAAGCCCCTTGAGGAGCATGATGATCATGATTCACATGGCGATGAAGGGAAAGACTATCAAGAGGGTTGGTACTTAAGCAGTGTTTATCAGTTTTCACCTCATTGGTCGGCGGGTCTTCGCTATGGTCAGGTCGATACCCAGATGATGCATGGTGATCACTTTGATCCACAAAAGTTGAAAGAGACTGAAGTCAGTCTTGCTTGGCATCACAGTCACTTCTCAACCGTGCGTTTGCAGTACACCAACCAGCAAGGGACTAACTTTGATGGCATCGAAGATGACAATGTCATCACTCTACAATATGTCATGACTCTGGGGGCTCACGGTGCGCATCAATTCTAAGCAGTTTTTATCCAAGGGGCTTAAGGCTCTGACATTCACTTTGGCATTAGGCACTGCTAACAGCGCCGTTGCTGGCTTGAATATTTTCGCTTGTGAGCCTGAATATGCCGCATTGGCGAAAGAGTTGGCTCCAGATGCCAAGATCTATTCGGCCACGACCGCAATGCAAGACCCACATCAGGTGCAGGCGAGGCCAAGTTTGATCGCAAAAATGCGACAGGCGGATCTGGCAATTTGTGCCGGCGCCGATCTTGAGGTGGGTTGGTTACCTATGCTGCAGATGAAGTCGGCTAACGCCAAGGTGCGATCGACCGATCAAGGCTTGTTCTTTGCCGCCGAGCAGATCGATACGCTTGATCGGCTCACGTCTGTGGATCGATCTATGGGCGATGTACACGCAAAAGGTAATCCGCATCTGCATTTCGATCCCAAGCGTTTACTCGATGTCGCAAGCGCATTAACGGCTAAGCTTATCCAGTTAGATCCCGATGCGAAAGCAGAGTATGACGCGGCCTTAGCGAGCTTTAGCCAGCGTTGGTTAGCTGCGATCCCTCACTGGGAGGCTAAAGCGCAAACTTTACAGGGCAGTAAAGTGATCGCTTATCACTCTAGCTTCAAGTACCTGTTTAATTGGTTAGGGCTAGAGCAGGTCGCAGATCTTGAGCCGAAGCCTGGGATCCCACCGAGTAGCTCTCATCTGGCCGGCTTACTCAGTCGTGCTAAGCAGGGAGATATATTGGCGATCGTGATCGCTTCCTACCAGAGTGAGCGCGGCGCCGACTGGTTGGCTGAGCGCTCAGATCTGCCTGTGCTGATATTGCCTATGTCGGTTGGGGGCAATGAGCAGAGTGTCGATCTATTTGGTCTGTATGACAGCGCGATCGATCTGTTGCTGAGCGCGAAGCAATAACGCTTAGTATGGCCATGGTAGTGCCTTGTCTTGTTTAGGCTTGGCATCGACTATGGCTAAAACAAACTAAGACAGATCGCCATAGGGAGATCTGTCTTAGTTTTTTAATGATAAGAGTCATTACATATGTTTGATCTCGATCTACTCTCTATTTTGTTTCCCGCTTTTGTGGCGGGGATCTTGGTGCTGTCGACTCATGTAGTCTTAGGCCAACAAGTATTAAAACGCGGTATCATCTTTATCGATCTGGCGATCGCTCAGGTAGCAGCTTTAGGCGCTATCGTTGGTCATCTGAACCATGATATCGAAGCCTTGCCATTTTCAAATGTGTGGATGCCAGCGCTATTTGCCATCGCAGGGGCTGGATTTATTGCTTGGCTGTCCAAACGTATGGCCGAAGAACTGGAAGCGATAATCGGTTGTTTCTATGTACTTGCTGCTGTGGCGGCCATGTTACTGCTGTCTAATGATCCCCATGGCGCCGAGATGTTGAAGCAGTTGATGTCTGGACAGATCTTATGGGTGAGCTGGAGTCAGTTGATCCTGCCCGCTTGTATCTATCTTAGTGTATTAGCCACTCTAATTTATCGGCCTGCGTTACTCGATGGCCGCGCTTTTTACCTGATCTTCGCCGTGGTGATCACGCTTTCAGTCGAGTTAGTCGGCGTGTATCTGGTATTTAGTAGTTTGATCTTGCCAGCGCTTGCGGTAAACCAATTTAAGGGGCGCTTTAAGCTCGGATGGGCTTATATCGTGGGCTTAGTGGGTTATGTTGCCGGCTTAGTCTTATCTGCGACTTTGGATCTCCCTAGTGGCGCAGCCATAGTGGCGACCTTAGCTGTGACGGCAATACTGTTTAGGCTCTGCCTCTATATAAATAGCAAACATTTGGCCTTGAGAGTGAGCGGATGAACTAGATCTGTGTCAGGTCAGACCTTACGGCTAAAAGAACTAAGCTAAAATCTTCGGGTTAAAATACGCGAGATTAAAGTTCGCTTAAGCTATTTACGCTAAAGTCTCGTGATTTTAATCTCGTTTGGCCTACCTTCAGGCTACACGTGTAAACTAATGTTCATTGACATAAGTTGTATTTATATTGAGTCGCACTTGGTTGGTGGCTATACTGGCGCCAATTGATTCGCGGGAGATTATCGTGCTGTTGATCCTTAGATGTTTGATCTTGTCTGTTATGCTGCTATTCGCCTTTGTTATCGGTGGTTTAGCTTGTATTTTACGTCCTCGTCATCGAGATAACGTACATATGTTCGCCAAAGTATTTTCTTGGGCTGCACCCGTGCTTGGCATTAAAGTCATTGTGCGGAACTCGCAGCAGCAAGGCGATAAGCCGTGCATTTTCCTTGCAAACCACCAGAATAACTTCGATATGTTCACCCATACGGCCGTTGTACCAAAAGGCACGGTGAGTTTAGGCAAGAAGAGTCTTGCTTGGATGCCGCTATTTGGACAAATTTACTGGTTGTCTGGCAATATTCTTATTGATCGCAAAAATCGTAGCAAAGCATTCGATACCATGGCAGCCACGGCTCGCAAGATAAAAGACAAGTGTTTGTCTGTGTGGATCTTCCCTGAAGGTACGCGATCTCGTGGTAAAGGCTTACTGCCATTTAAAGCTGGCGCTTTTTATACCGCGATTGCGGCGGGTGTGCCTATGGTACCGGTATTGGCCTCAAATCAGTGTCATATCAAGTTAAACCGTTGGAACAATGGTGTGGTGATTATCGAAATGATGGATCCAATTGAAACGACAGGTTTTGATAAGACGCAGGTTAAAGAACTTTCTAAGCGCATTCATACTATGATGTCTGAAAAGTTATCTCAGTTGAACCAAGAAGCTTCTGCATTAATGACTAAAGCGGTATAATCGGTCGCGAAATTTTTGAGGAGTTATCGATGTCTATTGAACGCCAGTTAAAAGAACAGAAACAAGAAAACAGTGAGATCGTTGAAGCGATCCTTGCAGATGGTTCATTGGCCGATGCCGAGTACACCATTGAGCATCACTTCTCATCAACGAACTTCGATCGTTTAGAAAAAGCGGCTGTTGACGCATTTAAGCTAGGTTATGAAGTCAATGATGCTGAAGAGATGGAGTTAGAAGACGGCTCTGTGATCTACTGTTTCGATGCCGTCGCTAGCCATGAGCTCAATACCGACTTGTTAGATGAAGCCTGCGAGAAGATGATTAACATCGCGGCGAAGCAGAAAATCGACTATGACGGTTGGGGTACGTATTTCATCGACGAAAATGGCGAAGAAGTCAGAGATGAATATGACGATGAAGACGAAGAGCCATTGCACTAATCTTTATTGTTCACCGACTAAAATGCCCATCTAGTGATGGGCATTTTTGTTTCTAGCGTCTATAAATACTTGAGCAACTACTCGTAAGCGATAGTGCAGTTACGTCCCGCTTCTTTCGCTTGATAAAGTGCCTGATCTGCTTGAGATAACCAAGTATCGCTGTCATTTACCTCAGGTTTAATATCACATATGCCGATGCTGATAGTGACCTTGATAAGCTGCTCTTCGTACAAAATTTCTAATTTCTCGATTTTCTTGCGCAGTCGCTCTGCAAAAAAGCGAGCATTGACCGCGGGAGTATTCGCTAGCACCACTCCAAACTCTTCACCACCGTAGCGACCAGCACAGTCGGTTTCTCGTAGTGACTTTTTAATGGTGTGAGAGACATTTTGGATGACTCTGTCACCCGCTTGATGGCCGTAGGTATCGTTAATCGCTTTAAAGTGGTCGATATCTAACATCACTAAGCTGGTTTCACTACCGTAACGAGTGTGACGATCAAACTCCTTCTGCAAGCATTGCTCCCAGTGGCGGCGGTTAAATAGCTGGCTTAGCCCATCAATTTGGCTTAAATATTCTAACCGTTCATTTGCCGACTTTAGCTGTAGTTTATTGATAGCAACATCAGTCACATCGTAAACAATCATGCTGATATGGGTCACTTCACCAGTGAGCGATGACAAAGGCAACAGGGTGACATTTTGGTACATGAAGTCAGCTCTGCCAGTGATTGGGCGATAATTTTTAAACTGAAAAATAAAGGGTCTTTGTTCCCAACTGATAAAGGCGCGGTTTTTTAACAGATAAACCGACTCCATCTTTTGCTTAAGCCATTTGGCTGGCAAGTAATCAAACTGTTCAAACAGGTTCTTACCTTTAATCGAGTTTGGGGTAACACCGCTGTGGTTTTCCATAAAACCGTTCCACAGTTGAATGTTGTAATCGCGATCGAGCACAACTAAGCCCACCTCTATGGTTTGCACCATATCGATTAACCAGTGGAGTTCATTCATTGCACTGTTGTCTACAGCTTTCTGATCTGTTGCCATCCTAATATCCATTTTAATCTAGCAAGTAGCCGAGCTTATAGTTGAGCGTAGGCAACGAGTCTTCGGTAAACAGTAGTAATAGATCGCATTGAATATCATGATCTTCAATGCGGTAGTTAATTTCCATCGCCAGTGTTCGGCTCCATTTATCGGAGTTTTCGCTGATCAGATTATTGACGCTGCAGTGTCTGCCAAGCACCACTGGGTGGCTTTGGCTGAACTTCATATGTAGCTGCTCAGATATACCGTTGAGGAAGGCACCAATCAGGACATTGCCTGTGTCTATCATGACTTCAAGTTCGGTTTGTTCATCTTCAGGGTTTTCAAGCTTCATCAGCTTGGCCATATCTTGAAATGAAGAGTCATGGAAAAGTAGCAAAGCTTCTCCAGCGACTCCAGCGCCGATAAACCCTTGGCATAACGCCGATACCGTACTCTGCTCCTCTGTCGCCTTTAGCGTCATGGTCAGTTCACTGACCTCGAGTACGTTCACGTTAGGGATGGGCAACTTTACGAAAACGTTGAGTAGTTTAGACAGGAGATCGGCGGCGCGACCCATTGCGACGTTGGCCACTTCTTGGCAGGCATCACGCAGATCGACCTTGATCATCGGTGCCTGATTTTCGCCGCCGCTTTGGGCCAACTCTAAAATGCCGTATTCTTGCAGAATATGGCTAATCGAATCGACACTCACTGGTTTTTGAATAAAATCGAGGGCACCTAAGCTTTTAACCCGCTCGTGGGCTTTAATTTGAATATCACCAGAAACCACAATAACTAATGCAGGGAGATCTTCTCGTTGAATGGCTTCTAAGACTTGATAACCATCCATAACGGGCATGTTCAGGTCGAGAAAGACAACTTCGCCCTTTCCTTCACGAATCGCCTCGATACCTTCTAAGCCATTAGTGGCATAGGTGATCTCTACATCCCAATTTTTGGGGAGTGTGCGGGCCATCTGCTTTCTGGCCAGCGCAGAATCGTCACAAATTAGTATAGGGAGCGGCATTATTCTTGTTCTTTCCTATTTAACCATTTACTTAACGAGTGTGATCAATTGGTATTATCCCCCCGAATACTGAGGTCCTTATCACTTTGATATGATTAACAGTTCACCACTGGGGCATCAATAATGTATCCCAGTCGTTAATCCTTGGCTTATGCCTTCGAAGTGAAATCGATTGTCTAGCTTCCATAACATCCCCTTTCATGGTCGGGGAATGCTATGGCTGATTATTAATTATCAACCTATTAATAGATAGGCTTATTTTAGGACAATAAAATGATGAGTGTCATAATTTCACCGCATGTTATATCTATTAACCTAATATGCCAAATGTGTTAACTTGTTCAGTCTGGACAGACCACTTGCCAAGAAAGGCCTTAATATGACTTATGATTTAGTACGCGTCGTCAAAAAAAATGGCATTGCTTACGTGAGTCTTAATCGACCTGAAAAGTATAATGCACTGAATTGTAGACTTTTTTGTGAGATTGAACACTGTATAAAAACATTGTCGAAAGACCGAACGCTTACTGCGGTGGTTCTTTTCGGTGAAGGGGGCAATTTTAGCTCAGGTTTAGATGTAAAAAGTGTGATGAGCTCGCCTTTAGATGCAGTTAAACTATTATTTAAGTTTCTACCGGGGAATGCCAATTTGGCGCAGAGGGTCTCCATTGGTTGGCGTCGATTACCTGTACCTGTCATCGCGGTACTCGAGGGGGTGTGTTATGGCGGTGGTATGCAGATCGTTCTTGGAGCCGATTTTAGAATAGCGGATCCCGATTGTAAAATGTCGATAATGGAAGCGAAATGGGGCTTGGTTCCTGATATGGCTGGTTTGGTTGGTTTACGAGAGTTAATGCCAAAAGATCAGGCGCTTATGTTAACGATGTCGGCGGATGTATTGACTGCAGAGCAGGCGCTTGCCGCTAACCTTGTGACCTCGGTAGAAGCTGAGCCATTAGCCGCAGCTACGGCTCTAGCGACCAAATTGTCGCAAACGTCCCCTGATGCCAATGCGGCTATCAAGCGCAGTATTAATAACAATTGGTCGGCCTCTATTCGGCAATTACTCAGGCGCGAGTCCTGGTATCAAATACGATTATTACTGGGAAAAAATCGAATGATTGCAGCGTTAAGACAAGGTAAGGATCCAGATAAGAGATATCGAAATCGGCAGTCAGGTTGGTAGTTTTTAGTAAAAAGCATTAAGCGTGATCTGGTTCACGAATTGCTGTGATTTTTATGTCGTAGGCAGGCGCTTCTTTTACACTTCCCGCCTATTTATTGTTTTTGCTCGCCCGCTTAGGCTTAGCTGCAATTTAACAAAACCATCTCCTTTCAATCAATTGGAACCCTTTTACTCATGCGCGAACTTTTTGAACGTTTTCTATGGAGCAGCCGTCTTTCGGTGATGTTTGGTGTGCTTTCTTGCATCATTGCGGCTTTCGTTGTCTTTGCCATGGGGATTAGAGATATCGTGCATATGATTGAGCTTATTCTCGGTTATATATTTAGTGGCAGCCACGCGGTGCGTAATGATCTAGTGATGGTTGTGGTTGAGATCTTAGACACTTTCCTATTAGGCGCAGTACTGCTTATTTTTGCTTTTGGTTTGTACGAGTTGTTTATCAGCAATCTTAAGCATGCGAGTAACAGTGAAGCTGGCGGTAAGATCCTTATTATTAGCAGCATCGATTCACTCAAGAGTAAGCTCGGTAAGGTGATCTTAATGATGTTGATCATTAAGGTGTTCTCTTTCTTTACCGATATGAAGCCTACCTCTATGTTAGATCTGCTTTATATGGGGATTACCGTAGTATTAATCGCGGCTGCGCTTAAGCTGAGCAAAGACTAGCTCAGTAAAAGACTGCTCAGTAAAAGACTGCTCAGTAAAAATTAGCTCTGAGCACGTCTAACTTTAGCCTTCATTATGATAAAGCCTATCTATTTGGATAGGCTTTATTGATCCTATTAGCAAAACCTTCAATAAACTTAAGACTATCATTCCAAGCAACTTGCAGTGATAGATCCAGTGCTAAGCTCTGCTGGCTATAACGTGTCGGTGCGTTGGCCGGTGATAATACTCGTCGCTGCGCCTGAGTCGCGAGCGATGCCGAGCTACCATCTTTTGATTGAATATCGAGCACGGGTATAGATAGTGCTGCCAGCTTTTGTGGTAGCGCCTTATTGACGGAGGCTATATCGCTGTATGGGTTTATCACCACCAATATGTCAGGCATCGGCAGGTGCTTAGTCTCTAATAACTCTATGACTAAGTTAGCGCTGTTACCGATAGCAATAAGCATGCGCTTACCGGTAAAACTCTTGCCTAAACTGTCGAGCTGCGCCATTGCACTCAGCATAAAGTCTCGTTGCTGCTGTTGAGTTAGAGCCAGTTGTTCGGCGCTAAAGTCAGGTATTTCCTGATTAGCGGGTACTGAGTTTTGCTGCTCACCCGCTTTATTCACTTCTTCGGCGTGAGTGACGAAATAGGGAGCCTTACTGAGGCTCGGGGGAGTCAGTGCTAGCGTTGCCCAACCAGAGTAGTTTAACTCGTGTCTGAGATTGCTGACCAAACCCGGTGCATCGGCTCGCTCAGAAAAAGCAGGGACGATAATCGTTAATCCGAGTTGCTTGTTACCTAACCAGGGGCGTAAAAGTGCAGGGACATCTTTGCCTTCCACCTGCAGTTGTTTTAGCTCGCTTGCAGGAAGATAGCTGTAATCCGCGTTCGAAGCCGATGCCATAAAGGAGTTGAGGCAAAGTAGCACAGCACAAATGCAACAAACAGATGAAAGGGGCTTCGCGATATTAGAGAACAACTTCATACTGACAACAACATCTTTGGCTATAGGATCACCGCAGCAGTATATACGTTTACTTTGCTTTTGTGGGCAAAAAAAAGCCCCGAAATATCGAGGCTTTCCTTACAAGATAGTGCTGTTAAGCGTGGCTGACTAATACGAGTCTAACCGCATCAAGTTGTAGCTTGCTGCTGTCTAAGTATCGGTTTAGTTCGCTCATCTGCTCGCTAAGGTGACTTAGCTCTTCATCACGAATGTTTGGGTTAACCGCCTTTAGGGCTTTCAAACGCTCTAGCTCGCCCGATAACTGGCTGGTCATCTTCTCACGCGCACAAGCTGTTAGCGTCTGTAGCTCGGCATTGGCAAAGGTTTCAGCCTTAGCAAACAGCGGGTGTAAAATCGCCTGTGATGCATTGACTAGCTTACTGGCAATATGGCGGTTCACCGCACTTAACTGCTTGTTAAAGCTTTCGTAAGTCACATTATCAGACAAGTTATTGCCGTTCTTATCCAGCAACACGCGAACCGGTGTTGGTGGCAGGTAACGGTATAGCTGGCTCGACTTAGGTGCAGACGCATCGGCTAGGTAGATAAGCTCAAGGAATATGGTGCCTGCTGGCAATGCCTTGTTCTTCAACACTGCCACGCTAGTGGTACCCGTTTCTGATGAGGTGATTAAGTCTAGACCCGTTTGTACCAGAGGGTGCTCTTGAGTGATCAGTGCGATATCGTCACGAGACAGCGCCATTTCACGATCGAAGGTCACGGTAATACCATCTTCTGGTAGACCTGGGTATGTTGGGAACATCATATGTTCGCTCGGGTGCAATACAATCGCGTTTTCGCCGCTGTCTTCTTGCTCGACACCGATAATGTCCCACAGACGAATTACCGAGCCAATTAGCTGAGTATCGCCATCTTTATCCGCAAGGCTTTGTACTAACTTGTTAGCACGCTCACCGCCATGAGAGTTGATCTCAAGCAGTTTGTCACGGCCTTGCTCCATCGCAAGCTTTAGCTCTTGATAGCGCGCTTTAGTGTTATCCAGTAACGTCTCTAGACTCGTTTCATCATTATTTAGCAAGGTTTCTAGCAGCTCGCCAGAGAACTCGTTAAATAGAATATGACCACTTGGGCAAGTGCACTCAAAAGCGTTTAGGCCCTGGTGATACCACTCGGTTAATCTCTCTTGCGCCGTATTTGCTAAGTAAGGCAGGTGGATCTCAACATCGTTCTTCTGACCGATACGATCGAGACGACCAATACGTTGCTCTAGTAGATCTGGGTTTAACGGCAGATCGAACAACACCAAGTTACTGGCAAATTGGAAGTTACGACCTTCAGAACCAATCTCGCTACAGATAAGTGCCTGTGCACCACCCGTTTCTTGAGCAAAGTAAGCACCCGCTTTATCGCGCTCGATAATCGACATGCCTTCATGGAAGACGGTCGCTTGAATACCTTCACGAGTACGTAACGCCTCTTCAAGGCTCAAGGCAGTCTCGGCTTGGCTAGCAATAATCAGTACTTTCTTGCTGCGGTTGGTCTTTAAGAAATCAATCAGCCAATCTACGCGAGGATCGAACTTCCACCAGCTTGCACTGCCGCTGTCAAAATCTTGATAGATCTTCTCAGGGCTGAGTACTTGGCGAACTTTAGCATTGGTGTCTAAATGCTTGTTCATCATCGCGCTAACGCGGTAAGCGGTAACGTACTGCTCAGGCATCTTTTGCGGATGTACATGCAGATTACGCTGTGGGAAGCCTTTTACCGATGCGCGGCTGTTACGGTAAAGCACGCGGCCAGTACCGTGACGGTCGAGCAGGTCTTGCAATAGTTCGTCACGAGCTTGCAAGCGAGTGTCTGTGTCGGCGCTGTCATCTTGGATTAATGCGATGCTAGCGCTGATATCTTTTTCAGACAGTAGCTGTGTCAAACCTGCTATCGATTCATCCGACAGTGACTCACCACTGGCTAGTGCATCGGCTGCGGTCGCCACGTCTTTGTAACTGTCCTCTTCTTTTAAGAAGGCTTGATAGTCATAGAAACGATCAGGATCGAGCAGGCGCAGGCGAGCAAAGTGGCTCTGGTGACCAAGCTGATCGGGTGTAGCGGTAAGTAGTAATACCCCTGGAATTTCTTCACTCAAGGCTTCAACAATTTGGTAAGCACGGCTTGGTGCTTCTTCCGACCACTCTAAGTGATGCGCTTCATCCACTACCATCAGATCCCAGTCGGCATCTAAGGCTTGATCTAAACGGCGCTTCTTACGCAGTAGATCCAGTGAACAGATCACTAGCTGCTCGGTATAGAAAGGGTTGTCGTTATCGGCATAAGCTTCAACACAGCGGTCTTCATCGAATACCGAGAAGCGCAGGTTAAAGCGGCGCAGCATCTCAACTAACCACTGGTGGCGAAGTGTGTCTGGCACAATCACCAAGATACGCTCGGCACGGCCTGTCAGCAATTGCTGATGGATAATCAAACCCGCTTCAATGGTTTTACCTAGACCCACTTCATCGGCTAGCAATACGCGGGGCGCAAAACGCTGACCCACTTCGTGTGCTATCCATTGTTGATGTGGGATCAATCCAACGCGTGGCCCTTGTAGTCCAAGCAGATCTGATGTGGCTAGCTTATTGCGAAGTAGCTGACACTGATAGCGCACATTAAACCGGTCTAGACGGTCGATCTGGCCGGCAAACAGACGATCTTGTGGCTTATTAAAACGGATATTGTGATTCAGCAAGGTTTCGCGCAGGCTAACTTGCTCGCCAGTTTCGCTATGAGTGCCGTGGTAAATAATCAGTGAATCTTTTTCTTCAACTTCAGTAACGACAAGACTCCACTCTTCGTGGCTTTCAATGGTGTCGCCTGGGTTGTAGATAACACGTGTTAGCGGGGCTTCGGTACGGGAAAACAGTCTATTCTCGCCAGTGGCAGGGAAAAGAACGGTGACCATACGGCCCTCAACTCCAACTACTGTACCTAAACCTAATTCTGATTCGGTGTCACTGATCCAACGTTGACCTAAGGAAAACGGCATTTAAAATTCTCATATACTGGGTGAATCACAAGGGGCGCGTATGTTATACCAATCGCGAGCATATTGAAAATTGAACCCGCTAATATTCGCCCTAATCTGAAGTAATAGTGTACTAAATAATCAGTTGCACCGAAGTATTTTTTTGTGACATCGCCCAATCATATCAGCTCGATATCAATGGTTAGCGCTTAAAAAAACTAAGCTGAGGCCTAAAAACTTATTTAGAGCATTGAAGCTGAAACTTATTGGTGGCAATATGGAATTGTTGTTAACAAATTTATAACTAACAAAAGGAGCTGCAGCGATCTTGTAATTGACACTAATGCACAATTGGAGGCGCCATGGGACAAGACGACAGAAAGTTGTTTGTACTGGATACCAACGTATTACTGCATGAACCCTTAGCTATCTATTCATTTAAGGAACATGACGTAGTCGTGCCAATGACAGTTCTGGAAGAGCTGGATCTGATTAAGGATAGAAAACGAGACGTCAGCCGTGATGCTCGAGTTGCGATTAGAGCATTAGAAGATATTTTAGGTGGTAAAACCACACCCGAGCAAATAGTCAAAGGGGTTCCCCTACCAAGACGTGAAGACCACGCCGATGTGAGTGGCACCTTATCCATTTTCCCCGACCATCAAATAGAGTTCACCATAGGTAGCATGCCAGGTGACAATAACGACAACCGCATCATTAATACAGCGCTACACCTACAAGAGTTACATCAACCTCGTAAAGTGGTACTGGTTACCAAAGATATCAATATGCGCCTTAAAGCCAAAGGTGCGGGTATTGAGCAGGTGGAAGATTACCGTACCGATCAACTTATCGATGATATTCGCTTTCTAACTAAAGGTTTTCATCGCTTCGAAGGGGATTTTTGGCAGCATACCGATGAAGTGAAAACACAGAGTAATGGTCGCCATACTGTGCATAGTGTGCCGCTCGAAAAACTCGGCGAAGATCTGTTTTACACCAATCAATATCTACTCGATGACAGTAGTGAGTTTTGCGGACGTATTGTCGATAAAACCCCGACCGAGCTTAAGTTTTTAGATCTGGGCCAAGAAAGACTGCTTAACCTTGAGGCGTGGGGCATTAGACCTAAGAACGTCTATCAAGGTATGGCGATGCAAGCGCTGCTCGATCCAGATATTGATATGGTGATCTTAACCGGGCCTGCAGGTTGTGGTAAGACCCTACTGGCCATGGCGGCCGCACTGGAGCTGGTGGTTGAGCGTGGTAAGTACGAGAAAGTTATCGTCACCCGTAATACACCTGAAATAGCCGAGTCTATTGGCTTCTTACCGGGCACCGAAGAGGAGAAGATGACCCCTTGGTTAGCAGCAATCACCGACACCTTAGAGGTGCTACATAAAAATGATGTCAACCCGAGTGGCAGCATGAACTACATCATGGATAAAGCCAATATTCAGTTTAAGTCGATTAATTTTATGCGTGGTCGCTCGATTCAAAATTCGGTAGTCATCCTCGATGAGTGCCAAAATTTAACCGCTTCACAGATAAAAACCATGATCACTCGAATGGGCGAGGGCACTAAGCTTATTTGTAGTGGTAACCTTGCGCAAATTGACTCCAATTATTTAACCGCCGTGACCTCAGGACTCACTTATATTGTCGAACGTTTTAAAAATTTCGATGGCAGTGCAAACATCTATCTAAACGGTGTTGTACGCTCTCGTCTCGCTGAGTTTGCTGAAGAAAATCTCTAGCCAGCTCTGTTTTGGCTAGTAAATCAATTAGGCCTCACATTTGTTGAGGTCTTTTTTAACTTTTAAGTTACATTTTTAAGCTATTATTGAAAGCTATCTTACTGATATTATTAACCCCAAAGTTCTGTCTTAGGGATGGTGCGCATTTTGAATAATCTCGAGAGAGTATATCAAGGGTTGTAAATGAAACGGATTGAGCCGACTCTTCAGCTAAAGTCAACGATTCAGAAAAACTATAACAGAGCGGTTTTTTACACCTATATCGGCGTAATCATCATGGCTTTGGCAACCGCTTGGGTGTCATTTGACGGACAAAAGGCCCAGCTCATAGAGCAAACGGAAGAGTTAGTCGAGCGGCATGTGCTACAGGTCGACTTACTGCTGGAATCGAGTATTCGTGCGGTTAAGAGCTTACGTAATGTTGCGGTAGACCATTTACGCTTAGGGGAGTTAGTACGTAAGGACCGACTGCCTCAATACGAAAAGTTTAACGAGAGTGGCCAGTTCTTTACCCTAGAGCCAAGCTATGCCAAAAGCGGCAAGCCGTTTACCAATATGGGGCGTATCACTGGCGCTGGTTCATTAAACGGTCGTAGCGATAAGTTCTATCAAGAACTTGAGATGTTGTTCGAGTTATCCCTTTCTTTCCCTGTTGCCAATGAAGCCGCCCCCAAGGCTTCTTCTATCTATTACATCTCCAAGCGCCGTATCATGTCTTATTTTCCGTGGCCATCGGATGAGCAGCGCTTTCGTGATGAGCTGCTAAATAAGAAACAGTTTCAGTTAGTGACCCCAGCTAACAACCCTCAGCGCAGTGTGGCCTGGAGTCCCGCCTATGTGGAGCCTACAGGTAAAGGCTTATTAACCACATTAGGGGTGCCAATTTACCTCGAAGATGAGTTTATCGGTTCGATCAACCTAGATATGACGCTGGCGTCACTGAGAAAACAGATCCGGCTCTATTTTAAAATGCCAGGTACGGTGATCTTACTGGATCAAAACAATAATATTTTGACCCACAGCGACATCGACAATTCAGATATTAACCGTGTTTATCATATCAGCCAGAAGATCCCATCGGAGCTGCACTCTATCCCAGAGTCTGAGCTGTTCGATGCTCACGAAGGTATTATTCGTAACGGCTATTATATTCATTCGGTTGCGCTACATAATGCGCCATGGCGCTTACTGTATCTGCAAGATGTCGACGACCTGTTTAAAGATTCATGGGAAAAGCTGGAGATGACATTCGTGCTGGTTGTCTTAGCGCTATCGATTTTGGTGACCATAGTGCACTGGCAGACTCGCCGGTCATTCGTTAATCCCGCTTCTCGATTGCTGACTCACTTAGAGGAGTGTTCGGCAGAACCTATCAAGCCTCCGGAAAAAATAACCGTTGGCTGGGCGCCTTGGTTCCAGTTGGTGAGTCGGATTTTTGAAGAGAACAAACAATATACCCGGCACTTGGCGGAGCAAAACCGGCGGCTCGATAAGCTGGTGGCGCAGCGCACCGAGCGACTTAAAGATACCACCGAGCGCCGCGAGCAAGAATACGCTTTACTGCGTTCACTGCTCGACTCGATCCCTGAAGCGATTGTGTTTAAAGACAAAGAGGGGCGTTATCTAGGTTGTAATAAATCTGCTGAGCGTATGCTGGGCTTTAGCGAGAGTGAAATGATCGGCCAGTTCTCTGATGCACTGGCACCCGATGAACAGTCGTTGCGTATTCGCGCAGAAGATGAACGGGTACTGACCGATAGAACGCCACTTCGTTATCAAGAGAAGGTCGAGCTTGCTGGTAAGCCTGTGCTACTCGACACCTTAAAAATACCTTTCTATAACCGCCGTGGTGAGCTGTTAGGTCTGATTGCCGTGTGGCGTGATGTGACGCGTGAATATGAGTCGGCGGAGCAATTACGTCTATCGGAGGAGCGTTACCACTTAGCCATGGATGCGGTAGAAGATGGTCTATGGGATTGGTATTTAGACTCGGAGCAGATTATCTGTAACCCTGCCTACTATTCAATGCTGGGTTATAAGGTCAACGAATTCCCCGCATTAGTGAGTACTATCGACGAGCTTATTCATCCGGACGATCGCATTCGTGTGGAAGAGTATCGAGAGCAATATCTTGCTAATCCAGTCGGTGCCTACGATATCGAATTTAGAATGCTAGGCAAGAATGGTGAATATCACTGGTTATTGTCTCGTGGACGTGTGGTGGAATTCACCCCGAAAAAGCAGCCTAAACGTATGGTGGGTACTCACAAAGATATTACCCGCCATAAACGTAATGAAGTGGCGATGCTCGAAGCCAAGCAAGATGCTGAGATGGCCAACCTATATAAGAGTGAATTCTTGGCTAATATGAGTCATGAAATTCGCACGCGGATGAATGCCATTATTGGTATGTTGCAGCTAGCGCAGCGCACCTCTTTGACGCCGCAGCAAAAAGACTACCTTGAGAAAGCGGGTTTCTCGGCGCACTCTTTGCTGCGGATCATCAACGATATCTTGGATTTCTCCAAGATTGAAGCGGGTAAGTTAGAGCTTGAGCGTATCGGCTTCCCGCTGGATAAGGTGCTTGATCATGCACTGGATATTAATGCTCTGAAGGCGCAGGAGAAGGGAGTCGAATTACTGCTGTATGCCCCTGTTACAGCGGGGCTCATTCTTGAAGGTGACCCCCTGCGTTTAGGGCAGGTCCTGATTAATATGTTGTCTAATGCGGTGAAGTTCACTCAATCCGGTGAGATTGAGCTCGGCTGTGAAGATGTGGGGGAGCGCGATCACCGCATCACCCTTAAATTCTGGGTGCGAGATACCGGTATTGGTATTAGTAAAGAGCAACAAGCGACCCTGTTTGATGCCTTTGCCCAAGCCGATGGTTCTACCACCCGTAAGTATGGTGGTACCGGTCTTGGACTCTCTATCAGTAAGCATCTAGTGTCTATGATGGGCGGCACCATGCAGGTTGAAAGTGAAATGGGGGTGGGTAGTACCTTTAGCTTTACCATTAGCTTTGAGATTGCCGAAGAGGCTGAGGTCTTGCCGCTTGTGGTGCCGGAAACCTTAGGTCATCTAAAGACCTTAGTTATCGATGATAATCCAACTGCGCTGCAGATCTACTCGAGCGTATTACGTGATTTTCATTTTAATGTTGACACTGCTGCTAGTGGCCCTGAAGGCTTATATAAGCTAGGTAAGAATCCTGTCGATCTGTTATTGCTTGACTGGATGATGCCTGAAATGGATGGTATCGAAGTTATCAAGCAGATCGATGCCATGGTGGCCGATGGCCGATTGGAGAAGCGACCCATCATCATCATGATGACGGCCTACACTGCCGAGCCGATGCACAAAGATGTCGAGCAGGCTAATGTTTATGCCTTATTGCAAAAGCCATTTAAAGCCTCAGCGCTATTTGATGAGGTCATCTCTGCGTTTGCCGACGAGCCAAGTTTAAACCCACTGCCCGAGAGTGTGGAAGAGGTGGCTGATAAAGATAGCGGTTACGTGTTATTGGTTGAAGACAATTTTATTAACCAGCAAGTGGCTACCGAGTTACTTAAGAGTGCGGGTTATACGGTTGATGTCGCCGAAAATGGTCAGATAGCCTTGGATATGATCGACAAGACTCAATATGACGCGGTATTGATGGATATTCAGATGCCGGTGATGGACGGTCTTACGGCGACCAAAGAGCTACGCAAACGCTACTCGACCGAAGAGCTGCCGGTGATTGCGATGACGGCTCATGCCATGTCTGGTGACAGAGAGAAGAGTCTAGCGGCGGGGATGAATGCCCACATCACTAAGCCGATAGTGCTTACCGAGCTATTTGAGACGTTAAGTCATTGGATTGGCGTATGTGGCAGAAAGTCCTAAGCCGGATGCTATAAACCCTGATGCTATAAAGATAGTCGCTTAAGTGATTGTTACTCAAATAGATCAAGATAGGCTTGCTAAAGTGCAAGCCTATTTATTAAGCTATTCAACAATATTAATAATAACAATAAAGACTATTGTATCTAACTGAGTACGATAGCGACCAACAAGGATCAAGGAGATCGAATGAGACCCTACAAGCTTGCGCTGGCAATGGCACTCGCCGTTGTACCTATGACCAGTGCTGTGGCTGCCACCACAAACACCGCAACATTGATTAAAAAAAGTCAGGCAGCGACAGGTTTCATCAATCTGTTCTATGAGAAGTCTTCAGGGGAACTCTACCTCGAAGCGAATAAACTTAACCAACCCTTTTTGATGCTAACCAGTCTACCCCATGGTGTTGGCTCAAACGATATCGGGCTCGATCGCGGTCAATTGGGACGTACCCGTATGGTGCAATTTGAGCGCCATGGTCCCTATCTTATTCTAAAGCAGCTTAACACGGCTTACCGTGCCGATACGGACAGCGCTGCCGAACAGCGCGCCGTCAAAGAAGCCTTTGCTGAGTCAGTGTTATGGCGTGGCAAGCTGGTTACCGGGAAGCGTAATCTAGTCGCGATCAACGACTTAGTGGTTAACGATCTACATGGGATCAGTGACGTACTGGAACAAACCAAGCAGGGCAGTTACAACCTAGACAAGACTAAGTCACTTATTTTGCCGGAAGGGGTTAAATCCTTTGAGCGCAATAGTGATATCGATGTGCTACTGACCTTCGATGCCGCCAAAGAGGGGAACTATGTTGCTCAGGTAACCCCTGATGCTAAACATCTATCGGTGCGCCTGCGTTATTCATTTATCGCGCTGCCAGAAGAGGGCTACCAAGCACGCGCTTATCACCCTTTAAGCGGTTATCTATCTGATGAGTACTTAGATTATGGTACCCGTGTCGATGAAGATATTCGCCAGCGTTTTCTTCTTCGTCACCGCTTAGAAAAAGTCACCCCAGGCTCGGCGCCAAGCCAAGTGGTTAAGCCAATTACTTATTATCTCGATCCTGGCGTACCCGAGCCGATTAGAACCGCGCTGCTAGAAGGGGCAAGCTGGTGGGAAGATGCGTTTACCCATGCTGGCTTTATCAATGGCTTCAAGGTCGAGTTACTGCCAGAAGACGCCGACCCACAGGATGTGCGTTATAACATGATCCAGTGGGTGCATCGTGCAACTCGAGGCTGGTCCTATGGATCGGCGGTTACCGATCCTCGTACCGGCGAGATCATCAAAGGTCATGTCACCTTAGGCAGTCAGCGCGTACGACAAGATCACCTTATTGCTCGGGGCTTAACGGCTGGCTGGGAAGACAGAGCCGCAGCCGATGACGCTTCGATGGCGCTGGCGCTAGCGCGTATTCGCCAGCTCTCTGCCCATGAAGTTGGCCACACATTAGGGCTGGATCATAACTTCTCCTCATCGAGTAATAACAACGCCTCGGTGATGGACTACCCGCATCCAATGGTAACTCTCAATGGTGATAAAATTGATATCAGCAAACCTTACGATGAAGGCATTGGTGCTTGGGATCTATATACCGTGGCCTATGGCTATGGTGAGTACGGGGCAGCAGAAGAGGAAGCGCAAGGCCTCGCTAAGCTGCGTGATGATGTGGCTAAACAAGGCCTGAGATATATTGGTGAGGCTGATTCTCGCAGCGCTGGAGCCAGTAATGCTTATGCTAGCCTTTGGGATAACGGCAACGATCCTGTGGCCGAACTGACCCGACTTTCACAGGTGCGCGCCAAGGCTATTAGTGATTTCTCTGCCGAAGCGTTACTTGCAGAACAGCCCCAAGGCGAGCTTCAAGATGCATTTGTACCTATCTACCTGCTGACGCGTTTTCAGATCGCCGCAGCGGCGAAGATGATCGGTGGCACCACCTACAGCTATAGCGATGGTGTCGATGGCAACACGTGGCACTATATTGCCCCTGCCATTCAGCAGCAGGCGCTTGAGGCCCTGTTAGCAAGCCTGTCGCCAGATGTGTTGATTATCGATGAGAAGCTGCAAGAGCTATTAGTGCCAAAGGCGGGCAACTATTATAACACCCGTGAGAGCTTCGATTCCGGTCTTGGAGTGATTACCGATCCAGTGGGCATGGCTGAAGTACTCAGTCGCTTAACCGTGTCACAGATCTACACACCTGAGCGTCTCAACCGTGTCAATCAAGCCTATTTGAGTGATAAAGAGCAGTTATCGGTGACTAAACTCACCGACAAAGTGCTTGCCGCAACCCTGTTTAGCGATATTCCTACCGGACATGAGTTAGGCGTGTGGATGCGAGTCAATGCTGTCACGCTCGATAGCTTGCTTAAGGCTTATCATGACGATAAAACCCGCCCAGAAGTGAAAGCACAACTGGCTGAGCGTTTGGCTTATACGATTAAGCAGCTAAAACGTAAAGTTAAGCGTGTGAGCGCTTATGAAGCGGCGCACTTTGCATGGCTGCAGCAAGGTGTTGAAAAGGGCCTAACCGATGCTAAGGCTAAGTTAATCACTAAGCCGTTGACGTTGCCGCCGGGATCGCCGATTTGATCTCTGTATTTTATTAGTGGATTAATCGATATCAAAAGCGCGAATATTCGCGCTTTTTTTATCTTAAAAATTTATTTGTCATTGAAACTATATCGTTATCTCTTTGTCTACAGAGTAGATTTCATTTTGTTTGTGACAAAATTGGTACATTGATGGCCAGACGTTTCGCCCATTGGGTATTACTCTTTTCCTTACTGGGGCAGTTTCTGCTTACTCCAGCGATGGCGCTGCCTGATCAGTTACATCGGCTGGGTCAGGTTCATCTACAAGAGCCTCTGCAACAATCTGCAATTTTGCTCAATAGTGAGTTGAGCATTGCCGATAGTAGTGGATCTGTAACCGATGCTAGCGCGACTCAGATTGATTCAAGTTTATTTAGCAATCACTTATTTAGTTTGGTGGCTGAGTTTGGCGAGCAGGTGAGTGCGTCACTTTGTGAAGCAAGTTGCCAAATGTTGTCCTCTGGTCACTGCACAACTCACAGTCAATGTACTGCGGGGTTGGACTCCAATATCAGTTTGTTGTTAAATCAGGACATAACAACTGACAAAATAGAATCACCTGCTTGGTCAGTAAAAAGTGCTTTGCTTCAAATAGTTATGAAACCTCCAATCGTATAAATGCTGCTTTAATATTGAGTTTTTTATGTTTCATTTGTATCAAAATGCAATATTTGTCCCTTTTTTGTTCTCTAAAACAAACAAGTAAAGTAGACTGTTTGTTAATCGAATGTGGGCAAATAAGATTGGAGTTGTATATGAAAAAGTTAACCAGCGTAGCCTTAACAGTAGCGATTAGCTGTATTTCTACCTCAGTATTGGCTGAAAGACCTGATTTCTCAAAGACAGTAGCAGCACGTGCTGACTATGACTTTTCTAAAAATATCTCTGCTGCAGAGCAGCCGAATAATATTCAACGAGTCTCAACGCGTCATGATTTTTCAAAGACGTTAGCTGCGACGAGTGACTATAATTTTTCTAAAAATCCCTATGTTGAGCCAGTTAAGCACACTCACCCTTCGAGTCAGCATGACTTTTCTAAAACAGAGGCGTTGCTCGACGGAAGTCTGTAATCGTTAGATTTAGATTAGAAGTGAAAAGATAGAGAAGAGGGCTACCGACGAGTAGCCCTTTTTTGTGGCTGAAGCTTAAGTGAGATTAACGCCAATGCCAGTATTAGTACCAGTATTAGTGTCAATATTAACCTTAGTGTCTAAGCCTGTGTATAAATTACTGCTTAAGTTCTGCGTCATCGGCCTGCTTACCCAAGCGATAAGAGTCGATAATGCCAATGACCCATGCGGCAATAAAGCCCATGGTCGCGATATTAATATAGAGGGCTTCGTTACCTACTGGCGCTTGTGTCACGGCACTATAGATGGCATCGAGTTGCAGTGGAATTTCACCATTTAAGATCTGCTGCGAGATCACTTGAGCACGCTGATAAGCATGCCAGAGTAGAAAGCACAGTGTCATCACTGTGGTGATAAGTAGCAACTTACCGGTTGTGTTTTTCTTGAGATAAAAATGGCCACTGCCAGGGCAGACAAAGGCTGACAGCAGTGCTGCCTTTACAGATGTTTTCATGTGTTATTCGTCATAGCTTTAATCCAAGTGAAACAGTTTAACTAGAGTGGAATGCGAGATCATTCGAGATCGATACGGCGGATTGCTTGTTTAAGGAAGTCGACCCTCTGCTGCAGTTTGGCTTTGTGCGCATCATGGCTGTTATCCAAGTCATCTGAGCGATAGGCTGCTAGCTGGCTCTTCACTCCCTGTAACTCCTGCACTAACCAGCCTCTAACCATCACGTAATAGCGGCTGTCAGTACCATACTGCGTTATGGTGATGAGAGACTCGTCCGATGGCTGTTTTATCGCACTACCGAGAGATTTGACCATCACACCAATGGCATATTCTTCAGATTGAGTCGCTTCATTTGCCAAGGCTTGGGTTGCTAGCAGTGAACTGAGTGCGAGCATGCAGCTGGCAATCTTGTTGCGACAGAAGTGATTCATTTTATGGCCCAGTGGGTAACTCATTGAACTACAGTAACAGTCCTCTTTAGGGAATACCCATAAATTTTTGTTTAGAGGGTGGAGAAAGGAGCATTAGTTTAATATTGAGTTAGAGCCGTCGAGCCGAGCTTGTGTTTAAGGGGGAAGAAAACCCTAACTTAACCTTTTACATTAAGTTAGGGGGCCGGGAAGCATTTTTAGGGTTGATATTACTGATATGATTTAAGTGCCTTAAGCATCGACCTCCTTATATCAGTGCTTGTTACCAGGGTAAGCAATTCTGAACGCTAAGGTGTAGGTCACCGGCAAAACGATCAAGGTCAATACAGAGGCAAAACCTAAACCGAAAATAATCGTGATTGCCATCGATCCAAAAAACGCATCTGAGATCAATGGCAGCATGCCTAGCATCGTCGTAATAGCCGCCATTAACACTGGTCTGACACGGCTTACGGCTGAGTCGACAACGGCCTGATAGGCCTCTTTACCAGATGACAGTTCAAGGTTTATCTGATCCACTAACACGATGCCGTTCTTGATGATCATACCGGTTAAGCTCAGTAGTCCTAATAGCGCCATAAAGCTAAAGGGCGCATCGAATATCAGTAAGCCTGATACCACACCAATCAGCGCTAACGGCACGGTAAACCAAATCACCAAAGGCTGCCTGACTGAGTTAAACAGCAGCACAGTGATTATGAACATCGCCAAGTAGCCTAGCGGAATAGAGCTAAATACCGACTCCTGCGCCTCCATTGAGGTTTCATACTCACCGCCCCATTCAAGCTCGTAACCTGCAGGGAGTGGGATCGCTTCGATATCGGCTTTCACTTTTCTAAATACCGAGTCGGCGGTTTCCCTCGTGCCGTTGAGCGGATCGGCAAGTACTGAGATCACTCGCTTGCGATCTCGGCGCATGATCAAAGGATCTTCCCATTCAGTGCTAAAGTCAGACACCACCTGAGTGACAGGTACAAAGGTATGGTTGTCACTGCTCCATACCTGCAGTTTCCAGATGCTCTGGGCATCGAGCCGCTCCTCGTCAGGTGCACGGGCAATGATCGGTAACAGGTGACTATTCTCGCGATAGGTGCCGATCTGTTTACCGCTAAAGTTAGTCAGTAGGGCGTTATCGAGATCTTGTTTACTGATCCCAGTCTCACGGGCTTGAGCCTGTGCCAGTTGTGGTCGCACTAAGGTCACTTGATTGCGCCAGTTGTGTCTTACGCCAACGGCCGTTGGTTCCGCCTTTAATATATCTTCAGCTTGCACCGCCAGTTGACGCAATACCTGAGGATCTTCGCCATAGAAACGGGCCTCAATTTTTGCCGCAGGGCTTGGGCCATTTTCCATATATTTGAAGCGATACTCGGCTTCAGGAAATTTAAGGCTTAGCTCTCGCTCAAGCACCCGCATATATTGGTTGAGAGTGGTAAGATCTGTCATCTCTAGCAAGATCTGGCCATAAGCTTTGTAGCCTTTCTCTGGCACATAAGAGAGTACGAACCGCTGGGCGCCTTGGCCAATAACCGTCGTCAAATTAACAAGGCCTGTATCTTGTTCCTTTTGTTGCTGTAGAAGATCGGCTTCAATTCGGCTTAGTAGCCTCTCGGTCGCCTTGATATCTGAGCCTTCAGGCATCCACACATCAACAAAGAATATCGGCGTGTTTGATGCAGGGAAGAATACGTTCTTTACGTGGCCAAAACCGATCACTGACGATACAAGTGCTGCAATAACCAAAATCAGGGTTAGGCTTCTAAAGCGCATGGCAAGGTTTAAACTCTGGCGATAAATAGCAAATAACCAACCTTTATACGGGTCGTCATTCTCATCTTCCGAGATTACTCCATCTTTAAACATCAGGTTGCAGAAGAACGGTGTTAGCGTCATCGCAGTGATCCAGCTGATAAATAGTGAGATAAGTAATACTTGGAATAAAGAAGCACAAAACTCACCTGTGGCGTTATCAGACAAACCAATAGGCGCAAAGGCGATGATGGCGATAATGGTGGCGCCAAGCAGCGGCCACTGTGTTTGCGAGACCACCTGCTTGGCAGTTTCTAAGCGAGTCTGGCCTCGCTTAATGCCGATCAAGATCCCCTCGGTCACCACGATCGCGTTATCGACCAGCATACCCAGAGCGATGATCAATGCGCCGAGCGAGATGATCTGTAGCTCAATATTAAGCACATTCATCACGATAAAGGTACCGAGGATCGTCAGTAGCAGCACTAACCCCATTAATAGGCCAGAACGAACGCCCATAAAGATAAGTAGTACTCCAATAACGATCGCAACTGACTCGGCCAAGTTAACCAGAAAGCCATTGACCGTCTGGTCTACCATCTTGCTTTGATCGTAAACGGTATTCAGTGTCATGCCGATAGGTAGCTCACTATAAAGCTCACTCATACGCTGGTTGACGGCCTCGCCAACCTTAACCACATTTACACCGCTAGAGAAGGCGATGCCGATAGACAGCGCTTGCTTGCCATCCGTGTGATAGATGTTCGACGGGGTTTCTTCGCTGCCTTTATAGATCTTAGCAATATCGCCTAAATAGATAAGCTTAGGGCTGCCCGGTGGGCTGATCAGTAGACGCTCCATCTGCCGCACGTTATCAAACTCACCCGTTGGATGAATACGGATGCGGTTATCGCCAACCAACATGCTGCCCGCATTAGACACCACGTTTTGGCTGTTGATAAGGCCATAGATATAGTTTTGATCTAAGCCTAAGGCGTTGAGTTTTTGCTGGGAGATCTCAACCACCACCTGCTCATTGACGCCCCCCGCTATGGTGACCTTCTTGATGCCATCAACCAGCACGAGTTCACGGCGTAAAAAGTCGGCGTAATTTTGCAGCTCACGGTCGCTGTAGCCATCACCGCTGACATTGAGCAAGATGCCATAAACATCACCAAAGTCATCAATAACCGATGGAGTATGCACGCCTGGCGGTAGCTCTACCGCCTTGTCGTTAACCTTGCGGCGCACTTCATCCCACACTTGAGGCAGTTCGCTGGCATCATAATTCTCTTTGATCTCGATCTCTATCTGCGACAGACCCGCGCTGTTGACCGAGGTGATATGCTTGATACCATCGAGTTGCTGCAATGCATCCTCAAGTGGCAAAGTCACTTCCTCTTCCACCTGTTCAGGTGAAGCGCCAGGGTAGGTGGTGACCACTAGGGCCTGCTTAATGGTAAATTCGGGGAACTCCAGCTGGCCTAAGCTAAAGAATGAGACTGTGCCGCCAATGAGCAGTAGTAGGGCAAACATCCAGCTAATGACTTTGTGGGTTATGGAATATTCAGCAAAATTCATCAATTACATCTCTTGTAAGACATGGTTAAAACATCCGAGTTTTGACCAATAAAAAAGCGGCGAGAACAGGGCACTTTGATTGAGTAAGTTAACGGAGCAGACTAACGGATATCGATTACACGCCTCGCTGCCAACGTAGTGGTTTAACTTCAAGCCCTTCAGACAGGTACTGCACACCCGCAACCACCACTTTGTCACCCACCTCGATGCCATCGACAATCTCAATGCCATCGGTAGTGACCTTACCTAGTGTCACTATCTGCTGCTTAACTTTGCCAAGTTTGCTGTCAA
This sequence comes from Shewanella halifaxensis HAW-EB4, assembly GCF_000019185.1. Lineage (NCBI taxonomy): Bacteria > Pseudomonadati > Pseudomonadota > Gammaproteobacteria > Alteromonadales > Shewanellaceae > Shewanella > Shewanella halifaxensis. The sequence continues at coordinate 4,592,209 of NC_010334.1, read as the reverse complement.
AGGCCCAAACCACGCTCAGGCCATCTTGGTCGCGTTTGCTGATGGCGCTTGGAGGGAGAATTGCCGTTAGCGCTTGGGACTTTTGCTGTGCAATATCCATGGTGAGTTCGGCGCTCATTCCCGGCAGTACCGTCATATTGCTTGGACGGGCTAGAGTAAACACCACCTCATAGCTTTGAGTGCCTGGTGTCACTTGGGTGGCATGCTCTTTTAGCAGTACCGGATAAGCAACGCTTGGATCGTTAGCAAATCGCACCACAGGTTGAGTGACTGCGTTTGGATTAAATTGAGTGACTTTGCTCGCTAGAGACTCGGGCACTTGGATGACGATATCTATATCGCTGTCTTTTTGCAGCACCAGAACTGGTTGGTTTGCCTGCACCATCTGGTAGTTATCGATGGAAATCTTAGCCACAGTACCGTCATAAGGGGCGGTCAACTCGGTATAGCTAAGCTGATCTTGCGCGCTAGCAAGATTGGCTTTCGACGACTTTAACTGCGCAGAGGCCAAGTCGTATTCCGCCTGTGAGATTAGCTCGCGGCGCAGCAGTTCACCTTTGCGCTTAAAGTCGGCTTTGGCTAACTCATAATCGGCTTCACGGTTAAGTAGGGTATTTTGAGCATCGCGTCTATCTAAGCGCGCCAACACCATTGCCTTTTTAACCTGCTGCCCCTCAACTAAGTTAAATTCCACTAGGTGTCCCGACAGCCTAAAGGCAAGCTCCGCTTGTTTAGTGGCGGCGACTTTAGCGGGGAAGGTGCGCAGTGAACCGGCATTGATATCGGTGATCTCCAGCAGTTTAACTGGTCGTATGCTAGCAGGGGCAACTTCGCTAGACTCTGCATTACAACCTGAAACGAGTACGGCTAAAAGGAGTAGTGAAACTGAAGTTGTCAGGCTTTTCATAGCGCAAATTCCATATAACAGGGGCAAATATTTAGAGAGAGCAAAGATAGCAGGCCTCAGTGTTGAGTAAAATGGAATTATATGGAACTATCAGTTCCGAAAAGTGAAACTACTTTTACTTGCTTTGGTGTCACAAGTGTGAACAAAGTGATAATAGCGAGTAGTCAGCGGGTTGGAAATGAGAGGATTTTTAGATGAAAACCGAAGATATTGCCCTGTTCCATCGAATTGTCGAAACTGGCAGTTTAGTCGAGGCGGCAGATATACTCAATTTGCCAAAATCCACCTTGAGTCGACGTCTGCAGGCTCTCGAGGATGAACTTGGCGTGAAGTTGTTTCATCGTCAGAGTCGGGCGATGACTTTGACGGCTTCGGGTAGCCATTTCTATGATAAAACCACCTCTATGTTAGCGACACTGGAGCAGACTCTGTCTGAGCTCAGTGGTGAGGAGTCTGAAGTTACAGGCCATCTGCGCATTTTGATCTTTCCGGTGCCAGAGCTGACCCATATTACTCATGCTATTTTTGAGTTTATGGATTTGCATCCTGAGTTGACGGTAGAGATTATTGTCAGCACAGAGCCGCAAGATATGATCCGTAATAACATAGACTTGGCCTTTATGCTCGAAGATGCCTTCAATGAAAATGAGATGGTGGCGCGGCATATCATTAGCGAAACCGTGCACTTCTTTGCCAGTCCAGAGTACCTAGCAAAAGCGGGGCGTCCAACGAGTCCTGATGAGTTACCCCAGCACAACTCCATTTTGTTCCGTTACCCTAATGGGCGGATTTTTAACGATGTGCCCTTTGGTAAAGACAGAACCCTGTCGGTTAAGGGCAACCTGTGTGTTAACAGCCTCGCCACCTGTTTAGAAGCGACCTTGATGGGGCGGGGGATCTCCATGATGCCGCTTCCTTTTGCTAAAGAGCATATTGAAAGCGGTGAACTAGAGATGTTGTTTGAAGATGTCGAGCCCTACGAGGGCAAGTGTTTCTTAGTTTATCCATCGAGACGTTTTATTAGTTTAGCGAGCCAGCGTTTTATCGACTACATGATGAATGCTATGGAGGAGTGTATGCAGAGCGGCAGCGGTCGTTGTGATAAGGAGGTCAAGATCCGTGGTGCTATCAAGTCAATGATATAGCTAGCCAAGATAGTCTGCCGTCGAGACAGAATTCAACCGCGAGCCTAGTTAGGCTCGCGGTTTTTGTTTTCAGTCCTAAAGTGCCTGCTTCAGTAGGTGGAGCATTTATTAATTGTCCACAGCGCCTTCCTCAATCCACTCTTTAATCACTTTAATCTGTTCGCTGGTTAATGGCTTGCTAGTACCTTGGCTTAAATGATCGTCATGATGGGGTGGCATCTGGATAGAGGAGTCGAGCTGATGGTCAATAGCCAGATACAGGGTACTCGATGCAGGGCTACCTGCCACAATCACAGGACCATTCTTGGTACCTCGCATCAGATTGGCATAACTATTTAGGGCGAGTCCTGTACGCTCAACCCCCTCTCCGCTAGCGGAATGACATTCGATACAAGATTCTTGGAATATGGGCAGCACTTGATGTTTAAAGCTGACATTAGGGGTTAGGCCTAAAAAGAACACCAAAAATACTATCGCGGTCAGCAGTACGACTTTTAGGGCGGTCATAGGGACCTCCTTTGGCAAGGCATCGCATTCGCGAGCCTAAGTTTGTTGTTTTTTTAAGTATAGTCGTGGTTGCGGGTTACTCTAGTGTCGCTGCCCCGAGGAGTGGCTTTTGGACAATTGATAGCCGATAGCTTGATGTTGGACAAATTTTAAATAGAAAGTCGCTTGCTTAATCAGCCGTCACAATCAGCCCAAGTGGCGCGAGCAGTTGCTCCTGCTGCCACTGGTTTATCATTACGCCATCGAGCGCTACGATGCGCGGATCTAAGCCCTCGAGCTCAACCCGAGTCAGATTAGCGCCCTTAAGCTCGAAGCTGCCCCATTGCTCAGGGGAAAACTCACCGCCGCTTAGATCGCTGCCTTTCAGCGATGCACCAGTTAGGTTAGCGCCGCGCCAACGGTTATCGAATAGCTCGCACTCCTCCAGTAACGCTCCATTCAAATCTGCATAAGCTAAGTTGCAGGCAGTAATATACGCCGAGCAGAAATAGCTCTTTGCCGTGATGTAGTTAGCAAAGCTGGCACGGCTAAAGTCGCTGCCTTGTAGGTTAGATTCGCGCAGCTCAAGGCCATAACAGCGCGCGCCCTTAAACAAAGCCATACTGAGATTACAGTGCTTAAAGCTGGCGCTAGTTAAGGTGGCATAGCTAAAGTCGCAGCCGCTGTCGTCACCGGGCACAACAAACTTACACTGAATAAACTGCGCATCGGTGAGATCAGCATGGTTAAAGCGGCAGTGGTAGAAGCTGCAGCGCTCGAAGTGGGCATCTTGCAAGTCTTGGTCTGAGAAGTCTTCATCATTAAAGATTTGATCGACGGCGTGCATAGTGCTGCTCCCTAGCGTTTTTGATTGAGCAATTGTAGCTGAAAATAAACCTGATTTAAGACTGGCTCACCACAATCGGCGTCTTATCTGGCTCGGAGATCCGTGTTGCCAGAATATAACAGACGATGCCCATAATGGCATTAGTGATAGGTAGTGCCAAGAGGAGGCCTTTTACACCTCCTAAGTAGGAGCCCAATGCCGCCAGCGGCAACATGATCAAAAACAATCGGCATATATTCAATATCAGCGAGCTCATGGGTCTATGGTAGGCGTTAAGCGTGGTCGCGACTAAAATCACAATCCCTAATGGACCATAGGCTGCTGGCATCACCAAGATATAAAAGGTGAGCCACTCAACCACCTGCGGGTCGTTACTAAATAGCTCTGCTAACGGCTTGGCCAAAAACAGCAGCGGCAGATACAACAAGGTTTGAAACAGTAATACGAATTTAAGTGACAACATCAGCGCGCTACGTGCCCTTAATGTTTGCCCCGCGCCAAGGTTTTGCGCCACAAACGGCACTAGACTCGATGATAGTGCCATTACTACAATCAGCATCACCGACTCTAGCCGCGTTCCAGCACCGAAGGCCGCCACAGCGCTATGATCGATACGCGCCAGCATCGCCATAATTATCGCGTTGGCGAGAGGGTTAAGTAGGTTCATCATCGCCGCAGGCTGGGCAATATGTGCCAGCTGCTTCCAGTTGCACTTGAGGCGCTCAAGATTGGGCTCAACAAAGTCGACTAAGTGACGTTTAAAAATCAGTAGATGGGTCGACAGTGACAGCGCCACCACCCAAGAGATCACCGTGGCAATCGCCGCGCCTTCAATCTCTAAACGCGGGAAAGGCCCAATACCAAAAATAAGTAGCGGGTCGAGAATAAGGTTAATTAGTGCTGCCAGCATCATTATCTTGGCTGGAGACTTGGTATCGCCCGTGGCGCGTAGGCCTTGGTTACCCACCATCAGCAGCACTAGCAATGGTGCGCCGAGATACCAGATAAACATATAGTCATGAATAAGCGGCAGGCTTGAGTCGTTGGCGCCTAGCAGGCTAAATAACGGGTCGATACATAAACTGCCCAGCAGGGCGATAAAGGCTATCAGTAAGAAGGTCAGCATCAAGGCGTCGTGCAAAAATACCTTGGCCTTGTCTGCGTGGCCGCCGCCAATTAAACGACCCAAATTGGTTGATACCCCAGCGCCAATGCCAATCGCAATGCTGGAAATAATCAGGGTCACAGGAAAGGTAAAACTGATGGCCGCGAGGGATTCGGTGCCTAACTGGCTGATAAAAAAAGTGTCAACGAGGCTGAACCCGAGAATGGTTAAGATACCAATCAGGTTTGGAAGGCTCATATTTAGCAGTACACGACCAATTGGCTGAGTTAGCAGCCCGTGTCTGTCTCTCATGGGGAAGTCTTGCCTAGTCTTTGCTCGGAGAGCGATTCTATCAGGAATGCCGCAAATTTTATTCGGCGCAGTTAAAAAAAACGGATTTATTTTGTAAATAGGCCTTGGAACTGCTGACATTCACCCCCATGTATCGAACATCAAGCGGCAGTTTTGGCTTTCACCAAGACGAAACCAAGCGAAGTCGTTACTAACTTTACTCGCCTGAAAAATATTTAGGCACACAAAAATAATAGGAGCATCCATCGATGAACATTCGTCCATTACATGATCGTGTCATTGTTAAGCGTTCAGAAGTTGAATCAAAGTCAGCTGGTGGTATCGTACTAACAGGTAGTGCTGCTGAACAATCTAGCCGTGGTGAAGTTCTTGCTGTAGGCAATGGACGCATTCTTGAAAACGGTAACGTAATGCCTTTAGACGTTAAAGTTGGCGATATCGTCATCTTCAACGAAGGTTACGGCGTGAAGAAAGAGAAGATTGATGGTGAAGAAGTTCTGATCCTATCTGAATCAGATCTAATGGCTGTAGTAGGTTAATCCCTTACTCTTGTAACATACAAATCATTAATGCCGTTGTTGGCGCAACTGTGTAACCACGGCTAAAAAGAATTGAAAGGATATTAAAGATGGCAGCTAAAGAAGTATTATTTGGTAATGACGCACGCGTAAAAATGCTTGCAGGCGTAAACGTTCTAGCTAACGCAGTTAAAGTTACCTTGGGCCCCAAAGGTCGTAACGTAGTACTAGACAAGAGCTTCGGTGCTCCGCTTATCACTAAAGATGGCGTGTCAGTAGCTAAAGAGATCGAGCTAGAAGACAAGTTCGAAAACATGGGCGCACAAATGGTTAAAGAAGTTGCTTCTAAAGCCAATGATGCAGCCGGTGACGGTACTACTACTGCTACAGTACTTGCGCAAGCAATCGTTACTGAAGGCCTAAAAGCTGTTGCAGCTGGTATGAACCCAATGGATCTTAAGCGCGGTATCGACAAAGCGGTAATCGCTGCAGTTGCCGAGCTTAAAAACCTGTCTCAAGAGTGTTCTGATACTAAAGCTATCGCTCAAGTAGGTACTATCTCTGCTAACTCTGACGAGTCAATTGGTGAAATCATCGCAACGGCGATGGAGCGCGTGGGTAAAGAAGGCGTTATCACCGTTGAAGAAGGTCAAGCACTAGAAAATGAGCTAGACGTAGTTGAAGGTATGCAGTTCGACCGCGGTTACCTATCTCCATACTTCATTAACAAGCCAGAAACTGGCAGCGTTGAACTAGAAAGCCCATTCATCCTTCTAGTAGACAAGAAAGTATCAAACATCCGTGAATTGCTACCAATCCTTGAAGGTCTAGCTAAAACAGGTAAGCCACTGCTTATCGTTGCAGAAGACGTTGAAGGTGAAGCACTAGCAACCCTAGTAGTAAACAACATGCGCGGCATCGTTAAAGTTGCAGCTGTTAAGGCGCCAGGCTTTGGTGACCGTCGTAAGGCAATGCTACAAGACATCGCTATCCTAACTGGCGGAACTGTTATTGCTGAAGAGATTGGCCTAGAGCTAGAAAAAGCGACCCTAGAAGATCTAGGTACGGCTAAGCGCGTTATTATCACTAAAGATGACACGACTATCATCGACGGTAACGGCGAAGAGACTCAGATCAAAGCGCGTGTTGCACAGATCAAGATCCAAGCTGAAGAATCAACATCAGACTACGACAAAGAAAAGCTTCAAGAGCGTATGGCTAAACTTGCTGGTGGCGTAGCCGTAATCAAGGTTGGCGCAGCAACTGAAGTTGAAATGAAAGAAAAGAAAGCACGCGTAGAAGACGCACTACACGCAACTCGCGCAGCGGTTGAAGAAGGTGTCGTTGCTGGTGGTGGTGTTGCACTAGTACGCGTTGCAAGCAAAATCGGCGAAGTTGAAGTACTTAACGAAGACCAGAAGCACGGTGTGATCATTGCACTACGTGCTATGGAAGCGCCACTACGTCAAATCGCTACCAACGCGGGTGAAGAAGGTTCAGTTGTTGCTAACAACGTTAAGAACGGCACCGGTAACTACGGTTACAACGCGGGTAACGATACATACGGCGACATGCTAGAGATGGGTATCCTAGACCCAACTAAAGTAACCCGTAGCGCGCTACAGTTCGCTTCTTCAATTGCTGGTCTAATGATCACAACTGAATGTATGGTAGCTGACGTTAAAGAAGATGCTGCTGATATGGGCGGCATGGGCGGTATGGGTGGAATGGGCGGTATGGGCGGCATGATGTAATTATTGCCCATGACTTAACAGTCATATAAAACAATAAGTTAAGGCTACCGTGTTGACACCAATGTTGACCCCAACGGTAGCCTTTTTGTTTATAGGTAGCAAGATAAAAGTAAGTTTGTTTTTTAAAGGAAGAAGGAATGCAACTTAACGCTCGATTTTATGAGACTTATTATTTTTGCAATGTAATCAACAATGTATTGAATGACTCTTTTACCTATGCTGTAGAGTTAAATGACTTCTACGGTGATGGGCGAGTTTTTAGTTTAATTGATAAGTTCCCAAAGCAGTCCGTTTTCCATAGCTTTATTACATTCGTAGTCGAAACCATTTATTCCGAGAATTCAAATAAAATTGATTTTGATAACTTTGATTACAGGAGTAGTGGTTTACTTCCAATAGAAAAAGCTTTCGAGTATCACGGTATAAAGTATCAGCTATTTAAAGAGCATCTAAAAGAGCTGTGTTCTTTAAAAGATGTATTTATAGAGGATGCTTATTATGATTGGTTACTTGCTTCCCAGTACTATGAAGACTTAATCACGCAGACGGTGGAAGAAGTTTTCTATCTATTATTTCTTAATAGAGAGCTTTTACTTAATTTTAATCAAATTATGGCTGATAGCCTTGAGATGCAAGCTAGTGATGTAAGTGTTCATGTTCATTTGAATGATCTACTGACTACTCGGTGTAAAAATAAGCGTTGTCATATTCCCCAGTGGGCTAAAAGAGCTGTGTACTTCAGAGATCGAGGAAGGTGTGTTCTTTGCGATAAAGACTTATCTGGTAAATTAAATATTAATAACCTCGAAAACTATGATCATATGGTTGCACTTGCTAATTACGGCTTTAATGATGTCACAAATCTTCAGCTTTTATGTAAGGAATGCAATCAAAATACTAAAAGCGCGGGCGTTGGCTCTACATCAAATAGTTATCAAGGGTGGTATTAACAGCCATAGGGGGGGGAGGTGAGGTATTAACTCTTCCTTACTATTGCGGCGTTCCCTTATTTGTACACAAAACGTGTTTTACAAATGTTCATTTTTTATGGTTGCTCAAAGGTACTAAGTACCTTGTTGTCGTCCTTAATATTTGCCGAAAAGCCCCGTGCACAGGGCTCTGTAGGTGTTTTTGTGCTGGATCTTTGAGGTCTACATAATTCGTCTAAAAGTCCTCTGCAGACAGGTCTTCATCAATGGTCTTACCGTAGTGATACTCTATATAACTTGAACCTTGCACGCCCTGTTGAAGGAATTGATCAAAAGCATTAGAGAAGTCATTAACACTATTAGCAGTCCAATTACCACCGAGTCTATTTACTTCTTCAACGAACAGTTTAGATGGGGCAACAGAACCTTGACTTAACCAGAGGTCACTTTGAGGTGTCTCTGTGGATTTAGATTTTAGCTTTAACTCTTGAGCAATAGCAGCAATATTGTATGTCTTAGTACACCATGCTTTAACTGCTTGGTTATCCTTAAAGGGCACCTTATCGGTATGAACTCTAAAGCCATGGTCTACGGCCTGCGAGTTACCTAGAGTTTGATTATTAATAGCTGGCGCAATGACTAGGTTCTTAGCGGTTAGCCTTCCTTGGAAGCCTTTACCTGCAACAGGGTCTAGGTGACATAATTGATACTTGTATTCACTTTGCCACTTGCCAGACTCTACTCGTACTGGCTCAGAATCAGCACCAAAAGGGTCATCACCATAATCAAAGGCCTTTTCTGATACGTAACGAGTTCCTTGGGCTTGTCTTCGTCTTAACCATAATTGATAGATAGCCATAACATCGTCATTATCGAATGGCATTGAGTCAATTGATTGTCTTGAAGCTGCATCTAGAAACCATAAGCCAAAAGCTGAAGTCCAAAAGCTACCACCTTTACACTCTTTGCAAAACTTTGTGGGTCTATTTTTACTGCCAAGGAATGGAACTCGTTTCTTTCCACACCCCTTACAAATGATAGGTTTAAGTTTATTCATTAGCCGCTAAAGCCCTTTGTACTGTAGATAATGATACGCCTATTTCCTTGGCAATCTTCCTTAGTGAAACCCCTTGAGAACGTAGCTCAGAGATCCGCTGGTGGCTTAATTCGTTAGTAGGCCTACCTTTGTATTTGCCTGCTGCTTTAGCCTTCTCAATGCCTTCCTGACGCCTCTCCTGAATCATCGCTAATTCAAACTGAGCTACAGCACCAAGCATGTTAAGCATTAGCTCTGACATATGGTCGTTACCACCAGCATTAAAGCTTAGACCTTCTTTATGGAACTTGACGGTTATACCTTGGCTATTCCATTCATTAATCAGTTGCTTTAAATCAACCAAGTTACGAGCAAGGCGGTCAATGCTATGTACATGAATAATGTCACCATCCCTAACGTAGTCTTTTAGTTCCGTTAAGGCTGGTCGTTTGGTTGTACCACCACTGCATTTATCAGTGAAGGTCTTATCAAAGGAGATACATGTATCGTTGAGTTGGCGGTCAGTGTTCTGCTCTACTGTGGAGACTCGGAGATAGGCAATGTGTGCCACGTAGTGTACCCGTTAGGTCTTAAGAGGGGGTGGAGATTACAGTACCCGTTAATCAAAATCAATCCTAATGGGTACTGTTCGATCGGAGTTTGACCATACCTATATGGGTATACCTAATGGGTACATAAAAGATGTTAGAAAATGGTGGCGATTAATTTCTACTAACTATGGAACTAAGCAGTATCTTTCAGTGCTTTTGACTCGGCAATTAGTTCTGCCCACGAATCAGGGATTGTTCCATTTTTTAGCATTTTGGTGAAGACTGCATAAACATCGGTCTTTGCACCTTCTTTACGAAGGGTTTGTTCGTTATTGAGCCACGCATAAACAATAGTTTTTGGCTGCTGAGTATTGAAGCGGAAAAATAGTCTATACCTAGCAGGCATGTGTTTTTTTACTCTTTTCCAGCTAGTAAACTTTCTGCTTTTACTTTTATCTAGGGTGGTTCCGAGATTGAAATCTCTAGACTGGGGGTCTTTAGGGACATACTCATAGATAGCAGAAGCAACACAATCTAACAGCTTATACGAGGGGTGCTCATAAAGTGCTTCGCTTGTTTTACTAATTGCTTCTACTTCTGAAATTAAAGAATCGAGGTATTCTTGAAAGATTTCGAGAGAGTGTAACTCAAAGCCGTTTACTACTTGTACATCCATGCAACAAGCCTTAAATTAGCACTCAATAAGATCGTGTTCTTGACGCTGAACTTCAGCTTGCTCACGAAGTACTTTTATGCGGTCAAACATAGATCGAGGAAGAGGTTTAACACTACCTTCAATACTAGCTTCCTTGTCTAACAGCTCGGCAAAATGCACTTCAACTTCACGTTCTTCACGCTTAGCTTGGATACTTATTACATTGCCCATACTAATAATCCTGTTTAGTTGTTAATACATACCATCGGAAAAACTGGTAGAATTAAGTTAACCAATATTTGCCTGTCAGTAACAGGGCGCAGAGTATAACAGACTCTAAAACTGAGCACAATATACTCAATCTGCGCAAAACTAATTCCCTTTAAGCTTAGTTCAAAGCTACCTTAAATGTATTTTAAAAACAACATTTGAATTTACTTTACGTTAACTCTGGCATTGTTGTTTGACCTTTATGCGTAAGCCAGTCTCGCTTAATTACCACGACCGCCTTCTCTGTAGCCTCCTTTAGCCTTTGCAGTTCATCAGCCTTAGCGTAGTAACCATAAGACATTGTCTTGCCTCCTTTGTGACCAAGGATAAATGCAGCCGTTAGCTCATCAATTCCTGCACGACTAAAAGCTGTTGCCATATGGACACGGAAACTGTGGAATCGCTTGGTCTTATCCTTTGTGATTGACTCGATCTTGAAGTGGCTAAAGTCACGGCTAGCTTGCTTGCCATTCATTCCAAATAACAGAGCTTCAGGTTCAAGAATGCTCAGACGTTTCCTAATTGTAGGTACTAGCTCATTACATACAGGCACAGTGCGTTGAGCTGCGTTAGTTTTCCCTTTGCGAATAAAGAAGGCCATTACGTCATTTTCAATGTGAACATCTTCAGCTTTAAGACTACAGATTTCACCAATTCTCATCCCTGTAAACAAACCTACCTTTGTGATATCTGCCATTGCGTTCTGTTGTGAGTTAGCCCATAGCATGATTGTTTGGACTTCTTCAGCACTAAACATTTGGGTTTTCTGCGTAGTGCTTTCTTTATAGTAAGCTAGGTCATGATCAGAGAATGGGCATGGACGTTGTTCAATTAGACCTATTTGCCAAGCGTGTTTATAGAGTGTTCTCAACCTACTGAGGTTACCTGAAACGGTGCTAACACTGTAACTGTCAATCGTCAGCTCTATGTAGTTAAGGACATCTTTACGGTGGATAGATTCAAGTTCAATATCAAACTGACCACAGCACTTTAAGAACTTATCTGTAGTGGTTTTAATTTTTGATAAAGTATCTGCATTTCGGCGTGTGTTACGCTCAAGCCATGAATGCAAAGCCTCTCGTATTGTTGGTCGATACCCTTCTGGAATATTGCCTGTCTCAACCGAGTGCGAGGCTGCTAATTGAGCCTTAGGGAAGGAGTCTGTATCAAGAAGATCTTGGGTTGAGAGTTGATAATATGCTTCGTAACGGTTGCCTCTTGCTTCCTGTTTAGCTTCTTTAAGGGTATCAACGAAAGCTAAGAAGGCTACTCTTTCATTGCTGTAAGCTGATTCCTTTTGCGCTGCAATTTCACCAACAATTCTATCCCTGCGAATTCTAGCTGTTTTAATGCATGCAGTGCCTAGTGTGCGAGTAATGAATGTCTTATGAGGGTAGAGGTGCATCAAGGCCTTAGGCACTCGCATATTGAACTGGTAAGTGTCTTTCCCCTTCTTTTTGACTATGTACTTGTCTTGCAATGTATACCTCTTCGTTGACCTTAATAAAACCAATCATAGACACCCAGCCTAATGGCATGTTTTGCAGCCTCTTACTAAGCTATAGGTATTGCTTAGTAGGAGGATATTATGCCCCGCGCAAGAAGTACCTTAATAAGTCTTGAAGATACGCCTTATTATCATTGTTGTAGCCGAGTTGTTCGCCGTGCCTACCTGTGCGGTGATGATAAATATACAGGCAAGAATTATGACCATCGTCGTGGTTGGGTTGAAGCGCAAATACTCAAGTTAACAGAGGTGTTTGCGATAGATGTCGCAGCCTATGCCGTGATGAGTAACCATCTGCATGTAGTGCTTTATATTGACCTTGAAATGGTGAACAGTTGGTCAGATAGGAAAGTCGTTGAGCAGTGGCACAAGCTGTTTAATGGTACTGATTTAACACAGAAGTTTGCTAAAGGTGATGTGATAGAGGAGTGCATGGTAGCCGCACTAAAACACCTCATCGCGACTTATCGCTCACGTCTGAGTGATATCAGTTGGTTTATGCGCTGCCTCAACGAACCTATCGCTAGACAAGCCAACTTCGAAGACAATTGCACAGGGCATTTCTGGGAAGGACGCTTTAAGAGCCAAGCCTTATTGGATGAGGCAGCTGTGCTAGCTTGTATGGCTTATGTAGAACTCAATCCTATTCGGGCCAAGATGGCGAAGACCCCGGAAAAGTCTGATTTCACTAGCTTGCAACTACGAGTGAACGCAGCCTTAAGGGGTAAACAACCTGCTAAGTTATTGCCGTTTATTGGTAATGAGACAAAGCGCCAACTAAAAGGCATTAATTTCTCGCTGCAAGATTACTTAATGCTTGTAGATGAGACTGGCCGAATCATTCGTGATGATAAACGAGGCTCTATTTCTCCTAGTGCTGAAAGGCTATTGAATAGACTTAATATTCCAAGTGAGAATTGGGTCAAGCTTGCTGCTGATTTTGGTAAGTTGTTTCATGGTCCCGTTGGGTCATTGCAGGAGTTAACCTATTATTGTGAACACCTAGAGAAGCGGCGAAGGCACTTTGCTAACAGTTGTCAGTATCTTGGATAGGAAACACGGTTAACGCTCACCAGCGAACATTACTCATAGCCTTATAGTCTATGCCGGCTTCTTTCGTCTAAATCCTATCATTTTCTGCTCAAATCATGGTTTTTAAAGCTTCTGCGCTATTCGTACTCTTTGGATATGAAAAAGTGAATGCTGATTACTCTTGCAAGCAGCACTTATTGAGAGAGGTGAATATGTTATTGATTATTAATGGGTGGCTTTGGTTTACTGATGTTTTCTTGGTTAAATCTAATATACATATCAGCCTGCCCATGACTCGTTAAAGGTTGCAATTGGCACGAATTCAACGCCCTTTGGTGAATGTTGCATGATTTGATTGACGATATCTTTATGATAAAAGGTGTGAAAGCCCCAAGATTTATCTCGGAAAACGAGCCTTTTGTATAGCGGGATTTGCGCAAGTTTAGTTGGGTCAATAACCAGTTTTTTCATCCCCGATATATAGCCTCGTTTGAATCGTTTAAAAACGCTCTGCTGATGACAAATAACATCGACTTCATGTGCCAATTGCATCATCATGAAATCATGTTCACCTTGATCAATCAGCTTTATCGGTATCCAGTTTGCGCCATACATCTGCTCTAATTGTAGTGAATCAAAAAGCCGCTTAGATATTGAGAGTGCAGGCTCTAATATAACGTCTGGGATCTCATACTCTTCTCTTGGCTTATGTTGTGCCAAAACCGGTATTGGTGCACTTGGAAAGGTAAATCGAGTGCTGTACGCCGCCTCTTCATACTCTTCTGCTACTGCATATATGGGCGTAGGCTGGTTCTCTTTTACAAAAAAATAATCACTCATGTTATAACCTTTAGCTTTCTGGTTCCATTATCTTACAGCCTGAACGGGTTAAATCTTCCCTATTCTCTTAAATCACTCGCTGTCCACCACCACACTCTTGGCAGCCCAATCTTTTAAGAGAGTAAATTTGCCATACATTGGTAGGTAATTCGTTGATTATCCGCAATGTTTGCAGCGTAAACTTACCTGGAAATAATCATTGCCCTCGCGCTCATGGCGTATATCTAGCAGTGTACTTTCTTTGTCTGTCATTTAGCCATTTTCCGCTTATATGATTGATTTTTTAAATCTTAGTAACTTCTTGGAAGGGAGGCGATTGCTGAATAATGACTACGGCTATTAAATACCAAGGCAAGCTAACGCGTCTTGGGTATCTCATTGATTATTCGTGAGTAATTGGTTGTTAATGGGTGGCAATGACTTTTTTCATTATCGATTATTAATGTGTGGCAATGGCTTTTTGGATTACAATAGCGGTCCAAGACAAGCTTGTTAATTTTTAGGCCATAGATAACCTCATGGCCCTTTTTTTTTGAGATATACATTAGTGAGGGTTTAGCATGTCTAAACAAGATTATTACAGCGTGCTAGGTGTTTCAAAGGCCTCCTCAAATCAAGAGATAAAAAAAGCCTATAAAAAGTTGGCGATGAAGTATCATCCCGATAAAAATCCTGATGATGCTACAGCTGAAGCAAAATTTAAAAATGCTAAAGAAGCGTATGAAGTACTGACTGATACTGACAAGCGTCGCAAATATGATCAATTTGGTCATGCAGGGCTTGAAAACAACGGCCAAGGTGGGCGTCATTACAGTCAAGATGGATTTAACGACATGTTTGGTGGCGGGTTTAGTCAGCGTGAACGTGGCTTTGGTGGTCAAAGCTTTGATGGCTTTGATTTTGAAGAGATGTTTTCTCAATCAAGAGGCGGGCGTAGTCGAGCCCAAAAAGGCCAAGATAGTGAGTTTGTGTTCACTGTAGACTTTGTTGATGCAGTGCAAGGTGTTGAGAAAGTTGTTGAATTACCGGTTAATGGCGAAACTAAAAAGATAAAGGTTAAGATCCCTGCTGGTATTAAAGACGGTGAAAAAATACGTTTCACTGGCAAAGGTAGTGCTGGAGTGAATGGTGGGGCCGCTGGTGATCTATTGCTGACCATAGCAACCCGTGAACATGCGTTTCTTGAGCGTGACAACAACGATCTCATTTATACCGCTAGCGTCGATATGGTGATGGCGGCATTGGGTGGAGAGCTTGAAGTTAACGTATTGGATAAGCGTTTTAAGCTTAAACTGCCAGCTGGGACTCAACCGGGGCGTAAGTTCAAGATAAAGGGCAAAGGTGTTACGGATCGTAAGGGAGCGACGGGTGATTTGTTTGTGCAAATTAAAGTGGAAATCCCGCAGGATCTAACGGAACAGCAGCGTTCATTACTTGAACAATTTAAAGCGTTAACGGAAGTGAATACACTTTAAATTGGCTGAGCGCTGAGCCGTATTGTACATGAGTATAAGCTCATATCTCACCAGCCTAAATCTCAGCATTTAACCCCCCTACTTATCGCTAAGTTGGGGGTTTAGTTTACAACTTTTAAGCTAACTTGGTTTAAAGGTGCCTTATTAAGTTAGCGTTAGCTATTTAGCTTTAGCCCCACAGTTGAGCTCTCCGTTGTAGTCGCGTGGCTAGGCGAGCCAATTTTCTATTATAAAGATAGTGCGGTGATGAAAAAAATCTGGGTAAACACTATGAGCATTGGTGTGGTTGTATTAATAATGCAAAGAGACTAGCATAATAAACTTACCGCCCTACGCTCAGTTGAAAAAGTGTAGCCCGTGACACATTTAAGGCGGCATTTAATATGGCGTTTATTTAACTCTGGCTTCAAAAAATCTTTACTGATTATTGGCAATAACGGATATCTATTCAATATTGACAGTTACTTCCTTTTTTATACAAAGTTGGAGCGTACAAGGGGGCGGGGGGCTGAGGTTTAGTTTTCCAGTCTTAATATTAATCAAAATTATTGCTTAATAAAAAAGGTGGTAATGCTTTGGGTGGGCGTTATCGGCAAAGCTTGAGAGATGTAAAAGTGTAACTTACGTAACAAAAATAAGAATAATCAATTTACAACAAATAGCTATGAGTTATATTTTGCACAAAATGATTTTGTGGCTAAGCGCATTATCGGGCTGCTATTAAATATACCGCTGAAGTTAAATTTTATGGAATATTAATTTCAATTTTCCAAGTTTGATGTCGTTAAGGATAGACAAATGATAGAGGAAGACGTCAATCTGCTGAATGGGC
The DNA here is from genome assembly GCF_000019185.1 of Shewanella halifaxensis HAW-EB4. Taxonomy (NCBI): domain Bacteria; kingdom Pseudomonadati; phylum Pseudomonadota; class Gammaproteobacteria; order Alteromonadales; family Shewanellaceae; genus Shewanella; species Shewanella halifaxensis. The sequence goes on along the minus strand of NC_010334.1, from coordinate 4,576,008 downwards.
TGCGTGCAGCATTAGATCACGTGCAGTCTTTTGTATATATTAAGAACTGCAAATTAGAGTATGTATACGCAAACAAGCACACTCTTGATCTTTTTGGATGTACTGCTGAAAATTTGAACTTAGCTGATGACTCTAACTTTTTCTCACCTGATATAGTGCCAATTCTAAGAGCCGTTGATCTAAGAGTTTTATCTGGAGAGTCCACAAGAGAAGAGGTTATTGTTGACGATGGACATCCGGAAAAACGAATTTATCTTAACGTAAAAACGCCAGTTTATTGTGATAGCGATCCTGAGTGCATCATAGGCATTTTAGGTATATCTACGGACATTACTTTCGCGAAATTACTTGAAGAAAAAGCTCTTAAGCTAGCGAAAACTGACGTACTAACGGGATTGGCAAACCGATTGGAGCTGGATTCAGTACTTAGTTATGAAATTGAAAGACTCAAACGCTTTCAACATCCTTTAAGTATCATCATGTTAGATCTCGATCATTTTAAGACAGTGAATGATAATTATGGTCACCTACTTGGGGATAAGTGTTTGATAAATATCGCCAAAATGATGAAAAATAATTTCCGCTTAATTGATACTGTCGGTCGCTGGGGAGGGGAAGAGTTCCTTATTATATGCCCCGAAACAGACTTTAATGGGGCTATAAAGCTGGCGGAGAAATTTAGACGTCTTATTGAAGAGCATATTTTCCCAGAAGTTAAACGCATAACCGGAAGTCTTGGGGTAACCTCGTTTATTGAGGGCGATACTCATGAAACTTTAGTCAATAGAGCCGATAAGGCTTTATATAAAGCTAAAAAGGCTGGAAGAAATAGAGTTGAAGCTTTTGAGGCGTGAGTAAAATAGTGGGGTTAGAGTAAAGTCTCTCTCCCCAAATAATCCGCAGTCCATAACCAAACTTTTTGCCGCTCAAGCAGTAGGCTTATCTTTTCGTCACCCCGCGTATTCCGACTTTGGTTCACTGTTTTTAGAAAGTGGTCAAGTTTGTCTCATCAGTGTGTTTTTAGTGATTATAAATGGGAAGCTTCACAATATTTGGACGATTGTTTATCGGCCACTGTCAGCTAATATTTAATTATTATAAAAAACCCTACTTATCACTAAGTAGGGTTTAGTTTAATCACAACTTTTAAGCTAACTTGGTTAAAGGCTAAGTTATTAACTTAGCCACTTAGCCACTTAGCCACTTAGCCACTTAGCCACTTAGCCACTTAGCTACTTAGCTTTAGCCGCACAGTTGAACTCACCGTTGTAGTCAAAGTTAAAGTGGAACTTAGTGAAGCCTTCAGTACCGGCTTTAGTTTCTTCTACTTTCTCAGTTGAAAGACCAGTGATGCCATTGTCTACACAGCGGAATGCTTCATCAAGTGTGGCAGATGCAAACCAAACGCTCTTGGTATTGGGTGCTACAAGCTGGAACACTTCAGCATTAGGGAATGCCAATGCAGCCTCACCGCCATTATTAGCTAGCGAATCTTCTAGGTAGAATTGCACTAACTCACGGTTATTAAAGGCTGCTTCTTCTTTTACTAGAACAGCTTTATCAACACCCGGCATGCTCTTATTAGAAGCACGGTAGTTGTTAGTGATGACATAAATTTCAGCATCATCAGCAATTTCAACACCGTTATAGGTCAGGCTAGTTAGCTGTTTATTCTCTGTAACGTCATGTTCAAAGCCATTAATGTTGATGTACTTTGATTCATTTTCAACATTCACAGTGTACTTAAGTAAGCCTTCACCTGATTGGCTGAATCCACCAAAGAACGCATCAAAGTTATAACCTGGGAATGATTCATTTAGGAATCGCTCACCCGCTGCTAAAGGTAGGCTGTTGTAAGCATTTGAGTTAACCCACTCAATCCAGTTCTTCATATCAGAACCCGTCATCTTCAACACTGCTGGGGTATTGTTATCAAATACATAGATATCAGCAACAGATGCGTTAGTGAGCTCGCCTTCTTGGATGTTAGTAAAGTCTTGTGGACCGTTACGGCCAGACTTGAATGGCGCTGAAACTGACAAGAAGATAGCGTCTTCAGCTGCGTCGTTAAATTCACCGGCTTGTTTCCACTTCATTAACTGATGCAGTTGTGCTTCGTTAACGACCTGAATCGATAAATCAGGTACCACTTGTGGGAAGAAGCTGTTCATGTTCACATCGATGTCGGCAATTGATGTAGACATGTAATCAATCGTACCTTGATGCTCTTCAGCGACTAAATCTTCGATAATACGATTTGAGCTATTAGGGATTAGTGAACGAAGCTCTGATGTTGACTGAGTATGGTCAACGTCCCAGCTTTCGCCGTTATCTTTAGTTGTAAGGGTTAAGTCAATAACACCTAGCTTAGCGCCCCAAAAACCTGGCATCACAGCAGGAATACCATTGATTAATCCAAGCTCTGCATCTACGCCTTCGATTTCGCCGTATTCGCCAGTGGTATTTGGAAATTCACGATGGTCATGACCAAACATGATTGCATCAATATCATTAACATAGGCAAGATGTAACGTTGCGTTTTCAGCAAACTCATTGTCATTATCATTTAGGCCTGAGTGAGGAATCGCAACAATAATGTCTGCGCCTTCAGCTTTCATCTTTGGAACATAATGCTCAGCTGTTTTCTTGATATCAGACACCATGACATTACATTTAAGTAGTGATTCATCCCAGCCCATAATATTTGGTGGAGTAAAGCCAATAACACCGACTTTAACTAAGTAAGTTTCGCCGTTGCTGCTCATAAATTCACGATCTAAGATCACGTATGGCTCATATTTGTGCTTAGCTGTGTCATAGAACTCTTCAGTGATGCGAACTTCACACTCGTCTGCAGCATTACTTACTTTCTCTAGCGAGTTATCAACTTTCCATACGTTGGCACTCACATAAGGGAAGTTTGAACCTTTTAGCGATTCATCAAGAAAATCAAGACCGTAGTTAAACTCATGGTTACCCAAGTTAGCCGCGTCGTACTGCAATTCGTTCATTGCTTTGTAAACAGGGTGGGTATTTTCTTTAACGTGCTCAGTACCCAGCGACGCCATATAGTCGCCCATTGGGCTACCTTGGATTAAATCGCCATTATCAAATAACATGCTGTTATGAACTTCACCACGTGTGGCTTCGATAACCAAAGAGGTACGTGCTAAGCCCCATTCAGGCAGTTTAGTTTCGTTAACTTCTTTGCTGACAAAGTAGTTGTATGGCATTACGTTGGTGTGGATATCAGTGGTTTCCATCAGGCGAACGCTGATGGTGTTATCACTAACGTTATTGTCATCGTCTGATGAGCTGTTACAACCTACTAGCGCAGCTGCAATGCTTGAAACAAGCAAAAGCTTTTTAGTACTTAATTTCATGTTTACTCCAAAAACCATTTTATTTTTATTAAAGTCATTACTACCACTCAAGAATTCGATAGTGTGTTCTCAAATGAAGTAGGGAATATCAAGCTATAATGCTCAATATCAATAAATTCTGAGGCAAAATAAATAAAAAAAGTCACTAAGTAAAGTGAGTGATGTACTTCTTAAAATAGCCGTTAACAATTGAAATGAATAAGAAATTAACTATGCAGGTAAATTAAGTAATAAAATTAAAAAATGTAAGTAATAGAAAGGTATAGCAAGCAGTAAACAATCAAATCTAGGCATGTGCACCAGCTTAAATCCACCCACAACTACACAACTAAATATTGTCCAGCCATACACAAGTAAAACGTTAGGCGTTTTTTCATTACAATAGTTGCAATTGTTTGCAGTGGTAAATACCAGATAAACATATATTCAAAATAGAAATATATTTCATAAAATAGAACACTAAGATTAAATAAACATTTAAACTAATTAGAAACAATAAGCTAGCTCATAACACGATTTGGGTATTACTATTAATAGGTATGGTTTAGTAATATTGATATCTTTGCTAAGCATGTTTTGAATACTGATTTCTTGTATTTAGTAGGTAGTTATGTATCTTTTTGATATTTAATGATCAAAATAGAACAGCTCTGACTAAAAACTAAAATTTAGAGATGCTTTTTATCGCAAAAATATTTTTAAGAAATATAATTCCTCGCACTAAAAAATACAATATTAGTAACATAGTTGAAGCCAAACTGGAACAATTGCAACATAATGCCAGCGACTCTGCCGCGTAGGAGAAACCTGTTTAGATTAGCATTCCAACAAAATAACCAAGAAAAATCTCATCGACAGCCAGCATTAATGACAGGTTTTGAGACCTCTTACTAAGCTTTAGTGCTTACTGAAGTAGGAGATTGATATGCCCCGCACAAGAAGTACGCTCATTAGCTTGAAACTTTCTACTTAATAAGAAAACCTTACGATCATTGTTATCCTCTTGCATGTTGAGCGTGGCGTGGTCGTTGCGTTTGGCGACACTTGCAGCCATCTGCTGTGGCCTTAGATGCAAAGTGTGGTCTAGCTTAGAGTAGTCAATCTAGAACGTAGGGTGGTGTAACGGTTTGTTAGTACGAATGCGCGAGTTACATCTCTTCAGTGACGGTGCACATTCCGGTAAAGGCGGGTTGGTCAGCAACTTGTACTGTGGCAAGCAATTGATGATCCGCTAAGGGGTATTGGGTGTAAGCAATATAGGTTGGTGTTTCACTAATATCTTGGCCATCGACACCGTCTATCCGGTAAATGTTATTCATGGTGGGAGACATGTAGCTGCCATCAATTTTAACTAGCGCCTGATTTGAACGTAAGATCTCAATATTCTTCATGATGACATCATCACCGCCTTTGACTTTACAGATCAGGTCGCTGGCCTGTGCGGCACCACTCAATGCTGCGATACCGATGGTTGAACTTATCAATAGTTTGCTCAATATATTCATATAAAATCTTGCCTCATTAGTTTGTTAAGTATCTGCACTTACATAATAAAACTGCTCTGTACAATTAGGTTGAGTACTTAACTACAATAATAGTTCCCAGTCTGTGGCAGTCAATGTATGAACGCGGCTTGTTTACTCAGCGCAGAGGTAGACAGCCAAATCACTCCTACAGGCGAGTTTTAGCGCATCCGATGCGGTGTTAAGGAGCTTAAACGTAGAAAAGCTATGTTCTTCACTCGGTGCAAACTACATGCTCTTGTATGTTCCCGACATAAATAAGACATTTCCTCCGTCCTTGGGGGTTAGATGTGGTGAATGTCATTAATGCACGACTATATGGATATAGGAGGTAGGGTAACGCTGGAGCTGTTACCGAGGAGCAATTAATTACCTTGCCTCAGAAGCGCTAAACTCTCGCCGAGCGACCACATCTTTATGCCGATTGGTATTAACTGTACAGGCTTCAAACAAATACTTTGCCTTTAACGTAGCTTAGTGCAAAGTTAACGAGTCGCTTGTATTTTTAAGGAACTTGCATGGACGTGTTGATCTTAATGGCGCTTATTCTTCTTAACGGGGTGTTTGCGATGTCTGAAATTGCACTGGTTTCAGCCCGCAATAGCCGTTTACAAAAGCTTGCCGATAAAGGAGATAGTGGCGCTGCTAATGCGATTATACTTAAACAAGATCCCACTCGATTTCTATCTACAGTACAGATTGGCATAACGACCATAGGCCTGCTTAATGGTATCTATGGTGAGGCGGCACTGGCGGCACCATTAGCCGAGTATCTAACTTCGTGGGGAGTATCTTCAAAAACGGCCTCTATGGCTTCAACCGTTATTGTTGTTCTGGGGATCACTTATCTATCTATTGTCATTGGTGAACTGGTTCCCAAAAGACTAGCCCAGCTCCATCCCGAACTTTTTGCCCGCCTAGTTGCTAGGCCACTCACCTTTCTAGCCATGCTATCTCGCCCCTTTGTGACGCTACTGGCCTGGTCGACAGATCTCATGCTTAAGCTTCTGGGTAAAGGTCGTGGAAGCGGTGAAGAAACCATCACTGAAGAAGATATTTTTGCCCTGTTAATGGAAGGATCACGCAGTGGTAGCATTGCGCCTCATGAACGAGATATGGTGCGTAATGTCTTCCATCTCGATGACCGTAAGGTGTCATCTTTACTCACCCCCCGCAGCGACATCATAGCCTTTGATTTAAGTAAGCCTATAGATAGCAATCTAACATCTTTGCTAGCCTCAGAGCATGATCGCTTTCCCATCATTGATAGAGAGATAGATAACCCCATTGGCGTGCTATCTGCAAATAAGCTACTGAAAATAAAAATATCAGGAGTACTGGATAATGCCGCAATAAAGTCAGCAGCATTTCCGCCCGTCTTTATTCCAGAGAGCTGGAGCGGTAGTCAGCTATTGGCTTTTTTTCGTCACACAGGTGAACATATAGCCTTTATTGTCGATGAATATGGCGATCTGCAAGGCATAGTGACCCATACCGACCTGCTTGAAGCGTTGGCTGGTGAGTTTAAATCTGCTTCACCCGATGATATCGGATCCAAGCTACACGCTGATGGCAGCTGGACCATTAATGGACTTATCTCTATTTTGGTCCTCAAAGAACTCCTAGAGTTAGACGCCCTTCCCGATGAGGAGCTGCATGGCTACCACATCCTTAGCGGCATGATGATGTGGTGTCTAGATAGCATGCCCAAGGTTGGAGATGTATTTGTGTGGGAGCAGTGGCGCTTTACAGTGTTAACGCTTGATGGCAATCGGCCCGATAAGATTGAGGTGACGCCAGTTCCAAAAAGTTAGTTAATCATAGACATATGGGCGCTCCCGGTTAGTCAAGATGATTATTAATGGGTGGCTTAGCTGTTTGGTTTTTATTTCAAAATCTTATCCTTATCTCATTTATTGCATAATTATTAAACTATCATGGCTGTTGGTATTAATTTAGGGATGGAGATAAGCGTGCGTCAGTTAATCAAAAACGCCACCGTCATAGATGGAACTGGTGGGGCAGCTTTTAAAGGCGACGTTCTAATTGATAATCAGTTGATTATTGATGTGGCACCGCTTATCGAACTTGCTGCTGACAGTGTCATCGATGCTGGTGGTGCCTATCTGACTCCAGGGTTTATTGATGTTCATAGTCACAGTGATTTAGCGACATTTTTACCACAGGGATTTAAGCCAAAAGTGCTGCAAGGGATCACCACCGAGCTTATCGGTGTCTGCGGCCTTGGGGTCGCCCCGCTACCCAAACCACTTCAGGCGGAGGTCAGAGAGCGCCTGATCATCGGTAACCCTAATATCGATTGGAGCTGGGACAGTTTCAGCAGCTATGGCGCTGCCCTTAAACGGCATGGGCTGGAGGTCAATCTGTCTGCCTTTGTTCCCCACGGCTTATTGCGTTATCAGATCTGCGGTAATAGCAGTTTGACGATGGATGGCTCTCAGAGAGAAAGGCTGGCTCAGCTAGCTGATCAAGCCTTAAGTGAAGGGGCTCTTGGGATCAGCTTAGGGCTCATCTACCACCCGGCGCTGTTTAGTGACAAGCGTGAGCTATTAACTCTGGCTCAAGTCGCTGCTAAACACCATAAACCCTTAGTTGTGCATATGCGCAGCGAAAGCGATGAGGTTATTGAGGCGTTGCAGGAGATGATTATCCTGTCGCAACAGGCTGGGTGCCAGCTGCATATCTCTCACCTAAAGCTAATCGGGCGACGAAATGCTGCTAAAGTATCAAGGTTACTGGCACTGATTGATCGCCATGAACTGACATTTGATCAATATCCATATAACTACGGCAGCACAACACTGCTCTCTATTTTACCGCCTAGCCTTATTCGCACATACGAACCCGATGCCTTGATGATTGCCCTGAAAAAAGCGGAGATCAGACAGCAAGTTCGAGATTGGTTTGCTGAGCGGATTTTGCCTCAGGCTGGTGAGCCATGGGACAACCTGCCTGCTCTGTTGGGCTGGGAAAATATCTTAATCTGTGAAGTGGGATCTCAGAGCGCAAAGCAGTGGTTAGGATGTTCTATTACTGAGTGCGCACAAAAAATGGATCAGCACCCTGTTGATTTTGCACTTGACCTTCTTGTTAGCGAGCGAGGAAATGTGCGTATGATTGATTACTTTATGGATGAGGAGCTAGTTGAGCAGATCTTTCAGCACCCTAGGGGGATGGTTGGTACAGATACCATATTTGGAGGGCATCTTCACCCAAGAGTTAGTGGGTCATTTCCACGGATTATTCAACGGTTTGTCTCGCAGCGTCAGCTACTGCCACTTGAGCAGGCCGTACATAAGATGACCGGTTTGAGTGCAGAGACTTTTTCGCTCCACAAGCGAGGCAGGTTAGCGCCGGGCTACTATGCCGATATCAGCTTGTTTGATGCTAGTTTTAGTGACAATTCAACGATAGATAAGCCTGATGCCTATGCAACGGGGTTGCGTGATTTGTGGGTGAATGGCAAGCGAAAAGTGAAGCAGGGTGAGTATCTAGAAATCCGCAGTGGCGAGCTGTTACTGTAGCGGCAGCTCATTTTGAGCTGGATAGACTAGTTATGCCATTGATTAAGAATGGGTGGCTAGGCTGTCATTTACAATTCAAGGCGTTACAACTAGTCATATCACTACCGATATGAGTTCAAGTTAAATGCTTGAAATAACGTTAAAAGCGAAATAATTCACTGCGCTCTAATATTTGCTGCGACTTTCCTGTTGCTTATCTCGATTTTATTCCTACTTTCAATTGTGCTAAAATATCGCCCCTTTTACAGCCTCAACCTTTACAAAGTCACTCAATGTCTTTGCGATAGCCGAGGAAAATTCACCGACTCAGCTTAAAATATATCTTAATAAACAGACTTATATTTAATGGCTGACGATGACAAAAGCGAATACTTAATGTCGAATTTGACACAATCTGTTGATCGTAAATCAACAGATGAAAACTACCTTGCAGCCCATCCCCCTGAACAAAGTGATGCGTCAACCAAGGTAAATCCCTTCTCCAGTCCAGTACTCTGGTTAAGTGGCGGCTTTTTAGCTCTCTTTGTACTGCTTGCTGTTTTCGATACCTCAGCTCTGTCCAACATCATTCAAGTTGGATTCTCTAAAGTGACCCAATGGTTTGGCCCATTTTGGCAAATTCTTTTGCTGGCTAACTTTATTATTGGTCTCTACTTAGCCTTTGCTAGAACTGGCGACGTTAAGCTCGGTAATCGCAGCACCCCAGAAATTGATACCTTCAAATGGTTGGCGATTGTTCTGTGTACCCTGTTAGCCGGTGGTGGTGTATTTTGGGCTGCAGCTGAGCCTATCGCTCATTTTGTTTCCTCGCCACCTTTTTACGGTGAAGCAGAGGGGCGCACGCTGGCGATCAATGCCTTATCTCAATCTTTTCTGCATTGGGGGTTTCTTGCATGGGCGATACTCGGTAGCTTAGCCGCGATTGTTTTAATGCATCTACACTACGACAAAGGTTTACCATTGCAACCTCGCACTTTGTTGTATCCCATTTTTGGCGATAAAGCACTTAACGGTTGGATTGGTACCTTAACCGACACATTTTGTATTATTGCTGTGGCCGCCGGTACGATTGGTCCAATTGGCTTTCTTGGTCTGCAAATTAGCTATGCGCTCAATGCGCTTTTTGGTGTGCAAGATACCTTAATCACCCAGAGTTTGGTGGTACTGTTTGCCATCGCTATGTATACCTTATCGGCATTAAGTGGCCTAAGCCGCGGCATTCAGCTAATAAGCCGCTACAACATTTTACTTTCTGCTGCACTGATCATCTTCATTCTACTATTTGGCCCTACCAGCTTCATCATCGATGGCTACATGCAGGGCGTGGCTAAAATGGTCAATAACTTTGTGCCGATGTCACTCTACCGAGGCGATGCTAATTGGCTAAGTTGGTGGACGGTGTTTTTCTGGGGCTGGTTTATTGGCTATGGTCCGATGATGGCGATCTTCATTGCGCGAATTTCTCGCGGCCGCACGATTCGTCAATTGATCCTGTCTATTTCTATTATTGCACCACTCATCACCTGTTTCTGGTTTAGTGTTGTCGGTGGATCTGGCCTTGCGTTCGAGTTAGCGGAGCCCGGTGTTATCTCGACAGCATTTGAAGGATTTAATTTACCTGGCGTGTTGCTGGCTATTACCTCACAACTGCCAATGCCGTCGCTGATTGCAGTACTGTTTTTAATCCTAACGACCACATTTATCGTCACTACAGGTGATTCGATGACTTATACCATTAGTGTGGTCGTGACAGGTTCCACCGAGCCTAGTGGCGCAATGCGTGCGTTTTGGGGAATATTAATGGGACTGGTTGCTATCGCATTGATCTCGATGGGCTCTGGTGGCATTTCCGCCCTACAGTCGTTTATTGTGATCACTGCCGTTCCGGTGTCATTTGTTTTGCTACCATCACTGTGGCAAGCACCCAAAATGGCTAAAGCGATGGCGGAGCAGCAATTTGGTAAGCCATCACTCAATCATGCGCAAGCAAGCCATTCACAAACAGAGCATTCACAAACAAAGCATTCGCAAGCAAAGCAATCCGGATAAGTGGGTTAAAGTAAACGTTTACTTTAAAGCCCCGATGCTTGTTAGTATCGGGGCTATTGCTTATGTACTGACCCACACCGCCGCCTCGGCAGTATAGCCTGTTAAAGTGCGCCGACTTGGATAATCACACTGGAAAAAATGCTAAGTACAGCTAATTAGATTGGTATAAAAAAATGGCTGTGGTAAATTAATTCTATCGATAAGTTCGTATGTTGAACGATTTGTTTTCACCGTATATTTTTTGTATTGAGAGGTACTTCATATGAAGAAGACTTTTGTTACCACTGTCAGTGGTGTGACGGAGCCTGGCATAATCAAATCATTAGCTGAGATCACCCGAAAGCATGGTGGTGAATGGCAAATGAGTAAAGTGATTAAACTTGGCGGGCATTTCACTGCTTTGTTTGAGGTGACTATCGAGGCTGAGTCTCAGCCCCAACTTGAGTCGGACTTTGTGACTCATTTTCCCGCACTGTATTTTTCCTACGCCCTAGTCGCTGAGCGAGCTCCGAGCGCATGCCAACGCGTCAAACTTGTATTTGATTGTAATGACCGCCCCGGTCTAACACGAGATATCGATGATATTTTGGCGGATCTTGAGGTTGAATTGGAATCGTTGGAGTGTCACCGTTTAGCCGTTATAGGCATGAGTTCTCCCGTATTCTCTTCAATCTTAACGTTAGCTATTCCAGGATCGATAACCAGTGAGAGGGTGATCGAGTCACTCGAAGGTTTGAGTGATGATGTGAGGGTGAGTCAGATCTGAGTGATTCATGTTCTAGACCAGTGCATTCAAGCCTAGATGAATGCACTGACCTGATGCACCATCAACGACCTGCACCACCACAGACTGCCATGGTTAATACTTGATAGTTAATGTCAGATAGTTAATGGCTATCATTAATGACATGTTTTTAGACCTCTTACTAAGCGTGAGCTAATGCTGAAGTAGGAGGTTATATACCCCACCCTATAAGTACGCTAATTAGTTACAGCTAACGTGATCAATAATGGGTGCCTTGCTTTTTATTGGCATCGATTACTAAGATCTGTCGTACTCAATATGTGATTGGTATAAGCACAATGGCCCATTGCTAATGCTGTTTTGGTCGAGTCCTTGTTGTAACTGCATTGTCTCTAGCACTCAAATCTATCTGCTTGGCTTTCTGTAATCCCCTAGGCTTAGTTAAAGTTTTTTCTTGACCTGCGCGTCTTCATTAAAAATTTTACCAAGGTTTAAGAGCTATTTTGACGCCTTAAAATCGCTTACGGTAGGCCTGTTAACTTGTTGATATTTAAGGCTTTGTTTTTATTGGTTTCTCATGGCGTGAATGTTAGTCTCCGATTTCTAAACTTGGTTTTATGTTGCAAGAGGCGTTAATGAATAGAATAGATGAGCAATTTGATGGGGATGATTTTAGTCATCAAGACTTGAGTGATTCACATTTTGAGCGGTGTAAATTTTATAACTGTAATTTTAATCATACCGATCTCAGAGAGAGCCGTTTTGTTGACTGCTCATTTATTGAGTCAGGTTCATTGAGTGGTTGTAATTTTGAGTATGCAAATTTGCAAGATTCGAGCTTCAAAGGTTGTCAGTTATCTATGGTGATTTTTACTGGGGCCAATTGCTTCGGTGCGGAGTTTAGAAACTGCGACTTGAAAGGGGCTAACTTTTTTAAGGCGAGTTTTGCCAACCAGATCAGTCGACAAGTCTATTTCTGTTCTGTTTATATTACTGGGTGTAATTTGTCTTACGCTAATTTTGAGCGTCAATGCATCGAGAAATGCGATCTATTTGAAAACAAATGGACGGGCGCAAATTTATATGGGGCGTCATTTAAGGGGTCTGATTTGAGTCGGGGAGATTTTTCCAGTGATGCCTGGGGACAGTTTAATGTGCAAGGCTGCGATCTTTCTTATTCTGAACTATCTGGACTGGACCCAAGAAAGGTGGATCTTAGTAATGTCAAAATATGCATGTGGCAGCAGGAGCAGCTATTAGCGCCTCTTGGAGTCATTGTTGGAGCTGACTAACTGTTTCAGTCTGAGTCAATTTCAACTATGCCAAGTGCCCACTTTGGCAAAATAGTCGCAAATTTTAACTTTTGATTTTTAATCTAGGCCTCAGGTTAGCTGATTACTATGGGACGATTTGCTATCTATTTTATCGTTAAAAGAAGGATTTTCACCTTGGATACACTAAATTCGAATACGAGTCGTAAGCCGTGGATTGCGTTTGCTGTGGTTGCTGTCATCGTGATTTTATTCGCAGCGCTGGTAATGGTGATGCCTAAAGGCTTTAAATCGACCCATGAAGAGATAGGTACGGGTAAACCTGCAGTCGTGTTTGTTTATGATAATGGTCTTGCGGTGAGTAATAGTCAGACAGAGCAGATGAATGAAGCGCGTGATTACCTTGGCGATCAAGTGCACTTTCTTATCGCTAGAATGGGCACCCCAGAGGGGGATTTACTGATTGCTCAGTACCGCGCCGACTCGGCAGAGCTTTTACTGTTTGATCCAGCGGGGGAGCTAGTCAAAAGGCAACCTGCGATGAAATATGCCGGGGAGCTAGTTCAGTGGGTACAGTAGTAAAGTAGCTACTAGTCACCTTTCAAAGTTGGCCATCTGAAAGCCCTGATAGTAAAAACTATTAGGGCTTTATTGTTTGTGAAAGTTGTGAAGCATGGCGCTATACAGTTGTGTATCTGTCAGTGTAAAATCTCTTGGCATATTCAAGAGAGGTTAAAATGAAAAAGATACTATTAGCTTTGGTGCTACTTGCCGCGACAGGCTGTTCAAGTAATGGACTCACTGAGTTGAAACAGATGGAACCCAGCTTTGATAAGCAAATCGTGATGACTAACGATGCTAAGCAAACGGCTAACGTTAGAAGTATTGTCACTAACTGGATGCTTGATAATGGTTATAACGTATCCAAGACAACGGCGAGTCCTAAGGCTCAGTTAACAGATAATCAGGTGATGTTTGAGTTTAACGCTAATTGGTGGTGGGATATGGCTACTTACATGCGTTATGTAAACTTAGATGTGACTGATAATAAGGGTAACAAGATAGCGGAGTTAGATTTCGATTCCGTGCAATACGGTGGCTTCGATAAGTTTGGTAATGCGGAAGAAAGGCTTAACCTGATCATGGAGGTTTTCTTTCAAAAAATATCGATACAAGATGCAGAGCGTCAATTGGAGCATGGTAAAGACGTAAGAGGTAGCAGCGCTGAGTCGGTATCAACATGCGCATATGACTGTGACTAAATAAGATCAGATTAAGATTCGTTATGGTGAGACTTTAGCTGACAAAAAACCATCCATCTTGAGTGTTCAATTTAACACTAATGAATGAACTGATGGATGGTTTGCTTGTTTAACAGCTAGTTAGCCGTAGATGCAAAGGTAAGCGGTTTGGGTCTCAACCTTTACTTGGAACTTAGCATTGCCGATAACATCAAACTGTTCACCAGCGTTAAAGGTCTGCCATTCAGTTTGACCCGGCAGCATTACCGTTAGTGCACCTGAGATCACTTGCATCACTTCTGGTGCTGCAGTACCAAACTCATAATCGCCAACTTCCATTACACCAACAGATGCTGGTTTTTCAGCACCATCAAAAGAGATCGACTTAACCTGGCCTTCAAAATATTCATTTACAGCTAACATTATTATTCCTCGTGATAAGAATGTTGAGCACAGCTAAACAGCCTTAGTTTAGAGCCTGCGTCTCAACGGCGGGATAATATATCAATTGTATAAGTACCAAAAATAAAATATGCCTAGATTTATCGATGAAATGTGAATGGTGTTTTACCTAGCCAGTTAATTAGCTATTCTAAAACTGCAGATAGAGGTGTTGAGGTTTAGTGATAAATTCGAGTTAATACCAATCAGTATAAAGATTTGGTCGCTCAGCGAGAGTTTAGCGGCACTGAGACAAGGCAACGAGTGAAGAGCATAGTTAAACTAGGTTTAAGCTCCCTCTTGTTCCTTAAGAGTCACAGTATCAGAGCCGCTAAAACTCGCCATTCTGGAGCGTTTTTGGCTGCCTACTTCTGCGTTGAACAACTTCACAAGGGAGCAACCATTCTTTCAGTTATTCGCCTTGAATTAGTTTGCCAAAAACGTTCTGAGTAGATCAACTTCTTATACTGATTGGTATAAGATGTGCGAGGGTGAAATAGCAAGGCCGAGTGAGCGGGCATAGATGCCAAGCTGGAGGAGGCTTGAGAGTCCTTTGCTCAAAGTAGAAATAGTAGAACAGCCATAATCGTTATGGCTGTTTATCGCATTTTATTCTTCGCTAAATTTTGCCTCAATCTTATCCATTTCTTGTTGTTCTTTAAGCTAACGCTGTTGCTGGGGAGTTTTTTGGTTTAGATGGCAGACTATTCTTTATCTGTTAACTCGGGGGGGAGCTTGGAGTCATCATTATAAAACTGAGCACAAATTTTGTTTTTAATTCAGGTTGTTGATTTGTTGCGCCCCTGTTGTAAAATGCTCATTTCAAGGATTGAATAACAGAGTTGGAGTACTATGGGCGGCTTGGAAAAAATCAACAATAAGCGATTTACCATTCGCGTTACTGTGGTGGGGATCTTTATTTTAGCCACTATCTTAACCGCCGCGATTGCCATTAGCTTGCAATATTACTTTAGTAAAAATATGGCAACCGATGCCGCCGTTAAGCTCTATAACCTTACCGCTAAAAATACCAGTAGTTACCTTACCCAAGTCGATAGTCGCGCGATTAATACGACTCAGTTACTTTCAAATTTTGATGTTCTTGTGATCGATAGAGCCTTTAATCCCGAGGTCAGGCAAGCATTTGCCGATGTGATGCAAATCAACCCATTGTTTTATGGTATCTATGTGGGGATGCCTAATGGTGACTTCTATGAGCTGATTAATTTGAATGCTCACCCGATAATAAGAAAGCAGCTTAATGCATCCCATCTTGATCGTTGGGTGCTTATTAGCATCAGTGGTGAGGGAGAGTTACGTCAGAAGCAACAATCTTATCTTGATGAGCAGTTTAATCTGCGTGTTACTCATATAGAGCCTAGTGAGTATGACGCCAGAGCCAGACCTTGGTTTGTTGATGCTAAGCCCCATGTGGTTTCTAAAACAGAGCCTTACCTATTCCAGCACCTGCAATCACCGGGTCAAACCTATTCGATAAAACTCGCTGACTCAGGAGTGGTTCTCGCCTTAGATATTGCACTATCAACCTTGTCGGATTATCTAGTTATGCAAGGGGAAGATGAACAGGGCATCAATGAGAAAAAAATCTATCTCTATAAGCAAAGCGGCGAGCTGATCGCATCTAATCAAGATAGAAAAATAGGTGTTGAAGTACCCGATTCTAAAGAACTAGTGTTAACTGCCAAACAGCGGGCTCTGGTAGCCAATACTGAGCCCTTGTTAGTCTCTAATGAAACCGACTGGGCCCCCATCGACTTTGCTATATCAGGCATGCCGCAAGGCTATAGTGTCGACCTATTGAACCTTGTTGCCGATATGACCGGTTTAGAATTGCATTATATCAATGGTTTTAGCTGGAGTGAGCTGACCGAAAACTATAAAGCCGACGAGCTAGACATGCTGCACTCTGTGATTAAAACCGATGAGACGCGTCTATTAGGTGAATTTAGTGAGCCGTTTCTTGAGCTGCCTTACGCGCTTGTTACCCAACAGGGGACGCCTGAAATCACCCATATCGAGCAGTTGAACGGTAAACACGTTGCGATCCCAACTGGCTGGTCCATTGTCGAGGTGATTCGAAAAAACTATCCGCAGATTGAGATCGTTGAGATGGCTTCAACCTATGCCATATTACATGCGGTTGAACAGGGCGAGGTTTTTGCGGCGCTTGATAACAGCATCATATTGCATTACACGGCGAAGCAGTTTTTTGTGGAGCAGATTCAATATCATGAGCAGCTGGACTTCTCACCGATAAAACTTAATACCGGTTTGCATGTTGTGATGCCTGCAGAGAGAGCAGAGCTTATCGCGGTGATCAATTTGGCGCTTGCCAATATTACCCCTGAGCAAACTCAAGCATTGAGGGCTAAGTGGTTTGGTGAGGGAGTAAAACAGACCCTATCGACACAGGGAACCGTGCCTTTTGAGGCGCTTATCGAGCTGGCTCGCGAGCCAAAAAACCAGAAAAGGCTGATTCGTCGTGAGTTAAATGGAGTTGAAGAATTTCTCTATGTGACACCTTTTGGGGGGAGCTCATCTGGCAGTGAAGAGCCTTCGGCTGGGAGTCGGGAGTACTTTGCTATTGTGGTGCCAACGGAGCAGTTGCTTACGACCAGTGTTGAGAAAGTGCAGCAATCTATTCTACTTACCAGTCTCTGCTTATTGATCATCTTACCGGTTTCATGGCTGTTTTCATCACCTATTATTCGTCCTATCAAGTTACTGGCCATCGAAAACGATAAGATAAAGCATCGCCGATATGATGAGGTAGAGAGAGTTCAGACCAGTATCACAGAGCTTGATGAGCTGGCGCAGTCTATGATGGATATGTCTAGCGCCATTAAGACTCATGAAGAGAATCAAAAGGAGTTAATGGAATCGTTTATCAAGCTCATCGCCCAAGCGATCGATGACAAGTCCCCCTATACTGCAGGCCACTGTAATCGGGTGCCGGAGCTTGGCTTGATGTTGGCTCATGCTGCAGAAAACTCTGATCTTGCCCCCTTTAAGGATTTTAAATTTAACACCGATGATGAGCAGCGAGAGTTTCGCATCGCTGCCTGGCTGCATGATTGCGGTAAGATCACCACTCCAGAATATATTGTCGATAAAGGCACTAAGCTCGAAGCCGTCTACAATCGTATCCATGAAGTTCGGATGCGCTTTGAGGTATTGTGGCGTGACGCCGAGATTGACTATTTAAAGCAGACCCTCTTAGCTAAAGAGTCTGGCGAGCAGTCGGCACAATTAGTGACTGAGTTAACGAATGGGTTAACCAATGAGCTTGCTCAGAAGCGCAAGCAATTAAAAGCAGACTTTGAGTTTATCGCCAAGGCTAATGTAGGTGGTGAATTTATGGTTCAAGAGGCGAAAGATCGCCTCTCACAGCTTGCTAAAATTAGCTGGCAGCGTCACTTTGACGACAGGCTAGGTCTCTCACCTGTCGAAGAGCTTAACCTCAGTGAGCGAGTAGCCGAGCTAAGCTATCCAGTTACAGAGCCACTACTAAGAGATAAGCCTGAGCATATTATCAAGCGCATCAATAAGGTGGAGTTTGATCCTAAGTTTGGTATTAAGATGGCTATTCCTGAGTATCAATATAACTTAGGTGAGCTCTATAACCTTTCTATCTCCCGCGGCACCTTAACCGCAGAAGACAGGTTTAAGATTAACGAGCATGTCACCAGTACCATTAAGATGCTGGAGAATCTGCCATTTCCACCTGAGCTGGCAAAGGTGCCGCGTTATGCCTCTACTCACCACGAAACCTTAAAAGGCAGCGGCTACCCACGCAAACTCAGCGCCGATGAGCTGTCGATCCCTGAGCGTATCTTGGTGGTTGCCGATATTTTTGAGGCGCTAACCGCGGCAGATAGGCCTTATAAGAAGGCCAAGCCTCTCAGTGTTGCCATCGATATATTGTATAAGATGGCACTGGATGAACACCTTGATATGGATATCTTCAAGCTATTCCTCTCTAGTGGGATCTACCTAGATTATGCGCATAAATTCTTGGATTCGGCTCAGATAAACGAGGTCGATACCGCTAAGTATTTACACCCATAACCGATGGATAAAAGTGCTTAAAAGAATATCGCAGCTACGGCAGCCAAGTTCTATCTGTTACAGAATTTGGCTGCTTTTATAACTCAGTGAATAAGTTATCGGAAATTCATTGCTGATTAATCCTTAATCAAAAAAAGTCATTGTTGAATACTCTTGTAGTGGTAGAATGCCGCCCCTTAGCTCCCCATTTTCTTCGTTACTGATTAGAGTATTTATGAAACGGATTTTATTGTTAACCCTGTGCGCTTTTTCAAATCTGGCGCTCGCTGTAGAACCTCTATTTGACACCCCTAAAGATATGCAGCCGACTTGGGTCGATGACATCTTGTCGGTGTTTGGTGCTGACGGTGAGTTTGATCAGAGCAAGCCTATCGATATGAGCTACTTACCTACTGCGTACTACACGCCAGAGAAGAAGTTTGGCGTGGGTCTGTTGATGGTTGGCTTATATAAAACCGATGGCGCGGCGAGTGACGAGCAGCCATCTTCCTTGGTATTAAACTCTTTTGTTTCAATGAATAACTCTTACGGTGTTGAAATTGAAAATATGACCTTCTTCAACGGTGGTAAGCAGCGCTTACTGTTGGGGTTAGAGCTACATAACGAAGCCGCAGTTTATTACGGCCAGGGCATCGAACAGGGCAATATCGACGCAAATCATCACGAGTTTGAGGAGCAACTATACAGCTTCAAACCGCGTTGGATGACTGAGATTGCCAACAACTATTTTCTAGGCATTGGGGCTGATTTTACCTACGCGAGTGCTGATAAGTTAGAGTTGGTTGAAACAGGCTTACCTGTGGATTCAGCCGATATTTTACCGAATAACTTCAGCTCGGGTGTGGTGATCACCAGTATCTATGATTCCCGTGATTACCGCCTAAATGCCACTAAGGGCTGGTTATTTCAAATTGATGCCGGACTGTATCAAAACGATGAATATTCAACATTTTCGACTTACGATCTTGAGCTAGCTAACTATATCGACTTGAGCTCAACCTCAATGCTGAGTTCGGCGCCAGGGCTTATCGCATGGCAAGTGCAGGGACACTTTACCGATGGCGATGTACCTTGGAATATGCTGCCAGATCTTGGTGGCTCAGGTGCGATGCGCGGCTATATCAAGGGTCGTTACCGTGATAAGCAGATGATGATGGGCCAAGTGGAGTACCGCCTACCTATCTTTCAACGTTATGGCATGGTGTTCTGGGGCGGCGTGGGTAGCGTGGCGTCAAAGATGAGCGACCTAAATGAAGAGTTAATGACCTCTTACGGCACGGGTTTCCGCTTTAAAATCAAAGATAATATTAACTTACGTCTCGATATCGGCGTGGGTGAAAACGAGACTAACTTCTACCTCAATGTGAACGAAGTATTCTAATCATGACGCGTTTAATAGCCTGTATGTTTAGCCGTGTATTAACGCTGCTGTTAGGGTTAGCACCTATGCTAGCCCTGAGTAATAACGTGTTAGCTCATGAGTTAAAGCCATCCTCAACCGAGCCAGTGCAGTGTAGCCGCAGTTCAAGTTACGATATTTACCTCAGTGGTATCCATACTGGGACAATGAAGCGCACCGAAAAATGGCAAGGGAAAACTGCTGTTGTCACCTCAAATAGCAAAGCCAGTATTTTAGGCATAGGCACCCAATATCAGCAAAGAGCCGAGTTATTTTGGTCGAACCAAACCAATGAGTGGCTGACCGAACAGTTTCATCAAAAGGTGACCGGCTTTCGTGCCCGAGACATGCAGGCAACCTTTAGCGATAACGGCCGCAGTTCTCAAGTTGATATTGATGGTGACATAGAAAGCTATAGATCAAACGATATTGCCCTGCGAGACGTGGACACCTTGGCCATTCAAATGCGTGAATACCTGCTGCGGGGGCGACAGCAATTTGCTTTAATCAGGCAGGCCTCGGATGCGATGGAGCCGTATCAGTTTTATGTTCAACAGCCGCAGACTACTGAAATTGCGCCTTGGGGCGAGCTAAGCTTGATTCCGGTTAAGCAAACGGGCGCAGAAGAGGTGACCTACTATTTTGCTCCCGCCATGGATTATCAGCTTGTTAAAGCCCGCTATCATGGCATCATACTGCGCGGGTTGATTCAGCTTAATCACTACAGCTCGTCTTGTGACTAGATAGCCAACCACCATTTGTCTTGGTTGGCATATCTTTGAATTAACGACGGTATTATTTATTAGTCCTCTGTATTATAGGGGACTACGAGTACATTACTGCGGATCCTTGTTAAAATTGATTCGGCCGTATTACCTATTATATGGCCTAGTATGCCTTGTCGCTGACGCGCGCCCATAACCAAATACTCCGCTTTTAAACGGCAACTTAATTCAAACAGACACATGTCGGCATCTCCCGCCATAATATGTACATGGTCGCAATCGAGTCCTATTTCTTCAATTTCCTGTTTGTGCTTACGATAGGCATCTTTGATCTGGCGCTGACTATTCACCAGATCCATATCGCGCAATATTTTAGGAAAGTGGATCACAAAGCCGAGATGTAGCTCGTAACCTGTGGCGGCAGCAAGTCGATTTGCTTGTAAGATGACAGCTTGATTGAGTGCTTGTTTCGATGAGTTATTACTGCCTAGTTCCACTGCCATCAAAATTGATTTCACTCGATTAAGAGGGTTGTTACTCAGCAACATGAGTGGCACTTTAGTATTGCGGATAAGTTGCCAGTCTATGGGAAGGAAGTGCGTCGATTCATGTATTGATTTTAGCATCATGCCATACTCATCTGGGCGTATGTGTTCGCAAGCATGGCTACACAGGTTCTTACACCACATGGTGGTAAACGGTGTATTGTTGGCGTTGAGTTGATTTAGTGTGTTTTGCACATAGGCTTCATCTTCGGCTAATATTTTGGCTCGTACCGATGCCGCGATCCTAGGGTTATGATACTCATCATCACTGAATGATTCATAGCTATAGGCCATCACCTCGGGAAGCAAACCTAACTGATTGGCTAGCAAAACGCCTGCACTGATAGCATCCGTTTGTTGCTGATGCTTTTGTGAAATAATAAACATCTTGTCCATGTGCTTTCCTCTTTATTATCCATAATTCAACATAGCAATTTGCAATATTTACTCCTTGATCTTTATCATTAAAGCGCTCAATGTTTGGCCCGTTTACCAGCAGTGGTTACGAGACGAATATGGCAGTAGACCTGTCTATTATCTCGCTATGCTCGATTCTATTTTTTGGTAAGCTTTTTGGGAGCCGATTTAAATTATTAGGGAGCCTTGCTCCGACCGTTGTGATGGGCTTTAGCCGCGCATATGAGCTAAGTGATTCGACTCTTGTTGCCATCTATCTAGGCTAAAATTTTAAGTCAGTATGCTCGAATATTCAGGGTATTTCGGAATAGTTTGGCAAAGTTAAAATTTAATTAATTATAGATTTTTTGGTTTCTCCAATATAAATGCACTTAATTAATTTTAATGCGTTAAATTTTAGGAGCTATTGACCGAACTGATGCATGGGCATCGGCTTTTGGAAAATGAAAATACACGATGGAATTTTTGCTTGAACCCCAAATTTGGATTGGTTTAATAACCCTTATTATTATCGAGATCGTACTGGGTATCGATAACCTTGTGTTTATTGCTATTTTAGTTAAAAAGCTCCCACCAGAGCAAAGAGATAAGGCAAGAACTATCGGATTGTCTCTCGCATTGATTATGCGATTAGGCTTGCTGAGTATTGTGTCTTGGTTGGTTACACTGACCCAGCCTCTTTTCAGTATTTACGACTTAAGCTTTTCAACTCGAGACTTGATTCTAATTACGGGTGGTCTGTTCTTGCTGTTTAAAGCGACCCATGAGCTTCATGACCGTCTGGAAGGGGATTTACAGCAACAGCAAAATGCCAATGTGTATGCCAGTTTTGGTGTGATTATTGCCCAAATTCTGGCCCTAGATGCCGTATTCTCCTTGGATTCGATTATTACGGCTGTGGGTATGGTCGATAGCCTAACGGTGATGATGATCGCCGTCATTATCTCTATGATAGTGATGTTGCTCGCATCGAAATCGATTACCAACTTTGTCAATGCACACCCGACCGTTATCGTATTGTGTTTAAGCTTCCTATTGATGATTGGCTTTATCTTGGTTGCAGAGGGCTTCGGATTCCATATTCCTAAAGGCTATCTGTATGCGGCAATTGGTTTCTCAATCTTGATTGAGATGTTTAATCAGATGATCACCTCAAGCCATGCTAAACATGCAGAGCGAGTGCCGCTGCGCCAGCGTACAACTGAGGCTATTTTTCGATTAATGGGTAATAAGCATTACAACATTAACGATGATGAGGGCAGTGAGCCAGCACCAGTGAGTTTTGGTGATGTCGAGCGCGACATGGTTACCGGCGTTCTGTCTCTTTCTGAGCGAAATGTACGTACCGTCATGACGCAAAGAAAAGAGATCGTTTGGTTAAATACTGAAGATAGTACCGATAAGATTAAAGAGATTATCAAGACTAGCCGTCACCAAATATTCCCGATTTGTCATGGCTCGCTTGATAACTTAGTCGGTATCGTACGCAGTAAAGATCTGCTCTTTGGTATCGAAGCGGGCGAAAACTTAAGCCAAATCGCATCATCTTTTCCGGCATTTATCGTGCCTGATACGATTAACGTTATTCGCTTACTCGATGGTTTTAGGGAGTCTCGGGCGGGTATGGCTGTGCTTGCGGACGAGTTTGGTAGCATTCAAGGTATCGTGACCCTACATGACTTACTCGAGTCTATTGTGGGCGAGTTCCCCGATATTGGTGAGATCCCAGAGATCAGTGCCTGTAATGACGGCTGGTTAGTTAAGGGGTCTACCTCACTGCATGACCTAGAGGCGCGCTTAGAAACCTTAGGCTTGATTGATAAACAGCAGGAGTACATTACTGTTGCAGGCTTATTACTGGCCCTAAACTCAACCATTCCGAAGGTGAGCGATGTGATTGAATTTGCAAAGCTTAAATTTGAGATTGTCGAAGCCGATGACTTCAAAGTTTCAATGGTTAAGGTGAGCTTTCTAGAGCCAGTCAGTTAGATTTTATCTGCTAAAGAAAAAGGGCCGTATTGTACGGCCCTTTTTTTATGCGCTTATTTACAATCGATTACAGCATCACGAGGTAGGCGATAAAGATAACGGACAAGCCATAGATGATCGGATGTACCTCACGGCCTTTACCTGCAACCACCATGGCAAACGCATAGCTGATAAAGCCCATCGCCATGCCGTTGGCCGGAGAGAAGCTCAAAATGGTAAACATCATGGTGAAGAAGGCGGCGATACACGATGGCTTGTGATCCCACTGGATCTGCCCTAAACGACCAATCATGTAAATTCCCACCACGATCATCGCAGGCGCAACGATAGCGGTAGAGAACATAGAGAATACCGGATAGCAGAACAGGGCGAGTAGGAACAATACTGCGGTGGCAACGGCGGCGAGCCCCGTCTTAGCACCTTGAGCCGAAGCGATCCCCGACTCTGAAAACGCCGTGATAGAGGTGGTACCGAGTACGCTGCCAATCACGGTGCCGCCAGCATCAGCTACTAATGCGGCGCGGGCGTTAGGCACTTTTCCGTCTTTGTCGATAATGCCTGCATCTTTACCTACGCCGACAATCGTCGATAAACCATCGAAGAAGTCGACGATAAAGAAGATGATGACGATAAACAGAAGATCAAATAGTTTATCGATTGTGAGAAACTCGAAGTTGAATACCTTACCAAAGCTAGGCTCTAGGCTAGGTGGCGCGCTGAACCAAGTTTCAGGAATGGGCGCATACTGAGTGCCAAGTACGGCATCGCTAATAAGCGTCAGGATGATTGAGGTCATAAAGGCGATGAAGGTGGCCAGTTTGATATTTCTCACCATGCAACCGACCGCTACGAACAGGCTGATAAAGGCGATGGCGACTTGTGGCTTGGTAATATCTCCCATGCTCACGAGCACCACGGGATTAGCGACGATGATGCCGGCATTCTTCAGTCCGAGGAAGGCGATAAATAGACCTAGAGAGACTGTGATGGCGAGTTTTAGATCCTCGGGAATAGACTCAATCATCTGCTTGCGAATTTTGGTCATCGAGAAGATCAGGTAGACGATACCCGAGAGAAAGATGCCGAACAGCGCCTCGTGCCAGATAAGCGCCACAGAGCTCGATGCCAGCATGCCCTTAAAGAAGCCATTCATGCTCATCCCTGGCGCTAGCATCACTGGATAATTACCGAAGAAGCCCATTATCAATGTTGCGAGCGCGGCAGCTAAGGCGGTAGCGGTAAAGATCGCGCCCTTATCCATACCTTCGATACCACCTAAGATCGCAGGGTTCACTGCCAAGATATAACTCATGGCTAAGAAGGTGATAAAGCCTGCGTATAGCTCGGTGCCAACATTGGCTTTGCGCTGTGAAAGTTGGAATGTTGTATCTAGAAAGCGGGACTGTCCCGCACGTTGTAGTAAGCCAGAGATCGCCACAGTGATGCCTTATTGGTATTTATTGATATGCTAATTTATCTATGTATTCGTGAGTGCATGACTCATGCATTATTAATACATTAGGGGTCAATAAATTTATTGGCAGATACCACTGGCCGCCAAGTGTTTCAAGTGTTTGGCAGCGGACGGTGATTGGGCTGTAGTCACAAGATTAGGTCTTGTGGTAGAGACTTCTGGACCAGATTTCCAGCGATATACAGCACAATAAATTGTTGGCGCGGATTGTACGCGGCTATCAAAGCGGCGCAAGCAACACTAGGTAAAATGTGCACTAGTTCAAGTTTTATATATTGAGCACGCTCGGGATCGATTCACCAGGGATGATTACGTGAACTAACCCACATAAAGAAAATTGGCCTCTCTCTAGCGTAATGTTTTCATCTAGGATGCGGCGGACGGTTATGACGTGGTTGATGCCGTGCTGTTTAGTTTGCCAAGAGAATTGAGTATTCCGGAATTCCCAGAGCCTAAACTGTTTGCGGCTAAAAGCGAGTAAATAAAGTGCGCCGCTGCTTAGGGGGATTAACCAATCTGCTGTTTAGCAGATAAAAAAAGAGTAAGCGAAAGCTTACTCTTTTTTTATCACGCTGATAGCTAGCGCCTGTTGCTAGGTGCTTTTGCAGCTAATTACTGTTGAAGCTGAGCCTTGGCCGCTTCAACTTTTGAAAAGTCTAATCCAAGCTCTTCAACAGCTTCTTTAATTAAAGCCGGGTTTTGCATCACTAGCCCCATAAGCTGTTGTAGCTTCTCTGGAGGAATGCCTAACTGGCCGATAACAGCCATCGCCATCATTGGGTTCTCTGTCAAAGTTTGGAACAGCTCTTTAGCTTGCTCGTCGCTGACGTTGTGCTCTTTTAAGATCGCAAGAATCGGGTTCATTGCACTACCTTTGCTTGATGTGGAAAGTTAATTGCTGCTGATTCTAGCACTTTTCTGCACTTAACCCTTAATTAGATTGTGTGACGACCTTTACTGCGATTCGATTCTTTTGAGTGATAAATAGAAATCAGTTTCTGGGCCGTTATTGATAAGCGTTATTACTAGGCGTTTAAGACGAGCGGCAGCCTTATCGCTAACGGATTGCTGTAGCGATATGGGCTCTTTAGAGCAAACATGAGCAGATTTAATGATCGAGTATTAGAGAGGTTAACCTGCTTAACCAGCCTAATTTACTCCTCACTCCCCCCATCTTCATGCTTATGGGCTAGTGGAGCCTCTGCCTGTTCTTCATGGTATTCATGTTGATCTTTGCTTGGCTTAGGTACATGAAGTTCATTAGGGTTTTTACCTAGCTTCTTCTTATGCTCAAACTCTGCAGAGTGTTGTTTGCCGTGGTCTGACTGTCTACGGGTACTGTCGTGTGATTTGCTCATATTTACATTCCCAACTAGTTCGACTGAGCGTGGTATTTACGCCGATGATATATATTGAAGTATGGCATTGAATGCGATTTTTAGATGGATAATTTTGAACTAAGTGCGAGGGTAAAGATGCAGCTTAAGCGATTCGGCTAGGGGAACTTGGTTGTATGCGCTGAAACGTGAGTAAAAGCCAGCCAAGGTTGTTTTTTGTATAATACTTCCTGTTATTACAGCACCTTGCTGTAAAGTGCTACAAAGGGTTTAGATACGCTTTTACTACGGTTAAGGGCACAGTTTTCGCACCTATAAAATCGAGAGAATTGTGCGTCGACAGTGGCTTGTCGACGCTAACGTTGTGCTGTTTTAGATGGTAATAATCGGTTGTTTTTATGTTGGTTATGGATAAGTACTAACCAGTTAACGCTTTGTTTGTTGACCTATTTTGCAAATTGAATCTTTGTTTATATGGTACTGGCTTTGCCTTGGTTATGCTGCCCGGCATCTGGCGGTTAATACCGCATTATTGCTAGGAGCAAGTGTTTTATGGAAAAGTCACAAGTGGGCGTGAGCCATTATTTATCAGGGATATTTTTAAAAGACAGAGCCGTGAGTAAGTCGGTGTTTAACTTGGTGATTGGCTTGGTATTGATGTGGGGATTTACGACGAATTACCTGACGGTCGTTCATTTTCCTACAGAGTGGATTAATAGCGTTAATCCTTGGGTGATCCTCATTGGTTTCCTTATTTTCTCTACTCTTGGCTTTCTGATCATGTTTCGTTATCGGGCGCCGCTATTTAGCTTTTTAGGTTATAACCTAGTGACCTTGAGCGTGGGCTTATTACTGAAACTATGCCTACAGTACTTCACCGATAGTGAAATTGTGACTGCGATTCAATATACCGCAGGTATTACGCTATTAATGATTATTAGCGCGACCTTGATGCCAAAGTTGTTTATGAGCTTTGGTAAGGTGTTGGTTGTGATCACGGGGTGGATCTTAACGATTGAGCTGAGTTGGTTGCTCATGTTTGGCCATAGCCATGAGTTAATTCACTGGATCGTGGCCGTCAGCATGTGCGGCTACATAGGATACTTTTGGGCGCAGGCCTGTAAATACGGCGAAACCTTAGATGAAGCGATCGATTTTGGTGGCCTGCTGTATATGGAGATCATTAACTTGTTCCTACGACTGTTAGAGATCTTATCCTCCAAGCGATAAATCACTGAGTTTCATCACGGTTAAAAAGCACAGCCTAGGCTGTGCTTTTTGTTTATGTCGCCATAGTTGCCATCACCGCGCTTATAGCGGATTGAGGTAAGCTTTTACCGCTGTTAATCTCACCGTTGCTGCACCAATAATGTCGAGAAATCCCAATATCGAGGACGGCTTGTCGGCGCTTATCCACGCCGAGCCCGTGGCGCCAATAGGCAGCATCGCCATAGTGGCGTCATCGACCTCAAGCACCACAGTTCTGCCAACAGGCATGGAGCCTAAGTTGATGTGACGAGACACCATCTGCTCGCGAGGTAAGATATCGCCTTGAGCTTCACCTGTGGCCTCAACCTTGCTGTGCACTCTTGCTCTGAATATCTGCCCAGGGTAGGCATTAATATAGAACTCGGCAAACTGTCCGGGTTGAATATAGGCAAAGGACTGGTCGGGAATACGCATCTCGACAAACTTGCGGCCAGTATCCCAAAGGTGCATGGCACCGACACGCGAGCCATCGGCGATATAGACATGGGTCACCATGCCGTCAAATGGTGCACGTACTTCGAGTCTTTTAAGCTCAAACTCTTGTTTACGCAACTGGGCATATTGCACCTCTAGTTGGGCATATTGAACCTTGAGTTCGGCAGTGGTGATCTCTACTTTATCGGCAGCGTTTTCTAGATCTCGCTCACTCACATGATCGCCCAAGTTAATTTTACGTTGGTGATTACGCTTGGCCTGCGCCAGTTTGACTTCTGTCGCTTCAATATTGCGCTTTACCTCTTGTACTCTGGCATTGATCTCATCGATGGCGCTGCTGACCTTGTCATCGACCAAGGTGTAGAGCAGTTCGCCTTTGTTCACGTGTTGGTTGTGATCGATTGAGATAGTATCGATCTGTTGGCCAATCGCTGGTGACAAAATGGCGTGTGGAGCGCGCACTGTGGTGGAGTTGGTCAGATCCGCCGGCGAGTAGAAACGATGAGCTAAGAATAGGGCCACCGCAATCAGGCAGCCAACAAATACGCTGATAAAGTAGTTTCTAGGTCTCGCTTTAATGACTTTAAATTTGAATAGTAACCAGACGATAAAAATATAGGGCAGCATTATCTCTTTCATGCGCGCGTCCCCCTAATCCACTCTTGTACTCGGTCCCAATCGGTCACGATGGCGATAACGGCGAGCACCCAAAGTGGCTTCCAAAACAGGCCTAGCATACAGAGCCAGAAAACCAGTTTGGCCTGCCGCATGCCGCGTTCTTTGGCTAAGTACTTGGGTAATGAGTGTAGGTGCCAAAGTTTTAGTGCTACCCAGCTGACTATCCCTAAGGTGATCAGGGTGACGACCCACATAAAGGCAATAGATTCGAGCAGCAGCATTACGCTAGGGAGGTTTTCGTAAGTTAAATTGGTGTCATGGATCTTCATTCAACTCTCTTAGATAGCTAATCATTAGGTTAAAAACATGAAATAAACTGACTGCAAATATTAGCTTTTCTTAGCTGAACCCCAGTTGAACTCTATGGGCGGTTCTTGAGATTTGTGCCAATAAATAGTGATTGCGCTAACTCATATCAATAATCTGACATTTTTAGGTTTGGGTTATATTTTTGGCGTTAATTTTGTCAAATTATTTTTAATGGTTACTTTTATTGAATAACTCTGGCGTTAGTTACTTTAAATGTTGGTTAATGTATATTTTGTTTTATTTTTATCTTTGTTTAATCAGTATGTTAGTTGTCAATATTTTGTCTTTTGTGGTTTTAAGGTGTTTATTGCTGTTAGCTTGGGTTTTGTCGCTATATTTAGATTTACAAAATTAGGGTTACAGATAATAATCCGCAAAATAAGACGAGTGCTATTTATGCACTTGATGAAAAAGGCAAAACCTGTGAAAGCGGGTGACGCAAAGCATCCAGCCTAACGGAGCAACTCCTACGGCAGTGGCGCTACCGCAAGTGACACGGGCAGCAGATATTACCTGCCTGTTTGTTGCTTTTCGATATTGAATGAAAAGGGATGAATTAATGAAATCACTCAAACTTAATCTACTTGGCGCAAGCATAGCCTTGGCAATGGGCGCGGTTTCGGCGCCAGCGATGGCCAATGGCGTTGATATGATTAACCCACAAGCGGGGGTTGTTGTGGGTTACTGGCATAACTGGTGTGGCGGCGCGGGCTATAAAGGTGGTGTCGCCCCTTGTGTGACCTTAACTGAGGTCGATCCGCAATATAACGTGGTCGATGTGTCGTTTATGAAGGTCTACGGCGCAGTCGGCACCATTCCTACCTTTAAACTCGATCCTGAAATTGGTTTAACCGAAGCACAATTTATTGAGCAGATCGGCGAGCTCAACCGCCAAGGCCGTTCGGTATTGATCGCCTTAGGCGGCGCCGATGCTCATATCGAGCTACGCAGTGGTCAAGAGCAAGCTTTAGCCAGTGAGATTATTCGTCTTGTCGAAGTCTATGGCTTTGATGGTCTAGATATCGATTTAGAGCAAGCGGCGGTGACCGCTGCAGACAACCAAACCGTTATTCCTGCGGCGCTGCGTATCGTTAAAGATTACTACCGTGAGCAGGGCAAAAACTTCTTGATCACCATGGCGCCAGAATTTCCGTACCTGACAACAGGCGGTAAGTATGTGCCTTATATCACCGCGCTAGAGGGCTATTATGACTGGATTAACCCACAGTTTTATAACCAAGGCGGCGATGGTATCTATATCGAGGGGCTAGGTTGGGTTGCGCAAAACAACGATAACCTTAAGCAGGAGTTTATCTATCATATTGCCGATGCCTTATCTAACGGCACCAACGGCTTTACCAAGATCCCCCACGATAAGTTAGTGTTTGGTATTCCAACTAATATCGACGCCGCAGCAACGGGTTATATCAATGAGCCGCAAAAGCTATATGCGGCATTTGAGCAATTAAAAGCGCAGGGTCAGCCGCTACGTGGTGTGATGACTTGGTCGGTTAACTGGGATATGGGACAGAGCTCTGCGGGTCAGGCGTACAACGAATCATTTATTAAGGCTTATGGTCCATTCATTCATGGTCAAGATATTCTGCCGCCAGAGCCAGATAACGGTAAGCCAATTTTCTCAGGGCTTAGCAACACTCGCGTTAAGTTAGGCGCAGAGTTTGATGCACTGGCGGGCGTAAATGCTCGTGATATGGAAGATGGTGACATCACATCAAGTATTCAAGTTGAAGGCTCGGTCGATACTCTGACCTTAGGTTTGTATGCACTGACTTATCGCGTAAGTGATAGTGATGACAACCTAACTGAGCAGGTGCGCACGGTAGAGGTATACAACACTAAACCTGAGCTTAAGGGTGTCGCCAACGCTAGCGTATTACTGGGCAGTGTTTTCGATGCATTAGCGGGCGTGAGTGCTATCGACGCCGAAGATGGTGACCTAACGGCGCAAGTTAGTGTCGAAGGTGATGTGGATACCAGCAGCGTAGGTCAGTACCTACTAACCTATCGCGTCAGTGATAGTGCAGCTCAGCAAGTTGAGGTGTTACGAACCATCACAGTAAAAGAGCAGGGCGCGGTGTGCGATAACGCTTGGGATGCGACAACCACCTATCTTGGCGGTGAAACAGTAAGCCATGCTAGTAAGAGCTGGTTAGCGGGCTGGTGGACTCAAGGTGATGAGCCGGGTACCACAGGTGAGTGGGGCGTTTGGAAAGCCCAAGGTGATAGCGATTGTGATGGTGGTCTGCCGCCAGTGGTAAAGCCGACACTTGATATAAGCGGTATTGCACCGCGCTATGTGCTTGAGCAAGGCAGTGTGTCTATTGAGTTTAGCGCTAGCGTTAACCAAACTATGGTAGTTAATGCTAGCTTAGTGCAAGGCAGCACTGTGTTTGCAAGTAGTGAAGTCAGCGTAGCTAGCTCAGCAGCTATGACTCTATCTGCAACGGATTTAGCGGCAGGCAGCTATGAAGTCGTAGTGAGCGCACCAGAACAGGAACTGATTCGTCGTACTAGCATTAGCTTGGTTGAAGAAGATAGCGAGGGCGGCGACTATCCAGCTTACGCGGCAGGCACAAATTACCAAGCGGGTGACGTAGTCACTAATGCTGGCGGTGTATATGAGTGCCTACCTTGGCCAAACAGCGGCTGGTGTAGTGGCGCTGCGAGTCATTATGCGCCAGGTACAGGTAGTGCGTGGCAAGATGCCTGGTTTGCTCGTTAATCGTGAATGCTATGATTGTATAGCATGAACACGCTAAAGCCTCGTCGATGTGACGGGGCTTTTTTACGCAATAAATACATAGCTAATTTATTCTTTATTTATATAGGATTAGGTGTATGAAAAAGTGTGATCTTGGCTACAAATCTAGTCTGCTAGACTAGCGATAGTGAGTCGTTAATAAGAATATCTAGTGTATATATTAATTCAATAATAATAACTAAGTATGCAAAACTCTTCTTTCAAGTTAAGTCGTCGTCAATTCTTATATGCAGGTGCCGCCGCATCAAGTTTAGCGACCTTAGGTTGCAGCTCAACCTCAATCTCTACTGCAGCAAGTTCGTTAGCATCGGCCTCGATGAGTACGGATGAGCCGATCCCGCTTAATTTTAATGAGAACCCACTCGGCTTGGCACCTAAAGCCCAGCAAGCAGTTACCGATGCGTTGCCCAATGCTTGGCGTTACCCCGATGCGGCCCGAAGTGAGCTGATGGCGAGTATTGCTGGCAATTTGGGGCTTATAGAGTCGCAGTTAATCTATGGTAATGGCTCCTCTGAAGTGCTTAAGATGGCGCTTGATGCCCTCGCGCAAAGCAATAGCCAGTTGGTGATGCCAGATCCAAGTTATGGGGTGATAATCGATTACGCCATGGCGCGTGGAATCCCTGTGGTCAAGGTCAAGCTCGATGGTGACTGGCAAACCGATTTAGCCCAGATGCAAGCAAAAGTGGCTCAGCATAATGGCCCGTCGATTGTGTACCTGTGTAACCCTAATAATCCAACGGGATTAGTATTACCACAGAGTGAGCTGAATCAGTGGTTAGATAAGGCATCGAGTCAACTAAGCTTTATCATTGATGAGGCCTATGTGGAGTATGTCGCTCAAGCTGGGTTTGTGTCTGCGGTTGAACGGGTGAAGCAAGGTCAGTCACATATTGTGGTGTGTCGAACCTTCTCAAAAATCTACGCCCTTGCTGGGCTACGTGTCGGTTACGGCGTGGCGCATAGCGAGCTCATTAAGGCGATGCAGGCGCAGGCAAGTATCGATAATGCCAATCTAATCGGCTGCGTCGCGGCTAAGGCTAGCCTCGAGAGTTCACAGTGGCTAGGGTTGAGTTTGCAATCAAACAGTCAAGCCAAAGCCTTGGTATATCAGCAGCTAAGCGAGCTTGGTTTAGATTATCTACCGAGCGAGACTAACTTTATCTTTCACAAAGTTAATGGCGATAGCGGGCTGTATATGCAACGCATGGCAAAGGCAGGCATTTTGGTCGGCCGCCCATTTAACCATGGTGAAGGCTGGAACCGTCTCTCTATCGGCACACCCGCGCAGATGCAATACTTCTGTAAGACCTTGGCAAAGTTTCGCGAGTTGGGCTGGGTGTAATTAACGGTTGGGGGTCGATAGCTAATCTTAGCGAGTTAATCAGTATTGCGGCAAAGCAATACTGATCCTCAGTTAACTGAAGTATCATGGAGCCACAGGTTTGGCTTATAGGTGAACTGTGCCTAATATTGAATGAGAGCCAATAACTGAGATAGCCATCTATGTCATCTTCCGCTGTAAATGATAACGACTCTTCCCCTGTAAAATCAGGGATCTCAGGTAATATTACTGAACTCATCGGCAATACTGATCTGTTACGAATCAACAGTCTGAGTGAGTTGAGTGGCTGTGAGATATTGCTTAAATGCGAACAGCAAAACCCCGGTGGTTCAATTAAAGATCGCGCCGCCCTGCAGATGGTCCAAGATGCCATTGCCAGCGGAAAGCTAACCCCCGGCATGACTATCGTTGAAGGCACGGCTGGAAATACTGGAATAGGCCTGGCGTTGGTCGCAAAAGCGTTAGGCTTTAAGATGCTGGTGGTGATGCCAAGAGGTCAGGCGCACGAAAAAGAGCGAATGATCTCCCTGTACGATGCTGAGCTTAAGTTAGTGGATGCCTGTCCCTTTGCTAATCCAGATCATTTCTATCATACGGCTAAGCGTCTTGGTGAGGCTAACAGCGATTATTGGTGGGCGGATCAATTTGAAAATACCAGCAATAGCAAGGCTCACTTTATTCATACTGGGCCTGAGATCTGGCGTCAAACTCATGGAAAAATCGATGCTCTGGTGTCTGTCGCCGGCACCGGCGGCACCATTGCGGGTAATTCTCGTTACTTATCGACCAAGAATAGACAGTTGCAGACTTGGCTGGTGGATCCCGATGGTTCCGGGATCTATAACTATTTAAAAACCGGCGAATATGTTTCTAGTGGAACTTCCTTTACCGAAGGGATAGGCATCATGCGCAGCGTCGAAAACTTTCGACAGGCAAAGATTGATAAAGCCATTACCCTGCCGGATCTCGACCTAGTCGCCATCGCGCGTCATGTAAGAGAGCATGATGGCATCGTACTCGGTAGCAGTGCGGCGCTTAATGTGGCGGGCGCCCTTTATGCGGCGGCTAAGATGGGGCCGGGCAATACCATAGTCACTTTCTATTGCGATCAGCCTGAGCGCTCCTCCTCTAAGCTCTACAACGAACACTTTCTATTAGATAATGGCTTTAGTGGTGAGAGTGAGCCTGCTCTGACGATGTTTAGTCGCTATCAAAAACAGCCATTATCGGCCGTAGTGGAGGTACGAGGGTAATCGAGAGCTCGTAATCGCTTTAGATTGAGAGCTGAGTTTTATTTTCACTGCGTCTTTATTGATTATTAGCTTATGGCATTAGATAGTTCACTAAAGTAGTTATTAGCGTTTTATCCCTAAAGTTTGCCTTGGCATGTTAGCGTGGCTTGAAAGGGAACTGATGGCAAGAGATAGATGAAAAGTGTCCCGAGTGTTGATTTTAGAGCCCCAAATATCCATAAAGCGGGTGTCGAAATATTAGATTTAGAGTTGTTTTATACCAAGCTATCTAAGTGTAACTTTTGCCCCTCAAAGCCCCACCGCATTAACTACTTTTGCTTTATTTATGTTACTGAAGGGCAAGGCGGTCATTTTGTTGATTTTAAGTATCATCAGTTTAAACCAGGGAGCTTTGTTTTTGTCAATAAACATCAAGTACATGCTTTCGATTTAATGAGTCGCCCAAAAGGTAAAATGATCAATATTACCGAAGACTTCTTAAATACTATTTTAGCCAATATGCGGATTCCCTTTTTCACACCAACTCACCTAGTGAGTTCTCAGCAGCCGCTTTTGACTCTTAGCTCATCGCTGGTAGAGACTTGCGATAGTCTACTGCTTGAGATCAATAAGGCACAGGAGAGCGAAGCGGAAACACAGTTACTCGTGCAGCTTTTATTTTCGTCATTGCTGGTAGCCTTGGCGACGGAAAGAGAAACCGATGCACAGCATTTAAGTGAAGCTCAGGCATACCGTTTTCAGCAATTTTTATTGTTGATAGAGAGTAATGCGGCTCATACTCGTGATGCATCAGGTTATGCAGAGATGCTGCATATCTCTTATAAATCGCTCAATCAAATGTGTAAGCAAGCGAGCGGGCAAACGGCTAAGCAGTTGATTGATGCCCATGCCATTCTGGAGATAAAGCGCAGATTAATTATCGGTAGCGCTAAAATTCAAGAAATTGCTTATGAGTTAGGTTTCGATGATGTGACCTACTTCGTGAAGTTTTTTAAGCGTCACACCCAGCTGACTCCCTCTCAATTTAAAGACAATGCAGTCACAGCTTTATCTTAAGCGTTATCTTCACATCATTTGATGACTTAGTGATGCTGATAGATAAAAAGCCATCAAGCTCACATTGTTGTCACTAGGTACGAAAAACACCATTTTGTGGACGAAAAATCCATTACGCCGCGGTCGTGAATTGACTATTTTCTATTTTGTAAAATAGAGATAAACGAAATCCACTTTTCAATAATCCTTTTCACGCCTTCAATTCTGCGTGATGGTCTTTTGCGACTTGAATAAAGTGTAATCAATTGAATATTGGTTTGTTTTTGTCTTTTTCATCGAAGAGTCATTTTTGTTTGCGGAAACGGGGATGACTTTAATAACAGTACAAATATAAAAAAATGATGAATTTGCAGGGAATATCATGATGAACAATTTAAACGCTTGCTATAAAAGAGTGTTACTCGCGAGTATGGCCACCTTATTGGTCGCCTGTGGCTCTGACAATGATGATGTTGTGACGCCTCCTCCAAGTGATAACAACCCTCCTATAGCTCAACCTACAACGGCTACCGCGATTGTGGGGACTTCGGTAATGGTTGATGCCATTGCCAACGATACCGATCCTGATGGCGATGCGCTAACGCTAACAGTGGTTGAGTTAACGGAGGGCTCTGGAGAAGGAGTAATTAAAGATAACCAGTTACTATTTACTCCAGAAAAACCCGGCATAGTAGTGTTTAGCTACACGGTTGCCGATCCACAGGGTGAAACAGATGACTCGACTGTGACAATTAAGGTGACTGAAAGTGCTGAGACTGGCAGCTATGTTGGTAGCCAAACCTGCTTAACCTGCCACACCGATAAGGCAACCTTCTTAGAAACGGGTCATAATTTTAAGCTAAGCAAAATTGAAAACGGTGAAGCGCCACAATTTCCATTCTCATCGTTAGAAGGTTCGGTCGAGTTGCTTCATGGTGCTGATAACAGTGTTGGTACACCGAATAGCTGGGAGGAAGTGAGCTATGTTATTGGCGGCTATTACCGTACTGCCATGTACCTAGATAGCAATGGCTATATTCTGTCGGGGACAGGGGTTCGTGCGATATTACCTGAAAATGGTGAGGACTTTAGCATAGATCATATCTCAGGTTATGCGCCTGGTGGTGAGCCGGACTCGCATCCTTTTGATTGTGGCCATTGCCATACCACGGGTTGGAAGGATTACACACCAGATTCACCTTTAAACCCAAATCACCAAGATGGCCTTGTGGGAATTGAAGGTACATTTGAGATGACGGGGATCCAGTGTGAAGCCTGCCATGGTGCCGGTGATAAGCATATTAAGTCACAGTCGGCAGATGATATTGATCGTATTGCAAAGGGCCGTTACACCTCTGATTTACAGCAAGCAGATATGGCATTTGGTAAGGCGATCACTTGCTCTGAGTGTCACAGTAAGAAGACCAACCGTAAGTTCCCAAGCTTTATTAGTGAGCATAACCAAGACTTTGGTGGTGATAGCATAGGTGGCCGTACGATCCCTTATGATATTGGCGGACGAGTTGCTGGTGATGCGCTATTAGGAATGGATGCCAACACTGGGGAGATCACCGGTAAGAAACAGGATATGGCGTGCCATACTTGCCATAATCCTCATCAATCTAAGATCAACAGTGACCAGCCTGGGCATGAGAATGCCATGGTGAAGCAGTGCGTCGATTGTCACTATGACAAGCCATTTACGCCTGAGCTTGAGGTACACAGCTTTGTGGCTAAGTGTGAGAGCTGCCATATGCCTAAGGATAAGCACTTCTTCAGAATTAACTTGGAGTTTCCAGCCGATAGTCCAGAGAACTTCTCAAAAGATGGTAAGTATGTACAGCCTTGGAATACCTCTAAAGATAGCTGCTCAAGTTGCCATACAGCAGATTACGATGCGCGTGCAGCCTTAATTGAGAAGATGCACCAGTAATAAAAAGGCGTCGGATTAAAAGCCCCATACTTTTATACGGTTAGGGGCTTTTTTATTGCTTATTCTTGAATATACCTGAACAGAGTTATATCAAGACTGTGGTTTTGCGTAGGGGCTATTACAATGCTCCCTGCGACTGTCTTAATGACATTTTTACGGTCATTTTGACTGTTACCGGTGCTATCAAAAAGACATTGATTTATAGATGGTTTTTACTTTAAATCTTAAAAATCAATTAAATAAAAGATTGGCACATTAACTGCTATTACTAATGCAGGTTTAGTGTAAGTGCACTAATTAAATTTTAGTAATAGGTGGCAATATGACAATCCATGTCAAAAACAATATTCATTGGGTAGGGCAACGTGACTGGGAAGTACAAGACTTCCATGGTACCGAGTATAAGATGACCAAAGGTACCAGCTATAACAGTTACCTTATTCGTGAACAGAAAACTGTCCTTATCGATACCGTCGATCACCGCTTCAGCCAGCAGTTTATTCAAAACCTAGAGATGGAGATCGATCTTAATCAGATCGATTACATCGTCATAAACCACGCCGAAGAAGATCATTCTGGTGCGCTGGTGGCCTTAATGGCAAAGATCCCTAATACCCCCATTTATTGCACCGAAAATGCCGTTGATTCAATCGTAGGTCATCACCATCACCCTGAATGGAATTTCAATATCGTTAAAACTGGCGATAGCTTGGATATCGGTAATGGCAAGCAGCTTATCTTTATC
This sequence comes from Shewanella halifaxensis HAW-EB4, assembly GCF_000019185.1. Lineage (NCBI taxonomy): Bacteria > Pseudomonadati > Pseudomonadota > Gammaproteobacteria > Alteromonadales > Shewanellaceae > Shewanella > Shewanella halifaxensis. Next base: position 4,538,051 of record NC_010334.1, on the reverse strand, counting down.
GAAGCGCCAATGTTGCATTGGCCTGACAGCATGATGACCTACCAAACTGGAGATGCAGTGTTGTACAGCAACGATGCATTTGGTCAGCATTATTGCGATGAGCGTCTATTTAACGATGAGGTGGATCAAACTGAGTTAATGGATCAGTGCCTGCGTTATTACTCCAATATTTTAACCCCATTTAGCGCGTTAGTGACCGCAAAGATCCATGAGGTTTTAAGCTTTAACTTACCAGTGGATATGATTGCGACCTCACATGGTATCGTGTGGCGCGACAATCCAGCACAGATCATCCATCAGTATCTCGAGTGGGCAGATAACTACCAGGAAGATCGCATCACGCTTTTCTATGATTCGATGTCGAATAATACCCGCATGATGGCCGATGCGATCGCGCAGGGGATCCATGATGTTGACCCTAGTGTTGCGGTCAAAGTCTTCAATGTGTCACGCCAAGATAAAAATGACATTCTCGCCAGTATCTTTAGATCGAAAGGGATCTTGGTGGGATCATCGACCATGAATAACGTGATGATGCCGAAAGTGGCGGGCATGCTTGAAGAGATCACCGGCCTGCGTTTTAAAAATAAGAAGGCCGCCGCTTTTGGGAGCTTTGGCTGGAATGGTGGTGCGGTTGACCGTATTCATACACGCCTCACTGATGCGGGTTTTGAAACGACCTATGGCATGAAAACTAAGTGGCGCCCCGACGGTAAGGCGATGCGCGAATGCCGCGAGTACGGCCAACATATCGCTAAGCAGTGGGCGCTTAAAGATCTATCTGAGCCGTTAAAGCAAAATATCGTCAATCGTGAGCAGCCTAAGGCAGATCTTGCTGTCGAGTCATTCACCCCCGAGCTATCTGAGTGCGAGCCTATTGGCACCTCTGTCGAAAGCGGCAATCAACGTATGCTCTGTACTGTGTGTAACTGGATATACGATCCCGCAATCGGTGAGCCTAATCAGGGCGTAACGCCGGGAACAACTTGGGCTGATATAGCTGAAGATTTTCTCTGCCCTGAATGTGGCTTAGGAAAAGATGTATTTCAGCCTATTGCAGGAGTCTAACAATATGCTTCAATCAATCGATGCACCTATTGTCATTATCGGCAGTGGTTTTGCGGCTTACCAGTTGATTAGGGCGATTCGACGCACAGATGCTTCGACACCGATCCAAGTTTTTACGGCAGATGAGGGGCATGACTATAATAAACCTGACTTAAGTCATGTGTTTTCAAAGAGGCAATTAGCTAGCGATCTGGTGAGATCTCAAGGCTCAGAGATAGCCAATGAGCTTAATTTTGAGCTATATGCTAACACCTATGTTGAGGCTATCATCCCGCAGCGGCATAGCCTTATTGCGGCTGGGCGTGAATTCCCTTACGCAAAATTAGTATTGGCGACCGGTGCGCGTGCTTTTGTTCCACCAATGCTTGGCAATGCCGTGGACAAGGTTGTGACGCTTAATAGTCTGCAAGAATACCAAGCGGCGGAGTCTGATTTAGCGCTTGCTAAGCGGGTACTCGTCATTGGCGGCGGCCTGATAGGCACCGAGCTATCGATGGATCTGGCGAGTGCAGGTAAAAAGGTGATCACTGTCGACCCTTGCATGCAGCTGATGGCCAGCTTACTGCCGGAGTATATCGCGACTCAGCTTGGCAAACAGATGCAGCGTCAAGGTGTATATCTTGCACTCAATAACAGCGTGAATTCACTCAATACTGCAGCAGATCAGGCGACGATTGTGGCGACGCTGGCATCTGCCGAGCAGTTAGAGGTTGATATGGTTATTTCTGCGGCGGGATTATTACCAAATATTCAACTGGCCCAGCAGGCGGGGATCTCCGTTGGTCGTGGTGTGCTGGTCAATGATTACATGGAAACATCGGCCAAAGATATTTTTGCCTTAGGTGATTGCGCCGAAATTAACGGTAAAGTATTAGCTTACTTACAGCCCGCACTGCTAAGTGCCAACGCGTTAGCGAAAACCTTACTCGGTCAACCTACAAAGCTCAGCATGCCAGCGATGCTGGTTAAGGTAAAAACGCCCCATTACCCCATTCAATTAGCGGGGCAAGCTGTCGATGGTGTTTATCGCTGGCAGATGGATATTGATGCACAGGGAAGTAGCGTCAAGGCCTTCGCCCATAATGGTGATTTACAAGGTTTTGTGGTTGCCGAGCAGCATATGAATAACGCCTTTAGCTTACTAAAAGCATTACCGAGAACTTAATCCCTATATTGCTGCTGTGCTATTGGCTGGCAGCATCCGTATTTGCATTAGGAGAAGATGATGAGTCATTTACGCATCCCTAAAAATTGGACAATTCAGCGTTCAACTGCTTTTTTCACTAAAGATAATGTGCCAGCCGCCTTACTGAGCCACCATAACACTGCCGAGGGAGTATTTGGTCAGTTATGTGTCATGGAGGGGGTGGTAACTTATTTCGGCTTTGCCGATAGCGAAGCAACTGAGCCTGAATTAAAGGTGGTGATTGAGGCTGGGCAGTTTGCCACGAGCCCTCCCCAGTATTGGCATCGAATTGAACTAAGTGATGATGCCCAATTTAATATTAATTTCTGGTCAGAGTCAGATAAGTCCGATAAGCCTATGTTTCACACTAGGTAGACTATGAATGATTAAGATAAGAAGCCAGCCTTTGCTGGCTTTTCTATTTTAGTCTTAAATGTCTCTTCACCTTTGTTTTCCAGGATTCAATGGTATAGCTATGCCGCTATTCAAACCATGTTTAGGTGACAAAAAATTGACTCTTGTTGTGACAATTTAGTTATCAAATTAGATTGTATGCGATTGTTTTACTGTGCTTATTTTATTTTTCAGCGGGCATTGTTTTAAATTTAATCATCACTTTAAAAAGTGTAATCTGAGTCGTTGAAATTACATCGGCTCAGGGTATACTCCACGGCCGTCATTCAAGCTGAACGCTCCCAAAGAAGTGAGACTTTTACGATGAGACTTCAAGTGAAATCAAGGTTTCTAATCCAGCTATTATTATTCTTTATTCTTGGCGCCTCGATGACTCAAGTCATGGCAAGGGATTTGGCCGAGATACAAGCCGAAGGGGTGTTACGCCACCTTGGCGTACCCTATGCAAACTTTGTGTCTCAGTACTCTGAAGGCAACAAGCTAACCCATAGCGGCCTCGATATTGAACTAATGCAAAATTTTGCCCGTTACCTAGGTGTCGAGTATGAGTTTGTGCCTGCCACTTGGACAAGCGTCTTCGGTATGCTGACTGGGCGTAATGGTCAGTTTATTAATAATAAAGTGGTATATGGTGAGCCGGAGTCAATTATTGGTGATGTGATTGCCAATGGTTTTACAATCTTTGATTGGCGCAAGGAGATTGTCGATTTTTCTGATGATTACTTCCCGTCAGCTGTCTGGCTGGTGGCGCGCACCGAATCAAATCTCAACCCTATCACTCCCAGTGGTTCAACCCTAAGAGATGTTCGTATGGTGAAGGGGATGCTGAAAGAGCGTGATATATTGGCGATGAAACAATCCTGCCTAGATCCTGACCTTTATAATCTATATGCAACTCAGGCGAATGTTATCTTGCCAACTAAGCAGCTGCAGCTCAATGAGATGGTACCGTTTCTCTTAAACGTTGAGGCTGAGGCGACCCTATTAGACGTCGCGGATTCGCTGATAGCGATAGATAAGTGGCCAAGTGCCATCAAGATTATCGGCCCCATTTCAGACGAGCAAAGAATGGCTGTCGGTTTCCGTAAACAGTCTCCCGAGCTACGAAAAGCCTTTAACCAGTATCTAAGGCAGATTCGTGCTGATGGCAGCTATAACAAGCTAGTGAAGAAGTATTACCCGACAGTTTTTCATTACTATCAAGACTATTTTGATAAATCAGCGGCAGGTGTTCACAAGTAACATGAAACACTTTAAGTGGTTTAACAGTAAAACAGCGATTATCGTTGCAGGCATTCTATTGAGTGCCTACTTGATCCTTATTCTGACGGTTACTAACTTAGGCCAGAGTCGTTTAAAGGAATCACAAAACAGCGCATTAAACCTTAGGGTCAGTAACTATACCGAAAACCTAAGTTTTTTCTTTGATGCCAGTGAAAAGAATATCGCCAATCTAAGTCAGAAGAGAGACGTCAATACTTACTTCTCTAACTTGGCCGCAGGGATGTCGTTGCAGTATGGCCTAGGCTCGAGCCTGTTTAGCCTGAGGCGAACGATAGATAATTTTAGCCAATCTAACAAAATGGATGGTCAGCTTATCTACTCTAGGGTGATGATTGTTGGCTTAGGGGAAACCGTTATTGTCGATACTCATCCGGAGGTCGATTTTGAGGTTAACCAACTGCCTTTTAAAGAGATGGAGACGGTTAGCCATAAAGTTCACCTAGTCACAGATGAAAGTGGGCCGGTTATTCAGCTGCTGCAGACGATTTATCATCAGAATAAGCCAGTGGCGATCTTAGTTGCCAGCCTCAATACCGATCTGGTGATCCGTATGCTGTCGACGCAAGAGCATTTAGATAGTGGCAGCTGTCTAACCTTAGTCACTCCTGTTGGGGATATTGTCGTTTGGAATTCATTAAGTGGCTGTATATCCGATATTGAGCGCGGTACGACTAGCTATTATAGCGACTCATCAAGGATCATCTATTTTGAGAAAAATGTGGTCGCGACGCCGTTTAAACTAGAGAGTTGGTTTGAGCCGGTGACTGAGCAAGATATTTTCACCTCTGCTTGGTTTATTGCGGCTATCTCATTGTTGGCACTGCCAGTATTTATGGGTTTGATCTACCTTATGCGTGTGAACAATGCCAACTTAGTGCTGCAGACCCAAGTGGAGTTGTCTTCAGAACAGCAGCAAGAGTTGGCGACACAAAACGCTCTATTGCATGAAGAGATCTGTAAACGTAAGGCATCAGAGAGCAAGCTTGCGTATCAGGCGACCCATGATGAACTGACTAATTTGGCAAACCGCACCCACGGCATGGCTAGGCTGCAAGAGGCCATTCGAGCAGCCCATGAAAAGCAAACTCAAATTTTGTTGCTGTTTATCGATCTGGATAACTTTAAACAGGTTAACGATACCGTCGGCCATCATGCCGGAGACCTGCTTTTAAAACAAACCAGTGAGCGCTTGCTAACATCGGTACGCCGTTCCGATATTGTTGCTCGTCTAGGTGGCGATGAGTTTTTGGTGATAGTGCCCGATATTCAGCATCAAGATTCAGCCAAACTGGTTGCTAGCAGTATTTTGTCTGTGTTTGAGAAGCCATTTCATATTGAACAACAAGAATTTTTTGTCTCGACTAGCATTGGCATGTCTATCTATCCTAAAGATGGTAGGAATGCTGCGACGCTGTTAAAGCGCGCCGATACCGCATTGTACAAGGTCAAAGATTTAGGCCGTAATGGCTTTAGTTTTTACGATGAAAGTATGAACTTAGATGTGCAGCGTAATTTTGCGCTCAATGTGCGATTACATCAGGCTGTTCAGCAAGGCGATATAGAGATCTACTATCAGCCGATATTGGACTTAACCAGCCGTAAAATTGTAGCCGCTGAAGCCCTGATGCGCTGGACCGACAGTGAATTAGGTTATGTGTCACCGGAGGACTTTATTCCGCTAGCGGAAAAGAATGGCTTAATCCATCGACTCGGCGATATCGTTTTACTCGAGGCTTGTACTCAGGCTGCTAGCTGGCAGACTATCAGTCCCATTAAGATCGCCATTAACTTCTCTAGTGTTCAGTTTAGGTATTGCGAGCAACTGCAGTCGCGTATCGTCGATGTATTGATGCAGACGGGTTTGCCTGCATACCAGCTCGATATGGAAGTGACCGAGAGTTTATTGATAGATCAAGGTCATGCCTTGATGAAGATGTTGTCATACCTTAAGCAGCTCGGCGTAGGTTTATCTATCGATGATTTTGGTACCGGTTACTCGGCGCTAAGTTACTTACAGAGGTTTTCATTCACTAAGTTAAAAATTGATCGTGCTTTTATCAATAATATGACCACCTGTTCATCGGATGCCTCTTTGGTGTCGGCGATATTGGCGATGGCTAAATCGTTAAAGCTTAAAGTGGTTGCCGAGGGGATTGAAAATGAGCAACAAGCGCTGTTCTTGCAGGAGCACCGTTGTGAGTATGGTCAGGGGTATTTGTTTAGTCGTCCGGTACCCGCAGCCGAGTTTACTCAGTTGCTACTTCGCGACCAGAAGGATGCCAGTTTAGGGCAACAGGTTGAGCGAGTAAGCTAAGTCTTCTACTCGCGCTATTTGCTTGATCTCAATATAAAAAATGGCCAGCTTATTATTTAATAACAAGCTGGCCATTTTTATTGGCTCTTATCTTATAGTATTGGTCTTATCTCATTTCACGATGTAGTTGCTTCATCGCCTTAACTAGGCCTTTAACATCATCATTATCGTGGAAAAGGTGAGTCGAAATACGTAGAGAGAACGTCTTGAACGTATCATTCGGATCTAAGTAGAAAGAGGTGGTTCTAACGATGTAGCCATACTCTTCATGTAAACGGTCACGAAACTCGGTGAGTCGCTCGCTATCGTTTAGATCATCGAATGGATTGAAAGAGGTTAGGCCGCTAGATAGTTCACGGATATTAGGTGCGAAGATCATTGCGTCAGGGAATTTCTTGGCAAGTTGCTTCTTACATAGGGCGCTTAAGTCTAAAATGCGCTGCTCAATAGCATCACGTCCAATTTCATCCCACAGTGCGCAAGCGTCTGCTAGTGCGCGCTTTGCAGGGTAGTTATCTTGACCAATCGATTGCAATCTCGCTTGCACTGCAGTGGCTGTTGATGAGCTATTAATAAACCACAGTGGTGTTTCGCGATCGCTCCAGAACTCATATAAGCGGTTAGCGTTATCGCGTACGTATAGGAAGCCTGTTGCGCCAGGACCGCACTGCCACTTATGGCCTGCTCCAGAGTAGAAGTCGCAATCGATGTCATGAAAATCTAAGTTGAACATACCCGGTGTATGAGCGCCATCGATTAGGGTGACAATGTTATTCGGAATTGCGAGTTCTTTACAGATCCGTTTCGCTGGCAAAGTGGTACCTGTGGTGAAGGTAACGTGAGAGAACACCATCAAACGAACTCGACTACCATATAGGTTTACTGCATCGGCAAAGACTTGCATAAAGTCATCTGCACTCACTTCATTGTTTGGCGTATAAACTGGTAAGGCTAACTCAATCACTTCGGCGCCATAGCGCTGTGCTACATGCTTCAGAGGTGTAGTAACACCTGGGTGCTCATGGTTAGTGGTTAAGATGATATCGCCGTATTCAAACTGTAGGCCGTTGATAATGGTACATAAACCATCGGTAGTGTTACGACACAACACTAGCTCATGTTCATCAGCTCCAAAGCTAGGTGCAATCTGTTTGGCATATTCTATTGTCGGTACATTGCTGTTCCAAGGGGTGATAGAGATCTGCTCGTTGGCGCGGTTATAGTCTTTTAGTACACGCTTTGGCATGGTGCCAGAGGTACCGATGTTCATGTAGGTCGTGCGTTTATTGAGGACAAACTCATTACGGACTTTATTCCAAAAACCGTGTTCAGAACCATGACCATGGAAAGGCTCGATATGATTGTCACTGCTCGCGTGTGCGGTGGCTGGGAGTAAACTTGTTCCTACTGCTGCAAGGGCAACACCTGTTGTCGTCTTTAAAAAGCCTCGACGTCCTGCATTAGTTAAGCTTGCTTCATCTTTGTGATTCATTGTTCTTTCCTGGTTAGGTTTTCTTTTAAAAATATAGTGTTATATATTTATTATGTGTTTTTTTGTTTGTTCGTGGTTAATGGTGGAGCTCGCGAGGGATTTTATCGGCTTAAGCTAGTTTGTAACGTGATTTTCGCCACATTTGTCATTACCTTAATGTGATAAAAAGTCTTATTTATCAAAGGTAAAGTCATTATTTTGACGCTTTATGTTGTGATTTAGTTATTTATGCTTATATCGGTTAAAAATAGAGCTTTTGTCGATTTGAGGCCGGGCGTTGATGGGGGAATAATATATTTTTAGTCTCAACTAGGAGTAAAATGTCTTATAGACCGCATAAGCGCATGATGAGAGTGTGAGTACCATGATTATTTTTACCACCAACTTAGGTGATATCGAGATAGAGCTGGATCTGGAAAAGGCGCCAGTGAGTGCCAAGAATTTTATCAAGTACTGCCAAGATGGCTTCTTTGAGGGCACGATTTTCCATCGCGTCATTAAGGGCTTTATGATCCAAGGCGGTGGTTTTACTGCCGAAATGGAGGAAAAGCCAACTCGAGCGGCGATAGTCAATGAGGCTAACCGTGGCCTCAAGAACGTTCGTGGAAGCATTGCCATGGCGCGCACCGATGCCCCCCATTCGGCGACCGGACAGTTTTTTATTAATCTAGCCGATAATAGCTTTTTAGATCATAGTGCAACTACCAATGCTGGCTGGGGCTATGCGGTGTTTGGTCAAGTGACGGCGGGTATGGATGTGGTGACAAAGATAGGCCGCGCTAAAACAGCCTCTAAAGGCGACCATGATGATGTACCAAGAGAGGCTATCATCATTGAGAAGGTGACTATCAATCAATAATCGATTGTGTACTCTAGGATAATAAAAAAGCGCTTAAAAGCGCTTTTTTATTATCTGTTACCTTAGTATTTCACTGCGGTCCGGATCTTATAGATACGGTAGCTCATCGCCAGCGCAATACAGATGGCAGCGGGAGCCAGCAGGGCAAAGAACTGTAACTTGGAAAAAAGGTACGCCCCTAGTGCCCCCCCAGAGATAAAGCCCGCGATGATCAATATAAACAGTATCGCTTTACGTTTATCAAACTTCTCCCCTTTAAACATGCCACCTAGCATGATGCCTAAGTCGGTGAAAATTCCCGTGACATGTGTGGTACGTACAATCGCGCCACTATAGGTGGTTGCCAATGCGTTTTGTAGGCCGCAAGCCGCCGATGCCATGTAGTGACCGTAGTAGGTGCCATCTTGTAGTAGGTAGATGGCAAACAGTAAAAAGCCCGCCTCGATAAGTAGCAAGGTGTCGTAATGACGACCCAGTTTGACGCTGCTGCCGGATAGAAATGCTCCTGAAAGCATTGCTCCTAGCATAAAGCTGACTAAGATCCCGAGTAGGTGAAACAGCACTGTGGGTGACGAGCTTAGAAGCTGGGTACCGACTAAGGTTGCGGTGCCAGACAGATGGGAGACAGATTGGTGCTCGAAACCCAGTAAGCCGATAGCATTCACGCTACCCGCGGTAAAGGCTAGAATAAAAGCGCCATACTCAACCCACTTAGGAAGTCTAGATATCACGGTATTGCCTTAGTTGTAGCCAATAGACATCGCTACTTGAGAGTAGTGAAGCATGCAGACTATTGAGTCATGAAATTAGGATAATATGGACGTTAACCCTGTCAGACAAAAGCATGTGGGCTAAGGTGCATATTTTGCCTATGTTCAACATACTAAACTGCTGTCTAGATCGCAAAAGTACTGAGATTAGGTTCAGGCTAATTAAAAATAGTATGAGATCCCAAGTTCAAATTTATGGTCATTATCGAGTGCCTTTATCGGGGTACCAATAATGTTGATTTTAGCATCGGTGCGAGTATATGTATGACTCAATTCAGTCCACCATTTACCGTTGTCACTAATGGGCATACCGTAACCAGTTTTGACTTTAAATACTTTACCACTGAGCTTCTCGCCTTTGGCATTTTTACTCGGCTTACCGTCAAGCTGCATAAATTGTGGCTGGACTATGACATATTGGCCCGAGTCTCCGATTGAAAATGATCCAAATAGGTTCACTTGATAGCCTTTTAAATCAAAGCTTGACCCATTGCCTTGAGAGGCGCTGCCACGAACAACGGCAATATTTGGAAAGAGTGAGAAGCTCTCCCATGGGGTGGTGAGTTTTGTAATGGCCCCTAAGGCGACAATATCACTGCTAGTATCGTCTGAATGGGTCTTCCAACCTTTCATGTAATCTACTGAAAAGCCAGCTTGTGGTAGCAGTTTATTACCTGTATCGAGGACTTGAAAGTAGCGTAGCCTTGAATTTTGTGCCTTGCGGGCAAACTCGTTGTTTTTAGTGTCGCTGATATGCTCGACCAAGCCCATATAGTTGTTGCCTTCGCTAAAGCTGCCAGCCATGCCTAACATGCCGTTGAGCCTACCTTCATTATCGACCGTACCATAGACAAAGGAGTTTACTGCCGTGAGATCCGACGGATCCGGTTGCTGATCTGCGGCGAGTGGACTGCCTGACAGGCCTAAGAGCATTGTTGTGATTAACCAAGATGTTTTCATGTTCTCTCCTCAATGGGTATGTTGCCGCTCGATAAAGCTTTAGCTGCTATAAAGCATTGTTATTGAGAAAGGTTTGCCAAGCATTACTAGGGGTGTTAGTGGTTCTTAATCATCGGCTCACTTAGCCTTCTAATTGGTATTAAGCCGCTACTAGCTCCATTGTTTGAGCGAATGGCAATGTGGCCATGGGATATGCCGAGTCAGCAGCAGGCGGCGCTTATCGCCCTATTTGTTGAGGATCTAAATTTAGCGGAAGAGATCAAGCTGTCGCTGCCCATACCGGCAGATAAACGCTTACAAGGCTGGCTAGCAGCTGGCTGGGCAGCGTCAAGCCGAGCAGCTTAAGCTGATGGCGAGTGAGATTGGCGCCAGCGAGAAGACTATTTCGCGGATCTTTACTAAAGAAACGGGGGATGAGTTACCAAGCTTGGCGGCAGCAATGGCGCTTGCAGGCCGCGATAGAACACTTAGCCGATGGTAAGAGCGTATCTGTGGTGGCATTTTCACTGGGCTTTGCTAGCGACAGTGCTTTTATCTGCTTTTTTAAGCAGCATCTGGGGAATACGCCAAGTCAGTACTTTAGGGCGGGTACTGAGCACTCTAAGGCCGTTTTCGCTAGGCTAAACTACCCCAGCGCGACTTAAACGTGCCACCTTAACGCCTTTTAACGCGGCGATTCGATTCACAATGGCGTTAAGCTCAGCCGCCTGCCCCTTGATGATAATTGTCTCTAGGCAGTTGTGATGATCCACATGTACATGGGTGCTGCACAGTACATGTATTAGATGATTATGTTGGATATCGATAAGTTTCTCGGACAAGCCGCGTTGGTGGTGATCGAAAATCAGTGTCAGTACGCCAACGACATCCTCTTTGCTCTCGTTCCATTGCTTATCGACCAAACGGTCTCGAAATAGATCGCGAATATATTCGGAACGGGACTGATAGCCTCGTTGTAATTGATCTTGTTCAATTTCTTCAAACTGAGATTTTGGCATGGAAACAGTAAAGCGAATAGTGTCATTAGACATAGCGTAAATTCCATAAAACTTAATTACTTTGAGTATCTTATAGATATAAGCAAGATGCACATGTATAAAAGTGATCTAAGTCAATGTTGCTGTATTTAGTCGTGGGGATAAGCTGTTTTACTAAACAATTGGGTGTAGTGTGACGATTCGAAAAATAGTATTACTCAGTTGATTATTGGTGTTCTTGTGAAGTCATTAATTCTATTCATTCTATCTATCTCTTTGCTGCCCTTTGCTAGCTTTGCCAGCACAGACAAGGTATTGACCCTTGCCCTAGGCGCCGAGCCAGAAACTGGCTTCGATCCGATTTATGGCTGGGGTAAGTATAACCGTCCGTTATTTCAATCTACTCTGATTAAGCGTGACAACGCACTAGAGTTGGTGAGCGATCTTGCGCTGCAATGGCAGCTTAGTGATGACCGCCGGATCTGGTCGGTCGATTTACGTCCAGACGTGAAGTTTAGCGATGGTAGCGCGTTAACTGCTGCGGATGTGAAATTTAGCTTCGATACCGCTAAACAGAGTGCTTCGTTGCATGACTTAACTAATCTAGATCGAGTTGAGATCTTAGATGATTACAGCTTGCGATTCTATCTGAAGCAGGCTGATATCACCTTTATCGATAACCTAGTGAATCTCGCCATCGTGCCTAAGGCAAGCTATGGCGCACAGTACGGCCTTAAGCCTATCGGTTCGGGCCCACTAGCCTTTGTGCGCTGGGATCGAAATCAGCAGCTTATTATGCAGCCCAATCCATACTATTACGGTAAAAAACCAGAGTTTTCTAAGATCATCGTGACCTTTAGCGATGAAGATAGTCGCTATGCAAGACTGCGTTCTGGCCAGCTAGATCTGGCGGCGATCGCGCCACGTTACGCGAAGATATTACCGCCGGGCTACAAGCTGTGGAGCATAGATAGCGTCGATAACCGTGGCATTGCATGGCCTATGGTGCCAACTCAGGCCGATGGTATAGGCAATGATGTCACATCGGATGCAATCATTCGTCAAGCCGTTGGTATGGCCATTGACCGTCAAGTACTAGTACAGCAGCTACTCGATGGCTTCGCCACGCCTGCCTATTCGATAGCAGATGGTTTACCTTGGGGGCCACAGCTGAACCCGACAATTAAGCCTGACCTCGAGGCTGCCAAGCAGTTGCTCGAGCAAAATGGTTGGCAGCTTAAAGTAGGACTACGCCATCACGGTGACACTGCGGCTAGCATGACGCTCTATTATTTAGCGGGTGATACGGTGCGGCAACAGTTGGCGCTTGCCGTCGCGCAGATGGTTAAGCCATTAGGCATAGAGATCAAACCGGTAGGCAAGAGTTGGGAGGCGATCTATCTGCAGATGCATAGTCAGCCTGTGTTGTTAGGTTTTGGTAGTCACAGCGCGACGGAGGTCAGGGCGGTTTACCATAGTGCAAGTCGCGGCAAAGGCTATTTTAACTCGGGTTACTATAGCAACCTTCAGGTCGATAAGGCGCTAGACAGTGCACTAGGGGCGGCATCATGGTCAGAGTCATTGCCATACTGGCAGCAGGCACAAACTTTGATAGCTCACGATCGCCCCTGGACTTGGTTGGTTAATTTACAGCATCTCTACGCGGCCAACGAATGCTTAGATCTTGCTAAGCCCGGCATAGAGGCTCACGGACATGGTTGGCCGCTGGCCAATAATATTGAGCAGTGGCGTTGGCTATGTCCTAAGCGATGAGAAATCTACCCGCTTCGCTACTCAATACCTGTCTACGGCTAGTACTGCTGTTAATTTTGGTTATCTTACTCGCTTACTTCTTGCTTAGCTGGTCGCCACTCGATCCTATTAATGCCTATCTTGGCGGCAATGTTTTTGCGGTGTCTGAGGCACAAAAAGCTCTGCTAGAGAGTCAGTTGTCATTGGATCAAGATGTCGGAGAGCGTCTGCTACACTGGCTTGGTGGCTTGCTGCAGGGGGATTTAGGTTACTCAAGCCTCTATCAACAACCTGTGTCGAGTGTGATTGCCGAACGTTTGCCGATCTCACTGCTACTCATTGGGCTTAGCTGGGTCTGCTCGCTAGTTCTTGGTTATTTATTGGGATTAATCGCGGCAGTCTATCGCGGCGGCTGGTTAGATCGCATTATTCAAAAGTTCGCTTGGTTGATGGTCTGTATGCCATCGTTCTGGCTAGCGATGCTGTTAATTAGCCTGTTCTCTATTGGCCTTAGCCTGACCCCTGTTTGCTGCGCAGCACCGATAGGAATGACGTTTACCGAGCAGTCGTTAGCTAGCATGTTGCAACACCTGCTATTGCCCGTCGTTACGTTGACGGCGGTGAGCATGGCGCCGATTATGCTGCATACCCGTGAGAAGGTGATTGATGTACTGCAGTCTGATTATGTGCAGTACTCCTTAGCGCATGGTGATGGCCTGTCCAAAGTGGTGCTGTTTCATGTGATCCGCAATAGCCTGCTGCCGGCGATTATCCTGCAATTTGCCACCGTCGCTGAGCTGTTTGGCGGCTCCCTGATTGCAGAAAGCGTGTTTAGCTTTCCTGGGATCGGGGCGAGTATCGTTAAGGCTGGCTTGGCCAGTGATACCGGCTTGCTGATGGGCTGCACCCTGATCTCGGCGCTACTCGTCTTTGGCGGAAACTTGATCGCCAGCTTACTTTCACGCCGCTTTATGGTGGAGGCGAGTGATGCATAAAAGCTACTGCGTCAGCTCAGCTCTCTTTCGGAGATGCAAAATGCGCAATATGTCGCGCCAGCCGATATGTATGCAGGAGGCGAAAGATGCATAGCACACTGCGCCAGCCGACATTTATTTTAGCATCCGCCTGCTTACTGCTGTTGGTACTGACCGCCTTTTTATGGCCATTTCAGGGGGCAGAACTCAATCTGCTGCATAAGTATCAAGCTCCCTCTATGGCGTATTTTTTTGGTACCGATTGGTTAGGGCGAGATCTGTTTAGTCGTAGCTTACAAGCGCTGGCCCAGAGCATCTATGTGGGGGGGCTCGCGGTGCTGATGAGTAGTCTCTTAGCGCTGATGATGGCGATGTTCGCCATGCTGCATCCATACTGCCGTTGGCTGGTGGACTTGCTCGTGGATCTGTTTATGTCGCTGCCGCATCTGCTGCTACTGATCTTGCTCTCTTTGGCCTTTGGTGGGGCCGAGTGGGGCTTAGTGATTGCCATAGCACTGAGCCACTGGCCCAAGCTTACGCGGCTATTGCGCTTTGAGATGCAGCAAGTGCAGTCGACTCCCTATTATCAGTTAGCCTGTCAGTTTGGTCGCTCCCCGTGGCAACGGCTTAAAACCCATATGTTGCCACATATTCTGCCTCAGTGGTGGATAGGAGGCTTGCTCCTGTTTCCCCACGCCTTGACTCATATGGCTGCCTTAACCTTTTTGGGCTTTGGCTTAAATCCAGATAGCCCGTCTATGGGAGCCCTGCTCGCTCAAGCGAGCCAATATGTACTTACCGGACATTGGTGGCTGGGTGTGTGCCCTGGGTTGTTACTGCTTATCTGCTTACTGCTGCTGTCTTATATTGCCCAGCAGTTATTGGCGGCGCTGCGCCAGGGGCCGCAGACCCATCTTAAAGGAGCTGTGTAATGTTGTGTGTCGATAAACTCAGTATTCAATCGAGTGACATCTGCTTGTTATCCCCCTTAAGTTTCTCGATTGCTAAGGGCGAAGTATTCGGTGTGGTAGGAGCGAGCGGTAGCGGCAAGAGCCTATTAGCGCAGGCTCTATTAGGCCAAGTGCCGGACGGGTTTAACTTAAGTGGTCAGGTGCTCCATCGCAGTGGTGATAGGCGAGTATTGGCGGCCCAGTCAGCTTCGGTGCTCGACCCTTTAAGGCGGATTTCATCGCAATTAAGTTATGCCTTGAGCCGAGTGCCTAAGGGCGCGACACGCAAGAGGCGTTTCCCGCTGGCGGCAGATATTACGCGTTGTTATCGCCATCAGCTGTCTGGTGGCATGGCTAAACGGGCATTACTGGCTCAGGCCTGTTGGCAGGCCAGTGAAATCATGATTGCCGATGAGCCATGCTGCGGCCTAGATACACAGGCCGCCGAGGCGATCTATCAACACCTCGCTTACTTGGCTCAAAGTGAGGACGTTGCTGTGATGGTGATAAGTCATAACCTAAGGCAGTTGCTTACGGTGGCCGACCGCATCTTGGTGCTGCGCGATGGCAAGCTGGTTGAGATCACCACAGCTGCCAATATTCGTAACGGCACCTGCGACAGCTATACACAAAGTCTGTGGGCGGCTCTGCCTGAGCACTGGGGGCTAACAAATGCTAACGCTGCGTAATGGTTATCTACACCGTCGCAATAAGAGGATTGAATTTCCCGATATCTATTTGCCGCGGGGTGAGGTATTGGGGATCTCTGGTCCCAGCGGTGTAGGTAAGTCATCGTTAGCGAGTGTACTTGCGGGAATGATAACGGCCGATGTCGAATTACTCGAGTTGCCAATGAGGCAGGTTAACCAAGCCAATCCAGTGCAGTGGTTAATCCAGCAGAGTGAGTTCGCCTTTAATCCGCGGCTGACGTTAAAGGCTTCGTTAAATGAGAGCTGGAAAGGCGAGGCCTACCTGCCCCTGTTGAGTGAGTATGGTTTGGAGGCGTCTTGGTTAGCGAGACGACCTAACCAACTTTCTGGCGGCCAGCTACAGCGCTTTAATTTGATCCGGGCGCTGGTACCGACCACTGAGTATTTGATCTGTGATGAAGTAACCGCTCATCTTGATATGGTGACCCAAGCCGAATTTTGGCAACAGCTGCTCGTCTGTGCAAAGCGCCGCAATATAGGCCTGTTGGTGATCTCCCACGATGAGTACCTGCTCAACGCCATCTGTCAGCAGGTAATCAAGTGGCCACGATAAGCCTTCAATCTACCTTTTACCTATAATTCAACGCTTATATAGCTAATGCTTGTGTAGGCGGTGCTTTTGTACGTAACCGTTATTTAGGCTCGGCGAATATTTTTGAGTGTGACTCCCCCCTCAGTTTGCAGAGAACACATAACCAATAATAGTGGTTATTGGCGTAAGCCAATAACTTGCAGTAATTAGCTGCATAACAAGGTAAAAGCGCAACCAATTCACTCCAACGAATTAATTCCAACAAGATAGTCAGGGGGCAGTTTGTTATGTCTAGACCTAAGAAATGCCGCCACCTAAGTAGCTGTGTGCCATGTAGTTTATTTAAACCCAATGGCATTCCATCGAGTGAGCTTGAGAAAATTCAGTTAGAAGCTGATGAATTTGAGGCACTCAACCTAGGAGATGTACAAAAACTGAGTCAGCTCGATGCCGCGGCATCAATGGGGATCTCACGGCAAACCTTTGGTTATCTGTTGGCGAGTGCGCGCAGGAAAGTGGCAACGGCGGTCACTCAAGGTCAGGCGCTTTTACTTCCTCTCAATGTGAAAAAGGATTAATCATGGTCATTGCTATTCCTATGAGTCGAGATCGTTTAGCGACTCACTTTACTAAAGCGCCGCAGATCGGCTTTTTTGATGAGTATCAGCAGTTAATTGCCCTGCATGATAATCCAGCGATGAGTGGAGGTTGCAGTGCTAAAAAGGCGATGCTAAACCTTATCATCGAGCATAAAACCGATATTGTGTTGGTGCAGCATATTGGTGAGCGTATGTTAGGCAAGTTGCTCGATGCGGGTATTAGCGTGAGTCAGGCAGATAACAGTTTAGATCTGGCAGAGCTTATCAGCAGAGCGAAAGATTTGAATCACCGTTTGCTTGACGCCTCTCAGGGGCGAGCTTCATTGAATCATGAGAAGAAGGGCGGTTGCTGTGGTGGTTCATCGGGTGGCTGTGGTTGCAGCGGTAAAGCTGCATCGGCGAATAGTCTAGATCCAAGGTTACTTAAGATGCCCTCTACTCAGCAAACTGAGGTGCAATACGCCGGATTTAGAATGATTAAATAGTATAATCAAGCTTAATAATTGACAGCGATAGCCATTGTCGACTTTACATCCTAGCGGAAATATTCGATGTTAGTTGTACATGAGGATGATTTTTGACCAGGAGGGGATGATGGCGGTATTGGCTATGGGCTTTATTATTCTGTTTGTGGGATTAGCTTTTATGGGCTTGCCGGAGCTGAACCGAGTGCTAAAGCAACATGATAAGGCGCTATGGGAGCGTCTACTGGGGTCCCAAGGCTCATTTATCTCCTCTTTCGATCGCACGACGCTGTTTATTTGGACGCTGGGCCGAGGTTTTGAAAACTGCGAGAATATCGATATTCAGTATCAAGGCTTATTGGCCTATAAGCGCGCGACACGGGTGAAATATACGATTTTGGCTGGGGTGTCTCTGATTATTATCGGCTCAGTTATCTCCTTGATGGGAGCCTAGCTATTTAGTTTAGCAGCAGATTGAAACAAAAAAGCCGCAAACACCAAGGTGCTTGCGGCTTTTTCATTAAGCATTTGCTTAGTCTACAGCAACCATTACGTTGCTTGCTTTGATGATCGCGTATGCTTGACCACCAACAACTAGACCTAGTTGCTCACAAGACTTCTTAGTCACAACTGAAGTGATTTCAACACCCGGTGCTAGTTCGATAACAACTTCGTTGTTTACTGAACCTTCGTCGATTGATTTGATAGTACCGTTTAGTGTGTTGCGTGCGCTGATTTTCATAAGTATATCCTTAATAATAAAGGCTTTATTATAAAGAGCTTATTGTGGGATTGATATTGCTCACGGACAATATGTCTCATTTACTTGAATTAGGTCGCATTTGCTTATCCCAAATCTATTTTTTTGGGATCTGGATCGTATCTGGTTAATTTAAAACGGTTATCCCGTAGTTAGCTTTAGCTAACCCTTATGCTTCAGAGGACGGGGATTGGCTGGAAAAATATCTTAGCAAGCACATCAAGACTTAGGGTTAAGCCTTGATGTTGGAAGGTGCTGTGGCGATTAAGCGTCTTTAAGTAACATGACTAAGACTTCGAAATGATCCGTATGGGGGAACATGTCGAATAGCTGCACCTTTTGGACTCGGTAGCCCTGAATACAGGCTAAATCTTTGGCCAAGGTGTGTGGATTGCAGCTTGAGTACAAGATGGCTTTAGGGGCGAATGCCGACAGTGATTGACACAAGCTTTCACCTATACCACGTCTTGGCGGATTGACGATAACCACATCGGGCTTGTCTTTGGCATCACAGCCTTGAGCAAAGCCGGTAGAGTCCAGTGCGGTAAAGTTAACTTGAGTTAAGCCCATCGCCTCTGCCGATAACTTGGCGCAGGTGATCGCTTCGGCCGAGATCTCAATCCCGGTTAATGCACTCTGTTTCGATGCGCAGTGCAGACCAAAACCTCCGACGCCGCAGAATAGATCCCAAAGCGTATCCGGCTTAAGCTCTGCCACCCACTCTCGAGCCGTTTGATAGAGCTTGGCTGCTATTTCTGGGTGAGTCTGAAAGAAGCTCTTTGGTCGAATGAACAGAGGTACATCGTTAAACTGTTCTGATAAGCGTGTCTCTTCGGTGAGGAAAAGCTCTTCTTCCCCTTCGAGAATAGCCATATGCACAGGCTGAATATTTACCGATACCACTTTAATCTGTGGGTACTCGCTTAATAGCTGCGGTAGCTCTCGCTCTATACGCTCGATAGATTTATGGGATCGGAGCACAAAACGCAGTAGGTATTCGCCCTTGATCTGACTGCGAGTCAGCAAGATGAACTTAAGCTCGCCTTTTACTTTATCGACATTGTAAGGCGGTATGCCTGCTTGGCGCACAAACAGCTCAAGACGATGCAACAGCTGCTGCATATCGATTGGATATAAGTTGCAATCGCACAAGCTTACAGGCTCACCTGTTGGGGTAACAATGCCTAAGATGGGTTGATGCGCCGCGCCAAGAACCACCATTTTAGCCTTATTACGAAAACCACTTTCTGGGCCGAATACAGGCTCGCGCCACTGCTCAACCTCAAAGCCACTCAGTAGCTGGCTTAGTACTTGTGACTTTGCTGCGACTTGCACAGGCATGGGTTGGTTTATATGGCGGCAAGAAAGACATTGCTGCTGAACAAAGTGGGCACATTTCACTGATTGGGTACTCTAAAGCGTTGGAACGATAATATTGGCGACTATATTCTGCTAGATACTATTTTGAATAACTATTTCTTCAAGTAACTATTTTAGTTTAGCGATCAGATATAGAAAATCATAAAGTGCCTATTTTAGTGCTTTCTCACTTAAAAATCGCCCCTTGTGGGCAAGAAGTCTCGGTTATTTTTGTTGTGGAGCAGATAGCAAAAGCGCAGCTTACGCTGCGCTCTTTATATTACTCTAAGTGGCGATTAACCAATTGCTGGAGTGTGTCCGCTACGAGTGTTTTGCAGACTCTTAATCAACATGTAAATTGATGTCGTCAGCAATACCACCGCAAGGTAAGTGATCAGCGAATGCGCCGAAGTACTGCTGTGCTCAGCAATGACGGGTCCAAATACCGAGCCGACACTGTAGCTCAGTAGCATTAGCTCTGTCGCAGCAACAATCTTCTCTAGTACCATCGTCTCACAGGCCAGCGAGATAGCAATAGGGTAGAGCGCAAAGCAGCTAGCACCGAGTAAGAAGTAACTTACGGTGATAATCGCAATTGAGGTACCATCGGCGATACCAACGATACCGATAGTACCGAGTAGGCAAAATAGCGCCATCAATAGGCTCTTACTAACCCTTGTCGACAGGTAGCTCACTAAAGGTTGTATTAACATACCACCTAAGATAATCACCGCCATTAAAAATGCAGTTCGTTCGGTACTGGCAAACTGGCCATTGATATAGCTTGGCATTAGGCCATAAATTGGCCCTAGTAACAGGCCTGAGACTAAGCAACCGATCACAGCTGGTAAGCTGATCTTTCTCACTTCACGCATGCTGATCTTCTCATGCTCAAGGCTTTCTGGCTGACCTTTTTTGATTAAAAGAGGTGGCAAGATAGCTAACATGAGTAAACCTATAACCCAAAGGAATGGGGTGACACCATTGATGCCTAATGGTCCAATCGCTAGCTGACCCAGCGCAGTACCACCGTAGAGCGATGTCATATAGAGACCTAAACGCTTAGCCCTCTGCTTTGCGCTATCAGCCATCAGTAGCCAAGACTCAACGACCACAAACACACCCGCAACGGCAAAGCCGGCGAGAAAACGTGCGGTCAGCCAGACAGCTGCTGTCGGCATAGCCAGCATCGCAACGATTGTCAGGGTTAACATGGCAAGAAAAAGCATCAGTGAAACTCTGTGCCCTATTTTAGCCACGATTGTTTGAATGCAGGTTGTACCAACTAAGATACCTAGATAGAAGATGCTAGCTAACCATGCGACTAACGAGCTATCCATGCCAAATGATGCAAGTGACAATGGAATAAGACTCATTAGAAAGCCTGAAGCGATAGCAAAAAACGATAAACCAGCAACAGGTACGAAGGTACTGTTTTTGTGTGGTTTGCAGGCAGAAATGTCCACCTTTATCTCCTATAGATTGATACTTATTAAAGTTTAAATGTTGGTTTGAGGAGGCGGATTTTATGCTTTTAATATGGAAAGTAAAGTTTAATTTATGTACTAAGAAATAAAAAACTATTTTTTAGATTACTTTGTTTCTATATGGCTGATTTTTATGCGTTAAACTTTTATTCGTCTTTGCTTAATTTAGGCGGGTTTTTATGGTCGTGGTGACACTGGTTTCTAAGTCGTTTTGTCGTAAAAGATTTAGGTTTATCGGCTGGTGTTAACTGTTGTTTATAGTCCTTTGGGGGCTTGGTGGTTAATAGATGGTTAAAAAGGCGGGTTTGTTGGCCGCCTTTTTACTGTTTGAAGCTTTTTTTGCAACGATTTCTAATCTTGCCTAAAGCGGGTTAGCTTAACTGTAGTGCCACTATCTTCAGTGGGTGATTACCGTCAAATGATGGGAAATCGTTGTGGCAGTCTAACCAAGTCACTTGGGTGACTGAGCGCCCCTGTTTCTCGACGCAGCGCACTAAGCTGTCAAACCATGCATTGCGATCGACTTTGGCGACATTGTTGCAGCAGACAATTGTGCCACCGGCTTTGGTGGTCAGTAATGCTGGCTTAAACAGACTCTGATAGTCATTGACCAGATCGACAATACCAAAGGGGCTCTTGGCGTATCTTGGAGGGTCGAGAAACACTAGATCAAATTCGGTTGCACTCAGCTTAGGGTAAGAGGGGAGCTTTTGATTGCGACGCCCGCCCACTTTAAGTCCTGCAAGTTGTCTAAGTGCTGGAAAGGCATCACTTTGAATAAACTCACATACATCTTCAGCTTGGTTTAACGCCGCATTCTTACGACCCGCCGCTAAGGCAAATGAGGAAAAGTCGACATTGACGACGCGCTTAGCGCCGCCGACTGCTGCAGCTGTACCAATACCGCAGGTATAGGAGAATAAGTTTAATACGCTCTTGTCTTGGCTATTTGCCGCGACATATTCACGACCAATACGCATATCTAAAAAGAGCAGCGGGTCTTGGCCTTCATGGCGTAACTTGCTGGTAAACTGGATGCCATTTTCTTGCATCTGCTGTTCGCTAGTGGCAAAGCTCTGTAGCTCTTCTGATAAGTGGTTTAATACTCGAGAGTTCTTGTCTGAGCGATCGTTGTAGATCACAGGCAAAGGCGCAAGTTGTTCCAGTTGCTGGCGAATATCATCAAGCTCTTCTTGAGTCAGAGATTGGTGAAAGGTTTGGATGAGCCAAGCATTGCCGTAACGATCAATATTGAGCCCATTACAACCCTCTACGGTACCGTGAAATACACGGTAGCAATCGGTATCTTGTGTCTCTGCTTGCTTTAGAAACGCTGCACGCTTAGCAATGGCTTGGGTCAATGCTTGAGAAAGAGGTATAGCTGCTGGGTCCGATGTAGTGATCGACATAAATATTAGGCTCATTTGAAATACTGTCAGAGGTGACGGCGCTAATGATAGCAAAAATGCACCAATAAATACCCTCAATCTTGAATGTAAGATAGGGAAATTCTCCTGGCAAAGGGAGGCTACAATAGAGGCTCCGCATGGATTTAATTTGACTCTCGTTTGAATTTGGCGCAGAAATAAACAGGAGTCTTTGTTATCAGCTGAGGGTATATGAAAGTTGTATTGGTACATGGCATCTTTAATACTGGACATGTAATGCGCTGGTTGCAAAAGCGACTACAAGCCTCTGGTCATGAATGCTTTACTCCAACGATTAGCCCATTTGACGGCCGCCACGGTATAGAGCATGCGGCCGAGAATTTACGTCAGCAGATCGACAGCAGGTTTGGTTGTGCTGAACAGATAGTGCTAGTGGGCTTTAGTATGGGCGGCATTACCGGACGTTATTACCTGCAGTACCTAGGAGGCGCTCGGCGAGTCAGCCATTTCTTTAGTCTATCTACACCTCATAACGGCAGTTACTTAGCTTATCTGCCCTATCCCTCAAAAGGCATTAGGCAGTTAAGGCCTAACAGTGCTTTTCTGACTGAGCTTGCGGAGTCTGAAGCTGCTTTAGCTAAGGTGAAGCTCTACTCTTATTGGACGCCGATCGACTTTACTATTGTGCCCAGCTCCAGCTCTTTTTGGCATATTGCCGAAAATAAAAGTTTTGTGATTATTCTGCATCTGACGGTCATTTTTAGCCGACGCATCGCGAACGCGATCTGTCATAAAATGGGTCAATAAGCTTTGGTCTCGGCATATTGGCTGGACTCATCATTAACTGGTTTGGCGCTAATCGCTGGACCTATCGAGCCGTTACTCTTGAATAATGCTCAAAATACTGGGCTTATGTTACAAACTGTTAACCAGTGGTTTTACTTCGGCTAGAAAACCGCTAGTTTCACTCTCTAGTGTATTTATGGATGAGGTGGTTAACATGAAGTTCTTCAATATGAGATCGGCTTTAATTGGAGGTGGTGTTTTTTGTCTGCTGGCTGCTTCGACATTACCACTATCCGCTCGAGCGGTCTCCGAGGCATCGTTAAGCTTTACTGAAATGACAATCGATGCCCCTTTTGAGCTGACTCATCCCATCATTGCTGCTGATTTACTGCCTGAACCGGGCAAAGAGCTCGTGGTATTTGGTGTCGATGATTTGAGTCAGCGCTGGATGGCTATCTATGCGTTTGAAAAGGGGCGATACCGACTTGCAATGAAGCGAGGGCTTCCTCAAGAGCTACACAGCTTTGACATCACAGAGTTCGTGCCTGGCAAACAGCAGCAGTTGTATTTCCTTTCTCAAGATGAGCTCAAGCTCTTAGTCAGCAAGGAGAATAGCTCTAAGCTATACATTGAAACGGTGGCGGAGATTAATTCGTTATCTTTTAAAGAGCGGCCAGACTTCATCAGCCGCGGTGAGTTTATTCAGGATCTTAATGGTGATCGCCTCGACGATATCTTGATCCATGACTTTAATCAGCTACATCTATTTTTGGCTAAAGAGCAAGGCTTTGAACGTCAAACCCTACCGATAAAACCGCAGTCTCGCCTGTTTGATGATGGTGCCACCTATACCCAATCTAAACTCTATATCAGTGATATTAACCTCGATGGCTTGGTGGATATCGTGAAGATTGGTGAGGGGGAGTTAGAGGTCTATAAGCAGAATCAAACTAAAGACTTCGATCAGGTTGCCGAGTATATCTCGGTACGCCAGCCTATCAGTGGCATCGACTGGTGGAACAAGCGCGATGCCTACGGTGAGCAGTTGGATCAGAGTGAGCTGGTTTATCGTAAGGTGGAGCAGCTTAAAGATCTTAATGCCGATGGGGTGACCGATATGGTGATCCGTTACACCAAAAGCAGTGGTGTATTCGACAGGGTGAATGATTATGAGATCTACCTCGGTGAGAACCAAAAAGGCGCTTTGGTTTTTCCCAAGGTAGCGAGCAGTGTGATTAAAGCCGAAGGTACACTCACTGGCTTAGAGTTTATCGATATCGATAGCGATGACAGGGATGAAGTGATGGTGGCGGGGTTTGATATTGGCGTGTCGCAAATTATAGGTGCGTTACTCTCGGGCAGTATCGATCAAGATGTGCACCTGTTTAAGATGGATCCTAGCGGTCGCTTTAGTGATGACTCCAATGTGACAAAGGAAGTTGAGCTCAGCTTTAGCTTCAGTTCTGGGCAAGCGGGCACTCCAGTGGTTAAGCTTGCGGATGTTAATGGCGATGGCTTTAAGGATCTTTTACTGTCGGAAGATGAGTCGACGCTAAAGATCTATTTGGGCCAAACAGGAAAGCGCCTATTTGGCTCCGATCCCGAGAAGCATCACTTGCTGCTGCCGGTGGATGGCAACATGTTAATCAGCGATGATCTCAATGGCGATGGCCGAGAGGATCTGCTTATTAAGTATGGTCGCCAAGATGATAAAAAACTCTCTAGGCAGTTCAGAGTGCTATTAGCGAGTTAGCCTCTACTCCAGTGTTTAGATAAATGATAAGCGACCCAAAGAGGGTCGCTTTTTTATTGAAGTCACAAAGCAACAGACGATATTTATCTTGCACTCATTTACAAAGCTATTCATATCCTTGCCGTTTATTTCATTATCTGACAGTTCTTGACGTAAATTTTAGGTCATAAGAGGTGCACATATTGCGAATTAATTAAGGAAGATAGATGAAACAAACACCATGGCGTTATATCGGCATATCAGCAGTGATGGCGACAGCAGTCGCCTGCAGTTCTGATGACAGTGAATCTACCAGCAGTGGTAGCTATATCCAGTATTACAACGGATCGGCAAACAGCACCTCGACTGCGCTGGTACTCGATGATTATGCCTATTCAGAGGTGAGCTTTGCCGACTCTCTGCCTAGATATGAGTACGGGACGGGAACAACCGAGCTTGAGATCAGTGGCTTCGATGCTCAAGGCGATGAGCTGAGTATCTATCAATCGACGATAGAGCTGAGCGATGCTGACAACCATCTTTTTATGTTAGTGGGCGATTATAGTGAGCCTGAATTAGTCGATATCGTCTACAGCCGCAGCGAGATGGATGCACTCAATAGTGATGAAAGTGGTGACTACAGCAAGATGCAGGTGTTAATCGCCCATGCTGCGATGGGAGAATCTAGCTTTGACCTGTACTTTGGCAAACAGGGAGAGGCGTTTAGTTCGGCGGTCATGCTGGACTCCATTAGCTATAAAGACCACAGCGATGAGCAGATGTTTGATACTGGTGAGTATGTACTGTATCTCACCGAAAGTGGTAAGGCTGAGCCCGTGTTTACCACGGCGGCAATGGAGCTAACTGATAACACGGTATACAAGCTCATTATTCGCAACAGTTTTGGTCCAGGGCAGCCTAAGATCACGGTCGATAATGTCGACTCAACCGGCACGCCGGATCCCTATGTCAATATTGATGCAAATGCAGAGTATCGCGTTTTTAATGGACTCAATAATACCGACATGATCGATGCTGAGCTAGTCAGTAATCAGGAGTCGCAGTATCTATACGAGCTTGAGCAGAGTCAACTTACTGAGTTTAAAGAGATAGGTTACAACGACTACGGCGTTACTATTACTAACAGTGCAAGTAACCAAGTATTGGCCAATAACCTGCTGATCACCTTTAACCAAGATGAGAGTAAAACCATTGTGGTTTATGAGGATGAGTTAGGTGAAGCAAAGGGTATGACGATCACCCATGATCATCGACCAAGAGCGTTTGAGCATCAGATCAGCTTAGCTAATCTTGTGCCGGAGTTTGAGGAATTGATGATCTATTTTGTGCGCTCGAGTGAAACTATTGAGTCGGCCGAATATAAGTTAACAGGGGTTGAGTTTACCGAGCTGAGTAGCATAAGTTTGCCGTCAGATGACTATGAAATAAGTGTGGTATTTAAAGATGAACATGGCACCTTAACTCTGCTGTATCAGTCAGCTGTAGTGCAGTTTAGTCAGGCGGGTAACTACACCATGGTGTTAAACCCTGACGATACCGAATCACTAGGTTACCGACTGACCACATTCCAATAGTCGCTATTGAACTTAAGATGGGGTGCAGAGGCGAAAATCACATTAAGCGTATTTTATTTGTATAGAGTTAGCGCGTTAATTTTTTGATTTCGTTGGGGCGAAAATGAGTGTTTCCCGCCTCTGCTTAACAGGGTACAGCCTGTTAAATTTAGCGACGACCTAGTAGCTGCTTTATACGTAAAGCGAGTTGTTTGGTCTGTTGCATAATGGGCAAGGAGCTTGTTTTTGAACCTCGCTCATTTTCATTAATAATTTGATAAACGGTTTTAGTCGACAGTCCGTAATCTTTAGCAACGTCCGATAACAAGCGGCCGTTATTTTTGACTTCGTTGATAACTTTTAGGTTAAGGTTCATAGTATCCATCGGCATTCTCTTTTAATTCCTAATGTTAAAACATCAGTGGTTTTGACGTCTTTGAGCGTGGTGACGGAGTTCCCATGGCAAGGTTGTATCGCTTGACCCTGTCGTTATTCACTAACCTTGATTTGTTATTATTTTTATTGCTAGTGAATACTCAATAGTGAGTATGCTTAAGTCATGCCAAGTTTTTACATTGATTTTAATTGTTTGTTTTCACCATGTTACATATGCCTGCACTCGATTGGGTCGCTACCGACTGCGGTAAACGACTTAAATTGGTGCATTCATGCACAGGTTTGGTGCAACTTGTTAATGGAGTTTGTGGAATAGAATTAACCATATTTGATTGTTTTTAACTCACTCAGTTGCATTTTCATTGTCTAATTCACCGTGCTTTATATACTGATTTAAAATTGTGGTCGCTTTTGTTACTGGCAAAGGCTGTTAGGGGTAGTAAAAATGTGTGTTAAACGTAGTTCTTTTCTGGCTGGTGGCCTAATTGCTACCATGTTGGTTTCTGGTTGCCAAGTAACCAATCCTTATACTAATGAATCTCAAAATGCTAAAGCGACTAACGGTGCCTTGATCGGTGCAATCGCGGGTGCGGCTATCGGGGTAGCGTCATCGAGCAAAAATGATCGTGGTAAAGGGGCGTTGATCGGCGCAGCATCGGGCGCAGCATTGGGCGGTGGTATCGGCTATTACATGGATGTGCAGGAAGCTGAATTACGTAAGCTGCTACAATCATCTGGTGTTAGCGTTACCCGTAGTGGGGATAATATTATTTTGAACATGCCAAATGATGTGACCTTTGGTGTGGATCAAACTGATTTAAGTCAACGTGCCCAGCAAGTGTTAAACAGTGTGGTGCTGGTAGCGCTTGAATATGATGAGACCAAGCTTAATGTGATGGGGTATACCGATAGCTCGGGTGCGGAATCTTATAACTTAAGATTGTCTCAAGTACGTGCTAGCGAGGTGGCTAACTACCTAACAAACCATAAGGTGCCTGCTCAACGCGTAGCCTCGCATGGTATGGGTGAGTCAAAGCCTATCGCTTCTAACCAAACTAAGCAGGGGCGCGCTGAAAATCGTCGTGTAGAGATTATTCTAAGCCCTATGCCAAACGCGTAACCAGCAATAGTTACAGCGATAAATGAAAGCCACGCTCGAGTGGCTTTTTTTGTGCCCTAAACTGGCTACTTATCGCTGTCATTTATACTAGGTAGAATAGGGTTTGAGTTACATAAGCTCTATACAACAATGCTTTATGGTTGCACAAATATGACGGTGTTGGGACTTTTTGTCTTGTCAGTTAGTTGAGGTAGTGATTGATCTCTCGGGGTTAGTAACTAGAGTTAACTTGCTAAAAGGCAAGTATTGTTATTTGGCTAGAGATGCTTTTTCATTGCCTAAAGTAAGTTCATCTAGATAATGATTAATACAGATAATGGAAACAATGATGAAAAAATGGCTCTTCGTTTCACTGCTAACTCTGCCACTTGCGGCCAATGCTAACCCAATTGAACTAAGAGCGGCAGGCAGCTTAAAAAATGCCATGACTGATATCGTCAGTGCCTACCAGCAGGTTGGAACACAAAAAGTACATGCTGATTTTGGGCCATCTGGGCTGCTTAGAAAGCGCATCGAAAACGGTGACAAGGTTGGCGTGTTTGCCTCTGCGAATATGAAACACCCACTGGCATTACAAGCTGAAGGTAAGGGCGGCAGTGTGGTGATGTTTGCTCGCAACCAGATGTGCGCGCTAGCGCAGCCGAGCGTCAATATCAACAGTGAGGGCGTGTTAGCTGCGATGCTTGATCCTAATGTGCGATTAGGCACCTCTACACCTAAAGCTGACCCTTCTGGTGACTATGCGTGGAAAATATTTGCTAAAGCTGACCACTTGCAAGCCGGCGCGACTGCAAAGCTAGAAGCCAAAGCCTTGCAACTCACTGGCGGTGAAAATAGTGCTAAAGCACCTAAAGGCCGTAATACCTATGGCTGGGTGATGGAGAATAAACGCGCCGACCTGTTTTTAACCTATTGCACCAATGCGGTACTGGCTCAGAAAGAGGTCAAAGACTTACAAGTGGTGCAGATGCCTGCACCGTTAGCGGTTGGGGCTAATTATGGTTTAATTGTGCTTGATGATGCTCAAGCCGATGCGTGGAAGCTGGCGATGTTTATTCTGTCAGAGCCAGGTCAAACCATTCTTGCTGACTACGGATTTGATGCACCGCTAAAGCCTTAGACAGCAAAAAGGCCGCGAAAGCGGCCTTTTGTTTTAACTTATTCAACAAATCGTAACTAGTGCATCAAGAAAATGGTTGCTAGACCTAGGAAGGCAAATAGACCGATAACATCGGTGACCGTAGTTAGTACCATACCGCCAGCGAGTGCGGGGTCAATGTTCATTTTCTTTAGCATTAGCGGAATGCTGGCACCAGCAAGTCCTGCGACAGTCATATTGATAAGCATTGCGCCACCAATAAGCGCACCAAGCGCTATATCGCCTTTCCATGCCCATACAGCGCCAAAGACGAGAACTGACCACAGAAGGCCATTTAGGAAGCCAATAGCGAGTTCCTTACCAATCAGCCAACGTGAGTTACTCTGACCAATCTGGCCGAGTGCAATACCACGAATAACCAGTGCTAAGGTTTGGTTACCCGCAACGCCACCCATACTAGGCACAATGGTCATCAAAATAGCGATAGTCGCAAATTGCTCTAGCGTACCCTCGAACATGTTACTGACCGATGCGGCTAGCAGCGCAGCGAACAAGTTAACGGTTAGCCATAGTGAGCGGCGGAAGGTACTCTTTAATACCGGACCAAAGGTATCGGTATCGTCATCCATACCCGCCATACCCATCATCGAGTGTTCGGCATCTTCACGAATAACGTCGACCACATCATCGATGGTGATACGGCCGAGCAGCTTGTTGTCAGCGTCGATAACCGGTGCTGATACCCAGTCATGTCGTTCGAATAACTGCGCGACTTCGCTGTCTGACATACCAACAGGGATCGCTTCAAGATCTGACACCATGATTTCACGCACTGAGGCGTTGGGATCACAGGTCAGCAGGTCGGCGATACGTACGCCACCTAAAACACAGTCTTTTTTATCGACCACATACAGCATATCGGTAGCATCAGGCAGTTCACCGCGGATCCGCAAATAGCGCAAAATCACATCGATATTGACGTCAGGCCTTAAGGTCACCGTATCGGTGTTCATCAGGCTACCGGCGGTGTCATCAGGGTACGACAGCGCTTGCTCGACACGTACTCGGTCTTGCTTGCTCATCGACTGTAAAACTTGGTTAAAGATGCTGTCAGGCAGGCTTCGTAAAATATAGGCTAAGTCATCGGTGTCCATGCTTTCGGCTGCTTTTGCAACGCGCTCAGGACTCATCTGTTTGATCAGGCTGTCTTTAAGCTCTTCACCGAGTTCGTCAAGAATTTCACCTGTGTGTTCTTGGTCAATCAGTTGCCATAACACTTGACGGGTGCGAGGTGGAGAAGATTCGAGAATAAAAGCAATGTCCGATGCCGCCATATCCTGCAACATGTTGCGGACATGGACAAACATACCGTTGCCTAATGCTTGAGTCAGCTGATTGAGACGTTGGTCAGTTGTTTCGTTGTCTAAGACTTCAATCGGCATGGCTCCCTCACTGGATAGTTTTAAAGGCGCTTATAATAACTTAAGTGCTGGGGATTTGTGTGTGATAACTAAGGAAATGAATGATTAATTATTAATTATCTTCATCAAATTTGGCATCAATTAATTGGCAAATAGCATCGAGTGCCTTTTTGGCGTCGGTTCCTGTTGCAAGGAGTTGTACCGTTTTTCCCATGCCTGTTTCTAACATTAATAAGCCTAGTACACTTGACGCCGAAGCCTGTTTCTCACCTTGAATGATGGTGATTTCGGCATCAAATTCAGAGGCGAGTACGACCAGTTTTGTTGCTGCGCGGGCGTGAAGACCTAGTTTATTGCAGATGGCGACTTCACGTTCAATGGTCGGCATTTTTTAGCTCTCGGTGGCGGACTTGTATTTTATGTTTGCCATCTTTGAAGTGAGCTGCAAGGCGCTCGGTAATGTAAACCGAGCGGTGTTGACCACCTGTACAGCCAATCGCTATGGTGAGATAGCTGCGATTGTTGCGCTCTAAGTCAGGTAACCAAGTCTCGAGTAGATCTTCGATCTGTTTAATAAACTGATTGACTCGAGGACGTTCATTTAAGAAGTCTTGTACTGGTTTATCGAGTCCTGTCATTGGGCGCAAGTCTGGTTCCCAATGGGGATTGGGTAAAAAGCGAACATCAAACATAAAGTCGGCTTCGGTCGGCATGCCGTGCTTAAATCCAAATGATTCAAAATTGATCATCAGTTCTTTATCAAGGTTACCGAGCAAGATCTCACGCACCTGATCGTTAAGATCATAGATGTTGAGAGTTGAGGTATCGATATAGTGGTCGACGATATTGGCTAGCGGCTCAAGTGAACGCCCTTCTATTTCAATTGCTTCTTTTAACGATACATTATCGTGAGATAGAGGGTGTAGACGACGAGTCTCGTTATAGCGTTTTAGTAGTACTTCATCGCTAGAATTAAGGAAAAAGCTAAGTAACTCAACTCCATCAGGTAAGTTGGTTAGGTGCTTAATAAGCTCGCTTTCTTTTTCTGGTAGGTTACGGATATCGACGCTGATCGCTACAAGATTGGTGTTTCCAGAGAGCTCTTTGAGTAGTGTGCCCATCATAGGCAGAGGCAGATTATCGACACAATAATAGCCGAGATCCTCTAGCATTCTTAACAGAACGGATTTTCCTGAACCGGAGCGACCTGAGACTAAAACAAGCTTCATCGTATGACTACCTGATAGAGATTTAACTAAATGTTTGGATTTTGTGATTATGTTGTACAAGTATATAGATTAACGTCTTTAAGGCTGAAAGCAAGAATTTGAGTGGGTAATAAAAAATAAATAATATTGCAGTAATAATTACTTAGGTCTTTAAATCATCAATGCATCATTGGAACAATGATAATAATTTAAAGACCCGAGTAAGACGCTACTGAGTAATGACTTGGTATAGCTCCGATTCATTACTGGTTTTTCTCAACTGCTTAACAACTGCTTTATCGTTGAGTTTTTCAGCCATACAAGACAGTGTCGCTAAATGTTGCTCACACTGTTCAGATGGCACCAGTAGAGCAAATAAGATATCGACAGGCTGCTTATCGATTGCGTCAAATGGGATAGGAACTTCACATTTAACCAATACTGCAACGGGACGGTCTATATTTGCCAGCCTTCCATGAGGAATCGCTATACCATTACCTATACCCGTGCTACCCATTTTTTCTCTCGCCAAGAGACTTTCAAAAATTTCTTGTGAAGAAAGGGTAGGGTACTGGACAGCAGCAATATCACTGATTAGCTCCAGTACCTTTTTCTTACTGCCCGGAGTGGCGCAGGTGGTGCACTCCGGCTGCAGGATGGTACTTAGTTCCATCGTTAGTGTTTAATCAGCTTCTCTTTGTGTTTAATAACCTGACGATCTAGCTTATCGATCAGGGAGTCTATCGCAGCATACATATCTGCGTGTTCCGAAGTGGCAAATACTTCCCCTTTTTTAAGGTGGATTTTGGCCTCGGCAATCTGCTGCATTTTCTGTACATTCAAAATAACGTGCACATTATTGATCTGATCGAAATGTCGTTCAAGCTTTGTGAATTTATCTTCCACATAGCCGCGCAGTGAAGCGGTAATTTCTATGTGATGTCCTGTCAGGTTGATTTGCATTATCGATCCTCCATGTGCCTAATTTTGAGTTATAAACTCTTACGTTGGTTTGAGGGTGGGATCAGCATTGCTTCGCGGTATTTCGCGATAGTACGTCTAGCTACTTTAATCCCTTGTTCCGCCAGAAGTTGGGCCATTTTGCTGTCGCTTAATGGTTTCTTCTGGTTTTCAGCAGCGACTAACTTCTTAATAAACGCCCTAATTGCTGTAGATGAGCACTCTCCGCCGTCGTCTGTACCGACATGGCTCGAGAAGAAATACTTGAGTTCGAAAATACCCCTTGGGGTATGCATATATTTTTGTGTGGTAACCCGTGAAATGGTGGATTCATGCATTTCAACGGCTTCGGCAATGTCATTTAATACCATAGGTTTCATGGCTTCTTCGCCGTACTCAAAAAAGCCTTGCTGAAATTTAACGATACAATTTGTTACCTTTAATAAGGTGTCATTGCGGCTTTCAAGGCTCTTAATAAACCACTTTGCTTCTTGAAGGTGGCCGCGAATAAACTGTCCATCGGCCTGATTAGTCGTGCTGCGTGCCATAGAAGCGTAATGCTGGTTAACATTAATCTTAGGCATATAGTCAGGGTTTAGCTCCACCACCCAGCGGCCTTTTTTCTTGCTAACAGACACATCCGGGATGACATATTCATCTTTACTGCGGGCTATTGCGAGACCAGGTCTTGGATTGAGCGTTTGGATCAGTGTGATAGCATCACGCAGGTCATCTTCTTTGAGCTTGGTTTTACGCATCAGCTGCCTAAAATCACGGCCAGCAATAAGGTCCAAATAGTCTTTAATCAGTAATCTAGCGTTATCTATATGGGGAGTATCGGCTGCATACTGCGCAAGTTGGATAAGTAGACATTCGCTTAGATTACGCGCGGCAACGCCGATAGGGTCGAAATGTTGAATCCGTTTTAAAACGGCCTCAACCTCATCGAGTTCAGTCTCTGGGTCGCCCATCGCTTCGAGGATCTCATCACAGCTTTGAGTTAAATAACCCCGCTCGTCGATTGCATCGATAATTGCAGTCGCGATAGCAAGGTCATTATCTGAAAATGGAGTGAGATTCTTTTGCCATTCAAGGTGCTCGTATAATCCTTCGCTAGTCTCACCCTGAAAAGGCATATCATCTTCACGACTCACGCCTGAGCTGGCGTTCGAGGAGACGGTATAGACTTCATCCCAAGTGGTATCCATCGGTAGCTCATCGGGCATGGAGTCTTGGGTTAGGGCATCAGAGGTTTCAACGCTTGCGCTATCTTGGATTAGCTCACTATCGGAGTTACTTGAAGACTGGTCTTCATCGTTGAGCATGTCGCCGTCTGATTGCTCTTCATCTAACTCCAGTAGCGGATTAGAATCTAATGCTTGTTGGATCTCTTGTTGCAGCTCTAAAGAAGACAGTTGTAACAGGCGAATAGCCTGCTGTAACTGGGGAGTCATGGTGAGCTGTTGACCCATTTTGAGCTGGAGTGACGCTTTCATTTTACCGCTATTCCCTACACTGTAGTTAAACGTTAAAGCTCGCTGAACTGGCGAAGGTTGCTCAAAAACTCAATACTTTGATTTTGTGTGGAAATAATTCCATATTGAGTTTTTTAGCTTCCATACTGTGAATTAACTATAGCCTGAATTGTTCACCTAAGTACACAGCTCGAACTTGTTGGTTGTCCAAGATTTCGGCAGGTGTGCCTTCGGCAATGAGATTTCCGTGGCTTACGATGTAAGCGTGCTCACAAACATCTAATGTTTCGCGAACATTGTGATCGGTGATTAGTACACCTAGGCCGCGACTCTTAAGTTGCTCAATAATCTTTTTGATATCGATAACTGAAATCGGGTCTACACCGGCAAATGGCTCGTCTAACAAGATAAACTTTGGATTAGCCGCTAGTGCTCTAGCAATTTCAACACGGCGGCGCTCACCCCCTGACAATGCCATACCTTGGCTGTCACGAATATGAGTGATATGGAACTCTTCAAGCAGATGCTCAAGTTGTTCTTCACGTTGCTCGTTATTGATGTCATGGCGAGTCTGTAATACCGCCATGATGTTGTCACGCACAGACAACTTTCTAAAAATACTGGCTTCCTGAGGCAGATAACCAATCCCTTTACGAGCGCGCAGATGCATAGGATCGAGTGTAAGATCGTCATCATCAATAAAGATCTTACCCTTATCACTCTGTACTAGGCCTACCACCATGTAGAACGTGGTTGTTTTACCTGCACCGTTTGGCCCAAGTAAACCGACAATCTGACCCGTCTTTACGGTTAAACTAACATCTTGTACGACAGCGCGATTTTTATAGCTCTTCGCAAGATTAACCGCTCTTAAAGTGATTTGCTTCATTGCTGTTCCTGCTGTTCCTGCTGTTCCTGCTGTTGCACTGGTGTTTCTGGTTTCTCTTCCTGATAGGTTTCAGGCTGAATAATGGTGATTACTCTATCATCGCCTTTACCTGAACTTTCAGCGATAAGTTGTTGTAAACTAATGTTGTACTTGATGCGATTACCGGTGACCTGACTACCGTCTTGCGCTAGAGTCGCGTCGCCGACTAAGGTCAGGGTGCGCGTCGCAAGTTCGTAACGGATCTCTTTGGCGCTAGCCGTTGCTGGGCGTCCATCGTCCATTATCTGGGTATAGGTGGCTGGGTTGCCTGTTGCCACAAGGGTTTTACCGCTCTTATCTTCTTTTGAGAAAACACGCAGTTTATCAGCATTCATCTTGATAGAGCCTTGGGTCACTTCGACAGGTCCAAAGAAGATAACCTGATTATTCTTAATATCGGCTTCTTGGCTTGCGGCTGCAATTTTCACTTCTTGCAGCAGATCATCGACCTTAGCAACAGAACTGAAA
The DNA here is from genome assembly GCF_000019185.1 of Shewanella halifaxensis HAW-EB4. Lineage (NCBI taxonomy): Bacteria > Pseudomonadati > Pseudomonadota > Gammaproteobacteria > Alteromonadales > Shewanellaceae > Shewanella > Shewanella halifaxensis. The sequence continues at coordinate 4,502,585 of NC_010334.1, read as the reverse complement.
CTTAGCAGGCAAAAAAGGCCTGCAAGGATAGATAGATTGTATTTCATAGCGTCCTTCTACTCAGCTAAAGCACTTTATTGAGCTAGCTCGAGTGTAAAATTGTTCAATATGTTGGGCGTTAATTAGCTTGGTAGATACCTTCTACTTGGCTGATTAGTTTTACGCTCTGGGCATTCAAGTCGGCATACAAGCCTAAACCTTGAATGACAAATTCGTTGCCAGTGACGTGGATAATTTCATCTGACGTCATAATCATAGTATTCAAATCAAGATCTAAATAGCTGGTGCTTAACGTCTGTATCGGCTCTTCTGGGCTAATAGAGTCGATAATAACATTGTTTTCTAGCGTTACCTTGCCAGTCACTTTATTAAGGCTGCCTTTGTCACTTTTTAGTCGCCATTGAGCCAAGCCATCATCAGGGAAAATGAGATAAACAGGCTCAGTAAAATAGGTCATGTTGACGCTATCATAGTGCTCCATATGCTTGGCCGTGACTTCGCTATTAATGAAGCCTAACTCGTTATATTCGATACTGCGTAGATCATCGATAATATAATCGGGTTGCTGACTCGTATCGATACTCAGCTCTTGCTCGCTCTTTTTAGACTGAACTTGCCAATAGAGCAAAAGTGCAGTGCCAAAAAGTGCGATTATCGCAAGGGTAACGCGGCTCATATACTCATCCCATGGGCGGAATCAAACTTGTCTTGGCTTAATAGTAGTAAGTCTGTGAGCTCGCGTAGGGCGCCGTGGCCGCCTTTAATGTGAGTTGTCATCTTGGCGTGCTGTTTCACGTAAGGGTGACCGTCTACCACACAGACAGAAAGACCCACCTTTTGCATGACCGGTAAGTCCACCATATCATCTCCAATATAGGCGACTTCTTCTGGAGTGACATTATAAAGTGCGAGTAGCTCGTTATAGGGAGCCAGCTTATTGTCGACGCCTTGATAGATATGTGTGACGCCAAGGGCGGTAAAACGGTCTTCAACGATTTGTGATTTACGGCCTGTAATAATCGCGACTTGGATACCGCTCGATAATATTGAGCGCACACCATAACCATCACGAGTATGGAATGTTTTTAGCTCTTCACCGCTGTTGCTCATATAAACCAGACCGTCGGAAAATACACCATCAACATCACAGATAAGCAGTTTGATCTTGCTGGCAGCTTGCCAGACATCATCGCTAATAGGGCCGTATAAACCTTGCTTGGACATATTAAATTACTCCCGCTTTAACCATATCTAGCATGTTTAGTGCGCCAACCGGCTGTTGTTTGTCATTAATTACGATTAAGCCATTAATACTTTTAGTATCCATGACTTTTAACGCTTCTGCTGCAAGTACATTATCAGTAATCGTGACGCAGCCCTTAGTCATCACCTCTGCAATAGGTGTGGTTCTTAAATTGACTTCAGCATCGATAACGCGGCGTAGATCGCCATCGGTGAAAATACCGACTAAGGTGTTGTTGCAGTCGACGACCGCCGTCATACCTAAACCTTTTTTAGAGATCTCATATAGCGCTTCGGTAATACAGATATCATCTTGGACGCTAGGTAGTTCATTACCTTTATGCATAACATCGCTGACTTTAAGTAGTAGCTTACGACCTAGGCTACCGCCAGGATGAGACAGTGCAAAGTCATCTTGAGTAAAGCCACGAGCCTGCAATAATGCAACGGCTAGAGCGTCACCCATTACCAAGGTTGCAGTCGTACTTGATGTCGGTGCGAGCCCGAGCGGGCAGGCCTCTTCTGGTACTTCGATGCAAAGATGTAGCTGAGCCAGTTTCGCCATATTCGAGTCAGGCTTACCCGTAACAGAGATCATAGGCAGTCCCATACGCTTAATGACTGGCATTAAGGTTAAGATCTCACTCGACTCGCCCGAGTTTGAAATCGCAAGTACGATATCGTTTTCACTGAGCACGCCAAGGTCGCCATGGCTGGCTTCTCCTGGGTGTACGAAAAATGCAGGCGTACCTGTACTAGCCAAGGTGGCTGAAATCTTGTTGCCAATATGGCCCGATTTTCCCATGCCCATCACGATAACTTTACCTGTGCATTGCAATATTAATTGGCAAGCTTGGGCAAATTCTGAAGAGTCGATGTACTGATACAGATTATCGAGTGCTTGTTTCTCGATATCGATAACCTTAGTACCCCATTGGCGTAGTTGATTTGCATCTACCATTTATTGATCTCTCTTTAAATTGCTGCTTAACGTATCGCACCCATTGCTATGATAGGAAGAGTAATGCCTGATATGCGATAAATGTAATAAGTAATACTACGCCATGCCATGGTTTTAGCTGTCTGGCGCGTCCAGATAATAAGATCAGTATTGCAAGTGCGCTGCTCGTTGCAAGTACCATATAAAAGTCACGTGTACTCGCTGCTGCATCTACAGCGCCCGGCGCTATGATGCCAGGTATAGCAAGAACCGCTAGAATATTGAATAAGTTTGAACCAACAATGTTACCGATCGCAAGATCATCTTCCTTTTTTAGGACTCCGGCAACACAGGCGGCAAGTTCCGGTAGGCTAGTACCGACGGCAATAATGGTTAAACCGATAACTAAATCTGACAAATGATACGCTTTAGCTATCCCAACTGCACCCTGAACCATCCAGTCTGCGGATAGTGGCAACAGTATCATACCGATAATCAGCCATAAAATAGCTTTACGGGTAGGGACATCAGCTGGAATTTCATTTTCAGCATCGACAGCCAGGGCGTCACGGTTTTTACTGTTTAATCCGTGCCAAATTAGGTAACCCATTAAGCCAATAAACATCACTAATAAGCTGATGCCTTCGATACGGGTTAGAAAGCCATCATGCAGGAAATAACCTACAATCACTGTAGCGACTAGCATCATTGGAATTTCGCGCTTGAGTGTCTGCGAACTCACTGAGATCGCTCCGAGCAGCGCTGTAATACCTAAAATTAATGTGATGTTAGCGATGTTAGAACCTAGGACGTTACCAATTGCGGTATCAGTCATGCCTTCGAGTGATGCGGTGGCCGCAACAAACATTTCAGGGGCCGAACTCCCCATAGCGACAATCGTTAAACCAATAAGCATTGGCGGTAAACCAAGGTTACGAGCAAAGGCGGCAGCACCATAAACAAACTTATCGGCACTCCAAACAAGGGCGCCTAAGCCTGCGACTAACATAAAAATATTAAATAACATCGATTCTTAGTATTTTGAGGTATAGCCGCGTATTTTCGCTGTAATTGAATAAAAATGAAAGTATTGAGGCGAGATAGTCTTGATTTGGTTGTGCGTCTTTAGTCAATTACGTACAATTTCTCCCTTTCCGGTACGGAAAATGGAAGTTTCCATAATTTAGATGCAGGGTACTTGCATGACTGAAATCCGCAAAACATTGGTTGAAACTCAAGGTATGACCTTTAGTCGCGGCGAACGCGTCATCTTTCAAGACGTCAGCCTGTCGATACCTCAGGGCAAAGTTACCGCGATTATGGGGCCAAGCGGGATCGGAAAAACCACCTTACTTAAGCTTATTGGTGGGCAGTTAATCCCCGATAGCGGCTCTGTAAAGTTTGACGGTGTCGATGTACATAAGTGCAGCCGGAGTGAGTTGTTTGCCCTGCGTAAGCGTATGAGTATGCTGTTTCAAAGTGGCGCGCTGTTTACCGATATGAATGTATTCGACAATGTTGCTTTTGCCCTCAGGGAGCACTCTGGTCTACCGGAAGATATTATTCGCCGAATCGTGTTGATGAAACTCGAAGCCGTGGGGCTTAGAGGGGCGGCACAATTGATGCCGACAGAATTATCTGGCGGAATGCAGCGCAGAGCTGCGTTGGCGCGAGCGATTGCGCTAGAGCCTGAGATGATCCTCTACGATGAACCCTTCGCGGGTCAGGATCCCATCTCTATGGGGGTGTTGGTGAAGCTTATTCGAGAGCTTTCAGATGCGTTAAACTTAACCTCTGTGGTTGTTTCACACGATGTGGCCGAAGTGCTTGGTATTGCTGACTATGTTTATGTTTTGGCGGATAAACGCATTATCGCTCATGGTACACCTGAAGAGCTGCGCTTGTCAGAAGATCCAAAGTTAAAACAGTTTATTGGTGGTGAGCCTGATGGTCCGGTACCGTTTCACTACCCAGCAGAAGATTATAAGAAGGAACTACTCCGTGAGCTTGATTGATCAAATTGCTCGATTAGGTAGGGCTAGTATCGAATTTGTGATTGGGCTAGGAAAAGCCGGTTTGATGCTATGGGGCGCAATTGCACATCGCCCTAGGTTTCGAAAAGGTGCACCGCTGCTGTTGAGGCAGCTGTATGTTGTGGGCGTACAGTCGATGGTGATTATCTTAGTTTCAGGCCTGTTTATCGGCATGGTACTGGCGCTGCAGGGCTATAATATTTTAGTGGGCTTTGGCACCGAAGAAAGTTTAGGTCCCATGGTTGCTCTAAGCTTATTAAGGGAGCTAGGCCCCGTGGTGACGGCACTGCTATTTGCTGGCCGAGCGGGCTCTGCGCTAACGGCTGAGCTTGGCCTAATGAAGAGTACCGAGCAGCTGGCGAGTCTTGAGATGATGGCGATTGACCCACTGAGGCAGATTATTGCGCCGCGTTTTTGGGCTGGCGTCATTAGCTTGCCATTACTGGCATTGATGTTTACTGCTGTGGGGATCTATGGCGGACACATAGTCGGTGTTGAGTGGAAAGGCATTGATAGCGGTAGCTTCTGGTCGATTCTTCAGGCATCAGTTGAGTGGCGAGAAGATATTGTTAATTGCATGATTAAGAGCCTACTGTTTGCGGTTGTGGTGACATGGATAGCGCTTTATCGTGGCTACCATGTTATTCCAAATCCGGAAGGGATTAGTCGAGCGACGACTCAGACGGTAGTACAATCTAGCCTAGCTGTTTTAGCGTTGGACTTCCTACTGACAGCGATAATGTTTGGTCAGTAGTTGTATGATGATTGAGAGAGTTCCTAGTTGTTAATTATTGTTTAGATTTATTCAATAGAGTGGTAAATGAGTTATGTTGACAAGGAAAATTGAGATTCTAGTCGGTCTATTTTTATTGTCCGGATTGACAGCCTTTCTAGTATTAGTATTTAACGTTGCCAATGTTGAGGTTAAATCCGGCGATAGCAGTTATACGCTGCATGCCAAGTTTAATAATATTGGTGGCCTCAAAGTGCGTTCTCCTGTCAAGGTCGGGGGCGTCGTGGTTGGTCGCGTCAGTGCAATCACCCTAGATCCTGAAAAGTTGGTTCCTGTTGTAACAATCGCTATGGATAAGCGTTATCAGCATTTTCCTGAGACCAGCACCCTATCAATTTTAACTTCAGGTTTGTTAGGCGAGCAGTTTTTGGGGTTAACCCCTGGTTTTATGGATGACGATATTGAGCTGTTAGCCGATGGTGATCGTATTGAAGATACCCATTCTGCCTTAGTGCTGGAAGAGTTGATTGGCCAGTTCCTTTATAGCATGGGCAAAAAGGATTAGCCTTTTAGAATAAGTAGTTGGAGTATTTTAAGATGTTTAAAGGTTTTTATCGCAGCGTAATGTTAGCCATGATAGCACTGCTTAGTGTTAATTTGAGTGTTAGTGCTCATGCAGAGGCAAGTATTGATATCGACCAGAGTAACCCTTTTACTATGGTTGAAGAGGTTGCTAACAAGACCTTTGCCCGCTTTCATCAAGATGAGAAGCTGATTGCAACGGATCCTGATCATTTAAAGGTGATCGTGACCGAAGAGTTGATGCCTTATGTTGATTATAAGTATGCCTCTTATAAGGTATTAGGTCAGTATCTACGTGATACCACTAAAGACCAGCGCGAGCGCTTTGTTGAAGCATTTAAAGGATATCTGATTTCGACTTATGCCCAAGCATTTACTGAGTATACTGACCAAACAGTAGAATATGGCAGAGCCGAAGACTTTGCCGGTGAGAAGTTTGTCAGCGTCAATATTCAGGTTGTCGAGCAGGGTCGCCCTGCGATTAAGTTACAGTTCAAGGCGCGTCGCTTAAAAGATGGCACTTGGAAAGCATTTGACTTAATTGCCGAAGGCGTTAGCTTGTTATCATCGAAGCAATCGGAGATCACCAACCTTGTGCGTCAGCAAGGGATCGAATCAGTGATTAACTTGCTGAAAGAGAAGACAAATCAGCATATTGATTTGGACGCTAACGAGAAAAAAAGCTAGTGGCCACATTTAAACAGCAAGGGGATAATTGCAGCGTATCGGGTCGTTTAGATCAGGATGCGGTGATCCGGCTGTGGAGTGGTCGAAGCAATATTTTGGAGCCAGATACCGCATGTTTGCAACTCTCTGGTATTGAATATTGCGACAGTGCTGGTGTGGCGTTTTTACTGGAGTTAGTCAGTATATTTGCCGCCAAAGGGGCGACTTTGAAGTTAATATCGCCTTCAGAGCAGCTTAAGAAATTTATTATATTATATGATTTAAACGACTTCTTTATTGAAGAAGCTAAGTAAGGTGAATAGTTCCATGGAATGCAAAGAAATTGAAACCATCCTTTTAGACGCGCTTTCTTTAGAGGAAGTTAAAGTGACCCAAGAGGGGACACACTACAAGATTGTTGCTGTAGGTGAGTGCTTTGACGGCATGGGACGAGTGAAGCAACAACAGACAATTTACGGCCCATTAATGGATCGCATTACTAGCGGTGAGTTACACGCTATTACGATTAACGCATTCACGCCAACACAATGGAAGCGTGAAAAAGTCTTTAATATGTAATCGCGGATTTAGAGAGTTAAAGTGGATAAATTAAAAATTGAAGCAAGTGGTGCACTTGCTGGAAACGTGGTTATCTCTGGCGCTAAAAATGCTGCCTTGCCAATTTTAATGGCGGGCGTGCTGGCCGAGACTGACTTCAATGTTTCTAACGTACCAAACCTAAGAGATGTGAACACCAGCTGTGAGCTACTGCGCTGCTTGGGTGCTGAAGTAACCCGTTCTGGCACTGATAAAGTGTGTATCTCTACCACCAATCTAAATGAATTTTGTGCGCCGTATGAGTTGGTAAAAACCATGCGCGCATCGATTCTTATTCTAGGCCCTCTACTTGCACGCTACGGTACTGCCGATGTGTCTCTGCCGGGTGGCTGCGCCATTGGTGCACGTCCTGTTAACTTGCACTTGCAAGGTCTTGAGCAGATGGGCGCCAAGATTGAGGTTAAAGAAGGCTATATCAAAGCACGTGTTGACGGTCGTTTGAAAGGCGCGCATATCTTTATGGATATGATCAGCGTTGGCGCGACGGAGAACTTGCTAATGGCTGCAGCACTGGCCGATGGTGAAACCATTATCGAAAATGCTGCCCGTGAGCCTGAGGTCGTAGATTTGGCTAACTGCCTAATCGCAATGGGTGCCAAGATTGAAGGTGCGGGTACCGATACCGTGCGTATTCAGGGCGTGGAGTCACTGCAAGGCTGTGACTACCAAGTGATGCCTGACCGCATCGAAACCGGAAGTTTCTTGGTCGCTGCGGCTGTGACGCGCGGTAAAATCCGTTGCACTAAGGCTGATCCTAAAACCCTTGAGTCTGTGCTGGCTAAGCTTGAAGACGCTGGCGCATCGATCACAACGGGTGATGATTGGATTGAGCTTGATATGCAGGGTAAACGTCCTAAAGCGGTAAACATCAAGACTGTAGCTTACCCAGGTTTCCCAACCGATATGCAGGCGCAATTCTGTGTGCTTAACGCACTCGCCGAAGGCACCGCAACCATTACCGAAACCATTTTCGAAAACCGCTTTATGCATGTTCCTGAGCTTAGCCGCATGGGCGCAACCATGGAGCTTGAAGGTAATACCTGTATCATCCATGGCATCGAGAAGCTTAACGGTGCGCAGGTGATGGCAACGGATCTACGTGCGTCAGCAAGCCTTGTGATTGCAGGTCTTGTGGCTGAAGGAACGACGATTGTTGATCGTATCTATCACTTAGACCGTGGTTATGAGCATATTGAAGATAAGTTTAAAGGCTTAGGCGGACACGTCGAGCGTGTTAAGTCGTAACGTTTAAGCTGTTTTAATGAAGAGCCATTTGAGTTTTAAACTTAAATGGCTTTTTTGTTTTATGAGCTAGCGCAAGTTACAGCCTAACAAAATAGGAAGCAGATCAAATCATAGCTCGGAGCCAGATGTTATGTTGGCGATATGCCTGTTTTTGTGACTTTCAATATCTACCTTTTTTACGGCCTCGTGTTTTTTTCGATGGGCTGCGTAGTGGTATTTCGAAATTTTCGCTACAGTCAATTAAAAGTAGCCCCAACGCTTTGGGCGCTCGCGGTGTTTGGTTTCTCCCATGCTTTTCATGAGTGGTCTGAGCTATATGTACTCATTTTTACAGACCATATCACCCCCCAATATCGCCTGCTGACCCAGTGGCTCTGTTTAGCCAAGTTATTTTTATCTTATGCCGCCTTAATGGTATTTGCCTGGCAGATTTTAACCATCACCAATAAGCGTCTAGCGCATATCGGTCACGGTGTAATTATCACTCTGTTACTGTGCTATGCCTACCTAGTGATCCCCGATCTTCATCACCTCGCGGTTAATCAAACCGGTTTCGAAGAGGCCAGTCAGTTCACTCGGATATTGATAGGGTTTGGCAGCGCGATGCTAGCTGGAGTGGGAATGGTGGTCTACGGCAACAGCTTGCGCCAAGAAGAGCATAGCTACGGACTTTACTTTGCTCTCAGCGGTGTCGGTCTAATGGTTTATGGCGTGCTTTCTGGGCTAGTGCCGACAGAGTACCACTATAGCGTACCAATCTATCGAACATTGGCTGGTGGAGTCATTTTAGTTGCTCTATTTAAGGCGCTTAAAGTATTTGATCTAGAGAAGGAGCAAAAGACTGCCGCTAAACTGAAACGTGCTATCGAGGCAGATAAGTACAAGGCGATAGGCCAGTTAGCAATGGGAGTCGCTCATGAGATCAATAACCCTCTAGCATCGTCCACTTTAGCGCTGGATCTGTGGGAGCGAAAACATCCTCAGCTGTCGGATTCAGAAGCAAACTACCTAAGCCGCGTTCGCTTGGGGATTGAACGCGCATCATCGATTAGTAAAGAGCTACTCAGTTACGCAAGGCCCGCTTCGGGTAAGCGCTGTTTTGTTGCTCTGAGAGAGGTTTTAGACTCCGGTGTGAAGTTACTGTCACACCGCACTAAGCAGTATAATATTCAGTTGGATTGCAGTGAAAATATCGTCTTATATGCCGAGAGAATCAAACTAGAAGAGTTGTTCATCAATCTTCTGTGTAATGCTATTGATGCATCACCGACGAATAGTTCGATTATCGTGAGTGCGACTCAGGATGAGCATAAAGTCAGTGTGTCTATAGAGGACTCTGGTTGTGGTATGAGCCAAGTAGAGTTATCTCGCGCAACAGAATTGTTTTATTCGACTAAGGCTGTCGGTCAAGGTACGGGGCTGGGTTTGGCGATTTGTGAACAGATAGTCACACTACATAATGGCAAGATGCATATTACGAGTAGTAAAGAGAAGGGCACTCGTGTGGAACTCACTTTTTATCGGGAGCAGCATTGATGATCACTATTCTATTGGCGGAAGACGACGTTGAACTTAGGCTAAATATGGTTGAGATTCTAGAGCTTGAGGGTTTTAGTGTCACCGCTGTTGAAAGCGCGGAAGCCGCAATAAGGGTGAGTGAGAAGCAGCATTTTGATATAGCACTGATGGATCTACTGATGGCGGGCATGACAGGGGTTGAAGCTATCTCGAACCTGAGGCAAAACCAGCCGTTAATCGCCGTTATAATTATTACCGCCTATGCCACCGTCGATACTGCTGTCGATGCGATGAAAAAAGGCGCAGATAGCGTGATGACTAAGCCCTTTAAAAGTAACGAGCTCATCGTCACCATAAGGCGTAGCCTCGCGGAAAAACAGCTGTTCAAGAGTCGCGTCGATCTCGACCCCGATTTAGTCTACAGCGCACTGGCTAACCCTTATCGACGTAAATCCCTTAAAGTTTTGGCAACGCATAAGGCTGTTAAGTTTATGGACTTATGTCGTTTAGTTGAAATTGAGGATCATACAAAGTTTAATTTTCATCTGCGGCAGTTAAAAAAGGCAGGCCTTGTTATGCAAAATGAGAACAAGCTCTACATTTTGACAAATACAGGCCAACATGTGTTAACAAATCATAACATTTCTCAAGACTGAATATTCTATTTAAACAGTGCGTTAGCTCATGGTTGATAACTATAGTTCACAACTTTCCGGTAGCCGTGAATTCTAGTTATCTATCTCTTTAGTGGTAACTCTTCAATACTTGAAACATGTCCATAGAGGCATATCAATCGCCACTCCTTGCAACGTTGGCGATATGAATAGCAATGTTGAGGATGAACTTATGAACGCACACATTCCATGTAAAAAACTACTGCTTGCCAGCATGATAACCATGTTGGCCGCTTGTGGTAGCGACAATGATGACAATACTAATTTACCTGAAGTAAACACTCCCCCTGTGGCAGTCGCTGACTTTGCCAATGTCTTAGCTCAAGAAGTGGTAACAATTGATGTGCTCGCCAATGATACGGATGCCGATGGTGATGCATTAACTATCGTTTCTGTTGACTCCGGTAGTGCCGTGATCAAAGAGGGTAAGGTTGACTTTACTGCTGGCACAGAGGTTGGAGAGGTGCAGTTTAACTATACGATAACCGATGGCACCGATGAGGCATCAGCTGTCGTGACTGTGACCGTTGAGGCACAGCCAGTGCCAGAGCCACTAACTTATGTTGGCAGCGCCGCGTGTGCGGGTTGTCATAGTGAGCAACACAAGACATTTGCTAAGACTGGCCATAACTTTAAGATCCAGAAAATTGCTAACGGAGAGCAACCCACTTTCCCCTATACCCCTGAATCAACTATTACTGGGGCCATTGATCTACTGCAGTTTGCCGGACCCGATGAAGATGGTACGACAAACAACGATCTTGGCGCACCAACGAGTTATAGCGATGTCACTTATGTTGTTGGTGGCTACCACTGGAAGATGCGCTGGTTAGATGCCGATGGCTATATTGTCACAGGTACCAATGTGCAATATAACATTCGCAATAGCGACGGTGAGTTGAATATCCCTGAGAATCACCTTACTGATCCAGATGTGATGGGGAACTACAAAACGGGTGACTTTAATTACCAGTATAAGTGTGGTAATTGCCATACTACAGGCTGGAAACGCACCACCGAAGATGACGATACACGTAACCTAGATCGTCAAGATGATCTACCTGGCATGGGCGGTACCTTTGCCGAGCAAGGCATCCAGTGTGAAGCCTGTCATGGCGCCGGTAGCGATCATATTAAGGCTCCAAGTAGCGCTAATATTACTAAAATAGCCATGGCTCGTACTACTGAAGATTTCCTAGCCGAAGATATGGCGTTTGGTAAAGCGGTGACTTGTGCTGAGTGTCATACTCGTGATGGAGAGAAGGATTATCCAAAGTATGTGAGCGCCTATAACGCAGCCTTCCCTGATGGTAGCCAAGTGGGTGGACGCATTATCTCAAGTGGCGGCCTATCTAAGCATCACCAGACTGCCGATGAAATTCTTGGTGTGGTTCCAGAAGCTCACGGTAGCTATCAAGCGGGTGACGAGATCGGTCCTAAAAAGAACATGAGCTGTACAACTTGTCATGACTCTCACAAGTCAACGGTGAATCAAGATAGTAGCGACGGCCTGCATGCAGGAGCAGTGAAAGAGTGTACTTCATGCCATACTGGTGATTACAAGAAAGAGTTCACAGTTGGATTACATGAGTTTGTCGCTGAATGTACAGATTGTCATATGCCAAAGCTTGCCAAGAGCGCAGTGACTCATCTAGGAAAAGACGGTACAACAGCCTTCGGTGATGTGAAGTCTCATCTATTCACTATCGACTTAGACCCAGCGGCTAAGCAGTTCACTGACGATGGTAAGTTCCAGATGCCTTGGGCTACTGCGCAGTACTCCTGTGGCGAGTGTCATGCGGATTCCGCTGGCTATGTAGAGAAGCTGCCTGGTGGAAAAATGCATAAGTAAGAAATATGCTTATATTTAACTAGTCCCTCCCGACAAGCCGCGCTAAGTTTCCGTTAGCGCGGTTTTTTATGGGTAAAGTACTGAGTTACTTACTGCGAGAGTGAATAAAGTTTAATCTGAAATAGCTGTGTGATGATGAACCGTTTGTTAAGGTCAGGCTAAACCAGTAAGGGAGAGTTTTATGACATTATGGATGAGAGTCACTATTTTAGTTGGATTAATCAGCGCGGCGATAGCGTGTTATTTGGCGGGAATGGCAAAAGGAGCTACAGGGCTGCTGGTACTTGGAGTATTACTTGAACTCGCCTTTTGGGTTGGCCTAATCAAGCAAAATAGCAGGTCCTAGGGAAGGTTAAAAAAGGTCCTAGGAGCTAGGGAAAGCAGGAAAAGCTAAGACGGTACAGCTAAGACGGTACAGCAAGGCTGGTGCTAGAAAAGTCGCTCTAGTTGAGAGAACAAGCATTAAATGAAAAGGGCAAAACAGCTGATACTGTTTTGCCTCTTCGCGTTTTATGTTTTGCTAGCGCCAACTAACATTTAGGCCTATAACCGAGAAAGCTTTGAGGCTAGAGCGGACTGCGTCCTGCGATATAATCAAAAGTGGTGCTCAGCTCTTATCTTTCAGCCTTTGCTTTTCCGTCTTTTACCGTCTTAGCTTGTATCGTCTTTTTCGTCTCAGCTTTTCCTAAAACCTAATTATAATGAACCGGCTTCTCGGCAATAACTACAGGCACTTCAAAGGATTTACCATCACGAATAACCGTCATCATTACCTTCTTTCCTGGCGTGGTTTCGGCAATTCGATCCATTAGCATCTCTACACCAGGAATCGATTCCCCTTCATACTTAGTGATCACATCTCGGGGTTGAAGTTTAGCCTGTGCTGCTGGACCATTACGGTCAATACCAGTAATGACTACACCCGTTAGATCCGGTAAGTTTAAGATTTGTGCCATAACAGGGCCTACGGCCTCACCGCCAATACCAAGGGCACCACGAATGACTCGGCCATTCTTTATTAGTTTCCCCATAATGCTATGGGCTAGCTTAATTGGAATAGCAAAGTTAATACCGTGCCCACCACCTTCGCCACCAACTTGAAAGGCTGCGGTATTGATACCAATAAGCTGGCCAGTGGTATCAATCAATGCGCCACCAGAGTTGCCGGCATTAATCGCGGCATCCGTTTGCAAGAAATCTAGATAGCCAGAACTTAAACCGTTACGTCCAGTTGCGCTAATGATCCCCTGAGTAATCGTTTGCCCTAGATTGTATGGATTACCAATTGCCAGAACGACATCACCTACACGTGCAGGTATATCTAAACTGACAGGCACAACAGGAAGATTGTCACCTTCAACTTTGAGTACGGCTAAATCGGTTTCAGGATCGGAACCAACCACTTCAGAGGTGAACTTTCGACCATCTTGCAAAGCAACGACGATTTCATCGGCTTTCTTGATGACGTGGTAGTTGGTGAGTATGTAGCCCTCTGAACTCATTATCACGCCAGAACCAAGGCCTTGAAGAGAGCCGGGATTTAAGGGTTTAGATTGGTCTATGCTCAGGCTATAAATATTGACGACAGCAGGTGCTGCTCTGCGTACTGCTTTCGAGAAAGAGAGCTCGTTGCTGCTTGTCGAAACACTGCTGGTGATGCCATTGGTTAAGCTCTGGCCTGTAATGAGTGGCAAAACCAAAATAATAACTGCAGCCATGATAAGGCCAAAAAAAATGGCTTTACCGACATATATAAGAGTGTCTTTAATGATCATGTCTGAGAATAAATGCTGAAAAGATGAATTATATTAGCATGATTGTACTGGCTTGTACTTAATCATGGTAATGCGTTTTAAATTCCAAAAAGATAGCCAAGCACTATATGACTCGGCTACCAACTTAGTATTTGGTTATCGTTATCTCAAGGTACTGTTATCTCAGAATTAAATAAAGACTTGTGTTATCACGCTTAATCTTGAGCGCTACCGAACCTTTTTGATCTTCGAGTGCGGACTTGAGTGCTTTTAGGTTGTTAACCTTAGTCCGGTTGACGCCAACAATCACATCACCCTTGATTAAACCACTTGCCGCCGCGGGTGAGCCTTGAGCGACATCGGTAATTTCAACACCGGAAGAGTCGCTTGTCTCAAGTTTCGCTCCTTGCAGCATTGGATGCACGGCTCCAGCTGCAGCCTCGGCAGATTGAGTGGATTCACCAAGAGTCGCGGTTACAGTTTCTTCGTCTCCATCACGAATAAGGCCAAACTCAACTTTAGAGCCTGCGCCCATTGTTGCGACTTTTGCACGTAATTCTTGGAAGCTTTTAATGCTACGGCCATTAACACTAACGATAATATCACCGACCTTTATCCCCGCTTTATCTGCTGCGCTGTCAGGCATGACTTCATTAATAAAACCACCATGCTGAGTTTCGATGCCGAAGCCTTTAGCTAGTTCGTTAGTGAGATCTTGCCCCATGACACCGAGTACTCCGCGGCGCACTTCACCATGCTCGACAATCTGCTGAACTAAGTTATTCACCATATTGGCTGGAATAGCAAAGCCGATCCCGACGTTGCCGCCACCTGGTGCAACAATCGCGGTATTAATGCCGATAAGCTCGCCGTTGAGGTTGACTAGTGCGCCACCTGAGTTACCGCTGTTAATCGCAGCATCGGTTTGAATAAAGTTTTCTAACATCTCGATGCCAAGACCGCTGCGTCCCATGGCACTGACTATACCTGAGGTGACGGTTTGACCTAGACCAAATGGATTACCAATGGCGACGGCAAAATCACCGACTTGTAGCTCGTCGGAATCGGCGCGCTTAAGTGCCGTTAGGTTTTTGGCTTTTATCTGCAATAAAGCAATATCTGATTCGGCATCGGTACCAATCAGTTTCGCTTCGACCTCTCGGCCATCGTGTAAGCCAATAAGAATTTCATCTGCGCCTTCAATCACGTGATTGTTAGTGACAATATAACCTTCTTTGGCGTCGATGATGACTCCTGAACCTAGCCCTTTAAATGGACGTTCTTGAACTTGTTCGCGCGGAGCATTAGGTCCAAAGAAATAGCGGAAAGCATCAGGTACCTTCTGTTTAGAAACATGGGTACCAGAAACTGCTACGGCAACAACTGCAGGAGTCGTCTTTTGTAGCATAGGAGCTAAGCTGGGCAGCTCTTGTCCGCCTACGGCCAAAGGAATCGCAGCTTGTGATACTGCAGGGGCTAAAGTTAGCGTTGCGCCTAGTATGGCTGCTGAAAGTATGGATAATTTTGTCTTCATTTATATAATGCTCCAATTCTTCAAAACTAATTTGAATGTCTTCTTATATCGGGGCTGCTGCGCTAGGCATCCATCATAAGTAAGCGATTTCATTCATTATTGATTCGGACTCAAGTGAGTATCAAAAAGTTCATCAATTATTAATAAAGGTTAATTTATCCTCTTTTCATTAAGTGGGGATCGGCTGTTGCTCCTTGAGCTCTTCAGCTATTTCATCTGGCTTTTCTGAGGCCTGGACCTTCAATTCTGGTAGCTGTTTTTCTGTTACCGGATAAGTAAATGAATTTGCTGATGCGTTCCACTGCTGATTGACCCTGTTTAACTGCGCTGTTAGCTCTGCTAGTTGCTTATAATGGTCGTCGAAGTGATCTGACACCTCTTGCTTATACTGGCTGAGCTCAAGTTGAGTTTGCTCTAGCTGCTCATTATTGTTTTTATGCCGATTGTTTTTGGCTAATAAAGTATGGCCCACGTAGCCAAATACGCCACCAATCACAAATGCGGCAAGGGTTAATGCCCACTCCATATAGACTCCTAAATATACTTATATGTTGCTGATAGCGCCAAATATACATTGCGCCTTTGTAGCGTGGTACTATTTACTTAAAAATTCACTAAAAATAAATCGTTTAACGGCTCAATATTTAGCTGAGTTAAGCAGGTTTGTGTATCTGCTACAAATATTGAATAATTTATGAGGCTGAGCCAAAGATACATCGGGGCTTGGTAGCGTGGTAGTATTTACTAAATAAAGCATTAACTAAAAAATAATTCGTCAAACGGCTCATATTGAGCTGATTTGTGTGTATACCCTACAAGTAGAGAGTGATTTACGTGTCGCAATTAACTCCCTGGCAGCATTATCAGCAAGATTTAACTCGAGATGATTTTTCACCTGACGCAGCGCAAGAGCAAGCTGTAAAACAGTTACAGCGTGTTTATGATGAGCTAATTGCTTTAAATGATAATCAAGGCAAGAGCAGCAAACTGTTTTCTATATTTAGTAAGAAGCCTAAGCAATCAGTGCAAGGTCTCTATCTTTGGGGAGGCGTTGGTCGTGGAAAAACTTATCTAATGGACACGTTTTTTGATGCGCTGCCGAGTAAGAGAAAGCTGCGGGCGCATTTTCACCGCTTTATGCATCAGCTGCATATCGACTTAGCGGAGCTTCAGGGGCAGCGAGATCCACTGGTCATCATTGCCAAGAAAATGGCAGCGCAATATCAAGTTATCTGCTTTGACGAGTTTTTTGTTTCCGATATCACCGATGCTATGCTGCTGGGCACCCTGTTCGAGTCACTTTTTGCCGAAGGCGTTGCACTCGTTGCAACCTCAAATATTATTCCTGATGAGCTTTATCGTAATGGTTTGCAGCGTGCGCGATTCCTGCCTGCGATAGCGGCAATCAATAAACACTGTGATGTCTTAAATGTTGATTCAGGTGTCGATTACCGCTTAAGAACCTTAGAACAAGCTGAAATTTTCCATTCGCCACTCGATGTGAAAGCAGAGCAAAATCTAAAAGAATACTTTGATAAGTTAGCACCAGAATCAGAAGTGTCGACTCAAGGCCTAGCAATAGATGGTCGTGTTATTGAGATCCGTCAACAGGCTCAAGGCGTTTTGCTCATCGACTTTAGAGCCTTGTGCGATGGCCCAAGAAGTCAACGTGATTACATGGAAGTTGCTAGACTTTACCATACAGTACTACTCAGCAATGTTGAGCAGATGGGCGAGCACTTAACGGGTGATGATATTGCGCGTCGCTTCTTAGCTATGGTGGATGAGTTTTATGAGCGTAATGTTAAATTGATTATCTCATCGGCGGTAGCACTAGAAGATATTTATACCGAGGGGCTGTTGAGCTTTGAGTTCAAGCGCTGTCGTTCAAGGCTAACGGAGATGCAATCTCATGATTATCTGTCTTTGGAACATATTCCATAGAATTAGACTAAAAAAATAGGTGATTTTTAACTCAGCTTTGTCTATAATCCGCAACCTGCCCTCGTTATCCACCAATTAGGTGGAAGTTGTAAAGCCTAATTCTTTGCTCGAAGGGGCGGGGAATGGCATTTTTTGTGTTTTTGCCAATGATGGCATAAGCATGTGAGACAGAATTTTAACATTGGGTTTTTGTAAATGAAGACTACTTTTACTGCTACACCAGAAACAGTCACTCGTGATTGGTTCGTCGTTGACGCCGAAGGTAAAACTTTGGGTCGTATCTCTACTGAAATCGCTTCACGCCTACGCGGTAAGCACAAGCCAGAGTATACGCCTCATGTAGATACTGGTGACTACATCATCGTTATTAACGCTGATAAAGTTGCTGTGACTGGTAACAAAGCCAAAGGCAAAGTTTACTACTCACATTCAGGTTTCATCGGTGGCATTAAGCAGATCACTTTTGAGAAGCTACAAGCTCATAAGCCTGAAATGATTATCGAAAAGGCTGTTAAGGGTATGCTACCTAAAGGTCCATTGGGCCGTGCCATGTTCCGTAAGCTTAAAGTTTACGCTGGTACAGAGCATAACCACGCTGCACAACAACCTCAAGTTCTTGATATCTAAACGGGATTATAGCAATGGCTGCAACTCAATACTACGGCACTGGCCGTCGCAAAACATCTACTGCTCGCGTATTCGCTAAAGTAGGTACTGGTAACATTATCGTTAACAAGCTACCTCTAGACGAATACTTCGGTCGTGAAACTTCTCGTATGGTTGTTCGTCAGCCTCTAGAGCTAGTTGAAATGACTGACAAGTTAGACATCATGGTAACTGTAAAGGGTGGTGGTAACACTGGCCAAGCAGGTGCAATCCGTCACGGTATTACCCGTGCGTTGATGGAACTTGACGAGTCTCTACGTCCTTCTCTACGTGCTGCTGGTTTCGTTACCCGTGATGCTCGTAAAGTTGAGCGTAAGAAAGTTGGTCTACGTAAAGCACGTCGTAAGCCACAGTTCTCTAAGCGTTAATTTTCGCTTTCAGAATTCAAAAAGCCCAGCTATATGCTGGGCTTTTTATTGCCTGAAATTTATATCAATAGCATTAAGAATCTGTTCATTCACAGATTTGAAGCCCAGCCTCAAGCATTTCACTTCTGCTTTGCATTGACTCAAACGGGAATAACCACTCTGTTGTCCATGCGCCAATTTTGCCTCTTCATTTTTTATAAATTAATATCTAGGTTAAAACACGTTAAGTCATAGCCTTTCTAAGGCACTTTAGAGGTTATACTCATCACATATTTAATGTGATGAGTATTAGTTTGATAGCTTGTCCTCAGAGCGTTTTTGATTAGCTTTAGTGCTTTGTTTAGGTTTTATTCGCTGGATTGTTCACCCTAAGGAACACTTTGTTATGTCTTTTGAGCTAATCATGCTTTCGTTGGGTCTAGTGTTAATTATTGAAGGAATTGGGCCACTTTTGTTTCCAAATCGTTGGCGGGCTTATTTAAAGGAAATTTCCAATCAAAATCAGCAGCTTTTGCAGCGGTTAGGTGGTTCTTTAGTCACAGTTGGTGTGGTGTTGTTGATTATTTTTTCATAAATTACTTGCCTATAGCCCCTATAGATCTGCTAAAATCCCGTTTTAACCACTACCGTGCAGCAAATAATGGGCAAAAACGTTGTAGTTCTCGGCACCCAATGGGGTGACGAAGGAAAGGGTAAGATAGTCGATCTTCTTACCGAACAGGCTAAATATGTCGTTCGTTACCAAGGTGGCCACAATGCGGGTCATACTCTAGTAATCGATGGCGATAAAACCGTTCTTCATCTTATTCCATCAGGGATCTTACGCGATAATGTTAAGTGCATTATTGGTAACGGCGTGGTGCTTGCACCCGACGCTCTGATGACAGAAATTAACATGCTTAAAGAGCGTGGCGTACCTGTAGAGGAACGTTTACTAATTTCTGAAGCATGTCCTCTGATCTTACCATTCCATTGTGCTCTTGATGTGGCTCGCGAAAAAGCGCGTGGCAATAATGCAATTGGCACAACGGGTCGCGGTATTGGTCCAGCATACGAAGATAAAGTGTCTCGTCGTGGTTTACGTGTAGGCGATCTGTTTGATGCAGAATTGTTTGCTACTAAGCTAAAAGAAGTGATGGCTTACCATAACTTCATGCTGACAGAATACTACAAGTGCGAAGCTGTTGATTACGAAGAGACATTGAAAGATGCTCTAGCAATTGCTGATTACTTGAAGAGCATGTGCACAGACGTGTCAGAGTTACTTGATCAGGCACGTAAAGCTGGCGAACCAATTCTATTTGAAGGTGCTCAAGGCACGTTACTAGATATTGACCACGGTACTTATCCGTTCGTAACCTCTTCTAATACTACTGCCGGTGGTGTTGCAACAGGTTCAGGATTTGGTCCACGTCATCTAGATTACGTTCTGGGTATCATGAAGGCATACACCACTCGTGTTGGTGCAGGTCCTTTCCCAACTGAATTGAAAAATGAAATCGGCGACTACTTAGGTACTAAGGGTCACGAATTCGGTGCGACTACTGGTCGTAAACGTCGTCCAGGTTGGTTAGACGTTGTCGCAATGAAGCGCGCAGTTCAAATCAACAGTGTTAGCGGTTTCTGCTTAACTAAACTAGACGTTCTAGACGGCCTAGAAGAAGTTAAGATCTGTGTTGGCTACCAGTATCCAGATGGCACTGTAGCAACAACGACTCCTCTAGCGGCTGAAGGTTATGAGAAGGTAACACCTGTTCTTGAAACTATGCCTGGTTGGAGCGAGACAACTTTCGGTGCGACTTCTGTAGAGCAATTGCCACAAGCGGCATTGAATTACATTAAGCGTCTTGAAGAGTTGTTAGAAACGCCAATCGATATTATCTCAACGGGTCCGGATAGAAACGAGACCATGATTCTAGTGAATCCGTTTAGTTAATAATAAGAGGCCGCAATTAGCGGCCTTTTTATTGCCTTGTCTATAAATGAGAGGCTAGCTCAAGAAATACGTTATACTGCCGATGACATAAAATAGAGTATATTCAAGTTAGCCTATACTGTCGGTTACTTGATAAAGCGATATTAGACTAACCCTATTGTCATTGAGAATCCTTATGCTGCGTTATGTATTGATTGTAATTTTGTCGATATTATCTCTACCAAGTTTTGCGACTCCTAAGGCTGTTGATATTTATACTCAGGAGCAACTGGTAGATCTGATTCGAACTAAACGCTATTTAACCCAAGTTAAGGGCGATGATTGTCAGATAGTGCAGGATATTGAAGCAAGGGCTGAGGTACTAAACCAGCCTTTGTATCAGTATCTTTGGGCGGAAATGCTCAACTATGGGATCTGCGTAAAGGCCAATCCGCCGCGTGGGATCTCTATGTTAAAAACCTCTGCCGAGCAGGGGAGTGCTGAAGCCATGGTTAGAATGGCTGAGTATTATCACGATGGTAAGTTTGTCATCGAAGATAAACAACGCGCTGTGCAATATACATTGCCAGCTGCCGCGACGGGCGATTTGCCTGCGCGGATGATGTTGGTTCGGTTATTTGGTGAGGGCTATGGTAGTCCTCGTGATTACGAAGTGGGCTTTCATTGGTTATACAATGAAGTGTTTAGCGATGAAGCCACACAAGCCGAAGCAATTAATTTGTTAAAGGTGTTAGAGGCAAAGATGCCGCCCAGCGCAGTCGCTAGGGCAAAGAAAGAGCACCTTAGAACGCAACAATAAGCATGGTCTAGAGATGGCCATGTCACTAATTTGGAAAGTGAATGATACAAGATCCGCATATTAAGCGTGAGCAAGAAAAATACGAAAACCCTATTCCAAGTCGCGAGTATATTTTAGATTACTTGCGCTCACAAAAGTCCCCGTTAACCCGAGAGCATATTGCTACTGCTTTAAAAATTGAAGGTGAAGAGCAACTAGAAGCTATTCGTCGTCGCCTGCGTGCGATGGAGCGTGATGGTGAGTTAGTCTTTACCCGTGGCCAGTCATATGGCTTGCCAGAGAGAATGGACCTGTTAACTGGTACTGTGATTGGTCACCGAGATGGCTTTGGATTTCTAAAGCTAGAAGAGGGAGGGGACGACCTTTATATCAACAACCGTGACATGCTGATGTATTTCCACGGTGACAGGGTCCTTGCACAAAAAGCGGGCGTCGATCGTAAGGGTCGCCGTGAAGCGCGTATTGTACGTTTGGTAGAAGAGCGTAACGCCGCATTAGTTGGTCGCTTTCATCTAGATGCTGGCATGGGCTTTGTGATTGCCGATGACCGCCGCATCACGCAAGAGATTTTAGTTCCGGAAGAAGATCGCAAGGGCGCGCGCCAAGGCGATATCGTGGTGCTTGAGCTGACTCGTCGACCGGGCCGTTATGTTAAAGCGGCTGGTAAAGTGACGGAGGTGCTCGGTAAAGAGATGGCTCCGGGTATGGAGATTGAGATTGCACTGCGCAATTACGATCTGCCGCACACTTGGTCAGGCTTGATAGAGAAGAAGCTGCGTAAAATTCCTGATGAAGTGACCGAGGCCGATAAAGAGGGCCGCGTCGATCTACGTCAGTTGCCGCTGGTCACTATCGATGGTGAAGATGCGCGTGACTTTGACGATGCCGTTTACGCTGAGAAGAAAAAGTCTGGCGGCTGGCGCCTGTGGGTGGCGATTGCAGACGTAAGTCATTACGTTCGTACAGAGTCGGCACTGGATAAAGAAGCGCGCGCACGTGGTAACTCGGTGTATTTCCCATCGCAAGTTATCCCTATGCTGCCTGAGAAGATCTCTAATGGTCTGTGCTCATTGATGCCAAAAGTCGATCGTTTGTGCATGGTAGCTGAGATGACTATCTCGGCAGCAGGTAAGCTATCGGGCTATAAGTTTTATCCGGCAGTGATGCATTCTCATGCGCGTTTAACCTATACCCAGGTTGCCGATATGCTTGAGGGCGGTGAGGTAAGCGATGAGCTTAAGCCAATATTTCCGCACCTGCAGACATTACAATCACTGTACCTGACATTAGATGAAACTCGCGCCGAACGTGGTGCAATTGCTTTTGAAACCACTGAAACCCAGTTTATCTTCAATGAGCAACGTAAGATCGACAAGATTGTGCCGCGCAGCCGTAATCAAGCGCATAAAATTATCGAAGAATGCATGATCTTAGCTAACGTTGCGTCAGCTAAATTTGTTAAAAAGCACAAAGGTGAAGTGTTATACCGTGTGCATGAGTCACCGTCAGAGCAGAAGCTAACCAACTTTAAAGATTTCCTTAAAGAACGTGGCTTGACGATGGAAGGTGGTTTAGAGCCTGAGCCTAAAGATTACCAAGCGGTAATGGAGCAGGTTGCTGATAGACCCGATGCTGAGCTGATTCAGGTGATGTTGCTGCGCTCAATGCGCCAAGCGACTTATACACCAGATAATGAAGGTCACTTTGGTTTGGCGCTTGAGGAGTATTCGCACTTCACGTCGCCAATCCGTCGTTACCCAGATTTGATCTTGCACCGAGTGATCCGTTACCTACTTGCTAAGCAAGAAAATACAGCATTAACCGACCAGTGGACTGCCGATGGTGGTTACCACTACAAGATTGAAGAGCTAGATCAGCTTGGTGAAGAGTGTTCGACTACTGAGCGCCGAGCTGATGAAGCGACCCGTGATGTGAATGACTGGCTTAAATGCGAGTTTATGCAAGATCACGTTGGTGATACTTTTGAGGCGGTTATTGCCTCTGTGACACATTTTGGCATGTTCGTGCGCTTAAATGACCTGTTTATCGATGGTCTAGTGCATATCTCAAGCCTAGGCAGTGATTATTACCAATATGATAATATGCGCCAGCGTTTAGTGGGCGAGGCCTCGGGTCAGGTTTATCAGATTGGTGATACGGTAACGGTTAAAGTTGCTGGCGTGAACCTCGATGACCGTCAAATTGACTTGATGATGGAAGGCGACTCTGCAGGTGGTAAACGTCGTAGACCAACTAAGCCGTTAACCGCGCGTGAGCGAGTGAATCGCGAAGGTGCAAAGCTTGGGGCTAAGCGTGAGTCTTCTAGAGGTAAAGGCGCAGAGGGTGACTCTGAGTCTAAGTCTGAGACAAAACGTAAGCCGAGTCGTTCAGGTGCTAAGTCGAGCGGCGGTAAATATAAGAGCGGCAGCAGCGCTGCAGCTAAAAAGACTAAGACAAAAGCTTCGGCAAAAAAATCTTCAGCAAGTAAAGCTAAGTCAGCCAAGCGTAAAGCGAGTAAGAAATAGATGAAAAAGCAAGATATGACCTTTGGGTTACACGCGGTTGAAGCCGTACTTAAAAACAGTCCTGAGCGTGTCATTGAGATGTGGGTGCTTCAAGGTCGTGATGACGCGAGGCTCACTCCAATTCTTGCAATGGCAGCTGAGTGGGGCGTGTCAGTGCAGTATGCTTCTCGCAAGGCGTTAGACGAAAAGTCTGACGGCGGTCAACACCAAGGTGTCGTTGCCAAGGTTAAGCCTGCGAAAATTCTTAGTGATAATGAATTGTCTGCAATGCTAGAAAAGACTGAAGTGCCTTTCTTGCTAATCTTAGATGGTGTTACCGACCCGCATAACCTAGGGGCATGTTTACGTAATGCCGATGCAGCTGGCGTACATGGTGTGATTGTTCCTAAAGATAACTCTGTTGGCTTAACACCAGTCGTGAGCAAAGTGGCTTGCGGCGCAGCAGAAGTGGTACCGCTTTATCAAGTGACTAACCTTGCACGTACTATGCGTAGCCTGCAAGAGAAGGGCATTTGGATTATTGGCGCAGCCGGTGAAGCAGATTGTGAGCTTTATCAAGCGAGTCTAACGGGTCCTCTTGCTATCGCAATGGGCGCAGAAGGCAAAGGTCTTCGCCGCTTATCGCGTGAAAGCTGTGATACTTTGGTATCGATTCCTATGGCGGGTAGCGTGTCGAGCTTAAACGTTTCAGTTGCGACTGGCGTTTGCTTGTTTGAAGCGGTGCGCCAGCGCCTAGCGTAATGAATGAGAGGGATGCGCTTCGGACTTGAGTTTTGCACTTGATTTCGGAGTTGGCATTAACTTTAAAATGCCGATAGGGTTTAACCTTATCGGCATTTTTGTAGCTATAGTTTAATAGTTGCTATAGTTTAATATTAGTTACTTTCTATAGAATCTAGCGCTAGCTTGCAGCGCACTATTCATGAGCTTGTGAGCCTCTAAGTTCTAACCTTTTACACTCTACTGGAAGGTATAGAGTAGATTAAAGGTGGTGATAGTGTCCGTCTGTTTTGAACCTTCTGGTACCACTTGAGTGTATTTTACGTTCATTCCAATCTTAAATGCCCAATCTTGAAATAGGGTGTTCTTGTAACTCATATCCAAGGTCAGTGTATTATTGTCCTCACCAGTTTCGGCGGTAAGGTCGGCATTGAGGCTAGTATATTCTTGTAGCTTCATCTCAAACTTTGCAGCTGTACGTAAGATGACATCTTTACTGGATTTTGGAATTGGTGCATCGTCTGTGGCAATAGGTAGATTATAACGATAACCGGGACCGACTTCTAAGCTCAGTTTGGTTTTCGAGGTGCTAACCGCATCGAAACCATAACCGCCAGAAATGGTTGCTATGCGGGTGTAACTACCAAATTGATCCCAGGTAAAATCGCCACGCCCAAAAAAATAACCGCCATTAACTTTATAGTTTGACTGCACTTGAAGGTCATATTTTTCTGCAGTTGTTTTTTCGTTGTCTGCAGCAAAGTACGCTTTAACCGTTCCCTCTTGCCGCGTCTGGTTAGTATCGTAAACCAATTTGGTTCTGCCGTTAAAGCTACTGGATTCGGTATTACCAGTATTGAGCTGGAAACCCGCTTCAATTTCCGCAGTCAGATCGCTAGGAGGCTCTTGGTAGTCCGGTGGCACTAAGGCGAAGGCCGCTTGTGAGAACATTAGAGCGATTACAACAAAGAGAGTTTTTAGCATTATTCTTATTCTTGGTGTTGTCTTTAGAGGGTTATTTTGTCGTAGCGACATAATACCTAGAATCAGTCTTCACGCAAACTAGATTACTTTAGCTTTTCAGCTTATATAGAGCTTATTGGGATCCACGCCCACATGTGAGGCTGGCGTGTTGTTCCACGCGAATTTTTTGCATCATGGAGCGCCATTACTAGGCTGATTAATAATTGCTTGAATTATTGCTTGAGTTTATGTACTATTCCGCGGCTTAATTCAGTCACTTTAATTAGTTCCTTGCCTCTATTAGGTCTGACTGAGCCAACAACGAGGCTAGATAACCGTAAGGAGCAAAAAAATGCGTCATTATGAAATCGTATTTTTAGTTCACCCTGATCAGAGTGAGCAAGTGCCAGGTATGATCGAACGTTACACGGGTATTCTTACCCAAGCTGGCGGTCAAATTCACCGTTTAGAAGACTGGGGCCGTCGTCAATTGGCTTACCCAATCATCGAGTTGCATAAAGCTCACTATGTTCTTTTGAACGTAGAGACTACTGCTGAAGCGGTTGAAGAACTTGAAACAGCTTTCCGTTTCAACGACGCTGTTTTGCGTAGCATGGTTATGCGTACTAAAGCTGCCATCACTGAAGCATCTCCAATGGCTAAAGCTAAAGACGAGCGCGATACACGTCGTTCATCTGAAGAGCGTGCACCTCGTGCAGAAGCTGCTGAAGAAGTTGAAGAAAGCGCTGAAAACACTGCTGAGTAAGTTTTTTTGTGACCACAAACAATTTGGTATTAGCAGGAACCATTACGCGTTCTAGGCAATTTGATAGTCCAGCAGGCATTGCCCATACGGTAGTGATGTTAGAACACAAATCGCAGCGTTACGAAGCAGGAATGTTACGCAACGTTTATTGCCAAATCCAAGTTGTGTTAAGTGGTGAACACTTTAATAGTGTTTCAAAAAATCTGAAAGCCGGCGTTGAAATACAAGTCGAAGGCTTCATTAATCTGCAACAGAGCAGAAATGGTCAAAATCGCTTGGTTTTACACGCTGAAAATGTCGAATTGAAAACTTAGGAGACTGTCACATGGCACGTTATTTCCGTCGTCGCAAGTTCTGCCGTTTCACTGCAGAAGGCGTTACCGAGATCGATTACAAAGATATCGTAACTTTGAAGAACTACATCACTGAAAGTGGTAAAATTGTTCCTAGTCGTATCACTGGTACAAACGCTAAATATCAACGTCAACTAGCTCGCGCTATCAAGCGTGCTCGTTATCTTTCTCTACTGCCGTACACTGATTTACATCAGTAATACTGCATTAATTTAGAGGAATATAAAATGAACGTTATTTTACTTGATAAAATCGCTAACCTAGGCAACTTGGGTGACCAAGTTTCTGTAAAAGCGGGTTACGCACGTAACTTCCTTTTACCACAAGGTAAAGCTGTTGTTGCTAACGCTGCTAACACTGAAGTTTTTGAAGCACGTCGTGCTGATCTAGAAGCTAAGTTAGCTGCTGACCTAGCTGCTGCTACTCAACGCGCTGAGAAAATCTCTGCACTTGAGTCTGTTGTTATCGCTTCTAAAGCTGGTGACGAAGGCAAGCTATTCGGTTCAATTGGCAACCGTGATATCGCTGATGCAGTTACAGCTGCTGGTGTTGAACTAGCTAAGAGCGAAGTTCGTCTTCCACTAGGTGCTATCCGCACTACTGGTGAATTCGAAGTTGAAGTTCAAGTTCACACTGAAGTTAAAGCAATCGTTAAACTTTCTGTTGTTGCAGAAGCTTAATAATTTGCTCTAAGCAAATGCTTTAATAAAAACACCGCCCTAATTTATTAGCGCGGTGTTTTTTTATGCCTGAAAAATAGCATTGCAGGAAAAGCAGGAAAAGCAGGAAAAGCAGGAAAAGCAGGAAAAGCAGGAAAAGCAGGAAAAGTAGGAAAAGTAGGAAAAGTAGGAATAGTTGAAACTGAAAGACGGTTTGCTGTAGGTCAGGCTTTATCCCGTGAATATCGGTCGCATTTTGTGTTGAGCTCAAGCAACAATATACAAAGCCAATACAAAAAGCTTGTTGGCATAAAAACCTATCTAGATATTGAGATGGGTTTATAAAGATGGTTCGAAGAAAAGTAGGGAGGTAGGGCATGAATAGCCGTGCAAATAAAAAAGGCATATGAGCGCTGCTCAGATGCCTTTTTGCTTTATCTATAATCGGACCGAATTAGTTGTTCACTAAGTCTAACTCTTGAATCAGATTTTGAGCGTTATCGACTTCATCCATCATCCATAGAATGTAGCGAATATCCACATGCACGGCACGGGTGATGGTTGGGTTAAAGAACCAATCTTTGGTAATCGCTTCGTAAGTTGAGTCAAAATTTAGACCGACGAGCTCACCTTTACCATTAAATACTGGTGAACCTGAGTTCCCCCCCGTGGTATCGACGCTTGATAGGAAGTTTACTGGCACGGAACCAAAGCTCTCAGGCTTATCTAAGCAGGAGAACAGACGACAAATCCACGAGGCAGGATCTTGATAAACGGTTTCAACAGCATGGCTGCCGTATCGTTTAGCTTCAATGGCCTCTAACAACTTAGCTGGCGCGTTAAACGGCTCTTCGCCTGTATGCTTAGCTGTAATGCCTTCTAAGCGGGTAAATGGCTGCTTATAAAGCGCATCGGTTGACTGGTAACCATCGACCATACCGTAAGTGATCCGCAGTGTACCGTTGGCATCTGGGTATACAGGCCAGCCATTGGCTTTGTTGTAAGCAATAACGGCTTTCATGTAGTCTGGACGTGATTTCGAGAGCTTACCCGCGAGTGTCTTAGCATCCACCTCTGCCTGCATGTTTTGCGGGTACAGGGCAACAGCTAAGCGGATAAATGGGTCGGCACTGGTTTCAAAATCTGCCGCGTCGGCGTCCATCCACGCTAGGCGCTTGTCTTTGTCGGTTAGCGAGCTAAGCGCATAGAGTGCATCAAGCTTTTCGCTTAGGCCGATCTCGCTATCACTATCACCTTCATTCAACATGGCGTCTAACTGAGCTACGCGATTATCTTGGGCAAGATAGGCCTCCAAGTCTTGCATCCACAGTGTCTTGTCGACGCTAATGGCAAAGCTTGAGTCTAGACGCTTAAGGCGCGCTTTAAACATCTTCATATCGCGCTCTTGGTAGCCCTCTTCACGCTCGGCATCGCTCTTCTGTTTCTCTTTGGCTAGACGGTAGAGCTTATTCGCCGTCGATAGCAGGGTACTGCTCTGGGCATTCTCAAAGTAGTAGCGACCTTGACGTTGCAGACGCTGCTCAACCAGTAAGGTTTCAAGCTCATCAAACTGAGTTTGGAATGATTGATACTCAGCATCTTTTGCCAGCCATGCGCTAAAATCATCTTCACGGCTTTGCTTGATACCTGTGATATCGGTGGCCTTAAAACCATCTAACAAACCGTTGTACTTCTTCATACGGTTTGCCATGCCAGCTAATGTGCCTGCATACTTGATTTTAACGTCTTTATCGTTAGCGCTCATGGTTTCGATAGTATCGATACGCAGCTGATAGCGTGTCGCTAGCGTTGGATATAACCAATCGCTAGCAAACTTAAGTTCGCTGGTTAAACGGTAGCGACTAGTAGAGCCTGGGTAACCCGCGACAAATACACCGTCGCCAGCTTTTACGCCGTCTGCATTGATCTTTAAGTAGCTCTTCGGTACATAAGGCACGTTGTCTTCGGCAAATGCTGCTGGTTTGCCATCTTTACCAACGTAGGCGCGCAGGAAGGTAAAGTCGGCTGAGTGGCGAGGATATTCGTAGTTGTCGATATCACCGCCAAAGGCACCGGCGCTTTCAGGAGGCGCGTACACTAGGCGTACATCACGAATAATCAGCTGCTTAATCAGATAATATTCTAGGCCGTTGTGGAAGCTTCGCACTGAGCAGCGATAGTTATCATCGCTTTCACACTCTTTGATGAGCGCCTTGCGGTTAGCTTGGATATTTTCGTAGCGCTTGAGTGGCTCTTCGCCGATATCTTTCTTAACCTGCTCAGAGACATCGGTAACCGCTTCGGTTATATAGAGGCGCTCGTTCGGACCCGCTGTTGGCTCTTTGTCTTTACTGGTTGCTAAAAAGCCATCGGCGAGATAATTGTGCTCTTTTTTGCTGTTATATTGAATCGCTCGATAGGCGCAATGATGGTTTGTCACAACTAAGCCTTGGGGCGAAACAAAACTGGCGGTACAATAGCCGAGGCCAACTACTGCATTCATTGGGTAGCTGGTTAAGTCCGCTAACTGTTTAGCCGGAATGTCGATGCCACGTTCGCTAAGCTTATCGGCGATAGAGGGCATTTGATAGGGTTGCCATTGTCCTTCATCGGCCAATGCTACGGCTGATGGCAGCATCCCCGTCGATAGAGCGATGGCGGCAATCAATGCATTGCGCATGTTCTTTCCTTAATATTGTTATAGTGTTTTTTTAGTTGCAGGTCGTATGATGTTAAATGCCTGCTTTGTTTTACCCCAGTTTTATACCACATTTTGCTTAAACGTTGGAATTTTGGAGATTTAATGTCACAACAACGCGCCTTTAAGGGCAAAGAGAAACCAAGAGATCTTCAGATGGACGCGCTGAAGATGCCACCGCATTCAATTGAAGCTGAACAATCGGTTCTCGGTGGCTTGATGTTGGACTCTGAAGCTTGGGACAGAGTGGCTGAAGCCGTTGTAAAAGAAGATTTCTATTCTCGTGCCCACGCCACAATTTTCACCGCGATGGAATCTTTGGTTAGTGCGGGTCAACCTATTGACTTGATTACCGTATCTGAACAGTTGGAGCTTGAAGACCAACTCGAAGATGTGGGCGGTTTTGCCTATATCGGAGAGATAGCTAAAAATACCCCGAGTGCGGGTAACATCCTCTCTTATGCCAATATTGTGCGTGAGCGTGCCGTTGTTCGCGATATGATTAAAGTGGCCAACGAAATTGCCGACGCAGGTTTTAATCCAGAAGGACGTAATTCGAGTGAACTGCTCGATTTAGCCGAAACCAAAGTCTTTAAAATTGCCGAACAGCGCGCCAATGCCAACGAAGGTCCTGAAGGCATTAAGACGATTCTTGAAAAAACTGTCGATAAGATTGAAGCGCTCTACAATAACCCTACTAACGGTGTCACCGGGGTTTCTAGCGGTTTTGGCGACTTAGATAATATGACGGCAGGTTTTCAATCGGGCGACTTGATCATCGTTGCCGCGCGTCCATCTATGGGTAAAACCACCTTTGCGATGAACTTGTGTGAACAGGCGGCGCTGCATGAAGACAAGCCCGTGCTAATTTTCAGCTTGGAGATGCCTTCAGAACAGATCATGATGCGTATGTTGGCATCCTTAGGCCGTGTCGACCAGACAAAAATTCGTACCGGTCAGTTAGATGATGACGATTGGGCGCGCGTTTCCTCTACAATGGGGATCATGCTTGAGCAAGGTAAGATGTATATCGATGATGGCTCAGGATTAACCCCAACCGATGTACGCAGCCGAGCCAGACGTGTCGCCCGAGAATACGGCGGCCTGTCGATGATCATGATCGATTACCTGCAGTTGATGCAGGTGCCAGCGTTAAAAGATAACCGTACTTTAGAGATTTCAGAAATCTCACGCTCACTTAAAGCCTTGGCAAAAGAGCTAGAGATCCCTGTGGTTGCATTGTCACAGCTTAACCGTTCATTGGAGCAACGTGCCGATAAACGCCCTGTAAACTCGGATTTGCGTGAATCGGGCGCGATTGAGCAGGATGCTGATTTGATCATGTTTATTTATCGTGATGAAGTGTATAACAACGACTCCGAAGATAAAGGCACCGCTGAGATCATTATTGGTAAGCAACGTAACGGCCCTATTGGGCGTGTACGCTTAACCTTCCAAGGCCAATTCTCACGATTTGACAATTATGCGGGTCCGCAATTCGAAGAAGATTAATTATTGTCCATAAAGGCATTTAAGGACCATGATTAAATACAATAGAGCCTCAATGAGGCTCTTATTTTTAGATTAGATAGACAAGGTTACTTTTGAAACCATTCCCACGAGCAGAAATTAGTCGCCACGCATTAAAGAATAATTTGGCCAGACTTCATGAACTTGCCCCATCGAGTAAAGTGATGGCGGTTGTTAAAGCTAATGGCTATGGTCATGGCTTACTCAATGTGGCTCAATGTTTAGATAATGCCGATGGTTTTGGTTTAGCCCGCCTCGAAGAAGCATTAGCGCTTCGTGCTGGCGGTGTTAAAGCCAAGCTTTTATTATTGGAAGGCTTTTTCCGCGCAGCCGATTTAGTCACCTTAGTTGAGCATGATATTGAGACTGTGGTTCATCATGAGTCGCAAATCGAAATGCTCGAGCAAGCAGAGTTGAACAAACCCGTCACCGTATGGATGAAAATTGACTCAGGTATGCATCGACTCGGGTTTGTGCCTGATGAGTTTAAGGTGGTTTATCAGCGCTTACTTGACTGTGATAATGTCGCCAAGCCAATTAATTTGATGACCCACTTTGCCTGCGCTGATGAGCCGAGTAATCCATACACTGCTGAGCAGTTAGCGGTTTTCGAAGCGCTAACGAAAGACCTGCCAGGCGATCGCACTCTAGCCAATTCCGCAGGCGCTCTGTTTTGGCAACAAAGCCAAGCAAATTGGATCCGCCCCGGTATAGCGCTTTATGGTGTCTCTCCTGTCGTTGGAGATCTGGGGACTAAGCATGGGCTTATTCCAGCGATGGAGCTTGTGTCGCAATTGATTGCCATTCGTGACCATAAGGCTGGTCAACCCGTCGGTTATGCTAGTTATTGGACTGCTGATAAAGATACCAAGCTCGGTGTCGTTGCTATCGGCTACGGTGATGGTTATCCACGAAATGCGCCATTGGGCACACCGGTATTAATTAATGGTCGATTGGCACCTATCGTTGGCCGCGTTTCGATGGACATGCTGACCGTTGACCTAGGAGCTGATGCTAAAGATAGCGTTGGTGATAAAGCTGTGCTTTGGGGCAAAGAACTTCCAGTAGAGGAGGTTGCAGAGCATATAGGGACTATCGCCTACGAGCTTGTTACTAAATTAACACCGCGAGTCGCAGTTTGCCTAGATTGAGCAAATAAACAACTTATTCTGTAGTGGTGATTGAGGCAGGATGCCCTTTACCAGAATGAAGAACGCTTACATTGAACATTAATTTTAACTGCGCATTTATGGCTTTAGGTCTAATGTCGCCGCTGGCGTTTGCCTCCCAAGCCTCAACAGAATTGGACGATGCTCAGCGATCGGGTGAAGAAACCGTTATTATCGAGTCGGTTTCGCCGAAGGCTAAAGCCAAGCCTGAGTCTAAGCCTGAGCCTAAGCAGGCTGAAGATCAATTACCCGATTATAAAGCTGAGTTTGTAGCCGTGCCTTTTGCTTTTTCTAGTGAAAGCTTAAGTACCGCCTTTGGTGGTGCCGGTGTACTCAAACATGCCGGGCAAATTCAGTCCTCGATTTTGGGCATTGGCGTATATAGCACTAATAATAGTTGGGTAAGCTATCTGCGTTTTAATGACTACCAAATACCCTCCATTGAACAATGGTTGTTCTCGATAGAAACTTACCAGGCTCGCTTTCAAGAGGGAGTCTATTACGTGCCGTCAGAAGCGACGATTAATGGTAATACAGAGCGCGTGGTTACGCTCGGTGATGAGTCTTACACTAAGTTTCATGCCCGATATATTTTGCCAATCGGTCGCGGAAGTCAGGGTGTGTTAAACAGCCTAGGGCGTGCTAGAGGTGATATTAGTTGGAATCCACTCTATTCCGGTGTCACCAGCCTTAAATTTAGCCCCTTTACTCAGAGCCGAGAGTTAGAGGGCTTTGATTTTCTACCTGATGAAGCCAAAGGGCTTGCAGTCGAGCTTGACTGGGATAACCGTGACAACGGTAAAAATAGTACTCAAGGCGGGCAAACCAGCTTCAAGGTGACTCGTGACTTTGGTACGGGGTCGCGTAATAGTTGGACCACTTGGGAGTTTGATCAAAGCGCCTTTGTTTCTATCGACTCCAATGAATGGTTTGGTCAACAAATTCTAGCGTTTAACTTTTATTTGGCAGATACACCCACATGGACCTCCGGATCGGAAGAGGATTTGCATCGTCCGCCAAGTTTTGCCGGCGTTAGTTTAGGCGGCTTTGAACGCCTGCGTGGCTACACCAGCAAGCGCTATACCGGTCGTTCAGCCGTGCTTTATAGCGCAGAGTATCGGGTACAACCAAGATGGCAACCTTTGCAAGAGTGGCCCGTATTTAACTTATACGATATTCCTTGGTGGCAGTGGGTGGCATTTGCTGAGGCTGGGCAAGTGAGCGATGACTTTAGTGCCAGTGCATTGCATGATGACTTGAAGTGGTCGGCGGGTATCGGTGCGCGCTTTGAGGTTGAAAGCGTAGTGGTACGTGCTGAGCTGGCCTTTAGCGCTGAGTCAAATCAGTTCTGGATCATGGTAAACCAACCTTTCTAAGCTTGCCGTCGAGCTTACTAAGTTAAATGCAAAAAGGCACCTTAGGGTGCCTTTGGTTTTTGCAGGGAGATGTAACTTAGAGCTGACCTAGGGACAAGTTAGGGGCTCTATTACTGGTAAGGGCTGCGCCCTTAATCCTAGGTGGTGTTTACCTGAATGTTTCTCTTTATCGGGTAAACAGATGAGGCTCCCGAGGGCGCCTCAGACTTCTTAAGTATGCTGAATCAGTTTACTTATTGTGTACTTCCATCAACTTGGCAGGGCTATGACATACGGCGCAAGCTTCTTCTTCTGTTCCAATAATCGCATCGACCTTAACTGGTCCATAGTAACCACCATTGCTCTTAAAGTGGCTCAGCATTGCATCGCTCTCATGGCCCCAATGACAGGTCATACAAGCACCCGCATCGGCAGATGCATACATAGGTGTGCCATCGGTCTTGCTTGTTGGGAACACATAGGTACGGCCTTCGCTGGCGCGTCCTAACTCGATACCGTCGACATTACCGTTTTTATCTGTCACGTGACAAGTTGCACAGTCGGTCTTCATTACCGTACCTGAACCACCATACTTCTTATTCATATAGTGACCCGATGCCTTGTGTACCTTCCAAGCAAAACCTGCACCGCGGAACTGTTTTACGCCATCAACAGTGTCATCTTGTAAGCCTTGGTCACTGGTATGACAAGCCTCGCAGGCGACAAGGCCGTTATCTTTATGACGAATTTCAGCACTGTGACAATCACGGCACTTAGCCTCATCTAAGATAGCGCGGCGAGTCATCTCGTTACCCTTATCATCTATTGGCATATTGATACGGTGTGGCTCTGACTTGATATAGGCACTGCCTGCCACTGTATCTGATGCACAATCAATATCAGCGCCTTGCGCATCAAAACAGATACTGAAGATTGGCATAAGCTCTACAGATACACCATCTGGAATACCCATATCTTTCGCTGTAACCGTCATGACACCATTGTCAGGTAATACATGATCTGGCGATGGGTTAGTCGTTGTTGGACGAAGGAACTCAATTTCACGTGCCCACGGGCTAGAGTCGGCAGCGGCATCACCAATTGCGCCATCTTGCTCAACATTCCAAGAAACCTGTACCACTGGCGCAGTATATTTATATACCTTGTGACTTAAGCCTGAAACAATCGCGCCTTCACTATCGAGGGCTTTTGCTTCGAAACTAATAGCACCGTTTTCGACTTTTACATTTTCAAACTTCACGTCATACGCAGCAGCCGATTCGTACGGCTTATTAAACTTACGGTGGTCAACTTGGTGGCAATCTGTACAAGCAAGCTCTGGATTCTTATCTGACTTATGCTCTGCTGGTGAGTCGGTATGGCAACCGGTACACGCATTAGCGTTGGCATTAGCTAACCATAGATCTTTATCTGCAAGCTCTTCATCTTCCACGTGGCAAGTTGCGCAGTCCATAACCGGCTTGGCTGGGAACGCTGGGTAATCAAACGCATGATCGCCACCGTAGCCTGCGATGGTGTAAGGCATAGGGATGATATTACCTTCTGCATCTTTACCTTCACGGTTTTCGCCCATATGGATCGCGTGCACCATGTGCCCTAGCTCTACCGAGACAGCATTAGGATCGGTAACAAGTCCATTATGACAAGACTGGCAGTTTTCCATATCTAAACGGCGGCCACCGTGAGCCTTAAGGCTGGCAGGTTGGTGACAGCTGTAGCAAGTTTGCAGGGTGACAAGATCGCGTGTCTCAACACCTTCAGTTGCGTTCGTCGCAGGGATCCAATCGTAATGGGCGTTTTCTGCAAGCTCATGGCCAGAGTCATACTCAAATTGCATTTCGATAGCGATGCGTTGAGTCAAGGCGGGATCGAAGACGATACCTGCAGCATCGTCAGCCGTTGTAAGGTTAGTGTTGAAAGTATAAGTGTAGGTGCCGTCTTTATGATCAACTAAACAATCAGCGCAATCTTTAATTGACTCGAAACCTTGCTCGAAGGTGGTTCCTGCATCATTAGTTGCTGCATTTAATAACGAGAACCACTGTTTTAGCTCTGTACCTTCGGTTTTTTGTAACTGCGCTAGCGAGAAACGGAAGTCATGAAATTGGTTGTCAGAACTTAAACCGTATAGCCCGACACCTTGTTTGTTTTCAAGTTCAAAATCTAGGGCAATGATGCCATCGCTATAGACTGCGTTATTGATACTCGCTATCGCTTCGGCAGCCATATCAATATGCAGTCCTGAAGTGCCTGGATCTCCACCGCCACCTGGTGCACCATCTTCCCCATCCTTACCGTCTTTACCATCTGAGCAACCACCTATAAATAAAGCCGATCCAATCAGTAAAGCTATTGATGTTTTTTTTGTCATTATCATCATACATTCCTTAAAGGTAACCATTCTCGGTTACTGAAATGTTATTAATCTTGCTTGGTTTTTGATATGAAGTGGATCACTGGATGAACTCTCATCTTTGCAGCTTGATCGGCTGGTTTTGCGCTTATTTTTTGGTTTATAAGTCTGTCGTTTGGTTTGTGCTTGGTTATTATTGTTGAATGCGCAGGCCTTTTAGGTGTTACCTATAAATTTACAAAATATGAAAATGTAAATTTCATATTTTGCAAATCCTAAATTTGAATCGAACTAGATAGCTAAAATAACCAATGTGAGTCACAAAATGACGTATTAAATAATATGAAAATCACGAAAGTAAAGGCTATTTATACGTAATGCATCGTGAATGGTTTAGATTGCTTAATTAGGGATTAGCACATTACTTTGAGGGAAAATGAGCAAGTTAAGCGTTAATAGTCTATTTGATATTCAAGTCTTTGTTTTATTGTATGAGTCACTCAATGCGACAGCCGTTAGCCAAACTTTAGGTGTGCCGAGCTCTAAAATCAGCCGGAGCCTTAAGTCGTTGAGGCACTCTTTGAATGCGCCGCTGTTTATTCGTAAACAACAAGGGTTTGAGACCAGTGATTTGGCAAACGATATTTATCCCAAAATGAAGCGTATCGTTGAGCTTGCTAAACACTGTGAAAAGATCCAAGTGGGTACGGATAACTTGCGAACCCGTAAGCTGGTGATTGCTTGCCCACCGACATTATCGTTAAACCTGCTTAATCATTTACAAGCTAGGGCCCATGAAGAGCAAGACTCTTTTCTCTTTCACATTAAGCCTTGCACTAGCAATGTGGCTGAGCTTATAAAGCAGCAACATGTTGATATTGCGGTAACTTATGGTGCTTATAATACTGAACAATTGACTTCAAGTTTAATTGTAACATCAAGTAACTATGTGCTGGTTGCTAAACAAGGCCATCCATTATTGAGCCACCAACAGCCATTGGGGCTTGATGATATATTTGATTATCCATACATAAGTTTTTCAGGTAATGAGATCAACGATGTGATTGATCCGCTGGAGTGCTATGCCTTAGATGTCGAACGCAAATTGAAGTTAGTTGTGAAAGTTTGTTTTTTAGCGGATCTCATGCTGCAGTTAGAGCAGAGTGATGCAATTGCGCTTTTAAGCCATATGGATGCCGTTGAGTTTTTATGTCAACGAGGCAATATTGGTGCATTAAAATTAGAGAAAAGCTTATGTGAATCGATTAATCAAAGAAGTGGTTGCGACCATTATTATTTGACACAGATGCGTAAGAACACAACTTCCCCTAGCTGGATAGGCGAGGAGATTCATCGTTATATTCAAGCAAATATAACCTCAGATAGTGAAGGCTATAATGAAGATATTAAGTAGCGTTAGTCTTTCTAGCATAGAAATATTTTGCCAACTTTATATTAAAAATAGTACCAAAGAAGTGGCTCTTACACTGGGGACCTCACAGCCTAAGGTGAGTCGTGCCTTAAATGCACTAAGAGATGTATTTGATGATCCATTATTTATTCGTACGAATAATAAAATGATGGCCACAGAGCTTGCGCATAGTTTGTATCAATCATTTTCAGATATTTTATCTTGTGCTGGCGAAGTTGAAACTGATGTTATTAATAGTCTCTCTACGCCTGAACCGCAAATAGTCATTAGTACAGTGCCTCAATTGGAAATCGGTTTAGCTCAGCAGGTTATTGAAGAGGCTGATAACAATAGTGTCAGCGACAGTATTCCGATATCCACCGTTGCCTGGTCTGAGAGAAGTGAGCAGCAATTAATTGATGGTGAAATTGATGCGGTAATTTGTTTTAAGCCCTCAACTAGAAAAGAGTTGTTATCAAAGTCAATTATCCAGCATCGAGGTGGTTATCTTATCGCCCGAGCTGGGCATCCTATTTGGGATTCACCAACGATTGATAACATGATTGATTACCCCATAGTGAAGCTGGTGACGATGCCATTCCCTGCCAATAAATCTCCTATCAGTGTTTATGCAAAAATCAAGGGTAAGCCGATGCAGACCTATGCTACGGCTCCAGATTTAGGCAGTGCCGCAAGTAGTTTATTAAATTCCAATGCCTTTATGATAGTTGGTGTTAAAAGTGCGGTGGGTTTTTTAGCCAGTATTAACGGGCTCAAGGCGTGTAAAATGGAATACGCTGAGGATCAGTTTTTACTGAAAGGCTTCTCCCATCCGACTGTTTATTTATGGCTCAAACGGGCTTTAGATGGCAAGGTACAGACTCCATTGTGGCTTCAGCGAACGCTGGAATCCTATATTGTTAAATCTCATAAATAGCCATTACTTATCTATGAACTGCTAAACATTCCCAGCGGGGCTTTCTTCTAACTCGAGATGTAGTGCTATAATGCGCCATTATTACGCTTCAGCAGTTTTCTCCTCCTTTGTATAGTCCGCTCTTACAGTGGTAGCTATCATGGCTTGGACAGTGGAGTGAGAGTTTTACTAAATAGATACTCCCCCTTAGATTTCGGTGAGTAAAGTCATTATAAAGAGTTGGATAAATAGTTTATGTCAGTTAGACCAATCAACCGCACCTTCTCAATCGCTCCCATGCTGGATTGGACCGACAGGCATTATCGTTATTTTGCTCGTTTGATGTCTTCGCAGGTGCTGCTATATACCGAAATGGTAACGACTGGCGCTATCTTGCATGGACGCGGTGATTACCTCGCTTATAACCAAGAAGAGCATCCACTCGCATTGCAACTGGGTGGATCAAATCCAGCCGATCTAGCGGCTTGTGCCAAGCTCGCTGCCGAACGGGGTTATGATGAGGTTAACCTTAATGTGGGTTGCCCATCGGATAGAGTACAGAATGGTCGTTTTGGTGCCTGCCTAATGGCTGAGCCTGAACTTGTTGCCGAGTGTGTGTCGGCAATGAAGCAAGTCGTTGACATCCCTATTACGGTTAAAACCCGTATCGGCATTGACGAGCAAGATAGCTATGAGTTTTTAACTCAGTTTATCGATACTGTTAAAGCGGCGGGTTGTGAGGAGTTTACCATTCATGCTCGTAAGGCATGGCTCCAAGGCTTAAGTCCAAAAGAGAATCGCGAGATCCCGCCATTAGATTATGAGCGTGTGTATCAACTTAAGCGTGATTATCCGCAGCTGAACATCAGTATCAATGGTGGCATTAAAACGCTAGAAGAGTGTCAAACACACCTGCAGCACCTTGATGGCGTTATGGTTGGCCGCGAAGCTTACCAAAACCCATATATTTTGGCTGAAGTCGATCAAAAGCTATGTGGTATAGATACGCCAGTAATAAGTCGAGATGCTGTTTTGGAGAAACTACTTCCTTATATAGAGAAACATCTACAGCAAGGTGGCCGCTTAAATCATATCACTCGCCACATCATAGGCTTGTATCAAGGTGAAGTGGGTTCGCGTGTATGGCGTCGTTATCTAAGTGAAAATGCCCATAAACAAGGCGCTGGAATTGAAGTGGTAACTCAAGCTAGAGCCGAAATGAACGGCATTGTGAGCTTATAGTTACTTTGTTTAGTGAAATTCACCAGAGCATGGTGAGTTTCACTAATATCTTTTATTGTTTAAATATTGCTCTGCCATTCACTATTCCCATCTAGAGTTATTCTTCTTTAAAAACATGCTGTTATTTCATTCTGGCAAAGTTGGCACACTGCTTGTATTAGTTCTTATGTAATTTAGAGAAAGATGTAATTAGCTTCTCTGTAATTAAGAACTCAATTTAAGAACTATGCAATTAGGCCAAACTCGAAAAGGAATCCATTATGTTTAACTCTACTGTATTAAAAACCGTTAAAGCTTCGGTATTCACTGCTCTACTTCTTGGTACAAGTGCGACCGTCCATGCTGAAACCTCTCTTGTTAGTGATGTAGCTAATAATATCGAGCAAAATATTTCTGCTCAGATGCAAGATATGATGACAAAGGCTCAGACAGAGTTAAGTCTTTCTATTCAAGCTCAAATGTCTGAAATGTTGTTTGATATGGCAAGTGAAGAGCAAGTTACTAACGAGCAACTTGCCGCTGAAAACAAAGATCAGCCATTAGTGACTAGTGCGGTAACTAAGGATTAATTATGTTGTTCTTAGCTCAGTTTATGGCTCTGTTGCTATTGCCCGTTGTTAGTCTAGTGATGTTCGCCTGTTTGGTGTGTTCATTAGAGTGGCACAAGTTAGAAGATTAATCGAAAAGGGAGTTAATCATGGTTGATTTTGTAGAACGTTTAAAAGACCCACGCTCATTAGTCTGCGGTGTTAGTGCGGCGATGGCCGATAAGTTTGACTGGTCTTGCATGTGGACCCGAGTGGTTTGCGCTGTAGCGATATTTTGTAATCCAGCGATGGGCTTGCTTATCTATTTTGTATTAGCTTTAGTGCTGCCTAAATGGGAAAAGCCATGTTAATGCAGACGTATAAAATAATGAGAAAGAGGAAAATTGAATGAGAGTGCTAACTCCCTTGAAATATATCGCCTCAGTTCGTGCTCAAGCACATTGTCAATCTCAGGTAATAATACCAATGAAACACGGATGCTAAAAACAACGTCTAGCATCCGTACTCAATGTCTTATACGAGACAGTATTAACGATTTAAAAACGCAGCAAACTTTGCTTTAGCTTCATCACTTGCAAGCCTAGCCTCAAACTCTATGAGCTCTTTTTCCATCTGTGCCCGCACCGCTTCTTTGTTATAGCGGATCAACTTCTTGGTCGACTGCAGTGAAATAGGTGGTAGAGCCGCTAATTGATGAGCACGCTTTAAGGCATATTCAAAAATAGCCTCACTTTCTACAATATCGTTAATGAGTCCGTATGCATGTGCTTGAGTGGCATTAAAGCTTTCACCTAGCAGTAAAAGCTCGCTTGCTCTTGTTTGTCCGACAACTTGAGGTAGTAACATACTCGCCCCCGCCTCAGGAACTAAGGCTAGCTGTACGAAAGGTAGTTGAAATTTAGCGCTGTTATCGGCATAAACTAAATCGCAATGTAGCAACATGGTCGTGCCTATTCCTACCGCAGCTCCAGTTACTGCGGCAACCACAGGCTTTTTAAGATCTAATAAACAGAAAAGGAAGCGAAAAGCCGGGTGTTCGCCACCTAAGCTACTATTTTGTAAGAAGTCAGCGACATCGTTACCCGAAGTAAAGCAATCTGCTTGACCGCGAAACATAAAGGCTC
Organism: Shewanella halifaxensis HAW-EB4; assembly: GCF_000019185.1. Classification (NCBI taxonomy): domain Bacteria; kingdom Pseudomonadati; phylum Pseudomonadota; class Gammaproteobacteria; order Alteromonadales; family Shewanellaceae; genus Shewanella; species Shewanella halifaxensis. The sequence continues at coordinate 4,461,128 of NC_010334.1, read as the reverse complement.
GAATTTCATTGTCCGACTCACCTTGGATAAGGTATTCTGTTAGTTGTGTATACATTTGTAGGTTAAGCGCATTACGCTTATCCGGACGATTAAACGTAATAATACGTACCCCATTATCGTCCCTAACCTGAATCGTGCTCATTCGTTATGTCCTCATTTTACGAATTGGGTTTACATGGAGTTTAAGACATTGAAGCTAATATTCAAACAACTGTTTAACCTTGGCATTTTAAGCTGTTTGTCCTTTACTGCTTATGCGCAAGTGGTACTCGTTGATGGTTATGTGCGCGCCATGCCTGCAACCGTGCCGAATAGCGCCGCATATATCACCATTGAGAATCACGGTGATGCGACTCGATTAGTCGCCGTCGAAGCGTCATTTGCTAAAGAAGCACAGTTACACACTCTGATTGAAGAGGGGGGCATGATCAAAATGCGCCAAGTTGATGGCTTTGATATAGACTCTCATGGGAGTCTAGTGCTGTCAGAATCAGGAAACCATATTATGTTAATGGGGCTAAACTCTCCGTTAGTTATCGATTCTAGCGTTGATATGACGCTTAAGTTTGCCGATGGAACAGAGCAAAAGATTAGCTTACCCGTTAAGAAACAAGCAGAGCAAAGCGATAGTGCTCACCAGCATCATCACCACTAAGGAGCAAGTCAAATGCAAGTGACATGGAAGAAAATCTTAGCAGCCGTTATTGTTGTTTTCTTGATTGGCTATCTAATTAGTGTCTGGTGGAGTGTAGAGCCTGACCCTATTGAGCAAAATGCATATAATCAACAAAGTGTCGACAATGTTATTGGTTATGCAACAACCAGCGCATTGATTTTGACTATTGAAGCTCTGCTAGATAAGCCTGGAGGTTGGCTTTCAAATGATGTGACGCCACCATCGATCTTCATGGACAACATGCCTGCGTTTGAGTTTGGAGCCATTGAGCAGACGCGAGATTTGGCGCTAATTATGCGTAAAGAGTTCAGCCGTTCCCAGTCGCAATCTAGTGCAGACAAAGATCTGTTAGCGGCACATTCAAAGCTTAATATTGAGCATACTAGTTGGTTAGTACCTAGCGCCGAGAGTGAGTATCGTGACGCAGTAAAGCTACTTAAGCTTTATCGCGCTCGTATGATGGCCACAGAAAACCCTGACGCGCAGTTTTACGCTCGTGCCGATAACTTAAATGAGTGGCTTAAAGAGGTGCAAAAGCGCCTAGGCAGCATGTCACAAAATCTGTCTGCAAGCGTGGGGCAAGAGCGTCTAAATACAGACTTATCAGGTGATAGCGCCGCAAGACAATCAACACCAGGGGCTGGCGCCCAAGAGATTAAAACTAGCTGGTGGAAAATCGATGATGTTTTCTATGAGACTCGTGGTGCCACATGGGCATTGCTGAATTTTATGAAGGCGATCGAAGTCGATTTCGCCGATGTATTACAAAAGAAAAATGCTCAGGTGAGTCTGCGTCAGATTATTCGTGAGCTAGAAGAAACACAACAACCCATTTGGAGCCCGATGATCCTTAACGGTTCAGGTTTTGGGGTTGTCGCTAATCACTCTTTGGTGATGGCGAACTACATCTCCCGCGCAAATGCTGCGGTTATCGATCTAACTAACTTATTAACTCAAGGTTAACTATGAAAAAGACGTTATTGGCGTGTGCACTATTAAGTTCATTAGTGGGCGCTTCTGCTCAAGCTGCAACCGTTGTCGGGTTTAAAATTGGTGGCGACTACTGGAAAGCTGATACCAATGGTACTTTTGCTGAAAAGGGTCAACCACAGCAAGAGTTTAACTATGATTCATCTTCGCAGGGCAGTATCTGGGTAGCTGTTGAGCATCCAATTCCGCTTATTCCAAACGTTAAGATTAGACAAAATAGCTTAGAAGCCGATGGCAAGATGAGCGGCGCTGATTTCAACTATAACGGTCATAACTTTCAGGGCGACGTAAACAGTACTACAGATCTTAGCAATACCGATTTTGTGCTTTATTACGAGATCTTAGATAACGATATCGTTGCGCTTGATTTAGGTGCAGCTTACAAGAAGATGGACGGTAAGTTCCGTGTTGCCGATGCTGGTCACCCAGAGACTAAAAATATCGATAGCGGTATCGTCATGGGTTATATCGACGCACAAGTTGGCGTTCCAGGTCTTGGCCTATACGGTTTTGCCGATGTGATGATGGGCGTCGATGAGTCAAGTGTATACGACTACTCATTGGGTCTTGGCTGGAACTTCGATGGTGCAGCACTAGATTACCGTATTCGCGCGGGTTACCGTGACTTTAAGTTTGACGTAAACGGTTTCGATGGCGTAACCGCTGATATGCAGTTTAAAGGTTACTTTGCTGGTGTTGAACTAGTATTCTAATTCTTGCTTAAGTAACACATAAAAAAAACCGCCATTTGGCGGTTTTTTTATATGTTTAACAACAAGGCTTACTTAGTCACTGCTGGAGCTGTAAGGCCGCTGTTAATTGAGGCAACATCATCTTCGTTCAAGGTGCCCGCAGCTTGCTTAAGCGCTAGAATTGAGTTGATATAGCCATAACGCGCATCAGAAAGCTTACGCTTTGAATCATATAAGTTACGCGTACTGTTCAATACGTCAACGATAGTACGGGTACCCACTTCAAAACCCGCTTCGGTAGCCTGTAATGCGCTCTGTGAAGAGATCACTGATTGTTCGTAAGCACGAATAGAGCTGATAGATGCACCGACGTTGTTAAAGTTATTGCGTACATTTTTAACCACTTGGCGGTGTGTCTGCTCAAGTTTCGCGCTTGCTTCTACATACTGGTACTGTGCTTGGTTAACACGCGAAGACACTTTGAAACCTTCAAAGATAGGAATGCTTAGTGTTACGCCAACCGTACCGTTATCAAAGTCATTTCCTGGCTCTTGCTCAATACCTTTGTTATAACCGGCATTCAAGCTCAGTGATGGCATATGGCCAGCTTTGTAAAGCGTGATAGTCTCTTCAGCGATATCTTTACCGATACGCGTTGTCATCAAGTCAATGCTGTTGGTTTCTGCGATCTTAATCCAATCAGTTGAAGATGCAGGTGCAACCGCTGTTGCTGAAAAGCGATTCATATCTAGGATATCGATCTGCTTATGATCAATACCTGTAATTTCACGCAATGCTTCATAGCTATTAGCAAGGGTGTTTTGACTTAGAATTTCTTGCGCGTTAGCTAAGTCATACTGAGCCTGTGCTTCGTGTACGTCAGTAATCGCCGTCAAACCTACAGCAAAACGTTGTTTAGTCTGTTCTAGCTGACGTCCAATCGCACGCTTTTCTGCGCCTTGAAACTCATAGTCATCCATGGCGGTTAACACGTCAAAATAAGCGTTAGTGACACGGATAATCAAGCTCTGTAGCGACGATGCATAAGCTGAGTCTGCTTGAGAAGCGGCTTTTTCGGCTAGGCTTAAGCCTACCCATGCGCTGTGATCGTAAATCACTTGGTTAAGCGTAATGCCGCCAGTAATACCGCTAGAGTCAGCACTTGGGTCATTCCATGCTTTGTCGTAACCGACATTAGCACTGATGGTTGGTAGTAGTGGCGCACGGTTTTCTTCAATCTGTTCATACAAAGCATCACGTTGAGCTTGAGCTTGTAGCACAATGGGATCACTGGTCAATGCTTGTTGATATATTTGTAGAAGGTCATCAGCATGAGCTGCTTGTGCGGTAGCTGCAAGTGTTAGTGCGGCACATAGAGAACGGATTTTGAATTTCATTTGCTGTCCTTTTAGACAAAATTCTCCACGGAGGAGCGAATTTAACTTGTTATGTTTAGCCATGCCTTACCTATAACAAAAAAGTAAGACGGTTTGCGCTTCCCGACGCTTCCCAATACATCTAAACTTAGTGGGTTAAATAATAAAAACCTACAAATTCTAAGTCAACTCGGAAGTGTAACAGTTTTTAATCATTATGATTAGTACTGCTTTCATCATAGTATTAATATTTTTGTGTGAGTTGATTGTGGTATGAAAACCTTTATAAACAACTATGTTTAGGATTGGAAATGAACAGCACATTTAATCGTGATGACGTGAAACTTTTGAGCAAAAATACCTTATTTAAAGGTTTTTTTAAGATGGATGAGTACCGCTTTAAACACCGATTGTTTAATGGTGGCTGGAGTGATGAGGTGTCACGTGAGGTATTTGAACGTGGCCATGCCGTGGTTGTCTTACCCTACGACCCCATTTCGGATCAGGTGGTATTGATTGAGCAGATCCGTATTCCCGTACTTGAAAGTGGTAAAAACCCTTGGTTACTCGAACTCGTGGCGGGGATGATCGACAGCGGACAGCTTTCGGCCGATGTTGCCCATCGTGAGCTTAAGGAGGAGGCCGGCTTGCACGCGCAACAATTAACGAAAGTGAATGAATACTTCTCAAGTCCGGGTGGAGCCAGCGAGCGTTTTGACTTTTATTGGGCTAAGATCTGTGCCGCAGAGGCAAAAGGGGTTCATGGCTTAGAGCATGAACAAGAAGATATTCGAGTTCATGTATTGAGCCGAGAGCAAGCCTATCAAATGGTGGTATCGGGGCGAATTGATAATGCGTCTACCGTAATAGGCCTGCTTTGGCTGCAATTAAATTATCAAGATATCATTAAGCTGAACGGTTAGAAGTAAACAGCCTTAGTGGTGAAATGAAGTTAGAAAGAGTTGGAACTGAGCCGTGTCAAAAGTCGTCTTTGCAAGAAAAAATAAGTATCAGCCTAATGTGAGTCAGTTTTTGGCGCTTTGTGGGCGTAACTATATGCATATTCAACGCTGGCTAACCCTTGAACCTTGTGAGGGGGAACAGTGGCGGGTAAAAGGCGAATTTGGTCAGTTAGATGTTTGCTTGTTAGAAAATACTCGATATACCCAATTAGTGCAGATTTCACGCTGCGTAGGCAGTCATGACTGGCTAACGACTCCAAAAGTTTCGGTGCGCATTTACCATGATGCTAAATTAGCAGAAGTGTTAACTAGTCAACAGATTTATCAATTGCGACCAGTGTATGATTATCCAAATATGCATATGCATCATCGAGATGAAAAGTACCAAGTCAATGCTTTTCTAGAAGAGTTATTAAAGATTGATAACTTAACTAAATTTGTTAGTTGATCTGATTATTGGGTAATTAATTTGCTAAAAGCGGCTATCTCTTATTCGATTTCTGAAGCTAAGAGTGTGAGAATCGTGCAAGTCACAGATCCTCACCTGTTTGCCGATCCCGAAGCTCAGTTACTCGGAGTTAATACCGCTCAAAGTCTTGGCGCTGTGCTTAACACCATATCTGCTGTCAACTACCCCGCAGACTTCATGCTTGCGACTGGGGATATCAGCCAAGATTACTCAAATGAGTCATATCACAGCTTTGTCGATGCTATTTCTCCATTAGAGATCCCTTGCCATTATCTTCCAGGTAACCATGACGACCCACGGATCATGAGCCTGCATATGCAAGGGCCTAAAGTGTTTGGCCAGAAGCGTATCTTAGCGGGGAACTGGCAGATCCTTATGTTGGACTCAACGGTAAGGGGTCGCCCAGGTGGCCACATGTCCGACGCTGAATTAGACTTGATCGATAGTGCTATTGCAGCCGAACCTGAACGTCATACGTTACTGGTGATGCACCATAATCCGATTCTTGCCGGTTGTAATTGGCTTGACCAGCACTGTATGGATAATGGCAGCCATTTCATTGAAAAGGCTGCGCAGTACCCCCAAGTAAAAGGTTTACTTTGGGGTCACATCCATCAAACTATCGATACTGAGCATAAAGGGCCGCACGGTGCACTTAAATTGATGGCAACGCCATCTACCTGCATCCAGTTTAAGCCCAAGTCTCCTTATTTTGCGCTCGATGCTCAGCAACCGGGGTACCGTTTGCTGGAGCTTAAATCCGATGGTAGCATTCTGACCAATGTTTACCGGGTACCTGGCGAAACATTTTCACCCGATAAAGATGCTGGCGGTTATTAGATAAGAAAAACCGCAGTGTGAGGAAGTATGCTGCTATATATACATGGATTTAATAGTTCTCCCCTCTCCGACAAAGGTTTGGTTACCGCGCGCTTTATTGCAGAGCATCACCCCAAGCTGAAATTTCAACAGCCTCAACTGCCCTGTGAGCCGCTAGAAGCGATGGCGCTATTGATCGATGTAGTTGAAAAAGCCAAAGCAGATGGTGAGTCACTCACCTACATTGGTTCTTCGCTAGGTGGGTATTTCGCGAGTTATTTAGCTGAAACTTACGGTGGACGCGCAGTTTTAATTAATCCTGCGGTAAAACCGTTCGAACTGTTTGATGAATTCATTGGCACTCAGTACAATCCCTATACGGATGAGACCTACCAAGTTGTTGCTGAACATAAGCAAGACGTCGCGCGCTACAATACGCCCGCAATATTAAATCCAGATCGCTTTTATGTACTATTACAGACAGGCGATGAAGTGCTCGACTATAAACAGGCCGTGCAGAAATATCACTGCTGTAAGCTCTTAATAGAACCAGGTGGCGACCATAGCTTTATCGGCTACGAGGACCAACTTGCTTCTATCTGTGAATATCTGTTTTCTTGACAAATAGACCCGTAGGGCCGCAACATGGCCTGAATAACAAAAAAATATGTGTGCCATGACAAACCAATACACCTCAGATGCTATTGAAGTCCTAAATGGACTCGACCCTGTAAAACGTCGCCCCGGTATGTATACCGATACTTCGCGCCCGAACCACTTAGGACAGGAAGTCATAGATAATAGTGTCGATGAGGCATTAGCCGGGCACGCCAGCCGTATCGACGTTATTTTGCATGCCGATAACTCCTTAGAAGTCACCGATGACGGCCGTGGTATGCCTGTCGATATTCACCCTGAAGAGGGGATCCCAGGTGTCGAGCTTATTTTAACTAAGCTGCATGCGGGCGGTAAGTTCTCCAATAAAAACTATCAGTTTTCAGGTGGTCTTCACGGTGTGGGGATCTCAGTTGTAAACGCGCTTTCAAGTCGTGTTGAAATAACCGTGAGACGTAATGCCGAAGTCTATGAGATGGCTTTTGAGCACGGTGAAAAAGTTGAAGACTTACATGTAACGGGCACCTGTGGCCGCCGTAATACGGGTACCAGCGTTCATTTCTGGCCAGACCCTAGTTACTTTGATTCTGGTAATTTCTCAATTAGTAAATTGACCTATTTACTAAAAGCCAAAGCGGTACTTTGCCCCGGCCTGCGAATTAAATTTGTTAATAAACAAACTAATGAAACCCAAGAGTGGTTTTATGAGAGTGGTTTAGAAGATTACTTAAAATCGTCTATCAATGGTGTGCCTACACTGCCTGAAGTACCGTTTGTTGGTAGCTTTGCTGGCAATCTAGAGGCGGCGGATTGGGCGATTACCTGGTTGCCAGAAGGTGGCGACTATCTAAATGAAAGTTATGTAAACCTTATTCCAACACCGCTTGGCGGTACGCACGTAAACGGCTTTAGGCAAGGTTTGCTTGAGTCTATGCGTGAGTTTTGTGAGTTCAGAAATTTGATGCCGCGTGGCATTAAGTTAACGCCTGAAGATATCTGGGATCGCAGCACCTTTATCTTATCGATTAAGATGCAAGACCCACAGTTTGCAGGCCAAACCAAAGAGAAGCTATCAAGCAGGCAGTGTGCTGCGTTTGTATCGGGTATCGTTCGCGATGCATTTAGCCTCTGGTTAAACACCAATACTGAGCAAGCAGAAGCCTTAGCCGATATGTGCATTAACAATGCACAAAAGCGATTAAAAGCAGCCAAGAAAGTGGCGCGTAAGCGTATTACGTCTGGCCCAGCACTGCCGGGTAAGCTAACAGATTGTAGCGGTCAAGACCCGATGCGAGGCGAGCTATTCTTGGTGGAGGGTGACTCTGCGGGCGGTAGTGCCAAACAGGCTCGCGATCGCGAGTTTCAAGCGATTATGCCGCTGCGCGGTAAGATCTTAAATACATGGGAAGTCGATGCTTCTCAGGTACTGGCATCGCAAGAAGTACATGATATTTCGGTTGCGATTGGTTGCGACCCTGATAGTGCGGATATCTCTGAGCTGAGATACGGTAAAATCTGTATCCTTGCCGATGCGGACTCGGATGGTCTGCATATTGCGACACTCTTATGTGCGCTATTTATGAAGCATTACCGGGTGCTGGTGGAGCAGGGACATATTTATGTCGCTATGCCGCCGCTGTTCCGTATCGATATTGGTAAAGATGTGTTCTACGCCCTCGATGAGGCTGAGAAAAACGGTATTCTAGACAGAATCACCGCAGAAAAACGGAAAGGAAAAGTCCAAGTAACACGATTCAAGGGATTGGGTGAGATGAATCCACTGCAATTACGTGAAACCACTATGGACCCAAATACGCGTCGATTAGTGCAATTAACCATAGATGATGCCGATGATACAATGGCTCTGATGGATATGCTTTTAGCCAAGAAACGCTCTGGAGACAGAAAAACTTGGTTAGAGGCTAAGGGTGATATTGCCCAGCTCTAATCGGCAGTTTGAGATGAATGATTATAATCAGACAAAAGAATAATAATGACGTTTGAAAACTATCGAAATCAAATAGCTGTTGGGATGTCGCTGCTTTGCGCTCACTTTATATTTAGCTGTAGCACTTTAGCCGCCGAACCTGTGATGATCACAGTATCGAAAGGCTTTGGGTTAACCTTATATGCCTCCGATCTCGGTGATGCTAAGCAGCTTGCGGTTGGCGATAAGGGCACCTTATTTGTTGGCTCCTATCGAGACGGTACCATTACCGCCTTGGTCGATGCTGACAACGATGGTCGGGTCGATAAGCGTTATTCGATCGCCAAGGGGCTAGATTATCCTGAAGCGATCGCCTTTCATGATGGTGCGTTATATGTTGCAGAAAAGGAGCGCATCTTACGCTTTAACCAGGTTGAGTCCCGACTAAAAAGGCCGGGACGTCCGAAAGAGGTTTATGACCGCCTACCGGGTAATAGTAAGAAGAGTCGCCGCGCCATGCGTTTTGGTCCCGACGGCCTGTTATATATTGCCATAGGAGCCCCCTGTAACGTCTGTGAATCTGAAGCGCCCTATAGCAGTATTTTAGCGATTGATGTGGACACTGGCGCCAGCGAGCAAATAGTCAGTGGCGTCAGGAAGGTACTGGCCTTTGATTGGTCAGTCGAAGATAAGCAGCTTTGGTTCGCTGATAATGGCCGTGATTGGATGGGCGATAACCTGCCACCGGATGAGATCAATAAAGTCGAACGCAAGGGGAGCCACTTTGGCTTTCCCTATATTCATGCTACCGACATTATAGAACCTGCTTATGATAAGCCTAAAAACTTAAAAGTCGTTGCTCCTAGGTATGAATTGCCAGCTCATGTTGGCGCTAAGGGGCTTCACTTTTATCGTGGTAAACAGTTCCCTGAGCGTTTCCATAATCAGATGTTTGTTGCCGAAAACGGTTCATGGAATCGTTCAAGTAAAGTCGGCTATCAAGTTGTCATGCTAGAAATCAAAGATGACCAAGTCATTAAAAGAAGTACAGTAGTCAGTTTTCTAGACGGAGAGTTCCCCGTCGCAAGACCATATGCATTGGTCACGGCGCCCGATGGTGCTATGTATATTTCTGATGACCTAAAGGGCAACATATACCGTTTGTTCTATAAAGATTCAGCAAAAAATCAGTCACAGGATAATGATTAATGAGTGATGCGATAGATTTAAGCCTTGATGGTGTTGAGCAGATGCCTCTACGCCGCTTCACGGAAGAGGCATATCTGAACTATTCCATGTATGTGATCATGGATCGAGCATTGCCACATATTGGTGATGGACTCAAACCGGTTCAGAGACGGATTATCTATGCCATGAGTGAGCTGGGTTTATCGGCTCAATCTAAACATAAGAAGTCGGCGCGTACAGTCGGTGACGTGCTTGGTAAATATCACCCTCATGGTGATAGTGCCTGTTACGAAGCGATGGTATTGATGGCGCAGCCATTCTCATACCGTTACCCGTTGGTTGATGGCCAAGGAAACTGGGGCGCACCGGACGATCCCAAGTCATTTGCGGCGATGCGTTATACCGAAGCAAGATTATCTAAGTTTTCAGAAGTGCTACTTAGTGAGCTCGGTCAAGGTACTGTCGATTGGGGCGTCAACTTTGATGGCACCATGAAAGAACCTTTGGTACTGCCTGCTCGTTTACCGCATATTTTGCTCAATGGTATTACCGGTATTGCCGTTGGTATGGCAACTGACGTACCGCCGCATAACGCCAAAGAGTTGGTGGGCGCGTGTGTTGAGTTACTGGATAACCCTAAAGCTGATTTAGCACGTTTGATGGAGTTTGTGCCAGGCCCAGATTATCCGACAGAGGCTGAGATTATTACGCCTGCGGCCGATATCACTAAAATTTATCAAACGGGTCGAGGCTCGATTAAGGCTCGCGCTGTTTATACCGTAGAGAACGGTGAGATCGTCATTACCGCACTGCCGCATCAAGCCAGTAGCGGCAAAATTTTAGAACAGATCGCCAGCCAAATGCAGGCAAAGAAGTTGCCGATGGTGACAGACTTGCGTGATGAGTCAGATCACGAAAGCCCTGTGCGTATGATCATTGTTCCGCGCTCGAATCGTGTCGACTGTGATCAACTGATGGCGCATCTATTCGCGACAACAGATTTACAAAAAAGTTATCGTGTTAACTTGAACGTACTTGGCCTAAATGGGCGTCCGCAAGTTAAAGGCTTACTCGAATTATTAACTGAATGGCTTACGTTCAGAATGACAACGGTTAAGCGCCGTCTGGAATATCGACTAGATAAGATTTTAGCGAGACTACATATTCTAGATGCCTTGATGATTGCATTTTTGAATATTGACGAAGTGATTGAGATCATTCGTTATAACGATGATCCCAAAGCGGAGTTAATCTCTCGATTTGCATTATCTGATAAGCAAGCTGATGCCATTCTTGATTTGAAATTGCGTCACTTAGCCAAGCTTGAAGAGTTTAAGATTAAGGGTGAGCAAAGTGAGCTTGAAGCAGAGCGTGATAAGTTACAATTATTACTAAGTTCTGAGCGTCGCATGAAGACGCTGATCAAGAAAGAGCTTATCAAAGATGGCGAAGATTATGGCGATGAGCGCCGCTCACCACTGGTTGAGCGTACAGAGTCAAAAGCACTCACTCAGCAAGAACTGGTCGCAGTAGAATCTGTCACAGTTGTACTATCAGAGAAAGGTTGGGTGCGTTGCGCTAAAGGTCATGAGGTTGACGGTCAAAGTTTATCTTACAAAGCGGGCGATAGCTTCTTACGTTCAGCGCAGGGGCGCAGCAATCAACCTAGCGTGTTTATTGACACTTCCGGCAGGGCATTTGCCACCGACACCCATACCTTGCCGTCAGCGCGATCTCAGGGAGAACCTATAACGACTAGGTTCAATTTAGCCCCAGGCACAACAATGGAGCATTTGTTATTGTCTGATGACGAGCAATGCTACCTATTAGCGTCCGACGCGGGCTACGGCTTCATCTGCGCCAACAAAGACATGGTGTCGCGTAATAAGGCGGGTAAGGCGCTGCTAAGCTTACCTGCGAATGCTAAGGTGTTGCTGCCGCAGAAGGTGGATAAGTCAAAACCACAGTCGATATTAGCGATCACCAATGAAGGGCGTATGTTGCTGTTCTCTCTCGATGCGTTACCTCAGCTTTCTAAAGGTAAAGGCAATAAGATCATTGGGATCCCTGGCGAACGTGCTAAAAATCGTGAAGAGTTGCTATTGCATTTGAATGTGATACCAGAAGACACGGCTGTAACCCTGTGGGCGGGTAAGCGCAAGCTAACCTTAAAGCCAAGTGACTTGGAGCATTACCGTGGTGAGCGTGGCCGCCGTGGTGCTAAGTTACCGCGTGGTCTGCAGCGTGTAGACAGCGTTGAGCTTGGTGACGGTGAGCCCGTACTCTAATAGCGTTACGATATAAAAAATGCAGCCAAGTGGCTGCATTTTTTATTGAAACTCGGTGTGCTTATTAAGACTAAGCCACCTCGTAATAGTTAGGCTCGATATCCACTTGTCTTTGGATGATCTGAGTTGCCATTTTTGCACACTTTCCACATTGATCCGCTACGCCAAGACGCCTTCTAACATCGGCTAATGAAGCATCACCTTGGCTAACAGCTTCTTTGATTTGTGTATCGGTGATTGCATGGCAAAGACAAACGTACATGAAATATCATCTCAAAATCGAATATGGTTCGAAGTATAAATGAAAATGATTCTCAGTGCTAATAACGGCTTGGTATAAATATTGGTCATTTCGTCTAAGCCAGTTATTAAAAAGCGTGCTTAGCTCACATTGTTGTGATGATTGCCGTGCTGCTCATATTTTGTTCATCATTAACTCGCTAGTAACCACGCTCAAAGTGCACTCTATGAGACAGTTTTTCGCCTTTGAGCCACTTGTGAAAGTTTTCGGCAAAAATCTCTACCACTTGTTCGGGAAAACTGGGCGCTGCGATATGTGGCGTAATAATGACATTATCGAGGGACCAAATAGGGTGCTCTTCCGGCAGAGGTTCTTGATTAAATACATCAAGAATGGCTTGTTGCTCTGGATGGCTTATTAATTGTAAATAGAGAGCATCTAGGTCAAGCACATCACCGCGGCCTAAATTAAATAGTACGACCTCTTCTTTTAGCAGCGACAAGGTGTGCTTGTTTAGTGCGCCTCGAGTATCGGGTGTGCTAGGTAGGATACTGGCAACTGCATCGGCCTGCGGTAAATAGCGAGTAAGGTTGGCTAAGGTATCTACCTTATCAAAACCTATGGTGGGTTTTGCACCTCGATTAATACCAATGACATGCATACCAAAATGCTTAGCTGTTTGGGCGATATGTTTAGCAATGGAGCCTGTCCCTAGCAGTAACAAGGTTTGCCCTTGCAATGTCTTAAAGCTGCCTGGTAACCAAACCTTTTGATCTTGCTGAGTGCGATATTTTCTGTGCTCTCTTTGGTAAGCCAGCAGGTAACCAAACAGATATTCACTCATTAGCGGGCCGAAAATGCCGCGTACATTAGTGAGCTCATAGTCTTTGCGCTGTCTAGGTTTAACTAAGGCATCGACGCCGGCGAAAGTTGATTGCATCCATTTTAAATTGGCCGCATGCGGAAGTAGTGGAGCAGCTAGTTTTGGCTCGGCTAACCAGATATCGGCATTGAAAATACCTTGGGGATCATCATCTAAAATAAGCGTATTCGGTAGATGGCACGAACTTAATAGTTGACGATAACGCTCATTTTCTCTGGTGAGCAATAGTAGCTTGTGTCCCATACTAACTCCCTATATTCTACATTTACAGCTTTTTAACTTGCTTGGGCAATGTCGAATATAATATCTAAGGTTATTGAATTTCTTAACTATTTAGGGGCACTTGTCACCCCTTGGCTAGCTGAGGTCTCGATGGCAATTATAGCCTGTTGTTTGGTTGTATTTGGTGCTGATATCAATCGTTTTTTACGTCGCTACCTTGCGGGGCGCTCTTTTTTGCTGCGCACACTCATTTTCGTCATCGTCAATGCATTTGGCTATGGGTTGATAATTATCCATTTAAGCCCTTTGTTGGCGCAATATATGGCTAAAATACCGCCACACTGGTTATTTGTTTTGGTTGTGACTGCTTTCTTCGCCATAGGTAGCTGGGCGCAACGCAATAGACAAGTTTAAGTCGTTAATTTCAGTGTAGTTTGTTTTATTTAATTTGGGCAACTTGTCGGTATTGGCTTGCCGATGAAAGCAGCTTCAATGGCTGCTAATCTTGGCTGATATGAGCAATTGCGCGATCCGGATAGTTCGTGAATATTCCATCGACCCCCATCTGCTTTAGCATATCGAGATCATCAAGGTTATCTACCGTGTAAACATACACCTTAGCACCTCGGCGATGAGCATCATCAATCATCTCTTGAGTGGTAAAACTTAAGCCTAAATGAATGGAGTAGGCATCGAGTTGACTGACGATGTGTGCGAGTTCCAGTGGTATACCTTCGATTAGCGGGGCTACATTTGCATCTGGGTAGCGCTGTTTAAACGACGCCAAGAAGGGGTGGTTAAACGATGAGATCAGTAATTTATTAGCATCATAACTAAGATCTGAGATCAGTTTAGGATAGAGCGAGATAAATGCTTCAAGGCAAGCCAGCCCCTTTAATTCTATATTGACTAAAGTATTGTGTGGCTTTAGCAGGCTTAATACTTGGATTAAGCTCGGGATTGGCTCTCCATCAATGGTTATCTGGCTTAATGCTTGCTTAGTGTACTGCTCGATAAGACCCTCCCCTGAGCTCTTTGGCTCAAGGCGTCTATCGTGAAAAACATACAGCTCATCTTCAACTAAGTGCACATCGAGCTCAACCGCGGTAGCGCCGAGCTCAACAGCTTTAGCAAAGGCTGCAAGGCTATTTTCTGCCACATAACCGCTGGCACCTCGGTGAGCAAAAATCATCATAACGGGTTCTCAGTTGTTTTTTGTTTAGGTTCTTAACAAGCTTTGTACGTCTTTACTCTGACTCGCAGACAGATGTACTTCAAGCTGCGGATAGGCTAGCACTAAGTCATTCTCACGTAGCTTCTTGCTGATCTGCTTGTGCAGCTTATGCCTTAGTGGCCAGCGAGCGCCCATGTCTTTGGCATAGGCTCTGACTTCAAAGTCTTGGGTGTGTTGACCAAAGCCTGCAAACCATACTTCTGGCTCTGGAGAGAGCAGGGCATCGTCACACTCTTGTACTGCTTGGTAAAGTGCCGCTTCAACACGTGCAGGATCTGAATCTCGGGCAACTGAAACATAAACGATAACGCGAGTAATAGGATCTGAAAGTGACCAGTTAATGAGCTGTTCGGTAATAAAGGCCTTGTTTGGTACGATGATTTCCTTGCGATCCCAGTCGATAATCGTAGTGGCGCGAATTTGAATTTTACTCACTGTGCCAGTGAGATCGCGGATGGTGACGGTATCGCCAATACGCACCGGTTTCTCAAACAGAATGATCAGACCAGAGATAAAGTTCGCGAAGATCTCCTGCAGACCGAAACCTAAACCAACAGAGAGGGCGGCGACCAACCATTGTAGTTTAGACCATTCCATCCCTAAGGTTGAGAAGCAGCCAAGCACGCCAAACATCACCACTAAATAGCGGCTGACGGTGGTTAATGCAAAACCAGTTCCCTGACTGAGATCTAGTCTTTGCAGAATCGTCAGCTCGATAAGTCCGGGTAGGTTGGTAGCTATCATCATCGAGAAGCCAACAATAATCAGTGATAACAGTAGAGACTTAAGGGTGATAGGGATCTGCTGTTCAATACCGTTGACCGTGGTATTACTCGACCATAGAGTAACGCCGTCAAGCAGTGAAAACAGCGCGGTGTGGGTTTGAGTCCATAGGCCAACAATGCTGGCGAGAAATGCCAGCAGTAATAATGAACGTACTAGACCCAATGACTGGCTAGATATCGTCTCTAGATCGACTATTGGCTCTTCGTAAGTATCGCCTTGTTCGTTGACGCTTACTTCACCTTTCTCACGTTGTGCCAGCACTTCTGCACGCTTGGCCTTGGCTCGCTCGAAGGCGATACGGCGACGTTCAATTAACATCCAACGCTTGATTAAGTTAAACAGCAGTAAGAAGCCCAGACCAAATATCAATGATAATTGTAGCTGTAGGAACATCTGGAATGCGGTGTAGTAGTAGCCTTGGAAAGCCAATACCGCACAGGCGAGTGGCATGATAATTAGCATGGCCCACAGCAGCTTTTGAAGCAGTTTCTTATTCTTACTGTGATCGGCGGTATTTTCTTTGTTAGATAGGCTGAGCATATCTTTGTAAAACCAAAACAGCATCAAACAGAAGATAATAAATGCACCACGGCCGAGACTGTTGCGAACTAGAGAGGTATCAATCACTTCGGTAAAGGCCATGATCGCTAAGAACGGCGCCGCCATTATGGTGAACTGTCTAAAGCGTTCCTGCCCTGAGCGAACAATACTTTTTGGCGACTTAAAGTGGTTAATCAATAAGCCTCTGTCCAGCGCCAGTAGGTAGATAAAACGATAAAGTTGATAGAGCAGGCCGAGCGCCATGATCCCCATACCGATGGCGGAGACGAAGTTATGGCTCGATAGATAGAAGATCCCGCCAGCTAACACGATAGGTAGTGGTTTGAGTAGACTATAACCTAGCGAGTTGATCAGTACATGGAATGTATAGATAAACTTATCTTGAGTCACATTGCCGACAAAAGGCAGTTCACGGCGCATCGCCGATTTAAATTTCGGTGTCAAAATATCTTGAGCGATGATGCTGAGCACAAACAGTATTAGCCACCATGACCACAGGTTGCCCTGTTCATCGAATGAGCTCTGCATTTGACCCCAAGGGGCTTGCTGTAGCATCCACTGAATGCTCTGGTGAAGATCGGTGATCCATAGGCTACCGATACTGTTCGCATTGGGTACCCAGAATAGGTGTTCGTTGAGTGTGCTTTTAAGTGTTAGATATTGCTGGTTTAGCTGCTCATAGCTCACTCTAAGATCGGCAAGTTCACTTAAGTATTGATCATAACTCTGTAGCAGTTGTTGCAGCAGCATGCCTTGAGAGGATAAGAGCTTAGCTTGCAAGGAGTTATCGGCACCAATTGAGGTGACTTGCTGACTATTTAGGGTTTGTGCCTGTTCTATCTGGTAGCGGGCGAGCCGAGTATTGGCTATTTCACTCTGCACAGGCTCTTGATTTGGTGGCTTAGGTAGCGCTTGCAGCATCTGCAGGAAGCGCTCACCAAAGGCCGAATTTAGCTTAATCCAGCCGATCTGCTGTTGGATTGTGGTCAGCTGTTTGGCCTGAGCTTGGTATTGGGCTTCGGCTTGTTCCTGCTGTGTAAGGGTAAGGCTGATTTTATGATTCAGCTCTTTTAATTTCTCACCATAAATTAAGTTACTATCGCTAAGCTCTTGTGCGATTGGGTCGTGGGTTTTATCACCGGGTAATAAACTGCCTGCAATAGCCGCTTCGGTGCGCGCTTGTCTCTGTATAACGATCTCTTGGTTCAAGCGCTCAATTAACAGTTCCTGTTGAGCCAACTGTTCACGTACTAATTTGAGTTGCAGCTGGTTTAAGTCAATCTCTTTTTGACTACTCGCCAATAGTGCTTCGAGTGTTTTGACATCTTGCTCATAGAGGCGTCCTTGAGCAATTAAGAGCTGATTATTAATGGTTTGTTCTTCACCAATGCGAATTTTTTTATGTTTCTGTAATGCAGCACGGGCATTAACGAGTGCATCGGGCAACTCGCTATGGGACTTGATTAGCGCATTTATTTTTTGGCCTAAGCTTATTTCAACATCTTTTAGTTCCGATAAACGCAGATAGGCGAGTGAAGCCTGCTGGTTGATATCCTGTTGGTCTAAGTCGCGAGGTGGCTGTTGTGCATCTTCTATTTGGCTTAGTAAGTTTTGCTTATGTTTTGCATAGTTACTTATTAGTTCGCGCGCACTATTTTCTGTCAGGACTAAGTCATGGATCTTGTCTTCGAGTAGGCCGAGCTGCTCTTGTGGTGTCGACTCGCTGTTGGTAGGCGTGAGCCCTAGACGCTTATCAATTTGAAGTGGCGAGTTAGCACTAGCCGATAAAGCGAATAGACACAGAAGAAGCAGTAAAAAACGATGCATGATAAGAGTATGAATAAGGCAAAAAGGAGATGTTCATATTAGCCAAGTTAGCGTGATAAATAAATCGCTCTATGCACTCTTTTTTGCTCTATTTAACTTATGGTTTTGCTGCGTTTCGAACAATGCGGTAGCAACGACCAGTGTTCCGCCAATAACGGTTTTTAGTGCAAGCTCTTCGCCGAGCAGCATTAGGGCTAACATGGCACCATAAAAAGGTTGCAGGCAGGAGACTAGTCCAACCGTTTTTGCACTTAGGAGCCTTAATGCTGAGGTAAATAGCGCATGGGGAACAGCAGTAAAAACCACTCCTAGTAAAATAATCAACCACCATACATTTTGCTCGATGCTGCTTAGCTCTACGTTTAGCCAAGGGGCTAAAAAGAACACCGCAACCGAGGTCTGATAGAACATGGCTTGTTTGCCACTGTAGGCGGTGAAGTAGCGTTTATGCAGTAGGTTTCGAGCGGTAAACAGAGCGGCGGATAAAATGCCGATAGCAATACCTAAGGTGACATCATTACCTAGACTTGCCTCAGGGATCAGCAGTGACACGCCAATGAGCACCACTATGCCACTGATGACATCGGACAGCTTGAGTTTCGTCTTGGTGACAATGGGTTCGACCAAGACCGTCATGACCGGATAGGTAAAGAAGGCGATCATGCCAATGGCAACTGATGAGAGTTGCATCGAGGCAAAGTAGGTGACCCAGTGCAGGCTGATGATGATGCCAAGGGCTATAGCGATAAGGTAGTCTTTGCCTGCGTTTAACGACAGTCGTTGTTTGCTAAGTTTGACTATTAACGCTAGCACTGTGGCTGCTACGACGCAGCGCAACACAGTGATATCGAGTGCACTAAGGGGAATAAGCTTTGAAAATAAAGCGGTACCACCGAAAAGTAGTACCGCGAAGTGTAGTTCTAACAGCCCTGTCTTTTTATTGTCCATTCATACCTTAGAGATTAGTCTTCGATTTTTGCAAAAGCTTGACCCATACGCGTCACGCTTCTTGGCTCTACTCCATCAGCAAATTCGTCGAGAGCATCTTTAGCGAATAACATCACTACAGTGCTACCTAGCTTAAAGCGACCCATCTCTGCACCTTTCTCAAGGGTCAGTGCATTAGGACCTTCAGTTGGGTAATCCCAAGTAAATACTTTTTTGCCTGTTGGTGGTGTGACTGTACCCGCCCAAACGGTTTCGATACTTGCCACAATCGTAGCGCCAACTAATACCATGGCCATCGGGCCGATT
Source organism: Shewanella halifaxensis HAW-EB4 (assembly GCF_000019185.1). Taxonomy (NCBI): domain Bacteria; kingdom Pseudomonadati; phylum Pseudomonadota; class Gammaproteobacteria; order Alteromonadales; family Shewanellaceae; genus Shewanella; species Shewanella halifaxensis. Next base: position 4,442,118 of record NC_010334.1, on the reverse strand, counting down.
TCAGTTTCAAAAATGGCGACAACACGTTCGTTACGAGCAAATAAGCCTGGCACGTTTTCAGCTGTTAACGGGTTAACAGAGAAGAGCTCACCTGGTACATAAGTCATCTTAGACAGGGTGCCTTTGATTGGCATGTGAATACGATGATAGTCTTTTGGTGCTAGGTAGATTGTGGCAAAGTCGCCGCCTTCAAAACGCTTAGCATCATCAGCCTGATCACCTAGCAATGCAAGTGAAGAATAATCATGTCCTTTAGCCTGAAAAATACGGCCTTCTTTGATCGGGCCGAGTTGGCTAACTGCACCATCAACAGGGTGAACGATGTAGTCATTGTCATCACATAGTGGACGAATACCTGGCTTTAGTGCACGGGTAAAAAAGTCATTGAAGCAGCTATAGGCTGTAGCTTCTGGCTCTGCGGCTTCACTCATATCAATCTTATATTGCTTGATAAACCAGTTAATGGCAGCAGTAGTGACAGAGCCCATTTCTGCTGCGGCAAGCTTGCCTACAAGGCGAGAAAGCAAGTGCTTTGGCATAATATACTGTAGGGCAATTTTAACTTTATCCAATTTGAATATCCTTTAATCTTTCACCTACTTTGAGGTGCTATCTATTTTATAAAACCAGCGAGCTGTTGTACGACATAAATTATCGTAGGAAAACAATTAATCTTAGCTATTCACTGATTTGAATCTACTTGCTTAATTAGCGGGTCGTGACTACTCGTCAGGACCTGCTCTAAAGTGACGAGCGTGTCTTTGCTCGTCTAAGCTGGCGATAATACGGTGGTAATTATTGTATCTGTCTTCGGTGATCTCACCTGCTTTATAAGCTTCGGTAATAGAACAGCCTGGATCGTTTAGGTGTTTACAGTCTCTAAACTTACAAGTGCCTAAATAATCCCTGAATTCAATAAAGCACCAGCCGACTCGGTCAGCGGGTAAGTGCCATAGCGCGAATTCACGTACGCCCGGTGAGTCAATCAGATCACCGCCAGTGGCTATATGAAGTAGCTTTGCGGTGGTCGTGGTGTGCTGACCTAAACCTGAGTTTTGAGAAATGTCACCAGTAATCAGTTCTGCGTCTGGCATCATGGCATTAATCATTGAAGATTTACCAACACCTGATTGACCCACGAACACGCTTACTTTGCCATCCATCAGAGAGTGTAATTGCTCGACACCTTCGCCAGTTATGCTGCTTACGCAGTAAACTTGATAGCCAATGGCTTTGTAGCGTTCAAGCGCAGCATCGATTTCAGGCGCTTCTTCAGGCGTAATTAAGTCAACTTTATTTAAGATGATGACAGGCTGGATGCCAGTGTCTTCAGCTGCAACTAAATAACGATCGATGATCTGGGTCGTAAAAGCCGGCTGTGTTGAGGTGACAATCAAAATCTGATCGATATTTGATGCAATGATTTTCACGCCATCATAAAGATCCGGGCGTGATAATAGCGAATGTCTTGGATGAACAGCCTCTACAATGCCTTCGATACGACTCGCTCCAGACTCACTGGTCAGCGCTAGACGGACAATAACTTTATCACCGGTGACTAGACTTTTAATATTGCGTCTAATATTACAGCGGGCAAGGTGGCCTCCATCTGTCTCGACGTCAGCGTGTTGGCCGAAGCGGGAAATAATGGTGCCTTGCTGCTCAGGGCCTAACGTACTGTCTTGTAAGTCAGTCGTTTCACCCGCATCGTGGCTCTGTAATTTCTTTTTTTGGTTGGTCCGCATTCTGCGTAATTGACCATGGCTTAGCGGTTTCTTTTTGCTCACGTATTAGTCTTCAATGATAAAGGTGATTTTGTGTTGCTTAAAAAAGCAGTATGATACACGGTCTTAAACAAAAAAGCCTGAATTTAGGCTAACAGGAATAACGGGTCGCTTTATGGCTATAGATGAAAACAATCTGATTTGGGTCGATTTGGAAATGACAGGACTTGATCCTGCCGTTGATAAGATTATAGAAATGGCCACAATTGTGACAGATAAAGAGCTTAATATTATAGCGCAAGGGCCAGTTATTGCTATTTATCAGTCTGACGAACAGTTAGCATTGATGGACGATTGGAACCAAAAACATCATGGTGAGTCTGGTTTAGTTGACCGCGTTAAAGCGAGTACAACTAATGAAGAGCAAGCAATAGAGCAGACTATCGCTTTCTTATCTCAATATGTTCCAGCGGGTGTTTCACCTATGTGTGGTAACAGCATTGGTCAAGATCGTCGCTTCCTAAATCGTTATATGCCAGCACTTGAAGATTACTTTCACTACCGAAATATCGATGTGAGTACAATTAAAGAGCTTGTTCGCCGTTGGGAGCCATCAGCGATGGAAGGCTTTGTGAAGAAGAACACTCACCAAGCATTGCAGGATATCGAAGAATCTATCGCCGAACTGCAGTTTTATCGAGCGAAAGTATTTAGAATTTGACCAATCAGTCAGTTTATTTGCAAGAAGGGGTTGCAGAGTAGGAAAATTCTCATATAATGCGGCCTCAACTTTTCGAAGAGTGAAAGACTTTACGATTAGATTGAAATGCAACATTAGCTCAGTTGCTAAAGGAATCAACGATACCTTTAGTTCATGTTTACAGCTAAGCAGCAGTAAAAGATTTATGCGACATTAGCTCAGTTGGTAGAGCGATACCTTGCCAAGGTATAGGTCATCGGTTCGAACCCGATATGTCGCTCCAAATTTAAACTTATGGGAACACCAAGTCCGGTAAGTAAAAAAGATTTACGCGACATTAGCTCAGTTGGTAGAGCGATACCTTGCCAAGGTATAGGTCATCGGTTCGAACCCGATATGTCGCTCCAATTTAAACTTATTGGGAACACCAAGTCCGGTAAGTAAAAAGATTTACGCGACATTAGCTCAGTTGGTAGAGCGATACCTTGCCAAGGTATAGGTCATCGGTTCGAACCCGATATGTCGCTCCAATTTAAACTTATTGGGAACACCAACTCCGGTAAGTAAAAAGATTTACGCGACATTAGCTCAGTTGGTAGAGCGATACCTTGCCAAGGTATAGGTCATCGGTTCGAACCCGATATGTCGCTCCAATTTAAAGATTTATGCGACATTAGCTCAGTTGGTAGAGCGATACCTTGCCAAGGTATAGGTCATCGGTTCGAACCCGATATGTCGCTCCAATCTTCCTCCTCGAAATTCCTGATTAAATCTCAGCTGCAAATATTAATAAAGATAAAAAATGTTTATGCGACATTAGCTCAGTTGTGCTCGTAGAAAATGTTGATACCTCTTTTTTTGCCAAGGTATAGACCTGTTTGTTTAAAGAGCTGGCTCGAACCCACTCTCATTAAAATCAAAAGCTCGCTCCAATCTTCCTCGTAGAAATTCCTGATTAAATCTCAGCTGCAAATATTAATAAAGATCAAAAATGTTTATGTGGTATTAGCTCAGTTGTGCTCGTAGAAAATGTTGATCCCCTTTTTTCCAAGGTATAGACCTATTTGCATAAAGTGCTGGGTTCGAACTCATTCTTGTTTAAATCACTCTCGTTTAAATCAATGGCTCGCTCCAATCTTCCTCGTAGAAATTCCTGAATAAATCTCAAACCCAATCCAAACCACGCACGCCCATTACGTGATCGAGCGCTAGTTTCTTTAATAATGTCTAAACTAAGCGGTTTTGGTTTTTCTAAAGTTTGACAGTGTTCAAATATTGAGTCGACTTTTCATACCATAATTATCAAAGACTAAAATTTAGGCAAGTCACATAGAGTGGCTGATTTAGGAGAGCGATCAATGCGTATTCAACAACTCAGTGAACTTTTAGGTTATGTTGCAACATGCCGCATAGAAATGGCGCAGCTTTATAAGCGTTTACATACTCAAGCTGACTCTTCTCGAGTAAAGTTAATGTTAGAGTATTTTCAACAGCATGAGCGACACACCGCTGAGAAGTTAGAAAACTATATCGATGAAGCGCCTAAGAAAATTATTGATACTTGGTACAAAGATATTGTATTTGAAGATTTTATCGCTAATTGCCACCAGTTAACCTTGCCAGCGAGCATGAGTGAAGACGATGTATTAGAGCTGCATCTTGGTCTGGATAATCGTTTAATAGGCCTGTTAGAAAAAACGGCTAACTCTTCGGCGACTACTGAAACAAAAGGTGCGTTAGAGGATTTAGTGAGAGTGGAAAAAATTCAACAACAACGTCTAGTTCATAGCACTATTCGCATGGATGATATCTAACGGCTTATATCCGCTTAGCAATTATTCGCTTGGCAATCAGGCACCGGAAGGTGCCTTTTTTGATCGAATTTATTTACAACTTGCATAACTATAATTGTGGCAGATCAAACTTAGGTCATCTATTCGCTGTTATCGATTCATTTGCACTTAAGCCAAGGCCTTTAATCTACTAGATTAAATACAACCCATACATTAGGAACTGAAATATGAGTGAGCGAAACTTACAGACAACGCCTTTATTTCTAGCTGAGCAGATTAGAACAGCTGAAATTAATGCTGTTAATATTGGTAACGTGACCTTATATCAATTGGTTGAAAGAGCTGGAGCTGCTGCTTTTCAGTTGATAAGTGAAAGGCAAGCAAATGCAGATGAAATACTCGTTCTCGCGGGCCATGGCAATAACGGAGCCGATGCGTATGTGACGGCGGCCTTGCTATTGGAGGCTGGTTTTGACGTTATCTTGCAAGCAAGCACAGCGACTCGTCCAAGCGAAGAACTAAAACAGGCTATCCAATGCTTCATCAAGTCTGGTGGAGAGATCTGTGAGTTTAGTGAATCACAGATTGAACAGGCTGGGGTTATTGTAGATGGCTTGCTAGGAACTGGAGTTTGCGGAGAGCTAAATGCTGAGCTGGCAAACATTATTAATGCGGTAAATAGAAGTCATGCATGGGTGCTGAGTCTTGATGTTCCGTCTGGGCTTAATCCTGACGCGGGCAACTATACAACCACAGCAATAGAAGCGAATACCACTTTGACTTTTGCTGGTATTAAACAAGGCTTACTTACAGGAAAAGCCCGCCATTGCTGCGGTGAGCTGATCCTTGCTGAGTTAGGGCTCGGTGAGTTTTTAACTGTATCGAGTGCACAGCAGATGAGCTGTCAAACGCTGACTAATGCTTTTTTACCCCGCCGTAGGGATGCTCACAAAGGTGATTGCGGCAAAGTGTCGATAATCGGTGGCGACTACGGTATGGCTGGGGCGGTGCGGCTTGCGGCTGAAGGGTGCCTAAGAAGCGGAGCGGGTTTAGTTACCGTTATTTCAAGGCCTGAGCACCAACTTGTCGTGAGTGTAAGTCGACCAGAGCTGATGTTTTGGGGTTGTGAACTGGTCGACATGGAAGTTTACCTAAAATTAGGTTGGGCCTCAGTATTAGTCATAGGACCAGGGCTTGGGCTCAGTGATTGGGGTTATAACTTACTTAAGGCGGTTGATCTTAGTGATAAGCCCTGCGTGATTGATGCCGATGGTCTCAATCAGCTAAAGACAATGCCGATGACGGGCAAAGACTGGGTGCTGACGCCTCATCCAGGTGAGGCGGCGAGGTTGCTGGATCTGAGTATTACAGAAGTTGAGCAAGATAGGTTTAACGCCGTTAGGCTACTGCAGCAGAAATATGGCGGAGTGATTGTACTCAAAGGCCCTGGAACAATTATCTACAATGGTGACAAGTGTATTGTGGCTCCAGTGGGAAATCCAGGCTTAGCCAGTGGTGGTTGCGGTGATGTGCTTGCTGGTGTGATTGGTGGACTAATGGCGCAGGGGTACACGAGTATGGAAGCGGCTTGTCTAGGAGTTGTGATCCACGGAGATGCAGCTGATTTGGCGGCGAAATCAGGTGAGCGAGGCATGTTAGCTAGCGATTTGATGCCTTATATTCGTCAGTTAGTTAATGAAATCTAGTTTAGAAACCTAGATGATTAGGTTAAAGTACTGCATTCTACGCCCAATTTTATTTAGGACGCTTTTCGATTCAGAATGAATACGCAATCAATGATATTAAATTTAAATGATGAACAAGAAACAGTAGATTTAGGGACAAAGCTTGCAGGTCTTATTACTCCTCCTTTAACTGTTTATTTAAGCGGCGATCTTGGTGCGGGTAAGACGACCTTTAGCCGTGGACTTATTCAAAGTTTAGGGCATCAAGGAGCAGTAAAGAGCCCGACCTATACCTTGGTAGAACCCTATGAGTTAGATGCGTTAGACGTGTATCATTTCGATCTCTATCGTTTATATGATCCTGAAGAATTAGAGTTTATGGGGATCCGTGATTACTTTACCTCGCGCAGCTTATGTATCGTAGAGTGGCCTGATCGCGGCCATGGTTTATTACCCCCTGCTGATATACATATCCATATTAAATATGTTAATACTGGACGACAAGTCGAGTTACAGGCGCTTTCTTCTGAAGGTGAAAAAATATTAGCGGCCCTAAATCATAATGATAATAAACAGTAATATATTTAGACTTTTTTTACTTCTTGTTAGTTTTGGTGCTTCATTTTTTGCGCAGAGTGCGAATAAACTCGACAGCGTAAGAATTTGGGCTGCGCCAGAGTCGACGCGTATCGTATTCGATTTGAGCCAGTCTCCAGATTACAGCTATTTTACGCTGACAAATCCTTATCGCTTAGTCGTCGATTTAAAAAAGTCATCTAATAAAGTGGACTTAAATAAGATTAAAAACAACAGCAAATTGGTCAAAAAGGTGCGTAAGAGTACGCCACCGGAAAAGGGCACTTTGCGTTTAGTTATCGATCTCGTTAAGCCAGTAAAAGCCAATCTATTTGCACTGCCTGCAACAGCCCCATACGGTAATCGTTTGGTAGTTGATTTAGATAGCGGTGGTTCAACAGCTAAAAAACCTCCGGTGAGTAAGCCAAAAAATCAATTACGAGACGTGGTTATTGCGATTGACGCTGGTCATGGTGGTGAGGATCCCGGCTCTATTGGACCGACCGGCATATATGAGAAAAAGTTAGTATTAGAAATATCTAAAAAAGTTGCTCAAAAGATTAATGCGACACCAGGCATGCGAGCGGTTATGACGCGTACTGGTGACTATTTCGTTAACTTAAATAAGCGCTCTGAAATTGCTCGTAACAGTAAAGCTGACCTGCTGATTTCTATCCATGCAGACGCTTTTACCTCGCCTCAGCCTCAAGGTGCCTCGGTATGGGTATTGTCTATGCGCCGTGCCAACAGTGAAATTGGTCGCTGGTTAGAGCAAAAAGAGAAGCATTCTGAACTGCTCGGTGGTGCTGGTGAGATTATACAAAATACTGATAATGAACAGTATCTTGCGATGACTTTATTAGATATGTCGATGGACCGCTCTATGGCGATTAGCCATAACATCGCTGGAGATGTGTTATCTAATCTAGGGCGGGTGACAAAACTACATAAGCATAAGCCTGAATCTGCGAGCTTTGCTGTACTCAAGTCGCCAGACATTCCGTCTATTTTGGTCGAAACAGGGTTTATTTCTAACCCGAGGGAAGAGCGCCTATTATCGCAACGAGATCATCAAAATAATGTCGCCAAAGCCATCCATAAAGGCGTGATGAAGTATTTTGAAGCCAATCCTCCTGTGAATTCAATGTTGGCAAGTAAGAGCAGTGTTGAGCACAAGGTTTGCAGTGGTGAATCGTTATCCGTTATTGCCCATCGTTATCAGATCTCAATAAACAGTTTGAAGAAGGCAAATAACCTTAAATCAAATAGCATTCGAATCGGTCAGAGACTGATTATCCCCAGAGCTTAGGCTGTTAAGAGTAAACCATGGCTATAGAAAAGTTACCGCCTCAATTAGCAAACCAGATCGCTGCGGGCGAAGTGGTTGAGCGTCCTGCATCTGTCATCAAAGAGTTAGTTGAAAATAGTCTTGATGCAGGCGCAACACGAGTCGACATTGAGATAGAAAAAGGCGGTAGTAAGCTTATTCGGATCCGCGATAATGGATCCGGGATCCCGAAGGCGGATCTCTGTTTAGCACTTTCTCGGCACGCAACCTCTAAGCTTAAATCCCTCGACGATTTAGAGGCCATTTTAAGCTTTGGTTTTCGCGGTGAAGCCTTAGCGAGTATTAGCTCTGTTTCTCGTCTTATCTTAACCTCACGCACGGCAGAGCAAGCTGAAGCATGGCAAGCCCATGCAGAGGGAACAGAGATGGCGGTTAAAGTCCTGCCAGCTGCCCATCCGGTTGGCTCAACGGTAGAAGCGGTCGATCTTTTTTTTAATACGCCAGCTAGACGCCGCTTCTTAAAAAGTGACAAGACAGAGTTTACTCATATCGATGAGTGGCTAAAGCGTATTGCTTTGGCGAGACGAGATATCCATTTTACCCTTAAACACAACGGTAAAACGGTTCGAAATTATCGGCCAGCCAATACTGAGAGCCAGTATATCCAGCGTTTAGCTCTAGTTTGTGGTAAAGCATTTGCCGAGACTTGCCTGCGGATTGAATGCCAGCATAATGACTTAAGTTTGAGTGGTTATCTGCAATCACCCAGCTCCGCTAATGGGTACAGTGAAACTCAGTATTTTTATGTCAATGGTCGTTTAGTAAAAGACAGGCTAGTCAACCATGCGGTTCGTCAAGCCTTCGCACAGTATGCAGAAGGTGTCTCACCCGGTTATGTGCTAATGCTGGATCTTGATCCACACCAGGTCGATGTTAACGTGCATCCAGCTAAGCATGAAGTACGTTTCCATCAGAGCCGTTATGTGCATGATTTTATTCTGCAAGCGCTGCAATCTGCGATCTCTCAATCTATGGAACTAGCGCTCAATAATGAGCCAGAAATACAACAATCGCCTGATAGACAAGTGAGTCCGACTCGAGGAGCGGTAACTGCGCCCCTGTATTCTGAAAGTATTGAGCGTAAACCATCGGTTTCTTATGACGTGCGTGATAGTCACTCTGTTACTAATCAAAGGGATTATTCGAGCGGGAGTTCAAGCTACCGAAGTCCGCTGAAACCCTCTGCTCGAAATGGTGATGTTAGTTTACCCTCTCAAAGCAGTATTCGAGCTTATGGTGAACTGCTGAGCACACAAAGCAGTAGCACGCACAGTGATCGTGTTCTAAGTACTCAGCAAAATAATTATGCAGTCCGCTCTCCTGCAGGGAACCAAAATGGATTGGCAGCTTCTAACTCGCATGCGGCGAGTATGCCAGCGGTTATAGCGGGTGAATTTTGGGTGTTGGTTAGGGACGACAAAATATCGCTTTTAAGTATCTCTATGGTGGCAAGGGCAGTGCTAAAAGCTGAGATAGCAGCTAAGTTTTCACAAGGGCTAGTTGGTCAGCCATTATTGATGCCTGTCGCCGTTGCAGTTGATGATGATTGGTTAGCGATTATAGAAAATCGAGAACAGTTACTGCGAAAATTAGGAATTGAACTATCTATTCGTTTGGGGCAGTTGATTATTAAGAAAGTGCCCCCATATCTAAGAAACAGTCAATTAGCTGTTTTGATCCCTGAGTTATTGCAGTGGATTCAATTAGAATTACCAAGTGACGCTGCGGTTGTTAAGTGGCTTGCTGAACAAGGTGCGAACCGGTTTACCTCTGCAGGTGAAGCGTGGTTTGGCCTAAATGCCTTGCCTGATGATGTGCAACGCGAGCTTTATAATTTATCCCAAGATTTACCTTGGGAACAATGGATGAAAGAAAATCAGAGTGACCGATAATAAATCACAAAAAGTTATTACCTTAATGGGCCCTACTGCCTCTGGTAAAACCGCATTAGCGATTGAGCTTGTTAAGCAGTATAACTGTGAAATTATCTCTGTGGATTCAGCATTGATCTACAAAGAGATGGATATCGGCACCGCTAAGCCAGATGCTGCCGAACAAGCAGCCGCTCCCCATCGACTTATTGACATTATTGATCCGGCAAAGAGTTATTCTGCGGCGGACTTTAGACGCGATGCATTGGCTCAGATTGAAGATATTTTGAGTCGTGGAAAGACGCCATTGCTGGTCGGCGGTACCATGATGTACTTCAAGGCTTTGCTAGAGGGGTTGTCACCGCTTCCGGCGGCAGATGAAGTGGTTAGAGCGCAGATAGCTTGCGAAGCACAAGAGTTTGGCTGGCAAGCACTGCACGATCAATTAAGAGAAATAGATCCTGTTTCTGCTGAGCGAATTCATCCCAATGATCCACAGCGGCTCGCTAGAGCGCTGGAAGTCTATCGCATAAGTGGTCAGTCGTTAACTGAGTTAACTAAAACTAAATCTGAAGCATTCCCTTACGAAGCGGTGCAATTTGCGATTGCACCAAGTGACAGAAAGGTGTTACATAGAGCTATAGAAACTCGATTTAAAACCATGTTAACACTAGGGTTTACTGCTGAAGTTGAGCGTTTAAAGGCTCGAGGTGATTTGGATTTAGACCTGCCCTCAATGCGCTGTGTAGGATATAGGCAGTGTTGGCAGTATTTAGATGGTGAAATTGACTATGAAACTATGGTTGAAAAAGCTATTGTTGCTACTAGGCAATTAGCCAAACGTCAATTAACATGGTTACGCGGTTGGCCTGATTTAATATGGCTAGAAAGCGGAGCTGAAGATAATCTTGCGACAGTAATGCGACATAGTCGCTAGCTTATTAGCTGCCGCTGTATAATACTAAAACCAAAGATACAGTTTTATCGTATTAGAATAACTATTAATTTTAATTAAAAAGGAAATTAGAAAATGGCAAAGGGGCAATCTTTACAAGACCCATTTTTGAACGCATTACGTCGTGAACGCGTTCCAGTATCTATTTATCTTGTTAACGGCATTAAGCTTCAGGGGCAAGTTGAGTCTTTCGACCAGTTTGTTATTTTGCTTAAAAATACAGTAAGCCAGATGGTTTACAAGCATGCCATTTCTACCGTGGTACCTTCGCGTCCATTTAACGTGAGCAACCACCAAGCGACAAATGCTCAAGCTGGCTTTAACGCACAGCATGACGATGGCGACGACAAGTAATTTGTTAAGGAGATTGCTTTTTGTTTGATCGTTATGAGGCGGGAGAGAAAGCGGTACTTGTCCATATCGACTTTGCAGATGAGAAAAACCGTGAAGACTTAGATGAGTTGAAGCTTCTAGTTGAATCGGCTGGTGCTCAGTCTATTGGAGTGATCTCTGGAAGTCGCCGCTCACCTGACCGCAAGTTTTTTGTGGGTTCAGGTAAGGCTGAAGAATTAGCTGCGATGGTTGCGGCAACGGATGCCAATGTTGTGATTTTTAATCACGCATTAAGTCCAGCTCAAGAGCGAAATCTTGAGCGGCTGTGTGAGTGCCGAGTGCTCGACAGAACGACTTTGATCTTGGATATTTTTGCTCAAAGAGCGAGGACATTCGAGGGTAAGTTACAGGTGGAGCTAGCGCAATTGCGCCACATGTCAACGCGCCTGATCAGAGGCTGGACGCATCTAGAGCGTCAAAAAGGTGGTATTGGTCTTCGTGGGCCCGGCGAAACTCAATTAGAAACCGATAGGCGTCTATTGAGAGGCCGGATCAGCACGATCAATCGTCGTTTAGCAAAAGTTGATAAGCAGCGAGATCAGAGTCGTAGAGCACGACAACGAAGCGATATGTCAACCGTGTCTTTGGTGGGTTACACCAACGCAGGTAAGTCGACGTTATTTAACGGATTGACGACATCTGATGTGTACGCTGCAGATCAGCTGTTTGCGACGTTGGATCCAACACTGCGTAAGCTAGATTTGCCGGATGGTGCGGTTATTCTTGCCGATACCGTTGGCTTTATTAGGCATTTACCCCATGATTTAGTTGCAGCTTTTAAGGCAACACTGCAAGAAACACGACAGGCAGATCTACTTCTGCATGTTGTCGATAGTGCAGATGAAAAAATGGGTGATAACTTTAAGCAGGTTCAAAACGTGCTTAAAGAGATCGATGCTATAGAGATTCCACAGTTGATCGTATGCAATAAAATCGATCTATTGGATGAGGTAAAACCTCGCATCGACTACGATGATGAGGGGACACCGATTAGAGTCTGGGTTTCTGCTCAGCAGCACAAAGGCTTGGAATTAGTTGAAGAGGCGATAAACCAACTTGTTGGTAAGGCGATTCTGGAGCTAACCTTGCAAATCCCAGCTTCGGCGGGGCATTATCTCGGTCAGTTTTATAAACTGGATGTAATACAGCAGAAAGAGTATGACGATCTGGGGGACTGTATTATTTCTGTTCGCTTGTTGGAGGCCGATTGGCGCCGACTCGTAAAACAGAGCCAAGGTGAAATAGAGACTTTTGTCGTCGACCCTGTCGTCGCATAATTAAGTATTTTAGTAATCTCGTTTATTTCATACACTTATGGAGTACTAAATGGCTTGGAACGAGCCCGGTAACAAGGGTCAAGACCCTTGGGGAAATAAGGGTGGTAATGATAAAGGACCACCAGATCTAGATGAAGTTTTTCGTAATCTTTCGAAGCGCTTCGGCGGCAAAGGCAATGGTTCTGGTGGCAGCGTTAGCGGTGTCAGCTTAGTCATAGTCCTTGTTATTGCCGTTGTTGTATGGGGCCTATCGGGTTTCTATACAATAAAAGAAGCTGAGAAAGGGGTAGAGCTCCGTTTTGGTGCGTATATTGGTGAAGTTGATCCAGGCCTTCAATGGAAAGCCACTTTTATTGATGAAGTGACACCAGTAAACGTACAAACCGTTCGCTCAATTCCAGCTTCAGGAAGCATGCTGACAGCCGACGAGAACGTTGTTCTTGTACAGCTTGATGTTCAGTACCGAGTGAATAACGCTGAAAATTATTTGTATAGCGTAGTTGATGCAGACGCGAGTTTGCGTGAAGCGACAGACAGTGCGCTTCGCTATGTTATCGGCCATAACACTATGGATGATATCTTGACGACTGGTCGAGATAAAATTCGTCGTGATACATGGGATGAGATTGAGCGAATTATCAAGCCTTACAAACTAGGTATTATGGTTGTTGATGTGAACTTCTTGCCTGCACGTCCGCCAGAAGAGGTGAAAGACGCCTTTGATGACGCTATTGCAGCACAAGAGGATGAGCAGCGCTTTATTCGTGAAGCTGAAGCATACTCACGCCAGTTAGAGCCAAAGGTTCGTGGTACTGTGCAGCGTATGGATCAACAAGCAATTGCGTATAAGCAAAAAGTAACCCTAGAAGCACAAGGTAAGGTAGCTCGTTTCAATCAGTTACTACCTGAGTATCAAGCCGCACCAGAAGTGACTCGTGAGCGTATGTATTTTGATACGATGCAAGAGATTATGAGCGGTACAAGTAAAGTACTTATTGATGCTAAGAATAGCGGTAACTTGATGTATCTACCGTTAGACAAGCTGATGCAGAATAGCCAAGCGCATAAGTCTGCAAGTGCTAAGAGTAAACCGGCAACGTCTGTTATGTCAGTTAATAGTACAACTCATACTAACAGCAGTATTCCTCTTGATGGTCGCCCATCTCGAGGTGAACGTTCGTTGGGGAGGAACTAATTGATGGGTAGATTTACAGCGATAATCGTAGCGGTACTTATTGCGATCTCTTTATCTTCACTATTAGTTGTGAATGAAGGCGAGCGTGCCATCGTTTCTCGATTTGGTAAGGTACTAAAAGACGACGGTGTGACGCGTGTTTATGCTCCAGGACTTCATTTGAAGATCCCGATGCTTGATAAAATTAAGTATATGGATTCACGAGTGCAAACTTTGGATGGCGCAGCAGATCGCTTTGTAACGTCAGAGAAAAAAGACTTGATGGTCGATTCATACGTGAAGTGGCGCATTAAAGACTTTGAACGTTATTACCTTTCGACTAACGGTGGTATTAAGGCTAACGCTGAAACCTTGTTACAGCGTAAGATCAATAACGATCTTCGTACCGAGTTTGGTCGCAGAACCATTAAAGAGATTGTTTCTGGTAGCCGTGATGAGCTGCAATCAGATGCGCTTAAAAATGCTGCTGAGAGTGCTAAAGACTTAGGTGTTGAGGTAGTTGATGTGCGAGTTAAGCAGATTAACTTACCAGCAAACGTCAGTACCAGTATTTACCAGCGTATGCGTGCAGAACGTCAAGCTGTGGCTAAAGAGCATCGCGCTCAAGGTCAAGAGCAAGCGGAAATTATCCGTGCGAAGACTGACGCAAGTGTGACTATTCAGACTGCAGAAGCAGAGCGTAAAGCTTTGACTATTCGCGGTGAAGGTGACGCAGAAGCAGCTAAGATTTATGCCGATGCATATACTAAAGATCCTGAGTTCTTTAGCTTTATGCGAAGCTTAGATGCTTATAAAGCAAGTTTCTCTGGTAAGAATGACGTTATGGTGCTTGAGCCTGATAGTGAGTTCTTCAGATATATGAATAGTTCATCTGGAAAGTAGTTATTCTAAAGTTTTATAAAAAAGGTCTAACGCAAGTTAGGCCTTTTTTTATGCCTGTCTGATTTATGTTAGCCACTATTGTTTATTCCTAGCTCTTCAGTAGACTCAGTCCTTATCATCAGTAAAAATCAATAAATAGGTGTAAGTTGCTAATTTAGCAGGAGTTGAATAAGAGCTTTTAGAATGTTCTGCTAACGAAAATGACCATTTTTGTTGGTTGTAATGCATGCTTTTCATACGGAATAGGCATTAAAAGCAACATAGTTAACGAAGTTAAGTGTTTTAACTATGATCTGGCTCAAATTTTTGGCTATAATGGGCTGCTTCTCAAATTCGGATTTGAATTTCGGTTTAAATCTGCTTTGAAAAAGATAATAAAACAAAAATTCCAACACTCTCTGGAGACAAGTGGATGAGCAATGCGCCAGTCGATACCGGACGTCGCAGATTTCTGACCGTAGCCACCGCCGTAGTTGGTGGTGCTGGTGCCGCTGCTGTAGCGGTTCCGTTTATAAAGTCATGGAATCCGAGTGCCAAAGCGAAAGCTGCAGGTGCGCCGGTAGAAGTAAATATTAGTAAAGTAGAGCCAGGTCAACTTATTCGAGTTGAGTGGCGTGGTAAGCCTGTATGGGTTGTTCGTCGTACGCAGGAGATCTTAGATGGTCTACCAACACTCGATGCTCAGCTTCGCGATCCAGACTCTGTTGAACCACAGCAGCCTGCATACGCTCAAAACTCTGGACGTTCAATTAAGGCTGAGTACTTCATAGCCGTTGGCTTATGTACCCATCTAGGTTGTTCTCCAACTTACCTACCAGACACGTTTGGTGAGCAAGTAGAAGGGGTTGCCTCTGGCTTCTTCTGCCCTTGTCACGGTTCTAAGTTTGATATGGCTGGTCGTGTGTTCCAAGGTGTACCAGCACCATTAAACCTAGTTATTCCTCCACATCAATATATTGATGATAGCACCGTAATTATTGGTGTTGATACAGGAGCTGCGTAATGGTTAAGAATATTATTAACTGGATTGATGAACGCATTCCAATGACCGCGACGTACAATCGTCACGTCGGTCAATATGCGACACCAACCAACTTTAACTTCTGGTACTTCTTTGGCTCACTGGCCATGTTAGTACTGGTAAACCAGCTACTTACCGGTATCTGGCTAACAATGAACTACGTACCGACTGCTGAGGGTGCGTTTGCTTCAATTGAATACATCATGCGTGATGTTGAGTACGGTTGGTTGCTGCGATATATGCATTCCACCGGGGCCTCCGCTTTCTTTGTGGTGATCTATCTTCATATGTTCCGTGGTCTTATCTACGGCTCATACCAGAAACCTAGAGAGCTGTTGTGGCTATTCGGTATGCTTATCTTCCTCGTGTTGATGGCAGAGGCCTTTATGGGTTACCTACTGCCTTGGGGACAGATGTCTTACTGGGGTGCACAGGTCATTATCTCATTGTTCGGTGCAATCCCTGTTATTGGTGATGACCTAACATTGTGGATCCGTGGTGACTTTGTTGTGTCGGGTGCGACTCTAAACCGTTTCTTTGCATTGCACGTTATTGCGCTGCCGCTTGTACTTGTGGTTTTAGTATTCCTACACCTAATCGCACTACATGAAGTGGGTTCAAACAACCCAGATGGCATCGAAATTAAGAAGAACAAAGATGAGAATGGCTGGCCAAAAGATGGTATCCCATTCCACCCTTACTACACAGTGAAAGATATCATGGGCGTTGCTGGCTTCTTGATTGTCTTCTGTTATGTATTGTTCTTTATGCCTGAAGGCGGTGGTTACTTCCTTGAAAAGCCAAACTTTGAAGCGGCTAACCCAATGAAGACACCAGAGCATATTGCGCCAGTTTGGTACTTCACACCGTTCTACGCAATCTTGCGTGCTATCCCAGACAAGTTAATGGGTGTTATCGGCATGGGCTTAGCTATTGCAGTACTGTTTGTATTGCCATGGTTAGACCGTTGTAAGGTTAAGTCAATTCGTTACCGCAGCATGATCCACAAGGTGAACATCAGCCAGTTTGCTATTTCGTTCCTAGTATTGGGTTACTTAGGTGCGGTGCCAGCTACGCCTGCACTGACAATTGCTGCACGTATCTTCACTCTAACTTACTTTGGTTTCTTCTTATTCCTATGGGTTTACAGTAAGAATGAAAAGACTAAGCCGGTACCAGAGAGGTTGACACACTAATGAAAAAATTACTGATTGCATTAGTTGCATTGGTGCCAACCTTGGCTATCGCAGCCGGGGGCGGAGCACCTCTAGAGCAAGCTAATATTGACCTGAATGACCAGGAGTCTTTACAGCGTGGCTTGGATCTATTCCAAAATAACTGTGCAGGCTGTCATAGTACTCAGTATCAACGTTATGAGCGTGTCGCAACAGACTTAGGCATTCCGCTTGACGAGATGCGCGCCAAGTACTTACCTGAAGGCGCCAAGATTGGTGAGTTAATGGAGATCGCCATCCCAGATGCTGATGCAGCTAAGTGGTTCGGTGCTTCACCTCCTGACTTAACTTTGGTTGCCCGAGTACGTGGTGAAGATTGGATTTACTCATACCTTAAGGGTTTCTATAAAGATGAAAGCCGTCCTTTTGGTGTGAACAATACTATTTTCCCATTGGTAGGTATGCCGCATGTACTTGAAGGCCTACAAGGTCTTCCTGTTAAACAAGAAGATGGAACGTTAGTTGCTACTGGCGGTGCGCTATCAGCTGAAGAGTATGATCAAGTGGTAAAAGATATCACTGGATACTTGGTTTACTCTGGCGATCCTATCAAGCTTGAGCGTGAACGCTTAGGTTGGTGGGTGATGGGCTTCCTATTTATTTTCTTTGTTGTGGCCTACCTCTTAAAGAAAGAGTACTGGAAAGATGTACACTAACCCCAAATAAAGGTTAGAATGTATTATCCGCAAATTGTAAACGGGGAGCCTTGCTCCTCGTTTATGTTTGCATTTTTTGCTTTTTATTTGTGAATCCCGGAGGGTATCAATGGCTGTTGCTGCCAACAAACGCTCAATCATGACCCTGTATTCAGGTGCAGACGACCTTTATAGCCATCAAGTACGTATCGTGCTTGCTGAGAAAGGTGTAACCGTTGATGTTCTACAGGTTGATCCTAATGAGATCCCTGAAGACTTGATCGAGCTTAACCCGTACAACACAGTGCCAACTTTGGTAGACAGAGAGCTAGTGCTTTATAACTCTCGAATCATTATGGAATACCTAGATGAGCGTTTCCCTCATCCTCCACTAATGCCTGTTTATCCGGTTTCACGTGGTCAAACTCGTCTTTGGATGCACCGCATTGAAGAAGACTGGTATGCGCTTGTTGAGCGTATCAGAAAGGGTGACCGTGCTGATGCTGCTCGTAAAGAGCTACAAGAAGGCCTAACTGCTATTGCACCAATTTTTGGTGAAGTGCCTTACTTCATGAGTGAAGAATTTGGTCTAGCAGATTGCTACCTTGGCCCATTATTGTGGCGTTTACCTGTACTAGGTATTGAGCTTGATAGCCGTACAGCTAAAGATATCAAAGCTTACATGACACGTCTTTTTGATCGTGAATCATTTAAGGCTTCTTTAACTGAGACTGAGCGCGAAATGCGCATGGGTATCTAATGAAAGAGCTAACCCCGAATCGTCCATATTTATTAAGGGCTTATTATGACTGGTTGATGGATAACCAGCTAACGCCCCATGTTGTTGTCGACGCTTACGTGCCAGGCACTCAAGTACCACAACAATATGTTAAAGATGGCCAGATTGTACTTAATATTACCGAGAGTGCTGTAGGTGGACTACAGATCACTAATGAGTTTATTGAGTTCAGTGCGCGTTTTGGCGGTGTTCCTCAGCAAGTACTTTTGCCTATGGCTTCTATCGTCGCTATCTATGCCCGTGAAAATGGTGCAGGTACGGTTTTTGAACTTGAAGAAGCGTATCAGTTAGATGATGAGAACGAAGAGGAATCAGGGCTTTCAGTAGTACTGAAAGAACCTGAACCTGTAGTTGAAACTAGCGAACCAGAACCCGACAACGTTGAGGCTAAAGAGTCAAAACGACGCGGTCATTTAACCTTGGTTAAGTAAGTTTTAGTTTTATGAAAGCCAGTCTTTAGACTGGCTTTTTTGTGCCTGATTTTTATTAATTCTATTCGCTATAAAGTCGTTATCAATAGTCAATCGTGCGTCACAGTTCAATATACGTGGTTATTTTCCTCCTATCTCTACCTCCTAGAACATCTCCACAAAACTAACCGCTAACGAAGCTGTAAAAAAATCAAGTTTAGCAATTGCTGCATTAGCTTGTTAAAACAAGATGTTGCGGATTTATTTCAACCCGAGTAGACATATTATCTCGCCAACTTGTCCTGTTGCGACTATTTGTCCTTTGTGACTTGTAATTATATGGTGTTGTGTCGTTATTGGTTTTTTATTGAGTGATTGGTGTCTAGAGTTGAGTTTTGTAAATACTTATATCGTAAGATTAAGAATAAGATATGCGCGAATTTTCGGTGAAGCAGGTTCTTTATTGGTGTTAAAGGCTTGTGATCCCTACAACGAGCAGTTCGGAGTCTTCGGTGATCAAAACAAGAAATACTAAAATCGCAGTCATCATCAGTAGTTTGTTGGCATGCCAATACGCAGTGGCCAGTGATACAAATGACGTGTTCTCTCTCGGTGAGATTGTTGTTTCAGAGGAAACAGGCGTTAGAGATATCGCAATCAATAACACCATGACCGCAGAGCAAATTGAGCTGATAGGCGCAAAAACGGTCGCCGATGCACTCGACTATATACCTGGCGTACATGTAGCTCAATCAAGTAAGGGCGAGAAGTTTCTGACTATTCAGGGTTTTGAGCAAGATAAGGTGCTTATTTTGCTTGATGGTGTGCCTTACTATGAAACTAACTATGGTCAGTTAGACCTTAACCAAATACCTGCCAACATCATTGCAAAAATTGATGTGGTTAAAGGTGCGTCATCAGTGCTTTATGGTCCAAATGGTATGGGCGGTGTAGTCAACATCATCACCAAGAAAGGCCAAGAGGGGGTTAGTGGTGATCTACAAGCGTCTTTTGGTCAGATGGGTCAAAATTACCAGTCGGGTACACTTAGCTTAGGTAAGAACGGCTTTAGTCTATTTGCATCTGTCGATCACCGTGGCCGTGATGCGATGCGGATGTCTAATGACTTCGAACCAGTACTGTCCGATGTGAGAGACAAGTATGGCGACTTACCAAAGCAGATGATCGTTGAAGATGGTGGTAAACGTGAAAACTCGGCTTACGAGTCGACTAATATCTGGGTTCGTGGTGGTTACGCTAACGAAAATACCGAACTATTTGCCAGTGTATTTAGCTTAGACTCAGATCGTGAATTGCCCTATAACACCCGTAACAACAAGGTATTTAGTGACTTTAGTAGCTTTGCCGATATCTCCGAATATAAAGATACGGGGATGGATTTAAGTGGTTTACACCGCGTTAATGATTGGCTCACTGTTCGTGCATTAGGCTACTACCATATGCATAACGATAGTTATGACTCCTATAGCAATCCAGAAAAAGACGTCAAATTAGCGACCAGTAGCTTCAGTGACTACACAGCAGGTGGCGCCTTGTTTACCGATATGGTGTTAGCCGATTGGAACAGTTTAAGCCTGTCTGTAAACTTCAAGAATGATGTTCATAAGAAGAAAAATGTCGCATATATAGACACTGACCGTTCCCATGCTTATGAGCGCTCTCAACTCGATACCATTAGTTTGGCTGCTGAAGATACCATGACATTTGGTGCGCTAAATGTGGTTGCAGGTATCGCATGGCATAAACAAACGGTTGTTGAAGATCGTGACTACGATGCTGCATCGGGTGAGGATGGTTCAGATACTTTAGATCCTATGTTAGGTATGAGCTACACCTTAGATAATGCAGGTTTAATCTACGGTTCTATTGCGCAAAAAACTCGTTTCGCAACCTTTACCGAAATGTATGACGATACGGGAGCACGTCACGACATTAAACCGGAGCGTAATACGAGCTATACCTTAGGTTGGAAGAACGATTTTAGCCATCAGTTATTAAACAGTATCGATATCGGTCTGTTTTACCATGATGTCAGCGATAAGATTGTCTCTACCTATATGCCTGATCCAACTGATCCAGATTGGGATCTAGAAGTTTATCAAAACGTGGGAAGCTCAGAGTTTTACGGCATCGAGATTAGTACCCAAAGTCAGCTGAGTGAAAATATCAGTTTATCTCTAGATTACACTTACACGCATGCTCGCAATACCACTGATGATCGTGATTCTGACTACTTCCGTGATATTCCAAAGGACACCGTGACTGCGATTGTTAACTGGTATCAACCTTGGCTAGATATCGACAGTAATCTGCGCGTTCGTTACCGCACAGATATTCTGATTGATGATCGCTCTGATGAGTGGGAGTCTGAGACCTTAACGATTGATATGGGGATTAATAAGTCGATTACACCGCAGCTCTCTGCTTACGTTAATCTTAATAACCTACTCGATGAGTCACACTACGAAGGATACGGTCAGCCAAATGAAGGCCGCTCTTATGAAGTTGGCGTAAAGTACCGCTTCTAAGGATTAGGAATGTTTAACAGACTATTTAGTGCTGTTGTCATTCTCCTTAGTGGTCTTTCAAGTGTATCGGCAGCGCCGATACACTTGGTCGATCAGCAAGGCCGCGAGGTGGTGCTACAAAAGCCTGCCACGCGGATTGTGACGACCTTCACCCCAGCAAACCTGTTCTCCCTGAGTCTTGGGCTTGCGGATCACTTGGTTGGCATCGGTGGCAGCACCAAACACTCACCGTTCATCAATCAACTTCTCGCGCACCGCGATCCCTTGGTGATCGGCAGCCGCTCGGCCGGTACCAGTTTAGAAACCATTGTAGCGCTTAAACCTGACTTGGTCTTAGTGTTTGGTAAGAAAGACGGATATCGACTCGCTGACCGCTTAACCTCATTAGGTATTGCTAGCTTAGTGATTCAACCGGAAACCTTTGAAGATGCTCAGGCTGTTCTCGAGTTACTCGCTAAGGCGACAGGGACTCAAGATAAAGCGGCCAAGATAGCAGCTGAAAACCAGCGCTTGGCAGATATCATTCGTAGCGGGCTTGCAGGTTTGACCGATGAGCATCGCCTACGGGCTTATTATGCTAACAGTTCCGATCTCTACCGCACCGCGAGTGAGCAGATGTTTCAGCATCAGTTGATGGCAGTTTCTGGCATCGATAATGTCGCAATGGGGGTGCCAGGCTTTTACCCTAAAGTGAATGCAGAGCAGCTATTGTTATGGCAGCCACAACTGCTGGTGCGTGAGTCTAATGATTCGACCAAAGTGGACGAGCAGTTAGCTAAATCTCTAATGACCCAGCTAGCTAAATTGCCACAAATCAAGATCCCAAAGGGAAGTTTTTGGGATATGCCGTCACCGATGGCGATGGCGGGGGCGCTCTATATTGCCGTGAATGCTTACCCTGAGCGATTTAACAATATCGATCTGGACGCTGAAATTGCGCACTACTACCGAGTCGCTTTCGGTGATGCTTGTCTATCGCCTCTGCATGAGATGAGCAAATGTCAGTAGTAAAAGGCTTTTCCTTACAGCCGATCCAATGGACTGGAATTGCCATTGTCATTGCCCTGATAGGTCTTTGTGCCGGGCGCTTCTCGATTGATCCAATTGATCTGTTTAGTGCGATTCAAAAGCTGCCATCTGTGCTCAGTAGTCTGATAATGACCGGACAGGTTCCCGATGATCTGACTCAAGAAGAACGGGTTATCTTACTTATTCGTTTCCCGCGCTTACTCACCGCGCTGATTGTCGGTGCTGGGCTTGCTGTTTCTGGTGCTGTGTATCAGGGGGTATTTCGTAACCCACTTGTCTCTCCTGATATTCTAGGGGTGGCGTCTGGCTGTATGTTCGGTGCTGCAATGGGGTTGATTTTACCCGGTAGCAGCTGGCTTATGGTGCAGCTGCTAGCATTTGTCTGTGGTTTATCTGCAGCTTGTGCCGCCATGTTTATGGCTAAACGCTTTGGCAGTAATAGTCTGTTGTTGATGATTATGACTGGGATTATTGTCGGCTCAATATTTGGCGCAGGTTTGACCATGTTAAAAGCGCTGGCCGATCCTTATGGCGAGCTGCCTGCTATCGTATTTTGGTTAATGGGCTCTCTCTCTGTTAGCAGCTGGAGTACGGTTGCTCAGCTGATTATTCCAGTGGCTCTTGGTTATGGGCTTATTCACACTTTACGCTACCGTCTCAACGTGTTGTGTTTAGGCGATCATCAAAGCCGCAGTTTAGGGGTTGAACCTGCGAGGCTGCGCTTGGTGCTAATCGTTATCAGCTCCTTTATCGTCGCCTCATGCGTCGCAACGGTAGGGCAGGTGGCATGGATTGGCTTAGTGGTGCCGCACATGGTACGTACCTTCACTGGTGCTAACAATATGCGCTTAATTCCTATTTCCACCGCAGTGGGAGCCATGTTTTTACTGTTAGCCGATAGCGTGGCTCGCGCGAGCTTTAGCATGGAGATCCCTATTGGCATCGTGACCTCATTGGTTGGCGCTCCACTGTTTGCTTTCCTGCTATTTCGTTTCCGTCAGGGAGGGGCTTACTAATGCTGGCAGTTAATAATATTAGTTACTCAGTCGGTGAAAAATGCTTGCTAGAGGATGTCAGCTTTGAGTTAGCCTCTGGCGAATTCTTAGCTATTTTAGGTGCCAATGGTGCGGGTAAAACCACATTGATAAACTGTTTATGTGGTTTGAACCAGCCTAGCGAAGGTGCGGTACACCTCAACTCGCGTGCTTTAGATAAGATGAGCCGCGCCGAAATTGCGCAACAGATGGCACTGGTGCCTCAGCAGCAAGAAACCGCTTTTGCCTTTACTGCGCTAGAGATGGTGGTGATGGGGCGAACGCCTTTTCTATCAACTTTTGAGTCCCCCTCTGAGCAAGATATTAATGATGCTAAAAGAGTGATGCAGCTTCTTGATGTAGGGGGGCTCGCGAAGGCGGATTATAACCGCTTATCTGGCGGTGAGCGCCAACTGGTGTTACTGGCCAGAGCCCTATTTCAGAGTGAGCAGTTACTGCTGCTTGATGAGCCCACTAATCACCTCGATTATCGTAATAAATTTCAAATTTTATCTCAGGTTAAGCGCAGTTGTATTGAGTCCAATACGGCTGTTATCGCCATCTTGCACGATCCAAATTTAGCCCAGTTGTATGCCGACAAGGTGCTGCTATTGGAGCATGGCAAGGTATTGGATTATGGCGAGCGAGCAGCGGTTATGACCAGCAAGAACATCAGTCGTCTTTATGGCTTGGCAACCGCCAGTTATCAGGTGGCTGAGCAGGAGTTTTTTATGCCACAAAATGTATTGGGATTAAGCCAGAGTAACGTGCTCATCATTACCGGAGAGAGCGGCAGTGGCAAAACGACAGCCTTAGCCACTTTTATCGAGCAGTGCCAGCAGAATCAAATTCAGCTTAAGGGGATGCTTTGTCCCGGGGTGATGAAGGATGGACGGCGTTTTAGTAGCGACATCGTTGATATTGCCACCGGCGAACGTTGTCTTTTTGGCCATCGTACTGGTGTGCTCGATAAGAAAACCGGGACCCGCTTCACCTTTACCCAAGAGGGGATAACGCTCGGCAAGCAGGCGCTCGATCATAACCATTTCCATCAAGATGATATCTGTATCGTGGATGAGATTGGGCCTATGGAGTTAGGTGGCCAAGGTTTTGGCAAGCAGATAGCACCGCTGCTCGCAGTGACTAATAGTCGGCATATCTGGGTTGTACGCCCAAGTTTAATTGAGCAGGTGTGCCGCCACTGGTCGTTACACAAGCCAGAGATTGTTGATGTGGAAGACCTCAGCTTGCCACAGAAACTAATGCAGTTTGTTAGCGCCAAGGGGGAATGAATGAGTAAGAATTTAGGTGATCAAAATAAATGAGTGACATCAGTTTTAAGCAGGCTAAAGAGTTTGAGCAAGGCTCGCTCGCAGCCCGTTTGGCTAATATAGTGCTGTTAGCGCTAGCTGTGATGACGTTGGCCTTAATTAATGCCAATAGTCTGCTGTTTCCTAGTAGTAGTGTCACCATCTATCTAGTGGTTAGCGCCATTGTGAGCTTAGTTTCCTTATGTGGTTTGTCGATACAAAGCCGCTTACAGGCAAATTATGTGTGGGCAGTCTGCTTTATTGCCTTGCTGCTGCTCGGATATAGTCAAACGCTGGAGCCGCCAACAGGCGATAGTGCCATGCTAACTTCGCTATGGGCGCAGCTATTTTTTCTATCTCGCCCGATAGCGCTTGGCTTAGCGATTGCCGCATGCCTTGGATATCTATTGCATGCATTTTGGCGCGACACTCGTTTAGAAAGCCACAGTCATCTACTCAGCTTATTGGCCGGAACGGCTTTTCTTGGCGGTGAGATTGCTGGCAGTTACTGGGCATTTATTGGCTGGGGCCGCAGCTGGAGTTGGAGCGGTCATTTCTTCTTCTCGGCGTTAACCTATCTATTATTCATTCTGGTATTTCACCTACCTAAAGCCTGGTTCCCTAATGGGAAGGGGTTGGCTATGGGCAAAGCTGCGGTACTGGGCTTTATCTGCATATTGATGTTGGGGTACCGCTTGTTATGAGAATGAACTGGTTATTTTCGATGCGCCTCGCCTTCGTGCTGCTAATGCTCCTATCACTGTGGTTCGCCATAGGCGTAGCCATGAGTGAGTATGAGCTCTATCGCCAAGTGTTAAGGGCGTTAAACGATCTGCCTATGTCGCAGTGGCTACAAAGCTTAACGGCGGCGCCCGTTGTTGGATTCTGGTTAGTAGGCCTATTTGGTTTGATGTTCCTATTAGGGTTGAATACCGCCTTGTGTTCTTGGCGCGACCTACTGCCTACTTGGCGTAACAAGCGCTGGCGTAGCCCGCGGATCATGATGCTGCCAATTCATATCCTGACCTTACTGGTTTTTATATTCCATGGTGTCGATCTGGTATTTGTCCATGGTCACGATAGCGCAGTACTACATCAAGGCGAGCGTTTCAATAGTGGTCGTTATCAGATCAAGTTAGTTAACGTCGACTACCGCGATGATGTCAGCCTAATCACCGAAGATGAAACGGGCTTTAGCCCGGCAGGGCGGATCACACGTCGTAGTGTCGAACAGTTCGATCCTCGTAAAAATACGGCCTACTTTATTGTTCAAGATGGTGAGCAAAAGATCAGTGGTGATGCGGAATTTATGCGGCCCTTTAGATGGAAAGATCTGTATATCACAGTGACAGACTTTAGGGTCCCTCACCAAGAAGAAGCGCTAGGGGTGCAGGTCAAGGTACTTGCTGTACATAACCCGCTAGTGAATTACTTTTTTGCCTGTTACGGCTTGCTATTAGTGAGCTTATTACTGCAAGGGCTGGTGTTTTGGCGCCGCTCAATTAAAAAAGGAGGCCGCAGATGATAGGGCGTATTTATTACGGTTTGCTCACTCTTTGCTGTGTATTGCCTCTGGCAGCTTATGCATCAGAGGCAAATGATGGCAAGCAGCCTACTGCTAACTTAGCTCAGCAATGGCTTGAGCAGATTAAGCTACCTGTTGTGAAATCGGTGCAGCTTGGAGAGGAGGCCGCCGCATGGCAGCAGCA
The DNA here is from genome assembly GCF_000019185.1 of Shewanella halifaxensis HAW-EB4. Lineage (NCBI taxonomy): Bacteria > Pseudomonadati > Pseudomonadota > Gammaproteobacteria > Alteromonadales > Shewanellaceae > Shewanella > Shewanella halifaxensis. Next base: position 4,415,988 of record NC_010334.1, on the reverse strand, counting down.
AAAAGCGCAATCTCTGTCACAACAGCAACAAGATCTCGGTGAGCTTTATTGGACCGAGTATCAGGTGCAAAAACAACAAAGGTATCTGGCCTCACTGCAGGCTGAAGTCGCACAGTTGCAGCAAGATATCGCCACTATCACAGCGCTTAAACAGGAGTTAGAGCCGCAACTGGAGATCTGGTACGCCACGTTGGAGCGTCAAGTCAGTGCTGATCTACCTTTCGACTATGACGAGCGCAAGCGGCGTTTAGCGTTTTTACGTAGTGCGATGGATAGCAATGAGTTGCCATTAGCCGAGCGTTTTAGGCGCATGCTCGATGTGATTACTATCGAGGTGGCTTACGGTTATAGCCAGCAGGTAGCACAAGAGATCATCGTTATCGATGAGCTGCCTGTGCAGGTGAATCTGCTGCGCTTAGGCCGCCTATCTTGGTTCTATATGACGCCTGATGAACAGCAGCTCGGCTGGTTTGATAGTCAGTCGCGCCAATGGCGAGCTCTACCTGTCAATGAGCAAGGAGACTTAAGGTTAGCGATGGCAATAACGTCGAATAAACAGGTTGCCCAGATAGTTAACCTGCCATTAGGAGCGCAACAATAATGAGAGCAGTGATTTTAGTCTTGTTGTTATGCGTATCGACATTGGGCTTTGCACAAAAGTCAGCTACACAAGAGACAGCTTCTGTAAAAGGATCTGCAGAATATCAAGCTCTTGAGCGGCGAGTTGACCAGCGAGCCTCTGAGGTAGAGCGACAAAACTTGCTTTGGAGCAGCAACTTAAAGCAAGAGATCGATGAAGTTAAAACTAATCAGCAGCAGTTGACTAAGCGTTTAAAGACTAAGCGTGGTCAACTTGAGCAATTGAATCAACAGCTGATTGATTTAAATCAGCAAAAGCAAAGTCTCAGCCAAGATTATCAGCTTGCTGTTGATGATATGAAGCTGGTTCAAGGCGCCTATCAAAAAGCACTGAGTAGCCTATCGCAACAGTGGCAGCAGAGTCCTACTCAGTTTGCTGCGCCTCAACGGCTGGAAAACTTAACGCTTGCCAAGGCGAGTTTGGGATTCCCAAGCTTGACCCAGCTTAATGAGCTTGTCGGCTACGCTGTCGATGATATGCAGATGACGGCGAAAGTGCTAACAGCCAAGGCGCCGATTAGCTTGGGTGATGGCAGCGTAACGGAGCAAGAGTTACAGGTATTTGGCGGCTTAATGGCGGTGACTAATAATGAACAGCCAAGCTTTATCGCCTTTACAGAAAAACTACCCATTGCCATATCACCTGTCGATTCACAGATCAGTGAGCAACTAAAGTCTTGGCTTGATAAGCAGGCTCAGCTATTGCCGCTGGATTTAAGTCAAGGACGAATGCTGCCAAGTCTGGCAGAGAAACAGAGCCTGACAGAGTGGGTCGAAAACGGCGGAGAGGTGCTATGGCCGATCCTTATCTTAGCCGCGTTGGGATTAGTGGTAGCGCTATGGCGGGCAGTAATGCTGTTTTACTGGCGCCCGCTAGCTCAGCTTAGTGACAAGGATGGCACTCAAGTTGACCTGCAAGCTATTAAGCTGCAACTTTCAAATATGACAAGGGTGCCAGCGGCCAGCGTACTCGCTAATGCAATCACTAGCTCAAGCACTCATTCAAGCACTAACTCAAGCACTAACTCAAACAACCGAGATGGTGGTGTCGAGGCGATGGATCAACGACTGAAGCAATTGATGCTAAAGCAGATGGCACAGTTTGAACGCGGGCTTGGCTTTATTGCACTGCTGGCGGCAATGGCTCCGATGCTGGGGTTACTCGGCACCGTATCTGGCATGATTGAAACTTTTCAGTCTTTAACGGAGTTTGGTAATAGCGATCCTAAGTTGTTATCTGAGGGGATCAGTAAGGCTTTGATCACCACTCAAGCGGGATTGCTGGTGGCGCTACCTTTGCTATTACTACATTACCCACTTAAACGCCGTGCTCAGGCGCTTAGCTTGAATATGGAGCAGCAATCAGCCCTGTTACTCGCCCTTAATCTTGAGCGAGGTGGCGAGTATGTCACTCGATAGCTTACTGTTTTCTGTCCGGCAGTTTGGTCATGCCATTCTTGGCTTTATTGAGCTGGGTGGAGTGGTGATGTGGCCGCTGTTTGCTTGCTGCCTATGGATGCTGTGGTTGGTGAGCCGGGCTCTATTTAAAGACACGGGAGACTATAGCAAGGCTATGCTTGTGACGACTCGACATGATTGGCTTAATCAGCGTCTGAGTCTATTAGCACTAAGACAGATACAAGCGCAGCAGTATGCGGATCTACAAGGGGTGAAGCTATTGGCCATGGTTGCGCCGCTATTAGGCTTGCTGGGAACCGTTAGTGGCATGATTGCGATGTTTGATGCTGGAGCCAGTTATGGCTTTCATGATCCGGCAGTGATTTCGGCTGGGATCTCTATGGCGATGGTCACCACGCAAACCGGGCTATTTGTTGGCTTAAGCGGCGCGCTGTTGGCCTTTTTTTGGCAACGAAAGCTAAACCGTGTCGATACCAATCTGTTAGTGGGAGGCAAACATGCTTAGCGATCGTTTCAGACAAGATAAAGACCCTGAGATCAACATGACTCCCATGCTCGATGTGGTGTTCATCTTGCTGATTTTCTTTATTGTGTCGACTAATTTTGTGCAGCAATCATCGGTAGAGATTAAACGCCCTCAAGCCAGTACCGCGACTAGCGTCGATGGCAGCCCGATTGTGGTGACTCTCGATACCACTGGACGAGTCTATTTTGAGTCAAAAGAGATAGATATCTATTACCTACCCGGTAAGCTACAGCAGATCGCCAGTCAAACGCCTAAGGCAAAGTTGTTGGTTGTTGCCGATACCAACTGCCCAACAGGTGTCACTATCAAAGTGTTGGATATTGCCAAGCAGGCTGGGATCAGTTTTAGCTCTGTGGCGTCAGAGATCCGCTAATGAATAGAGGACGCGCTCATCAAGTGTTGGTTATCTCTGTGCGGTTAATACTGTCAGTTGCAGTGACAATATTGCTCTGTTATTACCTGCCTAGCAGTCTCAATGATAATCAACCAAGGCAGTTCTTTAATCAGCAAGCGAAAGAGCTGGAGCTGCCCTTGCTTCCTCCTGAAAAACCTAAATTACCGACGCCGAAAGAGGTGCAAAGCAAACCTGTGACAGCAAGCGCTGCAACGCCAGTATCCAGCAGTATACCGATTATGCCATCGGTTGCAGATATGCCGCTGCAGGTGCCGGTTTTGGCTATTCCAACACTTAATGGCTTGAGCTTGCCGAGCATTGCGCCTGTGATAGCAGGCATAAAGGATGTGGACAAAGCCCCCGAACTTCTGCGTTTTATTCAGCCTAAGATGCCAGTGGCGGGGCGCAAGTTTAAGGGAGGCGGTAGAGTGCTTTTACGGCTTATCGTTGAGGCGGATGGCGTCGTGAGTCAGGCACAGGTGCTAGAGGCTAAGCCCAAGCAAGTGTTTGACCAATCAGCAGTAGAGGCGGCGCGCAGATGGCGCTTCAAACCTGCAGTTTTGTCTGGTGAAGCGGTGAGGGTCTTTGTTGATGTACCAATTAACTTTAAGGTTAGTTAACGATGAATAACTTAAAATTATCGATGCTGTTGATACTGTTTATCTCACCTTTTATCTCTTCTCTTAGCCATGGGCGAGAATTAAATGCTAGCCCTGGACGAGATTTAAATCGATATGAGTCTGGCCTACTCAATAAAGCGAGTCCACTACTCGAGGACAATGATTTTAATGCAGCGTTAAAGCTGATATTACCACTGCTTGAGCAACCTGCTCCACACCAAATCGTATTTCAATATGTGTGTAGAACTCTCGCCGATAGCGGAGCTGAAGCCAAGGCGCTAAATTGTTGGGAGCGAGGCTACGAGCTTTACCCGCAGCAGAGCAATATCGCGGTCAATTTAGCCCATGGACAGTTACAGGCTGAGCAATATGAGGCCGCTATCGCTACTTTAGCACCGTTGAAATTGTCGACTCTAGATGAGCCTATTTTGGCGCAGGTTCGCTATATGCAAGGCTACGCTCATTATCAGTTAACCCAATATCAAGCGGCGGTAGAACTCTTGCTCTCTTCAGACGTGAAGCTCCATTGGTGGCCAATCATTAGTTACAGTCAGCTGGCGTTGGAGCGGTGGCAAGGCGCTAAAAGTAGTGCGCTGCAGTGGCTTGCTTTTGAGCCTGATAACCGCACCGCTTGGCAAGTATTAACCCGCAGTGAGCTTGGGTTAGATAATAAGCTTGAGGCTGCACTGGCAAGCGATATTGCCGCTCACTTAAGTGGTGCTAGAGGAGGTCGCAGGCTGCAAGATAGCATCGGGTTGTTTGGCCAGATCAAAGCTTATAATCTCGCGGCGAACTGTACCTCACAAAATAATACTGATGATGTTGCTCACCAAGGCTCTGATATAAAGGACTTTGACTCACAAGCTTTTGCTTGTGCCCAATATGCTTGGTTATCGGGACGATATGATGAGGCTTTAGCTTTTCTACAGGGTTTTAATATCGACCACTTAATTACAGATAAGGATTTAGTTGATGACTTCTATCTGTTACAAGGCCAGTTATTTGCCGCGTTAAAACAGGGCGATAACGCTCGAAAAGCATGGGGGCGGGTGGGGTTGCAAGCCCTGCCGTTAGGCACTGCGGCCGAGATAAAACATGCTCGTCAGCGACGTAACCAGCAGCAGGGACAAGCTTTACTGTTAATTGGTCAAAGTTACTGGCTAGAGCAGCAGTGGCCGGAGGCACAAGCGAGTTATCGAAAGCTGGCACAAACTCCGGGGTTTGAAACGCTAGCGACGGCTTTTGGCCAACGTTTAGATACATTCGTACAGCTAGAGGACAAACTCTGATGATCCAAGGTGATGGCTGTGGTAGCATCAGCGCCCAAATCACCCACATTGATATAGGTTCTTGGATCTTTTATGATCTTAATGATCGACAATTACGACTCATTTACTTTTAATCTGGTGCAGTATTTTCAGCAGCTTGGGCAAGAGATTGTGGTTAAGCGCAACGACGAAATCAGTCTCCAAGATATTGAGGCTTTAGCACCGAGTCACTTAGTGATCTCACCTGGCCCTTGTACGCCAAACGAGGCGGGTCTGTCGTTATCAATTATTGAACACTTTGTTGGCCAACTGCCAATCCTTGGGGTTTGTTTAGGGCATCAGGCGATTGCACAGGTATTTGGTGCGAATGTTATTCGTGCTAAGCGAGTTATGCATGGTAAAACCAGTGCCATAGCGCATACCGACAGTGGTTTATTTCGTGGTTTGAATAACCCGCTAACCGTCACCCGTTATCACTCTTTGCTGGTCGATAGTGTACCCGAGGGCTTTGCTTTAGATGCTTGGTTTGACGATCCTGTTTATGGGCGAGAGATCATGGCGATGAGTATGCCTGCTAAGAAGATCTATGGTGTGCAGTTTCATCCGGAGTCTATTCTGACCGAACAAGGCCATGAGCTGTTAGCAAACTTTATCCAAATCACCTAAATCGGCATTATTCGGGTATATCTGGGAAGAACCTAGTATGACGTGCAGTTTCATACTTAAGCCGAGCATCTATCCTGACCGAGCAAGGCCATGAGCTGTTAGCAAACTTTATCCAAATCACCTAAATCGGTATTATTCGAGTATATCTGGGAAGAACCTAGTATGACATGCAGTTTCATACTTAAGCCGAGCATCTATCCTGACCGAACAAGGCCATGAGCTGTTAGCAAACTTTATCAAGATCAGCTAAACGCTACCATCTGTTACAAAATTTACTGCTTTTTCAGATAATCACGTTGCCAAAGTGTGGTATAAAAGTCCGCAAAAATACCAATAATAAAGGGATGGATAATGAAAAGCGTCATTCGTCATGTCGGCTTTAGTGCACTATCACTGGCAGTATTAGCGGGTTGCGGTGCAACCAGCGTTTCTCCTGACCAAGCTCAAGCAGCTAATCAAAGTGCCAACCATATAGCGAGCCAAACAGCTCAAGTCGCCTTATCGGCGCCTCCTCAAGTAGACCAAGCATTAACGTTAAATCAGATCATGGCTAATCCTGACTGGATGGGGCTATTTGCTAAAGGGGCCTATTGGAGCGATGACGGTCAGTCAATCTACTTCGCTAGACAAGCTCATGGCGCACCGACTAAAACCTATTATCAGCAAAATATCGATGGTACAGCAGCAAGTGAGCTGGCATTAAATCAGCTGCACAGCGCCGATCAACGCCGTGGTGTGTTAAATAATGACAAGAGCCGTAAAGCTTATATCTACCAAGGCAACTTATTCGTAAAAGATCTTAACAGCGCTAAGGTGATGCAGCTGACTCGCCAGAACACCGCGATTGACGGTGTGCGCTTTCTAAACAATGGTGATATCGCCTACTGGCTGGGCGATAATATTTTCAAAATTCATCAAGACTCAGGTTTGGTAGAAGAGATCGCCAATATCAAGATGGCGGCGGAGCCGAAAGGGGTTCAAGCACCATCGAGTTATATCGCCAAGCAGCAACATCGGCTAATCCAGTATGTTGCCATGCAGCAAGATAATGCCAAGGCGAAACAAGATTATAAGACTGAACTTGCTAAAGTCGATCCGACGATATCGGCCAAGATCTGGTATCTAGGCGATAAAGAGGTCGTGACCAACCTAAGCCTGTCTCCAGATGGCCGCTACGTGCTCGTTGCGCTAAAAGATAAAGATTATAGCTGGCGAGCAGAGCACGACATTATGCCCAATTACCTTGGTAAAGATGGTTATGTCGATGCCGTTCCTGCTCGTGCCCGTGTCGCAGAAGATAAGGATCCGGGTGAGCGTCTAGTGCTGCTTGATCTCAATACCCATTCAAAGAAAGACATTACTATCGAAGGCTTAACAGGCTTTGATGAAGATGTACTCGCCGCAGTTAAGGCTGAGAACGCTAAAGCAAAAGGTGACAGTTACAAGAGTGAGAAAGCGCCACGTAACTTACAGTTGATGCAAGACTGGGGCTGGTCACAGAGTGCGATTCAGTGGACAGATTCAGGTGACAAGGTCGCTGTGATGTTAGAAGCGGTCGATAATAAAGATCGCTGGATAGCCACAGTAAACCTAGATAAGGGCAGTTTAACCACCCAGCACCGTTTGCATGATGATGCTTGGGTTAACTACAACTTTAACCAGTATGGTTGGCTACCTAATAGCGATAGCTTGTACTACCTCTCTGAAGAGACTGGCTTTTCACACATCTATCTAAAAGAGCAAGGCGAGAAAGCTAAGGCTCTGACTCAAGGTCAGTTTGTGGTCAGTGATATCACATTGGGGCCTAAGGCTGAGTTTATTTACTACAAGGCCAACAAGACCCACCCAGGGATCGACAACGTTTACCGCGTAGAAATAGCCACAGGTAAAGATGAGCAACTCACCGAGTGGCAAGGTCAGCTTGATTACACCCTTAGCCCAGATGGAACTGCGCTGCTATTAGATGCATCGACTCGTATCCAACCTGCAGAACTATTTGTGCAGCCAATTGGTGGTGAACTTAAGCAATTAACTGACTACACCAGTGATGCATTTAAAAACTACGCATGGCAAGCGCCTGAGGTGGTAGCTGTGCCTTCAAACCACGGTGCAGGTGAAGTTTACGCTCGAGTATATCTGCCGCAAGGTTATAGTAAAGACAACGCAGACAAGTATCCTGCGGTGATCTTTAACCATGGTGCAGGTTACTTGCAAAATGCGCATTACGGCTTTTCCGGTTACTTTAGAGAGTTCATGTTCCATAACTTACTTGCTCAACAAGGCTATGTGGTGATGGATATGGATTTCCGTGGCTCAAAAGGATATGGCCGCGATTGGCGCACAGCCGTGTATCGTCAAATGGGCACTCCTGAAGTTGAAGATCTCAAAGATGGTGTTAATTGGATGGCGACTAACGTCAACGTTGATGCGGGTAAGGTCGGCACTTATGGTGGATCTTACGGCGGTTTCTTAACCTTTATGGCGCTGTTTAATGAGCCTGAGCTATTCCAAGCTGGTGCTGCGCTACGTCCTGTAACGGATTGGGCACATTACAATGCGCCATACACATCAAATATTTTAAATACGCCTGATGTTGATCCAATCGCCTATGAGCGTAGCTCGCCGATTGAGCATGCACAGGGATTACAAAAGCCATTGCTGATTATGAGCGGCGTATTAGATGACAACGTGTTCTTCCAAGACAGCGTGCGATTAGTGCAGCGTTTGATCGAGCTTGAGAAGCCGATGTTTGAAACGGCTATCTATCCGGTTGAGCCCCATGGTTTTCGTCAGCCATCGAGTTGGTTGGATGAGTATCGCCGCATTCACAAGTTATTTGAACAAGAGTTGAAGTAGTTAGCTTTTAAGTGATTGTGATATTAATTCCAATCACATATTTAGTGCGATTGGTATAACTAAAGGACTCCCCGGTCTATACATTCTGGGGAGTCCTTTTTGTTTGTTTTAAGAACAGTTTTAGCAAAGTTATCGATAAGTGGTTAAACTGGTCACATATTAATACTGGGAGATGGATATAACAGTGGCAATTTCGGTCGCAGGCGGCGTTAAGCCTGCACAAATCATAGAGATAGAGCATCGACTACTAAAGCAATTAATAGTCGGTCGCGGCAAGTCTATTAGCATGGACGATGAGCTTAATGCCGAATTGGAAGATGATGCTAATAAACTTGAGGTTGAACGCGAGGCTATTCGTGCAAGGATAGCTAAACAGAACCAAGACAAGGCCGTTTTTGAGGCTGTTTCTAAGCAATTGCTAAGCAGTGTTAATACCACTATTGAGCATCAACTCTCATCTCCTGAGCAGGTGCTGAAGCATTCAAAGCTCGATGAGAAACAGATCACCTTGCTAGAGTTATTATATTCAGAACGTGTCGACTTAATGCAGATTAAGCCATTAATTATTGCGTTACCTTGGCTTGAGCGTGATCTGGTGAATATAGTTAATAGCCCGGCATTTAGGCATCGAAGACCCAGTTCATCAGATGTACAAGTAACCGATGTTAAGTTGGTACTTAACTATATCGGGGTTGAGAACCTACAAGCATTAATTCCCTATTTTTGTCTTAGGAACTTGATGCCAACGGGACAACCACAGATGTTGTGGTTAACAAGAAAACTGTGGCGTTACAGTGTTGTCGCCGCGATAGCCGCTCAAACTTTAGCCGCCTTACACGAGAAAGCGCCAGCATTTATTTATAGTTGCAGTTTGATGAGTCAACTGGGAACTACCTGCGTGATTAACCAATGTGCAAAGACATTTGATGACATGTGGGGGACTTGGCTCAGAGAAGCGAGCGCAAGCCGCGATAAAGAGCTTTATGATGCGGTGATGGCAACAGAGTTTCCTGCGAATGATGTTTACCAACAAGTTTTGGCTCATAGTCGCACTCTTAATTGGCAACTCTTGAGCCTGCTTAAATTTGATGAAATCCGTTTAACCAAAACCTTTAAGCGTATTGATACCAGCCTAATATACGCTGAACTGGATGAAGATTCGGCGTTAATAGAGCGCGCTAATTGCTATGCTATGGTCTATTTATTAAAAGAAGCTGGCAACATTACCCCCGCAGAATCTCGGTTAATGTTTGATTATTATCAGCTCTCGGAGCAGGAGCAGATCCGTTTGAGTGCGCAACATTTCCGTAAGCTGACACTGTTTTAACTATGCTCATTTCGCAAACTGCTGATTGATGATATCGAGCGAATAGATTCGTTTTGGCTAGCTTTTGGACGAGTGAGGTCGTTAAACCATCCGATTGGGTAATAAACTTGTTTAAATTGATAGTTGTTATTCCCGTTTTGGATGAATTCTCAGCTAAGTTGTAATACCTATAGCTTGGATTTTTGAGTGATTTTTGTGTGCTTTATGCAATATTGAGCAGAATAAGAATGACAAAGTTGGAGTTTCAATAAGGCGGATACAATCCGTCTAGCCTTGCAAGGCCTATTGTTAATCAATTTAAACGGGCATTTAGTTGGCAATAATTCATATAAACGTTAACTAAACTAGCCTTTAAAACCTATTTAGTTATTCATTAACTTTGAATAACTAGTGCTTTTTGGCGCTAGACAACTTTTTTATGACTATTTATGCTTAAGGCCCCGCTATATCCGCTTTGTTAATTCTAAAACTCAAATCTTTATGCAGAGTTTACGCATTTAGGTTACCTGAATGTTGTTAAAAACTGGCATTCTGATCACATTTTAGCTAATAATGTCTTCCTAGTTAGACAAACAATCGCCATGTCACCTACAAAAAATAAAGACATTGAGCGGAATACGACCGGCTAAAAGGTCGATAATGACAAAGGATGAGAAGGAATGAGCGTAAATATGAATCTTACACGTGCCCAATTTGACGAAGTAATGGTGCCTAACTATGCGCCTTCAGCGGTTATTCCAGTCCGTGGCGAAGGTAGCCGAGTTTGGGATCAAGAAGGTAAAGAGTACATCGACTTTGCTGGTGGTATTGCGGTTAACTGTTTAGGTCATTGTCATCCTGCTTTGGTTGGCGCGCTAAAGACACAAGGCGAGAAGCTTTGGCATCTTTCTAACGTGATGACTAACGAGCCAGCTCTTGAACTTGCGACCAAGCTTGTTGAAGCGACATTTGCCGAACGCGTTTATTTTGCTAACTCAGGTGCTGAAGCGAATGAAGCAGCGCTTAAGCTAGTACGTCGTTATGCCATGGATAAGTTTGGTGCTGAAAAAGATCAAATTATCGCATTCGATAAAGCCTTCCACGGCCGTACTTTCTTCACCGTAAGTGTTGGTGGTCAAGCGGCATACTCAGATGGATTTGGTCCTAAGCCGCAGAGCATCACACATGTGCCATTTAACGATATTGAAGCATTAGAAGCCGTATTTTCTGATAAGACTTGTGCGGTAATGATGGAGCCACTGCAAGGTGAAGGTGGCATTATTGATGCGGATCCTGAATTTTTAAAAGCGGTTCGTGCGCTTTGTGATAAGCATAATGCACTGTTAGTTTTTGATGAAGTTCAAACTGGTGTGGGTCGTCTCGGTGAACTCTATGCGTATATGCGTGGCGATGTCGTTCCTGATGTACTGACAACGGCAAAAGCACTCGGTGGTGGTTTCCCTATTGCTGCGATGCTAACGACAAAAGAGATCGCCGCTCACCTTAAGATCGGTACCCATGGTTCTACCTATGGCGGTAACCCGCTAGCTTGTGCTGTGGGTAATGCGGTAATGGATGTGGTGAATACGCCAGAAGTATTGAACGGCGTTAAGCACCGTGAACAACTGTTTCGCGATGGTCTAAATAAGATCAACGACAAGTATGATGTATTCTCTGAAATTCGTGGCCAAGGTCTATTGATTGGTGCAGTCGTCAACAGCAAGTATCAAGGACGCGCAAAAGAGTTCTTGGTTGCAGGCATTAACGAAGGCGTAATGAGCCTTGTTGCTGGTGCAAATGTTGTTCGCTTTACGCCTTCTCTAGTGATCCCTGAAACCGATATTGCTGAAGGTCTAGCGCGCTTTGAGCGTGCAGTCGCTAAAGTTGTCGAAGCCTAAAAGGCATACGGAGTGTTATCACTGATAGCGCTCCTTTTTTGTCTTTAGGATAACTTGACCGTTTATTGAGCAGTGCTTGTCATATATTGGTAAGGCTGACGAACACGGCAAGTGATAGCGAGGAGACTCCTAGATGTTAGTTATACGTCCAATCCGATCGACTGACTTTAAAGCGCTATACCAAATTGCGGAAGAGTCAGGGCATGGATTCACATCTCTACCGGTAAATGAAGATCTATTGAGGAGCAAAATTGCTCGAGTAGAAGAGTCGTTTACTAAGCAGATCGATAAACCTTTCGATGAAGGTTATTTGATGGTGCTAGAAGATACCGAAACCGGCGAGGTTGTCGGTACTTGTGGTATAGAGGCTGCGGTAGGCATGGTTGATGCCTTTTACCACTATCGACTGGGTACTGAGGTTTACCACTCTGAGCAGATCGGTGTGCGTAATGAGGTCGAGACCTTAACCCTTTGCCACGATTACACTGGCGCTGCAGAGCTTTGCACGCTTTTCTTACGCGGCCACTACCGTAAAAATAATAATGGTCGCATGCTTTCAAGAAGTCGTTTTTTGTTTCTTGCTCAACATGCAGAGCGGTTTGGCGAAACCGTCATTGCAGAGATGCGTGGTGAAAGCGATGCCGATGGTAACTCCCCTTTCTATGGGTGGTTGCAAGAACACTTCTTAGGTATCGATTTTGTGCAGGCCGATTATCTTTCAGGCCTTAGCCAAAAAGCGTTCATGGCAGAGATGATGCCTAAGAATGCGGTCTATGTATGCCTATTGCCAAAAGAAGCGCAAAAAGTGATTGGTGAAGTTCATGCTAATACCCGCCCAGCGCTTAATTTGTTGCAAGCGGAGGGCTTTAGATGCCGTGGTTATGTTGATATTTTTGATGGTGGACCTACGGTTGAATGCCATCTACATGATATTCGCTCTGTGCGTGAAAGCCGTTTACTGACTATCACCATAGGTGCAACACCAAGTGACGCCGAAAGCTATATCGTTTCAAATACTCAATTAGCGGATTACCGCGCTACCACTGCCAACTTAGCCGTAGTCGACGACTGTGATGACGTGATCTTAGATGCACAAACCGCGGCAGCCCTTATGGTTGCAGATGGTGAGCAGATCCGCGTATTGCCAATGTAGGAATAGAAAATGACACAATTTATTGAAGGTAAGTGGGTTGCAGGTTTAGGTCACGAAGTGACATCAATTAACCCAGCCAACCAAGAAGTGATTTGGAATAGTAAAACAGCCACTCCAGAGCAAGTATCTCAAGCAGTTGATGCCGCGCGTAATGCACAATTTGACTGGTTTATGCTGGGCTTTGAAGGGCGTCTAGCCATTGTTGAAGCTTACCGCGATCAACTGGAAGCCAACAAAGCCGAAATGGCTGAGGTGATTGCCCAAGAAACGGGTAAGCCGCAGTGGGAAACGGCGACAGAGGCGGGCGCGATGATAGGCAAGATAGGCCTTTCTGTTGCGGCTTATCATAAACGTACTGGCACAAGTGAAAGCGAGACTCCAGCGGGCCGTGCAGTATTACGCCATAAGCCACATGGTGTTGTTGCTGTGTTTGGCCCCTATAACTTCCCTGGTCACTTACCAAATGGTCACATAGTACCAGCGCTGCTTGCGGGTAATACCGTGGTGTTTAAGCCATCAGAGCTCACGCCAAAAGTTGCAGAGCTGATGCTTAAACTATGGGAAAAAGCGGGTCTGCCAGCTGGCGTGATTAATCTAGTTCAAGGTGAAGTTGAAACGGGTAAGGCGCTTGCGGCTCACCCACAAATTGACGGTCTGTTCTTTACTGGTAGCTCGCGTACGGGTCATATCTTGCATCAGCAGTATGCCGGCGATCCAGGTAAGATTTTGGCATTAGAGATGGGCGGTAATAACCCACTTATCATCAAAGATGTCGCCGATACTAAAGCCGCCGTTCATGACATTATTCAGTCTGCGTATATTTCAGCAGGCCAACGTTGTACCTGTGCACGTCGCCTCTATGTCGAAAAAGGTGCGACAGGTGATGCGCTACTTGAGCAACTTGTTGCAGCAATAAAGCAGATTAAAGTCGGTCCTTGGAACGCACAGCCACAACCATTTATGGGGTCAATGATCTCTGAAACGGCTGCAAAGGGCATGGTAGAAGCGCAGCGTAACTTGCTGAACTTAGGTGCTAACTCACTGGTTGAGTTGACTCACATTGAAGCCGGTACAGGCTTAGTTTCTCCAGGTCTTATCGATGTGACAGGCGTCATCGAGCTACCAGACGAAGAGTACTTTGGCCCACTATTACAAGTGGTGCGTTATAGCGATTTTGATGAAGCTATTAAGCTTGCTAACACGACTCGCTATGGTCTTTCAGCTGGCATTTTGGCTGATAGCCGTGAAGATTATGACTACTTCCTTGCACGTATTCGTGCGGGTATCGTCAACTGGAATAAGCAGATCACTGGCGCGTCAGGTGCGGCACCATTTGGTGGTGTTGGCGCATCGGGTAACCATAGAGCAAGTGCGTTTTACGCCGCTGACTATTGTGCCTACCCTGTCGCTTCTGTTGAGGCCGACGCGGTCAGCCTACCAGCGACATTGAGTCCAGGTTTGAGCCTTTAAACTCAAGCAAAAAATTAAAAGGGAAGCGCTCGGGGCGCTTCCCTTTTGTTTATAAGCAAGTTGTATCCCTAAAATGTGTAACGCCGCGTGACTTAAACAAACTAAATAAATAGCTAAGTACGTAGGTGTAAAAGGAGTTGTAATGCACACGAATGTAAACGCACTATTTGAAGCACTTTGGCAAGACTATATAGAAATGACTCCCTCGGCGGCTAAAGTTCATCAACTATTGTCTAAAAATGGTGCGATCATCAACGATCATATTGCGCTGCGAACTTTTAATATTGCCAAGGTTAATCTTGAGGTGTTGGCTGCGCACTTTGAGTCTATCGGCTATGTCGCCAGTGGTGACTATAAATTTGAGGCTAAGAAGCTTAACGCTAAGCATTTTGAACATCCGGACAGCACACAGCCGAAGGTGTTTATCTCTGAGTTGTTAGTTGACGAGTTTAGCGAAGAGCTACAAGCGACGGTTAATGGCTTGATTGAGCAAATCGATCACGCAGCAACCACGGCTGATAACTTCTTGTACTCAGGCCGTCACTGGCAGCTTGATACTAAGACCTATGAGGCGCTATTAGCTGAGAGTGAATACGCAGCTTGGGTGGCAGCTTTTGGTTATCGAGCCAACCACTTCACAGTATCGATTAATCACCTACCTGATTATGAAACTATATTTGAAGTTAACGATGCCTTAAAAGCGGCAGGCTTTGTATTGAATGCTGCGGGCGGTGAAGTAAAAGGCAGTGCCGATGTATTACTTGAGCAATCATCGACCATGGCAGATAGGATCCCAGTTAGCTTCTCAGACGCAGTAGTTAACATTCCTAGCTGTTTTTATGAATTTGCTCTGCGCTATCCTCAAGCAGACGGAAAGCTTTATACAGGCTTTGTGGCGACTTCTGCGGACAAGATCTTTGAGAGTACTAATGTTAATGCCTAGTATTAATGCCTAATGCCTAATGCCTAATGCCTAATGTCAGTGCTTAGTGTGAATCGTTAGTACAAAGCGCTAGCAATGAACGCCTTGTATCTTGTAATAAAAAACCGGACTAAAATCCGGTTTTTTATTGTCTTAAAGCCCTTTAGCCTTAACTTAACCTTTAGAAGAGTAACGTAACTTTCAGCCCCGATAGGCTCTGGCTATGTTCAAACTTGAGCTCAACTTTGTACTGCTCAGCAATATCCTTAACAATTGACAAGCCTAAACCGTGGCCCATCGTCGCCTCATCGAGACGTTTACCTCTGTGGGTCAGTTGTGCGAGCTCTTCTGTTTGTACCCCAGGACCATCATCTTCAATGGTCAATTTGAGCTGCTGATCTTGGTGACTAATACAGACCCTGATCTCTGAGCTTGCCCATTTATAAGCGTTATCGAGTAGATTACCTAATAGCTCCATACCGTCTTCACGGTGCATCGGCAATCGAGTAATCGCGCTGGGAATATCAAAGCGGCAGTGGATAGACTTAGTGCGGTGAACCTTATTAAGGGTTTGGGCTAGATCTTCGATATCTTTTGGCAGCTGCATCTGCGCTGCTGGTAGCATGTCGCCAGTGATCCGTGCCGCTGCCAGTTTTCGCTCAATCATCTTATGGACTAAATCGAGCTGCTTTTGCATGGCTTCAGCTGAGTCTGGTTCTTTTAAAAATAGGGCCTCAACCTGCTGCTGCATAACTGCCAGTGGTGTTTTAAGGCCGTGACTCAGGTTACCTAAGTTATTGCGACTACGCTCTATCTGCTTACTGGAATAAGTAAGCAGTTCATTATAGTTTTTGGCTAATGGTTGTAGCTCAAGTGGAATAGAGTTGAGGTCGAATGAGGAAATTTCACCTTCACGTAATTTTGCCAAGGTGTCTTTCATTTGATTTACGGGTTTAAATGATTGACGTAGGACCAAGAAAATACCAGTGATCATCGCTAATAGCATCGCCAGATTCACGATAAGTTTGGTGCCGTAAACTTCGGAGAAAACTTTACGGCCAATACTCAAGTCTTGTGCAACAGTCAGGGTGGCGTTGAGTCCCGATGTTTCTGATTTCAGACCAATAGACAGTAATTGGATATCGTGATTTTGCGGCCCTTTCGTCTGCCAGGCTCGTGTTTCACCTTTCTCAAGATCGACGACTTCGAGTCGTTGATCCCACAACGAACGGGATCTTAGTTCTTGTTCGGGTAGATCCAATTGATAGTAACGGCCGGAATAGACCGGGCGGTAAAAGCTAGAAAGTTGGGTTTCATCGATGCTAAATGAGCCATCTTCGAGATGTGTCGCGAGCAGGACTTGCTGTAAGTCTTCCTGTAATCTGGCGATAATAGAGTCGTGAAAAGCTTGGCGTAGCATGGACTCAAAAAAGATAATGCCGACGGCAGTCGCTATCACCACTAAGCCTGTTAACCACAGGCTTAGTTTAGTGCGGATTGATATCATTGAGCGAGGCCGTGAAAGATATATCCTTGACCGCGACGAGTTTCAATAGCCGTTTTACCGAGTTTTTTACGTAGGTGGGTCACATATACTTCAACCACATTACTCTCTTTTTCATCATCAAACTGATAAAGCTTGTCGGTAAGCTGCGCTTTCGATAAGAGTTTTTTAGGCGACATAAGGAAGATTTTTAATAACCTAAACTCCATTGCGGTAAGTTCATATGTCTGCTCGCCGACAGTCACAGATTGCTGGCCTTCATCGAGTGCAACGCCTGCATAGGTTAACTGTTTATTCGGTGTGTTGGCCTTACCGTGGGCACGTTGAATGAGTGCCTGAATACGTACCAGTAACTCCTGAGTATGGAAGGGTTTACCAAGGTAATCATCCGCACCTGAGTTGAAGCCTTCGACTTTCTCGTGCCATTGGCTACGGGCCGTTAGCATAATGACTGGGGTATGAATACCTTGCTCTCGCCACGTTTCTAGTAGCTCCAAACCGTTGCCGTCGGGTAAACCAATATCGAGAATGACGCAGTCGTAGTTGGTTTCTTTGATTAGGTAATCAGCTTCACTGACTTTATCTGTTGTATCAGTAACATAACCAGCTTGCTTAAGTTGCTTAATAAGCTCTTCTACTAACAAGGTGTTGTCTTCAACAAGAAGTAATTTCATAGGGTGCTCTCAATGGTGCCGTGTAAAGTGGCAGGCGATTTACAGAGTTAATTCATGTTAACCCAAAAGTATCACCTCGGTGCAATAAGATTTGATTTTTAAGCCATTATTACAGCTTTTCTGTGTTACAGCTTGCTGGAAGTTGGGCTGGTTTAGCGAGTTGGCCTGTGCTCGCATCGAGCACTAGATCTACTAGCTGTCCTTTTAAGGTTCGAATCTGAACCTCATAACGCCACTTGCCTTGATGTTGATATAAGTGAGCATCAATAAGCTTGCCATTACACATGGCTTGAATACTGTTGAGAGTGACATCAAGAGAGAGGATTTGACCGCTGTTAACTAAGGTTTGTGCTTCGTAGTGCTGAACTTCAATTTTTTGATTAGCGACCGCTGCAGGCTGGTGTAGCATCGCTGCCAAAAGGCATAGATATAATGCTAGTTTCACACTGAACTCCTAATAAAAAAAATGGCCTGAGATAATCTCAGGCCACTTTATAGAAGCTGTCTTAAACCGAGCTTAATACTGGCTTAGCGCGTTCCGTAAACCACGATAGTTTTACCGTGAGCTTGAATAAGGCTTTGCTCTTCAAGCATTTTTAAGATTCGACCCACAGTCTCACGAGAACAACCAACGATTTGGCCAATCTCTTGACGAGTGATCTTAATTTGCATGCCATCAGGATGCGTCATCGCATCTGGCTGCTTAGCAAGGTGAAGCAATGTCTGTGCAATTCTTCCAGCAACATCAAGGAAAGCAAGATCACCTACTTTTTGACTTGTGCTATGCAGACGGTAAGCCATCTGAGATGAAAGCTTCATCAGAATTTCAGGGTTAACTTGGATTAATTGCTTGAACTTCTTATAAGAGATCTCAGCAATTTCACAAGCTTGCTTAGCGCGAACCCATGCAGTACGTTCAGCTTGTTCTTCAAACAAGCCAAGCTCACCGATGAAGTCACCCTGGTTTAGGTAAGAAAGAATCATCTCTTTACCTTCTTCGTCTTTAATCAAGACAGCTACAGAGCCTTTCACTATGTAGTAAAGCGTATCAGAATCTTCACCAGCGTGGATCAAAGTACTTTTGGCTGGATATTTATGAATGTGACAGTGTGATAAAAACCATTCCAAAGTTGGATCTGGTTTTGGCTTTCCAATCAGAGCCATGCCTATGTTCCTCGGCTGATTTACATTAAAAGTAAGAATATGCTAATTAAGTATCTTACGTCAATTAAGTGATTAAAACCTTGATAGAAGTCTTACTTTAGATCGACTTAACCAAAGCTGAATAACCATTTAGATATAGGGTATTTTGATACATTAGTGATATATGTCAACTGAATCCGCTACTAAGCCTGATTGTTGAGTTAACAATTAGGCTTGTATCACATCTTGTTACAATCATTTTTATCTCGAATGAATGCTGGGCTGGATTTCTGCGTGTATTTATTGCCTCAAATTGCGAAATATTATCGATGTAAAACAATTCTCATTAGCAACCCGGAGTTATTTGCACTCGACTTTTTGACCAACTTCTGGCTAACTTGAGACAGAATAATATAAAAAGACGGTAGCTATTTTCTTGTTCACAGTCATTTTTAATGCGTTGTAGGAGCCCTTCATGAGATGTAGACCTTGGATTTTAAATACTGTGGTGGTCTTTTTTTTAGCTTTAAGCAATGGGGCTAGCGCGTTCTCTATTCCGCAACCTCAAGGCGCCGAAGAGGCAAGCCGTTTAGCACACATACAACTAAAAGCGACCCAGGGGGATGAAGATGCACAATATCTTTTGGGTTTAATGTACTTATCTGGTCGTTTTGTCGCACAAGATAGAGACTTGGGAATGCAGTGGCTCACCGATGCTGCCGAGCTTGGACATGTAAAAGCACAGCAGACTATCGCTGATTTAGCATTTGAAGGTAGCTTGATTAAGCGCGACATATCGACGGCAGAGCTGTGGTATAGCAAATTGAGTCAGCAGGGAAATAAGTGGGCTAATTTTAGACTGGGTTTTATTTATGCTGCTGGTGGCCAAGGGGTTGAGCGTAACTGTGGTAAGGCAGTCGATCAGTTTAATGCGGTAGGGGATATGGCTTCCCTAGGTAATGTTGCTTGGATTTTGGCGACCTGTCCAGAAGCGCAATATCGTAATGGCAATAAGGCGCTAGAGTTATCACTTGCATTGCTGGAGTCAAATGAGCAAGACCCGACAAACTTAGATAACCTTGCTGCCGCATATGCCGAAATAGGTGATTTTAACGCCGCTATCTCGACTCAGCAAAAAGCCATTAAAGCGTTAGATTTAAGTGCAGATCAAAGTAAAACGGCTGAGTTTAAGCAACGTTTAAAAACCTATCAAAACTATGAACCTTATCGTGAAGTATTACCGTTAATTGGTAATTAACTATGACTGGTAGTTGATAGCACTCATGAATAGAAAGCTCCTAAATAGGAGCTTTTTTTGTAGCTAATAAATCTAAACATCCTCAATCTAGCCCGCATATAACGCTTTCTTTAGCTTAAAAATTTTGGAAGAGGTCAGCTAGCAATCCCAAGGAAACAAACAGATCAAGCGTGAAGGTGGAATTTACTTTGGAGTTTTAAGGTTAGAAAGGTCAGTCAGAAATCCCAAGGAAACAAACAGATCAAGCATGAAGATGGAATTTACTTTGGAAATTTGCTTTGAAGTTTTATTTTAGAATTTAAGGTGGGTCAGTTAGCAATCCCAAGGAAACAAACAGATCAAGCGTGAAGGTGGAATTTGCTATTTAAGTTTCTAAATTTTGTTTTTGAATTAAAAAGCTAAGAAGAGGTCAGTCAGCAATCCCAAGGAAACAAACAGATCAAGCGTGAAGGTGGAATTTACTATTTAAGTTTCTAAATTTTGTTTTTGAATTAAAAAGCTAAGAAGAGGTCAGTTAGCAATCCCAAGGAAACAAACAGATCAAGATGGGGGAATTTACCTCCAAGGGACTGCTAACTTATCGTTCTTTCGCCTGAAATCCCGATAAGCGCAGTCTACATAAGCAGGCTTAAACTAAACTTAATAGTCCGTGACTTAGCTAAAGTTACTCACCTTCTTGGGCAATAAGCTGTAGTCGCTTATCCATCAGGTCTTTTACCAGTGGGGTTAGAATTAACTCCATCGCCAATGACATTTTTCCACCAGGTACTACGAGAGTATTGACCCGAGACATAAATGAGCCTTGGATCATTCGTAGATAATAGGGGAAGTCAACATTTTTGATACCACGAAAACGGATCACCACAAAGCTTTCATCTAACGTAGGAATGCTTTTTGCGCTAAATGGATTTGATGTATCAACCGTTGGTACACGCTGGAAATTGATATGAGTACGAGAAAACTGTGGTGTCATATGATTAATATAATCATCCATGCTACGCACAATCGAGTCCATCACTTTTTCACGGCTATGACCGCGCTCTGAGGTGTCTCGAATAATTTTTTGGATCCACTCAAGATTGACGATTGGCACCATGCCTATGAGCAGATCGACATGCTGAGCTACATCGCAGCCATCGGTGACAACCCCACCATGTAAACCTTCGTAATAAAGCATGTCGGTATTTTCTGGCAGAGGGTGCCATTGGGTAAAGGTGCCGGGCATCTGGTTAAATGGCACTGCTTCATCGAAGGTGTGTAAGTAGGCTCGCGTCTCACCTTGTCCGGTATTACTGTAATCGCCAAAGCACTGCTCTAAGCGGTTGAAGTCATTGGCTTCTGGACCGAAATAGCTAATATTTCGATTCTCGGTCTTCTCTTTGCGGATCATCACCGCCATTTCTGGGCGGGTGAAATGATGAAAACTATCACCTTCAACAATCGCGGCGTTGATACCTAGTTGCCTAAAGATATGGTTGAATGCGGTTGTCGTGGTCGTCGTGCCTGCACCAGAGGAGCCAGTTACTGCAATAATAGGATGTTTCGCTGACATTTTTTTACCCAAAATATAGATAGTTAACTATCACTTTTACCTTCGCCTATTTAGGCTAACTATAGTGACTACTGGTAAGCAGATTGCGGTTTAGTATCTTAAGTTATACGGACTCGCTGCGTTTAGGTCAATCTATGACCTAAACGTGAGGCTTAATCGCTATCCACCTCTTGATACACGACATCTTCTTTACGCCTTATGCCGATGGACTCCTCTTCTTCATTGTATTCAACGACCAAAATACCCTGCTTGAGTGCAGCTTTACACTGGATAGTTGCTTTATCCATGCAGTGCTCGCCATCGCCAGAGAAGCTGCCATCTTCCACCTGGCTGATTAAATATTCTTTGATGAGGTTGTCAAAAGTTTCGCTAGGTAACTGAGTTAAAGACTCATAAGGCACTAACATAAGGATATTTCCAATGAGGTTAAAAAATTCAATACACGTTTTTCAAGATAATATTGGGGGCGCCACGGACTTCCTCCATCGATAAACCCCACATGGCCACCATTTTCGTGCAGTTCATATTGCACTTGCTCAGATAGCTGAGACTGAGATGGGATCACCGCATGGGTCATAAAGGGATCGTCTTTAGCATGCATCACTAAGGTCGGGTTAGTGATCTGGCTTAAGTATGGCAAGCCGCTAGCACGAGTATAGTAATCGTGGACATCGGCAAAACCGTGTAATGGCGCAGTGATCTTATCATCGAATGCGTAGAAGGTAGTGAGTCGATTAATCTCGCTCTGACTAATTGGCATCAGGGGCGCGAGTTCAGGTCTTGCCACTTTACCGCGCATCTTCTGCTGAAGCTGCTTGATAAGGTAGCTTTGGTAGAGCTTAGAGAAGCCTTTTTCCAATCGGTTGGCGCAGGAGCCCAGCTGCAGAGGGGCAGAGACTGCAACACCTCGGTCAATTAAGCTGTTATCTTGCTGTTCACCTTGATATTTGACCAATACATTGCCGCCTAAGCTATAGCCAACCGCGAGTAAGCGACAGTTAGGGTGTAGAGTCTTTAAGTGACTCAAGCTGGTTTGCAGATCTTGAGTATCACCGCTGTGATACCCCCGAGGGAGTCGGTTGAGTTCGCCGGAGCAGCTACGGTGATGATGTACCACTGTGCATAGGTTTAACGCCTTACTGGCTGCGAGCATACGGCGTGCGTAATGGGATTGTGCACTCCCCTCTAAGCCGTGAATAATCACCAATATGGGCTGTTCATCTCTAGGTGAACCTTGCCAATCGAGATCAATAAAATCACCGTCGCTAAGCTCTAACCGTTCACGCCGCAGTTGTGGTCTGTCCACTTTAGTGAGTACTGGCAAAATCGTCTGGATATGGGGATTTTTGGCCCACCAAGGGGGAGAAAATATCTGGCTCATAGTAATTGGCTATTGCTGAAAATTAAAACGTATGTTTAATTGTTATTGTCAACAGAGTGTAACATAGATTTTGAACCGGTATTTTTATTCGCTTTGTTTGCCGCTGTCAGTGTCTGGGCAGTGATGTTTGGACGCAGTGAAATCAATAATAGGAGTGAGAGGACGCGATGGAGCGACGTACTTTTATCACGACTGCATTAGCCGGAACAGCATGCTTGGCGCTGGGAGTTAATTATTGCTCGTCGGATTATGTCAGTGTCAATAAAGAGCTTGATGACAAACATCGTTTGTTATTTAGTGTTCTTGTGCCGGTATTTTTAGATGGCGCCCTGCCAGATGTTGCTACATTAAAACGCGACGCGATAAACCGTACCTTAGATTCCATTGAACACACCATCTCTATCCTCCCTCAAGAAAGCCAAGCTGAGCTCGAGCAGCTGCTCGAAATGCTTGAAGGGCGCTTAGGTCTACTGATTTTGACCGGTAGCATGACCCCCTTGATGTTACGTAACCAGCCTGAGCTGATTGAGATGCTACAAAGTTGGCGTACAAGCTACATGGACATGATGGTTACTGCTTACCAAGGATTGCGAGAATTAGTACTGGCGAGTTATTACTCCAGCCCTGACCACTGGAGTCGATTGCATTATGCTAAGCCGACGTTCCTTGAAGATATGAACTCTTGAGGATATGAAGTGATGTTATTAATAAACACTATGGGGAAGGGGTAGCTTGTGGCCATTGAAGATCCAATCGTAATTGGCTTAGATTCAGGCTGGGCACATATAAATGCCTCTAAGCTCACCGAAAACCAATCCTTAGAGGCCGATGTCGTCATTGTTGGTAGTGGCGCGGGCGGCGGTGTCGCGGCAGAAATTCTGACAGAGGCAGGCCTGTCGGTGATTATCGTCGAGGGGGGGGCGCTTAAGTCTTCGAAAGACTTTGTCATGGAGGAGCGAGTCGCCTATCCCGACCTCTACCAACAAGCGGCGGGTATGAAGACCACAGATAAGGCCATTGGCATATTTCAGGGGCGCGCGGTGGGCGGTTCAACTACGGTTAACTGGACCACCTCTATTCGCACACCTGAGCCTGCTCTTGAATATTGGGCCAAAACGAAATCCGTTACAGGCCTTTCTCGCTCAGAGCTTGACCCTTGGTTTGAGAAGATGGAGCAGCGACTCAATATCAGCAAGTGGGCCTATGAGCCTAACCGTAATAACCAAGCATTAAAGCAGGGCTGCGAACAGCTCGGTTGGGATTACACTGTGATTAAGCGCAATGTGCTTGGCTGTTGGAATACGGGATATTGCGGCATGGGCTGCCCGGTAAACGCTAAACAGTCCATGTTGGTCACCACCATCCCCGCGGCCCTCGAACGTGGGGCCACATTGGTGAGTCAAGCTCAAGTCATTAAGCTTGAGTATCACAACGACAAGATTTTTGCGGTTAAAGCCCAAGCGGTCGACAAAAAGATGAAACCCTTGCCAGTCGAAGTCATGTTTAAGGCTAAGCATTATATCTTGGCCGCAGGTGCCATTCATACGCCGACCATCATGTTACGCTCTAAACTTCCCGATCCACATGAGGTTATAGGTAAGCGTACTTTCTTGCATCCGACCTTGTTGAGTGGCGCGGTGTTTAGCGACCCGATTAATGGCCACAGCGGTGCGCCTCAGTCTATCTATTCCGATGAATTTGTCTGGCAGAATAGCGCCGATGGTGAGCTAGGCTATAAACTCGAAGTCCCGCCAATTCATCCGATTTTGATCGCCTCAAAAACTATTGGTTACGGTAAAAGTCACGCACACTTGATGGAAAAGTTTAATCAATTACAGGTGACTATTGCCCTAGTGAGAGATGGCTATCATGAAAATAGCCAAGGCGGGCAGGTCAAGCTAACCGAGTATGGCAGCACCTTAGATTACCCGCTCACCGATGCATTTTGGCGTGCAGCAAGGCGAGCCTATGCCAGTATGGCCGAGCTGCAGTTTGCCGCAGGCGCGCAGCAAGTACTGCCGATTAGCGAGGGGATGCCCTATCTGTCGAGCTGGAAAGAGGCCAAAAAAGCCATTAAGGATATGGAGCTGGCGCCACTTAAAACCGTTGTTGCATCGGCGCATGTCATGGGCGGCTGCCCTATGGGAGAAGACCCAAAATTATCTATGGTTAACAGTTTCGGCGAGTCTCACTATTTCGAAAACTTATCGGTGATGGACGGCTCGATATTCCCGACCAGCTTAGGGGCAAACCCGCAGCTATCTATCTATGGCATTACCGCAAGAAACGCGACTCGGCTAGCAGAGAAGCTTAAGCCCAAACCTAATTAATCAACAGAAAACATGAACCCAGCACAAACTGGGTTCTTTGCTTTAAAAGCGATAAACCACGAAGTGTTTACTTCATTTGCTACACAGAGGACACGAAGAAAAGAAAAAGCTCGAGGTTGCTTCTCTTCGTGGTCCACTCTTATCTTTCGAAGTCATCGAATTTTCTCTGGGTAACTTGCTTAAGTGAACGGTATTAGATCCATTGACTCGCTTTTTTATTGTGATGCTAGTGACCTCGTAGTGAGAGGTAGTCGTGGCTATCGAGGTCAAATAGGGATAAATAGTGGCTGAGGTTATCGCGGGTGTCGGTGCTTGTTTGCTGTTCAAGCTGCATCGATTCAAGCGCATTTAAAATCATCGCCTGAGATTTACGCTCTAGCATTAACTCTAGGCTTAACATCTGTTGATATTCCTCTTTGTTGAGGCTGGTTTTGCCTAGGCGTCTTAATTTTCGGTAAGGTAATAACAGTTTTTGTTCCCATACAAAGACGTCTTGCTGTAATTGAGCCCAATGCGCTAGTGTAAGCCTTTGATGCTGTTTATCGAGCCAAATCGCTAATAGCAGTAGATTAACATTGAGCTGGTGGTCATCTTGTAGCTGCAAACACAGGCTTTGATGCTGCTCGTAGATGACATCACAGTCGTGCCATAAATTGGGTGGGAGGTTATTTGCTGATGTCATCAAATCTAATTCTTTACGTTTTTGCTGAAGATTAATACCGATTATTATGGCAAATAAAAAGGGAAGCAATGCTTCCCTTTTTATTGATTGGTATAAATATGACTTTACTTAAATTTCAGCGTGAACACCTTGTTCAATGCTTTCAATTTCTTCTTGGATCTCAAGCCATTCCATTTCGCTTTCTTCAAGTCCTTGAGTCAAAGCGGTTCTATCGGCTAATACTTGAGTAAGCGTAGCCTTATTCTCGGCATCATATAGGCTGATATCAGCCAGCATATCTTCCAACTCTTTTAAGCGGTCGTTGGCTTTTTGCTGCTCTTTTTCTAGCTTAGCCTGTACTTTTTTAAGTGGCGACAGCTTTTGTCTAAGCTCGGCTTCTAAGCGTTTTTGCTGCTTTTTATCTTGAACAGGCTTGCTCGCGTCGCTGTCTTCCTCTTTGCCTGCGGTTTTTGACGCATCGAGTAACCACTGATGGTAATCATCTAAGTCACCTTCAAAGCTTTTGACTTCACCTTGGTCGACAAGATAATAGTCACTACAGCTTAAACGCAATAAGTGTCTATCGTGTGAGACGATAATCATTGCGCCTTCAAAAGTCTGTAGTGCCATGGTCAGCGCATGACGCATCTCTAGGTCTAAGTGGTTGGTCGGTTCATCGAGTAGCAATAGGTTAGGGCGCTGCCATACTAAAAGTGCTAATACTAAACGTGCTTTTTCGCCGCCAGAGAAAGGTCTAACTGGCGCTAAAGCCATATCACCATTGAAACCATAACCACCAAGGAAGTTACGTAGCTCCTGCTCTTTAGTCGTTGGAGCCAGGCGCACCATATGCTGTAGTGGTGAGTCATCTAAGCTTAAAAATTCCAGCTGATGCTGGGCAAAATAGCCGATATTTAAGCCTGGATTGGTTTCATACTTGCCTTTCATCGGTGACAGCTCACCAGAAAGTAGCTTTACCAGCGTCGACTTACCCGCACCGTTGCGACCCAATAAACCGATGCGTGCACCGGGAACAAGGTTGAGGTGAACCTTCTTAAGGATCTCAGTTTCACCGTAACCGATAGACACTTGCTCCATTGTTACCAGTGGATTAGGTAGAGCTTCAGGCTCTCTAAAAGCCATATGGAACGGACTGTCAGCTTGTGATGGCAGTAGCTCTGCCATACGTTCAAGCGCTTTTAAGCGGCTTTGAGCCTGCTTAGCCTTACTGGCTTTATAACGGAAGCGGTCAACAAAAGACTGCATATGAGCGCGCTCTTTTTGCTGACGCTCAAATGCCACTTGCTGCTGCGCCATACGTTCGGCACGGACACGCTCAAACGAGGTGTAGTTACCTTTGTAGTAGTTCAGCTTGGTGTTTTCGACATGGACGATCTCATCGACAATGCCATCAATAAAGTCGCGGTCGTGACTGATAAGAATTAGCGTACCTTGATAAGCCTTAATCCAGCCTTCTAACCAATACATGGTGTCTAAGTCCAAGTGGTTGGTTGGCTCATCGAGAAGCAGTAGATCTGAGCGACATAGCAGCGCTTGGGCTAAGTTAAGACGCATACGCCAACCACCCGAGAAGCTCTTTACTGGATTGCGTTGCTCTTGTTCGCTAAACCCAAGGCCGGCGAGTAAGCTTGCGGCGCGTGAATGTATGGCATAGCCGCCAATCGCATCAATTTTGCCATGTAAGAGTGCAATTTTATGGCCATCGTCGGCTTCTTGGGCTGCATGTAGCTGTGCTTCAAGTTCACGATATTCACTATCTCCATCAATCACATACTCAATTGCCGCAACGTCAAGTGCCGGTGTTTCCTGTGCCACGGTGGCCATCTGCCAGCCGCTAGGCATAGTAAACTCACCCTTATCGAGGCTGATTTTGCCTAAGATAAGCGCAAGTAATGAAGACTTGCCGCTGCCGTTTGCTCCTACTAGGCCGACCTTGTGGCCTGGATAGACGGTTAATGAAGTTTCATCGAGCAAGGTTTTCGAGCCACGAACGAGTTGAGCTTGAGTGATGGTGATCATTGAAGTCGGCTTTAAGTCAGAGTAACAGCAAATATTGGGGACAGATAATAGCCTAGAACCCATGGTTACTTCTATGGTGGATCCTAGAAAAGTACGGTCATAACGCTGCTTTTATGGCAAAATGTTGGACATATCTGTAAAGGAATTTAAATCATGATGATAACAACAAATACAACTAAAAAAGTGAAGAAGCGTTTTGTTGCTGGCGCTAAGTGCCCTAAGTGTCAGGCAAAAGAGTCAATCGTGTTATTTAAAGAAAATGGTATTGAAACCGTTGAGTGTGTCGAGTGTGATTATCGCGAGCAGCAAACGGAAAAAAAAGTGACTAAAAAGGCGACGGGTGCAGTCATCGGCGTGTTTAACCCGGATTAGTGCTTAATAGTATCTCTTTATTTTTAGACTTTGCTTCTAAAACGGTCTTTAACTAGCGAGTTGTACACCTGTGTGTTCTGCTGTTTTTTTATTTGAAATCGTGTAAACTTTGTTCTTTAGCGCTAACAATACTGTCGGCGTAGAGTTTAAGCGAGTAACAATAATGATGGTCACACGATTATTTATTCTGAGTATGACTCTGTTATTAACGGGCTGTGGAGTCGTTCAGGATTACAGAAACTCACAGATGTTTAGCTCATTCGATGACTTTAGACCTGGCCCTGAAGGTGGTAGCGATTTGGTTTGGGCACAACCAGGGATAAAAAGTCTCAAAGATCTTAATCATATCCTCGGCCAATACGACAATGTTATCGTCGATCAAGCTTGGTTGGTGTTAGATGATAAGACTCGATACGATAATTTAGATGATCAAGATATTGTTGAAGTGTCGCACTACTTGGTGAGTAAGATTAAAAACAAAGCCAGTAAACGCTTTAACGTCATAGAACAAGAACAGCTTAGTAGTGATAGCGCTAAAACCTTAAGAGTCAGTGTGGCGCTGACCAATATTGAAACTCCTAATCCGATTTTAGCCGTTACCAGCAGTCTACTGCCTTTTGGCCTTGGGATCTCGAGTATCTCGAAGGTGGTGACAGGCGAACATACCAATGTAGGTAGCGCAACGATAGAGCTTATGATCAGTGATGCGCAAACGGGTAAGCCCATCGTTGCCGTCATTGACCGAAAAGCGGGTAGTAAAGACTTTAGCACCATGATTGATTCAACTGATGATGCAAAAGATGCCGTCGACTGGTGGGTTGAGCGTTTAGGCTCGACTTTGCGTGGCGAAGCACTCTAGAACAATCATTTGTCGGTAACATCCTCTGTTATCCCTCTCTGTCCACATTCGTCCCTCTGTAAAAGCTGGTTCAATTGTGCCAGCTTTTTTTATGCGCTTTTTACACGAAAATGAAACGCGGCTGTATCCGTAACAGGGGCAAAGCGGAGTAAATTAGGCATATTTAACGCTAATCCTTATTCGATATGCTGCAACTAAAAGAATAACTGCTACAATAGCGCGCTATAATTTATAGCGATAGAAAACGACAACTTTTGCTCCTGATGGTTTGGAGCCTTGTCACCATGATTTTATCACTGCAAGCGTGATTTGATGAACCTGATTAAGGTATCGAGTCCTAGAGGGGAAACGGCCCTAAACAGCAGTGAATACTTAGGAAAGATACTTTGACTCAATCAGTCCCAAATACCGATGGCCAAGCGCCATTCTCAAGCCTTAACCTTAAGGTTGAGTTACTCGATAACCTAAAAACGATGGGTTATGAGTCGATGACGCCTATTCAGGCGCAAAGCTTACCTGCCATTCTTAATGGCGAAGATGTGATTGGCCAAGGAAAGACGGGCTCGGGTAAGACGGCAGCGTTCGGTTTGGGCTTACTGAACAAATTAGACGTTAAACGTTTTCGTATTCAGACTTTGGTTTTGTGCCCGACCCGTGAACTTGCCGATCAAGTGGCAAAAGAGATCCGCACGCTTGCTCGTGGCATCCATAACATTAAAGTGCTGACTCTTTGTGGCGGTGTGCCAATGGGTCCACAAATTGGCTCGTTAGAACATGGCGCGCACATCATTGTTGGTACTCCAGGCCGTATCATCGATCACTTAGATCGCGGCCGCTTAGATCTAGAAAACGTACATACTTTAGTGCTTGATGAAGCCGACCGCATGTTAGAGATGGGCTTTCAGGTTGAACTTGAAGGCATCATGGAGCGCATGCCAATAGAGCGTCAGACGTTACTATTTAGCGCAACATTCCCTGAGCAGATCCAGTCTATTGCCGATAAGATCATGTTCAAACCTGTCATGGTTAAAGTGGCTTCTAGTCATGCAACAAGTACGATTGAACAACACTTCTATGAAGTGGGTAATAATAACGATCGCATGCGTGCGCTAAAGTTATTGTTACTGCAATACCGCCCTGAAAGCGCGGTGGTATTTTGTAATACCAAGCGTGAAACGAAAGATGTTGCTGCCCAGTTGAAGAATGACGGCTTTAGCGTTGTTGCTCTACACGGTGATTTAGAGCAAAGAGATAGAGACCAAACCTTATTGCAGTTTGCCAATAAGAGTGTGTCTATCATGGTGGCAACTGATGTTGCTGCGCGTGGTCTTGATATCGACGCCCTCGATGCGGTAATTAACTATCATGTTGCTTATGACACTGAAGTACATATTCACCGTATTGGCCGTACAGGCCGTGCGGGTAGCAAAGGTTCAGCGCACACTTTTTATAGTGACGAAGATGGCTACAAGATTGCGTTACTTGAAGATTATTTAGAGCGCGATATTGTTAACGAGGCACTACCGCCTGAAAATCTGTTAGATACCTTCCCGGTACAACCTGTAATGATCACCTTACAAATTGATGGTGGTAAAAAGCAGAAACTACGTCCTGGTGACATTCTTGGCGCATTGACTGGCGAAGATGGTATTGAGGGAAGTGAAGTCGGTAAGATTAAGATCACCGATATGCGATCTTATGTTGCTGTTAACCGTAAAGTGGCGAAAAAAGCCCTGCATAAAATTACCAACGGCAAGCTAAAGGGCCGTTCATACCGTGCATGGGAAATGCGTTAAACGCATTTTACTTCAGGTATAAAAAAGCAGCGCTTAGGCGCTGCTTTTTTGTGCCTGGAGCACTTATGCCAAGACCCATGGATGGCTAGTCTTGGTATTTGTGTTTGGAACATTTATACCAAGGGCGCTAATACAAAAACCGATGGCTAGTCTTGGTATTTGTGCCTGGAGCACTTATGCCAAGACCCATTAGCTGGTTTAGCGCTTAGCTATTTTGACTTGGCTTATTGGCGCTTCTATTAGCATTGCTGTTATTAGCGTTAGGGCGACGTTGACGTCGAGGCTTACTTGGTTGTGAATTCGGGCTTGGCTGGTGGCCGCGAGCCATTTCACCACTACGTTGACCGTCTCTATGTTCAGTTTTAGCACCATCGTTGCTGTTTTGGCTATTAGTTTGGCCATTGCTTTGACGGCGTTGAGGAGGTTTGTTGCCAGCTCCACCTGAATTTGGGCTGCGAGAGCGTCCGTTACCACGACTTTGATTACCACTGTTGCGTGGACCTTTATTCTGGCCATGAGACTTACCGGTCAGATCGGTTTCTGGCAAGCTGTGAGTTGGCTCAAAACCTTCTACTGGGCGTCGCTCTAAGTTCTGTTTGATCAGTAACTCAATATCACGCAGTAGCTTAATCTCTTCACTGCTAACTAACGATACCGCATGACCGGAAGCACCTGCACGGCCGGTACGACCGATACGATGTACGTAATCTTCTGGAACATTTGGTAAATCAAAGTTAACAACTTGAGGTAGCTGGTCGATATCAAGGCCACGTGCAGCAATGTCAGTTGCCACAAGTACTCGAACTGCTCCACTCTTAAAGTCAGCCAACGCTTTGGTTCTTGCGCCTTGACTCTTGTTGCCGTGAATTGCAGCTGCAGTAATACCTTTCGCCTCAAGGTTTTTGGCAAGACGGTTTGCACCGTGCTTAGTACGGCTAAATACCAATACTTGTTGCCAGTCATTTTGTTTAATGAGTTCAATTAAGACGGCTACTTTCTGGCCATGATCGACTGGGCAAATCCACTGTTTTACCGTGTTTGCTGTTGCATTACGTGGCGTGACAGAGATCTCAACAGGATTGTTAACTAAGCCTTTGGCTAGTTGACGAATGTCATCAGAGAAAGTTGCAGAGAACATTAGGTTCTGACGCTTAGCGGGTAATATTGCTAATATTTTCTTGATATCGTGAATAAAGCCCATGTCTAGCATGCGGTCAGCTTCATCGAGTACTAACACTTCAAGCTGGCTAAAGCTCACTGCACGTTGATTGTATAGATCGAGTAAACGGCCCGGTGTAGCAACTAGGATATCAACGCCGCGGTTAAGTTTAGTAATTTGTGGGCCAATGCCAACGCCACCAAATATTACCGCAGATTTTAGAGGTAAAAACTGGCCATAGACTTCAACACTCTCACCAATCTGAGCGGCTAACTCACGTGTTGGTGTTAATACCAATGCGCGTACTTGTTTTGCTGGCGCCTTAGTGCCTTTTGAAAGTAGCTCTAGCAATGGCAGGGTAAAGCCTGCTGTTTTACCTGTACCAGTCTGCGCAGCGGCCATCACGTCTTTACCTTCAAGTACGGCTGGAATTGCTTGTGCCTGAATAGGTGAAGGAGTGTCATAACCTTTGTTGGCAACGGCTTTCAAAATTTGGGCTGATAAGCCCAGTGAGGCAAAACTCATAGATAGGTCTCATTTCGGCTGCGAAATAGGCGTTAAAGTACGACTGGCAGCGGTTTTAGGGGGCCTGCGGATGCTGGCGGCCGTGCAGCTTACAGGATCTGCTTAAAAAGCGCTAATTAATAAGCAATCACTGACTAAATAATCAAGCCTGCTAATCTTACATGGAGTATGGCACTAAATGGGTTTTAGGCTTGAGGTATTGGGGGGGATTGATAACTGTTACGCACTGAAGTTAGTTAATTTTGAAAAAAAACATCGATTGTGTGATTTTTGGGCGATTAAAAGATGTTGTATCAGCGCTGCATGTGTTAATCTCGCGCCCCTGCATTAGGTTGCCGATTTGTCTTGCCGTCATACTCAGCATGTTCGCCATCGTCCTCCATGGGAGCAACGAGGCTGAGTAACAGAGCAAGAGGGCAGAAATGCCATGCTTGGTTATAAGCTCAATTGTAAGCTATGTGCATTTAGAGTCGGGAATGAAGTAAAGCGTATGGCGATGTAAGGTGATCATTGGCTGTGCGGATTACAAACAGAATTATGAACGTGAGAGTGATGTTTAGAACGTTGCTCTTGCGTATTGATTGAGCCCACCAATAACGTTGGCGATTTGACCTATATTTAATAGGTTTGCTCGGCCCAATAGTGTGTTTGGCTCAAGTATTAGAATTATTGTTAGGATAAAAAGTAACATGACACAAACTAAGAAGTATGATTTTCGCGTAGTAGCAGATGGCGCAACTTGGACTGGCCAAATCACTCGTCGTCAAACAGCGAGAAAGATTGTCGTTTCTAAGAGCAAGAAAGGTTTTGCTACTGAAGCTGAAGCGCAAGCTTGGGGCGAGACTGAGCTTAAGTCATTCTTAGAAAACTTGATTAAGCGTAACGAGCGTAAAGCTAAGGCACGTGAAGAACGTAATGAAGCTGCTGATGCTAAAGAACTTGCAGCAGAGGTGTGGCGCAGTGCACGCGATTCTGCAGAGTCAAGCCGTGACTTTGATGAAGATAACTCAGATTACGAGTCTGACGCAGAACGTTAATTTGACTATCTATAGCGATGTATGTCGCTAGTTGATTTAGCGGGTTCTAAATCAAACTTTAAACCGCAGTGAGCCAGGCTTAGTGCGGTTTTTTTGTGTCTGAAACGCTATTCTTGTCTATAGCCCCTCCCTTGATTTATTGATCTAGCTCAATTTTTGTGAGTCCGATAACATTTACATCAACGGCAGTTTATTCTGCGATTAATGCCTGCGATACTCAGGCAGTATTGAAATGCATTCTTATTTTTTGCTGCAAACGCAATTGAACTTAGGCTTTGCGTCAAAGTCTTTAAATAACCTACAGAACGCCAATTAGCAGAGATGCAAAGCATCAACTCATTCCCTAGTTGCCCTTAGTCTGGAATCACATGGATAAAACAGTAGAAAAAAAGCTTACTCAATGGCTAAAACTGCAGAAAAAAGCTTGTGGCTTTTATCTGAATTTGTCGGTTTTTTTCGGTGTATTAACCGGGCTAAGCTTGATGTGTCAGGCGTGGCTTATCGCAACCGTTCTACAAGGGATCATTATTGATGATCTGCCTAAGTCCGATTTTATCGAGCACTTTTGGGCACTGCTACTACTGACGGTTGTGCGTGGGGTGTTAGCCTTTGCACGAGAGCGTGCCAGTTTTCAGGCGGGTGCTAGGTTAAGAGTACAGATGCGCGCCGCGGTGCTCGATAAGTTAGCGCTACTCGGGCCAGCCTTTATAAAAGGTAAGCCCGCGGGAAGCTGGGCCAGCATAGTGCTGGAGCAAGTAGAAGATCTACAAGATTTTTATGCCCGTTACCTGCCACAAGTGGTGCTGGCGGGCTTCATTCCATTGATAATCTTGGTTGCGGTATTTCCTATCAACTGGGCAGCGGGGCTTATTTTATTGGCCACAGCACCGCTTATCCCTATGTTTATGATTTTAGTTGGCATGGGGGCTGCCGATGCTAACCGTAAGAATTTTAGCGCGCTAGCACGTTTAAGCGGCCACTTTATGGATCGGTTAAAAGGCTTATCTACCCTCAAGTTATTCAACCAGGGCGACAAAGAAGCCAAAGTTATTAAGAAGGCCTCAGAAGAGTTTAGAGAGCGCACTATGGCTGTGCTGCGCATGGCATTTTTAAGCTCTGCGGTACTGGAGTTTTTTGCTGCGGTATCTATCGCTGTATTGGCGGTTTACTTTGGTTTTAGCTATTTAGACCATCTGAACTTTGGTCATTATGGCGTTTCAATCAGTTTGTTTACCGGTTTGTTTGTGTTGATCTTAGCGCCAGAGTTTTATCAGCCTCTCAGAGACATGGGCACTCATTATCACGCCAAAGCACAGGCTATTGGCGCGGCAGAAGAGTTGATGGCCTTGCTCGACCACCCAACCGAGCAACAGGTTGGCGACAAGCAAATTAATGACAAGATTGAGATTGAAGCTAAAGACTTATCTGTCTATAGCCTAGATGGCAGTTTGTTACTCGGACCTGTTAGTTTCCAGATTAAAGCTAATGAACATGTCGCCATCGTTGGCCCAAGTGGTGCCGGTAAAACTAGTTTGCTCAACGCCTTGCTCGGTTTCTTGCCGTATCAGGGACAGCTTAAAATCTCAGGGATAGAGTTAAGAGAATTAGCACGCGATGATTGGCGCAAGCATCTGGCATGGCTCGGGCAAGAGCCGCAGCTGTTTCATGGCAGTTTGCGTGACAATGTTGCCATGGGGCGAGAGCTATCTGATGAGGCTATTTATAACTTGTTAGACAAGGCACAGATTTTAGATTTTGTTCAGCAGCAACCCCTTGGATTAGCGTATCCAATCCAAGAGCAAACAGCAGGGCTGTCGGTTGGTCAAGCGCAGCGAATAGCCCTTGCTCGTGCACTGGGTCAACAAGCTAAATTGTTTATTCTCGATGAGCCAACCGCTAGCTTAGATAGCTTAAGTGAGCAAGCGGTACAATCGACACTGACCCAAGCGATGCAAGGCGTGGCGTGTGTGATGGTCACCCATAGGCTAGAGAACCTGAGTGCAATGGATAAGGTTTTGGTGATAGATAACGGTTTAATCGTACAGCAAGGTAAATATAACGAGCTTGTCACTCAGCTGGGCACTTTTAAGCAGATGCTTGATGAAGCGACGAGCCTGAGCGAGTTTGATGTTGGCTCAGCAGAGCTTATGGGAGATAAGTCATGAGAGCGCTATTGCCCTATATCAAACGCTTCAAAAGCCAATGGTTTATGATGTTTATTGGCCTGTTTTTAAGTGTGACTACGTTAATGGCCGGTATTGGCTTGTTGTCTTTGTCGGGCTGGTTTTTATCTGCCGCAGCGGTCGCAGGTTTAACCGTGTTAACGGCGCAGACTTTTAACTACTTTTCGCCAGCAGGTGGAGTGCGCTTTTTATCGATTGTACGCACCGCAAGCCGTTATGGTGAGCGCCTCGCAACACATGAAGCTACCTTTAGCTTGCTGACGGATTTACGCTGCTGGGTATGGAATAAATTACTGCCACTTAGCGCTAAGAATCTACAGGGCGTTCGTCACGGCGATCTACTTAATCGTCTAGTTGCTGATATCGATACCTTAGATCATTTGTATCTTAGGTTAATCACGCCGTTAGCGGCATCGCTATTGATGATGCTGGCCTTATACTTCTTTGTGGGTCACTTCGACCCAGAGCTTGCCCGCACGCTATGTAGCGTATTGCTTGCAGTTTGGCTATTGCTGCCAATGAGCTTCTATTTCCTCGGGCGTAAACCTGGTATCGCTCAGTTAGAAACCAAGCGAGCGCTGCGAGTACAGTTACTTGAGTACCTACAAGGGCAAGCGGAGCTCACTCTGTTCGGCGCACAAAAAGTCTATAGAGACAGGCTTAATCAAGCACAAAGCCTGATGATAAATAGCCAAAATGTGATGAATCGAGTCACCGCACTAAGCCAAGCGTGTTTGATTTTGTGCCATGGCTTCGCAGTCGTACTTATGTTGTATTTAGCGGCCTCCGGTGTCGGCAGTTCTGTACCACCAGGGCCCAAGTTGGCGATGATGGTCTTTTTAACCATGGCAACCATAGAGATGATGATGCCGCTAGCTGGCGCTTTTCAGCATCTGTCAGCCTGTACTTCTGCGGCGACAAGGCTAAATGAGGTGGTTGAACAAACGCCGAGCGTGACCTTTAAATCAAGCCAGACGGCAGAAATATCAGCAGGAAACATTGAGTTTAACGATATTGAGTTTGGTTATGCCGACAATCAAGCTGTGCTAGATGGGCTAAACCTCAAGATCCCTGCGGGTCAAAAGGTGGCGTTACTTGGGCAAACGGGTTGCGGTAAATCGAGTCTATTATCTTTACTGACTAGAGAGTGGTTGCCAAATAAAGGCCAAGTTTGTATTGATGGCCTTGATGCAAGCGAGTATACCGAGCAACAACTGCGTCAATCTATGTCTGTGGTCAGTCAGCGTATTTATCTGTTCAGTGGCAGTTTACGTGACAACTTAGCCTTAGCCATTGAAGGGGCAACCCGCAAAGATGATGATAAGCTAATTGCCGTGCTGCAAAAGGTTGGTTTACAGAGTTTGTTGCAAGCTGAAAAGCCCTTAGATACTTGGATTGGTGAGGGCGGTAGGCAGCTGTCCGGTGGTGAGCAGCGCCGTATCGGTGTGGCTAGAGCCTTGTTACGTGATGCGCCAATCTTACTACTCGATGAGCCAACCGAAGGTCTAGATAAACGCACCGAGCGTGAAATTTTACGTCTGTTATTCGAATTCGCCGAGGGCAAGACCATGTTGATGATCAGCCACCGCTTAACCGCCATGAACAAGATGGATGCGATTCATTTAATGGAACAAGGTGCGATTCGTGTCAGTGGCAATCATAGCCAGTTACTCAGCTCAGATGACTATTACGCCAGCTTGTACCAGCGTTTAGGCTAATTGCAATCGACGAAGAGTGTACTGAGCCTGAGTCGAAATGAAAGCGAATAAAAAGCCCTGAAGTCTCAGGGCTTTTTTTATTGAGGGCTTGGCTTAGATCTTAAAGCGAGAAACTCGCTCACTTAAGCCACTTGAGGTCTGCAGCATCTGCTGGGCATTATCGCTCACCTCTTGGGTTTGCGACGACAATAGGTGGGAGGTATCGCTAATCGCTTGAGTATTGCGACTAATATCGTCCGAGACTGCACGCTGCTCCTCAGCTGCACTGGCGATCTGTGTCGCCATATCGGTAATTTCGGTGATTGAATCCGTGATGCACATTAAGCTTTGCTTTGCCTGATTGGCAAATTCAACACTGGTATTAGCGATATCAGTACTTGATGACATCGAGGCGACAGCTTGCTGACTGTTCTGCTGCAAAGTGGCGATCATCGCACGGATCTCTTCGGTTGAATCTTGAGTACGATGACTCAGTACCCGAACTTCGTCGGCCACTACGGCAAAGCCTCTACCCTGTTCTCCTGCCCGCGCCGCTTCAATGGCAGCATTGAGTGCTAGCAGGTTCGTTTGTTCGGCGATAGCCTGAATGGTTGAGAGGATCTTATTGATCTCGGTGGCATTGCCCTCAAGCGCCGATACCACTCGTGAAGCGTCATCCAGTTGTAGCGATAGCTGTTCGATAGACTCGCTATTTTTGCTAATGACCTCATTGCCATCGATGCAAGCTTGGGTTGATACCTGCGCCGCGTTGGCTGTCATCTCAGCATGATTGGCCACTTCAGCCGCAGTAGCCGACATCTCATGGATCGCGGTGGCAATCTGATCGAGATCTTGATGCTGGCCATTGACGCCATTACTGGCTTTTACCGCGATATCAGATGACTCATGGATCTGTTTGATGAGCTGTTCAGTGTCATTAGAGATCGCTTTGATCATCAGCTGTAAGCTTTCAAGGAACCGATTCATATGACGTTCAAGCATGCCTATTTCATCGTGACGGTGAGCAGAGAATCGCTGGGTTAAGTCACCATCACCATTGGACAGGGTCTCGATGGCACTGGTGAGTTGCTGCAGCGGTTTAAACATATGATTGACGATCACAGAGGCGATAATCAAAATCATGATGGCAAGAATAATCACCGCAATCAAAGACTGCTGGATCTGTTCCGTTATCGCTTCATAGGCAAGCGCTTTATCTTCGACTAAGCCTAGGGTCCAGTCGGTCCCCTGTAGCTTCGTTAAACGTAATAGCT
This sequence comes from Shewanella halifaxensis HAW-EB4, assembly GCF_000019185.1. Taxonomy (NCBI): domain Bacteria; kingdom Pseudomonadati; phylum Pseudomonadota; class Gammaproteobacteria; order Alteromonadales; family Shewanellaceae; genus Shewanella; species Shewanella halifaxensis. Next base: position 4,377,406 of record NC_010334.1, on the reverse strand, counting down.
TTTCAGTGCCGTCTTGCCACTCTAGGGTCGTGATGTCGCCGCTGCTTTGCAGAGTCGAGATGTTTGAGTGAGTCAGGCTGCGAGCAAAGCGGCTCGCATCTTGTTGGGCGTAGCTGCCATCTCTAAAGGCGAGAACTTTGTTGTTTTCATCGAGCAAGAAAGCAAACCCCGAATTGGCAATATTCACAGCGGCTACCTGCTGGGTGATGTAAGCGATACTGAGGTCTGCTGCCAGCACGCCATTGATTTCCCCATTAAAGCGTTTGGCCAAGGTCACTACGGTATCACCAGAAAGATCCACATAAGGCTGGGTGGTGATGATCTCATGGCTGTTGTAAGCACCTTGATACCAAGGACGAGTCCGGCCATCAAAGTCTGCTGGGATCTCAACACTTTTATTGCCAGAGATCACGAGCCCACTTTCTAAGCCCATATACAGGTTGATAAAGCCGCCGGCTTGGATACTTAGCGTAAATTCACCATCATCGCTACTGCCACTCCTTAAGCGGGCCTCATTGGCATCGATAATATGTTTCTTACTCTCTAACCAGCTGAAAATATTATTGTTGAGCGCTTCGGATTGTAGTGCGAACCGAGTCGAGATGGCTTGTTCGGTTTGCAGCTTGAGTTGCTTGCTAGCGATAAGGGCGAGAGTTGTCGTTATTGTTACTATCACGACTAAAACGGCGAGTTGTATCTTGTGCTTAATTGTAAGGTTCATTTTTATTATCATTTATAAAATCAAGTCGAACGAGCATCAATCTATAAAGCCCTACAATTTATAGGGCTTTATTTATAGAGCTTTAACGACAATTAAGGGTTAAATTTTGAAGCGCGATACTCGATCGCTTAGCTCTCCAGAGGTTTGCAACATCATCTGTGCGTTGTCACTGACCTCTTGAGTTTGATTCGATAGCTCATTTGAAGTATCGCTAATCGCCTGGGTATTACGGCTGATATCCTCAGTAACCGCGCGTTGCTCCTCTGCGGCACTCGCAATCTGAGTCGCCATATCGGAGATTTCAGTGATGGAGTTGGTGATGCGCTCTAGGCTATCTTTTGCTTGGTTAGCAAAGGTCACACTCGACTTGGCAATATCGGTACTCGATGCCATCGAAGAGACCGCCTGCTGGCTATTTTGTTGCAGAGTGGCGATCATCGCCCTGATCTCTTCGGTAGAATCTTGGGTGCGATGACTCAGTACTCGTACTTCATCGGCCACCACGGCAAAGCCGCGGCCTTGCTCTCCGGCTCGTGCCGCTTCGATAGCAGCATTTAAGGCAAGTAGATTCGTTTGCTCGGCAATCGCTTGAATGGTTGATAGGATCTGGTTGATCTCGGTGGCGTTCTGTTCGAGAGCGGAAACTACCTTGGAGGCGTCGCCTAGCTGCTCTGACAGAAGTTCGATAGAGTCGCTGCTCTTAATGATAACCTCATTACCCTCAACACAAGCCAGAGTAGATACTTGCGCCGCATTAGCGGTCATTTCTGCATGGTTAGCCACTTCACTTGCGGTTGCTGACATCTCATGGATAGCCGTAGCAATTTGATCCACGTCTTGATGCTGACCATTCACGCCTGCGCTGGCTTTAGATGCGATGTCTGAAGACTCATGGATCTGCTTGATTAGCTGCTCGGCATCGCTAGAGATCGCTTTAATCATCTGCTGCAGGCTCTCAAGGAAGCGGTTCATGTGCGCTTCGAGCAAGCCTATTTCATCTTGTTTATTCGCGGCAAATCGTTGGGTAAGATCGCCATCGCCTTTGGATAAGGTTTCAATTGCATCAGTGAGTTGCTGCAGCGGCTTGAACATCTGGTTAACGATGAAAGACGCGATAACCAAAATGATGAATGCAAGCACTGCAATCACCATAAGCTGATTGATCACTTGCTGCTCAATCATTTGATAAGCAAGGTTTTTATCCTCAACTAAACCCAGTGTCCAGTTAGTGCCCTTTAGATGGGTCAAACGGATAAGCTTCTCTTTACCGTCTTGCCACTCGATAGTGTTGATTTCGCCGTTGTTGCGAATATTATCAATGTTTGATGGCGTCAGTGTTTGTGCGAGACGGCTGGCATCTTGTTGAGCGTAGCTACTATCTCTAAAGGCGAGGACCTTATTGTTTTCATCCAGTAGGAAGGCGAAGCCTGCGTTCTGGCTCTGCAGGTTATTAATCTGCTCTGTTATGTAACCGATACTCAAGTCGGCAGCGATAACACCGTTCATCGCACCATTAAAACGCTGAGCTAATGTCACCACTGCAGCGCCGGTAATATCGATATAGGGTGGGGTGATGATCATCTCATGGCTGTTATAAGCCTGAGTGTACCAAGGACGAGAGCGAGGTTCATAATCGTCTGGCCAAGGCTGGCTTTTATCACCAGAGATGATATCGCCGGTATCAAAGCCTGCATATACGTCGATAAAACCGCCGCTATTGATAGATAACCATAACTCTCTATCGCTGTCTAAGCCCTGTTTTATACGGGATTCGTTAGCCTTAACGATGCGCTTCTTATCTTCTAACCAGCTGAAGATATTATTACTTACAGCTTCAGCTTGCAGCTGGAAACGAGCTGAAATTGCCATCTCAGTATCTTGGGTGAGTTGACGGGTTGAAAGCGTTGCCAAGGTGGTACTGATGGCAAGGATCGTCACTAAAACGGCAAGTTGAATTTTGTGTTTTATCGTAAGGGTCATTTTATTTATCACTAATAAAATTGCGTTTAACCAGCCTATTAGGCTAAGAAATCATACAAGAGTAGAGTAAACGAGAGCGTGAAAACCGCTGAATTATAGAGCAAATGTTTTAAGCATGTATATCAATATCATGATAAATGAGAGGCTTGTCTCAAATAATAAAGTACCAGTGCGTACTCATGTGTTTATTTCGTTAAAGAGGTGGATTTAATACATGAAAACTCAAACTTGTGAATTAGCTTTTAGGGGAAAAACTTCAATCCAAGCAACCAGCAAAATAAAAGCCGACTGCAATACAATCGGCTTTCTAGCAAGTTCATATTTCAGCGCACCTTCGCGTGCGCTCGCTAGCGCTACTCCTCGCTATCACCGAGTGATAGCAAGGTTGCATTACCGCCAATCGCAGTAATATTGTTGGTGCGGGTCTTTTCGGTGACAAAGCGAGTCAGGTAGTGTGGGCCGCCAGCCTTTGGACCTGTGCCCGATAGGCCCTGTCCGCCGAATGGCTGTACGCCAACAACCGCGCCAATCTGGTTACGGTTAATATAGACGTTACCCACATTCACTCTACTTGCAAGGTCGAGGGCGTGACCTTCGTTGCGGCTGTGGATGCCTAAAGTCAAACCAAAACCTGTCGAGTTGATCTCATCGATGACTTTATCAAGCTCAGACGCCTTGTAACGGATCACGTGCAGGATAGGGCCGAAATGCTCTTTATCCAGCACCTTGATAGAATCAATCTCTACCGCAGTCGGTGCCACAAAGTGACCATTCTCGGTGCCCGCTGGCAACTCTAGCTGATTTAGCAAGGTGCCGACCTGCTTAATATGGTCGATATGGGCATTAAGGTTCGCTTTGGCGGTGGCATCGATAACTGGGCCAACGTCGGTTTTAACTAAACCGGGATCGCCAATGCTCAACTCTTCCATTGCCCCCTGCATCACATCGAGTACCCGGTCGGCTATATCTTCTTGCAAGAAGAGTACGCGAAGGGCTGAGCATCGCTGGCCTGCGCTGGTGAATGATGAGTCAATAATATCGTGAACCACTTGCTCTGGCTGTGATGTTGAATCGACCACCATGGCATTTTGGCCACCCGTTTCAGCGATAAGTGGGATGATAGCACCCTCACGCATCGCCAATGTACGGTTAATTAGCTTGGCTGTGCCCGTAGAGCCAGTAAAGCAAACGCCACCGATACGCTCATCGGCAGTAATCGCGGCACCGACTGTGGCACCGGTACCGGGAAGGAACTGTAGTACTTCTTTAGGAATGCCCGCCTCGTGAGCGAGCTGAGTCGCTCGGTAACCAACGATCGATGTTTGCTCGGCTGGTTTTGCCACAACAGTGTTACCAGCCGCTAGAGCTGCAGCCACTTGTCCTATGAAGATAGCTAATGGGAAGTTCCATGGGCTGATACAGACGAAGATGCCACGCCCTTGCAAGAACAGCTCATTGAGCTCACCCGTTGGGCCTGGAAGCAGCTCAGGCTTAGCCATCATCTTCTTAGCTTGAATGGCGTAATAACGGCAGAAATCCACGGCTTCACGCACTTCATCGATACCATCTTGAATACTCTTACCCGCTTCACGGGTGCAGAGCACGATGAGTTCTTCACGATTCTCTTCAAGTAGATCGGCAAGCTTTTGTAAGGCACTAGCACGCACTTCTACTGGTGTATTGCACCAGTTTGGGAAGGCGGCCTTAGCGCTTGCAAGGGCTTGTTCAACCGCTTGGTTGTTAGCAAAAGCAATTTTACCCACCACTTGTGTGGTGTCGAATGGACTCACTACCTCTTTGGTTTCGCCTGCTAGGGTCTCACCGTTAACCAGCGGGCCCGCATTCCAAGTGGCGTCTTTAAACTTGTCTAGTGCAGCGAAGAACGGCTCTGATTCAGAGATGATGTTCATATTGAGTCCCTTGGAGTTTTTACGCGATGGGCCAAAGATATCGGCTGGCTGAACAATCTTGTTATTTGAAAGTGTCTTGTATTTTTTCAAGGTCGTCAGTGGGTGAACCACGAGAGACTCAATTGGCACCTTAGGGTCGACAAGCTTATGAACAAATGAGGTGTTAGCCCCATTCTCTAATAAGCGGCGTACTAGGTAGGGGAGTAGTTCTTTATGTTCACCGATAGGGGCATAGATACGGATCCGGGTCGTAGGACACTCGGCCAGCAGTGTATCGTACAGCTCTTGGCCCATGCCATGTAGACGTTGGAACTCGTAGAGGCGATCACCTGCCATATCCATGATCACGGCAACCGATTGGGCGTTATGAGTAGCAAACTGTGGGTAAATGGCCCCGCGAGTTACATCAGACAGTAGGTAGCGTGCAGAAGCGAGATAAGATACATCGGTACCCGCTTTGCGGGTAAACAGCGAATAGCCAGCTTCACCATTTTGCTGAGCCCATTTAAGCTCACTATCCCAATAGGCGCCTTTAACGAGTCGTACCGGGATCTCATCACCTTGATCTTTTGCAAGACGGGTGAGCCAACAAAGTACAGGTAAGCCACGCTTTGCATAGGTTTGAACAATGATACCTAGAAGTCCCCAACCTTTAGCGGCTTCTGAGTTGTAGAGCTTTTTAAACAGCTTTAGGTGGAGTTCGAGTCTATCCATCTCTTCGGCATCGATAGAGATCCCGACGTTTAAGCTACGACCCTGCACAATAAGCTTGATCAGTGTGTCATACAGCTCGCTGAGCACTCTATCTTCGTTTGCCACTTCGTATCTTGGATGAAGCGCCGATAGCTTGATAGAGATGGTTGGGCGTGGAGCCTGAGTTTCATCATAGTTCAGAGCGCCAAGAGCGGCGATTGCTGAAGAGTACTCAGTGAAATACTTGTCGGCGTCAGCTTTCGTCAGAGCGGCTTCGCCAAGCATATCGTAACTGTGGCTATAACCAAGCTTACGGTTAGCTTCACTGTTTTTGAGGCCATCTTTGATACAGGTGCCAAGGACAAACTGTTTACCCATGATCTTCATCGCTGCAAGCATGGCTTGACGGATAACGGGTTCACCGACTTTATTGACTAAGCGATTAAGTAGACTGCTTGGCTTACCGTCAACAGCTTGGTCTAGCTTGACGATTTTTCCCGTTAGCATTAAGCCCCAGGTTGATGCGTTGACTAGAAGGGAATCACTCTTGCTTAAATGTTCGTCCCATTTAGCGCCCGATAGCTTATCTTCAATTAGCGCGTCGGCAGTTGCCGCATCTGGAATACGCAGTAGCGCCTCGGCAAGACACATTAAAATAATGCCTTCCTGTGTCTCTAGGCTGTATTGCTGCAGGAAGGCATCAATACCCACCATTAAGCCTTTTTTGTCATATTGGCGAACTTTGGCTACCAAATCATGAGCTCTTTTAGTGACGCGTTGGATCTCGTCATCACTAGAGGGCACTAGTTTGATTAGTTCAGATAGATATTCATCTTCATCGACTATGTAGTTATTGGTGATGACTTGAAACAGCTCATCGAGGTTAGCTGAATCATAATGACCTGCTAGAACTTCACTCGCTTTGAACATAGTAATCGCTTCCATCTGGGCCACAGGGGCTGATTGCTTGGATAAGGTGTCGCGACAAAACCTTTGTTATTTTTGTATACAATCTAAGGCCTCCGCGCGCCGATTATAACCACAAAATGTGACGCGTGACAATATTGCCATATTTATTGTGATTAGCGTTTGATTTTGGTTTTTTAGAATGAGTACTAGCCCATATGCTGTGGGCGATTGGGGAAGATTAAAAATAACACAGCGTTTTAATCAGAACGGCTTTATATGCGGTTTCACTGAATTATTACCAGCGATTATTAGGCTTACGCTGTGGTGCTGTGGTCAGGCTGCTTTTAGAGGCAGGTAAACTAAGATGATACCGAGCCGTAAAGTATCTGCAGCAATAGTGAATGACCTTACTTCCACTGCTTCCACTGCTCGCCGTGTGGCTAATCGTGAAGTGTGACTATTCGTTAAGTGTGGTTAATCGGGAAGTGCGAATACGGATAACAGGCAATAAAAAAGCCCGTGTATGGCTAACACAGGCTTTCATGTACGGTTTTGCTTAATTACAACTGAGCGATTACCAGCGATTCTTAGGCTTACGCTGTGGCTTAGGTAAGTAAACTAAGATGATACCGAGCAGTAAACCACCGATTGCAATAAAACCACCTTGCTGCCACATCTCGAAACGCTCGTTCTTCTGAATATTGGCTAACTTTGCTTTAGCGCTATCGCGTTCGTTACTCGCGCTGTCTAAGGCTTTCTGAGCTGTTGCAAGTTGAGACTTCACTTGGCTAAGCTCTTGAGCATTGCTGTCGCTACTGCTTAAGGCTGTTTCTAGCTCGGCTTTAGTCTGCTTAAGCTCGGCTTGAATTGCTGGAAGCTGCACACGAAGGCTTGGCTTGGCGCTAAGCATTTTAGTTTGGATCCAACCCTCACGATCTTTATGGTCGACTACTTTTGTGAAATCGCCTTGGGTTTCATTTAATGAGGTTACCTGTTGGCCAGCTTCAATGCTGCCTAAGATACGGAACTGCGTTCCAGGTCCACCATGAAGGTAGATGTAAACATCATCTGAGATGTAGCGCGTTTGGTTTGCAGCAAGCAAAGAAGGGGAAAGTAGCATCATTCCCGCAATAATTAGAATTCTTAACACTAATCGATTCTCATCTACGAAATATAGCCCACATGCTAGGGATTTAAAGGGGGTAATGCAAGTGGCAAAAGAGTGATAAAACGCAAAAGGGAAGTTTGATACAAAAATTATCAAACTTCCCTTAAAATTACGTCGTTTTTGTAAAGCGAATGTTACTCAACCTTAGTTGAAAATACCTTTAATCATGAAGAAGAATATGATTGAAAGAGCAGCACCAGCTGGAAGGGTAACAACCCAAGAAACTACGATGTTACGAACAACACCCATGTTAATTGCTGCAATACCGCGAGCCATACCTACTCCCAGAACTGCACCCACTAGGGTTTGTGTCGTTGAGATAGGAAGACCTGTACCAGACGCAATAACAACGGTTGACGCTGCTGCAAGCTCTGCAGCAAAACCACGACTTGGTGTTAGGTGAGTAATGTTCTTACCGATGGTCTGCATTACACGCTGACCAAAGATAGCAAGACCCAGAACGATACCGACAGCACCTAGTGGTAGGATCCACCAGACAAGTGGAGCTTTACTGCTGATCACACCGCCACTTTCTACAACTGACACTACAGCTGCTAGAGGGCCAATCGCGTTAGCTACGTCGTTAGAACCGTGAGCAAATGCCATACAACACGCGGTCACAACCATTAAGATAGCGAATACTTTCTCAACGTTACCGAACTGTGTTTGACGATCCGCTTTAGAGTCCATCTTAAGACGTTTAATCGCAATCATACCACCGATACCGACCAACACAGCTAGTATCAATGATAAGCCGTACGCTTCGACATTACTAAAATCGAGGCCGACATGCTTAAGGCCTTTCTTAACGGTTACTAGCGACATAACGAAGCCAGCAAGAGCCATATAGAAAGGAACGTAACGCTTCGCGTTCTCTAGTGGATTATCAGTGTTGAAAATGAGCTTTTGCACACTCTGGAATATTATAAAGGCGATAAAGCCTGATATTGCCGGGGTGACGACCCATGAACCAACGATACCACCCACTTTACCCCATTCAACAGCGTCACTACCAACACCTACAGCGGCGAAACCAACAATGGCGCCGACAATAGAGTGAGTGGTCGATACAGGCCAGCCCAGTGCCGAAGCAAAAATGAGCCAAATACCTGCAGCAAGCAATGCTGAAATCATACCGTAAACTAATAGTTCAGGAGATTGAGTGAAGTAAGATGAATCGATAATGCCATTACGGATCGTGTTGGTTACTTCACCACCAGCAAGATACGCACCAGCAAACTCAAATATCATAGCGATAATAATCGCTTGTTTAATTGTAATCGCATTCGAACCTACAGAGGTTCCCATTGCATTGGCTACGTCATTGGCGCCAATACCCCATGCCATTAAAAAGCCAAATAGCGCCGCAATACCAATAAGCCACGGGCCGTTGGTGACTAATACATCAACCATGTTGTTACCTTGATAATCTTTTGATTAGACGCGAGCTAACATTAGCTCTAAGCGAGAACCGACTCGTTCGGCAAGATCTGCCAAGTCACCAACCCACTCAATTATCTTGTAGAGGAACATTACATCTACAGGGTTTAATTCAGATTCGATGGAGAAAAGCTGTCTACGGATCTTAATCTGTAAATCATCAGTATCTTCTTCGATAGAATCTAACTCTGCGATCATTTTAGCGACAAGATCCACTTCACGGCCTCTGAAACCTGTTTCTAACAGATCATCGAGTTCGTTAATTGCTTCTTTAGACAGCGAGACTGCATCAATGCAGCGCTGTAAATAAGCAATAAATGGCTCTTGAATTACTTGAGGTAGCTCTAATTGTCGGCCAATGACGCGGCCGGAAATGTCTTTTGCTTTGTTAGCAATCTTATCTTGCTGGGTTAGTAGCTCCAGTAAGTCAGTGCGCTCGACAGGCATAAACAGACCGCCAGGCAGAGTTAAGCGGATCTCACGTTTTAGTGAATCTGCTTCTTGCTCTGCGAAGCTTATTTGCTTACGCAATTGAACGGCTTTGTCCCAGTCTCCTGCGACAGTAGCTTCAAAAAATGGGACAAGTAATGACGCACAGTCGTATACTTTGTCGATATGCTCTTGAAGAGGCTTAATTGGCGATTTTGCAAACACGCCTAAAATAGAGTTTACTGGCATTGCCGTGTACCTATTTTGGTTATTCCACTATTGGAAAAAGCGGGCGCATGTTAACCCAAGCGGCCGCGTAAGAAAACTGTGTTTTTCGATTTAGATTAACAGTTTTTTATTCTAGCTAGTTATATCCTAACTGCAAAGCGGATCCTACGGTTGTATTATTGCAGAAATATTACAGTGTGTAACTTTAGTGACAGTTTGATTAATTTTTGATGACAAGGTGAATAATACATCGATGGAAGCCGAGATTGAACTCAAACTTTTCTTTAATGAAAATAATAAGAAAAGCCTTATAAACCTGCTAGATAGCTTACCTAATTGCGATGCTAAAGGTATAGAAAAACTGACAAACAGTTACTTTGACACCCCTGACCTGACCTTAAGAAAGTGGGACATGGGACTGCGAGTTAGGGGCGTTAATCAACATTTAGAGCAAACAATTAAAACAAAAGGTCAGGTTGTTGGCGGGATCCACTCTCGACCTGAGTATAATGTTGATATAGATCAAAAATTTCCCCAATTAAATTTATTCCCAACTGAAATTTGGCCTGAACAGGAAAATATTGAGCAAACACAGTCGGCACTTTACTGTTTGTTTCATACTGATTTCGAGCGTCAGCGTTGGCATATTTTTGTCGATGACAGCTTGGTCGAGGTCGCCTTAGATATCGGTGAGATCCGTGTTAATGAAGCCGTAGATCCTATTTGTGAATTAGAATTTGAGCTATTAGCGGGTGATACCAGCGCGTTATTAACGTTAGCTGGTATCGTGAGCAGAGCAGTACCTGTACGTTTGGGCAAGGCCAGTAAAGCGCAGCGAGGTTACCGTTTAGCGGGCCAATCTAGCGCAGAAACTATTGATGCACTTAAGTTTATCGAGATTGAACCCCACCAGAGCCTAAAGCAAGTGGCCATTAACCTATTAACTCTGGGATTAGATCGTTGGCAAACCATAGAATCTATGCTGCTCGATCCTGAGCAAAATCTATTAGCATTGCCCATATTGAGTTATCGATTGCGGGCGTGTATCCGTTTGCTGAAAAGCACGCTAAAACAGTTCGAACTGCTTGAAGACTCTTTTCAAGCGGATTTTGATTGTATTGAGCAGCGACTCAATTTTATTGAAGAGGCGTTGAGTTTATACAGCATCATTGATGATGACGCGGCACTGATTGCTAAGTTACCTCAACAGCAAGCCTTGGTCGATGTCGCCTTGGTTAGCTTGCAGCAGTTAGATATCATCGGACATCTGGAGCAATTGCTGGCTGATATTTGCTACGGTAGGTTGCAAGTTCATTTGGTCGATCTATTGACCCAGATCGGCGATGGCCAAGTGAGCATTAATCGACAATTAGCACTCAGACACTTTGCTAACCAGATGCAGGAGAACTCCTGGCAACGGATCTTAGATGTGATGCCACTGGATAATGACTTAAGTAGCGCCGATTATCTCTCAGTTGCTAAGGCGCTAGATGACAGTATTTTTGTTGGTGTGGCCTATGGCGAGCTTTACTCAGAGAAGTCTCGTGATCAATTTAGAGCACCTTGGCAAGATTTAGCGTTAGGGATCCGAACCTTAGCCGCTTATCGTCAACTAAAGCTGATTAGTGAGATTGCATACTTAGATATTACAGACTGGCTCGAGAACAAAGAGCAGAGTTTAGTGCAAGCGATGGAATTTTCGCGCCGCAGCGCGATGAAAAATGAGCCCTATTGGCGCTAATCGCAATTAGTTTAACGATGTCATTCAGTTGAAAGAAGTGATACTCAACAACAAGCCCACGTGATGTGGGCTTTTTGTTTTTACGTTATTTTAGCTTTATAAAAAGAGCTTACGGTTGCTCAGGCTTGTCATTGTTGACTTGTTTAATCTCTTGTTTCAGCTCGGCTATTTCCGCGAGTAACATCTGTTGATTTTTCTCCATCCTAATCAAGCTAGTATTGAGTTCAGAGCGTAACTCCTCAGTGTGACTATCGAGTTTTTCTGTTTCATCAGGCGACACAAAAACAGATGCCATATAACCTGAAATGACCCCAAAAAAGCTCACGCCACAGACAATAACAACGGCACCAATAATGTGGCCCGCAGTCGTTACAGGGTAGTAATCACCATAGCCGACGGTAGAGATAGTGACTAACGCCCACCAGACCGCGCTTTCGGCGGTGTCGATATTGGCGCCTTCAACACCACTCTCAACAATCAGTACTAATACAGACGAGAAGGTTAAGATGGTGATAAGTGCAACTAACAAGCTAGCAATGGTGGCTTGCCTGCGCTGTTTGAGCATGGGAACGATAAGCGAGCGAGTCATACGGATAAGCCGCACAACTCGCAAAATCTGGAATAGACGCGCCATTCTAAGGGCTTCAATGGCGGGGATACTGGCGATAAAATCGATCCAATGGCCTTTTAGGTAGTCGGTTTTATCGCTTGCTTTAAAGAGTTCGTAAAAGAAATTAGACATGAAGATAAGGCAGATACTGAAATCTATCATAAACAGCAAGCGCTTGGTTTCCTCGTTAACTCGACCAAACGTGAGTACGAGTACCACAACCACTGACAGCAGAGATAGCAGCATCATCGCGAGCTGAATTGGAGTGGGAGGCGTTTCCGGCTGCAGTAGCCAGCGCTTTTTATTTGCCATGGCTTAGATCCATCTATTTCGGTACCACTTACTTTCCAGATGGCACCTGAGTTTGTGCCTATTTATCAGCACTAAATTGTATTAGATCATCTAACACATATTTCTTAATTTCAAGTTGTTGCTCTGCAGAGAGGTTATATTTCTCAGCTAAAATTTCATAATCACTGGGGCTGAGCGATACGGTTAGGCGCGGGCGCTTAGGCCGTTTAGTCACACTTAATCCCAATATTTCTCTGATCTGATCAGATGGGCTCACCCCTGCATCGAGCGCTGCTTTACGAATGGCATACTGGAATTTTTCATCCATATCGAAGGCAATTTGCGTCGCTTTGGCTGCTTTTTGATTTTGTTGCCACTGTGCGGGTAAGGTCTTTTTTTGTTTGGTCATGGGTGCGGTACCTGAATTTTTCATCCGTAAAATAACATGCGGAGTATGGCTTATGCTACCACTCACCGGAGCTGAAACAAAAAATGGCTCTAAAACAGAATGTTTTAGAACCATTAGTTTATGTGCCAGGCCAATATTCTCGAATATCAGTCAGTGGACGGTAGAGGGTTAACATGACATCTGTTTCGCCTCCTTCATACACTTCTATATCGACAGCCTTGTCTTCATCATCGTCTAGTAGTTGATAAGACTCAAACGCGTCGCCAGTAGACCCGTCCGCGTCTTGCGGCGGTCTTAGGCCACGGTAGTCTTGGCGATGGAAATAGCCAAAACTGCCTGACGTCACCTGATGATAGTGAGGTGATAACCACTGCTCATAATCATTCAACTCAGCTGACAGCGTTTGTGTATCAAGCTCGGCTTTACCAGCTTCTTCGAAAATGTCACTAAACTGATCAAGATCGAAAAGTTGTTCAACTAGGCCTCGATTCACTTTAATCGAGAGGGCTAAGTAAGTTTCATCGTCTTCATCGAGACTGAGAAAAATAGCATCACCACTATGGCCCTTTAACACCCATTCAGTTTGTTGCTTACGCTGATACTCGTAAGTATTCACCGCTTCAACTCGCAGTTGCTGACCACGAAGTTGTGGTGGCAAGGCAAAACTGTCATCAAGGGAGATCATATCTCCCTTGTTGAGTTTTGATGGGTGGTCGAGTTGACGTTTAGGTTCCTCTTTTTTGCCAAATAGGCTGCTTAGAAATCCCACGTCAGTCTCCTTTAGCCTTTACGTGCTTTAATGCGATCAAGCACAGCATTTGCGTTAGACTTCTGCTCACCAATACCCGCTTGGGCTAGTTTGTCATGCAGTGCCTTGTCGCTATTCTCTTCCGCTAAGGTTTCAGAAGCCTTTAGACGGTCGTCAAATGACTGCTGACGTGCCTTGATGCGCTCAAGAGAATCTTTAGCGTTAAGCAGCTTTGAGTTGCTGCCAGCAAACGAGTCGGTAATCGTCGCCGTCGCTTTCTGTACGCTTTCAGTGGTCTTAACCATAGTCAATTGACGTTGGTAATCAGTCAATTGGCGTTCAGTTTTACGCACTAGCTCTTTTAGACGAGTCGCATGGGCGCTAAAGCTGTCGTTAGCAGACTGTTGATCTGCTAGTTCTTGATCAAGCTGTGCAATCTTTTCAGCCACTTCAAGTGCTAGAGGCTCGTTACCTTTTTCAAGGGCTTGAGTCACATAGCCTTCGTGCTCTGCTACAGAGCGCTTTAGGCGATCGACTTCACGGCTAGCTTGCATCTCTTTTGCCATCACTTCCGTTAAGTCACGCTTAGCTTTAGTGAGGTGTTTTTCTGCATCACGGATCTCTTGTTCAAAAATACGTGTAGAGTTTGCATCAACGATGCCTTGGCCAACTTCAGTAGCGCCGCCACGGAAGGCCGTAAGAATTTTGTTTAGAATGCCCATAATGTGGCTCCTTTATTTAAGGTAATCGACAAGTTCGTCGATAACTTCGAGACAGTTATCAGAAAGTACTGATAGTTCTTGTTCTATCTCTTGCATGCTTGAGTGCACAGATAGTGCGCCGTAGACCACGTATTTATCGTCAATTTTGGCAAACGATGACAGTGGCATTGGAATGTTGAGCTCTAACATGGTCTCAAACATCTCGCTGCGGCGCTCTTGATTTACTTCGTCCTCGCCCCATAAATAACTGATGCAAAGGATCTGGTTGTCCGTTACCGATACAAATACCGGGATCTCTTCTCGGCCAACAACATTAACTTGTAAAACTTCCACGTCACCATTAATTGGATAACAATCAAATTGAAAGCCAGTATGGCTGTTGTCGCCAAGTTCATTTAGGTGGTTGGCAATTGTGTGGATATTCATATTTGTCCTTATTGACATATTATGTCTGTGATTAAAGATAACACCGCGACATAATATGTCAAGTGCTATCTTTACGATTCAAAAATAAACTCTACTGATTTTCTAACCAAGCCTGCTGATGGTATTGATACAGCTGGCTTGAACCTAAAACATTGGGCTTAATCTCTGGCTTGTCCTGGTAAAAATTCCCCGGAAACTCAAAGGCGGCATGGATTAGACCTGGAGTTAGCCAAGGATCGTCAACGGGCAGTTGCTGCACACTTTGTAGCCTAACTCGAGCACTTTTACCACCTAAGGTGGCAATGCTCCAGCCCCATTCACCAAAACTAGGTACGTTATGGTGGTACTGATCGACATTAAATCCGGCAAGCTCCAAAGTCTTGCCGACAGAGATAAAGGCATTAGGGGCATGATAAGGTGACGTCGACTGTATGGTTAAGGCAGCGTCATTGCTCATTAGTTCCTTAAGCTTTAAATAGAAAGCGTCGGAATAGAGCTTGTTAAGGTCTGGATGGCTAGGGTCGGGTAGGTCGACAATAATGGCGTCGAACTTCTCCTCTTTCGCCAGCAGTTTATCGACACCGTTAAAGGCATCGTCATACATAATTCTTACCCGTGGGTCGTTAAGCGCATTCTGGTTGAGTGCCAATAGTGCCTTACTCAAATTCTCAGGCATATCACTCGATGGTTGCTTAAAAAGATTAACCAATTCGCTGTCTAGATCCATCAGGGTGACTTGCTTAGGTTGCCACTGCAGCACTTGAGTTAAGCCAAGACCATCGCCGCCGCCAATGATTAACACCTTGTCGTGACGAGCACTGGCCGCCATGGTCGGATGTACTAAGAATGAGTGGTAGATATGCTCATCACTGCTAGAGAACTGCAAGCGACCATTGATATACAGTGAATGCACAGGCCCTAGACCGTTGCCTCTTAAACGCTCGGTAAAGGTCAGCTGCTGAAAGCGAGTCGCCTTGGCATAAACCACCTTGTCTTTATAAAGCAGATTATTAAAATTCTGCTCCCATTGAGGACCATGTAGGGCTAGCAGTACCAAAATCCCGGTCGCGATAAAATGACCCACTAACAGTAGCTTTACATGACGAATTTGATGCCAGAAGCGCCAGATAAAGATAAAACCAGCTAGTAGATTAAAGCTCGCCGTGAGCGCCGCCGCCAGCTGAATATCGATCGCCAACATAAAGCCGACCCAGATAGCCGCGCCAATACCTGCGCCAACATAGTCTGCGCCATAGATGGTGCCGGCGTTGTGCATTAGGTGCGCCTCAGACAAAGCTTGGCGCACCCTTGCGATCAGTGGGATCTCCATGCCTATCATTAGGCCGAGCAATACGCCCCACACATAAGGCAGATATTCGCTAAGTTTTTGTAAGGCACCAATAAAGCCGCCATCGGGGAGCTGATCTGCTGGCAGGCCTAAGGTATTCGCAATGATTAAGGGTAATTGCTGGCCAAAGCCAATAACGGCGGCGGTGATTAAGATAGCCAGTGAGCCACACAGGGCAACACACAGTTCTAAAACGGCAAAACCGGTAAAGGCGCAGCGAATTTTACGGGCGGCAAAAGCGCCGACTCCCATAGAGACGATCATGAGGCCGATCATGGTGTAAATGGCGGCTTCGAGCGCGCCTAGAATACGTCCGGCATAATGTGATAACAGGTATTCATAAATCAGGCCGCAGCCCGCGAGCACGGCCATAATACCGAGTAGTAATATATCATCGAACCAGCCGAGTTTGCCTGATTCTATGGTGTCATTATTGGTTGAAGTCGTCGTGCTGCTTGAGTCGGTTTGCATTGGGTGTCAGTTGCTTATTGATTAGAGATAGTTTGTATTGGAGATATTTTTTATTAGAGATCGTTTTTACGGATGATCGCGAAATAAGATAAGAGAAAAGGGAGCGTATCAAGCGCTCCCTTTATCTCATCTAAGCCATCAAGGCGGCGAGGATAATCGCGATAGACACGCTAATAGCCATCTCGACGAAAGCCAGACCGATGTTATGCTGCTTTTCAACTTCTTCGCATAGGTTGATCTTGGCCAGCACCAACTTTTTAATCAAGGTGATCAGTAGTGATAGAGAAAGTAGCATCACCACAGAGAAGATTAACCAGCCGATTAGATTTGCCACATAGGCGTGTGGGTCAAAGATAATAAAGTGGCTAGCAGCATTAAAGCTAAATGCCATGGCAAGCATATAGCCGCTATGGCGAATGGCCAATGCCACATGTCCTTCGGCGATAGCCTTTTGCATCGATGCACCTTGGTTACGCTTGGCATAGCGGTTCTCACGGCCACGAGTCAGCAGTACTAACATCAGCTGTGAAATAACAAAGACACTAAAAATAGCAATAAAGGTGTAAACGGTAAGATCTTCTGCCCACATTAATACCGAGCGAATAATAATCGCAGTGGCAATCGCGGCGCTCGCATCAACAATCGCAACAGAGACATTGCCCTTGATGATTAAGGCATTTTTATCAATATCGTTTAGCGCAATTTTATCATGTAAAAAACGACCGAGCTTAATCAATACCAGACCAAACAAACCGTAGGCCGTCATGCCAATGGCTTCAACCAAGTACGACTCGGCGGCTTCACCGGTAATCGCCCCCGTTAGTACAATACCTAGCGCCATTACTGCGCCGGCAGTACTAATACCAAAAGCAAAGTTATCGTTTTCAGCCAGTTCGTGGCGACTATTGACCTTAATCGTCCAGCCTTGCAGGTAACGCATTAATGTTAAAAGCAATACTGCAATGGCGATATCGATGACCAGAATAATCAGTAGATCGAGAGTGAGGCCATAGTTTTCTAAAAATGTCATAAAAGTTCCTTAATTATTTGCCTCGGCGAACACCGCGAGTGGTACGACTGCTGGAATTACGGAAGCTGCTGTCCTTAGAGTAGTTAGAGCGGAACTTGCTCTTGCTGCTCGCAGTGCGTCCTGTTGAACTGGCTTTTGGGGTACTGCTACTTTGTCTCGAAAGGCTCGTTGAGCCGGTACGCGACTTGGCGTAGGGGCTATCAAACTTACGACCTTGAGAATTAAACTGTTTCTTAGTGCGCTCATAGGTTTGAGTCTGTGCTCTAGCCTGTTTTGGCGAGGTGTAGCGGTAGCGGCCAACATCGTTGTAATAGCTATAGTTACGGCGACTCGACCAGCGATCGTAGCCAATTGGACCGCGAGTCAGGTTAGAGAACATGGAGTACATGCCGTACCAAGCCCAAAATGACATGCCATTAGAGCCCGTTTGCCAGCTACCGTAAGAGGGGTTACCCACTAACTGACTACCCGCGCCAAAGTCTTCGGCGCCATTAGCAAGCGCTGCGGCTTCACGGCTAATGGAGTTCACCCTTGCGAGCGCGCCATCAGACATGTCAGCGACCACGTTGAGGGGATCTGACAGCATATCGTTGTACAAGCTTGGATCGGCTGCTTGGTAGAGGTTTTCAACTTCAGTCAGCTGCTGATCGAGATCGATAAAATTGGCTGGATTTTGAGATTCAGTCAATCGCCGCGTCAGCGAGGTAAACATCGGGCCACGGTTAGTAGCGTCGGTGGCAAGCTCGTTGAGCAGTGGGCTTAAGTCTGGTTTTTGCCTTTCCAATACTTGGGTGTATTGTTTGAGCAAATTAGCATTACGTACCTGACCGTCGCTCAGCATAGTGCTCAGAGTATCGAGGCGTTGCTGAGTCAGCTGCTGATACTTTGCAATTTGCTCTGGTCTATCATCGCCACATCCTGCGAGGGCGAGTGCCAGTATGACGGTGAGAACGCGGGTTAGCATTCCTGCCATAGTTTCTCCAAATTCGATTGTTTTGCTTAAAGTGGCCAAATCACTATCACCAAATGCGAGGATATACTGAGCCAAAAGGCTGGTATTATCTTAGCTTATTAAGCCATTATTCACTTGCTGGAACCTTGAATTAACAAGAGAAATAATTGGGTCTTACGCATTTGTTACGGCTTGAGTATAGTATTGCCTATTAGAGCATAAAAATACTACGGATCCTGTTTTCATGGCTCAGTTAGATAAAATAGTCTCAACAGGCCAACATAAACGCCAAAGATTGCTCACATTTATTTACGCTCTATCTATATCATTAACGACATAATATGTCGACATACAAAATTGTTAGGGATTATTATGCGCACGGCTACACTGGGTAATAAGCTTGTCAGCACTCAAATGGCTGAGACCGCAGAACGATATTGGCAAAGACTCACTGATAGCGCCGAGGATATGCTAGTCACTCTGACAGAAGAGCAGCGACATGAATTAAAACAGGTTTTTGCGCTAAGTGATTTTATTGCAACCCAGCTGTGTCGCCACCCCCACTGGATCCCCGCATTATTTAAGCATGCACTGCATAATATTGAGCGCCAAACATTCGATGGTGAACTGGCTAACTTACTCGAGTCCGCTACCGATGAAGAGCAAGCCAAACGTATTTTGCGTCAATACCGTAATCGGCAGATGGTGTGTATCGCTTGGCGTGACTTTCTTGGTTACAGCGAATTAGCAGAATCATTATTAGATCTATCCGCCTTGGCCGAGGCACTCATTATAGCGGGTCGAGATTGGTTATATCGCGAGATGTGCGCCACGCTCGGTACTCCAAGCGATAGCCAAGGCAAACCACAGAAGTTACTCATCTTAGGGATGGGCAAGCTCGGTGGTCGTGAGCTTAACTTCTCGTCAGACATTGACCTTATCTTTACCTTTGCTGAACACGGTGAAACGGTTGGGGGAAGGCGTGCATTAGAAAACCAGCAGTTCTTTATTCGCATGGGCCAGCGCTTGGTTAACTTGCTCCACCAAGTCACGGTTGACGGATTTGTATATCGCGTCGATATGCGCCTGCGCCCCTATGGTGAAAGTGGTCCATTAGTGGTTAGCTTTAGCGGGCTGGAAGATTACTATCAAGAGCAGGGCCGTGATTGGGAACGCTATGCCATGATAAAGGCGCGAGCACTAGGGCCTTGGACTGCCGACTCTGACGAGCTGCATGATCTGCTCAGACCGTTTGTGTATCGCCGTTATTTAGATTTTTCGGCGATAGAATCACTGCGCAAGATGAAGGGCTTGATCACCCAAGAGGTTCGCCGCCGTAAGTTGACTGACAATATTAAACTCGGCGCCGGTGGTATTCGAGAGGTCGAATTCGTGGTGCAGAGTTTTCAGCTTATTCGTGGTGGCCGCGAGCCCACATTAAGGCAGCAGAGCCTGTTTGCAGCCATTGATACTCTGTACCAGCTAGGACAGCTGGAGTACTTGGCCGTCGATGAGCTAAAAAATAGCTATGTGTTACTGCGCCGGGTTGAAAACTTATTGCAAGCGATAAACGATGAGCAAACCCAGACATTACCTAGTGAAGCGCTTGATTGGCAGCGTTTATGCTATGCCCTCAACGCCGATACCGAAATGGATCTGCGGGAGCAGATTGAAATGGCCATGAGACAGATCCACAGCCATTTCCTGGAAACTGTTGGGGGTAATATTCATGAGGATCAAAGCGAGACGTGGACTCAGCAGTTATGGAGCGCCTATGAAGATGAGCATGCGCTCTCAATTTTAGAAGAGCAGGGGATCGATGATGAAAAGCTTTGGCCGCTGCTTAACGGCTGGCACGAGACTGTGGCGCGCCGCACTATTGGTCCAAGGGGGCGCGAAACCTTAGACAAGTTGATGCCTAAGCTATTGTCAGAGTTTACCTCGGTGGCAACTCCTTCGAAGGCATTTGAGCCGGTGTCAAAGGTGCTGGATCAGATCTTAACGCGTACCACCTATCTTGAGCTCTTGTGTGAAAACCCAGGGGCAAGGCAGCAGCTCGTTAGTCTTTGTCTCGCCAGTCCATGGATTGCTCAGCAGCTGGCGAAGTTTCCCATGCTGCTCGATGAGTTGATCGATCCTGCCCAGCTGTATGACACCACGCCGTTAGACGATTACGGCAGTGAATTGCGTCAATATCTGCTGCGTGTGCCGGAAGATGATTTAGAGCAACAGATGGAAGCGCTACGTCAGTTTAAGTTATCACAGCAGTTAAAGATTGCCGCAGCAGACGTGACAGGGGTGTTGCCAGTGATGGAAGTGAGCGATCACTTAACCTTCTTGGCCGAAGCGATTATCGAGCAGGTGGTGCATCAGGCGTGGGCACAGGTCAGTGCTCGTCATGGTGTACCAGAAAACCTTAAAGATAATGAGATGGGCTTTGCGGTTGTAGGTTACGGAAAAGCGGGTGGCATTGAGCTCGGTTACGGCTCAGATCTTGACTTAGTCTTTTTGCATAACGGCAGTCAAGTCGGGCTGACCAATGGTGATAGAGCCATCGATATCGGCCACTTTTACCTAAAGCTGGCCCAGCGAGTGCTGCACTTTTTCTCGACCCGTACTAACTCTGGCGAGTTGTATGAAGTCGATATGCGCCTGCGACCCTCTGGCGCGTCGGGGTTATTGGTGAGCGAGATAGAACACTTTGGTGATTACCAGCGCAGCGATGCCTGGACATGGGAGCATCAAGCCTTAGTCAGAGCACGTTTCATGTTTGGTGATACTGCACTGTCTATGCGCTTTAATGAACTCAGGGCTGAGGTGTTAGAAAATGAGCGTGATATGGCCATCTTGGCAAAAGATGTGAGAGATATGCGGGTTAAGATGCGCGATCATCTTTTAAAAGTCGAAGCGGGCATGTTTGACCTTAAGCAAAGCAGTGGCGGTATTGCCGATATTGAGTTTATTGCTCAATACTTAGTGCTGGCACATAGCAATCAACATAAAGCATTGTCGTTTTGGTCTGATAACGTGCGTATATTTGCCGAGCTTGCTGAACTTGAGCTGTTGCCCTTAGATAGTGCGCAGGCGTTAACTCAAGCCTACTGCCATCTGCGTGATGAGTGCCATAGGTTGACGCTGCAGCAGAAGAAAAGCGTGTTACCCATTGATGCCGTCAAGTCCCATAGTGAGCGGGTTGAAGCTATCTACCACCAGATCTTAGGCGAACAACTTAAGCGAATAACTTAAGCGAATAACTAGGCTAAGCATTAGCCCAATAGTTAGCGCTAGAGTGAAATCTCATCCCCCGCAGCGACCCTGTGGGGGATTTTTTATGCTCGTGAAAACATAAAGCTAATGGCAAATTGCATTGCAGATTAAGACTCGTACAGCATCAAAAGGGATAGCTGTTTTTTCCTATTTGTAAGTCTCTGAATTGAGGTCATAAGTTAACTTGGTTTGTTATATGCAGGTGTTAGATTATTCAGTCTTCTAGCTCGGTGCTCGTTATGAACTCGCTCAAGCAGATAAGCCGCTACACCACCTTTAACGATAGTTTAACAGGGATAAATATTTTTAAGGCTATCTCGCTTAGTGCCGTACTCGCTAAATCTAAGATGGCTTATATACGTGAGTTGCCACTCTATTGGCTGCTACTACTGTGTTTACTGCTATTTGTTAATGATGCCTTAGCAGGAGAAGACCTGCTCAAGGTAACGAAAATGCCAAGTGCTTTAATTAATTCAAAACCTAGCGCAAACTTGGTCATATTAGACTGCTCTGTAGAGCCGATAGAGTCGTTACTATCAGCCTTTAGAGGCGATTTACATCTGCTTATTCTAGAGGAGGATGTCGAGCCGTTTGAGCAGATAAACCAGGCGCTAAGTGCAGAGCCTCTCTATTCAGATGTTACCATCATAGCCAAGGCCTCAAGCTCAGCCATTTACCTTGCAGGTCGATGGATTGATAAACATTACCTAGTCGAACACCAAGCTTCACTCGGGCAATTTAGTTCTCAATTTACCCACGGTAGTAAAATGTTGTTATACACGACCAACCTTACTCCTACTCATGCAGGGGAGGAGTTTGTTGGCATATTAGCGAATATGACGCAGATGAATATCGATGTTATTTATATGAAGCCTCATCAGCAAGAACCATTATGGGTGAATCGTTCCACATTTAGCTTCTAAAAATGGGGGCACAGATCAACCTTGGCAAGATTAGGGTTATAGGCGCACTATTTGGGGATACGTTTTGTATCAAATTTTCGACAAAATTTACTTTGACGCTAGCGGTTTCCTGCTTACTATCTGCACTAGTATATCCCGCTGTTGTAAAAGGGATTAATTAGAGGATGGTTTGATGACTTCTGTGAGTGCTAGTGTCAGTGCTAATGTGAGTGCGACCGTGAGTAATGCCGTGGGAAATGCGCTGGTTAATACACCGGCCAAGGTTGCTAATGAAACAGCAACGGCAGCGACTCAAGCAACGCCTTTACCGAATGTGGGCGCTAGTACCAATGTTGCTATCTCGGCAGATGCTCAGCAAAAGCTTGCCAATGAGCAGGTGGCAGGCAAAGCCGACGGCGCTTTGCCTAAAGCTGATGGCTCTCTACCTAAAGCTGAAGGCTCTGTGCCGAAAGCTGACGCAGAGGAAGATGGCGACTTTGAGTCGTTTGTCTTTGGGGCGCTTGGGCTCGATCATCCAGAAGAGATCGATGAGAATGGCGACCCATCATATTCGGCAGGCCAATATGTTAAGGCCGCAGCCACGGTGGGTGGCATGATTGCCATGTTTATTTAGACTTCGTCTAAAAACTGTTTTTTTATCAGGCTGCGCCTGAGCTTTAAGTTAGACTGCGTCTAACGATTAAAGTCGTGAGCTTCCAGCTCACACTCGGCCAAGAAGGGGTCAACAGCAACCCCCTCTTGGATCTCCCCTGCCGCCCCAGACGAAGTTGTCTCCCTCGTACTTATGGATAAATCGCTAACGCTTCCGATGGGGCATCCTGCCCCGCGAAAGCTACGCCGACATCCCTGTCGGCCTCACGCGATTTATTCCAACGTACTTCGGCAACTCCGATGGGGAACTGGTGTTTTCTGTTAGTTTTCGAGTGGTTCAATTAGGCTGATTTCTGTTGAAGATCCGAGATTATGTCTTTAGATGCTTCATTTTCGTATGAGTCCCGATTTGTTTTCAGCTTTTCTAATAGGTAATCATTGGTTAGTTCAAAGTCCTTGGTAATCGTTGCCCAGGTTTTTACATATCCTTTCATTGTTGGCGCATGAAATACTAAACCTGTTTCGTTATGGCTTTGGCAGGAGTTCCAAGCTAGATTAATACCATGGTCACTGGAAGATACTTTTCTACCGACCAAGATGAATTCAAAGCGCATATTTTGAGAGCTAAATCCAGGGTGTGCACTAATAATTTCAGAGTAGTCTTGGAGCTGTCGTAAATGTGTCTTGTTTAGCGCTACGCTTGGTCGCTTTATCTCAATGATTGTACATTTAAAGTATGGTTTACCATTCTCGTATTCTTTTTTTCTTCTGGCTAAGAAAAGGTCTACTTGACGGCGTACTCCTTCAACTTGAAGCCCTTCACTAATGTCTATTGGATCTAAATCTGTAATATTAAGGTCATCTAATTTGCTAACTTTCTCTCGAAGATTTATTGCGATCTTTTGGAAGTCATCTTCTTCCGCGCCAATGAGAGAGTATTGTTCGCCAAACAACCAAGTATTCGCCTCAATAATTTTTTGGAGGTGAGGAGTTTCTAGTACTTCTTGGTATCGTTCAAGTATTAGATATTCTAATTTCTTTACAACATCTTCTCGTCTTTGAAGCATCTCTATCGTGCTTACAATGTTTTCCAAGGTTGTTTTATTTATTACGTTGTTAAGTCTATTCAGTTTTTCCTCATCAAGCTCCATTACACTCTCTAATATGGACATGAGAGAGTCATTTTCATTAGACACAATTAAACGGTCTAAAAGAGATATTATAATTTTTGCTGCTTTTAACTTTAAATTACTGAAAGTACTTGGTTCTGCAAGCCATATTTCTTTAATTATAGACTTAAGGTTCTTTCTTCTCCATTTAGCATCTATATCATTAAGGTTTTGATACTCAGGGAAAAAACCATCCTCTTCATATTTTTCAATCTGTTCGTCAATTTGAGCTGTGAGGAACTCTGTATAAATTTCAAGACCAACCATTTTAATGTGATTAATTAGCTCACTGTATGCTTTAGATCTTGGTCCAGCGGGTTCTTTTCCGTCATTATTACCATTAAAATCTAGAGTTAATGGAACTGCTTCAAATCGATTTATCCAATTTGATTGGACATAGGTGCTAAGGTAAAAGCCTGATTTTTTATTAAACGAAGTGTTGCCACTATATTTGACTCTGCCATCAGAATTTACAAAGTAAAACTTGGACTTTTCAGAGCCCGGTCTCTGTTGCCAACGAATAAGTGAAATGTCAAATTTGTCATCTTCAAATTCAAATGTTTTGGTATGTAATTTATGTGAGGGAACTTTGACTTCAACATCATTAACAAAGAGCTTCAAGTTTTTGTTCAGAGCGAGTCGCCAACCAAACTCACATTGGAGCTTAGAAACTAGTTTGTCATTTTCAGGTAAGTTCTTCTCGAATCTATTTAGCTCTACATAAGTACCGCTGTCCGACTTGATGAGCTCATGCTTTTGTTCGCTTGTGGATAATCGACTTAAGTTATAATGAACTAAGTCATCACTACTGATTGAAATTTGTATATCTTTACCATTACAACGCGAATACCAATCGGCTCTATCGCAGATCAGATGAAAAGATAAACGACCACGACCATGCGCACCCTGAGTGTTGTTATCATTTGCTTTCTGAGAATCATTAAAGCAAGAGAAGTGTTTGTGCTTATCTTCTGCATTAATACCTACACCATTGTCTAAAACTACAACTTGGTTAGTACCAATGTCACCCTCTGTAATGACATTTACAGTAGTTGCCTTTGCATCAAACCCATTTGCCACTAGTTCAAATATGACTTGTTCTGGAGTATTAATGTACTTCTTGAAGTGCTTTTTGATACCACTTGAAGTTATGTTAGTTGTTTCAACACTAAATTGATTCATGCTCAATCCCTTGACGCTTTTAATGGCGTTACATTTTGCAGTATAAATAACATCTTGTTTGTTAAAGAAAAAGCTTTTTTAAGAATAAATAGAGTCAGCTTTCTATATCTTATGTTAGGAAGTTAGTTTAACGCTCTGAAATGTGGGGGCTGGGTAAACTTTCCTGATCTCCTCTATCTTGAACCTAAATCAATCGCTAGTTGGTGAGAATTAGCTGACAGAGAACACCTAATCCCCATCGGAGTTGCCGAAATACGAAGATGACTCTTTACCCAAAATAATGCCGTGGAACCATCATGGATGATGGTTCAGGCTCGGGGGGACATGGCCGCTCTTTGGCATCCATGCCATCGCGGCATTTGTGAGTCCATTCACATCAGATGTCCCATCTGAGCTGTTAGGCGATTTTTATTGGAGTATGAGGATCTACAACTTCGTCGGGGCGGCAGGACTCTTTATGAAAGAAATGGGCAAGAGGGGATTGCTGTTGATCACCTCTTGGCCGAGTGTGAGCTGGAAGCTCACGACCTTAGTCAGGCGTAGCCTGATATGTGGCCAAGCCACGACCTTTATCAAGCGGAGCTTGATTGCATTGCCTTAGGGATACCTTGGAGAGTAAGGCTTAATACCAGAGAATAAAACTAAGATGTATTACAGCACGACTTTCTAGAGTCGCTTTAGTCTAATGCCGTGTTATCTAATGGCGTGTTATCTAAAGTCGCTGTAAATAAGGATTTATAATGGACTTTTCAAAGTGCTCTTCACTTGCACCGGTGCGTTACAGTTACCTAGCCGCGGCGGTAATTTATCTGCTTAGCTGGATTTGGTTGCCTGCCGCGACCTTGTGGATAGCCTTGCTTGGCTGGGCAGGATTTCGCTGGCGTAACGTGAATACCCCTCATTTGAAACAAGCTTATTGGGTTCTATTACAGTCAATATGGCTATACCTAGGGCTGCATTTAGCGGCCTTTGCCTCGTTTTGGGGAGCCAGTAGATTTAATCGTGGCGGGCTGTTTTCAACTACCGGAGCTGAAGAGTTTGGCTATCTGCTTGGCTTGGGTTTTCTGGGGGCGCTATTGCTGATTATTGGCACGCTATGGCCACTGATTCGACTAGTGAAAAGCTATCGAGCCTTGATGGCTATTAATGAGGCCTGTAACGGGAAAAGTAGTGAGGATTGCAGTGTGGATAGCAGCGAGAAAAGTCACGTGAATAGTAATAAGGTGAATAATAGTGAAGCGGTTTAAGCTGTCGCAGGTTTCAAATTTAATGTGGTTTATGTTTATCCTGTTCTCTTTTGCTGTGGGCCTGGCAACGTATGTAGTGCATCAGTTTCATGCTTCTTTTAATTGGCCAACGACTAAAGGGATGGTGGTGAATAGCTGGATCATTGAGCGCTACCATGAAAGAAGCGGCGCCGACTCTCATTACGAGGTTGCTATCGAGTATTTCTATGCTGTTGACGGCAAAATCTACCACAAGAGTAATAAGACCGACATCACTGGTGCCATCCCCGGTTATTCTTGGGAGGAGGCCGAAGCCTTGGTGGCAGAGTTTCCTAGTGACAAGAAGATCCAAGTGCACTATAACCCCAGCAACCCAGATACAGCGGTTATCAAGCCAACAATGCATCTGTTTATGATTGTGGCTTTGGCGGTGTTCTCTTTGATATTAATACCCGTCTGTTATCTGATGTATTTGCAGATGACCTCTGACCGTGACAGTTTTATCGTTCGTAATGTGTAACTGATTTTATTCTAACCGTTCGCCGATGTGTGAGGCATGGATGACGAGGCTTCCTTAATAGTACATGGAGGCTTTCGCGCATTTATGCATGTAAAATGTAGCGTTATTGATATGACTCTTATCAGACTCAATTTGACTTCTCAAAGTGTGATTTTCGGCGTATTTGAATACGCCAATTTCCCCTAACAAGAGCGTATACTGGCATCAATAATCTATGAATCGCTTGTGGAAAATGCTAGCGAATTAGCAGGTTAAACTATTAATGAAAGGAATGTGTTGTTAAATATGGCGTTTATAATTAAAGATACCAAATTGAATGTAGCTGAAACCGATATCTTCCATGATGAAGCTGGTTATGCTGCATTTCCAACTGCTGAGTCTGTGGTTTTTGACCGTGAGAAATTAATTCCAATTGGGTTGTTGTCATTCAATATGTTTGATGCAAGCATTGACGACAAAATACTCATTGCACTACCTAATCTGCAAGGCATTCCCGATGGTGATTATGGCCCAATCACCTATTCGTATATTGATGAGCAACAAGGCTGGTGCTTAGATGACGAGTACGCCAATGATGATACGCTTGAGGAGCAAGACGAGTACTTAGACAACTATCAGCAAGCGCAGGACGAATTTGCTGCCAATAAGTGTTTGATGCGTCGTGACAAAAAGCTGCCATTAATCACTTTGGGCGGCCAACCTAGATTTGGCCAGAATTGGGCTTCATGTTTATATAATGAACTGGCAAAGAACCCAGAGCTGGATCATTACTATGAAGTGACCTGCAGCCTTAATCATCCTGAATTTGAACATATGAGCACTCGCGATATCGTTTATCTGGATCAGAAAGACAATAAAGAATATACCTTCATAGGCAGCTTTAAAGATGAAGCTTACTTGGTCAGAGATAGTGAGTACTTGGGCTTTGCCGGTGAGTTTATGGTGTTTTACCAGCCAGAGTTAAAGAAAGTCATGCTAGTAGCTGAGTACGATTAACTTGAAGTTGTTGTAGATGGTATAACAGGGGACAGTTACTTCTCTGCTGTAAACCTTGTGAGCAGTAAGCTCACAAGGTTACGCGCAATCAGATGTTAGGTGTGCGCGCAGCAATGCTTTAGCTTATAAGTCACCAAAGACTTCGAGCCACTCTTCGTCAGTGAGTTCTCTGGGCGGTTTTTTGTTGCCAAAGCCTTTGATAATCCTGCCCCTTAATGGGTTATCGGTAAAAGCGTCATTACCCATGTAAGTGACCGAAGTCGGAATTAATACACTGGTTATGGAATTATCTGCAAACGCTTCTGAACCTATGTCAGTTACAGAGTCAGGAATTGTGATGCTTTGAAGTTCATTCCCCCTAAATGCGCCTAAACCGATTTCAGTCACGGAATCAGGAATAGTGATGCTGGTTAACGCATTAAATTGAAACACTCGATCATTAATTTTAGTCAATGAATTTGGCAGGCTCAGCTGAGTTAATGCATTTTTGGCAAATGCTCTTTCTACAATTTCAGTCACTGAATCTGGGATATCCACGCTGGTAAGTGCGTTTTCAGCAAAGGCCTTGTAACCAATACGAGTCACAGAACTTGGGATCACTACCTCGGTAAGGGCGTTACGCTGAAATGCGCCTTCGCCGATTTTGGTCACAGTATTAGGAATAACCACGCTGGCGATTTGGGTCTCTGGCGCCTCTTCGAATTCTTCGCTTAACTCCTCAACCTCTGAAAAAGCATAATCCCAGATCTCAGTGACGGCTATACCGTCAAAGTTATCAGGGATAATAATATGTTTATGCTTGCCCTTGTAAACATCAATCCGGCCTCTGCGTTTATCAAACGATACGTCATCTAATGTCAGAATATAGGGCTGGTTCACGGTTAACTCTCTCTTTGTTTTAGGGGCATTTGTTTGAGGGGGAGGGCTTGGTGTTGCCACGGTTTGATGCGCTGAGCTTTCTTGTAAAGAAAGCCCAAGCAGCATGGCAACTAAAACGCCAATTAAAATGCCCTGTAAAATGTTAGAGGGCTTGATACCAAGGAGGTTGATACCAAAGACGTTAATATCAGTCTTCCATCCAATCCAGATTTGGCATCGCATCTAAATGCTGGTTGTAACGCTTTTCGTTGAATGAGGCGTTATTTAGCATCACATCGCTGACTTCAATCGCTAGCGCACACGCCATCCATTGAATCGCTTCTTCGCGAGGCGTGCCTGTCATCACCAAACGCATTAAGGTCTCTTTGACCTTTTTAGGCTCGCCATCGGCGATCTGATTTTCGACTGTTTCAATAAGGGTTTCTTCAGTCATGTAGCTGTCTTGCTGGTTGTCCATTTTTACGACTCTGTAATGTAATTGGCGCTATTATGCCGCAAGCTTGCTGTGAGCAATAGATTTGCCATCGAAATATTCGAGCCTTGCTAGCAATAACGAAAGGATCTGCTTTACTGCGAAGCCAAATCAGCTTGTTGTTTTAGCCAATCCACAAACAACTTTGCCTTGGGGTTTAACTCTTTATCGTGTGAAGCCACATAATAGGTTTGTTCACAAGTGACCTGCTGGCCTGCAAAGGGAGCGATCAGCTCGCCTCGATTAATGCGTTTACTCACCAGCTGGCCTCGTCCCATGGCGATACCGGCATGATTCATGGCGGCGATAACGGCTAAATCTGAGCGGTCAAAGCCGATTGAGCGGTTGTCTTCAATGCTAAGGCTCTGCTTATCGGCCCAGTACTTCCATTCATCGCAGTCTGAGTCATATTCCCAGGCTTGGTTGTCGTGCAGCAGGGTGCAGTGGCTTAAATGCTGCGGCTTGCCGATAAGGTCATGCTCGGCGGCGTACTCGGGGCTGCAGACCGGCATGATGGTTTCATCCATCAAGTGTTGGCAAAACAGTTTGCTGCGGGGGCGATTGTCGTAGTAGATCGCCAGATCAATATGAAAGCTGTTGAAGTTAACGTTCTCATTGCCGGTCAAAATATTGATTGAAATAGCCGGATATTGGCGGCAAAAATCGGCAATCTTAGGCACCAGCCAACATTGTGCGATAGAGGGGCGAGAATAGACGGTCAGCTTACCCGACACCTCTTGATTCTTAATCTCGAACACTTCCTGATTCAAGCTTTTTAAGCTGTCTTTCAACTTTGAAAACAGTCGCTTGCCATCTTCTGTTAACTCGATTCTGCGATGAAAGCGACTAAACAATTTAAAGCCTAATTCATTCTCCAGCGCGGTAATTCTATGACTCACGGCTGAGGGGCTAACACAAAGCTCTTCTGCGGCGAGCGAAAAGGATTGGTGGCGAGCCACCACTTCGAAGGTATGCAGTTTTGCCAGCTGATAACTGCTAAGTAAACGGTTTCTGCTGAACAGATCTTGTTGGGAATACATGACTAACGTCTCAAATTTCGATGCGAGTATTTTACCCTAAGGCGCTTTTTAGCGCCGATTACATCAACACAGTTGAAGCTTGGGTCATGTAAAAGCCACTTTTGTGACACCTGAATGCTTGTTGCCACAATCTGGCTCAAGCGAAGCGCGATTTATATCTTTTGTCAGCATTTCATTGATTGGCTTTAATAGCGCCACTTTCTATCGCTTGTTTCGATAGGTTTTTAACTTCTTTCAACTCATAGAGATATACAATGGAATCACAGCTCTGGATTATCGGTACTCTGCTTAGCAGTATCTTGTTGATTGTCATCAGCATCGTTAAGTTCAAGTTGCATCCTTTCCTTGCGCTCTTGTTAGCCAGCTTCTTTGTTGGCGGCATGATGGGCATGGCGCCACTTGAAATGATCAAGGCGATGGAGTCAGGTATTGGCGGCACATTAGGCTTCTTGGCTATCGTTATCGGTCTGGGTACCATCTTAGGTAAGATGATGGAGATCTCTGGCGCTGCCGAGCGAATAGGCATCACCTTGCTAAAATCGCGCTACTTAAGCCCTGACGTCATCATGGTGTTAGTCGGCCTTATCTGTGGTATCACCTTGTTCGTTGAAGTGGGCGTAGTACTGCTTATTCCACTGGCATTCTCTATTGCACGTAAAACCAATACCTCCCTGCTAAAGCTCGCCATTCCACTATGTACCGCCTTAATGGCCGTACACTGTATTGTGCCGCCGCACCCTGCTGCATTGTTTGTGACTAACGCGCTCGGCGCCGATGTTGGCTCTGTTATTATCTGGGGTCTGCTAATCGGTCTTGTGGCTTCTTTGATTGGCGGTCCACTGTTCCTTAAGTTGTTTGGCGATAAACTGCCACACTTAAGCGTGCCAGCTGAGTTTAGTGAAGTCTCTGCTCGTAAAGAGAGTGAGTTGCCATCACTTGGCACTACCTTGTTCACTATCCTTTTGCCAATCATTTTAATGCTGGTTAAAACCGTGGCCGAGCTGTACATGGAGCCGGGCACAGCCCTGTACACCACGCTTGAGTTTATCGGTAACCCAATCACCGCGATGTTTATCGCAGCATTTGTGGCTTACTACCTGCTAGGTCTTCGTAACAAGATGACTATGGCTACCTTGCTGACTAAAACCGAAGATAGCTTTGCCTCTATCGCTAATATCTTGCTGATTATCGGTGCAGGTGGCGCGTTTAACGGCGTACTGAGTGGCAGCGGCATGGGCGACAGCTTGGCGCAAATTCTGGCTAATCTTGATATGCACCCGGTGCTACTCGCTTGGTTAGTTGCCATCATCTTGCATGCGGCGGTTGGCTCGGCAACGGTAGCTATGATGGGCGCAACCGCGATTGTGTCACCACTGTTGGTCCTTTACCCAGACTTAAACCCCGTTATCGTGACCTTGGCAATCGGCTCTGGCGCAATCGGCTGCACTATCGTTACCGACTCATTGTTCTGGCTGGTTAAGCAGTACACTGGCGCTACGATGAAACAAACATTTATGTATTACACCACTGCAACCTTTATCGCCTCACTTGTGGCATTGGCTGCGACCTTCGCCTTGTCTTACGTAATTTAATTCTGATAGTGGATTTGAAACAATGAATACTGCACAACTGATAAAAGATTTTCCTTTGCTAAGTAAGCTTATCAAGCTCGAAGAAGTCAGCTGGTTTGAGACTAAAGCGACAAACTTGGCTGAAGCCTTACCTTTTGTGGGATTGAACGGTGATGACGTAGCCGATGCTAGTGCGCGTTTACAACGCTTTGCACCATACCTAGCGCTAGCCTTCCCAGAAACCGCTGCATCTAACGGCATTATTGAATCTGAAGTGGTGGCCATTCCAAAGATGAAGCAAGCGCTAGAAGCCAAGTACGGCCAAGCGATTGCGGGTCAGCTGATGCTTAAAAAAGACAGCCACCTACCCATTTCAGGCTCTATCAAGGCGCGCGGTGGTATTTATGAAGTGCTGACCCATGCCGAGAAGCTGGCGATTGCCGCAGGTAAATTGCAGGAGTCTGACGACTACCAGATGCTATTTACCGATGAGATGAAGAGCTTCTTTAACGGTTACAGCATCGCAGTAGGCTCGACGGGTAACTTAGGTATGTCTATCGGCATCATGAGCGCTAAGCTTGGCTTTAACGTTAGCGTACATATGTCTGCCGATGCCCGTCAGTGGAAGAAAGATAAGTTACGTAGCCACGGTGTGAATGTATTTGAATATGAACAGGATTATGGCGTTGCTGTTGAGCAGGGGCGTAAAGCGGCTGAATCTGACGCTAACTGTTTCTTCATCGATGATGAAAACTCGCGCACGCTATTTTTAGGTTACTCGGTTGCCGGTGAGCGTTTGAAGGCGCAGTTTGACGCCGCAGAGATTAAGGTGGATAGCGAGCATCCGCTGTTTGTTTACCTACCTTGTGGTGTAGGCGGTGGCCCTGGCGGCGTGGCGTTTGGTCTTAAGCTAGCCTTTGGCGACAATGTACATTGCTTCTTTGCCGAACCGACGCATTCGCCTTGTATGTTACTGGGTGTACACACGGGTCTGCATGATGAAATCGCGGTACAAGATTTAGGTATCGATAATGTCACTGCAGCCGATGGCTTAGCGGTAGGGCGCGCATCAGGTTTTGTGGGCCGCGCCATGGAGCACATGCTTGATGGTTACTACACCTTAAGTGACCAGCACATGTACGACCTGCTTGGCTTATTAGCTAAGAGCGAGGGGATTGAGCTTGAGCCGTCAGCCCTTGCGGGTATGCCGGGCGCACTTAGAGTGAGCGGCGATAGTGACTATCAAGCGCGTACGGGGCTAACACCTGAGATGATGAGCAATGCGACGCACGTAGTGTGGGCGACGGGTGGCGGAATGGTGCCAGCGGTTGAGATGGCAAAATACCTAGCGCAATCGGCGAGCTAATTGTTCATAGGGTTAGTAGAGTTAGATTGCTAACGCCAAAAGAGCAGAGCTTGTTAGGCCGATTTTATTCGGCCTTGGCTCTGCTTTTTATTGGCTATACTTTTTACTCGCTAAAGAGTGCATCGAGTAAGCCAAAAAAAATCCACCCTAATGCGGTGGATTTCTATTTTTAACGCTTTATTAGTGCCGAAAACACTACCACAGCCCTTTAGATTTTACCCGTCTGGCTCGCTCAAGTTGAGTCTCTAAGCTGAGAGTGTCATCATTCGCAGAGTTATTATTAGCAAGAGCAGTAACAGAGACTTGGGCTAATTGGCTAGATAGGTTTTTCATCTGAGTCATTAGTTTATCTTGGCCCTGCTTAAGTTGATCAAGCTGGGTGCTAAAGTCTGCCTGATGCTGCCCATTCTCTGAGGTTGCAGCAGAGTGACTTACTGTAGTGTGAGTGAGCACACTGCTTAGCTGTTCCTGCCCTTGTAGCATTAGCTGTTGTAACTGCGCTAACTGCTGCTCAATCTCAGTTAAATCTACAGCCTCTGTTTGCTTGACTGGTAAGCTCGCAGCGTTAAGCATGGCGCTCAGTTTTTGCCACTGCTGCTCAGACAACCCATTATCTTCACTCGTTTCTAAAGACAGACCCGCTGCGCGAACTTGGCACGCTAAGGTTTGGCTGTTCACCTTGTCTTGTAACAATGTTTGGGTGAGCATGGACGGCAACTGCGGCGCCAATTCATGCAGGAATAACCCCGACAGATAGAGATCGCGATGAAACTGAATACGGCGCTGCTGCACGATATCAGTCTCATCATTACGATCTTTTTCCTGCTGCTGCCAACACCTTAGTCTTTTTATGGCGTAGCTGTGGCTGTCGTAGAGTTCAGGCTCTAGACCCACATTGAATCGAATGCGCATAAGTGTCCTTTTAAGCCGCGTCGCTTGGCTCTGCTGCATGGTAGCAACAGATCTCGCGTGATAACGCTTCTTGAGGATCTTTCACCATAACAATTTTATCGCCCAGCGACGGATACGCATCACGAATCGCGCTTTCAATCAGCATGGCGCCGCCACCCACTAAGTAGATGCGGTTCGGGTTGCGGGTGAAGGTTTTAGCTTCATAGGCCACCGCCGCGCCGAGTTCGGCAATCTTGTCTTCGATACGCTCTAGCACCCAGTCGACCTTGCTGATATCGTTGATCACCTCTTCAACAAACTCACGGTTATGACGACGCTTAATTAGCTCGTTAGCCACCAAGTAACTGGCGTCGCTGTCTGCCGCTGATAAGGCTTTTCTCGCCGCATTGGTCACCATAGATACGCCAATCTCAGCATTACCATACACAGCCGACACATCGTCAAATTCGCCAACAATCACGCCCATATCTAGGGTGGTACCGCCGCAATCGATAACTAGAGACTTGGCAAACTCATTAACGCCTGAGTCCATCAATGTGGTCAGCACAGCTGGTAGGCTTTCTGGTAATACTTCAACGTCGACAATAGTAAATAGCTCGCCCTTGTTAAGGGTGATTTCTCGCATTAAGTTGGCTTTCTTGCGAGCGATATTTTCTTCGTTCTTCTGGCAATCGTCAGCTTGGTAATACTCGGTGATAGGTAGAGTGACCAAAATGCTCACCGGACCGGGCTTCACGCCAGTTTGTAGCAGGGCATGGTGTACTGATAATAGGTTTAGGTCATCATATTGAAAGGCAACGTGGGTCGTCGAAAGCGCCTTATCAGATGTGGCATCGTAGGTGTATTTAGTCGATGCGATTTGGTAGTTAAAGACTTTGCGGTCACTAAGCAAAGCCGCGCTCTTCCAGTCCTTACGAAAAGAGTTAGGTGAGGTAACGCTACGAACTTGGCCGTTGTCAATCCAGCTGATTTTTACGTTGGTAGAGCCATCATCGATAGCAAATTTCGTCATGCTCGAATGCATTACAGTTCCTTAAAATAAACCCAATTTTGCAAGTTAATGCGACCACAGGATTGAAGAACTGAAATCTATTTGTGATTTATTTTTTAAGCCTGATACTTGAGTTGCAAACTTAGCGGTTTATCGCCTAAAAAATCATCAGCTAGCTATCATGTTGTTTAATCGACACTGGCCTCGACAATATTCCACTCGGGTAGCTTCTTTTTAATGTCGTCGCTTATTTTGGCGGCGTCGCCTCTAATCACGATATAAGGCGCGTTGTTAAATACCGAGGCGGCAATCTGTTGCAGCTGCGCTGGCGTGAGGTTTGCTAGCCTGGCGGCCTCTTGTTGCTGCCGCTCTGGTGTATATCCGCGAACTAACTGCTTAATACTATCGAACTCTACGGCGCGAAAATTGGCTTGGCGCAGCATCTGCTGGCTAGTGAGATAGTTCTTTAAGGCGCTGACCTCGGCAGCTGATGCGGGCGTTTGGGTTGCCAATGCTAAATGATCTAACACGCCGCTGATAAAGGCACCTGAGTGTTCAAGCTTAGTGCTGCCATAAAACTTCAGCGTACGTGATAACGGGTTATCGAAGCAGCGCCCATAAATGCCGTAAGTTAAGCCGCGCACTTCACGTAGATCATAGTAAAGCCGTCCTGAAAAGCTGCGACCAAGCCAGCTGGCCAGTAGTTTGCAGTCTTGAGTCGATGAGAGGTGACGATTGCTGGCATCCAGCGGATAGCCGATCCTCACTTGAGTCTGCACGCTGCCGGGCGCATCAATCAGATACAAGGTTTTATTGCTATTGCTTAGGCTTACCAGTGGCTTAGCTTGCGCTAGGCTTGCTGTGTCGCTAGCTGCATTTTTAGAGGGGGCAGCATCTTGTGCTGGGAGCGCATTTTTAAAGGCGTCTTGCTGAAAAGCTATCACTTCAAACTGCTTGGCGAGTGCGGCGCTAAACTCCTTTTCAAGGCTGTTGTTAGCACCAAGCTCAAGGCTGTTATTAGCAAAAAACGCCCAATTAGCTTGCGCCAAAATGGTGTCTCTGACGCGGTTGAGTTTGGCTAAATTCAGCTTGTCGGCAAGGGTTTTATCGTTGAGTGATTGATTGTAAACATGTTGCTCACCGAGAATTTTCTTAGCCCACACATTATCGATTTCGGCGCCGCTATAGGCGTTGATATGTTTAGCCAATTTTAGCTGTCTGCGCACATTGGCTATGTCTATTTCGTCAAAACTGCCTACTTCATCAAAACTGCCTGTTTGGTTAATGCTAGCGGCTTGCCAAAACTGCATCAATAGCTTGGTGGCTAAGCTTGGCGAGTCGGGGCAATCGATACTAATGGTCAGGCTGTGCATACTTGGACGAATACTCAGACTCTCGGCGCAGGCCAGTGTTGATTGCTGTACTAACCAAGCCCTCTTCTCCTTAAAGGCCTGCACTAATACATCTAAATTTGCCATCGGCAAGTTGCTGTAGGCCACTAAAGAGAGATGGTTTAGGCCCGATAAGGTGTCATCAAACAGGTATAGATCAAGTTTAGGCGTGACAGAGACTGGTTCAGAATAGGGCAACTCTTGATAATTAAGCGACGTAATCTCTGGTGCGCCCTGTAACTTATCAAATACTGGTAACTGCGGTTCAGCGGTTGGGGTAAATGTTATCTGGGTTTGCTGGCAGCCCAATAGACTGAACATTACGCCCAGCAGCAGTGTGCTACACGCCAGTGGCTTCAGATATGGCTGCATCTGTTGTTTCAACTCTTGTTTCAGCTCTTGTTTCATATATGGCTTCATCACATCACGCTCTCTTCAAGGCTGTCGGTCATCCCCTTAGGCAAAAATTCTAAAATCGACTTAGTGGCGCGAATATACCAAGGCGGAAGCAGGTCGAGGCGGACGCTATTTTGGCTGAAATAGCGTTGGGTAATAGCTTGTAGTTGTGCCGGGGTAACGGCGTTAATTCTTTGCCAAGGCCCGGTCAGTGGATGAAGCTTATCTTGTGGCGCAGTGGCCGAAAGCGCCTTTGCCAGTTGTGACTGCGAGTCTAAACCAGATAACGCCTTATTGAGCCAAATTTGCTTTAACTGACAAAGCTGTGCATCGGTTATCGGCTGCGCAGTCAAGGTGTCGATTAAGTCCTGTACATTTTCAGTGAGCCTATCAAGCGAAGTGCGCGCGCGGCACTAACACCAAGTTAGTCATGCCGTGGTGGGTCATGGTTAACGGAATGGAGTAACTTAATAGTTGGTCTGGATCGGTAAGGCTAGTGGCTTGAATGAGGCTGGCTTTGTTTTGAAACAGATAGGCCTCCAGTAGCGCAATCCCCGCTGCATCTGCTGAATTTGAGCCAGCGGTGTGCCAGGCAAAGAGCACTGCTGGCCAAGGGCCGCGTTCATCGATGATTTCGCCATGCACAGGCTTTGGCGTTATCTTAAGGTCGCTCAGCTGCGCCTGTTCGATTTTTGGCGCTTGCCAGTCGCCAAACTGCTCATCTATCCAAGATTGGGTTTGTGCGGGAATATCGCCAACCAAGCTTAACTGCATGGCGTCGGGGCGATAATAGCGCTGATGAAAGGCGTTTAGGCTATCGGGCGTGGCCGCTTTGACATCGGCAACACTGCCTATTACCGCATGGCCATATGGCGTGCCCTCAACTTGTGACAGTAAAAACTCCATCGCTTTGCGCACATAGGGCTGATTATCTATGCTGGTGGCCATCTCTTCGAGCACCGCTGCTTGCTGGTTTTTTACCGTGGTCTGGTTCAAGCTTGGGTAGCGAAAGCGGTCGGCTTCAAGCCATAAACTCAGCTCGAGTGCCTGAGAGGGGATCGTCAGGTAGTAATTGGTGAAATCAAAAAAAGTACTGGCATTAAACTGACCGCTTAAGGCGCTCATGGTCTGAGTATAACTGTCGCCGGGGGCATGTTTACTGCCCTTAAATAGCATGTGCTCAAACAGGTGGGCATAGCCGGTTTGGCCTTTTACTTCATTGCGCGACCCAACATCGAACTGGCTCGCAATAGAGACGGCCTGAGTGCCATTAATCGCGAGAGTGCGCAGTTGCAGGCCATTATCGAGCTGTCGATATTGAATTTTCTGTTCGGCATCAAATAGCGGCTTGGCGAGTGTGCTTAGTTCACAGGATTTAGGGGAGAGTTTATCTTGCGCACTCGCAGGAAAAACGACAACTAACAGTGACAGGGCTGCAAAAGTGCCTGCGGCGACATGGGACTTATTAGCTGTAATGCAGCTTGCTATTAATCGCTTCAATTTAGTCTCAATTCCTTTTAAACCTCTTCAACATCCAGTTCAAGCATTCATCAACATGATAATTTATATCAGCTTAACTGCGCTTACCCTAACCCTAACTTATATCAACTCAAATGGGCGGTTCCCTCGCTCAGAATGGAGATATTGTCATTTAATGCCGATGCGCTTGGCAAGGCGGTGCAGGTTGCCTGAGTCGACATCTAGCGCCCTCGCCGTAGCCGCCCAGTTATTACCGTTACCGACTAATGCTTGGCGAATATATTGTGCCTGAAATGCTTCGGTAGCTTGCTTAAGAGTTTGATTATTTGTTTGATTATTTGTTTGGTTTTGGCCTTGAGCTATCGCCACGCTATGGCTGGCTTTTGTTACGGTTTTAAATGCGCTATCAAGCTGAGGTGAGTCTTGCCCTCGCAGATCAAAGTGCTGCGGGGTGATCACTGCGGTATCGGACTGGGACTGAGCTCTAGATAATACCGCGGCGCGGCGCAGCACATGTTCGAGTTCGCGTACGTTGCCCGGCCAGTCGTAATTATTTAATAGGCTAATGCTGTCAGGGCTCAAGCTTAGGCTCTTTAAGCCTAATTTTTCTCTGCTGCGTTCGACAAAAAATCCGCTTAATAAAATCACGTCGCCTTCACGCTCGTTTAGCGGTGGCACAAGAATCGGAAATACGCTTAAGCGGTGATAAAGGTCGGCCCTAAAGCGTCCGGCCAAGACCTCCTGCTTAAGATCTTTATTGGTGGCGGCGATGATCCGCACATCCACTTTTAAGCTCTTATCTGAGCCAACCTTTTGCAAGTCGCCATACTGCAATACCCGTAATAATTTTGACTGTAATGATAGCGGTAACTCGCCTATTTCATCTAAAAATAGTGTGCCGTTATCGGCAATTTCAAATTTACCGCTACGGTGACTAATCGCGCCAGTAAAGGCACCTTTTACATGACCGAATAACTCACTTTCGGCGACGGATTCAGGCAGCGCGGCACAGTTGAGGTAAACCAGCGGTTTGTTTGCCCGAAGAGAGTGCAGATGGATAGATTTAGCAACCAGCTCTTTACCGGTTCCGGTATCGCCTAAAATTAAAACGTTAAGATCGGTACTGGCCACCACGCTAAGCTCATTTTGCATCGCTTGCATGGTGGGTGACTGACCAATAATTTCAACTTCACTGTCGCTGCTATGATTAAACGATGATGGCTCTTGCGATTGCACCGCCTGTTTCTCTAGCTTCTCGATAAGTAGTGCATTATTGAGTGACGCCGAAGCGATAGCGCTGAGTGTGCGCAGCTCTTTATCGCTAAAGCTGTTGAATTGCTCTGGGTTGAAACCATCGATAGTGACAGCACCGATGAGCGCGCCGTTGGCGACCAAGGGTAGGCCAATACAGGCATGCACCATCAGATGGTCTTCTTGATGGGGTATGAGTCCATCATAAGGGTCGGGCAGTTCACTGTCGGCAGGAAAGCGCACCACGTCACCTGCGCGAGCAATGGCTTCAAGGCGAGGGTGCTCCGATAGAATAAAGCGTCTGCCGAGCACATCTGGGCTTAAGCCATCGATAGCTAGCGGGGTGAATTGTTTACCACTAAATTGCAGCAATGCCGCCGCGTCACAGTGCAAGGTTTGGCGTATGGTATCTAACAGACGAGAGAAGCGGTCGTGGTCGGACAGGCCTGAGGTGATATCCAGTGCGATACGAGTCAGATCGCTTTGATTAAGGGCCATGGTGCTTCTCCATTGATTAATCGGCAAATACTGTTATCTCGCTTAGTGCTGAGCTTGAAGTTAGTAATGCTGTCTTTTTTACAGTATCAAATTCTGCTGTTTATATGTCAATTATACAGCCTTTACTTGAGTTGAAAGCCCATAAGGCTAAGAGTTTGGGTTGGCGACCTTCAAACAGGGCTGATTTAAACCTGATGAAGAGATGCAAATAAAAATAAGGGCCTCCATAAAGAAGCCCTTATTACTGAAGTATAAATAGCTTTAATGAAGCATTTTCGTTAGTGACCTAGTCACGTTCATCCCAGTCTTTACCGTCTCTGCTTTCCCTATGACCTAGCATCTTCTTTAAAACCTAAGCCTTTGCTGATACTTGTTCATCATCAATCACAGTTAGCGCTTTTTTCTTAGCGAGTGCTTTTTTGATGATATCGAACAGGAACCAGCCCATGAAGATGCCGCCGAAACTGAACAGTACGTCACCCGGCATACGCATCCAGACTAAGGTCTCAACTAGTGGGCTGTGGATCACCTCTGGTGAGCGAGCAAACCAGTAACCGTGGTCGATAACCGCAAAGAACTGCACGATTCCCACGGGGAGTAGCGAGATAAACACCATGGCGGCTAAGCCAATATTCATGGTCCAAAATGCACCTTTCAGTAGCTTTTCATTCCACTGCATCTGACCCGTTAGCCCGCGTAGACAGAATAACATCAGTCCCATACCTAGCATGCCATATACACCCATAAAAGCGGCGTGGGCATGAGTAGCAGTAGTGTTCAAACCTTGAATAAAGTACAGCGCGATAGGTGGATTAATTAAGAATCCAAGTATACCTGCACCAACTAAGTTCCAGAACGCGGTGGCGACGAAGAACATAATTGCCCACTTATAACGGATCATCCATGGGCTTGCTGCGCGTAAGCGGTAGCTTTCAACCGCTTCGAATCCAATAAGTGCTAGCGGTACCACTTCAAGGGCCGAGAAGATTGCGCCCCAAGCAATCACTGATGTTGGCGTGCCGGTAAAGTATAGGTGATGCAGGGTGCCGATTAAGCCACCAGTTAAGAAGATAACCGTGGCAAATAATACTGCAGCGTTAGCGCTTCTAGCGCGAATAAGCCCTAGGCGTACTAGCATCAGAGCGATGACAGAAGTAGCAAAGGTTTCAAAGAAGCCTTCAACCCACAGGTGAACAACCCACCAACGCCAGTATTCGGCAATGGCTAAGTTAGTGTGTTTGCCCATAAACAGGCCGGCACCGTAGAACAGACCAATGGCTACACATGAGGCGTATAGCACCCAAATGACCGGACGCATCTCATTTTTCACTTTGAGCGCTGGGCGCATTGATGCCGTCACCAGCGCTAGCCAGATTAGTAGACCTGCTAGCAGCAACACCTGCCATATGCGGCCAAGGTCGATGTATTCATACCCTTGATGACCAAAGAGGAAATTCATATCCAGATCGAAGTACTGCTGCACGCCAATCCATTCACCCGCCATCGAGCCAAGCACCACAATCACCAGCGCCACCCAAAGCACATTAACGCCTAAACGTTGGTACTTAGGTTCGTAGCCTGAAAGTGCAGGAGCAATATAAAGCCCTGTGCCCAGCCATGCGGTCGCAATCCAGAATACGGCTAGCTGAGTATGCCAAGTTCGGGTAACTGAATAGGGCAGAATTTCTGCAAGGGGGATACCATAGAAGTTTTGCCCCTCAACCGCGTAGTGTGCGGTGATACCGCCCAGCAATATTTGCAGTAGGAACAGGCCTATAGCTGTGACAAAGTATTTACCAACGGCGCGTTGAGACGGTGTAGGCTTGTTGTAAAACAGTGGATCTTGCTCTGCAGGTGTTGGCAAGCTCTCGTGTTTACCGGCGGCGTGATACCACACTAGCGCGCCAATACCTGCAATCAAGGTAACGATACTGAGAATCGACCAAACCACGTTGTCAGAGGTTGGGGTATTACCAATTTGCGGGTCAAACGGCCAGTTATTGGTATAGGTATAATCAGCATCGGGTCGCTCAGTTACCGCAGCCCAAGCGCCCCAAAATAGGAAAGCATTTAGCTGTTCACGGCGCTCAAGATTTGGCACCGTGCCCTCTTTCATCGCATACTGTTCACGCAACGATGACAGCTTAGGGTCATCACCAAACAGTGCAAGATAATGCTGCTCAACCTGTTTAATTGCTGCGATGCGCGTCGCTGACAAACTAATTTCAATTTCACCATTGGCTTTAGTGATGACACTATTTTTGCGAATATCTTCACGCAGCGCCTGTTCAAGCCCCGCCTGTTGCTGAGAGTCAAGTTTGGCAAACTCGGTGTTAAAGCGTTGCTTAGCCGTAATATTTAACCACGCCTGTGCTTCATGGTGCAGCCAGTCAGCGGTCCAGTCGGGTGCCACGTAGGAGCCGTGCCCCCAGATAGAACCCAGTTGATGCCCCCCCATAGAGCGCCAAACCAGTTGACCTTGTTCCACATCGTTTTGACTAAATAGTGTTTGTCCTTGGTTATCGACAAAAGCCGTCGGGATAGGTGGCTTTTCTCGATAAATTTCACTGCCGATACTCAGTAGTACAGTGAAGGATGCAATTAGCACGAGTAGTAGTGCGATTGCGGTTATTCTTTGTTTGCTCATATTTCCTCTTAGCGCAAATTTTTTTGATACAGGCGAGCCCTGTTATAGCTAAACTTATGCCAGTTTTGTTAATCTTTGTTTTTAAAGGTTTTATCATGAAATTAGGTTTTGGTGGGTTTTTTTTGTTGTCATTTTGACTGTGTTTCAGCTGTCTATTTGATAACGTTCTTTGTCGAATTGACATCTAAGGGGGAGGGGAGAATTAAGAAATCAAGCTGCGCTTGATAAAGTAGAGAGTTAGACTGCGTCTAACAACTAAGGTCGTGA
The DNA here is from genome assembly GCF_000019185.1 of Shewanella halifaxensis HAW-EB4. NCBI lineage: Bacteria > Pseudomonadati > Pseudomonadota > Gammaproteobacteria > Alteromonadales > Shewanellaceae > Shewanella > Shewanella halifaxensis. The sequence goes on along the minus strand of NC_010334.1, from coordinate 4,334,146 downwards.
GCTTCCAGCTCACACACGGGCAAGGGGGGGACAACAGCTTCCCCCTCTAGCATCTCCCGCGCCGACGAAATTACATGCATTAGATACGGGCCTCGTACTTATAGATAAATCGCTAACGCTTCCGATGGGGCATCCTGCCCCGCGAAAGCTAGCCTGACATTCATGTCTGGACTTACGCGACTCTGGTATATAAAGCGTTTTCAACGCATTTCGGCAACTTCGATGGGGAAATGGTGTTTTCCGTTAGTTTAGAGAGGGGAGGTCCTGTGTTTATCTATCTTAGAAATTTAATCTGATATTGGTTTTACATTACTCATTGAAAGTATTGTGTTTAATTTTTATCTCGTTTCTTGAATCCATTCTAAAACTACTTATTTGAAGTTTATTTTTAATCTTGCGAACCGTTTTCGTGCTTCAGCGCCTCTTAATAAATATGTCGTGGTGTTGGAGCAATGCCACATTCTAAAAATAAACAGAGTTATAAAAGTATGAATAAATATATTAGTTCAATGATCGCAGGATTTGTCGCCACCATCGTATTGTCACTTTTGATGCTTATGAAGCAAGCAATGGGGTTAATGCCTGAGTTAAACCCAATCATGATGCTTAGTAATATGGCGCATATGAAAATGGGTCTGCCAGAGTCTATGGTGGTTGGCTGGATGGCTCATTTTATGATTGGCACCTTTGTCTGGGGGCTTACATTTTCGTTACTGTTTAAAGTATTACCAGGTAGTTGTGCCATTAGTAAAGGCGTCGCGTTTTCAGTATTGGCGTGGTTTCTTATGATGATTCTGCCAATGCCTATGTCAGGTGCTGGCCTATTTGGAGTTAATTTGGGAATGATGGCACCAGTGATGGCACTTGGAATGCACTTAGTCTGGGGTGTGGTGTTGGGATACGTATATGGACGTTTAGTCAGTAAAGGCTAATAAGCGATATTAAACTAAAATCAGTAATGTCGGACAGTGATAATACTTAAGCTGTAATGCAGCACTGATGAATGACATTATATTTAATTAATATATTGATATAGACATCAATAGGGTAAATTATGAGCGTAGCTGCTAACAACCGAAATGATTTAATTATGGCCGCACAAACAGGAGACACCAAGGCTCTGACTCGTTTGTTAGCCGTTTGTCAGCCAGACGCTCGTCGTTATGCTTATAAGCATTGCCATGCTAGTGATGTTGATGATGCGGTTCAAGAATCATTGCTAATTATCACGCGTAAAGTTGGCGGTCTTAAAGCCGCCGCAGCTTTTTCCTCTTGGTTATTTACCGTGATTAAACATGAATGTCGAAAACTCTCATCTAGAATGTTCAAACATGAACCTTTACCTGATGAAGTCGCTGAGGAGTTATTGTTATGTCGCTCTGACCATGAGTTAAGAGTTGAACTTATAAAGGCATTTGAATCATTGCCAATCCATTATCTTGAAGTGGTATTGCTCAGAGATTTTGAGGAGTTAACAATTACTGAAATGGCAACACGATTAAATGAGCCGACGGGGGCGGTCAAAAGTCGCTTGCATCGCGCACGTGAGCTAGTCCGTGAATATATGATTGCACCAGACTAAATAGCCTAGCTTGTTCGCAATAAAAGGGGTTAAGGATGACATTTGTCCATAAGACTAAGGCTGTACAGCTATTCCTATCTGTTAGAAAAGGATTGTCTCTTTAGCCATAACCAAAAGCTGAAAGGATATATTTTTTTACAGAAAACATTCTTTCCCATCGAAGTTGCCGAGATCATTGAAGAGCTCTTGTAAATAGAAAGTCGTGAGCGAGGCATGGATGCCGAGGTTGCCTTAGGTGAGCCATGGTCTTTCTAGTGCATCCATGCACTTAAAGACATTCTGACTTCCTAACTATCAGATGGCGATTCAGAGGCGATAGCGATTTTTGAAAATAAATGAGGATCAACAACTTCGTCACGGCGCAGCTTGATACCTTTAGCTTTGCTAGAACCTAGAACCTATTTATACAACGAAGCATCACCCTTATTCGGCCGTGTCTTAAACCGTCTATGTAACCACATATACTGTGACTTATTGCGGCTAATAATCTCTTCGATAATCTTATTACCGCGCTTAGCATCTTCAATCTCATTCTCGCCGGGAAAATTTTCTAGCGGCGGCTGAATTTCAATATTGTAGCCGGTGTCATCACTATTTCTCTCGACGAAGAAAGGTAACACTTTGGCTTTACCAAGCCTTGCTAAGGTGGTGGCGCCGGTAATTGTAGCGGCTTCGGCAACATTGAAGAAGGGAATGAAAATAGCGCTTGAGCGGCCAAAGTCTTGGTCGGCGGTATACCAGATAACATTGGGCTCTCGCAGACTACGTACCATCTGGCGTAGGTCGCGCTTGGGCACTAAGGCCTTATTCGAACGTAGACGACCTTTAACCTGCAGGTACTCCATCACAGGGTTGTTGTGGGGACGGTAGACACCAACACCGGGCTGGAACTGACCGAAAATTCGAGCGCCCATCTCTAGCGGCAGGCAATGCACGGCAAATAGAATCACCCCCTGACCACTCGCTAATGTCTGCTCAACATACTCTTTGCCCTTAATGGTCATGTGCTGCTGAATTTTTTCATCAGACCACCACCAAGCATTGGCGGTATCGAAGATGGCTTTACCGGTTTGCTCGAAGTTTTGCGTCAGTAGATGCTGTATTTCACTCTCAGTCATATCGGGAAAACAGAGCTCAAGGTTGCGTCTTGCGGTCTTCACTCGACTAGCAACCAATTTCATCCCGAGACGGCCAATTGCAGCGCCCATCTTCATCTGAATTCGAAGTGGTAATAGCTGGGTTAAACGCATAAAGCCCACGCCTAACCATATGAGCCAATACTTGGGATGATAAAGGTGAGATGTAAATTGAGCTTTTTCGACCACGTAATACTCGAATGCATTGAAAATTTACTCATTATTCTAACTCAAAAGTGATTAAAATTAGGTACAATCAGAATTAAATTTTGTGAAAGATATAGGCGTTATGAAGATTTCTCTGCCAGCATTTGAAAAAGCCAAAGTTCTCGTTGTCGGTGACGTGATGTTAGATCGCTATTGGGCGGGGCCTACAGCGCGGATCTCACCAGAAGCGCCTGTACCTGTCGTAAAGGTTGAGCAACTTGAGGATAGACCCGGCGGCGCGGCGAACGTGGCGATCAATATTGCGACTTTAGGTGGCAGTGCAAGCCTTGCGGGTATTGTCGGTGAAGATGAAACCGCTGATGCGCTGACCTTGGGTATTCAAACCCTTGGGGTTGAGCCTAACTGGCATAAAGTGGCGGGTAAGCCGACCATCACTAAGCTACGTGTGATGTCACGTAACCAGCAGTTACTGCGTTTAGACTTTGAAGAAAGTTATACCCAAGCTGAGAGTGAGGCGCTGCTTGCTAAAACGCTACCTGAGCTAGATAAGGTCGACGTGGCAGTGTTATCTGATTACGCTAAAGGCGCAATTATTTCTCCACAAAGCTTTATCCAAGCGGCTAACGCTAAAGGCGTAAAAGTGTTAGTCGATCCTAAGGGCAGCGACTTTTCAAAGTATCGCGGCGCTTACCTGCTGACGCCAAATATGAGTGAGTTTGAAGTGGTCGTCGGCAAGGTTGAGTCGGAAGCTGACTTAGTGGCTAAGGCGCAAGGCTTGTTAGAAGCTTATGACTTTACTGCCATGCTAGTGACTCGCTCTGAAAAAGGCATGACCTTAATTACTCGCGATCAACCTGAGCTACATATTCCTACCGTGGCTCGTGAAGTTTTTGATGTCACTGGTGCGGGTGATACGGTGATTTCAGCATTGGCTACCGCGATTGCTGCGGGTAGTGACTTGCCACAAGCCTGTGCTATTGCGAACACGGCGGCGGGCATTGTTGTGGCTAAGCTTGGCACATCGACAGTGACCCGACTCGAGCTTATCGAAGCGTTATCTTTAAGCCATGGTGAGACAGGTTTTGGCGCGGTCAGTGAAGATCAACTTGCCTATGCTCTTGAGCAGGCAAAGCTTCGCGGTGAACGTGTGGTGATGACCAATGGCTGTTTTGATATCTTGCATGCTGGCCATGTGAGTTACCTGCAACAGGCTCGCGCCTTAGGCGATCGCTTAATTGTAGCGGTTAACACTGACGCTTCGGTTAAGCGCCTTAAAGGTGAAGGACGCCCTGTTAACACCGAAGATAGACGTATGACAGTACTTGCCGCGCTTGCATCTGTGGATTGGGTGGTACCCTTCACTGAAGATACACCGCAACGCATCATCTCGCGCTTACTACCTGACTTACTGGTTAAAGGTGGCGATTATAAGGTGGAAGATATTGCTGGTGGCGCAGAGGTGATGGCTGCAGGTGGTCAGGTCAAAGTGTTAGGCTTTGAAGATGGCATCTCAACCACGGCGATTATCCAAAATATCATGGCTAATCAGTAACCATTGATGATTAGTCGATAGTTAGTGACGATAACCCCAAATGATAAGCTCGCTCGCCGCGACGGTTGCAACGACTTCTGCAACTGCAATTTTAGCTACACATATGGTAGCGGCAGACATGACAAGTGGCTTTTTATGGACCGATATCGGCCCTAAACAAGCCCTTGTTTGCGAGCTACATCAGCTGGAAGCCTGCGCTGCACAGCTTCCTCCATCTGCGCGTAATCAACTTCCTACTCGGCTCAACGACTTAGAGTACCTGCTCGGTCAGCGGGGTGCTATGGTGCTGCCTCTACGCCATGCTGATATTGCCGGCTTAGTGATCACCGATTTTCGCTCGTTGCCTAACCAGCAGACGATTAACTGGGGCGTAGGTCATTTCGCTTTGCCGCTTAAACAGCAGGCGCTGTTGACTTACTGGCACGAGCTTGGCCATCTGTATGCCATTGACGCGTTAAGCCGTCCGGGGCAAACGATCACCAGCCCCTATCAGCACGAGTGGTTGGCGGACTTGTATTTAGTTTGGCGTATTGCGCGTGAGACTCAAAGCTTTGAACTGGCTTGGCAGCAGTACCATCGGCGTAATCTAGCCGTGATGGCAGACAGCGAGTTTATGTCTCACTGGTCGGTCCCCGTGTTAGCGCAGGTACTTGAGCGCTATTCGGTCGAGCAGTTGCAGCAATTTTCCCATTTTCATCAGTTTTGGGCTGATGTTTCCCCTAAATTACAGCTGCATGACACCGATACGCTTAATGAGTTTTCAAGCCTTATTCAGCGTACTTTCGGGGCGGGAACGGTACAACCTTTGCCAAGCTATATGTATTGGCGCAAACCTAAGTTGGGCGAATATTTAAAGCCAACGCTGGTTGAGGTGATGGGACAAAGTGAAGCCACTGACTGGCTTAGCTCGCAGCAGATGACGGCTGAGTGAGAACTGAACGACAGCTGAACAGAACTTATTGATTTAGGAATTCATGAAATGCTTTTGCTAGAGTAAGCCCATGTCGATTTCAGTGAAGTGCTCTTATGGCAAAACGTTCAAAAATCCAAACTAAGCAAACCGTACAGCAGATCCTTGATGAGGCGATGAAGCAGATTTTGGATCTGGGTTATGATGCCATGTCTTATTCAACGCTGTCTGAGGCAACAGGCATTAGCCGCACAGGGATAAGCCATCATTTCCCCCATAAAATCGACTTTCTGAAACAGCTAGACTCACGCATTGCTAACCTGTTTATCGAGCGTTTAGATTTCTCCTGTATTCAGTCGTTGCAAACATCTTGGAAAAACGCCCTAAAAATACCCTATTTTAGGGCGATAATAAGATTGTTCTTCTCTATCTGTGGTTCTAATCAAGTGGATGTAGAGCGTTATAAAGCCATTAGCTTAGCCAGTGACAAAGCGCTGAGTGAGCTCGGCGAGCAGGGACGTTTATTGGTGAATGCTCTAGTTGGACAGAGCGCATTAGCGCTATTTGGCCAGCCCAATGAGGTTAATCGCTAATAATTCGTCACTATCAAGGAAAGGCCGCAATAGCAGCAATGCCGGTAAGTTAGGCTCAAACTTGATTAATAAACAAAAACTAAGAACCCTGCATAAGCAGGGTTCTTTGCTTTAAAAGCGATAAATCACGAAGCGCTCACTTCGTTTGCTACACCGAGGGCACGAAGAAAAGAAAAAGTTCGGGGTGGCTTTTCTTCGTGCTCTTCGTGTCCTTCGTGGTCCATTCTTATCTTTCGAGGTTAGCAATTTTTCTTTGGGTCACTTCCTTAAGTGAACGGCATTATCGTAATAGCAGCTTTTTATAATCAACATTAACTTAATATTAGAAGTGCCACTGTAGGTAAACACTCTGATAGTTACTGCCACCGCTAATACGGCCGAAGGCAGAGCTCGACTCGAAGATCCCCGATCTATGGTGGATGCTATAACCAAACCACATGTTGTCCATCTTGGCCGAGTTAAAAACATCTCCTACATTGACGTCGAGCGAGAAGTCTAAGTAGTTAAGTAACTTCGAGGGCTTATAGTCTTTTTGATCCAGCTCGCTTCCCTCAATATGGGTCACGCTACTAACATAGGACAGACCTTCTGCCACACCGAGTCTAAAGCGTGGGCCCAGCTCGAAGGTGTAGAAAGCCTTAACTGCAATCACTGCCTCGGCAAGATTATTTTGTACCTCTGAACTATGGTGCCAAACTAGGCCCGGAGTCAGGTACAGGTCGATAGGCAGGTTAAACAAGCTATCGGTCAGCTGTGTACCGTAAAATGCTGAGGTCATCTGGTTGTTGTAAGGGTCGGTCTTAGTCTGCCATTTCAAGATGGCATTAAGGTTCGATGGTGTTGCCCAACCGTGGGCGATACGCAGGTATTCGCTGCCCTCTTTGCGCTTAGTTGGCGCAGGTTGCGCCGAGTATTTTTTGCTATTGGGCTCTGGGAAGAAACCGAAGCCAAAGAATGACTCATACTGAAAGCGATTATTAATGGTTGGCAGATCATAAACATCATCTTCAAGGCGGCCAACGCCAAATTGGCCGAGCAGGTATAAGTTACTAATCACATGGTAGCGCGCTTTGACGCCGGCATTGAAACTCACACCACCACCAACTTCATATTGGCCTAAGCCATAGTAGTAGTCATTAAAGTCGGCACTTTTCCATTGGAATTCGGCGTAGGGTTTGACCTTCCAGTCACTGGACTCCCAGGTGTATTGAGTGCGGCTGTAGCCGTAACTGCGTTTGTTTGAGTCGGATAAAAAGGCTAAGTCGAAATCCCACTCATCTTTAACGAAGCGGTACTGCAGACCAAAGTCAAAGGCTTGCGACTGTGATTCGTTTTGTAACTCCTTGGGGATGTCGACAAAACGAAAACGAGTGTAGAGGTTGACCTGATGATTATCGTTTTTCCAGATATGGCCCGCCGCTTCCATACCATTGATATAGAAATAATCATTCTCAAAATAGATTAGAGGCAGGGTGTCGTATACCTCATCCTCTTCCGTAGCATAAGGAATATCGCCGCGGCGCATACCAATACCGATCCCCCAGTTATCGCTCCACTGGGCGATGGGTTCTTCGATAGCCTCTTCATTAAGCTGAACTGGAGGTGGAGGCATCTTAGTCTCAGATTCGCTACTGTCGGCGGCCTGCACAGTAGTCATTAGGGCGAGAAGGAGTAGGCTAAGAGACAGTGGTGTCAGTATCTTGAGAGTCATATTCTTTTTCTTTTAGCGCGGGTATTGGGATCTAGAGTACTGGTTTTTAACCATGAATTACATAGTTTTAACATGGATGGGTTAAATAGAGCTTAATACTCTTGTTGAGTAAAAATAAGTTGAGTAAAAAGAAAGGCCGCATTAGCGACCTTTTAGATGTAGAGCAGTTAAAGCTTAGCCTTAATCGGCTTCTTTTAAGCTTTGGGTCAGTTCAACAATGGCTTTCTTACCATCACCAAACAACATCAAAGTGTTATCCATGGCAAACAGTGGATTAGGTAAGCCTGCAAAGCCAGGGCTGAGTGAGCGCTTAACCACAACCACGGTTTTAGCTTTATCAACGTTTAGAATAGGCATGCCGTAGATTGGGCTGCCCTTATCTTCACGTGCCATCGGGTTGGTTACGTCATTGGCGCCGATAACGATAGCCACATCAGTTTGTTCAAACTGTGGATTGATCTCATCCATCTCAATCAACTGCTCGTAAGGCACTTCGGCCTCAGCCAGTAACACGTTCATGTGACCCGGCATACGACCCGCAACAGGGTGAATCGCATAAAGTACCTGTGTGCCACGCGCTTCCATGATAGAAGCTAACTCACGCACGGCGTGCTGTGCCTGCGCCATGGCTAAACCATAACCCGGAACAATCACTACGCGCTCGGCGGTTTCTAGTAGCATGGCGACCTCTTCTGGTGAAGAGGAGGTGACTTTACCAGCATAAACTTCATCAGCATCAATGGTTTCGCCGCCTTCGGCCATCACACCAAATAGCACGTTAAACAGTGAGCGGTTCATCGCCTTACACATGATTTGCGTCAGAATAATACCCGATGCACCCACTAAAGAACCCGATATAATCAGTACGGTATTGCCGGTGATAAACCCTGTGGTTGCCGCCGCAATACCTGAATATGAGTTAAGTAGGGCAATAACCACAGGCATGTCTGCGCCACCGATAGGCACGACCAGCAGCAAACCTAACACCAGTGATACGGCAACTAAGGCGTAGATCAGGTTAGTGTTGCTTGGGTCCATCACGATAGCGATAGCAAGACCAATGGCACTGATAAGCAAGAGTGCGTTAAGCACCTTGTTACCCGGTACCTTGATTGGGTTACCCGAGATAAGCTCCTGCAGTTTGGCGAATGCAACAAATGACCCCGATAATGTGACCGCACCAATTATCACTGTCGCTGCAATAGAAACGAGTGCTACGGTATGGGTCGCCGATTGTGGATCAATAAAGTTAGCTAGGGCAATGAACAGTGACGCGCCGCCACCAAAACCATTGAGCATCGCCACCATCTGTGGCATTGAGGTCACTTGGATCTTGGTCGCCATAACCGCACCAATCGTGCCACCCAGTAACACACCGGCAATAATCCACTCGTAGCTTAAAATGCTTTGGTCAAACAAGGTGACCACTACAGCAATAAACATACCGAGTGCAGAAAGTTGGTTTCCTCTAACGGCTGTACGTGGTCTCGTTAGACCTTTAATACCTAAGATGAATAAGCATGAAGCTACCAAGTAGGCGAGGTAAATAATCGTCGTACTCATAGTGGCTTATTTCCTTTTAAACATCGCTAACATGCGGTTGGTTACCATGTAACCGCCCACAACGTTGATAGTGGCAAGTACGACGGCAATAAAGCCTAATACGTTAACTAAGATCCCACCGCCAGAACCCGCTGACAGTAATGCGCCGACTAACGAGATCCCCGAGATCGCATTAGAACCCGACATTAATGGCGTATGTAAGGTGGGCGGAACCTTAGTGATCATCTCAACGCCCAAGAATACCGCGACCACAAATAGGGTTAGTAACAATAAAATTTCCATTATTTAGCCTCCGGTGCAGATTCGCTTGTGGTTGCTACCAATTCAGGTAAGCCTAAAAGCTCGCGTAAACGCGAACTGGCCACTTCGCCTTGGTAGGCAACCACGGTGTCTTTGATGATCTCATCTTCAAAGTCGAGATTAAGCTCACCCTCTTTGCTGACAAGTAACTTAAGCAAGTTTTCAATGTTAGTGCCGTACATCTGGCTGGCATGATTTGCTGCCGAGCCAGGTACATTTGATGGCCCAAGAATGGTCACACCTTTGTAAACCACCTCTTTATCAAGTTCTGTTAGCTCACAGTTACCGCCAGTCTCGGCGGCAAGATCGACAATAATGGTGCCTCTCTTCATACCATCGACCATCTCTTTGGTGATGAGAGTTGGCGCTTTTCGACCAGGGATCGCAGCGGTAGTGATAACGATATCTTGCTGGGCAAGTACGTTGGCCATCGCTTGTTGCTGACGCTTAAGGAAGTCATCAGATTGCTCTGCTGCGTAGCCCCCTTTGGTTTCGGTGTTTTCGGCTTCAAGATCAAGCTCAACAGGCTTAGCGCCTACCGAGATGATCTGCTCGCGAGCGGCTGGGCGAATATCATAAGCCTCAACCACAGCCCCTAAGCGTTTTGCGGTGGCGCAAGCTTGAAGGCCTGCAACACCCACGCCCATGATAAAGGCACGAGCAGGCTTTAAAGTGCCTGCTGCCGTCATCATCATAGGGAACAAACGCGGCGCTTTATATGCGGCGAGAAGCACGGCTTTATAGCCCGCGATAGTTGCCATTGACGACAAGATATCCATGCTCTGTGCGCGAGTAATTCGTGGCACAAGCTCAAGTGCAATTGCGGTTGCCCCCGTTTCTGCGATCGCTTGGGCATTTTCTGGATGCGCTAACGGATCCATCATGCCAATCACAATTTGCTGTGGTTTGATAATCGCTTTTAACTCTGCAAGTTGCTCATCTTTAGCGTTAACAACGGTGATGATGTCGGCATCCGTTAAGACTTGTTCACGAGACACAATCGATGCACCTGCTTGGATATAATCTTCATCAGTAAAACCAGCATTATTACCAGCGCCACTTTCAACAAGAACTTGTAGATTATTTTTAAGTAGTCGAGCCACATTGGCAGGAATAATCGCAACGCGACTTTCACCTGCGTGACTTTCTTTGGGTAGACCTAGCTTCACAAAGGTAAACCTCTCAGTTGAGGACATTCGTAGGAACAGATGTCATTTATTTTTTAGGGTGCTTATTGTGGCGGCTCTACATTTAGACACAAGCGCATATTTTTCAATATCCAATTTTCAGGACTTATTAGACTTAAAAGTTTGCGCTGCAGCACACTTTTCAATGGAAGTTTGCACTTAAAGCGCCTGTTAAAAATGGTTTGTTTGAACTACCTATTACTTTTGTAGCTTAATTTCTGAACTTTGTATATTCCAAAATCGAATTAAAAATTATCTTTTATTCTTTTTTTCTTTTTCCAGGAGGGGATAAGCTTGCTGACATTACACTGATACAGGGCCGTTTCCATGTTGTTAAAAGAGCTTTCATCACTCGCTTCGCCGCTATCTGCTGGCCAAGTGGATAAGTTAAAGCAGCTCACTGCAGAGCTGAGTGCCGTGCAACTTGCTTGGGTGAGTGGCTATCTTGCTGCAGCATCTGAGCAAGGCGTGGCGGGTGCGCCACAAGTCGGGGGGAGTTCTGAAGCTAGTTCGCAACCGGGTAGCGAGCAAACTATCAGCATACTTTACGGCAGCCAAACGGGTAATGGTCGTGGCATTGCTTCTGAGCTTGCCGAAAAAGCACAGGCACAAGGCTATGCGGTCAACTTAGTGTCTATGGGGGAGTATAAGACACGTCAGCTTAAGCAAGAGAGCTTATTGCTATTAGTGGTCAGTACCCATGGTGAAGGTGAAGCCCCTGATGATGCCATCGAGCTGCATAAATTTTTAAGCTCTAAGCGCGCCCCTAAACTGGATAACCTAAATTACTCTGTGTTGGCACTGGGGGATTCGAGTTATGAGTTTTTCTGTCAAACGGGTAAAGATTTCGAGTCTCGTCTTAACGCATTAGGCGCGACGGCCATTGCGCCATTGGTTGAGTGTGATGTTGATTACGAAGAGCAATCACTGCAGTGGCAAGCGGATGTCCTAGAAGCGGTTAAACCGTTAGTACAGAGCAGCAGCGCAAGCGTAGTTTCAATCGCCAGCACTCAGGCTGTGACTTCAAGTTTTAGCAAACAAAAGCCTTACACCGCAGAGCTACTCGTGAGTCAAAAGCTGACGGGGAGAGATTCTGATAGAGATATTCGCCATGTTGAAATTGAGCTGGGTGAATCGGGTATTCAATATCAAGCGGGTGACGCCTTAGGTGTGTGGTTTACTAACTCACAAGCTCTAGTGACTGAGCTGCTTGAAACATTAGCGCTTAATGGTGATGCGCAAGTGACTATCGGTAAAGAAACATTAACTTTGCGTGATGCACTGACAAATAACAAAGAGCTGACGCAACTTTATCCGGGTTTAGTGACTGGATGGGCAGAGCTAAGCAAAAGCGGTGAGTTACAAGCAATCAGCGCCGATAAAGCCTTAACCCGTGAGTATGTGAATAACAACCAAGTGGCTGACTTAGTGCGTCGATACCCAGCGTCTGTGACCGCCGAGCAGTTTGTCGGCCTACTGCGCAGTATTACTCCAAGACTTTACTCTATCGCCTCGAGTCAGGCTGAAGTGGAGTCTGAAGTGCACTTGACCGTGGCACTGGTTGAAGATGAACGTGACGGCGTCACTCGCTTTGGTGGGGCATCTCAATTCCTCGCAAGTGCCGAAGAGGGGCAAGAAGTGCAGGTGTACGTAGAGCCTAATCATCACTTCCGTTTACCTGAAAACCCAGACACGTCAGTGATCATGGTCGGCCCCGGTACCGGTGTGGCCCCTTTTAGAGCCTTTATGCAAGAACGTGCAGCGCAAGGGGTAGAAGGTAAGACTTGGTTGTTCTTTGGTAATCCCCATTTCGAGCAAGATTTCCTCTATCAAACTGAGTGGCAGCAATACCTGCAATCTGGTGAGTTATCTCGAATCGATTTGGCCTTTTCTCGCGACCAACAGCATAAGATTTATGTGCAGCACAAGATCGTCGAGCAGGGTGAGGCGTTGTGGCAGTGGTTAGAGTCTGGCGCACATTTTTATCTCTGTGGTGACGCCGAGCGTATGGCCAAAGATGTGCACCAAGCGCTGCTAGATGTGGTCGTTAAATACGGTAATAAAACTGAACAGCAAGCGGCCGAGTACCTAGAAGAGTTAAGAGCGGCTAAGCGTTACCAAAAAGATGTCTACTGATTTAAACAAGCAAAGCAATGATCAGCGACGCTAGGGTTTAACTGGCGCGAGAGCAGAAAAGAATTTGAAGAGAGTACCTTGCCATGAGTGAGCAAAAGTTAGCAGTAAATGAATACCTAAAAACCGACAGTGATTACCTGCGCGGTACGATCCAACAGGGTTTGAATACCGCAGTCACCGGTGCATTTAGTGAAGGCGATCAACAGTTGATCAAGTTCCATGGTTTTTACCAGCAAGACGATCGCGACCTGCGTAACGAGCGAAAAGAGCAAAAACTAGAGCCTCTATATAGCTTTATGTTGCGTGCTCGTGTGGCGGGTGGCGTATGTTCGCCAGAGCAGTGGTTAGCGGTCGATAAAATTGCCTCGAACCTGACAAGCGCAAACAGTATCCGTTTAACGACGCGTCAAACGTTTCAGTATCATGGTATTCCCAAGCGTAACCTGAAGACGATCATTCAAGATCTCGACAGAGAAGCGTTGGACTCTATCGCTGCATGTGGTGATGTAAACCGCAACGTGATGTGTAACCCAAACCCCGTTGAGTCTAAGCTGCATCAACAAGCTTATGCTTATGCAAAACAGCTATCGGATAACATGTTGCCACATACCAAGGCTTACGCCGAGATCTGGCTCGATAACGAGAAGCTTGTGACCACTGAGGGGGAAGAGGTGGAGCCGGTTTACGGTCAAACCTATCTGCCACGTAAATTTAAGATGGCGGTTGCCGTGCCGCCAGATAATGATGTGGATGTTTACACTAACGATCTGGGCTTTATTGCCGTTGCCGAAGGTGATGAGTTAGTAGGCTTTAATATGGTAGCGGGTGGGGGCATGGGCTCGACCCATGGTGAAGTCTCGACCTTCCCACGCTTGGCTGATGACTTTGGTTATATTAAGGCCGAAGATTCCTTAAAGTTTGCCGAAGCGGTGATGACGATTCAGCGTGACTGGGGTAATCGTGAAAACCGTAAGTTATCACGCCTAAAGTACACCATAGTGAAGCATGGGTTTGAGACCTTTAAGGCTGAAATCGAGGCGCGCACAGGCATTAAGTTTGAGCCTAGACGTGATGTGGTGATTGGCGATCGCGGTGACCGTTATGGCTGGAAGCAGGGCGTCGATGATAATTGGCACTTAACCCTGTTTATCGAAGGCGGCCGTGTTAAAGACTTACCGGGTCAGCCGCTGCAAACAGGCCTAAGAGAGATAGCAAAAATTCACAGAGGTGATTTTCGCATGACCTCAAACCAGAATATGATAATTGCTGGGGTAGCGAGTGCAGACAAGGAGCAGATTGAAGGCTTAGCAAGACAGTATGGCTTACTCGGCAAGCTTATCACCGAAACACGTGGCCACTCTATTGCCTGTGTGGCATTGCCAACTTGCGCACTGGCGATGGCCGAAGCCGAGCGTTATTTCCCCGACTTTTTGACTAAGGTTGAGGCGCTGCAACAAAAGCATGGTTTCCTCGACCAAGGCATCGTTATTCGTATGACGGGTTGCCCTAATGGCTGCGCTAGACCCTTTGCGGCTGAAATTGGTTTAGTGGGTAAAGCGCCTGGTCGTTACAACCTCTATTTGGGCGCCAGTTTTGAAGGTACACGTCTGAACAAATTATATCGTGAAAATATCCAAGAAGCGGAGATCCTTGACCAATTAGATACCCTGTTTGCACAATATGCTTCACAGCGCCAAGCGGGTGAAACGTTTGGTAACTACACCGTGCGTAGCGGCGTTGTTGCGGCTGTAAATGATGCGGCTAAGGACTTTCATGGTTGATACTCATAATATTGCTGATCCGGTGATTACATCAACTGCGCTCAAGGCGTTATTGAGCGCGCCTAAAGTAGAGCAGCAAGCAGAATTAAAGCGAGTCAATGAGTTTTTGGCTCAGCTGACACCGATTGAGCGGGTGCGCTGGGGATTAAATTACTTGCCGGGTAATCATGGGTTATCGTCAAGTTTTGGGATCCAAGCGGCGGTAATGCTGCATATGGTTAGCGCTGAAAAAGCGGATATCCCAGTGCTGCTCACCGATACCGGTTACCTCTTTAGCGAAACCTATCAATTTATCGATGAGTTGACCGCAAGGCTATCGCTTAATCTCAAGGTGTATGCATCGCCTTATAGCGCTGCGTGGCAAGAGGCGCGCTTTGGTAAGTTGTGGGAGCAAGACCTAGACGGTTTGGATAAATATAACCAGATCAACAAAGTTGAGCCTATGCAACGAGCCTTGGCTGAGCAAGAGATTGGCACTTGGTTTGCCGGGTTGAGGCGTTCTCAATCGAGTACTCGTGAGGCTCTGCCGATTTTGGCGATTCACGGCCAGCGCTACAAAATCCTGCCAATTATCGATTGGAACAATAAACAGGTGCATGAGTATTTAACCGAGTTTGAACTGCCTTACCACCCATTATGGGAGCAAGGTTATGTCTCTGTGGGCGACACCCATTCGAGTAAGCCGCTAGAGCTGGGAATGAGTGAAGAGGAGACGCGTTTTAATGGATTAAAGCGTGAATGTGGTCTGCACTACGATATCTAATCTTGCAGTTAGAATGGCTCAGGTTATCGAGTTGCTAAGTGGCACAATCGTACCACTTGCGGCGCATGATTATAATGTTGCATGCAAAATGCCATTTTTTGTAAGCTGGTGTTACTAAAGGGGTTTAGTTCTTTAGTATTAAACTTTGTTTATTTTTGTACATTTTTACTCACAGCGTTATGCACAGCTATTTTTTTGGGCTATAGTTTTAGATTCCCGTAGATGGTTTTAGGGAACTGTTCTGTGTCGGCCTAACTGGGTCACGCAAGATTTAGTCTTCCACTGATTGGATGTCAGGCTTGAATGTTAGGCTTGAATGTTAGGCTTGAATGTTAGGCTTGAATGTTAGGCATCTAAATCAGCTAAATATTGCAGGCAGAGCTGTCAGTAACCAGATAAACCAAGCTCGATTCTTGACGCCAAGGGGCGCGAGATCCGAGTGCTTTGATTGGCTTGCTAGCGCCTGCTTATCAAGCGAGTTGTCCTCAGGTAGCCTTGTTATGCAAGGTTGCCTGGGGTTTTTACGTTTTTAGGGCTGGCATTTGTTTTATTTACTCAGTCTACCTTCGCGCTTGCTTCGCTGTATCGCACTGACTTTTCGTTTTACCTCGTATCAACTTCTTATACTGATTGGTATTAATCATTAACAATGTTGTAGTATTAATTCTGCAACATCTTGCGCCGCTTTTTTTACTGGATTAATTGAATTATCAAATGGAGTTTTGAATGAATAAGATGCTTATTGCTGCAGTGGTTGTCGCTGCGGGTGCTGGTGGATATTGGTATAGCCAGCAATCAACGCAAATGTCGACAAGCGATAACGCTGTACTAAGCTATGTGCCAGCGGATACCCCGATTTTTTCTGCTCAGTTGCAACCTTTCCCAATCAAGTCTTATATCAACTCACTTTCTGAGGCCTACAGACAGTATCCTGTTGGGGCCTTAGATGAACTCAAACAAGAAACCGATCCTAGAGCAAAGTTCTTATTAAGCCTTGCAAAGTCATATATGGCGTCGATGAAAGACGGTAGCACCTTTATTCAAACCTTTGGTCTTGCTGAAAATATTCGTAGCTATTTCTATACGCTTGGCTTGATGCCTGTGATTAAAGTGGAAGTCGCAAATGCCGATGCGATTTGGGCACTGCTCGATAAAGCGGAGGCTGAAAGTGGCTTTACTCATACAAATGCCAATCTGAAAGGCGTCGATTACCGTAGTTATCAGCTCACAGATGAAAGCGAAAAAGAGCATGTTAATTTGATTTTTGCAGTCCATGATGGCCTGTTAACCTCAACAATAACCACCTCATTGAGTGAAACTGTGTTACTGGAAACTGCGCTAGGCGTGACGCCAGTAGATAACTCAATTGTCGATGCGCATATTATTGAAGAGATCATCAAGAAATATGGCTTTATGAACGAAGGTATCAGCTACATCAATCATAAAGAGATCGTGACGGCGTTAACCAGTACCGACGGAAATCAACTTGCGGGTCAGCTATCTAAGCTATTTGAAATGCTTGAAGAAGACCCTCTGGTAGAACTTAGAACGCCAGCGTGTCAGCAGGAACTGGCATCGATTGCAGATAACTGGCCGCGGACTGTGGCTGGTTATGATGAGCTTAAAGTGACCGATAAAGAAAGCACATTTGGTTTTAGAACCGTAGTAGAAAGTAATAATCTAGTGCTGCTAAATGCCTATCAAACCCTACGTGGTTATATTCCACCTTATGTACAAGACACTGACAGTAATGTGTTTACCTTCGGACTTGGAATTGATGTGAATCAGATGGTGCCGTCATTAACGGCCATTTGGGACGACATGTTAACGCCTGAATACCAGTGTGGACCTTTGGCTGAAATGCAAGCTCAAATGAGCCAGCAGAGTCCGGGGATGTTAGGCATGTTTACTGGCATGGCAAATGGCGTGAAGGGGGTAGGAGTGTCGCTTATCGATTATAAGATCAGTGACGACTTAGATAATCCACAGCTTGAAAGTTTAGATGCGGTAGTGAGCCTGTCTGCTGAAAACCCAAGTATGCTATTTAACCTTGTGAAGCCTTTTGCACCTGAGTTGGCCAATATTCAGCTATCAGCTAATGGTAACGCAATAGATCTTAATACGATTATCCCAATGCCTGCAGAAGTTAATATCTCACCTAAATTGGCGATTAAGGGTAATCACTTGGTGTTGTTTGCAGGTGATAAAGGTGAAGCGATAGCTAATAGCTTAGAGACTGATCTTTTAGTCAATAATGGCTTGATGGTGATGTCTGCCGATTACATGAAGATGTTTAAGCCTCTGCTGACCTTTATTGAACTAACGGGCGAGCCTATTCCTGAAGATCTAGAGATGATGAAAGACTATGATATGCGCGTTAAGTTTAGTCTAGATATCGACCAGAAAGGCTTTGAAATCGACTCTCACATGAACTCGCGTTCAACTGAATAATGCATCTATACTGATTAGTATTATGCCATAATGAGCAATCGCAAGCGTCAGCCCATCAAGGCTGACGTTTTTATTTACCAATAGCATTGTTGTTTGGAGTCAAGATGACTGAGCAGGTCGTTTGTGGGGTATTTTTAAAGGCCAATGAAGTGAGACTGGTTACCTTGTCGGGAACGAGGGATACTCATCAAGTTATCGCGCCTAAGGTGAATAAATTTAGCTTAGTGAAAAACCCGACTCAAGTAGAAACTCGTGAGTTTATCGCGCTAATCAAGACCTATATCAAGGAGCATAATCTTGATAAGTTAGTGCTCAACCGACGTGCGACAACTGGCCAAGGTGCGGGTGGAGCAGGCACTTTTTTAATGGAAGGTGCCATTTTAGCCAGCGTTGAGGTCGAGGTTGAGTTTGTTCATCCCGCAACACTGCGAGCCACCGATAAACGCTGTAGTGAGCTCAAGTTGCATAGGCCTAAAACGGTCGATTTAGGTAAAGCCTACGACTTAGCATTTGAGTGCATGAGCTAGAGGCGAGAACAGGCGGCTTATAATAGAAGGCACAGGTAATAAAAGAGGCTGGTAATTACAAACGCAGGTAATAAAAAACACTGGTATAAAAAACAGGGATAATTGATAAGGCGATAGGACTATGATTAAACAGCTTTCAAAATTTGGATTTATAGCGTTATTACTTCTACCATTGAGCGCTCTGGCAACAGATCTTAAAGTCGGTGATATGGCGCCTGATTTTAAGTTACAGGCAACCGATGGTCATTTTTATCAACTCAGTGATTACAAAGGTAAACAGACTTTAGTTTTGGCTTGGTACCCCATGGCCAATACCTATGGCTGCACCTTGGAATGTAAGTCGTTAGTCGAAAAGGGTCACCTAATTCGTGAGTATAACGCCGTGTATATGATGGCCAGCGTGGATGATTTAGAGGATAACCAAGCCTTTGCCCGTGAGCAAAAAGCCGATTTCCCAATGCTTAGCGATCCTAGCAAAGAGACCGCTAAGGCATATGATGTGCTTAATTTTGTTCGCGTTGCGAGCCGGGTGACATTCTACATTGGCACTGACGGTAAGATTTTAAAGATTGATGAAGATATCAATGCTAAAACCGCAGCCGAAGATATCGCCGCGAATTTGGCTGAACTTAATATTGAGAAGGAAAATCCTGAGTCAACAGCTCCTTGAGGGCAAAGGACTTTAGATGAATAGAAAGGATAGATTCAAAAGCCCTGCAATGGCGACATTGCAGGGCTTTTTTATTTGGTATATATCAGCTATTAATGGCAGTAGTCTGCATAGCTAGATAGCGATTAAAACTCATCTTCCGTTTCAGCTTGGATCCGCGCTTTTCTATCTTGCTCCTCTTCAAACGCGGCTTGGATCTCGGCCAGCACAGCTTCAATATCGGCGCTTTGCTCGCTCTCAACAAACTGACCAGTTAACTCAGTCTCTGGTGACAACTTACCAGACTCGAACTTTAGCCACATCTCTTGGGCATATTTACTGCTCAGCAGTTCTGGTGCAAACTGACCATAATACTGAGTCATATTATTCACATCACGTAGTAGCATGCGTTTAGCGTTATTGTTTGCTGCGGCATCGACCGCTTGTGGCAGATCAATAATCACAGGCCCGGTATGGTCTAGTAACACGTTAAACTCTGATAAGTCACCGTGAATAAGACCGGCACAGAGCATACGCTGCACATCTTTCATCACCATGGCGTGGTGCGCTATGGCCATATCGGCGCTCAGAGTGACATCGTTAAGTCGTGGCGCGACATAGCCAGCTTCATCGGTGATAAGCTCCATTAGTAGCACACCATCGAAACAGCCATAAGGCGTAGGCACACGTACGCCAGCATTAGCTAGACGAAACAGTGCATCGACCTCGGCATTTTGCCACGCCTGCTCTTGTTCTTGGCGTCCGTAGTTAGATCCTTTCTCCATCGCCCTTGCTCGACGAGAGTTGCGACCCTTACGTCCTTCGCGGTATTCGACGGCTTTCTTAAAGCTGCGCTTATCAGCTTCTTTATAAATTTTGGCACAACGAACATCGTCGCCACATCTAACTATGTATACATCGGCTTCTTTGCCGCTCATTAATGGACGAATGACTTCGTCAATTAGTCCTTCATCAACCAAAGGTTGGAGTCGTTTTGGGGTTTTCATTGGGCCCTTATACCTTAGTTAGCCTGGTGATGGAATGAATTCGCTTATTATCATAGAAAAAAATGACATTAATCAGCATTTGCTAGCAGATAATCGCTAACGTTTGGCTGGGGAAACGATTGCGACAGTGCCCTTTAATGGCGCTAAGGATCGGTCTAATCTCTTGGCTGCGATAAGTTCAGCAATATTATTGTCTTCAAAATCGAGTTGATTGAGTTGTATTGCAGGGCCAAGGCCAATACCCGAGATCAGCTGACCGGAAGGCGCATATACCACAGCCTTACTAAATTGCACCTCAATGCCACTGTTGGGCAAAGTCACATGATAACGCGGGCTTAGGCTTCCACGGGTGGTTTCACCAATGAGCTCGACACTTGGCCATTGCAGTGAGGCGAGGGCAATCCATTCGCATTCTAGCTCGCAACTAGAATCAACTAATAAGCTGAGACGGTGAGTCTGCTGCTGGCTTTTATCATCCACTCTTGGATTATATCGACGTACTAGGTAATCGCTAAATGCTGATGTTGGACCCTTACGAGTATCAAACCCTTGGTTATTTAGCGCTGCTTGTTCAAAAAAGCTTAACTTTGACATCGGTATGTAATGCCTCGGCAGTTGATCGGCTCTAGATGTCGCAAAGCGCTTGTATTGTAATAAGCCGATACTTTGCGGCTTATTTTGTTGAGAAAACTGGCTAAACAGCCAAGCCATAAGCAAGGGTTGCGGCTGCTTAATTGCGCGGATATCGATAATAAGCGGCGAACCATGCTCGGTGCTTAGTTGCGCTAATTGCTTTGAGAGCTCAGTGATGGTGGTTAAATCTATATTTGTGCTTAGGCGGACTACACCTTGGGGCTTGCTCGCTTCTAGGCTATTAGCTTCTAAGGAATTAGCTTCTAAGGCATTAGCTTCTAATGGCGTTACCTTTGCAGCATGCCGCTGGTTTCGTGTTAGCTTGAGAGGGTATTGCAGATTAGCTTCCCCATTACTCAGAGTTATTAGGGTTTCATCTCTATCACTAAGGCCAATATCGAGCCTTAATCTTGCGATCTGTCTTATCCAAGTGCTTTGCGCCTGAGTCGATAGTTTTATTGAGTCGGCAAGATAGCCCTGGCTTGCCTCAACCCAGCGTATCATGGGGAGTCCATCGATATGCGTCAGGTAAGGAAAATCTGGCTCAAGCATTGCTCCATCTTGGTAAAATGCGTGCCAGTATTGGCCATCAAAGCGTATCTCTATTGGGAGTTGCAGCTGACGGTTAGTGTCGTACACGCCGTTTATAGGCCGCTGAGCTGAGGCGCCGGGGTCGTTAAGTTGACTCAGTAGCTGTAACAGTTGCAGCTCTAATCGCGCAGCATCATTGCTGTTAGTCGCTGACTGCAGCAGTGCGTGGCTTGCCTCTGTGATAGCGGTTACACGCTCAGGCTCCATGGCGGCAAAGGCTGAGTGCTGCTTAATTGCATCAATAAAGGCGTCAATATCTTGCCGATACTGTCTGTGATTTAGGGTGGTTATGCTTGAGCTGGAGGGGAGAGATAGGTAGATGAGTTGGGCACTACTCACGCAAATGAGTAGTGCGAAAATGCTAATGGTACCCTTATAACTCAAAGTCATAACCATCCCTGTACAGGCAGGCTTAAAGCGCTTTACTTAAAGCCTGCTATAGACGTTTTTGATATCGAGCTAAGTGATCGACTACAAGATGTCGTTAATCGAAACCCCGATACCTATGCGTTGGTTATGTACATTGTAGTCGATCAAACTTTCACCGTAGCCATTAAAATATTGAGTATAAAGTCTTAAGTTACCCAGAATAGGATAGCTCCAGGTGAACTCCAGTGCGCCATAGTTAGGCTTTTGAATGTAGTTACGCACCATAAGAGTAAATCTATGCTCATCGAGGCCGTATACGCCAGTGAGCTCTAGGTTACCCATATAATCGGTAATATCTGGGTTATCATCGCCCTTTGGAGAGTCAGGAGTCTCTTTTTCATCTTCAGGAATACGCCACCATGCTCTAGCTTCGAGAGCAAAGGGGCCATTATCGAATACCATCATGCCGTACAAACGGTTCCAACTGCGGGACTTAGGCCCTGACTGGCCATTGGATTGATGCACGGCGCCAAAGCCCCAAAAAGAGTTTTTCAGCGGTCCCAGTTGCCAGTCATTGGTAAAGATCATGAAGATCTCTGGTTCGTGATTGGTTTCTCTAAACGGTGAGGAGATATCTTTGTTGTATACCTGCCAATAGGATTGGTTGGTGTAAGCCGCGAACAGGTGGCCGTTGTCACCAAAGACATTGTGCCAAAGTGGAAACTTAAAGCTGATTTGAAACTTGGCTTCCATGTTATCTAAGGTGAAGGGATGCTCGGCGGCTTCATCTGCAAAGGGGGCCATATTGGGTGATTTGCTATAGGTCACCGGCAGAATATAGTTCACTTTATGGGGCGTAATGACGTAAGGAAGCTCACCAGTCGCGCTTTCTTCCGAGATCCGTTTATCAACCAGAGACACCTTTGTCTTAGGCGTTACTTCAATACTGATTTTACTTGCTTCAGTTTCGCTTTCTTCACTCTTGCTGGTTTGAGCCTCGCTCTGAGCATAAAGGCTAAAAGAACAGCACAAGCCTGAGGCTAAGAGTAGCGCAGCAAATTTGTTCATCGTATTCCCTGAATTTATCTAAGCAATTTTGTCTTCTTATGTGCAAGATTCTACCTAGCAGAATGTTGCATTAACAGTTGTTTAGCAAATTAGTAACTGAGTGGCTATCGTTTTTGCTTTGGAGTAATTTGGAACAAGCTCATATTTCTTAATCCAAAATAGTGTCCAGATTAGATCTAAATGCAATAACTTAGTGCTAAAAATCACCCTAGTGTTAACTCTGCATAATAAACTAATCACCTAAATGAATTTAACGCTTTTTATACAAGGCGTTACATAAGATAGCCCCACTTCAATCTAAGCCCGAACACCTCTTAAATAACTAAAAGTTATAAAAGGTAATAAATATCTATTTATTATGGAATAAGCAGGCGGCTATATTTCACTGTAACGAATTAGAGTGAGGTAGCGTGATGGAGATTGTAGCTTTACCCGGTCAAGCCGCTGTAGGGAAAGTATGGCTAGTGGGCGCAGGCCCTGGTGATGTCGATCTACTGACGGTAAAAGCCTATCGCGTACTGCAAAGTGCCGATGCCGTGCTCTACGATGCGCTGGTCAGTGATGAAATCCTCGCGCTTATCCCAAAGCATGCCGAGAAGATCGTTGTGGGTAAGCGTGCGGGTAAGCATAGCGCCGCGCAAAGCGAGATTAATCAGCTATTGGTCACTAAGGCCTACACCCGTAAAAACGTGGTGCGCTTAAAAGGGGGGGACCCCTTTATTTTCGGTCGCGGCGGTGAAGAGCTAGAAACCATCGTGGACGCTGGCGTCGAGTTTGAAGTGGTCCCAGGGATCACGGCGGCAAGTGGCACCGCTGCTTATGCCGGTATTCCGTTAACTCATAGAGATTATGCCCAAGGGGTGAGCTTTATTACTGGCCACTGCAAGCTTGAGAGCCGCCCAATGGATTGGCAAGGTTATGCAAACCCGAACAATACGTTAGTGATCTACATGGGTATTTTAAATGCAGGGCTCATAAAACAAGGTCTGCTCAATGCGGGCCGAAAGCCACAAACACCCGTTGCTATCGTATCGAAAGCTACGACTGTCGAGCAGCAAACCTTTATCGGTAACCTAGATAACCTTGATGAGCTTGCCAGCCACCCAGATTTGATGATGCCCGCCTTAATGGTCATTGGCGAGGTCGTCGAGCTCGCCGATAGCCTTAATTGGTTTACGCCTAAAACACAGAACAGCCAGCTCAATGATCCTGAGTTAGCCGAAATAACAAAATAATTGATTGAAGAATACGGAGAATTAGCATGGCCGCGAAAGAGTTAAGCCATTTGCAACAACTGGAAGCTGAGAGCATTCAAATCATTCGTGAAGTGGCGGCTGAGTTTGATAATCCAGTGATGATGTATTCCATCGGTAAGGACTCTTCGGTGATGCTTCATCTGGCTCGCAAAGCATTCTACCCAGGAAAAATCCCTTTCCCTTTGCTCCATGTCGACACCGACTGGAAATTTAAAGAGATGATCGCCTTTCGTGATGAGCAGGCGAAAGAGTTTGGCTTTGAATTACTGGTTCATAAAAATCCTGAAGGCTTAGAGATGGGGATTAGCCCCTTTGAGCATGGCAGTGCTAAGCACACTGACATCATGAAGACTCAAGGGTTAAAGCAGGCGCTGAATAAGTACGGTTTTGACGCCGCTTTTGGGGGCGCACGCCGCGATGAAGAAAAGTCTCGAGCGAAGGAGCGCGTCTACTCGTTTCGCGATAAGCACCATACTTGGGACCCTAAGAATCAGCGTCCAGAGCTTTGGCGTACCTATAATGGTGCGGTGAATAAGGGCGAAAGCATTCGTGTGTTCCCGTTATCTAACTGGACTGAACTCGATATTTGGCAGTACATCTATCAAGAAAACATCCAGCTAGTGCCGCTCTATTTTGCCCAGAAACGTCCCGTTGTAGAGCGTGATGGCATGATGATTATGGTTGATGACGACAGAATGCCGCTCGCTGAAGGTGAGCAGCCCAAACAGGAGCTTGTGCGTTTTAGAACCTTAGGTTGTTACCCATTAACCGGTGCGATGCATTCAGAGGCTGACACCTTAGAGAAGATCATTGAAGAGATGCTACTGACCCGCTCGAGTGAGCGCCAAGGGCGGCTTATCGACTCAGATCAGAGTGCATCGATGGAACTGAAAAAACGTCAGGGCTATTTTTAAGCGTACCCATCCGTGATGAATATGGACTAAGAATTCGAAGGAATTATTATGAATCAAGCAGTAGATAACAACGCGCGCCTGGCGGCAGAACTTGAAGATTTAGGGGTAAAAGAATACCTGTCATTGCAGCAGCATAAAGGGCTATTACGCTTCTTAACTTGCGGCAGTGTTGACGATGGCAAGAGTACCTTGATTGGGCGCTTGTTGCATGACAGCGCCCAAATTTATGAAGACCAATTGGCGAGCCTTAAAAATGATAGCGCTAAAGTGGGCACCACAGGTGAAGAGATCGACTTAGCACTGCTGGTTGATGGCTTACAAGCGGAGCGTGAGCAGGGCATTACTATCGATGTGGCTTACCGTTACTTTTCCAGTGACAAACGTAAGTTTATTATTGCCGATACGCCGGGTCATGAGCAGTACACGCGTAACATGGCCACGGGCGCCTCTACCTGTGATTTGGCCGTGCTCTTAGTCGATGCGCGCTATGGCGTACAAACTCAAACTCGTCGTCATGCATTTATTGCATCACAGCTAGGTATTCGCCACTTTGTTGTTGCTATCAACAAGATGGATCTACTCGGGTTTGATGAGAAAGTCTTTAACGACATTCAAGCCGAGTTTGCAGCCTTTGCCGAGCAGTTAACTGATATCGATATTCGCTATGTGCCGCTGTCAGCGCTTAAAGGTGACAACGTGGTTGATGCCAGCAGTCAAACCCCTTGGTATAGCGGCGGTACGCTGTTAGAGCTGTTAGAAACTATCGATACTCGCCGTGAGCTTAACAGCTTACCTGTACGTTTCCCGGTGCAATATGTGCAGCGTCCCGATCTCGATTTTCGTGGTTTTTCAGGCACGTTAGCATCGGGTGTGATTAACGTCGGTGACGAGCTGGTGGCTCTGCCATCGGGCAAGCGCAGTAAAGTTGCCAGTATCGTGACCTTCGATGGCTTGCTTGAGCAAGCGATTGCAGGCCAAGCGGTGACCTTAACTCTTGAAGATGAAATTGATATCTCAAGGGGCGATCTGTTATCGCAAGTCGATAATCCACCTGCACTGGCTAACCATGTTAGCGCCGATATCGCTTGGATGGATGAAAAGCCACTGCAGCTAGGCCAGCTTTACGATCTTAAAGTTGCAGGTAAAAAGCTGCAAGCCAGCGTGGTAAAAATTGAATATGTTGTCGATGTTAATACCTTAGAGTGCAATGACAGCAGCAGTATTTGCCTTAACGATATGGCGCGAGTCACACTTGAGTTTAATGAGTCGATTGCTATCGACCCATACAGCTTAATCCGCGATACCGGCGGCATGATCTTAATCGATCGCTTATCTAACGCGACTGTTGCAGCTGTGATGGCTGTATCGAGCAGCAAAGTGCAAAAAACGGCTCAGCAATACAGTAAATTTGAACTGGAGCTGAATGCATTAATTCGCAAGCAATATCCTCACTGGCAAGCGATAGATATTAGCAAGGTTGAGGGCTAGCTATGGCCGATTTGTGGGTGTTGTCGTGCATATTATTTGCCTTAGTCGCCGCCTTGATGGCGGGGCTATGGACACCTGCAGCGCTATTTTTTATTGCGTCGTTAACCACCTACTTGCTGGGAATGGTCGAGCTTGAAACGGCACTGGCAAGTTTTACCAATGCCAGTTTAGTCACCCTAGTGCTGCTGATCATGTCGACGGCAGCGCTAGAGAAAACCTCATTACTGGGCAAGTTAAGCCAAGTGGTGGGGCGTGGCTCGCTCGCATCGACCATGGCTAAGCTAGGTTTCTCGACGGCGATATTATCGTCGTTTACTAACAATACCGCGGTGGTGGCCTCACTCATAGGTGTGGTGCGCCGTAACCAAGCCCATGCGCCAGCTAAGCTGTTACTACCCTTATCTTATGCGGCAATTCTAGGTGGAACGCTAACGCTTATTGGCACCTCGACTAACTTAATCGTCAATTCATTTGTAGAAAACGCAGGCCTAGTACCTTTAGGCTTCTTTGAGTTTTCTATAATCGGCATTGTTATTGTTATCTCGGGCGTGGGTTTATTGGTGTTGTTAGCTAACTGGTTACCCGATAGGCGGGAAGAGTCTGCTGATGAGACCCTGCCGTATTTACTCGAAGCTCGGGTTGCTAAAGAGTCACAACTGATAGGCCAGAGCGTACAAGATAATCGTTTGCGCGCGCTTAAAAAGCTGTACTTAGTTGAGCTTGAACGCAGCGGAATTCGTATCTGTCCGGTACCGCCGCATTTAGTCTTGCAGAGTGAAGATGTGCTGCGCTTTAGTGGCGCGGTGGAGTCGGTTGAACTGCTGCATCAATTTGATGGCCTTGAATGGTTTGGTAAGCAACAGGCTAAAGGCCAAAACTTGATTGAAGCGGTATTGGCTCCTAGCTCAACCCTTGTTGGGCGCTCATTAAAGGAGTCTACCTTTAGAGAAAAGTTCGATGGCGCCGTTTTGGCAATTCGTCGCGGGCACCATCCACTTAAAGGCGGTTTAGGTGACATAGCGCTGCAAGCGGGCGATGTGTTGTTAATCACCCCAGGTGATAGTTTTATCAGTAATACTAAGTTGGCATCAGAGTTCGCCGCGGTGAGTGGCCTAGATTTAAGTGTTAGGCTGGATTCTCGCCGTAGCCATTGGGTGCTAGCGGGTTTTTTAATTACCATCTTAGCGAGTTTGACCGGTGTTTTGCCTTTAGTGAAGGGACTGCTTCTGCTGTTGCTGAGCTATATCGCTATAGGTGCGGTTAGCCTATCTGAGCTAAAGCGTCGTTTTCCGTTTGAGCTGGTGGTCATCGTTGGCAGCGCATTAAGCTTGGCGAACTTGATGCTATCAACCGGACTTGCCGATGATATCGCCTCATTTATTTTAGGGGCGATTAATGGCTACGGGGTATTTGCGGCGTTTGTGGCGGTATATTTGATGACCTTGTTGCTGACGGAGCTGATCACCAATAATGCCGCTGCGGCGCTCTCTTTTCCGGTGGCTTATGCTATCGCGCTCAGTTACGGCGTCGATACTCGGCCGTTTATTTTAGCTGTGGTGTTTGGCGCCAGCGCCAGCTTTATTTCACCCTACGGTTATCAAACTAACTTAATGGTTTATAACGCGGGTAATTATCGTTTTAGTGATTTTGTTCGATTGGGCTTACCGCTGTCGCTGTTGTATTCAGCAATTGTAGTGTTATTAGTTCCGTTGTTTTTCCCATTTTAAGCTTGTTGTGCAGTTCTTTTATGTACAGTTCTTTTATTTACAGTTCTTTTATGTGTGCCTCTAAGTTGGCTACGTATTGTATAGATTAAGTTTTTTGGAGTTTTTATGTCTGATATCGTTTGGCACCAGCATAGTATTGATAAGCAGTCTCGGGCAGATCAGAAAGGACAGAAGCCTATCTTATTGTGGTTCACCGGCCTGTCAGGTTCTGGTAAATCCACCTTAGCGGGTGCGCTTGAGCGTGCATTATTTGATGCCGGTTTTCACACTTACCTGCTTGATGGCGACAATGTGCGCCATGGTCTATGCAAAGATCTCGGCTTTAGCTTGGATGATCGCGATGAGAATCTTCGCCGCGTCGGCGAGGTTGCCAAACTCATGGTTGATGCAGGTCTTGTGGTGCTGTCGGCCTTTATCTCACCAACGCGAGCAGAGCGCGAACGTGTGCGAGCCCTGTTCGATGATGGCCAGTTTATTGAAGTGCATGTATCGACGCCAATAGAGGTGTGTGAAGCCCGAGATCCTAAAGGCTTGTACAGCAAGGCGCGCGCAGGAGAGATTAAAAACTTTACCGGGATCTCGGCGTCTTATGAAGTGCCAACTGCTGCCGAGTTAATCATAGATACCAGCAAGGGCGACTTGGCAACGCAAGTGAGTGCACTGCTAGATTATTTAGCGGCGATTCAAGTTATTGACTCCGAAAAGCTTAAAAAAGCGATTTAATCAATCTTAAAGTCATGTGAAAACAGGGCTTTCATCGCCTTGATATAGCTTTTGTCGGTATTGAAGTGAATCAACTGTGCCAACTCATCACCTGTGGGAGTAAAGCGATAATAGCTAAAAAATAGCTGTCCGCTTTTGGGCGTCAATTTGAGTTTTAGATCGCTGAGGGAAAAGTTAATTGGCGTCTTGCTGCTAAGCAGTCCGGTTTCTAATTCGCTGCGATGTAAAATTCCCGCCTCGACTAAGGTTAAAATATTGGAGTAGGGCAGGCCAAATTGCGATAAGCCGATACTGGTGGCGGTGGCTTTTTTAAAAAACTGCCCCAGCCCACGAGCATGTTTGAAGCCGATAATAAGCTTAAGTCGAGTCTCGTTGTTCACCAACACCGACATGCCTAGTGCCTTTTCTAAGATTTGCGCCTCTTTATGAGTCAACTGTTTCAGCGTGCTTAAGGTGCGCAGACTAAAGTGGCCGGGAGAGGTGATTTCATTGGCTAAAATTCTGCCCCATAACTCCTGCATCTTACGGTTATGAATTTGCTCGGCTAGCTGAAAAAACTGGTGTGCCCAATCGGGGTCAAGATCCACTCCGGTCACATCGGAAGGGGTGTGGCTAATAGCAATCTTGTAGATGGTTTCAAGATTCTCTTGATATTGGCTTGCCTGCTTTTGCGCCCTAAAGGCGGCGCGTTCGCTAATTGAGGCATTGCTGGCGCGGTAGTCATCTTCACTGGCTAAACCTAGCATACGACCCAGCAGTAACGCCTTTTTTCGGGCAGAGACATCTGCGGCTTTACTACTGTCTTTCGTCGAACTTTTCACCGCATTGTTAGTTGTGCTTGTTACCGTTTCAACCATGGTCGTTTGTTTACCGTTTACACTGGGTACAGGGTATTAATATGCTAACAGTTCATGTCACTAGCCTGCTAGCTGTATTGTCTATTGAGCTTGCCAAAAATAAGATGCTTGGTAAACATTTATGTTAATACCAATCAGTATAAAGATTTGGTCGCTCAGCGAGAATTTAGCGGTTATGAGGCAAGGCAACGAGTGAAGAGCATAGTTGTTCTACGGTTAAGCTCCCTCTTGTTCCTTAAGAGTCACAGCATCAGAATCGCTAAAACTCGCCATTCTGGAGCGTTTTTGGCTGCCTACTTCTGCGTTGAACTGCTTCACAAGGGAATAACCATTCTTTCAGCTATTCGCCTTGAATTAGTTTGCCAAAAAACGCTCTGAGTAGATCAACTTCTTATACTGATTGGTATTGGTATCTGCTTGATTGTCTATCAGTTTGTAGAGTTTGTCGTTGTTGTCACTCGCTAAGAGGGATATTTTGCGGCTTACTTCTCATTAGCGGTTCCCGGTATCAACCGCGGCTTCAGCCCCAAGAATCTCAATTGTAACCACTCCTTCTTGGTGTAAGTACTTACTACCTCGACTTCCTTTTTACTGTTAAGGATTTTCTCCCCGGCTGTGCCAGCGACATTTGTTGCTGCGTGGGTTCTAATGTGTGTTTTTGTAGGTTGAATTGTAAAGGGGCTTGTAAAGATTAATGTAAATCATTCTCATTTGGGTTACTTTGTCCGCGAATTTAGGGGAGCTGATTAATACCGATTGGTATACAGCGCAGGATCAGAATGAGAGCCGTTTATGAAATCTATTTCGAAGCATGCCAAATTGAACATGTTAGCGATGGCCATCGCGAGTGTATTTAGTGCTAACGCTATGTCAGCGACCGAACCTGAGGCATTAGCCGCAGCGATAGCCAAGCAAGAAGCTGAGCTCACTGCACTAAAGGTTCAGCTGCAACAATTGGCAGAGCAGCAACTCTTGCAACAAGAGCTGCAACAAGTTAACGCTGAGCAAGCTGAAGTGGCTCAGCAACAAGCTATGCAAACAGCTAAAGCATCAAGTACAGCGAGTCACTGGGATAAATTTTCGTTTAAGTCATACGGTAGTGTGATTTATACCAGTAACGAGTACTACGACAATGTACAGGATACGTCTCCGGAGCGCCGCAGCCGTTTCGACCTTGAGCGGATCGTGACTGAGTTTGGCTACCAGTTCAATGATGAATGGGACATGGAAGTTGAAATTGAATATGAGCATGGTGGCACTGGCACATCGCTAGAATATGACGGCTTCGATGAGTTTGGTGAGTTTGAAGCCGAGGTTGAAGCGGGCGGCGAAGTGATGATTGAAAAAGCGCAGATCCGTTATCGTCCAAGTGATGCCTTTGGGGTTAAATTTGGTAATATTCACCTACCTATCGGCCTTGGCAGTACCTTACATAAACCGAGTCAATATTTAACGGTTCAGCGTCATAAAAGTGAAGCTGCAATGCTGCCTGCTGTTTGGAATGAGAACGGTATCGGTATCTTTGGTGAGGTGGCTAACTTTCACTATCAAGCCCAAGTTGTTAGCGGCTTGAACTCTGAATATTTCCGTACCTATGACTGGGTGGCTTCAGGCCATCAAAAGCGTTTTGAGCATGTTAATGGCGATGATCTCGCTTATGTGGTTCGCCTAGATTATGGCAACTTTAAGACCGGCTCAGCCATTGGCGCCTCATATTACTATGGCAACACCAGTGGTAACCGTCATAAAACCAACAAACTAAGTGCAGACGGTACGGTTGAGATCTTATCCGTTGCGGGGGCATTTGTTGAAGGGCCGTGGATCTTACGTGGCCAATACCTCTATGGCACGTTGAGTGATAGCGACGCCATCACTCAAGCTAACAAAACTACGCCAGGCCTTAAGCCGGGTAACTTCGCCCAATTGGGCTCAAAGTCTGAAGCCTTCTTCGTTGAAGCAGGTATTGACCTTGGCGAGCTGACTTCAGTGCCTATTACTGTATTTGCCAATATTGACTACTCAAATCCACTAAAAGAAGTAGAAACCGGTATCGCTACAAAACGTTATGAAAACACTTGGATTAGCGCCGGCATTAACTACTTCCCTATCCCTGAGATCGTAATCAAAGCCGAAGCTGGCGTACAGCAAGTGGCTGTGTCGTCTATTCCCGATACCAACTTTTTCGCTTTAGGCGTGGGTTACCAATTCTCACTTTAATTTGAACAGATTACATAATAAATGGAGTTTTTTATGAAACACTTTACTCACTCAGCGCTAGCCGTCGCCCTCATTTCAGCCCTTAGTGCGTGTGGTGGCTCAGGTTCTGACGATACCCCTGTTGTTGTACCTGAAACTGGCTTTACGTTTTCAGCTACAGAGATGGTGACTAATCTAACCGATGATGTGATTGTTGCAGGTTATTCAAATCTTGCCCTGCGCGGCGCGGCTATGCTTCAAGCGACTCAGACTCTGGTTGCCACACCGACTCAAGCCAACTTGTTAGCCGCTCAAGAAGCGTGGAAGGCCGCTCGTCAGCCGTGGGAGCAGGGTGAATCACATATCTTTGGCCCTGTTGACTCACTCGGTATCGACCCACACCTTGATAGCTGGCCGCTAAACACCACTGACTTAACAACAGTGCTGGCTAATAACACGGGTTTTGATGCTGATACCATTAAAGGTTGGAATGACGACGTGCAAGGTTTCCATACAATGGAATACCTTCTGTTTGGTGATGGCGTTGCTGATAACACTAAAACGATTAGCGAGCTGACAACAAACGAGCGTGATTACTTAATGGGGCTCGCTGAAGTCTTTCGTGATTACACCAAGACCCTCGATGACGCATGGCTTATCAGTCATGACGGCCAGAGCGGTAAAGCTTACGGTGAATTACTGAAGAATTCTGGTGCCGATGGCAACACCTTCTATAGCTCAGAAGTGGGCGTGGTAGAGGAGCTAGTTAACGGCATGATCGGCATTGTCGATGAAGTGGGCAACGGTAAGATTGCCGATCCATTTGGTGAGTCAATCGATAAAGCCGACACCTCAAAAGTAGAATCACAGTACTCTTGGAACTCATTAACAGACTTTAGCGATAACATTATTGGTGTGCGTAATGTTTATCTTGGTGAGCTAGAGGGCAATGCCGATAAGCAAGGGATTATCGATTTCGTCAACGCGGCAAACCCAGCACTGGCAACACGAGTTAAGACTGAAATCGACGATGCTATCACTAAAATTAACGCAATAGCGGGGGCGAACAATATGCCATTCCGTCAGGCGATTTCTGATAGCGACGGACGCGTGCGTATTCAATCGGCAGTCGATGCACTGACTAAGCTACAAGCGAGCTTAGAGTCAGATGTTCTTCCCCTGCTTAAAGAGTGGAATATTTAAACCGAGAATATGCGAAGGAGGCCATTGGGCCTCCTTTTTAATTAAATAATTCCCTTGATTGTTAAGTGGTTAATTTCTTTTGTTATGGCAGGGAAACGCCAGAGCAATGGGTACCAAGCTAACGATATTAAACAGTGTGTGGAACAGCAGATGACGGACAAACACCCCCAACCAAACAGATCGCAACAAAACAGTCATGTCGGCTTTCGAAAAAGCTTACTTAGCAGCTTAGTCTTACTGAGCGTGGCAAGCTTAACTGCTTGCGGTGGCTCTGGTGATGACACGCCAAAACCTGAACAAAAAATCTACCCAGCCTATACCGATATTCGCGCCAGTGGTGGTGATACCACAACCTTTGATGCGTCAGAGTCAGGCCATGGCTTCTCAACTCCCGCACCGAACTTGAGCGCAGATGAATTAGCACTGCATCTTGAGGGGGATTTAAGTTTTGAAACCGCTTTTACCACAGCGCCTAATAGTGCCCATCCAGAGCTAGATGGCCTAGGTCCAGTATTCAATAACGCAGATTGTAACTCTTGCCATCAGCGCGATGGTCGTAACTCAACCCCTATCGTTCCGGCTGGCAAGTCTCGCATTAAACTCGGCTCAGAGGCTGGAATATTTTTAAGGATCAGTAAGGCTCCCAATGAACCATGCACCATAGGTACAGCTGCAAATGATTACTGTGCGCCGATCCCTGTCCCAGATTTTGGTGGGCAACTGTTCCATCGCGGGGTATTGCAAGCCCGCGATGACTGGCAGCAGAATCAGTTTATTGGTCAGGCCGATGTCTATTTGTCTTATGAAACTAAGCAAGTTATCTATAGTGATGGCAGCAGTGTGACGCTGAAGAAGCCAGTGTTCGATGTGGAAAACCCCTATGATGCACCAGGTGAGACTAAGGCGAGTAGTAACCTGACCTCTAACTTGCTGCAAGATGATGTATTGATGGGCTGGCGTAATGGTATGCCAGTGTTTGGCTTAGGTTTGCTCGAAGCCATCCCTGAGGCAGATATTTTGGCCAATGTGGATGCAGCGGATAGCAATAATGATGGTATCTCGGGCCGAGCTAACTTTGTGTTTGATGCCGTTAAGGCGAAGGCGGGTGACAGCAACCCAGTGTCACTTGGGCGCTTTGGCTGGAAGGCTAATACACCAAGCGTACGAGTGCAGTCATTAGGCGCGCTACGCGGTGATATGGGGATTACTAACCCACTGTTTCCTGATGAAAGTATTGCTGGCACTGCGCTGCATAATTCTTACTTAACTCGTACAGGGTTTGTCGATACGGGAGCGGGAGTCGATGGAGAGCCTGAAGCCAGTGCCGAATTTAGTGATTCGGTGGTGTTTTACGCCGAGACTCTAGCGGTACCGGCTAGACGCAATGTGGAAAATAGTGATGTACGTGAAGGCGCTAGACTGTTCGAGCAGCTTAATTGTAGTGGTTGTCATACTCCAAGCTTTGTAACACAGGCCTCTGGTGATATTGGCGGCTCAGAGATGATTGCAGGCCATAAGAGCCAAACCATCTATCCCTTTAGCGACATGTTACTACACGATATGGGCGATGAACTTGCCGATGGGCGTCCTGATTTCTTAGCCGATGGTAATGAGTGGCGTACTCGCCCATTGTGGGGAATAGGTCTGACTCAAACCGTGAACCCTCAGGCTGGTTTTTTACATGATGGCCGCGCAGCGACATTAGAAGAGGCGATTTTGTGGCACGGTGGTGAGGCAGAGAAAAGTCAGCAAGATTTTATGGTGCTAACGGCTGAGGAACGAGCCCAAGTTATTGATTTTTTGATGTCACTATAATCACAAAATGCATAACTGAAACGCGCTCAGTAAACGCAAAAACAGCGGGACTTTCTCTTTTGAGGAGCTCCGCTGTTGATTTTGTGAGGTAGGTAAAGCTAATTCGATTTATTGCACCGCACCTCGTGATCTGTTTCATGTAATCTTCTAACTAAATCACCTATGATTTATTTATTAATTTTATTCTCTTTCAATTTTGATCTTATAGGAGACGTCTGGTGAGCAAAATTCTTATCGTTTATTCAAGTGTACATGGCCAGACACGTAAAATTTGCGGTCATCTGGAAGACAAACTGAAAGCGGTTGGCAACTGTGTCACGGCTGTCAATATTGCCGATAAAGTGGACTTAGGGGAATTTGACAAGATCATTATCGGGGCGAGTATTCGCCACGGCAAACATAATCCTGCTGTTTATGATTTTATTGACGCTCATAAGGCCGAACTTGAGCAGAAGCCGAGTAGCTTCTTTTCGGTTAACTTAGTGGCGCGTAAACCACTAAAAAATACTGCAGAGACTAACCCTTATATGCGTGCATTCTTTGAAAAGTCGTCTTGGGTTCCCGATTTGGCAGAAGTGTTTGGCGGTAACTTAAATTACCCTAGCTATGGCTCGATGGATAGAAGCATTATCCGCTTTATTATGTGGATCACTAAGGGACCAACTGCAGCAGATACCAATATTGAATATACTGATTGGAATAAGGTTGATACCTACGCCGACAGTATTCATCAGTTGGCGGTTACGGTTTAAAAAGTACAGGACGAGATATGGCACAGTCGACGTTTAAACGCTTAGCGAGAAAGTATATTGATTTGCAGCATGTGCTAATCATTATTACCAGCGCCTATCTTATTTTTACCAGCGGTTGGATCTTGATTGGTCGCCGTCTACGCCCCAATGCGACGTTTTGGGATCAGAGCCATGTTTACCTCGGGCTTGTCGCCGCTTTCTTGTCGATCACTTTTCTTATTACTACCTGCCTTAAAGGCAAGTGGCGTCAGTATTTTCCTTGGCTAGTCGGTGACTTTGCACAGCTTAAAACTGACATCCTAGGTTTTTTTAAGGGCAAGCTCCCCATTGCCGGTGGTCGCGGTTTATTTAGCGTCATCGAAGGTGTTGGCATGCTGCTGTTTTTGGCTGTCGGTGTCACCGGTATAGCCTGGTTTGCGACTCAAGGTAGCAGTGATGCGCTAATGTGGCGCGGTTATCATATTCATCTTGCGCAGGGCTTTATTGGCTTTATTGTTGTGCATGCCATCTTTGCCTGTTTGCATCTGCTGGACTTTATTCGAAACTAACAATGCCAGTTTGAATATAAAGTTGGTTAGCCTTTTAATGAAGGCTAATTACATTTTTCTTTGATTGTTGCTACAGGGTAGCTAGTTCTGGATTACCACTTCATGGCTATTATTCGCCTCCAGCGGGGTATGTGCAGATACTGCTGAGGCACGGTGAGTAAAGCGAAGCTTTGGGCTACGAACGAGAAGCATGGATGCTGAACTGGCTATTAGATATGGATATCGTTGCAAGTACGTCCATGTAAGCTCAACGAAAACGTCCCTGTTTTCGATGGCCTCAACCGCATCTACACTGGATAATTGGTGCATTTATTTAGCCGTGGTGGTTCGATTTCTAAATTGAAAATGTCCAAAAATGAGTTGAACGAAGCCCTCCGCGGTTGTGTTCACCAAGCGAATTAGAGAAGCAAATTCGATGAGATGAATGCTGAGGTGTGAATACGGCAGTGACCTTCGACAGCAGGGAAGCTGTCGTAGAGGCTATAGGGACACTTCTTACGAAATCAAAAGCCGCGCCGTGTCACTGAAGTGTTCGCACATTCAGCAACAGGCTATAAATCTAATGAAAGCCATCTCATTTAGTGGAACAAACTTTTGTCCAAAATGAGCTAACTTGCGTTGAACATGTAGGTAAGTATGACTTTTCCCAAATCACTAATTTTACCACGAAGCGCAGCGCTTTCACGGAGGTCACGAAGAAGATCGTAGAGCAAAAGATCAAAATGTTTGATGACGAGCCTTTTACTGTTGCTTTTGTTCTAGCTGTTACTTTTCTTCGTGTAGGGTAGCGCTCCGTGTCCCAATAACATCCGTGTTTAACGGCCAGTTCGCTATCCCTTATTAGCACATGGCTTCGCCATATTCGCCGTGGTAAATGGATTTTGTCCAAAACCGTTTCAGCAATAGTGAGAATTAACAGTGATCACCAATATCTAAGTGGGCTAATTCGCAGAGATGAATAGTCAGATGTCGGTGCGGCTGTGGGCTTAGGTTTCAAGGTGAGGTATCTCAAAGAGATACTCTTCGAACGAGAGGTATTGATGCCGAACTGGCCGTTTAACAGGGACGTTATTGGAAACCGCAGAGCGGCCAGAGAGGGCTTTATAGCGTCCCACAGAAGTAGTGACATGTGAGCTTACTACGAGCCGTTGCCTTTCTTCGTGTCCTCTGTGGCCCTTTGTACCTTGTGGTGAACTGCTTTTGCCTTTTTTGCTAAAGCAGGTAGGGTTACTGAGTAAAACAATGCTTTTAAATGAGCTAGTTTTTCTTTAACTTAAGTAAAAAGGAACTTATCTCCTTCTTTACTATGTAAGGACTCGCTTTGCGGCCAACCATAATTCATTTGATCGATGATACTAAGCTTGGTGGCGTTAATCTGGCGCTAGAGAGTCTGGCGGCCTCCAGATTGAATCAACTATTTGCATTTAAGTTAGTGCATCGACGTTTTTCTCGTCCATCGTTTAGGCGTTATACTGCCGATATTATTCTGCTCCATGGCGCCGTTAGTTGGCGTAAACTTCCTGCTTTTTTAGCGCTTAAGCTTGCTAATATCGGCACTCCAATCCTCTATCAAGAACACCATTACAGTAGAGAGTTTGCTCGTTACTGTGTGAAATCCCCGTGGCGTTTTCGTCTTATGCTCAGGCTGGGTTATGGGCTTATGGATAAGGTCTTGCTGGTGTCTAATGCGCAAGCAGACTGGTTGGAAGAGCTTAGAGTGTTACCTAAAGAGAAGATGGCTCGAGTCGGTCAAGCTAAAGAGCTGAGTCGGTTTCTTTCATTGCCGGAAAAAGCTGTCGTGACACCATTGATATTATTGGCCTACGGGCGTTTAAGTCAACAGAAAGGCTTTGAGCTGCTGATTAAGGCGATGGCAAAACTGCCCAGTTACAGAGTCAAACTGATATTGGCGGGAGAGGGGGAGTTGTTACCCGTATTGTCGGCGTTAGCTAAGCCGTTAAGTCATGTTCATTTAGTTGGTGAGGTCCTTGATGTGCCTAAGTTTCTTGCTGCAGGGGATGTGGTCATCATACCCTCCCGCTGGGAGCCATTTGGCTTAACCTGTTTGGAAGCCATTGCAGCGGGAAAAGGTGTCATCGCAGCAAACATAGATGGGTTGAGTGATCAGTTAGCTGGCTTACAGCAGCAAGGCAATGGCTATCAAATTATTGATGAGCTAACTGTGGCGGGCATTGAAAGCGCCATTAACCATGCATTAAGTGGTGAACGGCTCAAAATCAATGCCGCTCAGCGTTTATCTAGTGCTCAAGCTTGGGAGTCGGTATTAGAACGCTGGCAACAGCTGTTAGAAGGGCTACTCAATCGCCGAAAATGATGTTTACAGACTGTACAGAGAGTGGATGAACATTAACAAAAAAGGCGCTAATTAGCGCCTTTGGGGAGTTATCAAACTAGCTTATGACTTGTGCTCAAGTGCAAGGTAGTTCATTAGGTCGATTAGCTCGCCTAGTGTACGGATGGAGCCCATGTTAATCGCGTACTTGTCGTTCACGATGAAAGCAGGAACGCTTTGTACTTTAAATTCACGTTGCTGTGTACGCCATAGTGCCAATTTCTCATTGGTTTCTTTGCTGTCTGCTGCTGCGTCATATTGCTCAGCAGTTACGCCAAACTTAGCAAATACCGCTTTGATGTCATCACGGCTCTTTAGCGGCTCGTCATGCTTGTGACCTGGTGCGCTGTGATCATGCTTCTCACCATTATCGCCCTGGATCACTTTGAACATAGCGTCAGTTAATGGCTTTTGGTTATCTAAAGTTTGGATAACCGCAAGAGAGCGCATCACTTCTGTATTAATATCAGTGTTAGCAAAATCAACGTGCTTGCTGTCAAAGGTAACTTGTTTGTTCAAGTTAGCTTTGATGTCTGCCATGTACATTTTTTCCATGTTGAAACAGTTACCGCAGTAGAACGAGTAGAACTCAGTCAGTTTTGGCTCGCTGCTTGGTGCTTTATTTGAAACAACAGTGAAGTGCTTACCTTCAACAAATTGTGCTGCAAAGCTGCTCAGTGGAGCAACGGCGAGTGTTAAAGCTAAAGCAATATGTTTAATCAAACTAGTGTCCTCTAGGTGACGTCAGTATAAGTAGTCAAGCGATAACGAATAATACAAATATTATTCATCCGTTACAGCAAATTACATTGTTGTTAAGAATAAAACCAGATGCTTAATTATGACTGAATTTGCAGGCTAATACATGCTTTAGAGTGTGACCCATATAGTGATTTTAAGCGGAAGCTGCAGTTTTCATTTTAAATTTTGCCAAGCTTCACAATCTCAGTGAAATTTTAGAAAAAGTTAGCCTTCTTGGGGAACTTATTGGCTTTATTAAGCGATAGTGATTGAAATACTGAGATTGGACTGTAGCTTCAAGCTTATGTATTTAGCGGAAATTAATAAGCTTTTCGATAACATCATGACTAATATTAAACAGATTATCTTATCTATCTATGTTAGCTTTTGATTAAATTTAGAGCTTTGTGTCTATTAATCAATAGCTTCTTATATAAAGTCTGAGTAAGCCTTGGGGGAAAGGGACTTGAACAATCAACTGCACTTATTTATTCCTGCGCTAGCGCTTGTGGGAGCTGGGCTAACAACCAATGTATATGCGACAGATTGGCGCATTGCATTTGGTGGCCAAAATACCATCGTCGATCAGGCTGACTCACATACACTGGGTGCACATGCTGGCTTTTATGTCGCGCACCAAACCGATTCTGAACTACTTTGGCAGGGCGAGTTCGATATATTTATCGATGCAGATCACGACAAGCTGGATCCCGACCATATTCCAATTTGGTTCCAGAGTGCATTCTCGGTCGATGGTAACTTGTACCATTTTTCTGAGGTGATGAACCTACAGTGGCAGGTGACGCTAGAGGGCAAACGTAATACGGTCAGCTCGATAGAGAAGCAGGCTAAACTCTTCCCCGGTATAGTGGCAAGATACAATAGCGGTCGGGTTTATGCGGGCTTTGAGGTTGCTGCAGGTTATTACATGTTGGAGATTGACGATGATGTGCCAAGAGAGCGAGGCTATGATCGTGAAGACTTTCAAAATAAAACAGGGGCCTACTCTGTCGCTTTCGACACTCGCTTACCATTGGGTGACGCCTTCGATATCTATGCCAAGGCGCAAACGTGGAATGATGGCAGTGATTGGTTGGAAAACAAGGTTTCAGGTGTGCTGAGTTACCATTTGGATAACTGGATTGAGGATAGCAATATTCGGCTAAGTGTGGAGCATAGCGAATATAATCTCGACCCCTATGATAATAGAGATAAGACTTCGCCCGATTACTTAGCTATTCTGCCTTGGGATAGAGATACCTTAGTGAGGATCTATGTCGATATGCCTTGGGGATAATCGATTAAAATGAAAGCCACCTAAGCAAGGTGGCTTTTTAAATGTGGAGTGCTAGTTAACTAGACGACAGCCGCAAACGGTATTACTTGGCTGAAATAGCACAACGGCAAAATCTTTATTTTCATCTCGTTCCAACACCTGAACACTCAGGTTATGCATGCCTTTCTTATTCAGATTTAGACTGCTGACATAGGAGAGATACTTGTAATGCTCCGGCGCTTGCTTGAGAGCGGAGTGAGGATACTCTTGCTTGGTTTTGACTGAAATATCATAAAGCATATTATCAAGATCGACGCTATTGACCTGCCCTTGCATCGAAACTGAGCCAGCAGAATTACCATCTAGGTCAAAGTAGCGATAGTTTATCTGCGCCTGCCCCTCTTTAGAAAATAGGTCAACCAATAGATAGTGTTTGCTGTCTTGCTCCGACTGTTGTCGATTGAACAGTTCTGAGCTACAGCTGAGCATAAAGCTTGGTTGATTTGCGGTAAGTTTATATATTACTCCTACGCAAACGAGCAAAATGATTAGCATCATGATGTTAATAGCCCAGCGCCATGGTCGGCTCATTATCAGTTCCTTTTGTACTGCGTTGTTATTCTATTTCTACGGCCCAGAGTGTTGTATCTGTTAATCACAAATGTCCACTGCTTGCAGCCATTGTTGATTAATGAATTGTCTGGGTTGACGTAGATCGCTAATTTTTAAGTTACGAATAACAGACTGACCAAACTGCTCACCACGAAGGGTGATATTGAGTACCTGCTTATCGTGAGATAGAGACAGATATACATTTTTCCAACTGGTGAGTTTGCATTGACCGAAACTCTGCTGCATCGTCTGGCCGAGCTCGGTTAATAAGCCGTTGTTGGTTTTAGAATGGGAGTACAGGATAACATTGACAGTTTGCCCTGATAGGGTATCGACACTGCGAACCTGTAGAGGCTTAGGCGATGCTGGAGATTGGCTTTGTGAGTCAATAAATAGCCATCCACAACTTAATAGCAAGGCGATACAGCACGCAGATATTGCTACTATTTTAGTCGAAAACCGCTTTTGACTTGAGGCAACTTGGTCATTCTTACGGCTACGATGATGGCGCAACAGGTAGCCTTGACCTTTTACTGTCTCGATAAGCGATTCATATTGTGGGCCTAGAAATGAGCGTAGTGTGAATACGGCTCTTGTGACCGAGGAGTCACTTAGTGGTGGCTGCTCACCATTACCCGCTTTTAATAGCACTTTAGCGACGACTTTCCCTTGGTACTCAACTAATAGAGTCAAGACTTGCAGCTCGGCCCTTGGTAGGTGCCAAACATCGCCGCTCTCTGTATTGATCAGCTCTTCTTTATCAATATCAAATTTGCAGTGCCCCAATCGCATCTACGTCGCCCTGTTAGAACTATCTATAAGCTGAGTCTATGAACTTAAACTAATGAAGTCTGTGATCCTGATGCTTAAGTTCTGCCGTCATGGCAAATTTGAGTGTTATGCAGGGGTTAGTATGGCTAAATGAGAGGTTAATCACACAGATTCATACAATTAATTAACTTGCTGAAACATAAATACTACCGCAAATGTCCATGAATAATGTGCTATCGGTCACAGAAGTGTTGGTTTTGTAGCCAGTGCTGGCTAGGCCGTAAGCCAACGCTAGCTCTAATGATTGATATTTTTACACTCCCGCTTCATCTGTCATAAATCACATTTTTATTTTCCACACTTCTTAAAGTTAAGCCATCGAGTCGTTATCCAAAAATTTGAACTCGTTTACTAACCGTAATAGGCCATGAGGCTTATGACCAAAATAAAATAATGATGGATATAGGGTGATTATTATGAGTATTAATAGACGTCAGGCGTTAACCAAGATTATCGGATTAAGTACAGCTGCTGCTGGTGCCGCTTTGGTAGGCACTTCTGCATTTGCAGCCACCGATGCAGATGGTAACTATCGTTTAGAGATGGGAGAGAAGCTTAAGTATGTGCCGTTAGATGCGATGGCAACGGCGAAGCTTGCCTATGAAACGGGTGGTGGCTGTATGCATCAGGTGTTCCATTCTATTGTCACTATGCTAGCGCAATCAAGCAGTGTCGATGCCGACAAATTTGCCACTATTCCAACGGCTCTTGCGGGCTATGGTTGGGCGGGAATCGTCGGCCAGGGAACCATCTGCGGTAACCTAAATGCGGCAGGCATGTTGATCAATATCTTAGATGACATCAATGGCCAAAATAGTGCGGTGATCGGTGCATCATTCCGTTATTACGAAACTCAAGACTTACCCCTTTCATCAGATGAATTTGTCGCTGGCATCGGCTCAACTGCAGAAAAGAGCCTAGAAGTGGGCGCTACATCTATCGCTAATAGTCCTCTGTGTCACTCCTCTATCAGTAATTGGTCTGCTGCTTCGGGTAAGGTCTTTAAGGAGAAGGGCGAGCGTTGTAAGCGCCTATCGGCCAGCTTGGCCTATCACATTGTAGAGTTACTTAACCGTGCACATGGTGGCGAGGATATTTCTCTTCTACCTGAAGCTAAGCCTTCTGCCGAAACACAAGCCTGTCAGTCTTGTCACGGTGTAGAAAGCACTATGAGCACAGCAGCTAGTGTGAAGGCAGATATGGAATGTACCACTTGTCACACAGGGCACTTTAACTAAGGAGTAAGCTATGAAAGTCAAATTACTGAGCGCGCTGTTGGCAAGCTCGATGCTCTTGCTTGGCTGTGGAAGTGACAATGATAATGATGATGTCACTGAGCCGCCGGTAGTCGTACCGCCGCCAGTTGAAGATACTATCGATATCGATGATGCTAGTACGGTTTTAATGAGCCTAGGCAGTTTCGATGCCGCGACGGGAGCATTAACCTTTAGTCTTAAAGACGCTGATAATAAGGCCATCACTAAGGCGACCGATTACGATATCTTCTATTTTGGTTATCCGGATCTCGCTTCACCTTCAACAAAGGCAAAAGCTTGGAAACGCTGGCATGTGACGCAGAGCTATAAGTGTGACACTAGCATC
Source organism: Shewanella halifaxensis HAW-EB4 (assembly GCF_000019185.1). NCBI lineage: Bacteria > Pseudomonadati > Pseudomonadota > Gammaproteobacteria > Alteromonadales > Shewanellaceae > Shewanella > Shewanella halifaxensis. Next base: position 4,290,575 of record NC_010334.1, on the reverse strand, counting down.
GATGACGAGTGTGTAGGGGTATTAACTGAAACTGCGACCAAGGGACAATACACCTTCGATGCCATCGATCTCGATCTTGAAGGTAAAGCCGCAGCAGGAGCGGTAGCTTTATATAAAGTGGCTATTCAGATCCATGGCGCGCAGACCAGCAATGAGATAGAGCTTATTGCTGCCGAAGAGTAGTACGTATCCGTATGTGTGTCTTTTGCTATTAGAAAGCAGCTTAGATAAGTATAAGCACCCTGCCTAATCTCAATCTATGCAGGGGGGGAGAGTCCCCTAGATTGAGTTAAGCCTTCAAAGCCGTAACAAAACCTCTGAGTTACGGCTCTTTTTATTTCTACTCACTGGCTAACTTTGGCTCATTCTCTAACTCATTAAATTGGTGTTGTTTAAGTAGCTTGCGTTCAATAATGCTCGAGGCGATAAACATAGTTAAATAGCCACTGCCTAGGGCCAATATGACCGCGACAACATTGTCGGTAACTAATCTGAGCAGATAAAACATAATCAAAAGCGTTGCTACACCAAGCAGGCGGATCAGCAAACTTTGCAAGAATAACCCATGGGATTTGATGTAGGCGATCTGGTAGGCATTAAGCATCATAAAGCCAAAAAAGAGTGCGAAGTGCATCAAGATGGGGGCTGCCTTTGCGTATGTTTCTGGAAACACCAGAGCGACTAGCTCGTCACTAAATAGCAGTAACCCAGTCAGTAGCGCAGCACTTACCCCTAGGCTTAGCTTGAAAAACCACTTACGGATCTGTGCGATCTGCTGATGCTCTTTGTTTTTTAAACATTGAGCTAACTCGGGCAAAATATAGCGATAAACGGGGAAAACAAACAGCATGGTTAAGTAGGCTATCATCGGCCGCACAACTACTTGGAAGTCGCCGAGCTCATCGATGGTGAAGTAGCCAATCGTCAGTAGCACTGTGATATAAACCATCAAGATGCTGGCTCCCACCTCCAGTGATGACATTACGCTCTTTTTAACAAAGTTACGCATATCAGGGGTAAGTTGAACCGGTGCTAATGGTGTGGTGGCAATCAGCTTTCTGCGCTTTAAAAACATATAAGCGGCAGCGGCTAAGTTGGATAGCATTAAGCTAAAAAATAGTGAGGCTGTCGGGGTCTGTGCTAAGAGGTAGTAGCAAACCAGAAACAGTATTATCTGTACTAAGGGTTCTATCCAGATCGTTTTATTGGCGATGTCGTAGAGTCGATACATACCAATTTGATTGGTAAAGTATACTTTAAAGCCCATCCCCAAGATAATTCCCACTAACTGAATATATTCGACATCGATATTGAGTTGATGTTTGATATAGGGCAGAACTAATCCCCAGGTAAACAGCACCATGATAATCAGTGAGTAGCGGAAGATATTGGTGATATCACGATCGTTTTTGGTTTTCGAAAAGCTCACGACCATCGAGGCACGAAAACCACTCAATAAGATAAGCGACATGGAAACTATGTCGACGACAGTATGGTAGAGAGCTAGGTCCCCCTTTTCGACCCACTGGGCTAACCAAATTTTAAATGCTAGCCCAAGAGACATGCTCGCGAATGTGGCCCAGATAGCGTTGGTGAAGGCGTGTTTAGCCCGCTCAAAAGAAGACTCTGTCATGATGTTGCTTAACTCCATAGGCGTCGGCATATTCTGTGGCGGTAAATACTAGCCATTAATCTTTGATGCGTCAGTTCTGTTGCTGAAAGCTGTGAACTTGAAGATGGAATGTATTATTAGCATGACGAGATCCCATAATCGCTCTCGGAGGCTAGCGAGGCTATTGATTGTGATTATGAGTCTTGTTTACTCTTAGTCATCATCTTGAAATATACCCTTTATGTATAAATGGATTACGGAGCCCACATGGCGCTATGTCTAAATTTGTTCTCATTACCGAATGGACACATTCAATTTTTAAAACACAATCCGCAAACCATCCAAGCTTACCTAATGGGGCAAGCGCCAGAATTGGAAGCTGAAGTTGCAATTAAGCAGCAATCTTTATTGAGTAAGCTTGTTAGGGGGATTAGTGGCCGAAAAGCATTAGAGCTGCCGCGGGATTGGCCACAGGATGAGATTAAAATGATAGGGCCTAATGTTAACCATAGAAACGTCGATCTGTACCATTATATTCTCAACGATACTGAGGAACGAGTAAAAGGTGCTGGGAGTTTATTTCAGACTTGGCTAGATATTCATAATCACGACGCCATCAAAATGGATCGCTGTAATGAATCCTTTGCGTTTGAAAGTTATGCCTTAGCTGAGTTATTTACCTTGTTATCTAAGTTAGATGAGCCAGTTGTTAGGGGCAGGTTTGATGCTTGGCTACTTGAATATAACCCCGATTACATTCCCAAGGAGTCTGAATACCTTGAGATGATCCAGGGTTGGGAGCACTTTAGAGTAAAAGTCCATGAGGCTATGGAAGTAAATCATGGTTTAATGTGGGTTACACTTTGAGCCTGCGCGAACGGGATAAGCATGAGATATAGAGTAAATCGATGAGTCTATTTAAGTTTGGTTTAGCGGCAGATAAATCCGCGACGATTCGCAGAGAGTTAGGCAAAGATGCGGCGGCTTATTTTAAGGCTATGCAGGCTGCTGAAGAAACCTTTTTTCGCTCTATCACCACAACAGAGAATAGATTAAAACTCGATTGGTTACAGCTGCGTACTCGCTTAATTACTCGAGTCGACGACAGCGAGCTCTCTCGGTTAACAGATTTCAATGTCGAGCTCATTCAGAATGTGTCTGCAGAGCAAGATGGTCAGCCACGACAGATCTCGGTGGTAACGCTCGATTCGCTGCAGATGGCGATTGCCGATATTGAGGCGCAGTCTTGGATAGGTTTCGATACCGAAACCGCGGCTACCTTTGAGAAGGGACGGCGCAATACTAACCCCATTTCATTAATTCAAATAGCAACCGCAACACATTGCTATCTGTTTCGAATGCAAGCGATAAATATTGAGCCATTTAAGGTGGCGCTCACACCAGTAATGAGCAATGAACATCTGCTTAAAATTGGTATTGGCCTGAGAAGCGATATCAATGGAATGAAGCGAGACTTTGATATGAGTATTGCGGCGATGCTGGACTTAAATTGGCTGATGAATCAACTTGGGGCGCCTAAGCAACTTGGCACACAGCAGGCCGCTGCAACAGTTTTAGCGTTAAAACTACCCAAAAGTAAAAAGGTCACATTATCGAATTGGAGCAAGCCACTAACAGAACCCTTGAGTGAGCTGCAGCTGCAGTATGCGGCGGCAGATACCTTTGTAGCATTGGATATTTTACATGCAGTAACAGCACAAGTTGCCCCTTATCAGAGCTTATGGCCACAATCGCTACAGCAACGTTTAGCTGAGTTAACGATGAGAAGAGGGAGCGTTTGATGATACATAAAGGTCAATTAGTACGATGGAACGATGCGAAAGGCTTTGGTTTTATTCGTATCGAGCAGGCTCATGATATTAATCAACCTGCTAACGCCAATCATGAAGTGTTTATTCATGTGTCGGCGCTAGGCCTTATCCCTCGGCGTCCTTTGGTGGGAGATACCCTGTTTTTTCAAATACTGACGCAAAAGGATGGTAAACAGAGGGCGGTAGAAGCTCGGATTGAGGGAATGGGTGGCTCATCGACTCAAAAAACGCTCAAACATAGTCAGCCATCGCAGCACCGAAAGTCAGTCAACGGTGTGTTATATCGTATTGCGATTATGCTGGTGGTGCTGGCTATTGCAAGCTTTACCTATAACCGCGTGTTCGCATCGACGACTAATTTACATGGGGCGACAACGGGTTTAGCAGGACCTGTATCTGCTGAGCAGGATAATAGCACAGGAGTATTACAGCGCGCATTTGAGCAAGGGCTGAGTAACCTTCAGGTTCAAAGTAGAGGCGTGGTAAGTAAAGTTCTAGCTGATGATAATAAAGGTAGTCGCCATCAACGATTTATTTTGACATTACCACACGGTCAGACCGTTTTAGTCGCTCACAATATTGATTTAGCACCGCGAATTTCTGATTTAAATGTAGGTGATTCCGTTGAGTTTTACGGTGAATATGAGTGGAACAAACGCGGTGGGGTAGTGCACTGGACCCATCATGATCCACAAGGACGCCATATCGGTGGTTGGCTTAAACATAATGGCCAAACTTATCAATAGCTTTATGCGAAACAGTGACTCTTGTAGTTAATGTATCGCGAATGCCAGATAGTCAAAAGGGGCAAAGCCCTTCAGCTTTTGCCCCTTCTGTTGTTTGCGGTTGTAAGACCCTTTACCTTTCTTTGGTTTTTCAGTACGCGTTCTAAATAGCGAGCTGGTAACGATTGCCTTTAAGGCGTTATCTTTTATTACGCCGCGGCCACTTTCGTGTTCGATATGCGTTTGCTGGTGATGTTTTGCCATCATATTCTCCAATGGGCTGAACTAATAAAAACACCGCACAGACAAAGTTAAGTAATTGCTAAATTTGTCATTGCGGTGCGATTATACGTCATTTTTTACTGACGACCAGTTTTTATTGTTTGTTTTTTGAACGCAAAAGCTCGCTCTGCGGACAATGAGCTATTGGACATTAAGCAATAAACATTAAAATATTAGTGTGTACAGGTAACCAGCACTAATCGCCATACCTAAAATCACGGCTAAGAATGCGGCAATCATCTGATTCTTAAAGATAGACTTAAGCAGAATCACCTCGGTTAAACTTGCCCCCGCGCTACCAATAATCAGTGCCATTACCGAACCGAGCGCCATTCCTTTTGCGACTAACGCTGAGCTTAACGGGATAACCGCTTCTGCACGAATGTACAGCGGAATACCAATCACTGCAGCGATGGGAATCGCATACCAAGTGCCTTCGCCTGCATATTTTGCGATTAGTTCAGTAGGGATAAATCCATAGATCAGCGAGCCCACGAAAATACCCAGCATCAAATAAGGCAGCACTTGCTTAAAGTCTTTCCAAGTTGAACGCCATACGCGCATCCAGCGATTGTCTTGTTTTACCGTAGCGCTAGAACCACAAGTTGAAGCCGTTGCTGTTGATTCCCCACATGAACTTACCGCAGCAGGAACAGAGCAGCAACTTGTGGTTGCTGCAACAGCTGGTGCAGGTGTTGAACAGCAACTTGTGGTAGCTACAGGCTTAACTTCATTTTTAGGCTTTGCACAACAGCTGCTAGATGCGCTAGCCGCTTCATAAGCCTCAGGCTTAACGTAGCGCTCAAACCCTAGCTTCTCAAGAGTGTAACCCGCTATTACCGACACACTCATGGCAACGACGAAATAAAACAGCGCCACTTTAAAGCCAAAAGTCACAATAAACAGACCGATGATAATCGGGTTTAGCAGTGGGCTTGAGAACAGAAACACCATCATAGGACCAAAGCCTGCTTTTGCTCTTAATAAACCCTTTAAGAAAGGGATAGTTGAGCATGAGCAAAATGGCGTAATAGAGCCAAGTAAGGCGGCAATAATGTAGCCTTTACCTTTCTTCGAGCTCAAAATAGATTGGATCTTTTCTGGAGGAATATATTCCTGCAGTAACCCCACGATATAACTAATTGCGATGAATAATAGGGTTAACTCTGCTGCAAGGAATAGAAACATTCCGGCAGACTCTTTTGCCATTGTAATGATCTCAGGACTCATTATATTTACCTTCGTGTCTTTTGTTTGTTATTTCTGGAATAGTCGAAATAACCGGGTTGGGCAAATAATAGTCTTATTTGAAAAGGTGTCAATCATTATTTCGGTAAATGTGGAAATGACAGCGGTGACGCCACAGTGCTAAGTGGATGCTTGTCGCCGTTGTGGATATTCTCTATGATTAAAAAATAATGCAATTTAGGACGTTAGCATGCTGGATGCGATATGTTTATTCGATGAGTCGAATCCTATTACTTACTCTATATTTAAGTTTCAAAAGCTCAGCGATGCCGACATAGAGAAATATCGGCAAGCATTGATGTGTCCCGCCTGCGCTGGTAAAGCTTATTATCGAAAAGCCTCTAAAGATGGCAAGGCGGCCTGTTTTGGTTCACGCTATCACCAAGCTGATTGTCGTGAGTTCAAACCTTCGGCAGCTAAAGAGCGTGAAGAGCAGCATGCTATTGAAGTGAATCAATTATTGGTTGATAGCGATGCGATGATGATTGACTTTAGTCGTCAGCCGCGATCATTAAAGTCCAGAGCTGAGCGCGAGACACAGACACAAAAACAGGCTCCAATACAAAAACAGGCACAAACAAGTCCAGAGCTGCTGTCGGTTAGCTCATCATCCGACCGAGTTGCGGCTCATTCCTCAAATGTTGAAAAGCGGATCGCCAGTGAAGGCCTAGAGAAAATATTGCATAGTTTAATGCGTGGTAGTGAGCTTGCAGAGTCAGAACTCTGGGTCTATACCGATGAGAAGTACCGTTGGCGAGCCAAGAACTTGTTCGTTAACTTTGCCGATGCAGAGCCGACCGAAACGGGGGCCCCACGCATGTATTGGGGGACGATTTCTCATGTCGATAAAGAGTTGTTTTGGTTAAACCCTGCCGATAGCAAAGAGGTTGGTATACCTATCGATAAAATAGTTGAGCCATTAAAGCTAAGATTTGGTTTGGACGAGCGCCGAGATTTTGAGGGCGCGACGATGATCTTATTTGGTAAGTGTTTTTGGAATAAAGCGAAAAACCGCAAGATTATTCAGTTATGGGGTAATGATATCAATCGGATCTTTATTTCTAAGCCTGAAGAGGAGGGGTAACATAATTGACCTAAAGTGTATCTGTCTTTGCCTGAATCGGCTGCGAAGCTGTAGTTTTTATTGTCGAAGTTTAGGCTGGTTTGTTATTTGATTTCATTGTATTTAACCACTCTGATGCCGCTGCTCAAACCAACTTCTTCCATGAGCGTTATAAAAATTCAGTAAAATAGGATATTTATTATTGACTCAGAGGCAAATGGGGATTATTTTCTGCGCGATGTTTTTACTAGGGCCCCAAAAATTGCCCGTAAAATTAAGGGTATCGGCAGGTCCCTCAAAGGTAAAGCAGCAATTAGACTCGGCAAATAGTTGCCTGAGTTTGGTGATTAATTGCCATTTTGGCACTTTATTATAAGGACCTTAGCGCATGTCTGAGCCGACAGCCTTAAGTCTTATCCCACCTGTGGTGGTATTGGTGTTAGCCATTGTGCTACGCCGCCCAATCCTCTCTTTGATTATCGGTGCATTAGTCGGTCTGGCCATGTATGAGCCCGCTAATATATTGACTAATTTTGCAGATACCTCTTTGTCCGTGATGGCCGACGAAACTATCGGTTGGTTAATTTTAGTTTGTGGTGGCTTCGGTGCCTTGATTGCTCTGCTGGTTCGCACTGGTGGTTCAATGGCGTTTGGTCGTCTAGCATTGAAGTTTGCTAACGGGCAAAAATCATCGCTGTTTATGACCTTTATTCTAGGCGTTGTTATTTTTATCGATGACTACCTAAATGCCTTGACGGTCGGCTCCACCATGAAGCGCGTCACAGATAAATTTAAGGTATCTCGTGAGATGCTAGCTTATGTGGTGGACTCCACGGCCGCGCCCATATGTGTGTTAGTGCCTCTTTCGACTTGGGCGGTATTTTTTGGTGGTTTGTTAGTTGATAACGGCATCGCAGGCGAGGGTCAAGGAATAGCCGTTTATATGCAGGCGATCCCTTACATGCTTTACGCGTGGTTAGCCGTGGCTATGGTATTGCTAGTGATCTTAGGTATCGTGCCGGCTTTTGGTCCGATGAAGAAAGCGCAAATAGCCGCAGCTCAAGGTGAACCAGCGATTAAGCAGATGGACTTAGATGAAGTGCAAACCTCTGATGAATATGCACTAAAAGCCATTGAAGATGAATTTAAGCAAGCCGATGATGGTGGAAAACTGCATAATTTCTTCGTGCCAATAATATTATTGGTGGGTTTTACCGTCTATTTCGATATCGATGTACTTAAAGGCTTGATTGCAACTCTTGCGGTGACATTGCCGTATTACGGGCTGCAGAAGCTGATGCCATTGTCAGAGATGATGGAGCAGATGATCGATGGCTTTAAGAGCATGCTACCAGCCATTGGTACGGTTATCGCGGCATTCATCTTTAAAGATGTGTGCGATAAATTAATGCTGCCACAGTATGTTATCGACAGCCTCAGTCCGTTTATGACGCCGCAATTGCTGCCTGCTGTGGTGTTTTTAAGTATGTCTATCTTGGCGTTTGCAACAGGCTCAAGCTGGGGGATTTTTGCGGTATCGATTCCAATTGTGATGCCACTGGCGCAAGCGGTCGATGCCAATATTCCACTGGTGATTGGTGCATTGTTATCGGCATCATCTTTTGGTAGTCAGGCGTGTTTCTACTCCGACTCCACAGTGCTAGCAGCACAAGGCTCTGGCTGTAACTTAGTCAGCCATGCCGTCACTCAGCTGCCTTATGCGTTGATTGCTGCGGGTATGACCTTTATCGGCTTTTTGTGGCTGGCGTAAGTTGTTAGCTTAAATAGTCACAGACGTAATCGCTTATAAAGCGCCTGTCATCTGAAGGGGTTGCACATTATGTGCAGCCCCTTTTTTATTTTGCCTCTGTATAGAGTCTGTCACTTTTCTAGGTACAGAGTAAGCAATTCAGGAATCGTAAGGATAAATGATGAAATACTTAACTAGTCAGTCTTTTAACTTGTACATATGTTAGTAAATTTAACTTTGCGCAGCGATTGGTAACAAAAATGCGACAAAATGTTGACTCATGGAAACAAACCTGTAAATTTATTGCTTATCTAGGGGTAGCAACCTTAGTTTAAAAATTAGAAAACTCAACAAATTTGAATGAATTGAGTACGCAATTAACAAAGGGAATGTTGAATATGACGTCAATAAGCAGTTTATCTAAAGCTGTAAAAGTTGCATTACTAGCAACGACAAGCGCAGCGTTAATGACAAGTGCTGGGGCCTATGCTGAAGAGCAAGAAGGCGATAGCATTGAAAGAATCGAGGTGACAGGCTCGAAAATTAAGCGAATTGGTGAGCTATCTCCAACTCCTATAACCGTCATTACTGGTGCAGATATGATGGATATGGGTATCACTAACGTTGCTGATATCTTGAATAAACTTCCATCATCTACCGTTGGTATCTCTCCAGAGACGTCTAACAACACTATTTTTGCTAACGGTCTAAACCAAACAGACCTACGTGGCCTAGGTAGCGACCGTACGCTAGTCTTGGTCAATGGCCGTCGTTTTGTTGCGGGCTCTAATGGTAGCTCGGCAGTCGATCTGAACACTATTCCTACAGCGATGGTTTCTCGCATTGAAGTAATCACTGGTGGTGCATCTGCTGTATATGGCTCCGATGCGATTGCTGGTGTAATTAACATTATCACTCGAACCGATGTTCAAGGTGTTGAGCTTGATGTCTCTTATATACAACCAGAACAAAGTGGCGGTGAAGAGGGACAGTTCTCGTTAACTGCGGGTGGTAACTTCTTAGACGATAAACTGTCGACAGTATTTAACTTTACTTATGCGGAGCAAAAAGAGTTACGTCCAACCGACAGAGACTTTTTAGATAATCCTGTAAACAGTATTTATAACCCTGATACATCTGAAGGTGCACCAGCTCGTATTGAGTACATTGGTCGTAAGCCACTATCATGGATCAATGAAGCGGGTACCTTCTTTGCTGGTGACGGTGGCCAATATACTTTTGGACCAGATGGTGCAATGAGAGAGTTTGATTACGGTGAAGGACTTATTCCTGGTCCTGGTAACAATGCTAACTACTGTGGTCCAAGCTGTGAAGGTTATGATCCCGTTGATTACGGTTTAATTCGTACACCGCTAGATCGTAAGGTATTTACGCTAAATACTGACTATGAAATTAATGATGAGCACAAGATCTTCACTGAAATCACCTATGTTGATTATACATCTAACGGTGAAAGCACGCCGGTATTCCATACATGGAATCCTGTCATGGCTGATAATGCTTTTCTTCCTGAGGAAACAAAGCAGTTAATGGCTGATACAGATATGGAATACTTCAACCTCTACCGTATCGATGGTGAGTTTGGTAACCGTACTTATAACCAAGACCGTGAAACAATGCGTTTCTTAGTGGGCCTTGAAGGCGTGATCAGTGATGATTGGGATTACTCTATTCACGCTCAACGTGGTCAGCTAAAGGAAACCACGTTATGGAAAGGTCAGATATGGGATGAGCGTTATGAGCAAGCTAAAGATGCTATCTTAGTTGATGGTGAAATAGTTTGTCGTGATGTCGATGCTCGTGCAGCAGGGTGTGTACCTATGAACTTACTTGGTGTAAACCAAGCAAGTCAAGAGTCTATCGACTGGGTGGGCACAAGTGCTGGGCAGACAGCTAAGACGACACAGACTAGTGCCGGTCTAATTGTTAGTGGTGCGCTATTTGACCTACCAGCGGGTTACGTCAGTGCGGCATTCAGTGCAGATTACCGTAAGGAAGAGTCTGAAACTAATCCAGATCAAGCACTAATCGACGGTACAATTTTTGGTAACAGTGCTAACCCAATGAAGGGTGAGTATGATGTTACTGAATTTGCAGCTGAATTTAATATTCCATTACTATCAGATATGTTCCTCGCACATGACTTAGCTCTTGATCTCGCTTATCGCTGGATGGATTACAGCACTGCGGGTCAAGATGATGCTTGGAAAGTGGGTTTAAACTGGGCTCCAATCGAAGATCTTCGTCTTCGTGCAACACGTTCAAAGTCTGTTCGAGCGCCAAATATTGGAGAGTTATTTAGCCCTGCAGGACAAACATTCGAAAGTTTCACCGACGTTTGTGACAAGATCAACGTGGAGCTAGGTCCAAATGATAACCGTAAGGCAAATTGTCAGGCTGCTGGTTTACCTCAAGGCTGGAACCCATCTGATTCTTGGTACTTGAGTAATCATGCTGGTAGCAATGCGGGTAACCCAGATCTAAAGGCTGAAACGTCACACGATTACACTATTGGTGCGGTTTATACACCTAATTATCTTGACGGTTTCTCTATCACAGTAGATTACTGGGCATTTGAGATCTCTGATGCAATTGAATACATCGATGTCAGTACAGCAGTTCGTTATTGCTACGACTCTGAGTCACTAGATAACGTATATTGCAGTCGATTTACCCGTGATGCAGCGACAGGTGATATTGTCGATTTCGTTCAAAGCCCTGTTAACTCTGCGTCGTTTGACGTTAAAGGTGTCGATATTGAAAGCCAATATGACATTCCAACTGATAGCTTTGGTGACTTTAAAGTTCATGTTATTGCAACTTATCTAGAGCAGTGGCAAACGAACCCGACGGGTTTTGCTGATGACCTACAGGTTGACGTAGGTGAATACACAGACCCACGTTGGAAAGCGATGTTTAGCTTAGGCTGGAAGTATGATGCACTAAGTCTAGAAGCACGCTCTAACTACCGTCATTCAGCCGTTGCGAGTAACGACTGGAAGCCTGAGAATAACAACTATAACGATATTCCATCGAGTACTATTTGGGACTTCACGGGTTCATATGCCTTTAATGATGATCTAACTTTACGCTTTGGTGTATTGAATGCATTTGATCTTGCGCCACCACGTAACCCATATGTATACGATGGCGCAGGTTATTACGACACTACGGGTCGTGCATTCTTCCTAGGTGCAAACTATAAGCTTTAATATTAAATAATTAGTCAGTCATATCGTGCTGTAAAAAGCATTGATATTAATAAAAGCCAGTAGCGATTCGTTACTGGTTTTTTTATTTTTATAAGCGGTATGCTTAGCGTTCAATCAGTATTTAGAGTCGGTAGAGCAATCGCTGTCGAGCTTGAAAGACAAGCCATTGCTTCTGGCTAAGTTATCCCCTCTAATTTAACTTAAAGGCATCTCTAAGCAGTTTGATTAAGGCACGGGTCTTTTCCGGTAAAAATTGCCTAGATGGATAGATTAAGGTGAGCTTGATCTCCGGCAGCTTCTCGTGAGTTAAAATCGGCAGTAGCTCACCGGACTTAAGTGAGTCTTTGAGTAAAATGGTCGGTAGTAATGCAATGCCTTTACCTGTAGTTGCCATATGCTGGATCAAGCGCAGATCATCTGAGCAAAGTCTCAGGGTAAGATCATCGGGGAGGGATGCTTGGTTGTAGCGACTGACCATTAACGGGTGTGCAAAAAGATCACTGAGGGCATTAATTGGCGCGTGGCTTTGTAAGTAAGCGTTTGATGCGACTAAGCTGCTTGGAAAGCGTAGTAGCGCCTGCTGGACATAGTCCTCATTTTTCACCTTTACCCCGTCGGGTAAGATTTGAATATCGATATTGTCTCGCTTGAGATCGATGCTCTCTTGACAGTGCAACACCTCTAATAAAACATCAGGGAACAGCTCTAGGTAGTTCTCTAGCAATAGAGTAAACATGTTTGAGGTAATTAGGGCTGCAGGCACTGCGACTCTTAACATACCTTGCAAGGATTTCTGCTGATTAGTTAGCAGCTTCGCTGCTTGAGCAACGCTTCCCAAAGGCTGATTGATCTGCTGGTAGAGTAGTCGGCCATTCTCGGTTAACTCTATTTGTCTAGTGGTGCGGATAAGCAACTGACAGCCCAATGCCTTTTCGAGTTCCTGTAAGCGCCGACTCACTTTCGAGCGTTGCAATGAGTGTTGCTTTGCCGCGGCGCTTATTCCGCCGTGTTGGACGGTTAATACAAACAGGTGTAGATCATCCATGCTAACGTTCATTGTCCTACCTATAGGTTGTAAGTGCGCTATCTGCCATTCTATTTAATCTAATTAGCAATATCTATAATACTTGTCCCTCAGATTGACCTTGGACCTATTCATGCAAACCGCAGAACATGCTTTTCGTCGCTGGATGCAAAGCTTGATTATTATTTTCATCTTCCTTATTGGTTATATCGTGATCGCCGATCGCTATGTACCGTTAACGACTGAGAGTCGAGTCCAAGGTTACGTGATCCAAATCGCCCCGGAAGTAACCGGAACTGTCACTGCGGTTGAAGTGCATAATAATCAGCAACTGAAACGGGGTGATAAGCTATTTAGCATCGATGCGCGTAAGTATCAGCTTGCGATGGAGAAAGCTCAGCTGGCGCTAGAGCAGGCACATGAGCAAGAAGATGCTATGTACGCCAAGGTGGAGGCGGCAGAAGCAAATGTCGCCACTAATCAAGCCGCTTTCGATAATGCCAGTAGTGAGTATCGACGGATCAGTCAGTTGGCAAAGCAAAAGCTAGTCTCGGTCTCTATGTTAGATAGTGCTCTGGCAAACAATAATGCATCAGGGGCTAACCTACGTGCTGCTCAGCAGGATCTACGGGCATTAACCGTGCAGCTCGGCAGTCAACCAGGGCAGAGCAGTGTTGTGCGCGCAGCCAAGAATAGTTTGCAGCAAGCAGAGCTGGATCTTTCCCACACTCAAGTGTTTGCACCAAGTGATGGGGTCGTGACAAATCTGCAGTTGGAGGTAGGCAGTACAGCCAATAGTCATATGCCGCTACTGACCTTTATTCCAACCGATTCCCTCTGGATTGCAGCTGATTTTCGTGAAAAAGCGGTGGCTCGGATAGACAAGCAGTCAAAGGCGCTAGTGGCATTCGATGCCTTTCCGGGAAAGGTATTCTCACTTGATGTGCAAAGCCGGGACTTTGGTGTGGCGGCGGCGCAGCAAAGTCCAAATGGACAACTGACCCATGTTGAGACCAACAACCGCTGGGTACGAGATGCCCAGCGAGTCCGAATTAATTTAACCAGTCAAAGTACTCTACCTCAGCCGCTATTTGTCGGTTCTCGTGCCACGGTGGTGATCTATCCAGAAGATAATAGCGGGTGGGCTTTGCTTGCTAGGAGTCAGATTAAGTTGGTGAGTTGGCTTCACTATATCTACTAATTTTTCTGTTATTTTATCAACGATAGCCTACTAGGAAGCCTTATTGTGCAAATTAAGACTTTGAGAAAAACCCAACGGATCTGGTTTGGCTGTGTGTTTGGGCTGGCGATTACCTTGGTCTTTAGCTGGTCAAATGGCATGTTCGCCGCGCTATTACCTATGTTTGTATTAACCCAAATCGATAGATGGAATGGCAGCATCATAGTGCAATTAATTCTGGGGGTAACTTGGGTCTGTGTGCAGGTCAGCTTTATTGTTGGCTTTTTTCAACCCTATCCATTGTTAATGACTGTAGCCGTGGCGATTATGCTGATGTTTAAGTGCATCGCTATGACACACAAGAGCAGCTATCTTTTTGGCTATATCGGATTGTTGATGGGTTCTATTCTACTGAACTTTGGCAGTTATCAGGGCTTCGATCTCGAAGACTTTGTGATGGGGCTAATCGCTTCTGCATTGTTGACGGGGCCGATTGTGGCCTTAGCCTTGTATCTGTTTCCTGATCCAAGCATTAAGCTGCCTAAGGCGAGCTTAATGCAGCCCCGTGAGGCGCAAACTCATATCGATAATCAACGAAAAGATCATATAGGTATGGTGCGTCAAGCCGCGCTAGGCTGGATAATCGCCATGGCGGCATTTATCTTGTTTCAGGTGGCAGCTCTCAATGACTCCTTGTCGGCGCAAGCCTCAATCCTGATTGTGCTGGCTCCCATGACTTTCATCGGCTCGATGGCGGTGGCTAAAATACGCATTATTGGCACTTTTCTTGGCTGTTTAGCTGGCATGTTACTGCAGCTAATCTTGTACAGTTTGGCTAATAATATGCTGCTTTTTCTGCTGGGGTATGCCATTGCTGCAGGTCTGTTTTGCCGATGGCTGGCTATTGGCAGGATAAAAGCAGGCATCGGCTTCTCGGCGATGTCGGCGTTAACCGTGCCGCTAACAAGCGCGTTTGTCCCCGAGCAGCAAGATGCCTTCTTTTCTATCTGTTACCGCTTTAGCTCAATTGTGGTAGCTGTGGTAGCGACCTCTTTGGCTATCTGGGTTGTGCATCACTTCTTAGTGCGGATTATTAGAAACAGGTCTTTGGTACGGGGGACTCCATAAGAATGTTAAATTACTTTAGTCTTAGGGAGTAAGAGGGGCTCGCTGTCCCCCGTTTTAGGCGACATATTAGGAGAGGTTTTCCTCTAATGTGGCATTACGGTTATGAGCCGCAGGTTCGATTAACTCATCTTTTGCCGCTAATAGAGAAAACGCACTCCATAAGATGGCACAGATTGCACATAGGATCAGTGGCAATTGCCAGCTTGCAGTTTGCTCGTGTAACTCACCCATGATCATCGGTCCTGTTGCCGCAAGTAAGTAACCTAAAAACTGTGCCATGCCTGACAGAGTCGCAGCTTGGTGTGCACTTTCGGTGCGAAGGCTTATTAAGGCCAGCGCCACGATAAATCCACCACCAGCACCAAAGCCAAATAGCATCGCCCAAATCATGGCAAGCTCTGGCTTAAGTAATAGCCCCATGATGCCAATAAATGCCATCAGGGTTAAGCTAAAGCTGAGTAGACGTTTGTCTTTAAGTTTACTCATAAACGGAATTAATATTAAGGCTGGCACCGCAGTAAACAGCTGTAGAACGCCGTGAATGACGCCTGCTTCATGATGGTTAAAACCGTTATCCACTAAGATGGTGGGTAGCCAGCTGATGAAGATATACATCAAGAAAGAGTTTAAAGCCAAAAAAAGAGTGATCTGCCAGGCGCTACTATTACGCCACAGGTAGCTGTGGCTATCGAGTGTTTGGGTATCTTTGCTTGGGGCGGTGTGATTACGTATCTGTGGTAGCCATACTAAGATAGCGATAAGCGGGAATATCACTAGGCCACCTAAGGAAAATGCCCAAGTTGGGATCACACTTATCGACAATTGATTGGCCATATCTGTCAGTGGTATTGCTAAGCTGGCACTCATTGCCGAGCCTGCACCCATCATCAATACATACATAGAGGTCATGGTGGTAATTTTATTTGGGAAATCGCGCTTCATTAAACTTGGCAGTAGCACATTAGCGAAGGCGATACCGGCACCGATGACCACCGTGCCGATAAATAGTGCACTGGCCGAACCGAGCGAACGACCCACTAGACCGATAAGAATAAACAGCAACGACAACATCAATGCCAGCTCTAGGCCGCATTTACGACCAACTTTTGATGCGATAGGCGAGAAAAAAGCAAATGCCAACAAAGGCAGAGTGGTTAACATTCCAGCCTGTGTTGCAGACAGATTTAACTCGGCTCTAATGGCATCGAGTAGTGGGCCAACCCCTGTAATTGGGCTGCGTAAGCTGATGGCGATTAAGAGCACACCAAGTAGTAAGAATGCACTGCTGGCAAAACGAGAAGGGTGCGATAACGTCACAATAGGCTCCTTTAAAGTCGTGAAAGTGCGCTAGCTTACGCTTCTAATTGATTGCTGTATTGGGCTTTAGTGACTCTATATAGCTAAAAACGGTCATTATATGAAGTTTGATGCCCCATCATTACCCGAATTCGATTCAGATCATTTTCCTCAGCGTGTGGTTGCATTGGGATTGGTTGGCGATAAGGAAGATGCAGAGACACCGTTTCATCAACATCGAAAGTGCCAATTGGTATTGGCACTGAATGGTTTTGTGAAGTGTAAAATTGATGACGCTATCTGGATTGTGCCACCTAATTGCGCTGTGTGGATCCCAAGTCAAGTGCCTCACAGCAATCAAATATCTAAAAATGCCAATGTATGTATGCTATTTATTGATCCTGATGTTGAAGGCATGCCTGTTCGTAGTTGCACCTTGTCAGTGACCCCCTTGATCAGAGAGCTAATCGTGCACTTAACGGCACGGGAGCAGGGTTATCAGCAAGGTAGTGCTACTGATAACTTGGTTGGTGTGCTTATCGAGCAGCTGCGCATTATGCCAACACAGCATTATGACTTTCCTATTCCGGCAGAGCCTAGGCTCAAATCTATCGCGAATGCATTAATCGCAGCACCTGAAGACAGACGCACGGTAGCTCAATGGGCGAGTCAGTTTGCAATGAGTGAGCGCACGTTAGCGAGGCTGGTTAAGAGTGAAATCGGCATTACATTTGGTCGCTGGCGTGGGCAGCTGCACATCGTTTTAGCATTACAAAAACTGGCAACGGGGGACTCTGTACAGCGAATCGCCGAAGAGCTGGGTTATGAGTCGGTCAGCGCATTTATTACTTTCTTCAAGAAGACGTTAGGCCAGTCACCTAAGCAATACATCAGGTTGAAAGAGCTATGAGTTTTGTCACTAATATATAGTCAGTGTAGCTTCGTGAGTTAATGGTCTATTGAAGATTAATTAAGTTTAAAAGTCGGTATTTAATTATCTAGGTATACTAGTGGCAGTGGTTGTTTAGCCTTTGATTTATTGGAGTATATAAATGCAGTTTAAGACAGTAATAGTTCCTGCAGCGTTAGCTATTGGCTTAAGCGGTTGTGGATATTTTGGTGGTGACGAAAACCAGCAACTAGAGCAAGCTTGGCTGGCTAAAAATGAGCAGTTACAGCAGGTGATTGAGCAGATCCGCAGTCAAGGTATCGAAGCTGTTGCCAGTGGTGCCGAGGCCGGC
Organism: Shewanella halifaxensis HAW-EB4; assembly: GCF_000019185.1. Taxonomy (NCBI): domain Bacteria; kingdom Pseudomonadati; phylum Pseudomonadota; class Gammaproteobacteria; order Alteromonadales; family Shewanellaceae; genus Shewanella; species Shewanella halifaxensis. Next base: position 4,272,961 of record NC_010334.1, on the reverse strand, counting down.
AGCGTTGCCTCGTGTGTCGCCAGTAAACTAGAAATGGATCCTGTTGGTGAGCTAGTTAATGTTGAGGGGGCATTGGTCGAGTCGGCAAAGATTACAGATCTTCTTAGTGAGCTAGAAGGTTTAATGGAGCAAGATTTTAGCTTGGAGAATATGTCGAGTCTTCTGCAGAAAGGCGCCGATGCCGCAGCTTACGCAAAACAAATTATTGCCGACCAAGGTGTTGAGCAGGGCTTGCAACATTTACAGCAGATGGCGACTGCCAGCCAAGAGTTTGCCAGTCAAGACTTAGGTGCGCACTTCCAGCAGTTGTTATTAGAGTGCCAGCAGCAAGCTAATTAATCGTTAGTTTGTAACCGTATAGTTTGATAAAAAATGACCACATCAATGTGGTCATTTTTGTTTTGAAAGCGATTACTTTTTGCGGCCCAATACTTTTACGCCAGCCTTTGAACCGTCAGAGTTACCGAAGACTTCAAGCTTCTTTACACAGCGAGGGTAGGCAAACTTACGCCAGTCGGTGTATTTGTTTTTCTTTAGATCGCGATAGAAGCGAATTGTCTTTGTTTGACCATTGTTGAAGGTCACTTTGATTTTTTCTAAATGTAGATCACGCTCAGCTTTTACGCGGATAGCATCGGTTTTACGGCAAATTAGTAGTGGGATTTTTGCGCCGTGATCGCCGCCGCCCAATAAGATGGTACGACCTAGAGTGATCTGCTCATCGGCCATAGCGACATTGCTTACTGCTAACATGCTGGCAGCCATCATCAGGCCTGCCACAAAGGATTTCATGTTCATATTTTCGGAAAGTGGTTTTAAAGGGCGGCTAAATTAGTCTTTTGTTCGCTTTAGCGCTAGCAAATATTGAATGAATTTAGATCTAGCTAACAATTATTTGAGAGTAACAGCACTAAGCCTGCTCGGCTTTTCTCGGTAGTCATCTATGAGCCTGCTAGGGCTAAAAGGTAGTTGTTGTTTTGTTTTATATTTAATGCGGCATTCCTGTGAAACTGTGTTGGTCATGCTGTTGCTGAATTTTTATTTGCCAGTTAAATCAACTGACATTTATCAAAAAACCAGATTTATTAAACGTGACTTGGGTCATGTTTTGGGTCAACATAGCAGCCGCTAAGTAAGTGCACGTTAATTTAGCATCTTGTTCTATTGAAGCCTAAATGGGGTTTCAATATTTGACCTTTATAGAGGAATGAAGTGATGAGATCGGCAAATCCAAAAATTGTGATTGTAGGCGGTGGCGCTGGTGGTTTGGAGCTAGCGACTCAATTGGGTCATAAGCTAGGCAAGAAAAACCTAGCGCAAATCATCTTAGTCGATAAGAACCGAACTCACATTTGGAAACCATTACTCCACGAGGTGGCTACAGGATCTTTGGATAGTGCGCTTGATGGCGTGGTTTATTCTGCCCACGCGGCCAAGCATGGTTATCAATTTCAATTGGGGACTTTTTGTGACTTAGATGAAGCGAATCAGGCGATTTCAGTCGCACCTATTTTAGATGAAGCGGGTAAAGTGCTATTACCTGAGCGGCAGATCCAATACGACAAACTGGTTATCGCTATTGGTAGCATCAGCAATGACTTTAATACCCCTGGTGTTACAGAAAACTGCTTCTTTTTAGATTCTCACCAGCAAGCTAACCGCTTTCATCACGCTCTGTTAGATAGCTTTACCCGAGTGCATCAGTCGGAAACCCTTAACGAACTTAACATTGCCATTGTCGGTGGTGGTGCAACAGGCGTTGAGTTATCTGCTGAACTGTACCATGTTACCGATCTGCTCAAGGTTTACGGTTTGAGTAAGATGACCGCCGACAAACTCAATATTCACTTGATTGAAGCCGGTGAGCGTATACTGCCTGCCTTGCCTGAACGCATTGCCACTTCTGCAAGACGCGAACTAAGTAAGCTAGGCGTAAACGTGATGGAAAATACCCGCATTAGTGAAGCGACATCTGCAGGCTTTGTTACCTCAGAAGGTGAGTTAATCGAAGCCAATATTATGCTGTGGGCTGCGGGCGTTAAAGCGCCAGACTTTATTAAAGATATCGGTCTGTTTGAGCTTAACCGTGTTAATCAAATTATGGTTAAACCGAGCCTATTAAGCACCGTTAGTGATGATATTTATGTGATAGGCGATTGCTGTGCATGCCAACAAGCCGATGGCAGCTTTGTACCGCCAAGAGCACAATCTGCTCATCAGATGGCGCAGTGTGTTGAGACAAATATTCTTAACGAGCTTAAAGGTGAGCCGCTTGTAGATTACGTCTATGTAGATCATGGCTCATTGGTTAACCTATCGCGCTACAGTACGGTCGGTAGCTTGATGGGCAACCTGACTAAGAACAGTATGTTTGTCGAAGGTAAGATTGCTCGCCTAGTGTATATCTCACTCTACCGTATGCACCAACAAGCGATTCATGGCACGTTAAAGACCATAGCGTTATGGTGCGCTGAAAAGCTAATGCGCGTAGTGCGCCCAAGAATGAAGCTGCACTAATATTTAGGGCTGGGCTAGCATTTAGAAGGGCTATTAGCATTTCGTAGCGGTAGGAAAGTTTACAAGCTGTGCAGAAATTAAGTTAATTCAAATAATAAAAGGGAAAGAGCTTCCCTTTTATTATGTCGAGACCGCAGTTCAGCAGATCTCTATTTTGATTCAAACTAACAATGGCTTAATTGTTTGACGCTGTATCGTCTTTATCGGCGTCAAATGTCGCTTCAATTTGTTGCAACTCTTGCTCTTGTCTAAGTTTAAGCTTTTCTTCTGCTGTCAATTTCACTTCATTGAGCAGAGCTGTTTGTCTTTGCTTGAGTTCATGTCTCTCTGGCTTAGTCAGAAACTTATAGGCTTTTGCATTGGAAAGTGCGTAAGCGACAACATCTTCGCCCTTGGTTCTGCGCTCATCTACCCGCTGTGAAAAACGTTCATTATCTCGGGCTTTGCGCTGTTCGGCATTTAATTTTTTCATATCTCGTATCCTCATTAGTTAATCTCGGTAGGATTTCACTACCCTCAGTCAAACAAATGAGATTGGTTGCACATTCATAAAGCTGATGGGGGATTTTAGCATAATATGTATTGTAAGCCCCATGCTATCTAGTTTTAGCTCTGTTTTAGGCTCTGAGTAATAAGTGACTAAGTTTTTGGTTTGGTTACTTGGTATTTTTGGTTTTTTAGTGTTTTTGATTTAGTCACTTGATTTAGTCACTTGATTTAGTCATTTGGTTTTATTGCTTATTCTTATTGAGTTGAGCATCATTTGTGAACCGCTACACATAAAGCGTACTGATATAACCCAAATTTAACGTTTTCATCTAGCATGCTCGTTATCTTTTTAGTGGCCTGTGAATTTATGAAAATATTAACTCTTATTGCCAGCGTTACCGCAGCTTTGTTGCTGTCTGGTTGCAGTGATAAACCAGCTCAAATTGTGTGTGATACCTTCAATACGTGTTTCAATTTAAGCTTGGGGCAGGCAGTGAAAGAGACACAGGCTAATCCCGAATTCAGCCAATTAAAAGTGGTTGTGGCGGTGGATTATGACGCGGGTGGCGAGGTGCACACTAAGGTGAGCGAGTCCAGTGGCTCTGCTGAGTTTGATGCCATTGCTAAAGAGCAGTTGCAGCGTTCAATGGAAGCGCTACTTGTCGTTATGGAGACACTGCCCGAATCGGAGCGTGAAAGAGGCGATAGCATTCATATCAACTTTTCCATCAAAACTGCAGATTTTCCGGTACCTCCTAAGGTAGAACCTAAGCCTGTGTTAGAGGAGAACTTTTATGAAAATGGTCAGCTGCAGAGTCGGGGCTATAAGCTTGATGGCGATAAGGTAGGTCATTGGCAGATATTTTTTGATGACGGCAGCTTAAGATTCGATTCTCACCATCCTAGTGGTGTGCAAAAGATGTTTTCTGAAGATGGCCTACTCCTAGAAGAGGGTATTTTGAAGATGGGGTAAAGCAGGGGACGTTCAAGAACTATGACTTTGATGGTCACTTGGACACTTTGCGCAATTACTTAGATGGCGAGTTGATTGGTGTGAATGAGCGCTATTTTAAAGATGGCGGGCTAGAAGAAAAGACGTTGTTTGATGTCGATGGTAATGGCATGCATCAGGAGTTTTGGCCTAACGGGGCACTTAAGTGGGAGACTGCGCTGGTTGCTCGGCAACCTACTGGAGAGCAAAAATATTTCGCCGAAAATGGTGCACTCATTGTTGAAAAGGCCCTAACTGAAGCTAAGATCATGCAGCAGTCTATTATTGATAAAGATTACGACACTTATATGCGCTTTGCCTTTAGCTACGTGATTGAGTATGCCGGCGGTGAAGCTGCATTTAAAAGGGGGATGGCTGCTTTATCGCAGCAGTTGTTGAGTGAAGGTATTAAGCAGGTCTCGACGATATTCAACGGGCCGACAAAAATGTTTCTGCAAGAGGAGGAGGAGGACGAGTATTACGTTTACTTGCCTATGGAGATCAATATGAGCACGCCTATAGGCGATGGTGTTGCAGAGACGGCTTTGATTGGGCTCTCTAAAGATATCGGCCAAACCTGGAAATTTGTAGAGGCTTCCATTGGCCGCGAGGAAGTGCTTGTTTTGCTACCAAACCTGCCGGATGCGCTTGAGATCCCGGTTTTCCCAGAGCCTAGATTGATTAATGAGTCACAGACGACTTTAGCTGCTCAGCAACCGACAAATGAGCCAAAATACCTCGACGAAAATGGTGACCTCATTGTTGAAAAGGCGTCAGCTGCTGCTCAGGTCATGAGGCAGTCTATTATCGATAAGGATTACGACACCTATATGCGCTTTGGCCTTAGTCACGTGATTGATAACGCGGGTGGTGAAGCTACATTTAAGCGTGGAATAGCGGCAATGATGGAGCAGCTGCAGAGCGAAGGTCTTAAGCTTGAGTCGACAGCATTCAACGGGCCAGCAAAATTGTTTCTGCAAGAAGATGAGTATTACGTTTACCTGCCTATGGAGAGCACGATGAGCACGCCTATAGGCGATGTGCTTGCTGAGTCGGCTTTGATTGGCTTTTCTAACGACAGTGGCCTAACTTGGAAGTTTGTTGAGGGGCAAAGTGGCCGTGAGGAAGTGCAATTACTGCTGCCAAATCTGCCGGATGAGCTCGAGGTCCCGGCCTTTCCAGGTCCTAGATTGGTTAATGATAAGGCCGATTAACTAGCATTGGTATGATAAAAAGCGCTAGCAAAAATGGACTAGCGCTTTTTAGTTACATCATTGAGGTGGTAAAACTCATTAGTTTAAGGATTTTATCTAAGTGGATTAACTCAATGCAGCCTCAACCTTGTCACGGATTTTTCGTGATTTCTCCTTGGCGAATAGCTTCATAAATTCAGTGCCATCTGTTTGCTGTGCAAGAATATCCACTAAGGCTGCTTTGGTTTCAATATGCAAGAATGACATCAGTGGCTTGATTTCATCTCGGCGCGCCATGGCGGCAATATACTCGCCCATACATGGGCGGTAGTTTTTAATCATATACAGCAGCAGAAACTCACGCTTGACGTCATGACTAAATAGCCAATCTAGCAGCGCTTGATACGCAGCCTTTTCATAGCCATCTTCATTACATGTTAGGCGCGTGGCTAAATCCATTTTGCCTTGCAAGGCAAGTTGATCCATATAGCCATCGACAAGTCCATCACAGAACACCTTGTAGGCTAGGTAGCTATGGTTTGCGAGTAGTGCCACTAAGCGGCTGCTACGCTCATCATCCAGTAACCACACATATTGGCTTAAGGCATGGCTACGGTATTCTTCGAGATTCGCCGTGGTTTCATAGCTGACATATTGATTAAATTGCGGCGCAAACTCATCATAACTCAGCTCGCCTTGCAGATATGCCCATAGGTTTTGGTTGACTGTGTTTTGGCGCTCTTCTGGGCTAGGTAAGTTTTTGACTGCATCAATAACGCTTTGGGCGTCTACCTTGTCGTTAAGGATTAACACCTCACCGCCGAGGTAGAGGTTGCCTTCTCTAACGGTGTCTTTGTCAGCCACTAAAACCTGTAGCTCACCGCCAACCTGCTGCAATATCTCGCAGCATATCCAATTCATTCTATCGTTTCTGCGGGTGTGACTCAGTTCGGCATCAGGATGCAATGTCAGTGGTAATCGTAACTTTTTAGGTAGCTCACCTGCGTCAGCGACAAAGCCAGAAAAGAGGACGTTGTCACTAAACCTGCTGCCAATCACCTCTTCCCACGAGTTGCTATTGAGTTTTATGAAGTCACTTAAGCATTGCTTTAGCTCATTATCGAGTGCAAAAGGCATGCTTGGAAAACGCATCGCCACATGCTTATGAAAATCTAGCTTTATTGGTTGATAGCTGTAATCGAGTCCGCGCAGTAATGCCATGGCATCATGGCGTCTTGCTGCTGCCATCATGCTCTGTTCTATAATTGCTGAGTCCTCAACGACCAGCTCACCTATTAACTCCACTAAGTTAAGGTAATCATCCCTGCGAAATTGGTTATAGCTAAACTGCTCAACTTGATAAGCAAACGTGAAGGCTTTATCTATGCCATGGCTGTTAAGCATGTCGAAGAAATTGCTTTCATCTAATGGCGAATCGAATCTGTGCTCATGTTCGCTAAAGGCTTTAGCGATAACATGCACAACTCTAATAGGTGCCATGGCGATCAGCAGTTGCCAAATACGCTCTGCAATTTTGGCTTCGGCGATATCAAGTTGCTTTAGCCACAAGCAAATCAGTATTACGCGTTGATAGTCATCATCATAATCATCTAAAAACTTATAGCTTTTCTGCATTGGACTAATTTTAGGGAAGTACAGAAAGGCTTGGCGGCAGATATCTTGGCTATAAAGATGCTGGTTTAACAACTCTATCATCTGCTGTTGGTTTAGCTCGGGTGTTGCCTCGGTAAAGTAAGCTTTGACCTGTGCTTGTTCGCGGTCGTTTAAGCCTTTTTCCGTAAAGGGACCATCACCTAGAAGGTCGGCATTTTCTAGCATCAAGTTTAGTGCACGCTTAAACACGCCATTTAGCTTTGCATGTAACGCTTGGCTGTAGTCATCATTGTGGTTTTGCTGTTTATCTTGCACTAGTAAGTAAGCGCAAAGGGCATCGATACCCAGCTCATCTTCTGGCCAGTCTTGGCAGTCTAAACAGGCGCGATTTGCAAATAGCTCATCAGCTTGTTCAAGCATTTCTGCAGAAATCTGGTTGTAACCTATGTCGATAAATTCATCTAGTAGGCTTTCAAGGGCCTTTTGATCCGTTCTGCTTACAGCAGAGTTCAGCTTTGGTGTAGCGTCGATAGGCATGAAACGAGCGTAATAGTCTTCAACACTGATAATCGCTTGATACTCTGACTCGCCAGTAAGCAAGTCGCACATTTCGTCATTAAAGGCTTGCTGGCCAAACAAGCGATAGAATAGATCGACAAAACGCAGCATGGTTTGCGCGTCGCGTACTCGGCTCTCTGGTTGAGTGTTAGCCGATGCGATTTCGGTATGGGTATCAGCATGAGCATGAGCACTGACTCGGCTGATAAAGCCATTGCTTGCAGCTTCGCTCATGTCCTCATCAACTTCTAGCAGTAAGTCTTTTGCGAGGCATTGCAGCACCTCATGGAAGTTGTCGCGCACATGGTCAAAGTCGTCAATATCCCAGCAAGAGTCTTGAATGGCTTCATATAAGGTTAATGCGTGCTTTTCGCTATGGGGGACGATGTTAACGTGCTCAATATCATTGAGGATCTCAGGGTTTGCGCCAGTGGAGATGTAAGACAGCAGGGCATGGCTATTTTCAAGGCTCAACAAGAACTCGCTGACCATCTTAAGTCCGCCTAGATACTTATCGCGCGCTTGCTCACGATCGCTGCGTTGACGAATTCGTTCTTTCTTGCGAGCAATGCTGCCAGCATAATAACAAAGCGTGCCATTAAGCTCTCGCTTGAGCTGGTTTTGCAGATCCATGGCCTCATTCTCAAGGCTATCATTAATAAAGTGCTCGGCTAGCTTAGTACTCATTGCTTCACTGTCTTGACCGCAACAGTCAGCAATCAAGGTGGTAAATAGATTGAGAATAGGATTTTGCTCTTGCAGCGAGTCGTGTTGGCTATCAACTAGTGCAGGTTGGCTATAAAAACGCTGCTTAACTAACTCAATAAAGCGTGGGTATTTATCTGGATTGGCTTTTAAATAATCACCAAGGGATTGGTATCTTGGAGTTGGTTGTTCCCAATCGCTGCCGTAAAAAGCGAATCTAAAGCTGTGATTGTCACACCAGATAAAGGCGTTAATCATCGCCTCACACCAGCCATGCAGCTCCACTAGACTGAGTAACATATCTTCATAGCCGTTTGCATGTTCATCATCCCAGTATGGGATAAAAAACTGTGCTAAATAAATTGCATCATTGGCGTCTTTGGCCGCCATCATATAAAGCGGTTCGGCGCCAAATAGTCGAGTGTCATCGAGCCACATGACACTGGTATCGTTTTCAAAGCGTGCGTAATCAACCATAGCTTGCGCGGTTTTACGCAGTTGTGGCTCTAGGGATTCATGTTCAAGCGCGAGGGCAAATAATAGGGTTTCAGACAGATACAGTTGGCGTTCATCACTCACAACATAACTACTTCGTTGACCACCATCTGGATTAAGACTTAGCGCATCCATAGTCAGTTGTTTATCTTGTAGCATCTCTAGTTGCAGGTGCTCACGCGTGCCGCTGCTGTTATCCATAAATACTAAGTTGAATCGACCGCTTTTATCGAAGGCTTGATGAGCTTCTAGTTTGGCTTGATAGCTTTGTAAGGCCTGCTCGATGCTGGCCGGGTCGTGGCGGTTAAATTCGATAACTTGTAAGTGGTTAAATGCGTCCATACTCATGTCCTATTAACGCTGAATCAAATCCACTGGCTGTGGTGATACGGCTAGATTTGCAGGGAGCATAACCGATTTCTTTTTTGAGAATAGTCGTTTAGGTTATGGATTTTGTGGGGAGCGTGTAATGTGTGATGGCATTAGCATAATGACTAACTAAGTGTATAGAAGTTGAGCTGATGGTTTTAGGCTAAAAATGACTTATCTGTTTCTAATATAAAGATTTAAGTTTGTTTGGTATTTTTATTAAATTTACCTCCCTAAATTGCATGTCTGCGTATATACTCCCGCGCGAAATTAAGACGCTATTGCTGATTAGCGATAGTTTAAACATAAAAATCTTATTTATTTAAACCTTACATCAAGCTTGCCAGTTGCGGAGTTTCCTCTGTCATTACGGGCAGTCTATGTTGTTCTGTGAATATGAGTCATGATGAAAAAAGCAATATTATTTCCTTTAGTTGTTAGTGTGGTTGCAGCCTGTGGTGGCGGTAGTGAAGGCGATAGCCAAGCCTCCGGCGTTCAAGTGTTAGGGACTGTGGTAGCCGACGCCTACTTATTTGATGACGATGCCATCAAGCGCGTTAACTCTCGTCGTGGCACAAATTACAGTGCAGAAAATGGTGAGCAAGGAAAGTCAGATTTAGATACATGGCATGTGTGTGGCGCGGCTTATAACAGCTTGGTTAATCCAAGCTTATATAACCAAGATCTCGATAAAGATGGCGTAGCAGATACCAACCTAACTGACGATGAAGGTAACCTTTATTACAATATCGATCTTGATGGCGATAAGGTTGCTGAGCTTAATCTCTTGACTGATAGAGAGGGCATTTACCTTAACGTCGACATGAATTGTGATGCCAAAGCCGATACCAATCTCGATAATAATCTAGATGGTATTAGCGATCTTAATATCGACGTCGATGGCGATATGCAGGCCGACCGATTAATCGATATCGATGGTGACGGTAAACCTGACTTCTCTTATACCGACAGTGATGGTGTATCACTTGCTGGTGTAAAGGTACAACTACAAGGCAAATATGGTGAGTTTGAAACCATAACAGATGATAACGGACAGTTTTCTTTTGAGCGCATCCCTACAGGCTCTTACACCTTAAAAGCGGATGATGTTGCTCTTGATGGTTCAAATATTTGGACGCGTACTCTAGTTGAAATTGAAGAGTTTGATGACTCTATTGGCGCGTTCAGAATGCACCAAGATCCGATTATCACTCTGGTTAATGTCAATAATGAATCTCATAAAAAAGGTTTCTGGCAGGACTTCTCTTGGTATTCAAGTGATATTGAAACTGAATACGCGATTGGCGATACAGTTTGGGTTGAGGTGACGGTTGAAGATCCTAATCAGCGTCCAGTAACAGCAAAATTTAGCGCTGATCTAGAGACTGGTACTGAAGAAGTCGTTGCTGGCGACGGCGTGTTTAAGTACCAACACCAAATCAGCGAAAAGGATGCTGAGGAGTATATGGTGTCTATTATGGCTGAACTGAGTAACGATGACGGCTTTTTCGGCCTAAATGGCATGACTGATGTTATGTTTGGCGCTCAGTTTATGATGGCGGATTATATTGAAAGCGAAGAGCTAGAAGTCGAAACCGTCACCGTGGGGGATGAAGTTTTTGATAACCCACCAGACTCAACTTATATGCTAGTTGAAGTACAACAGCCAATTGCCATCGATGGCAGCGTACAGATAGATGTAGAGGTGACAGGCCCTGATGAACGTATCGCAGAGTTTTATGTGGTAGGAATTAAGGATGGTTTTGCTAAAGTACCGAAAGGTGACAGTTTCCTGTTTGAAGCTGATACGGCTTATCCGCAATATATATATGAGATCCAATATAAAACTTATAGTGAAGCCCCTTTTGAACACGAAGAGGTGGTTATTAAGATCCCACTAGACACAGACCGTAAGCCTGCGAAGGTTGATGGTTTGATGATTGATGGCATCGTGGCAACGGATGTTATGGCTAGGGTTGGTGAAACTTATCAACTAAAGGCGCTTTATACCGATCCTCAAGATGATGTAGTGCAGTGCCGTTTTGAAAAGGCGGGTAATCATAGCGCGTTAGATAGCGTGATTAGTGATTGGGGCGTCTGTGAGGTTGACTATACCTTTAAAGCAGAAGATGCCGTTGACCAATTTAATATCCGTGTGTTAGTGCGTAATAGTGACGGTATTATTACTTGGGATAATTATGACGATCTTAAGTGGTATGAAGTTAGCGTGACTAAATAATCGTCCATTATCCAGTCCCTAAATAAAAGAAGCTGCCATATTTGGCAGCTTCTTTTATTTAGCTCAAGCCACCGAGTTAAGAGGGGGGATTTATACCAATTGCATTAAGTATCTGTTCATTCCGTGCTTTGAACCCTTCACTTCAATAGATAAAAATTCCGCATTATTAATGCATCAGCCTCAACAGTCCCGGATAAAAATGTCGACTTAAGAGGGTATCTAGATAATCGCCATTCTAAACATACAAGTTTCACTAAGTGAGTTTCACTCATAGCCAAAGCTCGTTAGTTTTCTTTAGGAATAAAATGAAAAAAACAATTTTAACACTGACGTTATTAATACTGATTGGAGGTTGTGGTGATGATGAACCTGTTGCGCCGTCGATCCCCTTAATTCCATTGGAGCCATCGACGCCAGTGGTTCCCTCTATTCCACTAGAGCCATCTACACCGATTAAACTTGAAATTAGCGTGTCACTAGACGGAACATTACTATTGGGGGAGCCTATTCGTTGTAATGACCAAAAGCCTAATGGTTTTGAAATCGAAATCGGCGACACGGTTTCTTGTCTCTATAACAATATGCCGCTACTAACATTCAGTGACGTGAGAGCGGATATAGCACGAGCAGCAGCGCCAACTGAGCGTAAACAATTGCTCTTAATTGATGCCGATGAATTTATCGAACACCCTGAAAATGCATCGAATGCTCAAACTCTGATTAAGACCATGGGAGTTGTGCGGGGCGGGCAAATCGATATAGAGCTATCGACATTGCAGGCATTGCAGTTTGAAAATAACTACCTCAATAATTTATCCATGGCTGAGGAGGATTTCAAAAACTTGCTAGAGCAGCAAGCCAACGATGCTCAAGCTGACAAACTCCCCTCTACCCATCTTCCCGACATAAAGCCTGAGGTGAGTACTGGTACATCTACGGATTTAAATGCTCACTTTGTCGCGGCCGATGCAGAGGCGGCATACCAGTATAAGCCTGAGCAGAATATTCTATCCACTGCGATACTGACTGACAGCCAAGGCAAACCTGTTGCGGGTATTACCTATTTCAGCCGCAGCAGCCGTGGGATTACGGACTTAGATGGTTCGTTCCAATTTTCTTGGGGCGATAGCGTCAGCTTTGGCATCGATACTTTTGAGCTTGGAGAGGTTCGCGGTAATCAGAAAAGTTACACATTGAGTCAGCTTGGCGAAGGTAATAACGGCCTCAATGCCGAGGCGTTAGTGTTACGTTATGCCACAAGCCAAGGGCAAGCTTGGCAATTGCCTGCGCGGGTTGCTGAAGTCTTTGCTAGGTATCCTAACGTGATAAATGAAATCATCTCTTTATCTCTAAGTAGTCAAGAGAAGGTGTTAGATACGGGTAATGGAGAGCAAATAATCGCTGCCAAATTTAGTAAACAATTTGAGTTAGGGCTCGCCAGAGATATTGATAGCGTGTTGTGTGACATCAACTGTCAACAAACAGCTAAAGCAAGAGAGCTATTACCTGAAGTGCAATCTGAGGGCGCAGACATTGTTAGAGCCTTAAACAATGTCACCGATGACAGTGGTCAGATTCTAGCTGACATTCAGCGTCTATGGGGCACAACATCTGATGCTGGTTGGAATAAAGTCAGTGCTTTTCATGTGTTTCATGACAGTACCAACTTTTATGGCAGTACAGGTAATGCTCGTGGTCAGGCTACCGTTAATATCGCTAACAGCGCTTTTCCTGTGATGATGGCCCGTAACGATAATAACTACTGGATCCCTTTTGGTGCTAACAAAGCGTGGGATAAAGATACCCTCGCGTATATTACCGAAGCACCATCGACAGTGGTACCTGACAAGGTCAGTGGCGAAACCGCCACCTTTAATCTGCCTTTTATCAGCATTGGTGAAATAGGTTTAGGCAAGATTATGGTCATGGGTAATGCTCGCTATAACTCAGTGCTAGTTTGCCCTAATGGCTATAGTTGGAATGGTGGCATCGACGACAAGAGCCAGTGCCGAGTCGCTAGTGACAGTGATGATATGAAGCACTTCTTCCAAAATAGCCTCAAATATCTGACTAATGGCAAGTCTGGCTACAGCGTTGGTACCAACATGCCCTACGTTTATTTTAAGCGTGGTGGTCAGGTAACAGGTGAGCAAGAACCTTTTATCATCGATCCTGTCTTTGGTGTGACGACTGAGCAGGTGGTAAGTTTTGCAGGCATTGACCCGCAAACTATGCCGCTACTCATCCTCAATGGTTTTGAATACACTATTAATACCAGCGGCAGTCACTATACTCTGCCGATGCAAGCCGATACGACTCAGCCAAAGTTGACTCAAGATGATGTCACGGCGTTAATTGATTACGTCAATAACGGCGGCAACATCATGATTATGGAGACTCTTGCTGGTACCAATAATACGGGCGCCTTGTCGCGTTTACTCGACAGTGCTGGTATTGCCTTTGGTATGGGAGGCTCAGTCGTTGCTAATGGTAACGGCCCTAGTGGTGGATATGCCGATCGCGTCCGTAACCAGCGTGGTGATGGGATCTGGATCATTGAGCGTTATGCAGCCGTAGAAGGCGAAGATGGCACACCGACATCTCCTTATATCATTAACCAAGCCGACGGCAGCGTAGATTGGCTCTATAAGCAGCAGAGTAAGCCTGATGATAAACCAAGTCTATCCGTTGCCAAATGGGTTGAGACTGATGAGGATGGAGTTGAAACGACTCACACTGCGTTTATTGATGAAAGCCAAACCGATGATCTCAATGCGGCTAAAGCGCTCATCTTGTCTGCTTTCACCAAGTCAGATGGCTCGCCTGCCTATCAGGAGTGTACCAACCCCAATTTTCATTATGAGATCAACTGCCTTGAATATAGGCCCGGTAACAATATCCCGGTTACCGGAGGCATGTTTGTCCCTCGGTATACACAGTTAGAACTGGGTGATGCACAAGCTCGCGCCATGGTAAAAGCGGCTGATTTAGGCACCAATATTGAACGCTTATATCAACATGAGCTCTATTTCCGCAGTCGAGCTCAACAAGGCGTACGCTTATCGAATGTTGATCTCAACCGTACCTATCAAAATATGACGGTATGGTTGTGGAACAATCTCGATTATCGCTATGAGTCAGGCCTTGATGATGAGTTAGGCTTCGAGCGCTTTACTCAGTTTTTAAACTGTTATAGCGACAATCGGGCTCAAGGCGGCACTCACTGCCCCGTTGAGTTGCAACAGCAGATGTTGTCATTGCAGATGATCCTCGGTCAAGAGAGTGGTGAATACAAAGGATACATGAATCCGAGTTATCCTTTGAACTACATGGAAAAACCACTGACTCGTTTGATGCTAGGCCGCTCTTTCTGGGATCTAGATATTAAAGTTGACCCACGTCTGTTCCCAGGGGAAGCAATGGGCTCTCAAGGTGGAGGACAAGTTACATTCGACTTGAGTCATAACACTGCTGCCTGGTTTGCCGGAAATCGTCAACCTACAGGGCAATGGGCTGTTGCACAGCAGTCGTTTACCGTATCGGTTAATGGCAGCGCAGACCCCGTTACCATTACTGTGGCTTTGGCCGATGATCTTACCGGGCGCGAAAAGCACGAACTTGGCCTTAAGCGACCACCGCGTATGACTCAGTCATTCACACTAAACTCAGGTGATATTGGTAGCAGCTACAGTTTAACGTCACCCTATGGCGGTTTAATTTATGTCCAAGGTCAAGGTAGCCAAGAAGGACATAATGTAACCCTGAACTTTACTGGTAGTGTCGACGCGCCGCTTTATCAGTATGATGGTAAAGGCGGACAATGGCTGAATCCGCTAGATTCCCCTGCGCCTATTGGTGAAGTCATATCTCAAAGCTTTGTTTATACCGCAGCTAAAGCCAACCTTAACGCGGCCAATTACAACGGCAGCCCAGAGCAGTTTGCTAAAGAGCTGGATACTTTTGCTGAGGATATGAATAACTTCTATAGCCGCGATGAAGCGCTACAAGGAAATCTAAACCGTAAAGCGACCGATAGTAGTATTCCAACTAATCGTCATCACTTTGTTAATGACATCGCTATCAGTATCGGAGCGGCCCACTCAGGTTATCCGGTGATGAATGCAAGCTTTAACGCTGAGAGTCATAACCTTGCGCTCACACCGTTAAACTCTTGGTTGCTATGGCACGAGGTTGGCCATAATGCTGCTGAGGCACCGTTCAATGTCGATGGTGCGACGGAAGTGGTTAACAATCTGCTCGCGCTTTATATGCAAGATAAACATCTCGGCAAGATGAGTAGAGTTGAGCAGGATATCCGCATCGCACCTGATTTCGTCGCATCTGAAAATGGTCATGCTTGGGCTGCGGGCGGCGCGGGTGAGCGTTTGGTGATGTTTGCTCAGTTAAAAGAGTGGGCCGAAACTGAATTTAATATCGATAATTGGTATTCAGAAGGGGTTTTACCCGCTTATTACGATAGCGCAACAGGTTTGCAAGGCTGGAACCTATTTAAACTGATGCACCGTTTAACCCGTAATATTGATGACAAGCAGTTTGTGCTCAAAGGCGATAATCTGTGTCATCGGCAAGAGGGTATAGGTAAGAGTGATCAGCTCTTACTCTGCGCCTCTTATGCGACTCAAATGGATCTCAGTGATTTCTTCCGCGCTTGGAACCCGGGAAGCAAAGCCTTTATTTATCCTGGTGACCTAACTCCTCAGTATGAGGGGGGGATCTCTGCGGCGGGATTAGCAAAAGTTGCCGCATTAAACTTACCTAAGCCAACACGCGATCCACTTCAAATTGACCGCATTACCGTGAGATAGTTTACTGTCAACCTCATACTAATCTCATACTAGTATTAGTAAGTAAGTATGTGATTGGTAAAATATTGGGGGCAGAGTTTGCCCCCAAATATTAATCGTCGATTGAACCCTTCTACAATTTCTTAAGATCATATCTACCATCCACATAGATGTGCTTTCTTTATGCTGATGGGTATAAGCTGTTTACGCGTAGTGCTTACTGGAGATTAATCATGTTGTTTCTTATTGGCATGGACAAAAAGTATGAGTTGATAGAGCCTTCGATAACTTGCAACTGCTTATGCTGTGAACAAGAAACACCATGGCGTTTGTACAAGGAAACCGAGTGGGCCTCACTGTTTTTTATCCCGGTTTGGCGCTTCACTCCTGACTACCTGCTGGTTTGTGAACTATGCCAATATGAGGTGAAATTGGCGCGGCCATTAGGCAAGAAACTGGCACTTTCTGAGTCTTGCGATCAGGCTTTGCATCGCAGCATTTTACATAGCAAGGTAGAGGCATTCGTCGCTGAGCATCAAGGTGCAAACAGTAAGGCTAGCAACAACGTTTGATTCGAATGAGTAAGGGGATGTTGATTAATTTATTATAACTCAGCAGTTTGGCTTTGATTTCGCAAATAAAAAGGCTGCCTAAATTGGCAGCCTTTTATCTGTTTGTTTATCGGTATTTAATTAAGCTACCAATCGATTAGCGTCCGCCTGGCTCGGCGAAACGTGTCATCCAATCTTCCACTTGGTTATACCAATAGATAGAGTTGTTTGGCTTCATGATCCAGTGATTCTCATCGGGAAAATAGATCATTTTCGACTCCACACCGCGAGTTTGTAGGGTGCGAAATAGCTCAAAACCTTGGCCGACAGGCACGCGATAATCGAGCTGACCGTGGATCACCAAAGTTGGCGTGTTAAAGTTCTCGGCAAAGTAGTGCGGAGAGATAGCCTTGTAGATCTCAGGCTTGTCCCAGTAGCTACCAAAACGAGTACTGTGCACCGAGAAATCTGCCGCCATCTGTGAGTACATGTTGTAAACGGCAGCATGAATTAGCAAGGCGTTGAATGGATGCTCTTGGCCTAGAATAATTGAGGATAGGTAGCCACCGTAACTTGCGCCACCTGCCACCATACGCTCGCTGTCGATCCACTCTTTGTCTTCAAACCAATCTGTGGCTTTAAACACATCTTCAAGTGACTTGTTCTTCCAGTCTGGGTTGATGCTATCGGCAAACTCTTGACCGAAGCCACTGGAACCATGGAAGTTCGGCCAAGCGGTGACATAGCCCCAAGAGGCAAAGGTTTGTGCATTCCAGCGGTAATGGAACCCATCGGTGATCGCACTGTGTGGGCCACCGTGAATAAGCATCATCAGCGGGTATTTCTTACTACGATCAAACCCTGGAGGGTAGTGCACCCACATCTGAATGTCCTGATCGTTATAGCCTTTGTAAGTTACCGACTCATAGGTACCCATGTCGACTTCAGCTAGAATGTCATCATTAAAGCTATCTAAACGCGTGGTCTTGCCATTACGCGGGTTAATAGTCACGAGACGTGCTGGGTATAGGAAGCTGTCGTTGGTGGTGACAATCGTGCCGTCTTTGGCCATCACAGGCTTACCAAAGTTAGTCTGTTTGGTAATGGCTTTTACCTTGCCGTTTTTCGCGTCGATATGATAGATGCGGCTGGTGGCAGCATCATCGATGGCGGCATAAAAGCCTTTGCTGTCTTTAGTCCAACCAAAGCGTGATACCGAGCGATCCCAAGTGTCGTTAATCACTTTTGGCTGACGCTTTTTCATGTCCATTAACACTAGACGCGAGGTATCGGCGTAGAAGCCGTGAATTAACTGTTGAGTAAATGCCAAGGTTTTGCCGTTAGGGCTAAACTGCGGATTGCTATTTGGCGCTTCGTTATCTGGGGTTAGATTTTCAGCTTTGTTGCTACCAATTTTAGCTAAGAAGATATCAATCTTAGGGTCAACTTCGCGGCTCTTAAGCGAGGCATCCCAGCCGTTAGCGGTAAAGGCAATCCACTGCTCATTTAGGTCAATATCGTAGCTAGAGGCGCTTTGTGATGAGCGCGGTAACTGCTGCTTTAATGGCTGAGTAATGGCTTCAATCTCGCCGCCAGTGGCTGGAATACGGAACACGTGCGCCTGACGGTCCTCATCAATCCAGTGATCGAAACTTGAGTAAGGCAGTTCATTCCATTGGTGCGCCGATACCTTGTTGTCTTTGTCGGCTTTTAGTTGGGTAGTCATCTCATCCCAGTTCTTACCTGGGAAAATACGGCTAATAAAGTAGATGTGTTTACCGACCCACTTCATGCCGTATACGCCGCCTGGCACATCAGTTAGCTTTTGTGCTTCACCTGGGCCATTCATAGGTAGCAGGTAAACTTGGCCCGCTTCATCTTCATCGCGTTTGCTGATAAAAGCCAGTGTGTTGCCATCGGGCGAGAACGTCGGTTCGCTAACCCGTAGGCCTTTTGCTGTTAATGCACGCTGAGTTGAGCCCTCTTTGTCAAACAGCCAAAGCTGGGTCGAGCCTTTATCTTCAGGTACATCATATTGAGTCACAGGCGCGATAATACGATCGCCTGACGGTGAAATAATTGGACTGCCTATACGGTTGAGCTGCCACAGCACATCAACCGAAAGCGGTTTGTTTTGCTCTGCAAATGCTGTTGCCATCGGCATTAGCAGACACAGTAACAGAATCCCGGCTTTCTTCACGAGTGGATCTCCTTGAGAACAATTTGTTTGAGATATTTTTTATTAGTTTTAGCGCTGCAAATTGCAGGCGAGCTAGTATAGCCATGAATATTGAGTAAAGGATATGAATATCAATAGGCTGTAGCAGATAGTTACAATTGGGTACAATGCCAGTACGGGGAGGTTTGAGCTTGTTTGAGGGGGGAGGGGAAGTGACTTGTCGCCTCTATATTGAGAGCTCAGTGCTGGCCGAATAACAGGGTATTCGCCCAACACCGAGTGAATGGTTTTTACATCTGGTTACGCAAGATTAAAAATCTTCGTCGTCACCGCCGAAGTCGCCAAAGCCGCCATCATCAAAGCCACCAAAGCTTTCATCACCGCCAAAACCACTATTAGCAAAAGTGTCTTCGCTAGCATACTCAGAAGCAAAGCCTGAGTTGTCATCTAAGAAGCTTGAACCTGTGTCTTCAGGCGCTGCGGTATCCGCTGCCGCTGTTTCAGTTGGCGCTTCAGTTTCAGGAGCTGCTTCTGGTGCAACTTCTGGCGCCGCTTCAGCAGTAGCTGTATCGTCGCCAAATAGTGCGTTGCTGATTAGGTTGCCTGCAACCATACCAGCAGCTACGCCCGCAGCAGTTTGCATAAAGCTACCAAAAGCACTTGGCTGACGCACTGGCTGTGGCTGCACTGGAGCTGGGTTAGTACCGCCCATCATGCGGCTTAATGTGCCACGCTCAGATTCTTTTCTGAAGTGTTCAACCTGACCCTCTAAAAAGTCACTCTTTGACTTAAGCTCTTTAAGCGCCATCTCTTGCACGATTACCGCTTGAGTTAGCTTGTAAACGATATCTTCTTGAGAAGCGATCTCTTGGCCGATTAGGTTTTCGGCTTCAGCGTCTTTTGGCTTGTTTGGGCTAGCCTTTATTTTATTGGCTACGTTTTGAATCAGTTCTTGTTCTTGTGGAGTCATGTCTTAAATTCCTAAATGTAAGGATACGTCTTTACGTATTTGATGTGCATCCTAGCCTAAGGTTCAACGTGAATGTACAACTAATAAACTCATACCTTATCAAAAGCTTAAATAACTATCAGTTAACAACAATTAACAAACAAGCCACTTTAAAAACTCACAAAGATTAAGATATTTTTATCTAAAATGAAGCTGACTTGAGCGAGTGGA
The DNA here is from genome assembly GCF_000019185.1 of Shewanella halifaxensis HAW-EB4. Taxonomy (NCBI): domain Bacteria; kingdom Pseudomonadati; phylum Pseudomonadota; class Gammaproteobacteria; order Alteromonadales; family Shewanellaceae; genus Shewanella; species Shewanella halifaxensis. The sequence goes on along the minus strand of NC_010334.1, from coordinate 4,253,076 downwards.
GGAGAGGGATGGGAGAGGATGACAGGGGGAGTGAGGGAGAATTAAGTGATAAAAAAATGCTTACTCCCTTGAGAGTAAGCATTTTTAGTGATGATAACGCATGGGCTAATGAAGTCTTAGAAAGACATAAACAAGCCAACAACAGTCGCTGATAATAGGTTAGCAAGAGTGGCGGCTAACAGTACTTTCATGCCTACTGAAGCGATATAGCTAGACTGCTTAGGGATCATGGTGCTTAGCGCCGCGACCACCATGGACACTGAGCCGATGTTAGCAAAACCACATAGGGCAACAGTAATGATAGCAACAGATTTTGGTGACATCACTTCACCCGTGGCAGCAACCACTGTATCGCCTGAAATATAAGGAGCAAAACCTGCGTAAGCTACAAATTCGTTTAGCACTAGTTTTTGCGCGATAAAGTTACCCGCAACATTGGCCTCAACCCAAGGGACACCGATTAACCACGCGATAGGCGAAAATGCATAACCCATTAATAGCTCTAGAGTCACGTCTTTAAAGCCAAACAGTCCGCCTGCCCAGCCAATCATGCTGTTTAGCATGGCCATTAAGCCGATACAGGCAATCAAGATGGCACCTACCACCGCGGCAATTTGCATACCGGCAATCGCGCCTTTAGCAATCGCATCGATAAAGTTAGATGGTTTTTCATCATCAGGCAGTGCAGGTACATCATTAACAGGTTGCTCTGTTTCTGGGATAATCAATTTAGCAAAAAGCAGGCCTGCAGGAGCACTCATAAAGCACGCCATAACCAGATATTTAACTTCAACGCCCATACCGGCAAGACCTGCCAATACCGAACCGGCAATCGAGGCTAAGCCACCTACCATGATGGCGAAAATTTCTGATTTGGTAAGGTGTGGGTGCCAAGGCTTAACAAATAGCGGCGCTTCAGTTTGGCCACATACCGTGTTGGCGATAGCGTTCATCGATTCAGCTTTAGAAGAACCAATCATCTTTTGTAGTCCGCCACCAAGCACCTTGACCACAAAGCCCATGATGCCCATGTAGTGCAGCAAGCTAACTAATGATGCGGTGAAGATAATGGCAGGTAGAACTTGGAAAGCGAAGATAAAGCCCAAGTTTTCAACTTGGAAGGTCACTAAGTTACCAAACACAAAGCTAATGCCTTTGGCCGCAAAGCCAAGTACATTGGCGACACCGTTTGAAACGGCCAATAGCACGCTAGCACCAAAGCTGGTGGCTAGTACAAAGCCTGCAATGGTCAGCTGAATAATCAGCGCACCACCGACTGTGCGCCAGTTAACTTGTTTTTTAGCATTACAGAAAAGGTAGCCTACGATAAGTAGGGCTGTGATACCTAATAGAGATTGCAACATAATGGAGAAACCTATTCGTGAATATGATTAATTCAGTGAGTTAATTAAGTTGGTTGATTCAGTTGATTGAATAAGCTGGTTAAGCGTTCAACATGCTGTTGAGCTAACTGCATTACCGTGTTTTGATTGCCCCCCTCATCAACCGTGGAGTTCATTTCAAAGGTGATAACCGTATCGACAATCTCCATCTGTGCGGCCTTGATAGGATGTACAGCGGCTTGTAGGTACTGTTCTAACGGCAGGAAGTTAAACTCGCCCGCTTGATATGAACTTTCTGTTGCACCACAGGTGATAGATAAAATCACCTTCTTGTGTTTAAGCTTGTCTCCTTCGGGGCCGAAGGCGAAGTTATAGGTGAAGACTTCATCGAACCATAGCTTCATTAGAGCTGGGTAGGTTGACCAATAGAGTGGGAACTGCAACACGATGATATCGGCTTGTGTCAGTAACGCTTGTTCGGCTTGAACATTAATTCGATAGTTTGGGTATATCTCATCGAGTTTATGGATCTTAAACAGACTTGTTGTATCGAGTCGCTTAAGGATTTCGCTGTTAGCAACGGAGCGACTGAGATCGGGGTGACCCGAAATCAGCAATACCTTGCTGTTGATGTCTTTCATTTTTTCTACACTTAAAATTAGTCAAAAGTAATGTCAAAGTGCTCACAGTCTCCTTAGAAATCGATGTTTCTAGGATGCCTATATATTGATAAAAAGTTTTATAAAACAGCTTTTTAAACAGCAGTATAAAACGGCTGAGTAAGCGTTATATTTTAGGTCTAAATCTGCGGCGCGCTAATATTACATAGCAGCTTGATAAAGTAGATTAGCTTGAGTCGATATTGGTATTAGAGTCACATTTAACAGCGATGTTGAGTGTGGTGAATGAATAGTTTGAATAAAAAACTGTGAAATATGGGGAGAGAGTGAGCAATAAACCCTTGTTTAACAACTCATTAATTAGTTTGTGGTTAATTGTGGTTAATAGTACTTGAATCCGGTTAGGGACATTCATCGAGAGTTATAGGTCGTCATCGTTAGGTAAGGATTGGGGGCTAGTTAGACTTTCTTCTTAACGAGATATCGCCGCTGATAATGTTAGCTCGCTCTCCCGTCAGACTGACCAGTTTTGCTTCTATGTGCATCGACATCGGGAATTGGCTATCGGGCTGCTTAATGATGACTTCAGCATAGGTACGATAGCGGTTAGAAAGAAAGTAATAGGTTCCCTCCCACTCACAATCGAAGTAAAAATGTGGCTCACTGAGATTGATATTCTCTAGACGATTTTTAGAGTGTCTCAGATAGTTATCTGTGGTGATAATGCTGCAAGTATTATTAGGGTTGCCATTACCAAATTTGAAAATAAGTGCTGACTTGTCTTTAAGCTTACCTTGAGTACCGCCTAGGTATTTGTTGAGCTCAATCGTTGTCGTACTTGCTGTCGTATTCGCAACAGCATTTACCGCTGTATTTATTGGGGCGGTAGCCTGGAACGGTGTCGATATAAACAGTAGTAATGGGGAGATATAGAGCAAAGTACGCATGATTTACTCCTTTTTTTTTCCTATGTTTAATGCGATTTTCTAATATTGTTTTTGATAAACATACTCTTAAGTTGTCAGGAGTAGACTTGATTATGGCTGCTTTAAAAACGTAAGTCTAGAAGCTTCATTTGTGGAGAAATAAGTTTGGTTACAGCAGAGAGGGGCTAAAGCTGAGGGACAGAAAGTGTCTCTGTCCCATTTACTTAGCGTTTTTTCGCAGCAGAAATTTAGTGAATGCTTTGGTGGCTGAATCGTAAGTGCTTGGCATCTTTTATCAGCCTGACAAAATTTTCTCTGCTCATATGAACTAGACTGTTGTGATCGCCCGCCTCAAAATAGATCTCCTTAGCTTCGACTAACAGATCGTCGTAAACCGTCTCTAGGTTGTAGATCTCACCTAAAGAGGGGATAGCGCCTTTTTGGCAGTCACCAAACATCTCGTAGACCTCTTTCTCCTCAATTAAGCGCAGATCTCGGTTGAGCTTGTCTCCTAATGTTCGCAGGCTAACTTTATGATTGGCAGGCAATACCGCCATCACTCTGCGACCTTCATGATCCTCTAATATCACCGCTTTGGCGAGCTTCGATGGGGGAATATTGGCCGCTATTGCAGAGCTTAACGAGCTAAAACTATGGGGGTGAGGCACAAGCTCGTAGTCGATTTTGTTGTCATGCAGGTATTCATTTAATCGGGCTGAAATAGACATAGTGTTACCTCTTAAAAGCCAAATGACGCTATCTATGATTATAGTTCAGAGGTATCGAAATAGACCGAATAGTGCGAGCTGCTAAGGATAGATATTGGCAAGAGATGATGACATTGCAAGGGGAGCCGTTGGTGGCCGCCCCCTCACAAATAACCCAGAGTTAAGTCTGTTATCTAAGCATTCTATTTAAGTGCTTTTTTTAAAGTGCTTTTTTTAAAGTGCTTTTTAAGTGCTTATCTCAGTACTTTACTCAAGAACGCCTGAGTTCTGGCCTCTTTAGGATTGCTAAATAGCGCCTCGGGCTCGCTGTTTTCAACGATAACGCCGCCGTCCATAAAGATGACTCTGTCAGATACATCTCGCGCAAAGCCCATCTCATGGGTGACAATCACCATGGTCATCCCTTTTTGCGCCAGCGATTTCATCACATCGAGGACATCACCCACCATCTCAGGATCCAGCGCCGAGGTTGGCTCATCAAACAGCATCAGCTCGGGTTTCATTGCCAGCGCTCTGGCGATGGCGACTCGCTGCTTCTGGCCACCCGATAGGCTAGAGGGGTAAGCATCGGCTTTCTCTTTTAGGCCGACTTGTTCCAGCAGGGCCATGGCTTCGATATCGGCTTGTGCTTGCGTCATTAGCTTTAGCTTTACAGGTGCAAGGGTGATGTTCTGTTTCACCGTCTTATGGGGAAACAGGTTAAAATTTTGAAACACCATGCCTACTTTTTGTCTTAGCTTGTCGACACAAGCTCCTGCAGCCGATATCGATTGGCCATCGATGATGATTTCACCCTGTGTAGGTTGTTCAAGCAAGTTGATACAACGCAGGAAGGTACTCTTGCCGCTACCTGAGGGGCCAATAACGCTGACGACTTCGCCATGGTTAATCTGCTCACTAATCCCCTTTAGCACTTGGTTATCGCCAAAGCTTTTATGTAAATTATTAATCTTAATCACTTTGTTTTAACCTCGTTTCGAATCTAGACAGAATAAAGGTGAAGATATAGGTCAGTAGCAGGTAGATCAGTGCGCAGGTAAATAGCGGTACACTGTCTTCGAAGGTACGGCTACGGATGATCTCGCCGGCACGCATTAGATCTACGCCGCCAATAAAGCCAATCACAGCGGTTTCTTTGAGTAACACGATAAACTCGTTACCTAGCGATGGCAGAATATTCTTAATTGCCTGAGGCAAAATCACCTCTTTCATGGTCGCTGCTTGTGATAACCCTAGCGAACGTGCCGCTTCCATTTGGCCTTTATCGACGGCTTGAATACCGGCTCTAATGATCTCAGAGATATAGGCACCACTATTAAGACCGAAGGCAATTACTGCAGCGGTGATCTTATCCACATCCAGTGCGGCTAGCACAATAAAGTAAAGGATCACTAACTGCACAACTACTGGTGTACCACGAATAACGCTAACATAAAAATTGGCGGGCCAGCGCAGGTACCACTTCGATGACATCTTCATCAAGGTGGTTGCCACCCCGAGAATTGAACCGATAATCATGGCGAAGAAGGTCACAATCAAAGTAACTTTAAGGCCATTCAGAATAAGATAAATTCCGATTAAGCCATCTTCGCCTATGGGGGTAAAAAGTGAGGTGTTAATTGCATCTATCATTACCGGCTCACTTCATATGCTTGTTAACGATGGCGTCATAGCCACCGTTTTGCTTCATGGTGCTTAAGCTGGTGTTGATGCTGTTTAGTAGTTCAACTTTATCTTTAGCCACGGCAAAGCCGTAAAACTCTGGTGAAAAATCCAGTTCAACCATTTTTAGCTGTGGATTCTTCTCCAAAAAGCTGATGGCGGGTTCGCTGTCAAACAACACCAGGTCAACCTTGGCATTTTTTAGCTCCATCACGGCTTCGAAGCCTGAGTTGAAGGCGGTCACCTGTTGGCTGTAGCTTTTCGCCATGATGTCGCCTGTCGAGCCAAGTTGTACCGCGATATGCTTATCTTTAAGATCATCTAGGCTATTGATGCTGTTGTTATCTTTATTGACCAGCACCATCTGGGTGGCTTCATAGTAAGGCTCGGAAAAGTTAACACTTGCTTGGCGCTCTGGAGTGATGGTCATGCCCGAGGCGATAAAGTCGACCTTGCCTGCATTGAGCGCCACGATCAGCGAGTCAAAATTCATGTTTTCCACTTTTAGGGTTTTGCCTGCATCTTTCGCTATTTGACGAGCTAAATCGATATCGAAGCCCATTATCTCATCGCCGCTAGCGCCACCTACATATTCAAAAGGCGGGAATGAAGCATTGGTGCCCACAACAAGTACATCATCACTCTTACCGCAGCCTGTTAACATTAATGCGCCTGTTAAACCTAAGCTTGCTAAAACCAATACTGACTTCTTCATTTTTAATTCTCTTAATCAAAATACTCAACTGGCATCGACTATAAACGGATGTAAAACAAAAGCAATGTTTATGCGATATTTTTGATTAAAAATTCAAGTAAAAACGGTGTGATTGATTAATGATTAATCCGCAAGCCTGTTTGTTAACACTAATTTAACAGTGTTTTGCGCTTAATTCCGATTTTCACTTAGTATTGAAAGTAATTTGGTGTTGAATAATAATTCATTTTAGGTCGGGTAAGGTTGAGTGCGAAATACTTGTTAAAGTTAATGGGGAGAGCCGTTTTTAATAATAGTGTTTGTCAGGTTAAAGGCGATGAGGTTCGAGCTTTTTAGAAGGAGTCATGTTGGCTACAACTCAAGAACATGCCCAGCTAGAACTGGGCATGTTTATACCAATTAAATATGTGATTGGTATTAGTATTAGTATTAGTATGGAACATTGGTACAGGCTTATTTACGACAGGTTCGGGATCCCGGCTTGCCGCCACAATTACCAGAACAACATTCGGAGCCTAGACTACAGCTGCTACCTCGAATAGCGCAGCTTCCACCACCATCATCGCTATTGATTAAGCAGGTGAGTGATAGGCTGCTATAAGAGGCGTATGCGTGAACCGCAGCATTGAGTGTTGTAGCATCACTGGATGGCGCGCCAGTGGTGCAGGATTCGTTCGAATCTTCTGAGTAACTACCACACTCGTTATTATTACTGTTTGGATTCGCTTCGGCCAGAGCATTAAAGCGCAGGTAGAGGTCAGCATCACCATTGCTGCACGAGGTAGAGCAGGTTACGGTTTTACCCGCGCTAACCCCCTCTAAGAAGTAATGCTGGATCTCACCAGAGCTGGCGCTTTGATCATTCATTACGACCTTGTCGGTTAGCTCAATCGGCGTGCTGGATTCGGGAGGAGTATTGCTAGGGACCCCAACAGCATCCCAAGCGAGGTGTATAGATGTCTGATGATCGCTACTAAGCTGGCCTCCATCGAAGAGTGCTTTAGCTTGGAGAGCCGTACAATAACGGGCGGAGGCAAAGTTTGAGCTTGGGGTTAAACAGTTGATATTAGCTGCATAGAAAATGGCAGCAGCATCGTCAAAGCCTATGCCTGTGACGGTCACTTCAGGTGTTTTGTTGCGTGGGTGTTGGCCGCCATCGACTAGAAGTTGAAACGCGAGGTTCGCAATGCCTGAGTTCCAATGCACACCACCGTTATCGGATGAGCCTGTATAGCGGTCGGGGTAATAGTCATAATCCCCCATACTTGCCGGGTCGGCCATATTTCGCAGTGCGTCCCCCGGGGCTCCTGGCGTATAGATATCCTCACCAATAAGCCAGATATCACTACCCGCAGCCCCCTCTTGACGGTCGACCATGGCACCAAAGATATCTGACCATGCCTCATTGAGCGCGCCGGACTCATTTTGATAGATAAGTCCTGAAGAGCGTTCTGTCACGCCGTGGGTAAGCTCATGAGCAACCACATCGGCATCTTGCGACAGGGGAGCGAAAGTCACCCCGTCACCATCACCATAGGTCATCTGACTGCCGTCCCAGAAGGCGTTATTATAGTTACGGCTGTAATGTACTCGTGACTTTAAGGTCATACCTGCATTATCGATGGAATCGCGACCATGGTTATTTAAATAGTAATCATAGGTGGCGATGGCATAGTTATGAGCATCATCGATTGCCTGATCGCCGCTAGAGATAGTGTCTGAGCTGGTCGAGACGCTTCTACAGCGTCTTGTTTTCTGGTTACAGTCTTGAGTAATGAGCGAGCGGCCATACATAATTTGCGGATGCCGAGCGGCGACTTTACCGGTAATGGTATCGACAAATACTAAGTCTCGCTGGGGTCCCTCATAATTGACATATTTAAAGCTTGCCTTCCAAGTCAGGTGACCGAGTCCATCGCGACCAATCACATAGTTAAGTTCAGGGGGGCTAGTGCGAGTGCCTTTGATGTTGGCCTTATTAAATGCGTCACTGGCTTTAATGTTTGGCTTAGTGGGGAGGCCTGCGCTAGGAATAAAGTCTCCATTTATAGCGTAAATAGAACCATTGGCATCGGCGTGAACCACCATGCCTGCACCTGCAACGGGTAAGCCGTTGAGCTGCTGCTCGAAACGTATATGGACTCCGCCTGTTTTATCTTTCATGACTTTGGTCGCGGTCATCTCTTCGTCGCCATCGGCAGCAAATTTCTCGTTTAATAGTCTATTTAGTGAACTCTTAGCCGAGGCGTGCAAGCTAGCTTTTGAGGCGGTGTTAAGACTTCCTAGATCACCAGTGACTAATATTGGGGGATTGGCTTTGCCTTGGACTTTCTTCGTATCTTGAGCGCCCGCAAAACTTGTAAATAACACAGCAAGCAGCACTAACAATAGAGTGAACGAACGGAGTTTAATTGACATGAACCTTGCTCCTTTCTGGGTGATAGGGTGGGGCATACATGACTCTATATATACGTATTTACATAGCAGTAGCATCTGTTTTTAATCTAGCTAATGCCGCTAACAGAGCTCTTAATAGCTAGAGCCTTAGGGTATTCGTCTAAGGGTATTAGTATAGTCAAAATCGACGCCCTCCCAGTATTCCTCGTCGCTTTAGATATATTTCGTTGGTTAATCAAATGCCTACTTACATAGGAGACTTTTCAGTCTTTAATTGTTTTTACCCATATGATTTTAGCTATAGCGAGAAAACTCTTTTCCTTTATTTTTAACGATATTTAGTCGTCTTAAATAAGGTCGGGTTCTGTTTACTGCAGAGACATGAGTTGTACAAAAAAACAATTAAACCAATAACTAAAGTAATAGTTAGCACATATACTGCTATCAGCTAAGGCCATATATTATGAAAAAATTTTTACTCTCTACATTGTGCGTTATCTCACCTTTTGTCTATTCATCCACTGAAGCGGTTTACCTGCACTATGACGAGGTGTTGGATGGTGTAACCGATTTCCAAAAACAGCTTAAGCTGAATATCGACCTGTCTGGAAATACCGTCATCGGAAAAACGGAGGCTGGAGCATTGATTTCTGGAAACGTTGAGAACACTAATAGCCAGTATATTGGCTCGGGTGAAAAACCAAGATTCCAGTTTGAGATCCACAATGGTGAAACACGTAACTGGTATTTTGGTAACGTCAATGGCAAGTATTGGGAAGGTGTGTGGTTTGGTGCAAATGGTGAGAAAGGTGATTTCTCCTTGTATACCGATTTGCTGACTAAAGAGGTGCCTCAGTTTGAAAATATCATTGCCTATTATGCCGATGAGGTGTTTCAACTGGGAGGCAACAACACTCATAACAGCCTGAATTCAAGCTTCTTGATTGACTCAGATAATCTTGAACCTCACTTTATCAATGACGAGTACTTCGATACCAGCAACGGCTTGTTTTTGCAGGCTGATGTGCGTGATGGCAACTTGCCTCTCTCTTTTTATATCGATTATAAAAAGCCTATGCCGATGAAAACTTTCCGTTTAGGTTCGTTTAACAATGGTGAAGGTACAAGGCTGCGCACATTTAGCTTCGATATATGGAAAGATGGTGATTGGCAAACTGTAGAGAACTTCGAGTTTGCGCCGATTTATGCGCCAACTTATCAAAGGCAGGAGTTTAGTTTACCGCGTACGGTTTATGCGGAGCGCATTCGTATTTCAGCGACGGCAACCGATGATTATACCGATGGCAGCAAACTGTTGATGTGGGGGCTTTCTTTTAAGCGTTAGTCTTTTCTGTATCAGGTGCTTATGAGGTTGTAAGAAAAAGTTCGACACTTGGTGCAAGTGCCGGACTTTTTATATCAATCTCTATATATCAATGTCCATACATCTAGGTTTTGATATCAACACTTCTCTATCAAGAGGCCTTAATCAAGACTCCTTAAATCAAGAGGTTGAGCGTCGATAGTTATTCGCTAACCTTAACGCCTTCATCGGCTTCATAGTCACTTAAAGATGGGTTATTACTGATATCTAGCTCAGTTAGTGGATTCCCCGTTGCCCAAAGAGCTCTCAGTTTTGGATTGTGGCTAACATCGATAGTGGTGAGTCTATTGTCTGTCAGATGTAACTTAGTCAACTTTGGATTATGACTTACATCCAGCTGTGTTAACGGGTTATACATCAGGGCTAAACTGTTGAGCACACTGTTTTTGCTGACATTAACTTCGGTGAGTTGGTTGCTCGTTAAGCCCACTTGGATTAATGCTGGGTTGTGGCTAAAGTCCATTGAGGTGAGTCGGTTCTCCTTTGCCCAAAGATATGTAAGCTCAGGATTTTGGCTAAGATTCAACTGAGTCAGTTGATTGCCAACCACACTGATATCAGTCAGCTTTGGGTTATGGCTAAGATCGATATTAGCGATTTGGTTGAAGCTAATATTGAACTCTTTTAACTGAGTATTTTTACTCACATCGAGTTGGCTCAGCTTAGACTTAGTGATTGAAAGCTCGCTAAGCTTAGGGTTGTTGCTCAAGTCGACCTGAGTCAATTGTGGGCCCGATAACCAAAGTACTTCAAGTGCCGGAAAGTGGTTTAGTTCATCGGCGTTATTCACCTTAGCTTGACGGCAGACAAGCTTGGTAATAGCTGCGGGATCTTGCAGCTTTTGCGCTAATACGCAGCTTTTAAAGTTACTATCTTGGAACGGAATATCGTTAACATTTTGATAGTCTGCTGCGAAGCAACTGCTACTAACAGCCAGAGCGAGAAGAGTCATGGCTAGCGGTTGTTTGTAATCCATTTTTAAGTCTAATCCTTTGTTGAAAAATTGGGGAGTCGTAATAAAAATCTGTAACGCGAGATTTAAATATTACCTTTGTGAACAATAGGGTACAGCGACACAGGTCACCGATTACTGAAACTAATAATGCAAGTTAAGATTATATAAAGCTACAATTTTAGCTAGACACTATATAGATAAAAGGGCTACGCTAACTGGCTAAATAAAAAGCCAATAAGCTTAAAAAGGAAGATGCTACCGAAGTTTTTAGGTAGTCAAAATTTGCATCAGGAAGATGAAGCCGCTCAAAACCAAGTTAATAGATAAGCGCTCTGCTTATATATTGAACCTCATCTCATATTGCAACGCAGTAAAATGCTTATCGCTCCTAATTAAGCTTATAAACAACAGACAGTTGGTAATGTTTAAAAGGCAATTCTAAGTCTAGCCATTACCATTCAATTTCTGTGTTTTTTATCAAAGCTGATGTAATGCCTCAAAGGAAGAGTACGATTTTATGGATAAAATCCCCGACTATGCTTCGTATAGTTATGATGAGCTACTTGATGTAGAGCAGCATATAAATAAAAAGCAGTACCCAGAACGTTATGCAGAGATTATAAGGCTCATCAATGATCCTCGTTATCTAAAAGAGGATAAACAGGAATGTGAGCGTCGTGATCAAGTTAGTAAATACTCGACTTTTTGGCCGCGTTTCTGGGCGGCTATGCTCGACGGGATCTTGTTCAGTGCGTTACTTATCGGTCAATGCTATCTATTTGGTGTTGAATACGATCAGCAGAACCATTTTCAACAAGCCATTCATGGCATGCAGCTTTGTTTCTACATCATCCTAATGCACGGTTTCTTCGGCCAGACAATTGGAAAAATGTGCTTAAAGGTTAAGGTCTTGAATCATGATGACGAGACTAGAATTGGGCTTAAACAAGCGCTCCGCAGAGAGTCGGTTAATTTCGCCATTAATGCATTCTGGTTAGGCTTACTGTTATATATCGGAGTGACCGTTGGGCTAAATGGCAATATTTCAGATTCACTCATTAACACCGTGATTGCATTCGGCGTATTGGCATTTATTTGGGATATTTCAGAGTTTATTACCATGTTATCTAACGAAAAACGCCGTGCACTTCACGACTATATAGGTAAAACAGTTGTAGTCAGAATGCAGTAATAAAGAACACACTCAAAATTTGAAGCCAGTTGCTGTAGCAACTGGCTTTTGATTATAAGGGTTATATATTTAGCTCACTTTAATGCGAAAGCTTAACTCTTTACTTATAGGTGTATTGGGCGTGACCACTTGAGAATACCCAGTTGTAGCCATTTGACCACTTTATACCTGATGCCTGCACACATTGCCCGCCGTCATTAATAAAGCCCGCACCGTAGAACCCTGAGCGAGTGATACTGCAAAGATTTTGCTCGCTGCCAGTTTTAGCCTTAATCTGCTCGCCAGTATGTTGCGGGTTCCACATTGATAACCACTGGAACTGGTTTAGTTTAGACTCAACGCGGTTCTCACTACCATTTTGCACCACGGTGATCTCGTCGCCGCCGGTACAACGGTAATCATTAGTAACTAACTGTTCAACAAAACCATGCACTGTTTGTGTGGTGCCATCAATATCAAGTTCGAAACGACAAACTGGCAACCTAAGATTATTGACTTGCATGGTTGCTAGGTTGTTTAGATCACGCTTAGTTAAGGTGTTGTAGTTCATCTGTGCGCTGTGATCAAACCAACCATTACCCATCCCTGTATTTAATACATCATAACCATACTCTTGCCCTAAAATAACGGCTTCAGGCAGTGATTCTAATCCAGTGTCTAGTGATGGTGTTAATTGATCCAGCTGATGTACGCCCTCATTATCTTCACAATACAGGGTTACCTGAGCTAATTCCTGCAGGGGTAGATTAATATGGAATTTGTTGCTTTCGCTGCTATTTAAACGCTGGCCCGGTAAGTCATAAGAAACAAATTGTCCTTGCTTATCTAATACCTCGAGGCGGCACACATTGTTGTGACTGTATTGTACTTGCTCGGTTGGATTACGCCAAATCGTGTAGGTCCAATCACGATTATTACTGTGCTTAATCCCTGGGATTTGTGAACATTTATCACCTTGTACAAAGCCTGCGCCATTATGACTAGGATTGTTGATATCAGTTAATAGACAAAGATTAACTTCGCCAATCTCTGGTGTCGGGGTGTAAACAATCTGGCCTCTACCTAGTGGGTACAACAGTGAATAGTCACCTGTAGCCGATACCATCTGTTGTGACTGGCCATTAATGCTCCAGTGCATATCATCACTGGTTCGGCAGTTGTTGTTAGTGCTATCAACATGACCTACCAAGTTGACATTATCACCTGTAGTTGTAGTAAAGCTAAACTGGCATAAGCGTTTGTAATTGCCATTATCAGCAAGGGTTTTCCATGTAGTTAATGCTAATTGTTCTTCAGTTAAACTTTGATAATGATGCCATCCACCCGTTAATGTCTGCCCTGAGTCGATAGGCGTGTATTCTGTAGCGTTAGGTAATTGGAAGGTATTGCCATAGTTGCCGTAGAGCACTGGATAGATCTGACTCGGATTGAGTCGCATCGGATCGTAAATTCCCACTAGAGTGGTAACTTTTATACCCGTTTGCTGCGCAGCAAGTGCATCAGACTCTACATTGAGGTAGCTTTGCTGCTCTTGATCCCACTTTACGTAATAGCTTGTGCCATCTGGAGTTTGGTTGTAACCATTATTAAGCCATGCTTGGGTGCGCCTAGCTTGCATTGGGTGCTCATAGGTATAGTTACTCACTAACCCCATTTTTTGATTCTCACCGCCAGCTTGGGCATCACGCAGGAAGCTAAATATGTCCAGATAAGGAGGGGAGATCTCGCCGCCAAGATTTAACTCTTTAGCAGACCCACGCCAATTGATATTGCCGATAAAGCGTTTAAATACAGCATCCCAACCCCAGCCGCTTTGCATATCATGCACAGAGGCCATACTTGGATAGTGCCCTAGGCCGTAGTTATGTCCTAGTTCATGGGACCATTCGTTACCTGTAGTTGATTCGAGGGTAACAATCCCACCACCGCCACTGCCACCGTGTACAACCGTTTCCGTTTGCCCTGTTTCGGCATCGATATAAACCCCCACATTGGTATGAGCGGTAATGTGATTGAAGTGACGATTATAAGCCTGTGAACTGCCAGCTGTGGCAGTTATGCCTACGTTGGCATTGTTAATACCTGTTGAAATAAGCGCTTTACCTATGGCCTCACGCATATCGCCGCCGTGCCAGCCACCATCAGTCTCGCTGCGCTCGGTATAAACTTTACCATTTGGCATGGTGACTTTTTCAAAATATGCTGAGGCGTATTGGCCGACGATTAATTTAGACACTGGAATTTTTTGGAAATAATCCGCGGCATGTTCAGCTGTGTTATTGGCCATAGTGTTGCGACCACGAGGCTGGGTTAACATACCCATATCGATATTTTGGATGATTAGCTCTGGTGCACCACCAAACTCAATATTTTGTTGAGACAGCTCAGAGTGTCGACCATGGTTATCAACAAACTGCAGTGATAAGCCGGGTTTTATCCAATTCCATTTTAACGGTAAGCTCCACAAATTGTGGCCAAATATTACCGTTGGACGCCCCTCAACTGCATATTGATCGGTTTTCGGTTGGTTAGCTGGAGGCAGCATTATTTGACGGGTAACCAATTCGCCATCTTGATAAATCTCAACCCACATTTGGTTTATGTCATCTTGTTGTGGGCTCACCAACAACATCGCTTCCCGGCCAATAACGATATCTGGGGCACCCAAATCCTCATTGCCAAACGGTGCCGTAATACTGTGACTCTGCATAAATGAAACATGTGCAGCAATATTACCCTCAAGGTGGTTTAAGTTGCGAGTTCCATCATGAAAGCCCACTTTTTCTTTTTCCGTGATGAAGTTAAATGCCTCAAGCTCAATACAAGCTGTTGTGTTACAGGCCTGAATTTGAACTTGGTATTGGGTTTCAGGCATAAGTTGGCTGAAGAAGAACTCAGGTTCATTTGCAGTAAACAGCTGTGGAGCCATTTTGCTATTTGTTTGCGTCAAACTGATTTTATAATTATTGCCTGCAACATGGCCCTGCCAAGTAAGCGTTGCACCGAGATCAAACACCCCTGAAAGTTCAACATTAGATATAGTCGGTGCACTTATGCACTCTTTGTTCTCAAAGCGCATGACTTGTTCCGTTGAGAACATTTGATTTGGATTATACTCAATAAAGCAGCCGTCGGTTGAGCTGCTCATGCTGCCGAATTCATCATGGATAAAGTAAAAGCCATGGTCGTTATTCATAACGATGTCCCATTTCTCATCAAGGAAAGGGAAGGTATCGTAATATGGGGCCAATGCCTCAGCACCACCATAAGGAAGTGGAAACTTAGGGTAATTATTTTCGTGTAGTTCAAAACGATGATTATTATAAACAATATAACGTTTATTGTTTTCTTCAATCACCCCATCGCCACTCATGCCGCGCTGTTTCATACTTGTGATAATACTGAAGGTTTGCTCAGCGGATTGCTGCATATTGATTTGTGCTTGTGCCGACAACGGCAGCAGCGCGCTGGTAACAAGCAGTGCTAGAGAACGAACTTTATTTTGTAGCATTAAAAAATCCTTATTGAAGTAGATAAATCAATAAGGCAAAACGCGTAAACATGACCTGTCGCTCATCAACAACTACAGAGAGCTGTTTGAGTAGCAAGATACCAATGGCATCCCCGCTATCATAGGTACAATTGACCCTTAGACCGGTGGTTTTGCGTCCCAGTCTTTCAACTGGTTTGCCTTTTCGCTGTAACAATTGTGAATTACTGTTGCGCGAATGTATTGGTAACGGCTTTGTAGTGCAATCTTTATCTTGAAATTGTTGGTTACTTGCTTTGTTTGTGGTCGATTTGTTTGCGATAAGATGGGCAGAGCCTTAGCTTGCGTGAATATAAAGATTATATCTTGGTACGTTACGCCTCTATAGTTGGGCGAAAATTAGGAGAGAGGAGGGGGACCAATCAGTATAATAAAGTGATCTACTCAGAGTCTTTTAGCATCCGATGAATAACGATGCTATTCACTCGCTGCGACCTGTATGTTCCCGATATTCATAAGACATTTCTTTTCACTGACCCATAGGGATATAGAAAATGACCTTAAAGGGGATGGACAGCTTAACACCATGGTGATCAGATGCTGCGAATGCCCCTTGTTCAAAGTAGAAGTGCACGACTATATGGATATAGGAGGATGAGTAACGCAGCAGCTGATACCTAGGATCAATTAATGACCTTGCCTCAAAAGTGCTAAACGCTCGCTGAGCGGTCAAGTCTTTATACTGATTAATATTACTAAATAGCTTGCGTAGTTATGGGCTTATAATTGTTTTTAAATAGTGAGACAGAGTAAGCTTTTTAATCTTAAATCCAACTCCGCCCAATAAAAAAGACAGCCTAAGCTGTCTTTTCCTAAATCTTTAAAAACGGTGAGGGCGTTTTAGCAGGTGCTCACTTAAAAAACGGTTTAAATCCCCTGTGACACTCTTTTGCAGTAACGCTGCTCAAAATTAAAGGGTGTCATCTTCAGGGTGCGGACCGCATCGACCCAGCCAACGACCATAGGCACCAGTGTCCAGCTAAATGCTAAGTATAAGCTACCCTTTAGGTGCTGACCTAAATAGAACTTATGTAGCCCCAACCCACCTAGTAGGAAGCTAAACCAGATGGCAAGCTTCTGATTTTTGATGCGCATATCAGGATCGACTCCAGCCAAGGATTCTAGCCCTTGTGCTGCATAACATTGGGGGCAAGAGATTGAATTAAGGTCGATTTTATGGTTGCACTGTGGGCAATCTATGTTCTGCATTGCAAACTCCAATAGTCAATACGGCTGATATCTGGCTAATACCTCATTATGCGTACAAGTGTGCGCCGAAACATAGGTACCTAGTTCACAAAATTAAAATAAAAGCGTTAATTTTGGTCTTGTTGAGTTTTGCGTAGAGGAGAAAAGGGGGGAGCTTAAAAGTTACGAGAACAATTTTAAGTTTCGATTCAGCTCAAATTAGTCTGAGTTTGGGCTGTGCTGGTTCTATCTATATGGAGATGGTGTTATAGCTAGCAATTCCACTGAAGAGTATATGTCTTTGGTAATCGATTAGTCAGTTACAATGATAACGATACTAATGGCGTTATAGATGAAATTAAAATCTATACTCATTCGCCCACAAGCTTTAGAGCCGTGAGCTACGATATCTTTTAATCGTTAGCTTATCTAAGTGCTGGGAGGCTATTGTCAAAAGCCCATAATAAAAGGCTATTAACATCAGTTAATAGCCTTTTCTGTAATACCGTTTGGCTCATTATTTTAGCTAAAGCGCTAATCTTAAAGCAGTAGTCTTAAAGTGCTAACTTTAAATCAGTAGCCTTAGGTTTTAGGCAATAAATTTCAATAGAGACTGTTTTACTTCGTCAGACGCAAACGCATTTTCAACACTTATCTTATAGATCTGAAAGTAGTCTTGTTCGCTTAAGTTAAACTTCTCCGCCGCTAGCTGTAGCTCTTTGGTCATTGTGGTATCAGACACAGTACGGTTATCGGTGTTAATGGTGACCAGTAGACCATCACGGTAGAAGTCACCAAATGGGTGGCTCTCTATGTTTTCAACCGCTTTGGTTTGTACGTTACTGCTAGGGCAGGCTTCGAGTGCTACCGCCTCAGCTCGTACTAACTCATAAGCATCTTTATGGTTATTGATATGAATACCATGGCCGATCCGTTCGGCACCCAGAAGCGAGATTGCATCATAGACGTTCTGACCGACGCCTTGTTCACCCGCATGAATGGTGATCCGGTAGCCTTTATCGAGGGCATACTTGGCGTAAGGAATATACTCGTGGCAAAAACCTGGCTCTTCACTTGCCGCTAAGTCAAACGCCACCACGCCTTTGTTAAGGAATGTAGCGCCGGCATCGATAACCTCATTGATATCATCTTTTGGTAGTACCTTAATGATAGAAAGGATGTAGTTACCCTTAATATCATAGAGGGCTTCAGCCCTGTGCATACCTTTGACGACACTGCCAATAATTTGCTCGAAGTTAAGCCCTTGCTTGCGATGAAGCTGTGGCCCAAAACGTACCTCTAGGTACTTCACGTTCTCTTTAGCGGCATCTTCAAATAGCTCGAACGATACACGTTCAAGCGCTGCCTCTGTTTGCATAACCGATACAGGCAGTGCAAAGCGAGTCAGATATTCATCAAGGTTAGGGCAAGATTCTGGCGCCACCATCAGGGATTTGATGTCGTCAACGTTATCGCTAGGAATGTCAATGCCTTGAATTTTGGCAAGGTCGATAACAGTTTGCGGGCGAACGCTACCGTCTAGGTGGCAGTGAAGATCGATTTTGGGTAGCTGTAGATAATTCATGAAGCTCTCCTTTATTGAGTGATTAAACCAATCTAGCAAGTAAGCGCTCAAACCATCGCACAGCAATAGTGAACAATTACTAGGTTAGTATTCATAAAGTAAAGTCTTCATAATCAAGAGTTTAGGGCTCTTGGTAGAAACTCTCAAACCATATCATTGAGATTATACGAAGCGTTAACCGCTAATTTTAGCACTCATTTAGTCATTTACGGAAGAGATCCGTAAGAAATAAGACCAGAGTGTATTTTCATCAAAAAAGCGTCATTGAGTGGGCTAGGGGACTGATAGGTTCAAGCTATAAGCCAAAAGGGAGTTAAGGATTCATCCTTTTGGCTCTCTGTTAATAGACCAAAAATTTATTCATCGTGATGGGCTTTGAGTTTTTGAAATAAGGTATCTTTTAAGTTAGCGCGGGTCAGTTTTAGCTGATGCATATGTTCATCATCGGTTGGGCTACCGGCAATTTCTAACTGACGAATATCATAATCGAGGAGGTGGTACTGCTTGGATAATTTGTCGAACTCTTCATCGGTATAATTCAAATAAACAATGTCTTGTTTAAACTCAGGGAAGTCGAAAATAAGCGCATGATTCTCATTTAACATAGATGCTCCTTGAAATACTGAACTGAATTACTGAACTGAAATGGTGAACAGAAACAATTTATTTTGGAACTGCTTCCACTATAGCACTATGAACTTTAGTAAAGGGAGAGCTTTGATGGTTTTAGCGATAGTAAATGGTAAAATAATGAACGAACATCACTCTTACTCTTTGATGCCAAAGTCATACATCCCACAGTTAAAACAGCAATAGCAGAGAGATAGGCATCAATCATAAAGGCGGATTAAAATAGATAAGCCACCTCACTTTTGAGTGTATAAAGTGTTGACTCAAAATAGAAACTCATGAGTCTGTTGGTTTTGGTGGCCAATCACGAACATGTAAATCCATTTGCGGGAAGGCAATTTCAATGTCGTGTTCTCGGAACAAGCGATCAATGTTCTTGTTGATGATATGAACCGTTGATAGGCGCAGCTCAATCGCGGTGATATGCACTCTTAATTCAAAATCCAGACTGCTTGCACCAAACGATAGGAACACCACTGAAGGTTGGGGATCCGGTAGCACCAATGGGTGCTCATCGGCAATTTGATACAGCAAGGTCTCTACTCGATCGATATCAGAGCCGTAGGCCACTCCAATAGGTATTACGATTCTGGTCATGGGACTCGTCAATGACCAGTTAATCAGCTTCTCTGTAATAAAGGTTTTATTCGGCACCACTATTTCTTTGTTATCCCAATCAATAATGGTGGTTGCACGGGTCTGAATTTTACTGACGGTTCCCGATAAATCATTAATCGTGACAATATCGCCAATTCGTATAGGCCGTTCAAATAGGAGGATTAAACCAGAAATAAAGTTGGCGAAAATTTCTTGTAATCCAAACCCCAAGCCTACACCGAACGCGGCAACCAACCATTGCAACTTAGACCACTGAAAGCCCAGTATCGAAAATACCCCCATTAAGCCACCCATTAAGATCATATAGCGTAGCAGGGTTGTCACCGCATACCCCGTGCCTGGTGCCAACTCAAGACGACGCAGGATCAGCAGTTCTAAGATTCCCGGTAAGTTACGCACTCCGACAAGAGTCACGATTAATGTGACCATTGCATAAAGCAATGATTGCAGAGTCACATCTACTAGCTTCACGCCGGTTTCAGTCACTTCATTAACCTGCCATACCACAATATTGTTTAACCAGCTGGTCATCTCCAATGCGCTTGACCATAGAGTTAACACCGCAACGACTAAGCCAATTAATGACAAACCGCGCAATAGAGTTAGCGACTGTTCACTTATCTGCTCACTCGCTAAACTGCGCTCTTCCACATCAGGAATGGTTTCTCTCAGCTCGGTAATTTCGGGTAATTCATCCGCTTGCTCCTGCTGCTGAGCGATCAACTCTTCGCGATGTGCTAACAGGCGTTGATAGTTGAGTTGCCTATGCTCTAGTTTTAACCATCGCTCACCCATTTGGTAGGTAAGCAAAACAGCTAACACCACGTAAAGCGTTAGCTGTTGGTAGATAAGTAAAACCCATGATGCGATATAGAGTCCCATCACGGCCATCGTGATGATGACGATAAACGAACCGATAATGACCAAGCGAAGCAGATACAAAGAGAGGCCTTGATTGAGAGGCGAAGGTAACGTGGAAGGTAGATTATTTCTCTTTAACAGCGAAATAAACACAGTCATCATCGCCGCCATTAGTAATAGAAACAACACCCGCGAAATTTCCGCTTCATTGGTGCCAGAAATCAGTTCTGCCATAAAAATACACAGTAGCAAAATGACAAACGGCCAGCGAACTTGATGACTTCCTTTATGTAAGTAACTACAAATTTGATCTGGCCAATTTAGGTGTAAAGGCAATACGCCTTGCTTATAGCTCAGGGCATGGATTAACTCGACGACAAATAAAGCTGATGCACTGGCAAAAATGAGTGTGGTGACCTCATTGGAGGTAGAGACTGGCCAAAACCAATATATTCCCCAAGCAGTTATTGCATACCAAATAGGTAAGATAAGCGCGCATAAAATCGCTAATGAGAACAACGAAACGGTAAAGTGAAAACGGTCTTTAAGTGGGTGGCCAAACACCTTTTGCAGCTCATCTTTACGCCGTGCTGCATATCGATTGAGTCGAATCATCATATAAACCAGCAGACTGGTGTAAAGGGCGAACAGAGCTAAAAACGATACTGACTGTTTTTGTGTACTCTTATCGAGCATCTCTTTAAATGGTGTTTTCGATCCAAACCAGATCTCTGCATTAAAATCTGTTAGGTGCTGCCAAATAGGTACGTTACTGCGTGTCCATAATTGTTGCTGTTTTAAGAAAGTTCGTGCCTTCTCCACTGCTTGAGCGTATTGGTCTTTGGCTAACTTTAACTGACTTAATGCCGAAATGAGTTTTTCATAATCCTTTGCTAATTGAACTAATAACTCATTCAATAACGTGGTTACCTTGTCTGGCGCTTTATCGCTCGCAGGCTCTCCGGTCGCCGTAGCTTGCAGTGCGAATTTATTTGTTTCTTGCCCGATCTCATATTTTCGAATATGGGCTTTGGCAATGATATCTGGGATATATTGAGTATCCACTTTAGCTGGTAAACGTTGTAGTTGTGCCCGAATTGAAGCGCCAAAAGCGGTACTATTACGTAACCACGCCAAGTTATTTTTTATTAATCGCTGTTCATCCATCAAACTTCGCTGCTCAGCTTCAACTTTCTGATAGGAGATACGAGCTTGATCGATCTCTGCCAGTACTTGTTCTAACTCAACAGTGTAAGCTTTGAGTTGTTCTATCTGCTGTTGATTTTCAGCTCCCTTTAGCGCCGAATCCTCACTAATCTTCCTTGCTTGTTCGATCAGTGTTTTAACTGAAGCTTGCTCAACACGTGTCAATTTATCTTGTAATTCAATCAGTATTGGTGAGGCTGTTTGAATTTTTTTATTCAACAATTGTTGCTCTAAACCTAATAATTCAGTGCGTTCGTCTAAACTCTGTAATTGAGCGGAGGTAACTTGTCGCTGAAGCTTGAGCGTGGTTAAGTTGCTTGATTCGAGCCACTGATCTAACTGACCGTCGGTATCACTTTTAATGATTGAGGCTTTCTCTATTTCTCGATCGATTTGCGCCAGTGACTGCGGTAATGTCGTACTTGCATTAATCAGTTGCTTGTTTTTATCGCTATTGGATTGAGAGGTTGAGCGCCATTCTGTAACCGCCGCCTGTAGTGTCGCGATAGATTGTGAAAGGTCGTTGTACTTAGTCTTATGGAGAACATTAAAGATATCTAGCTGCTCCACGTCGTTTATTTTTTTAAGTAAACGCTCTCGCTGCACAGGGAACTGGCTGATAATGTTTCGATATTCATCTCGGGTGGCTTTCTGCTTTTTGTAGCCATTAACTCGAGAAAGTAGGGTCTCATATTGACTAATTAAGGCTTCATTTTTTGGGGATTCACTATTAAGACGAGCGATTTCACTCTTTAAAAAATTGACGTCAGGTAAGGTTTGACCGTTTGACGGTAAGGAAAAAAGCATCACCAACAAGAATGGGTAAAGCCACCATAGCCGACCTTTTTTATTCAATTTGGTTTTTCGACTCACTTCCCTGCCACCTTTGTAGGAGTTCCACAGGTTAAGTGTATACGCCTCGTCAAAACATGCTGGTTCCATTGTAAGATTTAGTCGAGATACCTCCATTGTGCTGCTCACAGCTAGATTGAGTCAGAGCTCCACAAGCATGCTATTAAATTCGTCGGCAGCCGTCAGAGTCGGCTCTCACTTATTTGCTAATAGTCACCGCTGAAAAACGAAGGCGTAAAAGGCAGTGTTGATATGCCTTTGCTGATAAATTGCGGGATTATCACAATGAAAATAGTAAAGACCGGTGATAACTATCTTGAAAAATACCAGATGGAATCAGTGCCAAATTAGTGTAATTTTTGCAGTTTGGTAATAATCTTTTACCTTAAAGCCGTCTTATCATTTCTTTGCATCTGCATATACTTGCACCCCATTCCAAGCCCGTTGACGATAATCATGCTTAATGAGTAGCTAACTCATTAAGTAATAATTGGAGTCTCTCAATTAAAATTTTGAGACTAATAGCTCAACGATTTCAGTTGTTAATTATTCTGTTTGTATTGATTATGATTTCTAAAATATTAAAACTTTTTCTGAGAAAAAATAGTACCAAGGTATTAATTCACCCATCTGTTGATAATAATATTTTCCCTATATTGTCCGGTTTTAGTGGTGGTTCGTTAACGTGTCACTGTAAGAGCAAGCCTGTTACTGTAAGGCTAAGCGGTCAAACAGCACATAACCATGTATGCGGCTGCTCAAAGTGCTGGAAGCCTAAAGGTGCTTCATTCTCTCAAGTTGCAGTGATTGGACGTGATAACGTTAAGATAACTGCAAACGAAAGCAAATTAGTCGTGGTTGATGCTGAAGCAGCCATTAATCGTTATGCCTGTAAAGATTGTGGCGTACATATGTATGGCCGTATTCATAATGAGGCCCATCCATTTTTTGGTTTAGACTTTGTCCATACAGAGCTAAGCAAGCAATCAGGCTGGGCACCAGCAGAATTTGCTGCATTTGTGTCATCAATTATTGAAACAGGCACCAACCCTGAAAATATGCCTGCGATCCGTGAGCGTTTATTGGAGCTAGGGTTAGAGCCATATGATTGCTTATCACCAGATCTAATGGATGCGATTGCAGCACATGTTGCTAAAAAAGCTTAATTAGCAATCAATAGTTATTCGTAGACTCTAGATTAAAAAAGCCCCAATCATAATAATTCTCATGATTGGGGCTTTTTGTTGGACAGATGATTGTTCGCCCACTTTGCTTCGTAAAAAATTGACCTCTTTGTGATGAAATTAAATAGGCATAGGCAGGTGGTAACTCAATGTGAGCAAGTGCATTCGATTGGAATCATTTTATTTCATTCGAGGGAGCGTGCTACCAAGTTGATACGGCAATCCATCGTAAAATACTACTTGTCTTTATATACAATGGCTTGACGTGATTTGAGGCTAGAGCCCACAGCTAATCAGGTGTTAAGGAATTTTACAGGTAAATAACTAGCACCTATAGTTAATGCACAATGTTGTCTATATTTGAACCTGATGTCTATATTAGTTATGCCGATGATATATAGAGAACGGGTTTATTGAGTGGAGCGGTATATGGCACTTCATAAAAGTAAGGCGGAGCTCTTTCCCTTACTTCACCTGCTTGATGATTTTAGCCACTTCCAACTACAAGATGGCTTTATTCAAACATTAGCTGAAAAAGATCTGCGCCTGCGGGCACCTTCCGCCATCGAGCTAGATGAGTCATCCGTTATACCTTGCGTCAGCATTTATGATGATTCACAGCCTGAAAACACCACCGCGTTACAGCAATACTTCTGTAGCAAGAGTGCAGATGATAATGCTGCCATCGAGCAAGTTTTCAACACTCTAAGCCCGGTAAGCCACCTATCGGAGAGTCGACATAAAAGACACTATCGCTTGGTCGCTTTCGCTGAAGAGGAAAAGCGAACGCCAGTGGCTTTTGTGACTTTTAATGTTGGCTTACTCGACTCTTGGTATTCAGATGATAATACCTGTCATGATCGGCAAATTGGTGGCTGTTGTTATTTGCTGTACGCCTATGTGGTACCAAAGTGGCGTCACTTAGGTGTGGGGAGTTGCTTGTTTCATCTTATCTCAAATCTATTCTGGGCTCAGTTACAGTTTATTGATGCCCAGGCGAAGTCGCATAATTTAACTATGGTGCCTTTGATTTATGAGAGTGAAGCAGCCAAAGGAGCCGAAGGCTTGTTGAGTCAAGTGGCGATGAATATTAATCAGTATGAGGCTTTATCATTAATCAATGATAAAGCCTCCACGATTATCAAGCCTTGTATGAGTAACATTTCATAGTTTGACTCTTTGCTTTAGAGCTTCTGATTTTAGAGCTTGGGTCACCAAGCTCTTTATTTTAGGCCTGTGGCCACCGAGCAAACAAGTTTGTCCTCCCGTTCTGGGCTGACCCTTTACTTTAGGCCTATGGCCACCGAGCAAACAAGTTTGCCCTCCCGCTCAAGGCTGACCCTTTTGGATCACTCTTTATTCAGGGTCATAGCCATGTTCATAGCCATGTTCATAGTTATGAGCATAATCATGCATAGGTGCTAAGCAACGCTCAATTTCCTTAATACTCATCCTTTTACGCTCAGCATAATCTTCTACTTGATCGCGACTAATATCGCTCATCTAAAGTCGCGTGATTTAAGGTCTGGCAGTAGAACATATCGCATCGTTTTAGGTATGTTTCGAGTAAGCGAGTCTGACTAGCTGGTGTATGTTTTAATACGAGTAATCAATTGCTTGCTTCTTATGTTTAGAGAGGGAATAAAGCCCCAATTCAAAGCTACTTCAACATAGTTAGAGAAATAGGGCTTTATGGATGTATCGATGTATCGAACGATGACTCGCTCAATAAGTGCTTATTATGCTTGCGGCGGTGTGCCTTCACAGTTAGAAACAACAGCGTCAATTTGTATTAAAGCATCCATAGGGATAGCAGATACACCAACGACAGTTCTTGCAGGAAGATCGCAGTTAAAGAATGTCGAATAAACTTGGTTTACAGCATCAATATCGACAATGTGTTTTACTTGGATATTGATTTTAACGATATCGTCCATCACGTGATCAACACTTTCTACAATAGCCTTGATATTGTTCAGGCATTGCTCAGTCTGCTCTTTTACACCACCGGCTACTATTTCACCATTTGTTGGAACTACAGGTAATTGACCTGAAATATGGTTGTAATGTGAAAAAGCGACTGTGTGTGAGTATGATGCTTGTGGTGCATTTTCGGTATTGCTGGCTTCTATAACGATGTGACGTGTATCTTCTGGAGCTTGTGGTGGTGTTCCATCGCCGTGCGACACAACGGTATCTATCTGCACTAAAGCTCCCATAGGCAAAGCTGCAGCGTTAACATAGGTACGTGCAGGTACGTCATTTTTGAAAAATGCTGAACAAATTTCATTTACTGCTTCTATATCCGCAATATCTTTAACGAATATTGTTGTTTTAACAACATCGCCCATCACATGGTCGATACTCTCTAAAACTGCTTTAATGTTATTTAAACACTGCTGGGCTTGCTCTTTGATTGCGCCTTTTACCAATTTACCCGTAATTGGGTCGATAGGTAATTGAGCTGAAAGATTGTTGTAATGAGAAAAAGCGACAGTTTGTGTTGATATCGCACTTATTGGTGCATTTTCCGTATTTCTTGACACTTTTATCAGTGCACATGGCGCTTGTGGTGCTGTACCTTCACCGTTTGAAATAAGTGCATCCATTTGTACTAAGGCGTCGCTCATAGGTAGCGCTGCAACGGCGACTACCGTGCGTGTCGGCGTGGAGTTGGGAAAAAATTTGGCATAGATTTCATCAATTACATCAATATCTTCAATATTCATAACGAAGATATTGATTTTAACCATATCGTCCATCACGTGCCCGATACTTTCCACAATGGCTTTAATATTGGCTAGGCATTGCTCTGTTTGATCTTTTACATTGCCAACTACAATATTTCCCGTTTTAGGGTCTAGAGGTAATTGGGCTGAAATATTGTTGTAATGAGAAAAGGCGACAGTTTGTGTAGATACAGAATTTTGGGGTGCGTTATCTGTATTTCTTGAAACTTTTACGATGTCATTACTCATATTGGTATTTTTCCTTTTTGATTTTGTTAAGTAGATTTCCGTTTTACGGTGAACTAGGTGATTATCAGATTGAATAATCACCGATGTTTAAATAAATGTTGGTGTTTTTCCCTTTATTTTTTACATTCGTTCAGCAGCATCATGATGTTCACTTTGCAGCAGAACTCAGTAACCGGGCGGGGCCCTAATAAGAAAGTACGCTACGCCGAGCGACTTGCTGTTTGACCTAATTAGTCAGTGAATTTATATATTCAACATGCCTGCAGTTTCGATAAAGGTAAGGATCTCTGGTACGCCCTTACCGGTTTTCATATTGGTAAATATGTAGGGCTTTTCAGGTCGCATCCGTTTGGTATCTTGATCCATTACCACTAGAGATGCGCCAACATAAGGGGCGAGATCGATTTTATTGATTATGAGTAAATCTGAACGGGTGATCCCTGGTCCTCCTTTACGAGGGATTTTCTCACCTTCAGCGACGTCAATCACATAAATGGTTAGATCGGCTAACTCAGGACTAAAGGTCGCGCTTAAGTTATCGCCACCACTTTCAACAAATACTACGTCCAAATTCTTATGTCGTTTTGCCAGCTCTTCTACGGCAGCCAAGTTCATCGAAGCATCTTCACGAATGGCTGTATGTGGGCAACCACCCGTTTCTACGCCGATAATACGGTCAGCATCTAGTGCTTCAGCGCGGGTTAAAATCTTGGCGTCTTCTTGGGTGTAAATATCATTAGTCACAACTGCAATTTGGTATTTATTGCGCAGCGCCTTACATAGCACCTCTAACAGTGCTGTTTTTCCTGAGCCTACAGGCCCACCGACACCGATCCGCAGTGGTTGCTTATACTCTAATTCAGTCATTATTTATTCCTAATTACGATTAAGGTGCATGTAAAAATACAGCCTTTAGTGACATGTCTAAATGTTTCAGCCCACATGCTCGCAAGCTGAATTTTATTTGTTCAAAACCGAGCAGCTATGAGCGAAATAGCCGAGTATATTGGTGCTCATGGCGGCAACTGGCCATGACTTGTGCTGGTGTAAAGCTGCCAACCTCTTGATCCGTGATGAGTAGTGCTTTCTCTACAGCAGCTGGGATGTTTTCGGCTAGTGACATTAATAGTTGCTGTCCAGCACTTTGCCCTAATGGTACTAACTTGATCCCAACCACCACTGCGTTTTCAAGCCAGCTCCACAAGTATCCCCCTAGTGCTTTATCTAACGGGATCTGCCATTGATTAATCCCTAAGGCAAAAGCTGCTAATTGGCTTGTTTTCACCATGGTGGTTAACTCTGAAGTTAGCGCTATGCCTAACTTTGGTAGTAAGCGCACAAAAGCAATACCACGTTGATGCTCCTCCAGCCGCAACTCTTTGGTCTCGCGACTTGCGGCAAGGTAGTTACACCAAGCTTGTGCTTGAGCGTAATCGTTAGCGGCTAAATAGCCTTGAATACGCACTAAAACTGGTAATTCAAGACACGTTAAGCTCTCTAGCATCTGACTTTTTAACCAGTTTTCTAATTCTGTTGCCGTGGTTACCCAGCCCTTGTCAATTGCCCACTCTAAGCCTTGAGAATAGGTGAAGCCGCCAACGGGCAGAGAAGGGCTAATAAGCTGATAGAGTCGTAGCTCAGGTAACATGCAATGTGCACTGTACATAGATTAGTGCTCATGCTTATGAGGGTGACCATGTGCATGTTCATGACTGGCTTTTTCTAAACTATCGTCGTAGGCATCACCATGTGAATGGCCACCGGTAGTACCACCGTATGCTCCTGCTTCAGGTTGAAATGCTTCATTCTCAACGGTTACTTGTAACCCAAGCCCTATAAGCATCTCATCTAAAACATAATCATGTTGATAACGACACCATCCGGCTTCAACTTGAAGTGGCACATGGCGATTACCTAAGTGGTAACACCCTTTAGCAAATAGGGTTGGATTGTCGCTGCGTGCGGTAGAAACTTGCTCTTTTGCGGCAACGACTTCAACAACAAAACCATCGTCAGTCGATAGCAAAGAACCGTGATGCAAAATATGTCCTCGAGGGAGTAACAAACCGGCATCTTGGCCATCTTCAAGGACGATGCGCAGACGGCTTTTAGTACGCTGCACCATAGTTAAACAAACCTTTGCATCCACAGAAGGTACTTCGGTCAATATCTGGGTTAACTTAATCATTTTTGCCTCTTCAATAAGTTCGACTTGGCCGTCTAATGGCTCGTTCGGTAAGGGTTAAAATAGGAAGTAAAACAAACTTAAAACAAGAAGTAGCGCTGTGCCATTGGTAGCTCGGCTAACGGCTCACATACCAAGGCCATACCGTCGGCCTTTACCACATAAGTTTGTGAATCGAGTTCAATCACTGGGGTATAGCTATTATGGATCATGTCTTTTTTGCGAATATTGCGGCAGCCTTTGACCTCTCCAATAAGGTGAGTCAGCTTAAGCTTTTCTGTAATACCCGCTTCAATTGCCGCTTTTGGCAAAAAGGTCATTGAT
This sequence comes from Shewanella halifaxensis HAW-EB4, assembly GCF_000019185.1. Taxonomy (NCBI): domain Bacteria; kingdom Pseudomonadati; phylum Pseudomonadota; class Gammaproteobacteria; order Alteromonadales; family Shewanellaceae; genus Shewanella; species Shewanella halifaxensis. The sequence continues at coordinate 4,223,993 of NC_010334.1, read as the reverse complement.
GTTGCTGCTCGTGCTTTACCTGTCGCCGCGTACATTGGGCGGTAATGCACAGGTTGTGGGGTCGGGATTGCACCATTGATATCTCCCATTGGTGCATAAACGGCTAAACCTCCTTTCAATACTAAAGCAGGTTTTACTCCAAAGAACGCCGGATCCCACAATACGATATCCGCAAGCTTTCCCTTTTCAATCGAGCCTACCTCATGACTAATACCATGGGTGATGGCAGGGTTAATGGTGTACTTGGCCACATAACGTTTAAGGCGTGTATTATCCGATAACTCAGAATCCCCCTCGAGCGGTCCTCGCTGTAATTTCATTTTATGAGCGCATTGCCAAGTACGCATCGCCACTTCGGCAACTCGTCCCATTGCTTGCGAATCAGAACTCATGACTGAGATCGCTCCTAAATCATGCAAAATATCTTCGGCGGCGATGGTTTCGCGGCGAATACGCGATTCGGCAAAAGCGACATCCTCAGCTATAGCGGGGTCTAAATGATGGCAGACCATCAACATATCTAAATGTTCGTCAACGGTATTAATGGTGTAAGGCATCGTTGGGTTTGTTGACGCTGGGATGATATTAGGCTCACCCACAGACTTAATCACATCCGGGGCATGTCCACCGCCAGCACCCTCGGTGTGGAATACGTGAATAACACGATCGCCAATGGCTTTAGTGGTTGCTTCATAAAAGCCACCTTCGTTTAATGTATCTGAGTGAATGGCCACTTGTACGTCCATCTCATCGGCCACCGTCATGCAGGTATCGATAGCGGCAGGCGTTGCACCCCAATCCTCATGGATTTTTAGACCCATTGCACCGTTTGCTATTTGCTCACGAATCGCATCAGGATTGCTGACGGTGCCTTTACCAAATAAACCCACATTGATCGGTAGTTCATCGGCAGCTTCTAGCATACGATGCATGTTCCAAATGCCAGGCGTTACAGTGGTTGCGGTTGAACCTGCTACAGGCCCTGTACCACCACCGATGAAGGTTGTAGTTCCTGCGCATAAAGCTTCTTCAACTTGCTGGGGGCAGATAAAATGCACATGAGTATCAATCGCCCCAGCAGTAATAATCTTGCCTTCTCCCGCTATAGCCTCAGTGCCTGCGCCAATAACAATATCTACGTTTGGCTGCACATCAGGGTTTCCAGCTTTACCAATACCGACAATACGACCGTGCTTGATACCTATATCGGCTTTGACTATGCCCCAGTGGTCGAGAATAAGGGCGTTGGTGATCACTGCATCGACGCAATCTTTGCTTAACGCTTGGCTTTGACCCATACCATCGCGGATCACCTTACCGCCCCCAAACTTTACTTCTTCACCATAAGTTGTGAGATCTTGTTCGACCTCTAACATTAACGCGGTATCCGCCAAGCGAACTCGGTCGCCAACGGTTGGCCCAAACATATCGGCATAGGCCTGTCTTGAAATCTTAGCCATGCTTACTCCTTAATTTTTCCCATAACTTTTCCATCAAAACCTTGAATAATACGCTTACCTGAATAGGCGACTAGCTCTACTGTTCTGCTTTGACCAGGCTCAAATCGAACGGCCATTCCTGCAGGAATATCTAAACGAAAACCCAAGGTTGGCTCGCGATCGAAGCTTAAAAATTCATTGACTTCGTAAAAGTGATAATGCGAACCAACCTGTATCGGTCTATCACCAATATTTGCTACCGATAAGGTATATTTGTCGTAGCCTTGATTAAGCTCTATTTCACCAAGAGCCTTATTTACAATGATTTCACCAGGGATCATGTTGTGGTCCTCTAATAACGTCAGTTTTAAACAATAGGCTCGTGAATCGAAACCAACTTAGTGCCATCTGGAAACGTGCATTCCACTTGTACGTTATGCACCATCTCAGGAACCCCCTCCATTACCTGGTCAGCGGTTAACACTGTACGACCATAATTCATTAAGTCAGCCACGGTGCGACCATCTCTAGCACCTTCCATAATGGCACAGCTAATTAATGCTACTGCTTCGGGATAGTTCAGTTTTAAGCCACGGTTCAAGCGGCGCTCAGCCACTAAACCCGCGGTGAACAACATCAACTTATCTTTTTCTCTTGGGGTTAACTCCATGACTTATCTCTCTTTCAAATCTATTTGTTATCTCAATCACTATGGCGATAATTTTATTGGTTTTATCAACCTAGACTCACTAAGCTCGCCCAATATTAGGTTGACCAAATTCTAGGTACTTCAGGGAGTTCCCCAAACCAGTGCAGGCGAACGCAGCGCCAGATTTGCACAAAGCTCGCCATCATAGGTTCAGTTTGTTGGCCTAGAGCACGCACCACAATTAAGCTATCTTCTGCTGTGCTTGTTAATGACATTGCACTACTTGTTGACGCGCTACCTATCTCACTGCTACCGAGTAAAATCTCACTACCAAAACGGAGTTGTTGCTCGTCGATAACCTGGTTAATTTTATCGATTAGCTCAGGTTCAATAGGGGTGATATAAAGACTTCCAGACATGGCAAAATTTCGTAATGCCGCAGCTTGGTCGATGTGACTTTGGCTTTTGACGCGTAGCGTTTCCGCCAGTAATACACGGTGATCTCGATGAATAAAGGTTTGTCCTAATACTTGGCCGTTATCAAAAGTCTCTGCCAACATGGGACGACCAAAACATTGCATTTCCCAGCCGATAAACCGAGCATTAGTCGCTAAATTAACTTGAGTCAGTAACTTACAATTAGCCCCAGGAAAGAAAATGTTCTCCATGGGTAACCATTCAAGTAAACCGTCTTTTGCTACGGTTAACTCTTGGCTTTGCCATGCTTGTTCACCGTTACTACGATAAAATTTAGTCGCCCCAGGGGTCGTCAATAAGGCGTGTGCTTGAGTACCAACATCAATATTAAAACTGAGCTGATCGCCTCCCACCACACCACCAGGTGGGTGTAATAGATAGGTATGACAAGCAGCACCTTCAGGGTAAAAGGTTTTTTGTACCGTTAAAGGACCAAGTTGATGTCGTTCTAAAAGACGAGTTTTTTCACGCTTGATACCATATTTAAGGCTCAACTCTGCACGCCAGCCAAAATGAGACTCTGGGCGTTTATAGCTAACGCTTTCGGGGATATTCATCAATCAAATTTATCCAAAATAATGAAGGCAAATTTGCAAGCCTACACATCACATCCCCACTGAAGTGAGTATGTAAATTAAATAAAGATTTTAGAAAAACACGCGCAACGAGACTGCTCAATCAACGTAAAGTTGATGAGAATTTAGGCGTAAACCTAAGTTAAAGGCAGCAGTAAAACCCAAACTATTAAGTGAATGATCGGCTGCGAGCGCTTTTAAAACCTAATGAATAAAAAGTTGCGAATATTTATCGTTTCGAACGAAGCCAGACTGCACCACAAGCGATGATAGCGACAAGTAAGATAAGTGGCGCAACATCAGACAAGTGATGGAATAAACCAACAGAACCGTGACCTGGATGTGCCCATGAAACAGAAGGGATCAATAGCATGATCAATGTAGGAAGAAGAGTCTTCATTGTGTGTATCCTGAAATAAATTGTGGTAAGCAGTGTGGAGGAAAGAACATTCCTCCTGAGAAGAGAGCATAGTAAACCTTTTTGGTCTGAAAACTGTGACGTAGATCGCTAGATGGGCGATAAGTGAGAATAAAAGCGAGTGCTTTGATTTTTTCCCGTGGTGAGCGGACAAACAAGTTTGCCCGCTCACTCAAGGCTGTCTATTTTGGATCATTCCTTACTCAGGATCATAATCCAAAACAGGGGCTAGCCAGCGCTCAGTTTCCTCAATGCTCATGCCTTTACGCGCCGCGTAATCTTCTACCTGATCGCGGCCAATATTGGTCACGCCAAAGTAACGCGATTGTGGGTGGGAAAAGTACCAACCCGACACCGCAGCAGTTGGGTACATAGCATAGCTCTCGGTGAGCCTAAGGCCGATAGTTTCATCAGGCTTGAGCAAGTCCCAAAGCAGGCCTTTCTCGGTATGATCTGGACAGGCTGGATAACCTGGTGCCGGACGGATCCCCTTGTACTTCTCTTTGATAAGCGCCTCGTTATCAAGCGCTTCATCGGCGGCATACCCCCAAAACTCTTTACGCACTCGTTCGTGCATATGTTCGGCAAAGGCTTCGGCTAAACGGTCAGCCAGAGATTTGAGCATAATCGCGCTGTAGTCATCATGTTCGGCTTCAAAACGCGCGATATGTTCGTCGATGCCGTGCCCAGCAGTCACCGCAAAACCGCCCATGTAGTCGGCGACATCAGAGTCTTTTGGCGCAACAAAATCGGATAAACAGAAGTTGTGGTTGCCAACTCGTTCTATCTGCATCCGCAGGTGGTGCAGGGTCATTATCGGCTTCTCGCGAGATCCATCCGTCCCATCGGCAGAGTAGAGCTCAATATCGTCATGGTTAACGCTATTAGCAGGGAATAGACCCATCACGGCTTTAGCGGTTAGCCACTTTTCACTGATAATCTTATCTAGCATTTTTTGTGCATTGCTATACAGCTCACGGGCCTCTGTGCCCACGAGTTCATCATCTAAAATACGCGGAAAATGCCCATGTAGCTCCCAGCTGCGGAAAAATGGCGTCCAGTCGATGCGCTCGACTAAGTCTTCCAGTGGATAGTCATCAAATACTTGGCGGCCTAACTGGTTTGGCACAAATGGCGTGTAGTTTTGCCAATCGTGCTGGCAGCGGTTTTCACGTGCAGCTTCGATAGAGGTGATCACCTTTCGCTTAGTCTGTGATAGACGCTTTTCACGCATCACGTCATACTCTGCGTAGGCTTCGTCGATGGTTGCTTGGCGAGTATCGTTATTGATAAGCTTTGACACCATAGGCACGGCGCGTGAGGCATCGGCAATGTAGATGGCACCTGTTGGCGAATGCGGCGCAATTTTGACTGCAGTATGAATTTTAGAGCAGGTCGCGCCGCCAATAATCGATGGAATAGTTAAGCCCGCCTTATGGAAAGCCTTTACGTTATGCACCATCTCATCGAGACTTGGGGTGATAAGCCCCGACATGCCGATGACATCGACGTTTTCGGCTTTAGCGACTTCGATGATCTTCTCAACTGGCACCATGACGCCCAAATCGATCACCTCATAGCCGTTACAGGCGAGTACCACGCCAACGATGTTTTTACCGATATCGTGCACATCGCCTTTTACCGTGACCATGAGAATTTTACCGTTAGACTGGCCTGGGACTTTTTCGAGCTCAATATAGGGATTTAAGTAAGCCACGGCTTTTTTCATCACTCGCGCCGATTTTACCACTTGCGGCAGGAACATCTTGCCCGAGCCAAAAAGATCGCCAACGATGTTCATGCCGTCCATTAATGGCCCTTCAATCACATCAAGTGGTCGAGTTGCCGCCGCTCTGGCCTCTTCGGTATCTTGGTCGATAAAGTCAGTGATGCCTTTGACTAGCGCATGGGCCAGACGTTTATTCACATCCCAGCCGCGCCATTCTAAATCTTCTTTCTTAATGGTTTGGCTGCCATCGCCACGATACTTCTCGGCGACGTCTAATAACTGTTCAGTGTTGTTTGACGGGTCACCATTATTATCAACCGCAGTGCAGAGCAGGTTTTGTACTACCGCTTCGACTCTCTCTTTTAATTCAGGGTCGATATCATCATAGATTGCCAGCTGCCCGGCGTTAACGATACCCATGTCCATACCCGCTTGAATAGCGTGATAGAGGAAGACGGCATGAATCGCTTCACGTACTGGGTTGTTGCCACGGAACGAGAAAGAAACGTTCGATACTCCGCCCGAGACCATCGCGTGGGGTAGGGTACGTTTGATCTCGCGAGTCGCCTCGATAAAGTCGACCGCATAGTTGTCATGCTCATCGATACCAGTGGCGATAGCGAAAATATTCGGGTCAAAAATAATGTCTTCAGGTGGGAAGCCAACTTTATCGACCAAGACACGATAAGCGCGGGTACAGATCTCAATTTTACGCGCCTTGGTATCGGCTTGGCCGACTTCGTCGAAGGCCATGATGATAGCGGCTGCGCCATAACGCTTTACCAGTTTAGCCTGTTCGATAAACTTCTCTTCACCCTCTTTGAGCGAGATAGAGTTGACGATACCTTTACCTTGAATACACTTTAGTCCCGCTTCAATCACCTCCCATTTAGAGGAGTCGATCATAATCGGCACGCGAGATATATCAGGCTCGGAGGCGATGAGATTGAGGAATTTTTGCATCACCTCAACGCCATCAAGCATGCCCTCATCCATGTTGATATCGATGATCTGCGCGCCGCTCTCCACCTGTTCGCGGGCAACCGATAGCGCCTCTTCATATTCGCCAGTCTTGATAAGACGCAAAAATTTAGCCGAACCGGTGACGTTAGTACGTTCACCCACGTTTAAAAATAGCGAGTTGTCATCTATGGTCAGTGGCTCAAGCCCGGACAGACGACAGGCCACGGGAATATCTGGGAGTTTACGGGCGTTATGTTTAATTACTGCATTGCGTATAACGCGGATATGATCCGGTGTGGTACCGCAGCAGCCACCGATAATGTTTAAAAAGCCTTCCTCTGCCCACTCTTCGATAACATCGGCCATCTGTTCTGGGCTCTCATCGTAGCCACCAAATTCATTTGGCAGGCCGGCGTTCGGGTGTGCTGAGACGAAGCATTCAGAAATTTTTGATAGCTCTTCCACGTAGGGGCGCAGCTCTTTTGGCCCAAGAGCACAGTTAAGGCCAATCGAAAGTGGCTTAACGTGACGCAGTGAGTTGTAAAAAGCTTCGGTGGTTTGTCCCGTTAGCGTGCGACCAGAGGCATCGGTAATGGTGCCTGAAATCATAATTGGTAGGCGGAAGCCTTGAGTGTCGTACACGGTTTCGATGGCAAACAACGCGGCTTTGGCGTTAAGGGTATCGAAAATGGTTTCCACCATGATGATGTCGCAGCCACCAGCAATCAGGGCATTGATAGATTCAATATAGGCTTCAACGAGCTCATCGAAACTGACATTACGATAGCCAGGGTCGTTGACATCTGGGCTGATAGAGCAGGTGCGGTTGGTCGGGCCTAAAACGCCTGCAACATAACATTGGCGCCCCGTTTCAGCTTCGACTTCATTGGCCGCTTCTCGGGCAAGGCGCGCACCTGCCAAGTTAATTTCGGCCGAGTGAGCTTGCATGTCGTAATCGGCCATGGCGATACGCGTAGCATTAAAGGTGTTGGTCTCGATGATGTCAGAGCCTGCTAATAGGTACTCTTTATGGATCTGTTTGATGGCACCCGCTTGTGTGAGCACCAACATGTCGTTGTTGCCCTTTACATCGCAATGCCACTCTTTGAACTGCTCACCGCGAAAATCGGCTTCATCAAATTTGCGATCTTGGATCATGGTGCCCATCGCACCATCGAGGATAAGGATCCCATCAAGAAGCTTTTGGGTAAGGACTGCTAAAACCTTGTCGGCAGTGTCTTGAGTATGTGCTACTGCGCTCAAGGCATGTGTTGGGGTACAGGTTGCCATAGATAATTCCTACCAGTTCGCAAAGTCATTTTTTATGTATGTAAATCATGTCCGCTATTTTCATTTAAGGCCTCTTCGTGATTGAGTGGCCATTTATTTTGTTTGGACATTTATACGTATAGACGTCCATAATACGTGAGAGGCGATAAAAAGTGCAAGTGCTAAAGCATGATACTTTTTCAGCATTAAAACCCAATGAATTTTAACTAAGTGTCTGATAAATAATGAAGGTGTGCGGGGATGATGCAAACCACTAAGGTGATTTTACTTCGACATGGTGAATGTGAGGGCGGCAATATTTTACGCGGTCAAGTCGATGTGGCCTTAACTGGGCAGGGTGAACAGCAGATGCGAAAGGCGTTTTCTGCGCTGAGTTTAGTATCGTTTCAGTCTGAAGCCGAGCCAGAATTAGCGGCACCGCAAGCGCCTGAAGTGGTGTTGAGTTCACCGCTTATTCGCTGCGCTACAATGGCAGGGAGGTTTGCACTGTTAAACCAGTTACCTTACTCAGTCGAAGCTGGGTTTAGAGAGCTGAATTTTGGCGACTGGGATGGACAAACATTTGATACTCTCTATCAGAACTATGCTCATGAACTTGATAACTATTGGGCTAATCCTTGGTTATTACCACCGCCCAATGGCGAGTCGATGCAGGCGTTTGAGTCTCGTATCGATACGGCTTGGCAGACGATGCTTAAGCAGCATCAAGGTAAGCGCGTACTGCTGGTAACTCACGGCGGCGTGATCCGTCATTTGATGGCCAAAGCGTTAGGTGTCAATCAAGCAGCGGGTTTTTATACTTCGCTTAAATTGTCCTATGCCGCCACGGTAGAGATTGATGTTTTGCATGATGGCGAGCAGCAGTACATGACCCTTAATTGGCGGTAAAGAAGGAGCTAGGGTTAAGAGAAGATTCTAGGTTTCAAAGAAGGTACTAGCTCATAGGAAAAGCAGGTCCTAGGAAAAGCAAAAACGGAAAAGCTGAAACGAACGGCCTGTGGCCTAGGGAACGTGACTGCGTCACTCACAGAACGCTGCGCTTACGGGAAAGATTAGAGGATATCGTTTCTTGTAGGTCGGGCTTTAGCCCGTCAGAAAAGCAGAGCGACCTGCGGCCTTTTGAGCGTGACAGCGTCACTGACGGAAAAGATTAGACAATATCGTGTCCCTGAAGCTGATTTTCCTCGCTCCGAATTGAAGCGTGTACCAGTAATGTAGCTAGATAAGAAAAAGCTCAGCACGCAAGTGCACAAAGGCGTGTTAAACTGCGGCGTTATCTTATTTGACGTTGCACTAATGCGCTAAAGTTAGCGTTAAATAAGAATGAAAGTTAGGTGCTTAACGGCATAAAGGGAACCGGAAGCTGACTGCAAGCAGTGGCTTAGTCCGGACTGTACCCGCAACTGTAGGGAAGCTTAGCCGTAGCGCTGCTTCTAAGTCAGATACCTGCCTAACTGATGTTGTTCAGTACGTATCAATAAGTACGTGTTGATAATTAGAAGTGTATCCATATACACATAAACTCGTGCGGGCGACTCGAGGGAGACAAGAAAGTGAAACTAAAGACAGGGCTTAGAGGCTGGGTCGAATGCCTCTCATGACAAAATGGGCTAGCATAAACAATCCTAGTACCCAAACCGATTTGGACGCAAAAACAGTGCTGTCGGTGAAAGACTTGAGCTGGCAGCTAGGTGGTAAAGCGATTTTATCGGGCATTGAATTTAGTCTAGCTGAAGGCAAGATGCTGGGGATTATTGGCCCTAACGGCGCGGGCAAGTCGAGCCTGCTGCGCTGCTTATACCGCTTTATTAAGCCTACAACAGGCTGCATTCATCTCTTTGGCGACGAAATTAACACCTTGTCGGCTAAGGCGTTTGCACAGCAAATTGCCGTGGTGCTGCAAGATACTCCGCATCATTTCGAGATGACCACTGCGCAGCTTATAGCCCTTGGGTTAACGCCTCACAAAAGTGCATTTGATTTTACCGGTCGCGCCGACCGCGCAGTGATAGCGCAGGCGCTTGAAAAAGTTGGCCTACAAGATAAAGCCAATCAAGCCTACGAGAGCCTATCTGGCGGCGAGAAGCAGCGAGCCTTGATTGCTCGTGCTGTAGTACAACGGCCTAAGTTACTTATTCTCGATGAGCCGACAAATCACTTAGATATTCGTTATCAGATCCAAACCTTAGAGTTACTGCGCAGCCTCAATATCACAGTCATCACCTCTATTCATGATCTTAACCTTGCCAGCGCGCTGTGTGATGAACTATTGCTGCTTGATAACGGTCGAGCCATAGCCTGCGGCTCACCTAAAGCGGTACTCACCGAGCAGCGGATCGCCGAGGTGTTCGATGTGTGCTGTCAAATTAGGCCGCACCCTCAGCATGGGAATCCACTTATCAGTTATTTCTATGGTTACGAGGCTGTCTCGGCAAACGGCGTTCATACAACCGCTGATATAAAGGCGGGTGTTCAAGTGAAAGCTGAAGCTCTGGCTCAAATGAAAGTTGGAGACCCTGATGAGTAAGGCCACAATCGCTAGCAACCCGCTAGCAATGACTTGTCGTCGCCGAACTGAGCATCTAGTGCTACTTATACTCACTTTTGTGGCATTGCTTACCCCGTTTGCGGCTACAAGTTTTGGTGCCGCCACTATTAGCGCTGTCGATGTGCTGAATGTGTTTAGCCATAAGTTATTTAATATCGGCGAGCCTATCGGCGTGAAAGAGCGGATTATTTGGGAGCTGCGTTTACCGCGAGTGTTACTGGCATTTATCGCCGGGGCAGGGCTGTCGATTGCGGGCAGCGTACTGCAAACCGTGACCCGCAATCCTCTGGCTGACCCTTATCTTTTTGGGATCTCCTCTGGCGCTTCTTTTGGCGCCGTGGTGGCTCTTACTCTCTTTAGTCAAAGCATGCTCTGGCTAAGCCTGCCTGTTGGCGCCTTTATTGGTGCCAGCCTTTCAGTGGTGATGGTACTCAGTCTATGCGGTCGTAACTTAAGTACTCAGGTCGAGCGGATGCTACTTTCTGGGGTGGCGATCTCGTTTATGTTTGGCGCAATGGCCAGCCTAATGCTGTACTTCTCTAGCCCACAAGCAGCGGCATCGGTACTATTTTGGACTTTAGGTAGCTTTGCTAAAGCGAGCTGGCAAGGCTTGTGGTTGCCAGCGGCTGTCGTCATCGTTGCCACCCTAGTTATCTTGCTGAATAAGCGCCAAATAGTGGCCATGCGTGCCGGTGATGAAACCGCCCATACTTTAGGGATTAATGTTGGGTTTTTGCGGCTTAATATGTTGCTATTGTGCTCGCTTATCACCGCAATCTTAGTCGCAAATTGCGGCGGAATTGGTTTTATCGGGCTAATGGTGCCCCATACCGTACGCTTGCTGTTTCCTGGGCGATACCCTCTGCTATTAACGGCGCTACTGGGCGGACTATTTTTGGTTTGGGTCGATGTGTTAGCGCGAACTCTGCTGAGTTACCAAGAGCTGCCAGTGGGGATCATTACCTCGGTGATGGGCAGTATTTTCTTTTTATTTATTTTAGGTAGTCGCAGTGCCAAGCGCATCTAGCGAGCCATTGTAATAGTGATCGTTGTACGTACAACTCAACCTTATTAAGCGGTTAAGGGAATCAAATATGTTCGATATTAAACTAATAAATACTGAATTTGACGATGTCATTCAGCAAAAAATTGACACAAAAACCAAACCCTTGGGCGCTCTGGGCGACTTGGAAACCTTAGCGCTGCAAATCGCCCGTGTACTCGGTAAAGATAAACCCCAGATCCGTAATCCAAAGATGATGGTATTTGCGGCCGACCACGGCATTGCAGATTCTGGCGTATCGATAGCACCGAGTGAAGTGACCACACAGATGGTGGTTAACTTTATCAATGGCGGTGCGGCGATTAATGTATTTACTCGTCAAGTAGGTTTTGACTTAGAGGTGATAGATTGCGGCATCTTAAAGCCGATTGAAAATCTAGAGGGCGTAATTGACCAGCGTTTAGGTGCGGGCACAGGGCCCATTCATAAACGTGCTGCCATGACCTTAGGCGCGGTGAAACAAGGCTTTAAGATGGCTACCGACAGAGTCGAGCTACACCATCAAAACGGTTGTAACTTAATCGCCTTGGGTGAAATGGGCATTGGCAATACCTCGTCTGCGGCGGCAATTATGGCTGCGCTAACTGGAATGAAGGCAGAAGATTGTGTTGGCCGAGGCACAGGCATCGATGCGACAACCTTTAAGCGCAAGAAGATGTTAGTCGAGCAAGCTCTGCTTATGCACCACTGTGAGCTTGATGACCCAATGCAGGTTCTGGCCTGTCTCGGCGGCTTTGAGATTGTGCAGATGACAGGCGCTATGTTGGCCGCTGCCGAGCGTAATATGCTGGTGATTGTCGATGGCTTTATCGCAACTGCAGCGGCATTAGCGGCAATCAAGATTAACCCCAACGTGCGTGAGTATATGATTTTCGCTCATCAGTCAGATGAGAAGGGCCACGTTATGATGCTGGAATTCTTGCAAGCTAAGCCGTTGTTAAAGCTTGGCATGAAACTGGGTGAAGGCACGGGGGCGGCATTGGCGCTCCCGCTTATTCAAGCAGCGGTGAATTTCTATAATGAGATGGCCAGCTTTGCAGATGCAGGGATAGAGATTTAACTGCTGAAACAAGCTAAGACGGTCAAAGCCAAGACGGTTCAAGCCAAGACGGTCAAAGCTAAGACGGTTCAAGCCAAGACGGTCAAAGCTAAGACGGTCAAAGCTAAGACGGTCAAAGCCAAGATGGTTCAAGCTAAGACGGTTGAAGCTAAGACGGTTGAAGCTAAGACGGTCAAAGCTGAGCTGGAACAGCCTATTTGTTCTTCTGTAGGTTGGGCTTTAGCCCATCAACCTTGGTTTTATATAAAGGGCTTGTCGGCATAAATACCGACCTACAGGGAAAGATGATACAGGCTATGACGAAAGAGTTGAAAAAGATTGGAAGGCTATAGCTTTTTCGACAGGTTGAAGACCGTTCGTCTTTGCTCTATTCGGCTTTTAACCGTCTCTGCTCTCTCTGACTCTAATCGTCTTTGCTTTATCCGGCTTTTATCGGCTCTCCCCGTCTTAGCCTTATTCGATTTTTTTAAGGATTTTTACATGCAACTTTGGCAAAAACAGCTCAATCTATTTTTTATCGCAATGGGATTCTTTACTCGGATCCCAATGCCGAAGTGGATTGAGGTTGATGCAGATAAACTCAATAAAGCGAGCCGCTACTTCGGTTTAGTGGGCTTGCTGGTGGGGGCAATTAGTGCTGCGGTTTACAGCCTAATGCTGTATTGGGTCTCGCCCTCTGTTGCGATCGTGTTTGCCATGATAACCAGCGTGTTAGTCACGGGTGGCTTTCATGAAGATGGTCTTGCCGATACCGCTGACGGTCTTGGTGGCGGCTGGACGGTAGAAGCTAAACTTAACATCATGAAAGACTCACGCCTTGGTAGTTATGGCGCGCTGGCTTTGGTACTGGCCCTGCTACTCAAGTGGCAATTGCTGACAGAGTTAGCCCTGTTTGACCCGAGCTCTGTGAGTCTGGCGTTAATCGTTGGGCATTGTTTGAGCCGAGTGGTGGCAGCGAGTTTTATCTTTTCAGAGGAATATGTCAGTGACACTGATACCAGTAAGAGCAAGCCTTTGGCCCAGCAGCAGGGGATCAATGAGTTATCGATCTTACTGGCCTCCGGCGTGTTGGCACTGCTGTTAGTTGGTTTAGTGCCTGCATTAGTGCTGATTACGGGTCTTGTTATTGTGCGTTACGGCTTTATTAGATTGTTTCGAAGCCAGATTGGTGGCTATACCGGAGACACACTTGGCGCTGCCCAGCAAGGCTCGGAGCTTAGCTGTTATCTATTATTACTCATCTTAGGAGTCAGCTGGTGATCCATCTGGTATTAGGTGGTGCTCGCAGCGGTAAGAGCCGCTTCGCCGAGGCGCAAGTAGCTGAGCTGCAAAACAATGTTGATAGCGAGTGCTTCTATTTTGCCACCGCGCAGGCGCTCGATAGCGAAATGGCTCAGCGTATTCGTCACCATCAAACTCAGCGTGAGTCAGATACTATTAATTGGCGTGCCATAGAGTGTCCGCTTGAGTTAACTGCCGCCTTAAAGGTACACGCTAGCGCAAACAGCATCATCTTGGTTGACTGTCTGACTCTGTGGTTGACTAATCACTTACTAAAACCTGAAGACGACTGGCAGCTGGTTAAGGCGGGATTTTTACAAACTTTGACTGAACTGCCGGGCAACGTGATTTTAGTCAGTAACGAGGTAGGCTGTGGCATAGTGCCACTGGGGGAGTTAAACCGCCGCTTTGTTGATGAAGCGGGCTGGTTGCATCAAGAGATAGCGGCAATTGCAGACAGAGTCACCTTAGTGACTGCTGGTTTGCCTCTGTGTTTAAAAGGTTAGGAGAGTGCCAAAGTGACAGTAAAAGTGGCAGTAACAGATAACAATAACGCCAATAATCTAACTAAAGTCTTAATGGTCCAAGGCACTACATCGGATGCAGGTAAAAGCACTTTAGTGGCAGGCTTGTGTCGGCTGTTTGTCAGGCAAGGTGTAAAAGTCGCGCCGTTTAAGCCGCAAAATATGGCGCTAAATAGTGCCGTGACGATTGATGGTGGTGAGATAGGCCGAGCTCAGGCACTGCAAGCTGTGGCCTGTCATCTTGAGCCACAAATTGATTTTAATCCTATTTTATTAAAACCCAGTTCAGATACTGGCTCACAAGTGATTGTCCACGGTAAAGCCTTGATGAAGATGGAAGCCGAAGACTATTTTGGCAAAAATGCTGAGGGCTATCGGGTTAAGGCCATGGCTGCAGTGCGTGAGTCATACCTGCGTTTAACTTCTGAGTACGACATGCTGCTGGTGGAAGGGGCTGGGAGTCCGGCTGAGATTAATCTGCGAGAAGGTGATATCGCCAATATGGGTTTTGCCGAAGAGGTCGATTGCCCGGTGATTATTATTGCCGATATCGATAAGGGCGGCGTATTTGCCCACTTGGTGGGTACCTTGGCTCTTTTGAGTGAGTCGGAACAGGCGCGAGTAAAAGGCTTTGTGATTAACCGTTTTCGTGGCGATGTGAGCCTGTTGCAAGGCGGGTTAGATTGGCTAGAAAGCTATACAAACAAGCCTGTGCTAGGAGTATTGCCTTACCTGCACGACCTGCATTTAGATGCTGAAGATGCATTAATTGCCGCGCCAGAAAAGTCCAACGACACCAAGCTTAAGGTGTTAGTACTAGTACTGCCGCGGATCAGTAATCATACCGACTTTGATCCCTTAAGACTCAATCCACAGATAGACTTCAATTATGTGTCGTTGCAGACCCAAGCTCAAAGCCAGTCTCAAAATCAGTCTCAAAGCAAGCAAGCCCTGCCGAGCGCCGATCTAATTATTATTCCTGGTAGCAAGAACGTGCGTGCCGATCTTGCGTTTATCCGTGAGCAGGGCTGGGACTGTGCGATTGACAAACACCTACGTTACGGTGGCAAGGTGCTTGGGATCTGCGGTGGTTATCAGATCTTAGGTCAGTCGATCGACGATCCAGATGGGATCGAAGATTACGCGGGCAGCAGTGAAGCCTTGGGTTTACTGCCATTAGTGACCGAGCTTACTAGCACAAAGGTGCTACAGCAGGTAGAGGGAAGCCTAAGCTTGCTTGGTGAAACTGCCAGTATTGTGGGTTATGAGATCCACTGCGGCCGCTCACGCCAGCTAATGCCGCTTGAGCAGCCATTAAGTCTTTGGGCTAAAAATGGTGAGCGAGTTAACCTTGAACAGCAGCATAGCCAAAGCGAGGGGATGTTATCCAGTGATGGCCAAATCATGGGGACTTATCTACACGGATTATTTGATTCGCCCGAGGCATGTCAGTTGATCCTTAAATGGGCGGGTATGGAGCAGGCCGAGGTGGTTGATGTTAATCAAGTGCGTGAACAGCAGCTCAACCGACTCGCCGATGTGCTTGAGCAGCACTTAGATCTCGAACGTCTGAATCAGATCTGGGATCCCCGTTAGGGATTGGGCTAACGTTAGGCTTAATAACGAGGTGAGTGCATACAGAGTATCGTGAATAAGTCGAAAAATGTATTTATAAGAGCTAAACAGGCCAAAAGCGCTTAATGCTGTAAAAAACCTCTTTTTGACTGAAAGTTAAACGTAACTTGTGTGCTAACTAAACAATTAAAATATGATGTGCGGGCGTCATAAATGTAATTGCTCAAAGCCTCGCCATTACTGAGTTTGGCTTGTGTTTTTAAACGTAATAAATGAATGCGCTTTTTGTTGGTGTAAGTGTTTTTTTTAGATGGTAATAGCTGAGCGTTTTTAAATAACTTAGCAAATTAGATTCGTGTTTAAGGGATAAAATAGGGATGTAATATGACGGATAATAAGTCGGCCGAGGCAGCGAAAGCGGAGCGCCATAAAGCGCGTCAGCAGCGGATTAAAGAGGGTGTGGATGCCAAGATCGATCGCGCGCAGGAAGAGAAAGGGATCTTATTAGTCCTGACCGGTAACGGTAAAGGCAAGTCAACATCAGGTTTTGGCACTGTCGTTCGCGCAGTCGGTCATGGCAAGAAAGCCGCCGTGGTGCAGTTTATTAAAGGCAACTGGGACTGTGGTGAGCGCACCTTGCTAGAAGGCGCTGGCGTCGAGTTTCATGTGATGGCAACAGGCTTTACCTGGGAAACCCAAGACCGTGAAAAAGATACCGTCGCAGCGCTGCAAGCTTGGGAGGCTGCGGAGAAGTTACTTAAAGATGACAGTATCGATCTGGTGATGCTCGATGAGCTAACGTATATGATTAGCTATCACTATCTAGAGGTAGAGCGAGTGCTTGAGGCGCTTGATAATCGCCCGCCAATGCAGCATGTGATAGTGACGGGCAGGGCGTGTCATCGAGCTATTATCGAGCTGGCCGATACGGTGAGCGAGGTGCTCCCGATCAAACACGCATTTGATAACGGTATCAAAGCCCAGCCCGGCTTCGACTACTAAATTTCGTCCTGTTTGAAATGATGACTGCATTGTCTTCGTTTTCCTACCCCATCACATACTACTCGTATGTGATGGGGCTAGGAAAACTCGACGGCTTTGTCCTGATTCCAAACAGTTTGAAATTACTTTCTTCCTGCTAGCTTTTGTCGCGTTATTGTCGGTGCAGGTTAAGTTTAGAGGAGAGTTCACTCTATCTATCGGCGCTTAGAATGAGTCGTATGCACAGGGGCAGGCTGTTACTGGAAATTTTACAGCTTAGCCATAACTTCGAATGCTGTGAAATATCGCTGGAGAGGTGGAGTTTTCACATCATCAACCAGCTTTTTCATCTTTGCTGTTGTCGGCCTTTCCGTCTTGGCTTGAGTCGTCTTAGCTCGTACCGTCTTAGATTTAACCTATTTTCAAAAAGGATTTTAATGAACAGAGTTACCCAATTATTTATGTTGCTGACGGCATGCGCCTTACCGTCGGCTTTTGCGCTTGCTGATAACGCTGCGCCCGCTAAACGTATTGTTGCGCTTTCGCCACATTCGGTTGAAATGCTGTATGCGATTGGGGCGGGTGAGTCGATTGTAGCCACTACCGACCATGCTGACTTTCCTGAGGCCGCACTGCAAATTCCACGTATTGGCGGTTATTACGGCATTCAGATCGAGCGGGTGCTGGAGTTAGAGCCTGATCTTGTAGTGGTATGGAGTGGTGGCAATAAGGCTGAAGATATTGCACGCATCAAAGAGTTGGGCTTTCGTGTGTTTGATAGCAATCCGAGTACGCTTGAGCTGGTGGCCGATGAGCTCGTCTCTCTTGGTGAGCTAACGGGTCATCAAGCTCAAGCGACAAAGGTTGCCGATGATTACCGACAGCAGCTTAGTCAGCTGCGCAGTGACAACAGTGTTAAACCTGGGGTCAGTGTGTTTTATCAGTTATGGTCTACGCCACTTATGACTGTCGCTAAGAACAGCTGGATCCAACAGATCATCGGTGTATGCCATGGTGATAATGTATTTGTCGATGCAGCTAATGATTACCCACAAGTCAGCCTAGAAACTGTGGTACTGAAACAACCTGAAGTTATTCTGCAAAGCCAAGATGAAGGCAACATCATAGGCGTGGATTGGAGCCTGTGGACAGAGATCCCAGCCGTTAAAAATGAGCACATCTACCAACTCAACGCGGATCTTTTACATCGCGCCGCGCCTAGGGCTTTGCTTGGCGTTGAAGCACTTTGTGAAGCGTTAGATAAAGTGCGTTAAACGTTAGCGACTCAGTTCGCAAGCCTGTTCGATTCAGGCTTGCTGCACCACGAAACTACTCCATGAACGCCTATAATCCACTATATTTTTTGGTAAGTACCTTTCGTAGCTAGATAATTAAAGTCATGCTTTAAACTTATTTGTGATCTTATTCACGTTTATTTTTGGAGTCTAGTTCTACCATGCTGCAACTAGGTGTATATCACTAAGATTTAGCGTATCCCCCGAGTTAAAAGCCTGCCAAGCATCACTAAGCATTAGATTACACCAAGAAATAATCACCTTAATAGGTAGTCATATTTTTATAGATGACCGATAATTGAGGTTGCATCACCAATTTGCATTATTGTATTGGTTATTGAGCAAGCTATTTCAACAGGAGTCGAACAGTTAATTCGTGACTCTGAATTCTTAATGTAAACTCAGTTTAATCACTTGATTGTTAAAGGATATAATATGGAAAACCCAGTAAATACTATGCTGACTAAAGGCTGGAAATGGTTTGTCATTGTTGGCGTGATTGTTACCCTTGCCGGCTTTTTTGCTATAAGCCTACCAGTTGCTGCGGGAATGACGATTACTACCATTATTGGCGCAATCTTTTTGGTTATTGGTCTGGTGCAGCTATATCACACCTTGAGTATCCCAAAATGGAAAGCCAAGTTTTGGTACGTCATTAGTGCTCTGTTTTATCTTATTGGTGGCATACTCATTCTCGCCGAGCCCTTTGTTGGTCTATTTACCATTACGGTAATGATGATCACTATCATGATGTTTAACGGGGTGACGAGGATGTTTTTTGGCTTCAATAGCCGTGGCCATTTAGAGGGATGGCGCTGGATTGTGTTCAGTGGTTTGTTGTCTACAGCTATTGCGGTTTACTTTTTTACTTTAATGAACAATCCTGAATTTTCACTATCTCTTTTAGGGATCTTCATGGGTGTCTCTTTCATCTTTGAAGGGATTAGTTTTATCTTCATCGGGGTACAGATGAAAAATGTTGCCGCTAAATAGTCATTTAAGCTGACGTGGCGTTAGCACAGCTAGACGTATACTAGCTGTGCTTTTTATCGCGCTATGTTTGTAACAAAAGTATTTTCCTTTCGCTGTAGCTGATACTTTTACGGCTCTCTTCGTCTTAGCTTTAATCTGCTCTTCCTAGGACCTAGGTTCTGCAATTACCCATACCTAGCATCGGTTTTCCTAGGACCTTCTATTAAACCTGCTTTTCCAGCCTTTACTTGTATCGTCCTTTCCTAATCCATTATTCTATGTTTTAGTGCTAATTCAATCTTGCAGTCAAAAATGTTACTGCTAACTAATGATTAAATAAAACAATAAGAAAGGATCCCAACTATGACCACGCTACTCATCTGCCTGCTTATCACCATGTTGCTACCTTACGCTGCAAAAGGTCCTGTCGCGGTGGCAATGGCTAAGCTTGGAGGTTATGACAATAGCCACCCCCGTGATCAGCAAGCTAAACTCACAGGCTTTGGCGCTCGAGCCGTTGCGGCACATCAAAACGCCTTCGAGTCGCTGCTGATTTTTGGGGTGTCAGTTTTGGCTGTGATAGCCACAGATAAGATCAATGGCATAGCTGAAACAGCAGCAATCGTGCATGTGATAGCAAGAGTTGCGTACCAACTGTTGTACCTGATGGATAAAGGCACGCTACGCTCACTGTCGTGGTTTGTGGCAATTATTGCCTCATTTACCGTGTTTTGGCAGGCGGTTTAAAGAAGGAGCTAGGTTTGAAAGAAGATACTAGGTTTGAAAGAAGGTACTAGGTTTGAAAGAAGGTACTAGGTTTGAAAGAAGGTACTAGGCCCTAGGAAAAGCAGGTCCTAGGAAGAGTAAAGACGGTAGAAGCTGAGACGGAAGGGCCGGAAAAGCTAAGAAAGGGCAAAGGTAGTAACTTTTTGCTTTTGTTCTTCCTAGCAGGGCGTAGTCCGTCCTCGTAGCGAAGCGTCCTAGAACCTATTTTTAAGTAGGTTAGGCTTTAGCCCATCAATGCCTAGAACGCCATTCTAGGCAAAATCGATCAAAACGGTAGAAGCAGAGACGGTAGGAGCTAAACCAAAGATTTGGAAAAGACGGAAAAGAGTGGAAGGTTAAAGCTTTTTCGTCAGGTCGAAGACCGTTCGTCTTAGCTTTTCCTACTCTTTACCGTCTTAGCCTTATTCGGCGGTAGAACCTATCGCTTCATATCTGGGTACTCAAACTCGTGACACTGGTTACAGTAAACCTTGCTCTCTTTATGCTCCATATGGCAGTAAGTACAAGGTAGGTCCGTGCCGTAGTGTAGGCTGTCGTGTGGGTTTGGCTCTACGTCATGGCCTGCATCTGCTGGGCGCTTAGTGAGTTCGGCAATGTCTTCCACACTGCCGTGGCAACTTTCACACACACTCGCATCAGGGATTGTTTTACGCTTTGCATCACCGTGGCACGCACTACATTCAACTTTACCGTTGTCACCTGTCATGATCTCTTGGTGGTGATCTTTAATTTTCATTGCGTTGGCTGCCGGAATTGACATCAGCATAACCATACAGATAGCCGTTAATACTCTTAACATCTTTAATCCTACTCTTTACTTGGGGCGATTGTGCCCGATAACTGTTGATACATAACTTTATTAATTAAAATCTTACTCTTTGAGTGACACCGCTTTCCTTAGCCTTGTGCACTCGACTTGCAGCAATAGGCGGGAGTGGTACCTATCGCTGCAAGGGAGAGCAAGTGGGGCTCATCTCTTGCAGCCCTTATGGGGTTAGAGCTGAGTAATAAAGTCGTATGACGCCTTAATGTCTGGTGTGAATGGGCGGTCAACATCAACAAATGGTACTTGCTTACGGAAAGCGTCATACATAGCTTGGGTCGCTTCGCCTTGCTTGATGTTCTTGTCTGCAAGCTTGCGAAGATCGATAGCCTGAGTCGAGTGCATCAGCTCTAAGCCGTACATCACGTTGGTGTTATCAACAATTTGGATGAGTCTGTCAGAAGCCAACTTCAAGTTAGTGAAGGTATCTTCGATGTTGCCAGCGATTTGAATACCGTCGAACGATACTGGATTTGCCAAGGCTTTATTACGTACCTGCATATCAACGAAGGTCTTTTGGATTGCACCAAATGCGTGGCCATTGTTACCCGGTGCGCTTAGGAAGCGAGGCAGACGAGTAAAGTGGTCATCCGATAGGTGGATGGTGCGCATGGCGCTGTTATGTGAAACGTGGGTCAGCGCGATGCTGAGTTGCTGCACGGCAAGAGCAACAGGTAGTGGCTCAAAGTTGGTGGTAGGGAATACGCCGCCTTTGCCCTCAACTAGATACTTAGATACCTGAGAGTTATTGCCATAGTCTTTGCCTGCACCCAAAATTACACCTGGGTTATCATCTGAGTGGTTGATTTGGATATCAATCACTTCGCCTAAGTCTGCTAGAGATTTGTACGCGCTAGCTAGGGTGTAGGCCGTGGTGCGGTAACTGAGTGGATCTTGCAGTGGACGAGCGCTGTTGGCATCCCATAAGTAGCTACCAGACAAGCTATTGATAACATCGGTCGTCGCTTCTTTAAGGTATGGGAATGGGCGAATGTCATTGGTCTGTGGCAAGAATGGCGATATGTTACCGTTTAGACCTTCAAGACTTAAGCCAAATACCGTTGGTGACACCTCTAGCAGGTGCTTAGCATCGCGATATCCCTTCATCGCATAAGAGACGCCAACAGAGTTGTTCGACAGAATCGATAATGCATCTTTACCAACAGGCGCTAGAGGCTCAATACCCGCTTTTTTCATCGCCTTGGCGCTGTTCATGCGCTCGCCCTTGTAGATAACGTCCCATTCACCAATCATGGCTAGACCGACATGAGAAGCAAGAAGGATATCAGCTTCACCAACGGTACCCTTAGATGGGATGATTGGTGAGATATCGTTATTTAGGTAAGCTTGATAAAGCTCGGCAACATAAGGCTGTACGCCAGTGTGACCCGATAAAATAGTGTTTAAGCGTACCGCTAGTGCGACACGGGTTAAACGTACAGGCATGGCTTCACCCACACCAGCACTGTGAGCACGAAGCGTGCTGTAGTTGAATGACTCTGAAGCCTTTAGTACTTCGGCGCTGAGTTCACCATTAGCATCAAATAGCTTGTGATCTTTGTTTAGGCCGACACCGACCGTTAGACCGTAAACTGGCTTACCTAGGCGCGCCGCTTCCATCAATAGCTCGTGAGCTTTTACTAGAGTGCTAGCTGATTGCGGGGCAATTTTAACTTCGGCGCCATCGGCGATAGCCCAAGCTTGGTCCTGTGTAAAGTGTTTACCATCGAGTACCACAGTGTCTGCAGCCATGGCATGAGTCGCAGTGAGTGCGAAGGCGAGTGATGTTAATACCGCATTTTTAGTTGTTTTCATCTTCATTCATTCCGTAAGTTTTTGCAGCTCAGTGCTAGGCACTAAGCAAGGCGAATTTGATTTCTATTTGAGCTAAGCGAGATTTAGTTTTATTGACTGGCTCTGTGCACAATGACGACCCGCGTTGCGTCCGGTTACGACCCCTTCCGCTACCGCGCAAGCGCCTAAACGGCTTGCACCATGAATACCGCCAGTAGCTTCACCGGCTGCATATAGTCCAGGGATTGGTTTGTTAGTGACAAGGTGCAGCACTTCCGATGCGGTGTTAACCTTAACGCCGCCCATGCAGTAGTGAACCTTTGGCCACATACGCACGCCATACCAAGGACCCTTATCAAGTAACATGGCCTTTTGCATCGGGCGACCAAACTCACTGTCGTTGCCGTTAGTGACTGATTCATTCCAGCGAGCAACCTGATCTTTTAGTGCTTTTGCTGGCATGTTGTAGATTTTTGCTAGTTCTTCTAGGCTGTCGGCTTTCTTAATGACGTTGTATTTCAGACCCCAATCCAAAGTTTGCGCGTCTTTAGCACCTTCGGCATTAGTAAAGCCGATAGGGTAAACTGGGTTACCTTCAGCATCGCGGCGAGTCATAATGGCATCGGCGCGAGCTTTACGGTCGGCAAGCTCGTTAAAGAAGCGCTCACCGGTACGTACGTCAACTACAATGCCGCTAGGGTAGGTCGCAATCGTGTTGAACTGCGACGCGGTACCGAAACCTTTCTCGTCAGGAGATGCCCATGGACCTAGTTGGATTTGGTCTAAGTGGATTGGGTTTGCACCCAGTAGCATCATCTGCTTTAGTGCTTCAGATGTTGCGCCTGCATGGTTAGTTGAATCCAACTGATTCGTGTATTCAGGCTGCTGCATTTGGCGGTACTCAATATCGTTACCAAAGCCGCCAGTTGCCATGATGATGCCTTTACGGGCACCGACTTTAACCATTTTACCGGTGCGTTCTTTCGGGAAGTAATAGCCTTGGCGCACATCGATACCGATAACGCGGCCACTGTCATCTTTAATGAAACCTTCGAGCTTGGCTTGGTTGCGCATTTCAATGCCGCTTTTCTTTGCCGCTTTAATCAGTGGGCGAATAATGCCAGCGCCTGAACTTTGTACGGTTTGTAATACACGTGGAATAGAGTGACCACCAAAATGTTGTACGAAAGGCTTCCATTCAACACCATGATCGATAAGCCATTCACAAGACTCTGCCGTGCCATTACACACAAGCTTTAGCATCTCTACATCATTCATGCCGCGGCCAGACTCAAGCATATCGGCGACCATGACGTCGACAGAATCTTCGATACCTTCTTTCTTCTGCAAAGGCGAGCCTGCAACCGCCATCGCACCACCGTTGATGGTAGAGTTGCCGCCAAAGACTGGCATCTTGTCGATAACCATGACGCTTGCGCCAGCTTCTTTTGCCTGTAGTGCGGCAGACATACCCGCAAAGCCACTGCCGACAACGATAATATCGACAACTTCGTCAAACTTTGCTTCATCTTGAGAGACACAAGCGGCATTTGCTGACAGAGCAACCGTGCTGCCTAGGCCTGCTACGGCCATCGCTGCACCGCCTTTTAGTAGTTGGCGTCGGCTAGGACTTGCCAGTTCTTTTTCGTTCATCTATCTGTTCCCCTATGTGTATTTTTAATTATCTTTTTGAGCTATTTTGCTCTAACTCATACCTATAAAGTTGCAGCGATTGTGCCAACTACCTAATTAGCGATATAAATCAAATGATTTATGAACAGGATCCTGAAATCACGAAATATCATGGTTTGCCGTCATGATATTTCGTGGTCATCCCGACATATCAACAATGAAGTAGGCTTATAATTAAACTTTAAAATAGTGTTTGGTACTGATTGTGTAAAAAGTGATGAGCAATTAACTATAATGCGGGAGTTGTGTATTCGATATAAGTAGAGTTGATTTTGGTTATTAATGGATATGTTAGCTAATTAATTTCATTAGTGGTAGGGGTAGTGCAAGTTTAAATAAAATAATCTATAAAAACATATTGGTTATTTATTGAGTGGGTTTTTGTTAGGGTGGTTTTTCCGTGTTATTATTAGTCAATGTTGAGAACGTTATTTATGCGTTATGGAACAGTAATAGGCGCGGGTTTTAAATTGGTTTTTCACTGACGCTTATAACTAGGTTATAGGTGGAATACTTACTTGTGTTGGGGGGCTGCCGTACAAAGCTCTTACTAATCACCTGATTACTGGCTGCGTTGATTGATACCGAAAAATGCTGTTGCTAAGTAACACTTTACCTTTAATGCTATGCTTAAATCATCACATGTCGCAGTGAATTTTATAAGTTTCTCACATATTAAACCCTATCGGTGAATAGCTCACACATCCGGATTTATTTTTAAATTACTCACATATCTCCCCTGTTTTGTAAAAGCATTCACATATTCCTGTTTAGTTTTATATAGCTCTCACATTCTGGAGTTGTCTTCATATTTAAATTATTTTGTTTCTAGAATTTTATGTGGCATCGACCACGGTTTTATATATACCTTCCTGGTTTACGTTCTGTGTTTGATTATTTATGAACAGGAACACAGAATCACGAAATACAATGATCTACCATCACGAAACTTCGTGGCCACCTCGACATATCAATGAAAGAACAATTTTATTATCAGGCTACCCAGTGCTTATGTAGCAGTTTGTCGCTGGAAGTCGCGCTGCAAAACTACTACGAATATGTAAAACAGTACCTGCCTATAGATGGCATTTTTCTCAACATCTATCGGCCGGAGCATGCCGATATTCAGTTTCTCGCCCATGTTAACGAACAGCAGGCCGTTGCACTCGATAAACAGGTGAAGATCTCAGCCGAAATGGAGCAGGTGCTGCAGCAGAATGACCGCCCAGCGATCCGCATTATCAATGATATTCATCTAGATAAGGTCACCAGCTTTGTGGCACCTCAGGTGATCCCTGAAATCGGCTCAGTGATCTTATTGAGGATGATCAGTGACAACACCCATTTAGGTGTTGTGGGCTTTTATGCTAAGCAAGCTGGACAGTTTAAGCCACTTCATGCCGACTTAATTGAGCCTCACAAAGATACCTTCTCCTTGATCACCGCCTTTAACTTACGTGGTAGAAATCTACTCAAAGCTAACCAAGTGTTAAGCCAAGAAAACGATAATCTTAAGCGCGCCATGTTTTCACCCGATGGTGTCGTCGGGGCCGATGGAGGCCTTAAAAAGGTGATGGTACAGGTCGATGCGATTGCAGCGCTTAATACTAGCGTGCTGATGCTAGGGGAAACGGGTTGTGGTAAAGAGGTGATCGCCAACGCGATCCATGCAAAGTCGAACCGTGCGGATAAGCCTTTTATTAAGGTGAACTGTGGTGCGATACCGGAAACCTTGCTTGATTCAGAGTTGTTTGGCTATGAAAAGGGTGCATTCACCGGGGCGGAAACTCGTAAGGCGGGATATTTTGAGCAAGCCAATGGTGGCACTATCTTCCTAGACGAAATTGGTGAGCTACCGCTGTCGGCGCAAGTGCGTTTACTGCGCGTGTTGCAAAACAGCTCAATTACCCGAGTGGGTGGCCATGAGAATGTGGATCTGAATATTCGGGTGATAGCAGCGACTCACAGAAACCTACAAGCTATGGTGCATGAGAAAACCTTTAGGGAAGATCTCTGGTATCGCTTGTCTGTTTTTCCGATAGAGATCCCAGCGCTGCGGCAACGTAGAAGCGATATTCCACTGTTAGTACAGTATTTTATCGAGACATTGGCGGCTAAGTTTAATCTAGAGCAGTTACCTAGAGTGATGCCAGAGCAGTTAGCCATGCTAAACAATTACAACTGGCCGGGTAATGTGCGCGAGCTGATTAACGTACTCGAGCGCGCCATCATCCAAAAGCCTATGGGGCCGCTTAGCTTCGATCTATTGCAAGCGCAACCTGATGAAAATACAACGATCAAAACAGGGCAAACCATCGTTGTCGATCCAAGTTACGCCAGCGATAAGTTAGTGCCACTCGATACTATGATAGGTAAGTACATCAGCCATGCGATGCGTATTACCGGTGGTAAACTCTATGGACCTGCTGGGGCGGCAGAGCTATTAGACATCAATCCTAATACCCTAAAGAGTAAGATGAAAAAGCTCGGACTGTGTTAGTGTTTGCGTTAGTGCGTTAGTGCGTTAGTCATCATTAACTAATAAAAAAACACTTCCAAGGAAGTGTTTTTTGCCGAGCGGGGGACAACAAATGTTAGGTTTACATCAGGGGGCAACGCTGGGTTTTAAACCTGCCTGACTCTAGAAGAAGTAGTGAATACCAACGGCGTAGCTATTGTCTTGTAGGTTTTCAAAGCTCTTATCGTCCATCTCGCTAAAGTCGATTTTCGCTTCGGCAAACATCACCGTATTGTTACGTGGTATATCCATAAGCTGGAATACAGAGTTGGTAAAGCCTTCTAGTGCTCGCAGTGACAAGTTGAATACGCCTTTAACAACCTGTGCAGTTTCTATAGCAACATCGGAATAAATATACCCTCGACCACGACGACCATGGTGTTCTCAGTACATCGGCAAGACTTAATCGCTTGCTCATCAATCCAGAACGCCGGAGAGCCACGATTAACAAGTGCTTTATTGTACTGAGACCAGTTGGTTATTTTATGCTTAGATTCTCCCATTTTACTGCACCCACGTTGCCATCTTGGGAGATCAGATCACGCTAATAGCAAAAGGTTCATTCGATTTAGGAAACAAGGCCACTTAGTGCTAAGTGGCCAATTTGTTAACGAACAACTTGTCTACGGCGTTTTATATAACCAAATGGAATACTCCACATATGCACTAAACGAGTGAATGGGAATATTGTGAATATGGTTAAACCAAGTACAATATGGAGTTTAAATAGAATATTAACGCTATTTAAATAATGTTCTACATGTGGTTCAAACATAAAGATCCCCTGACACCAGCTAATTAAATGCTGTAGGTCGTCTCCCGACATATGCGTCATGTCGTATGGAATAATAGCCATACCTAAACCGATTTGTATTACCAATAACACTAATATAAATTTATCTGCAAAGGTTGATGTAGCACTAATACGTGGATTAAAAAAACGACGGTACAGCAACATTAATGCGCCAATAAGTAGCATTGATCCAAAAATAGTACCAAAAAATAGTGCCAATACTTGGTGTGTATGATCTGAAACATAAGCCTCATACCATGAACGTGGGGTTAATAATCCAGCTATGTGGCCGAAAAACACTCCAATTAAACCAATATGGAATAGATTTAACGCCAGTACGGTGCCTTTTTTGTCGAGTAATTGGCTTGATCCCGTGCGCCAAGTGTATTGACCGTAATCATACCGATACCAACTACCTATTAATAATACCGCTACGGCAATATATGGATAGATACTAAATAGAAAGAAGTTGAGTGTGGACATGTTGATTACTCCCGATCTTGAACCATTGTTGGCGCGCTAATATTCACATATTGAACATTGGCATTGCCCTGATTACTACGCTGAATAGGGTTACATGAAGGGGTACTATCAAATCTAACCTCTTCATCACGCCAGAGGCGATCCATCGACTCTCGTTGTAACAATATATCGACTTCTGTCTCTGCTTGTTGGGCGGGATTTAAGCTATTCATTGCTGTTTCTATCTCCGCTTCACTAATGCCTGAGAGTTGAATTAAGCTATAAAATAGTGGTGCAAATTCAGTATGTGCTAGGTGTAAGTACAGTTGACATAAAATAGGGTTTATTTTAACCAGCCACGCACTCGCCTCTGAGGGACTTAAGCTTGATAAGTACTCAAGCAGCATTGGTAGATAATCAGGTAACTCATTGCTCAATGTGTTATATCCTGCTTGCTGGTACTCGGTCATTAAGTCGACCATGGCTTGGCCACGGTCACGTGAGTCACCCAGTGCATGCGCAAACAGGTGCAGTGATGTTTGCTGGTTATAATCAAAGCGGGCGACATATTGCGCTTGTTTATCGAGTAAATCAGCGGCTAAATATTGCTGAGTAAAATCGATAAGCTGTTGCTGTTGTGCTACTGTGAGTTCATTACATTGTGCTAGTAATTGGCAAATTTCTTCAGCAGATTGCCATAATGTTTGATCTGGGTAGTCCATCAGACGCGATATAATAATGAGACTATCCATTATTAGACTCCTCATTATCGCTGATATTTTTAACTGCAATACGATTCGTTGCACGATTACCCATAAGGTTGAAATGGCTAATATCATGGCAACTATCAAAGCTAAAGCCACAGCTATTTTTCTCAACAAAAGCTTCGTCTGTTGCACTTTTAGTGGTCATACCCGCTGGTACAACATATCTATCTTTATAATTAGCAATAGCTAATAATTGATACATATCTTCTGCTTGTTGATGGGTAAGATCGACCTCTTCAAGTAGTTGCTGATATAGCTCATGATTATTACTGTCTTGACTTAATAGACGCCGAGTTTGACGTAAGGCAATTAACTTATTAAGTGCAGCCATTACAGGTTTAGTATCACCTGCCGTTAATAGATTCGCTAAATATTCAATGGGGATACGTAGCTCATTTAAGTCTGGCAAAATACTATTTTTAGGTGCGCTCATCATGCCTGAATCTAGCGCATGTTTGATTGGTGATAGTGGTGGCACATACCAAACCATTGGTAAGGTACGGTATTCAGGATGTAATGGCAGTGCAATTTTCCACTCTTTAATTAATTTATAGATAGGAGATTGCTGCGCTGCTGCAAGTACATTGCTGTTGATACCATCTTTTTGGGCTTGTTCAATCACTTTGGGATCATTTGGATCCAAAAATATCTTTAATTGTGATTCATATAGATCCTGCTCATTACTGGTTGCAGCAGCTTCTGGAATCGCTTCTGCATCATAAAGCATGACTCCAACATAACGGATACGACCTGCACATGTTTCTGCGCATAGGGTAGGTAAGCCCGCTTCAATTCTTGGGTAGCAGAAGATACATTTTTCTGACTTACCACTTTTCCAGTTGTAGTAGATTTTTTTGTATGGGCAAGCACTGACACACATGCGCCAGCCACGACACTTATCTTGATCGATTAGTACAATGCCGTCATCTTGGCGCTTATAAATGGCACCGCTAGGACAAGATGCTGCGCATGCTGGGTTTAAACAATGCTCACATAATCGAGGTAGGTACATCATAAATGTCTGTTCAAACTGTGAGTACACCTGCGTTTGAATATTAGCAAAGTTTTGGTCTTTTGAGCGTTTAGCGAACTCTCCGCCAAGATCGTCTTCCCAGTTGGCACTACCATTAATTTTTTGCATACGTTCACCCGTAATCAGTGAGCGAGGTCTTGCAGTGGGTTGATGCTTAGCTGATTTTGCTTGATGCAAATTTTGGTAATCGAACGTAAATGGTTCGTAGTAATCATCAATCACGGGCAAGTAAGGGTTAGCAAAAATATGCGATAATATTTTAATCTTAGAACCTAATCTAAGTTGTAATTTATCATTTTTTAACTCCCAGCCACCGAACCATTTTTTCTGGTTTTCCCAATCTGTTGGGAAACCAAGACCGGGCTTAGTTTCAACGTTATTGAACCATGCATACTCAACACCTTCTCGGCTAGTCCACACATTTTTACAGGTGACCGAGCAAGTATGACAGCCAATGCACTTATCTAAATTCAGCACCATAGCAACTTGTGCGCGTATTTTCATTTTTGAGTCTCCTGTGTTGATGCTGACTCTTGATCTAACCAATCAATTTTGTTCATTTTTCTGATCATGACAAAATCATCACGGTTGCTACCGATAGTGCCGTAATAGTTATAGCCCCAAGATAGTTGTGCATACCCCCCAATCATATGGGTTGGTTTAGGGCAAATACGTGTTACTGAGTTATGAATACCACCGCGTGTACCTGTGACCTCTGAGCCTGGCATATTAATAGTACGCTCAGTAGCGTGATACATAATCGCTAAACCTTCAGGAATACGTTGACTCACAATCGCTCTTGCGGCTAAAGCACCGTTGGCATTAAATGCTTCTATCCAATCGTTGTCTTTAATACCGGCGCTTTGCGCATCAACTTCACTGACCCAAATGACCGGACCACCGCGTGCTAATGTTTGTAAAATCAGATTATCGGTAAAGGTTGAGTGAATGCCCCATTTTTGGTGAGCAGTACCAAAGTTCAACAGAATTTCTGGATTACCATTACTGGTATGACGGGTCATTGTTTTGCAAGTGTGATCCTCAATTGGTGGACGATAGCTAGTAAAGCCCTCACCAAATGCGCGCATCCAAGCATGGTCTTGGTATACTTGTTGACGCCCCGTAAGAGTACGCCACGGGATATTGCGTTGTAGGTTTAAGCTGCAAGCACTATAAGTTTGGGTATCGCAATCAATCCCGGACCAAACTGGGCTAGCAATAACACGTTGTGGTTGTGTCTGTAGACCTGTATAGGTCATTTTGATATCAGCCTTTCCTGCTGGAATATCACTTAAGCTTTGACCTGTACGTTGCTCAAGCGATTGCCATGCTTTTACTGCAACTTCGCCGTTAGTTTCTGGTGCTAAGGTTAGGATTGTGTTTACTACTTGGGTTGCTTCTTTAAGGTTAGGACAATGCTCAATATCACCAACCGTTTCAGTGCCATTAAGTTTACGTAAACTTGCAATCTCTTTGGCGGTATCCCAATGTAGACCATGACCACCGTTACCTAATTTTTCAAGGGCTGGACCTAAGTGAGTGAACTTGGCATAAGTGAGTGGATAATTACGTTCAACTTCAACAAAATTAGGCGCAGTTTTGCCTGGCACTAATTCACATTGCCCCTGCTTCCAATCTTCTACGGATAGTGCCTGAGCGAGTTCTGCTGGGGTGTCATGCATAATTGGCACAGTTACAATATCTGTTTCAATCCCTAAGTGGCCTTGGCACACTTCTGAGAATTTTTGTGAAATATTTTTAAAGATATCCCAATCAGATTTCGCTTGCCATGATGGTTCAACAGCCTTTGAAAATGGATGTATAAACGGATGCATATCTGAGCTACTTAAATCTGCTTTTTCATACCAAGTAGCGGTGGGTAAAACAATATCTGAGTAGAGGCAAGTTGTTGACATTCTAAAGTCTAATGTCACGAGTAGATCTAATTTACCTTCTACTGCCTCACGGTATTCAAGCTCTTTAGGTGGCTCAATTTTACGTTCACAAAGATCCATGTTTTGGACGCCATGGCGGGTACCTAATAGATGCTTTAAGAAATATTCATGGCCTTTGCTTGATGAACCTAATAGGTTGGAGCGCCAAACAAACATATTACGAGGATAGTTATTGCTAGCATCAGGATCTTCTGCTGCAAACTTAATATCTCCCTGTTTTAATGCCGTGACTAAATAGTCTTTACTGGTTACACCTTCTGCTTTAGCTTTTTGAGCTAATTGCAATGGGTTGATAGTTAATTGTGGTGCCGATGGGAGCCAGCCCATACGTTCGGCTTTAATATTGAAATCAATCAAGCTGGTCGGGAATTGTTCTGGTGTTGCAAGTGGCGATAATAGATCACGAGCATTCATCGGTTCATAACGCCATTGACTGGTATGGTTATAAAAAAATGAAGTACCGTTCATTAAACGTGGTGGACGTTGCCAATCAAGGGCTAATGCGATAGGAGTCCAACCAGTAACTGGGCGAAGTTTTTCTTGACCCACATAGTGAGCCCAGCCGCCGCCATTGACACCGACTGTACCACACATCAATAAGAGGTTAATTAAACCACGGTAGTTCATGTCGGTGTGATACCAGTGGTTAATACCTGCACCAACAATGATCATAGAGCGCCCGTGGGTTACTCGAGCATTATCTGCAAATTGGCGAGCAAGACGAATAATTTGCTGTTGTTCTACGCCCGTAATTGCTGCTGCCCATGCTGGCGTATAAGGCGCAATCATATCGTAGTCAGTTTCGCTATCGCGGTTAATACCGTAATGCGCAATTAATAAATCAAATACGGTTGCGACAGCCACTCGCTTGCCATTACCTAATGTGATCCAGTGAACCGGAACCTTATTAATAAGTAGAGCGTTACCAGCTTTGCCATTGAGTGGAACTGAATTAAAAGTATTGCTTTCAACACCACCAAAATATGGCTGGGCAACGTCAATAGTGTCTTGACGTGAATGGTATAAGCTCAATGATGGCTCAATTGCTTGGCCATCAATGGCGTTGATCGGTTGAGTATGCCATTTAGAAGCATCGCTCCAACGAAACCCCGCGGTACCTGTTGGTACTGCGATTGTTTCAGTTAACTGATCAAATACGAGTGTTTTCCACAGCTCTTGTTCTTCTGTTGATAGTTCAGCTGATAGATCTGATGCGCGCAAAAAACGACCGCTTTGATAAGTGCTAGGTTGATCTTCTAGTTGCTCTAGCATCACCAACATAGGAAAGTCGGTATAACGACGTGCATATGCCTCAAAATAATCACAAGGATTTTTTAGATAGAACTCATTTAAGATAACTTGTCCCATTGCCATCGCAAGCGCAGCGTCAGTACCTTGTTTAGGTGCCATCCATTCATCTGCAAACTTACACACTTCAGCATAATCTGGGGTAATCGCCACGACTTTAGCGCCTTTATAACGTGCTGCTGTCATAAAGTGGGCATCAGGAGTACGGGTTTGTGGAATATTTGAACCCCAAGCAATAATGAATTCAGAGTTATACCAATCAGCAGACTCCGGTACATCTGTTTGCTCACCCCATGTTTGTGGTGATGATGGTGGCAAATCGCAATACCAGTCGTAAAAACTAAGGTTAGCCGCACCAATTAACGATAAATAGCGTGTACCTGCAGCAAATGAGACCATTGATTGAGCAGGGATTGGTGAGAAGCCCGCAATACGATCTGGACCAAACTCTTTAATGGTAGCCACGTTTGCTGCGGCGATGATTTCGTTAACTTCATCCCATTCCGCTCTGACTAAACCACCCATACCCCGCGCTTGTTTATAAGCTTGGTTGATATTTTTATCGTGAATAATAGCTTGCCATGCGGTAACCGGATCTTGATGAATCGAACGTTGGTCACGCCATGCTTCAAGTAATTCTCGGCGGATCATTGGATGTTTTATACGGTTAGCACTATATAAATACCATGAATAACTGGCGCCACGAGGACAGCCTCTTGGTTCATGGTTAGGTATACCTTCAGGAGTCGGAGGGTAGTCGGTAAATTGAGTTTCCCAAGTCACTAGTCCATTTTTAACATAAATTTTCCAACTACAAGAACCTGTACAGTTTACGCCGTGAGTAGAACGTACAATCTTGTCATATTGCCAACGGTCACGGTAACTTTGTTCCCATTCACGACTATCTTGCTGCACGATCTCATTGTTGTTTGCAGGTGTTTTTTCAATACGAGTAAGATAACGAAACTTATCTAAAAAATGGCTCATATCGTAATGCCTCCTGTACCTAAACAGCCCAGAGTCTTGGCTGCGGTACATAAATTGATTGGATTAAGAAAGTTGTTGACTACCTTTACGCATATAGACAAACCAAGTGAGTGCAATACAAATAAGGTAAAAAATAGCGAAACTAATTAATGCTGATGAGGGTGAACCTGTCATTTGGATTGAGCTACCAAATGCTTTAGGAATAATAAATCCACCGACAGCACCAATTGCTGAAGCAAAGCCGAGCGCGGCAGAGCTTAGAATACTGGCGTATTCATCTGCTTTATGGCTATCCATGCCTTGTGCTTTGCCTTCAATAACTGACTTTGTATGAAATAGAGCAGCGATCATTTGGAAGGATGAGCCACTACCTAAGTTGGTGCAGGCAAAAAGACCCATAAATACTAAATAGAATAATGCAAATGATCCTGAGCTATGTTCACTTGGTAAGGTTGGAAATACCAATAGCACTAAGATAAACATGGCAAAAAAGTTCCATAAAGTGACTTTTAAACCAGTAAATTTGTCAGATAACCAACCACCAATTGGACGTGCGATGGCACCTAATAAAGGGCCTAAGAAAGCATAATGAAGTATGTTAATGTCTGGGAATTGAATTTTGGTTAATAGTGCAAAACCTGCTGAAAAACCGATAAATGAACCAAATGTTGCTAGATATAGCAAGCTGGTTACCCACATATCTTTTTTCTTTAATACAACAAGCTGACCGCTAAGACTGGCTTTAATACCCGCTATATCATTCATTAAGAACCAAGCAAGTATTGAGGCTAAAATAATAAATGGTACCCAAATAAAGGCTGCGTTTTGTAGCCATATTGAAGTATGCAGATCAGTCTGTTGTGGATCACCACCAAAAATACTTAAACCAATGACTAGTGGTACACATAGCTGCACAACACTGACACCGCCATCACCTAAGCCACCATTTAAGCCTAGTCCGTAACCTTGTAGACGTTTTGGATAGAAGAAGCTGATATTTGCCATACTTGAAGCAAAGTTACCACCACCGAGACCGCATAAAATGGCAATAATGGCAAAGCTGGTAAATGAAGTTGTAGGATCTTGAACTGCAAAACCTAACCAGATACTTGGAATAATTAAGACTAATGTACTGATAGTGGTCCAACGACGGCCACCAACAATAGGAATAACGAAAGAGAATGGTACTCGAAGTAGTGCGCCTGAAATGGAGGGAAGAGCGGCTAACCAAAATAGTTGGTTATTTGAAAAATGAAAACCTACATGATTGAGTTTTAGCACAACAGCACTAAACACCATCCATATACAAAACGCTAATGTTAAACAAAAAACTGAAACCCATAAGTTTCGACGAGCAATTTTAGAACCAGTTGTTTGCCATAATTGTACATTTTCTGGATCCCAATTATCTAAAATCCTATTATTTGTATTCATCTAACAGTACCCCAATTGCTTATTTATAATATAAGCGAACAATAGAAGGCGGTTTACTTAAGTCGCTATGAATAGATAATCTCAGTACAAATTCAATTCTGAAAAAGCTCTGTGACTAAATATCAACTCCGCCTCACCAACAACCAGAAAGATGCGATCCTAGAACGATAGGGTTTAAGCACGTTATGCCACCCCACCACGTGAAACGCAACACTTCATACCTTGCAACGCATTTAAATACAGCATGAATATGCCGTAAAGGGGATGATATGCCTCTTGTTCTACCTAGTAAATAGCTCTTAGGGAACTAATCAACTTATATCAGTGTAGTTGTAAAATTTAAAAGGGATTAAAAAGAAATTATGGCTCTACGCATCTTTTTTAATTTCACTAAAAATGATGCAAGATTATCAGTTTAGTCGTCAACTCAGTGGGATATTTGATAGTCATATGCCCTCCGAAGTTGCCAAGGAAAAGATGGCCGAATGGGTGGATAGAGTGATGGTGTTGAAACGACGATGCTATGGTTTATCAGATCCAACGAAACTATTTCAACGATTACTCGTGGATACCACGGGTATGATCCAGTTTGCTCTAGGTGCGGCTACTTTTTAAGCATTTCACGCAAAGACGCGTAGAGCCCAAAAATTGCTGTAATTGATTGTTCTGTTTTTTTAATATTGTGGTGGTTGGCTTTAGAATAGGTATAACCAATCGAGAAAATAGGCGAACCTATTCTCTCGATGGTTGCGTTCGCACTAAACAGTTTGCTTTAAGTGTTAGAACAAACCGTTATAGAAAACTCTAGAAGAAATAGCGAATACCAACGGCGTAGCTATTGTCTTGTAGGTTTTCGAAGCTCTTATCGTCCATCTCGCTGAAGTCGATTTTCGCTTCGGCAAACATCACAGTGTCGTTGCTGTAACGGTAGTGCAGACCTACTACGGCAAATTGACGCGTCCAGTCACCTTGAATCCTTGTCGATGCATCGGTATCTAGATCTTGGTAAGACAATAAAAAGGTCGGTACGAAGCCGTTATCATACTGGTAGGCAACTAAGAATTCGCCGCCTGTCGAGTCATATAGTTCACCCGCGACTAGCTCATTTTGCTTACTCTTGTGGGCGTTAAAGCCAACATAGAAACCATCTGCATCTCTGTTAGGCGCATATTGGTAAAAAGAGCCGTACTGGGCGCCAATACCGATGATCTCGTTAGTATCATCCACGCTTTCACCTGCAAGTTCGCCCGTAAAGTCACCACGGTTAATGGCTGCAAGCACCTTAAATTTATTGGTGAAGTGATAGGTTAAGCTAGCGCCATAGCTAGTATCGAACTCAACGTGTGAACCGTCGTTAATTGGCATGCCATCTTTGTCATAAAGTGCGACATCACCATTTTGCTTAGCCGCATATTGAAGTCCGATGCTTAAGTTGCCAAATGAGTTGCGGTAAACAAAGGCTGAATCGGCACGACCCGCACCGGTTAGGCCGCCGTCACCAAAGGTGTAAGCACCTACAGAGTAACCTGTGTACACATTTAGTACATCGGTGGTGTATGCCACATCATAGTACACGCCCCACTGCTTACCGAAGGTTAAGCTACCCCATTTGTCGTTAGCTAAACCCACATAGCCTAAACGATTGAATAAGAAGTCAGAGTTTCTCTCTGCACCTAGTTGGCCGCCTGAGTAGCTTAGCGAGTCATCGCTGGTAACCATGTTAATGCCCCACTCGGTATGGGCAAAGCTACGCCAGCCGTTCTTCTCTTGGCGGTCAAAACGAAAGCCCACGCGTGAGAAGTTGTCGACCACTGCAGTGTCGTGGGTGTCATTAATCGCTGCAAAGCCTAGCCAACCCATCATTTTGATACTGTTAGTTTGGTCATTGTAGATCTCAACGGCCTGCGCAGAACCCGCCATCAAAATTGACGGAATTAAAAGCGCCAACAATTTCTTATTCATATCATTTTCCCTATTTTTTTATTTTGTTAAAGCTAATCAATATTGGTTTTTACCAATTACGCCTAACAGAGCAGCTAATGTGCCAAAGGGGGAAAATTGGAGGTTATCGGTAATAAGTTGGAGCAAGATCCATGAACCACGAAATATCGTTAAAGGGGATCGTTAAATATCGTGCCGAAAGTGAAATATCGTTGTTAAGCGGTTAAAAGAAAGTTCTAGGTTAAAAGAAGGTCCTAGGTTCTAGGGAAAGCTAAGACGATGAAAGCTGAGACGAACGGCCTGCGGCCTTGCGAACGTGACTGCGTCACTTACGGAAAGATAAAGGGCCTAGGATAGGCAAACTGCAAAGACGATGAAAGCAAAGAGGGGGTAAGCTGAGATAGAAAAAGCCGGAAAACATATTCTCTTCTGTAGATCGGGCTTTAGTCCGTCAGGCTTTTGATTTTCCTAGCAGGGCGAAGCCCGTCCTTGAAGCGAAGCGCCCTAGAACCTGGGACCTTCTTTCAAATCGGACACTTTCCCCATATCGGACATTTCTGCTAATTAATCGGACACTTTCGAGCTGTGTCCGCGGACACTTATAACATTGCACACTTTCTTGTTTAACTTAACTTGTTGTTTATTTGTGATTTATTGTTTTTGGCATGGTGCTTGTATTAATAGATCTATCGAAAGCGAAAATGCTTAGAACGGACACTTTAGGGACTGCAGATGATTTCGGATACAAGCGGACAAGACACTATCAAGCAACCAAGTAAGGCGAGCAAGTTTAAGCATCCAGCGATGTTTGGTATCGCTGCATTACTGGTTTCTTGTCTAGTTTGGTCAAGCATGGATAGCGACTCAATTGCAACATCGATTAAACGCTCAGAGCTTCGTTTTGCCACATTAGAGCGCGGTACGCTTGTTCGCGATATTCCGACAACAGGCAAGATTGTTGCTGCTAATGCCCCCGTTCTGTATAGCCCAGAGCAGGGGGCTGTGACTTTAATCGCCAGACCCGGTGACAGGGTCGCTCAAGGTGATGTTGTGGCCACCATTGAGAGCCATAAGTTAACGAATGGTTTAAAGCAGCAACAAGCCTTACTAGAGGGAATGAAAAGCTCGCTTGAGCGTGCTCGTCTCAATGCGCGTCGAGCGCAACTTAAAGCGCAGCAAACGCTAGATATGGCTAAGGTCGATATGGCGGCGGCCGAGCGCGAGAGTCGCCGTGGCGATCAGCTAATCGAGTCAAAGCTAATTAGCAAAATCGACTTTGAAAAGAGTAAAGACGACCTGCATAAGGCCAAATTGCTATTTGCCCATGCGGGTCAAGAAGCGCTGCTGATGAAAGACACCTTAACCTTTGAGCTTAAGAACACCGCGCTGGAAGTTGACCGTCAGGCGCTGGTGGTCAAAGAGCTCGAACGCCAAGTGGCGGCACTGAATATCATCGCGCCCGTTGCTGGCATTATTGGTAATTGGCTTACGGAACAAAAGGCGCGTATTAGCCAGAGCCAACCGATTCTTACGGTTGTCGATCTCAGTGCTTTTGAAGCAGAACTCGCGGTACCTGAGTCCTACGCCGATGAGCTAGGCATAGGTATGACGGTAGAGCTGAGTTTTGGCTCGGTGAGAGTGATGGGCGAGCTATCTTCTATTTCTCCCGAGGTGCGTAACCGGGAAGTGAGCGCAAGGGTGCGATTTGAGCAAAATGACCATCTGCCGCTACGCCAGAACCAGCGTCTTTCAGCGCGAGTATTACTGGAGCACAGAGCCGATGTGTTGATGGTTAAGCGCGGCGCCTTTGTTAATAGCGGTGGTGGCCAAGAGGTTTACGTCATGCACGATGATATTGCCGAGCAAACATCGATCCAATTAGGAGCGCGTAGCATGAGTCATATCGAAGTGATCCAAGGTGGACAGGTGGGCGATGTTTGGGTCACCTCAAGCGTCGAGCCATTTAACAAAGCCGTACAAGTATTGGTCCGCTAGTCAGGTAAGGAAGCAGACGATGAATAAGGCAATGAATAAATTTAGACAAGTTAATAAGCAGCAAATAGCTACAGTAGCAGTATTAATGCTGCTGGTTGTTGCAGTGCAAGTCTCTACCGATAGGGCGGGTGACTGGATATTTATCGGCTTAAATCTGATTGAGATGGGCAGTGGTACTCAGTCGAATTTAACAGACTTCTCAGATGTAGCGGCAGATGTCACCTTAGGTGATACAGAGCTTGTGCTGCAGATAGTGACTAGGACGCTGGAATGCTTCATTACATGGCTTACCCAGTAGACGGCTCAGATTACAGAAGAATTCAGATAAATTTTACTCAGATTGATAAATAGAATTAAAGGAATATGAACCATGTTATCGATGAACAACATTAGCAAGGTATTTAAAACGGATTTAGTTGAAACCCATGCTTTGCGCGATTTCAATCTAGAAGTTAGCGAAGGTGAGTTTGTTGCGGTTACGGGACCATCGGGGTCAGGCAAAACCACTTTCCTTAATATTGCCGGACTGCTCGAAGGCTTTACCCATGGCGATTACTTTCTCGATGGTGTCAATATCTCTAACTTGAGTGATAACCGGAGCGCTGCAATCCGTAATGAGAAAATTGGGTTTATCTTTCAGGGATTTAATCTTATCCCTGATCTGAACTTGGTCGAAAACGTCGAGGTACCGCTACGCTACCGCGGCTTCAATGCGAAAGAGCGTAAAATTCGGGTCGAACGGGCGCTCGAACAAGTGGGGCTCGCATCGAGGATGAAGCACCTTCCCTCTCAGTTATCGGGTGGCCAGCAGCAAAGGGTAGCGATAGC
Organism: Shewanella halifaxensis HAW-EB4; assembly: GCF_000019185.1. Lineage (NCBI taxonomy): Bacteria > Pseudomonadati > Pseudomonadota > Gammaproteobacteria > Alteromonadales > Shewanellaceae > Shewanella > Shewanella halifaxensis. The sequence goes on along the minus strand of NC_010334.1, from coordinate 4,184,038 downwards.
CCGAGCACTGGCGGGGGAGCCAAGGTTTTTACTCGCCGATGAACCAACAGGCAACTTAGACAGCCTAATGGCTCGCCAGGTGATGGAGCTGCTAGAAGATATTAATAAGGCGGGCACCACGATTATCATGGTGACTCACGACGCCGAATTAGCCCGTCGGGCGCAGCGTAATATTCAGATTATCGATGGCCAAGTATGTGATTTTACAATGTATCAAGCAGGGATGGAGCCACAAGGCCGATCGGCACAAGCTAGAGTTCAGTCAGTATCTGATGCGGCTTCGGTTGCTTAAGCTACTACTAAGGAGAGTACGATGTTTTTTTATTATCTGGATCTAGCTTGGCGTAGCATTAAGAAGACGCCATTTTTATCGCTACTAATGGTACTGGCTATCTCAATCGGCATCGGTATTACCATCACCAGCTTAAATATCTACAAGATGGCCTCGGTTAACCCTGCAGGAGAGCGTTCATCTCAGTTATTTGCTGTGCAGTTAATGAGTCAAGATGTGGATACTTGGGAGAAGATTAATCAGCAGATCACTTATCAGGATGGATATAACCTGAGAAAAAGTGACCTGCCTGTTCGCCAAACCGCCATGTATCTAACTGGGATGGCGGTACAAACAGAAGATGTGAACTTTTCGCCTATTTTGGAAGGGGTTCGTGTAGCCGATGCTGATTTCTTTGCATTGTTTAATGTGCCTTTTTTGTATGGTGGACCATGGGATAAGCAGGTTGATGAAGAAGGAGGCTACAAAGTTGTTATTAATGAAAGTATCAACCAAAAAGCTTTTGGTGGCGGCAATAGTGTGGGTAAAACATTGTTGTTAGACCGTAAGCCCTATCAAGTTGTGGGCGTGACGAAAAACTGGAATCCAAGTCCTAAGTATTACGATGTCAATAATGGCGCCTTTGATGACGCTGAGCAAATCTATGTGCCTTTTTCTCTAGCGCCTATCGAGGAGTTTGAAAGCCGGGGAAATAACAACTCTTGGCGCCACGAAAAGATACGCAACTACAGCGACAGAATTGCATCTGAGATGCATTGGGTTCAGTACTGGGTTGAGCTTGATACGCCAGACAAACAGCAGCAATATCAAGAGTGGTTAGCACGTTATGTTGAGCAGCAAAAGCAGCTCGGCCGTTTTAAGCGCCCCGATGCCCGCGGTGAAATAAAGGATGTGGCGCAGTGGTTGAGCTTTAATAATGTTGTACCAGAAGACAACAAGGTGCTTGTGGGGCTGAGTGTGCTTTTTTTGATTGTGTGTTTAATCAATATGCTGGGCTTACTATTGGCGAAGTTCTTAAAGCGTGCACCTGAGGTGGGAGTCAGGCGTGCGATTGGTGCAAGTAGGATACAGATTTTTTCACAGCACCTTGTTGAAGTGGGTTTGATTGGATTGTGTGGCGGAGCGCTTGGATTACTCTGGGCTTGGGTAGCACTGTATTTCTTATCTTCTAAGTTTGAGCTTGAAGACTCGCTTGCCCAGCTTGACCAAAGCATGTGGGTTATAGCCCCACTGATCGCGGTATCGGCAGCCATTATTGCCGGAATTTATCCTGCATGGCGAATATGTAGCACCAATCCCAGTGTCTATCTCAAGAGCCAATGATTTACAGAGTGAGAAAGGAACTTACTATGTTGCAAGTTAAACCCATTATGAGCATGTTGATGCGTAATAAAAGTGGCCCTCTATTGCTGCTTATTCAGATAATTTTATCGGTGGCGATAGTCGCAAATGCGAGTTTCATTATTAGCGAGCGTATCGGCCTAATGAGCCGCGAGTCGGGGATCGCAGAGTCCGAAGTGTTTGACTTAACCATATATAACTTTGACGAGGAGATAGATCTCGCTAAGCAAAACCTATTAGATCTGGAGATCGTACGTAACCTCGATGGGGTCAAGTCGGCGACGTCAACCAGCATGACTCCCTTGAGCGGTGGTGGTTGGTCCTCTAACTTCTCCCACGGTAGTAATGAAGAAGATCGTAAAGACACCCCTAATGCTGCCATCTATTATGGTGATGAGCAGATGATCTCGACATTAGGGATAAAACTGATAGCGGGACGTAACTTCTATCCCGATGAAGTCAGTAGTGGTGGTCCGGAACTCGCGAGTTTAGCCATAGTGACTGCAGACTTTGCCAAAGAGACCTTTGGTGATGAGTCGGCACTTGGAAAAATCTTGTATCAGGGTAATATTGGCGACCAGCCGATGAAAATTATCGGCGTTGTAGAGCGTTTGCAGGGCGCTTGGGTCAATAACTCCAACCTAAACAATAGCATTATTCTCAATGTGGAGCTGGGCTGGGCCTTTACCCGTTTTTTAGTGCGCGCCGATGAGTCTGCCATTGTTGGGCTTAAAGAGGCCATACCTGCAGCGCTGCATAAAGAGCATCCTAATCGCGTAGTACAAGGATTTACGACGATTAGTGAGTACAGAAAAAGTGTATATCGTGACCATGAATTGATGGCAACTGTATTGTCTATGATGGTGGTACTACTGCTACTCATTACTTCATTAGGTCTTGCTGGTATGGTGATGTTTAATATCGAGCGCCGGACTAAACAGATAGGTACACGCCGCGCCCTTGGGGCTAAGAAACGTGACATTATTAGTTTCTTTTTGGTGGAGAATTACTTGTTGTGCCTAACTGGCGGCTTACTCGGAAGCTTAGTGGCCGTGCAGCTTGGTCAGCAGCTGATGACGTTTTATAGTTTGCCTAAACTTGAGCTTATCTATCCGTTAGTGACGGTGGCAGGTTTATTTGTATTAACCACTATTGCAGTGATATTTCCTGCACAAAAAGCGGCAAAGATTTCACCCGCAATAGCCACTCGCAGTGTGTAACCCGCTACTGCCAATACCAAAAAATGATATCTAAATGAAAGCCAAATGTGAGCAGAGCTTTAACTCTGTTTGGCTTTGAGTTAGTTTTATAATTAGTCAACTAACATAATAAATACTAAAGAGTTTATGGATACAGTCCTAATTGTCGACGATAATCAAGCCGTGTGTAATGCACTGGCTTTAATGTTAGAGCTTAACGGTTATCAAACGCTCACCTGTTTATCCCCTGATGTGGCCCTTGAGTTAGTGCTACTGCACGATGTGGCGCTGGTGCTGCAAGATATGAACTTTAGCCAAGATACGACCTCGGGCGGTGAGGGGGTAACGCTATTTTATGCCCTGCGCCAACTGCAGCCACAACTGCCAATAATCTTGCTAACCGCCTGGACTCAATTGGAAGTGGCGGTAGAGCTGGTGAAGGAGGGCGGAGCCGATTACATGGGTAAACCTTGGGATGATGCCAAGTTACTCAACAGCATCAGCAATTTGATTTCACTGCATCGTCTGTCTAAGGAAAATGCTCAGCTGAGCCGAGTTGAAAGCCAGCGTATGGTGGCCATAAAAGATGCCGACCTTTGTGGAATGGTGTTTAACAGTGGCGCGATGCAGCGCTGTGTCGACTTGGCCCTGCAGATTGCTCGCTCCGATGTATCGGTACTGATCACCGGCCCTAATGGTGCGGGCAAAGATAAGCTTGCCGACATCATTCATGCTAACTCTCCTTTAAAGCATAAGCCGTTTATTAAGGTCAACATTGGCGCCTTGCCGATGGATCTTTTAGAAGCGGAGCTTTTTGGCGCTGAGGCGGGGGCATTTACCGGAGCCACCAAGGCACGTATCGGACGATTCGAAGCGGCCGACGGTGGCACACTGTTTTTAGATGAGATAGGTAATCTGCCATTGTCTGGCCAAGTTAAGTTGCTCAGGGTGCTGCAAACCGGAGAGTTTGAACGTTTAGGCAGCCACCAGACACGTAAGGTCAAGGTGCGGGTGATTAGTGCCACTAACGCGAATTTAGCCGAAGAGATCCAAACCGGGCGTTTTCGTGAAGACCTGTTTTACCGACTCAATGTGATTGAGCTAGCCTTGCCGACCTTAAATGATCGCGTAGATGATATTCAGCCTTTGGTTGAGCACTTTATTGGTGCAGGCTTCTCCCTTAATCACCAAGCCTTGCAAGTGTTGCTGGCGCATCATTGGCCCGGTAATGTGCGTGAGCTGGAAAATGCCTGTAAGCGGGCGGTTATCTTGGCGCAAAGCAGCGTATTAAGCGTCGATGATTTTGGCTTAGTGCAGGGCCAAGTTAGCCTTGAGGCTAAGTCTTGCATAAGTGAAGTGGTGTGGCCTGCAAATAGTCAGGCAAAGATAAAGGTTGCGTCAGTTGACTCATCTGCTCAGTCTTCTATAGCGTCAAGGCCTGCAGGGAAAGAGACGCTTGAGAAATATACTGATGAAAAATCTGATATTCAAGCGGCATTAGATAGCCACAACGGCGTGATCGCAAGAGTCGCTAAATCTTTAGGCTTAAGCAGGCAGGCCTTGTATCGGCGCATGGATAAGTATGGGATTGATAAATAGCTTTATTTCAAGCTTTCTCTTTAACTTTCGGCAAGAGTGCCCCTATGAGCCAGATTAGTCATATTTCATTAAGAGTCAAACTGATCGCTAGCTGCGTATCGTCGGTGGCCATGGGGTTGTTACTGGCTTTCGCATTACAGCTTTGGCTCGCAAGAACCGCCGTAATAACTAAGGCGTTTTTTGAGCCGCAGTCGCTCTATCTGGTGATCTTTATCTGCTGCTTACTGCTGGTGGCATGGTTAAGTTTCTTGGCGACTAGGCGTTTAGATACCAGCTTGCAGGCACTCGAGCTTGGGCTACTTAACTTTAAGGATAACGATTTTAGCGTCAGTATTCCTGTCTCGGGGAACGGTCAGCTTAGGGCGCTAGCCGAACTCTTTAATGAGTCTGCGCAAACATTGCGCAAAGAGCGGCAATACATTTACCAGCGCGAATTGCTGCTCGATAAAGTCATTCAAAGCTCCCCTAACGTGATGCTGCTACTCGATGATGAACAGCGGATCATCTATGCCAATGATGCGGCGAGGCATCTGTTTAATAACGGCTTGCGTATCGAAGGAATGAGCTTAGAAAAGCTGTTACAAGAAGTTCCTCAAGAGCTGGTCAGCGCGCTGAATAACCCCAAAGATGGGCTGTTTTCACTGAGTAATGACGCTGATAACAGTGATATTGAGACCTGGCACCTGTCTCGTGGACAGTTTTTGCTGAACGGACAATTTCATCATTTAGTGCTCTTAAAACAGATGACCCGAGAGCTCAATCGCCAAGAAGTGGCGGTATGGAAGAAGGTGATCCGCATCATCAGTCATGAACTGAATAACTCGGTTGCGCCAATAGCTTCTATGGTCAACTCAGGACGAGTGATTACCAAAGAGCTCAACGACCCAAAACTGAAGCTTATCTTCGATACCATCGAAGATAGAAGCAGTCATCTGAGCCAGTTTATCTTCAACTATGCTCGTTTTGCTAAATTGCCATTACCGAACAAGACCTGCGTCGATTGGCAAACCTTAACTGAGCAGCTTAAACAGCACTATCAGTTTGAACTACTTGGTGAGTTTCCGCAAAGACCCGTTAGTTTTGACGTGATTCAGATGGAGCAGGTGCTGCTAAACCTGCTTAAAAACGCCCATGAGTCTGGCTCTGATCTCGATAGAATTAGCCTAGAGATCAGAGAGTCGAGCTTGTCAGATCCCACTCAAGGGTTATGCATCGAAGTTAAGGATGCAGGCGTTGGGATGTCAGCCGATGTATTAAGTCAAGCGCTACTGCCTTTTTACTCAACCAAGCAGTCGGGTACCGGCTTAGGCTTACCTTTATGCCGAGAGATAATAGAAGCTCATGATGGACGAATTAGTTTACATAATCGCGATGAAAAAGGTCTGTGTGTGAGCCTTTGGTTACCTAGCACTTAGGGCTGTATGGTTGCTGTAATATGAGCTGTTTACTGAGTGGTAAATTGAGCAATAAGCTGAGCGGTAAAGAGTGAACTGTAGAGAAAGTGTTGTACTGTTCTCAACTATTCCGGTGCAAATCTTCAGTGTCAATGTTTGGTAAAAATAGGGTCTTGAATGCTAGCAGGAGTTCGCCAAATTAAGGTTTTTTAATTTCGCTATAGGCACTTTAAAAGGTTTAATTAGCCTTGGGGGTCTAAGTACTAGCGCGCCTTGACAGTTTTTGCATTTAAAGTGCAATTTCTCGCTACAACTTTTGCAAAAAGTGCACTCGAATGAGCAGATATAAGCGACGTCTTTACGTGCCAGTTTGGTTTGGCATTGCTCACACTTAGTCTTCATTCTCAACATATTCACTCCTTTGAATAAATCACCCATAACCCGATAACTGCAGCAAGGCTAACGTATAAATCTGTTATCGTGTATCTGGCCTCGCTAGGCTTTCATTGCGTTCCTTCATTTCGTCATAAAAAACCGCAAAGCTTGAGCGTTTATGCTCTTCATCTTTCCATGATTCAGGGTTATTTCGCTAGTTAGGCTTTCATAGCATTCCTTCACTCTGTCATAAAAAACCGCAAAGCTTGAGCGTTTATACGCTTCATCTTTCCATGATTCAGGGTTATTTCGCTAGTTAGGCTTTCATAGCATTCCTTCACTCTGTCATAAAAAAACCGCAAAGCTTGAGCGTTTATACGCTTCATCTTTCCATGATTCAGGGTTATTTCGCTAGTTAGGCTTTCATAGCATTCCAAAACATCGCAAAGCTTGACCGTTTATATTCTTCATCCTTCCATGATTCTGGATTATCTATAAAGTATCGTGTGGCCGCGATATATTGGCCATGACAACTCTCTAGCATCAAGGATAGCGGATAATCTGCTAGAACACCCGCTTTTTGCCCCTGCTCAATGAGCTCTCCCATAAAGCCTAAAATACCGTTCATTGCCTGTAGTCTTACCTCCGATGATATCGACGGAGACATAGAGTATTGCTGGAAAAACTCCTGTTTTAGCGGGTTGTCCATCGCCCAATTTATGGCGACTTGCCACAGATGCTGGGCATCTAATTTTAAGTCACCCTTTTGACTGATTTGTGACTGAATCGCATCGGCAAACTCCTGCTTGATGGACAGGAATAGGTGATTCATCAGCGCCTCTTTTGAAGCAAAATGATGAAATAGGGTGCCAGTAGCAACTCTGGCTTGTTTTGCAATAGAAGCGGTAGAAGTTGCATAGACCCCTTGGCTGACAAAGAGTGTTAGCGCCGTGTCTAATATGGCTTGTTTTTTATCGATACGACTCATTAAATTGGTTACCTACTTAAAAGCCTAACGTAAGAAAAACTTCATCAGTATGCGCTGAATAAACCCACCGTAGGGAGGGTGCACCAACTTACCTGTATTGAGATACTTACCGCGGCTAAGGACTGTTTTAGCGTGACTCAAGGTTAAGAAGCCCTCTTTGCCATGGTAGTGGCCCATACCCGATGGGCCAATTCCGCCAAAGGGCGCATCATCAGCTGCTACGTGAAAAACGGTCTCGTTAATGCACACTCCACCAGAGTGGGTGTTTGCCAGTACACGTTGCTGAATATCTTTGTCAAAGCTCATCAGGTACAAGGCCAGTGGGCGAGGGCGTTGATTGATGTAGGCGATGGCCTCTTCTAGGTTGTCATATGGGATCACTGGCAGCAGAGGGCCAAAGATCTCCTCTTGCAGCAGCAACATATCATCTGAACTGTTTTGAATAAGTTGCGTCGGCACCTTACGTTTATCAGTATTAATCGCTTCATCGTTTGCGCTAGTTATTGTGGCGCCCTTGGCTTTAGCATCTTCGAGTACATGCATAATCCGGTCAAATTGACGTTGATTAATCACACTGCCGTAATCTTTATTATCGCTGACCTTACCGTACATGCGGCTGAATTTTTTCTTATAAGCTTGGATAAAACTATCCACTTTGGCGCGCGGTAGCAGTACATAGTCTGGTGCGACACAAATTTGCCCTGCATTTAAGCATTTACCATAGATCATACGCTCAACGGCGGTAGCCATATCGATATCATCGGCAATGATAACCGGAGACTTGCCACCAAGTTCGAGGGTCACGGGAGTGAGATTGTCAGCAGCAGCACGCATGACATGGCGGCCAACAGTGGTTGAACCGGTAAACAGCAGATGGTCGAACGGCAAAGCAGAGAATTCTGCTGCAACCTCAGCCTCTCCCTCGATGCACACAACGTGAGTGTCATCAAAGATACTGCTGAGCATGGTCTTAATGACTTGGTTGGTCTCAGGGGTAAACTCAGACAACTTGATCATCGCGCGGTTACCCGCAGCAAGGGCGGTAATGAGCGGCCCCACCGAGAGCATGACGGGGAAGTTCCATGGCACGATTATGCCGACAACCCCTAATGGCTGGTAATGGACTTTGATTTTAGCTGGCGCTAATAATAAACCCGCATGACGAGAGCTAGGTTTCATCCACTTCTTAAGATGCTTTAGGCTGTAATTAATGTTGTTAATGCAGGGCATGATATCGGAGATCATGCTGTCATCAACAGAGCGGTTACCGTAGTCGCGATTAAGAGCTGCTACAAGTTGCTCTTGATGGCTGAGTATGGCGGCTTTAAGACTCTTAAGGTACTCAACTCTGGCGTCATAAGCTGGTGCTGGCTCATTTAAATAACAACTGCGCTGCTTGATTAGCACTTGCGAGAGTGGTTGTGCTGTCTGACTGTCGATATGCATATTCATTAGCTGAGCTCCAGAGCTGGTTTTTAAATGACCGACTGATTAGTCGGTCTGATATTAATTAAGTTTTGATTAAAGATCAAATATCGCTTCGAATTGTGACTGAGATCAAATTCAATAATCCTCAGAGATCTAGAATAAAATTAAGAATAGGTTCGACTTTCAGCCAACTAAGGAACATGAAATGAGTAATGATAGACATGGCATATCTGTAGGAATAGAGCGTAGTGGTAGCAAGTTTTACATGACGTTTGTTGCTGTTGGTAAGTTAACCCATGAAGATTATGAATATATGGTTCCTATGCTGGAGTCTGCGATTGCTGGGGTCGAAGCTCCTGAAATCAATGTGCTAGCCGACATCTCTGAACTTGATGGTTGGGAGTTACGCGCGGCGTGGGATGACCTAAAGTTGGGCATTGCTCACGGCAAAGCATTTGAGAAAATAGCCATTGTCGGAGAAGGGCGTATACAAGAGTGGATGGCGAAAATGGCAGACTGGTTTACCCCCTATGATGCTAAGTTTTTTGAGAGTAAAAAAGAGGCACGAGAGTGGCTTAATGACTAACCTTAATATGAGGAATAGCATTAAGCCACAGCGCTAAGCATAGCGCCGAGTCATAGTATTAAGTAATAGTATTAAGTCTTTGCCATAAAGCGGTATTTACCATGGCGATAGTAAGCGAATAATATTTGGAGGAAATAGTCATGCGTAGTCGTCAAATCTTATGTCCAACGGATTTTTCTGATACTGCTTCTCATGCACTAAAGTATGCGATTGAAATGGCAAATCTATACCATGTTGGCCTACGCATTGTGCATGTCATTGAGCAGCCTATGGGGGTCGATAATTATCAAATTCTTACCGTGACGCCCGAAGAGCTCGCACAGAGCATGGAAGACAATGCTGCTGAGAATATGAAACAGCTATTGACCGAACTCAAGAGTGAGCTTTCGGTTGAATCGGTTATTCGCCATGGTAGCGCTGCAGAGCAGATCCTTAAAGAGGCTGAGGGCTCAGAGGCGGGGATGATTGTCATTGCTAGCCATGGTCGCACCGGGCTGTCGCATTTTTTGCATTCTAACGTTGCAGAAGCGGTCGCTAACCGCGCTCAGTGCCCCGTGCTGGTCGTGAAATAGCGAACGAGTTAGTTTTAGGTAGTTAGTTTTAGAGAGTTAGTTATAGAGATAGCTATAGGATAGCTATAGGATAGCTATAGGATAGCTATAGAGAGTTATCTGCAAATTGCTCGCTGTTGTCTTAATCCAGTGAACGCTTTGCGGTAAAAGCAATCAAGCCACTTAAGGCTAGATTGAGGAGAGGTTATGCGTACTCGACAGATTTTATGCCCAACTGATTTTTCATTGACGGCATCACATGCACAAGGCTATGCGATAGAGATGGCTAATTTATACGGCGTGAGTTTACGCTTGGTGCATGTTATGAGTGAGCCGTTCAGTGAGCATCATTACGGTATTGCAGTAGAATCGGCGGAGCAGCTCGATAGACAAATTGAGGTTGCTGCAAATGAAAACCTTGAGAAACATCAATTGCAGATCCAACAGGAGTTAAACCATGGTTTGACGGTGAAGACTGTGCTGCGTAAGGGTGATGTCTTAGATGAGCTACTTGAAGAGGCCGAGGTTGGAGAGGTTGGCATGATCGTTATTGCTAGCCATGGTCGAAAGGGAATTTCACATCTATTAAATCCTAATATCGCTGAGGCGTTAGCGAACAAGGCTAAATGTCCAGTGCTGGTGGTGAAGTAAAGTGGGTTACTTATGGCTGTTATCTAGGGTTTAGTTAACAATGAGACAGAAAACAGCAGTCACACTTTAATTTTTAGCCCTAAACCACTTACTTCAGAAGGTGGTTATCATTAATTAGGCTTTGCCTGAAATAAAATGAATGAAAGTTATGGAGTAGGCTATGTTTAATGACTTATTAGCTCATTTAAACATATCCACGTTAGACTCAGCTATACAGTAAAGCTTTGCTAGAAGCGCTGTGCAAGCTTCTAAATCAGGGATGATTTAGCAGAGCCTATAGGGATATATTTATGGCGTCTTGCGAAAGCACGATAGGAAAGCCCCCTTCTAGGGAGCCCGTTTTACAACAGATAGGCAAAGCCATCGACTTCAGAAGGTGGATTCTTTACTAGCGTAGCGATTCTGTATTGGCTCGGGAGTGTGCGGCTAAAAGCTTGAGCCCGGCTGCTGCAAAAAGGCGATTTCCTCAGGAGTAGACTCTCGACTCAAAATTGCATTTCGGTGAGGGTAGCGGCCAAATTGGTCGATAATAGCTTTATGCCTAAGCTCGAAATCTAAATTGTCCTGAGCCGCTTCTCGGCCAAATAGTCGTAGTGCCACCTCATGCACGACGGATGATTCGCTGTGCATATAGGGCATAAATAAAAAGGGCACTTGTTTAGTCTTCAGTTTTGAGTCGGTATTGAGTGCTACCGCTTCTTGTGCAAGCACGAGTGCGATGGGATCGGCGGCAAAAGACTGTGGGGTATCGCGATAGATGTTGCGGGAAAACTGATCTAGGACGATGATCTCGGCCAGTCGCCCCTCTGGTGTGGCGCGCCAATGATATAATTCACCTTGTACGGCCGTCGCTAATAAGCCTGCATACCGCTGCTTAATCAAGGCATCAAATTCATTATCTTTAATCCACCACTGCTTAGGTTCAATCTCTTCAAACCAAAAATGAATAATCATGTCTGGGGTTATGGGATGAGCTGAACTCTGGGCTGATACAGGTTTATTCATGGCTATATCCAGTTTCGGTGATCGTTATGAATAAGCGCAAGTGATCGCTCTGCAATGTCTCGCGCCGCAATGATGGAAATATAAGGCAGTTTTACTGTACCACTCGCGAGACCAATTTCAAGATTAGCTAATCCACCACGCTTTTGATTGGGTGATTGGGTTATCGCGACATGTTGTACCTTAGTGAGTGCGATTAGCTGCCAGCTTCTCCCTAGTAGCCCTGAGTGAAACCACAGATTATTGCCCTCAAGTACATAGCCGTATTGGCGATATCGTAAATAAATACCTATGCAAAATAGGCTAGCGGCAATCCAAAGGATGTCGGTAAATAGGTTTAAGCCTAAAAAGTAAGTGTTAATCGCAGGCACGAGTAACGGCAATAACCCTCTACGCCAGAACCAGCCTAAATGGATCCGCAGGTAATGCTTAGGAAGCTGTAGCGAGCTGGCTTCTATGCCGTGAAGTTCTGGCAATAGTTGAGCAATGTCTTTACGTGTCATGCAGGGGATCAGCATATTTGTACTACCTCGCTGTTCAACTTCATGGCCTTGGACTTGTTTAAAGTACACCGTCCATAACTTAAGTAAGCGGCCAACTAGCGGCTGATAGAACTTGATAACCTGTATGCGCTTAATGGCGAGAGCATCATTTTGTTTAGCAATAATCCCCCCAGTACGGTGCAGGGTATTGCCACTGCGACTCAAACGATAAGGTGAGTACTTAAGCACCGCAGAGGTGATCGACAATAATGAAAATAGCAGATAAAACAGTACTAAAGTCATTGAAATAAAGAGTATTTGTAGCACAATGCTGATGCCAATGTTGACCTCGTACCAGACCGACAATGACTGCACTAATTGCAGGTTTTCCATCGATTCCCAATCAAGTTGTCCCAAAATAGGCCCTAAAATGACGGCTAACCAAATGGCATTATTCTGATAAAAGCCAAAGGTAACCAGCTGTTTTAAGCTTTTGCGGCTGAGAATATAGGCTTGCTTGGGGCGACGGTGTTGTTGAGGTGATTGCTGAGGCGAATGAAAGGCTTGATGTGAGTGTAAGTCGTGCTCAGCCATTAACTGCTTCTTAAGGTTGAGGGCATCTTTATAATCAAGGGCTGATAGCTCTGCTTCATTGTTTTTCGAGCCCGCCGTTTCGACAATTAAGCGATAGAGTCCCATCGGGCGAAAATAAAGTGGCTGCTCTAAACGCACGTTTTGAATTTTACTAAAGGGGAGCTCATCGGCTTTTTTAAAAATGATCCCATGTCTGATAATGAGCTTATCAGCCTCGACTCTAAAGCGAAATTTCAACCACTGCAGCACACTAAAAATGAAGATGGCGCTGATCACCGCTGCAATCGCGACGATCACCCAAGGACTACTAAATCCTTGCTGCCATCCGGTATACACCACGGGAATGAGAGCATAGCCACTGCTGAGTAATTGCCGAGTGGCAAATAAGGTAAAACTGATGATTGACCACGCTGATAGCGATGACCACTGAGAGAATTTATGCGCCATCGCTAGACACTCCCTCTGTGATCTCTTGTTGAGACAAGTTCTGTGCATGCTTGGGTAAATTAGCTTGCAAGTTAGCCTTAGCCGCCTGCGATAACAGATGCTGGCGTAAGTGCTCTGCGGTTTCTTGCTCTATACCCGGAAGTTCTATTTCTGCTGAGCCACTGCCTGCGCTGAAACATTTTATCGTGGATAGATTAAAGTGACGTTCTAGTGGGCCGTGAGATACACTCACATGCTGCAATCTTGAGTAAGGTAAAGAGGTTCGCTTAACCCACCAAAAGCCCTGCTGCATTAATAATTCATGCTCACAAGTGGCATAACCTAACGATTTAGCATGGCGATGTCTTAAGTAGCCAATGATACATATTATCAGTAGTAAACCAGTAAGAATGGCAATCACCAGTGGCAAGCTCAATGCGCCTGGGATAATGACCGCCAAGGATGCGCCGATAAATACGAGTCCGCCAAATATCAGGCTTTCGGTCAGTACTTGGGTGTAGTGGCTGTCGTTTACCGATTGTAATGCAACACGATCGAAGCTTTGCCAGTCACTAGAGTCAACAGTAACGTGCGAAGCTGTTAGCTCCAGCTCCTTTACCGTGGGTGTGATGCTCTCTTGTTCTGTTAGCACTTGTTGCACATTAGTAGGCTTTACTTGGCTATGAGCCATTTGCTCTGGCATCACAGGAGATGAGGGCGCTGACTCTGAGACTGCTTGTTCACAAGCAAGTTGTTTAGCGTTAGCCTGTTTCGAATTATCCGTTTCACTATTCATGTCACTCTTTATTTCACTCTTTGTTTCACTTTTTATTTCACAATCCATGTCACAGCCCATCTACGACTCAATATCTTAATCGACTATATCAGGATGGTAGGCTTTATCGCTATAGGGAGACATATTTGGCAACATATTGCAGTTAAGTGAGTTGTGATAGCCGATTGCGACTTGTTATTTATTGCCAATAACGTACTTTATCGGCAATGCCCTTAATAATAAGAACCCTATGAGCCTCAATTTTACCGCCTCAAAACAGCAAAACGCTTTTTTTAGAAAGCTCTATATTGCTTACCTTATCGATAGTGAAAGGCATAATTTACTGTCGCTGCACAAGCTAACGGAAATGCCACGTCGAACCTTACAGGATGCAATAGCAGCACTGGGGGACCTAACTATTGAGTGCGAGTTTGTGCAAGAGGGGGAGCGCCATAATGCTGGCTTTTATCAAATTAATCATTGGGGGGCGATTGACCGTAATTGGGTGGAGGCGAATCTTAACGAGATCGTATCTCAACTTAACTAATTATTACTGATGTTCTCGGGGATCGTTCTCGCTCCCCGTCACACTTTTCAGCCTTCGATTTAACACCAAATTAAGCCTTGCTCATTACACTGCGCGATCCTTTGGCGAACGCGGCTTTGGCTCGCGTCGTCTAGACTGATTTATATTCCATTTTAAATAGGAGCGCAGCGTGCTTGCGAATGTTTCTGGCTTACAGTCAAAACTCAAAATAATTGATAATAGTAATTTTTTCCAAGGTTTTATCATCTTTGTTATTGTGGTCTCAGCGCTGTCCATTGGCGCGCATACTTACCACTTGCCGAGCTGGATGGAGAGTAGTCTCGTGGTGCTCGATATCGGTATTACCGTGTTCTTCGCCATCGAAATTATTATCCGCTTTCTTGCCAGCGACGGGCCTAAGCGTTTCTTTAGCAATGGCTGGAATGTATTTGACACCATTATTGTTATAGGAAGCCTTATTCCTGCTGGTGGCTCGGCAATATTGTTGGCTCGTCTACTACGTATCTTCAGAGTGCTGCGTCTAGTCTCGATGATCCCTGAGCTACGGATGCTGGTTAATGCGCTGCTTAAGGCCATTCCGCGCATGGGCTATATCGCGCTGTTGATGTTCGTCATCTTCTATATTTACGGTGCCATCGGCAGCATGTTCTTTGCCCATATTAATGATTTTCTATGGGGCGATGTTTCAGTTGCTATGCTTACGTTATTTAGGATCTCAACTTTTGAGTCATGGACATCAATCATGTACGAGACGATGGCGGTGTACCCACTGAGTTGGCTTTATTATTTAAGCTTTATCTTTTTAACTGCGTTTGTATTTTTAAATATGATGGTGGGGGCGGTACTGGATGTGATGACCCAAGAGACTGCAGCCATGCGCGGTGAACAAGATCCTCAAGAGCCAATGGAAAAGCCTGCAAGCTCAGCAGATGTCGCCGAGCTTAAAGTGCAAATTGAGGAGCTTAAGGGCTTACTGCTGAAGAAAGCGAGCTAATCAGAATTTGACCTCGTTAAGTCATATTGTTCATATTTTTTCATAATGTTGGGTTTTTAATTCATATCTACTCCCAAGGTCGTTAATAACTTGAGAGTAAGATTTACTCCAAGTTCAGATTAACAATCTTAGATTTAAAGCTTGATTAAAAACTTAGATCGACAACATATTGGGATGATGATTATGAAATTTGCACATGTGATGATGCTTGGTAGCTTAGCAATGGCGAGTATGGGCTCCGCTGTTGCCGCCGATGACAACGAACTATTTGGTGGTCAAATTAGCGGTAATGTTAAGTTTGCAACTGACTATGTCTTCCGTGGTGAGTCAGAGACTATGGATGGTGACGTTCCCGTTGTGCAGGGTACCTTGGGTTGGGGCAATGACGATGGCTGGTACACAGGTGTATTCGCATCAAACATAAAATTTGCCGATCCAAACCTTGAAATCGTCACCGCGCCATACATTGGTAAAGCGGGTGCATTGGGTGACAGCGGCCTTACTTACGATGTGATGGTATTTTCATATCTTTATCCAGGAGCTTCATATTCAAATTACACCGAATTATGGATCCGTGTGGCTAAGCAGTTTGGTCAGGCAAATGTTCAACTTGAAGTTACGCCAACGCTAGACGATTGGTTTGGTGTTGATGGCTGGCATGGCGTGAACTACGCCGTTCACCCAAGCTATGATTTCAACAACGGTGTAAAGCTATCGGGTTCACTCGGTTACCAAGATCTTGATGGTGAAGGCGCTGAAGGTTGGACTCACTGGAACTTAGGTGTGGAAGCTAACTATGTGGGTTTAACTTTCGACCTTAGATACCACGGTAGCTCTGTTGGTGACTCCCACTTAGTTTATGGTACGCAGACTGAAATTTTCGACGATCGCGTCGTATTTGGTGTTAGCAAAAGCTTCTAAGTTAATAATCTAAAAGTTATTTTTAAAAGCCAGCTCAAATTGAGCTGGCTTTTTTAGTTCAAGCAACCTTTTCAATTTGTCACCAAGCTCCTCAACCGCTCGCTTTACGTGCTAACTTGTGTATATTATGTGGCGCAATTTTGTAGACACTTCTGTCTATAGAGGTGGTTTAGGGTTGAGGTGGTATATGGGTTACCGAGTACTAGTTGTCGATGATGAAGCGGTCATCAGAGCTAGGTTAAAAGGTTATTTTGAGAAAGAGGGCTATGAAGTGCTCGAAGCTCAAGATGGCGACCAGATGTGGTACGAATTTGAGCGTCAACATATCGACTTGGTTATGCTCGATATTAACTTACCCGGTGTCGACGGTTTGAGTCTTGCACGCGAGCTTCGCGGCAAGAGTCATGTGGGTATTATCTTGGTCACAGGCCGCGATGAAACCATAGATAAAATTGTCGGTTTAGAGATGGGCGCCGATGATTATGTCACAAAGCCTTTCGAGCTCAGGGAGTTACTCGTTAGGGTCAAGAACCTACTTTGGCGCATGTCGCTGGTCAAGAAAGCCGTAGCCGATAGCGCCGAGCATGTCGATCCCGATGATAATATTATCGCTTTCGATGATTACCTTTTAGAGCTTAATAGTCGCCAACTAACCCATAATGGCGAGCCCATTAAGCTGACTAAAGCAGAGTTTGAACTGCTCACCGCTTTTTCTCTACACCCTCAACAGGTGCTATCTCGCGAGCGTTTAATGATGCAAACCAGCCACAGAGATCAAGATGTCAATGATCGCACGATTGATGTGATTATTCGTCGTTTACGCAATAAATTATCTACAGACCTATTTGTCACAGTCCACGGTGAAGGCTACCTGTTTGCCGCGAAAGTGAAAGACTAAACTAGAACATTACTTGATTGGGTTTAGTTCTTTCATTGTGGAACGGTAAAGTTTCAAAGCCTATCTTGCTATTTAATATTCAGTATTAACCCGGTAAATCGGATAATAATCCGCAGGAGGAAGACTAGTCTTGAGCACTTCGTTGCTGATATGCCCTGAATAAAGGCTTTGGATTTTCGGGCCAATATCACCAAAGGCTTTAGCGCCTTCTAGTTCTCTCACCGTAATATCAATGGCGAGTTTTCCCTGCAATACCACCTGATCATCGTTACTAAACTCAACCTTTCCACGATAGATCCCTCGCAATACCGCTGGGGAGAGATAGCTGCTAATCAGCTTTACTTTATCTGTAAGCTGGTGCTGACGTAGCATACTGACACCGGCCTCTATGGCCACGGCACTGCCAAGAATGTAATCGGGGATCTGTTCGTTGAGAAGGCTCTCTAACTCGTCTCGATAGAGGTTGCGATTATTATCGGCATGGTGCACCGCACTAACGGTCACTAAGCTGTCTTTTAGCGCAGTTGACAGTCCTTGCTCGACGAGATCGCTGCCACCCAACTTGTCTGGTCCCGTGAGTAACGCTAAATTCACGGGGTGTTTGGCTTGCAGCTTTATATATTTACCAGCGATATAACCCATCTGGTACCAATTAACCCCAATGCGAGTATTCACCTTAGGGTGGTTTAGTCGATTAACCAGTGCGATAACAGGCTTAGTGATAGGGGCCTGATATAGGTCTAACAGATCGGGACGCACGCTACCGAGTAGAATTGCATCGAAGCTATGTTTCATGCAGTTATCTAGCTGTCTGAGCTGATTCTGGACGCTGTAATAGCTCCCCGCTTCAAACAGCTCAAACTTTAGATTTAATTGTTTAGCGTGTTGCGCTAACCCGTAGTCTATGCCTGTCCAGTAGGTGTCTTTCAGATGGGGCACGAGGGCGCAAATTCGCCAGCTCTTTTTTGCCGAAGTCAGTGGCGTAAGTTGCAGCGCTGAAGTTTGTTGTTGTATTTCATTATAAGGCGTTCTCTGCTCTATAAGCCAAGGTGATACTATGTCTGTCGCGCTTGCAAATGGGCTTAACAAGCTGAAGCCAACAAGGAGTAGCAAACGCAACTGCACAATTTTAATCATGGTTAACGTCCCTATGAATCGAGTGAGTAAACGATTAATACCAATTGATTAAATATTTAATTCAATTGGTATAATATTATACCAGCTTAACAGATAACAGTGAGTGTGTTGTTTTTGCCTAAATCACCTTTGCCAAAATTGTCATTATCGAGAAAAAGCTTAATTGGCCGCCTAATGCTGGCTTTTGGCTTGCTCGCCTTATTGCTACTACTGTTAGTTAGTTTAGGTAGCGTGAGTTTACGTTGGGTTCAAGAGGCTGATAAGTATCTATATAACAAGGCATTACCAGCATCTGAGGCTGCGAGTCAACTGGCACTGTCGAGTAGCGCCTTGGCTGAAAATGCCAAGCAACTTGGGTTGACTCAGGAGGAGGGCCAGCGTCAGTTTGTGGGGCGTAAGTTGTCGATAGAAAGTGCCACGATGCTCAGTGCGATTAAAGTGCTTAAAGCACTCGAAGTTAATTTTGACTTGAGCTTAGAGCAGAGTGCTTCTGACATTTTAGTGGATCTGTCTATGCTCGGGGAGCTGGTCGGCCAGCGCATTCAGGTCGCCCACAGTTTAAGGGGGCAAGGTAAAGCATTAGTCGATGCCGCGAACGTGAGTACTGAGCTGTTGCTAGCGGAGCTCGCTATCGTCGATTCAGGGATTTTATCTAAGCTCAGCTTGGCTTACCCCGATGCGGTTGGCGCTGATAAAACGGCTCAGTTGCTAGACACCCTTATCGAGCAAGACTTAGATACTCAAGAGCGACTCAATCGCGCCCTTAAAATCGTTCATAATATCGCTTTAATGGGGCAGATGTTTCAGTCTCCAGAGCTGGAACCGGGGCTCTATACCCTGCTAGGGGATACAGCTAGCCGTGCAACGCCTTTGGTGGGGCAGGCTAACAATCCTCTGGAGTCGGCGTCACCACAGCCAACAGAGCAAGACACTGTCAACGCCGATATTGAGAGCCGTTACCTTGCCTCGCTAACTAGCCTTACCCGAATTATTCGCGACCCGAACCGAGCCGCAACGCTTGCGGAGCAGTTTACTCAACTGCAAACCTTGCCACGGAGCCTCTCTTTGCAAAAAGAGTATGCTCATTATAATCAGGCGCAAGAGTTACAGTTGCAGGCCATTACAGATAAACTCGATGGGCTTAATGAAGTGGTTGCCAATGCGATGCTGCAGCAACGTCTAGAAGCTGACAATGCTCGAAGTAACTACCTCAAACAGCTCAGCTGGGCAAAGCTGGGGTTATGGATGACGGGCTTGTTGATGTTTTTAGTGATTTTCTTGGTTGTTTATAAAGTCATCTATAAGGGGATCGCCCTTAAACTCGATGCGGCAACTAAGGCGTTGGCACAGTTAAGCTTAGGTAATACTGCCGTCACCATCGATACCCAAGGCGATGATGAACTTGCCGCCATGGCGAGTGCCATTAAAGCCTTTAAACAAAAGACAGATCATAACCAAAAGCTGCAGGCGGAGCTGCGCGAAACGGCTGCCGAGCTGTTTGAGCATAAACAGGCATTGGAAGCGAAAGTTGAAGCCAGAACACTAGAGCTTGCCGAGGCCAATATTCAGCTCGATAGAGAGGCCAAAGGCCATGTGCATGCCCGTGATATGGCAGAGCAAGCCAACCAAGCTAAGTCATTATTCTTGGCAACCATGAGTCATGAGATCCGCACGCCACTCAACGGTCTTTTAGGTACCTTAACCCTGTTGGGCCACTCTAAGCTGCCTCCTGCGCAGATGCAACTTCTAGCACTGTCGCAATATAGCGGCACGCTATTGCAGACGGTATTGAACGATATTCTAGACTTTTCTCGCCTAGAACAGAGAAAGCTCGCCAATGAGCCCCGCGCCGTCGATATCAATGAGTTGCTCGAGCAGGTGGTGGCGATCATGTTAGCGGGGGCTGGACTTGCCGGATTAACCCTGCGTTCTCACCATAGCAACCTGCCTAAGTGGATCTATATCGATGGGCCTAAACTGCGTCAGGTATTGTTAAACCTATTGGGCAACGCAATTAAGTTTACCCCTCAGGGGCGAGTCGACTTGATTGCCGAAGTTAAAGACGGCTTGCTGCAATTTAAGGTGCAAGATACGGGCGTCGGTATCGATCCAGAAGCGATGACAAAACTGTTTAAAGCCTACAGTAATGAGCCAAGTCAAGGGCGAGATCGCGGTACGGGACTCGGGCTCGCTATTAGTAAGCAACTAGTTGAGCTGATGAATAGCGATGCGAATACTTATATTTGTGGCGCAAGCGCAGCAGTCGAGGAGCGTGCTTTAAGTAAGGCTGGAGTATGGGTGAAGAGTGGGGTGGGCAAGGGAAGTTGCTTTGGTTTTTCACTGCCGCTGGTTATCTGTGACAGACCCGATATAGAGCTGCAACAGCAGGTGATCCATACCCAAACTAAAAACCTTTTGGTTATCGAAGATAATAAGATTAATGCCATGGTGGCTCAAGGCTTCCTCGCTCATCTAGGGCACACATCGGTGTTAGCCAACAGCTGCGAAGCCGCGAGAAAAGCCTATACGGTACAAAGTGCAAAGCAGTTTGATGCCATCATGCTCGATATTCAACTCGGTGATGGTTCGGGGGTTGAGTTGCTGGAAGAGCTTCAGGAGGTGAACAGACAAGCCGAGCATCAAATCGAGATTGCCGCCTTTACCGCTCAGCTGCAAGCCGACGATATGGATAACTATCATGCTAAGGGTTTTAACTTAGTCTTGATGAAACCGCTGGATATGCAAGCCTTATCAAACTGGCTCGGCAACGCCGAGCCACTACAAGATCTCGAAAGCCCAGTTGAAACAGCCTTGAGCGGGAAAATAGCCTTGAGTGGGCAAACAGTCGTGAGCCAGAAGAAAGCCTTGAGCCAGAAAACCCCCGAGGATGGAGCCCTAAGGGAGGGGAGTAACCCATTAGCCAGCAATAACACCGATACCGCACTGCTCGATGACGCCCAGCTAAACCAAGACCTAACTTATCTTGGGCTAGAGACGGTGATAGAGCTGGCTCAGCTTTACCAACAAACCAGTGAGGTGCATTTTGAAGGCTTACTTAAAGACGATGCCGATATTGGTCATATTTTGCATGCCTTAAAAGGCAGCAGCGCTAACATGGGATTAGAGGCATTATCGAGTCAATGTAAGCTGCTGGAAAAGTCTGACTTGAGTCAAAGCCAGTACCAAGCTGTTGAACATGAGGCACTTAAGGCATTATGGCTGGCGTCAATAGCGGCATTGCAGGCATGGATAGCGCTGAAAAAAGATGAATAAGGTATAAACAGCCTCTTAGATAATAGAAGCAGACATAAAAAAGCGTGAGAGAACTTAAAGTTCACTCACGCTTTTTTAAACGAGTAATTTGTCTGTTAGCTTAACTCTGACGCTAACCACTCAACATCTGACTTAACCCAAGCATGGGTGAGTCTTGCCAAAGCTTGATAGAAGTTACCGCTATCTACCTCGGTAACTTTCGCCACGAAGTTGTTTAACCAGTTAGCTAAGTTTGCTTCAATGAAGCTGAGTTGCTCAGCATCATTGTTATGGATACAAAGATGAGCGACATAAGCCAAGATCACTGCAAGGTGATCGGCAGGCTCTGGAAACTCACTCTGTACCTGCAGTTGACTCTGTTTTAAAAACTGGGTCATCTGCTGATGTTGTTCACCAAAGAGTAACGGCTCCTCACCTTTTGCAGTTGGCTTGCTATCGAGATACAAGCTGGCATAGGGCGATGCACTGTATTTAGTGCCGACCAAGAACAGACCGCAGTAATCGGCGGCGAGTTCCAGTAAGGCCTTGTCGCTATTAAGCTTGGCGAGTTCGGCAACCAAGATATCGACATCAGCCTTAAAAGCGGCTTCACTGCTCAGCTGCGCCCAAAAATGCTTGGCTTGCTCGCTGGTTAAATCATGCAGTGTCTTATGATCAATTTCTTTGGCAAATAGTGACGAAAGTAATTGATAAATAGTGCTTCTAACCTGATCGACCGGGTTAATCTCTACTGACTCAGTGTTTACTGCATCTGTACTCATAGTGCTATCTCAATCGGACCGCTAAATGAACTGACTGTCGGTACTTTACCTTGATACTTTTCGTAGTCAACAAGGCAAGTATAAGCAGAACAAGCTTGTGCAAGCTTAGAGGTACCGATATCTAGCGTTAGAGTATTTGGATCGCCATAACTATCTAGGGCACCAATTTCATTACCACCGACTTTGCTACCATCTTTACCAACAGGACCATACCAAGCACCCTCTTGAATACGGATAACGCCCTCTGGGAATTTATCCGATACGACGGCACCGGCAATCAGTTGACCACGGTCGTTAAATACACGCACTATATCGCCAGATTTAATGCCGCGTTTCTTGGCATCTTCTGGGTTTAAGTACACAGGCTCACGCCCTTTGACTGTGTAGGTTTCACGGAACTCTGTAGACTCACACATCTGTGAATGTAGGCGTTTGTCCGGGTGGCAAGACTGTAACCAAATTGGGTGTTTCTTAGAACCAGGACCGCCATGACTACGCTCAACTTTTTCCATCCATGTTGGGTGGCCAGGGCAGTCATCGTACTCATAGTGGGCAATCTTACGGCTGAAGATCTCAATCAAGCCCGATGGCGTACCCAATGGGTTAATCTCAGGATCGTCTCTAAATGCTGCATGGCGTGTCCAAGGCTTACCTTCACCGAAGTTCACATAGCCAGCTTTCCAGAACTCTTCGAACGATGGCATTGCAAACTTACCCTCATTCGACGCTTTACAATCGTTGTACAGCATCTCTAACCACTGATGCTCGTTCATGCCTCGAGTGTACTCTTGCGCTTTGCCTTCGCCTAAAAGTGCGGCAAATCGAGTGAAAATCTCGAAATCAGAAAGACTCTCGTAAAGTGGCTCAACCATTTTCTGCATGGCTAATAATCCACGGTTAGCATAAGAGCCGTAGACGTCGATATCGTTTCGTTCGAACGTCGTACAAGCAGGCAGTACGATATCAGAGAAGCGACAAGCCGCAGTCCAGTTCATATCGATAGACACAATGCACTCAAGCTTGAAGAAAGCTTCTTTCATGCGGTTACGATCTTGGTGGTGGTTCCATGGGTTGTTACCAGAGAACACCATCATCTTAATGTCTGGATAGGTGACCTTAGAGCCATTAGCATCGATGGTCTTGCCTGGCTCGAGGATTGAGTCAATCCAACGTGCAACAGGAATAACGCTACTTGCACCTTTAAAGTCAGTGCTGTCAAAAATCTGCTTTTGGCCATCGTCTAGGTTACGTGGGAACGCACCTGGCGCCGCTGCTCCAGAAGAGGGTACGCCAATACCGGAGTAATGGTGACCATAGCTAATACCGCCGCCTGGTAAACCAATTTGGCCAATCATGGTTGCTAGTACCGCTGACATCCAGTATGGCTGCTCACCATGCTGCTGACGCTGAACACACCAGCCCATCAATATTTGGGTGCGGGCTTTGGTCATGACTTTTGCAAGATCACGGATAATCTCAGGTGAAACACCACAGATTTTTGATGCCCATTCAGGTGTTTTTTCGACACCATCAGTTTGACCTTGTAGGTAAGGCAGGAATTGGTCAAAGCCTAAGCTATAGCCTTCGATAAACTCATTATCTAGTAGGTTTTTATCGACCATTTCATGAGCAATAGCGAGCATGAATGGCACGTCGGTTTGTGGGTTAATGTACAGATGCTCACAACCTAGGTATTCCTGAGTTTTGGAAACAACAGGGTCGATACTAATAACACGGATCTCACCTTTAGCAACCTTCTCTTTTAACTGAGCAAGGTAAGCATAAGACTCGTGTGTTTCAGCATTCCAGCCGACCTGTAAGTTCTTGTAAGGATCATTTGACCACAAAATAATGGTCTTAGAGTGCTCAAGAATTAACGACCAAGAGGTACCTTGAGCATACACTTCGGTAGAACCTAAGACGTAAGGCAAAATTGTTTGCCCTGCACCTGTTGAGTAGTCGCCGACTTTTTTAACAAAGTTACCGTGCATGGCTACAGCGCGCTGCATGTGGCTAGTACATGAGTGCAATTGACCCGTTGCACGCCAACCTGTTTGTCCAGCGTGCAGGCCAGATGGACCATATTTTGTTTGAATTAGGTCGAGTGAGTCTTTAAACAAACCCAGTGCCTTGTCCCAAGTCACACGAACAAAGCGGAAGTCACCGCGTTGTGTGGTGTCGCTTTGGTGACCTTTCAATAGATAGTCTAAGCGCACCATTGGGTAACGAATACGAGATTCGTTATACACTAAGCCTTTAATACCGTTGATCATATCGGTTGGATACATATCAGTATCGAATGGAATAACCTCAGAGATCACGCCATTTTTGCGCTTCATCTTGAACGCACCCATGTGCGAACCTGTTGTTAGCCAGCCGTCACTTGCATCGGCACCTGACGCCGCTAAAGCATTGAGAGGTGCAAGTACTGATGATCCGCTAAGTATGACATAAGATGTTCCTACTAAGCCTTTTAGAAAGTCTCTTCTGTTCATTGCATTATGTCCTATTAATGAGCCGACTTATCGAAAGTTGATGAATGCTCTTGTAAATACTTCTGTACCAAAGCTTGTGTATCTTGATCCATATTGACGAATGCGATCATGCCTTGGAACATACCAGGCCAAGTGTTGGCATCGAAATGTGCTGGCGCTGGCTGAGTGTGACAAACACTACAGCTAGTGTTATATGTACCACGAGCGTAATCCCATAGTGGTTGAAGATCCGATAGTAAGTAGTCAGCTTCAATCCAAAGGTCAGCCTCTACACGTTGCCATATAAGGCCCGTCATCGGATCCTCTTTCTCTTCGAAGGTATTAATCACACCTTTTTCTAGCGCAGCGTCTTTAGTGAGCTGAGCAGACAGGATATTCAAGCCAAAGTCGTAGTAGATCACACGGCCTGCACCGATTTTCTTTCTCCAACCTTCGATACCTATTTGGGCGCGGTTGCCTTTCATTTCTAAGATTTTCACCTTAGTCGCGATGTTTAACGTACCGGCTTCAACATCTGTATTTTCATTTAAAAATAGTGGCTTAGTTAATGAGCTGAAGTAGCTTTGTCCAACTTTCAGGTTGGTAACACCTAAACCGACTTCGGCAATTAGCTCTGGTGCTCGAGCCGTACCCATATTGGGTAGGGTGTGAGCAATACCTTTGTGGCAATCGATACAGCTTTGATCCGTCTCTGCTGCCCGTTTCATCTGCTTTTGTGCAAGCTTAGACATGCTATCCCACTTCATTGACTTGTAGTCATGACAGTTTTTACAAGCCAAAGATTTATTTTGATCGAAACGCTTCCACTCTCGGCTCGCCATCTCTAGGCGTTTTTCATCATACTTCTCTGGGGTATTGATAGTATTGAATAACCAACCATAGACGTCGTGAGATGCTTCAAGTTTACGCGCCATCTTAGGGCCAAATTCGTGTGGTACATGGCAGTCGGGGCAGGTAGCGCGTACACCAGAATGGTTAGACCAATGCACCGTTTTCTGTAGTTCTTGATATGGCATGCTTTCCATACCATGACAGCTAATACAGAACTCTTCAGTGTTGGTTGCTTGTAGTGCGGTATTGAAACCACCCCAGAAGATAATCCCCATTAAGAAAGCTGAAAGGCTAACTGCGCCTAAAGTTAGGTATTTAGCGGGCTTGGTCAGTGTACGCCAGATGTTAAGTAACCATCTCATAACGGCATCCTCTTAATAAATTATAATAAATTGTTGATGTTTAGTGAGATGGAATGCCAGTAAGCGTTAGCGATATCCATGTGATTAACCCGTATGCGCTGATTAGAGTTGCACTAAGCACTGGGAATAGAAGGAAGATGATAAAGCAGAGTGCTCTTATTTCATCTCTCTTGGTGTTAACTTTATTTTTTTGGGTAGATTGCTCAGTCATGACCGTGTGCTCCAGCTATCCATATTTTTTGATTGTCTAAGTATAGTTATAGATTGTGAATAGCGATGGGGGGAACAATGAATAGAATAAGACAAGTTATGACAAATTATGAATGGATTTGACGTCACCTTCACTACAAGTACCGACTTAAGCTTAAGTAACGCCTAAACAATGATTTATAAGTCGATACTAAGTTAAAGTCGAAAGGAATAGCACTAATGGCTAATCATTAGTGCTGCTTTAAGAGGCGATATCGTGAGAGGTTGAGCTTATTTATTTAGCTATAAATAAATAAGCGATAAATCCAACCCAACTGAGCGTGAGTAACCCCCACGGTAGGTACGGGCTGGCTGCGCGGTCCTCTATATTACTGTGATCGAGTTCATGTTCGCTGGCTTCGCGAGCCTTGACCTTAACCTCTTGTTTACGCACTTTGTCCCGTTCTCTTGCTTTGCCTTTTTGAAGTTTCTTATATTCGGCAATGCCTTTTTCAATCCCTTGGGCGATAAGTTTAGTGTGCTCCTTGGATTGCCCCGGCTTTTGGGTCGCCTTGGCAACTTTCATTGCTTCAGCTTTGGTTTCACTTGAAATAGACTGTTTTGAGGCTGATGCTTTTGAGTTAGCTTGCTTTGAGCTTGATACTGCCATAGATGAATGAATGCTTAGCTAAGAATAAGCGCACTATATCAGCTCTGTAGCGAGATGTGCAGTGCGCTCAGAATATGTGCTTAACTTGTTATCCCTTGTGGTTGTTGGATCTCGGAGCCGTTTAGCTCTCCATTGAGTGGGTTTTCAGCAAGATATTGAAATAGCCCTGTCTGCATATTCACATTCCAAAAGCGTCCCGCAAGCGTAAGTTTTAGTGCATTTTGACTCAATATTGCAAGACCATTCTTTTGCCACTCGACAAACAGTGGCGTTAAGTGTACGACCATCTCTTTGGTGAGCAAAGCCAGGTTTAACTCGCCGCTATCAAGGCCTCGCTTAAATATGGCATCTAAGCTGGCCGATGGATTAGGGCTCATCAGCATCCCCGGAACTTGAATCGGAGCTGTTCGCACTAGGGGATTAGATAGCGATAGGGTTTCATCATGGGCCAGATGCCATTTCTTAAGATCTCTGCCGTTCATGCAGCCGTGACCATGAATACTGCCACCAGCACCCGCACCGAAGGGTAATATTTCAATGCCACTCTTAGCTAGGCTGTTGTAAACGCTACGCTCTCTTGGGGCGCATCGCCAGTGACAACTCGATAAGCGTTGCCAGTTTTGTGTCTCAAAATAGTTGGCGCCACTAGCATACATATTGGCCCGCATTTGGCTGTCAGCCTGAAACTCACTGGCAGCGGTGCCTAATACTTTACCTTTTTCTCGGGCGTTTTCGATACGGGTGCCACTTAAACCAATTAATTGATACAGATCGACACCATGTACACCGCTATCAATAACCGCTTGCAAGTCTTGCTGCCAAATATCCATGGTTTGACCGGGGAGACCAAAGATCAGATCGATGACGATACTGCCACTTGGATGCTGGCTTAACTGCTGTAATCGATTTAATAGAAAGTCTTTATCATCGAAACGGCCTGCGGCTTGGCGAACTTGAGTATCGAAGCTTTGCACCCCAAAAGAGAAACGATTAAAGCTGTTTGCAGTAGCGTTATGCCACTTGTCATCATCGAAGCCATTGAGTCGGCCTTCCAATGTGACTTCAGCATCGTCAATCAGAGGAAAACGCTGAATCGCTTCACCCAGTTGTTTCACTTCGTCGCTACTGATGTCGGTAGGAGTACCGCCGCCCACATAAACGGTATTAAATGGTCGGCTTTGTGCTAGCGGTGTATCGGCCGCAATCTTAAGTTGCTCGGTGAGATTTTTAATGTAGCGGCTAATCCGTTCAGGGTTGGTACCGTTTTCGAAAAAGTTGCAGAAGGTGCAGCGCTTACGACAAAAAGGAATATGAATATATAACGCCCGTTCAGTTGCTTGACTAGGTTGCTGCCACCATTGTTGCCATTGCTCAGGCTCAAGGAAAACGGGACGACTGCCACCACGGCCTGCATGAGGCGCACTTTTTACCTTAAAAGCGTGTTGCAGTGGTTCTGGACTAGCAATCCCTGTCATGGTGGGCGTTAAGATCATGGTTACTCTCAATTTGAAAAATGGTTGATGCGGAAATGATAATCAT
Organism: Shewanella halifaxensis HAW-EB4; assembly: GCF_000019185.1. Classification (NCBI taxonomy): domain Bacteria; kingdom Pseudomonadati; phylum Pseudomonadota; class Gammaproteobacteria; order Alteromonadales; family Shewanellaceae; genus Shewanella; species Shewanella halifaxensis. The sequence goes on along the minus strand of NC_010334.1, from coordinate 4,155,738 downwards.
TATCAAATGCGGGTTTGATGAAGTAGATCAACTATTACACCTTTGCAATGTAAACGTTGGCGACGCAGATGGGGAGAATGGCAAAGAAAGTGTCGCCATATAAGAGCGGATGTAACTCCGCTCTATATGGCTATCGGATGCTCTTAACGCTTAATTAAATGTTTTAAGTTGCGTTATAGCCCTCTGGTTTACTCGCGTTAGTAAGCAAGTGTCCGATTGCGGACGATAAAGGCTCTTGTGTGGTCGTAGATGAGGTTATACATGAAAGCGTAAATGGTGATGAATACGGTCACGCCTAAGTCCATTATGAGGGCTTCTAGAATACCTATTTTTAAAATGTATGCCATAACCGGTACCGTAAAAAAGAGTAACCCCACTTCAAATAAAGTGACATGTAGCACGCGCATTTTTAGCGGACGCTTTTCTTTATCGCCAGTGACAATACGATCGAAGCTCCAGTTGAAGATAAAGTTCCAAATCATGGCGATGGTAGCAACAACTATCATCATTCCTGATAGTGATTTGACTTCAAAATCGGTAAAAATGGCTAAGCCAATAATTGAAAATGTGACTGCTAATATTTCAAACAACACTGAATGAAACACTCGCTCTAATATACTCATTAAGACTCCAATAAATCGATTCATTACATAATTCAAAGCGCTAACAGCTTTTAAGTGGCGCCGATTATTGCAGGAATAAGAAGAAGTGAAAGTTAACAGCTATCACAGTTAGTGATAGGCTGTGAATGACGGAGTCCCTTGGGTGATGAGCATGTATAGTTTTGAACAGTTGAAAATCTTTGTCACGGTATGTGAAACCGGCTCTTTTTCTGCTGCCGCGCGAAAATTAAAGCGAGCACAGTCTGGTGTTAGTCAGGCGATTGCCAACCTTGAAATTACGATCAATCAAGAGCTGTTTAATCGTGATAAAAATACGCCAATATTGACCGATAACGGTAAAGCATTGCTGCCGATAGCCCAGTCGATATTGCATCAACAGCAATATTTTGAACAAAAAATTGAATCATTAGCGAAAGCATCTGAGCATGAATTAATTATTGCGGTGGATGAAAGTTTAATAAACGATGACTTGTTAGGGATCCTTGTCCCCTTAGCCGAAAAGTTTCCTATTACGCATTTTGAAATCATCGCGGCATCTACCTTTGATGTCGAAGAGTTAGTGCGTAAAGGGAAAGCTCAGATAGGGATCATCTATGCCGACGGTGAGCTTAAGGTCGATATGGACTTTTTTATTCTTGGCCAAGCTCGTTTTCTAACCATTGCTTCTTCAAAGCATGAGTTAGCACAGTTACCTGTGGTTCAGGACTCAGATTTAAAGTCTTATCGCCAATGTGTCCATCGCAGTGCGAAACAAAAAGAACTTTGGTTCAGTTACGCCATTAGCACTATGGTTTGGTATACCAACACACACCAAAACTTAGTCACCTTAGTCGAAAAAGGCGTGGGTTGGGCTGTCGTGCCTGAATGGTTGGTAAAATCGAATATTGAACGAGGTGAGATTGTCGCTTTGCCTGTGGCACATGAATACAATGGCTGGTTAACTACGGTTGGCTGCTTAGTGTCGAGAAGTCATGGTTCAGGACCTGTGCTAGAAAACGTAATCGATAGCTTAAAGAACCACTTCTTTAGTCATGAGTATAAGACTATGTGGGAGTAGCGCTTAAAGTTGATTAAAGCTAACAATAAAAGCGCTTAGCTAAAGTACTGGGCCAGATTCTCTCGCTCTCTATCCATAACCGACAGTTCATGGGCTTCAAGCTGCTGCAGCTTTTCGGCAGACACTGGCGTTTGAGCGGCGTAATAGTTAAAGCTGATGTTAGGGAATAGTTCGCTGAAGATGAGTTTGGCACGCTGCATATGAAACTCTGATGTCACCAAGGTGATTTCATTAAATCTATGCTGCTCAATGATAGGTTTGGCGAGCGTTGCATCTTCGAAGGTAAAGCGGCTTAAGGCTATATCGGTAAAGGCATCAGCCAGCACGCCGTGCTTAATTAAATAGCGCTGGCAATATAAAGCATGTGGCGTCGTCGTTTGATTAAAGTGCGCGCCAAAACCACCAGTTAGTAGTAGCTTGCTCTGGGGCTGCTTTTGATAAGTGGCAAGGGCGGCTTGGCAGCGAGATAAGGCAATATCCGATAGCTTGCCTTGGTCATCGTTAGGTGAGCCGAGTACTATGATGACTCGACTCATTGATGGACTCCATTTATTCGCGTTAGCTGCATTTTTCACTCGCCCTCATTAACTTGGTAGAATGGCGCTCATCTTTGTCTAATAAAACTATTTTGCACCAAATGGTCGATCAAACGCTCGGCCTTTACATGCTTAAATTTAAGCGGTGCAGCCAGTTCGCCAAACAAAGGAATACCACCTCCTAGCAGCACGGGTATTGTGGTGATAATCAGCTCATCAATTAAGTCACGCTGTAAGAAACCTTGAATCGTTTTACCGCCGTCAATATAGAGGTTTTGGTAACCTTTGCTGTTTAGCTGCTGCACAATATGTTCAAGTTCGCCATTAATGATAAATGCCTTGCCCTCTAATTCCGCAGGCACCTCAGTTAGGGTATTCGATAGTACGAAAACCGGTTTGTTATAGGGCCAGTCTATGCCAAAACTGAGTACGATTTCTAAGGTGTTACGTCCCATAATTAAGGCGTCAATGCGCGCCATAAAATCACTAAAGCCAAGATCTGAACCCTCAGGGTTAGGAATATCGTGTAACCAATCGACCTTATTGTGTTTGTCGGCAATAAAACCATCAAGGCTAGTCGCAATATAAACAATATTTGGCATAGTTATTTCTCGCTTAAACATAGGCTAGTTTGCGAGTGATAAGTTTAGATGCTGCCTTCATGGCTTGTTAATCAAATCACTTACAGATAATATATTCTACACTGTAGAATAAGTGTGATTTTAACGAGACTCTTTTATGACTGTCAAGCATAAGAAGCGCGGTAGACCAGCGAGTCAGGCAAGTCAATTAAGCAAAGAGGCGATAGTTATACAAGCTAAGGCCTTGATGTTAAGCGATGGAAAAATACCTAGTATTCGTCATCTAGCGGGTAAATTATCTGTCGATGCGATGGCGATATATCACTACTTTAAAAACAAAGATGCCTTACTTGAAGCAATAACAACCTCCCTAGTGAGTGAGATTTGTCAGCCAGAAGCGGGTGATAAATGGCAGCAGGCCTTGACTGAGCTAAGTCTAAGTTACTTAAATTTACTCAAGCAGTATTCTGGGTTATTAGAAACCTTGTTATCGATGCAATCGAGTGGGCCTGCGGATATCTTTATTGCACGTTTTAAACTGATTTTAGCGCCATTAGCGTTAGAGGAGACTCAACTTAACAACGCATTATGTTTACTGGTGGATTATCTGCATGGCTTTGCTTTAGCCTGCCGTTGTAATAGTAGTGAGCAAGAATTGGAATTGCAGGCAATTTTAGGCCCATTGTCATTAATTTTTAACATGCTAGAAACCCAATCTGCAGATGAGTTTATGATCTAATACCAATTAGTATTAGATTGAAAAAGCGAGCACCAATGGCACTCACTTCGATATTAGTTTTAGAACAGTAGAGGTGTTTGCTTACTGGGTTCCATCACGACTATTGGGTCGTAGTGCCACACCTGTTTGATGATCTCAGGAGTTAAGGTTTCACTTGGCGCGCCATCACTGACAATACAGCCGTTTTCGAGCACCACTAATCTGTCGGCATAGCGTGAAGCTTGGTTCAAGTCATGTAACACCACGATTACGGCATAGTTGTGCTCATGGGCTAGGGTTTTGGCTAAACCTAGCACGCGATGTTGCTGGGCTAAATCCAGTGCCGATGTGGGCTCATCGAGTAACAAAATTGGTGGTCTTTCTGATTGCGCTAATTGGGTTAATACGCGTGCTAACTGCACTCTCTGCTTCTCACCGCCAGAAAGAGTGGGGTAGCTGCGTTCTTTTAAGTGAATAAGGGCAACTTGTTCGAGCTGCTCATCGACTAAGACTTTGCCTTGCTGTTGGTTAAGTGATAATGGGTACAAGCCCATCGCGACCACTTCATGCACTTTAAACGGAAAAGTGAGTGAGGCATGCTGCGGCAGTACCGCCAATGACTTAGCAAGCTTTTGTCTATCCCAACTATCAATCGCTTGGTCGTAAACATTTATATTGCCTGAGTCAATCTCAACGTCCTGAGAGAAGCTTTTAAGTAGGGTTGATTTACCTGCGCCATTAGGGCCTAGTAGTGCAGTGACTTGGCCTGCTTGAATCTCTAGGTTGATATCAGTTAGCACCGGTTTGTGACCAATGCGTACAGATAACTGGTTTACCTGCAAAACGGTTTCTTGCGCGACGTTAGTCGCAAACGGATCTTGTTTTGTCATCATGCTTATACCAATCTATGACGTTGCTTTAATAGCAATAGAATAAAGAAGGGCGCGCCGAGTAGTGCGGTCACTAAGCCAACGGGTAGCTCAGAGGGGGCAACGAGTGAACGAGCGCCGATATCGGCTAACGCTAAGATGGCTGCACCTAACATGGCGCTTAACGGCAGTAGCTGCTTGTGATCTGGGCCCACCATCATGCGAACTAGGTGAGGTACTACCAAGCCGATAAAGCCGATGATCCCGGTTGCAGCGACCGACACTCCGACACCAATAGCGCACAGTACGATGAGTTTGAGTTTGAGCTTATCGACATCAAGCCCTAAGTGGCGCGCTTCTGCCTCACCGAGTAATAACGCATTAAGCGCCTTAGCACTACGGTTAAAGTGCCAACTGATCAATGCCAGAGCCAGTAAGGTAAGCACCACGTAATGCCACTGCGCACCAGCGATAGAGCCCATCTGCCATAGCGTGAGATCTCTCAGAGCCATGTCATCAGCCATATAAGTGAGCAGGCCAATACCTGCGCCCGCTAATGCAGCGATGGCAACACCCGATAGCAGCAGTAACACCACAGAGGTGCCGCTGGCGCTACTGGCAAGACGGTATACTGTAAGCGTCGTGACTAAACCTGCAAAAAAGGCACACAGAGCAACCATATACTCACCGCCTTGGGGGATAAGTACGATACAGATTGCAGCGCCAAGCGCCGCACCCGATGACACTCCGATAATCCCGGGATCGGCCAATGGGTTTCTAAATAACCCCTGCATCACGGCGCCGCACTGAGCCAGAATTGCCCCGACAGTTAGCGCCAATATGGTACGCGGTAAACGCACATTATTTATCACTAGCTGTTCATGGGGAGCAACGCTTCCTAGCTCTAACTGCGTAGCCCAGTTCATGACGGCATGAAAACTCACAGATGGGCTAATTTGTAGTGGACCTATGCTGACAGACATCAGGCTCGTTATCACCAGAGCGGCGAGTAAACTGGGCCAAAGCCAACGACGATTATCCATGGTATTTCCTGCTCATTTTCTTAAGTTAGTCTCAATTTAGTCTGAAGTTAGTTCGGAATTAGTACTGTTTCACACTGATAAAATCACTGGCTAGCTGATCGGCCGCCGCAATAGCGCTTAAGCCAAGCCCGCCTAGCAGTGCTTGCGGTTGTAGAAATTGGATCTGTTTGTTCTTTCCCGCGGGGGTATGAGCCAGTAGTGGCATATTATTAAGTAGAGCATCGACAGGATTTTGCACCGCTTTATTTGAGCGGTTAGAGATAAGAATGACATCTGGTTGCAGCGATAAAATGCCTTCTTGCGACACCGATTTATAACCACTAAAACCGGCGATATTCTTACCGCCTGCAAGTTTAATTATGATATCTGCAGCGGTATCATCGCCACCTACGCGTGCGGGTCTGTCAGTTTGAAGCAGTAAAAACAGAACTTTGGGTGCTTCGCCTTGTTTAGCGATTTTTTGCTGTTTTTGTTCAATATTTTTAAAGGATTGCTTGATCTCTGCTTGCAGCTTTTTAGCTTGTGCTTCGCGGTTTAGCAGTTTGCCCATCTCGCTAATATTGTTGATTAACTGACTTTGGCTATTAGCTGTTGCAAGCTGTACGACTTTGACTTTAGCTGCGGTTAACACATCTAAGGTTGTTTGTGGTCCCATCGCATCGGAACCTAATAATAAATCGGGGGATAGAGCCAAAATGCCCTCGGCGCTAAGCATACGATGATACCCCAGTTTTTCTATGTTTGTATATTCCTCAGGCAGTTGGCTGGTGGAGTCCACTGCAACAAGCTCGTTGCCCGCATCCAGAGCTAGTACTAGCTCAGTAACACCTGCGCCAGCGCTGACGACTCGCGCAGTCTCACTGTGCGCCTTGTCTTGATGAGCCAATACAGGCTGGTTGATGACTAACACTGAAAGTAGCGCTGCACTGATGCTCATTTTATTATTAACTAACTTATTAAACGCTTTTTTTAACATGGGAAACTCCAATTTATTGAATATTGCCTTCTCGTTAATAAGGCCTGCTAATCACATCAAATATCTATATTCGGCTAAATAATTATGCTGGTATTTTGTGGTCGATTAGGGCTCCATCAAAATCTGAGTATTGGTGATTTTTTGCCGTTGTAGGGCTGCCAATAACGTCATCAAGGGTTGTACTGGGGCTGTTTTATCTGCGGCGATCACCACTTTGGCTTTAGGGTTATCGTTAAATGCTTTGATAAAAGCGGCTTCAAAGTCATCGAAATGGTTATAACTTTTTCCCTCAAGCGCCCAGTGTGGGTCGTTGACTAGCACATTTATCGCAATGTGTTTCTCCTGAGTGAGAGGTGACAAGCTGGAGTCTGACTCTGTGGGAACATCAACAGGTAAACTCAGTAACTGGGTATTGGCTGTTAATAGCAAAAACACCAGTACGATAAAAATGATGTCGATAAGTGGGGTCAAATCTAGGCCAAAGCTCTGAGCGCTTTCATCATTGCCTGCGTTAATCATGACGGCTGCCCTACAACCTGCGCGTCTGTTGCTGTTTGCGTCTTGTCGATAGATGCCGTTTGGCTTTGGCAAGTGGCCTCTTTGCAGGTCGCGGCTTTTGAACATAGCTGTGCGGCTGAGTCGCTGCCGATACTGAGTGCTTGGTCGAAACCCTCTAGCCACAAGTTAAGTAGATTTAGGGCGTGAGCAATCTTATTGCAGCGACGCTCAGCCCAAAGAGTAAACAGATGCGCCATGGTAATTGCTGGCACCGCAATAATAAGACCTGCTGCTGTGGTGTTCATCGCAAGGCCTAGGCCTGATGCCAATTGTGAGGGCGTCACTGGACCATCAGATAATCCCAATTGATTAAACATCTCGATTAAACCCAGTACCGTACCGAGTAGACCAAGAAGAGGGGTGATGATGCCAATGATCTGCAAGATCTTTAGCCCCGATAACAGCTTAGATTTTTGCTTTACCAACCACAGTGACACTATCTCTTCACGCATCGCTCGTGACTGTTCGCCATGGCTAAGCAATAGTGCTGTGCCTTTGGCTAACATGCTTCGCCCTTGGCTTATTTTCGCCATTAACTCCTGCCTTTGCTCTGGGGTTGCGCTGCGTGCCTGTTGGCGCAGTTGAGTGAGCCAGGCATCACGCTTAGGCAGCTCGTAAAGCATTAAGGCAAGGCGCTCCAAGATGATCATTAGAGACAAAAAAGCACAGATAAACAGTGGCCAAGTTAAGTATCCGAGTTGCTCTGAGAGCTGAAGATATAAAGGTTGAGACATTGAGTTTCCTTGGCGATACCCCAGTATCGCGTTCACTATGTAAACAAATCTAATTGAACTTGCGTCGCGCTATAACCTGTAAAGGGATTAATTCAGTGCAAACTTCACCGGTACTCTCACCGTATAGGCATAGGCTGTTTGTGGTGTAGGTGCGGCAAATTGCCACTGCTCAACAGCATTGAGTGCCGCCTTATCGAGCAGGCGATAACCTGAGCTGCCCACCAAGGTGAGTGATAGTTGCTCGCCAAGTTGATTAAACATAACTTCAACCGTGGCAGTCCCTTGAAAGCCGCGCTTGCGTGCTTTTTTGGGGTAATGGGGCTGGGCTGGTGGGGCTGCAAATGTTGGCTGACTTAAGGTGATAGATTGCTGAGTCACACCTTGTTTGGCATCGACCTGAATTTGGTTATGAGCCACTTGTATCTCGTTTATCTCTGCTATGGGCTTTTCCGTGTCTTGACTGGGAGCTGGTTTAGGTTGAGTAGCAAGTTCAGGTTCAGTAATAGGTTTTGCTTTGACTACGGGTGTGGCTGCTGACTCTGGTAAAGGTTTTGCTAAAGGCCTCGGTGAGGGTTTTGTCTGCTTTTCAAGTGCAGGTTTGATCTGCTCAACGGCTTTGTTTGCTTGGCTAGCTTGCATCGCAATCGAAATACTTACAGCTTGATTGGAGCCCATAGCGGAGCCTGCACTTAACATCAGTTCAGGCTCAGTATTTTGCGAGGCGAGCACGCCACCTTGGATTAAAACGGTTAAGCAACCAAAAGCAAAATAACGTTTAGGAGTCATGATTGAAGCTCTTACTCATAGAGTCGGATAATTAGCTCGAGATTAGCACCGTCTAATTTAGAACTGTGTTTTTCGCATCTTTACAAAGTTGACACTTAAAAGCTGCTATTTACATAATTTACAATTAGTTATGGACACTGGTCTCGATAGTGTTCGCATAAGATATATGACATTGAATGGAATCGCAAATGATAATGATTTTCATTTGATCTATATTTTTATCTCAGGTAAAGTGCCGAAAATAACAAAACGGTAGTCTCGTTATCGGATATTAAGCCCTCCTAAAATCATGACGAAACACCATTAGATACTTACCTTGAGGATTGAATAATGACCAAGAAGCCTGTTGTAGTCGCTATGGCACTGGCTCTAAGCTCTGGCGCATTCACAGCGCAAGCTCAGCAAGTCTCCGAGCAGCAAGTTACGGAGTTCGACGAGGTGCTTGTAACCGCAACGCGTGTTAGTGAAAAAGCATCGCAAACCAGTCGCAGCGTTGCCGTGGTAACCGAAGAGCAGTTGCAAGAGTCGCAACCTGCATCGGTTGCTCAGGCATTAAAAAACGAAGCGAATGTTAACGTGACTAACGGTCCGCGCTCATCATCTCAAGGCGTTGAAATCCGTGGTCTAGGTGGTCAGCGAGTATTGCAAACCATAGATGGGGCTCGTCAAAACGCTAACTCTGGTCATCGCGGTACCTACTTTATGGATCCTGAGCTGTTAAGTTCGATTGAAGTCGTTCGCGGCCCAGCAAGTAGCCTATGGGGAAGTGGTGCTATTGGCGGCGTCGTCGCACAAAACACTAAGTCAGCATCAGACTTTCTAGAAGAGGAAGACACCTTTGGTGGCTACCTTAAACAAGGTTACGAGTCCAATGGCGACCGAGTCAAAACCAGTGGTGCAATTTATGGCCTAACAGAAACGAGCTCAACAGGGAGTGTTGATTGGTTATTAAACGGCAGTTACTACGACAGCAATAATATCAAGATTGGTAATGACCAAACCCTTGAAAATAGCGCATCAGAGGGCACTAGCGGACTGGCAAAGTTTGGTTGGGAACCGACGGATGAGCAGCGTCTGCAATTATCGGCACGTTTTTCAAATATTGATGAGCTAGTTCCGAGTAACCCTGCAACCAACGTGGGCAGTTCAGTGCCTTTGGTTAAGCGTAAAACCGAAGATCAAAATATCACTTTGGACTATAGCATTAGCCCAACAGACAGTAACTTACTCGATTTGAATGCGACTCTGTATTGGAATGGTACTGATTACCATGAGGATCGCATCACTAAAAATCAAGTGGATAACACTGCATATGACACCATAGGTTTTAGTATCAATAACAGCTCTAGGTTTGCCAATACCGTGCTGACTTACGGTATCGATGGCTACAAGGATTCAATCAAAACGATACGTGACGACAGTGGTCAAGCAGGGCAACGCCCCGATGATATTGACGGTAACACCACAGTTTGGGGGGCATTTACTCGCGCTGATATCGAGCTAGCTGACAGTTGGTCTGTCGATGCAGCAGTGCGTTATGACACCTTTAAAAATGAAAGTAATAACCTTGATATGTCATCAGATGACAATGCACTTTCACCATCAGTAGGTCTAGTGTGGAAAACAACAGATTGGTTAACCTTAAGTGCGCGTTATGATCAAGCATTCCGCGCCCCAAGCATTGAAGAGATGTACTCAACAGGAACTCATTACTGCATTCCAGCTATGCCAGGCTTCTTGCCAAACGGCCTATGTAACACCTTTGAAATCAACCCAGATTTAAAAGCCGAGCAAGCAGAAAATAAAGAGATTAAAGCCGATCTACGTTTTGCCAGCCTTGCGGGTAATGACGAACTAGCGATCACTCTAAACGTGTTCCGCAACGATGTGGATGACTTTATTGAGCAATCTGTTTCAAACCCATTAATGGGCATTCCCGGCTTTGAGCAAACCACCTCTTGGAATAATGTCGATAAAGCCAAGCTGACAGGTTTCGAGTTCTCGACTCGTTACCGCTATGAGCAAACTCGCGTGAGTTTTAACTACGGTCAGACCGAAGGCAAAGACAAGTCAACAGGTGAATACTTAACAAACATTCCCGCTAACAAGCTAGGTCTTGATCTTTCACAAGGGATCATGGAGGGCGATATGAAAATAGGTACTCGCTTTACCTATGTGGCCGAGCAAGACGATCTCCCAGTGGATAACGTCAATCAGTACGACTCCTATAAGTTGTGGGATCTGTATGTGGCATGGGAGCCCGCTATGGGCACATTTGAGGGACTAAGAGTCGACTTTGCTGTAGAGAATATCGGTGATGAGGAGTATCGCCAAGCGTGGCAAACCTTGTATGAACAAGGCCGGAATTTCAAATTGTCAGCACGCTATAACTTCTAAGCAAGTATACCAAACCGAGGCCAACTTACTGCATAAAAGTGGCTAGGCCTCTTTGCTGTTTAGCTAGCAGTCGTTTAGTTAATAGTTGTTTAGTTAATTACCATTTAGTTAATTGGAGATCTTCCATGTCAGTCCCTATATCAGTGTCAGTTGTACAAATTGCTCAGCATCTAGAAAACAATCCAGCATCTATGCCTAGTCAAATTGCCGCAGAGCTTAATATTAGCGAGTTTGAGGTAATATCCGCACTTCCTGTTGAGCAGTTGGCTATTTTACCGTTAGCAGATAAAGACGCATTGTTAGCTGAGCTACCAGAGTGGGGCAGTATGACCACGATAGTATCGGCATCCGGCAGTATTTTTGAATTTAAAGGTAGCTTCCCTAAAGGCAAGTATGCTCATGGTTACTACAACCTGATCACCAAAGGTGACGGTTTGCATGGCCACCTTAAGTTAGATGAGATCACCGCTATTGCACTGATAAGCAAACCCTTCAGAGGCACTGAAAGTCACTCCATTAACTTCTTTGGTGCACAAGGTGAGGTGGTATTTAAAGTCTATTTAGGACGCGATAAGAAGCGCGTGTTATTGCCAGAACAGGTGGCCCGTTTCAATGAGCTGAAGCAGCAAGTGTTGAGCGCCATCGCTTAAGCCTAATAAAAAGATTTAAGCGTAGGTAAAGGGCTCTGAATCTAAGTAAAGAGCCCTCAGTCTAAATAAAAAGCCCTTAGCTAAGTAAAGAGCCCTTAGCTAAGTAAGAGCCACTAGAATAAATATCAAAATAAGAGAGTAGAGCAATGAACACAGAAAAAGAGCAAAGACTACGAGACAAACTGTTACCCGAAATCGAAGCCTTTAAGGCTGAGCGTTCAACCCTACAATTGGCAACACAAGATGCTGATGGCCTGCCAAACGCTAGTTATGCGCCTTTTGCTTTGGCCGATGATGGTTTCTATATTTTGGTCAGTGAGCTTGCCCGTCATGGCTCTAACCTTAAAGCGTCAAAGAACCTCTCTGTGATGCTATTAGAGGATGAAGCCGAAGCAAAAACGGTATTTGCCCGTAAGCGCTTAACTTTTGACGCAACTGCAGAGTTAGTTGACCGTGAAAGCGATAACTTCAGCAAAGGCATTGCAGCCTTGTCAGCTCGTTTTGGTGAGATGATTGATAACCTAGCGGGTTTAGGTGATTTTAATCTATTCAAACTTAACCCACACCAAGGTCTCTATGTAAAAGGCTTTGGTCAGGCATTTAGCTTGTCTGGAGTTGAGCTGCTAGATGTAGACTGGAAACGCGATGGTCACCACGGCACGCCAAGAGCTGAGCTTGCTGATACTGTAATTTAATCGGTCATTACTTCAATTAAGTTTTTGCTGAGTGAATAAAAGTTCAATAAACATTGCCCGCCTTTGCGCGGGTTTTGTTATTCTGCTGTTGTTTTCATTTTAACCTTAAGGTTAAGGATATTGCATTGAATCAAAACGCCTCTTCAGTCGCCAAAGACGAGCCTCATTCATCTACATCTAAGGCTGGCAGCGCTAAATCACCCAACTCCCACGTTAGCCAACGTGCAGTGTTACCCTGGATTGGTGCATTCTTAAAGCCTTACCGCACAAAAGTTATCACCGCGATTATCTTCTTGTTTATCGGTTCCTTGGCGTGGTTATCTCTAGGTCAAGGTGTACGATTAATGGTAGATGAGGGCTTTTTGAGGGATAACGGTTCACGCCTTAATGAAATTATTTTATTGGTGATAGGTATTACAGCACTCAGTAGTAGTGCGATTTTCTGCCGATTTTACCTAATGACTTGGCTTGGTGAGCGAGTCAGTGCCGATATCCGCTTAAAGGTATATGACCACTTATTAAAACTTTCTCCTGGCTTTTACGCCAAGCTTAGAACCGGCGAGGTGATCTCCCGTTTTACTGCCGACTCGACCTTATTGCAGTCGGTCGTTGGCTCAAGCTTGTCGATGATGCTAAGAGCCAGCGTGACCGTCATTGGCGGTGTCGTGATGATGGCAATCACCAGCATTAAAATGACAGGGTTAGTCTTATTGGCTGTACCTATGGTGCTTGGCCCCATCTTCTTTTTTGGCCGTAAGGTGCGCGATCTATCCCGTAAAAGCCAAGATAAAGTGGGCGATTTAGGCGCTTATGTGGATGAAACCTTGCATGAGATCCACACCGTGCAGGCATACTCCCATGAAGATCAAGATAGAGCCCTGTTTAATGGTCGTGTCGAGGCGGTGATGGATGCCGCAAAAGGGCGCATTAAGTACCGCTCAATACTGATCTCCTTGGTGATGTTCTTAAGTATTTTAGCCATAGCGCTAGTCACTTGGGTCGGCGCCCACGATGTAATGAACGGGGCAATTAGTGCGGGTGAGTTATCAGCCTTCATGTTTTATGCGGTGATGGTTGCAGGTTCGGTAGCAACCATTAGTGAAGTGATTGGTGAAATTCAGCGCGCAGCAGGAGCCACCGAGCGTTTAATCGAGTTGATTGAAACCCCAATCGATATTCCTGTCATCACCGTGCCGCTTGAGCTCGCAACCCCAGTTCGCGGTGAGCTTGAGCTCAAGCAAGTACGTTTTAGTTATAGCAGCATGAAACCTGACAGCTGTGATGTAAGCAGCCTTGAGCCAGGTAACAGCCCTGAGCGTGCTTCTAATAACAGTCTTGACGATTTAAATGAAAACTACCTTGAGCCGGATAACAGCCTTGAGCGAGTTTCTAACAACAGCCCTGAGCGAGTTCCTTATATTAGTAATGAAGATGAAGTGATCCGTGGTCTCAATATTCATATCAAGCCTGGTGAACGAGTCGCCTTAGTCGGCGCTAGCGGCGCGGGTAAGAGTACGCTGTTCGAGCTGTTGCAGCGCTTCTATGTATTAAATAGCGGAAGTATTGAGCTTGATGGCGTCGATATCGCTAAGCTCACTCCACAAACCTTGCGTCAGCAATATGCTTTGGTACCGCAAGAGTCGGTGATCTTTGCCACTAGCGTACTTGAGAACGTGCGCTATGGCCGTATTGAAGCCAGCGAAGATGAAGTGAAACAAGCCTGTATTGCTGCAAGGGCCGATGAATTTATTAGCGATTTTACCGATGGCTATCAGACCTATCTCGGTGAGCGCGGTGTGCGTTTATCGGGTGGGCAGAAGCAACGCATCGCTATTGCTCGAGCGATCCTCGCCGATAGGCCGATTCTACTGCTAGATGAAGCCACCAGTGCGCTGGATGCAGTCAGTGAGCATAAGGTAAAGCTGGCGCTCGATAGTTTGATGGTGGGCAAGACGACATTGATCATCGCCCACCGCTTAGCCACAGTAATCAATGTCGACCGCATCTTAGTGTTAGATAAAGGCGTCGTTGTGGCAAGCGGTACCCATCAACAGCTGATGCAAAGCAGCGAGCTTTACCGTGAGTTTGCCAGCTTGCAGCTGCTAACCGATGATACCGAAAACTAGCCGTGAGTTTTTATTTTGAGTAAAGGTATGCGGCAGAAGTAAAGATCAAGAGGAACGGATTACTTAGCGCAAATAAGACATGACTAAAAGGCAGGCTTACCTTTTAGTCATTGAGTTTAGCCGGTAGTGGAACGGCTAAATTCTTACCTTGGAGCTACTTGCGTAGCTCGCGCCTCAAAATTTTGCCTACGGTGGACTTAGGCAGTGCATCTGCAAACTCGATAACTTTCGGTACCTTGTAAGCGGCAAGTTGCTCACGGCAATAGGCTTCGATAATCGACTTTGCTTGTAGTGTATCGCTGTGAGATTCGTTTAGTACGATAACCGCTTTTACTGCTTCACCGCTGCGCTCGTCTTCTATTCCGATAACCGCACATTCAAGAATGGCATCATGGTTAGATAAGATGTCTTCGACCTCATTTGGGTAAACATTAAAGCCAGAGACGATAATCATATCTTTCTTGCGGTCGACAATTTTATGAAATCCCTTTTCGGTTGCAACCGCAATATCCCCGGTTTTAAAGTAACCGTCTTGAGTCATCACCTTGGCAGTTTCTTCCGGTTTGTTCCAGTAACCTAGCATCACCTGAGGGCCAAATACGGCGAGTTCGCCAGTGCTACCTGTGGGCACTTCGTTGTCGTCCATATCGAGGATTTTGACTTGGGTGGCTATCACTGGTTTACCTATGGTGCCTAGTTGCTCAAACCCCGGCGAGTTAAGCGATACCACTGGGGAGGTTTCAGAGAGCCCATAGCCCTCTGATATGGTGCAGCCTGTGGTTTGCTCCCAGACTGTCGCGGCAGCTTGGGTGAGTGCGGTACCGCCAGAAATCGTCACCTTAAGGTGACTAAAATCCAGCACCTTAAATTCTGGTTGGTGGCAAAGACCTACAAATAAGGTATTGAGCCCGGCGAATCCGGTAAATGGATACTTTGATAGAGTAGTGATGAGCCCTGAAATATCACGAGGATTAGGGATCAAAACCGAGCAGCCACCGCGCTCATAATAGAGCACTAGGTTCACCATAAAGGCATAGATATGGTAGACGGGCAGTGGTGCGACAAAAATTTCTTCACCCTCGACGATACGGCTACCTATGCGCGACTTAATCTGCATCGCATTAGCGATTAAATTACGGTGAGTCAGCATTGCCCCTTTCGACAAGCCTGTGGTGCCGCCAGTATATTGCAGCGCGGCAATCTGCTCATGCACGCTGATCACTGGCGCATAGGTAAGTTGTTCGCCCTTTGCTAGCACGTCACAAAAAGCTACGGTATCGAAAGGCACCTCAGGTTGTGGCTGTGGCGCAATTAAGTCCATCGCGTGGGTAGAGATAACGGTTTCAATGCTGGTAGTTTCAACTACCTCGGTCAGTGTCGGTAATAAGTCAGACAATACCACCAAGGCTTTAGCACCCGAGTCATTAAACTGGTGGATAAGCTCACGTTGAGTATAAAGAGGATTAGTATTCACCAACACCATGCCTGCCTTAATAGCACCATAGGCCGCGATAACATATTGGGTGATATTAGGCAGCTGAATCGCAATTCTATCGCCTTGCACCAGATTGGTTTCCTGTTGCAGGTAAGCGGCAAACTGACGCGAGTAACGGTTGATCTCATTAAAGCTAGTTTCTTTACTAAGGCATGAATATGCAGCCTTGTCGCCATAGCGAGCACTGGCAAGTTCGATCAGATCGATAAGCGATGCGTAACGGGAGAGGTCGAGCGTTGAGTCTGAATCGTATGCCATTGAAATGCCCTTTAGCTGATTTGTTATTATGTTACTTAAAGAGTCAAACAGCTGTTTAGACTAGAGTGATCTATGCCCAAAGGTCAATGGGGTAAGTCCAAATAAGGTGCTAGGAAAGGCAAAGAAAGGTTCTAGGTTTAAGAGAAGGTCCTAGGAAAAGCAAAGACGGTTAAAGCGAAGACGATAAAAGCAAAGACGGAAGAGCTGGAAAAGCTGAGACGGATAAAGCCGAAGCTGCGTTATGTTTTGGCTTTGCTTTTCTTTTCCTCGCAGGGCTTTAGCCCGTCCTCGAAGCGCAGCTTCCTAGAGCCTAGAACCTAGAACATAGAGAAAGCTGAGACACAAAGGCTAAGGCGTAAAGAAAATATCGATTAATTGTACTTGTTGTTGGTCAAGCTTTAGCCCTTGGCCTTTTCTAATGCGAACATCACAGCCTCTACGGTCAACTGGCTTGGCAGCACAATACCATTAGGAGCGCCGGGGCCGTAGACCCTATTGTAAGGCACGCTGTTCAGGCCTTGCATTTGTAGGTAGTTTTCCACCACCATATTTGGCTGACTCCAGTCCCCTTGCATTAAAATGATATGCTTTTGCGTTAAGGCGTTCACTATCTTTTCTCTATGGGTCACCCCAGCCTTGTTGGCATAGCAGATGTTGCACCAATCGGCGGTGACATCGATAAATACGGTATAGCCGTTATCGACAAGGGGCTGAATTTGATCCGGTGTTAAGGTTTGCCATTGCAGCTTTTTATAGGCGTCATAGTCTTCGCCATAATTGATGAAGCCAAATACGCTCGCAATACAGGTAGCGAAACAAAACAATACGGCAATCACAGCATTTGGGATCAACCGACCTTTGATTTTTAGCACTATGAGAGATGCGATAGCGATACAGATAAATATTAAAAAAATAAGGATAGTAACTGAAATTGTGCCCATTAAGACTCCATATTTATCAGTGGCTTGTTGCTAGTTAATCTTGGTTATGTCGGTATGCAACTCGCAAACTGTTGCGAGCTATTATAAAGCTACCTGATTGTGGTGCATTTGGGTAATCACAAATAATATCATAGGCTTGTTTTGCAGCCTGCATCTCAATTATGCCCCCATAACGCAGATCGTGTATATTGTGGCGATTAAAGCGCTGAGTTAATTACGAAGTGTCATTATAAAAACAATAATAGAGGAAAAAGATGAGTATTAGCACTTGGCTAGGCTTGTTAGCAATTTGCTGTTTAGGCGCCATGTCACCGGGGCCAAGTTTGGCTATGGTGGTGAGACACACCTTAGGTGGTGGTCGGGGAAAAGGGATTATCTGCGCTTGGGCGCACTCTATCGGTATTGGTATTTATGCCCTAGTTACATTATTGGGGTTGGCGGTGCTGCTAAAGCAGGCGCCAATGGTATTTAATGGTATTGCGATTATCGGTGCGCTTTATCTTGCCTATATGGGCATACAGGCGTTGCGATCCAAGGGGGGAATGTCAGATAAACTCGCAGCAGGCAAGCCTACGGATGCGTTTAGTGCGGCGAGAGATGGTCTGGCTATCTCCTTATTCAACCCTAAAATTATGCTGTTTTTCTTGGCGCTATTTAGCCAGTTTGTAATGGTTGCCGACAGCTTGACTGGTAAGGCCTTGATTGTGTTGACGCCACTGGTGGTTGACGGGCTTTGGTATACGCTTATCGCCTTGGTATTGTCTCACGCCTCTGTGCTGCCTAAGCTAAGGGCAAAAGCGGCCCTTATCGATAAGTTATCCGGTGTGGTACTGATCCTACTTGCGGTGCGGGTGGTTGTTACCCTCTAGCCTCCAGAGTTTGAATATCAACATTTACCCATAAAAAAACGCCATCTAAACAGATGGCGTTCTTATATCCATTAGCAGGCAAGCTTCAATCAGAGAGCTTGTCCCGCACGCAGATATTACTCAGCTGGCTCTGGCTCACGAGATTGGACTGGATTCTTGATATGGTCATCAAGGTTATCATTTAGCATGGCTTTATATTCATCTGTAAACCACTCAAGAGCGTTGTCTTTTTCGGCTGCAAGATCTGATGACTTAAGGGCAGCTTCAAATGCATTAAAGCGAGAGGCTGCAAAACGCATAGCCGTGCCGACTTTACTTACATCCTGCTCTTTACCCGCGAGTTCGTTTGCCAATGCAATGAATTGATCGGCTAGTTCAAAAATGGTGGTTTCTTTTTTAGCTTCTGACATCTTGCTTTTGCTCTTGTTTACCTAGGATAGTGATTCGATTCTATCTTAAATTTATCGTTAATAAATCATTGTTATTAACTATTGGGATCTGAATCGGTAATAACGTTGCCGTCACGGGAGTCATAATAGATAGACATAGTTTGTTCAGGAAGATAGAGATAGCGGCACTGATCGGGGACGATATAGGTCGCCAAGTACTCTGCATCCGGAGTGTTTGCAGAGTTTGATACCTGTGGTGCGTCTTGCAATACGGTGCGCCAAACCGACATGCAGTCGTTGCTATTATTCAGTCTTGGGCTCGACTCGAAAGGCGGATAGCTCTGCGCCGGAAAGCCCCAAAGGTTGATATCGAGCTGACCATTGCTGTCATTATGGAAGACTTGCAAATTATCTGCAGGTCCCGAGGCGCCCAGTGAGACCCACTTGACGTTGGCTAAGGTGATCCCGCCTTTAAAGGCGCCGCCCGTGGCTTGCACACTGGCTATTTCGGCATCTTGCCCTAGGTTAATAAATTTGGAAGCGGCGATAATGGCTAGAATTGCCAAGACGATGATAACGACAACCATCTCGATGAGGGTAAAGCCAGAAGATACAGTGTTTCTAGTCATGAATTAATCCATTATTTCAGTGAGCCTGTCGCTTTATCCAAAGCGGACACTATTTATACTAGCTACTTGGATCTGAGTCCACCACGACACTGCCGTCATTGGAGTCGTAGGTTATCGATAAATTGGTGTTGTCACTATAATCATAAGTGCATACACCTAACGCTACATAACGCGCCTTATAGTCGGTTTCATCTGCGCTGCCGGACTCAGAAACCGTAGGCTCATTGTTCTGAAATAGCACTTGCCATACCGAGATACAGTCATCGACATTATCGAGCTGAGGAGCCTCCTCATCATCGGTATAATAATGCTGTGCGGGCCAGCCGTTAGCATTAAAGTCGACGTGGCTGTCGTCTGAGTCACCAAATACAGGCAGGTTTTCTGCTGGACCATCACCGACCTTTACCGCCCACACGGCTCTTGCCAAGTCGATTCCAGACTTAAAGGCACCGCCAGTGGCTTTAACGTGAGAGACCTGAGCGTCTTCTGATAGGCTTAAAAATTTGGGCGCAGCAACAACGGCAAGAATCCCTAAAATGATAATAACGACAACCAGTTCGATTAGTGTAAAGCCTGAATGCCGCTTAGATGATTGCGCCGGAGAGAACATCGATTGTCGTCCAAAGAAGAAAGAGCCGCTATATTAACACTGACAATTTTTAATACCAATGATTAAAGGTTGGCCATTGTTGAGTTACTTGGTGAGATAAGTGGCAAAACTGTTGGTTTTTATCGGATGGTGCTTAGTGTTTTTGGCTTCAATATTCTATTGAAGCCGTGGCGGTCTTAATGAATTTATCCTAGGAGATTGCAAGCAATGTCACGACCTTTTAAGCTTAGGCAAATTTTTATCTTAAGGTCAGATCATGACGGCGCATTCTAGCTGGTTATCTTTTATCGAAGATCAACAGCAACAAAGTTATTTTCAATCGGTACAGCAGTTTGTCAAAGCTGAGCGCGCAGCTGGGAAAGCGATTTATCCGCCAGAGAGTGAAGTGTTCGCCGCATTTGATTCGACACCGCTAAACAAGGTACGTGTGGTGCTTATTGGGCAAGATCCTTACCATGGGCCAAACCAAGCTCATGGCCTGTGTTTCTCGGTGAAACATGGGGTCAAGACGCCACCGTCGCTGGTAAATATGTATAAAGAGTTGGCTAGCGACATTGACGGCTTTACCATCCCTGAACATGGCAACTTGAGCCACTGGGCCGAGCAGGGGGTCTTGATGCTAAACACGGTACTCACCGTAGAGCAGGGTAAGGCTCACTCTCACGCCAAATCAGGCTGGGAATCTTTTACCGCTAATGCTCTAGCACTACTAAACGAGCAATCTCAGCCAATCATCTTTGTTCTCTGGGGGGCTCATGCCATTAAAAAAGGCAAAGGTATTAACGCGCCGCAACACCAAGTGATTTCAGGGCCACATCCATCGCCGTTATCGGCCTACCGAGGCTTCTTCGGCTGTAAGCATTTCTCTAAAATTAATGAGCTCTTGCAAGCAAGGGGCGAGCGGGCCATCGATTGGCAGGTATAGCTTGGCAGGTATAGCTTGGCAGCTATAGTCTGGCTGGTATGCCTGGAGCATATTCATATAAAAAGAGCGCCTTGCGCTCTTTTTTATTTAAGCTCAGATAACGCAGCTCAAATAAAACCATCCAGATTAAGGCAAAGCAGCTTAGATAAGCCAACTGAGACAAGCTAAATGAGATAAGCGCCAGCGAGTATAGCTTGTTTTAACCCACCAAAAAGTAGAGTCCAAATCCGAGACAAGCGAGGCAAATTCCAATATTGATCGCTTCGGGCCAGCTGACGACCTTTTCCAGTAAGACGATAATCGATAGCGCTAAGATCCAGCCAATATGCATGACCCCAACGACCAGCAATAGAGCCATTAACAGCCAGCAGCACCCTACACAGTATTGGCCGTGTTTGAGCCCCATCTTGACTGCGCCTAGCTTGCCCTCTTGCCACTGGGTCATAAGAAAATTAAGTGGCGAGCGGCAGTAATTTAAACACTGCTGTTTCAATGGCGAGATCTGATAGATGCCAATAACAATCAATAAAATACCGCTGAAAATATGGTTGCCGCTCTGCATCATAGGGGTCATCAGAGCCAGTTCATGCAACTGCCATTGCACTAGAGTGATCGCTAGACTGTAGCCACTCCACAGCAGCAGATAACCCAAGATGAACAAGTTAGAGGAGACAAACTCCGCCGTTCTCTGTCGGCGAGTGCGACTTATCTTAGCGAACAGCATAATCATCGGGGTCGCTGATGGCATCATCATGCCTACCATCATCACGGTCCACATAACAAATACCATCGTCAGCTCATAGGGCCCCCAGTGGGGTGACATGACCATGGTCATATCAAACAGCATGTAATACCAACTGAGTCCAGTAAGCAGCAGAATACTTACCCAAGTCACCGGAGAGTGGAGGTTGTGAGTTATCTGCGAGAGATTAACCATTTGCTAATCTCAATGCTTATATTCACGGCGTCTGTGACAGGCTAGGGTTATCCGTTTGGCCACTGCACGTTCGCCTTAGCGGCAAACTTGCCTGCATGGTTAAAACTTAAGGCATCATGCTTGAGCCACATGGTTTCGGTGGTTCCAATGCGGCCGCTATTCCACATAAAGCCATTATCAGGAAAGGTAATATGTACGTGCTGTTGCTCTCCAGTGACAGGATTCATCAGTGGTCTTTGTTGGACTTGCATTACTCCCTCAATATCGAAAGAGGCATTGTCTTCACTGGTATCCATATTGATATAGACCATTACAGGACCGACAAGTGTGGTAAAGGTGCCGGCTAAGGCTTCAAGTGGCATGCCGCCAGCAGCGCCTGTAAATATCGTGGCTAACGCAGTAGTTTGTTCAGTAGTGGCGCTCGAGTCGATAAATAGGATACAGGTGCCGTTACCTTCATGGATCGCTGCTGGCCATTTTACGGCGAGGGCAAGTTTTAACCCGTCAAGTTTGACCTCATTGTAATGACCCTGATTGATTTTGAAGCCGAGTAAGGCCTCGCAGGAGCCAAAGTCGGGAAAGCCTGCAAACTGGCAACCGCAACCATGGTTACAGTTACAGGTCTCAATCTGGTGCATATCAAGCGACCAGTTATAGTTATCTGCACTCATAATACCTGACCAAAAAACGAAAAGATGTTGTTAAGTATAGTCTTGTCGAATCATGGTGATGGTCGGTGAGTGGTGTTAGAGGTGAGGACGTCGAGTTAAGATGGTGGCGACTTTTCAAGCCATTGTTTTAATTGGGAAGCCTTGCAAACCATATAGCTGAAAGGCTTAAACAACTTCCTTTCAGCAGCAATAAGTCTAATAACCTCTACAGCTCAAAGCTATGGCAGTGGCTAGGGGTGATAATAAACGGTAACGGCACATCCCAATGCTCGCAGGGTAAGCTACCAACTTGCTGACAATCATGAGCATAGCCTATGGGTAAAGGCTTCCTCTTGTGCTGCCAGTTAGCGAGAGTCCTATCATAGAAGCCACCGCCCATGCCCATTCGGTTGCCCTGCAGATCGAAGGCAACGAGCGGCGTGATCACCACATCGATCTGATGGGGAAGCAGCATCTGGGTGATATTCAGTTTTGGCTCCCAGATGCTCATATGGTTTTTTTGCATCTTGGTATCGGCTTGGTAGCGAAAAAAGAGCAAGTTTCCAGGGCTAAATGGGTGCAGTCTAGGTAGGTAGACCTCAATTTTACTCTGCCAAAGCGCCTCGATTAACGGCTTAGTATCGAGTTCACCGTCATTGGTTAAGTACAGGGCGACACGCTGCGCCTTGAGTTGCTTAAGTCTTGATAGGGTATAGTCCGCCGCAGTCATCGCGAAGCTGTCTTGCTGCTCTGTCGTTAATGAGCGGCGCGCCTCTCTAATTTGGCTGCGGATAGCTTTACGGCATGCTTTGTCGCTCGCGCTGGACGAGAACTGAGGCGGTAACTGTGACGGCATAATAAAAGGACTCCATTCAATGACCTAAGCAGCTTAACATATAAAAGAAGGACCTAGGAAAAGCAGGTACTAGGTTTTAGGAAGAGCTGAGACGGTGCAAGCTGAGGCGGATAAGCATAGATGAAAGAACGATATTTATTCTTCTGAGGTTGGGTTTCAGCCCATCAGTCTAAATTATTGAAGCGAGTATTAGTGACTGATGAGTAACCTAGGATCTCGGATACTTAAGTCTACACTATCTAGCTTATGCCCAAGTCCGGTGAGATCGGTTAGGTAGATGCAGTTACGCTTAAGTTCAACTAACTTTTCCATCTCCAGCTGTTTAATCGCTTCATTGACTCTTTGGCGGGCTATTCCGGTTATTTCACTTATCTGCTGCTGCGAAATTTTGAGTTGTGGGATCTCACCTAAAACGCTCGGAATATGTGCTGCAAGTTCGATGAGTAGATAGACAATGCGCCTGCCCTTAACCTCGCTCATCATAAGCTGAGATTGCAACCATTTGGCCTTAGCTTCGAATGACAAGGCATGAAACCATTTATATATTTCAATGTTGTCTTGGGCTAAACGATGAAGATCAAAATTACTAAAATGGATCAGTTTAACGTTATCGATCTCGGTAATGAAAAACGGGGTGCAACCAGTATTTTGGTTGTCATAATTACCAAACCAGTCGCCTTTGCCCATCACAATATTATTGACGGTTTTAAGGCTAGGCGTTTGCATACCGATAGCCACTGTGCCTTCTAGTATAAAACTTGCGCCTTGGTGAGCGATAGCTGAACCATCCATTTCACTAGGCTTTAATTGAGTTTTTAGCTGAGCAACAGACAGTAACTTGTTAACTAAAGCAGGTGAAAGTTCCGTATTCCAACGTATTACTTCTGTAAGCTTCGAGTCAATCAATGTCATACCTTAAGAGTGGCGATTAAGCGTGGAAAGAGCTGATTATGACACAGTTCTCAGCAACAAAGTGTCCGTTAGAGGACAAACTCTAAAACGGTGAAGGCGTCATTCGATTGAGAAAAACCGTCCTGAATGAGTGGTTAGGCCAGTGTCAGCCCGAGTGTTGATTGTCTGTCAGGTCTGTTTGTCGCGGATAATAAAAAATAGAGCGTATCACGGTGGTCTATCGTTTTTTTGCATTAGAGCCTATCGGCGAACTTTTGGCATTTTCGCAAAGGGAGAGTCCAGGCCTTTTTCTTCTCTTTCACAAAGGCCTTTACGTAATCGGCACTGACCTTATCCCTGCCTATTTCATCGGCTTTGATTTTAAGCCCCAAGGCCTTAAGTTTATAACCTGGAGTTACTTTGAGCTTTACCGCACAGACCTCATATTTAGCCGCAAATGACGCCGCAATCTTTTCATCTAAACCTGCCGACGTATTAAACGATACGCCAGCCATCAATATTATGGCTAATTTTCTCATCTATATCTCTACTAATAGGGTTGTTACTGCGGAAAAAGTTAACCGCAACCTGTGATTCTTTACCGTATAGCTTAGGAAGTATTTAAAGAGAACTCTGTCCGCTACAGGACAGAAATCGCCATAGAGATGATGTTTAAATATTGCGGTGAGTGTGAGTCAGTTCAAAAGAAAGTAAGTCCGTGTACACTCCTGGGTAGGCATGTGTATGATGGTTTATTGAATGAGATTATTAAAGAAATAGCAGTAGAGGATTACTCGCTGGTTAGCTGTGAGTTTTACTGAACTCATTAAGTTTGTACGAATAATAATGGTTAATAGGTATTTAAAATGAAAAAAATGAGTATTGTGTTTTTACTTGTTTATGGCTTTAGCTTTTTCTCATTGGCAAATGAGTCTGAATTGACGCAAGGCTACGATTGTAACAGCTTAAATGATCATCTAGAAAATCAGCTTGCTAGCACTCCTGAATGGAAGATTAGAGTGAGTGTTAGCAATTGGGAAGAGTATAAGGGGGGGATGCCGGATATAGAGGCGGCAGTACCCAATTTTGTTTATCTATTATGTGAAGAAGAGAGAAACTCGGCTCGACTAGTGAAGGACATTGTTTTTGATGTTTTAGACCAAGCAGCATATGAAGCACAGATCGTCTCAAATTAAAGATACAAATTGAGTGATGGAAACAAAGACGATACAGGCTGAGACGGTTAAAGTAGATTATAAGTAGAGACGGAAAAGTAACTTTACTTTTTTAGATTGGGCTTAAGCCCGTCAAAGAGTTAGATGTTGGGAAAAGCGGGTTATAGGTAAAAGCTGAGATGATAGAAGCAGAGACGACTATAGAAGAGTCGGACGGCCTGCGGCCTAGGGAACGTGACTGCGTCACTACAGAACGCTTCGCTTACGGGACGAGCAAGGCCCTAGGAAAGGCAAAGAAAGGGCCTAGGTGCTAGGAAGAGCTGAGACGGTACCGGCTAAGACAGAAAAGCAGCCTCAATCTTACTTTGTAGCTCGGGCTTTAGCCCGTCAAAGAGATAGATGTTAGGTAAAGCGGGTTATAGGTGCAGGCTGAGGCGGTGCAAGCAAAGACGATAAGAGCTGTTAAGCTTTACTCGGCTCTATCGTCTTTGCTTTTCTCATCGTGTTAGCCCGTACAGTCTTGGCAGTTAACGCTCCATATTCATCGATTTAAGCAGCACCGGGCTGTTGTAATCGGCAACGGCTGTTTTGGCGTTAAGCCAAAAGCGGCGGCGGGTTAAAAAGTAGCTAAACAGCACTGATAGCAAAATAATTTCGACAAAATTGTACAGCGTATACATAATTGCTGGCTGCATAATGTCGCTAATCCCTCTCGCGTAGTTCTCTTCTATAGGCACAATACCCAGTGGACCATTAAGCATGGCAATCACAAGCTGAAGACCCACATATAGCGCTGCTGCTGCAATTAAGCCGATTGGCTTTAAATACCATTTCTTCGGTAATTTTACGCCGATAACCAACAGATATAAGCCTAGAATAATGGCGCCGCCAGCAAGTGCATTTACAAGCGCGGGTGGCCTATCTAATGCGCTGATAGTGTTGTAATACAAGCTCAGGCAAACATGGGGCAGTAGCAAAGTGATACCTAATGCCAGAGCGTAGGTTTTAGCCTTGCCGATATTTTTCCAATAGAATTTTTTAACAAATTGATAGCTGACATAGAATAAGCTTAACGCGAAGACGTAATTGGCAAAAGGATGAATGCCAAATAGTGCAAATTCGGCACTTAATACCGCAATAATCCATTGTGGATATTCCATTATTCCCATTCTTTCTATGGCATGTTCGGCAAAATGTGGGAATAACAGCGCGATCATTACCGCTAAGGTAAAGAACAGCAAGGCATATTTAACCAGCGAAGCCAGCATTTTAGGAACGATCCCTTTAATACTCTGCTTTTTTAGTTGGCTAATAAGGCTGTCGTAATTGGCTCCGATAGCGTCTTTGATATCGGTTGAAACCCAGTTTTCTTCAAGTAACGCAATCTTACTCTTAGTCTCTTTAGCTTCAAGAATGTCCTTAATCGCGGGCGTCGCCAGAGCATTGATATCCTTGTTCTTGCTGCCAGCCCCAAGTTGCTGGGCAACTTGCCAAACCGCAGGGTCGTAGACTCCGCCAGCATCGTGGGTACGGTTTTGCTTACCTGCAAAGCACATTTTAGTGTCGACTTTATCGATGCTTGCGGTAAATTGTAGTGTTGGTAATACCGCGGTAAAGCCATATATAAAGGTACAACCGTCAAGCTCATCCTTCACATCGATTTCAGTGATATCGTTAACGCAGTGAACAACGTTCAGTCCGGTACGTTTAACAAAGTCGTCAGTCCATTCATGGTAATCGCTGCTGGTGTAGAACCACTTGGTACTGCGCTTCGCTTCGCCATCAATGGTGTAGCTATAGTATAAATAACCGCTACCATCACAGGTTCCGCAAGTGGCATCACCACTACCACCACAGCTGGTACAAGTGCGGTTACCGCTGCCATAACAGGTTGAGCAAGTTTCAGTGGTGTAAACCGTACGTTCATTGTAACTGTCATAGCGACTTACGCTGACTCGGCCGCTGCCGCTGCAGGAAAGACAATTTAATTTACCGCTGCCACGACAGCTTCTACATCTCACGCAGCCAGAACCATTACAGGTATTACAAAGATCTTCGCCTACATAGACATCTGGAGCCGAGTGTAGGTTGGTATTTTTGATTAAGAAGTTTTTTGAAACATCCGGGCCGAGGATCTTTAAAAAACGTTCGTTAAACAGTGGATTTCGGCCACTAACATATTCTTGAGCGGCTTTATTGGCCTCTTGGCTTGCTCTTGTAGAGCTACCACTGGCAATACCTGATGGGCGTTGGCCACCGTGTTTATGGCGGCTTACGCCAATTTCTACTCGCCAACCAAAATGAAACTTTAGCTGGGCATCTTTAGCCTGCTCATCGCTCAGGACTACGGGGACATTAACCCCAGTGATTTTTTCACCGTTGCTTCGAATAAAGTCTTGAAACTGTTGTAACTTACTCACCTGATACTTCCTATAAAATCACGCGTTAAAACTTAAGGTTAAACTGGGTTTGGTCAGCTTTGAGGTACACCCATTGACGCAGGTCTTGGTAGCCTGGTGCGTTTACTTTGATGTCATAGCCACCGGGCGGAAGTTGCATTCCTGGCTGATATTTTGGCTTAATATTCATCACCGAAATTCTGGCATTATCCACGTTGGTATTAATGGTTAATGGCAGGGTTAAGCTAGGCTTAGCTGTTGTGCTTTGTGTGGTGACCACTTCATCATGCTCTGGCAGCACCGTTAAATCGAAACGGTTTAATGGTTCACTAATAGCGTGGAAACCTTGGGTCATTTTAAGGGCGTTATCTAATGATGTACCAATAGGTTGCACCAGGGGTTGGGTGACAAGAAGCCACTTTAAAGCGTAGGAAACACTGGCCGAATCGTTATTCTCCATTTGCTCAAAGAAGTAATTCATCGCCGAGTCATCTAGGGTGTATTTATTACCACCAATAGATAAAGGCACCACAAAAATACAGGCTAATAAGGCGATGGTTACAGCAGGTTTGATATAGGGTTTAGCTGCGTTTTCAGCTTCATCATCAGCTTTAGATTTTGCCTGTTTAGCTTGCACTAACTCCACCAGTTTCATTGGCAGTTTAAGTACCGTAAGCAGTACTAAGGCTAAGCTTATTGACATTGAAATAGGCGGAATAATGGTTGCTCGTAGCGCCGACTTACCCGTTGCAGCAAATTTACCGCCATCGGCAAACTCTGCTTGCTGGGCTTCTAATACATTGATGTATTCAGTGGTCTTACGCTGAATATTGGGCTCAATGATCTGCTGCTTAAACTGACGGTTGTTCCAGTCGGCTAAGGTTGGCTTGACGTATAACTCGCCCATACGCTGTTCAATGCGCTGCTGAATTTCATGATGACGTTGGAATTGCTGCCAACTGAGGTTTGGCGACATCTCAGTATTTTTAGCGCGCATATTTTTGCGCCATTCAACATCGGCCTGTTGACGCACTTTGCTGGCGACGGCTTTATCGAAGGTTAAACGGTCGGTAATAGACCAAGTTGTCGGTAAATTTAAGCCCTTCTGTTTAAGCTTTTTATTCACTTTAACGCTAGTAAGTTCGTGCACTCTAAAGGTGTGCAGTGAGTTAATACCTAACGGGTAACCGCCAGACTCTTTTATAAAGTCAGGCTCCATCTTTACCATCAATACGTTCTTATAGTGGTTCACATCGTTGGTGTATACCATACGGTGATCTTTCAAACCCGCATCGCCACCGGTTGCAGCGTCAACGGCCTGCATGGCGGTAAATAACCCTAAGGTCATGACACCTGCAATGATTGAGTTACCGACATTTTCAGAGGTAGAGATCTCTTCACGAATAAGCCAGTCGTCTGCTGGAATATAAGGAATACTTAATTTTTCAATTTCGCGGTCGTAGTTTGCTTGTAAACGCTCATAACAGCTATTACGACTGTTGCCCTTCCTCTCACGGCACTCGTTACGACGTTCGAAATAGTCATAAAGTTTCGGCGCAATTTTTTGGGCTCGAGATTCAACTCTAGCTTCATAGGCGGTAACGCCTTTTTGATACTTCTCCCAACCTTGCTTCACTTGGTTTTGAGTGTCTAGCCAATACTCATCTGAGCGCTCAGGTGCGCTGGCAACTGCTCGGTTGTACTTAGCTGAACCATCTGCATACTCTTGGTACTTGCCGCGCAGGGTTTGGCGGAAGTCGTCGTAATCTTGATAGTGAGTATCAAAGTTAGACATGGCTTTATCACGGACAAATTTTTCCATGATCATGCGCTTTTTCTGCGATAGCTCATCAACCAGTTTATCGTCGGCATAGACTAAGCCACCAAACACAGATAAAAAGGCTTTTTCGGTGCTGCTGTGAGCGGTGTCTGGGTCGTAGTTTATGCCTTCAAACTGAATCGACTTTTCGATTAGCGCGCTACGTAATACCTGTGAAAGATACGCTTGTTGGCGCTCTGCTGGCGTAGATGCATCGATGATAAATTTATCCACCAACCATTTTTGGCCAAAAAATACCGTAGGCCACACAAGTACCGCAATGAGGCTGAAATAGCCTAAAGCGTGGCCAACTCGTGCCACACGTTTGCCACTCAGTAGCATGTCTGCCAGTAGCAAGGTAACGCCGATACCACTAATGGTTCGGCCAAAAAGCTCGACTGCGCGCAAGTCATCATGGCTAGCGTTACGACCGCCAGCGACATCCGTTAAAGCGGCGTTGAATATCGCCTCTGGAAACAGGTAAACCACAGAGCAGATGAACATGGTCATCAACCACCAAAATGGTTTTCCGGTAATCGCGATCTGCTGCTCTACTTTTTGCTGCTTTTGTTGTTTGGCAGCTGCCGACTGCTGCTTTTTTTGCACTTTTTGCAGTTGTTTTTCTGCTTGCGCCATTTTAGTTTGCGTTGGCGCCGATTTTAATAAACCGGTGGCAAATGGGCTGTGTTTTTTATCAGTCATTGTTATTACTTGGTAGAGTTAAAATAATGGTCTTGCTATTAGTGGTTTCAATTTTTTCATCAACAATGGTTGGGAAACCATGTGGATTATTGGCGTGAGTCTGCTTGTTGACTTTTTTAGGTTTGGCTTTAGCGCTAGCAATCGCTTTAAGGCCTGAATTTAACGAGATGTAATAGCCTTCTTGTTGATAGCCTAGCATTTCGTTAAAGCGGTCAAAGTCAGCGTCGCTTGGTAGCGAGGCGATATACTTGCCCGAAGCGGTTAGCGGTTGATAGCGTTTTTTAGGCACGGCAGGATTAAATAACTTTTGGCAGATTTTATAAGGTGTGGTGTCGACAATAACGCCATCAGGTAGCTTTGATTTAGCCAAACGCTTTAGTTGCGACTGATGATAATCGGTGCCGTTGATCGTGTAGGTATACACTTTCATGCCATAACGGTGCGCACTGTTTAGAACGCTAGTGTTTTGCATAAAACTGCGAATATCTAAGTGCAAACCAGCGTTATTACCTAGCTTGTCATTGAGCTTTTTAATACCAGCAAGTGAGGCGTAGTTTTTATAGCGAGAGCGATAACGTTTAGTGCCATATTTACCGGCAAACTCGATACTCTTTTGGTTATCTAAGTAGTAGTCATCGTTTTGCGCGCCGCGGCGTAGATCGGCTGTGACTTTATCGACACTGGTTGGGTGTGCACCTTGAACAAAGCCTAAGTAGACTCGTGGGTTAATTCCACGAAGCTTTTCTAGCATTTCAAGATCGGATGCTGAGTAGTAAAAGCCGCCCTGACCAATGGTTTGGCGCAACATATTATCGAGCTCGACTAACTCATGGCCATTAGCTTCAGACTTAATCTCTACGTTTAGCAGTTGATCATAAGAGCGATAAGCTGCAAAAGTGGTAAAGGCCTCATAGGCAGTAATAGGCCGCCTATCTAGCAATTCATTGGAGCCCTTTTGGCGTAGCTTTAGCTTGGCATACTGCTTGAAGTTCATGCGCTCAAGCTTGTAGCGCTCACCGGTGTAATAAACAGTAGCTCGTCCTGTTTGGCTATCATGATGGTTAACCCAAGTGCCATCGCCTAATTGCATGACATCGATTTCGACACTGTTGTAGTTATCAAATAGGGCTGATGCGATGGCAAGGTCGCTGCTTTCTGGCAAGCGAAAGTCACCACGGTGCGCTGAGATATCCAACGGACACTGAGCAATTGACACCATTTTAATATGGCCATTATCGCTTAGGTATAAGTTGCGATCGCCTAGTGCTAATTGAATATCGACAATATCGGCACCATCCACTTTGACATCGAAAGGCAGGTGGCTTAACGCATGGGGAATAACCTTTGCTGGTGCAGGTGGTACCTCGGGGGTTGATTGACAACCAATAAGAGCGAAAAGTGCAATGAGCAGTACCGTGTAGTAACGGCGAGGGGCTTGTATGTAACTTGCCATAATCCCGAAATTATAAGTTATTAATTATTCGGGCTTTATACTCGAAATGAATCTTAAGCACAACGGCTGATATAGACGGCCACTTAATGTAAGTTGCTGATAATAAATGGGTTGATTTAATTTTGAGCTATGCGGATTTTACATAATGTGACATGTGAATAGCGATTATCTGTCAAAATCACTAGCATTGTCAGTATGTTGACTAAAGTATGCAGCTCCTTTACGAGGTTATTCTGTTGTTAGTTCTTGAGCGACAGATATAAGAAACTGTTCGTAAGGATTTAAGCGGTTCGCTAAAAACACGATTTAAAATAGAAAGTGCACATACAAAAAAGCCACCTCAAGTGAGATGGCTTACTGTAAATTGAATTGCTCCCCAGAATACCGACCGCTGGTGTAGCCCTTGAACCGTAGGTTCAAGGCGGGTAAATGAATGCTTCCTAAGGCTTCTCGGTACGAGCCGAGCTTGCACAATGTCAGTAAAACATTCACCCTGGGTTTGTAAGTATCGGCACAGGGACATTACCAGCTAGCGAATACCCCAGGGAGCAAAACTTGTGTTCGTAAACCAGTCGGCTGACCTAAATGGGCTTACGATAAAACTTTTTTAAGCTGCTTATTAAGCAAACTCTATTATAACTTTTTTTCGTCAGGTTTTGTAGCGCGCTCTACGAGTGCGTCTTCAAGTGTTGACTGCAGCAAACCGATTTTATTATCCATTTGCCTGATATAATCTTGATTCTTTTGCTGTTCTTCTAACAGCTCATAACCGATATTTAATGCCGCCATAATAGCGATTTCTTCACGGCTAATGTTATTGGTACGCGCCTTTAGCGAGGTTAATTGTTTTTCGAGATTATTAGCTACATGCCTAAGCGCAGCTTCTTGTCCTTGTGGACAAGCAATAGAGTAGGTACGACCCATAAGGGTAATTTCAATCGCCTTGCTACTCATCCCGAGAAGAATCCTTTAACCGTGTACTTGAGCGGACTATATCGGTCTAAATAGCAAAGTGCAACACGATCGGCGTGCAAACTGCCAGAGTTTAGATTAATTGTTGTTTAGATCGCCTTTGGCGTATAAACATAAACCACTTTGTATTAATAAAGTAATTAAGTACTTACTTAACTGTTAAATGTTAACCGCTTCCTAATTGCCCCATCATAGCGACTGCACTTCTACTTTGAGCAAGGGGACGGGCTTTGAGCAAATGTGTTGTGAATGAGTCAGATCCTATCTGACTATTGGTCGATAGCTGAATTTGTGGTTTATTCCACATAGTTTTACAGACTTTATTATCACGACTCTTGGTCGAGCTCACCACTTCTGCTAGCATGAACAACAGTAAATTTTGTGATTGGATAACACTTTATGGCGAGCCTCCCTACATTGCGCATGGATAAATTACTTGCAGCACTTAATGCTGCTGAAATTGGTCAGCACCCTGTCGAAGTTCATGGTGCTCTTGTCGGGCTAATTTGTGGAGGGGTAGAGCAAAACGCCTCGGGTTGGACCCAACCTTTGCTTGAGTTAATGAACGACGGTCAAGCACTACCTAGTGAGCTACAAGCACTGATTGAAGAGCTATACCAAGATGCGGTCACCCGTCTGTCGGATACTGACTTTGGCTTTAGCCCAATGCTACCCGAAGAGGAAGAGACGCTTTCAAAGCGTGTCGAAGCATTATCACTTTGGGTGCAAAGCTTTCTAACGGGTATTGCGATTATCCAACCTAAACTTAATCAAGCACCACTAGATGTACGTGAAGTCATTCAAGACTTGTCTGAAATCGCCCAAGTCGAGTTTGATGTTGGTGAAGACGAAGAGTCAGAAGCGGCACTCATCGAGTTGATGGAGTTCACTCGTATGGCCGCCTTAATGTGCTACGCCGAGTTTGGTCCCGCGGTTGATGATGACGAGCCCATCGATGTGGGCGTACTTCACTAAAACTCGTACCCAATACCGTCATCGCAGTTATTTGCCATGGCGGTTTTTGTATCAGCAACACTACCAACTAAATTTGTTATTGGGTCAATAAACTCATGGCTAATCCTAACGAATGCTCTGATGTAGCGAACATAACAGCTCCTCTCTCTGCGGCAGCGGCTACTGAGATCAATCAAGTCGACATCGCCATTGTCGGCGGTGCAATGGCGGGGGCAACCTTGGCCTTGGGGCTGGCCCAGCTTACAAAAAAAATTACCAAAGAGCTTGGCCAAAGCGCTGAACAAAAGCCACTTAAAATCGCCTTAATCGAGGCCCACAAGCCAAGTGATGAACACCCAGGGTTTGATGCCCGCTCAATCGCTATCTCCCATGGCTCTATCTTCCAGTTACAGCAGCTAGATCTGTGGCAGCACCTCGAGTCATTGGCAACGCCCATTAGCAATATTCATGTATCAGATCGTGGCCACTTCGGCATGACAGAGCTTAACAGCGAGTCGTTCCATCTGCCGTACTTAGGCCAAGTGGTCGAGCTTGAGGCGGTGGGTAACAAGCTGTTTAGTCTGCTAGAAAAAAGTGATATCGCCCTCTATTGCCCCAATAAGTTGCA
This sequence comes from Shewanella halifaxensis HAW-EB4, assembly GCF_000019185.1. Taxonomy (NCBI): domain Bacteria; kingdom Pseudomonadati; phylum Pseudomonadota; class Gammaproteobacteria; order Alteromonadales; family Shewanellaceae; genus Shewanella; species Shewanella halifaxensis. The sequence goes on along the minus strand of NC_010334.1, from coordinate 4,121,837 downwards.
AAGTGTCGAGGCGCGCATGGACTCACAACTGCTGACCCTCGAAGATGGCCAGCAGATCGCAGCTAAATTGGTTGTTGCTGCCGATGGCGTTAACTCCAAGGTACGCCAAGCCTTTAAGCTACCACTTGAGCAGATTGATTTTGGCCAGAGCGCGATTATCACCAATATTCACACCGAGCAGCCACATCAAGGCTGGGCCTATGAGCGCTTTACCCAAACCGGCCCATTGGCATTGCTGCCAATGGCAGACAGCCAGAGCGATTCACGCCTCTCTTTAGTGTGGGCATTACCGCCAGCAGATGCCGAGCGACTATTAACCGCACCTAGAGCGGAATTTATTGAGCAACTACAGCAAGCCTTTGGCTATCGAGCCGGGCGCTTTATCGATATCGGCAACCGTTTTAGTTACCCGCTATTGTTATCGTATATGCCACGGCCTATCTACCATCGCACGGTATTTTTGGGCAACGCGGCGCAAACCCTGCATCCGATTGCGGGCCAAGGCTTTAACTTAGGCCTACGCGATGTGGTGTGCTTGATTGACGTTATTGAAAAAGAGTTAACTAAGTTAGCGCTTGCTAACTCAGAATGTACTAACCCAGAAGGTGAGTCACAACCGACTGTCGATCTTGGCAGTGCAGCGTTAACCCATGCCTACCTTGAGCGCCGTAACGCCGACAGGCAAGGCACTATGAACAGTATTGAATTCTTAGTGCGCGGATTTTCAAATGATCATTGGCCATTAGTCATTGGCCGTAACCTTGGGCTGCGATTGCTGTCTTGGTTGCCATCACTTAAAACACCGGTGGCGCAAAAGGCGATGGGCTGGATCCAAAGCTAGCGACTCGCGTGGTTGGACATTCTACGCGCCAGTTAAACACTAGGGTTAATCGTGTTTTTTAGGTCAAAAGCCGTTTTTATTGAGTAAGGGTACAAGATGTTAAGCACACAAACTTATGATGTCGCAATCGTTGGTGGAGGCATGGTTGGCCTTGCTACGGCTATTGGTTTAGCGATGGAAGGCATTAAAGTCGTAGTGATCGATGCGGGTCAAACCCAAGCGGTATCGGGCGAACCAAGACTCAGAGTTAGCGCCATCAATAAGGCCAGTCAGCAACTAATAACTAACTTAGGGGCTTGGCCTTACTTGGCTGCAGCCCGAGTGAGTCCTTACCAAAAAATGCAGGTGTGGGACAAAGACAGCCTAGGTAAAATCGATTTCGACGCCCACTCCCTGAGTGAAACTCATCTTGGCTCGATTATCGAAAACGATGCTATCGCTTTCGCATTGGCCGAGCGCGCATCTGAACTGAGCGAGTTGACCTATATCCAAAACCAACGTTTAGAGCGCATCGCTTTCGGTGAGCGTGAGGCTTGGTTAACCTTAGATAACGGCGACAATGTCAGTGCTGCATTGGTGGTTGCCGCCGATGGCGCAAATTCTTGGGTACGTGAACAGTGTAAAATCCCGATGACCTTCTGGGATTATAACCACCACGCGATAGTGGCCACTATTCGCACCGAGTTGCCTCATGGTAACACTGCAAGACAAGTATTCGACAACGAAGGCCCATTGGCCTTTCTGCCTCTATATGAAAAAAATCTCTGCTCAATCGTCTGGTCGGTGTCTCCCGATAAAGCCAAAGAGCTACTCGCATTAGATAAGGTGAGCTTTGAGCGCGCTTTAACCACCACTTTTGATGGTCGTCTTGGTATGTGCAGCCTCGAGAGTGAGCGCCAATCCTTTCCATTACGCATGCGTTATGCGCGTCATTTTGCCAGACCACGTTTGTTGCTCGCAGGCGATGCGGCGCATACCATTCATCCGCTAGCAGGCCAAGGAGTCAACTTAGGCTTCCTCGATGCCGCCAGCATAGTGGAGGTGGTCAGCGAGCTAAAACAGCAGGGCAAAGATATCGGTGATTACCGTCATCTACGGGAGCTAGAGCGCTGGCGTAAAGCCGAGGCGCTAGAGATGATCACCGTGATGGAGGGCTTTAAAAGGTTATTCCAAGGCGGTAATCCGCTTAAGAAAGCCATCCGCGATCTGGGCCTAAATATCGTCGACAATTTTGCGCCATTGAAAACACTGTTTATTCAACAGGCGTTAGGCAACAAGAGTCATCTACCGGGGTTGTGCAAGCGCAGCGAAAACTAACAATTACAAATCATTAGTGAGAACTAAATAAGTCTTTAATTTCATGGGCTTGATTTTGGATCTTGCTGGATAGTTGTTTTTATGTAAAAAGTTTACATATTGATAATGAGAAAAACTAATGACAAAACTGTTCGGATTAGAAAATTCTTTTGTATACAAAGTTGCGTCTCAAGGTATAATTTCGCCGCATTTTAATACGACTACATTGATCTGCTGCTAGTGCCTTATAGTCGGTTTCTTATAGTAAGTACCTTTATTCGTACCCTATATAAAGTGATGGCAGCATACAGACTAGAAGACCCCAAAGAAGGGATAGAAATGGCTAACAAAACTGTACTTTTTAACAAGCATCTAGAATCTAACGGCAAGATGGTAGACTTCCACGGTTGGGACATGCCACTTAACTACGGTTCACAAATCGAAGAGCATCACGCGGTGCGCCAAGACGCAGGTATGTTCGACGTTTCTCACATGACTGTAGTTGATGTGATTGGTGATGACGCTTGTGCCTTTTTACGCAAACTGCTAGCCAACGACGTCGCTAAGCTTAAAGTCCCTGGTAAGGCCCTATATGGCGGTATGCTTGACCATAACGGCGGCGTCATCGACGACCTTATCACTTATTACCTATCTGATACCGAGTACCGTATTGTTGTTAACTCAGCAACACGCGAAAAAGACCTCGCTTGGATAAACGAGCAAGTTAACGGTTTCAGCGTTGAAGTGACCGAGCGTCCAGAGCTGGCGATGATCGCCGTTCAAGGTCCAAACGCTAAGGCAAAAGCCGCCACCGTATTTAACGCCGAGCAAAATGCCGCGATTGAAGGCATGAAGCCATTCTTCGGTGTGCAAACTGGCTCGCTGTTTATCGCAACCACAGGTTACACTGGCGAAACGGGCTACGAAGTCATCGTGCCAGAAGCCGATGCCGAAGCACTATGGCAAGCTTTCCTAGAAGCGGGCATTAAGCCATGTGGACTCGGTGCACGTGACACTCTACGTTTAGAGGCGGGCATGAACCTTTACGGCCTAGATATGGACGAAAGTGTTAATCCACTCGCCGCGAACATGGGCTGGACTGTGGCATGGGAGCCAGCGGATCGTGACTTTAACGGTCGCCAAGCGTTAGAGAAGATTAAAGCCGAAGGTACCGACAAGCTAGTGGGCCTCATCATGGACGCTAAAGGCGTTATCCGTCACGGCATGTCAGTGTTCTTTACCGACAGCGATGGTGTTGAGCAGCAAGGTATCATCACCAGTGGTACATTCTCGCCTACACTAGGTTACTCAATTGCCATGGCTCGCGTACCGCGCAGCATTGGTGATGTTGCCGAAGTAGAGATGCGTAAGAAGCGTGTACCCGTTAAGGTTATCGCTCCATCATTTGTGCGCAATGGTAAACAAGCATTCTAATTATATTGGTGGGTTTATAGCTATTTGCATTGGCTTCGTTGTCGAAAGTGCTCATTGATGCTTATCAACTGCGCGCTTTCTCCTAGAATCCAAAGCAACTATCGGCTAATCCCACCATATAATGGCTGATGAGTTTGAACAGTCAGAAAATGTTTTGTTTTGGCGAATATAAAGCTTATTCGCTTTATCAAGATAGAGCAAAATTGACGATTTCATCTATTTTTAGCTAACGCTTAAATAAAGCGTAAAACAGCTAGATTTGCACTGTTGAACAAAATCAATGTGGCAAATGTCAAAAACTAGATGAAATCGCTGCACTTATGATGTAAAAAAGGTGCAAAAGTTGATATAAGCCTTATAGGCAAGTCAGTGTAATGTCTTATTAAATACAGAATTAGAACATCGAATAAGGATTTAGACCAATGAGTAATATCCCAGCTGAACTTAAATATGCTTCTTCTCATGAGTGGGTACGTAAAGAAGAAGACGGTAGCTACACAGTCGGTATCAGTGAGCACGCTCAAGAGCTTTTGGGTGACATGGTGTTCGTTGAGCTGCCAGAAGTAGGCGACGACGTTAACTCAGGTGAAGACTGCGCAGTAGCAGAGTCTGTAAAAGCGGCATCAGATATCTACGCACCACTTTCAGGCGAAGTCATTGCCGTTAACGAAGCACTGGAAGATTCTCCTGAGCTAGTCAATAGCGACGCATTCGGTGATGGTTGGTTCTTCCGCGTAATGCCAACAGACCTTGCAGAGCTAGACAACTTGCTTGATGCCGAAGGTTATCAAGCAGTTATCGACGACGAATAAGCGTCGATGACTCACAAAGCCCCAACTCATCGCTGATTGGGGCTTTGTTCGTTATATGGCTTATGCCGCTTTTTGCTAGCCAGAGCATGCAAAAACAAATCGAATTCTAAAACTAAAGAGACCGGTAGCACCGCCCCCTACAGGCAGGATACTGGCAAATATGGAACTAGGTTACTCATGACCACAGAAACCCTTACACAGTTAGAGCAGCACGAATTATTTATTCGTCGTCACATCGGTCCAGAAAGCACTCAACAGCAAGAGATGCTGAACTTTGTTGGCGCAGAGTCGTTAGAAGACCTTACTCAGCAGATCGTGCCAGGATCTATTCGCCTTAACCGTGACTTAGCCGTTGGTAGCAGCTGCAGTGAAGCCGAAGGTATGGCCTATATCCGTGAAGTTGCGGACAAGAACAAGGTGTTTAAGAGTTATATCGGCATGGGCTACTACGGCACCGAAGTCCCGAGTGTTATCCAGCGTAATGTATTTGAAAACCCAGGTTGGTACACGGCGTACACGCCATACCAGCCTGAGATTGCTCAGGGCCGCCTAGAAGCGATTTTGAACTTCCAGCAAGTATCTATGGATTTGACTGGTCTAGATCTCGCCTCAGCATCACTGCTCGATGAAGCCACTGCAGCCGCCGAAGCGATGGCACTGGCTAAGCGTGTCTCTAAGGCGAAAAAAGCCAATATCTTCTTTATCGCCGATGACGTATTCCCACAGACTATCGACGTGGTTAAGACCCGCGCCGAATGTTTTGGCTTTGACATTGTTGTCGGCCCAGCATCTGATGCCGTTAACTACGAGCTATTTGGTGCCCTGTTCCAGTACACCAACCGTTTTGGTGAGATCAGCGACCACACAGCGCTCTTTGCCGAGCTAAAAGCCAAGAAAGCCGTGGTTACTGTCGCAGCCGATATGATGTCACTCGTGCTGCTTAAGTCGCCAGGCTCAATGGGCGCAGACGTGGTCTTTGGTAGCGCGCAGCGTTTCGGCGTACCAATGGGCTTTGGTGGTCCACATGCCGCATTCTTTGTGACGCGTGACGAGTACAAGCGTTCGCTACCTGGGCGTATTATCGGTGTATCACAAGATACTCGCGGTAACCGCGCACTGCGTATGGCGATGCAGACTCGTGAGCAGCATATCCGCCGCGAAAAAGCTAACTCTAACATCTGTACTGCACAGGTATTACTTGCCAACATGGCATCGTTCTACGCGGTATACCATGGTCCACAAGGCCTTAAAGTGATTGCCGAGCGCATTCACCGTCTAACCGACATTCTAGCGGCAGGCTTAACGGCTAAAGGGCTTGAGCTGGTAAACAGCACTTGGTTTGACACTATTACCGTTAAAGGTGGCGATGTTGCCGCGATTAATGCTCGCGCATTAGCAGCGCAAATCAACCTGCGTATCGATAGCGCTAATGATAACGCTGGTAGCTTTGGGATCAGTCTTGACGAAACCACCACTCGCACTGATGTGTCCGAGCTATTTGACGTTATCCTTGGTTCTGAGCACGGTTTAGATGTTGCAGCGCTTGATGAGCAGATCATCAAAGCAGACAGCGCGTCAATTCCAAGCGAGCTTGTGCGCACCGATGCTATCTTGACTCACCCAACCTTTAACCGCTACCACAGCGAAACTGAGATGATGCGTTACATCAAGCGTCTCGAAAATAAAGACTTGGCACTGAACCACTCTATGATCTCGTTAGGTTCTTGTACCATGAAGCTCAACGCGGCAACAGAGATGATGCCAGTGAGCTGGGCTGAGTTTGGTAACATGCATCCGTTCTGCCCACTGGACCAAGCCGAGGGTTATACCCAGCTAATTGAAGAGCTATCGGCATGGCTGGTGGATATCACAGGCTATGACGCTATGTGCATGCAGGCTAACTCGGGCGCATCGGGTGAATACGCAGGCCTATTGGCTATCCGTAACTACCATATCTCACGCGGCGAAGGCCACCGTAATGTCTGTCTAATTCCGCAATCGGCGCACGGCACCAACCCTGCATCGGCGCAGCTGGCAGGCATGAAGATTGTGGTTACCGCTTGTGACAAAGCCGGTAACGTCGATATGGAAGATCTAAAGACCAAAGCGGCAGAAGTGGCCGACAACCTATCTTGCATCATGATCACTTATCCATCGACTCACGGTGTGTATGAAGAAACGGTCAGCGAGATCTGTGACATCATTCACCAGCACGGCGGTCAGGTCTATCTTGATGGTGCCAACATGAACGCACAGGTTGGTCTAACGACACCGGGTTCAATCGGCGCTGACGTATCGCACCTAAATCTACACAAGACCTTTGCTATTCCACATGGCGGCGGTGGTCCTGGTATGGGCCCAATCGGTGTTAAGGCGCACCTAGCCCCATTTGTGGCGGGTCACTCTGTGGTTAAGCCTGGCCGCGAGTCAGACAATAACGGCGCGGTATCGGCAGCGCCATATGGCAGCGCCAGCATCTTGCCAATCACTTGGATGTACATCAAGTTACTGGGCTACCAAGGTCTACGTCAGTCGACTCAGGTTGCACTGCTTAATGCCAACTACGTGATGAAGAAGCTGTCTGCCCACTACCCAGTGCTGTATACCGGCCGCAACGATCGTGTAGCACACGAGTGCATCATCGACCTACGTCCGCTAAAAGAAGCCTCAGGTGTTACCGAGATGGATATCGCCAAACGCTTAAACGACTACGGCTTCCACGCGCCAACCATGAGCTTCCCTGTTGCGGGCACCTTGATGATTGAGCCAACAGAATCAGAGTCTAAGGTTGAGCTAGACAGATTCATCGAGGCGATGGTGTCTATCCGCGCTGAAATCGCTAAGGTAGAGTCAGGCGAGTGGCCAGTGGATAACAACCCACTGCACAATGCGCCGCATACATTGGCCGATATCATGGATCCAGCGTTCGATGAGCGTCCTTACACGCGTCAGGAAGCCGTGTTCCCGACGGCAGCGGTTAAGGCCAATAAGTTCTGGCCAACGGTTAATCGTATTGATGATGTGTACGGCGATAGAAACCTAATGTGTAGTTGCGCACCTGTCTCTGACTACGAGTAATTGCTGCTTGGGCTTGATAATACTGCCTCAGTTTGACGTTTTCGCTGCTCATTGACTGGAGTCAACTCCGCGGCGAAAACGACAAACTTCATTGTCTTATCTGCGCCAGCGACGCAATTACGGAAACTGTGAGTTTGGTGGTTTCCGGTAGTTAAAGAGCTTTAAAAGCGACCTTTTGGTCGCTTTTTTATTGATGGGACATCTCAAATCAATAGCTAGCAAAATCTAGCTTATAAACAGACTCAGACTCAGACTCAGACTTAATGACGACAGACGAAATGATAAAAGCTGAAACGACAATGCAAGAACAACTTCCGATTACAATTAGTGCCGATAGTGGCTTTTCTAGTTCGCTTAAGCCGTTATTGGTAGAGCTGGAAATGTGGCTCAACTTTCAAGCCTTAAAGGCGGATTGGTATGGCGATGAAGCCTGTATCTTAGCTTTCGACTTTACCTTGGTTAGGAGCTTGGAAGATAAGGCTCTGGACTCTAAGAATCACAATTGGGTGACGGGTGAGGGTTATGCCTATTACTACGACAGCACGAGCTTAAAGACCACGGCTTTTATTGCAGTTGCTGACTTGCTTGAGGCAGGTGTGGGGATTGAGCAGGCGATAAAGGCGAGGTTGATAGCGGTAGCTAATGAGGTTGCTAAGTCTGTGGCAAGAGGGCATAGGTTGTTGGCTTTAGTTTAGAGTAGCTCGCTCATACCTCTACTAATCAACTAAGGCGACGGATGAAGTGCATTACTACAAGCTTTTCCCTTGCTCCACTTTCCGCTTTGGTGCTGCCTTTTGAACTCACACATAGCGTCCCAACGGCCGCTAACTCCACTGTATTGACGACGAAACTCTTTGGCTGAAGTAATCCAAGCATCGGGTGCAATACCTAGCTCATTTAGTAATTTAGGTTGTTTTGAATCTATGACGCCTGTTTTATCATGTCGAATCACTCTGCCAGTCCAGTCAATAAGCTCTAAGTAGTCACAAAAGTGAAACGGGATTCCCGATTGAGTCGCAAGATGGGTGGAACCATCAAATTTAGCGAGTGGTTTTAATGGATTATCTACAGCAAGCTCAGGTTCTTGATTGGTGGGCTTGCCGGGATTAGTTGGTTTGCTGGTGTTACTATCAAGCGAATCTAACTCGGCAATACGCTCTTGAATAGAGGTGAACTCAGAGGAGTGAAGTGTGTCAGCGATACCAGCTCTGATAGGGTTTAAATCCACATACATCATACATGCCAGTAATGCCTGTTCATCGAGCAGGGCTTGAGACTTAAACCTTCCTTCCCAGAATGCCCCCTTACACTCATCTTCACGATTTGCCCTACGCGCTACCTCCTCATTAAGACAGCGCATAAACCACGATATACTCGATAAACGCTCGTGCCACTCAGCTAATAATCCATCAAGTAGTAAACGCTCCCCCTCAATTAATGTCTTACCATTCATGTGTTTGGTTGCTACAGCATGCCCTTTAGTGATTTTACACCATCGACTAATGACCTCTTTGTTACTCAATGATTTGGCTTTGTCAGTGTCGATTTTTAGGACTAAATGATAGTGATTATTCATGACCGCATAGGCACAAATATCGATACAGAAGATAGTTGAAAGCGTTTTGATTTTATCGACAATCCAGCCACGCCTATGTTCAAAGCTTTTACCTGTAAGCTTATCCTCGCCACAGAGAAATGCTCTTCTGACACAACGATTTATGATGTGATAGAAAGGAGTCGATTCAGGATCTATCAAAGTTCGTCGAGCAGAGGTCATAATCGCGATCCTAGACTAGGCCAAGAGGAGGTACTACAAAGCCTAGTAGAGGATGTGCTAAAGCACAAAAGATATGGCTGTCCTGTCTTTTCTGAGTATTCCATCAACATCCAAATCAACTAAAAGCTTGTCTATTTCTTTAAGATTGTTCTCAAACTGAGCACCATACTTATTTAAGTTTGCCCATTTAAATTGATAGTCTTTTATTTTCTCATTTATTTTAGCTTTCGACTCTCTATTATTATAATATCCAACTGTATATTGCATAGCTTTAAAGTCATTATTTAATAAAGTGCAAGATAAATTGGATAAACGCTCGAACTTTGATTGATTATCCATAAAGCGTTCAGAGAGTTCTTTCTCTTGAACCTGTTGACTACATGCTGACATCAAAGATAGCAACGTAATAGGTATAATAACTTTCATCATATTATTCATTTAGTACTCCAATTAAAATAATTCCAAATGGAAAAGTGAAAGCTATTAATTACTACTATGCTGGTCACTCTCGCAATGTATCACAACTCCGCCTTGCACCAAACACCAAGCGCCAGAACCACCACTACCGTTACCATGAATACTAATACCACCGCCAGTGCCGCCTGAACTACCGCCAGAACTACCGCCAGAACCAGCATTACCAACTACAATAATTAAGTACAATAATTAAGAAAGTACAATAATTAAAGCGAAAAGAGTCAGTCAATTAGCACTACACTGGATCCAAGAATAAATAGAAACTAAGGCAAAACAGCCTCGGTTAGCAAAGTACTGCCTTGGCTAACCGGGAGCGTCCATATATGTCTTAATTATTTTGTGGGCTTTGCTTTCTTCAGTTTTCTTTGTCGGATCTGTTCTTTACATCCATATACAAACCAACATTAACAAATAGAATTCCAGCTATTATCATAAGATCTGCGTTTGAGTATTTTTCATATCCAAGCCCCAATATTGCAAGACCACAAACGATTATAAATTTTGACATCATAAATCCTCCGCAATCGGGGTAAAACTAAATCGCAATCTAGCTACTGCTAAAACTAACCTTTTCATTTTTCATCCTTGAACAAATAGTTGAAATTATCGCCATAAGGTTGGCAGTAAAAGCCCCCCTCATTTGTTGCGGGGTTGTTATGTTACCGATATTTAGATGCTACCATGTTGCCGCTGAAGCGCAAAATGTGGCTGTACTGTCTTTTCTATACTGTCCTTTTTCCTTACTTATATAACGGCACTATAAGCAGACTCTCTTTGCCTAATATTCGTCAAATTGCAACTTACTCCATTTCTCTATCGCACTTTGTGTTTTCACTTTGTAACTGAATGCTTCAACATCAGTTTGGCGCATCAACGCCGTATTAGGGAGTGGCCATCCCATCTCCCATTGTTAATAGCAAGTTGATTTTGCTCACAATTTTAGTTCCTCACCTTAGAGGCTACCTTAGAGTGGCTTGTAATCTGCATTATTCCGTTAGCAATCGATAAACCTCTACTTTGTGGGACATTTTTACCCAGTAGCTAGGCGATTGCCCCGTTGCTTAACCCATTTTTTACCAATAAATAAAATAAGAGGCATTACCCTATGAAGTTAACCTTACTGGCAATATCCCTATTGGCTGTAACAAGTTTCGCGCAAGCCACTGATTGTAAATCGGTATTCGGTGATGGTCAGCAGGAGTTTGTGCTTGCCACTGGCAGCCCCGGTGAGCTAGGAATGTTGGAAGCGCTAGCGGATGCCTTTAACGCGGATCACAACAGTCGTATGTGCTGGGTAAAGGCGGGCAGTGGTAAGTCTTTGTCATTACTCAAGGCTGGCAAGATTGATATGGTGATGGTGCATGCGCCAGCTGCAGAAAAGCAGGCAATAAAAGATGGCTGGGCTACGCAGCATACGCTGATAGGTTCTAATGAATTTTATTTAGTGGGGCCTGTGTCGGATAAAGGGAAAGTTAAAGGGGCGACTTCTGTAGCTAAGGCGTATAGCAATATCGCCGTAAATCAGGCGCTGTTTTATACCCGTGGCGACAATTCGGGGACTCATAAGAAAGAGTTGTCCATCTGGAGTAGCGCCGATGTCAATCCAAAGGGCGACTGGTACCAGACCACGGGTGACTTTATGCGGGCATCACTGAAAATAGCAAATAAAAACCACGGCTACTTTATGACAGACAGCTCCACTTGGGTAGCAACCCAAGCACAGTTACCCAACTTACAGATTCTGTTTAAGGGCGATCCAGTGCTGATTAATACTTACCATGCGTTGAGAAGCGTGGATTTGACCGATCCTGGTGTGGCGCTGTCTAAATCCTTTATTGAATTTGTAGCATCAGCCGAAGGACAAAAGATCATTACTGACTATGGCAAGGCGGAGTATGATCAGGCGATGTATGACAATGCCGTAGTGGCTGCGCAGTATGTTCACTGATAAGAACTAGACAAGCCAACATAGACATCCCTTGTTCCAAGTAGAAGTGCACCAGCGCGAGCTCTTGCTTGAAATAATTTAAGTCATAAAAAAGCCATCACTTCCAATAGGGATAAGTGATGGCTTTAGGTTCGAACTCGTTCAGTTTCTATTACTTAGTCGTTTTACAAGCTGATACGCTTTCTGAGTTGGTGTACTGAATATCACCTGCAACGGGCTGATAGTCACTTGCAGCAACATGCTTAATCGCTTCAAGGTGAGCTTTAAGCGCTAACGCGTCATCAATGCCAGTATCGATAGCATTAGTCAGTTTTGGGTAACCGTCACCACCAGAAGCACTGTAGCTAGGTACTGTGAAGCTATAGGTATCTGTTGGGCTGAATGTTTTACCACCTAGCTTAGAAATATCAACCGTTTTGGCTTCACAATCAACGACCATCTCTACGCCTCTTAGCTGAGCATAACCGCCATCACCTTCTTGGATTGATGCGATAACGTTGAGGTAGTCATTGACCTCCTTACCTGTCATGGTATTTATAGTGATGCTGTTAGAAAATGGCTGGACGGTAAGAACGTCACGGTAAGTGATATCACCCGCTTCAAAAGGAGCGCGGATGCCACCAGCATTCATAACCGCAAAGTCAGCACCACTGCCCACACTTAGACGATGTGACTCACCAATAAGATGACCTAATTGGTTTTGCATCTCATTACTGCCTTTACTTGATAGCTCGGCTTCTGTGGTCGCGACCTTCTCTCCTAATAGCTCATCGCCCTTAGCTTGATATGGGTGTAATAGGGCTTTTACATAAAGATCGGGCTTGATCTCTTTGCCAACGAGTACGCGGTTACCATTCTCATCTTTAACCTTAAGGTTTACAGGGATCAGGTTGTAACTGACTAGACGTACTTCACCGCTAACCACTTCAAAGTCGGCGCGAGCAACATACTTACCCCACTTTTCAGCATTCATGATGTAAGTGCCATTTTGCTGATCAGGTAGGCAAGCATCTCCCGGTTGGAAGTCAGCATAGTTGTTGGTACCCGCTTCCATACATACTGGATTTGATGTGTGACCACCAAATACCGCCTGAAGCTGACCTTTCTCTAATGCGCGAGCCATAGCGACATCGCCTGGAGCGCTATCACCACTTTGTCCATCGGCGTAGTGGCCCATATGGGTGGCCGCAAAGATGATATCGGCAGCATTGGCTTCTTTGATCTCGGCGATAACTTTTTTGATCTCATCTTTGGGATCGGTAAACACAAAGCCTTCAATGTAATCAGGGTTACCAATGGTTTCGGTATCTTTAGTGATTAGACCGATAACCGCAATTTTAAGACCATTAACATCGAAAATTTTATAGGCATCGAAATAACGAACAAGCTGTTCTGCGTTGTTTTCATCAAGCTCTGTCTTATAGATGTTTGCTGCAAGCCAAGGGAAATCTGATGAGCGGCGCTGCTTATCCATGACCTCAAGCGCGTTATCAAACTCATGGTTACCGACTGCCATCGCATCATAACCGATTAAGTTCATGCCGAAAAAGTCCGGCTCAGCATCTTGCATATCCGATTCAGGTACACCTGTATTGATATCTCCGCCAGAAAAAAGCAGAGTTTGTCCGCCATTTTCAGTAACCTCTGCGCGGATCTGATCCACTAAGGCCTTACGAGCTGCCATGCCATACTCGCCATGTTTATTTTCCCAGAAGCGACCATGGTTATCATTAGTATGAAGCACTGTAAACTTTGTACAATTATGCTCTTCACAGATCTCCTGTAGCGGTCCATCATTATCACTCCCACATGCCGTTAATGCAGTAAGAACGGCTGTGGTAATCAAACATTTAATAAATTGACTCTTCAAGTGTAACTCCTTGTATATAATTATTTTTATTTTAAAAGTTTATTTTTGTTGTATATGCTGACTGCTGATTTTTTCTTGGCATAGAATGTAAAAAAAGTAAGCCAAAAGTCGCAATCATATTGATGTTATCGTAGGTTGTTTTCCGTACGAAAAGACATTTTTCAAAAGTATCGGGAAAATTAAGATTATGAGAACTCTCACCTGTTTTCTGGTTATGGATATCTCAAAAGAGCCCATATTGGACAAACTGAACCAACTTCATTCGTTAATTATTAAAGGATAAATCGGGTCAGATTCTGACCCGTATTACCCTAGTTATACCGCTCTAATGCACTGGTAAGTTGGGTGGCTGTGGTGGCCAGTTGTTCGTTACCCGTTAGAGTGACTTGGATCATCTTGATACTGTCGGTTGAAATATCGCGGATTGAGCACACGCTATCATTGATGGCACTCGTGGCTTCGCTTTGTTCTTTTAGGGCGTTTGATATCAACTGAATTTGCTGGGTTAACTCTGTGGCATTACCCGCTATCTCCTCTATCGAGCTGGCAAAGCCATTAACCTGTTGTACGCCTTCCTCTGCATACTCCACACTGGTATCCATATATTTCGAGAGTTTGCCTGAGCCTGATTGAAGTTCCTCAATCATTCCTTGAATTTCTACGGTGGCATCTTGTGTTCGCTGTGCAAGTTGTCTCACCTCATCGGCAACAACGGCAAAGCCTCGACCCTGTTCACCAGCCCGTGCTGCTTCAATGGCGGCATTAAGTGCCAGTAGGTTAGTTTGCTCAGAGATCCCCTGAATAACAGATACCACAGAGCCAATTTTTTCTGAGTTTGTGGCTAAGTTCTTAACTGCACCAGAGGCACTATGGACACTTTCAGACAGAGCATGAATTGAGTTTATGGTGCGGTCTATCTTAATTTTTGCTTGCTCGGCATGAACCTGAGACTCAGACGTTAACTCGTCGGCATTACTAGAGTTATGGACTAGCTCTTGAATCGTGCTGGTTAACTGCTCGATGGCTGCTGCAACGGTATCTATCTGTTTATGTTGTTCTTCAACTGAGCTTAATGCTGTCTCTGACTGCTCCTCAATGCTCTGGGTCGACTGGTTGAGCGCGACAACTGATTTAGAGATAACTTCAATTAAGTTATGGATATTACCGATAGTGTCATCGATGGCGCCACCGAGTTGACCGAACTCATCTTCACCAGAGAAGCCTACTTTTCTATTGAGTCGACCAGAGGCAATAACCTTCATTACATCAATAATATAGTCGATAAGCGGTAGCAGATTAGCACTCACACTACTGGCTAGGAAAAAAATAATGATGGTAGAGATTAACGAAATGATGGCTAAATTTTTTAGCAAGCTTCGAAATATTAGACTACCCGATTCAGTAGGCCTTGCGATCACTGTTATATCTAGAGCCGGAATATATTGGCTGACACTAGTATCATTTGTCGAGCTTTGGCCTTGGTTGACCTGATAGTGACTCACATCTGAGGATTGTGAGTCGAGTACACCTTGCAGATCGACTAACTCAAGATCTGTTTTACTGTCTAAAACCTGTAACAGTTGTACTGCCTGCGTTAAGTTAGTCTCAAGGCTAAGTTGCTGATGCTGTTGGCCAGTGCTCCACACGGAGTAGAGAAGCGTGCTTAACGCGATAAGAGCGCCATAAAAAGGCAGTAACATTTTCTGTTTAAGGGGCACGTTCATTAGAATGCGGTCTCTTAAACCAATTTTTACTTCATCATCCATAGTAATTAAGCCCTGTATTATTATATGAGTTATGTTGTTTTTAAATAACTGATGGTCACTTTAGCTATTGCTCATATGAGCCGTGGTGATTAAAAATTAGCTAGTCATCAAGGTGAGGTGCGTGGAATTAAAATGCAATAGTCATCGTCTACTTATAAATTGTAAATGACTGATGGCTCACACTTTTTCTGGAGCGGAGAGTTGTTTTGGGCTAGATGGTATGAATTTGTAGTGGATATAAAAAAGCGGCTTGCATATCACTATGTAAGCCGCTCGAAAAACTCATCTTCGACACCCAACATCAAAAGCATGTTTGTCGACCTCCCTAGTTCAAAGTAAAAGTGTACTTCTACTTTGAATAAGGAATTTCAATATAAGTTTCAAAAGAAATGACAGTCCTGTCTTTTGCTGTCTTTTCAAATGACTCTTCATAACTCTTAATAGCCTTTAATAGCTATGGCGAGAAAGCATCTGTTTGAGCTGGGCTTCTTCGGTATCGGTAAGCATAGGCTGGGGGGCGACCTGAATATTAGTAGGGCAGGCTGGCTCATTATCTAAAACTTTATCAAACACCTGAAAATGGCTCGCTGAGACTGTCTGATATTGGCAAATGAGTAGGTTCTCATCAGTTTGAGATTTTACTAAGTTTGCTGTTACCGCTGTATTTGAAGAGGCGTGAACGCTGCTAATTGAGATAAACAAGATCAGAGCGATGCTGGTGACTGTTTTCGTTGCTGTTGCTAGCATACTCACTGCTGGTGCAAACATTTTAGTTAATTGCTTCATCTGTCGCCTCTGCTTAATCATCCTAACGTGATGATTAAGATAGCAACAGGATGCTGTACGGAAACTTAATGATTTACTTTTGAGCGATGTTTTCAGGTATGGTTTCAGCTATGTTTTTTACTTATTTTTGGTTGATGTTTTTACTATGATTTTATTTAGCTTCCTGCTGTTTGTTAGGTCAGCCTTTAACCTCATGACATCTCCAATTCCATTGTCCAATCAGCCACTTTGACAGGTTTTGCGTATGAGGGCTTCTTAATCGATTCAATCGCGTCGACAACAGACTTATGGAAAAAAATGATGATTGACTCAAATGAGGGCCTAAACACCAGCCTATTTTCTAAAGCAATAGAGTTGAGCGCTTCGAAGTCAAAACCTACTTCATCATTCAGAATATTAATGATGTTGTAGCAGTGCAGATAAAGATAATCTTTATCAATAATCTTAGCGGGAACAATTGAGTTGTTATATAAATTCAGCTCAACTAAAGGCTTTGCATAGTCCATATCGAAGAGCAGCTTAGTGCTAGCCGAAATATCAAATGATGCGGCTATTGGTTTAAAGGTTCTTAGACTTTTACATTCAAAACTGGCTGGGATATTTGTTGATATCGCTTGGTCTCTCAAGATCCCCAATCTGCGACTATCGTTCATATTGACCACAAAATTGACTTTGGAGTAGTCATTTGAAAAAACATAATACTCATCTTTAATTGGCATCGTAGGTTTATCCAGAGCTATCAAATTCATCATTGTAAACAAGCGATAATTATCTTCTAAGCCTGTTTTGCTGAATTTAACCCCTTGAGCCTTGTTATTACAAGACTTTCCTTCAAGTTAGGCTTTTTCGCTGGTACTTTTATTAACCGCTTCATCAGCGCCTCCACCAGTCTGCATCACATCCATTAGTTTCTTTGGCATCACCTGCTGCAGTCTTAAGTCATTAACCATCAATGGCAGCGATTAAGCTCCTTACTTGATAAGCGGGATCTGAGCCTGAGTCACCTAAAAAAGCGGCTTGCATATCACTATGCAAGCCGCTTGAATTCACTGCTTTTAGCTAAAAAATAGCTAACCGATTAGTTAAGCTGATAGCCTAACCAATAAATCCAATAAACAGGTAAGACGCTAGGATCACGGCGACCCATAGCACCATATTGCCAGAAGGGTAAGAACCTGAGAGTAAGCCTCCTAATCCCTTATGCTTGTTGGCAATAATGGACTGGTATTGGCTTAGTTTTCCTCGTACTGTTTGGCGTAGCGCCCCATCTGCCTTCCATATTGCCGTGAACAACTTTTGTAGCACAGAGGGAATGGCGCGCCTGTAGATCCAGTCTACATCCAAGTTGGTCGAGCGCAGCTCTGGCGGATACATGCCTTTGAGGTTTAACCAAACAAATGCTAGGGCTGAGAACAGCAGTAACTGAGTCTGTGCCAATACGTGGGTCGCATCATAAGGGTTGTAACCCGTGTCATATGGCAGCAGCGAGTACAGCGCCGCAGGATAGATGCCGATGGCAATACACAAGCTGGCAGCGATAAACATGGCGAACAACATATTGCGTGGTGGATCGCTGGCGCGCAGCCCCGAGTCGTGGGCGAAGAATGCAAAGTAGGGGATCTTGATCCCTGCATGGTGGAACACACCCGCAGAGGCAAACAGTAACATCAACCAGACCCAGTCATGACCGGTTTCAAGCGCGGCAGCCATCACCATAGATTTACTGACAAAGCCGCTAAACAGTGGGAAGGCTGAGATAGAGGCGGCGCCAATAATACACAGTAGCGTGGTCTTGGGCATGGTTTTATACAAGCCGCCCAGATCTGAACCGTTGATCCTGCCCGTCATATGTAGCACCGCGCCCATGCTCATAAACAGCAAGCCTTTAAAGATCACATCGTTAAAAGCGTGGGCAATTGCGCCGTTTATCGCCAGCGCAGTACCGATACCGATACCGACCACCATAAAGCCCACCTGATTTATTAGGCTGTAGGCCAGTACTCTGCGCAGATCATTTTCAATCACCGCAAAGAAGATTGGGAAGCAGGTCATGGCTGCACCAATGTAGATCAGCAGCTCGGTGCCGGGGTAAGCGCGCGCCAGTGCATAAACGGCGACCTTAGTGGTAAATGCACTGAGGATCACTGTCCCCGTAGGTGTGGCTTCGGGGTAAGCATCGGTGAGCCAAGTATGGGCAAAGGGAAAAGCACATTTAATGCCGAAGGCGATAAATATCAGCCAGCCCGCGACACCTTCTAGGCCGATGTAGCTAAAGGCCAGAGAGCCCGTCTCGGCGGCGTAAAAGAGTGCTCCTACCAGCAAGATGACACCGGATAGTACCTGAATGATCAGGTAGCGCATACCTGCATGATAAGCGCGAGTGGTTCTGCGCGCCCAGATCAGAAATACCGAGGTAAAGGCTAACAGTTCCCAGAAGATAAATAGCGTCAGCAGATCGCCAGCAAATACCGCGCCCAGCGCACTACCCGCATAGAGCATGGTTGCTACCTGTTGTATGCTGTCTTTAACATGAAGCGAGTAGATGATGCCGATGAACGCTGCGATATGAAATACATAGCCAAACATCAGGCTGAGTTTGTCTGCGCGGTATGGCACCAACTCATAATCTAAAAACGCCAGCTGTAGGTGAACGCCTTCAGGCACTGTCCACAGGTGAATGGCGCTAATAACTGGAATGGCAACCATTATTGCGCCGCGTAGCTTGCCGCGAGTCATTGCAGCAATAAGCCCGCCGATAAAGAATAGAGTAAAGGGCGGTAGCTCAAGCATCCACATGGTGACCACCTATATTGTTGTTTTTTGCCTGCTGGATTTCACCCTTGTGAGTGTTTTCAACTGCAGCATCTTCTAAAGAGTTTTCGAAATGTTCGTCACTATGCTCATCACTAAGAATGTCACTATTGTTGTCACTATGAACATCATGATGAGCGTCGTAAAAATTGTCATAATAGTCTTCTGGGCGCATCAGAAAGGTTCGCATCCACTTTGCTACGAACACCAAGATGACACAGCCTACAAAGCCATAGATGGGGTAGAACAGCGGCAGGTTCTCCCAGCTGTGATAAACATGACGATGGATGACAAAATCAAGCACCACTAGCAGCGTGCAGCAGGTATATAAAAGATATAAAACGCGCTTTATGTTCTTCGGATTATCAAAGAGGTATTGCTTGTTGTTTTTCTTGTTATTGTCCATGGCTAACTCCCGGTACAGTTAAGATGGCTTTGGCCAACTCATAGAGGGGGTGCGGATAGAGGAATAAAATAAGGCAACCTAAGGTGGTAATGGAGATCGCGATTAATGACACCAGTGGCGCTTCCTTTATCCCAGCTTTTGCTACTGGCTGATCCTTGCCAGAGAAAAAGGCGTGATATGGGATAGGTAGCAGGTAAGCGATATTGAGCAGAGAGCTGATCATCAGCACCATCATAATGACCCAATGTTCGGTTTCCATTGTGCCCATTAACAGGTACCACTTACTCCACGTACCGCCAGCGGGAGGGACGCCAATAATACTCAGGCTAGCGATAAAAAAGGCCGCCATGGTGATAGGCATAGCAAAGCCGAGGCCGCGCATTTCGCTCACTTTTGACTTATGGCTCGCCACCAGAATGGCGCCAGCACAGAAGAACAGGGTGATCTTGCCAAAAGCATGGGTGGCAATGTGCATTGAGCTACCGATAACCCCCGATGAGCTGGCCAGCAGTGCGCCTATGGTGATATAGCCCAGTTGACTCACCGTCGAGTAGGCGAGTCGCGCTTTTAAGTTATCCTGACGCATCGCCACTATCGAGGCGAGCAATACCGATGCAGCCGCTAAATAGAGCAGAAATTCAGTCGTTGGCAGAGTGGGTAGTAGCTCGATACCAAAGATAAACACGCAGATCTTTAAAACAGTGAATACCCCAGCCTTGACTACTGCTACAGCATGCAGCAGGGCGCTCACTGGTGTTGGTGCCACCATCGCGGCGGGGAGCCAGCGATGGAACGGCATGATTGCCGCCTTACCAATACCAAACACAAACAGTACCAGTATGGCGCCTAGCAAGCTGGTATCTACATCAGTGTGAAACACGCCGCCAGGTGTGAAGTCCAAAGTGCCGGCCACAAACCAGGTTAAGACAATCGCCAGCAGGAAGAAGGCGATGGAGGTGCCGAGTAAAATACCTAAGTATACTCGTCCTCCTTGCTTGGCCTTTTCCGTTCCTGCGTGGGTCACCAAAGGATAGGTAGACAGGGTCAACACTTCGTAGAAGATAAATAGGGTAAACAGGTTAGCCGAAAATGCTAGCCCCATGACTGCACTTATGGCGAGAGCAAAGCAGAGGTAAAAGCGGGTTTGGTTTTCCTCACCGTGGCCTCGCATATAGCCGATGGCATAAAGAGTGGTAATGAGCCAGAGAAAGCTGGCAATTAGGGCGAACAGCATGCCTAAAGGCTCAACCACAAAACTCATTGCCAACCCCGGCATCAGCTGCCACCAAAACACCTCGATAGATGCGCCAGCACTGAGCCCTTGATATAGGTTTATCACACAAAAAAGTACCACAAGACTGATGCTTATCGTTACAGCCTCACGAAGATTGGGGTGCTTTCCCGTTGCCCAGATCGCTAGTGTAGCGAGCAGAGGCAAGATAATGGTTAGCTGCAGTAGCAGCTCCAAAGATAGATTCATGGGTTAATTCCAAACAAGCTTTGAGAGGCCGCCTGCGCCACCTGCACAGTAAGGCGGGTATCTATGCCAAAATAGATATTGGCCAGTACTAGGATCCAAATAGGGGCGAGGAAGGTCCAAGGGGCTTCCTTGACGGGTTCACGACCCGGTAGCGGAGGCCTGAAATAGGCTGTTTCAACGATCCGCCATATATAAATGACTGCCAGTAGAGAGCCCAGTAGCACTAACACCGCCACAGGCCACATTCCCGCCTCAATCGCAGCAACGAGCAGATACCATTTGCTGATAAACCCGACGGTCAGAGGCACGCCAATCAAACTCAGTCCAGCTACGACTATGGCAGCCATAGTGAGCGGCATCTGTCGTCCTAGCCCTTGGAACTGGCTAAGTTGTACGCTGCCGACACGGTACATCACTGCTCCCAAGGCCAAAAATAGCGCGCTCTTCATTAAAGCGTGATTAAACAGGTGCAGCAGGGTAGCCATAAGCCCTGTGCTGGTGTTGATGGCGTAGCCAATTATCATGTAACCAACCTGAGCGATGCTCGAGTAGGCAAAGATATGTTTAACATTGGTTTTATATATCGCCGCGGTGGAGGCGGCGAATATGCCAACCAGCCCGAGAATCATAAATAAGTTTTGTAGGGGGAGGATCGAGAAAGAAAGCTCGATGCCAAATATCGTATAGGTGATGCGGATCAGTAGATAAACCGCAACTTTAGTCGCCGTAGCAGCGAGAAAAGCAGTCACAATTGAAGGAGCATAAGCGTAGGCGTTAGGTAACCACAGATGCAGTGGGAATAGTGCCAACTTTAAACAGACCCCGACGATTAAAAAGGCAAATGCGGCAAATACGGTACGTGTTTGGTTAACCTCTGCTAGCCGGTTGGCGAGATCATCCATATTCAGCGTTCCCGTCATCTGATACAGCAGGCCGATGCCAATTAGAATAAAGGTCGCGCCTATGGTGCCCATGATCAGATATTGATAAGCGGCCCAAAGGGCGCGTCTATCTTTACCTAAAGCAATCAATGCATAGCTTGATAGCGAGGAGATCTCTAAAAATACGAATACATTAAACAGATCGCCTGTGGCGACGATGCCGAACATCCCCGTTAATGACAGCAGGTACAGGCTATAAAACAGCGTGTGACGATCTCTAGGGAGTTCTTTTTGAAGACTGGTTTGTGCTGCAAACAGGACTATGGTGCCAACAGTTGAGATGATCAGCAGTAAGAGGGCGTTGAGTTCATCGATACGATATTCGATCCCCCAGGGTGCGTCCCAGCCTCCAAGTTGATAAATAATGGTGCCGGAGCTCATCACTTGTTGCAGCAGGACTATGCTGGTTAGACAGGAGAAACCGCTCACTAATAGGGCAAACAACCACACCAGTTTGGAGCGGTCTAGGAACCAGCATAAAGGGGCTGCCATCAGTGGCACAATGACTTGTAAAATAGGCAGATGGGCTAACACTTTGAATTATCCTCGGTAAGCTGATCTTGGATTTGAATCTCATCTTCTTCTATGCTGCCGTAAGCCTCTTTGATCCTTACGGCCAATGCGAGACCTAGTGCGGTAGTTGCAATACCGACCACTATCGCGGTGAGAATAAGCACATGGGGAAGAGGATTAGAGTAGCGACTTACTCCTTCGGCCAAGATTGGCGCGCTACCACTATCGACATTGCCCATACTGATATAAAAGATAAAAACCGAGGTCTGAAAAATCGTTAAGCCAACCAGTTTTTTGATCAGGTTGCCATGGGCGATAACGATATAAAAACCGATCATCATCAGCAATACCACGATCCAGTAGTTATAGAGTCCGAGTACCATCATGTCCCCTTACCGTTCTGTTGTGCTTCTCTGCGGCCGGCAAAGTTGAAAAAGATAATGATCATCACCGAGGCGACTGTGCAGCCAACTCCCAGTTCGATCAGCAGAATACCTAAGTGCTGGCCTGCAATAGGGTCGTCAGCTAATACGTTGTAATCTAAGAAATTGCCGCCGTTAAATAACGAGACCACACCAACACTGGCATATAGTAAGAGTCCGATAGCAGCGAGCAGTTGGAACAGTGATAGGCTAAAGATACGCTTGGCATTGTCTAAGCCGAATAACATGGCATAGAGGATGATTGCAGCGGCAAAGATCACCCCCGCCTGGAAGCCCCCTCCTGGGCCAAAATCGCCATGGAACTGCACATAGAGAGCAAACAACAGGATGAAAGGGATCAATGCCTTGCTGATAACTCGCAGCACGATATGCTGTTGATACATCTGCTCTTTGCTAGATTCATCTATCAGGTAGGGTTTACGACGTTGCGGTAAGGCCAACAGTGATAACACCCCAATACCGGCAGTAAAGATAACGGCTACCTCGCCTAAGGTGTCAAATGCTCGGTAGCTCGCGAGTACCGAGGTGACAATATTGGGGACACCGACCTCCTGCATCGAATCGTTAATGTAGCGAGGCGCGACATGCTGATGAACTGGTGCATCGAAACTGCCAAAGTAGGGCATATCTAAGGTGCCGTAGATCAGCATTCCACCTGTGATAAGTACCACAAGTAAAGCCAGCAGAGGCTTATGACGCTTAGGCGCCTCGGCGCGGCCAGTCATGGAAATGGCTGCCAGCATCAGTAAACCGGATATCCCCGCGCCTACTGAGGCTTCGGTAAAGGCCACATCCACCGCATCGAGTACCACAAAAAAGCTTGCGGATAGTAATCCATAGATCCCCGTCAACATCACCACGGCCAACAGATCTTTTGTTCGAACGATGGCGATAGCAATCACGACGAGAAAGCTTAATAGAACGACATCAACTATGGTTTCGATGGCTTGTCCCCTCCCTTGTTGGTTGACTCGTCAAGCACTGGTTGCAAGTTGTTACGCAGGGCAGCTTTGGCCAGAGCGTGACTTGCTGCAGGATTAATAAATAGTGTGAACAGTAAGATCATCATCAACTTAAGTAGTACCAGCCCCTGTGGGTTTTGTAACATCAGGCCGATGAGGATCATCCCAGCACCTAAGGTGTCGGTGACACCTACCGCGTGCATGCGAGTATAAAAATCGGGGAAGCGCAAGATGCCAATACCGCCGGATAAACAAAGAAAGCTACCGACTAGCAAGCACAATCCACTAGCGATCTCGAGTAAGAGACTCATCGTTTATCCTCCTTGATTGGTGCTTGTTCCTGACGCTGGTGGTTGAACTCAGCAGAGTCAGAAAAGCGCAGTACGCCGATAACACTGATAAAGTTGATCAGGGCATATACGAGGGCGATATCCAGAAACTCGGGGCGACCCATTAAAAAACCCAGCACCGAGATAAGTAGCACCGTTTTAGTGCCAAACATATTGAATGCTAAGATCCGGTCATATAGCGATGGCCCCACTATGCAGCGAATAATAGCGAGGATCATGACAACAAGAATTGCGATTGTGGCTGCAGTTAACATCAGTTTTCCAATTCAGTGACCCGGCGATCCATCTTGCCGGCTTTTAAGGTATCGATATTATCTTTGCTCAAGGCGTGGATGATGATTTGATCATCGACTAAGCCCACCGCTACGGTACCCGGCGTCAAAGTAATGGAGTTAGCGTAGATGACCTTGCCAAGATCCGTGCGCTGAGTGGCGTCTATCGTGGCGAGAGTCGGGGAGATGCTGCTATTGCCAAGCCAAATATGTTTGACCACCGAAATATTGGCGACAACGATCTCTTTAGCTAGCCATAACATGTAACCGGGCATTTTTGCTGAAAGATGAATTGGCTGAGACTCATCGTCGATTACATCCATCCTGTTTGCGATATATAGAACAAGCAGGATAGAGGCGGCTCCAAGTGACAGTAGCAATGCGTTACTGTAATTTGAGTTAATCCACCAAAAGAGAGACAGGGTTAAGAAGAGGCTGAGTGCGTGACTCGGCAATAACCTAGTTTTTTTGTTGGATGTTAATTTTTCTAATAATTTATCTTCATTTATGCTCATTTTCTCACCTTTACCAATAGGTTCATTGGGTTGGCTAAGGGGCTGTACATGTTTTGCTATTACTTTTCATCTATGGCTTTCAGTGGCTTATGAACATGAAGATTCCACTGCGAGAGCATTGAATATTTGTGAGTGTAGCAATTGCATCGAGTCGATTGGATACGACAAATGTCCAACTAGGCGCTCTGCTAACTGCTCCATATTTTCATTCCTAGGTAGGCATAACTTGATCGGTTGCTCCTCCGAAGTCACTTTTCCAACTCGAGTTCGATAGGCTCTATCCAAAAATGTTCCTGATGTTTCGTGCAATACATAATTGGATTTTGTGCTTAAGGAACCTGCAAGAAACCCTTGAATATAATAAACGCAGGAGTTTGAAGAGTGCTCTTCAGAGTCATTCTTTAGTGACATACAAGATTCAAGTACCGTTCGTTCCTCATCTGTAGGCTCCGTTGAGCCTGCAAATACCGAAAAGGATAATGCAAATATTAGTAGTATTAATAACTGGCTGTCCTTCATTTTAAGCTCCTTGTTTATATGTGCTTACTTGAGTGCAAGTAATTCGAGAGTCATAAATGAATCGTAAGCAGAAGTCGTTATATTATTAGCAAGTTGAATGCCGTAATCGGGAATGACCTGTTTTAGAGTATTAAAGCATTTACTCTATCTGCCTTTGACCTGCCTATATCGCTTGTTATTGCCTGCTTATAGATAGGTTTATTATTAGATTTATTATTCATCCCTGCTTAGAACTCATATTTTTATTGTTAGGTATAGTTACCCATGACCTTAACAGTTAAGAGTAAATAGCTAGCCAGTGTAAACTCGGATATTGTTACACTATTGTTCGGGAATAGCGAGGTGTTGTTGTAACTTGTTGATATTTAGTGTTAAGCTTTTGGGGCTTACACTTATTTGCTGATGTTTGTAGGGGATTAAGTTTCAATTTATGTTAAGTTAAGCTTATCTTAGGATATTCTTAAGTTTGTTTTAAGCTTTTTTGTTAGCTTAATTATGAACGGAACCGCATTTTTTTAAGTAATACTGTCATTATATTCCTGTTAGAAGTGGATGAATTAATGGTTAGTCATTG
Source organism: Shewanella halifaxensis HAW-EB4 (assembly GCF_000019185.1). Lineage (NCBI taxonomy): Bacteria > Pseudomonadati > Pseudomonadota > Gammaproteobacteria > Alteromonadales > Shewanellaceae > Shewanella > Shewanella halifaxensis. Next base: position 4,095,966 of record NC_010334.1, on the reverse strand, counting down.
ATAGTAGTTTTTGGATTCTATAAGGGGATTTTCGGTAAAGCTTACAACACCTATCTAATTTGAGACCCATAAAATAAGAAGTATGTTATTTGACTACATAATAAAAAATAGACAAACATGCACGCCCTAGTTAGTCAAAATAATGATAGACACCCATAATAAATGACACGTTTTTGGAGCTACTGTTAAGCTTTAGTGATTGCTGAAGTATGAGCTTGTTATATCTCGTGCTAGAAGTACATTCATTAGTTTAGAACTTTTTACTCAACAACAAGATCTTATTACAGCTGTAGCCAGGCTCTCTGTTGCAAAGGCTGTGTGTTATTACCGAGTGCGATGAGAAATTCACTGCAGGAATGATGACTATCGGTGTGATTGGGTTGAGTTGAGGCGCAAATACTCAAGCTCACCGAGGTGTTTAGGGTTAACGCGGCACGACTCTGGCCGTATTACCATCGACATTTACCTGTACCGCTTGGCCTTGTTGGAAAATCATGCTGGGGTTGACCTCTTGAACGATAGAAATGATACGCCCATCTTCCAAGCGAATCGTCAGATTTACGCCGTTGCGCTCACCTGCTGCATCCGCTATTTCGCTACCAGCGTACCCGCCAGCGACACTGCCGCCAATTGCGGCAATATCTGAGCCTGCTCCGCCGCCGACTTCGGAGCCCAATATTCCCCCTATCGCTGCACCCGCAATCATTGCGATAATATTTGTTTTGTCTGATGCTGCAATCGTCACAGGTTCAGCTTTGACTATCGTGCCATAATACACCTGTTGAATTGTACGTGTTTCAGATGCGGCGTATGCATCCCCGTAAGGGGTGGGTGTGGTGCATCCTGCGATAGTCGCTATAGACATAGTGAGTAAAACTACGAAGTTTGTTTTTATGGTCATGAGATCTCCAAAGCAATTTTAATGATAAAAGTATAGGATCACCGTTGCTGCTTTGCTGAGACGATAGGGCTAGGGCAGTATTATTTTGACGTTTAGAAATATTATGAGGAAAGTTGCTATTTATGCAGCGGTTAACTTTCAAGGCCTTCAAGCTCAACAGTTATCTTTTGACTACGCTTGTAAGAAGAGACTACGGGAGATTTAGCAGTGTCTATTACTGAATATCTGTATTTGGGCATCATTGCTCTTATAAGTGGTGTCGCACAAGCCACGGTCGGTGGCGGTGGCTTGTTGCAACTGCCTGCATTATTTAATGCTATGCCCGGCGTTGCCATTCCAATTGTGATAGGTACCAATAAGCTCGCTTTGCTTGCTAGTGGTATTAATAATGTTAGACGCTATGCATTCTCAATGGACTTACCTTGGCCGCTCATTGTCCCTGCCATCATTAGCGGCTGCATATGTGCTTTTATTGGCTCGTCGTTACTTGACCATGTGTCAGAGGCTTGGTTTAAGCCTATTTTATTAGTGATTATGATTGTCTTGGCTATCTACACTTTTCGTAATAAAGAGATGGGTGAGAAGGAAAGTGAGCCCTTGTTTACACATCATCAAAGGGGAGTGAGTGCAGTGATGGGTGCCATGATTGGTTTCTATCAAGGTATGTTTGGCCCAGCTACGTTAACGTTTGCCATACTCGGTAATATTCGTGCCTTTGGTATGGATTTTCTTCATGCCATGGCCTCATCTCAAGTGTTATCCACCTTGTTTAATGTCAGTGCGTTAGTTTGGTTTATCAGTCATGGTTACTTTGATATAAAACTGGCTGCAATTATGACGATTGGTACTTTGGCGGGCTCAATAATAGGTACTCGCATTGCATTGATAGGCGGCAATCGAGTGATAAAGGTGTTGTTTGTTATAATGTTACTGATTGAGATTGGTCGTTACTCTTGGGCGCTTTTTTAATTGCAAGCTGCTGCCCTAGAGTTTATGTTTTGTTCAATATGGATTTTATTTTTCTAATGAAGAAGAGCTGCCATGAACCGTCACATTGGCATAACTTACTTATAAGGGGCTGGTTTATTGAGTTTTAATAAGGGCTTGTTATTTCAGGCGTTACATTTTTTGTTGTAAGCATGGCAGTAACATTAGGCTACTACCATGTCAGCTTACGATCATTGCAATATTAATTAGTCTTTATGGCCTGTTTTATGGTGCTCTCGAGATGATTCTTTATGGTCATGCTTTTTAACTTTATGGTGCTTATGTTCATCATGTTCATGACGATCATCATGGGTTTGCACTGAATGTTTATGGCCTGTTGGGTTACCACCATGTTGAGTATGAGGGTGGCTTTTTTCATGATCTCGCGTTTGATGATGATCTTTATTGTGTTTATGCTCATGTTGCTCGTCGTACTTATCCCCATCGTTGTACTTATGCTCCATACGCTCATGTTCAAATTCTGCTGTATGTTGATGACCATGATTATGGGTTTTGTGATCTTCTTTTTTTGTCTCGTCGTGATTAGATTTGTGACTCATAATTGAACCTCTAAATTAGATAGCTAACAGTTGATGAGTCTAGATTGCGCTTAAGCTAAAAGCAAAAATGTGATCTTCATCAACATTTGTTTAAGGCTGAAATTAATTATAAATCATCAATATTTCATCTTATAAATATTAACACTCGTCGTTAGGCAATAATCATTTGCACTGAGTGTAAACTTACACAAAACCACGATGATTAAGTCAAAAGGAAATCAACAGTAAATTGAAGCTATATGGTTAAAAAAGGCAGGGTAAATCAATGTTATAACGGCAGCAGAGTAAGCTATATCTAAGCTTACTCTGCTTTCATATTAGGGCTGCATCCAATCAACTTTGACGCCAGCTTGGTCAAACATATCTTGGCTTATCTTAATTTTATCTGCCCAGCGCGATAAAAAGTCCTCGCTTGGTTTAGGGCTATGTACTGTACTTAATCCCGTTTGGATTATCTTGGCTGCACAGTTAGGGCAGGGGAAGTGGGTCACCCATATTTCGCAGCCGCTAAGATCACGCTTAGCATAGAGAATGGCATTCTCTTCTGCATGGAGCGTTTTTAGTAGCTTCATCTCTCGGTTATCGGTTTCGGCACTGTCTGAGATCCCGTGTGGGTAGCCATTGAAACCTAAGGAGACAATTCGGTTATCTTCGGTGATTACCGCACCCACTTGAGTGGAGGGATCTTTACTCCAAGATGCGACAAGCTCAGCCATCTGTAAAAAACGTGTCGCCCATTTTGTCATCATTTAACAGTAACTCCTAATGTACGCTATTGAATAGCCAACTTAAACTAGCGTTATTCTCTATGGTGAACAATGATAAATCAACCTGTAGCAATGAATAAATGAGCTGCCTTCAGCTCTGAATCATCTATTTGAGACTTTATTGACTCTATATATCAGGTGGCAATATTTGAGCGTCAGCCTATAATTGAGGTATCGCTTAACTTACTGACTTGATTATTATTTTGCTGAGTTGTAAACTTTTATCTTACATTTGACTTGCTATGCAGGTTAAAACACCTTAATTAGGTTTGATTAACGATATGGTAATTAATAATCACGAAAACAATAGTTTAGATAAAGCTGATGTTTGTAATGAGTGTGACCTTACCTTATTGATCCCCAAGTTAGCGGTAAACCAAAAAGCGCTTTGTCCTCGTTGTGGCTACCTTTTAACGGCTAGACGTAGTAACTGCTTGGATCGTATTCTTGCGTTTGCCATTTCAGCGTTAATTTTCTTGATCCTATCATTTCAATTTGAGTTTATTTCTTTTGAATATAATGGCTTAGGAGATAGCATTAAGCTCTTAGATAGCGTGAGAATTCTTATTGATAATGGTTATGCTTGGCTTGCCATTATCGAAGTGGCTAGCGTATTTGTTATCCCCGGTTTCATATTAATCTCTGTTATCTATTTAGTGTTTTTTCTCAGGCAAGGTCGCTATCCACCTAAAGGGCTAGGCCTCACAAGTGTGATATTTAAATTGATCCCTTGGAATATGGTAGAGATTTTTTTAATAGGAACCTTAGTAAGCTTTGTAAAGATAATTTCGATAGCAGAAATTGGCTTGGGTACTTCCTATTTTTCATTTATTTTATTTTCAATTTCAATGACTGCCGCGTTATTACACTTGGATAAAAGAGCATTTTATCAAGCGTTAACAGTGAGGCGTACTGAACAGCAGCGAGTCCGCGTTCCAGTGTCTGAGCCTGCCGAGCCAAAACTCATACCTCAAGTGACAAGCAGTGATAAACGTCGAGCTAACAGCCTATCAATCCAAAAAACTTGGGCATTAATTATTACTGCAATTCTCCTTTACATTCCGGCTAATATTTTGCCGATAATGAATACTCAATTTTTAGGACAGAATGAACCTAATACAATCATTGGCGGGGTATTATTACTCTGGCAAGAAAAGTCATATCCTATTGCTATGGTAGTATTTATTGCCAGCATTATGGTACCGATTACTAAAATAGCTACCCTTATCTGGTTAAATTACAGCGTACAGATCCACTCGGGTCAATTATCGCATCAACGCATACTTTTGTACCGCGCTGCAGAGTTTATTGGTCGCTGGTCCATGGTGGATATATTTGTGGTGATTACACTCACAAGCTTGGTTCAGCTTGGTAATACCATGAGCATAATACCTGGCCCTGCTAGTTTGGCTTTCTCGGCGGTCGTCATCATAACTATGTTGGCTGCAATGAGCTTTGAGCCGAAATTAATCTATAACGAGTATTAAAATTTATGAAAACACAACAGCCCCTTGATGCAGAGATTAAAACAGTGAAAACAATCTCTACTATCTGGTTTGTGCCCATAGTTGCCCTATTGATTGGTGGCTGGATGGTGTATTACCACATAAGTAACCAGGGCCCGACTGTGACCATTCTTTTTAATTCTGCCGAGGGGATGGAAGCGGGAAAAACAAAAATAAAATCGAGATCGGTCACTATTGGCGAGGTTGAAACCATTAAGCTCAATGATCAAGATGATGGGGTTATTGTCACAGCAAGAATGTCAAAAAATACTGAAAAAATGCTGATGGAAGACAGTAAGTTTTGGGTGGTGAGCCCAAAAGTTGCCCTCTCAGGGATCACCGGTTTAGATACATTAATATCCGGTGTGTATATTGAGCTCTCACCGGGCTCATCTAAGCAAGGTCGTAATGAATTTACCGCCTTAAATTCTCCTCCCATCACGCCAAAGGGGACGCCAGGCTTACAAGTCACATTAATCAGTGATAAGGAGTTCGCTTATTCTCAGGGGGACCCTATTATCTATAAAGGATTAACCGTCGGTAAAATTGAAGAGGTGCACTTTAATATCAAAGAGCGCGCTGTTTATTATAATGCATTTATTCATGCTCCATACCATGAGCTACTCACTAATAACACTCGATTCTGGGATGCTAGCGGCTTAGTGGTTGACCTCAATGCTGAGGGGATTTCACTTAAAACAGGTAGTCTTCAAACCATATTAACCAATGGAGTGACCTTTGGCATACCGGACGGAATGCCATTGGGAACTAAAATTAATGAGCTAGACTCTTTTCAAATTTTTGATGACTATCAAGATGCCAGTAATGCCCGTTATAAATACTCACTACAATATGTGATGTTAGTGAGTGATACGATCCGAGGATTAAGTGTCGGTGCGCCAGTGGAGTATCGCGGTGTGACGGTAGGTGAGGTTTCCTCTGTTGAATTGATAACCACAGATCCTAGCATCATGTACAGCGAGGCAGTTCGTATTCCTGTGTTGCTCAGTATACAGCCTGGTCGAATTGGCCTGCCTGATAATGAGCAAGGCATGGCCTTGATGAAGAAACATAATACCCTGTGGATTAAAGAAGGATTAAGGGCCAGCTTGAAAACAGGCAGCTTACTGACAGGAAGTTTATTTGTTGAGTTACAGCATTTTGATTTGCCACGGCTAGAGAAGCTTGATATTTATCAAAATTATCCAGTAATCCCGACCGTAAAAGATCAGTATTCTCAGTTGATTGATAAAGTTGAGCTATTTGTCGACAAGCTGAATGGTTTGCCGTTAGATGAACTAACGGGCAATGCCAATGTCACCCTAGTTAATGCTGCCAGCCTGCTTAGCGAGCTTCAGCATACGAGTCAAAATCTAGATAAGTTATTGGTTAGTGCTGAACAGCAAGGCTTAATTAAGCAGTTAAGAGTCGCATTGGAGAGTTTTGAATCATTGAGCCAAGATTTCTCATCTGGATCTCAAGGTTATGAGGGGTTACAGGAAGCGATGAAGAGTATTTCAGATGTGATGTATGAGCTTAAGCCTTTGTTGGAGCAATTAAAGCGCAAACCGAATGGTCTTATCTTTGACTCTGGTAGCCAAGATTTAGAGCCAAAAAAACATTCAGAGGTTAACCAATGAGACTGATCTTAACAATGAGGCTGATATTAACAATGAGACTTGGCTTAATAAGTTTATTCGGTGCCGCCTTGTTACTTACAGGCTGCAGTTCTGCTTCAAGCAGCAATAGTTATTACTTGTTAAATAGCTACTCGGCAGCAGGGAATGCATCACAAGGGCAGATTGCATTAAATCAGGGCGTTGAGCCTAGTGAAAAAACCAATGTTGGGCTCACTGTGCAATTGGCGGAATATTTAAACTCTCCCTATCTCGTGATGCAAATTAATCAGCACAAACTGAGCTATGCCAGTTTTCATATGTGGGCCGAACCATTAGCCGATGAGACCTTAAAGGCCTTGCAGCTTGATTTAAACGCTATCAGTAAAACGCTTAAATTTGTCCCAGAAGCCGAAGCTCTGCAGGCTAATGAGCTAGCCCAGCTGTCTATTGAAATCGATTATTTCTATGTGACAGCGCAATCTAAGGTAGTGCTAGCGGGTCGCTACCAGTATCACAACAAGCTAGAAATGGAAGGTAAAGCAAAGGGCCGACAGGCCATTGAACAGACTTTTACCTTTGAGGAACCATTAGAAGCGGATGGATATTCGCAATCCGTTACCCAGATGAGAAGTTTGCTGTTAAAACTGGCTAAACAGGTCGCTGTCAATATTGAGCGTTAGTACTAGTGTTACCATCGCGCTAGCTTTATTCTAAATAGCGATGCCTGTCTCTTGTTTCTTATTTACAGCCTTCAGTTTCTAACAGAGGAGTCGCAGGCTCCTCTTTAGTAAACGATGAGTATTCGGGCATTTCTTTGATATAACTCAGCTACCCCATGTATCACTTGGGTTTATGATGCTGGACTATATTCGCAAAAAAGAAGTCGCATACAGATGAAAAATATCAATCAAGAAAGACTCGTTGAACATTTTATCTCACTGGTGAAAATCGACAGTGAATCAGGTAATGAAAAAGCGGTTGCAGAAACCTTAGTTGAGCAGCTCGGTCAACTAGGCTTTGAGGTGACTCGGCTTGCTGTACCAGGCTCGATTTCAAACGGCTTTAACATCTACGCTAAGCTACAAGGCGAGCTTGATGGTAGCATTGTTTTCAGTAGCCATATGGACACTGTAACACCGGGCAATGGTATCGAGCCTATCATCGAAGACGGCATTATTCGCTCTCAAGGCGACACCATTTTAGGTGGCGATGATAAATCGGGGATCGCCGCTGTGATGGAAGCGGTTCGTAGCATTCAAGAGAGCGGCGAAGCCCATAAAACGATTGAAGTGGCCTTTACCGTTTATGAAGAGCGCGGCATGCACGGTTCAAAAAACTTCGATATCAGCAAGATTGAATCTAAACAAGCGATTGTGCTCGACTCCGGTGGTCCTATTGGCACCATTATTACTACCGCTCCGGGTCAGCAAAGCTTAAAAGTGACCATCAAGGGTAAGCCTGCCCATGCGGGACTTGAGCCGGAAGCTGGCATCAATGCCCTGACGGTAGCAGCCGATGCCATTAGCAAGATGCAGCTGAGCCGTATCGATGATGAAACCACCGCTAATATCGGTGTGGTGCGAGGCGGTCAGGCGACCAATATCGTGATGCCAGAGCTGCATATTGAAGCAGAAGCTCGTTCATTGGATGATGACAAGCTAGCAAAGCAAGTAACGCATATGGTGTCGACCTTTGAAGCGGCGGCGCAAAAGCATGGTGCGAGTATAGAGATTGACTCAAGCCGCTCTTATAACGCCTACCATATCTCAGATGATGATGCGCATGTAGTTGCGATTAAGGCTGCCTTTGAGGCCATAGGGATTGAAGCGGTTACTAAGCCTACGGGTGGCGGTTCTGATGCCAACATCTTTAATGAACAAGGTTTGAAGACGGTTAACTTGTCGACGGGCATGTCGAAGGTGCACACCACCGATGAGTTCATTGCCGTTGCAGATATGGTCGCAATTACCAACTTTGTTCGCGCTTATCTAACGCGTTAAGTACAACGTCAGTTAATTGCCACGCTAGCTATCTCGCTAATTGCTGCGTTAAATTTAGCAATAGCAGGATGTACAGCCTGTGGGGATGAGCCGCTCTCTTATACTGATTGGTATTAATGGGGAGTGGTTTTTTGATTGATGAAGCCCCATCAAATTTTACTATTTTGAAGGCTAAGATTAACTTTAGTTATGGTTAAGATTAACATTAGTTAAAGCAACTACTTTTGTGATCCAAGTCAGATTTCAAACCAAACCTTTGTGCAATATTTCTCCAGTCGTATCCGTTGCTATCGAATTAAACTGGAGGTTTTCGATGGAGTTTGTTGATAATTTTCCTACCCTTTTCTCACTGGCGGCCAGCATAGCTACTGTTCAGTTTTTGGTTGTCGCTGTTGGACTCATTATAAATAAGCTGCAAGGTCTCTATAGCCAGCAATAGCGTTCATCGACAAAAAAGCCTGCATAGCAGGCCTTTTTTATAAGCTCGGTTCAACCGTTAAGCGACTTTCAATACCACTGCATAACCGTTATTAGTGATCTAACCATTTTGATTTACCTATTGCCTATCGAATCGATAGGGAGAATATTGAGTTCTGCTCATAAAAAGAGGGCGATTTATGCCCCCTTTCTCTTTAAGTGAATGGTTTTGATTTCGCTATTGTTTATCGTATCGATAGGGGGAGTATTGCGTTCGGGTGTAAGGGGCCAGTGTGTAATAGGGCTGCAAAAACACCACTAGGTTAACCAGCTCATCGACAGTCATTACGCTATTAAAGCTCACCATTTTTGATACACCATCGACTTGAACTGCAGACTTGGGGTAGCCGTCTATGAAGGTGTGTGACGGATTTATAATGCCCGTTACCAGAGCTGCGTAGGTTTTAACCTTATTGGATTCCCCCCCCAGAGGGATTGATAATATTGAGTGTTCGATGACCTCCGGTTGCTTAATACCTTCTAACTGATGACATGAGAGGCATTGATACTTCAAGAAAACCTGTTTTCCTTTGGCAACATTGCCATCAGGGAGGCTAAAGCCCTGAGGCGAATCTACCGACTTGTCACAACCCGATATTGCAGCTGCAACTAACCCTAGCATGCATAGACGTAAAAATTTCATACTCTGTAACTCCATCCTTATTGATCTGTTGCCGCTACCAGAAATTAGCTGCAACGAGCAATCATCACGGTTTGTGTCACTTTCGTTTCGTCATTAGCCAGCATTGATCCTCATCATCGCTGTCCTAGTTTAAGGAGGCTTAGATTGTCTTTGGCAGTAAGTAATTATAGTTCACTAAGCTCATTTTACGAATAGAGTCGTAGGCATGGTAACGGTTAGTGAGTCAGTCATTGGGTCCGACTGTAATGGAGTTTTCGGGGCTGAGAATTGTGAACCGATAAGCCGTCTTGAATACTAGTGAGAATCCACTAACATTTATTGCAGCCGCTATTGAGCACGAGCCCTGTATTGCCTACAATAGCGCACTTTTTATTTACTCCGATTTTTTACTACAGGCCACGATTATGACCGACACTACATCACAACCAGCTTTACCGGATCGTCTTTCTGTTAACCCACGTAGCCCACATCATGTGGAAGCTATTTTCGAGTTTGATATCGGTATCAAGGTTAACGGCAAAGAACGTTTTGATGTTGAAGAATATTGCATCAGCGAAGGCTGGGTAAAAGTGCCTTCACACAAAGCATTAGACCGTCGTGGTCAACCGCTTATGGTAACTGTAAAAGGCGAAGTTGAAGCTTTTTATAAATAGACGCAGTTAACTGCCTATCTTATTGAGCCTTGTCTGTAGTTATTTCATTGATTTAATGATGATTTAAATGGCAAGGCTTTTTCTCATCCTTTTGGCTTTTAACACATTTAGTGCCTCACCATCTGCAATATTGACTTCAATAACGACAAGATAGTACCAACCTCAATTTCAGCTTCAGTTTAAATTTCAAGTTAAACAAGCATTTGCCATTTTGCCTGCGCGATTACAACACGCTGACATAATCTGATTGGCTTAATAGCTACTTCTGTTTACAAATCTATGGCTTATGGATTTATTCGCTAATAATTATGTACTTTTGTTGTCTTAGCTTCAACTAGACTAATGTTGAACTATATTTCAAACAGGTTCATTGTACCTATACCTACGACTTCCGTTTTAGAGGCTTAGTTGTGGGCATGTCGACTAACCCAATCACCTCATACTATGAAGATGAAAACTTATGCCAACAAGTAAAGATACTGCATCAACTGGTGATTCCGAAATTACTCAGAAAAAAACGGTTGCCTCCTCTAAGCGTGTGACGTGGATTTTATTAGTTATTGTCTTTTTATTATGGATTTATACGCTCTGGGCTGATCGTGTTACTCCGATGAATAATCACGCGAGAGTTAACGCTCAATTGATCCAAATCACTCCTCAAGTTTCCGCTGATATTTACAAGGTATCAGTGCTCAATAATGCAGAGGTCCGCCAAGGCGACGCTCTAGTTGATTTAGATAATGCCCCTTTTTTATTAAAAATCACCGCCGCTCGCCTACATTTGCAGCAAACAACGTTGTCATTAGGGGCTGATTCGGCAGGGATCCAAGAGGCTCAAGCCAACTTAGTGGCTAGCGAAATCAAACATGATAATGCCTTTAAACATACTCAGCGAATGGCGGCTTTAGGGCGCACAGGGGTGATAAGCAAGCAGTCTTTAGAGGACAGTCAAGATCAGCTTAAAGATGCCGAGGCGCAGGTCGTTCAAGCTAAGGCCGCACTTGAACGCGCCAAAAAAGCTCTTGGACCAAAGGGTGAAAATAATCCACAGCTGCAAAGTGCGCTTAATCAGCTCCATCAAGCACTACTTGAAGAGTCATATTGTCACCTGCGATCACCAGGTGACGGAGTCATTACTCACCTTAATTTGGCGGCGGGTAATTTTGCTGTAGCAGGTCACCCTTTAATCACCTTTATCAATAATAAGCACACTTGGATCACCGCGATGCTGAGGGAGAACTCTCTCATTTATTTGAAACCGGGTACGCCTGTTAAAATTGTATTTGATGCCTATCCCGGCCAAGTCTTTCGTGGTGAGGTGCAATCTATTGGCTGGGGAAGCAGTGGTAATGGCAATTTACAAACCGATCAAACGACGGGATTATTGATCTCTCCTGATGGGCTGCAACACTCGCAACGTTTTCCTGTCAATATCAATCTCGGGCCGGAGGCGAGTGCATTACAGCAGCGCTATGGTGCTCGAGCCATGATAAGTTTTTACCCTGGGGAGTCGGGGGTAGGTGAAACATTGTTGAATATATGGACTTGGACTTGGAGCTACTTATCCTATGTTTCATAGCCGGGCAAATGCGCTGATCCGATTGGCTGTATTTCCAGTTTTATTGTTATATTGGCAGGATTTTTACGGTACACGTCTACCACTACTTGGGCCTGCCTTGGTGGCGGTTTTATTTTGTATCAGCTCACAAATGCCGTCAGCGAAAATGATTTTAAAGCTAGGTGTTATCTTGTTTGTTTGCACATGGGCGCAGGGTCAAATAAGCCTATACCTATTTGATGATCCATTAATTTATTATCTATTATTGTTTGTTACCTTCTATTGGTGCATGCAAAGGGCGCGTGAAAACCCTACTGATATCATATCTTCTTTCATGCTGCTTTCATTGGTATTAGTGACTGTATTTAGCCGCCAGAAGGGGCTTGATATCACTCAACTGCCTAAAGGGCTATTTTTAGAACTTATCTATGCTGGCTTTACGGTCTTTATTGCCTTTCTATTATTCCCCGGCGGGGAAATTATCGCGACAACTCAAACGATCCCAGAGGGGGGAGCACAGACGGAGATTTGGCATCTTTTGCTTAAAGCGGCTTGTTCGTTTATCTGTTTGTGGGTCTTTATCGACTTAAACTTATCTCAAGCGGCTCTTATGGCTATTACTTTTACGAATGTGATTAAGGATCCAAACCCGATGAAAGGGGTAAATTATGGTATTAGCCGCTTCATAATGAACAGTGTCGGGCTGTTGTTTGCTTTACCTCCGTTGTTGGCTGCTGCATTTGAAGTCAACATTATCGTGCAGCTAGGCGTGGCTATTGTTTGTGCCATGTTGATGGGTATTTATGCGATGAAAAAAGAGGCTAGTATCAATAGTTTTCAAGTCTTATATTGCGCCTATGTGATTTTGCTCTTTAAAGGCATTACAGAGAGTGGTGGTAATGCACTGCATAACGATTTTATTCGTATTGGGTCAATTTTGTTTTCGGTGATGCTGGGTTTGATTATATTGCTGCTACTTCAATCTCCGACTAAAACTGAGCAAGTACCTTAGCCATATTGTAAACAAAAGGTCGCATTTGCGGCCTTTTTTATTTGTTGTAAAGGTGAATAATATTTAAGGCTAACTCACTTAGCACAAACTAGTTTTTATTGTTTGGCTGATATATATTGTGGCGGCGCGTCAATATAGATCCCATTTACTACAATACAGAAATCCTCAATGTCTTTTACTAAAATACTCGTTTGTATGGTTTTGCTTACGTCGCCGCTTGTTTTAGCTAGCTCAAGTCTTAATCTAAGCCAGAATCTCAACGCTATCCACAGTTTGCCTTTATCTCCTGAGCAAGTGCAACAACCTTACCCTCATGTCACCGTTAAAACGCTAAGGTCGGCAGATCAGCTGATCACTGAGTTTGATAAAAATAACTATCAGCTTGGGCGCGTTGAGGACAGCAATAAGCTCCCAGCCTACTTTATTGAAAACTTGCCGAGTGATTTAAATGCGCTGCCGGTATCGCAAAAAACATCCGGTTTTATTCGGCTACTGATGCCCACCATCAAGGCGGTGAACGACCGTATTTTGCTGATAAGAGATGAGTTAAGCAGGTTATCGGCCAAACCTGCATCCCAGTGGTCTGAGGCTGAGAAGCTTTGGGTGCAAACATTGTCAGACTCTTACGCGATAAAGTCAGGAGATATAGCCGAGTTACTCTTGCATATCGACATTATTCCTGCCGGTATGGTGCTTGCGCAAGGTATTGATGAGAGTGGTTGGGGAACAAGCCATTTCGCAATAGCAGCCAATAATCTCTATGGTGAGCATCTGCCCCACGATGGCGGCAAGTACTTAACGACGCCGGACGGTCATGTAAAGGTGGCTGCATTTAGTGATCTGTACCAGAGCACCGCAAGTTATATGCATAACCTCAATACGACACGAGCTTACAAGGAGCTTAGGTTGTTGCGGCAGCAATTACGAGCTCAAAAAAACTTAACAGGATATGAGTTGGTGCAATCTCTGCTGCATTACTCGACGCGTGGTCAGGCCTATGTGGACAACTTACGTGCACTGATCAAGCGCCACCATTTAGATGATTTCGACCAGAGCAAGCTGAGCGCAAATGACACTATTCGCTACCGCTTTACCGATGACGGCAATGGTTAGCGAGTATCTGCTCATCGGCTTAGTTTTTTGCTAGAGGCTCAAACGATAAGATAAAGGTCGCAATGGCGGCCTTTTTTATGCTGATTTTATGAGCATAAAGGCATTATTTTGCACTTATTGTGATTATGCTGACTGTTAGCTTTAATCTTATGAAAATAGTGTCGACTTATTAGGGCTGTGTATTGCTGTTTCGAACTCATCACCCTTAACTCATTTTATGACTGAATCATTAACTTACACACAAACTTAAGCAAGTGTTTATATAAGGTGCTTATTTAAGGTGTTTGTGTAAAAGATGAAGCTTGAGTTGTGAAGCTGGCTGCTTAATGGGCTTATGCAGAGCTAAGGGATTATTCGATTAATATTGAGGTTTGTTTTGTCTGCTTTTTATCATAGTTGTCGTTACTTTTTTCTTCCTCTTATCTTCACGGCTATTGGCTTGGCTATGAGCGAGATCTATCAATCAGATTTGCAGGTTTGGCAGGGAGTGATACAACAGCTTCCCTATTGGTTGCTGCCGGCCTCAATCGCTATTGCGTTGCAGTTTAACCGTAGCCGCTTAGCTTACTTAGCGGCATTCATGTTGGCTTACTATCTGTGTGTGACCCACTCTTTAGTTGACTCCGCAGAGTTGGCGCAATACTCACGGCAGATCTTGCTCGGCGGTGCACTCACTATCAGTTGGTTTGCCTTTATTAAAGACAGAGGGCTACTATCTCCCCATAGTTTGGTGAGAGTGCTTGGTTGCTGCGTTTGTTTGGCGGCGGGCTTTGGTTGGCTATGGGTCAACTCGCAATTTAAATTACAGTTGGATGAGGTACTTCCTACGCAAATTAGCATGGATATTAGAGTCTTATCCCCTCTGTATCTTGCCTTATTGTTAGTGTTTATTCGTGGAGTTTGGCAGCCTAATTTAGTGAATACGTCTATATTCATAACCTTAGTGCTTTGGGCTGTGCACTTTGTTTTTCCGGCCTCTCTTCCATTGTCTATTTCAATGACGACATTGGCCACTATTTATATTTTGACTGTGCTCACCGACTCTTATTTCTTGGCTTATCGCGATGAACTCACAGGACTTGCGTCGCGCCGTGCACTGTATAACTTAGTGCTTTCTTTAGGGCGTAAATACAGCGTGGCCATGCTCGATATCGATCACTTTAAGAAGTTCAACGATACCTATGGCCATGATGTCGGCGATCAGGTATTGAGGTTAGTCGCCAGCAAAATCGCAAAGGTGAGCGGTGGCGGCAAAGCCTTCCGTTATGGTGGTGAGGAGTTCACCGTTATCTTTCCACGCAAGGATTCATCTGCGGTTCTTGGTTACCTAGAAGACGTACGCGAGGCGATAGAGGAATATGATATCGTGCTTCGTAATGAGCAGCGTAAGAGTCAATCAAAAGCTAAACGCGGTAAAGCTCAGCAAAAATCTCAAACGGTGAGTGTCACTATTTCGATAGGGGTCGCGGAGCATCAAAGTGGTGAAACCTTTGAGCAAACAATGAAGCGCTCGGATCAAGCCCTGTATAAAGCTAAGAAGAAAGGCCGTAACCAGATCTGCGTGTAACGAGGTGAGCTGCATACTCTTGTCATTGTATTTCTGTGCGGCCTATTACGCTACTGGGCGATAAATTGGCGTATGGTGCTGGTCATGCTTTTTAATGACGAGACCACTATGATTCAATTTAATGCCATAGGGTATGCAAAAACCGCGTATAAAACGATTGCTGATATGCCGATCCAAGGGGCGGGTATTGCCGATAATTTAGCGCAAATTGTAATAGATGAAGCTCTGCAGGCTGGCTTACAAGATCTCGGTGCCTTCTCTCATATTTATGTGATTTTTCATCTGCATAAAATGAGTGAACCAGCGCTGAGCGTAATCCCTTTTCTTGATACAAAACCACATGGTATTTTTGCGACTCGCTCGCCAAAAAGACCCAATCCGATCGGACTCTCCATCGCTGAAATCGAGCGAATTGAAGGCAACATTATTTTCGTAAAAGATATCGACCTGCTTGATGGCACGCCAATCTTAGACATTAAGCCCTATATTCAAGCTTTCGATAATATCAGCAATACTCGCGATGGCTGGTATGAACAAGGACTGGACCCTAAAACGATCCGCTCAGATGAGCGTTTCAAGTAAAGGAAGCTTAGTATTGAACACCATGTTTGGCAGAGAATGGAGGCGCTTATTTTTACTTGGCTTGAGCTTTTGCATATTGATTTAAGAAATAAATCAGATTCGAAGCGTAATATGTTTCTAATGGGTAAAAAGTGTGTCCTAGCGTCGTATTTTCGTCATAATTCTTCGCTATTATTGGCACCGAGATACATATGGTTAACTTATTACAAGGAGTATTTATGTCCCTTAGCCATCAGCAAAAAGTGTACATTCCCAAGAGCGTTCGAGCTAATCAATATATAACTGCTGAAATTAAGGTAACGGATGCTTTACTGGCCCATTACCCCGATTACAAAACGTGTTATCAGACGCTTAGTCGCAGCATTTTTAATCTTGCGAATCAAGAAGAGTTATATAATGTTCACGTGATCACCAACGATAAGTTACCCGTAGTACGTTTTCACTCTGAGGCGTACTGCTTCCCAACGGCAGAGCAGATCATATTTTTCTATAATCCCGAGTACCATGAAGCCCAAAGCCTTCATAGTAAGGATGACTATCGAGCACGAAAAATTAGGATTGTATTTCTAGCAACGGGTGATGAAATTCGCAGTAACTCAGCTAATCTTCATATCAAGGTGCAATCTTTTCTTGCGAAACTGATGCCTCAATTACCAGAAAAAGATCTCACCATCAAAATCCGCGATCACCAACATCTCTCATATGATCTATTCGCCAAAGCTAAAGGCAACAAAGAGAGTTATGGATATAAGCTGCGCTCAATTAGCGACAGATATAGATCAAGGCAGTGTCCGCTTCCAGAAGGGCACGGGTCACTATGTTATGTCACGGTCAAACTACCTTTAAGCCGTAAGCTTAAGCTGGCTATATTGCCAGAACATACCAATGACTTTACGCCTCTATATCAAAAGCTTGAGGATGCCTTTGTGCAAGCGGCATCAGCCAAACAACTTAAGCAGATAGCAATGGTTGCTAATGGACTCACACCGCTTGTACGCAACAGCAAATTCGATCAAGTTGATGGTACCGACGAAGTGCAAATGCTTGGCTTCGATCCCAATATAGAAGATCAACAATTTATTTGTCATTGGGATGGTAACCACTTAGTCGAAATGGTTAGCTTTACTATTGCCGCTGGCGTTAATGATAGTAAAGATGGGGCGCTTGGGCGTTATTTGAATCGAGTCGAAGATGCGCTAAGGAGCTTTGCCTCTGAATTAGCGTTAGATAAATCACGCGAAGATCTTATTGTGCGTTTTCATCAACATATTAGCTATCAAGCGCCGCAGCAGCTGCTAAGCTAATCCGTAATACAGACTTTTTGATGTGAAGATACGCCCTTTTATCATTGTGCCGCTAGATAGTGTTAGTCGTGCTGTGAGGAGGGCGTTTCTGTATAGGGAGTTGTATAGGAACTTTTATAAAGAGCCATAATCCAGCAGGCCATGGATGGCAACGAAAGGGAGTCGCATAGGGGCTTTTATAAAGCGTCATGCTCCCCGCAGGCCATCAGTGAGCGTCGATAGCGTACCGATTGCTAAGGTGTCAGTAGAACTTTCGAGTGTTGCTTAACTTAATTCGTGGAATTGACAGCGAGTTATCTTGCTAGAAGGAGGTCGAAAAATTACCGATAAGCTGATTATCACTATTAATGATCTTACCTTGGCAGGTTTCATCGCAATAGATAAAGTCTATATTTCTGTCTACGACATTACCTTTCACTAGAACATGGCGTAATAGCACATCACCATTTAGCTGGTGGATTAGTGCATCCCAAGAGATGTTATCTTTAAAAATATTAAAATTTACTCTCATTTATACCCTTTTTGTTATTTTAGTTTGTGCTGATTTCTTTTTTGATTGGTGAAACCAAAATCGTTTTGGACCCGATGTACGAGACATAGTTAACCTTTTTAAAATGGTGACTTAAATATAAGAAAAACTTAAATTAGTCTTGGTTTTTGAATGTTTAATTTTTATTTATAAGAATATAACGAAGTAGATCAGAAACGTAATGACATATACAAAAAGCAGATGATTGAAATGTTAATGTTTTCGCAGATACAGTATAAATTTGATTAAAGCTGTTTTTGTTGGCGTTAGTACTTAACGCTAGTTCTTAAAATTAGTTTAGAATGACGTAAATGACCAAGAAGCCATTTACGTCAACTTACGAAGTTACAGCGCGATTACGTTAGCTGCTTGAAGGCCTTTTTGACCTTGCTCTACTTCGAAAGATACTTTCTGGCCTTCAGCCAAAGTCTTGAAGCCGTCTGAAGTGATAGCACGGAAGTGAACGAATACGTCAGCGCCGCCGTTGTCTTGAGTAATGAAACCAAAACCTTTCTCTTCGTTAAACCATTTTACGATACCAGTTGTATTAGACATGATGTGTCCCTTATATTTAAATTCATAAAAATTGTCGCATTATGCGATGCACTGAAAAGTTGAATTATTTAATGTGACGATGAAGATAAGGGAAAACTAAGGATAACAACAATAACGAAGGAATTCTGAGATTTTACTTTTTAACTTATGTTTCATTAATAACTCTAAGCAGAGCGAGGCAGATAGTACCCGATAACTGAGTATTGTCCAGATCTATTTTGAATTTTTTTACTGAGCGAGTAACTCCAACAGCTAGAAATGAGCTAGTTATTGTGTCGTTTGTAGGAGTGGCTTTGATTATGGCTTTGATTGTGATGTAGCTAAACTTTAGTGTTTTCAGTGATTTGCTGTTTTTCTTGGTCGCGTGCTTTTGAATTATTTAGAGCGGATGCTACTGTTCTGCATCTAGGATGATAAATTTACATAAAAATGATGTTCCCACTTTCATCCACGGTTCTTTATTGCAGACAATAGCCAGAAAAATTTGCAAGCGACATGAGTACCGCTTGCTTTGAATGCGATTAGATAAGCTCGCTTGAGATCGCGCTTAAGTGCAGCTCTAGTTCATCTTCAGTTTTGGGTAATGAATTTAATTCAAAAGTGAGTGGTTTGCTGCCGTTTAGCATAAACACCGAGCTGGCTCCGTGATCATAGTGAAACCATTTCCCATTGACGCATAGATCGGTATAACAATTTGGTAGTAGCTCCATAGGGTACCTCTATATTTTTGGTTTCATTATTAAAAGCATCGGCATCAAAAGACATAAAGCCGTGCTTGTGTGAGCTGGATGTGAATGTCTGAATGCTATTTGTGACCCACCTCACTATTATATGACCTGAAAAGGCGTAGAGGCTCATTGATCTAAATCAAACCTAAGAGGATTAGCTCTGTTGAGTTTTTGATTATGGCGATACAAATCACTTAATCGAGAGTTGATTCAGTACCTTGCCGGAAGAAAGTTCGGCTTCAACTTGCTATGGCGAGAGTTACTTTTGTTTGTGAGAGCCATTAGCCGTTAAATGACCTTGGCTCAAAAAAGCGTACAGATTTTTAGCGTGTGGCAATATGGAGGCTTGCTTTGTTGACTGAAACTAAGATTATGTTTCAGAAATTAATTCTCAATATTTACTGAGGCATGAAGGTGAAGCTGCCGTCTCATCCAACCTAGCCGTGCTAATCTTATGAACTAGGCGTATATCGTTTAATTTTCTGCATGGGCTATGCATCCATCTAAAAGCGGAACTAGGTGAGAGGGGGGATTTACCAAAGTAACTCGCGATTGAGGCAAGTAATTAAAATCTAGATAAGATAATTTCTATTAAACGATATCGGAATGCTTAAATACATTTTCGTTATCACGACATTTTAATTATCACATTTAAAATGTACATATGTGATCTTTATACTGATAGTGTTTTCTAAAATTTTTATAATTATCTAAAATCACAATTCATATAGATTGTTAGTTGAGTATTTAATTAACGTTACCAAGTTCACAATTTTCCTTGTAATAAAAAAATACTGTTAAGTCGCAATAACAATAACAATATGATTAGGATGATTATGATGAGTTTAAATAAACGCTATTTAGTATTGGCTGTTGCAGCTGCAATGGGTTTAAGTGCATGTGGTGATGATGGTAAAGATGGCAGCGATGGTGAGTATATCCCTCCCACTGTAGGTACATCTGTAGAAACTAAAATTGAGTTAATAGATCATACTATTGAAGATGGTCAAATTAGCTTCGAGTTTCAGGCTATTAACGAAGAGGGCGTCATAATTGATGGCTTGCAAAAGGCAGAAGCTAAGTTCGCCATACAAACTGAAAAAGGTATTGGATTAAGTCGTACAGGGGAAGGCACTCTTGGCGGTTATGGCACTTTTGATGCGACAAAAGATAGCAATCCAGAAGGCGCCTCATTAGCGATTAATGAAGCGGGTAATTATAGCTTTGTTATGCCGATGGAACATGTGAAGGCGGGTGACGTCGGGATTGTCTGGTTACGCGTCGGGGGAGCTAAAGTTGATGACACGGTGTCAATTGCACGCAGTATGGCATTAATCGTCGACAAACCTGATGCGTTGCATACCACAACCACTGGAACCTGCTATACCTGCCATGTGGACTACGCCACCTCTGATTTCCCTCACCCTAGCTATACGGCTATCGATTTAGAAGGTAAGGTCGACTTCGTTGCAGGTTGTATGGTCTGTCATGGCAATATCTCAAGAAATGAGGAAAATGGCGGCTATGCGAAAAACACTCTGCAAAAAATAGGTCACATTAATCATCAATCATTCGAACGTGATTTCCAAGTGACTAACTGCTATACCTGCCACGCTGAACCAGTAATGAATACTAGTATTGCAGGCAATGGTTGCGTCGATTGTCACGCATCGGGCGCCACTGTGAACGATAAGATTGCCGCTTTTGCCGATGATGTCGATGTACGCGCTATCCACGCGACTAAATCAGGGATTTTAGAGCGTCAACAGACCCGTGATTCACATACTACAACTCTATCGGCTCCATACTGGGACAAGGATGTGGCATGGACAGATAAGCCGAGTGGGGCAGTGTGTACCGATCTGAAGTTGTTTAAAATCGAAGGTGAGACACAGACTCAGCTTAATATTGCCAATTTATATGGCGAGACCTTAAGTTATGCTGGTGGCTATATTCATGGCTATGACAGTAAGCACAATACTATCGTGGGTAGAGCCAATGCCTATGGTGCTCATCAATATGTTGAGCGTGAAGATGGTACGCGTTCAGTCTGTTACCCTGATCTTGTAGAGGGTTTTGCAAACTCAAATCTAGCGGCGAGTTCCCGATTGACCTTTGCCTTGGGCGATGTTGAAAATGCGGGCTATACCGGCGTGACATTAACGTCATACTCTGATGTAGTTTCGACCGACATTTATGATCCTGCGGTCACAGTGCCAACATTTACGCCTGAAGGTAAGTATGAGCGTCGCCTTGCTGTCACCAATGATAGCTGTACTAGCTGTCATAACAGTGAGAGTAACTATCATAAGAATGGTAGCTATCAAGAAGGTGGCATAGATTGTGTTGCATGTCATAACAATGGCCAAGACCGCAAGTCAAAAATGTCAGCACCTGGATTTGGTCCAATGGTTCACAGCATGCATTGGGGTAAAGGCAACGCGGTAAATGATGCAGAAGGCGTTGCTAACTCAGCGGATAAGCTCAATGCTGAAAACTGCGTCGCATGTCACGCCGATGGCATCGATCTCTATGCGGTACCAAATCAGTATATTCGTTCTCAAGCTTATCACGCTGGCGATACCACCAAGATGTCTAGCCCGGTATTAGCTAACTGTTATGCTTGTCATGATAGCGAACAAGCCCTAAACCACATGATTCAAAACGGTGGTGAGCTAAGTGCCGAGAAAGGTGCTGGTGATGATGGCGAGTGGTACACACTGCCAACATCGGAGTCTTGTGCGACCTGTCACGCCACTGGTAAAACATTTGGCATCGAGAAATACCACGTGTTTGAGCGTTAGATTGACTCGTGTCAGGAAGCTGCTAAGTCAGGTAGGTGTTTGATTATCCCAACCTTTATGTTGGCATCCCTGCAGGCTGTCCAAAGGTGGGGCTTGAGTTTAACAGCTGTTATTGATAGATAAATTTGACGCACATCCAAGGCCCTTCGGGGCCTTTTTACTTTTAGCCCTAAACCACAAACTTCGGTCGGGGGATTCTTTATACTAATTGGTATTTTCATTGGCAATGTTTGAATAAATTTTCTTGCAACTCACAAATCTATGGGTATTATCTAGCCTTAATCCTTTGAGTAGAGGCGCGCTGCCTAAAAGTATCCAGATAGAGGGTGACACCTAAGACATCTGGGGAAAGGAGACAGCGCCGAAGTTATTGTTGCGTCATCAACAATCGCTGGGTCTGCATTTAACAGATGCAGGACTGCCATAGTTATGTTGTCTATGGAGCGCTATTAGAGGGGTAAGAAGTATTATTTCGATTGAAATCTGTTTCTCTATCCTTTTGGTAGATCTCCACCTAAATAATAGGTGTTACGAGATCATGAGTTTAGTTCAATATTCCGATTCCCTGCTGTCGGTGGTACCGCCACTGTTAGCCGTTATCCTCGCCATTACGACTCGTCGTGTACTGTTATCCTTAGGGATCGGTATTCTTGCTGGTGCCATACTGCTAAGTAACTACAATCCGCTGAGTGCATTGCAGTACCTGTTCAATATCGTCTCAGGTATCTTTTGGAGTGATGGCGCTATCAATAGCGGTAACGTCAATATGCTGTTGTTTATGTTGCTGCTCGGTGGTTTGATCAGCCTGATGACAGCTACGGGGGCGACGAAGGCTTTTGCTGAGTGGGGAGTACGCCGTTGTAAAGACCGCCGCAGTGCCAATATGTTAACTGGCTTAATGGTCTTTGCCTTCTTCATCGATGACTTTTTCCACAGTTTGTCTGTGGGCCCCATCTGCCGTCCAGTAACAGATAGGTTCCAGATCTCACGGGCAAAGCTGGCTTATCTGCTGGACTCAACCGCCGCCCCTGTGTGCGTCATCATGCCAATTTCCTCTTGGGGGGCGTTTATCATTGCCATCCTCGGCGGTATTTTGGTGACCAATGGTATTACCGATATCAGCCCGATTGCCATGTTTGTGCAGATGATCCCGATGAACCTTTACGCGGTGTTTACCCTGTTAATGGTATTAGTGGTTATCGCCTTTCAGCTCGATATTGGTCCTATGCGTCAACATGAGCGCTGGGCACAAGAAGGCAAGCTGTGGGATGAGTCTAAGGGACGTCCTAAAGGGCTTGAGATCACCACCGAGGGACAAGGCAAAGGCGGTATGATTGATATGGTCTTGCCTATCGCAACCTTAACGCTGTCGAGCATCTTCTTCATGGTATGGAGCGGCGCCGAAGCCCTTTCGGCTAAGGGGCAGGCATTTAGCTTGATCGGTTCTCTTGAGCATACCGATGTGGGGTCGTCCTTGGTGTACGCTGCACTATGTAGTCTTGCCGTCTCTATTGTGTTAGCACTGCGATTAAAGTTGCCTGCCAAAACATGGTTATCTGCAGCGCCACAAGGTGTGCAGGCGATGATGCCAGCGATTATTATCCTGCTGTTTGCTTGGACGATTGGCACAGTAGTGAGCGATATGCAGACTGGACAATACCTCGCTGCATTGACTAAGAGCAGTATTCCGGTTCAGCTTTTACCTGCTTTAGTGTTTGTTCTTGCATGCGGAATGTCATTTGCGACCGGCACTAGCTGGGGCACGTTCGGCATCATGTTGCCACTGGCAGGTGATATCGCTATCGCCAGTGATGCAAGCCTATTGTTGCCTATGCTTGCAGCGGTATTAGCTGGATCTGTATTTGGCGACCATAGCTCACCTATCTCGAGTACTAGTATCCTATCGGCGACGGGCGCGAGCTGTCACCATATGGATCATGTTATGACCCAGCTGCCCTATGCCATCACGGTTGCCTTTGGTGCCTTCCTAGGTTATCTCGCAATGGGTATTACTGGCTCAACCCTTGCCGGTATCGCGGTGAGTGCACTTTGGTTCCTTGCGAACTGTGCATTCCATCTTCGCCGTCATAAAAGACAGCAAATGGCATTAGCTAGCGCATAGTCGTACCATGGCGATATTTCAAAGGCTTAACTTGATAAGTTAATCCGATAAGTTAACTCAAGAAGAGGCCCCTATGGGCCTTTTCTATTGTCAGGCTAAACCATCTATTTCACAAGGTAGATGGTTTACTTTCGGCGCTTTCCCAGTTTGCATGGCTTGAGTTTTTTAGCTGAGGCTGAAAAAATAGAGCGATTAGCTAAAAGCTAAAAGCTAAAAGCTAGAACCTAGAACCTATGACCCAAGCACCTCTATGAAACAAGAGATCACCATCTCGCTTCCCTCACTCATTCACCGAATCGGCCGTGAAGCGGTAAAGCAAGCGCAAGCTGTTGCTCAGCAATTTACCTGTGAGCTTAAGCGTGTGCGTCGTTCGAGAAATTGGGGCTTAACGGGTGATGCAATGCAGATCCAAGCTTTTAGTCAGCAGTTAAAAGCGGTGCAATTAAACACTGGAGGTAGTGAGTTTACCTACCTTATCCGAAAAATTGATACAGCGCTGCTAGCGCATGGGGATAAGTTGGAGCCGTTAGCGGCAAAGTTAATCCGTTTGATCAAGCAAGAACCCAATATCACCCTCACAGAACTGATGCATCTCACCGACTGTACACAGGCTGAAGCGAGAACGGCTCGTTTCGAAGCTGATACTTGGTAGTTATTCATCTCGAGTTAGTTAGAGTTACTCCCTATTTAGTCTTAAAAATTGATCGCTAAAGCAATTTATAACCTTACTTATCTTTATTAAAAATAACGGCTTGTACTTGCATGGGCTAGGGCTTAGTCTACTGCGCATCATGGGGCCTCTTATACCTGTTTTACTTTCCGTTTCTCGCCCCAGACATGAGTCAAAATGAGGTTTACATGCTTAGCAGTCGTATTTTCGATGGATTAGAGCTAGATGATGTTTTACGTGAACATCTTGATGGGTTAGATAGTTATGATGAGCCCTATTTTATCTGTATTAAGCTGAGCACTACGGCCGATAACGCGATAAAAATGTTGATCCCTGAGCTTGATCACCTTGATGACGATATCTTTGCCTTTAGGCTTAAACCGCAACTGTTACTGCTGAGCCTTGAGTGCGAAGTCGACGAGATTAAGTCGTTATCACAGATGTTGCTGAAAGCTTTTGAGGCTAATAACGTCACGGCGCAGATCGCTATTTTTCATCATAACTGTCTAGGCGCGCCGATTGAGACCTTGAAGTGGTCGACCCAGCTACTAGAAACCTTAATTGAGAAGTCGCCAAATGACTCTATCGTTGAGTTCAACGACTTTTGTGATCGCGGTAATTGGCCTGGGCTGAGCGCCTATATTGAAGGTCGTGAGCAAGGCTGCGGCGCTGATTTCGGCTATGACTATGACGAGAATGACTATGATGAAGACGACGAAGATGATGACGAAGACGAAGATGATGAAAACGATGATCGTTTTGATCAAGATGGCTTCGACGAGAATGGCCTCGATGCCAGCGGTTTTACCGCGCTTATTCAGGCTATTTTAGATAAAGATGCCGCAGCGGTAACCAATATGATAGCTAATGGCGCTGATATTAATAAAGGCGATTGGTACAAGAATACACCGCTTAATCATGCGGTCCAAAAAAGCACTCTTGAGATTGTTAGCTTGCTACTTGAGGCAGGCGCTAACCCTAATCAAGCGGGGAGTTACGGAACTAAAGCGCTCTATATTGCCAGCATCAACGGCATGTTGCCGAAAATGCAGTTGCTGTTAACTAAGGGCGCAGACGTAAACGACAAAGACGATGAAGGTGAGAGCGCACTAATGGCTGCAGCCGGAAATAGCACTGCGGAGGTGGTTGCGTTATTACTGCAAGCGGGCGCTGATAGTAATGCGCATAGTGACGATGGCAATACCGCATTAATTAAGGCTGTTATTGGTAACTATAATGAACGTACTGCGATTGTTGAGTTGCTCTTGGCTAATAACGCGGCAGAGACGATTCATCAAATCAATATCCATGACTCGACGGCGATGGATCTGGCTTTGGATCGTGAACATCAAGACATTATCGAACTGCTGAAACAAGCGATGTAAAACGCTTTTTGATTGGTATTACTGAGAGACAAGCCTTAACCCATACTGTTCGCAGGGCGTTGAGGCGATCTCTTTGATCTTGTTTTTTGCTTCTGTTTTTCCATTCTTGTTTTTCACTATTTTATTCGTTATTGCTTGCGTCTTGGAGTGTGACCGCTCCAGTTTTTGTAGGCGCGGAAAAATACCCGCACATCACTAAACCCTAGTTCTAACGCGATTTCGCTTAAAGAAAGTTCGCTGCAGCTAAGCCAGTAATCCGCC
Organism: Shewanella halifaxensis HAW-EB4; assembly: GCF_000019185.1. Lineage (NCBI taxonomy): Bacteria > Pseudomonadati > Pseudomonadota > Gammaproteobacteria > Alteromonadales > Shewanellaceae > Shewanella > Shewanella halifaxensis. Next base: position 4,069,664 of record NC_010334.1, on the reverse strand, counting down.
ATCTCAAGACGCACATTATCTACTAGACCTTGATAGCTCATTCCCTGCTTGAGTAATTTTCGCTGCAAGCTTCTGCCGCTAAGATGCAGTTGGCTGGCTATCTGTTCCCGGTTTATTTTGGTTTGAGGGAGTCGCAGGCGAATAATTCGGGCGGCGGCAAGCTTTAGCTGATCGGCATCGCCAATGTCTTCTAATTGCAGTTTAGCGTTATTCATCAATTGCTTAAGTCGCCGCTTATCACCGCTTGGAAGCGGCTGCAGCAAAAGATCTTTGTCGATAAGGATGGCGTTCTCACTCTGCTCAAAGCGCACCGGGCAGTTAAATAGCGCCTGATACTGTTTTAGCTCTTTTGTGGCGGGTTGTGGCCGCGAAAGTTTGATCTCAATGGGTGAGGTGTAATTGTCTTGCATAAGAAAGCGGGCGAAGTTGACCCAAGACGCTAGCACGTTATCAATCAGATGGGGGATCACCATAGGGTTGCTGTATTGGCAGTGCCATACCATTTTTAATCCTTGAGGATGCTCTCTTAACTCGGTGATCCCCATGTCGCCAACCAGCTTTTCTAGCGGCATGGCTTGTTTGATGGCTTGGGCAAAATTGTCTGAGTTAAGCCCTATCTGTCCCAGTAGGTAGAAGCGGTCCGGCTGGATAAAGCGAGCGCTATAGAGGCCAAACAGCGGATGGTTCGCTTGCTCAATAAGATGGTGTAATAACTGCTGAAACTGCTCACCACTAAGGCGGGTATCTTTGCTTTGCAGGCAAGAGGGCTCGATATTGGCCAGCTCAAGAGCTGCTGCAACTTCAACCTTACAGTGCCGCGCTGCCTGCAGAAATTGCAGCACAGGCGGTAAGGAGGTTGTTCCTAAAGAGAGCGTCCCAGAAGATAAGCCTCCGTGTTCAGCTTGTATTGCCATCTTGTTTCGCTCCTACATTTTCATCGTTTAACCAATTTATGAATATTGTCCATATTTGTCACTGATAATATGTTGCAACATTGTAATATAAATCTATCTGTATGCAAATCGGTCAAATATTATGGGTAGAGCAGCGCTGGATAATCGAAAATGGAATGGCTGGGGCGACAAAGATAGGAGCTTGGCGCTGTCTGATGATGGTGCCACTTTTATCACTGAAACGCTTGGTGAGGCGCAGCCGCTACCTATAGCGACACTCGAAGAGGTCTTGGCCAAGGTGCCTGCCTCCCGTTTAGATGAGAGCGAGCTGTATACCACCGACGCTGAAGTGCGGCTGCGTCATGCCCGCGGTCAGAGTCTACCGGACTGGTTGGCGATGAAGAGCGGCGAGTTTAACCTGTTTCCCGATGCCGTCGCCTTTCCCCGTAGTAGTGAGGAGATCCGCGCCTTGATGGACGCGGCAAAATACAATGACTGGCAGTTGATCCCCTATGGCGGTGGTACCTCTGTGGTGGGGCATATCACCCCTTGTGAGACAGACAAGCCGGTACTGACTATCTCCATGAACAAGATGAACCGACTGCTCGCGCTCGACAGAGTCTCGCAACTTGCCACCTTTGGTGCCGGCGTTAAGGGGCCATTTTTGGAGTCTCAGCTGCAGGCTCAAGGTTACACATTAGGCCACTTTCCGCAGTCTTTCGAGCTATCGACATTAGGCGGCTGGGTGGTAACCCGCTCAAGCGGTCAGCAATCGTTACATTATGGCCGTATTGAAAACCTGTTTGCCGGCGGTGAGATTGAGACCTTCGAGGGCAAGGTGGATATTCCGACCTTGCCTGCGTCATCTGCGGGGCCGGATTGGCGTCACCTGGTGTTGGGCTCAGAGGGCCATTTAGGCATTTTAACCGAAGCCAAAGTTCGGGTGAGCCGCGTGCCCGAGCAGGAGTTCTTTGGGGTGGCCTTTATGCCGAGTTGGCAACAGGGGATTGCCTGTGCTCGAGAGGTTATTCAGCAGGGGCTGTCTCTTTCAATGCTTAGGCTAAGCAATAGTATCGAGACCAAGACGCAGCTTTTTCTGTCGGCTAATCAGCCCCAGCGTCACTGGCTTGCCAAGTTACTGTCTCTAAAAGGCGTGGGTGATGACAAATGCATGCTGATCTATGGCATTACAGGTGACAAGAGCGATAACAACCAGAGCTACAAGCGCTTGAAGCGCATTATCAACCAGTTCAAAGGGGTTAACACTGGCCAGAGTCTCGGTAAAAAATGGGCGCATAAGCGCTTCGCCTTCCCCTATTTACGAGAAACATTGTGGCAGATGGGCTATGCCATCGACACGCTAGAGACGGCGACCAACTGGTCCAATATTGAGCCGCTGACCGATAAGATTGAGCAGAGCCTAAAAGGGGGACTCGAGGAATTGGGCACTCGGGTGCATGTATTTTCTCACCTGTCGCATCTCTATAGCGACGGTGCCAGCATCTATACCACTTACCTGTTTCCTGTGGCGAAAACCTATGAGCAGACCTATCAGCAATGGCAAAAACTCAAATCGACCACCTCTAAGCTGATTGTTGAGAGTCACGGCACCATCAGTCATCAACATGGCGTGGGCGGCGATCATGCCGCTTATCTTGCAACAGAAAAAGGCGGGCGAGTGGTTGAGTCACTGCAGGATTATTTTAACGGCTTCGATCCTAAGGGGCAGTTAAATCCCGGCAAGCTGTTTAAGGCTATTAATAACCAAGATAAGGCGCAGCCATGAATACCTTGAGTCAGGCAGCGAAAGCAGCAACTGATGCTATTACTCAGGTGGAGGAGGCTGAGTATGATCTTATCATCATTGGGGGGGGGATCACTGGGGCTGGTATTTTCCATCTTGCTGCCAATCAAGGCCTTAAGGTGTTGCTGTTGGAGCAAAATGACTTTGCCTGGGGTACATCGAGCCGCTCTTCCAAAATGGTTCATGGGGGTCTGCGTTATCTGGCGACGGGTCAATGGCGTATGACTCGAGATGCTGCCAGAGAGCGAGAAGTGATGTTGGCGCAGCTGCCGGGCTTGGTGGACTTGATGCCCTATATGATGCTGCATAAGAAGGGCGACTTCCCGTCGGCGGCACTTTTTCATCGAGTATTGTCGATTTATGACAAGCTGGCTGGCAGTAAGCACCACCGCCCCTTGAGTATGGAAAAAGCGCGTACTTGGCTATCGGAGCTGTCTTTCGATGGCATAAATGGGGTGAGTCTGTTTGCCGATGGAGTCACCGATGATGCGCGCTTGGTATTGCGTGCGCTGCAAGACGGCGTACTCACAGGCGGGCAGGCGCTTAATTATGTCCGAGTGACAGGCCTCATTGAGCGAGGGGAAAAACAAGATAAAAACGAGCGAGTTTGCGGTGTAAGGCTTACCTTAGCGAATACTCTGGATAGCCAAGCTTTAGCAGACAAAGAGTACAGTGTGAAAGCTAAGTGTGTCATCAATGCTACCGGCAGCTGGGCTGATAAGTTGCATCCATTGCCCCAAGGCGGCTTGAGGCCATTGCGAGGCAGCCATCTGGTGCTGCCTTTTGAGCGTTTACCCGTCTCGGCTTGCTTGACCTTTTACCACCCTCAAGATGGACGCCCGGTGTATATCTATCCATGGCAAGGCTGTTGCGTGATAGGCACGACAGACTTAGATCATAGTGGCTCATTAGATAGTGAGCCGGGGATCTCCCAGCAAGAGGTCGACTACCTGCTGGGGTTAGCAAGGCATTATTTCCCTAAACAGCAACTCGACGAGCGTGATGTGGTTAGCTGCTGGAGTGGCATAAGGCCTATTTACAGTGATAGCCAGCACGAAGGTAAGGGCAAAGAGCTATCTAAAGAGCCATCGAAAGAGTCCCGTGAGCATATTATCTGGTCTAAGCCGGGGCTTATTTCGGTAACCGGCGGCAAGCTAACCAGCTATCATCTGATGGCTAAAGAGACCTTGGCGCGAGTCTCGCTGCAGCTGCCAAACCTCTTTAGTGCTGAACTGAAAAGAGCGCCTTTTAGCCAAGCGACACAAGGTTATGCCGATGAGCATTTAACTGGCTACTTTGGACATTTTGCGCCGCATATCGCGGCGATGAACAACGCACTTATGATAGGTATTAGTCGCTGCCAATGGCGTGAGCTGGAGTGGTCGCTAGCCAATGAGAGTGTGGTGCATCTGGATGATCTCTTGCTACGCCGAACCCGCTTGGCATTGCTGTTAGGCAGCGAAATTAATCAGTACCGAGAGGCGATACTGTCTCTGTGTTGTCAGCATCTAGCTTGGTCAATGACAAAGGCTGAGAGTGAGTGGTTGCGATTCGAGCAGATCATGAATGCTAGCTACCGCTTACCGAGCCAACAAGAGAAAAGGGAGTGTCTGTGATAGACAAAAAACAGCAGAGCCAGACACAAACACAAATGCAGATACCAGCAGAGACTCCAGTAGAGAGGCAAGCGGATTACATATTAACCATAGACAACGGTACTCAGAGCGTACGAGCCATAGTGTTTGATGCAAAAGGTCAGCTTGTTGCTAAGTCACAGGTCAAACTGACCCCCTATGAGTCGCCGCAATCGGGCTGGTGTGAGCAAAGTGGCGACTATTACTGGCAAAACGTTTGTGTTGCTTGTCAGGCGCTCTGGCAACAAGGCGTTGATAAAGCACGCATCAAAGGCATGTCGGTGACCACTCAGCGCGGCACCATGTTGCCGTTAGACCGTGATGGAGAGCCCCTGTATCCGGCGATCCTCTGGCTCGATCAGCGCAAAGCCGAGAGTGAGTCCGGTTTGGGAGGGCTGTGGGACCCGCTGTTTAAGCTGCTGGGACTGAGTGAAACCATTGCCAACTTTCGAAGTCGTGCTCAGCCTAATTGGCTCTATATGGCTAAGCCTGAACTGTGGCACAAGACCCATAAATTTGCGTTTTTGTCGGGATTTTTCCATCACAAGCTCACGGGAGAGTGGGCTGATTCGGTGGGCTCACAAGTGGGCTATCTGCCGTTCGATTATAAGAAGCACAGATGGGCACCTAGGTGGGACTGGAAGTGGCGCGCACTGCATGTGAGACCCGAGCAGCTATTAACGCTGCTAAAGCCCGGTGACAAGGTGGGCGAAATCACCGAAAAAGCCAGCGAACAAACTGGACTTCCTCAAGGGTTGCCAGTGATTGCCGCCGCAGCCGATAAGGCCTGTGAGGTGCTCGGCTCGGGCGGGCAAAACTCCGACGTGGGCTGTTTAAGCTTTGGCACCACGGCTACCATCAATGTGACCATGAAGCGCTATACCGAAGCGGTGCGTTTTCTTCCTGCCTATCCGTCGGCCATTGCCGGGGCATTTTGCAGTGAGGTGATGCTCTATCGAGGCTTTTGGATGGTGAGTTGGTTTAAGGAACAGTTTGCTCATATCGAGCAGGAAAAAGCACTACAAGCAGGGATTGAAGCCGAAGCGCTATTTGATGAGCTGGTGAGTAGTGTGCCACCAGGTTCCATGGGGCTGATGTTGCAGCCCTATTGGGGGCCGGGGGTAAAGCAGCCCGAAGCCAAGGGCGCTGTGATCGGCTTTGGTGATGTGCATACCCGGGCTCACCTGTACCGCGCAATTCTAGAGGGATTAGCCTTTGGGCTTAAAGAGGGGTTGGAAGCGATTGAGAAAAAGGGCGGCTGTAAAGTAAAAGAGCTACGAATTTCTGGTGGTGGTGCCAAGAGTGATGCTGCGATGCAGATAGCCGCCGACGTGTTTGGATTGCCAGCGGTGCGGGCGCACACGGTTGAGACATCAGGGCTGGGCGCCGCGATAGCAGCATCTGTGGGACTGGGACTGCATGATGATTTTGATAGCGCCATCAAGGCCATGGTGCATGACGGTGAGCGTTTTGAGCCTGATAATGAGCACCACCTTATGTATCAGCGACTCTATAAAGAGATCTATCTTGATATCTATAAGAAGTTGCAGCCACTATATGGCAAGATCCGTGATATTACGGGCTATCCGGAATAGAAGGTCCTAGGTTCTAGGAAAGGCAAAGAAAGGTTCTAGGAAAAACAAAGTCGGCCTGCGGCCTTACGAACGTGACAGTGTCACTGACGGAACGCTGCGCTTACGGAAAAGCAGGAAAAGAAGGTTCGAGGTGCTAGGAAAACAAAGAAAGGTCCTAGGAAGAAAAAAGACGGGAAAAGCCGGTAAAAGCTAAGACGATGAAAGCTGGAAAAGAAGGTTTTAGAAACTAAGTACTAGGAAGAACCAAGACGGGGTAAGCTAAGACGGGAAAAGCCGAGAAGAGAGCTGTCCTGCTTGTTAGCTTTTGCTCTTCCTAGCAGGGCGGAGCCCGTTCTCGCAGCGAAGCGCCCTAGAACCTAGGACCTTATGCTCTAGAACCTAAAACTAATGAATGGTGGGAGAATGACAGACCAAAAGCTTATTTTGATCCTAAAGATCTGTATCAGCATTGGAATTTGCTTGATTCTTGTGGGGATCTACCTGCACAATTTTAATGAAACCGTTGAAGCCATGGGCGTCAGCGGGATTATCATTAGCGCCGTCTGTGTGGCCTTTGGCATGGTGTTATCACTGCCAACAAAAATGTACCTGACCTTTTTGTTAGTCAAACGCGAAGCCGATAAGAATCAATAGCCTAACTACTGAGGAACTCTATTATTCCTCTGCCTTAATCTTATTTTCTTTTATTTAGGTTTGCTGTTCTGTCGCTTCGTTGTCGCTAATCTGAGCTTTTCTGTAATTAACCCAAGACTAATGCGCTAAAAACACCGATAATTCCCCCATTAAGTTTATCTGGCCTCAGGGCTCATATTTAAGCTTCTTGGCTCATATTTGAGTGCAAGACTCATATTTGAGCCAAAGGGCGACGCTCGCAATAAAGTGGAAATCATATTCAATGGAAATCAAAGTTAACTTTCTCGACAACTTGAGACTCGAAGCCAAGTTTGACGACTTCACCGTTACGGCCGACCAGCCTATTCGCTACAAAGGCGATGGCTCTGCACCAAGTCCTTTCGATTACTTCTTAGCATCGTCAGCACTGTGTGCGGCTTACTTTATCAAGGTGTACTGCAAAGCTCGCGATATTCCTACTGAAAACATTCGTTTGTCGCAGAACAACATTGTCGATCCTGAAGATCGCTATAACCAGATTTTCCAGATTCAAGTTGAGCTACCAGAGGATATTTCGGATAAAGACCGTCAAGGGATTTTGCGCTCGATTGAGCGTTGTACCGTGAAGAAAGTGGTACAAACCGGACCAGAATTTAAGATTGAAACCGTTGAAAACCTCGATGCCGACGCTAACGCCATGTTGATGGGTCAAGACGACAGCGACGCGAGCACCTATATCTTAGGTAAAGACCTACCGCTTGAGCAAACCATTGCCAACATGACGGGTATGTTGGCTGACTTAGGCATGAAAATTGAGATCTCATCTTGGCGCAATATCGTGCCAAACGTGTGGTCACTGCATATCCGTGATGCGGCCTCTCCTATGTGTTTTACCAATGGTAAAGGCGCGACGAAAGAGAGCGCGTTATGCTCGGCATTAGGCGAGTTTATCGAGCGTCTAAACTGCAACTTCTTCTATAACGATCAGTTCTTCGGGGAAGAGATCGCTAACAGTGAGTTTGTGCATTACCCGAACGAGAAATGGTTCGAGCTTACAGATGATGACTCATTGCCAACGGGCATGCTAGATGACTATTGTCTAGCTATCTATAACCCAGAGGGTGAGCTAGGTGGTTCGAACCTTATCGATACCAATTCGGGTAATATCGACCGTGGCATCTGTACCATTCCCTACACGCGTCACTCAGATGGCGAAACCGTGTATTTCCCATCGAACCTGATTGAAAACTTATTCTTAAGTAACGGCATGAGCGCGGGTAACAACCTGCAAGAAGCGCAGGTTCAGTGTCTGTCTGAAATTTTTGAGCGCGCGGTTAAGCGCCAAATCATTGAGCAAGAAATCGTACTGCCAGATGTACCGATGCAAGTGCTAGAAAAGTACCCAAGCATTCTTGCGGGCATTAACGGTCTAGAAGAGCAGGGTTTCCCAGTCGTAGTGAAAGACGCATCACTTGGTGGTCAATTCCCAGTGATGTGTGTAACGCTAATGAACCCGAAAACTGGTGGCGTATTTGCCTCGTTTGGCGCACACCCAAGTTTCGAAGTGGCACTGGAGCGTAGCTTAACAGAGCTGCTACAGGGTCGCAGCATCGAAGGTTTAAACGATGTACCTAAGCCAACGTTCAACAGCATGGCGGTGACTGAACCTGAAAACTTCGTTGAGCACTTTATCGACTCAACGGGCGTGATCTCTTGGCGCTTCTTTAGCAGCAAGCATGACTATGAGTTCTGTGAGTGGGATTTCTCGGGTACTAACCAAGAGGAAGCCGATGGCCTATTCGGCATCTTAGAAACCTTAGAGAAAGAGGTTTACACCGCTGAATTTGACCAGCTTGGCGCATCGGCTTGTCGTATGCTGGTTCCGGGCTTCTCTGAAGTTTACTTGGTGGATGACCTGATTTGGGATAACACCAACAAGGCGCTTGATTACCGTGAAGATATTTTAAATCTACACTCACTGTCTGATGATGAGCTGGTGGACTTGGTTAATCGTCTAGAAGAGAGCCAGCTAGATAACTACACCGACATTCGCACCATGATCGGCATCGTCTTCGATGAAAATACCGTTTGGGGTCAGCTAACCATTATCGAGCTTAAGATCTTAATCTATCTAGCACTTGGCGCAGCTGAAGAAGCGATGGAGCTTGTGGGTGATTTCCTACAGTACAACGACAACACGGTTGAGCGCGGTCTGTTCTACCAAGCGGTTAATGCGGTACTTGAAGTTGAAATGGACGACGAGCTAGAGCTTGAGCACTTTATCCATAGCTTCAACCGTATGTTTGGTGAAGATGTGATGCAAAACGTCATCGGTTCGGTGAGCGGTGAAGTGCGTTTCTTCGGCCTAACCAAGACCAGCATGGCGCTTGAAGGCATCGAGCCACATCTGCGATTGATTGAAAGTTATAAAAAGCTGCATAGTGCCCGTGCAAAGGTGGCAGCTAAGTAACTAGCGCGATAATGCTAGTCGATGTTAAATGCATTTGATTTAAAGTTCATGTTCGCACAAAAAAGCGAACCCTAATTAGGGTTCGCTTTTTTGTTTTGAGATTTCAACATCTATTCGGTTGTTTTTAATTAGTTTAATTGAAATTCTACCGCCCCAATATCAATTATCTTTGAGCCATTATTATCGCCATCAAAAGGCCTTTCGACACCATTTATATCCACATTCAGCGTTGAGGCTATTCCAGCATCAATTGCAGGCGAATTACTTAGCGGATAACCAGTATTATCAATCAGTGGATCGGCAAACACGCTGCCTATTTCGCTCTGCTTATTATGCATATCTTGATATTGCTTATCGACTTGGTAAATAAGGTTGTTTGTCAGGTTAAAAGAACTACTAGAAGTAAATTCAGCGAGGTTGCTCGAATACGAGGCATTCTCTATTAAAAAACGAGACTTAGAGATAATATTGTTGTTGATAGTGGCGTCATAATGCGGCGCGATGGTGCCGCGGTATACTAGCTCAAGCATTTTTCCTATGCCTTGAAAGGTGTTGTTATTCATCGTTATTTCGGCATTTGGATAGGCTCTAATAAAATCACATGCCCAATACAGATCAGGGTGAGTCAGCAAATTCCCTGAATAGATATTGTTGATGACAGTCGTCGTTGTGGCTTCATGGGAGTCGTAATTACCAACCTCAATATAGGGGCAATGGTAACTCTCTCGCACGTAGTCATAGGCATATCCAGTATCTAGCGCCGCTCCTACCAGTCTATTTTGCTCTAATGTTAGCTCACTAAAGCTTTGGATAAAGGTGCCTTTTAGGTGATAGTCAGTGCCATCAAACAGATTGCTTTTTATAACAGCATTTCCTTGGTTCACCTGAATATAGTGATTCGCAATGGTAAAACCGTTTAACTGACTATCATTCCCGATTTTTATGCTAGGACCGCTAAAACCTCTGTCGTTACCTAAGTCAAAATATAGCTTTGCATCCAGTGACTCCGCCTTGAGTTGCGTTGTTTGTTTACTGAGATCGAGTGAGCCCAAGTAAATACCTGCTGGGACCATTACTGTACTGTTATTCGCAGTGGCATCGATTTCCTGTTGAAGTAACTGGGTTGATTGTCCAACAACGATGGGAAACTCGGCAAAGCCAAGGAGCTGATCTTGAGTTGTGTCGCTTCTGGCGGTAAAGACTATCTGACCATCACCTTGGTTTTGAGCCGAAACCGTCAGCTTAAATTTGTTATAAGAACTGTCCTTTGTAAAAACAAGCTCATCATTTTCTAAGCAGTCATACCAGATGAAGCTGTCCTGTTCATAACATTGAGCGGAAGCGAGTGTTGCAAATGTTGGGATTTGAACTTTTACCTTAAACCCTGCAATTGGATCCAAGTTTCCAGAGTCTGTTTCTTGCTGGTGGAAGATAAATTCAGCCTGCTCTTGCTCACCTGTCAGCATCATAATGTGGTGCTGGTTAAGAGGTGCTTGAAAACCAAATTGAGCATCAACAGGCAGTCTAGCAATTTCGATTGAGGCGCTATCATTAGTCGTGTTTAAATCATGGCCAATATACTTTGCTGTAGCTGAAAGACTACTCGTTAGTGCGCCTGTGTGTTCTTCATTGCCTGTTAAATACACCCTATGATTAGATTGATTGCCGGGACTGATATAGTCGATTCGACAAGAAAGTTGTAAGTGATCGTCTGACAGATTGCATAAGCGGTTCGATTGATATCGAGTGCTATCAAATTGCGTGGGCGCCTGTGTTGTATAAGTAATGTCGAATACTGCATTTTGGGCTGAATTTGCACTATTTGTTAATGAGGCGATCACTTCTATCGCCTTGCCATAGCTATTAGGGGTATGGCTAAGAGATACGCCAACATCTGCCAGCCGTGGTGTTAGTTCGGCGTTATTGGGGTGACCAAAGTGAGTGAATTCATCGAGGTTGCTAAAACCATCGCCATCGAGATCTTGCTGGGCGTCACTGGCATCTAATGGATTGAGGCCAAATATTATTTCCCACGCATTGGTCATTCCATCAGCGTCATCATCAGCAAATGAGAACAGCATCGAGTTATCAAAATATTCCTGTAAGAAAATGTACTCGTTCTTCTCCTCTTTAGTATCGAGTTTGACTCGATAAAATGGATAATTTGAGGTGAAGTTTCCTCTTTGCTGGGAATAAAACTCAACTGAGAGCTGCGCAGTGCTTTCATTGGCGCCAGTGACGATAAGCGTTCCCTGTTCTTCTAGGGTTGGGATCATTGTGTTGAGGACGAAAGGCGTTGTGGTGTATAGGTTCCAGTAACCAGAGTCTGAATCGTAGACTTGTCCACGAACGGTAAAGCCGTTGTTATCCGAACAAAGAAGACCTGTGCCACCTACGCGAAAAAAGGCAAAGTCGGTATAGTAAACTTGATGGCCTGAGCTTGGCTCGGTAAACATCAAGTTATACAGCCCCTCTGTTTTGGGGCAAGCGTCACCATGCTCAATATGTTGAGCTGTACCCGCTAGCACTCTTTCTCCTAGCAAGTTTGTCACCTTTACATCTTCAAATATAATGGTGCTATCGATAAGGCTACCATTTGCTGAAAATTGATTGGCTCTAATCGTTGCTAGGCCATTTGTGACCATGCCATCTTCTGAGCAGTTTTCAAATGAAACTCGCTTTTCATTATCAGAATTGCCATCAGAAATAGTGAGTTTCCCTCCACCACTACAGGTCGAGCCTACCTCACCTGTTTGATCTTGGTAATCAGGTAAAAGCTCTGGCGCGAGTGACACTATGTACTGATAGACTTGGCCTAAGTTGTCAGTATTGAGAGCGGCAGGAGAACGACTGCCGATATAGGCATTATCTACGTCGATATATTTGGCTAAGGGATCAATCGGTGTTGGGTCAGGTTGTTCGGGGGAGGGCGTTGAGCCGCTATCAGAGCCACCACAGCCAGAAAGTAAGGTAAAACAAAATACTAAACTTAGGTACTTCATATAATAATCATCCTTTTTATTATAATTGTTTGGCTGTTTATTTAATGCTGGTTAAGGCGCGATGCAGTTTTTGATTAGGTGGGATAGTAACTTGCTACTTACATTACATTCAACATTTGTTTACAACCGCCTATGATACTTATTCATTTCTGAACGCTGTGACTATAGTTTGTAGCTTTAGGTGCATGTTCTGCATTAAAATCAGTCATTAAACTTTTAATAGCAATCCTATGTAGATGGGATTGCTATTTTGTTTTTAGCGCGATGATTTTATTCGCCTTTCATCGAGGCTATGCAAACTGTCCCTATTTTCTAATTGGCTATATGCCGCTATTAAAGAGTGCTATTGATGCGCGGAGTCTTGTATCTATTTATCGCCACCCTGTTGGCTGCAGTGGGCTGGGTTGCTTCAAAAATTGTGGTGCAATCTATGCCAGGAGAGCTTTTTATTGGCTCACGCTTTCTATTGGCGAGCCTGGTATTGCTGCCTTTTTGCTATAAAAGCCTACTGAAACTCAGTATGAAGCAGGTGTTATCGGCCTGTGGTGTCGGTGTTTTTCTTGGACTGGCACTGCAAGTTTGGATCTATGCGGTATCCATTAGTGACAGCTTGTCTGAGGGGGCGTTTATCATGAGCCTTGCGATGATTATCGCGCCGCTAACCGCGTGGCTACTGTTTCAAGTCAAACCCAATCGCGCCTTTTGGATTGCGTTGCCAGTGAGTATTACTGGCATGATGCTATTGAGCCTAACTAACGGCTGGCGGATGGAAGCGAGCCAGTTACTGTTTTTGCTAGCATCGGCACTGCTTTCGGTGCATTTTGTGATGAACAAACGCATTAGTGGCAATTTAAAGCCGCTGGTTTCTATCTGCTTGCAGCTATTTGTTGTTGGCTTAGTGGGTCTGATGTATGCCGCGTTCACTCAGCCACACACCATAGGCTTTTCCAGCAATCTGATTATCTGGTTTGCCATTTCGACCCTAATCGCCACCTCAGTACGTTATCTATTACAGACTATGGGGCAGTATAAGGTGAGCATGGAAACTGCGGCGCTGCTGATGATCTTAGAGCCTGTTTGGACCATGTTCCTGAGTGTTTACATGCTTGGGGAAACCATCGAACCACAGAAGCTTATTGGTGGCCTCTTTATATTGTCGTCGCTTTTTGTGTATATCAAACTTTCTCGGCGTGAGGCTAAGGCGGTGCAAGCAAAGGCCGAACAAGCTGGGACGGAAATGCAGGTTAAAGCAAAGAAGGTTCTAGGTTCTAGGTTCTAGGAAAAGCAGGTTCTAGGAAAGGTAAACAGCAAAGACGATGAAAGCTGAGATAGGAAAAGCAGGGTGAGTGCTGTTTGTTGTAGGTCGAGCTTTAGCCCGTCATGCTTTTGCTCTTCCTAGCAGGGCGAAGCCCGCCATCGAAGCGAAGCGCCCTAGAGCCTAGCCCCTTCTTTATAAAGCAAAGACTAAAAAGCCAGCGTTAATCGCTGGCTTTTTTTATGGGGCTAACTGATGTTGGCTTTTATTAAAGGCTAGCCAACAAAAATCATAAAGCCTTTTAGAAACAATGCGTTGACAATATCCACGAAGAAGGCGCCTACAATGGGGACTACCATAAAAGCTTGTGGTGACGGCCCCGTTCTCGATACCAGTGCGCTCATGCTCATCACCGCCGTAGGTGTCGACCCTAAAGCAAAACCGCAATGACCACCAGCCATCACTGCTGCATCATAGTTACTGCCCATTAAGCGGAATGTTACAAAGTAGGCAAACAAAGCCATTACCACAGTTTGTACCAGCAAGATAAGCAGTAGTGGTATCGCGAGGTCGAAGGTTTCCCACAATTTTAAGTTCATCAAAGCCATCGCTAGGAACAGCGCCAAAGAAACCGAGCCTAATACATCAACGCACTCGTTATTTATCTTATAGCCGCGAGAGACCTCTGTGATGTTGGTGATAAGTACACCGATAAAAAGTGCATAGACAAAAGCTGGCATCTTTAACCAGCTAACGTCGAGTGTTGCGACTAAGATACTGACCCATTTGGCGCCAGCCACACATAAGAGCAAGATAAACAAGACCTCTAATATACTCTTAGCGGTGACTCTGTCCTCTTCAAGCTGATCAAAGGTGACGAGCTCTGGATGCTCGGTGTGATGGTTGCCGCCGATCCCGTATGAAGAGACCAAGTTGTTCTTGTTGATCAGCCTTTGCGCCACTGGTCCGCCGATAATGCCGCCCATAACTAGACCAAACGTGGCCGCAGCCATGGCAAGTTCAAGCGTATTGATGCCGTACTCACTGAAGAAAGTATCAGCCCATGCCGCACCCGTGCCATGCCCTCCTGTGAGTGTAATTGAACCTGCAACCAAGCCCATAAACGGCTCAAGCCCAAAAGCGGTGGCCATGCTGATCCCTACAACATTTTGGATAATAATAAACAGTGAGGCAACGGCTAAAAATAGAAATACCTTAACTGCCGCCCTTGAGCAATAATTTATAATTTGCAGCTAAACCTACGGTACTGAAAAACATCAGCATTAAGGTATCTTGCATCGGCAGGCTAAATGTTAAGGTGATATGGTTGAAGTGCAAAACAGTGAGCAGGGTGGCAATGATTAAGCCACCGACTATGGGTTCGGGGATATTATATTTCTTTAACAGCGGGACATGACGATTGACCGTGTGGCCAATGAACAGCACCAGAATTGCCACTAAAAACGACTCTAGTTCGCCGATTGTATAAACGGTATCCATATGACTCCTAGTAGAATAGAACAGGTGTTATTCGAAGTTGTATGAACAGCTTAATTAGAGTTATTTATTCGATTAAAGTGAATAACTATTGTCTATGGGTGACTTATACTGCCACACTTTTTTAGGCTAGCGATATCTCTGAAGATGTAATAATGAGCTGATTTGCATTAATCTTTTTTTACATATCATAAAATCTTAAGCTCGCAGCCACTTGAAATAGCAGGTTGAAGCAAAGATGGGAAAGCCAGTTAAAATCCGAGAAGAGAGCAGTTCTGCTTGTAAGCTTTTGCTCTTCCTAGCAGGGCGGAACCCGTCGCTAGAAGCGAAGCGACCTAGAACCTAGCCCCTTCTTTTAAAGCTAAGACTAAAAAGCCAGCGTTAATCGCTGGCTTTTTTTATGGGGCTAACTGATGTTGGCTTTTATTGGAGGCTAACCAACAAAAATCATAAAGCCTTTTAGGATCACCGCGTTGACGATATCGACGAAGAAGGCACCAACAATGGGTACCACCATGAAGGCCTGTGGCGATGGACCCGTTCTCGATACCAGTGCGCCCATGTTCATAACCGCAGTTGGGGTAGCGCCAAGGCCAAAACCACAGTGACCACCGGCCATAACCGCTGCGTCATAGTTACTGCCCATTATCCTAAATGTCACAAAGTAGGCAAACAACGCAAGTACCGCGGTCTGCACCACGAGGATGATAAGTAGTGGTATGGCAAGATCAAAGATTTCCCATAGCTTTAGGTTCATTAGCGCCATCGATAGGAATAACGCTAAGGAAACTGAGCCAAGTACATCGACGCATTCACTGTTGATCTTATAGCCGCGAGAAATCTCGGTAAGGTTAGTGATGATCACACCAATAAATAGTGCGTAAACAAACTCCGGCATTTTAAGCCAACTAGCACCGACCACTTCGATAAGCATAGTGGTCCATTTGGCTCCAGCTACACATAACAGCATAATAAATAAGACTTCTAGTACGCTTTTAGCGGTAACTCTGTCCTCTTCTAGTTGGTCATAGGTAACTAGGTCTGGATGGTCTTTATGATGATTGCCACCAATACCGTATGACGACACTAGGTTATTTTTATTAATAAGGCGTTGTGCAACTGGGCCACCAATAATACCGCCCATCACCAAACCAAATGTTGCCGCTGCCATGGCAAATTCTAGCGTATTAATGCCATACTCGGTCTGGAAAGTATCAGCCCAAGCCGCGCCAGTACCATGGCCACCAGAGAGAGTGATAGAGCCTGCGATTAGGCCCATAAAGGACTCTAGACCCAACAGATTAGCTAGGCTTACACCGACGATGTTTTGAATCACAATAAATAAGGATGCGACACCAAGGAATAGAAATACCTTACTGCCTCCCTTGAGTAGTAGCTTGTAGTTCGCTGCTAAGCCTACGGTGCTGAAGAACATCAACATCAAGGTATTTTGCATCGATAGGTTAAATGCCACGGTAATATTGCTGAAGTGCAATATAGTGATTAATGCTGCTACCAGTAAACCGCCCACAATGGGTTCGGGGATATTATATTTTTTTAAGATTGGAATATAACGATTGACCGTGTGGCCAATAAATAGCACTAGAATCGCTACTAGAAACGATTCGAGCTCGCCGATTGTATAAACTGTATTCATATTACTCCTAGCAAAATGGATAAGGGCGTTATAGAAAAAACACCAATTTGTTACTAAGTTTTTATTTTTATTGGTTTATTTATATGGTTATGCCTTTGTGGCGGAATATACTGCCACACTTATTTATGTTTTAGATATCCCATATCTAGAAAACTGTTGCGTTTTTACATTAATTATTTTTTATGAATAGCTTGCTACAAATCTAAGCCTATTAACCCCTTACTTCTGATGGATAAAGTTAATAACGCTGAAATTTTGGCTATACTTGAATGATTCAATTTCGCTCTTTTGTAGTTACAGCTTAAAGTGCTGTAGTGAGAGCTGTAGAAGATTTAATTAAGCTAAAAAGGAGTTTGAAGATGAAAGCCACACAACTAGTGAGTGCATTGTTTGTATTGACCTCGTTTGTGCTTGCGCCAAGTGCAGTGGCTGAGCCACCGCAAAAAGCTGAAAAGCAAGTCAAAAAGGAATTAAATAAGAGGTCGCAAGAGCTAGATAAAACACTGCAAAAAGAAGAGAAACAGGCCGCCAAAGATATCCGAGATGCTAGAAAGGATGCTGAAAAGTATGACCGTGAGGCTCGTACAGCTGCGGACAGGGATATGAAAGAGGCTCAGAAGGATGCGCGTGATGCGAGAGAGGATGCTGACAGGTATGAAGGTGATGCCCGCAAAGATGTTGACCAAGATATGCGAGAGGCCAAGCAAGATAAGCGTGATGTGAGAGAGGATGCCGACAGGTATGAAGGTGATGTCCGCAAAGATGTTGACCAAGATATGAAAGAGGCCAAGCAAGATGCGCGTGATGCGAAAGAGGATGCCGACAGGTATGAAGATGATGCCCGTAAAAAAGCTGATGAACTAAAGCGAGAAGCCGAAAAGAAACCCATTCCTGAGTAAGCCGTTTGAGTTAAGAGCAAGTCTGAGCTA
This sequence comes from Shewanella halifaxensis HAW-EB4, assembly GCF_000019185.1. NCBI lineage: Bacteria > Pseudomonadati > Pseudomonadota > Gammaproteobacteria > Alteromonadales > Shewanellaceae > Shewanella > Shewanella halifaxensis. Next base: position 4,052,316 of record NC_010334.1, on the reverse strand, counting down.
CTACAGCTATGTCGACACGATATGAAGAAAAAGCCAGCAATTGATGCTGGCTTTCTAGCTTAACGCTAGTTTTACTCTAGCTTAGCTTCTGCAAGAAGGCTAAAAGTTGCTGCTTGCCATCGCGAACCCGATATAGGGTATCCATGATAGGTTTAATTACCTGATTTGCCGCTTTTAGGTTGCGGCGTTCATTACGTAAGCTTAGGCCGTAAACGGTCGCCATGATTGCCCCAAGAACAGATGCACAGATAAGGTACTCACTACTATAATAGGCCGCGGTAACCGTTAACCCCAGTAGCAGGCCACCACAAATTTGGCGCTAAAGCAGGTCTTGTTATAGTTGACCACAGACTGTGGCATCTGCCATTCACCTTTGCTGATATTGTAATAATATTCGCCGTAGGTCAGATTGCCTTTCTTGTAGAATAAACGTGAATAGCCTACTAGCAGGTAATCGCCAACGTCAGTTGAGCTTAACATCGATTCCGGTAACCACTGCTCAAACATTTCGCCTTCATCGTTTTCAAATTGAGAAAATCATTCTCAGATGAGCAGATGTAATGGAGCCTGAGGCGACTCCACTATGGTTGGGTTAGTACTTATTTTAGCTAATCGTGCGGCGGGCCATGCTGGTGAGGTAATCATTGAGCGCATAAGATGCTTCTACTGCAGCAACGGGATCGCCTTCAACAATTTTACGCAGTATGGTCGCATGTAAGTACGCTGCATCAGCCAGATCGCTAGATTCATTCTTGTAGGCGAACCAGAAACGACGCGATAGTCCCTGCAGCGGCGCCATCGCCAGTTGCAGATATTCATTATTGGAGACTTGTACTAACAAGATATGGATCTGTTTAAGTAGCTGGGCATAGACGAGATCATCTTGCTTGGCGGCATTATCTTCTAATTGACTCGCTAGCTTGGTCATTCGGATCTTTTCTGACTCAGAGGCTCGCGTTGCAGCAAAGCGAGCACATAGCGCTTCGACATCCCTACGTACTTCTAAGATCTTTAGTTGGCTCTCTAACGAGATCTGTGGAATTTGGATCCCGCGCCTAGGATGGATCTCTACCATTCGCTCGTACGATAAACGTTGTAGTGCTTCGCGAACTGGCGTTCGGCCAACACCGAGTTGCTCTGAGAGTTGCTTCTCACTAACCATGGAACCTGGCTTGAGTTCCCTGAAAGTAATCATCTTTTCGAGCTGATCGTAAGCAAACTCAGATTTATTCACCACATCATTAATGATCATCGTCACACTCCCTTTTTAATCTCGCGATCTAGGTCACGCTTTTGTGGTTTTCACTTGTTCGCTGCATGATACAGGAATATATTAGCGCTCAACAACTGATATATCAGATGAATATCACAAGCATATCAAGTGTGTATTAGAGTTCGTCTGACTCATATCAGCACCTATTGGAGTAAACATGAAGAATTGGCAGATTATTAACCGTTATGAGCAGGTACCACAACTACCTGTTCTTGCTGAGGTTGATGTATTAGTAGTTGGCGGCGGTCCAGCTGGTGTTGCTGCAGCTGAAACGGCAGCAGTCGCAGGTAAGAGTACCTATTTAATTGAAAAGTATGGTTTCTGTGGTGGTGCTGCCGTAGCGGGTTTATCTGGCACAATTTGTGGCATGTATATGGCGACCGAAGATGGAGCCGCTGAGCCAGAGCAAGTTGTTTTCGGCTTTACCGAGCGCTTTCGTCAAGCATTGGCTGACAATAATGGTGTTACCGCTCCGCAGCGCTATGGCAAGACATTTACCGTTACTCATGATCCTTTAGTATGGCGTGAAGTGGCAGATGACATGTTAATGGCCGCTGGCGTTAATATTCTATATCACACCGCCGTGACCGGAGTGATTATGGATGGCGATACCTTCAAAGGTGTGGTGATTGAGTCAAACGCAGGTCAGAGCGTCATACTTGCAAAAATCATCATCGATGCTTCTGGTGATGCCGCCGTTATTGCCCGCGCAGGACTCGATACCTACTTTGGTGATGAAGGCCGCATTCAAAATCCCACCATGTTTTTCCGTATTGCGGGTGTGGATATGGAGCAGTACTTGGAGTACTACGGTATGGATACTATCTGTCCGCCTAAAGTAACCGAGAATATCCTTAAAGCGAATAGCGAGCTAGGCTGGGAGCTACCACGCCATAAGATCTGGATCTTCCCGACCACGCGTCCTGGTGAGCTGATGGTTAATGCAACTCGTTTAGCTGGCCAAGATGGCCGCGTGCTGAATGTGATTGACCCTGTTGATTTTACCGAAGCCGAAGTCTTTGGCCGTCGCCAAGTTCGCGCCTATGCCAAGTTCCTTAATAAGTTTGTGCCGGGTTGTGACAATGCCTATGTGGTTGATACCGGCGTTGAAGTCGGTATTCGTCAGACGCGCTCTATCAAAGGGGTGAAGACACTGACTAATGACGATGTGGTTAACTGCCGCAAACAGCAAGATGGTATCTGTCGTACCCCCTGGCCAATTGAGTTGCACTCTGGCGATAAGCCAAAACTGCACTGGTTATTGAATGATTACTACGATATTCCCTTCGCCACTTTAGTCCCTCAAGTCGGTGAAAACATTATCGTTGCGGGTCGTTGCCTTAGCGCTGAGCATGAAGCGTTAGCTTCGGCGCGTGTCACCGCCCAATGTTTCGAATTAGGCCACGCCGCAGGTGTTGCCGCTATACAAGCTATCGATAGTCAGAGTCACATCCGTGACCTTAATGTTGCAGAGATCCGCGCCACCATGATTGCCAATGGTAGTGCGCTGTAACCCAATATAACTCGCCGCAGAGATTATGCTAACAGCATAAGGCGGCATCAAGCTGGTTCCTTTAAATGTAAGACAAAGGAGCAGCGTGGAATTTACCTATGAATTTCAAGAATCTTGATCATAAGCTGTTTTGGCCGGCCATCAGCTTTACTTTTTTAAGTTTGGCGTTGGCTGTATTTTTTCCGGAAAGCTCTAAAAATGTCGCGCATGCAGGTATGAAGTGGGTGACCAATGATATTGGCTGGTTTATCCAATTAGCCGGATTTGGTGCGCTTGTATTTTTGATGTGGATTGCCTTTAGCCGTTTTGGTCATATTAAACTGGGGGACGACAATGATGCCCCTGAGTTCACCTATGCAACCTATTCATTTATGATCTTTACCGCGGGTGTGGGCGCAGCATTGATTTTCTGGGCCGTAGGTGAGCCCATGTACTATATGCAGAGTCCGCCGATGTTTGCTGAAGCAGGCAGTGCAGAGGCTTCTCAGTGGCTTATCACTTATACCTTGTTCCATTGGGGACCGATAGGTTGGGCTATTTTCTGTTTGCCAGCAGTGCCTTACGCTTACTATCTACATAAGAAAAAGAAGCGTAACCTACGTCTATCTAACTTACTAGAAGATGTGATTGGTGAGAAGAATGCTAATGGTCCGCTAGGCTATTTCATCAACATTATCGCTATTTTTGGTACCTTGGGCGCCTTCTCTACCTCTATGGGATTGGCTGTTGACCTTATCGGTTCGGGTATTGAGAAAGTCACTGGTTTACCTAATGATATCTGGCTTCAAGTTGGCTTGATTGCACTGTTTATTGTCTTCTATGCCGTGGTGATGTTGGCGGGAATGAAGAAGGGCGTTGCTAAGCTTGCTAACTGGTGTGTGTATGCCGCGTTTGCCTTAGGTATTTTCATCTTATTGTCAGGTCCAACCGCGTTTATTCTGTCTTATTTCTTCGACAGCTTGAGCGTGATGGTTGATAACTTTGTCCGCATGAGTTTCTGGAGTGATCCAGTAGAAAAGTCAGGTTTCCCACAAGCGTGGACCATGTACTACTGGGCTTGGTATTTTGCTTACCTTGTGATGATGGGCATTTTCTTAGCGCGAATCTCTAAGGGACGCACGATTAAAGAGTTGGTATTGACCACGATATTCTTTGGTTCGGCAGGTTGTGCTTTCTTCATCGCTATCTTCGGTAGTTACTCGGTATTCAGTGAGTTAACGGGTGCGTTGCCTGTGCTTGAGTGGATGAATGAGGCTGGGGTCTCCATGGCCGTGATTGAGGTGATTAATGCACTGCCTTTTGGTGCGGCCATTTTGATTGTTTTTCTTATCGTTGAGTTCTTCCTGATGTCGACAACGATGACGTCGGCTGCGGTGTCCATCTCTATGATGACCACCAAGGAACTGGATGCTGATGCAGATCCGGATGTCTCGGTAAGACTGATTTGGGCATTAGGGATCGGTGCGGTTTCGATGGCAGCCTTCTTTATGGGGGGCAGTATCGACACGATTAAGTCCATGTGTATTATCGTTGGTTTACCGATGATCTTCTTGAATATCTTGATGGTGGTGTGTTTGATGAAGTGGATTAGAAAAGATCACCCAGAATTAATCAAATCAACAGCAACACCGGCTGTAAAAGCCAACGCCGAACAGGCTGAGCCTGCTCATGCCGAATTAGCCAAAGTTGAGGTATAACGAGATGGGCGCAAATATTGTTTCAGTGGAGTTTATTCCGGTAAACGTGGCCGCGACTAACTGGAGTGAAAACACCGTTATCGTTAAGGTTACCGATGAAAATGGTGTTTATGGACTCGGTGAGGCTGATGGTCCGCCAGAGTGTATGAAAGCGTTCTCGGAAATTGAGAACGAGCATAAATGGCTTAATAATATTAAAGAAGCGGTGATCGGTAGAGATCCGCTAGAGTTTCGCGCTAACTACAACCGTATGTATGACACCACAAAGTGGATCGGCATGCGAGGCTTAGGGTTATTTGCCATCTCTGGCATTGATATGGCGTTATATGATCTTGCCGGTAAGCAGCTAGGTGTGCCTGCCTATAAGCTTATGGGCGGCGCGCAGAAGGCGCAGTTGACGCCTTACTTTACCCTGTATCCGTCTGTTGCAGCCGATGCCACACTTAGCGATATTGTTGAGGCATACAAACCGCTAATCGCCAAAGCGAAAGAGCGTGGTGCTAAGGCCGTTAAGGTGTGCATCATTCCTAATGATAAGGTAACTGATAAAGAGGTTGTCGCTTACCTACGCGAATTGCGTGAGGTCATTGGTTGGGATATGGACATGATGGTTGATTGTTTATATCGATGGACCGATTGGCAGAAAGCTCGTTGGACCTTCCGTCAGCTAGAAGACATTGACCTGTATTTTATCGAAGCCTGCCTGCAACATGACGATCTGATTGGTCATCAAAAACTCGCGGCGGCGATTAACACTCGGTTATGTGGCGCCGAGATGTCGACTACACGTTTTGAAGCGCAAGAGTGGCTCGAAAAAACTGGTATTTCGGTGGTGCAGTCTGATTATAACCGTTGTGGTGGTGTTACTGAGCTACTACGTATCATGGATATTTGTGAGCACCATAACGCTCAGCTAATGCCCCATAATTGGAAAACAGGCATAACTGCGGCGGCGGCGCGTCACTTTGGTATCGTTTGCCATATCTCTGAATATGTAGAGTATCTGCATCCGGATTTCTGGAATGGCACCTTGACGCAGCAGCTGACACTTAACGAGCCTAAGATTATTGATGGCGCAATAGCCGTCAGTGATAAACCTGGGTTAGGTATCGAGCTGAACATTGAATTTGTTGAGCAGGTAACGGATCACAAGTTCTAGAGCTTTTCTTGAGAGCTCGCTGTTAGCGTTAACATTGAGCTAATTCAGGAGGTAGGTTTATAAAATGCCGATAAGTATGACTTATCGGCATTTATTTGTTTGAATACGAGCTTAATTGAGTAGTTGTTCTATATAAGGACGAACACTCTCTACATTATTGCAGTGATTAGGAATTGAGATGCAGTGGTAACCATCACCAGAGAAGGCTCTATCAATTTCAATCAATACCCCCGTTTCTGCGCCATTATCAACAAAAGTCACTTCTAACTCTCTTGCCCCAAAGAATGAGCGTGATTGTGGTTTAAACTCATACTCTTGATAGCAAGGTAGGTGCGACGCAAAACCTTGCGCACGAACATAGCCCACTTCGAGATCAGACTTAAACAAACGATAACCACTGTTTTCAATCAGTTCTAATACTGCAAGTTGGGTGCAAGAAGGCACGATCACCAAGGGGTCTTTGTCTGAGCCGTCGATGCCGTTTTTAATATCTAGTCCTGTTTGCAGCCAGACCTTAGCGATTCGTTGGCCAAATAGACTCGTGGCAGGGGCTTCTGGATGTAGATCAAGATTGAACTGACGGGTGATGGTTTCGCCTGGCTGAATCGCCTGCTTGAGCATAGGTCTCCAGCTTTGTAACACCACACTCTTGTTGTATTTGACTTCATCGTCACCGACTTTTTGCTCGGCTTTGGCTTCGGCCATAATCGCGAACTCAAGACCGTTAATCTCCTGCTCGATATCACCGCCTTTGATCACAACTTCAATAGCAAATGACTCACCGGCTCTTAATTGATCATCGAGCAATATGGTATCGACAGTGGCTTTACCAATACCAATACTGGCCAAGATTTTTTTTAGCATTTTTGTTTCCTTGGATGTGAACAAGTTTGGGCAGACACTAGCATTGAGGCTGTTCTAGCTCAATAACTACTTTGTATCTAAAGGCTTAGCATCAAGTCTTATTAGTTACGTTATCGTCGCTATCAATTTTTTTTGCTGCCGAGAAAATCGTTAGCCTGACTGGTGTCTATTCATGTTGACCGTTTCCTAAAAAACTCTGCAATATGTGATGTTAATCACTCATGTGTAAAGCTGTCAGTACTCTACAATAGCGCCCCTCGTTAGTTAAAACCGTAATCATTAAGTCGTCATCTCCAGAAATATGCTTTCAGGGGATCAAGTGTGTGCGTCGTAAATTTAATATTGATGTTGCACAGCTGTTTGGGACGCGGGTTGAGTGAAGTTAAAAGTGGAAATAATCTATTTATGAGTACGCCAAGCAATAAACAACATGCTGCAACTAATGAAGAGCCTGCAGAAGCTTGTGCTTCTGCCCAACCTGCAAGTGGTGGGTTGTTAGAGCGCTTTTTTAAATTATCAGCCCACAACACCACTGTATCTACCGAAGTTATAGCGGGCATTACCACCTTCATGACCATGGTGTATATCGTGTTCGTGAATCCACAAATTCTATCGGCTGCTGGTATGGATGCCAGTGCGGTATTTGTGGTCACCTGTTTGATCAGCGCTATCGGCTGTATCGCCATGGGCTTAATTGCCAATCTGCCAATTGCACTAGCGCCTGCAATGGGTCTAAATGCGTTTTTTGCCTTCTCTGTAGTAGTGGGGATGGGCGTAAGCTGGCAAATCGGTATGGGCACCATTTTTTGGGGCGCAGTTTGTTTTGCTATTGTGTCCTTACTTGGGATCCGTTCTTGGATCTTAACCAATATCCCAAAATGTTTACGTATTGGTATTCCTAGCGGTATCGGTTTGCTGATAGCCATGGTTGGCTTTAGTAATGCCGGCATTGTGGTCGCAAGTCCAGCGACTATGATCACCGTTGGCGACTTAAGCTCACTGCAGTGTGTTTTAGGTGCGCTAGGTTTCTTTATTATCGTAATTCTAGCCTCTCGTGGTATTCATTCCGCTGTGCTGGTCTCGATTGCCGTTGTGACTGCCATAGCGGCCCTGATGGGGGATATTGAGTACACTGGCATCGTGTCTATGCCGCCTAGTATCGCTAATACCTTTGGTCAGCTCGATCTTGCAGGTTCATTAGATGTGGCGTTGATGGGCGTTATTTTCTCATTTGCCTTAGTAAGCCTTTTCGATAGTTCTGGCACCATGATTGGCGTCACTGAAAAGTGCGGTTTCACTGATGAGCGCGGCCGTTTCCCACGTATGAAACAAGCCTTGATGACAGACTCTGCAACTTCTGTTGTTGGCGCTTACATGGGCACATCAACGGTAACGGCTTACATTGAAAGCTCGGCAGGTGTCGCTGCGGGTGGCCGTACCGGTTTAACCGCAATCGTTGCCGGTCTACTGTTTGTTTTGGTGATTTTCTTCTCGCCATTGGCGGCTATGGTACCGGGTTACGCGGTTGCTGGCGCGCTGGTTTATGTCGGTATTTTGATGTCATCAGAACTGGCTAAAATTGATGGTAAAGACTTAACCGAGTCGGCTCCAGCCTTTATCACCGCAGTGATGATGCCATTTACCTTCTCAATCACCGAAGGCGTAGCAGCAGGTTTTATTACTTACTGCGTATTGAAAGCGGGCACCAATCGCTGGCGTGAAATCCACCCTGGTGTGGCGCTAGTGGCACTGCTATTTATTATCAAGTTTGCCTTTGTTGATGGGCATTAATTCTACTCGCTTAAATGAGTAGCTTGTAAAAGTGATAAACAAATAAAAGGCTCAGAAGGATTACCTTCTGAGCCTTTTTTATATGACTAGATTTACAAAGTAAGTGGCTTACTTCTCTATCACCAATTGCCCTTTCACCCATACCTTGCGGATGTTTTGACGGTTATTGAGGGTGATGATTTTCTCGAGTTTATCTTTAGCGCTGTCCATCTCATCTAGGATAAAGATATTGCTGTCAGTGACGCTGGTATCAACAACTAGCGCATCGAACTCGAATCCTGCTTGGAACAAACCGACTTTGGCATCGATTGCCTGTCCGCCGCCCACAGTCGCCATCCAGTAAGACTCTAAGAATGAGATGCGCGAACCGCTCTCACCACGAGTATCTGCTGGCAAGTAAGTCGATGTGCCATCTTCACGAACCCGCGAGTGGTTTACCGCATCTAAGCAAGTATGGAAAATAGATGGAATTGGCGCGCCAGCTAAGTCACTACCTAGACCGCACTTAAGCTCGTTATCAAGAATTTCACGGGTCTGCATCGCCGCATTGGCAAAGTACATGTTTGATAGCGGGCAGTGGGCAATACTGGCACCGGTTGCCTTAATCACCTTGTGATCATTTGGCGTTAAGAATATCGAGTGCGCTAAAATGGTCTTGTTGGTCATAAGGCCAAAGTCGCTATAGATCTCAACGTCAGTCTTACCATACATCTCTTGGCTGTAATCACGCGCCCAATCGCTTTCAGAGCAGTGGGTCTGCACATGGCATTGGTACTTTTGTACAAGTTTACCTAAGCCCTGTAGCATCTCGCTGGTACAGCTCGGTACAAAACGCGGTGTGACAACCGGTGAAACTAATTGTTGCTCGTTGCCTTCAAGTTGCAGGACTTGTTGGATAAAGTCTTCGGTGTCGATTAGGGCATCGTTGGTTGAGGTTTCGATATAAAATGGCGGGCATTGGCTTGCCTCATCCATATTGACCTTACCGATAAAGCCGCGCTGACCCTGCTTTAAGCATTCACGAGCAAGCTCCACAGAAGTGTGCTTGTGAATGGTGGCAAAATACACTGCGCTGGTGGTGCCATTGGCGAGCAGTGATTGCACTAGCTCTGGGTAAATTTTCTTAGCAAAGTTCATATCTTCAAACTTGGCTTCAAGCGGAAAGGTGTAATCTTGTAGCCAGTCGTAAAGTGGTAGGTCTAGGCCTTTACCCGCTTGCGGGAACTGCGGCGCATGTACGTGTAAGTCGACCATGCCCGGCATTAGATATTGGCTGTTGCTTAATTCGATGAGTTGCTTATTGGCAGATAATTGGCTGATCTGTACTTGGAAATCGGCATCTTTCTCGGTGAGGGTTGATGAGATCACGCCTTTATCATCAACAAGCACCAATGCGTTAGACGCATACTCAAAATCACCTTTCACAGGGCAATGAAAATGCTGCCCTAATACACCAAATTTAATTTCAGACATCAAGAGTAATCCATCTTATTAATTGTAGGGTTGCTGGCGGGAGTATTACATGAGCATCATTTAATTTTGTAAATTAAGCACTGATTTGTGACCAAGATAATAGACTAAATTAAGCGTCTGCTTAATTTGCAGCCAGAGGGTAAAATGGCTTGTGTGATATTTACCTTTATTCAAACTAGAACTGCACTCTTTTAATCCTTAGCTATGATCTGTAAAGTACGCCACATAATATACTTAGGGCCTATAGGCGCTTTGGTTGTGTGAACAGATAAGAGTATTAAAGATGAGTGATGAGCAAAACGTAATTGATAATCTAGACGACCTAAGGCGCTTTCTGGTGTCGGTTGAAACTGGTGGTTTGGGTCTAGAGGGAGTTGCTGGTATCGGTATGGCAACCAATAATGCCGATGGTCGTCATTTTGTTGCGGTTTTCGATAATAATCATAAGCTGCTACATGCGCGTTGGGTCACAGATGAAGTGTATGAGACGGGCAAAGAGATGGTGCGTGATGGCGTTCGAGGTCAGCACTAAGACGACGGTAGGAAGAGCGACTAAGAGTCAACAATTATCGCGACTCAAGTTGCACGAAAAATCATACTAAGCCCAAGGTTAATCGCCTAGGGCTTTTTTATTATGCAAAACGTCTAATTAAAGTGGGAGTAAAACGTCAATCTTAGCGACAGTCGCCGCAATCACAATTACAGTCACAATCTTAGACCATGATATTGATTACAATCGGACGTTTATCAGCCCTACTTAATATAACAAGGTATTTGTAATGCAAACTGCTGAACAATTTATCCAACATTTAGAATTAGAACAACATGTTGAAGGTGGCTATTTCCGCTCATCATACCGCTCTGAGCAGCAGTTTGATGACTCACGTGCGCTGTGGACCAGTATTTACTTCCTGTTGCGTACGGGGGAGGTGTCGAACTTCCATCGTTTGACCGCCGATGAGATGTGGTACTTCCATGCTGGTGAGTCACTGACGATTTATATGATAGATGAACAAGGCGAGTTAACCACAGCGCAATTAGGTTTAGACTTAGCGGTAGGTGAGCGACCACAATTCCTCGTACCTAAAGGCTGCATTTTTGGCTCGGCGATGAATAAACCAGGCTTTTCTCTGGTGGGATGTATGGTGTCACCAGGGTTTACCTTTGATGACTTTGAACTGTTCAGCCAAGAAACTTTACTCAATGACTACCCGCAGCATGAAGCGGTGATAAAACGCTTAAGCCGTTGTGGTGTGGGCAGCTAGTTACTAACAGTTAATAGGCTATAGGCTAAATTAAAAAAGGCTCTCGGTGATTGTCACTAAGCGCCTTTTCTGTATTAGAGATAGTCCTATGGTTTTTTGTTTAGCACTGCATCAATGTCGGCAGCGCAGTGGCGCTCGCTAAGCTGCTCCCACTCCTCCCCCGATGTTCGATTAACGATACGGCCACGTTTTACGGCATCGCGCTCGCTTATCTGCTTCGCCCAGCGCTGCAGATGAGGGTAACTAGCGACATCTAAAAACTCGGCCGCGTCATACAATTTACCTAAGGCTAAGTTGCCGTACCAAGGCCAGATAGCGATATCGGCTATGCTGTACTCATCACCCGCAATATATTCATTGTTGGCAAGCTGCTTATCGAGCACGTCGAGTTGTCGCTTGGTCTCCATGGCGAAGCGGTTGATCGGGTATTCGAAGTTTTCAGGTGCGTAAGCATAGAAGTGGCCAAAACCGCCGCCAAGGTAGGGCGCTGAGCCTTGCAACCAGAATAGCCAGTTCATCACCTCTGCTTTAGCGGCAAGATCTTTAGGTAAAAAATGGCCAAACTTTTCGGCTAAATAGAGCAAGATATTACCGGACTCAAATACCCGAATTGGACTCTCTGAAGAGGTATCAAGCAGGGCTGGAATTTTCGAATTTGGATTAATCTCAACAAAGCCTGATGAAAATTGGTCGCCTTCGCCAATGTTGATTAGATAGGCATCATACTCAGCCTCTTTTATACCTTTGGCCAGTAATTCTTCTAACATGATAGTGACTTTTTGGCCGTTAGGTGTCGCTAATGAATACAGTTGTAATGGCTGTTTACCTTTAGGTAATACTTGCTCATGCCTAGCGCCTGAGTCTGGACGATTAATGGCGGCCCACTGACCACCATTTTCATTATCCATGGTCCACACTTTTGCTGGAATGTATTGCTTTGTCATGTTATGTCCTATTGGTATTAGCCCAGTCAATTGCCTTGTTATAAGTGTCGAGCTAGTGTGATGGCTTTGCGTTAACAGTATAGATATCGGGGTAAATTATGGTTTTAAAACCCTTATGGATATAACCGTTTAATCTGACTGAGATGCGTTAGGAATAAAAAGTGCGGAATAAAAAATGCCAGTCAGGTGGCTGACTGGCATTTTGTTTCGCTTATTTCTAGCTTAGCTTCAGCTTGTGTTCGTGCTTGCTGACTACCAGATGCGTACGCGCTGATCTTCAGGAAGGTACAGCTCGTCACCAGGCTTAACATCAAATGCCTTGTACCAAGCATCGTGGTTACGTGGTGCCTGAGCACGGTAACGACCCGGTGCATGAGTGCCTGCACGTAGTTGGTTAAGCATGCTTTGTTCGGTGCGCTTTTCTTTCCATACTTGTGCCCAAGCAAGGAAGAAACGCTGATCGCCTGTCACGCCATCAATCACTGGGGCTTCTTTACCGTTAAGGCTTAGCTTGTAAGCATGATAAGCCATTGCAAGGCCACCCACATCACCGATGTTTTCGCCTAGGCTGTTGCGGCCGTTAACAAAGTTCTCAGGAATAGGCTCATACTTACTGTACTGCGCCGCAAGCTGATCGGCTTTAGCTTCAAATGCGGCGCGGTCTGAATCAGTCCACCAGTTACGCTGAATACCGTTAGCGTCAGATTTCGAGCCTTGATCATCAAAACCGTGACCCATTTCATGGCCGATAACTGCACCAATACCGCCGTAGTTTACCGCTGGATCGGCATTGGGATCGAAAAACGGTGGCTGCAAAATCGCTGCCGGGAATACAATCTCGTTGAACGAGCTGTTGTAGTAGGCATTAACGTATTGTGGGGTCATACCCCAACGGTTACGGTCAGTTTTCTTAAGCTCTTTAGCGACGCTATCGGCATTGAAGAATTGACGCAGATTTTGAATATTACCGACAAGGTTGCTGTTAGTCAGTTCTACACCATCAAACTCTTGCCATACATCGGGATAACCAATTTTAGGGTTAAACGCCGCAAGTTTAGCGTGGGCATTGACCTTAGTCTCTGCGCCCATCCAATCTAGACCGTCGATACGCTCACCCATTGCGGTACGTAAGTTTTCAACGAGCTCAGCCATCTGCTGCTTAGATGACTCAGGGAAGTAGCGCGCTACGTAGACCTTACCAATAGCAAAGCCTAACGATTGAGTGCCCGACATTTCTTCTACGGCACGCTTCCAACGTGGACGCGGCTCCTCTTGACCACTTAGGGTTTTACCATAGAAGCCAAAGCTGGCGGCATAGATATCTTCAGACAGCAAGCCTGCGTTGTTACTCACAGTATGGAAGGTTAGATAATCTTGCCAGACGTTAAGCGGTTGTTTATTGACGAGGTCAATCATGGCTTTGACAGGCTCAGGCTGAGAGATGTTCAGCTGTGGCACTTGGTAACCCGTCTCGGCAAAGTAAACGTCCCAATCAAAACCTGGATACTCTTTTGCTAAGTCGCTGCGCTTTACTTGGTTTAGGGTGAGGTCGCGGTTACGACGCTTTTCACGTGGCCATTGACCTTCAGCCATCTTAGTCTCTAACGCCAAGATGGCCTCGGCGCGTGCTTGGCCATCTTTAATCCCTGCAAACGCTAGCATTTCAGCGATATGAGTAACATAAGCTTCGCGGATTTTAACGAAGCGTTCGGCATCTTCTAAGTAGTATGAGCGAGCGGGTAAGCCTAAGCCGCCAGCACCGATAGACATCTCGTACTGATTTGGATCGAGGCGGTTGAACCACATGCCACCAGAGATAGGCGAGGTGGCACCTGTTAGCCAAGCCTGACCGAATACCTTAGTCAAATCATCGGTATTTTTAACGGCTTTAATTTGGTCAAGAGTGTCTTGGATTGGGGTGATCCCGAGCTTGTTAATGGTCTCGGTATCCATGTATGACTGGTAAAAATCAGCGATGAGCTGCTCTTCAGCGTTAAGGTCGCTGCGACTGGCGATATCGTCGATGATCTCTTTAACCTGCTTTTCGCTTCGTTCTGCAAGACCGGTAAATGCTCCAAAGCGGGTTTTATCCGCAGGCATAATATAATTGTCGTACCAAGTACCGCTGGCATACATAAAGAAGTCATCACCGGGCTTCACGGCTTGGTTACGTGCACTTAGGTCAACCCCAAAGCTACCAAGCTCGGCTTTAGTATTGGCGGTTTTAGTGACCTCTGTTTTAGCCGTTTTAGAATCGTTGTTCAGTTCTGATGTGCCACAGCCACCTAGAAAGCTTGTTGCTAGGGCTATCGCTATGAGGGATTTTTTCATTTTTGTACTTCCTTCCTTGTCAAAATTTCTATCGTTTTTTAACGGATCTTATTATGAATTTTCAACGAACTTTCAATTATTGTTAACCGAACTATCTTCTAGAGTTGCCATAAAAAGTCAACATTTGAATTGTTAATAAGTATTGTTGAATAAAGAGGGCTAAAGGACTTTCAGTGCTGAATATTTAAGTCATTGGTATAACTAACAAAAAGCCCGCGCGAGGCGGGCTTGAAAAAGGTATGCATTGTAAAACGGTGAAATGCTATTGGCTTAAGCAGTGACCTACCTGTTGTGGGTTAAGTTCGGTCGTTTCAATGTATTGACTGCCCATACAGGCGATGTAATGACTAAAGAACTCTTTTAGTTGGTCATTCATTGGGATTTCAGAAAGTTGCTTGACGGTCGTTAGTGCATCTTTTAAACATTGGGCCTTAAAAGGCTGCATTTTAATGGCGCAGCTATTGGCATCTTTAAAGCCTAAACACTGTTGATACTTATCTTGCTCACAAAGGTAATACTCACCTTTAGTGACCAGTTTTTCTAGCGTTAGGCCTTGTTCAACGACTCTATTCTGCTGACTGCTTAGTTTAGGCTTTTCATCCATATTGACTAGCATGAAAGACTTTTTGGCCACGACTGAATCACGATAAAGGATCTCTAATGTCCAACGGCCAGTGACAAGTTCATAAGGCTCACCGAAATACCACATCGCGAGATTACGGTCGTGCTTAAACATGGTGTCGGTCCAACTTGAGCTGGTAAAACCTTTACCGCTCTTAGGGTCGACTATCTCGGGGTGAGTCATGCGCACTGTAATTGGAAACTGGTTTTGCTGAGCAAGGCTAGAATCGATTTTACCCGACTTGTCTTTTGGTAGGCTAACCGCGTAGCGAAAGCCAATATATTGCCCTAGGGCTGGCATCACGAGTTGACTGGCAGACACATGGTATTGATTGCTGTTCTGGGTAATGGTTCCACCTTCAATAATGCTCACTCGAGGCGATAGTAAGTTAGAGATATCCTGTTGGTTGACGTTTTTACTGGCCAGTGCAACCGGGGTACCCTCTATTGATAGCATTTCAGGTCGATGCTGCTCATTTAAGGTCAGTTGCTGTAGTGGATTATTAAATGCCACTAGCTTGTTGAGCTGTTTGAATGAGGATATGTCTAGCGCTGTGATGCGGTTATTATTCAGCTCTAGCTCCATTAATGGCGCGTCATGGCTCAATATGATGTCATCGATTTGGTTGTAATCGGCTTTGACTTTTATCAGTAGCGGATTGTGGCTTAAGTCTAACTGCTTGAGCTGGTTGTTTCTGACGGCAACGACTCTCAGATCTGGATTACTCTCAAGATTAAGCTCGCTAAGCTGGTTGCTGGGCAGGTAAAGGTGGTTCAACTTAGGGTTATGAGACAGATCGATTTTTGTTAGCGTGCCGACCGATAGGTTTAGTGTCTGTAACTCAGGATTACCAGATAGGTCAATATCGGTCAGTTGATGGCGGCTTAGGCCAAGATCCCTTAATTTCGGTAGACTCGAGACATCTATAGAAGTCAGTGGCAGCTTATAAGCGTAGAGACTCTTGAGTTTAGGATTGGCGCTTATATCTACGCTGGTGATCTTATTGCCAGAAATATTGAGCGCGATCAGCTGTGGGCTATTAGACAGATCAATATTTGTCAGCTGGTTATTGCCTATGATGAGGCGGTCAAGGTTTTCATTATCGCTGATATCAATGTCAGTGATTTTATTATCCAGTAACACCAATGCCGTCAGTGCAGGCATAAAGCTAATTTCGTCTACATTGGTAATTTGCTGCTTGTTACAACTAAGCTCAGTGATCTGATCCAGCACTTTGATGCCACTTTGCTGTACGCATAGGGCAAATTGGGGGTCATTAAATTGCACTTCACTCACAAGCTTAGGCGCTTGTGTAAGTGCGCAGCCACTTAGGGCTAACAGGGTTGAACCAAGTAAGGCGACGGTTAACTTTGATGTTCTCATTTATGCTTGTCCTTTTATAGCAGTGATTTTATGCCTGTGTTTTTATCGCTGCACTCTTAATGCCCGTTAACGCCTGCCTTGAGTGATTGCAGAGCAATATCCATCTAGCTAATTAGTGGTATGTTAACTTTAGGCGGGCAAACTAACATAAAGTCTGTTCGAACCCATATAGGTATTTGGCAAGTTGCTTTAATCTTACTTAAGCTGCGTATATGTCAGGTTGCTTAAGTTATTTAGAAGCAAACCGATTGTTGGAAAAGACAATTGTCGTCAATTTATTGCTCTTTTTAGAATTTAAGGACACAGAACTGTAGTGGCAATGTGAACTTTACTACTTGTAACCTAAGTTTTTTGTTTGTGTGAGTTAAGTTCTTGAGGTATATCCCTTTGGTGGTATACTGCGTCAGTTTTTTGACTTTTGAGAATTAAGATGAAAATATTTGCTCTGCTTTTGATGATAGTACCTATCTCGGTATCGGCATCTGCTCCTTTTGGGGTCAACTGGGGAGATGATATTGCTGCATATGGTGAGGTGATTAAACGACTAGATTTTTCTGAAGTTAACACGGATCGCTTGCCTAAAAATTTTTCAATCGCCAAGCACTACCAACTCGTTCAAGTCTCAGAGAAAGGCTTAGTCAAAGTTGTGATGACTACGCACGACTATTCAGCCCATAGTGCAAGTTTTAAAGATGATTTCCAGCAGATAGAAGCTTCACTGATTGCTAGCGGCTATCAAACAACAGCGTTTACATCTGGTGAGTTGAACTCATATCAATGTGTCTTACAAGGGCGTTGCGCTGGTAAGCGTTGGACTGCGATGAATACCGATGGAGTCACTGTAATTTTAGAGCAAAAGATGAAGGGGCGTGATAGCGCCTTTATTAATCTAGAGTTTGAAACAAAAGAGTTTATTAATATAGAAAAGCAACGATTAGAACGTCAGCAAGAAAAACAAAAGCAGCTAAAAAACAAAGATAGGCTAGCGTTTAGTTCATAGTTATTGTACCAAGCTGAATAGATGAGTGGAAGTTGTTAGGCTTCACTCATCTGCTATTTGATAGCTCTTATTTATGCCATTAATTCGACTCGTTGGCGTTTCGAATGTCCATAATCGGCATGACGCTTTCCCCCATCATGGTCATAGGTAGTCTGCCATCCCAAGCTTGTGCTTCGGTAAGCTTAACAATAAGCGGGTTATTTTTAAGGGCCTTAGCTTTCGCTTCAATAGCTTGAGCTTCGGCTTTACCTTTTAGCAGTATGGACTGCGCTTCGGCTTCAGCGACTTTGAGTATGCCTTTTGCTCTCGCGTCAGCGGTGTTGACTGCGCGCAGTGCCTCAAGGCGTTGACGTTCAAGTTTATGCTCCTCTGCAGCGGCGAGGTTTTTCTCAGTTTGCTTAATCTCAATCGAGTTGATGTACTTTTGCGGCAAAATGATGTTTTCAATTTGAATGTTATCAACGATAACTGGAAAGCCTTCCATCTCTTCGGCTAAGCGGTGCTCGATGCCCTGAATCGCGCTGGCTCGGTCTTGAATTAACTGCTCAGCCTCGAATTGCGGAATTGTGTCTTTAGTTGCAGAGCGAAAACGTGGATCGAGGATCCGTTGCTCGAACTGAGTCAGACCGCCGTAACGCTTGAAGAGATCTAATGCCGCTTCTTTATTAACTGTCCAGTTAACGCTGACCTCAACGGTTACGGGCATCTGTTCTTTGGTACTCGAAGCCATTTTTTCGGCATTTTTACGAGTACGTACCTCTATCATCTCAACTGTTTCGATAAACGGAATTTTAAAGTGCAGCCCTGGATTTTGTTGATCTTTAGCTTCTCCAAAGCGCTTGACTACACCTACATGCCCCTCATTAACAATGAAGTAGGAGTTAAATATAGCGATGATAAGTAACGCAATAGGTAGTATTTTTATCACTGAAGCGGATTTGAAAAAATGAGCTAATTTTGATTTCTGTTGCAGCATTTGAGTGTCCTTTCTAAATATGCGCAGCAAAGATACCAGTAAATACACGTTTGTTAAATATTTGTTTTTTACTGTGGTGTTGTGTTGAACGTGTTGATTGTGGTGTTAGCGACAAAACCCTCTAGCTCGTTTAATGCCTTGTTTTGAGTTAGGTGAAATGCGTCTATAAGACTTGGAGCCATCTAGTTTCAAGTGCTAGATATCTATGTTGAGGGGGCGTAGGTAACCATGTTTCAGTGACTCAGTAATGAGCGTCTGTGAGTGAATAAGGGAGCTTAGGCTCCCTTTTAGTTTAAGCTTTATGCCACCAACTTAAGGCGGTGGTTTCTTTACTATCTACAGAACAGTGATGCTGTTTAACAGCCCCTAACGACTTGTATTGATTTATTCGGTATTAGTTAAACACTGGTACTGAGGCGATGAAACAGTGAGTCTTTTAACTCTGCTCTATCATGTTTCAGTTGATGCATAGCATTGTCATCAATTGGTGCGCCTCTTAATTCAAGTTCGCGGATCTCTTTATCAAGTGCATTGTAGTGTTTGGTGTCTTTAGCAAAAGCCTCATCAGTTTGGCAAAGCTTAACAATAATATCTTGGTACTCAGGAAACTCATGCATAATTGAGTGGTTTTCGCCTAACATATCAACCCCTAAATAATTAATGAACAGTATTGTTGTTAGGTAAGTAAAGCTAATTGCAGAAGGAATTACAAGCTAGTTGGTTAAGGTTTAACACTTCCTTTAATCATTATTACCATGTGAAGTGGTTTTCGTTAAGTCAGGCTGCAATATTGGATGTTTCGCGAGTTGGATAACGATATATATATTTTCCTAACCTTAACGATAGCGTGGAGTATCAAGCCTACATTTATAGACAGGTCAACAGGGTAATTATAATTATTGCTAACTATGTTTTGTTTGAAAATGGATTTATTGGTGCGATATGTCTAAATGTGGCTAAGGGTATAAACACCTAATTGAAGTCGAGCCTTTGTCAAAGGAGTGATGTTTATCACTCCATTTTATTGTCTAGCTAATCCACTATGGACTAGCTTTGAATGTTGTTGCGGGGACTATTCGTAGAACAGTTCGCTAAAAAATTCCTATCGCGAACTATTTAAGTAATCAAAGAATTAGGTAGGTAGAATTAATACCTATTTGTGTGTACCTCTAAATCGGTACGTTGTGGTGATCTTGGTCACACATTTGGTAAGCTATTTGTAATCGAGATGTAACATTGTTTTAGATCAAAAAGTTAAACTTGTTTCGTTAATATAACTACGCGTGAGAATGATGAAACAAAAGGATTACAATAAATGAAAGTCCATACCCTTACTCTAGCTGTACTCGCAAGTTTAGCTTCTACTGCTGCAACCGCAGAAACGGCTGATCCACTAAAGAAAGCCTTTATCGATGACTCCGCGGTCAAAGTGCAGTTCCGCCTTCGCTATGAAGACGTTGATGTTGCTAATGTTGACCAGCAAAACCAAACTACATTACGCACACGCTTAAACTACCAAACTGGTGACCTCTATAACCTCTACGCAGTTGCTGAAATTGATGACGTGCGCTCATCAAAGAATGAGCCATTGATCGGAGACTATAAGTACACTCAAATCAACCAAAGCTATATTGGCTATAAAGGTCCTGCAGAAACGTTAGCATTGCTTGGTCGTCAGCGTATTTTGCTTGATAATCAGCGTTTTGTTGGTGGTGTTGGCTTCCGTCAAAATGAACAGACCTATGATGCGGTGTCAGTTAAGAATACCGCGATTGAAGGCTTAACGGCTTACTACGCTTATGTTGCGAATGTGAACCGTATCTTCCCTGAAGGCTCTGGCAAAGAAGAGAATGAAAGCGAGACTAATTTAGTCAATATCAATTACAAGGCTTTGGATTTCGCCAAGATCTCAGGCTATGCATATTTAATTGATAATATTGATGTAGCAGCTTTCTCTACTGACACTTATGGTATTCGTGCAACCGGCGATATCAAGCTTGATGCGTTAAAACTAAGCTACGAAGCCGAGTTCGCTCAGCAATCAGAAGCTGCCAATAACCCAGAGACTTATAGTGCGACTTATTACCATCTGGGCGCAGGTATTAACTTTGATGCCTTCGGCGCTAAAGTGAGTTACGAAGTGCTAGGCTCGGATGACGGTAAAGCAGGCTTTATTACACCGCTAGCGACATTACATGCCTTTAACGGTTGGACAGATAAGTTCCTATTTGGCGGTAAAGGTAACTGGGAAAATGGCCTCGTTGACACGAGCTTTGCTTTGACAGCAAAACTTGCAGGGCTAAAGTTACTTGCTAAGTACCACAAGTTTGACTCTGACTATGGCGATATCGACATGGGTCAGGAGTGGGGTGTTTCTGCTACGTACCCATTCGCTAAGTACTATAGTGTAGGCGTGAAATATGCGAGCTTTAGTGGTGCCGATGCGGGCTACGGTTTCTCAAATGATACCGATAAATTGTGGGTAACACTTCAAGCTAAATATTAAATGAAATCAGGCGTAAAGCCTAACTGAGTCGTATTGAGCCCACACTTGGGCTCACCTCAAAGCTCCCATTTTATAAGCAGGATAATTAAGTTATTCCTGCTTTTTTTATGGCAAAAATTCCATCAAAATAACCAAAATATTTTTAGGTTAATTGCTAGTCGAAACTTCATTAAGGGTTTATCTTTTAAGCATAAGCACCAGAGATGACCACTCTATGTTGAAGTGGTTTAAAGGGAATAACGGTGCCTTTTGAGGAAGAATGCTATGCAGATGACTCTCTCTTTTTTAGGTGCGACTCAAGAAGTGACGGGCTCTTGTCACTTACTCAATATTGATGGACAGCAAGTATTACTCGACTGTGGATTAATCCAAGGGAGTAAGGCTGATGTGTTGCGTAATCACGAGCCCTTTGCCTTCAGCCCATCGCAGATCCATGCAGTGGTCTTAAGTCATGCTCATATCGATCATTCGGGACGATTACCTTTGTTGGTTCGTTCGGGGTTTACAGGACCTATATATAGCCATAAGGCTACGGTAGAGCTTTGTGCGGTGATGCTAAAAGATGCCGCCATGCTCCAAGCTAGAGATATAGATCGACTCAATAAGAAGCGAGTAAAGAATGATTTACCCTTGCTAGAGCCGCTATTCGATGATGCCGATGTCGACCGTGTTATGCAGCAATTTGTGGCGCTCGATTATGGCGAGAGCACACAAGTGATCCCCCATCTTAATGTGTGTTTGTCTGATGCGGGGCATATTTTAGGTTCAGCAGTGGTTGAGCTTTGGTTAGGAGAGGGGACTTCAACTAAAAAGCTGGTCTTTAGTGGCGATCTTGGTCGTGAAGGCATGCCGATATTAGACGATCCAAGCTTAATCGATACGGCGGATCTGGTATTGATGGAAAGTACCTATGGCAACAGGTTACATCGCTCATGGAACGATACGCTAGAAGAGCTCAAATCAATCTTTGCGCGTACCATAGATCAGAGTCGTGGCAATATTCTACTGCCAGCGTTTTCGGTTGGTCGAGCACAGGAGCTGCTTTATCTGTTTCATCTCTACGCCAAAGAGTGGGATCTATCTCGTTGGCGGGTCTGTCTCGATAGCCCGATGGCGATTAGGGCAACACAGATCTATGTCGAAAATTACGCCTTAATGGATGAGGATTTTAAGCGTTTTACCCGTTTATCCCCGGGAAAGCATCCACTATTGTCGAATGTGGACTTTATCGATACCACAGAGGAGTCGATGGAGCTGAATCATATTCACCAAGGGCTGATTATTATCGCAGGCAGTGGTATGTGTAACGGTGGCCGTATTCGCTGCCATTTAGAACACAATCTAGCGAACAGTCTATCTGATGTGATTATTTGTGGCTATCAGGCGCAGGGCACGCCTGGTCGACTCTTGGTCGATGGCGCGACAAGCTTAACTATCAGTGGTCAAAGTATCGATGTTGCGGCGAGGCTACATACCGTTGGCGGACTATCGGCTCATGCCGATCAGGCTGAGCTGCTGCACTGGTATCGCCATTTTAACGACTCTCCACCAATTGTATTGGTGCATGGTGAGAGTGAGGCGCAGCAGGTCTTATTGGCTGCGCTTAATGAAGACGCCACTAATGCCCCTGCTCATAGTGTGATAGCCGAGCAAGGTGACTGTTTAGATCTGACGCAACTACCTAAGTTTGTTTGGTTAGCTAACGCTATAAATAGCGAATCACAAGATGATTGACTGTTATGTGTTCATGAGCCGCAGGCGCAATTAGCGGGTGATATAGTTACGCAGGTGATATGCCATTATCCTCATGATAGCTCTTAATCGCTTATCATTATTGGCGGAGGAATAATTTTTAATGCCAGTTTCAATATTGAACCTCATGTAAACCTGGGGAATGAGTGATACTATCTTTACTCATTATTAACATATTCTGAGAGCATAACTTGTTTCCTAGATGGTTGTTATTCATTGCTTTAACTTTTAGTTTTGCGTCTGCTCATGGGGCGCAAACGTCTGTGGGTGAAGAGCAAAAAGTTAAGGCGTCTGAGCTTGAGCCTGAAGCTCAGTCTGATACGGCAGCGAACACTGTAGAAGCAAAGCCAATCCCTGAAGATGACCCCTGTTATAGCCAGTCACAGATGGAAGGAGCGATAGATAAAGCATTCGATTACATCAACACTAAATTCTGCCAGCCAGCCATCTGGTTTGATAGCTTTTTTGTGGATGATAGAGTCGAGGATGACGCCAGAGCTGGCACCATTGTGCGCTGGTTTAACGACTTTGCTTATTACGAAAAAGAGGGTTTCAAATACCGAGCTAATCTCAATGCCAGATTAAATTTACCAGGCGTAACCAAGCGCTTAAAGTTTATTTTAGACTCGACAGGGGAGGATGATCCGTTCGCCTTTATTAGAGCACCAGATGACAATAATGAACGGGATATCGGTCTTAGATATGATTGGTATGCCAAAGATCGTGTTAGTTTCAATATTAAGGCTAACTTCAAGCCCAAGGTCGAAGCGAGATGGCGTTATACCTATCCTCTTTCTGAGAGTACAGTGACTCGATTAACTCAAAAGCTATACCAAGAGAAGAAGGTTACGGGTGAGTCAACCGAGTTTGATATTGAGCATGCCTTTAACGAGACATTTGTTGGTCGCTGGAGCGCGGTGGCGCAATATGAGGATCGAGATAATGGCTGGGAGTTTGGCTCTAGCGTTAAAGTCTATCAATACATCAATAACAAGCAGGCGCTGAGCTATCAGGCGAGCATTTATGGCGTCGATGAGCCTTATCATTACGTTAAGAATGCCAGTGTCAGTATGACCTACAGACAAAATTTTGCGAGGAACTGGTTATTCTTTGCAATTACGCCTGAATACAATTGGAGTAAAGAGGATGAATTTTCCGAGCGGATTAATCAGTTTGTCCTTACCTTCACCATTGAGATGCTGTTTCAGAATGTCTAGTCAAATATTAGCCAAGCACGAATGAGCTTAGCTAAGCTCATCGGTGGGAATATTGGTATCAAGAATAGGATCGTCTAGGCTTTCATTTACCACTTGTTGCTTAGGTGCTTCAGCAATAAGCTCTGCCAGAATAATCAAGCTATCGGTATAGGAAAAGCCATAACCATATCCGCCTTCTGTGCTGACGCCATTACCTAGCAGGTGAGGGTCGCTGAAGTGATCTTTAAAGGCATAATCTCCTGATGTTACAGGGGTTATCTGTTGCACTTTATAGCCATCGGTGTTGAGTGCCTCGATAGCCTGTTGTAGATCATTATTGAGCCGTTCGCTATCAATCTTGCAGGTGGAGTATTCAAAGTCTGATGTTTTCGGCTTAGCGGCCCACATCTCTTCGCGTATATTGGTTTCAATCTTAGCGAAATAACTCTTCACTAATACTATTTTCTGTTTCATGGGGGCGCCTTTAATGCGTCATTGCCATACAATATTTATGTTAGTTTAAACGCGGATGGTAATGGCTTTGATACTGTTTATATAAAGTTACAGGTTACTCTATCAGAGCAAACGGGTAAATATGCTAACTTGTTATTATTCATGGGCCTTATTGATAATCGATAGCGATTCTCTAGCATGATTCTCCTAGCTGGATCATCGCTTATTGCAACTCATTTCTGTCGATAAACTTAGCCGAACTTGGCTAATGGGGAGCGAGTTATAACTGAGCGTTGTTGAAAAAAAGTCTCGTAATTGTTATGGTTGTGTCGCGATTAATCCAGTCAAAATCATGTTTTCTGCGGACTAATTAGAACGTTGAATGTTGTCATCTACCTGATGTATTAAGGTATAAACCAGTGGTTATATAGCAAATAGGAAAGAGCCTTATTATGTCTAGTATAGTGGAACTGAATTCTCTCTCGGAGTTGAAGTTTCATATAAAAACCTTCGACGAAAAGCTTAATGAGCAGTTTTTAATTCTGCCAGTGCAGACTCTGCTAAAGAGGCGCGCTAAGCATATAGATGAAATGTTGGTTTCATTATGGAAGATGTATAACTTGCATAATACCTCGATGTCGCTTAATGCGGTAGGGGGATATGGTCGAAGGGCGTTGCACCCAAGGTCTGATATCGATTTAGCCATTATTATCGAACAAGAGTTAACCCCGCACCAGCAAGAACAATTATCGCTTTTTCTTACCCGCCTGTGGGATTTTGGTCTAGATATAGGCCAAACCGTTAGAACACTCTGTGAATCGATTGAATCTGCAAAATCTGATATTACCATTGCTACCAATCTGCTCGATATCCGCTGTTTAGTCGGCCCTAAAAAACACGCACAAAACATTAAAGAACAGCTTTATCAAAACGAGCTATGGACTAGTTTGTCCTTTTACGATGCTAAAATGGCCGAGCAGCAACTGAGACACAATAAAGCGCTCAATACCGCACTTTATTTAGAGCCTAACCTCAAGAACAACCCCGGTGGATTGCGAGATGTGCACACCATTATGTGGATCGCGCAAAAGCACTTCTCACTTACCAACGCTAATGCCCTTAAAACCATCGGTTTCTTACAGCAAGATGAAGTGTATGAGCTATTAGAGGCTTATGACTTTATCTGTCGTGTTAGGTGGGCGCTGCACTGCGTGACACAGTCTGCGCAGGATGTGTTGTTATTCGAACATCAAGCTGGTGTCGCCGAATTTATGCAGTTTGGCCAAGGTGATAATAGTCAGCTGGCAATTGAGCGTATGATGCGCCAGCTCTTTAGAGCCATGACTCGCGTGCGTGAGTTAAATCAGATCATCTGTGATTCTTTTAAGCTCGACACCCTAAACGAAACCGAGCGCGATAATCTGCAATCAATCGATAAGTATTTTAGTGTCTGTAACGGGCTTATAGAGGTGAAGTTCTCTCAGGCGTTTATCGATAAACGCCAAGTCATACGTATGTTCAAGCTGATTGCTGAGAACGATAATATTGATGGTATTGCGCCGCAAACACTTAGATTGCTCAGACAAACCCGTCGCGGTTTACTGGGTGAGTTACAAGATTACCAAGGCTGTCGTGAAGAGTTTTTAGCGATTCTAGCGCACCCTAAGGGGCTGCGAAAATGTTTAGGCTTAATGCACCGTTACGGGGTATTAGCGGCGTATTGTTCACAGTGGCACGCTATTGAAGGCCAGATGCAGTTTGATATGCATAACGCGTTTACGGTAGATGAGCATACCTTTAAAGCCATTCAATATATCGACAGTTTTGCGCTCAATAAGAAAAACAGTCTCACCTATTCAATTTACCAAAATATCGGTAATCGATTTGCGTTGGTATTTGCGACCCTTTGTCATCACTTGTCAGGTAAGCAGGCGATTGAAAACAGCGAATTAAGTGCCATCCAAGCCAAAGAATTAGCCGAAGAGCACTTACTCAAAGCCTCGACAACCTCGCTTATTTATTGGCTGGTGGCGAACCAAGATGTATTAATTAGTGCTATTCAAACCCAAGATATTAGCGATCCCGATGTAATCAAACATTTGGCTAAAGCCATCGGCTCCCAGGGTAAACTTAACGCTCTGTTTTTATTTACCATTGCCGATATGATGGCCACAAACGAAAGCTACTGGAATGACTGGCAAGAAAGCCAGTTGACGCAGCTGTATATGGCGGTGCGAGAGACGTTAAAGCAGGGAATTGAGAACATCTTCGAGGTGCGAACCGTTATTCGTGAAAACCAAACCGATGGTAGAGCTGAACTGCTAAAACTGGGCGTGGAAGAGGAGCGATTAAATCGATTCTGGCACAGTTTACCGAACAACTTCTTTAGTGGTAATTCATTAGAGGATATCGTTGAGATAACTCAAGGTATTCTGGCTGGTGAAGCGGGAACGACCCGAGTATTGGTGGGTAAAAATGGCGATAATGGCTTTACCAGTATTTTTGTTTATACCAAGGATAGACCCAAGTTATTTGTCGATCTGTTTAAGACCTTAGCCAGCTCTAAGCTCAAGGTGAAAGATGCCCAGATGATGCAGACTAAAAATGGTCAAGTGCTGGAGATCATCAAGGTGCTTGATCATAAGGATGAGTCTATTGATGATGAACCTAGAATAGAGCAGATCGTTAAGCGCATCTATCGAGCGGTTGATCAAAAGGACAGACCTAGAAAGCTAATGACGCCAAGAGCCTTAAAGAATTTCGATAGTCCTCCGGTCGTTACAGTGCTACACACTACAAAGAAAAACAGAGCCCTGCTTAAGGTTAATACCTTGGATGATCCTATGTATTTAGAGCAGATCTGTAACCTACTCTCTGAACGAAATCTGAGTATCCACTCGGCGAGAATTAGTACCTTGGGCGAATGTACCGAAAACGTATTTTTGGTGTCCAACGCCGAGAAAACCTCTTTCGGTCATGATGAACAGCTAAAGCTAGTGGATATTATTGAAGAGGAAATTGCGTAAAAGCTGCTAGAATGGCTCGCTATTTTATCGCCAGCTTAGGAGATAGGCTTGAAGCTTGTTTTGTTTGATTTTGATGGCACCTTGACCCATCAAGATATGTTTACCAA
Source organism: Shewanella halifaxensis HAW-EB4 (assembly GCF_000019185.1). NCBI lineage: Bacteria > Pseudomonadati > Pseudomonadota > Gammaproteobacteria > Alteromonadales > Shewanellaceae > Shewanella > Shewanella halifaxensis. The sequence continues at coordinate 4,024,985 of NC_010334.1, read as the reverse complement.
GTTTATCCTCTATTCAGCAACGCCACTGCGGTTAGTGCTTGGCGCGGTGTTTATGTCACCGCTTTACCTGCTATACAAGTTGGGCGTTATCCCTGCGCGAAAGCTTAGGCCATTTGTTAGTTTTTTTGCCTTTGTCGGGCGCTCCTCTACTAAAGTGGCAGCCATCGGTGAAGCCTATGCCAGTGGTGTCATTCCCTCCTGTTTACGAACCGATATGCTGCAAACCTTAAGGCTGCATCAAACGGATGGCGCAACCATAGTGCTGGTCTCTGCTTCATTGGATCTCTACCTCAAGCCTTGGTGTCAGACTATGGGCATAGCACTTATCTGTAGTGAAATGGCAAGTGATGGTAAGCGCTATAGTGGCTATTACCGCGCAGGAGATTGTAGCTGCGAGGTGAAAGCTTATAAGGTGTCACAGGAGTTTGATTTAAGCCGTTATAGTCAGATCTACGCCTATGGTGACACTAAAGAGGATTTAGCCATGTTAGCGCTGGCCGACAGAGCCTTTATGCGAGGAGTTGAGCAGTAAAGGGGCTGCTTTTGTTTTTAGCCGAAAGCCACCCACTTCAGAAGGTGGTTTTATCGGGTTTATGTGAGTGTTTAGAGATCCATAAAGCCTGAGTATTTCACGCCGCTTAGGCGCGCCATCTCACAGTGCCAAGTGGCTAAGTCGTTTTTGTTAAACTGACTGAGAGAGTCATGGCCGCAGGCGCGAGCCATCACCTGCATCAACTCGGTTGAGGCTTCAAAAAAATGTTGTAACTGCCTAGCCGATTTTTCAATATCAAGGCGTTGGCGAAGTTCGACTCTTTGGGTTGCTATCCCTGCAGGGCAGTTATTGGTATTACACATGCGTGCGGCAACGCAGCCTATCGCCTGCATTGCACTATTGGAAATTGCGACACCATCGGCACCTAAGGCCATGGCTTTGACAAAATCAATCGGCGTGCGTATACCACCGGTAATAATCAAGGTTACCAGACCACTCATGCCTTGCTCATCTAAGTATCGCCTCGCTCTAGCCAGCGCGGGAATCGTCGGTACGCTGATATGGTCACGAAAAATTTCAGGTGCAGCGCCTGTACCGCCGCCTCGACCATCGAGGATAATGTAGTCGGCGCTGGCATCTAGCGCAAATTGGATATCGCGCTCAATATGATTGGCACTGAGTTTAAAGCCAATTGGAATACCGCCAGAAACCTCTCTAACCCTATCTGCAAAACGCTTAAAGTCGGCGCTGCTTTTGAGATCTTTAAAGGTTGGGGGAGAGATGGCGTCAGTCCCTTCAGGTAAGCCTCGAACCTCTGCTATTTTACCAACATTCTTGCTAGCGGGTAGATGGCCACCGGTGCCCGTTTTTGCGCCTTGTCCACCTTTGAAGTGAAAGCTTTGCACCCGGCTGAGTAAGGCCTCGTTATAGCCAAATTCCGCACTGGCTAACTCGTAAAAGTAACGAGAGTTTTCAGCTTGCTCCTCATCTAACATACCTCCTTCGCCTGAGCAGATCCCGGTGCCTACGAGCTCGGCACCACGAGCGAGTGCAATCTTAGCTTCCTCTGATAGTGAGCCGTAACTCATATCGGAAACAAATAGTGGGATTGCTAATTTAAGTGGCTTTCTTGCTTGGGGGCCAATGATGAGTTCTGTCGACACTTCGACATCTTCCATCAGGGGTTTTGTGGCCATTTGCGCCACCATCAGTTGTAGCTCGTCCCAGTGTGGTAACTCGCTGCGTGGTACGCCCATAGACGTCATAGGGCCATGATGGCCGACTTTTGACAACCCCTCACGAGCCAGCATATGAATATATTCAAGGGTTGGCTCAGCTTGTGTATTTGTCGCTATAGGTGCGGTGCTTACTGAATTGGCCGAGGTGGTTATACCCGGTCCTTCCTTGCCTACATTGGCCGGAGTGAATTGTTTATGGGAGCCATCACAGAAGGGGGGATTAGCGCTATGTTTGCACTGACATAGAAAGGCGTCTTCGGTTTTATCGGCCTTAAAAGCCTTAGGCTTAAACTCTGAACCTGCGTGGGAGCCGTCACAGAAAGGCTGGTTTTTAGAGCGACCACAACTGCAGAAGTAGTACTCTTTTCCTTGAGTAAGGCTGACCTTGATGGGCTTATTATCTGCAACTATTGGCTTCATGCTTTACCCCAGATTAAGTTTTTAAGTGAACAGCATAAGCATAGTCATAAATGGATTGGGCCGATGGTTTTAGCATCATGTTAATTATCATGGCCTTCCCCCTATATTTGCCTATTGAGCTTATTTGTTGAGCTTGTTGACTGCATCTGCGGCATGTAGGGCGAGGCTTAAGCTTGATGAAAGGTTAGGTCGTTAAATTCTTAATCGTTGCTATCGGATAAAAAAACGCCAGAAGGCTGCGTTTTTAGCGTTAAAGCGATAAGCTTTCTATTGGATGATTAAAATAAATTATTCTGTGTTGCTCATCCACATATAAGGGTATGACTAATAGAGGGGCACTATGGATAGATTCAGCTTTTTGGGTAACCCTCAGGACGAAGGCCTGTTCGATATTTACAGTCGTCAGCGAGTACTGACATTTATTCTGCTTGTGACACTGATGACTTTTCTACCACTAAGTATCAAGAACTTTGTGATTGGAGAGACCTTGCTCGGTTTTTGTTTACTTGCCTTTGAGTTAAGTCTGGTCATCGAAGTCTTTGGTATATTGCGATTAAATCGCAATATTTTGGGTTATAGGCCCCCACTTTTTTTGCTCGCTATCTCGATGGTGTTGAGCATTCATGTCTTTGGTACGCTGGCAACATACTGGGTGTTTCCTGTTGTCACAAGCATCGTACTATTAGTCCCTAAAAAAATGGCCATGTTGGCTAATGGGGGAATTATCTTAACGAGTGCTGTAGCGGCACTTCCGCATCAAGAACCCACTGTGACACTGCGATTTATTCTTGCGCTGCTTTTCTGTGTATCAATTGCTCATTATGTAATTGAAACGGTGAGAAAGCTGCAGGCCAATTTAAGTTATCTGTCAACGCGAGACTCATTAACTGGCGCACTCAACCGTCATCAACTGGACGTATCTTTAATTACGGCGAGTGAAAAAGCTAAGATGGAACAAGCCACTTGTATTGCGGCAATAGATATTGATTATTTCAAGGATGTAAACGATGTACATGGCCACGATGTGGGCGACCAAGTCATTAAAACAGTGGTTAAGCTAATTAACTGCCATTGCAGAAAGGCTGACTTACTATTTCGTTTAGGTGGTGATGAGTTCCTACTCTTATTTGATAATACCAAAGCTGAAAGCGCGCTGAAGATTATGCGAACTATTGGCCAGGAAGTGGCTAAAGGCATTGTTGAGACATGTCCTGAAGTCGACAGTGTAACACTCAGCACTGGCATCGCTGAGTCTATAGTGGGTGAAGAACTTGAACTTTGGGTAAAGCGTGCAGACTTAGCGTTATACGAGGCAAAGCATGCGGGGAGAAATCAGGTTAAAGTGAATGACGCCAATCATTTTTATAGTGAAAAAGTCGTAGATTTAAAAACCTCTTGTCATTAAATTGAGGACTGATTGAGTGATGTCTTAAATCAGAGCTCCATTTAGTGAGGTCATAAATAGTATGGCAGTGCTCTCTGTGAGTAATTGGCCACTTCTTACAGCGTAAGAACAATGCCTTGAAAGCCTATTCCAATAGGGGCTCAAGGGTTAACTGTTGGTTGTGATATTGGTGAATAACTTTATTTGATTTTGTATGAATATTTTTATATTCCAATTTCAAAATATGGTGTAAATTACGCCACTCCATCTAGTACAAATTTGTATTGATAGATAGATGCCATTGTCTGACTTGGGTTGCATTTAACCCGAGTCATTGTGTTGTTTATTTTGAATACTCTACACCTCCCCAAGCCATCATCCGGCCCAAGATCTTTAGAGCATTCCACTTTTTTAAGAGATCCTATTGAATATTTTATTTTTGATGTACCCTTGGACGAGTATCGAGCCTGAAACCGATACCACACTGCGTTTAATTCACGAATGTGTTGCTCGTGGGCACACAGTAGCGCTTGCGACGACTAGCAACCTAACTATGCGTGATTCAGAAGCCAGTGCGTTCTGCCAAGTGTTCGATAAAGAACAAGTTACGCCAAATAATATTGTTTCATTCTATAAAAAAGCGCAGTTCAAAAAGCTACGTTTGCCGTTAGCTGGCTTTGACAGCATTATCATGCGCGCCAATCCACCATTGGATCCGATTGCGCTTAACTTCTTAGATTCGGTGCGTGATGAAGTGTTCATCATGAATGACATTGACGGCTTACGTATTGCAAATAACAAGCTATACACAGCGTCATTCGATGATCCAAATAACACCTTTATTCCTGTTACCCATGTTTCTAAAACCCCTGAATATCTAGAAGAAGTGCTACGTGAGTCTAAGACTGACAAGATGATCATGAAGCCTCTTGATGGTTACGGTGGTCAGGGCGTGATCTTGGTTGAGAAAGCGGCTCAAAATAGCTTCCACTCACTGCTTGAGTTCTACATCAACAGTGGCAAAGGCGGTAACTACGTAATTTTACAAGAGTATGTAGAAGGCGCAGATGAAGGCGATGTACGTATTCTTATGCTAAACGGCGAGCCTATTGGTGCGATGAAGCGTATTCCTGCACAAGGTGAGGTTCGCTCAAACATTCATGCCGGTGGCAGTGTCGTTAAGCATGTACTGACCAAGAAAGAAAAAGAGCTGTGTAAGCACATTGGTCCTAAGCTGGTGCGTGACGGTTTGTTCTTTGTCGGTATTGATGTGATTAACGAAAAGCTGATTGAAGTAAACGTACAAAGCCCTGGTGGCATTATGCGTATCAACAAACTGAATAAGGTTAAGCTTCAGACTAAAGTTATTGATTTTGTTGAAAGTGTTGTTAATGCCAAAGAGGTGTTAACTCAGAGGCGATCAGAATTTAGAAAGGCGATTGACGATGCTCACATTATCTGAGAAAGAGTGTATTGCGTTAATTAATAAAGGCGAATGCTTTCAAGCTGAAGTGGAAGGTGGCTCATTTATCGTAAAGATTGATGAGTACTCTCCGGTCGTATGTACCGCGATTCATAATGGTCATCGTTTGCGAGACGACCTGAAAAAGACCTTCTTGCTAACTAAAGAAGAGCGCTTTTATGAAGAAGATCCTTACACCGATGAAATGCTGTCGTCATTTCCTATCGTCTTGATAGGTAATGACTCACGTTTTGAATATGATCTGAATCGCCCTAAGGCCCATTCGACTTATTTCAAGACCGCGTGGGACAAGCAAGTCTGGCAAAAGCCCCTGAGCACTAAGCAGCGCAGTGAAAGCCACGCTAAGCATCAGTCTTTCTACAATGTGTTAAGTGCCCTAATCGCGCGTTTAGAGAAGCAGTTTAAAAACAGTATTGTTTTTGATGTGCACTCTTATAATCATCAACGTATTGAAGCCGATACGCCGACTTTTAACATCGGCACGAGCCAGATTGATATCGAACGTTGGGGAGCGACCTGTCATCACTTTGAGAAGCAGCTGAGCAAGATGGAGCTGCCTAACCTTGCTGTGCGTGCGGCAACGGATGAAGTCTTTCAAGGTCGAGGCTATTTAATTGCTCATGTGAATGCGCATTTCGACAACACTTTAGTTCTGCCTGTCGAAGTGAAAAAAGTATTTATGGATGAGACCTCGGGTGAGCTATATCCGCTGGTGTTAGAAGAGCTAAAAGCAGGCATTAAGCAGGCTATATCAGAAACCGCCGCATTCTTTATGCGCCGTTTTGGTAAACGTAAGTCGGTGAGAAACGTTGATCTATTATCATCGACTCTATCGCCAGAGATCTTATCGCTAGATAAGAGCCTATTTAAGCTGGCTAACAATGTCGCGACACTGAAATATATTAACCCGATTAATATTGCCAGTGAGCGTAAGAAGTTCTTAGCCCGTAAAGGTGCAGTTGCACCTGAGTTTAGTTATAAGCAGTTAAACCTCAACCCATATCAGTTCCGCGAGCAGCTATATAAGTTGCCAGTTGAAAACGTAATGGATGCGGATATTCAGCTGCTTTATCGTCATGTGATTGATAACTTGGCGACTAAGATTGACTTGCTATGCTCTATCGGTAACGACGACTTTGTGTATAACTCACTTAAGTATTACGGTCAGCCTGATAAAGACGATATAGCTAATGCAGAGTTTTTACTGCGCGCGCCAAATATTGAAGCCGATGACGAAGAGCCTGTTTATGATGCCGCTCATGCGGTAAAGTCATTCCAAAAACAGGCCGATGACTGGGGCATTAAGTGTAAGGTTGAAAAATCATCACGTATCGTTGCTAAGGCGATGGTCGACAGTGAAAGAAACTGTTTGTTGATCAATAAAGATGCAATGTTCACAGGTAAAGAACTGGTCGCGTTTGCTTACCATGAACTCGGTGTGCATATGCTGACGACCGTGAATGCTAGACGCCAAAAGCTAAGAGTATTATCGCTTGGTCTTGTGGGTAATACTCATACCCAAGAGGGTGTGGCGATCTACAGCGAATATTGCTCTGGCAACTTGACCTTGAATCGACTCAAGATCTTGGCTCTGCGCGTTATCGCGGTGAATCTGATGTTAGAGCAGCGTGACTTCTCGATGACCTTCCAAACGCTGATGCGCGAATATGGTCAAACAACCGAGCAGGCCTTTATTTTAACTACACGCGTATATCGTGGTGGTGGTTTCACTAAAGACTTCCTTTACTTAAAAGGCTTTAGAGATATTGTTAATTTAAGTAAGACAACGCCGCTAGATAATTTGTTAGTCGGTAAAGCGGGTACGCTGGACTTGCCAATTATCAGTGAGATGGTAGAGCGTAATATGCTTGAAAAGCCAGTGCCTCTATTTGAGTTAAAGCACAAGTCAACGCCAGAAACAGCGGTAATCGATTACTTGGTTTCAGCGATCCGTTAGTCATTATTAACGACGTCTGTAGACGGCATAAAAACGCCTTATTCCTAACGGAGTAAGGCGTTTTTTTATGGCGATTTTAAGGGTAAAGCTTAGATGGTGTAAGCTAAGACGAGCGGCCTGCGGCCTTACGAACGTGACGGCGTCACTTACGGAACGCTGCGCTAACGGAAAAGCTGGAAAGGCTGAGATTAAAAAGCTAAGGCGGGAAAAGCCGGAAGAGCCGGGAAAGCAACTGAGTAGCATATTTGTAGGTCGGACTTTAGTCCGTCACGCTTTTGATTTTCCTCGCAGGGCACAGCCCGCCCTCGAAGCGCAGCGTCCTAGCACCTAATCATAAAAGTAATTAAAAAGGGGACTGGCATGTGGATGAAATCAGCACTTATCAAAACAGGATTGTTACTACTCGCCGCAGTATCGAGTTGCTCCCAAGCCTATGAAGCAGAAAAAATTGCCAGTGGGTTAAATATTCCTTGGGGCTTAGCCTATGTTGACCCGCAAACCATGCTGGTGACAGAGAGACAAGGCGTGGTAAAGCGTGTAAACCTTGAAACGGGTAGGCATCAAACACTGTTTACGCCAGAAGGTGTGTGGGCTGAGGGCCAGGGCGGTTTGCTGGATATTGCATTATCTCCTTTTGAAGCTAACAAAGTTTACCTGACTTACAGTAAAGATATTGAAGGTGAGGGCGCCACGACACTTGCTCAAGCGACTTACAAAAACGGTAAGCTTACCGATTGGCAAGATCTGTTTGTATCGACTTCGCGCACAGATACCAGTAGGCACTTTGGTAGTCGGATTACTTTCGATAAAAACAGTCTGTACTTTTCAATTGGCGATCGCGGCGTGCGTGACAATGGCCAAGATACCTTAACCCATGCTGGAGCCATTTTACGTTTGAACCCCGATGGCAGTGTGCCAAGCGATAATCCATTTGTTGATAATAAGGCTGTGCTCGATGAGATTTGGAGTTACGGCCACCGTAATCCTCAAGGGTTAGTTTATGATGCCAGCAGCCAAAAACTGTGGTCGATTGAGCATGGTCCTCGCGGCGGTGACGAAATTAACTTAATCAAACGCGGTGCCAATTATGGCTGGCCAATCACCTCCCACGGTAAAGAATACTGGGGGCCGATTAGCGTCGGAGACGGCAAGTTAAAAGAGGGCGTTGAGCCGCCGGTTAAGGTGTATGTCCCGTCAATCGCACCAGGCAGTTTAGTGCTGTATCGTGGTGAAATATTTCCTGAGCTCAATGGCAAACTATTAGCGGGTGCACTTAAGTTGACTCACATTAATGTCGTGACGATTAACGAGGTGGGAGAAGCGATTGCTGAACAACGAATAATGTCAGAACTTGGTGAACGTATTCGCGATATTGAAGCAACGCCGAAAGGCGATATCTATTTCAGTACCGATAGCGGTAATCTTTATAAGCTTAAAAGATAGGTTCTAGGAAAAGCTAAGAAAGGTTCTAGATCCTAGGAAAAGAAGGAAAAGCAGGTTCTAGGTTCTAGGATCTAGAACCTCGCAGCGAAGCGTCCTAGGATCTTATGTTCGATACAAGATCTTAATCACATGCCAGCCGAACTTAGTTTTCACTAGATGCGGGGTGATTAACTCACCAGTAAAACAGACTTTATCGAATTCTTGTGGGTATACCCATTTGGCCTTTCAATATTATTAAGCCTAAGTGCGATACAAAACCTTAATCACATGCCAGCCGAACTTAGTTTTCACTAGATGCGGGGTGATTAACTCACCAGTAAAACAGACTTTATCGAATTCTTGTGGGTATACCCATTTGGCCTTTCAATATTATTAAGCCTAAGTGCGATACAAAACCTTAATCACATGCCAGCCGAACTTAGTTTTCACTAGATGCGGGGTGATTAACTCACCAGTAAAACAGACTTTATCGAATTCTTGTGGGTATACCCATTTGGCCTTTCAATATTATTAAGCCTAAGTGCGATACAAAACCTTAATCACATGCCAGCCGAACTTAGTTTTCACTAGATGCGGGGTGATTAACTCACCAGTAAAACAGACTTTATCGAATTGTGGCACCATTTGGCCCTTCTTAAATTCGCCTAAACTGCCGCCTTTCTTACCCGATGGGCAAGTCGAGTGTTTCTTAGCAAGTACGTCGAATTTAGCGCCTTTATTAAGTTGCTTGATAATGTCTTCGGCAAGTGTTTGGTGCTTAACCAAAATGTGTAGTGCGGCTGCGGTGCGCGCCATGTTAAGGCCTATTTATTGATGAAACTATGCTGAGATTATACCGTTTATCGCATAGTCTAGGCTAGCATTTAGGCGAAGCTGGTATTTCGTATTGATTGGAATCAAACAGACTTATCGCTTTATAATTAACGTTATTAAGAGTGAGCATTTTGTCTGGTAGAAACTATTTGTGTTAAAAAGCCGCAGTTACAAACGTATAGGACCCGATTACCGCTTCGATGAGCAGGTCAGTTTTGTCGACATTAAACAGGTATTTGGTCTCGGCCATATCCGCTTAGGTAAGTGGGTTGAGAACGAGGAGCGCGATAAGGCCGCTAATCTGATTTTTGACTCCTTGGCCGACTTGGCTTTTATTCTAAAGCTTCCCCCAAAAGCGCTGGGCCTGCGTGAAACCTTAAATCTTGCCTTTGGCAGTGGTGGCCAAAAAGGCATACAGGCTCATTATGCACCTCACAGATGCGAGTTAGCGCTGGCTAAAAATGCAGGCGCTGGAGCACTTGCTCACGAGTTCTGGCATGCGTTTGACCATTATATTGCACCCAAATCCTTCCATACCTCACCACGAGGAATTTCATTTGCTAGTCACAGCTGGATAGCCGATGTTAAACCCGTTCAACATCCACTGAATCGGCGGCTAGAGCGAGTATTTGAGGTGGCGATGCTTTCAAGTAATGGTGAGGATGGCCATGCCTATGTTAATCGGGCAATCGAGCTCGATAAACAATATGGTAGTCAGTATTTTTCGCGACCAACAGAGTTAATGGCGCGGGCATTTGAGTCCTGCATCGAGTCTTATCAAGATATCACTAACCCCTACTTGGTGGATGAAACCTTAAAGTCCCGGTTGTTCGATGCGGGGGGCTATCCAACGATAGAGCATCGAGAGCAGATCTTTAGTGCGCTTATCGCTTACTTCGAGCCCTTAGGTGAGGCGTTGGGGCGAGAATAATCTCTTGATGAAAAGTATATTGACGAAAAAGACCGATGCCCTTTTCGTCAAACTGACGGTATTAGAAAGTAACTGAATAGCCTGTGTCTTGCGGGGCTGTCATAGCAAGATCGGTAATTGTAGTGACGCCGGGGCTGTACGGCGCAATCTTACTGGCGATTTTGTTAGCGCCATTTGACAAGGCGAACTGATGAAAGCTCTGGCCGTTACACACAAGTTTTGGAAACACCCTACGCTTGTTTATCCTATTTTCCTGCATGGTTCTTTTGAATAGAAACAGGTTGTCACTTAAGCCTGTTTTACAGACTGCGATCAGTGTTTTCTCTAAATTAGGTTCCATTGCGGCTGATGCATTAAAGGTGATTGAAGTCAGTATAATCGCGGTTAATGGTAATAGTTTCTTCATCGTTTGCTCCTTGCGTGGGGGACTTAAAATGGCTTTAAGTTATGCGTTTGCATGGAGCTATTTAAGCGCAAGGCAATGAAAAAAGATGTGCTAAGTTTGTATTCAAATGTATCTTTATCTTATTCTCAATTCAGTCGATGTCTCGAGGTAACAGCATGTGTATTTGGCGCTAATATCGATACATTAAGACATAAAGCGGGCTTTATACTGATTGCTATTATCTCCGGACTGCACAGGAAAAAACAAAAAAGCCTGCAATGAGCAGGCTTTATTTAGCACTATTGGCGTAGTGATCCGCGATTAAGCGTTTTTCACTTTCCAGTTCACCTCTTCACCGGCGAAGAACGGCACGATAGGGTTGCCGTTTGGCAAGATAATTTCGCTCGGTACAGTCCACTTCTCTTTGACTAAGGTTACCGTGCTAGTGTTGCGTGGTAGGCCGTAAAAGTCTGGACCATGAAGACTGGCAAAACCTTCTAGCTTATCCAGCGCCCCTAAGTCATCAAATACCTGTGCGTATAGTTCTAATGCGCTCCATGCACTGTAACAACCCGCACAGCCACATGCAGACTCTTTACGGTGCTTCTCGTGCGGCGCAGAGTCTGTACCTAAGAAGAACTTACTCGAGCCTGTTGCTATCACGGCACGAAGCGCCTCTTGGTGCGTGCTGCGCTTAAGTACTGGCAAACAGAAGTTATGCGGGCGTACACCACCAACAAGCAGATCATTACGGTTAAGTAGTAAGTGCTGTGGAGTAATGGTCGCGGCAACATTATCAGGCGCCGACATGACAAAGTCAGCCGCATCTTTAGTGGTAATGTGCTCAAATACCACTTTAAGCGCTGGGAAGGCGGCAACGATGCGCGCAAGGTAGCGTTCGATAAACATGGCTTCGCGGTCGAAAATATCGATATGCGATTCAGTCACCTCACCGTGTACTAATAGCAGCATGCCGTGCTTCGCCATGGCTTCAAACACTGGGAATAGTGCATCTAGCGCCTTAACGGCAGCGTCTGAATTCGTGGTTGCGCCTGCTGGGTAAAGCTTTGCAGCAACAACGCCAGCGGCTTTAGCATCTATGATGTCTTGCTCTGTGGTGTTGTTGGTCAAGAAGATGGTCATTAGCGGTTCAAAGGTTGAACCTGCTGGGCGCGCCGCCAAAATACGCTCACGATACTCAGTTACCATCTTTGCGTCGGTGACAGGTGGTAAAAGATTAGGCATAACAATCGCACGTTGGAACAGGCGCGCTGTTGCGGGAACTGTTTCTTGTAACATATCGCCATCGCGAAAATGTAAGTGCCAATCGTCAGGGGTAAGTAGGGTGATCTGCGTCATTTGGGATTCCTAAGCGTTTACGACAAAGTAACAGGCTTTTTAAGCCTTTTCTTAGCCCGGTATTGTGCCTGAAATCGCGAGCGCTTAACAGCTGAACCTCTAACAAGGGCGGATAAATACGGGGATTTTTAAATGATCGCTTGTGCAATTTTGGCTGCTGGTGATAATTGTCGTTATCATGAGATAACTCGACTCACAAGAATAGAGCCATATGCGTTTAGACAAATTTATCTGCAAAAGCACCGAGCTTAATCGTGCTCAGGCTAGCGAGTGTATTGAGTGCGCAGAAATTAGCGTTAATGGTGAGACGATAACGGAAGTGAGTTTTCAGGTACATGAAAGCAATAGCGTTGTCTTCAAAGGTCAAAGGTTAGTGGCGCGGCCATCACGTTACATCATGCTGCATAAGCCGATACACACTCTGAGTTCCAATGTTGATGGCGACTACCCAAGCCTGTTTCGCTGTATCAATATTGAAAGAGCGGAAGAACTGCATATTGTTGGGCGGCTCGATGCCGATACCACGGGCTTAGTGTTGTTGACCGACGATGGCCGCTGGTCATTTGATATTATCAGGCCCGATAAGCAGTGCGAGAAAACCTACCGGGTGACATTAAGAGACGCGATTCGTGATGATGTAGCAGATATGGTTGCTAGGTTTGCACATGGGCTGCAATTGCAAAATGAGCCCGCATTAACCCTGCCAGCTAAGCTGGAAGTTGTCACTGAAAAAGAGGTGCTACTCACCATTACCGAGGGAAAATACCATCAGGTGAAGCGGATGTTTGCCGCGGTGGGCAATCGGGTCAACGGTTTGCACCGAGAGCGAATTGGTGGATTGAGTTTAGAGCTTGATGTTGGCTGCTGGCGTCATCTAAGTGAGGATGAGGTGAATCGGCTATCGACTCCGACGCCACAATCACCATAATCTAAAGCTTAAAATAAAAAGCCCTTAACGCTATATAGGTTAAGGGCTTTTTAATGGAGGCTTCTCTCAAGCTTTAGTCAACCCAGTGCAATACATCACGCATAATCGACCAGCGTGGCTGCACTTTTTGAGCGCCTTTACCCAGCATCCAATAATCATAAATCCCCTCTTGGGTGCCATCGACCTTACGCAGACGTTGCCAGTTGTTGATGTAATTGAGCAGTGATTGGTTGTTTTGAGCGATCGCATAGGCGACAGGGTAACGAGATTGGTTTTCTAGCAGCGCAATACCGTAACCTGGGAAGAACAAGGTCCAAGCCGAGCCTGCCTGAGCGCTGATCACTACCGCGTCATATTTGTGCGTCTTCTGCCTAAAGAAGTCTTTATAACCCGCAATTTTGACAAATTTGATGTTAGGAGCAAATTTCTTGGCATCTTCAATCGCGTCGCTGTGCTCAACGTAGGCGATTGTCATATTACGCATCTCTTGTATTTTCTCATTGCTCTTAAACTCATTCACCAGATGGTCTTTGGTGGCGATAGCAAGATTAAGCTCAAGTACCGGGTTGGCGTAACTCAGTGCATCCATCTGCTCGATATCCATGGCGAGACCTGACATGGCGATATCGAAAAATCCAGCCTTTAATGATGCGGCTAGCTGATCTTTTCTAAAGGGAATAAACTCGATTTTGACCCGTAAGTCTTCGGCCAGTTTAGTGGCCATTGCGGTATCAAAACCTACAAGATGACCGGCATTATTATAGTAACTAAAGGGCACGTTACTGGGGATATAACCGACTCTGAGTGTGCCGGCATCTCTAATCGCTTGGATGCTACGAATAGGCGTTGTCGGTGTTTGCCCCACGACCGGGAACTGCTTTTTTACCTTGGTGGGTACTTTATCTGCCACCTGCATATTGGCAATAACCCCACTGGTGATCTCTGGGCTATGGATAAACATCCCCATGCCTACGCGGCAGATTATTAAAGTTGCAAACATACTGACGCCAATACCTACCCCCATTTTCAGTAGCTGTGGCGGGCGTAGTTTGAGAGATTTTTGAAATAGTGATGCAGTCAGTAGCGTAAGTGCAAACAGATTCATTACCGCGGCAATAGAGTTAAATTTACCCGTGATAAAGCCAGACATGACAAATAGCTGGAATAGATCGGCTGGGAGTTTTACCAAGTCCAGCATAAACGGAATGGCCACATAGACACTGCCAAATAGCGCGAGTAGTCCACTGATAGAAAGCGAGGGAATGCTTGCGATATCCACCGGGGTGCCGTTAAACCAACCGGCAAAATAGACAAACATAATAACGGTGAGCTTACCGATATTAGGGAAGGTAAAGGCGATAGGGACCAAAATCTCAATCAAGGTTGCGCCGTCTTCACATAGATCATCGTGCTCGCGCATCACTTGCTTACACTCTTCAACAATGACAGGAATAACGATAAAGATATTACCCGTGGCAAAGGCGGTGACTAGGCTCGACTTTGATATTCGAAGCGCTTGTGCAAAGGTGATAGGAGTCAGCGAGGCCACAATCCACGGCAGTACCCAAAAGGTCAGCAGTAAACACAATACAAAATAGCTGATGAGATAAACCTGCATACTGGCAAACTCATCTACCCCCATGGTGCCTGCCGCCGAGGCCGACATAGCAAAAATACCGATAGGTAGAATTTTAACTAGGCCCTGAGTGATGCGTGAGAAGATCTCAGAGCTGGTGTGCATAAAGGTGAGTATTTGCTGCTTGTTCTCCCCCTGCATGCCTATCAATGCCAGTCCCATGGCGATACTAAATACCACCATTGCGGGTACATAGCCGTCAGCCATCGACTCAAAGGGGTTAGAGGGAATATACAGCTTAAAGTAATCGATGGGGGTGATTGGCTCGATGCTGCTGGTACTAAAGAAAGACGCCGATTCGATAACAGGGAAAGACAGCGGCATAAGTGCAATCATGACGATGGCGAGCAGCCACAGCAGTAACATGATAAGTCCTGCGCGACTAAAGATAAGCTTAGCGGTACTCTTTTGCAGCTTACCTATACCGCCAACCAGCGACACTACGATATAGGGCAGTACTGTCATCTGCATCAGCAGAATAACACTGGTGCCTATCGTGCCCATCCAACTGACGGATTCGCCAAAAAAAAGGCCGACACCAAAGCCGACAAACATGGCCACTAACATCTGGGTCGAGCTGGTCATAGAAAGAATTTTCTTTAGCACACACTTCACCTAAGTAGTTTGAGATCCCAGAAGAATGATTGACGACATAGCTAAAAAGAGGCGCTAGCTGTGCCCGGGAAATGTCTTTTATTATAAGTTTGGTATTGGTTTACTTTAAAGTAATAAATTTAAAATTTGACCATAAAGGTTAACATTGGCCGCGGGTTATATTGTTAAGCGTTCAGCAGCTAAGTCGATAAAGGCCCTGACTTTAGGTGACAGGTGCTTGCGGCTTGGGTAAACCACAAATACATCGATGTCGGCGCTGGGGAAGTTTTCAAATAAGATCTCAAGTTGATCACTTTCGAGTGCCCCTTGCAGATAGAAACTAGGTAGGCGGGTGATGCCGTGGCCTGCCAAAGCCATGCTCAGCTGCATATGACCGTTATTGCAGAGGATCTTTTGGCGAATATCAACGACAAAATGCTTGCCGTCATGGTCAATATAATCCCAGCGACTTGGCTGCTTATGGTTGGAGTAACAGATGCCGTTGTGGGTTTCTAACTCTCTTGGGTGGTGGGGTTTACCATGGCGTGAAATATACTCTTTCGAAGCTACGGTATAGGCTTTGCAACTATATATCTTACGGCAGATGAGGCTCGATTCTTCAAGTTGCGCCGATGCTCTAATCGCTAAGTCGTAACCGTCGGCAACGACATCGGTGCGGTTATCGCTTAAATCTAAATCTAAGCTGACATTGGGGTAAAGCTGCAGGTACTGTGAGATAATCGGTTTAAGATGATTTTGTGCAAAACCGACGGGGCAACTGAGTCTTAAGACTCCCCGTGGACTGACATCGTTTTGAGTGATTAATCCCACGGCTGACTCTGCATCGATAATTAACTGCAGACACTGCTGATAATACGCATCTCCCTCGGGGGTTAATCCAATAGAGCGGGTGGTACGGTTGAGTAGCCTGACCCCAAGACGCTCTTCGAGCTTATTAACCTCTTTACTCACGTAGGAGGTGGAGTGCCCCAGCACCTCTGCGGCAGCTGAGAAGCCACCACTTTTCACCACTTGCGCAAATATTACGATACCATCAAATAGCTTATTCATCGTCGCATTAAGAGTCATATGGAAATAGTTAATATCTTTTGAGGTAATTAATCACAGTTGCTATCTAATATACACTGCTCTACATCGAATTGTCGCTCAAAACGTAACCTTTTTAGAACGGCTTAATCTCAGTATTAAGCGCTAAGTTGAGTGGATGGCAATTGAATCAAATACACTTTGCAGCTGTGACTGCAGCGTCAATGAATAATCACTGAATAGAGAATTACTGAATAGAGAGTCCTATTATGAAACTATTAGCCTTTGCAGCCAGCAGCAGCACTAAGTCAATCAACAAGCAACTTGCAACATATGCAGCATCATTAGTGCAAGGTGCCGAGGTTGAAATCCTCGATATTAATGATTATGAAATGCCAATCTTTAGCCAAGATAGAGAAGAGCAGTTGGGCCACCCTGAGTTGGCTCAACAGTTCTTTGCCAAAATTGGTGCAGCCGATGCGATTATTATCTCTTTTGCCGAGCACAATGGCTCATACACAGCAGCTTATAAAAACTTGTTTGACTGGACGTCACGTATCGATATGAAGGTATTTCAGAATAAACCAATGGTACTGCTCGCGACTTCGCCAGGACCTGGCGGCGCATCGAGCGTATTAGCCGCAGCAGCGGGCTCAGCGCCTTATTTCGCTGCAGACGTGAAAGCGACACTTTCAGTACCAAGCTTTTTCGATAATTTCGATATGGAAAAGCAGCAGCTGCGTAATTCAGAGCTGGAAGAACAGCTAAAGACGGCGCTAGCGTTACTGTAAATCGAGAGTTGAAGATTTAAACTTGAAAAGCGAATGCCGAGCATTCGCTTTTTTGTTTGTGCTGCATCGCCCAATATCCCATTGGTTTTGCCAATCCTTGCTAGGCTTTATTAGGTCATGATATTTGCAACGGGCCATAGTCTTACCAACGGATTTATGTTCTAACCGATGGGTTGTAAATAGGATTTGCTTATCTAAAAGGCTGATTTGTTCGGCGGTTAAGTTAGACATTTAACCGTATAGACGTCTATAATGCGCGCACTCTCAAAAGTGGCACTTTTTCACTCTTGAGCGATAAAAAATCAAACTATGGAATAATCCTAGTTTTTGATAAAACTAAAATATTTTAGTCAACTTTACTGGTGCCTTAGGTTACAGCTGTAATCGAGGATAATCGGGAAGTCAGTTAAATTCTGACACTGCCCCCGCAACGGTGAATGGTGAGAGACGAGTGCACCTCAATGGAAAGGTGTTATAAAGCTTGTACTCGTGTGTTAATCGCTGATTGATACAGAACCTAAGTCCGGAGACCGGCCAGCATAGTGATTTCGATGATTTCGGCGGGCAGATCTCGAAATGCGGCAATTAGACGAACCAGCAAACGGATGGAGTTTTTCCATTTATTGGTCGTATCACCGTGACGTTTTTGCCCCGTTTTCCTTTAGGAGTCAAAGGTAAATGGGAACACAACCATCAAAAATCGCACTGCTAGTTAGCAGTCTTATTAGCCTATCTGCATTGTCGGCGCAGGCCGCTGACGTCGATGTAAACTCAACTGCTATCGATGAAGCAATCACAGTAACAGGGTCTCGTTTCGATACAACAGCCGATCAGCAACTGACCGTTATCAATACCATTGAGCGTGAAGAGATTGTACGCCTTAACCCTAAATCTGTTGCTGACGTATTAGAGACACTCCCGGGTGTAAGCGTATCGCGTAATGGTGGCGCGGGTCAGGCAACGTCAATTAGTGTTCGTGGTAGTAATTCAAACCATGTATTAGTGCTGGTCGATGGCGTTAAAGTCGGATCGGCGACCTTAGGGACGGTGAGCTTTAATACTTTGTCGCCAGAGAATATCGAGCGTATCGAAGTGCTTAAGGGCCCTAGAGCCTCGGTTTGGGGCAGCGATGCGATTGGCGGCGTTATTCAGATCTTTACCCGTCAACTCGAAGGCGGAGAGTGGTTTGCTGGTGCTGAATATGGCTCGAATGATTATATTCGTGGCTCGTTTGGCGCGGGAGTGAATCATGGCAATGGTAGCACAACAATCGCGGTCAATCATGAGCAGTCCGAAGGCTATGATGTGTATAACGGCGCCGAAGTGGAAAACGATGATGATGGTTATAAGCGTAACGCGCTTTCACTGAAAGGCTCGCAGCAGATTAACTCGAATTGGCAAGCGATTTGGAATGGTCAGTACGATAAAGGTAATACTCAATACGATGATATATATGCATCGGGTTCGGCAGATGAGTCTGACTACGAGAATTATTTATGGAACCTAGCGGGTCAGTACCACAATGACAAATTTACCAGCAAGTTAGCACTGAGTCAGTCTCGAGATTATAACGAAAACTTCCGTGGCGATGATGCGAGTGTCGCGACAGCTGAGTTTGAAACTAAGCGTGACCAAGTCAACTGGAGTAACCAGTATTTAGCTGCCGATGATTTAACTCTGACCGGTGGTATCGATTGGTCAAATGAGTCGGTTAGAGGTGACTATGCTCAAGATCAGCGTGATATTTTTGGTGTCTATGCATTAGTACAAAAACAGTGGAGTAAGTTGCTGGCTGAAGTTGCCGTACGTTACGATGATGTTGAAAACATCGACAGTGAAGTCTCCTATAACGCCAGCCTCGCCTATGAGTTTAATGAGCATTGGCGTCTCGCCGCCGCAACGGGCACCGCCTTTAAGGCGCCAACCTTCAACGATCTATATTGGCCAGACTCAGGTAATCCAGATCTTATCTCTGAAACCGCCGAAAGTTATGAACTGACATTGCATTTTAACAGCCAAGATCTTCGTGCTTATATTAGTGTGTTCCAAAACAGCATCGATAATCTTATCGCTTGGGCACCTACAGGCGAGAAGGATGATTACGGTTGGGATATCTGGAAGCCAGCTAACATCAATAAAGCCGAGATTAATGGTGTTGAACTGTCGGCAAATTATCAATTACTAGGGCTAGAACATCAGCTTAGTTATACCTATCTAGATGCAGAAAACAAGCATACAAGTGAGCAGTTAGTTGGTCGTAGTGAGAACGAATTCAACTATTTGCTGAGTTATACTTGGCAACAGTTCGACTTGCTAGCAAACTACCATTATCAAGGTAAGCGCTACGCCGGCGATGAGCAGTTCTTAGATGCCTACCACAAGTTAGATTTAAGCATTGGTTACCAGCTAGACGATGCATGGAGCTTACGATTAAAGGCAAATAACCTGTTTGATGAAGAGATTATCTCAGATCAAAACTACTTTAGCCCTGGAAGAGAGTTATTCTTCAGCGTCAGCTACCAAGCATTTTAATTATCGCTGACGTATAGCGATTGCAAAAAAGCCAGACATTGTGTCTGGCTTTTTTTATGTTATAAATTGGCAAACTCCTAAGTAGGCATGCCAATGAAACACTTGTCGATACTGAGGCCATTTGGTCTACTTCTCACCATACTGTCATTACTATTATTACAAGCTTGCTCCGGTGCGTGTATTCCCGCCTTGCCCGAAAATGCACGAGTGCTGGCCTTTGGCGATAGCCTCACATACGGTATTGGCGCGTCGAAGGGGCAAGATTATCCGAGCCAGCTTGCTTCCATGAGCGGTTTTGATGTGATTAATGCCGGAGTCTCTGGAGAGACAACAACTGGCGGTGCCGCACGTTTAGGCACGTTATTAGATAAACATTCACCCGAGCTATTAATCTTGTTAGAAGGTGGCAATGACTTCTTAAGAAACCATCCTACTATGACGACTAAATCCAATTTGGCGGCCATGATTGAGATGGCACAATCGAAACAGATCCCCGTTCTACTGGTTGCAGTGCCGCAAAAGAGTCTATTTTTATCGGCATCACCCATTTATGAGGAACTTGCAGAGCAATATCAGTTAGTTTTAGTCGAAGATGTCTTAAGTCATTTATTGAAAAGTCCCAGTAAAAAATCAGATGCTATACATTTAAATGATGCCGGCTATTTAGCCCTCGCGAATGCTATTTATCAGGCAATATAGCAAAGGGTTACATTCAGGCCTTAATTTGTAAAAAAATCTCACTCTAGAGTGTACAAATCAGTCTAGTCGTGAATGGATGGTTTAATCGGCTATTAATTTAGTAAAGGTAAATTAATGCGAAGAGAATTGTTGAAACTTGTTAAGGTAGTCGCTTATATGGCTTGACCTTTGACGTCATTATGTGGGTTAATTTACACGGAATTAAGTGCACATATTTATTAAAAAAAATATAAGGTTTAACGTTTCGCATGACAGATCTTGAGCAGCAAGTATTTACTCAAGTACGCGCAATTATCTGCAACGAAGAGCAGGTAATTGGTCGTAGAGGGATCCTTATCCCATTGAAAAAGGCCATTATTGCAGACGGTGATATTCGTAACGTTATCGATATCGTTTCATCTGATCCGGCTTTGTCTGCCCATCTGCTTTGGCGCAGCAACAGTGCTGATCACGCTACGCCGCAATCGAGTAAGAATCGCTCATTAAAAGATGCTTTAGTGCGTTTAGGCCAGGTTAATATTTATCGCTATGCGTTTACTTTCTATCTGAAAGAGCGTTTAGACGAACTGAATGAGCCCTATAAGAAGCTGGTTCATGGCTATTGGGCACTAACAGAAGCGATTGCTACCGATGCTGTCGATCAGCTGTACCAGATAGATAGTTTGCAAATTAGCCCAGATGAAGTGCAAACCTTGGCACTATTTAGTGTATTTGGTGACATTATTGCACTCACAGCATTTGCTTACTTGAACTCAGAACTTGAACAGGAGTATCCACTCAGCCTGCTAAAGTCTGTGATTGAAGATAAACAGCAAACCTTAACGCTGGAAGCGTTTGAATCATTAGGGCTAGATGATGATTTACGTGATGAGTTTTTAATCGCGCATAACTTGCGTCAAACGCATAATGCTAACTCTCCAGGTTTGGTATTAAGACGTGTTCTCGCTAAAAAAGGCCTGTTACTGAAGCCGATATGAACTTTTAATGATAAAGCCTGCAATATGCAGGCTTTTTTGTATGCAACAGAAATCATTACGTAATAGATTGGTATCAGTTCAATCTCTGCTTCGCTAAACCTTCTTTTGCCACCAGTTCTAGCCAATGTTGAGCTAAGCGAGCATTGGCACCGTTACGACGATATGCGCCAAACAGTGGACGTTTAAGACCATCTGGCCCCAACTTAACACTAGTAAGGCTAAGTCCTTGAGCTTCGCTAATCGACCAGCTTGGAAGCGCTGCAATACCATCATTACAGGCGATACGCTGCAGTAGCATCATGGTCAGATCACACTTCACCTGCGGCCCAGCCTGTATGCCTGCTGGCTCTAGGAAGTGGCGATAAATATCTAACCGCTCAAGTGAAACCGGATAACTTAAAATCGTTAAGTTTTCCAACTGCTTTGGTGTGACATACTCTTGCTGTGCCAGTGGATGGTCGCTGGCAACCACCAATCTCACTTCAAAATCAAACAGGTGCTGATAAGCAATTGACTGACCGGGTACGGGATCAGAGCTCAGCACCACATCTAGCTCGCCTAACTGCAATGCATTTAGCGAGTCGAACAGGTGACGACTAGAGAGGTCGAGATCGGCCTGTGGATATTGCTTCCTGAACTCTTCCATTACCGGCATTAACCAGCGGAAGCAGCTGTGGCACTCAATACCAACGCCTAAATGATTATCCCCTTCGGCCAAACCTTTCTTCAGATCAAATTCGGTTTCGATCACTTTTGGCAGAATATCTTCAGCAAGGTTGAGTAGTCTCGCGCCTTCTTGTGTAAAAGAGAGGGGTTTGCTCTTGCGCACAAAAATAGCGGAGTTAATGCGAGTCTCTAACTCCTTGATCTGATGCGACAGTGCCGACTGGGTGACGAAGCGTTTTTTTGCAGCCCCAGCGAGGCTGCCGCATTCCTTTAGGGCAACTAACGTACGTAAATGTCTAAGCTCTATCATTTTATCCTCACGTGTAGTTCGCTCATGTTGCGCTTGAATTCGTTTCGATTGCGAATACTAAGGCTAACGCAATAAACGTCCAGATCCCTAGGTATCCAGATGCCCGCTGTTGTGTTTGGTTATTTGAAATTCAGATGGGCGTTGATTCTGAATTTTGCTCATCTTAACATTAAAAGGTATACAATATGCAATTAAAGGTTTGGAATTTCCACGAATTGGTCGTTTACGATATCCATTCACCCAATACTTCCTGCATAGAGGAAGGCTTTATTGAAACTGAATTAGGGGCGTTGATAAGGGGCAGTGAAAAGCCCCTTTGACTCATTTCTAAGCGGTCGAAATAAAAATGCGTAATCGGCTGAACTATTTTTGTAAAAGCCCGGTCATATCCTGTGTTCACCATTGGTTAAACATAGTTTAGATAGCATGTAGCCTAGTTTTTAGGTTTGCACCGGAGTTTATTATCTCGTATTTGAGTTTTCACAAAACAGCGAAACCTTGGACTATTATGGTTTTTACCATCATGGTGCTGCTGTGCTTGGCTCAAAATAGTGGGATATTTAGTGCCTTTAATCAATTGAGTGCCAGCTCGATTTCACAAGCGAGTGAGAGCGCCATTGGCCTTAACAGCGATTCAACTGATAGCAAGCTCAAGGACGCAGAGTTTAGCCAATGTGAACTATCGGAAAAGTCTTTAAGGGTTTGTCTCGACGAGCCGCCTGTGATGCCGTTATTGGTGTTACTGTTTATCTTCCCCTTTATCTCGCCAGCATCGCGATTGCTGCAAAGGGCACTCGATGTGCCTGTGCTACCAAGGCCGCGGCGAATACACCTCTCTTTCTGCCGATTTCAAGAATAAATACGATTAATCTAGCTTCAAATGAGCTAGTGATAACTGTACTTGAATTTGCTTGTTTTAGGCTAAAGTAACGCTAATCTGCTGTTATTTTGTTTAATATTAAGCCGTTAATTAACACTTTGCCTAGCAGCCTATATGGGGCTAAAAGGTTTTGTGAGCCGTTTTCGCGGAGAGATAAATTGAAAATAATAAAACAGATCATTTTAGTGTGCTTGATAGCACTGGCTAATCCGGTCTTCGCCCAATCAACGGGGTGGCTAGAAAACCCAAATCATCCACCGGTTAAAGCAAGATTTATGCTTACTGGAGAGTTAGACAAAGCCACAAATACGATGCCTGGTGTACTTGAAGTTGAGCTTGATGGCGAGTGGAAAACCTACTGGCGTAGCCCTGGTGAAGGCGGCATTGCACCGAGTATTGATTGGAGTGGCTCAACTAATTTAGACAATGTAAATTGGAATTGGCCTGCACCTGAGCAGTTTTCACTGCTTGGACTACAAACTTTTGGCTATCACCAACAGGCTGCATTTCCTATGTTGGTAACGCTGAACGATGCCTCTAAACCTGCTAGTTTACAGGGTAAATTCACCTTATCTTCATGTACCAATATCTGCGTGTTAACCGACTACGATATTAATTTAGAGATCGATCCTCGTGAGCTTAACTCTGATGTCGGTGCGATGTTTTCCTACAACAAAGCACTGTCTAAGGTACCGCAGAAGAAGATCAGCGACACCCTAGTGTTTGGCTGGGATGCTAAAGCTAAGCAGCTACAGGTGGAGATGGATGACACTGGCTGGATAATGCCTAAGTTTATTGTCGATGGTGAGCCTGATACCACGTTTAAATTTGTCATATTTGAGCGTTTTGAAACCGATACCGCAGCGAAAAAACTCAGAGCGGTATTTGATGCATCAAGTTGGTTGGGAGAGCCAGAGCTGCTCGGTAAGCCACTCAATTTAACTGTGATAGACAGTAATCGCGCCGTGGAGTACACCTCTAAAGTTGAAGCTACCACGATTAAATCGAGCCAGACTTCGCTTTTAAAAATGCTGTTAATAGCGCTTTTAGGCGGCTTAATACTTAATGTTATGCCTTGTGTTTTACCTGTTCTGGGGATGAAGTTAAGTGCCGTTATCGCCGCGCCCGATCTGCAGCGCAGGCAAATTCGTCAACAGTTTATCGCTTCAGCACTCGGCATTTTGGTGTCATTTTGGTTACTCGCGGCCTTTATTTTCACCCTTAAACTGACCGGACAAGCAATAGGTTGGGGCGTTCAGTTCCAGAACCCATGGTTTATTGGGTTTATGGCGATTGTGACCTCGGTGTTTGCGTTGAATATGTTAGGCGCATTTGAGATCACTTTGCCATCGAATCTACAAACAAAGCTGGCGACAACAGGCGGCAATGATCATCGCGGACACTTTTTGCAAGGCATGTTTGCCACCTTGCTGGCAACGCCCTGCAGCGCGCCTTTTCTGGGCACCGCAGTCGCTTTTGCCTTAGGCGCTGACGTCTTGAGTCTGTTTGTCATCTTTACCGCTTTAGCATTAGGCATGGCATTGCCTTGGTTAGTGGTAGCCGCATTCCCACAAGTTGCGAATTACTTCCCTAAACCGGGGCGTTGGATGAATGTGGTTAAAGTGGTGTTCTCGGGCCTACTGGTACTGACCAGTCTGTGGCTAATCAGTTTGTTAGCTAACTTCATCCCTACGGTTTATTTGTGGATTGCGGCGGCTATTCTTTTACTGTTGTTCTTGATGTTGATGGCCAAAGTACAAGGTAAAGCCGCTGTCATCGCCAGTGTCAGTATCGGGATTATGGTATTAGCCGTTGCAGCATTTTCGACATCAAACAGGTGGGCGCAGCCGTTACCTACAGACTTAGATTGGCGTGCTCTGAATGAATCAGAAATAGCGAGACAAGTTGCGGCAGGCAAAACCGTGTTTGTCGATGTTACTGCCGATTGGTGTATCACCTGTAAAGCCAACAAGGTGGGGGTGATCTTACAAGATCCGGTATACAGCGAATTGAAAACTGAAAATATAGTGTTGATGGAGGGGGACTGGACCAAGCCGTCAGCGCCAATAACCGAATATTTACAGAGTCATAATCGTTTTGGTGTGCCGTTTAATGTGGTTTACGGTCCGAATGCACCTGAGGGAATTGCCCTGCCGGTGATCTTGTCTGCCAGCGATGTTATCGATGCTATCAACGTGGCTTCGGTAAGATTTTGATTTAAAGCCGCGCCTCAAGCATTTGGACAATAGCGCACAGTGCAAGCGCTTAACCGTTATAAATAGAGCGCTACTATTAGCAGCGCCACGAGATAATCTAAGAGAAAACCTAAGTGAAAAGAATGAAGACTCGTAAAACAGGTAATAATTTAGGCTGTAAGCAGCCAATATTTAAAAGTAGGCTTCAAGCCACACTCTTTATAACAACTATAGCCGCATTTGCATTATATTGCGCTATGTTGGTCATCAGTCAAAATGTGAAAGCTGAAGACTCAAGAGTAAAACCGATGTGGGCGACAGCTCCAACGATGAAGGAGATGATAAATTCTAATCGCTCAGCCCTGTTTCATCGTGCTACCGACCCGTGGAAAGGTGCTGAAAAACCACAAGTCACCATGGTTTACTTTACCGATTTTAACTGCCCTTACTGCAAGAAACTGGAGCCCGAGTTAGATAAGCTCATGGCTGAGTATCCACAGCTTAAAATCATAGTGAAAATGGTGCCATTACAAGGCCAAAGCTCAGTTGAGGCAGTCGATTTTGCACAAAGGGTCTGGTTAAATGAGCCCGCTAAGTTTCTCAAGCTGAAAGATACATTGATGGCGGCGCCTCGTAGGCTAGATAGGCAAACTCTCGCTAAAGCTGCAGCGATGACAAAGACTAGCCAATGGTTGACTCAGGCTGAGAAAAGCATATCACCAGCCATTTCAGATAACTTAGAGTTAATGAGGGGCTTAAGGATAGGCGGCACACCGAGTATGGTGATTGGAGAGCAAATTATTGTGGGCTTGGTGCCATTTGAACGACTAAAACAGCAAGTCGAACTCACATTGGAGGCACGAGATGAGCACGGATAGTCAAAGGCCAGATAAGTCGAATACGAGTGACAGTCGTGCTGATGGTGCAAATCGTGCGGATAGCGTAGGTAAGCCTCTGCCATTTGGTCGTAGATTAATTGGTTGGGTAAAACAATTGTTGTTCATGCTCGTTGTGCTGAGCGTTTTCTCTGCCGCTTTAGATATTTGGCGCAGCAGAGATCTGCCTAAAACGGCGTTGCCAAATATTCAAGCGACAACAGTTCAGGGGCAAGCTGTCGATTTGATAGCCATGAGTCATGAGCAGCCTGTATTGGTCTACTTTTGGGGCTCTTGGTGTCCAGTTTGTAACTTTGTGAGCCCATCGGTGAACATGATTGCAGATAGATATCCGGTTATTACCGTTGCGATGACTTCGGGGACGGATGAAAAGCTGCTTAAATACTTGCAACATAAAGGCTATGACTTTGCCGTCGTTAACGACCCAAGTGGTGAGTTGTCTCAGGACTGGTCGATGCAGTTAACCCCGACACTCTTAGTGATAAAAGATGGCGAGCTGGCTTATTACACGAGTGGCTTTACCAGCTTACCGGGTATGTGGTGGCGGATGCTATTGGCTTAGGATTAGCCGACCGAGAAACTACTTGCACCATAACAAGCCGCATATCATCTGTGTATGCGGCTTGTTACTAACTATTAACTACTGACGACGATCTACTAACTACCTATTACTTATAGCTTTAGCGCTTTGACTAAGTAATCAATAAAGGCACGGATCACCGGTCGCATATGTTTGCCGCCACTGTATAGCGCATAGATATCACCACTGGATTGTTCTGATAAAGAAGGCGTCCACTCGGGCAGGCAACGCACTAAGCTACCATCTTGGATTAAATCATCCATCATCCAACTCGATAGCAGCACTATGCCGCCATGATGAATAGCAGCCTCTAAAATGGGCGTGCCGCCTCTTGAGGTTAAATTGCCCTGCACAGGGACTTTTTTATATTGCTTGGCTTTATGAAAGTGCCAATAGGTACGCTGTCTGTCACGGTCGAGCAGTAGGCAGTTATGTTGCAGTAGGTCATCAGGTTTTTTGGGCGAACCAAACTGCGCTAAATAGGTTGGGCTAGCGCAGAGTGAGGTTTGGTTGGTCATCAGCATTCTGGCATGCAGACTGGAGTCGGCTGGGCTCCCAATACGAATCGCGATATCGATGTTTTCTGAATGCAAATCAACAAGCTGATTATCTAAATCAATCTCAATCTTTACCTTAGGATATTGAGCTAAAAAGCCTGGCAGAATAGGGCAAACTTTTACTCTGCCAAAGCCTTCAAATACCGAAATTCTTAACACGCCTTCTGGCTGCAGTTCTTGCTGCGACAAAGAGGCCTTAAGTGACTCCTCATCGCTAACAAGTTTGCGTGCACCAGTGAGAAACTGCTCTCCGGCCTCGGTCAGTAACAGTTGTCGAGTGCTGCGCTTTAATAGCACGGCATTAAAGTCTTGCTCAAGATTATCGATGTTACGGGCGACGCTAGAAGGCGCCATATTGAGCACCTCTGCTGCTTTGGAAAAACTACCTAGCTCGACGACTTTGATGAAGATCCGCATTGCACTTAGCATGATTAACCTTAAATTTGCTTTTGCGTTTTATGCAAAGGTAAAGCAGTTTTTATCTGTATTCCAGCTTTTTTGTATCTATGGATAATAGTTGCTGTTCTAACAACTAATTCAAATTGCTATTCAATCCATAAGAGGTGAAACATGACTCAATCGACTAATCAAACGCTTTCAATTACCGCAGCACTTGAGAGTGCAGAGATAAGCAGCGGTGTAATGAACTGCATGCTAAAGACTGAACACTATGTCAATAATTGCGGCATTGAGCATACGCTATTGGAGCTTATTCGTTATCGCGTGTCGCTAATCAATGGCTGTGCATACTGTATCGACATGCATTTTAAAGAATCACTTGCAGCTGGCGAAACCGCTCAACGATTGACGTCATTATCTATCTGGCGAGAAGCGCCTTATTACACAGATAGAGAGCGTGCAGTATTGAATTGGGCTGAGGCATTAACGGATTTACCCCACGCAGGCGTTACCCATGAACAGACGCGTTTAGTGGATGCCACGAGAGGATTAAAGGCCTACTTCTCGGACAAAGAGATCAGCGAACTGACATTAGTGGTGATTCAAATTAATGCTTGGAATCGTCTCGCTAAAACGTTCGACTTTGGTGTTGGCAGCTTTGAAGTGACCCAGTCTAAATAAGTCAAAGCAGGTCATAATTGGCCCATTTTGCTGAGTGTGAGTGGCGAACTATTTTCCCCATTCTTTGCCCTGACTAACACAGATGTTGTTCTATACTGATTAAGGTCATTATTTTAATCACCGTTGGGGTCACTATGAGCCATACCTACAAGATTATCGAACTAACAGGATCGTCTCCCATTAGCTCAGATGAAGCCATCAAGAATGCAATTGCTGCGGCAAATGAGTCACTCAAGCACTTGAGGTGGTTTGAGGTGGTAGAAACTAGAGGCCATCTAGAGGAGGGCTTAATCGCTCACTGGCAGGTAACCGTTAAGGTCGGCTTCACCTTAGATCAGAATGCATAACGATTTCTAATGATTTGTTATACAGAGAGAGATGATTAGGCCTACGCATCCCGCGCTAGGCCTTTTTCGATACAGCGAATAATCCTTTGGGTTTTGCGGCTTAGGCTATGGCTGCTAGTGCTTTCGTTAAGACCAAGACTAAGATTAAGACTATGCGCCGCTTGCGGCTCCAGTTTCTGATGTTGCTGCTCAAGAGCCCAGTCGATATGCTCCATCACCATCTCATCCACTTCACTCGATAGCTTACGGGTCTCAAGCGCTGCGATAATCGCTTCACTGTAGGGCGCATTACCCAGCGCAACGGCGATATTTCTTAACCAGCGGCTGTGGCCTATACGGCGAATAGGGCTACCTTCAGTTAACTTTAAAAATATCGCTTCGCTCCATGCAAATAGTTCAACTAGCTGTGGCTGCTTAAGTGAAGGACGAGTATGGAAATCACTTTCTTCGGTTAGCGGTGCCTTAGCATTGACCGGGCAAACCAGTTGGCAATCATCACAGCCATAGATGCGATTGCCGATAGCCTGTCTAAACTCCACCGGTATTGCCCCCTGCAGCTCAATGGTTAAGTAAGAGATGCAGCGACTGCCGTCAACAACATAGGGCTCAACGATGGCATTGGTTGGGCAAGACTTAATGCAGGCCACACACGTGTTGCAGCCCTCGGACACCGGGATATCGACGGGCAGCGGTAGATCTATTAATAGCTCGCCTAAGAAGAACCAACTGCCAGCGTCTTGGTTGAGCAATAAGCTATGTTTGCCAGTCCAGCCAAGGCCTGCCTTATCGGCTAAGGGGCGCTCTAGAATTGGCGCCGAGTCGACAAAGGGGCGCGAATTAGGTTTATCAACACCCAGCAGCTTTAACTCCGCTTCGATTCTATCGCCCAGTTTCTTGAGACGATTACGGATCATCTTATGATAATCACGCCCACCGGCGTAACGAGAGATATAGCCAAGGTTAGGGTTTTTAAGGTTAAACGCAAAGCCGGCTTCGGGTGGTAGGTAATTCATGCGGGCGCTGATGACCCGCTTAGTACCTGGGTGTAGCTCATGGGGTCTTGCGCGCATCATGCCGTGATTGGCCATGTAACCCATATCGCCATGATAGCCCTTGTCTAACCACTGCTGCAGCTTAGGTTCTTCGGCGCTTAAGTCGGTATCGCAAATACCGATTTGAGCAAAGCCTAGCTCTTGACCCCATGCTTTGATGTTAAGCGCTAATTCGCCGAGCTGAGTTGCTGTTAGGGTGTCGATTGCTGCAAGTTGTGAAGGAGAGTCGGACATAGGTCTATTGTCGGCGAAAAGTATCGGCGAAAGTAACGGCTTTAAGTAACCGCTAATGATAGCAGTTATTGGGGGGAAATAGGTATTGCCGTACCTTAGTCTCGGGGAGCTTAGCTCATTTTTGCTTGGTTACGGCCTAGGCTCTTAGCTTGATAGAGTGCATCATCGGCTCTCTTGAGCAGTTGCGATAACTTACTATCCGTTGAGCTTAGGCAGGCAACGCCAGCGCTGATAGTCATATTAAAGCCTTGTGGAAAAGCGCTAAAATCATTCTCACTAACTCTTCGTACCAGAGATTGTGCGATTTCAAATGCTTGAGGCTTATCGATATCCGTTAGGACTATCAAAAACTCCTCGCCACCGACGCGCGCAGTTTCATAAGTGGATGAAATAAGACTACGGCAGGTGTCGGCGAGTAGCTCTAGCGCATGGTCACCCACTTCGTGACCAAACTTGTCATTAATCAGTTTGAAATGGTCGGCATCGAAGGCAATAACAGACAGTGGCCGATCTGTTTTCTGTGCCTCTTCAAAACAGTGCTGTGCCTTGATATAGATATAACGACGATTTGGAAGCTGAGTTAGATCGTCGGTGAGCGCTAGGGCCGAGAGTAAACGATTCTTTTGGATCTGCTTATAGGCAAATACCGAGATGATCATCATCAAAACGCTACCAAGCAAGATGATGATCCATTGCTGCTGCTTATTTTGCTCAAGCATTGCGAGTTCAATTTCTCTGAGCTGCTGATTTTCAATTAGATGTTGGTTCTCTTTTTCTATCTGGTCGACATTAAAGCGGGTACGCATCTCGGTGGTGTAGTTAGAGAGTCGTTTTACATCGAGCTCATTATGCAGTTTCACATACTCATCAAGTGCATAATAGGCTTGTTGCCATTTTCCCTCTTTAAGAAATAGTTGGCTCTGCACCATTTGAAGCAGCGTTAACCCCCTAAGGTTTTTTACTCGATCAAAGGCGCTGCGTGCATAGGCGATACTCTTATGAGCCTGTGGCAGTTGGCCATTGGCAAGATAGATCTGTGCTCGAAACAGATGCATAAAGCTGTAAAAGGCTTCATCTGTGGGGAGGATAAATGGCTCGGCCTCATTGAGATATTGACTGGCTTGATCAAACTCACCAAGTTTAATTAAGGTGCCGGCGATATTGACCGCGACAGTCGCTTGCTCTAACTCTCGGTTATTGCTTTTCCAATACTTATAACCTTTTTCAAACAGTATCTTGGCGCGTTCTAGGTTACCTCGCTCCTCTTCGGCAATGGCGATAGAGACCGATATAGCATTCGCACTGTCAAAGTTTTTGCTTTTGATATAACTGGTTTTAAGTTTTTTAAAGTAGCGAATAGCACTTTTATAATCGCCAAGGCGACGATAGCTGGTGGCAATTTCATACAGACTAGTGCGTGACCAGGCGGGTAAATTTAAGCTCTGGTATAAAGAATGCGCGGTGAGTAAGTCCTCTAAACCTTGGGTAAAGTTACCTTGATAGGAGTGTAGGTAGCCGCGCATGCCTCTGGCGTCGGCAACTAAGCGTAAGTTTTCTAATGCATAGGCATCATTGATCGCCTGGTTATAGCTTTTTAATGCTAACTGCACGTCACCTTTTTGCTCGGTATACCAGGCTTGGCAGAGCTCGAGATCTAACTTGTTGTTAGGGTATTTAGCCAAGTTTGGAGTATTCAATGCCTGCTGAGCAAAGGCTAGTGCCTTGTCGACTTGGCCCTCTTTAAGCGCATTAAATGCCCAGCAACGTGCTCGGGTTAGCCGTAATTGTCTCTGGGTGTCAGCCTTAGAGATTAGAGAGTCTAATTCGGTGAGGTAAGTTTGATAGGTTTCATTCTTTTCAAGGTTACCACTATCGAGCAACTTAAATATCGCATCGGCCTTCAGTGCATCACTTTGCTCGGCATGGCCTGAAGCGCTCATCGAGAGTAAGCCAAAAAATAGAATGATTTTTATTAATAAAAACAGCTTGGGCATTTAGCGTTTGCTTTGTATTGAAGTCATTGATAATCATGGTCAAGCATACACGATAATGGGTGTTTTTAACGCTATTTTTTGCCAGTGTTAGCTGCTGAGAAAGGACTGTAAAAGACAAGTCTTTGCATTTGCGTCAAGCTGCCTGTATAACAACGCCCTCTAAAGGGCGAACGGGAAGGTCACTCGAATGAAAAAAATTTTTGCTTGTCTGCTTTTGCTAGCAAGTGGGTCAACGTCAGCCGCATCAGATTTGGAAAAATCGGGCGATGTATTGCACCTGTTAATTCCTGCTACGGCGTTGGGTGGCAGCCTTATCTATGAAGACGGCTTTGAGGGCGCATGGCAGCTAGCCAAAACAGGCATAGTGTCACGCTTAGTGGTCGAAGGCCTTAAGTACACAGTCGATAAAGACAGACCCGATGGCTCAGGCTCTGACTCGTTTCCATCGGGACACACCGCCGACAGTTTTGCCGCAGCAACCTTTGTGCAGCAACGATACGGCTGGCAGTGGGCTATTCCCGCTTATATTGGTGCCACTTATGTAGGTTACACCCGCGTTGAAAGCGACAAGCACCATATAGAAGACGTATTAGCCGGCGCGGCAATAGGCATATTGTCGGGACTATACTTTACCGACCCCTATAAAGGCATCACCATCACGCCAGTTGTTGGCAATGGAAATTACGGCCTATACGTTAGCGGTAAGTTCTAGCGCGAATTAACTAGAATAAATAGCACTGAATTAAATCGTATTGAATAAAGGAGGCGCCGATATTTTGTAGACTCAAAATATAGCGCCTGCGAGTAGAAATATTTTTAGAGACATCTTGTAGAGAGAAAGTGATGACTGAAGTAACAGCAGCGTACAAAGAGCGCGCCGAACAAGTGGCATTGAACGTGTGTAACACCGTAATGCCGATGAGCGATATTCCTGAAGGTTTGTTCGAAGCCTACGCAAACCTTTGCAACGAGCTAATTGAAGATACCGATCTTAAGTTCAGCGCAGGTTGGGACGCATTACCAGCCAGTGCTAAGAACCTACTGCCGAAAGAAGATTTCCACGGTTTTTACATCGCAAACGCTTGGTTCCAACTCAGTCGCGTAGCGCAAGACATTGCCGATATGGCTGAGACCGACGATGAAATTGCCGAGAAAGAGTACAATGGCATCTTCACTCGTTTGGCAGATGCATCGCTTAAAGAAAGCGTACGTAAGCTTAAGAAAGCCCGCACCGACCGTTCGATGCTTAACAGCATTAAGTCGGTAATCGAAGGCAAGTAATTACTTATGTTCTAGGCTGTTTTAGCACGCTAAAAAAGGCTATGGGAAACCATAGCCTTTTTTGTTGCTGTGCTGAACCTTGGTATTTGGTGAGGGCGATGACGTTACTTTGTCGCGTTAACTCTAGGCTGATGGGGAAATTGTGACCTTTTACCAGAAAATAATATTTTTTACGTGATATATGTCTAAAATATAGGTGATTTCACCTTCTAAATTTTTCGAGTCACGACAATAATATAACTTAAAGAAAACGTCTTAATTTTGTTAAGGTTTATCTTAAATCTGCTCATTCATATCGATGAGTCCATAGCGTTTAACTCCCCTGAAAAGCGACGTTAAATATCAGGCCTCATCTACAACTCAGTGCTGTAAGCACTTGCCAGTGTGTTACATCAAGACGACTAACTGAGAAGATGATTATCTTGCGAAGTCGGGGGAGCATTGGTGTCACCTCTGTAGCGGTCAATCTATTTTCGACATGTCTTTCTGATCACAATTTTACTTGTGATCAAATCTAAATCACATCCGTTTATATGTGATTCACATCTAAATACATTTGAGTTGTTGATCTTAATCATGATTTATTCAAATGAACTGAGCTTACTATGCACACAGCTAGTCTCTAGTCCTAAAAATAAAAAAATTGCTTTTAAATCTGATGTTTATGAATGTGAAGAGAGAGGTAAGAACATGTTGTCTCGCCGCGATTTTTTGGCAAAAGGTAGCGCCTTTTGCGCTATAACAATTTATGCCCCCGGAACTTTAGGGGCGCAAAGTCAGTTATTAACACCCGCTACGCCATTTGTTAAAGAAATAAACAGTATCTGCGAAATGTGTTCAACTCGATGTCCAATTACCGTCGAAAGCAGACAAGATAAGTTGTTTATTCGGGGGAACCTGAACGCTAAGAGCTTTGGTGGTAAGGTATGCGCAAGAGGCACATCAGGTAGCAAGCTACTTAATGATCCTCACCGTTTAGTTAAACCGATTAAACGAACCGGACCTCGAGGCTCGGGAATGTGGCAGGAAATAGAGTGGGAGGAAGCATACCAACTTATTGCTCACAACCTGAATCAAGTTTGTGATCGATACGGACCTGAAGCAATCGCAGTCTCGAGTAAATCGGGCTCATTATCCAGCCATGCCTTTCACTTCGGTAAAGTTATCGGTACTCCAAATATTTTTTCACACGGCTCAACATGTCCAATTTCCTATGCCGTCGCTGCTAAGGTGATGTTCGGTAATGAGCTTAAACTCGATTTAGAAAACAGCAAATATATACTCAACTTTGGTCATAACCTGTTCGAAGGGATCAACATGTCAATGACCCGGGGCTTGTTAGCTGCACAGGAGAAAGGCGCAGTTAAAGTTGTGGTGTTTGAACCTAGATTATCGGTTATGGCAGACAAAGCGGATGAATGGCATGCCATTAAACCCGGCACCGACATTGCCGTTGTACTCGCTCTGAGCCATGTATTGATTGAGGAGCAGTTGTACGACAAATCCTTTGTGCAACAACACGTCAGTGGCTTCGAGGGTTTTGCGACTTCGATGGCACAATATAGCCCTGAATGGGCAAGTGAGATATGTGACGTGTCAGCAGGCGACATTCGTCGTATCGCCCGAGAACTTGCCGCAGCTGCCCCCGCTGCGTTAGCCGACCATGGGCATCGTTGCACCTTTACACCTGAAGAGTTCGATCTTCGACGTGGTATATATGCCATAAACGTACTGCTGGGTAATATTGAACGTAAAGGAGGGGTGTATTTCGCTAAGAAATCTAAGCTGTATAACAAGCTGGCTGGCGAAGCGGTAGCCCCGTCACTGGAAAAAATAAAAGTTGATGGCTTACCAACCCCAGTCTTACCACGCATCGATTTAGCCGAACCTCAGTTTAAGTATGCCGCCAGAGCGGGTGGGCTCTATCAATCTATTATCCCTGCAGCCTTGCTGCAACAGCCCTACGCGATCAAGGCATGGGTGATGTCACGCTCTAACCCGATGCAAACCGTCACTGATCGAACCCAAGTTCAAAATGCACTCGAGGCGATGGATTTTGTTGTCGCCTGTGACGTTTATATCAGCGAGAGTGCGGCCTATGCTGACGTTGTTTTGCCTGAATCCACTTACCTTGAGCGCGATGAAGAGATCGGTGATATGTCTTCCAAGAATCCCGCTTATGCCCTGCGACAGCGAGTCACAGAAACTATCGGTGATACTCGTCCAAGTTGGCAAATATTTAAAGAGATGGCAGACGCAATGGCGTTGGGGCACCACTTCCCCTGGCAAGATATTGTTGACTACCAACAACGCCAGACTGCAAACAACCCTGAGTTATTACCGCAGCTTAGAAAAGAAGGTTTCCTCTCTTTTGGCATCCCACTGTTGATGCGAGAACCAGATATGGTGGCGAAGTTTCGCCAACATTACCCTAATGCGCAGCCTCCATCTGAGCGTGGCGACTACGGAAATCAGCTTCAATTTAGCACGCCAAGTGGCAAGATTGAATTGACCTCTCCTAGTCTCGAAGAGATAGCGCCTGGCCGCAGTGTGATTAGCTACCGCCCCGTGACGCTAAAGCAGCCTAACGAGCTGTACTTTATCCAAGGAAAGTCAGCATTGCACACCAACGCAGCAACTCAAAATATCCCGCTGCTCTTTGATTTGCAGCCCGATAACCCTGTCTGGATCCACCCTGACACAGCTGCAGAATTTAGGATAAATGATGGCGATAGCATCACTATGACGAGTCAAGTGGGAGAGGAGCAAGGCACTGCCAAGCTAACACTTGGGATTCGTAAAGACACCGTTTTCGCACATATGGGCTTTGGTAGTAAGAACCAAGAGCTCACACGCGCCTTCGGTAAGGGATTACATTGCGGCGCCTTATTACCCGATGCCACCGCCGCTATTACCGGCAGTAATGTTCATACCACGGGCGTCACGATCAGACGCGCGTAATGTGTATTGAGTTTAACTAACAAGGAGCGACTTTACTCCAGCCAATGCAATAGCAAGTGCTGGAGTAGAGTGGGAGAAACGCAATGAACGAAAAATTTGTACTCATTCATGATGAAAATCGCTGCATAGGCTGCCATGCCTGCACCGCCGCTTGTAACAGCGCTAACGAGTTGGCCGATCATCAAAATCGGGCCTCAATTGATGTAAAGGGCCCATATCTTATCGATGGTGAACTGCATTACCGTTATCTGCGAGTCTCTTGCGAACAGTGTGACAGACCCGCCTGTATCAGGGCCTGTCCTTATGGAGCCATCAGTCAAACAATAGATGGTGTCGTGTCATTTAATCATGACCGCTGCAAAGGCTGTTTAATGTGTGTAGCCGCCTGCCCGACAGGGGGATGTTTCTATAATAAGCAAGTCAAAGCCACGGATAACTGCGATTTTTGCATGAAAAGCCGTGTTGCAGAGGGACTACAGCCAGCCTGTGTTACGGTATGCCCAGCCGATGCGTTAATTTTTGGCAATGCCAACGATCCAAACAGTGAAGTACATAAGCACCTGTCGACGGTACTGACTTATAACCGTTCCATTGGCTACGACAATAAACCTAAGCTCTACCGAGTCGCCAGTCAAGTAGCAAGTGAACGCAGCCGGGTATAGGTTAGACTGCGTCTAACAATTAGGGTCGTGAGCTTCCAGCTCACACTCGGCCAAGAGGGGGTCAACAGCAACCCCCTCTTGCCTAATTCTTTCACAAGAGTCCCTGCCGCCCCGACGAAGTTACATGCATTAGATACGGGCCTCATACTTATTCTAAATAACCTAACGCTTCCGATGGGGTATCTGATGTGAATGGATTCACAAATGCCGTGATGGCAGGGCCAATGATGTTCCCTACATCATAATGGCATTTCCCAGATCCCTATGGGTCAGATGCCTAGGAACGGCCTGCCCCGCGAAAGCTATGCCCACATCCGTGTGGGCATCACGTGACTCTGGTTTATAAAGAGTTTCCAACGTATTTCGGCAACTCCGATGGGGAACTGGTGTTTTCTGTGAGATTGAGTAACAGGCTAGATTTCAAAGTTATGGCTAAAGGTCGGTTTAACTCGGAATTGGACAAAAGCTATTCACCACGGCGAATATGGCAAGCCATGTGCTAATAAGCGAGAGCTAGGGATAGCGAACTGGCCGTTAAACACGGATGTTATTGGGACACAGAGGACACCAAGAAAGGCAATAATTAGCAGTAAGCTGAGATATCGCTACTTCTGTGGAACGCTGTAAAGCCATCCTTGGCCGCTCTGCGGTTTCATCCTTGAAACCGAAGCCCACAGCCGCACCGATATCTGACTATTCACCTCTCCGAATTAGCTGTCTCAGATGTTACAAACTCATTTCTGGACAAAAGCTATGGCTCTTCTCCGTGACCTCCGTGAAAGCGCAGCGCTTCGTGGTGAGATTAGTGCTTTTAAAAAAGTATGCTGATACGACATAATCGCTTGGTGATCACAAGATACTTTCAGCGTTCGTGACTCGTTTCTGGACATAAACGTTTTAGAGCTAAGGCTTTAAAAGTGACTTTTGGCATTAGGGAAAGTAAGTCAATTCCATATGTGGTAGTGCTGGGAGTAGCAGTAGGGAAATATCGTTAATTTGGCTGATATTGGAAAAATAGAGACTTTTTTGACTGTCTGATTAAGGGCGGAGAATAAAGTTTACACTGACCCCACATACCCTGTTAAATCAGTTCATTAATAACGTCATAATATCAGATAGTTAATAGGTAATATGAGTGTATAATCAAAGAAACCTAGTTTTCTTAAGGCAAAAAATAATGAAAAACTTTGACTCTCGTACCTATAGCATTAATGACTTCTTAGAATGGGAAAGCAATATGCAACTTGAGCTTTCCCCAAAGTTTCAACGACGCTCCGTTTGGACTGATACAGCCCGTTCGTTTTTAATGGATACAATTATAGAAGGAAAGCCAATCCCGAAAGTTTTTGTTAGGCAAAAGCTTAACACTCAAACCAGAAAATCAATACGTGAAGTCGTTGATGGGCAACAAAGGCTACGTACGATTCTATCATTTATGAAAGACGGCTTTACGATTAACAAGAAGCACAATTCAAAATATGGCGGCCTATATTTTAGCCAGCTTGATCAAGCTGATGAAGATATCCAAGCACACATTTTGAACTACGAAATATCTGTAGATTTACTTGTGAATATGTCTGATTCAGATGTTCTAGATATATTCAGCAGACTGAATTCATATTCAGTTACCCTTAATGATCAAGAAAAAATAAATGCTAACCACTTTAGTTCTTTCAAGGTTCTAGCTGATAAAGTCGCACATAAACACAATTCTTTTTGGACAAAGAACAAAATAATCGCTGAACTAAAAGTGCTTCGTATGGAGGATGTTCAAATGTCTGCGGACCTTCTTATTGCAATGATTGAAGGCATCATGACTAAGAAGAATATCAAAAAGCAGTATGCTTTATATGAGAAAGAGTTTGAGCATGATGTCGATGAGTTAGAAGCTAGGTTTGATAGGGTTATTAACCTTATTGACTCTCTGTTCTCTGGAAATTTAAGCAAACGTGAGTTTAAGAGAAATCATGTGTTTTACTCGCTATTTCTAGCTATTTATCACCTAGAGTTTGGAGTAGTAAATATTGATCGCCCTACTAATTTCTCTTTGGATGATAATCTGTCTAAAGTTTCTCAACGCCTAGAGCATATCGATTATATTTTTGAAGAAATGGATAAAAATAACCTTTCAGAAAATGACCTGCAGTTCCTTAATGACTGCCGTCGAGCAACAACTGATACATCAGTCAGAGTGAGAAGAAGTACTTACTTAATTGACCTGATGATAACGGATTAAAGCAGAGATGAATGATAATTTTTCTGAGTTTAGGGCTGGAATAACCCAAGTTAACAATTATATAGCGATAGCTTACAAAACAGCAGAAGATGGTAGTGAGATATGCACTCCTGATGAAAAAGAGTTCATAATTTCCTCTGCCTTTCTAAAAATGTTTATTTACTGGGAGGGATTTATTGAGAAAGCGTTCATCATATATCTAACTGGAGGCTCTAGTACTACCGGGGATATGCTAACAAAATATGCGAATCCTAGCGATGAAGAGCATGCACATAAAATGATTATTGGCACTCAAAAGTATGTAGATTGGGCAAATCACGAAATAGTAATGCGCTTATCAAGATTATACTTTGAAAATGGTAGCCCAATAGTAAGTATTTTAACTAGCATAACAACGGAACTATCTGATCTAAAAAATATTAGGAATGCTTCAGCCCATATTAGCTCGACGACCCAAACTAAATTAGACGCTATCGCTTCGAGAATGCTTGGTACAACTGTTACAAACACGACTGTAGATCAGTTTATTATGCAACCTCACCCCGAGGATGTGAGTATAACAATTCTGCAGCACTACCAAAATATACTAGATATCGCGGCAGAAAACATAGCTAGTAATCAACAGTAATATGTGTACTGTATGGTGAAAGTCAACAGAAAAGAAGATAGGACAGGCATAACTTATAGACAAAGCAAAATCCTTTCACATTAGCTTTTCTATTGACAAAGCTTTACTTGTGCTATTTACGACTTTTGTCAGGCGCAGCCTGATGCATTACCAATGTGGCAACGCCACGACCTTTATCAAGCGGAGCTTGATTGCTTAAAACCTAGTTTGTTAGACAGCGTCTAACTTAAAGCTCGAGTGCAGCTTGGTAGACAAATATCTCGGCTGTAAGGCCGCCGCTCTCATACTCCAAATTCAAACAAAACCCCAAAACCCAAAAACAAAAAAGCAGCCAAATATGACTGCTTTTGCTTTCTACTTCGTTAGTATAAGGTTCCGAAGCAGAACCTTAAAAAGCGGTTCGTTTATAACTACGATACTCTGCGGTCCAAAAGTTATCTTCAATCGCATAGGTCAGTAACTCTTTGGTTGTTGGCAACGCATGGCCCTCTTCAATTGCCACTCGGGCAACCGCAAAAGCAATACGCTTACTGACAAGATGGATATCCTCAAGTTTTGGTAATAGCGAGCCTTCACCGTCTATTGCCAGTGGTGAGCACTCAGCAAGCGCGCGGCTCGATGCCATCAACATGGCGTCGCTGACACGTTTTGCGCCTGACGCGAGTACGCCAAGGCCAATGCCAGGGAAGATATAACTATTGTTACATTGAGCAATTTCATAGGTGGTGTCATCAATCACCACAGGCTCAAACGGGCTACCCGTCGCCACAAGTGCCTTGCCCTGAGTCCAGTGCAAAATGTCTTTTGGTGTGGCTTCAACGCGGCTGGTTGGATTCGACAGAGGGAACACTATTGGGCGAGGACAATGGCTATGCATCGCTTTGATGATCTCTTCTGTGAACAAGCCCGGCGCGCCCGATACACCTATGAGCACGGTTGGCTTAGCGTTATTGACCACATCGAGCAGTGAGATATTGTCACTGAAGTTATCCCAGTTGGTTAGGTCATCACATTGCTGGGCTAACTTTTGCTGGAAAGGCAGTAGATTAGGCATATTCGATTGCAACATACCCCAGCGGTCTACCATAAAGACTTGCTTGCGAGCCTGAGCTTCACTAATGCCTTCAGACACCATCTGCGCCACGATGGCCTCGGCGATACCGCAGCCTGCAGAGCCTGCACCTAAGAAGGTGATGCGCTGTTCGCTAAGCTTACTCTTTGCCGCTTTACAGGCAGCTAAAAGCGAGCCAACGGTAACGGCGGCGGTGCCTTGAATATCATCGTTAAAGCAGCAGTATTGATCTTTATAGCGCTCTAACAGTGGCATCGCATTCTTCTGGGCGAAATCCTCAAACTGAATCAGCGCATCTGGCCAGCGGCGGTTTACCGCCTGCATAAAGGCTTCGACAAACTCTTTATATTCTTCGCCGCCAATACGTGGGCTACGCATGCCCATGTACATAGGATCTTCAAGCAGATGTGGATTATCGGTACCCACATCGAGCGTAACAGGCAGGGTGTAAGCGGGACTGATACCACCACAGCTGGTGTATAAGGACAGCTTACCAATCGGGATCCCCATACCGCCAATACCTTGGTCACCAAGACCCAAGATCCGCTCACCGTCGGTAACAACGATAATTTTGACTTTTTGCCGAGTCGAATTATTGAGAATGTCGTCGATGCGGTCTTTATTGGCGTAAGAGATAAATAGGC
The DNA here is from genome assembly GCF_000019185.1 of Shewanella halifaxensis HAW-EB4. Classification (NCBI taxonomy): domain Bacteria; kingdom Pseudomonadati; phylum Pseudomonadota; class Gammaproteobacteria; order Alteromonadales; family Shewanellaceae; genus Shewanella; species Shewanella halifaxensis. The sequence goes on along the minus strand of NC_010334.1, from coordinate 3,983,600 downwards.
CACGATTGCGACGATAATCTTTAGAGAAACGCTCACAGGCCATACCTACCGTTGGGGTATAGATGATAGGCATCATCTCGGTGATATGGTTTTGAACAAGACGGTAATAAAGAGTCTCGTTGGTATCTTGAATGTTTCTTAGGTAGATATGCTTATCGAGATCATTGCTGAAGTTTTTATATTGGTCGTAAGCGCGTGAGGCTTGCTCTTCAATGGTTTCAATAACGTGGGGTAATAGGCCTTCAAGATTAAAAAAGATCCTTTCCTCTTCGGTGAAAGCGCTGCCTTTGTTGATCAAAGGGGCTTCAAGAATCGCAGGACCGGCAAAAGGAAGATAGAGCGGGCGTTTGTTATCGTCCATTGGAAACCTTTTCTTTGTTTTTGTTAGTAGAATAATACCAATCAGTATAAGAACTTTATCTACTCAGAGCGGTTTTTAGCAAACTGTTTCAAGGTGAATAGTCGAAAGAGCTATTATTCCCTTATGGTGCCGTTCAATGCGGAAGTAGGCAGCCAAAAACGCTCCAGAATGGCGAGTTTTAGCAGCTCTGATGCTGCGATAACTAACTTGAGCGTAGAATCGCTATGCTCTTCATTCGTTGTCTTGCCTCAGAACCGCAAAATTCTCGCTGAGCGAGTAAATCTATATACTGATTGGTATTACTGGTGATGCTAATCACGGAAGATTAACACAAAGCGTGATCTTTGTTTTGATTTGCAAGCGAATTTTTTAAATTAATAAGTTCTAGGAAAAGCAGAAAAAGCTAAGACGGCAAGAGCTGGGCGCCTATGGCCTTACGAACGTGACTGCGTCACTGACGGAACGCTGCGCTTACGGAAAAGAAGATACTAGGTCATAGGAAAGGCAAAGAAAGGTTCTAGGTCCTAGGAAAAGCAGGGGAAAGCAGGGGAAAGCGGTGTTTGTAGTAGGTCGGGCTTTAGCCCGTTAAGCTTTTGCTTTTCCTCGCAGGGCGAAGCCCGTCCTCGCAGCGTAGCGTCCTAGTAACTCGCACCTTCTTTAAAAAAAAGCACCGCCATTGACAGTGCTTTCAATAACTTGCATATAAATGCGGCGTGAGAGTTACTCAGCGTCTTTTGGACGGTGCTTCAGTGATAAGCCCATCAAGAAGTTACGCAGCACTTGGTCACCACATGGCTTGTAGTGCTTGTGCCCAGGCTTTCTAAATAGTGCGCCTAGCTCAGACTTGCTCATGTTGAACTCTGCAAGTTCTAGCGCTTCAATGATATCGTCTTCGCGTAACTCAAATGCCACTCTTAACTTCTTGAAGATAAGGTTGTTGGTTAGTTGAGATAGCGGCTCTGGAGCTTCTGCGCCAGGCTTAAGGCCACGCTTGTAGATCACTAAACCGTCCAAGAAACGACACATGTTTTTGTCGTTGCAAGGTGCATAACCTTCTTCATGCTCTTTTTTCAGCATGTCGATGATCTCTTCTTGAGTCACTTCGTGCTTAGCTTTGGCAAAAATGCGGATCATTTTGGCATTGCTTAAGTCGAGGATATAGCGAACTTTACGTAAAATATCATTGTTAATCATAAGTTTGATTTCTTTTAGCTATGGGATCGCGCGGCTGCGCGATCATCGGCGGTTATTATAGCAGAAGTTACCTCTTCAATAGCAATTACTCTGTAGTCTTAGGCTGTGAACTTTCTGGTTCAGGCTTTGGTTCAGGTTTAGCTGCTAAGGCATTTTCTACTGCAGATACGCCAGCTTGATAGAGTTTAGCCACGGGTCTGTCTTCGAGTGCAATCAGCTTACTGCGAATGCTGCTGCGAATATCGTCATGCAGGCCAAAAGTCCTTCTGCTGTCGCTAAGATCCCACGAGGTGTTTTCAAAGATCACCAGACTCACTTTAGATTTAGGGTAATAAACCGCAAGACTCACATAACCGGGCAGGTAGCCACTGTGACTGTATTCGACTAACTGCTCATCTCGGCTTATTTGAATGCCGTAGCCGTATTCCAATACCCCCCATCTGTGGTTGCGGGTCGCGTGAGGAGAGGTCATCAGCTCAAGGCTCTTAGCACTGATCAACTTGCCATTGTAAAGGGCATGTTGGAACTGGCTGTAAGCTTCCACCGAGGCTATCATTCCGCCAAAAGCCACCAATTTATTATCTATGTTTAAATCGGCTTTAGTGTAATGAGAGTTGCTGTTGCCATCGCTGGTTTGGCTCAACTCTTCAACTTGGCCAAGGATCAAACTTGGGTGTTTGGCTTGAATGCTGCTGATCATGCCAGTTTGTGCATACAGACCATTGAGTTTGGTTTGCTCATTGAGCTGGTTGATCAGTTGATAAATCGGCTTTTGATAAACCGTTTCCAGTAACTCACCTAAAAGTGCATAACCATAGTTAGAATATTGAAACTGACTACCTGGTTTATATAGGGGCGCTTCGCCGATATTGACCAGACCCGAGGTATGGCTCAGTAACTGCGATACGGTGACGCTAGGGGGAATATAGAGTTGTGCTTGGCTAGCCTGTTTTGATAGGTAATAGCTCACGCTTTGTTTTAGCTCAATTAAGCCCTCATCAACCGCTTTTAGGATCAATGCGGCGGTGACCTGCTTAGACAGGGATGCAATGACAAAGCTTGAGTTGATCTTAATATCATCACCAGAGATATAGGTAAATATCGGCTGGTTATCACGCTTGAGCATAATGATGCCGCTAAAGGGGCGCTCATTTTGGGCGATAAGCGTCGGCAATTGCTTGGCTATATCACTATTGACCGTTCGGTTAGCACTGGCTTTATTTGCAGCCCAGAGACAAAGTGCTAGAACCACTGAGCCTAGAAGCGTTTTAGTTATTAGGTGCATTAAGGTGTAGGTATCCGTATCTGTTATTTTGTTAGCATCCAATAGATAAATAGTGCAGCAAAACTCACTAAGTAAGTTAAGCCTAGCCATGAAAGCACTCGCATGGCACTACCATACCTGTCTGCTGGCAACAGCGCTGTGCTGATCATCAACTTATAGTTAAGCCAGGCAAAAACCACTGTCGTCATAAAGGCGAGGATCATAACAAATTCGAGCAGGGGAAGTAGAGCCCCTTTTAAAAACAATATGATAGTTAAGGCCAAAGTACTCATCGCGATCATGACAGCAATGAGTCGGCGTTCACTCTCTTGACGTTTGCTGAGCAGTTGCCAGCCCATATTGAGGGTGCGGCTGTAGCCATCGATTACGGTTACTGTGGTGCTGAAGATACATAGAAAGGCCACTGCGCCGATAAGATAGCGGCTTTCACTGCCCATCACTTGGCTATATAAGCTGATTAGCTGGCCAGCAAACTTGGCACCTGATGCCGAAAATTGCTCGCCGCTGCCATACATGACTAAGGTGCCTAGGGCCAGAAATACAATGGCGAGTAGTGCCGTCATTAAGTAGCCAAAGTTAAAGTCAAACAGGGCCTGTTGTTTAGTCACCGGTGACAGCTTCTGCTTTTCGATTAACCAAAGTGAATTCCAAGCGCTGACCTCAATGGGGGCTGGCATCCAGCCCATCATGGCGACGAGAAAACCGATAGATGCCCATTGCCAAGGTGATTGAGGCACAAAGTCTGGATTAACAATTGCGGGTGCGTTAAAGGCCAGAGCAACCGCAACTAAGGTGGTAAGGGTTAATGCCAGCATGATGACCTTGGTCATTTTATCTAGCAGTGCATAATGGCCGAAAATTAAAATAACTAGGCTAGAGACTAAGACCAGTAGTGCTAGAACATCAATGGGTAAAGGCACAAACTGAGTTAACATGGCGGCGGTGAGCATGGCGACGCCGGCAGTACTGGCAATGGCTGCAATGGTATTGAGCGCGGTAAACACCAGCAGATAGTTTCGTCCTTGTTTTAAGTAACCCTGCAATAAATTCTCACCGGTGGCGCTGGTGTATCGTGCTCCTGCGGCAAAAAACGGATATTTAAGCAGATTGACGGCCAAAATAACCCAGGCCAGTTGCCATCCAAACTCTGCGCCAGCTCGAGTTGAGGCAACTAAATGCGAGGCGCCAATGGCTGCTGCGGCCATTAACAAGCCTGGCCCCATGGCACCGAAGAATGAACCGAAATTAAACAGAGGTTTTGCTAGGGTGGGTGTATCGCTGTTGCTCATACTTTAGTTACTTATTCTTAGTGATGAAAAGAGGGGCTCTGCAGTGTATTGCTGCAGTATTTGGTCAAGGGCTCTTATTTTATGAGCTCATGTTTACAGAGCTTAAATTGACTTATTGTTGGCTTCGATGCGTTTGAGGCTAGCAGAGATCTCCTGCAATAGGTTTATCACCCTAGCATCATTATTTTCATCTGGTGTTGGAGCGGCTTCAAGTTGACTGAGCTTCTCTTTTTGCGCTAACACTTGACTTCTAAAGTCTGCAGCATCGATGATACCAGTCAGGTTAAGTAGCGCACCAGCCCCCGATTGCCCAGCCGTTTCTATGGTGAGCTTATGCAGTTTAAACACTCGCATTAACGGCCCTTGGATCAACGCCATGTCGGTGATCTTGTCTAGTGGCACGCTATTTTCGGTGCGAGTAAAAATGCCTTTGCGCACAATCAGCTTTCTGTCGGTCAGCTCGGTACTCATGTTGTCGATATAGCGGCGAGTGAAGAGCTTGCCGATGGGGAGATATAGCAGTAACAGCGGGATGCCAACGATAGACAGAGTCAATATAATTGCAAACGGTGTGAGCCAGTATTGGCCTAAATTACTCGCGAAAGCTGCGTGTTTGATACTGGCCTCTTGGCTCTTTGGCATAATCATTCCCTTGTGCTGTTTTTGGTACTCGTTACTTTTTTAATTCTATTATTACTAAAGCAAAATTGTGGCTAATTTGAAACCATTTTATTTTGGAGCGGTTAATTTGAACCCGTTTTATTTTGAAACAAAGTGCAGGTTTCTATTATTAGCGCTTCGGAGTAGCTTAGGAGCTTTACTCATTTAGTTGTTATCAGGTTAAGGAAGCGTACGATGATAAAGTTATATGGGATCCCCCGTAGTCGCTCATTACGAGTATCATGGACCTTAGAAGAACTCGGTTTAGACTGGCAGTATCAATATATTAATTTTGCAAATGGCGATGGACGTGATCCTGCGTTTTTGGCTGTTAATCCTTGCGGTAAAGTCCCTGCTTTAGAAGATGATGGCTTTGCATTAACCGAGTCGTCAGCAATCGTGCTCTATTTGGCTGAGAAATACGGCAAGGGTAAATTATTGCCTGTTGCTGGTACTCATGAGTCAGGGCTGCACCATAAGTGGATTAGCTTTATTACCTGTGAACTTGAACAGCCGTTATGGAGTATGGGTAAGCATAAGTTTGCCTTGCCGGAGGAGCAACGACTGGTCGAGATGTTACCTGTAGCCAAGTGGGAGTTTGATAAGGCCGCAGCGATAGCGGAGAAGTGGTTACCCGATAGCGAGTTTTTACTCGGTGATGAGCTGAGCATTGCCGATATTTTGCTGGCGCACACACTGCTGTGGGCAACGCGATTTGAGCAAGATATTCCGCCAAAACTGACAGCCTATCGCGATAGACTCACAACGCGACCTGCCATGGCTAAAGGCTTAGCGAAAGAAGAGGCGGGCGCCGCTTAATCAGCCAGAGTTTAACTGAACATAACAAAAGTCGAGCACAAAAAAAGCATCCACTATTTTTAAACAGAATGTTTTAAATACAATGGATGCTTTTTTAATGCAGAAGCTTGACGGGCTAAAGCCCGACCTACAAATGTGCTATTGCTGTGGCTTTTCCTGCTTTTCCGTAAGCGCAGCGTTCCGTCAGTGACGTAGTCACATTCCCTAGGCCGCAGGCCGTTCGGCTCTTACCGTCTTTGCTTTTCCTAGGACCTAGGACCTAAAACCTAGGACCTAAAACCTTATAACTGCGCCTTAGCCCATTTCGCGCGATTCTCACGGCTCTCTTTTAGGCCATCTTTCTCGCGGTAAGCTTTATAGGATTCAAAGTCCAGTGGCACTAATACCACATCGACTTCTAGCATTAACTTACACTCTTTCTTGATGCGCCAAGCTGAAGTGTTATAAAGCTCTGCTAATGGCAGCGTACCTAAGAACTCTGGGTTGTACTGGGCATATAAGGCCTGAGTTGGGTATACCACAAAGCTTAAGGTACGCTTTGGCTCAGACTTGAATAGTTCTTCAATACCATCACAGGTGTTGAGCACTTGCATCTCAATCGCTTCATCGATTTCGATTAGCTTCTTTTGTACTGGCATGTGAGCTGGTTTTTCGCCAGCTTCCCAAGCAATCACATCGGCTTCGCTGACTTTGCCAATTTCGGCAACTTGAGCTGTGGTTAACGCCAAAGAGTGACGAAGGTACTGCATTTCAATGGCGTTAAAACCAAGTTCTTTAGACATGATATTTCCTTAGTAAAATTGTTGTGATGGCGTATTAGCGATACTGATGGCTATTAGCTACGCATCCACACATCTTCGGCCCACTCCCAAAAAGATTCCCATGTTTCTTCTTCGTCGATTTCGCCGTCTTGCCACAGCTGAATTTGACCTTCTTGACTGATAAAAAAGAAGTTATCGCCTTGCTGACAAATCGGTACAAATTCACGCGGCAGGCCAATTGACCAAGCGTAAGCTGCGACTTCTGACAGGTAAGTATGCGAATGTGGGTCACTTGCAGTAACAGGCTCTAGGCTGCCACAAATCACATCACTGGCGTAGAGTAAGTATTCTTTCAGCTCCATAGGTAGTGGAATAAGAATTTCTTCTTCCACTTCAACAATTTGTTCAAATGTCGCTAGCTCTAACGGTACCGGTACCGTTTCACTCATCTCTTGCAGTTGCTCAATGATATCGTTCATAAGTTTTTGGGTATGCTTAGATATATAGATTATTGGGGCGGAGTATAACCCCAAATCGCTGCGAAGTGCAGGTTAGGCGAGCAATAAAATCATGCTTAAAGCGCACTAATATAAGCTTAGTTGCCAACTCAGTTCTAGCGGGTAACAAGCGGTTCGGCGATTGATGGGGGAAGTGAATGGGCTAAGTAAATGGACTAAGTAAATAGACTAAGCGGCTATAGAGGGGCAGGGCTATGGCGGTCGCTATTGTGATTACTGAACCTGAGGCTTTGGTTGTTTTACAAAAGCCTCATAATCGATTTGTACATGCCTAAAAAAGGCCTTAATGATAAGGCCTTAGAGTTTTTTGCGTTACGCCGCAGCGATAATGACATTGGCTTGGTCGCTACGTTTATATCTAAGCCATGCTTTGTGGTAAAGCTTATGTGATTCCTGTCTAAGTTGAGTGATCCGCGCGTTTTCAATCTCGCTTAAGTCACGTTGCTGCTGCATGGCAGAGGCTTGGATAGATTGTACTTGCTCGTAGACCTTATGCTCTGCGCCGCTTTTAATCTCGGCGATATCGGCTAGGTGTAACTGCACTTCGGCAATCATCTGTGACTGAGGCAGTTTCACTAGTAAGTTGAGGTCGCGATAACCCGACTCTTTAGGGTCGGCAAAACGGTTCTTAACTTGGATTAACTCACTGTCTGATTTTAGTAGCGCAAATGCCTGCATCAAGTTGTGAATATCATGGCTGACAATGCTGGCTCTGACGATATCCGTTAGCTGACTGGCATCGTTATCCAGTTTGTTTTGCACTTTGGCTTGGGCTCTATCGCGGCTCTTGATATCGGCCAATACCGATTGTGTTTGAGATTGTGCGGTGATCAGTTTAAGCAGCTTAGCTAACTCTTGTTGAGCATCGTTGGCTTGGCTATAGAGGGTGTCGAGATCTGCGCTGGTTTGTCTAGGCACTTGATATTGCATAGACGGAATGGCGGTGAGTCCATCGAGGTTGTTAGAAAAAGCCAGCTTAGCGGCGTAGCTACCGTTATCCTTGGTATTGTTTTGCTCATGGTCAACGGTATGGGCAAAGGCTGAACGGGTCGACAGTAATAGTAAGAATATGAAAAATGTCCGTAATATCCGGTTCATAGCAGTCCTTGTTTGTGGCTATATCCATAATCTAGCTGGGAAATGCTTAAGCTATGCTGAATGACAAATTAACATTTGTTCATAGTGTGATCTGTAGTTGCAATAAAAGAAAAGCCGTTGATGAAATGAGACATCAACGGCTTTTTAGTTTTAATATCTTGAGAACCTAGAACCTAGAACCTAGAACCTAGAACCTAAAGTTTGATTACCAGATTTTAACGCGCTTATCTGGTGCTATGTACATTGCATCACCCGGCTTCACATCATAAGTTTTGTAGAACTCAGGCATGTTAGATAGCGCACCCACTGCACGGAACTCTGCTGGAGAGTGTGGATCGGTTGCCACACGGTTTCGCATGGACTCTTCTTTGATCTTTGCACGCCAGATCTGAGTGAATCCGATGAAGAAGCGCTGATCGCCCGTTAGTCCGTCAATCACTGGTGCTTCTTTACCGTTAAGCGACTTTTTGTAAGCTCGGTAGGCGATAGTGACACCTGAAAGGTCACCGATATTTTCGCCAAGCGTCAGTTCACCATTAACATTGAGATCGTCAAAAACGGCGTAGTCATTGTACTGGTCAACTAGTGCCTTACCACGAGCTGAAAATTCCGTTAAGTCTTGCTCGGTCCACCAGTCGCGCATGTTACCTTCGCCGTCAAACTTAGCGCCTTGGTCGTCAAAGCCGTGGCCCATTTCATGACCGATAACCGCACCAATGCCACCGTAGTTGACAGCGTCATCGGCTTCCATATTAAAGAATGGTGGCTGAAGAATCGCCGCAGGGAATACGATTTCGTTCATGGTTGGGTTGTAGTAAGCATTGACGGTTTGCGGCGTCATATGCCACTCCCACTTACGGATTGGGCTACCGAGTTTCTCTAGCTCTTTTTCATGGCTTAGCTCGCTTGCGCGTAGGTTGTTGCCATATAGGTCGTCGGCTTTAATCGTCAACTTGCTGTAATCTTCCCAGCGGTCTGGATAACCAATCTTAGGATCAAACTTAGCGAGCTTATCTTTGGCTGCTACTTTAGTGTCTGCGCTCATCCACTCTAGCGACTCGATACTATCACCGTAAGCGCCACGAAGGTTTTCAACCAGAACTTGCATACGTTCTTTCGCTTCAGGTTTAAAGTGACGTTTAACGTATACCTTACCAACCACTTCACCTAGTAGACCGTTTACCGTTGAAACACCGCGCTTCCAACGTGGCTGCTGCTCTTGCTGACCGTTAAGTGTCTTAGCAAAAAACTCGAAGTTTTCGGTATCGATCGCTTCGCTTAGGCTGCTTGCTGCGTGAGTCAGCAGTTGCCACTGCATGTAAGTTTTCCAAGTCGCTAGATCGGTGTCTTTAATGATCTGGTTTAGACCTTGGATATAGCTAGGCTGATTGATAATGATATCGGCTTGCTTGTCGGCGCCTAGTGCTGCTAAGTAACCGTCCCAGTTAATATCTGGTGCTAATGTTGGCAAGTCTTTAACTTGGTACTTGTTATAAGTCTTAGTGCTGTCACGGGTTTCAACTACGTCCCAGTGCTTTTTAGCTATCTCTGTTTCAAGTGCTAAAATGGCTTCAGCGCTAGCTTTTGGATTGGGTAGACCGGCTAAGGTGTACATCTTTTCGATATGCTCAAGATACGCTTTACGGATATTCACGAAGCGCTCGTCTTGGTTTAGGTAGTAATCTTTTTCTGGCAGGCTTAAACCATATTGCCAGATATGTGTGGCATAACGGCTCGAGTCTTTAGCATCGACGTTGATATAAAATGCCATCGGTGTGCCGCTACCGTTAATTTGGCTGCGAGCAAAGTAAGTCACAAGATCATCTTTTGATTTAATCGCGTTAACTTTTTCAAGCTCGCTTTGGATCGGTGTTACACCTAGCTTATTTAGGATCTCGACATCCATAAATGAGTTATATAGGTCGGCAACTTTCTGCTCGTCGCTACCGGCTTTTAGATTCGGAGTGGCAGCCACTTCTTCGATAATGACTTTAACATCGTCACGTGACTTTTCACGAAGATCATAAAATGCACCAGTGCTAGTGCGATCGCTTGGGATAGTGGTGTCTTTAACCCAAGTGCCGTTCACATATGAGTAGAAGTCATCTTGTGGGCGAATAGATTTGTCGAAGTTGACAAAGTCGACGCCTGAAGAGAGGGCTTTTTCTACCGCTACGGCCGCTTCAGTTTTACTGGTATCAGGTGTTTTAACATTAGTCGGTTCGCTATTACACGCACTGAGGCCAACGATAAGGGAAGCACATAAGCCCCCAACGAGTACTTTTTTCATTTTTCTTCCTTAATCTGTATCGTCAATTTGTCATTATTGTCAATCGAGCTATTTGCTTTTTTATGATGTATCTATGCTTTTTCGAGGCTGGCATAAATTACATTGCGTTACGCATGTTAATGTTTTTTTGCCGATGTGAACAAGCTGGCAGGGTAAACTAATGCCGATATTGGGCTAAACATGTGTAAGAAAAGGTTTCCTAGACTGAATTTATTGGCTTTTCAGTTGTGGGATTACAAAACTTTTATCACTTTGGCTGGGTTACCTGCCACAACTTGCTTAGCCTTAACATCTTTAGTTACTACGGAGCCGGCGCCAATCACGGCTTCATCACCAATATTCACACCTGGTAATATAATTGCGCCACCACCGATCCAGACTTTATTACCTATGTTTACCGCTTTAGCCGTCTCGACACCACGGCAACGTTCATCGGCATCTAGCGGGTGACTTGCTGTGTAGACTTGTACGTTTGGCCCAAGCATGGTTTGTGAGCCGATAGTGATGACAGCATTATCATGTAAAGTGACATTAGCGTTAATAAAAACCCTGTCGGCCAATTTGATATTGATGCCGTAGCTGATATTGAAAGGCAGAGTAATAAAGGCGCTTTTGGCAACATGGGGCAGGAGTTGTGGATCGATGTTACCTGTGAGATTCATTTGTCGATTACGCACTTGCTGCCGTCGCCAGAAATGGTTGAGCTCCGCATCGAGGCAGTGGTAGGGCTGACCAGAAAGCATTTTTGAATATTCAGTAATTTGGTTGGCACTGACCTCTGAAGGGCTGTTAGTGCTGGCAGCCGTTTTGTTAATCTTCTTTAAGGATGGTTTTATGCTAGGAGTCTGATTCATCAATGTTCTCTTGCAAAACTATTGAGCACGATACGCTTTTAGCCGCTGTTGATTCAAGCAAAACTTTGCCCTTTGACGGCGCTGGCCTCATAATGTCGGCCATTATGGTTATATAAGCTGAGTTCTGCCTGTGCGTTTAGATAAATTTATTTGTGAGTCGACCTCACACTCTCGTGTTTCTGCTAAAAAAGCCCTACATCGTGGTGATGTGACTTGTAATGGTGAAGTGGTTAAAAACTCGGGCTTTAAAGTGACCGATGAACATGAAATCCGTCTTGACGGTGAAGTGCTAACCATCATTGGCCCGCGCTTTATCATGCTTAATAAACCTGTCGATACCATCTGCTCAACCATAGATGAAGAGTACCCATCGGTGATCAGCTTGCTAGACGTTATCCGCCCTGAAGACTTGCACATTGCTGGCCGTCTTGATGCCGATACTACCGGACTTGTGTTAATCACGACTGACGGTCAGTGGTCGCATAAGATCACTTCGCCAAAGAAAGAGTGTGGTAAGCGCTATTTGCTAGAGACTGCTGAATCGCTATCTGATGATTTAGTGCAGCAGTTTGTTGATGGTCTGCAGCTTAATAATGAAGATGGCCTGACTAAACCGGCTGAACTTGAGATTTTAGCTCCGAACCAAGCGCGTTTGACGATTACCGAAGGTAAATATCATCAGGTTAAGCGTATGCTGGCAGCGGTAGGTAACAAGGTGACTAAGCTACACCGTGAGAGCGTTGGCGCGATTGAACTCGACCCAAATCTGGAGTTGGGTCAATGGCGTTACCTTACTGCTGCTGAGATAAAGTCAGTTAAGTAAGCAGTCCAGCTTTAACTAAACAACTTTGAGCTCGGTGAATGGCTGGTGGTTAAATTTTACTGCTGCTGAAATAAAGTCAGTTAAGTAAGCAGTCCAGCTTTAACTAAACAACTTTGAGCTCGGTGAATGGGTGGTGGTAAAATCTTACTGCTGCTGAGATAAAGTCAGTTAAGTAAGCAAGAATACTCTTTACGTTGGTAACGTCTGAGTTGCTAACTGATAGATACAAAAAGGGCTCTTAATTTAAGAGCCCTTTTTGTTTAAATGAAAATACTTACTTAAGTAACTCTATTTTACCGCTAATGGTAGAAGCACTCAGTTCTGCACGGCCATCACCCGTTTGGAATTTTAGGTAGCTTTGGGGCGAGTATTTCTCTTTTGTCACTTTGTCGTCAGTTAACTTGTTATTGATTTTGCCGCCGGGGCCGCCGTTGATATTAAAGCTCACATCGGTGTCGCCAAGAAAACTCATCTCGATATCGCCACTGACGCTGCCCAATTTGGCTCGGCTTAACAAGGTGTTGAGTGACAGCTCCACATCACCACTCACGGTTTTGACTGACAAGGCATCAACATTGGCAAGTGCAATAGTTGCATCTCCTGATACTGACTCTATGGTAACTTTGCTCGCCTTAGTATCGGCTGTTAGTTCACCGCTTACCATTTGATAGCTTAGCGTGCCACTGCTCTGGGTATCTTTTATATCACCAGAAACGGTATGTAGTTTACTCTTGCCTGTAAGGCTGCGTGTTGAGATGTCTCCTGATACCGTCTGCAGCATGGTCTTGTCGCTAAGGGTACTGGCTTTGATATTGCCGCTGACTGAGCTGACCTCTAGCGCGCCGCTGAGGTTATCTAGGCTGTAGTTTGCCGATACGCCCTCTGCTTCAAGCTTAAGTGTGTGAGGGAGAGTGATCACTAACTCGGAGCCCTCGGTGTTATTACCACTGTATTGACGGGGCAGGGTGTCCTCAATGGTGACCTTGTTACCTTTGACTGAAAAGGTGAAACCTTCACTGAGATCGTCAAGTGTTCCCTTTACCGCGATCTCATTCTTATCCCAAGACTTAAAGCTAACGCTACCGCGCTGCACTTTTACTTTCACTACAGGATTAGCCTCAACCGTTTGTTGCTGCTCTATGGCTTCTCCAGCAATTGCGATATGACTTAATAAAAGTGCACTCGCCATCAGCGTGCTGTTCAGTAATGGTTTCATATTTAAGCTCCTTGGGGTAATGGGTTAACTGGCAGTGATTGGCCTTGCTGTAATAACTCAATTTCTCTTTGTTGAGTCCAAAGCCAGAGTTGCCAAAGTTCCTTGTCGTTGGGTGTTTGCTGCAGCGCTTGATAGATCTGCTCTGCGGCTTTTCTAAGTTGCTCGATACCTTTTTCAAGTGGTAAGCCTAACTCGGTGGTTTGCCAATCGGTGAGGTGTTGCTGGCTAAGCAGCTGCACTTGAAGCTGATGCTGCATTTGGATCTCGGCTAAAGTCTGCAGCAATGGTGAATCACTTGGTGAGGGAAGATTATTTTGCTGCCAAACATTCATCCCTAGCAGACCAGTGAGTAACACTATGCTGGCAATAGCGAGGCGTTTCCATTGCTGCATTTGCTTAACGTTAGCGTGAGTCTGCTGAAACTCGGGTTTATCGAGCTGCTTTTCAATATCGTCCCAAAGCTCCCTTTGAGGCGCGAATTCTTTAGGGGCCTGTTTTACTAATTGGGTGAGTCTGGTTTGAGTATCATTCATTGCGGCCGCCTTTATCTAACTTGTCTGGGTCTAGAAGCGATTCAAGTAACTTTTGCGCCCTGTGGTATTGTGCCTTGCTTGTGCCGGGAGCAATCCCCATTAGCTGACCAACCTCTTCATGCTTATAACCTTCTAAGGCATGCAATACGAAGACGATTCGAGCTCGCTCAGGTAATTTTAGTAGCAGCTTATCTAAGTCTTCATATTCATCACTGACGCTCTGCAAGTCTGTGTCACTACTGACAAATCGCGACCAAAATGAGCGATGTTTCTTAAGGTTAGACAGAGCTTGATTGACACTGAGTGTGTGCAGCCAAGTAGTAAACTGACTCTCGCCGCGAAATTGGGGCAGTTTCTGCCATAGCCTGACAAAACAATCTTGAGTGGCTTCCTCTGCTAACGACACTTGGCCAGTTATTCTTAAGCAAAGCGCATACACACGTTGATGGTGCAGTTGATAAAGCTGTTTGAAAGCAGATTTATCACCTAGCTTGGCCTTATCGATAAGTTCTGGCTCGTGAAGTGGTCTTTGCTTCACTAGCTGCATTTGTGCCGTCACTCAACATTCCTTGTGGGCTTACGATATTAATAAGACATAGCCAACAGATAAAAAGGTTTAAATGCAATAGAAATTATTTTCGCGGTTCTAGGAGAGCTATCTTTTGACTGTAGGCTTAATGGTTGATGGCCAAGGTTTGATATATAAAAAAGAGAAGCCGAATGAGCTTCTCTTTTTATGCTTCAAGTAGCTGCGAGCGACTTTATATGTCTAGCTTAGCTTTGAGAACACCTGTTGAGCGCCGACAAGATCGGCAAGCGCCGTACCGACGGTCTTGAAGATGGTGATCTCATCATTGTTAGTACGGCTTTTAATTTGCGCCGTACAAAGCTGACCTAGCTCCCCCTTAACTTCATCGAGAGAGAAGACTCCCTCTTCAATAGGCAGGAGCAATTCACCCGCTTCAGCAAACACGTTGATTTTTGAATCGACAAATACCGAAGACTTAAGGATCAGTTTAGTGTCGAACTCACGTCTGTCATGGTTATGGTTACCCACAAAATCGGTATGTGTGCCGGGTTGCACCCAATCGCCATCAAACAGCGGAGTCGGGCTTCCAGTTGCACAGCTAATGATATCGGCTTGGCGTACGCTCAGCTCAAGATCCGTACATAGCATGACTTCAATATCTGGACGTTTGTTACGAATAAGCTCAGTGGTTTTACGGGCTTTCTCTTCACTGCGCCCCCAAACGGTGATTTGAGTAATCGGCCGCACGCTGGCGTGAGCGAGTGCCATAAAAGAAGCTAAGTTACCCGTGCCACAAATAAGCAGCTTGCTTGAGTCTTCACGTGAAAGGTAGCGACTACCTAACGCAGAAATTGCAGCAGTGCGCCAGAAGGTAACACTGGTGCCGTCGACTAATGCCTGCGGTTCGCCAGTTTCACGGCTGAAGATCAAAATTTTAGAATATAGGCTAGCAAGCTTTGGATCTTTTTTAGGATTTTCAGGGAAATAGGTAAAGGCTTTTACGGCAATCGCTTTGTCATTCCAAGAGGGTAATACCGCAAATGCATCATGATGCTCTCCCGAGTCATCAAGGCCAAAGACTTGCCGTTGTGGCATGCCAGCTGGACGAGAGAATGTCTCATCTAGAGCATTGATTAGATCGGGGAAATTAAGTGACTGATGAACTGACTCTGCATTGATGACTAACATGAAAACCTCCATTTAAGTATATTTTATACTATTTGTAGGTCTGGACTGAGTCAATGAACTTTTAGTTGTTGAATTACATTTCAACTTGATAATTAGAATGTTAGGTATAATTTGCTGTTTTTGGACTTTTTTGTAGCTAAATCTACTATATAATCGGCCGATAAGTTAAATGATAGCCTTGGTTAAACGTAGATTAGCGTTAGCTAAGGGAGGCAAGTTAATAATAAATAGAGATGTAAAATGCTAATACGTTACAAGTTACTGTTAAGTGCAGGCGTGTCGATCACGGCGTTAGCCGCCATGTTTGGTCTTCAAGTTTATTTTAGTCAAGTGCAAACGGAATTAGCACAAGCATCGCAAGATATCTCGGGGCTTAAGAATGAGATATTAATGCTACGTAAAGATGAAAAGGACTTTCTGGCAAGAAAGGAGCTTAAGTATGTTGAGCAGCATATGTCCGACAATCGAGAGGCTCAGGAAACGGTAGTTAAGTTGACGGGAGTATTCGATAAATACTCTATTCCAACAGCGAGTTTAAGCCAGTTTAGTCAAGAGCTCGGCCGTTATGAGTCCACATTCAGTAATGTGGTTAGCCTAAACAAGCAGATAGGTCTCACGCCGAAAACTGGTTTATATGGCACCTTGCGAAGCGCAGTGCATCAAGTCGAAAGCTTGGTTGAGCAATATGATGAACCACAATTGATGGTGCAGATGCTGCAACTTAGGCGCGCAGAGAAAGATTTTATGCTCAGGCGCAGTGAACGCTATGTGGCAAAGTTTGATAATAACCTCGAAGCATTTATCAATACTGCGAATGTGTCGCAGCTGGACGGACAAGCCAAGCAGCAGGTGCTGAATTATATTCAACAATATAATGCTGACTTTAAAGCTCTAGTAGATAAAGAGAAACAACTCGGCCTCACGATTTCTGAAGGCGAGCGGGGCCAATTGCGTCAAGCCGTTGCTAATACCGATAGTGCGCTTAATCAGCTTGAGTCTTTAGCCCTAGATGCGATTAGCGATAAAGAGAGTTCGGCATTTATTTTTGGCCTTGCTATTGCGATCTTAATTGCTCTCGTTTTAGCGATTACAACCTTGATGATTATTCGTAGCATCATCGATCCCGTTAAACGTATTACCGATGTGATCACCCATATTGAGGAAAACAAAGATCTTTCGATGCGTTGTGATGCCAGCAGTGACGATGAGCTTGGTCAAATTGCTAGACACTTCAACAGCATGGTTGAAAGTTTCCAGCAGCTTATCCATCAGGTGACTCAGTCGGTTGAAACTATGAACCAATCTTGCCAAGCGCTTTCAGGTAATGTGGCGCGCGCCTCCCAAGGCGCTGAGAACCAGCTAAATGAAACCGATATGGTGGCAACGGCGATCACCGAGATGGGAGCAACCATCGATGAGATCGCCAAGAACACTGAGCTTGCGGCAAACAAAGCCAGTATGACCCACGACAATGCCCAAACTGGGCAGGTGGGTGTGCAGCAGACGATTGAGAAAATTGAGTTGCTGGCGCAGCAGATCAATGAGTCTGCTGCTGTGGTGGCAGATCTTGAACAAGACAGTGAAACCATTGGTCGTGTGCTCGAGGTTATTCGCGGCATTGCCGAGCAAACCAACTTACTGGCATTAAATGCCGCTATCGAAGCTGCTCGAGCCGGGGAACAGGGGCGAGGTTTCGCCGTTGTTGCCGATGAGGTGCGTAGTCTTGCGATGCGTACACAAGAGTCGACTGAGGAGATCGCCGCGATTATTCAGACCTTACAGTCTCGAACTCATTCGATCGTTGAGATGATGCAATCGAGTCGTGAGCAGGGCAATGAGAGTGCCGAGCAAGCGGCTTCAGCTGGCACCTTATTGCAGCAAATCAATAGCGACGTGACTAATATCATGGATATGAGCACGCAAATTGCGGCGGCGATTGAAGAGCAGAGTATGGTAGCCGCAGAGGTTAATCAAAATGTGGTGGTGATCCGCGATATCGCTCAGGAGACTGCAGAGGTAGCGACACAGAACTCCAGCGCGACTGAAGAGGTGCGTGAGCGTGCCGAGTATCTACAAGATGCGGTGAGTAAGTTTAAGGTCTAGCGATTTAGAGACGGTCTAGCGAAACCTTAGAGTGTCTAGTCCTAAAATAGGTTGACGGTTTTTATTAAGCCTCGAGTTATCTCGAGGCTTTTTTATGCAGATTAAATATACTTATGCTGCTGGTATTAAATTATAGGCATAAAAAAACCTCGCAGTGCGAGGTTTAGTGTAGCGATAAAGGTCTTAATTTGCCTTGACGCTGGTTTAGTTGTCGTTGCAACACCTAAACTAAAGATTGGTGCCCGAACCCGGAATCGAACCAGGGACACGAGGATTTTCAATCCTCTGCTCTACCGACTGAGCTATTCGGGCAACGGGCGCTATTAAAAGGCTTTTACGGTTTTGAGTCAACCCATTTCTGAAAATAACTGAGTTTTCTTGCTTGTTCGTTGAATAATTAGACGTATGGCTTTAGAAGTAAGCAAAAATCGTAAATCAGTAGCTTAATTGATGCGGAGGTTGAATTGGATGTGGCGAGAAGTGGCTTTACTCGTTTCTCTGATTTATTCACTGCTAATTAAAGGGAGAAAGTGATTGGGTTACCAGTATCGTGCTATCTGGAGTATTCAAAGACACCCGATAATCATGTTTATGTTGATCGCAGCCTTGTTGCTGCTCAGTGTGATGGGCTTTGCTCGGCTTAATCTCGAACTGGACTTTAATGACTATTTTGCACCATCAGATCCACGCTTTGTGGCGTTTAATAGCATGATGGATAAATTTGAGCGCCATGATCAACTTTGGCTTCTGTTGGAAACGCCAAAGGATTGGCGAGACAAGGAGTCAAAGGCACAGCTAATAGACTTTCTCGGTAAGATAAAAGCCAATCAAGATATCAACAGTATTCAGGGTTATAACCAGTTTGTGCAGGGCACGGCCAAGCAAGACAAGATATTAGCCTATAAAAGCCATCCTCGACTGCCGTCGGTACTCTCCGCAAACGGGCATGCGATGTTGCTAAAATTGCAGTTAAACCGCCATAGAGCTCAAGAGTTTAACACCCAAAGTTTATGGCTAGATGATGTGCTGCAAAAAGTAGATCGTGATAGTCGTGAGTATTGGCTACCTTTAGGGGTCAATACTTATTTTAATGGGACTCATGCTCTTAACTGGCAGTATGCCAAGGTATTAGGTCACGACTTGAGTTGGTTTGCCCCAGCTCTGTTAGGCATTATCTTCTTAATGGCTGCTCTGTTTATACGGCAAGCGTTGTGGATTTTTGCGATCTGCATCAATAGTGGCATTGCTTTAGTGTTAAGTATGGGGCTAGCGGCTTGGTTAAAGCTGACACTTGCGGCGATAACGGCTTTTGTTCCTGTGATTATTGTGACACTGGGATTGGCTTATGCATCACACCTGTATTTTGGTTGGCGCGCTGAAATTAATCGCGGTCAAACTCATCAGCAGGCCTTAAGGTATACGGTTAAGGTTAATCAAGCGCCACTTTTTTATTCTACTATCACCACCATATTTGGTTTTAGTCTGCTTATGTTTAGTCCCTCTCCCCCAATCCAAAGCTTTGGTTTGCTCGTGGCTTTTGCAGTGCTTTGCAACTATGTACTGAGTCTTACGAGTCTTATATTTTTTGCTAAGCACTCAAAGGCTTCGGTTAGCAAGGGATTAGATTTTTCAGGGGTCGTCGCGATTGCTCGTTACAATGCCAAGCGACCGCGGGCGGTGATGATGGGAATCGTATTGTTCAGTGCCTTTGCACTGGTCAGTGTGTCGAAATTAACATTAAATGATGATCCGTTAAGTTACTTTGAGTCGACCAACCCCTTTATTGTTTCTAGCCAGAAAATGGCGCAATACTTTTCGGGGATTAATCTGCAACATTATGTGGTGGCTAGTGCGGACAATAAGCAGATCGCCAAAGCAGAGATAAGCTTTGTCTATAGGTTCAGTCGTTTCTTAAAGCGTCAGCCTCAGGTCGTTAAGGTGCAGCATATTGGCGACTGGATTAAGAGTGTTGGTGTTGGTCAGAACCAGTTTAAACAGATCTTGGCGAAAAATACGGTGGTGGAGCTAGGACTAGCAAGCGAGTTGTCCGCCGATAAACAATCGAGTTTAGTGACGCTCTATTTACAGCCTATGACTGCGATGGAGCTGATAGCCTTTGAACAAAGGGTCGCTGATTGGCTCGCTGAGCATTTACTAGAGCATCCCGCTGAAATACGAGTGAGTCCTCCGATTGCCAGTAATTTATTATTTGCCCATCTCAGTGTCGATAACGCCAACAATATGCTGTTGTCGTTTGCGATCGCTCTGGTCGCCCTCGCGATTTTATTGAGCATACTAAAGGGATCGTTACTGTTTGGCTTAATGGGATTACTACTGAATTTTCTGCCTTTGCTATGGGTATTTGCCTTATGGCAAATAAATGGTGGATTTATTAGTTTAGGTACCGCTGTGGTGCTCGGCATGATGCTGGGGATCATTGTCGATGATACATTGCACTTAATGCTCAAGCTACCCGACCAAGTACAATTAAGTGAGACTTGTATGTGGGACTGCTTGCACAAGGTGTTGCCTGTTATTAGTTTTACGACCCTGACCATCGCTCTGGGGTTTTCTATCGGTCTGCTATCGGCATTTTCACCTATTGTGCAGCTTAGCCTTCTATCTTGCCTCGTGGTGATTTTTGCTTGGGGATTCGACGTCTTAATGTTGCCAGTGCTTTATCGGCGTTGGATATTGAGAAAAGCTGAGCGTTAGCTGCTTACTGTAATAAATAGTCTTTATGGGGCTTTGTTTATCGAGAAGAGTCAAATTTTGAACAAAAAAATAAGGCCTCAAAAAGAGGCCTTTATTCATCGTCAAATATGCATGTTTAACTGGGTTATTTAGTGACTAACGCATTATTAGGAAAGTTAGCTTTCATTACCATGAGTGCATGATCTTTAAGCTTTTCTTGACCAAGCTCACCATAGGCAGTAGACATGATTTCTAATGCTTTTTCAGCTGATGGTGTACCAGGATAAGTCTCCAATACTGACTGCGCACGTACAGCTGCAGCACTCCATGCATTCATTTTTATGTAGTATTCAGCTACCTTGATCGAGTAAAGTGCCAATCTATTTTTTAGATGCTGCATGCGTTTTTGTGCATCTGCTGCATACTTACTGTTTGGATATGACTTAATTAGTCTATCGAAATCTTTAAATGCATCTTGCGCAGCCTTTGGATCGCGGTCAGAACGATCGATATTTAGCATATCGTGAAATAGGTATCGATCAGACTGCATATTGACTAGGCCGCGCATGTAATAAACATAATCAATATCTTTATGAGTTGGGTTTAAGCGGATAAAACGATCGATATTCGCAATACCTGACGCTGGATCGTCAAGTTTGTAATAGGCATAAATTAGATCAAGCTGTACTTGAGTCTTGTGTGGACCGAACGGAAAACGCGAATCCAAGGCTTCTAGAGAGCGCACAGCTTTGCTGTAATTACCTAGTTCCATCGAGGTTCTTGCTTGAGAATAAAGCACTTCCGGTGAACTTTTTGTCATCTGAGGGTCTTCGCCCTTTTTACTACTACAGGCCGTGGCTGCAAGCGTGATAAGGACTACAGCGACACTTTTGGCAATTTTATGCATACTTGAATTCGATTCTTTTAAAGTTATTGTTAAGAATTTTTCCATTTCACGATAAAATAGAAACAATCCGATTGTAACAGATAGTAAACATTTTTGGACCCAGAAAAGTGGGTACGGTTCATATGACACAAGAGATTAATCTAAAAAGCGAGATAACAGCAACACAAACCGGGCAAAGATTAGACCAGACTCTGGCTGATTTGTTCCCGGACTACTCGCGCACACGTATTAAAGAATGGATTTTAGCGGGTTCAGTCTTTATTGATGGTGAAGTATCTGACAAGCCTAGATTCAAAGTGCTTGAAGGTCAGGTAGTCACAGTTGGTGCCACGCTTGAAGAAGAGACAAAAGCACAAGCTGAAGCGATTGATTTAGATATCATCTATGAAGATGATCATATTCTAATTATCAATAAGCAGGCTGGTTTAGTCGTTCACCCTGGCGCAGGTAATCAAGACGGTACCTTAATGAATGCACTGTTGCATCATTGCCCGGGTATCGAATTAGTGCCACGTGCAGGTATCGTGCACCGTTTAGATAAAGACACCACAGGTTTGATGGTTGTGGCTAAAACGGTTGAAGCGCAAACACACTTAGTTGCGGCACTGCAGGCTCGTGAGATCACTCGCGAATATGAAGCGATTGTTACGGGTACGATTATTTCTGGTGGCACAATCGATGAGCCTATCGATCGTCACCCGACGAAACGTACCCATATGGCAGTTGTCCATAACGGTAAGCCTGCGATGACGCATTACCGTGTGGCAGAAAAGTTCAGAGCACATACTCGCTTAAGATTGCGTTTGGAATCTGGCCGTACTCACCAAATTCGTGTGCATATGGCACATATTGGTCATGTTTTGGTTGGCGATCCGGTTTACGCGGGTCGTCCACGTCCACCAAAAGGCGCGGCACCTGACTTTTTCGAGACCTACATGGGCTTTAGACGCCAAGCACTGCACGCTGTAAGACTCGAACTAGCACATCCATTTACTTGTGAAATCATGAGCTGGCAAGCACCGATCCCTGACGATATGGTGAAGCTGACCAGAGCGCTACGTAAAGACACTGAAGATAATCCTTTAGTTTATTTATGATAAGCAAGCTAGAAAATCAAGCTTGGTTTATCCCTCCAGGGGTAAACCTGGCTTTTTCTACTAAAGAGGGTGGCTGCAGTTTGCCACCTTTTTCCAGTCTCAATTTAGGACTACATGTTGGCGATGACCCTAAAAAAGTCTTGGCTAACCGTCAGTTAATCGAGCAACAGCTTAACCTTCCAGCAAAGCCTGCCTGGCTTGAACAAATCCATAGCATTGATGTTGTCGAGGCTGATAACACCCAAGTTCATCACGCCGATGCGAGTTATAGCAATAACGCCGATCAGGTTTGTGTTGTGATGACTGCCGATTGCTTACCAGTATTATTGTGTGATGAGAATGGCACCGAAGTCGCCGCAGTTCATGCTGGATGGCGCGGTTTGTGTGACGGTATTATTGAAGTCGCTGTTAAAAAGTTTAATCATCCTCCGCATGAACTGGTGGCTTATTTAGGGCCTGCTATTGGACCAACAGCGTTTGAAGTGGGCGCAGAAGTAAAAGTGTTATTTGAAACGAAGCACCCGCAAACAAGCCAGTTTTTTACCTGTCATATCAACTCACAAGGCGAGCAAAAATATATGGCAGATATTCAAGGTTTAGCCAGCTTTAGGCTCTCACTGTTAGGTGTAGAGCGTATTTTCAAAGATCAACGCTGCACAGTGTCTGATGTAAAAAGTTTTTTCTCCTACCGCCGTGATGGCATAACAGGGCGCATGGCATCATTTATTTGGCTTAATCGTTAAGTCTGACTTGATTTTGTTTAAATAGTCCCCATCTTTAAGTAACAGATATTCTGCACATTTAGCAGAGTCACCTTTTCTAATGTGAATAGAAGTACGAATGGATTTATACCGTTTCTAGCAATGGTCATAATGGCATCCAATTCAATTTCTCGAAGCAGATGCGCAATGTTCATTGCCTTTTATTTACCGAATTCTAATGAGTTATCGGAGGACTTATGCGACTCGATCGTATGACTAATAAATTCCAGATGGCGATCTCAGATGCTCAATCATTGGCGCTTGGCCGAGATCATCAATTTATCGAACCATCACATTTGATGATGGCATTACTAAATCAAGATGGTGGTTCAATCCATCCACTACTCACGCAGGCAGGGATCCAAGTGAGTACCTTGCGTTCTTTATTGAGTAAGGATTTAGAGCAACGACCGCAAGTCGAAGGTACGGGCGGAGACGTACAGTTATCGCAGGCATTAATTCGCCTATTGAATCTATGCGATAAGCTGGCGCAAAAACGTAAAGACAAGTTTATCTCTAGTGAACTGTTTGTATTAGCTGCGCTCGAGGGGAACGATGCCTTGACGCAAGCACTGAAACAATCGGGTGCGACGAAAGAGTTAATGGAATCGACAATCGACCAAATCCGTAATGGTCAAAACGTCGATGATCCTAACGCTGAAGATCAGCGACAAGCACTTAAAAAGTTCACCGTTGATCTGACTGAGCGCGCCGAACAGGGGAAATTAGACCCTGTGATTGGTCGTGATGACGAAATTCGTCGTACCATTCAGGTACTGCAGCGTCGTAGTAAAAATAACCCAGTATTGATTGGTGAGCCGGGCGTAGGTAAAACGGCGATTGTTGAGGGGCTAGCTCAACGGATCATTAATAATGAGGTGCCTGAAGGCATCAAGAATAAGCGTGTATTATCACTCGATATGGGTGCATTAGTGGCTGGTGCTAAATACCGTGGTGAATTTGAAGAGCGCTTAAAAGCGGTGCTCAATGAGCTGTCTCAAGAAGAGGGGCAAGTGATCCTCTTTATTGACGAGCTACACACTATGGTTGGTGCGGGTAAGTCTGATGGCGCAATGGATGCGGGTAATATGCTTAAACCTGCATTAGCACGGGGCGATCTTCACTGTGTTGGTGCGACGACATTAGATGAGTACAGACAATATATTGAAAAAGATGCAGCGCTTGAGCGTCGCTTCCAAAAAGTATTGGTGGATGAGCCGAGTGTTGAAGATACCATCGCTATTTTGCGTGGTTTAAAAGAGCGCTATGAGCTGCATCATCATGTAGAGATCACCGATCCTGCCATTGTTGCGGCGGCAAGTATGTCGCACCGTTATATCTCAGACCGTAAGCTGCCCGACAAGGCAATCGATCTCATTGACGAAGCCGCATCAAGTATTCGTATTCAGATTGACTCTAAGCCGGAATCTTTAGATAGGTTAGAGAGGCGTGCTATTCAGTTAAAGCTTGAAGAGCAAGCACTGAGCAAAGAAGCAGATGAGGCGAGTTTACGTCGCCTAGATGTTTTGCGCGCAGAGCTTAAAGATGTTGAGGCAAAAGCTGCAGAGTTAAATGAAATTTGGCGTACCGAAAAAGCAGCTTTAGCAGGGACTCAGCATATTAAAGCAGATCTTGAGCAAGCGCGTATGGATCTAGAAGTCGCAAGACGCGCGGGTGACTTAACTCGTATGTCTGAGTTGCAGTACGGACGTATTCCAGAGCTTGAAAAGCAACTGGACTTAGCGTCGCAAGCTGAAATGCAGGATATGACCTTGCTACGTAATAAGGTTACAGACGTTGAGATCGCCGAAGTGCTGTCAAAGGCGACAGGTATTCCTGTGTCTAAGATGCTTGAAGGTGAGCGTGACAAGTTACTCAAGATGGAAGATGCGCTACATGAGCGTGTGATTGGCCAAAATGAAGCTGTGAACTCTGTATCGAATGCGATTCGTCGTAGCCGCGCAGGTCTTTCCGATCCCGACCGTCCTATCGGTTCATTCCTATTCTTAGGCCCAACCGGTGTGGGTAAGACAGAGCTATGTAAGGCACTTGCTAAGTTCCTGTTTGATACCGAGTCGGCATTAGTGCGAATCGATATGTCAGAATTTATGGAAAAGCATTCAGTTTCACGGTTGGTCGGTGCCCCTCCAGGATATGTGGGTTATGAAGAGGGTGGCTATTTAACAGAAGCGGTTAGGCGTAAGCCATATTCGGTGATCCTACTTGATGAAGTAGAAAAAGCGCATCCAGATGTATTTAATATCTTATTACAGGTATTAGATGATGGCCGCTTGACCGATGGTCAAGGGCGTACGGTTGATTTTAGAAATACCGTGGTGATAATGACCTCTAATTTAGGTTCTGATCTGATCCAGATGGGTTTTGGCAAACAAACCTATGATGAGATGAAGTTTGATGTAATGCAGGTTGTTACGCAGAATTTCAGACCTGAATTTTTGAACCGTATCGATGAGGCCGTCGTATTTCATCCTCTTCATGAGAAAAATATTGCTCATATTGCGGCTATCCAAATTGAGGGTTTGAAACAGCGTCTTGCAGAAAAAGATTATGGGCTTGAGATTTCTAAAGATGCTCTGTCATTTATTGCTCGAGTTGGATTCGATCCCATCTATGGTGCAAGACCGCTTAAACGGGCTTTGCAACAAGAAGTTGAAAATCCGTTAGCCCAACAGATCCTCAGTGGACAATTATTACCAGGTAAGGATATTAAGGTTTCAGTTGAAGACGATGTGCTGGTCTTTAGCCAGTAAAGTGAGTTAATAACAACTTACCGTATAACAGTTGGTCTAAGGGACTGGGCTAGTTTTGTAAAATAGTACTAAAGGCTTCAACATGAGTTGAAGCCTTTTTTGTTTAAAAAATAGCGACAAACCCTGTTAACTCATCATTGTTAATGTATATTTGACCTGCGCTGACTGTTAAATGAGCTAAATGCATTTGTTTTCAATATCTAACTTTTATCGATTGGGATTAGTGAATTGGTAATATTTGAGTAATGCACAATACTCAAGGTTAGCGTCGAATAGTGTATTTCGAATTTTGATATGGACATGGAGCAGAGCATCATGAAAAAACAATTAGCCGTTATCGCATTGGTTTCACTTAGCGTAGTTGGCTGTTCGAGTTCTAATTATGAGAAAGAGCAAACGTCTGCGCCATATATTGGTGAAGGTAACAAGGGGTATGAGAGCCTGTATCACTATGGCTATTATCGCGGCTGTAAGAATGCTTATGTAATCAAGCTGCAAAAAACAGAATTATATGATTCGGTAAAAAAAGATACTGCACTAGATGGGCTAGATCGTTTTGACTCTGGCTGGGAGGCCGGACAGAAAGCCTGTGAAGATGGTGTGCCTCGCTCTATGTATAACTTACAAGCGAATAAGTAGTGTGACTCGATAAGAAAACAGACTCAATTGAGTCTGTTTTCTTGGCTAAAGCCGAGAACCATTGAACTTAAATGGGCATTATTTTACGCAAAAGAGCTTTATCTTCTGCTTATGCTCTGTAATTGCTGCTTGCCTCTGCTCTTCTGTCATTGCGACAACCTTACCCGACTCGGCATCTTTCTTATTTAACTTTGTATGAGTCGTAAGCACATTAAGGCTATGTTTAGCGTTTTTACAGATCCTTTCGGCCTGCTTGTGATCGTTCTGGGTTATGGCTGCCGCTTTAATCTCTAAATCCGTCGGAGTCTTATTTGTTATTGGGGCTGATGGCGCAACCGTCCCAATCTGTCTTGGTTCGATATCTTCCGTATAAAGCTTATCAGGCTTAGTTTGCTCTATATTTCGTTCTGGCGGCTGCTGGCTATAGTGAGTGACACCTTTGTCATCGACCCAAGTGTAGATAACATTGGCTCGGACTGGTGACGATGAGAGTGCACATACCAGAAATACACAGGCCAATGCCGCGCCGTAGGTTAGAAGCTGAAGTTTAGTGCTGTCAATTTTAAATGTTCTAATCATTTTTCTATCCATAGTTAAAATGAACGGACTCTAAATGAAGCCAGGATCTCACTTGCTTCATGCTAGCGTGAATACGTTAGAATGCCAATATCCGAATAGACGATAGGAGAACTGTATAAGAGGAAGCAATATACTAGGAGCCAGTAATGGCAAGATAGAAGATCTTAAGTGAGCTAAAATTGGAGCTGAAAGCAATACTAATCAGTGGTCGCTAATAATAAGCTTCAATGTAGAGGCAGGCAATTATCTGCATATCTACCGAAAAACGAGTGTTTTTGCTTGATTAAACCGCATGCTGCCTCATTAATGTCCACTTAACTAAGTTATTTAGATTTTATTGAAAAAGCCTCTTGCGCTCTTTTCGAATCTCCCTATAATGCGACCCCACTGACACGGTGAAGCAGGCAACTAGCCAAGCAAGCAGTGTTAGAGAGATTAACCTCTACGGAGATTAGCCTCAGGTGACAATCGCTTTAAGAGCTTCGGGTTTTGACTTCTGCTTAAGAAATCATCGCTTGAAAAACTTCTTAAAATAAGCGCTTGACGCCGCCACTGGAGAGTGTAAAATACGCCTCCTCAAGCCAACGACCTAGCGTCTTAGGCTGCTAACTGAAAGACTTGTTCTTAATAGGATTAGCACCGCTCTTTAACAATATGACAAGCAAATCTGTGTGGACACTCACAGAGATTAAGTTATTCGAAATTGCCTCTCACGAGGCAATCAAAAAATTACTTAATGAATGAGTGTTCATAGCAATATGTAATACAGAATTCGTTGAGCCGCTGATTTAGCCTTACTTGTAAGGTGGAAGAAGCAAAAAAACTTTAATTGAAGAGTTTGATCATGGCTCAGATTGAACGCTGGCGGCAGGCCTAACACATGCAAGTCGAGCGGTAACACAAGGGAGCTTGCTCCTGAGGTGACGAGCGGCGGACGGGTGAGTAATGCCTAGGTATCTGCCCAGTCGAGGGGGATAACAGTTGGAAACGACTGCTAATACCGCATACGCCCTACGGGGGAAAGGAGGGGACCTTCGGGCCTTCCGCGATTGGATGAACCTAGGTGGGATTAGCTAGTTGGTGGGGTAATGGCTCACCAAGGCGACGATCCCTAGCTGGTCTGAGAGGATGATCAGCCACACTGGAACTGAGACACGGTCCAGACTCCTACGGGAGGCAGCAGTGGGGAATATTGCACAATGGGCGAAAGCCTGATGCAGCCATGCCGCGTGTGTGAAGAAGGCCTTCGGGTTGTAAAGCACTTTCAGCGAGGAGGAAAGCTCAAGCGTTAATAGCGTTTGGGTGTGACGTTACTCGCAGAAGAAGCACCGGCTAACTTCGTGCCAGCAGCCGCGGTAATACGAGGGGTGCAAGCGTTAATCGGAATTACTGGGCGTAAAGCGTACGCAGGCGGTTTGTTAAGCAAGATGTGAAAGCCCCGGGCTCAACCTGGGAACTGCATTTTGAACTGGCAAACTAGAGTCTTGTAGAGGGGGGTAGAATTTCAGGTGTAGCGGTGAAATGCGTAGAGATCTGAAGGAATACCGGTGGCGAAGGCGGCCCCCTGGACAAAGACTGACGCTCAGGTACGAAAGCGTGGGGAGCAAACAGGATTAGATACCCTGGTAGTCCACGCCGTAAACGATGTCTACTCGGAGTTTGGTGTCTTGAACACTGGGCTCTCAAGCTAACGCATTAAGTAGACCGCCTGGGGAGTACGGCCGCAAGGTTAAAACTCAAATGAATTGACGGGGGCCCGCACAAGCGGTGGAGCATGTGGTTTAATTCGATGCAACGCGAAGAACCTTACCTACTCTTGACATCCAGAGAATTCGCTAGAGATAGCTTAGTGCCTTCGGGAACTCTGAGACAGGTGCTGCATGGCTGTCGTCAGCTCGTGTTGTGAAATGTTGGGTTAAGTCCCGCAACGAGCGCAACCCTTATCCTTATTTGCCAGCACGTAATGGTGGGAACTTTAGGGAGACTGCCGGTGATAAACCGGAGGAAGGTGGGGACGACGTCAAGTCATCATGGCCCTTACGAGTAGGGCTACACACGTGCTACAATGGTCGGTACAGAGGGTTGCGAAGCCGCGAGGTGGAGCTAATCTCACAAAGCCGGTCGTAGTCCGGATCGGAGTCTGCAACTCGACTCCGTGAAGTCGGAATCGCTAGTAATCGTAGATCAGAATGCTACGGTGAATACGTTCCCGGGCCTTGTACACACCGCCCGTCACACCATGGGAGTGGGCTGCACCAGAAGTAGATAGCTTAACCTTCGGGAGGGCGTTTACCACGGTGTGGTTCATGACTGGGGTGAAGTCGTAACAAGGTAGCCCTAGGGGAACCTGGGGCTGGATCACCTCCTTACCTATACGACTAACTTAATCGTTGTTGAGTGTTCACACAGATATGCTTGTCGTAAAGAAAGAGCAAATTACGTTGGGTCTGTAGCTCAGCTGGTTAGAGCGCACCCCTGATAAGGGTGAGGTCGGTGGTTCAAGTCCACTCTGACCCACCAAAATCTTTATTTTCTCCTAAAGAAAGATTTTGTTTTAACGTAAATTTGTTTGACTGCATGTAAATGGGGCTATAGCTCAGCTGGGAGAGCGCCTGCCTTGCACGCAGGAGGTCTGCGGTTCGATCCCGCATAGCTCCACCATTTACATCTTTCTCTTCAATAAGAGTAAGACATATGCACAGGTAAGAGATGCCAAAGATAAATGCAGAATTTATCTTTGGCTTTTTTAAGCCCGCTCTTTAAAAATTTGGAAAGCTGATAGTGTTAATCTGAAAGGGATAACGACTACGATTTATCGTGTTGTTATTTATAGGATTAGCGCGAAATTAAAAAATTGAGTTCTAAAAACACTTAACATTAAGTGTCTTAGCTTGTTGGCTGATACGTAAGTATGAGGCAATAAGATAAAAATTCTAATTTTGGCGAAAGTAGAAACCATTAGTTACAGTACGGCTGTTGTGAGCTTACCCGCTCAGAACAACGAGTATTTCTCATAGAGACTTATTTGGGTTGTATGGTTAAGTGACTAAGCGTATATGGTGGATGCCTTGGCAGTCAGAGGCGATGAAGGACGTAGTAACTTGCGAAAAGCGTTGGCGAGCTAGTAACAAGCATTTGAGCTAACGATGTCCGAATGGGGAAACCCACTAGCATAAGCTAGTATCATTAACTGAATACATAGGTTAATGAGGCGAACCCGGGGAACTGAAACATCTAAGTACCCGGAGGAAAAGAAATCAACCGAGATTCCCCTAGTAGCGGCGAGCGAACGGGGATTAGCCCTTAAGCGTAGAGGGTGTTAGTGGAATGTGTTGGAAAGCACAGCGGCACAGGGTGATAGCCCCGTACATGAAAACTAACTTTACGTGAAAACGAGTAGGACGGGACACGTGACATCCTGTTTGAACATGGGGGGACCATCCTCCAAGGCTAAATACTCCTGACTGACCGATAGTGAACCAGTACCGTGAGGGAAAGGCGAAAAGAACCCCTGTGAGGGGAGTGAAATAGAACCTGAAACCGTATACGTACAAGCAGTGGGAGCGGTTCTTGAGACCGTGACTGCGTACCTTTTGTATAATGGGTCAGCGACTTACATTTTGTAGCAAGGTTAAGCGAATAGCGGAGCCGTAGGGAAACCGAGTGTTAACTGCGCGTTTAGTTGCAAGGTGTAGACCCGAAACCCGGTGATCTAGCCATGGGCAGGTTGAAGATTGAGTAACATCAATTGGAGGACCGAACACACGTATGTTGAAAAATGCGGTGATGACTTGTGGCTGGGGGTGAAAGGCCAATCAAACCGGGAGATATCTGGTTCTCCTCGAAAGCTATTTAGGTAGCGCCTCGTACGAATACCATTGGGGGTAGAGCACTGTTAAGGCTAGGGGGTCATCCCGACTTACCAACCCTTTGCAAACTCCGAATACCAATGAGTACTATACGGGAGACACACGGCGGGTGCTAACGTCCGTCGTGAAAAGGGAAACAACCCAGACCATCAGCTAAGGTCCCAAAGTTATTGCTAAGTGGGAAACGATGTGGGAAGGCTTAGACAGCTAGGATGTTGGCTTAGAAGCAGCCATCATTTAAAGAAAGCGTAATAGCTCACTAGTCGAGTCGGCCTGCGCGGAAGATTTAACGGGGCTAAGCAATACACCGAAGCTATGGGTACTAGTGTTTACACTAGTGCGGTAGAGGAGCGTTCTGTAAGCCGTTGAAGGTGAAGGGGTAACCCACGCTGGAGGTATCAGAAGTGCGAATGCTGACATGAGTAACGATAAAGGGGGTGAAAAACCCCCTCGCCGAAAGACCAAGGGTTCCTGTCCAACGTTAATCGGGGCAGGGTGAGTCGACCCCTAAGGCGAGGCCGAAAGGCGTAGTCGATGGGAAACGGGTTAATATTCCCGTACTTCTGCTAACTGCGATGGAGAGACGGAGAAGGCTAGGCTAGCGCGGCGTTGGTTGTCCGCGTTTAAGGTTGTAGGCTGTACACTTAGGCAAATCCGGGTGTACTTAAGGCTGAGAACTGATGACGAGTCACTAAGGTGATGAAGTAGTTGATGCCATGCTTCCAGGAAAATCTTCTAAGCTTCAGGTTAGCAGGAATCGTACCCCAAACCGACACAGGTGGTCGGGTAGAGAATACTAAGGCGCTTGAGAGAACTCGGCTGAAGGAACTAGGCAAAATGGTACCGTAACTTCGGGAGAAGGTACGCTCTTAGTGGTGATGGGACTTGCTCCCTAAGCTGCCGAGAGTCGCAGATACCAGGTGGCTGCAACTGTTTATCAAAAACACAGTACTGTGCAAACTCGCAAGAGGAAGTATACGGTATGACGCCTGCCCGGTGCCGGAAGGTTAATTGATTGGGTTATCTTCGGAGAAGCTCATGATCGAAGCCCCGGTAAACGGCGGCCGTAACTATAACGGTCCTAAGGTAGCGAAATTCCTTGTCGGGTAAGTTCCGACCTGCACGAATGGCGTAATGATGGCCACGCTGTCTCCAGCCGAGACTCAGTGAAGTTGAAATTGCGGTGAAGATGCCGTATACCCGCGGCTAGACGGAAAGACCCCGTGAACCTTTACTATAGCTTGGCACTGAACATTGAACCTACATGTGTAGGATAGGTGGGAGACTTTGAAGCTTCGTCGCTAGATGGAGTGGAGTCAATCTTGAAATACCACCCTTGTAGTTTTGATGTTCTAACCGCGGCCCCTGAATCGGGGTTCGGGACAGTGCCTGGTGGGTAGTTTGACTGGGGCGGTCTCCTCCCAAAGAGTAACGGAGGAGCACGAAGGTTGGCTAAGTACGGTCGGACATCGTACGGTTAGTGCAATGGCATAAGCCAGCTTAACTGCGAGACATACACGTCGAGCAGGTACGAAAGTAGGTCATAGTGATCCGGTGGTTCTGTATGGAAGGGCCATCGCTCAACGGATAAAAGGTACTCCGGGGATAACAGGCTGATACCGCCCAAGAGTTCATATCGACGGCGGTGTTTGGCACCTCGATGTCGGCTCATCACATCCTGGGGCTGAAGTCGGTCCCAAGGGTATGGCTGTTCGCCATTTAAAGTGGTACGCGAGCTGGGTTCAGAACGTCGTGAGACAGTTCGGTCCCTATCTGCCGTGGGCGTTGGATGATTGAAGGAAGCTGCTCCTAGTACGAGAGGACCGGAGTGGACGAACCGCTGGTGTTCGGGTTGTCATGCCAATGGCATTGCCCGGTAGCTACGTTCGGAATCGATAACCGCTGAAAGCATCTAAGCGGGAAGCGAGTCCTAAGATGAGTCATCCCTAGGAATTTAATTCCTCTAAAGAGCCGTTCGAGACTAGGACGTTGATAGGCAAGGTGTGTAAGCGTTGTGAGGCGTTGAGCTAACTTGTACTAATGACTCGTGAGGCTTAACCATACAACCCTGATGGGTTTTGTATGAGACTGATGTTTCAACAGACACCAGAGTTAGAATTTAAGCACTTAATGTAGTGTGAACTCAATTACTTAATTTAAAAGCCATTTAAAAGATATCTCTTTTGAAGGCACAGCTTTTCAAACTTTTTTACCTTTAGCTTTTTTAAAAGCTGAAAGTAAAAGCCGAATTTGTCTGGAAACCATAGAGCTGTGGCACCACCTGAATCCATTCCGAACTCAGAAGTGAAACACAGTATCGCCGATGGTAGTGTGGGGTCTCCCCATGTGAGAGTAGGTCATTTCCAGGCGCCTATTTGTTCTCGAAAGAGAAGCGAGAAAGCCCGCTACGATGTAGCGGGCTTTTTTCGTTTTTGGCTGGTACGAGAATTGACTACTCGAATATGGGGAAGTAGAAAGCTCGAGCGTAGCGAGGTTCAATAACCATGTGGAGTAGGGTGAATAGTCTGCGCTTATCAAGCACTGCTTGATGCAGGCTATGAACGCGGAGAGCTTGTGACTTACAGGATGTAGGGAATGCCATTTATGCAGGATGCATATAAATGGTCTCGAAGCTGCCATTTCCAGACGCCACTTTTATTTCACTTTTGTAAAAGTGAAGACAAAACAGGATTCTCGAAAGAGAAGCAAAAAAGCCCGCTGCTAACGCAGCGGGCTTTTTTCGTATATGCGCTCACCTAAATTGTTCCAGACAATTTAAGGGACTTCTATATCCATATAGATCGCGTGAAAAGAACGACCCTCGATGTCGAGTAGATTATTGTTACCTCAGTAACAGTTCTTGCATTGATCTATCTCCTACATC
This sequence comes from Shewanella halifaxensis HAW-EB4, assembly GCF_000019185.1. Taxonomy (NCBI): domain Bacteria; kingdom Pseudomonadati; phylum Pseudomonadota; class Gammaproteobacteria; order Alteromonadales; family Shewanellaceae; genus Shewanella; species Shewanella halifaxensis. The sequence goes on along the minus strand of NC_010334.1, from coordinate 3,949,878 downwards.
CATGTAGTTGTGCATAATCGACACTTCCCACGTCTGGTGTTTAGGACTAACAAATGCCTTGGTGGCATGGGCGCTGCTTCCTACATCATAATTACATTTCCATTTCCCTATAGGTCAGATGTCATAGAAAGACATTGGTGACCTCCTGTTGTTGAGCTGGGTTTGTCCCGTCCAGAGGTGAGTTGACCTATGACAAACTCAAGAGACGGCAAAGAACTTCCCTGTTTTAACTTCTAGCTTATGTAGCACTCTCCTGTGAGCGTAGAAGCTATTACCCTAAGCTTATGATGCAAATAGCAGTGCGATTAATATAAGCAATCTGTGATTGCTGTAGGGAGGCAACTCGTAACAATTTGGAGCACTACCAAAGATACTTTTCAAATAGATTCTTGAACCAAAGTTAATGAGTGCACTCGTATGGAGTGTACTTACAAGCGTGTCTCTGCAAGATATTGATTGGGTTATCATGTTGCTGAGTTGCAGCCTTATTTCCTTTATCCTTGGGGACTCTAGTGCTGACAATCTCGCTTGCTTTAGCTATTAATGGTTAAAGCATCAACTATCTGCTGGGAAAACCTGCACTCGGTAGCTTTTGCATCAAAAAGTACTTTACCTTTTGGGCGATATTAAGCAGAATCCATCTCTCAAAAGGGGTGTAGCTCCAATTGGTAGAGCGCCGGTCTCCAAAACCGGATGTTGTGAGTTCGAATCTCCCCACCCCTGCCAAATTTGAAAAAGCCGAGCATTAGCTCGGCTTTTTTGCATCTGTCGTTTACTGGTTTAGTGAGTGGATTTAGTCAGTGTGCTCTGGGTGTTTTATCCAACGGGCTATGGGTTGTTACATTTCGCTTTATTGTCTGAAAAAACCACAGTTGACGCGCTTTAGATAAAAAAAGCTTTACCTTTGGGGGCTGATTTAGCATAATCCGTTTCGTCGACAGGGGTGTAGCTCCAATTGGTAGAGCGCCGGTCTCCAAAACCGGATGTTGTGAGTTCGAATCTCCCCACCCCTGCCAAATTTGAAAAAGCCGAGCAATTGCTCGGCTTTTTTGCATCTACAATTTACCATTATATCTGAAGTTATATAATGAAAGTTTGAGTCACGCTTGATAGGCGTTGGATCTCAGTGACTTTATCTTGGCAGCTTCATTTGAGTTGCTTCACTTAGACATAGACTAGCTGCTATGCTCTCTATCGTTTTAAATCCTTTGTGGTCGAGTCTTAATGAAAACAAGTGCATATTTAGACGCTATGAGCATTGTGCGGTGGAAGAAAGCCGTTCCTCCATTTGAAGTGTTGACTGTGTTGGTTAATCCGCTGCGGATCAAAGATGTTGATAGCCCAATCATTAGCACGGTACTTGGTTTACTCGGAGTCGATTTAGCTCATTGCCGTTTTGCTGTTAGAGTCGAGCCAGGAACTAAGGTGATTTGGGATATGCGTGGTAAGCAAGCCGTCGTTAATGACAATACTTTAGTTTCTGCGCCTATCAATGAGCTTGAGAATAATGCAGAGGCTAAAAAGACCCTGTGGCTTAATATGCAGCCTTTTATGGCTCAAAAGGACGCTTAGTGGAAATCATACTGCTAAACGATGAAATGTCCTCACAGATGGCTGCTATAGCAGCTAAAGCGCATAGTCATCCTATGAGTGAGTCTACGATTAAAAGCTGTTTCGGCAATTTGTATACTAGCTTAGGTATATTGGATAGCGATGAGCTTTGTGGTTTTGCTATTTTGCATCAGATTTTTGAGGATGCAACCTTGATGGATATCTGTGTCGACCCTGTTCATCAAGGTAAGGGCTTTGGTAAGGCGCTGTTAAAGGCCGTGATCGCCGAAGCTAAGGACAAAGGGGCTGAGATATTACTGCTAGAGGTTCGTCAATCTGGTACGGCTGCAAGAGAGCTGTATGAGAATTCAGGCTTTGAACAAACTGGCGTTCGTAAAGGCTACTACAAGACTGAAATCGGTTGTGAAGACGCGATTCTCATGCAACTGCAGTTTTAACTCATATCACTTTATAAAACCTAAGCAGAAACTTAAACAGAAATAGAAACAGAAACAAAAATAGCGCCAATGGGCGCTATTTTTCTATGGGCAGAGGGTTTATCTAACTTCTTTACCTTGAGCTTGAAGGTCTGCATGGTAGCTTGAACGTACCAATGGACCACAGGCCGCGTGGGTAAAGCCAATGCTTTCGGCAAGCTCTTTAAGCTCATCAAACTCCGCTGGTGAGACGTAACGCTCAACAGCAAGGTGGAATTTCGACGGCTGCAGATATTGACCCAGTGTCAGCATCTCTACGTTGTGTGCACGTAGATCGTATAATACCTGTGCGATCTCTTCGTTGCTCTCACCCAGCCCCATCATCAGACCTGATTTAGTCGGGATATCGGGGTGACGTTCCTTAAATTTCTTCAGTAAGTCTAAAGACCATTGGTAATTAGCTCCTGGGCGCGCTTTGCGGTAATGCATCGGCGCTGTTTCCAAATTGTGGTTGAATACATCGGGTGGCTCTGTGGCTAAGATATCGAGCGCTGCATCGATACGGCCACGGAAATCAGGCACCAAGGTTTCAATCTTAATTTCTGGATTTAATAAGCGAATTTCACGGATGCAATCGGCAAAGTGCTGGGCACCACCATCACGTAAGTCGTCACGATCTACTGAGGTGATCACCACATACTTAAGCTTCATATCTTTGATGGTTTGCGCTAGCTTCTTTGGCTCCTCTGCATCAGGCTTAAGAGGGCGTCCATGAGCCACATCACAGAAGGGGCAGCGACGAGTACAGATAGCCCCTAAGATCATAAAGGTAGCCGTGCCGTGGTTAAAGCATTCAGATAGATTAGGGCAAGACGCCTCTTCACATACTGAGTGTAATCCGTTCTTACGTAGCGCTTGTTTAATGTCGGTGATGCGCTGGTTGGAAGCGGGAAGCTTAACTCGCAGCCAGTCGGGTTTTCTTAGCATGGTTTCACGTTCAGATGGCACCACTTTTACAGGGATGCGAGAAACCTTTTCTGCGTCTCTTAGTTTTACGCCAGGTTGTAATCTTTCAGGCCTATTCATATGACTCTGGTAATCCTTGGTGATGAACTAGCTTATCTAAACCGAGTTCTTGGCTGAGGGTTTCAATCAGTTGCCGACCTGCTTCTTCGACAGTTTGTGGTCCGCCGAGCTGCTTACATTGGATCATTTCCATTCCGGCATAACCGCAGGGGTTTATACGTTGAAATGGAGACATATCCATGTCGACATTGAGTGCTAACCCGTGGAAAGAGCACCCTTTACGGATCCGAAGACCGAGGGATGCTATTTTACGCTCTTCAACATAGACGCCTGGCGCATCAGCTTTAGCATAGGCTTCAATTTGATAACGCTTGAGCATGTTAATGATGCTCTGTTCAATATGAGTGACGAGCTGACGTACACCTATTTTGAGGCGTTTAATATCGAGAAGAGGGTAGACGACAAGTTGTCCCGGGCCGTGATAGGTCACTTGCCCACCGCGATCAACCTGAATAACAGGGATATCACCTGGATTTAGGATGTGTTCACTCTTGCCTGCCTGGCCTTGGGTGAATACTGGCGTATGTTCAACAATCCAGATCTCATCTTGACTGTTCTCATCGCGATTATCGGTATAGTGTTGCATTGCGTGCCACACTGATTCGTAATCTTGTTTACCTAGATGACGAATATGCAAAGCGTTATCGTACAAGGGCAACCTCTCCCCTCAAATATTTGTGCGGGCTATTATACGCTTCAAAATGATAAATGTAATACGGATCACATTTATCATTAATGATTAATATTTATAGTACGCGTTTCACGCCTTCAATCGCAGCAAGTTGAGTATAAAGTTGTTCGATTTGCTCTTTACTCGTAACCGTAATACGTATGGTTACTGAGTTGTAAGTACCTTTGCTTGAAACTTTTGTTATTGGGGTGTAGTCATCAGGAGCAAGGCTCTGTGCAACCGCCACGACGCGGTCTGCTAGTGTATCGCTTGCATCACCAACAATTTTAAATGGAAAAGAAGATGGGAATTCCATTAGTTCATCAAATTTAGTATCTAACATATTTCACTCTCAAAGATTTCAATAATCATAATATGGTGGCAATTATATCTAATTCAAGTCGGTTTTGCTTGTATAGGGGATTAAAACGCATGAAGCCACCTTAAGGTGGCTTCATGGTATATACAGTATGGTTTAGCTAAACCAGCCTGCAAACATCTGCTTGAAGTAATCCATCAGTTGGCTGAACCAGCTGCCTTCATTGACTTCTTGTAGCGTGACGAGTGGGAACTGTGCGATATCTTTGCCGTTTAACTGGAAGTAGACACGACCAACCGTTTCGCCTTTAGCAATTGGGGCCTTAAGCTCTTTAGTCAGTTCAAAGTTAGCTTGTAGGTTTTTAGCTTGGCCGCGGCTAATGGTAATCGGCGTATCTGTTACCACACCTAGGTCAATCGTTTCACGATCGCCATACCAGATTTTTTGAGTAACGAATGTATCGCCAGCTTTATACGGTGTGACTGTTTCAAAGAAACGGAAACCATAGTTAAGTAGCTTCTTACTTTCCGCTTTACGCGCAGCTTCACTCTTAGTGCCCATTACAACAGAGATAAGGCGCATGCCGTCTTTAGTCGCAGAAGTCACTAAGTTATAACCCGCACCTGAAGTGTGGCCAGTTTTAATGCCGTCAACGCTTAAGCTCTTATCCCATAACAAACCGTTACGGTTATACTGCTTGATGCCGTTGTAGGTAAAAGATTTCTCTTTATACACTGCGTATTCATCTGGTACATCACGAATAATCGCAGCGCCAAGAATTGCCATGTCGTAGGCGGTACTTTTGTGATTATCTGAATCTAGACCGTGGCTGTTTTCAAAGTAGCTATCCTGCATACCTAGCTGCTTAGCCCATGAGTTCATTAAGTCAACAAAGCCATCTTCGGTGCCAGCAATATGTTCAGCCATTGCGACACAGGCATCGTTACCCGATTGAATGATGATACCTTTGTTTAGTTCTTCTACCGTGACTTTTTTACCCACTTCGATAAACATTTTAGAAGAGTCTGGGAAGTTTTTAGACCAGGCTTTTTTACTGATGGTCACTTCATCTGTTGGCGATACGTTACCGACCTTGATCTCATGACCGATAACATAACTTGTCATCATTTTAGTCAAGCTCGCTGGGTTTAAGCTTTCGTAAGCGTTTTCCTCAGCAATGATCTGTCCGGTGTTGTAGTCCATTAGCACATAAGCTTTGGCTGCAACTGTTGGTGCATTCGGGGTAACGACTGGCGCCGCTTGTACTGATAATGCGGCGACAGAGGTCGCGAACAAAAGCGTTTTTAAAGGTTTGTTCAGTAAATTCATATTAATAATGCACGTCTTAATAGTTTAGGTATGAAGAAAGTGTAATTCCAACGAGTATAACATTAGTGGACAATGGAATTCAGCCTTGGTTCATTAATCTTGGTTCATTCAGTAAGCAGGTAACTTTGAGGGTAACCCTCTTGCTTGAGTTTTTCTGTCAGCTTGTTTGCAAGTTGCTGTTGGCCAATAGGCCCTAATTGCAAGCGGTACAAGCTGTTTACGCTTTGAACTCGACTCTTAACTTGGTACTTTTTCTCTAAGCTATTAGCTAAGTTTTCTAAGCGTTCTTTGCTAGATGATGCTACCACCTGAATATAGTGAAGCTCTGTGCCTTTGAGTTCAGCCAGTGCTGTTGACTCCGGATCGGCAATATAGATCACTTCTAGGCTAACATTTGCAGTACCAGTTTTGAGCATGTCTAGGCGGTGAGCTGCAGCATAGGACAGATCGATAATACGGTCCTCATGAAACGGTCCTCTATCGTTAACCCGCACTATGACCGTCTTATCGTTCTTAAGGTTAGTCACCTTCACATAGCTAGGCAGCGGCAGCGTCTTATGGGCCGCCGACATAGAGTACATGTCGTAGGTTTCACCATTGGACGTAAGGTGTCCATGAAACTTGGCGCCATACCATGAGGCGATGCCTTTTTCTGCGTAGCCTTCACCCGTATCCATGACCTGGTAACTCTTACCAAGTACGGTGTAGTTTTTTTTGTTACCACCACGACTGTATGGCTCATATTTGGGATGAGCATCTTCAACTTTGGTCACATCAGGTGCGGATGTCGGCGCCTTATCGTCATCAAGTTCGTAGCGACCACCGCTAGAGCATGCGGCTAGGGTGGCTGTTAAGACTAAAATGGCAAGGGTATTATTGCGCGGCATAAGTTTTCTTTAATTCCTGACTAAATTGATAAACCGCCATTGCATACAAAGGACTGCGGTTATAACGGGTGATAACATAAAAGTTTTTAAGACCTAGCCAATATTCGTCATGATCGGCTTGCTCAAGTTTCACCACTAGAGCGGGTTGTGATACATCGAGATCCATTGATTCAGCGAGTGCGACACTCGGTGAGAGAATATCGGCAACCTTGTAATGCAGTTTCTCGCCAGACCAAGTGTTAACAGTATCAGGTAAGTCTTTATTCAAGGTTAATTCAAGTGCTACTGGTTGATTTTTCTGCCAACCATGTTGATGGAAGTAGTTCGCAACGCTGCCAATCGCATCTGTTGTACTATTTAATAGGTCGCGGCTGCCATCATTATCAAAGTCCACTGCGTAATGGCGGTAGCTCGATGGAATAAACTGACCAAAGCCCATTGCACCAGCATAAGAGCCTTTTAGGCTATTGATATCTAAGTGCTCCTCTTTGACGAGCGATTGCAGGTTTGCAAATTCGCTTCTAAAGAACTTAGCTCGTGGTGGGTAATGAAACCCTAAGGTATACAGTGCGTCTTTTACTGGGTAGTTACCCATATAGCCGCCATAAAAGGTTTCGATACCGATAATCGCCACGATGATCTGTGGATCGACATTAAACTCTTTCGATGCCTTTGCAATGGTGTCGGCGTGTTCTTTCCAAAATGCTAGACCCGCATCTAAACGTTTATCGGTGAGAAAAATAGGGTAGTACTGGTGCCAAGGTTTGGCCTCCCAAGGCTTGGTCATGGCATCAATTACGGCTTGGTTGTACTCGGCGTTTTTGATGAAATCGGCGGTTTTGGCGCTATCAAAACCTTTCGCGTTTTGAGCCTTAATAAATTCGGCTTTGAGTGTTTCGACATCCGTTTCAACGGTCGCCGCTACGGCAGAGTATGAAAAGAGTGTAAGTGCCAAAGGTGCAAGAATACGTTTTAACAGCGTCATCTTTAGGCCATCCTTAATAGTCGAAAAATAATTGTTGAAGTTGGTTATCGAAAATAGTCGAAAAGCATTATGCATGGAATATTCGAAGACGACATAATGCTTTCGAGGGTTAATTATCTATTGGTTTACATTCGAAGCTATCTATCGATAAAGCGTCTATGGGTATGAATACTCATTAAGATGCCAAATCCAGTCATCAATGTCAGCATCGAGGTACCACCATAACTGATTAGAGGCAGAGGAACACCTACAACAGGTAAAAGGCCGGAAACCATGCCGATATTGACAAAAATATAAACGAAGAAGGTTAGGGTGATACTGCCAGCTAACAGGCGGGCAAAACTGGTTTGTGCCCGAGAAGCAATAACTAAGCCTCGACCGATGACATAAATGTAGAGAGAAAGCAGTAATAAGGCACCAATAAGGCCGAACTCTTCACCAATGACGGCAAAGATAAAGTCGGTGTGGCGCTCGGGTAAAAACTCAAGCTGTGACTGTGTGCCTTGTAGCCAACCTTTACCCCATAAGCCACCTGAGCCGATGGCAATCTTAGATTGGATTATGTGGTAGCCGGCACCTAATGGGTCTTTTTCAGGATCGAGCAAGGTCAATACTCGGGTGCGTTGGTAGTCATGCATCAAGAAAAACCACAGTACCGGTAGCATCGCCAGCACGCTACCGATGAAACCACCCACTATTCGCCAGCTCATTCCAGATAAAAACAGTACGAAAATCCCCGATGCCGCCACCAGAATTGAGGTGCCAAGGTCTGGTTGTTTAGCGATAAGTATGGTCGGCACAAGTAAGATAACGCCTGCTCCTAGCAAGTATCGTTTCTTTGGTGGTAAGGGAAATTTACTGATATACCAAGCCATAGTAATCGGGAAGGCGAGCTTAATTAGCTCAGATGGCTGAAACTCCATAAAACCGAGGTTTAACCAGCGTTGAGCCCCCTTATTGATATCACCAAAAAAGTGCACGCCGATTAGCAAGATGATACCTGTTATATAGATAGGGAACGCCCATCGCCTCAGAACTTCAGGGTTAATCTGCGCCACAGCAAACATCACCATTAGCGATAAGCCCATGCGAAACAGTTGTCTGTCCATCAGGGCGAGATCTTCACCACCGGCAGAGTATATAACAACCAGTCCGAAGGCCATGAGTGCCAGTAGGCCGAGCAATAATGGCAAGTCTATGTGTAGGCGTTGCCAGATATTTGGACGATGGTTGTGTGCACTCATTATGTCTTATCCCATGAATCTCTTAACAAATACTCATCTAATAAGGCGCGAGCAACAGGGCCTGCATTGACACCACCCCAGCCTGCGTTTTCTATTACTACGGCGAGGACAATCTTAGGGTTTTCGTATGGAGCATAAGCAATGATCAGTGCGTTATCACGTAAACGCTCATCAATGGTGTCAGCATCATACTTCGCGTCTTCTGCAACACTAAATACCTGAGCCGTACCCGTTTTCATTGCCGCGGTGTAACGAGCATCTGTGAAGCGTGACTTATGGGCGGTATCTCGCATCGCTTCATTGATGATGTCCCAGTTCTTTGGATCTTTTAAGACAATGGGCGGTAGCTCATCTGCAGGGGTATCGATTTTTGCTGTTTCATCTTGAATCGATTTGAGCATATGCGGTACAAAGCGGCGGCCCTTATTCGCTAAAATAGCTGTGGCATTAGCAAGTTGTAGAGGAGTTGTCGTCCAGTAGCCTTGACCAATACCTACCGAGATAGTATCGCCAATATACCAAGGCTGGTTATAACGCAGACGCTTCCAATCTTTCGAAGGCATGATCCCTGCTGATTCCTCGAAGATATCCACACCGGTACGCTCACCAAAGCCAAATGGCTGCATAAAGTTGGCGATTGCGTCAACACCAGTCTTATAGGCAAGATCGTAGAAGTAGGTATCACAGGAGCTAACGATAGCGCTGTTGACATCGACCCAGCCGTGCCCCCAACGTTTCCAGTCGCGATATTTACGCTCAACCCCTGGGATCTGCCAAAAGCCAGGATCCCAAATACGGGTTTTTGTGGTCACGGTTTTATTTTCTAACCCCAGTAGAGCTAAGTGGGGTTTAACTGTAGAGGCAGGCGCATACTGTCCTTGAGTTGCACGGTTAATCAGTGGACGAGATTTCGAGTTCAACAGCTCATTATAGGCTTTACTACTAATACCATGTACGAATAGATTTGGGTCGTATGTTGGGCTAGAGACTAGGGCTAAAATACCGCCATCACGAGGATCGATAGCCACAACAGAGCCTCGTCGGCCATTGAGCAACTCCATCGCTTTTTGCTGAAGCTTTAAGTCTAAGGTCAGGTAAATATCTTGCCCAGGAATTGGCGGCTCAGACTTAAGAGTACGAATAGTACGGCCACGGTTATTAACCTCTTCCTCGAGATGACCGGGCTTACCCAGTAACATGCTCTCGTAAAACTTTTCGATACCTTGCTTACCGATATCTTTAGTCGCCGCATAGTTTGCCCACAAATTATTGCGTACCAGTGAGTCTTGATCTCGGCTATTGATTTTTCCGACATAGCCTAGTGCATGGGTCATTAGGCCATTGTATGGGTAGTGACGTTTTAGGCCCGCTTCAACTGAAATACCCGGAAAACGGTGTTGGTTCACGCTGAACTTGGCAACTTGCTCTTCGGTGAGTTTATTCTTTATCGTCAGAGGCTTAAATCGGCGGTGATATTTAAGCGCATCGATTACGTTCTCTTTTTCATCAGCCGACAAGTCGATGACAAGGCTGAGTTCATCTAAGGTGTCACTGACGTTTTTAACTTTTTCGGGCACCATCTCTAATGAGAAAAAAGGCTGATTTTCGGCAAGCAGCTGCCCATGACGATCGTAGATCAAGCCACGGTTTGGCGCGACGGGCACGACACGAATACGGTTATCATTAGAGCGAGTTTCGTAATCTTTAAAGGAGGTGATTTGCAGGTTGTAAAGGTTAACGAGTAACAAGCTTAGCAGGACAATAACGCTTAAGAACGTAAACAGGGCACGGCGTTTAAACAGCGACGCCTCGGCTGCATGGTCATTCATGGTTATGCGCTTTCTTGGGGACACTTACATTCTCTCCTGCTTAAAAACGGGTGCCAAGCACATGTGCTAGTCCTGTTAAGGTCTGACTAACCAAATAATGATTCGATATTATTCTCTATGGTAGGGATGATTATTGTTAATGCTCCAGCCTCGATAAAGGCTTTCGGCAACAATCACACGTACCAATGGATGAGGTAGGGTTAAGGCAGATAGGCACCAGCTTTGTGCTGCGGCCTTTTTGCATTCAGGTGATAAACCTTCAGGGCCACCGATCAGCAAGCTAACATCGCGGCCATCGAGTAGCCATTTGTTCATCTGCTCTGCTAGCTGTGGAGTGGTAAGGTTTTTACCCGGCAAGTCTAAGCTAACGATATGATTCCCTTTCGGGATCGCAGCCAACATTAACTCGCCCTCTTTTTGGAGAATGCGAGCTATATCGGCATTTTTACCGCGTTTGCCAGCGGGGATTTCAACTAATTCAAGCGCCATATCTCGAGGAAAGCGGCGCTGATATTCTTTGAAACCTGTTTCGACCCAATCTGGCATGCGGGTTCCAACTGCGACTAACTGAATCTTCATTACTCAGGCTTTTCTGACCAAAGTTTTTCAAGCTGGTAGAAGTCACGAGTTTGATCTTGCATAACGTGCATGATGACATCGCCTAGGTCGACTAAAACCCACTCGCTGCTCTCACGTCCTTCGACTCCAAGAATACTTAGGCCGGCACGCTTGGCTTCAACCACTAGGTTCTCTGCGATTGCTTTAACGTGTGTTTTTGAGTTACCCGTACATACAACCATAAAGTCGGCGATGTTAGATTTCTCAGATATGTCCATTACAACGATATCTTTTGCTTTAAGGTCTTCAACCTTATCGATTACAAATTGCTTTAACTCTGCGCTTTCCACGCTGGTACCCCATTAATTTTAAGACAGCGCGATAGTATAGCAGTATTTCAGATCCAGATTAATAGTTCTGCATAGAAATATCTGTGTTTGAATGCGGTTTAATCTGAATTAGTTGCAGAGTTGCCTCGATAAAGACGATTGTGTTGGATGTAGTCTTGAATAGAAGCGGGTAATGCAGCGCTCGGTATATGGCCCTGCATGAGTTGCTGGCGCACCTGTGTAGAGGAGATATCTTGCTCGGCCACATTTAAGATAAAGATATTGCCCGCAGTGCCATCGGTGGCTTGCGTTGCAAGTTTACGTCTAGGTTTTAACGTTGTTTGTATCGGGTCGTTGCTGTCGAGTTGCCAGCCCGGGCGCTTGCAGACCACTATGTGGCACAGGCTGAATAGCTTTTGCCATTCATACCACTTAGAGATATTTAGAAAAGAATCCATACCCATGATGAAATAGAACTCGTGCTGAGGGTGTATTTCGCGCAGTTGGGCTAAGGTCATCGCAGAATAGGAGGGGCTATCGCGTTTGGCTTCAATATCACAGACTTTAAACTGGGGCAGCTCATCACTGACCAATTGTGCCATGGCGAGTCTATCTTCGCAGGAAACGTGAGTGCTTTGCTTATGTGGTGGAATATGGTTTGGCATCAACCAAACCTCATCCAAGTTAAGCTGCTGTTTGACCTCTTGTGCTGGACGTATATGGCCAAAATGTATCGGGTCGAATGTGCCGCCTAAAATACCAACCTTCATAAATACCTCTTCATATCGTCAATCTAAGACAATATGTGCCAGCTTATTATGTGATTTTGGGTCGAACAATAAGCTGATATGACTTAGTCCGGTCCAATCCTCAATGCCTTGCTGTTTGAGTTTCAGCTCAATGCTTGATGCGCCAGCAAGTAGTGTTTCAACATGAGTCAATTCAAGCCTGTTTAGTGCATTTTGATAAATGGGCTTTCGTTTATCCCAAATACGTAATTTACTCCAAACTCCCTGCAGCGGCTCAGGGTTGTTTTGTGCCGCTTTAAGTTGCAATAATACTGTAAGCTCTTTAAATAACGACCACAGGATAATTGGCATTGCTACTCCCTCACTTTTAAGCTGTGAGAGAATATGCTGGGCTTTATCTTGTTGATTGCTCAGCATGGCATCGGTTAGCTGAAACACACTGAAGCGTGATTGATCTTCAAAGTATTGGCTTAACTGTTCGCAATCAATAGGCGCCGTTGGGCTCAGTAGCTGTAATAGCTGCAGTGCTTGGTCTGCGGCTAACAAGTTACCTTCGTAAAGTGCAAATAGCATTTCACGCGGATCCCTTGCCATTGATAAGCCGTAGTGGTTGATGCGTCCATCTAGCCAACGCTGGAACTGTGCACCTTCAGGAGTCGTGCAAGGTACGTAAATGCCTTTTGCATCTAGTACTTTAAACCACTTACTCTTGGTTTGCTCCGCCGCAAGCTTAGGGCCAGTTAAAATCAACAATACATCTGGATTATCCATCTGCATTAACGATTGCAGCATAGTACTGCCTTCAGTCCCCGGTTTTGCTTGTGGTAGCGTAAGTTCGATAATACGGCGGCTTGAAAATAAGCTCATCGCTTGCCATTGCTCGAAAAGCTCATTCCAGCTAAACCCAGTTTCTTGGGTGAGCTGGATCTTCTCTTCAAAACCTTGGCGCTTAGCTTCAGCAAAGATGACAGCACGGCTTTGCTCACATAACCAGGGATCGTCGCCAAAAATAAGGCAACACTGTGGTAATTGAGAAAGCTGACGCGCTAACTGATCTGGGTAAACCCGCATCAATTAACCTCTGTCGCGGCCAATGTTTGGATAATTCGGTTGGCAGCTTGAATACGCATCTCTTTTAGCAATAGCTCCATTTCACGGCTCTTTGCTAATGCAGTGCGAGGATCATCGAGATAATCGCGATGAATAGAGACATCGAAGCGTTGTGACTCAGCATGTGGCAGTTGTACAGCAAAGCTCACTTGATAGATAAGCTCGTACTCTGCAACGTTACCTGTTGGGTAGATTGACAATGTAGAGCGGTCTAGTGAGTCACTAATGAGCCGCAGAACTGGAATATCAGAGGCGGGTGGAACAACGGCTATATTGTTCAAACGCAAACGTTCACGTACTAGGCGTGTGAGCTCGCTATATTCGTCTTGACTGCTGAGGCTTAAGGTTTGTAGCTGCTTAGGGATAGAGTAGCTACCTTGTAGTCTAAAGCCGCAACCGGCACTGAGCAAAATGCTCAGTGCCAAGGTTGCTAAAAGTATGCGTTTTATTAGCATAAGCTTTGTATTGTCTTCCTTGTTTGAGAAGGATTAGTTAGCCACGATATTGAGCAACTTGCCCGGTACGTAGATAACTTTACGAACAGTTTTACCTTCGGTGTGTTTAACCACGCCTTCTTCGGCCATACCTGCTGTTTCAACTTCTTCTTTGCTCGCATCTGCTGCAACGGTGATCTTAGCGCGCAGTTTACCGTTAACTTGAACGATGATTAGCTTGCTGTCTTCAACCAATGCAGACTCGTCAACTTCAGGCCAAAGTACATCTTCAATTGCACCTTGGTTACCAAGATCGTTCCATAGTACGAAACACGTATGTGGAATGATTGGGTAAAGTAAACGGACAACAGCATTCAAGGCTTCTTGCATTAGGGCCTTGTCTTGTTCGGTTTCTGATGGCGCCTTTTGTAGACGGTTCATTAGCTCCATCACTGATGCGATAGCGGTGTTGAACATCTGACGACGTTCAATATCATCACCCACTTTTGCAATCGTCTTATGAAGTTCACGACGTAGCTCTTTTTGAGCGGCGTTGAGTGACTTAACGTCTAGCTCTGCTGTTGGGCCTGTCGCAATGTGGTCGTGTGCAGTTTTCCACAAACGCTTAATAAAGCGATGCGCGCCTTCAACACTCGACTCTTGCCATTCCAGAGTTAGCTCTGGTGGCGCTGCAAACATCATGAATAGACGAACCGTGTCTGCGCCGTACTTATCAACCATCTCTTGTGGGTCGATACCGTTGTTTTTAGACTTAGACATCTTGCTCATACCGGTGTAAACCAGCTCGTTGCCTTCACTGTCTACGGCTTTAACTGTACGGCCTTTATCGTCAGTTTCTAGAACGGTAACATCTGATGGTGCAACCCAAACGCGCGCGCCTTTCTCATTGTTGTAGTAGTAAGCATCAGCCAGTACCATACCTTGAGTCAGTAGACGTTTAGCTGGCTCGTCAGAGTTTACTAAGCCTGAATCACGTAATAACTTATGGAAGAAGCGGAAATACAATAGGTGCATACACGCATGCTCAATGCCACCAATGTATTGGTCTACTGGTAACCAGTAGTTGGCTTTTGCTGGATCAAGCATTTGATCGGCATGCGGGCTACAGTAACGTGCGTAATACCAAGATGACTCCATAAAGGTGTCAAAGGTATCTGTTTCACGGAATGCTTCTTGACCGTTAACGGTTGTCTTAGCCCACTCTTTATCTGATTTGATAGGGCTCTGGATACCATCCATAACCACATCTTCAGGCAAAATCACTGGTAGTTGATCTTCAGGAGTCGGAATAACCGTGCCATCAGCCAAAGTGACCATTGGGATTGGAGCACCCCAGTAACGTTGGCGTGAAACACCCCAGTCGCGTAGACGGAAGTTCACTTGACGCTTACCTTTGCCTTCAGCTGTAAGCTTGGCGTCGATGGCATCGAACGCAGCTTGAAAGTCTAGACCATCAAACTCAGCTGAGTTAAACAGTACACCTTTTTCAGTGTAAGCTTCTTCGCTGATATCAACTTCGCCGTCAGCAGGCTTAACAACCGCTTCGATGTTTAGACTGTACTTCTTAGCAAACTCGTAATCGCGTTGATCATGAGCAGGTACAGACATCACTGCGCCAGTACCGTAGTTCATCAGTACAAAGTTACCCACCCAGATAGGCACTTCTTTGCCAGTAATTGGGTGGATAGCGTTTAGTCCTGTAGCAACACCTTTCTTTTCCATCGCAGCCATAGCCGCTTCGGTGGTATCGGCGTTTTTACATTCTTCAATAAACTCAGCCAACGCTGGGTTATTGATAGCAGCTTGCTCCGCTAATGGGTGCCCGGCAGCAATCGCTACATAGGTCACGCCCATAACCGTGTCAGGACGCGTAGTATAGATATCAAAGCTCTGGTCACTGTCAGCAACTTGGAAGGTCATTTCGATACCTTCACTGCGACCAATCCAGTTACGCTGCATGGTCTTAACTTGCTCTGGCCACTCGTCTAGCTGGTCAAGATCGTTAAGTAGCTCTTCGGCGTACTCAGTGATTTTAATGAACCACTGTGGGATCTCTTTTTGCTCTACAGTAGTATCACAGCGCCAGCAACAGCCGTCGATAACCTGCTCGTTCGCAAGCACGGTTTCATCGTTTGGACACCAGTTAACAGATGAGGTCTTTTTATACACTAAGCCTTTTTCATAAAGCTTAGTGAAGAACCACTGTTCCCAGCGATAGTATTCTGGCGTACAAGTTGCAATTTCACGTGACCAGTCATAGCCAAAACCTAGCATTTTTAGCTGGTTTTTCATGTAGTCGATGTTTTCGTAAGTCCAAGGCGCAGGCGCTGTGCTATTTTTGATAGCGGCGTTTTCAGCTGGAAGACCGAAAGAGTCCCAACCGATAGGTTGAAGCACGTTTTTACCTTGCAGACGTTGGTAACGAGACACAACATCGCCTATGGTGTAGTTACGTACGTGGCCCATGTGCAGTCGACCTGACGGATATGGGAACATAGAAAGGCAGTAGAACTTTTCTTTGTTCGCATCTTCGGTAACTTCAAATGTTTTTGTGTCTTGCCAGTGCTGCTGCACTTTAGCTTCAATTTCTGAAGGAGTATATTGCTCTTGCATCAATCTATTTCCGGCTATGCCGCCCATTGTTTGATCTAGCGCTATTTCAGCGCGAGTGATATCGACATAGAATAAACTAGAAGTGCGTCATTAAAAAGGTTCGTTGAAGGAGTATTTACCATGAGTGAACAAAGTACTGAGCTACTTTCGCTATATCAGGCACTTATTAACCAATTGCAATCTCAATACAATGATGATAACTCATTGACTGTAAAGAGTTTGTACGCACAAATGCAAACCTGTAAAGAATACTTGGCTATAAAACAGCAGGCGAAGCAAGATGAGCTCGCTTTAGTCGAACAATTTTTAAAACGTGACATAGCCAGTTTCTTACAGGAAAAAAATGATCACGATTTAAGTCATAGCCCAACTGTTATCACGGCTGAGAGCACTTTATGGCATTGGTTGGGTGAGATAACCGATCGCAGCCAAGTGGAGTGGCATGAGGTGGCGCAAGATTTTAAACATCATGGTTATTATGAAAGTGGCGAGATTGTCGGCCAAGGTACCATGGTGTGCACGGCCTGCGGCCATGAGTCAAAAATCGAATTCCCTGGCATATTGCCTGACTGTACAGAATGTGACAATAACGAGTTTACCCGAGAGGCCCTAGCACCCTAGTTTGGCGTCATAGTTTGGCGCCATGGTATTGATAGGCGTACTTGAGGCAAAAAAATAGCGGCTAGACCAAGCCGCTATGAACAAGCTAGCAGCCACCTTTTACTCTGCCTAAATGAGCGTTGTGGTGGCTGTCGTTTGTTGATATCTAAAGTTGCAAAGAGCGAGGCTGTATTTTTTTTCTAATCATCGCGGCTAAAGCAATTAAAAAGCTTAATATCAGCACTGGCCACTGGCCGAAAGTTGTAAATAAAGTGTGCCCTTTCATCAGTTGAATATCTGCAACCAGTACGCCCGCTTCAAATTGTGGAAGCTGGTGGGTGATATTACCCTTCTCATCGACAACCGCTGTGACGCCGTTGTTGGTGGCGCGCACTAGCGGTCGACCCAGTTCTACCGAGCGCATCTGCGCAATCTCCATATGCTGCAAAGGACCATTTGAGCTACCAAACCAGGCATCATTAGAGACTGTCATCAACAGGTCGGTATGATCATTCATATTGGCGCGTAGCTGTTCAGGAAAGGCTATTTCATAGCAGATAGCGGGTGAAATTTGGTGGCCTACCGCGTTGAGGTTAGGCTGGATAAAATCACCTCTCGCAAAAGAGGACATTGGTAAATTAAAAAAAGGTGCGAGTGGGCGCAGGAGTGATTCAAAAGGCACAAACTCACCGATAGGTAATAAGTGGTGTTTTTTAAATTCATTATCACCATCACCTAAATAGTCGGCTTCTGATTGCTGTTTATGGTTGTAGTTACCCAGCACTATCAGCGAATTATAGAAAGCGTCGCCATGGTTACTGATGATACCTGTGATGATGGCGGTATTGTTTAGATTGGCGACCTTGTTAGCGTTATAAAGGAAATCTTTCACCATATATTCTGGAGCGGGGATTGCCGCTTCTGGCCAGATAATCAGGTCCGCAGAAAGTTCAGGGCGCGAAAGATCCATATATTTGAGCATGGTTGGCCACAGCGCATCAGGATCCCATTTCATGCTCTGAGCGATGTTACCTTGTACTAGCGCGACCTTGATGGTTTCACCGTTTGGCGTAACTTGTGAGGTCATAGGTGCGACAACTGTCAGCGCGGCAAGCACAGGAATCGCTATTGCAAGGCTTTGCCAACGTTTAACGGCCAATAGCGCGATAGCGCCTGCTAGCATGGCAACAATAAAGCTTAGGCCTAAGGTGCCAAACATAGAGGCGATAGGCTTGAGTGGTCCTTCTGTTTGACTGTATCCTGCCCATAACCATGGGAAGCCTGTAAGCACCCAGCCACGCGCCCATTCGGTAATGGTCCACAGCGCAGGGAATACAAGCAAGTTACGAATGACAGATGTTTTTGGCGCAAGCTTTTGAGTTAAATAGCCCGTCAGCGCAGGGTAAAGCGCTAAGTATAGGGCTAGCAGGGCCATCAGAGCGATAGAGGCGATAAGCGGCATACCGCCATAGACATCCATGCTGACATGGACCCAGCTAATACCAACAGAGAAGCAGCCAAAGCCAAAACTTAGCCAATAGCCAAAAGCTTGCTTCGGGGCCAAAGCTGTGCTTTGATGAATGACAAAAGCCAGCGCAATAAGATAGAGCGGCCAGATAGAGTAGGGGGCAAAAGAAAGCGCGGTAGTGGCGCCAGCCGCGTAGGCTAGCACCATTTTCGAGCGCGGATGATGGGCTAATGCCCGAAGTTTATTCAGCATACAGCCTCATCATTGGGTCGTGATAACGAAGTTAGTTGCTAGGCAACTGTCTCATCATTGCTATGACTGTTATCAGGGAATTTCACTCTAAGTTGGATTAAGCGACGGGTATCAGCGTTAATCACTTTAAATTCGATATTCTGGATCATGACTTTTTCGTCACGCTCAGGTAAGTGGCCAAAGGCATGAGACACCATACCACCCACCGTATCGAACTCTTCGTCGCTGAACTCGGTACCAAATGCTTCATTGAAATCATCAATTGGAGTGAGCGCTTTTACCATGAAGACTTGCTTCGCGATCTGTTTGATCTCTGTCTCTTCTGCAGAGTCATGGTCAAACTCATCTTCGATATCACCAACGATCTCTTCGAGAATATCCTCAATCGTCACAAGTCCTGACACTCCACCGTACTCATCGACGACAATCGCCATATGGTAACGTTGAGAGCGGAACTCTTTTAGTAACACATCAACACGCTTACTCTCTGGAACAACAACTGCTGGTCGAATAACTTGACGTAATTCAAATGGCTGCTCATTGTTTTTAAAGCCATACTGAATCAAATCTTTCGCAAGCAAAATGCCTTCGATGTGATCTTTGTCTTCATTGACTACTGGAAAACGGGAGTGTGCTGAACTGATCACGGTAGAAAGTACTTCTTCTACAGAATCATCGATTTGGATAGCTACAATCTGTGCACGTGGGATCATGATATCCCGTACACGTAGATCGGAAACTTCTAAAACACCTTTAATCATTTCGCGGGTATCTTCGCTGATCACTTCACGCATCTCTGCATCGTGAATGACGCCAACTAGGTCTTCGCGATTTCGTGGTTCGCCCTGGAACAACTGACTTACTTTCTCTAACCAGCCCTTCTTGTGGGCGTTAGTACTCGGTGGGATATCGTCACTCATAGTGTTTTCTTGACTCATTTGAGCCAATTACTGCTCCTTATAAGGATTAATATAACCAAGGCTTTCAATCAGATGTGTCTCTAATGACTCCATCTCTTCGGCCTCAGAATCGTCAATATGATCATACCCTAGCAGATGAAGACAACCATGTACAACCATGTGTGCCCAATGTGCGATTAGCGGTTTATTTTGATCCATTGCTTCTTGCTTAACAACCGCCGCACAAATCACTAAATCACCTAATAGTGGTAGCTCAATGCCCGGTGGTGCTTCAAACGGGAAAGACAACACATTAGTTGGTTTGTCTTTTCCACGGTAAGTACTATTTAACTCTTGGCTTTCTTCAACATCGACGATGCGAATCGTTAATTCTGCCTCACTCATAGTATCTCTGAGTGCTGTTTTCACCCAAAGTTCCAGTTCGGCTTGCGATGGCAGCTCAAAGCCTTCTACGGCGATTTGAAGATCAAGATCGATAACCGTTTGATTATCATTCATGGTTAGCAGTTTCCTGTAATTGGTATTGGCTATCTTTACTGCCTTTACTCGATTGTGCTTTTAACTCGAACGCTTCATAGGCTTCAACAATGCGCGCGACAACGGGGTGACGTACAACATCTTTTGCTTGGAAAAAGTTAAAGCTAATTTCATCGACTTCACCAAGCACTTCAATTGAGTGGCGTAGGCCAGACTTTTGATGCTTAGGTAAGTCTATTTGTGTGATATCACCAGTGATCACCGCGCGAGAGTTAAAGCCTATACGGGTGAGGAACATTTTCATCTGTTCAACCGTGGTATTTTGACTCTCATCGAGAATGATAAAGGCATCATTTAATGTTCGGCCGCGCATATAGGCAAGCGGAGCAACTTCAATCACGTTGCGCTCGATTAAACGCTCTACCTTCTCAAAGCCCATCATCTCAAACAGCGCATCGTAAAGTGGACGCAGATAAGGGTCCACTTTTTGACTCAAGTCGCCGGGTAAAAAACCTAATTTTTCACCGGCTTCTACCGCTGGGCGAGTGAGCAAAATTCGGCGAACTTCTTGACGCTCTAATGCATCGACTGCCGCCGCTACTGCGAGGTAAGTTTTACCGGTTCCAGCAGGACCAACACCAAAGGTAATATCGTGGGTAACGATATTTCTTACATAGTCACTTTGATTAGGATTGCGTGGCTTAATCACACCACGTTTAGTCTTGATATAAAGCTCACTCTCATCACGAGGGGCTTCCATATCAAGGGCTATCGCTTCCTGAATCGCGATATGGACTGTATCAGGCTCTAAATCCGGTGTGCTGCCTTTAAGTGGCTGCGTTTCGATATAGAGATCTTTTAGCAGATTATTGGCCGTTAAGCAGTTACGCGGCGAACCAACAATTTGAAAGTGGTTGTTACGGTAGCTGATCTCAACGCCAATACGGCGTTCTAGCTGCTTGATATTGTCATCAAATGGGCCACAAAGCGACACGAGTCTACGGGTTTCTGCAGGCTCTAAATACAGGTTGAGCGTTGTTAACTTGTTTGACAAAAATACACTCCATTAATCGACGTAGAGTTATACGCTAATAATGCTAGTTTACGAGCCATATTCAATAATTGCGAATGGTATTTATACCAAATGCAATTAAATATTGTAGTCAATTAAGAAGAAAAAAGCGGCATCTCAGGATGCCGCCTTTAGTGTGTTTTTTCTTCGAGGGACTCAGGGCTTAAGCTGGCTTAAACTGACTGACCCCTAAGTCGTCAGTTTGCTTATATTTAGCAGTGATGTCTGATGGGCGCAGGTCGCGACGCAAGTCCATTTCATCTTCACCGCGGATAAACACACCGCGTAGAGAGTTGGTATACACGTCTACAATCTCCACGTCGACAAACTTACCGATATGTTTATGCATACCTTCAAAGTTCACTACACGGCTATTTTCAGTACGGCCGCGAAGCTCCATTGGGTTTTTAACCGATGGACCTTCAACTAAAATACGTTGCACTGTGCCGACCATTTGACGGCTATAACGCATCGCTTGTTGAGTGATACGGTCTTGTAAGATAGCAAGACGCTCTTTTTTCTCATCTAGGCTAACGTCATCAGGAAGATCTGCTGCTGGCGTACCTGGGCGAGCGCTATAGATGAAGCTAAAGCTATGGTCAAACTGAATATCTTCTATCAACTTCATGGTATCGGCGAAGTCTTGCTTAGACTCACCAGGGAAACCAATAATAAAGTCAGAGCTGATTAGAATATCAGGACGTGCTTTACGTAAACGGCGAATAATCGACTTGTATTCGATTGCCATGTGTCCACGCTTCATTTGCGTTAGGATCAAGTCAGAACCTGATTGCACAGGTAAGTGCAAGAAGCTCACGAGTTCTGGTGTGTCTTCATACACATCAATAATGTCTTGCGTAAACTCAATCGGGTGGCTGGTGGTAAAGCGCAGGCGGTCAATACCATCAATCGCTGCCACGTAGCGTAATAATTCTGCAAAGGTGCAGATCTCGTCGTCATGGGTTGCACCACGATAAGCGTTTACGTTTTGGCCTAGAAGATTTACTTCACGTACACCTTGCTCAGCAAGTTGTGCTATCTCAAGGATGATATCGTCAAGCGGACGACTCACTTCTTCACCACGTGTATAAGGTACAACACAGAAAGAGCAGTATTTGCTGCAACCTTCCATAATTGATACGAATGCACTTGGGCCATCTGCGCGAGGCTCTGGAAGACGGTCAAACTTCTCGATCTCAGGGAAGCTCACATCGATAACGGCTTTCTTGCCAGCTCTGATCTGATCGATCATCTCTGGTAAGCGATGTAAGGTTTGCGGACCAAAAATTAGGTCAACGCACTGAGCACGTTCTTTGATAGCTTTACCTTCTTGTGAGGCAACACAACCACCAACGCCAATAATAAGCTCTGGTTTCTTATCTTTTAATGTTTTCCAGCGCCCTAGCTGATGAAAAACCTTTTCCTGTGCTTTCTCACGAATAGAGCAGGTGTTCAGCAGCAGAACATCCGCTTCTTCAGCGTTGTCTGTTAATGTGTAACCCTCGTATTCGTCAAGAAGATCAGCCATCTTAGAAGAGTCATACTCATTCATTTGACAGCCCCAAGTTTTAATATGGAGTTTTTTACTCATCAGTCTGTATCACTCTAGAAGCACCGAAAAAAATAGCGCGACATTTTAACGCCTAAGTGAGCCTGTGGCTAGCATTTAGCCGCTAATTAAGTGAATTTATTCAGCTGATTTTAATGTCCTTGAACTTAATAAGGTTTTGTTCGGCTTGTTCATCTTAGATAGCTCGTTAGTCACTATGCCTTGTTCCTTAGCCATTTGCATACTACTTAACTTTGCTTGTAGTTGAATTTCAACCCGCACTTGTTGGTTGAACTCCTGCAGCATATTAGTGGTGTATTGATACAGCGCATACTCAAATGGGGTTCGGTATGTGACCGTGATATATTCCATCTGATCATCGCTGGAGTTGGCATAGCTTATCGATGGCACTATTAATGCCGTTGATAGTAAGGTGTAGATAATGGCTTTCATAATGTCCTCACTCATTCTTGGTGGTTGTGCCTATTTGACAGTTTGAGTGTATGGCATGGTTTGGATCTTGGTTTTGCGGTTTGTAAGCAGGTGTTAGAAAATCTAAGCTCAGACACATTTATATACGTTAGACCCAGATATGACATCAAACGACATATTTAGCTGCGCTTGGTTTACAAATTCTTAGTTTACGAACTTCTTAGTTTATGAATTTAGCGCTGGATGATCAGCTGGGCTTCAAATAGTGCAATCTTTCTTATATAAAGCTCAATATTGATACCCTTTAGGTGTAAACTCGGTAGCGAAAAATGAGTTCAGTTGTCAGGAGAGATAAAGCTGTGGAACAGACGAGTACTAAGATCAATCTATATGATGCGGTTGTTGTGGGTGGTGGCATGGTTGGCGCCGCAACAGCAATTGGTCTTGGCCAACTAGGATTGAAGGTTGCGATAGTCGAAGCGTTTGCTCCCAAAGCATATGACAGTGAACAGCCATTGGATCTACGCGTCTCTGCTATCAGCGCTGCATCCGAAGCGCTGCTTGAGCGCTTAGGTGCATTAGCGGGGTTAGATGGCATGCGCAAGGTTGCCTATAAAGGCCTCGAAACCTGGGAGATGGATGGCTGTATCACCCGTTTTCATAGCGATCAAATCGGCTCTTCTCATTTAGGCCATATTCTTGAGAACCGTTTAATCCAACTTTCTCTTTGGCAACGCATGGAGCAGCTAGATAATATCACGCTGTTTTGTCCAACTAAGATAGCTAAACTGTCTCGCAGCTCTACTCAAGAACAGATCACAGTCGAACTCGATAGTGGTGAGTTATTTATGACGCGCTTGCTCGTCGGTGCAGACGGGGCCAATTCCATGGTACGGCAGTGGGCCAATATCGGTATCACTGGTTGGGATTACGGGCAGTCGGCCATGTTGATCAACATCGAAACCGCCAGTGAAGAGCAAGATGTCACCTGGCAGCAATTTACGCCAAGTGGCCCGCGTTCGTTATTACCGTTGCCCGGTAATCATGCTTCATTAGTCTGGTATGACGACGCAAATAAGATAGCTCAGCTTTCTCAACTCAATAATCTAGCCTTGAAAGCGCAAATTGATCAGTACTTCCCTGAGCGGTTAGAACGCGATTTTCAGGTTATTAATAAGGCGAGTTTTAAACTGACCCGTCGCCATGCCCAAGTTTACTACCGTGATAACCTAGTGATCCTAGGTGATGCTGCACACACCATTAATCCGTTAGCAGGGCAGGGCGTGAACTTAGGCTTTAAAGATGTCGATGCCTTAGTGAATACCATTGCGAGTCATATTGATGATGAAAAAGGCTGGTGGCACAGTCAGGTGCTAGAAAAATACCAAAAATGCCGTTATCGAGATAATCAGTTGATGATGTCGACCATGGATCTGTTCTATGCAAGCTTTAGTAACGACATCTTACCGCTAAAGATACTGCGTAATGGCGTGCTAAAGCTTGCCAATATCGACGGACCAATTAAGAAGCAGGTACTTAAGTACGCCATGGGTTTTTAATAAAGCTAAGTTGATGTCATGACTAAGTTGATGTCAAAACTTGGCTGATACCATCAGCATAAGATGAAAAACCGAATATTATGTATTCGGTTTTTTTTGTCGATTCTTATCGCTGCCCTTCTGTAGTCCCCCTGAAAATGGCATCACATTTGAGGGCAAATCGAGCATTAGAACGACGTCATGATAAAACGATATTGGCGTATAATTTGTTGGCAGGCTATTTGAGTGCTAAAATGCCGCGTTTTTAATTTTGTTGTTAGTGTGTTTTATCGACGACAAAACATAAATTAGGCAAATACAGACTGGGTACTATGAGCAATATTAAACTGATAGTTGGGCTTGCAAACCCCGGCGCGCAGTACGAACGGACTCGTCATAATGCTGGCGCGTGGTACGTTGAAGAACTCGCTAGAGTCTGTGGCGCCACATTAACATTAGACAGTAAATACTTTGGCATGACGGCGAGAGTCACCCTGCATGGCAAAGATGTACGTCTGTTAATTCCGACTACCTTTATGAATTTAAGTGGTAAGTCAGTGGGGGCGTTAGCGAACTTTTTTCGTATCGCGCCTGAAGAGATATTAGTTGCACACGATGAGCTGGATATGCCACCGGGTGTAGCGAAGTTTAAGTTGGGTGGTGGTCACGGTGGACATAATGGCCTTAAAGATATCATTGCGAAATTAGCTAATGATAAAGGCTTCTACCGCTTACGTATTGGCATTGGTCATCCTGGTGATAAGAGTCAGGTGAGTAATTATGTGCTGAGTAAGGCCTCTCCAACGGATCAAGAGCTAATGGACGCTGCAGTTGATGAAGCTGTCCGTTCAACAGAGGTCTTGTTCAATCAAGATATGGCAAAGGCGATGCATAGACTGCATTCTTTTAAGGCATAAACAAGTACTTGGAGCATGGCTTCAAGTCATTCATTGATATTAAAGGTAACAATATGGGTTTCAAATGTGGCATCGTAGGCCTGCCAAACGTTGGTAAATCAACACTTTTCAACGCATTAACAAAAGCTGGCATCGAAGCGTCAAACTTCCCGTTCTGTACAATTGAGCCTAATACAGGTGTTGTTCCTGTACCTGATTCACGTCTAGACGCATTGGCTGCAATTGTTAAGCCTGAGCGTGTATTGGCTACAACAATGGAATTTGTTGATATCGCAGGTCTAGTTGCTGGTGCATCTAAAGGTGAAGGGTTGGGTAACAAGTTCCTAGCTAACATCCGTGAGACTGATGCTATTGGCCATGTTGTTCGTTGTTTTGAAGATGACAACATCGTTCACGTAGCGAATAAAGTCAATCCAGCAAGTGATATCGAAGTGATTAACACTGAGCTTGCACTAGCGGATCTTGATTCGTGTGAGCGCGCGATTACGCGTCAAGCTAAGCGTGCAAAAGGCGGCGATTCTGAAGCTAAATTTGAAGTGGCAGTGCTTGAAAAAATGCGCCCACTATTGGACGAAGGCAAAATGCTACGTTCAATGGAGCTTACTAAAGAAGAGCTCGCTGCAATTGGTTACCTTAACTTCCTAACGCTTAAGCCAACCATGTATATTGCAAACGTGGCTGAAGATGGTTTTGAAAACAATCCTCACCTAGATACAGTAAAAGCGATTGCTGCTGAAGAAAATGCCGTGGTTGTTGCAGTTTGTGCTGCTATTGAATCTGAGCTAGCAGAGATGGACGCTGAAGACCGTGACGAGTTCATGGCCGATCTTGGCTTAGAAGAGCCCGGTCTTGACCGCGTTATTCGTGCTGGGTATGAGCTACTAAACCTACAAACTTATTTCACCGCAGGTGTAAAAGAAGTACGTGCTTGGACCGTTCGTATCGGTGCAACGGCGCCTCAAGCGGCTGGCGTTATCCATACTGACTTTGAGCGTGGATTTATTCGTGCACAGGTTATGGCTTATGATGACTTTATTACCTATAAAGGTGAAGCTGGCGCGAAAGAAGCGGGCAAGCTACGTGTTGAAGGTAAAACCTATACCGTTAAAGACGGCGATGTGATGCATTTCCTATTTAACGTATAAGCGAATCGCTTTTGCTAAAAATGTAAAACGGCGGCTAATTTATTTAGTCGCCGTTTTTGTTTCCAGGCTCTACAGTTTGTAGGCACTTAATACTTTTCTATACATTTTGTTCATCTTGATTGTCGATTTACAAGGAGCATATGTTGCAACAATATGCTTTTAAATTGAGGGGAGGCGATAAAATGGCACGTTTTTTCTGTCAGCTAGTGCGTTGTAAACATAAAAAGTTCAAGTTTCTTCCCGTAAAAGGCCCATTTTTGCATATCTGTTGCACAGTTTGGTGAAGTTATCGCCGAACAACGCTTTTTAGTTAAATTAGCTAAAAAAAGCAGTTGACCTGATCACCCTGAATAAGCATAATACGCCCCGTTCCCCAGACAGGGGAGCGAAAAGAAACGATGGCAATGTAGCTCAGTTGGTTAGAGCACAGCACTCATAATGCTGGGGTCGCAGGTTCAAATCCCGCCATTGCTACCATCTTAATCAGGATGTAAAACTAGATGTTGTGTGAGAGTGGTGGAAGTTGAGGTTAGACGCGCCAGATTCGAGCATCATCTTAATCAAGATGTAAAAACTGATGTTGTGCGGGTGTGGTGGAATTGGTAGACACGCCAGATTTAGGTTCTGGTGCCGCAAGGTGTGAGAGTTCAAGTCTCTCTTCCCGTACCATTTATTAAGAGTGGCGAGCTTAGGCTTGTTACTGAAAGAAAGATTTTTTGGGGTATCGCCAAGCGGTAAGGCACCGGGTTTTGATCTCGGCATTCCCAGGTTCAAATCCTGGTACCCCAGCCATCTTTGGCAATGTAGCTCAGTTGGTTAGAGCACAGCACTCATAATGCTGGGGTCGCAGGTTCAAATCCCGCCATTGCTACCATCTTTTTCTAGATGTAAACTAGAAACAACTATTGTTAGTTTCACTAATGTAGTTGCCATCTTAATCTAGATGTAAAACTTGATATTGTGTGAGTGCGGTGGATGTTGATATTAGACACGCCATTCTTAAACAAACACCATCTTAATCAAGATGTAAAAACAGATGCAGTGCGGGAGTGGTGGAATTGGTAGACACGCCAGATTTAGGTTCTGGTGCCGCAAGGTGTGAGAGTTCAAGTCTCTCTTCCCGTACCATTATTTAACATAGCGAGCTCAGGCTGGTTGTGAGTAAGAAAGATTGATTGGGGTATCGCCAAGCGGTAAGGCACCGGGTTTTGATCTCGGCATTCCCAGGTTCAAATCCTGGTACCCCAGCCATTTTATAAGGTCGAGTTATTGACCTGTCTTGATAGTTTGCAGGCAAATGTCTTAAACTGTGAAGGTAAAGCAAGGAAACTTGCAGTAAAGTTCGATGCGGGAGTGGTGGAATTGGTAGACACGCCAGATTTAGGTTCTGGTGCCGCAAGGTGTGAGAGTTCAAGTCTCTCTTCCCGTACCATCGAATTTAACAAGATTTATTGGGGTATCGCCAAGCGGTAAGGCACCGGGTTTTGATCTCGGCATTCCCAGGTTCAAATCCTGGTACCCCAGCCATATAATAAAAGAACCATCTTAATCAAGATGTAAAACTAGATGCAGTGCGGGAGTGGTGGAATTGGTAGACACGCCAGATTTAGGTTCTGGTGCCGCAAGGTGTGAGAGTTCAAGTCTCTCTTCCCGTACCATTTATTTAACATAGCTAGCTAAGGCTGGTTATGAGTTTAAAAGTTTGATTGGGGTATCGCCAAGCGGTAAGGCACCGGGTTTTGATCTCGGCATTCCCAGGTTCAAATCCTGGTACCCCAGCCATATATTGAAAAGCCCATCTTCGGATGGGCTTTTTGTTTTTCTGCGTTTCAATTATTCCCTTCGATGCCGCGACTCTCCAATTTGACTTAGTATTTTTAAGCCTGCGAACTCTGCTGCTTAAAATTTGTGCTAGGATTCTGCTTTACCATTTCAGGGGGGGGGATACCAATTGCATTAAGTATCTGTTCATTCAGTGGGAAGTGCTCAAGCATTCCACTTCTGCTTTGCATCGACTCACAAGGGAATAACCATTCTGTCGTCCATGCGCCTTGAATTGAAAAGCTTGAGCGCTTCTGAATTGATTAAATATTTAATGCAATTGGTCTGAATACTATGAGGCCTATCACAGTCTTATCTATTGGGTGTTTATTGTCAGCGAGCAGCGCGGTTCAAGCCGTACCAACGACACTTGAAATCAATGACAAGATCAAACCTAAGTCTTCTGATCGTTATATTCGAGTCGTTCATAAAGAAGTTGAAACCGGAACTAATGATCTTAATAAGGTCCGCTATGCCATTCTAGAGGGCATGCTGACCACCAAAGGATTCGCTTGGGTATATCAAGGTGAAGGCGAGGGCTACATTTTGGCGCGTTTTGATTATCGAGGCGACACCAATGTGATGCGAATAGAGTATGACCAGTCTTTAGTTCAGCTTAAATATCATGACGCGCTTGGTGACTATGTGTGTAAGAAGCTGGTAGACGATATCTGCTATAAAAATAGTCGCGGTTATTACAACTACATTAAAAACCTTAGAAATAGTATCAGCAAGCAGCTGGCACGGCTTTAATCATTTTAAACAACTGACGCTAAATAAGTGTTTAATGGACAAAATATGAAGAAAGTGATTACAGTTTTGCTTGTGGCAACCAGCTGTTTAATGCCCGTAGCGGCTAGTGAACTACAGCTTTATCAAGACCCAATCCCATACGGCAGTTATATTACAGATTTAGATAGCATGCTGACCGATGCGGTTAAGCGTAACCATTGGGTTTTTAGTAAAGGTGAGTCAGGACTAAGAACCGCAAACTTAGACTATAAGACCTACAAGATAAAAACGGAGCTAGTGGTAAAGGATAACAGTGTGGCCGTTAAGTTGATAAGCGCAGAGCGTCCTGATTGCGGCAAAAAGAGTTGTAAAGTCGACATGGACAAGGTGGAGGGCTGGTTGGTTAAACTGCGCCGGAGTATCGCTTACGATGTCACACAAGCTGTAAGGGATGATGCGCTAAAGCGCAGATTTGCTCAATAGGGTTACGATGATTTTTAGGTATAAAAAAACGCACTCCAAGGAGTGCGTTTTTATGCTCTATCATACGAGCCTAACTCATAGTGTTCGCTATGAATTAGTGCTTGAACATAGCAGAGATTGACTCTTCGTTGCTTACGCGGCGAATTGCTTCAGCCATAACCGTAGACATTGTCAACTGAGACACTTTCTCTAGAGCCGCAATTTCAGGGCTTAGTGGGATAGTGTCAGTCACAATCACTTCATCAATAACTGATTCAGCGATGTTTTTAGCGGCATTGCCAGAGAAAACTGGGTGAGTAGCATAAGCGAATACGCGGTTTGCACCGTGTTCTTTCAATGCTTCTGCTGCCTTACACAGTGTTCCACCAGTATCGATCATGTCATCAACAATGATGCAATCACGGCCTTGAACATCACCAATGATATGCATAACTTGAGCAACGTTTGCCTGTGGACGACGCTTATCGATAATTGCTAAGTCTGAATCATCAAGTAGTTTTGCTACGGCGCGAGCACGTACAACACCACCGATGTCTGGTGATACAACAACTGGGTTTTCTAGGTTTTTAGCTAACATGTCTTCTAGTAACACTGGGCTACCGAATACGTTATCAACTGGAACGTCGAAGAAACCCTGGATCTGCTCTGCGTGTAGATCACAAGTCAATACGCGGTCAACGCCAACGCTTGAAAGGAAGTCTGCAACGACTTTAGCAGTAATCGGTACACGAGCACTACGAACACGACGGTCCTGACGAGCGTAACCAAAGTAAGGAATAACCGCTGTAATACGACCAGCTGATGCACGACGTAGCGCGTCAACCATAACGATAAGTTCCATTAGGTTATCGTTAGTTGGAGCGCAAGTAGATTGAATGATGAATACATCCGCACCACGTACATTTTCATTAATTTGGACACTGATTTCGCCGTCACTGAAAACGCCTACGTCTGCGTCTCCAAGTTTACAAAATAGACGTTCGGCTATTTTCTTAGCGAGATCAGGTGTTGCGTTACCGGCAAAAAGTTTAATGTCAGGCACTGTATGAACCTCAGGCGTATGCTTCATGGTAGTGGCTGGGATTAAAAGATATCCCAGAATGTAGTTAACACTGAGCTAATCTCAGCATTAACGGCGATATGTTTGCCCCTTTCGCAACAAAGCCTTGTATCGATGCTGGCAACTTCGCCAATACATCTTTAGCTTCTTGCTCCTGTTCGAATTGACCAAAAACACAAGCTCCTGTTCCGGTCATTCTGGACGGCGCATATTCTAGCAGCCAGCCTAAGGTCTTGGCAACTTGAGGGTGGCGTTTTGCGACTAATGATTGGCAGTCATTTTGCCATGGGCTATTCATTAATGATTCAAGACTGAGCTTTGGCGTATTACGAGGCAGTTCTGGGTCTTGAAATACTTCAGCCGTAGAGACATGGACCTGAGGGACTAATACAAGATACCAGGGCTCGGCTGGTTCGACATTTTGCAGTTTCTCACCGACGCCTTCGGCAAATGCCGAAAAACCATTAATAAAAACAGGAACATCTGCGCCTAGCTTTAAACCTAACTCGCAGAGTTCCGTTGCAGACAAGCCCGTTTCCCATAGCTGATTCAGGGCGACTAAAGTCGTAGCGGCATCAGAGGAACCACCGCCGAGACCGCCGCCCATAGGTAAACGTTTATCGAGCCAAATTTCGACGCCAAACTGACATTTTGTATGCTGCTGTAGTGATTTTGCGGCTTTAAGAATTAAGTTATCGCTGTCAGCAACAACGCCAGCCAAATTTGAGTGTAATTTGAGCTCGGGTTTATCTAACACTTTAAAGTCTAAGTAGTCACAATGTTCGACGAACTGAAACAAGGTTTGCAGTTCGTGATATCCATCATGGCGCCGTGCATTGATATGCAGGAATAGATTAAGTTTTGCTGGTGCTGGCCAGCCCAATGAAAGTGGCGCGGTCATAAAGATGTCTCAGTATTTGATGTTTGTTTTATAAGAACCTGGCTCTGTGGTGCTAAGGCTTGCCATTGATTCAGTTGCAGCTTTAGGCGTATATCACCACGTTGCAAATTAAGTAGTCTAGGCACCTCTGCACCGCTTTGGGTTTGCCAACTTTTAAAATCAACCTCCCAAGGTGGAAGCTGCTCAGAGTTTACTAACTTAATCGGGCGCCCCCGGTTATCAGTGCTGATCAGTGTATCGCCCTTTGTGAGTTGGCCTGTGATCCATAGCGGTAGTGAGTCGATAGGAATCGACCAACCTGAGACGCGCGTCAACAGGCGTTGTGGATCATTGTCTGTATAGGTTTTGCCGTCAATTTCAAGAGTGGATTTACCTGCATGGCTTGAAAGTGACAGTACTGTTGTCCCCAGCATGGTCGTGAGCTTTAGTTCATCTCGCTCAGGGCTATGAAGCCAATATAGATTGGTACTAAATCTGTCTTCCGGTGTACTAACGGCGAGTTTTCCCTGCATTTCCCACGCAGAAGCCTGCTGCACTTTGTTAACAGAGACGGGAATTAGGTTGTCTGGTATGGTAGTTGAGCAACCGCTAATGAAAATAGTGCTCAATATCAACCATAGATAAGTGTTTTTTGTGAACCGGCTCAAATTATTCATCTATTACTGATATAAAAGAGACCTTATGATACGAGGGGTTGGATGAATTACCAATGCCCATATGCAAAAATATGCTTTTGTACAATGCTCAATGTCGTTTTAGCGTGACATAACTATATATGAATAGTTAAAAAAGTGATGCTAATTGAAAAAATGGGTAAGAACATAGATTATTATTCGGTTTTGTTAAGCGTATTCTGTTTTTAACAATACCAATTCAGTAGAATGGCACCAATAAATGAGATGCCCAAGAGTCCAGAACGAGTCAAATGAGCCTTGTAGCAATCGGAATTAACCATAAAACGGCCACGGTCGACCTGCGTGAGAAAGTCGCATTTGCACCAGACAGAATTCATGATGCCATGAAGAGTCTAGCGTCTTGTACTCAATCGGGCGAAGCCGTCATCATTTCCACCTGTAACCGCACAGAACTCTACTGTAATAACAGTGAAGCCGCTGATGTCGTCGCTTGGCTGGAAGATTATCATCAACTATCCCATGAAGATGTTGAACCTTGCTTGTACCAATATAAAGGTCAGGAAGCGGTTAAACATTTAATGCGTGTATCTGCAGGACTCGATTCACTCATTTTGGGTGAACCGCAAATTTTAGGTCAAGTGAAGCAATCTTTTGTGAAAGCAAAAGAAGCGGGTACTGTTGCTGCGACAATGGATCGCATGTTTCAAAATACCTTTTCAGTCGCCAAAAAAATTCGTACCGAGACTGAAATTGGTGCCGCGGCTGTTTCGGTAGCCTTTGCCGCGGTGAGCATGGCGAAACATATTTTCTCGTCGCTAAGCACGACTCAAGTATTATTGGTCGGAGCAGGTGAGACAATAGAGTTAGTTGCGCGTCACTTAAAAGACAATGGTGTTAAAGCCATGGTCGTGGCAAACAGAACGATTTCACGTGCAGAAGCCATGTGTGACGAGTTCGGTGCAACAGCAATTACACTCGAACAGATCCCAGATTTTCTCCCTAAGGCCGATATCGTGATATCCTCTACGGCTAGCCCATTACCAATACTTGGTAAAGGCATGGTAGAAAAAGCGCTAAAGCAGCGTCGTCATCAACCTATGTTGTTGGTTGATATAGCAGTTCCTCGAGATATCGAGGCTGAAGTTGCGGATCTAGATGATGCATTCCTCTATACCGTAGATGATCTGCAAAGCATTATTGAACAGAATATGGCGTCTCGAAGAGAGGCCGCCGAGCAAGCAGAATTAATTGCAGAAGATCAAGCTTATCAATTTATGGAATGGATCCGCTCACTAGAGTCGGTAGACAGTATCCGTGAATATCGCACTCAGAGTATGGCGATTAAAGATGAGCTGGTAGAGCGAGCGGTCAACAAGTTGGCCCAAGGTGGTAACAGTGAGCAAGTTTTACTGGAGCTAGCCAACAAGCTTACCAACAAACTGATCCATGCGCCGACACAAGCGCTTACCGCTGCGAGTCGACAAGGGGACCTGAATTCTCTTGGACAATTAAGAGCTGTGCTTGGACTAGATAAAGACTAAGGTTAGCGTTTTAATGAAGGACAGTGTGATTCGTAAGCTTGAAGGCTTACTTGAACGTAATGAAGAAGTGTTGGCGCTACTGAGCGATGCAAGCATTATTGCCGATCAGGAGCGTTTCCGCGCCTTGTCTAAAGAATATTCTCAACTAGAAGATGTAGTGAGAACATTTAAGTCCTATCAGCAAGCCGAAGAAGACTTTGAGTCGGCCAAAGAGATGATGGAAGAGGACGATCCTGAGCTAAAAGAGATGGCTCAGGAAGAATATAAAGCGACAAAAGAAGCGATAGCTACGCTTGAAGCTGAGCTGCAAATTCTACTGCTTCCAAAAGATCCGAATGATGACAATAACTGTTTTATCGAAATTCGCGCGGGCGCGGGTGGAGATGAAGCGGCTATTTTTGCGGGCGACCTGTTCCGCATGTACAGCAGATACGCTGAAAGCAAGCGCTGGCAGATTGAAGTTATGAACACCAACGAAGGTGAGCATGGCGGCTTTAAAGAAGTGATTGCGAAAATCAGTGGCGAAGGCGTTTACGGTAAACTGAAATTTGAATCAGGCGGACACCGTGTACAACGTGTTCCTGAGACCGAGTCACAAGGCCGAGTACATACTTCTGCTTGTACTGTGATTGTATTACCAGAAGTGCCTGAAGCTGAAGCCATTGAAATTAACAAGGCTGACTTGAAGGTCGATACCTTCCGCGCATCGGGTGCCGGTGGTCAGCACGTTAACAAAACCGATTCAGCTATCCGTATTACTCACATTCCAACTGGGATCGTAGTTGAGTGTCAGGATCAGCGTTCACAGCATAAGAACCGTGCCCAAGCGATGAGCGTACTTGCTGCGCGTATTCAAGCGGTTGAAGACGAGAAGCGTCGTAGTGCAGAAGAAAGCACACGTCGCAACCTAGTCAGTAGTGGTGATCGTTCTGAGCGTATCCGTACTTACAACTACCCACAAGGTCGTGTAAGTGAGCACAGAATCAACTTAACGCTGTACCGCTTAAACGAGTTTATGGAAGGCGACATCGATTGTGTTGTTGAGCCGCTTATCCAAGAAAACCAAGCGGATATGCTTGCAGCACTGGGTGAAGCTTAATTCTTCACTAATGTGATTATTGAGCTACAGATGAATAAGGATATTCCTTGCAATTAACTATCTCAGGGGCGCTTAAGTGGGCCTCTTCTCAGCTTGAAGGTATCTCTGACTCAGCATCTCTTGATGCTGAGGTCATGTTGCTGCACGTGATTAATAAGCCGCGTAGTTATTTATATACTTGGCCTGATAGAAGTTTAGAGCCTGAGCAGGTGTTTGAGTTTAAACAGATGCTAGCTAAGCGCTTACGTGGTAATCCTATTGCCCATATCGTGGGGGAAAGGGAGTTTTGGTCACTGCCATTTAGGGTCAATCCGACAACGCTAATTCCACGTCCTGACACTGAAATCTTGGTAGAGACCGCGCTTAACTTGCCTTTGGCTGAGAATG
Organism: Shewanella halifaxensis HAW-EB4; assembly: GCF_000019185.1. Lineage (NCBI taxonomy): Bacteria > Pseudomonadati > Pseudomonadota > Gammaproteobacteria > Alteromonadales > Shewanellaceae > Shewanella > Shewanella halifaxensis. The sequence continues at coordinate 3,914,698 of NC_010334.1, read as the reverse complement.
CTAAAGTACTCGATTTAGGCACTGGAACTGGAGCGATAGCGCTGTCATTAGCTCATGAGCGCAATGAGTGGCAAGTGTGCGCGATTGATAAAGTTGAAGATGCGGTCGCCTTGGCAAAAGTTAATCGTGCTAACTTGAAACTTGAACAAGTTGATGTGTTTCAAAGTGACTGGTTCGATGCCGTTGAGTGCTACGATTTTAACTTAATCGTGTCTAACCCACCTTATATTGATGAGGAAGATGAACACCTTTCTCAAGGTGATGTTAGGTTTGAGCCACAAAGTGCTCTCACTGCACCGCTGAAAGGGTTTGCCGATCTGTTTCACATTGCAGAGTCTGCTCGTGACTACCTTGCTCCAGGTGGCTATTTGTTACTTGAGCATGGTTATCAGCAAGCTATCGAGCTTAGAGAGAAGTTAATCGAGCTGGGCTATGAGAATGTTGCCACGGTTCGCGACTTTGGCAGTAATGATCGCTGCACATTAGGCCGCTTGCCTCGCTAAGTTTTTGGCGTTAGAAAACAAAAAAGGCACGATTGATAGTGCCTTTTTTATTTTAAGCCTAAAGGTAGCCGTTCAGACCCATTTCCAATGTTGCCAATTAAATTCAGCTATTTTACGTTTAACTGCTTAGTGATGGCTTAAGGCCATTTAGCTACCTCAAACATCATCCAAACTTCACGCGAGTATAGAGGGATGGTGTAACCTGTAAAACGCCGCCGTGGTTAAACTTTGTGCAGTTCTGCTTGTTGTCATCGCCGGATATTGGTTATGGATTAAGGTATGGGGTACACTAGCCGCCATTATCGGCTAATAGATCTTTATTCATGGAAACTTTTTACAGTTTATACCCTGCGTTTAAGCACCTGCATATGACGCTTATCGCGACTAGCGTATTGTTTTTCTTAGTCCGTTTTGTACTGCATTTACGTAAGTCACCCGTAATGGAAAAGAAAGTGATTAAGATAGCGCCTCACGTTATCGATACTTTATTACTGCTCTCTGGTGTGATCTTATGCTTCTCAATTAACCAGTATCCATTCGTCGACCCTTGGATGACTGAAAAGCTTGGTGCCGTTGCGGCTTACATCATATTGGCAACTATAGCGCTTAAAGCTAACCGAGGTACTTTATTTAAAGTGTTTGCAGCCTTGGGCGCAATCGGTTGGGTGGTTTACGCGGCTAAACTGGCAATGTTTAAGCAAGCGGTGTTACTGGGTTAATGGCTGATTTCAAAATAAACGACTCGATCCAACTTCCTGAGACTGCCTTAGATATTGCCCAGCATTTAGGTTTTTCAAAGGTTAAGAATGCTAACTGGGCATGGCTAGAATTAGCCGGGTCTGTACTCAGTTTCTATGTTGTTGATAGGCATGAACGATTAAAGGGACTGCTTAACTGGTTCTATAATGATTTAGGTTTTTGCCCGCGTGAGGACTATTACAGTGCCGAGGCCGCCGATCTCGGTAAGTGTTTAACCTCGAAGCAAGGTAATAGCACAACGTTAGCGACCGTATTAATGTTATTAGCAAAGCAGTTAGATCTTAAATTGGATTTACTGCTATTGCCCGGCCAAACCGTGTTATGTAGTCAAATCGATGATGAAGTTCGCTATATCGATCCACTTACAGGCACAGAGCTGACCAAACATCAGTTACATGTGTTTGTGCGTGGCGAGCTAGGTAATGGGGCTAGTTTTAAACCTAGCTATTTAAAGCCTGCAAGTATTAAGCGAATTATTTCTAGAATGCTACATGAGATGAAAGCGGGCAGCATCTTGGCTCACAAATTTGTGCCTGCGATGGAATGCTGTAACTTGCTGCTTCAATGGCATAGTGATGACTTGAATCTAAACCGAGAGCGTGCCTTTATTGCACAGCAATTGGGTTGTATTAGTGTTGCCGCGGCAGACTTGACTCACTTTGTAGAAAACAGTCCGCATGATCCGGTGATTGAACTGGTGAAAATGCAATTGAAAGAACTTAAAGAGGAAGTTGAAACTTTCCATTAAGAATCACAATAGGGCCTTAATGGCCCTTTTGTGTTGATGTAGCCGCTTCGAGTCAGGGCAAAATATTTAAAATAGAGCGCAACGCTTGAAAAAGTATAAAAACGCGCCGTTAAAAACAAAAATAAGATTAAAAAGTAATACCAACAAATTGAATAGCAAGAATAATAATTAGGCAAAAAATTGCCAATGTTAAGGGGATAGGATCATGAGTAGTACAGATTCAGTGACCAGCGCTCTGGTGACGAATGACGCTACCGCATTAGGTATTTTGGCGGTGGTGCTTGGTTTTGTATTTTATACCAGTAATAGCAGTAATGCGTTTTGGAAGAAGTTCTATACTTACGTTCCCGCATTGCTGATGTGTTATTTCTTACCATCGTTATTAAATACTTTCGATATTATCGATGGTAATACGTCGCAGCTGTATTTTGTGGCGTCACGATACCTGCTGCCAGCCTGCTTAGTGCTACTGATTTTGAGTGTCGACTTAAAGGCGATTCTCTCTTTAGGGCCGAAGGCGATTATCATGTTCCTAACCGGAACCGTGGGAATTGTGATCGGTGGCCCGATTGCGCTGCTTATCGTCTCGGCGATTAACCCCGAGATACTCAATGTGACTGGCCCCGATGCGGTTTGGCGTGGTATGACAACTCTTGCTGGTAGCTGGATTGGCGGCGGTGCCAATCAGGCTGCGATGAAAGAAATTTATGATGTAGGCGGTGATATATTCTCAATCATGGTCACGGTGGACGTTATCGTGGCGAATATCTGGATGGCAGTGCTGCTGTTTATGGCATCAAAGGCTAAAGAGATCGATGCTAAAACTGGCGCTGACACGACTGCACTTGAAGCTCTGAAAGATAAAGTTGAAAAGTATCATGCCGAGAATGCGCGTATTCCTAGCTTGAGCGACTTGATGATGATTGTCGCAATAGGTTTTGGTGTTACCGGCCTTGCTCATATCGTCGCCGATTTTTTAGGGCCATTTTTTGAAACCAATTATCCGTGGACTCGAGATTATAGCCTAACCTCAAAGTTCTTCTGGTTAATTGTCACGGTAACAACGATAGGCTTAATCTTGTCGTTTACACGAGTACGACATATCGAAGCTGCGGGTGCTTCAAAAGTCGCGACAGCATTCTTGTACATTCTTGTAGCCACCATTGGTCTGCATATGGATGTTTCAAAGCTGGCAGATCCTGATAACCTTTGGTACTTTGCCATCGGTATCATTTGGATGTTAGTACATGCTAGCTTCATGTTAATAGTGGCCAAGATTATTAAGGCGCCGCTGTTCTATATGGCGGTGGGTAGCCAAGCCAATGTTGGCGGCGCGGCATCAGCCCCCGTTGTGGCAGCAGCATTCCACCCAGCGTTAGCGCCAGTAGGTGTGCTATTAGCGGTATTGGGCTATGCTTTAGGCACCTATATGGCATGGATCTGTGGTCAGATTTTACAAGCTGTAGCGAGTTAGCACGACAGCGAAAACTTAGTTGATTAATGCCAAGGCATCGGCCTTGGCTCACGAAGAGAGAAGAGATTGATGAGCAATAAAATCATTAGTTTAGGTTCGATTGAAATCGCAAACGATAAGCCATTTGTGCTGTTTGGCGGCATGAACGTACTTGAGTCACGCGACTTGGCAATGCAAATTGCAGAAACCTATGCCGAAGTCACTCAAAAGCTAGGGATCCCTTATGTTTTTAAGGCTTCTTTTGATAAAGCAAACCGCTCATCAGTTAACTCTTACCGTGGTCCGGGCATGGAAGAAGGCTTAAAGATTTTTGAAGAGATTAAGTCTACCTTTAATCTGCCTTTGATTACCGATGTACATGAAGTTCAGCAGTGTGCTCCTGTGGCTGAAGTGGTTGATGTGATCCAGTTACCTGCATTCTTAGCTCGCCAAACCGATCTTGTCGTGGCGATGGCAAAGACTGGCGCCATTATCAACGTCAAAAAACCGCAGTTCTTAGCGCCGCATGAGATGCGTCATATCATCACTAAGTTTAATGAAGCCGGTAATGATGAAATCATGCTATGTGAGCGTGGCTCAAGCTTTGGCTACAACAATCTAGTGGTTGATATGCTAGGTATGGATGAGATGAAGCAAACGGGTTATCCGGTAATCTTCGATGCGACTCATGCGCTGCAGCGTCCGGGTGGCCGAAGTGATAGTGCTGGTGGACGTCGTGCTCAAGCGACAGAGCTTGCCCGTAGTGGTATGGCTCTTGGCTTAGCGGGCTTGTTTATTGAAGCACATCCTGATCCAGATAACGCTAAGTGTGACGGTCCGTGTGCATTGCCACTACATCAGTTAGAAAATTATCTAACTCAGATGAAGGCGGTTGATGATCTGGTTAAATCATTTGAGCCAATCGATACCAGTAAGTAAATTCTACGTGCTTTAAGCTGTTTTAGGCTTATTAAATAAAATAAAACCCTGCATCATGTCAGGGTTTTATTGTTTTGATCCATGTAAATTAAGTTTCGATACAGATTAGACATTTATTCTAGTAAGTTATAAAAAAGACACACGATTAAGCTGTGCCACCGATAGCTGGCATGCCTTAAGCGTGAAAGAACATAATAAATAGGTTGAATGATGAAAGCAGATAAACAGGCGCTTGAGGATCAAGGGCCGCAAGGGATATTAGGTAAGGCGTTAGACAGCATTGAAAGGGTAGGTAACAAATTACCCGATCCCGCAATGCTATTTTTGATTTTGATGTTTGCAGTGTGGGCACTATCAGCATTGTTATCGGGCGTAAGCTTTGATGCTATTGATCCAACCACTAATTCTCCAATTGTGGTTCATAACCTACTAACCGCAGAGGCACTGACTAAGTTCTTAACCTCGATGGTAACGACTTTCACTGCATTTGCTCCATTAGGTGTGGTATTGGTTGCCATGTTGGGTGTCGGTGTTGCTGAGCATTCTGGCTTTATTAACACTGCGCTAAAACGCATGTTAAAAATTACTCCGGCTAAGTTTTTAACTCCTGCTGTCGTGCTTGTTGGTATTATTTCTCACACCGCAACTGACGCTGGCTATGTCGTCGTTATTCCACTTGCTGGCGTGATCTTCTTTACCGTTGGCCGTCACCCGCTAGCGGGTATTGCAGCTGCATTTGCAGGTGTATCAGGTGGATTCTGTGCTAACTTTATCCCGTCAGGTATCGACCCATTACTGCAGAGTTTTACTCAAGCAGCAGCGCAGATTGTTGACCCCACAATTGAAGTTAACCCGTTAAATAACTGGTTCTTTGCGGCATCTTCTTGTATCCCTATTACACTTGTTATTTGGTATCTAACAGATAAAGTATTAGAGCCTCGCTTAAATCGCACTCACAAGGTTAAGCGTGACGAAGTGGATCTTCCTGCGATGGAAGAGGAAAAGCCACTTGAGATTAAAGCATTCCGCATAGCAACTTTAGTGATGGTCGTGGCTATTGCTGCCTTCTTCTCGTTAACAGTGCCAGAGACCTCAACGCTAAGAGATAGCAATGGTTCTTTAACGAGCTTTAAAGCGCCTTTGATGCAGTCCATTGTGCCACTGATTTTCATCTTCTTTATGTTGCCCGGCCTCGTCTATGGTTACATGACTGGCGCCTTTAAAACATCGGGAGATGTGGTGCAGGCGATGTCTAAATCGATGAGCGGCATGTCGCATTACATCGTTATGGCGTTTTTCTGCGCTCAGTTTGTGGCGGCATTTTCGGCATCAAACCTTGGTGCATTGATTGCGGTAGAAGGCGCGGGCGGACTTAAAGCCTTAAACTTACCGGCTGAAATTACCGTTGTCGGTATGATTATCTTAGTTGGCTTTGTGAACTTGTTTGTTGGCTCATCATCGGCTAAGTGGGCATTGATTGGGCCTGTATTAGTACCAATGTTAATGCAGCTTAATATTAGCCCTGATCTATCTCAGGCTGCTTATCGCGTCGGAGATTCTAGTTCAAACATTATCACGCCACTAATGCCATATTTCCCATTGGTAGTGGTCTATTGTCAGCGCTATGTGAAGAACATCGGTATCGGTACGCTGATCTCTATGATGCTGCCATTTAGCTTAGCGTTAATGTCGATATGGAGTGTTTGGTTGCTGGCCTACTGGGCGCTTGGTTTCCCACTCGGCCTAGGTGCTAGTTACACCTACGGACTTTAGAATTCTGGTTTTTTTAGCGAGTAAAATTACCGTGATTATTAAGGGCAACGTCTATACGTTGCCCTTTTTGTTAGCTCAGCTTTGCCAATGCTTCACTATCACCATGAGTTATACCAATCAGTATAAACATTTGGTCGCTCAGCGAGAGTTTAGCGGTTTTGAGGCAAGGCAACGAGTGCAAGGCATAGTTATTCTACGGTTAAGCTCGTTAACACAGCATCAGAACCGCTAAAACTCGCCATTCTGGAGCGTTTTTGGCTTCCTACTTCTGCGTTGAATAACTTAATAAGGGAATAACCATTATTGCAGCTATTCGTCTTGAATTAGTTTGCCAAAAATCGCTCTGAGTAGATCAAATTCTTATACTGATTGGTATTATTTTCAGTATCTAACATTAATCCCGCTTTCTATATGTAAGAGCGGCTCTGCTCAGGGCTATCGATAGCTGGGCACAAAATACTCCCAAAGTTGCACCGGCGAGCAAGTCACCAAGAAAATGATAATTTTGACCTAACTGGCCTGCTATAGCCCCAAGCATAGCTAACAACCATAACCAATAAAGCTTTGGGAAGTGCCACCAAAATACGCTGACTAATGCAAAAGTGAACAGAGCGTGCCCCGAGGGAAAGGAGTTATAGGCAGTACCCATAGCAAAAGGGTGAAATCCCTCTACGCCGTTGTGGATCCAGGAGAGGTTGCTGCCCGCTTCGGTATGGAGCCAGGTTTCTGGCCAAGTACGGCCAAATACAAATTTACCACCAACTCTAGCGATGCTAGCAATGACTATGGTTAACATCAATGTGAGCGCCATCGAGGCAAGTTTCTTACGCCAGGCTGAATTTAAGCAAGCCAGAATGATGATAGCTGAGAGACCTTCGAACAGCAACGGCATCTGGCTGAGTGGCTTAAAGATGGCGCTAGCATCAATATTGTGGTGTAGCCAAGTTGATAGTGGTCGGTCTAAAAGCAGCACGCTAAAAATAGTGCAGCTAATTGCGACTAGGTATAACCATAAACAGCTACGTAGCGAAAAAGTCTGGGGCAGGATTAATAGAGAGTTATTTGTCGATATTGGCTGTTTATCAGTTTGTTTCATTTATTCAAAGAGAGTCTCGAATAGGATAGTTGAGAGTGTATGGACTACTAGGCTTAACTACAAGTTCACCTGCAGGAATATTGCTTGGATACTAAGTTAACTAACTCTCTTAGAAATGCTTAGTAAAGCAAGAGTGTCTATTCTAGCCCCAACATCTTGTGAGGGGGCTTAACATGAACAGAACAATCATTGCGGTATCACTAGCTTTTTCTTCGTTATTCACTGCGGGAGCACAGGCTGAACTTATTCAGCATACAGACCAAATTGCAGAAGTTAAGTTTGAGGGCTCAAGTTATCAGTTAGGCAAACATGTTGGTGAGGTTGCCAAAGCTCAGATCTTAGATGGGATTGAGCGTTTTGATGAAACCCTGGGTGTTATGTTACCGGGCCTCAATGTTATCGCTTTGTCTAAGTCATTTGACGGTCAAGATGTGTTTGGCAAACTTCAAGCAAGCTCACCCGATGCCGCGGCATATATTCAAGGGTTATCCGAGTCTCTTAACCGTTCGCCAAACTTATTGCTGGCTGTAGGTATGTCTGATGAGGCTATTTTAGAGTCTCAGCGCTCAGGAGGGATGGGGTTCTTACAGGCAGAAAAAATGGCTCATGATCCAGCTGCACCAGCTAAATGCACTGTGATGGGCATGTCAGATCAAAAGGGGCGCGCATGGGGACAAGCTAACTTCGACTATATGGGAATTAATTATCAGGGTTTGATAGTGCTAAATCACACCGATTCTGATGGGAAAACCCGAGTTATTCAGACATGGGCTGGATTAATTCCTTATGGCGGTATTGCTAAAGGCGGCCAAGCCATACTGATGAATACCATGGCCGATGAAGGCACTGCTCGAGAGAAAGCTGGCGGCGAGATCTTAACGGCTAATTCAACGCCATCATATTATCTTAGCTGGGAAGCTTATAATATTGAGCAGCCAAGCGATTTGATCTCTGTGTTTAATGCTTACGATGAATACACCGCCTTTTTCACCTATACGGTTATTGACGCTGAAAAGCCCGTTATGAATATCGAGAATAACTTTAGTAGCAATGGTGGCAAGGTGAGTTACTCATATGCAGATAAGACGGTGCATGCTAATCACTCTTTGTATCAGTCTAAAACTTTCGTTGACGATACTTTTGGCGCTAAGTCTTTAGCGCGTCAGGCTGCAGCGGAAGCGTTTATGCAAAAAGCCACTGTGGATACAACGAAAGCCCAATCTCAACATTTTGCAGAGAGCTCTGTGCTTTGGAAGGGCCGAGGCGAGATGATGGGAACTGTCACTTCAACCCGTTTCGATGTTCATGGCGATAAGGTTGATATGTACATAAAAACCGATAGTGCTCATCCTGAGGTCCATATCAAGAACTACTAAATGTACAGCATGAATAAAGGAGCCTTAAGGCTCCTTTCTATTTTCAGCCCTAAACCACTTAATTCAATAGATGGATTTATTACTGTATTTATATGTCCAGCCCTAAATGTGGTTACCTATCAATGCTGTTCATTTCGTCTAGAGGCCCTCATTGCTATCGCTATGCAAACCGCTGCACCTCCCCAAGTAATTAGCAAAGCGAATATCATCATTATAATTGCACCGGTACTCATGCTTTAGGCTCCTTTGAGTTGTTGCCAGAAATGACGCTGATAAAGATGGCGACAAATAGCATGCTGGCCACTAATCCCCAGCCAAGAAATAGCTGGTCAACTATCGGATAGTCACCGTAGCCATTGGCCAATGTATTGACAAGGTTCTTAACGAGAATAATTGCCAGCATGATTGGGCCGATAAAGCGCAAGCAGATCTCAGCCCACTTACCGATACTAAACTCACTGCATCGATTGGCGTAGTCGCGAATATCGGCAATCTTAAATAGCCAGGCGAGAATAATCAGCTCTATTAGGCAACTAGAGAGTAAGGCGATGTTATTAATGAAGTAGTCGACAAGATCGAGCAGCAATAATCCGCCGTTGCTCGAAAAGGCCATGGATAAAATAAATCCAGTTCCGCAAACCAAGAGTGCGGCTTTTTTTCGAGAAATCGACAGTTTATCTATTACCGCTGAGACCACCGCTTCAATAATCGAGATATGTGAGCTAATGCCTGCCACGACTAAGGCTAAGAAGAATAGCGGACCCAGAATATAGGGGGCAGGCAGTAAATTAATGGCCGCAGGTATGGTGACAAAGGCGAGCCCTACACCAGATGACACCACATCTGTGATGGGTTTGGCTTGCTCCGCTGACATATAGCCGAGTACGGAGAAGATCATAATGCCGCCTAAGATAGAGAAGCCACAGTTGATCAGTACCGTCATAAAGGCATTGTTATTAATGTCGGACTTTTCTGGCAGATAGCTAGAGTAGGCCAGCATAATGGCGAAGCCGACACTTAAGGTGAAAAATATCTGACCATAGGCCGCGGACCAAACTCTAGCATCTAAAATTCTGCTGAAATCAGGTCTAAACAGGTAGTTAAGCCCCTCTAAAGCTCCGGGAAGAAAAATAATCCGCGCAATAAATAGCAGCACCATAATGAACAGTAGAGGCATCATTATCTTGCTGGCACGCTCAATACCGCCTTTTACGCCACTATAAACCGCCAAAGTGGTAATACTCCAAGCAATCGCCATCGGGATGGCAATATGGAACTGTATAGAGCCTAATTTGGTTGGGGAGTTATCGCCTAATTGCAGGTATTCGTTAAAGAAGAAGGCGTTGGTGTCGGTACCCCAGCTTTGGGTTATGGAAAAAGTGAAGTAGGAGATAGCCCAGCCAATGATTGCCACATAATAGATAGCGATGACTGCAGCGATAAATACTTGAAACCAGCCTAGCCACTCCAGCCGAAAACCAAGTGATTTACCGAGCTGGGCGAAGATTTTTGGTGCAGCGCCGCGGTACTTATGACCGAGGCTAAACTCCATTATCATAAAGGGAATGCCTGCTGTGAGCATGGCAAATAGATAAGGAATGAAAAACGCACCGCCGCCATTCTCGTAGGCCATATAGGGAAAGCGCCATATATTTCCGAGGCCGATGGCTGAGCCTACAGCTGCTAGAATAAAGCCTGTCCTAGAATTCCATTGTTCTCTTTGCATCGAACGCGCCTGTCTTCTCTGCCATTACACTATTGTAAATTGGGCCAACAGAATTAATTTTAGTCAGGATTGAGGATCCTGCTTGAGGTTTTTACTTTATGAAATACTTAACTTTTAGTTATAAACACAAGGAGGGCTAGTGCGTGAAAACAAAATTAATCTCACGTATGAGTATTAGCTGCGGTATTTAGCTTCTAGCGACTTTATCTGTTCGACGAGATCCTGATTATAAGGCGTTACAATTTTATGAGCCTTGGCTCGCTCTAAAACGAAGCCATTAATCGCATCTATCTCAGTTTGCCTTTGATGATAGACATCTTGATGCATAGAAGAGAAGTTTTGTGCAGTTAGCCCGATAACTTGATAAACACGCTCAATTAAAAGCGCTAGCTCTAGCTTGAGGCCATCGGCTGTGGCAACCTCAACTAGCTCTCTGACGGCTTTGTGGATCGTATCGCGATACTCAAGGTTGGCTAGCTCACCATTAGGGCAATTATGGATAGCCGTTAAGGGGTTTATTGCCGCATTGATAGCCAGTTTTTGCCAAAGCAGCGGTAAGATATCTGCATGCCATGTACTTTGGTCAATATTGCTCAGTAATAATGTCTTAAGTTCTTCACTCAGCTCGGCCCCAATAAATGGCCCAAGCTGAGTCAGGCCCGCTCCCGTCTGTTTTACCTGGTACCTATCTATTCTGAACGCGCCTTGTGAGGTTGTACCAAGGCTTAAGCTACGACCCGCAAGCTCTGGCTGAACATCTAGGTGTGGCCCCAGCCCATTATGCAGCAGCAGAACATGGGCGTCAGCAGGCAGGTAAGGCAATACAGCGCTAAGTGCTGCTCTGACTTGATAAGCCTTAACGCAGACGAGCAATAGCTCGGTATTGGCGAGCTCCTCGGCATAATCTTCAAGGCCGATAAACTTGGCGTGACGAGTGGATAGCTGGCCATCAAGCGCGGTAAATTTAAGCGGGATAATAGCGGAATGAGCCTCTTTGCCGATAAAATTTAGTCGCTCAGCCGTTTGCCGATTAGCCTTGGCAAGCTGATGGTAGATGAGCTGGCCAATGGCTCCTGCGCCTAGAATAGTTATCTGTTTAGCGGCTATCTGTTTAGGCGCGAGCGGAGTTGATGATATTGAAGACATGTTAGGTTACTGCAGGTCTGGCTCGGTGAGCTTAGCCGTTTTAAAGTAGCGACAATAAAGCCAATGAGTAAAGTAGAACAGCGAGATCCCTACCATGTCGGCAATAAAGTCGGCGAAAGAGGCACTACGATAAGAGAGCTGTGATTGCACAGCTTCGATAAATACCGCGTAGCCAGCTAAGATCACCGCAAGAGTGTACCATTTAGGCCTAAAAGCTAAATAGGTAAGGTATGACAAAACAAAGAAACTGCCAACATGGCCAATTTTATCAAAGTTAGGGATCCCCGTTGGGTAGCTAGGCTTAGAGAAAACCAAGTAACTCACCAGAATAAGCATTAAAGCTAGCGCCCATTTAAAAATTACTTGTCTGTTTATCACGTCATATTCATCTGTGTCATTTGTCTCAATCATAAGAAAACCTGCAGGTAAAGTCATTAATAACCCGCAATTTCATCTGCTTTTATGGTTTATTTACTTCAAGTTCAGCTGCTCTGTGGGTAAAATACGGTTACAAACATTTTTTAAGGACCAAACTTATGCCTTCAATGGATATTGTCTCAGAAGTAAATGAAGTTGAACTGCGTAACGCGGTTGATAATTCTGTTCGTGAATTGAAGGGTCGTTTCGACTTTCGTGGCAAAGAAGCCAGCATCGAATATAAAGACCACATTGTGACCTTAACGGCAGAAGATGATTTCCAGTGCCGTCAATTAGTGGATATTCTGCGTATGCAGATGAGTAAGCGTGATGTAGACCCTAAGTCGATGGATGTCGATGAGAAAGCGGTACACAGCGGAAAAACCTTCTCTTTAAAAGTGAAGTTCAAAGAAGGTATAGAAACCTTAGTCGCTAAGAAGCTAGTTAAGTTGATTAAAGATAGCAAGCTTAAGGTGCAGTCCTCTATTCAAGGCGATTCGGTTCGTGTAACGGGTAAGAAGCGTGATGACCTGCAACAGGTGATGGCACTGGCTCGCGAATCTGAACTTGGGCAGCCATTCCAGTTTAATAATTTCCGCGATTAATTACTTCGTGATTAATCGTTTTCGCGGCTAACGTGTAAACTTGGTTTTGCTGCGAAGAAAGAACATTAAAGACGCTTAAAAAATTGTATTTTAAGCGTCTTTTTTAATTCTAAGCTCTCACCTTATAAGCCTCGATAACTTAATAGAGTACAAACCTCTTTAGAAACTGGACTCTTTACTTACATCATTAGCCTCAACCTCAGCTTGTTCAGTAAGGCTTGGGTTGGGGGCATATTTCTGTACCAGCATAATAAGCCCAAGTACAGGGAAACCAATCAAGCTGGCAGCGATAAAGAAGCTGACATAATCATAAGCATCGATATAGGCGCCGGAGAAGCCGGCAACAAACTTAGGAAATAGCAGCATAATCGAGGATAGCAGTGCATATTGAGTCGCACTGTAACCACTACTGGTTAAACTCGATAAGTAGGCGATAAAGGCTGCAGTGGCGATCCCTGCACTGAAATTATCCACCGAGATAGCGAAGGTTAAAAAACTAACGTCATAGCCAATCATGGCTTGATAGGCAAAAAGCAGATTTGTCACCGCCACTAGAAATGCCCCTAAGAAGAGTATCTTCATGGTGCCATAACGGGCGATCAGTAAGCCGCCTGCACCAGCGCCTACCAAGGTCATTATCAGGCCATAGATCTTACTTAATGTCGCAATTTCAGTTTTCGAAAAACCCATGTCGACGTAAAAAACGTTAGCCATAATCCCCATCACGATATCTGAAATACGGTAGCAAGAGATCAGTAATAGGATAAGAATTGCGCTGCGACCGTAACGTTTAAAGAAATCGATAAAGGGCAGCACACTTGCGGTATAGAGCCAAGAAAGGCTAGCCGCGACGGCTTTAGGGTATCGCGCAGCAAACTCAATTTTTAATTTCGCTTCCTTCTCGTCAGCCTCTTTAGTTTCAACGACGGGTTCTTTACTAAACAGTGTGGTTAAAATGCCAACAGACATCAATCCGGCCATCGCTAAGTACGCTGTTTGCCAAGAAACTAAACTATAGGCCTCGTTATTCGGTTCTATCCAGGCGGCAATGGTTAAAGCCCCTGCCGTCGCAATAATCATCGCGCTGCGATAACCTACCTGATAGGCCGCTGCAAGAGCTGCCTGCATTTTTACTGGCGCAGACTCAATACGAAATGCATCGATAACGATGTCTTGAGTCGCTGAGGCAAATGCGACCATTAAGGCAAATAACGCTAGTCTTTCAAGATCGGCAAGAGGGTCGCTTTGGCTCATGCCGACAATGGCTGCAACTAGCAGCAGCTGTGCGAACATCATCCAGCCACGCCTGCGACCTAAAAGCCGGGTGAAGACAGGTAGTGACATCCGATCCACAAGCGGTGACCATGCCCACTTAAAACCGTAGGCGAGTGCAATCCAGCTAAAATAACCAATAGCGGTGCGGTCAACACCGGCTTCCCTAAGCCAAAAAGATAAAGTAGAGAAAACTAGCATCAGCGGCAGGCCCGCAGAAAATCCGAGTAACAACAGAATGAGAACTCGTTTGTGACAGTAAATTGAGGCGGCGTCTTTGAAGCGCTGAAAAAAAGAGGGCACGGATGCTGAAGACATAAGCGAGCTTTGCTGGAATAGATGTACTTAGCTTACGGCTGAGCGGAGTTAGGTTCAAGAGATTAATCTCAATGGACATTGATTTACGCTTTATGAGCAGGCAATAAAAAGCCCAAACCAAAATAGTGGTCTGGGCTTTGGTAGAGCTTAGAACGCCCTTCTGGTGGATATTTTGCGTATGGATACTAATATTTTAGCCACTATCGTTTTAGATGCTAAGGTCTAATCCCGATACAGCCTCGAGGTATTTGACCACCAATACTTAGGTAGTCACAGCAATCATCTATTTGCTTTCGCAAAAAATGATTGCCTCGAATGGTCCAACTCGGCCACCTGTCAAAGGCATGTAGTAAGTGCCAAAACACACGTTCCATATCTGTTTGCGCATCACCCTGATGATTGTACATCTGCCATTCTTCTAGGGTGTCCCATAGATATAGCTGGATCTCTTTGAAGTCGAGCTTATCGCTCAAAAACGCTTTTCCATAGAAAGCCAGCTGGGGCGCCTTGTTATCAATGAACTCGTTAGGTGTCATTGAGCCGCCTCCTTTTACTTAACGAAATAAGTATAGGCAGAAAGTTATAGCTTTTGCTCAAAATATTTCAAATTATTTCAAAATATTTCACAACTCATATCGGTAAAATATTTCAACCGACATATCTGCTAGTTTCTAGGTAGCAGGGTCGCCTTTTTTAGAACAATATCTTGCACTGGAAAGTCAGGCCACTCTATCTGAGTATTGAACTCTGTAGGAACCAGTGACATCGCTTGTAATACTTCCATGCCGGAGGTGACCTCACCAAAAACGGTATAGCCCCAGCGGCGAGAAGAGGGATCTAACTTCTCATTATCGACCACATTAAAGTAAAATTGGCTGGTGGCCGTGTGTGGCTCAGCTTCTCGAGCCATGGCTATGGTACCCGTTAGGTTAGACAGGCCATTGCCTGATTCATTGACGATAGACTTGTCAGTTGGTCTTTCTTGCTTATTTAAATCTAAGCCGCCACCTTGTACCACAAAGTCTGCGATCACTCGGTGAAACAGGGTGTTGTCATAGTGGCCTTTAACAACATAAGTTAGAAAATTATCGACGGTGATTGGCGATCGGGTTCTATCTAACTCCACCACAATTGTGCCCATGCTAGTGTCGAGTTCGACTTGTGGGTAAAGGGTGTTGGGCTGGATGTCTACCGCATAAGTAAGCTGGCTTGCAAGTAATAGGCTTATCGATACCAGCGCTTTTATAATCCAAGATCTCATAATGTTCCCTTAATAATGGTAAGCCACGACGTTATTGCTGTATGAACTGATTAAGCTCAGGATCATTGATGATGTCGCGAGTGAGTTCGCCCAATAATTTATTCATCTCAAGCTCGAGAGTTGCAAAGTCGGCACTAAATGGACCTTTTAATAAGCCTTTTGCACGATAGCGTTTTGTGAGTTCTTGATTGGCGTTCTTAGCAATCACATTGATGATAATCTGGCTATTAGCTTCAAAACCGAACGTACCTTCTTCGACATCTGTTAGTAACTGTTCTAACTGGAACTGCATGTGATTGACTGAACTAGGGTCTATTCGGTATCCAGCCTGGGTAAAGCCATCCCTAAATACTTGGTCCATCTGTACTCTTGGCGCTTCACTCGGGCTCACTAAGCGTGCGGCCTTGTCGCCGTCGTTAAAGCGGACAATAAAGTTAGCTGAACGGGTATCAATCGTTTCTAATGCGACGGGAAGTTCTATTTCAGTTTGCTGAGTAATGTTTGGCACCTCAGGGTTTAACGCTATATGAGATGGACCTTGGCTAGCGCAGCCTACAAGTGAGATTGCAGCGGTAATAAGTAAAAGTAGACGTTTCATTATCATAATAATTTATCAAATTTGAAGTGGCATCAGCATACCAGAAGATGTTTGAGATTCCAGATCCAGCTTTTAATTTTTCTATTTGACTGCTTTAGGCTCATTAAAGGTGGATTGCGTTGTCAAAGCTATTGCAGTATTTTATTTGTGCGATTTACAATCAGTTAAGCGTGCGGTGTAACAGCTTTGTGTTGAGTGCATTAAGGGATTTATATGCGTATTTTTACAATGCTTTTTATGGGTTTGTTAAGTTGTAATGTTGCTGCAGAGTCTCCCCATATTTTTGGGGGAAGTGTTGGTTACGGTTTTCAAGATTTAGATAAATCTGAAAGTCACAGCAGTAGCGGTGGTGACAATTTTGTTGCTGACATTTATTACCGCTACATGTGGCACAGTAATTTTGGTATTGAGGCTGGATACTTTGCTGGTAGTGGCGGAGTTGCGAGTATCTTTACGGGAATTATTAGCAGTGTTACGGATATTGAGTACTCTGGGTATAGAGCGACTTTGTATGGGGAGTACAGGCTATCTGCAAGTAATCGTTTGTATGCAAAAGTAGGTGCTAGTGCAAATGAACTTTCCTATGACGTTGGTCGCTGGGGCAGTGACGAAGTGAGCCATATAGAAACGAATGGGACCGACATATATGCCGCAGTTGGCTGGGGACTCAGATTTAATTCTGGAATAGGAATTAATATCGAGTACCAATATGTGCCAGTACAAACACTCGAAGTACAGAATTTGAATATAGGCATGAGTTATCGCTTTTAATTCAAGGATTGTTCGTCAATTTTTGTAAAATCGGGATCAATTAATAAAAGCGCCATTAAGGCGCTTTTATTGTTTTTAGCTTGTTTTAATGTAACGATTATTTTGTAACTTATCGCAGCTTGGTTGTTGCACGTTTTTGCTGGAGTAATAAAAAAGTTCAGCAGCTTTTAACTGGCGTCACTTCCAGCTAGAGTAAAGGTGTGACGATGCTATTGGGAACTTGATTTATGCCAGAAAATAACCCGACTTGGACACCTAAATTACTGACCAGTGCCGCCGCACCTAATAGTCTGATTGATGATACAGGTTGCCCGGTTTATGGCCATTTCGATGGCCCGGTTGAGCAACTCGCCATCGATAAGTTTGCTTACTTTAATGAGATGGATAAGCCTGCATCCTCATGGTCTAAGTATTTTGACTATAAGCAGTTTCAATTTGTCAGCATAGTAACGCCTCACTTCGTTATCGGTATGGCGATAGCCGATATTCGCTACCTTGGCAGCGCATTTTGCTACCTGTATGACATTCATAGAAATAGGCTTATTGAAACCCGTTGGCTAAGACCGCTTGGGATGGGCTATCAGATGTCGTCATCACCTATGCAGGGATTGGCCAAGATAAAAGGTGCTAAGGGCGGGCTTGAGTTTGCTATTGAGCAGGGAGTGTGGCGAATTAAATTAGATGCCCTCGGGATTGAGGCCGATTTAACTTTGCATCCAACAGCCCTAAGCTTACCGATGGCGATGTGCAACCCGACAGGCTATAGCGGCTGGACCTATACCCAAAAGCACAATGCCTTAAATGTGAAAGGCAGTCTGTTGATTAACCACGAACCACAGCCCCTACAGCGAGTCACAGCTGGATATGATTTTAGCGCCGGATACATGCGCCGTGAAACCAGTTGGCGCTGGGCAAGTATTAACTGTTTAACGGAGCTGGGGAGCATTGGGCTTAACTTAGCGGCGGGCGTTAATGAGACAGGGTGTCATGAGAATGTGTTTTGGCATGATGGTGAGCGCCATCTGCTCGGCCCGGTTCACTTTGAGTTTATTCGCCAGCGAGACAAAACTGAACCTGTGGGACACTGGCGGGTTTATTCTGACAACGGCCAAATCGAGCTATTTTTTACTGCGCAAAATTGTCGCCAAGAAAAGTTAAATCTATGGCTCTTGAAGAGTAATTTCAGGCAATATCTAGGCTACTTTGACGGTTAC
This sequence comes from Shewanella halifaxensis HAW-EB4, assembly GCF_000019185.1. Classification (NCBI taxonomy): domain Bacteria; kingdom Pseudomonadati; phylum Pseudomonadota; class Gammaproteobacteria; order Alteromonadales; family Shewanellaceae; genus Shewanella; species Shewanella halifaxensis. Next base: position 3,896,723 of record NC_010334.1, on the reverse strand, counting down.
ATTATTGATAACTTTGGGCAAAAGCATCTGTTACAAGCCGTACAAGGCTTAACCGAAGATCATTTTGCTCTATGGTAGCTTTTGAATGTGAGGTGCAAAGCCATTTCCCTTTGCCCATAAGCCATTGCTTATAACAAAAACCACCTTATTAGAAGGTGGTTTTTATTTTCGAGGCTAGAATAGATCAGGCTTTTGGTTTGCCGTATAAGGCACTTTGCGGGTGTGGAACTTCAGTGTTAGCGTCAAGCTTTGAATTAAGATCTGACTCTTGTTCTAGTTCGGGTTCTAGGGCCTTCTTGCTGATTTTCTGTGCCTGCAAAATAACAAATTTTCCATTCGATGCGACTGTGGTGCAGTTTTTAAAAATACGCTGTAACTTAACGTGATACGCCAAGTGACGGTTACCCACCACATGTAAAATTCCGCCATTTTTTAAGCGTCTAAAGGCATCTAAGAACATCTGCCATGCGATATGGTCGGTAATCGCTTCACCTTGGTGAAATGGTGGATTACATAAGATTAAGTCAGGACGAAACCCTTCGCTCATATGAGTCAAGCAATCATCCCAGCCAAAGGTAGCTTGCTCACCGACTAGTGCCGGGTTATCTAATTTATTGAGAGCCCAGTTTTCTCTGGCAGAGGCAACTGCCATCTCTGAGTCATCGATAAAGTGAATATAAGCCTCAGGGAATACCTGCTTAGCGTGTAAGCCTAAAATACCGTTACCACAGCCTAAGTCGACTATCGATTTAAAGTCGCCTTTGGGCATGTTATCGAGCATGATCCGTGCACCAATATCGAGTTTGTTGGCGGCAAAGACGTTACTGAGGTTGGTGATCTGCAGTTTAAATTCAGGTACAGACCAAGTCGTCGCTTTTGGTAAGGGACGCACTTTACCATCGCTAATACAGGTGATCACGCGGGTTTTTTTCCACGTCAGGCTGGCGCTTGCCGCTCCTAAATTCTTCTCGATCGTCTCTAGCAGTGACTTATTGATCGATTTTGCTTTAGCGCCAATTAACACTCGGGTGCCTGCTGGCAACACATGTGATAATCGATTTAGCTGGTGGCTAAAGTAGTTGAGGTTCTTTGGCAACTTCATTAGTACCAACTCAAACCCTTGAGGCAGCTCATCACAACTGTTGACCCAGGTAAGGGTGTCTGTGGGTAACTGATTACGGCTAAGGTTCTGCGTCGTGCCCAATAAGCTGGTCTTAGCGTCAGTCTCTAATGTGAGTGCCCAGCTTGGGTCGATTGACAATAGACCTGCGGTCAATGCTCCGAAGTTATCATTGATAATCGCAGTGTTGATGTTGGTTTGTTCTGTATCGATTAAGTGCTTTATTAGGTGCTCATCGGCAGCGTCCCATGCCTGCAAGTTAGACTCTTGTCTGCTAGGGTAACGGAGGAGTTCGAGTTCAATACCCGATACTGAAAATTGTGTCGTCATATGCCAATAAGTACCAAATAAATTAGGGCGCATATTATCGCAGATTTATGATCTCAGGTATATGATGTGAATTATGATATCTGCTGCAGGTGAGAGGTTTGACGATGAAACAGGAGGATTTAGGGCTCGTTAGGTCTGATTTTACCGATTTGGTCCCCTCTCAACAGGCATTAGTGACTTCAGTTGCAAGAGCTAAGCCCGAATCTGAGCTGCCTTACAGCTTAATTAAGGGCTATCTCAATAGCGCGCAACAAAAGGCGCTGATAACAGAGTCTGTAACTTATCCGTTCACCCGCCCAGAAGTGTGCGTTTATGGTTCGCAGCATCCTATTCCACGTAGCCAGGTGTGGTTTGCCGATAAAGGGTGTGACTATGTTTATTCCGGTTTATTTATACATGCCCTGCCATGGCCTAAATATGCGTATAAGCTGCGGCAAAAATTAGCCCGAGAGTTCGGGCTTAATAGTAATGGAGTCTTAGTGAACCGTTATGCCGACGGCCACGAGTCGATGGGCTGGCATAGTGATGATGAGAAGGAGATTGAAGCAGGAAGTGATATTGCTTCTGTCACCTTAGGTGCTAGCCGAGACTTTTTCCTTCGCCATAAAAAGACCCAGCAAAAAATAAGTCTATGCCTTGATAGTGGGGACTTACTTATTATGCATTGGCCTATGCAAGCGGATTGGGAACACTCACTTCCAAAGCGATTAAAGGTGACAGAACCAAGGTTAAACTTGACCTTTAGGCGCTTGATTGTTGGTTTCCATCAAACACCTTAATGTGTGGTGTTAACGCGTATGAGCTATCAAAATTTGATGTAATCGATATCGATAGTGCTGCTAGTTGATCTTTAAAGGTTATCGCAGTAACCTGCCGCAGTCGCATTTATGCCTATTGAGAACATCGTTATGTCAGTTGAACAGATCATTACCGAAAAACTCACCGCTGCACTTTCACCATCTCACCTAGAAGTGATTAACGAAAGTCATAACCATCATGTGCCCCCAAACTCTGAAACACACTTTAAAGTGATTATCACCAGTAGCGAGTTTGAAGGAAAGCGCCTTATTGGTCGTCATCGTGCAGTAAATGAGGCATTAGCTGAAGAGTTTGCTCGAGGCTTACACGCATTATCTATGCACACATATACTCCGCAGGAGTGGTTGGTAGAGACAGACGTTCCCGTATCGCCAAAATGTAAGGGGTAACCCATCCTAAGTTAGCATCACGATTATAGAGTGAGCTAATTGAATTAAAGCCACGGCTATCGCTGTGGCTTTTTTGTATCTACTCACAGCTCAAGCGCTTTAAATAGTATTTAAAAGTCGTTGAAGAGCTTGTTGTGTTATCTAATGCTAATCACGTATTTTGTATGGTTTGTGTAGGCAGGTGTTTTTAAAATGATGCGATAATAGGAAGGGTTTACGGCGTTTTTATTGACTACGAAGCGGCAGTACGTAAGTATCACTTAAGATCAGAATAAGCTTACAGTCGATTAAGGCTGTAGCTAGCATTATGCTCATGAGCTATTAGGCCGAATTTGGAGAATTAAAATGCCGTTATTAGATAGTTTTACCGTTGACCACACACGGATGAATGCGCCTGCAGTGCGCATTGCTAAATCGATGGTGACGCCAAAAGGCGATACGATAACGGTATTCGATTTACGTTTTTGTGTACCGAATAAAGAGATCTTAAGTGAACGAGGTATTCATACTCTTGAGCACCTGTTTGCCGGATTTATGCGTGAACATTTAAACGGTGATAGTGTCGAGATCATCGATATCTCTCCTATGGGGTGTCGCACAGGGTTTTACATGAGCTTAATCGGCGCGCCGACCGAATCTATTGTCGCTGACTCGTGGCTTGCTGCCATGCAAGACGTGCTTAAGGTTGCGGTCCAGTCAGACATTCCTGAACTTAATGAATATCAATGCGGCACCTTTGAGATGCACTCACTTGAGCAGGCGCAAGAGATCGCCCGTAATATTATCGCATCTGGTATCAATGTTAACCGTAACGATGATTTAAGTTTGAGTGAGGAGATCTTAAAAGGCCTTTAACTGACGACATCTTGATTACTTGATTCAAAAAAAGACGGCTGCGGTCGTCTTTTTTGGTATTGGAGTTAATACCAATCACATATTTATTGTGATTGGTATAAGTCTGCATTTTGAAACTTTAAGAGCTTTTTATCATTAAATGCTCTATTTCATTGTTTTTATGCTGTGCCTCTCTGAGTAAAGAGAGCAAATTTGCTCTGCTTCATTCGGCTCTTTTTTTGGCTAAATTAAGGCTAATTACGCTTCAAATTATCGATTTAAGCCTGATATTGGCTGGAATTTGATTTTGTGAAGGTGATCTCGTTAGGGTAAATAATCGGCACTTGGAAGAATCTTGAATTTTTATTATTTTTAGCTTGTTACTGAGCAGTCATCTGTGGCAAAAGATAATTAACCTCTTTAATTGTATGGGGAATGTGGCCTGTGGCTATATTAATAAATTCTTAATCTGCACTGATATTTAGCCTGTTTGTTACAAAAACAACCATAACCTTTTAAAACCGTCACATTTTTCATGGCGAGCTTGTGAAATTTGGGGTAAACTGCGCGCGACCAGCGTGATTACAGTCGCACTTTGGCGATAAATCTGCGCTAGCTCAACACGAATTAGAGGTTTGTTTAAAAACTTGTGTGTTTAGCAGGAACGCGGCGCATTGTCTTTCCTTCATAACGTAGTGCTTATGGATATGATTACAATAAAGAAAGGATTGGACCTGCCTATAGCAGGCGGGCCAGAGCAAGTTATCCATGATGGTAAAGCCATCAAACACGTAGCTATTTTGGGTGAAGAGTATATTGGCTTACGTCCTACCATGAAAATTAAGGTGGGAGACAAAGTTAAAAAAGGCCAGGTTATTTTTGAAGATAAAAAGAACCTTGGTGTTAAATATACAGCTTTAGCCAGTGGCATAATTAAAGAAGTTAACCGGGGCGCTCAGCGTGTTCTGCAGTCTGTTGTTATAGATGTTGAAGGAGATGAAAGTATCTCTTTTACTAAATATAACGCCACTGCTATCGACACGCTTGAGGATCAGCAAGTACGTGACAACCTGATCCAATCAGGTTTGTGGACTGCTCTGCGTACACGTCCTTTCAGTCGAGTACCCGCAGTAGATTCTACCGCTGCCGGCATCTTCGTTACCGCTATAGATACCCAACCTCTTGCCGCAAACCCCGAAGTGGTTATCGGTGAACATAAAGAAGATTTTGCCAACGGACTTAAGGTTCTGTCGAGATTGACCGAAGGTAAAGTGTATCTGTGTAAAGCTCCTGGAGCCGATATTCCGGCTGCTAATGCACAGGTAGAGGAATTTGCAGGAGTACACCCTGCTGGCCTCGCTGGTACACATATTCATTACCTTCTACCAGCCTCAGTTAACAGAACTGTTTGGCATATTGGTTATCAAGATGTGATTGCTGTTGGTCAGTTATTCACTACCGGTGAGTTAAATACTCAGCGTGTAATTGCTATTACTGGTCCCAAAGCGTTGAAACCCAGACTCATTCGTAGTCAGCTCGGTGCTTCTACCGCAGAGATGTCTGCTGGAGAGATTGCCGATGGTGATGTACGTGTGATCTCAGGTTCGGTACTTAGCGGTCGCACCGCTAACGGACCGCATGCCTACTTAGGGCGTTTCCATCAGCAGCTCTCTCTACTTGAAGAGGGGAGAGAGAAGGAGTTTTTCGGTTGGGCCATGCCTGGACCCAATAAGTTCTCTATCACTCGCTCTTTTCTAGGTCACCTCTCTCCTTCTCGTCTATTTAACATGACGACAAGTACCGGAGGTTCTGATCGAGCCATGGTACCGATTGGTAACTATGAGCGTGTTATGCCGCTAGATATTCTTCCTACCATGCTACTTCGTGACCTTGTTTCTGGCGACTATGATGGCGCAGCAACTTTAGGTGCACTGGAGTTAGATGAAGAAGATTTAGCACTGTGTACTGTCGTATGCCCAGGTAAGTATGATTATGCAATTTATCTGCGTGACTGTTTAGATACGATCGTGAGGGAAGGCTAATGGGCTTAAAACAGTTTTTCGAAAATATTGAACCGCAATTTGAAAAAGGCGGTAAATATGAGAAGTTTTATGCGCTCTTTGAAGCTGCATATACGGTGTTTTATACGCCGGGTCTGGTGAACAAGGGGGCAACCCATGTTCGTGATAATCTCGACCTGAAGCGTATGATGATCATGGTGTGGGCTTGCGTATTTCCAGCTATGTTTGTCGGTATGTATAATATCGGACTACAGGCTCAAATTGCGTTAGCGAGTGGCTTTGGAACACCAGATGTTTGGCAGGTCGGCCTGTTTGGGTTGTTTGGTACCGAGTTGACAGCAAGCTCCGGTATCGCTGCCTTAATGTGGTATGGCGCTTGTTTCTTCCTACCTATCTATGCAACAGCGTTTGCCGTAGGTGGCTTCTGGGAAGTGCTATTTGCTTCGGTTCGAGGACATGAAGTTAACGAAGGTTTCTTTGTCACTTCAATCCTGTTTGCACTGACTCTACCGCCATCGATTCCACTTTGGATGGTGGCATTGGGTATCACCTTTGGTGTTGTTGTCGCTAAGGAAATCTTCGGTGGAACTGGGCGTAACTTCCTCAACCCAGCACTTGCTGGTCGTGCTTTTCTATTCTTCGCGTATCCGTTAAGTATGTCGGGTGATACCTCTTGGGTCATTGCCGATGGCTACTCTGGTGCCACGGCACTTAGCCAAGCGGCTCAAGGTACCCTTGAGCTTGGCATTAACCAAGATTGGTGGGATAACTTCCTCGGCTTTATTCCTGGTTCGGTCGGTGAGGTTTCAACCTTAGCCCTGCTACTTGGTGGTGCGGTTATCGTCTATATGCGAATCGCTTCATGGCGCATCATAGCCGGTGTGATGGTCGGTATGATTGCCGTCTCAACGCTCCTCAATGTAATTGGTAGTGACACAAACCCTATGTTTGCAATGCCTTGGTACTGGCACTTGGTACTCGGTGGTTTTGCCTTCGGTATGATGTTTATGGCAACCGACCCTGTATCGGCCTCATTTACCAATAAGGCAAAATGGAGTTATGGGATCTTGATTGGTGCAATGGCGATATTTATTCGTGTCATTAACCCAGCATTCCCAGAAGGTATGATGTTGGCCATTCTGTTTGCCAACCTGTTTGCACCGCTGTTTGACCATTTTGTGGTTCAGGCAAATATCAAGCGGAGGATCGCCCGTGGCTAGTAATAAAGATTCGTTCGGCAGAACTCTCTTTGTGGTTGTCGGTTTATGCTTTATCTGTTCGGTTTTTGTATCAACCGCAGCGGTATTGCTACGACCAATTCAGATAGAGAATAAATTGCTCGATAAGCAGAAGTATATTCTTGAAGCTGCAGGCCTTATCAATACTAAAGTTGATAAGCTTGATAAAGCTGAAGTGCTTGCGACTTATGCTAAGTTTGTTGAAGCTAGACTTGTTGACCTAAAAACAGGTGAATGGGTTGAAGGTGATGCAGATTCATTTGATGCAGATAAGTCAGCTCGTGACCTGAAAAACTCATTCATACCACAAAATGACATCGCATCAGTAAAGCGTGTTGCTAATACCGCGGTTGTCTATGTGGTCAATAATGAGCAGGGCCAACCTAGAACCATTATCTTACCGATTAAAGGTTATGGTCTTTGGTCAACCATGTATGCATTCCTCGCGATTAAGCCTGACATGAATACCATTGAAAGTTTGGTTTACTATGCCTTTACAGGCTCTGGTGAAACGCCTGGTTTGGGAGGGGAGGTTCAAAACCCTCAGTGGATGGCGAAGTGGCATGGTAAAAAGCTTTATGACCCTCAAGGTAATTTAGCTATTCGCGTCACTAAGAATCCATCAGTTGCAGCTTCTGAGTACGGTGTCGATACGCTGTCTGGTGCGACGTTGACCGGTAACGGTGTTCAAAACTCACTTGAATTCTGGTTAGGTAAAGAGGGCTTTGGTAACTTTATCGAGAAGTTTCGTCGTAATGGAGGGCTGAGCTAATGGCTAACGCTAAAGAACTTAAGCAGGTCCTGACTGGGCCAATTGTGAGTAACAACCCGATTGCCTTACAAGTATTGGGTGTATGTAGTGCACTTGCTGTAACCAGTAAGATGGAAACGGCATTGGTTATGACGATAGCGCTAACCGTTGTTTGCGCATTCTCTAACCTGTTTATCTCAATACTACGTAACCATATCCCCAGCAGTGTGCGTATTATCGTCCAGATGACCATTATTGCATCACTGGTAATCGTGGTTGATCAGGTGCTACAAGCTTACGCTTATGATGTTGCTAAGCAATTATCTGTATTTGTTGGTTTGATCATTACTAACTGTATCGTAATGGGACGCGCCGAAGCTTATGCGATGAAAACGCCGCCAATGATGAGCTTTATGGATGGTATCGGTAACGGTATTGGTTACGGTGCTATTTTGCTCTCAGTTGGTTTTATTCGTGAACTCTTTGGTAATGGTTCGTTATTTGGTGTCGAGATCTTAAGCAAGGTTTCAGATGGTGGCTGGTACCAGCCTAACGGTCTGCTACTGCTACCACCGAGTGCGTTCTTCTTAATCGGTATGTTGATCTGGATCATCCGTACTTATAAGCCAGAGCAAGTCGAAGCAAAAGGGTAAGCGCGATGGAACATTATATTAGTTTGCTAATTCGCTCTATTTTCATCGAGAATATGGCTCTCTCTTTCTTCCTGGGGATGTGTACATTCCTAGCGGTTTCAAAGAAAGTGACCACAGCGATGGGATTGGGTATTGCAGTTGTAGTGGTACTGGCGATTTCAGTTCCGGTTAACCAGATCATCTATCAGGGGCTGTTAGCGCCTGGTGCATTAGCTTGGGCTGGTCTTCCGGAGGCTGACCTAAGCTTCTTGAAGTTTATCACCTTCATCGGTGTGATCGCTGCACTAGTACAGATCCTTGAGATGGTGTTGGATAAATTCTTCCCGCCACTCTATAACGCTCTGGGGATCTTCCTTCCACTTATCACCGTAAACTGCGCAATTTTTGGTGCGGTATCTTTCATGGTTGAACGTGATTACAGCCTAGTTGAGAGCATGGTGTTTGGTGTGGGTTCAGGACTTGGTTTTGCATTAGCTATTGTCTTGTTAGCTGGTATCCGTGAAAAGCTGAAATATGCTGATGTGCCTGACGGGCTACGTGGCTTAGGTATTACCTTTGTTACTGCGGGTCTAATGGCGCTTGGATTTATGTCGTTTTCTGGTGTGTCCCTATAACAGGGAGCCACTGGGTTCTTATTTCGGACTTTTAAGGATAAGTTAATGGATATTCTTAAATCTACTCCGCTCGAGGTTTACCTCGGTGTGAGTATGTTTACTGCTATTGTCTTAGGTTTGGTGTTAATTATTTTATTTGCCAAGTCAAAGTTAGTGAACAGTGGTGACATTACAATTGGTATCAATGATGACCCAAAGAAGGGCATCAAATTACCTGCAGGTGGTAAATTGTTGGGTGCACTTGCGGATAACGGTATCTTCGTTTCCAGTGCTTGTGGCGGTGGTGGTACCTGTGGTCAGTGTAAAGTACACGTAAAATCGGGTGGTGGTGATATTTTGCCAACCGAGATGGACCATATCACTAAAGGTGAGGCTCGTGAGGGCTGTCGTTTATCGTGTCAGGTGAACGTTAAAACCGATATGGAGATCGAGCTCGAAGAGGAGATCTTCGGTGTTAAAAAGTGGGAATGTACCGTTATCTCTAACGATAACAAGGCCACTTTCATCAAAGAGCTTAAGCTTCAAATCCCTGATGGTGACACGGTTCCTTTCCGAGCTGGTGGTTATATTCAGATTGAAGCGCCAGCCCACCATGTTAAATATGCAGATTTTGATATTCCTGCAGAGTATCGTGGTGATTGGGAGCATTTTGGTTTCTTCAACTTAGAATCGAAAGTTGATGATGAGACAATCCGTGCATACTCGATGGCGAACTATCCTGAAGAGGAAGGTATCATCATGTTGAACGTGCGTATTGCGACGCCGCCTCCACGTAACCTGTCACTGCCTTGTGGTAAGATGTCTTCGTATATCTTTAGCCTCAAAGAGGGCGATAAGGTGACAATTTCAGGTCCATTTGGTGAGTTCTTCGCTAAAGAAACTGATAATGAGATGGTTTTTGTCGGTGGTGGTGCAGGTATGGCGCCGATGCGCTCGCATATCTTCGATCAGCTTAAGCGTCTTCATACTAAGCGTAAGATGAGCTTCTGGTACGGGGCACGTTCTAAGCGTGAAATGTTCTATGTTGAAGATTTCGATGGCCTAGCGGCAGATAACGATAACTTCCAATGGCACGTTGCTCTTTCAGACCCTCAACCCGAGGATAACTGGGATGGTAAGACAGGGTTCATTCATAACGTTCTTTATGAGAGCTATCTCAAAGATCATGAAGCGCCAGAAGATTGTGAGTACTACATGTGTGGTCCACCAATGATGAACGCTGCTGTAATTGCTATGCTTAAAGATCTTGGTGTCGAAGATGAAAATATCCTATTGGATGACTTCGGTGGCTAACCGCTTCTTATAAAGTTACAATCCGCAAAAGTGTCGTCATCGAGTGTGGAAAGTGGAGGTTGATAAGCTCATGCCACTTTCCTTTCTAAGCCCTCGATAGTCTTAAGTGGAATATAAGGATTTAGGTCAATGCAAAAGATCTTGGTGAAATGGTTAGCAGTTATTGGGCTAGCCTTTTTTATTTCAGCTTGCTCAAAACCGCCCGAAATTATCTCTTTGTCTGGCAACACGATGGGGACGACTTATCATATTAAGCTTGTACCTAACGACGAGATGCCTGATGCACAGTCATTGCAAACAGAGATCGATTTAGCCCTTGAAAAGGTGAACGATCAGATGTCGACATATCGTCCTGAATCAGAGTTGTCTCAGTTTAATCAGATGATCCATAATGAGAATATGGAAGTATCGACCGATACGGCTAAAGTGATTGCCGAAGGCTTAACGCTTTATAAAAAAACCGATGGTGCCTTAGATATTACCTTAGGCCCTTTAGTTAACTTATGGGGCTTTGGCCCAGATAAAAGGCCGACGCAAATTCCATCTCAGCAAGAGATTGATTTGGCTATGGAGCGCATGGGTATTGAGGAGATTGCTGTTGATGGTAATAAAATCAGCAAGCAAAATCCTGATATCTATGTCGATCTATCTTCGATTGCAAAAGGCTTCGGTGTTGATAAAATAGCCGCCTTATTGGATAAGTATAACCTGACCGGATATTTAGTTGAGATTGGCGGAGAAGTCAGCCTTCATGGCACTAAAGCCGATGGTTCATTATGGCGTATTGCGATAGAGCAGCCAGATGATGACGGAACTGAGATCCAGCAGATAATTTCACTCAAAAATATGGCGATGGCAACATCGGGTGATTATCGTAATTATTACGAGGAAGACGGCAAGCGTTTTTCACACCTGATCGATCCTCGTACAGGCTACCCAATAAACCATAGATTAGCGTCTGTGACGGTACTGCATGAAGAGTGTATGATTGCAGATGGTTACGCGACTGCTATGATGGTGTTAGGTACTCAAGCATCACTAGAGCTGGCTAAACGCGAGCATCTAGCGATAATGCTTATTGAAAAGCAAGATGATGGCTTTAAAGTTTTCTATAGTGAAGCTTTCAAACCTCTCGTTACTCAGTAGTTGGAGTCGAATATGAGCACATTTATTGCGGCTTTTGTCGTGTTATTAGGTTTCTTTTTCTTAATGTCGATAGGCTATTTAGTCAAACGAAAAGCTGTAGAAGGAAGCTGCGGTGGTCTAGGTGCGCTCGGAATAGAGAAAGCATGTGATTGTGATGATCCATGTGATAAGCGCAAAGCCAAAATGGCAGAACAAGAGCGCCGAGAAAAGTTAGAACAGAATCGTATTATCTAGCTCGATTACTCTGCGCAAATTAAGGTTCCTTCGTTGGAGCCTTTTTTATTTTTAGCCTTAAACCACCTACTTTAGTCGATCTTATTTTTATAATTTTTGTTGCTAATAACCTTCTTCATTACCACTTTTACAGCTATTGATACTCCCCCTCCGTTTTTCTTCGCCTGTTCAATTTAAATCAAAATGACGTTAATACACTAGTTTTACTAGATAAAAACCTTGCAGAAAACTTGATAGCTCAACTAAGAATTGTAGTGATAATGAAAATCACTAAGGTTATTAAATTGTTGATATTTAACCTTATTTGTATTTGGTTGTTTTTTGCTCTAGGTTGTAAGTGTTGATATAGATCAATTTAACTAAGGATGAACAGATGAAAGGACAACCTAAGGTCATTAGTCAGCTTAATAAGGTGCTGACCAGCGAGCTTACCGCTATCAATCAATATTTTCTTCATGCGCGTATGTATAAGAATTGGGGATTAGGTGAACTAGACGAAAAGGCTTACAAGAAATCCATTCAGGATATGAAGCATGCCGATAAGTTGATTGAGCGAGTGTTGTTTCTTGAAGGACTGCCTAACCTGCAGCAGTTAGATAAAATTCGTATCGGTGAACATAGCCAAGAGATGCTCGAGTGCGACAAGGTGATGCTTGAGGAGGAGTTGTTAGTCCTTAGAGATGCTATCGCCCTATGTGAGCTGGAGTCCGATTATGTTAGCCGAGATATTCTAGAAGACTTGTTAGAAGATGAAGAAGGGCACTTAGATTGGTTAGAGGCACAGCTAGAGCTTATTTCCTTAACAGGTATTCAAAACTACCTACAGTCAAAGATAGATTAACCGGAGAACGTTATGAAAGGTAACCAAGATGTCATCGACACACTTAATAAGCTGCTCACCGGTGAATTGTCTGCAATGGATCAATATTTTGTACACGGTTTGATGTTTGAAGACTGGGGGCTAAATGAACTTCACGAACGAATTTCCCATGAGTCAGATGATGAAAGAGATCACGCGAAGAAGTTAGTGCAGCGTATTTTGTTCCTTGAAGGGACCCCCGATGTGGCGAGCAGAGAACCGCTTAATATTGGTAAAGATACAGAGCAGATGCTCAAGAATGATTTAGCCTATGAATATCAAGTGGCCGATAACTTACGTAGTGCAATTGCCTTGTGTGAGGTTAAAAGTGATTACGAGAGCCGTGAGATCTTAGAAGTATTACTCGAGGAAACGGAGTCCGATCATATGTATTGGCTTGAGAAACAATTAGGTTTAATTGATAAGGTGGGCTTACAAAACTATCTACAGAGCAAAATGTAACCCACATCATTAATTGATTAAAAAGAGATGCTTTAAGCGTCTCTTTTTGATTTCGCTTGTAATCTATTTTTGGCTTAAATAAAGAGCACTGCCACTTTGCTAAGTGCTATACAGCGAGTGTTCAGCTAGCTTGGGTTAGCCTAGAAACTGACAATATCTGTATCGACTTTACTGAGTTTGTTTTGAATAAACAGATGATGAGGTATCAGTCTAAAATTTTTATTTGACCATTGGGGAGCAGGCTATGTTGATTTCAGCGAAAGCAGAGCGGGTTTATCTCGATGGCGATAATCAATTACAGATGGATTACCTGCTGGAATATATTGAGCGCCTTGAAACCCAGCTTGCCAATGAAAAGGTGATAGCGGATCTTAGTCAGAGCTTCTCAACTCATATTAAGTCTCGATCCATTTTATCTACCGAAGAGCAGACAATGCTCAGTCAGCTATTTTACCGCGAGCCTAAAATGTAAATCATATTTTAGAATAATTACTTAGCGTTTTTACTAACCGCCAATTTCAAAAGTTAGCATTTGATCTGTGTGCTTTATATTGAATACTGTTTTTATATACAGTAATATTCTTTTCGGAGGATATTGGCTTGCAAAAAATTATTCACGTCGACATGGATTGCTTCTACGCCGCAGTGGAAATGCGCGACTTTCCTGAACTAAGAGGAAAACCTATTGCGGTGGGCGGACGCAGCGATCGCCGTGGAGTGATCAGTACCTGTAACTACGAGGCACGTCAGTTTGGAGTCCGCTCTGCGATGGCATCGGGGTACGCCCTTAAGTTATGTCCCGATTTGATTTTGGTTCCTGGGCGGATGCAGGTTTATAAAGAGGTATCAAACCAGATCCGAGCCGTATTTGAGCGTTATACCGACTTAATTGAGCCCTTATCTCTGGATGAGGCTTACCTTGATGTGACAGAGAGTTCTCATTGTAAAGGCTCTGCTACCTTGATGGCAGAGGCTATTCGTGCCGAGATCTTGGCTGAGACGGGACTAACCGCATCGGCAGGCATCGCACCGGTTAAGTTTCTTGCCAAGATAGCATCTGATTTAAATAAACCGAATGGACAATATGTGATCCGCCCTGAGATGATTGAAGAGTTTGTAAAAACCTTACCGCTGATAAAAATACCTGGAGTGGGAAAGGTCACGGCTAAAAAACTTGCCGATCTGGGGCTACATACTTGTAGCGATATTCAGGCTTACCCAGAGCCTAAGTTGGTTGAGCGTTTTGGCAAATTCGGTAGCGTGCTCATTGAGCGATCTAAGGGAATAGATAAGCGTGCTATTTTGCCCAACCGAGAGAGAAAGTCGGTTGGGGTTGAAACTACATTAGCTAAAGATATTCACACCCTAGAGCAGTGTCGGGCGGTGATGCCGCAGCTTATTCAAGAACTCGGTGCTCGCGTGAGTCGTAGCGCTAAAGATAGAGCGATCAATAAGCAGGTGGTTAAACTTAAGTTTGAAGACTTTAAACAGACCACGATTGAGCATAGAAGTGATGAAATTTCAGTAAACCTGTTTTACCAGTTGCTTGAGCAAGCGATGGAAAGGCAGCATGAGCGAGGTATTCGCCTCTTGGGGGTTTCCGTTGGACTCGCTTCTAATAGCATTGCTTCGGAACAGGCAGATGTAGACAGCTCGCAGATGGATTTAGGGTTTTAGGCGTGTCGCGAGAAATAGCTCAGATTCTAGAAATAATAAAGGCCACTTATGACTAAGTGGCCTTATTCTTATAAACCTGTTTTATTGGTTAACCTTTAACGGGTGTACGCTCTAGTACCGCTAATAATAGATCCCAGTATTGGCCAACGGTCGTGATGTTAACTTTTTCATCAGGGCTGTGTGGGTAGCGAATGGTTGGCCCAATAGACACCATATCCATCTCTGGATAGGGCTTCTTGAATAAGCCACACTCAAGGCCAGCATGGATCACCATGATAGTCGGCTCTTTGTTATAAATCGCCTTGTAGGTCTCACGTACGCTTGCCATAACAGGTGAGCTATTGTCTGGCTTCCAACCTGGGTATGCACCGCTAAACTCAACATTTGCACCTGCAAGGTTAGCAAGAGAGCTCAATACGCCTTCAATCTCTTCGCGGCCAGAATCAATTAGAGAGCGAATTAAGCAAATAATTTGCACGCTGTTATCACTGGTCTCGATTACGCCAACGTTAAGTGATGTCTCTGTAACGCCCTCTACTTCATCACTCATGCGAATGACGCCGTTAGGACAAGCATTAAGCACATCAATTAAGATCTGCTGTGACTCTTCACTCATGACCTGCTTTTCTGCCGGGATCTCTTCTAACGTTAGAATCGTACCAGGATCGGCAATGGCTAACTCTTGACGTACTAAGGCTTGAAACTCTGAAATACGTTCTTGCAGTAAAGATTGATTTTCAGGAGGTAACATAAAGCTAACGTCTGCTTCGCGTGGGATCGCATTGCGTAGTGAACCGCCAGTAAATTGAGTTAACTCAATAGCCAGTTCATCACCGTGATCAAATAGGAACCGCGCTAAAAGCTTGTTAGCATTACCACGACCTAAATGGATGTTAACCCCAGAGTGGCCACCCTTTAGGCCTGATAATGACAGTTTATAACTGGTATTAGTCGGCTCGGGGGACTGCCAAACTATAGGCACTGTTAACTGTGCGTCTACGCCGCCAGCGCAGCCCATATAGATCTCACCTTCTTGCTCAGAGTCTGTGTTGATCAGAATGTCAGCATCTAACATGCCAGCTTCTAGAGCAAACGCACCTGTCATACCAGCTTCTTCATCAATAGTCAGTAAAACCTCAAGCGGGCCATGAGCTATGTTGTCGGCACCTAAAATAGCCAATGCAGACGCCATACCAATGCCGTTGTCTGCACCTAAAGTGGTGCCTTTGGCTTTAACCCAGTCGCCATCAACATAGGCTTCGATTGGATCTTTTTCAAAGTCATGTACTTTGTCTGCGTTCTTTTGTGGCACCATGTCGATATGAGCTTGCAGGACGACGGTCTTACGGTTTTCCATGCCTGCGGTAGCTGGTTTCTTGATGATCAGGTTGCCAACTTTATCTTCGACGACGCTCAGCTGCTTGTCTTTAGCCCACGTTTGAATATAAGCACTCAATGCCTGCTCATGTTTAGATTGGTGTGGAATAGCACAGATCTGCTCGAACCATTGCCAAAGTGCTTGTGGTTGTAATTGGTTTAGAGTGGTCACTTAAAAATCCCCTGTTCTAATAAAATCACCCTATTCTAGTAAAATAGATAGGGCGCTGGTGCGGGTGTGGCTGAAAATGCAGACAGTCTAGCATAGTCTTTGTGCACCGCAGAGTCGTTTGCAACGGCTTTGTTGCGCTCTTGTCAGGCAAAGTTTCCACAATCGTTTTCATACTGGTCAAAGTCGTTGGATTCTTTAGCTCAATCTCTGCTATTGCCGTTTATGAACTTACTCAGTGAATCAAATTGAGGGGGATGAAAGTTAAATTCTGTAATAAAATAACGTAAAGTGGCTTTTTTACGCTTTTTTAATAAAAAAGCTTGTAATAAAACTACATTTATCTATAATTGCTTTCGTCGGGTAAGCAATGGTGCTTAGCGACACTTAGTCTATCCAGGATGGATAATTCTCCAAGGAATCGAGCGACAAGTTGACTCTACAAGCCAGCGAACGGCTTTTACGAAAGTAGAGTATTAGGAATTCAACTTTGTTTGGAGTATTAATTATGTATTTTAGTCACACTATTTATTCGCAGAGCTTTTGGTTAAACACAGAAATTTTGCGTGGCGGTTTATACGCCATGACTTTTAAGGGCTAACCCTCCTTTTATAAAGTCGCATCAGTTTCCATCAACCTTTATTGTATCTTTTAGATACTTAAGACCAAGTCGCAGATAGCCCAAGTTAGTATACTTTCGCTGTTTGCCATTGATTAACGCTAGCGCGCTAACCAATTTCCGCTAGGAACACTTGAAATGTCTTGCCCACTCATTGAGTGGGCTTTTTTTTATCTAAATTTTACTTCGGTGTTGAACAGCCCGCAGGGGGTTATCATTTCTTCTATTCTTCTATTCTTCTATTCTTCTATTCTTCGCTATGAACAAGTTTGCCAAAAACGCGCCGAGGGGATTAACTTCCTCTACTGATCGCTATAAGCATTTTTTAGTTTGTTTATTACCATTGTGCCTAGGCTTAAAATGTAGTTTTTTTGATCTTATTAGGTGTCTTATTGTGAAATAGAGCGTTTACGGCCTTGCTTCCGTGATCAATATCACCTTACCTTGTAGTTGAATTACCTTATACGCACTGTTTGAGTATTTTTTGATGCAAACACTTGTAATAAAATTACAGAAGCATATAATTACTCTCACTGGTTAAGCAGATGCTTTGCAGTTTTAAAGTCTATCCAGGAAGGATAATTCTCCAAGGAATCGAGCGACAAGTTGACTCATGAAATTAGTTTGGCTCAACCCCATTTGCTAATAATTTGAGATTCTATTTACAACTTTGTTAGGAGTACTGACTATGTCTTATACAGGACAAACTACGATTTACTGGCAAAACACTTGGTTTAATACTGATGTTTTGCGTGGCGGTTTATACGCCATGACTTTTAAGGGCTAACCCTCCTTTAAAGTAGTTTCATCATCCATCAACCTTATAACACCCTTTGGGTGTGTTTAGACTCAAGTTGTATATTGACACTGTCGATATGCCATTGATTAACGCTGGCGCGCTAACCGATTTCCTTATGGAACACTTGAAATGTCTTACCAGCTCTCTTTGAGCTGGTTTTTTTTTGCCTGTGATTTAGGATTTAGGATTTAGGATTTAGGATTTAGGATTTAGGATTTAGGATTTAGGATTTAGAGTTTAGGATTTAGAGTTTAGGATTTAGAGTTTAGAGTTTAGAGTTTAGAGTTTAGAGTTTGAGCTAGCTTATCTTCAAGGAATGACACCCATAATATCTTCAAGGAATGACACCCATAATAAATGACAAGGTTTGCTTCCTACGGCTAAGCTATAGTGAATGCTGAAGTAGGAGGTTGTTATGCCCCGCGCAAGAAGTACGTTAATAAGCCTAGAAGATACGCCTTACTATCATTGCTGTAGTCGTGTCGTTCGCCACGCCTACCTGTGCGGTTATGATAAATACACTGGCAAGAACTATGACCATCGCCGTGCCTGGGTAGAAGCACAAATACTGAAGTTAACAGAGGTGTTTGCGATTGATGTGGCTGCATTTGCAGTGATGAGTAATCATCTGCATGTCGTGCTTTATGTTGACTTAGAAACAGTGAATAGCTGGTCAGATAGAGAGATCGTTGAGCAGTGGCATAAGCTGTTTAACGGTACTGATTTAACAAAGAAATTTGTCAACGGTGACGTGATTGAAGAGTGCATGGTAGCAACACTGAAACACTTGATTGCGACTTATCGTTCACGCCTAAGTGATATCAGTTGGTTTATGCGTTGCCTTAATGAACCAATTGCACGACAAGCCAATTTTGAAGATGACTGTACAGGACACTTCTGGGAAGGGCGGTTCAAAAGCCAAGCGTTACTTGATGAAGCCGCAGTGCTTGCCTGTATGGCATATGTGGAGCTTAATCCTATTCGAGCCAAGATGGCAAAAACGCCTGAAAAATCTGACTATACCAGCTTGCAACTGAGAGTGAACGCAGCGCTCAAAGGTAAGCAACCATCCAAGCTATTGCCTTTTATCGGTAACGAGAAAAAGTATCAACCAAAAGGCATCAATTTTTCGCTTCAAGATTACTTAACGCTTGTTGATGAAACTGGCCGAATCATTCGTGATGACAAACGAGGTGTAATCTCCGCTAATGCGGAAAAGATACTGAATAGACTCAATATCCATAGCGATAACTGGATAAAAATTACCTCTGAATTTGGTAAGTTATTCCATGGCCCTGTAGGCACTCTACAGGAGTTAACTCACTACTGTGAACATTTAGAAAAGCGACGAAGGCACTTTGCGCATTGTTGCCAGTACCTTAAGGCAAGCTAAGCCATTCCTAAAATCATCTCTGCTCATAGAATTAATCTATGAGCCAATTTTTGCTGCCTAAAATCCATCATTTTACAGCTTAAACCATTACTAACTCATGTTTTGTCATCTTTAACACGCCCCCATAAGAATATGAGTCGATGGCTTAACGTGCCTTAGGGCCTAAGACTGGAAATCTGTAGTATCTTGTTGATTTATAATGGGTGGCTTTGCTTGTATTGATATCAAAACAGTAAGATAGTTATAACTGAAGTCTGCATTTTAAATGCGTAAATAAACAAGTGTTTAAATTACTGGTGATTTAATATGGGGGGCTTAGTTATATTTTAGATATATTTATTGATTTAATACGGGTGGCAGAGTGTTGCTATAGATGCTTGTGAATACATCAAGTAGGACACGAAATGCAATCGATTGCTTATTCTTATGAGCGGTTGACTCAAACAACACTCTAATTCACTATCATAAAGGATAATGACGCCTTGCGCGTTCAGAGGCTTGGGATAGCCCATTATTACTATTTCAGAAAAATCTGTTCCATTATAAGGAAAATAACGTGCAGACTATCAATGATTACCGCAGCAACTTTAACGTGTTGTTAGCGTTAACATTCTCTCTCACTTTCGTGACAGCTTGTGAAAGCGACGACAATGATACTCAAATACAGTCAGACCTTTTAACCGAAAAGGACTTTGCCAATAATAGTCGCTTACGTGCCAACCCTGAACAAGGTACCGTTGCTTTATTTCTCGAGCCACCTTCGGCAACTGTAGAGGGTGACTCTAATGGCGAGTCAGGCTCTGACATCATCCCCTACCAATATTCGCGTCCCCTCAAGCATACATTTTGCTATGAAGATGGTAACAGCAATTCAAATCACTCTATGGTGCTTAATAATAGCAGTGGCGATGAAGTACTTAGCGTTACAGCCAATGATGAATGCGCATCGGCAGTAATTCCTGCTGGGGAATATCAGCTGGTACTGACCCATGGTCAGCATGTAGATAGTACTGATACTACCTTCTTGGTGACGACGCCTGATAGTGGTTCGCAGCTAGAAGCTAATAGCGTTAATTATTCGATTGTTTCCAAACTACTGAGTACCATTGGCAATATCCTGATAAGCCCAGCTTATGCAGACACTGCAGATGATAATGTGACTACGCTTATTTCCACCAACGCATGCAAGAATTGTGATTTGTCAGGCGCAGACTTGGATAATGCAACACTCACATTTGCTGATCTTTCCGGCGCTGATTTAAGTGATGCCATATTAACCAATGTCGACCTTTTTGAATCAACGCTCACTGGAACCAACTTTAGTGGCGCCGATATGAGCAACGGTGATTTTCGTGGTTCGGAAATGACGTATGCAGATCTCAGTAATGCCAATCTAAGTGGGGCTTCTTTTTCCAGCGCTCAATTATCCCCTGCGGACCTTGATAAAGCGACTGTCACGGATACAGATTTTGATAACGCCAACCTCGTTGGCGCGACATGGGTCGACGGAGGCATTTGTGATATCACCTCTGTTGGCTTTTGTAATTCAACCGCGGTTGCCGAGTCTGACCCGTGCGATTCTGTTAAGCAGGATGTTACCGATGATGGCAACACCGTCTATAAATGTTTACTGCCAGCCGTTGATAAAGAAGTTTGTACCACCGAGTCTGGTGGTCTTGATGGTGGCACGTCAATAACAAGCTGTGAAGCAAAAGATACTTCAGAGCTGGTTATGTCTGTTAATCTTGTCGATATCTTCAGCCAGGTTAGCTCATCCTTTGATGCAACTCTGGACAACGACACTCCCATGGCCATTTTAGCCTGGGGGGGAGAAGGTGGCATTGGCTCTAGTGGTGGACTCTGGACCTCTGGGGGGGATGGTGGTAAGAGCGGTTTTGCATCAACAGTCACGACGTTATCTCATTTCCTAGACGATTATGGGCAAACATCATTCAATTTCTTCATCGGTGAAAAAGGCACACTGAGTAATATCGATGGTGACGGAGGCTCTTCGACACTGGTCATGATTGCAGAAAGTAGCCCTGCTTCACTTGAAGACGATATCATACTTATTGCTGGCGGTGGCGGCGGTGGTGACTCTTCTGGATGGCTTAACGATGGTACAGATGGCGGTGCTGGTGGCGTTGCAGCCTCATCAATCATCGGTCAGGGAACCATTGGCGTAGGCCAAGCCATTATCGGTGTAGCCGACGGTGGCAGCACGGATGAATGGGGGAATGGTGGAAGTGGCGCCAATGACGGCAAAAATGGCATTGGTGGTCAAGGCGGACAAGCATTTTTAGGGCTTAATAGTGAGTGGGTAAATGGCGATCCTGGGGTCGGTTCAGACGGCAGGGGCGGCAATGCAGATGATAGCTTTAGCGCTTCTGGCGGCGGTGGCGGCGGAGGTGGTTATGGTGGCGGTGGTGCTGGCGATGATGGAGCAGGAGCCGGTGGCGGAAGCTGGTCAGTCATCCCTGCCACAACCTGTAATAGCGCACCCACTCAAGACACTGCACTTTCAAACCCTAGTTCATCAGCTGATGACTTTGGCAGTAAAGATGGCGCGGTTGAAGTTTGGATATTTCCAAAGGGCTGTTAGTCACAGATAAAACAAGCTGAGAGTAGGGCATTTTTTTCCGTTCTCAGCCAGCTCGATTTACGTGTTAGCTCACCTGTTTTAATAAATGCCTGTATCTGTTTATTATTCATCTTCTTCTGCTACCAAATGGTGACTAACTGTAGCAAACAGTGATGGACAACCACAAAACCTACAACAGTAGGTTTTATAAGGGATTTATAAACAGCTTCAAACTAAGAAAAACACGACTCTTTCAGAGTGGGTTAAACCAGTTAAAAATTGGCTTGGTTAAATGTATAGCTAACAAGAATTTAAAGCGGGACTGCTATAATTGTTTGCTCGGTTTCACTTCGCTGCACATTTTAGCAAACAATTATCAGTCTCTTAAATGGACGTTATCCTATACCTGATTACCATACACTTGCTAATCTCACTACTCAAATTTTGAGCCTCAGTTCTAACGCATTTATGTCCAATAACGAGTTAGGGCTATGCCATAACCCTAAATTCCAAAGGTTGTGCTTTTCTAATTCGGTGTAGATACGGCTGAGGTCTTCGGTGGCATGGATGCCATCGCAGAGCTTACAGGGACGTACTTGTAGCGAGTCTCAGAAGTGTCTGCACATACGCCTGCCGCAGGCAATTGGAACCACTTTTGCTGATTATCATGCTCGGCTTAAAAACAACATTATAGATATGCTTTTTTCAATCATTCGGGGGCGGGCGAAGCGCCGTGACTTTAATTGTTAGACGCAGTCTAACTTATCGTAGAAATTCGACAGTTATTAATTGTCATCAACAGCAAAACAATCAAACGCTAAAGCTGAACTCAGTGGGCTCCCGAGTAGCCCAACTCACAAACGAACAGGTGTTTTAAATAACTGGTCTCTGACCTAACCGCCCCGTATAATCCCTTGTAAATGTACATCTTGAACGATTTTTGTGCATATCGGTATTCGAACTTTGTTAATTTAAACTTACTGTGAATCAAATGATGATTGTTTGCTAAATAGAAAAGTCTTACTTAAGTTACCAATGGTTACACCCTACAAATCAATATAATAAAAACCAAGGGACTGAGTTCCATGTTAGAAAAACTATTCAAATTAAAACAAAATCAAACAACGCTAAAGCAAGAGGTTGTGGCGGGTTTAACCACATTCTTGACCATGGCTTATATTATTTTCGTTAACCCTATGATGCTGGCCGATGCCGGTATGGATCATGGCGCCGTGTTTGTCGCCACCTGTTTAGCAGCAGCAATTGGTTGCTTAGTGATGGGCTTAGTGGCTAATTACCCCATTGCACTTGCGCCAGGTATGGGATTAAACGCCTTCTTTACCTATACGGTAGTCGGCGAGATGGGTTATTCATGGGAGACGGCCTTAGGTGCGGTGTTCCTGTCGGGGATCTGTTTCTTGGTGCTGTCTTTAGTGCGTATTCGTGAATGGATAGTTAATAGTATTCCTATGTCACTGCGGATCGGTATTGCTGCTGGCATCGGTCTTTTCTTGGCTTTGATAGGGCTTAAGAGTGCGGGGATTGTGGTTGCCAGCCCTGCAACACTCGTGACTATGGGGGATATAACTGCGTTTCCTGCGGTTATGGCTGTTTTGGGCTTTTTCTTGATTATCGCCATGGTACACCGAGGTATGAAGTCAGCAGTCATTGTTAGCATTCTTGCTGTTACTGCATTAGGGCTATTATTTGGTGACGTGCAGTATCAAGGTGTGGTTTCAATGCCTCCTTCAATCGCACCGACTTTTATGAAGATGGATCTTTCTGGCGTGCTTGAAATTAGTATGTTGTCGGTGGTATTTGCCTTTTTATTTGTCGATCTATTCGACACCTCTGGCACCTTAGTGGCAGTGGCTCAGCGTGGTGGTTTTTTAGATGATAAAGGCCGTTTGCCAAGGCTTAATCGTGCATTAACCGCTGACAGCACTGCAACCATTGCCGGCGCCATGCTGGGAACCTCAACCACGACTAGCTATATCGAGAGTACCGCAGGTGTGAGTGCGGGCGGGCGCACTGGATTAACTGCCGTTGTGGTTGGTTTGCTATTTCTCGGTTCGCTATTTATTTCGCCTTTAGCGGCAATGGTGCCTGCGTATGCAACGGCGGGGACGCTATTTTACGTGGCGATCTTAAT
This sequence comes from Shewanella halifaxensis HAW-EB4, assembly GCF_000019185.1. Taxonomy (NCBI): domain Bacteria; kingdom Pseudomonadati; phylum Pseudomonadota; class Gammaproteobacteria; order Alteromonadales; family Shewanellaceae; genus Shewanella; species Shewanella halifaxensis. Next base: position 3,873,193 of record NC_010334.1, on the reverse strand, counting down.
GATGTCAGGCCTAGTTCATGTTGAGTGGGAAGATATTACCGAAGCGGCACCCGTTGTTGTGGTATGTATCTTAATGCCGCTAACATTCTCTATTGCCACAGGCATTGCGATGGGTTTTATCTCTTATGCTGTAATCAAGTTGATGAGTGGCCGCTATAAAGACTTAAGCTTTGGCGTGGTGATATTAGCGGCTCTGTTCATTGCTAAGTTTATTTATGGCTAGCACGTTCTGTGAGTGTGAATGGCGCGTTCAATAAATGCGAGTTGCACAATAGAAAAGCTGCACACAATGTGGCTTTTCTATTTATGGCGATTTAGAACCGACTGTTAAAAAATCTCGCGTTAAATTTCAATATTCTGCTAAATTTGCTGCAAATTCCATGAGAAATCCCTAATTCAGCTTTTTTTTCAGTTTCTTTGTTGGTGCTTACTACCATTTCAAACCTAGATTGGGTATAAGGTTTTATTCAATGTAATTTTGTTAGCAAATAATGAACTTAAGTGAGATTAGTTACCGCCGCGTAGTGGTTAAATTGGGAACAAGTGTACTGACATCTGGCAGCTTAAAGTTAGATAAAGCGCACATGGTTGAATTAGCACGACAGATGGCTTGCTTGATGAAAGCAGGTGTTGAGGTCGTATTGTGTACCTCGGGAGCAATCGCTGCGGGTAAAGAGCATTTAGGCTACCCCCAATTACCCGATACCATAGCCAGTAAACAGCTGCTCGCTGCGGTAGGGCAAAGCCAGCTAATCCTTGCTTGGTCTCAGTTATTTAGTATTTATGGTTTGCACGTTGGCCAGCTATTGCTGACCCGCGCCGATCTGCATGACAGGGAGCGCTATTTAAACGCTAGAGACTCTCTTAATGCGCTGCTTAACAATGGCATTATCCCAATTATTAATGAAAATGACGCCGTAGCAACGGCCGAAATTAAAGTTGGCGACAACGATAATCTGTCTGCTAGAGCCGCACTGCTATGCGATGCAGATTTGTTGATCTTATTGACCGACCAAAAAGGTCTATTTGACGCCGACCCGCGTAAAAACCCTGATGCAAAGCTGATCACCGAAGTCCAAAACATCGATGATAGCCTACGTATGTTGGCTGGGGGCGCGGTTTCAGGCCTTGGTACGGGTGGAATGGCGACTAAGCTTGAAGCTGCGGATATTGCACGTCGTGCAGGTGTTGAAGTGGTGATCGCATCGGGACATCATAAAGATGTCATTCAAAATGTAGTGTGCGCAAAGCCTGTCGGTACCCATTTTACTGCGCTTGAGCATCCGCTTGAGAGCCGTAAACAGTGGATTCTGGCCGGGCCTAAGGCTCGTGGTCAAGTCGTGCTGGATACTGGTGCAATTACAGCGGTAACCCAGAAAGGCAGAAGCTTGCTCTCTAAAGGGATCATCGAGGTTAACGGGCTATTTCAGCGCGGCGATACCATAGAACTTGTTGATACTAAGGGTAAGGTTTACGCCAAGGGCATGAGTCGATACGGCTCGCTTGATGTCAGTAAGATTGCTGGTAAGCACTCTGATAACATCGAAGAGATACTAGGCTACGATTATGGTGATGCAGTAGTTCACCGCAACGACATGGTGGTGTTATGAATAACGACGAATATTTAACGGCTTTAGGCCAAAATGCAAAGCAGGCGAGCTATGCCTTGGCCACGCTTTCGGGTCAACAGAAGTCAGCGCTATTACGCTGTATTGCCGATAAGCTTACGGCAGCTAAAGCTGACATAGTGAGTGCTAACCAACAAGATGTTGCAGATGCAAAAGCGAACGGCTTATCTGATGCGATGATCGATCGCTTGTTACTCGATGAAACAAGATTGATGGGCGTGATTAGCGACATTGATAACGTGATTGGTCTGACCGATCCTGTTGGTAGCGAAATCGATAGTCGCCTGTTAGATAATGGCTTGCGCTTATCTCGCAGACGTGTGCCACTCGGGGTTATCGGCGTTATTTACGAAGCTCGCCCAAATGTCACCGTCGATATCGCAGTATTGGCCCTTAAAACTGGTAATGCAGTTATTCTGCGTGGCGGCAAAGAGACGCTAGCGTCGAACAAAGCCTTATGCACAGTGATCCGTAGTGCCATGGTATCGCAAGGCTTATCAGAAGATTGCGTACAGCTTATCGATAACCCTGATAGAAGCTTGGTATCAGGGCTATTAAAGCTCGATAAGTATGTCGATATGATAGTGCCGCGTGGCGGGCAAAACTTGCAGCGTCTGTGCGCCGAGCAAGCCACTATTCCAGTGATCTTGGGCGGTATTGGTATTTGCCATATCTACGTTGATGCTGAGGCTAACCTCGAAAAAGCGGTTTCAGTGATTGAAAATGCCAAAGTACAACGACCGACAGTTTGTAATGCGCTCGATACCGTGCTTATTCATCAAAGCCATGCGAAGCAGTTTATCCCTGTATTAGCTAAGCACCTTAGTGGTTTAGGGGTTAATTTTTATGGCTGCGATCAGACACAAGCTATCTTAACAGCAGAAGGTCTAGATGTTTCTGCGGCAACCGATGAGAGCTTCGCAACAGAGTGGTTGTCACTGACTCTAGGCATTAGAGTTGTTGCTGACCTTGATGGCGCGGTTGAACATATCCGTCAATTCTCAAGTGGCCACTCAGAGTCGATTTTGACCGATAACATTCATACCGCGAGCGACTTTATGAACGCTATCGACTCGGCTGCCGTCTACGTTAATGCCAGTACCCGCTTCACCGATGGCGGTGAGTTTGGCTTAGGCGCAGAAGTTGCAGTAAGTACGCAAAAATTGCATGCTCGTGGACCTATGGGTCTAGAAGCGCTAACAACCTATAAATGGTTAGCGTGGGGCGATTATACGATTCGTGGTTAAACAGGGTTTACTTGATCTGTTTTAAGTCCACATAAAAAGCCGCATTGAGCGGCTTTTTTTATGACATATTTCCGGGGAGGAATGCCGTTAAGTGGTTAAGGACGAGAATACTCGCGGCTCATAAGTGATTATTTGGTGTAGGTATAACACAAAGTAGGTAAGGGTCATCAATACCGTATAGATCCTAAAGGATTTCAGTAGGTCCCGCATATGAAAGAAATGCCGATATCGGTTCTCTCGGGTAAAGTAGAGTGAGGGAATGAGAAAAAAGCAGTATATAAACGCAAAATACCAAGAGTAAGAGCGTCCTAGCTGTAACTCATTTAATAGCATCGCCACGGCAACTAGCATAGAGCTTAGTCTGATAAGCATCGCGACTTTGGGTTGTCTGAAAAATTTAAGTGCATCCATATATTTGTAATACATAACTAATATCCATTTTGTTACGCAGTTGTTACTTTATACCTGTGCCTAAGCTGATTTACAATTAAAGTTTAGTCTATTAATACCTTTGAACTAAAAAGCCGAACACTAGGTTCGGCTAAATGGTTAACTTATCTAATTTAGGTGTTTAAGCTGATATACGTTTTCTTGTGCGCCATTGGCCAACTTTAGGCAAAATCTGCTGTAATACCAGTGCGAGAATAATCAAGCCTAGACCTATATAGGTCGATTTTTCGATGTTTTCTTGCAATATCCAAGCGATAAAGCCTATCGACATAACCGGGGTAATAAACACTAGCGTACTGATACTCGCTGTGCGCTCAGCTTTCTTTAAGGCGACTAACCAAAGTACAAAAGTGACACCCATTTCAAATAGCCCAACATAGACGCCGGCGAACAAGGCTTTTACGTCCCAAGTTGGTAAAGACTGAGTCAGTAACAGTGCGATGACAATAAAGGGCAGACCCACTAAAAAGCTCAGCAAGAGACTAATAACGGGATCGCCTTTGTCTTTGGTATTAACGATCCAATAAAGCGACCAAAGCAGTGTACTGGTTAACGCAAGGATCACGCCCGTCATACTTTCAAAGTGAACGTTGGTGATATTGCCTTTTGTTGCAATAAAGAACACTCCAGAGTAAGCCACGAGCGCGGCTGTTATATCACTCTTTCTCAATTTTTGACCCAGTAAGGGTACCGATAGCAAAGGAAGCAAAATAGCCCAGGTGTAATTAAGGGACAGTGCTTGCTGCGCTGGCAACAGGTCATAGGCTTTGAATAGTACTAGATAGTACAAGAAAGGGTTGAGTAGGCCCGTTTGTAAATAGAACCAAGGTCTGCTCAAAAACTGCTGCTTAATCAGTGAAAGTTTTCTCTGTGCAAATAATATTGAACCTAAGGCAAAGATAGATGTGGTGACAGCAATAAACACCAATTGCAAGGGAGTATAGTGCGCTAAAGCTAACTTAAACGCTGTTGCGACCGTGGACCATAAGACAATGGCGCCGATACCGAACAGATAGGCTTGATGGGATGATTTCAATGTTTACTACTCTACAAAATGAGATGACAACTAAGCGTAAATTGACTCTTGATGAACCCAATTGACACGCTACCTCTAGATTGTATCCATTATACGTTTTGCCTCGAGTTGCGAACGAGTCACAGATCAAATTAATGCATTCTCAAGATAATTTTAAATTTCTCCCTTGTATTCATCTTAAACGTCCCAATATAGGGGTTAAGAGAAGATTTAGGGTGATAAAAAAAGACTTGAAAAGTATTCGGTCTGTCCCCACTTCATAAACCAGATAACAAATTTAGTTTTTAAAAGTTTTTCGGAGGACTCCATGGGTAGAATTATTGGTATCGATTTAGGCACAACTAACTCTTGTGTTGCAGTATTAGATGGCGGCAAAGCACGCGTATTGGAGAATGCTGAAGGCGATCGTACGACACCCTCAATCATTGCATACACTGCAGATGAAACTTTAGTTGGTCAGTCTGCAAAGCGTCAGGCTGTAACCAATCCAACTAACACTGTATATGCTATTAAGCGTTTAATTGGCCGTCGTTTTAAAGATGACGAAGTTCAGCGTGACGTTGATATTATGCCATTCAAAATCATCAGCGCAGACAATGGCGATGCTTGGGTTGAAGCTCAAGGCAAGAAAATGGCTCCACCACAAATCTCTGCTGAAATCTTGAAGAAGATGAAGAAGACAGCTGAAGATTTCTTAGGTGAAGAAGTGACAGAAGCGGTTATTACCGTTCCGGCTTACTTTAACGATTCACAGCGTCAAGCTACTAAAGATGCGGGTCGCATCGCAGGTCTTGAAGTTAAGCGTATTATCAACGAGCCAACTGCTGCAGCACTTGCTTACGGTATCGATAAGAAGCAAGGCGACAACATCGTTGCGGTATACGACTTAGGTGGTGGTACATTCGATATCTCTATCATCGAAATCGATAGCGTTGATGGCGAGCAAACGTTCGAAGTACTTGCGACTAACGGTGACACTCACTTAGGTGGTGAAGATTTTGATAACCGTATGATTAAGTATCTTGCTGACGAATTCAAGAAAGAGCAAGGGCTTGACTTACGTAACGATCCACTCGCTATGCAGCGCCTAAAAGAAGCTGCAGAAAAAGCGAAGATCGAACTATCAAGCACAACACAAACTGAAGTTAACCTGCCATACATCACTGCCGATGCAACAGGTCCTAAGCACTTAGTGGTTAAAATCACTCGTGCAAAACTTGAGTCACTAGTTGAAGATTTGATTAAACGTTCACTTGAGCCACTAAAAGTTGCACTTGCAGATGCTGATCTTTCAGTTTCTGACATCAACGAAGTGATTCTAGTGGGTGGTCAGACTCGTATGCCTAAAGTGCGTGAAGAAGTGTCTGCATTCTTCGGCAAAGAGCTACGTCAAGATGTTAACCCTGATGAAGCTGTTGCTATCGGTGCAGCAGTTCAAGCAGGTGTTCTATCTGGCGACGTTAAAGACGTATTGCTACTAGACGTTACACCGCTGTCTCTAGGTATTGAGACTATGGGTAGCGTAATGACTAAGCTTATCGAGAAGAACACTACTATCCCGACTAAAGCTTCACAAACATTCTCGACTGCTGACGACAACCAAAGCGCGGTAACTATTCACGTACTTCAAGGTGAGCGTAAGCAATCAAGCGGTAACAAGTCTCTAGGTCAATTCAACCTAGAAGGTATCGAAGCTGCTCCACGTGGCATGCCACAAATTGAAGTTGCTTTCGACATCGATGCTGACGGTATCTTGCATGTATCTGCTACAGACAAGAAGACAGGTAAAGCACAAAACATCACCATTAAAGCCTCTTCAGGTCTAAGTGATGAAGAAGTTGAAGCTATGATTCGTGATGCTGAAGCTCACGCTGACGAAGATGCTAAGTTCGAAGAGCTAGTTAAGTCTCGTAACCAAGCTGATGGCATGGTTCACGCAACTAAGAAGCAGATCGAAGAAGCGGGTGAAGCACTTCCAGCGGACGAGAAAGAGAAGATTGAAGCTGCAATGGCTAACGTTGAAACTGCTGTTAAAGGCAATGACAAAGAAGCGATTGAAAAGTCTACTCAAGAGCTAATGGAAGCATCTTCTAAGTTAATGGAGATCGCTCAAGCTAAAGCGCAAGCTGAGCAAGGTCAACCAGAAGGTGAAGCAAAGTCTGCTAAGCCTGAAGATGACGTAGTTGATGCTGAGTTTGAAGAAGTTAAAGACGACAAAAAATAATGACGGGTAACTCCTAAATTATTGTAGCGGGCGTTATGAGGAAACTCTAACGCCCGTTTGTGCAACTGCAACTTTAGCAAAGAAAGTATTTAACTATGTCAAAGCGCGATTTTTACGAAGTATTAGGTGTCGGACGTGACGCCAGCGAACGCGAAATAAAGAAAGCTTATAAGCGTTTAGCAATGAAATTTCACCCAGACCGCAATCCGGGTAATAAAGAAGCCGAAGCGAGCTTTAAAGAAGTTAAAGAAGCTTACGAAATTCTAACCGACGGCGATAAGAAAGCGGCCTATGATCAGTTTGGTCATGCAGGTGTCGATCCTAATCGTGGCGGTGGTGGTTTCGGCGGCGGCGCCGATTTTGGTGATGTGTTTGGTGACGTGTTTGGCGACATCTTCGGCGGTGGACGCCGTGGTGGTCAGCGCCAAGCTGCACGTGGTAGCGACCTGCGTTACAACCTAGAGCTGTCTCTAGAAGAGGCTGTTCGCGGCCTAACCAAAGAGCTACGTATTCCAACATTGGCAGCCTGTGACGCTTGTGATGGTAGCGGCGCTAAGAAAGGCTCTTCGCCAACAACTTGTGGTACCTGTCACGGCCAAGGCCAAGTACAGATGCGTCAAGGTTTCTTCGCTGTACAGCAAGCCTGTCCAACCTGTCATGGCCGCGGCAAGATCATTAAAGATCCTTGTAACAAGTGTCATGGTGAAGGTCGCGTCGAGAAGAGCAAGACCTTGTCAGTTAAGATCCCTGCTGGCGTCGATACGGGCGATCGTATTCGTCTTTCTGGCGAAGGTGAAGCGGGTGAGTATGGCGCACCACCAGGTGACTTATATGTTCAGGTCAGTGTTCGTGAACATGCTATTTTCCAGCGTGATGGCAACAACCTTTATTGTGAAGTGCCAATTTCGTTCAGCAAAGCCGCTTTAGGTGGCGAGATTGAAGTGCCAACACTCGATGGCAAGGTTAATCTTAAGATCCCAGCTGAAACGCAAACAGGTCGTATGTTCCGTATGCGTGGTAAAGGCGTTAAGTCAGTACGCAGCCATGCGGTAGGTGACTTGCTATGTAAGGTTGTGATGGAAACCCCCGTTAACCTTAACGAGCGCCAAAAAGAGCTACTACGTGAATTTGAAGACACCTTAACGGGTCAGTCAAAGAAGCACAGCCCAAAGGCTGAAGGTTTCTTCGATGGCGTGAAGAAGTTTTTTCAAGATCTAAATAGCTAAAACTGGATTCATCCTGTATATAATTTAAGCCTCGCGACTGCGGGGCTTTTTATTGTCTGACGTTTATTATTAACATTAGGCTATGCGTAATAGGGAATTTAGCCGATATGAAAGGAATACTAATACTGCTTGGCGCAACATTGCTGCTAACCGGTTGTGCAACGAACCAATCGCCTACAGGGCGCGGGCAAACGTTACTGTTCTCATCGCAAGAGATGTCGCAGCTTGGCGACTCCTCATTTGCCCAAATTAAGCGGCAAGAGAAAATTGGTCAGGATAAAGCGGTAAACGCGTACGTTAACTGTGTTGCCAATAGGATAACTCAGGCTCTGCCCAACCAAAGTTTGCCTTGGGAAGTGGTGGTATTTGAGTCTGATCAAGTTAACGCCTTTGCTTTGCCAGGTGGTCATATCGGTGTGTATACCGGATTGCTTAATGTGGCAGTAAATGCCGACCAACTCGCCACTGTAGTTAGTCATGAGGTGGCCCATGTACTGGCAAACCACAGTAACGAGCAAGTGTCGCGGGCACAGATGACAGGCGCAGGCATGAAACTGGCGGATCTGGCCTTAGGTGTAGGCGGCATTGCCGATAAAGAGCTTTATATGGCGGCCCTCGGTTTAGGTGTGCAAGTCGGCTACATACTGCCTTATGGCCGCGACCAAGAGTCTGAAGCCGATGTGATGGGGGTCGAGCTGATGGCGAAAGCAGGCTTTGATCCGGCCGCGAGTGTCGAGCTTTGGAAAAACATGTCAAAAGCGGGTGGCGAACAAGGGCCTGAATTGCTTTCAACCCATCCATCCCATGGACAGCGCATTGCTCAGCTGCAACAGATGCAGGCAAAAGCCCAACCTTTATATCAAGCCAGCAAAGGCAGTGTGAAAAATAGTTGCCAAAGACCAAAATAGCTACGGTTTTTAGGGCAACATCACAGAAATTATGATAAAGTTGCGCGCGAAAATTCATTTGAATCATTGAGAGTACAATCATTATGTCTGAGAAGTTCAGTACAATTGAAGCGCAAGCAAGCTACGGTGTTGGTCGTCAACTAGGTGAGCAACTAGCTGCTAACTCGTTTGAAGGTATCGATATTTCTGCTGTTCAATTGGGTCTATCTGACGCTTTCGAAGGTAAAGAAAGTGTTGTATCTATGCAAGATATGCAAATTGCATTCACTGAAATCAGCCAGCGTATCCAGAAAGTTCAAGAAGCTGCTGCTGCTGCTGCATCAGAAGTAGGTGAAAAATTCCTTGCTGATAATGGTGCTCGTGAAGGCGTTGTGACTTTGGACTCTGGTCTACAGTACGAAATTATTACTGAAGGTAACGGTGACAAGCCTAGTTACGACTCTACAGTACGTACTCACTATCACGGTACTTTCATCTCTGGTGATGTATTTGATAGCTCTGTTGCTCGTGGTGAGCCAGCTGAATTCCCAGTTTCTGGCGTTATTGCTGGCTGGACAGAAGCACTACAACTTATGCCTACAGGTTCTAAGTGGAGACTATTTGTACCACAACACCTAGCATACGGTGAGCGCGGCGCAGGTGCTGCAATCCCACCATATTCAACTTTGGTATTCGAAGTTGAATTGTTAGACATTATCTAAGTTAGACAATAAGCCTAAGTTAATACTTAGGCTTTTTTTTGACATTTTGCAGGGAGTACTGAGATGACTGAACGCGTAAGAGTGGCAATAACAGGCGGCAGCGGTCGTATGGGACGTACTCTTATTGAAGCGGCAAAACAAAATGGCATCATTTTGTTGGGCGCGGCGATTGAACGAGCTGGTTCGACCCTAATGGGTGTTGATGCGGGTGAACTTGCCGGTGTAGGCTCGATGAACGTGGCTATCACCGACTCATTGGATAAAGCGGTAAATGACTTTGATGTGCTTATCGACTTTACCTCACCAGAAGCGAGTGTGTTTCATACAGACTGGTGCGCGAAAAACGGCAAGGCAATCGTTATCGGTACCACTGGATTCAATCATGCTCAGAAAGAACAAATTTCAGCCTATGCAGATCAAATACCGATTGTAATGGCACCCAATATGGCCGTCGGCGTTAACCTGATGTGGAAACTACTTGAAGTGACTGCAGAGGTAATGGGGCATTACTGTGATATCGAGATCATCGAAGGTCACCACAGATATAAGAAAGATGCACCTTCTGGGACTGCGCTTAAGATGGGTGAGGTGATCGCCGAAACCTTAGGTCGTGATCTTGAAAAATGTGCCGTTTATGGCCGTGAAGGGATGACTGGTGAGCGTGACAGAGAAACCATAGGTTTTGCTACTGTTCGTGCTGGTGACATTGTTGGTGAGCATACAGCGCTTTTTGCCGATATCGGTGAGCGGTTAGAGATCACCCATAAAGCATCGAGTCGAATGACCTTTGCTAATGGCGCTATGCGCGCTGCCACTTGGCTGGTCGAGCAAGATGCAGGACTCTACGATATGCAACAAGTCTTAGGCTTGAAAGCATAAATATTTAAAACCGCTATTAGCGGTTTTTTTTTGCATAAAAAATTTTTTTGACAAAATACTTTCTTCAGCTATAGACAAGTTTTGTATTTACATATAAAATCGGCGGAATTTGTCAAAATTTCGTATTTTAGCGAAAGTTGGTATTTTAGAAACACTCAAAAAACAATTAAATTCAAAGGTTTGGCTCTTTTCGGAGGTCGCATTGACAAAGTCTGCCCTACTCGTACTTGAAGATGGAACCATTTTTTCTGGCACTGCAATTGGTGCTGAAGGGATGTCTGTTGGTGAAGTCGTTTTTAACACTTCAATGACAGGTTACCAAGAAATTTTGACGGATCCATCATACTCACGTCAAATGGTAACCCTCACTTATCCACATATTGGTAATACTGGTACCAATGAAGAAGATACAGAATCTGATTCTGTTCATGCATGTGGTCTTATTATTAGAGACTTGCCGTTAATCGCAAGTAATTTTCGTAATCAGCAATCTTTAAGCGATTATTTGATCGCTAACAACGTTGTTGGCATTGCTGATATCGATACTCGTAAATTAACTCGTATCCTACGTGAAAAAGGCGCTCAAGCCGGTTGTATCATGGTTGGTGATTTAGATGAAGCTAAAGCGCTAGCTGCCGCTAAAGCCTTCCCTGGTCTTAAAGGCATGGATCTCGCTAAAGAAGTGACAACAAACGAAACCTATTCATGGCGCAGCGGTAGCTGGCGTTTAGTTGGCGGTTTGCCATCTGATACGCCTGAAGCTGAGCTTAAATATAAAGTTGTTGCTTATGACTATGGCGTGAAGCGTAATATCTTACGTATGTTGGTTGACCGTGGCTGTGATGTCACTGTTGTACCTGCACAAACTCCTGCAGCCGAAGTACTTGCAATGAATCCAGATGGGGTTTTCCTATCGAATGGCCCTGGTGACCCTGAGCCATGTGATTACGCAATTACGGCTATTCAAGAGATCTTAAAAACAGAGATCCCTGTTTTTGGTATCTGTTTAGGTCACCAGCTGTTGGCATTAGCTTCAGGTGCGAAAACACTGAAAATGAAGTTTGGTCATCACGGTGCCAACCATCCTGTGAGTAATATTGAGCAAGGAAATGTGATGATCACTAGCCAAAACCACGGTTTTGCTGCTGATGAAACAACACTACCAGCCAATATTAAAGTGACTCACAAGTCACTATTTGATGGCTCATTGCAAGGTATTCACCTGACCGATAAGCCAGCATTTAGTTTCCAAGGACACCCTGAGGCAAGCCCAGGACCACATGATGCCGCACCGTTGTTTAATCACTTCATCGATTTGATTGAATTGTACCGCAAGAACGCCAAGTAGTTACCTCATCCGGGAGAAGATTTAAGCAATGCCAAAACGTACAGATATAAAGAGTATTCTTATCCTAGGTGCTGGACCGATTGTAATTGGTCAAGCCTGTGAGTTTGACTACTCAGGCGCACAAGCCTGTAAAGCACTACGTGAAGAAGGTTACCGAGTTATTCTTGTTAACTCTAACCCTGCAACCATCATGACAGATCCTGAGATGGCCGATGCAACATACATCGAGCCAATTCATTGGGAAGTTGTACGCAACATTATTGCTAAAGAGCGTCCAGATGCGATTTTACCAACGATGGGCGGGCAAACTGCACTTAACTGTGCACTTGAGCTTGAAAGCCGTGGCGTACTAAAAGAGTTTAATGTTGATATGATTGGCGCAACTGCCGATGCAATCGACAAAGCAGAAGACCGCAGCCGTTTCGACAAAGCAATGAAGTCGATTGGCCTTGAGTGTCCGCGTGCTGGTATCGCTCATACTATGGATGAAGCTCGCGCCGTTCAGGCGGAAGTTGGCTACCCATGTATTATCCGTCCTTCATTTACCATGGGCGGCAGTGGCGGCGGTATCGCTTATAACAAAGAAGAGTTTGAGGATATCTGTTCTCAAGGTCTTGAGCTCTCTCCAACGAACGAACTGCTTATCGACGAATCATTGATTGGTTGGAAAGAGTACGAGATGGAAGTGGTACGTGACCGTAATGATAACTGTATCATTGTCTGTGCGATTGAGAACTTCGATCCAATGGGCGTGCACACGGGTGACTCTATCACTGTTGCGCCAGCACAAACTCTAACCGATAAAGAATACCAGCTGATGCGTAATGCATCACTTGCAGTATTGCGTGAAATTGGTGTTGAAACAGGTGGTTCAAACGTACAGTTTGGTATCAACCCTGTTGATGGCCGTATGGTTATCATCGAGATGAACCCACGTGTATCACGCTCATCAGCATTAGCCTCTAAAGCGACAGGTTTCCCAATCGCTAAGATTGCAGCCAAGCTAGCGGTTGGTTTCACTCTTGATGAGCTAAGCAACGATATTACTGGTGGCGCAACACCGGCCTCTTTCGAACCTGCAATCGATTACGTTGTGACTAAAATCCCTCGTTTTAACTTTGAAAAGTTTGCCGGTGCCAATGACCGCCTAACCACGCAGATGAAATCTGTGGGTGAAGTGATGGCAATTGGACGCACATTCCAAGAGTCACTGCAAAAAGCTCTTCGTGGTCTTGAAGTGGGTAAGAATGGCCTGTGTCCACAAATCGATTTAGCGGAACCAGAAGCACTTTCTCGTATTCGCCACGAGCTAAAAGAGCCGGGCGCAGAGCGTATTTGGTATATTGCCGATGCATTCCGTTCAGGTTTATCGGTAGATGATATCTTCGCATTAACCAACATTGACCCTTGGTTCCTAGTACAGATTGAAGATCTGCTTAAGTCTGAAGCAGAGGTCGCTGAAGCGGGTTTTGCAGGTTTGAACGAAGAAGTACTTCGCAAACTTAAGCGCAAAGGTTTTGCCGACTCTCGCCTTGCAGCACTCGCTGGTGTGAGTGAGAGTGAAATTCGTAAACTGCGTACTCGTTTTGAAATTCACCCTGTTTATAAGCGCGTAGATACCTGCGCGGCTGAGTTTGCAACCGATACCGCTTATATGTACTCAACTTATGAAGAAGAGTGCGAAGCGAACCCATCAAATCGTGACAAGATCATGATTTTAGGTGGTGGTCCAAACCGTATTGGTCAAGGCATTGAGTTTGATTACTGCTGTGTGCATGCGGCGCTAGCGCTACGTGAAGACGGGTACGAGACCATCATGGTTAACTGTAACCCTGAAACGGTTTCTACCGATTACGATACATCAGACCGTCTGTATTTCGAGTCAGTGACATTTGAAGATGTGCTTGAAATCGTGCGTATCGAGAAGCCAAAAGGCGTTATCGTGCAGTACGGTGGTCAAACACCACTTAAACTGGCACGCGACCTAGAAGCCGCAGGCGTACCGATTATTGGTACAAGCCCTGATGCGATTGACCGCGCAGAAGACCGTGAGCGTTTCCAGCAAGCGATTCAGCGTTTAGACATGAAGCAGCCAGAAAACGACACGGTAACGACTGTCGAAGGTGCTGTTATTTCAGCTGAGCGTATCGGTTATCCATTAGTGGTTCGTCCATCATATGTACTTGGTGGCCGCGCGATGGAAATCGTTTATGACGAGCAAGATTTACGTCGTTACTTTAACGAAGCGGTAAGCGTCTCAAACGCATCTCCAGTGCTACTAGACCGTTTCCTAGACAACGCGATTGAAATCGACATCGATGCAGTATGTGATGGCGAAACCGTAGTGATTGGTTCAATCATGGAGCATATCGAACAGGCCGGTGTTCACTCAGGTGACTCAGGTTGTTCACTGCCTCCATACAGCTTGAGTCAAGAGATCCAAGACCGCATGCGTGAGCAGGTGGGCAAGCTTGCAATGGAGCTCGGTGTAATCGGACTGATGAACGTACAGTTTGCCGTAAAGGATAACGAGATCTATATGATTGAAGTTAACCCGCGTGCAGCACGTACCGTGCCATTTGTATCGAAAGCAACAGGCGTACCATTAGCTAAGATTGCCGCGCGAGTGATGGCGGGTCAAAGTCTTAAGTCACAGAACTTCACCGAGGAAGTGATTCCGCCATTCTTCTCTGTAAAAGAAGTGGTATTACCGTTCAACAAGTTCCCTGGTGTTGACCCACTACTTGGCCCTGAAATGCGTTCAACGGGTGAAGTGATGGGTGTGGGTGACACGTTTGCCGAAGCTTATGCTAAAGCGCAGCTTGGTGCGACATCAGAGGTACCTAAGTCTGGTCGTGCACTCTTGTCTGTTCGTGACAGCGATAAAGCACGTGTAGCAGATTTGGCGGCGAAGCTAATTGCGCTAGGTTACCAAATTGATGCAACGCACGGCACGGCAGTGATCTTGGGTGAAGCGGGTATTAACCCACGCCTAGTGAACAAGGTACATGAAGGCCGCCCACATATTCTTGACCGTATCAAGAATGGTGAGTACACCTACATTGTTAATACGACTGAAGGTCGTAAGGCGATTGAAGATTCACGTCAGCTTCGCCGTGGTGCGCTACGTTATAAAGTGAACTATACAACGACACTTAATGCTGCATTTGCAACTTGTATGGCACACTCGGCGGATGACCGTTCGAACGTGACATCTGTGCAAGAGCTACATAAACGTATTGTAAAATAAAGCGACGCTAAAATGAAAAGGCCGCAACTAGCGGCCTTTTTTATTGGCTTAATTTTTTGATTGAGTAGGGCTACGATAAATAAAAATTTATCTCCCATGGCTAGCAAGTCTGATGAAGGTTGAGTAAGCTCTACTGTCTCAAGTCGTGATTTGATTAGGTTGATTGATACTTAGATCGATACATAGATCGCGAGCAGGTATAGATTAAGGTGCATCGTTTGCCCTGTGCGTTTACAATAGCGCTATTCCACCAGATTATTTATCTCACTGACCGTTAGGCTCAGTGGGGCATGCTTTTGTTTTAAAGGAGACGAAAGAAGCTTATGAGTAAGGTTCCAATGACAGTTGTCGGTGCTGAACGACTGCGTAAAGAATTAGACCATCTTAAATTTGAGCGTCGCCCAAAAATTGCGGAAGCAATTGGTGAAGCGCGTGAACTTGGCGATTTGAAAGAAAATGCTGAGTACCATGCTGCTCGTGAAGAGCAAGGTTTATGTGAAGCTCGCGTTAGAGATATCGAAGGTAAGTTATCTCACGCGCAGATCATCGACGTGACTACGATGGATAATAACGGCCGCGTTATTTTTGGTTCTACAGTGACGATATTAAATTTAGACACTGAAGGCGAAGTGACTTACCGCATTGTAGGCGAAGACGAAGCAAATATTAGAGAGAATTTGTTGTCTGTGAGCTCTCCAATTGCCCGTGGCTTAATTGGTAAGAACTTAGATGATGAAATCTCCATTGTGACACCTGGTGGTACAACGGATTTTGAGATCATCAAAGTCGATTATATCTAATATCTCACCTTGGGGGGAGATAGCTGAATAAAACCGCTTTTTAGCGGTTTTATTATTTGTAACATGCAAAGATAGCTGCAATTAAGTGATTAATCGTTTGTATCAACGCTGTACAGCGTTTAATATATGCAACATAGTAAACACATTTTTAATAGGCATTAAGTGCAGTTATTTTGGCGGTTCAGATTTATCTTGTTGCTCATAGGGGGATTATTTCTCACGCCTATGGCTGCGAGTGCATCTGAGAATGTTCAAAATGATGACATGCGTTCAGCGGAACTGCTTTCGGCAGCCGTGCAGACTGAGTCCCAGAACAGTGCGGTCGTTGATATAACCAGTCTAAAATCATCTGGCTTAACTACTGACTTAACTAAAAGTATTCCTTTAACGCTTCAAGATAAGCAGGCTAGGCAAACAGACAAGAATGGCTCTGAGTATGCGCCACTTGTTTCGCAACGCTTTATCAGTTTTGCTCAGCATGATCTTCTGCAAACTCGTCCAGATTATCTTCTTGCTTTTGAATTTACCTCCCCCGCAGTGCCCTCTTTAACCGTTGGTTATCGCATAGACTTTACACCAGCTGTAGACTGGTCGCTGCATATCGAAAGCGCCTCACATCGACTCTGTGCATGGAAAGAGTCCAACCTTCTCTATCGTTTCTCTCAAGCTCGCTCACTTAGCTAACGACCGGTAGCCATTTGGCTTATTTATCGGTTGGTTTTTAAAGCAGTTATTGAGAGCGGCAGTGTTAGTTATTACTAACTTATTCCAGATGCATTGACCTACTAAGTATTTACTCACTTTGTTGTCAATTTAAGCTAATGGTGAAATTCGTAATGGCAGCTTACTTTTTTGTCACAAGCATGTGATTTAAATAGTGGCCCTCCTACCTCGATAGCTCTAAAAGCACTCTTACCAAATATCACGTGATATGAGTCCTGCGGTTTTAACCCGTTGGTCTTAATCAATGGGTATTAATTCTTCAGGTATTGATTTTTTAGGTATTAAATTTTTAGTACCAGCCCCGTTTCACTCTGGGGAACCTGTGGTTAATGGTGAGTTGCTATCACACGTTTAGTGAATTTAAAGAGCAAAAAATATGATAGAACAGAAAAAAGTGACAATCTTAAACCATTACAGTGCATGGAAGTATGTGCTATTAGTCGTCACTATCACCGTTATGTTATTCAGTGCATTACCTACTTTTTTTGGTGAAGACGCAGCGGTGCAGATCAGTGATAAGGCAGGGTTAAAAGTTAACGCTTTGGAGCTACACCAGCTGCTCGTATCTCAAGGTGTCAGCGTTAAGCGTATCGATCAATCTAATGATCAAACCTTGATTGTGCTCGACGACAATTCACAACAGAGTCGGCTTAAGACCTTACTTGCAAGCCAAGTTAACGATCCTTCAAAGCTTACCCTTACGCTAGCGCCTGCTGCGCCAAACTGGCTATTATCACTCGGTTTTAACCCTATTAAGTTGGGGCTGGATCTGCGTGGCGGGGTACAATTTCTACTCGATGTTGAAATTGAACCGGTCTATAAGCTGCACTCCAACACGTTTATTGAGTCCGTTAGGCAATTTGCACGTGAACAGTCGCTATATGGTGTCACGATTCGGGAGCGGGTTGACGGTAATGTTAATATAGCAACGACTGACTTAGCGCAAAGAGCGGCGATAAGGCAGTTTATCAATACACAATATCCCAATTGGCAAATCACTAATTCTGGAGAGCAATCCCTAGATGCTGGCCTGTCTGAAGCTGAAAAAACGAATATTCGCGATCTGACGGTGAAGCAAAACTTGCAGATCATGCGCAGCCGTATCGAGCAGCTTGGGATCAGCGAGGCTGTTGTTCAGCGTCAAGGAGAGCACCGAATTCGCATCGAGCTTCCTGGTGTACAAGATCCAGCGGCCGCCAAGTCTGTGATTGGCGCTACCGCAAGCCTAGCTTTCTATCAGGTAATGCAGCCGGGCTCAGTTAATGCCAAGGTATTGAAAGATGAGCAGGGCGCGCCTGTGTATGTCGCCAGACGTGCGGTACTAGGCGGTGAGCATATTGTCGATGCCAGAGCGTCACTTGGTGAGATGGGGCTACCTGAGGTGGTTATTCATCTAGACCGAGATGGCGGTAAAACCATGTCGGACTTTTCTCGTGACAATATTGGTAAGCCGATGGCAACCGCATACAGCGAGTATAGCCGTGGCGATAATGGCAAAATTAGACAAACAACAGAAGTGATCAGTGTCGCGACGATTCAAGCGCAATTAGGGGATCGTTTTAGCATTACCGGCTCCGCTGACTATGCCAGTGCACAGCAGCTGGCTTTATTGCTTCGAGCGGGCTCGATGACAGCGCCAGTGACTATCGTTGAAGAGCGCACTATCGGTCCAAGCTTGGGCGAAGAAAACATCACCAATGGTTTCTCTGCGCTGGCTTTAGGTATGGCGGTGACGTTGTTGTTTATGGGGCTTTGGTACCGCCGCTTAGGCTGGATAGCGAACGTGGCGCTTATAGCCAATATGATCCTTATTTTTGGCTTGATGGCACTGATCCCTGGCGCGGTTTTAACCTTACCTGGCATAGCCGGCTTAGTGTTAACCGTCGGTATGGCAGTGGATACTAACGTGCTTATTTTTGAGCGAATTAAGGACAAATTAAAAGAGGGGCGGAGCTTTGCTCATGCCATTGACAGAGGCTTTGATAGTGCATTTTCAACCATTGTAGACGCCAATTTCACCACGATGATCACCGCGGTGGTGCTTTATGCCATAGGTAACGGACCCATCCAAGGTTTTGCGTTAACTCTGGGTTTAGGCCTGCTAACCAGTATGTTTACCGGAATTTTTGCATCCAGAGCATTAGTTAACTGGGCATATGGTCGTAATTTTAGTCGTAACGTGAAGGTGTAATATGGAACTTAATAATTTTAATAAACTAAGCAAATTGACAAAAGCACGTTACCTCTCGAGTATCTTCTCTGTGCTGATTATGCTGTCATCGATAGGCATTATTTTAGTCAACGGTTTTAACTGGGGTCTGGATTTTACTGGGGGAATTGTTACTGAAGTCAAACTCGATCCTAAGATTAAATCGGCGCAAATTAGCGAGCTATTAGCTGAGACCTCAGAGCAGGAGGTCAGCGTGATTTCAGCGGGTGAGCCTGGTCGTTGGATTCTGCGATACGCAAAAGTAGACAACGCTGGAGCACACGATATTAAAACGGTATTGGCACCGTTGACTGATAATGTTGAAGTGCTTAACTCAAGTATCGTCGGACCGCAAATAGGTCAAGAGCTGGCAGAGCAGGGCGGATTGGCACTGTTGGCGGCAATGTTATGTATTTTGGCTTATCTGAGTTTTCGTTTTGAATGGCGTCTTGCAAGTGGCGCTTTATTGGCACTGTTTCACGATGTCATTTTCGTGTTGGCCTTCTTCTCGTTAACGCAGATGGAGTTCAATTTAACGATTTTGGCTGCGGTACTGGCTATTTTGGGTTACTCCTTGAATGACTCAATTGTGATTGCTGACCGAGTAAGAGAAGTGTTAATTGCTAAACCCAAGATGGCGATTGATGAAATTTGTAGCAGTGCGGTGCAAGCCACTTTTTCACGCACAATGGTCACCAGTGGTACAACCCTATTTACTGTTGCTGCGTTATGGATCATGGGCGGTGCGCCACTGCAGGGATTTTCTATTGCGATGTTTCTCGGGATCATGATTGGAACGATTTCATCAGTATCTGTAGGTACTTGTTTACCTGAGTATTTAAAGGTCAGTGCAGAGCATTACAAGGTTGAACCTATTAGCGACGCTCCGTAGTGTATTATACCAATCACATTAAATATGTGATCATTCAGCGGGAAGTCAAAGCCCTGTAGGCAAGGCGGATGATTGAAGCTAATAGTTATTCTATATCGAGAGCATCTTACGCAGTATACAGGGCTTTGAAACCCGCACTGCGTGAGCCTCGCAGGCATTCCACTTCTGCGTTGTACTAAATTAAAAGGGAATAACCATTTCTTCATCATTGCGCCTTGAATTGAAAAACCCGAGGGGCTCTGAACTGACCACATATTTAGTACGATTGGTATTATCCAAATTGACAAAAGTTGGATAAAAAAAGAGCCGCTGAATAAATCAGCGGCTCCTTTTATTTATCTTACAAAGGCTTTTTTAAATTAATGAAAAAGCTTTTGTTAATTACTTTGCCTTAGGCACAGCAATTTTCATTTCTTCAGACTGACGGAACAGTACTAAAACGTGACCGATAAGCTGTACTTTTTCAGCTTTAGTTTCACGTACAATGGCATCTACGATAGCGTTTTTAAGCTCTCTGTCACCAGAGGCTACTTTCACTTTAATCAATTCATGATGTGAAAGTGCATTATCAATTTCAGCCAGCACTCCCTCAGTCAAGCCGTTGCCACCAAGCATCACTACAGGCTTGAGACTATGCGCTAAGCCCTTTAAGTGCTGTTTTTGTTTGGTTGTTAAGTTCATTTATACCAACTTTATGCTGAGTTACTGTTGAAAACCCGCTATTCTACCCTTATATAGGCTTTGTGTAACTCTCAATTTTGTTGCGGATTTTAAATGTCAGGAAAAAAACGAACAGCCAGTTCTTCTCGCTGGATGCAGGAACATTTCGATGATCACTATGTCAAACTAGCGCAGAAGCGCGGTTTAAGGTCGCGTGCGGCTTTTAAGATTGAAGAGATCCAAGAAAAAGATAAACTCATTCGTCCGGGGATGACTGTTGTAGATTTAGGGGCTGCACCTGGTGGTTGGTCTCAGGTAGCCGTTAAATTGGCAGGAGACAAGGGTAAAGTTATCGCTTGTGATATTTTACCGATGGATCCGATTGTTGGCGTTGATTTCCTACAGGGTGATTTTCGCGAAGAAAAAGTACTGGACGCATTGTTGACCCGAGTGGGCGATGCCAAGGTTGATGTGGTGCTATCTGATATGGCACCGAATATGAGTGGTACAGGTGGTGTTGATCAGCCTCGAGCCATGTATTTAGTAGAACTTGCGTTAGATATGTGTCATCAAGTATTGGCACCTAACGGTTGTTTTGCTGTTAAAGTCTTTCAGGGGGAGGGCTTTGATGAATACATGAAAGCGGTTAAAGAGGCGTTCAAAACGGTTAAAACACGTAAGCCAGATTCTTCACGTCCACGTTCGCGTGAAGTCTATCTTGTGGCGACCGGGTACAAGTTGTAGTAATCTACCGTAAGTACTCTAACATTAGTTTTCGAAAGACTTTAAAAGAGGTCGAGTAATTTGAGTGACATGGCAAAAAATTTAATTCTCTGGGTTGTCATCGCCGTTGTGTTGATGTCAGTTTTTCAGGGCTATTCCCCCTCTTCTTCGACTAAGCAGAAGATGGATTATTCAACATTTTTAGATAACGTTAAAGATGGACAAGTCAATACTGCAACGGTTAAAAGCGACCAGCGCACTATTGAGGGAACAACGCGTACCGGTGAAAAGTTTGTCACTGTTATGCCGTTACCAGACTTAGATCTAATTAATGAATTAAATCGCAAGGGTATTACATTCAAGGGCGAAGAAGCTGAAGAGTCAGGGTTCTTAACTCAGATCTTTATCTCTTGGTTCCCAATGCTACTGCTTATCGGTGTGTGGATTTTCTTCATGCGTCAGATGCAAGGCGGTGGCGGTAAAGGCGCGATGTCATTTGGTAAGAGTAAAGCCAAATTGATGAGCGAAGACCAAATTAAAACGACTTTTGGTGACGTTGCAGGTTGTGACGAAGCTAAAGAAGACGTTAAAGAATTGGTTGATTACCTGAAAGAGCCGACTAAGTTCCAGAAGCTGGGTGGTCGTATCCCTACTGGTGTGTTACTTGTCGGTCCTCCTGGTACAGGTAAAACTTTGCTTGCTAAGGCAATTGCTGGCGAGTCTAAGGTTCCTTTCTTTACTATTTCAGGTTCTGATTTCGTAGAAATGTTTGTCGGTGTTGGTGCATCTCGAGTGCGTGACATGTTCGAACAAGCGAAGAAGTCTGCACCTTGTATCATCTTTATCGATGAGATCGATGCCGTAGGTCGCCAGCGCGGTGCGGGTGTGGGTGGTGGTCACGATGAGCGTGAGCAGACATTGAACCAGATGCTAGTTGAGATGGATGGTTTCGAAGGTAACGAAGGTATTATTGTTATCGCTGCGACTAACCGTCCAGATGTACTCGATGCTGCGCTACTGCGTCCAGGCCGTTTCGACCGTCAAGTGGTTGTTGGCTTACCTGATGTCCGTGGTCGTGAGCAGATCCTTAAGGTACATATGCGCAAAGTACCTTTGGCTGATGGCGTTAAAGCTAGTGTTATCGCTCGTGGTACACCGGGCTTCTCTGGTGCCGACCTTGCGAACCTTGTTAACGAAGCTGCGTTATTTGCTGCTCGTAACAGTCGCCGCGTCGTGGGTATGGAAGAGTTTGAAAGTGCAAAAGACAAGATCATGATGGGCGCAGAGCGTCGTACCATGGTGATGTCGGAAGAAGAGAAAGAGATGACCGCGTATCACGAAGCGGGTCATGCGATTGTGGGTTGTTTGGTTCCTGAACACGATCCTGTTCACAAGGTAACTATCATTCCACGTGGCCGTGCTCTTGGTGTGACTTTCTTCTTGCCAGAAGCGGATGCCATCAGTCAGAGCCGTCGTAAACTCGAGAGTCAGATCTCAGTTGCCTACGGTGGACGTATTGCTGAAGATTTGATTTACGGTAGTGAGAAAGTGTCTACCGGCGCATCACAAGATATTAAGTATGCGACATCTATTGCACGCAACATGGTGACTCAGTGGGGCTTCTCTGAGAAGCTAGGCCCTGTACTTTACGCTGAAGATGAAAATGAAGTGTTCTTAGGACGTAGCATGGGTAAGTCTCAGCATATGTCTGATGACACTGCTCGCGTTATCGACACCGAAGTGAAGTTGCTTATCGATGCAAACTACGGAAGAGCTCATACTTTCCTAACCGAAAATATGGATATCCTCCATTCGATGAAAGACGCATTGATGAAGTATGAAACTATCGATTCGAATCAAATTAGTGATTTGATGGCGCGTCGTGAAGTGCGTATGCCAGCTGAGTGGGAAAAAGACCTAGAGTCTGACGATAGCGATAACAATGACACTTCGTCTGAAAAGACAGAAGAGATCAAGGAAGTTAAAGAAGACAAGCCTGATGTCAACGATGTTGACGAGTCACCAGCTAAGTAATCTTTAGTTTAATAAAGAAAACCCCGTCTAGGGGTTTTCTTGTTTACGGAACTTTATTTTGTCTATATTAACCAGTGGTCATACATCTCTTGAATTGAACTCTCCCGTCATTATGGGGATCCTCAATGTCACGCCTGACTCATTTTCTGATGGCGGTGAGTACTCATCGTTCGAAACCGCCTGCCGACAAGCCGATCTAATGGTGGCTCAAGGGGCAAAGATTATCGATATCGGTGGCGAGTCGACCCGTCCAGGCGCGAAAGAGGTGTCTGTTGAAGATGAGCTGGCTCGAGTGCTTCCGTTAATCGATTACGTTAGCCGCACCCATAAGGTGTGGATCTCGATAGATACCAGTAAGGCGACCGTGATGAAGGCGGCTGTTGAGGCAGGGGCACATCTAATTAATGACGTTAGAGCACTGCAAGAGGCTGGAGCATTAGACGTTGCCGCCCAATTGGGTGTGCCAGTTTGCCTGATGCATATGCAGGGGCAGCCAAGAACGATGCAAGATGCCCCTCATTATGAAGATATTATCAGTGACATTAGCCAGTTTTTTTGTGAACGCATCGATGCTTGTCTTGCGGCAGGTATAAGGCGTGAGCAAATCGTGCTCGATCCAGGCTTTGGTTTTGGTAAATCTCTCGCTCACAATTATGAGCTGCTTAATCGAATGCCTGAGCTATTGCAATTGGGCTTACCTGTTCTTGCGGGTTTATCGCGTAAGAGCATGTTTGGACAGTTACTCGGACGTGAGGTATCACAAAGACTCAGTGCCACACTTACTGGTAATATGTTGGCAATACAAGCAGGTGCAAAAATATTGCGAGTGCATGATGTGCAAGAAACCAGCGATATGCTCGCGGTTTTAAGTGCAACAAGGAATTATAACGCTTTAAGCTAACATTAAGTGTTCAGCTAAAGTCAGTGTTTTTACGGTAGGATTGAAGGATTCAAACTACCGAGTGATAAGTCTGGAGTTAAAGTGAAGCAAAGACAATTTTTCGGAACTGATGGTATTCGTGGCAAAGTGGGTGCGGGCAAGATGACCCCAGAGCTTGCACTTAAGCTTGGTTGGGCTGCAGGGCGGGTTTTATCTCGCTCTGGCACGCAAAAAGTGATCATAGGTAAAGATACGCGGATCTCTGGTTACCTATTTGAGTCGGCGTTAGAGGCAGGACTATCTGCTGCTGGCTTAGATGTGATGTTGATTGGCCCAATGCCGACGCCTGCGGTTGCCTATTTGACGCGCACATTCCGCGCCGAGGCCGGGATCGTGATTAGTGCATCACACAATCCTTATTACGATAATGGTATTAAATTTTTCGCAAATGATGGTAGCAAGTTAGATGATGAAGTCGAGCTTGAAATTGAAGCCGAACTTGATAAGCCATTAACTTGTGTCGAGTCTCATGAACTGGGTAAAGTGGTTCGAATTGATGATGCCGCGGGTCGCTATATTGAATACTGTAAAGGCCATTTCCCTGCCGAGCAGACGTTAAGCGGACTTAAGATTGTCGTCGATTGCGCTCATGGTGCGACCTACCATATCGCGCCGAGTGTGTTTAAAGAACTAGGCGCCGAAGTGATTGCAATTGGTGATAAGCCAAATGGTCTGAATATTAACGATAAAGTCGGTGCGACATCGATGGGGCAGATCTGTGAGACCGTATTGGCTGAAAATGCCGATTTAGGTATCGCGCTCGATGGTGATGGCGACCGTATCATGATGGTTAACCGTCATGGACGTGTAATCGATGGTGATGAGATCTTATACATCTTAGCCTGTGATGCGCAAAAGCGTGGTGTGCTGCGCGGCGGTGTGGTTGGTACCTTGATGTCAAACCTCGGCCTAGATCTTGCTCTACAAGCGCTCGATATTCCATTTGTTCGCTCTAAAGTGGGTGACCGCTATGTGATGGAGCTGCTAAAAGAACATGACTGGCGCATCGGTGGTGAAAACTCCGGACATATTTTGAACTTAGATCATGGCACAACCGGTGATGGCATCGTTGCGGGTATTTTGGTATTAGCCGCTATGCAACGTCAAAATGCTACTCTAGAAGAGCTAACTGCTGATATTAAGATGTTGCCACAAGTCTTGGTTAATGTGCGTTTTGAAGGGGATAACGATCCACTGGTTTCAGAGATTGTGCTAGCAGCTAAAGCTGAAGTAGAGCAAAAACTAGGGGCTCGAGGTCGAGTATTATTACGTAAATCGGGTACCGAACCTTTGTTACGAGTCATGGTCGAGGGCGATGAGCAGGAAGCTGTGACAGAATATGCCCACTATATTGCTGACGCCGTTCGCAACTTAGTCTAATTACTTAGTCTAATTAATAGAGGTATTTACAAGGCATTATTGGCAAGTGCGGTTAATTTAGCAGCTAAGTAGCTATTAATCGTACTGCTCGCTTATTGGTAGCGTAAAAAACACGCGTTCTCGCCGTATTTTTGAAAAATAACGCCTTTAGGTATTGTAACTTAACAAGCGGTTCGCTATTATTCTCGCCGCTTTCAAAGGAGACAGTGATGGCACTCAGACGTCCCATGGTTGCTGGTAATTGGAAAATGAATGGCAGTGCGCAACTTGCGCAAGAGCTTTTCAAAAAATTCGCTACCAAGCTCCAAGATGATTCAGCGGAAGTGGTATTGTGTCCACCTTCTATTTACTTAGAGAGTGTACGACAGCTACTGGATGAAAATAAAGAAGCCTTAAATGGTTGCTTAGTCAGAATGGGCGCGCAAAACCTAAGTCAACATGACTTTGGTGCTTATACTGGTGAAATATCTGGTCAGATGTTAAAAGATTCCGGATGTCGATATGTTATTATCGGGCATTCAGAGCGTCGCCGTATGTACGGAGAGACGAGTGTTATCGTGGCAGAGAAATTTGCTGCAGCTCAGAAACATGGTTTGACCCCAATATTATGTGTTGGTGAGTCGGGTCCAGCTCGTGAAGCAAGACGCACTTTTGAAGTGATTGCCGAAGAGTTAGATGTGGTCATTGAAAAAAATGGTACCATGGCTTTTGACAACGCAATTATCGCCTACGAGCCATTATGGGCAGTAGGGACAGGTAAGAGCGCTACGCCAGAGCAGGCACAGGAAGTTCATGCGTTTATTCGCAAACGCCTCTCTGAAGTATCTCCATTTATCGGAGAAAATATCAGGATTTTGTACGGTGGTAGCGTAACACCGAGTAATGCAGCAGACTTGTTTGCTCAACCTGATGTAGACGGTGGATTGATTGGCGGTGTAAGCCTCAATGCTACCGAATTTCTCAGTTTATGTACGATAGCGATGAGCGCATAATATGTATGAAGTTCTAATGATTATTTACTTGATGGTTGCGATTGGTCTAGTTGGCCTTATCCTTATCCAGCAAGGTAAAGGTGCTGACATGGGGGCCTCATTTGGCGCCGGTGCATCAGGTACTCTGTTCGGTTCATCTGGTTCTGGTAACTTTTTGACTCGTTCAACTGCGGTTCTAGCCGTAGCGTTTTTTGCACTAAGTCTTACTATCGGTAACTTAAGTGCGAATCACACTAAAGCTGAAGGTGCATGGGACGATTTAGGAAGCGACGCAGCGCAAGTTGTAGAGCAAGTTCAGCAAGAAGCTGAAAAGTCAGAAGATAAGATCCCTGACTAAATCATAAGTAAGCTTATGATGGTATCAATCCGCAACGATTGATACCGACTGTAAAACTGCTATTAACCTCTCAAAGTAGCAGTCAAGAAAAAACAGTCAACAACACGGTTTTATGCGGATGTGGTGGAATTGGTAGACACGCCAGCTTGAGGGGCTGGTGAGCGAAAGCTCGTGGGGGTTCAAGTCCCCCCATCCGCACCAAATCTTTGATTTTGTTAATGACGAAATCGGAGATAATAAAGTGGTTAGATAAGCCCTTTATTATTGCAAGTTGAGACGATTCTCAATATACTTGCACAAGTTGTCGCGGGGTGGAGCAGTTTGGTAGCTCGTCGGGCTCATAACCCGAAGGTCGTCGGTTCAAATCCGGCCCCCGCAACCAGCTTCCCAGTAAAGAAATTTATTTCTATACTGTTACAGGTTCTGGATATATCAACCTCGTCATTACGGGGTTTTTTGTTATCTGCAACTTATAAAACTGTCACTCAAGGTGACGTGTACTGGGGCTATTAGGCCCTTTTTTGTTTTTCTGGGGGTAACCTTGGCTACATTAGAACGCAAACTGGTAGAGATGCTCAAAGCGCCAGTTGAAGCATTAGGCCATCAGCTTTGGGGTTTGGAATATATTCAAGCGGGTAAGCATTCTATCTTGCGTCTATATATAGACAATGAAAAGGGCATCTTCATTGAGGATTGCGCCGAAGCAAGCCGCCAAGTAAGTGCTGTGCTAGATGTTGAAGACCCTATTACATCTGAATACACACTAGAAGTTTCTTCTCCGGGTGTAGAAAGACTGCTATTCACTGCTGAGCAGTATAAGGCCTACATCGGTGAGACTGTAAAAGTACAATTAACGATGCCTGTAGCGGGTAGTCGTAATTTAAAAGGCACCGTTACTGGCGTTGATGGGCAAATGCTCAATCTGTCGGTAGATGGAAATGAACTTATTGTTGCTTTGGATAATATCCGTAAAGGCAACTTAATCGCTAAGTTTTGATGAATTCAAGGTGAACGAGGCAAGACAATGAATAAAGAGATTCTGCTAGTCGCTGAGGCGGTTTCAAACGAGAAAGGTGTACCGCGCGAAAAGATTTTTGAAGCGCTGGAAATTGCACTAGCCACAGCAACCAAGAAAAAATACGAAGGTGACATTGAAGTTCGTGTTGCTATCGACCGTAAGACAGGTGCTTATGAAACTTTCCGTCGTTGGATGGTAGTTGAAGATGCGGGTGTGCCATTAGAAAACCCGTTTCGTGAGATCACGCTTGAAGCTGCTAAATATGACGATCCAGAAATTGAGTTGGGCGGTTACATCGAAGATGAAATCGATTCAGTTGCATTTGACCGAATTACCACTCAAACCGCCAAGCAAGTTATCGTACAGAAAGTACGTGAAGCTGAGCGCGCACAAATTGTTGATCAGTTCCGTGATCGCGAAGGCGAGTTGATTGTTGGTGTTGTTAAGAAGAGCAATCGCGAGAGTGTGGTTGTTGATCTTGGCAATAACGCTGATGGCGTATTGTTTAGAGAAGATTTGATTTCACGTGAATCTTTCCGCCCAGGTGACCGTGTTCGTGCATTACTTTACTCTGTACGTCCGGAAGCTCGTGGTGCACAACTATTCTTGACTCGTACTAAACCCGATATGCTTATTGAGCTATTCCGTGTTGAAGTACCTGAGATCCAAGACGAAATGATTGAAATCATGGGCGCTGCTCGTGATCCAGGTTCTCGCGCTAAGATCGCAGTTAAGTCTAACGACCGTCGTATCGATCCAATCGGTGCCTGTGTTGGTATGCGTGGCGCACGTGTTCAAGCCGTATCAAATGAGCTTGGCGGTGAGCGCGTCGATATCGTGCTTTGGGACGATAACCCAGCACAATACGTGATTAACTGCATGGCACCAGCAGATGTGGCATCTATCATCGTTGATGAAGATAACCACTCGATGGATATCGCCGTTGAAGCAGACAGCTTAGCTCAAGCGATTGGTCGTAACGGTCAAAACATCCGTTTAGCGACACAACTTTCGGGTTGGGAGCTAAATGTCATGACTGTTGATGACATGAAAGCCAAGCATCAAGCTGAAAGTGTTAAAGTTGTGAATCTGTTCATCCAAGCGCTAGACGTTGATGAAGATTTTGCACAACTGCTATCTGATGAAGGCTTCACTTCTCTAGAAGAGATTGCCTATGTACCAGAATCAGAGCTACTAGAAATTGATGGATTCGACGAAGATATCGTTGAGTCATTAAGAGGGCGCGCAAAAGCGGCGATCTCTACTCGCGCACTTGCGACTGAAGAAGCACTAGATGGTGCTGAACCAAGTGAAGATCTTCTAGCATTAGAAGGTTTAGATAGACACTTGGCATTCGTAATGGCAAGCAAAGGCGTTATTACGCTTGAAGATTTAGCCGAACAAGGCATTGATGATTTGATCGAAATTGAAGAATTAACAGAAGAAAAAGCAGGTGAGCTAATTATGGCTGCCCGTAATATCTGTTGGTTTGGCGAAGAAGCATAAGTCGATCAGCAGAGGGGAGTTTTAATATATGGCAGATACTACAGTAGATAAACTAGCCACAGAAGTTGGGAAAAGCACTGATCGACTAGTCGAACAGTTTTCTCAGGCTGGTATCAAGAAGTCGGCGAACGATACGGTTTCTGAATCTGAAAAACAGCAGTTGCTTGATTTTCTTAAGAAGCAACACGGTGGCGATGCAGCCCCAACTAAAATGACATTACAACGTAAATCAGTTTCTACACTGAGTGTTGCGGGTAGTGGCGGACAGTCAAAAGACGTTAAAGTCGAAGTGCGCAAAAAGCGTACCTTCGTTAAGCGTGATGAAGCCGCAGAAGCAGAGCTAGCCGCTGCTGCAAAAGCAGAAGAAGCTAAGGCTGCTGAAGTCGCTAAGACCGCAGCAGAAGCAAAAGCAAAATTGGATGCAGAGGCGAAGGCAAAAGCAAAGGCTGATGCAGAAGCTAAGGCGAAAGCAAAAGTGTTAACAGAAAAGCCAGTTCAAGAAAGTGCTGAAGATAAAGCAGCCAAAGCCGAAGAGGCAAAATTGCTAGCCGCTCAAGATGCAGCAGCAAAATCTAAAGCAGACGAAGACGTAGCTGCAGCAGCAGAAGTTGCTCGTCGTTTAGCTGAAGAAAACGAGAAGCGTTGGGCTGAAGAAGAAAAAGCCCGTAAAGAAGCTGAAAAGACGGTTGATCATCACGTGACAACGTCAACTGAAGCTCGTGCAGCTGAAGACACGGCAGACGCTAATGCTGAAAAGCGTGGTCGTCGTCCACGCAAGCCTTCTGCTAATGCGGGTAATAACGCTAATGCAAACGCTGGTGCGGGTAAGCCTGGCGGTAAAGGTAAGCGCGGTAAAGACAACCGTCGTGACAGCCGTAATTCACGTAACTCACGTAACAACCGTAGTGTTGCGCCAGAGTCTATGGATCACGCATTCACTAAGCCTGCAGCAGTGGTTAAAGCTGATGTCAGCATCGGTGAAACGGTTTCAGTTTCAGAATTGGCTTCTAAGATGTCAATTAAAGCAACTGAAATCATTAAGCAGATGATGAAGATGGGCTCTATGGTTACAATTAACCAAGTCCTAGATCAAGAGACTGCACAGCTTGTTGCTGAAGAAATGGGTCATAAAGTTGTACTTACTCGTGAAAACGAGCTAGAGCATCAAGTACTTGCAGATCGTAACGGTGATGTATTAGCTGAGTCTCGTGCTCCTGTTGTTACCATCATGGGTCACGTTGACCATGGTAAAACATCGTTACTTGACTACATTCGCCGCGCGAAAGTTGCATCTGGTGAGGCGGGTGGTATTACCCAGCACATCGGTGCATACCACGTTGAAACTGAAAATGGCATGATCACTTTCTTAGATACTCCTGGTCACGCTGCGTTTACCGCTATGCGTGCTCGTGGTGCTAAGGCTACCGATATTGTTATTTTGGTTGTTGCAGCTGATGACGGCGTTATGCCACAGACTATTGAAGCTATCCAGCACGCGAAAGCGGGCGGCGTACCTTTAATCGTTGCAGTTAACAAGATGGATAAGCCAGAAGCTGATCCTGATCGCGTTAAGTCTGAGCTTTCACAGCATGGCGTTATGTCTGAAGATTGGGGCGGAAACAACATGTTTGTTAATGTTTCAGCTAAGACAGGTGCAGGTATCGATGAACTATTAGAAGGCATTCTTCTAGAAGCTGAAGTACTTGAGCTTAAAGCAATCAAAGAAGGTATGGCGGCAGGTGTTGTTGTTGAATCTAAGCTTGATAAAGGCCGCGGTCCAGTTGCAACTGTTCTTGTACAAGAAGGTACACTGAAGCAAGGCGATATCGTTTTATGTGGTCTTGAGTACGGTAAAGTTCGTGCGATGCGCGATGAGAACGGTAAAGCGATTACTGAAGCGGGTCCATCTATTCCTGTAGAGATCTTAGGTCTTTCTGGTGTGCCATCAGCGGGTGATGAAGCGACTGTTGTACGTGATGAGCGTAAAGCACGTGAAGTTGCACTTTACCGTCAAGGTAAGTTCCGTGATGTTAAGTTGGCTCGTCAGCAAAAGTCTAAGCTTGAAAACATGTTTGCAAACATGACTGAAGGCGAAGTTGAAGAGTTGAATATCGTGCTTAAGGCTGATGTTCAAGGCTCACTAGAAGCTATTTGTGATTCATTGAATGCTCTTTCAACTGCTGAAGTTAAAGTTAACATCATCGCACGTGGTGTGGGTGGATTAACAGAAACTGATGCTACACTTGCTGCAGCGTCTAACGCTATCATGGTTGGCTTTAACGTTCGTGCTGATGCACAAGCGCGTAAAGTCGTTGAAAGCGAAAGTGTTGACCTACGTTATTACAGCATCATCTATCAATTGATTGATGAAGTTCGTGACGCAATGAGTGGTCTGCTTGCTCCTGAATTTAAGCAAGAGATTATTGGTCTTGCTGAAGTTCGTGACGTATTTAAGTCTCCTAAGATTGGCGCAATTGCGGGTTGTATGGTTACCGAAGGTACTATCAAGCGTAGCGCTCCAATCCGCGTTCTTCGTGACAACATCGTTATCTACGAAGGCGAACTAGAGTCTCTACGTCGCTTTAAAGACGATGTTAGCGATGTTCGTAACGGTATGGAATGTGGTATCGGTGTGAAGAACTATAATGACGTCAGAGTTGGCGATCAGATAGAAGTCTTCGAGACCGTTGAGATAGCACGCACCTTGTAATCTATCTTATTATTTTATAAGGGCGGCGTTAGCCGCCCTTAATATTTATGGCAAATATATTATGGCAAAAGAATTTAGTCGTACACGTCGTATTGCACAGCAGCTTCAACAAGAGCTAGCACAGGTGTTACAGCGTGATATGAAAGACCCAAGAATTGGGTTTGTAACGGTTAATGATGTCGATGTTTCTCGTGATTTAAGCTACGCAAAAGTGTATGTGACTTTCTTCGAAGAAGATGAAAAACTTGTCGAACAGAAAGTGGCTGCATTAGATGCTGCTGCGGGTTATATCCGTTCATTGGTTGCTGGTCGTATGAAGTTGCGCGTAATGCCTGAGCTACGTTTTATCTACGATAGCTCGTTAGTTGAAGGTATGCGCATGTCTAACTTAGTTAGTCGCGTGATCAGTAATGATGAAGCAAAACAGAAGCAGCATGGCGTAGAAACTGACGCTGAACAAGGCGAAACCAAGGACGAGGGCGATAAGTAATGGCACGTCGTTCTCGCGGCCGTT
The DNA here is from genome assembly GCF_000019185.1 of Shewanella halifaxensis HAW-EB4. NCBI lineage: Bacteria > Pseudomonadati > Pseudomonadota > Gammaproteobacteria > Alteromonadales > Shewanellaceae > Shewanella > Shewanella halifaxensis. The sequence continues at coordinate 3,840,858 of NC_010334.1, read as the reverse complement.
TTATCGACGGTATTTTACTGTTAGATAAAGACACCGGTATGAGCTCTAACTTTGCATTACAAAGAGTGAAACGCTTTTTTAATGCAAATAAAGCGGGTCATACCGGCGCTCTGGATCCGCTAGCAACGGGCATGTTACCAATTTGTTTAGGTGAAGCGACTAAGTTTTCGCAGCATCTACTCGACGCCGATAAGCGTTACTTAGTAACAGCAAAGCTTGGTCAACGTACCGATACAAGTGACTCAGATGGTGAGATTGTTCAAACGAGAGAAGTTAACTTCACTCAAGAGCAGCTAGACACTGCTTTAGAACATTTTCGCGGTGAGACGATGCAAGTCCCTTCGATGTACTCTGCGTTGAAACATAAAGGTCAACCTTTATATAAATACGCACGTGAGGGAATTGAAGTTCCTCGTGAAGCACGTCCTATCAATGTATTCGAGTTGAACTTCATTAGCCTTGAAGGTGATGAGTTAACTTTAGATATCCATTGTTCTAAAGGCACTTATATCCGTACTATCACCGACGACTTAGGTGAAATGTTAGGCTGTGGCGCACACGTTATCATGCTACGTCGTACTCAAGTTGCTGGTTATCCGTACGATAAAATGGTGTCACTGAAACAACTTGAAGAGTTAGTGACTAAGGCTGATGCCGAGTCATTGTCTCTATCTGAGGTGTTGGACCCATTACTGTTACCTATGGATACCGCTGTCAGTGGCTTCAAAGAGATAAATGTCTCTGATGAGCTTGCGACTTACTTGATGAACGGCAATCCGGTACAGGTGGCTAATTTGCCTGTCGATGAGTTAGTTCGTATTACGATCGGCGATGCTCGTCAGTTTGTTGGTATCGGACAAATGAACGACGATGGCCAGCTTGCTCCCAAGCGCCTTATCGTATTAAGAGAACAACAAGACTAATTGCGGACTTCTTTCTAGATTAGTCTTGCTACCCTAAGTGTAAATGGGTAGAATGGCGCGCCCCTTTGGCTGAGTTAGTGATCGGCTAAAGATTTTTAATGTAATATTTTGGAGATAGAAATGTCACTAAGTGTTGAAGCTAAAGCTCAAATCCTAGCTGAATTTGGTCGTTGTGAAAATGATACTGGTTCTTCTGAAGTTCAAGTTGCTCTGCTAACTGCGCAGATCAACCACCTACAAGGTCACTTCAAAGAGCACATCCACGATCACCATTCACGTCGTGGTCTACTACGTATGGTTAGCACACGTCGTAAACTTCTTGCATACCTTAAGCGTACTGAAAACGTTCGCTACCAAGAGCTAATCAAGAAGTTAGGTCTACGTCGTTAATTTTAACGTCTGATCTATTAAAAGGAGGCTAAGCCTCCTTTTTTTGTACCTAAATTTTAGCCGCTAAGTATGAATCGTTTTTACGAGGGTATGATTTGGTTCTATGTACTTTGCTTCAAACTCTTCTTTTGATAAAGGCTGGCTGAAGTAAAAGCCTTGGCCTATTTGACAATCACGTTCCTGCAACCAAGACAACTGTTGTTCATTCTCAATTCCTTCCGCAACGATGTTTAGATTAAGCTGCTTTCCAAGCATCAAAATGGTCGAGGCTATCGCACTTTCTTCTGGAAGATCTGAGACGAAACAGCGATCAATTTTCATGGTGGTAATTGGCAGACGGCGTAGATAAGATAGTGAGGAATACCCTGTGCCAAAGTCATCTACCGCAATACCAAATCCAGCGCTTTTTAGCTGCTTAAGCTTGATTATTGCTGAGTCGATATCACTCATCAGTGAGGTCTCTGTAATTTCTATCTCTAACAGCTCCGGAGCGATTTGATAGCGCAGAGAAGCCTGCTTGATATCTGGCACGATGCTAGCGTCTTGGAATTGCTGTGGGGCAACATTAATCGCCACCGGAAGAGAGAAATTATAACGAATCTGCCAATCTCGAATTGTTTTACAGCTCTGTTCAATCACCCAGCGTCCAATTGGAATAACAATACCCGTTTCTTCTGCTACCGGAATAAAAGAGATTGGACTGATTAATCGTCCATCTTTTTGCCAACGGATCAGCGCTTCACAACTAACTACTTCACCAGTTTTAATATCTAGCTTTGGCTGGAAGTGAAGCAGGAATTCATTGTTTTTAAGTGCATCATGTAAAGATGCTTCGGTTCTTAAGCGTACTGCAGCTCGCTCAGTCATCTGAGCTTTAAAGAAGGCCCATTGGTTTGAACCTGATGCTTTTGCACTATACATGGCGATGTCTGCGTGGCGTATAAGATCCTCTGCTCGTAGGCCGTCATCTGGGTAAATTGCAATACCGACAGATGCAGCAGGGTGGACTGTATGCTCATTGAGCTGCATGGGACTGTTAAGCTGGTTGAGCAGTTTATCGACAAACTCAGCCGCTTGGGTCGGTGACGCTATGCCATCAGCGAGCACCACAAACTCATCTCCACCTAACCTAGCAACCGTTCCCATTTGGGCGACAGCCAATTCGAGATTACGTGCAACGCGTACTAAGAATTGATCACCGATTTCATGTCCTAATGAATCATTTACATTTTTAAACCGATCTAAGTCGATAAAAAGTAAAACGAACTGACTTTGTTGCTGTTTTGCACGCTGTATAGTTACCGCGATGGTTTCTAAAAGCAAAGTGCGGTTCGGCAGTCCCGTTAAGTGATCTCGTGTTGCCATTTTGCGTAACTTATTTTGAGTATTATCAAATTGAACCAAGATTTGATTCAGCTTTGAGGTGACGATTCCTAGTTCATCATTACTGTGAGATCGTGTTATTGGTAGCAGGTTTTTGGCCGGAGATTCAGGGTCTATATTATCGATTGCCTCGCTTATTCGTGCGATGGGTTGGGTTAAAAAACGGTGAAATACTACCGATAAAACAAGGGTTAGCAAGAATGCTCTTGCAAGCGTAGCCCAAAGGCTAAACCTAAGAGTTGAAATGAGAGAGCTTGTCAGTGCTTGAGTGTCATAAAGGACGGTTAAGGTACCGATAAGCTGCTCGTTCCCCTCGTTATCGATATAAGAAGGCCGGTATATGGAGCGAGAGATCTCTGTAAGATCACCAAAGAGTTTGGCGCTAATGTTGATGAAGATTTCGGCATTGATTGCAGGGGCGCCGTTATCAACCGAGACGAAGCGACTGCCGTCTTCTAGCACCATTATTGCAGAGTCAACATGCTCGACTTTTAACACCCCTTGAATCGTTTGTGTCGCGAGTACGTCATCTAAGGCCCAAATTGCATTTGTCGCAGGTTGTTCGACAGAATCAAGGAGCTCGTGCTGGGTTTCGGTTAGCTCTTGACGGGCGTCAATGAGGAGCAGAAAAACCTCAATGAGAAAGATTGCAACGGCAAAAAATAGCGTTGCCGATACGACCAAAATAGTCTGCTTCCATGTGAGGGATTTGAAACGCTCCTTCATCACCTATCTTTCCTTGTATCAATGGTTTAGGTTTATTCCATTCGGTCTATGCTTGTTGAGGCTAAGGTTGATATTGACTGATTAAGCCACTTTAGAGAAAAGATTGTGCTTTGTCATCCATCTATTCTCTTTATCTATTGAATCAACTTGCAGTATACTTACGCGCGTAATTAAGGTAATTAAATATTAAGGAATGGTTCACGTGAATCCAATCGTAAAGAGTTTTGAATATGGTCAGCACACAGTCACATTAGAGACTGGGGTTATCGCGCGTCAAGCAGATGCAGCTGTTTTGGCAAGTATGGGTGATACAACAGTATTGGTTACTGTTGTTGGCAAGAAGTTTGAAGAGCCAGGCCGTGACTTTTTCCCGCTAACCGTTAATTACCAGGAAAAAACATACGCAGCAGGTAAGATCCCAGGTGGATTCTTCAAGCGCGAAGGTCGTCCATCTGAAGGTGAAACGCTAACAGCACGCCTAATTGACCGTCCAATCCGTCCACTATTCCCGAATGGTTTTAAGAACGAAGTACAGGTTATCATTACTGTTGTTTCTGTAGACCCAGAAATCAGCCCAGAAGTTATCTCTATGATTGGTACTTCTGCTGCACTGTCTATTTCTGGTATTCCATTTAACGGTCCACTAGGCTCGGCACGTGTCGGTTATGTGAACGGCGAATACATCCTTAACCCAACAGTTTCTCAACTAGTTGATAGCCAGCTTGAGCTTTCTGTTGCCGGTACTGACAGTGCAGTACTAATGGTTGAATCTGAAGCAAGCGCATTGCCTGAAGAAGTAATGTTAGGCGCGGTTGTTTATGGTCACGACCAGCAGCAAGTTGTTATCCAAGCAATTAAAGAGCTACAAGCTGAAGTTAACAAGCCTGTATGGGATTGGGCTGCACCTGTGCAAGACGAAACTCTTGTTGCTAAGATCAAAGATTTGGCTGAAGCTGGTCTAACTGAAGCTTACCAAATTGAAGTTAAGCAAGATCGTTACGCTCAAGTTGGTGTAGTTAAGAATGCTGCTAAAGAAGCATTGTTAGCTGAAAACCCAGATGCTAATACACGTGAAATCGACGGTCTTCTAGGTAGCCTAGAGAAGAAAGTGGTTCGTGGCCGTATTATCGCGGGTAACCCACGTATCGATGGTCGTGAGCCAGATATGGTTCGTGCACTTAACGTTATGGCTGGTGTACTTCCACGTACTCACGGTAGCTCACTGTTCACTCGTGGTGAAACTCAGGCGCTAGTAACTTGTACTCTTGGTACAGAGCGTGATGCACAGAAGATTGATAGCATCATGGGCGAGTACACTAACCGCTTTATGCTGCACTACAACTTCCCTCCATACTCTGTTGGTGAAACTGGCATGGTAGGTTCTCCTAAGCGTCGTGAAATTGGTCACGGTAAGCTAGCATGGCGTGGTATTAACGCGGTTATGCCTACTGCTGAAGAGTTCCCATACAGCGTTCGTATCGTATCTGAAATCACTGAATCTAACGGTTCAAGCTCTATGGCGTCAGTTTGTGGTACTTCTCTTGCTCTTATGGATGCAGGTGTACCAATCAAGACTTCAGTTGCGGGTATTGCGATGGGTCTAGTTAAAGAAGGCGACGATTTCGTAGTTCTTTCTGACATTCTAGGCGATGAAGATCATCTTGGTGATATGGACTTTAAAGTTGCGGGTACTCGCGATGGTATTACTGCTCTGCAGATGGATATCAAGATCGAAGGTATCACTAAAGAGATCATGCAGATTGCTCTACAGCAAGCATACGGCGCACGTGTTCATATTCTAAACGTGATGGACCAAGCGATTGGTTCACATCGTGGTGATATCTCTGAGCACGCGCCACGTATCACGACCATCAAGATCAACCCTGAAAAGATCCGTGATGTTATTGGTAAAGGTGGTGCAACGATTCGTGCACTTACTGAAGAAACCGGTACTACGATTGAACTTGATGACGACGGTACAGTGAAGATTGCATCTTCAAACGGCGAAGCGACTAAAGAAGCTATCCGTCGTATCGAAGAGATCACCGCTGAAGTTGAAGTGGGTACAGTTTACAACGGTAAAGTTGTTCGTATCGTAGATTTTGGTGCTTTCGTGACGATTCTTCCAGGTAAAGATGGTCTAGTACATATTTCTCAAATCGCTGAAGAGCGCGTTGCGAACGTGTCTGACTACCTAGAAGTAGGTCAAGAAGTTAAAGTTAAAGTGATGGAAGTTGACCGTCAAGGCCGTGTACGTCTTTCTATGAAAGAAGCTGCACCTAAGGCTGATGCGCCAGCTGCTGAATAAGCACTCGCACTTTAAATGAATAGGAGGCCTTGAGCCTCCTTTTTTTATGCGAAAAATTAAAGTTGACCAATTAATCTGTGTTAATTTGATTATTTTCAATTCCTTGATAGCAGTCGTGATAAGGGGTTGCTATGATTGGTGCTATTGGCGAAATCAAAAGGTTAAATGGATGAATCAAAAGATACGAACAGCTGTAGTCGTGGCTATGGTAAGTGTGAGTATGCTGCTGACAGGATGTGTGTCCACTCAGTCAGGTAGTGAACAACAAGCATCGATTAGGGTTGCGCCTGTTTCGCCTGATTATAAATTAGAAATTACCTTAGCTAAGCTAAATGAGATATTAGCCAGCGTTGAGTTAACGCCTGAGCAAAGGGCTCGTTTTCATTATGACCGTGGTGTTATCTATGATCGTGTAGGCCTGCGTATATTAAGTCGTATCGATTTCCATCAGGCACTCAAGCTTCAACCAAACTTAGCCGATGCTTATAACTTCCTCGGAATTTATTACACCCAAGAGAGTGAGTTTGAAAGTGCTTATGAAGCATTTGATGCTGTTTTAGAGCTGTCTCCTGATTATGATTACGCCTTTTTAAATCGAGGGATTTCGCTTTATTATGGTGAGCGCATGGAGCTCGCTGTATCAGATATGAGCACCTTCTATGAGCGTGAACCATCAGATGGCTATCGTGCATTATGGCTATATTTAGTCGAGCGCGAAATTGATGAGCAGAATGCTCAAGCACAACTAGCGACCAACCGCGAAAAACTACAGTCAGATGCTTGGTCAACGGCTCTAGTTGATTACTACTTAGGTCAAAAAAGTAAAGAAGATGTTTTTAGCTTAGCAAAAGAGGGGCTAAAGCACCCTAATGAGTATGCCGAGCGCCTTTGTGAAGCCTATTTTTATATGGCTAAAATTGCACAAAAGCAGGGTGATAACGTACTGGCAGCCAATTACTTTAGGCTGGCATTGGCAACCAACATCTATGACTTTGTTGAGCACCGCTTTGCCAGACTTGAACTTGCAAGAACAAATGAAGCACTTAAGCTAGCGATTAACTAACAGTCTAGCTATCAGTTTAAAAAAGCCTCCTTTGGAGGCTTTTTTATTGCGACTAATTTGCAAAAGTGAGGCATAGCGATTTAACAGCCTAGTTTGGTAGCAAAAACTAGGGTGAACGGCTATAATTGCGGCCTTTGTGAACTCCCAGAATTACAGGTAAACATGTCAGGCAATAAAGTTGAGGTCGACAAACGTCGCACTTTCGCCATCATCTCTCACCCAGATGCGGGTAAAACCACCATCACTGAAAAGGTTCTTTTATTCGGAAACGCGCTACAGAAAGCGGGTACCGTAAAGGGCAAGAAATCAGGTCAGCACGCTAAGTCTGACTGGATGGAGATGGAAAAGGATCGCGGGATCTCAATTACGACTTCTGTAATGCAGTTTCCTTATCATGATGCGCTCGTCAACCTGTTAGATACGCCTGGTCACGAAGATTTCTCTGAAGACACTTATCGTACCTTAACGGCGGTTGACTCATGCTTGATGGTTATCGACTCTGCGAAAGGTGTTGAGCAACGTACTATTAAGCTAATGGAAGTGACACGTCTGCGTGATACGCCTATTGTGACTTTCATGAACAAACTTGACCGTGATATTCGAGACCCAATCGAATTGATGGACGAAGTCGAGGAAGTGCTTAATATTAAGTGTGCACCGATCACTTGGCCAATTGGTTGTGGTAAAGAGTTCAAAGGTGTTTACCACTTGCTGCGTGATGAAGTGATCCTGTACCAAGGCGGTATGGGACATACCATTCAAGACTCTCGGGTCATCAAAGGGCTAGATAATCCTGAGCTTGATGACGCGATTGGTAGCTACGCTGCCGATATTCGTGATGAGATGGAGTTGGTTGTTGGTGCGTCACACGAATTTGATCTCGAGTTGTTCTTGAAAGGCGAGTTAACACCGGTCTACTTCGGTACCGCGTTAGGTAACTTTGGTGTGGACCATATTCTTGACGGTATCGTAGAGTGGGCACCAATACCACAACCACGCGAAACCGAAACGCGTGATGTGCAGCCTGAAGAAGAGAAGTTCAGTGGTTTCGTGTTTAAGATCCAAGCAAACATGGATCCTAAGCATCGTGACCGTGTCGCCTTTATGCGAGTTTGTTCTGGTCGTTATGAGCAAGGTATGAAGATGCATCACGTTCGTTTAGGTAAAGACGTTAACGTAAGTGATGCGTTGACCTTTATGGCGGGGGATCGTAACCGTGCTGAAGCCGCATATCCTGGTGATATTATCGGTTTGCATAACCATGGCACGATTCGAATCGGTGATACCTTTACTCAAGGTGAGAAGCTTCGCTTTACTGGTGTGCCTAACTTTGCACCTGAGATGTTCCGCCGTATTCGTCTAAGAGATCCGTTAAAGCAAAAGCAACTGCTTAAAGGGTTGGTACAGCTCTCGGAAGAGGGCGCTGTACAGGTATTTAGACCACTAGACAGTAATGATTTAATTGTGGGCGCTGTCGGTGTGCTGCAGTTTGAAGTTGTTGTTGGTCGTTTAAAGACAGAATATAAAGTAGAAGCGATTTACGAGGCTATTAGTGTTGCCACCGCACGCTGGGTATATTGTAACGATCACAAGAAGCTTGATGAATTTAAGCGTAAGTGCAGCATGAACTTAGCATTGGATGGTGGTGATAACTTGACTTATATTGCACCGACAATGGTTAACCTTAACCTGTCGATGGAACGTTATCCTGATATTGAATTTGCTAAGACTCGCGAAAACTAATACGCGGTTAACTATTCAATACTAAAAACCCCAGGCTCTGCTTGGGGTTTTGCTTTTTATATCGCTGAGTTTTCATCTTTTCAATTATATTGGTAACCCATATTAGTTGGGATAAACTCAAATAAGGTCACTGGAGGCATGTATGAAGCTTATTAGAACTATTTGGGCAAGATATATTAGATGGTGTGATGCGATGGGGTTTACCCCTGAGAACCGTCGTAGTTGCGTGCCTCATTTATCCGATCCTCAACTTCAGTTGGCAAACAAAAAAGCCGAAGTTGAACCGCCGTCGCTATCTTCAGTCAATCCTGAAGCTTGTTGCAAACCTATTAGAAAGTAAAGGGCGACACTCATGAAGCCGATTATTGATAGCCACGCCCATATTGATTTTCCAGTATTTGATGACGACAGAGCAGCGTTATTTGAGAATATGCACGCTGTCGGCATTGATAAGGTTTTGATCCCAGGAGTGTGCCCTCTGCAATGGCAAAAGCAAATCGCTGTGGCTCGGCAGTATAACTGCCTTTATAGTTTGGGGATCCATCCTTGGTATTGCGAAACTGCAACTGTTAAGAATATTGAAGACTTACGTGATTTACTTATCCGCTATAAAGATGATTCTCAGCTAGTTGCTGTCGGTGAATGTGGTTTAGATAAATTACATAAAAGTAATTTCATAACACAAATGAATTTATTTAGAGTTCAAGTTTCTTTGGCTAAGGAGTTTGATTTACCACTCATTATTCATGTGGTCAAAGCTCATGAAGAGATTTTAAAGTGCCTTAAAAGCGAGAAACCATCGAGAAAAGGGGTCATTCATGGCTTTTATGGTGGCCCTCAGTTGGCACTGCAGTATGTTAATTTAGGCTACAAGCTAGGCATAGGAGGCTTGTTGCTCAATGATAATGCACCTAAGTTGCAACAAACCGTGGCAGAATTACCGGTAGATTCATTCGTATTAGAAACAGATTCACCTGCGATGGCGCCAAAAAATGGCCAAAATAGTTATAACACGCCACTGCTTTTGCCCGATATCCTCAATAAAATGGCACATTTACAAAAAAAATCATCCGTTCTTATTTCAGAACAGATGTTTTCTAATGTCACGCAACTCTTTGACCTTTAGTTTTTTTCTGATTAAACAGATGTTTCTCGCATCGGAAATTCCAACAAAATCATTGAAATAAAACCTCAAAAACTTGATCAATACGACGCTTTTACCGATGTGGTCGGGTATAATCGGGATCGTAAAAAAAGGTTGGTTAACAACATAATTAAAAAGTATTAACAATAGGGTGATGGTTAATGGATATTTTAATGAGTTTAGTAGGGGTGGTCACCTTACTAGCGATAGCATTCGCGCTATCAAACAATAGAAAAGCAGTTAACAAACGTACCGTTTTTGGTGCATTGGCAATTCAAGCCGCTTTTGGTGGTTTTGTTCTATATGTTCCAGTCGGTAAAGACATTCTGCAAGGAATGTCGGATGCAGTATCTAGTGTTATTGGATACGCTCAAAGTGGTATTGGTTTCTTATTTGGTGATTTAGCTAACTTCAAAGTTGGCTTTATTTTTGCCATTAACGTTCTACCAATTATCGTTTTCTTCTCTTCTTTAATCGCAGTACTTTATTACTTAGGCGTTATGCAGTGGATCATCCGTATTATCGGTGGTGCTCTACAAAAAGCATTAGGTACAAGTCGTACTGAGTCTATGTCAGCTACCGCTAACATCTTCGTGGGTCAAACTGAAGCGCCACTTGTTGTCCGTCCGTTTATCGCGACGATGACTAACTCTGAGCTATTCGCAGTTATGGTTGGTGGTCTTGCATCTATCGCGGGTTCAGTAATGGCTGGTTACGCGCAGATGGGTGTACCTATCGAATACCTCGTTGCCGCTTCGTTCATGGCTGCACCAGCTGGTCTATTAATGGCTAAACTGATGCACCCTGAAACGGAAGAAGCAAAGAACGACATGAGCGACTTACCAGAAGATCCTGATAAGCCTGCTAACGTTCTTGACGCAGCAGCTGCAGGTGCTTCATCTGGTATGCACTTAGCACTTAACGTTGGTGCAATGCTTCTAGCATTCGTTGGCTTGATTGCTATGGTTAACGGCATTATCGGTGGCGTAGGTGGATGGTTTGGAATGGAAAATCTAACACTAGAATTAATTCTAGGTTATATCTTCATGCCTCTAGCATTCCTTATCGGTGTACCTTGGAACGAAGCACTTGTTGCCGGTTCTTTCATCGGCCAGAAGATTGTCATTAACGAATTCGTTGCTTACCTAAACTTTGCTCCATACCTAAAAGACTTAGCAGACGGCGGTATGGTTGTTGCTGAGACTGGCGTAGCAATGTCTGACCGTACTAAAGCGATTATCTCTTTCGCTCTATGTGGTTTCGCTAACCTATCTTCAATTGCGATTCTACTTGGTGGTCTAGGTTCTATGGCGCCGACTCGTCGTCATGACTTAGCCAAGCTTGGTATCCGTGCGGTTATCGCAGGCTCTCTAGCTAACTTGATGAGTGCTACACTTGCGGGTCTTTTCCTAGCATTGTAAGCCTCTAGGCTGAGCCCACTGCTCGGCCTAAGCGCTACCCACCTTTTGGGTAGCGCTATATTAAATCAATCGTTTTCAAAATTAGACGTTCTTTAAGATGATCAATCACTAGGGTTAGGGGTTGTTTCGGCTTAAAAATGACAAAAAGAATGATAAAGCAGTATTTGCTGCCTTAAAATCATGAAGTTGTTCGAATGTTAAAACTTAGTGTTCACATTTTTACATTAATCATGTTGATGTTTAGCATAAATAAAGTAAAATGCGGCACCATAAAAAAGAAACGCTGACTCTTCAATAAAGAGGGGCGGCAAACCATAAATAAAAATGGGGTTGATGATGAAAAACGTTAAAACTTTAGCACTAGCTGCTACTGCTGTTGCTGCAATGTCTGCACCTACTTTCGCTGCTGATCGTACTGACCTACGCTCTGGCGATTACAGCTGGATGCAGTTCAACGCAATGTACGCTGTAAATGAACTTCCACGTTCAGATGCTGATGACGGCGGACACGACTACCTAGAGATGGAATTCGGCGGCCGTGCTGGCATCGTTGATCTATACGGTTATGTTGACGTGTTCAACCTAACGAACAGCAGCTCAGGCGACAAAGGTGCTGGTAAGAGCAAGATGTTCATGAAGTTTGCTCCTCGTTTCTCTATCGATGCGATGACTGGCTGGGATCTTTCTGCTGGTCCAATCCAAGAAGTTTACTTCTCTACTCTATTCAACTGGGGTGGCGGAGCAATCAGTGGTGTAGATGCTGATGGTAATGAGTATGGCGGCGACGTTAACATGTCTTTCTGGGGTCTTGGTGCTGACGTTATGGTCCCATGGTTAGGTAAGACTGGCATGAACCTTTATGCTACTTACGACATGAACGCTAAAGACTGGAACGGTTACCAGTTTTCTATGAACTGGTTCAAGCCAGTAATGAACTTCGATAACGGTTCATTTGTTTCTTTCCAAGGTTATGTTGATTACCAGTTCGGTGCTGACGCAGTTGATGACATGTTTGTTCCTACTACTTCAAGTGGTGGCGCTGCATACTTCGGTCTACACTGGCACTCAGAGAACTACGCATTGGGTTATGGTCTAAAAGCATACCAAGACGTATATCTAGTTAAAGATAATGGTGGCATCGTAGGTCTAGAATCTACTGGTTTCGCACATTACTTCACTGCTACTTACAAGTTCTAAGCATCGCTTAAAACACGTTAAGTATCTGTTAGAGCCGCGAATTTCGCGGCTCTAATTAAATTCTACAAACTGCAAATTTCGCTCTTATTTTTTATTTCATTTTTAACTACAGATATAACAGACAGTAATAAAAACGGGTTAATTTTTACTTAAGCATCAGCTATATTTATTATGCTCTTATCAATGGGCATAGCTAAGTCAGTTTGTTTAGGTAAGCATTAAGGCCCTTCTCATATAATAAGCATGTAAGAGAAGGGACATAACAAAAGTTACAAGATTTACTACGCGCTAAAAGGGATTTTTCGCGGAAAGGCAGAAATAAGCAGTATCAATTTCCCTTCCCGGTCTTCATGGATTCAAGTCGTGACACTAGTGTCAGGATGGTTGGGCCAAATGGCTCACAATGTTGGATACCTGAATAGTATTTTTATGCTTAGCGCTAAATAGCATTAAGCATGTAATTCGGTAATGCCGAAGGCCCGGCCCATAACTATAATCAAAATAAGCCAGTTCAAGGCATCGCCGTGCGATAATTTTCTGTTTTAATTAATTATTTGAATCTTTCTCGGAGAGCTATTATGAGCGACTTAAAAAAAGCAGCACAACAAGCCATTAGTCTAATGGATCTTACTACTCTAAATGACGATGACACAGATCAAAAAGTGATCGAACTATGTCATAAAGCTAAGACGCCTGCTGGTGACACTGCTGCTATCTGTATTTACCCTCGCTTTATTCCTATTGCGCGCAAAACCCTAAACGAAATTGGTGGCGACGATATTAAAATCGCTACGGTAACTAACTTCCCGCACGGTAACGACGATATCGCTATCGCGGTATTAGAAACTCGCGCAGCAGTTGCATACGGCGCCGACGAAGTCGACGTAGTGTTCCCATACCGCGCACTAATGGAAGGCAATGAAACTGTAGGCTTTGAGCTTGTTAAGGCGTGTAAAGAAGCCTGTGGCGAAGACACTATCCTTAAGGTGATCATCGAGTCTGGCGTGTTAGCCGATCCTGCTCTTATTCGTAAAGCATCTGAGCTATCTATCGATGCGGGCGCAGACTTCATCAAGACCTCTACTGGTAAAGTTGCTGTTAACGCAACCCTTGAAGCCGCTGAGATCATGATGACTGTGATCAGCGAAAAGAACCCTAAAGTTGGCTTCAAGCCTGCTGGCGGCGTAAAAGACGCTGCGGCAGCTGCAGAGTTTTTAGGTGTTGCGGCGCGTCTTCTTGGTGATGACTGGGCGACTCCTGCGACATTCCGTTTCGGTGCTTCGAGCCTTTTGACTAACCTGCTGCATACGCTTGAGCTAGCTGACGCACCACAAGGTGCACAAGGTTACTAATCTTTACTGATTAAGCTTGTTGTTAAGTGTGATCTAAATCTAATTAGGTGTATCAAAAGTCCGTTAGTATGTAACAATATTACGGCTTTTGATTCACTTTAGCGGAATGCTAACTGAGGGTTCTGTTTATTCGAAACTCAGTTACACTCTTGGAGGTAGTACATGTTTTTAGCTCAAGAAATTATTCGTAAAAAACGTAATGCTGAAGTCCTTTCGACTGAAGAGATCCAATTCTTCGTCAACGGTATCACCAACAATACTGTTTCAGAAGGTCAGATCGCAGCCTTTGGTATGGCGGTCTATTTCAATGACATGAACATGGATGAACGTATTGCGCTGACTACAGCGATGCGTGACTCTGGTACAGTGCTAGACTGGAAATCGCTCGATCTTAATGGTCCAATTATTGATAAGCACTCAACTGGTGGTGTGGGAGATGTCATTAGTTTGATGTTAGGCCCAATGGCTGCTGCTTGTGGTGGTTATGTGCCGATGATCTCTGGTCGTGGTTTAGGCCATACTGGCGGTACGCTCGACAAGTTTGATGCCATTCCTGGTTATAACACCGAACCCGACAGTGCGCTGTTCCGCAAAGTTGTAAAAGAAGCCGGTGTGGCCATTATTGGTCAAACGGGCGATCTTGTTCCTGCCGATAAGCGTTTCTATTCTATTCGCGATAATACCGCTACGGTTGAGTCTATCTCTTTAATCACAGCCTCCATTCTTTCTAAAAAGCTTGCTGCTGGTCTTGATGCTTTGGCGATGGACGTTAAAGTCGGTACTGGCGCGTTTATGCCTACCTACGAATTATCAGAAGAGTTGGCTCGCAGTATTACTGCTGTCGCAAACGGTGCAGGCACTAAGACAACGGCATTACTTACGGATATGAACCAAGTTCTGGCTTCATGTGCGGGTAATGCGGTAGAGGTGAAAGAAGCGGTAGACTTTATGACAGGTGCTTACCGTAACCCTCGTCTATATGAAGTGACTATGGGTCTTTGTGCCGAAATGTTAGTACTGGGCGGGATCGCAAGTAACGAAGCCGAAGCGCGCGTAAAACTAAACGCTGTACTGGATAACGGTAAAGCGGCAGAGATCTTTGGTCGTATGGTGTCAGGCCTAGGTGGTCCAGCAGATTTCGTTGAGAACTACAGCAAGTACCTACCTGATTCTCAAATTATTCGTCCAGTGTATGCGGACAGAGCCGGTTTTGCATCGGCAATGGATACCCGTGAACTTGGACTTGCAGTCGTTACCTTAGGTGGCGGTCGTCGTAAGCCAGGAGATGTTCTGGACTATAGTGTCGGACTTTCTAAGGTCTGTGCGCTAGGCGATGAGATCAATGCCGATAAGCCGATTGCATTTATTCATGCTCAATCTGAAGGTGCCTTTGCTGAAGCTGAAGCTGCAGTAAAGAAAGCGATTCATATTGGCGATACCAAACCAGACAAAACTCCGGAAATTTATCGTTATATCCGCGAGTCTGATCTGTAACGGAGCACAGTTTATGAAACGTACTATAATCATGATGCTAGATTCGTTCGGCATCGGCGAGGCGCACGACGCGCATGCCTTTGGTGATGTGGGTTCAAACACATTTGGCAACATTGCTAAAGCGTGTGCAGAAGGTAAGGCTAATGATGGTCGTGAAGGCCCCTTGAAGCTGCCCAACCTAGCTCGCTTAGGTCTCGGTCATGCATCAAAAGAGAGCACGGGCGAGTTTCCAGCAGGCTTTGGTGATGATGTCGAGATCATTGGCGCATATGGCCATGCTGACGAATTAAGCTCAGGTAAAGATACACCAAGTGGACACTGGGAAATGGCTGGCGTACCTGTTCTTTATGAATGGGGTTACTTTGGCGATAAGCAGAACTCTTTTCCAAAAGAGCTCACGGATAAAATTCTTGCCAGAGCGGGTTTAAGTGGTTTTCTAGGAAACTGCCACTCTTCAGGCACGATAATTCTAGAAGAGCTTGGTGAAGAGCATATGCGCACCGGCAAGCCAATTTTCTATACTTCGGCTGACTCTGTTTTCCAGATTGCGTGTCACGAAGAGAGCTTTGGTCTTGAGAAGCTTTATGAGCTTTGCATTATTGCTCGTGAGGAGCTTGCCGATTACAACATCGGGCGTGTTATTGCTCGTCCGTTTGTTGGCACAGGTCCCAGTGACTTTGCTCGTACAGGTAATCGTCGTGACTACGCAGTTGAGCCGCCAGCACCAACCGTGCTTGATAAGCTTAAAGCGGCCGGCGGTGAAGTGGTCAGTGTAGGTAAGATTGCAGATATTTATGCACATTGTGGTATCACTAAGAAAGTAAAGGCGACAGGCCTTGAAGAACTATTTGATGCGACATTAGAGCAAGTTAAGCAAGCGGGTGACAATACAATCGTATTCACTAACTTCGTTGATTTTGACTCTCATTTCGGTCATCGCCGCGATGTAGCGGGCTACGCACGTAGCCTAGAGTACTTTGACTCTCGTTTACCTGAGATCTTAGCGTTACTCGATGAAGATGATTTCTTGCTGTTAACGGCAGACCACGGCTGTGATCCAACTTGGCCGGGCAGTGATCATACTCGTGAACGTGTACCGGTTTTAGCCTATGGCGCAGGCCTTGAGCCTGGCTCTTTAGGATTACGCAATAGCTTTGCCGATATGGGACAATCCATTGCAAGCTACCATAAGCTTGAACCAATGGAATATGGCGAATCATTTGTTCGTTCATAAGCGGTAACAAGATTTGAATTTGGCGGCTCAGTTTGGGCCGCTAGCAAACAAGACTAAAGTTGTTTACGACGGTCTAAAAATATAAATAGGGGTTATTCTGATGGCTACACCACACATTAATGCAGTAGACGGCGCATTTGGCGATACAGTGCTATTTCCTGGCGATCCATTACGCGCTAAGTACATTGCTGAAACGTTTCTAGAGAACGTTGAGCAAGTGACTGACGTACGTAACATGCTTGGTTTTACTGGTACTTACAAAGGCGTTCGTATTTCAGTTATGGGTTCAGGCATGGGTATTCCTTCTTGCTCAATCTACGCAACTGAATTGATTAAAGACTATGGCGTTAAGAACCTAATCCGCGTTGGTACTTGTGGCGCAGTAAGCACTGACGTTAAAGTACGTGACGTGATCATCGGTATGGGTGCATGTACTGACTCACAAGTTAACCGTTTACGTTTCAAGGGCCAAGACTTCGCAGCTATCTGTGATTACAGCCTACTAGCCGCTGTTGTTAAAGCTGCTGACGCAAAGGGTACTAAGTACCGCGTTGGTAACGTTTTCTCTGCAGACCTATTCTACACGCCAGATCCAGAAATGTTTGACGTGATGGAAAAGATGGACGTGCTAGGTGTCGAAATGGAAGCTGCTGGCCTATATGGCGTAGCGAAAGAGTTCGGTGCTAAAGCTTTGTGTGTTTGTACTGTATCTGATCATATCCGTACAGGTGAAAAGACCTCTTCTGATGAGCGTCAAACTACCTTCAACGAAATGATCGAAATGACTCTAGAAGCTGCTATTACTCTGTAATAGTCGCTGCTTCGCAGTCGTTGACTGCGAGGTTGAAGAGTAATAAAACGGACGCTTATGCGTCCGTTTTTGTTTTTAGCCTCAAACTTTTCAGCCTACAAGTTGGTCGAGTTAATCTGTCTCATCCTTTGGCTCTATTTTAGGCTCAGATTTTGAATCCGCTTTGACCTCGGTTGCCGGCTTGCTCTTTGCCTTAACAGGCGCTTTAGGCTTTGCCGCAGTCTTAGGCTTAGCTTTTGCCTTTGTAGCAGGTTTAGCTTCCGTTGCTGTCTCAGAGCTAGGCTTAGCTTCTACGTTCGTCTTTACCTTTGTAGCTGGTTTAGCTTCCGTTGCTGTCTCAGAGCTAGGCTTAGTTTTTACGTTCGTCTTTGCCTTTGTAGCAGGTTTAACTTGCGTTGCTGTCTTAGAGTCAGACTTGGGCTTAGCTTTTACGTTTGCCTTTGCCTTTGTAGCAGGTTTAGTTTCCGTTGCTGTCTCAGAGTTAGGCTTGGTCTGCTCCTTAGCTTGAGCTTTGGATTGAGCTGTTGTTTTAGGCTTAGGCTTCGTCTTAGCTTTTGGTTTGACAGCGGGCTTCTCCTCTGCCGATATTTGTTTCTTAACTGCAGTCGTTTTTTTAGACACTGTTGACTGGGCTAGATTTGGTTCTAAGCTTGATTCAGTCTCTGGTTTCAAGTCTGGTTTTAAGTCTGGTTCTAATTCAGGCTTTCGCTCAGGTTCTGTTGGAGCATTAGCAAGGGTTGGCTTAGCTGTATCACTATCACTATCACTATCACTATCAGTTTTAGGTGAGAGTTTTACGACTTGGGTCTCTGTATCTGCTTGCTGAATAGCCGAGGGACTTAGTTCTGTTGAATCCGTCTCACTACTTTTAGGTTCGATACCGGAGCTTACAGTTGCTGCAGCATTTTTAGCCTGCTTTTTAGCGTCATTAGCTTGTTTTTTCGCTGCCTTAGCCGCGGCTTTTTCTTTTTTCTTTGAGAGTAATTGCCTGAGCTTGACTCTGGCTTTACGTCTATCAAAGTCGGCCCGCTTAAATGACAGCGCGCGGGATAACAACATACCAATCAAGCCTGCAATAAGCAGCATTATCTGCTGCTGTTCCATATTGATGTGGTGTGCCTCTTTAATCTCATTAAAGAAATATTTAGGTTCTAGGCGCACTTCAACATAGCCTAAGTTTTTGCCATCTTGAGAGACGGCTTCAACATAGGGCGGATATTGATCCAAGATGCTGGATAACTCTTCTGAGTCTGGCTCTAAGTCTTCATCGATGACGCTTTGAGCAAAAGAGAGTCTGACTCCATCTTCACTGAAAATACTGGCAGACATGACTTTTGGGTCTAGCACTAATGCTTGAGCTAACCATTGTAGTTGCTCATCATTTTCTAACTGTAATGCCGGTGCAGCACCATAAGCCGTTTGCTGCACCAGTAATCTTGCCATCTTTTCTGTTTGGGACTTTAGAAGCTGCTGCCCTTGTAGTAGGCTAGTTTCCCACAACTGATCGAGCCCGATGAATAATGCGATCGCAATCATGATTTGTAACAGGCGACTTATTCGATGGCTCTTTTTTAGGCCTTTTAAATAGAACACTGAAACCCTTAATTTATTGTGTACTCACCTAATCATAATTGATTATGTCTGTACTCGGTAGTTGGAGAGCTATAACTAATGGAAAGTTTGAGTCAATCGACTGTTTTTGCTTGGTTAAGTACCGAAGGTAGCATGTCTTTTACTGCTGGGGAACAAAGTTATTTTCGTCATAACGAGGCGGAATATCCAAAAGGGTTTTCTCGTTATCGGATCTTGTTTTCCGAACTAGAAACCCTAAACGCCGCGCAACTGCAGGTTATTAATGACGCTGTAGACAGTTGGCTTGAGTCCCTAAATTGCAAGCTGAGCCTAGCTCTGATTAAACGTGATTGCGGCCTGAATTGCATTGAAGTCTGTACTCCAGAGCCTTTAAGCGCCGAACAGATTGCCGCTATTAGTGAGACGGATTTTTTAGAGTTATTTGAGTTAACTTTCGACGCGCCGCAGCTAAGCCAAGTGGGTCTGTTGGTGATGGATATGGACTCAACCGCGATTGAAATCGAGTGTATCGATGAACTGGCCGAAATGGCAGGTGTAGGGCCTGCTGTAGCGGAAGTTACCGAGTTGGCAATGCAAGGTGAGCTTGATTTTGAGCAGAGCCTTAGGGCGCGGGTGGGCAAGCTTAAAGGCGCCGATGCTGAAATTATCGATATTCTAAGAGCCAAGCTGCCTCTAATGCCGGGCCTTAAGGAGATGATCGCAGAGTTACAGAGTCATGGCTGGCGTACCGTTGTGGCCTCAGGGGGCTTTACTCCTTTTGTGGATCAGCTTAAACAGCTATTGGCGCTAGATGCCGCTTTTGCTAATAAGCTAGATATTGATAACGGTAAGCTATTGGGCACCGTTTCCGGGCAAGTGGTCGATGCTCAATATAAGGCCGATACTGTGCTTAAGTGTGCTAAGCAGTGGCAGATAGCGGTGGGACAAAGAGTGGCGATAGGCGACGGTGCTAATGATATTCCGATGATCAATGCTGCTGACTTTGGTATTGCTTATCATGCCAAACCCAAGCTGGCTCAAGCGGCAGATGTCAGCATTAATCGACTCAACCTTAAGGTTTTACCTTACCTGTTTCAGATGAGTTAGCGCTTAACTTAAGTCGATGCCTGTTGTTGCTTTGCTAGGAAGACTCATAACGATTTTGTTGTGAGTTTTTCATGTTTGAAAGAGGTTGCTATCGCCTTGTTTCATTTAGCTGATAGTTTTTAAGCTCTGTTTAAAATCAGATTTATCAATCTGTTTTTTACTTTGGTTTAGAGTCTTTGCTCTTGTTTTTAGGCCGGTATTTCAGTAGGTTAGTTAAAAAAATAAGAGTGTTGCCCCTTTGAATATTCAGCAAAAATCCCTCTACGTTCCCTACCTGCATGGTCATCTGCATTTACGGCAGATCACGCCTGTCCAAGCGGATATGAGTAAGCCGCCTGTTTTAATGCTTCATGGCGCCATGTCAAACGGCCGGGTTTTTTACAGTGATTCAGGTAAGGGACTCGGTTGCTACTTAGCCGACTCCGGCGTGGTGGTTTATGTACTCGACACTCAAGGGCGCGGTCTCAGTGAGCCAAAGCTTGCTCGTGGATTTACAGCGGGTCAGGGTGAAGTGATTAGAGAGCAGTTACCACTAATTCAGCAATATATTCTATCACTTCACCCTAAAGCTAAGCGCGTGCATTGGTGTGCTCACTCCTGGGGCGGAGTGTTGATGGCCAGTGCGATTGCTCGCTATGAAAATCTGCAGCGGTCGGTAGCTTCACTGGTGACTTTTGGCAGTAAGCGCCGTATCGAGATTAAGTCAGTTAAAAAGTGGTTCACGGTCGATCTTATCTGGAATAAGGTCGCACCGATGATCGCTTGGCGTAGTGGTTATCTGCCCGCAGATAAACTGAGAATAGGTATGGATAATGAGTCTCGTGCATCATTACGTCAGAGTATTGAATGGGTGCGGGGTAATTGGGTCGACGGTGATGATGGTTTCGACTATCAAATGGCTGCAAGGGATGCTAATTGGCCCCCATCTTGGTTTATTGCGGCACAAGGCGATACCGTGTTAGGTAACCCAAGTGATGTGCAGCGAATGATTAAGGAGTGTCATATCAAGCGGGTAGATTACACCCTGCTATCAAAGAAGCAGGGTTTTAAGCATGACTATGATCACGGCGGAATGCTGACTCACAAAGATGCGGTAAACGATCATTTCCCCCGAGTTAGAGATTGGTACCACAACTTTAATGGCTAACGGCGCTAAGGCTCGTCATTAAAGTTTTTAGAACGATTCATTCTTGCGGGCTGGACTCTTTTTTAGATCGCGTAATTACCGTTAGCCATTTTACTCGCTAAATTTATTCACTCTTGTGGGCGAGCAACGGCGCCAGTTTGACGAGTTCAGCTAGGTTGTTCACTCCCAGCTTGGTCATTAATTTTGAGCGGTGTACTTCGATGGTTCGAATCGCAACACAAAGCTCGTTTGCCATCTGTTTATTGGTGTTACCGGCAATCACTAATTGAAAGATCTGCGCTTCCCGTTCGGACAGAGTATCAATCAAGGCCTGATTAGTACGTTTTAAGTGTTGATCAATGCTGTAAGTAAGCCCTTTGGCGATAGATTGTGACAGTAGGCTACCCGGAACAGGCTTTTGGAAGAAGTCAAAAGCCCCATTCTTAAAGGCATCCACAGCCATAGGCACATCGCCATGCCCAGTTAAGAAAATTACAGCCAATGGGCTCTTCGCATCACTGAGTAGTTGCTGTACTTGAGGCCCTGTTAGTCCCGGCATGCGCGCATCTAATATTACGCATCCAGCTTGGGTTAAGTCGACTTCAGCCAAAAAACGATCGCCACAGTTAAAGCTATTGAGCTTATAGCCATAACCTTCCATCAGAAAGTCGATCGAGTCGATAATCGCCTCGTCATCATCGACCAAATAGACAGGTCCATTGATTTGTTGTTGCACGCAGAGCCTTTTAATTTACTGGTGTTTAGATGATAGATATCCCAGTTTGCCGCTTTAATCCAACAATAATCTATAAAGCATGAATTGCATCACGCTCTAAAATTCCAAGGCTAGCGTAAGCTATTGCTAAATAACATAACTCCAATTTTACCTGAGCGAACGCCTGATACTGTTGGGTTATGGCTTTATTGGTAGATAAAGATTGGAGTTGATTTTAAGGAACTTTAATTGTCTCGGTTGTTGCTTTGTATATGTGTTCTTCTGTTCTCATCGGTGGCTTGGTCTAAGCCGCAGCAGTTCTATGTGGGCGTGTTAGCAAACTGGGGGCATCAGCAGGCCGTGGAGCGTTGGACGCCCATGATGGAGTATCTAAATGAGCATGTGCCAGATGCCGAATTTCATGTGTACCCGGGAAATTTTAAGGCACTAAATCTAGCCATGGAGTTGGGGCAAATTCAGTTTATTATTACTAATCCTGGGCAATACCTATATCTATCCAATCAATATCCCCTGTCTTGGCTGGCAACCATGCGTTCAAAGCGTCATGACGGCACCACTTCAGCCATTGGGTCGGCGATTATTGTTAGGGCGGATAGTGACTATCGCACCTTGTATGATTTAAAAGGCAAGGTAGTTGCGGCGAGCGATCCCCATGCGCTGGGAGGTTATCAAGCGACGGTAGGCTTGATGCATAGTTTAGGTATGGATCCTGACACCTTCTTTGGCGAGACCAAGTTTCTTGGTTTTCCGCTCGACCCTCTGCTCTATCAAGTACGCGATGGCAATGTAGATGCAGCCATTACCCCCCTGTGTACCTTAGAGGACATGGTGGCGCGTGGGGTACTTAAAAGTAGTGACTTTCGAGTGTTGAACCCGAGTCGTCCCGATGGGGTTGAATGTCAGTGCAGTACTACGCTGTATCCCAACTGGTCCTTTGCCGCGACAGAGAGCGTTAGCACTGAGCTCAGCAAAGAGATCACCCAAGCATTATTGGAGCTGCCTTCGGATTCACCTGCGGCTATCAAGGCGCAGTTAACAGGCTGGACCTCTCCTATCAGTCAACTTGCGGTGATTAAGCTGTTTAAAGAGTTGCATGTTAAGACTCCCGATAGTAGTCGCTGGGAAGCGGTTAAGAAGTGGTTGGAAGAGAATCGTCACTGGGGAATTCTGTCTGTTTTAGTGTTTATTATTGCCACGCTTTATCACCTGTGGATTGAATATCGCTTTCATCAAAAGAGCAGCTCGTTAATTGAGTCGGAGAGGCAGCTGAAGCAGCAGGCGGTAGCGCTTGAACGGTTACAAAGTGCCTCGATAGTTGGTGAGATTGGCGCGGGACTCGCCCATGAGATCAATCAACCTATTGCTGCAATTACCAGTTACAGCGAAGGCGGCATTATGCGCTTGCAAGGAAAGGAGCAAGCCGATACTGACTCTTGTATCGAACTTTTAGAAAAAATCCATAAGCAATCGACTCGTGCTGGCGAAGTGGTACATCGAATTCGAGGCCTACTTAAACGCCGCGAGGCGGTGATGGTCGATGTAAATATTCTGACCTTAGTCGAGGAGAGTATTTCACTTTTAAGGCTTGAGCTAGCGAGACGGGAAATACAAATTAATACTCAAATTAAAGGCGAACCTTTTTTTATTACCGCCGATCGAGTTGGGTTGCTGCAGGTGCTGATAAATCTAATCAAAAATAGTTTAGATGCGATTGCCGAAAGTGATAATGCTCGCTCTGGTAAGATCAATATTGAGCTGGACTTTAAAGAGTATCAGGTCAATGTCAGTATTATCGATAATGGTCCAGGACTGGCGATGGACTCCGATACGCTCATGGCAACCTTCTATACCACTAAGATGGACGGCCTAGGCTTAGGGCTCGCCATCTGTAGAGAGGTGATTAGCAATCATGATGGCCACTTCTTACTAAGCAACCGTGATGATGGGGTATTAGGTTGTGTGGCAACACTGAACTTGAAAAAACGTGGCAGTGAGGTGCCGATAGAGGTGTAATTCAAGCATTATTATGCTGTTTTTTGAAGTGAATGTGCGGCCATCTAGCCGCACATTTTGCATCTAAAACATGCAGTCATCAGCAAAATAATAAACTTTTCCCCAATATGTGGTTTACCACAATTTACAGGAATTCACTCCTGTGGTGGTGCAAATTTGAACTGTGAATTGCTTCACAAACGCCGCTATCGCAATGTCAGTATGTGGTTTACCACAATATCTAATATCACTCTGCTCAATAACAATGATGAAAACCTTAGGAAGAAGTTAATTGTGTTAAACAGTTAACTAGGGGCTTTATCTAACGCTCTCCTAAGGACAACTGTCATTGGGAGATTTAACATGAAACTAGATCGGCGAACCTTTATCAAAGGGGCCGGAGCCGGCACAGCGACTTGCGCATTAGCAACGCTTCCAGGCTCTTTAGCTGCCTTTGGGGATTCAAAACTGCAAGGTAGTGCAGAGTCTGTCGCAAGTATTTGTGAAATGTGTTCAACCCGCTGCCCAATATCGGCACGCGTCGTCAATGGTAAGAACGTATCGATTCTTGGCAACAAGAAGGCCGAGGATTTTGGCGGCGCCGTCTGTGCCCGCGGTGGTGCGGGTCACAGCCAGCTTTATGATAAACAGCGTATCGTTAAGCCATTGAAGCGCGTTGGTGAGCGTGGTGAAGGCAACTGGCAAGAGATCGAGTGGGATGAAGCCTATGCGCTAATCGCACAGAACCTTAATAAGATTAAAGCTGAGCATGGCGCAGAGTCTATCGCTTTCTCATCAAAATCAGGTTCACTATCCGGTCACCTTTTCCACTTGGCTAAATCTTTCGGCAGCCCTAATACCTTCACTCACGCCTCTACCTGTCCAGGTGCCTATGTTGTCGCTGCCAAGGCGATGTTTGGTGGCAAGCTCAAGCGTGACATAAGCCACTCTAAGTACATCATCAACTTCGGTCATAACCTCTATGAAGGTATCAATATGGCTGAGACCAGAGGCATGATGGATGCACAGATGGAGAAGGGCGCAAAGCTAGTGGTATTTGAACCACGCTTCTCGATTGTGGCTGACAAAGCCGATGAATGGTATGCGATTAAACCAGGTACTGATACCGCAGTTGCATTAGCGATATGTCATGTTTTGATTGAAGATGACTTATACGATAAAGCGTTCGTCGCGCAGTACGTGTCAGGCTTCGATGAGTTCGCTAAAGAAGTTAAAGCCTACACACCTGAGTGGGCTGAATCTATCAGTGACGTACCCGCTGAAGATATTCGCCGCATTACTCATGAATATGCTGCCGCTGCTCCCCATGCGATGGTGGATTTTGGTCACCGTTCAACGTTTACCACCGAAGAGTTTGAGATGCGCCGCGCGCTATACGCTGCCAACGTATTGATTGGTAACATTGAGCGTAAAGGTGGCTTGTATTTTGGTAAGAAAGCTGCGAGTTACAACAAGTTTGCTGGTGAAACAGTCGCACCTACCTTAGCTAAGCCTGGTGTCGATGGTATGCCGAAAATTGATGCTAAGCGTATCGATATGGTGGATGAACAGTATGCCATGATGTGGTCCTCTGGCGGTATTTACCAGACAATTCTAGATGCAACACTTGAAGCTGTACCATATCAGTTACGCGCCTGGGTGATGAGCCGTACCAACCCAATGCAAACCATGACAGATAGAGCGCGTATCGTTAAGACATTGCAAAAACTCGATTTTGTGGTGGCTTGTGATATTTATATTAGTGAGAGCGCGGCCTATGCCGACATCTTCCTACCTGAGTCGACCTATCTTGAGCGTGATGAAGAGATTGCCGACCTGTCGACGAAGAACCCAGCTTACTATGTGCGTCAACGCGTCGTTGAAACGATTGGTGACACTAAGCCGAGCTGGTTAATCTGGAAAGAGCTTGCCACTAAGTTAGGTCAAGGTCAGTTTTTCCCTTGGGAGAACATGGAAACTTTGCAGCTGTTCCAAGTGCAGCGTGATTTTGACTTACTAAGCAAGATCAAACAAGACGGTTACGTGAGCTATGGTAAGCCGCTGTTGCTGCGTGAGCGCGGCATGGTAAGAGACTTTGTTAATACCTATCCGAATGCTAAGGCTGTAGACGAAGACGGTACTTACGCGAGCCAGTTAAGCTTTAAGACACCAACGGGCAAGATTGAGTTGAGCTCTGCCAAAGTCGAGAAGATGGCGCCGGGACGTGGAGTCATTCGTTACCGTGAAGTCACGATGAAAAAGGCCGATGAGCTATTTTTCATTCAAGGCAAGGTCGCGGTACATACCAACGCAGGTACCCAGAATGTGCCTATGCTGGCCAACCTGATGTCAGATAATGCCGTGTGGATCCACCCAATCACCGCGGATCTGTTAAAGATCTCAAATGGTGACAAGATTAAGATCTACAACGATACCGGCAGTGAAGAGGGTCATGCCTTAGTTACCCCTGGTATTCGTCCTGATACTGTCTTTGCCTATATGGGCTGTGGATCAAAGAACAAGGAACTTGCTCGTGCAACCGGTAAAGGTGTGCATTGCGGTAACTTACTTCCTCATGTGACCTCACCGGTAACGGGTATGAACTTGCATACTACCGGTGTCAAGATTGCCAAGATTTAATCGGAGTTAATTATGACTAAGCGTTATGTTCTCGTGCACGATGAAAACAAGTGCATTGGCTGCCAGGCGTGTAACGTGGCTTGCCGCAGTGAAAACAATGTGCCTGAGTCGGTGACTCGCATTCAGGTCAGGATCGAGGGGCCTTACGGCAACTTCCCACATCTACATTTTAAATATAATCGCGTCTCTTGTGAGCAGTGTGAAAATGCACCTTGCGTAAAGGTTTGCCCAACGGGTGCCGCTTACGTTAATGATGATGGCATTGTATCGATTAACGAAAAGAAGTGTGTAGGTTGTCTCTACTGCGTCGCCGCTTGTCCTTACAAGGTTCGTTTCATTAACCCTGAAACACGCGTACCAGATAAGTGTGACTTCTGTAAAGAAACTCGCTTAGCTCGCGGTGAAGAGCCTGCTTGTGTGACGGTTTGCCCAACTCAGGCGCTTGTGTTTGGTGATGCCAATGATATGAGCTCTGAAGTGCGTAAAGTGTTAGATACAAAACCTCACTACCAACAAAAGGTAAACCTTGGCACAGAGCCTCGAGTCTACCGCATTCCTAGCCGTAAAGGAGGGATCAAAGCATGAACAATATCTGGGGCTCGATGGAGCAATACGATCCGGTAGTGTGGAACTGGATCATCGCGGTGTACTTGTTTATGGCTGGCCTGTCAGCTGGCTCAATGTTGGTGGCCATAGGGCTTAAGTGGTATAAGCAGAGTCGTGGCTTACCGACGGAAGGTTTGCCAGTGATTAAGGCGGCTGCGGTGATAGGTCCAGTAGCCATCTGCTTGGGTATGGCACTGCTGGTATTGGATTTGACGAAACCCTTTGAGTTTTATCATATCCTGCTCAACTACAACCTAACGTCTGTGATGGCATGGGGCGTTATCGCCCTGCTGATTTATATTCCGTTAGTGTTTGTGTTTGCGGCGCTGGTATTTGAAAAACAGGTTCTGCATTATGCGCCTTGGCTCGCAGGTGTACTTAAGGTATGCCGTCAGGTAGAAAATACGCTTAATAAGCTTATTTTTGCTCTGGGTCTAGGTGTCGGCGTGTACACTGGTTTCTTACTTTCGGCGATGATCAGTTATCCGATTTTGAACACTGCAGTATTGCCTGCACTGTTTTTAGCCTCTGCAATGTCTGTTGGCTCTGCGGGTAACATCTTAGTGGCGACTCTGTTCTTCAGTAAGAAAGAGTCAGATTGTATCGAGCAGGTTCACCGTATCGAATATCCTGTGGCCTTTAATGAAGCCTTATGCCTAGTGTTGCTGTTTGTTGGCTTAAACTTCTCAGGTCCTGCGGCGCAGGCCGCAACGGCGGCAATTACCACAGGTACTTGGGCGAGCGTATTCTGGATCGGTGTCGTGGGCTTAGGTCTCGTGGTACCAGTACTTGCCAGTACCTTGGCTCCAAAAGCGTGGCGTCATAGCAAAGGCTTCTTAATCACAGTATCTTGTAGCACCATTTTAGGGGTGCTAGCACTGAGACACTTCGTGGTTTACGCAGGGCAGAGCTATATCAGCTAATCGCTAGCGGTTTTATATCTAAGTGTTAATCATTAATAGCGGCCCTTTTGGGCCGCTATTATTTTTAGAGGAATTCTTGGTTCGTTGCTCAAAGGGGCTCGCTGCGGTAATTATGGCTTTTGATGTTAATAATCTTTTATCATTTCCCTATTATTTCTCTATAGTCAAGTAATTGCGAACTGTGTCACGCATTTTGAGTGAATGAGTGGGTAAAATCCGCGATTTTTATGTTTCCCATCACTGTAGGGCGAAACGAACAGGAACGGTGAAAATGTTACCTTTGCGCGCACGAATGAAGTCTCACGCGGTGCTAACATTAATAAATGCGTTGATATTTATTATGTTATCTGTGAGTTACTTTGATTACCTTCCCGCTAATCTAACACCTTTAGATTGGGGCTACATTTTCATAGCTACGGCTGGGCAGATGGGGTTGCTTGCTGGACTGCTTGGCTTTGTTAGCTTACCGCTTGGTTTGATTAAATCGACTCTAGTGAGAGTATTATCAACCTCGGCCATTTTTACTATCGCGCTGATAATCTTGTATGGTGATACTCAGGTTTTTGCTCAGTATCGCTTCCATATTCAACCAGTATTGGTTGAAATGATTTTCTCCGGTGGCATAGTCGAATTTTCGGCGGCAAATTATCTGTTTGCCGCGTCGTTAATTATGCTGGTATTTGCGCTGCAATGTGGGATTTATTGGCTCATATTGACCAGAGGTTGTGACCATCTCAAGCTGACTGGACGAGCTATTGCTTACCTTCTTCTCTTATGTGTGGTTGCCACGCACGCTGTCCATATATGGGCGAGCGCCAATGCAGTGAATTCAATCACCAACTTTAGCTGTTTTTTGCCTCTGTTTTACCCGGCGACAGCCAACAGGTTAATGCTGAAGTATGGTTTAGTGAATGAAGCAGAGTTAGCTCAGCAAAATAAGTTAAAAATCGATAATCATAGTAATTTATCTTACCCATTAGCGCCGATAACTTATGAACCCGTTA
This sequence comes from Shewanella halifaxensis HAW-EB4, assembly GCF_000019185.1. NCBI lineage: Bacteria > Pseudomonadati > Pseudomonadota > Gammaproteobacteria > Alteromonadales > Shewanellaceae > Shewanella > Shewanella halifaxensis. The sequence continues at coordinate 3,811,963 of NC_010334.1, read as the reverse complement.
CGCCAACTAACATTTTATTTATTGTGATTGATTCTTGGCGTCACGATAGCTTTAGCGCTGAAGTGACTCCAAATATTTGGCAATACGCTCAAAATGGTCAGGTGTTTAAGCAACATTATTCCACCGGTAATGCGACCCGTGCGGGAATATTTGGCTTATTTTATGGCTTACCATCCACCTACTGGCATAGCTTTTATCATAATCGCCAATCACCGATAATCATGGACCGAATACAGCAACTCGATTATCAGTTAGGCATTTTTTCTTCCGCACACTTAATAAAGCCTGAGTTTGATGAAACGGTTTTTGTTCATGTTCCTAATTTAAGAGTGCGTTCAAAAGGTGCGACCAAGCCAAGCCGAGACATTGAGATAACCCAAGAGTGGCTTGAATGGGATAAACATAAAGATCCTACGCGTCCAGCGTTCTCATTTTTGTTTTATGACTCTCCCCATGGATATGATTTTCCAGAGGATTACCCAAATAAATTTGAGCCACAAGTGTCTAGAATGGATTACTTAAATCTAAATAATGATACCGATAGACTGCCTATCCTGAACCGCTATAACACTAGCGTGCACTTTAACGATTCGCTGATAGGCAAAGTCCTCACCCAGCTCAAAGAGTCAGGAGAATTGGCCAACACGTTAGTGGTGGTCACCGGGGACCATGGTCAGGAAATCAACGACAATAAGCTAAACTTTTGGGGCCACAATGGTAACTTTACCGATCCTCAGATAAAAGTGCCTTTTATCATGTTTGGTGCAGATCTTAAGTCCGGGGTTAATCAATACGTTACTGATCATATGGACTTAGTTCCTACGCTGATGCAAACCTACTTAGGTTCCACCAGTCCGGCAGAAAATTATACGGCAGGCTATAACTTGTTCAAACGAGATCTTGAACGACGAAAATGGCTCATTCTTTCAAGTTACAGTGATTATGCCTTAGTCAATGAAAATAGCATTTTGCATGTTTCTGGCACTCAAGGTGGTTATCAGTATATGGATAGACATAATCATTCTAAAGAAGGTAAGCCTGATTTTCAGCAGCTAAATCAAGCTTATGAGTTGATGAAACGTTACTTGGAGTAGTATTCAGTTGCCGCACCAATTTGACCCGATGAATAGGTGCGATTAATTAGTATGGTAAAGGCTGTGATGATTTACAGTGGAAATTAAACCCTTGGCTTCCAATCAAGCAGGCCCTGTCAAATACAGGGCCTTAGAGTGAATTACTTAGCAGTTTTCTTTAGTGGTGCAGTCGATTTGGCAAGCACGGCTTCTTGAATGAGCTCGCTGACGATGGCTTTTCTGGCGCGTTTCTTCTTAATGATGAAGCTGCTTAACAGACTGACGATACCAATCGCTAGCGTCAAGAAAGGAGCGATGATGAGTACCATGGTGACAATGCGAGCAATACTCTCAGGCAGGTAAGATAGGGCGTAACCAAAACCGAGTAATAATGCACACCAACACGCCGCGCTTAGCCAGGCAAAGTAATGGAAGTTTGAGACTTTTTTAATGTGTAATCCCATCATTAATGGCAATAGTGGGCGTACAACAGGAATAAATCGCGCGGTAAATAGCGCCAACAAACCATGCTTATTAAGCAAGTTATCGACTGTCTTCATGCGATTTTCTGGTACCGCATCTATCCAGCGCTGAATTTTTGGCAGCTTATGTAGCCACCGGCCTTGAATGAATGCAACCCAGCTGCCAGTTGCGCCGGCAATGACTAAAGCGGCAAACACAATGGGAAAACTGATAATACCGGCAGCAGCTAGGCTACCAGAGAGGATTACTACGCTATCACAGGGCATTGGCGCTGCTGGAAGTAGTGCGCTTTCAAGCCAGATTAAGGTAAAAACACAAAGATAAATCATGGTGGCACTGCCAGGGGTTTGCAGTGAGGCAAAATCTTGATGCCAAAGAGCGGTAATAACTGAAATAAATGAATCTAGCATTGTTGGTGTTCCTAAAGGGGCATAGTAATCAAGACTAATACTTCATGTTGCAAAGGCTTGAGCTTGCTGCTAGTTGTGGTGTTATCAGTAACGCGAGAGACTTTTGAACACCTCCGATTTATGGACATAAATCGCCTTAGTTAGCACTATACATCAGGACTTAACGGTGCTAATTAACTATTCCTCTTCATTAATAAAAATACATCTTCAGTTCATCGTTAATTAATAATGAGCTAAATTTTAACCTCTTTAAGTTGGGGGCTTTCTGTTGGCGTATTTTTTAAAGCGACGGCTAAATTTCATTAAAGGTAATTAATACCGCCCCAATACCGAGCAAAATGGCGTAACATTAATAATAAGAATTATTTGTCACCATTGAGAGATTCGAGAATCTTCATTTCTCTCTAGAAAGGATCCCATGTCTTCAGTTAAAAGCGGCCTAAAAGCCATCGCACTCCTCGAGGCCACGAAAGGGCTAATATCTGTATTGGTTGTCTTTGGGCTGCATAAACTCGCCGGGCAAGACATTCAACGAGTGGTTGAAGAGTTACTGAGTCATTCCCACTTAAACCCTGCAAATCATTTAGTTCAGGAGGCGATTACACAGGCCGGTAAGATAACAGAGGCGAATATTATGTTTGTGATAGCAGGCGCCTTACTCTACGCTGGTATACGTTTTATAGAAGCCTATGGCCTTTGGCACAGTTTAGTGTGGACCGAATGGTTTGCCTTATTAAGTGGCGGGATCTACTTGCCATTTGAGGCGTATGAAATGTTCACCAAGCCGAGCTTATTAACGGCAGGGATATTAGTCATTAACCTCGTGGTTGTGGGTTATATGTATCGAGTTATCAAGCATAAAGGCTCTTGAATTGGTATGTTAAAGGCGGGTTCATCGTACTTAAAGCCTGATGCTCGTTGTTATCAACGTGCATTAGGGCTAATTTAGTAATGAGCTTATGAATTAACTTTCAGTGCTCAACTCTGGTTGTGCTAAAAGCTCGGGAAATCGTAGTCTCACCTCTTGAGTAATATCCAGTAGTTCACCCACCCCGATAATATTCCACAGTTGTTGTTCGAGCTTTTTCCCTCTGTGAGAGGCGTGAATAGCGATATATTCACGCTCACGACGGATGTAGTTTAAGTCAGGTTTGCCAGTGGCGCCGCGGTAGACTCTAAGCGCTAAAAACTCACCTAGATTTTGACTGCGCTTAATAAAGCTAAGTTGTTGAGCATACTCTGGTAGATCATATTCGCTAATACAGCGGACTTTTATCTGCCCTTGGGACATACGAGAGATCTGCACTAAGACTTCAAAATGAGTTAGTCCGTGTTGAGGCTTCATTGTCCGGATCGGTAAGATAAAGTCGCGCTTTAGCTTACCGTCATTAAGCAGCGGTGTTAGATCATACGCTAGCGTATTGTCGCTTTGAGATGCAAATAGGTTGGCAATATGGTTTTGCTCGGTCCCAATACCTAATGTCGATATATAGGCTGACTTTACTGTGCGCTCAAGATAAAAGGGAACCGACGCTAGTTTGCGCATGATAATATTTTTCATGCCATCGGCGAGCTCTTTACCGTAATGGTTACTTTCAGTAATTTTTTGAAGCTTGTCTCGGTTGTGTTCAATCAATCGATTTAAAAACTCGACGCCGACATGGGGCGTGTGACCGACTCGCGCTGCTAAGTGCAAGGTAACGCCGTTTTTACGGGTACGGATTAATCGATAAGGAAGCGACGCTAAAGAGATCTTACCGGCAAGGGGTTGTAGTTTAGGAAAGCTAACAAAAACAGGCTCGGCATCATCGAAGATCACTGGCGTTGTTACACTAAGCTTCATACCGCGGCTCGATATATCATCGGTACTCGCAGTTACACTTAGCTTACCTTGATTAAGCTGTATCGAAGTTTTAAAGGCAAAGCGTGACTCATTGCGTCGTTCACTAAACTGCAGTGAAATAAGCTTGGCTGTGTGTTGAGATATTTTCTTTTGGCCGAAGATTTTTAATGCATTAACACTTGTTTGATTATCCCCGTTCTGACTGACTTGGCTCCAGTTTTGATATAGCTTGGCGGCCTTGGGGTTAGTTACATCAATCAGTTGTAATACGTGGCTAAAGGCACTGAGTTGAGTCTCTGTTAATGCTGAATAACGCCCCTCGTCACCCGGTAAAATACTCGCTTTGTAGCACTGTTGATGATCGATAGTTTGTTTGCTTACCCTAAACATTTTAAAGCTAGGTTTTGCTGCTGCAAAGCTTAAAAATAGCGCTAATAAATCGCGAGAGTTTAGCTCAGCTAGGCTTGCTGAATAGAAGAATTTTGCACCTTGTACAGTGAAGGTGAAACAGAAAAACAGACTGTGTTGGTTATCATCAGCACAGTCGATAATTTGTTTCACTCGTGCTGATGTGAGAAAGCTGCTTAGCTGGCAAATCTCATTTTCATCTTTGAAGTATTCGCTAATTGTTTGGTTATCGCGACTCAGTAATTTATGACTGAGTATGAGTTGAGCCTCGTCGCTACCTTCCAAGCTTGCTTTCGTTTCAAAAAATAGAGGCAAATGAGGCAAGTGCGGTAGATAATGACGTTCAAAGCCAAGACCTTTGGTGGTAACCAATACGTCGTTAACATCGATCTTATAACGAAACTTATAGCCATGGATCAGTTTTTCTAGCATTTGCGCTAAAGCTTCTGTGCCTGATAGCCGTTTTAGCCTGAGCCAGCAATATTCTTGATTCTGCTCTGCATCGACGATTTGATAATCGACGCCTTGCTGTAGGTCTTGGTGATAATATTCATCACTTAGCTCTACAAGTTTTACTCGAATAGGTTTACTCGCTTGTAGATTATGCTTTGCCTTAAGACGAATTCTCGCGCCGCCCACCGAGAGATCGACGGTAATGCCGTCAATACTTTGGTGGCCTTGAGTCACGTTAATGCGCATGCTGTAATTCATTCGCTCTTCACTGCGGGCAAGGTAGCTGCCTAATACCACACCATCGGCTACAAAAGGCGATGAGTTGGCCTCAGGCTCACTTTGACTCGATTGCCGCTGTTTTATGACTCGTTTTTTGTGGTTTTCTATGACCTGCTCATATACGCCTAACGTATACTCGTCTCGGTAAAGGGCGAGGGCTTGCAAAAAGCTTTCTTTAGCGGGGGCGTCGAGATAGTGTTGTTGCTCAGCAAAGCTAAACACTTCACATTCAAGTTCTGTCTTATTGCGTAAATCTATATTGCGAGTACAGAGTGAGGCGAGCCTATTGAGCTCCATTTTGAGCAAAAAGCGAGTTGAATTGGTTTCATCTGCGGTGAGCTGTTCGAACAACTCTGAGAATTCAGGTTCCATCAACAGGGGTTTTAGTTGTTCAACAAGCGCTTTGTGCAAATCTAAAGTCATTAATCACTTCTTTTGGGATGCTAAAAAGACCTAGGGCTGGTAGGCTCATGGGCAAATATTCAAGGGAATGTAGATTGATCCCTTCTACCTTAAATAAGTATCGGCCAATATTGACGTTACTTTACCGATTTTACGCGATCTAAAAAAGAGTTATGGCAAAGAATAAAACAGCTTACGTATGTAATGAGTGCGGTCAAGATTTTCCTCGTTGGCAAGGGCAGTGTAGCGCTTGTCAGGAGTGGAATACTATTAGCGAACTTAAAATTTCCGCATCTAGGCCTGCTCGAAGCAGCGTTTCAGGTTATGCGGGATCCGTTGGCGGTGGTTCAAAGAAGCTAAAAGAGATTGAAGAGTTTGAAGCGCAGAAAATGCTTACTGGTATTGGTGAGCTTGACCGTGTGCTATGCGGCGGTTTAACCACGGGATCAGTCAATATTATTTCTGGCGACCCGGGTGCTGGTAAAACCACGATTTTATCAGACTTAGTCTCGCGCATGTCGCAGTTAATGCCGTCACTATACTGTACCGCCGAAGAGTCATTATCTCAGTTTAAAAACCGTGTGAATCGTCTTAAGTTAGATTGCAACGAAGACAATTTATATTTAATGGCTGAAACCAGCGTTGAAGCGATTATTGCAGAACTTGAAGAGAAAAAAATCAAGTTTGCGGTTATCGACTCTATTCAAGCTGTGGTTACCGATTTAGCCAACGGGAGTCCTGGCTCGCCATCACAGGTTAAGAGTAGCGCTCAAGCGTTGACTCAGTATTGTAAGCAAAATAACGTGACCATGTTTTTAGTGGCGCACGTTAACAAGAATAATGAAACCGCAGGCCCACAAACCCTTATTCATATCGTCGATTGTTTAACGCATATCGAGTGTAACGACGGCCAAATCCGCACACTTAGAGCCAACAAAAACCGTTTTGGTGATGTGGATACCGTGGGTATTTTTAAGATGACCGAGCGCGGCATGATAAGTGTCGATAATCCGAGTGAGATTTTTCTTTCTGGCTCGACGACAGAGTCGCCCGGTGCTGCGATTACCTGTATCCGTAAAGGCAATCGCAATCTGTTACTTGAGATCCAGTGCTTAACGACAGAAACAGAAGCTGAGTTTCCACAGCGAGTTTGTGTTGGTCTGAATATGAACCGTATTAAGATGTTAACAGGGATATTGCGTAAGCATACTAAGACAAAAATTTTCCACGATACTTATTTTAACTTGGTTGGCGGCCTTAAAATTGATGAGTCTGAAACCTGTATCGATCTGGCATTAGTCACCGCTTTACTCAGTAGTTTGAATGACTTTGTGGTACCCAGAACGACCTGCATCATGGGAGAGTTGAGCCTAAACGGTGATGTTCGCCCTATCGATAGTGGTGTGCCAAGAGTTAAAGAGGCGGTTCAACACGGTTTTACGGAAATCTATATTCCATTTCGGAATTATCATAAGTCGATGGAAGGTTCTGGCGCTAAGATTATTCCAGTGAAAACCATCCATGAACTGCTTGAGTTGATCAATTAGCTAGGCAGAGTATCTGCACTGAGTATGAAAGCAAAAACGCCGCAAAATCTGCGGCGTTTTTATATTTTTACCATAGCGGCCGAAGGGGGCTATCAGATACTCGTCTTGTTATCGTGCTCGAATAATCGTTCTAACTCTCTATCTAACAATGAGGCATCACCTAGGTTGAGTTCGAGTAGCCGACGCAGGTGGCTAATGCTCTCAACGTCAATATGCTTGCAAGATAGGCCAAGCAATTGGTTCTCTTGGTGAACTATCTCTACTAGCATCTGCAGCTTAATTTCAGAGTCTTGAATAATAATTTCGAGTTTCGCGCTCTGTATATTGGGATCCCACTGAGCTGGTCGCTCGACCAAGGCACCATTAAGACTAATATCCAATAGCTTCGTTGCCCAGCTGCTATCATGGCTATTTAGCTTGGCATCGGTGGTAAATATTAACCGCGAAAATAACCGTCTGTCATCCATATCTATCCTTGACCCTGTGGCATATTGAGCTGCTACGGCGTGTATATTGCCGTGTATATTGCATGTTCGTACCGTAATCTTAGCGCAATCATAAGCTAAGAGATTATTCTTGTACAAATTTGTAGCAAATAAACTTGAGCTCGCTAAGATTTTGCACTCTTAAGCAGCGGCTTGCTCGCTATATTCAGCCTGCCTATGGGGTAATAAGCTGTGTGCCAAAATCGCTACCGTCACTAGCTGGTATAACATCCCAGACCAAGACAAAAGATAGACGGAAAGCGTTAAGTTGAGCATATTACTGACCAGCATTGCACAGCGTAATTTTGCGCCACTTGAGTAAAATAGTGCAAAACTCATCAGTACAGCGCTTGCAACCGTGCACCATTCGCTCCAGTGTTCGGCCCATATGATCCCCTGTAGAATCGCAATGCTTGAAAACAGTACTGGCAGGATACTCCTAAAGTAACCATCTCGACTCGAGCTATGTCGACAAGTTGCAAAGCGTACAGCATTCACAAGCTGGTTGAGCATACCCAATGTGCTGCCAAGTAAGCCTAAGTGAATTGCAGTGAGACAGGAAGCCATGAGGTTGCCAGAGAGTAATTGTTGATCGTTTTTCTGAGCGTTGGCCCACCAACCAATGGCCATTGAGATAAAACCTAACGCTTGGATCCAAAATAATACTTGATGTGATAATTCGAACACTAAACTGCAAAACCTAAGAGTCACTAAAAAAACGAATGGCTATTGTCGTTTTTTTGCGCAGTAAAACTGTGATCTTAAGTGGCTTACTCGATTTTAACGGTTCAGTTTTATAGTGAGTTGTGAGCAAGATCGCTTAGTATCTGTTTAATCTAAATTAGTAACGTGGCAAGCAGTCAACTAAATCATCTCTGTCCAGTTTAAAACCCCGTACCGACATTGACATACCAAGCCGTATCTTCTGGGCCTCTAGCTACGTCAATTCCCATATGTAAGCCATAACGCCGAGCGATGGTATATCGAAAACCTGCACCATAAGCGCTTTGTTGTTCGCTGTCCCACATGTCGCTATTACTCTTACCAGCGAGCCCGGTGCCGACAAATGAGAGTAACATCCAGCGGGGATTAACTTTCCACATCAGCTGTACTTCGCCTGAACCGACATTTTGTCCTTGATAGCGATTCTTAGGGATGCCACGCAGGTCGATAAATGGGTAGGTAAAAATCGGCAGTCGGCTATCACTCTCAATTGTTTGATATTGCAGCTTTACTCCTAGAGTAAACTTGGAGGAGAGAGGCCAATAATTACTGCCTTTGGCATTAAAGCTTTGGTAGTTGTAGTCACTGCCAATATCTTTGCTAAACCAGTCATATTCAAATAGATAGTTATAACCGCTGCTGGGTAAGAAAAAGTTATTTAAGCTGTCGTACTCGACTATGGCGCCAATAGAGGAGACGCGCGGTGAGGTGTTGATAATATCACGGAGTCTATCTATGAGTTCTGGTGGTATATCGTTAAATTCGCGGCGACTGCTTAAATCGAGATTAAGGTGTTTTTGTGAGAGGCCAATAAACAGTGGGCTGTTATTAATTCGATATTGAAGCTTTTGAATAATGCCATAGCCTTGCATATTCATATCGAGGGAAAGATCTTGTGCGAAATCACTTTGGCTATAAAAGCTCATGTTTATGTCGCCATAGCCGCCTCCCACGAGATAACGAATACTGTCTTGTGCCCATGTCTGCCTATGGCCTGCAAACCCCATTTTAGTACCGTTATCAGTAGCACCTATGCCCACAACAGAGATCCCCGGAGTTAACAGCTGCGCGCCGCCATCGATAGAGTGAGTGGCAAGCTCCTTGCGCGACTTTTGTTGCTGCTCACTTTCATGCAAAAACATTCCCATTACCGCAAGGCCGTTACCTACAGAGGGCTCAGTAATAATGGTGGGGACGGGTAAGAAGCCATAGGCGTTTTCGGCAAGGTATTGCCCTGCATCAAAATAGCCGTCGATAGGGTCAAAAAACTCAATAGATGCATTGACATAAAGTGGGGAACAGCAACCTAGAGAGATTAAACCGAGTCTAACCATTCTATTGAGAAACATCTTCTTTCCCTCCTTATCCCTGTGGAGCTCCAGTATACGCAAAATAGCAAAAAAGATTCAAATATGCAGTTAATTGATAGCTTATGAATAAGGAGCAAAGGTAAAATAGCTGGTGACTAAATTAGGCTTATTTTAGGTTTAGCAGCCTGCAGACACTATGAGGTTTAATGCTTAGACTTGTACCTCAAAACAGCACCACAATACTGTCATTTTTATGTTTAAAATCAAGGAATACCATCGTGTCATTTTCATCACTGTCTTTAAGTGAAAAACTTCTCAGTGTGGTAGCACAAAAAGGTTACCAGCAGCCCACAGCCATACAAGCAGAGGCCATTCCTGCCATTTTGGCTGGCCGAGACATAATGGCAAGTGCTCAAACAGGAACGGGCAAAACCGCGGCGTTTACCTTGCCTTTGCTGCAGCGTTTAATCGATAAATCATCTAGTGACGAACAGAGTAAAGCCAAGCGCGCTTCAGTGCTGGTATTAGCGCCAACTCGTGAACTTGCTGTGCAGGTTAATACCAATGTTAGTCAATATGCGGTTAATACCGATGTTAGCAGTATCGTGATATATGGCGGTGTGAGTATTGACGCTCAGGCGACAAAACTTGCAGCGGGTGTTGATGTTATTGTCGCGACTCCGGGACGTTTACTGGATCATGTACGCCGTGGCACATTAAATTTATCTGATATCGAATACTTGGTATTTGATGAAGCCGATCGCATGTTAGACATGGGATTTATGGATGAAATTAATGCGATTTTAAAGCAACTACCAGCCAAGCGTCAGACGCTGTTATTTTCAGCCACGTTTAGCTCGGCCATTTTTGAACTGAGTAAAAAGTTACTGCAAAAGCCGCTTCGAATAGAAGTCGATAAAGCGAATAGTGCCGCAAATAGTATCGAGCAAGTTGTTTACGCTGTTGATAGCGAACGTAAAACTGAGCTTTTGTGTCACCTGATTAATAAGAGCGCTTGGCAACAGGTACTGGTTTTTAGCCGCAAAAAACAAACGGCTGATCTGATCGCACAAAAAATGTTGGCCGCAGGGATCGAGGCTAAGGCATTTCATGGTGACTTAGGCCAGGGCGCACGTGAGCAAGTACTTAATGACTTTAAGCAAGGTAAGATTAAAGCCTTAGTGGCAACCGATGTGGCTGCGCGTGGCTTAGATATTGTTGAGTTAAAGGTCGTCGTTAACTATGAAATTCCATTTGTGGCCGAAGACTATGTGCACCGTATTGGACGCACAGGCCGCGCTGGCAATACTGGTAAAGCAATAACACTGTACAGTGAAGATGATGCCTTGTTACTTGAAGAGGTCGAGTCAGTGATAGATAAGCGCTTGCCACAGCAATGGTTAGAAGGATTTGAGCCTGACTTAACTAAGCTTGAGCCTGTTACACGAAAGAATAGCAAAGCTGCTCAGCGCCAAAGAGCAAAGAAGCGTGCGTTAGGTGCGGATAAACGTCGTCGATAAGGTGTGCTGGCTGTTATAGCAGTCAGTATAAAGATGTGATTTATTATACTGACTGGTATTAATTAGCCATGTTAGGAGGTAAACCTTTAGAGCTATTTCTTGCAGTTTGAGTATGCTTGGCTTGAAAAGGCCTCATATAAAACGCTGTTGGCATATTTTTTGTTGATACTAATCAAAAATCTTCTTAGCGAGCTATTTCCACGCTGTTGATTGCTGTAAACTCCGCGCCAACAACGGCTGTGTTGGTAAGAGTAAATTTTACCAGGCATTTCGCTCGCAGGTCACTTTGTCTAAATATTCGTTTAATTATTTATCTGGTTATTCGTTTCAATATACATAAGTGGATCTCTCACCCGACATTTGTCGTCGGGGCTCTACCTGCCATAGCCAAGTGGCCAATTGAATTCAATTGGTTAACCATATTTAAGAGATCAAAAGGTATCACTACTATGAAGTCTGAACAGACTCTTGCAAGCTCTGCTACTCCTGCCGATTCAGTCTTGGATCGCTACTTCAAAATATCAGCTCGTGGAAGCACATTAAGACGCGAAGTTATCGCGGGCTTAACCACGTTTCTTGCCATGGTGTATTCGGTGATTGTGGTGCCGAATATGTTAGGAGCAGCGGGGTTCGATACTGGTGCGGTATTTATTGCCACCTGTTTAATCGCCGCGTTTGGCTCCTTGCTAATGGGCTTGTGGGCAAACCTACCAATGGCTATCGGTTGTGCCATTTCACTAACGGCATTTACCGCATTTAGTATGGTGCTTGGCCAAGGGATCTCAATCCCGGTCACTTTGGGCGCCATCTTCTTGATGGGTATCGTGTTTACTCTTGTGAGTGTTACAGGCGTTCGTCAGTGGGTACTGACTAATTTACCTAAGGGTATTGCTCACGGCACAGGTATTGGTATCGGCTTATTTCTGTTACTGATTGCCACTAACAGTGTGCAGTTGATTGTGGCTAACGACACCGGTTTACCTGTCGCGCTTGGTAATATTCATAGTCTACCAGTTATCGCGACCATTATTGGCCTAGCCGCAACTATCGGCCTTGAGCGCCGCGGCATGCCGGGTGGCATCTTATTGGTGATCGTTGCGCTGTCGGTATTTGGATTAATATTTGATCCTGCGGTTAAGTACCAAGGTCTTTTTGCTTTTCCTGATCTGATGTCAGATGAGTCGCTTATCGGCCAGCTCGATATCATGGGCGCACTAAATCCAGTCGTGTTACCGATTGTTCTGGCATTGGTGATGACAGCTATTTTTGATGCAACAGGTACGATCCGCGCCGTAGCTGGTCAAGCAGAGCTGCTCGATGATAAAGACAATATTATTGGTGGTGGCAAGGCATTAACCTCTGATTCGGTAAGCAGTATCTTTGCTGGCGCAGTCGGCGGCGCTCCTGCCGCTGTTTATATCGAGTCTGCAGCGGGTACCGCGGCTGGTGGTAAAACTGGCCTAACGGCGACGATTGTCGGTGTGTTATTCCTGCTGATGATGTTTCTTGCACCACTTAGCTACTTAGTACCGGCATACGCAACCGCGCCAGCACTAATGTATGTGGGTCTATTGATGCTAAGCAACGTGACTAAGCTTGATTTTAACGACAAAGTCGATGCTATGGCAGGTCTAACCTGCGCAGTATTTATCATTCTCAGCTGTAATATTGTGACCGGTATTATGCTGGGTTTTGTGACCTTAGTTATTGGCCGACTATGTAGCGGTGAATGGCGTCAAATTAAGCCGGGGGTACTGGCTATCACAGTCGGCTTAGTGGCGTTTTATATGGGTGGTTGGGCGATTTAAGTTCAATTGCCGATAGCCTTACCATAAAAAGCCAGTCATTGATGACTGGCTTTTTTGTCTGCGTTTAATAGCGATTAGCGTTTTATAGACCTGAGAGAGTCTACCTCGTTGTAGGCTTAAGTTTAGGCTCATATAAAGGCGTCGATTGACACGTCTGCGTGTACAGACTAACGAGTAAGGCGGGTTTCTCTGCGTCGTAAAGCGGCTCAAGGCTAGCTGCGTTCGAGGGGGAGTTAGCCATCAAGCCTTACTGGAAGCTATAAGCTGGGAAATTGGATGCAGAGAAGGGCTGTATATTGTCACTTTAGCTTAGACTCAAAGCTGGCTGAGCAAGGAATTATGTTGCAGGCTGGCTAATACAATGAATTAACGAGATAAAAAAAGCCAGTTGGCAATAGCAACTGGCTTAGTTAAAACCGTGAACCTATTTGTCGAGGCGGTTTTAGAAGATTAGGTGCGCAACACCGGCAATAACAGGTAGCGTTACTAATGTTCTTAGGATGAAGATCACGAACAGCTCAAGGAAGTTAACTGGGATCTTACTACCAATCAGTAGTGCGCCCACTTCACTCATATAGATAAGCTGAGTCACTGACAACGTCGCGATGATAAAGCGAGTCATATCTGATTCGATAGAGCTTGCTAGGATTGCCGGGATAAACATATCCGCATAGCCAACCATAATCGTCTTCGATGCCGCAGCCGCTTCTGGTACCTGTAATAGCTCAAGTAGTGGAATGAAAGGCATGCCTAAGTATTCAAAGATTGGCGTGAATTCGGCGATCATCAGCGCGATAGTACCGATACCCATTACTACAGGGATCACGCCAAAAATCATATCAACTACATTCTTCATGCCATCAACAAGGGTGTGCTTAACGCCGCCAGCTTGAGAAGCTTTGCTCAGCGCTTGGTGCAGACCCCATGAGAATGCGCCGTATCCCGCAGGAATGGTTTCATCATCAGCATGGCGAGGTGTATCGTCGACATAGAGATCTTTCTTCCAAGATAGCGGTGGTAGCTTAGGAACTACGATCGCCGCCACAAAACCAGCAAGACAGACGGTTAAGTAGAAAGGAACGAATAGGTGCTCTAGTTGAACCTGAGAAATGACCACTAACGAGAAGGTAATTGATACTGCAGAGAAGGTGGTACCAATAACAGCAGCTTCTCTTTGAGTGTAGAAGCGAGCTTCGTACTGCTTGCTGGTCATTAAAATACCGACACTACCGTCACCTAACCATGACGCCATACAGTCGATAGCGCTACGACCCGGTAGATTAAAGACAGGGCGCATCACTTTGGTCAACATAGTACCTAGAAGCTCAAGTAGACCAAAATTCAGTAGTAATGGTAGCAACATACCTGCAAATAAAAATACTGAGAACAGTACTGGTAGTAGGTCGTTGAGTACCAACGCGCCAGTGCTACCTGAACGAATGGCTTCAGGGCCCACCTCGAAGAAGGTTAGTGCGATAAAAATTGCACCAAGAATACGTACCACTAACCAGATAGGGCTTACGTTAAAGAGGGAGTGTAAAAAACGGTTCTCAACAATAAATTTTGGCTGTAATACTTTTGTAAGTAGCGTAGCTAAAGCGGTGAAGATAACAATCGCAGTTACGATACCGACGAGTACGCCGCTTAAAAGGTTTTGTAGGCCTTTTGAGATGATCGCGATAGGGATCGTCAGTGCATCTTGATAGCTGATTGGCATCATAAACAACAGTAGACCAATCAAAGACGGCACGATGAAGGTGAGTATTGTTTTAATGTTGTGGGTTGGTTTTTCTGACACTTTATTTACACCCTAAATAACGATTTTTTGCTTAATGACAATAAACAGACGTCTATGCATAAACAGATAAATTATTGAATATCCATTCAACTGTTAGTCGGCGAGATAACCGCCGTAAAATATCTCAGTAATACGATTCTATTATGATGTAGTGACATTCACTACTGTCGAATAGTTATTAGCTCAATATGATTATTTATATTGTATCGGAAGTTGACTAAAAAGCACAAAACTTTTTTATGGTTAAATCTTTTTTAAAACAGATGTTTGCAAATGTTTCGTTGGGGTTGATTTATTGTGTTTTATTTTCACTATCCCCTTTATGTTGTGACGGCGGAATGGGCTTTCGAAGCGGATTTAACTAAATGTTTTTCTCAAGTATTTTGTTTTTTCCGCATTGAACTTTAACTCCTTAATAGCGGCTTCAATCAAGTTGACTGCGCATAGAACCTCACTCGACGCTTGGCCTATTTGAGTCATATTTTGATTGATTTCACCGAAAACTAAGGATAGTTGCTCAGCTTCTAAGGCATTTTGTAGTGCTAATTGTTGAATACCTTTTATCGATTGATAGATGGTATCAACCTTTTTTGCGGGTATTTCGGCATTTTCGCTGCATAAAAATGCTTGAAACTTACTGTTATCCATCTGTATTGAGCACTGAGTCAGCATGGTAAACATTTTCTCGCAGATTTAATGACAAAACTGATAGGTATGTTGGATGCTGTATGAGGCTGATATGAGTTGGTCGCTTGGGGTTAATTTTACTTCTTGATTGATTAAGCTTGCTGGTTTTCTTGTCATTATTATTCAGTGTGGCAGTAAAAGCAGCGCAACAGCACTGCAATGCATTAACACAAGGTTGTAGAATGTAATATTAATACAAGCGTTTTAATTTTGAGCGGGTTTTTGTGTATCCTTTTGAACAACAAATTTGTTGACTAGTTTAGGCTGACTTTTTGGGTTTATTATCTTTCTACCCTATGTTTTTTAGATTGTTTTTAGTAAAACGCTTGATATTCTGTTTCTTAGGCTATAAGAATAACAAATGTGTTACATTCCTATGCCAGAAATGTTTGTTAAAACTCTGAGCTAGACCTCGTTACAGTAAGTCAATTCGATATACATTCATAAACGTTAATAAATAGGTTGAATCGGGAACTATGCTCGTTAAGAAATATAATAAAGTTTCAATGTTAGCTTTTAGGTTTGGCATGCTGGGTATTTTCGGACAAGTGCTAGGCCTCGTTCTATCTATCTTGATGTTCGTGCAGTTTGACGGTAAGGGCTTTAATTTTTTTTATAATACGCTAAGTGAGTTAGGTAGCTATGGGCATTCCTATTACGCTGTGATAGTAAATGCTGGGCTGTTCTTTGGTGGTCTCTGTGTGGTGTTATTTTGTTTGCTGAGCCTTCAAGTTGGCGACTCGGCTTGGAGTTATCCATTTCTTATCAACCTGGGACTGGCTTATTTAGCCTTTGCTGCGATGGGACTCTTCCCGATTAACGTCTATCATCTGCATATCATCGCGATGAAATATTTCTTTATCTTTGGCTGTATAAGTCTATTTTCCTACGGCTTGTATCAACTGTTCGTGAAAGAGTCGCAACGGTCAATCTTGACCCTAGTGTGTGCACTGCTGGCCTTTATTTCGATGGCCTCATTTTTGTTACTTCCTTTGCTGGAGTTAGGTTTCACGGATGGGGATCGTGCTTTTTACAATGAGATGTTGGTTGAACCTTCAAGAGCCGAAATATGGTGGCCAGCCATTATTCAATGGATTAGCTTGACCACATTTCTACTTTGGACCTGTTTAGTGATTAAGAGCAGGGCTGTTGGGTATTACTCTGACGAAAAAACTAATTAGTTAGGTGCGCCACTCATTTCCGCTGCCGCTTCAATCACCTTAGGTTTCAGCTGTTCAATGAGTGATGGCTGTATTGCTTGTGACCACTATCATTACACTAATACTTTAAAGATCTATTTGATGTGTTTTTCTATGGTTTTTAAGGGATATACCGGTTGCCTTAAACACAATAAGCGCCCGTGAGCGCTTATTGTTTTAAGCGATTATCTACTTGCCAAAGTGAAGAACGGTACGAATACTCTTACCTTCGTGCATTAGATCAAACGCGTCGTTTACTTGTTCAAGCCCCATAGTATGAGTGATGAAGTCGTCTAACTTGAACTCACCTGCCATGTAACGCTCAACGTACTCTGGTAGTTCAGAGCGGCCTTTAACGCCACCAAATGCACTCCCTTTCCATACTCGTCCTGTTACGAGTTGGAATGGACGAGTTGAGATCTCTTGACCCGCTCCTGCAACACCTATAATGACAGATTCGCCCCAGCCTTTATGGCAGCACTCAAGTGCGCTACGCATTACATGTATGTTACCGATACACTCAAATGAGTAATCCACACCACCGTCAGTGAGTTCAATTATCACTTCTTGAATTGGCTTATCGTAGTCTTTTGGGTTGATACAATCAGTCGCACCTAACTTACGAGCTAGCTCAAACTTGCTTTCATTGATATCGATAGCAATAATACGTGACGCTTTAGCCATCACGGCACCAATAATGGCAGACAAGCCAATGCCGCCCATACCGAATACAGCAACTGTTGAGCCTTCTTCTACTTTGGCGGTATTCATTACCGCACCCATACCCGTTGTTACACCGCAACCAAGTAAGCAAACTTCCTCAAGTGGTGCATCAGGGTTAACTTTCGCTAATGAGATCTCAGGTAATACTGTGTATTCAGAGAAAGTGGAGGTACCCATGTAATGGAAAATCTCTACACCATCTTTTGAGAAACGAGTGGTGCCATCAGGCATCAAACCTTTGCCTTGAGTTTCACGGATTTTCTGACAAAGGTTAGTCTTACCAGACTTACAGTACTTACACTCACCACATTCAGGGGTGTAAAGTGGGATCACGTGATCACCGACTTTAACGCTTGTTACACCTTCGCCAATAGATTCGACGATACCGCCACCTTCATGGCCAAGAATGCATGGGAAGATACCTTCTGGATCGTCACCAGAAAGGGTGAATGCGTCGGTATGGCATACGCCAGTTGCAATCATCTTAATACGCACTTCGCCCTTTTGAGGTGGCATTACATCGACGATTTCCATCGTTAGTGGCTCGCCAACGGCCCAAGCAACAGCGGCTTTTGATTTGATAGTTTTCGCGGTCATCATTTATTCCTACTTTTAAATGAGTTTATAAGTACGGCTTACCACCGTAGTGAGTGTGAAAGATTATAACTAATTCCATTTGCGTGATAATTGGCTGTGCATGCAAATAACTTTTGCAGTGGTGTAACAATAGTGTCTATCTTTATATAGAGGATTACCCTATGGATAATGTTGACTAATGTGCATAGTTTACGATAAGCATAGTGGCTAATAGTTGTTCTTTCCGATTTATTGTTTTGGCTTTATCTCAATTAACCAACTGGTTGTTGAGCAAACGCTTACCACTAGGTTTTATTCATTCATTTTTGGGCTAGGTGGTTGCGCCGCGTTCCACAAGCAGACCGTCGCTAGGTGCTAGGTGCCAGCCAAAGCCCAGCCTGCTAACCGTGCAGCGGAGGATTAAAATTAAACATAACAAAAAGCCCGCTTACCTTTCGATAAACGGGCTTTTTTCATAGAATGAGTTTTTTAGAACAACACGCTAAACCATGCCACTTAGTTGAATGTAGTGGTGTTTTTAGCAGGCAGCCACTTGGTTAAATCCGGCTGTTTGGTGCCAATAGCCATTACAGGATAAGGTTTTATCGCTGCAGGGTTGCTGTAGAACATGTTCTGCAATTTCAATACTCTTCAGGCTATTTGGTGACACTCTAAAGTAGTCGACTCCCATCTGCTTCATCTGCTCAACCTCATTGGATAGATCAATTAAGCTTGCCGATTGGGTTTGAATACCGTTGAGCCTGAGTAGAGGTTGAGCATCCATGGTTTGGGCGAGCAATCCCTTGGAATGGGATAAGCACACGATTTGGCAGTTATCTTTTTGTAGTCCCTGCTGCCTAGCGGTAAAGCAACGTGCAGAGTGAGCCAGTGGCAAATAGCCATGACCAAAGACTTCCACTTCAAAAGGGATCGGCTGTTCAGTTTCGATAACGCTGGTTAACCACTCTTTAGACAACTCGACAGGCATCACGAAGCGCTGCATACCCCACTGGTGGAGTTTTTTAAGAGTGGCGAAATTATAGTTGTTCACCGTTGGGCCGCAGACAAAGGGTAAGTTACGTTCCTTTGCAGCTTGTACCGCGCCGATATCATTGGCTTCAATAATAAATTCGCCATTATCGACATGTTTTTGTAGCTCTATATATTCAGATGGTGCCTCTAGCAGAGCAAGAGTGGAGATCACCACTTGTTTTCCAGACTCCTTTAGCATCTGTGCAAGTGCAAAATAATCTGAAAACTTAAGCTGGCGTCGGCGACTACATACGGTTTCGCCTAAGTAAATCAAAGGGATATTGCTCTGGGCGACGTGCTCATAAAAAGCGTTAACTTTTTCTTTTTCCCAGCAATATTGCAGTGGTCCGAGTGACGTTTTCATTATTAATCCTTATTGCCAGTTACGCTCATAAGCGCCAAGAGTCGTAGTTTGTCCCTCTGAAACCTTTGCTAGTGCCTGATCCCAAGCCTGTTGCGTTTGGTATTTCTCTGGTGCGGACTTATAGCTGTCGATAGCTGCGCGCCACACTTTAGTGACCTGCTCAACATAAGCAGGGCTACGTTGACGTCCCTCAATTTTCAATGAAACCACATTGGCTTTAGCCAGCTCAGGCAGCAGACTCAAGGTGTTCAGACTCGTAGGAGACTCCAGAATGTGGCTAGGACTATTGTTTTCGTCCGTGGTGTAACGACCTTTACATACCACTGGGTAGCCCATCTGCTCATCTAGGCCTGATTTATCAATCAATACATCGTTAAGTAGCGTTAGACGGTTGCTGTCGACTTCCTGCCAGCGAACATGTTGGGCTGGTGAGCATGAGCCGCCCGTATTAGGGGATTGCCCAGTAACATAAGATGATAGGTGGCAGCGCCCCTCAGCCATGATGCATAAACTACCAAAGGCAAATACCTCTAGATCTACGGGGGTAACCTTGGCTAAATCGCGCACCTGCTTCATCGATAACACTCTTGGCAGTACTGCGCGTTCAATATTGAACTCCTCTTTATATAGCTTTAGTGCACCAAGGTTGGTGGCACTGGCCTGAACCGACAGATGTAGGGGGAGATGAGGATAACGGCTATGCGCGTAATCCAGTAAGGAAACATCTGCCATGATCAAGGCGTCAACCCCTGTGCTGGCGGCGAGGTCGATGGCTTCGTACCAACGATTCTCTTCACCCGGCTTAGGAAAGGTGTTGATCGTTAAAAATATTTTCTTGCCACACTTCTTTGTAAACTCAGCCGCTTGTTGCAGCTTTTTGGGGGTAAAGTTTAATCCAGCAAACGACCGTGCATTAGTATCATTCTTCAGACCTAGGTAGACGGCATCGGCCCCAGCATTAAGTGCGGTTTTCAGTGATGCGAGGTTTCCCGCGGGGCAAAGTAGTTCCATATGCTTGCTCCAAAAGTAATGAAACAGGAGTTTAAAATGGAATGAAGATCATATTTTTGATGTAAAACATGTTTGTGATCATAAAAGCTAGGTAAAATTATCTTCTTTGCCC
The DNA here is from genome assembly GCF_000019185.1 of Shewanella halifaxensis HAW-EB4. NCBI lineage: Bacteria > Pseudomonadati > Pseudomonadota > Gammaproteobacteria > Alteromonadales > Shewanellaceae > Shewanella > Shewanella halifaxensis. Next base: position 3,791,717 of record NC_010334.1, on the reverse strand, counting down.
CATTTTGGAAACATATTCATATGCAAGGTTTTTTTCCTAACAAGTTAGCTCAACAAGTACTCGAATTGGGACCGAAAGTCATCGCTCGTCCGCTTTCACTTGTGCCATTTTCCCTTAAAGCTGACCTGTTAAAGCGGATCCTAACGTTATTACTTGCAGAGCAGGCTCAGGATGATGAGCTGGAGTTTTTAGCCGATCGTTGGGTTGCGGTAAAGGTTGAAGACTTAGGACTAACCTTTGAAGTGAGTTATAACGGCCATTGGCTAGTTAGGCCTGAGCAAGGGGCTGAGGTGACTTTTGCCGCACAATCGAAAGAACTACTGCTTGTCGCCGCAGCAAAAGAAGATCCTGATACACTGTTTTTCCAGCGTAAGCTCTGCATTGAGGGCGACACTGAACTAGGGCTTGAAGTAAAGAATTTGCTACTAAGCGTAGAGTTTGATGCTATGCCTACGGCAATTCGCGTAACGATTGCGAAGCTAGCTGAAGCGTTACAAACCTTGCAAACGAAAGCCGAGCCGTCATTCGCTTAACCAACCAAGCTAACAAGATAAGAGCATACAAGGTTGCCATCGACTTAGATTGACTCATGCACTACTTGTGAGTAGTGCATGAATGTACGATTAAGGCGACGGACGTTATATTAGGGCAAACAGCTGCCTTCTACTATGTTACCCAGTGCCAGTTCAAGAAAAACATTAAGCCTCTAGGATAAAGTCGGCATTCACCTCAAAGGTTAAACGCTCCTTGCTCACAGGATGATTGAGTACCAGCTTTTGGGCATGAAGGTGTAATCGATTGGCTTTGCTTCCATAAAGATCATCGCCAATAATTGGCAGGTGTAAGCCATCATGATGAGCGCAATGCACTCGCAGTTGATGGGTCCTTCCTGTGTGGGGATAGAGATATAGCATGGTGTGTTTCTCGCTGCGAGATTTTACCTGCCACAGGGTATGGGCATGCTTACCATGCTTATAACACACTAACTGGCGCGGCCTGTCGTCTAAGTCGACTCTAAGCGGCAAACTAATTTCCCCTTGCTCCCCTTGCACCACTCCGGCAACTTGCGCGACGTAACGCTTTTCCACTGTTCGAGCAATAAACTGCTGCGCCAGTGACTTATTGGCGTCACGGGTCAGCGCAATCACCATTAAGCCTGAGGTCGACATATCCAACCTGTGGACGATGAGCGGGCCAGTAGCCTGAGGAAACATCGACTTCATCCGAGCATAAACAGAGTCTGTCACATTTTTACCCGGCACAGAGAGAAACTCAGCAGGCTTATTGATCACTGCCATCGCCTCATCTTGATATAAAACCTCGATAGATTTGCCTTCGGCGGGATTGCTCAGCAATGGATTAGGATCCATCTCGACACCTTCGAGCATGTGGCTCAAAATGGGTTGGCACTTACCCTGACACGAACCATAGAAGTTCTTATGTTGCTTGATCTCAGACTTAGGCGACGCGCCCCACCAAAATTCTGCCATTGCGAGTGGCGTCAAGCCTTGGCTAAATGCAAATTGCAGCAGTTTCGGCGCGGCGCACTCACCGGCACCCGCTGGCGGTTGTTGATTGGGGGCTGATTTAAATATCTCATTGAGATCTTTAAATTCACCTGCACGGTTCAAGAATCGGTACTGGGCAAACAACTGTTTTTGCAATTTATTAGAGAGTAGAGCTCGATTAGACTTAATTACAGCTATCTCACCGAGTAGCTGTTCTAACTGTAATGACACCTCGGCACATCGATTATCCCACTCTTGCTTGGCAGCTTTTAACTGAAATTTCTCAGCCACACTCTCTTTACCTAGTTCAATATTAAGCTCATTAATGACAGCTTGATTTTGCTCTGCTTCTGCAAGAGTACGGCGCAATTTGCGTGCCTTACGGTTTTCAATAATTTGCGCTCGAATAGTCTCTAATTCGCTATCGGCTTGACTGCGTAGCTCAGCGACTTTTGCAGTTAACCCCTCAATTTCAGGGCGTTGCTGCAAGCTTTGTAGTTGCTCTGTCAATTGGTTGAGCGTTAGCGTACCAGCTTGAAAGAAACTTCCCTGCGTTAGCATATCGAATACTGGCGGCACAAAACCATTGAGTAGATTTTGCTCGGCTAATTTGCCGGAAAACGCCGCTAAATAGCCAAGCTGCCCGCTTGAGTTACGCACGATAAGTACGCCAAACATTTTACCAATGGCCGCAGTTTTAGCAGCGTCTGCAACCTTGTTTGAATCATCTTCTAAGCCAAAGTTATGCTGCCAGTCAGTTTGAGTCGTTAAGTACTCTTGCAGCTCGGAGGCGGCCAATAAACACAGAGGGTGCGGCTCGTAGTAAAACGGAAAGGTAAAACGCTGTGGCAGCTCGTAACTATCGATAGCCGATTTAAACGGGGTAAAACAGTGCTGAGCTAAATACATGGGCAGTTAATATCTTTTTGAGAGGTAAACGGGCGCTAAACTTGGATGAAAGCAAATAAGCTTGAATGCAATTAAGGGCTACAAAGCCAGAGCTAGCGAGGTATTGCGGCTAATTTTACGCTGTCAGACTAACGAAGTCATCAGTTGATACTGGCTTTTGAGATTGCAGCATGGCTTTACTACAAAACAAAATGGAGCCATTTGGCTCCATTTTTATCGCTAAGATAAGCTTATTCGACAGGCTTACCTGTGATGATATGGTACTTAATTAATAACTCATCGTCAGATTCTTTGTGGTCGGGGTCGACCGCGATACAGTCGATAGGGCACACAGAGATACAGGTAGGTTTGTCGTAATGGCCGACGCATTCGGTGCAAAGTACAGGATCGATTTCATAGATCTCTTCGCCCATAGTAATGGCCTGGTTAGGACACTCGGGTTCACACATGTCGCAGTTGATACAGCTGTCGTCGATTAATAATGCCATTAAATTAGCGTGCCTATTAAATTTACTTAAACCCCGCCTATGCGGAGCAGTCTAAAAATGATATCTAGCAATTATATCATACAAAGGTGTGTAGACTAGGCTCCTAGCGCGGTGAAGGCGGACTATTATCACGCTTATGGCGAGCTTTGAATCCATGTTGGTAGTTTTTGAACGTCAAGATGAGTGCTAGTGGTGTTATAGACAGGCTTTCGATATTGATTTATAAATGAAAATAGTACTTAGGGAGAAATTATCACTTAGGAAGAAACTATGCCGTCGGATTCTAATAATGAAGCAATACCGCTTATTCAGCGACAAGATGTGGTATTTTTTGCAAGTTTGCTCAGAGGGTTAGATGGCAGTATTTATCCTATGTTGCAGCAGGCAAAGGTGCCAGTTGATCTGTATTCGAGTGAGAATAGCTATGATTATCTGCCTGAAAATACGGTTAAAAACCTTATACAAGCCTTGGGAGAAAAGTTAGAGCACCGAGAGTTTATTCAGCTGGTTAGCAGCGCCTGTAAGAATATCTATATTCCCGGTTTTATTAGACGCCTGACTCAAAGGGGCTCTTTAAGAGAAGCACTGGATGAGTTTGCAGAGCAATTAAAATCAAATTTGACCCATACTAAAGTGTATACCCAATTCACAGGGGGGCGTTGGTGGTTAGTGCGGGAAAAAGAGGGGGTGGATGAGGCATGGTTTACCCATGCAGAACTTTTTTCTGTTATTTTTATTTGTGAACTGTTATCAGCGCTCACGGCTAATAAATGGCGTCCGAAACAAGTGGGGATTCAGTCTTCTGATGACGCAGTGTTTTCTACTTTACCGCAATTGACTCGAAGTCAGTTTTTTACCAATAGGCCAGTAACGGCTTTTTCTATCGAAACAATCTTAATGGCTGCACCTGTTAGTCATCCCTATATTTCGACTAAAGATCATGTTGCTGCAATCCCTTCATTAGATTGCTTTTTAGGAACTTTCAAGTTGGCAATTCAACCCTATCTGTCGATGGGAAAGTTACCAATCAAGACTGCGGCGCAAATTCTTCATTTAAATGTCAGAACATTGCAGCGGCGCTTAGCAAAAGAGAATGTTCAATATGGCGTTATTATTGAAGAGATGGTGCTTGAGCAAACCTTGGATCTGTTAAAGTGTCCTTCGTTAAAGATCACCTCAATTGCGATTCGGATGGGCTACTCTGACTCTGCACATTTTACCCGGGCTTTCAAGCGGCAAATGAATATGACGCCTACTCAATACCGTCGTCAATTCACTTAATTCTGCGCTATTTAAGAAACAAATCATTTATCTTTAAACCTCCATTTTGTTACCTCTTGTCGCCAAATGGCTATTTATCAGTCTTGAATTAGTCCAAAATTTAACCTAGCTTACGAAGTGTTAGCAATAAGTAAGTACAAATTATGTATTTACAGCGGCTAATTTTGTAACGCTTTTTTAAGTATGGACTGTTACGCGAGGTGAAAATTCACCAAGTATGGATAACTTGAGGTGCACAAATGAAAAACCGAACGTTGAAGATGTCTGTTGTTGCTGTTTCTTGCTCATTAGCTTTTTCTGTTAGCGCTGAGTCGACTCTGTTTACCAATGTAAATGTGTTTGACGGTAAGAAAGATGAGCTACTAAAAAACTATCAAGTATTAGTGGTAGATAACAAGATCAGTAAAGTATCTAGCGAAGCGATTTCTGTGCAAGATGCGACAGTGATTGATGGTAAAGGTATGACATTAATGCCGGGACTCATCGAAGGTCACGGCCATCTACAGATGAACGGCACCTCTTTACCTGATATTGAAAATAACCGTAATTGGGAAGAGTTGGCCGCACGTTCTGCGGCGCGGGCAAAGTCGGCATTGATGTCTGGCTTTACCACTTGGCGTGACGCTGGTGGTATGGGCGCTGGCCTTAAAAAGACCATCGATAGCGGTGAGCTAGTCGGTCCTCGCATTTATCCCTCAGGCGCATTTATTGGCCCTACGGGATCCCATGCGGATTTTCGTAACTTTATACGCCTAACGAAACGTTCTACGGCCACAACTCCTCAGGCGGCCGCCTTGGGATGAGCTGCACAGCAGACAGCATAGGTGACATTAAAGCCTGTGCCCGTCAAAACTACATGCAAGGCGCAACACAAATTAAGCTGATGTCTAGTGGTGGTGTCGCTTCATCGTTCGACCCGTGGCAGCTTAATGCCTATTCTTTAGAGGAGCTGCAAGCCGCTGTTGAAGTGGCCAATGCTTATGGCTCCTACGCTATGTCGCACGCTTACAGTAAGGTATCACTGCTGCGCAACTTAGAGGCTGGCGTGAAAACCTTAGAGCATGCTTTTATGTTCGATAAAGATGTGTACAAGGCGATGAAAAAAAATGATGCCTATATGACCACTAATATGACGGCATTTTCGCCTTATTTAGGCGAAATTGAAGCGATTAACTCTAACCCCGCATCGGCGCGTAAGGCTAAAACCGCGCAAGCCGCTTTTGGTGACTACATCGACAATGTAAATAAGTATCAGCCTAAGCTAGGTTTCCACGTGGACTGTGTCGGCGGCGTTGCGGCCTGTGAGCAGCAAGCTGACCACTCGATTTACCTAAGTGGCAAGTTCTTGGGCAACCATTACACCTTGCTATCGATGACATCGGTAAACGGCGAAATCGTTAAGCTGGCGGGTGAAGTGTTAGACCCTTACTTTGAAGGTAAGCTTGGGGTTGTCGAAGAGGGCGCATATGCGGATCTGCTATTAGTGGATGGTAACCCACTACAAGATCTAACGGTAATTGGTGCAAATGAGAAATGGTTTGATGCCCCTAAGCGTGATGGTATCGAGACTATGAAGATCATCATGAAAGATGGTGTGATTTATAAAAACACTCTGTAATTTGATGGGGGCGTCTTAAGGATAAAGGCAAGCCATCTAGCTTGCCTTTTTTATCAATAGGCTCTTATTTATAGGCTGTCTTGTCCTGGAATGTGTTTACAGGCCTTACTCAACAAGCTTTTATCTATAAGCGGGCTCTACTAGCGGGTTTGAACAATCAGCGTGAAGGGCTATCGGTAAAAGTATATGTAGGAAACAATATTTTAGAGGGCGCGATGAAGAAAGTATTATTAATGTTGTTGAGCTTATCTTTTGCGGTTCATGCAGACTCTGAAATGGCTAATGTACAGCCGTTAGACGTGCAAGCACTAGATGTGCAAGCATTAGATGTGCAAGCATTAGATTGGCAAGTGCTGGCGCCAATCATTAACGAGCAAGACGTGCGTTTACCCGATGTAACAGAGAGTCAAAAACGTTTATTGGCGAGCGTGATTCAACTGCAAGATAGCGCAAAAGCGCTTGATAAAGAAAATGCCGTTAAAGCACGCCAACGTCTAATTGATGATGGTGTCGATGTTGATGTGGTGCTCGATGCAAGAGCGCGCTATATGGCGCTTGCGCAGCGAAGAGCCGAGAGTTTAAATACTGAGGTTAATGGTAAGCGGGTTAGCGTGTCAGGCTTTGTAGTACCGACTAAATTTAATGGCGTCAAAGCAACAGAGTTTCTGTTACTGCCTTATGCCGGTGCATGTATCCATATGCCGCCCCCTGCGGCAAACCAAATTGTGAAATTGAGTTATCCGCCGGGGTTTGAAGTTGAGAATGTACAATTTCCAGTGACGGTGCGCGGCACAATCAACGCAGATAAGCAAACTGAGTTAGTGCAATTGGTTGATGGCAAAATGAATGTCACCATGGGCTATGCTATGGATGCACTAACGATTGAGAAATATTACGCTGATGCGATACCTAGCCCAGCTGCTCAAGATCACCAAGCACATGCTCACTAATTGATTGATACACATGGAATGAAAGGCGCGTTAACAAGGAAATCTGTATGAATACAATGCGTTTAGCGGTTTTAATCGGAGGGTGTCTTGCTTGTGGCAGCCTGTTTAGCGTTGCTAGCTTTGCCAGTACCAGTTATGCCAGTACCAGCTTTGGTAGCCCCAATACCGTAGATAACACCATCAAAGACAATACCCGTAAGAAAGAGTCTTGGCGTGAAAACTTAGCCAGTGAGCATAACCTGACTTTGGGACTGGATTATCAAGTGCTTGGGTTGTCGGCAAGTTCTCCTACCGAAGGCGGGGACGATAACTCTGCGGCGGGTGTGGCTCGATTTTACGGTTCTTGGAACCTGACAGGGTTAGAGAGCGGCAATGTAGGTGGATTAGTGTGGAAAGTAGAGCATCGACAGGCTTATACCGATACAGCTCCAAAATCCTATTCATTTATTGAGCCTGGGCTTGGCTACATTGGCATGATAGGTCCTACCTATAGCGACCAAGGTGGCCGACTGACCAACCTCTATTGGAAGCAGCAATTTAATCAGGGTAAAACCGCGCTAATGGCGGGCTACTTAGATACATCTGATTATGTTGATACCTATGCATTAGCAAGTCCATGGACTGGGTTTACCAATCTAGCATTTAGCACCGGTGCGGGGGCTATAGGCCTGCCTGACGATGGAATTTTGGGGCTTGCTGTTGGTCATATGCTTGATGAGAACTTTTATATTATTGCCGGGGCTGCTGATGCGAAAGGACGCTCAGATAAGCCTTTGGATGGTTTTGAAACCCTGTTTAATGATCATAAGCTGTTTACCACATTTGAGTTTGGCTGGACGGCATCACAGGAGCATATTTATACCGATAATGTGCACCTGACTCTGTGGCATATCGATGGGGGAACACAGCATAATCTCACCCAACCAAGTGAAAGTGGTCAAGGGGTTAACTTCTCCGCCAGTTTCTTTGTTACGCCGCAGATTATGCCTTTTATTCGCGGTGGATTTTCTGAAGGTGATGTGGCGCTATACGATAAATCGTTAACATTGGGTGTGGGTTACTTTGGTTTAGGCGCTGAGAAAAATAACTTAGGTTTTGCGATTAACTTCAGCGAAGTGAATGAGAACTTAGGCAAGGCCTATGGCGTTACTGACGACAAGCAATTTACTTCAGAGCTCTATTACAACATGAGTCTGGGTGAGTTTGTGCAGTTAACCCCTAATATTCAATATATTGATAACCCCGCTATCTCAACAGAAAAAGATACATGGGTGTTTGGTTTGAGGGCGAGAGTGACTTTCTAACAAGCTTATAGTTAACAAGCTCAAACTTATTCAACCCAAACTAAAAAGGCCTCTAAATAGAGGCCTTTTTTAAATTTTTAGCGTTCAGATTTCAGAGTTGTGTTCAGAACTCTGCAATGAGTGTTAAGCTGTAGGCTGATGTGGGTTACGGGTATCTTGGCCTTGTGGCAAGTTACGCAGTAACACAGCTTTGTCTAACTCAACGCCTGCTGGTACGTCTAGGAAGACGAAGTGTCCTGAACCTAGCCCAGCCTCAACACTTTCACCTTTACGGTTGATTAGGCTATCAACATTCATTGTTAGGTTACCTTGTGGCGTCATCACTTCAACACTGTCACCAACAAGGAACTTGTTCTTCACATCAACTTCGGCAAAACCTGCTTCGTTACGAACACCGGTGAACTCACCAACAAACTGCTGAGTATCGCTAATCGAGTAGCCATAGTCATAGTTTTGGTATTCATCATGTACGTGACGACGTAAGAAACCTTCGGTGTAACCTCGGTGTGCCAGACCTTCTAGGTTGTGCATCAAGGTACGGTCAAAATCTTTACCCGATGCCGCATCCTCAATCGCTTGACGATAAAGCTGCGCGGTACGTGCAACATAGTAGAAAGACTTAGTACGACCTTCGATTTTCAGTGAATCGACGCCCATCTTGGTTAAGCGCTCTACGTGTTGAATCGCGCGTAAGTCTTTTGAGTTCATGATGTAAGTACCATGCTCATCTTCAAACGCAGGCATATACTCGCCTGGACGTCCAGCTTCTTGAAGCAGTACGATTTGATCAGATGGCTGACCCGCACCTAGTGTTGGTGTCTCAATCTGCACTTCTGGGTTAACGGCAATAATGTCGCCGCTTTCAGTTTGCTTAGCTTCGTGTACATCGTACTTCCAGCGGCAAGCATTGGTGCATGTGCCTTGGTTAGGATCACGTTTGTTGATATAGCCTGACAATAAGCAGCGGCCAGAATATGCCATACATAGTGCGCCGTGAACGAACACCTCTAACTCGATATCTGGGCAACGTTGACGAATTTCTTCAATCTCATCAAGAGATAACTCACGAGAAAGAATGACACGCTTGATACCCTGAGATTCCCAAAATTTAACCGATGCCCAGTTAATGGCGTTTGCTTGAACTGACAAATGCACTACTTGGTCTGGAAATGCTTCACGTACCATCATGATAAGACCCGGGTCTGACATGATTAACGCGTCAGGCTGCATCGCAACCACAGGCTCCATATCCTTAATGTAAGTCTTAAGCTTAGCGTTATGCGGTGCGATGTTGCTCACCACATATAGCTTCTTGTTTAAGCTGTGGGCTTCTTTAATACCCGCTGCTAGGTTTTCCATTTTAAAGTCGTTATTACGCACGCGAAGACTATATCTTGGCTGGCCGGCATAAACAGCATCGGCGCCATAGGCAAAGGCGTAACGCATATTTTTCAATGTGCCAGCAGGGGACAATAGCTCAGGTTTAAACATAATAGCTTCTCTGTTAACGGATAAGGATTAGACAATCGGCCGCGCATTTTACTTAATGCGGGTATACTAATGCAAGAAAGTCAGCCGAATATAATAATTGGCTTTGGGACGTACCGTGTCGTTTATCTTGATATTCTGTGAACATCTTATCATTTTGAAGCCGATTTTACAGAAAACATATCGTTTGCTTAACTATTGCACCAGTAAGATGATTTTGATCGGAACTCTCAGGTTTGAGCTGATATACTCAATTCGCTGCAAATTAATACGATTTAAAAGGGAGTTGGGATGTCTACGGAACATCGAGTATTAGTTGGTTTATTAAAAAAATTAAAGTCAGATTCCTTGGTCTTGCCGACTTTGCCTGAAGTGGCCATGCGAGTACAAGAAGTGGTCGGCCAAGAAGATACTAGTTTAAAAGATGTCGCCAGTATTATTGGTCAAGACGCGGCAATTTCAGCTCGGGTTATTCGCATTGCAAATAGTGCCATGTATAGCCGTGGGATCCCTGCGGAAAACGTTAATGCAGCAATTAATCGTATTGGGCTCATGCAGATAAAATCGATTGTAACGTCGATTGCTATGGAGCAACTCTTTATCTCGACCAACCAGATGGTCTGGCAAGTGATGGATGAAGTATGGAGCTCATCCATTGATGTAACTGCTGCCGCGTGTGCGATGCTGCAAATTTACAATGCGAATCATCCTAGTAGCAAACTTAACTTCGACACTATGACATTAGCGGGTCTAGTACATAACATTGGCGCCTTGCCTGTACTGACTGAAGCAGAGGCGCAGCCAGAGCTGTTTGACAGCATCGAAATGTTGCGGGCTTTAGTGAAAAAGCTGCAGGGGCCATTAGGGCGAGCTGTACTTAAGAGTTGGGAGTTCTCACCTGATGTGATGCAGGTGGTTGAGCGTTGGTCGGATCTTACCTATAACGCTGAACAAGTTAGTTATTTAGACTTTATTCGCGCAGCAGCATTCTATACGGGAGAGCTTAGAGCGGGTAATGATTTGGAGCAAAGGATGACAGCCTTTATCGAGCGTGGTTTACCAGTATCGGTTGATGAGTTAGCGGGTGATATATTCCAAGAAGCCTATCAATCTATCAAGGCGAGTTACGAATAACCTTGATGTTTAAATAGTGATGCTATGAAAACTTAAACGATAGTGTGTGCTGGCATAGGGGCTAGCAGGCACTATAGTTTATAACAAAAGAAATTGAGATTTTATAACGGTAAAAGTACTCATAGATGGATAGTTTTTGGATGATTTCCACCGTGTGTTTGTTGCTGGTTATTTGGTTAGCATGCGCACTCTGGCGGCAGCAAAAACTTCGCCACTTTGTAAGTCAGTTACTTGAGTCCTTTGAGCAGCGCGGCTTTGTTCTTCCCGCTAACACCTCTCTATCTGTACAGCTGAGTGAATTAACAGATTCCGTTAATCAGTTACATATTCAGAGCCAGCAAGCCGAGTGCGATAAACTTACCGAGCTTGATAATCGTTTGAGTATGAAGCGCAAAATGGCCCAATTAATGCCGCTGAATAAAGGCAGCTTGGTCCTGCTGGATATTTATCGCTTTCGTTATGTAAATGACCTATTTGGATTTAACTTTGGTGATGAGCTACTAAAACAGATGGCAGCAAGAGTAAAAGACTTATCTCCCGATGGGTCTTTGATAGCCAGAATGAATGAAGATGAATTTCTTATCTATTTCACTAGCGCAATGTCGTCACCGCAACTACTGCAACTGATCGATAATCTACAACTACCCTACGATATTTTTGGTAGTATCATCACCACAAGAGTGCAGGTGGGGCACTTGGCTTTAGAGCCTTTTCATAGTGACATTAGCACCATGCTACGTAGGCTTGATTTAGCACTAAAAAAAGCCAAGACTCATGATGTCGCACTATCTGAATATCTACTGGGTGATGATGTGGTGCAACTACGAGAGGTGTCCATTATTAATAGCCTTGCTAAGGCGTTACGTGATGGTGAACTTTATATGGTTTATCAGCCTAAGCAGAGCTTCCCCAAAGGAGATTGCCAGCAAGTTGAGGCATTAATGCGTTGGCAGCACCCGCAACTTGGCAGCATATCTCCTGCCGAGTTTATTCCACTTGCAGAGTATTCTGGCATGATCGATATCGTCAGCCAATGGGTACTCGATGAGGTGTTTGCCCAGCAAGCCCTATGGCGCCAAAAAGAGATTAAATTACAGGTGGCTGTGAACCTGTCGACTCAAGACTTGCGTAGTGCCTCCTTGATAACAGGCATAAAAGCAAGACTAGAGCAGTATCAACTCGAGGCAAGCGCTATCTCGATTGAAATCACCGAAAGTAAATTGATGCAAGATCTCGATGGTGCCGTAGCAACGATTAACCACCTGCGCCAGCTTGGCGTCGATGTTGCTATTGATGATTTTGGTACTGGTCACTCCTCGTTGGCTTACCTTAAGTACTTACCTGTCGATGAAGTGAAGATAGATAAGGCATTTCTAGATGATTTAGACGTTGATGCAAGAGCTTGGCACATTATGGATACAAGTATCCGATTAGCCAAAGGCTTAGGCTTTAAGGTGACGGTTGAAGGCGTTGAGACCGAAGAGATATTACAATTATTGCTGGGTATGGGCGTAGACAAAGTTCAAGGGGATATTTTTTCAAAACCGTTAAAACCTAAAGAGCTTGAATCACGTTGGCCTAAATTAAGTGATGCAGGTTAGTCGTATAAACAGGGTAAACAATTAAAGGTAAGCAGCTCAAGCAAGAGCTTATTACCTTTAATACTCATTACATTTTAAAAGATAACGACTTCAGAAAAAGCCTCACTCAGGCGTTCAATTAATAGCTGAGGCATAGGGCTGAGTTGACGTTTCTTATTCATACATACCATTTCTATCTGCGCTGTTACCGCTGGTTTCTTACCGTCTGGACGCCAGATCTCTTGTAACCAAACAGTGCGATATTTACTTTCGAAGTAGAACTTAGTTCGAATATCGATGATTTCGGCAAACTCAACGCCATCATGGCAGAGCATATCGCTGCGATACACTGCAAAACCTAAGTCATGCTCATCCCATAAACTCGCTAAGCTATTGGCCCCAATAACGTGTTCACGGGCGCGCTCGAAATATTTTAAAAAATTCGGATGGTAGACCACGCCTGAAAAATCCGTATCTTCATAATAGATCTGCACAGGAAAGTGATAGGTTTTACTTCTCTGATCAGGCTTAGTGTCAGTAGGCTTAGGGAGTACAGTGTTGGGTTGTGACATAGTTATTTAGTCTAGTCTTTGCTGCTGTAGAGTATTTGCCGACAAGCTTAACATATACCCAAACGACTTGAACATGCTCATTTCAGAGGTCTTGTGCGAGTTCAATTCTAGGCGCATTAGCGTAGGAATGGTGGCTCCCTTTTAAGCTAGTGCAACAACAAAGTGGGCTTGCGCAAAGCCTTCGTCGATGGGGGTTAATGCACTTTCTGCTGCGTTATTGATCTTGCTAAGGGAACAACCATTAGCTGCAATCAACGCCTTGCTTAAAGCGCATTAAATTCCCACTGAATTCTGCATCTTTAGGTGGCTTGGATATAGACCTTGATTTGCTTAGGAATACATTCGGTAAATGTACAAATTGTGAGTTATATTTGAGTTTTTAGTTAATTATCCATTAGAATAATCTTATTGAATAAGGCCTTGTTGAAAAAAGTCTAATGGAGTTGTGTTGAGATGGCAGAGAAAATTATTGAGTTAAAAACACATATGGGTGAAGGCTGGAAAGTCACCGCTCAGGTAAGAGAACACCAATTAATAATCGATCAACCGACCGCGGGTGACGAAGGGGCTAACCCATTAGAGACGTTTATTTTTTCACTGGCTGGCTGTATTTCTACAATAGCGAGAATGGTCGCAAGAGAGCAAAAAATTAAGCTTAACCATTTTGATGTGTCCATTAAAGCACAGCTAAATACGTTAGGGCTGCTTGGCAAGGCTACTGACGATCCTGTTGGATTTAAACATATCGATATCACCGTTGAGATGGATGCTGCAGTCAATAGTGAGCCGTTAACCGAAGAACAAAAGCAGGTGTTTATCGATACAGTCTGTCATCGCTGCCCAGTGCATGACAACCTGCTTAAGCCGACGTTAGTGACCCATCAAGCGGGCTAATAGTGAATATTTGCAATATTTCATCATATCTCACCTGTGATGAAGTATTGCTCGATTGCTTAAGCGACTTATCGCCTAAAGAATAGCTCGCTCCTTGTTATTCATCCCCTGACTCTCTACGCGGATAGCTCTTATTAAGAGACTTTTTATCGTACTGACTATCGCACTTTTTATCGTACTTTTATTGCACTTAGTGACTCACTAGCCATAAATTCTCCCTCGTCAGATGATGAGTTAGTGCAATATTTCGCCTAAATTCTTTGAACTTTAGTTATTTAGTGTTTATCTTTGTAAGAGGCTGATAAAGCAGCTGAGTCCAATATTGTCCCACATCGGCGGAGCATTAGACTCTTTTTAGGTTTGGTAGGAGTTAATGGTTTAATTAATACGAACAAGGCGTAATCGTCGCCTTCTAGAATAGGTTATGAACTATAAAAATAACTTTGAAAAGAAATTATCAAGGATGAATAGCTTCTTATGGATCAAGGCTTAATTCTCTCTCTCATACAAAATACCGCCTTATTACTTGCGATAGTACTCGTCTATGACGCCTTTCCGCGTACTCAAAAGCGTTCATTAGCTATTTTATGGCGTGTCGGCAGCGGTTTTTTCGTTGCCGTTATCACCATCTCCCTCATGTTAATGCCCTGGCAGTACAGTGATGGTATTTTCTTAGATTCAAGAACCGTTATTCTAAGTGTTTGTGGTCTGTTTTTTGGAGGTATCCCCACTCTAGTCGCAGTGGTTCTAAGTTGCCTATATAGGTTGAGTGAAGGTGGAATCGCCGTATGGTCAGGCGTAGGTACCATAGTGACATCAGGCCTTATTGGTTACCTGTGGGGAAAGTATCGTAAAGGTGATATAGAGGATATCAGTATCAGTGAGTTACTGGCCTTTGGTCTTATGACTAATAGTGTGGCATTACTCTGGGGCTTGACCATGCCAACTGAAATGGCTATCGACCTATTAAAACAGATCACTATTCCCTTGTTGATAATCTTTCCTACCACGACTGTTTTATTGGGGTTGTTATTATCTCGGCGCATCGAAATTGAGCGAGAGCAAAAGCTCAAGTTACAGGATCACCTACTGTTTAAGTCGCACTTTAAGGCTGGCAATATGGGAATTGCCATAACGAACAAAGATCATGAATGGATTAAGGTGAATCCAAATTTTTGTGAGATGCTCAAATATTCCGAGCAAGAATTATTGGGGTTATCTTGGCCGGAGTTAATGCTACAGCAAGATTTTCACCTCTATAAGCATCATTTTAATCAGATGCTGAAAGGTGATATTAACGAATTCGAGCTCGATATTCGTCTAATTTCAAAAGATGAGGCCATCGTATACACCTATATGACGGTCGCCTGCCAAAGATCCCAGTCCAAAGTCGAGTTGGTTATTACGGGGTTACAGAATCACACCTTACAAAAAGAAGCCGAGATAGAGAAGCTTGCGAGTCAGGAGCAGCTAAGTTTAGTACTGGGTAGCAGTGAGTTAGGCTTTTGGGACTGGGACATTCATAGCGATATTATAGAGCGTAACGAGCACAGTGCTAAACTGCTAGGTTGTGATGTCGAGACCTTAAATCGCGAACAGAAACGGTGGACCAATGCTATTCATTCTGAAGACAGAGCTACGGTATTAAAGTCGATTGATGCGATCTTAAATGGTGAAACGGATCAATATAAGCTGGAGTACCGTATCCATAACCAGAGCAATGAGACCTTGTGGATCCTTGATTTGGGTAAGGTGATGAGCCGTGACGAAAGTGGTAGCCCGATTAGAATGTGCGGCATACATACAGATATAACCGATAGAAAACAGGTTGAAGACTCACTAAAGTTAGCGGCTTCTGTGTATAACAACAGTAGTGAAGCCATGAGCGTACAAGATGGACAAGGCTTTATTATTAACATCAATGCGGCATTTACTGATATTACTGGCTACAGCGAAGCCGAAGTTAAGCAGCAAAATATTAAAATCCTACAGTGTAATCGTAATAATCTTCGTACTTATGAGCAGATGAACCTAGCAGTAGAGGAGCACGGTCGCTGGGAGGGAGAGGTCTGGCTTAGACGTAAAAATGGTGAAGAGTTTGTGGTTTGGTTAACGCTTAATGCGTTATTTGATGCTAAGGATCAGGTTCTACACCGAGTCGCACTGTTTTCTGATATCACAGAAAAAAAACAAGCTGAACAAATTATCTGGAAACAGGCGAATTACGATCCGTTAACTGGGCTACCTAACCGACGTATGTTGCTCGATTATCTTAGTGCAGAAATATTAAAATCAGATTGTCGCGAGCAGCATTTTGCAATAATGTTCATCGATTTAGATTACTTTAAAGAAGTTAACGATACCTTAGGCCATGACATGGGAGATATGTTGCTCTCTGAAGCGGCAAAGCGCCTTAAAGCCTGTATAAGAGATACTGATGTCGTGGCGAGATTGGGCGGTGATGAATTTACTGTGGTGCTACCCAATATCACCGATATTAAAGGTGTGGATAACGTCGCGAAACATATATTAGCGCGCATTGCAGAGCCCTTTAACTTAGGTGAAGAGACGGCATATATTAGTGCAAGTATTGGTATTACACTTTACCCCGATGATGCCTCAACCATTGAAGGCCTGCTAAAGCATGCCGATCAGGCAATGTATGCAGCCAAAGATGAGGGGCGAAATCGCTTTCATTACTTTACGGCCTCTATGCAGCGATACGCTAAACATAGAATGCGTTTAATTCAAGATCTGCGTCATGCGATAGTAAATAATGAGTTTGAGTTATTTTATCAGCCGATTGTTAGTTTGCAGCAAGAGAGTAAATTAAAGGCCGAAGCCCTCATTCGCTGGCGTCATCCGAAACGCGGTTTAGTTTCTCCCATCGAGTTCATTACGGTTGCAGAGGAAACCGGACTTATTATTGAGATCGGTAACTGGGTCTTCCAGCAGGCGGCTCGACAGAGTGCCTTATGGCGGGACAGATTTGGTGTTGAGGTGCAGATCAGTATTAACAAATCTCCGGTCCAATTTAGAGATGAAGGAGAGAGCTTTGAGTCTTGGGCTGCTCTGTTAAAAACATTGAATTTAAGTAATAACAACATCTGTATTGAGATCACCGAGGGCTTATTGCTCGATGGTAACAGTGCGATTTCATCAAAGCTTGCTCAATATCGACAGTCTGGTATACAGGTCTCATTGGATGATTTTGGAACTGGATACTCCTCACTGGCTTATCTTAAGAAATTTGAGATAGACTATTTGAAGATAGACCAATCCTTTACACGAAACTTAGACAGTAATAGTGATGATTTTACCTTGTGCGAAGCGATTATTGTGATGGCGCATAAATTGGGTATGAAAGTGATTGCAGAGGGGGTTGAGACGGACTACCAACGTAAGGTGTTAAGCGATGCCGGCTGTGATTATGGCCAAGGATACCTATTTTCAAGGCCCGTCCCGGTTGAAGAGTTTGAGCAGGCCTTTCTCTATACGACAAACAAAGTAATAGAAAAGACTACGGCCTGATCTCGGCAATTTGTTTTGATTAGTATAATCTCACGCAGTATTTTGCTAGACTCCGCGCTCACTTTTATTCCTTATACTCTTATTAACTCTATTGAGCCGACCATGAACTTTGATGCATTCGATTTACATCCCAAAATATTAGATGCAGTTTCTGCGCGCGGTTATCAGCAATTGACCCAAGTTCAATCGCAGGTATTACCCGTTGCAATGGAAGGCAAAGACATTATGGCCTGTGCGCAAACCGGAACCGGTAAAACGGCTGCGTTCGCCCTGCCTCTACTCAATCGATTAATTCAAGAGTACAACCTTTTTACTGAAGGTGATCTGGAACCTGAACACCAGTCTAAGGTAAAGGTGTTAGTTTTAACCCCAACTCGTGAACTTGCTATTCAGGTGGCTGACAATATCTCGGCTTACGCCCAGTTTTTGCCATTTAAGACGACCGCAGTTTATGGTGGTTCAAACATGAATCCACAGCGTAAGGCCTTGCAAGCTGGAGTCGATATCCTAGTGGCTACGCCGGGTCGCCTATTTGACCATATTGGCCAATTCGGTTTAGATCTGTCGAATGTGACTCACTTAGTGGTTGATGAAGCCGATCGCATGTTGGATTTGGGCTTTGTTCGCGATATCGAAAAAGTAAAAAAGCTGGTGGCTGCGACTCACCAAACATTATTTTTTTCAGCCACTTACAGCGAAGCGGTTAAAACACTGGCCGAGAAAATGTTGCTAGCGCCAGAGTGGATTAATGTGGCGACATCGGCCACGGCAAGCCTAATCACTCAAGAAGTTTATTTGGTCGATACTCGCCGTAAAGCGGAACTACTTTCGGAGCTAATTGGCCGAAATAATTGGCAACAAGTATTGGTGTTTGTCAGTACTCGAGAGAGCGCAGAGCATCTGCACGCTGAATTAAAACTCGATGGCGTAAAAAATGCGGTGTTCCATGGTGAGAAGACTCAAGGCGCTAGAAACCGTGCATTAGATGAGTTTAAATCTGGCAAGCTACGTGTCATGGTGGCGACCGATGTTGCTGCTCGTGGTCTAGATATTGAAGCACTACCTTTAGTGATCAACCTTGAGCTGCCGTTTGCCGCCGAGGACTATGTGCACCGAGTGGGTCGTACAGGTCGTGCAGGTCTTGCTGGCCGCGCGATTTCGTTTGTATCGCCTCAAGACAGAGAGATGCTGCAAGAAATTGAACTGTTAATTGAGCAGACACTACCTTGTATTACGATGCCGGGCTATGAAGAGGGCGCACCTTTACCGGCTCGTTATCGCGACGTTGTGGTTAAGCCAGTTAAAGAGAAAGGCCATAATAAGCGTAAGTATGAAGATAAAAACCGTCCAGTCAAAAATGCAGTCGGAAAAAGTAATTACCGCAGCGCAGCGTCGGGCAAAAGTAGCTATGGCCGCTCGAAAGACAAAGCTAAGAAATAGCGCCGATATCGAATAATACTCATCTAAGAAAGTGAACATATCTATTGCTAGTGTGTTCACTTTTTTTATGGGTTAAAGTTGGTCTTTTTGCAGGAAATGTAAAAAGAAAATTTAAAGGGAAATACTAGCAACTTGGAGAAGGAATGAATGGAATCTAAATTATTGAAGATTTTTCGTAAGTAATGCTTAATGAATCAACGCTCATTCATACGCTATTTCGCGAAGTTTATGAGAGTTTTAGGCTTGAGTGCTGGGCGAATGAGCCTTATACCGACATTGAGCCCGTTGCTTGCTTTAATTCATCAATGCAGTTCTCTGTTTCGTTTAAAATTAGCCATTTAGGCTCCTAAGCAGAGATGTAAGCGGGTTATTTAAAAGCGATAGAAGGAAATAAAGATGAGCAAGTTAGTTAACTTGATTGTGGTTGCTATTATGGTAAATCTGCTCCTGGGCTGCGGCGTTAAATATGATCAAGCGACGGCGAACCAAGCCGAAGTTGAGCAAGTTTCGGTACTAGAGTCAAATCCCAATGGCTGCAATCTAGCTTGGTTTAACAAGGTCGAAAAGCAGGTTTCCACAGGAGACGGTCAAGGACACGGACCCGATCTAGGCTCGATGGAGTGGCGCAGTGTCGTTGAGTTTAAGTTAGGAATTAGAGGTAAGGAGTCGAATCCCAATTTAGACTCAGATCTGTGGTGCGATTATATCGATAAACATTATATAAGGCGTTAAGTTTAGGGCTCATTAATATTAGCTTGCAGACCAGACGCAATTATAACTCATAGATAAACCTAACTTACATAAGGCTATGACGTGACATTTGAGCCTTTTAGCGATTAGAATCTTCGGCTACTAGATAGACAGAGCTGACGTCATGATCCAGAAAATTATCCCGACCAATGTGATTACCGGCTTTTTAGGAGTTGGCAAGACTTCATTAATTAAGACCCTACTGCAGCATAAGCCTGAAGGGGAGGTGTGGGCCGTTCTAGTGAATGAGTTTGGCGAAATTGGTATTGATGCCAGTCTGCTTGATACAGGCACTGAACAGGTGCAGATCAAAGAGGTGGCAGGGGGCTGTATGTGCTGCGCCGCGGGTCTACCTATGCAGGTGGCGATTAACCAGCTGATAGCCAAAGCGAAACCCGATAGATTGCTGATTGAACCAACGGGTTTAGGCCACCCAAAAGAGGTACTTAAGGTGCTGACTCAGCCACATTACCAGCAAGTTTTGGCGATGAAAGCCTGCGTGACCTTGGTGGATGCGAGAAAGCTTGATGATAGCCGCTATACCGAACATGAGATCTTTAATCAGCAGCTGCAAGTTGCTGACGTGGTGCTAGCGAGCAAGGCCGATAGCTATCAAGCTGCATTAATCCCGCGACTATCCG
The DNA here is from genome assembly GCF_000019185.1 of Shewanella halifaxensis HAW-EB4. Taxonomy (NCBI): domain Bacteria; kingdom Pseudomonadati; phylum Pseudomonadota; class Gammaproteobacteria; order Alteromonadales; family Shewanellaceae; genus Shewanella; species Shewanella halifaxensis. The sequence goes on along the minus strand of NC_010334.1, from coordinate 3,771,629 downwards.
ATTACCTGAATTCAATCAATGGCGCCATGAGCGCATCTAGCAATGAAAGCGTGCCAATTAAGCCCTGGAGTCTAATGCAAGCTACTGAGCTTAGCGGTGCGATTATGGCGCTGCTAGATGGGCCCCATAGAGGTATTACCACAGTAAGTACTGCGTCCCTCGGCATCAAATCAACAATGCTGGGAGCTGGCGAGACGAATACCCAGACGCCACGTCTAATCGATCTTAACTATAGCCCACTATTTTCAGAGCAAGCTCCTGTTCAAAATATTGATTTTGATGGCCGAGGGATCTTGCGTAAAACCAATCAGGGCGATGGGTTTTATAGTTGTGGCTGGGTGTTTGATCCAAGCTATGAGTTCGACTTTGACCCGTTGCTGGCATTAATTAAAAACTTACAGGTTGCACGAATTAAAGCGGTGATGATCACTGAAGAGGGAATTGCGGGCTTTAATTGCGTGGACAGTGAGTTATCAATCGTTGAACTTGATGATGCAATGGACTCTCGGATTGAGCTGCTGTCCATGTCAAAAATCGATATAGAGCGTGTGGAAGAGGCGTTATTAACGTTAGCTCACCGCCTTCGATTCTAGTCTGTTTTAATGTTACCTGTTTTACGCTCTTGCATGTTAACTCTTAGATATTTCGAGTATCTTATGAGTGATTAAAGAGCTGTAAATCGGCGAAAAAATAACAATAATAAGAGAATGGCCATGACCCACCCAATGCCGCCAGCTGACGTAAACCGAGTCGCAGTCGACTCGCCTATGATCACCGAGCCAATAGGCAAGCTATTTTGGCGTTATAGCATACCGACAATTCTATCTATGCTGGTGACGGGGATTTACGTCACCATCGACGGTATGTTTATCGGCCATTACTTGGGCGAAGTTGGCCTAGCGGGCATGATCTTGGCCTATCCCATCGCTGCCGTGCTCTATGCTATTGGCGCAACACTAGGAATGGGGGGCGCCGCCTTGGTGTCCATTCATCAAGGGCAAGGTGAGCCCCATATTGCCCGGCGTATACTGGGTAACACTTTTAGTTTGTGCTTGATCTCAGGGCTTATCACTACGGTACTCGGTTGTTATTTCTCAAGGGATATCTTGGTGTTGCTTGGCGCCGAGGGCGAGATCCTAAGCAGTGCTGATGACTATCTATTTTGGTATTTTGCCTTAGGCACATTTCCCATCGTGTCGATGGCATTTACCACACTACTGCGAAATGACGGTCGCCCCGGGTTCGTTACCTTTGTTTTAATTTTAGGAGGCGTGCTCAATACCGTCCTCGATTGGTTGTTAATCGTAGTGTTCCCTTATGGATTGATGGGAGCGGCGATTGCGACCATGATTTCCCAAGCCGTGACGGGCGCGCTGTGCCTACAGCATTTCTTTTCGAGTCGAACCGAAATCGGTATTAACCTTGAGCAGATGAAGCTCAAGTGGGATCACTGCGTCAATATTATCCGTGTTGGCACACCAAGCTTCTTAATGAATATGTACCTGACCGTGGTGCTGACCCTGCACAATGTGGCATTTCTCACGGTGGGTACGCCGCTGCATGTTGCTGCATATGGAGTGGTGAGTTATACCGAGGCCTTCTTTTACCTGTTGTTTGAAGGTATCGCCTTTGGTGTACAGCCGATCTTAAGTTTTAACGCTGGGGCAAAACGCTTTGATAGAGTGAAACAGGCGTTGAAGATGGCTTTTTCTGTGACCTTGGTTTGTGCGGCGCTTGGATTAGTCTTTATCTATTCGGTGCCACAGCTGTTTGTGTATATCTTTGCTGGCGATAACGCCTTACTCACGCCGATTGCCACTGAGGGAATGCGCTGGTATTTCTGGGGTTTACCGATGGAGGGCTTGTTATTAGTTGGCGCCTCTTTCTTCCAAGCGATCAATTATTCAAAAGAGGCCTCGATTTTAACTGGGGCCAAACTGATCCTGTTTGCAGCTATTTTGTATCTGTTTGCTTGGGCTTTCGGTGTGCCGGGGGTATGGATTTCACTGGCAACCTGTAGCACTATTTTGGTTATCTGGATGGCGTGGATAATGAAGCGCACCCATGCAAAACTATCAGCATGAGAATTAGCCTAACGCTTGTCTGGCATTAGCTATAGAAGCTTGCCATTGGAGATGGCATAGAATACGCCTAAGCCATTAATTTTAGTCTATTCATCATTCGTTGTAGCCATCTGTCCGGCTTGCTTGGAGATGAGTTGCTATGTTAATTTAGTAGCCGCTGTACAAAAGTTGTACTGAAACAACTTTTGGCATCAATGAAGATTAAAATCGGAAAAATAAGCTTAACAGTGAATAAGGATTTTTCATGTTACAAGGACGACAACGCCTAAATCGCCGTAATTTGATCTGTGCAACTCTCTTGGCGAGCGCAATGGTTTTATCTCCTCAGGCCGTAGCCTCAGAGTTTGGCGACGCTTATTCAGCCTATAAAGCGGCTGTTACAACCAAGGATAAAGCGGATACCCAGATTTATGCACTTAAGGCTTACGAGCTTGGCAAAGTCAAACTCGGAGCCGATAGTTTAGATACGGCTATATTGGCACTGAATGCTGGCGATGCCTTGATTGCTAACCTGCCAGAGTACACCTTCGATGAAGAAAGCACTGCCAAGTCAAAAAAGCTAAAACAGCAGGCGTTCGAGCTGTATCAGGTGACACAAGGAACTTATCGCAAAACATATGGCGAAGAGGCGATTGAGTTGATTGACCCGCTTATGGGGTTAAGTGATGCCAGCAGTAAAAAAGATGCCCGCGAGTATTTAGATGACGCACTGGATATCGCCGAAGACTCAGACGATGCAATGTTAATCGCCGATACCCAGATGGCCTATTTTGAACGTTTGGTTAACTCTCCTTATTACACCCGCAAAGTGCGTAATTATGCTTTTGATGCACAAGAAGCTTACAGTGAATTATTGCCTGAAAATGCAATGAAACGTGTACTCACGAGCTTTAGGGTTGGTAACGTACGCTTTGCAGAGAAAGATTATGATGAAGCTGAAGCGCTATTTTTGGGCGTTATCACTCAATTTCAAAAGCTTGATTATACTCATCCCTATGAGTTGGCAGCTCATGCCAAGTTAGTACAGATTTATGAGCTTGATGGCGAAAGTGAAAAATCGACTCAACACTGTATAGCGATAGGTAATATGAAGCCATGGAAGGAAGATATTGAGCCGACGCCACTGTTTCGTAAAAATCCTGATTATCCAATATCTTATGCTAGGGCTGGCAAAAGTGGCTCTGCCCAGCTAAGTTTTACTATTGATGAAATGGGTTTTGTTAAAGACCCTGTTGTTCTTGATACTATTGGCGGAGAAAAATTTGCAACAGAATCGCTTTTAGCATTAAAACAGTGGCGTTATGCGCCTAAGTTTGTTGATGGAAAAGCTGTTGAAGCAAAAGAGGTGAAAGTTCAGTTAGACTACTATATCGAGAAAAAGAAAAGGTAATGCTAATCAGTGCGTATATCGCGTTCTGAAATAGCTTAATAAAGCCCTAATAGCAATTAGGGCTTTTTCGTACCAGTTTAATATTGATTAAACCAAGTATACGTTTAAGCTACACGCGCCGTGGGCACCGACAACCAAGGCTTGCTCGATATCGGCCGTCTTTGATGGACCTGCGATAAAGGTACCAAACTCACCGGAATCAAGAGTTAGCTTACTGGCGGCTTGATGCATGTTAGCCACTATCGTTTTAGCCTCTAGCACTAAGAATAAGTTTTCACAGATAAAGGGCGTGACGCGGTGGCCAAGGTTTTTGTTGTTAACCCAGATAGCGCCATTTTCAGCGACGCCTAAGTCTCCAGGGATCACCGCGTAATCGATATCTCTCAGCTGGTGAGCCGTATCAGTCACCTCGCGGTTGCCTTTAATGCCATCAAGCATAGAGATGATCTGCATGCCCTGTGCAATCTGCTCATCAACTTGTGCCTGTAATTTAGCTAGGCCACCTTCACGGTGCAACGTGCCAGCTACGGTATTAAGGCTGGCTTCAAACTGACCAACTAAGTCATCAATTCGCGGTGCAACCTTGATAACAGGCATGGCTTGAGGTGCAATCGCCGCGCTCTTTAGCGCGTTTAGAATGTCGTGTTTACTGGACATGTTTTACCCTCTGTTCTTCTTAAACCAAGCTTCGAAGCTTGAGTTTGGTGCCACTGGTAGCTCACGGTATTTACCCCAAGCGCCTGAGAATGGTTTTAATAGGCTACCTGGCAATATCTTAAGCGCCATACGAGCAACGCTCATTGAGCAGTTAAGCGCCGTTTCACTGGCCATAAATTTGCCCACGAGTGGCATATAACTGGCTTTACCATAAGGCAGTTTTCCTGCTTCAGCTTTAAGGCGGCGATGATGGTGAATAATCTTATCCAGTGGCACCTTAGTTGGGCATACATAAGAGCAGCTGCCACACAAGGTACAAGCCCAAGGCATGGAGTTGGTATCATCACACTGTGATCCTACGGCGATGCCGATTGGGCCTGGAATAGTGTAGTTGTAGCTGTAGCCACCTGAGCGGCGATAAACAGGGCAAGTATTAAGGCAGCCACCACAGCGAATACACTTAAGTGCTTCGGCTAAGATTTTGTCTTTCAGCATATCAGTACGGCCGTTATCGACAATAATCACATGCATCTCACCACCCTCTTGTGGGCCGCGATAGAAAGAGCTGTAAGTGGTGATAGGCTGGCCCGTGGCGTTTCTTGCTAGGGTGCGTAGCAATACCGCAGCGCTATCAATATTGGGCACAATCTTGTCTATGCCCATCGAATGCAGTTGCAACTTAGGTAAGTTAGCGCCCATATCGGCATTACCTTCGTTGGTACACACAACGACCGCACCTTTGTCGGCAATCGCCATGTTAACCCCTGTCATCGCCGCATCGGCAGATAGGAACTGCTCACGCAGGTGCGCACGGGCGGCACGGGTTAAGTACAGCGGATCTGAAGCGCCGGCATCTGTGCCGAGTTTGTCGTGGAACAGATCGCCCACTTCCTCTTTTTTCAGGTGAATCGCCGGCACCACAATGTGTGATGGTGGTTGGCCTGCAAGCTGAATAATACGCTCACCCAAATCGGTATCTATCACCTCAATGCCACGTTGTTCCAAATATGGATTCATGTGACATTCTTCGGTGAGCATGGATTTAGACTTCACTAACTTCTTAACGTTATGCTCAGCTAAGATTTCGTGCACGATACGGTTGTGCTCAGCGCCATCTTTAGCCCAGTGCACTTTGATATTGTTTTTATGACAGTTTTGCTCAAACTCTTCTAAATACTGGCCTAGGTGAGTCAGCGTGTGCAGCTTCATCTCTGATCCAATTTGGCGTAACTGTTCCCACTCCGGCAGACTACCTGCAGCGCGGTCGCGTTTTTCTCGTAGCATCCACAGAGCCTTGGAGTGCCAATCGACACGAGACTCATCTTTACAGAAGATCTCCGCTTTATGGGCATGAGTAGCTGATGTTGAAGTCGACATATCTTCTCCTAAAGCGCTGCGTTGATAATTTGAGCTATATGGCGAGTCTCAATAGGCAGTTTCTGCCTTCTGACCATACCATCGATATGTAGTAAGCAAGATGGGTCGAAGCCCACCGCATAAGCCGCGCCAGTTTCGGCATGAGCCTGTGCTTTATCTTTACCCATCTTCGCCGATACAGCACCTTCGTCGAGGGCGAATGTGCCACCGAAGCCACAGCATTCATCGCGGCGATCTGGATAGACAATTTCAATCTCTGGAATAGCAGCAAGCACGGCTTCAAACTTGTTCATCCGTGGACCCATCTGCTCACTTGGGGTCGCTAAGTCCAGCATACGAATGCCGTGACAGCTCATCTGTAGACTGATCTTGTGGGGGAACGGCTTACTAAAGGCTGGAATAGGAGAGATGTCGTGAAGAAACTCGGTTAACTCATACAATTTATCAATAACGGCCTGGGCTTCTGGGCTGCTATCGAACTCATGAAAGTTTTCTTTAGCGGCAACGAGGCAGGAAGCGGCGGGGCAGACGATGGCATCACACTCAACACCTTTAAAGGCATTAAGTAGTTTCATGGTGGTCTTCTTGGCTTCGTTATAACAACCTGAGTTTGTCATCGGCTGGCCGCAACAGGTTTGACCCTTTGGCAGTATGACTTGGTGTCCGAGTTTTTCTAATAATTCTAAGGTGGCGATTCCCACTTCTGGGACCATCTGATTCACTAGGCACGGAATGAAAAGTGCAATCTTCATTGTGTTTTCTCTTCTATTTTGCAGACATTGTTAGCGACTTTCTAACTGTAAAAAGTAGCCGCAAAAAGTCTGCTCAAAAAGCCGACTTTTTAGTAAGCGGACATTCGCCTATATTTATTTACACATTAAATATAGGCCGATACCCGTGTAAAAAGTAGTGCTAATTTAGTAAATAAAAACGGGCATTTTTGCAAAAATGAAAATAACGTAAATCATTGTATTGCAAGTGAATAATGTTCGTTCTTATCTGCAGTGTAAAGTGGGGTAACTAAAAATGGTTACTAAGATGAGGTGATGACGGTTTTGATTAAAAACGAAAAGAAACTAGGGGCTGGGTAGCCCCTAGTTTAGGAGGTCTATATTGCCAAGTGAGATAGTACTTAGCGAGTACACTCCTCCAGCAGATAGGCTAGGTGGCGATAGGATATGCCGCTATGTTGGGTTAAACCGACTTCACACATACGGTTAGCGTAGTAACCTTCACTCACATCAACAGGAATAAGCTTCTTGATGTTACGTAGTGCACTGGCGTTGATCTCTGGCTTGTATAAGCCTTTTTCACCAGCGTAACCACAACAATTAATTCCCGCAGGGCGAACAACTCGATTGCTACAAGCATCGACAATCGCCTCCATCTTAGGCTCGACCTTCATCTTGCGTGCACTACAGCCTAAGTGCAGAGCAACTGCAGGTTTCTTGCGAGTGATGGTGAGTTTATCGAGCAGTTTGTCATGGATGAAATCAACCATATCAACAATCTCGACCTTATCGCTCAGAGATTTATCACCTGCAAGGGTGCGGTATGTGCATGAAAGCGCATCGATGATAACGGGTAGCTTGCCGCCTTGTGTCATCGCTGCAACGACTTCAATTAGCTCTTTGCGTTTCGCATCGGCATTTTTAAAGTCGCCTTTAGATTCCCACATCTGACCGCAACACAGATCGCGTGTCTTCTCTGGGGTGATCACGTTATAGCCTGAGCGTTCGAGTAGCGTTACCACCACCTCTGGTAAGGTTCGGTTATCTGGATCTTTTGGTGTTGGGCCAAAGGTGCGACCACCACAGGCTGGGAAGTAGACCACGGTTTCTTGACCTGGAATTGGTGCCGCTAGTTTTGGCAGTTTTCCGCCCTTTGGAAAGTCGGGGTTCCAATAAGGCACTTCTTTGCTGATAACGCGTCCGGCTTTCATTATCGCACCGGTGACGGCACTGCCAGTGATCTTATGAATGGTACCTAGCACATCGAAACCTGTGCTGATCACTTGGTTTACCGCGCCAAAGTGCTTAGCTTGAAAGTCGAGAACCTTCTGCTCAGTGCTGGTGATATAAGGCGTTCTTAGTTTTCGCACTAATTCGCCCATGCTGTTATCCACCGGGCAGGCGATAGTACAAAGCTGACAGGCAGCGCAGGTATCGACTACATCGTATTTAGCTGCGGCACGCATCTGTTCTGCGGCCCGTTTGCCACCGGACTGCTCGAGACGCTCAATTTCACGCAAGGTTGCGATCCGTTGGCGTGGCGACATATTCAGCGCTGAAGTCGGGCAGGTCTTTTCACAGAAACCACATTCGATACACTTGTCGATTAAGTCATCGACCACAGGACAGGGCTTAATATTCTTAACGTGAATTTGGTTGTCATCGTTAAGAATAACCCCTGGGTTTAACAGACCTTCAGGGTCAAAGATCTGCTTAATGCGCTTCATCAAGCTGTAAGCATCGCTTCCCCATTCCATCTCAACAAATGGCGCCACTGCGCGGCCAGTGCCATGCTCGGCTTTCATCGAACCGTCGTACTTATTGATCACCATCTCGGCAACATCTTGCATAAATGCGTGGAAACGTTCGATGTCTATCTGAGAGTTAAAGGTTGGTGTAATGATGAAGTGGAAGTTCCCCGCAAGTGCGTGACCATAAATAACGCCCTCAGGGTAGTTATGCTTATGGAATAGCTCGGTGAGATCGTTAGCGGCAGCCGCCAAATGCTCAAGCTCGAAGGCCACATCTTCGATAATGACCGAGGTGCCTTTAGGGCGTTCACCACCAATAATTGGGAACAAAGCTGAACGCATTGCCCAGTACTGGCCAAATACCGCGGGGTCGTCACTGAAGATAATAGGGCGCTCGGTTTCAATATGAGCAAGCTTGGCGGTAACATCTTTAGTGTATCTTTCGAGGGTATCTTTATCGTTGGCCCGCGACTCGATTAATAAGATCGAGGCACCTTCAGGTAGTTGTGCTAACCACTCGGGCATACCCGCTTTACCGGTCACAGCTTTGATTGATGCCCAGTCCAGCAGCTCTGCTGCGGCGACGCTGTCACCCACCAATGGCGGAATCGCGCGTGCGGCATCTTCCATATTGAAAAATACCGCCATGGCTGAGGCTTTAAAGCGCGCTTCATCGACCGTGTGGTAAGTGACCTCTTCAACAAAGGCTAGGGTGCCTTCGGCGCCCACAATTAAGTGATTGATCAGCTCGAAGGGGTCGGCGAAATCAACTAAAGCATTGAGGCTATAACCTGTGGTGTTTTTAATGGAATACTTTTTACGGATTCTAGCTGCGAGCGTGGTGTTGTTCACGGTCAGCTCTGCTAGTTCAGTAAGCTGTTTTAAAAGTTGTGGGTGAGACTGAGTAAAAGCGGCCTTTGACTCTTCACACCCAGTATCGAGCTCTGTGCCATCGGCAAAAAGCAGTTTGGCTGAAGCAATTGTTTGATAGCTATTTTGCGCCGTGCCGCAACACATGCCTGAGGCGTTGTTTGACACGATACCACCAATTTTTGCTGCAGCAAGTGTGGCGGGGTCGGGACCAATCTTCTTGTTTAAAGGCTTTAAAGCTGCGTTTGCATCGGCGCCAATAACGGCTGTGCCTAAGGTGATCTTTGATGCGTCCTCACTCACGATTAGGGTTCTAAAACCGTCGTGGCCCAAAATAAGCAAAATACCTTCACCAATGGCTTGGCCTGAAAGACTGGTGCCGGCTGCTCTAAAAGTGACAGGCGCGCCATAGGTACGGGCAATCGCCAATGTGCGCTTAGCTTGCTCTAGCGTATCGGCATGCACCACAATCTCTGGCACGATACGAAAATAACTGGCATCGGTTGACCAAGCAAAGCGACGAACCGGATCGTTGGTGGCCGCATGTTCGCCAACTTGTCTACGTAAATCTCTTAATATGGCTTCATAATTAATCGACATCAAGTTTATCTCTCACACTTTGTTTAAGTGGATAAAGCCGCCATAACAGCGGCTCTCACGATATTATTATTTTGTTTAGCTATTTTTACAGCGAAAGGAGCAGCTAGAATCCGCCCCAAACTGCGGCGATAGTCCCTGCGACTAGCGCATAGCCGAGTGCAACTGGCATCGTCTTGCGGATGATCTCGGATTCACGTCCAGCCATGCCCACAACGGTTGCAGCTGCAACGACGTTCATCACACACATCATATTACCGGCATTGGCACCAATGCCTTGCATAGCCAAAATGAGCGCATGGTTTGCACCAATATTGTCGGCAACACTATATTGAAGGCCTGAGAACATCATGTTTGAGAAGGTCGCAGAGCCAGATAGGAAGGCGCCAAAAATACCCACAATCGGTGATACCCAAGCCCAAACTGCGCCCATGCTGTTTGCCAAGGTATCGGCCAGTGCTACTGGCATAGAGGCTAAGCCCGATGCGTTTTCACCTGAGTTTAGGAAAATTTTCACCATAGGCACTGATGCGCCAAGGGAGATAATGGTGGGCACCATCGACTTACAAGAAACAGAGATAGTCTCTTTAATTGCCGGTGATTTCATTCTAAATAGGAAGAAACCTAGGATACACACTAAAACAAAGAAAGCGCCTGGTGCATACAAGGTGGCAAAGCCCGCTTTTAATTCAGTGCCTAATAAGCCTGTCCAGCTGATATTAAAGCTAGATAACCAGGCTTTCAGTGGCTCAACGGTACGTGATAGCACGAGTAGTGACGCCATGATGAGGTAAGGAGACCAAGCCGCAAGTTGTGAGAACTTCACTTCAGTCTCAAGTTCCTGGCGCTCTTGTCCATCATTTTCAGCAAAGTCATTCCATTGCTCTTTTGGTAATAGGTATCCTTTCTTAGCAACTGGGATCACTAATGCCATACCCACAAGTGCACCGATAACCGACGGGAACTCTGGTCCTGCAAAGTAGTTGATTAACCAAGCAGGAACCGTGAAGGCAAGACCCGCAAATAGGGCAAACTTCCAGATTGCTAGGCCCTCTTTAAATGACTTATTGCGGCCGAAGAAGCCTGTCAATATCGCCACCATGGTGAGAGGGATAAGGGTACCAGTGATTAAATCGATAGTGATCATGTGCATGGCAATAAATTGCGCAAAATCGGCGAAGCTGCCACCGTGCTGGGCTATCTGCTGTGCGGCCATATTTGCGCCGCCTTGGGTTAATCCTTGCTCCATACCAAATAGTACTGGCAGGCCGATGGCACCAAAAGACACCGAGGTTGAATCTGCAATCAGGGCGACTACCGCCGCGGCAATCGGTGGAATGCCGAGTAAGACCAAGAGCGGAGCTGCAATTGCAGCAGGGGTGCCAAAGCCAGCAGAGCCTTCGATAAATGAGCCAAATAGCCAACAGATGATAATGATCTGCACACGAGCATCGCCGCTAATATTGGTGAAGCCAGCTCGAATCGTGTCCATGGCTCCAGAATACTTGAGGGTATTAAGCAGAAACACCGCGCCGAAAATGATAGTCAATGGCGTTAAAGCTGAAAGTAGTCCCTCTACCACGGAGGCGGCGAGGAAGGTGGTGTCCATCTGCCAGACGAATACGGCGGCGAGTCCGGTGAAAACCATAGAGATGGGCATTGCTCTAGATGCAGGCATCCGTAGCAAGACTAGAAACAGCATTACGCTGATGATCGGCGTTAAGCTTGCGAGTAGTTGAATAAAGGTCATACTTGCCTCGATATGTTTGAGTGTCTAACTTCAATTGTTGCTTTCAAATGTTTAGATTTGAGTCGCTAACATTAATTGTTACTACTCAAACTGTATTCAAATTTGAGTGGTGAACATTAGTGACTACCCAAACCGTATCTTAAATTTATAGTTATTACGGGTAGCGGTGCGTAATAGACGTTATTTAGAAAATCGAGAACGTGATCCAGATCAATCAGCTCGTCAATTGTGGTTGATAATGCCATTAGTGAGACTGATCACAGTTTTGTTGTGGCTTGCTCTGTGATCCGTGTCACGTAAAATTATAGGTTGAATGCTAGGTAGGCATAGGGAAAGTATAAAAGAGATCGTTTTTAGCACTAAACGTATCAAATTGTATTAACTTGAAGATTATTCGTCTTAGATTTGATCGGCAAATTTCCGATGTGACAGCAAATAAGGTATATAGAACTTAAACTTGGTGTGACTTATGTCTCGTTTTGCTGCTATGTTTTGCAGTCTTATTTATCATTATTAATCTAAGTTAATGTTTTCAATCGAGTTGATTTTTTATGAATAATATTTTGTTTTGATGCTATTGAATCAAGGCAGAATAAGAACTGTAGCTAATTAACACCAATGTCATGAAAGTTACATAGGAAGGCTGGTGAGGTTTTGAACATATTATTGAGGCGAGCAGATGCCGATAAGTATGACTAAAAGTCTATCGGCATCTGTGGTGACTTAGAAAAGCTTACTTCCCCAACCCAGCTTGGTACGGAGAACGTGGAAATAGTTATGCCCTTTCGGGTGCACCAGTCTTAAGGTTTCTTGGCTACGCTTGATGATTATCTCATCTCCAGGTAGTACAGAAAGGTGAACGTGGCCATCACAACTGACTTCTAAGTTATCGCTGTTATGTGGCGAGACCACAAGCTTAATAATGCTTGCTGCATCGACTACAATTGGTCGGCATGAGAGGGTATGGGGAAACATAGGGACTAAGATCACGGCGGAAAGGTTAGGCGTTAAAATTGCGCCACCGGCAGACAATGAATAGGCCGTAGAGCCCGTTGGAGTGGAAATAATTATACCGTCAGCGCGTTGGCTATACATGAATTTGTCATCGATATAGACTTCAAACTCAATCATATAAGCAATTTTACCGGGGTGCAGTACGGCTTCGTTTACAGCGGTATTACTCGATTTTAACTCACCATGGCGATGCACTTCTGCTTCGAGTAGGAAGCGCTGCTCAATTTCAAACTCACCTTCGAGTACCTTTGATAACGCTTCTTCAAAAGAGTCGGGTGGCAGGTCAGTTAAAAAACCTAAGTTACCGCGGTTAACCCCAATGACGCCGACACTGAATCTTGCGAGTACTCGAGCTGCACCCAGCATATTACCGTCACCGCCGACAACAATGGCTAAATCACATTGCTCACCGATCTCTAATAGATCGACTGACTGAACTTGAGGTCCAAGCTCTCCGGCAACTCTTTCTTCGACCAACACCTTATAGCCCTGCATGCTAAGCCAATGATGCAACCTTTTTAAGGTCAGTGTGGTTCCTTTGTGATTCGGTTTACCAATTAGACCAATTGTGTGAAACGTATTGCTCATATTTATGTTAGATCCAGCTTTAGGCCTTGAAACCTTCAAATTGATCCCCATAATATGCCTAGAGCATGCAGAAACAAAGCATTTTTAGCTGGAGCAAAAATGAGCAACCAAACAAATAAAGCACAAGATAACCAAGTTGAAGAGATCGTCGAAGGCGAATTGCTTAACGAAAACGGTACAGAAGCAACAGGTGAAGCCTCTTTAATGGATGAGTTAACTCAAGCCAATTTCCGTGTTGAAGAGTTAGAAAAAGCTTTGCAAGAAGCTGAAACTAAAGTTGAATCTCAGAAAGACTCAGTGATCCGTGCAGCAGCCGAGGTAGACAACATCCGTCGTCGTTCAGCGATTGATGTCGAGAAGGCGCACAAATTTGCCTTAGAAAAATTTATCAACGAGTTGCTACCTGTTTTAGATAACATGGAGCGCGCTCTGCAAGGTACCGATGCCGAAGCGGAAGCGACAAAAGCCATTTACGAAGGCGTAGAGCTGACGGCAAAGAGCTTTGTGAGTACGGTTGAGAAGTTTGGTCTGACGCAAGTCGATCCTCTGGGCGATACATTTAACCCTGAGCTACACCAAGCTATCGGTATGCAGCCAAGTGCTGATTTCCCTGCCAACACTGTAATGATGGTGATGCAGAAGGGTTACACCCTAAATGACCGCCTACTTCGCCCTGCGATGGTAATGGTTTCTCAAGGCTAGTTTTCTAGCTAAAGCCAAATATGGCTGTTGCTAGCTTAGCGGTTAGCACAAGCCTAAAAAAGGACTGCCTAGGCAGTCCTTTTTATTTCGCTATTTTTCAGATTCAAGAGCTTAGCATTTAAGCGATAAAGTCTTCGATCTGCTTTTGGATCCCCGCAGCATCTAAGCCAAGCTCACTGGTGATCTCTTCCGGTGCACCGTGCTTAATGAACTCATCTGGCAAACCAATAAGTAATACTGGCTTTGGCATCTTCAGAGTCTGCAATAGCTCTAGTACACCCGAGCCCGCACCGCCCATAATCGCGTTCTCTTCAACAGTGACTAGCACATCGTGATTAGCAGCAAGCTCTTTAACCAGCTCAACATCAAGCGGCTTCACGAAGCGCATATCGGCAACGGTCGCATCAAGTGCTTCTGCGGCGACTAGGCAGCTGGCTAATGTGGTACCAAAGTTAAGGATTGCGATTTTTTGCCCTTGGCGTTTGAGCAAGCCTTTACCAATCGGCATCGCCGTCATGGTTTCAACTTGCTTAGCTCCGGTAGCACTACCGCGAGGATAGCGCACAGCCGTTGGGCCGTCGTTATAGCAATAACCTGTGTACAGCATCTGGCGACATTCGTTTTCATCTGATGGCGCCATAATCACCATATTTGGCACTATGCGCATAAAGCTTAAGTCGAATGCACCTTGGTGAGTTGGGCCATCGGCACCAACAATACCACCACGGTCGATAGCAAACAGCACCGGTAGTCTTTGCAGAGCAACGTCGTGGATCAATTGATCGTAACCACGCTGTAGAAAGGTTGAGTAAATCGCCACAACAGGCTTGTATCCTTCACAGGCAAAGCCGGCGCCGAAGGTGACTGCATGTTGTTCGGCAATCGCTGCGTCAAAGTATTGTTTAGGAAAGCGCTGAGAAAACTCAACCATACCTGAACCTTCGCGCATAGCAGGCGTAATACCCAAGACTTTTTCATCTTTTTCAGCAATATCACAAAGCCACTTACCAAACACTTCAGAGAAGGTCGGGTCGCATGGCTTGGCTGCAGGCTTTTCAAAGGTTGAAGGATCAAACTTAGGCACTGCATGCCAACCGATAGGATCTTTTTCGGCTGGTTCATAGCCACGACCTTTTTTGGTCATGATATGTAAAATCTGCGGACCACTTAGATTACGCATATTACGCATGGTTTCAACGAGCGCATCAACATCATGGCCATCAATCGGGCCTATGTAGTTAAAGCCTAGCTCTTCAAATAGAGTGCCTGGCACAACCATGCCTTTAAGGTGCTCTTCGGTGCGCTTTGCCATCTCCTTGATAACCGGCATACCTTGAAGCACTTTCTTGCTGCTTTCACGTATGGTGGTATAGAAACGGCCAGACATTAGCTGAGCTAAGTGATTGTTGAGTGCGCCTACGTTTTCCGAGATAGACATCTCGTTATCGTTTAGCACCACTAGCATATCGTTATGCAGGTCACCAGCGTGGTTCATGGCTTCAAATACCATGCCGCCCGTCATAGCACCGTCGCCGATAACGGCAACCACTTTACGCCCCGCTTGCTCTTTTTCCGCTGCAACAGCCATTGCAAGCGCGGCACTAATAGAAGTACCAGAGTGACCCACACTAAAGGTGTCGTATTCACTTTCTTCACGCCAAGGGAAAGGGTGCACACCGCCTTTTTGGCGAATGGTATGCATCTTTTCACGGCGACCCGTTAAGATTTTGTGTGGATAGGCTTGGTGGCCTACGTCCCAAACGAGTCTGTCAAATGGTGTGTTGTACACATAATGAAGTGCCACGGTGAGTTCCACCGTGCCTAGACCCGATGCAAAGTGACCGCTTGATTTACCAACAGACTTCAGTAGGAAACCTCGAAGTTCGTCTGCCAATTGTGGCAATACTGCTTGAGGGAGCTGTCTTAGCTCATCTGGGGTATTAGCCTGTGCAAGCACAGGAAATTGAGAAATATCAAAACTCATATCGAGATTCTTTGTCTCTTTATTAAACTCTTCGCTCAATGATATAACGGGCGAATTCTGCAATTAGCTGGCTATTGTATGGTAATTTGGCCAGCGCTGATAGTGCGTCCTCAATCAAACTTGAAGCAGTTTTTTGAGCGCCCTCTAATCCAAGTAACTTTGGATAGGTACTTTTGTTTGAATCTGTATCGGAACCTTGCGGTTTTCCGAGTTCTTCGGTGCTAGCGATGATATCGAGCACGTCATCTTGCACCTGAAAAGCGAGGCCAATGGCATCGGCAAAATCGAGTAACGCCTGACGTTCTTGTCCATCGACTTTTGCGGCGATAATAGCAAACTCAACGGCACATCGAATAAGAGCACCGGTTTTTAGTTTGTGAAGCTTTATTAAGGTGGCTAATTCAATCTGCTTGTTGGTTGCGCTTAAGTCCATCGCCTGACCACCACACATACCACTATACCCAGAGGCATTAGCTAAGGCTTTAACCATGGCTAAATTTTGTGATGGAGTAATGTTTTCGATGGGATCGCTGATGATTTCAAACGCAAGTGCTTGTAGTGCATCACCGGCTAATATGGCAGTGGCTTCATCAAAAGCAATATGTACCGTGGGTTGACCACGACGTAATGCGTCGTCATCCATAGCTGGCAGGTCGTCATGGATCAGTGAGTAGGCATGGATACACTCGATAGCCGCTGCGCAGGAATCCAGTGTTGTCAGCTTAACACCTAACATGTCGCCGATGGCATAAACCAAAAAGGGTCTAATACGCTTTCCACCAATCAAGGCACCATGTTTCATTGCGGCTTTGAGCTGTGGATCAATATCTTCGAGCGCATCGATACGTAATTCAAGCTGCTGGTTACTGCGCAGCTGGTATCGCTTAAGTGACTCTACTAACAATTACTCACCCTCGATATCATAAGGTTTGAGAGTGTCTACACCCTCTTCTTGCATTAACACGGCTACTTTTTGCTGAGCATTTTCTAACTTGCTCTGGCTATTTCGAACAAGCTTAATTCCGCGTTCGAATTGCTTTAAGGCATCATCGAGAGCGATATCGCCATGCTCTAAGTCGGTTACGATTTTTTCTAGCTCGGAAAGTGAATCTTCAAATGAGAGATTTTCTGGTTTTTTTGCCACGATGATCATTCCTAGAAATAAGCGGTACACAAAGTATATCAGCAGGGCACATGGGTCAAATTAAGCCGCTGACTATTTGCGCAAAAGCACGCTTTCGATATCAAACCTGCTTTCATTGTTAGTCAAATATGCGCAAGCCAACAGATAATAGATCAAGGATCATATCGGAAGGCATCGGACGTGTTCCTGCGAGTGAAGGGGTATTTTAACGGAAACTGCGCAAGATTTGCTGGAAATATCACTCAAGAGATCCTTTTTTTGGTCGTTATATAAGTTGAAATGCTGAAAATATGACTCCTAATGAAGTGTTTGGTGACTTGTCGCTTGCCGTGACAGCAAAGGCGTAATATTTTAGCTACTAAATTATTCTTGGCATTATATGTAGCAATTAGCATTCGAGACTGCAGGTAAGCAGTGTTTTGATTGGTATTTGAGGAGCGGTTTTGGATTTAGCAACCCTAATTGGACTTATTGGCGCATTTGCTTTCATTATCATGGCAATGGCCAGTAGTGGTGGCATCGGGATTTTTATTAACGTGCCCTCGATTCTTATCGTGATGATTGGATCCTTGTTCGTCGTTATGATGAAATATAACCTTAAACAGTTTTTAGGCTCCGCTAAGATTGCAGCCAAGGCTTTTATTTTCAAGTTAGACAAACCTGAAGATCTTATTGAACAATCTATCTCTATGGCCGATGCGGCGCGTAAAGGTGGTTTTTTAGCATTGGAAGAGGCCGAGATCAGTAATAGTTTTATGCAAAAAGCGGTCGACATGCTGGTAGATGGTCACGATGGGGATGTGGTGCGCGATGCACTAGAAAAAGATATCGCTCTTACCGAGGAGCGTCATAAAACCGGTATCGGTATTTTTAAGTCGATTGGCGATGTGGCACCTGCCATGGGCATGATTGGTACCCTAATCGGTCTCGTGGGCATGCTATCGAATATGGACGACCCCAAGTCAATTGGTCCGGCGATGGCGGTGGCTCTGTTAACCACACTATACGGTGCCGTGGTTGCCAATATGGTTGCACTACCGATTGCCGATAAGTTATCCCTTAGAATGAATGAAGAGATGCTAAATCGTAACCTGATTATGGATGCAGTATTGGCCATTCAAGATGGCCAGAATCCCCGTGTAATCGAAGGGTTTCTAAAGAACTACCTTTCTGAAAAATCGAGAACAATAGATACCTTGGGCGGGGCGTAAGCAGATGGCTAAAAAAGCCAAATGTGATTGCCCACCCCCAGGCGCACCGCTTTGGTTAGCAACCTTTGCCGACTTAATGTCGCTGTTAATGTGTTTCTTCGTATTGCTGCTGGCATTTTCCGAAATGGATGTGATGAAGTTCAAGCAGATTGCTGGCTCAATGAAATATGCGTTTGGTGTGCAAAATAAAGTCGAAGTGAAAGATATCCCAAAGGGCACCTCAGTTATCGCATTGGAGTTTCGCCCAGGCAAGCCAGAGCCGACACCGATTGAGATTATTAATCAGCAAACCAATGAAATGACAGAACCTATGCTTGAGTTTCAAGCGGGCGAAGATGATAGTGCCGGCGGGATTCAGCAGCAACGCGGAGAGCAGCGTGGCGGTCAAGCATCGGCTACGGCAGTAGAGCAAAGTGAGGCCGAAGCTAAGGCTGAATCTGCCGCGCAATCTGAAACTGAGTCCACTAAGACTCAAGCGTCTGCTCAAGATAAGATAAATGAACAAGTAAAAAAGATGGCGCAGGAGCTCAACAAAGAGATTGTTGATGGCGCGATCGAAATCGAATCCCTAGGCCAGCAAATTATTATTCGAATTAGAGAAAAGGGATCGTTTGCTTCTGGTTCGGGATTCTTACAGCCTAGGTTTAAACCTGTTGTGCGTCGTGTCGGTGAGCTACTTAAAGATGTGCCGGGGATTGTAACCGTATCTGGGCACACCGATGACTGGAAAATTTCCAATGAGCTCTATAGCTCGAACTGGGATCTTTCGAGCAAACGAGCCGTTGCCGTTGCTCATGAACTTATTCGAGTAAAGGGCTTTGATCAGCAGCGTATGAAAGTGGTGGGTATGGCATCATCGGCTCCGTTAGTTGAAAACAACTCCAGTGCTAACCGTGCTCGAAATCGACGTGTAGAAATTGCGATTGAACAAGGCAAAGCCAAGGAATCAGCAGAGATCCAAGTGGGCCAATAGCAACAGTGCTTAGTAATGAATAACACGCAATCGAGGTGACTCGCTTGCGTGTTATTGTTCTATCTGCCCCAGTTTGAGCTGAAAATTTACGGTTTTGTCGAGACAAACTGAGATTGGATATACGCAATTGCCACATGATCTTGTTATAATCGGTGAATTGCTGTTTAAATAACTCCTCGCGGAAGACCAATGAAATTTATCGTAAAACTGTTTCCTGAAATCATGATGAAAAGCAAGCCGGTAAGAATGCGCTTTACCAAGATGCTTGAGACCAACATTCGTAACGTACTTAAAAAAGTAGATGAGTCTGCGAAAGTACAGCGCCAGTGGGACAAAATCATGGTAATGGTACCAGATGATAGGCCTGATCTGGTTGAAGCATTTGGTGAACGTTTAGCCTGTATTCCAGGTATTGCACACGTATTGCAAGTTAATGTTAGCACCTTTACCTCTGTTGATGACATCTACCAACAAACCTTAGTTGCCTATAAAGAGCAATTAGTGGGTAAGACATTTTGTGTACGTGTAAAACGTGCAGGTAAGCATGACTTTAACTCGATTGAAGTTGAACGCTATGTCGGTGGTGGATTAAATCAGTTTACTGAGGCCGCAGGTGTTCGTTTAAAAAATCCTGATATGACTGTGCATCTAGAGATCGATAATGACAATCTTTACCTTATTGATAAGCGTATTGAAGGCCTTGGCGGCTTCCCTATGGCAACCCAAGAAGACGTATTGTCGCTGATCTCTGGTGGTTTCGATTCAGGCGTATCCAGTTATCAGTTTATCAAGCGTGGCTCACGTACTCATTACTGTTTCTTTAACTTAGGTGGCGACCAGCACGAAATAGGTGTAAAGCAGGTGGCTTATCATTTATGGCAGAAATACGGTGAGTCGCATAAAGTTAAATTTATCTCTGTACCGTTTGATCCTGTGGTTCAAGAAATTCTTGAGCGCATCGACAACGGCCAGATGGGCGTTATCTTAAAACGTATGATGATGCGCGCTGCAACACGTGTTGCACAGAAGATGGGCATTCAAGCATTGGTAACGGGTGAGGCGATGGGGCAGGTATCTAGCCAAACATTGACTAACTTGAATGTGATCGATCGCTGTACTGAGCAGTTAATCTTACGTCCACTCATCGCCATGGATAAGCAAGACATTATCAACCTTAGCCGTCAGATTGGAACCGAAGATTTTGCCAAGTCGATCCCTGAATATTGTGGCGTGATTTCGCAAAAGCCAACAGTAAAGGCGGTCTTATCTAAGGTTGAAGCGGAAGAAGCTAAATTCTCTGAAGACTTACTTGATCGCGTGATTGCTGACGCTGAAATTATCGATATTAGGGAGATTGCGACGCAGATGGATACCAAGATCACTGAAACAGAAACCGTTGACTCGATTAATGCCAATGAAATTATTATTGACGTCCGAGCACCTGAAGAGGAAGAGAAGTCTCCACTTAAAATTGATGGTGTCGAAGTGAAGGCAATCCCCTTCTATAAATTAGCGACCCAGTTTGCAGACTTAGATAAAGATAAGAGTTACCTACTTTATTGTGACCGTGGCGTCATGAGTAAGCTACAGGCGCTTTATCTACAAGAACAAGGTTACACCAATGTTAAGGTTTACCGCCCTTAACTTGAGTTTGTAAGTACTATTAGCGTAGGTATGGCAAAGGCGACTTAATATAAGTCGCCTTTTTTGTGCTCAATATTTATTAAATCATAATTTATGGGTACAAAAAAACCACCGTAGAGGTGGTTTTAACGTTGAAGCCGATACCGCAGAATTAGTCAGCTAATATTAGCTGTGCAGTCGCTTCTTGGGTCTTTTTCTGTTCATCAGTAACGAGCATGGTATCGAGCTCCGAAGTGAGCTGTGCCTGCATTAATTCCATGCTTTCTGCTAAGTTAGCAGTTAATGTCGCTTCAATATCTTTCGTGTCGATGCTGATTTCGTCAGCGCTAACAGATGCAGATACGCTGAGCATAGCAATAACAAATACTGATTTTAGGTTCAACATACGCGGTAGCCTCCGGGCTAAAATTTGGGTTGTTAGACACGCCCCATTACGTCGTAGAGGTTGTCCAACTAGTATCATTTCGTTGGGGCTGATTTTGAACAAAAAGACTGGCCTTTACAAACGATAAAATGTAACAATGCTCATTAGAAAAACTAATTAAAAATCGGGATCTGGATCACTATGGCAAGACGATTACCTCCCCTAAATGCTGTAAAGGCATTTGAGGCTGCAGCAAGGCATTTAAGCTTCACTCGAGCAGCTGAAGAGTTGTTTGTTACTCAGGCTGCAGTGAGTCATCAAATTAAAGCGTTAGAAGAGTATCTTGGATTAAAATTATTCCGTCGCAAGAACCGTTCATTGCTGTTAACCGAGGAGGGGCAAAGCTACTTTCTCGATATCAAAGATATTTTCACTCAGCTTGCAGATGCGACCGATAGGTTATTAGCAAGAAGCGCCATCGGCTCGCTTACAGTGGCGACTTCGCCTAGCTTTGCTATTCAATGGCTCGTACCGAGACTCGCCAAATTTAGCGAGAAAAATCCAGAGATCGATGTCAGAATTAAAGCGGTTGATGACGAGGATAGCTCGCTCACCGATGATGTCGATGTCGCCATCTATTATGGCATGGGTAACTGGCCTGGAATGCGTGCCGATAAGTTAAGAAATGAAGTATTAATTCCGGTCTGTTCACCTTTATTACTCAATGGTCCTAAGCCGTTAGAGAAGCCGAGCGATCTTAAAAATCACACCTTATTACATGACTCTAGCCGCCAAGATTGGTTGGCTTGGTTTAGGCAGTGTGGAATTACTGATATTAATGTGAACCAGGGGCCAATATTTAGTCATTCTTCACTTGTGTTGCAAGCGGCCGCCCACGGTCAAGGTGTGGCGCTAGGCTACAGTGTGCTTGCAAGGCCCGACATTAAAGCAGGACGATTGGTGTGTCCATTCCCTGAAGTTTTAGTCAGTAAGAATGCATATTATCTAGTGTGCCAGCAAAACCATGCCGAGATAGGTAAGGTTGCGGCCTTTAGAGAGTGGATGCTTGACATGTTTGAAGAGGAGACCCGTAGTGAGCTGCTTACAGGATAAGTTAAAGCAAGCGTATTTAGCGGGGGAATTAGCAGAGGCTGTTGCAGGCCTAGGTCTCGAGGACTTAGTCTTCGATGCCAGCCAGTATTTGGTTGAGGATGTCATTGCTAGTGCTAATAGTGCAAACAGTGAAACGCTCATCGTGTTGACTCATGGCGCTGGGGCAAACATGCAGCATGAGTTTATGACGGCAATGGCTAAAGGCATCGCCGCGAGTGGCGCTCGTGTCGTGCGTTTTAATTTTCCTTACATGCGTGCTAATGCCATCGACGGTAAACGCCGCCCACCGGATAGAGCTCCAAAGCTTATCGCCGATTATGCGCTGCAGCTTAGTATTCTAAAGCTGCAGTTTAAGCCTAAAAAAATCTACTTAGTAGGCAAGTCGATGGGTGGGCGCATGTCGACAATCTTGGCCGAGAGCCTAAAGGTTGATGGTGTGGTGTGCTTAGGCTATCCCTTTATTCCACTCAGTGGTGGTGAACCGCGTTTAGAGCCGATAGAGAACTGTTTGGCACCCATCATGGTGATCCAAGGTGAGCGCGATAAGTTTGGTCATAAAGGGTTAGTTGAAACTTGGCCGATAATGAAAAAGGCCCAATTGCATTGGTTAACTGATGGCGATCATGGTTTTAAACCACGCAAGTCGTCAGGGACCAGCTTAGAGGCTAATCTGGCAGAAGCTATCTCGTTTATACGAAATTTTATCAATAAGTAACCATAACTTTTGATATATAGTTACTTAGAGTGCAAATTATCTACCTGTCGACGGCTATGTCGATAGGCCTTTTGGAGGTTAAATGCGTCATGGATTTTTGCTGCTAGCAGCATTAAGTGGTTTCATTGCAGTAGCATTGGGTGCATTTGGTGCACACGGGTTGAAAAACGTGGCAACAGCCGATTTAATTGCCATTTTTAATTTAGGTGTCGAGTATCAGTTTTATCATACCTTCGCACTGATCGTTGTGGCGTTTTCAGGACATTGGATTAAGTCTCGCTTGTTAGATTGGGCCGGTTATTTGTTTATCGCCGGTATGGTGCTATTTTCGGGTTCACTATATCTATACGCATTAATCGGTGCGAAATGGACCGGACCGGTTACGCCAATGGGCGGTGTCTGCTTTTTACTCGGCTGGTTGTTTATTGCGCTGGCCGTTTGGCGCAATCGAGTAAAAGAGTTGGACTAGAAGCGCTGTATATTATTGGATTGTTTGAAAGAATATAGAGCAGACTCGGGCAATGTATTAGACCTGCGTACTGATATTAAATTTTAGACAGTACACAGCTAAGCTTGAACAGTGTAAAATAGCGGGCAACAACTTTGTTGGCCGCTTTTTTGTATCAATTATTCAAATACGCTGGCTGTTTTAAGCGCTATGCTTTTGAAGCCTTGTGTCATTTTTTAAAATGACACTTTGATTGATATTATTTTTATCTTCAGGAAATTCAATGATAAACCTATTTTTATTTTGCCGTGCTGGTTACGAGAAAGATTGCGCTGCAGAGATCCAAGTGCGCGCGGCTGAGCTCGACATTGGTGGATTTGTAAAAACCAACACCAATGATGCCTATGTCATTTTTCAGTGCTTTCAAGCCGGCGATGCTGAAGTTTTGGCTAAAAACATTAGCTTGGACTCACTTATTTTTGCCAGACAGATGTTTGCCGCAAAAGAGTTACTAAAAGGCTTACCTGAACAAGATAGAATTAGCCCGATTGTTGAAGCCTTGGCTCAAGTACACAAAGCAGGCGAATTGCGCGTTGAAACGCCTGACACGAACGAAGCGAAAGAGTTATCTAACTTCTGTCGTAAGTTCACTGTTCCGCTTAGACAGGCATTGAAAAAGTCGGGCGCACTGCTTGAAAAAGAAAACCCAAAGCGTCCAATTATTCATGTGTGTTTTGTTGCATCTGGTCAAGCTTATGTTGGTTTCTCACTGAGCAATAACAGTTCGCCTTATTTTATGGGGATCCCAAGACTTAAGATTGCTGCTGACGCGCCGAGTCGCTCGACGCTTAAACTTGACGAAGCCTTTATTCACTTTATTCCTAAAGAAGAACAAGAAACTCGTCTAAGTAGTGGTATGAAGGCGGTGGATCTTGGTGCTTGTCCTGGTGGTTGGACATATCAGCTTGTGAGACGTGGTATGTTTGTTGCGGCTGTCGATAACGGTCCAATGGATCAAGGTTTAATGGATACCGGACAGGTAAAACATTACCAAGCCGATGGATTTAGATTCGAGCCTCCAAGAAAGAACATCACTTGGCTTGTGTGTGACATGATTGAAAAGCCATCTCGCGTAGCCGAGCTTATTGAAGCATGGGCGATTAATGGCTGGTTTAAAGAGTCAATCTTCAACTTAAAACTGCCTATGAAGGCACGTTATAAAGAAGTTTCGACAATTCTAGCGACGATGGAAGAGATCTTAAAAGAAAATGGTGTCGATGATTTCTCTATCGCGGCCAAGCATCTTTACCATGACCGTGATGAAGTGACGGTTCATCTTTGCTTGAGACCGTCTCAACCTTGGTAATAGCTTAATTTTATTTAGCTTAATTTTGTCTAGCTTAGCCGAGCTTGGTTTTAAACTCGGTTAACGCAAGAGCATAAAAAAGGCCTCATGTGAAAACATGGGGCCTTTTGGTTTTTAATCTTGTCTATCAATGCTATCGATTAATACTGCCGATGAAGCAGATTAAGATAGACGTTCAATGACAGCCTGAGTGAAGTCTGTTGTGCCGTGAGTACCACCGAGATCGCGAGTCGTACGGTCGCCTTCTTCGATAACGGCGGTAATTGCTGCGCGAATTAGCTCAGCTTTATCGGACATGCCCAAGTACTCAAGCATCTGAATCGACGCAAGAACAACAGAAGTTGGGTTGGCTAGGTTCTTACCTGCAATATCGGGTGCACTGCCATGTACTGCTTCGAAGATAGCGGCATCACGACCAATGTTTGCACCAGGTGCCATACCTAGGCCACCTACAAGACCAGCACAAAGATCTGACAGAATGTCACCGAATAGGTTAGTGGTAACAATCACGTCGAAGTTTTCTGGATTCATTACCAGCTTCATGCATGTCGCATCGACAATCATCTCTTCAGTGGTGATGTCAGGGTAGCGCAAGCTCACTTCACGGGCCACCTTCAAAAACAGTCCTGAAGTTGACTTCATGATGTTAGCTTTATGAACGATGGTGACCTTTTTACGGCCTTCTTTGCGTGCAAGTTCATAGGCAAATGTAGTGATCTGCTCAGCGCCTTGACGCGTAATGATACTGGTCGCTTCAGCAGTCGCACCATCATCAGATACTGTTTGACCTAGGCCTGAGTACATACCCTCGGTATTTTCACGTACCGTGATGATGTCGATATTGTCATAACGCGCCTGAGTACCTTTAAAAGACAAAACAGGGCGTACATTTGCGTAAAGGCTAAATTGCTTACGTAGGCTAACATTAATAGAAGTAAAGCCTTCTCCAACTGGTGTTGTTAGTGGGCCTTTAAGGGTAATACGATTCTTTTCGATAAGTTCTAAGGTACGCTGAGGTAATAGTTCACCGTGCTTTTCTAATGCAACCAAACCCGCATCTGCAAACTCATACTCAAAATCACAACCTGCTTTATCAAGGATTTTAAGCGCTGAATCGATAATGCTTGGGCCAATCCCATCACCAGGGATTACGGTTATAGTTCTTTTTGTCATGGATAGTCCTACCAAGGTTAGGCGTTACTGCAATTGTGTGGCCATGTCTTAGGACATGGAAAGTAACTTTGAATTCTTTTCTTTTTATTCGATGTATTTTAAACACTTTTAAACAACTTTCACAGTAAATAGTGAGCAATCTCACGTTTTTTTCTGTAGGGTAACTTGCATAAATAACTGCTTATGACGATGATTGTTCGTTAGAAGGTTAAAAAGTCTACTTTAGTCTAATAAAATAATAATGAGGAAGACCTTGAAGTCACTACCTATAAAGTCATTATTGCTATTTTCGACGTGCTTGCTGTCTGCAAACTTGATGGCGGCCACAAATAGCATCACTCCCGACGATATCATGCGGTTCGAATCGCTTAAAAAGCCTGTTATTTCAGATATGGGCAATATGCTCGCAGTTGAAGTAGCACCAGATCGTGGTGATAGCCATGGTTTAGTCAA
This sequence comes from Shewanella halifaxensis HAW-EB4, assembly GCF_000019185.1. Lineage (NCBI taxonomy): Bacteria > Pseudomonadati > Pseudomonadota > Gammaproteobacteria > Alteromonadales > Shewanellaceae > Shewanella > Shewanella halifaxensis. The sequence goes on along the minus strand of NC_010334.1, from coordinate 3,745,530 downwards.
AAGCTTAGTTGCGAATAAGCAGTTTAGTGTAAAAGGAGGCAGTAAGCCAAAAATCAGCCATGACGGTCGATTTGTCGCATTTGTTGATGTAATCCCTTTGCTTGATTCTGAGCAGGCGAATAAGAAAGCTAAAAAGAAACTCAAGTCAGGTTTAGTTTTGTTAGATACCTCAACAGGAAAAGAAATACGTTATGAGCGTGTTAAATCTTTTGAATTCAACGAGACGGGTAGCCATTTAGCCATTTGGTTTGAAGCTGACGAAAATAAAAAAGATGAAAAATCAGCCGATAAGCCTGAAAACGGTAACAAAGAGCTAAAAGTTGATGATTATGATAAAGGCTCACTTGTCGAGTTAGTAACTCTTAATAATTTAAAATCAATTAAATTTAAAGATGTTACTGCCTTTAACTTTGATAAGTCCGGTATTCATTTTGCCTTAGCAATAAATAATATTGAGGCAAATAAGCATGAACTGAGACTGGTTAAACTTGCTGACAATACAGCATCGATTATACAGAGTTTAAAGCAGCAACAAGTAGGCTCAATTGCACTGAGTAACGATGGTAAGTACATAGGTTTTACCTATGGTGACGCTCAAGCCGCCCCTTATGGTCGTGAATATCAGTTATCCTTATTGGATCTTGAGAACAACAAGCTTACCGCAGCGCCAAAATCACCAGAATGGACCTTGAATCGCTACGCCGAATTACGCTTTTCTGATGATAGCCAGCGCTTGTTTTTTGGTCGCGTACCACAGGTGAGTCAGCAGTTAGAAATCGCCAAGGTTGAAAGTCAGGCCGATCTATTTGATAAAGAAGTGATTACTTCTAGTCGTGCATTAAGAGTGTGGCATGGTGATGATCCCCGTATTAAGCCTCATGAAGTTAAGCAGTATAAAAAAGAGTTAAAACGCACCTATTTAGCGGTATTACATATCAATGGTAATAACCTTGTGCAACTTGGCGACCTTATAGTGCCGGATGTTGAAGTGCAGCAACAGCAACGCTTTGCACTAGCAAGCTCTGATCTGCCTTATCGTAAGATGATCACTTGGGCTGGTTTCTATCGTGATTTTTACTTGGTTGATCTCAATACTGGTCGCAAGATCTCATTACTCACTCAGCAAAGCACCTCTGAAGAACCGACATTATCTCCAGGCGAAAAGTTTGTCTCATATTACTTACATGGCAACGTATTTTTATATGAGATAGCGCAGGATAGGCGCACTAATGTCACTAAAACGTTAGGTGTTTCTTTTGCCGATGAAGATCATGATTACCCGTCAAATGCTCCAAGCTATGGTTTAGGGCCTTGGATTGCTGGCGATACTGGATTATTGATTTATGACAAATTTGATATTTGGCAGGTCAGTACCACATCCCATGATGCATTCAAGCTAACTGCTGGGGAAGGCCGCAAGCACGGTGTCCAGTATCGTGTGACTGGACTGGTTAAAGATAAGGAGTATCCAAGCGTACTTAAGGGGGATGAGAAAGTACTGCTGCATGGTTACAGTGATATCACGAAAGGTGATGGCTTTTATCAAGCTCAAATCGGTGTTGCAGGTGTCACGCCATTAATGGATGGTGACTATAAACTTAAGTTACTCGCGCGCAGTAAAGATGCTGAGACGATTCTCTATTCAAAGGAGCAGTATGATCGGTTCCCAGATCTCTATAGTGGCAGTTATGATTCTCCACAAGATGCCACCCGTCAAACGAACCTAGACAAGCAGCGTGAAGCCTTTAACTGGAGCCAGTCAGAGTTAGTGCAGTGGACTAATGGCGATGGTAAACCACTTGATGGTGTATTGATTAAGCCAACCAATTACGTTGAAGGTAAGCGTTATCCTGTACTGGTTTATTTTTATCGTTTTATGAGTGATAGATTGCATGCTTTCCCGCAGATGAAGATTAACCATAGGCCAAATTTTGCCTGGTTTGCTGACAACGGTTATGCCATATTCCTACCAGATATTCGCTTTGAAGTGGGTTACCCTGGTGATTCATCAGTGCAAGCATTGACATCAGGTGTGCAGCATTTGATTGATATTGGTATTGCCGATCCAAAGGCTGTGGGGATCCAAGGTCACTCTTGGGGCGGTTATCAAACAGCATTTGCAGTAACTAAAACCAATATTTTTAAGGCTGCTGTAACTGGCGCGCCAGTGTCGAATATGACCAGTGCTTATAGCGGTATTCGTCACGGTAGTGGTCTAGCAAGACAGTTCCAGTATGAAACGGGTCAAAGCCGCATTGGAGAAAGTTTATTTAAGTTCCCGCAAAAGTATATTGAGAACTCTCCAGTTTTCTATGTTGAACGCATTAAAACACCTATGATGATCATGTTTGGTGATAAAGATGATGCGGTGCCGTGGGAGCAGGGGGTTGAGTTGTATTTAGCGATGCGCCGAGCGGGTAAAGATGTGGTGTTCTTACAGTATCAAGATGAGCCTCATCACCTTAAAAAATACCCCAATAAACTCGATTACAGCATTCGCATGATGGAATATTTCGATCATTACTTAAAAGGGACACCTGCACCGAAGTGGTTGAGCGAAGGTGAGGCCTATACAGAGAATAAGAAGGCTGATTAATTCATTTGTTCGAAGCAATAACGGGCTAGTTTTTGCCTGTTCGACTAATTGCTAACTTATAGAGGGTTAGCGAATAGAGAGTGAGTTGATAAAGTGCTAAATGCCGAGGCGATGACTTCGGCATTTTTATATTTGCTTGAAAATATGAGCTTGGAAATAATAGCTCGAAAATATTAACTTTGTAATGAGCGCCGATAGTTGTTAAGTTTTAAGGTGCTAAGGAATAACCCTTAACTAAGGCCTGAGTATAGTCTCTGACAATGGATACTCTGGCGGTATTTGTCACGAGGTTGCCATGCTTACCTCATTTTTGTAGTAGCAGCTTGTAATAATTGCTCACAGTAATAGCTCGTTATAGCCGTCTTTTGCTAAGCGACTTTTGATAAGTGATGTTTACTATGAGTGGTATGGTAGCTTAAGTGTGAATTCATCAACAAGGAGCGTAAATGAATAAGATTAAAAGTGTCAGTTTAGTGAGTTTATTAATGGTTGTTTTACCGCTATCCGTTAATGCGACAGCCCCGTTAGAGGGGGAGCCAGATTGGGAAGCAAGAAAGCGGTCAACTACAGAGAGCGAGACTGAACAAACAGAGAGAGAACGTTTATTGCAAGAACTTAAACGTATGGAAGAGGCAGAGAAGGCAGCGCAAAAACAGTTGGAAAAAGACGGCTTTTAGGCAGCGTTTAGTCTATTCACAAAAAGCAGCGATAATTATCGCTGCTTTTTGTTTTAGCAAGTAAACCGCTCTATCTGCGGGTGTTTAGCTATCTATTGGACTTGCCAAATATTGGTGATAGGTATCTTCTCCCCATGCAATGAGCTTACCCTGTTTGAAGAGTAAGGGAGTGCACTCTTCTTTAGAGGTTTCACCGTCGGATGTTCTATGATGAGTGCGGTAGAATAACACTTCAATATTTTGTTCATTAGAAATTTTGGCTTCGGTGAAATCGGCTTTGCCAAAGAGACTTTTGATTTCTGTGATACTTTGTCCAATAGCCACTTCGTTCAGCATCGCTTTATTATAGGCCTGCCTATCCTCCCAATCCATCTCATCGGGGCTAGGATCGTAGGACACCATGATCACGGCGACAAAGGCCAGATAAGCCACAAAAATACTGATGACGACGACGGGGAGTTTAGATTTCATTCTAACAGTGGTTCCTTCACTTTGTTCTTTCAATAACATTAAGATACTACTTGAAGGCACCTAGGTAAATGCTGGGAACGTAACTTTATGTTAACAACTGTAAGTGCGCGCCTTACTGTTCAATTCTAAACTGCTTTAAATTTACATTTAAAGGTAGGTCTGTTTGCAGTTGAACCAATTTATAGCTTAGGCGTGCCATCTGTTTGCCCTCTTCAAGTTTCTTGGCCTGTTTAGAGCCCACTTTGTCGATGGAGTTATAAATGTTAGCTAAGGATCTAAAAATCTTGAGTAACTCTACCGCTGATTTAGGACCAATACCCGGCACTCCAGGAATTTTATTGCCACTATCACCAGCAAGAGCCAAGTAATCGATAAACTGAGTAGATTCAACGCCCAGTTTTTTTTCCATCTCTTCGATAGTCAAATAGCCTTGATTAAAATGATCCCAGCGTTTGATATTTGGATGACTTAACTGGCAAAAACCTTTATCGGTTGAAACGATAATGGCTTCGCCATTTATGCTGGTCAGTTTAGTCGCTAAGGTCGCAATGACATCATCGGCTTCTGAATCGGCATTGATCGAGTTAAGTTGATGTTCTGCAAGATAGGCTTTGAGTTCGACAAGGCCGTTAGCCAGCGCTTCTGGCATAGGTTTACGACCTTTCTTGTAGTCTTCAAATAGGGCTTTGCGCCATGAAATCGCATCTCCATCCCAAACGATAGCGGCATGACTGGGTTGATGGAACTTGAGTAGCTTACGACATGCACCATTGACTCGTTCTTTAAGGCCTGTGATATCGGATTCATTTGGCTGTGCGGCGTGAATGCGCCGCACTAAGTTCATGCCATCTATAATGAGGAATTTATTCATTTAATCGCTTTATTTAATAATTTTATAGCAGGGAACATACGCACTTCCCGGTAACTTCATACGTTGTTGTAAAACAAAGGCGCCCAATAGCTCGTCCATAAGTGCCATAAGCTTAGGGTCACCTTTTAGCTCGAACGGTCCCTTAGTTTCAATGGCTTTAATGGTGTCCATTTTGACATTACCAGCCACAATACCCGAGAATGCTTTTCTTAGGTTTGCTGCAAGTTCAGCTTTATTGGTCTGAAAGTGCAAGTCGAGATTACTCATCACTTCGTGGGTAGGCTCAAATGGTAGTTGAAACTCAGGTTCCACCTTTAAAGACCACTGGTACTGGTAAGAGTCGCCATTTTCTCTGCGGAAGGTTTTAATATCTTCCATTGCTTGCTTTTGAATTCGAGCAACTTTTACAGGATCGTCAATGACAATTTGGTATTTGCTCTGGGCTTCTTCGCCTAAGGTTGCACCGATAAACTCATCGATACGTAAGAAATACTCTTCACTCTCTTTAGGGCCTGTCAGGACGAGTGGAAAGGGAATATCTTGATTTTCTTTATTGAGTAAAATACCCAGTAAATAAAGTAATTCCTCTGCGGTTCCCGCACCACCAGGGAAAATGATAATCCCGTGGCCGAGCCTAACAAAGGCCTCTAAGCGTTTTTCAATATCGGGCAGAATAACCAGTTCGTTGACGATCTGATTTGGTGGCTCTGCGGCAATAATACTGGGCTCAGTCAGACCAATATAACGAGCGTGGTTCACCCGTTGTTTCGCGTGACCAATGGCTGCCCCCTTCATCGGCCCTTCCATAGCGCCGGGTCCACAACCGGTGCAGATATCGAGTTTACGTAACCCTAATTCATAACCCACTTCACGGGTATATTGATACTCGACGGGGTTGATACTGTGTCCGCCCCAGCAAACGACAATATTTGGGTCGAACATCGGCATTGAGCGCGCATTGCGTAAGATATCGAATACCACGTTAGTGATGTGGCTCGCATTCGTTAGGTTGATATGCTTAAGGTTATCGTACTTATCGTTGATATAAACGATATCTCTGAGTACCGCAAAGAGATGCTCTTGGATCCCAGCCATGATCTCACCATCAACAAAGGCTTCTTCCGGTGGGTTGGTTAGCTCAATCTTAATGCCACGCTCTCGGCGTAAGACACTGATATTAAAGTCACTGAACTGAGTGAATAGGCCTTCGGCATTATCACTTTGTAGGCCTGATGCGAGAACAGCGAGCGAACAGCTTCGGTAGAGCTGATAAAGCTCACTCTTTGCGTTTTGTTTCAATCGATCAACTTCGAGTTGCGACAGTTGATCTAGACTTCCACGAGGACTAATTTTTACTATCATAGCTACTCCTTAAGCAGTGATAGGCAAGCTGTCCCACAAAGACTGACGTGGTAACGAGTGTTAGCACAAGGGGATTAGCTTAAAAGTCGATAATGACTCTATCTCTGCTTTCGTTTTTGGCTTTATATAACGCTGCGTCGGCTCGGTCGAATGTTTCTGTTATGAGCTCATTTTCAATGATTTGTGCAGCGCCTATAGACACTGTAACTGTAATTCTCTGATTTTTAAACTTAAATGGAATACTTTTTACTTTCTCTCTCACTCGATTGAGTAAAGGCTGAATATCGCTTTCGGCAACATCAGGTAGTAAAAGCACAAACTCTTCACCGCCATATCGAGCGACAAACTCTGATTCTCGTAATGCGCTTTTTAGCGCCATAGCTATGACTTGTAGAGTCTTATCACCAGTGCTGTGACCAAAACTATCGTTTATGGTTTTGAAATGATCTATATCGGCAACCGCGACCCATAAGGGTTGTTTGGTGCGTTTGTAGTTGCGATATTCGATATCCATGCGCTCTTCTAATGCGCTACGATTTGGTAACTGAGTGAGTGAATCTAACAAGTTAAGCTTTTGCTGTTCAAATAAACGCTCTTTGTATGACTCTGTTTCTTTCCCAAGCTCTTTGAGTTCTTGACGTAATGTTTCAACAGACTGCTTTAGCTGGGCTTGCTCTCTATTTTCGAGTAGTTCTTTGCGGCTAAGAGACTTGCGCAAAGAGGCCAAATGAACGGTGATCTGATTTTTCAGCTCATCGATATCATCAACTTCAATTACTGTTTCTCCAACGTTATCGACTTGGTAGTTAATGTCGCGATTAAGCTGTTTAGTGACTTGAAAGCTCTTTACTGAGTGGCTGTATGAATCTGTGACCACTTCTTGAACATTGCTTAGTGCATTATTGAGTACGTATAGAAACTCTTGTGAGGCCGTTTTTTCTCTAGCAATATTATCTAGCAGTAGGCCGAGTACCACTTGATAAGCGTCAAGTAAGGTATCGAGTTCAAACTCCTCTGTTAATGAGCGCTTAATTTGCGAGATTTGATCTCGCTGATCTTTTCTAAATTCTATTTCTGATAACAGCTGTGCTAGTTCATGAGCAGCCTGTCTATGGCGAGGAAAGATCTCGAACTGCTCACCAAGGTTAAGTTTCTCTTTTAAGATCTCATTGTAAAAATTAACCACTTTCTCTACCTTCGGAATGTAATCCCAATAGGTATGAAATGGTTTAACCAGTTCTTTTTTAAAGTAAGAAATTTCTAGCTTTAACTTGCTTGGCAGAGATTCAACTCGCTGGATTTGGCTTATCATATTGGTTAATGACTGGCGGCTATCTTCGAGTTGCAGCATCACTCGAGCATATTGCTGCTTAAGGATAGTATCGGCTTCATTTAGCTCCGGCAGAGAATCTTCGAACTGACTAAATTTGGCCAATTTATGACGCAACTTGGCGAGTTTATTATCAAGCTCTAAATTTTGGCCTTTACAGGCGAGGCTTAGTTGGCCTACAAATTGTGCGAGGATGTGCAGTTTTTCATTTTGCTCTTCGTTCATCTCCTCTAACGCCTGTCTGGCAGAAAAGAGTTTCTGCTGTAACACACTTAATTGAGACGTACTTACGGCGACATCCTTCATGTTTATTTGTGTTCCTATAAATTATGCAATTTAAAAATAAAGCTTAAATTTAACCACTTATTTTACCCATAGTCTTTAAAAAGAGAAATTAACATCACTAGAAGCTGAGATTTAAATGCCTATACGGCTATTTTGTCATCATTAATATCGATGTTTTGATGACTCTTCCATCTAGGCCAAATGATATCTTCTTTATTGCCATTGGTTTCGATTTTAATAATGCCGCGAACAATGCTTTTTTCGATGTTAAGGTAAAGTGGTTTACTAAATATTCCTGCGGAAGCAAAATTCAGTGCTTTCATTGTGACAAAGTAGTCTTTGTCACTACCTAAGGTTCTCGCTGCGGACAACATCATCTGCAAGCTAGCAAAGTGTTGTCCAGCTGTCAGTTTGATGGCTAAATCACCTAAAAGAGGCAGATGTAATATCCCCATCTGCAGACTTGTTTCACCGTCGTTTTCATTAATAACGCTTCTTAGCGTAGTCAGTAGGCTATTAGGCTCTATGCTTGAGTCAAGACTCATTAAAAACAATCCAGGCCGAATAATGTAAGGCTCACAGTTCAGAGCATTTTTGATTGCTAAAAGCTGTTGTTTATTCATATCGGCATTACACTGATATCCTTGAACCAAATCATAACTTAGCTGATCAGATAGTGAGATCAGTGCCAATGTTTTGATAGGCTTATTGTACTGATTGGCATAATCCAACTTAAAAGCCAAATAGCCTGGTAGCCCAGTAAAGGGTTCAAGCAGCTGAGCTTGAGTTAGATTTGAGTTAACTGCGCTAAACTTACTCTTAAGTCGCCATTGCTTGATTAATAGCAACAAGATAAAGAATAGGGTCAATATACAGAGTATGCTAACTAAGCGAAGCATATTGAATTGTTCAGTTTTCGCCTGTAATGCATTTTGGAGCTGATTTAAATTGAGCTTAAGCTTTTGCTCTATTATTTGCGACTGTTGCATATCAAATTCGGTCGCTGGGGCCTCAGCCTTAGTATTGAGTTTATTAAGTATTAAAAGACTGTTGTAGGCATCTTCATAGCGGCCTAGCTTTTCGAAGGCGTCAGTTTGTCTTGTTAATGCTTCCTCTAACTCTTCATTTAGCTGCTTAGACTGGGCTATTTCTGCTGCTTTTGTGGCGTAATCTAAGGATTTTTGCCAATCGCCAGTACTTGCTGTCACTTCTGCGATGATTAGGTCGTTATACACTAAATAGTGATTACTCTTTTTGGATGTAAAAATTTCATTGGCCCGCTCAAGATTAATGAGTGAACTCTGGATATCACCAATTTTATAGTAGGCTTCACCCAGATTATGCAGGTTGAGGGCCAAGCCAATATAATTGCCGAGTTTTGACTCAATTTGTTGTGCATTCAAGTGGTAATCAATCGCCTTGTACCATTGTCCTTGGTTGGCGTAAATCATGGCGATTACCGTCATCGATGAAGACACATAATTTTCGTTACCCAGCAGGCTAAAAGCTTCGGCGGCGTTATGAGCCGATGTGAGCGCCTCCTCCCAAGACTCTAAATCCCGATAGATCCTAGCAAGCTGAAGTTCTATATGGGCATTCTGAGAAGCGTTTTCCCCACCTCTAGTGTACTTTACAGCTTCAGTGTAATGAGAAAGCGATTTGCCTAATTGATCTTGTTTATAAAAATATTTACCTAATATCGATTCAGCATGGGCGATGAAGTAGTCATTATTGAGTTGCTTTGAGATTGTTGAGAGCTTTTTCAAGTGCTGCAGTGCAATCACTTCTTCGCGCAAAATCATATGCATTACACTGAGGTGTTCTTGCAAGGTATACAGTAGGACTCGATCGGCCTGATTGTTTGAATGCTCTACCAGTTGCACGGCTTGTTGGTAGTATTCGATAGCGCTAGCGTAATCTTGTTGGCTTCTTCCCGCATAGCGCCCTTTGAGCATTAATAAATAGCTTTTATCAAATGCACTACTACTAATATGCTCAAGTAGCTCGGAGAGTTGTTTAGCGACTATATAGCGGTTTTTATCTTTGTTATAAAGTGCCATCTTTAAGCGAGCAGAAAGCTGAATATCGCGCTTCAGCTCTTCGCTTGATATGCGTTTCTGTTGAGCAAATAGCGTAAACTCCTGTGCCGAAGTGAAATGGGGCAGTGCAGGTAATGTTTTTGCTAACGACTGCTCAAGCGCTTTCGGTGCTTCTCTAAACTGCACTTCAGTTAAGACTTCATCTCTTGGCGCAGCATAAACATGGCTGGCATAAAATGATAAAAATATGAACGATACTCGGGTTATGAAAATATGCATTTACATGCCAGTCCTCGCGCTTACTCGTTAAATTAAACGCCTGATTTTTGTTATTCTTTGGCCTAATTAAGTCTTATGTTATATTTTGCTGACTCAATGAAGAACAATAATAACAGAAGGACGCGAGAGTGAAACCTGTAGTTCCCTTTATCTTAACTTTTAGTGCTTTAGCCTGTACTAATGCAATTGCCAACGTAAGCTACCAGATTGACTTAACGAGCCCTGAACATCACTTGGCCAATGTCGAGGTTGTCTTTCCTGAAACTCAGTCAAACTCTTTAGTGGTTAACTTACCTGTATGGCGCACGGGTAAATATCAAGTCTTGCCATTGGCGGACGCGGTTAGAACTTTTACGGCAACCGATGATAGCGGTGCAGTACTACCTTGGTCTAGAACCGCTAGTGGCGAGTGGACAATAGCCTTAAGTGAGCCAACGAGTGTCACGGTCAGCTATCAACTTTATGCCAATAAATTGGGGCAACGGGTCAACCATATCGATGCAAGCCATGCCTTTTTAGATGCGAGTGGTACCTTTGTTTATAGTCCTGAGTTTAGGGGGGAGCCCCTAACCGTTTCTCTTAATGTCCCTAGTGACTGGAATAGTTACTCGGGTATGGACAGCGGCAGTCACGCGCATAGTTTCACTGCTGATAATTACGATATCTTAGTCGATTCGCCAATCGAAACAGGGATCAGCGAGCATCGAGAATTTAGTGCTGATGGCAGGGCGTATGAATTAGTTGTTTGGGGAGAGGGCAACTATGACATCGACCAAATGGTCACTGACTTGACCAAGCTTAGCGGTCAGGCTGAGGTGATTTGGGATGATTACCCATTTAAGCGTTATGTTTATATGGTTCACGCCACCAGTGGCGCTCGGGGCGCAACTGAGCACTTAAATTCGACGATTATTCAACGACCACGTTTTAGCTATCGAGATCGTAAAGATTACTTAGGCTTTATCAAGACGGCCTCCCATGAGTTTATTCATACTTGGAACGTTAAGGCGTATCGTCCTGATGGATTAGTGCCATACAACTATCAAGATGAAGGGATCACTGAACTATTGTGGATTGCTGAGGGCTCAACGAGTTACTTCCAAAGTCAGTTGCTGTTACGGGCTGGGGTGATGACACCAAAGGAGTTTTTAGAAGACTTAGCGAAGCGAGTCGCTCAGAGTGAGCAAACACCCGGTAGAGAAGTGCAGTCAATTGCTGATGCGAGTGCTAATCAGTGGGCAAGCAGCGGTGGAGATTACGCGGTTAACCACAGCACTAACATCTACTCCGAAGGTTATTTAACGTCACTAGCGTTAGATTTTTCTCTACTTCAAGAAACCAAACTGAAACGCTCATACCGCGATGTGCACCGTAAACTTTACAATGATCACCGTATTCCAGCGGGTTACACCATTAGTGATGTGAAGGGGATTTTAAATACTGTTTCAGGAACCAGTTATGAAGGCTGGTGGCAGGAGTATGTTAACTCGCCAGTAAGTTTAGACTTTGACTCGCTACTCGGTTTGGCCGGTTTAAAAACCAGCTATGGTAAAGAGGCAAAAGTAGAGCCTTTTACTGGCGTTACGTTAAAGTCAGGTTCATTGGTGTTATCGCAAGTGCTGCGTGGTGGTCCAGCTTGGAATGCAGGCATCGTACTCGGAGACGAAATCGTTGCGATAAACGGGCTTAAGGTTACTGCGGCGGGCTTTGAGTCGCGCATTAAAGACTTTAGTGCAGGTGACACCATCAAAGTGACGCTGTTTAGTAATGACAGACTGAAAGATATCGAGCTTAAACTTGGTGAGAAACAAAGTGGCAAGTTGGTTATTACCAGTGTTGATAAGCCAAGTCGCTCACAAAAAGCCTTCTTTAAGGCGTGGTTAGGTGTGGATTGGCCATTTGATAAAGAGGGTCAGTTAAAAGCGGTTAAATAAACTGGACTGACTCGTTTTGTTATAAATAGTGGTCATAAAAAAGGCGCCAAATGGCGCCTTTTGTGTCTCAATCTAATTTGGATTAGATACTGTCTTCTAGGCCGCCAAGGGCGTCAACTACGGCATTGATAAGCGCAATAAGCTCGCTGCTCATTAATGCAAAGTCAGCATCGAGTCTTGCCATCGGGTCATCGTTACCTAAATCATCATTATCTGCTCTAAACTCTTCAGAGAACTTAAGACGTTTAATCGCTGCATCTGACTGTAACACGAAGGCAATTGATTGACCAAAATGCAGTGCTAGCTTATGCACTTGCTTACCGACTTCAATATGAGCCAGTACTTCATTTTCGCTTAAGTCTTGTTGCTTAAAGCGAACGATACCGCCTTCGTCTGAATCACTCTTAAGCTCAGCTTCATCTTGCATTTCAAAGGCTGGTGGTGTTTTGCCTTCTTTTAGCCATTCAGTCAGCTGAGTCTCAATCGGCGTTTTAAAGCTTATTGGAATAATCGGTAGTGTGCCAATCGCTTTACGTAGCAAAGCCATAAGTTCTTCAGACTTTGCTGCACTTGAGCTGTCAACGAGAATCATTTGAATTTCAGGTAAAATCAATGCACGAATTTGACTCCGACGCGAAAAAGCGCGTGGCAATAAGGTCGTGGTGATCTCATCTTTCAGTGCATCTTTTTCTTTCTTAGTGAGCTTACGGTTTTCTTCAGCCTCAAGATGTCCCACTTTTTCTTCAAGTGCTTCTTTGATCACTTGAGACGGTAAAATCTTTTCTTCTTTAGTCGCGCAGATTAGGTGTCTGTCACCAGCGGTATGGATCAAGGTTTCACCATGCTTACCCATCGCCTTAGAGAATCCAAATTTGCTGATGTCTTGGCTTGAGCAAGGAGAGAAGGTGAAGTCTTCCAGTGATTTTTCTAGTGAATCAGGGTCAACAGAGAAAGGCTTGTTAAAGCGGTATACAGTTAGATTTTTAAACCACATAGATAAGTGCTCAATCAATATTAAAGGCGCAGTGTAAGGCATTGTTCGGTTCGGGTAAACCGCTTCGCTGTTATCGATAATCATCACTATGTGACATTTCATTAAAGTGTCACATTTCTTACGTTTTCGCTCAAAGCCGCGCTAGCTCTGGGGTAGCGAATATCTGTTGCCGAAGATTTAATAAGTCAGACTTTATTCACTCTTTGCTGAAATAAAAATGCAACAAATCATCTTCATTATGGCACTCGTCCAAACCAATAACTAAGGCGAATAACGTCAAAGGATTAAATGATGAACGTTTTTTGTAAAACTCTACTAGCTTCAGCTATTGCAACTGCAACACTTTCTTCTGCTTACGCTGCTGACCCACTAACGGTCTATGGCAAGCTAAATGTGACAGCTCAGTCAAATGATGTTAATGATGAATCAACGACAACGATTCAATCTAATGCTTCTCGTTTTGGTGTTAAAGGCGCTTTCGAATTAAGTCGCTCTCTAGAGGCGTTTTACACGATTGAATATGAAGTGGATACCGGTGATGACGTAAAAGAAAACTTCAAGGCGCGTAACCAATTTGTTGGCCTTAAAGGTAACTTTGGTGCGTTCTCTGTTGGTCGTAACGACACTATGCTGAAAGTAGCTCAAGGTAAAGTCGATCAGTTCAACGATCTATCAGGTGACTTGAAGAACCTGTTTAAAGGTGAGAACCGTATTGAGCAAACTGCAACGTATGTGACACCGTCGTTTAGCGGTTTTAAAGTGGGGGTGACCTATGCAGCCGAAGGGGCGGGTTCACAGTATGGACAAGACGGCTTCAGTGTCGCAGCTATATATGGCGACGCAAAACTTAAGCAATCACCACTCTATGCCTCTGTTGCCTATGACGCAGATGTGAAAGGCTACGAAGTCGTTCGTGCAACCGTTCAGGGTAAAATTGCTGGTCTTAAGTTAGGTGGTATGTATCAGCAGCAGGAAGAGACTTATGACAAAGATGGTTCGCCTACGATTGGCGGCGAAAGTAAGACGGGTTACCTAGTCAGCGCTGCATACCAAATTGATGCGGTTGTATTAAAAGCTCAGTTCCAAGATATGGAAGATAAAGGTGATTCATGGTCCGTTGGTGGTGACTACAAACTGGGGAAGCCAACTAAGCTATTCGCTTTCTATACCAATCGCTCATTCGACAATGTCGACAATGATGATAGCTACTTCGGTGTTGGTCTAGAGCATAAGTTCTAAATCAACCACAGTTGTGAAAAGGGGCCTAGGGCCCTTTTTTACTTTAATGCTAAAACATGACGTTGGCTTTATTTAAAGGTTCTAAGCCGCTATATAAAGATAAGCTAAAGATAATATTTATGACCCAAATGCACATGAATATGGCAAAATATCTTAGTGTTTAATATTACTGTCATAAAAGTGACCAATAATAGCCAACGTAGACATTCACTGATAGAAGATCGAATATGACTGCAAGGATTTTGATAGTTGAAGACGAGTTAGCCATCCGCGAGATGTTAACTTTTGTTTTAGAACAACACGGCTTTACCACAGCAGCTGCAGAGGACTATGACTCGGCATTAGCGATGTTAACGGAGCCATACCCTGATCTTGTCTTGCTTGATTGGATGTTCCCAGGTGGTAATGGCATCCAGTTAGCCAAGCGTCTGCGCCAAGATGAATTCACACGTCATATTCCAATTATCATGTTGACGGCACGTGGTGAGGAGGAAGATAAGGTTAGAGGGCTAGAGGTTGGCGCCGATGACTTTATGACCAAACCATTTTCACCCAAAGAGTTGGTCGCTCGCATTAAGGCTGTAATGCGTCGTAGTGCGCCTACATGCTTAGAGGAGATCATCGATGTGCAAGGGTTGCAACTAGACCCTGTCAGTCATCGTGTGACCGTCAATGATCAAGTACTCGATATGGGGCCAACGGAGTTTAGATTATTACACTTCTTTATGACTCATCAAGAGCGTGTTTATAGCCGTGAGCAACTTCTCGATAATGTGTGGGGAACCAATGTTTATGTTGAAGACCGCACTGTCGACGTACACATTCGACGCTTACGAAAGGCGGTGACCCCTTCGGGGCATGATCGCCTTATCCAAACCGTCCGTGGTGCAGGTTATCGTTTCTCTACCAAGCTTTAGTTTAATAGGCACAAGGTTACTTTTTACGTTATCTTGTGCCAAGTTCTCCCATATGGTCGTTATATTGGTTAAATATGTTTGATTCATATTCAGGGTACCGCTTAATTTCACGGCTGGTGATCTATCTAACCTTATGTTTACTGGTTGGATTGCTATTTGGTGAAGTGCTTTTGTTCCTATTGTTAGGTTCGCTTTGCCTGTTGCTATGGCACTATCGCCAACTTTCTCGTTTAAATTTTTGGTTATGGCATGATCGCCGTCTTACCCCTCCAAACGGTAGTGGCAGTTGGGAAGGGGTGTTCAATGGTATCTATCGTTTACAGGGGAAAAATCGTAAACGGGTGTCACAGCTGGCTTTTTTGCTCGGGCGTTTTAGGCAAGGCGCCGAAGCGTTGCCCGATGCTGCAGTTGTATTAGACTCTGATAATAATATTTTATGGTGTAACAAGCTGGCGCAGCTGCTGCTTGGATTTGTATGGCCGCAAGACAATGGCCAACGGATCGATAACCTCATCCGCCACCCAGACTTTTCGGCTTACCTGAAAAACAAAGACTACCATGAGCCCCTAGAGTTAGCCTCGCCGCAATCGGATAGGCATATTCTTGAGATCCGTATCATGGCTTATGGCTCTGGGCAGCAATTACTGATTGCTCGAGACATTACTCGTGTACGCCAACTAGAGGGGATGCGAAAAGAGTTTGTTGCTAACGTATCACATGAGCTTAAGACCCCATTGACGGTATTGCAGGGCTATTTAGAGATGATGCAGTCGATGGCCGAGCCTGAGTCCCCCAATGTGCGAGCCATGGATCAGATGCTGCAACAAACTACCCGTATGCGCTCTATGGTTGAGCAGCTGCTGGCTCTATCAAGAATCGAAGATGCCAGTGATGTGGACCTTGAAGTCAAAGTCAGTATGTCTCAAATGATGGATATTCTACGTGATGAAGCCTTGGCGCTAGCACAAGAACAATACGAAGTGAGCTTTTACTGTGAGCCAGGACTGGACCTGTATGGCAATGAGTTACTGGTACGCAGTGCCTGCTCCAACCTTATCTCAAATGCGATTCGTTACACTGAGCCCGGCGGTAACATAGAGGTCAGTTGGCGAAAAGTTGCCATAGGTGGCCTATTTAGCGTGAAAGATAACGGTGAAGGCGTTGCCCCGCAGCATATTGGCCGCTTAACTGAGCGCTTCTATCGGGTCGATAGTGCTCGTTCAAGACAAAGTGGTGGTACAGGTCTGGGGCTGGCTATAGCCAAGCATGCACTGAGTCACCACCAGAGTGAGCTCAGTATCATGAGTCAGCTAGGTAAGGGCAGTACCTTCAGCTTTGTTATCCCAGCCAATTTGGTCGAGTTTACCAAGCAAGAGTTGGCTTAATCTCCTCCGCACACTTTAACTTTTTGCATAGGGTTGTCATGAAGAACGGGCTTAGGCCTGTTTTTTAGTAATAAATAGCGATTAAAACTGTTTGTCATCTAAGTGTCACTTATGAGTAATAGACTTGTCATCAATGGAGTCAATACTGACAGCGTTTTAAAAACGAAGATAGATAAACACTGGAGCAAAGAATGAAACTGAAACAACTTGTTGGCGCGGTAAGTTTTACTGCAGCGACTGTATTTTCTACAGCATCAATGGCTGAAATTGACCAGTCTTTACCCACTTACGAAAAGACAAGCGGCGTGTCAGGTAATTTATCTTCCGTTGGCTCAGATACATTAGCGAACATGATGACGCTTTGGGCTGAAGATTTTAAACAACTCTATCCAAACGTTAATATCCAAATTCAAGCTGCAGGGTCTTCTACTGCGCCACCGGCATTGACTGAAGGAACTTCTCAATTCGGTCCTATGAGCCGTAAGATGAAGCCGAATGAAGTTGAGGCATTTGAAAAGCATTATGGCTATCAGCCAACACCTATCCGCGTCGCAATTGACGCGCTCGCAGTATTTGTCCATAAAGATAACCCGATTGAAGGCATGAGCATCGAGCAGATCGACGGCATCTTCTCTTCTACAGATAAGTGCGGTGGCGGCGATGTGACACGCTGGGGACAAGTTGGCCTTGAGGGCAGCTGGACTGCGAGAGATATACAACTTTATGGCCGTAACTCTGTATCAGGTACTTACGGTTACTTTAAAAAGAAAGCACTGTGTAAAGGTGATTTCAAAGCAAACGTAAACGAGCAGCCAGGCTCAGCCTCTGTCGTACAGGCAGTCTCTCAATCACTTAATTCGATTGGTTACTCTGGCATTGGTTATAAGACTGCTGGCGTTAAAGCGGTTGCGATTTCTAAGAAAGGAACTAACTATATACCTGCAACGGCAGACAATGCGGCAACGGGTAAGTATCCACTATCTCGTTACCTCTACGTTTATGTGAATAAACACCCAAACAAAGCTCTATCGCCAATGGATCGAGAGTTCATTCGCTACGTGCTTTCTAAGCAAGGTCAGCAAATTGTAGAAAAAGACGGTTATGTTGCACTGCCACGCAGTGTTATCGCTAAAGACTTAGCTAAAGTGGGGATCCGTCTTTAGTCACTAATTAACCTCGATGATACAAGTGAACATTAATGAAAAGGCCTCTATTGAGGCTTTTTTGTTTTCGTGATTTAGTCGGGACGCAACATAGGTAGTAATTATCAATGACCACAGCCGCACACTTATTAGCGTTTATCATAGCTCATAGCGATGGTTTATCTGGTTTGCATAACAAAGGGGAAACGGCGAAAAAAGAATAAAAAAAAGCGACCAAAATGAGGTCGCTAAGGTTCCAATTCGGAATCCTGGGACAGTGGCGCTAGACACTACCTAAAGGGAATGATGATGAACGATGAAAGTAGACCGACCCATTTCGAAAAACACATCGATAGTAATTCTGTTCATATAATCAGAGTCGTCATGTCGCTTAAAGTTCAAAATTAAATTTAAAAAAATGAATTAATCTTGATGACATTCTCTAACGGTTTCCCTTTATCAGGTTTTAAACCTGAAAATAGGCTACGAGTTTTCAGCCTACTCACTACTCACTACTCACTACAGAGTCTAAGCATTATTACAGAGTCTTAAGCCAGATTTGAAATTCATCATCCATGCTATTGCCCCACTGCTTAATCAAAGCCTGATATCTTGGGTAATCGCCTTTACGGGTAAAGCTGAGCATCTCATCGACCTTGTCTTTATGGTTTTCAATCATAAAGCGTACCGCTAAATAACCCCAACGATAAACCCTGTCGGTTCCGCCATTTTGCTCATAGCTGGTATTGAATATGTCGCTTAGCTCAAGGTTTTTTTCGCCAATTAAGGCAAACGCCTTAGGGTTGTTCTCACCCAGAGAGATATACTCCGCGACACCTTCGCTCCACCAAACCGTGTGTGGGTAAAGCGGCGCAGGTTTAGGGCAATACTCTGGGCCACTGTGCGAGTCGTGTAGCGAGAGGCAAAAATCACCGTAGAGGTTAAAGCGCCCATCGAGGTAATGCACGTACTCATGGGCTAGGTTCCACACTTGGCCTTTTTTCTCATAGGCAACAAACTCGGCTTGGTTGTCGCTCTTCCAAGGTAAGCCCTCTAAATACATGCCACCGTTATCACTAGGCACGTCAAAATGGTTAGTCACATGGGCCACGTAGTCCTCCCTTGAGTGATAGACATTGGCGCGCATGCTGTGGTTGTTATCATCGGCAACGGGTTTGTTTAGTGTGCCAAAGAGCTGATGGAAATTCGCTTCCTGTCTTACTAACAACTCGCAAGCAGAGCTGATCTGTTCTTTAGTTAAGGCTTGTGAGCGAATGATGATGGTATCGCTACAGGCATGGTTTTGGTTTAACACGCTCTCTAGGCTAGCGGTCTCTCCTGCTTGAACAGCTGTAGGAAGTAGTGACATAAAAGCAAGGGCTGGTAAGGCATGTTTATTTTTCATTGAGGCTTTCTCTGATTTATAGTTTTGCATACAATATTCACAAGTGTTTCATTTCGCTCTATTGAAGTCAAATGGGGCTTTTATTCATATCGAATAGCGTTAGAATACAATTGATTAACCAGCCACATAAAAGGATATGCCGTGTCAAAGCAATGGGATAATAATCACGATTACCACTCGTTCGCCAATACCGATGAGGTGAGAGTTAAGCACCTTTCGCTATCCCTCAATGTTGATTTTGAGGCTAAACAGTTAGCAGGACTGGTGGAGTTACAGCTGGAGTTTATCGATAAGCAGAGCCGAGCGTTGTGGTTAGATTGTCGAGACTTAACGATTGAAAGCGTTGAGTCTAATGCTCAGCAGCCACTAGCCTTTAGCCTAGATAAGCAAGATGAGATCTTGGGGCAGCGTTTAAACATTCAATTAGATCCCAGTGTTTCGAGTGTACTTATCCGTTATCGCACATCGCCTCAGGCGCAGGGGCTACAGTGGCTGACGCCCCAGCAGACAAGTGGTAAGAAACAGCCCTTTCTCTTTAGCCAGTCGCAACCTATTAATGCTCGCAGCTGGATCCCACTGCAAGATACGCCTAAGGCTAGAATTACCTTTGATGCGGTGATCAATGTGCCAAAAGGCATGCGAGCGGTGATGAGTGCGATGAATGACGCTAAGGCGCCATTAACGGGCCAGTTTAGCTTTGCAATGGAAAAAGCGATGCCGACTCACCTCTTGGCGATCGCCGTTGGTGACTTAGCCTTTGGCGAACTCGGCGCGCGAACGGGAGTCTACGCCGAGCCTGAGGTTATTGATGCGGCAGTGGCCGAATTTGAAGACACTGAGAGCATGGTCGAGGTGGCCGAGTCGCTACTCGGGCCATACCCTTGGGGGCGCTATGACATGATAGTGTTACCGCCAAGCTTCCCATTTGGTGGTATGGAAAACCCGCGCCTCGCCTTTATGACCCCGACCTTGATTGCGGGTGATAAGAGCCTAGTATCGACGGTGGCTCATGAGTTGGCGCATTCTTGGACGGGGAATCTTGTGAGTAATGCTACGTGGCGAGACCTTTGGTTAAATGAAGGCTTTACCACTTATTTTACTAACCGTATTGTGGAGGCGGTCTACGGTAAAGAGCTGGCAGAGCTTGAAGTGGTGCTTGAAAATGGTCGTCTGCAAGAGGCGATATCAACAACAGCTATAGAAGCACAGACGTTGCCTGCAAATATGCAACAGCAAGATCCTAATGAAGCCTTTAACCGATTTACCTACGATAAAGCCTCGATGTTTGTTCATGATCTTGAAAAGCGTCTTGGCCGCACGGCGTTTGATGCGTTTTTATATGAATATGTGCAAGCTTTTGCCTTCGAAGCGATCACCACAGAAACCTTCGTTGATTATGCTAAGCAAACATTGCTACAAACTTATGCAGATAAAATCAGTGAAGCTGAGATGATGGAATGGATTTATGGTGAGGGGATGCCAAGTTGGTTTATCGAGCCAAAATCAACCAGCTTAGATAAGGTGACAATGGCGTTACGGGCATTCGATGATGGCGCCTCGGCCGAGAGTTTATTAACCGATTGCTGGCGTGTTCACCACTGGCAATACTTCTTAACGAACTTACCTCAAGCGCTTTCCCATGAACAGCTAGCAGATTTAGATATCACCTTTGGTTTTACTCATTCAACCAATGCTGAGATAGCCTGCGATTGGTTTAGGGTGGCGATTCGTAATCGTTACCCCAAGGTATTAGCGGCGGTTAGCGACTACCTAGTAAAAATAGGTCGAGGCAAGTTTGTTAAACCTCTCTATGGTGAACTGCTTAAGGCTGGGTTTAAGCAGGAGGTTAAGCAGATCTACGCCTTAGCCCGTGAAGGTTATCATCCATCGATTGTGGTGATGCTAGATCAGCAGTTGCTGTAGCCGAACCTAGATGAATGAAATTGGGGTAAAAAAAATGGCAACCTAATCAGGTTGCCATAAAAGTGTCAGTTTGAAAGTGAACTCTTTAATGCGCTAGCGAAAGAGTTAACTCTATGGCAAACCTAATAGGAATGCCTAAGGGAATGATGATGAACAATGAAACTAAGATTAAGCCAATATGTTTAGCCTTAGCAGGCAAGTATATTCACTTAAAGAGAATCGGTTCATATAGTCAGAGTCGATAAATTCTAATTAGTTCCCATCAGATGAAAAAACTTTGATTTTATTTTTTATATCTCTAAATGGTTAGTTGGTATTGTCGATAACTTTGACGTATCGACTGTTTGATATAACCCGCGAATATGCTCTTATCTCGTTGATTTTAATCCCTGCAATAAACGACAGACAAAAAAAAGGCAACCTAATAGGTTGCCGTAATAATCTATTTCGAAATAAGTCTTCATGCGCTAGCTAAACACTTATTTTGATGGCAAACCCAAAAGGGGAGATGCCAAAGAGAATGATGATGAACAATGAAACTAAGATTAAGCCAATATGTTTAGCCTTAGCAGGCAAGTATATTCACTTAAAGAGAATCGGTTCATATAGTCAGAGTCGATAAATTCTAATTAGTTCCCATCAGATGAAAAAACTTTGATTTTATTTTTTATATCTCTAAATGGTTAGTTGGTATTGTCGATAACTTTGACGTATCGACTGTTTGATATAACCCGCGAATATGCTCTTATCTCGTTGATTTTAATCCCTGCAATAAACGACAGACAAAAAAAAGGCAACCTAATAGGTTGCCGTAATAATCTATTTCGAAATAAGTCTTCATGCGCTAGCTAAACACTTATTTTGATGGCAAACCCAAAAGGGGAGGTGCCAAAGAGAATGATGATGAACAATGAAACTAAGATTAAGCCAATATATTAAGTTGTTAACACTGATATATTCACTTAAAGAGAATCGGTTCATATAGTCAGAGTCTGGGATTTGAGATTAGTTCCACTGTCATCAACTTTTTTATCTCTTTCCTGTTTATGGCCCCATTTTGGGCTGTGACTAAGAGGGCTTAAATACTGGGTATAAATGGTTGGAACACTAGTCACTTACTTACAGTGGCTGGCTTTATTTCTATCTCTAGTTTCAACACTAAGTTCAAGGAACTGCTTAAGCTAACGCCAAAGCAATATCTAAGTAATCATATGGATGTGAGAAATAGCATTACAACATCTAGTATTGTGGAGGCTCAGGTTTAGAAGCGATGACTCACCACAATGTTGATCGCACGATTAACGTTTCGTATATCCGTCAGAGGCCATAGTCGTTCAGCAGGCCATGACGATATTGCTGAAAATATAGTCATGGGGCACAACTTCACTACTGTTTCTAAATCAGATGACTTGGCGCTGACCTTGCACAAGGGCTCTAATACCAATCAGTATAAGGGGGATTCAAGTTATTTGGGTTAAATAAACAAAAGGCCATTATATTGAAATAATGGCCTTAATAGGAAATGAAGCTCGCTGTTGCTCATGGCTTCAGTATCACAAAGCGTCGAGGCTATTAGTTGTATTAGTGCAACTCTTTAAATGATGTTGCAGTAAATGACTTTTCACAGTAGTGACATTTGAGCTTCACACCTGCTTGCTCCTGCTTGATATTAAAACGGCTATCGACAGGCTCATTATGACTGATACAGTTGCTGTTAGGGCAGAGCAATACTCCCGCAATCTGCTCGGGTAATGCAAGCTTAAACTTGTTCACCACTTCGAAGTTTTCGATCAGATTAATGGTTGCGTTAGGCGCGAATAGGGCTAATTGATTCGCCTGCTGTTGACTAAAGACTGTATTCTCTATCTTGATCAAGTCTTTATTCTCACCAGCATAAGTTGGCAGATTCAACCCTATGGTGATGCGTTTATTCCCTTCAGAGAGTGCAAAGAATCGCAAGATCTTGATGCCTTGTCCAGATGAAATATGATCGATCACTGTACCGTGCTCGATAGCTTCAACTTTAAGTTGTTTTTTCATCACTTATCTCCAAATTCATTAGTCAAGACTAAGGCGAGCAGGGCTTGGCGAGCGTATACGCCATTTTTAGCCTGCTGAAAATAATACGCATAAGGCGTGCTATCCACATCGGTGGTGATTTCATCGATTCTTGGCAGAGGATGCAAGACCTTAAGGTTTTCTTTAACCCCCTCGAGCATATTGGCATTCAAGATGAAGCTAGATTTCAAGTGTTGATATTCGGTTTCATCGAAACGCTCTTTCTGCACCCGCGTCATATACAGAATATCGAGGTTAGGCAAGACCCCATCTAAATGATCATGCAGGGTATATTTACACCCTTTAGCCTTAAGCTCATCGATTATATAATCGGGCATAGATAGCGCCGCTGGGGCGATAAAATGAAACTCACAATCAAACAGGGACAAGGCCTGAGTCAATGAGTGTACTGTGCGACCATATTTTAGGTCGCCAACAAAGGCAACTTGTAGCTTTTCAAGAGTGCCTTGAGTTTCATAGATACTGAACAGGTCGAGTAGGGTCTGAGTTGGATGCTGATTCGAGCCATCACCTCCATTGATAACGGGGGCAGATGAAAATTCACTCGCAAGACGCGCCGCGCCCTCTTGATTGTGGCGCATAAAGAACGCATCACAATAGGAGGAGATCACCTGCACCGAATCGGCCAAGGTTTCCCCTTTTTTTCCTAATGAGGTATTGCCGCTATCAGGGAAGCCAATAACGCTTCCGCCTAACCTTTGTACTGCGGTCTCGAAAGACAGACGAGTTCGCGTCGACGCCTCAAAAAAGCAGCTTGCAACCACTTTATTTTTCAGTAAGTCGGGACGAGGATTTTGTTTTAGGTCGTTTGCGGTAGAAACGATAAGTTCCAGTTCAGAACGAGATAGGTCAGAGATCGATATTATATGTTTGTTATAAATGGGGTTACTCATACTTCCAGTATCCTTTTCCGATGGTGAAATCGGAGTGGTATTGTACTCGTTTCCCTTCGATGAGTATAGAGATATATCGCTAGAGTCAAAAATATTTATTCTGTTAATTCAATGTCTTTTAAGAGGTGTTTCATTTAATTCGCAAACCTATTAAATGCACTGGAACGTCGATATTCGATGGTTGTAATATATTGGCTTTTATCCGTTAACATTTGCTGGGATTTCGCAGAGTATAGATAAAAAAAGGGCAATCCAAAGGATTGCCTGATTGATCTACATTGAGATCAAGGGGGGCTGCGCTAGAAGCCCCAGGGAGAATGATGAACATAAAACTCAATGCTCAAAAAGTTAGAGGCGAGTAATTCGATAAAGTTCAAAAAATAACCTGTTTTTTTGTTTTTTTTATAGAGTAATTTTAAGTCGTTAATTTAATAGATTAAAGCAGCTTTAATATTTCAGCTTCAATCGCCATGGGGTTTGTTGTTGGTGCAAAGCGTTGCGTGACTAGCCCCTTTTTGTTGACTAGAAACTTAGTAAAGTTCCATTTGATCCGCTCAGAACCCAGCAAACCCTTAGCGGAATGTTTTAAGTAGACATAAAGCGGTGCGGTGTTAGCACCATTGACCTCTATTTTTTCAAATAGAGGAAAGGTCACACCAAAGTTCAACTGACAAAAAGTGCTAATGGTTTGGTTATCGCCTTTTTCTTGCGCGCCAAACTGGTTGCAGGGAAAACCGAGTACCACAAAATCTTGTGTTTGATGCTTCTGATATAGAGCTTCGAGTTCCCTATATTGGGGGGTAAAGCCACACTCACTAGCTGTATTGACGATTAAGATGACCTGGTCTTTAAAGTCCGCCAGTGAAACCGTTTGCCCCTGAATATCCTTCACTGAAAAATCATAAATTGAAGCTGTCATTATTTCCCCCTCGTTGCGTTAGGGATACTCTAGCGTGATTTTATCGGCTTGTGCAGTGAATTTACTGAAGAATGTGGCTTACAGGAGAAGTGCTATTGAGCGAATACAAAGCTGAAAAGAAAGGGGCGATATTCGCCCCTTTTATAACGATTGCAGCTGTAATTTTGAGTTAAGGAGTTACTGGCTCAAATGCCTCAGGAAAATTACGTATTGTTGTTTCACCAAGGGTCACAATTACATCTTGCTCGTCTGAGTCGATGAAGAATGGTGCACTGCCATCTTCAGGTTCACGAACGTTAGACTCTTCAGGATCATCATTTTGAGCTAAGCAGGTGTAGCCAAGGCTATAGGTGTCGGCTACGATAAAACCAAATTCGTACTCATAACCAGTGACATTTTCACTGTTATCAAGGATAGGATTTACTCTCGCAGACGTGATTGGAGCAACCTGCGTCAAGACATTTGGACCCGTTCTAAAGTCTGCCATCTGATCAAGCGCCGTCTCGCTAGGGTAAAGGTAAACTGCAGGGCTAAACTCAGAGCCTCCAGCCTCAGCTTCACAGCTAACCATAGTTTCTTGGCTAATTTGGCCTTTAATTGCACCGACTTCCGAGGCATTAACAAGTTGCACTGAGGTCGGTTTTAGTGTCCAGTAATCTTTGTTTCCGTGTGGCGCTTGTAAGCCTTTTGCGAGGTTGAACTCGGCAACAAAGCTGTTATTACCCGCAGCAATAGTAAATGACTTATTAAAGAATAGGCGGCCAGTATTTTCTTCATCGGCACCCACACCACCACAAGAGCCGTTACTGTTGGTGACTAAGCCTTCAATATCACCGCCTACAAAATCACCATT
The DNA here is from genome assembly GCF_000019185.1 of Shewanella halifaxensis HAW-EB4. Taxonomy (NCBI): domain Bacteria; kingdom Pseudomonadati; phylum Pseudomonadota; class Gammaproteobacteria; order Alteromonadales; family Shewanellaceae; genus Shewanella; species Shewanella halifaxensis. The sequence continues at coordinate 3,719,937 of NC_010334.1, read as the reverse complement.
TTCATCTTCAGTTGCGCCACTTAATACATAAGAGCTTTTATCGCTAGAGATGGTGTTGTTTTCCATGTAAATACACATCTGGTATTCACCCACGGGCACAGATTGGCCGCTGACCAATGTTTCCACGTCTTGCCCTTGAAAGCTTAATAGGTCGACATGTTGTAAACCGTCATCACCAGTCGAAACATCGAATGAGAAGGCGCCTTCACTGTTCTTTAAGACAACTTGCTTAAAAGCCACGTTGACGATGTTAGCGTCAGCTGGGTTGTCTGAAACTCCAAGGCTAAACAGAGCTTGTTCTGGCTCATTAGAGTCACTGTCTGAACCACCGCAACCAGATAGCATCAAGCCTGTGGCGATAGCGATTGTGAGTGAAGTTAATTTTAACTGTTTCATCTGTGCTCCAAAGCAGTTTTCTTTTGATAATGTAGTATAGTTGCTGCCCACCATTTTTGCGGAGTTTGAATCGAACAAAACTCGCTTCAACTCTAGGGTAGGCAAGACTTTGAGGACTAATGCTCGATAAAGTCAGGCTTAAATTACCACATAGAAAATAAGATATTTGTTTTTTTTTACGCTTAAGACTCAAGTCGTGTTAAAGCTAGCGATAACATAAAGATTTAACAGGTAAAATTAATACTTCTTCTCTGCGTTGCAATTTGATACACCTACAATGATGAGGTTGTTTTTGTTGTATTGGGGTTTTTCAGTTGTCGGTGTTTATTTAAATGCACTGTTTGAGATCAGGTTTATATAAAAAAGCGTCAGGGCTTTGTGTATGCTTGCCGAAAGCTTATAAGTTTCGGAATTATCAATGACAGTTAAAACTATAATGGCAACGCTTGTATTGAGCGCCTTGTCTATCAATGCTCATGCGACAGATTTTACATTTGGCCTCAATGACGACACCTTGTCGACTGAGTTACAATTTGATCTCAATAAAGATGTTAATGGCTCTGTTGAGTATATCTATGCCGATAAAGGTGGGCAGATGTTATCTGGTGCGCTGCATATTGCTCATGATGCGGGAGCTCACCACTTTGAGCTGGGGGCTAAGTTTTCTCAGGTGTGGTCAAAGAAGAGCCAAAACGGTAACTTCGTCGGAATTGGCGGTCGTTATGCGATGCACTTAGGTTCTAATGTTTCTATCCATGGTTCAGGCTACTATTCGCCATCGGTGCTGTCGTTTGGCGATATTGACGGCTCTTGGCAGTTAGATGGTCGAGTGCAGTATAACTTGAACCCTGCGTTAGCCCTGTTTGTAGGCTACCGTGATATTCGTTTGCAGTATGACAATGCATCAAATACCAGCTTAGATTCTGGCTTATACCTAGGTGCTAAAGCCTCATTCTAAGGTGCATTCGGCCTATTGATACTGGTATTTTGATGTGGTCGAAAGAGCAAAATAAGCTGATAAGCATATAGATAGGCGAGAATATATTGCCAAAAAAAAACGCCATACGATGTATGGCGTTTTTTTATCATTAATGTATCGCAACTAGTGCTTTTTCATCTTAGCGACGAACATGCCATCGGTATCGGCCTCGTGAGGCCAGATGGAGAGCATCTGTGTTTGCTCCCCGGTAAACGGATGCGTCAGTGTTTGTAGCTCAAACTCTGTATTTGCCGCTAAGAAGGCGTTCACTACCTGCTCATTTTCGATAGGAGAGAGTGAGCAAGTGGCGTAAACCAGCTGACCCTGCGACTTAACCGCGTTGGCGCTGCGAGTCAGAATATCCAATTGCAGAGCATGTTTGTCAGTCACAACGCTTTGATCATCTAGCCAGCGCATATCGGGGTTACGTCGCCAGGTGCCGGTGCAGCTACAAGGTGCATCGACTAACACTCCATCAAAAGCGTTAGCGTTAACGGGTAACGCTTCACTCTTCCATGGCGCCGTCGTGATCCCATTAAAGCCTGCACGTTTGGCGCGTTTAGTTAGCTCCTCTAACGGCTTACGGCGAATATCTGAGGATACTATCGAGCCTTGTGCCGATGAACCTTGCCTTAGCATTAAAGAGCGTAGTTGTAGTGTTTTACCACCCGCGCCGCTGCAGGTATCCCACCACTTTTCATCCGCTTTTGGCGCACAAATTTGCCCAATAACCTGCGAACCGAGATCTTGGATCTCCAGCTCGCCACGTTGATAGGCTGTAATCGCATTGAAGTTGACGCTCTTATGCCCAAGGCTCACTGCATCATCAAAGTACTCGTTGGCAACGGCGGTGATTTCATCGTTAGCGAGGGACGCAATAAGTTGTTGCTGGGTTATTGTTTGTGCACGACCCCAGATTGGAGGGCGTGAGCACATGGCTTCGATTATCGCCTGCTTATCGCTGTTATCGACTTCGGCAAGCAGCCAAAACCACTCAGGTAATAACTCCGTATCGCAGAAGCTTATATTGGCAAACTGCTGGTTTAAATACGCACAGCGATCACTCACACTGACTAAGGCTTGCGTGGCAGGGCTTAGGTTAAACTCAGGAGACTGGTTGGCAAACTCTCGCCACGCATCACTAAATTGAGGCCATTTATGGGCTTCAAGTTCAGCTACTAGGCTCAAGCAGGCAAACCAGCTCGTGTCTTGTTGCTCACTGGTATGGATCTTTTTCAGCCAGCCCCACCAACGAAATAGCGCAAACAGACTCTCGCGAATGACGCGTCTATCTTTAGAACCGTGCTTTTTATGGGTTCTGAAGTACTCACCGACGATGCGGTCAGCTGGTAGCTTTTCATTCATTACACTGACAAACAGCTGATATATGGTATTGCTATAGCTTAATGCTCGTTTTTGCGCAGGAGTCTCTGCTTGAAAAGCGTCTTGTGGAGATGATGAAGGTTCTACCATTAAAATGTGCCTGAACTTGCCTAAATTGGCTGGAAATAAAAACTGGCGCAATTGTAACAGAGATTACAGTGGAGTGTAGAGGCGCTTGCAAGAAACGCCTCGCTCTGTTGTTGCTAGGAAGGGAGGCTAAAAATCTAAGTCTAACGCAAAGCAGAGATAGCTCATCAGCTGCTGGCAGGCGGCAAACTCTTGGGCGCATATATCGACAAACTCAGGTGCACACACCTGCTCGATGCTCAACGACTTAATTGCGATAAAGTCTTTGCGCTTAAGCTCCTCTAGCATTGGGTGGCTGTTGTCATAGCCTTTAGGTGGGCGAATAAGCTTGCTGCCTTGCATCTCAAAACCCTGACTCGTTAACTCACGCAGTGCTTTTTTGTAGCCGTTGGGGTTTTCATCGATACAACTGCGAATAGCATTGAGGGCTTTAGATTCTGGATGCCAAATCCCAGCACCCAAAAAGCAGCCATCGTTGGCTAGGTGAAGATACAGGCCAGGCGCATGCACATCTTTGCCCTGAAAGTGGCGAAACTGAATGCCGACATTGGTCTTATAGGGGGTCTTATCTTTACTAAAGCGGCTGTCACGTTGAGGACGCATCATGCTGCCGCCGACCTTTTTAGGGACTGCAGTCAAACGGGGAGACAGCGCAAGGATCTGTGGCTGCATCGCTTCGATGAACTTAAGTGCAGGGGTACGCACCTTGTCTTCATATGTTTGTTGATTAGCCTTAAACCATTCTCTGTCGTTGTTGACTGAAAGCTGGTTTAAAAAGTCAAAACACGCAGGAGAAAACACACTCATAGAAGTAACATCCTAGCTTTGAAAAGAAAATAAGAATAGAGCATATCTTAGTGGTACAGCTTGATCTACTTTAGCCGTGTACGCCGCTAAGATTAATACAAAATAGCTGTTATAATCAGCGCTCGTTTTTATGGCGCAAATCTAACAGCGCAAAGAGGAGCATAAATGAAGGTTTGGGTTGACGCCGATGCATGTCCGGGTGTGATTAAAGAGATTTTATTTAGAGTAGCAGACCGGGCTAAAGTCGAAGTGACGCTGGTGGCGAATCATTGGATGCGCATACCGCCATCCCCTTTTATTAACTTGAAAACAGTCTCTTCAGGTTTTGATGTGGCCGATGATGAAATCGTTAAGCTACTCAGTGCCGGTGACTTAGTGATTACGGCGGATATTCCGCTGGCTTCAGAGGTGATCGATAAAGGTGGTGTCGCCCTCAACCCTCGCGGGGAGCTCTATACCGAGCAGAACATTAAATCGATTCTCAATATGCGCGACTTTATGGACACCATGCGCGCCAGTGGCGTACAAACTGGGGGACCTGCAGCAATCGGTGCCAGCGAAAAGCAAGCCTTTGGTAATCAGTTAGACCGGTTTATTACCAAGCATCATAAGCCTAGTTAAGGCCTTATTTCCCCCTAGTTCATGCTCGACTTATCGTGTCTTAAAATAGATCTAATCCTAAAATTGGCTGAATAGAAAAGGAGAGCAAATGCTCTCCTTTTTTGTATGAAGTTGAGTCTGCTGCAACGAATTATTCGTTATCGGCTTTACCTGTCCATTTTAAGGAGACTGTGACCCTGCCTGATAAATGGATTGTTCAACTATAATGTTAGCTGTACTGTGGTGTTATAGTGCGATAGACAAAATATCATTTGCTCAATTGATTTAGGTAGGTAGGGATTATGGCTGAACTTAAAATACAGGTGGTTGGTGAAGGCTTAGGTTTAACATTACCAAAGGAGGTCGTCGAGCAGTTACACATTCAGGCGGGGGATAGTATTCGTCTAGATAAACTGCCTCATGGAGGTTACCGCTTAGCTAACCTTGATGACAAACTCTCGGAGCAGATGGAGCTGATCGAGGGCTATATGCATGAAGAGGATGCATAAGCCCTAACATAAGGAAGCTATTTGAAAATAAGACGACTCTCTATTCTCTCTTTTCTACTCTCAATTCTCTATCTTGTTACTAGCGAGCGAGGCATGGGTCTGACTTAAGCTTCTTCTCGCTTAAGCTATACTCACTTAACCGATTAGGGTCATCTCATTGAGAGTAAAGGCTTCAACTATTCCCTCGGTCGCCGCGACATAGTCCTTTAGATGCGGTGCATTCATATGAGCTTGCCAAAGCGTTCTTGAAGCCCAGTTCTCATAAAAGGTGAAGTGAGCCGGATTATCATTATCTTGGTGCAGATCATACTGCAGGCAACCCTCTTCCTCCCGGGTTATTGCAATCAACTTTATTAGCTCGGCTTTTACCTGTTCTACTTTGTCTGTATGCGCTGTGATATTTGCCACTATGCTTAACTGAGAGGTTAATTGAGCCGTTGATTGAGTATTTAGCTTAGTCATACGTATTCTCGATTCGACGCTGTTTGAATAAGATTTATAGTAGAAGGTTATGCGGCTCTTAGTAACAGGGTAATGGTTGATTTATTATCAAAATAAATTTGAAAATTGTTCGGTGAGGACTGATAACGTCACAAGCCAATTGGAATACTGCTATTAACTTGTTTTAGCGGGGGGCAATCGAATCTCAATGGTATGAGTCTGATTTTAAGTAGCTGTTAATGAGTGATAACTTAGCTTTTTAGTCAGGTTATTGAACAGGTTTTAAGGTTGTTTTAAGGTTGCTGTAATGGGGTGAAATGCTGCCGATGGTTATTTCACTGTTATTTTTGGCTGCACATTTGGTCTTTGTTGGTTTTTTTGTGTGGATTATAGATTGTTTTTACAGATTTATTTTAATTTGAGTATTGCAGGGAGTCTTACTATCTTCTATGTTGTTTACATCAGCTGACCATCGCCAGCTAGTAGGAAATTTTATTTAATTCATTGGAGTAAAATATAATGCCTCTTCACTCAAAAGATACTGTGCGAGACGACCTCTTAGATGATATCTACTCATCGACAGATTTAGCTTTATCTATGCCTAAATATAAGATGCCGGAGCAGGAAAATAATTCTCGCCACGCATATCAAATCGTACACGACGAGCTGATGATGGACGGAAACTCCCGTCAAAATCTTGCGACATTTTGCCAAACCTGGGTTGAGGATGAAGTTCATCAATTGATGGACGAATGTATCGATAAGAATATGATCGATAAGGATGAATACCCTCAAACCGCAGAGCTTGAAGCCCGCTGTGTGCATATGCTTGCCGATCTATGGAACTCGCCGGATGCAGAAAACACATTAGGTTGCTCTACGACAGGCTCTAGTGAGGCTGCGATGTTAGGCGGTATGGCTCTTAAGTGGGCTTGGCGCAAGAAAATGAAAGCGCTGGGTAAACCTACTGATAAACCCAATATGATTTGTGGACCGGTGCAGGTTTGCTGGCATAAATTCGCGCGTTATTGGGACATAGAGTTACGTGAGATCCCGATGGAAGGCGATCGTTTAATCATGAATGCTGAAGAAGTGATTAAGCGATGTGACGAAAATACCATAGGCGTAGTGCCAACATTAGGCGTTACCTTTACCTGCCAGTACGAGCCTGTAAAGGCTGTACATGATGCGCTCGATCAGCTGCAAAAAGATACCGGATTGGATATTCCAATGCATGTTGATGCCGCAAGCGGTGGCTTTTTAGCGCCATTTTGCCAACCAGATCTAGAATGGGACTTCAAACTACCACGCGTTAAGTCGATTAATGCGTCAGGACATAAATTTGGCTTGAGTCCACTCGGTGTAGGTTGGGTTATTTGGCGCGATGCTTCAGTTTTAGATGAAGACCTCATTTTTAACGTGAACTACTTAGGCGGTAATATGCCGACCTTTGCATTGAACTTCTCTCGCCCTGGTGGGCAGATTGTCGCGCAGTATTATAATTTCTTACGTTTAGGTAAGGAAGGCTATCGTAAGATCCATCAGGCTTGCTACGACACGGCGCAATACCTGTCGAGCGAGATTGAAAAATTAGGCATGTTCGAGATTATCTATGATGGCCATGGCGGGATCCCTGCGATGAGTTGGTCCTTAAAAGAGGGCGTTGATCCTGGGTTCAACCTGTTTGATCTCTCGGATCGTATCCGCTCTCGAGGTTGGCAGATTGCAGCCTATGCAATGCCGCCTAAAAGAGAGGACTTAGTCATTATGCGTATTTTGGTTCGCCATGGCTTTAGCCGAGATCAGGCAGACCTCCTAGTGGCAGATTTGAAGCATTGTGTCGACTTCTTTGCCTCCCATCCGATTTCACACGGCAGTGATGCCAAAGAGTCATCCGGTTTCAATCATGGTTAACTAGTCGAGAGGTCGTCTGCAAAGACGGCCTTTTTCTATCCAGTTTAATACCAATCGGTATAAAGGTGTGCTCGCTCAGCGTGAGTTTAGTGCTTTTGAGGCAAAGCCATTAATTGCTCTTCGGTAACAGCTCCTGCGTTACTCTACTTCCTATATCCATATAGTCGTGCATTAATGGCATTCACAATATCCATGCTGCTCGCAACGAGTGAAGAGCATAGTAGAGCTAGGTCTAAGCTTGTTATACGCGAAAACTCGCCTTTTAGGAGTGCTTTTGGCTGGTGACTTCTGCGTTGGATAGCTTCGCAAGGGAATAACCATTCCATCATCCACTCGTCTTGAATTAGTTTGCCAAAAACACTCTGAGTCGCTCAGCTTCTTATATCGATTGGTATTAGTACGAGAAATGATCATGAATATTTCTGAGTTATTTGGTTTTTTGTTTGGTTATATCGCACATAACCCCTTTGTGTTCCTGTTTATAGCCATTGCTATCGGCTATCCACTTGGAAAGGTTTCTATCAAGGGAGTCGCGCTAGGTTCGACGGCAGGAACCTTAGTCATTGGCCTTGCTATCGCCCTGACCGCTTTTTCTGTTTATGGTTTGAAAATAGAGGAACCCGGATTAGTGTCTGACATTTTCTTGATGATGTTTATGTACGCGATAGGCATGAAGGTGGGGCCACAGTTTTTCTCCGGCCTTGCCAGAGACGGTCTCGATTTTGTGGTCATAGGCCTGATAGTGGTCTTCAGTAATTTTTTTATCGTATTCTTAGGCGCTAAATTACTCGGCTTAGCACCGGGCTATGCTGCTGGGATCATCTCTGGCAGTTACACCGTCACGGCTGTGATGGGAGTGGCGCAATCAGCTATCTCCTCCGGTGCATTTAAGGCGCCAGCAGGAATGACTCTAGATCAAGTGAGTGCCAATATTGCTGTGGGCTATGTTATCAGTTATGTCTTATCCAGTTTTTTCATTATTTTACTTATAAAATACTTACCAGCGATGTTTGGCATCGATCCGATTAAGGCGGGTAAAGAGGCTGAAGCAGAATTTGGGGTCGGTGATGATATCGAGGCGCTGCCCAGTACTCATGGTTTTTCAAATATTGGCGTGTTGCCGTTAGATATTCGAGCCTACCGTGTAGAGCATCAAGAGCTAGTCGGCCAGAGTGTTGAGTCTCTATTTCAACACTTTCCCCATGCCGCTATCTTAAAGGTGGTTCGGGGCAAGCAAGTATTTGATGCCGCTGATAATCCAAAACTTGCGCTTGGTGATGTGATCGGTATTCGAGGCGACTATCATGTTTTGATAGACGATGGCGCTTTTGTCGGTGTCGAGGTCGATGAACCCAGAGCAAGAAACGTTGATATTGAAGTGGCCGATATCCATCTAGGTAAGTCCTGCTATACAGGCAAAACTATTGCTAAAATTAGCGATGAAGTGGGATTCGGTGTGTACATTAAAGCCCTGTTTCGACAAGGTCACCAATTACCCGTTACTGGGCAAGCTGTTGTAGAAGTCGGTGATGTCATTCGTATTGCAGGCTCGGATTGGTGTGTCCAACAGGTCGCCAAGAAACTCAATAGCACCCCTATTGTTGAGAGCACGCTAACAGAAACATTTTATCTCGCATTGTCCCTGCTCATTGGCTATGTTTGCGGTCACTTCAGTGTGACTTTTGGGGGGATCCCCTTTGCTTTAGGGACTTCAGCAGGCTGCATGTTGACGGGGATTATTTTTTCTTTCTTAAGGGCCCGTAATCCAAACTTTGGTGGGGTGATGAGTGAAGGCGCTAGAAGCTTCTTGCAAGATATCGGTTTGAGCGTGTTTGTTGCCGTGCTCGCCTCAACGCTTGGACCTAAGATTCTGGCATCATTTCAAGGTGTGGTGGCCATAAAGATCGCCGCCTTGGGAGCAACAGCCGCGCTGGTTCCTCCCTTACTCGCTTGGATCTATGGCTTGTATTTCTGCAAGATGAATCCAGCCATATTGGCAGGGGCTTGTGCTGGTGGGCGTAATAGCACCTCAGCAATGAAAGGGGCCCAAAATGTCTGTCAAAGCGATATGCCTGCGATAGGTTATCCGGTGCCTTATGCGATTACCTCTATGATAGTGCTGGTATTAGGATACTTATCTATGGTGCTTTAGCACTCAGATTTAGCACTCAGATTTAGCACTCAGATTTAGCACTTAGATTTAGGGCTTGGTTTAAGCACTTAGCTTTAGCTCCAAAATAGTACTTCTCTAGGGTGAGAAGATAGATAGTACGTTTGCGATATTCATATCTTTATGGAGAGGTTTCTTATTGAAATAGTCCTTATGGAAATGGTCCTTATAGAGTGTGAATATCGCCCCTTCTTACGCCAATCGGTTTCAACTTTGTTTTCAGCCGCCATATCTATAGGCTCCTATATCTAGGCGCATCCATTTCTAGCGTTTCTCAATTAAATCAAAGCGCCTTATCGCTCTGAACACTCGTTAAATAGCAGGGCAGTTGTAAGCCCTATTGCTCTTGAACTGATAGTGGACGCAGTCTTAAGCAGCGAGAGTATTTTATTTTCCTGCTGATAACCACTTGTTAATTTAAGCCTAATTTAGCGTTGTTTGAGGTAGGATTGTTTTAGCATCCCGATCACAATTTCCTCCAATGAAAAAATGTTGTTCTTGATTACTCTGGTAATTAGGCATACCCTGAGTGCAAGTTTAAACAAAAGTTTGGTATCCAAACAAATGTTTGTTTGGCCGTGTCGACTGGATAATAACAATGACAGAACGCGAACTCGAGATACTAGCACTACTTAAACAAGACCCTTTGATCCCGCAGCAAAGTATTGCCGATCAACTTGGGATCAGTCGCTCCGCTGTGGCGGGTCATATTATGAATTTAACCCATAAAGGCGTGATTAAAGGTAAAGGCTATATTCTTGCCGAATCACGTTATGCCATCGTAATTGGTGGCGCTAACATGGATATTCTTGGCCGTCCTCTGCATACCCTACAAGTTGGCGACTCAAACCCGGGTAGTGTGACCTGCTCACCTGGTGGCGTGGGCCGAAATATTGCTGAAAACTTAGCAAGACTTGGCTCAGATACCCATCTGATTAGCGCACTAGGTAAAGATACCTATGGCCAGATGATCATGACTCAGTGTCAGCAGGCCGGTATCGATATGAAGGCCTGTATTCATCTCGATGAGTTTGCAACTTCAACCTACCTATCTGTGCTCGATGGTGACAGCGATATGCATGTTGCCATTAATGATATGGCGATACTCGATAGACTCAGCGTCGCTGTGTTAAAGACCCATGAGGAAGTGCTGCGCCGGGCAGAGCTTATCATTGTCGATGCCAATCTATCGGCAGAGTCTCTAGAGTATCTACTTAGCAACTTCTCAGATAGACCTATTTTCGTCGATACGGTTTCTTGTGCAAAAGCCAAGAAAATTAGGCCGTTCTTAAGCTCCGTCCACACCTTAAAACCCAACCTTAAAGAAGCTGAGCAACTGTCAGGTATTAACATCAACAGCCACGAGCAGTTACCAGAGTTAGCTAACTGGTTCCATAGCCAAGGCGTGAAGCGCATCTTCTTAAGTCTAGGGTGTGATGGGGTGTTTTATAGCGATGAAGGCGTGCAAGCCTTAATCCCTGCGATGCAAGTTTCTATGGTCAATGCCAACGGCGCTGGCGATGCGTTTCTTGCTGGCCTCGCTCATGGCTGGATCCAACAGTGGACCACCGAAGAGTCTACTCAATTTGCTATGGGAGCAGCGGTCGTTGCGCTGTCTCACTTAGCCACAATAAACCCTAATATGTCTGAAATTACCGTTAAGCGCGTTATCAAGGAGTCGTTATGTTAGAGCAGTACCTAGATATTAATCCAGAAGTTGCAGCAGCATTAGCAGCAGGTAAGCCTGTGGTTGCATTGGAGTCGACCATCATTTCTCACGGTATGCCTTATCCGCAAAACGTAGAAACGGCGCTTAAAGTTGAGCAGATCATTCGTGACAACGGTGCTGTACCTGCAACTATCGCCATCTTGAAGGGCCGTTTAAAAGTGGGCATGACCCATGAAGAGATTGAGTACTTAGGTAAAGCGGGTCTAGATGTGATTAAGACTAGCCGCCGCGATATTCCATTTATTGTTGCTAAGGGTGTTGACGGAGCAACAACGGTTGCATCGACTATGATTTTGGCACAGATGGCGGGCATTAAAGTGTTTGCAACTGGTGGCATTGGTGGCGTTCACCGCGGCGCACAGCAGACTTTTGATATCTCTGCCGATCTTCAAGAGCTGGCGAATACCGACGTAGCAGTGGTTTGTGCTGGCGCTAAATCAATCTTAGATATCGGTTTAACACTAGAGTACCTTGAAACTCAAGGTGTACCGGTTGTTGGTTATCAAACAAGTACTCTGCCTGCATTCTACACTCGTGAGAGTGAGTTTGGAGTCGATTATCAGCTCGATACACCAGCCCAAATTGCTGCGGCAATGAAGGCGAAGTGGGATATGGACTTGAAAGGCGGCTTAGTGATTGCTAATCCAATTCCAGAAGCGCATCAGCTAGACCGCGCTATGATCGATCAAGTGATTGCTGATGCGGTTGCTGAAATGGACAGCAAAGGTATTTTTGGTAAGGCATCGACGCCATTCCTACTGGCTAAAGTGGCTGAAACCACCAAAGGCGTGAGCTTGGCGGCAAACATCGAACTTGTGTTTAATAACGCAAAACTTGCGGCTAATATTGCGGTTGAATACGCTAAATAGTCCAAGATTCAAAGTAAATAAAAAGGCACCTTGCGGTGCCTTTTTTCATTTAAGCTCTTATTGAATCAATGCGCGATTATGTACGCGGCTATACGCGACTAAGTACGCGTTTGTGCATTAAGTTCCAGAGACGACTCAGGAGATAAATCGTACTGCTCACTGTGGTTGACAATACTGACCACAGCAGAGTCACCGACCACGTTGGTGCTGGTACAGAACATATCGATAATACGGTCGAGGGCAGCAACGAGTGCGATGGCTTCGATTGGCAGTCCCATCTGATGAATAAGCACGCCGATCATCACAATACCGCCTCCTGGAACGCCACCGGCACCGATAGATAGCAGAAATACGCTAAAGGCGAGTGCTGGAATTTGCTCCGTGGTGATTGGGTAGCCAAACGCATTGCCGACAAAGAAAGCGGCGACGGTGATGTATATCGCAACGCCACTCATGTTCATGGTTGCCCCCATTGGCACACCAAAGCCCGCCACGCTAGGTTTAACCCCTAGTTTATCGGTTAAGGTGCGCATGGTGACTGGGATAGTTGCATTTGAGCTTGCGGTCGAGAGAGCAAATAGAAACTGCTCGCGTGTTTTACGGCGAAATTCACCTGCAGAGATATTGGTAGTCATACCGACAACAACAGGGTAAACCACAAGGGCCCATACAGCTAGTAAGCTTAAAATCACCGCCATGTAACTTAAAACGCTGATAAATGCTGAAGGCTCGAAGGTCGCGCCAAGTTTAGCCATTAGCGCAAAGACACCAATCGGCGCAACTTGCATAACCACAGTTATCGCCTTGAGCATGACTCTATTGCCGTACTTGAAGAAAGTGACGATGGGCTTTACATCATCTCCTAGGGCCTTAATGATGCCGCCAGTTAGCAGTGCCATAAAGATAATCTGTAGCATATTACCGTCTGCAAACGCCTGAAATGGGTTGCTTGGAATAATATTAACAATCATATCGATAAAGCTAGGTAGGCTGGTGGAGGTAAGGGCTGCGCCGTCCTCTCCAGTTAGTTGCATGCCTTGACCGGGGGCGATGAGTAACGCAAGGCCGATAGCTGCTGCAATCGCGATAATGGTGTTGACTAGGTACAAGCCAAAAGTCTTGCTGCCGAGTCGGCTAAATGATTTTAGGTCTTTAAGCTCGATAATTCCGCTAACGATACTGAAAAAGACCAGCGGCACAACCAGCATCATGATGAGCTGGACAAACATGCTACCCGCACCAGATGCGATATCGACAAGAGTGGTATTGGCAAAGCTGTTTTCGCCAAAGCCGTATTGGATCAGTGTCCCTAATATGAGGCCGGCAAATAAGCCGACGAATATACGGGATGATAATGATTTGAACATAAGTCTGCTGCCTTCAATGATGTTGGTTACTTCCTTCCTTAGAAAAACGCTCCTTGATTGGTATAAAAAGTATTCAACTAAAGAGACGGGGTTCACAAGTCCGACCAAGCTATTTTATGCAGTTTGTCTAAATTACACTCAACTACAAAACTTGTTGTTATCAAACTGTTAACGTTTTTGTGTCGTTTACCGTATATCTTCCGATGTTTGTTTGCAAGTTTGGCGCTTTGTTGCGTCCACGCGGATTGGCTTATTTTGTCTAATGCACGTAGCGATTAGGTTTGTATATCGCGTGGCTGATAGTCACAGTTGAAGATGCGTCAACTAATGAGGCATAAGCTTATGCGGGCTGATGAGTTTGGATCGTTTTAACGCGAGGTTAAATCATTGTAAAATAACGGGGTGATTAATTAGCGTAATGTCTATATGATGGTGCTTTCTGAGCCGAGTGGTGCCGATGCGCCTTAAGTCAAGCCCTAAGCTATGCCTTAAGCGAAGTTTAGGTTATCTGTTGGTATTCGGCAGCAAGAGGGGGGAACCTCTCTTTTCAGCTATTTCTTATTAACCTTCCACAGGGATTAATCGATTGTCATGGAACCACAGTTAATTGAAATTAAAGACTTTGTCTCATTTACCTTAGCGATCATTGCGCTATTTATCGGTAAAAGTATCATCTCTCGATACGAGCTACTCAGAAAATACAGTATTCCTGAGCCCGTTGTTGGTGGCTTCGCTTGCGCCGCTATCGTGGGCATCCTCTATTATGCCTTCGATATTCAGATCGAGTTTAACCTCGAAGTTCGCGATGTGCTGTTGCTCTATTTCTTTGCGGGAATTGGTTTAAAGGCTGATTTTGCAACACTGCTTAAAGGCGGCAAGCCGCTACTTATCTTAATTATGTTGGCGAGTGTATTCATCTTCCTGCAAAACTTTACTGGTGTGACCATCGCCTCACTGTTCGGCTTAGATCCTAAGGCTGGCTTGATGTCGGGGTCGATTGCACTGATTGGTGGCGTTGGCACTGCAATGGCTTGGACCCCAACCTTTGTTGAAGAGCTGGGCATCGTCAATGCGAGCGAGCTGGGCATTGCCTCTAATACCCTAGGACTAATTTCTGCCTGTGTGATTGGTGGTCCTATTGCAGCGTATTTGATGAAACGCCATAAGGTTCAGGCTAACCATGACTCAGAGCTTGATATTGGTACCAGCCATCAAGCTGGTTCATCACATATTAAGGTTGACTACTTTGGGGTGTTGCGAGCTTGGTTATGGCTAAACGTTACCTTAATTATTGGCTATTTTATCGATCTCGCTTTGCAAGAGGCTGGGGTTAAGCTGCCTATGTTCGTCGCCTGCTTATTGGCTGGTATTATCATCGGTAACGTTGGAAGAGCCATCATCAATCGCAGAGAGGTCAAAGATAGAGCCTACTTAGATGATGCGTCACAAGGCTTGTCTCTTATTCAAGATATCTGCCTAGGTATGTTTCTTACTATGGCTTTGATGAGCCTTAAGATTTGGGAGCTAGAGGGCAGCTTGCTCTATATCTCGGTGGTGATGTCTGTACAGGTATTGTTATCGATAGTCTTTACCATCTTTGTTGTCTTTAGAATGATGGGCAAAGACTATGAGGCGGCGGTGATCTGTTCAGGCTTTGGTGGCGTAACCTTGGGCTCTACCGCAACCGCGATTGTGAATATGACGGCGGTGACTCAGCAGTATGGTGCGGCGCATAGAGCCTTTATTATTGTACCTCTGGTATGTGGTTTCTTTATCGATATTATCAATGCGATGATCATCAATTTATTCGTCTATTTTTAAGCCTAGTTTTAAGGCTAGTTTTAAGCGTTAGCGTCAGGCTGTGAACCGGGCGAGATCGATAAGCAAGGACTTGATGCAAAGAATTAACCGTTTGATTTGAAACCAGGAGGGAGCAGAAGCTCCCTTTTTTATTTTATTCTGTGAACCTTTTAGTCCGCTGCATCATCTTTATTAAAAACAGATAAAGGAGCGCTTATCAGCATCCCACACGGAACCGTTAAGTTGTGCTTTTTTAGAGCTAGAGAGCGCTTAAAGCAAACACTAGATTCGCATTAGATTCAGCATTAGAGTAAGCATTAGGGGAAACAGTAGGAGTAGAGATTATGGATATCGATGAAAAGATCCGTCAGCAGCTGCTAAAGGAGTCGGAGCAGATAAATAATCAGCTTAAACGCGACCCAAGCTTATTCGCCATGCTAGGCGATGCCTACAAGGGCCGCTTAGGTGGCTGGTTGATATTAATGAGCATTATTGCCTTTCTATTAAGCTTGTTGATGCTGTGGTCGGGCTACCAGTTCTTTTTTGTTGTGATCAGTCCGGTAGCGCTAATCAAGTGGGGGGTAACGCTTATGTTGGCAAGCATGATGCAAATTGCGATTAAGATGTGGATCTATAACGAGATGAACCGCAACGCGACCGCCCGCGAGATAAAGCGTTTGGCGCTGGCTATTGCCAAGCTTCACCCGAAGGGAGAGTCGTCATTAGCGCGTGAATAGGTTAATTCACGCGTTTTTGGCCTAGCTATTACAGCTTAGCTATGGGGATTATGTTGATTATAAAAGCTCTGCCACGATCTGCTTGAGCAAAAAGGTTTCTCGTTCAATCGACATGCCTTTCTTAGGGCTGTTGGCCATGGTGTGCTCATTGTGGGCGATGGCTTGATGAATATTGATCCAAACTGGGGTCATGCCATTTTGGATCTCATGGGCTTCTAGCTTTGTCTCACCAAGCTCTGGATGAATATCGCAAACAAAGCAGAATGATTCCATGTGCACCATATCGAAATCATCTTTATACCAAGGGCGAAACTCTTCGTAGCGGCCAAATTCACTGATGATCTCGATATGCTGCGCCCCAGTTTCTTCCTCTAGTTCGCGAATGAGCCCACTGCGAATATCTTCACCCTCATCGACGCCACCGCCAGGAATACTGTAGTCATGATAACGCTCGGTGTAGAGCATTAAGATCTCTTCACCTTTAAGAATAATGCCTCGTGCCGCTTGACGGTGGAAGCTATTGGCATGGATAGAGCCATCGCTTTTATTATTTAGCTGACTAAAATCTAGCTGGCTAAGATCTAGGTGGGCGATATCGGCATGAACGGTAGATTTTAACAGACGCATTGATTAGCTCGGCTCGTGTTGATTAATGTGAGTTGGCGGCGATGATAGATAAAAGATGCAGGATTATACCCTAAATCATAGAGGCGATAGGTTTTGCAAGCCCTGATATGCAGCAATAACTGCACCTATCATCGCTTTTTCCTTTTGTTGCTCCGCATTTAACGGACTGTTTTGCTGAGCTTTTGATAGGCCTTGCTCAATTCTTTGATAATGCTTAACACTCTTTTGTAGATAATCCCTATCAAGCTCACGACTCAAATCCCACATACTAGAGCCTACAGGAGTTAGCGCAACGGGGCTCGTGGTCGATAGGTGTAAGATCTCGTAGAAGCGCTTGTTCTCTTGCATTAGATGCTCATCGACTAAGCCTAAACCGAGTTGCTGCATCGCCGTACGCACCTTATAGATGTGATGCACGGGGCAGAGGATAAACTCCAATGAATGCTGTGGATGGCGGGCCATAATTTGCTGGACTAACTCAATGGTGAGTTCGCCGCCAACCCCGGCGATGATAATGAGTTGTCGCTGCTCTTTTGCGGCTAATGCTAGCTTGGTGACATCGAGACAATGCACCTGCCAGTGGCTTTGGACATGGGTTAAGGCGGTCTGCTGCCCTAGCTCTGCCTCAGGATAAAATCGTTGCAGCTTTTGTTTCACTTCATGCATCAAACTTGGCACAACATCAACAAAATGTATGTTGTCAGCGGCCTTTCGCTTTAGCAGTACCGCCCCTAATAAGCCATGATCGCAGCAGCAATCCCAAATATGATCGTAATGGTCATTGATCATGGTGTTTATATGCTGCAGACGCTGGCTAATTTTCAAGTGGATTCTCGATGACATCAGGTAAGGGCGGCTATTTTAGGGGCTAGAGTCGATAGCCGCAAGCTCTAGCGGTTGAACTAGAGCGCGTGTAAGGTGCGAGTCAGAGCACTAGTTACTAGGGCACTTAGCTGCTAGAGCATTATTTATTAGAGCATGTCGTTATTGGAGACAAGGGTGACAAGCTGAGTCGAAGTTGCTTGTGTAGACTGGCTTTGTGAAGAACGGGCATGGGTCAACATGGCACTCGCGACCTTTTCCGCCTCGATAGGGCGGTACTGCTTAAGTGAGCCGATAAACAGAGGCGAGATAAGCTTAGATAGCAGTTTGCCCATATCTTCTAGTGTACGTTTTTCCTTGCGCTCACCTAGCAGTAAGCTGGGTTGAAACAGCCATAATCGCTTCATTGATAACGGCTTCTGTCTTTGGTTTAGCAGCTCAGCAAGGGCTTCTTGGGTTTCCCCCTTAACACGGTTATAGAAGGTGCTTGATTGGCTGTTTGCCCCTAATGCCGTGACCACATAGTTATTGCTTGCATCACACTTAGCGATAAAGTCGATACAGGCAGTTTTATCAACCGCAATAAAGGCCGCTTCGCTACCAGCTTTCTTAAGGGTGGTGCCTAAGCAGCAAAAGGCGTGTTCGATTGCAAAGGGGAGCTCTATGCTGGCAAGCTCACTGAGTTGACACGAGATAAAGCAGACTTGTGTGTCATGCTCGTTACGGTAGTGCGGCTGCTTTCTGCCAAGCACTAGAATATTCTCATATTGCCCCGAGTCGATTAACTTCTGTAGCAGTAGTTGTCCAATAAGTCCTGTAGCACCAATGATTGCTGCGTTCATTTCAGTCTTAGTTAGCGGTATTAATGATGTCAGTTTAGAGGGTGTGCCAAAGGAAGCAAATACTATTTGTTTTTTAGCTAGTAATCATCAAGAGCGAATAAAGAAAAAATAACAAGGCCAGCAGGGCAGACCTTGTTATGACTCAATCACAGTAAAAATTACTTGTGCTGCGCCGTGAGTTTAGCGATTTCAACGATGGTCTCGGTCGCTTTTACCATGGACTCAACACACACGTACTCGTGCTTACCGTGGAAGTTATGTCCGCCAGTAAATAGGTTCGGGCAAGGCAGTCCCATATAGGACAGGCGCGAGCCATCGGTGCCACCACGAATAGGCTTAATTATCGGTTCAATGGCTAAGTTCTGCATCGCTTGTTTGGCAATGTCGATAATATGCGGGTGCGGTAAGACTTGCTGCTTCATATTCAAGTAGGAATCTTGAATATCTATCGTTAACTGACCGATAGACAACTCAGCATTATATTTTTCGACTAACTCCGTTAGCCAGCGCTTTCTCTGTTCAAAAAGCTCAAGGTCGAAATCGCGAATGATATAGGTCAACGTCGCCTTTTCGGTCACGCCTTCCATGCCAAGCAGGTGAAAGAAACCGTCATAGTCGCGGCTGTGCTCCGGTGTATCTTTTAGTGGCATTTTAGCGTGGAATCGAGCCGCGATGGTTTGGGCATTGACCATCACGCCGTAGGCTGTGCCTGGGTGACAGTTGTTACCCATTGCGGTGACCACCGCTGTGGCAGCATTAAAGTTTTCATACTCAAGCTCACCGACTTGACCGCCATCAATGGTGTAGGCCCACTGAGCACCAAAGCTCTCAACGTCAAAATGATCGGCGCCGCGGCCAATCTCTTCATCAGGCGTAAAGCAGAGTCTTATTTTTCCGTGAGGGATCTCTGGATGTGTGAGCAGATGGTGCAGAGCACTGATGATCTCGGCAATACCCGCCTTATCGTCGCCGCCTAATAGGCTACTGCCGTCAGTCGTGATCAGCGTTTGACCGATATATTGGTTTAGGCTGCTAAATTGCTTTGGCGACAGTACCTCTTCGAGACCTAATTGAATATCTTCGCCGTTATAGTTCTCAATGATTTGAGGAGATACATTCTCTCCGCTGTAGTCGGGAGCTGTGTCTAAGTGAGCGATAAAGCCGATGCATGCCACACCCTCTACATTGGCAGGTACCGTTGCGGTTAAATAGCCCTTATCTGAGAGTTGCACATCCTCAAACCCAAGACTGACAAGCTCTTGACGTAAATGCTGAGCAAATACAAATTGGCTATGAGTGCTAGGTACATTCTGGCTTCGACCGTCAGATTGAGTGTTAAAACTGACGTAACTTAAGAATCGCTCAAGTAGCTGCTGCTTCATAATTTTGGTGTCTAAAATAGCAAAAAGTGATCAGAGTCTAGCAAGGCAAAATGTGAATTCATTAGATATTGATCAAGTTTTTCTCAATGGGTGAATATTTTATTAGTCTAATGTTAACGTCATTATTAAGACTGATGTCACTGAATGCGGCGCTATTAAGCGAGTCATAGTTTAGTTATATTAGTGTTCAAGTTTTTGTTGCTTAAGAGATAAGTCTGAATGGATATAGCTTGGTTGCAGTTAGGCCTATTTATGCTGGTGCTATTGGTTCCTATGGCGATAGGACGATACTTTCAGTTAGGTCTTAGCCGTGATATGACCTGGGCCGTTGTGCGCATGACGGCGCAACTAGTTTTGGTGGGACTCTATCTGCAATACCTCTTTTTGCTCGATAATCTCTGGGTAAACCTTGCCTGGTTATTGGTGATGTTACTGGTAGGCTCGAGCGCGATTATTAGTAAGGCGAAACTACCAAGAAGATTGCTCTACTTTCCAGTGTTTAGTGGTTTAGCACTAGGTTTATTTCCTATTTTGTGGCTGATGATAGTTTATCTCTTGTCACCGCAGCCACTTTATACCGCGCAATACTTAATTCCCACAGCTGGCATGTTGTTGGGGAATTGCTTGAGCGGCAACATAATTGCGTTGCAGCGACTATTTGGTGCCTTTAATGATAGAAAACATGAATACCAAGGGGCGCTGGCGCTGGGGGCATCGCCGAGTCAGGCGAGTCTGCCATTTGTACAGAGTGCGATGCAGCAATCTTTTGCGCCAATTCTGGCCTCAATGGCGACAATGGGGCTGGTTACCTTGCCTGGAATGATGACAGGACAGATCTTGGGCGGCGTCGATCCGCTGATCGCCATCAAGTATCAGCTGGTGATCTCGGTGGCGATTTTCGTGACCCTCTCGGTTTCAGTGTCGACCACTTTAGTGCTTTGTATTCGCTCAGCAATCAGTGAGACTGGACGAGTGCGAATTAGCCTTTGATTAAGCGAAGATAATTGAAGCTCTGAAACTCAATTTTGGCAGTGCTGGATTGATGTGAGAAAGATGAAATAACACGCAAAAAATAAAATGGCTGCACAGCAGATTAATGCTGGCAGCCATTTTTTATTGAGAAAGAGAGACTCGTGCTAAAGCACAAGCTCCATATCAAGCTCGATATCGGTACAGCCTTTCTTGCAGCAGATCCCTGAAACACTGTCTTCTTGTCCTTTTACTGGCAGCTTCATCACAAGTGCTTGATTGCACACAGGGCAGAGAACGGTGTTGCCTTTAAATACTCTTTTGATCAGGTTTTTCTGTTCAATAAAAGATTTTGCTGTGGTGTCATTGATCACCGAGAAATCCATCTTTGCCATAGGAGTTGTTTGCCTTTGTATTTGCTAATCACAATATTGATTGTGTCTTCGCCCCGAGTATATCTAGGCTTTAGGCGGTAATAAAGCCTTAGCATCGCTAAGAGAGGGATATTTGCGTTTGCCTTACCCCTTCAGCGTTTCTTAATTGAGAAGCGTAAATTCTCTGAGTATACTAGCCCACTCTTTCCCCCTCTAATTTGAGTTAACCAACATGAGTGATGACAAGCAACCGAGTGAGCTAGACAGGGCTCCTGATGAGGTGAAACTGGCAGTTGACCTTATTTATTTGCTCGAGAGTCACCAAATAGAGCCAAGTGTTGCCCTCGCAGCCCTTGAAATTGTTAAAACAGATCTACAAGCAAAGCTTGCATAAGCAAGCAAATTTTGGATAGCTGAGTTAGCCCATTTTACTGATATTGGCGGCTGACTTTGATAGACAGGTAATGATAGACAGGTAATTTTTTGATGAACACCGGCATGACCATTTCGCTGCTCGATCTTGTAGCGCCTTTCTGCTTTATTTCTAGCTGGGTTGGCTATACCTATTTTGCTAAACGTAAAGCTAAAGACACTAACTGTATTGCTCGCTGCCTGCATCAACATCGCATTCATTGGATGTATGGGCTATTAGGCCGAGAGGTGCGAGTCAGTGATGCTGCGCTGTTGGCAAACCTTGAACGGAATATCGCCTTTTTTGCATCAACCACCATGCTAGTGCTTGCGGGTGTGTTAACCCTGTTTGCTCAAGTTGAACGCCTAGAGGCAGTGATCGCAACGATCCCTTTTGCCGCGTCTCCCAACCATGCCTTAGTGCAACTTAAGCTCGGCATGTTGACCTTTATTTTTGTGATGGCATTCTTCCAGTTTACTTGGTCGATGCGTCAATATGGTTTCTTAAATGTGATGGTGGGTGCCGCACCCGTGGATAAAGCAGGGACTAATGAAAATTTACACCGTTATGCTGAGCAGATGGCGGTGATACAAGATCAGGCAACACACACTTATAATTACGGTTTGCGTTCTTATTACTTCTCAATGGCTGCCCTATGTTGGTTTTTTCATCCTTTAGCCTTGATTACTGCCAGTATTTTCGTTGTCATCACGTTATATCGCCGCGAGTTTAAGTCCAAAGCGGTGATGGCTATTACCAAAGGGCAAGAGCTACTACAAATTGAGCGTAACGAAAGAGCTAGGCTTACTAAATCTACAGAAGAGAGCCTGACCAACTAGCCCACTGGGTTATTGAATTGTTCGGTGAGGCCCTTACCTGTCCAAAATACATTAGCTCCATAATGCGTTAGCTTCTAGCATTTGGCTTTCTCATTGATGGAGAATCGTATAGTATTGCGCGCTGTTTTTTATCAGGGTTAAGGTAAGGGTTTTGCATACTATTGAGCAGTTAACATCGGGACAGTTAAAAGGGATAACACGGCTACAACTCTCAAAGGGGCTGACAGCGTTTCCGCAAGAGATATTTGAGCTTGCCGACACGCTAGAAATACTCGACCTATCGGGTAATCAACTTAGTGATTTACCCGCAAACTTTAGCGATTTGCATCAATTAAAAATCCTATTTCTAACCAACAACTGTTTTGATTCTATTCCGGCCGTACTAGCCCTGTGCCCTAAGCTTGAAATGATCAGCTTCAAATCGAACAAATTAACGCAGCTGCCTGAAAAAGCACTCCCCGATAATACCCGCTGGCTTATCTTAACGGATAATAATCTCGAATCTTTGCCTGAGGATATGGGGCGATTGCACCGCTTGCAAAAGTTAGCCCTAGCGGGCAATAAGCTCACGTGTCTACCTGAGAGTATGGCTGAATGTACCAACTTAGAGCTCGCACGCTTATCGGCTAATGCCTTTAAGTCATTGCCAGATTGGCTATTTCAGTTACCTCGTCTGAGCTGGTTAGCGCTTGATGGGAGCCCGCTCATACCGCAGCAAGAGTTAGCCGATAAAGTGCGTACAGATGTTGTCTCTATGCCCAGTGTTAGCCTTGAAGATATCGAACTGAAAGAGATTATTGGCCAAGGTGCATCGGGTGTGATTTACCGAGCGATATGGGTTAAGCAGCCTGTTTCGTTGATGGGGACGCCGCTCGATATTGCCGTTAAAATATTTAAAGGTGAGGTCACGAGCGACGGATACCCAAAAGATGAACTGGCCAACTGTTTGCAGGCGAGGCAGCATAGCAATCTGATAAAGGTCGTGGCTCAGCTTAAGCAGGCCGATAAATCGGGTCTCGTCATGGAGCTTATTCCTAGTCATTTCCAAAACTTAGGTCTGCCACCCTCACTGGATACTTGTACTCGAGATACCTTCACCGATAAGTCTAGCTTTGAGATTAAAGAGGTATTAAATATCTTGAAACAGATGGCGTCGGGGCTGACTCATCTGCACCAGAATCGAGTCAGTCATGGTGATATTTATGCTCATAACACCATGTTCAATATGAACGTAGAGATCTTATTCGGCGACTTTGGCGCGGCGACGAATTTAAGCCAACTGCCTTTACTGCAAAGAGAGGCGATGGAGGCAATAGAGGTTCGTGCCTTGGGCTGCCTAATAGAGGATTTAGCCGAGCACTGTTTACAAAATCCTACAGAAGCAAGCCAAGCGATTCTTGCCGAGTTGCTTAAGTTAAAACAGACGTGTTTACAGCCAAATTTAGGGTTACGTCCGCGATTCAAAGAGATAGATGCGCTGTTACAACAGATGCTCGAGCAGTTAGATCCTGAAACCTGTTTAAGTGCTTAGAGATTGCTTAGCATTAAGCATAAAAATGCCGTCGATTGACTAATGCCATTCACTTAAGGAAGTGACTCAGAGAAATCTGATGACTTTGAAAGATAAGAATGGACCACAGAGGACACGAAGAGCACGAAGAAAAGCCACCCTGAGCCTTTTCTTTACTTCGTGTCCTCCGTGTAGCAAACGAAGTGAGCGCTTCGTGGTAAATAGCTTTTAAAGCAAAGAACCCAGTTTGTGCTGGGTTCTTAGTTTTTGTTGGTTAATCAGCGTTGGCCTTAACTTAGGTCTTAACTTAGGTCTTAACTTACCTGCATTACCGTAAATTGACGGCTTTCTTGTTTGAAATGCTTGATAGATTTACTCCGTCTTAGGCTAATCTTTCCTTGGTTTGTACTGATGGTTGCTACGAGGTGCACTAGCCCGTGGAGAAGGGCTGCGACTTACTTTGCTTCTCGCTGTTTGGTGTGGCTTAGTGCTATGGCGAGACTGGCTTTGATGCTTCTGCCTGTTGTTATAGCTTTTATTGGCTGTTGATTGATGAGCCTTTGAGTTTGAATTGAGCTTACTGCGCATCTGCTGCTCACGTTGGTGAGTGATTTGCTGATGGCTCTTGTTTCGCTCAGGGCTGTTTCCACGCATCTGGCTTTTGATACGCTCATGGCTCTTAATACGCTCAGGGCTTTTTGCGCGCAGAGGGCTCTTTACCCGCTCATAGCCTCTAATCCGCTCAAGGCTGTTCTTATGGTTAACATGCTTGCGCGGGTCGTGACGTAGCGCTTTACTCTGGGCGCGGCTCGGGTGGTGGCTGTTATATTTGTGGCGTAACGTATTGTTGCTGTAAGCCACACCGCGCCTATGTTGCGGCTTGTGGGCCCAGCGCTTGGCGCCGTGACTGGTGACGATACGACCGTGATGACGATATCGGTGCGAGTTATGGTGGTGCACCACTACCACATGACGTTTGTGCCAATGGAACGCACTGAAGTAATAGTTAAAACTGATGTGCACACCTGCTCGCCAATAAAAGTGGCCGTAACCGGGTCTAATATAGCCAGGGTAAACCGCCCAATAGATGGGTGGATAGCGATACCAGCGCCAATATCCGTAAACCGTTCTCGGGTCATAGTAGGGCACATAGACAATCTCTTTTCTCACCGGCTCGATAATGATCTGATTACTGACCCGAGTGACCTGCATATTGTCCATCTGCTCTAGACTGTTTGCATTATCCGCCTCTTGTCTCAGAGTTTGAATACTCGCTAATACTTGGGCTTCATCTTGCAAGAAGGCATCACCTAACGATTGGGTCCAGTTGAGATCCTCACTGAGCTTTTGCAGTACATTCGGAAAGGCAATAAGCGCGACCACACTGGGATCCCAGTCTTTATCTTGCGCCTTGTCGATCTGCTTTTGTGTGCTTAGATTGTTATATTCCACTTGCCATCTATGAGCCTGCACCACTTCGAGTGGATAGGTCGCGGCAATGAGAATATGGGTGAGCAAACTATCTGGATAGAGCGCGATAGGTGCAAGCATCTGCGCCAGCTGCCCCTCACTATACTGTCCTTCATTATGCAGGGGCTCACTAAATTGAGGCTCATTAAATCGAGAGTGCTCAAGCTCGTGATCTTGTGCCTTGACTGTGGCCGCTGACATCATCAAAGGCATTGCGATAGCAAGTGTGATGATAAATGACCAACACCATCTCTTGAATCTGTTCATGTGCTCTCCTAATCGTTTTATAGGTTAGCACCAGTATAAGAAAGCCAAGATGAACAGAAGCTGACAGCTAAAAAGCTGCTAGATTAGTACGGTTAGATTAGGCTTTGAATCGCAGTTCGAACTTAGCGCCGCCAAGCGTTGTTGAGCGACTCACAATCAATTGCCCTTGATAACTGTCTACTAAGTCGCGAACAATTGCGAGACCTATGCCGTGCCCCTGTTGATAGGAGTCGGCGCGAATACCCCGCTCAAATATTTGTGCGTGCAGCGCCTCATCGATGCCTTTACCGTCATCTTCGATACCGATAACTAAACTAGAGTCGACAGTTTTAACGGTTAATAACACACGGCTCGCTGCGGCCTTACAGGCATTATCTAGCAGGTTTCCAAGGATCTCAGTTAAATCACTGGCGTCCCCTTTAAAGATTGCTGCACGGTCGACATCTTCGGTGATCGTTATCGCTGGCTGGCAGTAGATTTTAGGTAGATTACGTACCAATTTGTCGGAGACCTCAACCACCTCGACGCCTAGGTGCCAGGCCGAACCTGCCGCCGATTGCGCTCTTTTGAGCTGGTGGCCAATGATGCGATTGATATGAGATATCTGCTCAAATGATTGTTTGCTTAAATCTTTCTGGCTTTGAATAACCGCCAGCGGTGTTTTCAGGCTGTGGGCCAAGTCCGCTAAGGCATTACGGTAGCGTTTTCGTTGGTTTTGCTCAGTATTGAGCAAGGTGTTGAGCTGCTTGGCAACGGTACTGAGTTCGGTGGGGTAGTTGTCATTTAAGTGATCGGCTTTACCGTTTTCAATCGCGGCTAACTCATTTTGCAAACGAGTGAGGGGCTTTAGTGTCCACCATAGCCATAACATTTGAATTGAAAGTAGGGCGACCATCAAGATCAATAACCAGCGCCAAAGTTGCTGATTAAACTCGTTCACTTGGAGCTGATAGTCACTCTGATCTTTAATGATATAAACCGTGACCGGAAAGCGCGTGATCTGCTCATCCCCTTGCTTATCGACTTGCTGGGTTTCGAAACTCGCGCTAAAGCCATAAACCAAATGAGGTTCGCCATTAAGAATAATCTCACTGAACTGGCCTTGGCCTTTTTCTGGTTGTGGAAAGGCCGGGTCAGTATGAACCGCTGTGGTGATTGCCGAAGTGAGATCGATGCCAAGCAATGAGTTGGAGCGCCAAGCGACCTTTGTTCCTGCTGTGACTTGTTGCTCGGCGATAATCGCATCTCTTGCTGGTTTTATGGTTTCAGGCCCAACAAATTTAGCATCGAAGCTAGAATCTTGTTGATGGTCACTTGTGGATGTGAGTGTCTGTTGTAGGCTTTCGGGAATAGTAATCAAGGCGTACAGGCCTGACTGGATCACATTAAATTGATTCTCTAACAACACCTCGGGCATAAATAACTGTTGGTCGTCGACCTCGGTCACCGCCAAGATGGAATAAACATAGGCTTTAAGCTCTTTGACCGAGGCACTCTTGACCTGCAATTTAAAGGCGTCGTTGAGGGTTAAGCCAACAATGGGAATTAAGACTAAGCTCAGCAGCATGGCGCTGACGATAAGGCGCGCCTTTAAAGAGTGCATGAGTGTGGGCAAGCGCTTAAGGTTAATCATTAGTTTACTTTTTAGCGTCGTCATCAAGTGACACAAGACGATAACCTTGGCCTCTAAGGGTTTCAATCAAGCCTAGTTGATTATCGGGATCGAGCTTTTTGCGTAATCGGCGAATAAACACCTCAATGACGTTAGAGTCCAAGTCAAAATCTTGATCGTAAATGTGCTCTGTCAGTACCGTTTTTGATTTCACCTCACCAATATGTAGCATCAAGTACTCAAATAATTTGTATTCAGAGCCACTTAAGGTGATGGTCTCGCCAGACTTAGTGATCTCTAAACTGCTGGTGTTTAGGCTAAAAGGACCATTGGTGATAATCGGACTGGCTTTACCCGCCGAGCGTCGAATTAATGCTTTAAGACGAGCAACCAACTCTTCTGGATGAAAAGGTTTGGTAAGGTAATCATCGGCGCCCGCATCTAAGCCTTCGACCTTATCTTGCCAGCTATCACGGGCAGTCAAAATGAGAATAGGAAAACCGATATCTAGGCTTCTAAGCTCTTTGATGAGGGCGATGCCATCGAGCTTAGGTAGGCCGACATCGATAATTGCCGCATCGTAATTGTATTCGCTGCCTTGGAATAGGCCTATCTCGCCATCATCGGCGGTGTCGACGGTATAATTAGCCTCGATAAGGTGTTGTTTAAGATTGGATTGCAGCTCTAAATCATCTTCAACTAATAACAATCTCATGCTTAAGCCCTCGTTATTGGATGTTGGAAAGCGCGTTCAATTATTCTGAACAGGTGTTGTTTCTAAGTCAGCGCTTATGTTGTTTTAGGCCGATTTGTGCAGCAGGTTTTTGGCCACTAATTACGAGAAACACGACCTGTTTTAGCATCGACTTTGACATAAAAAACCACACCGTCACTGGATAGTAGCTTTACGCTATAACCTGGATTGCCATTAACTCGGCTAGATTGAACCTTCAGCACCTTGCCGCGATACTGCCTCTTTGCTAACTGTACAGCTTGCTCTTTGTTGCTAACTTTTAATTTTTGCTGCTGATTACTATTGGCCTTCATAAAGACCGACATCATAGATGTGACGGCATGCACAGTACTGGCCGCAGCAGACTGAGCGGCTAATAGTGAGAGCGAGATCAATATGATAGATAAAGCAGTTTTCATTAAGGGTACCAAAGGGTTGAGATATCACCAGTTTAAAAGATCCTATTCGATTAGTCATTACCTTGCCAATGTCTAGCGGGTAGATAGGTTATACATAAGACTAGATGAACGCTGGCTGAATGTGTTCAACTTGGAGTGCTTGGGCAGATTGGTAGCTGTAAGCTGCTTTGAGAGAGGGGATTTTACTGAATGATATGGCTTTTAGCATATTTATAGCCCGTTACTGAAGGTGCGAACACTTCAGAGACTCGGCACAAGTATGTCCCTATAACCTCTACGACAGCTTCCCTGCTGTCGAAGGTCACTGCCGTATTCACACCTCAGCATTCATCTCATCAAATTTGCTTATCTAATTGCTGCCAACTCACTTTTGGACATTTTCAATTTAGAAATCGAACCACCACGGCTAAATAAATGCACCAATTATCCAGTGTAGATGCGGCCGTGACCGTCCATGACATGGACGTCATGGTCGAGCTTCCAAGGACGGACTTGCTGCGTGTCACAGCAGTATCTGCACATACCCCGCTGGAGGCGATTAGGTACACCTTTACTCAAAGATAAACACACTTTGAGGCATTTTCAATTTAGAAATTGAACCACCACGGCCAAAAGAAGGCTCCAATTATCCTGTGTAGATGCGGCCGTGACCGTCCATGACATGGACGTCATGGCCGAGCTTCCAGGGACGGACTTGCTGCGTGTCACGGCAGTATCTGCACATATGCCCGCTGCAGGCGATTAATAACCATGAAGTGGCAATCCAGAACTCGCTACCCTGTGGCAACGATCCAAAAATAAATGTAAACAGCCTTCATTCCAAGGCTAACCAGCTTTGGGGCATTTTCAATTTAGAATTGAACCACCACGGCCAAAAGAAGGCTCCAATTATCCAGTGTAGATGCGGCCGTGACCGTCCATGACATGGACGTCATGGCCGAGCTTCCAGGGACGGACTTGCTGCGTGTCACGGCAGTGTCTGCACATAAGCCCGCTGCAGGCGATTGATAGCAATGAAGTTACAATTCATAACTCGCTATCAGATAGCGCTACCCAAAAAATGTAATCAGCCTTCATTCGAAGGCTAGACAATTTTTAACGTTCAGCTTGTGTTCACACTCAGTGGACTCTAATGGCCTCATTAAGAATGAATATTCGAGGTGAAGATGAACACAAAACAAAATCATAAAGCTCATACAACTCATATAAGTGAGCAAAAGTGCATGTTGGCGCGAGCAGCGGGTGTTGCTCTGTTAACCTTATCAATGAGTGTGATACTGCCTACAAATGCCAGTTCGGATATGGAGCTGCTTTCACCGCCGAAAAGCACCTCGGTTGCGCAAACTGTTTTTGCAGAGGCTGAAGTAATAAATGACTCTAATGGTTTATCTGAGCAGCAAATAAGTCAGCTCGATGCTCTGAGAACGAAGCAAGCGATAGCTGAGCAGGCGTTGCAAACAAAAGGAATAGCTAGCCCTGAAAAGCTTACCCGAGAACAAGTCATCCAGTCCCATATCAATAAGGCGATTCAGGCAAATCAGGATTTAGCAAAGAGCGGTTCGATTAAGCAGTTTGCCAATGGGGTTTATCGGGATTTTTATATCTACGATGCCTATAGCCGATTGTTTGTCGATAACGATTACGACGGTTTTTACCAGACCTTTAGTGTGACCTTCGATGCGGATGTTGAGGGCTATTATGCCAATGAGCGCGCAGATGTGTTTGCAGAGCTTTACTTGAGTCGCAATGGCGGGCCGTGGGAGCATTATTACACCACCGATATCTTTAGAATTTATGGTAATGCCACCGATGATGATTTTGAGGTACTAACCACGCTGGATTATGGCTACCCGACCGATCACTACGATGTGTTAATCGATCTTTATGAAGTGGGTTATGGTGATATTGTGGCAACCGTGAGCTCCTACGATTTTGACAGCTTATATGCGCTGCCATTGGAGAGTAGCGATAGAGACGATATCTATATTGATGACGATGACCATTATCATGGCGGTAGTGTGTCGTTTGCCTCGCTAATACTGCTGCTTGGCTTGGTTTGTTTCAGAAGCGGAGCCTCGAGAGTTTATAAGTAGCCTGGCTTGACGCTTGCTGGTTCATCAAAGAGTGCTTAGGCGAGAGTTAAAAGGCGGCTCTCTCCTAACTGTGGTGCAGGAGTTCAGCGCAAGATTTGAGCATCCGTTATAGAAGAAGCTGACATGGAAGGAACGGATATGAATGGAGGTTGCATAGAAGTGCGTCAGGCTGAAGAGGCGATAACTAAGGTAAATGTTATCGGCAATAGCACCGATACGGTGCTCTGGCTATGGGAGATTTAGTGGCAGCATCGGGACGATGCCAAACCTTACAAGGTGAGGTGATTCGGGTAATAGAGCTGCTAGCTTGGGAAGCTCAAGCTAACCTTAATTGGGGCGCTAGCTTCGATGAGAGGTTAGTGTTCTTATGAAGGGCTTTCCTGTCATCGAGTTTCCCATTAGCAAAAATCTTCTCTATTGAGACTAGGCTGTCTATTGAGGCAGATATTAACCACCTCGCTCATTTTGTATTACCAACAGAACTCGACAGTCGTATTTACAGTGACGAACTGCCCTATATTAAAGATGATCTGTAAGATCGCCTTGCAGGGCATCTTGTGAGTTACTGTCGTCACTCGCCAAATCTATTGCCGTTAAAGGCTCCTTCCATATAGTCTGTGCGCGAAAGCTCGAGTGGAAAACATAAATACACTTTTTATATTTTGACTAAATTATCAACATATTTTTATATGGTCTGATATCAAGTGAGAAATAAGGCTGATTTTCGCACTGAAAATTTGTGACGTTGATCACCTATCTTATTGGTTTTAAAGTGTTACCCATGCATTTACTTTGTAAACTTTAACGATAAAAGCAAGTTAAAACAATCACAAGCAAGCATCTAATTGTATCGGTGCTGAAACAAGTATTGAAAAGATAATAAGAATCGTTATCATCTCGCCGCATAATATTAAAGTGGGGTTATTTGATGAGACATTTCCGTTATTCGGTGTTAGCAATTGCTTGTGCATCGACATTTTTAGCAACCAATGTTTACGCTGAGCAAACAGATGAATCGCTCGATAATGTTGAGCGTATTACTGTCTATGGGCGTCAAAATCAGGTTGTCATGAATTCAGGTTTAGCGACCAAGTCCGATATGTCGCTGATGGAGACACCTGCAGCGGTAGTTATTGTCGATCAAGAATTGATTCAGGCTCAGGCTTTGACCAATCTACAAGATTTAGTGCGTAACATCAGTGGTGTGACTCAAGCGGGTAATAACTATGGTATAGGTGATAACTTGGTTATTCGCGGGCTTGGGGCGAACTACACCTACGATGGTATGTATGGTGGAGCTGGGCTTGGCAACACTTTTAACCCTACGCGCTCGCTAACTAATGTCGAATCGGTTGAGGTGCTAAAAGGTCCGGCGACAGGCCTTTACGGTATGGGCAGCGCAGGGGGCGTGATTAACTTAATAGAGAAGAAGCCGCAATTCGAATCAAAGCATGTATTTACCGCTGAAGTCGGCCAATGGAATACTCATTCTTTAGAAGTCGATAGCACTGCGGCGATAACTGATGATTTAGCCTACCGCGTCGTCGCTAAAACGGCTCGTAGCGATGGCTACCGGGAGATCGGTACCGATCGTGATGAAATATACACTTCGCTTAAGTATGTGCTAGATGATAGCCAAGATCTGATGTTGTCGGCGAGCTATATAAGAGACGCGATTGCAGTAGACTCAATTGGTCATCCTATTCGCATTTTTAACTCAGCCTCAGTTGGCGGTAAAACCGCTGGTGAAGTGACTTGGGAGGATTTAATTAATGATCCAAACAACGCTGGAATTCAGCTAACAGAGGCCCAGCGTAAACAGTTAGCAGACTCGTTAGCCTCAAATGATGGTTTAACTCCCTACGCATTTGGCAATGCAGGCATTATTTCACCAATGGCCAAGGATAATGAGGGCGAAGAGCTGCGTTTTAAGCTGACCCATAATATCTACTTCACTGATAACCTATTTTTGAATCAACAATTGCAGTATCGCGATTACACCTCAGGCTTTGCCCGCCAAACCGGTGCTTACAACTATGTGTATTGGGACCGCAGAGGTGCGATTAATGCCGACCCACGAGCCCCACTGGTAGAAGATGGAGTGCTTTATCCCTTTGCGGCGCGCCGCCAAGAGTATCGTAAAGTTGATGCCGATGAATCATCTTGGCAGTATTTTGCCGATCTTCGTTATGACTTCCAAATAGGTGATATTGATAATGAATTGTTGATTAATGCCAATTTTGAGGATAGAAACATTGCGTTCAAGCAATACTCAATTTATGACGCTGATAAAGTTATCAAGAATAAAGCGGGTGAGGTGATCTACCAAGGCCGTCTGCCGTACATTTATGATATCCGTAATCCTAATTGGGCTGAAGGTAGCTTCGAAGATCATGATCCGCTACTAACCAGCAACTACGACAAGAAAGTCAGTGCTTGGGGCGTGGGTGTGCAGCATGTGGGCTATTTAGGTTATGGCTTTACTTCTCGCATTGGCGTAGCGTTTAATCAAATAAAACAAGCCTATGAGCACTTAGGTGTCGACTCTAGATACAGTGCAAGCCGCGCGCAGCCAACACCAGAAGCCGATACTACAGACGATGGCATGACCTATAATTTGGGTTTGACTTACATGCCAACCGACGATTTGTCGTTTTTTGTTAACCACTCGAAAGGGCGCACGGCCTATAGCATTCTTGGCAGCATTGCCGGAAACGATACTGATAGAGATGACAGCGAATCGGTCAGTGATGACTTAGGGATGCGCTTTAAAGCCTTTGACGATCAAATGTTGACTTCAATTGTGTTTTTTAAGAGTTCACGTACTAATTTGCAATACAGTAATGTGGATTATGAAGAAGGCGTGTCTGGGCCGAGCGTACCTAAGTATTTCTACAATGGCAGCGAAGAAACCACCGGTGTTGAACTGGATATGAATGCTCACCTTAATGAGCAGTGGATGGTTAACGTTAATGCGGTTTATCAAGATGCCCGCGACAAGAAAGATCCTAACCGCTCTAGCTATGATACCCGCCAAAAAGGCGTACCTTATGTCTCGGCAAGTGCTTGGGTAACCTATGGGGCTGATTGGTTCTCACTTGCGAGTCCAATTAACATCAGTCTTGGCGGTAAGTATGTTGATGACAGAAGTACCAATTCAACCTCATTTGGTATTCCTGACGGCTATGTATCAAGTTATACCGTGCTGGATAGCGCCATTAGTTATGATGTTGACAACTGGAAGCTGCAGCTAAATGTGAACAACTTATTTAATGAAGAGTATTACAGTAAAGCTATGTTCCTAGGCGGTATGCCGGGCGAAGAGCGCAATGCCAAGCTGACTCTGAGCTATCGTTTATAGATCCAGAACCAGACTCAGCGTGATTTTAACCCAATAAAAAATGCAGCCTAGGCTGCATTTTTTATTGGGTTATATCATCAAGCTACGCATTAGAACTGATAGTTCACGCTAACGTTGAAGTAGCGACCCGGCTGGGTAAAGTCTTCTTTTTCTAAATCCATGCTAGCACCTAGCAAGAATACCGATTGACCTGCAACATCGGCGTAATCGATATATTCTTTGTCAAACAAGTTATATACGCCAGCTCTTAGTTTCCAGTTATCGTTAACTCTTAAACCAAAGGTGAGATCCATGACGGCGTAACCGCTTGTACCGTAGACTTCATTAAATTGCTCTTTAGGAATACAGATCCCCATCGCGCAGATATCCTCCTCGGCTAGCTCGATATCATTGGTACGGCTCATATCATCCGCCCAGCGAACAACTGCGCCAAAATCGGCTTCCATATCGGCAATGTCGGTATACCAGTTAACACCTGCGGTCCCTTTGAGTGGACTGACACTGTTAAGGTAGTCACCATTTTCATCTTCACCATAGGTGTAAGAGATGTTACCCCATAGCTCAACGCTATCGGTTAGCCAATGATTGAGCTGAGCTTCAGCGCCGTACAAGATCACTTCATCGCGGTTGTAGTACTGGTACTTAAATTCCATTGGTTCCATAACAGGAGGCCAACCAGGAGTAATCACAGGAGGTTTAAAGCTCACATACTGCCAGTCGATAAAATCTTTTGCCAGAGTATAGAAGGCGGTTAGCTCATAATTGGTGTCACTATGATTACCACGAACACCGATCTCCCAAGTATGTGACTGCTCAGACTCCAGCTCATAGTTGGCCTGAATAAACACATCAGTCATCGAGCCTGCATCGACTTCCAACTCACCCCATTTTTGATCCGGCGTTGGCATTTTGTAGCCATAGGCATATTGACCATAAACGCTTACAGAATCTGATAATTGATAGACTAAGCCCAGTTTAGGCGACCAGAAACTATCATTCATTGGCTCAAAATTAGCTTCTTCGTATTTATCCCCTAAGCCTTCTTTAGCTTGGTTCTTATCAGGAGTGTTACTGAAATAGTCATAACGCAAACCCGCGATCAAGTTCAAATCGCCATCAAGCAGGGTGATATCATCCTGTACAAAAATGCCTAGGCGCTGGCTGTCGGTGGTGGCAAAGGTAAAGGGGGTCGTTGTCTCGCCCGTAACGGTATCATTGACTGTGCGATGACGTGACATAGTGGAAAACTCATAGTCCAGACCATAGGTGATCTGATGACCATAGCTATCGCCGCCCACATACTTACTGAAGGTGCTGTTGACCCCGATACGTTGATCTTCAAAGCTGTAATCGCGGATTTCGCTCAAACCGTAAAAAGTGCTAGCTTTGTTCCACTCAAAATAGTCTCTATGCTCTAGCTGTTCGGTTTGGCCAAAATAGGCCGTTACCGTTAGGGTGTCATGCATTTGAGTCGGTTTACTTGAGACCAACTGCAGGGCACCATTAATGACTTGAGTGTCGCGGTTGGTATCGATATTTTCCTCAAGAACATTATCTTTATCGAATTCGTATTCCCAGCGTTTAAGGGTCTGCTCTAGATAATCTAGGGTCAGCTGCACAGAGGTGTACTCGTTGAAATGGTACTTGCTCTTAAACAGTACACTGTCTTGCACTAGATCGCTGTCTGGCTGCGTGTCATAAAAATTAGGCAGTTCTTCACCTTCACGGTGCTGATAGGTCAGTAGGTTTTCAAAGCCACCGTAGGCTGCTGCACTGGTAAAACCGGCTGCGTATTCGTCGTTAATGCCCGCATATCCAGCATTAACAGACATATAATAGTCATCACCCATTAGGTAGTCACTTGCGTCTTTGGTGCGCATCACAACCACGCCACCCAATGCATCAGAGCCATACATGGTCGATGCTGCGGCCTTAACCACTTCAACTTGCTTTAGGCTTTGTACTTCGGTAAGACCGCGTCCGGTGCCTTCGGCTCCAGGCCCTAGTGGTGATGCATACTGGTTGTTAACGCGTACGCCATCTTTTACCATCATCACGCGGTTGCCACCGATACCACGAATAGTCACAGTGGTCGGTTTACCCGCACCGCCTTTAATACCGATGGCAGACTCATTTCTAAATAAACTACCAAAGTCATTACTCATGCTTTTTTCAATAGCTTCTTCATCAATGACCACAATCGAGCCGGCAACCTGTTCAATTTCCTGCTCCATACGCGAACCTGAAATAACGATTACCTCGTGCATTTGTGCACTGGCCTGCTGGTTTGATTGAGTCTCTACCGTGGCTTCTTGAGCCTGAGCATTGAGGGCTGTACTTACAGCTATCGCCAGTACACTAACTTTGAGCTTATTCATGACGCACCTTAACTTTTCACCAAATGAGAATTATTCTCCTTTTGAACGCGCGTTATCTTATACTCTAATTTAGGTAGGGTCTCGTTTCTATTGAGGGAATTAACAAGCTTTAACGGACAAAAAAACAAATCTTGAAAGTGGATCACATTTATCTTTTTCTTCACAAAAACAGGCGGTTATTAATTAGTCTGGCAGCTCATTGTTCTTAACAATTGTATTGAGTTGTTACCCTTTGCTGCCAAGAGTCTCCTCTTGGCATGATTAACTCAATACAGGGTAATTTAGCGTTCACTGGTTTATATATGTTGACACTGTGTTAACTTGGTCTACTAAGGGATGGTAAATGCGTACACAATGGCGTAGCCGAAAAATAAGAGAGATAAATCATGAGATTACTAACAGCCTCTTTGCTTACACTACTTATTAGTTGTAGCTGGACCACTTGTTATGCCACAGGTTTAGCCGACTCTACGGCTAAGGCGATGCCTAACCTTGAAGCCTTATATTTGTACCTGCATCAAAACCCCGAACTCTCTTACCAAGAAAAAGACAGTAGCGCTCGTATAGCGATAGAGTTAGCAAGTTTGGGTTTCCAAGTTACTGAAAATTTTGGTGGTTATGGCGTCGTGGCCATATTAAGAAATGGTGAGGGGCCAACAGTGATGATAAGGGCTGACACCGACGGCCTGCCGATTACCGAGGAAACGGGTAAAACCTATGCCTCTAAAGTCACTACTTTGGATGCCAATAACAATGAGGTCGGGGTGATGCATGGTTGTGGTCATGACATACATATGACCAGTCTTGTGGGCACCGCTCAGCAACTTGTGGCCAATAAAGCGCATTGGCAAGGCACCTTGATGATGGTGGCACAGCCTGCCGAGGAGGTGGGCGGCGGCGCAAAAGCCATGTTAAAGCAGGGATTGTTTGAGCAATTTCCCACACCAGATTATGTGCTTGGGTTGCATGTTAGTGCATCGATACCAGCTGGTAAGGTGGGGATCGTTTCAGGCTACGCATTGGCGAACGTCGACTCTGTCGATATCACAGTTAAAGGCGAGGGCGGTCATGGCGCCTATCCGCACCAAACTAAAGATCCTGTGGTGTTAGCCGCGAGAATCGTTGTAGCGTTGCAGACGATAGCGAGTCGAGAGGTGTCGCCGCTAGAACCTAATGTCATCACAGTCGGTTCGATTCATGGTGGTTCAAAGCACAATATTATCTCTAATGAAGTGAAGTTACAGCTTACCCTGCGCTCCTATAATCCCGATGTTCGCCTGCAACAAATTGCCGCCCTTAAGCGTTTAACAAAAGGGATTGCGATGAGTGCTGGGCTAGATGAAGCCTTGTATCCTGAGGTGTATGTGCATCAAGGCGAGAGTATTCCATCGACTTATAATGATCCTGAATTAGCAGCGCGAGTGCAGGCAAGTATCGAGTCTGAAATCGGCGCAGAAAACGTCATCGCTGCCTCGCCTGTGATGGCGGGAGAAGACTTTGGTTTATATGGTTTAACAGATGACAAACGCCCTATCATGATGTTTTGGTTAGGGGCGGTAGAGCCGAGTCTCTATCAAACGAGCCTCTCTTCCAGTAAGACACTACCGTCATTGCACTCCAGTAAATTTGCTCCCGATTACGCACCTACCATTAACACCGGTGTGAGGGCGATGACCAAGAGTGCCATGGACTTGTTTGTTCACAAACATGACGACTGAGTCATGCTTTGGAGCTAGATATTGCATCATTTGGACCTAGGTGTCGCATCAAAGGTTAGCTTGCAAGCTAAAAGCTAGCGTATGCGCTGTAGCTTATTTTCTATTTTGGCTAACAGTTTAAACGTAGGCTCACGAAGTTGAGTCAAGTCTCTTTGAGTCACTATTGCTACTGATTGATTAATCGCTTTGTATGCGAGCGAATAGTTATGTTGCACTACTTCAAGCTCCGCGAGGTTGTTTAGTGCAATGACTTGACCCGCGGGGTAGCCCGCTTTTTGATGATAGTCTAGAGAGTATTGGTATTGTGCGTTGGCGTTTTGATAGCGATTGAGCTGCTGGTAGATGTGCCCTGACCAGTTGGAGATATAGCCCAGATACAGCCAGTCCTGGCTATTGGCGGCTAATGTTCTTGCTTGAGATAACTGAGTAATCGCTAACTCCGGCAGCCCTTTTTTCAGCAGAAGTTGGGCTAATGCGAGCCTTAGTCTTGCTAACTGACGTTGGTTTTCACTCTCTAGCCCTAATTCTATCCCTACATTTAGCCACTCCTCGGCTGCTAAAAGCTCTTCATCGGCACTGTATAGCTCGGCTAGTAATCTTATTGCTACAAGGTTATTTGGTGTTTGGGAAAGAAGTTCGTTTAGGCTGATTTTCGCATCTGCGAGTTGGCTGTATTGGATCTGTTTAAGCGCTTCAAGGAGCAGTGGCTGAGTAAACCAAGCATCGGCGCCCCCCTTGATTGGGGAAGGGGTGAAGTCGACGAAGTTTTGAATCCGCATAGCCAGCCTTGTATTCGCCTCTGATAAAGATCTATCTACAATTGTTCCACTCTTTATCTGTTGTGTGCTTAATAAGCGGTAGTCGAGCTGGTAACTGTTTTCATTAACTGAGACCGTCGTTTCTACAATTAATGATGCCCCTGAAACGATAAAGAGTCGCTCAAGGTCTATAGCTTGCTGATCTTGGATAAAGCTAGAGGCCTGAGACAGCATGGCAATCACATCTTCAGTTTGTAGTACCGGATATTGGGCCGATGTGCCTAGGTTTGCGATCACTTGCTCCATCTGAGCGTACTCTTGCCAGTCGTTCGCGCCTACTACAGGCGGAGCTTTGATGGGTAAGACGATAATTGAGCCTGTAGGCACTGGCTGAGCTTGAAATTTATTGAAGACTAGAAGTGCAACAACCAGAATGGCACAAGTTAAGGTGACAAGTATGAGTAAAAGCCGTTGTTTTGAATTGATTTTTTGCATAAAAGCAAGCATGGCGCTCCTAGGCTGAGTCTAGTCTAACTAAAGTGGTTCGCGACATAGAGTAAAATAAATAGAGATAGATTAAATACAGGCAATAAGCTGAGTATAGATTAGCCGAAGCTGAATAAACTTAATAACTTAAGCTAACGTATGCGAAACGTATTGTAAAGAAAGTGTTATTTTTGCGGAGTGGGAAAGCAGCTTAGCGTTAAGCCGCTTTGTATGGCAGTAAGTTTTGATAAACGAGTTTGCTGCAGGCTGTAGAATAAGCGGCTTTAACAAGCCGCTAGCAGAAAGTTAGTTACAATCTCTGGAGAGTCACTAGTGGGTAAACTTTATAAGTTCCACGGATTTGGTGGCAGCTTATTAGGACTTTTACCGCTTTCTTTGCTCTCACTTTTATTATTCGCTTTATGGCTTATCGGCTCTTTAGCGTCGCGATGGGGCTTTTTATCACCGCCCGCAATTTGTTTGCTCTTAGGCTTATAGTTCAAAATTGAGACTGGCACCTCTTTACGCGGTGCAAAGCCTTCAATTTCTCTACGTTCAATCAGATGACCTAATCGGCTTTCAATCATACACAGATTTTTAAAGTCATCTTTCGATACCAAAGCAACTGCTTCACCGCTGGCACCAGCACGGCCGGTACGGCCGATTCGATGAATATAGTCATCAGCAGGGTAAGGCAGGTCATAGTTGATCACTAACGGCAACTCGTCGATATCCAAACCGCGGGCGGCGATACCTGTGGCGATTAATAAGCCTATCTTGCCCGCTTTAAAGTCAGCGAGTATTTGCTCACGTATCTCTTGGCTACGACCACCGTGAATGCATTCTGCGGTGATACCGCGCTTCTCAAGTTGGCTAACGAGTTTGGCTGCGCCTTGCTTAGTTTCAATAAAAATAAGCGCTTGTTGCCAGTTATTTTCTTGAATTAAATGACTTAATAATGCCGACTTCTTGTCTTTATCAACCGTAACTAACCATTGCTCAATTTTAGGCTTATTATCAGTATTGTGAGTGACAGAAATTTCGATTGGTCTAACAATCGTGGCTCTTGCTAGCTCTTTGACTTGTCTAGACAGAGTTGCTGAAAACAGTAAAGTTTGTCTGTCTACAGGCAGCTTTTCCATAATCTTGTTGATATCTTCGATAAAGCCCATATCCAGCATTCTGTCGGCTTCATCGAGCACCAGAATTTCTAGCTCATCGAAATGAATAGCGCGCTGAGTATACATATCGAGTAATCGACCCGGTGTCGCCACGAGAATGTCGACGCCTTCGATTAAGCGTTC
The DNA here is from genome assembly GCF_000019185.1 of Shewanella halifaxensis HAW-EB4. Lineage (NCBI taxonomy): Bacteria > Pseudomonadati > Pseudomonadota > Gammaproteobacteria > Alteromonadales > Shewanellaceae > Shewanella > Shewanella halifaxensis. The sequence goes on along the minus strand of NC_010334.1, from coordinate 3,679,773 downwards.
ACGCTGAGGCTTTGAGTCGACGCCACCATACATGGCCATAGAGGTCAGCGCTAAATGCTTACCGTATTGGCTGATGTTATCTTCAACCTGCACCGCTAGCTCACGTGTCGGCGTTAGGATCAGGGCGCGAATACGCTTCTTACGCTGGGTTTCGCTGCGGCTGAGCATCTCTAAAATAGGCAGAACAAAGCTGGCGGTTTTACCCGTACCAGTTTGCGCAGCGGCAATGAGGTTACGCTGACTTAAAATAACGGGAATGGTCTTAGCTTGAATCGGAGTCGGGCTAGTGTAGCCTTGTTCGGTAACGGCTTTAACGATAGGTGTGCTTAATCCAAGCTTGGAAAACGGCATGACGAGTCTCAATTAGGTGTCTGATTTATCTATTGCAGTTATCGACTTTACGCAGATAGGCGCTGATAACTGTGTTGCTGTTGCCATTATAACAGCTTGTCGCCCAGTAAGCTTTATCGATGTTATCGGTTGTTGCAGCAAACATAACCTGACATAGGGAAAGTAGTTACTTAGAACTTTTAACTCGGTTGACTCTAAAAGCGAAATCAAACTTCGTTTGATAAAGATCGTGAGCCTCCAGCTCACACTCGGCTAAGAAGGGGTCAACAGCAACCCCCTCTTGGCTCTCCCCTAGCTCTTCAGCCTAAATCTAAGAAGAAAATTACCCAGTGTAGATGCGGCTGAGGCCGTCGAAAACAGGGTGAAAGATAACCAAGTTATCACGCTCTTGAACGAGAGGTATGGATACCGAACTGGCCTTTTAACAAGGATGTTATTTGTTTTCGTTGAGCTCACAAGGATGTGCTTGTCGCGTGCCTCAGCAGTATCTGCACATACCCCGCTGGAGGCGATTAGCAACCATGAAGCTACCAGTTCAAAAACGCCACTTGGTAACACCAAACAATAAATGTAACCAGCCTTCATTCGAAGACTACCTACTTCATTGTGACCTTACCGCCAATCATCTTAAACGCCGGAGCACCGCGAATAAGCGTATCGCGCGCGAATACTTGCTCACAGCTTGGGCACTGGCAGGGCGTTTGAGTGTAGTCATCGACAATGCGCTCCTTAAAACACTTAACCAGTGCACCTTTGCCACCTTTTCGGTACTTAAATAGCTGGGTTTTACATTTAGCGCAGAAGATCTCGACCGTTTGTGTCGGCCCTTTCTTATTGGGTTTAGCCATATTACTCCCTAACTTGATTGGGCTATTTTGCCATAAACCTGCCACAGCTGGTGCACCTATAGCCTGCTATTTTTCTGGTCACCCGAAAAGTTCAGTTCGCTGTCATTGCGAAAATCGCTAGCATGATGCGCTGTATTTGATCGAGATGAGGATAAAACTCAAATGGCTATTTAACATTTATGTAACCGGGTTTATGATGCATTAGGTTAATTTTTTAGCGCAGGGATAGCTAACTCAATGCATAAAATAATAAAAATAGCACTCATTGGAACATCATCAATTGTCGTCGCTACTGTTGGTGGCTTGTACCTAGCGTTATCTTTGAGCTTGCCTGCACTGGATCAAAGCGTGGCAAGTGACAGGGTTAAGCACAAAGTGACTCTTGAGCGAGATAGCTTAGGCACTGCCATTGTTCACGCCAGTGACCGACAAGATGCCGCCTATGGCTTAGGTTATGCTCATGGGCAGGACAGATTCTTTCAGATGGATCTGTTGCGTAGAAACTCCGCCGGAGAGCTGGCTGAGATCTTCGGTGAGAAAGCCGTTAATTTAGATAAACGTCGCCGTTTTCATCAACTACGTAAACGTGCAGAGCTGATTGTTGCAAAGCTGGATGCTGATCATTTAGCGGTGCTAACCACTTATGCTCAAGGGGTGAATGATGCACTTGCTGCCCAAACATTCTCTTCGTTCGAGTATATAGTGACTGGCGCCAAGCCTAAGCCTTGGCAGCCGGCCGATAGTTTGCTGGTGATCTACAGCATGTACCTCGACCTGCAGGGCAACACCATTAAGCGCGACTTAGCGCTAACTCAAATTCAAGTCTTGTTTGGCGAGGCGATGCTCGATTTTCTCATTCAACCAAGCCAATATCAGGCGCCCCTCGATGGCAGTCGGTTTGCATTAGAAGCCTTACCTGTTCCTACATTAGCCAAAGACTTACTCGCTCACGCCAAGACTCGTGATATTGCCGAGCCACTGGATATTGGCAGTAATAACTGGGCGGTGACGGGTGAGTTGACCGAGAACGGTAATGCCATGTTATCCGATGATATGCATCTCTCTTTTGCCGTGCCAATTATCTGGTATCGGGCCCAGCTTAACTATCAAAAAGGCGGGGCAGAGCGTCAAGTTACCGGTGTGTCGCTGCCCGGCACGCCAGCGATTGTCGTGGGCAGTAATGGCAAGGTGGCATGGGGCTTTACTAACGCTTATATTGACACTGCCGATTGGGTGGCAATCGACGAGAAAACTCCAATCTATTTTGAAAATGAAACCATCACGCTGCCTGACTCCGAGGTCGTTTATGCAATAGAGATGTCGCCCTATGGCCCAGTAAGAGAGGTTGGCGGGCAAAGGTACGCCCTGTCCTGGGTTGCTCACACCGACTATGCGGTGGATATGCAGCTGATTGATCTCGATAGCGTCGCCAGTGTTGAGCAAGGTATTGAGATTGCTGAAACCATGGGGATCCCGGTGCAGAATATGCTTCTGGTAGACAGTTCAGGCAGTGCGGCTTGGAAACCCGCCGGCGCCTATCCAGCGAGAACCAACCCAAGTGATGTTGCGATGGTGACTGAGGATTATCAGAGCGTTAATTGGTTGCAAGAGCAAGCTGCGCTACCGCAGGTTATTGACCCCAAAAGTAACCGGTTATGGACTGGTAATTCACGTGTGGTGTCGGTTGACGCGCATAAGCAGCTAGGTGATGGTGGCTATGCGCTGGGTGCGCGCAGTACGCAAATAAGAGACCGATTACTTGAGGCCGAGAGTTTCTCTGTGGAGGATTTTTACAAGCTACAGCTGGATAATGAGGCGCGATTTTTAGTGCCTTGGCAGCAATTGCTACTCAAGCAATTGAGCACCCAGCCAGAGCGTTTCGCTGAAGATATTGAGTATCTGAAATCATGGCAAGCCTGTGCCTGTAGCGATTCTGTGGGGTATAGCCTTGTGCGTTATTTTCGCACTCAAGTTATCGACAGAACTTTTGCACCACTGGAAACTGCGCTAGCTCAGTATGATCTTAGCTTATCGCCAATTAAGCGTTACTTAGAGCCAGGTATGTGGCAATTAATCAATTCTCAGGCACAGGATTGGTTACCACAGGAGCAGCATGATTGGTCTTCATATTTAACGGATATGTACCTGCAGAGTAAAGAGAGGTTACTCACTCAATATAGTGAGGATAACGATATGGCCGATCTGGCGTGGGGGAAGGTGAATCAGCTTAAAATTCAGCATCCATTTTCTAAGCAAATCCCCGCGCTGAGTGCGCTGCTCGATATGCCTGTTGTTGCAGGCTTTGGTGACAGCTTTATGCCTGCGGTGCAAGGGGCTTCTTTTGGTGCATCGCAGCGTTTTATTGTGCAGCCGGGCGATGAGAAAAATGCGATTATGACGATTCCTGGTGGTCAGTCAGGGCATCCGTTATCTGATTTTTACCGCTCTGGTTTTGATGACTATGTGACACAGCAAAGCACGCCGCTACTGCCGGGAGAGATTGTTCATCGATTAGAGATTATCCCCTCTGCAAAGCGGGTTAATGAGTAGCTATTTGCTTGAGGGTAAACAGTATTATTAAAGATAATGCTCTCCTTTGTTTAAGGAGAGCATTATGGCGAGTTTGTTACAGAACGTGTTTTACAAATACTGACAATTACGGATACTGGCAATTACTAATACTGACAATAACGGATACTGAGAGTGACTAATGTTGCATTGTACCATCTGAATTATAGAAAGCGTCGTTGATGGTAACTTCACCAGTGTTGAAGTCATAGTTCATTACCTTGGTCGTTTCGCCACGCTGAATAAAATAAAGATCACGATAGATACACTGATCGCTACGATAAGTATAGGCAATGTCGACATCTGAAGTCATTAGGTCTGCATCGGTCACATGCGCGATGGTAAAATCTGTTGAGGTAATACCATGCCAAAGCTCTTCACATGCGGTAAATACTTCTGTATTGACCCCTGAGGTTGAGTAGGGGTAGCCTGTTGGGCTCGATGACACATTACCTTCGCCAAAACTGGCGAGCTTATCAATCGCACCGGTATTTCCTGCTGCTTCCCAACCGCTATGGTAAAGAGTTACCGCGCTTTTAAAGGCTGAAAACTGGCCAGCCATTGCAGACATTCTGGCATCGTCTTGTAAGTTGATAAATTTAGGTATCGCTACAACAGCTAACACACCTAAAATGATGATGACAACGACCAACTCTATTAATGTGAACCCTTTTGCACTATGCCTCATCACTACTCGCTATTATTCTGTGTTGGGAATCTAAATTTGGGACAAGTTTACATCTTAAATTTTACGCTTTATTTGATCTATTCCTAAAAAATACACCTTTGTTTAAAGCTAAATGTGAAAGCGATTAAAGTTTTTTATCCCAAAAGAAGGGACTGACAAAAAAGGTATCAACTTTATTATCGCTGACAAAGCTTAATAGCTTTTACGCTAAATCGCTCGGATGATTGCTTTCTAATGTTTCAATTTCATCGATTGATATTGTGACTTTTTGGTATTGATTGCGGCCGTTGGCTTTTGCTTGGTATAAGGCTTTATCGGCAAGTAACACGGCCTGACGGCCGATAATATCTGCGTTATTTTTAAACTCAAAGTCTTCTACTGCTAGCACCTTGCACACCCCAAAGCTGATAGTCACATATTTAGCCGTCGTTGCACTAGGGTGAGGTAGCGCCAAGTCTTCAAAGGCTTGGATCATGGCATCGAGTTTGCGCTGCAGTGGCTCGTCCGGAATATCACGGTAGAGCATAATGAACTCCTCGCCACCGAAACGAGCGCATATGTCGTCTGCACGGAAAAACTGTTGACTCAGAGTTTGTGCGACTTTAATCAGCGCCTCATCACCGGCTAAGTGGCCTAGGGTGTCGTTATACTCTTTGAAGTGATCCACATCGGCAATAATCAGGGTAAAACCTATCTGCTGCCTCGCTAGGAGTTGGCAGTAGGTCTCAAGCCTTTGCTCAAAGCCACGACGATTGGGGATATTGGTCAGTTTATCGATATAAACCTGCTCGTTGAGCTGTTTTGTCTGCTCTTGAATTGTGCCCATAAGCGCGTTGAAGTGGGTGGCAACATTCACCAACTCTGTAATGGGGTAGCGGCATCTTAGCTTCTTGATCTCTCGACTCCTCCCCATCTCTTCGATATCGATAGCGAGCTTTCTTACAGGTTGTACTAAGAAGTACGAGTATAGAAAGTAGGCTAATAATAGTAGAATCGACATTTCAGCCAGTAGTATGTAGATATCGCTACCGAGTATGGAAGGTGGTGCTGAATTAGTGTGGTAGAGAGTAAACTTTATCAGTGGCCGACCGTCAATATTGCGAACCAGACGCTGAGAGGTTGGCGCTAGTTTAGTTAGATCAAAGCCAGAACCCAGATAGGGGATGTTAGCGACATCGTCAGAGATTTTGACTTCACTAAGTTCAACTCCCGCGGAAGTAAACCTTGAAAGCTCAGCCATAAACTCATCGTCAATCAGTCGAATAAAGACAATGTAACCCATTATCGGTCCTGTGCGATCAGACTGCAAAATACTACTGGAGCTGTAAAGGGCTGGGCCATATTTAGTGGCGATAACTCCTGTCTTTGTTGGCACGCTACTGGGGTTATTAAAAGGCTGAGCTTGAGGAGGATAGGCTGTTTTTTTCAGCGGTGATAGCAGTCTACTTTCAGGGTGCTTCAAAAGGTCCATCAATTCAAACTGTAGTTTTTGGGCATTGCTACTGTGGCGTACCCCTTTACTAAATACGGCATTTTGATCGTTATCGAAGATAAAGATGCCATCGACTTTTAGACTTTTAAAGGTGTCATCGGGGTATTCGTGTTGCTCATAGTATTCTTTAGCCACTGGGCTATTTGATTTCATGTAGTTGTAGGTTTGATCCCAAACCGCATAATCGTAATTGATGGTATGTAGAGGCTTACTCATCTGCTCAAAGGCAAAGTTTAACGCGACTAGCTCCTGCTCAGAGACTTTTAATAATGAGCGTTCAATAGCGGGAACTTGCACCCAGATCCGGTAGGCAAACGCGGCGCTAGCGAATAGGATAAAAATGGCGACTGAAATCTTAAGCTGCAGCTGATTAAAGGTTTGAGATTTTAATTGAATGATAGCTAGAAACCTTTTAAAACAGAGTATTAATCTAGTAAAGCTCAATAATCGATGAGTATCCAGATTTTTACAGCAGGTCTGCTTACTTTACGGAGAATTATTTGCTTTGAACCTCAATAGTATGCGTTCCTTGTGTGATTAGCTTCCGTGATCTGACAACGGGTTTTGTAAAATAGTCATCAATAAAAAAGCCACTAATGAAGATGAGTGGCTTTTAGGTTGGTTTGTCTTTTTATAAAAGCCGCTCAAGGCTGACTCTCTACTTTCTACGAGCCGCTCAAGGCTGACCTTAAGCCATTCTTTGAGTTGGCTTCCAGCGCAGTAGCTGTGCTGGCAGTTTAACACCCTGAGCCTTATGTTGTGAAAGGTTGAGTTAATACGGCTTAGGTATGCAGCGCCGTACATCAGGTGCTTCTGGGCTTTCCCCGGTTCTGAGTTGGCTGGTGAACTTATACTAATAAATATGGCTACCTTAGTTTTCAGTATCTATGCTTTTAATGTTATTCATGGACGAGTAATGGTTTGGGCTTTAGGTCGGTATCCAAATACTCAATAATTATTGATTTATATCATTAAATAAAAGGAATTTTTAATGATTAAGATAATAGCTTTATTACTAACTTTTCCCTGCATTGTTCTTGCTCTCGATTATACCGAATACCCCAAGTTTGATAGTGCTCAATACTATAAAAGAGGCGATATAGTTTCGCATCAAAACTACATGTGGGTATCCAAACTCCCTAGTGTTAACCGCGAACCCGCTAAAAATTCATGGAGGTGGAGTCAAGTTGCTTTGACCAACATAGAGGAATGGCATTACGGTCAGTTTTATCTTCTAGGCAATGCTGTCAGTCACCAAGATAAATTCTATTTCGTCAAAAAGATTGGCTTTGGTAAGCCTGATACGAATAGAGGTCGTTATCAATGGGAAGAGTTTTCCCATCCAGCAATTGGATATGCACTACCAGATATTGATTACGAGAATGTTCATTTAACCGTTGATGGAGTTGACTCAAATTTCAACGGTATTAGGGATGATTATGAAATTTTTGTGGTAATGGAGCACACAGATCCTATGTTACGCCATCTAGGCCTGCAGGCTGCACAACTGTATCGAAAACTATTTGATATTGCGCAGATTGATATCAGTGAAATATCTATTCAAGAGGTGGCACTTCTTACTGACCAGCTTGTTTCTTTACGTGTTTGCAACCGCCAGAACATTAGAATTTGGGAGGGATTTAATGGATATCAGCATAAATATGTAAATACACAGGAGCGTTTTCAAGAGTTTTTAATGGCTCAAAAGTTGTTATATGAGGTACTTGGCGATGATTATGAGCCCCAAAAACCGAGTGAACCCTGCAAATATATTGCAAACATTGGAGGTGAGTAAACAAAAGATAGCAAAAGATAGGACAGCCATATCTTCATTTGTGATCAGCGAATGGTAGAAAAACAAAAAGCCACCAGAATCTCTTAGTTAAATAAGAGCTGTTCGGTGGCTTTTTCTTTAGCTTGTTTTTTTATCAAAGCCGCTCAAGGCTGACTCTCTACATTCTACGAGCCGCTCAAGGCTGGCCTTAAGCCATTCTTTGAGTTGGCTTCCAGCGCAGTAGGCTTGCTAGCAGCTTTACGCCTTGAGCCTTATGTTGTGAAAGGTTGAGTTAATCCGGTTTAGGTATGCTGCACCATACATCAGATGCTTAGCCACATCGACCGCATTACGCTATTGCTTGCTTTTTGAATGAGTTATCTAAGTAGCTGCCTTTAGCCTACTGGTTGAAGGCGCCGAATGCTGAGCCTGAAGTGGATCTTCAGTGTCAAAATAGAAAAGCCACTAATGAAGATTAGTGGCTTTGATGGCTTAATAAGGCCATTTTGCAAGAGAATAGTATTAAGCCATTCTTTGGCTCGGCTTCCAGCGCAGTAGCTGCGTTGGCAATTTAACGCCTTGGGCTGTGAGTGAGTTAATCCGGTTTAGGTATGCTGCACCATACATCAGATGCTTAGCCACATCGACCGCATTACGATCTTGGTAATTATCTAGGTAGCTGCCTTTGGCCCACTGGTTGAAGGCGCCCAGTGCAGGACCCGCCCAGATTTGGTAATCCATCTCACGACCGACTTCGCCAGAATTAGACCAGCGGCTAGAAAGGCCTAGATACCAGCGGAAAATCAGTGCCATCTTACGCTTAGGGTTACCTTCGGCGCGCTCAATCTGCTTTGGATCGCGTTCATTAAAGTGCGCAACCGTACCCGCCCAGATTTCATTAAGGCTTGAGCGAAAAACTTGCTTCTCTAGTTTTTCTCGCTCATCCGCTGGAATCGCTTCGATTGAGTCATAACGAGTGTAGAGCTCATATAGCTTGTTAGCACGCATTGGGAAAAGCGTACCGCGCTTAACCACCTGTAGTTTAACGCCCATCTCGAACATGTCTGCCGCTGGAGCCATGGTCACATCGGCCATCTCGGTTGTGGCGAGTAGCTTACGCGTATGGTCACTGGCGCCCGCTTCGACACAAGCTTGGTTAACCGAGCCCGTTACGATATAGGCCGCGCCCATGTTAAAAGTAGCAAGTGCGGCATCGGGCGTACCGACACCGCCGCCACAACCCACGCGGATAGGCGTTTCGTATTGATACTTGGCTTGGATCTCTTCCTTTAGTGCCAAAATAGTCGGCAGAAGTGTCACCAATGGACGGTTATCGGTATGACCTCCAGAGTCGGCTTCTGCGGTAATGTCATCCGCCATGGGGACAAGTAGCGCAAGCTCCATCTGCTCAGGGGTGATAGCGCCATCATCGACCAGCTTTTGCAGCATCTTGGCTGGCGCAGGCATCATAAACTTCTCGGCAACCTCGGTGCGGCTGACCTTGGCGATAACCTTGTTACCGACAACCACCTTACCGTTCGCATCGCGGCTTAAACCCGCTGCGCGGTAATAAACGATTTGTGGCGTTAAGCCTAAGAAAGCCGACGCTTCGACGGTGCGCACCTTATGCTTTAAAAATAGCTCAACGCTACCACGCTCCAGAGCTGGCTCACTTGGGCTATGGATCAGGTTAAACATGTATGGGCCGTTTGGCAGCGCCGCTTGAATGCGGTGAATAGCCTCTTCGACACGACTCGGAATAAGACCCGCTGCGCCGAACGAACATAAAATACCGGCTTTACCCAGTGCGATAACCAGCTCTTCAGATGAGATCCCGTTAGCCATAGCGCCTGCGTAGTAGGCATACTTTACGCCGTGAACGCGGCGGAAATTACTGTCGCCTAGGCTTTCGGTGCCAAGAGCAGGTGCAAAGGCACTCACTGGCAAGCCTGACTGATTAGCCGCTTGCTCTGTGACGATCTCCGCCGACTGGGCGATACCAAAGCCTTGTTCGCTGTGGTTGACCACGTAACAGCCACGGCTAAAATCTTTTAACTGCTGCTCCATCACTTGCACATCAAAGCTAATGTTTGACTCAGTCACAGCCCATGGCCACGGTGAAAGCATTTCGCTGGTTGTAGTAGGATTCATTATTTGTAGACCCTTAATTATTTGAGCTATCAGCTCTTATCTATTCTTTTAACTGTTCTTTTCTTTAAAATCATTCATGCTTTAATGGTTTAGCGCGCAGCTAGCTCCTATTAAATCATTCGATTTTATAAATCGAGTTAGGACGCAGATACTTTTGCTCAATTTCTAGGAAAAAGCGCGCAGCCTATGAATATAGGTGAGCACTTTTGACACAGAAATTGAGTAAAATAGCCAGTCACTCACTCCGAGTTAAAGAGATTCTTCGATACAGATGGCAATATCGAAGACTTCGTATATGCGCAGGCCATCCTTACTCAGGCTGGCATTACCCGTGATCACCTTCTTACCGTTCTCGTCTTTAACCGAGATGATGCTGACATCCATCGACATCTGCTTGTTTAGCGGGTTGATCTGACCGCGATACTTCCACTTGATGTTCGATAAAATCTGGCCAAACTTAGGATTTTTAAATCCAGCGCCTAAATCTTTACTAATGGCGTAAGTCTGCATGGTTTCGATAATCGCTTCAACACCTAAGGAACCCGGCATCACAGGATCTTGGTGGAAGTGGAACTGGAAGAACCAGTCACTTGGATCGATAGTACGCTCGGCGTAGAGGTAACCTAATCCCTCGCTGCCGCCGTTATCGACTATTTCTACAGAGTCGATAAAGTTCAGCTGACCACCGGCTAAGCGGTAGTGTGGCTGGTTAGCTGGTGCACTAAAGTGACGACAGCTCTTATCGAGTAGGTTCACTTTAGTGGTCGCTGCAACGCCATTAGCCACATGCCAAGGCTGAGTGACTTTGCCGTTATCTAGACCGAGTTGATCTTTAAGGGCTTCACCCTTGAAGTAACCAAATACCGCTGTGCCGCGATAGAAAGGCTCACCATCGGTGCTTAGCTCGAAGCTAAAGCTCTGGATGATGTTGGTGCCTGCCATAACGGTTGATAACAGACGCGAGTCGTTACGAATCGTCTTACCACGAAGGTCCACATCACGCAGCAGTTCGCCGCTACCATCTAAGTTACGGAAGAACAGCTCAAGGCCTGGAAAACCTAACGTTGTGCCCATGTAACCCGAGATAAAGCCGTTAGGCTGCAGGGAGATCTCCATCAAAATGGAGTAAGGCATTACTGACTGATGGCTATTCTTATCGAAGTACCATGCGTCTGCGGGCACTTCATATTCGGCGATACAAGATGATGGTTTCTTAAACTCACCACGCTTACCGTTCACCTCGATAACGCGAGTCGTCACCTGCAAGTCGCCACAAGGCGTGCGTGGTGGGATCATGCCGCGATAGATTGAAAACTCCGGACCAAAACAGTTTTCGATGTTACCCGTAGCAAACTCAAACATGTGATACGGCGTAAAGGGTACGGTATCTGGTACGCGGTTCGGGTAATCAGGGGTGATTGGCGCTTCAACGTGAGAGATTGGAATAACGCCCTTGTTTGGCTCTTTGGTCAGATCGGGGATTTGTGCCATTAACGGCGCATTTACCGATGCAGGCTTATATACCTTCTTTGCACTTGTCTGAACATTAGTTGCCTGTTGAGCGTTAGCGGCTGTCGCTGGAGCAGTAAGAAGCGGGTAACGAGTACACTCATCTTCCTCTTTGATCATCACCCCTAGATTTTGGAAATCCACTACGGCTTTGCCGTTAAGTAAGATATCAATATTCGCCTTAGCGTATGGGCGAGGGCTGAAACCAACTTCAGTCACTTCCATACGGTAAGTCAGTGTGCCAGATTGTGGCAATACCTGTCCGCGACAACGCACCTTCTGAGAGGCATTCTCAAGCGGTTGGAAACGACCATTCTTGGTTTGAGTATGCATACCAAGATGCAGCATAAAGAATTGTAGCAGCTGACCACAACCTTCAGCCATCAAGGAGCCTGCCATCACTTGGTCGCCTTGGAAATGACAAGGGAAGTACCAGTGGTCCGGCTCGAGTTGCTTATGACCTTCGATAAGACCTAAGCCCCAGGCGCCCCCATTGCGTTCAACCTTGCTGACTTGTTCGATCATCAAGAATTTTTCTGATGCGAAACAAAGCGATGGTTGCGCTGGGCCGTTATGACTTGGGCCAAAGCAGCCTTCGATATCGGCGCTGAGTAGCTTATGGATCTCGCCATAGCTGAAGCTGGTTTTCGGGCAGTCTAGCAGCGGGTTGAAGGTCTTTTTAACTGCTAAGTTACGCGCCTTGATTTCATCTTCGGTGCGGATAACGCCCTTACCATCGGCAAGCTCTTCATCGGTGAAGAAGCCTGCACAGCCACCATCCATTTTAAGGATCATGGTGTCGCCAACGAAACACTCGTATGAGAAGAAGAATAATAGTGTTTCGCCGTTACGAGCGTAGTTATTGATCTTGATGTCATATCTTAGAGTGTCGCCGCCACGTGGCAGGTCGCCTAAGAAGGTGAGGGTACAATCGAGCAGACGATAGACACGCTCGCCCTTGTTCTCAAAGTCGATACCTAGGTAGCTAATTAGCATTAAATCGCACTGACCAGACTCGACCGCTACTGCCCATGGGATCTGACCATCGACAAGATAAGGTGCATCAACCGGAATATCATACTCAGTGGTCATTGAGCACGGCTTAAACTCGTTGATGGTGGCATCGAGCTTAGTGACGCGTGACACCAATAGGTAGTCTGTGGTCGGAAGACGTACGCGGCGAGAGTAGCTGTCGATAATCGCGTAGTCTGAGCCAAATACCTTGGCAATGTCCCCTTCGGCGTACTCGACTAAGTCGGCATAGTTCCAGATACAGGGCTTAAGCTCAGGTGTCGGCGCTGTGTATGGTGCTACGTTAGCATGATCAGGCTTGAGCTCCTTATCCTTGGGTAAAGAACCAAGAATCGACGCAGGTGCTTGCACTTGATTTGAAGGAGCAGTGTTCAATGTATTTGCATAAGAAATAGCTGCAGGTGCTTGACCTGTCACTTGAGCAAGCTGCTGCTTTAATAGGGCATCGGCAACCTTCATACCTGCTGAGCGGCTTTCTAAGAATGCTTGGTGAGCCGCTTGAGTCAGTTGCTGGTTCTGTTGAAATGCGCTTAAGTTGCCAGCAGACACATCGATTGCTGCGGTTTTAGTCGGCGGCGCTTCAGTTGTAATAGTTTTAGTTTGATTGGTCATAGGGTTACCTAATACTGGTGTAGGGCTAGCTGGTGCAACAGTGCGGGTAATAAGTGGCTTATCTCGCTTGATAACAGAGGAGGCTGTGCCTTGGGCAAGCTTGCTCTGAATTGAGCTTAAGCTTGCCAGTGGTGTGTCGATGATATGTTGATAGATATCACGGCCGCCTAGGGTGACTTGCTTTAATAGTTGATGCTTAGCATCAGACTTAAGCTCATTGCTTAAGCGCGATGTGAGCGCACGCTGTTGGGGTGCACTTTGGCTAATCAATAGCTGCGAGGTTTGATCTTCGTTCGTGTTGCTGACCAATGCGCATTGTGGCGCGCCTCCCTGCTGCTCTTGCAAAGAAAGGTTGAGTAGACCATGAAGCAGACTCGCCATTCCCGCTGCAGCAAAGCTGTGGCCCACGCGCTCCTCTGCACAAGTGCTGGTGACGTGAGGCAGTAGATTGTTTACCGGTGAGTGTACACTGCTTCCTGGTGCAACACTGGTTTCAACCAGCTTGATGCTGCTAGGCTCTGCACCGACTTGAGTCAGTAGCTTATCCGTGACGTGTCTCGCCTCTGTTGCTTTGCCAAAAGCGAGGGCGCTTATCTCTCCATAAGAGCCTTGGCCATACGAGTCTTGACTATCGGCAGCGCTAGAATTGCTCGGTACCAGTACGATAGCGCCAGCGCCTTCACCCACATTCCAGCCATTACGGTTTTGGGTGGCTGTGGCATCGATTGATACTGGCTCGACACTGTTTTTCAAGATAACCTGCTCGAAGCTACCCGAGAGATCCACCGCGGCGATAACTACAGCGTCCAGTGCTTCGCTTGCCATCATATTTTGGGCGACATCGATACAGCGGCTCACCGATTGCTCTGCGGCCGAGATGGTAAATGCCGGGCCGTTAAAGTCCCATAGTGAGGCGATGCGTGAGGCCATGATATTGCCGATAAAACTGGTGTACTGGTTCAGCTTGGCTGCATCGAGGACACTGTCCATGGTGATCGCTTCTAAGGCTTGATACTCATCAGCACTTAAGGTCACGCCCATGGCTGATAGGCTCTCTTGCAGCTGAGTGTGCAGGTTAACGCGGCCGCGGAACTGATGTAGCTCTAGATCGGTTTCCATAGCGACTAATATTGCTACTTTTTGACCCGGATTTAGCTTGGCATCACGAATCGCCTCATCGGTCACCTTCATCAACATCAGTTGTTGTGAGATCAGGCGATCATCTTCATTTGGCGGCAGCTTAAAGCGCAGAAAATCGAGCTCGAAACTGTCGATATAGGCTCCTTTTGGCGCTACGTTTAGGCCAAACTTTGCCAGCAGTTCGCTATGCTTCTCTAGACCCTTCCAGCGCTGTTTTGGTAGCGAAATAAAGCCGTTACTATTGCTGCTGATGGCGTCATTGAGCTGGTTGATACTGCTTAGCGGACCAAAGTGGGAGGCAAGACCTGTGATCTTCATCGACTCAGGTTTAGTTGCTGGTACAGCTTGATGACCTACAGCTTGCTTGCTTGTAGCTTGTGAGCCAGCGGCCTGAACCGCTGAGTATGACTCTAGTAAAAGGTGGGCATTACAGCCACCAAAGCCAAATACCGACACGCCTGCATGACGGTGTTTTACGCCATCGACATTGTTGGATCTTTTATCCGGCCAGCCCTGAACCATATTGGGTAGGGTCGGCTTACCAAAGAGCTTATTAGGCGAGGCGATAGCGTCGCTGATATTGATACTCGGTGGTAAGAAGCCCTCTTTCATGGCGAAGATCATCTTCATGATCCCCGGCATGCCAGCGGCAGTCAGTAGGTGACCTAGGTTAGATTTTGCCGAGCCAATTAATGGCGCATCGCTACCGCCAAGCTTATCTGCAAAGAAGGTCTCCATCGAGGTTAGCTCAATCTTGTCGCCCAGCGGGGTACCTGTGGCATGACATTCAATCACTTCGATATCTTTAGGCTCGATATCACTGGCCGCGTAGGCGCGCTCGAAAGCTTTTACCTGACCTTTGGGGTTAGGGCTAAGGACAAACTGTCCCTTACCATCGTTAGACAATCCAACGCCACTGACGACAGCATAGATTTTATCGCCATCACGCTCGGCATCTTCAAGACGCTTTAGTACTAAAACGCCTGCACCTTCGCCAGCGAACAGGCCCTTGCTGTTGGCATCGAAGGGGACTGATACACCGTGATCGGGATAGGCATGAAAAATTGAGAATCCCATATTAATAAAGAAGGGATCTGCACCCGATACTGCGCCCGCTAACATGATGTCAGCTTTACCTGTGCTTAAGTAGTCACAGGCAAGTTTGAGTGAGTAAACCGAGCTGGCACAGGCGGCATCTAGGCTAAGCTGCGCGCCGCCAAGGCCCAATGCATCGGCAACGATTTTAGAGGCGTTATGGGCTATCGCACCGTTGGCGTTGTCTAGACTCATTTCGCTTTGGGCGCGAGTGGTGTGAGCATTGGTTGGGTTTAGCTTAAACCCTTGATGACCTAATTTATCCTGCAGCGCTTTTTCAACGGCGCTGTGATAGATAGGTAGAAACAGATCATTTGAGCGAGTCGTTGGGAATGACAGTGCTCCCATAACGATACCGGTGCGCGTTAATACGTCGCTGCTTAAGGCGATACCCGCATCATCGAGAGCCTTACGGCTAGTATCTAGTGCCCATAGAAAGCTACTATCGAGTCCGCTTAGGCTATCACTTGGCAGTTGATAACCGCTTGGGTCGAAGCTGAAGTTTTCTATGTAACCGCCTTTATCGCAATAAAAACGGTCCGATTGGCCTTGAACGCCTTGATAATCGCTGCTATTTGCCCCCAACTTTTCATTAGTGAGGGTTGTGCGCGAGTCGCGTTTATCGAGTAAGTTCTGCCAAAATTCCTGTGGAGTTTTAGCATCAGGGTAGAGGGTGGCGAGACCGACGATGGCGATCTTGCTTTGCATACCTGCGGGTATTTTTTTATCTGAAGAAGACATTAGACTTCTCCTTGTAATGTTAGGGTTGTCATCTGCTCGGCTGTGACTTGTTGTGCGGTCGATACAGCTTGCAGTTGAGTCAGTGCTATCTCACGATTTAATCCATCGATAAGTGGTTGAGTCGTGAGTGGCACGCGATGACTAATGAGTTGGCCTAATGCCTTGAGTAGGGTCGTGATATCATTACCGCCTTTGGCATTGACGGGGACAGTGCAAGCGCCCGCGGCGTCTTTTTGAGGTAAAGAGTTTGCTTGAGACTCTTCAGTTTTCTTTGACGTTAAGAAACTTTCAGCTGTACCTGCATTCGTATTTCTATCGAGCTTGGCTATCTTGTCGATAAGTGTGCAGTTTTGTCTGTCTGCACCTAACTCGACAAATAGCTTGGCACCTTGCTTTTGTGCACTATGAATAAGCGCGGTAAAGTCTAAGGTGTTGCAGAAGGTATCGGCAATGGAGCTTGCGACTACTTGACTATCGAGGCCGCCATGGCTGTTTGTAACCTTGCTATCGCCAGAAGCTGCACTGATAAATTTAATCTCAGTCGGTAATGACTCTTCAAGGGGCTGCTGATAGAACAGCGCTACGTTGTTATGCTCTTCCATTGCTGGAGTCGTATGCATCGCAGTGACACGGTTTGCAGCGATGCCTCGCTTACCTAACTGAGTTAGTAGCTCGCGGCACTGAGTTTCACAGCCTGCAATCACACAGGTATCTCCCTGAACAATCGCAAGGTAGGCATGGGGGAACTTTGGTAGTAGCGCCTTAATCGGTGCAGCGGCTGAGCGCACCACAAAACTGTTCCACATAATATCCGCATCGGTTTCATCTAGCTGCCACGCCCTGCGAACAGCGGTGAGCTTGCCTGAAATCGCGTGAGTAAATAGCGGATCCGTTTTGGTTTTTTCAATCAAAGCGTGTGGGTCTTTCCATACACCAAGACTTGCCCACATTGAGGCTTCACCCATGGAGTAACCTAAGGCAAAGTTAGGCGTGATGCCGAACTCTTTCACCAATAACTGAGTCAGTAGGTAGCTGCTTCCCACACCCGCAATAGCCAGATCGCCAAGTGGCATGGCAGGCGTCACTTTAGGGTCTAAATTATAGATAGCATCGGCTTGGAACATGGATTTTAAGTCACCTTCACGCTCTAACTGTGAATAGAGTGACGGGAAATATCCATGTAGCTCACTGAACATATCGCTATAGACTGTGCCTACGCCAGGGTAGACAAAGGCAAGACCACTCTGGTCAGTTGTACCGAGAGGCTCAGCCGTGAAATAACTTCCCGCGGGTGTCTTATATTGTGACGAGTGAGCTTGGCCTTTTTCACTCATCACCTTAGGCAGAGCTAGGCTTATTGCGTCAATCTCTTGCTGCATGCCCTCAAGAGAGCTGGCTTGCAATATGATGGCGTATTCACGGTGAGTGCTGGCTTCAAAGGCAAGTAAGTTATCACGCATCAAAGTCAGCAGTGAGCCTCTGTCTGCGGGCTTTGATATCAGCGCTGTTAGTTTAGCTTGTAGTGTCCCAAGCTCTGCGGTAAGGCCTGCTTGGCTATCAGCACATATAACAAACTGCAATCGCTGTTCATTGATAATCGATTTTGCCGCGATAAAGCCTGTGCCTTGGGAGACAACGAAGCTGATACAGTTTGCTGTTGGCTCAGCCGCTGAGCTGCTTTGTGAAGCGTTAGTCAGATTGATCGCCAGTACGCGTGCTTGATGGTGCTCAGTAAACCAGTAGTGACTCGTCGCTTGCTTAGGGCTAATCGATGCTGGATCTCTATGGTGAGTACGAGAGGCCAGATTTTTGATCTGCTCACACACAGCATCAAACTGCTCTGTGCTACTTAGCTCAGGCAGGTCGATACGTTTGCTAACACTCGCTTGCTTACGCTTGGCTTGGTTTAAAGCACTCTTCATACAAGAGTCAGCCATACAAGAATCAGCGATACATGTGTCTGTGAGGGCGGAGGTCACTGAACCTGATCCTGTTTGGATCTGCATTGCAGCAAGTACCGCATGAGGGTGAATGCGATTTTGTGCGGCAGTTAGCGCCGGCATCATCAGCAGAGAGCTTGTTTCCGTTGATATTTGCACTATCTTGCCTTGCTCAATCGACTCGATAGTGGCTGTTAAGTTAGCCTCAAAGTCATCGACCTTGATAGAGACAAGTTCAGTTGTCTCAAGCAATTTTGAGCGATACAGCTCAGGCAATAAGTGAGGCAGTAGCTTAGCGTTTTCTGCGTTATAAAGTCTTAGGTCTAGTGGCGTAGGTAGCACCAAGAGTGCGATGCGCAGTGGCATCTCACTCTTGATAACTTGATCACTGACGCTAACTGCACTGGCGCTAGGAGACCTAACGTTAGCTGTCGAGTTAACCATTAGGCGCGTTCTCCTTTGCTCAAGGCTGCTTCATTCAAAAAAGCGCTGTTGAGGTTCTTGCTGATAGTGACTTTCGCCCCTTTCATCATCGCGCTAAGCTCACCATTTTCATGGTAAAGCGCGACATTCGCCTCAAGTGAACGAGCACTTGTCTTAACGACCTCTAGCTCCAGCATCCCTTTGTCACCAAATGCCAACGGCTTGTGTGAGATAAACTCGCCAATACTTGATGGCAAACTCGCAGCCCCGTACTTAAGCCTTGCCCAGACCAGCATCGCCTGCAGCAGCAGATCTTCAGCAAACGGCTGACTGCCGCCGATATGCGTTGTTGCCACAAACTGGCCGCAATCACTGTCACTCACCTGTGGTAGTTGGCAGCTGGCTAATAGGCCTTTGTCATCAAAGTTAAATACCTGCTTTATGCCCTGCAAACGTGGCCCATGGAATAGGGTACCGTTGCTGTATAGCTCATCAGCCGATGTGACTGCATCACCAAGCGCCGCGAATGATTTCGATGCTGCATCAAGGCTGCCCTCTGCACTGACTAGGGTCGCCTTATATTGCGGGCGTCCTTGGTTAGTGATTAGAGCCTGCAACTTTGGAGCTTCACAAGCTTTAAGCTCGCTATTTGCAACTACTGCCGTCAATTCAAGCGTCATCTCTTGAATATCGTCGCTTTCGAAGATGATCCCTTTGAGCAGCTTATAATCGAGAACTTTAACCTGAGAGCCGAGCATTTTACTCGCGGCCTCGCGCATCCACTGAATTGCGCATACAGTGGGGAGCACAGGGTTACCGCTAATGCGGTGGTCTTGGATAAAGACCATCGCATTAGGGTTTAAGGCTCTTGTTAACGTCATAGGCGCAAGACTCTGCGGGATCAGTGCGCTCGGCACCTCACCCGCATTAAGCTTTTTTACAGAAGCAGCCTCTTTAGAGCCTTCAGCCTGAGAAGAGCCGTCAGCTTTGTTTGAGCCATCAGCTTTGTTTGTATCTGCACCGCCTTGCATCGAGGTACCGATCAGTAGCTGAACGCCAGTCTCACTAAGCAGTTGGCTAGCAAATAGCTCTGCCCCTGCTTTTAGTGGGATAACGTACACGCCACGCTCGGTAAACATCTTCTTCAGAGCATCGGTGACCATGCCGCCATCCCAAGGACCCCAGTTAAAGCTCATCACTTTAGCTTGTGGATTGCGAGCAGTGAACTGCAGCGCCGCCTTGTTAAGGATGTCGTTAGACATGGCGTAATCGCTCTGACCTGTGTTGCCGTAGAAACCGGCTGCAGATGAGAACATGGCAAGTAGTTTCACCTTGCTTGAATCAAGTGCGGCTAACAGGGCTTTAAGGCCATTAACCTTAGTGCCGTAGACGCGGGCCAACTCTTCTATTGTCTTATCTTGAATATGCTTGTCGGCAAGAACGCCTGCACCGTGGATAAGGCCTGTGATCTCATTTGAGCGACCGTTTAGTGCTGCTGTGATAGCGGCGCTGTCGGTCACATCCATGCTGACATATTCGGCACTTGCGCCAACTTGGGCAAAAGCCTCAAGGGCAGTGTTGATCTCGATTGAACTCTTTACCGTCCAGACTAAGGCTTCAACCTGTTTAGGGGTCGGCTTATTACCTGTTGAGATGATATGGGCAATGGCAGCGGGTTTTAGCTCGCTAATTTGCTTGTTTTCAGCCCATGTCGGGATAGCAAGCAGCTCACTACGGCCTGCAAGGATAAAGTGAGACTGAGTGCGCTTGGCTAAGGCAAGGGCACATTCGAAGGTCACACCTTTTGCACCTCCGGTCACCAGTATTTTATCTGAACTATTTAGCTCGCAAGCCGTATGTTTTTCACTCGCATCGCCTGCAATTAAGGTTGTACGTGAAACGTTCCCCTTAGCATCGACAGCGATCCCCACTTCTGGCAGTTGAGTGCTGCTATCAAATAGCTCAGCTGTAATCGCATCGGCGAAATGAGTCGCGTCGACATCGGCTGCAATATCCAGTGCGCGGCAGAAAACCTCAGGCCATTCATGGCTTAGGGTTTTGGTTAAACCTGCTAGTGCCGCTTGGTTTAGTTCAGCACCTTTAAGTGCATCGGTATTTAGGTAACCAAAGCCACCATCGATACGACTGACGGTAACAAAACAGCGGCGCTTATCACTTGAAGCTGTAAGCTTAGGTTGCAACAGTTTTGCCCATAAAAACGCGTGGCTTACATGGGTGAAACTTTGCGCATTTAGGTTAACCGCATTCGCTTGCTCAGTTGCATTAACTTCTGGCTGTAGGTGGATGAAGCCACCAATAGTGCCAACCTGTGTTTCAATTTGTGCGATAACTGCAGCAATACTGGTTTCAAGCTCTGAATCCTTGCCTGATGCTAGCTCAAAGCTGGCTACGTCACTTGAAAGTGGCGATTGTGGCTGGCCTTCAGGTAGACGTACTACAGCAACGTTAAGACCTTGTTTTGTTAGTTTCTCTGCTAGGACACCTGCGTTATGACCATCATCGTTGATCACAACAGTTGTATCTGCGGCGAAACAGTCTTCAAGTTTGTTCGCCGCATTAAGCTTTTTTAGCGCTACCTCGCTATGAGGAGGAAGTTCTAAAGAAGAGGTGATCGTCTCTGCAACTGACTTAACTGCACCTGATACAGCTGCGACAGTTGTAGACAGCCTAGAATTCATATAGCTAACGATTTCTCCAAGGGTACGGCACTCGGCTAAATCTTCAGGATTAAGCTCAGGCAAGCCTGGCAGCTCATCTTGCACTGTGCCAAGAATTTCAACGCGCTTGATAGAGTCGATGCCTAAATCAGCTTCCATATCCATGCTCAGTTCAAGCATTTCAGTTGGGTAGCCGGTTTTATCGGCAACCACTGACATCATAGTGTTTTGCACCTGAGTTGCAGAGAGTGAGCCTTTAGCCGTACTAATATTAACAGCAGCACTTGTATCAGCAACTTGAGCGCTTACTGTAGGCAATTTGCTATTCATGTACGCTACGATTTCGCCAAGGGTGCGACACTCAGCCAAATCTTCAGGATTAAGCTCAGGCAAACCCGGTAGCTCATCTTGCACCGTACCAAGAATTTCAACACGCTTGATAGAGTCGATACCAAGGTCTGCTTCCATATCCATGCTCAGTTCAAGCATTTCCGTTGGGTAACCGGTCTTTTCGGCAACTACCGACATCATGGTAGCTTGTACCTTTTGTGCGCTCAGGGCTGTCTCACCGCTCAAGGCTGTTTGCGAGCTCAAGGCTGTTTCAGCAGAAAGTCCGTTTGCAGCTGGTGCAGCACTCACTTGAGCAACTTGCGCCGCGGCGGCACTTGTAGAGAGTTTACTGCCCATATAAGCCACGATTTCGCCCAGTGTGCGACACTCAGCCAAATCTTCAGGGTTTAGTTCAGGTAGACCCGGTAGCTCGTCTTGTACCGTACCAAGAATTTCAACACGCTTGATAGAGTCGATACCAAGGTCTGCTTCCATATCCATGCTCAGTTCAAGCATTTCCGTTGGGTAACCGGTCTTTTCGGCAACTACCGACATCATGGTGTTTTGTACTTGAGACGCGGAGAGTGAACTAACACTAACATTAACAGCCGCGCTAGAGGCCTCAGCTGCACTTGTATCAGCAACTTGAGCGCTTACTGAAGGCAATTTGCTATTCATATAGCTAACGATTTCGCCAAGAGTACGACACTCAGCTAGGTCTTCAGGGTTTAGCTCAGGCAGACCCGGTAGCTCATCTTGCACCGCACCTAGAATTTCTACACGCTTGATAGAGTCGATACCGAGATCGGCCTCCATATCCATCTCAAGCTCTAGCATCTCTGTCGGGTAACCGGTTTTATCGCTAACCACAGACATCATCGTCGCCTGTACCTTGTCAGCGCTAAGACCAACAGTCGCAGCGTTGTTATTAACAACCGCAGGTGCAGCGCTTATTACAGCAACTTGAGAATCAACAGAAGGCAATTTGCTATTCATGTAGCTAACGATTTCGCCAAGGGTACGACACTCAGCCAAATCTTCAGGACTAAGCTCTGGTAAACCCGGTAGCTCATCTTGCACTGTGCCAAGGATCTCAACGCGCTTGATAGAATCGATACCTAGATCGGCTTCCATATCCATCTCAAGCTCTAACATCTCAGTCGGGTAGCCAGTCTTTTCAGCCACAACTTCAAGCATGGTGGCTTTTACCTTGTCGGCGCTCAGGCCGTTTGCTGTGGCCACAGCTGCAACAGTCGCAGTCGTAGAAGCAGTAACAGGAGCAGATGATAGCTTAGAGTTCATATAAGCCACGATCTCGCCAAGAGTGCGACACTCGGCTAAATCTTCAGGGCTTAGCTCAGGTAGACCCGGTAGCTCATCTTGCACCGTACCTAAGATCTCTACGCGCTTGATAGAATCGATGCCTAAATCGGCTTCCATATCCATCTCAAGCTCTAGCATCTCTGTTGGGTAACCGGTCTTTTCAGCCACAACTTCAAGCATGGTTGCTTGCACTTTTTGCGCACTAATATTAAGAGCCGCCGCGGCGCTAGAGCCTTCAGCGGTACTTGTGTTAGTCGCAACAACAGGCTCGACCTTGGCAGGTACCACAACAGTTTGTACTGGTGCAGTCTGACGGCTAACTTGTGGTGCTTGCACTTGAGGAGTTGTAGCGATAGCAGCGGTCTGTAGCGCTGTAGTCTGAACAGGTGCTGGCGCAGCAGCTGTCACTGTGATGGCTGCAGGCTGTGTTACGACTTGGCTTTGAACGACTTCGCTTTGAATCAGTGGCGCATAAGTGGTGGTCGGAGTGCCATTAAGTAGGTTTAGCGCGGCAATGTTGCTGCCAGCTTGCATCTCAAGGAACTGAGTGTGGCTTTGCAGTGTTTGAGCTTGTAGCTGGTGGAACTGCTCCATAGAGCGTTGCAGGCTTTCTGGGATAGCCACACCTGAACCTGCCAGTTTAGTTTGCTCTGTCATCAAGGTGGTGAAGGTCTCGCCATACTGCTGCGGGATCTCTAGGAACTGTTGATGAAGCTGGGCTGTTTGCTGCTGCGCGGCAAAGAAATTGCTTAGCGCATCGCTGCTAATGCTATGAGCTGCTGGCTGACTGTTTTTAGGCACTACTTGATTCTCTTTAACTGAACTGGCTATAACTGAATGAGCCTGAACTGGATTGGTATTCACTTGATTGTGAGCCGCTTGTTCATTACTCGGCTGCTGAACAGCCACTTCAATAATCTTCTCTACTTCAACTATTTTTTCGACTTCGACCACTTTCTCGACCTCGATGACTTTCTCTTCAATCACTCGCTCAATTTGAGAGGTGATGATGCCAGTCTCTAAGGATTTTGCCATCTTAGCGCGTGTTGCCTTGCTGATATGGTTAGCAGCGTTAAGCGAGATGCTCATTGGAGACTTCTTCTCTGGCGCTGCGATATCGGCTTGGTATGGGTCGATTTCGCTTAGCACTACGCCTGATACAGCGAGTTGCATAGCAGCTTGTTTAAGCTGTAGATCGCTATCACCCTTAGGATTTGGGTTGATAGAGATGGTGCAAACTTCACTTGCTTTGTTTGCTAGGGTGCCTTGTACCAACTTTTGTAAGATGTTCTTTGGACCGAACTCGACAAATACGCGTGCACCAGCGTCATACATGGCTTCAAGTTCAGATGTAAAGCGTACCGATTGCAGCATATGTTTCTTAAACGAGGCTTTAATCTTAGCGGCGCTCGTATCGTAAAGTGCGCCAGTTGCATTGGAGTAGAGTGCACGGCTAGCTTTAGTAAACTTGGCGGCATCAATCGCTTTAGCAAATGGTGCCTGGGCATGGCCTACAAGCTCGGTGTGGAAAGCGCCTGATACTGGTAGGTTAATCGCCTTGTAACCAAGCTCAGCGAGAGCCTTAGCAGCATCGCCTGTTGAATCGGTAGGGCCTGCAATTACAGATTGGGTTGGTGCATTGTAGTTGGCCACTTTAACACCATTGAACTTGGCAATGGTTGCTTCAAGGGTTGCTAGATCTGTAGTGCCTTTTTCTTGGTGAATAATAGCGTACATTGCGCCGCTATCAGCCTCTAGACCATCTTTCGATTCTGCTTTAGTGGCCATAGCATCGCCACGGGCGAAGGCAAGCTGGTAGTAATCATCGGCTGAGATCACGCCTGCGGCGCATAATGCGCTTAGTTCACCAAAGCTGTGACCTGCTACCATGTCGGCATTAAAACCGGCAGCAGTGAACAGTTCATACTGACCCATAGAGATAGCGCCGATTGCACTTTGTGCATTGGCGGTATTGGTCAAAATCGCTTCTTGGGCTTTCAGATCGTCTTTGTTAAATACAGGCTTTGGATATAGCGTTTGTGAAAGCGGTGTCTTGTTGTTAGTGGCAAAGACTTTATCGGCAGTTACAAATTGCTGACGCATCTCTGGGTAATAACAGGCAAGCTCTCGGCCCATATTCAGGTATTGAGAACCTTGGCCAGCAAACAGTGCAGCCACTTTGCCTTCAATCGCAGCAGCGCGGTAGCTGGTGCCACCCGGTAGCTGCCATGAGGCGTCATCACTTGAAGATAGCTTGGCAATGGCTTGCTTAATTAAGTTTGCTAACTCATCAGACGTTGCAGCCACTAAACCGATACGTGGCGCGGTCGAATTTAGTTGGCGAACAGCATAATTTGCTGCAGCATCTTTGAGGATAAATTCTGCTTGAGTGCTGGCACTAGCAAGCTTGGTTAGCTCGCTAATCAGTGCTGACTTATCGGCAGCGCTGACTAAGAAGCTTTGTGCGACTTGACGCTGACGGTACTTGGTTTTCTCGCTATCTTCACGTCTATGCTCACTGTTGTACTCTTCCAATACGAAGTGGAAGTTAGTGCCACCAAAACCAAATGAGCTAATACCTGCACGGCGCGGCGTACCATCGACGCGAGGTAGCCATGGGCGGGTCTCGGTATTGAGGTAAAACGGTGAGTTTTCGATATCAAGCTTAGGACTTGGCTGACTGACGTTAATTGTTGCTGGTAACACCTTGTGGTGTAGTGCCAATGCCGCCTTGATAAGACCCGCAGTCCCCGCAGTCGATTTAGTGTGGCCAATTTGTGACTTTACTGAGCCCAGCGCGATGTGCTGCTTAGTGTCGTTCTCATCGCGAAATACTGAGCAAAGACCTGCGAATTCGGCGGCGTCACCTGCAGCAGTACCTGTACCATGAGCTTCGATAAGCCCTAGAGTGTGCGGCGCAAAACCTGCGTCATCATAGGCACGGTTTAGCGCTTTTGCTTGACCTTCAGGACGCGGTGCATAGATAGACTTGAATTTACCATCTGATGATGACCCCACCCCTTTAATAACTGAGTAAATACGGTCGCCATCACGCTCTGCATCCTCAAGGCGCTTAAGTGCCACCATGCCAATACCTTCACCAATCATCATGCCTTTAGAGTCGATATCAAATGGCTGAATGGTTTCGTTAGTGGTGAAAGCAGGTGTTTTTGAGAAGCTCATGTACATAGACGGTGAGTTATCGGTACAGACACCACCAGTGATCATCATCTCTGAGCGGCCTTCGGTCAGCTCGGTAAGCGCCATACGCATTGCGGCGAGTGAGCCTGCACAGGCGGCATCGACCACGCAGTTCATGCCACCGAAATCGAAACGGTTGGCGATCCGACCAGCAATCACATTACCTAATGAACCTGGGAATGAGTTCTCTTCCCAATGCACATATTGATCTTGGAACTTCTTGATCAACATTTCACTGTCTTGATCGCTAATGCCGCTGTTGGCGAACACTTTCTTCAGTACCGGATACTGTAGTCGTGCCGTTAGGCTGTGGCTAATTTTTTGACCGCCGCCCACGCCAAGAGTGATACCAATCTTATCTCTGTCGTAACCTTCTGGCAGATTGGCATCGGCTAATACTTCTTTGGCTACAATCAATGATAGCAGCTGCGATGAGTCGGTTAGCTCTAGGATATTTGGCGGCAGGCCAAACTCCATTGGGTTGAAATCAACGTCAGGCAAGAAACCACCACGCTTACAGTAACTCTTATCGGCTACGGTTTTATCTGCGTCGTAATACTCTTCTGGTTGCCAGTGAGTCGATGGCAATTCGGTGATGGCATCGATTTTCTCGCTGATTAAGTCCCAAAACTTATTCAAGTAACGAGAATTAGCAAAGATGCTAGCCATGCCAACGATGGCGATAGGCATATCTTTAAGGCGCTTATTTAAGCGTGAATCAGCTTGTGAGTCTTGTGCTTGCTCAGTCGCTTTAGCTGACTTTGTAGGTTTAGAGGTCTGGCTCATTATGAGTCTCCGCTGGGTGCCTGAGTGTCAGGCGTCTTGTTGTTTGTTTTAGGCTTATCTTTTGAGGTGTGGCGATTTGGCGTCGCACCAGGAAAGCGCTGTAAAAAAGTGTGATAGTTACGCACGAGTAACTTTCGTAGATGGAACGGCCCATGTTTAAGTACATAGGTCATGTAACGGTTGGTGGCTTGGGTATTGCCATCTTGATAGATGTCGAGATAGATCCAATCACTATGAGGATCGATGCCGAGCAGAATTGAACTGGGCGTTTCTTGGGTTAATTGCGGTGGGATGGTCAGTGAAACCACTTGGACCACATTGTCACCGTCGTTACTAGGCAAGGCTAGAGTTTTAGCCAGTGCTTCATAGTGCAAGGTATAGGTTTGTACATCGCAGCCCTGAGTAACGGGGATCTGGTTAAAATAGCGCATCGGTACATGGGGGCTTTCAATATCGCTAACCCTTGAAACCCCATAACGCTTTAAACACCTTGCTAACCCAGAGCGGGATACATTCGGATTAATAAATTTCTGTGTCGCCTGTAACAGCTTATCTAATGGCATTTTTAGCTGATAACGCAGCCCGACCACAACATACTCTTGCAGAGGGGTTAGCGTGGTATTGAGATGGTGGGGCGTATTAGGGCAGTTTTCGACAGAGTCGCGTTTGCGCCACTTACGAACGGTGGCTTCGCTAATGTTTAATATTTTTGAGAGTTGACTGACGCCAAGATCGGACTCTTGAATGAATCGGCGCATCTCAGGAGTCGTAGTGGCATTGCGATGCCTTGTTTCGTTGTCAACTTGCGTACACTTATTCGAGTTATTGTTTACTTCTTTTAAGTGGATGCTATTTATTTCTGCCATCAGTTTAGCGGGTATCCGTTAATAATCTGTCGGGACTTAATGGTCAAGCGGCGCTAAAAATCCAGTTCTAAGTCTGCTGCCATCACATTTTTGTCGATATTTTCAAGCTAATGGCAGAGCAGACTACCTGAGCTGGTAAGGCAATACAATCACCTGGGACTTAATAATGACTGATATGACCAGATTCGGTGAACACTTGTAAGCTAATTGGTTGTTTTAAGGGGGCTTTTAGTTGTTGTTAAAAAGAGTGATCTAGCTCAAACATTACTAGTTTACAGCGGTCTATACTGACTATAATTTGCTCAACTAAGACTGCAAATAGAAAATGGATTGACTAAATAATGTAAAAAAAGGAGGCCAAGATGGCTGAATTTACTACCGAGCAGATCCGAAATCTGGCTGTGCTTGGACACACTGGATCTGGAAAATCTTCTCTGTTAGAGGCGCTTCTTTTTCGTGCAGAGGCGATAACATTAAAAGGCAGGGTCGATAAGGGCACTAATCACGCTGATTTCACTGCCCAAGAAAAATCTCACCGCCATAGTTTAGAACCTTCATTCCTCAATCTCGATTACGCCAATCACCACATCAACATCATAGACACCCCTGGATTACCTGACTTCTTTGGTCGAGCCTTGTTGCCGTTACCAGGCGTTGAATCTGTTGTTTTGGTGATCCACGCAGGGGTTGGCATAGAGGCGATAACCAAAAGAGCCTTCGAAGCTGCCCGTCGTCAAGGTAAAGCGGTACTCATCGTTATTAATCATATTGATGGCAATGAGTCGGCGTTAGCGCCTTTGCTACAAACGATTCAAGCACAGTTTGGTCAGCGATGCTTACCCGTTAACTTGCCTAATGTTACTGGTGATGGGGTAGTGGATTGCTATTTGCACTGTGACCCACAAGCTCAAACCGCTTTTATTGGCGCCGAATGTGCCCGAGATGAATTGGTTGATACCGTGCTTGAAGAAGATGAGCTGTTAATGGAGCTCTATCTTGAGCAGGGCGAATCGTTAACCCCAGAGCAGCTGCATGCTCCACTTGAAACGGCATTACGCTTAGGCAACTTAGTCCCAGTTTGCTTTACCAGTGCCGAAAAAGAGATAGGGATCAGTTCGCTGTTAGAGATCCTTATTAAATTAATGCCTAACCCTCTAGAGGCTAACCCACCGCAATTTGTAAAAGGTTTTGGCGATAACGCTAAAGCTGTCACAGTCAATCAGAATCCTAACGAGCACGTACTCGCCCACGTATTTAGGGTCGCAGTTGACCCATTCTTTGGGCGTATGGGGGTATTTCGTTTATATCAAGGCACAATCAATGTGGGGATGAAGCTATATATCGGTCAAGGGCGTAAGCCATTTAAAGTGGCTCACCTGATTAAATTACAAGGTGAGAAGCATATTGATGTGGCTCAAGCGATACCAGGGAATATCTATGCCATTGCCAAAGTCGAAGAGCTTGAGATCGGTGTGGTGTTGCACGACAGTCATGATGAAGATGATTTTCACATGCCAGAGAACGCACTACCTCAGCCTATTTTCGGCCTAGCAGTTTCCCCTAAACGACGTGGCGATGAACAAAAGTTATCTGAGGTGTTGAATAAACTTGTGGCAGAAGATCCCAGTTTGCGAGTCACTCGAGGTGAAGCACTGGGGCAAACTCTGCTGCAGGGGCAGGGAGATCTGCATCTGCAAATTGCGCTAGAGAAGGCGCAAACTGTGTTCAATGTGGATATGGAAACCAATATACCTGCGGTGCCATACAGAGAGACCATCTTAGCCGAGGCAAAGTCACGTTATCGCCATAAGAAACAGTCGGGAGGCTCAGGGCAGTTTGGTGAAGTCGAGTTGATGGTTGAGCCGTTGGCCCGTGGCCAAGGTTTTGAGTTTGTCAGTAAAGTGGTGGGTGGTTCTGTGCCAAGCCAATATATTCCAGCGATAGAGAAAGGCGTGCGCGAAGCCATGTTAGCGGGAGGGGTAGGTGGTTTCCCGATGCAGGATATTAAAGTCACAGTATTAGATGGTAAACATCATAGCGTGGATTCTAAGGAGATAGCGTTTGTCATGGCGGGCAAGCGAGCCTTTATGGAGGCTGTTACCTCGGCACAACCTGTGATCCTTGAGCCTGTCGTTGATATGCAGATCTGCGTAGAGCAGGGCTACGTTGGGGAGATCACCGGTGATATCAGTGCTTCTAGAGGCATGGTGTGCGGCACTCAGGCGCAAACCAATGGTATGGTTGAGGTGAGTGTGGAAGCGCCGCTTGCAAATGTTGCCGACTATTCTACTCGATTAAAATCGATGACTGGAGGAGAGGGGCAGTTCTCAATGAGCTTTAGCCGTTATGATGTGGTTCCCGATAGGGTACAGGCTACATTAATGCGTTAATGGGGAGGTTTCGAGGAGTTTGAGCTATTGTGGCACCATTTGAGTTTGTGGCTGTTGTTTTGAATTAAAACAGGCCACAATAGCCCATATATCTACGTTCACATTTGAGCTGGTTTTGTCTGAACTCACTGCAATAAAATTGTATTTCTGTCCGTTAAACAGCACGGATCTCGATACTGAATCTGCAGCCTTGATTAACACTTGGCTACCGCAAGATGAAATTGATAAAGTTAATCGCTACATCAAGCAGGAAGCTAAAGAGCACGCCCTGATGGTGAGAGGCTTTCTACGTGCTTTGCTATCTAAACACAGTGATATTCTGCCTGCTGATTGGTGTTTCGAGTATGGTGACAAAGGTAAACCTAGATTAAGTGAAGCTCAGTTTAAACAAACTGGGATCCATTTTAATTTAAGTCATAGCGGCGACTGGTTATTGGTGGGGATTTGCCCGCCAAGATTAAAAGCTGAATACTGCAACGAGGCGGATGCTGTGGAGTTTGGGGTCGATATTGAGCGTTGCCGCAGCAGTACCAATATTTATTCGATTCTAAGCCATTACTTCTCTGAGCCCGAAAAGGCTGCTCTGTTGGCATTGCCAGCAGAGTTCCAGCGAGCGCGTTTTTTCGACTTATGGGCTCTTAAAGAGTCTTACATTAAAGCTAAAGGCTTAGGCTTAGCCCTGTCGCTTAAATCTTTTGCCTTTGATTTCTCGACCTTGGTTGAGACTTCACTTAAGCTTGGCGTCATTCAAGGTGTTAGCCCTTTAGCGTATGCTGCCACTAGTGAGCTAGGCTCGTCACCTATACGCCTTAAGCAAAACATCGCCCTCTCGACACAACAAGAGAGTGAGGAGGAGCAAGTTGCGAGTGAACAGCCGCTACAGAAGATGAAAGCCGCGCAAGATTGGCACTGCTGGCTTGGGCATCTGGATGTCGGGCACCTGAATGTTGGGCACTTAGATGTCGGGCAATCAGATGAGCAGTATCGTTTTGCAATCAGTGTAGGGCAGTGTAAGCAAGTGAGCATCAAGGCAATGAGTGTTGATTTGAAAGCACTGTTAGAAAGGGTTTAATAACCGTTAATGCTTAACAGCGAATAATAAAAAACGGGGCGCATCATGCGCCCCGTTTTGTCTGTAAACAGAGTAGAGTTAGGGTTCTTCAGTTACTTAACTGGTGTTGGCACAATCTCGAAGGCGGGATTAGACTCCACCATGCTGCTGGCAATTTTGCCAAAGGCATCTTTATCGCCTGTCAGCTTAGCCTCGCCACTTGCTAATAACGCCTTAAGGGTGGTCTGCCCAAGCAAAATGCGATTTACATCCGCCTTGTTGACCATAAGGTTGGCATCGGCTTGTTGCTCCTTGTCGACAACGACGTTACTTAGGTTGCCGTTGCTAAGTTCAATGTAAAGAATGTCCTTAGTGTCTGGGGTGATGATATTCATCTTCACTAAGCCGTGTTTCGCGGCGACTTGGCTGTCAATTTTAACCGCAAGGAAGTCGAACAGTGTCGGCATATCCATTTCACTTATCACGTCAGCCGATGCAGTTTTAGGGGCGCCAGCTTGAATACCGACTCTGAGCTCTTGTGCGCCTGTTAGGTAGATGTTTCTCCAGCCCGCGCCTTCCGATTGATAACCGAGTTGCTCATAAGTGTCGGCCAGTAGTTGGCGCGCCTTATCGTTTTCAGGATAAGCGGTTACCACCTTGTTCAGTGCCGTCGCCACGAAGCGGTACTCTCCTTGAGCATAATCGTTCTGTGCACGTTTTACCGCAGCATCGGCGCCGCCCATGTACTCAACAAATTTAGCTGACTCGAGCTTTGTTGGTAGTGGATTTAGATTGGCCGGATTCATATCGAAGTAACCTAGGTACTTGTTGTAAACCGCTTTGGCATTATGACTATAAGTGCCATGGTAGCCATTTGTGTGCCATGTCTTATAGATAGACTCTGGAATCGTGTCTTGAATTGCATCGCCAATATCCTGAATACCGACGCCATCGTTAGCCAGTCTTAGTGTTTGGTTATGGACTAAGCCGTAGTTATCACGCTGTAAGCGCAAGAACTCATTGATATCCTGATTACCCCAGACCGGTGCCGAGTGGGATGCAAAAAGTACTTCAACATCGTCACCAAAGGCATTAATCATCTCGTTAATATCTTTTGACCATTTCAGAGCATCGCGCACTTTTGCGCCGCGTAGGGTATAGATATTGTGCATGCCTTGGTAAGTCAGTTCTCCAGTCCAAAGCGCTTTTTTGGATGGAATATAGGTGATCATTTCAGATTCTGCTTCGGTACCTGATGCGTCCATAAATACCATCTCTAGGCCATCTATGGTGAGCGTTTCCCATTTTCCTTCACCGTTTAAGGTGTAGTCCGGCGCCACATAGGTGATCTCACCTTTCGATAGGCCTTTACCTAATGCTGCATCGACAATACCGTGATCATGCTTGCCCAGTGTTGCGCCATATTGGTAGGCTGCGCGGCGGCTCATGGCGTTACCGGCGAGTACATTCTCATCAACAATCTCTTTGGTGATGTTATCTGAGCCGTAGACTTTGACGTTAGGGAACATCTCTTGTATGCCGCGAGCGCCACCAAAGTGATCGGCATGGCTATGGGAGTAGATCATGGCGATAACAGGTAAGTCGCCATCTTTTGGCAGGTTCTTTAAGGCAAATTGCAGTGATGCTTTAGCAGCCTCTTTAGTTAGCAATACATCATAGGCTATCCAGCCATTATCACTGCGAATAAGTGTGAGGTTAGATAAATCGGTACCACGCACTTGGTAAATGCCATCGCTGACTTTATACAGGCCATTTGGCACCATATTAAGTTGTGCTTGGCGGTATAGTGATGGGTTAACCGAATCTGGGGTGTTATCGCTGATAAAGGCGAATTCGGCTCGTAAAATGTCAGCGGTCGCTTTATCGAACTTTGCCACTAAGTTTTTGGAAGATTGCTCGAATGCACGAGTATCGTCAAAGTTAAGAGTGTCTGCTACGGCCTTGTTATGAGCAATGGTGTGCTGCGTGGCATCTTTACCATGGTAATGGATTGTTATGTGGTCATGTTCATGCTGAGCGGCGGCAGCATTGAATGAAAAAACCGATAAGATTGAGAGAGTAAGTAGAGTCTGCTTCATGAGTTCTCCTTGGTAAATTGATTTGGTTCATAGCATTACGTCTTAATCCTTGGGGTAACTCTGCAATAAAAGACGTCTTTCGATTGAATGTAGCCAGTATAGCGAGGGAAATTCGAATAATAATTAGGGTGAACTTTACTTTTAATATTTATAATATGAATATTACTGCAGCCATTATTAACGCTAAGCGGAAATATTTATGTCACAGCAAAAGTCATTCGATCTTAATTTATTTCGCATTTTTACTGCGGTGTACCGTACGTCATCATTTAGCCGCGCAGCCGAGGAGTTAGACCTGACTCAATCGTCGGTGAGTAATGCCATTGCGCGTCTTAAGTTATCGGTGGGGGAAGAGCTGTTTATTCGCGTTGGTAGAGGAGTGAAACCTACGGCGAGTGCGATGAACTTATATCAGCAGCTTGCGAGTCCTGTGTCTGAAATCGAACAGGTCGCTTCAAGTTTTGAGGTATTTGAAGCCAGTACCAGTGAACGTACCTTCTATGTCTATGCCAGTGAGTCAGCAATTCAGCTACTGCAAGGCTTAGTTGAGCAAGCGTTAGAAGGGCTCTCAATCAATATTGTATTTCGTGAGCCGCCATTAATTGAGGAAGAGTTGCAGATGGAGTTGCAGCTTGAGAAAGTCGACCTAGCACTGGATATTTGGTTACCTGAATCAGCATCTTTTAAGAGCCAAAAGGTGATGCAAGATAAGTTGGTGTGTGTGGCCAGAAAAGGCCACCCGCGCATCACAGGGGCGATTACCCAAGAGCAGTATTTTAGTGAAAAGCATATTATTTTTAAGATGCGCCGCTATAACCTTAGCGTTGCAGATCTACTGACTAAACATGTTCTACCGGCGAGACAGATGCACAGTGAGCAATCATCGATTTTAAGTATGATGGCCGTGGCCTCTAAAAGTGATGCCTTAGCTATCGCCTCTCAATCCTATACCGATGAATATGCAGAATTGTTTGGCCTACAGGTATTTGAGTTGCCCTTTGATGTTGAGCCTATCGAATATTACATGGTATGGAGCCATAAGCTCGAGCAAAACCCAGCCAATATTTGGTTGAGAAATACGATACTAAAGTTAATTAAATAAGTAGGTTAATCCGAGTTTAGATAGTGTGTTAAAGTGAATTATTTGCTTAAATATGGTTCAACGGTTAAGCGCTAAGATAGAGGGAAAGCAATGACACAACAAAAGCAGTTTGATGTAAACCTCTTAAGAGTGTTTTTAGCTGTTTGTCGTACGGGGTCTTATACCTTAGCAGCTGAGGAGCTTGACTTGACTCAGCCCTCTGTAAGCAATGCAATCAATCGTTTTAAAGCCGTCGTAGGAGAGGAGTTATTTGTTCGTGCGGGCCGAAATATTAAACCTACCGCCATGGCGAACTATCTTTTTGAACAGCTCAATGATTCTTTCTGTAATATTGAACAGACAATCAATGGGTTAGAGGGATTTGATCCTAACACTTCTGAACGCCAGTTTGTGGTTCTCGCCAATGATGTTATTGCCCATATGCTACAAAGGCGGCTTGATGAACTGGTCAAAGATCTACCTATAGAGATTATATTCCGAGAACCACCTGATTTTGATAGTGAAATTCTTGAGTTACTTACTCTTGAACAAGCGGATCTCGTTATCGATATCGGCTTGCCTGAAGATAATCGCTTTGAACGTAAACTGTTGATACAAGAGGCGGCAGTTTGCGTTGCAAGTAAAGAGCATCCGAGGATACAGGAGTCGATATCTTGGGAGCAGTTTTTTGCAGAAAGGCATGTATTCGTTAAGCTGAGACGATTTAATCGCACCGCAGTTGATATTCTTAGTGAAGAGGTACTACCTAATCGTAAGGTTTATAGCAGTAAATCATCGATGTTGAGCTTGTTCTCGGCAGTTTCGACCAGTGATGCTATTGGGGTTGCTCCTAGAAATTATTCAAATGATTTTGAAAAAGTGTTCAATCTTCAGCTACTTCCACTTCCTTTTAATACTAAGCCACTAGATATTGAACTGGTGTGGAAAAAGAAGCATAACCGTAATCCTGCCCATATTTGGCTTAGAGAGCAGATAACGTCATTAGTAGATGAATGAACGACTAGATCTGGCTAAGGCCTGAACGTAATCAGGACAAAGCGAAATGCAAGCAAAAATTTAACATCAACGCTTCTATAGAATTGTTTCTATGAACCTGGCTACTGGATACGGTTTAATAAGTAAAGCCTCACATACTGATGGAATCCGCAATAAAAATCACTTTTTGACTCAACCTTTCAAATTAAATGAGGGGTTTAGTCGTTACCGTAAAAAATATATGGATATGATTGGTGAGTATATTAACCATAACTCTTTATATTGAACTCTTCTTTTTAAGCTCGTAATTCATTTATTTAGGTTTTATACATTCATAGTGTGAATGTGTTAAGCCTATCTGGCACTATTATTTTCCTGCTCTTATATCGTTAGCATATGTCTATCGAATAGTTAGCTGTGGTTAATTCCACTCGATCCTTTGGCTAAAGGCAATTTGCCTAGCGTTTTAACTTACTTAAGAGAGCACACATTATGAACTTTAAAAAGACAAGCCTAGTAAGCGCGTTACTTTCAGTGTTTCTATTATCAGCCTGTAGTTCAACATCTTCAGTTAAAGACAACACTGATCCTGGTTTTGATAATCCAGGCCTAGATCTACCAATAGAGATCCCCGGTACGCCGAGTAATCCCATTGAAATCGCTCCCGATAATGACTTACCTGAAACAGATCCTGATTTCGGCTTGCCAGATTTTGGTGAAACGCCAGATTGGGGTGCGAGTAAAGAACGCCCTGATATAGGTGATAAGCCAGCTGATAACTCTCCTGAGTTTGGTGAAGATGATGGCTGGGGGAATGCTAATAAACCTAAGCCTGATGTGAACCCATTCGAGCTCGTTATTGATGAAGAGAATGGGCAAGCCAAAATCTATCGTAAAGAGGATGGTAAAACTATAGCCATCATTGAACCAAATGGTGACGGTACTTATACGGTACGTGATGGTGCAATGTCTTGGGATAATACTTATGTGATCTATCAAAATGATCTTGGTCAAATCCGCATTGATTGGGAGAGGTCAGAAATCGATGCAGGTTGGGGGGGGAGGTGATAAAGCACCTAAAGTCGATAGCTTGTCACAAGCTCAACGACAGGCTATTAAGTCAAGAGTGAACACCTTGAAGCTGAAACCTCAGCATAAGCGTTAAAGTCAATAACGACTTTGTTATGAATCTAGGTACACCTTTTGTCTGCCTCACTTTGGGGCAGACGTGATTGATTTTTGAGAGCGACACCATATGAACATATCTGAATTTCTTTCAAAAAGGGTTAGGAAGCAAAGGGCTGTTAGCATCTGTGTGCTTATACTCAGTGTCTGCTTTGTCACCAATGCCCAAGCCACCTCTATCTCAAGTGATATCGAGCTTATCTTCCCACCGAAGGGAATTGAAATAGGTCAAGAAGATGACAGTGAGCCACTGTACAAGTCTGTCGGGCTAGATGTGAAGATGCAGGACGGTGAAGCGGTCTACACCTTAAACGCGAGTTTTGATATTGGTGAGACTTGGCGTGTGTTTGGTGAGTATGACAATAATGAGTTTTGGGAAGCAGGAGTAGGTAAAAGCTTCTATAACGCATTTATGTTTACTGAAGTCACTGCAAAGGCGAATCGTGGTGGCTATAGTGCAGGGGTGTTCGCTGGCATTCCGGTGAGTGAAACTGTGATTTTGATGGCTGATACAAACTACAACTGGTCTACCTTGAGCTATGACTTCCAATACGATGGAAAGTCTATCCAAGTCGATGGTTCATATTCACCTTCAGATACTATAGATTTTATGCTGGGATTTTCTTGGAGAGCTCTTGAACGATTGAACGTTAGTTATAGTTATAACCATGTATATGAGACTACAGGGGATAGAGTACAGCGAGAGATCCATATTCCTGACTTCGAATATGATGACAAAAGAATAAGCAGGTTAAGTAAAGGAAATTACAACTATCACGAAATTACTTTAACCACTGAGGTATGGAAGTTATCTCCTTATTTTACCTATACCTACTTTCCTAATAGCGAAAATTTCTATGAATTTGGCCTGTCATTTAAGTGGTAGTTTAATATTGAGGTAAAATATTGGCGACCATTGCGAACAATCTATTGCCTTGAGAGCAGGCTGTTTTATAAAAAGACCAAGAGCAGCCTCAGAGTTGCAGCGCTCTCTCACTCTCTCATTGGTTATCGCTGATGGGAGTTTTTTTGTCCGAAATTTATAATAAAAAACGGGTTAATGACACTCTGACCCGTTTTTTGTTTTCTTTATAAGCCGTAATGACTTGTGTTTATTGTCGTGCGAGGCGTTGATTCTCGGCTGGGTGTTCAAAATCGCTACGGTATGGATTGATATCTAAACCGCCACGGCGAGTGTAACGGGCATAAACCGTGAGCTTTGAGCATTGGCAGAAGCGTTTAAGATCGACGAAAATCCGCTCAACACACTGCTCGTGAAACTCATTATGTTGTCTAAATGAGATGAGATATCTGAGTAGCTTTTCACGATCAATCTTAGGGCCCTGATAGCGGATCATCACCGTGCCCCAGTCAGGCTGTGAGGTGATCAAGCAATTTGACTTAAGCAAGTTAGAAGTCAGCGTTTCGGCAACAATTGCTTTATTATCGACACTGTCGACTAAGTAGTCTGGATTGAAGCGATAGTCATCAACCTCAATATCGAGATCATCGATGCAGGTACCAGGTAGCTCAATAATTCGCTGGTGGCTGAACTGTTTTGGCTCGATAACTTTTACTGTGACTTCACCATCGGCGCAGGCGCTTAAATCTTGGGTTAAACGTTCTTGTACTGCTTGCAGGCTATCGAATCGAGTCTGGTTATAGCTGTTTAAATACAGCTTGAATGATTTTGATTCGATAAGGTATTTACTGTCAAAACTTAGGCTAAACTCTGCAATGGCTACCATAGGTTTGCCTTTAGCGTTGAGCCAAGAGAGCTCGTAGCCTGTCCAGATATCACAGCCATGAAATGGCAGCTCTTGAGTGAGGGCAATAGCATCACGGTTTAACTTACGCGGCACGCCTTGAAGTAAAGATGCATCATACTGCTCTTGATAACCTGTCGACTTTCCTAATGTTAATTCAGAAAGTTCGGGTGCGTTACTGTAGGGATCATGATGTTGTGTCATCAATACGGTTTCCATGTCAAAATAGACCCCTATTATAACTGATTTTGGAACTGGCTTAAGTGTCTTCTTTACCCGCTTTAGATCTTTTTTTATCTAAATATCAACAAGCCTATGTAGAAAAGCTTGATGAACAGCCACGATATTATGCCCAAGAGCAAGAGTCTGACTGCGTTGTAGGCGAAATGGATAGTGACGGAGCCGTGTTTTGGCAAGCGGTTGTTCGTCAAACTCCTGGTCAGTTTGATAACGTCGAAACTGCGCTTGAACTGACTCTGTGTGCTGAAATAAATGCATTTTATGGCCGTCACTTCTCCGCGCCGCTATTCTTTGACTCCAAGTGGGGCAGCGGTGAACTTATCCAAGTGTGGAACCAAACCGATTTTGAGTACCTGCAGCAGAACATCATCGGTCATTTGATGATGAAGAAAAAGCTTAAGCAGGAGCCAACTTGGTTTATCGGTGTGTTAGACGATGAAGATAAGATGCTAACAGTTAATAATAGCGACGGCAGTGTGTGGGTTGAGATCCCTGGCGAAGTTCAAAGCAGTAAGCTTGCAGAGTCGTTGAATGAATTTATTAGCTTATTAACGCCAAGAGTGACACCACCGGTAAAGTTGATTGAAGAGTCTATGCCTGAGCTTGATCACCCCGGTATTTGGCAGCGAATGAAATTGATGTGGCGTAATTTACGCGGCAAATAATTGATGCGCTAGATGCGATAACAAAAATGGCTCAATATTCATTGAGCCATTTTTTATGAGGACGCGATTTTATGGGGAAGATATAGTTTCTTATAGATGATCCCATGAGATGTTCGACACTATGCGGCAAGTCTCACAGCGAAAATGAAACATATCCAATAGCGGTTCATCTAACAGCCACTCTTTGCTACCGCATTTAGGACAAGGGCGCTGTTTTTCTGCCGCAAGACTCTCACCACCAACACGATATAGATAATAGTAGGTTGGGATTTTTGTTAGATACTCGACTCTGCCTCGCAGATTCCATCCGCGCCTAAATAGGTCACTCTGATGACTGGTTAGCTCTTCAAGTGCTGCAAATTCTGCTTTTGTGGCGGCCGCCATCTGCAGTTCATCGCAGGCTTGCCATTCGGTTTGCCAGCGGATCATGCGTTTATGATCACCGTTGGCAGTAGCCGGAATTTGGTACAGAGGAATGGGTTGCAGCGTATCGCCGTTTCGTAGTGGCGAGCACATATGGACGTAACTGGTATATAGTAGCTGCCAACTTGGCGTGTCTTGGCTCGAAACTTCTGAGTTGATGTCTTGGCCAATATATTTTTCGCGGGGAGCGAGTAGTTTGGCATCGGTTAGCTCATTTAGGGCGGTATCAACCCAAGGACTATTGAAACGCTTAGATAAGCTACTTTTCTCGGGCATTAACAGCCTAACTCTGAATTCAGCATCGTTAAAGGCAACAGCAAACTCACGTCCTAAAACTTGGCCATTGGCACGATAGGCCTCGAGTAAACCATTGATCGCTTTCTCTGCAGCGCTAATGGTGGTGTTATCAAAACACTCGAATCTTAACTCAACCACATGCATTCGTTTTATGTCCTTCGCTGTTATTACTGTGTTTTTCTAATTTGTTTAGCTGCTGTTTTATCAACTTAAACTCAGCTTTTAACTCGGCAAGCTCTTGTTCGAGTTTAGCTATCGTGTCAGCTTGTTGTGCCAACGCAGATGGCTCGGGAGCCTTATCTTCAGCTTGAATGGAACAATCTGCCGATAGGGCTTTAATCTCTTCGGTGCTCATGGATTTAAACTGCTGCAACCCTTGGATCAGTATCGGCATGGGGATGTTACTACCGAGTTTGCTCTTAACGAGTGCGAGGGTTGGCGTTCTACTTTCATCACTGATCTTCTTAGCAGCACTGAGTACTAGTTCTAATGGACTCATGGTTAGTCAAATTCCTTACTCGTTAGTCTTTTTGTTAATCGCAGCATAATACCCAAGGTCTTCTTTAAAATAAACACATGTAAAAACAGTAGCTTGGTGCTTGGCATGTTAATTGCTTTTTAAATAAAACTAAAAACAATGTTAATACAGGAAGTTAAAGTGAAAACAAAATTATTAGGTTTAGCGTTTTTTGGGATTGCAAGCTTAGGGCTAACGGGCTGTGTGGTCAATCTCGGTGATGGCGAATCGGATTGGGATAGTAATGGGTCATGGGAAAAAGTTCAGGATAAAAACCGCGATAACTTATCAAAAATCTCCTTGGGTATGTCTAAGGACCAAGTCGTAACCCTAATGGGGACAGCCGATTTTAATGAGGCCTATATCCAACAAGATAAAGACGTTTATGTTCTTTTTTATCGCACACAACGGACCCACAGCGACGGTAAAACCACCAAAGATGAATGTACTCCAGTAGTGATCAGTAATAACGCGGTCGTTGGTTGGGGGGAGGTGGCTTACAGTAAGATCTAACCTTAAAACCAAAACTAAGCCTAAGGCTTTCTCAACAGGGTGTCCAGATGGTCGATAACTTCAGACCACTGGGCATCTTGATTAAAAGACTCCACTAAAAAATGTTTCTGTGAAGCGGTCCAAAATGGGGCTTCATGTAGCTGCATTTTATCTGGTAGTGAATGTTCTCTTATAAATGCTTCAATAGCTGCTTCTTCGTTTTTTAGCCCCAGCTGCAAAAATAGGTTGGGTAAGTCATTTGTTGTCGTATCCATTTAGTCGCCTATCTATATCTGCGATTTATTCCTTTAATTATGGCTGATATATCCAAACCCACTGCAATTTTAATAATCGTTTTATGCTGTAAAGTAAGCGGCTCAAGTTTTTTGAATTGATTATTATTTGCACTTTTCCACGGGGTTGTTACATTGGTGTAGTGTGATCTAGATCAAGGAATATAAAATGGAGAATCAAGCCATGGAAGAGTGTCGTGCAGTTTATCTCACCGCTGAAGACCTACGTATTACCGCTTCTATCCTCTATAACGCTTACCATGATGACCCATTCTTTTTAGAAACGCTCTTTACCGGTGACCAGATACAATACGAACAAAAACTGCGCGGCGCGATTCGAGAGGAATTGAACGAGCTGTGGCAGCAAGAGCAAGCCCTAATCGGTATGTTTGTAGGGGAGCGTTTAGTCGGTGTGGCTTGTATCGTGACCCAGCAAGTACCACTAGGTGAGGCTAGATACTGGCATTGGCGTTTAAAGATGTTACTAAGCGCTGGCTGGCAGTCAACTCAAGCACTTATTCATAAAGAAAACGAAATAATAGACAATTTGCCAAGTAATCAATGTGGTATTTTGCAATTTATTGCGATAACAAATAATGAGCAAGGAAAGGGGTACGGTAGTTCATTGGTAAAAGCGGTTCAAAGTTGGTGTGATGAACAGCCGCATCTTGATGGTGTTGGCATTTTTGCCAACACTGCAGCTCATATTCGTTTGTTTGTTGAGCATGGGTTTGAAACCTTAGAGCAACTAGAGATTGGTAAGGTGAGTGGTGAGCTGCTTTTTTATCGAGGACTGAAAAATGAATAAACGTTTCGAGTCTTTTGGGGAATTTTATCCATTTTATTTATCACAGCATGTTAATAAAACATGCCGAGCACTACATTATGTCGGTAGTAGCCTCGTTGTTGTTATTTTGATTTATGCTTTATTGAGTCACCAATGGTGGATACTGGGACTACTGCCAGTCATTGGCTATGGCTTCGCTTGGATTGGCCATTTTGTTTTTGAAAAAAATCGCCCAGCGACTTTTAAGTATCCTTTGTACAGTTTTATGGCGGATTGGCTCATGCTATTTAAGGCTCTAACTTCTAGAAAGTAGTAAAAAATTCGCTTTGAGATAACTTTCTTGTGCGAGATCTCTCACCTTTATGTGGGAAATAGAGAGAGAGTCATAGAAAACTGATTATGTACTTATCTATAATTAGTTAAAATTCAATATTTTAACCTGACTTTTGCGTGTTAGCATATAGTTGCTTGTTTGTGTCTTTACTGTGAGCGCTAATAAAAATATAGAGTTAATAGTAGACTTAGTATCAGAAAGAAATAAGGGCTTAGGATGGCGTTTAATTCTTTTTAAAGGACGAATACAATTATCTAAAGACTTGCTGGTTTAGCGGTTTTTAGTTGAGTGTAATGGTTTTGCAGGATGCAAAAAGGACAACCTCAGGAAGAGGATTTTAGCTTAGGATAAGCTAATGAAAGGAGTCGGTACGTTTAGTACAGGGATAGAAATGGATTTACAAGGAAGATGCAGGAAGCAAGTTAACCAAGGATGATGCAAGGACGCAAATATATAGCGGGAAAGCTAAAATAAAGTAGTACTGGGGCGTACCGATTGGTACGCCCTTTCTTTATAAAGGATTGCGATAAGATTATTCGCTTAGTTTCGTGTGAGAGATCTCTTACAGACTCGTGAGAAATTCGTCCTAAATATGGCAGATTTTGCGCCAAAGTAACTGTGATCTATTTTAAATACAATTAGTTAGTTAAGTTGGTAATTAAAAGTGTCGCTAACCTGCATGTTACATAAATGTTTAATGCCATATTTTACTTGGATTTTGAATTATTATGTAGATGTGCAAGGAAGCATGCACGAGGCAAGGTTAAGGATTACCGTGTGCCGAAGGACAGGCACTTTAAGGACGATGCTCATGGACGATGCTTTCAAGGAATGATAGCCATGGCTACCAAGGAGCGGCTGAACACTCCAGGATGGAAGGTTTGCTACCTAGGAAGGTAGAGTGCTATGGATAGTAATTGAATGGATTCTCAGGGATGACATTGGACACGCTCAGGACAGAGCAAGCTTGGTAAATGGACTACCGAGAAGAAAGGATACGTATCGTAAGATACAGGGAAGAAAAGGTTCATGGAGGATGCAGGAGCAAAGTTACGCATGGATGGTGCAGGGAGCACTCATATAGCTGGATGAGCTTACACAATGATAGAAAAGGCGCGTCTCCTCTGGGGTCGCGCCTTTACTTCTTTATACGTCTTTCAGTTTTAATAGCGCCATGCTATTTACAGCCCCCAGAGCTGCAGTTACCTCTAGAACGACCACCACAACCACCACCTAGTGAGCCCTTCGCTTCAGGTGCTTCGTGCCATTCGGGCTCTGGAAAGATTGGCCATTGTATTTTTTGTATTTTCTTACCATGCATCCATAGATTGCCACGGTACTGATTGATACCGTCGGTGCTGAATTCAAATAGGTATTTAACTTTCCAAGTCAACCCACTGCTACCACCAAGGCTAGGTTTTGCAGACTCCTGAGCAATCGCGAGTAGTTGAACTTTTTGCTTTTGGCATTCTTTATTAGTAAAAACTCTGCTTATTTCTGCCATCTGCCTTAATTGCCAAAAAAATGCAGCAATCATAATCACAGCGGCAATTATTAAAAAATCTGTCATCATCCTTTAGTTACCTTAAACAAACCGCCAATTGCAGTTGCAAGCTCTGTACTACGATTTGGATTACGTAGTTGAGCGAGGAGCTGAGTGCGAATTAATGGAATAGCCACAATATCAGCAAAAATCTGGTTAAAGAAGTGTTGTGGCTGTTTTGCTAAGGCTTCTAAGTAGATAGTGAGAGTTTGCTCATCTTTTAAAGCCGACCAGTTTCGTGCGGCAATAGTTATGAGCATATCGGCAGATAAAGCGTCAGTGTCATTGAGTTGAGCAATGGCTTGCTGACTAAGCTTTGGATGAGACGCAAGAGCGCGTAGAAAATAGCTTTTATCTTTATCTTCTGCAGTAACTAGTTTAGCCAATATTGTCT
The DNA here is from genome assembly GCF_000019185.1 of Shewanella halifaxensis HAW-EB4. Classification (NCBI taxonomy): domain Bacteria; kingdom Pseudomonadati; phylum Pseudomonadota; class Gammaproteobacteria; order Alteromonadales; family Shewanellaceae; genus Shewanella; species Shewanella halifaxensis. The sequence goes on along the minus strand of NC_010334.1, from coordinate 3,635,672 downwards.
TCGCAAGCGCTTCATCAATGTTCAAATGCTCTAAGCATTGACATACGGCGATCTGCACCTCTATAGCCCAATTGTTAAATCCGTTGGTCAGGTGAGTTTGATGGTCAAGCTCATTGGCTCTAACGCAAACATCGGCAATACCTTGCAAGCCTATACTTTGCCAGTTCTCAGTTGGATGTTGGCCCGATAGGTATTGGTACGCAAATTCATACTGAGGTGAGGCTTTGCCACCGAGCTGCTTGCGAACTAAGGCGTTAAATACTGCGAGCTTCTCTTGGCTTGGCTTAAAGTTAAACGGATGATTTGCTAATTGTTCTTGCTGCTGCTCTGTTAGTGCTTGGGTTGGATCTCTGCCGAGGGCCTCAATGATCATCTTAATAAATTGAGTACGTGGTGCTGGAGACAAGAGGCCACGTTCATCGAGCGGCAGTTTAATAAACCAAATATAGTGCTGCTGACTCGCATCCCAGAACACGATGGCAAATTGAGCATGCCCTTGAATGGGTGATGGATAAGCTGAGTTAAGCTCTTCAATTTGATGAAATGCCACCATATCGATATGTTGTACTCGACGGCCCATGTCATAAACTTGGAATTGAGTATTAGCAGTTTTTAAGAATTGGCTGAGGGTCGTTATTTCTGTCATATCGTTATCAAGTGTAGGTTAATTAGCGCATATTATAGGGATAAGTCTGGCTAGATGGTATCATCGCGCGTTAAATTTCCTGTGTTGTATTTACCTAAACAACATGAAGGTGCAAGGTTTTGGCTGTTGATAAGTTACAGAGTTGAAGGCGCTGAGTGATGGCTTATTGAATGACGGCTTATTGAGTGGCGTCCAAGAAACTGCGTCGAAGGTTAGTACCAATCACAATAGAGAACTCTATAGAATACACCTCATATCAACTAGAGAGGCTACCTTGATAGAAGTTGAGACAAACGAGAAACTAGATGCTTTAGAAGCTGAGTTGGCCAAACAAGATTTACTAAGCTCACAAGCCCCAACGGTAAAGGCGTTAGCCAGCACAACACCTTTTGCGTGCGATGTGATGCCCTTTGAGCATTGGTTACAGTTTATTTTTTTACCTAAAATGCGTTATATGCTCGATGAGAAAATGCCGTTGCCAAAAGCGATGGCCGTAGCGCCAATGGCAGAGCATGTTTGGGCAAGTCAGCCTGAGTTACAAAATTTAATTAGTATTTTAACTGATTTAGACACGCTATTGAGTCAGACAGAATAGCGCTGTTAAGAGAGATTTGAAATGAGTGATGAAACGAGAGAAGTAGCAGATAGCGAACTGCTTGATATTGAGGCTGAAGAGATCGCCCCTCATATTGAAGTGTTATTCGAAGATGATGATGTGGTGGCGATCCACAAGCCTGCCGGTCTTTTGGTTCACCGTAGTTACCTTGCTCGTCGTGAGCGCTTTTTTGCCATGCAGCTCACGCGCGATAAAGTCGGCTGTCATGTGTTTCCTGTACACAGGCTCGACAGACCAACATCGGGAATATTGTTATTCGCTAAAAGCAGTGAAATGGCCAACGCATTATGCGGGCAATTTGCCGATCATACAGTCGATAAAGAGTACTTGGCCATTGTCCGTGGCAATATGCATGAGGCCGGTACGCTCGATTATGCATTAAAAGAGGAACTCGATGAGCTAGGTGATAAAGATGTTGATCCGAATAAGGCTGCGCAAGATGCAGTGACAAGTTATCAGCCGTTGTTAAATAGTGAGATCCCATTCTCTTCTGGCCGTTATGCCACGAGTCGTTACGCGCTAGTTCAGCTTTCCCCCCATACTGGGCGTAAGCACCAGCTAAGACGTCATATGGCACACTTACGTCACCCGATCCTTGGAGATACAACCCATGGTGATGGAAAGCAAAATAAGTTTTTCCGTTCTCACTTCGGGATTAATCGGTTATGGCTTATCGCAAAGAAGCTGAGCTTTAATCACCCTAGAACAGGGGAGAGGATCGAGATTGAGACTGAACTAGAGACAGAATGGCTACAGCTATTTGAAGGGCTGGGCTGGCATGAAGACACTTTATCTGTCGACAAACAACCGCTTATCATCGCTAACGGGTGCAAAATCTAGTTGATTTATCAGTTAGCTGTTATTTGTCGAACCAATGTGGATTGCTGCTTAAGACATTTATTTTGTTGTGCTTTTAGTTTTTTCGCTAAGGCTTGGGGGGCTGATAGCTTGTATATCAGACCTTAGATTCTGTACCGTGTGGAAGTAACACATCCTTCTTATATGGGCACAGCGTTGCAGGTGTTTGCGGTGCCTTTGTCTACAAGAATGTCTCATTGCAGCGGATCCTTCTTAGCTATCACTTCAATATTGCTGTAAAGCTTGCAGCAATGTTTGTCGGTACAGTATGTTAAGGATATAACTAAATAGCTTTTAGGCGAAGTAAAACATGAAAAAAGTGAATCTAGTTTTTGGAACAGTTTATGGGGGAGCGCAGTTTGTTGCCGAGACGCTACAACAAGCGTTAATTGAGTTAGGGCGTGATGCTGTCTTGTATCAACCCGAACAGTTATCGGGCTTCGTGCCACCAGAAGATGAACTGCTATTGCTTGTGTGTTCGACGACAGGCCAAGGTGACTTGCCTGAAGATATCCAGCCTTGGTTCAATGAAATGCAGTCAAAGGCACCTTATTTACCCAATCTTAAATTTGGTTTGATTGCGCTCGGTGACTCCAGCTACGAAACATACTGTGGTGCGGGTGAACAGCTTTTAAATCTCTTTGAAGAGTTAGGTGCCAAGCTGCTAGGGGAGTTTTTAAAAATTGACGCAGGTGAAACAATGGAGCCTGAAGTTGAAGCGTTAACTTGGTTACCGAGTTGGAATAAACTCATCGATACCGAGTTGGCAGCTTAGGCAAGGGTTTTATCTACTCGTGATAATGGCTACAGCCACTCATGGCTTAGCCATTTTTGTTTTAATTTTCTTTCCCTTAATTTATCGATATCTCGATATGAGTTCAGCTATTGTAAATCGAATTACTGATCTAGCGTCAGAGTTGAACTAGCTGTTTGTCTGTTAACTGTATTTCCACTCACACTTTTCTCCGTAACAGTTTGTTCATTAATTGATATTGAAAAATACGATATCTTCAATATCAAGTGAGTAGATAAAGATATATCGGCTCAGGCTGTTGTAGGTATTTTCTAAGTTGATTAGTTTGGTGTTGATAATGAGTGCAGACTGAGAGGAAGAGGGTATATGCAACGGAAAGTATTGATAACAGATTGTGCGGATGCTCCAGGGCTGATAACCAAGATCACCCGTGTTTGTTTTGAGCATGGGCTTAATATTACAAAAAATAGTGAGTTTGTTGATCATGCTCATGGGCGATTCTTTATGCGTACAGAGCTAGAGGGGAGCTTCGAGGAAGAGTTATTGCTCAATAAGCTTCAGTCTGTTCTTCCAGAAAAGAATCACACTAAGCTCGTCGATGCCGGTAAAAAGCGCATTGTGATTATGGTCACTAAAGAAGCACATTGCTTAGGTGATATATTAATTAAATCCTATTCCGGGGCGCTTAATGTCGAGATTGCCGCTGTTATAGGAAATTACGACACGCTTAAGCCTTTGGTAGAGAAGTTTGATATTCCATTTCACGGCATTAGCCATCAAGAATTGAGTCGCAGCGAGCATGAAGAAGCAATGCAAAAGGCGATCACAGCTTATGATCCCGATTATATTGTGCTGGCAAAGTATATGCGGATTTTGACGCCTGAATTTGTACGTCAATATCAAAGTAAAATGATTAATATTCATCACTCATTCTTACCTGCATTTGTCGGTGCAGCTCCCTATAAGCAAGCATGGGAGCGAGGGGTTAAGATCATAGGGGCAACGGCGCACTTTGTGACGGATTCGCTAGATGAGGGACCCATTATCAAACAAGACGTGATCCCAGTTGATCATAGCTTTAGCGCTGAGGAGTTGGTTCGTTGCGGGCGCGATGTTGAAAAAAGCGTATTGAGTAAAGCACTACATTTAGTGATTAATGAAGAGGTGATTGTTTATGGTAATAAAACGGTGGTGTTTTAGCTTATAAGTTTCTGTTTTAAGCAAAATAAAAGAGGCTTTCGCCTCTGTTATTTTTACTGAAGGGGAACCTATTCATAGTTAACAACATAAAACTCTGCATCCGACTCCGTTAAGGCGATATCTTTAATCGTTACGGTTCCGTGGATGTATGGTGCAATTTTCTTAGCGGTTTTATCGGCACCCGCATTTACAGTAAAGTTATAAAAGCTTTCGCCGTTACAGACTAAGCGCGGGAAAACCCTGCTCTTATTGATACGGTAATCTTTCATCGTCCTATTGAATCTAAATACGTTGTTACTTGCGCCTGCTTTGCAGACAGAGACTAATGTCTCTTCAATTTGAGGTGACATCGCTGCGGTAGCACTAAATGACATTGCTAGCGCGGCTCCGGCTAAAACGTATGTTCTAATCATATCCTGCTCCTTATACCAATCAATATAAAGACTTGGTCGCCCAGCGAGAATTTAGCGGTTATGAGGCAAGGCAACGAGTGAAGAGCATAGTTGAACTACGGTTAAGCTCGTTAACACAGCATCAGAATCGCTAAAACTCGCCATTCTGGAGCGTTTTTGGCTTCCTACTTCTGCGTTGAAAAGCTTTACAATGAAATAACCATTCTTTCAGCTATTCGCCTTGAATTAGTTTGCCAAAAACGCTCTGAGTAGATCAATTTCTTATACTGATTGGCATTACTCACATTGGGGTTCACCATTGAGTAAAGCCCAATGAGTTTGGCGTACCGAAATATTAGCCATAGAGTTGTATCAAAATATTGAAAAGAGCACAGAGTGTGTCTCGGGGTAACAAAGTATGTCAATTGTGAAAAGATAAGAAAAATCCCGCGAGAAGCGGGATTTTTGTATTTGTATCACTATTACTGATAAGTGATTAGTCAACGATACGTAATAGCTCGTTGATCCCCACTTTACCGCGGGTTTTTTCATCGACTTTCTTCACGATGATAGCGGCGTATAGGCTGTAGGTACCACACTTAGAGGGTAAGTTACCCGCAACCACTACCGAACCCGCAGGTACACGGCCATAATGTACTTCACCGGTCTCACGGTCATAAATACGAGTACTTTGGCCGATATAAACGCCCATAGAGATCACACTACCTTCTTCAACGATAACGCCTTCTACCACCTCTGAGCGTGCACCGATGAAGCAGTTATCTTCAATAATGGTTGGGCCTGCTTGTAGTGGCTCTAAAACGCCACCAATGCCAACACCGCCAGATAGGTGAACGTTCTTACCGATTTGAGCACAAGAGCCAACAGTTGCCCAAGTATCAACCATAGTGCCTTCGTCTACATAGGCGCCTAGGTTAACGTAAGATGGCATTAGAACCGTGTTCTTGCCGATGAACGAGCCTTTACGAACCGCTGCTGGTGGTACAACACGGATCGCTTCTTTACGGAAACGAGCTTCGTCATAATCGGCAAACTTCATTGGTACTTTGTCGAAGTATTTGGTTTCTGCGCCATCGATAACTTGGTTATCGAAAATACGGAATGAAAGCAGCACGGCTTTTTTTAACCACTGATGAACATGCCATTGACCGTCAATTTTCTCTGCAACTCTGGCTTCGCCAGTGTCTAGCATGGCAATCACTTTCTCAACATCTGCGCGAACACTTGGTTCAACGGTTGTTGGTGTGATCTCTGCGCGTGCTTCAAAAGCCGCCTCAATACGTTGGCGTAAAGCCTCCATTAACTTCTCCCAATATTTTGTTTAAAAAAATCTATAAAGCACTGGTGAGTGCTTCACGCAATTTAGCTTGTTGCGTGTCATCGAGTTGTTGCCCATCGGCGGTCTGCAATAAAAAGAAATCTTCCGCTCGCTCGCCAATGGTGGTGATCTTTGCTGCAAGTAGGATTATTTCGCAGCGATATAATATTTCGCCGACTCTTGCGAGTAACCCTGGTGAGTCAAGTGCGATGAGCTCCATCATACTTTTACCATGGCTTCGGGTCGCAGGGAAACTCACTTGGGTTGCAACTTTAAAAGGTTTCATCTTTCTTGAAAGATTTCTAAACTTCGGCAACTTAGGCGTTTCATTACTTAGGGCTTTTATTAACGTCTTCTTGATCCCTTGAATACGGGAAAGCTGCGACACCGGTTCGCCATCTTGTTCCAAAATCACGAAAGAGTCCAGCGCATAGTTGTCTTTGGACGTCATGATGCTGGCATCATGAACAGTAATATTTTTATTGTCTAATATCGCCATCACAGTGGCAAACAACTTAGGCTTGTCTTTACCGTAGACAAACAACTCTGTCCCGCCACGGGTCATATGTTTCGAAATAACAACTAAGGTCTCATCTTGCTTGTGTTTGATGATGACCTCGGCATGCCAGGCGATTTGATTAGGCTGGTTACGCAGAAAGTAATCGGCTTTAAAACGTTGCCATAGCGCATCTAAGTCTTTCTCTTTAATGCCGCGACGTAGCAACTCTTTCTTGGCTTTAGCTTGGTGTTCGCGAACACGAGCTCGGATATCGACGGGTTTCTCTTTACCACGGGCAAGTACCCGCTGCGTTGAGAAATAGAGATCTCGTAGCAGCGAGCCTTTCCAGTTATTCCAGGTTCTCTCATTGGTGGCGCAGATATCGGCAACGGTAAGGCAGTAGAGGTAACTTAAATGCACTGCATCACGGACTCGTTCAGCAAAATCGGCAACCACATCGGGGTCGGAAATATCGCGGCGCTGAGCTGTTACCGACATCACTAAATGGTTTTCAACTAACCAACTGACTAAACGGCCATCATGGTCGTTCATGCCGTGTAATTTGCAAAACTCTAGCGCATCAATAGCGCCAAGTTTACTGTGATCGCCACCGCGACCCTTGGCGATATCGTGGAAGATTGCAGCCAGTACCAGTAAGCCTTTCTTAGGCAACTGATTTATTAGCACAGAGCCTAATGGAAACTCCTCTTTCTGTTCCGGCTGAGCAAAGTTCTCGATGTTAAGCAGTAACCTATGGGTATGCTCATCGACGGTATAGGCGTGAAAGAGGTCGAACTGCATCTGCCCTTCAATGGCGCGCCATGCAGGCAAGTAGGCGGACAGTACACCGTGTTTATGCATAAGCGAAAGCGCGACGATGCCACGAGGGTGACGCAATATTTGCATAAACAGTTTACGGCATGACTCGTGGTACATCAGTGGTTGTAGTTGAGCACGTCTAGCGCGACGTAAACTGCGTAATGTGACCGCGTAGATAGCTTGAATATTAGAGTTCTTAGCGACCCACAAAAACAGCTGTAAGATATTTTCTGGCGTATCAAATAAGTCGCTGTGTAAACTTTCAATAAAGATACCGCGTCGTTGAAAGTTGTCATCTATCGGCACGACTTCTAATGCTTTTATGTGGCCTAATGTTGCCCGCTTAAACAGTTGCAACAACATCTGATTCAGCTCCATTACTCGCCTAACCGTGCGGTAATAGTTCTTCATCATCTGCTCAACGGCGAGTTGTGTACCATCTTCATAGCCCATCAACTTGGCAACTTGAGGCTGTAGATCAAACAATAGTCGGTTTTCATCACGGCCTGAGATTAAGTGCAGTGAACAGCGCAGTTGCCATAAAAAGTCTTGCGCTTCTAACAGTTCATCGAGTTCTACAGGGTCTAAAAAACCGTGGTAGACCAGCTCTTCAAATTTTTCGGCATTAAAGTGACGCATGGCCACCCAAGCGACGGTCTGAATATCTCTAAGACCACCTGGGCAGCTTTTTAGATTAGGCTCTAAGTCAAAGGCGTTAGCGCGGCTATGGCGGACCGCTTGCTCATCGCGTTTGGCGACATAAAACTCACTGCTTGGCCAAAAGTCGTCTTGGCGAATATTGCGATAAAGTAGGGTAAAGAGTGCTTGCGGGCCGCAGAGTAATCTAGATTCGAGTAGATTTGTCGCCACAGTAATATCGCTGCGGCCTTGCTCAAGGGTTTGCTCAATACTGCGAACACTATGACCAACCTCAAGCCCAGCGTCCCAGATAAAAGCGATGAAAGCGCTTAATGCTTGTTCGGCATCTTGGGATAGCTCACCTTCGGTGAGAAACAGTAGGTCTACATCTGATTGTGGATGTAGCTCTCCGCGTCCATAGCCCCCGACGGCAATTAATGCGATAGGAAACTGTTCAAGTTTATGGGCGCTCCATTGCTGCTGAAGTAGCTTATCGACGTGTTGACAGCGAGTACTCACTATTGAACGAATATCTGATTTCGCATTAAAGCTATCCAGAATCGTTTGGTTTAAGTCGATTAAAGCGTTTTTGGCAGATTGAGCACTATTCATCAAATCTCTTCTTCGAGAACGGATCCGTTATGCAACGATTATCTATGCAAAAATCGCTAATTTAAAGGGCTTTATCTGGTTTATTCATTAGCTGGGCATTAATCGAGTAACTTGCTTTATTTTGGTGCAATAAAAAGGTGGAACGAGGTGTTAGGGGGCATAAATTGCAAAAGGCGTGTTAATACACGCCTCGTCGATGGTGGAAGGTAAAAAGATTAGTGATTAATCACTCGTGGAAGCTCTTTCTCTTCTTCCCTATGTGTTAACACCTCTACACCGGTTTGTGTCACGAGCAATGTATGTTCCCACTGTGCTGAATTTTTGCCATCAGAGGTGGTTACCGTCCAGTTGTCATGCTTATCTAACACGCTGGTGTGACGACCTGCATTGATCATCGGCTCGATGGTGAAACACATGCCTGGGCGTAATACGGTCTTGTCATTATTTTTGTAGTGCATCACCTGTGGCTCCTCATGGAAGCCTGCACCAATACCGTGGCCACAGTAGTCAGTGACAATTGTGTATTTTTCTAAGCCTGTTTTTTTAGACTTGATAAATTTTTCAATCAAGGTACCAATTTCACCCAACTTCATACCTGGGCGCACTTTTTTTATACTGGTATATAGCGCTTCTTGAGCGATTCGGCATAGGCGCGCATTTTTAGGGCTGACATCGCCGATAAGGAACATTTTGGAAGTGTCGCCGTGGTAGCCATCAACAATGACGGTAATATCGATGTTGATGATATCACCGTCAACCAATGTACGATCACTTGGTATGCCGTGACAGATCACCTCATTAATTGAGGTACAAATCGATTTAGGAAATCCATGATAATCAAGCGGAGCAGAGATGGCTCCATGCTCTTGAGTAAATTTGGCGCAAATATCGTTTAACTCATTAGTTGTCGCGCCAGCTTTGACATGTGGGGCTATCATCTCAAGCACTTGCGCGGCTAGTTTACCTGCGGCGCGCATCTTTTCAATCTCTTCAGCTGTCTTAATTACTATACTCATTCTACTGTCTCTTAGTCTTAAATTTGTCGTCTTTTTATATGACGTCTGTGCCCGAAAAAACGACGTAAATGTTTGTGCTTTTTTTCATATTATGGTATAAAGCGCGCCGTTATGTTTGACTCTTGTCGTTACCACCTTAGGTGGTTCGTCTGAGTTAAGATGACGGCCATTATACATGGCTATTGATAAATACTAAATCACACACATATCGACACGTTCTTCGGGGTGCCCTAAATAGGGTCGAAGATATGGGATATGTGGAGGTCTAACCCCTAATATTTTAAGGTAAATAAAATGACTACAGTTTCAATGCGCGAAATGCTACAAGCCGGTGTTCACTTCGGTCACCAGACTCGTTACTGGAACCCAAAGATGAAGCCATTCATCTTCGGTGCTCGTAATGGTGTGCACATCATCAACCTAGAGCACACTGTGCCTATGTTCAATGAAGCACTTGCTTTCATCAGCAACGTTGCATCAAAGAAAGGTAAAGTTCTTTTTGTTGGTACTAAGCGCGCTGCAAGCGAAGCTATCAAAGAAGCTGCTGTTTCTTGTGATCAGTTCTATGTTGATCACCGTTGGTTAGGTGGTATGTTGACTAACTGGAAAACAGTTCGTCAATCAATCAAGCGTCTTAAAGACCTTGAAAGCCAGTCTGTAGACGGTACTTTCGACAAGCTTACTAAGAAAGAAGCGCTAATGCGTACTCGTGAACTTGATAAGCTAGAGAAGTCTCTTGGTGGTATCAAGAACATGGCTGGTCTACCAGACGTGATTTTCGTAATCGGTGCTGACCACGAGCATATCGCTATTAAAGAAGCTAACAACCTAGGTATTCCTGTTGTTGCTGTTGTTGATACAAACTCTTCTCCAGACGGTATCAACTACATCATTCCTGGTAATGATGATGCTATGCGTTCTATCCGTCTTTACACTGGTTCTGTTGCTGCTGCTGCAAAAGCTGGCCGTGGTCAAGACCTAGCTGTACAAGCTGAGCAAGACGGTTTCGTAGAAGCTGAATAATATCGGTCGATGAATTTTCATCACCCTTATTAACCAAGATACATGATTGGTGAACAGGGGCTCTTTCATTCAATATGATTGGCCCCTGTTTCTTATCTATTGAATTTGAAATTTATCTGTAGAGGATTTAGCAATGGCAATTACTGCTGCCCAAGTTAAAGAACTTCGTGACCGCACTGGCGCTGGCATGATGGACTGTAAAAAAGCACTGACTGAAACTAACGGTGACATCGAGTTAGCAATTGATAACATGCGTAAGAGCGGTGCTGCTAAGGCTGCTAAAAAAGCGGGTAACATCGCTGCTGAAGGTGCAATCCTTATCAAGCAAGGCGAAGGTTACGCTGCTCTACTAGAAGTTAACTGTCAAACTGACTTCGTTGCAAAAGATTCTAACTTCCTAGCATTTGCTAATGAAGTACTAGATGTTGCTGCAGCATCTAAAGTAACTATCGAAGATTTGAAAGCACAGTTCGAAGAAACTCGTGTTGCTCTAGTTACTAAAATCGGTGAAAACATCAACGTACGTCGTATTGAGTACATCGATGGCGCTAACCTAGCACAGTACCGTCACGGCGAGCGTATTGGTGTTGTTGTTGCAGGTGAAGCTGATGAAGAGACGCTAAAGCACATTGCAATGCACGTTGCTGCTTCTAAGCCTGAATACGTTAACCCTTCAGATGTTCCTGCGGAAGTTGTAGAGAAAGAAAAAGCTCTTCAAATCGAAATCGCTATGAACGAAGGTAAGCCAGCTGAAATCGCTGAGAAGATGGTTATCGGTCGTATGAAGAAGTTCACTGGTGAGGTTTCTCTTACTGGTCAAGCTTTCATCATGGAACCAAAGAAAACTGTTGGCGACATTCTTAAAGAGAAAGGCGCTTCAGTAACTAACTTCATTCGTTTAGAAGTTGGTGAAGGTATCGAAAGAAAAGAAGAAGATTTTGCTGCTGAAGTAGCTGCACAAATCGCTGCTACTAATAAGGCTTAATCTCCTTATTTAGCAAACATAAGACCGTAGCAATTGCTGCGGTCTTATCGTATATACTCAACTGGTTTTTTGTTTGGCTAGATTCAGCCCAACCAAATTGGTTAAGTGTACAACCCCTATCGCCATAATCAGGACTAATAAATATGAGTACCAATCCTAAACCTGCATTTCGTCGTGTTCTTTTAAAACTAAGTGGTGAAGCCCTAATGGGCGAAGAAGGCTTCGGCATTGATCCTAAAGTGCTTGATCGTATGGGGCAGGAGATCAAAGAGCTAGTAGAGCTAGGTATTCAAGTGGGTGTTGTCATTGGCGGTGGTAACTTGTTCCGTGGTGAAGGTCTGGCTAATGCGGGTATGAACCGTGTAGTGGGCGATCACATGGGCATGTTGGCAACAGTGATGAACGGCTTAGCAATGCGTGATTCGTTGCACCGTGCATATGTTAATGCACGTTTAATGTCAGCCATTCCGCTTAAAGGCGTGTGTGATGATTATAACTGGGCTGAAGCAATTAGTTTGCTAAAATCAGGCCGTGTTGTTATTTTTGCTGCAGGTACAGGTAACCCATTCTGTACGACTGACTCTGCTGCGTGTTTACGTGGTATCGAGATTGAAGCGGAAGTAGTGATTAAAGGCACCAAAGTTGACGGCGTTTATTCAGATGATCCAGTTAAAAATCCAGAAGCCGTCAAGTATGATGTTATGGGGTACAATGAAGTACTCGAAAAAGAATTGAAAGTAATGGATTTGGCTGCATTCACTATGGCCAGAGACCATAATATGCCATTGCTTGTATTTAACATGAATAAACCAGGTGCACTGCGCCGTGTTATCATGGGCGAGCAAGAAGGCACAATGATTAAAGCTGTTTAAGCTATATTTAGTGACTTAAAAGGACATATAACGTGATAAACGAAATTAAAAGCGATGCGCAAACTCGCATGGACAAGTGTGTTGAGTCGACAAAAACTCAAATGGCTAAAGTTCGTACCGGCCGTGCACACCCAAGCTTATTGGATACCATCCAAGTACCTTACTACGGTTCGCTGACTCCACTTAAGCAAGTTGCAAGTGTATCTATTGGCGATGCGCGCACATTAACGGTATCAGTATTTGACCGTACTATGATTGCAGCTGTTGAAAAGGCAATCATGAGCTCAGACCTTGGTCTGAACCCAATGTCAGCGGGTGCGACAATTCGCATTCCATTACCTGCATTGACAGAAGAGCGTCGTAAAGATCTTATCAAGGTTGTTCGTGCTGAAGCCGAGAACGGCCGTATTGCGATTCGTAACGTTCGCCGTGATGCTAACTCAAACGTTAAAGAGTTAGAGAAAGAAAAAGAGTGTACGGAAGATGACGTTCGCCGTAGTGAAGATGATGTGCAGAAGCTAACTGATGCGCACATTAAGCTAGTCGATGACGTTTTAGCTGCAAAAGAAAAGGAACTGATGGAGTTCTAAATAGCACTCCTCAGCATAGGGGAGTGTTGACTATTTAGGTTGATTTATAATTAAGCTATATGTGTGTTTCTTGGTTTTTCGTGAGATATCACGAACTTTTCACGTCACACATTAAGCTTCACAGCTCACGCCTTAATAATAAAAGCGGTGAGCTCGGACAAAAATTAAACTCGAATGGACAACATGCCCTAGAGTTCAGACGCCGTGTAGAGTTATACTACACGGCGTTTGTCTATTTTTAAGGGTTGTAATAGATGTCAATCGATTCCCAGTCTGACACTGAAGTGACAGAGACCTTACCAAGCGAAATATCCGACTTGGTAAAACAGTCGATCCCCAAACATGTTGCTATCATTATGGATGGCAATGGACGTTGGGCACAGGCTCAGGGAAAGCCGCGAGTTCTCGGCCATAAAGCTGGGGTCAAGGCCGTTAGGCGAGCAGTCAGTACGGCCCGTAACTTAGGGGTTGAATCATTAACCTTGTTTGCGTTTTCTAGTGAAAACTGGCGCAGACCTGACAAAGAAGTCAGCTTGTTAATGGAGCTATTTTTTACCGTGCTGCAGCGCGAACTTAAGTTGCTGCACAAGAATGGGGTTCGCCTCAATATTATCGGTGATATCAGTCGATTTTCTCCGCGGTTGCAAAAGCAAATTGCAGCGGCAGAAGAGAAAACGGCGGACAATAAAGATTTAGTGCTTAATGTGGCGGCTAACTATGGTGGACGCTGGGACATTTTGCAGGCAGCACAAAAAATGGCTGTTAAGGTCGAATCTGGTGAAATGAGCAGCACTCAGTTTACCGAAGAGGCCCTAAGTGAGCATTTGTGCATGCAAAATCAAGCCGAAGTTGATTTAATGATCCGCACTGGTGGTGACTATCGTATTAGCAACTTTGTCTTGTGGCAAGCCGCTTATGCCGAGTTAGTCTTTACTGACACTTTGTGGCCGGATTTTAATGAGGATGCGTTTAAAGACGCGATTGCTATTTTTGCTAATCGTCAGCGTCGATTCGGTTTGACAGGAACTCAAATCGATACCATCCGCTCTTTGTAATAATTAGTGAGGGAAGTTTTTTGCTAAAACAACGAATAATAACAGCAATATGGTTAATCCCCTTAGTTTTTGGTGCCATCTTCGGTTTACCGACTGAGTATTTTTCTTGGGCACTATTGGGAGTATTTTTAATCGCCGCTAAGGAGTGGGGGCGCATTATCGATAGTCGCTGTCAGATGACTCAGTGGAGTTTCACAGTGACTATTGGTGTTTTGCTAGCGGCCCTGAATATCTTGGTTCCAGCCGACGAGATTTGGTTACGAGGTATGATGCACCCGATATTTCTTGGGGTGATCCTTATCGGTGGCTTCTGGTGGTTTATCTCCTTTATCATGGTGTTGTCTTTCCCTAAAAGCGCTCGCTTCTGGGAAAATAGCCACATGTTAAAATCTATGTTTGGCCAGTTAACGCTGATCCCATGTTTCGTTTCGCTCGTCTCGCTTAAGGCTCTGAGTACTCAAGCTTCACCTTATTACGGTGGCACCTTAGTATTGTTAGTGATGCTAGTCGTCTGGGCTACCGATTCTGGCGCCTATTTTGTAGGCAAGCGATTTGGTAAGCGTAAGTTGATGCCAAATGTTAGCCCTGCTAAAACTATCGAAGGTCTGCTTGGCGGCCTGTTGACGACCATGATAGTGGTAGCGGGTATTATGTATTTCTCTCCTGAGCAGGAGCTCGGTTTAGTTATCGCAGTAACCCTGTTTACGGCATTAGCCTCCGCAGTTGGTGACCTGTCTGAGAGTATGTTTAAGCGAGTCGCAAAAATTAAAGACTCTGGCACTATCCTACCGGGTCACGGTGGCGTATTAGATAGAATCGATAGCCTAACGGCTGCTCTACCTGTATTCACATTAATCTATATAGCTTTTTGGATGTAACTAAATGCAAAACATGGTGATTTTAGGCGCGACGGGCTCTATCGGTGCCAGCACCTTGAGTGTTGTAGCGTGTAATCCAGAGCAATACAAGGTATATGCTCTAGTGGCGAATACCAATGTCGCAAAGATGCTGGAGATCTGTATTGCGCATCAGCCTAAAATTGCCCATATGGTCGATGCACAAGCAGCCCAATCGCTTAAGCAACAACTTCCAAGTCATTTAGATATCGAAGTGACGACGGGTGAAGATGAACTTTTATCACTCGTAAGTAGCAGTGATGTTGATACGGTTATGGCGGCCATTGTTGGCGCAGCGGGCTTACCTTCGACACTCGCCGCCGTTAACGCGGGTAAGCGCGTGTTGTTAGCCAATAAAGAATCGCTGGTTATGTCGGGGCAGCTGTTTATTGAAGCTATGCAAAAATCGGGCGCACAAGTGCTACCCGTCGATAGTGAGCATAACGCTATTTTCCAGTGTTTATCTGAACGCTCTCAACTTGAGATTGGTCGCTGCGATCTAGCTGGTGCAGGGGTTTCTCATATCTTGCTGACAGGTTCTGGTGGCCCATTTTTAACTTCTGATTTGGCAACGCTATCGGCAATGACCCCGGAGCAGGCTTGTAAGCACCCTAATTGGTCAATGGGGCGCAAGATCTCTGTTGATTCGGCGACCATGATGAATAAAGGCCTTGAGTATATTGAGGCGCGTTGGCTGTTTAACGCTAGCTCCGAACAGTTAAAAGTGGTTATTCATCCTCAAAGTGTCATTCACTCCATGGTACAGTATCGCGATGGTTCGGTATTGGCGCAGTTAGGTAATCCTGATATGCGTACACCTATTGCTCATTGTATGGCTTTTCCACAGAGAATTAACTCAGGAGTTGAACCTTTAGACTTTTTTAA
The DNA here is from genome assembly GCF_000019185.1 of Shewanella halifaxensis HAW-EB4. NCBI lineage: Bacteria > Pseudomonadati > Pseudomonadota > Gammaproteobacteria > Alteromonadales > Shewanellaceae > Shewanella > Shewanella halifaxensis. Next base: position 3,619,976 of record NC_010334.1, on the reverse strand, counting down.
AGTCGGACAGTTAAGCTTCTTAGAACCTGATTTTACTCGTTTCCCTTGTTTAGCGTTGGCAATAGAGGCTTGTAAACAAGGGCAAGAAGCGACAACCGTATTAAATGCTGCCAACGAGATCTCCGTACAGGCATTTTTAGATGGCAAGATTCGATTTACCGATATAGCAAGAATAAACGAACAGAGCTTAATGAATACGGCGACGCATCCATTAAACAGTATTGATGATATCTTGGCGTTAGATTTTCAAAGCCGTCAATCTACATTAGACGCCATCACTAAGCTGAATTAGTTCAGAGGAAAGGAATGATCGATTTTTTATGGAACCTAGGTTCCTTTATTGTTGCCTTAGGGATCTTAATTGCAGCCCATGAATACGGGCACTTTTGGGTTGCTCGTCGCTGTGGTGTTAAAGTTGAGCGCTTTTCCATCGGATTTGGCAAAGCCATTTGGCGCAAGACTGGCAAAGACGGTACCGAGTATGTCATCGCGATGATCCCGCTGGGTGGTTATGTCAAAATGCTCGACGAGCGTGTTGATGACGTGCCTGAAGAGTTAAAAGATCAAGCCTTTAACCGTAAATCAGTTTGGCAGCGTATCGCAATTGTCAGCGCAGGCCCGATTGCGAACTTCATCTTTGCGATTATCGCTCTCTACGCAATGTATCTTATTGGTGTTCCAGCCATTAAACCCGTTATTGACTCTACTATTGCAGGTACTCCTGCGGCACAAATTGTCGTCAAAGAGCCAATGCAGATCATGTCAGTTGGTAACCAAAAGGTCAGAGATTGGGAGGAGGTTAACCTTGCCCTTGCCAGTCATATTGGTGACAGCAAGGTCGATTTAACTGTAGCACCACTGTCTCGCCTAGAAGGTACCTCTGGTGATGAGCAAACGTATTCGTTAAATACTCAGAATTGGAACGTTAATCTTGAGAAAGAGCTACCGATTACTGCGATTGGCCTTGGCATGTATCGCCCTGCGATATTACCGACGCTGGCATTAGTCAGTGATGACGGCGCAGCGGGTCTTGCCGGTATCAAGGTGGGTGACACCTTAGTTGCGATTGATGGTGAAAAGTACCAAGATTGGCCGCGTTTCGTCGAAATTATTCAGGGTTCTGCTAATAAGACTGTCACTATTACCATACGTCGTGATGGAGAGCAGTTGGCGATTAAGGTCACACCCAAGTCTCGAGAAAATGCCGAAGGTAAACTTGAAGGCGTGATTGGCGTGGCGCCAACTTCTGAGCCATGGCCTGAAAACATGAAGATACAATTGGAATACGGATTTTTAGATTCTTTTCCGGTTGCAGTCGATAAAACATGGCAACTTGTCTCTGTCAGCATTAAGATGATTGGCAAGTTACTTACCGGTGACGTTTCAGTTAAAAATTTGAGTGGCCCAATTTCTATTGCACAAGGTGCAGGAAATAGCGCTGACGTCGGACTGGTATATTTTTTAGGTTTTCTTGCATTGATTAGCGTGAACTTAGGCATTATTAATTTATTGCCTTTGCCAGTGTTAGATGGGGGACACCTTTTGTATTACTTCGTTGAGGTAATTACAGGCAGGCCTGTACCGGAGAAGGTACAGGAAATTGGATTCAGAATTGGGGCAGCTATGCTGCTGCTGTTGATGAGCGTTGCGCTTTTCAATGACTTTTCCCGACTCTGAGCAAGGACAGACAAATAATTAGAAGTGCTCTATGAGATTGAATAAACTTTTTGCCTCGATGTTATTCGTCGGAGCGTCTTTTTCAGGGAACGGTTGGGCCGAGACATTCCAACCTTTTGAAGTAGCTGATATCCAAGTTGAAGGTTTACAGCGAGTGGCACTCGGTGCGGCTTTGCTTAACTTACCTGTGAAGGTTGGGGATACTGTTGATCAATTAAAATTGCAGCAAGCGATTAAAAGTTTGTATGCATCAACTAACTTCGAAAAAATTGAAGTGCTGCGAGACGGTAATGTGCTCGTGGTTAAAGTGACTGAACGGCCAACTATTAGCTCTGTTACCTTCGAGGGTAACAAAGATATTAAAGATGAGCAGTTACAAGAGAGTCTTGATGGCTCTGGTGTTAAAGTCGGCGAGTCTCTCGACCGTACTATGCTTTCTGGTATCGAAAAAGGCCTACAGGATTTCTATTACGGTGTAGGTAAGTACGGTGCGAAAGTTAAAGCCGAAATTATTAATCTTCCGCGTAATCGAGTTGAGCTAAAGTTCACCTTTACCGAAGGTCTAGCGGCTGAAATTCGTCAGATTAATGTTGTGGGTAACACAGAATTCAGCGATGCTGAGCTTATCGGCATGCTAGAGCTTAAAGATTATGTGGCTTGGTGGGATCTGTTTGGCGAGCGTCGCTATCAGAAACAAAAGCTGCAAGCTGACCTTGAGACGATTAAGACTTACTACCAAAACCGCGGCTACATTCGTTTTGATGTCACCTCTACACAGGTGGCAATGACCCCAGATCGTAAAGGCCTCTACATTACAATTAACGTCGACGAAGGTGAGCAGTACAAAGTCAAAGACGTTAATCTAACCGGTGACTTAATGGGTAAAGAAGAGGTGCTAGAAGCCATCTTACCTTTGAAGGCTGGGGATATGTATAACGGCGGCGATGTGACCTTTACCGAAGAGATGTATGGTAAATATCTAGGTCGATTCGGTTATGCTTACCCTGAAGTAAAAACTTACCCTGAAATTGATGACGAGACTAAAGAAGTTAATCTTAATATCAACATCAACCCAGGTAAGCGCGTCTATGTACGTAACATCAGCTTCACAGGTAACACTGTTACTAAAGACGAAGTGATGCGTCGCCAGTTACGCCAGATGGAAGGCGCTTGGCTTAACTCAGCGCAAGTTGAGTTATCTAAGTCAAACCTTAACCGTCTAGGTTACTTTGAGACTGTCGATACAGAGACCGTACAAGTACCCGGTACCGATGATTTGGTCGATGTGGCATTTAACGTGAAAGAGCAGCCATCAGGCTCGTTTAACGCGGGTGTGGGTTACGGTACTGAATCAGGTCTTAGCTTACAGTTTGGTGTTCAGCAGAGTAACTTCTTAGGTACGGGTAACCAAGCTGGTGTTAATTTAAACACCAATAAATACTCTAAGAACGTCAATATTAACTATACCGATCCATACTTTACCAAAGACGGCGTGAGCCTAGGCGGTAGTATCTATTGGAGCGAGTTCGATGCCGACGAAGCAAACCTTGAAGCCTATAAGAACAGCTCTTATGGTATTTCGCTAAACTCAGGTTTCCCTATTAACGAATACAACCGTATTAACGGCGGTATTGGTTATCGTCATAATGAAATCTCCGAGATTTCGGCTTACGAGCAAGCTGTTCGTTTCTACGACATTTATCGTGATAGCGACGATCCTAATGCGGGTTTAAGTTTCGACAACTTCGAGCTGAGCCTAGGTTGGTCTCGTAGTAACTTGAACCGTGGTACGTTCCCATCGGATGGTTCGTCTCAGCGCCTAAACGGTAAGATGACGGTACCGGGTTCGGATTTGCAGTACTTCAAAGCAGATTTTGATACTAACTTTTACTTCCCGCTTAACCGCAGCCACAGCTTTGTTGTGCTAACCCGTGCGCGTTTAGGTTACGGTAATGGTTATGGTCAGTTTAATGATAATGATCAAATCTTACCGTTCTGGGAAAACTATTACTCAGGTGGTAGTAGCTCACTACGAGGCTTTAAGTCTAACTCTGTGGGCCCACGCTCATTCTACTTGTATCGCGGTAGTGAGCCATGTGCACCTGATCCATCTGGAGAAGGTTGTAGTTTGCCGGGCGATCCTAACCAAATTCAGGTTAGCTCAGGCCGCTCAATTGGTGGTAACGCTATTGCTACCGCAAGTTTAGAGTTAATCGTGCCAACACCATTCTTGGATGAGGCTTATACAAATTCTGTGCGTACAAGTTTCTTTGTGGATGCGGGTAACGTATGGGACACTGAGTTTGACTACGATTCATATCGTTATCTTCCAGTTGAAGAGTTTGATAAACTGCAAGATTATAGCGATCCGAGCCGTATTCGTGCCTCATGGGGCATGAGCGTACAGTGGCTATCGCCGATGGGACCTATGGTATTTAGCCTTGCATGGCCAATTAAAGAATACGAGGATGATGAAACTGAAATCTTCTCGTTTAATATTGGTAAAACTTTCTAAAATCAATTTGAAAAAAATCGGCAAGTTCTGCTGAGATAAAGGAGTTCGTTTTGAATAAGATGTTGAATCGCGCAATGATGGTTTTGGTTCTTTTAGGCGCACCGCTAGCGGCGCATGCAGAAAAGATCGCAGTAGTTGATATGCAAGCAGTTTTTGAGCAGTTGCCACAGCGCGAGCAAGTGAACGAAACATTAAAAGCTGAGTTTGGTGATCGTGTTGCTGCCGTGCAGAAGATGCAAGAAGAGCTTCGTGGTTTGCTAGAAAAGCAACAGCGTGATGCTGCGCTAATGAGCGAGTCTCAGAAAACCGATATGATGCGCAAGATGGAGTCTATGAAAGCTGAGCTTCAATTGAAGGGCAAAGCATTAGATGAAGATATGCGTCGTCGTAACGGTGAAGAGCAGAATAAACTACTACTTGAAGTTCAAAAGACAATTAACTCTATTGCTGAAAAAGAGCAATATGACATGGTGCTTCAACGTGGCGCCGTTATCTATGTTAAGCCAAGCGCTGACATTAGTAACAAAGTGGTTGAAGCTTTAGGTAAAGGCAAGTAAATAGATGAAAAGCTATACTTTAAGAGTATTGGCTGACCATTTAAATGCAGACGTTCAAGGTGATGACTCAGTCGAAATTTCGACTGTAGGCACCTTGGACGGTGCAGGTCTAGGTCAGATCTCTTTCTTGGCAAATTCTAAATATCGCTCGCAGCTGGCTAGTACAGCTGCGTCGGCGATCTTGATGACGCCTAAAGATGCAGAGGGCTTTACTGGCAACGCGATCGTTCTTAACGATCCCTATGTTGGTTTTGCACGCATCGCACAATTTCTCGATACTACCCCAAAGGCTGCCGATAGCATCCACCCATCTGCACAGATAGCGGCTTCTGCTATGCTAGGTGAAGGTGTGGCAATTGCAGCTAACGCGGTGATCGGCGAAAATGTTATTCTAGGTAACAATGTACAGATAGGTGCAGGTAGTGTTGTTGGTCAAGATAGTGTGATTGGTTCAAACACTATGTTGTGGGCGAATGTCACTGTTTACCACAATGTGCATTTAGGCCAAGACTGTATCATTCACTCTGGTGCCGTTTTGGGATCTGATGGCTTTGGATATGCTAACGAGCGTGGGCAGTGGATTAAAATTCCACAGACAGGCGGTGTACGCATTGGTGACCGGGTTGAGATTGGTGCAAACACCACAGTGGACAGAGGTGCTATCTCGCATACTGAAATTCATGATGGTGTGATCATTGATAACCAAGTCCAGATCGCCCATAACGATATTATCGGTGCCAACACGGCTATTGCTGGTTCTACCGTTGTCGCTGGCAGTGTCACCATAGGTAAGCATTGTATTATCGGTGGTAACTGTGCGATATCAGGGCATATCAGTATTACCGATGGCGTTCATGTGACAGGTAGTACCAATATTACTAGCGTGATCAGAGAAGCGGGTGTTTACTCATCTGCGACGGTTGCGATGGATAATAAGTTGTGGCGCAAGAATACCGTTCGTTTTAGACAGTTAGATACGCTATTCCAACGTGTGAAGACATTGGAAAATAACGTAAAGTAAATGAAATACTGCTTTGTGCAGATAAAGGAAAATTTTCGTGTCAAATCAATTGAATACAATGGATATCAAAGAGATCCTAAAATTTTTACCTCATAGGTATCCATTTTTATTGATCGATAGAGTGCTAGATTTCACGCCAGGTGAAACCTTACATGCTATTAAGAACGTCACTATTAATGAACCATTTTTCCAGGGACACTTCCCGGTTCAGCCTGTGATGCCAGGAGTCTTAATTTTAGAAGCAATGGCACAGGCGACTGGTCTATTGGCTTTTAAAACCATGAGTGAAGAGCCTTCTAATGACGCGTTATACTATTTCGCTGGTATCGACAAAGCGCGATTTAAGCGTGTTGTTGAGCCAGGCGACCAACTTCATTTTGAAGTGCAAATGATTAAAGAGCGCCGCGGAATTGGCGTGTTTACTGGCGTTGCTAAAGTGGATGGCGAGATTGTTTGTTCAGCTGAAATCATGTGTGCACGTAGAGAGATTTCTAAGTGATTGATAAATTAGCTTATATCCACCCAGATGCCAAAATAGGCAAAAATGTTACTATTGGTCCATGGACTTATATTGGCGCTGATGTCGAAATTGGTGATGATTGCTGGTTCAGTTCACATGTTGTTGTGAAAGGCCCAACCGTTATTGGTAAAGGCAATAAGTTCTACCAGTTCGCCTCAGTGGGTGAAGATTGCCAAGATAAAAAGTATGCCGGTGAAGCGACTCGCTTGATCATCGGTGACAATAACGTGATCCGTGAATCGGTAACGATCCACCGTGGTACGACTCAGGATAACTGGGAAACGCGTATTGGCTCAAATAACCTGTTCATGGCTTATGTGCATATTGCTCATGACTGTGTGGTTGGTAGCAACGTGATTATGGCAAACAATGCATCGATCGCGGGGCATGTGCATGTTGGCGACTGGGCTATCTTAGGTGGTATGACCGGCGTTCATCAGTTCGTTCATATCGGCGCTCATGCGTTTACCGCAGGTAGCTCATTGATCCTTAACGATGTGCCCCCATTTGTGATGGCGTCGGGCCAACCCGCTATCCCTAGAGGCCTAAATCTCGAAGGTATGAAGCGTAGAGGCTTCTCTAAAGAGTCGCAGCTTTCGGTTCGCCGAGCATATAAGACCTTGTACCGTAGCAGTTTGACTGTGGCCGAAGCCGTAGAGCAGCTGAAAGAGGCTGCTGTGGATGATGAGCAGGTTAAGTCTCTAATCGACTTTGTTGCTTCCTCGCAACGAGGCATCATTCGCTAGTCAAGTTATAGAGCCCGTGTAAAAGCGGGTTCTTTCTTTCCACCTCATCAATGACAGACGCCATTCTATGAGTTCAAACAATCCTCATGTATTTGCAATGGTTGCCGGAGAGATCTCGGGCGACATACTCGGTGCAGGCTTAATTAAAGCACTAAAGACTCGATATCCAGATGCTAAATTTGTCGGAATAGGTGGGCCCCGTATGGAAGCCCTAGGTTTTGAGTCTATCTTCTCTTATGAAGAGCTCGCTGTGATGGGCATCGTTGAGGTCCTATCGCGCTTACCTAGGTTGCTAAAAGTGCGGGCAACATTAATCGATGAGTTGGTTAAGATAAATCCGGACTGTTTTATTGGTATCGATGCACCGGATTTTAATATCGGTTTAGAGTTAAAGCTTAAGAACCGTGGCATTAAAACGGTGCATTACGTTAGCCCATCAGTATGGGCATGGCGACCAAAGCGTATTTTCAAAATAGCCAAGGCTACCGATATGGTGCTGTCACTGCTACCTTTTGAAAAAGCGTTTTATGATAAACATCAAGTGCCTTGCACCTTTGTAGGCCATACCTTGGCCGATGATATTGAACTTGAAAGCGATAAAGCGCAGGCCCGTGAATTACTCGGGCTAGATAAAGAAGCTGAGTACTTGGCGATATTACCGGGTTCTCGAGGGGGGGAGCTTAAGATGTTGGCCGAGCCGTTTGTTAAGGCGGCGAGCCTAATCAAACAGCGCTATCCAGATATCAAATTTGTTACGCCCTTGGTTAATCAAAAGCGTCGCGACCAATTTGAGCAAGCTCTACGCGAGCATGCGCCGGATCTAGAGATCGATTTAGTTGAAGGTCAGTCCCGAGAGGTAATGGCTGCCGCTGACTGCATACTGCTAGCTTCAGGTACTGCAACGCTTGAAGCCATGCTGGTTAAGCGTCCCATGGTAGTGGCTTATCGCGTTAGCCCAATAACGTATCGTATCGCTAAAGGCATGATGCTCACTAAGCGATATTCATTACCAAACCTCCTTGCAGATGATGATGTGGTTGAGGAGCTAATTCAGGCCGACTGTACGCCAGAGAAAATAGCGACAGCCGTTGCAACTCAGCTAGATAATGACTTTAGCCCAATGTATGATCGCTTTATGCAGATGCATAAGAGCCTTCGTTGTGATGCCAGTGCACGTGCTGCAGATGCTGTGATTAAGTTAGTAGAGGATAAAGTCTAATGGCGGTGATTAAAGGTATTACACCAGAGCAGGTGGCTCAAATTTGTATTGGTCACTATGCCGGTGTCGATGAGGTTGGCCGCGGACCTTTGATTGGCAACGTTGTCACTGCGGCAGTGATTCTTGACCCTAATAATCCTATTGAGGGGTTAAATGATTCAAAGAAGCTATCAGAGAAAAAGCGCGAGTTACTGTTTGAACAAATTCAGCAAAAAGCCCTAAGCGTCAGTGTTGGCTCAGCCACCCCAGCAGAAATTGATGAGCTGAATATTTTGCATGCCACTATGCTTGCAATGCAACGAGCTGTTGCTGGTCTTAATATTAAGCCTACGAGTGTGTTAGTTGACGGTAACCGCACACCCGATTTTGGCGTTGAAAGCCATGCAATAATTAAAGGTGACGGCCTTATCGATGCAATTAGTGCTGCCTCCATTATCGCGAAGGTTGTCCGTGACCGTGAAATGGATGCTCTTGCTTTGCAGTATCCAGAGTATGGTTTTGACAAGCATAAAGGTTATCCAACTAAGGCCCATTTTGAAGCGTTAACGCAGCACGGCGTACTACCTGAGCATCGTAAAAGCTTCAGGCCAGTACGAGAGGCATTAGCTTAGCCTCGAAATCATTTTCCGGTGAAAAATTTGCTCGCTATAGCCTCTTTTTTGCCGGAAAATTAACTCATCAGCCTACGAGATTGCAGTTAAACTTGTTTGCAATCACACCATGTTTTACTCTGTAAGATTGACCAGCAGTCTTCATCTATCAAAAAGAAAGATACTCCATATTATGTCTGATCCACGTTTTGTTCACTTGCGCGTCCACAGCGACTTTTCAATGTCTGATGGACTGTCTAAAGTTAAGCCCATTATTGCTAAAGTGGCTGAACTTGGGATGCCAGCGGTTGCGTTAACTGATCAGACAAATATGTGTGGTTTGGTAAAGTTTTACGAGGCTTGTCATGGAAACGGCGTTAAGCCGATTATTGGCACCGACTTTTGGGTCAAAGTCCCGGGATTCGATGAGTTTTGCTCTATTACCGCGTTAGCGATGGACAATAAAGGCTATTCAAACCTGACGTTATTGATTAGTGACGCTTACCTGCGTGGCAATATCAACGATAAAGCGGTTATCGATCAAGAATGGTTAGTTAAATATAACGAAGGTTTGATTATCCTCTCTGGTGCTAAAGATGGCGACGTGGGCCGTGCACTGCTTAAAGAAAACCAAAACCAAGTCGACTCACTAATCGATTTTTACAAGAGCAATTTCCCAGACCGGTATTATTTAGAACTGCTACGAACAGGCCGTCCTGACGAAGAGCGCTATCTGCATATGGCAGTCGCACTCGCTGAGCAAAAAGACCTGCCTGTAGTCGCCACCAATCAGGTGGTGTTTAACAAGCCTGAGCAGTTTGATGCACACGAAATTCGAGTGGCAATTTATGACGGCTTTACCCTAGCCGATCCGCGTAGACCGAAAAAATATAGCGACCAACAGTACTTCAAAAGCAGCGAAGAAATGTGTGAGCTATTTGAAGATATTCCAGAGGCTATTCAAAATACGGTCGAAATTGCTAAGCGCTGTAATGCGACGGTGCGATTGCATGAGTACTTCTTGCCTAACTTCCCAACGGGCGACTTGACCATTGAAGACTTCTTGGTTGATGTATCAGAAAAGGGTTTAGAGGAGCGACTGGAGTTTCTTTTTCCCGATCCTGAAGTTAGAGCTGAGAAACGCCCTGAATACGATGAGCGTCTCGATATCGAGCTTAAGGTGATTAACCAGATGGGCTTCCCGGGTTACTTCCTTATCGTAATGGAGTTTATTCAGTGGGGTAAAGATAACGATATCCCAATTGGACCCGGTCGTGGTTCTGGTGCGGGTTCACTGGTGGCTTATGCACTTAAAATCACCGATTTGGACCCACTGGAATATGATCTACTATTCGAGCGATTTCTAAACCCTGAGCGTGTCTCTATGCCCGACTTCGACGTCGACTTTTGTATGGATCGACGAGATGAAGTGATTGACCACGTCGCCGAGCTGTATGGCCGTGACGCGGTATCGCAGATCATTACGTTTGGTACCATGGCGGCAAAAGCGGTAATTCGAGACGTTGGCCGTGTACTCGGACATCCATATGGTTTCGTTGACCGCATTTCGAAGATGATCCCCGCAGAACCCGGCATGACTCTGGCTAAAGCATTTGAGGTCGAGCCAGGTCTGCAAGAGTCATACGACGGTGATGAGGAAGTCAAAGATCTTATCGATATGTGTCGTATTCTTGAGGGAGTGACGCGTAACGCCGGTAAACACGCCGGTGGTGTGGTTATTGCCCCGACTAAAATCACCGACTTTTCGCCAATTTACTGCGATACCGAAGGTTTAAACCCGGTAACTCAGTTCGATAAAAACGACGTTGAAACCGCGGGCCTAGTGAAGTTCGATTTCTTGGGTCTAAGAACGCTCACCATTATCGACTGGGCGCTGCAGATGGTGAACAGCGTTAAAGAGAAAAATGGTGAAGAGCCAGTTCGTATCGAGTCGATTTCGTTGACCGATCCTAAGTGCTTTAAATTACTGCAACGATATGAAACAACGGCGGTATTCCAGCTGGAATCTCGCGGTATGAAGGACTTGATTAAGCGCCTTCAGCCAGATTGCTTCGAAGATATGATTGCTCTGGTAGCACTGTTTAGACCGGGCCCGCTGCAGTCAGGCATGGTTGACAACTTTATCGAGCGTAAGCACGGCCGTGAAGAGGTGTCATACCCTGATGCTGAATATCAGCATGAATCGTTACAAGAGCTGTTATCACCGACATACGGCATCATTCTCTATCAGGAGCAGGTGATGCAGATTGCTCAGGTGCTTGCGGGCTATACCTTGGGCGGCGCCGATATGCTTCGTCGTGCTATGGGTAAGAAAAAACCTGAAGAGATGGCCAAGCAGCGTGGTACGTTCGAAGAGGGCGCGATTGCAAACGGCGTCGATGGTCCACTGTCGATGAAAATCTTCGACTTAGTAGAAAAATTCGCGGGTTATGGTTTTAACAAATCGCACTCCGCTGCATACGCCTTAGTATCGTATCAAACGCTTTGGCTCAAGACCCATTATCCGGCGCAGTTTATGGCGGCGGTAATGTCGGCGGATATGGATAACACCGATAAAATTGTGACTCTGGTCGATGAGTGTGAGCGTATGGGGATGCCGCTGATTCCACCTGATGTGAACAAAGGCTTATTTAGATTTACCGTCGATGAAGACCTGAATATCGTTTACGGTATCGGTGCGGTTAAAGGCGTCGGTGAAGGCCCTGTCGACTCGATTCTTAAAGCCCGAGAAAATGGTCCCTTTAAGGATTTGTTCGATTTCTGCGCCAGAATTGACTTGAAAAAGCTTAATCGCCGCGTCATCGAAAAGCTCATCTGTGCTGGTGCACTGGATAATTTAGGGCCACACCGTGCGGCTATGATTGCGACCTTGCCTGAAGCTATTCGCGCGGCCGATCAGCACGCTAAAGCCGAAGCCATAGGCCAGCATGACATGTTTGGCTTGCTCAATAGCGAGCCCGAAGACAGTAAGCAGAGATTTGTTGAATGTACGCCGTGGCCAGATAAAGTTTGGCTTGAAGGCGAACGTGACACCTTAGGCTTATACCTGACGGGTCACCCTATTAACCAGTATCTGAAAGAGCTTAAGCATTATACTTCTGGTCGATTAAAAGATGTGCACCCGACTGACCGTGGTAAGACTATGAAGGCTGCAGGTCTAGTGGTTGCTACTCGTGTGATGATGACTAAGCGTGGTGCTAAAATGGGCTTAGTGACACTTGATGATAAAAGTGCTCGTCTTGAAGTGATGCTATTTACCGAAGCCTTTGAGAAGTTTAATCACCTGCTTGAGAAAGATCGTATTTTGATTATCGAAGGGGAGGTCAGTTTTGATGATTTCTCTGGTGGCAACCGAATGACCGCGCGTAACATTATTGATATGGGTGAGGCGCGTAGCCATTTTGCCAATGCGGTTGAAATTGACCTGCAAGCAGACAAGGTGAATGATGAATGGTTGACCGAATTTAAGGTTGCGGTTGAGCCTTGGAAAGCAGGCGCCGTGCCTGTGGTGATTAATTACGCCCAGCCGCAGTCGCAAGCGCAGTTTACCTTAGGTGATAACTGGCGGGTTAATCCAACCGATGAGTTGATGTTGGCGCTCGAGTCGTTAACGGGGTCTGGCAAGGTACGGATCGTTTTTTAGCATGAATATTGTCACGCTGATCCAAGCTTGCATACAGCAGCTCCCATCGAAAGTGGCGGCTGCAGTTAAGGTCGATAACTCTCAAGAGCAAAATCAAGCTGCCATAAATAAGCCTAAGCCTAAATTAGTGTTAGCTTATAGTGGCGGCGTTGACTCTGAAATTCTTGCCCATGGTTTAGCCCAGTTTGCCAAAGTCTCTCCCCATTTTGAGTGTTTGTTAGTACATGTACACCATGGTTTAAGTGCTAATGCAGACACTTGGGCTGAACACTGCCTAACTCAAGCGAAGCACTATGATCTTGACTGCACAGTAAAGCGTGTCGAGGTCAAACTGGCTCCTCGGCTGAGTGTTGAAGCACAGGCCCGCAGCGTGCGTTATGAAGCATTATTATCAGAGTTATCTAACAATGATATTTTAATGACGGCGCACCATCAGGATGATCAACTTGAGACTGTTTTATTAGCACTAAAGCGGGGCCTTGGGCCTAAAGGTTTGTCAGCCATGGGCAAAGTGCAGCGCTTTAATCAGCAACACTGGATTATTAGACCGCTGCTCGATTGCAGTAAAGATGAGATTGAAGCTTATGCCAAACGATATGAAATCACTCATATCCAAGATGAAAGTAATTTTGATGATAAATACGATAGAAACTTTCTTCGCTTAGATGTTATCCCTAAACTAAAGCAACGCTGGCCTAGTATCGCAGCGACAACCAGTCGCAGTGCCGAGTTATGCGCACTGCAACAATCGGTACTCGATGAAGAAATAGCCCTGAAGCTCCCCAATATTCAGCTTAGAAAGGGCAATGATTGGGTGCTTGATCTCGAAAGGTTAGCGCAGTACTCCAGTGCTTGGCAGTCGTTATTACTGCGCGGACACATGGATGCACTAGGTTTTGCCCCCCCATCTAAGGTACAAGGGGAGCAGATCTTAGCCCAGCTTCTTGATGCGAAAGCCGATGCTAATGTCGAGATCCGCTTAACTGACGTTATCATTAAGCGTTTTAAGAGCGAAGGCTATTTTTTATTACCGCAAAAAAATGCCCAATACGCAGCGGATAAAAAAGGGTTGTCGAATATTCAACTTAACAAAATTGAAGAGCTGATTAATCGAGTCATTGAGTTACCAACTGGAGATAATTTTTCGACAGAGGCCTGTCAAACTGGGCTTCGTCTTAGGCTGCCATTGTCATCAGAGCAAGTCTCTATCGAATTTGCCCTGCCTGGTAGTACTCGTTGTCACCCCCATAACCGCAGCAAGGGACGTGAGCTTAAAAAGGTATGGCAAGAGTGTGGGCTTGCTCCGTGGAAGCGTGGCACAGTACCGCTGCTTTGTTATGACGGTAAGCTAGTGGCTGCAGTGGGATACTGGATAGAAAAGTCTTATTTGGCGACCGCTGACGATGTCGGGCTTGTTCTACATATACGATAGCACTGACGTCCTGCCGCCTTCGCCTCATATAGCGCATTATCAGCACGCTGGTAAAGACTCTCTTCAGTATCATTATGTCGCCACTGCGCCACACCCATGCTGGTTTTTACTTGATACTTTTCTAAATATTGATGAATTGCGATGGCATCTAAGATCCGTTGACACAAAATACCTGCAGCCTCAACGTTGGCTTGAACTAATATGGTAAATTCATCGCCACCTATACGAAATGCTTGGTCACTGTTTCTGATGGTTGTATTGAGCATCTTTGCAAACTCAACTAAGGCGCTATCGCCTAACTGATGACCAAAGTCATCATTGAGCTGCTTAAAGTTATCTAAATCGAGAGTAATTAATGAAAAACTCTCGTTATTACGCTCGGCCCGAGCAAGCTCTTTTCTTAATGATTCTTGATAGTAATGACGATTACCTAAGTTTGTCAGCGCGTCATACATAGCCTGTAGAGACATCTCTTTATATTGGATAGCGTTAAACAGCGGTTGTAACACAAGCTCTTGCAGCTGGTTTAACTTCTGGGTTTGAGACGGCACTAAAGGCGCTTTTAGATTATAGTTAACGGTGACTTGACCGTCGGATAAGGCTAGCTTTTGCTCAATGGCATAACCATTTTGTTGGCCCCAATGGAATTGATAGCCCTTATAAGCTAGGCGAACACCATAAAGCGGCAAATGTTGCCCCATTATTTTGCCAAAGCAGGCAAATACTGTCCTAGGGTCTAGATGTTGATGCAGTTGTTGGATGATATCAACTAGATCAAGCCCCAATGGTATAGGCATACTATTAGGTTTGCGGTATTTAATAGGGAAAGACTCGGTTGCTAGGCCAAATTCCATTGGTATTTACTCCCTGTGTTCTAACTGTGTTGCGTTAACGCAAAGTTAATGCTCTTACATATAGATTAAGCAAAAATCGTGCCTAATGATAAAGTAATTATATTTGTCTTTATTTGTCATTCAGTTACTCTCTAGTTAAGTGAATGGAAAATATTAGTGTCGGCATTTTGACGAATGTCTTTGGGTTAAGGAGTACACCGCACAGATGGAACATGGCTTTCTCATTCAAATTCTACTGATGCTGGTCATTGCAATTGTTTCAATTGCTATACTCCGACGTGCAGGCTTGCCAGCGATCTTAGCTTACCTGGTGACCGGAGTGATAAGTGGTCCAAGTGGCTTTCACTGGTTTACCCAGCATCAGATGCAGTCAGTTGCCGAACTCGGTGTCGTGTTACTGATGTTTAGTCTAGGACTCGAGTTTTCCTTGCCTAGGCTTTGGGCAATGCGTCGCACCGTATTTGGCTTAGGTAGTGCTCAAGTCGTCGTGACCACCGTTTTAAGCATGGGAATTGCGCTGTTATGTAATCTCAGCGTGACCGAGTCGGTTGTTGTTGGTGCTGCTATCGCACTGTCATCGACTGCCATTGTCCTCAAGTTACTCAATGAGCAAGGCTGGTTAAGGCGCCGACATGGTGAGCTTTCTGTCAGTGTGCTGTTATTTCAAGATATTGCCGTTGTTCCCTTATTAATTTTGCTGCCCATTCTAGCCAGTGATGGCGAGGCGCTATTATGGAACGATGTATTTTTTGCCTTGCTAAAGGGCGTATTGGCGTTTATTGCATTGATGGCTTTTGGTAAGTGGGCTTTGCCTAAGCTGTTTGACGAGGTGGCTCGCTCACGTTCAAATGAGCTATTTGTCCTTTCCACTCTAGTGGTTGCTCTGGTAACTGGCGCCATTACTCAGTGGCTCGGTTTATCGATGGCATTAGGTGCCTTTATGGCGGGTATGCTGCTTGGTGAAAGTCAGTACCGCCGCCAGCTTGAGGCTGACATTCGTCCCTTTCGGGATCTATTGATGGGGCTGTTTTTTATTTCCATCGGTATGTTGTTGGATTTCCAGTTGGTCGCCCAGTACTGGTGGCAAATCATCTTTATCCTTATCGCAGTGATCTTAGGTAAAGCACTGGTGGTGTTCTCTCTGTTGAAGGCTGCTAAAGAGTCTTTTCGTTCCTCGGTAGCCACAGCATTGAGTCTAGCGCAGGTGGGAGAGTTCAGTTTTGTGGTCTTGGCTTTGGCTGTTAACTATCAATTGCTCGACAACAAAACCAGTACCACATTGGTTATGGTTGCCGTGCTATCTATGGCATTAGCCCCCTGGTTGGTAAGGCACAGTGTCGATATAGCCAGAATGCTGCAAGGCTTGAAACCTAAGGCTGATAGCAGTGAGTCGATTAATGTCCAAGTCGATGCTAAAGGCGATCTGGTACTCATCTTAGGCTACGGTCGAGTGGGGCAAACCATTGCAAGGTTCATGAAAACTGAAGCTATTCCATATTTAGTTCTGGATCTCGACCCTAAAAGAGTCTCTGAGGCGAGAACCGCTGGAGAGCCTGTTTATTTTGGTGATGTGTGTAAGAGAAGTATTCTAAAACAAGCAAAGGTGCGTGAAGCAAAGTTGATCGTGATTACTTTTAGCAGTGAGCGAATACTAGAAGAGGTTCTACCCTTATGCCGTCAACTGGCTCCAGAGGCTAAAATCTTGGTTCGTACACGAGATGACTCTGGTATGGAAGAGTTAGAAGAAGCTGGGGCAAGTCAGGTTATTCCCGAAACACTCGAGGGTAGCTTAATGTTAGTGTCTCAAGTTTTGTACCAATGTGGAGTGCCGCTGGCACGGATCCTTAAACGGCTTGAATCTGAGCGGCGAAACCATTATCAATACTTACATGGCTTTTTTTCCGGTGCTGAAACCGACTTTACCTTGGAGCAGCTACACGCAGTCGCTCTACCAAAAGGTGCCAATGCTGTAGGGCTGACCTTGTCACAGATCCCATGGGAAAAATTAAGAGTCGAGCTTAGAGCGGTAAGGCGTGCAGGTGCAGAAGTTGAGGATCCTGAACTCGATTGGCAGATAAAGTCTGGCGATATTCTTATCTTGCTTGGTAAGCCTAGACGCATGGAAAAAGCCGAGATCTTTTTATTGCAAGGCTAAGCCTCTCTGTAACCCTCATTCGGTAAAGTTTCGCTATAGTTAATGGTTGTAAAACAGGTTCAGCCAAACTCTTGATGCTGAATATTCAAGGAGTGCAACCGTGCATTACCTCATTTTTATTCTGTTGGCACCGATCTTATTTTTACAAGGTCGCACAGTTAAGAAGAACACCCCACAGCTGCCCGAAGCAGCAGGGCCTAGGCAAGGTACTGTCGGTAATGGTGCGACATTATCTGTACTTATCTTAGGTGACAGTGCTGCAGCGGGAGTCGGCGTGGCTCACCAGCAGCAGGCATTAGCGGGAGTTGTTGTGAATGAGCTTGCCCAGCACTATCAGGTTGATTGGCGATTAATGGCAAAGTCTGGTCACAATACCCTGCAAGCCATTGACATGTTGCAACAGGAACTCGTCCAACAGCAAGAGATGCGTTTTGAGGCGGTTGTGGTATCGCTAGGTGTAAATGACGTACTGAGCCCTTTAACCGTTAATAAGTGGATAGGTCAGCAACAAACTTTGGTTGAGTTAGTCACCAGAAAACTAGGTTGTCGGCGTTTGATATTGACGCGGGTGCCACCTATGGGGGATTTCCCGGTGTTACCGCAGCCTTTGCGTTGGTTTCTCGGTCAACGTAGCCAAGCATTTAACCGGCAACTGCAGCGCTATGCTTTGCAAGAACCAAGGTTTACTTTGTTGGAGTTTGGCCATCAACTCAATAGTGATGCGATGGCTACTGATGGCTTTCACCCTGGCGCATTAATTTACCAAGATTGGGGGCAGAGCGTTGTAAATGCGCTTTTAGCCGATAATACTAAGTCTAATTAATATTAAAAAATTGTTTTATTTCATCAATTTGGCACATGGCGTCCTCATAGCCCAGCTCTATCAAGGCACTGCAATAACTTTGTTCAAATAATAAATAAGAAATAATACTCGATTCTGAGTGCTCGTTGATCCCTAATGCTTTCATCATGGTTTTAATGGCGAATGGCATATCCTGAAAGTAGCGCGACGCCATTGCGCTTAGATCTTCGCTGGGCTTAATCACTAAGGTTTCGATATTTTTAAGCGCTAATTTCTGCTTACTTTCCTCAGGTATTAAAGATAGGGTGTTGTTGATCCGTTCAAGCCTCTCTAGATCGCTATTGAGCGTATCAGAAAAGATAGTATCGAGCAGGTGACCTGCAATAGTGGCGGTCTTTGGGTGATGATCAAGCTCTTTGGGCTGAATTTTGTGAGGACTTTCAAGGTTAATGACCATGATCTTCTCGGCGCCTAAATGAATAGGGCTACTTAAAGGTGCCAGTTGATGTACTGAGCCATCACCATAGTACTCCTGATTTAATCGAATAGAGGGAAATACCATCGGAATAGCGGAACTTGCCAGTAGATGATCGGTATTGAGCCGAGTGCGTATGCCGTGCCGCCGATCTCTTTGCCAGTTATCGACATGGGCATTGGCCTGAAAAAAGGTGACCGAGCGCGAGTTATTGTAGCAAGAGGTGTCGAGGCTAACAGCTTCGAGTGCGCCGCTATTAATATTACGGTCGATTCGCTCGAAGTTGATTAAATCGCTGAGTAATTTTCTTAGGGGGTCACTATTAAATAGGCTGCCAGCACTGCTGGAGGCTCCATCGCTTTGAAGGCCTTTCAGTGCCATCTTACTTAAGTGTATTAATACTCCACCAATGGACGCTTGATAGACTTTACGGGCATGAACATGACGCCATACCCATTCAAGCTTACGTACGCCAAGATGAAAGCAGGAAGCATGGGTCGCAATAGAGGTGGCGTTAATTGCGCCAGCAGAAGTGCCACAGACGATTCTAAAGGGAATACCGTGGTTGCGTGGATAAAACTGTACTATCGCCTTGAGTACCCCAATCTGGTATGCGGCCCTAGCGCCACCACCACCCAGTACTAACGCCGTTTTATTTGGCAATTCGACGCTCCTTATCGTTTGAAAATTAAACACATTCAAAACCAACTGCTTAAATTTAGAATATGTGAGACGGCAAAGATGTTCAAGTTACAAGTTTAAAACTTATACCAATCACTATAAAGATTTGGTCGCTCAGCGAGAGTTTAGCGGGACTGAGACAAGGCAACGAGTGAAGAGCATAGTTATTCTACGTTTAAGCTCGTTAACACAGTATCAGAGCCGCTAAAACTCGCCATTCTGGAGCGTTTTTGGCTGCCTACTTCTGCGTTGAACAACTTCATAAGGGAGCTACCATTCTTTCAGTTATTCGCCTTGAATTAGTTTGCCAAAAAACGTTCTGAGTAGATCAACTTCTTATACTGACTGGTATTACTCAAAAGTATTGTGGTTTTTGCTGTCTCAGCCCCATTTATTACAGGCAAAAAAAAGCCGATGAAGTCATCGGCTTTTATTAATTTAGTGGGCTGTCTGTTAAGAGAGCTAGCGATTAAGCGTGTTGTGCTTTTAAGAACTCAACAATGTCACCTAGTGGGATATCTTGCTTCTCACCTGTGCGACGGTTCTTATATTCGAACATGCCGTTATCGATGTTACGATCGCCAATAACCACAACATGCGGAATACCGATAAGCTCCATATCAGCAAACATCACGCCTGGACGCTCTTTACGGTCGTCGAACATCACTTCGATACCCGCATCGTTTAGGTCTTGATATAGCTGCTCGGCGATATCTTTAACGCGATGTGACTTGTGCATGTTCATTGGTAAAATACCAACGGTGAACGGTGCAATTGCATCAGGCCAGATAATGCCGCGATCGTCATTATTTTGCTCGATTGCAGCGGCAACCATACGGCTAACGCCCACACCATAACAACCCATAAGCAGGGTCTTTGACTTACCATTTTGGTCAAGTACGTTGGCATTCATCGCTTCAGAGTAGTTAGTACCTAACTGGAAGATATGACCGACTTCGATACCGCGAAGAAGTGCGATAACACCTTTACCACATGGGCTAGGCTCACCTTCGATGATGTTACGAAGATCAAATGCTGCAGCCTCTGGAAGATCGCGCTCCCAGTTGATACCGAAATAGTGTTTACCATCTTGGTTTGCACCCGCGCCAAAGTCGCTCATGATGCTAACGCTGTGATCAACAAAGACAGGCATATTTAGGCCAACAGGACCGATAGAGCCAGTGCCTGCACCGATTGCATCACTAATAGCAGCTTCGTCTGCAAACTCAAATGGCGCAAGTACAGCATCTAACTTCTCAGCTTTAACTTCGTTTAGCTCATGGTCGCCACGAATAACGATAGCCACAAGTGGTGCTTCTTCTGTTGCACCCTTAACGATTAATGTCTTAACTGTTTTCTCAATCGCAATACCGTGTTGCTCAACAAGCTCGGCAATGGTCTTAGCATTTGGCGTGTCGACAAGTGTCATTTCGCTTGTTGCGGCTTGACGTGTTTCAGTTGGCAGTGGTGCTTCACATTTCTCAATGTTTGCAGCGTAATCACTTTCCGTTGAGTAAGCGATTAAGTCTTCACCACTGTTAGCTAATACGTGGAATTCGTGTGACATGCTGCCACCGATAGAACCGGTATCAGCCATTACTGGACGGAAGGATAGGCCCAAACGAGTCAAAATATTGTTATAGGCTTGGAACATCGCCTCATAGGTTTCGTCCATCGTCTCTTGATCGATATGGAAAGAGTAAGCATCTTTCATCAAGAATTCACGTGAACGCATTACACCAAAACGTGGACGAACTTCGTCACGGAACTTGGTTTGAATTTGATATAGGTTAAGTGGTAACTGCTTGTATGAGTTAACCTCTTTACGCACAATGTCGGTGATCACTTCTTCGTGAGTTGGGCCAAGAACGAAGTCACGGTTGTGACGGTCTTGGAAACGAAGTAGTTCAGGACCAAACTTTTCAAAACGACCCGTTTCAACCCAAAGATCCGCAGGTTGAACCATAGGCATAAGGATCTCTACAGAGCCCGCTTTGTTCATTTCTTCACGAACAATCGCTTCAATTTTACGTAATACACGTAAACCTGTCGGCAACCAGCTATATAAGCCTGATGCGTTACGACGGATCATACCCGCACGTAACATTAACTGATGACTAACGACTTCTGCATTGGCAGGAGTTTCTTTTTGAGTTGATAGCAGGTACTTGCTTACGCGCATTACCGGAGTCCAAATTTGAGTTGAATGGGCGCTATTTTATCACTTGTAGGGTTTCTGTCACCTATGGATTTTGAGATTAAGTGGAATTTATTGGCTTTGTTTTGTCTCAATGGACTAATGAGTGAAAACGATCTGTATTAACTTACTAAAAATTAAGCAATACAGCGCCGTATAGACTTGCAGTGACGCTTTGCCCTTTATTACTTTAACTACTTTATTTGTGGTTCTTTATACCGTGAATTATAGGAGCGTCGGTAATGACAATGCTTGGGGCTGAGTGGACGGAAAAGTCATCTGTTTCGATTAAGCTAAACTTGAGCATGACATCTGAAACTCGAGTTTAACTTTTCTGGGGCTCATCCTTCTATGGGTCGATGAAAACGCCATTAACTCAACTGTTCATTGGAAGGGATCAAATCATGAAAAAAGTCGCCATCATTCAAGAAGCCCCTTGTGTGCTAGATAAGAAAGCAACGATTCAAAAAGCCGTAGAAATTGTTCATTCGGTATCAGAAAAAGGTGCAGAACTTATTGTTTTTCCTGAGGCATTCATTCCAGGATACCCAGCATGGATATGGCGCTTAAGACCGGGGGCGGACTGGGGCGTATGTGAAGCGTTACATAGGCGTTTGCTACAAAACTCGGTGGATCTGTCATCCGATGATCTTAAGCCGCTACAAGAGGCTGCTAAACAGAGAGCTGTGACCCTAGTTTGCGGATTAAACGAGCGAGATTATGCCAATAGCCAGTCGACCATCTATAACACCGCCATTACTATTGATCACCAAGGGCAAATCGTTAACCATCACCGTAAACTGATGCCGACCAATCCAGAGCGTATGGTTTGGGGCTTTGGCGATGGCCATGGGTTAAACGTGATTACTACGCCAGTTGGAAAAATTGCTAGCCTCATATGCTGGGAAAATTATATGCCTCTGGCGAGGTACGCCCTGTATTCACAGGGGGTTGAAATATATATCGCACCGACCTATGACAGCGGTGATGCTTGGATTAGCACTATGCAGCATATCGCTAGAGAGGGAAAATGTTGGGTACTGTGCTGTGGCGTAGCGCTGCAAAGAAAAGATCTGCCAGAAGATTTTCCTGATCTCGATAGACTCTACCCGGCAGATGAGGATTGGATCAATCCCGGAGATTCGCTCATCGTATCCCCAAGCGGCGAAATCATAGCTGGCCCCATGTCTAAAGAGAAGGGCTATATACTGCTAGATATTGATGTTGAAAAGGCGGCTAGCTCAAAGCGTGCGCTGGATGTTGCAGGGCATTATTCGAGGCCAGATGTTTTTATACTTGAGGTCGATAAGTCTCGCCAGTCACCAGTAAGATTTAAGAATAACAGTTAAGAATGACAGTTAAGTACTCGAGTTAATAAGCGAAACCTTATTCCGTTGTGTTAATTTTGAGTAAGGACGTCTTTATATAGCAACATATAACGGCTATTCCATTAGTGAACTAAATGCTAGATTAAGCTTGGAGAGCAGTAGCTCTAACCTAGGTCGCTTTGTGAGATAAGTTCAGATAATGGCATTGATATTTTTACCCCTGCTTTTGGTGTTGTTTAAATACCGAGAGTTTGGACGTTTTGAGTGGCTTTTTAGCGGGCTTTTCTTGGCCTATGGGTTGGCCTTAATCGGGACCGAGGTGCCGCCAAGTTCGAGGCTTGGTGGGCTTTATTTAGCCATACCATCTATTTCCTATTTCTTCTATCTATTCCCGGAGATACAGACTCAGTATTCAACGGCGGTACTTAGAAGCTTGAGCCTTTTGGGAGTCATCACAGTTTTTGTTGCGTTAATCTTGTTCTTCTACTAGCGTTTTCTTAGGCTGAATAATACTACGAAAACGAAAACGAAAACGAAAACGAAAACGAAAACGAAAACGAAAACGAAAACGAAAACGCAAGCCTGCCTCAGATGAGGATGGCTTGCGTGTGAACGGAGCAGCTATTCCTTGCGCCATTTCTTACTGGCATTTATTACGAGTTAGTTAACTCTTTCAACTAACTCTTTCAATTATCATGGCAATGCCTTGACCAACGCCGACACACATGGTGCACAGGGCGTAACGTCCTTGGGTGCGCTCAAGCTGATTGACAGCGGTGGTCGCAAGCCTTGCACCACTCATCCCCAATGGATGACCTAGTGCGATGGCGCCGCCCTGTGGGTTGATTCTGGGGTCGTCATCTTTTAATCCTAACTCTCGGATGCAGGTCAGCGCCTGCGCTGCAAACGCCTCATTGAATTCTAAAAGATCCATATCATCCAAAGACAGATTTAATCGTTTTAGCAGCTTGTTGGTGGCAGGCACGGGTCCTAGTCCCATAACGCGAGGGGGCACGCCGGCAACAGCCATACCCAAGATCTTAGCCCTAGGTTTAAGCTTGTGTTGCACTACGCCTTCAGCCGAGGCTAATAGCAGCGCCGCAGCGCCATCATTGATGCCGGAGGCATTGCCAGCGGTGATGGCTCCTTTGTCAAATAGTGGTTTTAAGCTACTGAGTTTTTCTAAGCTGCTTAAACGTAGGTGTTCATCTTTGCTGAAAACCGTCGGCTCACCGCGGCGCACAGGGATAGTGACGGGAACGATTTCATTATCGAAAAGACCCGCTTCCTGGGCGCTAGCCGCTTTTTGCTGACTCCATAGCGCAAAGCGATCCTGCGCCTCTCGTGAGATGGCAAAGTCTTGGGCTAAGTTTTCCGCCGTTTGCGGCATCGCCTCGGTGCCATAGTGCTTATCAAACTCTGGGTTGATAAAGCGCCAGCCCATGGTGGTATCGTAAAATTCGGTTGAGCGTGCGAAGGGGCTTGTCGCCTTTGGCATCACAAATGGCGCGCGAGACATGCTCTCGACGCCTCCTGCAATCATCAAGTCGGCCTCGCCAGTGCGGATTGCGCGAGCGGCGTCTCCTAGAGCGTTAAGCCCAGACCCACAAAGACGGTTTACGGTGCAGCCAGGCACTTCAACGGGAAGTCCTGCAAGCAAGCCTGCCATACGCGCAATGTTGCGGTTATCTTCGCCGGACTGGTTGGCGCAGCCAAGCAGCAGGTCATCACATTGTTGCCAGTCGACATCAGGATTTCGCTCAATCAACGCCTTAATCGGCAGGGCTGCGAGATCATCAGCGCGCACTGATGAGAGGCCGCTACCATAGCGTCCAATCGGGGTTCTGATGGCATCGCAGATGTAGACGTCTTTTAAGCAATTGACATCTTTTAAACAATAGCCATCTTTTAAGTAAGAGACATCTTTTAAGCTATCTAAGCTCATACTCGTTCCTATTCTGTTAGTGTTGCTGAAGATTTAAGGGCATCGAACTGCGGCTTTAAGCTGTTAAGGCCTGCAAGTAAGACTTCGGCAAAATGGCTTAACTCTCTGTCTGTCATGACCGTCGATAGGGTGCCGGAGCAGGTGTTAATCATCATAAAGCCGTTATCAAATAGATGATCCACTAGCGCCGTCATCAACTTCGCCTCTTGAGGGGATGCAAAGGCGTCGCGGTAGTTTGCGGGCGGCGTCGACTTCATATGGATACGAAACATTGAGCCTGCGCCCGTGACACAAACAGGCACATTGGCCTGGGTTATCGCATCTGTGATCATGGCTCTGAGCTTATCGCCTTGCGCGTTGAGTTTCGTCACCGCCTCACGGTCAAATAATCTCATGGCACTAAGCCCTGCCACCATAGTGACGGGGTTGGCCGAGAAGGTCCCAGAGTGGGGAAACAACACCTTATCATTTAAGGGATTCATTACATCCATAATATCGCTTTTACCCGCGAGAGCACCGACGGGAAAGCCGCCGCCGATCATCTTGCCCATGGCGGTGAGATCTGGCGTGACGGGGTAGCTATCTTGGGCGCCGCCATAACCGTTACGGAAGGTGATCACCTCATCAAACACCAGTAAAGCGCCGTTCTTTTCAGTCCACTCTCTAAGTACAACCACAAACTCGGTCGATGCAGGAATAAGTCCTACTCGGTGAGGCAACAAGTCGACCAACACGCAGGCTAGCTCATCTTTGTGTTTATCTAAGATGGCGATGGCGCGGGGGACATCGTTAAAGGGGATCACCACCACATCATCGAGCGCCGCTTGGGGCGTACCAAAGGCAACAGGCACACTGTTGGGGGATGACACTTCTCCCCACGTCGCCGGTGATGCGGTTTGGCTAACCTCTGCATAGTCATACAGCCCATGATAGGCACCTTCGACCTTGGCTATCTTGGCGCGTCCAGTATAGGCACGCGATGCTTTTAGGCAGCTCATCACCGCCTCGGTACCGGAGTTGACGAAACGAATTTTGTCAAAGCCAGAGTTGCGACCGCACAGATGCTCGGCGTAGTCGATCTCGACTTCGGTTGCCAAGGTAAAAGCGCTGCCTTTTTGTAGCTGCTCGGTCACCTGTCTCGTTATCTCTGGGTGGGCGTGACCATGGATCAACGCCGCCATATTGTTGGCAAAATCGACCCGCTGTGTGCCCTCGATATCGGTCACTAAGCATCCTGCAGCCGACTCGGCGTAAAGTGGGTTTGGCTTGCGCAGTACCGTGTTTCGGCTACAGCCGCCGGGCATGAGTTTTAGGGCCTTTTGGTAGAGCTTGGCACTGCGGTCAGCCTCTGTCTCAGTCCTTGTCTCTGTGGGATTGCTGTTTTCATCATGTTTTTGTTTAATCGCTGACATCATCTTAATTCCATTTCAGCATTTGTAGACTCTTTCATACTTGAAGCATTACCTAAGTAAGCGCTTAAGGGCGAATAAGCTCACAGGCGGTGCGTTGCTGCACATAGTCAAAATCGACCCCCGGTGCCAGCTCGACAATTTCAAAGCCCCGCTGAGTCACCTTAATCACGGCAAGATCGGTATAGATACGGCTGACAACGCCTTGCCCCGTCAGTGGATAGCTGCAGTTTTCTAAAAGTTTGGCATCGCCCTGCTTAGTGGTGTGCTGAGTGATCACAAAGATGGTTTTCACCCCTGCAACCAGATCCATTGCCCCACCTACGGCAGGAATGGCATCGACCGCTCCGGTTGACCAGTTAGCAAGATCGCCTTTTTGCGAGACCTGCATGGCGCCTAATACGCAGATATCAATATGTTTGCCGCGGATCATGGCAAAGCTGTCAGCATGGTGAAAATAAGCCGCGCCAGCGATTGCCGATACCGGCTTCTTACCTGCATTGATCAGCTCAAAGTCAATGTCATCGTCATCCGGTGTCGGCCCCATGCCCAGTAGACCATTTTCGGTGTGATAGATCACCTCGCGCCCCTTGGGCACATAACGGGCGACTTTTTCAGGAATGCCTATGCCTAAGTTGACATAGGCACCATCGGGAATATCCTGCGCCGCTTTTTGCGCCATCTGCTCGCGGCTCCAGCCGAATGTTTGTTTTTGCTCATGTTTGCTATCGGTTGGTTTGCTATTAGTTACTGGGCTGCTCATGGGTAGCTTACTCCTGCGGCAACAAGCTTTGATTCCTGCGCTGGCTGCTTCACTGTGACGATGCGATCAACAAAAATTCCCGGTGTCACTACGATTTCGGGATCGATAGCACCAGCCTCAACATATTCTTGCGTTTGCACTATGGTGTAGTTGGCGGCCATCGCCATGATGGGGGCAAAGTTTCGTGCGGTCTTGTTGTAGCGCAGATTGCCGAGGCGGTCCGCTTGTAGCGATTTGATCAGGGCAAAGTCGGCCTTAAGCCCTAGCTCCTGCACATGCTCACGGCCATCGAATATTTCATGCTTTTTGCCATCGGCCAGTGGCGTTCCTACCGAGGTGGCTGTGTAAAACGCAGGAATGCCCGCGCCGCCCGCGCGAATGCGCTCGGCCAAGGTGCCTTGAGGTACTAATTCGAGTTCAATTTTGCCTGCACGGTACAGATCGGGAAACACTGTCGAGTTGGCGGTGCGTGGAAATGAGCAGATCATCTTACCCACCTGACCATTTTCAATCAGCGCCGCTAAGCCAACATGACCGCTACCTGTGTTGTTATTGATAACGGTCAGGTTTTTAGCGCCCTGATCGATTAAAGCATGGATAAGCTCAATCGGGCTGCCCGACTCGCCAAATCCGCCAATCATCACGGTGGCACCATCGAAGATATCGGCGACCGCCTGGGCTGGCGTTGCCATCAGTTTGTTTATCATCTTATGCTCCTACCAGTCTTTGCTGTAGTGCATCGGCAAGTTGAGTTTCAATCTCCTTCAGCTCATCTTCGAAGAAGAACTTATCTGTGTCATAAGGGGTTAGGCAATCGATCTTGTTCTCTTTCTCATCATATTTAGCCAAGATAACCCGATCCATCCACTCCATGTTTCTGGCCTCAGTAAACTGCAGTGCAAAGCACTTCTCACCATTGACGATAGAGGTGCCCAAGATTGCTAGCTTACCGGCTGAAATCGTCATTGAGATATGGCGCGACGGACGGTTAATCGAGGCCAATGAGCGATAAATTCGATTGAAAATCTTACTCATATCCGCCAGCGGTGCGGTGTAATAATGGTGCTCGCCTGTAGGACGGGCGCAGTACATAGAGTGGAAACCGATGCAGAGCATGCCAAGAATATTGGATAGATCGATCCAGCTTTGTGATGAGCGCTCAACATCGACGCCGCCCTTATCATCCATAAATAGGCTGATATGGTTCATCATCGGGCTTTGGCTACGAATATTCACTCCATGGTTTTGTAAGCGGCGGATCGCCGCCAGTGTGCTTGGGTTCAGCAGCTCTCTTGGCGTCGAGAAGTGAGCCATCCACGCAAGCTGAACGCCGTTATCACGCATGGTATCGAATAGCTCAAGCATCGGCTGATACTTCTCGGTGAGTACGATTTCCGGTTGGAATGTTAGTGCACGCGTCGCTAATCGCACATTTTTCACATGCAGTAGGCTCGGGTCTTCAATCAATGGCATCACATACTGCTTTAAGCGGCTCATCGGCATATAGCCGCCGTCGCCGCCAGTGATCAGAATATCGGTCACCTCTTTATGACGTCTTAAGTACTCATGCAGCTGGGCGATATCTTTTTGAATAAACATATCTTCATCGCCACGGACCTGTGCATGGCGGAAACAGTAAGTACAAAAGGAGAAGCAGTTTTGGGTGGTCTTATCGAACACTAATTGGCATTGAGGGTACTTGTGCTGACTACCATCGAGAAATTCCAGTACCCCTTCATCGTTAACAAACCAAGGTTTATTAAGTTGCTGATTACCGTCATGGGGATTGGTCTTCTCCATATATTCGATGGCAACTTGAGTACGTGCCTTGGGATCGCTGGCATCGATATAGGCTTGGGTCGTCTCTGCATTAATCATCCCAGGCTGAGGGAATACCAGCTGAAATACCGAGTCAGTCGGGTAATCGTCCCAGTTGATGCTGTTTAACGAGTGGCGGGTGGCGAGGAAGCGATAGACCTCAACAAAAAATTCACGCTCATCGATATGGCCGATGTCGATGCCATTCTTATTAAGGATGGCGCACACTTCACGAAAGCCCGATAGGCCTGAGTAGTGATCTTTATCGGTAAACAGAAAATCACGGCTCTCGAGTAAACCTGAATGCTGTGGGTAGGATGCATGTAAGCGACTCAGCAGTCCCGTTGGCAGTAGCTTCTCACTGTCAATAATCTTAGTGGTTTCATCGCTATAGCCGTAACGAGCCATAGTGCGGTTGCGAGAATCACGGTTAACAACGAGGTGTTTTGTAGGGGCAGATGATGAAGTGACTAAAATCTGCTCAGCAGAGTGTTGAGTGCTCATTATTATTATCCTATCTATTTCGAAGTACGAATTCGGTCAAAATTTAACTCATTGTGTTAACCATATAACTTTTGTGGGTATGGCAAAAATACTATCTTTTTATGTGGGGTATAGATAAAAGCTATAGCTGCCAGTTGAGGTCATAGGTAAGTGTGCGTAGACTAGAAAGCAGGCAAAGCGTAAGTCTTTAACACTTAGCTGCAGCTAAATAGGATGTTTAATGAAACTCAGATCACTGAAATATTTTCAATCAGTCTATGAGCTGGGCAGTATCACTGCCGCGGCAAAGGCCTGTTTTGTGTCTCAGCCCTCTATCACCGCTGCGATTTCACAGCTGGAACAGTTACTTAATATTGAGTTATTTATCCGTCATGCCGGTGGCGTCAGACCCACCTCAGCCGCCGATAAACTTTATCCCCTAGCGCGTTCTATGAGTGACAATGAGCAGTCGATTTTGCACCTGTTTAGCGACGGTCCGGCTCCCATTCCCTTGAAGCTGGGCCTGATGCGCTCCTTAGGCGCCGAGCGCATGAGTTCCTTGCTTAATGACCTATCGAAACGGATTGATAATCTAGAGCTGACCCTAGTCGATCCCGATGAAGCCTGTGATGCCAGGGTGGTGCTATCTCAATCGGTTAACAGCGGTGAAGAGTTCTTACCGATCTGGCAAGACAGATACCAACTGGCGATACCAAAGAGTTGGTCGCTGGCCACCAAACCTGTCATCACGCTTAGCGATCTCGATGGCATCGCGTTTATTAATCGCACCCCCTGTGATGCGCTGGAGAAGTTAAAGCAGGCGATGGCTGCCAAAGGGGTACAGTTTCAGAATCGAGCCAATATCAGAACTGTCGAATATGCGTGGCCATTGGTAAACGCCGGAGTGGGTGTAGCACTACTACCTGACTGGGAGGAGATACGCCATAGTGATGGCTTGGTATTGAGACCTTTCGAAGGGATAGAGCTGATAAAGAAAATAGGGCTGGCATACACGAGTGGCAGGCAGAGCGAGTCGCTTATTACGGCGATTATCTCGGTATGTAAGGCCTGTGCGACTTAGTGATATGTTTTAATTTTAAAGAAAGCCACTACAAGTTAGTGGCTTTTTAAGATAACGACGGCATTGAGTTCAATAGAGAAGAGAGAACTCACTTCACTCTCCTCAGTTATTTCTTGTCTTTTCTCACTATCTTAACGATTGGCCATTAGCTCGAAGTGTCCTTGTCATCAAGCATTTTAACTCCTGGTGGTAATGGATTATTTTTACGCATTACATGGTAAATCCAAAATGGCAGAACAAGGGTAATAGCAAAACTCACAACTAAAATTGTCATGTACTCTGTTGCCGCATCTCCTCCACCGACTTGAGCTGGTGGCACAAATGAGATTGCCAGTGCAACAACGGATATGATTAATCCACTGATCGCAATGAACAGCTTAACGCCTTTTCCTCCAGGAATTTCAAATGCGCGAGGCAGATTCGAATAGCTTAGTACGACCTTAATATAGGCGAGGAAGAAGATAATATAGCCGACAACGTATATCACTACCGTTAGCGATATTGCGGTAAAGAAGGATACGTTGGCACCACCGCCACCAAATGTCAGTACTGCGGCCCATATTGAAACAATCGCGCCCTGCAGTAGCAAAAAGTTAACCGGAACACCTTCACTGTTTGTGGCCGATAGCTTCGCGGGTAGGAGGCCCTTCTTACCCGCTTCTAACATACCCCATGATGGACCAACCACCCATGCTGATACTTCAGCGACCACGCCAAGCGCAATCAACACCGCAATCACTCGAATAGCCCAATCCATGTCGTGGGTAAAGTAGTTAAATAGTCCTTCAAATCCCTGAACAACACCAATTGATAGCCCAAGTTCTTTCTCTGGCACGACTGCGCCGATAGCGACGCCACCAATGGTATTGAGCACAATGGCTAATATCACCAGCATAATAATGGCTAGAGGGTAGTCTCTTTTTACGTTTTTCATTTCATTAGCGTGGGTCGCAGATGCCTCAATACCCGCATAGGCAAGGATAAATGACACAAACACCACTAAGGTATTCAATTGGGTAAAATCGGGTAATAAGGCTTCAGTCGTAATAGGCATATCACTGACGCCACCCGTTACAAAAAATGCAATTGAGAGACTAAATAGAATGCAAGCCGGAATGAGAATACCAAGCAAAAAGCCGACTTTTGAGATCATTGCGGTGTATTTGGTGCCACCAAATTGAGATAAGGTTAGGCCCCAAAAAATAATCATTACCCCGATAAATTTCACCGTACTATTATCGTTGAGGGCAGACCACTCAAATACATAAGATAGTGCACCTAGAATGAAGTAAATCATGGTGACAAAGCCAACGGTGATTTGGAACCACTGGAAAAAGATATTGGCAAATCCCCAGCGTTCACCTAATGCATGCCCAGACCAGGTGAATACGCCGCCTTTATCCCAACCTTCAACTGTTGCCATTTCGGCTGCACATAAGGCTACAGGTAAAAACCAAAAGACGCCGGCGACAACCAAATAGAAAACCAGTGATATGCCCGATGAAGCAAAGGTAGGGTATTCATATACGGTCATAACCATGGTGGCGGTTAGGGCAAAGAAACCAAATAGGCTCATGTGTCTAGCCGTATTTGATGGTGCACTTTGATGTTTCATAAAAGGCTCCCTTGTTAATAAGCGTCGATATTTAAAATAAAAGGTAAGTTTAGATCTTTTTATTTTGAGTAACGGCTATGTGTTGAGCCTGATGTCAGTGGCTACACTGATTGAGGACTGCGTATTCGTTGAGGGCAGAGTATTGGTTGAGGTGGGGGTATTCGGTGTCATAGTTGGAACCTTCATTTGGTCAATGACTTAACAATATTACTATTGAAGATAGAACAAATAGCGGAAAACACCGTTATAAATTGAATATATGTAGAAAAGTGTGTAATAAATTTAAAAAGTAATGAGAGCGTGTCTTTACTTGGATTGACTAGGAGTTGTTAGGTCTTATCTCGTCTGTCACCTATGACTCGTGCAGGGTTTCCGGCCACAATAGCGTAGTCGGCGACATCTTTAGTGACCACGGCTCCCATTCCCACCACGGCGTGATTGCCTATGGTGACACCATCGACGATACCCGCTTGTGCCCCAATCCATACATCTTCACCGATCACTACGCCTTTGGAATTAGATGGCTGTTGATAGATAGGCATATCGGGTGCCATACCGTGATTGAAAGCATAGATGGTGACATTATTGGCGATGCGGGTCTGATTGCCGATATGGATCCCATGGCGGCCGCCATCGAGAGAGCAGCCGTGGTTAATCGCGACTTCATTGCCGAGAGTCATCGGGCCGTGTAGGAAGCTGTCGGCGGCAATCATACATTGATCGCCAATAGTGATATCACGACCCGGCTCAGCAAACAGGTTAGCTTCAGGCGCGATAAAACAGCGCTCACCAATAACGATGGTTTCAACCGCACAAAAGTGAGCTTGTATGCCATCTTGCCAAGGTTTTGCCCATTCTAGGTGTTTCTCTTTTAATGAGAAATAGAGCCATGGCATATAAGACAGACGCTTTTTATGCTGAGTTTGATAATCTGGTTTATCTTGTGCTGGTGGCGGGTTCATTTGGCTTATCTAGCTTTGATTTGGTGACAGAGGAGCGGGTTGCTTATCTGCTTGCACAGTCTTGCCCACTTGCGAGGCTCTAAGCTCTGTCACTTCGATACCAGTATCGGTGATCACCCATAAGATATCTAAGTCGTATAACGCGACTTGATACAACTTAGGGTCGGCTTTAGCTTTTTTATAAGCAGGGCGAGGGTCTTGAGCCAGTACACCTTCAATCAGTTCAGCAAGGCGTGGATAAGCTGGGTTTTGCTGATATTGCTCAAGTTGTTTTTGTGCCTGCCCACTAAAGCTCACATTAGCTAAAACAGGGGCTTCTTGGGCAATGCCGCCTTGGGCATTTTCGATTGAATCAGAAAATGGAATATAGGGTTTTATATCAATAATCGGTGTGCCATCGAGCAAGTCCATGCCTGAAATCTCGAGGCTGACTTTTCCGTTGCGGGTATGTACTGCATGCAGCTTAACGACCGACTGACCGATACCGTTTGGTCTGAAGGTTGAACGCGTGGCGAATACGCCGAGCTTTTCGTTACCACCGAGTCTTGGCGGGCGTACTGTTGTCTTCCAGCCTGCAGCAAGATTTTCATGGAAGCAAAATAGCAGCCATAGATGTGAGTATTGCTCTAAGCCTCTAACGGCATCAATTTGATTAAAAGGCGGGACTAACTCAACAAAGCCGCGGGCGGCACTCACTAAACCTGGCTGTCTGGGAATACCAAACTTCTGTTTATAGGGAGTGCGGCAATAGGCGACGGCTTGAATTTGGTTACTAAAAGACATTAAGGCTACTTATAAAATAGTAAATAATTACTGTTGGTTGTTGGTTGTAACAATCGCTTGGCCAACACAAAGCGCGCGGCTAACACAGTTCTGGCTGGTTTCTTCAATTAACAAACAGTTTTTGATCAGCAGACCATTGGCTTGTTTGTCGGCAGCGGCTCGGCGGGCAAGCGTACGCGCTTCACTGATAGAGGCCGGCGCATCATTTTCTGATACTTGGCAGGTTTCACCTTCTACTAGCCCTTTAATTTCAAACGGCCCTACAGGTTGCACTGCTCCCTCATAAATAGTGACATCCGACGCCTTAAAATAGTCGTTAATGGCATCGCTGTCTAAATTACTGTTAAAGGTGTACTCACCCGCACAGCCGCTAAGTATAAGGATAAAAGCTGATGGTAATAGGTATTTCATGGTGGCGGGCCTGTTTTATTATTGAGGTTTAAATGCCGTTACGACAACTCTAGACGGGACACAGCCATCAATAAAAAAGTGCTCATAAAGAACACTTTTTCACGGTTTAGGCTTAAGTCGCGCTATAAGTTTGAAATTCTAGCGCTTTAGATACTTTTGATAAAGCTGTTGATGACGATTATTAAGATCAATTTTACGGCCATCGATATAGATTGACTCAATACCTGCCTGCATAGGATCTAAGATATCGCCGCTTGCTAGGATAATATTGGCTTTAAACCCTGGGGCTATGGCGCCCATATCATCGATATCCAACACTCTAGCGGCATCTAGGGTGATGCTTTTAAGTGCTTCTTCCTTTGTTAGGCCATAAGCAACGGTTTGCCCGGCTGCAAAAGGCAGGTTACGGCTGTTCCAGTCTGATGAAAACGCTAGTGCAAACGGCACTTGTGCCTGCTTTAACAGTGCTGGAATTTTAAAGGCTAAGTCAATCGGCTCATCGTTGCGTTTGGGCAGCGTCAATGTTTGGTTATAAATCACTTTGGCATTCACTTCTGCTAAAGCATCGGCGACGCGCCACGCATCGTAGCCACCCACAATGACGATGCTAAAGCTGTAAAGCTTACTTAGCGCAATCGCTTCTTCAATCTGCTTTTGTGACTGCGCATGGATAAACAGTTGGGAGTTACCTTCATATAAGGGAGCAAGCGCCTGCCAACGAAGATCTATCTTGTTGACTTTGCCTGCTTTAGAGGCGAGTTGATAGCGTTGGCCATCTGAAAATGCGCTGTAGACGGTATCGACTCTGCGCTTTAGATCCGCTAACTGCTCTTTACGCTTATCAGCTTCTTTCGATAACCAGCGAATGTGGGGCCAGTATAGATGAAACTGCTTATTAGACTTAACTAAGGCGTCTTCAACGGTCCAACTATCCATGGCGACCAAAGCAGACTGGCCTGCCAGACCATCACCTTGTGGCACCACTTGTGCGTGAGTAATACCGTTAACGCGCACCGTTGGAATGATCTCGGAGTCTGGGTTAAATGCGCTAATAGCTTCTAACTGTGGATTGATATAACCCACTTCATAGGCATCATTACTGGGGCGCATCATCTCGACTTCAATCAACCCCATGGTGGTGTCCAGCGCAATTAATCCTGGATACAGGTGTTTACCCTTGGCATCGATGATTTGAGCGCCAACAAGCAGCTGCGTATAGTCCTGGCTCATTGAGGAGTTTAATGGCGTGTTTGATGGGGCATTTGATGAGGTATGTGACAGACTGTTTGTTGCAGGCTCTATTACTTCAGTTTTAGCTGCATCTAAGTCTTGCGCCACGGCGATCACTCTACCATCGGCAATCAGTACGTCGCTGTCTTGCATTACCCCATTCGTGACGGTGTGCACCGTTGCGTTAGTAAACAATATTGCCTGGCTTTGTGCCTTTGCCGGTAGCATGTCATGGGCATTTGCCATTAGGCTTAAAGGCAGAGCAATTAGCACGATAGCTTGTTTTAAAGTGTGATTAAACATGATTACAGTGCTCCTTTAGCCGATTGCTGCCATGCATTGAAATGGGTATCACAATGCCATTCAGGCTCGGTTAACTCCATCGGTGTTTCACCTTGTTTATGGGCATCATCGCTTAACAGTACCTTTTGGATCAGGGCGGCGCGCTCATTGGCAACGTCAAGCTGGGCTATTTTGTCTTGCTCACGGCTAAAGTAGCGGCGGCCGCTAATCCAAGTCGAGTCGACCTTGGCATAAACTGAAAGCGGGGCGTTATCCCACAGTACAATATCGGCT
Source organism: Shewanella halifaxensis HAW-EB4 (assembly GCF_000019185.1). Taxonomy (NCBI): domain Bacteria; kingdom Pseudomonadati; phylum Pseudomonadota; class Gammaproteobacteria; order Alteromonadales; family Shewanellaceae; genus Shewanella; species Shewanella halifaxensis. The sequence continues at coordinate 3,584,467 of NC_010334.1, read as the reverse complement.
TGCTTACCTTCGACCAGTGAGCCGACCTGTTCTTCAATACCGAGTTGAATCGCGGGGTTGATGGTGATCATCTTCCACGCATCTTCAGCAGACATACCGCAATACATCATAGACTTTGCCGCCTCCTGGTTAAGGCGACGCTGCATCTCATAGTCATCAGAGTTGATACTGGTAAGCACACCTTTGTCTTGCATTAAGCAGGTATTTTGCGGAATGGCGTCATAGACCTCAAACTTGTAGGCCCACCAATCGGAGAAAGTAGAGGCATGTGCGCCATGTTTGGCCATCTCATCGGCGACCTTATAGCCCTCAAGAATGTGAGTGAAGGTGCTGACCTTAAAGTTGTAAGCCTCGGCAAGGCGCAGGAACATTAAGATTTCAGATTGCACATAAGAGTGAATGTGGATATTGCGAGTTTGCTCCAGCACCTCGGCAACTGCCTCTAAGCGGTAGTTATACTGCGGCGCGACTGTGCGTCTGCGCTCGCTTGAACGCATCTTTTTGTAATCGGCTTGAGCTTTTCGGTAGGTAAGGGCTTCATTGAAGGCTTCGCTAAACAGCGACTTTACGCCAATGCGACTCTGTGGAAAGCGGCGGGTGTAATCATCGCCCCAGTTACTCTGCTTAACGTTTTCACCTAAGGCGAATTTGATACTCGCTGGCGCACCGTTAAACTTAAGCGCCTCGGCATTATCGCCCCACTTAAGTTGTATAATTTGTGCTTGGCCACCAATTGGGTTAGCGCTGCCGTGAAGAATTTGAGCGGTAGTCACACCGCCAGCAAGGCCACGGTAAATAGCAATATCATCGGGGTTGATCACATCGCCAATACGCACCTCAGAGGTAATCGCATCGGTCCCTTCATTAGTGCCGCCATTGAGGGCGATATGGGAATGTTCATCGATAATACCGGCAGTAAGGTATTTGCCTGTGGCATCAATAGTGGTGTAGTTAGAAGGTGTTTTAAGGTTTTGACCTATCTGTTCAATTTTGCCACGAGCAATAATCAAATCACTATTAACTAACACGCCGCTCTTATCAGATGTCCAGATAGTGGCATTTTTAATATGCACTTTAGCAAGCTTTGGCTGTTCATTTAAGCCATACGCCACATTGGGGGTGGTCTGCCTAGAGACAAGCTCTACCTCGTTAATATCGCCATTTTCACTGTTATCAGTAGTGGCTATCGGCTCAAGCTTTATTCCGCCAAACGGTATGGTTTGATTATTGCCATCGAGTAACCTGCCTCTTACCCCCTGATTGTCTAACCATAGAGTGAAGCGGCTGATCCCATTAACGCCGGCATCAGACAAGTCGGCACTAAAGGTGAGGCGTCCCAACTGATAATCTAGGTTGGCAAGCTCAATATCATTTTCACCACTAGAGAGCGTGCCGCTCAGGGATGGAGATTGGCTGATATTAAGATCAAAGGTCAATTCTCCTATCTGTAGTTGATAGGGACTATCGAGTAAGGCTCGGTTACGATTGATAACTTGTTGCTCTTCACCCTGTAACCAGATGCTGACGATTTTACCATCATCAAATATATTACCATCGGTGATCACTAAGTCGGCCATAAAGCCAGGCTCTAGCTTACCCGCTAAATGATCTATCCCCGATATTTCTGCCGCATCAGTGGTTAATGCCGCGAGGGCGGATTCTTCAGATAAACCTCTTGCAAGCGCTAATTTCAATCTTGGCCAAAATTTATCGGACTCTATTCCATACTGAGTTAATGCAAATGGAATTTTAGCATTTGCCACCATGGCTAAATTACTTGGAGCACGCTCCCAGTGTCGCAAAGAGGCAAGACTTATCTCTCGCTCACTGTCACCATCAGTTATTTCTGGTGCTGCGGGATAATTAAGCGGTAGAACGAGACTAAAGGGGTAGGACTTTAATTCAGCAAGCCTTGAATATTCATGACCGTTACCAATTAAGCTTCCGCTAAATTCGTGCTCGTTTAATAATTGAGCGGCACGTAGTTGGTTATTGAGGTTTTTAGTATCAAAGATGAAGTGTTGTTTTTTGAGATCCTCTAAACGTTCTAAGGCAATATTAAACTCTAAGCCCTTTCCATCAGCAGAGCGCTTATTTCTATTCTCGTTATACCATTTAGCATCAGAGAAGGTTTGTCTTATTAACGCGATACTACCCATTAATGATTGTGGGTAATCTTGAACGGATGAGCCTTTGTTAAAGGCGATAAACTGACTCGTTTGTGCATTATAAATAACATCGTTAGCCTTCTTATCCGCTAATGATATTGTGACGCCTTGGCCTCTAAATATCCCATCTAAATAACTAGATTGAACACTCGTGAAGCCATTGTTAACCCATTTCTTTGCCTCTTTTTTATCCGGGTAGACATAATTAAACCACTGCATTTGTGAGTGTATTGCGCCATTGCTGGCATTACCACCGATGCGCTTTATTTCATATACTGGACCAGATTGATCTTGGGCTTCTCTTTTGAAGTCGATGGCATATTCTGTAAAGGGATCGATAAAGCCTGAATATATAGTGTGCCCCGACAGATCAATTTCTAATGCTCCCTTGGGGATATCATTATCTTTAATGATCTCTTTAATTTTATTGTTTTTAATCAATAGGGTAGCGTTAGTTAACATTTTGCCAGGAGCTAGCATTAGGTTGGCATGAGTTAATGCTGTGAGTCTTGGGGTGTTATCGGTGAGTTGCTCATTGGCAAGCGCTGCTTGGCTGCATAACAAGCTAAGTAAAGCGATAGGGGCTTTGATTATATGTTTACGCATTATTCTACTTATTATTGTTAGATAAACAGGGAAATGATGAGCATATCCTAACTTATCAATAATGACTAAGCAGTAATTGTAACTTTCAGTGTGAAATTATAACTTAAAAACGAAAAAACCCTGCATGTATAGCAGGGCTTTTAGTTGGTAGACTTGAAATTAGATCAAGAAGTCTTCCATAGTACGGCCGCTTTCAAGCTGGTTTTTAAATACAGTAGGCATACGGCCTTGGCCAGTCCACTGTACCATTTCGCCGTCAACTTCAATTTGATATTTAGCTGGACGAGGAGCGCGCTTCTTAGGAGCGGCTTTAACTGCTGCGCCACCAATATCATCTACAGATAAACCGATTGCTTCCATTTGCTTACGGATCTCTTCGATTTTAGCATTACGCTCAGCCATTGCCTCTTGCTCTTCTGCTTCTTGAGAGGCTTTCTCTTCAATAATTTTTTCTAACTTTACTGACAGTTCTTTTAAATCATTAAGTGATAATTCTTTCACTGCGGCTTTAAAACGACGACCATGCGTCAATATTTCTAGAAAATCGCTCATAATATTTAGATCCAATTAAGAATAAGGTGGGGAATAACGCTGTTGGGATAATGATAGAAACTATTTGGCTGAGGATCAAATATTATTTTTGAATTATTTATATCGTTAATTAAAGTTAATATGAGTAATGGAAGTAATATAAGCGGTTAATAAATGTTTTATGCCTGTTTAATTCAAGCAAATGTGATGTAGTGTCAAGCTGGGTGAACAGGTGTTTGAAACTCGGTTGACGTTAACGTTAACAGCACGTAAAGTGGCTTTAATTTCGGTAATCGTAGTTGGGCATTATATTGCTGCTAGGTTACTTAATTTCGATCATTATAAGAGACGTAAGAAGGAAGCCCTATGAAAGTATTGGTGCCAGTTAAACGTGTCGTCGATGCCAACGTAAAAGTCAGGGTTAATGCTGACAATACAGGCGTTGATACCGCAAACCTAAAAATGGCGATTAACCCTTTTTGTGAGATTGCCGTTGAAGAAGCCGTTCGTTTAAAGGAAGCAGGAAGCGCCTCTGAAATAGTCGTATTAAGCGTTGGACCTAAAGCCTCGCAGGAGCAGCTAAGAACTGCACTTGCATTAGGAGCCGATCGCGCAATCCATATCGAAACCGATGAAGACCTTGTTCCGCTATCAATTGCTAAGCTTATTCATGCTGTACAGCAAAAAGAGCAAGCTCAGTTAGTTATTCTTGGTAAGCAGTCAATTGATGGTGATAACAATCAAACCGGCCAAATGCTCGCCGCTATCGCTAAGATGCCTCAGGCAACATTTGCCTCTGAAGTTAAGTTCGATGGCGATAAACTTGTAGTGACTCGTGAAATTGACGGCGGCCTACAAACCGTTAATTTGTCGTTGCCAGCAGTCGTGACTGCGGACCTTCGTTTAAACGAGCCGCGTTATGCCAAGCTGCCCAACATTATGAAAGCTAAGCGCAAGCCGCTTGAGACGTTTACCCCTGCGGATTTTGACGTCACACTTAAATCTCATCAGACAATTATTAAAGTGACACCACCAGCCCAGCGCAGTGGTGGTGTGATGGTAGCGTCTGTAGAAGAGTTGGTTGAAAAGTTAAAGAATGAAGCGAAGGTGATCTAATGGCAATTTTAGTATTAGCAGAACACGATAACGCCAGTCTAAAACTGGATACCGCTAAGGTCGTTGCATGTGCCGAAGCCATCGGTGGGGATATAGACCTATTAGTTATCGGTCATAACTGTGGTTCAGTGGCAAGCGAAGCTCAAAAACTCAGTGGTGTACGTAATGTCTTAGTGGCAGACGCGCCAGCATACGCGAATCATCTGGCTGATAGTGTATCTGAGTTGATGCTGGAAATTGCATCCGATTACCAACATATTCTTGCCGCAGCTTCAAGCTTTGGTAAAGACGTCTTACCTCGCGTAGCAGCACTTTTAGATGTGTCTCAGCTTTCAGAAGTGATTGAGGTCGTCAGCAGTGACACATTCGTTCGCCCTATATACGCGGGTAACGGTTTAGCGACAGTGCAGAGCTTAGATGATAAAAAAGTGATGACAGTGCGTTCTAGTGCGTTTGATGCAGTAGCAGCAGACGGTAGTGCAGCACTAGTGACGCTTTCGCAAGCGTTTAGCTCACAGGTTGAGTTTGTTGCTCAAAGCCTGACTGAATCAGAGCGTCCTGAGCTGGGTAGTGCATCAGTTGTAGTCGCTGGCGGTCGTGCTTTAGGCAATTGCGAGAACTTCGCTATGTTAGAGCAACTTGCTGACAAGCTTGATGGTGCGGTTGGTGCATCTCGTGCAGCGGTTGATGCAGGCTTTGTAGCAAATGATTTACAAGTGGGTCAAACGGGTAAAATAGTTGCGCCTGACTTATATATTGCCGTCGGTATTTCGGGCGCGATTCAGCACCTTGCTGGTATGAAAGACTCAAAGGTGATTGTGGCCATCAACAAAGATCCTGAAGCGCCGATTTTCCAGATAGCAGATTACGGTCTTGAAGCCGATCTATTTGAAGCGGTACCAGAATTATTAGCCAAGCTTTAATGTAACCCTTAAAGCCAGAACAACGCTTACACAGTGTGGAAATGTTATGCACTGATAGTTGAGTTGTTAATGGCTATAAGTTGCATTTGGTATTATTGGTGATCTGTGTCACGATAAGCGGCTTTAGGGTAGCATCCCTAAAGCCGCTTATGTTTTTATGTCTGTCACGCTTTTTGAGCTAGGCTTAAATTGCGTCCTGAGAAGTAGAGGTGCATTAAATATGAGTATCGATAAGTAGGGTGATGCCGCTGAGCTATCGAGAAAGGATTTAATGCCGAAGTGACATAGCATATCGGGGCTAGTTGCTGGGGCTGTGACCAAATAGGGACAGCACTGCCATAGTATTTCTTATCTGGAAGATAAGAATTTTTATATTAATGACGAACCATTAATATGGCTATGGAGCGCTACTGATAGGACAGGTGTAATCAGATATCTATTGCTATATCCCACCAGTTCAGTCGGCCTCCATTCGTATTTAGCGAAGAAATAAAAAAATGACAATTATAAGCTATGCCGATTCGGCTCTATCGCTGCTGCCTCCGGTAGTTGCAATCGTACTGGCGATGTTAACGCGTCGTGTCTTACTCTCTTTGGGGCTAGGGATTTTATTGGGAGCGCTACTGCTTACCGATTTCTCTGCACTGCAAACGGGTCAATACTTAAGTGATAAGGTATTAAGTCTCGTATGGGATGATGGTGCTTTTAATAGCTGGAATCTTTATATTCTAGGTTTTCTAGTATTGCTCGGCATGATCACTGCGCTGATCACCGTGAGTGGCTCAGCTAGAGCCTTTGCCGATTGGGCTCGTTCTCATATCCGCAATAAACGTGATGCTAAACTGCTGACGATGTTCCTAGGTTGTGTGGTGTTTATTGATGACTACTTCAACAGTTTAGTTGTTGGTAGTGTTGCAAGACCACTGACCGACCGTTACTACATCTCTCGTTGTAAGTTAGCTTACTTGCTGGACTCGACTGCTGCGCCTATCTGCGTGATCTCACCAGTTTCAAGCTGGGGTGCCTATATCATCGCCTTGATTGGTGGCATTTTAACGGCGCACGGTTTTGCCGATACAGGGCATCTGAGCATATTCGTGCAGATGATCCCAATGAACTTCTATGCGATTTTTGCACTCTTGCTGCTACTTTGTGTTGCCTTGATGGGATTAGATGTTGGCCCTATGCGTCAACAAGAGTTAAATGCGCAGAAAGGACATCTTTATGACGAATCTAAAGGTTTACCACCTGGAGCGAATTCAGGCCTACCTGAAGCCGATACTGGCAAGATCATGGGCTTATTCCTACCTATCGCGGTATTAGTGTTTGCGACTTTTTACTTTATGGTTAGCAGCGGCAGCGATGTTCTAACCGCTAAAGGCTTAGAATTTAGCTTGATTGGTGCATTCGAAAATACCGATGTCGGTTCATCGCTGTTCTTCGGTGCGTTAATAGGTTTAGCGGTAACACTTGCTTTAGTCATTTACCAAGGCGTGGCTAAGCCAATGATCGCTAAAGGCCTGTTTGAAGGTGCGAAGTCTATGCTACCTGCCATCTATATCTTGCTGTTTGCATGGACGATTGCGGGTGTAATTGGTCAGCTTGAAACGGGTAAATATATGGCGAGCCTAGCTACAGGCAATATTCCATTTGCTATGCTTCCAGCGGTACTATTTGTGCTAGCGGGTCTAACGGCATTTTCAACCGGCACGAGCTGGGGTACCTTTGGTATCATGTTGCCGATTGCTGCCGATATGGCGATGGGTAGCCACACGGGAATGATGTTACCTATGTTGGCAGCGGTATTGGCTGGTGCGGTATTTGGCGATCACTGCTCGCCAATCTCCGATACTACAATCTTGTCGTCGACGGGTGCCAACTGTCACCATATTGACCACGTGATGACACAGCTACCTTATGCGTTAATCGTTGCGGGTATTAGCTTAGTCGGTTACATCGTACTTGGCTTTACTGAGTCTGTGATGGCTGGTTTGGTTGCCTGTAGCGTGTTGTTTGTGATCAGCATTATAGCACTGCGTATTAAGGCGTGTTCGCCAGACAGCCAGTGTAAGCAATAGCGTAAACAGTTTAGGCCATAATATCGGCAATGATGATTGGAATTTGATGGAGTAATCCATTTGACATAGAAAATCATTCGATAAAAAAATCCGCTCTATTAAGAGCGGATTTTTTGTTTTCAGGTCATGCAATTCAGGCCATGGCTTAGCGCTTTGTACTCATCTCACTGTTCAATGACAGTAATACGGAGCCTATCGCGTTAAGAGCCTAGTCTAAACCACGACGCTTAAGTAGGGCGTCAGTAGTTGGCTCTTGGCCTCTAAAGGCTTTGTAGGCATCCATAGGCGCGACGGTGTTACCTACTTCACGGATTGTTTTTCTAAACTTCATGCCAATCTCACGATCAAGCCCACCTTGTGTTTGTACGTAAGCAAACGCATCGGCTGCTAAAATCTCACTCCACATGTAAGCGTAATAACTTGCCGAATAGCCACCAGGGAAAGCGTGGGCAAAGTAAGTTGATTTATAACGTGGTGGTACCGCTACCAAGTCGACGCCGTGCTTTTTAAGGGCGGCAGCTTCAAAGCTGGCGACATCTTGCAGTGGCGCACCGGCCTTAAGAGTATGCCACTCTAAATCCACAAGCGCTGCAGACATGTACTCTAAGGTGTCGAAGCCCTGGTTAAAGCTACGAGACTTAAGCAGCTTACCGAGTAACTCCTGTGGAATAGGTTCACCCGTTTCATAGTGTTTGGCGTAGTTGGCTAGCACTTTTGGATGGGCCGCCCAATCTTCTTCGAAAGTCGATGGGAACTCGACAAAATCTCGTGATACCGCTGTGCCAGACAGTGTCGGGTAGACAACTTTTGAGAACATACCGTGGGTGCCATGACCCATTTCATGGAACATAGTTGTCACTTCATCGTAACTAACAAAAGTTGGCTCGCCTGCTGGGGCCTTCTTAATATTCATCACGTTAACCACAACCGGTTTGCTATTCAGCAATTCTGATTGAGTTACAAATGAGCTCATCCAAGCGCCGCCGCGTTTGCCTTCACGAGAGAAGTAGTCAGCATAGAAGATTGCCATACTGGTGCCATCTTCATCGAACATCTCGTAAGCTTTTACGTCAGGGTGGTAAACTGGCAGATCGGGACGCGGCGTTAAACTTACGCCGTAGAGTTCTTTTATCGTAAAGAACACGCCATCCTCCAAGACACGGTCAAACTCGAAGTAGGGGCGGGTTGCACTTTCATCTAGGTCGAACTTCTCTTTGCGTACTTGCTCTGCATAGAAGGCCCAGTCCCAAGGTGCTAATTCAAAATCACCACCAGTTTTGTCAATCATCGCTTGAATGTCAGCAGCTTCTTTTTGGGTGTTTTTGACAACAGCAGGCACCATAGAACCAAACATCTTATAAACGGCTTCAGGCGTCTTAGCCATCTGCGGCTCTAGGCGGTACTCAGCCCAGTTATCATAACCGAGTAGTTCTGCTCGCTCGGCGCGAAGCTGGGCTAGGCGCGCAACCAAAGATGCGGTTTCATTCTCACCCTCAAGGCCACGGTTGGCCGAGGCTTGCCAGATCTGCTGACGCAGCTCTCGGTCTTGTAACTGCGAGAGCACAGGTTGGCGAGTCGTGTTAGTGAGATTGAGCTGGTATTTGCCTTCTTGACCATTAGCTTTCGCATCAATTGCGGCGGCCTTAATCGCACTGTCTGATAAGCCTGCAAGTTGCTCTTTAGTATCGACAACGACCGCGATCTCTTTGGTTAGACGCATTAAACGCTGAGCAAATTCATTAGTCAGGGTAGATTGCTCTTCATTAAGCACACGGATCTGCTGTTTTTGATCTTCTGTAAGCTTGGCTCCGGCGCGAACAAAGCGCTTGTAGTAAACTTCGACTAAACGGTTCTCTTCTGGCGATAAACCTAGGTTGGCACGCTGGTTATAGAGTGCCTCTATGCGTGAAAACAAAGCCGGATTGAGGTTGACGTTATCTGAGTGAGCCGCCATTTTTGGGGCCATTTCACCCTGTATTTTACGCAGTTCAGGGTTACTGTTTGAGCCGGTTAAGTTATAGAAAACTTTTGAGGTACGGTTGAGCAGTTCGCCACTTTTTTCCATCGCCACGATGGTATTTTCAAACGTTGCCGCCTGTGGATTGTTAGCTATCGTCAAGATCTCTTGATAATGCTCTTCGATCCCTAGCTCTAACGCGGGTTGAAAGTGTTCATCTTTTATCTGAGTGAAGTCTGGCGCTTCATATTGTAATTTGCTTGCTTGCAGGAATGGATTTTGGCTTTGCACCATCTCTACACTTGAGTTTTGAGTTGGCGTCGTTGATGAGCAGCCGCTCAAGGCTAGGGTTGCGGCAATAGCCGCTGCAACGAGTGTCTTATGCATTGATTTTGACTTCCTTTATTATAATTGTGCTTCTAATCTAATGTTTGCGTATTAAAAGTGTCTTAATTTGAGCTATTTTGTGCATCAATGCAGGGTTTTGTGTGCGTTTTGTAGTGTTTGTCACATAATGTGGCTATGAGTAAATAGATGTTTACACTATGGTTTATACCTCTTTCAATATTTAAAATAGTGAAATTTTGCCGCTTAAATCAAATTCTAAGCCGTACCGACCAAAATTCACTAAAATAGAAGTACTTTGTCAGGTGTAGATTTTTATTACTTTCCCGTTGATAGGTGTCACTGAATGGTGTCTGTAAGGTGATTTTTTATTGTGAATAGTGCTAAACTAGGCGTGAACTCACCTTTAAGGATTTTAGTTTGGCGCAGCTATATTTCTATTACTCAGCCATGAATGCGGGTAAATCAACTTCGTTATTGCAGTCTTCTTATAATTACCGCGAACGCGGTATGCATACCTTAGTCATGACAGCCTCAATAGATGACCGCTATGGTGTGGGTAAAGTGGCTTCTCGTCTTGGTATCGAAACCGAGGCGCAAGTATTTGGTAGTAATGACAATCTTACTCAGATGATCAGCACTAGCCATGCAGACAAGACCTTACACTGTATCTTAATTGATGAATCTCAGTTTTTAAGTAAAGAGCAGGTGAAACAGCTGACCTATGTGGTTGATATCTTAGATATCCCGGTGTTGTGCTATGGCCTTAAAACCGATTTCCAGGGTGAGTTGTTCAGCGGTAGCCACTATTTACTCGCATGGGCAGATAAGCTGGTAGAGCTTAAAACCATCTGTCACTGCGGCCGTAAAGCCAACATGGTGGTACGCCTCGATGGCGATGGCAAACCGATGCGTGAAGGTGAGCAGGTGGCCATTGGCGGTAACGAAAGTTACGAGTCTGTATGCCGAAAGCATTTTAGAGAATTTATCTGGGATTAGGCTTTATCGCCCCTAGAGGATAAGAGAGGCTAACACTGTCAAGGTGTTAGCCTTTTTTAATGCCTATTTACTTGAGATAGGATTATAAGTGGGGCTTTTGCTACAGCGTCTTATTTACAAGAAAGTTGCTCGTTGCTCCTAATTGCCTAACAAGAGCTGTCCAATAAGAGCCGTCTGAACACCACTAAGGAATTAGGATCCTTACTCACTTCCTACAGTATATCGGTGCGGCTCCTTTTATCGTACCTTGAGTATTACTGAGTTTGACAAAAACAGAATAATTAAAAACTTGAACATAATTATAGAGTAAGCGACTTAAGTCTCTGTCGTTATGGTCGCTTTTCAGTATAATCCGCCATATTTTTGGCCCTAAGGCCTGTTGTTGACCTAATTGTAAAAGGACTCTCAATGCAGCATAACCGATTGGTCGCACAACATATCGACAAGCTTCGCAAAGATGTTGACGCCGCTACCTCTCAAGATGAGCTTCTCGAAGTCATCACCCAAGTTAAACACCACCCTGGACCGTTAGATTACCGCGATAAGATAACGCACGGCATTAAGTGGTTATTGGTCGCAGCCAGCGTCTTGTGCATCATTCTCATATTCATGCGCCTTGGTTATGACGAGATTGAAATGCTAGCCAAGCTTATTATCGATGACTCTTGTTATTGGCTCCCAGTAGCGCTGAGCACATTGTTAGTCAGTTTTTGCCACGAGCGCGGTTGGCTGCCTGTACCTATGCCTGTTAACTTTGCACTGCTGGTAGCGGCAATGGTTGCTGTTACGCTATATGTACCTGAGTGGCCGAAAATCTATTGGGCGCTGATGTATGGCTTTGGCTATGTGATTAGTGTAGGCGAAATTGACGATCATCAATTTTCGTTGTGGTTTGTGTTGGTTATTGCCAGCTCACTCACTTGGGTGTGGCTGGATTATCGTGCCAATTGGCGTAAACACCTTTCAGATAAAATATTCCTGCGAGACGCGCTATTTAATAATGGCTTAAAAGAAACTAAGCTTGCAGCGGAAGATAAAGCCTGTGCGCTCGAAAAACAGTTTGCAGAGTTTCGTCGTGGTAATGGCACCCGTGATATACAGCAGATGTTTGAGGGGCATTATCAAGGCGAGCAGCACAGCTTTAATTATAAGCTTTATCACTTTCAATATACGGTAAAACGCAGCCAAACTAGCTCAGATGGTAATGGTGGTTATAAAACCAAGACCGTGTATGAAGACCGTCATCGTTACGGCATTTTACTCGACTTTCCTTTTGCTAAAGGCTTATGTATCGATGCCGAGGATGAGGTAAAGCTAAAAGGTTCGGTTTACCAAGAAAAGTATCACACTGAATCGAATGCATTTAATGATATTTTTCGAGTACAGGCCTGCGATAAACTCACCGCGGCACGCTTTTTAACCCCTGCGATGATAGAAACGCTACTCGATCTCAATCGTCACTTTATCTCGCCTATGGTGGAGATCGCCCCTGATGGTCGTTTGTGTATAGCCTCTACCAGTAAGCTAATTATTGAAAATCGTAAACATTCACTGGTAAAACCGGATGAATTTTATAAGGAAATAGCGGGTCATACAGAGCTAAAGCGCGTGCAAAAGCTACTCGAGGCGATACATGAACTAATGCGTCTATCTGATAATAATTTTGTAAGTGATACCCGTTTTGTTAGCGATACACATAAAGCCGCCAATCTCACACAAGTAACGCAAGCAACACCAGTAAAAGATACGGAGATCAACACGCATGCTTGCTCATAATGCTCAAGTGACTCGCAATATTGCCGCGATCCGCACCGATGTCGAAGCAGCAAAGAGCCAAGACGATCTACTCGCATTAGTCCGTAGAGTCGAGCATCACAAGGGGCCGCTCGATTATAGTGATAACTGGTATCGTTTTTTCTGTGCAATTTCGCTGTTCTTTGCTTTACTGCCTATCGCTTTTGAGCTGGGATTAGTGGTACCAGACTTTGTGATGCAAGTTCTCAGCAGTGCACTTCGCTACAGCGTTGTTTGGTATCCGATGTTAGTGCTAGCAACGTTAACGCGTTATTTTGAGGATAAAGGCAAGCGCTTACCAGTACCAGGTCCTATATGGGGCAGAATGCTACTGATGGCAGCTGTTGGCGCCGCACTGCAACTAATTCCGCAGTGGCCATATTGGTATTGGGATTTTTACTTCGATAGCTTGGCCTCATTTTTAGGCTTTTGGTATCCGAGCTCAGGATTTGCAGTGCACAACGGCATGATTGGTGTGTTAATGCTGTTTTGGCTTAGAACCCGAACGAAGTGGCGCAATAAGCTGTCGGATAAAATCTTTTTAAAAGACGCTTTATTTAATAATAATTTGGAAGCCGTCCCATTTGAGGGCAAAAAGCTGGCTAAAGAGCTGGAAGGCAGCTTTAAGGAGTTTGACCGCGGTAATGATCTGCGAGAAATTCAAAGCCTGTATAAGAGCACTTATCAAGGCGATATTCATCAATTTGATTACCAGCTCTATCGTTTTCATTACGTTATAAAGCGCACTGAGACCACCACAGATGCCGATGGTAAAAGCACCACTCGAACGGTGAGAGATAGCTATTATCGCCATGGCGTATTATTAGATTTTCCTTTTGCACAGGAGATGAGTATTAGCAATGATTTTGGTATTAAGCGTCGAGGCGAACGCTATAAAAGCGCTTCTAATGAGTTTAATCGCCAATATCGAGTCCATGCCAAAGAGTTGATGACTGCTGCAAGGTTGCTATCGCCTGCGGTTGAGGAAAAGCTCACTGTATTTGCTAAACAGTTGAAAAAGCCAGTACTAGAATTTGGCCAGCAAGAAAGGCTGTGTTTAGCGGTGAGTGATGACCTGTTAGCGATTAAGCGGGTACACGGTTTAGATAACCCTAAAGCCTTTGCTGAAGAATTAGCAGGCCATACCGAGTTAAAGTTGATGAGCAAAGTGCTTGAATTAGTGCATGAAATGATGCGCTTTAGCGATAACAATTTTAAGGCTAGTGCTTAGCTTATTTTAAAAAAGACTTTCAAATAAACACATACAAATAAATACTGACTAATAAAGATTTATACAGTTATTCACAGTTAATAAAAGACAGTTAATTAAAATGTAAAAGGAAACCTAAATGGATAGTTCAGTTATTGGCTTAGTGATAGTGGTTGTTATCATTGTTGCCATCATCATGTTGTACAACGGCATTATTGGTAAACATAATGCGGTAGACCGTGCATGGGCATCGGTACTGACGCAAGAGCGTCAAAAGAATAAGATTATTCCTATGGTCGAGCAGTTAGTTGAGCAATATAAACTGCATGAATCAGAAGTACTGACCAAGGTCACAGAACTACGCAGCGCCATTGCAGAAATGAGTTCTGGTGTTGATACCGCAAAGCTAGCTGCAGCGGAGCAGCGCACCCATGAGTTAATGCAGGGCCTTAAAGTGACGGTAGAGGCTTACCCAGAGCTTAAGGCATCAGAGGTGTATCTGAAGTTGATGGCTGAGATCAGCGAGCAGCAAGAGCAGATTGGTGCGGCTATTCGTATTTTCAACGCCAATGTTGAAGATTTCAATAACGCGATTGAAATGTTCCCCGGTTCATTGATCAATAGCATGTTGGTACGTAAACAGAAAATAAGCAGCTTTAGTGACAGCGAAGCACAAGCGGGGTTTGAGTATCAACCTAATTTATAGGCTATTGGTTAACCAATAGATCATTAACCATTAGTTAGGTGATAGCAGTTAATAAGTTGGCAAATAAAACAATATAAAACGGGCATTAGCCCGTTTTTTGTTTCCTTTAATCCATGACACCCACCTAAAATAGCGGTTTTTGATAGTTCCCTTGAATAAATTTTTTATAGGTGAATGTCTATGATGAAACAAGACTTGTAGGGTATTCTCGCCCCTGTCATTAACTAACTTAAAAACAGAATGAAAGACTACGCTAACTTACTTACATCTACATTGTTCGCATCATACATGGTCACTATTTTTACGGCTATTTTTGTTGGAGGTATCGATAGTAGTTTCATTTTATTAATTGGATTATTTGGCTTTTTGGCGTATGGGGTTACACTGAGCATTATTTGGTATTGTATTCATAAGTTCTTGTTTGATTCCGAACGTAGTTTTTCTGCTCATAGTAAAAGCGCCGCACTAAGCACATGTGCTCTGATAGCAATAAATATAATGGTAATTTTATACGCAGAAATAATTGATGGTTGGTTACTTTGGGTGTTTAAACCTTTTATATTAGCAGGAGCTGTATGTACTTTATTTATCTATAAGAGCATTCACCTTCATGACGGGGGACGAACTTTAGAATGAATACTACTGTTTTAATGCTTTTTGACGGCACATTGATAAACAGATATGGAGAACTTGAAGCCCAACATTGACACCCATTGTAAATGGCATGTTTTTGGCCCTCCTACTAAACTTTAGTGAATGCTGAAGTTGGAGGTTATTATGCCGCGAGCAAGAAGTACCTTAATTAGCCTTGAAGACACGCCGTATTATAAGCCCAACATTGACACCCATTGTAAATGGCATGTTTTTGGTCCTCCTACTAAACTTTAGTGAATGCTGAAGTTGGAGGTTATTATGCCGCGAGCAAGAAGTACCTTAATTAGCCTTGAAGACACGCCGTATTATCACTGTTGTAGCCGTGTGGTTAGGCGCGCCTATTTGTGTGGTGATGATAAATATACAGGCAGGAATTACGACCATCGCCGAGGTTGGGTAGAGTCGCAAATACTGAAGTTAACAGGGGTGTTTGCGATCGATGTTGCTGCTTATGCTGTGATGAGTAACCATCTACATGTCGTACTCTATATCGACCTAGAGACTGTGAATAGCTGGACTGATAGGGATGTTGTTGAACAATGGCATAAGCTGTTTAACGGCACTGATTTAACGCAGAAATTCGCTAAAGGTGATGTGATTGAGGAGTGTATGGTTGCATCGTTAAAGCACTCAATAGCAACATACCGCTCACGCCTTAGTGATATCAGCTGGTTTATGCGTTGTTTAAATGAGCCTATTGCAAGGCAAGCTAATTATGAAGATAACTGCACAGGGCATTTTTGGGAAGGACGCTTTAAGTCACAAGCATTACTCGATGAAGCCGCAGTACTTGCCTGTATGGCTTATGTTGAGCTTAATCCCATCAGAGCCAAGGTGGCTAAGACACCTGAAAAATCAGACTATACCAGCTTGCAACTAAGAGTGAAGGCAGCTCTAAAGTGCAAGCAACCTGCCAAGTTATTGCCCTTTATTGGTAATGAGAGAAAACACCAACCAAAAGGCATCAACTTCTCGCTTGAAGATTATTTAACGCTTGTTGATGAAACGGGTCGAATCATTCGAGATGACAAACGAGGTGCAATCTCCGCTAATGCAGAAAAGATACTGAATAGACTCAATATTCCGAGTGCTAACTGGATAAAAATCACCTCTGAATTTGGCAAACTGTTTCATGGGCCTGTAGGCACTCTGCAGGAGTTAACTTACTATTGTGAACATCTAGAGAAGCGACGACGACACTTCGCGCACAGCTGCGAGTATCTTCAGGCAAGCTAAGCCATTCAAGCAACCCGTTCATTTAGTTTATAGAGTCACTCTATGAGCTGATTCTCTTCGTATAAACTCGACCATTTTACAGCTTACCCCTTTATCCATTTGTATTTTTTGTCACCTTTAGCGCCCCACAAAAAGAGTTAGCCGATAATTTACCACCTCTTGAAATCTAGTGGTGAAAGCTAGCATTATCTTGTTGATTTATAATGGGTGGCTTTGTTAGTTCATTCACCTGCAAAGCTGCCGCCTGTCCATTGTAGATATGCCCCCATGGTGAATTGTTCTTGGTGGGGCAATTGCTTACATACCGCGGCGGTGAATCCTTGAAAATAACCGCTGTCATTTTCCATCGCTTCAATAGCATCAGTGCTGCACACTTGCTTGGCGTAGCTTGCGGGCGAGAATAAAATACAGCAAGTCAAAACAGCTTTACTAAATAGAGCGGGTAATCTGAAGCCTAATGGGTAAATAGAACCGTTGTTAGTTGGCATATTGGCTCTCCGCTTGACTGCTGTTTGGATTTGTTTGCGAAGCGGCTTCATGGCTATTGTTGCTCTCTGTTAAAAAGTTCACCCCAGTTTGGTTTATTTGCCAAAATTCAGCTGCGGGTAATTGTTCGGTGATCACTGGGTAGCGGCTGCCGCTATAGTTAAGCTCAGTGCTAAAGCTTATCTCTTCGGTTTGATCATATTCACCGTCTGTACTGTATTGTTGCCCTTGAGTCACCAATTTTAAATCATGGTAGCCATGGCTGGTGGTGGATAACACTTCAACTCTACCCTGTACGCCATAATGCAGGTAACCCCCACCATTACTGCCTGCCGTATCAGTGCCTTCTAGATCGTAATCCAGCGGCAGGTGTTTAAGCACTGGGCGTAGCTTGTCTCCCTCTTGAACAAATAGGCTAAGAAAACGATTGGTTTTGAAAGCGCGGTACTCATACTCTTGCAGCGATGTGTCGTGATTAGCAAGATCTAATACCAATCCAAGTGCTCTCGTATTGTCATTGAGACGATAACTCGCGCTATCAATACTAATACTATCGGAGTGACTTTTAATTGCGCTGCTTTCTTGGATCACGCCAGTATAGCTAGCTTCAACTTTGTTACTGTAGCGATTGACCAAGAGTACTCGCCATAGATTGCTTGAAAAGCCATCTTCGTCAGATTGATAATATTGAAAATAAGACAGTAATGCTTGCTCTTTGTTATGGGGTAATACTCTACAAACAGTATTGTCTGTGGCTAAGCTAAGACCATACTTTCTGGTTACCAGTGCGGCATCAAAATCGAGTACGCTGCTTAACTGATTTAAGCTGCAATCTTGTTGTTGATTATTCTGTTGATAGCTCTCTTGCTCAAGGCTAGCCTCAGCATAGCTATTGGCATTGAAAGCAATGACTGACTGTAATGCTGTAAATATTATCAATGGTTTAATCATTAGTTTCATCAGTATGCTTTAGCCATTTAATTAGTTAGGGAGGGCGCGATAAATAGTGGTTTTATAGCCACGTACCTGCACGCCATTGCGAAGGGGAATGGAGTATTCGGCCGAAGGCCTGCCGCTATAATCGATATACTGCGGCGTAGCATAATAAAACACCCCTTGATACTGAGCGGGGAGATCCTCTTGCTCTAACAGATCATATTGCAGGTTATAACTGCTGATAGGTAGCGTTCTATTACCGTTACTGTTGTCGTTACTATCGTCGTAAGTAATAACTTCGCCAAGCGTATCAGCTAGCGCTTTATTGGCTCTTTGTGCGCCACCATCTTCTACCCAGTTAGCGATTAACTGACCTGCAGAGTTATGTTTAAGCGGCATTAATATCGTGTCTTTGATAATTGGGATGTTGGTGACTAATGCCAGCTTGTCTTGCTCGCGCAGTAAGTTTTGTACCTGCTCTTCGGTCACTTTTTCTATGTGTGGCGCGTTAATGCCATAAACCAAGTGATCACAAGTTTTATCGCTCAAGCCCTGAGCAAGACATGCGGCGCCCCAGTCCGGCATGCTGATCTCGATTAGCGCGGCGCCGTAACCTGCATATCTAGTTTCAGCGCCCTCAAAGTGGCTGCCAAGAATATGGTAACCAACAGCGCGGCGACTGGCTTGCCAACGTTCATCAAAAGACTCACTACGCTTGCCTTCACAAAGCAGCAAAGGGAAGGGGATTCGATTACCTGCACTAGCAGCTTGATACATGGCTTTGCGTTCATTGTCATCGAACTGGCAACTGCCCAGATCCAGCATTAGTTGCTCTATCTCTAGTCGGTTTTGACTGGGTGATAAGCTACAGCCTGCAAGTAAACTGATACTTGCAATAAAGGTTAACGTTGAGGTTATGCCGGGTACATTTTTTAGAATAAACATGTTTACTTTGTTGACCTATTTTCGTCTGAATTGGCAATAAATCGCCTTGCTTGTTCAAGGCTCATGCCTTTATTGCCTGTGATAGCTTGTGCTCTTAAGGCGGCTGATTGTGCAATAATCTGTTGTAATAATTCATCGGTGAGCAGGGTGTATTTTTGGTAGGTGAAACCCAGTATTGATTTATCACCATATAGCGCGAGTTTGTCTCCCGATTGATAACTATCCCAATCCTCTTTTTTAATGCCGCAGATGTAGTCGTTGCCCCAGAAACGATAACCTCCAAGGTATAGACCACCATCGCAGGTGCGGCTGTAATAGCCAAAGCGTTTATCATCGATGGTGGCGACGATGACGGCTTTTTCGGCCAGCAGGGTATGCAGTAGTACTGGCAGCCCCTTGGCTAGTGAAAAATGTAATAGGAGCGGTAGGCCTATCACCATAGACAGGATCACTTTCAAGGGGTGACGGGGTTGATTGTCTAAGTGAGCTCTCAGCCATGAATTCTTCTGCTTTAACCCCCAGAACATACCAACAAGCAAAACCACAGACAGCACCGCTGAAAATAGGCTTATTTGTTCATAAATCTCATCATCGACTAAGGTACTGCTAAACACCGCAACCAGCATCAAAGCCAGCAACAGCATAAAAATATACGCCAGTAGCTTTTGTAACTTAGTGTTTTTTGGCGCGAAGATATTAGTCATGCCGTTCCTTAGCTTTTAGTGAGTCTCTGAGCCTAATGTTTTTATGATAAAAGGATGGGCAGATTTTGCGATAATAGGTAAAGGATCAAAATGGCAAGCGGGGCGTTTGCCCATAGGCCATAACGGATCGCTTTATAATAAACCTTAGAAAATACCAAACTGCCAATCACCAGTCCGCTTATCCAAATTAAGCATTTAAAGATAAATAGTAGACCTGTGCCGACCCCTTCATGGTCGACACGAACGACACCAATCAGAAAGTTAGGGCCGATAAATTGCAGCAATGGGATCGCAATAACAAACATGGCCTTTCCGAGCTGAGTTTGCATCAATGTTGAGATAGCATTTGGCATCTTGTTATTTGACCTTTTTAGTGTTTGTTATCAATGCTGTATTAAATGGCGTGTTAATCAGTTTCAAATAAAATGCTTTCTAGTGGTATGGATGAAGCTAGGGCTAACTTGCTATTGCTTAAATATTGAATGCGGCACCATATCGATAGTCGCTTTATGTTTGCAAGTGTATGAATTATAAAATGTTATAATGACTTTTGTTTTGTGAGGCTTGTCACGTAGTTGTCTTTAAATTGAATACCCTTGGCTGTTATCTATTCACAATGGCGACGCCATTAAGCCGTATCGTAATCAGCAATAGGATATAAATTAAGGCGCTAACATCAATTTGATAGTTGGATGTAGGTTTTATCGAAGAGCAGTTTGCTAATGGCGGATTACACAAATAAGGGTAACGCAAAGGATTGGCTGCTCAATGCATAGCTTGGAGTTTTTAATGCAGCGTTTTTCGAAAATAGTAAGATTTTGTTCCGTGCTTGTTTTTATGTTTGTCTCTACCGCTGCGTTAGCGCTTGATGGGCTCAGCTTTTCTCATGGTGATTGGCAAGTCGTCTGTGATAATACCCATACCTGTCGTGCAGTTGGCTATCATAATTCAGAACTGCAAAGTAAGCAGGGGGAGTACGCTCCCGTTTCAGTGATATTTGAGCGTGCTGCAGGAGCTGATGAGCCGGTGACTGCTAAGGTGAAGTTTGGTCAGATTGCAATGGATGCTACTGACAGCAGTGAAGCGCAAGGTGAAACAGTCTCGCTGAGCATTAATGATACCTACCAGAGCCAATTAAGGCCTGAGCTGCCCGCTTATGAGGAGATGGATCTTAGCTTTAGTGGGGAGCGTGAGTTAACCAAAGATCAGGTTAGCCAATTACTCAATGCACTCACCATGAAAGGTCGGGTCTCTATAACTTTTAAAAGTAGTACTGGCGATGAATGGCATTTATCGACCACGGGTTCGACTGCTGTGTTATTAAAAATGGATGATTACCAAGGTCTGGTTGGTACGCCTTACGGCATTGTAAAAAAAGGCCAGCGTACAGCCAATATTGTGCAGCCTAATCAAGCCCCCGTTATTTCAATACCATTGATTTCAGGAGCTGTGCAGCAACAGCCTGTCACGACAGACGCAGATCGCGCATTAGCAAAGGATCCTGAGTTTGTATCTAGGATACAAGCAGCAGTTAACCTGTCGTGTGACATTGCCCCAGTAGAAGATGGCAAGTTAGACCTTACAGTCGCAAGGCTTAGTGAGCATCAGCTGGTGGTCACTTCACCTTGCTGGTTTGCCGCTTACAACTATGGCGATGGTGTGTGGTTGGTTGATGATAACGCAGAGATTGAACCTAAGTTAATTACCGATAGTGCGACAAATTACGCCGACGGAACCATTCATGAGTTTATGATGGGGCGGGGTGTCGGTGACTGTATTTCGGCGAGGCGTTACATTTGGAATGGCAGCGAGTTTATTTTAGCTAATTCGTACTCGACAGGCTTGTGTCGTGAGATTGCTCCAGGCGGTGCATGGTTTCTGCCCACAACAGTCAGCACTGTGATAGTGGGTGATGACCCTGCAGCGGGAATTGATTGCCGGTCAGAGCATGCCTACAGCACCGAGGGGATGACTAAATGTGCCCTTAGAGAGTTAGCGAGTGTCGAGCTTAAACTCACAGAAGTCATTGAGTCAATTAACGCGCTCGAAAGCGTCACTGCGAATGCTGAGTTAACGGCAGCGTTCAGTCAGGCGCAGGCTTCTTGGTTAACCTATCGTAATGATGTTTGCATGGCTGAGAGGCTGACCTATGCAGAAGGGACGATGGGGCTCCCTGTTTTGATCGGCTGCAAGCTTGAGTTGACCGAAAAGCGTCTTAGAGAGCTTCAGTTAACTAAAGAGTCGCTTATTTACCGTGAACATTAAGCACTCGCTATAACCATTAGCGAATAACCACCAATTTTAGGCTTTAGCTAAACCGTTTTGACAGGAGTTGCCCCTAACTGTGCGCGCACTCTGGGGCAATTTTTGTGGTATTACAGGTGGTTAGCCTATATCTCAACTTTGCATTATCAGTTATCGATTTAGAGTCGATTATCAGCCATGACAGTCGTGCTGGTATCGATTCTCAATATTGTCATATCCAAGGCCTGACACGCTTTTTATAATCGATAAATGTCTGTCCAAATATCGCCTCAAGTGCGCGCTCTTCAGGGCGGATTTGAAAGCGATACATGTAAAGCAGAAAGCCTACAATACCTGCCACGCTCCAAATCGATGTTAAGTAACACGCCCATGCGCAGAGGACTAAAGCCATACCAAGGTACATGGGGTTGCGGCTGAATCGGTAAATGCCTGATGTCACTAGAGACGATGCCGTTTCTGGCTTGAGTGGGTGAACTGTCGTTTCTGCTCGATTAAAGCTAATTACGCCTGCAATCGCACAAAATACACCTAAAGCTAAGAGTAGGGGAATAGCGAGTAACTGAACAAAAGATAGCGAGCTGTCGGCCGCTATGGTCGATGCTGTGCTAGATGTTATTTTAATACTATGAGTTACTTGCGCAACTCCCCACATGAGTGCCGCGAAAATGAGCATGATTATGGGTGGCGGAACTTTATTTTCTAATTTGCTTTTTATGTTGTGCAAGGCTCTATCCTTTGAGTCGCTTCAATGTTAATAAAATAATATGTTATAGGCCATTAATAAACAGCTCCTTAGCTTATAAGCATCATAACGTTGAGCAATAAATATTGATTAAGTAACAAATCCTTCCTACTGGCAATTGTACAGTTGTTTACTCTGTTGAGTTTTGTATTTTGCTACTCGATGTAGATAAAAGAGTTGTTGTGATCACTATTTATAATTGCTGAGTTGTTTGGTTTTTGCTCTATATCGGTACTTCTTATGGGGTATTGGTGGCTAAAGCCTGAATATGTTGAGAATTCTTAGTGATCTAGCTTCAAGAATTCATAGCCGTTAAATCAACTCGTTTACATTTATGTCTCACATTTATAACCAGTAAAGATAGTAATCATTCTCAAGCGCTTTATATCTTAGTGATTTTAATGGTTAATTGGTTTTACCCTTAATTTAAGATGTATCTTTTTTACCTGTTTATATTGTGAGGCAGTAGACGCTTTTAACGAAAACTTGCTGCAAGCCTCAAGTCACTATTAGATATGCATAATCTTGAATTCTGATGTCTGCAGGCAATAAAATACCCCCTTCGATATACAACCGGCCTGTAGTTAATGTCCACAATCAAAACCATAAAGTCAGTGAATTTTATGGCCAAATTAATGGCTAGCAGTTTATTCACTCTGTTCATCAGTGTTTTGCCTGCACAAGCGACTCCATGGGATAAGCTTGACTCAACGCAACTCGAACAAAAATTAACAGAAAAATTTAGTGAAGGTAAATATTCTCCAAAAGGGGCGGACTCTTGCCTTATGTGTCATAAGAAGAATGCCAAAGTCATGGACATTTTTGACGGCGTTCACGGTGATATGAGTAATAGCAAATCGCCTATGGCTGGAGTGCAGTGCGAAGCCTGTCACGGTCCATTAGGTAAGCATAATCGTGGCGGTAAAGAGCCAATGATTAGCTTCAGTCCTGACAGTAAGCTTTCTGCTTCAAGCCAGAATAGTGTGTGTCAGGGGTGCCATAACGATCCTAACCTAATGTCATGGCATAACAGTACTCATAATCTAGAAGAAGTGGCTTGTAGCGATTGTCATGATATTCATGCCGCAAAAGATCCAGCACTTGACCGTCTAACGGTAAATGACACCTGTACCTCATGTCACACCCGCGCTAAAGCAGACATGAACAAGCGCTCATCTCACCCAATGAAGTGGGACCAGATGACCTGTACCGATTGTCACAATCCTCATGGTTCGATGACCGAAAGTGCACTGATTAAGCCAAGCCTTAATGAGACCTGCGCCGAGTGTCACGCCGACAAACGCGGCCCATTCCTGTGGGAGCATGCGCCTGTAATGGAAGACTGCTCAAGCTGTCACACACCGCACGGCAGTGTGAATGACAATTTACTGAAGTCTCGTACTCCTCAGTTGTGTCAGCAATGTCACGCCGATGATGGCCATGCAAGCCGTATGACGAGTCAAGCGGGCCTCGATGCATTCAGTGCTGGTAAGAGTTGCCTAAATTGCCACAGCAAGATCCATGGTTCTAACCATCCTGCTGGCAGCAACTTTGCCCGTTAAGTCTAGGAGTGACTACTATGCGTTCAATTAAATCTTTTTCATTAAATCTGATCACTCTTGCGCTATTAGGCACGTGCAGTAGCGCAATGGCGGCCAACTTCGGTATCCAAAACGCGAACACGGCAAATATCAAAACCGAGAGCTATCAATGTAAGCGTTGTGTCGAGCCTCAAGGTTACACTGGCAGCGTTGGTGTCAGTGTCGGCGCTATCGATGCCGCTGACAACTATGCGATAAACCAGTTTGGTACGGGTAAAGATGGCGCGATTGCAGGTATCAATAGCGACCTTACCTATCAGCAAAATGGTTATAAAGCTAACGTTCAAGCCCACCAATTGGGTATGGATAATGGCTTTGTGAGCATGCAAGCGGGTAAGAGCGGTCATTACAAGCTGGATCTGGATTTTCAGACCATTACTACTAACCAAGGCAGCAATGCGGCCACGAATCTTTGGCAAAACGATGGCATGCTGACACCGAGTGAGCAGACTCGCGTATTGGATCTTGAGCTACAGAGACAGCGCAGCGGCATCGGTTTCGAGTATGACTTTTCAGAGGTGATGGGGCTGGGTCTAAACAGTTACGCCCGTTTTGAACGTGAAGATAAAACTGGTCACCGTAGCGCTAGCTTAACGAGCCCACGTCCAACAAACTTTGCTGAAGCTGTCGATGAAACCACAGATAATTTCAGCGCTGGCGTGGTACTTGATGGCGCTAACTGGTTGTCAGAGCTGAGCTACAACGGCTCACGTTATGACAATAATATGGGCGATTTAAGCCTGCCATATGCCTATGACGTATACAGCGCGACACCAGATAACCAAGCACATCAAGTGTCGCTGTCGGGTCAGTACCGCCTGGACTCTAGTGTATTTAGTGGTCGTGTGGTGACCGGTCGTATGATCCAAGACCAAGACCTTATCCAGATGAGCGGCAACCCAATTCAAAACTGGGACGGCCAGGTTGATACCTTAAGTTCACACCTTGCAGCCAGTACGCGAGTCAGTAATCGCTTACGACTAGGCGCCAGCTATGACTATAGCAAGCGTGATAACCGCTCATCGGCATTTGATTTTGCTCAGTATGAATTCAACTCTATGTCAGGTGCGTTTAAACAAAACACACCGATGGATATCGAGCGTCAGACTTTCAAAACTAACGCTAGCTACCGCATTGCCAGTGGTTACCGCCTACAAGCGGGTTATGACTATAAGCAAGTAGAGCGCAGCTATGGTGAGCGTGAACAGACCCGTGATAACGAGTTTTGGAGCAAGCTAAGCATTCGCGCTATCGATAAGCTGACCCTAGATTTTGGTGTGAGCTATGGCGAGCGCGGTGGCAGTGACTACCAAGCTAATGAGCTCACTAGCGACGAGACTGAGTCGTTAATGCGCAAATACAATCTTGCCGATCGTAAGCGCAGTGAAGTTAACGCAAGAGCGAGCTACATGCCGCTTGAGTGGTTGAGCTTTGATATTAGCACTTACTACGCCAATGATGACTATGATGCCACGGTAATCGGTCTAACTCAGGCAAAAGACTACGGCTATGACATCAATGTTCATGCCCAGCTTTCAGCGCCGCTATCTGTGTATGCCTTTGCGGGCCAGCAGTGGATTGACTCAGATCAAAGCGGTGACCAAGCCTCAGTTTGGCACACAGAGATTAATGATGAGTTTATCAACTTAGGCCTAGGTGCAACTTATTCAGGCTTAATGGATGGCAGATTGATTTTAGGTAGTGATTACCTATTTGCTAATTCATCTAGCAATACTGGTGTCAATGGTTACAACTCTGGCAGCGCCAATATCAACAACTATGGCAGCTATTACTCGTACAACCACAGCGTGAGCTTATACGGGCAATATCTGATCTCAGAGCAAATGGCAGTCAAGTTGGCTTACCAGTTTGAACGTTATTTTGATACCGACAGCGCGATGGTCACTCCCGATAGCATTCCTGGTTTAATCACCTTGGGTGACCTGAACCACAATTACAACGCCCATCAACTGATGTTGACCTTCAGCTACAAGCTGAAATAGGTCGAGTCAGTCACTAATAAGTTTGAGGAAAACAAGATTATGGAACGTAGAAGTTTCTTAAAAATGAGTGCTGCGCTGGGCTGCGCAGCAACAGTTACCGGCTGTAATTCTAGCTCTGACGATGCCAACGTGATCCCACCACAACCGCCTGTTAAAGACGAAGTGGTGAACTGGTCATCTTGCCTAGTTAACTGTGGTTCTAACTGTCCAATTAAAGTCTTTACTAAAGACGGTATCGTGACGCGCGTTGAAACCGATCACGAAGTAGAAGACAACTATGGTCTACACCAAGTTCGTGCTTGTGCTCGTGGCCGTTCACTACGTCAAAGAAACTACGCCGTTGACCGCCTAAAGACACCAATGAAGCGTGTTGGTGAGCGCGGTAAAGCAGAATTTGTACCCATTAGCTGGGACGAAGCAACTAGCATTATTGCTGAAAAGCTATCTGCTGTTTATGCACAAGAGAACGGTGCTAAGTCAGTATTCCGTAGCTATGGTTCAGGTGCTTACTATGGTTTTGCATCAAATGCCTGTTTCAACCGTCTATTTAACCTAAACGGTGGCTGCCTAAATGCTTATGGTAACTACTCTTGGGCGCAGCAGATGGAAGCGGCGAAGCACACCTTCGGTACCGGTAGTACCATGGGTTCTTCAACCATTACTATCGAAGACAGTGATTTCTTCCTAGGCGTGGCGTACAACCCAAGCGAAATCCGCCAGTCAGGTTCGGGCGAAGGTTACGATTACCTACAGGCTCTGCAAAAAAATAACGGCCTAGAAGTGGTGATGATCGATCCTCGCTACACAGACTCTATGCTAGGTAAAGAGTCAAGCTGGTTACCAATCCGTCCAGGCACCGATGCGGCATTTGCTGAAGCGGTAGCTTACCAGATGATCAATCACGCAAACTTTGCGGGACAATCATTACCATTTGTACTTGAGAACTCTGTTGGTTTCACTAAGCAATCAATTGAAGATCAAATTGCTATTTTCGCAGCGAGTGGCGATGCGACTAAGCAAGAATACGCTAAGGTGATGAACTCAGATGAAAACTACCAAGACTACATTCTAGGTCAAGGTATTTACTCTGATGCGAAAACACCTGAGTGGGCAGAGAAAATCTGTGGTATTTCTGCTGACAAAATTCGTTATATCGCCGGCAAGCTAATGACCGCCAAAGCGCCATACATAGTGATTGGCGCAGGTGTTAACCGTCAAGCTAACGGCGAGCAAAGCATGCGTGCGCTTTACATGCTATCAGTGTTAACGGGTAAGTTAGGTACACGCGGCGCATCAAACGGTGAGTTGCCATACATGAGCAGCATGTCTCGCGCAGGTATTCCTACAGGTAGCAACCCAGTTAAAGAAAGCATCTCTTTCTTCACTTGGTCTGAAGCGATTCTAAATGGCGAAACCATGACAGCTCGTAGCCACGGTATTCGCGGTACAGACGGTTTGGATACGCCACTTGGTGCGAATATTAAGTTCATCTTGTCTGCATCAGATAGCTCGCTATTGAATCAGCACGCCGAAATCAACAATACGGCTGAAATCTTCCGCACCGCAGAAGATCTATTCATCGTGTCTTGTGACTGCTGGATGACGCCGGGTGCTAAGTTCGCCGATATCATCCTGCCTGATACTAGCTGGTTAGAATCAAACGATTTAGTTAACGACTCTTATGCTTCAGGCTCTCTAGGTTACCTAACTGCAATGTCTTCGTCTGTTGAGACAATGTGGGATTGTAAGTCTATGTATGAAGCCGCTGCTATGATCGCTGACAAGATGGGCGTTGGCGCTGGCTTTAGAGCAGGCAAGAACGAAGATGAGTGGTTAGAAGAGCTTTATCAAAGTACTAAAGCTAACAGCAACAACATCGATGTGACACCAGCGTTCCCAGCGACTTACAAAGAAGCGCAAGAGATAGGCTTCTTCCGTAAGAACATGAACGACAACCACGTTGCACTGCAAAGTTTTGTTAAAGAAGGTAAAGCCCTTTCGACCCCAAGTGGCAAGATTGAGATTTATTCGGCTGAACTTGCATGGCGCGCGGCTAACTGGGATCAAGAAAGCAGTGCTCAAAACCCAACGGGCGTAAAAGGCGACACCATCACAGCCATTCCACAGTACACTGTAACGTGGCACGGTTATGAAGATGAAGACGCTAAAGCGGAATACCCAATTCAGCTTGCGGGTTACCACACTAAAGGCCGTACTCATTCGAGCTACCACAACGTTCCATGGTTACGTGAAGCGGTAGAAGATGCCGTTTGGGTTAACCCAATGGACGGTGCTAAGCACGGCTTAAGCTCTGGCGACAAGATTGAGATGTACAACGAGTACGGTTCAGTTGAAGTCACTGTACGGATCACGCCACGTGTTGCACCAGGTGTATTTGCACTAGGACAAGGCGCTTGGTACAAGCCTGGTAACAAGCAAGGCAGTACTGGTCACATTGTTGACGAAGGCGGCGCGATTAACTCGCTAACACGCTACCAGCCAAGCCCTGTCGCTAAAGGTAACCCACAGCACACTATTCGTGTTGCCATTAAAAAGATTTAAGAGAGTAGTTAATTATGACTGAAGCAACTCAATACGGTTTTTACGTCGACAGCACTAAGTGTACTGGCTGTAAGGCGTGTCATGTATCTTGTAAAGACCGTCAAGGCAACGAGATCCGTAATAACACTAACCCTGAACAAAATGGCGTACCTGCGCTAAATGGCGTGACTTGGCGCCGCGTGTACGAATATGGCGGTGGACAGTGGACTGAAGGCCAAAACGGCTGTTTTGAGCAAAGCGTATTTGCTTACTACATGTCAATTGGTTGTAACCACTGCTCTGAGCCTGTGTGTGTTAAAGCTTGCCCAACAGGTGCAATGCATAAGCGCCGCGAAGATGGTTTAGTACACGTTGCACAAGATTTATGTATCGGCTGTGAGAGCTGTTCACGTGCTTGCCCATACGATGCGCCGCAAATCGACCGTGAGCGTAAAGTGATGACCAAGTGTGATGGTTGTTTTGAGCGTATCGCTGAAGGCCGTAAGCCTGTGTGTGTTGAGTCTTGTCCGCTACGTGCACTAGACTTTGACACTATGGATAACCTACGCGCTAAGTATGGTAATGGCGATGGCCATATTGCACCATTACCACCAGAGTCTATTACTTCACCAAACCTTATCATTAAGGCTAACGTGAATGGTGGACAAGGCGGCGATATCCTTAACCCAACTGAAGTATAACTTCAGCTAAAGGTTAAGTATTAAGGTCTTTAAATAGTGCAACAGCAGCGGGCTTGATAGCCCGCTTAGCTTGTAAGGTAAATTATGTCTTCAAAAACAGACTCGCTCACGCAATCATCGCTTGCTCAATTAAGCCCTGCTCAGTCATCTTTAAGCAAAATTGATTTTGTTGAGTATCAAGGGTTAGCGCGAATACTGCATCACTGCCTTATTCGTTACCCAGAAGCCGATTTTATTAATGGGCTAAAAGAGTGCGATGTGGCGGGCAGTTGGCCTGAGTTTGAACATCGCCTAGAAAATAGCACTGGGCGCAAATTGCTGGGAGCTTTTCTACAGCAATGGTCGAGTGAGGTGAGCGCGGCGGATGCAGAAAAGGCATTAATTACCTTAAAGCTAGATTACGGCCAACTTTTCTTTGGACCAGGCGAACCGACAGCTGTGCCGCAAGGCTCAGTTTACCTGTGCGAAGAGCAGTTGATTAACGATAGAACTACCGTTGAGTTGATGGACTACTATCGCGCTCACGGTGTTGAGTTGCAACTCGATTACAAGCAACCCATTGACCATATTGGTTTGTTCTTTACTGTACTGGATCAAACCTTTGGTCGCCTGCAATCAGAAGTCGATAACCAAGCTTTGATCCGCTTTACTCAAGTGCTTTTGCAACAACACCTATTGCCTTGGGCAATGCGTTGCTGTCAATTAGCCAATGAGCACGCCAAGACCGATTTTTATCGTGGTATTGCTTTGCTAACCACAGACTTCTTGTTGCAACTGCAGCAAGATTTTCAGGTGTTGCCGCTTGATAAACGACTGTTTCGCTAGTCTAGCTTAGTGCATTGATACGTTCCTAAGTGACCGATAATAGCAAAAAGCCCGCAAATGAAAGTTTGCGGGCTTTTTATTTGCGCAGTCAAAGTGAAAGCTAACCGTGGCTCCCCATATTGCGACTCGACTGACGTTTGTCACTGCGCACTTTTTCTAGCTGAGTATTAACCGTCTGCAGCAGTTGGCACAATTGCAGCGCATCGGTGCTGAGAGCCTGTTCGGGTGTATCGGCTTTGGCATTAACTCGCGACTGACTCCATTGATAGCCAATCGTTAGCACAAGATGCTCCGACTGATTTAATTCACCTTGCTCAATCTCTTTGACGAACAGTAAGCGACTTGCTGCAAATAAGCAGTGCAGGGCAAGCTCTTGCGCTAGCGGCGTTTGTTCGTTGCTGTCCATCGGCGGTAGCCAAACCGGTTCGCCTTCAGCAAATACCAGTGCCGAAATGGTATTGGTGACAGTGGTGAGTGAGGTGGCACCGCCAAACAGCTGTTGCACCTTGTCTGAGCGTTGCAGGGTTAAGGCTAATCGATGTGCAAGAATCGACTTACTCCACTGCTGGCCTAAAGAGCGTCTTAGAGTCATTTAATCAAAATCTCGTATAAACGGCCTCAAAACTGAGGCGAAATCAAGCTAAGCGTTTAGTTTAGCATTATGGGTTATAGCAAGGTGTGCTTAGCGCTGCATAATCGACTTAAGGCACTAAATTTACTAGGTCTGTGGTACATTTCTGCTAAAATCGCCTGCTACTATGATGAATTTTTAAGGTTTAAAATGGATATTCAACGCGTTAACCCATGTGCAAATTGGTCCGATGCTACCGTGTTCAATAACATGGCACACTTTGTTGAAATTGCAGCTGATGTCGACGGCGATATGCAAAGTCAAACTGCGCAGATTTTTGAGCAGGCCGAAGCGACATTAGCCAGTGTAGGCAGTGATAAGTCTCGTCTATTATCGGTCACTATTTACGTTACCGATTTTGCAAACGTGGCGGTATTTAATCAGGCGTGGCAAGCGTGGCTGCCTGAAGGCTGCGCCCCGAGTCGCGCCTGCTTAAAAGTCGAGTTAGCCGATCCTGCATATTTAGTAGAAATAGCCTTTGTGGCGGCGGTTAAGTAAAGTCTTAGTGACTTATTCTAGATGTTGATTCAGTTTAAGCGTTGAGTGGAGCAGAGCATTCACTCAGCCAAGCTTAGACTCAATCTAGCTGCTTGAGCAGTTGCCGCACTCGAGCGCGAGTATCATCTATTTTGCTCACTACCGCTTGAGCGCTGGCTTCATTATCGGCTAGCTGCAGCCAATTGGATTGCCAGCTCAGTTTAAGCTCCTTTGCGGCAACACTGAGCTCAGGCTCAGTTACCATGCTTAAGTTGGCAATCAAATTGACCTTTACCCAGCCTTTACGTGGGTTTCTTAGGCTTAGGTCGTTATCGTAATGGACTGCCTCCACGATTGACTCAAGCTCAGGTAGCTGCAGTAGCAGCTTAAAACTGGCTGAACGCACATTGCTGTTGTACTCGGTGACTTCCGATCCTGACGATATAGCTAAACTTATCTACTTTCGAATTCAACAAATTCACTCGTGACTCACAGGTGCTCCAGCACGTGTCAATGCGCTCTATATCAGCTCATGACTGCAGTCGCTCTCAAGCAATAACCTCATAAACTCACCCGTTCAGGAGGTATCTGATATTTATTCGCGTGCTTATGATTATGTACCAATATTGAGTG
Source organism: Shewanella halifaxensis HAW-EB4 (assembly GCF_000019185.1). Lineage (NCBI taxonomy): Bacteria > Pseudomonadati > Pseudomonadota > Gammaproteobacteria > Alteromonadales > Shewanellaceae > Shewanella > Shewanella halifaxensis. The sequence goes on along the minus strand of NC_010334.1, from coordinate 3,552,654 downwards.
AACCTGTGTGGGACAAAAATGGTTTCGTCATTGTACCTTTTTAGCTATTTTTGCATTGCGTGGTGTTAGTATTTTATTTCACTTAATTAGTTAGCGCTGGATTAAATGTCTGTAGGTTGCGGCATCGTGGGGTTATATGCTGCTATTTTTGTTATTGGCCAGATTTTATTTCCCATAATGACAATAAGCCTTTGCAACTAAATGGCTTAGGGTTTATAACGATGAAAGGCAACATTGCATTGAAGATAAAAACTCTTGTGCAAGGTTTGCACAAATTAACAAGTCTACTTATGAACCCCATTAAAAATGGGGGGATTACAACATGTCACGACCACATTTTACTGCATATAACCAAAAACTAAGGATAATACACTATGAAAGCATACCAAGTGCCCTTGATAGCTGGCGTCTGTTTAGGCATGGTAAGCACTGGCGTGGTGGCAAACACCAATCCAGCAGATAATGCTCAATATGAGAAGCGTTTTCCAAAACAGTATCAAAGTTGGGAAAAAACCGCAGAGAGTAAAGAGGCGACAAATTTACTCTCTGCGGATCCTAATTTAGTTATTCTCTGGGCTGGTTATGGATTTGCCAAGGATTATAAAGCTCCAAGAGGTCACCAATATGCTATTACTGATGTGAGGAGTACATTACGAACTGGCGCCCCCATGACGGCAGATGAAGGGCCTATGCCTATGGCCTGTTGGAGTTGTAAGAGCCCTGATGTGCCACGATTGATTGAGGAAGAGGGGGAAACTGGGTACTTCAAAGGTAAATGGGCCAAGGGAGGTCCAGAGATTGTTAATAATATAGGATGTGCAGACTGCCATGAACCTGGCACCTCAAAATTAAGGATCGCACGTCCATTTGCTGAGCGTGCTTTTGCTGCAATTGGAACGCCGTTTGATGAGGCTGAGAAGAGCCAGAAACAAAACATGGTATGTGGGCAGTGCCATGTGGAATATTACTTTGAAAAAACAGCAGAACATCCTAATTGGGTTAAATTCCCTTGGGATGATGGTACGACAGTCGAAGATATGGAAGCTTATTACGATAAGATTAACTTTACAGATTGGACACATCAAATATCAAAAGCGCCAATGTTAAAAGCCCAGCATCCAGGTTATGAGACTACTGCACAGGGAATTCATGGTGAGATGGGAATATCATGTACCGATTGTCATATGCCGCGGGTAACCAATGCAGAGGGTAAAGAATACACTGACCATAATATCGGTAGTCCGTTTGATAAATTTGAATATACCTGCGCAACTTGCCACGAACAGACCAAAGAGCAGTTACAAAGCTTAGTTCAAGCCAATAAAGACAAGATTAATGCACTTAAGCTAAAGGCTGAAGACACTTTGGTGAAAGCTCATTTCGAGGCTGGTGCCGCTTGGAAAGCGGGGGCAACCGAGCAGCAGATGGCTGCAGCGTTAACGGATATCCGTCATGCTCAATGGCGTTGGGACTATGCCATCGCCTCGCACGGCATAGCCGCTCACGCGCCAGAAGAGGGTCTTCGTATTTTAGAAACCTCATTAGTTAAGTCGACAGAAGCTCGTGATAAGTTAGCAAAAATATTAGCAGCTCAAGGTGTTAATACCGCTGTGGTTATTCCAGATATTTCGACCGAAGCGAAAGCACAGGCCGTCTTAGGCATGGATATGAAAAAGATGCGCACCGATAAGGCCACCTTTATCGAGAAAGTCGTGCCAAAGTGGGAAGCGGAATATAAGGTCACTAATGGTGAGTAGATTTTAATTGTTATTACGCTATAAAGTCCGGGAATTTAGCTTCCCGGATTTTTTATGTCATGATTATTCTTTATTTATATACCGCTATCAGTGCACTCAGCACCTAAAAAGTATCATCTAAAGCTAGTTGGTCATTATTTCGTTGCAATGAGTAATGAAAAGATTGCGAGTCTATGCATCTATAGAGAGCAAAGTGGCAGTTCAACTTTCTTCTCTAAATAGTTAGCAATCAGTGTTTACCATTTCAGTTGTCTTAGTCTCAAAATCGTAAAAAATATAGCAATTCATAGATTGGTCGTCAGTGATCCCTTTAGGGTATAAGTAAAATCCTCCCGCCCACCAAACTTGATCAAAGTTATTATCTAAGTCCAACATAGCATTGATCTGTTTAGACTCGGTGTCACGGCAAATAGGTTTATATCGGGAAACCCTTGTTTTGGGCCGACGCAGATTGGTACATTACAGCATCACGAGATTCATCTTCAAAGGAGATAAATTTGAGAGGTCGATGACACTGATAATGCCTAGAATGATGACAACGACTAATTCAATGAGGGTAAACCCGTTAACATGATTACGCATTATTTATGCCTCACTATTCTAATCGAGGATTTAGTCTAAGCGTTTGAGCAGTTGCCGCACTCGGGCGCGGGTATCATCTATTTTGCTCACCACCGCTTGAGCGCTAGCCTCATCATTGGCCAACAGCTCCCAATTTGATTGCCAACTCTGTTTTAGCTCCTCGGCTGCAATACTGAGTTCTGGCTCTGTTATCATGCTTAAGTCGGCAATCAAATTGACCTTTACCCAGCCTTTACGTGGGTTGCCTAGAATAAGATCTTTATCGTAATGAGCGGCATAGACGATAGATTCAAGTTCAGACAGTTGCAGTAACAACTCAAAACTAGCCGAACGTACATTGCTGTTGTACTCGGTGATCTCCATCCGCCAAACGTTATAGCTAAATCCTACTAACGCAAACAACATACTAAACACCGCAGTCAGCTGAAACACGGAAATAGTTTGTTTGCCAGAGATATCAATTTTCAACATAGCCCCCTTAAGCTGATTGGTTCTAATTCACGCTATAGACCCCAATTCTAGCTAACTTGACGCCCACTAACCCAATTCTAACTAAACCAACAGTCACTAACGCTACTGTAATTAATACTAGATAAAGACATTGAGAGTGCGGGTTAAATTTCAAGGAAAATAAGTCTTGCTTGAGCCTCTTTTGCCTGAAGAACAAATAACGCTTATTTGAGCCGTGAATAGCAGTAGTAAATCCCCCTGTTTCAGCCGCCTCAATTATTGAATTTGTTTCAAAATCTCCTTTGAAAATAAAAAGAAAATTTAATTGCGGTAGCTTTTGACAACGTGGTTATAGCGACTACATTTTATATATCTAAATACCCTCACATAATGGATGGATAACCTATGAAATCATACAAAGTTTCCTTGATAGCAGGAGTCTGCATCGGCATTTTAAGTAGTGCTGCGGTGGCAAAAACGAATCCAGCAGATAATGCCCAGTACGAGAAGCGCTTTCCTAAGCAATATCAAAGCTGGGAAAAAACAGCTGAGAGTAAAGAGGTTACCAATGCATTAGCCGCCGATCCTAACTTGGTTATTCTGTGGGCGGGTTACGGGTTTTCCAAAGATTACAACGCCCCTAGAGGGCATCAGTATGCTATTACCGATGTGAGAACCACGCTACGAACTGGTGCGCCGATGAAAGCGGATGATGGTCCAATGCCAATGGCTTGTTGGAGTTGTAAAAGCCCAGATGTACCGCGAGTGATTGAGGAACAGGGGGAAGCTGAGTACTTCAAAGGAAAGTGGGCTAAAGGAGGCCCTGAAATTGTCAATGTGATTGGTTGTGCTGATTGTCATAAGCCAGGAACATCGAAGTTAAGAGTTGCACGTCCATTTGCCGAGCGCGCCTTTGCGGCAATAGGTACACCGTTCGATAAGGCAGAAAAGAGCGAAAAACAAAATATGGTGTGCGGACAGTGTCACGTGGAGTATTACTTTGAAAAAACAGCTGAGCATCCAAATTGGGTTAAATTCCCTTGGGATGATGGCACCTCAGTCGAAGAGATGGAAGCTTACTATGACAAGCTGAAGTTCAAAGACTGGACTCACCAACTATCAAAAGCGCCGATGTTAAAAGCTCAGCATCCAGGTTATGAAACTACAGCATTGGGGATGCATGGTGAGATGGGAATATCATGCACCGATTGCCATATGCCACGGGTAACCAATGCTGAAGGAAAAGAATATACCGATCATAATGTTGGTAATCCATTTGATAAATTTGAGTTTACTTGTGCCACCTGTCACGAACAAACCAAAGAGCAGTTGCAAGGTCTAGTGCAGGCTAATAAAGATAAGGTTAATACCCTTAAGCTTAAGGCGGAGGCTGAGTTAGTGAAGGCTCACTTTGAAGCTGATGCAGCCTGGAAAGCGGGAGCGACAGAGCAGCAAATGGCTGCGGCGTTAACGGACATTCGTCATGCTCAATGGCGCTGGGATTTTGCCATTGCTTCTCATGGTATTGCAGCTCATGCGCCAGAAGAGGGACTGCGTATTTTAGAAACATCATTAGCTAAAACCGCAGAGGCCCGCGCTAAGCTCGCCAAAGTATTGGCAGCTCAAGGTGTTAAAACGGCTGTAGTCATTCCAGATATCTCTACTGAAGCGAAAGCACAGGCTCTTTTAGGCATGGATATGGAAAAAATGCGTGCAGATAAAGCCATCTTTATCGAGAAAGTGGTACCTAAGTGGGAGGCTGAATATAAGGCGACTAATGGCGGTGAGTAGACTTTAAGGATTGTTACTTAAATAAAAATCCGAGAAGTTGGCTTCTCGGATTTTTTATCTCATGATGATACTGAATTTATATATCGTTATCTGTGCGAATATCACTTCAAAGATATCTTCTGAAGCGAGTTGATACTTATTTAGTGGGTAAGAATAATGGAGTTTAATGGGTAATAGTCATGGAGCTGCGACTTCAGCATCGGTGGGTCTATGCGGCACCCACAAAGATGTGTGTTCAATGTTCTTTTTTGAATACCTAGCAATCAGTGTTTACCATTTCAGTTGTCTTAGTATCAAAATCGTAAAAAATATAGCAATTCATCGATTGCTCGTCAGTGATCTCTTTAGGGTATAAGTAAAATCCTCCCGCCCACCAAACCTGATCAAAGTTATTATCTAAGTCCAACATGGCATTGATCTGGTCAGACTCTGTGCCGCGGCGAAATAGATCGATATAGGGGAACCCCTGTATTGGATCGACACAGATTTGCACATTATTGATCTCTACAGATTTAAAAGACGCTAATCGACTATTACTTGAGTTGCAGTCTTTAGCTGAAGCAAAACCTTTGGCTCGAACAAGACTGATTGCACTTTTAACTGAAGCCAGAGTCTGTCGCATCACCGCATCACGTGATTCATCTTCAAATGAGATAAATTTGGGGATAGCAATAACACTGACAATGCCAAGAATGATAATGACAACAACTAATTCAATTAGGGTAAATCCTTCGTCTTTGGTTTTCATCTTGTTCGGTTCTCGATAGATTTTGGCAATACGAACTATGAAAGTAAATTGAGTCATTCCCCTCGCTTTGGTGAGGAAGCTATTGCATAAGTATAGGAATAGCTTCCGATTCTGCAGAAGGTTGATGGTAATTTATTTTTAGATTTATCGAACGGTGCGCTACAATTTGTTTACATTTATGGCGTTGCAGGATGCACTTATGAAACAGAGATACAGATTCATCGTATATAGCCTACTATTTTCAAGCGTTACAGTGTCTGCAGAGGAGCATGACCTTTCAATTAAAGATGTGGGAGGGAAACCAGCTACTCAGCAAACTCAGAAGGCAAACCGAGCCTATGCAGAAACCTTAAACTTCACCGATGTTCGGGCCTTTGAAAACAATGACAAGGGGCTCGTTGCTGAGTTTGACCAAAAAACCGGTGACATAATTCATAATAGCTTTAAATTTATCGATGAAAACTCAGCAGATGCTGCGCCAGCAACAGTCAATCCATCGCTTTGGAGACAAGCGGTATTGAATCAGAAGGCCGAAGGTCTTTATGAAGTTTTACCCGGGAAAATATATCAGATCCGTGGGGCAGATCTTGCGTCACTTTCCTTTATCAGAGGGAAAACAGGTTGGATAGTTTATGACGTGTTGACCACCAAAGAGGCGGCGGCGCAGTCTCTGAAGTTCTTTCAAGAGAATGTTCCACAAGGCGGCGAACTTCCGGTTGTCGCGATGCTCTACTCCCATTCCCATGCCGATCATTTTGGTGGTGCTCGCGCTATCCAAGAAGCTTTTCCTAACGTGAAGGTTTATGGCTCTAAAAATATCACTAAGGAAACGGTCGATGAGAATGTATTAGCGGGTAATGCCATGTCACGTCGTACTGCCTATCAATATGGCGCCACACTGGGTCGTAACGAGCACGGCATCGTTGATGCGGCTTTAGCCAAAGGTCTATCTACGGGGCAAATTACCTATGTTACGCCCGATTATGAACTTAATCTAAAGGCCGATGTGGAGGAGTTAACTATCGATGGCCTAGAGATGGTTTTCCTCGATGCCTCGGGAACCGAAGCACCCTCAGAAATGGTGACTTACATACCTTCAATGAAAGCCTTGTGGACCGGTGAGGTCACCTATCAAGGCATGCATAATGTTTACACTTTACGCGGTGCTAAAGTACGTGACGCCTTAAAATGGTCTAAGAAAATAAATCAAATGATCAATATGTGGGGAGATGAGGTCGAGGTACTGTTCGCATCGCACTCGGCACCTATCTGGTCAACACCGGAAATTGTTAATTATTTAAAAATGCAGCGAGATGCTTATGGCTTTACTCACAACCAAACCTTGAGACTCGCCAATAATGGTTATGTTTTACAGGATCTGGGTGACAAGATATATGAAGTGATGCCTGAGAGTATTCAAAAAGCATGGCATACCAATGGTTACCACGGTACCTACTCGCATAATGCGCGCGCGGTTTACAATATGTATTTAGGCTATTTTGATATGAATCCGGCCAACTTAAACCCGCTACCGATTAAAGCCGAGTCAGCCAAGTTTGTAGAGTATATGGGCGGCGCGAAGGCCATTTTAAACAAAGCGAAAGAAGATTTTGCCGATGGTGATTATCGCTTTGTCGCAACCGTTCTAAATAAAGTGGTACAAGTTGAGCCTGATAACCTTGAGGCAAGAGCGTTGTTGGCAGATGCCTACGAGCAAATGGGCTATCAAGCGGAGGGCGCGGGATGGCGTAACATTTATCTCACCGGTGCACAAGAGTTACGTCTGGGCAAGGTCAGTCCCGGAGCGCCAAAAACGGCTTCTGCGGATATTCTTTCTGAAATGGATCCTGGAATGTTGCTCGATTATATCGCCGTTCAAGTCGATGCGTTAAAAGCCCAGCATACGCCATTTACGATGAATATTATCGTTGATGGTGAAGTCTATTTCGTTGAAATGTCTAATGGCAACTTAAGCAATATTAAAGTTGAGCAAGCTAAAAAGGCTGTCGATGCAACTATCACCTTGAATGACGATGGCTTTACAAAAATATTATTGGGTCAAGCGCGCCTGTCAGATCTGATTGCATCGAAGGAAGCGACCCTTGAAGGCGATGATACGGTGTTGAGTAAGTTGGTTAGCACTTTAGTTAAGTTTGATGAGAAGTTTGAGATCGTGCCATTTAGCGACAAAACGGTAGATTCAAATTTATATCAGTAATTGGAAACTTATGGGTTAAACGGTACCTTAAAACAAGAGTGTCGTTTTTTTAATCCTCTAGCAAGCCTCAAATATTGCTGTAGTAAAGCCGTGCCAGTGTTTGAGGCGTTAGTGATTAAACTGATAAATTCGAATAAGTTTAAGTGCTTTTGCTCATGTAACTACTTAACGTATTGTATCAAAAAATAAAACTGGAGGGTGGGTGGATAAGGTTTTCTTAGATGTTTTAAATTTCATATTCATTTCCGCGGCGATTTATTTCAGCATTGCCTCCATCTGTATTGTGTTTGGTAAGCGTAGCAAACGAAGTTCGACCCAAAACAATTTAGCTTTCGATGAGTTGGCTTCTGATAAGTCGGCAACCGATTATACAAAGCTGCCACAACTAAAAAGCTATCAAACTAGAGATGGCAAGCGATTGCCCTATCGCCATTATGACGCTAAATCAGATAAGGTCGTTGTATTTTTGCATGGCTCAGGCTGGCATAGCCAGTATCTGTTTCCTCTGACTGATTTTTTGAGTTCCGAAGGGCTCGCTCAGGTATATACGCCGGATCTTCGTGGGCATGGACAAGCACCTGAAAGGCGGGGCGATGTCGATTATATAGACCAACTGGAAGATGACTTAGCCGATTTCATTGAACTGATTAAAACGGAACATCCTGACTGTAAGCTGATTGTAGCGGGCCATTCATCGGGAGGCGGGCTGGCGGTGCGCTTTGCGGGAAGTCGATACGGAAAGCGAGTTGATGCTTATGTTTTACTTTCTCCCTACCTTAAATATAACGCCCCAATAATGCGGCCAAATTCAGGCGGCTGGGCAGCGCCTCATACACTTAGAATCGTTGGGCTGACCATGTTAAATAACATCGGCATCCATCAGTTTGATTATGTAATCGCGATTGATTTCAATATGCCACAAGAGTTCCGCAATGGGACGGAAACCTTGTCATACACCCATCGCCTCAATACAGCCTTCGCTCCGCGCAACTATAAGCAAGATCTCTGTGCGATAACGCAGCCATTATTAGTACTCGTCGGTACCGCGGATGAAGCATTTATTGCCGAACAGTTTGAGCCAGTGTTTTCACAGTACACAAGCGCTCAGGTAACACTGCTACCCGATGTGACCCATATGGGAGTGGTTGTAAATCCGGCGGTAAGACCCATTTTGAGGCAGTGGTTTGAAAACTTACACGTATAAGCTTGTTAGAAAAGGCTAGCGCTTAACCTGCGGTTATCCTAATGATATTTCAATTTTAATGGATAGGATCTGCGTTGCTCTAACGTGATTCAAGAACTTCTTTTTGGCTCATACTTTCTTATAAATTCTAAAAGAATCGTTTCCCCTGAAATTCCGACTTTCTCAGCTTTGAAGCATTCGTATATGGCTGTCTCATGATCGGCGATTAATCGGAAAGTGTCGGTTTCTATTCTGGCTTCATCAGCCCAACAGCGGTATTTTTTTTCGTAAGGTTCAACCCAATTGACTAGGGTTTCGACTAGCTCTGCCCATGGTAGATGGCACCATTTTTGGGCATCTTTGCTTCCCTTGTTGATCATCAAAGCGTTATTGCTATCGTACTGGACTTGGTGGCTGTTTAATGTCGGCTCAATAAGATCCGCTGTTAGCGTCTCAACTTGAATTAAGGTCTCCCAAAGTGTTTTTGAGGATGCTGTTAACTGATAATTTTTGTCGAAATAGCTGAAAAAGGAGATGCCATAAATTTCGCCATCGTAAGCCTTACTTATACGCTCTATCATTGTAGTATTTTCCATTTAATCTAGTCGTTTACTCATTGAGTCATAAGGTTATTTTTGCTAGAAAAACCTATGCTTGCAATATAGCGCTGCGGTTTGCTTGACGTCGAAAATGACCAGCCTTGTTGTTCACTAATTTGATGAATTAACTTCAGTCCTAAACCAAATCCATCAGAGTTAGCACCATGGGGCGTGTTATCGCTAAGTATGACGCCATTATTCTCTATGGTCAGCTCTTCTTTGCCAAGAGCTATGTTGATAACACCTTCATCTATATGTTGCATCGCATTGCGGATGAGGTTTGCAGCGACAATTCTGACTAAGATTTGCGGTAATACAACCGCTTGTGCGGCAATCCTGACCTGCAACTCAACATTTTTTCCGTTGAGTAAATAATCATGTTCTTCTACGAGTTCATTGATCAAAGAATCTAATTGAAACTGACAAGCTTTGGGTTGGGCTAATTCTTTACGTGTCAGCCATAATAATGTTTCTGTGAGGTGATGCATGGTATTGCTCGCCCTGATTATACGCTGCAATGGCGGCATATTGCTTGGTGAGATCAGTTGCTCTAATAAAGCTGCATTACTTTTAACCACTGTAATTGGGGTTCTTAGCTCGTGACTGGCGTATTGGAGAAACTGTGACTCGCGCTGATAAACACTATCGACTTCCCGCAAGCTATTGAGGATCTGCTCGGCGAGGCGATCAAGCTCTTGGTATTCAAAAGAGGGAATAGGCTTGTTGAGATCGGTGCTGTTTAACTGCTTGGACCAAGCATTGAGTCTGTAAATAGGTTTCGCTAAGTAACGAAAACAAGCTAAAATGACGATGACTAGAAGCAGGGTAACGATGACCGATACCACCCAGATCTGTTGCAGCTGATCATCTGCAATGTCCCAGTGACTGTGGCTATCAGAGTCTTCATATTGCTGTACGAGGTAGTAAATGCCTTGTTCTTTATGCTCAGCAGTATAGATAAAGAAATCTCGGTGTTTAGCTTTATCGCTTTGGGTTATACCATCGGCATAATAATGTTGGCCAACCTGTAGTTGGTTTTCTGAAAATGTGAGTTTAATACTCTCTGGTAGCGCTTTGTATTGACGAAATAGCTGAGCATCAATAATCGCTAATCCGGGCGCAATGCTATCAAATCCTTGTTGATTAATCAGCTCCTGAGCCTTATGCATACTCACACTAAAAGAAGTATCTAAGGCGCGAAAGTAGTTCTCTCTCGCCCACAGGGTGTAGCTGAGCACGAGTAGCAATAGAATAAAACCAGCGCCCCCGAGTAATAAGGCACTTAAGCTTTGCCGAAGTTTCATCGTGTGTTACTTGGGCGCAGTGCCCAGCCTCTTCCCGTAGAGGTATACAGCATTTCTGCAAGCTGTACCTGAGTTAATGCCCGGCGCAAATAATATATATGTGCTTTAAGCACATTACTGCTTGGCGGCTCGTCGCCCCATAACTTGTTTTCTAATGATTGACGACTGACTATTTCAGGGCTTGCGCGCATCAGTACTTCTAACAGGGTGTAGCAGGCTGGAGTGAGCTCAAGTTTTTGTCCTTGATAGGACACTTGCTGTTGCTCACAATTCATGATTAAGCCCGCGATCTCAAGCCGTTTTACATGGCTACTTTTTCTGCCTGACAAGGCTGTTATACGAGCAATAAGTTCTCGATTATCGAAGGGCTTAGCAAGGTAATCATCACCGCCAGAAGCGAAGCCTTCAAGCTTATTATCTATGCTGGAAAACGCGGTTAAGAAAAGTATCGGTGTATCGATTCCGCTAGCCCTAAGTTGTTTGCATACACTATAGCCGTCAAGTTTAGGCAAGCCGACATCAATCACCAGTACATCATAACTATTGCTGCGGGCTAATGTGAGCCCGGCAATACCATTACTGACGTGATCGGGAAGCATCTGGGCGAGCTCCATTAATTGGAGTAGCGTCTCGGCGAGATCACGGTCATCTTCAATCAATAAAACACGGATCATCTCTGTTCTCCAATCAAAATTTTTAGCTATTGTCGGTCATTCGGCCTAGGAGATTACAGCTTAGTGGCCCAGGGGTAAATATAGAGTAAAGTTATTCAAGAAATAGCTCGGCTAGCATTTGTTTCTTCCTGCGTGTTTACCCTATTTTTACCTTTGCTCATTTAATCTGTCGCCAACAATTTTTAATGCCTAGGTTTTGTCTTAATTGAGATAGAACATTGGCTGTGCCTGTTAGGTATGAGTGAAGATAATATATGGCTAGTGAATTTAAAAAAATTACCCGTTTAGGGCTGTTTGCTGCGGTCTGCTTCTGGACGACTGCCTGTGAGAAAAGTAGCACTGACGAGGCGTTTAATTATCCAAACACCGCCAATATCGCCACCATAACTGCTGAGTTAACTCAAGTCACCTTGTTTGATGAATTGCAAGGTCGAGTACGGCCACTACGTAGCGCTGAAATTCGTCCACAGGTGGAAGGAATTATAACCCAGAGGCTATTTAAGCAAGGAGACACCCTCAAGCAGGGGGATGCACTGTTTCAAATTGACCAAGATATTTTCACTATCGATGTAGAGATAAAACAAGCGGCGCTTGAGCAATCTATGGCGCACTTAGCGTTAATACAAAGCCAAGTTGATCGCTTTACTCAATTAGATCGTACTAAGGCGGTAAGTAAGCAGGCTTTTGAAGAGGTCAGTTTTAACTTACAAATTGCAGCCGCCACAGTGCAGCAAAATCGAGCCCAACTTAAGCATAGTGAGTTACAACTTGAGTATGCGAAAGTGACTGCACCTATCTCTGGGATTATCGGTGAGGCATTAGTGACTGAGGGAAGTTTAGTTAGCCGTACCGAGCCACAGCCATTAGCCATCATTCAGCAGATTGATAAGGTCTATATTGATGTTCGTCAACCCGCATCGAAACTTGGGTTATTGCGACGTTTATTAGCCAATGAACAGAAAAACAGTGAGCAAGGGGTCAAGGTGATTGTGCAGTCGTCTGCAGAGAGTGCAGATGATATCGAAGGACAAATTTTGTTTTCAGGGATCAGCGTTGATGAAAATACCGGTGATCTGATTATTCGTATTATTGCCGATAATGCGCAGCAAAAACTCTTACCTGGAATGTACGTACGAACCCAGATCCCGCGTCAGAAATTGCAAGCAATCACGGTTCCTGAACACGCGGTTCGCCGCAACAGTGCGGGCTTACCGTTTGTCTACATTGTTGTTAACGACAAGTTTGAGCTAAGACCTGTACAACTAGAAGGGCTGCAACAGCGACGATATGTAATTTCGAAAGGAGTTAATCCAAACGATATAGTGGTAGTGACTGGCCAAGATAACCTGCGCGAAGGGGCTGAGTTAGTCCTGTCTGATTGGCAGCAGTAATGTATCAACGGATAGCGTAAGAGGAAGTTTATTGTGTCGTATTTTTTTATTTCTCGACCTGTTTTTGCATGGGTTATTGCTATTTTAATTAGCATCGCTGGAGTGATCGCCATTCCTAAGTTGGCTGTCGAGCGTTTTCCTAGCGTTGCGCCGCCGAGTATTGGTTTGTACTTATCTTACCCTGGCGCGAGTCCACAAACGATTAATGACAGTGTTGTGACCTTGATTGAGCGGGAGATCTCAGGGATTAATGGTCTGCTTTATTTTAGCTCCTCGTCAGATGCTAGCGGAAGCGCCTCAATTACGGTGACCTTTGAAAATGGTACCGATCCTGAGATGGCTCAGGTTGAGATCCAAAACAAGATCAGAGCCATTGAGCCAAGACTACCTTTAGCGGTTCGTCAAATCGGCATCACGGTGGAAACCACTTCTTCAAATAACCTGATGTATTTAGGGCTTATCTCACCGAGTGGCGAATATTCAGAGCAGCAACTGAGTGACTACATGGTGCGAAATATCGTTGAGGAGATAAAGCGCGTGCCCGGTGTGGGACGAGTACAGATGTATGGCGCTGAGTTTGCGATGCGGATCTGGGTCGACCCGGTGGCGTTGACGGGCTATAACTTAACGATGGAAGATGTGACATCAGCCATTGCAGAGCAAAATGTGCAGATTTCTCCCGGTAAAGTCGGTGATTCTCCGACATCTGGCGGCCAAATGACGGTGCACTCTCTAACTGCCCAAGGGCAATTAGAAACCCCAGAGCAGTTTAGAGCCATTGTGCTGCGTTCAAATATTGATGCTGGCATGGTCCAATTAGGAGATGTAGCTAAGGTTGAGCTTGGGGCACAAAATTACCTGTTTAGTAATCGGGAAAATGGTCAGCAGTCGACATCTGCTGCGATTCAGCTATCGCCTGGAGCGAATGCGATTGCGACTTCGCAAGGGATCAGAGACCGATTGGCTGAGCTTAAGCTTGCCATGCCCAGCAATATGGACTATTCGATCACCTCCGATGCGGCTATCTTTGCCAAAATATCCATTCAAAAGGTTGTCGTGACACTGCTCGAAGCAATGGTGTTGGTGTTTTTAGTGATGTACCTGTTTTTGCAAAAAATCCGCTATACCCTTATCCCCGCGATTGTCGCTCCGATTGCGTTGCTGGGTACGTTTGCGGTGATGTGGCTAATGGGCTTTTCCATCAATGTGTTCACTATGTTTGGTATGGTGTTGGCTATCGGTATTATTGTTGACGATGCCATCGTAGTGGTTGAAAACGTTGAACGAGTAATGGCTGAAACAGGCTTGCCACCCAAAGCGGCAACAGAGCAGGCGATGAAAAGCATCTATAGCGCTGTTATTGGGATTACGGCTGTGTTATCTGCGGTATTTATCCCAATGGCATTTGCATCGGGCTCGGTAGGCACAATTTTCCAGCAGTTCTCGCTTGCAATGGCAGTGTCGATTTTATTCTCGGCCTTCTTAGCCTTAACATTGACGCCAGCTTTGTGCGCAACTTTATTAAAGCCTTTGACTGAGCATGACCATAAAAGCGGTGGTTTTTTTGGCTGGTTTAATCGTAACTTCCACAATTTCACCCAAAAAGTGACAGCTGGTGTTGCCCATCTCGTTAAGCGAACGGGCAGAGTGATGGCACTTTACATCGTACTTGTGGTGGCATGTATTTATAGCTTTACTCTAGTGCCGAGCACCTTTTTACCCGAAGAAGATCAAGGCTACTATATGACGTCTATCCAGCTGCCGCCTGATGCGACGGTAGAGCGAACTATGGATGTGGTGAGTAAAATTGAGGCGTTTACTTTAGGTCGAGAGGCCATTGATGCCAGCATGAGTGTTCTTGGTTTCAGTTTTAGTGGTACTGGCCCAGGCTCTGCCTTTGGCATTACGACATTAAAAGACTGGCAGCTACGTGGTGGTAGCTCTACACAACAGGAAGTGGCAGCGTTAAGTGATTATTTAAGTGATTTAACGGAAGGAGAAGTGTTTAGTGTGTTACCCGCTGCGATAGATGGCTTGGGCAACTCATCCAATTTATCTTTTCAATTACAAGACAGTGGTAATGCAGGTTACGAGCGTTTCCAATTGATCCAAAAGGAATTCCTTGAGCAGGCATATGCCAGTGAAAAGCTATCATCTGTGTTCTATGAAGCGCTGCCTGAAACCAGTGGCATACACCTAAATATTGATCGCGCCAAAGCGCGGGCGCTAGGGGTGCCTTTTAACGCGATTAGCGACACAATCTCTACTGCAATGGGCTCTAATTACGTTAATGATTTTCCTAATAATGGCCGCTTGCAACAGGTGATTGTTCAAGTTCAAGCTGAGTCAAGAATGCAACTTGAGGATATATTGCAACTGGCTATCCGCAATGAGCAAGGCGGCACGGTTTATCTCTCTGAATTTGTCACCCCTGTGTGGCAAATGGCGCCGCAACAACTGACCCGATTTAATGGTTTATTAGCCGTTGCGGTGTCGGCGTCTCCTGCACCGGGATACTCTACTGGAGAGGCTATGCAGGAGGTGGAGCGTATTGCTGCTTCACTGCCAACGGCTGCAGGCATCGAATGGACAGGGCTTTCACTGCAAGAAAAACAAGCGGAGTCACAAACAGTATGGTTATTACTGTTTTCAATGCTGGTTATTTTCTTAGTATTGGCGGCGCTGTATGAAAGCTGGTCTATCCCGTTAGCCGTTATTTTGGTGGTGCCATTAGGCATTATTGGTGCTGTGGGCTTCGTGCTATTAAATGGTGTGGCAAACGATGTATTCTTTAAAGTTGGTTTGGTGACTATCATTGGCTTGTCGGCTAAGAATGCCATTCTTATCGTCGAGTTTGCCAAGCAGGCTCAGGCGGAAGGGATCTGCCTCGTCGATTCCGTATTGCAGGCAACTAAGCAAAGGCTTAGACCCATTTTGATGACGTCTTTGGCCTTTAGCTGCGGCATTATTCCACTTTACTTAGCCACAGGCCCAAGCTCTGAAATTCAAAATTCGATTGGTACTGGGGTCCTTGGTGGCATGTTTACCGGCACGGTATTTGCTGTGCTATTTGTACCGGTGTTTTTTGTATTTATTTGTCAATTATTGGAGCGAGTGCGCCCAAAGTTGGGAGTGACACTTAACTAATACTCAGATGGAAAAACGCAGCTTATATTAAGCTGCGTTTTGTGTTTAATCGCTCAATCTACTTGCTTTATCAACTGGCTCTATCAACTTGCTTTATCGAATAGCTTGTCGTTAAAAGCTCATCTCTGGCACATATTCTGGCACTACAAGCTTGCCTGCAGTTTTGGAGATTATCTCCTCTACCGACACCCCCGGTGCACGTTCTAGCAGATGAAAGGCGCCATCTTTGATTTCCATAAAGGCTAAGTCAGTTAACACGCGCTTGATACAGCCATAGCCGGTCAGTGGCAGTTCACACTTTGGCAGTAACTTAGAATTACCTTTCTTGTCGGCGTGCATCATGGTGACGATGATGTTGTCAGCGCCAGCAACTAAGTCCATTGCGCCGCCCATGCCTTTAATCAGCTTGCCCGGGATCATCCACGAGGCGATAGAGCCTTGCTCATCCACTTCAAATGCGCCGAGGACGGTGAGATCCACATGTCCTCCACGGATCATGGCAAAGCTCTCTGCTGATGAGAAAAATGACGCGCCATCAACCGCGGTAACCGTTTGCTTACCAGCGTTAATGAGATCGGCATCGATGGTTTCTTCGGTGGGGAACTCGCCCATGCCCAGCAAGCCATTTTCTGACTGCAGCATCACGTCGATGCCTTCAGGAATATAGTTGGCCACTAAGGTTGGGATACCAATACCTAAGTTGACGTAAAAGCCATCTTGGAGTTCTTGTGCTACACGCTGTGCCAGTTGTTCTCTTGATAATGCCATGGTGCTGCCTCCTTATGCTTTTTCATCAGTTCTTGATTCAGCTCTTGATTTAGAGTCTGGTTTAACTGTGCGTTGCTCGATACGTTTCTCGAACTTACCTTGAATCACACGGTTGACGTAAATGCCGGGTGTATGAATATGATCAGGATCGAGCTCCCCAGGCTGGACGATATGCTCAGCCTCTACCACGGTGATCTTGCCTGCGGTTGCCATCATGGGGTTGAAGTTGGCTGCGGTCTTTCGGAACACTAAGTTACCCATGGTGTCTGCTTTCCATGCACGAACCAGCGCAAAGTCCGCTTTTAGTGCGGGCTCTAACACATAGTGACGGCCATCAATTTCGCGGGTTTCTTTACCCTCGGCTACAGGCGTACCGTAGCCTGTCGCGGTAAAGAAAGCGGGAATGCCCGCACCGCCGGCACGAATTTTCTCGGCCAAGGTACCTTGTGGGGTCAAGATAACGTTAAGCTCACCAGATAACATCTGCTGCTCGAAGGTGGCGTTTTCACCCACGTATGAGGCAATCATGGTATCAATTTGACGGCTCTTTAATAACAGGCCTAAACCAAAGTCATCGACGCCAGCATTATTTGAGATAGCGGTCAGTCCGGTGACACCAGTCTTGACCATTTGCGCAATTAAGCCTTCGGGTATGCCGCATAAGCCAAAGCCGCCGACCATCACTGTCATATTGTTAGTTAGGCCTTTTAAGGCCTCTTCATAACTGGTGACGACCTTATTCAGCCCTTGATTTGGCTCTTTATTTAGTCCTGCCATTATTGTTATCTCCTTATTCTGTCAAATGCTAGGATCTAGGATCTTCTTGCTTTTTATTCGCTGATGGCTCTCTATTCGCTGAGGGCTCTTGCCACTTTAGAGCCCGACTGGCGTCCGAGGGCGTGGCTGATTTTATTGCCCGCATTAACCAGTTTAGTTAAGTCGATACCGGTTTCTATGCCAAGCCCGTGTAGCATATAAACTAAGTCTTCTGTGGCTAAGTTACCCGATGCGCCTTTAGCGTAGGGGCAGCCGCCAAGGCCTGCGACCGATGAGTCAATTACGCTGACACCGGTTTCTAAGCAGGCCAGAATGTTGGCTAAGGCTTGGCCATAGGTATCGTGAAAATGCAGCGCCAGTTTGTCTTTTGGCACCACTTCTGCCACCGCTTCAACCATTCTACGGGCATTAAGTGGTGTGCCAACGCCTATGGTGTCGCCAAGCGAGATCTCATAACAGCCCATTTGGTAAAGTAATTCAGACACCCGAGCCACTTCACTAACGGCTATCTCCCCCTCATAAGGGCAGCCTAAGGTACAAGAGACGTAACCTCGAACCGGGACATTCTTGGCCTTAGCCAGCTCCATTACTGGGATAAAGCGCTCAATCGACTCCTCTATCGAGCAGTTGATATTCTTCTGGCTAAAGCTTTCTGAGGCGGCGCCAAAGATGGCGACTTCATCGGCGCCAGCTTCAAGTGCGAGTTCCAAACCTTTTAAATTTGGAGTGAGCGCACTGTAGGTTACGCCCTTGTGGCGAGTGATGCCCACGAGCACATCGGCTGAATCTGCCATCTGTGGCACCCATTTAGGTGACACAAAGCTGGCGGCTTCAATTCGCTTAACGCCCGCAGTCGCTAAGTCCTCTATCAAGACTATTTTATCTTGGGTCGTGACCGGTTTTTCGTTTTGTAGACCATCACGGGCGCCGACTTCAAAGATACTGACTTGTTGTGGGTAAGAGATTGCCATTTATGCGCTTTCCTCCGCAGCCACAGTTTCTGTTGGCTCAAGCTCTGCAGTCTCAACTTTAGCCTCAACTTCGGCTAGTAACATACCGTCGCTGACGAGTTCACCGGGCTCGAAGAAGAATGCACCGACAACACCGTCAAACGGAGACTCAATGGCGTTTATTACATTAGTCATCTTCATCCGGCTTCTTCCTTTTCAGGGTTTACTTCTGCTTCAACTTCAGCCACGACCTCGGCAAGTAACATACCGTCGCTGACGAGTTCACCGGGCTCGAAGAAGAATGCACTGACAACACCGTCAAAGGGGGACTCTATGGTGTATTCCATCTTCATCGCTTCCATCACCATAATGCCTTGGCCCGCTTTTACCACATCGCCAACGCTGACAAGTTGAGTGACGATAGTGCCGTTCATTGGTGCTTTGAGCTTATCTTCAAGATTGTCTTGCTCTTCAATCTCTTCTGATTCTAGGGCGCGATAGTGGTAGCTTTTTGAGTTGATAAACAGGGTAAAGTCATTGCCGACTTGGCTAACTGGGAGCTTTATTTTATGGCCGTTAGCTTTACTGGCTTGCTCAGCTTGGCTATCGCCCAGCTTGTGTTGAACAATTTCAGCATGCAGGATCTCGTCAATTAGCTCGCCAGAAAGGGTGAGTAAGTTATCACTCAGCTGCAGCTGGTATTGTGGCTTTCCAGCGACTTGCGTCTCGATTAGCTCAAGGTGATTAATCTCATGATTATCATCGAGTAACGCCACTTGATGTTGGCTAGCACTGTTGAGCCTAAAGCCACTCACTTTGCCCCAAGGTGAGTAGGGATCATGGCTGGTCAATGTGTCGTTTTTAGCTTGTTTTTTACGGGCACATAGCTGGTACAGCGCCGCTATCGCCAATGCTGTATCGCGACGAGTCGATGGAGTTGCATTTGATTGTGCGGTTAATAGCGCATCACCATAACGCTCGATAAAATCGGTGCTAAAGTTGGCATCGCTAAAAGCTTGATGCTTAGCAATATTAGCGAGGAATTCGATATTATGTTTAAGGCCACTGATCTGGTAATCATCTAATGCATGCACTAAGCGTTGTAGCGCGCGAGGGCGTGACTCATCCCAAGTGATAAGCTTTGAGATCATCGGGTCGTAAAAGTTACTGATCACATCATTTTCACGCACGCCAGAATCGATACGCACAAATTGGCTCTGCTCAGGCTCGCGCAGAAAATCGAGTTTGCCACTGGCAGGCAGGAAGTCATTGTGTGGATCTTCGGCGTAGATCCGCGCCTCAAAAGCATGGCCTACAATGCGCACTTCATTCTGTTTAAGGGGTAACGGACTACCACTGGCAACCATTAATTGCCATTTGACTAAGTCTTGGCCTGTGACGAGCTCGGTGACGGGATGCTCTACCTGCAGACGGGTATTCATCTCCATAAAGTAGAAGCTGTCATCGGTATCGAGTAAAAACTCAACTGTTCCCGCGCCTTCATAGTTAATCGCCTTAGCTGCGGCAACGGCCGCTTCGCCCATCTTGACTCTGAGGGCATCGCTAAGCCCTGGGGCTGGCGCTTCCTCAACCACCTTTTGATGACGGCGTTGAATTGAGCAATCTCGGTCAGACAGGTAGATGCAGTTGCCATGGCTATCGGCAAAGACTTGGACCTCAACATGGCGCGGCTGGCGCAGGTAGCGCTCCATTAACAGCTTATCGTTACCAAAAGAGCTAATCGCTTCACGCCTCGCAGAGTGAATCGCATCGAGCACCTCATTGTTACTTTCAACGATGCGCATGCCTTTACCACCGCCGCCAAAGGCCGCCTTAATCAGCAGCGGGAAGCCCATCTTGTTGGCTTCACTAACAAGTAGTTCATCGTTCTGAGCATCACCGTGATAGCCGGGGACTAATGGTACATTGGCAGCACCCATGATCTCTTTAGCGGCGCTCTTACTGCCCATCGAGTCAATTGCAGCGGCGCTTGGGCCAACAAAGGCGATATTGGCCTGTTCGCACTTCAATGCAAAATCGGCGTTTTCCGATAGGAAACCATAACCTGGGTGTATCGCCTCTGCGCCTGCTCGTTTGGCGATCTCAATGATCAGCTCGCCTTTAAGGTAAGAGTCAGCTGGCGCGCTGCCACCTAAGTAAAATGCCTCATCGGCCATGGCGACATGGCGAGCATCGATATCGGCATCTGAATATAAAGCAACCGTACGAACGCCCATGACTTTAGCGGTGTTAATGATGCGACAGGCGATTTCACCGCGGTTCGCAATTAGCAATTTAGTGAACATATTATTTGGCTCCTTGCCCGCTGGCGCTCTGGTTATTATTTTTTGTTGCAGCGTTAAAGTCTGTGGTTGCAGGCCATTGTGGTGAACGTTTTTCAAAGAAGGCGTTGAGGCCCTCTTGACCTTCTTCTGACACTCGAATACGGGCGATCCGTTCGCTGGTATAGTCCAAGGTGTTTTGGTCTATCACGCCATCTTCAAGCGATAACAGTAAGGTTTTAACCCAAGTCATGCCCAGTGGACTGTTGCAGAGTAGCGCATCAATCATCGGCTGAGCCGCAGCATCTAAGTCGTCATTCACTTCATGGATGACTTGCAGTTCAAGCGCCTTTTGAACATCGAAGCGTTCAGCTGTGAGCATGTAACGCCGTGCTGCGCGTTGACCCATGGCGCGAGTGACATAGGGGCTAATGACCGCTGGAATGAGCCCAAGTTTGACTTCACTCAAGCAGAAGCTGGCACGCTGATTGGCGATAGCGATATCGCTGCAGCAGATAAGCCCAAGTGCGCCACCAAATGCCGCCCCTTGCACTAATGCAATCGTCGGCTTGGGGAATTTATCCAGCAGTGACATCAGCTTGGCAAGCTCGTTGGCGTCACTGAGATTCTGGCCAAAGTCCATCTTGGCTTGCTTGCGCATCCAGTTGAGATCGGCGCCGGCGCTGAAGTTTTTACCGTTGGCTTTTATCACTAATACTTGGCACTGAACATTGGCACTGAAATGCTCCAGCACCTTAATCATTTCGCTTATCATCACTTCATCGAAGGCGTTATGCTTATCGGCTCGGTCGAGCACCATCTGGGCTACGCCGCCATCGAGCGTGCAGCTCACATATTGTAATTGTTGAGTCAGTCGTTCTGTGTCGGTTGTGATTGAGTTATTCATTGTTGTCGATCCATAGTGTGTTCTAAGTCGATGTTCCTTGCCTTAATAGCCTTAGCCATTACATACGGAATACACCAAACTTCGTCTCCTCAATAGGGGCATTTAGCGCGGCAGAGAGCGCCAAGCCAACAACATCACGGGTTTGAGCCGGGTCGATAATACCGTCGTCCCACAAACGGGCGCTGGCATGATACGGGTGGCCCTCTTTATCGTATTGCTCAACTATCGGTTGACGGAATGCTTGTTCTTCATCATTTGACCATTCAACCCCTTTACGGGCGAGGCCATCGCGCTTAACTGTGGCCAATACGCCAGCGGCTTGCTCGCCGCCCATCACAGAGATGCGGGCGTTAGGCCACATCCACATCATGGTGGGTTCAAATGCGCGGCCACACATACCGTAGTTACCTGCGCCATAACTACCGCCAATAATCACGGTGAACTTAGGGACATTGGCACACGATACTGCGGTCACCATCTTGGCGCCGTGTTTGGCGATGCCTTCATGTTCGTACTTTTTACCCACCATAAAGCCGGTGATATTTTGCAGGAACAGCAGTGGAATTTTGCGCTGGCAGCACAGCTCAATAAAGTGAGCGCCTTTTTGCGCCGATTCTGAGAACAAGATGCCATTATTGGCGACAATACCCACGGGATAGCCATGAATACGGGCAAAGCCACAGACTAAGGTATTACCGTAGTTGGCTTTAAACTCGTCGAAGTCTGAGTCATCGACAAGGCGTGCAATCACCTCTTTGACATCGAATGGCTTTTTAAGATCGGTACCCACAATGCCGTACAGCTCATTGATATCAAATAGGGGAGGTTTTACCGGGCTAAGTTGAGCAGCAATTTGTTTTTGATGATTTAGGCGTGTCACCGCTTTGCGAGCAAGCTCTAGCGCGTGTTCATCGTTTTGCGCCATATGATCGGCTACGCCAGAAATTTTGGTGTGTACTTCGGCGCCGCCAAGCTCTTCGGCTGTCACCTCTTCACCGGTTGCGGCCTTAACGAGTGGCGGCCCCGCTAAGAAGATGGTGCCTTGCTCTTTTACGATAATCGATTCATCGGCCATGGCGGGGACATATGCGCCGCCTGCAGTGCAAAGCCCCATCACCACGGCAATTTGCGGAATGCCTTTGGCAGACATCTGCGCTTGGTTATAGAAGATGCGGCCGAAATGATCTCTATCGGGGAATACTTCGTCTTGGCGAGGCAGGTTAGCGCCGCCAGAATCCACCAGATAGATACAGGGTAGGTGGCAACGACTGGCAATCTCTTGTGCGCGCAGATGCTTTTTAACGGTAACCGGGTAGTAAGTGCCGCCCTTTACCGTGGCATCGTTGGCGATAATCATGCACTCGACGCCACTGACGCGGCCAATACCGGCGATAACGCCTGCAGCAGGCACCACATCTTCATACAGCTCAAAGGCGGCAAACTGGGATATTTCGAGAAAAGGTGAGCCAGGATCCAGCAGCTTTTCGACTCGCTGACGTGGCAGCAACTTGCCCCTTGAAAGATGACGACTGCGCGCGACGTCTCCGCCGCCTTGTTCAATTTGCTGAAGTTTTAATTTTAAGTCTTGAACCACGGTAGCCATGTCATCAAATTTAGCTTTAAACTCATCGCTACGTGCATTAATACGGCTGCTAAGTTGCGTCACAATTTCAATCCTTTTGAAGCTGGAAGAGTGAGGCGGCAAATCGCCGCCTTTATGCTTGGCTATAAACCCGCAAGACGGGCATAGGCTTTACTTTGATTCATTAAATAGCTCGCGGCCAATCAGCATGCGACGAATTTCAGAGGTGCCAGCGCCAATTTCATAGAGTTTGGCATCACGTAGGAGGCGGCCTGTGGCGTATTCGTTGACATAACCGTTACCGCCAAGAAGTTGAATCGCATCGAGAGCCATCTTGGTGGCAAGTTCAGCTGAATAGAGAATGGCGCCGGCTGCATCTTTACGGGTGGTTTCCCCACGGTCACAAGATTTAGCCACGTTGTAGATATAAGATTTGGCAGCGTTCATGCCGGTATACATGTCGGCAAGCTTACCCTGTACTAGCTGGAACTGTCCGATCGATTTACCAAACTGCTCACGCTCGTGAAT
Organism: Shewanella halifaxensis HAW-EB4; assembly: GCF_000019185.1. NCBI lineage: Bacteria > Pseudomonadati > Pseudomonadota > Gammaproteobacteria > Alteromonadales > Shewanellaceae > Shewanella > Shewanella halifaxensis. The sequence continues at coordinate 3,529,016 of NC_010334.1, read as the reverse complement.
GTATGGCACAACGATATCCATACAAGCAGTCATTATCCCAAGTGGGCCACCAGACAGCACCACTCGCTCGTAATCGAGGCCACTCATCAACACCTTTACGCCGTTGTTTAGGCCGCCAAGAATGTTCTCTTCTGGTACTTCACAATCTTCAAATACCAGTTCACAGGTGTTAGAACCACGCATGCCTAGCTTGTCTAGCTTCTGAGCGGTGCTGAAGCCTTTAGAGCCGCGCTCAACGATAAATGCGGTAATGCCGTGGGCGCCTTTATCGAGATCAGTCTTGGCATAGATAACATAGGTGTGGGCGTCAGGACCGTTAGTGATCCACATCTTGTTGCCGTTGAGTATGTATCTATCCCCCTCTTTACGGGCGTGTAGTTTCATCGATACTACGTCAGAGCCTGCATTTGGCTCACTCATGGCAAGCGCGCCAATGTGCTCGCCAGTGATAAGCTTGGGTAAATACTTGGCCTTTTGCTCACTGTTGCCGTTACGGTTGATTTGGTTAACACACAGATTAGAGTGAGCGCCATAACTTAAGCCAATTGATGCTGAGGCGCGAGAGATCTCCTCCATGGCAACCACGTGGGCGAGGTAGCCCATTTCAGCGCCGCCATACTCCTCTGAAACTGTGACGCCCAGCAGTCCCATGTCGCCAAGAACCGGCCAAAGCTCATTAGGAAAGGCGTTGTCGAGATCTGTTTTTGCGGCGATAGGGGCGATTTTGTTAGCGGCGAAGCTTTGCACTGCATCGCGTAACATATCGACTTCTTCGCCGAGGCCAAAGTTTAGAGAGGTGTAGAGTTGAGTCATTTGCTTGTGTCCTGTCAATTTTGTTTGTGTTCAAGCTCAGCGATCTTTGCCGTGATACTTGGAAATTCATATGTAATTAATAGCGATAGAAAAGGCCATTATTGGGCGTTATTTTCTAGAGCCTCTAAGCATTGTTGCTCTGCCGAATTCAGCTCCATCAGCACGACCTTGATGTCATCCATCTGTTGCTGTAGTGATACCTTTTTCTCTTCGACTAGCTCGAGCATGGTATGCAGCTGACCACTGCTATTCTTGTCAGCATCATAAAGCTCGAATAAGCGCCTTGTTTCGGCCAGTGAGAAACCTAAACGCTTACCACGCAGAATAAGCTTCAGCCTGACTCTATCTTTAAGGCTGTATACGCGTGTTTGACCACGGCGCTTAGGTTTTAAAAGGCCTTGGTCTTCATAAAAACGAATACTACGAGTAGTGATATCAAACTCTTTAGATAAGTCACTGATTGAGTATGTCGTTTGTGAGAGCGGTTTCTCTACCATCAAATAACACCATAATTGTTTACATTAATTGAACGATATATGAAGTTTACGTAAAGGTAAAGTTTGTACCTGTTGGATGAAGTCGTTTTCATGTCAATCGCGCTTGCCACAGCACTTGTATTAGCAGAGAACGAGGTTGCAGATTACTCATTAGTTTTTCATGTTTATTGTTTATTAACATTGGGTTGAGTTAAACGCTATGTATTTTTTTAGCTCGTTAAATTCCTCCTTAACTTACTCATTCTAAGGTCTAATGGGGATTTTTTAATCGTCAGAGCATAATGCGTTAAAGCATTAAATGGACAAAAGTCGCTCATGAACGATGCGATATGTTATCGAGATCTAGCAAAGTGGAGTCAGTATTGTGAAAAATAAGAATAAGCAATTACATGCCAAATCAATTAACCAACCAGAGGCATTCTGGGCCGAAGCCGCTAGCCAAATCGATTGGTTCTCCCCTTGGAATAATGTACTCGATGACAGTGAAGCGCCGTTTTACCACTGGTTTAAAGGCGGCAAGCTCAACACTTGTTATAACGCGGTGGATAGACATGTTGACGCTGGACGAGGCGATCAGATAGCGCTGCAATATGTGAGTCCCGTTACCGATGTTGAATACGGTATTTCATATCGAGAGCTGCTGGCTCAAGTGAGCCGGCTCGCTGGCTATATGGACTCTATTGGCGTGAAAAAGGGCGATAGGGTTGTTATTTATATGCCTATGGTGCCAGAAACGGCATTTGCCATGCTTGCCTGCGCGCGCATTGGCGCAATTCATTCGGTGGTGTTTGGCGGCTTTGCAGCCAATGAACTCGCGACCCGTATTAATGATGCCAAACCTAAACTTATCCTTTCAGCATCTTGTGGCATCGAGCCGTCAGGCATTATCCCCTACAAACCGCTACTCGATGCGGCGTTAGATCAAGCCACTCATAAAGTCGATCATTGCTTAGTGTTAAACCGAGGCCAGCTTGAAGCTGAGTTATTTCCAGGACGGGATATCGACTGGCAGGCAGCGGTGGCAGCCGCTCCTAATATCGATTGCCAACCACTCGATGCCACTGATCCGCTTTATATCTTGTATACCTCTGGCACCACAGGGCAACCCAAAGGTGTGGTGCGCGACAACGGCGGCCATGCCGTGGCGCTCGCTTGGTCGATGAAGCATATCTATGACATTAATGCGGGGGATGTATTCTGGGCCGCATCGGATGTCGGCTGGGTTGTGGGCCACTCTTATATCGTCTATGGACCATTACTCGTCGGGGCGACAAGTATCTTGTATGAAGGTAAACCGATTGGCACGCCTGATCCCGGCGCATTTTGGCGCACCATTGCAAAATACAGGGTCAAAAGCTTCTTTACTGCCCCAACGGCTATTCGAGCCATCAAGCGTGATGATCCCCATGGTGACTATCTAGAGGGGGTAGACTTAAGCTGTTTAAAGAATGTGTTCTTAGCGGGTGAGCGCTGCGATCCTGACACCTTGCACTGGACCGAAGGCAAGCTTAAAAAGCCTGTGATTGACCACTGGTGGCAGACAGAAACGGGCTGGCCTGTGGCGGCTAACTTGATGGGCTACGCGCCAGTCGAGATCAAGGCGGGCTCTCCTGCATTAGCGGTGCCCGGTTATCAAATCGAAGTGGTTGATGTCATGGGCGATGAAGTCGAGGCCAATGAGTCCGGTAATGTGGTGATTAAACTGCCACTGCCGCCGGGGACGCTAACTACGCTATGGCAAAATGAGCAACGTTATCAAGATAGCTACCTTTCAATGTATCCCGGCTATTACCTAACGGGTGATGCGGGTTATAAAGATGAAGACGGTTACTTGTACATTATGAGTCGTATCGATGACATTATAAATGTGGCTGGGCACCGACTCTCTACTGGCCGCTTTGAAGAGGTGCTTTGTCAACATGAGGCAGTGGCTGAGGCGGCGGTGATCGGTGTTAAAGACGTACTTAAGGGGCAAGTACCACTTGGCTTAGTCGTACTAAAAAAAGGTGTAAGCCTTAATGATGATGACTTAAATCAGCAATTAATGAGTTTAGTGCGTCAAGAGATAGGGCCAGTAGCATCTTTTAGATTGGTGAGTGCGGTGCAGAAATTGCCGAAAACCCGAAGTGGCAAGATCTTACGTGGCACCATGCGCAATATCGCCGACAATCAAAGTTACAATGTGCCGGCGACTATCGAAGATCCCGCTACACTCGATATCGTGCGTAACACCTTAACCCGTATGGGCTATGCAGATGCGCATGTTTAAAGAAGGTCCTAGGAAAAGCAGGTTCTAGGTACGAGGAAAGCTAAGACGATACAAGCAGGAAAATCAAAGCCAGGTTCTAGGAAAAGCAAGTTCTAGAGACGAGGAAATCTGAGACGATACAAGCAGGAAAACCAAAGCTAGGTACTAGGAAAAGCAAGTTCTAGAGACGAGGAAAGCTGAGACGATACAAGCAGGAAAATCAAAGCTACGTTCTAGGAAAAGCAAGTTCTAGAGACGAGGAAATCTGAGACGATACAAGCAGGAAAACCAAAGCTAGGTCCTAGGAAAAGCAAGTTCTAGAGACGAGGAAAGCTAAGACGATACAAGCAGGAAAATCAAAGCTAGGTTCTAGGCAAAGCAAGTTCTAGAGACGAGGAAATCTGAGACGATACAAGCAGGAAAAGCAAAGACAGGTTCTAAGAAAAGCAAGTTATAGGAACGAGGAAAGCTAAGACGATACAAGCTGCAAAAGCAAAGGTTGATATTTAAGCCGCTCCAGCATTGTTAGTGTAGGTCGGCATTTATGCCGTCAGGGGGAGCATGCTTACTAAATGGGACTATTTCTATCAAAGAGCTATTTCTATCAAAGAGGTATTTCTGTCAAAAAGCTATATCGAATTAAAGAGGTATACCGATAGGTATTAGCTTATTGGAGGTAGTGCTCGGCTAACCGTTAACTTGCAAACGCAGAGAAAAAGCTGAAACTTAGGTTTCAGTTTTTTGTTTTTGAACTAAATTTACTGTTTATTATTAACACCAATTATTAATGTTGAGTTGTTAACTCATTTGGCTTTGCCTAGTAATTAAGTTACCAAAGTCTGTATAATCGCTAACAAAATTAAACCCGTCACTCCAATAGGCAGCACCAGCTATTGTTGCCTATATAAAATAATAGACGGGTAATTCTCTGTGACCTACGGAAGAAATCTACATGAAGAACCAATCAAATCTTTACGATATCGGTGTTATTGGCTTGGGCGTAATGGGTAAGAACCTTGCACTTAATATAGCCGACAACCAATATCGCGTCGCTGCATTTGACCTTGATGAACTCAAGGTGCAAGACACTGTTGCACAAGAAGAACTAGAGCGTAAGCGATACCTAAAACAGATAACTGAGCCACGAATAGAAGGCTGTAACAATCTTTCTGAAATGTTATCTAAATTAGAAAAGCCCCGCGTACTGCTTCTATCTGTACCGGCAGGAGCTCCTGTCGACGGTGTTTGTCAGTCTCTAATTGAAGCCGGGATCGAGAATGATGATATCGTGATTGATACAGGTAACAGCTTATGGACGGATACGGTTGAGCGCGAGAAGCGCTACGCCGACAATTTTCTTTTCTTTAGCTGCGCGGTATCAGGTGGTGAAGTCGGTGCGCGTTTTGGTCCATCTCTGATGCCAAGTGGCAGCTTAAAAGCCTGGAATAGAATTGAGCCAATATGGCAAGCAATTGCCGCTAAAGTCGATGCTAAAACAGGTTTGCCTATCGAGCGTTTTGAGCCGGGAAACCCCGTGAAAGAAGGCGAGCCTTGTACCACCTATATTGGTCCTGCGGGTTCTGGTCATTACGTTAAAATGGTACATAACGGTATTGAATATGCTGACATGCAACTTATCTGCGAGGCTTATCAGCTATTAAATCAGGGCTTAGGATTATCACCGAGTGAAGTGGGTGATGTGTTTGAACGGTGGGATCAAGGGATCTTAAACAGCTACTTGATGCAGATCAGCGCCGATGTGCTCAAACAAGCAGACCCATTAACCGGGGCGCCACTGGTCGATATGATCTTGGATAAGGCGGGGCAAAAAGGCACGGGTCTTTGGACTGCGGTAAGCAGTTTACAGATAGGCTGCCCAGCACCCACCATCGCTGAAGCGGTTTATGCCCGCGCAGTCAGTACTCAAAAAGCTCAAAGACAGCAACTTAGCCAACAGTTATCCGGGCCAAGCGAAGCGCTGTTGGCCACGATTAACCGTGGTGAAAAGCAGACATTTATCGCTCAGCTTGAAAATGCGCTCTATTGCGCCAAAGTGTCTTGCTACGCCCAAGGTTTTCAGTTGATGGCTATGCAAGCTAAGGAGCAAGCTTGGCAGTTGGATTTTGCTGAAATCGCTAAAATTTGGCGGGCCGGCTGTATTATCCGCGCCACTTTCTTGCAATCGATCACCAAGGCATATCAGCAAGATAGTGAGCTTGAAAACCTGCTGATGGCAGACTCTTTTGCTAAAGCTTTGTCTGAAAAACAACAAGATTGGAGAGAAGCCGTATCGCAAGCCGTACTGAGTGGTATACCCGCGCCTTGTATCAGTTCGGCTTTAGCTTATTACGACAGTTATCGCTGTGAAACCTTGCCAGCGAGTTTACTACAAGGGCAGCGAGACTTTTTCGGTGCCCATACTTTTGAGCGAACCGACAAGCCAGCGGGTGAGAAGTATCACCTGAACTGGAGTGGAGATCGCAGTTTACATAAGATGTAATTCGGTGTCTTTACTCTGAGCTGTACATACAAAAAAGCCTATCAATCGATAGGCTTTTTTATTGCTCATTAGAGGCTAGCGAATGGCTAGACTAGGTCACGAACAGATAGATATCGCCCAGTAGACCGATACTAAATAATGCGCTGAAAATCATGGTGAGCTTAGCTGTGCGCCCAAGTAATGGGTTTAAGGCTGCCCCAGTGACTTCATTAAAATCATTACTTAAGCTTCTCGCCATGACAAATGCGAGTCCAGCTAAAAGCACCGGTAAACCTGGTAGTGCTCCCATCAGGAAGCCTGCAAAAATGATGGCAAATGGCAGATAGAGAAAGCTTTGATAGAAAATACGCGATTGTGCAAGACCCATACGAACCGCTAAGGTCTTTTTACCTGCCTTAATATCGGTTTCCATATCTCGGGTGTTATTCACTAGCATAATCGCTGCATTTAAAAAGCCGATGGCGCTGCCAAGTAGCCATGCGCTAGTTGCAGTTTCACCCGCTTGCAGAAAGTAACTTCCGACAACAGCCACAAGACCAAAAAATACAAATGCGGCAACTTCACCTAAACCATGAGAGGCCAGTGGGTAAGGACCGCCGCTATAGCCTAAGGCGCCAAGAATCGCTGCCACCGCTAAAAAGGCGATCGGTAGGCCACCGTGGTAGATAAGCAAAGAACCAACGATAAGTGCCAACACTAGGCACAAAATCATTGCGTTACGCACAGCCATTGGGCTAAGCATGCCACTTTGGGTGACACGAACAGGCCCTAAGCGCTCTTCGGTATCGACACCACTTTTAAAGTCGAAATAGTCATTGGCTAGGTTTACGGCAATTTGCAGTAGCAGGGCGCAGAGCATTGAAATAACAGCAATGAAAAAGCTGAACTGTTCCAGTTGCAGTGCGAGTACGTTACCAACCAGCAGTGGTCCAATCGCCGCAGGCAAGGTGCGAGGGCGGATGGCAAGTATCCAAGGATTCATGGTTTATATTTACTTACAGAGGTTTACGTCAAAGAAAGCTGACATAAAGGTAAAAAAAGTTGGCATAGCATAGCAAATTTAACAACTTCTAAAAAGTGGATTTTATATCATCAAAAGTGGTCGGCTTAACACTTTGTTAAGCATTATTATTTTTCACTTTGACTGATTGAAGAACTTTGAACTAGCGCACATCTGTTAGGCAGGAGTGTATGCAATATTATATCTCTAAAGCGGGAGCAAGATGAGAAGTTGTAATTGTCGCTTTAGAAATGAAACTGCTTTCTTAGCAGTCAACGTCTACATTTGTGATAGACAAATCTGTTTAGGGGTCGAAACTATGCGTTTTGAGGGACAAGTCGCAATAGTTACGGGCGCAGCATCGGGTCTTGGTAGAGCCTATGCGATTGCCTTAGCTGAGCGAGGAGCACGAGTCGTTTTGGTTGATAATGAAACGACTCAAACAAAGGATGTTAGCTCCAGCATGACAAACCTAGAGCCTGATTCAGGCCTGCAAGCTTGCGGTGCAGCGATAACGGCGTTAGGAGGTGAGTTCAAGTCTTTTACATTGGATGTCACCAGCATCGATGATATTAACTCAATGGTTGATGATGTGGTAAAAAGTTGGGGTCGTGTCGATATCTTAATTAATAATGCGGGTATTCATAAGTCCTGTGCATTTGAGCAGATGAGTGCCTCGAGTTGGAAGCATAATCTGGATGTGGATCTCAATGGAACCTTCTACATGACTCAAGCCGTGTGGCCTTTTATGAAGCGTCAAAGTTATGGCCGAGTTGTGATGAGTAGTGCAAGCTCCATCTACGGTGATATGTATGAAACCAGCTTTAGCACGAGCAAAATGGCGGTGATGGGACTGGTCAACAGTTTGCACCTTGAGGGCGCAGAACACGGGATCAAGGTTAACAGTATTATTCCCCATGCAGTCACATCGATGACGGCAGAGCATTTAGCCCCAACAGTTCGTCCACTTTTTTCAAAAACAACCGTTACGGCCACCATGTTGTACCTGTGTAGTTCTAAAAGCCCATCGGGTGAACACCTGCTCGCGGCGGCTGGCGGAATTAGCCATGCCGCTCTTGTTGAGTTTTCTCCGGGACGCTTTAAAGCCGAGGAGTGTACCCCTGAAGTGATCACCGAGCGTTGGCCTGAGCTCTACCATGCAAAACCCGTTACCGCTCATCGAAGTGGCGAGGCGCAGGTGCTGGCTTGGGCAAAGGCATCGGCAAATCAGCGCCGTATCGTATTAGAGTAGTGCTAGATTGAGTAGAACTGGCGAGACTAGGGGATCTTGAGTTAAGCTTATGGCCATAATTAGCTGATTTTTAGGTTGCAATGAGCCAAGTATTAGATGATCTTTTAGCGTTACTTTCGTTAGAGCGGATCGAAGTGGGGCTGTTTCGTGGTCAAAGCCAAGATCTAGGTTTTGGTCACGTCTTTGGTGGTCAAGTCATGGGGCAAGCCTTAAGTGCGGCTAAGCAGACTGTCAGTCCTGACCGTAAGGTGCACTCTTTACACTCCTATTTTTTACGTGCCGGCGATGAGAAACTACCTATTGTGTATGATGTTGAAATCATGCGTGATGGTGGCAGCTTCAGTGCAAGAAGAGTTAAAGCCATCCAGAAAGGCCGTCCCATCTTCTATATGACCTGCTCTTTTCAAACTGCTGAAGAAGGCTATGACCATCAAGCCGTGATGCCTGATGTGCCGGGACCCGATGGCCTGCTTAATCAACAAGAGTTAGCGATGACCCTTAGAGATAAAGTGCCGTCTAAAGTGCTAGAAAAGTTTATGGCCGATACGCCAATTGAGATGCGCTTAGTCAACCCAAGTGATCCGATCGCACCGGCAGCTCGGGAGCCTATTCGGCATGTGTGGATCCGCGCTAATGGTAAAGTGCCTGATAATATGTCTGTGCACGATTATTTGCTCGCCTATGCGTCGGACTTTAACTTTTTAGTTACGGCAGCTCAGCCACACGGGGTTTCATTTTTAACACCCGGTATGCGTATGGCCACCATAGATCATGCAATGTGGTTTCACCGCCCATTCGACTTGAGCCAGTGGCTTTTGTATACCATAGACAGTCCCAATGCCAGCGGTGGTCGAGGTTTTGTCAGAGGGCAGTTTTTTAATCAGCAAGGCGAGCTCGTTGCATCAGCGACACAAGAGGGGCTTATTCGGATGATGAAAACATCATAATGCCGCAACTGTTTGTTTATATTTTGTATTTAGGGTTTAAATCATGATCTCATTATTGAAAAAAAGTGTTGTACTGCTCTGTATGTTGGTATTAACAGCTTGTGTTACGGTTGAAGATAAGCCGCCTGTGGTGGTGAATGGTGCGGCGGGTTATCTAGAGAAGTTACCTCTGCCTCAAGGTAGCTCGATTACTATCGCGATTATCGACCTAGATACCCCGGGTGTTATCGTTGCGCAAAAGAGCTTTAATATCGTCAGAGCACCCGTGCCATTTAAGTTTTTATTGCCAGCAGATAGCATTGACGACAGCATCCATTATGGCGTGGTGGCGATGATCCAATATCAAGGGAAGGTGATTTTCCAGACTTATGATCGCTTTCCTGTGATCAATAATAACAAGTATACCACTGAGGTGTTGATGAAAGCGGTGCCAGCCCCTAGATAGCAGTAAAGGTAGCAGTAAAGAATAAATAAGGAGCTAAGGCTCCTTTTTTGTTTATTAAGCCGTTTGAGTTAGGTATTGAGGCGAGTTTTGTATAAGTTAATAACCCTAGCAGTTGAATGTTTAATGCTTTGAAAGAGAGTGACTATTGACCATTAAAATAGACTTTGAACAACAAATAAAGCACTGGCTACTCGAAGATGAGTACCGGTTTAATGCTTTGCGCATTGTCGAGCAGCTAAAGTTAAACGATTGGATGTTAGCGGCAGGTTTTGTCCGCAATTTAGTTTGGGATAAGTTACATGGCCTGCAAACAGCGCTCAATGATATCGACCTTATCTATTTTGACTCGAGTGACCTATCCGCCGAGAGGGATACTGCAATCGAAGCCGAGCTAAATCGAATAGCCCCTATCTACCCATGGTCGGTTAAGAATCAAGCGAGAATGCATCTGCGCAACCAGCATCAAGCATATACATCAAGTCTTGATGCCATGAGTTATTGGCCTGAAAAGCAGACTGCAGTGGCGGTGAGTAGTCGTTTGCTAACATTTAAATCTTTGGCAGCATCAACTGCAATAATAGAACCTGCATCATTGATTTTACATAGTCCGTTTGATCTAGCTTGTCTGTTTGATCTGTCGCTACAACACAATCCTAAAGCAAAGCGTGCGTTGTTTGAGCGGAGAGTGAAGCAAAAGCGATGGTTGCAAAGCTACCCTAAGCTACGAGATAATGGTTAGTGGTGAACTTATGAGCATACAATATTTATTTTGTTGATTTATTGTCTGACACATTAGGGCATTGTTAGAGGGCTATGATAGCGTTTGCGTGTTAGTCGTAGCCGTTGTTCTAAATTTTTCTTGTTGTAAATGGTGGCTTAATCGATGGAACTTTACCTTGATGCGATTAAAGAGATCAAAGAGTTAGCAAACGCAGAGGAGATCCATCGGGTTGATGATGTATCGATATATCTGGAGCGCTTTACAGATCTTGATCTAATCGCCACCGGTATCTACGCCGAGGTGTACGAAGTCCCCGGAGAGCCAGATAAAGTCATCAAGCTGTGTAACAGTAAGATAGATGGTTACTACCTATTTGCCCGCTGGTGCATGCGCCCAGAAAATCAAGATAACCCCCATGTTCCAACTATCCATCGTGAAGATACCGTCGAGTTGAGCAGCGGTCGAGTGGTGCGTTTTTACGTAATGGAGCGTCTTGAAGACATCACCGATGACGGTACAGAGCCCACTCGTCCAAGCCATTTTCATGATGATGACTTTGGCAAACTCTGGGGCACCTTGCGTACCATGACCCTGCCATTTGCCGATCCACAGAAGCCTTTCACCGATGAGGTTTCAAGTGTTGATGAGTTTGTCGAGCAGATCCAAGAGCCACGAGCGCATTTTTATATGAGCTCAGATGAGCGCAAGCCAGTGGTAATTGATGATGAGATTATTGATGAGCATGAAGAGCTGCTAAAAACGCTGTTTAAAGTGCTTAGCTTTATCGATGATCACGGAGTGATGGACTTGCATGGCGGTAACTATATGCTCCGAGGTGACACAATAGTGATTACTGACCCCATCTCTCATAAATACGCCGGTTGATACGTCCCTAACTCGTTATCTAATTCATAAAAAAGGGCTGATTATAAAGCCCTTTTTTATGTCGAACTGGCATTATTTTGACTTTAAAATCTCTGACTTTAAAATCTCTGACTTTAAAATCTCTGACTTTAAAATCTCTGACTTTAAAATCGGCCACAGTAAGCTTTACCGATTAAACTTTCGTCTTTGTTGTCTAAGTACTTATTAATAGATGCTAGCATTTTAAGTTTATCATCTTTAAGTAAGCCTTTAATTGGTAATAAATTAGATGCGTGAGTACCATCAATATATAAGGCTGGTAGCTCAATATGTTCCAGCAACATCTTCATCTCTTTTAGTACTTCATAAGGGTCGAGTAAATTAAACTCCCCCTTGGCAACTTGCCTATATAAAACAGTCCCTTCAATGGCGACAGTGGTTAATGTACCTAGTAGGTAAGGTTTTATCTGGTTGATTAATGTTGCCGTTTCTTTTATGTGAGTCTGTGATATTTCACCACGGCCCCCTATACCAATCATCACCATTGCGACTAGTTTTATGCCTGAAGCAACAATATTACGGCCTGCGACAAGCATCTCTTCGGCGCTAACGCCTTTACGGATCATACTGAGTACTTCATCCGAACCAGATTCAACCCCTAAATAGGTCATAGTGAGTCCGGCTTGTCTTAATTGTGTTAACTCTTCTTCTGTCTTACTCAGTGTACTTTGTGGGCCTGCATAAGTACTGACATGGCTTAAGTTTGGAAATGCAGAGTAAAGCTCTGCCAGTATTTCTAATAGCATGCTGGTGGGCAATGAAATAGCATCCCCATCACTTAAGAATACTTTTTCAATTTTTTGTATATTGGTGACATAAGCACGTTTTGCCATCTGAATATCTTCTATCAGTTCACCGATATCCCTTGCTCGGTAACGTACGTCTTTGTACATAGAGCAATAGGTGCATTTGTTGTAAGAGCAGCCTATTGTGCATTGCAGTATGTAGGCGTCCGCCTCTTGTGGTGGACGATAAATATTACCTTCGTATCTCACCTTTACCTTTACTTAACCGATTTACGGTCATCTACTTATTTAATAACTTTTTTTAGTAATTCAAAATATAAATAATATGGCAGCCATAGATGTGTTTATAGCTGACCATACTAGATATGCATCTAGCCATTGAATGACTTGGCAAGCTCTGCTGCCGTATCGACAAAGATCCCTTGAATATCCTTTGCTTCACGGTCAGTTTGTCCGCCATGCTTGATAAATGCATCAATGATGGCTTGTGTTTTATTCTCTTTTGCACGTTCTAGAAAATAACGTAGCTCTAGCTCGGCGCCAGCATCTTCATCTATTATTGATGCCGCGATGATCTCTTTGTACATCAGAATATTACGTATTTCTAACTGAGCAATAACGCCAAGTACTTGGGCTAAGAATTCATCCATCTCGGATTTCGGGACATACTGGGTAATTATATTTAATGCTTCAGCTTGTTGAGCTGTGAAGTCATTACCTAATAATAAGGCTTGTAGTGCTTTGTTTTTGCCCATCCTGCGAGCATACTGCACTGCGCCTTGGCCACCTGTTGGGATGTTTACATGTATTTCAGGTTGAGCAAATGCGGCATTTTCTGTTGCATAAGCCAAATCACAGGCCATCACAAATTCATCTCCACCGCCGCGAGCGACGCCATCAACCACGGCAACTGAAAGCTGCTTCATGGCTTTAATGTTGGTGATCATGTGATTAAACTCAATCGATGCAGCTTGGCCTGCAGTCGTACCGTTGATCACATGCAGATCTAAGTGAGCTAAAAAGAACAGTGGGTGGAGCGATTTAAACACGACTATTTTAGTATCACGGTCATATTTTAACGATAAAACAAAGGCGTTAACTTCGTTGATCAAATCACTGGTAATTACATTCGATGGTGGATTATTGATGCTAACAGTGGCTATGCCTTCGCTGTGGCTAATTGATAACTTGCTCATAATATCTTCCTCATGATTTAGTCGGCTCGGTTTGTTTAAGCCATTAAAGTGGAGCTACTATAAAGTTGTTATAAGCTAAGAAAAATGCTTAAACTGGCACTTGATTGGTGCTAAAAATGCAACAAAGAGGGTGTATGGATTTTCCAAGTCGATTATTACTGTTGCTTGAAGTCGCTGAACTGGGCTCATTTAGTAAGGTGGCCGAACAAAGAAATGTTGATAGATCTGTTATCTCTAAACAGATCAACCGACTAGAGCATGAACTTGGGGTGCATTTGCTAAATCGCACCACACGCTCACTTTCTTTAACCGCAGTGGGTCATGAAATGGTGAGCCAAGCAAAATCATTGCGTACTCTGTTAAATGACTCCCATCGATTGGCACAGTATTATCATTCGGAACCCAAAGGCGTACTGCGGATCACCAGCTCGACCTTGTTTGGTCGTCAACATGTACAGCAAGCAGTGTTGGTTTTTCAGCAACAATATCCCGATGTTGATATTGAACTGCGTTTAGAAGATAGGCTCATCGATATGGTTGGTGAGGGGTTTGATATTGGCTTTCGTATTGGCAAACCAAAAGACTCTAACCTGATTACTAGAAAGATTGCGCGAAACCGGCTGTTGATTGTGGCCGCTCCAGAGTTCATCAAAAAACATGGTGAAATAAAGACGCTTGAACAACTAGAGGCTCTACCCGCTGCGGTTTACGCCGCCCCAGGGCTACTGATCGATAAGTTCTCTTATCTTGATGCCAACAACGAAACTAAGCAGTTGCAATTGAATGTGGTTTATAAAGTTAATGATGTTGAAATGATCACCCAAACGGCTGTAGCGGGCAACATGCTGGCTGTGGTTGCCGCGCAGATGATTGATAACGAAATTCTAGAGCAGAAGCTTATTCCAGTAATGACTCAGCTTCATTTAAATGATCTAGGTACATTTTATGCGGTGTATCCGCATCGAGATGCTCCTATCAAAACTAAATTATTTATTAACACGCTTAAAGCTATCATTGGAGAAGAAGTACCAATTTGGGAAAAGAAAATTCCCAACTTTGATAAAATGTATGGGCATTAATAGTCATCACATATTTAGCTAAGTCTTAGCTTTGATATGCTTTTAGGTTCAACGATTGTGAGTATACCGCTGAATCCGTTCACCATTGCTATTGCCAATAACAATGGTAAAGGGTTTACGTTATTGCGGCATTGTCATGGACGTTACTGCGGCGTTAGTTGAGCGTCTTTGTTTACATCACTTTGTTGGTCATCAAATCCCTCATGGAATTTATGATCACTCGCGATATACGTGTACATCACTGGGAGAACAAACAGAGTGAATGCAGTTCCTACTGCAAGGCCTGCAACAATCACTAAACCGATATTGTAACGCGAAGCGGCACCCGCTCCACTCGCAAACAATAATGGAATGAGTCCTGCAATCATGGCTGAAGTTGTCATCAGAATTGGGCGTAGCCTGACAGTGGCAGCTTCAATGATGGCATCATGTTTTGTAGCACCTTTGAATATCTGCTCCTCTTTGGCGACTTCACACATTAGAATGCCGTGCTTGGTTATCAGCCCCACGAGCGTAATCAACCCCACCTGTGAGTAGATATTGAGTGATGTTTCGCCTGAGACATGTGTCCATCCAAGGGCAATTAACGCACCACTAATAGCAAGAGGCACGGTGAACATGATCACTAATGGATCGCGTACACTCTCAAATTGACTGGCTAAGACCAAAAAGATGATGGCAAGCGCGAGGGCGAAGGTAACGTACAGAGAGCTGCCTTCTTCAACAAATTGACGGGCCTCGCCCATAAATGTGTAGGTAAACCCTGGAGGTAAATCTGTTTTCGCCAATTGTTCGAAATATGCAATAGCATCACCCATTGCGACGTTAGGAGCTGGTACAGCCTCAATTGATATTGAGTTCATTTGATTGAAATGGGGTAAAGATTTTGCATTACCATTGACGCTATAACTAACTAAGCTAGACAAAGGAATCGCTGTGCCATTTTGCGCGGTGACATAAAACTGGTCAATTAGCTTAGGGTTGGCCCTATAGACGCGCTCTACTTGGGGAATGACCTCGTAGGAGCGGCCATCAATATTTACCCTATTAATATAGCCACCGCCCATCATGGTTCCGAGTGTTGAGCCGATTTCCTGCATGGTAACCCCGTATGCACCTGCAGCCTCACGATCAATTTTTAGTTGTACCAAGCCTGAATCATATTTTAAGTTCAAATCGGTATAAACAAGCAGTGGACTCTTCTTTGCTTTTTCCAATAACTTATTACCAATATTGTAAAGAGTTTCAAAGCTCGCAGGGCTAGTGATAACAAACTGAATAGGTAAGCCTCCTGACGCGCCTGGAAGTGAAGGCATTTGGTAAGCGGTAGCGGTAATCCCTGGGATTTTTTTAGCTTGTTTATTAACGTTTGCAGAGATCTGTTTTTGGCTTAGCGCTCTATCACTCCAAGGTACAAGCGGAGCAATAGCAAGGCCTTGGCTGCTAGTCGGAACACCAATCAAGGCTAATGACGCTTCTACTTGTGGTTGTTTAGAGATAATTTGGGTAATGAGCTCCATGTTAGCTTGGATATAGTCATTATTCGATGTTGATGGCGTTGTCCCTATCACGACCACAACTCCTTGGTCCTCATCGGGGGCAAGCTGAGAAGGAATGAAACTAAATATGATGGGGAGCGATACGAAGACGATGACAGCAAAAAATACCATCGCACCCCGATGATCAAGTACCGCAAGCAGCGTTTTGTGATAACGAGAGGTTAAACCGCCGAGCACACGCTCAACTGTTTCTTCAAACTTGCTAGGTTGAGCGTGTGGTTTGAGCATCTTTGAACACATCATGGGAGAAAGAGTCAGTGCGACAAAGCCCGAAATAACCACCGAGCCTGCTAGCGTAAGGGCGAACTCTTTAAAGAGAGAGCCCGTAACGCCTCCCATTAATGCGATTGGGGCATACACGGCTGCTAATGTGATGGTCATCGATATGATTGGGACTGCAATTTCTCGTGTCGCAACTAATGCCGCTTCTAACGGTTTTGTGCCCATTTTGATATGACGATCGACATTTTCAACCACCACAATCGCATCATCAACCACTAAACCTATCGCTAATACCATGGCGAGCAGTGTCATCAAGTTTAGAGAAAAACCGAATACCTGCATAACGGCAATCACGCCAATTAAAGAAAGTGGGATAGTGATAATGGGAATGATGACCGCTCGGAAAGAGCCAAGAAAAAGCAGGATCACCACAATGACAATCACAGCGGCTTCTGCAATGGTTTTCACCACTTCATCAATAGAGTCTGTAATGGCCAAGGTGGAGTCATAAATGAGTGTTGATTGGATGGTAGTTGGAAGGTTCTTTTCAACCAAATCAAACTTGGTGCGGATCCCTTCAGCGACATCGAGTGGGTTCGCCGTTGGGGTGGCATTAATACCGATAATCACCGCTTCACGGCCGTTAGCTAGAGCTCGAGTGCTGTCGCTGCTTTTTCCGAGGCTAATATCTGCCACATCTTGCAGCTGAACCACTTGGCCACTGTCACTTTTAATGACTAACTTTTTGAGCCCGTCAACCGTGTCGACTTGGGTGTTAATTGTACCGTTAAGAATGGTTAAACTGCTATTAAACTGACCGACTGCAGATTGATAGTTATTTTGTTGCAAAACAGTGATCAAATCAGCAGTGGTGAGATTATATTGCCCCAGCTTTACTGGGTTAGGCCAGATCCGTAGCGCGAACGGGGTACCGCCCATCATTTGGATGTTAGAGACACCGTTAACGGTTGATAATTGAGGGTTAACCACTCTTTCTAGGTAATCAACGATTTGGCTGGAGTCGAGTTCTTTACTGAAAAAAGAGATATACATGATGGAGGTTGTCGCCCCTGTCGATGAGGTGACTGAGGGATTATATGCTTCTTTCGGTAGCTGGTTTGTCACAGAGTTGATTTGAGATAATACGTTTGCCAGCGCCTCTTCTGGATTAGTATTGAGCCGCATGTTTAGGATAATAGTCGAGGTGCCAAGTTGGCTTGATGAGGTCATAAAATCAAGATTGTCTACTTGGGACAGGGCCTGCTCTAAGGGCTGAGTGATAAAGCCCTCAATTAACTCTGCATCGGCGCCAGGATAGGGTGTCGTTACGGTAATGACCGTGTTGGTCATCTCAGGATATTGTCTGACCTGCAGATCTTTCATTGCATTGAGGCCAAGAATAAATAGTAAAATGCTCAGTGAAGCAGCCATGACTGGACGATGAATAAACGTGTCGGTGAAATTCATATCTCGCTCCTACAGCTTTGGCATTTTATCTGAGGGCGTAATCGGATTCGGTGTCACGCTGACTTTAGTGTTGTTACCAAGATTGAGAATACCGGTTGTCACAACCTCCTGACCAAACGTTAAGGCGCCTTTAACTAACGCGTAGTTACCGTTTCTTTGTAATACGTCAACGGTTACCTGATGAACTCGCGTGTCATCACCTTGCTTATTGATTACAAATACAGAGTTGCCATATAAAGCAAATACAATGGCTGTTTGCGGTACTACAAATTGCTGTTCGAGGTTACTTAAGGCAACACTGACTTCGGCAAACATACCGCCGCGTAACGTTTGATCATCATTGGGCAGCTCTGCCTGAATCATCACTAAGCCCGTTTTGTAATTGATCACTGGCTCAATCGCGTTAATTTTTCCTGAGTATATACGGTCAGGATAGGGGTCAACGGTTAATGAAATAGGTTGACCAACACTGAGTTTACCTATTTGAGATTGGGGGACACTGAAGCGCACTCGCATTACTGACAAGTCTTCTAGACGAACAATGTTAGTGCCTGCTGAAAGAAATTGCCCTAGGTTGATATTTCTAATACCCAGTACGCCATTAAATGGGGCTTTGATTTGACGAAGCTCAATATTTGCTTGCAGGCTTTCTATGTTGGCCTGCAGTGCTTCATATTTCGCTTGTGCTGCCTGTAGACTTTGTTGTGATATGGACTTGTCTTTATAAAGCCTAAGCTGTCTGTTGTAATCATCTCTTACTGCGGGTAACTGTACTTCTTGCTCTTTAAGTTGTGCAGCTTGTACAGATGAGTTGATGTTGACTAAGGTAGTATTGGCCTTAGCTACATCACCATTTTCAAAATTAATCGCAGTGACTAGGCCTGCCACTTCATTAGAAATATTGACCCCTTGATTAGGTTCAATATAACCAATGGCTTTAATGTTTTGGTCCCAAGTATTAGGGGTTAATTTCTCAACTGTTACGGGATAGACGGGTTCAGGGAGGTTGGCGAGGGCAGTCGCTATTTTTTTATTAACAAAAAGGTTAAAACCTATCACGCTCCCAAAGGCTAGTATGGCAACAGTTACTACCCCTATTACCCATTTGTTCATATCCGAATCTCCAGTAGTAAAGTGATTTTATTAACAGTAAATATAGTGACTCAACTAAACATAGGGTTAATTAACAATACTGGCAAGAATGTAACAGCTATTTTAGTGCAAGGTGCTTTGTGGGCGAGCTTTACTGGTATATTTGTAAGACTCTGCATCTGTTTTTAGCCGTAAACTACTGACTTGTGTTGGTGGTTCACCATTAAATCGCTGCTTTGAATAAAGGTTATAGGAATATATTCATTTTCATCTTCATCTAATACTGGCTCTCAACTCTCAACTAAGAGCTATCTGCTCAGAGCCATCAACTTCAGGTCGACTTATTGTTGTGTTCACTCTTTTTACTTTCTGCTTGTTAAATATTCTAAGTGTGCTTTCCTCACGAAATTTAAAGGTGCGACTTCAATGAATGTTCCGTAAATGTGATCTTCATCGCCTTTGCGTGTGGCTGAGTGATAATTCGGGTTTATTTTTGATTCAGGTCAAATTTTGAGCGCTGATATTCTGGCAGGATGCGCGCAACTGTATGGATATTGATAACAAAAGCAGCGTTAAGTGTTGTATTAATGGAGTAGTATAATGAACAAAAAAATCGTTTCTAGCTTAATTGCCACCGCCCTACTAACCACTGGTTTTAGCTCTTCTGTATTCGCTCACCAAGCAGGCGATATTATCGTCCGCGCGGGTGTTGCTGTTGTTGCGCCAAATGAATCTAGTCAAGATGTCGCTGGTTTTGGTGAATTTAGTGTTGATGACAACACCCAGCTTGGTTTGAACTTCGGCTATATGTTGACCGATAATATTGGTATTGAGCTTTTAGCCGCTACGCCATTTACGCACGATATTTCACTCGATGGTGTAGGTAAAATCGCCGAGACTAAGCAGCTACCGCCAACTCTTGTAGCACAGTACTATTTCGGTGATGCGCAATCTAAACTTCGTCCATACATTGGTGCGGGTGTTAACTTCACTAACTTCTTCGATAACGAGTTTACCAATGACTTAGATGGTGCTTTGACTGATTTGAGTATGAGTAATTCTTGGGGCTTAGCGGCTCAGGTTGGTTTAGATTATCAAATCAATGGCAGCTGGTTAATCAACGCATCAGTTTGGTATGCACAGATCAGTACCGACGTGAAATTTAACCTAGGTGCGGATGCTCAGAAAGTTGAAACAGATATTGACCCATGGGTTTACATGATTAGTGTAGGTTACACTTTCTAATCCAAAGATATTTGGACAAATCCTACCCATAAAAAAGGAGCCAATAGGCTCCTTTTTTATGTTTCATACGCAATTGCTGTGGTTACTTCGACTCTTTCTTAGCTGCACGCTCAGCTTTCTTCTGCGCTTTGGTTTTCCAGTGGCGCGTGTTGTAAACAAACTCAGGTAAGCCTTTGGTTAACCATGCCACTAAGCGCCAGCGTTTAGTGACATAGGCTCTGCGTTTACCTGTTTTCATCGCCTTAATTATTTGGCTCGCCACAACAGGTAGTGGTGACAACCACAGACGGTTTTGTTGCATAGCCGCTTTATCTAGCATGCCTAACTGAATATCGGTAATCGTGATAGGCAGCTTCAGGCGCTGGGCATGCATGCTCAAACCTTCGAAGTAGTTCTGCGCATAAGCTTTCGAGGCGTGATAGGCCACACTTGGGCCGCCTCGTAGTCCGGCAATGGAGTTAATCGCGGCTAATTGCCCATAGCCTTGGTCGCGAAATAGTCTAAAGGCCGTATTGCAAATGGCTGAAAAGCCTTGCACATTAACTGTGATGATATCTTGTTCAGGCTGCCAAGGCAGCTCTGGATCGTAATGGGTTAACCCAGTATTGACCAAAATAAGATGAGCACCGCCAAGAGATTGCCAAACGGCATTCAGGGTACTGATAATGGCTTCTGGCTCGTCGATTTGTAGCGGGAAAACTTGCGCCTTAGTGGGCAAGGATTGGCTAAACTCGATAAGAGACTGTGGATCTTGTGCTAATAGGGCCAGTTCAACGCCTTCATCTGCAAGTTGTTTTGCAATTTCACGGCTAAGTAATGAGCTAGCGCCCACAATTATTGCAGTTGCTTGTGTCATATGGGTATTCGACTTCGAATAGGTAACTTATCATAGAAAGATAAGTGTATTAGAACAAGATTAATTGTCTGTTGCTGTGACAAGCATTGTGAGAATACCTATTCTTTAACAGCAGTTATCGGTGGATAGTTAACAGACTTTTTCGATTAACTGATATAAAATTTAAGTACGGACATATAGACTTCCAGATGTCTTAATGTATTATTAGGAGCGTAAATATGAAACAGTGGTTTAAGCCTTTATTACCTTTAGCGGTAGCAGCAAGCATGTTGACTGGTTGTGCAACATCCAATGCTGTGGTGGAGATCCATGGTGAGGTTTGGTACAAGGAGCGAATCGCGCTACCCGAAGACGCGGTGATCAGCGTTCAGGTTCAAGATGTGTCGCGAATGGATGCACCTGCTGAAGTGATTGCAGAGTTTGAGCGTAATGATGTCAGTACCCCAATCCCATTCCAGTTTTTAATTAATAGAGATCAATTTGAAGATGGCCACACCTACAACATAGGTGCACGTATCACGCTAGATGATAAATTGATGTTTATTAATACCCAGGCTTACCGAATCGATCTGGACTCGAGTGAGCCAATGTCTGTATTAGTACAGAGGGTGGCACGTTAACTAAATTAGCTGTGAGTTAGTCTAGCTGGCGCGTCTCTTTCTGATAGGTTACATAATTAGAATAAAGAGGCGCGTTATGCCGGTTAAAATCCCCGATGATCTGCCCGCTGCAGAGATCCTGGAGTCAGAGAATATCTTTGTCATGTCCGAGACTCGGGCGGCGAATCAAGATATTCGTCCAATGAAGGTATTAATCCTTAATTTAATGCCCAATAAGATTGAGACCGAAACCCAACTGCTACGCCTCTTAGGTAATACCCCTCTGCAAGTCGATGTGGATCTGCTACGAATTCACGATAAAGCTTCAAAGCATACCTCTATTGATCATATGAACAATTTCTATCGAGATTTTGAGCAGGTACGGCAGAAAAACTATGACGGTTTAATTATTACTGGCGCGCCGCTTGGGCAGATAGAGTTTGAAGAGGTGTTATACTGGGATCATATCCGTGAAATCATCGATTGGTCACAGCAGCATGTCACCTCGGTGCTCTTCCTATGTTGGGCGGCTCATGCGGCGCTGTATCATCTATTCGGTCTAAACCGATCACTGCTGACAACTAAGCGCTCAGGGGTGTTTACCCATAAGCGCACCTCTGAGCACTATCCCTTGTTGCGTGGCTTCGATGATGAATTTTTTGCACCGCATTCGCGTTTTGCCGAGATGGATATCGATAAGCTAAAGGCGCACCCAGAGCTTCAGGTGTTGACCGAGTCAGAGACAGCAGGTGCCTATATGGTGCTCTGCAAAAACAATCGTAACCTGTTTGTGATGGGGCATCCCGAGTATCAAAAATCGACCTTAAAAGATGAGTATTACCGCGATCTTGAGCAAGGTTTAGCGCCTGAAGTGCCGCAAAATTACTTTACCAACAATGATCCACTGCAAGCGCCCATTGCCCGTTGGCACAGTCATGGCAGTCTACTGGTGAGTAATTGGCTTAACTATTATGTCTACCAGCTGACGCCATATAATCTCGATGATATGACGGGGATAACCCCTTGGGGAACATAATAACCAGTGGAGTAAATCGCTGTTAGTTGCATAAAATGCCAGAATACTCTAATGAGTACTGGCATTTTATGTACCTTTATTTGTAGAGACTCATCGATAGGTGATTAGCATAGAATTAAAATGCAAGAGTCATCATAAGTCATTTCGCAAACAAGTTAATTGTAATTATATCTTCATAATAACCGGCTCGGGCAAAAGGCATTGGCGTATTCTGAAACAAGATTGACATTTTTTGACCATTCAAAAGACGGTTATTAATGTTGAACTCTGCTTCGTTAAGTAAATTGACTTGTTGACCTCGAAATAGGAGTTGATAGGGAACTTTGTTTTTCTTATTGGTTAGGTTAACTAGGTAACCGTTGTTTAAAGACGACATAGATATACCGACGTAGCTATTACTTTCAATAAAAAGTGGCAACTCCTTGCGGTTCTTTTGGGTTAAATTGCCTAAATGAACCCTTATCGATGTCCCCGTTGCTGGTAACCAGCTGTCTTTGCTATTTGCAATTTTGGCTCGAACATAAGGTTCCACTTGAAAGTTAAAAGAGTAATTATTTGTCGATATGATGGTATTGATGTCGCTCTTTAGTTCAATATCCAATATGCCTTGGTATGAGCCCGGGTAAAAGTCTTTACCGCTTGGGATATAGGCCCACAGATTAATTTTCCGTTGACCTAAAACCGGTAATATATAGTTATTTCGACCAGTCGTATTAATTGACTGGCGAGATGTGTTTTTTAATTCGTACCTATGCACTGAAGTCGTTCCTCGTAGCAGAGGTTCACCCCCTTGAGGCTGTTTTATCACAATTTCTTTAACACATTGTGAAAGTGCTCTATCAAGATAAATCGTACCAGGGATCCACACCCCTCGTTGGCCTTTTTTTTCCGAAGTTGAGGATTGTGTTTTTAATTCAATATGCCAGTTACCATCACAAATAGCAGCTTCCTCTTCGGATTTTGCATGAGATAAATTAGCAAAAACAATGCAAAATATCGCCAGCATTAAGACCTCATTTTTGAAGTTATAAACTTTCATCGCAGTTCTCCTTAATACACGTGATTTTGAGTGTGCCGAGATCGATTAAATGGCTATCGACCTGCTCTATGACTAGAGAGATGGGCTGATAACTTTCACTCAAAATAGTAATGATGTACTCGCCTGGGCCTATCCCTTGGATATAGAACCGACCAGACTTATTGGTAAAGAAAGGTAAGGTTATCCCTTCACCTGTAATTGTGCCTTGCAGGTATGATATAGCCTCACCATTGCTTGCATTTAACACACCCTTGGCGGTGTATGAGCTATTTGAACCTATCATGAAGTAGTGACCAGTGGCGGCCCCAGGAGAGACTGTTAATCGGCTTTCCCCCCAGTCATAGCCAATTGGTGCATCAGGCACATTGAGGTCAACAACATTGCTAACATAAGCGACCTCTAGGGGTAGAAGGGCTCCTATCATGGAAGTACCAGAGGCTTCGTAGTTCTGCTTTTGGTCTATACCTAACATGACTTGCTGTTGTGGCAATGATGGGTGTAGCTTTGAGATAATAAATGGACCGTCTTGTGCGCGTCCCCAGCCTACTTGACCATCAACAATACCAATAGCAGTATTACCTCTGATTGAAGCCGAATAGGAGGCATCGTTATCGATACTTGCATTGCTGTTATTTCGCTCTACTTCTAATTCGACCCTAAGCCGGTTTGCAGTGTAATCGAACTGAGCATTTTGGCTATCTCGTCCGTCTTCATATTCCGCTTGTGCTCGGTAGCCAATGCTGCCGACTCTGTCGCTACTTGTTTTACTTGCCTCTAGTCGAGCGTAATTATTAGCACTATTGTAGTTAGCGGCTAGGTTCACTTTATTTTGAGTATTTGATCGCCTCCAATCCAGAGTTACAAAATACTCAATATCTGCATTTTCATAGGTGTCAGTGTCGTTATAGTTAGCGCCAGTCCCTACGGTCCAGTCACCCATTCTCCAGTTCAAAGTCATTGATAAGTTACTTTGCTCAACATCATGGGTATCTTTATAGTAAGAGCCTGAAATTGTAGTATCCCATGCGTTATTGAATATCCAGACATAGTTGGCCAAGTAGCGTTCATAGGACGTGGCTAATATGTCTTTATCCCAAGGGCTTGAAGTAAATGTATCTGAAAAATCAGCACTTAATCTAAGGTTTGGCGCATTATTAGAGTTACCTGCAACCGTGCTTTCAAATGTGAAAGATACTATATTACCCATGCCTGTATCTTCTAAATTGCTAAAAGAGACACGACTAGAAAGGTTACCCCAAGAAGTCCCTAATGTTGCCGTTGCACCTAATATTTGGCCATATTGTGCGATAGCGGCATTTGCCCCAAGGGTTAACCAAGATGACACTCCATACTCGGTAAATCCGATTACCGTCCAAGTATCTAAATATTCAACGCCATTCTCAGCATAGATAGACGGCGCACCAGCGGTAACGCCGAAATTTAACATATCTTTGTTCAGTAGTTTGTTATTGTAGAATTGGCTAAATACAAACCGTTCTGATTTTCCTGACAGATAGGTGACATTAACGATAATGTCATTCGCACCGTTGGTCATTGGTAAATTATTAAGGTTAAATCGCCCAGCCTCTTGCCGACCACTGAATATGATTTGTCCATTTACGGTAATTTCAACTTCAGCACTTTCTTTAAGGATTAACTCCTGACTATTATTAGGGCCTATTATTCTTTCTGGCTGAAGTTCTGCATAATCACTTTTTATCGATAGACCTCCCATACTGGTACCTGATAAGTGGCCTGCAACACTGGAACCTGACTCAACATCGCCCATTGCTAATCTAAATGGAGCGCTAGGTCTATCGTAAAAAGCAGTCCATTCTCCGCGAAGTAAATTTGTTTCGCTATCATTGGCTTCAAGGTGGTTTGCCAAAGTGATATTTATCCCGTTTGCGCCACCAAAGTTCATCTGCGCCAGCCAGTCAGCTGTAGAGAAGCGACTATTTGTCGTAGACTCCCAGTTTTCACTATGAGTAAAGTTAATGCTGTTCAACCAACTAAATGTGCCGCTTTGAGATGGCACAAAAGCATTAAACTGGTTATTAAAGTCAACGTCGAATTGTCCAAAAGCTTCTGGATCAATCTCAAGATCTAAGGTCAAGGTTGACGGGTTAAAGCTTAAATCTAATCCTTTTTGTGCTAAGACGGTAAGAGGTACCATCTGATTGGTGCCTTGCATGCTTACGTTACCCAGCGATAAATCCTGCCAAATATTATCGGATATGCGGGGGCCAAGTATTGATTTTAGAGAACTAAATGAAACTGATTCGACGTCAGAGCCATTTAGATTGACGGGGATAGTCCCTAACACTTGACCGTCTATTTCGAGGGGTAATGAGAAACTCATCGCATAGGTCTGTATAGGTAGAAGCAATGCTAATGACAAACTTAGCCATAGTTGCAGTGCTTTAACGTTTGTCACCGATTTTCCTTTATATCCACCTTTGCTTGACTATCTTTAGGCGAAAGTAAAGTATCAATCGCAATGTTGACCGATTCTCCTGGCACCAAATACTGTTGATTTAATAGGTGTTGAATATCCTGCCATTTCCAATTGTGATTTGCATGATCGCTTTTTACGTTAAAAGACAGCTGGGGGATAATGATAACGCCATCACCTGTGTTAGCTAACTCCATTGAAGCGGGGTGATTGTCTTGATAGGTGATGTCTGCACTCATAGTGTTAGACACATTCGTTGGTGACACAAACACTAAGGCACCAATCTGAAATAACATTTTTATGCTGCTTTCTTTCACGTCATCTTTGATAGGCAGCTGACTAAATACAACGCGATAAGATTGAGATGTATCGACTAAGTTGCCGATATACTTAACTTTGACCATCTGGGTGCTTTTAGGTGGAATAAGCACTTGCGGAGGAAATACAAAAAAATCTTCTGTTTCGGTAAGCTGTTCGAGGTTGTCATTCGCTATATGTCTTTGTCTAACAAAAACCTCTAAAGGTAAGGGTTGTTCAGTGGTGTTGTTAACTTGAAAGAACTGCTCACTTTTACTTCCTTGAGGCGAAAAAAAAGTCACCATCGGGAATAGCTCAAATGCATGTGCCATAGGTGGAAAGAGTAAAAGTATGTGTAATATGAATATAAATATCCGCATAAGTCCTCAAGTGGGGCCTAAAGGGCCCCAATTTCGATAAAATATCACTACAAAATAATGAACATCTATCTTGGATAAAGTGAAACATACATTGATGTTTTATAATCGCCAGCTTTTTCCCATCCAGTAATAACGGGTTTAATTTTTAAAACATTATTCGCACTCAAATAGCCTTCAGTGCTATTACTTACATCCATTCCTACTTCAATTGCATGACTGTTATTGGCATTGTTTTCCGCATCAATAGTGCCAGAAGTACCATTAAATGTGACTTCAAGAGGGATTACATCGATACCATTGCTGTTTTTAAATGCTTGTGCTCCAACAACTAACGTACCTTTCGAATTGTCGTTATTGCACCATGCCTGAAACTTGAATTCGCTCGCAGCTTCATAAGGTGTTTTTACATCTAGTTCAATTGAGCGATCTTGTGTTGAATGCATATAACAACGTTGTGGAATTTCGCCCGTTAGGTTTACATTAAATTGAGTTGCGCCGTTTGTGTGTTCATCAGGGTTGCTTGACCAATTATTTGCTGCCACACCAGCAGAAAAAAGTAAAGCTACTGCTACACCACCAACTAAAGTTTTCATATTATTCTCCGAAGGGTTATTAATTATTCTTGGACGAACAAAATGTATATATTTAGGGTTAATTTTTATATCGACCATTAGGCTAGTTAGTTGTCATATTAAGAACTAATTTAGACCTATTTAACGAGTGCGTAGTTAATTAACTAATTTAGACGCTTTCGATATTTAATATAAGTTTTTCTTTAATTAACTCTAGTTTGGCTATTATTTTCTGCATCCATTAACAACATGTTTATTTGACTCCTGCTGCGTTTCCCCGTTTTTAATAAAATGCTAGAAACATGGCACTTAACTGTACTGAGACTGAGGTGCAGTTGCGACGCAATATCTTTATTGCTTTTGCCATGCAAAAGATGCAAAAACACTTGTTGCTCTCGGCAGGAAAGGGTGTATTTCGCCCCTAATATGTTCACTGAGTGGTGAGTCGTTCCAGCCGAACTGACCAGATGTTTTAGGGTCTGTGACATGGCTTCTCGGCTGAACCATAACTGGCCTGATACAATGGTACGCAGCGCTCTTGGAAGCATTTCTAGGGTAAAAGGTAAGATGATTAAGCCAGAGAAACCAAGCGCAATAGTTCCCGCTACACTCTGTTCATCAATCGAATCGCCATTGACTATCAGCCATTTACCTCCTCGTTCAGAGGGAGAGATACACAATGATGATGGGTTTCCAAGGCTCGATTTATCAAACACCACTAAGGTGTCTTGTGGTAATTCCCATAGCCTTTCAACGGATGTTTCAATCTTAAATGAGTAGCATTCAAATGTGGTGGCAAGGCTGGCAACTGCAACCTCTGCCCATGGTGTATTTCCAGACACAATAAATACGGTCTGTCTTTTAAGGCTTTTCACTTATCAGTCCTTGATGTTGAGTTCTGCTGCTGACTCGTATTAATTGTTATCACTGAGCTACTGCTTTCTCAATTAGCAAACTAACAGTTAGCAACTTCCTTTTGCATTTATATCATTATTTAACAATGTTGTATAAAGTATTTATTTATTTATTGATTGGTTGAGGTTTAATCATTTTCTGTCGCAGCTTTCTGTTCCTCCTTCATTTCAGAGTTTCAATATCGAGTTACCACGCGTTAATTTATTGCTCTTGAGTTTGCGCCTTTGTGTAAATCCTTTGTGACATCTCAACCCTAAACTTTGGTATAAATTTGACCAATAAGCGCTTGCTTTACGTTCGCGTAAACGTCAGAGTGGTGAATGTTGAGCAAGATCACACTTATGTTAGCTAGGCGATAGCCTGAGAACAGTCAATAAGCAAAGTTGCTGAACCCTACAGCGAGAGCGGCTTTGGACTACTTCTAATAAAGGTTAACTAGCATATTACCGGAGTTACTATGAGTTCAGTTCAGTCAAACCAAGATATTGTTATTGTTGCGGCAAAGCGCACCCCAATGGGGGGATTTCAAGGTGCATTGTCCACTGTGGCCTCACCAACATTAGCAGCAACGGCGATTAAGGGCTTGATGCAACAAACAGATCTTGCAGGCGAACAGATCGACGAAGTCTTGATGGGTTGTGTACTGCCGGCAGGCTTAGGTCAGGCGCCAGCAAGGCAAGCCACATTAGGCGCTGAGTTGCCACTATCGGTAGCTGCAACCACGGTTAATAAGGTGTGTGGCTCGGGAATGAAAACCGTGATGCTAGCTCATGATTTAATTAAAGCGGGTAGTGCAAATATTGTGATTGCCGGTGGTATGGAAAGCATGAGCCAAGCGCCTTACTTGTTAGATAAGGCCCGCAGTGGCATGCGCATGGGACATGGCAAGGTGATGGATCATATGTTCCTCGACGGTCTCGAAGATGCCTACACTGGCGGCGCCATGGGGACATTTGCACAAGACACCGCCAACGACTTTAAACTAACCCGTGAGCAGATGGACAGTTTTGCATTGAGCTCACTCGAAAAAGCCAATGCCGCTATCGAATCGGGAGCATTTAGCGATGAGATCACCCCTGTCACCGTGTCGAATCGCCGCGGTGATACCGTAGTCGATACCGATGAGCAACCCGGTAATGCGCGCCCAGATAAAATTCCTACCCTGCGACCAGCCTTTGCTAAAAACGGCACGATTACCGCCGCCAACTCAAGCTCAATCTCCGATGGCGCAGCCGCACTGATGCTAATGAGCCGCGAGCAAGCAAATGACTTAGGGCTTGATGTGCTAGCCACCATTAAAGGTCACGCCACCCACGCGCAAGAGCCGTCGATGTTTACCACCGCGCCAGTGGCGGCTATGAATAAGCTGCTCGAAAAAGTGAGCTGGAGTAAGGATGAGGTGGACCTTTATGAGATCAACGAAGCCTTCGCCATGGTGACCATGTTGGCTATTTCCGAGCTTGGACTCGACGCCAACAAGGTTAATGTTAATGGTGGCGCCTGCGCGCTTGGGCATCCCATTGGCTGCTCGGGCGCACGTTTACTCGTCACCTTGATTTATGCCCTAAAAGCCCGCGGTCTTAAGCGCGGCGTGGCATCACTTTGTATTGGCGGTGGTGAAGCAACAGCGATGGCGATTGAGCTATAAGCCTCCTTGGTAAAGATAAATGCAAGACAAACCACAGTATTCAACAAGACAGGATTGAACTTAGGACCATGGCCTTAACAGCAGTTTTGCTGTTAAGGCCAATATAAAAATCTGGCCAAGTTTAATCATCATTTTGCAATAGCCCTTAACACTGGCATTGCCAAAGTAGGAAGCGATATGACAACTCAAGTGAAGCATTACATCGATGGCGAATGGGTATTAGGCCAAGGCGAAAAGCAGATAGCGGTAACCAACCCTGCTAATAACGAAACCATTGCAGTGGTCAATGCCGCGGTCGATGCCGAAGTCTTAACGGCCGTTGCCAGCGCAAAACAGGCCTTTCAAAGTTGGAAAGAGGTGCCTGTATCTGAGCGCGCTCGCGTCATGCTGAGATACCAGCACCTATTAAAGGAGCACCATGATGAAATCGCAACGATTCTTGCCCAAGAAACCGGTAAGACATTCGATGATGCCAAGGGCGATGTTTGGCGCGGTATCGAAGTTGCCGAGCATGCTTGTAATATCGCCTCGATGATGATGGGTGAGACCGTTGAAAATGTCGCTCGCTCCATCGACACCTACAGCTACACCCAGCCACTTGGCGTATGTGCGGGTATTACCCCATTTAACTTCCCTGCGATGATCCCATTGTGGATGTTCCCTCTAGCGATTGCTTGCGGTAACACTTTTATCTTAAAGCCGTCTGAGCAAGACCCTATGACGCCGCAGCGCCTGATTGAACTTTTTGAAGAGGCGGGCGCGCCCAAAGGTGTAGTACAGCTGGTTCATGGTGATAAAACCGCAGTGGATATCCTGCTGACCCATCCTGATATTAAAGCCATCTCATTTGTTGGCTCGGTGAATGTCGGCCAATACATCTATAAAACCGGTACCGATAACCTAAAGCGTGTACAGGCCTTTGCTGGCGCGAAAAACCACTGCGTTATCATGCCTGATGCCAACAAACAGCAGGTGATCAATAACTTGGTCGGCGCCTCTGTTGGCGCTGCGGGTCAACGCTGTATGGCGCTATCAGTTGCAGTATTTGTTGGCGCGGCGAAAGAGTGGATCCCAGAGCTTAAAGAGGCGATTGCTAAGGTAAAACCTGGTCTTTGGAACGATAAAGATGCTGCCTATGGCCCTGTGATCAGCCCTGCTGCTAAGCAGCGCATTGTTGGCTTAATTGCTAAAGGTAAACAAGAGGGGGCAGATTGCCTACTCGATGGCACAGACTTTACTGTTGAGGGTTATGAGTCGGGCAACTGGGTGGGACCGACCATGTTCGATAAGGTCACGACCGATATGAGCATCTACCAAGAGGAGATCTTCGGTCCGGTATTGTGCTGCATGAATGCAGAGACTTTAGAGGAGGCAATTGCGATTGTGAACGACAGCCCATACGGCAACGGTACCTCAATCTTTACCGCCAGTGGCGCTGCTGCGCGTAAATACCAGCATGAAATAGAGGTGGGGCAGGTGGGGATTAACGTGCCAATTCCTGTGCCGCTACCTTTCTTCTCATTTACTGGCTGGAAAGGCAGCTTCTATGGCGATCAGCACGCTTATGGTAAGCAAGCGGTGCGTTTTTATACCGAGACGAAAACCATCACTGCCCGTTGGTTTGAGTCCGATATTGCAGTGGCCTCGGCGCCCAATATGACGATCGAGCTTAAGTAATACATGAGACAGATTACGCTCCGGTAACCTCTTTGAAAATGGACGTTGTTGGAGTGCAAAACTAAATCGCCAAACTTATTCAACAAACAAATAGAGGTCAGCAGCAATAGATGCCTGCTTAAGACCCATAGCCTCATCGCTTGATGGTGCAGACCTAGGACCTAGGACCTAGGACCTAGAGCAGAGGCAATAGACAGGACAACAGGAGTACTCAGATGGATTTCAACCTGAATGAAGACCAACGTCAATTTAGCGATCTTGCGCAGCAGTTTGCTGCAGAAGAGTTAGCGCCGTTTGCCGCCAAGTGGGATGAAGAGCACCACTTCCCAAAAGATGTGATCCAAAAGGCGGGAGAGCTAGGTTTTTGCTCGCTGTATTCGCCAGAGTCAGAAGGGGGAATGGGACTGTCGCGTTTAGATTCATCGATTATTTTTGAGCAGCTGTCTATGGGCTGCACTGCGACCACTGCCATGCTCACAATTCATAATATGGCGACTTGGATGGTGACCAGTTTTGGCGCTGAAACGCTGCGCCAAGAGTGGTCTGAGTCACTGACCACAGGTGAAAAGTTAGCATCATATTGCTTAACAGAACCTGGGGCGGGCAGTGATGCAGCTGCGCTGCAGACCAAGGCGGTACGTGATGGTGATGAGTATGTGATTTCAGGCTCAAAAGTCTTTATCTCTGGAGCGGGAGCCACCGAGTTGTTAGTGGTGATGTGCCGCACCGGAGGCGCTGGACCTAAAGGCATTTCTGCGATTGCGGTTCCTGCCGATGCAGCAGGCATTATCTACGGCAAGGCGGAAGATAAGATGGGCTGGAACGCTCAGCCAACCCGTGAAATCACCTTTGAAAATGTGCGTGTTCCCGCCTCTTACTTATTAGGTGAAGAAGGCCAAGGCTTTACCTTCGCCATGAAGGGACTCGATGGCGGGCGCATCAATATTGCCACCTGTTCAATTGGTACCGCTCAAGCGGCGCTTGAGCGAGCGACGCAATATATGAATGAGCGTAAGCAGTTCGGTAAGCCTTTGGCGGCATTTCAGGCGCTGCAGTTTAAGCTGGCCGATATGGCGACCGAGCTGGTAGCTGCCCGCCAGTTAGTGCGTCTAGCCGCTTTTAAACTCGATCAACAAGATCCAGAAGCCACCGCATACTGCGCCATGGCAAAACGCTTTGCCACCGATATCGGATTCCAGGTATGTGACGCGGCGCTGCAAATTCATGGCGGCTATGGTTACATTCGAGAGTACCCACTAGAGCGCCATGTGCGTGATGTGCGAGTACACCAAATATTAGAGGGAACCAACGAAATCATGCGATTGATTATCTCTCGCCGTTTATTGGATGAAAACGCGGGCGCGATTCTCTAGGCCGCCTAGCATCAGCTTTAAATTGATTTCAGTTTTATAAAAGGAGTTATCTATGTCTCAGGAGAATGCCAGCACGTTAGCGACAGAGAAATCGCTATTAATCGAACAGATTGTTGGTCACACCGCAGTGATCAGCATGAACAATCCGCCAGCCAATACTTGGACTGCCCAGAGCCTGCAGGAGCTAAAGCAAAAAGTACTAGCCCTCAATGAAAACAAAGAGGTTTACGCCTTGGTGATCACAGCTGAAGGCGATAAGTTTTTCTCGGCGGGTGCAGATCTAAAATTGTTTGCCGACGGTGATAAGCAAAATGCCGCCGATATGGCGCGATATTTTGGTGAAGCCTTTGAAACATTAAGTACCTTTCACGGCGTCTCTATCGCGGCGATTAATGGTTACGCCATGGGCGGCGGCTTAGAAGTTGCGCTAGCTTGTGATTTGCGTATTTGTGAAGAGCAGGCGCAAATGGCACTGCCGGAGGCAACCGTTGGCCTGCTGCCCTGTGCGGGCGGCACCCAAAACTTAACCGCGCTGGTGGGCGAAGGCTGGGCTAAACGCATGATTTTATGTGGTGAGCGTATTAATGCAGAAAAGGCCGAGAAGATTGGCCTAGTCGAAGAGGTGGTTGTACAGGGAAATGCCTTTAATGCCGCCATGGCGCTGGCTGAAAAAGTGGCGAACCAGAGTCCAAGCAGTGTTAAGGCGTGTAAGCAGCTGGTTCAAGCTGGACGCAGCATGCCAAGATCTCAGGTGCTGCCATTAGAGAGAGAGTATTTTGCTAACCTTTTCGATACCGAAGATCAGGCTGAAGGGGTAAGTGCCTTCTTAAACAAGCGCAAAGCGAACTGGAAGAACGGCTAATGAGGGGAGCTAACTTGGATGGTGCAGCTATGAACGGTGCAGTTATAGGTAGTGAGCTCGAGCTGCAACAAGTGTTGTTTAGCACACTGGCAACCGACTCTGGTAAGCAAATTGGGGTAGCGACTCTTAACATCGAAAAGGCCCTCAATGCGCTGAACCTTAATATGGTGCAGGCGTTAACCGCTCAGCTCACTGCGTGGCGTCATGATGACAATATCGTTGCCGTGGTGCTCGATGGCGCGGGTGAAAAAGCCTTTTGTGCCGGTGGTGATGTGCGCGCTATTTATCAAGCATCGGTGCAAACACCGGGCGAGGTAACCGCTGCGGCAACCGAGTTTTTTAAGCAGGAGTACGAGCTAGACTATCTACTGCATAGCTTTGGTAAACCCGTCGTTGTTTGGGGCGATGGCATCGTCATGGGGGGCGGACTAGGTTTGATGATAGGTGCGAGCCACCGCATCGTCACCGAGCGTTCGCGTATCGCCATGCCAGAGGTGACGATTGGTTTATATCCTGATGTGGGCGGCAGTTATTTCCTCAATCGCATGCCTGGTAAAAGTGGTCTATTTTTGGGGATGACAGCCTATAACATGAGTGGCGCCGATGCATTATATGTGGGCATAGGTAACCACTACCTTAACGTTGATGATAAAAGCGCACTGTTTGATCAACTTGCGATGTTGCCATGGAGCGACAATTCTGATGACAATCATCATGTGTTAAATGGCGCTCTTAGCGACATGAGCGCGGCTTGTAAAACGCCGATGGCTGCGAGTCAGCTTAAGCAAAACCAGTTATTAATTGATGAGTTGATGATAGGAACGCTCGATGAGATCATCTCTCGTGTAAGCTGTTTAGATGAGCAAATCGGTGCGCAGCATCCTTGGTTAGCGAAAGCGATTAAGACTCTATTAGCAGGCAGTCCAATCAGCTTAAGTCTGGTGCATCTGCAATCAAAGTTGAGTGAAGTGCTGGGTAGAGAACCGAGCTTAGCTGAGTGTTTTAAGTTAGAGCTTGGCTTAAGCGTTAATTGCTGCGCCAAGGCGGATTTTGCCGAAGGAGTACGGGCGCTGCTTATCGATAAAGACCGTAATCCACAGTGGCGCTTTACTGATGTTGCATCGATCCCACCGGGCTATGCACAAGACTTGCTGCAATCGCCTTGGGATGATGAAAGTCATCCGCTTAAGGCTATGCACTAGCTGGTGCATTAAAAGAAACGAGCTAACGGTTAGCCGAGGCGATAGCTTTTTTAAATTAGCTTATTAACAAGAGCGAGTTCATCAGCTTTAACAGAAGATAAACGCGAGCGGTGAGTCATATTGGCCGCTAAAGGGATTAAGTCGCAAACACTCACAAAAGTGAGCCGGAGCAAATAATGAGTACTGTTGCATTTATTGGTTTAGGAAACATGGGCGGCCCAATGGCGGCCAATCTGATTAAGGCGGGTTTTACCGTTAAAGTATTTGATCTGGTGCCCGCGGCGATGCAGACATTAGCCGAGCAAGGCGCGCTTACTGCAACAAGTGCCTGCGGCGCAGCAGCGGGTGCCGACATAGTGGTAACCATGTTACCTGCGGGTAAGCATGTGCGTAGTCTTTATGTGACTAATGCTACAAGCAGCGATGCAACAAAAGGGCTTATTGATGTAGTCGCACCGGGAACTTTACTTATCGACTGCTCAACCATAGATGCAGACAGTGCGCGCTTTGTGGCAGAGCAAGCGGCCAGCAAGGGCTTAGAGTTTATCGATGCGCCGGTATCTGGCGGCACAGCAGGGGCCGCTGCGGGCACGTTAACCTTTATTTGTGGCGGTAGTGATAACGCTTTTGAACAGGCACAAGGTGTATTAAATGCTATGGGGGGGAATATCTTCCACGCAGGCGGTCCCGGTGCTGGGCAAGTGGCTAAAATATGTAATAATATGCTGCTTTCGGTCTTAATGGTTGCCACATCAGAGTCATTGCAGATGGGAGTCGATCATGGTCTCGACCCAAAAGTGCTTTCCGATATTATGAAAGTCAGCAGTGGTGGTAATTGGACGTTAGAGAAATACAATCCTTGTCCAGATGTGATGGAGTCGGTTCCATCTTCAAACGGTTACCAAGGCGGCTTTATGGTCGACTTGATGGTGAAGGATTTAGGACTATCTCAAGAGGCGGCGCTGTTATCAAATTCAAGCACGCCAATGGGCGCATTAGCGCGTAGTCTCTATGTGAATCATGCGAAACAAGGTAACGGTAAGCGAGATTTTTCGAGTATTTTTGAGCTGTTTGCTCAGTCAGAACAGATAAAAAACAAAGGGTGACCCAATGGATTTAAAAGATAAGGTTGTTGTTATTACTGGTGGTGCAGGTGGACTAGGTTACGCCATGGCGGAGAATTTAGCGGCTGCAGGTGCCAAGCTAGCACTTATCGACGTTGACCAAGAAAAGTTGGAAAAAGCCTGTGCCAACATAGGTGCAACCACTGAAGTTCAAGGTTATGCCGTAGACATCACCGATGAAGAAGATGTATTTGCCACTTTTCAATTCATTAAAGAAGACTTTGGCCGAGTTAACGTATTGATCAATAATGCAGGTATTTTGCGTGATGGTCTTTTGCTTAAAGCTAAAGAAGGTCAAGTATTTGAGCGTATGTCATTTGAACAATTCCAGTCGGTGATTAACGTTAACCTAACGGGTTCATTCTTGTGCGGCCGTGAAGCGGCTGCGGCAATGATTGAAACTGAGCAAGAAGGGGTGATTATCAACATCTCTAGCCTTGCGAAAGCGGGTAACGTGGGTCAGACAAATTACGCAGCATCGAAAGCGGGCGTAGCGGCGATGAGTGTGGGTTGGGCTAAAGAGCTTGCTCGCTACAATATCCGCAGCGCAGCAGTGGCGCCAGGTGTGATTGAAACTGAAATGACCGCGGCCATGAAGCCTGAAGCGCTAGAGCGTTTAGAGAAAATGGTACCAGTAGGGCGTTTAGGTCAAGCTGAAGAGATCGCATCGACAGTACGTTTTATCATAGAAAATGATTATGTGAACGGCCGCGTATTTGAAATCGATGGTGGCATTCGCTTGTAAGTTTAGGTGTTGGTGCAAGAGATCGCATCGACAGTACGCTCTATCATAGAAAATGATCATGTAAACGGCTGGGTGAACGGCCGTGTATTTGAAGTCGATGGTGGCATTCGCTTGTAAGTACAGGCTGCAAATGAAAAATAACGGGCTTAGGCCCGTTTTTTTATGGCCGCGATTTATGATACCAAAATAGGCCGCCCCCCCATTTGAACATTAGCTAAGCTATAGGTCATAATAGTCTCATAATAAAAGAAATATGAGAGCAAAATGGATAAGCTAGAAAGAGCGACGAAATTGATGATGTTAGTTGTAGGTTGCGTCGGGCTACTGGTGATCTATTTTGGTTTTTTTTATCTGTTATTTACAGGTAAAAGCACAGCGGCAATCCCTTGGTATATCTTGTTGTCGCCTTGGGTATGTATCTATTTTGGCTTAAGCCAGCGCAAACAGTTAGGCGTTATTCGATGGTTTGTGAGTAAATGGACCCGAAAGTGAGTCGTTTGCTTGATGCATCGTTATTCTGTTAACAGAGTTAACTTGAGTTTTTAGGGACGCAATTTTTAGGTATAAAATGACAACTTTTAAAACGACATTGTTAGCTCTCGTCGGCTTATTTACTCTAATTGGCTGTGATAATGCATCTAAAAGGAGCGAAGTCATCACTACGGAACCCGCCATTGAAGGGAGCCGTGTAGCCGAATATGGCAGCTGGGCGTCTCCGGTAACGCCTGAAGATGTGTATGATCTCACAGATGATATCACTGATGTACGTGCAACATCTCAGGGTATTTATTTTGTTCAATCTAATGCCGACAATGAAGATAAAAAAGGGGTATATCGGTTAGAGCTCGATGGCACAGCCAGTAAAGTGGTATCGTCAAATTTCGATATCCGTAGCCGTGTCCATGAGTATGGTGGCTCGCCCTTTGTCGCTATCGGCAGTAGTCTATTTGCAACTAAGTTTTCAGATCAAATATTATATCGTATCGCACCGAATCAAGCGCCTTTTCCGTTAACTCCTAATGGCACTCGCCACGCAGGCTGTATCTCAAACCCTAAGGCATCACGACTCATCTGTGTCCGTGAAGATCATCGCGGCAAAGGTGAGCCTGTAAATAGCTTAGTCGGTATCAACTTAAGCTATGCCGATGAAGGTAATACGTTGATCTCTGGAGCGGACTTTTATTCAAAACCCGTGCTATCACCCGACCAAAGTCAACTGGCTTGGGTATCTTGGAACCACCCAAACATGCCATGGGACCAAACCCAGCTTTGGATTGCCGATCTGGATTCAAAAGGGGTCATTGTTAATCCAAGACAAATTAATACTGAGCTGAAAGGGTCGATTACCCAGCCGTTATTTAGCCCGACAGGCCAGCTCTACTTTATTGCAGACTTTAATAACTGGTGGAATATCTATCGGTTAGATGTTCAGCTTGAGACTGAAATGGTGTTAGAAAAGCAAGCCGAGTTTGCGGTTGCCGACTGGAAAATGGGGCAAAGTAGCTATGCTTTTGAAAACGAACACAGCTTAATAGCCAGTTTTAGCCACGAAGGGGTGGCTCAGCTCATTCGTATCGACACCTTAAGTGGTATTGTTGAACCTATAGCAGTTGATTTTGCAGAGATAGCCCACGTCACTCAGAGTGAAAATGAAGTGCTATTTGTCGGTGGCAAAGAGACACCTGAGAAGGGTATTTATAAAGTGCAGGGCCGCTTCGCACAGCTTGTTTATGCGCCTAAACTGCCGGTGATGGATCCTAACTTTATCTCAAGGGCGCAGAGCTTGAGCTTTAAAACAGGCGATAATCAGACCGCCTATGGCTACCTGTATCAGCCTAAGAATCCTAACTTTCAAGGGCCGAAAGATCATGAACCGCCATTGGTGATGATGATGCATCCTGGTCCTACAGCTAAAGCAAGCCGCGCCTTTAGACGGGATATCCAATATTGGACGAGCCGAGGCTTTGCGGTATTTGATGTGAATTATCGCGGCAGTACTGGTTTTGGGCGGGACTATCGCAACAGCCTCTACGGTAATTGGGGCAAGTCAGATGTCGAAGATGCGGTGCGAGCCGCTGGCTTCTTGGTAAACAGTGGTCATGTCGATGGGCGCAAACTGGCGATAAGAGGTAACCGTGCTGGTGGCTTTACCGCACTGTCAGCGGTGGCCTTTTACAGTACCTTCGGTGCCGGAGTGAGTTATTCTGGGATCAGCGACATGGAAGAGTTTAAGCGTCACTCCCATAAGTTTGAGTCGCACTATTTAATGCGATTGCTCGGCAATATGGACAATTATCATCGCCGCTCTGCCATGTCTAACATTAAAGGCTTGAATGAACCTTTACTGCTTATTCAAGGGGTGAATGACTCGCTTATTCCTGCCGAGCAGTCGTTGATAATTTATCAGGCGGTAAAGCGCAAAGGTGTTCCTGTTGCCTATCTTGAGTTTAATGAAGACGCGGCAAATAGGGTTTCAGCCAAGAGCAAGAAGCTGGCGCTGGAAGCCGAGCTTTCGTTCTATGGCCAGATCTTTGGCTTTACTCCTGCAGGCAGCTTGCCGGCTTTGGCGATAGAGAATATCGACAATCTACGCCGCAGATAAGTTGCGGGCAAGTTGCAGGGGCAAGTAGATTGCGGGTAGGTTGTGGATGGGGTGTAGCTAGTTTTCTCGGTTATGAGTCGGCCGTTTATGCCGACCATAGCGATAGGCATTAGTTTGTGCTGTTATGACTTAGGCCTGTGAGTATGGCGCAGTCGGGTTGTTCACCACCATGGCAATCATGGATTAGCTTTGAGAGTTGTTCTTGTAATACGGTGAGTTTGTTTATGCGTAACTCGATATCTTGCAGGTGATGTGAGACGAGCTCTTTTACATCTTTTGCATTACGATGAGTGTTATTTTGAAGTTTAAGTAAGGCTTTGCAATCTTCGAGCGGAAAACCTAATTCTCGACAGTGTTGAATAAACTGCAACGCGTTAACGGCACTGTCGCTGTATTCTCGATAACCATTCTCTCCTCTGTGAGCGACGACTAAATCAATATCATGATAATAACGGATGCTCTTTACCGATAAACCTGTGAGCTTTGCCACTTCACCTATTTTCATCAATACATTCCTCCAGTTAACAATTAAAAATTAATTCAACTAAATTTCAATTTGGCTTTGACTCTCCCCTTATGGGAGACATTACTCTTAGTTTCATCAAGAAACAAATCGGGAATATTCTCATGGCTAATATTAATCTATACGTGCCAAAAATGAGCTGTGCTAGTTGCGTCGCAAAGATTGAGTCCGCATTCGATAAGGTTAATAAAGATCTGCCTGATGGCGAAAGTCATAGCTTATCGGCGAGGGTGAACTTAGCCGATAAACTCGTGTTAGTGTCGGGTGAGATCACAGCGAAACAAGCGATAGCAATCGTCAGTAGTGTTGGCTACGACAGTGAGCTAGTTATCGATGCACAAACCGCTGCAGCGCAAAAAAATGATGATGAACGTAAAGAGTATCGTCTTAGGTTAATACAGGCTGCTATTGGCCTAGGGCTCGGTGTGCCGTTAATGGTGTGGGGCTTACTCGGTGGTGAAATGATGGTGAACAATGCCACGCAACAATTTGCTTGGGGTATTGTGGGAATTATTACCTTGTTGGTGATGGTGCTAACCGGACGACATTTTTTTCAAGGCATGTGGCGCGCCATTAAAGCTAAAAGCGCCAATATGGATACGCTTATCGCTTTAGGCACTAGTGCCGCTTGGAGCTACTCGATGATGGTGGTGATGGAGCCGCAGTGGTTTCCTGCCGATACGAGGCATGTCTATTTTGAAGCTAGCGTGATGATCCTAGGTTTGATTAATTTAGGGCATGCTTTAGAGCTACGAGCTCGTGGCAAAACCAGCGAAGCCGTGCAGCGTTTATTAGGGCTACAGGCTACAACCGCAATCCGAGTCTCAGACACGGGGGATGAAGAGGTTGAGATCAATCAGTTAAATATTGGCGACCGTTTACGCCTTCGCCCCGGCGACAGAGTGGCGCTAGATGGTGAGGTACTCAGCGGCGAGACCTTTATTAATGAGTCTATGCTAACGGGTGAGCCTGTCCCAGTGCACAAGGCGCAAGCTGATAGTATCAGCGCAGGTACGGTTAACGGTAACGGTAGTCTTATCTATCGGGTCACCGCGGTCGCTGAAGACACTAAGCTTTCAAAAATTATTGAATTGGTGCAGCAAGCGCAGATCTCAAAGATGCCCATAGGGCGCTTAACCGATAAAATTTCGGCATATTTTGTGCCGGTGGTTGTCATTATTGCGATAGCAAGTTCATTAATATGGTATCTATTGGGCCCACAGCCCGCGTTATCTCACGCGTTAGTGGTGTTAACCAGTGTATTGATTATTGCTTGCCCCTGCGCATTAGGCTTAGCAACGCCGATGTCGATTATGGTCTCGGTAGGGCGCGCCGCACAGATGGGCGTCTTAGTTCGAAATGGTGAAGCGCTGCAAACTGCCAGCAAGATCACTACAGTCGTGTTAGATAAAACAGGCACTGTTACCCAAGGCTCGCCTGAGGTGACAGAGATTTTGATGTTGGATAACAGCATAAGTCAATTGGACCTACTCGAAGATGTGGCAAGTTTAGAGCAACACTCTGAGCATCCACTCGCCAGCGCCATAATTACAAAAGCGAAGCTGCAATCTATTACGCTCAAGGAGCCAGATAGCTTTACTAATGTGCAGGGCAAAGGGATCACCGGAGTTATCGCTGGACGTCACTACGCCGTGGGTAATATGAGCTTGATGCAGCAAGCAGGTTTAGGCGGCGAGATAGAGGCTGATGCCAATGTAAGTGTAGACGACTTATCTGGTTATCAACAACAGGTGTCAGAGCTTGCGAGTAAGGGCCAAACGCCAGTGTTTGTCGCAAAGGATGGAGTGCTGGTGGCCATCGTTTCGATAGCCGATCCGATAAAAGCCGATGCCGCTCAGGCGGTGCAGGCAATGAAAAGTCAGGGTTTAAAGGTGGTGCTGTTGACCGGTGATAACCCGCTAACGGCTCAAGCCGTTGCTGAAAAAGTGGGTATTGAAAGCGTATTTGCTCAGGTGCTACCCGAGCAGAAACAGCAAAAGGTGCTCGAATTACAGCAAGCTGGGGAAGTGGTGGCTATGGTAGGCGACGGTATCAATGATGCGCCCGCTCTAATGAGCGCCGATGTTGGTATTGCCATGGGCAGCGGCACAGAGGTTGCTATCGAGAGTGCCGACTTCACGCTGCTATCGTCACGACTCATGGTGATCAGCGATACCTTAGCACTGGCGCGAGCAAGCATGACCAATATCAAGCAGAACTTATTTGGTGCATTTATTTATAACTGTTTGGGGATCCCCGTTGCTGCGGGCGTATTGTTTCCATTCACAGGGGTCTTACTCAGTCCCGTGGTTGCAGGCGCGGCGATGGCCTTGTCGTCACTGACTGTAGTGACTAATGCCAATAGGCTGCGTAGCGTTAAACTTAAGTGAGCCATGTTGATAAAAGCTACCATTTCGTACCAGCATCGCAGAGGAGATGATAGCAATATCGCTTTTGAGGGGATGAATGGCTAGGTAGGCTTCATTAAAATGTCACCTCAAATATCCATTGCCAGTTGATAAATTAGGCTAAAATGCTATAATATCGCGCTTAATTTTACAGGTTCGATGCACACTTGCGTCGTCCTTCGGCCGGTAAAGTTGGTTCAGATTAAAACTTGAACTAACTTTACTGGTTTTTGTTTTATCTATGATGACGTTAATCATATAACCAAAAGCGGAATTGTCACTTTGATTACTACAGCTAATATCACCATGCAGTTTGGCGCTAAGCCACTGTTTGAAAACATCTCAATTAAGTTTGGCGGCGGAAACAGATACGGTCTGATCGGCGCGAACGGTTGTGGTAAATCAACCTTTATGAAGATCCTTGCTGGTGATTTAGAGCCAACAGGTGGTAACGTTTCATTAGACGTGAACGAGCGTTTGGGTAAGCTAAGCCAGAACCAATTTGGTTACGAAGAGTTCAACGTAGTTGATACCGTAATTATGGGCCATGCCGAGCTTTGGAAAGTGAAGCAAGAGCGTGACCGTATTTATTCTCTACCAGAAATGACTGAAGAAGACGGCATTAAAGTCGCTGATTTAGAAATGGAGTTCGCTGAGATGGACGGTTATACCGCTGAATCTCGCGCGGGTGAACTACTAATGGGCGTGGGTATTGGTGTTGAACAGCATTTCGGCCTAATGAGCGAAATCGCACCTGGCTTTAAGCTACGTGTACTTTTGGCTCAGGCATTGTTCTCAGATCCAGATGTATTACTACTTGACGAACCAACCAACAACTTGGACATCGACACCATCCGCTGGTTGCAAGAGATGCTAAACCAACGTAACAGCACCATGATTATCATCTCGCACGATAGATATTTCTTGAACTCGGTGTGTACTCACATGGCTGACTTAGACTACGGTGATATACGTGTATTCCCAGGCAACTACGACGAATACATGATGGCTGCGCAGCAATCGCGTGAGCGTTTGATGTCTGACAACGCTAAGAAGAAAGCACAGATTGCTGAACTTCAAGGTTTCGTTGCACGTTTCTCTGCTAACGCATCTAAAGCTAAGCAAGCAACATCACGTGCCAAGCTTATCGATAAGATCAAGCTTGATGAAATAAAAGCATCTAGCCGTGTTAATCCATTTATTCGTTTCGAACAAGAGAAGAAATTGTTCCGTAACGCTTTGATTATTGAAGACTTAACCAAAGGCTTCGATCACCCGCTATTTAAAGATCTTAATATCATTGCAGAAGTTGGCGAGCGTATT
The DNA here is from genome assembly GCF_000019185.1 of Shewanella halifaxensis HAW-EB4. NCBI lineage: Bacteria > Pseudomonadati > Pseudomonadota > Gammaproteobacteria > Alteromonadales > Shewanellaceae > Shewanella > Shewanella halifaxensis. The sequence continues at coordinate 3,485,427 of NC_010334.1, read as the reverse complement.
GCTATCTTGGGTGATAACGGTGTGGGTAAGACGACATTACTACGTACTCTAGTACACGATATCCCACAAGATTCGGGTACCATTCAATGGTCTGAAAACTCAGCGATTGGTTATTACGCACAGGATCACGAGTCAGATTTTGCTAACGACATGACCTTGTTTGAGTGGATGAGCCAGTGGCGCAAGCCAGAAGACGATGACCAGTCAGTACGTGGTTACTTAGGCCGTATGCTGTTCGGTTCAGACGATATTAAGAAGTCTGTTAAAGTCCTGTCTGGTGGTGAGAAGGGCCGTATGCTGTTTGGTAAGCTAATTATGCAAAAGCCAAACATCTTGCTACTTGATGAGCCAACCAACCACATGGATATGGAATCAATCGAGTCATTGAACAACGCGTTAGAGATGTACGAAGGTACACTAATCTTCGTCAGTCATGACCGTGCATTTGTATCATCATTGGCTAACCGTATTATTGAAATCACACCAAATGGCGTGAATGATTTCAAAGGCACTTATGATGAGTTCCTAACGAGCAAAGGTATCGAAGGTTAATTTTTATAGACCTTGTCTCTTATCTAATTGAGAGACTTAACGGATAGAGCTTGTTTATCGCTTTATAAAAGAGAAAGCCCGAGAAATCGGGCTTTTTTGTGTCTGGAACACTTATGACACTCTTGGTTTAAGGAGCGTCCATGGATGGCAATAATTTTTCGTTTACCTGAAGCACTTATGTCACTCTTAGTTTTAGGTTCGTCTATGGATAGCAAGAATCAGACGTTGTGCCTGAAAGAGTTTCTTAGCCTTCAAATGAAGGCTGGTCATATTTTGTCTGAGCGATTGCTACAGGAAAATGTGCTTGAACTTGTCCCTTCATGGTTACTAATCGTCTATTTGTGACGACAAACGAAGGAGAGTATTAGACAATGCCGAAATAGAGACGCATAGGTCCAATATTCCAAATGACAATGGGATAAAAGTTACTTCTGATTTTGGCAAATTATTTTATGGAACAGTTGGCACATTGCTGAAGTTGACTCACTACTGCGAGTATCAGGAAAGGTAATGAAGACACTGTGTAAATAGTTGATAATACTTTCAATCTGGTTGATGTTTCGCCAAATGCATGCCGATTCACAATACTTTCATTAGGTCGCCTTTAGCAGGTCTTTAGGATGAAAGGATAGAGGTAAGTTTTATCTTTTCCATCATACAGCGGCTTTGTTCAATAAGCTGTGATTCTGCAACGCATTTACCTGCCTCTTGTGGTTTTAGTAGATAAATATGTCATTATTGTTTGACTGTTTAGTCAAAATAGGGATGATGTCTGCTGGGAAATAGCTATCACTGCTGGAAAACTCTTTTGTATATAGAATCTAATAATGTGAGTCATATGATGAAACGCCCCTTTAAGTCTGGCGTATCCTATGCGCTTTTCACCTTAATACTCGCAATCTACTTCTCATTGGTTGTGAACATTCCTATCTATGCCGAGTTGTACACAATATTTAATAATATTAATCCTGTTAAAATTGGCTTTGTACTATCAATTCCAATATTTTTTGGGGCAGCATTAAATTTTCTTTTTAATTTATTTAGTTGGCCTGTTATAGCGAAACCTTTTTTTATCATCTTGCTAATTCTTTCCAGCATTGTGAGTTATGCCGGTTATAATTATGGAACACTCTTTGATTACAATATGATCGCTAATATTGTGGAAACGGATTCGAGTGAAGCGGGGTCTTATCTAAGTAGTTATTCTGTTCTGTGGGTTGTGTTAATGGGCATCATACCCGCATTGATTGTGTTCATGGTCCCCATAGGGATCAAACAGAGTCCGGCTAAAATGCTTTCGATGAAGCTGGTTTCGATGGCGCTATCATTGGTTGTAATAGTGGTGATCGCAGCCCTATATTATCAAGACTACTCATCGGTTGGTCGTAACAATCGCTATTTGAAAAAAGCCATTATTCCCACTCAGTTTGTCTATAGCACTACCGAGTACATCTGGAAAACCTTTCTTTCAGTTCCACTTGAATATCGCCAAATTGGATTGGATGCCAAACAGACAGATTCAACTCTCGCAGCATCCGAAAATAAACCAACGTTAATGGTACTTGTTGTAGGTGAAACAGCACGTTCACAAAACTATGAATTAAATGGTTATCCTAGAGATACCAATGAATACACCCGCGATCTCGGTATCATTTCATTTCAAAACGTAAGTTCATGCGGCACGGCCACCGCAGTCTCAGTTCCCTGTATGTTTTCATCGATGACGAAAAATGAATTCAATCGAGATGTTGCTGATAATCAAGATAATGTATTGGATATCTTAAAACGCGCTAATATTGCATTACTGTGGAAAGAAAATGATGGCGGAGATAAGAATGTTGCTGCTCGCATCGATAAAGTAACCATTGAACGTTCGAATAAAAATGAGTTTTGCGATGGTATGACATGCTATGACATGGCTTTACTGGACAACCTTGAGCAAGATATTGATTCCCTTGAAGGGAATAGAATGATCATTCTTCATATTATGGGAAGCCATGGGCCGACATATTATAAGCGCTACCCAGCAGAGATGAAAAAATTTAAACCAGACTGTCCCAGAAGTGATATAGAAAATTGCTCCATAGAAGAGATTGTTAATTCATACGATAATACAATTTTATATACCGACTATGTGGTCAGCAATGTTATCTCAAAGTTAGAGAAACTTGAAGATAAGTACAATACATCACTTATTTACATATCTGACCATGGTGAATCTCTTGGTGAGAAAGGCATGTTTTTGCATGGTATGCCTTATAGTTTCGCCCCTGATTACCAAACAAAAGTACCACTAATGGTATGGATGTCAGAAGGCTTTAAAGAAACGAAAAACATTAATAGTGAGTGTATTAAAAAAGAAGCCGAATATAATCAATATTCACATGACAATATCTTTCATTCTATATTAGGCGTGATGGACGTTGAAACGAGTGATTATAAAAACAGTTTAGACATATTTAGTTCTTGTAAAGTGTAGATAAAGTTAATAACCAGAATAAAAAATCCAGACGAGCATGGATGCTTAACAGGCTCTTAGATTTGGATATCGTTGCAAGCCTGCCTGACCTCCATGGATGGAGGTAATGCCAAATTCAGTATGGAACTGAATTGGCCCTGTAGGCTCTGCGATGACGTCTGATGTAAACGGATTCACAAAAGCCGCGGTGACATGGACGTCATAGAGCGGCCCAGTCATCGAAGCTCGCAGTTGTATCTACACCGGGTAATTGGTGTCTTATTTTGGGCTATAGCGGCGAGATACCTAGTTTGTAAATACCTAAAAACATTTTCTCGTTTCATGAGTCATAAGATGTGATCCCGCTTTTCACCTCGAGTGTGATTAGAACGTTCTACTTACTTTCAGGCAGCAAAATATCCTCTAATTTGAAAGTTACTGTTACCTTAGTGGGGGTAATGTCATTGTATCTGCCGATATACGCATCAGAAAAGTTATTCATTTCTGCGTAAAAGTTAGTTCTGTCTTTACCCGGCAGCATATAAAAACCGTGAGAGTGCGCTTCGTAAATATGTAAATCCGCATGTGAGCCTGCATCACGAAACGCTCGGTGTAACAAAATCGTATCACTCAACATTAGATCACGAGTTCCTGCGACCAAGATACTTGGTGGGAAACCTGTAAAGTCACCATAAACTGGCGAAAGGTAAGGGCTTTTTGGATCTAAATCACCCACATATAATTCTACCGACGCTTCAATGAGCCCATCCCAAGTACCAAGCAAAGCATCAATACCATCATTAACAAATCGACTGTCTGGATTTTTTAATACATCCGCCGCTGGCGTACCGATAAACAGTGCCGCTGGAAGTGGCATGCCGAGATCTCTCATTCGTAACGTGGCCGCTGTAGTTAAGTTCCCTCCCGCAGAGGTTCCCCCCATCATAATAGAGTCAGCTTGACGCTCAGCAAGCAGTGAGTTCCATACCGTAATAATGTCATTCAATGCTGCTGGCGCTGGGTGAACAGGCGCTTTTCGGTAATTGACGGAAACAACAGGCATTTGCAACTTATGTGCAATCACTACCGCTTCACGCAGCAAGGCATCATTGCCTCCATAAATCCACGCACCACCATGAATATGAAGGAACAGGTTATTCGCATTTTTCTCTGAAATGTTAGCAGGCGTTAAGGTATAGATTTCAACGCCGTTTATGTTTTCTACGCCGTACTTTACATTTAAATCTTTTGCCGCTTGACGACCTTGAACTTCTGTTGGGTGATTAAATTCAGAGATATGCGCTTTCCACTCACCGTCAGTACTTGGCACCGCTATCGCTTTCACTGATCCGCTGTTTAATGGCGCAGGTAAAACAGCCAAGGTATTTTGTACTTCTTGTGAAGCATGAACAGGAATTGGCAGCGATTTTTCGGTCACTTTTAGTGGATTTTGTCCACTCGCTAATATCGAGAATGGTGTCAGTGCGAAAAGTGCTAAAGTCAGGGTTGTCTTTTTCATATCAGGCCTTTAATTGCATATTTAGTCTTCGATTAGAGATGAAGATAATCACCTGTTATCGCGTCGATAGAGACATTATGCTGACTGGCTTAAAAATAGGATATGAATTGGAGATATTCATATTTGCCCTATCAGTAACGACTTGATAAGGCAGAAGTTTGAAATTGTGGAGGGCGATTTTACTGCTTTGGCTGAGTAACACCATCAAAAAACGTCTGCATGGTCTGATGTAAGAGTTGGTTGAGAGGAAATCCACGTTTGGTTTGAAGATACCCGCCGTTTACTTGAATATTACGCAATTCTTTAGGCAATAGGGGAAGAGGATAAGTTGCGACTTCGTCATCAAGCGCTGTCATGTAACTGCTGCCAAATAAAATGTCATCTGAATGCTTTAGTTGATTAAGCAGCACTCTTGCACTGTGAGTAAGCAAAGAGGTTGTCGCTTGATACCCTTTAGCAAGGTAGATTTCTTCAATCGGAGAGCGTTTAGTATTGATTCCATCAACGATCAATCGTGCAAGAGGAAGATGATGAATATCTTCCCACTCACAGCTCTTTGTCAGTACAGGATGATTCTTCCTTGCGACAAGACAAAGGTTGATGCCTTGCAGTTTGTGCTGATAAATTTCTTGTGGAAGCGGAAAGGCTGAAAAGTGGATCATATAATCCACATGACCATTAAGCATCTCGCTCAACGTCTCTTCTTGCCAATATACCAGTTTAAATTTAGCGTTAGGTAATGCCTGCTTTAGCGCAGTGAAAATACCGTCACCGAATAATTCTAAAAAATAGATATTCATTGCTATAGTGAGCTCACTATCAAATTTCATCGGATCAAAGCTGTGATAAGACTGCATCACTTTTTTCACCGGGTTAAGCATTTCATCCGCAGCATCCGCAAGTTTCTCCGCTAATTCAGACGGCTCGACGCCATGCGCCTTACGAATAAAAAGTTGATCGCCAAAGGTTTCACGCAGCTTGGCTAATCCTCGACTCACGCTGGTTTGTGATATCCCTAGTTGCTCTGCTGCAACCTGTGTTTTTCCTGTTTCTACCACCACTTTTAGCAGCTTTAATAGATTGAGATCCAACTCATCTAGGTTGTTTTTCATCGATATCCCTATGCAAACATGGCTTACTTTTGATGATTCATTCTACACAGATACAGCATAAATGACTTTCTCTTATTCATCGATTTGCATCGGCTATACAAGTTTAATAAACGCAGCAAGAGCACAGTTGCTTAACCGTTTCGTTTTCAACTTTATAGAAGGCCTTATTTATGTTTAAAAAAATTATGGGTGGCACCTTATTACTTTCAACATCTTTATTCGTTATTGCAGAACAATATAATCTCTCACTTAATTACGAACCAGTAATGGCTAATAATGGGGCTATAACAACTTCCCCTGCAGTTAATGTTGATACAGCGTGGGGCGTTGATATACAAGATATTACGATGATCACTGAAGGGGTATATCGTATTTCTGGTTGGGGAATTGGCAATATAATTGCAGTTCAAGCGCCTGAAGGCTGGATAATCATTGATGCGGGCGATAGTGTTACTGCCGCTAAAGAGCAAAGAGCGGCATTAGAGAAAAAGCTCAATGGAAAAATCGAAGTTGAAGCGATTCTATACACTCATTCTCACTACGTGTGGGGCGCATCCGTATGGCAAGGCGATAATACAAAAGTCTATGCCCATGAATGGATGGAAAAACACCTTTTAGCAGACAATGGAGTTAGTCCATTATCGGGTAATTTCAATGCTCGTGCGGTGATACAATTTGGCATGCTACACCCAGAGAAAGGTCCGGATGCTTTTCCTAATAAACTAGGTTTTTCTCTCGATAAATTATCGGCAGAAAAAGGCTATCTCTCTCCAGAGATCACGTTTACACATAATGAAATAGAATCACATCGCATTGCTGGCACTGAAGTGGTTGTTTTACCAAGCCCAACCGATGTAACGGATAGTGTTGCTTATTACTTTCCTGAAAAAAGCTTAATGGTCACCAACGCCGTTAACGGTGATAGTACGATTTTCAACTTGTACACCTTACGAGGTGATCGGTATCGCGATCCTATCCGATTGGTTGAAGCCGCCGATTTAGTGCTGTCTTATGACTTTGATTATCACGTGGATATTCATGGCGCTGCGAATGTTACTCGTCAATCTGCAATCGATTCTATTCAAGCATTTCGTGATTCGATGCAACTGATCCACGACCAAACGATTCGAGCTATCAGTTTAGGAAAAGATGCTCAAGGTGCAGCTGAATTTGTTTATTTCCCTGAAGCAATGAGAAAAGATAAAGAAACTTATGGCCAAGTAGAAAGCCATGTTAAGCAAGTTTATAACGGTACGGTCGGGTGGAATGGTTGGGATGTGTACGATATTAATCCAATGCGTAGCAATGAATTTGCACATACTTATATATCCAGTCTCGGTGGCGCTGAGACCGCAACTAAAATGGTCCGTTCATCTAACCAAAAACAAACAGTAGAAGGCTGGCAGTGGTCTTTATATCTAACTTCGCAACTGCTTGAGGTTGACCCCATTAATGCTGAGGTAAAACAATTTCGTGCCGATGCTGCTCGTGCTCTTGGGCAACGAACCAGCTCAGCCAATGCGCGCGGATTTTACATCTCAGAAGCCCTATTGCATGAAGGGCAACTTTCTTTAGCAAACCACAGCATTGATAATTTCCAAACATTAAGCCAAATGCTTGGCTCAGTCGATAAAAACAAACTAGAGCAATCGCCGATTGAAAATAACGTGAATTACCTTCGTTATTTAGTTGATACACGAAAAGCGGAGAGCTTACATGCTCAGTTTAATCTAAAAATGAGTGATAGCCATACTTTGTTTGGTATCGAATTACGCAACGGGATTATCCAAATTAGCCCACAACCGAATAATGGTGTCACCGTCAGTTTATCGCATTCGCAATGGAGTAATGTCGTACTTGGAAATACACGATTTAATCAACTTGATGCTTCATTAGGTGCCTTTGATACCGCATTGACTATCAACTAATCAACAAGCAAATAAGGAGCACTAATGGAGATAACGACCTATTTGAATGATCGCCCTTATCGTATCCTTGATATGGGCGAAGGAGGTTGCTATTTATTCATTGTTTCTACTGTGAATAACGAGCCTCTCAAGGAACTAGAATGGATTCCCCATATCGAGAAGAGTAGAACGGTGATTATGGATCTGTCACTTGCTTGGAATGCTCCTATTGAAACTCTGACGCAAAAGCATTTAATGCAAATTTCCTCAGATATCCATTTGCTGGTTGATATTTATTGGCTAGAAGAAGTTTGTATCAATCTCCAACAAGGCAATGCGTTTTTATACGGTCATTTAAAAAAAGCGTTGAACGAAAGGTTTATCGAATAGTTGGCTAGTACCCTTGAGGGCGAAGGTTTCTTCTAACCTCAAGGATTGAAATTTATCGTGACCAATACGAGGAAGTGCACTTTTCTAGCTCCTTCTTCGAATCAGGTTAATCTTAGTTAAGCGACTCTTACCATACTGAGTTAATTCATGGTTTGTTGTGGTGTAGTGGATTAGATAATTTGGTCAGACATTTGTAGAAGATCTGGAATAGAAAAAGTTATTCGAAAGATTTGACTGTTCAGAACTTCGTAACTCGTTTCTATCAAAAAACGAGTTTGTAACATCTTAGGGATCTAATTCGCAGAGATAAATAGTCAGATGTCGGTGCGGCTGTGGGCTTCGGTTTCAAGGATGAAACCGCAGAGCAGCCAAGGAGGGCTTTATAGCGTCCCACAGAAGTAGCGACATGTGAGCTGACTACGAGCTGTTGCCTTTCTTCGTGGCCTCTTTGTTCCAATAACATCCGTGTTTAACGGCCAGTTCGCTATCCCTAGCTCTCGCTTATTAGCACATGGCTTCGCCATATTCGCCGTGGTGAGCAGCTTTTGTCCAAAAGTGAGTTAAGCAAGTCTTATCGATTTTTTCATAGGCTAGTAGGCTCACTGCCCCCCATCTCACCATCGAAGTGGCTTTACGTTTTACAAAACACCAAGGAGGGCAAGCTGAAGGTGGTTATAATGAAAAGTTATCATATGGATAATTATTGATAATTTATAGTTTTCATTGTCTAGACCTATACTCTCTCCATCGAAATGAGTAACCAATATAACTTTTGAGAGTGGAGCAAAATGATGAAAATGAGTCACGTTGGGATCATGCTCGGTGACATGGACAAAGCCGTTGAGTTTTACACTAAAGCACTGGGCCTATAACTGGTTATGGGTAACACTCAAGTTATTGAAGAGCGTGAGACGGCCATTGGTAGAATGTATATAGCCGTTTTCGGTGACGGCTTCAAAGGTTTCAATATTGCTCACCTAGTGACATCTGATGGTATTGGCGTTGAACTGTTTGAGATGGTTGTTAGTCAAGAGCGCCATGAAGTGGACTTCTTACGTATTGGTATTTTCCATTTCTGTCTTCAAACTGATGACTTTGAAGGTGCGATTAAACGTACTGAAGAATTTGTGTGTAAGGGTGGTGACTTATGCGTTACCACCCTGAAGATGATAACAAACAAGCAAAAATGGTTTATCTAGAAGACCCGTTTGGAAACTTGTTTGAGCTTTATTCGCATACTTACGAAGAAACTTAGTGTAAAGGTGGGCGCGTCTGACTACGAGTAATTGATTCTGTAGCGAACAACTCGCAACGAACAGTGAAAAGGGGTTAGTTGCCATATATCCTATCTACACATTTGGATGCAGTAAAAAGAGGGCTACATTTTACAAGACGCTTTACCTTTATTATAGTGGCGTATAACAAGCCTCTAAATTAAGCCCCATCAAGGCTATTACACCATTCGCTGAGAAAAGGCTTATTGTTTACAAGGAAGTTAATTATGGAGTTTTTTTTTCGATTGTATTAGGTTTGTTTTTTGCCTAAGCCCTTTGTATTTCTTTGTGATGTCATATTTGCATTATAAGAAAAAAATTAAGCCTTCTTCGCGGACAGGGTATTCAGCAAAAGGTCAATTTGTTATGGGTCTAGCTTTTGTATTCGCTGTTATCGGTATAGTAGTACGGCCAAGTGTTGGTACTCTCGAATGTGTATTTGTTTATGGTGTTTTAATATTTGCTGGCCTCTTACTTGAGGGAAAGGAAAAAACTAACTTGAACAATTGGTAAAAAATACCTACTCATTTGACAAAGTGGTGGAGCGGGAAAATCTCCACACTTTGGAAAAAATAGCAACTCTTCAGCCTCATTTCACAGTTCATATTTCACTCTCAGATTGGCAAATTTTCCTGTGTCGAACAATACTTGAAAGGATCTGTTGCGTTTAGCAATGTTTTTCGTCGCTAGCAATAAACAAAACGAGACATTTTAAAGCTCAACGCCAGCCCTCAAGGTGCTCCATATCACGGAGGTAGAGATGAAAAGCTTCAAGAATATATTATTTGTTAGTCAGGGATTGCCTAGTGACAGTGACTCCATAGGGCAAGCGCTGCGACTGTCTCAGGCTAATCATGCACGGGTAAAAGGCTTGATTGTTTGTCCTGCGCTCTCACCTAGCTCACACAAAATAAACGCTCAATATCAAGACATCTATGAAAATGCGCTGCGACAAACAGTCAATCAACAGATAGATAAAAGCAGGCAGGAAAATCATATTGCCGAGGCGGATGCTCCCTTGCCTCTGGAAGTCTTTAGTGGCGAAAAACCGGCGGTAAACATCATAAAAAATATCTTACAGCATAAGCACGATCTGTTGATTAAAGATGCTGAACCTATGGCTGGAACGGGTGAAGGGTTCAAGGCTATCGACATGACATTACTGCGCAAATGCCCGTGTCCTGTTTGGCTTAATCGTTTAGTCCATCAACCGTTGGACAAACGACAGGTTGCAGTTGCGATAGATCCCATTAGCACGAGCCTTGAAGAAAATGCACTCTCAATTAGAATGTTGCAGTTAGCTCGCGATACTGCCAACAGGTGTGACTACCGCCTGCATGTTTTATCTTGTTGGGAATATAATCTTGAAAGTTACTTGAGAAACAGTCTCTGGATTAAAATTGACCAAGAGGAACTAAACGCAGAGCTTGAAAGTTTAAGAGTCAGTCATCGCAAAGCATTAGACAGCCTCATTGAACAATCTGGCATTGGTGGTGACATTATTATTCACCATCTGCAAGGCGCTGCGGATGTTCAAATCCCTGAGTTCGTCAACGAGAAAGAGATCGATATCTTAGTTATGGGCACCTTGGCAAGGACGGGTATTCCAGGCTTTGTTATCGGCAATACCGCAGAGAATATCTTGCAATCGATTAAGTGCTCGTTAGTGGCGTTAAAGCCTGAAGGCTTTGAGTCACCGATAAGTTAACGGATAACACTATTGATATAGCTTCGCTCTTCAAAATTGCCAATATTCAAAAGTAACTGATATTCAAACAAATTACCGGATGCTTTAGCGTTCGGTAATGGCGATTGCATGCTCTAAAAATAGCTAACCATCAATAGCGCTATCTCTATGGGGCAGTACTTTTATTGAGTGCTCTTGTTAAGTGCTTTTGTTAATTTATTATGGGTGGCTAAGCTTTTTTTGTCTGATTAAAGCTGAATTCGGCACTGGATAGACAATCTAGTCAACAAAGTAGTTACAAACGATAAACTATAACGTATTGAAAAATATAAAGTTAAACAAGTTTATTTTAAAAACTAAAAAACTGTTTATACTCTCCCGCATTATGATCACCAGTTTGCTTGTCTCTCTGTTTGATATCTCATGTTTTATGTTGAATGAAGATAGATATGTTTAAATACACTCCTCGAATTGACTTCCCGTTATTACTTGCTATTTCGTTGTTGATTCTGCTTGGCTCACTCACGGTATGGAGCGCCAGTGGTTTCAGTGAGTCTATGCTAGAGCGGCACCTTATTAGAGCTTTTATTGCGATCGGCTGTATTGTTGTTATGTCAGTCATCCCACCAAGGCGGTATCAGCGAGCAACCCCTTATCTATATGCTGTGGCGGTAATTCTGCTGCTCGGAGTCATTTTTGCTGGTGATAGTACTAACGGTTCTCAACGTTGGTTGGTTATTGGGCCGATTCGATTCCAGCCCTCTGAGTTAGTCAAAGTCGCTATCCCCTTGATGGTTGCATGGATTTTAGTTGCCGAAGGTGGACGCCCTGATATTAAAAAAATCTTCATCTGTCTACTCGTCACTTCGGTTCCAGCGGGGTTGATATTTATTCAGCCCGATCTAGATGGGGCGATATTCACCGTTATCTACGCGCTATTTGTTTTGTATTTTGCTGGAATGAGCTGGAAAATTATTGGTTCATTTCTCGCTGGAGTCACAATTACTATCCCTATGTTGTGGTTTTTTGTAATGGAAGCCTATCAAAAAAAGCGTGTGACTCAATTTCTGGATCCTGAATCCGATCCCCTTGGTGCGGGTTACCAAATTATTCAATCATTGATTGCAATTGGTTCTGGGGGAATGCACGGAAAAGGTTGGACAAATGCGACGCAGGGTCAGCTTGGATTCATTCCGGAAAGTCATACTGACTTTATTTTCTCAACCTATGCAGAGCAGTGGGGCTTTATCGGATGCTTACTCTTGGTAGGACTCTATTTGTTTATTACAGGACGAGTCATTTGGTTAGCTTATCAATGTAATTCGTCATTCAACCGTTTAGTCAGCGCCACTTTTGCGCTCAGTTTCTTCTTATATGCCTTTATTAATATGGGGATGGTGAGTGGTTTACTGCCAGTAATGGGGAGCCCATTACCCTTCTTTAGTTATGGCGGTACAGCCATGATCACCCAAGGAATTTGTTTCGGCATTATTATGTCCCTTTGCCTACAAAAATCTTATAAACCATAACAGTTGAGCATGGAAGCAGCATAGAGCTAGAAGTGACACTTCTAGCTCGCATTTATCCAAAATAGCACTTCATCGATCCAAGCTTCCAAATTAGCGATGTTACTAACTTACGTGATCGCAATCACGTTATCCCTGCAAGTAGATCGCTTTAACAACACAAACTGTAATTAAATTAGATTAACGGCTTTTAATCTTGGCGATGGTTCGTATAATTCTGTTCCGGCTAGAACCTCTCGTTCATTGCCACCTTAATCGCCGCTACATGGAAAGTGATTAACCCACGGAGTTGGACCGGCAAAACTTTTGTAAGTTTTTAGGTGCTTCATTCTTGTATCAATGGCCGGACACTCAAATCGCTCGACGCTAAAAGGCGGGTTTACCCCTAGCCTGTTAGTCGACGTCAAATGTCGCTTTCATTAAAGCATTCCCCATATTCTATACAATTGCGACCGCCTGCAACTTAACTCTTTATATTTAAACGTTTTATATTTAAACGTTTTATATTAAAAAAATGAGATAAATTATGCAGTTGTTGATCAGTTTAGTCGGAATCTCTTTTCTCGTTTTCTGTGGTTGGATTTTCTCTGAAAACCGCCATGCCATTAACTGGCGTACAGTTTTCGGTGCATTTTCCTTGCAAGCCGCTTTGGCCGCCTTAGTGCTGTATGTGCCTATGGGACAAAATATTCTCGGCTCGGTGAGTCAGGGGGTTGCGTCGGTGTTAAGTTTTGCCGATGAGGGGATTAACTTTCTGTTTGGTGACCTTGCAACTAACAGCTTTGTGTTCGCTATCCGCGTGCTTCCTCTGGTTATCTTTATCAGCGCGCTGATCTCCATGCTGTATTACTTAGGCATTATGCAGTGGGTGATCAAGATCATTGGTGGTGGTTTGCAGAAACTACTTGGGATCAGCCGTGCAGAATCACTGGTCACCACGGGTAACATCTTTTTAAGCCAAGGTGAATCGCCGTTATTGGTGAGGCCATTCTTATCTAAAATGACTCGCTCTGAGCTATTTGTGGTGATGACAGGTGGCATGGCATCAGTCGCAGGCAGTGTATTAGGTGGCTATGCGGGGCTTGGCGTGGAGCTTAAATACCTGATTGCAGCGAGCTTTATGGCGGCGCCGGGTAGCTTGATGATGGCAAAATTGTTGGTTCCTGAAACCAGTGTGCTGCAATCTCAACAAAGTGTCGATATGAGTAAGAGTGAACACAGTAATGTGATTGATGCTGCCGCCTCTGGTGCGATGAACGGTATGCGTGTCGCGGTGGCTATCGGTACTATGTTGCTGGCCTTTATCAGTGTAATTGCCATGTTTAACGCAGGCCTTGAGCAAGTGGGGGCTTGGTTTAACTTTGATGGTGTGACCATGCAAAGTCTACTTGGTTATATCTTCGCGCCAGTGGCATTTCTGATTGGCGTACCAGTCAATGAGATGATGCAGGCGGGTAGCTTTATTGGCCAAAAACTTATTCTGAATGAATTTGTTGCCTTTATGGATTTCACCACAGTAAAAGAGCAACTATCGATGCATTCTCAAGTCATCATTACCTTTGCCTTGTGTGGTTTTGCTAATATAGGCTCGATTGCGATTCAACTTGGCAGTATAGGCGTGATGGCGCCTGAGCGTCGTAGCGAGGTCGCTAATTTGGGCTTGAAAGCGGTATTGGCTGCAACTTTGGCAAACTTGATGAGTGCGGCGTTAGCGGGTATTTTTATTAGCTTGTAATCCATCAAGTTTGAATAAAAAGAGTAGTTTAGCTGTAATGCCGTTCACTTAAGGAAGTTACTCAGAGAAAATTCGATGACTTCGAAAGATAAGAATGGACCACAAAGGACACGGAGAGCATGAAGAAAAGCCCCCGAGCTTTTTTCTTCGTGTCCTCTGTGTAGCAAACGAAGTAAGCGCTTCGTGGTTGATAGTTTTTCAAGCAAAGAACCCAGTTTGTGCTGGGCTCTTAGTTTTTTGTTTATCAGAGTTTTTCTAAGCTTACTGAGACTGCTGGTTTTGTATCCTGTATTTCGCCATCACATCTTGAGCCACTGCCTGTCCCCATTGCTGGCCTGCCATCATCGACTCTTGCATTATGTGAGGTTGCACTTTAATCAGCTTCATACCTGCAGGTGTGTCATAGAAATCGTTAAGTGCTTGGACTTCCTCTTCAGTAAGGTACTTCTGATAGATAGGCACTGTCATTTCAATCAAATCTTCTGGATTAAACTCAGCCATGTAGTCGCTCCAGAATTCTTCTGGCGCGTCTGGAATAAGGCCTTTAAGGGCTGGCAGCATCTGGTTCATCGCCTGTATGCCTAGCTCTCCTGCGCCCGTTTTATTCATCAGCTGTTTAACACTCTTTGCTGAAGCGGGCTCAGCAAAGACATTACTAGAAAAGGTGATAAACGCCAGAAGAGGAAGTATTGCGAGTTTCATATTGAGCATCCTGCTATTAATGGGGACTAATCCTTAGCCATTAAAGTTAGCCATTAGAGTCGGCCGCTTTAGCTTAAAGAGAGTTAGAAGCTAACTATAAAAGCTGGTTAAGATTAGCCAAGTTATCAGATTGATTACAGTTTTGTGTATGAGGACAGCATAGAGCAGAGCGTGTCTTAGTCAAAGAGAATTATTTATCCCTATGACCTTGGTTCGGTAATTGGATTTTAATGGGTAGATAGGTAAACATTATTTAAATTCGACAGACTGGAAGTGTGGATTATCGATACAGACGTGAATGCTTGCGATGTCATCAAGGATAATCAGCTGAGTTACGGCTAGGTCGTTATTGACGCCATCATCTTCACTATCATCAGCGTCAGTATTTGGGCTGTCTTGGTAGGTTAGTTTGATGCACTCCCGCTTTTTAGAGTCACGTGCTGTATCTAGGGCGATACCGCTAATGGTTTCACCGCTTTTAAGCTTGAGTGCTATCGGGTAGCGATACAAACAGACGATTTCGATATAATCGTATTGATTGCAACTGATCATCTTTTCCCCTCTTTAAGTAAAGCTCACTAAACCTAAATAGCTTAAATCTAGATTAGCACAGATAATAAATGACAGAGGAGAGCGCTGATGTTTGTTTTATGGCATCAGTTGTAAGCGACAGCAGTTTAATCAATGAGTGAATTTTACAAAGTCAGAAACAGAGCCAAAGCGGCGCTTTAAGTTTGTGGTAAGTCTATTTGAATAGGAGGGTTGCTATATAGATAGCAGGAAGCTCACGCAAGGCTGAGGTGGGTATAAAACTCATGCTCGCCTTGCGTGATGGTTACTCACAAAGTAAGTAGCCTAGCAGTCTGTACTAGAAGTAGTAGTTAAGACTGATGTTGAATAGAGAGTGGAAATCATCATCTTGGTTTTCGATACCAACACCTTGCTGACCGCCAATCCATACTGCATTCTTACCGTAGATGTGGTCTACGAAGATAAAGAAATCAGATACCGCAATGCTCATACCTGTTGTGTTGATAACAGAGTCATTCAAGTTAGCATTAACATCGGTGTTTGGTGTCAAGTGGCTGTAGTCGTTATACAGAGTAACGGTACCCCAGTCATAACCGATAGATTTTGCGATGTTCGCAGCAAAGATTTGGCCTTTAGCAGCAACTTCATAAGCGCCACCGCCCATCTTCATTGCGTATAGGCCATCTTTATTTGCCTGGTACTGGTCGTAGTCATAATCAACCATCTGTAGCTGTAGCTGGTAACCGCTGTACTGAGCATCTAAGTGCACAGCATAAGCAGTAGATGTACCGTTATCGTCGTGAACTGTGTCGTATAGCTGACCGTATTCTAGTGACGCACCCAGTTGCACAGTTAACTTGTCAAAATCTAAAACGTAAGATTGACGAATGTTGAATGTGTTGGTTTCTTCGTTATTGTAAGTATTGTCGCCTACAGAACCTGTGAAACCATCGGCGCCGTAACCACGGGTATCAGATGACGAGTATTCGCTGTTCTTAAAGAAAGCAACTTCAGAGGTCCAGTTACCAGAGCTATAGATAGCCTTAGCACCTAGATCATAGTCATCTTCAAAGCCCATGTAGTAGTTGATACTTTCCCACCAGTTGTGAGAGATGAAGCTCTTGTTACCGAATGGCTTGCTGATAACACCACCCTGGAACTGCCAATCTTCAACACCATTGTACGCAGCATAAGCGTACTTAATGAAATGGTTGCTTGAAGAGTTCTTGAAAACGTATTTCGCACTTGCTGTCCAGTTTTCGCTAATCTGACTATCGATATCAAGTTCTAATGCGTCAAATGCGAATGTACCGCCATTTGATTTAGAGGCTTCGTTAGCATCATCAATGAAGTACTTAACCTTAACCGCGCCACCTAAATCAACAGAAGGTTTGAATTCATCAGCCATGACAACTGTAGGAGCGCCTAGTAACGCACCAATTAAAATAGATAACTTTAGCTTTTTCACTTTATTATTCTCATATTCTAATCCGACATTGGATTACGGAGATGGATAATATCTACAATTGAATATTAGATTGTGACGGAATACGCAATCACAGCACCTATAGAGTTTAATTGAGTAATAATGTGAACTAGATAAGATTTTTGAGGGGAACTTTTTAGCTTTGTTGGTGGCACCTTGATTCACTTTGGCTAGGTATAAGGGGATAGCACAAAGTTAAGTGTTAATTTTTAGCTTTGCCTTCTGGTTAAAGAACGAGCTGTGAAACAGCCGTAAGAATAATATCAGTGTAAGCCTTAACGTCCTTAAGCTGATGCATTTATGTGCATCATTACTTTTAAAGCATAGTTTTTCATCTGTTGCTTCATATTTTCTTGGTAACTCTTACTCAGTATAAAACAGTCCTCGTCAAATTTTCGTCAAAAATCGTAATTTAAAATCTAAAATTTATATTTTTGTTGCACGGTTAGAAACTCCTTATTAAGTCTATATATATGTTAGTTTGATTTGATTAGAGTTTCTGTTACAAGTTCAACTCACTTGGTTTTCTATATCATTTAAGTTGTTATCGTCTGTGACTGTAGAGGTCTTAATGATAAGTGTTCTAATGTGACCTTAATTGAGTATGAGATTGTGCTGAAATGAAGAACTTATCAAGCTATGAATCGGTGCTAAATTGTCCAGATAATCCTCTTGATGATATGAGGCAAACTTTTGTGAACTACGGTTTTTCAGGGTTCTGGTTCCAAGGCATTGCAAATAACGCTTACCTTGATTACCAGAACGGCAGCCCAAATAGCTTACTTACACGAAGAATGCTATTAAGTTGCGATGGTGTTATAGCTTCATCTTTAACGGTGAAAAAGCTTCATGAACAATATGTGACTCGGATCGCGCCAACGGATCTCAATTTTGCTGAAGCCCTAAAGCTTGATTCTCCTTACTGCTATATATTGAATGAGCCCTGTAAAGTAAAAAAATTGTTCAGTAGGCATGGAGTTAATACTGTTATTAGCTGGCCGTTAAAACACTTTGCCTCCAATGTGTGGAGTGGAAGGTTTACCTTACTTTCTAAGCAATCAAATGAAGCGATAGATTTAACAGGTTTAGAGATATCACTAAAACAAGCCCAAATGATTTTGCTAGAACATTTTTATAGTGAAATAACGCCTTTTCGGCAACATAAGTTATTTAACAAAACAGCGATGAGAATATTAGAAATGGCTGCGTTAGGCTTGCAGAATGATGAGATTGCTCATGAACTAGACATTACTATTCGTGGAGTGGAGTATCACTTTGAGTCGATGAGAAGTAAATTATCGGCAACTAATCGGGCAAATTTAGTTCATATTGCACATCAGTTGGAGATTATATAAAGCATGTTGGTATTACTAGTTGAAGATAACTTGTTATTGGCAAAGAATATAATTCAATATCTAGAATTAATAGACATTGAGTGTGACTATGCAGGGTCGTTAGCACAAGCAGAAGTTCAAGTGTATAGTCGTTCTTTTGACGCAATTATATTGGATTTAAACTTACCTGATGGTGATGGTTTAGAAGCGTGTAAAAAGTGGAAAGAACAGCGTGTCGTCTCACCTGTGATTATGTTAACTGCACGAAGTGGATTACAAGATAAACTGTCAGGTTTTGAAGTCGGTGCAGACGACTATCTTATAAAACCATTTGCCATGCCTGAGTTGGTGGCAAGATTAAGGGTCGTCGCAGAGAGAAGACCCGCGCCTAAAGTATTAAGGTTGGGAGAACTTGAGTTTGATTTCGCGGGACATACAGTACACAGATTAGGTAAAGAGTTGCCTTTATCACGTACGGGGTGGCAAATTTTGGCTTTATTGGCTCGTCGTAGCCCTGAAACGGTAGAGCGAGAAGAGATAGAGCGCACGCTATGGCCTGATAGCTTACCCGATAGTGACAGCCTAAGAAGTCATGTACATTTACTCAGAAAAATAGTTGATAAGCCTTTTGAACATCAATACCTGCATACTGTACGCGGCGTAGGGTTGTGCTTAAAGGTTGAAGCATGTCAATAAACAATAATATGAGCTTAAAGCGTGTATACCAGTGTTATGGTGTCATATTCTTAGCTGTAACTTTGCTTATTAATATCTTTATCCCACTTTGTTTGATGTGTACTGGAATGTTTAGTATGCATGGTATCACGATGAAGAGTGCTGCCCAAGCAGCAGAGCAATATATCGCAGAAACGGGGAATATATATCAAACTGATAATATTAAAATCTATACTGACTGGCATAGCGCACCTGAACAAGTTAAATCAATCACTGATGGGATTATTCCTACCGAGATAAATGAAGTTCAGTATCAGCATTGTCATGGTGAGTTTATTGATGCACTGATGGTATACCAACAGAAGTCAGGGGAGAATTTGTATGTATGGCTTAACTATAATGCGACCCATGACTTAGAGTTTGCTCCAAAGAATATGGCGGCAATAGTTTTGTTGATCACCATGACTTTTGGTGTTGTAGCCAGTTTAGCTTTGCATTTACAAAGAAGAGTTATCTCCCCTGTACACCAAATTAGTCGGGCGATAAAGCAGCATGACTGGCAAAAAATGCAACGCCTTCACTTTCCTCAGCAATGCTATGCTGAATTACAGTCGATTGTTGATGCATTGGATATTTCAATCAAACAATTGAAAGATGCACAGCAAAGAGAGTTATCTTTTTTACGTTTTGCTAGTCATGAGCTACGTACCCCTATCGCAATATGCCAATCTTCTTTCGATATTTTGACTCTTCAACATGGACAACTCGAAGGACCAATATTACATGCTAGTCAGGCCACTAGGCAGATGAAATCGATCACCGAGACTCTGCTATGGTTAATGAGCTCTGAATGCACATCTATGCAATACAGTGAAATAAAATTAGCCGATTTATTACAGCAGGTTATAAGTGATCAACAAGCTGCTAAAGGTGACTATTTACCGATAGAATTGCTATGTGATGAAACTGTAATCAGCGTTCAAAGAGATCCATTGACTATTATATTGAATAACCTTGTTCGTAATAGCTTAGAGCACGGGACAGAGGGGGTGATAATTAGACAGTCAAATAGCAAAATAGAGATCATTAACTCTATGTCTCCACATAATAGCAGTGGATTTGGCCTAGGTTTAATGTTGGTAGAACGTTTAGCTAAGCAATTAAACTGGAATTACTATTCGACTAGAGATAATAATCAGTTCTGTGCAAGAATTAATATTCTAAATTAAGATGGTGTTAACTCTTAAAAAGGCTAAGTAATACTTTGTTACTTAGCCTTTTTTATTGTGGTGAACTTTAAAATATGTGCCACCATTTATTGTTACGTTCATTGTTTACGATGTTTTCTTATGCATTGCCTCTTTTTTTTATGATTTTCTCTTTCTATTGTTTACCTTGGAGTTTGAACTAAGTGAGCGTGTACGTAATCTGTTGTTATTAATTTGACATAATTTTGACGTAGTGCCGTGTTTATATATTTTTGTTTGACGCAACTTTCACGTTGAACATTAGTTGTTTTTATCACTTATTACCGTTTATTTTGTTTTTACTTCCTAAAACCACAGTAAATATCAAAAAAAACATAGATGGGGATTAAGCTCACAAAGTATATTTATTGATTGTTTAATCTGTTGCTTAATCTATTTTAAGGAACAGTAGTATGAAAAAGCAACTTATTACAGCACTCTCAATCTTTTTCGTAGCCCCAGCGATGTCTGCAACTTCAGTTGATATTGGCTATAAAGCCTATACCTCAGAAACGAAGGATGACAATGGCGGAGCCTATGATCAACCGTTCGTAAGATTAACCCATTTTAATAAGGCTGATTGGGGCACTTTGTTGACTTATATTAAGCTGGAAAACCCTGGGGAAGTGAAAGACGCGCAGAATGATACCGATGGTAAGTTGACTGTCAAATCGCTAGTTATTGTTGATAAGAAAATAGGTGACTCAAACTATAACTATTGGGCCCAGAATTTCCTTTCATCTAATCGCACTGTAATGGAAGACAATTTATACCTAGGTGTAACGACTAACCGTAAATACGGTGATTTGTTTATTAATACTGGTATAGGCCTGAACTATTCTGCAGCAAGCTTCTCTCCAACAGGGGCTCACTTTGATGGTATCAGTGGATATGCTGCGGTAATTAATGCCAGCTACCCATTCTCAGTACTCGGACTTAAAAACTCACTGTCAGTTAACTATGAAGGACAGTTTGATCGAGATGAGGAGCATATGAGCACATTAGGTTATGACAGCTACGGCCATCAAATCATCACAACCCTTAAAACAAGTATTACAAACTCGTTCTATACCAAATTGCATTTAACTCATTTCGATAGCTGGGGCGCAGCCCCGAATGACGGCATTGAATATGGCGTTGCTGTTGGTTTTAGCTTTTAGTATTTGATTGATATAATAGGAATAAATCGTGATTAAGAAAACAATAATTGCAAGTGCTATCTTGGCACTAACCGTGGGATGTTCTGTACAAGACTCAGGCAAAGTTGTAACCAGTGAAGGTACGGCTTTTGGAAAACATGGCGAAATTAAGGTTCAAACTGCCACTAAAGGTGGGCAGTTGGTTAGTATTAATGTGCTTGAACAAAAAGAAAATAAGGTATTAGCAGCGTCAGTTTATACTGAAATGAAAGATGCTATGATCAATCAAAATACCACCGAAGTTGACGGTATTAGTGGTGCTACAGTCACAAGTAATGCATTTAAAGAAGCGGTTGAAAGCTCACTTGCAGCAGCTGGGGTGAGTTTGGTCGCGGGCTTAGCTAAGGCAAATGACACTAGCAAAGCGATTATAGAGACTGAGCAGAATTTTGATGTTGTGGTTATTGGTTCAGGCGGCGCAGGACTCAGTGCAGCGATTACTGCAAAAAATGCAGGTGCGGATGTTGTTATTATTGAGAAAATGCCAACTGTGGGCGGTAACAGTTTAATTACTGGTGGGCAAATGAACGTTCCTGGTAACTGGGTTCAAAAGTCTATGGGTATTGAAGATAGCATTGATGTTTTTGTTCAAGATACCCTAAAGGGCGGTGATTATCTTGGCGACCCAGAAATGGTTCGACTAATGGCCGAAGAAGCGCTACCTGCTGCTGAGTGGTTACGCGATTATATTAAAGTTGATTTTTATCCGGACCAATTATTCCAATTTGGTGGGCATAGTGTGAAGCGTGCTTTGATCCCAAGAAATCACACGGGAGCAGAGTGGATCAGTAAGTTTATGGCAAAAACTGATGAGCTTGAGATCCCAATTCATACTCGTACAACTGCTACTGCTTTGATTCAGGATCAGAACGGTCGTGTGATTGGTGTTGAAGCCGAGAAAAATGGTCAGAAAATTACTTATATGGCAGATCGTGGCGTGATTATGGCAACCGGTGGTTTCGGTGCTAACGTGGCAATGCGTACTAAGTATGTACCAGAGCTAGATAATCGTTACGGCACAACTAACGCTCGAGGAATTATGGGTGACGGTATTGTGATGGCTCAAAAACTGAATGCCAAGACTCACAATATGGAATCAATCCAAACTTATCCTATTTGTCATACCGACACGGGGGTGATCTCTTTAATCGCTGACTCTCGCTTCTTTGGCGCTATCGTTGTTAATAAAGAAGGTCACCGTTTCGTTGAAGAGCTAGAGCGACGCGATGTAATTAGTCGTGCAATTTTGGCTCAAACTAATCAACAAGCTTACGTGTTATGGGGAAGTGAAATCGAGCAGATTGCTGAAACAGCTAAAGTTCATAAAGATGAATTCAATGAACTAAACCGTAAAGGCATGATGTACAAAGCGGACTCAATTGAAGAGTTGGCCAGCAAGTTTGGCGTTGATAAAAAAGCACTGATGAAGCAAGTTGAGCGCGTTAATCAATTTGCTAAAAATGGTAAGGATAGCGAATTCAATCATCGTGGTGGTTTGAAGCCAATAATGAAAGCACCTTTCTATATGCTAGTTGCTAAGCCATCTGTTCACCACACTATGGGGGGATTGATGACAGATACTAAAACTCGTGTACTTGATAGCAAAGGTAAAGTTATCGATGGTTTATATGCGGCAGGTGAGGTCACTGGTATGACGCATGGATCTAATCGTCTAGGTGGTAACGCGATTACCGATATTACCGTTTTCGGCCGTATTGCAGGTAAAGAAGCTGCAGCGCACTAATTTGTGATAGCGCTTAACGTAAATGCCGCTCACGACAGTGAGCGGCATTTTTTTGCTTATTAAATAGATGATAGCTGTTGGATTTTCCTCTAGGTGCTGTATGAGAAAACTAAAGATAGTTTGTTTAATGTTATTGTTACTCGCTCACAAAGTCTCAGCTGAATCGAGCCATATCCAGATACATGGAAATACGATGGGGACGACATATAGTCTAACGCTTGATACGGCTGATATATCGTTATCTGAATTAGAGTTACAGATTGCAGTGGAACAAGAGCTCAATAAGGTCAATAACGGCTTGTCTATTTTTAGAGCAGAGTCAGAGATCTCTAAACTTAATCTTAACCATGGGCGGCAAGCTATCGAGATATCTCAACAGCTATGGGACGTTCTCGCTATTTCAAAACAAGTGTCGCAGCAAACTGAGGGTGCGTTAGATATCACCTTGGAGCCAGTCATCGAGTTTTGGGGCTTTGGTGTTAAGGCGAGAGATCTCAAAGGGAAAAACCGTGGTCAATTAGAATATGCACGTTCAAAAACAGGCATGGATGGATATGTTTTAGATAATGGGATGATTGTTAAAGTTATTCCAGATCTAGCGATTAACCCCTCTGCTGTAGCAAAAGGTTACGGAGTCGATAGAGTCGCCAACGTATTGGATGACTTAGGAATTGCCAACTATTTAGTAGAGATTGGTGGTGAGCTGCGCGCCAAAGGCGTTGCTGCAGACGGTCATTTTTGGAATATCGCCATATTGCGTCCTGAAAAGTTTAGTATGCAGATCCAAGAGGTTGTTAGCCTTAATAATATGGCTATAGCCACATCTGGAAGCTACGTTAATTACCTCGAAAGCGGTGAAAGCCAGCTGAGCCATATCATTAATCCCAATACCGGTATGCCCGTTAATAATAGTGTCGTTTCTGCCACAGTACTGCATAAGCAATGCGCTGTTGCCGATGCTTTTGCTACCGCTCTAATGGTGTTAGATGTGGAACGTTCGTTGCAAATTGCCGATAGTTTAGGACTTGCAGTGATGTTAATTGAGCAAACTGATAAGGGATCTGTGACTCATTTTAGCAGAGGCATTTTCCGATACTTACCCAATAAGGAGCCTTGATACATGATGGATTTTGATCAGGTATTGCGTAAAGTCGCTGGCTTCAGCGCCCTTGTTCTGGTTTTTTGTGGTTTAACGTTAGGCTTGTTAATTACGTCCGGTTATCATCATTAATCACAATTTTAGAGTATGAGTAATTAAATTAAAGAAGGCCCATTTATGAGCCTTCTTTGATTGCTAATCCGCAATATCAATATCGCTATTTAAAGCGATTTTGCAAATAATCAAATACCGCGCGAATGCCAAAGGCTTCACCGCCTACCGGGCGCCCGGGTAATTTGCGCACATTGTAGGCCATTACGTCAAAATGGCTCCAACTAATACCTTTATCTACAAACTCTTCTAAGTAAAGTGCTGCTGTTATTGCGCCGCCAAATGGCGTTTTAGCGCAGTTGGCGAGATCGGCAATATCGCTACCCGTTAAATCGAGGTAAGGTCTGTGCAGCGGCATACGCCATACAGGGTCATCAACTTTTAGTCCCGATGCGGTAAATCCTGCGGCAACCTCTTCGTCGTTACTGAAAAAACCTGGAAGCTCTGTGCCTAGTGCGATGCGCATTGCGCCCGTGAGTGTGGCAAAGTCGATTACCAGCTCAGGTTTGTCACTGTTGGCCTCTGTTAGGGCATCACACAAGACTAAACGGCCCTCAGCATCGGTATTATCAATTTCAACGGTAATGCCTTTACGTGTCGTGATCACGTCCCCAGGTCTAAAGGCATTAGCTGATACCGCGTTTTCAACCGCAGGCACTAAGACTCGCAATCTAACAGGTAAGTTATGGGCCATGATCAACTGAGCAAGACCGATGACATGAGCTGCGCCGCCCATATCTTTTTTCATCAGGCGCATGCCAGAGGTAGGTTTAATATCCAGCCCGCCAGAATCGAAACAGACGCCTTTACCGACTAAGGTGAGTTTTGGGGCCGATTCATCCCCCCAAGTCAGATCGATCAAGCGTGGCAGGTTTTCACTGGCACGGCCAACCATATGTATGGTGGGGTAGTTATGTTCGAGCAGCTCATTGCCAACAATTTGCGTCACGGTCGCACCAAATTCCTGCGACATGGCGATCATGATGTCACCTAAGTGTTGTGGCATCATGTCGGCAGCAGGAGTGTTAACCAGATCGCGCACCAGTGATACCGAACGGATGAATTTATTGGCCTCATCCGCCTGAGCCTGAGTGGGCACTACGAGCACGGGTAACTCTTTATCGCCCTTTTTATAACGGTCGAACTGATAAGCCCCTAATCCCCAGCTAAATGCCGCGGTTCTGATTAGCTGTTCTGAGCCCTTAAGTTCATATTGACCGCTGGGCAGTTGATTAACTAAATCACCACAAAGCCAGTAGGAGTCGTCGCTATCGCTGACAAAAATAACCTGTTCTAGGTTGCCTTCTGGGCCAGGAATCAAGCTTGCGCCTTTGCCGTTAAATTGAGTGGTGTTGAGCCAGTTTTGAATGCGTTGCTCTTGCTGCTCACGCCAAACGTTAAAAGATTGGCTATTGAAAATAGATAAAGGGATGCCAGAAGCACCAGAGATAATTAGGTTGCTCATGTAAGGACTCTTTTTGTTATTAATGAGGAGAATAGCTTAGGGGATAGAGTATCAGGCTATACCTTTAGGAGAAAGGCAACGGCGAAAATTTAGCAATTCAATACTGGACTCGAGTTTTACTCTACCGGAGGCTCGCTTTTAGATAAACGTTGAGATTTAATTTATTTGCTCTGAGCTGGCTTGTAATCGTGCCTCACTGGCGACGCGTCTGATATTGGCTCTACGCTCCGACATATTATTAAACGAGCTTGGAAGCACGTCGACGCCGACAATCTTGCCAAGCTTTACTACCAGTGGAATTGTGATCGGTGCGAAGGGTAAAACGGCAAACATACCGAGACCGAGGCCTTTTAGCAGATCGGCGAACTGCTTGTTCGCTTCAATCAGTTCCTCTTTTGACGCTTGTCTACAGGTATAGCGCTTGTAGGTGACTAGCATATCTTTAGTCTCTTGCTTTTCTTGAGACAGCGCATCCTTTAACACTAACATATCGCGCTTTAGGCGCAGCCAAAAACGCCGTCTTCCGATACGGATGACGCGAATAGGAGCTCTATGTATATGGACATAAATTTTCATGGCGGCGATTGTCGCACAGCAAACACGTTAAACCCAACTCGGAAAGAGAATAATAGGTAATAAAGTGTTAACTGCGCGGTTTTCGAACAAAGTCGTTGAGGGATTAACCGGCACGTAGGCTAAGGATATCATTAAGAACAATAGGATCTGGGTAACGACAAAATTCACTGTCTTTTTGGTCGATGGCATAAATTGACATGCGATCGGCCAGTTCGTTGCCCTCAATACCGACGTGTGCCGCTACGTGTTGAATATTGAGCTTTTCTTTTAACCCATCATACAGTTCATGGGACTGCTGAATAATATCTAAGTTCTTAATGTCACCTGCGGTTTTACGCTTCCAGCCTTTGGTTTTCCAGCCGTAGGCCCAATTAGTGATGCAGTTTATCGAGTATTGGGAGTCACTTAAGATCTGAACAGTTAGCCCTTGTTTGAGTGCCTTATCGGCAATTAGCAGCGCCTGATGTAGGGCATTTAGCTCGGCAGAGTTATTGGTGCCGTTGGCATTATAGAGTCCGTACCATAGTTGGGTTAACTCTGCCTTGTGGTATACGGCAATGCCTGAGCCTGCTTTACCTGGGTTGGGTTCACAGCCGCCGTCGGTAAAAATAGACAGATCGCAGCGGCTTAGATCGATATCGAGACTGGCTTTAGCTGCGGTTTTGGCTTTTGCTGCACCCGCTGCAGGCTTCTTAGTGCCACTGTTATAACTCGGCGCTTTTGCAAAGGCGGCTTTTGCTTCTGCTTCACTCGGGAAAGATTTATATTTGGCTTGTGGAAATTTATCGACCAGCTTTTTAGTGTAATCCCAGCTAGTGAAAATGCCGGTTTCACGCCCAGCCCATACCACGTAATACTTTTTAGCCATTCGCTTTTTAGTCCTAAATCTTGATAAATAGTTGCTTGGCTACAACAAACATGTCGTAGCCATTGGGTAGTGTTATTGGCTTTTCTTACAGTGCGCAAGCAGTTTCACAAAGAACTCGCTGCCTTTACGTTCGGCAAAAGCAATATTGCGCTCAGGGATCGTTTCCGGCTCATCATAAGTGGCTAACGCTAACTCCATGCTCGCCTCGCGAATAATGTGCAAGGTCGGGTAAGGAGAGCGGTTGGTATAGTTGGCAGCAGAGTCTTGCGGTTCATCTTCGAAGCAATAGTCAGGATGAAAACTCGCGAGCTGATACTCACCTTCATAGCCTTGCTCGATCAACAAATCATTTGCGATATCAACCAAGTCTAAATAGAGATAAAAGCCTTCAAAGCCACGGGGCAAGATAAACAGTGTCGTTTCAATCTCTGTGTGCTCATCTAAATAAATACACTCATCAATCAGCGCTTGAAGTACATCTTGCATACGAGCTTCATCAATCACCGCGTAGCGAATGCTAGCCTGTTCGACTTCACGCCTAGCAAAAGGGCAGATGTTATATTTCATAATCACCTGCTTTACCCAGTTTTCGGTTTCTGTCGCGTAGGCTTGTAGTTCTGGATCCATTAACTGAGTCATCGGGTACCGCCTTTGAAGGGTTATGGCCGGATCATAGGTAGGATCGATAGCACAAGCAAGAGCGCCATGGTGACATTGAAGATTTTCTGTTGCTTTTGATTCTTTAATATTCGCTTTAAGGCGACACCAAACCCTAACCAGACTAAGGCGCTGGGGACCGCGATGAAAAAGAAGACTAAAGAGATGGTTAGTACTTGTGGCGCTAATGCGTGGCTCATGCTGGTAAAGGTGGCAACAGCGCCTATTCCCATGATCCATGCCTTAGGATTGACCCATTGAAAGGCAGCGGCTTGCATAAAGGAGAGTGGGGCGACAGTGTTTTTGCCCTTCATCTTGGCACTGCTATTGGCAATTAACCAAGCCAAATACAGCATGTAGCCGATCCCTACGTATTTAATAATAGTATGTAATACGGGGTAAGTTTGAAATATTGCACTTAAGCCCAAGCCTATGGCTAACACCATCGCCGGAAAACCGATACAAATACCACTGAGATGCGGGAGGCTACGCTTAACACCAAAGTTAACCCCTGAAGACATCAACATAATATTATTCGGGCCAGGGGTGATCCCCGATGAAAACGCAAATAGTGCAATAGTTAAAATAAGTTCCATAACTCTAAACCTACAAAGGACCCTGTAAAAATGAGCAAAAAGCAATATAAAGGCGATATTCTATCGTGATAGCCGAGTAAGAGAAAAAGCATTATTTAGTCTATTGACCCAGTATGGGCTTATGTTATAAGCCATGCCTTTTTGTTATATGAAAGTCATTAAAGGTTGATGTTGAATATTTAGTCAATAAAACCAGTTTATTAGGCTTGGAAACGACGCGTTTAATTGTAGATAATAAATTTTGACATCGATAACTCCTCAATAAGACAAGAGGGGCAATATCGCTTTCTAGCTCCCTCATACTTACAGCTTGTGTATCGAAAATATAGCAAGCTACTCCATTTTTCTTTATCCACCTAAGTACTGCAAACCCATCATTAACCTGACTTTGGCACTGTTTATATCGGCTCTTTAACTGTTATCTGGCTTTTTAGTACTAAAGAATGACTCGTTATTGGCTCCCCTTTATATCGCAACTCTAGTCTTCTTTTAGACTTGTCTACAGCTAATAAAGTCATTAACGGCTTAGTCATTTTTTTGACTCTTGAATGTTCATTCACCACAGACGCTTTAAGTTGCATAGTTACCGATGGTTGCGGTTTTTTTATGCTTGATTGTGGATATTGTATAAATTATAAAGCAACTTATCTTTTTAACAAAGGATTAACAATGTAGGTGTGATGCAATAATAAATGCGATAACTAAACCAATAAGTAAACCAATACTAGTCCGCTTATCACTTCCCTGTATTAGGTGATTTAAGGAGAGAGTCGCAAACAATTGGAGTTAAATATGTCAACAGATCCAACTAAGCCACAAATACACACTGGTAAGTTTAAAGTTCACGCTTTAGCGCTTGCCTGCTCAGCTATTCTTTTTCCCGGTACTGCATTCGCGACTTCTGAGGTCGCACCGACGGCCAAAGAATCATCAAAGGCCGCTCATGGTAAAGAGCTGCAGAGCCGCTTTGAAAAAGGCGCTAATATTCCAGGCCAGCAGAAGAGTGCAGAGAAAAACCAACGTCAGCATCCGATCAAGGGGAAAGCTGAAAAAAAGATTGAAGGGCCGATGGGAGCATCTGGCCCGACAGCTGAAGCCGAAGACAATATGTGTAGCAGTGAGTTAGCCAACCTAAGCGGTGAAGCGCTGTTTGATGCCGTTAGACAAGCGGAGATCTCATGTATCTCTGAGTTGTACTCTAGAAATGATGCCGTCTCGGTTGCCGCCTATCAGACAGAAAATGTGGTTTCAGTTGCCAATCAAGCAGCCGCTATTGCAGCAACCTATGACAGCAGCACAGGTTACGAAATGCGTAACCTGTTCTACTTCTTGCGCGGTGCATTTTATATTGAGTTTTACAATGATGATTTAGCTTATAGCGACACCCAAGCCGCAGATGCGGTTTATGCTGCGTTAGTTGAATATGCGAAGAATCCAAAGCTTTTTGAGATCACTCCTTCTGCGGGTGATACTTTGATGGAGTTCTTTACATCGTGGGCGAGCAGCGATCACATCCTAGAGAGTGTGCCCGTGATCACCGATTACTTGCAGATGTTTAACGCAGACTTTCTTGCTAGCAATCGCCACCGCGCCGCAATGACGAGCGCATTAACCACGCTTTACTACGGAAGCTGGGAAGAGGCTTACAACAGCAAAGCCATGGAGCATGGCGAGCTAATCGATGCGCTACTGAACATTGCCACTGCTGATTATATTATTAACTCAGACTACCAGTATGAGTCGACCGATGCCTTTCATGAGTTTGGTCGCTTCTATGAGTATCAAAAGTACTGGGATCTTCCGCAAAGCTTGAAAACGCGCCTCAATGACGGTGTTGAGCTGTATATGAGTAAGTTTGAGCGCATGTCTGCACAGTGGGCTGACGGTGCAGGTTACTTAGATTATTACAATCCTGGTGACTGTGAGCAGTTCGGTATTTGTGGGTGGGAAGAGGAGCTTGAACAAACGGCTCTACCAATCAATTACAGCTGTAGCGATACCATCTACATTCGCGCCCAGCAGTTAACCAACGATGAGCTCCAAAGCTCTTGCGATCTTATGGGCGGTGAAGAGACACTATTCCATGACGTGCTTGCAACGGGTTATCAGCCAGTAGCCGATGACTTGAATGAAAGCCTAGAAGTGAACATCTTCGACAGTTACGATGATTATGCCCAGTACGCAAGTGTGATTTTTGGGATCAATACCAACAACGGTGGCATGTACTTAGAAGGCACGCCCTCTCAAGAGGGCAATCATGCACGCTTTATTGCTCATGAAGCCACCTGGACTGACGAGATCTTGGTGTGGAACTTAAAGCATGAGTATGTACATTACCTCGATGGCCGTTTTAACCTTTATGGCGCGTTTAACTACTTCGATATTGATACCGGCAAGTCGGTATGGTGGACAGAAGGCTTGGCTGAATATATCTCGAAGCAAAACCGTAATGACGGTGCTATCGAGTTGGGGCGCTCACAGGCTTATAGCCTAAGTGAGATTCTCTCGAATACTTATGATAGTGGTTCTGACCGAGTCTATAGCTGGGGCTACTTAGCGGTTCGCTTCCTATTTGAAAATCACAGAAGTGATGTCGATGCACTATTAGTGCTAGCTCGTGGCGGCGATGCTGATGGCTGGTTAGCCTATATCGATAATACCATTGGCCAGAACTATAACAGCGAGTGGAACACCTGGTTGGCGTCAGTGAGCAGTAATGATGACTCAATCAGCACAGGCATTACTCCGCCAGTTGACTCTGATGGAGATGGTGTTATTGATAGTCAAGATGCCTTCCCGCATGATCCGAGTGAAACTCATGACACTGACGGTGATGGTGTGGGCGATAACGCCGATGCATTCCCAACCGATGCCAATGAAACAGTCGATACCGACGGCGACGGTGTCGGTGACAATGGCGATGTGTTCCCAACCGATCCAACTGAGTGGGCTGATTCTGATGGCGACGGAATTGGTGATAATGCCGATACCGATGGGCCTGTAGACCCTGTTGATCCGGTAGAGCCTGTCGAGCATTGCGGCGCGATATCCATTACCGACGGTAAGTTAACACAGGAGCAGACTGAGTGTGTTGCAGGTAGTGATATCAACTACTTCTACACCTATGTTGAACAAGATAACACACCGCTTTATATCACGACATCGGGTGGTGAAGGTGATGTTGACCTGTTCTTCAACCAAGAAATTTGGGCCAAGCCGTCAGCTTATACCGCTAAAGCGACAGCAGCGGGTAATGACGAACAGCTAAACGTTATCGCTAACCGAGGTTGGGTATACATTAGCCTTGTGGCAACTGCTGAGTATGAAGGGGTTAGCTTAAGTGTGAGCTTAACTGATGGTGGCGATACTGGCACGCCCCCTGTGTTAGTGGCTGATGCGTGTGCGACACAATCTCCTTATAGCTATGGTGGTGTCGAGTTCGGTGAAGCCGTCTGTATTGCAGACGGCCACTCAAGCTACTACTTCTATGTTCCGGCGGGTACTGAAGAGATTAGCGTAGCCAGTGGTCATGGCAGCGGCGATGTGAACCTTTATGGCAACAGCCAAACATGGGCTGGAGTCGACTCGTATGAGGTGAAGTCTGAGAGTAGCGGTAACGTAGAGAGTCTAACCATTGCCACACCTGTGGAAGGTTGGTACTACATCAGTGCCGATGGCGCACCATCGAGTGAAGGTGCAAGCCTAGTGGTTGATATTAAGTAAGCTAGGATATTAAGAACAATAGTTCGATTATCAGTAACCAAAGCCGACTCCTAAAGGGTCGGCTTTTTTTACATTAAAAATACCTTAGTTAAATTATCTTTTACGGTCGACAGCACCTTATGAGTCAGGTTAGGTTAATGTTTCAAGTGTTACGCTGGATCTGGATAATAAGAGGGAATTTCAACCTATGATTAAAAAATATGTCTTACTGCTATTAACCGGGTTAACGCTAATAGCGGGCTGCAGTACCACCGATAGCGTTGAATCTGAGATGTCCGCAACGCGAACGACTATGGTAACGACTGGCGACCTGAGCTTACTCAGTCACTCCACAAAAGCCTTTGCCTGGCACCCTAATATGTTTGCGGTTCACGCTAGTGATGAAGTGGATAGCCAAGCTGTGATCAAGCATATGCAAGCCGCTATTGCTCAAGCGATGCTGGCCAAGGGATACCATTTAGCCACTGCCAATGAGTTACCGAGTGTATTGGTGGGTTTTGGCGTGGCG
The DNA here is from genome assembly GCF_000019185.1 of Shewanella halifaxensis HAW-EB4. NCBI lineage: Bacteria > Pseudomonadati > Pseudomonadota > Gammaproteobacteria > Alteromonadales > Shewanellaceae > Shewanella > Shewanella halifaxensis. Next base: position 3,452,746 of record NC_010334.1, on the reverse strand, counting down.
CTTGAATCTGAGATGAGTGATAAAGAGATCTTGAAAAGAGCGGGCTTAGTCGCAGGTTTATCGACCGAAGGCATTGATAAACACTATGAAAAGGGCTCAGTATTGGTTGCGCTATTTTCTCCCCATAGCCCAATGCCGGTATGGCGCGTTCTTGCTCAAGGGTTTACGGATTTAGATAATAGTCCACTACAGCGAGAAGAGCGATTTGAACGTTTGTTATCCGCTATGCTCAAGCCTGTACCAGCTATTTAGTGTTAAAGTAAACTGGAATAGGGGAATATTTCTCAATATTGCCACCGATACGTATTGGTACCATTCTAGGTTCATAAGGATATTAAATGATTTTACGACTCGTTAACGTCGCTGCATTGGTATTAATCATGTTGGGCTCGTCAGCGGTACAGGCAAGTGATTGGGTTCAGATCAGTGAAAAAACGGTTAACTATAAAACGGAAACCGATACTGTAACCCCCAAGAAGGCTGAAAAGCAGGTTAGTCATATAAAGCTTAAATGCGTTCAAGGCACAGTTAATATGCATAAAATCATATTGATTATGGCTGATGGTAATAGGAAAGAGGTCGATAACTTAGGCGTATTGACCAAGGGCTTATCGAGCCGCAGCATTAGCGTTCCCGATGGCGATCTAAAATCCATTGAGTTGACCTACGATAGTGTCGGCAGTCAGACACTGGGAGTGGTCGGTGCGACTAAGAAGGGGAAGTTAAAGATAATGGGGCAAACCACAAACGATGGTTAAACAGTATGTTTTTATCGCCCCCCTTTGATATAGAAAGAAAAAGGCCCTGCAATTATTAATCACTAATTGCAGGGCCTTTTTAGTTAACGCTATGGGGTAAATTATTGACTCAGCAAAGCTTTAGTTAAAGCTTGGCTTTCCCTAAAGCTCTGTTTACCCTTAAGTTAGCTCTTTATCTTAAGAAAAAGGGCTAGTAATTCACGCTCACTTCATAAGAGCCAAATTTGCGCACATTAATCACCCCAGTATCGAAGATCAGGTATTGGCCTTTTATGCCTTTTAAAATACCCGAGACCTCAGGGTTTTTATCGAAATTATGTGAGCTTATCTTAGTTGGAAACTCACTCACTGGATAGTTGATGGTTTGAATCGTCTCATCGAGCTGTGATACCGCAAACTCGCCGTGTTCAGCGGTGATCTCTTTAAGACGCTCGGCTATCTGCGGGATAAGGGTTTCAGCCTGCTGTTTAAGGTCAAGATCATCGGCGTTGCCCTTGAGCATCGTGCGCCAGTTAGTCTTGTCGGCAATCATCTTAGCCAAGGCGGTTTCAACTAGGCCCGAAAGCAGACGGGTCTCAACCTTAAAAATAGGCAGGCCTTGGGTCGCGCCTTGATCTATCCAACGAGTCGGCAGCTGTGTATGGCGGGTAATACCGACTTTGACGCCTGAGGTATTAGACAGGTAAACATAGTGCGGCACGAAGCAGTTAGCTTCACCCCAAGATGGCTCACGACAGGTGCCTGCTGCATAGTGGCAAGTTTCTGGCTTCATGATACACATATCGCAGCTCGCCAGTTTCTGCATACACACATAGCAGTGGCCTTGTGAGTAGCTCTTCTTAGTTTTCTTGCCGCAGCTACAGCAGAAGATGTTACCAGTATGAGTTAGCGTAAGCTGCTGGCCAATGAGTAGGTTCAGATCCAGTAGTTCTTCGCCAACGGGCAGTTGGTATTGCACCACATGGTTTTCATCCAAGTGGCTGCGCATTTTTCTTAAGGTTCCAAGCATGACATTTCATTTTTTATCGGTGTTTGCACTATTCTACCAGATTGTTAAACCCGCTTTGGAATGGTTTTTTCGATTGCTAACTTGGGAATGCTCCCAAAATATTTTTACCTTTGAGTAAAGGTGTACCTAATCGCCTGTAGCGAGGTATGTGCAGATACTGCTGAGGCACGGTGAGTAAAGCGAAGCTTTGTGTTACGAACGGAAGCATGGATGCTGAACTGGCTCTTAGATATGGATATCGTTGCAAGTCCGTCTATCTCCATGGACGGAGGAAATGCCAAATTCAGTATGGAACTGAATTGGCCCTGTAAGCTCGGCCATGACATCTGATGTGAACAGATTCACAAATGCCGCGGTGACATAGACGTCATAGAGTGGCTTTGTCATCTAAGCCTGCAGTTGTATCTACACTTGATAATTTGAGCCTTCATTTAGACCGTTGAGGTTTGATATCTAAGCAAATAACCAAGACACCTTTTGAAACCTATACTGAAATGAGTGGTGCACTTCTACTTTGAACAAGAGAGTCTTAGTTTTATTCATTAAATTATGGCTGTCTTAGTTTTATTTAATCTTAGTTTTATTTAGTCTTAGTTTTATTTTCAGCCCTAAACTACCTACTTCAGTAGGTGGGTTCTTTACATACCGAGAGCTCACATGCCTTAACTGCCATAAAATGACGAAGGAAACATCATAGTTCATCTAATCCCGCCTTTAGGAAGGCGGGATATGTTTTTCCTATATCAACTGTCCACTCGTAGACTGACAAACTTAAACTGATCGACATCGAATAGGCCTTTGACCGTCATCTTAAGCGATGGGATCACGGGTAGACTAAGGAAGCTCATCTGAACAAAGGGCTCACTTAAAGAAACGCCAATGGCTTTCACTGCCGTTTTTAGATCTGAGATCTGCTCAGCGATTTTTTCTGAGCGCTCTAAACTCATTATTCCGCCTAAAGGCAGCATAAGATCGGCTGTTACTTCACCTTGTTGCACCACACAGAAACCACCACCAATCTCCAGCAGGTGGTTCACCGCATGAGCCATACTTTTCTCATCGGCACCTATCACCACAATATTGTGGGAATCATGGCCGACACTGGTGGCGATGGCTCCTTGCTCAATATCAAACCCTTTAACTAAACTCAGTGCAGGGGGGAGTTGATGTCCGTATCGTTCAATAACAGCAAGCTTGTTCACACCCGGTTCGGCAAAATGCTGGCCATCAAAATGGCAAACAAGGTGGTTAGTCAGTAACTCATCTTTCACTACACCGATGACACGATACTCTCCCTCTTTTAAAGGGATCGTTAACTCAGCCTCCGTGATAGGACGATGCTTAACTGTGTTATGAAGCGGAGGTGAGGATGCCTCGAGCTTTGCTTCTAATTCACTTTCTAGCGTTAACTCATCAACAAACTCACCAGCGATCAATACTCGTTGAATGTCGACTGCATCTAGTGTTGATACTAGGTTTATATCGGCTCGATATCCGGGCGCGATAAGCCCGAGGCGACGCAAGCCAAAATGTTTGGCAGCCGACCACGATGCGACTCGATAGGCTAAATAGGCTGGTATATCATGCTGTTGAATTAAACGTTTCACCATGAAATTAATATGACCTTCATTGGCAATTTCATGGGGATTACGGTCATCGGTGCATAACAGACAATATGGTGAACTAAAGTCAGTGATTAGAGGCGCTAGGGCATCTAAATTTTTTGCCACGGAGCCCTCCCGCATAATTACCGCCATCCCTTTAGCCAGCTTCTCTTTTCCTTCCTCGACATTGGTTGTTTCATGGCAGTTCTGTATGCCGCATGCCACATATGCAGACAGAGATAAGCCACTGAGCAACGGGCTATGACCATCAAGATTAAGATTATTAAAGGTAGTGAGCTTATCCTGCATAGCTTGTTCGCCATTGATCACTGCGGGATAATCCATTACTTCAGCAAGACCAAGCACATGCTTGTGCTCTCGGTATGCTGCCATCTCATCTAAGCTAAAATCACTTCCATTGATATCTAATCCGGCAACTGCGGGTACGCAGGAGCTAATCTGGACAAACATATTTTGGTGCATGGTTTCACTACAGCGCAGAAACCAATCTATTCCCTGACGACCCATTACATTTACCAATTCATGAGGGTCACACACGATACTTGTGGTCCCTAGAGGCAAGGTCGTACGCTCAAACTCAAATGGCGTCATGGTGGAGCTTTCTACATGCATATGGGCATCAATGAACCCCGGCACTGCAATTTGCCCATGACAGTCAACAACCCGAACAGCAGCTAACAAGTCAACCTCTTGACCTACTGCAATGATATGCCCTTTATCAATCAGAATAGGTCCTGGGATCACCTCTCCATTAATAAGATCAAGCAGAGAAACATTGGTTAATTTAAGATCGCCGAGTTGCTCCAGCCGCAATACCGACAGCATATGCTGCAGTGACTGAGGATCAATTTTCTGTGTGTGTTTATCCATTAAATTCGACATCAGCGTTCCTATTTAGTGGCCATCAACAAAGGCAAACTTAAAGATAAATAGTACTGCGACGATAGCGACTGTGGGGTGAATTTCACGCCAGCGATTGCTACCAAGTTTCATCACACAATAGGTAATAAACCCCGTGGCGATCCCCTCTGTGATAGAGAAGGTGAAGGGCATCATCACACAAGTGATAAAGGCGGGGGCAGACTCCGTAATATCGTCCCACTGTATCTTGGCAAGCCCAGAAGACATTAAGATCCCCACATAAACCAAGGCTCCAGCCACAGCATAACCAGGCACCATAGCGGCAAGCGGAGAGAAAAATATAACGACAATAAACAACAAACCCGTCACGACGGCGGTCAAGCCTGTGCGGCCTCCCGTAGCGACTCCCGCCGAACTCTCAATGTAGGCCGTCACGGTAGATGTTCCCATATAAGCTCCCAGAACGGAGGTTGCAGAGTCTGTCATCAAGGCTTGCTTCATGCGAGGAAAGCGGCCTTTGTCATCTGTGATACCAAAATTTTCCGTTACCCCTATCATGGTACCTGAACTGTCGAACAAGCTGACTAACGCAAAAGAGAAAATGATCCCCATTAGGGCGATATCTAGTGAGCCCAAAATATCTAATTGACCAAAAGTATTTGAGATATTAGGTGGAGCAGAGACTATACCTGTGTACTCAACATCTCCCATTAGCGCCGCAATAGCCGTAACCACAGTAATAGAGATCAATACAGAGGCGTGAATACCCCGCGATGAAAGAATAACAATAATAAAAAAGCCCAGAGCACCTAGTACACACTGCAGTGAACTTAAATCACCGACGGTAATAAGCGTGGCAGGACTCGCCACTACAATTCCCGCATTACTGAAGCCAACAAGGGCAATTAATAAACCAATACCACTGGGAATACCTATCCTCAAGCAACTTGGAATATTACCTAATATCCAAGCACGTATACCAAACAGTGACATTAAGGTAAAACAAACCGCTCCCCAGAAAATCGTGCCCATACCCGTTTGCCAGCTAATCCCCATGCCAACGACCACAGAAAAAGCAAAAAAGGCATTGAGCCCCATGGCTGGTGCCAGCGCAATGGGTAGATTAGCGATTAGCCCCATGGCGATACAACCCACAGCACTGATTAGACAGGTCACCACGAAAACTGCGCTGGCATCCATTCCTGCCGCCGCAAGAATTTGAGGGTTAACAAACACGATATAGACCATAGTCATGAACGTCGTGATGCCGGCAATAATCTCTGTCGATATCGTCGTATCATGAGCTGACAGTTTAAATATTCGCTCAAAAAATCCGGTTTTTATATTTTGAGCTTTCGCGGTATTGACTTCGGAACTGTTTAATTGTTCAACTTCTTTAGTCGGGAGTTGCTGTATGTTGTTTGATGTACTCATGAATAATTCCTTTTCATCTTCAATCCAACGAATTCCGAGTCTAATCCTATTAAGTTAAACATACTTTCAAGTGTGTTTAGCACTCGCTAAATAATTAATACGATATTTAGACGCCAGAAATATAGCTAATATTATTTTAATGATTCTTGGGTATTGTACGAATTAGACGAATGCGGATAGAGTGATGTAGATCGTATTTCACCAGTTTATTATTCCGCAAAATAGGCACTTTGATGAAAATAGAAGGTATTAACTTTTCCTTCTTTATAGAAGAATTTAAATAAAAGGTATGCAAAGCATAAATATTTATGTTCATATAAAGTACAACAGAAAGTTAACCTTATACCAAGTGGTATGACTAACTAGGCCGATATCTTAACTTAGGAAAAGGTATGGAGACGAAATCTAAAACCCGTGGTAGGCCTAAGCAAAGTCCAGTACACACTCCATGCCAGCAAAATATATTATCCGTTGCAAGACGCTTATTTTTAACATTTTCCTATAGCAAGGTGACGACCCGTAAGATTGCAGACGAAGCAGATGTTGATGTCGCACTCATAGGCTATTACTTTGGCAGTAAAGCTGAACTTTACAAAGCCGTTTTCGACGACATATATGCCCCTTTTTTTGAAAAGCTCAACCAGTTAAAGCAAGCATCTTCAGAGATAAATACCATCGAAGAACTGTTTATGACTATATTCAACCTCGATATTGAACATCCAGAGTTATTAAGTATTATCTATAAAACGCTTGTGCTTAATGATGGTCCTAAACGAAATTATTTTAATAAACAAATTCTTAATTATACCGATACTTTCCATGTGAACATTTTTGCTAAATTACAGCGTGATGGATTTATCGATAAAAACTTAGATGTGGAGCTATTAAAAGATAGCTTTAATGCCTTGGTTATGATGCCATTTTTCTTTTACTCACTAAAAAGTAAAGACTCATCTAAAGAGGAAATAACAATCTATTTAAAAAACTTATATAAGCAAAACATCAAATTATTCCTACACGGGTGCACTGTCGATCCTATCCCACATCGGTAGCTACACATTAATTACACATTAGTTACTCTCTGACACCTTAGCAGCACGATAATGAGTCTGACTCTGCATATTGCCCGCTGATGCCTATTGGGATCGCCTTCAATCAGTGATTAAGGCATATTTGTCTAAAAACAATTTAGCTAGCGTAGAAAAGATAGGGCAGGGCTAACTCTTTCCCAAACGTTAACTTCACCACGAAGCGCTCAGTTTCACGGATCTTACAGATGTGACTAAATATGGCTGGCTATGATTAATACTTATTTTTCTGAATCTGTCATATTTGACATAATGTAACCCTGACTCAATCTTAAGTTAGGTTGTCAGTGTCTCTGAAAACTGACGTTGTTCCTGTAAATAGAATGCTATTTACTGAATAATTGACTGGGAAACATGTGCCTGAGCGATAAATCTTAGCGGCTTCATAGTTGGAATGTGCTCATTTATGCTTAATATGTGCATAATTACAGGTTTTGTAATATGTTAGATCTTCACCACAGATATGGTTGAATAGCTAGGCTATAGTACGTTTTTAAATCTATCAATCAATCACTTATGAAAACCAAATACACTATTATTGCAATGTTTGTAGCATCAATCGGCTCTTTTTCTACGGTAGCCGCGCCATTTTTACCCAGCGATGGGGTTTCACCGGTTGAAGCTGTACAAGCAGCAAATAGTTGGTTGGAAGTTAACCTTACGCAATTTGATTCCAATATCAAAGAGCTTAAAAACCACATACAGTCTAATGTCAAAGTGTGTGCCATTATGAAGGCCGATGCCTATGGCAACGGTATTGCGGGATTGATGCCGACCGTTCTCGCCAATAACATTCCTTGCATTGGGGTGACGAGTAATGAAGAGATACGTATCGTGCGGGATGCAGGTTTTAGGGGGAGTTTGATCCGTGTGCGTTCGGCTTCTATCGCAGAAATTAGCGACACTTTACAGTACGATGTAGAAGAGTTTGTGGGAGATGCCAATCAAGCAACACTTTTGTCTGCTATGGCCGCAAAGCTAGATAAACCACTCAAGGTTCATTTAGTTTTAAATAGTGGTGGCATGGGGCGAAATGGCGTAGATGTCAGTACTCAATCGGGTTTGAACGAAGCCGTACAAATTGCAACAACAGCAGATCTCGACGTTGTTGGCATTATGACTCACTTTCCTAGTTATGATCGTGATGACGTATTGGTGAAGTCAAAGTCGTTCTACAATAGTGCATTAAATATCATCGAAGAATCGGGCCTTAAACGTGACTCAGTAACAATCCATTCTGGTAACTCCTACGTGGCGCTGAATGTACCTGAAGCCCATTTTGACATGGTTCGTCCTGGTGGCGTGCTATATGGCGATCAACCTACCAATCCTGAGTTTCCATCTATTGTCACTTTTAAAACTCGTATAGCGAGTTTGGTCGATCTTCCGAAGGGGGCGACAGTTGGTTACGATTCGACTATTAAATTAGAGAGAGAATCACTACTTGCTAATTTACCTGTGGGTTACAGTGATTCTTTCCCTAGAAAAATGGGTAATACAGCCGATGTGTTAGTTAATGGTCAAAGAGCCAAAGTGATGGGGGTCATATCGATGAATACCTCTATGATTGATGTCACTGATTTATCTGGCGTTAAGGAAGGCGATGAGGTTGTTTTGTTTGGATATCAAGGTAAAGAAAGCATCTTAGCGCCAGAATTTGAAAAAAATGCCGATGTTATATTTCCTGAAATATATACTCAGTGGGGTCAAACAAATCCTCGAATCTACGTTAAATAATGACCTTCTAACCTTCACACTCAATACTTGTGTTCTTATACGCTAGTAAAAGCCTGACTTAGCATAAGTCAGGCTTAAGGCTTAAGGCTATAGGTTATCTAGCACCACATCGTCATCTAAGCCATGAAGTGCTTGAGTCAATAGTTCTTCGTGGTGAACTGCTTTTTGAAGACTAGATAGTCTTGATTATGAGTCAAAAAAGACTGTTCGGTCACGTGCCGACCTGGCTTGCCATGCGTTACCAAGAATAACTTTCACTAAAAATCATCGAGCCGCCGATTATTCTAAAGTCGGTGCCTGTCATTAAGCCGTGGCATAAATCAAACTCTAACGATCCTAGCCATATTAGGTTGCGAAATAGAGTAAAACGGATATTGCTGGTATAAATAGGTCTGTGGCTCAAGAGTTGTAGATTACTGAAAAGTAATTATAAATACCACACTGTTATGAGTTGGGGTATCATCCCGTGCCGCAGAGGTCCCCCCTTATTTAGGTGTTTCTGTTAGTTACCTCTTATTTAGTTGCCCTTGTTGGTTACTCTTTATTGGTTAGCCACTTAATTGGTTGTTGCCAGTTGTTATCGCAAGCCTGGCGGAATTAATACACATGATTATAAATGTTTTGCAAAAGCTTGGGCGGCTAAAAATAGTCATTCTTATTACTATCGCTTCGATTTTAGTGTCTGTTTTTATTACACTCTTTACGTTTCACGTTGGTCTGGGTGAGGCTGCATCGCATATTGGCATTTTTTTGGCCATCGTTATCCCATCGATCGTCGCGCCACTTGCCTCATGGCAGCTGATAGGCTTGCTGATGAAAATTGATCGTCTTGAAAAAGAGATGAGGCGGCTGGCAACAATTGATCCTTTGACAGAACTCTTAAATCGGCGAGCATTTTTTCATGATGCTGAAATATATATTAATTGTGCCAAACGAGAGCTGACAAACTTGTCGGTCATCGCGCTTGATTTAGATGCATTTAAGCATATTAATGACAGTTATGGGCACTCTACGGGTGACCAAGTGTTAACACATTTCTCTGCAACCCTTAAGGCGAATAGTCGAAAATCTGATCTCATTTGTCGCTTAGGTGGTGAGGAGTTTGCGTTGTTACTGCCCAGTACATCTGAAAATGAAGCCTATGTACTTTCTGAGAGACTGCCCAGGCTATTAGGGAGTCGGATATCAAACATGAACAGTCATTGATAAAATATACTGTCAGTGTTGGCTTAGTATCACTGCTACCATCAAAAACGGATAATATTGAAAGCCTGCTTAAAAAGGCTGACCAGTCTCTGTATCTTGCTAAAAAAGCTGGTAGAAATTGTACTGTGATCTTTGATAACTCATTATAACGCCAAGCACGGTCATTCTGATGAACGTCGACCATAGCAATATTTTTGCGATTCTTTCTGAGTGCTTCTCTATGAAAGCATTAACATAAGCCTGACTTAAGCATAAATCAGGCTTGTGTTAAATACCGATTGTTAACTTACACTGATACGTTATCTAAGACGACATCATCACCGATGCTGTGTAGCGCCTGAGTCAATTGCTCTTCATCGTGATCACCTTTCATACTCACATTAAAATCGGCTCTAAACAGGGCTATTCCCGTATGGCTAGCGCTCTCGTAACGGGTGCTCATGTGCTCGATGTTGATCCCTAGCGCACTTATTTTATTCGATATTTCGTGGACTAACCCCGGTCTGTCATAAGCGACTAGAGAGTAACTAGCGTGTTTGTTTTTAGCTTGTGGTTTACTGGTTTTGGAATAGGTTAAGGCTACGCCCTCTAAAAGCTCTAGGCTTTCAATGAGTTCGTCCCATTGACCTGCAGGCACCTCTAACAGCAAAATTGCAGCAAAAATCCCATCGATATGACGAAGCTCAGAATCTAACCAATTGCCTCCATGACGACTAACGGCATGGGCTATTTGCTCAACTAAGCCCTCCCTATCCTTTGCTTGTAAGGTCACTAGGTATCTTAACATTTGATATTACTCCATTATTTATCATGCCAATTAGATTGGATTTGCTAGGTCATACAAGGATTTTCCGTCTAATATAGCCAACGTTTAATTTTGACTGCTAAGTAAGTCAACCTTTGTAACACTAGTGTCATTTTTGCGTCATATAATACATCACATAAATGGCTCGTACGCAAAATCAGCTTTAAAACATTAGTGTTAGCATAGTCGTTAATGCAATCCCAGTTAAAAATTTGACTGGCTTTATAATCATCGAGGTTCTTAATGGAAACTCAGGTATCTCAGCCTGGACCTGCAGCAAAAAACCTATTGATAAACAATGGGACTTCGCGCAGAGCAATCAAGGATAAGGCGGCCCAAATAGGTGTCACCGTAGGTGGAACTATGGTGTTTGTGGCGCTGTTACTGATCTTCTTTTATCTTCTTTATGTCATAAAGCCCATTTTCGACAGTGCTGATGTTACGCCAGTGGTAAGCGCTGAATTCTATGATCCCAAGCCTGCGTTGATGGTGGGAAGTGATGAGCAAAATGAGATCATGTACCGCGTGTCACAGCTTGGTAAGGTTGATTTTTATGATACTCAAACCTCTCAGCTTTTAAGAAGCGAGCAAATTACCCCACCGGCTGACACATATGTGGTGAGTAGTTCGGCAGCGGCGCCGAGCGAACAGCGTTTTGCTCTGGGCCTTAACAACGGTCAGGTGATTATTGCTGGCATTGAGTTTGGGGTGACCTATCCTGATAACCAACGTCTTATTACGCCTAGGCTACGTTTTCCTAATAGCAATGAGCCATTGACTGTCGATCCTCAGGGGCGTCCATTAAATAACTTAGTTTTTGATTACAGTAGTGACGAAATGAGCTTCGTTTATCAAACTGAAGATAAAGTGTGGCATCTCTCTCGCCAAGAGGGCGAAGAGAACATGATGACTGAAGAGGTGGAATGGGCTTCTTACAATAGTATTGTTCCAGACTCACCGGTCAATGTGCAGCAGCAGCTGATGACGCCTGATCAACGCCAACTTCTTTTAAGCTCAGATAATAAGCTGTTTATCTACAATATCCGTGATGCAGAATCGGTGCAGCTCAGCCAAGTGTTGTCGTTAGGTCGGGCTAAAGCCAAAGTCACTAATGTTACTCTACTTGCTGGTGCGAGTTCTTTGCTTGTCAGTTATGACAGCGGTCTAGTACAACAGTATTTTCAGGTGAATGGTGACCAAGGTCGTCAATATCAAGAAATTCGTGACTTTAAAGGTGAGGGGGATATTAAGAGTGTAGCCTCTGAGTTCTACCGTAAGAGTTTTGTCACCATCACTGAAGACGGTGACTTAAGCCTGCTGTATACCACGAGTGAGAGGGAGCTTTTCTCTAAGCGTTTTGCTTTGGACAACCCTGGAACAGCTGGGTTTAGTCCAAGATCAAATGCCTTGATTGTTGAGGCCGATGGTAAGCTTAACCTATTTAGCGTATCAAATGCTCACCCTGAAATATCTTGGAGCGCGATGTGGGAGAAAGTCTGGTACGAAGGTTACCCCGAGCCTAAATATGTATGGCAATCAACGTCAGGCTCTGACGACTTTGAGGCAAAGCTCAGCTTAATGCCGTTGGCATTCGGTACGTTGAAAGCGGCTTTATATGCCATGCTTTTTGCCACGCCGTTGGCCATCGCTGGCGCGGTATATACCGCTTATTTCATGTCGCCGAAAGTGCGCGCCATTGTTAAGCCAACCATCGAGATCATGGAGGCGCTACCCACGGTTATCTTGGGCTTCTTAGCTGGTCTTTGGTTAGCCCCGCTGATTGAAGATAATTTACCCGGGATATTGACCCTACTTATTTTACTGCCCGTGTCAGTTTTAAGCACAGCTTTTGCGTGGTACAAATTGCCTGACAAGTGGAAGCAGCGTCTTCCGGATACCTACCAAGAGTTGATGTTAGTGCCTGTGATTATTTTCATCGGTTGGTTTTCGTTTGCGATTAGCCCAAGCCTTGAACTTGCATTATTTGATGGTGATACACGTATGTTTATCACAAATGAACTCGGTATTACCTTTGACCAGCGAAACGCCTTAGTCGTGGGCATTGCCATGGGCTTTGCAGTCATTCCAACGATTTTCTCTATTGCAGAAGATGCGGTGTTCTCGGTACCTCGTCACCTATCAAACGGTAGTTTGGCACTCGGGGCGACCACATGGCAGACATTAACCCGTGTTGTACTACTTACCGCTAGCCCAGGGATCTTCTCTGCGGTCATGATGGGAGTGGGGCGTGCAGTCGGTGAGACTATGATCGTACTGATGGCAACGGGTAACACCGCGATTATGGAGTGGAGTGTGTTTGAGGGCATGAGAACACTCGCTGCAAACATTGCAGTAGAGATGCCCGAGTCTGCAATCGGTAGCTCGCATTATCGTGTGCTGTTCTTGGCAGCCTTTGTTCTGTTTATCTTTACTTTCTTCTTCAACACGATTGCAGAAGTCGTGAGACAGCGTCTACGTGAACGCTATAGCTCACTTTAAAGCGTAATATTATGGATGATAAGAAAATGAATTTTACTCGGACTTATACAAGTAGCCGTTCACCATCCGCTTTAAGAGGTTTAGCTAATGGGTAAGTGGTTTAAATCGGGCTCTCCTTGGATTTGGATGACCAGTGGCGCAGTGAGCGTGTGTTTGATTTCGGTTCTAGGTTTACTGCTACTCATTGCTTGGCGTGGTCTTAGCTACTTCTGGCCTGCCGATATCTATCAATGGGAGATGAAGAACCAACAAGGTGAACGCTATACCCTCATTGGCGAGATCTACGATAAGGAAGAGGTGCCCACAGAGCGTCTTCTTGATGCTGGGCATAAGTTCGACACCGAAGTGGGCGAGAATATCACGCGCTACTTGGTTAAAACCGGTAACCGTGAGTTTGTTGGACTAGATTTTCGTTGGATTTTGGCAACAGACATACTCTCACGCTCTCAGCCGAACAATATTGCGGTTATTGAACGGAGTAAAAATGGTGACTTTTATGGTTTCCCTGTCGCGATTATCGAAGATGGCGAGCGGTTAATTTCACAAAATATCGAAGCTGATTTTGAGTCATATATTGGTCGTGCGGTAGCGTTAAACGACGAGGCGCTGGATATTCAGAAAGGCGTGATTGGCTCAATTAACTATGAGTTAGAAAACTTACGTTTAGCGTCACGTCGTTACGAGTTAGATAATGCCTTAACCGATAGCCGTAAAGCTGAAATCGAAGCCGAGATTGCAAGGTTAAATGCCGAGTATCAAGTGGTAGAGAAAGAGTTCTTTGAGCTTAAGACTGAGGCGGGTAGAGACGCCGTTGTGATCCGCGATATGCGCGGTGAAGAGGTGGTATTAAAGCTAGATACACTCTTGGATGTTACCTACACCAACCGATTAGGTGTGATGGGCAAAATTGGCCACTGGTTTATAGGTGTGGGTAAATTTGTCAGTGATGACCCACGTGAAGCCAATACTGAAGGGGGGGTGTTTCCTGCGATTTTTGGTACCGTGTTTATGGTCATGCTGATGGCGGTGATCGTGATGCCATTTGGTGTTATTGCCGCTATCTACTTACATGAATATGCCAAAAAAGGTCCGGTGACTAAGATGATCCGCATTGCGGTGATTAATTTAGCCGGTGTGCCGTCAATTGTTTACGGTGTATTTGGCTTAGGCTTCTTCGTTTATATGTTTGGTGGCACGTTAGATCAGCTGTTTTATCCTGAAGCACTACCTACACCGACTTTTGGCTCACCAGGTGTGCTCTGGTCGGCATTGACGCTAGCCATCTTAACGCTACCTGTGGTGATTGTATCGACCGAAGAGGGGTTGAGCCGTATTCCAAGTTCGGTCCGTCAAGGTAGTTTGGCACTCGGCGCAACAAAAGCCGAAACGCTATGGCGCATTATCATCCCTATGGCGAGCCCAGCAATGATGACCGGTTTGATTTTAGCGGTAGCGCGTGCAGCAGGTGAGGTCGCTCCATTGATGCTGGTTGGCGTAGTAAAGCTTGCGCCAACACTGCCTATTGATATGAACTTTCCATTTGTGCACCTAGAACGAAAGTTTATGCACTTAGGTTTTCACATTTATGATGTCGGCTTTCAAAGCCCTAACGTAGAAGCGGCGCGTCCCTTGGTATACGCTACTTCATTCCTTCTTGTCTCGGTAATTGTGGCACTTAATTTAACGGCCATTGGTGTACGAAACCACTTACGCGAAAAATATCGTTCGCTTGAGCATTAATTGACGATTATCCTAAGCAGTAGGAAACAACATGATTTCAATAGATCAATCGGTAATGAAGACAGGTATGCTAGACCTAGAAAACTTAACCAGCGAAGAAACAGCGCTTGAGATCCGCAACTTAGATCTTAAATATGGTGATAAGCAGGCACTATTTGATGTGTCGATGAAGATCCCTAAGAAAAAAGTCACCGCATTTATTGGGCCTAGTGGTTGCGGTAAGTCAACGCTGCTACGCTGTATTAACCGTATGAATGACCTTGTCGATAACTGTCACATAGGTGGCGAAATATTGCTGCACGGTCAGAATATTTACGACAAGAGGGTCGATGTGGCCGCACTGCGTCGCAATGTAGGCATGGTGTTCCAGCGCCCCAATCCATTTCCTAAGTCCATCTATGAGAACGTGGTATATGGCCTGCGTCTGCAAGGCCTCAACAACCGTCGTGAACTCGACGATGCCGCAGAGCGCTCTCTGCGCGGCGCCGCGATTTGGGATGAAGTAAAAGACAGACTGCACGATAACGCCTTTGGTTTATCGGGTGGTCAGCAGCAACGTTTAGTGATCGCTCGCGCGATTGCAATTGAGCCTGAAGTATTGCTGCTCGATGAACCCACCTCGGCATTAGATCCTATCTCAACACTGACCATTGAAGAGTTGATTACCGATCTTAAATCTAAATATACCGTGGTGATCGTTACCCACAATATGCAACAGGCTGCGCGCGTGTCAGATCAAACGGCATTTATGTATATGGGCGAGCTGATTGAATATGCTGACACCAACACCATCTTTACCACGCCTAAGCTGAAGAAGACGGAAGACTACATTACTGGCCGTTACGGTTAATAGAGATAGGAAAGTATTGCAATGGAAAACATGAATTTAAACAAACATATCTCTGGTCAGTTTAATGCTGAGCTGGATGATATCCGCAATCGTGTTTTGGCGATGGGCGGCTTGGTTGAACGTCAGCTTGAGCAGTCACTCGATGCGCTAGGTGCGCTCGATGCTGAATTGGCGCAAAAGGTGATAGAGGGCGATCATAAAGTCAATGGCATGGAAGTGGCCATTGACGAAGAATGTGCTCGCATTATCGCTAAGCGTCAGCCTGCGGCGAGCGATTTACGTCTTGTGCTAGCAATATCAAAGACGATTACCGATCTTGAACGTATCGGTGATGCTTGCGTAAAGATTGCAAAAGCGGCAATGGATAAGCGCTCTAAAAACCAACAGCCACTGCTGGTAAGCATCGAAAATATGGGGCGTCATGCCACACGCACCTTGCATTCAACGCTCGATGCTCTGGCACGTATGGACGCCGATGCTGCATTTGAGCTACACAAAGAAGACACTAAACTAGATAAAGAATACGAAGGGATTATTCGTCAACTAATGACCTATATGATGGCCGATCCGCGTTCTATCCCTGAAGTATTAGATGTGCTTTGGGCTGCGCGCGCTGTAGAGCGGGTAGGCGATCGCTGTCAGAACATTTGTGAGTACATTATTTACTATGTGAAAGGTAAAGATGTGCGCCATATCTCTTATGAAGAGATGGAAAAAGACCTGAAATTTTAACGTCTATGAGCAATTGTATTTTGATTTAACTTAAATGTTAATAAATGACGGTGAGATTGAGCTCACATTTTTCGATTAATGTTGAGTTTGATTAAACAAAAAAGCAGCGAAAAGCTGCTTTTTTGTTTCTGGGCTATAGACGAAAACGTCTGCTCGGGAAATAATGTATAGTGTAAGTGAATTTTGTGTTGTTGGACCCTGTGAGTCAAATTCCATTTAATAGCTGAATATTGCCGAGGATAGGCATTTCTAGTTTGGGCTATTCAATGTGATTTGTTATGCCTTTCAAAGTAAGTAAGTGCTTATTTCTGTAGTTTATTCTAGCGACTATTTTGCAAGCACTTTTTATCCGAATAGGCATAAGATGTTAATTAATCAAAAGTCTCATCTATATTTCATATATTAGATAAGTCTTGAGATTTTGAAAACATGCTAAAGCTGAGTATTACTTACGGGTTTAACTACAAAAAAATAACTCCGCCAGTGTATTCTTATATTAGTTAATACGCATCAATCTCTGGCGGCCTTGTCGCGCAAGGCTAGAATTTTTGCGTGTACTTCATCAACCGCGGTAACTATATGTCGATAAAATCGAGTATTAATCCACCTGTTTTTTTCTCTTCAGTCATTTTGATTACATTAATGGTGGTTGTTTGTGCTGTTTGGCCCACTCAATCACAAGATATCTTCAAAACGGCTCAATCCTGGTTTGAGCTTAAAGCCGGTTGGCTTTATATCCTAGGCGTTGCAATCTTTCTTATTTTTATCATCTTCGTGATGGTGAGTCGTTTCGGCGACATCAAGCTAGGCCCAGATCATGCAGAGCCTGATTATACTTATAAGAGCTGGATCGCAATGTTGTTCTCAGCGGGTATGGGGATCGGCTTGATGTTCTTCGGTGTCGCAGAGCCCGTGATGCACTACATGGCTCCGCCAGATGCGGATCCATTGACAATTCAAGCTGCAAAAGATGCCATGAAGATCACTTTCTTCCACTGGGGGATCCATGCTTGGGCTATCTATGCGGTAGTGGCATTAAGCTTGGCGTATTTCTCATACCGTCATAAGCTCCCCTTACTACCAAGAAGTGCCTTGTACCCGTTAATTGGTGACAAAATTTATGGCCCAATTGGCCATGCTGTCGATACATTTGCGGTACTCGGTACCATGTTCGGTGTGGCGACATCACTGGGTTTTGGTGTACTACAGCTTAACTCTGGCCTTAACTATCTATTAGATGTACCTGTGAACACGACGGTACAAGTTGGTTTGATTATTGGTGTCTGTCTTATTGCGACAGTGTCGGTGTTCTCAGGATTAGACAAAGGTGTTAAACGCTTAAGTGAGTTAAATCTATTCTTAGCGGTATTGCTGCTATTGTTTGTGCTTGTATTTGGCCCAACGGTTGAATTACTACAAGCATTCGTGCAAAACACTGGCGCCTATTTAAGTGATATCGTCGGTAAGACGTTTAACCTTTACGCTTATGAGCAAAAGAACGACTGGATTGGTGGTTGGACTCTACTTTATTGGGGCTGGTGGATTTCATGGTCTCCATTCGTCGGTACCTTTATTGCCCGCGTTTCTCGTGGTCGTACCATTCGTGAATTCTTAGTGGGTGTATTGTTTGTACCATCTGCATTGACCTTCCTCTGGATGACAGGCTTTGGTAACAGCGCCATTGATGTGATTGCAAATGGCGGAACCTACCTGTCTGATGCGGTATCATCTGATGTATCGGTTGCCCTATTCGTGTTCTTTGAGCATCTGCCATTTTCAACCTTGCTGTCGACGATTGCACTTTGTCTCGTTGTCACCTTCTTCGTGACATCATCAGACTCAGGTTCATTGGTTATCGATAACCTTACCTCTGGTGGCGATCATAACGCACCTGTTTGGCAGCGTATTTTTTGGGCTTTAATGCAAGGTGTTGTTGCGTCAGTATTGTTGTTGGCCGGTGGTCTACAAGCGCTTCAAACAGCCGCGATTGCTAGCGCATTGCCGTTCTTAATCGTTATGCTTTTGATGTGTTTTGGTCTATACAAAGCATTAAAAGATGATTGGTTGAAGATCAACAGTGTTCAGTCTCACAATACCAGTGTGCAGTTCACTAAGACCAACGTGAGTTGGGAGTCACATATCGATGTGTTGCTATCTCATCCAAGTCAGCAAGAAGCACAGGACTTCCTCGATAAGGTGGCTCAGCCTGCATTGTCTAAAGTGTGTGAAAGCTTCTTAAGCCGCTCAATTTCGGCAGAGATCTTAAACTTTGATAACCGTGTACGCTTTGTGGTGCCAAGTGAAGATCATAATGATTTCGTTTATGGTCTGCGTACCCGCGGATTTAGTATTACTAACCCGCTTGAAAGTGAAGTGGCTGATGGTGATACCGAATACTACCGTGTGGAAGTGTTCCTAGAGCACGGTGGTCAGCATTACGACGTGATGGGCTTCACTCAAGATCAGATCCTAGCGGACGTAGTTACGCAATACGAAAAGTATCTGCATTACCTACATCTTTCAAGTTCTGAATATTTAGGTAGCGAAGCTAACTAATCAAGGTAAACTTTGCGGTGAAATCTACCTAGACTCAATGGTACAATTGAGTCTAGTAACAAACTTTAATGAGAAAGAGCATGTCGACCAATCAAGGGCAAAGTAAGTTAGATAGAGTATTAGCTGAGGCGAGAGAATATAAAGCCAAGCGTGAAGTTGGTTATCGTGAACAGGCGCTTAAGCTTTACCCTTGGGTCTGTGGCCGCTGTACTCGCGAATTTAACAATGCCAACCTAAGAGAGTTGACGGTCCACCATCGTGATCATAATCACGATAATAACCCATCTGATGGCTCTAACTGGGAGCTGTTATGTCTCTATTGTCATGATAATGAGCACTCAAAGTTTGAAGAGTTGATCCAGTATGGCTCAACCACTGAGACTAAAGTTGAAGCGGCGACTTATAATCCGTTTGCGGATTTAAAGAGCATGCTGAAGAAGTAGCACCGCAATTAACTTATACAAACATAATTGTAAAAAAGCCGCGAATAGCGGCTTTTTTGTTTTCAGCTCAAGCCGTTTTTATCAGGACGTGAACTCTTCTTAACGGTTAGTCAGTCTCTACTTGCTTTAATCTTTGCTCTGCTTCTAACCATTTCTCACGACTTAAGACTGTGCTGTTTTCTCCAGCTTGCATCTGTGTTTTTCGCTCAGCAAGCTTTAGCCAAATTTGTGTTTTTTGCTCATCACTTGCTTGACTCCAAGCAACGATTTCATCGATATGACGGTAGCAGCCCATACAGTAATCTTCATCATTTAGGCCGCATTTGGCTACACAAGGTGATTGCATCATAAGATTGGTACCGTAATTAACGTGCTAATTTGCGGCAGATTTTAAGTTAGCTAGAATTGTCTTACAAGCAATACCATTATGACGCGCTGTTTCAGGCTTAAACTTTATAACGGATGTTAATGCTAGGTTTCGGACTCGATTTCAGACAAGGTTTCAGTGAAAGGGTAGGAGCTATACTTGTAAGAGGGAGATATACAGGGGGACTTACAAGGATTGCCGAATATAGTTTTAGACAATTGCACCAATAAAACGGACTCATAACTCTTACTAATGAACCATAGTTGATATGGCTATAGGTATTGTTTAAATCTGGTGCTAAAATTATGTATCGATATTTTTTATCCAAATATTCAATGAATTGTATGTTTTCTGGAGGAGTTATGAAAGCGATGTTTCGCTTTTGTATGATAGCTGTAGTCGCAGTGCTGACCAGCGCGTGTTCACTGTTAGAAATTAAATTGGAAAGTGGCATCGAGCCGCTACCAAAAGAACAACTTAACATGCGTGTTTTTAGCCGCGACTTTAGTACAGTTTTTTATAGCCAGGTGGAAAGTGCAGCCAATCTTATCGAGCGTAATACCGATAGTATTCCAATTAAGTCTAATAGCTTAATGTGGAAGATTAATGCCGAGCAAAACCTGCAACACACAATTTTCCAAGCCTCGCCAACGGCGGCGATGGTCGATACTTGGGTGTTTACCGAGCAGATGGCACAGTTTTTTGAATCGGGTGCTGGCAAGAATGTATTTGGTGAGCAACAACAGGCTGCGATTGATGTCAGCAATAATTTGAGAAATCAGTTTGAGCGCACGATTAAGAATTTTGCAGCCAGTGACTTTAAAAAGAACCAAGCATTCGTAAAGCAGTATGTCGCTAGATATCCGATTAAAGATATGTCATTTACACGTCAATCTGCATTTACTGACTGGCTTGAATTCCATAAAATAAGTGAATTTGATGCCGTGACTACTTTTGGTACCGTGCCAGAGGTGATGAGTGATATCTCTGATCGTATGGCAATGATCGCAGAGCAGATGCCAAAAATCTTAGGCTGGAAAGCCGAGCTTTATGCCCTACATTCAAACATTAATGCCGATGAAATTCAGCGCACGCTAACCAGCATTAGCGATACCTCAGCTAAGTTTCAGCAGTTAATGGCCCAAAGCCCTGAAATGATGCAAAGTTTAGCTGTTGATATGCGTACAGAGCTAACGCCGCTATTAGATCAGCTTAGTGCTAGTACTGATGATAAGCTAAAGCAGTTATCGGTTGAGCGTCAGGCGTTAGAGCTGATGGTGAAAAATGAGCGTATCGCTTTAGAAGCGATGGTTGCTCGTGAGCGTGCCGCGGCAGCTGTTGATTTAGAACAGATTTCTCAAAATGCCGTCGAGGTGGTTTTTCAAGAGTTGACTAAAACCCTTAAGAGCTTGATTTTGTACTTCGTGCTCTTCCTACTTGTGGTGTTCTTTGCGCCGTTAGGCTTGGGGGTTTGGTTAGGTAAGCGCATGCAAATTAAAAAGCTTAATGGCTCAAAAAAACAGATCGACCAAAAAGCCTAATCCGATTTAGCCTGTGACATGTTAAACTGACGAGCACCTAATTTAGGTGCTCGTTTTTCTTGGCTTATAGCAACCCGTAAATGACTAAAAGATGACTCTACCTTCAAATCAAAGCGCAAACTCTAGTAACTGTTGTTTTAGCCACTATAGCGCTAGTTCCGCGCAGAAACTAAAGCAGATAGACGCACTGTTAACTCAGAGTCAGCAACTATGGCGTAGCCGCTCTTTTGAATGTGAGCAACTGCCTTGGAGTGATACCTTTCCAAGTCTAGCTAAAGCGGTTTGGCAGCTAAGTGATGACTCACTTGAAGCTATTGATGCATGTCAGCAAAGACTTAACGAGACATTGTTACCTGCGTTGGTGGCAGATCTACATGCGCAAGGTTTACAATGGCAGCTTGAGCTATTTTCTCAATCGGCAATTGGTCGAGAGGCGATTGGTAGAGAGGAAAAGTTGGTCGATGAACAGCTTACTCCAAGCGCTGAACAAGCCCAATTACTTGATGATGCAGATGAGCCCCATTTTTGTGCCCATATAAAAGGGCGTAAGTGGCAACAGATAAATGCGTTTGTTGCCATACTACCTCGTGATAGTACTCCAGTACTGGAGTGGTGCGCAGGTAAGGGGCATTTAGGCCGCCTGATTGCCAAAGCGCATCAACGTGAGGTGGTGAGTCTTGAGTGGCAACAAAGCTTATGTGATGCTGGCGAGTTGTTTGCAGCTAAGTGGAAGCTACCGCAAACCTTTATCTGCGCCGATGCTTTTGCCGGGCAGAGTGAGCAGTTACATACAGAACAGCTCGCGGTGGCGCTACATGCCTGCGGCGACCTGCACGTTACTTTGCTAAAGCATGCCAGTAATGCAGGTACCAAACAGTTGGTGATTTCACCCTGTTGCTACCACCTCATCCAAGCGAAGCTGTATGAAGCGCTTTCAATGGTGACTAAGGCGAGTGAGCTTAAGTTAAGCCGTGCAGACTTGCAGTTACCCTTGCAGCAAAGTGTTATCGCTAACGATAAGCATAAGGGTTACAGGTTGCAGGAGATGGCTTGGCGACTCGGTTTTGATGCGTTGCAACGTAAGGTGCGTGGTCTTGATGAGTATCTGCCTGTACCCGCAATCAGACTGAGCCAGTTAAATGACGAGTTTGCGGTGTTTTGTCGTTGGGCGGCAGACGCGAAAGGGCTGGTTTTACCTGCCGATATTGATTGGCTGGAATATCAAATTATCGGAGAACAGCGTCAGCGTTTAACTCGACGTATCGATCTCGTGGCGCACCTGTTTCGAGCGTTACTCGAACAATGGCTTTTACTCGATAGAGTGTGCTTTCTTGAAGAGCAGGGCTATCGAGTTTCATTGAGTGAATTTTGTCCAAACAGTGTTACGCCGCGAAATGCGCTAATTCACGCATTTAAATAGAGAAATCAGCACAGCTTAATTTAATATTGTCGTAACAAATTGTTTATTAAGTTGTAATTAAGTTGGCTGTGATTGAATTCGCGCGAAAATGAGGCCATTTTCTAAGTTAAGCAAGCGATAGATTGGATTAAAACCTCTCAGCAATGAGGTTTTTTATTGAATCATCGGCTTTTTCTTGCTCAAATGGCTGGTTAATAATAAATAATTATCTCGATTGGCTGTAAATCTGCCAATCTTGTGAGCGACTAAAAGCAGTTTCATGAAATATTCCCGCGTTTTTATTAATAGTATGGCCTACGAGCTAGCGCCTGAAGTTGTGTCGACTTCGGAACTAGAATCTCGGTTAGCGCCTTTATACCAAAAGTTTCGTATTCCGATGGGCCAGCTTGCTGCTTTAACAGGGATCCATGAAAGACGCTGGTGGCCTAAAGGGCATCGTTTATCTGATGGCGCGTTAGCCGCTGCCAATAAAGCCATCGATGAAACAGGCGTGCAGATCAGTGATTTAGGCGCCGTCGTTTATACCGGTGTGTGTCGCGATCAGCATGAACCCGCTACAGCATGTCGTATCGCAGCTGAACTCGGCGTATCTAAAGATACGGCGATTTACGATATCAGCAACGCATGTTTAGGGGTGTTATCTGGCATTTTAGATATCGCTAACCGCATTGAGCTTGGACAAATTAAAGCTGGCCTCGTGGTGTCTTGTGAATCGGCGCGTCATATCGTCGACATCACCATCGATAAGATGCTGGCTGAACCAACGATGCAAAACTATGCCCAGTCTTTGGCTACCTTAACTGGTGGCTCTGGCGCAGTGGCAGTGCTGTTGACTGACGGCAGTTTAGATCTTAAAGGTAACCGTCAGCACCAACTTCTTGGTGCAAGCCATTTATCGGCGCCGCAGCACTATGACTTGTGTCAATGGGGCCTTGAAGAAGCGGGGCCACAACTGTACCGCGAGTTTATGCGTACCAATGGTGTCGCTCTGCTTAAAGAAGGTGTGGAGCTTGCGCGTCATACGTGGAGCCACTTCTTAGAGCAGCGTAACTGGCTAGTAGAGCAAGTCGATAAGGTGATCTGTCATCAGGTGGGCGCATCGAATCGTCGTAATGTATTAAGCGCACTGAATATCCCTGAAGAGAAAGAATTTCCAACCTATAAGTTGCTCGGCAACATGGGCACAGTTTCATTGCCTGTTACGGCGGCGATGGCACATGATCAGGGCTTTTTGAAAAGCGGCGATCAGGTAAGCTTTTTAGGTATAGGCAGTGGTTTGAACTGCATGATGTTGGGCCTTAAGTGGTAAACCCTATTAACAAGTATGTGTTAACACATAATTGTTAACTCATTTGCGTCAATAGAAAGCCTGTAAATTTACAGGCTACCTCTTTAGCTAATACAGCGTCCGACAAGTATAAGAAAGATAGGAAACATCATGCTAGACACTCTGCACCCTTTTAAGCGTAACTACTTAGATAGAAACGGTAACAAGCTTCAGTATGTAAATGAAGGCCAAGGCGAGCCAGTGGTTATGGTACACGGTAACCCTAGCTGGTCTTTTTATTATCGTAATCTGATTAGCGCATTAAGCGATAAGCATCAGTGTATCGTGCCTGATCATATCGGCTGTGGTTTGTCAGACAAACCTGATGATAACGGTTATGACTACACCCTTAAAAACCGTATCGATGATTTAGAAGCCTTGCTCGAACACTTAGATGTGAAACAGAACATCACTCTCGTCGTGCATGACTGGGGCGGAATGATAGGCATGGGTTATGCGGCGCGTTACCCTGAGCGTATTAAACGTTTAGTTATCCTTAATACTGGTGCGTTTCATCTTCCTGCGAGTAAGCCATTCCCGTGGGCGTTATCAATCTGTCGTAATACCATGCTGGGTACATTCTTAGTACGTGGCTTTAACGCTTTTTCATCGGCGGCGTCCTATGTGGGCGTGAAGCGTAAGCCTATGCACAAAGATATTCGTGAAGCCTATGTTGCACCATTTAACTCTTGGGCAAACCGAATTTCGACACTGCGCTTTGTGCAGGATATTCCGTTAAAGCCGGGCGATCGCAATTACGAGTTAGTCTCAGAAATTGCTGCTAGCCTGTCTAAATTCCAAGATATTCCCACAGTGATCTGTTGGGGCCTGCAGGACTTTGTGTTCGATAAGCACTTTTTGACCGAGTGGAAGCAAAGAATGCCCCATGCCAAGGTGCATGAGTTTAGCGACTGTGGTCACTATATTCTTGAAGACGCCAGTGATGAAGTGATTGGTCACATTAAAGAATTTATGGCAAAAACAGAGCAGCAAACTGCCACTGAGTCGGTGGCGTAAACTCGATGGTAAGTCAGTTGACTCAAAAAAATGACGGCGCAAATTTGTGCCGTCATTTAGTTAGTGCCGCACAGACTATCCCCGATTCACTAGCGGTTGCAGTGCAGCAATCTAAGGGCAGAGCCGTAAGTGGTCTGCGTTATCAAGAGATGGATTTTCAAACCCTCAACGCTAAGAGCGATGAGCTGGCTAGCGCGCTTATCAGCCATGGTTTAATGCCTGGCATGAAAGCGGTATTGATGGTCACTCCTAGCATCGATTTTTTCTGCTTAACCTTTGCCCTGTTTAAGGCCGGCATTATTCCTATCTTGGTCGACCCTGGCATGGGCGTTAAAAACCTTAAGCAGTGTTTTATTGAGGCTAAGCCGGACGCTTTTATCGGGATCCCCAAAGCCCATATCGCCAGACGGCTTTTTGGCTGGGGCAAACCCACGGTTAAGCACTTAATCAATGTGGGGGGCAGCGCTTTCGCTCAGGCGCTGACGGGGGCGACGAGCCTAGAGAGCCTATTGAAAGCGAACAGGTCACCAACTACAGTGCCATTTAATATGCAGTGGCTCGATGAAGATGCCATGGCGGCAATCTTGTTTACCAGCGGCAGTACGGGCACGCCAAAGGGCGTGGTTTATTCCCATAAGATGTTCGAGGCGCAAATTACCGCGCTTAAACATGATTACGCCATTAAACCAGGCGAACGTGACTTAGCCACCTTCCCGCTGTTTTCACTGTTTGGTCCCGCTTTAGGTATGGCATCTATCGTACCGGATATGGATGCCAGTAAACCCATTACCGCCAATCCTGATTTTATCTTTGCTGCCATCGATAAATATCAGTGCAGCAATATGTTTGTAAACCCTGCGTTGATAGAGCGCCTTGGCCAAGCGGGTGAAGCCAAACAACACAAACTGGCTAGCATTAAACGGGTGATCTCAGCTGGAGCGCCAGCGACCATCTCATCGATTAAACGCTTTAGTCAGATGCTAAATCAAGACGTTGAAGTGCTTAACTCTTACGGCGCGACCGAGTCTTTGCCTATTAGTAAAATTGGTAGCCAAGCCTTGTTTGACACGACGTTTGTGACCGATAACGGTGGCGGGATTTGTGTCGGTAAAGCCATTGATGGCGTTGAAATTGCCATCATAGCTATCGACGAGCAGCCGATTATACATTGGCACGACAGCTTAGCCTTGCCTGTTGATGCAATAGGCGAAATCGTCGTTAAAGGCCCTATGGTCAGTCGCAGTTATTATCAGCGTGAAAGCGCGACGCAGGTGGCTAAAATTCAAGATGGCGCCAGTATTCGCCACCGTATGGGTGACTTGGGCTACTTGGATAGTGATGGTTTGCTGTGGATGTGTGGCCGCAAGGCTCATCGCGTCGATGCCGATGCTCTGCCTGCAACGAATAATCAGGCTCAACGTTATTACTCTATTCCTTGTGAGCGTATTTTTAATACCCATAGTGATGTTAAACGCAGCGCGTTAGTGGGCGTAAAGGTGGCGGGCAGGGTGACACCTCTTGTCTGTATCGAGCTCAAGCAGTCGGTCGCCTGTTCGTTATCGGGTGTGCTTTATAGTGAGCTTCGCGCGATTGCCGAGCAGCATGCGCAGACTCAAGGTATAGATCGCTTCTTCATTCACCCCGACTTTCCGGTGGATATTCGCCATAATGCCAAAATTTTCCGTGAACAATTAGCGGTTTGGGCACAAAAGCAGATAAAGGAGTAGTGCACTTTGTCATTAGCTAATAAGAATCAAACTCCTGTGCTTGAGGACTTCTTACCCGAAGAACAGGCCGCGCTGTTGGCCCTGAAGCAAAAGGTGAATCGTGCCTTTGTAACCGGAGCTGGGGGCTTCTTAGGTAAAGCCATTTGTGAGCGTTTACTTGCCGCAGGCATTAACGTCACAGGCTTTGCACGGAGTGAATATCCCGAGTTAAGCGCAATGGGCGTGAATATGATCAAAGGCGATATCGCCAATGAGCAAGCCCTGCTCGATGCTATACAGGGCTGTGATGTGGTGTTTCATGTGGCATCCAAAGCCGGAGTTTGGGGCAGTAAACAAAGCTATTTTTCACCCAATGTCGATGGTGCTCACCATATTATTAATGCCTGTAAAAAGTGCAATATTGAGTGCATCGTGTATACCAGCACCCCGAGCGTCACCTTTGCCGGCGCGGATGAAGAGGGCAATGATGAATCTGCTCCCTATGCTAAGCAGTTTCTCAATTTCTATGGCGAATCGAAAGCGATTGCCGAGCAGATGATGCTAGCTGCCAATGGCGACAAGCTCAGTAATGGCAAATACCTTGGTACCACAGCGCTGCGTCCGCATCTTATTTGGGGGCCGAATGATCCTCATTTGGTGCCGAGAGTGCTTGAACGTGCCGCCGCTGGCAGGTTAAAGCTGGTAGGAAAAGAAGATAAGCTGGTCGATACTATTTATGTGGGCAATGCTGCCTATGCCCATATTCTGGCGGCGCTTAAGCTGAGCGAGACGAGTGCTGATAGAGCTAGCTGCGCAGGTAGGGCTTATTACCTGAGTAATGATGAGCCCATCACAATGGCGGCCATGCTCAATAAAATTCTCGAATGTAAAGATCTCCCGCCTGTGACTAAGCGAGTGCCAAGCAATGTGGCTTATATTGCAGGCTGTGTGCTTGAGTCAGTATATGGGTTATTAGGCAAAAAAGATGAGCCGATCATGACTCGTTTTGTCGCGCGCCAGCTTTCAACCAGTCATTACTTCGATATTAGCGCGGCCAAAAATGATTTAGGCTACAGCGCCTTAGTGAGTATTGATGAGGGAATGGAGCGACTTAAAGCCTCTTTACAATAAACAAGGGTAGATTGATACTGACGACTAAGTGTAAAAAAGCAGCAATATTCTTGCTGCTTTTTTATACCCATAGATTAATTATGTTCTCAAGTGACTGATATAAAGATATATTGCTCTTTAGATATCAGGGATAAATCACCATGAAGTTTCTTTGCTTATAATTAGTATAATCGTTTAATCGACTTGTTGTACTGACTTGTTATGTAAGTGAATAGGCTGATAAGTGATAAGTGATAAGTGATAAGTGATAAGTGATAAGTGACTCATTAAACTCAAGGAGGCGTTATGAAGGTATTGTCACTATTTTTAAGCCAGGTGTTGTTAGCCTTTTTTATCGTTTGCTTGCCTTTGAAAGCGGCAGATAATCCCTTTATTGGCAGCTGGAAGTTGGTTTCTGGTAAGTATCTAGACGGTAAAGGTCAGTGGGTTGAATATAGCGACCTAAAACTCAGCGCGATTAAAGTCATCTCCGCTAACCATTTTAGTTTTACTACGATGAAAAATGTGGGTAGTGACGCTAAGCCAACTTTAGAGTTTTGGGCCGCCGCAACGGGTGATTATGAATATACCGCGACCGATTATATCGAATATCCACACTTAAACTCATTTGGTGTTAATGCGGGGGAGTCTTTTACTTTCACCTATACCATAGAAGGTAAGGAGTGGCATACCCAGCGCACCGAAGATGGTGTGTTAAAAGAGCAGGAACATTGGACTAAGCTGGACTAGATTGTAGTAAACCTAACGTTAACTTTTAAGGGGATATGATGAGCAAGAAAGCGGATAGAGATATCGAAAAGGGTTATAGCAATGCTGAGTTTGCCGCCAAGCTTAGGCGCCTTGCTGACTCATTAGAGACGGGGGAAAAGTTTGAAATTCAAATCGCGGGTGAACGAGTTTATGTGCCAGTTAGAGCAAAATACACTGTTGAGCATGAACGTGGGGACTCGGAGGAAGAGATTGAGTTTCAGATAAAGTGGTCTAATTAATACGACTAAGATACTGTTACCGCCTCTACTGCTGCAGCGTTAATGATATCTTAATGCTGCACTTCATCTATTTCAGCGGTTGGTAACTACAGCAAGTTATCTTTACCAAAAGTCTCATGGTAGGCAATCATAAAATCTTCTCTGATTAACTGTTCTAAATGAACAGCTTGCTCTGTTGGACAGAAAATCATAATGTGAACAAATTGCTCGCCATTAATACCGCTACTAATATGGATATGGGGCTCCGAACCCGGTAAGTCGACGCCAGCATGCTTTTCGATAACGCTATTATAGCGTTTGGCAACTTCAATGAAATCTTCACAGTGAGCTTCGATTTTCTCATGTAACTCGGGGAACAGTGGGTACAGGTTTACGAATTCTACAACAGTGATATAAAAGTCGTGGTAGACATAACGCTTCATAAAGTTGAGGTTTTTAACCGCATAGCTAAAGAACATACTGTTAGGCAGGGTCGCGGTTTTTCCGGTGAAGTGATATTGACCATGGTGCAGGTCAATCTCTTGAATCACCGTCGCCATTAGGTTGTGCTCAATCACCTCACCGCAGATCTTTCCTACTTCAATCCAGTCTCCAATCACAAATGAGCGTGAGCTAGCTCTTTGAATTGAGCCGGTAAAGCAGAGGATAATTTCTTTCGATGCCACAACGAAAGCGATGGCAATGGCAGTAACGGAGAGGGCAAACTTATTGATCTCTGTTTGCCAGAGCATAAATAAAATAACAATAATTAAGATGAAAGTGCCATTTTTGGTGCGTGACATCCATTTACGTTGAACTTCAGTTAAAAACGCCACATCACCGCGAATTTGAGAGATCACTAAGCGCTTAATCATTGAAATTAAAACAATGATTAATACCGTTAGCAAAAGCTTATGGGTTAATAAAAAGTCCACTGCGATGGTTAGTTTATCCACGAAACCCTCTTAAAATAGCACCTAAAGTGTATGTTCTATAGTCGTATAAATCGGCTTAACTAAGTGATTTAACCGCTTTTACTTATGATGAAGTCACTCTACGGTTATCATAGGTAAAAAACAAGCTAGCTAATACTGGACAGATTACTTGATTGAGATTGATTTAAACTTAATTGAGCAGGTTCTATATTTTTAATTGCTTGATAAGCGATTTTGCTAGCTTTTTTATCGAACTCGTAGCGAGGGAGTAAAGCCATCATGAGTGCTATGTCGTCAACCGCCATACTTTACTCTTTACGCAATTGTCCCTATGCCGTTCGGGCAAGAATGGCTGTCTATGTTTCGGGCCGAACTGTTCTGCTACGTGAATTGCGTTTAGATAACAAGCCAGTCGAGTTGTTAGAGGCCTCACCAAAGGGGACCGTGCCAGTACTCGTGCTGCCCAGCGGTGAGGTTATTGAGCAGAGTCTAGAGATCATGCTATGGGCGCTTAGCCGTAGAGATCCAGCTAATTACCTTATTGCTGATAAGTCTGATAGGCAGCAGGAGATGCTAAGGTTGATTGGCCTGTTTGATAAGGAGTTCAAAACCTGTCTGGAAAGCTACCGTAGTGCTAAGCGCTATCATGGTGCAGACCTGTTCACTCGAAGAGCAGACTGTGAACGGTTTTTACAGATGCTTGAGTTAAGACTGCTTAAGCATCAATACCTCGTTTGTGATAAACCCAGTCTTGCCGATCTCGCAATTATTCCTTTTATTCGTCAATTTTCTCGCATTGAACGTCAATGGTACAGGCAGTCTCCCTACCCAAAGGTTAGAGATTGGTTGAGTGGCTACTTGCAGAGTCGAATGTTCAGTAAAGTTATGGCGAAATTCCCTATATGGTCAGCGTGTAATGACCAAGTCATCTTTAAAGATGACTGACCACTAATTTAGCAAGTTAAGATGTTTATCTTCTGTTATCCTTCGCTGTGGCGCTCTATGGTTTTAAACTAAAATTTACTGAAAAAACAGCTTAAAGGCGTATCATAAAGCTGTTTGTTTGAAATTTTGCAGATATGAGTGAATTATGATTTTCGGGGGAAAGTCGATGAGTGAAAAGCAACATAGTAATATTGAAACGGTATCTATTTACCGAGTGTGGGATAAACCCGTGCGCATTTTCCACTGGGTTAATCTGGTGTTGATCACTGCGTTAATGTTTGTCGGGTTAATCATGCTGTTTAAATCGGAACTTGGGATCAGCGGCCTAGCAGCAAAGATCAAACTCAAAGAGGTGCATATTGTAATTGGCTACCTTTTCGTGATTAATCTGCTTGTACGCTTGTTGTGGGGCGTTATTGGCAGTGGTTTTGCCAAGTTTTCCCATATGTGGCCCAGTTTTAAGGCAGCAAGTGATTATCGACAGGCATTGAAGGCCGGTAAGAATCCGCAGTACCTAGGGCATAACCCGTTGGGGAAATTAGCCGTTAGCGCAATATTTGCACTGTTAATTGTTCTCGGGGCCACGGGATTATTACGTGCAGGTACGGATGTTTTCTATCCTCCTTTTGGTGCGGCAGTTACCGAGTACATTGCAGCTGATGGCGTCGACCCCGCCTCGCTAAAACCCTATGATGATACTGGGGTTAATCAGCAGAAAGTGGCTCAGATGAAGCCCTATAAAAGCGTCATGGGTAAGGTGCATCGCTATGGCGCTTATCTGCTGATGCTAGTGGTACTTATTCATATTATCGGTGTGATTATCGCGGAGCTTAAGCATCAGCCCGGTATTATCTCGGCTATGTTTTCAGGTAAGAAACGACTTAAAGACAAACCGGTAGATGAGTAAAGATTTTTAGCATAAAACAGTGGACTCTTGAGGCGCTGGATATAAAAAGCCCACGTTCGTGGGCTTTTTAGTTATCGCTTACTCGCAAAATTAGCGTGCTTGAAACTCAGGGCGATAGCTTTGCGGCAGCTCGAACACTTTATCCTCACCGGTAACTGGGCAGACAAAGCTTAAGTGGCAGGAGGTCAGCTGCAGATTCGGTGTTTGCTCACTGCCATTACCATGCTGTCTGTCGCCGACAACTGGATGACCAAGGCTGGCCATATGGATGCGAATTTGGTGTTTACGCCCCGATTCGATTTTAACTTGCACTTTAGACTGGTTCAGCTCGCTGTTGTACTCTAAACGCTCGGCGTGTGACAGTGCCGACTTGTTATCCACATCGGTATCAATGGTGACTTTTCCATCGGGGAACTTGCCTTCCACTATCACCTGATAAAACTTATCTAGCGCGCGGGTTTCAAACAGTTTGGCGATGGCAGCAGTGACTTTTTTATTATGACCCAACACGATAAGCCCTGTTGCGGCTAAGTCGAGTCGATGAATGAGGTAGGCATTACGAGCCGGATTTAAGTGGGTCTCGATATAACGATTAATCGTGGTGTGGTCGCTCCACTTTGAGCCTTGACAACGCATGCCAAAAGGTTTGTACCAGATGCTGTATTGCTCTTGGTCGAACAGAAGCTCTGCCTCGGTTACAGTCTCATCTAATACCGCTTGGTTGTAATAAAGATGCAGCTCATCACCGACCTTAAGCGCCTTCTTAGCGCGGCGGAGACGATTAGTTTGCCTGCCATGACTGTGCCAAACCGCCCCTTTTTGCATGGCTTGCTTAATCACTTGCTTGGATAAGCCGGTTTCCTCAGCGAGCAGGCTTGCCGCATCAATCTCGGTAGACTGGACTTTGATATGGGTTTCTATTTTTAACGGGCTCATGATTAACAGTTCGCTGCATGGGTTATTTAGCAAGCCGGTAATTTTACACGATTAGCACACGTTTGGCTCATGCTTACGGATAACTTAATGCAGGCTAGGAGAATTCATGTTGAACTGTGCGATTCCTATGACGATTAAAATGTGATGAAAATTTAATGCAAATTGTCTTGTTCAAGCTAACTGCTAGGCTTAGTGTTTAGTAATGTTTTACAGTCGTAATGTGCTGCGCTTGGTTCAATATTCTTTAGCGGCCATTACCCATCGATAGTAAATGGAGCGAGTTATGGATACCCAATTAGCATTGAGAGTCAAACACTGGATGGCAACCGATCCCGACTCTTCGAGGCGTCAGGAGCTACAAGCCCTAATAGACTCAGATGATGGCGCTGAGCTTGAAGCGCGTTTTGCGGGGCGACTCGCATTTGGTACCGCGGGATTACGTGGCGTCGTGGGCGCGGGGCCGACTCGAATGAATCGATTAGTGATCCAGCAAACTTCTGCGGGTTTAGCATCATACCTAAAAGCACAAATTAGTGACGTATCAAGCCGCGGCGTAGTGATTGGTTATGACGGTCGCCATGACTCGAAGCAATTCGCCCATGACGCCGCCTGCGTATTAACGGCGATGGGAATTAAAGTCTATCTCACAGCAAATGTTGCTGCGACGCCGCTGTTGGCCTTTGGTGTGCTTCACCTTGGCTGCGCAGCGGGTGTTGTGGTCACCGCGAGTCATAATCCGCCGCAATATAACGGCTACAAGGTCTATTGGGGCAATGGCGCGCAGATCATTCCTCCCCACGACTCGGGTATCGCGGCTTGTATCGATAAAGCTGCGACCGAGGCTATTCCATTGTTGGAGATCCAGCAGGCCAAGGCCTCAGGCCTGCTGGTCATGCTAGAGGATGATTTTTATGATGCTTATCGCCAAGGTGTAAAGCAGGCGGCAGTATTGCAAAATCATACTCAGCCAGAGTCTGTCAGTTTGGCTTACACGGCCATGCATGGCGTGGGTAACGCGATGGCGCTTAATGTGCTGAAAGATGCCGGATTCACAAAAGTTTATTCAGTTGCCGAGCAGGCGTTGCCCGATGGTGATTTCCCAACGGTGAACTTTCCTAACCCCGAAGAGAAAGGGGCGATGGATAGGGTGATAGCCGAGGCCAAAAAGCATAACGCTATGCTTGCCTGCGCTAACGATCCCGATGCCGACCGTTTCGCCGTTGCGGTGCGAACCTATGATGGTGAGTATCAGATGCTTACTGGCGACCAAGTTGGTGTGTTATTTGGCCATTACCTATTAACCCATGCCAGTGATGATCAGCGCTTAACTTGCACCACGATTGTGTCATCGAGTTTATTGTCAAGGGTCGCACAGAGCCTCAATGCGACTTGCCTAACAACTTTAACCGGTTTTAAGTGGCTGACTAATGTCGGCATGAGTGAAGAGACAGACGATAACCGCTTCCTATTTGCCTACGAAGAGGCGCTCGGTTACACCGTTGGCTCTATGGTGTGGGATAAAGATGGTTTATCGGCACTGGTCGCATTTGCTCAGTTAACCGCTGAGCTTACCAGCCAAGGGCAAACTATTTGGGACCGTCTTGAAGCCATCTATCGTGAACATGGTTTTCATCTCAACGCCCAGGTAAGTATTGCCCTTAAACCGACGACGCCAAATATCGGCGCCTATTTACGTGAGCATCCCCCCGTTGAGATAGCAGGACATAAGGTGGTCTCGACTGATGATATCAGTATTGGTAAGCGCTTCTTTTCTGGTGGGAGTGCCGATGGCACAGAAGAAGAGATCGCGCTACCCGCTAGTGATGTGCTGATTTATCGTCTTGAAAATGGTGCTCGAGTGATCGTCAGACCGTCGGGCACTGAACCTAAGATTAAGTGTTACTACGAGGTGGTAGAAGCGATGTCGTCAGAAGACACATTAGTCAGCGCGCAGCAAAGAGCTCAATCGACTATGGATGATTTTATCGCTGCGCATCAGGCGGCGCTACCGAAGTAGGATCTATTAGATATGCAGGACTAGTCGGCTTTGTTGACTGACTGGCGAGTCGCTCACATGGGGAGGGGCGGCAAATAGGGACTTTCTGTCACGGTAGGTGAACAGAAAGCGCCCATTTGCTTTAAGCGTACTAAGTTGCATTAAGCGTACTAAATTGCATTAAGCGTACTAAGGGTTGATGAGTCGGAATTCTGAATTAGTTAAAATGGCCTCTTCCAGACTGCCTAGTCCTAGGGTGCTATAGCCATAAAAATTGGGCGTAAAATGTTCCCTCACTGCGATGGCCGACGCTGCGATATTTTCACCTAATAGCATATCATCGACCAATTTGGCTAAGGTCGCTCTTTTTCCTGCGTCCAATGTGTTATTGAACTCGCTATAACCACTGATTGATGAGTATAGGTTACTGAAATCGCCATTGGTGTTTTCTTCTATATAGTAACTTATTGTTTTAGATATGGTTGCTCTAATGTCATTGACAGATTCTTGGTGACTAAAAGAGGTCGTAAGTAGATCGCTACCTCCGGCGGAAGCCTTAGTGTCGGCACTGAAACCTGCTTTGGGAAACACTAGATAGGCTGAGATAGCGCCATCTTTACTAATGGCTGACAGGACGAATCGGTCATCACGATAGTATTTGATCACATCCCCCTTGTAAGTGTGTTTGATATATACGGGGGCACCAAAATTTTCTTCGAGGATGTCAGATGACGCCCGGATATAAATCTT
Organism: Shewanella halifaxensis HAW-EB4; assembly: GCF_000019185.1. Classification (NCBI taxonomy): domain Bacteria; kingdom Pseudomonadati; phylum Pseudomonadota; class Gammaproteobacteria; order Alteromonadales; family Shewanellaceae; genus Shewanella; species Shewanella halifaxensis. The sequence goes on along the minus strand of NC_010334.1, from coordinate 3,417,457 downwards.
GTCCAGCTTACTTTGCGAAGGGATATCAGTAAATTTGGATAATGAGAAATCATAGATTTTCTTCAGTGCATCGGTAGTGTCATTAAAACCACCTAAGGCGATAGCAACCAAAGACACAAGGGCGATAATTCTTGCTAGTTTTCCCTGAGTCTCAGCAGTATTGTCGTTATTATTCATTTTTACTCGTTAATATCTTTTAGCTTGTCTAATATATTGTCTTTACTATCTTCAACGGCTTCTTCTATCTGATCGATAGTATTCTGACCGAAAAGATCGATGATTTCGTCATCGTATTGCACACCTATATAGACCCCAATTGCTATCAACATCATAGGGATAATTTTAAACATATGTTTTATCTCTGTTTATATTATTGGTAAAGCGCGATTCGCTGATTCACCTTTTTGAGGTAATTTTTGGTTTCATCGTACGGTAATTGTTTTAGCAGGTGCTGGTAAACCTGATCCGGTGGCATCTTGTTAATCACTTCTGCGGCCTTGCGGATGTTAGTCGTACGGTTTTCGTTGAAGGCTCTAGCTACATTGCCTGCCCCAGTATTGTAGGCGGCAATCATGCAATAAAGGCGGCTTTGGGGATCAGTAATAGCTTTGAGGTACTTGTCGTTTAATATATGGAGGTAAGCGACACCAGTTTCAACATTTAATGGGGGTACATATAACTCTTCCGCCCTCATTGGTGCATCGATGTTGCGAATGTGCTTGTTAACATCATGACCTGCGCTTACAGGAACGACCTGCATCAAGCCAAAGGCTGGCACATGAGATTTTGCATCCGGCCTGAAACTCGATTCACTGTGCATAATTGCCATAATTACAGCCTCATCAATTCCCCATTTCTTGCTTTCTGCAGTGGCCAAAGGGTGATACTGGTTGGCGCGCAGATTTAAGCTCTTATTAGGTAGTTTTACTGTGTAAGAAACGATTTTTTTCTGGGCTGCAGGCTTAATCACTGCGGCTGGGACCACAATTTCAGCGACGGCCTGAGAAGCTTTGTCATGTCGCTCTACCTGTGAGGTTGTTTGCTTATTGACAACTGGTGCTTGTTCGGTCGCGAGTGTTACCGTCGGCTTGTCTGTGGCGTTATTCCGCAACTCTGCTTGTTTGGTTGTTTGCTTATCGGATACTTGTGTTTGTTCGGTCTGCAGTGCAGTTGTTGGTTTACTGTCAGAAACCATGGGCAGTAATGCAACAGTTTCAATTCCTAGTTCTTCTCGTTTACTGTCATATAGATCAGTTATATGCTTAAGGCGGACTTTGCCCTCGGCAAGCAAGATCTGTTTTTGCTTATGGGCTCTTTCAAAAATAAATGATTCTGGAATACCTGTTGCAGACTGAATCAATCTGTCTGCTTGAATATCCAACTCCTTCATTTGTAGCTCTATTTGTTTAATAATAAACGACTTTTCTTGTTTCTCCTGCTGCAGTGAATAATTGACTTGCACAAGCGATACGCTGGCCTGCGTGAGGTTTAAAATCTGACCATCGACGGTCAGCCCCTGTTGTACAATAGTAGGTGTGGACTCTGTAACAGCATCAGCATCAAGTAATACCGATATGGTAGCGGTGTTATTTTCATAGTCGATGACCTTCTTAACGGTGTTATTGTCAGTGTATTCGACACTTTTTGTTTGGTCAGAGACTTCACCACTCCCCCATTGACCTATGAGCTCGGTTCGCTGTTTGTCGAGAGCTTCATTATACTGGGATCTCCATGCCTCATATTCATCCAAATACTGGTTAACGTATTGATGAAAATCGGCAACTTTCTCTTCAAATGGTTGGTTAATGCGGGTTTTAGCCTGCTCTAATTCGGAGAACGAACTCTCTGTATTAGCGTTAGCTGAAAATACAATTGAGGTAATTGAAAAGGCGATGAGGGACTTGTAATAGTAGTTCATTGTTTTCTCTATTATGCCAAGTATAAAAAGAGGCTATCGAAATAGCCTCTAATAGTTTGTTTTATATTGCTTTAAGTGATTCTAACGCCTTGGATAAATCTTCGGCGGCTTTCTCATTATTGAACTTATTCCACAAGCTGGCATCTTGATTGGCGGTGTCAATCACAGTGTTGACGTTAGCTTGGTAGCTTTCTTTATCCATACCCACTAACACATATAAACCACCGCTAGGGCTAACCTGACTGACGATCACCTTGCTATTTGAAAGAGAACGCGTGACAACGTTTTTAGTGACGTTTTCAAATGTTTCAATAACATTTTCGTTGGCACCTTCCTGAGTGGTGGTATTGACAGTGCTATTGATGGCTTGTTTGAACATATTGTTGACGTCAATTTGAAACTGTGAGGCTAGCTGTACTCTGGCATCGTTAATAGCAATCTTGCGCATTACGTTCATGCCTGCAGCGCTCTTTTTCGCGTAACCCATGCCGCCAGCGGCCAAATCTGTAGGCATTACATCACAGATCCATGACGGTGCTTCAGCCGTTGGGGCATCGGGGAAGGTACAGTCAGCAAATTGCTGCGCTTGTTCAACAGTCTGAGTAGAAGAACAGGCCATTAATGTCAGTGTTAAGGCACTTACTAATATAGTTTTTCTCACGATTATAATCCTATAGCCCTTGCTTGGCATTCAAGGTCGAGATAACTACTACAACGCTTAGGAACAATTCTCGCCTCATCACCTTTCTTGATTTTTAAAGCGGTTTCTTCATTGATCATTACCCAAGAGTATTCAGGCTTAATGCCATGCATTGGGATATCGACTACATCTCCTTCACCAACGGCAAAGGTTTCTATTTCGCCCTCTGAGTTTTTGATAGCATTAGCAAATGAAACTTCAGTGTCAGGCTGAATGTTCGTCTTTGAGCCCATACCGATCTTTACCATTGGGCCACTATCGCAATGACGCAACTCTAATACTGGTGCGCTCGGGGCAAGTAACTCTTTCAGCTCACCATCATGCTCAATAGACTCAATTGCTGATGCCAATGCTAACCCAGAATATTGCGCTTCAGAAATAGGGCATCTTGAGTTGGTGGTTTCTGTGCTAAAAGAGTCATTCCCCCTTAGCTCAATACGCTTGATCAATGTCATATTTGGTAGTGATACGACTTTTGTTATTGCTGCAAATTCGACTCGGTAGTCACAGCTAGCCGGAATTTTTTTTGTCTCACCATCTTTATTCTCATAGTAGCGGGTTTCATTATGAGATTTACTGAGTTCACTCTTAGTAACTTCTGTGATAATAGCAAAGTCAGCAATGGGCACGCCCTTGGTGTTATAGCGTCCACTTTGTTCTGCGAGCTTTATTTCAGTTTGGAGTTTGCTGGCTAAATTGCGATCAACAACCTTAACACCGGAGTTTATAAGTTGTGTTTCAAGTTGATTTATTAGAGTCGCTTTCAGCTTGTCAGCTGCAGACTCTTCAAAATTAATATCAATTGGTAATACAATATATTGCTTATCACCACTTTTTATTGTTGGAACATCAGAGGTTTCAATATTCACCATAGTATTCGGGTGACAGACGTTCTCAGGGCTAGAAGCACATGCTCCTAATAACAAAGACACACTGAGAGCGACCACTGTTTTATTAAGCATCTTTAACTCCATTGTTTTATATTATTATAATGTTAAACCCAGAGCGGGCCAGAGTCCGCGCTCATCGACGAGGGTTGAGAAATGACGCTCTGCCCCTTCTTTAGATATTTGATAATTTGAAAGAGAGTTCCCAGTAGAGATGATTTCGCTGCTACTGATGGTATTGTTATTTCTATCTTTGAGTTGTAGAGCGGTTATTTTGGTAGAGATATATGCTTCTGCCATAATGCTTTGACGTAAATCTGAAACGAGTTTCAAATTGTGGGTACTAGCAGAAGTGTTATGCATTGTTGTCTTAATGCCTTCATTAGATAGTTTGTCTGCTATAATTTGGGCCATCTTCTTATCACTTTTAGATGTCTGAATATGGATCAATATGTTGGACTTAACTTTTGCAGAAAGGCTATTTAATTTATCCAATGACTGAGCATCAATACCATGAGCTGGTGAGAGTGAGCTTAGCATCGCGAGTCTTACGCGCGTATAGTCGTTAAAGGCCGCACTATCCTTATTAGTTAACCACCATTGCAGTGCATCCTGATGGGCCAATTTATCAAGTTGCGCTTCTGCTTTCTGATTGATATTTCTTAAATCAGAGGTGAGTTGGCTAATGATATTCGATTTCTTGATCTGTGCCTGAGCATAGAAGTGAGTGTCATTGTTGGCGATATTGATGTATTCCACGCCACTAAATGCAATATTTGCTGTTTTGGTGTTGATGGCGTTATTTACATAGGCATTGGAATAGTTTTTATCATTAATACTTCGATGCGTGTCGTTCATCGAGAAAGATGAGTTTACTTGAGTCCAAAGAGCCGCATTTATATTACTAAGTGCTGATTTTTTCGCCTGTTCTAGGCTTCTACCTTCACCAACTGCCGAGATATAATCTGAATTGTTGGGTAGTGGTAGGTTATACCATTCTGGAACCTTGGTCGATTGGCAGGCAATGGTTAGGGCGGATAGCAATATATACAGAAGGGCTTTGTATGTTGAATTCATATTAAGTATTAGGCTCGGATAATTGTAAAGCTTACTTTCGGATGCTAAATATTTATTAGTAAGTAATTAGTTATTTTAACTAGTGGTAATAGGTTGGTTTTTAGTGTGACTTGTATTTGTTTTGTTTTGTGTTGTTTTTGTGTCGGCACTAAAATTTGCTTATCCATTTGAACATATTCCATTTAATTAAATTAGTATTGTGTGTTTTTATCCATCACCAATAGGTTTGATTTTATTATGTTAAACTTAACATCGAAAAGTAGTTGTGATCTTGATTGAATAAATTGATTTTATATATTAATAAGTAAGTGTTTTGGTGCTTTGTTTTATATATTCTAAATTTGTTTTGCACGAGATATTTTGTTTTTTAATATGTGAAAACTAATAAATAGATATGCGAAAATTGGATTTGTGGTTAAATTGCAGTGCGCGTAAATGTTTTTATAATAAGCGTTTTTATTATGTGTAAGCTTTTTGGTTTTAGAACGTTGATAATATCCCTGTTTTAGTTTGAAATGCCGTAGATAAAATAGTTAATGTTTAGCTGTGATTAATTATTGGTGACGAGCTATAAAGGATTGTGAGTTAACGCTCAAATCTCTGCAGTTCTAAAAGAGAATACGCGGGATATAGATGTCGTAGGACGATGGGGCGGAGAGGAGTTCCTTGTTCATTGCCGATGTCATTTAGATGAGGCCGTTGCCTATGCGCAAAGATTACGACAGAAAATAATGACGGCAGAAAATATAACGTCTAGCCCCGTAACGGTGAGTATTGGTGTTACTCATTCCCTTAGCAACGATACCATTGATAATCTACTGAAAAGATCCGATATTGGTTTGTACTACGCAAAGGAGAATGGACGAAACCAAGTCTATAGCATTGCGGAGTGATATAAGGTCAATATGGCATGTCATCAACTTTCGGGGAGATACCAATGATACATCAGACTGAGCGACTAGATCTAAATCAGGTATCGGTAAATACCTTCGATAAACTCGCGCAGCGATATCAAGATAAGTATATGGATTTGGCCATGTATATCGATACATTCGAGCCTTTCATTAATGCACTGCCAAAACAAGATGCCAGAGTGCTGGAGCTTGCATGCGGCCCGGGCAATATTACTCGCTATCTGTTAAGCCTAAGACCACAACTTTCGATTCTTGCTACAGATCTTGCGCCAAAAATGTTGATACTCGCTCAGCACAATAACCCGCTGGCAGATGTTGCACTGCTCGATAGCCGCGAGCTTAATATGTTGAATGAGCGATTTGATGCCATCATGTGTGGCTTCTGTTTACCTTATTTGAGTCCGCATGAAGCGTTAGCTTTAATCGATGATGCCAGTCAAAGACTTACAGCTAATGGTGTGTTCTATTTAAGCACCATGGAGGGAAGTGACCAAGCGCCGCGCGAAGATATTTCCGGTGATGGCGAGAAGATGTATACCTATTTTCACCGAGGCGCGGATCTTGTCTCAGCATTAGAGTCCGCTGGATTTAGTATTATCGAACTTAAGCGCAAGCTGCAGCCTAGCCCAATTGGTGAGGTGACTGATCTATTCATTACAGCAAGGCTCGATAAAGCGTAACGTCAATCGAGCCTTGCGGTCATTTAGCTGTTAGGCCTGTGCGAGTGAGAGTAACTGAGGTAGGAACTGAGTTTCACTGTTAGCTATTACCGCTTGCTCGGTCAGCACTTGCTGCAAAATTTCATGACTAGTTAATGGGTTGGCTAATACCACCCTAAAGACCACGGCTTTGATATTCATCAGCTGGTGGCTCTCTGGGTTGATCCGCGTACGCGATACAAACGAGGTGCCTTGTTCACGCTGTCGCTTTTGCACGAATTTCGTCAACCCATCTAGCAATTGATTGTATTGTGTCAATGTTGCGATATCGCCAGTCTCACGCGCTTTTGCCATCGCCACTTGCACCGATTGCGGCACATAACGATAGGTGAGCAGACAAAGCTCTGGTTTCGAGACCAGTTCAAAATCGGCTTCTGCGGTAATTAAATCTGCAAAGTAACGCGCCTTTTCAAGGCTATTGTTAATTAAAATCTCATAGCCTTCTCGGCCAATGATCTTCAAACAGGCATGCACTAGCATCGCCATACCCGGGCGGGAACCTTCCAGGGTCTGACTGCCTAAATCTTTCGAGCCTTGACGTAGAATATACTCGGCGTGATGCTTAATGGCATTGGCAAAGGTGGGGTCTTTAAATAGCACCATCCCCGCGCCCATTGGCACATACATCTGCTTGTGGGCATCGATGGTGACTGAATCGGCACGCTCAATACCTGTAAGTAGATGACGATACTTGTTTGAAAGTAGGCTCGCGCCGCCCCAAGCCGCATCCACATGGAAGTGACAGTTAAGCTCAGCGGCTAAATCGGCAAGCTCATTAAGTGGGTCGATACTACCGGTTTCTGTGGTGCCTGCAACGCCTACTATGGCCATGACACGAATGTTATCTTGTGCAAGTTTGGCGGCGATGATGCGCATTTGAGTCACATCAACTTTATTATCGTTTGATGTGGGAACCTGAATAATATTTTCTCGGCCAATACCTAATAGGTCTGCAGTCTTAGCGAGTGAGTAGTGGCCGCGCTCTGAGACTAAAATCGCTAAGTCATCATAACCATAGTGGCGCAGTCCTTTGAGTAGACCTTGTTTGGCGATGCCTTTAAAGTCGCCATCGGCTTTTAGCAGTTGGTTACGAGCGGTCCACAGGGCGGTGATGTTAGCGACCGTGCCACCGGAGCAAAATGCCCCCAAAGAGACATTGGCGCTGTGCATCCAGCTTTGATAAAAGGCTTCATTTTCGCTATAAACAAGGTGATGCATCATCCCCAGCACTTGACGCTCGAGTGGCGTAAAGGCCTTAGAGGTCTCGATTTTCACCAAGTTCTGGTTCAGCCCGACCATCATCTTAGACAGAGGTAATACAAAGTAAGGCAGGGCAGAGGTCATATGGCCGATAAAGCTAGGCGCCGAGGTATGCACCGAATGCGCGACCAGCGTTTGCATCATGTTATCGGCGTAGTCTGAGACAAACTGCGGCGCCGATGGGATCTGGTATTGTTGGAAATCCAGTTCAACTTCAGAAAGCGGCTTTTCGACAGCCACCACGCTCTCTTGCAAGAAGCCCATTAAGTTCTGTGAGATATTTTGCTCAATCACACTGAGGGTAGACTCTGGGGCTTCTGGTACCGTAAAAATTCGCAGTAACGCCTCTTCTGAAGCGGTGGCTTTTCTTGCTGTCATTAGGCTAAATTTCTCTACTAATCACGCTGTTTCTTAACTGGACTACCTATAGAAACAGATGGTCAAAACGGACGCTCAAAATGGACGGTCACTTTACTTTATGCTTTATAGCGCATCAAGTAGAAAAATAATGATGACGGCTTTTTTACAGTAATAGAGAGAACGTCAGAGTGTTTTTTGAGTTAAGACGTTGGTGATTGCCTTGCGAGAAAAAGGCGCCGTTAAGCGCCTTTTTTGGGTTTTAAAAATCTAGCACTCTTCTATTTAGCGGATGAGAGTGCGTATAGCGCGGCGATATTTTTAGCCGTGCTGTAGAGATTATGTTTAGCGTTGCTAAGCACCTCTGCAAGCGGTAAGGCTCTTGGGGTAATCGAAAAGAGTGCATCTATGCCATGTTCAAGCAACACGTTAGCGTCATCGCTTACACAGCCTGCGATAGCAATAACCGAGATCCCCTGAGCTTTAGCGACACCAGCGACGCCCATTGGGGTTTTACCGTGTAGGGTTTGGCTATCGAGGCGGCCTTCACCAGTAATCACTAAATCGGCACCTTTGGCTAAACCTGCCAAGTTGACCGTTTCCATCACGATGTCGATGCCGGGTTTTAGCTCTGCGCCTAAAAAGGCCATCACACCTAAGCCCATACCACCTGCTGCGCCAGCGCCTGCATAGTCACGGTTATCTTGGATAGCGCAGCATGCAATAATATCTGCGTAGTGTTTAAGGGCATTATCTAACTGCTCAACCATCTCTGGGGTTGCGCCTTTTTGTGGACCAAAAATAGCCGAGGCACCTTTGTTTCCACACAGCGGATTATTGACATCACAGGCAACCTCAAAGCTGCAGGCCTTGATGAGCGGGTGTAAGTCGGTTAAATCAATACTGACGAGCTCCGTTAAAGCTGCTCCTCCAGGGGATATAGCCTTACCAGCGCTGTTGAGCAGGTGTGCACCAATAGCCTGCGCCATACCAGCGCCGCCATCATTAGTTGCACTACCGCCAAGGCCGATAATGATATGCTCTATACCGCGATTGAGAGCATCGACAATCAACTCTCCCGTGCCATAGCTCGTGGTCATCAGCGGGTTACGCTTATCTTCTGCAACTAAGTGCAGGCCTGATGCCGCCGCCATTTCAATCACCGCGGTTTTTTTATCTCCCTGATAACCGACGCCCAAGATGCCATAAAAAGCCTGTACTTTGTGACCAAGCGGCCCGGTTACATTAAGTTTGATAATCGTGCCATCTGTCGCATCCACCATCGACTGTACAGTGCCTTCACCACCGTCGGCAACAGGGATCTTAATGTACTCGGCGTTGGGTAAAACAGTGCGAAATCCTCGTTCGATCTCATTAGCCACTTCCATTGCTGTAAGGCTTTCTTTGAAAGAGTCGGGGGCTATCACAATTTTCATGCAGTATTCCTATAAAGCGAGTCAGGCTAAAATGCGCTAACAGACTTGCATTGATTTTAGTGTGGATTCTTGTATATACAGTAGGCAAGCCGATAGGACTTGCCTACTTGTATCGAACGATAAGCGTTAAAGCAACACTAAGCTTAGTAGGTAAACCAAAGTCATAGCCGTAACACCTTGAATTAGCGTGGCCATAGTTTGGGCTTTGTAAGCTTGCTTAACACTCATGCGGCTAAACTGAGTCACGACCCAGAAGAAGCTATCGTTAGCATGAGACACCGTCATTGCCCCTGCACCAATGGCCATCACCGTCAGTACGCGGCCCATATCACTGGCAAGACCGATATCGCCAAGCATCGGTGCAACCAGTGCTGAGGTTGCAACCAAGGCTACAGTAGAGGAGCCTTGAGCCGATTTAAGCGCCGCTGCAACAACAAATGGCATGAAGATACCAATGCCAAGTGCAGATAGTGATTCACCTAAGAAAGTGCCTATGTCAGTCGCTTTAAGTACCGCGCCAAACGCACCGCCCGCACCAGTGATAAGTAGAATTGGCGCAGCAACCACTAAACCTTGGCTAATACGGTCACTGAATTCTTTAATTTTGTCGTTGCCCTTTAATAGAGACAGTGACAGGAATAGGCCAATCATCAAGGCATTAACTGGCTGACCCAAGAACGCTAAGATATCGAATAGCATGCCATCGCCAAGTGGCGTCGATGGGAAGTTGGCAACAGAGCCTAAACAGATAAGTAGGATTGGCACGAAAATCGGTGCAAATGCACGAGTCGGGCTTGGAAGCTCGCCATAGGCCTGCTTAAGCTTGTCGAAATCATCTTGGTGAGTCAAAAGCTCTTCAGCGCCTTCACCATCTGGCTGGGTATCAGCAAAACGATTAGCCCACAGCGTACCAGCAAGCGCGGCAACGGCTGCAACGAAGATACCGACAAAAATTACTAAGCCAAGGTTTGACTCTAGGCCTAAGTTACCCGCTGCGGCGATAGGGCCTGGCGTTGGAGGCACAAACGTGTGAGTGGCATATAGACCCGTTGCTAGAGCGACACTCATAGACACGCTCGACACCTTCATACGGTTAGCCATCGACTGCTTGAGCGAGTTTAAGATCACAAAGCCTGAGTCACAAAATACTGGAATTGACACAATATAACCGATAATCGACATGGTTAGCGTTGGAAAGCGCTGTCCAAGCACTTTAATAACCACATCCGCCATGGTAATTGCGGCGCCACTCTTCTCGAGGATCGTACCTATGATGGTACCAAGCACGATGACTAAACCGATATAACCTAAGATCCCGCCAAAACCTGAGGTGATGGTCTTGGCGATATCGGCACTCGGTAGGCCGTAGGCAAATGCGGCAAGAAACGATGCAAGAATAAGGGTTAAAAACGGATGTAGCTTAAATTTAGCGGTGGCAATGACGATAAATGCAATCACGGCCAATAAGATCAGTACTAGGCTCATAGGGGTCCCTGTTTGGGTATTTTTATATGTAAGGTTTGTTTTATTTATGCCGAGTAGGGAGCACTGATAGAACCAGCGCACCAAGGTATTTCAGGCCGAAATATTATGCGGTGGTCACCAGGATAATTCTTTGGTCGAAGTCACTAATTTTAGTCTGAGTTTTAAGTTTTTATTGTGCGTGCGCACAGTTTGAGCGGTTTGTTTTTTTGCTTTTAGAGTTTTTCTTTCGATACAGATTTTTGTTACCATTCAAGATAATAAATTTCGTGGTTTATATTGGTTTACACATACTTATGGAACTCTTCTCGTTACTGTTAAAGAGCCGCAATGAATATGGCTTGACGCAAGCTGAAATGGTCGAGAAATTATCTTTATACCATAAGGTTTTTGTTAACCTCGATTTGATCACATATAGCCGTTGGGAGCGCGGAGTCTCAATGCCATCGACATTGCGAATTATTCAGCTGCTCACCTTCGCGGAATATGATGTGTTAAGTTATTTAATTGAGTTAGACCTCAAGCTATCAAAAACAAAAGTTAATCAGCTAAGGCGTATCGAAGCACTGGCTTTTGATCAGCAAGATTTGATTCAAACCTCTTATTACCCTGTAACAGATACACGCTTTTATAAATACACTGCATCTATGCCGCTAACAGATCTACGTAAATTGGCGCTGATCTGTGAAAGTAGCGCCAAGTTTTTTAACTTAACAGAGCGAGACGTGCAAGAAAGATGTGAGCGGGCGATCACCTTACAAGAGCAAGGCGCGTTGCATATGCTTACCTGCGAGGGAAGCCCCGATTATCTCTATGCTCACGCTATGATGTCTGTGCACAACGAGCATGAAAGAGAACAGCTCATCAATGAGTTTGTCGATTTTTATAATATCCCCAGAGAACCTAACATTAGCGGTGACAAAATTATTTTCTTTCACTCAGTCATGAAGTTTAATTATCGCTGGTGGGAGTTTGGTGTTTTTCATTTGCTTAAACTTTTGTTGGACGATCCTGAGATCAAAGAGATATTTATGGTTGTTAGGGACAAAACGGCTGAACAACCCTATATCAGCTTTGGTTTTGAGGTCCTAGCTGAGTTTGAGGAAGAAAACCCTTTAGCGGGCATACGTAAATTGATCAGTATCAGCAGAGACGATTACCTGTCACATCATGGGGTAATAGCTTGGTTGAAAGAGCACGCAGAGTTCGTAAATATGCCCATGTCCATAGAAAACTAGTCTCAAGCCTACAGACCTTGCTTCTTCAGGAGCTCAATCCTGCTTAAGTGCAATATTCATTGTAACGCTTTTATAGGCATATTTAGATTTTACTTTTCTAAAGCGCCCTGTAGAAGCGCTCACCTTACTGTTAGCATCTGCGCAAAATTACCGCACCTTATTTTTCTCTGATTGTGTTAATCCAAAATATCATCGTTTAGGCGATGGCCGTATATTTTTATGGCTAGTGGCTAATATATTGCCATGTTCCGGCCGAGCAATCGCATAAAGAGTCTTAGGTGCTGAGTGTTAAATGAACAGACATTAAGGTTTGCGATGCGATTTTTTTCTAAATTATTCCTATTGTTATCCCTAGTAGTATTATGTGCCTGTGGCAGCGACTCCGATAGTGAAGGCGGCATTGTGCCGCCACCGCCCCCTCCAGTGGTAAAAAAGAGCGTTACGGCGATGGACTTTCGCCGGTCAGTAACAATTCCTGATGATATCGCTCAACCGATGACCTTTAATTTGTCTAACTATGTTAGTACTAGCATGGAACTCGGTGAAAATTCAGCAGCTAAATTTAGCCTGAGCAAAGTAGAGGTGCTCGGTAATTTAGCAGGCTGTGAGATCACCAAGTTGGATAAACAGATGCTGTCCTTCTCGGTGACTCCTAAGCGTTCATTGAGCTGTGATTATCGTTATACCGTGACCAATGGTAATGAGCAGACCTCTGCGCTTGCTTCAATCTTATTCACCAGTAATAGCGCTAAGCTTAATGCTGAGGCGTTGGGGCTTGAGCTACCCTCTGGCGGCGTACTGCCGGATATCAGTAAGTCTCTTACTTTGGGGGATATGCTTAACTTTAATATTCAAGATGAACTCGCTTCTGAATTTTTACCTATGACAAACCCAAGCTTTGCATCATCGACAGTGGTGGTGGGTAGCGGCACGGCTAATGTTTCCGTGGATGGGGATTTTAGCTATCGAGGTATTGAGATTGGTCTCACATCTGTGAGCTACTCTGTGGTCGATGATAATAAGTTGGTGTTTACCGGGATCATTAATATTGATGTTTCAGGGGATATCAATACCGCGCCTGAAACAAAAGATGAAGCCTATAGCCGATTAGTGCCCGTAGAGGATTCAGTGACGCTGGATATATTAAATTTTCCAGGTGTGGGTTCACTGGTTAACGACAAGGAAGGCGATAAGGTGCAACTTGTTGGGGTTCAAGTATATGACGCTAATGTCAGTCTAGTTAATCCTGGCGATGTTAATAATACTAAATTTACCTTTTCTGCCAGTGAAAAGGGGCTATATGAAGTCAAGTACACGGTTTATGACCATGAGGTTGATGGCGTGAGTAGCGGGTTTATCAGTATAGAAACCGGCTTTGTACGTGAGGGGATTTTAGAATTCTCCTTTAATGGCTTTATTAAACTATTTGGCGATGGTGCTCTAGGTGCCGTCGGGCGTAATACCCTCATTAAACCGTTTAAAGAGACACTGCTCCCTTATATGGAAAACAATGGTTATTATGCTTCAGCGCTGAAAAATATCGGTTTTGGTAATTATCGCATCGATATGACGAGTGAAAGTGGAGGTGAAGGCAAGATAGTGCTATTTACCGCATTAAATGCATTGCAGCCAATCGAAACTCTCATTGAGCTGCCAGCCACAAGCAAAGTTTATTACGGGTTAACCTATGCCGATCGAATCATGAGTTACGGTGGTATCGCCTATGAAGTCACGCTAACCGGTAACGCTATCGCACACAATCAAATATACGGTACGAGCAATACTTGCTATGGGGATTTTGCTGATAAGTTTAATGGCTTGAACCTAAGTGGTGTTGAAAAGATTGAAAGCTTTGGTCCATTTTCTGCTGTGGTTTATTTCGACGATGGAACCGCGAGATATTACAGTATTGACTGTGGCAGCACAGGCAAGTTTATCAGCTCAGATTGGACTCGATATATAGATAAAGTTTCTCAATGTTGGGATGCCCCCGATAACGGCAAACCCCACGGTTCATTTTATTGTTTGAATAAAGATCAAACTCCGCAGGCATTTGTACGTGTGGTTAGCCCTCACGAGATTGACGAGAAGGGTAATATTTTTCTTAAATTTGCTAATTTCTTCAAAAATACCGGCAAGAAAATAGTAAAAAGCACCCAAGTGACCAAAGGAATTGCAGCATTGACGCAAAATGGAGATCTGTACGTTTTATTCGATGGCAAGGATAGCAATGGAGAGAACTACAAAGTCAAGAAAGTGGCGACCAGAGTAAACGATTACCAGCAAGCGGCCAATTATGTGACTTATATGCATATGGTGGAAGAGGATGACCGCGCTAATACAATGAGTGAAAATGATGCCATCAGTAACGAGTCACGGGATAGATATTATTTAGAGTTTAATGGTTACGCGCAGTATCACCAAGAGGCATTACCTAATGGTCAAAAGCTCGATATGACCATTAAATTTGGTAAGTTAAGCCGTAGTGAACGTAAAAAAGTGAAGTTTTATGAAAACACTGCAAATGCTGTTGCCTTGATTATAGATGGCAGGTTAAAAATACTGACTAATAAAGGTCTAAAAGAGTACGGCGGTAGAGACCACCATTATAATATTGTGGGAGATTCTGCAAACTCTTACGGTGTCCGTACTGAAACTGCCGGACAAGGGCTGAGCACTTTCTTTGCTCGTGGCAATAAAAACGGTCATGAAGAGCATTGGGAGTTGTACAGCCCACTGGAAGAGCTTGACTCAAGTTTAACCTGTGAAAAACCCAAGCACGGTGACGTTAGTTATCCCTATATTTTAACGGGGTGTACTTATATTGACTTCAGAATGAATGGGGCGGTGATCCCGCTAACAGACTCTGGAGTGAGTGTTTATCCGCAGGTGCGCTTTGCCAACGAAGATGCCACGGGTAAGGTCTACCCTGACTTAGTCGATTTAGATAATGATGGTTTATCGACTGCAAATGAAGTTGAAGCCTGTTTAGCTGAGCGTACAAAGTATCATAGTGGTGATATTGAGTACTGCTCCCAACCCATTTTATCTGATAGTGATGGTGATGATGTATTAGATAGCTTTGAATACCTGTATCAGGGACCGGGTAAAGGTAACTATCATAGTCGCTTTAGTCATATCCTTGGCGACTACAAGGAAAATGGCTTTGGTCCCTACGATGGCAACAAAGACATTAATAGTAATCAAGAGTTAGATAAGTACGATAATTAGCTTTTTTATTTTTAGCCCTAAGCCGCCGACTTCAGTCGCTGGCTTCTTTACATTGTACGCCTAGCTCTATTCTCTACACTAAATGGCAGCTCTTAGCTTATACAGATGGATATAAGTTGAGATCTGCCATTTTTTTTACCGCTGTAAACTGCACAATATTAGCTTCTTCCAACCTAAAAACTCCCCAGATTGACAGTTTTAACTATTTCTGTTGTTTTTTGATCACAAAGCGCCGTGATTAGGCTGATTTTTGTGCTTTGTAGGCATTTTTGATTTTTAGAATTCAGTTTTGACCTGTTGAGAAAATATCGAGTCGTTAACATATGCCCTGAAAGTTACCTATCAGACATATTTGCAAAAGAAAGTGATTTATTACCGGTTTAGGTATTTATTTTTAATAAGCAAGTATGGCGAATAAATGTTTAACGAGGATGTTTCTATGAATGCTAAAATTTTATTACCCATCGCGCTACTGACACTATCTGGAACGGCTCTTGCCGATGATGCAACAACGACCCTTCACTGGAAAGGGATAGTACCGACTGTTGTTCCTGGTGCCGGAGTTATCATCACTGGTCCTTCTGGACGTGTTCCATACATAGATACGGCAGGACTTGATGTTAAAGACACCACAGGTGTTTTCACTTCAGATCAGATCTCTTTAGAACTGCATTACCGTTTATGTACCGATGGCAGTGCGCCAGTTGAAGGCGTTTGTGCTAGCGGATTTATGCAAGGTGAAGTTGCAGAAGCGGTTGGCGATATTATTCCCGATGCATCTTGGACAATGAGTTCACTAGAGACGGTTATTGGTACGCTAGACACTACAGGTGTGGGGACTGTTGTTAAGATGGAAGGCGCACCAATGGAAAAGTCTAAGCCTGTTGTTGCAACAACGGGTACCGTTACTTTTACTACTGAAAACACTGAAAGTGTTGAAACCGCAATGGGCACAGAGTTGAAGCCTGGTCAAAACATCGAAGTTCACACCGTTATCAATTCAGCGAAAGCTATCTAAGCCTACGTTTTCCTCAGACTTATCAAGAGCCAACTATGACTTATATAAAAGTTATTTTTTCTGCATGTCTACTATTTGCGGTAAGTGATGCCTTGGCTCTTGATATGTCTGCTTCTGGTGAACAGCGTGAGTTTCATGTTGATACCCAAATAGAGCTGGATAAGTTTTATGACCGAGAGATCATTAAATTTGAGTTTGTTAAAAAGAACTGGGAGCTGCAGTTCGATGGTCGTAATTTCAAATTTAATGATATTTCAGATGTACTGCAATTAGAAACCTCGATAGGTAAGAGTGATCCACTAAACACTTACACCCTTAATCTGCTTGAAAATAGTTCCGCCTGTTATGACGTCAATGGTGCGCCGACTGACAGTAAGAATTTAGTGTCTGTAACCGTAGATGGTGAAGCGATCAATAAGGGGGAAGGGCTAGATAACTTGGAGTTTGACGGCGTTAACCGCGTAGGTAAATACAGTCACTTTGACGTTGAGCTTAAGTTTGCACCTGTCAGTTTAAAAGATGACTACTGCGAAGGGATGATCAAGATGAGTATAGAGCTAGCAATATGAGATACAACAAAATCGCCCTATCGATCCTATTTGGCTTATCTTGCACGCTTACCCCACAGTTATCTTTACCCGTATATGCCTCGGTGAAGAGTGAGGGGATTGCAATCCCTGATGAGTTTGCCGAGCTCTATTCTGGCAGCACTGAGGCGTTTGATTTTCAGCTAGCCAGTGCTAAAGAGCAGTTGGTTATTAAGCTCAACTCAACGCCTACCTCTGCGTCTTTAAATAGGGAAAGCAAGGTCAGTGTTGAGCAATACTTGACCCGTCTGAATGTTAAGCGAGAGGCGGTGGCTGACATTATCACGGCAATGAAAAATATTACGACATCTTCTTTATGTCTGGGAAAGGTGTCTGAATGTGAGTTGATGCCTGAGCGCTATGCCTTTACTTATGACTTTGAGCATAAAAAGTTGAGCTTATTTATTAATGCTGACTTGATTGATAGCCAAAAAACGACTCGCCAGTTTCACGAGGCAACTAATCAGCAATACGGTGTGATTAATAGTGTTAATTTGAACTATCACTACTTTGGTGATGGCGGAGCGTCGCTTATAGGCCGTGATGAAACCTTGATAGGCTTAAAGTATGGCTCGATAAAATCGAGTCTTTATGCCGATACTGCGGCGAATAAATTTGAAGCCGAGCAGCTATCTTATGACTTTGAAAGTCAAAATCGACGCTTTCAATTTGGCCACTTTAAGTATGGCTATGAGCAAAATACCACAGCGTTTATGGATCTATCCGGTAGTTATTCTCAGGATATTATCAATTACTCGTCCTCGCAAAACTTGATCGATGGTGGTAAGCAAAATAATCGCCGCTTGTTTTACATCTTGCCCAATAAGGGACGAATAGAGGTCTATCGAGATGGACACTTAATCTATAGCAAGAATGTGGATGCCGGGCAGCAAAGTATCGCATTTCGTGATCTTCCCTATGGTTCATACACGGCCTCGATAGTGGTGATCTCTGCCGGGCGAGAGATCTTAAAGGAGCGCCAGCAGATTGTTAATAACAGCGCTTTCTCGCTGAATAAAGGTGAATATGACTACAGTTTCTCTGCGGGGCGATTCAACGATAGATACGATAATAGTTATGACGGCGGCGTAGAGCAAAGTCAGCTAACTAAGATACAAGCTAAGTTAGGTTATTTAGTTGGCCCAGACAGTTTTATACAGGCCGATGGCTTTATTCATGATGGCGATTACTCCTATAAACGCACTGGCGGGCTTAATGCCTACCTTAAAACGCTAACGGAGCCTTATTCGCTGCAACTCGAAAGTAATAACTTTGTTGAAGGTAAGCTTTCATATCAGTTAACAGATAGCACCATGATAGGTGGGCGAATTTTGTCAAACTCAGACAGTACCTTGTCTGAGCTAGGCGTTAAGACATCATTGAGTGATGACTCTACTGCGCAGTTGAAATTCGCTTCGTTTTCAAATGGTAGCCAATTTATTGCAGCAGATGTGAGCTTTTACAATATCGGTGTTGGCTATGAGAAGTTTGATTCAGCCGACAGCGATTTTGGTTTAGATAACTTCATGTTGTCCAATACTGGTTACCAGCGCCTTAATGTGAACCTTTCTTCTGATCTTTGGGGCGGACAGGGCTATGTGCTTTATGTGAATAATAAGCTCGATGCTGAAAACGAGGCGCAACCGTTTCTTGATCAAAGTGATTATTGGTCGGTGAGTGCAGGTTTTTCACATTCGTTTGTAGCGGATTCAGTGATTAACTTTTCGGCGACATTTCAAGGCGGCGAAAGCTTTGGTGTTAAAGACGACTGGTATGCCAGCGTGCTGTGGTCTGTGCCTTTGTCTGCTGGATGGAGTGCAAGCTCATCGGTATCGGTGAGTCGACAAGGGCTCGATGAATTTAGAAACAGTGTGGCTAATGACAGGCAATTGAGTCGTAACTTGTCGATGAATAACGAGCTCGGGATCAGCTATAACGGCACCGATATCGAGCGCAATATGAGTAGCGATCTATCCAGTAATATTAATTACAACAATGGCTATGTGGCGTCAGATACCTATGCCTATATCAGCTCAGATGGCACCCACTCTGTAAGCTCAAGTTTTAATAGCACTCAGGTGTTATCGGGGAAAGGAGAAGTCTATTTTAGCTCAGAGCAAAGTGACGCTTACATCATTGTTGATGCGCAGAATCAGGGAAGCGATGACGCTCACCGTGGGCTGCTTTCTATTTATGATGATAACACGCTGAGCTATAGCGAAAATATTGATCGAGAAGAGACGATTATTCCAGTCAATAAATATAAGGCATTCAATGCGCGTTTAGACACGGATTCATCAAATTATATTAGCGATCAAACGCGAGAAGTCTCCGGTTATAGCCTGCCTGGTACCGTGATCTCACTGGATCTCGACTTAGTTAAAGTGAAAACCTTTATCTCTTCTTTTGATGATGTGAATCATCAAGTCATTGCTGACGTTGAGTGTACAGGAGAGGGCTGTATTGATGTCGAACAGGTTGAAGAGGGCGTGTTTAAGATTTCTGTGATTGCGGGCTCTGATTACCAGTTGGTATCAGAAAACCAAACTTGTGTGACACCGACCCTAGATAGAGACTCGACTCACATCGTTAATACAGGCAATAACTATTGCCTACCGGGTTTAGACAATGATGACACATTAATGCTGGCACAAGATAAGTCGCTGCAAGCGGTCACTATTGATGGCAATGAGTATTACTTTATTGGTGTTTTTACCAATGAAGATGAACGGGTGAATACAAACCGCAAACTTGAAGAAGTGGGTTTGGCAGTCATCACTCGCATCGTCGGTCAGCGGCAATATCTTTACGTGACTAATGAGTCAAGTCTTAGCGCTAGCCAAGTATCGCTGTTAAACGAATTAAGCCTTTATGCAAAGAGTCTGATTGAAGATGACAGCTTTGCTCACAACTGGAATTAAATTATGAAGATGACGAAACCTTTATTATTGATCATATTATCTCTGTTTGTTTTCGATGCATCAGCGATGGCGATCAGTAGTTTAATGCTAACAAATCCAGAGACCAAAGCTGGGGTGTTTACCTTAGATAATACAGATGAAATTACTTACTTCCTTAAGACTTCAGTGTCGAAGGTTGAGATTGTTGATAACAAGATTATCAAGACGCCTTACACTCGCGATAATCTTGATTCGTGGGGCATAGCCACTAAGCCTTCTAAATTGGTCATTGAGCCAAATATGGTAAAAGAGATCCAAGTGGAAAGTATCTGTGGTGAACGCTGTGATACTGACAAAGACCAAGTTTATCAGATTAATATTGAGCCGGTCTCCTACAGCACCGAAGGTAAGCAGCAATCGAAAATCAACATGTTATTTGGCTTCTCACCTTATTACATCGTACCGGCTAAAGTGAGTCAGGTTGAATATTTACTCGACTATAAAGGCGACACGATCACGGCGAAAAACTCAGGTAATACCATGATCGATATCGTCATTGATCAATGCGATAAAGATGGGATTATCGATGAGGATGATGACAGAGCATTATGTAAAGCCAATTTCACCATATTGGCTGGCAGAACCCGTGACGTTCACGTTCCTGAGGTATTACAAGCCGAGGAGTTAGAAGTGATGGTGTTAAATCATGATGAGTCATACCGCGAAGAGATCCGCTTGAGCCGAGGAGAGTAAGATGTGCCTTGCAGTCATCAAACAGCCACTAAAGGCCTGCTTTGATTTTGTCTTGATGCCGTTGTTCGTCAGTGTATTGCTTAGTACATCAATGTCCGCGAGTGCATTTACCATCAATGGTACGTTAACTGGCGATAAGCTCGAGTGGGCTAATGCCAGTAACGATGGTGAGTATATCCGCCCAAATTACTGGTTTACTCCTGTTAGATTGCCGCAGACGACAATGTGGGTGCCTGGTACTTACACCACACCTACGCAGATGAACATCGAGTTGTCGAGCGGTACTGAGCATGTGTCTATGCCGATTAAATTAAGCGGGGTGAAGTATCAGCTTAGTGGGCAGCTCTCGCAAAGTCCTTATGCCGATAGTTATCCAGTTTGTGAACAGTCGAGTGTAGCCGCAACTACGACTGTAATGAACACCAGTCGCAATGGGTTCTGTATTGCCGATAAAAGCATTCAGTTTGCTAGTCCTACTACGCCCTTTAAGCGCTATCAGCCAGTCATTCGTTTCGATAAAGCCGAGCTTATTACCCGATTAAAGGGCAAGGCTAAAGGAATATATTCGGGTACCGTAACTGGGGTCATTAGCTATGGATTTAAGGCCAATATTTCTGAAGCGGTAAAAACCTACCGTAATATTCCCATCACTTTTTCGATGCAGATCGCCTACAACCCGAGTGTAATTAGCCGTATTAATGTATTGGGTCACGGCCATATAACTCCTGAATATGACACCTACAAACATACTGTGAGTGGCAATACGGGGTTTAAGGTTTCGGTGTTAGGCCAATTTCAAAATGGACTGACATTTCGGTTAATTAACAAAGATACCGATGACTATAACCTAAAGCCGGACTCTGGCAGTGCGACTCAGATCCCATACAGCATTAGCTGCCAAGGATGTAGCAGCCAATCAGAGTTAGTCGCTAATGGCCACTTAGTTGACATAGGCGAAGCAAAGATAGATGCGCCAGGTGCCACTATGATCCCCTTTATGCTCGATGTTGGCTTTGAGAATGTCTCAGTGAATGACGTAGAAGAGAAACGTTATAACGACAATTTTACCCTGATGTTTGAGGTGCAGTTGTGAAGATAACTCTGAATAAATGGAGTTCGATGGGAATGAGCCCGATAAAGTTTATCTGTTTTGTCAGTATATTCTTGCTCTGCCAGGATGCTGTGGCAGCTAAAAGTTTTTATAGTGATGGTGATTTTTATTTTGGTGGCAAGCTGGGTGGCGTATTACTGGACAGTGAAGAGCCGCTAGAGCCGGGGGAGAACAAAATGGTTAACCTTAGCTCGGGTTTGACCCTAGGATATAACATCAACTCTTATTTATCGGTAGAAACGGATATGAGTTATCTAGGCCAGTATCAAGATGAGCTATCTGGAGAAGATAAAAACTTATTTGCAATCGGGGCTTCTTTGTCGACTCGATATCGACTCAGTGATGATGCCGCGCTGTATGTTAAATTAGGTCCAGCCTGGGTTGAAGATAACGTGTCGCTTAGTAGTGGTTTAGGTATCAAGTATCGACTATCACCCAACTGGGAGCTTGATAGCGGATATCGCTGGATTAAAGATACCCCAAGCACTGATGATGACTTGTATGAGTTTACGCTAGGGATTAACTATAAGTTTGGTGTTGTCTCACATCAGCCTGTACGCCCAGCGGTAGAGCCAACGCTTAAACATAAAAAGAAAGTTGAACTCCTTGACGCAACATCGACAACCGCCATTACGGTATCGAAACCCGTATCAATCAGTGCTAAAAGTTTATTTGGATTTGATAGTAGTAAGCTTGTTGCCACTGAAGCTTTAGCTGAGGTGCTAAAAAATGTAATAGCGAGTAAGGATACTGAGATCTGTATTACCGCCTACACTGACAGCTTAGGCGCGAAGGAGTATAACTTAACGCTATCGAAACAACGCGCCGAAGCGACTCGAAGCTATTTTATCTCCAACGGCGTAGAGCCAAGCCGTATCCATGTCGATTGGAAAGGGGAGGCGAGCCCCGTAGCTACAAACAGAACCGCTGAGGGGCGAGCGTTAAATCGTAGAGTCAAAATCGAGCTCAATTAATGCCCTTGGTACTATATAGTGCTGGTATTAACAGCCAGAGGATCACTGTTTACGGCTAAAATCTTTTGATTAAGCGTCCTGCAACTAACAGTCACTGTGTTTGACGGTAATGACAGGCTCTGTGGCGTTAATGGCATTTTCATAACGAATATGGCAGTTAAAGCTGACGCTTTTATCATTAAGATCTTCAGAGAAAAAGATATAAATGTGATTATTAGCCGTGGATTTGTCGACAAAGAAAGGCGCTGCATCATTATCAAGTTTGATAGTGGTCAGTGATACTGAGTCGATATCAAGCCAAGCGCGAACCTGACGATTAAGCTCATCGAAGCTATCATTGCCATCAACGGCGGGGTAGCCATTGTAAAGCGGAATAGTGACTCCTGCATATTCAATGCTTCCAGAACCGACATTTTCTCCTTCAATAACAGCCTTGCTGTGGACTAAATCCAGGCCACTTTTCATGGCACCAGCGATACCATCTAGCACTGCGACTTTACTGTCGGCGTGAAAATTAACAAACTTGGGCAAGGCGATAACCGCTAAAATTCCCAGTACGATGATGACCACGACCAATTCGATTAATGTGAAGCCATTTTTGGCAGTCTTGCTGAGTATCATATCTTACCTTTGCTTAGGTTGTTCTAGCATCACTTGGCCAATATACAGCTGCAATAACCCATCTAGCTGATTGAGGTTTGCACCCGTTATTTGCTGGATCCTATCGAGTCTATAGCGTAGCGTATTTCGATGAATAAAAAGAACATTAGCACATTGCTGCAGATCACCAAAATGCAATAAGTAAGCATTCATCGTTTTTATCAATTGACCATTTTTGTCAGCCTTGACTAATGCTTGATAGGGGCTGAGTAGTTCTTTGCCGCGCCAATTATCCTTAAGCACTGATAATAGCACCTGTAGCGAATAGTCTTCGTAAAGGTATTTACTGTGTTCGGGCTGCATCTGTTGGCCAATGGTCAAGGTTTCTAATGCCGTCTGGTAAGAGCGATTAATCTCTTCAGGTTTAGGAAAGAAATGTCCTAGTGAGATCTTTAGGCGACTATTAAGCTCTTTTGGAAGCCTACTGAGGAGTTGATCTATACGTTCACTTTCAAGAGTCGGGTCCCAAGATTTCCCATCAAGAAAAGCGGGTTTTAAAATCACTAATTCGGTCATCGACGTCATCGCTACAAGATTTCCGCGCGACGGATTCTCTAGCAGGTGCAATACTTGCTTTAGCATCGAGTTAGCTGTGGTTTCCTCCTCGTCGGCCTGTACTTGAATAACTGCAGCAACACGCGGTGCATTGAGATCAATATTAAGCTGTGAAGCCCAGTTACGTTGATGCGAAGTAAATGCCCCCTCTGATTTAATCAGCTCAATGATCAGCTCCTCTTTTTGCCGAGACTGCCATTGAGCTTGTTCTATGGTATTGGCTTGCTCGACGATGATCTCGGCGGTCATCTTGAGTAGCTCACCGTAGCTACGCAGCTTTTCTGGTTCTCCAGTGATACCAATAACACCGATGATCTCCCCTTTATAGTGCAATGGAAGGTTGATACCGGGCTTTACGCCTTGGAGTGTACCTGTGCTGTGAGTGCTGATCTCTACGGTGCGCTTTTGACTAATAGCCAGTAATGCACCTTCGTGTATGGCACCTATGCGATGGAGTTCTCCAGAACCTAAAATAACGCCATGATTATTCATAACATTGATATTATGACCGATGATCTTCATGGTGCGCTTAACAATCTGCCGTGCTAATGAACCATCTAGAAAGTACACGTTTATCCTCACTAACGACTCAAACTGATGAAAGAGACTAACTGAAATCGAGCGATGATACAGTGCCTTAAACTTCTAACTTGTGGCATTACTTTTTCAGCTAATTGTGAGCTTAATACGTAATTAGCCGCGCAGGTTATGGCTGTTTTATTAGTGCAGCAACCCGCTGTTGCAATTGAGGAACGATCTCTTGTTCAAACTCGCTATGACGCTTAAGCCAGATATTGTTTCTTGGGCTTGGATGTGGCATTACCAAGGTATTTGGCCACAGCGCCTGCCAGTTAGCCACAGATTGTGTGACACTGAGTTTCTGTTTTAGGTGCCACTCGATAGCATATTTGCCGACTAATAGCGTCAGCTCAATATGTTCAAGCCGGTTTAATACGTCCTGACGCCACTTTTTGGCACATTCGGGGCGCGGCGGTTTATCGCCGCTCTGTTTATCGGCTGAGGTGTAACTGCCTGGATAACAAAAACCCATGGGCAAGATGGCAAACAAGTTAGGGTCATAGAACTGTTCTTTAGTGACACCAAGCCATGTGCGTAAACGCTCGCCGCTAGCATCACCGAAGGGGCGTCCTTTATAATGCGTCTTTTGCCCAGGGGCCTGACCAGCTATAAGGATTTTGGCGTACTTGCCTAACTGAACAATAGGCTTAGGTTCAAGAGGCAAAAACTCAGAGCAGATCTGGCATTGAGCGATATCTGCTTGGAGTTGAATGAAGTTACGTTCGTTAGGCATAAGACCTGTCTTGGTATTAGTGCTGCTAATTTAGCTATATTGAATGATTTGGTAAGCCCAATAGCCTAAGTAACCGTAGCCAATAGCCAGAGTTGATAGGCTTAAAAACTTCACCTTAATATCGTCTTGGCTAATCAAGGCTACATGGGCGCAGGCGATAGCGAAAACGGCGATGGGTGTCACGTAAAAGGCAGCGATTAATAGCGCGATAGCGGCAAGTGCGATAATAAGTGCACTGTTTTTAGTGGGGGCCTTAGTGGCAGATAGATTTAGCTGTAGAGGTAATAAGCTTAGTCCTACGCTAACAATTATCACACCGATATTCATCCAAATTGCGCCTGCGCTATCGAAGTAAATCAGTGCGATAAACAGTGCGATAACGGCAGGGATAATCGCAATTAAAGTGTGCATCTTGGCAAAATCACGGCTGTGATACTTACCCGTAAAATAAAACAGGCCGTTGAGCAGTAGGTTGAAGAAGCTAAAACCACCTAGAGTGATGGCTAATAGCAATACATTAGTCGTATCTGACTGCATGGCAAAGGCTGGTAGCGGTGCAATAAAGATTGATAGAAGAACTGCTTTATACAAAGTTGTTGAACGAGTCATGAGAAGTCTTTAGATGAATATGATGATATTAAGATCTACTAAAGCAGCAATAAGTTCAAGATGAATGGAGAGGAAGCCCGTTTTTAGCGCTAGTTTTTATCTCTGCGGTGATCGAGCTCACTTAATTTGTAGTAATACCAACTATATCCTCGTAACGATTAGAGCTGAGATTGGCCTGATAGTGTTATCGTAACCAACTCCATACTTGTGCTGGAATTCACTTAATTGTTCGGGATGTTAGGATCGACTTGTAACTCTATAGTTTCTGCACTAGCTAAACCGTATTAGGGTAAAAAAGGCTCACCACAAAGGGCACGGAGGACACTAAGAAAGGTAACAGCTCAAGCCTTAAGCTTTTCCTCCGTGAACTTGGAAAGCGTAGCGCTTGGTGGTAGATAAGCCTTATGGAAAAATAAGAGCTGACCTAGATTTGTCCGAGCCCATTAATTTTAGGCAATAAAAAACCCGCATTAAGCGGGTTTTTTGTGTATCTAATACCAGTGACAGATATTACTACAAACGGTAACTTACGCTAAGCATGATCAAATGTGCGTTATAGTCGTGGCTATTGCTGCCAAAACTCAACACATTCGAGATGCTATCAGGCGCGATGTCATTTGCTGCATCATTGTCTTTATAGTTTTCCATCTTATAGTCTAAGCGCAGATCCATCTTTTCTGTCGCTTTGTATAAGGCGTAAACGTTGACGTTATGCACTTTAGCGTAATAATCACCGTAGTCACCAGTAATGCCCTGAGTGACTTGGGTGTTACTGTTAGAGTCTGAGTACGTGTAATCAACACCTAGACGAAGCTTCTGATCCATTAGATTGTTATAGCTAAAGCCTGCACCGATAATATCGAATTGATCTTCAACTACACCAAACCAGTTGGCTGCACCATTATTGCTGCTACCCGCTTGATCTGAATCGATGTTCTGACGGTTATAAAACGCCGTTACTGTCATGTCATCATTGATTAGGTAACTAACACTGGCGTCATAACTCATATCTTTCGATTCAGTTAGGCCTATTTGTGTTTCGTTATAATCATCAAGTGCGTAACGAGCACCAAAGTCTAGCGTCAGACTATCGATTGGGCTGTGAGTCACACGGGCTTCGATTTGCGTACGCTTTCTATCGGCAAGATTGTATCTGCGCAGTAGATCATTTGACTCGTCAGAAGTCCACTCAGATGCTTGGTAATGAGAGCCATCACGTTGACCATAGCTACCCTTGACCCACATGTTCCAGTTAGCAAAAGCGCTGAGCTGGTACTTAGCCCAAAGTGTGCTTTCGTCAGTGGTTTCGCGATCAGAATAGCTACGCTCATCTTTACGGTAGTCGAATCCACCTTCAAGCTTATGGCCGCGTGCTAGACGGTAGTCTGCACCCAGCTTAGCTTTATGAGTGGTGATGTCGTAAGGCGTATTGTAAGCCACTTGACCTGTTGTTGAATCGATGCTGATCTGCGTCCACTCTTCAACATTAGTCTTGTTATCGCGGTCGCTATAATCGTAACTTGCGTTTAAACGTAGCTGACGATTAATACGAGAAACAACCTTCAGGGTTGCACCTTGAGTATCGACCCGGCCATCTAGTGATTCGCTTGGCATTTGATAGCCGTAACCCGATGTGTTGAAGTCCTGATCTTGAGTCATCTGGCCCAAGTAGACTCGACCATTCATCACGGTACTGCCTGCAACATATTGACCAAGAACTGAAACGGTATGCGCTTCGTTATCAGGGTCTAAAGACATGTAGCCAGTTGTTTGCGCACCAAAAGTTGGGCTGAACGCATTTTCAAAAGACAGTTCACTATACTCATTCTTGAAGATTGAGCCGTTATAGTTTACTGAAGTAAACCAGTTGTCACCAGAGAAGCTAACGCCCGCTTCAAGGGTATCTGTGGTGTAATCAACAGGCTCGGCAATCATCATAGATTGATTATAAAAACTACCCGATGCTTGTTTTAGACCAGTCTTGTCTTCACGTTGATAGTTAACGTAAGTGCTCCACAGCGTTTCAGCTTGATACTCGAAACCTAAGCCTGCGCGTTTACGCTTAAGTGAAAGCTCAAGTGGATTAAGACTTGAGTACAAGTTTGTCATATCTTGCGTGCTGCCGCCATGAACCCAATCACCCGGTAGGGTAAGGTCATCGCCACCGATACCTTGATAAGGGCTCATCGCCTTATCAGTTTTGTAGGTTGCGATTTGACGGTAGTTTAGGTTCAAGTTGTATTGACCCGCTTTACCTGCATTGATCTCTGCGCGGCTATCTTCCATGCCTAGATTTTCAGCTTCGATAGTGGCTTGGTAGCCATTTTCGCCGGTGTATTTCACATCGGCGTCAACTTTACCGGCAAAGCCATCTTCGGTAGCAAAAGCATTCGCAGAGCGAATGTCATCGCTGTCGCTATAGCCTGCGCCAATACCAACAGTACCAGCTACACCTTTTTCGACTTTACAGTTTTTGCAAACCCACTTGTCGAATTTTACTTTTTCAGTGTTCGCATTTTGAATGCCATAACCATCAGCCGCAATCGCAGCGCCAGACATAAACATGCCAGCATTGGTTAGCAAAGCGAGCGTGACTAAATTTAATTTGAATTTCATCTTCTCGTCTCCGTTAGCGCTGCAGTAGCTTGCCAGATGGATGGTTTGAACCATGGATCTGGTTATGACAGTTCAGACAGCTACGGCCGCCTGTCATGGCATTGCCGCCGACAGTTGAACCTTGAGCTGTGTTGCCAAAGAGTGCTTGACCGCTATGCGCAGAAGAGTGGCACTGTTGACATAGCTGTGGAGCACGAGTCTTAAGCATACCTTCGTTAACGCTTCCATGTGGGTTGTGGCATGTCACACAGTCTTCAGTAACGGGTGCATGCTCCCACAGTTTTGGGCCGCGCTTCTCCGCATGGCATGAGTAGCAGGTTTCATTAACGTTAGGCTTAACAAGATCCGCCTCGCTCATGGTGCCGTGTGGATTGTGACAATCGCTACACACCATTTGCGCCCACTTCATTGGGTGGCTTGAACGCTTGTTCATGTCAGCTTTTTGCTGAGTATGACAGCTAGTACACACTTCCATTTCAGTGTTCTTAGAAAGAACAGGATCTTTGGCTGTATGTACAGAGTGACAAGAAGCACAAGCAACATCTGCATTGTCATGGTGTCCACCATTCCAATCCATACGCTTGTCATCTTTATGACAGCTCATACAAACACTGTTTTGCAGCTCTGGCGCCAGAGTAGAGTCTGGACCGAAGGCGATCATTGGCTCGTTGCCGCCGCGGTTATGCTTACCCATAGGGCCGTGACACGCTTCACATTGAAGGCCAGCCATTGGGCTCTTGCTCGAATCTACTGAACCGTGAACGCCTTTGAACAGGTCCATCACTTTTTCAGACTTGCGGTGACACATAAGGCAAGAGTCAGCACCTTTTGGTGAGTACTTACCTTCGGCAAATTTCTGATCCAGTATGACTTCGACTTCATCAGGCGTCATCTTGGCATCCCACTTAGAAGCAGTGGCTGTTTGAGCAAAACCAAGTGACAGTACCGCCGTCGCCATTAAGGCGGGTAGTAGGGTTTTTAATCTTTTTGTGATCTTCATAATAGCTTCCTAAACTTGCACAATTTTGAAGAGAAAGTGGGGGGGAGAGACCTCCCCCTTTTTTCAAAACTCTTTAACTCAGTCGATAACGACGAGTCATTGAGAGTTGCGCAAATTACATCTTCACAGAAGTGTGATCGCTTGGTGTAGGTACGTGGCAGTAGAAACAAGTTTCTAGTTGCGCAGCATCTGTTACAGCTTGCTTGTCTAAGCTGTTAACAATTGCACCTTGACCTTCGACGTGAGCTTTGAAACTGTCCATGTTGTAGCTATGGCAAGATACACACGTTGCAGCGATAGGAGTTGTGTATTGTCCGCTATCTGTTGCTAGGGCGCCTTTCTTCTTGAATGCATCAAGATTTAGGTCGTTATGACACTGGTCACAGTTCATGCCAGGGATAACTGCGTAGTCACCAGAGCTGTGTACTTTGTGAAGCTTAAGCTCAAGAGCGCCCATCTTACCACCAGACATATAGGTTCCGTCAGGAGTATGGCATGTAACACAACCATCTACGCCAACAACCATTTCACCATCAACTTCACGGCCTAGTTGCTCAGTCATCACAAAGCCTGCGTGGTACTCTTTATGGAGCTCCCATTCGGTGCCATGACAACTTTCACAAGCTTTGAAGTTAACTGAATCGGTATGACGTACACTTGGGGCTTCACCAGATAAAGTGCCATGTGCCATTGCAGCCTTCATACTTGTAAGCGATACACCTTCTTCACACTTAACGGCTGTTTCACCGTCATTACAAAGAGATAAACCGATTAAGCTAAATGCTGTGTCTGTATCTGTTTTAGCGTCACCGTAAGGTAGTTCTTTAATTACCGTTACGAACTTGCCATCAACAATTTCAACTTTTGGCTCAACAGATAACTCACCATCTTTAACTAAGTTGATAAGAACTTTATGTTCGCCATTGATAGGGTTGTTGTTGTAACCCATAACTGGGTAGTTAGGGCCAACGTTAGTGATGGTTTCTAGCTGTTCGATGTTTGCAATAATAGTTGCAGCATCAATCGCAGTGCCTGCTGCATCGGTAATTGTCACGCTTAATGTGGTATCACTACCAGCGTCAGTTTTAACAGCAGTTAAACTTGCTTCCATACCATACTGGTCGATGAAAGCTTTCTTTTGAACGAAGCCTTCTGTGTGGATCTCTTCAGTCCAGCTAGCGTTATGACACGCAACACAGTTTGAGTTGTCAGCTTGCTGAGAGTGACCTTGACCAGCCTTAAAGTCAATGTTCACGTGACAGCTAGTACAAGTTTCCATGGTTGGAACGCGTGACCAGTTACCCCATTCTGCTAGATCTGTTTCACCTTCTTTAGGTGCAACGTGACAGGTTGTACAGTTATCTTGAATTAAAGCATGTGCTCTTTCTGCGGACTCATTTTGCTTTTCATCATCAGGTAAATGTGCTTCTTCGATATTGTTGTGCACATTATGGATAAGGAAATTATAAGCAACATATGGCTTACCTTTGCTATCAGCCATCTCTTGAGTATGACAAGATGCACAAGTCTCAGAAGAGGTATAGCCGTGGAAGATTTTCTTACCTTCAGCATGACATGAGTTACATGTCTCGGTGGCTACAATATCTTTAGTGTATGTGGCTTCATAACCTGTACCAGAAAAATCTTGAGATAGTTCGGTGCGTGGCACAGCCGTTTCGCCATCGGCGAGTGTTGAAGCGCTGGCGATGATGTTATAGCGCTGAGTCAGCTCAGCATTATAACCTTCAACTGGAATAGTAAAGCTGTAGTTACCGTTTTTTAGATCGACAGGCTTTAACTTGTCTGCATTACTACGAGGTGAGCTATAAGTCTGTTGCCACTCTGCACTGTTACCCGCACCCGTAGCGCCTTGTGGGATAAGTTGTACAACTTTTTTCACTTCAAGCGCAGTTAGACCAACAACAGGCAGGTCTTCTTCGTTTGTCGCAAACACATTGATTGTCGGAACGCCATCGGCATAAGTAACATCGGTCACTTTTAGATTAAGTGTATTGATGTAATCAGCAGCTGGGCCTCCTGGGTTGCCAGGATTACCGTCGTTACCATCGTCGCCACCACAGCCTGTTAGGGCCATAGAGACAGCACCTGCTGCTAGAAGCAGCGCTATTTTAGATTTGTTCGTATTCATCATTTTTTCCCTGCATAGGTTTGGCACTGTCTTAGGCGTGTGGCTCGATTTAGTGAAGCCGACTGTAATTTTTTAATTTCCGCTTAAGTCAATGCTGGAAATAAGATTCCCCAAGGAAAGGCTAACGTAATGTAGGGTTAAAATCTGCATAACAGGTGCCAAGATGTGACATGGATCTTCCTATTTCTAAAGAGGTATAGGGGGGAGGGGGGAAACGTTGTAAAAGTTAAAAATATCGGACTTATATACGTGATAAATGTAATAAAAGTTTTCAGAGGTTGTTGGTTGTGGTTTTCCAGTTATATTCCAAATAAAAAGGGAGGCTAAGCCTCCCTTTTTTGTATTACACGTTAACGATGAGCATAACTAACTAGTAGTTACTTGCCCCAGTTTGCGTGTGCCTCTAGTAGAGAAGCATCTTTATGACAAGTAGCACAAGTCTCTTGTACATCAAGCTTGTCATAGTCTGAAGCTGGAATACCCAATGTGCTTAGAGAAGCACCTTCTTGAACTAAGATACCGCCCATAGACTGGATGTGTGAAGCCCCTGAGCTATCCAATGCATATGGTGCTTGGTGGCAGCTTACACAAGCCGCTGTTTGTGGAGACACAACAAGCTGCTCATCGGTATAGACTGGCTTTCCTTCAGGATCAACACCATTCTGAACCTTACCGAATGCAACAGGAGCTGCATCACCTTTGATCTTACTTAGCGAGAAGCCATCTTCACCGTGACATGCTTGACACTCAGCCTTCTTGAAGAACATCTTTCCACCGCTGTCATACAAGTAGTGCTTGCTGTGAACGATATAAGCTAAGTTAGAGCTTGATGTCTTTCTATCACGAGTACCGTTGTGACAAGTTGCACAGCCATCCATATCGTTGCTGAAGCGGTGCTTGATGTCAGTCGTGTGACACTGCTGACAGTCTGTCATTGCAGCGTGTTGTACGCGTGGAGACTTTTCAACTTTAGTGCCATCTACTTCGAAGTAGAAAGTATCAGATACTGCATATGGGCCAGAGTTAGAAATTGAACCATCTGTAGCCTTTTCACAGTCAGCTACAGCACCTTTGCCGTCAAAACAAACGTGTAATTGGCTGCTTAGAGCGGCTTTAACACCCGCAGTTTCCATTACTTCAGCAACTTTATAATCTGCATCAGTAAAGGTCACATCGATAGAGCCTTCAGCACCCGCTGCAAACTTGTCGTAGCCAATTTTTTGGTAGTTAACAACAAAATCATCATCTACTACACCATTGAATACGATAGCGCTTGTAAATCCACCGTACTTGTATGGGCTAGGGTCGATCTGTGCAAGAGTGACTGTTGCATCGCCATTGGTCACTGTCATGTTAGCAGTTACAGTTTTAGAGGCTGCGTCATAGCTCATGCTGTTAAACGTTACTTTAGTAACAGCAGCTTGTGCGTTGTCGTTTTCAGCATAGTGACCACGTTCTGCACCACGGTAACCGTCTGGATCGTTGTGGCAGCTTACACAGTTTTTCTTGCTGTCTTGAATTTGGTTGTTATCAGAATCCCAGTGCCAGCTTGGCACTGCGTATGGGCTGTTGTGACAGTTCATACAAGTGGCAGTGTCGATATCGCCTTTCCAAGCGTCAGCCATAGCTAGATTTTCATCTGGTTGGTGACAAGTTAGACAGTTTGAAGCCGACTGTGGGTAGATACCGTTATAGTAAGAGTGGCTGTGAATATCGTGAGCCATGCCCTTGATTGAACCATCGAACTGGTATGCTTCACCAACAGCATTACCGTCTGCATCTTTGTCTTGCTTCATGTAAGTGTTGTAATCAGCATGACAGAAAGTACAAGACTCAAGTGTAACGTGTTTGCCACCGTGTAGTGCTAAGGCGCCATCTTGACCTGGACGGTGACAAGATTGACATGTTTCGTTTGCAATGACTGCCTTTGGCAGTTCTTGAGCAGTGTCAGAACTTGGCTGCCAGTAGAAGAAGCTATTATCAACTAGTGTTGAACCAGCATCATTTGCGGATTTCACGCCTAAGTAAATACCGTTAGTCGCTTCTGCATCAAACGCATATTTATCTAAAGTATCAACAGCTTTGTTTAATACTAATGTGTAGCTACCGTCGCCATTGTCAGTTAGACAATCATCACAGTTTTTACCTTGGAAGTATGAAGAGCCAGTGTAGTGGCCTTCACCTTTATCTTTGTTGAAGTAGCTCAACCAGATTTCGCGAGGTGAACCTTCAATATCAGTAGTGCCGACTTCGTCTTCATTACCCATACGACCGAAAGAAACAGCACCAATATCATCTTGCTGTAAACCAAATACTGCTGCGCCGTTTGCGTCAGCTAGATTGAAGTTTACGGTTAGGAAGCCATCTTCACTCACACTCGCTGAGGTGATGTCAGCTTTTACTTGTGATACTGAACCGATAGGTGAGCCAACTGGACCTGGCTTGCCGTCTTCACCATTTTTACCATCATCGCCGCCACAACCTGTGACTGCTAGTGATAGCATGCCCGCTGCAAGCAACGCTTTTGAAGCAGCGCTTAAGTTAAAAAATTTCATCATTTTTGTCCCTGCAATAGTTTTAATCATCACTAACTGCAGGTCTTTTATGAGAATTATTCTCACCTAGCTGCAATTAGTGTGTGGAATTTTATTTCCAACTCTAAGGCTAACTAAGAGGGAGATATTTAGCAGGTGTTTTAACCCCTTTATGTGATTAAGGTCAGACTATTTCTTTAGGGGTAGAAGGAAAAGTGTATTTTTAGGGCTATTTTAATTATCGATTAAGAATTACTCTCAAATAAAATGCTAGTTGTTGCGTAAGTGTGATTAAAATGGTGCTTAAGTTCACCCAGCTTTATTTGAATGTTTCTCCCTTATCTAGTTGATACATAGGGTCGACATTGTGGGTTAAAACATTACCTTATTGGGGATAAAAAAAGCGAAAAGATAATCTTCTCGCTTTTTTTAACTTCATAAAACCTAGCCGATGTTTCCGGCTAAAGTTTAGGCTTATTTGTAGTTAGTCGGATGTACTTTATCTACTCCGAAAGATTTACCTTCTGCATGACAAGTTGCACAGCTTTCTGTGCCTAACTGATAACTACCTTCACTGCCTCGGTATACACCGCCATTTGATTCGAAATGGCTTATCACTGAGCCATTCCCCTCAGTTGTTGGTGCGTGACAAGAAGCACAAGCGGCAACTGTTGGTGAGTAAGTACCATCCTTTGAAAGCGTTGGAGGAGTATCTGATAGGTTAACTAATGTTAACTGCCCTTGATCATGACAGGCTGCACAATCAGCTGCATCTGTAGGATAGGTGATATCACCCTGAGCTTTGTCTCTTCCTCTTGCATACTGTGTACGAGTATCAGCATGTACACCATGAATTAGAACTTTATAATCAAAAGAATGGCTGAAATCATAGTATTTGTGGCCTGGAGCACCAGTTCCATTATGACAGGCAACACAACTACCGTCGGCTAAATTGATAACAGTATTTGGTGAGCCTGAGTGGCAAGTACCACAACTTACATCTGGTTTATCACTGCCTTTATAACCTTGATGAGCGTAAGAGAAATCTGCTTGTTCACCATGGCATGCCGCGCACTTTTCTTCAGACACTGATAAAGAACGAGTCTGTAGCTCACTTGCATCAACAGAGAAAGAAGCTTTGTTACCTTTTACTGCAAGCTCAAAATTGTATGGATCGCTTTCTAAACGTTCGCAATCAATCGTTGCTGTAGGAGTTGGAACTCTTTCGCTGCCTTGTGCGCAAACCATTAATTTGCCATCAATGAATCCTTGACCTAATTCAACAATCTGTGTGTGTATGCTGTCAGCTGTAATCCCGCTGATTGTATAGGTTATAGCGTTGCCTTCAATAGCTGCAGTCAAGTTTTCGTTGTTTTCTAATCCAGCTAGATTCATTGATATTCTTGACTCTGAACGTCCTAGTTCTCCATTTGTAGAGGGTCTAGGTCCCATAACAAACTCAACACCATCGAAAGCCTGAATATTAATCCAGAAGCCATTAATTGCGCTGTCTTCATGTGGAGCAAGTTCGCGATCCCAAGTTAGGGTGAACTCAAGTGTGCCAGCTTCTGCATCAAATACACCATTACTCAACTCATAGGCATATTGCTTTCTAATATCGACGGTCTCATTGGCTTTAGCCATATGGAATAGAGCCGCGCCTTGTGGGTTGCTATCATCAGCATGGCAGCTTGAGCAAGATTGGTTTTCAAACACGCCACGTACATCTGCACCTGTAACGCCATCGGTTTCAGGATCGGCATAATAGTGGAAGTAGTTACCGACAAAACCTCTGTCTTTGCTTTCTCCTGGAGGGGTTAGCCACTCTGCATTATCGACAGGGTTGAAGTCGGCCATGTGACAAGATGCACACGCTTCTTGGCGATGGAACTGGAAGTTTTCGGCTTGTGCTGGAGAGTGCTCCTCATTGATATGACAGGTCTGGCAATTACCCATATCTGTCGGGAAGGTGGTCTCTGTGTAATCGTGTACACTACCGCCGTATCCGGCCATGAGGTAAGTGCCGTCATGGATGCGATGCAACATTGAGCCAAAGTCGATTGTCGCACCCGTTTCAGGATCGCCAGAGTAGGTTGTATGACAAACTACGCAGTTTTCAATTTCGATACGCTTGCTACCATGTAGCATTAATTTTGATGCTGCTGAGTCGTAGTCATCACTGTGACAGCGAATACAGGACTCTTGCAGATCAACGAGATTACGCGTCTCATCAGCTCTAGCTGCACGATCGAGTGCAGGTACAAAATCATAATGAGTGTTAACAAGAGTGGCGGCGCTAAATGTACTCGTTGGTTTAAGCTCTAATGTGACACGGTGTGTCAGCTCTGCATTAAACTCTGTATCTACCGCATCTATCTGTTCATATTCTGAAAGTGCTTTTTGGAAGGTATAGCGATAGGTGCCATGTTCTAGCAGTTCAATACATTCAGTCTTACAGCCTGTCTCAATATTGGCTTGGATTTGGTCGCCAGCTAGATGATTAAAGCCCTCAGGAATGTGCTCTAAATTAGCGCTCTTCACTGTGTTTATATAGCTGGTCCATTGAGTAGGTTTTACTCCTTTATATTGTTCTGGCGTAGCTGGCTGGCCTACAGCATGCATATCACGCCTTTGTAGTGCATCAAGCTTAGCGATGCCAAAGCCCAAGGTGTTAATGTTATCGAATGACTCTAAGCCTGATACCGCGACGTCGTTAGCGTTCTCTAGCTCAAAATCAACGGCGACAACGCCTTCAGTGACTGTGGCATGGAGTATATTGGCTTTTAAGCTAGTAGCCTGTTGAATGTCGACGCCGATGTTACCATTCTCACCGTCTTCGCCATCTTTGCCGTCACTGCCACAACCCACAAGCGCAATAGAAAGTGCGCCAATGCCGATTGCTGACTTTACAGCACTTGTTAATTTATACCGATTCATCATCATTTTCATTCCCTGCATAGGTTAGCTGCTATCTGCTATGAGGTTTTTACCTCTTATTTAGCATGAGGGGGTCCTCAACACGATCCTACCCAAAAGAGGTAGTCGCCTTTGAGGTGGTAGAGGTAAATGTGACTTAGGTCGTTACGCTGATGTTGAAGTGTTAATTTATGTTAAATTTCTTATATATTAGGATGTTGAGTTGAATGGGGTTGGTGATTTAAGCTTGTATTAATTTTAAACAGTCGAAACTTAAGTTAGGCTTAATTGCTGGCGCGAATTTGAGCACTAACTTGATTTGAATCAAAACCGTTGAGCCATAGCAGACTAATCCGTTAACCAAAACTTTACATTTTCAGTGGCGAAATGTTGCTCAGGTTATCGTCAGTGTTTATACGCTGTTAGTGTTTGTTGGTGCTGATGTTGTATCAACTGAGCTGTTGTCGAAAGCAGGTGTTATCGAAGCCATTGGGTGGACAATAAAAAAGAGGCCGAAGCCTCTTTTTACTCGTATTTTAGCGAGAACTTATCGCATCCAGCGTTAGTTGCCGTGGATCTCCATTAACTGCGTTGGATTGTGGCAAGTTGCACAAGCTTCGGCTGCACGAGTTTTCACGTCATCAGCACTCATACCATCTAAAATACCGCCATTGGCAGCGATATGATTTGCTCCTGAGTCGCTTAAGTATTTCTGGTGACAGCTTAGGCAGGCGCCTGCATCTGAAGACACCCAAATACCGGCTTGCTCTTTGGTCTCAAGGTTTGGATAGTTCCATACCCTGTCAGGTGCGCGCCCTAGTTGAATACCGATAACATCACTTCCTTGAAGGCTATGGCAAGTTAAGCAGTCAGTTTTGAGTACGGTACCAGATTGTACGCCTGCATACTTCAAGTAATGTCCGTCGGCTTCATGGGCCTTAAAGGCATAGCTTGTTGCCTTATCATAGTCGCCAGAACCTCTAACAGACTCTTTGGTTGGCTTATCAGATGTATGACAGGTCTGACAGTTATAACCGTTGTTGTAGTGGTAGTTTTCCTGATTGTGGCAGCTCTGACACTTTGCCGCATCAATAATCGAGCGGCGCATAGCGGCTTGCATTGTGTCATCGACACCTGTACCTGACCAAACAAATTGGTAAGGTGGTTGTTTAACGGCAATCGAGCGTGTCTTGTCTGAGCACTCTGTCATGTTGATCTCTGCAACCAAATAACCGCCATTGTTAAAACAAACCTCGACTGCAGACCATAACTCGAAGGTCTTGCCATCGGCATCGGTTGGCATATCGAAGGTTGTGCCAATAATAGTGAATGTCTTGGTCGCGGCATCATAGGTACCGTCTGATAGCTTGAATCGACGTTGACTGTATGAGGCGTCGCTATATGCAGGGAAGTCTTTGTTAGTGTCCCAAGCTACAACGACACGGGTGCCAGTTTCGATAAACTCAGAAGCAACAGCTGCGCCACTACTATCTTGAATTTGAACATCAAACTTAAGTTTGCCGCTAGCATCTAAACCTATATTGCTAAAGGCGACGCCCATTGCTTCGGCATCAACAAACGCTTTGAGTACATCGCCATGACGTTTCTCTGCACTGCCTGTTCCAGGGTAGGTATCGGTTGAGTTATGACAGGATACACAATTGGTGCTGCTGTGAGTTTGAGATGGCTTCTCTGTATGACAACTGACACAAGCTGTGTTGCTTAAATCTGCTTCAAACAGGTCAGCATTAGCGGGGGCACCTTCACCTTCAACGTGACAAGAGGCACAGTTGGCAGCGGGTTTTTGCGGGAACATCACCTTGCCATAATCGTGTACGCTACCGCCGTAACCGACAATTTTATAGGGTGCGGGTACCATGCCCTCGGCAGTGCTGGTTTCTCTATCTTGACCTTTGTGAATAGCATGGATCATATAGGTGAAATCGACACTGTTGCCGCTTTCAGGATCGCCAGAAGTTGAGGTATGGCAGCTCGCACAGTTCGCTAGCGCAATACGTCGACCGCCATGAAGCTCAAGGCTCTCAGGCTGGTGACAGGTATAACAGGTTTCGATAGTCACAACATTACGGGTTTGAATGTCGGTTGTTGCACCAGTAGAGGGCTGCCAGTCGTAATGTGCATTTGCCGTTACCTGAGGTAGTTTTAGCTCTAATGTTGCTCTATGGGTATTATCCTCACCGTAGACAATGGTCAGTGGCTCAGTGACATTGGCGATGTTTTGTTGGAAGGTGTAGCTATAACTACCATCACTATTATCGACTAAGCAGTCATCACAATTACTCGCAGCCTCAACATTTGCTTGAAATTGTGGGGAAGGGTTTAGGTCGCTGGTGTCATCTGGTAGGGGACCGGGCTCTTTTAGCACATTAATATAAGCCTGCCACTGATAGCCTCTATTGTATTCAACTTCATCGATGGTTTCGCTTACTTTGGCAAGCTGAGCAATACCAAAGCGCAAGTCATCGTCTTTATCTAGACCAAGCACGGCTACACCGTTAGCATTTTCTAGATTGAAGTTTACGGTAACTGTACCATCTGTTACCGAGGCTTCGGTAAATAGCGCCTGGACGCTAGAGGTAGAATCAATATTAACGCCAACGACACCATCTTTACCGTCAACGCCATCATCGCCATCGCTACAGCCAAAAAGAAGAGCCGATGCGGTGAGCGCAATTAAACTTAGTTTTAAGTGTTTAATTTTTATATCCATAATTTTGCGTTCCATTGTTTTTGTCACTAGTTTTTGTCGCTAATTGTTTACGTCACAAATCGTTTCTCATCACAAATTGTCGTAGGCCTAAAATGGTCTATTTAGGCCTACTCGTTGTATTATTGTATTGGGTGAACTTTTAACACATCGACCGTAGCGCCTTGTCCATGACAGGTTGCACAGCTTTCGGTGCCGGCAGTGGCATCGGCCTCAGAACCTTTAAACACGCCGCCTTGCTGGGTCATATGCGCCTTTGCGGTGTCACTTAAGTGACAGTCACTACAAATAGCCGATGTTGCACTGGTAAATGTGCCATCACTAAAGGCGAGAGGTTGCACGGCTTTATTAAGAGGCAAGGCTGCCGTTAATACACCTGCCGCATCAGTCGTGTGGCATTGGGCGCAATTACCAATATTGCCGGGGTAGTTAATGTTAGGGTAACTCTCACGAGAGCCTGCATGTAGCGTATGAGCGAGATGTTTATAATCTGCCGTTGACGCTCCTGGGTTTGTTGCAGTCGCATCGGCCACCATATTGCGGTTATGACAAACCTGACACTGCTGTTCTAGATCGTTACGAGAACCATGATAGTTCAGCTGTTGATCACCATGACAACTACCACAGGTCTCATTGGTCACTACCACTCTACGGCCAAGTTCTGTTACCGCTGTGGCACTAAAGAACTGGTGGCTCGACTTGATGGTTGTGCTTGAGTCGGTGTTGGCGCAGTCGGCGAGCATAGTTTGATCGCTACAAAGCTTACCCTGAAGGGCGAGCGTGCCTTTATCTGTTGCAGGATCTGCACTGAGAGTAAGACCTGAAATTTGATAATGGTAAACGCCATTACTACCCGATATTGGCGTAGCATCTTGGAGTTTTATTGATTTAGCACTTCGTGTTGTGTAATCGATGCTTATGCCCCAGTTAGCATAAACACGCAGATCACTAATAAAGCTAAGCTTATCGGCGCTGTCGACGTAGACTTCATTCGTTGCCGGATTTGATAACCTTATTGCGAAGTTAACAGCATCGCCATTAAGCTCAGCACTAACGACTTCAGCCTTGAACTGCCCAAGTACAGTATCGGTTGCTTCTTGACTGTGCGCGCTTATGGTCCAGTCTGAGTTATGACAGGCGACACAGTTGCTGTTATCGACTTGAGTTGGGTGGCCTTGGCCTGCGGGGAAGTCGATATTGGTATGACAACTACCACAGGCTTCCATCGTCGGTACGCGAGCCCAATTCATATTTTGTGCTAGTTCTTCATCGGGAGCGTGGCAGGTTTGGCAGTCAGCCAGTGATACCGGAAACCCGGTTAAGTGCTTCGTGTGCACCATAGGGGCAAATACGTTGCCGGGGTTGCTAACTTTGGCGAGGTTGTGACAAGTCACACAGGCTTGTACTTCGTTGTACTTTCCTTTGCCAACAGGGCCATGAAAAGATAAGTCATCATGACAAGTGTTACAACTCTGCATGTCGAGAATATCTCGTGTGTAAGCGGGTTTACTGCCTTCATCTTGCCAGTCTAAGTATTGATTGGTGATAGGCAGCGCTGTGCCGTCGGGTAAACTGTCACCACCTACTTTTATCACCACACGTTGTGTCGCACCATCAATAAAAGCAATATCATTCATGCCATCAAATGGACCGCTAAATGTGTAGCTGTATTTACCATTCTTATGATCGATAAACTCGCCGTCACAACTGCTAGAGCAAGACTCTGCGGTAAAGTATTGCCACTGACTGGCATTACCTGCATTGGTATAGCCTTGGGGCAGAAGCTGTGCCGCGATATAGGTGGCCGATGGAATGCCGACAACGGGTTCATCGACCTCATTGGTAACGCGGTAATTAATCGTTGCTACACCTGAATCGAATAACACTTCATTTACCGTGATATCTAAGCTGTTGATTTCGCTTGCTGGTGGGCCTCCAGGTTCACCTGGGTTGCCAGGATTTCCATCGTCGCCACCACAGCCTGCTAATACGGCTATTAGCATTAGTGGAATGCTTTTTATTGCGAGTGATTGAGTGACTCGTTTCATATTAATGTCCTTGAATTCCTTTTAATTGACATGGCTTTTGTTAGTAGCTCATGGCTATTACTGGTCGCTCATGGCTGTCATTGACAGCTTAAGTGTTAGCAGCTTATGGCTAACACTGTTCGCTTATGGCTACAGCTGATAACTGAACGTTAGGCCAACGTAGTGAGCGTTATAATCATGGCTAAGATCGCCAAAAATTAACACGTTCGGTATTGAATCAACTGTCAGCCCTTGGTTTAGCCAGTCTGAATCTTTGTAGTACTCAAATATCCAATCAAAACGTAATGCCATTTGCTCGCCTAGTTGATAGGTAGCGAATGCATTAATATTATGTTTATCAGCAAAATAATCGCCGTAAGGGGAGGTCAGCCCTTGGGTTATTTCTGTATCACTCTGACCATCTGAGTAGCTGTAATCTAATCCTAGATCGAGCTTTTTATCTAACAGGTGTATATAGTCGAACCCTGCGCCAACGAGCGTGGACTTTTCATCGGTATTGGCATACCAATTTGGAAGGCTAAAGTTACTGCTGCCGGCTTGGTCGCTATCGCGCCAATCTTGATTGAGGTAGGCATTAATACTGAGTTGGTCGCTGAACATATAGTTAGCTGAAATGTCATAACCTTGAGTATCGACTTTAGTGAGTCCCACCAAGGTGTCGTCGTAGTCGTCATGGCTTGTACGGATATTGGCACTAGCCGAGAGAGCGGATGTAGGGCTATAGCTAACACTGAGTTGATACTCTTGGCGCTCTCTGTCTGCTAGGTACGACTTTCTTAAGTAAGGATTACTTGGATTATTAGTGGTGCTAACAGGATTGTAAGCGCTGCCTGTTCTGTCGCTGAAGTCGGCTTTGAACCAGGCTGACCAAGAAGAGGATATGTTGTAGCTTAATCTGGCGAAGAGACTATTTTGTTGTAACGAATCCCTGTCCAAATCGCTGAAGTCGTTGTGGTCATACTGATAACCCGAGTCTAGATAGATAGCGCGTGAAAAGCGGTATTTTGCGCCTAACTTTGCTTGTTGCTTAGTCCGATCGTACTCGGGGTTTATTGCCGTACCGGCATAATAGCTATCTGTGATGACTTGAGGGTAGGGGTTGCGTGCGGTCTTATTATCTCTATCTGAATAGTCATAGCTGGCTCTAACACTGAGGCTACGAATAACTCGCCCGGTATATTTGAGCTTCATATCGGTAGTATCGACTCTACCATCGAGGTTTGTAACGGGTAATGCAGGGCTTGGTCCGTTAATCGTGGCGGGGAGGAAGGCTTCGTCTTGGGTGAAGCTTGCTAGCCCCATATGCACTAATATTTGCTGACCATTACCACTAAGTTGAGCGTTAGCGCCAATACGGTAAGCTTTGTTGTCTGGTGAAACTGCACTTTGGCCTGTATAGGCTGCTCCAAAGGTTGGAGAAAATGCATTTTGCCAGGTTAAGCTGTTATGGTCGTTCTTGTACTGGCTAAAACTCGAGTCGATACCCGCGAGCCAACCTTTACCGTTAAAGTAAATTTTAGCACCGAACTCATCGGTAGTGTCATCAATAGCCTCTGCAAGCATGGCACTGTTGGTGAGAAAGTTACCAGAAAAGACTCGTTTACCTTCACGTTTTTCATGCTGGTAGTTAATATCAGCCTGATAAAATGTTCCTTTATATTGCGCATCCAATAAGAACCGGTCCCTTTGGCTCTTTAATTCAACATAGTTAATATCATCAAATAAACTTGGCATTTGTGAGGTGACGGCTCCAGTTTGCCAGTTGGCTGGCAAGTAAAGGTCATCACCACTATTAAGGTAAGGCGTTAGGGCGGCATTGGTGTCATAATTTGCTAGGCCTCGGTAGCCTAACGCAATTTGATAATGACCAGGCACACCGGTTTCTACTTTGGCGCTGCCAGTATCATAACCGAGCTTGTTGGCAGTAAAGCTTGTCTCATAGCCAGATTCAGACTTATTAATTAGATCAGCTTCTAGGTGAC
The DNA here is from genome assembly GCF_000019185.1 of Shewanella halifaxensis HAW-EB4. Taxonomy (NCBI): domain Bacteria; kingdom Pseudomonadati; phylum Pseudomonadota; class Gammaproteobacteria; order Alteromonadales; family Shewanellaceae; genus Shewanella; species Shewanella halifaxensis. The sequence goes on along the minus strand of NC_010334.1, from coordinate 3,373,786 downwards.
CAACTGCACCATCGGTATCGGTTCCTGTTGTATTGCCGAAATGTATATCTGACGCATCATTATAAGCGGCTCCTATGCCGATGCTGCCTTCAAAACCCGACTCGCTAGTACAACGCTTACATTGCCACTTAGTGGTATCTGCTTTAGCTCTGTTGGCGTTTTGCAGTCCGTATCCGTCGGCGAATACTGGAGATATACTGGCACTGATTGCCAGCGCTAGTACTGAGAGCTGCTGTCCTGTGCTGATATTTTTGTTTATTCCAAACATAACGGCCACTCCTTGTTAGCGCTGTAATAACTTGCCAGATGGATGATTAGAGCCATGAACCTGCGAATGGCAGTTCATACAACTTTGCCCAGCGTTAAAGGCGTTTGGTTGACCGCCAAAGACCGCATTCGATGTATGGCCAACCGATGCGTGACATTGCTGGCAAAGCATAGGGGGCTTACTGTTTAACATAGCTTCGTTCACACTACCGTGTGGATTGTGGCAAGTCGCACAGTTATCAGTCACGGGCGCGTGCTCCCAGAGCTTGGGTCCGCGCTTTTCGGCATGACAGGAATAGCAGTTTTCATTCACGCTCATCTGTTTGAGATTAGCATCAGATAAACTGCCATGGGGATTGTGGCAATCGGTGCATACCATCTGTTGCCACTTTAATGGGTGAGGTGAGCGTTTATTGATATCGGCTTTTTGCTGAGTGTGGCAGCTCGTGCACACTTCAACTTCGGTACTTCTATCGGCGATAGGGTCGTACCCTGTATGAACTTGGTGACAGTCTGCACAGCTCACATCAGCATTATCATGGTGGTTACCTTGCCAAGCCATGCGTTGGTCATCATTATGGCAACTCATGCAAACGCTGTTTTGTTTGGCGGCAGGAACAGGGGAGTTTGAACCGAAAGTGATCATCGGCTCTTTACCGCCACGATTGTGTTTGCCCATGGGACCGTGGCAAGCTTCACATTGAAGGTCGGCCATGGGAGAGCCTTGAACCTCGCTACCATGTACTCCGTCAAATAATGCCATCACCTTGGGGCTTTTGCGGTGACACATTAAACAAGAGTCGGCACCTTTTGAAGAGTATTGCCCCTCTGCAAACTTTTTGTCGAGTACAGCTTCAACCTCTTGTGGATCTTTATCTTGCCAGGGCGTTGCGAAAGCATTAACACTGCAAATTAGCAACGTTAACGATAACAGGCGCACAAGTTTGCCTGTGAACCATCCAATGTTCATGTTCATCATCTCATTCCCATTCACTTTAAAAAGCGATATTTTTTACTACTTGTACATTAGTAGTTTTGTAAATTACTAATGTGTAATGATAGAGCATTTTTGTGACAAACCCATAACATTTGTGGGGTGTTAATTTTTAAATGTGTCTGGTTTTTATACTGCAAATCAATTAAGTGTGATCTGTGTCAAGTTTACACTTTTAAAGATGTTCGGCTTTGATAATGAAAATGATAGGTGTTTGCGTTTGAGGTGGCAGTTGTGAGGTCAATTTATCTTTAGAGAAGCATTTATTAGTTGAGATATTTATCACATAATGGTGAACACAATTGAAAATTATTATCGTTTACAGTTCTAAATGTTGATCTAGGTAAAGTTATTCGTTGTTCGCCTGCTTTAGAATCAACGTTAATTTCAAAGAGAGTCGAGGCCTGTAAATAGGTGGAATGCAGAATGAAGCTAAGTGAATTAAGTCCGGGCGATATCGCCAGAATTTCTCAAGTGGGTCATATAGACCTACCTGCCGTAGTAAAGCGCAAACTACTTTCTATGGGGATCACCCCAAATACTCGATTCTCCTTGATCCGTAGGGCACCAATGGGCTCGGGTGTTGAATTGGATATCCGCGGCAGTAAGTTATGCATGCGTCGCGATTTAGCAGATATTATTGAGGTTGAAAAAGCGAATGGATAAACAATTTAACTGCGTAACAGTGGGTAACCCTAATGCGGGCAAATCAACACTGTTTAATGCATTAACCGGATCTAATCAGCAGGTTGGTAACTGGTCAGGCGTAACCGTAGAGAAAAAAACAGGCCAATTTGCACTGCAAGGTTCAGACGTTTTCTTAACCGATCTTCCGGGTATATATGATCTTCTTCCTGCAGGTAATAGCTGTGACTGTTCTTTAGACGAGCAAATTGCCCAGCAGTATCTAGCCGATCAACCTATTGACGGTATTATTAACTTAGTTGATGCGACCAATATCGAGCGCCACTTATATCTAACGGTACAGCTTCGTGAGTTGGGCATTCCAATGGTGGTTGTGCTTAATAAGATTGACGCAGCAGTTGAACGCGGTATTCATATCGATATCGCCAAGATGACTGAAGAGTTAGGCTGTCCTGTTGTTGCCGTGTGTTCACGTGAACCTAAAGATATCGAAAAAGTTAAGCTGCAGTTTGTTGCGCTACTCGATGGCAAGGTCTCTGAAGCGCCACTGGTGCTAGATTATGATGAAGAGATTGAATCAGCTGTATCGAATCTATTGTCTCAAGATCCAGAGTTAAGCCGTGGCCGAGCCTTGGCAATGCTTGCAAATGGCTTAGGCTGTGGTAAATGTAAAAACAGTCAAATGGCGAGCGAAGTCGAGCTGTACTCTCAAGCGCTATCTAGCCAAGGCAAAGATATTGAGATCATGATTGCGACAACGCGTTTTAACTACGTTGAGCAAGTCTTTACTGGCTCAGTGCAGAGCGACGGTGCCGAGACCTTCACCGATAAACTCGATAAGTTGGTGTTGCACCCGATTTTTGGGATCCCTGTTTTCCTATTCGTGATGTATTTGATGTTCATGTTTAGTATTAATGTGGGCAGTTCATTTATTGATTTCTTCGATATTACCGCCGGTGCTATTTTTGTAGACCATCTAGGCGCATTTATGTCTAGTCTAGGTTCTCCGACTTGGTTAGTGACCATTATTGCTGGTGGCGTGGGTCAAGGTATTCAAACAGTTGCAACCTTTATTCCTGTTATTGCTGCGCTATTCCTAGCACTGTCGGTGCTTGAAGGCTCTGGCTACATGGCGCGAGCAGCGTTTGTGGTTGATGGCTTAATGCGCCGAATTGGTCTTCCAGGTCGTGCATTTGTGCCTATGATTGTCGGTTTTGGATGTTCAGTACCGGCGATTATGGCAACCCGTACTTTAGGCAGTGAGCGCGAGCGTATCGTTACTGGTATGATGGCGCCGTTTATGTCTTGTGGTGCAAGATTACCTGTTTACGCACTGTTTGCGGCAGCGTTCTTCCCAGAGTCGGGGCAGAATCTAGTGTTCTTGCTTTATATAATAGGTATTTTTGCCGCTATCGGTACAGGCTTACTGTTACGTTCGACTCTACTTCCTGGTTCTAGCAGCGCAGTGGTGATGGAGCTACCAAGTTACGAGAAACCAAAGTTCAAGACGGTAATGGCTCGTACAGGTAAGCGTACCAAGAGCTTTATTATGGGGGCGGGTAAGACCATTGTGATAGTGGTGACTTTACTTAACTTTGTAAATGCAATCGGTATTGATGGTACGTTTGGTCATGAAGATAGCTCCGAATCAGTATTGAGTGTTGCCAGTCAAAAAGTAACACCACTGTTTGCACCTATGGGTGTAGAGCAAGATAACTGGCCTGCAACAGTAGGTATTATTACGGGTATTTTTGCGAAAGAAGCAGTAGTTGGTACTTTGAATAGTCTTTATTCAGACGCTGGCGCAGGTGATGAAGCATTAGCACCAATTAGCGACACCTTTGGTGAAGCGCTAGCGACAATTCCTGAGAACTTGTTTGGTATTTCTCCTGATGACCCACTGTCTATTTCAGTCGGTGATGTATCATCGGTAGAGGCTGCATCAGAAGAACTAGAAGTTGATACTTCAACCTTTGGCGCGCTACAAGCTGGTTTCGCAGGGGTGACTGCTGCATTTGCTTACTTACTGTTTATTTTACTATACACCCCTTGTGTGGCCGCTATTGGCGCATTGGTGAATGAGTTTGGTAGCCGCTGGGCAACATTTGCAGGGCTTTGGACATTTGGTTTAGCTTACGGTGTTGCCACGGTATTCTACCAAGGTGCAACGTTTGCACAGCACCCATTGCAATCAAGCTTATGGATTGGCTTCTTCGCAATAGCCTTAGTTGTGTTCTACCTCTGGCTTAAGAAGAAGGGTAAGAAAACCCAGACCATTATCCCAGGCATTAAAGTGATTACTGAATAACGCGAATAGCGTATACTGTTATCAAATAATAAAAAGCAGCGATGATTCGCTGCTTTTTGCGCTATAAATATAGCCATTAGAGAGGTTTTTAAACCTCAGTCGTTGATCCTTTACAAAATCTGTAGGATTATGCATTTTTAGTCTTTAATCATCGTTCGCAAAGAGGAATTCCATGAGTCATGTGGACACTGAAGTACGTCCTAGTAACTTCATACGTAACATCATAGATGAAGATCTAGCTACTGGTAAGCACACGAGTGTACAAACTCGTTTCCCGCCGGAGCCAAACGGCTTTCTTCATATCGGCCACGCTAAGTCTATCTGCCTAAACTTTGGTATTGCAAAGGACTACAAAGGTCAATGTAACTTACGTTTTGATGATACCAATCCTGAAAAAGAAGATATCGATTACGTTAATTCTATTCAGGCTGATGTGCAGTGGCTCGGTTTTCAGTGGGATGGTGATATTCGTTATTCATCAAACTATTTTGACCAATTACACCAGTACGCAGTTGAGTTAATCACTAAAGGCTTAGCTTATGTGTGCTTCTTAAATGGTGAAGAGACTCGCGAATATCGCGGTACGCTTAAAGAGCCAGGTAAGAACAGCCCATACCGTGACACTTCGGTCGAAGAGAACCTCGCATTATTTGAAAAAATGCGCTTAGGCGAGTTCAAAGAAGGTGAATGTTCACTTCGCGCTAAGATTGATATGGCATCACCATTTATGTGTATGCGTGATCCTATCATCTACCGTATTCGTTTTGCTCATCACCATCAGACAGGTGACAAGTGGTGCATTTACCCAATGTACGACTTTACTCACTGTATTTCTGATGCGATTGAAAATATTACCCATTCTTTATGTACGCTTGAGTTCCAAGACAACCGTAGACTGTATGACTGGGTACTCGATCATCTTGATGATTTCCAAGCGCCAAACAGAACACGTCAGTACGAGTTTTCAAGACTGAATCTTGAATACACCTTGATGTCAAAGCGTAAGCTTAATGACTTAGTTGTCCGTAACCTAGTAACGGGTTGGGACGATGCGCGTATGCCTACGATTGCGGGTTACCGTCGCCGCGGCTATACACCAGCGTCTATTCGTGAATTCTGTAAGCGCATAGGTGTGACTAAGCAAGACAACATGGTTGAAGTTGCCATGCTTGATGCTTGTATTCGCGAAGAGCTAAATGAATTCGCGCCACGCGCAATGGCAGTGATTAACCCTGTTAAAGTGGTTATCGAAAACTATCCTGAAGGGCAAGTTGAGATCATCAACGCTGCAAATCATCCTAACAAGGAAGAGATGGGCAAGCGTGAATTGTCTTTTGGTCGTGAACTATTTATTGATGCTGACGATTTCCGTGAAGAAGCAAATAAGAAGTACAAGCGTCTAGTTCAAGGTAAAGAAGTGCGTTTGCGTAATGCTTACGTGATCCAAGCCGAGCGCTGTGAAAAAGATGCTGATGGTAATATCACTACTATTTTCTGTACTTATGATGATGAAACTTTGGGTAAAAACCCAAGTGACGGTCGTAAAGTGAAAGGTGTTATTCATTGGGTTGAGGCGAGTACTGCAAAGCCTGCAGAGTTCCGTTTGTATGAAAGATTATTCAACGATCCAAATCCAGCAGCTGCAGAGTCAGTTGACGAAGTGCTAAACCCGCACTCGCTAACAACTAAGTACGGCCTAGTTGAAGCAAGCCTGATGAATGCTGAAGCTGAAAAAGCCTATCAGTTTGAGCGTGAAGGCTACTTCTGCGCAGATAGCAAAGACTCAAGCAAAGATAGCTTAGTGTTTAACTTAACTGTGCCACTAAGAGATTCTTTCGAGTAAATCTTATTGAAGTACACGTTAAAACTAAAAAAGCCGACGAAAGTCGGCTTTTTTGTTACCCAAATCTAAGTTAGTTTCTGAGTTTATTTCTGAGCTAGTCAGAATAGGGCCTTAAGCTTATTGGTACATAGGACCGAAGCCGATACTCCAAAGAATGACACTTGAACCCATAAGCCCGACAAGCAACACTAAGCCAGCGGTCACAACAGAGCTTGCGTAAATAAAGCCTTTCTCCTCGGGGATGTTCATAATAATAGGTACACCGGTATAGAGTAGGTAAACTGAGTAGGCAAGGCCTGCAAGCCCGACAACCATCATAAACCAGAGTGTCGGATAAAGCGCCGCTAGACCCACCATAAACAGAGGTGTTGCGGTATAGGCTGCAAGTTCTAGTGCTTGGGTGTAGCTAGGTTTTGCATCGAATGTTTTTGCCATCCAAAAAGCGAGGTAGGCGAGGGCAAATACACCCGCGATTAAGCCTAAATACATGCCGCCAGACATGATCATGGCACTCTGCGCCGTTAAGAACTGACGATCACCAACGCCTAAGTCCCAGCCAATTTGTGACGTCCCGATGAAGGAACAGATAGCGGGAATAAGCGCGACAATGATGATGTGACTCAAACTGCTGCGCAATGCTTCGTGGTTTCTCTCAATTGTTTGCCACTCTTCTTTCGGATGAGTGTATAGCCCCATTAAGTGATTCAATATCATTATAGTTATCCTCGTTTAGCATTTAACTTCTATATTAAATTTGGCTCGCCAAACTACAGACGAACTGGTTACAGCTCTGTGTTTATTTATTGAGTAAAAACTGCTAGGAGTCAAGCCAATCTATTTAAGCATAGGTGTTAAGCTAAGGTTGTGCAGGGAATTGCTGGTAAAATAATGAGCTCGGAGCAGTACTTATCGCTCGAAGTGATTTTGAACAGGGCACGGATCTCATCGCTAAGGTGAGCCGCTTAATTAAAGAGGAGTTTAAGTTTCATGGCGGCGCGCCGAGCTTAACTGCGACAGTCAATTAAACTTGCCAAATCGCACTGTCTGCATAATTGCATAGTCAGCCACTTAGGCAGCTATTTTGTTAGTCATTAAGGGGATAAATACTCGAGAGGCAAGCAGTAAACTACTTGCCGAAAGGGAGTTCGATAAGCTCGATTTTGTCTTGGCTAACACTTAACATGCTGCCTTGCTCATACCAATCACCTACAACGATACGGCGCCTACCGTTAGCGAGTTGATGAATCGCAGGCCGGTGAGTATGACCATGGATCATTTGCTCGGTTTTCGTCGCATTAAGCAATTCAAGCACCGCATCAGGTTCTACATCCATAATGCTATAGCTTTTTTGCTGATTACTGCTCTGGCTTTTAGAACGCAGTTTTACAGCAATATCGAGTCGTTTCGATTTTGGTAAATGGGCATAAAGCCATTTAGCCCAACCCAAATTGCGAAACTTTCTAAAACGTTGGTAAGGCTTATCTAAGGTACAAAGGCTATCACCGTGCAAAATGACAGTAGGGATCCCATATAAATCTACAGTATAGATTTCAGGTAACAGTGTCATACCGCTACGTTTAGCAAAAGCATTACTGATTAAGAAATCTCGATTACCATGAATAAAGAAAATAGGCAGTTTTTGTGAGGCTTGGTATATCGCTTTAGCAAGTTGCTCAGCGAAAGGCTCTGCAATGTCGTCACCAACCCATACTTCGAAGAGATCGCCAAGGATGTATAACGCATCAGTGTCGTGAAGTTGAGTATCTAGAAACCTAAGAAAAGCTTGGGTGATATCGGGGCGATCGGTACTTAAGTGCAAATCGCCCACAAATAGAGTGCGCATCGAGGCAATATTACTCTTCGATGGTTACTTTTTCGATGATAACAGCTTCAAGAGGAACATCTTGATGCATGCCACGGTTACCAGTGCTAACCGCTTTAATCTTGTTTACTACGTCCATGCCTTCAACAACTTCACCAAATACACAGTAACCCCAGCCTTGAGCTGACTCAGACTTAAAGTCTAGGAAAGTGTTGTCGCCAACGTTGATGAAAAATTGTGCTGTCGCAGAATGTGGATCAGAAGTACGAGCCATAGCGATAGTACCGATTTTGTTCGATAAACCGTTATTTGCTTCGTTTTCAATTGACTCGTTAGGGCGTTTTTGACCCATATCTTCAGTAAAACCGCCGCCCTGAACCATAAAACCGTCGATTACACGATGGAAAACAGTACCATCGTAGAAACCTTCTTTAGCATAGTTTAAGAAGTTAGCGGCAGTATTTGGTGCTTTTTCGGTATTTAAAGCTAATTTGATATCGCCATGGTTTGTATGAAGTGTGATCATATTTAAAACTCTCATCATTTAGTACGCTGTCAATAATGGTGGATTCTAACGTAATTGCATAAATCCATAAAGCACTGAGTGGCTGCGTAATTGAATTATGTGCGAGATTGGAATCGAATGCGCCCCCAGAGCATTGCTGTAAAGCTTGTGAATAATCGGGATAAGCTCGCAAACTTGCTTAGTTGCACTATATCTGCTCATTTTTGCGGGCTTTGTGCACGAAAACAGCTTGGAACAGCGACTTTTGCAGTGGTAGACTGAACAACTTATTTCTAAATATAGCCGTTGAAGAGAATAATCAATGTTGAAGCTTTACAATAGTCTTACCCGCCAAAAAGAGCAGTTTGTGCCATTACAGCCAGGAAAGGTTGGCATGTATGTGTGTGGGGTGACCATCTATGACTTATGTCATATTGGCCATGGGCGTACATTTGTATCTTTCGACATGATTGTTAGATACCTAAGATACAGCGGATATGACGTTAATTTTCAACGTAATATTACCGACGTCGATGACAAAATTATCAAACGCGCAAATGAAAACAATGAGAGTTGTGATTCATTAACTGAGCGTTTAATTGCCGAAATGCACAAAGATTTCGATTCATTGAATATGGCACGTCCAGACAATGAACCTCGTGCCACACAGCATATTCCTGAAATCATTGATATGGTCGAAAGACTGATTGAACGTGATCATGCCTACGTTGCGTCAAGTGGTGATGTGCTGTTTAGCGTATCCTCATTCCCTGAGTATGGCCGTTTATCTGGGCAGAATCTTGAGCAGCTACAAGCCGGTGCGCGCGTGGAAGTTGAAGATACTAAGCGCGATCCAATGGACTTTGTACTTTGGAAGATGTCTAAGCCGGGCGAGCCGACTTGGGAGTCGCCTTGGGGACCGGGTCGTCCAGGTTGGCATATCGAATGTTCAGCAATGAACAGCAAGCACTTAGGTAACCATTTCGATATCCATGGTGGCGGCAGCGATCTGCAGTTCCCACACCATGAAAATGAGATCGCTCAGTCATGCTGCGCCCACGATACGCCATATGTAAACTACTGGATGCATACGGGTATGGTGATGATTGATAAAGAGAAGATGTCAAAGTCTTTAAATAACTTCTTTACCATTCGCGATGTATTAGCTCATTACGACGCCGCGACAGTACGTTACTTCCTGTTATCGGGTCATTACCGTAGCCAGCTTAACTACTCTGAAGATAACTTAAAGCAAGCTAAGGCTGCACTAGAGCGTATTTACACCGCGCTTAAAGACTTAGACTTAAGCGTTGAAGCGGCGCCTGCCCAAGAGTTTGTGGCTAAGTTTAAGACGGCGATGGATGATGACTTCAATACGCCTGAAGCTTATTCGGTATTGTTTGATATGGTGCGTGAGATCAACCGACTAAAAGCAACTGATATGGCTAAAGCGTCAGCTTTAGGTGTCGCGCTTAAAGAACTCGCCGATGTGCTAGGTATTTTGGGTCAAGACGTTGATACCTTCTTTAAAGGTGAAGGCAGTGACGATGAAGTGGCTGAAATTGAAGCCTTAATCGTTGAACGTAACCGTGCTCGTGCTGAAAAAGACTGGCCTGCCGCTGACGTTGCACGCGATGGCTTAAATGCTTTGGGTGTGATTTTAGAAGATGGTCCAGAAGGCACCACTTGGCGTAAGAAGTAATTCTTAGCAATAAGTCATACTGACATTATGTTCCAGACACAAAAAAGCCTGCTTATGCAGGCTTTTTTGTGTCTGGAACACTTATGCCACACCCCATGGATGGAAAGGTGTGGTATCGCTTTTTCACTAGCTAGGTCTGGAACATTTGTACCACACCCCATCGACAGAACGATGGGGGAGTATGGTTGAGCAGTGTTTCCGTCTCGGCTCTTTCCTGCTTTTCCTAGCACCTTCTGTTAAACCTAGAACCTTCTATTAATCGTGATACTGCTCGCAGGCATACAGGGTGTTTTCAAGCAGGCTTGCGATAGTCATAGGGCCAACACCACCTGGTACAGGTGTAATAAAGCTTGCATGCTGGGCTGCGTCGTCAAACTGTACATCACCCACAAGCTGGCCGCCCTCTAAGCGGTTAATGCCAACGTCGATAACGATTGCGCCAGGTTTGATCCAGTCTCCAGGAATAAAGCCAGGCTTACCCACAGCAACAACCAGTAGATCGGCTTGGCGCACTTTATCTTCAAGATTGCGCGTAAAGCGGTGACAGATTGTGGTGGTGCAACCCGTTAGTAACAGTTCAAGCGCCATGGGACGACCGACAATATTTGAAGCGCCAATCACAACGGCATCTAACCCGAAAGTATCAACACCAGTAGACTTTATAAGAGTCATAATCCCCATAGGCGTACAGGCACGCAGTACTGGGATCCGCTGAGCAAGACGGCCGACGTTATAGGGATGAAAGCCATCTACGTCTTTGTCTGGGCGAATACGCTCAATCACTTTAGATTCTTCAATATGCTCTGGAAGCGGTAGTTGAACCAAGATCCCGTCTATGCTTGGATCTTCGTTACACTCATCAATGAGTGATAATAGGGCTTCTTCTGATGTGCTGCTGTCTAGATCATATGAGCGGGATATAAAACCGACTTCCTCACAGGCTCTGCGTTTGCTGCCGACGTAAACTTGTGATGCAGGATCTGCTCCAACAAGAATTACGGCTAAACCTGGGGCTCTTTGACCAGCCTCTTTACGGGCGGTTACTTTATCTTTGAGCTGTGTTCGAATGGTTTGGGCTATCGCTTTACCATCGATGATTTGGGCTGTCATTGGGGTTGGTGTCCTTTATACGGCGCGATAATGGAAAACGACGATATTTTAACAGGACAGACCAAAGGTGTCATTGATTTAGACTGCTAACAAACAATTCTAATATACGGATAATAACTTCCTGTAATGTAACAATGAGTCAGTAAATAACGAGGTGCAGTAGTTATTTTAGCCGCATTGGTTAAAGCGACACCCTTTAGTGTGTAAAGTAGCCATCTGGTCGTGTTTTTTAAAAAAGTCATTGACGACTTTTAGGTATGGGGCTACTATGCGCTCCGTTCTCAACGAGCAGCAAGTTGTTGTCTTTGAGGGCCAGAAACAGTAAAGGGTGTCCCAGCGTGAAAACGTACTTTACAATAGGTTTCAAATTTCGGTGATTAGCGCAGCCCGGTAGCGCATCTGGTTTGGGACCAGAGGGTCAGAGGTTCGAATCCTCTATCACCGACCACATTTAAACTAACGTGTAACGTTAGTTGCCCAGTTCAGGAAATGAATTTATTTTCATTACCGAGCGCCCGTAGCTCAGTTGGATAGAGCACCCGCCTTCTAAGCGGGTGGCCGCAGGTTCGAATCCTGCCGGGCGTACCATTTTTGTGGTGATTGTAGCTCAGTTGGTAGAGTCCCGGATTGTGATTCCGGTTGTCGTGGGTTCGAACCCCATCAGTCACCCCACTCATTCTGTAAAGAAGTTAAAAAAGCGACCCTAGGTCGCTTTTTTTACGCCTGTAAATCACGCTTTGAGGCTCGACTCTGGCGCATTCCATAGCTATAATGTCGCGTCTTGATAATTATCAACTAAAAGATACCTGTGCCGATCTTCAGTATTTATGGGCATTTGGGTGAAATTTACGGATCAAGAAACGAATACCTGAATAGTTGATTTTTCGACTATTGCAAAGGACGATAGACATATTTTTCGAGGTAAAAAAATGCAAGTTTCTGTTGAAACCACACAAGGCTTAGAGCGTCGCCTAACAATTTCTGTACCTGCTGAGCAGATCGAGAACACTGTTAAAGAAGCATTGAAAAGCGAAGCTAAGCGTGCCCGTATCCCAGGTTTCCGTCCAGGAAAAGTACCTGTAAGCGTTATTAATAAGCGTTATGGTAATGCAATTCGTCAAGATATCACTGGTGAAGTGATGCAGCGTAACTTCATTGAAGCAATCATTGCTGAGAAGTTAAACCCTGCTGGCGCACCTACTTTTACTCCTGGTTCAACTGAAGGCGAAAACTTTGAGTTTGTTGCTACTTTTGAAATCTATCCAGAAGTTGAGCTAAAAGGTCTTGAGTCAATCACTGTTGAGCAGCCTACAGCTGAAGTAACAGAAGCTGACGTTGATTCTATGATTGAAACGCTACGTAACCAGCATGCTACTTTTGAAGTAGCTGAGCGCGCAGCGGCTGAAGGCGACAAAGCTAAAATTAACTTTGTTGGCTCAATCGACGGTGAAGAGTTTGAAGGCGGCAAAGCTGACGATTTCGAACTACAACTAGGCAGCGGCCGTATGATCCCAGGTTTCGAGTCTGGTGTTGAAGGTCACAAAGCGGGTGAAGAGTTCAATATCGAAGTGACTTTCCCTGAAGATTACCACGCAGAAAACTTGAAGGGTAAAGTAGCAACTTTCGCTATTACTCTGAACGAAGTTCAAGCGGCTAACCTTCCAGAAGTTAACGACGAGTTTGCTACACTATTCGGTATTACTGAAGGTGGCATCGACGCACTACGCGGCGAAATCAGCAAGAACATGAGCCGTGAACTTGAACAAGCGCTTAAAGCGAATGTTAAAGAGCAAGTACTTAATGGTCTAGTTGAGCAAAACGACATCGAATTGCCTGCAGCACTAATCGACGGTGAAGTTGAAGTATTGCGTAAGCAAGCTATGCAACGTTTCGGCGACCAAGCTGCAAACATGCCTGAGCTACCAGCTGATCTATTCACTGAGCAAGCTGCACGTCGCGTTAAAGTAGGTCTACTACTTGGCGAAGTGATCAAGGCAAACGAGCTAAAAGCTGAAGACGAACGTGTTCAAGCTTTGATCGCTTCTATGGCTTCTGCATATGAAGATCCAAGTGAAGTTGTAGCATACTACAATGGTAACGAAGAACTTATGCAGAATATGCGCAACGTTGCTCTAGAAGAGCAAGCGGTTGAAGCTTTGTTAAAAACTGCAACTTTGACTGAAAAAGCAGTCAACTTTGAAGAATTTATGAACAAGGCTACAGGTCGCGCGTAACCATCGCTTGACTTAAATGGCTATTAGCCATTTATAATGGCTCGTATGAGGTTCCTCATGCGGGCCATTTTTATTTAGGGAAGTTTAATCATGCACAAAGCGCCAGAATCAGTACTTAACGCACTCGTTCCTATGGTTGTCGAACAGACGGCTAAAGGTGAACGTTCATATGATATTTATTCTCGCCTGTTAAAAGAGCGAGTGATCTTTCTCGTTGGCCAAGTTGAAGAACATATGGCTAACCTTATCGTTGCTCAGTTACTGTTTTTGGAATCAGAGAGCCCAGATAAGGATATCTACCTATACATCAACTCACCAGGCGGCAGCGTAACTGCAGGTATGGCAATTTATGACACTATGCAGTTCATTAAGCCTAATGTGAGTACCGTGTGTATTGGTCAAGCGGCGAGCATGGGCGCATTTTTATTGGCAGGCGGTGCAGAAGGCAAACGCCATTGCTTACCAAACTCAAGAGTGATGATCCATCAGCCATTAGGTGGTTTCCAAGGTCAAGCGTCAGATATCGCTATTCATGCTCAAGAGATCTTGGGTATTAAGAATAAACTTAATACTATGCTTGCAGAGCACACAGGCCAGCCTCTTGAAGTGATCGAACGTGATACAGACCGTGATAACTTCATGAGCGCGACAGAAGCCGCTGAATACGGATTAGTCGATTCAGTGATAGCAAAACGAAGCTGATTTTTACTTCGCTCTGAGCTATGCTCAAATAAGAAGTAACGAAAAGATTTAGGCAGTGAAAATACTGCAAATAGAGGTAAAGTAATGGGTGAAGACAAAGGTAACGGTGACGGCGGAAAACTGCTGTACTGCTCTTTTTGTGGCAAGAGCCAGCATGAGGTAAGAAAACTCATTGCAGGGCCTTCTGTATATGTTTGCGATGAGTGTGTTGAACTCTGCAATGACATCATTAGAGAAGAAATTAAAGAGATTTCACCAAAGCAAGATCAAGACAAGTTGCCGACCCCTCATGAGCTAAGAGCTCATTTGGATGATTATGTAATTGGTCAAGATAAAGCTAAAAAAGTACTTGCTGTTGCAGTGTATAACCACTACAAGCGCCTTAGAAATGCTACCCCTAAAGATGGCGTAGAACTGGGTAAGAGTAACATCTTGCTAATTGGCCCAACGGGTAGTGGTAAAACCTTACTAGCAGAAACACTTGCACGTGTCCTTGACGTGCCATTTACGATGGCCGATGCAACCACGCTAACTGAGGCGGGTTACGTAGGTGAAGATGTTGAGAACATCATTCAAAAGCTACTGCAAAAGTGCGACTACGATGTAGAAAAAGCCCAGCGCGGTATCGTGTATATCGATGAGATTGATAAAATCAGTCGTAAGTCTGATAATCCATCGATTACTCGTGACGTATCGGGTGAGGGTGTGCAGCAAGCACTGCTTAAGCTAATTGAAGGCACTATTGCAGCTGTACCGCCACAAGGTGGTCGTAAGCACCCACAGCAAGAGTTCTTACAAGTCGATACTTCTAAGATCTTGTTCATCTGTGGTGGTGCATTCGCAGGCCTTGAAAAGGTCATTGAGCAGCGTGCTCATGTTGGTACCGGTATTGGTTTTGGTGCTGAAGTAAAAGGTGAAGCAGATAAGAAGTCTATCTCTGATACGCTTTTACAAGTTGAGCCTGAAGATTTAGTTAAGTTCGGTCTTATTCCTGAATTTATCGGTCGTCTGCCTGTACTTGCGACACTGTCAGAGCTTGACGATGAAGCCTTGATTCAAATTCTGTCTGAGCCAAAAAATGCGATTACTAAACAGTTTGCCGCATTATTTGAGATGGAAAATGTAGAGCTTGAGTTTAGAGACGATGCATTAAAGGCGATTGCTCTTAAAGCACAAACTCGTAAGACGGGGGCTCGTGGTCTTCGTTCTATTGTTGAAGGGATCCTACTTGATATCATGTATGATCTGCCATCGACAGATGATGTCGCTAAAGTGGTTATCGATGAGTCTGTGGTTAAAGGTGAGTCAAGTCCTATCTTGATCTACGCTAATAGCGAAGCACAAACCGCATCGGCAGAATAAAATCTCGTCTACACTCATGAGTGAATTATAAAGGAGCCTATTTGGCTCCTTTTTTGTACACTTATTTAATTAATTGTTTTTCGGCATTGAATCCTATCTAATCACCCCAATATACTCATAAGTAATCATAAAAAACGGAATCGAGCTATGACCCTAGAGCGTGATGCGCGAATCGAACTACCCGTACTACCACTAAGAGATGTGGTGGTTTATCCCCACATGGTAATTCCGTTATTCGTCGGTCGAGAGAAATCAATTCGTTGCTTAGAGAAAGCAATGGAGCAAGGTAAACAAATCATTTTAGTCGCCCAGCGTGATGCTGAGTTAGACGACCCAACAAGTGATGATATTTTTGATGTCGGTACAGTCGCATCGATATTACAGCTACTTAAGTTGCCAGATGGCACGGTAAAGGTATTAGTTGAAGGCGGACAGCGTGCTCGCATCGATAACTATTCAGAGCAAGAAGAGATCTTCCAAGCTACTGCCCACTATCTTGAATCTGAGCCATTGTCAGAGAAAGAAGAGGAAGTCCTTGTTCGTTCTGCTGTTGGACAATTTGAAGGCTATATCAAGCTTAATAAGAAGATCCCACCAGAGGTCTTGACCTCGCTATCGGGTATTGACGAAGCTGCAAGACTTGCCGACACTATGGCCGCGCATATGCCACTTAAGCTAGAAGACAAACAGTCTGTGCTTGAGATGGTCAATGTTAGCGAGCGTATCGAATATTTGATGGCGATGATGGAATCGGAGATTGACCTACTTCAGGTTGAGAAGCGTATTCGTAGCCGTGTTAAAAAGCAGATGGAGAAGAGTCAGCGCGAGTACTATTTGAATGAGCAAATGAAAGCGATTCAAAAAGAGCTGGGTGATATTGACGAATCTCACGATGAATTTGAAAGCTTAGCGAAAAAGATTGAAGAGGCGCAGATGCCTACTGAGGCGAAAGAAAAAGCCTCTGCTGAGTTAAATAAGCTAAAAATGATGTCACCTATGTCCGCTGAAGCGACCGTGGTGAGAAGTTATGTTGAATGGATGGTGTCAGTGCCTTGGCACAAGCGCTCGAAAATCAAGCGTGACTTAGCTAAAGCACAAGATGTCTTAGATACCGACCACTTTGGTCTTGAAAAAGTCAAAGAACGCATTTTAGAGTATCTAGCGGTACAAAGCCGAGTTAAACAGCTTAAAGGTCCGATTCTGTGTTTAGTTGGACCACCAGGTGTGGGTAAAACCTCACTGGGTCAGTCAATTGCAAAAGCAACGGGTCGTAAGTATGTGCGTGTTGCGTTAGGCGGCGTGCGTGATGAAGCGGAGATCCGTGGTCACCGTCGTACTTATATTGGTTCTATGCCAGGTAAAGTCATTCAAAAAATGTCTAAAGTGGGCGTTAAAAACCCACTGTTCTTGCTCGATGAAATCGACAAGATGAGTAGTGATATGCGTGGCGACCCGGCTTCAGCCCTGCTTGAGGTGTTAGACCCTGAGCAAAACTCAGCGTTTAGCGATCACTACATGGAAGTCGATTATGACTTGTCTGATGTGATGTTCGTGGCAACGTCAAACTCGATGAATATTCCAGGTCCTCTATTAGACCGTATGGAAGTGATCCGTTTATCGGGTTACACCGAAGATGAGAAGCTTAATATCGCAAAGCAGCATCTGCTGCCGAAGCAGATTGAGCGCAATGGTTTAAAAGCCAAAGAAGTGACGGTTGATGATAGTGCCATTATCGGTATTATTCGTTACTACACTCGTGAAGCGGGCGTACGTGCACTTGAGCGTGAGCTATCAAAAATCTGTCGTAAAGTGGTTAAACAAATTCTGCTTGATAAGAGTATTAAGCATGTTGAAGTTAACCAAGACAACCTTAAGTCATTCCTAGGCGTACAACGCTGTGACTACGGTAAAGCTGAGTCTAATAACCAGATTGGTCAAGTTACCGGTTTGGCGTGGACCGAAGTGGGTGGCGATCTGCTTACCATCGAAGCCACCTCAGTGCCTGGTAAGGGTAAGCTGACGTATACCGGCTCACTTGGCGATGTGATGCAAGAATCGATTCAAGCGGCAATGACGGTTGTGCGTGCTCGTGCAGAGCAATTGGGTATTAACCCCGACTTTTACGAGAAGCGTGATATTCACGTCCACGTACCAGAGGGCGCGACACCGAAAGATGGTCCATCAGCAGGTGCGGCTATGTGTACTGCGCTAGTATCTAGCCTAACGGGCAACCCTGTTCGTGCTGACGTGGCAATGACAGGTGAAATAACCCTTCGTGGTGAAGTATTACCGATTGGTGGATTGAAAGAAAAACTATTGGCCGCACATCGTGGCGGTACGAAAGTTGTTCTAATTCCAAAGGAAAATGAACGTGATTTGGAAGAAATTCCACAAAATGTCATTGCCGATCTAAAGATTTATCCCGTGAAATGGGTCGATGAAGTACTTAAGTTGGCGCTAGAGCGACCAGTTGAAGGCTTCGAAGTAGTAGAAAACGTGGACTAACGCAATAAATTGTAGGATTGCTTTAAAAAAACAGTAAAAAGGGGCTTACCTAAGTATCAAGCTGTGGTAGCCTAAGTCTGTGGAGAGTCAGTCGCTCCAGCCCTTGGAGTGACTGGTTTTGAGTAGTATCCTAATTTATTTCTTTGGTTTTCCTATAAGGCTTGAACTTTGGTTCTAAGCTTGTTATAAAAAGCCTCCGCAGACCGCTCTAGACAAGGATTTGGGTGCGGCGCACAAATTACATTCAAGGGGATGACATGAACAAATCTGAACTAATCGAGAAAATCGCTTCTGGTGCTGACATTTCTAAAGCGGCAGCTGGCCGTGCATTAGACTCTTTCATCGGCGCTGTTACTGACGGCCTTAAAGAAGGCGATAAGATTGCTCTTGTTGGTTTCGGTACTTTCGAAGTGCGTCAACGTGCAGAGCGTACTGGTCGTAACCCACAAACGGGTAAAGAGATCAAAATCGCTGCAGCAAATATTCCAGCATTCAAAGCTGGTAAAGCTCTAAAAGACGCTGTTAACTAATAAAAGTTAGCAATGCAGCCTTTGTAAGGCTATTGTAAGAAAGCACTGTTTTAACAGTGCTTTCTACAAATAGAAAGGGCATAAATTAAGTATCACCTTAATTTCGCCAGCAGGAGTTTGAAGATTTTGGTATTTTCTCCTCCTTTAAATTACAAAAAGGCGCATCCAAACAGTGATGCGCCTTTTTATTATATTAATCGCAACAAGCGAGAAGTCTGATGTTAGAAAAGATTCGCGAAGGCTCACAAGGTGTCATTGCTAAAAGTATATTAGTCCTTGTGATACTTTCTTTTGCATTTACCGGTGTAAGTAGTTATTTGGGTTCTTCAACTGAGGTTGCAGCTGCTACCGTAAATGGTGAAGAGATCAGCAACTCAGCTTTAGAGCAAGCATATCAAAATGAACGTAGTCGTTTAGAGCAACAGTTAGGCGATATGTTTGCCACACTGTCAGCTGATGATAACTACATGCAAAGCGTTAAGCAAAGCGTTTTAGAGCGTTTAGTGGCTGAGACGTTATTAGACCAAAATGCGGCTGAGTTAGGATTGCGCGTATCTGATGAGCAGATTAAAGCGGCAATTATGACAGAGCCTGCATTCCAAACTGACGGCCGTTTCGATAACGATCGTTACCAAGCTATTCTGCGTCAGTTAGGTTATCAGGCGAACTCTTTCCGCGACATGATGCGTACCGATATGACTCGCCGTCAGCTTGTTGCTACCTTAGTGGGTTCTGAATTTGTTTTACCTGGTGAAGCCAAGTATTTGGCCGATCTTCAAGGTCAGACACGTGATATCGACTACAAGGTTATCGATGCGACTCCTTTCCTAGCTGACATCAGTGTTACCGATGAGCAGATCAAGACTTATTACGATTCAAATCTAGACCAATTTATTCGTCCAGAAGTCGTTAGTCTTGACTACATCGAGCTTGATGCAAAAGATCTAGCTAAAGATGTAAAAGTAACCGATGCTGACGCACAAGCTTATTATGACGAGCATAAAGCTAACTACACACAAGCTGAGAAGCGCTTAGCGGCGCATATCCTTGTTCAAGCTGGTGACGATGACGCAGCGGCTAAAGCGAAAGCCGAAGCTATCTATAAGCAACTTCAAGACGGTGCTGACTTCGCAGAACTTGCAAAGACAGAATCTGAAGATACTTTTAGCGGTGAGCAGGGTGGTCAACTAGATTGGTTTGAAGCGGGTGTTATGGAGCCTGAGTTTGACACCGCACTGTTTGCACTTAATAAAGGTGACTATTCAAATGTTGTGAAAACAAACTTTGGTTATCACATTATTAAGTTGTTGGATATCCAAGCCGGTGCAGAGGCCCCATTTGCTGACGTTAAAGAAAAAATCATTGCTCAACTTCAAGAGAAGCAAGCGGTAGACAAATTCTACGAGTTACAGCAAGTGTTAGCCGATACCAGCTACGAAGTGCCTGATACGCTAGTCGATGCGGCGAAAGATTTAGGTGTTGAGGTTAAGACAACTGTTGAATTTGCACGTACTAATCCACCAGAACTATTTAGCAATCCTGACTTGCTAAAAGAAGCATTCTCTTCGAATGTGTTACTGGATGGTATGAATAGCGATGTGTTAGAAGTAGAGCCAAACCATGTGGTGGTTATTCGCGTGAATACCCATAAAGCTGCGGGCACTATGGACTTAGCTGACGTTCGCAATGCAATCGCTAACCGTTTAAAGCAAGAGCAAGCTAATGAAGCAGCACGCAAGCAAGCTCAAGAGCTGATGACTGCGGTTGAAGCCTCAGGCGTTACCTCAGACTTTATCGTTAAAGATAAGCTTGCACGTTTTGAGCAAGACGTTGATGGCGCGATTGTAAATAAGG
This sequence comes from Shewanella halifaxensis HAW-EB4, assembly GCF_000019185.1. Taxonomy (NCBI): domain Bacteria; kingdom Pseudomonadati; phylum Pseudomonadota; class Gammaproteobacteria; order Alteromonadales; family Shewanellaceae; genus Shewanella; species Shewanella halifaxensis. Next base: position 3,353,403 of record NC_010334.1, on the reverse strand, counting down.
CGTTCTCTATGGCACAGCCAAGCGACAAGGCTTCTGTTGATACCGTAGCGCTTGCAAATGGCTACGCAGTCGTAGTGTTGAAGCAAGTTAATGCTGCTGAAGATGTTGATGCAAGCCTTCTTGAAGCGCTTAAACAACGTTTGAACTCCCAGTACAGTGAAAACGATTACCGTGCGGTTATCGCGTCTCTAAAGGCTAAGGGTGAAGTACTTTACCCAGTTGCTGAGTAAGAGCTACTGAGTCAGCACTACTGAATAAATAGAAGTGAGTCTCATATGAGGCAATAAAAAACCGGCTGAAGCCGGTTTTTTTATGGACGTGTATTAGCTAATTTCACCACGAAGCGCGTCGCTTTCACGAAGAGCACGAAGAGCACGAAGATAAAGATTAAAAGCTTGCTGTTGCTTTTCTTCATGATTCTGTGTGGTGAGTCGCTGATGATCCAATAACGATGCGTCAACAGCTCTCATCGATAGCCATAATAACAAACCCGCTAGGCATGCATGTTGTGAAGACACAATAAAAAACGCCGCAATATTACATTGCGGCGTTTACTTCAATACAGGTTAGTATTGGCTAAATCACGAGGTGATTTAGATTGAAACTACATCAAACTTAACGTTTGGGTTAACGTCCGCTTCATAGTCGATACCTTCGATGCCAAATCCGAACAGTTTTAGAAACTCTTCTTTGTATTCACGGTAATCGGTCAACTCTGCCAAGTTTTCGGTAGTCACTAGTGGCCACATATCACGGCAATGCTGCTGGATCTCTTCACGAAGCTCCCAGTCATCAAGGCGTAGGCGATTTGAATCATCCACATCTGCCGCAGTGCCATCAGCTTTAAATAAACGCTCGCTGAACATACGGTTAATTTGTTCGATACAGCCTTCATGTAGGCCTTCAGCGCGCATCTTCTTAAATACCATTGCGATATAAAGCGGCATGACAGGGATTGCCGAGCTTGCTTGAGTCACTACACTCTTTAGCACTGCAACGTTAGCACTGCCGCCAGTTGCTGAAAGCTTAGCGTCTAACGCATGAGCGGCGCGGTCCAAGTCCATCTTGGCTTTACCAAGAGCGCCATGCCAGTAGATAGGCCAAGTTAGCTCGGTACCAATGTAGCTGTAAGCAACGGTTTTGCAGTTGTCTGTTAATACGCCAGCTTCAGACAAGGCTTGCATCCACAGTTCCCAATCTTCGCCGCCCATAACGGTAACGGTATCGGCAATTTCTTGCTCACTCGCAGGCTCTACAGTTGCTTCGATGATGATGTCTTTGTTGGTGTCTACAGCCGTTGCTGTGTAAGTTTCACCGATTGGCTTTAGTGAAGAGCGAATAAGCTCACCAGTGTCAGGCATTTTACGCACCGGAGAGGCGAGTGAATAAACCACCATGTCCACTTGACCTAAGTCTTGCTTGATAAGCTCAATGGCTTTTTGCTTAGCTTGGTGGCTGAATGCATCACAGTTGATGCTTTTAGAATAGAGTCCTTCAGCTTTAGCAAACTTGTCAAATGCAGCAGAGTTATACCAGCCCGCAGTACCAGGTTTAGTTTCTGTACTTGGCTTTTCAAAAAATACACCTAACGTGGCGGCATCGCTACCAAAAGCGGCTGTGATGCGTGAAGAAAGACCGTATCCACTAGACGAGCCTATCACTAATACCTTTTTAGGGCCGTTAGCTATTTTACCTTTAGCTTTGGTAAAGTTGATTTGCTCAAGAACATTGGCTTCACAGCCAACAGGATGGGTCGTAGTACAAATAAAACCACGGATTCTAGGTTTGATGATCATATTTTTTGATTCTCTTAAAAAATTGTCTCTAGGATAATTAAACCGACATCAAATGGCACTCGTTTTTCTTAAAAATCGGCTTTTTTCACAGTGGTTGGAGCAGTTTACTGACTTAAAAACAAGCCTTAGAGGCATAAATCAACGGTTTATGCACAGTAAAGCAGCAAGTAAGATAGTTGCTTATTTTTTGCGAGTAAACAAGCTTTGCTCTTGGATCAGTCTTTGAGTGTATTCATGTTTAGGCGCGTTAAATAACTGCTCTGTAGTTGCCTTCTCGACCATTACACCTTTTTTAAGCACCATGATTTTGTCACTAACATGGCGAATAATATTCATATTATGGGAAACGAAAATATAAGATAAGCCCATATCTTGTTGCAGTTCGAGCAGCAAGTTTAAAATCTGCGATCTTACTGATAGATCAAGCGCAGTTAAGGCTTCGTCGGCAATAATGATTTTTGGATCCAGCATTAACGCTCTTGCTACTGCTACACGCTGTTTCTGGCCCTCAGAGATCATATGCGGGTAAAATTCAACATGTTCGGGTAGTAGGCCAACTTTTCTTAGCTTATCAATAACCTGAGCCTTGCGTTCACTGCTATTGAGCTTGGTATTAAACTTTAAAGGTTCATCCAATAACTCGCCAATTGTTAGTCTTGGATTGAGCGAGGTATTTGGGTCCTGAAAAATCATTCGAATAAGGCGGCAGCGCTGTTTCAGATCGTGTTTATCTAATGGTTCACCTTCGAAGAAGATCTCTCCGCCACTTCTGATTTCTGCACCGACCAAGATTCGAGCGATGGTACTTTTGCCTGAGCCAGCTTCGCCAACAATCGCCAAAGTTTCACCTTGGTTTAACTCAAATGATACCGGTGAAAGCGCTTTGTTATATTGACGCTTAAAACGTTTATAACCAGCGAAATAGCTCTTGCTTAGATCGTTAACTTTAAGAAGTGGTGTCGTCATTACATGGCTCACTGTGATAGGGGAAATGACACGCAAAATAGCGGTCTTTTTTACGACATAAGCTAGGTTTACTGACGCAACGCTTCTGTGCTTGTGGGCAGCGCGGCCCGAGTCGACAACCTATGGGAAGGTGTTGCAATGCTGGTGCCGAGCCTGGCAAGGTTTTCATAACCGACTTGTGGGCTAAAACACCTGAGTAGTCAGGCATGTTGTCGAGTAGAGCTTTAGTATAAGGGTGAAAAGGCTGCTCAAGAACTTCGGATGTTGGTCCTGACTCCATCACTTGGCCACTGTATAGAACCGTGAGTTGATCGCACCAACCTGATAGGGTCTCTAATTCATGGCTAATCAGCAAAATGGACACATTGTGTAGCTGATTAAGCTTACTCAGTAATCTAAATATCTGTGCTTGAGTGCTGAGCTCCATCGAATCTGTTGGCTCATCGGCAATCAACAGGCGTGGCTGATTAGCAATCGCCATAGCAATCATCACTTTTTGGCATTCACCGGCAGAAAGCTCCCAAGCATAACTGCTCATGACCTCTTCAGCGTTTTTAATACCAACTTTATGCAACCACTTTTGAGCTGTCGCTTTACGAGCCTTATTGCGTTTCCAAAATGAAACTTGTTTATCTTTAGGCATGGCTTCAATTAGCTGACTACCCACTTGGATTGCGGGATCTAAGCTGCCAGTTGGATCTTGAAATATCACCGCAATTTCACTGCCCATTAAGTTACGCCGCTGCTTGGTAGACATGTCCATTAGGTTTTGGCCATCCCACATCATACGATCGGCAGTAATGGTCCAGTTATGACCCGGTACCCCTAAAATAGCACGAGCGAGCAGTGTACGACCTGAGCCTGATTCACCCACTAGGCCGTGTAATTCGCCTGGGTTAATCATCAAGCTGACGCGTTCCAAAGCTTTGACTCGCCCATGAGGCGTATCAAGTTCAATGGTGAGGTTACGTATATCGAGTAAAGGCATAGTATTAATTTCTGATGGGCGATAACGCCGATCTCAGACCATCACCGACTAAGTTAATAGCAAGAACGCTACATAAAATCGCAACGCCGGGGATCGTTACAGTCCAGGGGGCAGTCAATAAGTTATCTAATCCTTGAGACACCATAGCGCCCCATTCTGGACTCGGTGCTTGTGCACCAAGATTTAAGAATCCTAGTGCAGCGATGTCCAAAATTGCAGCAGAAATCGCTAACGTAGTTTGAATAATCACGGTTTCCCATACGTTGGGCATAATGACATACCAAAAAACTTGCACGGAGTTTGCTCCGTCTAATTTGGCTGCCGTGACGTAATCTTTTTGCAGCTCTTCGTGCACAGCTTGATGGATGGCTCTGACAAACTGCGGGGTTAAGGCGATACCCACCGCCCAAAATACGTTTTCTAGGCCTGGCCCCATGACGGCGACAACCAAAATGGCTAACAGTAGTGATGGGATCGATAATAAAGCGTCCAGTAAGTGACTCAATATCGACGACTTAAGGCCCTTCATCATGCCGGAAATCGAGCCGATGATAAAACCGACCACTAACGAGGCCAGTACAATACCTAGTGCCATGCCAAAAGTAAGGTGAGCGCCATGGAGCAGACGACTGAAGATATCTCTGCCTAAATCATCGGTGCCAAGGAAGTGTTCAACCGTACCGCTAGCATCCCAAGATGGCGGTAACAGTAGCGCTAACGGGTCTTGCTGTTCGGGTGAAAAGGGGGCAATCCAAGGACCAAATACGGCTAATGTGAGTAAACAACACACAGCCCAAAGCCCCATTAATGCAAAGGGATTATCGGCAAATGCTTGCCACACCTTTTGCATCGGTGAAGGGATGTGGTCTTCTTGATAAATTCTAATTCGCGGCATAGAGCTCTTTCCTGCTTAGCGGATTATAAGCGTTATGAAGTACTTCAATTAAAATACTTAAAAAGATGATGATAAGGGCGACGCCTAACACGCCACCTTGGATAACCGTGTAATCACGCTGATAAATACCTGATACCAACCAACTGCCAACACCCGGCCATGAAAAAATGACTTCAACTATCATGGCGTAACTTGCAAAAGTACCTAACATTAGTCCCAAGTTCTTTAAAACAGGAATGAGTGCGTTTGGCAGTGCATGTCGTAAAACTATTGTTCCAGTGTGCAAACCACGGGCTTCAGCAGCTTTTATGTAAGGTTGCTCCATGATGTTTAGCATTGCAGAACGGGTGATCCGTACAACCACAGTAAAAGGCAGTACCGCTAATGTTATCGACGGTAATATGAGATGAAACAGTGCATCTTGAAACGCCGAAAGGCGATAAATAGAGTCTGAGAGCAGGGTGTCTACCAACATCAATCCGGTTATGGGCTCGATTGCATATAAAAGGTTCATACGTCCTGAGACAGGTAGCCACTCAAGCTGGACACCAAACCATAATGACAGAGTCAACCCCAACCAAAATACGGGAATTGAGTATCCCGTTAGGGTGATCGCCATAATGCTGTGTTGGGTGACTTTATTTTTGCTTAACGAGGCTAGCACTCCTAAAGGTACGCCAAGTAGAGTCGCGATTAGAGCTGCGATGAAAGCCAGCTCGAATGAAGCTGGCAGTGCTTGAGTTAACTCTTCAATAACCGGACGTTGAGAAGTGATAGATAAACCTAAATCACCACTTAAACGCGTCTGTGCATAGGCAATAAACTGTTCTAGTTGATTACCATTTAGCTGATAGGTTTCCTCTGTTTGCTGCAATTGCTCAGCAGTTGGGGCTACAATTCCTGTTAAGGCAAAAGCTTTATTAACTGGGAAATGTTCTGTTGTTACAAACAAAACGCCAACTAATACAAGAGTTGTGGCAAAAAATAGGTTTAATCTGCGTAAAAGATATCGACCCATTATAAGTCTCCCTCAGGCGTAATAATTTTGGCTCGTTCAAATGAGATCCCGCCAAAAGGGGTAAGCTGTGTTTGTTTGACGTTTTTACTCTTAAAAGTCAATTGTGTTGCATGGGCAAAGGTCATCATAGGGATGTGCTCTGCAAATAACGCTTCAGCTTGTTGATAAAGCGCTTTTCGTTTGGGCTCTGAGGTTGTCGCTCTTGCTTTTGCCAAGATGCGATCCATCTCTAGATTGCACCAATGTGCACGGTTACTCGAGGAAGTGAGGGAAGCACAACTCATAATCGGTGAGAAGAAATTGTCTGGATCGCTATTATCGGCATTCCAACCAATCAATACAGAGTCGTAGTCTTTTCGATTAAGCTTTTGGTTAAACACGCTCCAATCATAGGTGACAATATTCACATTCACACCAATATTGGCTAAATCTGCCTGGATTAATTCGGCCGTTTTAAGTGCATTGGGATTATAAATACGCGCCACAGGCATAGCCCAAATATCTATACTTAAATTGGTTATTCCGGCCTCCTTCAATAAGGTGCGTGCCTTTTCTGGGTTATATTGATAAGTACTCTTATTGTAATGGTAAGCCCAAGACTGTGGTGGCAACATACCCGTCGCCTTTATTGCCGTTTCTTGGTACACCGCTCTTAGGATGCTGTGTTTATCGACTGCGTAGGCTAATGCTTGACGTACCCGAACATCATTAAAAGGTTTCTTTTGTGTGTTGAAGGCCCAGAATGCGACATTGAAACCAGGTTGAGTATCAAGCTCAAGGTTAGGGTGTTGCTTAATCACGGGGAGCTCGCCAGCCTTTGGCAGCGCGGAGACGCTGCAATCACCAGTGATCAACTTAGTGAGTCTGGCACTACTTTGTGGCGTGATATTATAAACAAGCTGTTCAAATTCAGGCAAAGTGCGCCAGAAATTGTCATTGCGGTGGTAACGAATAAATTCATTTTTGACATACTTGACCAGTTTAAACGGGCCGGTACCGACTGGCTGTCTATCGAGTCGTTCCGGAGTGCCTTCAACCAGTAGTTTATCGGCATACTCTTTCGATAAAATGACCGAGAACCCGGTTGCTAAATTAGCGAGAAATGATGCATCGCTTTGATCTAAGTGAAAAATGACTTCATCATCGGCAACTTTTTCTATATTGGTGACGGCTTGATTAAAACCGATACTCTGAAAGAAAGGGTAGCCACTTTTTGATACTTGATGGTACGGGTTATCGTTATCGATGATCCGATTAAAAGAAAATAATACATCATCTGCGTTAAATTCGCGTGTTGGTGTAAACCAAGCGGTATGATGGAACTTTACTCCTGAGCGTAACTTAAAGTGATAGCTTAAGCCATCCTCTGAGGTTTCCCAAGAGGTGGCAAGCGCTGGCACGATTTCACCGGAGACGGGATCATAATCGACCAAACTGTCATAGATCTGTTGTGAAGTGGCATCGATAGTGGTCCCAGAGGTCACTAACTGAGGATTAAAGGTCTCAGGGTTGCCTTCCGAGCAGTAGACTAAACCCGCGGGAACTTGCTGTGGCCCACAGGCGGTGAGTAACAAGTTAATCGCAGAGATCCCAGTGATCAACTTTATTCTCTTTAGCAGCTGTTTCATTAAGCAATCATTTTTGAGCTGAACGTTATTGGCTATTTTAACAGTGCCTACTAGCTAACAGCAATTATTTATCCAGCAAGTTGTATTTCTTTAAGATCCCGCGTAGTTGATGGTAGCTCAGCCCTAGTAATTCAGCGGTTTTCTTTTGGTTAAATTGTCCTGCCTCTAACGCTTGTTTTAAGATGCGTACCTCACCTTGCTCACAGTGGGTTTTAAAGTCGATAGGAAAGCTAACGGCTGCGTTTGCTAGTGTACTCGTGTTAGCACTTACTTCGGTGGTGCTATCTGGCGCAGTTACGTTTACCTCCGGCGAAACAATTTGCTGTCGCTCTTTGGTTTTAACGCGTTTAGTTGGACGATAAGGCGATGCAAAGGGGTCGATAATAATTTGTTCTATCGCCGCGTTGGTATCTGCATTTCGGTAGACGCTACGCTCAACAACGTTCTTAAGTTCACGAATATTACCCGGCCACTGATATTCCATCAGCTGTTCGACAGCGCTGCGACTAAAACCTTCAAATAACTCAAGCTTCAACTGTCTTGCCATGCCCACTGCAAAATATTCAGCCAGAGCCATGATATCTTCGCTTCGGTGTCTCAATGGTGGCAAAGTGATCACATCAAAAGCCAATCTATCGAGCAGATCGGGTCTAAACTCTCCAGCTTCTGCAAGCGAGGGCAGATCTTCGTTAGCAGCACAAATGAGTCGCACATTTGTCTGTACTGTTTTACTGCCACCCACTCGTTCAAATTCGCCGTATTCAATCACGCGCAGTAATTTTTCTTGGATAAGCCCTGAGGTATTGGCTAGCTCATCTAAAAATAGGGTGCCGCCATCGGCGCGTTCAAAACGGCCTTCATGCTTTTTACTGGCGCCAGTAAATGCGCCCGCATCGTGGCCAAATAACTCACTTTCGAGTAAATTTTCACTTAATGATGAGCAGTTGAGCTTGATAAAGCTTTGATCCCAACGTTTTGATAAGTAATGTAAACGCTCTGCAATAAGTTCCTTACCTGTGCCGCGTTCACCAATAATGAGCACCGGCTTAGATAAAGGCGCTACTTGAGAAATATGTTCAAGGACTTCCAGTAAGGCATTGGATTGTCCGATAAGATTATCTTGCTGAAATTGATTGCTCACAGTAAGTTTTAGTCTTTCACGCTAATAATTGGTGAAAATAATAATATGATGCTCAGTTTATAAATGAAAGGAAAAGTTAAATAATTGTTTAAGGTGTTGTATTATAAGTGAAAGGCAATGTTGGCACGGAAAGTGGATTATATTTATCGAATCCAACGTTAATTAGAGGAAATTATTATGGGAATCTTTTCACGCTTTGCAGACATCATTAACTCGAATATCAGTTCACTACTCGATAAGGCTGAAGATCCAGAGAAAATGGTTCGTCTGATTATACAAGAGATGGAAGATACGTTAGTTGAAGTGCGCTCTACCTCTGCAAAAGTATTAGCAGAGAAAAAAGAGATCATTCGCCGTATTGCTAAGGTGCAAGAACAGGTACAAGATTGGGAAAGTAAAGCAGAGCTTGCATTGTCGAAAGACCGTGAAGATCTTGCTAAAGCCGCTTTAGTTGAAAAACAGAAAGCCAATGAGCTTGCCCAAACACTTGCTGCAGAGTTAGTGGTTGTTGAAGAGCATATCTTGCGTCTTAAAGAAGAAGTTAACTTGCTACAAGAGAAGCTAGCCGATGCTAAAGCACGTCAAAAGACTATCATCATGCGCAAGCAGACTGCCTCTTCACGTTTAGAAGTAAAGAAGCAGCTTGATTCAAGCAAGATTGATAATGCCATGAGCAAGTTTGAGCAGTATGAGCGCCGCGTAGAGAATCTAGAATCACAAGTTGATTCTTATGATTTAGGCAATAAAAAGTCGCTTAATGATGAGTTTGCGGCCCTAGAAGCTGAAGATTCAGTTAACGCTGAGCTTGAAGCGCTTAAGGCAAAAATGAAGGGAAGCAAAACTAAAGCTAAGTAATAAATGAGATCAGAGGTGAGTTATGAACATGGATATTTTGATGGCCCCAATTATTATTTTTTTAATATTTGTGGCTCCAATATGGCTAATACTTTATTACCGCAGTAAGAAACAGGTTAGCCAGGGACTTACTGAAGAAGAGTTTAGCCAGTTAAATGAGTTGATTGCCAAAGCTGATAAGATGTCACATCGCATCGAGACCTTAGAAGCAATCTTAGACAGTGAGGCACCGCAGTGGAGGAGTCGAAATGATTAAACAACATCGACTCAATACTGTAGACAAGTATCACTATTTAATTAAATAACAAGGAGGAAGTAGAGATGAACGAAGGCAATAGAACGTTATATCGAATTCCTCAGTCAGGTAAAATAGCGGGTGTTTGCGCAGGCATTGCAGATTACTTTAATTTTGAAACTTGGTTAGTTAGAGTGTTAGCCGCTTCAATTTTCTTATTGGGTGGCTCAGGGATTGTACTGATTATCTATGTGTTGCTTTGGATGATTTTGGATATCAAACCTGGCACTGGTAAAAACGAGCTTTCAAACAAAGAAATTGGACTAAAGAAGAAGATTTGGCAGTCGGGTGAGCCAGCTAAAATGGCATTAAGGGACGTAAATAGCCAGTTTAGATCGTTAGAAGTGAGGTTACAAAACCTTGAACGTCACGTCACTTCCGACAATTATGATCTTAAAGATCAAATCAACAATTTATAGATGAATCATCTATAGCGAATCATCTATCAGTTCGATGACGGGGCAGGCTATACTGCCCTAGAACCTTCTCAAACGAGTTTTACTTCATTTTATGGTAAGTCTTAAACGCTCTCTCAAAAAACTCAGTAAGAATACTCAAGCCGTTGCGCTTAGAACAACCGATAGAAACTTACGCCTCGCGGTTACAGGCTTGGCGGGGGCGGGTAAAACAGCGTTTATTACTGGCCTAGTTAACCAACTGCTTCATTCAGGTATTGCTGAAACTAGCTCTCAATTACCCTTATGGCAAGTCGCCCGCGATGGCCGGCTGTATGGCGTAAAGCGCGATATGCAACCGGATTTAACCATTCCAAGTTTTAATTATGATGGCGCAATTAAATCGTTAACGACTGAACCCCGAGTTTGGCCTGTATCTACCCGTAGTATCAGCGAGCTAAGACTCGCCATTAGATATCGTCCAGCTAAAGGCTTGTTATCAAAGATCACCGATAGTGCCACCTTATATTTAGATATTGTCGACTATCCAGGCGAATGGCTACTCGACCTGCCAATGCTAAAGTTATCGTTTCAGCAGTGGTCAAATACTCAGGTAGAAAGAAAGGCTGTCTTTGAGCAGTCAGATTATTACGCACAATTTTCTCAACTGCTAAATAGTATTGATTTAGCCAGCGAAGCTGATGAACTTAAGTTACAACAAATTGCAGATAGTTATCAAAAGTTGCTGCAAGACTGTGTGAATAATCATGGATTTTATTATGCTCAGCCGGGACGCTTATTATTACCCGGAGAGTTAGATGGCACGCCAGTGTTGGCACTGTTTCCACTGCTTGATATCGATGACGTTGGTTTTCAAACACTTGAACAATCAGGGGCTAACAGTTTTTATCACACATTAAAGCAGCGTTATAAAGAGTATGTGAGTCGGGTGGTTAAACCTTTTTATCACGATTACTTTGCCAAATTTGATAGACAGTTACTATTGGTTGATTGTTTTACGCCACTTAACCGTGGCCGGGCTCAATTTGATGACATGAAATCAGCTATCCATGCGGTGATGGAGAGTTTTCAGTTTGGCCAGTCGAGCTTACTTAAAAGGCTGTTTTCACCAAAAATAGACAAGCTGCTGTTTGCAGCCAGTAAAGTTGACCATGTTACTCGTGATCAGCAAGGTAATGTTTTATCTCTGCTGACTCAATTAGTCCATCAAAGTCAGCAACACGCTAAGTTTGAAGGGTGTGAGGTTGAGACTATGGCTATCAGCGCCATTAAATCAACCAGCCATGGCATGGTCAAACAAGATGGAAGCGAAATAGAAGTGGTGCGCGGCACCGAGTTGACCGAGCAGGTACCAGTGACCCTGTTTCCTGGCGAGGTGCCTAAGTCCTTACCTTCTGCCGATTTTTGGGATAATCAGGGCTTTGAATTTGTTAATTTTGCGCCAGCAGTTAATCAGCACCCGCAGCGCAGTAATGCCGACTTTGAGCACATACGTTTAGATCACGTATTGCAGTATTTACTCGGCGATAAATTGAAATAAAGTTAGATAAGATTTTAGGCAAAACGTTAGGCGAGTGAGAGTGTATGTCACAAGGTGAGAGTTCCATTAAAAAGCAGCAACGATTCGACAATAATGACAGCCATAGCAACGATACCGATGTGAAGCTAACTGCGGCTAGTAACTTTGACCCACAGGTTGAATTTATCGAAACAGACAGTCTTTCTGAGCTTGAGCTTGAAACCATAGTCGATGACCGTTTATCCGGTATTGATCCATTAGAGCAAGAAAGTGCAAACGCGCCACGCTTAACGCGTAAACGGGCTTGGTTGGGCAAGTTATGTCTAGCTGGCATCGCTGTGGTCGTGGTTGTGGAAGCCGTTCTTAGCCTACAGGCTGCTTTTTTACAGAGTAGTTGGTTATTTAGCCTTTATGCCAGCGTCACAGGGCTAGTAACACTGTGGGCAGGTAAAATGACTTTTGCTGAATGGCGTAAGCTAAAAGCCTTAAAACATATCGAAGACTCCCAAAGTGTGGGTAACCGTTTAGTGCACAGCATGCAGATGGGAGAGGCCGATCCCTTTATTGATGAGATCATTGAAAAACTGCCTAAAACGGCGCAAGTTAGCCGCTATCTTCAAAGTGCTACAGCTGAACATAACGACGCTGAAAAGCTCAGTTTGTTCGATTCTCTAGTATTAACCGAGCGTGATTTAGTGGCTAAAAAAATCGTGCGCCGTTTTGCTCAGGAGTCTGCCTTATTACTGGCAGCCAGCCCATTAGCTATGTTAGATATGGCGATTATTCTTTGGCGCAACCAGAGCATGATTAATAAACTTGCCGCCTGTTATGGTGTGGAGCTGGGTTATTGGAGCCGAATAAAACTTATTCGTAGCATTATTGGCAATATTATCTACGCCGGTTCGAGCGAGATTATTACCGACTTAGGAACCCAATTATTGTCGGTAGAGATGTCAGGCAAACTATCAGCGAGGCTGGCCCAGGGCTTAGGTGGCGGACTGTTAACGGCAAGGCTCGGCTATCAAGCGATGGCATTATGTCGTCCGCTTGAGTTTACTGCCCAGTCTAAGCCTAAGCTTTCTGGGATCCATAAAGAGCTGCTACTCAGTTTAAAAGAGCTATCGGCGAGCGTACTGTCTAAAACCGTTAAAGCGGAGAAGAGTCAAGTCCATAAAGACTAGTCTTGCATATTCCCCGTACTAAAGGCTTCAGCGCTAACTTATAAGCATTTATATGTTAGCCACTCGCGTAAAAGCATCCACTCATATCAGTCTCCTCCTTAAATATTAAGCCGCTTGTAACATTCAGTTTACAAGCGGCTTAACTCAAATTCGCCTCAAATAGTATGATCTTTAGCCTGAGTAGTTCATGTTGACTGCATAACACTGAACTAGCCCTGTTGTTTGATTTGTTGATGAAATGGCTTGGCAAATTCATTTGAGATTTAAAAGATAAAGCTGACATTCACAACTATTAAAAAGTCAGTGTAGATCAAGTAGGGAGTGCAATATGCAAGATAGATGGAAACTCGCCACAAAAGTGATTCATGCCGGACGGGAAAGTAATCAAGCTGGTGCACTAGTGACGCCATTATGCCAAAGCGCCACTTTTGTGTTTGATAGCGCAGAGCAGGGCGGAGCGAGATTTGCAGGAACTGAGCAAGGTTATATTTATACTCGTTTAGGAAACCCGACTACAGCAGAGCTTGAGCGAAAAATTGCCGCACTTGAAGGCAGTGAAGCTGCAGCCGCTACAGCCTCAGGTATGGCTGCGGTATCGGCGGCGTTGTTAGCCAATTTAAGCCATGGCGACCACTTAGTGGCATCCAATGCCGTATATGGCTGCACCTTCTCACTGATGACCTCACTGTTAACTAAATTCGGCATTGAAGTGACGTTAGTTAACTTCAGTGATGAAGCCGCAATTAAAGCCGCGATAAAACCCAATACCAAAGTGATTTTTTGTGAAACACCGGTAAATCCCCATTTAGATGTGTACAACCTGGATCTAATCGCCGCCATTGCTAAGCAACACAATTTAGTGAGTGTGGTGGATAACACCTTTATGACGCCGTTATTGCAGCAACCGATTAAGCATGGCATCGATATTGTTATTCATAGTGCAACTAAATACCTCAATGGTCACGGTGATGTTATCGCTGGGCTTGTATGCGCGAGTAATGAGCAGATGGAGGTGATTAAATATGAAGTACTAAAGGATGTTGGTGCAGTACTGTCTCCCCATGATGCGTGGCTCATTCTTCGCGGGTTAAAAACCTTAGATGTTCGTCTTGAAAGGCACTGTGATAACGCCGAGAAAGTTGCTAGCTACCTTGAGTACCACCCTAAAGTATCTAAGGTGTACTACCCGACACTTAAAAGCCATCCTGGCCATAAATTGCTTGGCCCGCAGATGCGAAGAGCGGGCGGTGTAATAGCGTTTGAGCTTGACGCAAGCCTTGAAGAATCAATAAAGTTTATTAATCAGTTACCGTTATTTTCTATTGCGGTCAGTCTTGGCGATGCCGAGTCGCTGATCCAGCACCCCGCCTCAATGACACATTCTCCTTATACAGATGAGGAGCGGAGCAGAGCTGGGATCACTGACAATTTACTGAGGATCTCGGTGGGCCTTGAATCCGTAGAAGATATCATTCAAGCACTTGAGGGGGGCTTAGATAAGTTGCACATTAACCAATTGCTATAAAACTCGAATGGTTCAATAAAGTATAAAAAGAGCCCGACCTAAGGTTGGGCTCTTCTGTATTAGGTTAAATATCCCAGAAAGTATGGGCGATGATATAAAGTACTATCATGCTGATAAAGTTGATAATCACACCAGCCTTCATCATTTCCGACTGTTTGATATAACCTGAACCGTAAACGATGGCATTTGGTGGTGTCGCAACAGGTAGCATAAAGGCGCAAGATGCAGCGATACCAATCAACACCGACAGCATCACTGGTGACAGTCCTAACGCTTCGGCTATGGCGGCAAACACAGGAACTAGCAGTGCGGCGCTGGCAGTGTTACTGGCAAATTCAGTTAACATGATGACGAAGGCAATCACAGCAAAAGTGAAAAGTGCCATATGAGTATTACCAAAGATATCGGTGATCCAATGGGCTAAAAATACACTAGTACCAGTCGCTTTAAGCACAGCACTTAAGGTTAAACCGCCACCGAACAGGATCAGTACCCCCCAATCTGTTGTGGTTTCTATTTTCTTCCATTTTACTAAGCCAAGGCCTGCCAATAGCACCACTGCACTCAGTGCCACAATGGTATCGAATTTTGCTATACCGCCTAAGGCTTGTGATATAGGTTTACTGAAAATCCAGCAGCATACTGTTGAGATGAAAATTAGCAGTGTCAATTTGCCTTGGAAGGTCAGTGATTGTTTTTCCTGCTTTATGTCGAAGATCACTGAAAGGTCGGGTTTAAAATACATATAGAGCGCAATAAGCATCATAGGAAGCATAATCGCAACGGTAATAAGACCAAACTCAAGCCAATCAGCAAAAGATAAGCCGACTTGAGCGGCAGCGATAGCATTGGGTGGGCTACCCACCAAGGTACCGATGCCACCGATGTTGGCAGAGTAGGCGATACCCAGCAGTACGAACAGGTAGGTGCTTTTATGTTTAGCGATATCTATTTGGTGCAAGATCCCTAGCGCCAGAGGTAGCATCATAGCCGTTGTAGCCGTGTTGCTGATCCACATCGATAGGCCCGCTGTTATTCCAAATAGCATCAGGCAAGCGACTGATAAGCGCCCTTTAGAGACGGTCAGTACTTTCTGGGCGATGAGTCTATCGATCCCCTGATGGTTAAGTGCAGCAGCTAGCACAAAGCCACCAAAGAAGAGGTAGATAATGGGATTAGCAAAATGACTCATGGCAGATTGGGTTTCGAATACCCCAAATAACACGGCCAAGATTGGAATGAGAATGGCGGTGACACTGATGTGAATGGCTTCTGTTAACCACAGGATTGCCGCAAATACCAGTATGGCCAAGCCTGTATTAACACCCTGGTCGAAGGGGAAGAAGTTATACATCAAAAATAACAGTATGATATCAGCAGCTAAAATGATTAACTTTTTCTGCTGTGTTGACATCTTGCCATCAGTATTGTCGGGTACTTTTGTTGATTCAAATGACATTGTAATGTCCATTATTATTTTAGGTTGCGTCACTCTAATTCAGCTTTAGCTAAGTTCAAAATGTGAGGCAACGTTAAAAACTTTCAGTATTGACCAGAGTAAGTTGTGATAACCGTCCCGAAAGCACCTCGATTGCGATAAACATCTCTTAACTTTGTTCTGTTTTTTCGAAATTTATTACTCAAACGGGTACTTATTGTATTGGCAATGCAAGTTACTGAAAGTTAATCATTATTCGCTTAGTGTGATCTCGATCTCTTTAGGTTGAAGGCTGATGTGATGGTGATCGCCTGTTGGCGGAATTCGAGCCTATGATCTACCTTTTAGTCGTGGCCAAGGAAAAAGGATTGCGGCCATACATTTAAGGATAAATAAAAGGAGTTAACTATGTACAAAGTTTTTTTGTCTGTTTTATGCCTGTCTAGTTTATTAATATTCCCTGCAGTGTCGGCAACCAAGGTTGCAGAAACCCCTACTTCTGAGCAAGCAAAACAATCTCAAGCTAAATCAGAGTTGATTAAGATTAATAGTGCAACGGTTGCTCAGTTGTCTGCGTTAAGTGGTATCGGGGAGGCTAAGGCGGCTGCAATTGTTGAGTATCGTCAAGTGCATGGTAAATTTGACTCAGTAGATCAACTCACTGAAGTTAAGGGAATTGGTGAAAAGTTGATCGAGAAAAATCGCAGTCAACTAAGTTTATAGTCAACTATGGCTAAATAACTCGCTATAGCTAAATAGTTAAATAAACAGTTAAACCCTCGCGCTATCAACTCTGCCACCCTCCACCGTATGGTAGTAGTTAATAGAGTGGCTATGTAAATAGTGTAAAAAAAGCCCTTTTTTAAGGGCTTTTGTTTATAGAATCGTCGATTAAACCAAAACTAGGCCAAGTTAGGCGATAATCACTTGATTGCTTGTGATGCATGATAGATAATGCAGCCGTTCTTTGGAGTTACGCTCTTAAAGAAATCTGTGGTGACCCTAGGGTCCCTCCGCAATGATAACTTGTGAACTCGGCCAGGCCTGGAAGGGAGCAACCGCAGCAAGTGACTCATGTGCCGGAGTGCGGCTCTAGGGGAGCCTCCAAAACTCCCCCGCTTTATGTAAAACATCCAAAATAACTCTCTGATTTTAATTGATAATCTAACTGACGTTTTCAGTTGTTTACCATGCTTTTCATTTAAATCGGCCTAGTTGTACAATTCGTGTGTACCACCTCATATTGCTAATGTAATCAATACGTGGCTCTACGGACACTTCCCAACAGACTCTTAAGTCATACAGTTAATGTCGTCACTGCTGGATATTGACTCCGCAAGACGCCATGAACTCATCCCTGAGGGCTTAACTACAGCATCCATGCTGCAGATCCTTGCTCGTTCAATATCATGCTGCTCCTTATTGGGCTTTAATATCCTCTGCCTTTTATAAAGCGTCATGAATGATAATGGGTTCACTAAAGCCAATGGGTAATTTGTTGCTACTGGCTCACGGTCACTTATGACGGTGTCATTTAACTGTACCCATTTGATAAACTTGAGTACCTCTATTATTTTACTGCTGAGATATGTTCTGGCTAGGTTATGTCGCCATAGGTAAATAGGTAAATAGGTAAATAATCTAGGCAAGAATGAGACCAAACGCAGCAAGTGGCTCATGTTACTAATACAACTCATGCAATCAATACGCGGCTCTACGGACACTTCTCAAAAGACTCTTAAGTCATAACTGTTAATGTCGTCGCTGCTGGATATTGACTCCGCAAGACACCGTGAACTCATCCCTGAGATCTAATCGCTTTTGAAAAACGATCAAAAAAGGCTCAATTTGAGCCTTTTTGTAAGTGAGAACTGAGGTTAAACACGCTTAATGATAATCGCGGTTCCCATTCCGCCTCCAATACACAATGAAGCAAGGCCATAGCTGAATTTTTGCTTTTGCAATTCATAGAGCAAGGTCGTCAATACTCGACCACCTGAGGCTCCAAGTGGATGACCTAGGGCAATAGCTCCACCATTGAGATTAGTTTTATTGTCAAACCACGAAAGCTCAACACCGTGCTCTTCACTCAATCCATGCATAACACCAATCGCTTGAGCTGCAAAGGCTTCGTTGAGTTCAAGTAGTTCAATATCTCTCAGGTTCATGCTGGCTCGCGTTAAGGCTTGCTTAATCGCGGGTACAGGTCCTAGACCCATAAACGCTGGATCTAAGCCACCTTGGCCATAGCTCGCGATCTCTGCTAGTGGTTGTAGATTATATTTTTTAACAGCCTCTTCAGAAGCGATAATAAAAGCCACGCCGCCATCATTAATACCCGATGAATTTCCCGCCGTTACAGAGCCCTCTTTTTTGAAGGCTGCTCTAAGTTTTGTTAGGCTTTCTATCGTTGCGTCTGCTCTCGGGTATTCATCGGTATCGAAACTGAATGACTTTCTTCGCTGAGTGACTTCAATAGGAGCTATCTCATCGGTAAAGCGGTTACTTTCAATTGCTGCGCATGCGCGTTGCTGACTGCGAAGCGCAAACTGATCTTGCTGCTCACGAGAGATCTGATATTTATCTGCAATATTTTCAGCGGTTATTCCCATGTGATAATGATTAAAAACATCGGTTAGACCATCGTTTATCATTGAGTCTATAAGCTGCTGGTTCCCCATTTTGCTACCAAAACGGTTATTGCTATTGAGTAAATAAGGTGCGCTTGACATGTTCTCCATACCAGCAGCGACAAGTATGTCAGCATCACCAGCTTTAATTTTTGTCGCTGCTTCGATGACAGTTTTCATGCCGCTGCCACAAATCATGTTGAGGGTATAAGCTGGAACGGTATCAGGAATACCCGCATAACGTGCAGCTTGTCTACCTGGGCCCATCCCTTGGCCTGCACTTAACACATTACCGACAATAACTTCATCAAGATGTTCAGGTGAAACACGAGCTTGAGCTAACGCAGCTTTAATTGCTTCGCCGCCAAGTTGATAAGCTGGAACAGATGCAAGGGCACCACCGAAGCTACCAAGTGCAGTCCGCTTCGCACCAACAATAAATACTTTTTTCATAGACTCTCCAAAACTGATTTTTTAATTGAAGCAATGCTTGATAACCGCTGCTTCAATTAAGCAGTAATTCAACATGGTGTGGTTATATTACAAGGCCACCATCAATTTTAAGGGTCTGTCCGGTGATAAAGTTGGAGTTGTCACTGGCAAGAAAAAGTACACCATTGGCGATATCTTCAGGCTTACCCATACGGCCAAGTGGTGTTTTACCTTTCATGAAGTTAAGTACTTTTTCTGGTAACTCAATCGTCATTGGTGTTTCAATAAATCCTGGAGCAACACAATTGGCGCGAACTTGCGCCCCTTTACGAGAAAACTCTTTAGCCCAACCCTTGGTCATGGTGATGACGCCGCCTTTAGTTGCGGCATAATTTGTTTGTCCAACATTTCCATCAGTTCCAACAACAGAAGACATCGTAATAATCGAGCCTACACCATTTTCAATCATTAATGGTGCTACTGCTTGGGTCATATTGAACACACCTTTAAGGTTAACGTTGATGACCATGTCCCAGTCATCTTCACTCATTCTATCAAGCAAATTATCACGGGTAATTCCAGCATTATTAACTAAAACGTCAATCTTGCCATGTTCGGCTTTTAGCGTCTCAATGAGTGCTTGAATGCCCTTGCGATCGCAGACATTAAGTTCTTTAGCTGACACATTGCTGTATTGTTCTTCAAGGTCTCGCATCGCCTCTATATTCATGTCGCAAGCGTAAACTTTAAGCGCACCTTGCTGAGCAAACGTTTCAACGATGCATCGACCAATACCTTGTGCGCCGCCAGTGACTATACAGATTTTGTTATTTAGCATAATGATTCCACCATTTTGAGTGTTAGCAAGCGCCAAACGAAGAGGCGATATTTGCTTAGATTTGGACCTATATTAGGCTCAGGAACATTGAATGTTTAGCGTTAATAGAACAAAACACTATTGCAAAAAGGGGATAAAAAAATTATTTATCTTATTTTTATGGGATAGTTAGCAGTAATTGTTGGATATATGAATAATGATAGAAACGCTAGCACTTAATAAGTGACGCTATTTTACGTTTCACATGTTAAGGATGTGTTTTAACGGGTTGGTTTATTGACCAAGGTACTCATTAACAGCGAAGTGTCTATGTTAGATAAAATTGTTTATTTTTTACATGTAGTTAGAACTGGGTCTTTTAGTGATGCAGCGAAGCAGTATGGTATATCAGCCTCTGCAGGGAGTCGCTGGATCATTGAGTTAGAGGAAAACATGGGGGTGAGCCTGCTTAAACGCTCAACTCGTAAAGTTGTTCCGACTCAGGCAGGAGAGCGATTATTCGACCGATTCTGCCATGTGAACACTGAAATTGATGACATTCTCACAGAGATTCAAAATTTAGGAAATGATGATCGGGGAGTCATTCGTATTGCCAGCACCCCTCTGTTTGCTAAAAAATTCTTGAGCCAAGTCGTTGGAGAATACTTGTGTGAATACCCCTATGTGTCTTTTAAGATTGTTGAAACCGCTTATGAGATGGATCATGTCGGCGAAGTTGACTTTGCTATTCGAGCAAATGCGACATATCAAGGTTATCAAGAGAAAGATAGCTTGTTGGTTAAACGGTCATTGCTTAGGTACCCGCTTAAGGCTTGTTGTTCACCACGCTACATCGAACGTTTTTCTTTGCCTGAAACTCCCGAAGAGCTAAAGAAACATAATTGTTTGTATGCATCGACCTTAGTGGGGGGAAATAAATGGGTCTTCGAGCGAGGGGGGGAATTTACAACGGTCGAAATAGCCCAAACTGTGCAGGTTGAAGATAGTGAGTTTTTGAAAACAGTTGCGTTAACTGGCGCTGGAATTGCTTATTTACCCACAAGTTTAATACAAAAAGAATTAAATGATGGTTCATTAGTCCCTATTTTAGATGATTACAGTAATAGTCATTTTGAGTTTGGACTATATTTCAGACCAAGAAAGCAAATGCCAACTCGTTGTGTAAATTTTAAAGACTTTTTAATTAGACGGGTAACAGAGATAGCATCTGAATTAGAAGTCAGCTGATTATTGTTTTTGGTGTGCAAAGCGTAATGTAAATGGCTTTTAAAAAAGATTCAAAGATGAGGTTGGTGAGTTAGTACTTAGATATTTACCACAACTTAATTTGTATTTTTTAGCGTAGGTACTTATATACCTACGCTAAGCATTTTGTGATTAGTTAATTATGATTTTCTATTGCCCAACCACTTCCAGCCATCCGCAGTCTTGATAACTTTGCTCCCTTGACTAAAGGGAACGGATATATTGCCTAAATTAACCATTCCTTCAACAAAATACTCATCAGATTTATTGGGATCTTGTTCAAATTTGATTAGAGAGACCTTATAGTCATTAACACTGGCCATTTGACTATACAATATCTCTAAAAATGCAGGTTTGTCATAGCCGTTTTCGATAAAGTTTTCTGCATAAAAATTGGCAATGTTAGTCTTATGCTTACTCACTAATGCATGTTTAAACTTATTAAAGAAAGCGGTTACTTCTTCAGGAGGTAAGATGATAGGTGGTTTATAGTTTGAAACTTTTTCAATGCCAGAGATCCTTTCTCCAGCAAGAAATTTAACTACGTCTTGATTAAATCTTTCAGGAATATCGGTATGAATAAAATGGCCAACATTAGGGTAAATGATTACCGTAGGCTCATTACCATTGTTTGATAACTTTTCATACACAGGCTTAATGATGTCCCAACGTAAACTTTGCTGACCACTAAAAATGGTTGTTGGAATAAAGGGTTCTTTTTCACCATAGGTGATAAGTATCGGAGCTTTAATTTGATCAATTTTCTTAACTAAACTTTGAGGGTCTTCAATACGAACTTCAACTCCCATTGAATAGATATCTCTGATATAAGTCTCGGTGTATGCTCGGTACTCTTCAGGTGAGTTTTCAATCATGTGCTGACGGTTTTGGGTAATATACTCTGTCATTGGGGTTTTATTGATAAAGTATCCAGCAGGAGAGTCCATTACTTCGCCACTCTCAGGGTTTTTAGCTTTGAAGTAATTGAAAAGTTCAACATCTTCTGCAGTTTTAACTTGCTCTTTTTTCAGTGTGCTCCCCCAGATTTTAGCCCAATTTTCGTATGATATTTGTTGTTCATCGCCAAAAAATGACAGTCCTGCAATATTGGTTGGGAACTCCTCCATACCACCAGAAGCTTCAAGTATTATCTTATCAACTTGCTCAGGGTATGCTAAGGCATAACCTATTACCCATTGGCCTCCCATTGAGTGACCAAGAAAGCTGGCTTTGTTTACATTTAATGTATTTGCTAACAGATCATGAATGGCTGTGCGTGTGTCATCCAGTGAACGTGTAATTGGATTATCTAAGTTTCCAGGCAAAGATTTACCATAATTAGGTAGGTCGGGCACAATGACACGGTAACCTTGAGTCAGTAAAACGTTCATCAAATCTGCAAAATAGCCACCATATACTCCTTTTCCATGGATAAGTACCACGGTTTCAGGAGAAGGTTTATCACCAGCATATTCGTCCATATAGGCAACTTCCCACTGAATCCCTGTACTATCTTTAGCTTGTGCATAATGCACAGGAAACGGATAAGTTACACAATCTTTCCAATAGCTGCCTTCACATTGTTGTGTCACTGTTAAGGCTTGCATATTATTTACTGGATATTGAGTTGTCCCACAGCCAGCAAAAAGAGTGAACAGCGATAATGAGAGTAAGTGAAGCTTGATACTTCTACGCATTTTATAGGCCCTAGTGATTATTTAATAAAAGTGAGTACTTGATGGCTGATGTCATCAAGTTGATCGATAAACAAGGAGTGGCCACTATTGGGATAGATTTTTATAGTGGTAAAGACCTCTTGCTCTGTTATCATTTTATGAGTGTGTCGAGCGGTATCAACGGCAATAACCAGATCATCCTCACCGTGTAGTATTAACGTAGGTGTTTTGAATTGGTGAATTTGACCTGTTCCATTAGCTACACCATTAAATTCATCCATTAGATTGAAGACGGATAATGAGTAATAAATATCGGCTAAGTTGACTTGCGTTAGGACATCATCAATCAGTAAATCATAGTTTTGTGGGGTTGGTTTTTTATGGTTATAGACCACCATATTCCATAAACCCTGCACAAAATGTTTATCTTTGTTTTTGAAAGCAGAGAAAACAGGCGCAAACATTGGCTCATCCAATATTGCTTGTTTACTTTTAAGGTAATCACCTTGGCCCCCGTTGGATTTGATCGGGTAACCATTCATTCCGATGCTGCTGATGAGTACAAGTTGATTGACTTTTTCATGATGGTTAATACAGTGGTCAATGGCAACGCCGCCACCGGTAGACCAGCCCGCGATGGCATAGGATTCAATATTGAGTTGGCTGAGTAAATCCGCAATATCTTCAGATAGATCATTCAAGTTGGAAACAGGATGATTGTAGCTAGACTGCCCAAATCCTCGCATATCAGGAGCAATAACTCTTAACTCAGAAGAAACGGACTTCATAAACTCTTCAAGATGAAAAGATGAGGTCATATTGCCATGTAATAGAACTAATACAGGCCCTTTACCGCACTCTCTATAATAAATCTGTTCACCATTAGCTAAGATCACTTTTTCAGTATTTATTTGTTGGCACATGGCCTGACTCCTAATATGATTAACTGAAATTTAGTTCATCATATCTGCATTTTGATTTCTTGGTTACCCCATCTACATCCCGTAAATGAAAAAAAGAATCCCGAATTTACTAGATAACAAAACCTTACGAGTTGGTAATATGATTATGTGTTGTTAATGGGTGAAGGTGATTAAAGTGGATTTTAGGTTTATATTTATTTCTGGTTTTTTATTAACATTATTTATATCAACTAATACTTATTCAGTAGAATGTGATAATCATAATGGGTTCATTTGCTCTGATTCAAACTATCAATTTGCTGATAACTTCACCGAGCAAGGTAAATACACCGATGGTGGCTTTGGCGGCGGAAACTGCCAAGCAACCAAAACACCAGTAATATTCCTCCATGGTAATGGAGATAATGCTATTGGTTGGGCCTTGCCACCAAGTGTTCAGCCAGAAAACTTCCCACGAGCGCCTTTTTCCGTTTATGAGTCATTTATACAAGCTGGCTACAATGACTGTGAATTATTCGGGCTAACTTATCTTTCTATCGAACAGCGCCAATCTCCCCAGCTTAATTACCACGATGCAGTCACACAGCAAACTATTAATCAATTTATTGAGGATGTTCTGATATATACCGGCCAGAACAAGGTCAATATAGTGGCTCATTCACTAGGGGTATCATTAGCAATTTCAAGTCTACATAAATATCAGGCTTGGAACAAAATTGACCGATTTATTAATATTGGTGGTGCAATTCGGGGACTACAGTCGTGCCTTTATACTGGGTATGCGAATGCACTCGTTCCAACGTGTGGCAGTCAAAATCTTTATCAAACGAATACTTTTGGCTTATATCCTGATAATGGCAGTTTATCCCCTTTATGGGGAAAAAATGCGTGGACCGGAAATAATGACTCTCTAAGTATGCGTCATTTTCCTTCACAGACATTAGGTAGTCGATTCTACAGCTTGACTGCGGGCTTACATGATCAAATCCACTGTACAACCATGTCCGGCCAGAGAGCTTGTGTTCACGGGGCCCTATTTACACCCAATAGTAATGTTAAGGCACAACTACAATTGGGCGCTGGCACAATAGCAAATGCACTTGATTTTAATTTTAGTGATTTAAGTCCTTATAACCTATCCGGTGGCGATCTGGATGGTGTTGGACATTTTAATAGCAAAATAAATAGCGGGGCCATATTGGTTGAGATGCTGACTAGTGACTGTGAAGGTGTTGCTTGTGCTAACTCTTATTTAAGTGGACCTGTTAACAATGCGCTTTAAATTCTACTTGTATTAAATATAAAAATAAAAACTTATAAAATAAAGGAATTGAAAATGAAAAAAATGACAACTAAGTTAACAAATATCGCTTTAGCTTGCTCGTTGGGGTTGATGTCCTCTGCTTCAATTGCGGCATCAGTAGAAATTGATGATGTGGGGACAATTGAATTTAAAGCCGATGCATTCATCAAAGCTTACGACGTTGATAATGGTGAAGGTAATTTTAATACTGGCGACAGTATCAATGGTGCTTTATCTCAAGTACGATTCACACTTAATGTTGCTAATGAAACGGGTTGGTCGATTAATACTAGAATGTTAGGTTTCTATGAATGGGCTGGTGATCGTCGCCATAGTGGTGGTTCTGGAACCGATTATACCAGTACCGATAATCTAGATTCATTATCACTCGATCTTGCTTATCTTCAATACAAAACTGATGACGGCTGGTTATTTCGTGCAGGACGGCAAGAGGCAAGCTGGGCTTATGGGTTTAATATTGCCGACGATCGCCGAGATCGAATTCTTGCGATGAAGACACTTATGACTGATGGTGGTTATGTAGGATTAATTGGTATATACGATCTACGATTTTCTGAAGACTTTTCTGAAAATAGCTTAGCAGACCTTTCTACTGGTGATCTGAACATGTATGCACTTGCTGCTGTAGGTAACCAGAGCGGTCTTGACTGGGGAATGTTATGGGCATATTTCGATGGTGAATCAGCACCGAGTGATTTTAGTCAAGTATCTAATCCTTATTACATTAAAAACTTCCATAACCTCTCTCCTTATCTAGGTAAAACGATTGGTAACTTCTCATTTAAAGCAGCGGCAAACTTTAACTTATCGGATGCGAATGATGATGATGCCATTTATTTTTGGGGAAATAATAGTTGGGCAGCGTTCCTAGAAGCGGGCTACCAAATCACACCTGAATTTCAGTTGCAGGCTCAGATAGCAGGTATTGGTGATGGTGGCCAGGTCGGTAGAGGCTGGGATAGTTATTCTATGTTAATCAACAACTCTCCTAGAAACGAGATTAATCCTACACGCACGGAATTTTTTGGTGGTTTAGGTAATTTCAATGGCAACGCGGGCAAAGACGGTACCATTTATGGCCTTAGAGCTAATTGGAATCCATCTGATGAGCTTGAGTTTACCTTTGCTGTTGGTCGTATGGAGTTAGACTTGTATAACGCCAACCTACATGAAGTGTTGCCTGAAAATTATCGTGATAATACATATGGCACTTTTTATGATGTAAAAGCTCTGTACAAATTTAGTAAGGGCAATACCATTGAAGTCAGAGCGGGTCATGCTGATGAAGATATTGATGACACAGCGATTATGACAACGCTACGAGTCAGTTTTGGTTAATACCCGATAATAGAATAATAAAAGAGTTGCTGTATTTTATATAGCAACTCTTTATTTTATGTTTGGTGTTATTTTAACGGTCTTAATTTTGTTTTTTAACTCTATTATATACTGCTTAGTATTGTTCGCCATTTCATTTATATAATCCATTTTAGTTTATCTCTAGCTTGTGGTCATTCACTTGAAGCTTAATAGTTGTAGCTTGTTTTTACTCAGTTAGTTAATTAAAGCCGGTCTGAAATAATACCGATGACATTATCCCATTTTTGCAATTATCCTTTCAGTTTTTGTCTATTTTCTCAGTAATCACAACACCTTAAACTTCAGTTATTACCTCAGCGTCACATCGGCTATTGGTTACCCCATTATTCAGTTTTGAAGGAAGATGTTATGAAAGTAAAAATACTGACAGCAACTCAGGCAGCGTCTTTGATTAAAGACGAAGATAAAGTAATTCTAGGGGGCTTTATTGGTGCCGTAGTGCCTGAAGCAATCGAAAAAGCGATTGGTGAACGATTTCTAAGTTGTGGGCATCCTAAAGCACTAGAACTTTATTTCACAGCAGGCCAAGGAGATGGAGCGACCAAAGCTGCTAACCATATGGCATATCCTGGTATGGTAAAAATGGCCATGGGCGGACATTGGGGGCTCATTCCACGTCTGCAAAAGTTGGCTAATGAAAACCAGATCCAAGCCTACAACTTTCCGCAAGGGGTCATAGCGCAACTGTTACGTGACTCTGCAGCGGGTAAGCCCGGCACACTTTCTCATGTTGGTATTGGCACTTTTATCGATCCGCGTATTGATGGGGGCAAGATTAACAGTGTGACTAAAGAAGATCGCGTCTCAGTAATAAACATAGATAACAACGACTATCTATTTTATAAGCGTATGGATGCCAATGTTGCACTGCTTCGAGGCACCACTGCTGATGAAAATGGCAATATCACCATGGAGGACGAGTGCCTATTCTTAGAGAACTTAGCCGCTGCTCAGCTAGTCACTAATATGGGTGGCACCGTCATTGTGCAGGTAAAAAGAATTGTAAAAGTGGGGACTCTAGACCCACAGCAAGTACGTATTCCGGGTATTTTTGTTAATGCCGTCGTGGTGGTCTCCGAAGAGGAACACCATATGCAGACCTTCGCTGAGAATATGAATCCTGCTTACTGCGGACGTGGTAAACAAGGCGCTGACAAGCAGATCTCAAGAAAACTTGACGCTAAGAAAATTATCGCTCGCCGAGCTGCAATGGAATTAACAAGGGGCGCCATTCTCAATTACGGTATTGGTGCGCCAGAGGTGATAGCCAGTGTAACGGATGAAGAAGGGATCACCGACCAAATGATTGCCACTGTTGAGCCTGGTGCCATTGGTGGCACGCCTGCGGGCGGTTTAAGCTTTGGTGCCTCAGCATTCCCTGAAGCGATTATTACTCAAGATCAAATGTTTGATTTTTACGATGGTGGTGGAATTGATCAAGCATTTCTTGGTTTAGCAGAGTGTGATGAAAATGGTGACCTAAATGTATCCAAATTTGGCCCTAAAATAGCGGGCTGTGGTGGCTTCATCGATATTACCCAAAATGCTAAGCAAGTTTTTTTCTGCGGGACTTTTACAGCGGGGAAACTACAAATAGAGACGGGTAATGGTGAGCTGGAAATTATTGAAGATGGCCACATTTGTAAGTTAATTCGTAAAGTTGCTCAGATTACTTTTGCTGCCAATATCGCAAGAAAAAATGGCAAAAAAGTCCTCTATATCACAGAGAGGGCTGTTTTTAGGCTAGCAGATAAAGGTATTGAGCTTATTGAAATAGCGCCTGGTGTCGATCTTAATAGAGACATCTTGCAAAAAATGGAGTTCATGCCGGCTATCAGTGCCAATTTAAAAATGATGGATAGACGAATTTTCACTGAGGCGCCAATGGGGTTATCACTTGATGAAAATAGCTTTAGCTCACAAGTTGACTCTGCAGCGTAAACATTAAGGCATAAATAGGTAAGTAGTATGAGCTATACAATTGGGCAGATAAATATTGGCCAACAAGCCAGTTTTGAAAAAACCATCACTGAGACCGATGTGCAACTATTTTGTGGTGTGAGTGGTGACATTAATCCGGTGCATGTCAGTGAACTTGCGGGTAAAGAAAGTGTATTTGGTGCCCGAGTTGCTCATGGGATTTTAGTGTCAGGTTTAACTTCTGCGGTTCTGGGCATGCAATTACCCGGTCCGGGGACTATTTATTTAGGGCAAGAGCTTCGATTTAAAGCCCCTGTTTATATCGGTGACACGATTCGAGCCGTTGTAGTGGTAGCGGAAATCATCACCGATAAGAATATCGTTAAACTCACAACACAAAGTATTAATCAAGACGGCGTCGTCGTCATCGAAGGCATCGCAACTGTTATGCCTCCCAAAGCCGTTTAATGAAGCCAATTTAGGAATTATTTATGATCATCGAACCGATTGTTAAAGGTGTTGTTGCACGAAATTCGCATCCTGCTGGCTGTAAACAGGCCATTTTGAACCAGATTAATTATGTTAAAACGGCAAAGCCGATAGAGTCAGGAGCCCAAAAAGTGCTGATTTTGGGTGCATCTTCAGGTTTTGGCTTGGCATCAAGAGTGTCTTTAGCCTTTGGCGGTGCATCGGCAGATACCATTGGAGTGTCATTTGAACGTGGCCCTAGTGATAAAGGGGTTGGGAGTGCAGGTTGGTACAACAACATATATTTTCGTGAACAAGCTGAGCAAGCGGGTTTAATTGCAAAAAACTTTGTTGGTGATGCTTTTTCCCCTGCAATGCGTGCTCAGGTTATCGAGTATATCCGTGCTGAGTTTGGTGGCAAAGTTGATCTGGTTGTTTACAGCTTAGCGACAGGGATTAGACCTAACCCTGAAACCGGTGAAATGTGGCGTTCAAGCATCAAGACCGTTGGAGAGCCGGTAACGGGTCCAACAATTAATATTGAAACCGATACTATGGAGCAAATGACAGTCGGGACAGCCACAGAGCAAGAGATCATCGATACAGAAAAGGTGATGGGCGGGGAAGATTGGGAGAGTTGGATTGAGATATTGTCTGAAGCGGGTGTGTTAGCAACGGGGTGCAAAACGTTGGCTTATTCATATATCGGTGGAAAAAGTACTTATCCTATTTATCATCAAGGTACGCTAGGGCGTGCTAAGACACATCTGCACACGACCAGTGATAAATTAAATGAGAAGTTAAGTGCGATTGGTGGTAGTGCCCACGTTTCAGTATGTAAGGCGTTAGTGACTAAGGCCAGCGTTTATATACCAGCATTTTCGCCTTATATCCTTGCACTGTATAAAGTCATGAAACAGCAAGGTACTCACGAAACCTGTATTGAGCAGATGCAGCGGCTTTTTTCGGAACGAGTTTATACCTCAGGCGTTACCCCTATTGATTCTGAAAGATTAATCCGTATTGATGATTGGGAGCTGGATGCTTCAGTGCAGCAGGAAGTTGATAAGTTGATCGCTAAAATTACCCCCGATAATTTTGCTGAAGTGGGTGACTATGAAGGCTATAAAACTGAGTTTATGCAACTCAACGGTTTTGGCTTCGCTGAAGTAGATTACCAAACTCGTGTGGATTTTGATTCTCTCACTCAATTACAGCCGTAATACTCAAACTAGACAAGGTTAAATTTGCAGCAAGCTTCATGGAGAGTAGACTTGCTGCAGACTCTGCAATATTACCTTCTATTTTATCCAATAGTGATTAATCAAATTAGTTAGCGCAGTAGCTATTGGGCAGTCAATACATTCATTTAAACAAAATACTTGGGCTTTCCCCATGTGTTATAGGATTACTCATGTCAAATAAATATGTCTTAGTGCTGAACTGTGGCAGTTCTTCGCTAAAGTTTGCCGTTATCGATGCGATCAGTGGAGAAGATCTACTCAGTGGTCTAAGTGAATGCTTTGGTCTTGAAGATGCCTGCATTAAGTGGAAAACCCGAGTCGGACAACAAGAGAGTAAGCATCAAGAGAGCTTAGGAGCCTTTAGTGCTCACACTGAAGCGATGGCCTATATTGTGGATACAATTCTTGCTGCCCACCCAACGCTTAAGCAACAGATCCTGGCCGTAGGACACCGAGTCGTACATGGCGGTGAACAATTTAGTGGTTCGGTTATTATTAACGATGAGGTACTGCAAGGTATAGAGGCCTGCGCCACGCTTGCTCCATTACATAATCCGGCGCACATTATCGGTATTTTAGCCGCTAAGGTTGCCTTTCCACAGCTTGCGCAGATTGCCGTGTTTGACACTGCATTTCATCAAACTATGCCTCAAAAAGCCTTTATTTATGCGTTGCCATACCAGCTTTATCGTGAACATAGTATTCGACGCTTTGGTATGCACGGCACTAGCCATCGCTATATTTGCCAAACAGCGGCTAAGACATTAGGGATTGCTGTTGAGGACCTAAACTTGATCAGTGCACACCTTGGTAATGGTGCTTCAGTTACCGCCATTAAAGCTGGAATAAGTGTCGATACTTCGATGGGAATGACGCCTCTTGAAGGGGTGGTAATGGGGACTCGCTGTGGTGATTTAGACCCTTCAATCATTTTTTACTTAGTGCAAAACCTAGGTTATAGCCTAAAAGAAGTCGAAGATATGATGAATAAACAAAGTGGTTTATTAGGAATTTCTGAGCTTACCAATGATTGCCGCGGTATTGAGGAGGGACATGCTAATGGACATAAAGGCGCGAGCTTGGCACTGGATATATTTTGCTATCGTTTAGCAAAGTATATCGCTTCATACACAGTGCCATTAGGACGTATTGATGCACTAGTGTTTACTGGTGGCATTGGTGAAAACTCGGCATTAATTCGCCAAAAAGTTATTGAGTTACTCTCTATTTTCAATTTTAAGTTAGACAGACAGCGAAACCTTGCGGCCCGTTTTGGGCAACAAGGGCAGATCACTGCTGATACTGGTCCTGTTGCGATGGTGATCCCAACAAATGAAGAGTGGGTTATCGCTCAAGATGCACTGAAGCTAATCGATTAAGGATTTTGCGTTGGTCGTTGGAAACGTCAGGCGTGCAGTGCACGTTAAATTGAGATGAAAAACAGCAAAACTAGAGCAGATTAATATGCCACGTAAAATAATGTTGGTTCCAATCGGGAGTGGTGTCGGTCTTACCTCTATAAGTTTAGGTATGGTGCGGGCATTTGAACATCAAGGTGTGAAAGTTCGCTTTTTTAAGCCTATTTCGCAAATTCGAGTGGGTGATAAAGGCCCTGAACGCTCTAGTACCATTTTAGGAAACTCTCCTCGAGTCAATCCTATTGAGCCTTTTGAGATGGCGTGGGCGCAACAGCTTATTCGTGAAGGTAAAAGTGATGTATTGATGGAGCAGATTATTGCAAGAGTCGCTAAAAGTATTGATTCAACAGAGACTCTAATAATCGAAGGGCTTGTTCAAACTCGCAGCCAACCTTTTGCTAATGATGTGAATTACGCAATAGCCAAAGCGCTTGATGTCGATGTGATTTTTATTACTTCGCCGGGTAATGAACAACCCGATGATGTTAAAAATCGAATAGAAATAGTCTGCAACCGTTGGGGGGGGGCAAAAAACCAACGAATTGCGGGGGTTATTGTTAATCGTATCGGGGCGCCTGTTGACGATGAGGGAAGAATTCGACTCGATCTTTCTGAGGTGTTTGACAGTAATGGCAAGCTTGTATTCGACAATAAGAAGTTAATGCGCAGTTTGAGTACTGCTTCTGTGCCTGTTTTGGGGGCTATTCCTTATAATCCAGATCTTGTTGCTCCTCGAGCATTAGATTTAGCAAAGCACTTAAATGCTAAAATTATTAATTCTGGTGAAATGGAATTAAGACGCCTACGCCATGTGACATTATGTGCTAGAACCATACCGAACATGGTTTCCCATTTCAAAACTGATGCGTTACTGGTGACATCCGGTGATCGCAGTGACGTGATTACCGCTGCCTGTTTAGCGGCAATGAATGGGGTTAAAATTGGTGCATTATTATTAACAGGAGGCGTGGATCCTGCCCCAGAAATACTCGAACTTTGTGCTCAGGCTTTGGCTACAGGTATGCCGATTTTTTTGGTGAATAGCAATACTTGGCAAACGGCGCTTAATATTCAGCGCTTTAATCATGAAGTTCCCGTAGATGATATTGTTCGCATTGAAGAGGGAAAAGAATTTGTTGCTAAACTCATAGATAAACAATGGGTTAAAAGTGTAACTAAAGATTCATCACGTGAGCACCGTCTATCACCTCCAGCTTTTAGATTCCAACTTACAGAAATGGCACGTGCTGCAGGTAAAACGGTGGTCTTGCCTGAAGGTAATGAGCCAAGAACGATTGAAGCTGCGACTATATGCGCTCAACGAGGCATTGCTAAGTGTATATTACTGGGTGATAAAGAAGAGATCACCCGTATCGCTGCACAAAAGGGACTGACACTTGGTGATGGCGTGGTGATCGTTGAACCTCATGCTGTTCGAGAACAGTATATCGAGCCAATGCTGGCCTTGAGACGCCATAAAGGGTTAACCGAAGTGGTGGCAAAAGAGCAACTTAAGGACAATATGGTGCTAGGCACCATGATGGTTGCCCAAGGAGAAGTCGACGGTATCGTCTCTGGTGCCGTAAATACTACGGCTAATACGATTCGGCCTCCACTGCAGTTGATAAAGACAGCGCCAGGTTCAAATTTAGTATCATCAATCTTTTTCATGTTGATGCCTGAGCAAGTACTTGTTTATGGTGATTGTGCAATTAACCCCGATCCGTCTGCTGAGCAGCTTGCAGATATCGCGATTCAATCGGCACAATCTGCGGCTTCTTTTGGTATAGAGCCAAGGGTAGCGATGATCAGTTATTCCACCGGGAATTCAGGATCGGGCTCAGATGTCGATAAAGTGAGAGAAGCTACACGAATAGCAAAACAGAAATGCCCAGAACTGATTATCGATGGGCCATTGCAATATGATGCGGCTGTAATGCCAAATGTAGCTCAATCAAAAGCGCCCAATAGTCCCGTTGCTGGCCAAGCGACAGTATTTGTATTTCCGGATCTTAATACAGGTAATACCACTTATAAAGCGGTTCAACGCAGTGCAGATCTTATCAGCATTGGCCCAATGTTGCAGGGCATGCGAAAACCAGTTAATGATCTTTCGAGAGGCGCCTTGGTCGATGATATTGTTTACACAATAGCACTGACAGCCATTCAGTCTGCGCAGACTGCATTATTGGAGTAACGGATTACAAGTTTTGCTTGATAAAGCACCAAGTGGCAGCACTGGTGCTTTTTTTATATTGAAATAAAAATAGTCAATCAAGGGATAGAGTTAAATCGTGATGGACATCAAAATTCTATTTATGTAGTCGCGATGAGTATCGAAAATTTGATGCAATTATATATTGCGAAATCGGGAAAATGGTCGTGATTGTTATTGAGTAATATAGAGACAGTTTAGAAATAACGTCTTTATACTCTGGGGTCTAATATGACAAGAAAACATTTAATTGAGATAGTAATTTTTATGACATATGCGCTTTTTGCTATGTCATGGGTTGCGGGTTCCATGATGACTACCAATATCATGGCTTACTATAATATTGAAGGAATGGCCGCTGCGACATGGATGACCAATGCGATTACTATCGCAAAAATCATTGGTAATTTAGCAGCAGCTTGGCTACTTGTGAAAATGGGCCCTAAGAAAGCCTTTACCTTTGCTTCAATTTTAATTGTACTCGGCGCACTTGGTGCCTTTGCATCCAGTTATCCTATCTATGTTATCTCCCGACTTATTATGGGATTCGGTGGTGCTTTTGTTATTGTTTACTTTAATCCTATTGTAGTGAAGTACTTCACTGCTGAAGAACGTCCAATGATTAACGGTATTAATGCGGCAGCATTTAACACGGGTAACTTACTTGCAATTTTGCTAACGGGTACGCTGATAGCCAATTTTCAGACATGGCAGAATGTTATTTTAGCCATTTCAGCAGCCAGCTTTGTTGTATTAGTTATCTGGTGGTTTGTGAGTGACGATTTCTCTCTAGATGGCGGTTCTAAGAATGGTGCTGTAAAAGAGACATATACGTTAAAAGATGGTTTTAAAGATCCAGTTAATATTTGGCTTCCCTTTGCATATTCTGGCTTACTATTTTGTTATATCTCAGTATTTGCATTGTTTCCTATGGTTCCAACCTTTGCGGCAGAAGCTAAGTATTTATCATCAATAATGATTGGTGCCGGTATGGTGGGTACCATTGCTGGTATTATTACAGCTAAACGTTACCCTCTTAGAGTGCCTGTTATTCGTTATTGTGGTTTGGCTATGACTTTGTTTGCTGCAATGATGATCACAACGTCGAGTGCTGAAATTGCATACTTTTCCGCCTTTATGGCCGGATTCTTCATGTTTGTTCCTATGACCGCACTGATTACTCTGCCACAGGAATTACCTAACATGACACCTACACGGATCACTGTGGTGTTTGGTATGTTTTGGTCTATCTCTTACACCATTGAAACAGGGCTAATGTATATTGCGGGTGTATTGGCTGATATTACTGGTGACATTGCGATATCGGCAACCTTTGCTGTGACTTGTTCATCTACCTTCTTTATTGCTAGCTTCTTTTTACCTGAAACCGGTAAAAGAAAACCTGTTCCATCATCAGTCACTGTAACGAAATAATTGGGAAGTATTATGAGAAATGTAAGTGAAAAACTCAAACCTTGGCTAGATAACTTTAATACACAAATAGCAGTTTTAATTGAAAACGGCTTTAAGCCAACAGCGACTAATGCACGTGAAGGTTTAGCTAATCTGACGAAAGGTTTAGTGACAAATATTCCTGATATTGCATGGGTAGCCGACGATTTGGTCATGAATGAACAGTACAATGTACCCGTACGTATTTATCATCCGGTGCCCACTAAAAAATTACCTGTAATTGTGTATTTTCATGGTGGTGGACACATGGCTGGTAGTGTCACGGTTTACGATCCCATTTGCCGTAAACTTGCCAATGCGACTCAACATATCGTGGTATCGGTTGACTATAGACTGGCACCAGAGTGCCCATATCCTGCTGGCGTGAATGACGGTTATGCAGTAGTTGAAGGGATCTGGGCAGTACTCGATGGACGTTCAGTTAATTATCAGAAGCAACTATCCGTAGTCGGAGATTCTGGTGGTGGCGCATTGGTGGCTAGCGTAAGCGGACGAGCTCAATTTGATAAGTCGGTGATTATTGACAAACAGGTAATGATATACCCAAGCCTTGATTACACAATGGACACTCCTTCAATGGATCAAAATGCCGTTGGGTACTTATTACAAAAAGGCAAAATTGGCTGGTATTTTGATAACTATTTTAGTGAAGCTGACGACAGAGTCGCTGCATCCCCACTGCATGGTAATTTAACCCGCGCATTACCGGAAACGTTAGTATTTACTGCTGAATTCTGTCCATTAAGAGATGAAGGCAAAATGTACGTAGACAAAGTTAAGCAAGCGGGTGGTAAAGCAGAGTTGATACACTTTGATGATATGATCCACACGTTTTTGAACATGGAAGACCTTGTTCAAGCTGAGTGCGATTTAGTTTATCGAACAATGGGTGAGTTTTTGAATCGATAATTGCTTTCAACCATTGTTTTGACTAACAAAAAAGACCGTTTATAGATTCTATTCGGTCTTTTTTCTTTAAAATTC
Organism: Shewanella halifaxensis HAW-EB4; assembly: GCF_000019185.1. Classification (NCBI taxonomy): domain Bacteria; kingdom Pseudomonadati; phylum Pseudomonadota; class Gammaproteobacteria; order Alteromonadales; family Shewanellaceae; genus Shewanella; species Shewanella halifaxensis. The sequence goes on along the minus strand of NC_010334.1, from coordinate 3,317,572 downwards.
AAAACTGCTGATATTAGAATTTAAGGTCGCTTTAACTTCATGCTGTTAAGTTATAGTTGCACTTCAGAACCCTGTTTGTCTTATATAAGCGATAGCGAAAAGACTTTTGAGAATATTCAATTAATAGTCAAAGCTGATTTATTTGTTACTCGACTTCAAAAACGCTCGCGACTTCTCTAATGCTTTTTGGATCTCATCTTTCATCCGTTGTAGTTCGTTGTAATCTTCGAAGAAGTAAGTATCCACTAAGTGCCTGATGTAACGCACGGGGAGCTGGTTGAGTGTGACGCAACATAGATCGGCTAAGTAATCTTCGGGCAGTTCATCTAAGAGTCCTTCATCGGAAAGCAGTTCTAATAGTAGTACTTCGTAGTAATTTCTTATTTCTAATTGCATGTAACACTCCTTGTGTAGCCACTATAAAAGCCACTTAATCCGGTTAAAACGGGCTACCAGAGGTTGTTCGCGGCAATAAAAATTGGCTATGACGAATACTTAAATGAGTTCAAACTTTACTCTATCCGCCGCCAGTGACACAAGCAATGGCTATTTTAAGTTATTGTTAGATGTTATTTATTTTGTGCACAGTGAGTCCGTTTTATGTCATAGGGAGATGATTGTTTACTAACGGGAAAATTCTATTAGCAGTGAGTAGAGCGGCTATAGGTACAAATCTTGGTGCTTAGGATTAGGGCATTAAAGGTGAGAGGGTAACGCCAGCGTAGAGTCGCTGGCGTGATATAACAATGGGAGCCTACTCAATTTAGAATTGGCTCAGGCATTATCTTAAAGTTGTTTAATGGCCCAGCTCATGAACTCTTTACGTGTTTGTTCATCAGCGTGTAACCACCAGTATTGCAGCATTTGCTCGGCTTTTGCTGCATCATCACTTGAAGTCACAGGTGCTGTGGTACTTGTTGCTGAAACTGCTGGCAACGTTGCAGCGGCCGCAGGAGAAGGCTTGCTAACCGGGGCGCTAGGCGTTGATGCAACGGCTACAGCGGCTCCAGTTACTACCGCGGCTTCAGCGTCTAGGTCTGTGGCGTCATTGCCACTGAAGAAGCGAGAAACAAAAGACTCTTCACCGATGTTCGTTTGAGTGACTTGATAGCTAACATTGCCTTTGTCTTCGCGAGTAATCACAACTTGTGGCGCCTTAGCAAAGCTTTTTGGGTTTTTAACAAACTCACCATCGGCGGGTTTTAGTTGATAGCTATAATCGCCATCGACATCAATTGTCACAACGAAGGCATTGGACTTGATGTTAGTTTCACTGTCGCTAAAATCATCTTCAACGAGATCGTTATAGCGGATAGCAATTTTATGAGTGCCTTTATCAAGCTCAATCTCTGATTTATGATTAAAAAGGCTAGTCTTGATCTCTTGTCCATCAACTGCGATGTATTCAAAGGCCATTGGGATGTTGAAGTCAGCGGCAAAAACTGCTGAAGAACCACATAGAGTAAGAAGTGCGGTAATGGTTAAACGTGGTTTCATTTTTGTTCCTTAACGATTTTGACTCTTAAAAGGTCGCTCGAATAATTGGATGCGGTCTTCGATATAGCTGGTAGCTTGTCGACATTTACCTAGCCGACTGTGCAGAGAAAGGATCTCATTCTGCAGCTTGATTTTGTCAGCACTATGACAGTTTTCAAGTGAAGATTGCAAATTTTCAATTTTTTGTTCAATAATCTTAGCCCAGTTCAAATGTTTGTTAAGTTCTTCATAGAGTTGATGGCTATTTTGCATCACGTTTGAGGCAATCCAGCTAAAGCCACTTTCATTATGAGACTTATTTCCGCGTTTGATTGCATAGGCTCTGCGGCTACGTTTTTGCTGTTCAATGGATTTAACATTAATACCGGTTGTCATTAGGGCTCGTCTGAGCGCACTAAATCTATCTTGAATTTTCTCGCAGCTAGAGACAATCGTGTGGGGGGAGCGATTGGCTTTTAATAGCTGTTCAAGTTGAGCAATGTTTTTACCGAGTTGATCGATACAAGGCTGGAGCTGCCCACCCACTTGAATAAATAGCTCGTTATTAAAGCGTTCGACATCTTGCATCATTTTACGCTGCCCTGGTGGCAGACGATGATCATGCTGCAGTACTTCTTGCTCCAGCTGCTTGAGCTGTAACTTGAGTTTTTTTATTAGCTCATCGGTGGTCATAACCAAGCACTCCAAACTAACTGTGCCGCTATTAATAGTATAACGGTGATAAAAATAGGTCGAATAAACGGCAGGCCAAATTTTATGGCAGAATGCGCGCCGATATAGGAGCCTGCCATCATGCAAAGTCCCATCGATAAACCTATGACCAAGTGAACCTTTCCTAGCATGAGAAAGATAATCAACGAGGTGAGGTTACTGGTAAAGGTCATGGCTCTGGCGAGTCCACAACTATAGAGCAAAGGCAGTTTATGCAAACCGGTACTCGATACCGTCCAGAAGGCACCAATACCTGGGCCTGCAAAACCATCGTAAAAGCCTAATGGTAAGCCTTGTAGCCATTGCCTTAGTTTGCTCTTAGGTTTAGTTGGAATTTTATGGTTGTGATCGCCCATGGCATTGGGCTGAAACAGGGTATAGAGCGCGATGGCGATAATCATAATCGGCAGCCATTTTTCAAGCCATTGATTATCAATTAGGTAAACAATAAAGGTACCTATTACTGCGCCTATAAAGGTGGCAATAAAAGTGTGATACCACAAAGATGGCGAAAATAGCCGCTGTTTATAGTAAGTGTAAGCTGCCATTGAGGAGCCAAAACATGCGGCTAGCTTATTGGTACCCAGTGCCATATGGGGTGATACGCCCATGGTTAACAATGCCGGGATCGACAAGAGTCCACCGCCGCCAGAAACAGCGTCGATAAACCCAGCAATAAAACCCACTAATGCGAGTATGGCCCAACTACTTGGGTCGAGAAGTAAATCCAATGCTTATCCTATTCAATTACACGGCGAAAAGGTGGTAGGGCGTCGAGCAGAGATTTTCCATAGCGCTTCGTCACTAAGCGTCTATCTAAGATTGAAATCCGGCCATAATCCTGTTCTTTACGTAGTAATCTACCACAGCTTTGCACTAGTTTGCGTGAGGCATCTGGGATCGTAAGCTGCAAAAATGGGTTGCCACCTTTAATCTTGATATATTCTGAGTGTGCTTGCTCAACAGGCGAGGTTGGCACGGCAAAAGGAAGCTTAGTAATAATAAGGTTAGTTAAATAGTCACCGGGCAGATCGAGACCCTCAGAGAAACTACCTGTGCCAAAAATAATGCTCGGCTTACCTTCATCACAGCGCGCCTTATGTTGCTTGAGGATCTCTTGTCTTGGCAGTGTACCTTGAATGAGTAAGCCTGTTTTTATTTTACTTTCGACTAAGTCGGCGACTTTTTCCATCTGCCAATAAGAGGCGAACAAGACTAAGCTTGCCATCTCGTCTTCGACCAGTTTGATGATATGCTTGGCTAGCTCATCGGTATACTTGTCATCTGTTGGCTCGCAGTCCATTTTGGGTAAAAATAGGGTCGCGTTTTGCTCAAAATCAAAAGGTGAGTCTAGGGCTAGGTAGCGACTGCCGTCATTAATCGATAATCCGACTTGATGAGTAAAATGATTGAAGTTGTTTAGTGCGCGTAACGTCGCACTACAAAGTACGACACCTGCAGCCTTATCCCACAATAGGTTTTCCAGCATAAAGCCGACCTCAATTGGCGAGGCACTAAATAGGTAATCGGCTTGCTTACCGGTTAGTTGCTCAATCCAGCGTGCCATAGGCGCACCTTTTGGGCTGTCTTCTTTGGCCATCATCTTCCACAGCTTTTGCAAATTCTCAAGCCGTTGCAGCATGAACCCTGTCTCAGATAGTAATGCTTCAGATTGATGCTTGGGGATCTCGCCATCTTTTATCGCTTCGTTCAGCAAGCTAAGCATTTTATTAAATTGCTTTAGCGCTAAATTGGATGCCGTTGCCAAGTTTTCTGCTTGAACCAATAGTGCTGACGGCAATTTTCCATGCTCGAAGCGGAAGCGATTTTCTGGGTTATCAAATTTTGCAGATTGCGCGTCACAAAACTGTGCTACTTGATTCAGTAGTCCCGAAATATCACCGATATGATCGAGCATCGACTGCGCGGGCGCGATGATATAGTTGCTCTTAATCTGGTTCTGAAGTTTGCTGGTGGTTTTGCTCAGCTTATCGAGCCAGTCGGTTGCGCCGCGCACGGTAGACTGCGCGCTACTAAAGTCTCTTGCGACAATCGGTAGGTGGTGCGCTTCGTCGATGATGTAATACATATCTTCTGGATCGGGCAAAATCACGCCGCCGCCAAGTTCTAAATCGGCAAATAGCAAGCTATGGTTAGCAATAAGCACATCCCAAGTGTCGATATCTTCACGTGCCTTATGGAAGGGGCAGTTTCGATGGCTAGCCAGTTGGCGATGGCAGCTATGTTTGTCGCAAGCGATCTGTTGCCATAGATGATCGGGTAGTGGCTTAGTTAATGTATCGCGCTCGCCATTCCAAGTGCCTGCTTGATAGTCTTTTAATAAGCCTTCTAGCATATCGACCTGGCTTTGGTCTGGCTTGGTTTGCCACATCGCCATCTGGCTGCTGTTATCGGGACCGACTAACATCTCTAACTTAGATAGACAGACATAGCGTTGACGACCTTTGACTAAACCAAAGGTAAAGTCGAGCCCAGATTGTTGCAGAAAAAATGGCAGGTCTTTATGTAGCAACTGCTCTTGCAGTGCCACTGTTGCCGTTGCGATGCAGACTTTTTTCTTACTGGCTAATGCCAGTGGAATTGAGCCAAGAATATAAGCCAGTGACTTACCAATACCCGTGCCAGCCTCTACCACGATAATGCGGCGCTGTTTGTCATATTCCCCAGCAAGCGTTTTTGATATTTCCGCAACAATATAATTTTGCTCCCGACGAGAGCGAAAGTTAGGCAAGGATGTAGAAATGCCCTTATATATAGTACGAATTTGAGTTTTAACGTCTGCGGATAACATGAATGCACTAAGCTAATAAATAGTGCTGTACATAATAACAGTGATTACTTAGCCTAAGAAGCGTTTAGTGATTAATAGTGCATTTAATTGAGTATAAAGTATGAATTCAAGCTTGAGCGAACAGCAAGTGATTAAAGGTCGAGTCTTGACTCGCCATGCGGTCAATCGGCAGGGCAGCCTGATCTTGCAGTATTTTGTTCAAACCGAAGCGGGGCCAGTGACTGTTGAAATTCCTCATCAAGAGCATGTTTGCTTTATCCATACCAGTGATGAATTCCGCTTATTACAAAGCACAGACCTAAGAGGGGTCCGCTGTAGTACGCTAGCACTTAAGAGCTTTCAAAATATTCCTGTATCAGGGCTTTATTGTGGCGATGCACGCCAGTTACGCACGTTAGTGAGAGCCGCAAGAGATCTGGATATTGAGCTGTTTGAATCAGACGTAAAAACCGAGCATAGATTCTTGATTGAACGCTTAATCGCATTAGATGCGGAGTTTCAGGGGCAGTTTCAAGAGCCGTCCACTCAAAGCCCACAAGTCATAGCCCCGGTCTCAGATCTAGCCCCAGCGAAGCGTCAGCCACTGTTTATTGCTAATAGGGCGCGTAGAACTGAATCGACGATAAGGCTTAGAGCCATCTCTTTAGACTTTGAGTGTAGCTTTAGCGGCGAACTCTACTCTGTTGGCCTGTATGGACAAACACTTGACGGTATTGTCTACCAAAAAGTGATTATGGTCGGTGAGCCCGAGGAGACGGAGCAAGGCTACATCGAATGGGTTGCCAATGAGTTCGAGCTCATCATGCGACTAATAGCATGGTTTAATGAATATGATCCCGACATTATCATTGGTTGGTCAGTGGTCACTTTCGACTTGGCGTTACTTTATCGCCGAGCGAAATACCATAACATCGCCCTCAATATCGGTCGTGATAATCATCCTCTTAGCTGGAAAGTCGAAGATAAGTTTCGCCCAGAAACATTGTCGCTCCCAGGCCGAGTCGTATTAGATGGTATTGATTGGCTTAAGGCGGCCTTTTATCAATTTGAGCGCTACTCGCTCGAATTTGTGTCACAAGTGCTATTGGATGAAGGTAAAGCGATTCATAACGTTGATAACCGCATGGATGAAATCAACAGTCTGTTTTTGAATGACAAACCGGCCCTAGCTCACTACAACCTTACCGATAGCCGCTTAGTTTGGGATATTTTTGAAAAGACCCAATTATTTGATTTTGTCATTGAGCGCGCCAAGCTGACCGGTCTTGAGCTTGGCCGTGTTGGCGCCTCGGTGGCGGCGTTCAATAATTTGTACTTGCCTCACCTACATCGAGCGGGTTTTGTTGCGCCAAGTAAACCCGTTAGTGATGGCATAGAGAGTCCGGGTGGGTATGTGATGGACTCGGTTCCGGGCCTGTACCGCCATATTTTAGTGCTTGATTTTAAAAGTCTATACCCCTCAATTATTCGAACTTTCCTTATTGATCCTAAGGGCTTAGTTCAAGGACTTAATCAATTGCTTAATCAAGGGCAAGACGAAACTGTACCCGGTTTTCTCGGTGCTAGGTTTAGCCGTGAAAAGCCGATACTCCCCATGTTAATCAAAAAATTATCAGAGGAGAGGGAGTCCGCCAAGAAACACCTGGATGCGCCGCTATCGCAAGCAATAAAAATCATCATGAACTCGTTATATGGCGTACTGGGATCCCGCGGCTGTGTGTTTCACGACGCTCGCTTAGCGAGTTCGATCACCATGCGTGGCCATGAAATCATGAAACAAACAAGGCGTTGGATCGAATCTGAAGGCTATGAGGTCATCTACGGTGATACCGATTCCACCTTTGTTTGGCTTGGCAATGACTTTGATCCCGCTAAGGTGCTGCAAACCGGTAAAGCACTGGCTAAAAAGGTCAATCAGTTATGGGGTGACAAGCTTAGTAATGAGTTCGATCTAGAGAGCTTTCTGGAATTGGAGTTTGAGACCCATTTTGAACAGTTTTTTATGCCTACACTAAGAGGCTCTATAGAAGGCTCAAAGAAACGCTATGTTGGAACTAAACGTAATAATCTGGGGGACTCTGAATTAATTTTTAAAGGCATGGAGCAAGTTCGTAGCGATTGGTCGCCGCTCGCAAGGCGAATTCAATATGAGCTTTATGACAGATTGTTCCAACAACAAGACGTTGAGTCTTACTTAAGAGAAATCGTAGATAAGCTAAATCGTGGTGATCTTGATAATGAACTGGTTTTTACTAAGCAGTTAAGGCGTGATCTAGAGGAATATACCGCTAAGTCTGCCCCGCATTTAAAAGCCGCCCGCAAACTCTGTGATGCAACGGGGGACTCTCAGTACGGTAAACGCGGTGCTCGAATTGAGTATGTGATGACATTAAATGGTGCTGAACCTGTACTATATACTTCTGCATTAATTGATTATAACTATTATCTTTCTCGGCAATTAGAACCGATTGCTGAACCAATCCTTACAATATTGAAAACAACTTTCAACAAAGTTACTACAAATCAAATGTCGTTAATTTAAGGTGTTCATCATTAATCGATCGCTAATTAAATGTTAATGTTTGGTTCAAAGTCTTGGTGTAAGTGTATTTACCAGTTAATCCTGTGCAAAATCTAACGAATAATGTGATGTTCGTCTTTGAGTGGTTGCTAATCTTTTGCTAATCTCGCAGTTAATCAGGATAGAAAGAAAACAACGAAATGGATGTCAATTTGAATGAAGCAGACTGAACAACATAAAGGTTAGGCAAATTAAATGAAAAAGACTCTAGTAGCATCGGCCTTGGCGGCAGTGATATTCGTACCAACAGCATCAGCAATTGAAATTTATAAAGATGATAAGAACGCAGTAGAAATTGGTGGTTATGTTGATGCTCGTATCATCAACACTCAAGGTGCTACAGAAGTGGTTAACGGCGCTTCACGTATTAATTTCGGTTTTACTCGCCAGATGAGTGATGGCTGGAAAGCCTATACTAAACTTGAGTGGGGCGTTAACCCATTCGGTGACAGTAAGATTGTTTACAACAGTAACAGTACGTTCGAATCTAAAAGCGGTGACTTCCTTAACAATCGTCTAGGTTATGTTGGTCTTGCTCACGATACTTACGGTTCAATCACTATCGGTAAGCAGTGGGGCGCGTGGTACGACGTAGTTTACAACACTAACTATGGTTTCGTATGGGACGGTAACGCTTCAGGTACTTACACTTATAACAAGGCTGATGGTGCGATAAACGGTACTGGTCGCGGTGACAAAACAGTTCAATACCGTAATGCGTTCGGTGATTTCAGCTTCGCAATTCAAGCTCAGCTAAAGCAAGATACATTCGAAATAGGTGAAGTGCCAAGTGCTTCTAACCCACTTTTCCCTGCAGCTGATTTCATGTCAGTTAAAGCTGCCGGTGTAAATGTTAATAGCTCAGTGACAACAGTTGAGTACAACTACACCTACGGTGGTGCGGCTACATACAATGTAACTGATATGCTAACTTTGACAGCTGGTTTCAACCTAGGTGAGTTTGAAGCAACAACGTCTGCAGGCAAGCGTCTAACAGAAACCGATTCTATCTATGGTGTTGGTGCAACATGGGGTAACTGGAATTCAGAAGGTGTTTACGCTGCATTTAACGTTAACAAGCAAGAGTTCCATGATACTGACAACCTAGGTCGTATGATGCCAGAAGCTAAGGGTCTTGAGTCTCTAGCATCTTACAAGTTCGAAAACGGTATCCGTACATTCGTTTCTTACAACATTTTAGATGCGGGTAGTGAATACGAAGCGGCTTACAACGGTGATGTATTTAAGCGTCAATTCGTTGTAGCGGGTGTTCACTATGTTTGGGATTCAAACACAGTACTTTATCTAGAAGGTCGTAAAGACTATAGCGACTTCACTGGTGTACATGCAGAAGCAATGGCAAAATCAGAAGATGACGGTATCGCAATCGGTATCCGTTACACACTTTAATTTGTCTAATTAATAGTGATAGAAAAGCGCCTTTTAAGGCGCTTTTTTTTGGCTTGGATATTTTGAGATTAAAAGTGGAGTATGAATATTGTTATGGCTGAAGTCGACCCTGAAGCTAATGAATGTAGCAAGCTAGGAATAAGCTTTTGATGCTAGCTTGATAGTTGTAATTTTTTAATAAATGAAGTCTCGACCGATATATAGAAAGTATCTATCGCCGGATAGTTTATAGCTGGTGGGAGTGCGTTGACACGAGTTTGCTGCAAATAATAAAAGCAATGATGTTTAATTTGTGAACGATTTGTGTACGTTTTATGTGTGACTGATGTTTTACAATGGCTATCAGATGTACCTCTGTAGCATGTTGTTTTGCGTAAAAAATATTCTCCTTAGTGGTGTTAGTAACGTGAACTTGAAAAAGTTTATGTCATTTTTTAATAATTAAAGCAAGTGTTTTAGCAAGTGCTTCTGTATGTTTTATCCTTTTCTTGAATGCTGCCAATCTTGTATACCTTATTTATTTTAGTTGGTTAGCTGTTTTGTTTGCTCCCGCTTAAAATGCCTGGGTGCTGCTACGCGATTAGCCCTATACGAATACGATTACATTAATGTCTAAAGCCTTTATCCCCCCCTTTTTTCTAAATAAGTGATATTTACTTTACCTTCATCTAAATATGTAGTTTGTATCATCGTGTTGTTTCAAGTGTTGTAAAATTGTTTCCAATGTGTTTTTATTTGTTTGCAAAATAAGTCTTATGTAAGTTTTTGTTAAAGAATGTTTGTTTTGCTAAAAATAATAAAAGAGAGTCCAGGGAGATTTACAATGTATAAGAATAATTTACTAACTAACTCAGTGCGCTTAGCGCTAGTTAGCGGTGCAATGACAGCAGCGTTTACCGCACCAGCAGTATTTGCGGCAGAAGAAGATAAAGTTGAACGTATTGAAGTGACTGGTTCGCGAATTAAGCGTGTAGATATGGAAGGGGCTAATCCCGTTCAGATTATTACACGCAAAGATCTTGTTGAGTCAGGTATATCTAACCTTGGTGATATTCTTCAAGAAATTCCAGCCGTAGCTGGTGCTGCAACAAACACTGCTGTGAACAACGGCGGCTCTGGTGCTGTTCGTGTATCTCTGCGAGGCTTAGGCAGTGCTAGAACATTGGTTCTAATTAATGGTCGTCGTATGGTTAATTCTGGGACCGGTGCTGATTCATCAGCAGATTTGAGTACTATTCCTGTAGCAATTATTAAGCGAGTAGAAGTCTTAAAAGATGGTGCATCAGCGGTATATGGCTCTGATGCTATTGCTGGTGTTGTAAACATTATTACTCGTAACGACTTTGAAGGTTTTGAAGTCAATGCATCTTACGATGGGTCGACTGCTGAGTGGGACGGAGAAACAAAGACAATCGATGTAACTATGGGTGTTACAAACGAGAACTCGAATGCTGTAATTAGCGCGTACTACACTCAACAGACTGAACAGATGTCTGGAGACCGAGATTGGTCAGCGTTTGAATACGACCTCAATCCAGAAACTGGAGAGCTAGATAAAGGTGGTTCTTCTGCACCACCGTGGGGTCGTTATAATGGTATTGACGGCAATATTGCTGGTCAAGAGTGTAGTTCATTTACTCATGGTGCGGGCAGTGGTCCAGGTCAGTCAGATCCTTCTGACTTTTCAAATCCAACGGGCTATGACTGCTGGGATTGGGACAAAGATACCTATAACTATGCACCAGCTAACTACCATCTAACTCCGCAAGAGCGCTATGGCGTATTTGCAGGTGGTGAATATCAATTTACAGATTCTCTGCGCTTTTTTACTGAGTTATCATTTAACCGTCGTACCTCAAAGACTAAGCTAGCACCGTTGCCTTTAGCGCCTTTAGCTTTCTTTGGTTGGACTGATGCTCCATATTCAGCTGATAACTACTATAACCAAGAGTTAGGCCCTAAAGATAAAGATGGTAACAGTGTAGATATTACTGATTGGCGTCGCCGTATGGTTGAAACTGGTGGACGTGATACTTCATTCCAAGTTGATACTGTCCGTGCTGTATTTGGCATGGCTGGTGAGTTTGGCGAAACTTGGGGTTATGAAGTTTCTTATGTATATGGTAATAACTCCTCCTCTTCAGCTAGAGCAGGTGGAGTAAACTTTGAAAAGGTTTCACAAGCAGTTGGGCCATCTTTTAAAGATGCAGAAGGCAATATTGTATGTGGAACTGTTGATAATCCAATTTCTGACTGTGTGTCTTTAAATACTTTCGGTGTCCCTGGAACAGATACTCAGGTATCTCAAGAGATGCTAGATTTTATCACATTTGAAGCTCATGACTTAGGTGAGAATGAGCAAACAGTATTAAGTGCTAGCGTATTTGGTGATGCATTTGAGCTTCCCGCTGGTTCTGTTGGAATGGTATTTGGTGCAGAGCATCGTGAAGAATCTGGTTCTGACTTACCTGATGCACTAATTGCGTTAGGAATTACAAGTGGTACTACTCGTCAAAAAACACAGGGCAGTTATGAGGTTGATGAATTATATACCGAAATGAACTTCCCGCTGCTTTCTGGTGTCGTTGGTGCTGAGAGCTTAGAGATTGACGGTGCACTGCGTTACTCTGACTACAATACATTTGGCGATACAACAAACTATAAGCTTGGTTTGCGCTGGATACCACTTGATGGATTGATGTTCCGTAGCACTGTATCTACAGCGTTCCGTGCACCTTCAACGAGTGAGTTATTCGCAGGGGCTTCAGATAATAGCCCAAGTGTCACCGATAAATGCGCAACAAACCCGACTCCTTTCTGTATTGCTGATGGCGTTCCTGCTGGTGGTTTTGAGCCAATTGGTGACCAACTATCTTCAACACGTGGTGGTAATGAAGATCTAACACCAGAAGAAGCGGACACGTTGACCGTAGGTATTGTGTATAGCCCTAGCTTTATTGAGGGTCTATCTTTAACCGTAGATTATTGGGATATCAAACTTGATAACGCGATTAGCACAATTGGTGAACAGTTAATCCTTGATAAGTGTGCGGACGAGGGCCTTTACTGTGACCAGATTACTCGTTATGGGGCTGACGCTGGTGCACTTTATGGTAACTCAAGTGATATTGATGATCGTAATGTAAACGTTGGCTCTATTACCTCTAAAGGTTATGACTTCAACGCAGTATATGCTATTGAAACTGGTATTGGTGATTTACGCTTCAACTTAGATTCTACATACTACGATACATATGATATCACTCAAGCAGATGGTTCGGTTGTTGTGAATGCTGGTTGGTTCCGTCGTTCAAGTGGTGATGGTAACTTCCCTGAGTGGAAAACCAACTTTAACATTAATCTTTCTCAAGATGATTGGGCTGCAAACTGGAAGATTCGTTACATTGGTGAGTCGCTAGAACCATTTGATGCGAACAACGATGGTGAGACAGATTTAGATGATTTAAGCGATTCTCGCACTATTGATAGCCAGACTATCCATGATGCCGGCTTCACTTATTTCTTTGAAAATGTTACTGCAACTGTCGGTGTAAACAATATCTTCGACCAAGACCCTCCATATGCAGCAACAGGGTTTAATGATAATACTGATCCGCGTACATACTCTACAACAGGTAGGCATCTATATTTAGGTGTTGGTGTGAAGTTCTAAGGCGAAATCTAATTTAGTTTTAAGGTTCGACTTAAAGACATGGCTTGTATAAGCCATGTCTTTTTATTTAAAGGACATAATTTATGTTTAAAATAACGTTGTTATTTTTAAGTGTTTTCTTGTTTGGCTGGCTTCACATAAATATGTAAACAGTAACGCTTACAGGGATGAAGAGTTAGTACGTTGCGAAAGCAGGAAGTCATCTAAAAAAGAGAACATGTATGACCCGTCAATAGTCTGATGAACTCAGAAAATGAAAACGATTTACGAGAAGCTTCGCGTACTGGACAGACACAAGCTAAGGCTAAATAATCGAGAACCTAATTGGTTCCCATGCCACCTTCCTCATCTTACTGACTTTTAATGGGTGTTGTTGAATAAGGTTGAAAGCATTCTACGGATCAAAGCCATTCGCTCTGCATTTTTTCTATCGTCTATACGGTCAAACTCATCGATATCGAGCCATCCTTCGCAATCTGATGCAATAGCAGAGTTAACCAAGAACATAATGTCGACAGGGTCGTGCTCATGATTAATGGAGGAGCGAGGAGCTTTGATGATGCTCAAGTGTTCAAACCGGGACATGGCAACGACCCATAAGAATAACATACCCGATCAGATCATGCCTTGCCGTTAAAGTTCCCTTCAGTTAACAAAGTATGAGACCCCGGCTCTGAAGGTGGATTTCTTACTTTTAGAGACTGGGTATTAATTCAGGATTGTTGTGAGGCACTGTTAGCTCCATAAATAGTGTTAATTTATTAGCTAACTAACAAATTACCGAGTCTTGAGACATTTTGAGTCAATTCCAAACTTATCAAAACAATACTATGTGTATCTCTGTTCTTAGCCTTTATGAGCGCTTTAAATGACATTTTGTGACTGATTACGCCTTAGGGATATACATTCACTCCAACCAAATTTTATACAATAACTTATATATTATGACTGCTAAGTTAAAAGCTGCCACTGAGCACAACAGCTAATAAAATGACTTCCAGTGCAATGTTTTTATCAGCTAGGGCTAACCAATAAGACGTGTTTAGCATTCATTAGCGGTAAATTAGCTACTGGTTTTACCTGTCTATGTTAATGAGGTGTTAAAATGCTGCTTGTGTGCATTGATTGGTTATTCCTCATAATTACAGTTGGTTGCGTGGGGGCGCCTCAAGCTTTATTCATCATAGTTTCAATTTTGTTTACATCATTTTTTGAAAAAAGTCCCTTTTGATTATTTTCCATCCTTTAAGCTCGTTTTCTGATAGTTTTTGCTGTTTCTCAATGTTGACACAGGTCAACATTTTGTGAAATGATGCCAGCGGGTCTACATCCTCGAAGATGTAGCAAAGGAAGATAATAATTAACAATCACAATAGAAAGACAGGCTTAGGCAATAGGGAACTAAAGCAAAATAAGCGCATGCACCCTGTTGTCGATAAGTTAAAGCTTTTTTAATCACTTCAAATTGGTTGGGAACTATGTCCAAGGTAAGCAATAAAACAAAAATCGCTACAGCGCTCATTGGCGCACTAGCCTTAGCAGGCAGCAACTTAGTGATTGCCGATCCTCTTTCTGATGTTCAGAAAGCTGACGCTAAAATTCACGCGGAAGCCGCAACATCTCAAAAGAAAGTCGATAAGTATTTTGACCAAGCTCAGGACATGTTGTTCGAGTATGGGTCAGTTGCTGATGAACGTGAATCACTAAAATCTTATAACGACTACGTAGCAGGTCTGGTTGCAGACCAAGAAGCTACCATGAAATCTATTCAAGGTGACATCAACGGTGTTGATGCATTACGTCAGGGCGTAGTGCCATTGATGTTTAAGATGGTTGACGCATTAGAGCAGTTTGTTGCTCTAGACCTTCCATTTAACACTGAAACACGTGTTGCACGTGTCGAAAACCTTAAAAACCTACTTAACAGTGCTGAAGTCACTCTCGCAGAAAAGTATCGTCTAATCCTAGATGCATACTCAATCGAGCGTGAATATGGTGGCTTCATTGCGGTTAAAACCGGTCAGTTAGAACTTGACGGTAAAGAAGTACTCGTAGACTTCTTTAACCTCGGTCGTGTAGCACTTTACGCTCAGAGCTTAGATGGTAAGTCAGCCTGGATGTATAACGATGAGACTAAAGGCTGGGATAAGCTAGATGATAGCTACCTGCGTGAACTCACTAAAGGTATCCGCATTGCACGTAAACAGGGTGCACCGGATCTATTCTCGTTACCAATTCCTGCTGCGGAGGCTGCACAATAATGAAGAAGTTTATCACTACAGCAATCGTTGCTGCGAGCCTGTCATTAACGGCCGGTATTGCTAGCGCTGCAGATGCACCGAAAACAATCGATCAACTACTTAATCAAGTAAAAGTCGATCGTGCCAATGCATCTAAGACAAACGTAAAGCGTGAGCAAGAGTTTAAAAATGAGCGTGGCGACAAAGCTGCATTGTTAAAGCGTGAGAAAAATGCTTTAGCGACAGAGCGTCAACGCGGTAAAGACTTAAACCAAGCGTTTTTGGATAACGAGCGCAAAATTGGTCAGTTAGAAGAAGACTTAAAAACAGCTCAAGGTGACTTGGGTGAAATGTTTGGTGTTGTTAAAGGTGATGCCGGTGACTTCGCGGGCAAGTTAGCGGGTTCAAATATTTCTGCACAGTATCCTGGACGTGATGTCTTTATCGCCGACCTAGGTGCGCGTAAGCAACTTCCAAAAATTGATGAGCTAGAGCGTTTCTGGGAAGAGCAGCTGTTCGAAATGGCTGAGTCTGGGAAAGTGGTTAAGTTTGAAGGCTCTGTAACCGGTATCGACGGTAGCGTGAACAACACGACGATTACTCGTGTTGGTCCATTCAATCTTTTAGCCAATGGTCAGTATGTTGTTTATAACGCTGAGCTTGGTCTAGTTCAGGAGCTTTCACAGCAACCAGGTAGTTACCAAACAAAGCCTATTGCTGTATTTGAAGAGACAACGGCTGGTTCATCTCAACTTTATATCGACCCGGTTAAAGGTGTGCTACTGAACATCTTTACCCAAAAAGCGACTATTGAAGATCGTATCGAAGCAGGTGGAACCATCGGTTACATCATTATGGCACTATTAGCTCTCGGTGCACTAATCTCAATCGAGCGCCTAATTACGCTAGGTGTTGTTGGCGCGAAAGTTAAGGCGCAACGTAAGCACCTAGATAATCCTGGTAACAACCCACTTGGCCGTGTACTTAAAGCATACCAAGACAACAAAGATGTTGACGTTGAAACACTAGAGCTAAAACTTGACGAAGCAATTCTGAAAGAAACACCTGCACTAGAATCGCGTATCTCTATCATCAAGGTTCTTGCCGCTATCGCACCTATGATGGGTCTACTTGGTACCGTAACCGGTATGATTGCAACCTTCCAAAGTATTCAGTTGTTCGGTACGGGCGACCCTAAGCTTATGGCGGGTGGTATCTCTATGGCGCTTATGACGACGGTTCAAGGTCTAGTTGCTGCTCTACCGTTAATGTTGATGCACGCTGTTGTAATTGCACGTAGCAAGTCAATCGTGCAGATCCTTGAAGAGCAAAGCGCGGGTATCGTTGCATCGCACGCTGAGAAGAGGAAAGCCTAATGTTATTCCTGATGGATATGTGGGATTCCGTCAGGGGCTTCATGGCCGCCGGGGGCGACGTCCTCTGGTTGGTAGCGGCAGTGTTGTTTGCTATGTGGGTATTGATGCTTGAGCGTTACTGGTATCTCAATTGGGTATCACCAAAAGCGCACAAAGCAATCATTACGGCATGGGAAGCGCGAGAGGATTCAACCTCTTGGTACGCACACCGCATCCGTGAAGCTTGGGTATCCCAAGCGAAGCAAGATTTAACTGCACGTATGCTGCTTATCAAAACCTTAGTTGCTATCTGTCCTATGATAGGTCTACTAGGTACCGTAACCGGTATGATTTCAGTGTTCGATGTGATGGCAGTTCATGGGACGAGTAATGCTCGTATGATGGCAGCTGGTATTTCAATGGCGACCATGCCGACAATGGCTGGAATGGTCGCAGCATTATCGGGAGTATTCTTTAGTACTCGTCTCGATGCGAAAATGAAAATCAGTTTAGCAAAGCTAAAAGACAGCATGCCTCACCACTAGAGAGAGATTGAACATGGCACGTAGAAAGCATTCAAGCGTAGACGAAGAAGCTGAGATTGATATGACCCCGATGCTCGACATCGTGTTCATCATGCTTATCTTCTTTATTGTAACAACATCGTTTGTAAAGCCATCAGGCCTTGACTATAACAAGCCTGAAGCATCACAAGCGACGAAGAAGCCTTCGGCGAACATCTTTATTGGTGTGAGCAAGACTGGCATCATCATGATGGAAAACCGTCAAGTTGATATCGAACGTGTAACTGCAAACGTAGAGCGTATGCTTGCAGAAGCACCAGAGGCTGCAGTATTAATTCAAGCAGACCAAGACGCTAAACATGGTTTAGTGGTTAAGGTACTTGATAACGTAAAAGCTGCGGGTATCGATAAGATATCTGTATCGGCGGGGAACGAATAATATGCTGAGAGGAATAGTATCACTGATAATTGGTGCTGCTGTGACTTTTGCTTTGTTTGTCTTCATGGCATTTTTGGTAGGTGGCGGTCCAACCCGCCACGATTCCTCGACAGAAACACCTGTCATTGAAATCACCATGAACAAAGATGATGCATCAGCGCAGAAAAAGCCAAGGGTTAAGCCTAAACCGCCTACACCTCCTGAGCAGCCGCCAAAGCCGGATACTACGCCACCAGATAGTTCATCTGACATTGATACTAATATGTCATTTAACATGGGTGGAGTTGATGCCGGTGGTGCAAACACTGGATTTAAACTAGGCAACATGATGACGCGCGACGGTGATGCTACACCTATCGTTCGAATCGAGCCTCAGTATCCAATTGCTGCTGCACGTGATGGTAAAGAAGGTTGGGTACAGCTTCGCTTTACGATTAACGAGTTAGGTGGTGTTGAAGACGTTAAAGTCATCAAGGCTGAACCTAAGCGTGTTTTTGATAAAGAAGCGCGTCGTGCACTTAAAAAGTGGAAGTACAAGCCAAAGATTGTTGATGGCAAAGCCCTTAAACAACCTGGTATGACGGTCCAACTTGACTTCACTCTAGATAAAGGAGGCAGATAATTATGCGTAAAGTTAATTCGATTGCTGCTGCTTTATTACTTTGTTTAGGTGGAAGTATCGCGGTTGCTCCTGTTGCTTATGCAGCAGAGAAGTGCCCGATTGAGAAGCGTAAATCGAAAGCTGTTGGCCAAAGCGCCTCTAAAAAAGTACAGAAGTCTTTTCAGGCATATACCGAAGGTAATGTTGATGAGGCTATTGCGATTCTTTTAGAAGCCAATGCAAAGAATGACTTCGATAAGGCCTATATCGCCCGTATGCTAGGTAACTTCTATGCGGAAAAAGGAGATATGGCTACGGCGATTAAGTACCTTAAATCTGCTGTAGATGCTGATATTCTGGGCGGCGTTGACCACGCGCAAACTCTAAGACTCTATGCTGATCTCCTGATTGGAGAGAAGCAGTTCAAAGAGTCTATCCCTATGTACTACAAGTGGATGGAGTTTACCTGTAAAGAAGATCCGCAAGTGTACCGTCGTATCGGTATTGCATATTCTGAGCAGAAGCAGTGGGATAAGGTGCTTGAGGTTGCTGACCAAGGTTTAGCCATCACGGAAAAGCCAGATAAAGGCCTATATCAGATGAAGCTAACTGCTTACTTCAATCAAAAGAAGTATAAGGAAGCGGTTAATGTTCTTGAAGTCATGGTGCCATTATTTCCGGACGACAAGCGCCTCTGGGTTCAGTTAGCTCAGTTCTATTTGATGACAGAGGACTATACAAAGTCACTAGCGACTTATGACTTGGCTTATATGAATGGATTTTTGGAAACGGCGGGTAATATTACTCGTTTGACCCAGCTGTTAGCACAAAATGGTTCGCCATACCGTGCAGCGCAGATCTATTCTAAGCATATGAAGTCAGGAATGATTAAGGAAGATGAAAAGACCTTAACTATCCTCGCTGGTTTTTACCATAATGCTAAGGAGCTGAAACAAGCTGCTAACACTTACGGTAAAGCGGCTGCAGTTAATAATGCTGGCAAGCTGTACCTGAGACAGGGTCGTATCCTAACCCTAGATGGTGAGCATAAGTCTGCAATCACTGCGCTGAAAAAGGCTTTGGATGCTGGAATTAATAATCCAGGTGAAGCTCAGTTCGAACTTGCTTTAGCTTATCTCAGCTTAAAGCAGTACAAGTCAGCATATAAATATGCCAAGCTTGCTGCTAATGATAAGAAGACTGCGCGTTCAGCTAAGAGCTATATCGCTTACATTAAAGAAAAAGCGCGCGTTCATAACGTGACCCTTTAACTTAATGAGTTGTTTAAAAGCCCCTTTTAAGGGGCTTTTTTATGTCTTAAATTTGGTGAGCAATTCTTTGTCGCTAGAGATGAATAAGCCTATGTTCAACGGGATGAGGCAATCGCATTAGCTCAGTATGATGCTCGACTGCTTCAAATAGCGTATCGAGATAAAGGTCTTTATTTGGACGGCAAACACAGCCTCCAAGTTCGTACTTGATTAAGCCGTGGTGTTGAGAGTGTAGCTGATGATTAAACTCGTTAATCGCATGCTCTAATCGGTCAATAACCACATGAGCTCCAGCATCATCAACCTCAAAAATGCCTAATGCAAAGGCTTGATTATCAAGCCTAGCGAGTAGATCGGTACTGCGCAGAAGGGCTTGTTGTACTTGCTTCATGAATAATTCTAACAATTGTGGTTGAGAAATAGTTTCATGAATGTGTGGGCATAGATACAATAAGGCGAGACTTTTGTGGTCACGTATATGGCGGTGCCATTCACGATTGAAGACTTCCATAAAATAGGTTTGGTTATAAACGCCTGTTTCAGGATCTCTAAAACCAGAATTACTGAATGAATAAATCATTAAAAGCTCCTTATGTGCTTCTGGTTTAAGTATAGAAAAGATAGAACATAGAACGATAAATAAAAGGAATAATAAAATGAGGAAGGCGGTACTGGCGTTGTCTATTGGCGCGATTTTAGGGTTAGCAGGCTGTGGTGAAAATGATAATAAGCAAATCCAGCAAGCAGAGAAAACTGCGCAACCTACAGCTGAACAATCCGCTCAAATGCAATCTGCAGAGCAAGTCTATCTGTTGTTAGTGGATAATTACTTTAAGGATTTATTGCAGCTGGAGCCTATTTACGCCACATTTGTTGGCGTTAATGACTACAACGATCAATTTGGCGATGGTTTATCTGATGCATACTTAAAGCAGCGTCACGATCTCAACACGCGCTATTTAAAAGAGGTCAAAAAAATAGATCGTAGTCAGCTATCAAACGAGTTAAAGCTCAGCTATGACATGTTTAACTATGATCGTAATGTCGCCTTAGCGGATGAGACATTCCCTAATCACTTTATGCCAATGAACCAGTTTTATAGCACTGTGATTAGCATGGTGCAACTTGGCAGTGGTGAAAGCGCCCAACCATTTAACACTGTTGAAGATTACCGTAACTGGGAGAAACGTCTACAAGGCTTTATTGAGTGGCTTAAGCTCGCACAAGTTCGTATGGATGAAGGTGTCCAGAGCAAAGTGGTACTGCCGCGTGTGCTTGTTGAACGTATTATTCCTCAGTTAAGTGCTCAGCTTGTCGATAACATTAGCGACAGCTTGTTCTATACCCCGATCACCTTGATGCCTGAGTCATTCTCAGATGCAGACAAACAAGCGCTGACTCAAGAGTATACGGCGTTAATTGGTGAGCAGCTGCTGCCAGAGCTGACATCGCTTCGCGATTACTTTCAAAATACTTACCTGAAGTCATCCCGTGCAACTGATGGTTGGTGGGGGCTACCAAACGGTAAAGTTTGGTACCAGCATCTTGCTAATTCGCACACTACAACGACCATGCCTGTCGATGAAATCCATAAAATTGGCCTAGATGAAGTTGCCCGTATTTTATCTGAAATGGACAAAGTTCGAGTTCAAGTTGGTTTTGAAGGCGACCTAAGTGACTTTTTCGCATCATTGTCATCAGAGCCACAGTACTTCTTTACAGACCGCCAAGGCTTAATTGATGGCTACATGGTTCTTAAAGATAAAATCAATCTAGAGTTACCTAAGTACTTCAATGTCATGCCAAAAGCCGATTATGTGGTTAAGCCTGTAGAAAGCTTTAGAGAGCAATCGGCAGCAGGTGCCTCATACGATGCTCCAGCGGTTGATGGCTCTCGTCCGGGGGTATTCTATATTAATACCTATAACCTTAAGGCACAGCCAAAGTGGGGCATGACGACGCTGTCTCTGCACGAGGCTGCGCCAGGTCATCACTTCCAAATCGCGATTAAGCAAGAGCTATCTGGTGTGCCTGAGTTCCAACGCTTTGGAAACTACACTGCATTTGAAGAGGGCTGGGCACTATACGCTGAGTACTTAGGCATTGAGATGGGCCTATTTAACGACCCATATCAATACTTTGGTAAGCTCTCAGATGAGATGCTGCGTGCTATGCGCTTAGTGGTCGATACGGGTCTTCATGCTAAAGGTTGGACTCGTGAGCAAGCGATTCAGTATATGAAAGACAATTCGCCAATGGCGGAATCTGACATTATCGCAGAAGTTGAGCGTTATATGGCGATTCCTGGCCAAGCATTGAGCTACAAAGTAGGCCAGTTAAAGATTTTGTCGCTGCGTGCACAAGCGGAAAAAGAGCTGGGCGAACAGTTTGATTTAAAAGCGTATCACGACCAAATCCTCACTTCAGGCTCGTTGCCGATGGAAGTGATGGAGTTAAAAGTGAACGATTGGATAGCTGCGCAAAAGTAAGCGAGCTAATCAGTAAAAACCCAGTTGGGATGTACCGTATTTCCAAGTCGTTTGGCTATAAATAATGGTATATACTGGCTGGGTTTATTTTTGCCTAACAGGCAATGACATTTATATTTTTGGAGATTAACCATGGTACAAGCGACTGCAAGACACCTATTAGTAGATACCGAAGCTCAGTGTCAAGATCTTAAGCAACAGATCCTTGATGGTGCCGATTTTGGTGATGTAGCTAAAGCAAACTCTTCTTGCCCATCTTCAGCTCAAGGCGGCGATCTAGGTTCATTTGGTCCAGGCATGATGGTAAAAGAATTTGATGAAGTGGTTTTTAGCGCGCCATTGAACGAAGTTCAAGGTCCAGTTAAGACTCAGTTTGGTTACCATCTTCTTGAAGTAACAAGCAGAGGCTAATCGCCTTTAGCTTTGCTAAACAAGAGGGGAAACATGCTCGAACTGTATACCGATAGACTCAGGTTAAGAACGGTTACTCCAGGAGACTGGGATAACTTTCTATATACTCATTCAAGTGAACAACTAAATGAGTTTGTACGAAAGCCTCAGATTGAATCGGAGATACGACAAAAGTTCGAGCGTGTTTTAGAAAATCGAGAGTTTTGTGAAGGCGAGTGGTTACTCACTATTATCGAGGATGCCCATACACATGACTTTATTGGTTTCATTGGGCTGCATAATAGCGATGCCGAAATGGCGCAAATGCAAGTTGGTTATATGATGCACCCAAGCGCTCATGGGCAAGGTTATGCCAGTGAGAGCTTAAAGGCGATTGTCGATTGGGCATGCCTATCCTACGCGCCCCACAAGTTTATAGCCTATTGTGTAGAGCAAAATATTGCTTCAACTAAGGTGCTGGAAAAGTGTGGTTTTAAGCGCGAAGGTTTGTTGCGAGAGAACTGTAAAATCGGCGAGCAATGGTTTAACGATTGCGTTTATGGACTCTTAGCAACAGAAAGAGTTTAGCAACACTAGAAAGCATGTATAGGCATCTCAATTGGGTGCTATAATGCTGTCAGTTTTGATTATTTAAGGCGAAATACCGTGAGTTCAGATACTCCAACGTTGACATTAAAGTCAGGCGAAGTTTACATCGAGTTATACAAAGTGTTGAAAGTTCAAGGAATGTTGAGTGCTGGTGGCGAAGCTAAGCACGTGATTTCTGAAGGGCAAGTGACCGTTAATGGCGAAGTTGAAACCCGCAAGCGCAAAAAGGTGGTTGCTGGTGAAGTTGTTAGTTTTAACGGCGAAAGCGTTAAAGTTATCGCTGAGTAAGTGACAAGAGAGGATTAACATGCAATTTCCAGATGATGATAATGGCAAGATGCTTGAAGCCATGGCTGATGCAGGTATCGACTTATCGGTAGCACTTGATGTCGACTTCTTCTTAGTTTTTGATGATCAACGCGATGCTGAGTCAGCACTAGAAGAGCTAGGCAAATCAGATCTTGAAGGCGAAATTGAACTACTACTGAATGATGATTCAGGTAAGTGGGAATTAATCGTTTGCCTAAACATGGTGCCAGAATACGACGCTATTGTAGAGCAAGAGATAAGCCTACATGAATTTGCCCAAGAGTTTGGTGGTATCACCGACGGTTGGGGAGTGATGCAACATCAAGAAGGCGATGACGATTTTGCCGATGATGAACATGAGTGCGGTGACGGTTGTAAGCACTAAATTAACACTCAAAATCATTTTTAAAATAAGCCACTTATATAAGTGGCTTTTTTGTGCCTATAAGATGAGAATGTTGTTAGTTTATCTAAGAATAATTGCCACCGAAGGAGAAAAGAATGGCAAGAATGATAAGTTTTGGGACACCTGTTAACGATGCCGAACGTTGGGCATTCTCCTTGTTAGCTGATGAGCTCCCAGAAGATTATATCTTACTGACCAATGTTGAAATCCCGACTAAATCGGGCCAAGCCATGGAAGTCGATGCGCTGGTGATCGGCGAGTGGGGCGTATACGTTGTCGATGTGAAGGGCTATATTGGCCGTCTAGATGCGGGTTTGCATGCATGGTCGCTAGATGGCCGCGAAGTTGATAATAGCTTAGCAAAGGCTAATTATGTCGCACGTGTCTTGGCGGGCAACGTCAAGCACAAAATCCCTGTCGGAGTTTACGCTCCTTGGTGCCAAGGCATGGTGTTTGTGACTGGGCGTAAAGGTGAAGAGATCGAGCTTGAAAAACAGCAAGGCTCACTGAGTATTTATACGCCTAAGCAAATTGTTGAGGCATTAACCAAGGAGTGGGGGCTCACTGCACCAAGAAAGCATCAAGTCACCGATACCCAGAAAGAGTTGGTTTTGGAAACGATAGGTCAAGTTGCAATTGTTGAGAAACGCAATAATAAGATCCAAGACTTTACTAAACTTAAATGTTTGTTTATTCAAAGCGGGCTAGAAGTTTGGCAGGCAGAGTATAACCCTGGCGAATGGACTGCGCCTTGGTTGCTAAAGGTACTGATCCCAACACAGTTTACTGATAGCGAACAGTCTGAGACTCATGAAGCTCAACTTAGAAGTGAGTTTCAGAGGTTACAATCTTTATCTGGCTGCTGTGGTGTTCCCTATTGTGCACCCCTTATTCAAGATGGTGAGCAGTTAGTACTTCCTATCCGTATGCCCCGCGGTGTACCACTCAATGTGCTCCAGTCTGAGCAGATGACAACTTACCAACTGCTTGAAGTGTTACGCCGCAGTGTGACGGGGTTACAACAGATCCATCGCCGTGGCTTTACCGTGGGCGGCTGGACCAGTAATTGTATCTTTGTCTCTGACATGGGCGATGTCGAGTTTATTGATATTAAAGATAATGTTAGCAGCAGCGATGATATTAAAGCCTATGCTGAAGGCTTCTTGGCGATTGCAGAGCAAACCCAACAACCTCGAGTTTACCAATGGTATCGAGAGGCCGTCGCTGGAGGTACAACCGACTTGGATGCACTGCGTAGCGACCTGTCGGCGTTGATTGACCATGGTGTATGCGACACTGTGCCAGAGAAGATAGAGATAACCGCTGGAGCAATTGTTGACCACCACTTCAGATTAGAACAGTTTATTGCTGCCACTGAAACCAGCCAGTTCTGGCGTGCAACACATCTGCAGGGCCAATATCAATGCGGCATATCGATTTACAGTCGAGTCGAAGCCAATTGGCCGACGCTGAGTAATATTTACCGCAGCTTAGCCAAAATATACCACCCGCATATTGAAAAGGTACTGGCTTTTGGTCAGCTACCGCAAAGTGAAAACCTGTTTATTGCAAGGGCGTGGGAATATGGCGTCTCTATTGATGAGCTTGAGGAGATCCGCCTCGGTCAGCCTTTGATGTGGTTTACTCAGTTGCTGACGGGTCTGCAATACATGCACCAAATGGATATCTATCACGGCGCAATTTGTCCAAAAAATATCATCTGTAATCCGAATAAAGCGATATTGGTTAACTTTGGTATCGGGCTCGATATTGCCGCTAGCCATTATGCTTCTCAGTATGCAGATCCAACGCTATGGGAAGTTGAAGGCGAAGCTGAGAGGGATCTTTATGGCTTAGTCGCCAGCTTCATAGATGCGATGGCGCCCGAGAGCTTAAAAGGGGACTTATGCCAATCAGGTATTATTAATGCGTTGGAAGCGTTTGATAGAGAGTGGTTCGGTGAAGCACTTTATGACGTTTGCCATAAAGTGCTTAACTTTGACTTGAATGTTCATGCTGGTATGAACTATTTAGAGATGTTTGACTTAGCTGAAAATGACGTCATCTAATAGCAACCAGTATAAGGCTGATGGCCATCAGCGGCACCGAGATTAATGGTGCCGATAAGGGCTAAAAAGTTCGAGTAGCCAGTCGATAAAAGATTGCACTTTTAACGGCAGGTTACTCGATTTTGGCGTTAATAAATAGTAACGGTAGGGGCTGATGAAGTTTGCCTCGAAAGGGATCACCAACTTGCCTGTGCTAAGTTCATCTTCAATAAAAAAGCGTGGAATAAGCGCCACGCCCATACCGCTGGCCGCCGCTTGGCTCAGCATATAGAAATGCTCGACGCCGAATTTCTTATCCGTTGTTAACGTAACACCAACAGTCTGTGCCCACAGTTGCCATAAACCCGGTCTCGTGGTGTGCTGTAGCAATGTCATATTATTGATGTCGCCAAGAGTATTGAGGGCTGGCGCCAAATCGGGTGAGCAGACCAAACACAGATCCTCATCCATCAAGGTTAATACGTTGGCCGCTTTGGGCACCGTTGTGCTACTGCGGATGGCAATATCGTAGTTAACCTTGTTAAAATCGACCTCAAAATCACCGATTGACAGATCCACATAGAGGTGAGGATAGCGTGACTTAAACTCTTCCATTCTCGGGATCAGCCAACTGATAGTGAGGCTAGGCAGCACATTGATAGCCAGCGTTTGGGTTCTAAGAGGCTGAGTAATTAAGTCGCTGGTTGCATTATTAATGGTTTGAAGAGCCGCTTGTGCATTAACAAAATAACGCTCCCCCTCATCGGTCAATTTAAGGCTTCTGTGCTGCCTAATAAACAATGGCATACCCACAAAGTTTTCCAGTAATTTAACTTGCTTACTTATTGCGCCGTGAGTGACATATAGCTCTTTGCCTGCAAGCGTAAAACTCATTAATCGAGCTGAGGCTTCAAAGGCTCTAAGCGCATTTAATGGGGGGAGATGTGAATACATTAGGGGCGCCTTAATCGTGTTTAGTGTGAAAAAAACTCACTTAAGGCGAACAATAACTCCTTTGTGTTTTAACTGCAAACCACGTCTAATAGCGACACTTAAATTATCTGTTAACGAATCATGACTCTAGATCTTACTTTTGAGCTTATTGCACTGCTATTTTTTATTGCCATGTTGGCGGGTTTTATCGACGCGATTGCGGGTGGGGGTGGCCTGCTAACCATACCGGCATTAATGTGGGCAGGCCTTCCGCCAACAGTGGCGTTGGCGACCAATAAACTGCAAGCCTGTGGTGGTAGCTTCTTTGCCAGCTTTTATTTTGTACGTAAAGGTATGGTGAAGCTCGGTGATATGAAGCTCAGTATTGCCTGTGCATTTGTTGGTGCGTCGCTTGGCACGATTGCTGTACAGATGATCGATACCGCATTTTTAGAAGTGTTTTTGCCTTTCTTGATGTTAGCCATCGGAGGCTACTTTTTGTTTTCTAAAAAGATCAGCGAAGACGATAAGCTACAAGTGCTCACCCCTGGTGTATTTGCTTTTACAGCAGCCTTGGGGGTCGGTTTTTATGATGGATTTTTTGGCCCCGGAACCGGCAGTTTCTTTGCGTTAGCGTTCGTATCGCTCGCCGGTTACGGGCTGGCAAAAGCCACCGCTCATGCCAAAATTTTAAACTTCTCAACTAATATCGCATCGCTCATCTTTTTCGCCATTGGCGGCAAGGTATTCTGGATGCTGGGTGGTGTGATGCTTATCGGCCAAGCGATTGGTGCAACGCTTGGCTCTCGTCTAGTGCTTACCAAGGGCACCAAAATAATTAAGCCGTTAGTGGTGGTGATGTCGATTGTCATGAGCGTTAAGTTGTTATCGGCGCAGTACGATCTATTTGCGTGGCTATAAATACTATTTTTAAGGATGACCTTTTTGATGAGTGTGCTTAAACCTAGCGATATAAAGACAAATAACAATACGGGATATTGGGCACGTCTTTTTCTTCCGCTAGCGGTTTTTATTACCACACCTTTTCAGGTGTCGGCAGCACTTGAGGAACGTTCTGATTGGCAGCAATATTTTAATCACTACGATGCCAAGGGGACGATAGTGGTGCGCGATGAGCGCGGCCCTAAAGCCAAGCTCTGGGTTGTTGATAGTGAGCGTGCCCAGCAGAGGTTTTCACCTGCATCGACCTATAAAATTCCACACACGCTATTTGCTTTGGATGCCAAGCTGGTTAAAGATGAGTTTCAGACGTTCAAATGGGATGGGGTCAAAAGAAGTTTCACGCTGCACAATCAAGATCAGAACCTGCGCTCAGCCATGCGATACTCTGCAGTGTGGGTTTATGACGAATTTGCAAAACAACTTGGCGAACCAAAAGCCCAGCAATACTTGTCGCTAATTGATTACGGTAATGCCGACTCGAGCTTTGATAAAGTAATCGAAGACAGTGACAGTTACTGGATTGATGGCAAGTTGACTATCTCAGCCACAGAACAAGTGGAATTTCTACAGGCTTTATATCGAAACGAATTACCTTTTGATTTAGCTGACCAGTTATTAGTTAAAGATATTATGATTGTTGAAGCGGGTAAAGATTGGATTTTACGGGCGAAAACAGGCTGGCAAGGGCAATATGGCTGGTGGGTTGGTTGGGTAGAGTGGCCAGTAGGCCCAGTATTTTTTGCTTTAAATATCGATACACCAAATAGGATGAAAGATCTTTATAAACGAGAGACCATCACACGGGAGATCTTACAGTCTATTGAGGCGCTACCTGCTAAGTAATAACTAGCGGTCCTCAGTTAGTCGCTAGTCGCCAAAAGAGGTTTAATACTTCAGTTAAACAATCAATTCGCCAAGATACCCGATTTATGATTTCAGTTCCTTAGCCAAACTCCTTGTTTGCGATTAGAGGTGTATTTGAAATGATCAGAGAGTGCCTGTGAGGCACTCTCTGTGTAATATCTCTATTGTTCAATACGGCTATGATTCAATCTTAGTGTTAAACACACTCCAGCCCATTAATTGGCTAATATGTTTGATCATCAGCTGTCCTTTAACACTATTACCGGCCGGATCTAAAGGAGGTGAGAAGGTGGCAAGTGCGCCAACATTAGGGATGACAGCAACTAGACCGCCACCCACGCCACTCTTACCGGGTAATCCAACATCATAGGCCCAGTCGCCTGAGCGTTCATATAGGCCTTCCATCGTCATATCGGCAAGAATATGCGATACGTTTTTTGAGTGAATAACCGTTTGTTTGCTGCATGGATTAAAGCCACCATTGGCCAATGTTGCCCCCATCGTGGCCAGCTCGACACAGTTAATTAATGTTGAGCATTGACGTGTATATACATCACAGGCTTCAAGCGGATCGCTATACATGCATCCCGCCGCCTTTAGCAGTAAAGAGATGGCTTGATTGTGAGTATTGGTGGTTTGCTCCGATTGGTTTACTTCATCTGATAATTTCGTTGCACTGTTAGTAAAGCGTGACTGGCAGTCGAGGATTTTTTGCCAGCGCTGCTCCTTGTCATCTGCCTTGATTAAACTCACAGTTGCCATTGCGCCTGCATTGACTAGCGGTGTGAGTGGCTTGCCATTATGGATCTCTAATGCAAGAACAGAGTTGAAAGGTAATCCAGTTGGATCGGCGCCAATTTTACTGTGGACAGCTTCACTTCCCGACTCCTCTAATGCTAAGGCTAAGGTAATCACTTTTGAGATTGACTCAATTGCAAAGTGATAGTTGCTGTCACCAAAACTGGTGACTTCACCGTTAACTGATACAAAAGCGATTCCGGTTAACTCTGAAGGCACTTGTGCTAAGTACGGAATATAAGAGGCATTTTTTCCGCCATGCTTGCCTTTGTACTTATCGTATGCTTGTTGCATAACATCGGCTAATAAGACCATCATTTATCCTCGTCTTGACTTAGTTAGGTTGATGTAAAGTGTGAGTGACTTTATCCGATGGGTTAATCACACCCGGATGTTTATCCTCAATTTCCCAAGTGAAAGGGGCAAAGTCAGTGACTTCAGGATCGCGCCAGTGAGGCTTACGTGCTTTATAAATTAGCAGGGGTATAGAGACAAAGACAATAGTGAGGATCACCAAGATGGCGACAAAGGTTTCAGGGCTACCGACCGCGATTTGTGATGGTGGAATAAATGAAAATAGGAAAGCGGTTAATGAGCCAATAAAGCCTAGACCCGCAATCAACCACATACCGAGACTTCCACCAGGAATTTTATAAGGACGAGGACGATTAGGCTGGCTGTAGCGTAAGTATATGGCTGCAGCAAACATCATCAAGTACATAATGAGATACAGTACAATCGTTAGCTGACTCAAGATTTGGTAAGCAGCTTGCACAGAGGGAAGAACCACAAATACCGTTGAAATTAAGGTCACTAACAGTGCTTGTGCCATCATGATGTGCGTAGCCATACCGTGTTTATTGGTTTGCTGCCAAAAGCGAGGAAGGTAACCGCCTTTTGCTACTACAAGTAGCGCAGAAGATGGACCTGCAACCCAGCCTACAACACCGGCTAATACGCCAAGTGCCAAACATGCTGCCATCACTGGAGCTGCCCAGCCTATACCTGCCCAAACAAACATGTCGTGATAGGCCACTAATAAGCTTTGCGTTAGGTTAATCTCTGACTGAGGAATAACAAAAGCAATTGCCAGTGTACCAAGAACGAAAACGAGCACCGTACCTAATGCCGCAATACCGATGGCAATAGGGTAATTTCTAGGGGCATTATCGACCTCTTTCACATGGATGGCATTCATTTCCATACCGGCATAGAAGAGGAAAATACTGGCAGCAAGCACAACATTATTAAAGTTTGAAAAGTCAGGAATGACATCTTTCCAAGCTAACTCGATCTGTGGCGTATTACCTGCAAAAAGATATGAAAAACCTAATACGATAAGAATCACACCTGGAATAACGGTACCTATCAAACCACCCCATTTTGCGAGTTTTGCGAAGGCTTCAGTACCGCGTAGAGCTACAAATGTTGCCAGCCAATAAATGGCAAGCACAATGGCGAGAACAAAAAATTTATTTTCAGATAAGGATTGATCCCACGTTTGATTTGGCCCCATAAACGCAAGAGAGACTGAACCAAAAGTTAAGGCGGTTGGGAACCAAACCGTCACCTCAATCCAGAGCATAAAGATAGCAATTAGGGCTAGCTTAGGGCCAAATGCCTCACCCACCCAGCGAAATACGCCTCCTTTTTCTGACCAACCCGTCGCGAGTTCGGCAGCGACTAAAGAGACAGGAACTAAAAAAACAATGGCAGCAAAAATATAGTAAAATATAGAGCTCAAACCATACTCTGCTTCAGCTGGTAATCCACGCAAACTCACCACAGCAACAACATTAAGCATTGCTAAGGCAAATATGCTGATCCCTTTTTTTTCTGTTTGTTTCATACTTTTCTCTCAAAAATGTATTAATTCATTCTAAATTGATGACTGCATAGCGCTGCAAATAAGCGTTGCTTAGCTAAACAAGTGATTTAGGCTGTTGTTATGTAGTGTTTTTTTATTTATTTCATTCTCTGCAGCTTTATTAAATAAAAAAACCACTATATAAAAAGTAGCAGATGTATTGAAAATAACTTTTTGGCTCTACATCATTATATGAGTCCATGTAAAGTCCACTAAAAATCAAAGAGCTGCTATGTAGCTTGAGCGACTCTCTTCATTTTATGAGCTAACTGGTTTCAAAATTGAGTGCAAAACATTGATACAATTGTTAATTAAGTCAGGGGTTGAAAGTGTGATATCGCTCACAAAACTGTGTGAATAAATACAAAAGTCGCATGTTTTTTTGTTGATCGCTGTTTGTTTAGTCAGTGACAAGTAAAATACGCTGTCGTAGAAAGGAGTTTAGATAAATTGAGCCTGACCTTTACCGTATTGTTTAAATGCTGAATTGTTAGGCATTGAAGAGATATCACGACTAACCTAACCATAGTACTGTTTACTACTAAGTTGATAAAATTTAAGTATGAATAAAAAATTAAAACAAGGAATAAGAGTGCTTTTTCAGTCTCTGCCTTTTATTGAGAAGATCCTGCATTTTGTCGTCATGATTGGAGTGCTACTTCAACTGATCTCCAGTTCGTTAATGCATGTGCATGGGGATACACCACTAAATAAAATTGCAGATCTTGCATTTATTCACATATACGCGGGATTAGTGCTTCTGCCACTCGGTATTATTTTTGCAATAAAAGTTATTATGCGACGTAGGTTATTCGATCTTTATCCATGGCTGTTTGGGCGGTATGAGGGGATTAAAGAGGATGCGGAATCCTTGCTAAAAGTGATACTCCCTGAGCCTAAACCTGCAGGATTAGCTGCAACCGTTGAGGGCTTAGGGCTGCTTGCTTTATTGCTAGCTTTAGTCACTGGCGCTACGTGGTTTTTAGTGGTCAATATGAGTGGACCAAACGAGTTACTTCTGTCAGTCCATAAGCTCTCTGTGACATTTATTCAGGCTTATTTCTTTGCTCATGGAGCTTTTGCATTGCTGCATCTATTTAAATGGTGGCGAGAATAAGCCTATAGGAATGAAATAACTATGGATGGCCATGTTGTTAGGTGCTGGAATTAAGTTTGCTGAAAGGTTAGATAATGCTCTTGCGGCTAACATCATTAAATGCTTATAAAGGATAAAAATTTCAAGATTATAATTTAAAACGTGAACGTGCGATTCGTGTTGATGAATTTGAACTTGAAATTATGAAAGACAAAGCGATTTGAAAATCGCTTAAACCCATCTAATTAGCACGGGTTAATTTGTATTAGCGCTGACTACATCTTACGCATTGACGGCAAGCTACATAGATTGTGGATTTTTTATGCAATTGATTATGGTTAATTGCGATATTTATAACACTAAGTTCATTGCAAAGATGTTGTAAGTGTTGATTGCATGCTTGCTATGTTGCACGTGTTGTTGGTGATGCTTGTTTGTAGGTATGTAGAACGTAAAATAAATTAGTCACAGCTAATTTATTTTGGCGCATTTTTTGATCTTCATTTATGTATCAAGTTGTATCATGTTAAAATAGGCCAGCTTAAATCGACTTTTAGAGGTCGATTTTTTTTATCCAATTTTTACGATACAGGACTTGTTATGACCGAGCGCAATCGCATCCTACTCACATGGATAAGCTTTTTATCCTATGCATTAACGGGATCTTTGATTATTGTCACTGGGATTGTGATGGGGGATATTGCTAAATTTTTCAATTTACCTATCTCCAGCATGAGTAACACTTTTACATTCTTGAATACTGGCGTATTAATTTCTATTTTCTTTAATGTGTGGTTAATGGAAATCATTTCACTGAAAAAGCAGCTTATTTTTGGTTTTATTCTGATGCTACTGGCGGTTTTAGGGTTAATGTTTGGTCATAACCTTGCAATCTTCTCTGGTAGCATGTTTGTTCTTGGTGTGGTGAGTGGTATTACCATGTCAATTGGTACTTATTTAATTACTCGCCTCTACCATGGTAAACAACGTGGTTCACGATTACTGTTTACCGATTCATTTTTCAGTATGGCAGGTATGATTTTCCCGCTAATTTCGGCTGCATTACTCGCACACAGTATTGCTTGGTATTGGGTATACGTTGCCATTGGCATGATTTACGTTGCTATCTTTATACTGGCACTTATTTGCGAATTCCCTGCACTGGTTAAGTCTGATGAACAACAAGCGGTAAAAGAGAAATGGAGCCTAGGTATTCTGTTTTTAGCGATTGCAGCACTTTGTTATATTTTAGGGCAAATGGCTTTTATTTCATGGATCCCTGAATATGCAACTAAATCGTTGGGCATGAATTTAAGTGGTGCAAGTCAATTACTAAGTTACTTCTGGGGCGCATACATGCTTGGTATGTGGGGCTTTAGTATATTAATGAAGCGATTTGATATTCAATATTTTGTATTGGTGCTTTCTGCTTTAGCCACTGGATTAATGTTCTGGTTCAATATGGATACAGATACTGAGCATTTACTTATTATCATCTCAGTATTAGGTTTCTTCAGTAGTGCTATTTATACGACCATCATTACACTGGCGTCACAGCAGACAAAAGAAGCATCGCCTCGCATTGTAAATTTTATTTTATTCTGTGGCAGTATTGGCACTATGTTGACTTTCGTTGTTACCAGTCCAATTGTGAAGAGTTATGGTGCGCATGCAGCAATGCTGACCGGTAATGGTTTATATGCGGTCGTATTTATTATGTGCTTATTAGTCGGCTTTGTAACAAAGCATCGTATTCACGGCCATTCATCAAGCCATTAATTAATTAGATAAGTGAGTAAGCCCCCTCTTTTGAGGGGGCTTTTTTATGTATTTTTTATAATACTAAGCCGAAGAACTTAACATTGACGCGTGAGCGAGGCGGTAACCGTCGGTGTCATGGCCGCTCTATGACATCCATGTCACCGCAACATTAATGGAATCGTTCACATCAGATGTCTCCACGAGAGTATCACTGTCGTGTCACGGAAGTGGTTACGCGTAAGCCTTCGCGACCTCTTCGCTGATAATCGCAATGCCTGCGCGCATCTTGGCTTCATCTTGCACATAGTTCATGCGTAAGCACTGACTAGCATGGTCCCAATCATCCTCTAGTCCAAAGAAGAAGTACTCGCCGGGGACAATTAACACGCCGCGCGCTTTTAGTCGGTTATAGAGCTCCATTGTGGTGATAGGTAACTCATCAAACCAAAGCCAGAGGAACATAGCGCCTTCTGGTTTATGAATTTTAAATCGGCTATCAGTAATCGATTGCTGCAATAAGGCAACGGCAAACTCAGACTTTTGCTGATAAAAAGGCTTGATGACGTTTTCGCTCAAATTCAGTAAATCGCCAGACTCAATCATGTGCTTAGCGATTGCAGGGCCGAATCCCCCCGGTGCTAGGCTTATGATGGCATTAAGATTGGACAGTGCTTGAGTGATCTCTTCGTTAGCGATCACAATACCACAGCGAACACCCGGTAGGCCGAGCTTAGATAGGCTCATACATAATATGGTGTTGCTATTCCAAAACGGGGTCACTTCTTCGAAGATGATATTCGGGAAAGGGGTGCCATAGGCGTTATCTATGATCAGTGGGACTCCGTTAGCACGCGCTAACTCATCGAGTTTTGCTACTTCTGCATCGGTGAGTACGTTACCCGTTGGATTGGTTGGGCGAGACACACATATTGCCGCCACTGAATCGTCGATCTCTAATTGCTCAAAGTCAACATGGTACTTAAACATGCGGTTGTCTAGCATCTCAATATCGGGGCGATAAGAGACAAAAATGTCATCATCGAGCCCGGTATCGTTGTAACCGATATATTCAGGCGCGAGTGGTAACAAGATTTTCTTATGGCTGCCATCATCTTGCTTACCAGCCAGTAAATTGAATAGATAGAAGAAGGCGCTTTGGCTACCATTGGTCAGGCTGATATTCTTTGGACTGATGTCCCAGCCGTAAGTGTCCCGTAATAGAGATGCCAAGGCATTTAAGAAGGTATCTTTTCCCTGTGGGCCGTCATAGTTACCTAATGCCGAGACGAGCTCGCCATTGGCCAGCATATCGGCTGTCGCTTGGTGAAAATAATCTTGCATGGCAGGAATAGATGCCGGGTTACCACCGCCGAGCATAATCGCGCCGGGTGTGCGTAACCCCTCATTAAGATCATCCATTAACTGAGTAATGCCGGAGTAACGATTAAATTTTTCACCAAACTTTGAAAACTGCATGCTATCTAGTACCACTATTACTTAAGTACGCCTGTAGTAACAATACTCAGAATAAAACGCACTCATTTTTTCAATTTTTAGTGACTAATTTGGCATAGGTCATATTTTACTGATGAAATCGTAAATTATTTGTTCAATCACTCGATTTGATTCAAAACGGAACTCAGTGGTTTGTGTGTTGTTTGTGTGTGATTGATGCGCAGAGCTTCACTTAGTTTATCTGTCTTGCGTAGGCTATTGTGCAAATGGTTCAGTTTTCTTACTATTATCAAAACGGAAAGCCGAAACTGAAACTTAAACAGAAAGTCTTCACGGACACTCTCCCGGATCCTCCTCATTTTTAAACGAGAAAGCATGAAATTTATCCATACTTCTGACTGGCACATCGGCAGACAGCTTCATAACCAGAGCCTGCTCGATGATCAGCGCTTCGTTTTAAACCAAATTGTCGAACTCGCTAAAACCCGAGATGTTGATGCTGTGGTTGTTGCAGGTGATATCTATGACAGATCTATTCCGCCAGCGGCAGCGGTCGCTTTATTGGATGAAGTCGTTAATCGTCTGGTGAATGAACTTAAGATCCCACTTATCATGATAGCGGGTAACCATGATGGTCACGAACGTTTAGGTTTTGCTTCAAGACAGATGAATGACAGCGGCTTGCATATCATAGGTCCGCTAACTCAAGAGGTTAGGCCTATTGAGCTTAAAGGCAAGCAGGGTAATGCCATGTTTTATGGTCTGCCTTATGCCGACCCTGCCACCGTACGTCATGTGTTTGATTGTGAGGTGAGTACCCATGAAGAGGCAATGGCAAAACTGCTTGAGCAGGTGAGTGAGCATGATAGCCAAGGGCTACCAAAAATCGTTGTCAGCCACTGTTTTCTCGATGGTGGCAGTGAGTCTGAATCTGAGCGTCCGCTCAGCATTGGCGGCGCAGATAAAGTCTCGCCTAAATTGTTTAATGCTTTTAATTATACCGCATTGGGTCACCTGCATGGGCCGCAATACAAAGGCGCTGAACATGTTAGGTATTCGGGTTCAATGCTCAAGTATTCTTTTAGTGAGCAGCATCAAAACAAGTCTGTCACCTTGGTTGAATTAGACCGTGACGGCAAAGCGAGCTTCGAGTTACTGCCGTTAACAGCCATGAGAGATGTGCGCATTATCGAGGGGTTACTTGCCGATTTGTTAGAGGCTGGCAAAACCGATCTTAATCGTGAAGATTATCTGATGGTGAGACTGAGTGATAAAACTGCCATCTTAGATGCCATGGGTAAACTGAGAAGCGTGTACCCGAATGTGCTGCACTTAGAGCGTACAGGTTTAATGAGTGAGGGCAGCAAGGTTGAGCTAAGCCGAGATCATATAAAGAAGGGCGAGTTTGACATGTTTACCGACTTTTTTACTCAGGTGTCTGGTGAGCCAATGACAGAGGCGCAAAAGCTGGCAATGACCAGCGCAATCGACGAGCTACATAAAGTGGAGCGCACATCATGAGACCCATTACGCTAGAGATGTCGGCGTTCGGCCCTTTTGCATCGACTCAAATGACCGACTTTGCAGCACTGGGTTCTAATCCGCTGTTTTTGATAAATGGTCCTACTGGTGCGGGTAAAACCACATTATTAGATGCCATCTGTTTTGCACTGTATGGCAAGACCACAGGTGATGAGCGCGAGGGCAGCCAGATGCGCTGTGACTTAGCGCCAGACAGCTTATTGACCGAAGTCACCTTTAGTTTTGCTTTGGGTGATAAGCAGTACCGCATACGCCGAGTGCCAGAGCAGCAGCGGGCTAAAAAAAGTGGCGATGGTTACACGGTACAAAAGCCGGAAGCTCAGCTTTATCGCATCGATAGTGATGGTAGCGAGCATTTGCTGGTAGCGAGTAAAGTTTCAGAAGCCACAGCAGAAATAGAGAGTCTTACAGGCCTCGATGCCGATCAGTTTCGCCAAGTGATGGTGCTGCCTCAGGGCAAGTTCCGTGAGCTGTTGATGGCAGACTCTAAAGACAGAGAGAAGATTTTCAGCCAGCTATTTCAAACGCACATTTATCGTAAGATTGAAGACAAACTGAAGTTTCAAGCTGCAGCGATTAAAACTGAAGTACGAGATCATCGTAATAAACGTGCTGGTATGTTGCACAATATCGAGCTTGAATCCGATGAAGCGTTAAATGATGAACTCATTGAGCTCGAACCAAAGCTGGCCCAAGCTTTAGTGCTCAAAGAGCAGAGTCAACTAGCGCTCATTAACGCTAATAAGCAGTTTGAGTCGGCTAAGTTACTGGTTAATGACTTTGATGCGCTAGATAAGCTTAAACAAACCGCCGCCTTACTCGATGAAAAAAAACAGGCGATAGAGCAAGATAAGACAAGGCTTGAGAACGGCCAAAAGGCACTGCAACTCAAACCTGTGCTTGATATGTCACTTGCTCGTGACGCCGAAGTGGTACAGTCCCAAGGCGCATGCGTTAACGCACAAGTGGCGAAAGAGAGTAGCGCGCAGTCGCTAGCCCATAGCCAAACGCAAATAGATGTCTTGCCAGAGCAAGAGCAAAAGTTGCAAAGCGCACAAAATGAATTGCAGCAATTAAGCCAATTATTACCGCAATTACAAGGTTTTGATGCACTGCAGCATCAGGTAAATCAAGCCATTGTGCAGCTAGAGCAAGCTAAACAGAAAGGCATTAATGCAAAAGGGCAGTTAGATGCGCTGCAAGCGCAAAAACAACAAGCCGAGCAGCAGTTACCGCAATTAGAGCAAGTTGCAAGCGAGCAGGTTAATGCTCAACAAGCACTTACGGCACAAAGTGACTTGATTGAGCGTTATCAGCTTTGGCAACAAGCTTGTAGATATGCTGAAAATACAGAACTTGAATTGAAACGAGCAGGGGAAAAGGGTAAAGAGTTTCGTTTAGATGCCCAAGCTAAAGAAGACGCTTTTGATCAAATGCAATTGGTATGGTACCGAGGTCAAGCAAGTCTTTTAGCGCAAAAACTTAGCCCTGGAGAGCCTTGTTCAGTGTGTGGTAGTGATGTTCACCCGAATCCTGCTCATAGTGAACAATTGCTGCCGACAGAAGAACAATTAGAGTCAAGTAAACACGCCTGTGGCCTTGCAAAAGATGCGCTGAATAAAGCAATAGCAGATTATAAGGGAATAAAAGCTCAACTTCAGGAGCAAACGAAGCTCAAGGGTGAGTATCAACAAAAAATTGGCGATGCCAGTCAACAATCGATTGATGAGTTGCAGATGCATTTGCATATTTTACAGCAACAATTAAAGCAGACTAATGATGCTGCTCTGCAATTAGGCCAGTTAAGAGGCCAACTGCAAGAGTGGCAAACGAAAGAAAGAGCGCTACAAACTCAGCTTGAAACAGAGCGAGAGCATTTTTCTGATCAACAAAGTTTGCTGGCAGAGCTGCAGGGTCAGCTTAAGCATGCATCAACCGCCATTCCTGAGCATTATCGTAGCGTCGATGCATTAAATGGCGCCATAGCGCAAGTTAACGTGCAGATTGCAGTTATGCAGCAAGTGATTAATTCGACCCGCCAAAATCATAGTAAGGCGGCGGAGTTAGATGCATCCAACACATCGGCATTGGCGGCAATTCAATCTAGCCTTGCTCAAGCAAAAGGGCACAGTGATAAAGCGTTAACAGAATTAACGACTCAGCTTTTAAGCGCAGGGTTTAGCGATCAACAGGCGCTAACTCAAGCCTTGTTATCCAGTGAGGCACTTAAAGGCATAAGCGACGAGATAGCAAAGTATCAGCAAGATTGTATCGCGAACCAAACGACACTAAGCCAACTGAGTGACAAGTTATCAGAGCGAGTTAAGCCAGAACTTGTAGATGTAGAGACAAGCTTAGCGAGTATTCAAGCTGAGCTGCAAGCGGTGGAAGCAGATTGGCAAATGCTCAAGAGCCGAGTGATGCAGCTGATGCAAACCCAAAAGCAGCTCAAAGAGGCCGATGCCAAAGCTAAGAAGCTTGAAGATGAGTATGCGGTGATCGGTACCTTATCCGAAGTGGCCAATGGCCAAACAGGCAATAAAATCAGTTTACAGCGTTTTGTGCTAAGTGTGCTGCTTGATGATGTATTGCTTGAGGCGAGTCATCGTCTACAGCTGATGAGTAAAGGTCGCTATCGTTTACTGCGTAAAGAGGAGCGAGCCAAGGGCAATAAGGCGTCTGGACTGGAACTTGAAGTGGAAGATGCCTACACCTCAAAAGTTCGCCCTGTAGCGACCCTCAGTGGCGGTGAGAGCTTTATGGCGGCCTTGTCTATGGCGCTCGGGCTGTCCGATGTTGTACAGGCCTACGCTGGTGGCATAAAACTCGATACGCTATTTATCGATGAGGGCTTTGGCAGTCTAGATCAAGACTCGCTAGATCTCGCCATTCGGACCTTGATGGATCTGCAATCATCGGGCCGCATGATCGGGGTTATCTCCCATGTGTCTGAGATGAAGGAGCAGATAGGTACCCGTATCGATATCAATAAGACTGCAATCGGCAGTGAGGTAAGCATAGTACTGCCTTAAAGTCATGTTCGTGTTAGACAGGTTTTATCCTGTTGAAGTTGATTATTTATCACTCGACTTCAACAGGGGAGCCTTTTATGGTCTTATATTTATATTGGTTACATCAGTAATTTGTGCGATAGAACAGTTTGTAAATTGAATTATTTTTGATATAACTTGGCGTCAAACCTCGTATTGAAGGGGTTTTTTGGTCAAATAGATAATCATAATAATGAAAGTTGAGGCACAGGTTGCGCGCACGTAAATTTTCTTTTTCAAATATGTCTAAAAACCGTTTCGCGGGGCTATCTTCTTTACATCGAAAAGTCCTTTTAGGTTCGGTGTTGGTTATTGGCGCTGTCATGTTAATGCCAAGCCAGCATGAGCTAATGCCACAGCGGATCCCGGTTCAGCTCGATATTGAGTCTATTCTTTCTCAAAGCGTGACTCTTCCCCGCAGTCAATTGTTAGAGCCTGCGCCGGCGTTTCAAAAAGAGATAGTCAAAGGCGATACCTTAAGTGGTTTGTTTGAGCAGGGCGGCGTGGATCAACAAACCATGTACCGTGTATTAGAAGCTGACTTAAATGTGTTGGCGTTAGATACCTTAAAGCCTGGCAATAAAATCCAGTTTTGGTTAAATGATGCTGGTGAGCTGCAAAAACTCAGTCTCTATTTTAATGCCGCGAGACAGGTGATTTTTACGCGTTTCGATGATGGTTCATTTAACGTTGACGAAATTAACATCGAAGGTATTTGGCGCGATCGCGCCATCTCTGGTCAGATCCATGGCTCTTTTTATGTTTCAGCCAAAAAGATGGGACTCAATGCCGCAGAGATCCAGCGTGTTGAGTCGTTACTGAAAGAGAAACTCAACTTTGCCCGCGATCTTCGCGCGGGTGACAAATTTTCGGTATTGATGAACGATCAGTTTATCGATGGCGAAGCCACGGGTAATAGCCATGTGCTGGGCGTGACCATCGATAGAGGTTCTAGCAGTATTAATGCTTATCAGCATACTGACGGTAACTTTTATGATGAGAAAGGGCAGAGCTTAGCGCGCGCATTTCAGCGCATTCCACTGGCTAAAAATTACCGAATTAGCTCTCGATTCAATCCTAATCGCCATCATCCTGTAACTGGACGAAATTCGCCTCACAACGGGACTGACTTTGCTATTCCTATTGGCACTAAAATTGTCGCACCTGGTGATGGTATCGTGTCTTTGGTTACCGATCATCGATTTGCAGGTAAGTACATCGTAATTGACCACGGTAACAAGTATCGCACTCGTTATTTGCACTTGTCGAAAGCACTCGTGCATAAGGGGCAGCGTGTCTCTCGTGGTCAAGTGATTGCGCTGTCGGGCAATACAGGTCGAGTGACTGGCCCACATCTGCATTATGAATTTCATATCAATGGTCGCCCAGTTGATGCCATGAAAGCCAAAATACCGATGGCGAGTAAGCTCTCTTCTAAAGAGATGAGCGAGTTTAGCCAGATTGTTAAGGTAAGAAAGATGATGATGGGCATAGCTTAAGCGCAATTGGTATCAGGTTAAACTCATCAGAGTAAGTTTCTAAAAGTGAGTTTCTAAAACTGAAAGTATAAAAGCCATCTTAGGATGGCTTTTATACTTATGATAAGAAGGTACTAGGAAAAGCAGGTTCTAGATCCTAGGGGCGAAAAGACGGTATAGACTAAGGCAGAAAACCATAGGTTGGATAGCGCTATCATAGTCGCAGGCTTTACTGGTATTGAGCTCAAATTTTGACAAATGGGATTCACCACGACGAATATGGCGAAGCCATGTGCTAATAAGCGAGAGCTAGGGATTGCGAACTGGCCGTTAAACACGGATGTTATTGGGACACCGAGATCACGAAGAAAGGCTGCTATCTTAACCTTTCTGTTTTTCGTAGCGCTTAGAGCCCAATTTATATCGTAGTCATTACTTAGTAGTCATTTAAGCTTGAGGCTGAGTCAAATTGCTTTGCTGTTTTTCACAATACTTGTTCACAACCAAGGATTGAAGAGCGCCAAAGGCACTCGAAGTAGCCCAGTATAAACTCAAGGCTGAAGGGGCTGTAACCAAAACAG
Source organism: Shewanella halifaxensis HAW-EB4 (assembly GCF_000019185.1). NCBI lineage: Bacteria > Pseudomonadati > Pseudomonadota > Gammaproteobacteria > Alteromonadales > Shewanellaceae > Shewanella > Shewanella halifaxensis. Next base: position 3,275,819 of record NC_010334.1, on the reverse strand, counting down.
CAACACTGACCATTGCCGGGATAAGCAGAAACAAAGCATTCGCTTGTTCTGCACTGTCAGGCATCATAAGCATAGATAAATAGGTTAATGCTCCTACAAGCATTGCTAATGCGATATCTGGCTTAGCGATATTAGAAATCCATGCGAATTTACTGCTAAAAATAGCCTTTTGAAGTACCTGAAACATCCCAAATCCGAATATTGCTTGGCTGGAAACATTAGCGACAAGGGTTTTGCTAATAAATTTTATATCGTGCTTTCGATACAGCGCCATTGTTTGTTTAGCCATTTCGTTTGGCTTGTCTTTATAAACTGACTTTAGCTTATCTAACTCAGGTTTTATTGCTGCCATCGTCTTTTTATTTTTATAGCTATTAATCATTGCAGAACAACTGATAGGGCTGAATAGTAAACGCACTACAAGCGTAAGCAGAATGATTGCAACACCTTGGCTTACACCTACCTCCGTTGTTAGAAAACCAATAGTCTGTATTAGCAAGTCGGTAAAATTTGTCCAAAGTTCCATGATATCTCTCTATCCCTAGCTGACGGTATTTTATACTACGGACTTAAGACATATTATGTCAATAGCGTTGCGACATATTATGTCGGTGGCATTGCGACATATTAAGTCGAGAGTTTTTGAACGCTGCTTGCATCATAAACCTTGCGGTTTACTTTAGATAAAGGGCGAGAGGCTAAGTCACAAAAGATATGATTGTCCTATCTTTTCTTACTATCTTTTCTTTTTTTAGCCCGTATAGCGCGACATTGTTTAAACTTTGATAAATGGGTAGGAGCAAAAACGCCACCGGTTGGTGGCGTTTTTGTGTTTTAAGCACCAACGTAGAAGCAGGTGTAATGATGATAGCGAAACCTATCAGTTTGCAGCTGTCGTAGGGAGAACACGTTTTAAAATATCGGCGAGGGTTACTACGCCCACCATTTTTCCATTATTACTCACTACCGCTAACTGAACGCTGGCTTCACGCATACGAGCCAGTGCTTCATAGACCGGCGTTTTCGAATCCAGCACAAATGCATTGCGTGCGACTTCTCTCGCCGGTCTATCAGTCGGTTCCAGTAACGTATCACGCACATGAACCACCAGTGGTTTGAGACCACTTTTTCCAAATACAAGAATACGTAAATGCCCTGACTCCATCGCAGCGGCACGCACATCGGCTACAGTCGCATTCTCGTCGACATGAGCCATTACCTGACCTTCAGTCAATAAGGTGTCGACAGGGATTGAACTCAGGTCAATAAGACCAGTGAGCTGCTTTTGAATATTCGGTTTCAGTGTGCCGACATTGCCAGAATGCTCAACCAACTGACGAATGGTGTCTATATCCTGTCCACCGACAGCAGCGCTTTCCACGGGGTCAACACCAGAGGCTTTCACCAAGCGGTTAGCAATACTGTTGATCCAATTTAGCAGCGGACGCAATGGCCAAACGTAAGCTCTGGCAACGATACCGATAGCAAGTGCCGACTTCTCTGGATGCGCAATGGACCAGGATTTGGGCGCCATTTCACCAACAACCAAGTGCAAAAATGTCACCACGAACAGCGCAAAACCGAAGGCTGCCCCATCGGCTGCCCAATCAGGCAAGCCCATAGCAATAAAAACCGGGCCAACCCACAGATCAACAGCAGGTTTCGTCACCGCACCTAGTGCGAAGGTACAGAAGGTAATACCAAGCTGGGCACCGGCCAACATCAGCGTCAGATCATTCATACCGCGCAGCGCAGCTCGCGCAGAAGCGCTCTCAACTGCTATTTCTTCAAGACGGTGGCGACGAGCGCCCATCAAAGCAAACTCGATGATGACGAAAAAGCCACTCAAGACAATTAAGGCCGTTGTCACTAGGGTGACAATTAACGGATCGGTCATGCTTCACCCTCCACGATTGGCTTCTCTACCAGTTTTACACGCACTTCTGTTGGCACATGTCGCTCGATACGCAACACATCAACCTCAAGATGTCGCAATACAGGCTCACCTGACGCGAGCTCTGAAGGATCAATTGGAAGATCAATAATGACGGTATCTCCCTCCGATGGAAGTGCGCCTCGTGCGGAAATCAGCATACCCGCAATGGTTTCCACATCGCCACGCGGCAGGTCATAACCAATCGCGCGCTCAACTTCATCGATATGAACGTCACCTTCCATCAACCAGACATTGCCGCTCTCAGAAACAACAGCATCACCGCTATCCGCATCATGCTCGTCGGTGATTTCGCCCACAATCTCCATCGCCAAATCTTCAATCGTCAACACACCGGCAAAACCACCGTATTCGTCGATAACACAGGCGATCTGATTGGTCGAAGTAACAAGCTGATCAAGCGCGTCAGGCAGTCGCATCAGCGTTGGTAGCACGGTGGCAGGACGCATCACAGAAGAGACAGTGCCATCAGCATAGCCCGCATCTATTCGCGCAAGCACATCTGAAAGATGGACAACACCGACAGGCGCGTCATCATCATTGATGACTGGGTAGCGAGTGTGTGCTTGTGCCATCAACGACAAGAGTTCCGTTAATGTGGTTTCTGGTTCTACCCAATCCACTTGCGAACGGGGCACCATGGCGTGTTCTACGTCGCGTTCTGGAAAATCAAGGATGCGATCCATCATCAGTGACAGTTCTACAGGCAAGTCACCGCTATCGCGCGAGTTGGCGATGATGTGGTGTAAATCCCCTTCCGAGGCACTAACGTCGAGATCATGCACAGGCTCTATGCGAACAGCACGGAGAAGGAGGTTCGCGGATTTATCGAAGAAACTGATGATCCAGCCAAACACAGACATGTAAATCAGAGTCGAGCGAGACATCATACGAGACATTGGCTCTGCGTTCGCAATCGCAAGGTTTTTAGGGTACAGCTCACCCAAAATCATTTGAACAACCATGGCGACGGCTAAGGTGCTAACAGTACCGATAGCGATACCAGTCTCAAGTGATAATCCAACGCTTTGTAATATCACCCCTATAGATTGGCCGACGAGAGGTTCTGCGACAAAGCCTAACACCAGACCTGTCACTGTGATGCCAAGCTGTGCACCTGATAACATAAAACTGGTACGTTTTGTAATTGCCAGAGCGCGCTTTGCGGCTTCATCACCAGTGGCAGCCAAGGTTGCGAGCCTAGCTCTATCCACTGCCATATAGGCAAATTCTTGGGCAACGAAATAGCCGTTTGCGGCAATAATTACCAAGATAAATAGAATGCCAAACAGAAGAGTAAGAAGGAGCTCAATCATTACTGTATCCTCCCTTGGTAACATAAAACCAGTAAGGGGTTACACAATCGACTAGAGTTGGGGTCCACAAAGTATTCCTAATATAAAAACAAGAAGTATAGTATATTCCCGCTATAACAACGCCGTCTACTCAATAGTTACACAGCAACTTGCTAACAAAATAAGACAGTGTGCCCAACCGAAAAGAACACAACCTTTGAAACGTAAAGGCGTCAGATCTTTCTTTTGCCTTTCTATTAATCATAGTATTACAAAAGTCGTTTATTGAGAGCCATTCTTTCATTTTGGTCAACTTGTTTTGGGGCTCTTCCAAGTTAGAAACCAAACCTTAATGGCTAAATGAAGATACCAATTATTCAGTGTAGATATCGCTACGGACTTCGATGAAAGGGCTGCTCTATGACATCCATGTCACCGCGACATTTATGAATCCGCTCACATCAGATATCAGACCCGTCTTTCATAAAGAGCTGCAGCGTCTCACTGCAGTGTCTGCACATAAGGCCGTTCCTTCACACTTGGGCCATAGGGAGATGGTAAATGTCATTGTTATGTAGGGAATATCATTGAGAATGTGGTCACGATATTAGGACATCCTGTCCAGCACCCGCTGTAGGTGATTAATAACGACTAAACAACAAGTTCCAACGGGTTAATTGGTAGCACTAAGCCAAAAATAGAATGTATAAATCCTTCATTCGAAGGGGCATATCTATGCTTGTTTACGCTGTTCGCTTTTCATCGCGCATAAGCAGGCTTTGCCGCGAAGTGCTGGGCAACTTTTACAAGGCTGGCGCTTATGGGGGCGATACAAGTGAGCTTGAGCAATGGTTTGCTGGTGGGTCCTTAGCGGTGTAAATATTGATGCATTAGCGGCTGCATCATTAGCTGGGGTGAGGTTAGTGTAAGCGGCGAATTGGATAATTTGCGCGTCGATACGTTTAAGCTTTAGCTGACGCTTGATGATTTTCAAGCGATATTTACACAGCTTGGCTGCGCGCTTTTTAAGGGATATTTCGCTGTCTTTTAGTTGCGAATAATGGCTGATTTTCTGCTGATATTTAGCCAGCTTTCGGCGACACTTCTGCTGCTTTTTGATTAAATCATCATTCATCTCTCACCACTCATTACGATCCGCCAAACAATTAGAAAATGTCTAAACACTTGATTGGCTAAAGTGTAATCGAATTGACTTTAAATGAAAATCATTATCGTTAACTGGTTTTGACATTTTAGGCAAAGTGGCTGTTTACCATCAAGTGTACGGATTTTGCTCTGTATCGATTAAGGTGAGTAACAACCTTAGCTCAAACTCCAATTGGTGGTAGTCACCGTCCATGTGGCAACAAAGTTGATAAAAGGCTTTGTTATGTTCTTTTTCTTTTAAATGAGCAAGCTCATGCACCACAACCATCCTCAGCAGTCCTTCGGGTACTTTTTTAAGCCGTGATGATATTCGAATTTCATTCTTAGCTTTTATCTTTGCCCCTTGTTTACGGGCGACGTAAGAATGCAATCCAAGCGCCTGATGGCTTAGGGAGATTTTGTCATCGAAGATCACTTTCGATAAGGGCTGAGACTTACGCAGATATTGGTTCTTAATCGCAATCGTGTAGTCATACAGGGCCTTATCAGTGCGAACAGAGTGGATCTCTGGGTGACGTTTAAGCAGGAATTGTCCGAGTTGATCTTGGTCTAATAAATGTTGAACTTGATCTTGGATTTCGCTTGAGTAACCCGCGAGGTAAGTGAGTTTTTGCATGCTTTACTTATATTCGAGGACAAGACAGAGGATATATAAAAAGGGCGCCCTGAGTGCGCCCATTAGTATTTACTGTGACAGTACTTATTCTTCGTCTGTCTTGTAAATCGTCATATTATGGAATGCATAAGCGGCTTCGAATGCACTCTTTTGGAAACGCTTAAGCTCAAGACCTTCGAAATCTACCTGAGGTGGATTACGCTTTAACTGCTCTTTGATAGCCACAGGTGATACCAACGTCACGTTGACAGGCAGGATTTGAATAAGGGCTTCTAATTTAAAGCTGGTTACGCTGCCTGCGCCTTTACCTTTCTGCTCACGTTCGATAATGGCGATTTCATCGACTCTGTAGTCTTCAATCAACTTACCAAAAGCGAAGTGAAAATCACGCATAGTTTCGGTGTTTTCTGAGTTTGAAATCACGAATGATTTTTGACGGCAATCCGGCACGTTATACGTTTCGCCTTCATAACTTAATAAACTGATGATGGCTTCGCCACCTTTTAACTCTACGCCACAAATTCTCATGATAAACCTTAAAAAAACAATATTGCGGATATTGTAGCGCTATTTCTCGAAACGGTCAGCGTTTTAATGCGCTTTATGCCGCGAATAAATTACTTTTCGTTACTCAGGTGGCTAGCATCGCTAACAGAATGCACTTTGCAGCGAGGAGTAGCGATAGACGCTATTTTTAAATCAATAAGCAAAGTATTTGATCCACAATGTTTGAATAAAAAAAGCCGCAGTGATAATCATCAATGCGGCTTGTTTTCTTGCTTAAATGAATCGCGAACTAGTTAACATAACCAGAGTGCAAAACACTGCAACTGCAAGATTTAGTCTTCAGGTGTATCTTGAAGCTTAGATTTTGGTTTTCTAAGCATTGGTGCATCACCCACGTCAACACCTGTGGCAAAACGTCTATCACGATTTGCAGCAGCTTTAGCCGTCGATTTTCTTTTAGCGGTCGCTGCTTTCTTTTTGGCTGTCGCGGCTGGCTTGGCTTTAGTTTTGTTTGCTGCCTTAGCCTTTAAACCACTGAACTTAGCTTTAAGACCTTCAAGCTCACTGAAGTTGAACGTCTTATTTAAGAAAGTTTGTACTTGGGTAAAGTTAACCCAATCTTTAGGACCAACAAGTGAGATTGCATCACCTTTTGCACCAGCACGGCCAGTACGACCAATACGGTGAACATACTCTTCGGCAAACTTTGGCATATCAAAGTTGATCACTAAAGAGACGTTTAATAGATCCAGTCCACGAGATGCAACGTCTGTCGTTACAAGGATTTGCTGCAAACCACGGCTAAACTCATCCATGATCTGGTTACGCGCATTTTGCTTTAGCTCGCCGCTTAATGATGCGGTTTTAAAACCTTCTGCAGCTAACTTTGTCGCTAAACGGTCTGTATCTTGTCTTGTGGCAGTAAAGATGATGATCTGTTTTTGCTGCTCTTCTTTTAGAATGCGAGTCAAAATCGCTTCTTTATGATCTAAGTGATCACATAAGAAGATACGCTGAGTAATATCTTTGTGCTCTAGATTACTTGCGCCAATTGCCACGTGCTCAGGGAACTTTAATAGTTCGTTGGCAATGTCATTCACATCACCATGATCTAGGGTTGCAGAGAACATTAAGGTTTGGCGACGCTTATGGTCTGCCGCGTTGTTAATTAGCTTTAACTGCTCAGCAAAGCCAAGATCAAGCATGCGGTCAGCTTCATCTAAAATCAGCAGTTCAAGACCATTAAGGTGAAGGTGGTGCTGCTTTAGGTGGTCAGCTAAGCGCCCTGGTGTTGCCACAACAAAATGCGGATCACGGGCTAAGGCTTTAGCTTGATCATTAAAGTTTTCACCACCTAAAATTTTAGTTGCCTTGAATTGAGTATTGGCAACTAATAATCGTAGCTGGCTGTACACTTGAGTCGCAAGTTCACGGGTCGGTAATAGAATGACTACCCGAGGATCACGCTTACTCAATGCTTTACACGAAATCAGTCTTTGCATCGCTGGCAACAAAAAGGCCAATGTTTTACCAGAGCCTGTTTTAGAAGACGCCATTAAATCTTTGCCTGCAAGGGCGATAGGAATGGCTTGCTCCTGGATCTCTGTTGGGGTGTCAATGCCCATGTGCTTAAGACTCTGTAACAGACGCTGATCCAGTGCGAAATCGGTAAATTGCAAAGGTGTACTCCATAAATGATACGACCGCATATTATAACCTACAGATTTACCAATGCGCTACGAATACCCTCAACTTTGTTCTTCAATGGAGAGATTTCTGCTAAAATGCTAAACTTTCCAGTGGGAACCTTCGTCTAGTGTCGCTATGATTTACAGATTCAGCTGACTATAACGATTGGTTTTATCCAGTAGAGAATGATTAAGTGCTTATTTAGCTTAGCGTTATTTCATTAGCGCCGAGCGTGACTTAGAAATTGATAAAAGGCGCTTTGGCATTGAGTGTTAAAGAGTCTACTTTAAAGCTGACCTATGGAGTCATTTTAGCGTGTCTACAAATAAAAAATCAGTACGAATAGGTTTAGCATTAGGTAGCGGAGCCGCAAAAGGTTGGGCGCATATTGGTGTACTAAATGGCCTTGCTAAAATGGGGATCTATCCCGATAAAATTGCAGGTTGTTCAATTGGTGCGTTAGTCGGTGCGGCTTACGCCAATGATCACTTAGAAGAGCTTGAGAGTTGGGTGCGCAGTTTTAGCAGCTGGGATGTACTTGGGCTGATGGATCTCAGTTGGGGCCGAGGCGGTCTTATTGGTGGTGAGCGAGTATTTGATGTGCTGCAGCAGCGTATTGGTGATCTGCAGATAGAAGACCTGAAAAAGCCGTTTGCTGCAGTTGCGACCGATCTGTATTCCGGCCAAGAAATTTGGTTTAAGGAAGGGGATTTACGCCACGCTGTACGGGCATCTTGCTCTATGCCGGGTATTTTGCCACCCGTTAAGGTAGGCGAGCGTTGGTTGGTTGATGGTGCAGTCGTTAACCCTGTTCCCGTTTCGGTTAGCCGCGCCATGGGCGTAGACCTCGTGATTGCGGTCGATCTGCATGGGCTTCGTCGTGGTCGTATGCAAGTTTTACCCGTGAATATGAAAAGTAACAAGCCAACACCCGAAGAAGTGCATGAGGCTGAGAAGCATAAAGATAAAGGCTTTACCGATCTGTTAGCTCGAGGCAGGGGTTACATTACGGGTTTAACTGATAAGTTCTCCCTTGGTGGTAAGAGCAATGCACCGCATAACCCTAATCCGGGGATGCTAGCGGTCATGCATCAATCGATGGAAATTTTGGAAGGGCGCCATAAGCGAGCGCGTTTGATGGGCGATCCGCCTGATATCTGTATCGTGCCGGATATAGGGAATATAGGAACTATGGAGTTTCATCGTGCTGAAGAAGCGATTGCGGCTGGTGAAGCTGCGGTTGAGAAAGTAGCGCACTTGATTGAAGCGGCTCTGATACAGCATGAAGTCTAAACGGTTTTGTGTGTTTGGTTTTTGAATAAAGAGGCGCTAATCGCGCCTTTTTTGTGACCTTTTTCTGGTTTTATATATGCCTAAATACCGTGTTTTACTGCTCATTGAGCTGAAAGCTCTTTTTAAGCAAGTTATAAGCTAGAACAAGGCCAGTTTGAACGCAGAACAAATTGAACCGCTTAGGACGTTTTGCTTGGCGTTAATACCAATCACATATTTAATGTGATTGGTATAACTCAAGAGTTGGCGTAAAAGTAATCAATTGATATTCTAATTAAAGAAGTCGGCACGTTAAATGCTTTAGAGATATTTATACTCTTTCTACGCCGGCTTTTTGACGATGAACCCACTTAGCAGTATCAGTAACGCAGTAAATAGTAATGCACTTGTATCCGACGCCTATGGCGTTAATAGTGGCCAGTCAAATGTTGGCGGTGCAGGAGTTGCTACAGAGGTAGGCGCTAAAACCGTCCAAGCTGAAACCACGTCGCTGACAAAAAATGATAATACGCTTGTGTTATCAGACCGTGCAGAAAGAGCGAAGAAAATAGAGGCGATGGCGAATGACTTTTTTAAAGGGGGGCAATTTAATTCGGCGCAATTACCGGCTCTCATTCAACGTCTCTATCAAGATGGCATTCTTTCAGAGGGGCAGCTTAATCGATTATCTAACAGTGGCTTTGAAATCCCCCCAGCCGATGAGCAATCGCTATCTGACTTTATCGACGAGCAACGTGCCAGCTTGAGTGATAGTGATGATGACAAAAAGCTAGCAGCGATGTTAGATGATGCAAAGTGGGTGATGGGAGCGATGGATATCTCTCAGTCGCCATTAGTTGCTCAGAAAGCCAACCGTGTTTCAAGCCAGATCACCGAGCTGTTAAATTCGGAAAAACCACTGAGTGAAGCGCAAGCAAATCATTACAAAGGACTTAAATCTTTGATGCAATTAGCCTCTATGACTGGTGAGCATCAACAGGAAAACGGTCAACTTAATAGCTACCTTGCTTTAGCTAAAAGACATTAGATTTTTATCCACAATTTATACCTAAATTATCCTGTCACTAGCCCGCTTCTAGGTCTTCGTCAAGGCCATAATTTGAGATCAGTGGCTTTGTAGGCATAACTGTTTTCTTATTGTCATCCTCTTTTAAAATAATGATCTGGATCAAAGTACTTATCATTATTTTATAGCTTAATACGCCACATATTGTGATTTATTGAAAAAGTAGCACTATATATAGTGTTACTTTGATGAGCGAGCTGAAGAGGATTTATACAATGCCAGTGGTTATTAAACGGGATGGTTACCGTACGCCTTTTGACGAAACAAGGATTAAAGACGCCGTGATAGCAGCTGCTAACTCGGCAGGTATTGAGTGCGCTGAATACGCACAACAGATTGCTGAAAATGTAAGAGAAAGTGTGTCGCAGTTAGCTGAAGTTAACATTCACGATCTGCAAGACACAGTTGAAAACTTGCTGATGGAAGGGCCGTACAAATCTTTGGCGCGCGTTTACATCGAATACCGTCACGATAGAGATACCAATCGTGAAGTTAGCAGTCGTTTGAATAAAGAGATCCGTGGTTTGGTTGAGCAAAGCAATGCGGCTTTGTTGAACGAGAACGCCAATAAAGACTCTAAAGTGATCCCAACTCAGCGCGACTTGCTTGCGGGTATCGTGGCCAAGCATTATGCCAAATGCCACATTTTACCTAAAGATGTCGTTGCCGCACATGAGTCTGGTGAGATCCACTACCACGACCTAGATTACGCGCCATTCTTCCCGATGTTTAACTGTATGCTTATTGACCTAAGTGGCATGTTAACTCAGGGCTTTAAGATGGGTAACGCTGAAATTGAAACCCCTAAGTCAATTTCAACCGCGACAGCAGTGACGGCGCAAATTATTGCGCAAGTGGCAAGCCATATCTATGGCGGTACGACGATTAACCGTATCGATGAGGTCTTGGCACCCTTTGTCGCTAAGAGTTACGACAAGCACTACCAAGTGGCATTAAACTGGGGCATTACTGACGCGAAAGCGTTTGCAACGGCGCAAACTGAAAAAGAGTGTCATGATGCATTCCAGTCACTAGAGTATGAAGTGAACACGCTACATACGGCAAATGGTCAAACCCCATTTGTGACCTTTGGTTTTGGTTTAGGCACCTCTTGGGAGTCACGCTTAATTCAACAGTCCATGATGACAGTACGTATTGCAGGTTTGGGTAAGAACCGTAAAACAGCGGTATTCCCAAAACTTGTTTTCGCTATTCGTGATGGCATCAACCATAAAGCGGGTGATTGTAACTACGACATCAAGCAGTTGGCACTTAAGTGCGCTTCAACGCGTATGTATCCCGATATTCTTAACTATGAACAAGTTGAGAAAGTGACGGGTTCATTTAAGACGCCAATGGGCTGCCGTAGCTTCTTAGGTACGTTCGAGCAAGATGGTGAGCTTGTGCATGAAGGCCGCAACAACTTAGGTGTTGTGAGTTTGAACCTGCCACGCATTGCGCTAGAAGCAAAAGGTGATGAAGCTGAGTTTTATCGTATTCTTGACACACGTTTAGCCATGTCTCGTAAGGCCTTGGATACTCGTATCTCGCGTCTTGAAGGTGTTAAGGCGCGTGTCGCTCCTATCCTTTATATGGAAGGTGCTTGCGGCGTACGTTTACGTGCCGATGACGATATTTCTGAGATCTTCAAAAATGGCCGTGCATCTATTTCATTAGGCTACATCGGTCTGCATGAAACCATTAATGCGCTTTATGGCACTGAAGAGCATGTTTACGACAGTGAAATGCTACGTGAAAAAGCCATTGCGGTTATTAAGTACATGAAGCAAGCAACTGACAGCTGGAAAGCTGAGTCTGGTTACGCATTTAGTTTGTACAGCACGCCAAGTGAAAACTTGTGTAGCCGTTTCTGTGCACTCGATACCAAGGTATTTGGTGTCGTTGATGGGGTTACCGCTAAAGGTTACTATACCAACAGCTTCCATTTGGACGTTGAAAAGCAAGTTAACCCATACGACAAGATTGATTTTGAACAGCCATATCCTGAGATAGCTAACGGCGGTTTCATCTGTTACGGCGAATTCCCTAACATGCAAAATAACGTAGAAGCGTTAGAAAACGTGTGGGACTACAGTTATAGCAGAGTGCCATATTACGGCACTAACACACCTATCGATGAGTGTTACGATTGTGGCTTTACTGGTGAGTTTAGCTGTACCAGTAAAGGTTTCACTTGCCCTAAGTGTGGCAACCATGAGCCAAGCCGCGTGTCAGTGACTCGTCGTGTATGTGGTTATTTAGGTAGCCCTGATGCAAGACCGTTTAACTATGGTAAGCAAGAAGAAGTTAAGCGCCGCGTTAAGCATCTATAATACCTAATTTGTAGCGCAATCATCGCGTTCAAGTAATGACTGAAATATGAAAGGTGCTGATATCAGCACCTTTTTTATCTCCCAAGCTGAAACGAGTTTAATATGAATTATCATCAATATTATCAAACCGATGTGATTAATGGGCCCGGTACTCGGACCACACTTTTTGTGTCGGGATGCGAGCATCAATGTCGTGGTTGCTATAACCAGTCCACTTGGAATCCTTGCTCTGGTCATCTATTTGATGAACAGATGCAACAGCGCGTTATTGATGATTTAAATGATCAGCGTATTAAGCGCCGTGGTTTGTCGTTATCTGGTGGCGATCCTCTGTTTCCTGCAAATCTAGCGGCGATATTGTCGTTAGTTAAGCTGGTGAGGGAGCAGTGTCCGGGTAAAGATATTTGGTTATGGACGGGCTACACCTTAGGGAATTTAACGGCTCAGCAGCAGGAAATTGTCGACTTAGTGAATGTTGTGGTTGATGGTAAGTTTGAGCAATCGCTTGCCGACCCAAGCTTAGTTTTTAAGGGAAGTAGTAACCAAGAGATCCATTATCTAAGATAAGCTTGCTATAAACCTAGGTAAAATTGACATATATACTGTTATAATGTGGCAATAATGGCAAAACAGCGTCAGTTAACTGAGGCTGTTTTTGTTTCTAAACGTGTTAATTAGATTTGAATTTAAGGTCTGTAAATGAATTTAAAGCAGGAGCTGCAAACGCTCAACGATAAGTTAGACAAATTTCGTCGTAAGCTAGCAGCAGCTGAAAAGCGTGCTGATCCTACAATTGTGATGCAGTTTAAAAAAGAAATTGCAGCTGTTACTAAGCGGATTAGCGCTGTTAAAGGTCAACAGACTCGTGAGCTAAGCAAAGAAGGCAGTACAGTTGTTGGCCTTAAGTTTAGCCGTGTATTGACTAAAGCCGAGCAAGCAGACATGGGCAAGCTTAAAAAGTCAGTTAAAGGTTTAGTTGTGGTGCACCCAATGACGGCATTAGGTCGTGAAATGGGGATCAAGCAAGTCACAGGCTTTGCACCAAAAGAGTTTTAACTGCTTTTAGTTATTGATTTAGTGAGCCGCTTCAAGGTTATCTTTAAGCGCTGGGCTTATGCTTGCTCAAGTTAAGTCTATGGCGGATTAGAGAACACTTTAAGCCATAGACTGATTTGATCATTGAGCTAGCAAGAGTATCGTCTCAAGCATTTATTTTCTTTATCAGGACGTTTGCAGTCTCATGGAGTGAGAGTTGTCGTTAAGGTTTTTCATGTCGATTAAATATATAGCGTCTTCAAAATTACCGACCCCTTGGGGTGTTTTCGAAATGCATGGTTTTGAAGATAGTGAGACGGGTAAAGAGCACGTTGCGCTTACCTTTGGTACACTTTCTCCAGATGCACCCATCCTCGGGCGTATTCACTCAGAATGTTTAACTGGTGATGCATTGTTTAGTCTGCGTTGTGACTGTGGTTTTCAGCTGCAAACAGCAATGCAAAATGTAGCTGAAGAAGGGCAAGGCTTTATTCTTTATCTACGCCAAGAAGGCCGTGGCATTGGTTTGCTGAATAAAATCCGTGCTTATGAGCTACAAGATCAAGGCGCGAATACAGTAGAAGCCAACGAACGCTTAGGCTTTGAAGCCGATATGCGTAAATACGACATGATCATTCCGATGATGGAGAAGATTGGTGTCGCTAAAGTTCGCCTAATGACCAATAACCCTCGTAAAGTGAAGGCGATGCAAAGCTTTGGTTTAGAGGTCGTTGAGCGAGTGCCATTGCAAGTGGGTAAAAATCGCTATAACGAAGGTTACCTCAAGACAAAGTCGACCGAGTTAGGCCACATGATGTCTGAGCACCACTTTACTGACGCTGATACTGAAGCAAAGAAAGATTAATCCCTTTCGGTAAAAGTGTTAGTTTTCATGGATTTTACCCTGCAATACCGCTATATTCGGGCTATCGATTAGAGTTTAATTAAGTTTAAAGTCAATTTATGGCCCGTTTGCGTTACCTTTCCATTTCACCTCTCTTGTTTATATTGCCTGCTCATTCTGAGACCGATTACAGCCATTACGCATTTGCTAATTATTTGGGTAGCGGACTCTATCGCACGGCTGGTCAAAACGCGACGGTCGCCAATATTCCCATTAGTTTCGACTTGCAGCGCAGTGAAACAGAATCATTAGTCCTGAAAACACCGGTATCCATGGGTTTTTTCAACTTTACTTGGCGTGATTTACCCGAAGGTGAATTTCCCTCGAGTGTCGGAACCTTAACGGTAACTCCTGGATTGGAGTATCGAATCAAAACCTCAGATACCCATGAATTCCAAACGTATGCCGATCTTGGTTTTGGCACCAACTTTACCAATAGTAACGATGTGATTATCTATTCAGCTGGGATGTCGAGCCTGCTTGATTTTGAGTTGGGCGATTCTGATCCTGTATGGGTGAACCGTATATTTTTTGCCGGTTATAGCACCTTACATGATGGTTCGAGCGAGACATATTCCGCAGTGCAATCCGGTGTCGATATCGGTACCAATCTTCATTTTCAGCTTGGGGGAGTCGATATGGAACCTCGATTTTTCGCCGCAGGCTATTGGTATTTCGATCGCTTAAAGTTCACTACGCCATTTGAAGAGGACGTGCTGGTGGCGAATAGTTTTGAAGCTGGGATCACCTTGGCTTTTTCAAAGCCGATAGGTTGGGACTTAGTTAATATTGATCGCTTTGGGATTAGTTACCGGGCGGGTGATGGTGTTGAGGTTTGGCGTTTAATTTTTGAGTTTCCTCTCTAAAAATCATCGTAAATCATTGGCTTAATCAGATCGACGATTAAACCAACGTATTTAGTCTCTTGCTTAATGGGATTATTTTCCCCAAATTTTCGCATTGACCTCAGGTAATGGCTCTTTAGATTTTTGCGGTTTAGCGACACGATTTTCACCGTCATAATCTCTTGGCGCAGGCAGGGGTAATTTATTCATTTTAAGATAAAGGTACTCAACTTTATCTCTTGCCCATTGTGTTTTACGCAAAAACTTTAAACTCGATTTTATGCTCGGATCATGAGTAAAGCAGCGGATTTCGATACGGCTACCTAGCTCCTCCCAACCATAATGATCGACAAGATCCGTTAATAAGTCTTCGAGCTTAATGCCATGTAGTGGGTTGTTTACTTGAGTCATAGTCTTGTTGCAATCGTCTTGTTGGTACTTACCTGAATGAATTAATTATATCAGTTTATTAATAACAGGTCTTGAGCTTAATATTGCAATAAAAAGAGAGCCATAAGGCTCTCACTTATAAAAGTCATTGAACAATGAGCATCTTAGTGCTGCTTGCTCATTAGCATTTGGTATCCACCACCATTATAAACATTGGTGTAACCTTCACTGACTAACATTTGGTTGGCGATACCGCTGCGATTGCCACTACGGCAATAAACCACAACAGAGCGGTCTTTTGCGATCTGCTTATTGGCAAATTCAGTGTTAATTTGCTCATAAGGAATATTGATTGCGTTCGGTAGGTGCCCCTGAGCAAACTCTCCTGGCGTACGGACATCCACGACTAAGGCACCGGCTTCAATTTTTTGCCAAGTGACTTTAGGGTCTTGATCTGCGGCCATTGCCAAAGCGCTAAACATCATCAGTAAAACACTTAGCCCTAACAACCAAAGCATGGTTTTTGGTCGTTTTTGCTGTAAATTAAACGCGTTACTCATCAATATACCTTTATTTATTTTTATTTAATCTTTATTGGCAGACGCTAATTGCGCTTCGGATTTAAAGCCTAATTTACGCATAATCATCGCCGCCGGACAAAATCCAGTATAGGCGCTTTGAAATAAATTAGCTCCTACAAAAACGGTTAACCAGATAAAATTATCATTAATCCATACAGTTAGAGCTATGGATACTAAAACCATAAACCCTGCGAATGCCATGATGGCGCGTTCAATTGACATAGAAACTCCTGTTTAAATTCAGCTAAGCTGTTATAGGTTTTGATAAGGGTATTGGCGCCTTTTGAGCGCCAATACGTGAGGTTGAATTACTGATAACGCTTTTTCATCACTGCGTAATAAAGCACTGGGATGACAACGAGGGTTAACAGTGTTGAAATTAAGATGCCAAAGATAAGGCTGATTGCCAGCCCATTGAAAATGGGATCGTCTATGATAAACAGCGCACCAATCATGGCGGCCAATGCCGTTAGCATAATGGGCTTGGCTCTCACTGCACCGGAGTGGATCACAGCTTGCTCAAAAGGCACGCCTGCTGCCGTTTCTTGAACAATAAAATCGACCAAAAGAATCGAGTTACGCACAATAATCCCCGCTAGGGCGATCATGCCTATCATGGAGGTTGCGGTAAATTGTGCTCCTAACAGTGCATGCCCCGGCATGACGCCAATAATCGTCAGTGGAATAGGTGCCATAATGATGAGTGGAACAATGTAGGATCTAAATTGGGCGACCACTAACAGATAAATAGCGATCATGCCAACAGCATAAGCGATACCCATATCTCGGAATGTTTCGTAGGTAATTTTCCACTCACCATCCCAAAGGATGGCTACACTATCGAGTCCATTAGGTTGGCTGATATAGTGTTGGTCAAAGCCAAGACCTTGCTTATCATTGATTTTCCCGACCATATCAAACATGCCGTATAACGGACTATCTAGTGGCCCCGCCATATCAGCAACCACCATGATCATCGGGATCATATTCTTATGGATGATCGGTGCATCGATATTACCTTTGTCGATACGGACCAGTTCTGATAACGCAACGGCCTGGTTGTTATTGCCGCGTAAGGTTAAATTGAGTACCTGGTCCAAATCAACTTTGGCACCTTCTTGTAGCTGGATGTTGATGGGTACTGGGTGCTTTTGGTTCGCTTTATATAGATAGCTAATATCCTTACCACCGACGGCCGTGGCGACTAAGTCGACAATTTTACTATAAGGAACGCCGAGTAAACTGGCTTTACTTCTGTCGATAATAACCTGCCATTTGGCGGCTGACTCAGGCAGGTAAATGTCGATGTCGACCACATCCTTGGTCTGTTTTAATACGTCTAGGAGCGCATTGGCGGCTTGCTCGCGTATTGCTTCACTGGGGCCGTAGACTTCAGCCAGTATAGGAGACCAAACTGGCGGCCCTGGTGGCACTTCGACCACTTTGATATTGGCGTTATATTTTTCACCAATAGCTTGCAGTGGCTCGCGAACCGATAAGGCTATGCTGTGGCTATCACGGTCACGGTGTTTCTTATCGACTAAGTTAACTTGAATGTCGCCGAGTTCCTGAGTTTGACGCAGGAAATAGTGACGCACTAAGCCATTAAAGTTCATCGGTGCACTGGTACCGGCATAAAGCTGATAGCTCTCAACTTCTTCAACCTGATTAAGGTAGCGACCTAACTCTTTGAGTGCTTTTTGTGTCTGCTCAACCGGCGTGCCCTCTGGCAAGTCAACCATCACTTGAAACTCAGACTTGTTATCGAAGGGGAGCATCTTTAGCACCACTAACTTTGCCATTGGAAGTGCAATGGCTCCAGCAATGAGAATGAAAATACCAGCCGCTAAGCCAAGTCTTGCTTTTCTGGCATTTTTACCTTGGACAAAGGGGCCAATTAAATGGTTAAACAATTTAAACATGATGCCTTGGTTAAGATGCTGTTCACTATGCTGCTTCTCATTATGCGGGGTCTGCGGGTATTTAAGAAATTTGCGGCTCAGCCAAGGGGTGATCATAAATGCTACACCAAGAGAGATCAGCATGCCCATACTGGCATTGATTGGGATAGGGCTCATATAGGGGCCCATCAAACCAGATACAAAGGCCATAGGGAGTAGGGCGGCAATAACGGTAAACGTTGCGAGTATGGTCGGACCGCCTACTTCATCGACTGCAATGGGAATAAGCTCAGAGAAAGAGCGTTTACCCATCGCCATATGTCGGTGAATATTTTCAACCACCACAATGGCATCATCGACTAAGATCCCGATTGAAAATATCAATGCAAACAGCGATATTCGATTGAGGGTAAAGCCCCAAGCCCAAGAGGCAAAAAGCGTAAGGGCTAGGGTGATGATGATGGCTATTCCAACCACTATAGCTTCTCTAAATCCCATCGTGATTAAGACTAAGATCACCACCGCGGCTGTGGCAAACACTAGCTTTAACATTAAGGTGTTGGCTTTATCACCTGCCGTTTCGCCATAGTTGCGCGATATGCTCACCTCAACCCCGTCGGGGATCAGTACGTTTTCAACTTGGTTGACGCGCTCTAAGATAGCGTTGGCGACATCAACAGCATTTTTACCCGGCTGTTTGCCTATTGCGATGGTAACGGCTGGATAGATCTCTTGCTTGTCTCCATGCCAGGCGCTTTTCACTGGGATATCTGACTTGAGACTGATTTGCGCTAGATCGGCGAGATAAACGGGTGACGCTTGACCACTGGCGTCCTGCTTTACGGCAACGACTAACTGCTTTACATCTTCAATATTTTGTAGGAATTGTCCAGCCTGAACCTTAATCTCTTGGTTACCTTGTACAAGAGATGCAGGCATTGAAATATGGTTGTTGCTACTGAGGCTTTGATTTATTTCATCAAAAGAGATGCCATAGTAGTTCAGTTTAAGCGGATCGATTCTGACGTTTAATATTAGCTGGTGCTCGCCAACGGAGCTGATTTCTCTGGTGCCAGGAATACGTTTAATTTCAGTTTCTAAGCCGTTAGCAATATGGGTGAGTTGCTCGGCTGAGACTTGAGGCTGTTTTGACCATAGCGTTAGGCTAACAATAGGCACATCATCGATACCACGAGGCTTTATTTGTGGTTCTCCTACGCCAGCCGCTAGGGGCAATTTGTCGAGGTTAGAATAAATTTGATTGTAGAGTTTTACGATGGCGTCATTACGCTCAATGCCGACTTCAAATACCACGATAAACAGGGCGCCGTCAGGCTGTGAAAACGAATAGAGGGTGTCGATACCTTTAATTTCAGAGATTATCTGCTCGGTGGGCAAGGTGACCAAACTTTCCACCTCTCGGGGAGTCGCACCGGGGAAGGGAACAAACACATCGGCAAAGGTCACATCGATTTGTGGCTCTTCCTCTTTAGGGGTCACTAATACTGCAAATAGGCCGAATAATAAGCCCAGCAGTGCCAATAATGGTGTGATAGCACTGGATTGAAAAGCGCTAGCAATGCGTCCAGAAATACCTAATTTGTTTTGAGTTTGCATGACAGGTCTTCCTTAAAGCTAGGTTCGATTAGGTTTTATGGTTTATTGCTTTGCTTAAGCATTAATAGCGCATGGTAGGCATCTTTGGCGATAATATCGCCATCGGATAAACCTGCCAAGATCTCAACCATGCCGTTATTGTTCTGGCCCAATCTCACTTGATTTAGCACCCAGATATCATTTTGCTGAATATAAACGGCACTGAGCTCATTCATGGTCAGTAATGCCGATTGAGGAATAAAATAGGCGTCTCGGCTACCACTGATGAATTGCGCTTTGATCATGCTTCCTGGGATCACGCCTTGAGTATTTTCAGCTAGAGGGATCCGTACTTTATAACTATGACTTTGGGGATCAACAAAACTGAATAGAGTTGGATTACTCACGTCGAGCTGTTGGCCGTTATTTAAGGTTAACTTGAACTTAGGCTGCTGTTTTAGTGCTTGTATGTAACGCTGAGGAACTTGGGTGACGGCGCGCATCTGTTTAAGTGAGTAACCAGAGTAGAGTGGCTGCCCCGGAGTGACGGTTTCGCCTTGCTCTACATGTCTTTGGGTAACAACGCCAGAAAAAGGAGCACTAACGACTGTATATTTTAATGACTCGGTAGCTTGAGTTATGCGTGCTTTAGCTACGCTAACCGCCTGTTTAGTTGATTTTGCATTGGCTTCAGCTTCATCCATCTCTCCTTTTGAAATTGCGCCTTTTGGGAATAGTTTTTGATAGCGTTCGAGTTGGAGCTGAGCTTCTGTATTTAGTGCACTGGCTTTGGCGTAATCGGCTTCGGCAGCAGCAAGCTGTGCGCCTTGCTCTTTATTGGTGATCTCGAGTAAAGCAGCGCCTTCAGGAACGATATCGTTAATATCATAGTTAAGATTGATAATTCGACCGGAAGTTTGGGCTGAAACCGTAGCTGACTTAGTTGGCTCTACCATTGCGTCAAGGGATACCCAATTAGCATATGACTTTGCGGCAACGGTTATAGACTCGAGTTGTTTACTTTCAGCAAAAGCCGAGATACTGAAAAAAGGGATAGAGCCTAACAGTAGATAGCCAAATAATGATTTTTTCATATTTATAGTACGCCAAATAGTACGCCAAAATTAATCCATGCAATAATTCTAATGGAAGTGGCCATTATCTGCAATCATTATTCATTAGAAAAATACGATGGATGATTCTGTGGCAATATTTCTCACATTGATGAGGCTTAAAATATAAAGGCTTAACCAAAGTTAAGCCTTTATATTTATCCAGCCCAACCCAGCGGGATTAATCGTTAAGAAAGTAGGTTAAGGTTGAAACGATACGAACCTTTTTGATGTAGGGAGTGTTGCTATCTCTGTCATTGATACTAAATTGCCCTTGGGAAGCTTGCTTAATTTTACCTAGTTTAGAGTTTGAGTCTTTGGCAAATTTCTCGGCAACTTGACGGGCATTTTGAGTGGCAGATTGAATCATTTCCGGTTTGACTCTGTTTAGCTCTGTAAACAAAAACTGCGCTTTACTATTGTAGTCTTGATCGGAAATGGCAATACCATCTTTAGCAAGGCTCAGCATATTGCTGCGGGTTGTAAGCAGCAGTTCGACGTTGTCTGTGTATAACGAGATAGAGATTTTTGCTGCGTAGCGGTACTTAACATTTGGGTCGACATAGCCTTGAGCTTGCCTATCTTCAATGGCAGGCAGAGCGACGGTAATTTCATCTTCACTAAAACCTTGCTGCTTTAAAAAGTCGACGACTCTATCGGTCTTGTTTTGCACCGTTTGGTAAAGATTATTGAGATCGTTATCGACTTCACTGAACCGAATTGGCCAAATCGCTACATTGGCTTTTACTTCTTTTTCGGCTAAGCCTTTTACTGTTACTGTTCGCTCCATGGCTTTCATCTTAATAAGCTTATCGCCAATGGTGCTGGCTGACATTATCAGGCCAAAGCAGAGTAAGCTACCAAGAATAAGGGCGGGTAGGGAATTATTTTTAGACATAAAGCGCTCGCGGTGACTGAAAGTACTTTTAAATTAGCAGGGAATAGTAGGCGAAGACAATGAATTTACTTTCACCAGCAAGCGAGTTGTAACTTATCTCAGGGCGAGATACTAAATACAATAAAAAAAGCCGCATTAATATGCGGCTTTTAGAACAAAACAACTTCTACAGTTAAGCGCTTAGCTTAGAACTTGTAGTTGTATTGAATTGAGTAGTAAGTTGCATTTGACGTCGTTGTCGCGTGCACAGTACTAAGATCATCGCCTAGAGCAGGGTTTAGGTTACCTACCAAGCCTAATACAGAGCTTTGTTCTGTTAGATTCGTCTCTTCGCCACGTACAAATGCGATACCAAAATCAAGGCTGGTGTGCTTAGACAGGTTGTAAGTCGCACCCATGGTGTACCATTGACGATCTGAATCTGGAATAGAGATAGAGCTCACTTCACCCACAACACCTTGGTCGAACATGTAACCCGCGCGTAGCGTCCACTTATCAGTTAGGGTATATGTACCACCCACACTGAATAACCAAGAGTCATCCCAAGCGTATTTCTTTAGCTGTGCTTCAGCAGGATCGGTAACCGTGATCTCGTGGAAGTCACCCCAAGTGGTCATCTGCGCAGTGTAGTGAAGAGCAAAGGTGTCTGTTAGCTGGTGGAAACCGGCAACTTGGAAGATATCAGGAAGAGGAATATTGATCTCTTGGTAATCAGTGCCAGCGAACATCACTGTACCATCAGCGGTGAACTCTGGGCTGAAACGGTAGCTTACACCAAAACGGTTGTCAGCATTGATTTCATATACTGCGCCTACAATACCACCAAAGGCGATACCATCAGCATCTACATCAACTAGCTCTACATGCACTGGATCAGCACCAGTAGGCATAGCACCACCACGCGTTAGCGTGCCAGAACCATAGATCACATCAAGACCTGCACCCACACTGAAGTTATCGTTGATGCGGTATGACGCACTTAGATTGAAGTTGATTGTAGTGACTTCAGTCTTACCAAGTAGATCAATAGGGGCTGGTATTGCACCCATAGCGATGTTGTTTGAAAGTTCGGTCGTATCAGTACCGGTACCGAAGTTACTGAACATCGCCACGCCATAAGCGAACTTGTCGTTTACAGGGCTTACATAGTAAAAGTTAGGGATAACTTTAGCTTCAGCGCCATCGTCTACATTGCCGAAGTGTAGTTCACCTAGATTTGAGTTTACGAATACATCCTGAACTTCAACTTGTACGTCAGCATAAGTTAAGCCCATTGAAAGTTGTTTCTCGTCAAACAACGCCATAGCCGCTGGGTTACGTGAAAGTACTGATGCGTTGTCGGCAATCACGGCGTCACCGGCAAATGCACGGCCAATACCCGTTGCCGATTGGGCGTTAATCTGAAAGCCAGCAGCCATTGTTTGAGTGCTTACTAGAGCTACTGATACAGCAATAAGAGTCTTGTTGAAAATCTTCATTATTATCATCTCTATTATATTTTGGTCTTGCTTATTCGGGGCTAATTTCATGATTAGCGGCAAGATCCACTTATTAGACCAGTGCATAGTAGGGAGATGTGAGCAAGCTAACAACTCCGACCAGAATTGTTTTGTTGTTAGTTATTAGTTAATTGTTGCGTGTTTTTATTGCGGTCAAATTAACAGCGCAATTGAAATTGGCATCAGAAACTATAGCCAGCATGGGCTTAGCGCTATGAGTCAGTTTGATTGTAGGTTAATGAGATGTAAGTGGTGCGAGGTTTAGGAGGTTATTGATAAAAATAAAAAAAGCGTACAAATGTACGCTTTTTATCTGTTGTCGCTCGCTATTGAAGCTATAGCTTAGCTTCGAAGCTATCGAACTGCTGTTTAATGCTCTCTGCAGGACTTTGCATCTTACTGACAATCACACCAGCAAGCGTGGCTAAAATAAATCCTGGTAGAATTTCGTAGATGTCGAAAATGCTGCCAGTCAGCTGCTTCCAAATTACAACCGTAAGCGCACCAACAACAATAGTAACGATTGCGCCATTACGGCTATAGTTACGCCAAAACAGTGAAAGTAATACTACAGGACCAAAAGCTGCACCGAAGCCGGCCCATGCATAGCTCACAAGGCCAAGTACGCTACTCTCTGGATTGAGGGCAACCACACCAGCAATAATGGCAATGGCCAATACGCCAATACGACCGACTAACATAAGCTCTTTGCTTTGTGCTTGCGGACGTAGCCATTTTTTATAGAAGTCTTCGGTGACAACACTTGAACAAACAAGAAGCTGTGAATCAATCGTACTCATAATTGCCGACAAAATGGCTGCGATTAATAGCCCACCAATCCATGGATTAAAGGCTGCATGCGCAAGATGGATGAATACGGTTTCAGGGTTTGATAACGGTTCTGCCGCAAAATAAAGGCTACCAGCAATACCTGTCGCTAATGCACCTAATAAGGCGAGTAACATCCAACCCATGGCAATGCGACGTGAAACCGGAATATCATCAGGTGAAGCGATAGCCATAAAGCGCGAAAGAATATGTGGTTGACCAAAATAGCCGAGTCCCCATGCTAATAACGATACGAACCCAATAAAGGTGGTATTTTCATTAAACATAGACAACATAGCAGGATCGATATTTTCTAGGCCAACTTGTGTTTCTGGTTGGCTAAAGATGGCGATAGGGACGATAAGTAGAGCGGCTAACATTAAGCAGCCCTGGAAAAAGTCAGTCCAACTAACGGCAAAGAAGCCACCCACGAACGTATAAGCAACGATAATGGTAGAGCCGATAATCAAGGCTAAGGTGTAGTCTAGGCCGAATACTTTTTCAAATAAAATGGCGCCGCCAACCATGCCTGATGAAGCATAAAAGGTGAAGAAGACTAAGATAGTAACCGCTGAAACTAGCTTCAATATGCCATTCTTATCTTCGAAACGTTTTTCAAAAAAGTCAGGTAGGGTGAGTGCGTTATCGGTAAATTCCGTATAAACACGTAAACGTCTCGCGACAAATAGCCAGTTAAGCCAAGCACCAAAGACTAAGCCTATACCAATCCAAGCCTCCCCTAATCCACCTAGATATACTGCGCCAGGTAAGCCAAGAAGTAGCCAGCCTGACATATCGGACGCACCCACGCTGAGTGCTGTTACTGCAGGGCCCATCCCGCGGCCACCTAAAATATAATCGTCTACTGAGTCTGTTGCTTTATAAGCCCATAAGCCTATGCCCATCATCAGGCTAAGATAGGCAATAAAAGTAATTAAAACGGGTAATTCAATTGTCATGTGTGGTTCACGCTTCTTTTCTTTTCTATTTATGTGGGCGCTATGCTAGCAGATTTATGAGCCAAGGCTCAAATAGGGAGGGAAATGTGATGACGTTCTAACCAATGATGCTCGTTGAACATCATTGGTTGTGAATAGATTTAGATAAATGTTTGCTTAATCTCGTTTTTAACGTAATTAAGATCTTGTCTTTGCTCACCGACGAGTAACATGTAGGCGTTATCCGTTTCAAAGCCCATGCCTTGGTATTTGTTGTCGGCAAAGGCTTTATCAAGCACCATGCGGTCTTCTAGAGGTACAATAAACAGGGTTACTTTTCCTTGTTCGCCTTGCATTACAAGGTGTAAGCTTTGTACACCTTGGAAGTCGCAGTATGTACTGTAAAATACTTTGCCCGGCTGCTGCGTAAACCTCATCTCACTTTTTCCACCGAGGGAAGCAAGTTGGAAGTTTACATCTTGAAACGGTACATCTTGGTCGATATGCAGGGCTTTATCCTCATGATAAACGTGGGCTAGGGCATGTTGACCTAAATCCACAGGTCCCATTCTTAATAGGGTGAAGGTCATTCCCGCTAAAAATGCCACTGACGCGACCAGTGCAAATGCAAATCCTGTCTTACGGCGCTGTGACTGATGATGATGCAGCTGTTGTCTTAGCAGTAATTTTGCAGCGAGATCATCAGGAACATCAACTTTTAATGCACGCTCAATTTTATTGTCTAAGCCTTTTAGATCATTTAAAAAGGCTTCTCTTTCTACTGACTTCATCGCAGCATCGAGAAAGTCAGGATCTTGACTATTGGGTTCACTGTAGGCCTGGCGGCGAAACTTAAGCTCATCCATTGGATTGACCCCTGTGTTTTGGTGGTTCAAGTACATCTTTAAGCTGATTTCTTGCTCTAAATAAACGAGTCATAACGGTATTACGATTTAAATCGAGAATGCTTGCAATCTCATCACCGCTAAATCCCCCGATGACTTGTAGCAAAAGTGGTTCGCGATACTCGAGTTCCAACTTAGCTATTTGTCTCTGTATTAAGTGTTGCTCAGCATGTTCTTCACTGCTGCCGGAAAAAGTATCTTCAATAAACTCTTGTTCAATATCGGAGTAATTAAACTGTTTTCGCTCAAAACGACGAGCATTTTCTCGACGCAAAATAGTGATTAACCAAGCTTTAGCGGCCTTTTCGTCTTTTAAAGAGTCAAGTGAGCGCCAAGCACGGAGAAACGTTTCTTGAGTGATATCTTCTGCAATGTGTTTATCGCCGCATAACCAGTAGGCGAAACGGTATATATCAGCATGAAGTGCCCTGACAAGGCTATCGTATCGTCGTTGTTTGCTAACCATGTCTGAAGAGACCGTGGACTTCGACTTTTTATTTCGCCAACTATCAAACATTTTTTATTTTTTCTAACTGGATCAATAAAACACAGCTTAACCTCGTTGAACTTCGAATACCAATTGTTAACTTTAACGGTGTAATACCAATCAGTATAAAGATTTGGTTACTCAGCGAGAGTTTAGCGGCACTGAGACAAGGTCATTAAGTGCTCCTGCTTTAATGACATTCACCACATCCATGTGGTTTGCAACGAGTGACGAGCATAGTTATTCTACGTTTAAGCTCCCTCTTGTTCCTTAAGAGTCACAGCATCAGAGCCGCTAAAACTCGCCATTCTGGAGCGTTTTTGGCTGCCTACTTCTGCGTTGAACAACTTCACAAGGGAGCAACCATTCTTTCAGTTATTCGCCTTGAATTAGTTTGTCAAAAACGTTCTGAGTAGATCAACTTCTTATACTGATTGGTATAAAAGTAGCCAAGCTGGGCTATGTAAGTAATTTATCGTTTAGCTTAGCCTGAAAACAAAAAAGACGCTTACATAGAAGCGTCTTTGGTTGAGTCTGTATATGAATCGAGTCAAAAGGCGTTAATCTTGCCTTCGGCTAACTCTACTTTTTTTGGGTAGGAGTTTGGCCGGAGTTTAGCTGGGATTAAGCTTAACCAGTGCCGATGTTTTAGCTTGAGAGTGAGCAGCTTTTGCTGCTTTTACTGCGGCTAAAAGCTGAGCAAAGTCGATACTTTCAGTGAGTTTACTCGGGCTGAACGCAGTGCGTTGCAACCGCTCAATAGCGGTGGCTATCACAGAGTCTGTCATCGAAATTTGACTCAGAGACATCGGCTGTTGATATAGCTCAGTGTAATAGCGAGTCAGGCCGTTCAGTACTCGTGTGGCATCCTTTGCGTGACAGGCTGCCTGCAAATCCGACAAGGTATTGCTCGGCTTGGCAGCGATTGACTTAGTGCCCGTTGGGATGCTGGTTTTCTTACGGGCGTTAAGCCACAGTGCGAGGGTGATTAACCAAAGTGTGCCTAAGGCTAGCGACAACCAAGGCCAAAACCCGCCACTATTATTTGTCGGCGTTTGTATCACTTGCTGCTCAATAGGCTCAATTGCTTCTCCACCTTTTACAACAATCGTGCGGGCGGGCAAGGTCGCTAACTGCTGTTTGTTAAGGTGTGGATTCCACCATGGCACTTTAATTTCTGGCAGGGTGTAAGTCCCCGGGCTCGTTGCAACAATCGCTGTTGTTTGAGTGAGTTGCGACACCATTTGGTTATCACGAAGGAAGGTCTTTCGCTGCGCTTTTTCAGGGTAGGTTTTCAGTGCCTTCGGGGTAGACATAACGATGTCTGGCAAACTCGTCTCATCGGTATTGGATGCCAGCAAGGTGATGGTGCGAGTGATCGGTTCACCAACATTATATTCAGTTGCCGTCTCAGGCCAATCCTCTTTTAACACCACTAGATCAGATACCAACCATTCTCCATGGTAATCTATCGGAATAGGGTTGATCAGTACCATCATTTTAGGCGCTTGTGTTTGTGTTGGTCTGCTTTCATTAAACGAGAACATGGCCCCATTGCGTCTTGATTGGACGAGTACGTCGCCTGAGAAGCTAGCGCCTGTAATTGTCAGCTCACCAGGTTGATCGGCAATAATGGCGTAATTGCGCTCAATCACACGGTAACGACGACCATTAACAATTTCTGTGCTGTCTTTATCTTCTCCAAGCTGCTTTATTTGCGCGCCTTCAAGATCGGGAGCATTAAGCACTCCGCGCTGCAGCTCTAGCGCTAAATAGAGCTTCACCTTGTAAGTTAGCATTTGGCCTACATAGGCCTCATCACTCGAGAGGTTTGCGCGCATAAAGATATCTTGCATCTGCTGCGGCTGAGAACCTGTTTTCAGTACAGATAAAGGGATAGAGTTAGAGCTAATACCATCGATGTTAAATGCAGGAATGATTAGATTTCCGCTGCTCCTCGGTGATAGCAGCACCTGCCAACGAGTCTCGTTGCTGGCATCAAAGTTCATGATTTTTTTACTGCGGCTGATACTGGTTCGACCGACAATAAAGTCTTTAAGCAGCATTGAGGTATCGAGCT
Organism: Shewanella halifaxensis HAW-EB4; assembly: GCF_000019185.1. Taxonomy (NCBI): domain Bacteria; kingdom Pseudomonadati; phylum Pseudomonadota; class Gammaproteobacteria; order Alteromonadales; family Shewanellaceae; genus Shewanella; species Shewanella halifaxensis. The sequence goes on along the minus strand of NC_010334.1, from coordinate 3,247,900 downwards.
TTCCACTGTTGAGATCGTCATCAGCGGTGACCGTCAGTACTAAAGTCTCCCCTTCCATAACCGGGTTGCGATCTACAGAAGCTTGAAGTGTCGTGATCGCGCTCGCTGGAAAGGCGGTTGTTAGGGCGATAATCGCTAAAAGAAAAATATGCCGTATTACCACTGTTCGTTTTCCTTAGAATTGATGCCTTGTTGGCGACGTTTCTGGTATTCAAGTTGCATTTTATTACGTAGCAAGACTTGGGGGTCATCAGCGATTGCACGTAGAGCCCGCTCCATCTCTGGTGGCAAAGGCTCGTCGGTGGGCACTGCGCTTGCGGCGACTTGCTGAGATTCAGCGTCTGACTGCTCGCTCTCCTTATCAGTCTCAGCTTGCATTCTTGCTGCTGAGTGCTCTTGTTCACCTTGCTTATCTTGCTCTTGGGCTTTATTTGCCTCAGCATTTTCTGTCATAGGCTGCTGTGATGTTGGAGGCTCTGGTTCAGCTTGCATTTCTGCTTCATTGTTTGCCTCTGTTTGATTAGAGGACTGCTGTTCAGATCCTTGCTGAGCTTGATCTTGTTGGCTCTGCTCTTGTTGAGATGGCTCACTCTGCTGCTGTGATTGCTGCTCTTGAGACTGTTGCTCACTAGATTGTTCATCTTCGGATTTGTCGCTGCTAGGCTGACCATCTTGAGACTTCTTGTCTTGAGACTTCTCGTCTTGAGATTGAGCATCTTGAGATTTGTCTTGTTGCGACTGACCGTCTTGAGACTTTTCGTTTTGAGATGGGTCTTGTTGCGACTGCTCATCACTTGATTGCTGTTCAGACTGGTCAGCGTTTTGTTGCTCTTGTTGCTGCTGGAGATTTTTAGCGAGGGCTAAGTTACTCTTTGCGGCATCAAATTGCGGTTCTTTATCTAATGCAGACTGGTAGCGCTTTTGCGCTTCTGCATATTTCCCTTGCTGCATTAAGGCATTGCCTTGGTTATATAAGCCATTGGCAGAGTCATCTTTTTCAAATGCGCTGAGAGCTTGCTCATATTCGCCTGCTTTATACAGTGCACTCGCCTGCCATTGAGGGGTGACAAATTGCTCTGCTGCTGCTTGGTAGTCATCTGCTTTGTAGGCCTGCATCGCTTGTTGATCTTGGGTTTGCCACAGGTCATTCCAGGTACTGGCATAGGCTTGCTCACTCGGTTGGATAAGCATAAACAGAGCAAACGTTGCAATCATGCCATTTCTAAAACTCAGCAGGGCAGGTAATAGCAGTAATAGGGCAAAATAAGGTCCCAAGTCTTGCCAGACTTCGCCCTCAAGATCACTGGCTTTTGTATCTTGTGTGCTAGCGAGCCATTGCGTTATTTGAGTGATATCAGAGCCATCTGCTCGACTAGGCACTAAGATGCCGTTCGCGTCGCTCGCTAACTGTTTTAATAGGCCGTAATCTGTTTTGGCGACAACAATTTGATTGGCACTATCCCGTAATAGTTGGCCATCAGGCAGCTTGATTGGTGAACCTTGCTGGCTACCAAAGGCAATAATTGCCAACCGATATTGGCTGTCTTTTAGTACAGATTCGGCGCGCTTAAATTGAGTACTAGAGATCCCGTCAGTAAACAAAATAATATCGCCTCGAATATGCCCACCTTGGCTTAATAAAGATTTCGCCTGAGTGATCGCAGCTTCAAGGTTTGAGCCCTTAATGGGCATAATGCTAGGGGTCAATGTGGGCAATAGATTAAGCAGTGTGGCTTTATCTCGCGTCAGTGGACTAATGGTGAAGGCATCACCAGCATAGGCAATTAAGCCTGTTTCACCATCAGGTAGCTCATCGATAAGGTCAGTTGCTTTAAACTTTGCTTGAGTCAAGCGGTTAGGGGCTAAGTCATTGGCATACATAGACTGAGACATGTCCATGACGATGACACGCCCTTGAGCCGACTCGTAGACTGGCAGTGCTTTTTTCTCAAATGCTGGGCCAGATAATGCAAACACAGCGATGAACCAAGCGATAGCCAAATAGGTAATATTATTGTGCTTCTTCTTAATTGAACCACCGACTAATATTTTAGCTAGGTGTGGTGCAATATAATGGTTCCAGCTAGAGCTTGCGGTTTTGCTTTTATATAAAAACAGTAATAACAGGCCTAATGGTATCAGCGCAAGGAACCATTCTGGACGTAAAAAATGCATGCTTAACGTCCTCCTTTCATTCGGTTGGCATTGGTGTAGGTATTAGTGTTGGCATCTGTTTTAATGGTTTTTCGTCTAAACAACGAGACTTGACTCAGTGAGATGAAAATAGAGGCAAGTAGCGCCAGCCCTAGAGGCCAGTAAAACAGTTCAGATTGTGGATGGTAGCTCAGTTGATCACGAGTAACAGGTTCAAGGGTGTCTATCACTTGATAGATCTGCTCAAGCTCTTCGGTATTGCGCGCTCTAAAATATTGGCCGCCAGTTGTTTTAGCGATCTCTTGCAGTTGGGATTCGTCTAAGTCCATTGATGGATTGACTCTTTCTTTACCAAATAGGGTTCTACGCTCCATCACGTCGGCACCGACGCCGATGGTGTAGATGGTGATCCCTCTTTTTGCCGCGATTTGAGTGGCTTGCTCGGGTGAAATAGCCCCCGCATTGTTTGAGCCATCAGTCAGTAAGATTAACACGCGATTACTTTGTTCAACTTTGTCAAAGCGCTTAACGGCAAGAGCGATGGCTTCGCCAATCGCAGTTTGTTTACCGACTAAACCGATCTGCGCCTCTTTTAAATATTGCGCAACCGTGCGCCTGTCTTGGGTCAACGGAGATTGCAGATAGGCATGGTCTGCAAACAGGATAAGCCCGATACGGTCGCCTTTTCTGCGTTCAATAAAGTCACTGATCACATGTTGAATAAGACTAAAGCGGTCAACGACTTTACCGTCGAGCACCATATCTTCTATTTGCATACTGCCCGAGAGATCGACCGATAACATAAGATCGCGGCCTTTACTCGGTAGCTCAATGGCTTCACCGACCCATAAAGGGCGGGCGCAGGCCAATACGAGTAAGCACCAAACAATCCAATAGCGTTTTTTTGTCGCGAGATTTTTCTCAGTCGCAGCAACTTGGCTCGGTAGGCTGGCACCGGGCAGGATCAAATGACCACCCCGTTGTTGTGTTTGCTGCTTCTTTCTAAAAATGAGCGGTAGAGGCAATAGCAGCAATAGTAATGGCCAGGCAAGCGTTAGCATGGGCTTACCTCGTTCTCGATTTCATTGTGTGTTTTACCTTGTTTATTGCTTAGCGGCAGGGCGCCCTTTAACCAGTTTTGAGCATGGTGTTTAAGCGCTTGCTTGTCTTCATCGCTGAGGGAGAGTGGCTGAAAGCGCATGGCCAATAATCGGCACAGTTCATCTTGAGGCGTCGCCACTTGCGCGTTAAGCCAATGATCCCAATCATCACCACAGAGCTGGGCGACCTGACTGCGAGAGCAATAGCTCATCGCTGCACGCTTGAGGATGCTGCTGACCTCTGTGACATATTGTTCACTGTGCATGTTGAGTTTGGCTAACTCGACTAATGCAGCGCGTTTTGCTGCACTGACTTGGCGACGCTTCTTAAACCAAACGATGAGTAGTGTGGCAACCAAAATAATGATTAACAGACTGATCCAATAGCCATAGGCTAAAGGCCAGAGGCCAATTTCGATAGGTGTTTGAATGTCTTGCATCGAGGCAAGCGCGGGATTAACAGGATTCGTCATCTATCTAAGTGCCCCTAATTGCTGATTAAGGCGTTGTCCTGCATCGAGAATACGGGTTTCAACATTGAGCTTTTGCATCATTTCAATAAATTGGTTTTGTAGATGTTGTTGGTTCGCCAGCCATTGCTCGTAACTGTTTCTGTCAATAATGAGCTCTTTAGTACCTTCTCTCACCGGAAGCTGAAAGTGCTTAGGCAGTGATAACTGGCCTTGGCGCAGTGGGTCTGTGATCAAAAATGCACCCATATCACAGTGTCGCTTTAAGTCCGATAGTGCTGCCAAGCACGCAGGCGTGAAATTACTGCCGTCAGTGATTATCCATATTAATGAGCCCGGTTTGGCAAGCCGTCGTAATCGCTGACAGGCTTTAGCCAAATGATCGGGCTCTGGTTCTTGCTGCGCAATATTTTGCAGTTGATTCTCATGCAGTTTTTTTATGGCTGAGATAACTTGCAATATCCCTTGTTGGCGGCTTCTTGGTTTAAGCTCCACATGCTCTTGCTCGGTGGCGATTAACGCGCCTAAACGGTCACCGTGTAATATCGCGCTCCAACCCAGAGTTGTTGCAAGATGGGCGGCTTGTACCGATTGCAACATTAAGCTCGAACCAAAATAGAGACTATGGCTAAGATCGAGCAGCAGTAGAACAGGGCGTTCGCGCTCTTCAACAAATAATTTAGTGTGCGCTTTACCCGTTCTCGCCGTGACTCGCCAGTCTATGGTGCGAACGTCGTCGCCACTTTGATAGTGACGCACCTCGGCAAATTCCATGCCGCGACCCTTAATCAAGCTGGCACGATGACCAGCGAGACTCGCTTTGGCTTTTGTGCGTTTTTCTGGCAACGCTTTCGCGAGGCTTTGACAAGCAAGCAACTCTTTTTCAGTAATATGAATGCCATCGCTAAACAATGGCAGCTGTGTATTGACCATTAAGGGACCGCAACTTGAGAAAGAATATGATTGATCACATCGTCTGCACTGACGCCATCGGCTTGTGCTTGATAGCTTAAAAGCAGACGGTGACGCAGCACGTTAGGCGCAACGGCTTGGATATCTTCCGGAGACACAAAATCACGCTCATATAGATAGGCTCTTGCTCGCGCGCAGCGCTCAAGTGATAAGGTTGCACGAGGGCTCACGCCATATTCAAGCCAGCTAGCAAGCTCTTGGCTATAAGCCTCTGGTTTGCGGGTTGCCATAATAATATCGACGATATATTTCTCTAGTGGCTCAGCAAGATAAATTTGCAGTGCGTGCTCTCTGGCTGCAAAAATATCACCTTGAATAATGGGCTCAACCCGGGGAACTTCTTGTTTTAGCGCTTCATTACGAGACATACGCATGATCTGAAACTCGGTCTCGGCACTTGGGTAATCAAGATTCAAATGCATTAAGAATCGATCTAATTGTGCCTCGGGTAGCGGATACGTCCCTTCGTTTTCTAGTGGGTTCTGTGTTGCCATCACTAAAAACAGTTCCGGCAGTTGATAGCTGTGCTTGCCCACAGTGACTTGCCCTTCAGCCATCGCTTCTAATAGAGCTGACTGTACCTTAGCTGGCGCGCGATTAATCTCATCGGCCAAGATAAGGTTGTGGAAAATAGGGCCCGCTTCAAATTCGAAGGTTGCCGTTTGGGCGCGATAAATATCGGTGCCCGTTAAGTCTGCTGGTAATAAGTCAGGGGTAAATTGGATACGGTGAAAGTCCCCTTCGACGCCATCACATAGCGCTTTTACTGCACGAGTCTTAGCAAGACCTGGTGGGCCTTCGACTAATAGGTGCCCATCGGCAATTAATGCAATTAGTAGATTCTCGGTGAGAATAGGCTGTCCTAGGATGACAGAATTTAAGTATTCGCGTAACGCGTGAAATCGACTCAAAGGCATGATGCTACTCGGTTTATTTAAAGTTAGTTAGATATAGACCAACGACATAGTAAAAATTCCTTTAGGGTTTGGCTAGTGCCAATTTACCTTTAGGCTGATAAGTCACCACAATGGTATGACTTAATAGGATGACAATAAGTCCCCTGCAAGATTGTCGCTTTTGCTACATTTAATCGTTAATGAGTAAAAAGATAGACAACAGTAATTCAGTTTTTATCCATTAACGTTTGTTAATGCACAAGATTTGTATATTTTTAAGACAAAAAAACAAACAAGTGTTTAAAACTTTTCAGTAAGAAGTTAGAATCAGATCACACTTTAATGGTCAGACCTGTTTAATTGAAAGCAAATAGGTTTCTCAAGGATATAAGAAAGCGCGCAACGATAAGTGAGCGAGCAGAATAAGAGGGCGAAAAATGAGTGATAGACAACAGGTGACAAATGCGAGAGGCGAACGTATCGCGATTGTTTCGGGATTGCGTACACCATTTGCTAAACAAGCCACCGCTTTTCACGGGGTGTCGGCATTAGATATGGGCAAGATGGTAGTCAATGAGCTATTGTCTCGTTCTGAACTTAATCCTAAAGAAATTGAACAGCTTGTTTATGGTCAAGTTGTTCAGATGCCAGCTGCGCCCAATATTGCTCGTGAAATTGTATTAGGCACGGGTATGGATGTGAGTACCGACGCTTACAGTGTGACAAGGGCTTGTGCGACCAGCTTTCAGTCAACGGTAAATGTCGCTGAGTCTATCATGACGGGCAATATGGATATCGGTATTGCTGGTGGCGCCGACTCTTCATCTGTATTGCCGATTGGCGTCTCTAAGAAACTTGCCCATGCCTTGGTTGATCTCAATAAGGCGCGCAGTTTTGGTCAGAAGTTAGCAATCTTTCGCAGATTAGGCTTAAAAGATTTACTACCAGTGCCACCTGCGGTTGCCGAGTATTCGACAGGTTTGTCGATGGGGCAAACCGCAGAGCAGATGGCAAAGACTTACAATATCAGCCGCGCCGATCAAGATGCATTAGCTCACCGTTCACATACCTTAGCCACAGAAACGTGGAATGCAGGAAAGCTTGCAGAAGAGGTGATGGCTGCTCATGTCCCACCTTATAAGTCATTTATCGACCGTGATAATAATATTCGTGAAAACTCAACGCTAGAGTCTTACGCAAAATTACGTCCGGCTTTCGATCGTAAACACGGCTCAGTGACAGCGGCTAATAGCACGCCGTTAACCGACGGTGCATCGGCCGTACTCTTGATGAGTGAAGGGCGCGCCAAAGCCCTTGGTTACACGCCTATCGGTTACATTAAGAGTTATGCCTTTACAGCCATTGATGTATGGCAAGATATGTTGATGGGGCCTTCATACGCAACACCACTCGCGCTTAAACGTGCAGGAATGGAACTTGAAGATCTGACCTTGATTGAGATGCATGAAGCGTTTGCCGCACAGACTCTGGCAAACATGCAGATGTTTGCTTCGAAAAAGTTTGCCGAAGAGAAACTTGGCCGCAACCGTGCGATTGGTGAAATCGATATGAGTAAGTTTAACGTACTCGGTGGCTCGCTTGCTTATGGCCACCCATTTGCGGCAACGGGAACACGATTGGTGACGCAGGTGTGTCACGAGCTTAAACGCCGTGGTGGTGGAACGGGTCTCGCAACAGCATGTGCTGCGGGTGGTTTGGGTGCAGCAATGATTGTTGAAGTGGAGTAATCACATGGACATGGAAAAGACATTTAATTTAACGCGCCGCGATGATGGTATTGCCATATTAACTATGGATGTGCCGGGCGAAACTATGAATACCCTGCGTAGCGAATTTGGGCCTGAGATCAGTGACGTACTCGCCGAAATCAAAGCCGATACTAGCATTAAAGGTTTGGTATTAGTCTCGGGTAAAAAGGACTCGTTTGTTGCTGGCGCCGACATTTCGATGCTTGATGCATGTGAAACTGCAACCGATGCAAAGCAGTTATCTCAGCAGGGACATGTAGTATTTAATGAGCTGGAAAGCTTACCAATCCCTGTTGTTGCAGCGATTAACGGCGCTTGCCTAGGTGGTGGCTTAGAGCTTGCTTTGGCTTGTCATAAGCGAGTGTGTTCACTTAATCCAAAAACTATGATGGGTGTACCAGAAGTTCAATTAGGTTTGCTGCCAGGTGGCGGTGGCACTCAGCGTTTACCGCGTTTGGTTGGCGTCACGACTGCGCTTGATATGATGCTAACGGGTAAGCAACTGCGTCCGAAGCAAGCATTAAAGATGGGCTTAGTCGATGATGCTGTTCCGGAGTCAATTTTACTGCGAACTGCTGTAGAAATGGCCTTAGCGGGTAAACGTCCAGCGAAGAAAAAGCATCAATCATTCTTTAATAAAGTGCTTGAAGGCACCAGTGCTGGTCGAAATATTATTTTCGATCAGGCAGGTAAGCAAGTTGCGAAAAAGACTCAAGGTAATTACCCCGCTCCCGCGAAAATTATTGACTGTGTTCGCCAAGGCATGACCAAGGGAATGGCGAAAGGGCTTGAAGTTGAAGCGAGTCACTTTGCCGACCTTGTAATGTCGAAAGAGTCTGGAGCAATGCGAAGCGTCTTTTTTGCGACCACCGAGATGAAAAAAGAAACGGGCGCTGGTGATGTTGAGCCTCAGAAAGTTAATAAGGTTATGGTATTAGGCGGAGGCCTAATGGGTGGCGGTATTGCCTCGGTGACGACGACTAAGGCTAAGATCCCTGCTCGAGTTAAAGATATCAGCGAGACAGGACTGAGTAACGCGTTAGCTTATGCCTACAAACTCCTCGACAAAGGGGTTAAGCGCCGTCATATGACGCCTGCTGTTCGCGACAATTTAATGGCACTCATGACAACGACGACAGAATATAAAGGCATTAAAGATGCCGATATTGTTGTAGAGGCCGTTTTTGAAGACTTAGCGCTGAAGCATCAAATGGTTAAGGATGTTGAACGTGAATGCGGCGAGCACACTATTTTTGCTTCAAATACTTCCTCTTTGCCAATAGGGCAAATTGCTGAAGCGGCCAGCCGACCAGAAAATGTCATCGGTTTACACTACTTCTCGCCAGTTGAGAAAATGCCATTAGTTGAAGTGATTGCCCACGAAAAAACCTCGGCAGAAACCATCGCAACCACGGTGGCATTCGCTAAGAAGCAGGGCAAAACACCGATTGTAGTTCAAGATGGCGCAGGCTTTTATGTAAACCGTATTCTGGCACTTTATATGAACGAAGCTGCCCAGCTCTTACTCGAAGGGCAGAGCGTAGAGCATCTCGACAAGGCTCTGATCAAGTTTGGCTTCCCTGTTGGACCCATGACGCTCTTGGATGAAGTCGGTATCGATGTCGGTGCTAAGATCTCACCCATTCTTGAAAAAGAGTTAGGTGAGCGTTTTAAAGCACCAACCGCATTCGATAAGCTTTTAGCCGATGATAGAAAGGGCCGTAAGAATGGCAAAGGTTTCTATCTTTATGGTGGAAAGAAGAAGGCCAAAGAGGTCGATCAGACTGTTTATAGCGTTTTAGGACTTAAGCCTGGTGTCGATACCGAAGCGACTGAAGTGGCTCAGCGCTGCGTAGTACAGATGCTTAACGAAGCGGTACGCTGCTTAGAAGAGAGCATTATTGCTTGTCCAAGAGACGGTGATATTGGTGCGATATTTGGTATTGGTTTCCCACCTTTCCTCGGTGGACCTTTCCATTATATTGACACGCTAGGCGCTGCGAACTTAGTTAAGATCTTAGAAAACTACCAGTCTAGATACGGGAGTCGTTTTGAGCCGGCTGCCAAACTTAAACAGATGGCGGAAGAGGGAACACGCTTCTTCAGTTAGGTAGATGAGCTAAACCTAACAAGCTGTATTTTTGTAAAGTTGCATTTTACAATGTGGCATTTCACAAAGAGAAAATTAACAAAGCGGCAGCATGTTGCCGCTTTGTTATTTGTTCTAGGCTATTCTTTTCAATGTAATAGTCTCTGCTCATCTAGAACCAAAAACATCCACACCAATTTGGTTTTGACTATATAATGCGCAGCTGGTTATCTGCCTTTGAAGGGCGAGCCTATTTGTTGTGGGGTGTAGATAAGTGCTATTTGCGATTGTATTGATATTAATCTGTTCAGGCTATTCGTTAGGTCACTCAGCATTTAAAGCTGGGCTTCCTGTTAAGCGTTGGGCGTTTGCTGGTACGTTATTAGGGCCTGTAGCTTACCCCTTGTTTAACACTCATAAACAGTTGGCATACCGCAAAGCGATGGGCAGGCAGGGGGCTTCAATAGCTTTGTGAGCTGCTAGGGCATTTAAGTTTCTCTTATAAAAGATAACAAAAAAGGAGCGTAGGCTCCTTTTTTGTTATTTGAACTAATGCACTAGTTACATCAATCTGGACACATAGCGGTCCAGAGACTTAGTTAGCTTGGTATTAGTTCCACCAACCTTTGGCTGGGATAACTTCTAAGTGATTCAGACCGTCAGGTAACTGAACTTTTTTACGAGCAGGTTTTGCTAATCCAAGTACTTTCATCAGTGAAGCAAACATAATCTTACTCCTCAAAATCTATATTTATTACCTAATTCCACCAACTTTTGGCTGGAATAACTTCTAAGCAGTCAAGCCCTTCAGGCAGTTGTACTTTCTTGCGAGTTGGCTTTTCTAGACCAAGCATTTTCTTTATTGAGTCGAACATCATGACTTCCTCTAATTAAGCCGTTGCTTGGTTGATGTACTTGATGTTTGGGAAACCAGCAGTCTGTAGTGGCTGATACTTAATATTTGGGAAACCAGCAGTTTGTAGTGGCTGATACTTAATATTTGGGAAACCAGCAGTTTGTAGTGGCTGATACTTAATATTTGGGAAGCCAGCAGTTTGTTGTGGCTGATACTTAATATTTGGGAAACCAGCAGTTTGTAGTGGCTGATACTTAATATTTGGGAAATCAGCAGTTTGTAGTGGCTGATACTTAATATTTGGGAAGCCAGCAGTTTGTAGTGGCTGATACTTAATATTTGGGAAACCAGCAGTTTGTAGTGGCTGAAACTTAATATTTGGGAAGCCAGCAGTTTGTAGTGGCTGATACTTAATATTTGGGAAGCCAGCAGTTTGTAGTGGCTGATACTTAATATTTGGGAAACCAGCAGTTTGTAGTGGCTGATACTTAATATTTGGGAAGCCAGCAGTCTGAAGTGGCTGATACTTAATATTTGGGAAGCCAGCAGTTTGTAGTGGCTGATACTTAATATTTGGGAAACCAGCAGTTTGTAGTGGCTGATACTTAATATTTGGGAAACCAGCAGTTTGTAGTGGCTGATACTTAATATTTGGGAAGCCAGCAGTCTGTAGTGGCTGATACTTAATATTTGGGAAGCCAGCAGTTTGTAGTGGCTGATACTTAATATTTGGGAAACCAGCAGTTTGTAGTGGCTGATACTTAATATTTGGGAAACCAGCAGTTTGTAGTGGCTGATACTTAATATTTGGGAAACCAGCAGTTTGCAGTGGCTGATACTTAATATTTGGGAAACCAGCAGTTTGTAGTGGCTGATACTTAATATTTGGGAAACCAGCAGTTTGCAGTGGCTGATACTTAATATTTGGGAAACCAGCAGTTTGTAGTGGCTGATACTTAATATTTGGGAAGCCAGCAGTCTGTAGTGGCTGATACTTAATATTTGGGAAGCCAGCAGTTTGTAGTGGCTGATACTTAATATTTGGGAAACCAGCAGTTTGTAGTGGCTGATACTTAATATTTGGGAAACCCGCGAGTAGGCTATTATGGACAGCTGCTGAAATAATTGAGTTCTGGTAGACTGGTACTTCTAGGCTATTTTGTGATGCGATAGCTGATACTGAACATGCTAATGCAACTGAAGTAACTAATCCTTTAATTATTGTTTTCATTTTGTACCTTCTCATAGAGTATTAAATATAAAGTAATATTTTTGACTTATGAGAAGGTAACTGCAGTTGTTGTGCCAATGTTGGCGTTTGTTTTGTTATTAACCTCTTTTTGCCGGAAGTGGTGTTATCTGTTTCTCTACGGTGTCTTTTTGTAATAGCTTGGTAAACTCGGTTTCAGTTACCGCTTTACTAAATATATAGCCTTGGATCTCTTCGCACTTTAATGCGCGCAATATACTGAGCTGGGAGGCTTCTTCAACGCCTTCACCAACAACGGATAGCCCCATGTTATGGGCGATCGTGATAATGGAGTCAACCATTTTCAGATCTCGATCCGACTTGTCTATATCATCAACAAACGCTTTATCAATTTTTAAGGTATGAATAGGGAAACGCTTTAAATAGGACAGTGAAGAGTAGCCGGTACCAAAATCATCTAGGGCTAAACTGACCCCCATTTTAGATAACTGCTGCATCACTTTAATGGCTTTTTCAGGCTCTTTGATAACCGTGCCCTCGGTGATCTCGAGCTCTAGATTCGTCGCAGGCAGTTGAGTTAGCTGTAAAATTGACTCGATACGCTGCTGCAGATCGGGTAACGCAAACTGTTTCGACGATAAATTGACGGCGACTCGGCCATTAAATAAACCTTGCGAACGCCACTTTTGCGCAGCGAAGCAGGCTTTTTTAAGCACCACATCACCAATTTCGACGATGAGACCATTCTCTTCCGCTAGGGGGATGAATTTATTTGGCGGTATTAAACCATGCTCAGGGTGGTTTAGGCGCACTAAGGCCTCCATACCTGCCATGCGTCCCGATTTTAAGTCTACCTTTGGTTGATAATAGACCTCAAATAGATTGTCTTTAAGACCTTCACGGATGAGGTTTTCAACCTCTAGTTGCCTGATGGCATTTTTGTTTAACGATTCAGAGTAAAACTGATAGCGGTTGCCGCCAGCAGATTTTGCATGATACATGGCGATATCGGCTTTTCTTAACAGGGCTTGTTCATTTTGATCATCCTCTGGGTATAGCACAATACCAATACTTAGGCCGACGACGACTTTTTCCTTGGTTAGCTCAAATGGCATTTCGAAGGCATGAATGACATTCTTAGCGATTATCGCGCTCGTGCCGATATCGGGGTTTTTATCGACGAGGATGGCAAACTCATCCCCACCGAGTCGATAGATGCTGGTATGGCTAGGGACGGCAACTTGAATTCGCTCCGAGACTTGAACTAGAAGCTCATCGCCTACTTGGTGGCCCAGAGAGTCATTAATTTTTTTAAAGTTGTCTAGGTCTAATACCATTAGTGTATGGTGGGAATCTCTCTTGACTAAATTGCCGAGCGTCACCATAAGGTTAGAGCGGTTGGGTAGGTTGGTCAGTAGATCATTGTTGGTGAGTTTTCTCAGTTCCTCCTCCTGCTGCTTGCGGCGGCTGACATCAGAAAATACCCCGACATAATGTGAAAGTTCACCCTGTTCGTCGTAAATGGCATCGATAGAAAGCTCCATCAAGAAACTGGCTCCATTACCCCGTGTCGATTCGACTTCATTATTCCAGCGACCTTGCTGTTTTAGGATGGCTCGGATCTGCTCTGAATAACTATCAGGGTAAAGGTCAAAGTTGAATAAACGACCAATAAATTCCTTTTTACTCAGCATAACGAGATCGCAGCAGGCCTCATTAACTTCAACAAACTTAAAATTGTTATCGAGAATAAACATGCCTTCAGAAATATTTTGTATAGCACGTTCAAACAGTCTTAACTGCTCCTCGGCTTGTTTAAAATTACTGATGTTTTTGATGGTGCCAGTCATGCGAACGGCATTGTCATTTTCATCTCGTTCTACAATTTTCGCTCTATCTAAAATCCAGACCCATTCATTATTCTTACCTTTGACGCGATAGGCGGCTTCAAAGTGATCGGTTTCGCCATAAAAGTGTTTATTCAATGCCTCGCGAACGCGCTCTTGATCCATTGGATGGATGTTGCTCTCTTCTCCCTGACTACCAGAGCGTTGTCCATCTTGAGGAAATTCTAATGAACCCCAAATATTTGAGCGGTAGATCTGACCGGTTTCAATGTCCCAGTCCCACATCTCATCACCACTACCCCATAAAGAAAGCTTAAGTCGTTCTTCGCTCTTGGCTATCTGCTGTTGAATCTCTCTTCGACGCAATATCGTCTTAATGACTAATATGGAAATAAATAATGAGCATAGAAAGTAAATTAGCTTTGCTATGCTAGATAGCCACCAAGGTGGCGTGATCTCAATATCTAGATTTCGTACGGGACCATGTTTACCGGTAACAGGATCGATGGCGTAAATCGAAAACTGATAATCGCCGGGCGATAAATTGGTATAGGTAGCAGAATTTGTTCCCTTTGAGTGAATATAGGTTTCAGACAACCCCTGCATTTGATATGCATAATTAATGTCTCTGAAAGAACTACTTGGGCTACTGAAGGATATTGTAAATGGATAGTCTGAGTATTTAAGCTTTATAGCATTGGTTCTAGATAATTGATTGTTTAATACTTTACCATCTGTATCTTCACGGATGTTAAAAATTAACAGTTCTTCAAGAATGGTTTTTGGCGCCTCATTCGTTGCTAAGTAACTGGTTAGCTTTTCTGTTGAAATAAGGCTTAATCCAGATATTCCACCAATAAAAATGTTGTTTTTGTTTTTTAAAATAGCATGTGTGTTATATTCATTTTGAATTCCAAACTCATCATTCACAATGGATGCTTTCCCATTGTGCCTGTTAATTACAATTAGTTCATTAAGTGATGAGGCAATTATATGTTTGTTACTGTGTGAAATTGAAAATACGGGTTTGTTATTTGAATATAGTGTGTCTATGTTTTCTGAACTTAAGTTGTAAAGGTTGATCCCCTTGCCTGTGCCAAAATATAGTTTGTCATCAACAATGTCAATACTTGCGACTAGCTGCTCTTCATATAAAGTTTTTACATTATTACCGTTAAGCTTGAATAGCCCTCCTTGCGTTGCTATAAATATTCCCCCTTTATACTCCTTTATATCAAAGATTGGGTTTTTATTATCAACGATGTACCTCGATATTTTTTTTGTCTCGGTATTGTAAAAAATTATTTCCCCTGTGCTAGAGCCAATAATAATACTTTTGTTATCGCTGTGAAGCTTGGTTATGAAGAGTCTCTCATTAATTATTTTTGTTATTTCACCTGAAGTTATATCAATGGCCTCAAACCCATTATTGCTAGCTACGTATATATTGCCATTTAAGATGGATGCAGATTTTGGCCCTTTGATATTCGAGTCGTACTCTCGCTTTAAAGATAGGTTTGAATCATAAAGTATTATATTTGGAGCGTCTGTCGTGACTAAAATATCTGATGCATTAGATTGTGAGATAGACCATACGTTCCCACCTACAACTTTTTTTGTTTTAACGAGGTTTCTCTTGTCGTCAATAATCAAAAAACCGTTGTCTTGGTTTGAAATAAATGTTTTGTTTTTTCCTCTTGTGATCTTTGCATACTCTATATTTTGAATCGGATTATTAAGTACGCCAACTAGCTTGGTTTTATTCATGTTGTTAGCGCTGTAAATATTGTTCCCAGATAATGCTAGGTATCCATTTTCTGAAGCCGTGACACTCGAATAAGCTGTGTTGTCTATTTTTATCGGAAATTCATTTTTGTATTGGTAAACACCTGAGTTTGTGAAAAGGAGTAATCCGCCTTTATTTTCAAGCATTGTGTTCACGTTGTTAAGTACTACTGCACCTTTTGGGTTTGTTATATTAGCTACTGTTCCAGAATAGTTTTTGACGAAAATATTCTCAGATGTAAATGCAATTTCTTTTATTCCTGAGTAATTTCCAGTGTAAGTTTTTTCTATATTTAAATTTAATATTTTACTGTGCTTTTCATTGACTTTATAAACTGAGTTTTCTGTCCCTAAATAAAGTTTGTTTTTGTTTTTGAATATTGACCAGATAGGCTCATCAAGCTTTAAACCATAAGTTGAAGCGGAGTTAATTCGATCTTTATCTCGATCATAAACAGCGAGGCCTTTATCTGTGCCTATGTACATAACACCGCTATCGCTGATAAATAGGCTACGAATAAATGCGCTGGGCAAGTCATTCTCTGGTGAGGGGAAGTAGTGACGGAACTCTTTACCGTCATATCGGTTCAGTCCGTTGACGGTGCCAATCCAGATATAGCCATCGGCATCTTCAACAATTGATGTGACGTTGCTCTGTGATAATCCATCTGAAACGCCTAAAGATGTGGAGTTTAGCGTTAAAGAAAAAGCAGAGTTTGCCATGAAAATGGAAAAGAATAGAGACATCACAATTTTTAAAAGAATTCTAGGCATATTTTTGTTTAATTATTAACCAATAAAGATAAGCAACTAGTTGTTATTCCCACTTTTTCAGAAAGTGATGACATTGTCAAAAGCTCTAATGCTAATTGTAGCGGCTAATGAGTATTATCCTCTATTTATTTGCGTCACTTAATCTTTACAATCTTCTGTTTCTAGATTTTTATTTTGTTGTTCCTCGATAGTTTGGGTTAACCATCTGCTAGCGCGTATTTTAATTCTATTTGTAGATAAAACCGCTTTTGCTAACAGATATTGCCTATAATCGATATTTTTACATTCTTCTGTCAGCCAGCCAGTTAGTAATCAAACTGCTCTGCTCCTTGTTTGAATGCGCGCAGATCTGTGATCATCTTGTCTGATTCTAAAGGTGCTTGTTCTAAATGTGAGTCTCCAGTGCTGAACAAGACTAAGCGATCACAGTATTTAGTGCGCATTTTTCGCATGATGAACTTAATAAGGTCTGCTCGAGTCAGCGACTTAATTTGTTCCGCGACACATTCTCTTTGATTAAATTTGTAATCTTTATTGCCAATACTTGACCAATAGCGTTGGCTACGAACCTTTAGACTCGAGTCTTTTACCAGTACTTGATTGATGAGCCCGTGTTTTGTTGATTCCCATTGCTCGTTGGTCATTTGCAAAACGGCATAAGCAAAGTCAGCAATAAACTCATCAATTGCTTCTAGTAATAACTTAGGGCCCGAAGTGGGAGATTGAATATAGAAAATAATTCCTGGATAACGGTTCAACGGGAGGTAGCCTGTACCAACCATGTAACCTAGTTGTCGCTGAGTACGGAGTTCGTGAAAGAAAGTCGAAGACATGGTGTGATTTAGCAAGCTAAACAAGGCCATGGTTTCTGGCGTTGTAACGTCGGACTGGTAATAAACAATAATGCTACTGTCAGGGTGAGAGGCGGGGATCTCACGCAACAAGGTGCCCTTATTTGAAAGATCGATAAGCTCACGAGATGACTCATTACTCGGGCTGGTCACCAGCGATAATATTCTTTCTAACCGTGTGCCTAACACCTTAGCTTCACTTTCAAGCCAATCGCCATAAACGAGCCCCTCTAAGTGAATTTTTTCGTAGAAGCTTTTTACATGAGCATGCAGATCATCGAGAGTGATTTCTTCGAGTAATTCAGCCATTCTGGAAGGTTCAAAGCTGCGTTTTTGAAGCGTAACAGTCAAGCTAGTAAACAGCTGTGAAATTGGCTTTGCTTGAGAATGATTATACCAAGCACGCAAAATCTGGCGCTTAATCAGATCGAAGCGGTTTTGGGTGAAGTTACGCTCTCTGGCTTTAGCGATAACCAGCTCAAGCAATGTTTCCTGCTTTCCTGTAAAGCCAGTTAGATGAAGTGTAATGCCACCTTGATGGGGGTAAATATTATAACTGAGGCCCGCAACTTCGGCTTGATAGGTATATTCGGTCAAATAGTCGAGTAGCATTTCAACGTAAAGACGGGTTAACGCAGCATGCCTTGGGGATGCTGCGGCTTGAGCCGAGTCAAGTGACAGATACAGATGCCCCTTAGGTACGTTGAATTCATCGTCCTTACGATGCCATATGCGATAGCCTGTTTTTTGCGCAACAACAATGGGAACCTTCGCTTGGCTCTTATCGGGTCTAGCAATGCACTCTTCACTGATAAAAGGATTTTTAGGAGGTAAATGAAGCTCGTCACGGATCACAGGCTTTGACCAGCGGGTAATATCTTCGCTCGCAATTGCTTTCATCTGATAAGGGGAATGATACCAAGCCGCATTCTTATTGGTATCTAGCTCAGCAGCAATTAACTGGATCCGCATGTTAGATGGGACCATGAGTGCCAACAGCTGTTCGGTTTCCTCAACTCTTAGGCCGTCCATACGATAGTCACCGTAAACCGTATCCTCAACATCATAATGATGCATATTGATACTGAGGTGACTGGCTAAGTCGAGAGCGTTAACTTGCTCCTGATATCGAAATGCGACTTTTAATAAGGCGGCCCTTTCATCGTATCGCCATGCCTGTAAACCCTCTGTGCGAATTAACTCGATATATTCAAATGTTGACTCAATAACGGTATTTAAATCAGCAAGACCACGGTCTGTAAGCTGAATGCTTATATTGAAGTCTTTAAAGTTGTAACCGTTAACGCCCCCACCTGCTGAGAGATTGTTGGCAAGCCCGAGTTCTTTTAAGTACGACAGCAGGCTTCCTTTGCCTTCGTAACCTAACAAATGGCTGATAAAGGTCAAAGGTTTATGTTGGTAAAACGGTTCAATAGCGGGAAGGGCAAAGGTAATTGCTACGCGTTTTTGTTCCTTTAGTGGCAAGATGTTAATTTGAGTTTGCAGCTGCTCGGGTAAATAAATTGACACATCTGGATAGCCATCAGTTGGGGAGTGATCACTAATATCATTAAAGTATTGTTTAGCAAGTGACTCGAGATCATCCAATGATTTTGGCGCAACTAAACACAAGGTCATAACGCTGGCACAGTATTTAACTTGATAGAAGTCGAGAAGTTCCTGTCTTAATTCACTCTCTTCTCCAGCTAATGTTTTTAAGTTTCCAACTGAGAACTTTGAAAAAGGGTGCTCTGGGTTAACCGTTTCTTTTTGGACTTGATAGACACGGCGAATATCATCTTTTATCTTCATGCTAAATTCGGATTCAATGGCATGACGTTCACGGTCAACTAAATCAATATTAAACAGCGGTGCGATAAAAAACTGGCTAAATCTATCGAGTGAATCTTCAAACTGGTCAGCGTTAATGCTGTAAAAAAAGTTGGTGTGTTCGGTACCCGTCCAAGCGTTATTTGTTCCGCCATGTTGGTTAATAAATGCGGAGTATTCTCCCGAGTTAGGGTATTTTTCGGTGCCTAAAAATAGCATGTGCTCAAGAAAATGCGCCATACCAGGCCGTGCAATCGGATCGTCAAAATGGCCTACCCCCACAGCCATAGAGGCAGCAGATTGGCTGGCTTTTTGATCTTCAACCAGTAGTACAGATAACCCATTTTCAAGCATAAAATGGCGATAGTGTCTGTGGTCATTTGGACTGGTTTTTATCTGTTTCGCTTTGGGCAAGGCATGGCTCCAGTATCTAGAGGAGGCAAGTCCACAACTTGGCCCCTCATATGGGTAATTTTAGGCATAAGCTATAAACGTAACTGTTTGAGTAAAAACTAGTTAATTTAACTTAGCAAGTTAACTTGCCATCATTTTGGAATATCTTCAAACACAACTGCTGTAAACTCTAAAATAAAGTGATGTTTGACTAAAAAATGTCAGCCAATCGAAGTTCGAGCCACCGTGCTTTAGAAAACATTTTAGTTGCTAGATATCTATTCGACTAATTAATAACTAAATAACGGTATGTTGGCGCATAGATTCGGACTACAATTACTAAAATAAGAATAAAGAATTGGGAGTAGCCAAGCAGTATGCAGCTATTTTTAATGCGTCACGGAGAAGCGGGCTATAATGCTCATTCTGATAGGGAACGCACACTCACGGACATGGGGCGTCATCACACTGGGCTGATGAGTAATTGGTTAGGGCTTACTATCAAAGAGTTCGATTTGGTATTGGTTAGCCCGTATTTAAGAGCGCAGCAAAGCTGGCAAGAAGTCAGAAAGCACTTTCCAGAGCCTCATAAATGGATCACTTTAGATGAATTAGTACCTTCGGGAGATCCTGAGCAGGTTGCTCATCTTGTGCTCGCCTATGCGGAGCAATACGCTGCTAACAATGTATTAGTCGTCGCACATATGCCGCTATTAGGCTATTTGGTCAGTGAACTGGTTCCTGGCGTCGAGCCGCCGTTGTTTGCCACATCGGGAGTCACCTTGATTGATAGGCAAAATGGCACAAACCACTTGGTTTGGCAGCATGCGCCACACTCAATTAGCTAATTCGAACAGAACCCGTCGAGCACAATAAAAAGTGAGTCATTCTCGTGTATGTAGAAGACTCACTTTTTATTGTCTCATGTTTATTAATTTGTACATCAGCGGCGATAGGGCTGATCACCAATATCGATCAGGATTAATAACGCTGCATCGCCGCCCCATTCTTTAGTCGCTTGATGAAAAGCTTTTACATGGGGATGCTGTGCTAGCCACATTGGAATATTTTGCTTCAAAATGCCGGTGCCATGGCCATGCATAATGCAGCAGCAATGGCTCTGTTGTTTGATGCAAGCTTGGATCAATGCGGCAAGCTCAAGTTTCGCCTCTGTTTGGCGCATTCCGTGCACATCGAGTAGAAGATCGGGCAGGTAGTCCCCCCGTCTTAGACGTTTGACTTCATGCCTATCTACATCATCTCTTGCCCACTTCATCGGCCCGTTAACAGGCAACAGAGGTTGGTAGGTGTCGGAGAAATAACTATCTGCATGCAGCTGCTGTTCTTTCTCTTCAACAATTTTTCGGTCTTTAGGAGCCGTAGTGAAATGGTGCTTACTTTGCTGAAAAGGCTTTATTCCCTTTGTCAGCTCAGTAAAAAGAGCCAGATCATCGTTATCTTTGCTTTTATTCATCTTTCTATTTTATTGAATCCGATGCCATATGAATAGAGTTCAGTTACAATGAGTCGGAATTAAAAAGTTGGAGTGAATTTTGGATAAGATTTTTGTTGATGAAGCGGTAACAGAATTACGCACTATTGGCGATATGCTACGTTGGGGGGTCAGTCGTTTTAATGATGCAAACATTTACTATGGTCATGGTACCGATAACGCGTGGGACGAAGCTATCGCGTTAGTATTTTATGCGTTGCATCTGCCGGAAGAAATTGGTCAGCAAGTTATTCACTCTAATTTAACCAGCAGTGAAAAGCATAAAATTGTTGAGCTTATCATTCGCCGTGTAAGAGAGCGCTTGCCTGTTCCCTATCTAACCAATAAAGCACATTTTGCAGGGTTAGAGTTTTATGTGGATGAGCGTGTACTTGTTCCTCGTTCACCGATTGCTGAGTTAATCGCAAATCGATTTAGCCCTTGGTTATACAACAAGCCTGTTAACCGCGTACTCGATCTGTGTACTGGTAGCGGTTGTATTGCTATTGCCTGTGCCTATGAGTTTGAAGATGCAGAAGTTGATGCCTTAGACATCAGTGTTGATGCACTAGAAGTTGCGCAGATCAACATTGAGACGCTTGAGGTGATGGATAGAGTGTTCCCTATGGAATCAGATCTATTCTCTGCAATTCCAAAAGGGCCGCATTACGATTTAATCGTTTCTAACCCGCCTTATGTCGATGCTGAAGATATCGGCGACATGCCTGATGAATATCATCATGAACCAGAGATTGGCTTAGCGTCGGGTCGTGATGGCTTAGATCTCACTAAGCGCATACTTGCTAATGCCGCCGATTATCTCACCGAAGATGGTTTGTTAGTGGTAGAAGTCGGCAACTCAATGGTGCATTTGAGCGAGCAGTTCCCAGATGTGCCGTTCACTTGGGTTAACTTCGAAAATGGCGGCGACGGCGTGTTTATCTTAACTCGCGACCAGCTAGTTGAAAATGAATCACTTTTCGCCATCTACAAAGATAGTGAATAATAGATTCTAGCCGCAGGCTTGCCTGCGGCGTTTTATCAATCAGTACTCCTACATTGTGATTGATATTTAATTGGGTATAGATGAGGTATTTACCGACAAAGCGCGGGTAAATAATAATGAGAATAAAGCGATAGAGGGCGATAAAGCGGATGTCGGGAAACAGTATTGGTCAAAATTTCGTAGTAACAACATTCGGTGAAAGCCACGGTGTAGCCATTGGTTGCATTATCGACGGTTGCCCTCCAGGCGTTGAGCTGACCGAAGCGGATATGCAGCACGACTTAGATAGACGCCGGCCAGGTACGTCACGCTATACCACGGCTCGTCGCGAGCCAGATGAAGTGCGTATTCTTTCAGGCGTATTTGAGGGCGAAACCACAGGTACTTCAATTGGCTTGTTAATTGAAAATACCGATCAGCGCAGCAAAGATTACTCAAATATCAAAGATTTGTTCCGTCCAGGACATGCCGATTACACTTATCAGCAAAAATATGGCCAGCGCGATTATCGTGGCGGCGGACGTTCATCTGCTCGTGAAACGGCAATGCGAGTGGCAGCTGGTGCTGTCGCTAAAAAGTATTTGAAACAAGTTCACGGCGTTGAGATCCATGCGTATCTGTCACAGCTTGGTCCTATCTCGGCCGAGACTGTCGATTTTGAACAGATAGAGCAAAATGCCTTTTTCTTCCCTGATGCATCAAAGTTAGCGTCATTAGACGAATATATGCGCGAGCTTATAAAGAGCGGCGACTCGATTGGTGCTAAAGTTTCAGTGGTTGCAACGGGTGTACCTGTAGGGCTTGGCGAGCCAGTTTTTGATCGCCTCGATGCCGATATCGCTCATGCGCTTATGGGCATTAATGCCGTGAAAGGTGTTGAGATTGGCGATGGCTTTGAGGTGGTTAATCAAAAAGGTTCAGAGCACCGAGACTTGATGTCACCAGAGGGCTTTGCGTCAAACCATGCTGGCGGTATTTTAGGCGGAATTTCATCAGGCCAACCGATTGTTGCCCATATCGCGATGAAACCCACTTCAAGTATTAGCGTGCCAGGCGAAAGCATGACAGCCCAAGGTGAAACCGCTGAAGTGGTTACAAAGGGTCGTCACGATCCTTGTGTCGGTATTCGAGCTGTACCGATTGCAGAAGCCATGCTAGCAATCGTATTGATGGATCACCTTTTACGTCACCGCGCGCAAAATATGGATGTGAATAGCAGTACACCTATTATCGGAATGCGTTAATGTTTCAACCCAAAAGCACAGAGCAGCAACTGCGCTGGCTCTGTGCATGTTATTTCTTTTTCTTTTCTATTCTTGGCATTATGGTGCCTTATCTTGGCGTTTTTTTTGATAGCCGTGGTTTTGACGCCCAAGAAATAGGCTTCTTGCTTGCAATCTTAATGGGCACGCGGATTATCGCACCGAACTTATGGGCCATCGTTGCCGATAAAACCGGTATGCGCTCCGAACTCATTAAGATTGGTGCCGGCGCCGCAGCATTAAGTTATCTCACTTTTTTCTATGACGGCGGCCTCGCTTACTTAGCGATTAGCCTAGCGGTATATACCTTTTTCTGGAACGCCATACTAGCTCAGCTCGAGGTTATCACTCTTGAAACCTTAGGTGATGACGCTAATCGCTACGGTGCGATTAGAAGTTGGGGCAGTGTTGGTTATATCGTACTGGTTGTCAGCGGCGGTTTTGCTATTGGGCACTGGGGGCCACAGATTTTACCCTATATTGGCATGACGCTATTTATCGGTATGCTTATTAGCGCACTGCCATTACCGTCTAATCGAGCCGTTGTCGATAACACTCAAATACGTAAGCCACTGGTCTTCGATAAAGCCTTAATCTGGTTTTTAGTGTCAGCTATGTTACTACAGATGAGTGCTGGGCCATTTTATGGTTTCTTCGTTCTGTATTTAAAGCAGGCTGGCTACTCTGAATCTGCTGCCGGTATTTTTGTCGCGCTGGGTGTGGTGGCTGAAATCGTCATGTTTATGTACGCCCCTAAATTATTGGGTCGCTTTGGGGTGAAGTTTTTGCTGGTGGTGAGCATCGGCTTAACCGCCGTTCGCTGGCTATTACTCGCTTATGGTGTTGAGAACATCTTATACCTGAGTATTAGCCAACTATTACATGCCTTTACTTTTGGCTTAACCCATGCGGCATCGATTCAGTTTGTACACAAGCATTTTGATATTAGCCGCCGAAGCCAAGGGCAGGCGTTATATGCGAGCTTAAGCTTTGGCGTGGGTGGGGCAATAGGGACTTGGCTATGTGGCATTATCTGGGGTGATGGCTCCGGCGCCATGTCCACTTGGATCTTTGCCGCAGGCTGCGCATTTTTATCTATGCTAGCCGTGTTATTCATTCCTAAAGCACAGGCATAGACTACTTAGTAGTGAAAGTTAGCGTCAAAATGGAGTATTGATTGTGGGAAAGTTTCGTCTCGGGTTAATTATTAATCCACTTGCAGGCCTTGGCGGTAGTGTCGGCCTAAAAGGCAGTGATGGGGTAGCTTCAGAGGCGATAGCCAAAGGAGCCGTGCCTAAGGCGGATCTTAGAATGCAGCAAGCGCTTACCGTTATCGAACCTTATAAAGCGCGTATTGAGGTGATAACAGCCTCAGGTGATATGGGAGAGAAGCTTGCGAAAGAGATGGGTTTTACTACTCGAGTGGTATACCAAGCGCCGAGTGAGACTGGGGCTCAAGACACTCAAAAAGTAGTCAGTGAGCTATTGAATGAAACGTTAGATTTGTTGCTATTTGCTGGTGGTGACGGTACCGCGCGAGATGTGTATGCCATCGCCGACGACAACATTCCCGTGTTAGGCGTACCTGCAGGCGTTAAAATTCACTCTGGTGTATACGGTATTACCCCTCATGCGTCAGGTATGGTGGTGAAAATGCTACTCGACGGTGATTTAGTCAGCTTAATGAGCGCCGATGTGATGGATATCGACGAGATTGCGTTTAGAGACGGTGTGGTGCGCGCGCGCCGCTTTGGCGAAATGTTAGTGCCTGCCGAGCCAAGATACGTGCAAGCGGTTAAAATGGGCGGTAAAGAGAGCGATGAGCTGGTGCTTGCCGATATAGCTGCAGAAGCGATTGAGCAGATGGAAGATAACCTCTGCATCATGGGGTCGGGTAGCACCGTTGCCGCGGTGATGAGTGAGTTAGCGCTTGATAACACCCTGCTAGGTGTCGACGTTATTCAAGATGAGGCCTTAGTTGCCAGCGACTTGTCTGCCAGCGAACTTCTACAGCTCTCAGAAAACAAAGCGCTAAAGCTGTTCATTACGTTAATTGGCGGTCAAGGACATATCTTGGGGCGGGGCAACCAGCAGCTCAGTCCCGAGCTGATAAGGCGTGTAGGAAAAGACAATATTGTTATCCTAGCGACAAAAACAAAGCTAAAAGCACTTGAAGGTAGGCCGTTAATTGTGGATAGTGGCGACCCTGAATTAGATAAAGCGCTAACGGGTTACTATAAAGTGATCACGGGTTATCATGATTACGTGATGTATCAGGTTGCAAACCCGGACTTGGCATAACAAAGAGTGTTCATCAAGTCGGTCTTTAAATTGCAGACTGAACGATCTCTGGCTATTAATATATATCGTCTGATGTGAAAATTTATCTAAACGTTTTGACTAGATGGCGAAAGTGTCGACAGCTAGTCCATAATAAAAAATGCGGAGCCCTCGATGATTGAGAAGTATGAGCAAACACTACAAGACTGGATTGAGAGCATTGTTGCCGAAGGCGATGATGACGCGTTATTCGCAAGTGGTTATTTACAAGGTCACTTTGCTGTTGTGTTGTCACAGCTAGAAGTTGAGACTGAGCAGGGGCTAAGCGCGTTAGAAGCTAAGATGACCGAGTGTTTGCTGCTTGCGAGAGAAGAGTTGAGTGACAGTGACTATGCACTGGTAAATGATGCTTGGGCTCAATTGAGTGTAAAATTAGCGGCATAAGTACTTTTCTTAAGTGTTCTATATCGGTATTAAGCGTTAAATGTATAGGTTAATGAGAGTTTAAGCTTTTATGAGTATGAGTAGTTTTGTTGCAATTGGCCTTGTAAACCCAAAAAGTCCGACCAATGTTGGTGGCATTATGCGCGCCGTGGGTTGCTATAGCGCTGATGCAGTTTTCTATACAGGTAAACGGTATGAGTTAGCGTCCACTAACGGCAGTGCTCAATACAATACTGACACTAAGCGTGCGAGTAGTTCAATTCCACTTAGCAAAGTGGAATCATTACTCGATGCGATAGAACCTGATGTGAAAGTGGTGTGTGTCGATCTGGTCGAAGGAGCGATTCCTTTACCTGAGTTTGAGCATCCAGAAAAAGCGATTTATATTTTTGGCCCAGAAGATGGCACCATTAGTCAGCAGGTTGTTAACGGTGCCGATGCCGTGGTTTACGTGCCAACCGTGGGTTGCATGAATTTAGCGGCGTCAGTAAACGTTTTGCTTTATGACCGATTGGCTAAGTCTTCATCTATCGCCAGCGATGAGCTTATTAGAAGTAGCCGCGATACTAACAATCGAGTTAGGGTAAAGCGTTAACTTTTGTTGTTTTAGAAGCCACTGTAGAGTGGCTTTTCTATTTTCGGCTAACCACCGAGTTTGGTGGTGGGGCCCTGAAATATTGAGGGTTAAAGGCCCGCGGCCATCTCAGAGCTAACTCTTTCCACTCATCTCTAGTGCTTTACCTTTTAATAGCTTACGCATCCACATCCGATTTGGGTTTAGTAGTGACACAAAGTCCAAACTAATCGGCATCGGTTCGCCACAAATTTGTGCAGCTAGTGCCTCGGCGGCTAAAGGGCCTGAGCATAATCCGCGTGAGCCTAGGCCACCGAGAACATATAAGTTTTTATGAGTTGGCGCCGCATGAGTTTGCCAGAATTGGCGGCTTTCAGGCGTCAGTTGATGCTGCTGATAAAGCGCTAAGATAGCGTCTAAATTAGGTACAGGACCCATCATTGGGGCATGATCTCGGGTCACCAT
Source organism: Shewanella halifaxensis HAW-EB4 (assembly GCF_000019185.1). Lineage (NCBI taxonomy): Bacteria > Pseudomonadati > Pseudomonadota > Gammaproteobacteria > Alteromonadales > Shewanellaceae > Shewanella > Shewanella halifaxensis. Next base: position 3,221,381 of record NC_010334.1, on the reverse strand, counting down.
ACGTACGTCAACACGGGCGCTATGGCCTGAGACATCGATATCTTCTATCCAATCTTGGCCGATATAGCTATGTTGAATTTTGTGTAAGTTCTCGACTTGCTCGCTAGGGCTGTAACGAGTATCAGCAGCGTTTTTAACGTAACTCGCGCCTAAGCAGTGCAAGTCGTTATTGCTGGGCGTCATATAACCGTGTGCGCACAGTACTGCGCTGAGTTTTGATAGCTTGGCTCGAGAGGGGACATGGCTGACTTGACCTCTAAAACCTGTGGCTTGTAGGTATTGTGTTTGTGGGTATTGAGTGATCGACTTACCGTTGGCAACAATAAGTGCCTTAAAGGGGCCAAAGCGTTCTGTCTTGCTGCTAAGGTACCAAACGTTATCTTTGCTATGAATACCGGTTATCTGGGTATTGAGCTTAAGGGAAGCATCGCTAATTGCTTGTGCTTGATTAAATGCCGCGCGAGTAAAGTCTTGTGGTGATACCCAGCCACCTTGTGGGTAGAAAAGACCGCCGTCATCAAGTTTAACCCCTGCAATGTTGGATGCCTGTTCGGCAGCAATAGCCAGGGCGATATTCGGCTCCCAGTTGTGACCATGGGTAATCTTGGCCACCCGCTTGCGGCTGCGCTCATCATGCCCGGTGTGCACTACACCGCATAGGTCAAAATCAATTTTATGTCCTCTAGCGGCGAGTGTTTTCAGTCTTTGTAAGCTAAAAAGGTAAGCCTGCTGAAAATATTGGCTTAAAGTGTTGTTATCTGGAGTGAGCAGTGGATAGATAGCCCCTTGTTTGTTGCCGGAGGCGGCTTGGGCTAAGGCATCGTCTTCACAAAAAAGAGTGACTCGTTGATCTCGTTCGGCTAACGACAGAGCCAAACACGCACTGGCTACACCGCCGCCAATAATGGCGATACCAATATCGTTTTCAACAGGCGTTAAAGCGGCTGGACAGATAGGAAATGGGGCTTGCTGCTGGTGGCTCTGCGCGCGAAGGGCGGCGCGCTCTTGAAAGAGGGTATCATCGTTTTTGAGCGGCAGCTCGCTATATAAACCGACTTGCTCGGCAAGTAAAAGACTCTGTTGCTGAGCTTCTGGCGTTAATGTGGGCTCAAGGCAAAATAGGCAGTCATTATGAGCTAACTTCGCCATTTGCCAAAAAAGTGCACTATCTAATTGCTCTTGCGCTAGGTTGTCCGCCATGTTCCAGCCATCAATAAATCCCGAGCTGACAATGGGTAACTGTTGTAATTGTTGAGCGTAACTTCCCAGATGAAAATCAATCTTCAGCTTGCCATCATTAACAATAATTCGCTGACAGCCTTCTATCGCCGCCAAACTTAAGCTGGTGTTTGGCTTTGAGCTAAACAGTTCAGCTAGCTCAGTATCAGAGATGAATGTGTGTAAGTTTGGCTCTATCTGGCTAAAAATCTTCAGCGTGACTCTGTGGTCAGATATAAGCTGAAGCTGCTCAATGATTAACTGCTTCAAGCTTGCTAGCGAGCCTAAACCTAGCTGCGCAATCACTATCTGCCGAGTCGTTTTACGATTAATTACTTGCTTGAGAATTTTACTTACTGTCATGGTTATGTCTTTAATGGTAAATTAAGCACTCACAGATATGCTTTAGAATCGTTTTCACTTGCGGAAATTGTACCTTTTTATGGGCATATTTGGGCAAAGATTATACGTAAGGTCTCATAATGAGCATTATTTTTGTGTTCTTTATGGAAAGCTGACCACTTAAATGGATGAAAAGCGATACCATTGGTGCAGCAAAATTGGTACTAGATGTACAAAATGGAAAGTTAATAATGAAAAGAGTCGTGATCACCGGGCTTGGCGTCGTTTCAAGTATCGGTAACAACAAGCAAGAAGTCACTGAATCATTAAAAGCGGGTCGTAGTGGTATTACCCACTCAGATCAGTTTGAAGAAATGAAGCTGCGTAGTCATGTTTGGGGCGACATTAAGATTGACCCATCAGAATATATTGACCGTAAAGCATTGCGCTTTATGGGTAATGCAGCAGCCTACGCACATATCGCAATGCAAGAAGCGATTAAAGATGCAGGTTTAGTTGAAGAGCAGTATTCAGACCCTCGAGTCGGTATTATCGTAGGCTCGGGCGGCGCATCTTCAGCAAACCAGGTTCAAGCTGCAGACACCTTGCGTGCCAAAGGCGTTAAGCGCGTTGGCCCATATATTGTGCCGCGTATCATGTCGAGCACAGCGAGTGCGTGTTTAGCAACGCCATTTAAAATTAAGGGCATGAACTACTCTATCAGTTCTGCTTGTGCAACCAGTGCGCACTGCATTGGCCACGCAGCTGAGCTTATCCAGATGGGTAAGCAAGATATGGTATTTGCAGGTGGTGCAGAAGAAGTTGATTGGACGCTAACCATGGGCTTCGATGCTATGGGCGCGCTATCAAGTAAGTATAATGATGATCCAACAAAAGCGTCTCGTACCTACGATGCAGACCGTGATGGTTTTGTTATCTCTGGTGGCGGCGGTATCGTGGTTGTTGAGGAGCTAGAACATGCTCTTGCTCGTGGCGCAAAAATCTACGCTGAGATCATCGGTTATGGCGCGTCATCAGACGGCTATGACATGGTTGCGCCATCGGGTGAGGGTGCGGTTCGTTGTATGCAGATGGCTCTTGCCGACGTAGACACACCAATCGATTACATCAACACTCACGGTACTTCAACGCCAGTGGGCGATACGCGAGAGCTTGAGGCACTGCGTGAAACCTTTGGTGATAACCTACCAGCTATCGCATCGACTAAGTCTCTGACTGGCCATGCGCTAGGTGCTGCGGGTGCACACGAAGCGATTTACAGCTTAATCATGATGGAAAGCAGTTTTATTGCGCCGAGCATCAATATCGATACACTCGATGAAAAAGCGGAAGGCATGCCGATTGTGACCGAAATGACTGAGAAAGAGCTTAACACTGTGATGAGCAACAGCTTTGGTTTTGGTGGCACAAACGCAACGTTGGTTATGCGTAAGTACAAGTAAATAGTACTTAGCAATAAACTTCTTTAAAAAGGAAGCCTGGATAATATCTAGGCTTCCTTTTTTTATATGCAGTATTCAATGGTTAGGTCACTGTTGGGCAGCGTTAACGTGCAGGTACTCATAGGGTCATAGCCATCCACTAATAATCAATAATATGTAATTCTATCGATTATCAGCACTTAATTACTTGTTATGTAGTACTTAAAACTTAAATTCCGAACTTGGTATAAATTATATTTGCTTTTTACTAAAGTAGATTCTACTGTTTAATTGGGTGCGCTCATATTGAAATGAGTACTACGATTGTGATGGATGTAATCATCAGCCACCTTGTTCTTATCAACTGTAACATTTCACAAAAAAGGCCAGCTTTTGGCTTAGTTCATCTCTCTGTAAAACATGAGCTTTCGTGTGACTTCATGCAGTTAGATACCACTTTTAATATGGAGGCACACCGACCTAGACCAAGCATACACTGGTGCTTTTAAAGGCGCTCAAGGTAAGAGCATTCGCCTTATTTGTTTTTTGTGAACTTATTGCAATTGGAAATAAAAGGAATTGAGTCCAAGAAAAAATCATTTACAGCAGCTTGTTTGAGGTTTTTTCTACACTGTTCATAAGTAAAGCCAAAGGAAGGTTTCATGAATTTAGATAAAGTAGCAGTAAGTAGAAAACAGATTAGTGGTGAGGTGCCAATGGTGGTGGCTGAAATCACCGATGGCTGTATGTATTCTGGCCTTTTCGGTTCGTTAGACTCCGCTAGAATGAGCGCGGTAATCGAAAAATTAACCTATGAGTGTGAATCTAGATGCATCAATTTAGTCATCATCGACCTTGGAAATGTTGATGCGATTGACTCTGCCATTGCTGGGCAAATAATTCGCCTCGGTAATATTTTAAAGCTCGTGGGTGTATCAACAATTTACTGCGGAATAAGTTCCATTTTAGCAAACACTATGGTGACTACAGGTGTTTCAATCGGTGATGTCAGAGTGGAGCGGGATCTGAAATCTGCCTTGACCTTATCCTATAGGCTTTCAGGTTATAAACTGATAAAAAACGCTGAATAATGCGGCCTGATTATTTACAGAAAGATAACCTTTTTATATGTGAAATAATCGAGGAAGCAGATGTTTATTATATCGCTGGCGTCAGCAAGGTAATAGCAGAACATCTCGGATTTTTGGCATATGAAAGTGGTTTGATTTTTATCGCGGTGTCTGAAATTGCGATGAATGTTATACGCCACGCCGAACGCGGAATGGCGACCATCACACGTACTTCTAATAATAAAGGCCTTGAGATCCATATCGATGATTATGGTCCAGGAATACAGAATTTAACGGATGCAATGTGCGACGGTTACAGTACGTACGGAAGTATGGGAATGGGATTTGGTGCAGCACGTCGCTCAGTTGATGAGTTGATTGTCCAAAAGAGTGACCCGTCAGGCACATCAATCACATTAAGGAAGTATCTTCCCGTTCCTGATGATTTTGTGGATATTGGAGTCGTTTCCCTTCCTGCTGTCGATGCTAATTTAAATACTAATGAGCACATGATTATAGAATATGAAGGTGACAAAGTACTCGTTGCACTTCTTAAGTGTGTAGAGCAAAGGCTAAAAACCTCAGTGATTACCGATATTTCCAAAGAGATCATCAAGGAAAATTGCAGACTACCGTTAGAACAGTTGATTGAAAAGTGCTCGTGCACGCTTAAGGCAAGTGAGCATGCATGTCGTTTTGAACTGGCCCTGTTAAGGCTTGCTGGGGATACCGTTGAGTTTGCAAGCCTTGGTAGCATAGGTATTCATGCGCACTCAATACCCCAAATCTGCTTTTCGATTCAAAAGGAAAACGACGATTTAATCATGCTTGAAAAGATCAATGTGATGAGGTTTAGCAGGCCGATACCATTCTGTTTTATTCTCCACTCAGGTTTCCTCCCTTATTTCCATTTTTCGTCAATAGACCAATGTTCTAATTCTTCTAAATCAATCGCAATGAGTATATTTGATCAATATGCCGCCAGTCATGATGAGAGTGACACTGTGATAGTAATGAAAGGGTAGTAAAATGAACCATTCGACACAGCAGACAGTTGCTCTGAGACAATACCTTACAGGCATTATTGGTAATGCTCCGTTCGGGATCTTGACGATTTCCGAAGAGATGGAAATTAGCATTATAAATGCCGATGCAATCAAGCTACTTGGTTTACCTCTGTCTGATCTAGCCGATATGGTCGATATTCCATACTCTGAAGCCTTCGTTAATATTCCTGAGTTACAAGAGAACTTTGAAACATCAATTATCGGAAAACAAAGCCGACAATGTGATTTGTCACGTATTAAAGCTAACGCCTATATTCTAAATATAAAATGTCGAAGTATGCTTCACGGTACACTCGTTATTATCGAAAATGTCACAAAACAGGCTGAACTTGAAGACAAGTTACTGTATCAAGCGACCCATGACAATCTAACAAAACTGGCCAATCGCAAGCAATTTGAAGAAAGACTTAAACGATTTATTGCCAAATCCAAGCTTCATACTTTATCGGGTGCTGTAATATTTATTGATATTGATCGTTTCAAACCGGTCAATGACACAGCTGGCCATGCTGCGGGCGATGAGCTCTTAAAACGTGTCACGGCGATCATGAAAACGAATATTAGAGAAAGAGATACTCTCGCAAGACTTGGAGGTGATGAGTTTTCCATTTTGTTGGAAATGTGTTCACTGAATAAAGCTGTGCAAATCGCTGAAAAAATACGTAAGGAAATTGAGAGTTTTGTTTTTACTTATGGAAAAAAATCTTTCAAGGTGGGTATTTCGGCCGGTATCTCATTGGTCAATGTGCCTTATGATACGGTGAGTGCGATTATAAATGCCGCTGATAATGCCTGCCAAATAGCAAAAAATAATGGCCGAAATAGGGTGCATGTTATTAATTTGGAAAATGGTGAATTAGAGGAGCATATTCGTGAGGTGGAATGGCTAGGCAAACTGAATTGGGCTTTAGCATCAAATCAGTTTGTTATCTATGCGCAAAAGATCTGTGCAATTGGAGGGGGAGAGGAAAGTAGCCATTTTGAGGTGTTGATTAGACTCAAGGATGAGGATGGGATGATTATTTCTCCAGGGGTCTTTATTCCACCAGCTGAACGTTATGACCTAATGCCTGATATTGATCGTTGGGTTCTGAAGGCTACGTTCAGTAAAATTACCCCTTCGTGTAATTATTCAATAAATCTCTCTGGTCAAACACTGTCTGATGATAGTTTAATCAACTATATCGAAAATTTACTCGATACCTATAACGTTAATCCAAAGCAGATCTGTTTTGAGATCACTGAAACGGCAGCGATACAAGAGTTGGACAAAACAGTCGCATTAATAAGTTGTTTAAAACAAAAGGGCTTTTGTTTCTCATTAGATGATTTTGGTTCTGGCCTTTCATCATTTTCATATCTTAAAAAATTACCTGTCAACTATTTGAAGATTGATGGCGACTTTGTCAAAGATATCGCAACAGACTCCGTTTCTTATGCCATGGTAAAATCAATCAATGAGGTTGGTCATACCATGGGGTTAAAAACCATCGCTGAATTTGTCGAAAGTGAAGCAATTTTGGCTAAGTTAACCGAAATTGGAGTCGATTACGTTCAAGGTTATTATATTCATGAACCACAACCCTTTGAAAAACTTTGCAATACTGTTAATTGTAACCGGGCTGATTGTAATACCACAAATTGCAACGCAGCGAATTTATCGTCGATGACACATGCTCCATGTTAGGGCTTTACGATAACAATTGGGTGAAGCAAGGATTTCATTAACGAGAATGAACCGTCCTCGGCAGCAGTTTCTGCGTTACTCCACGTCCTAAAGCCGTTTAGTCGTACACTGAACTGCATGCAAAGTGGTATAGGGGCTAGTCTATTGGCAAGTCATTGATGTTTGGGTACTCTTTTAGCAAATTAATTAGCGGCAAAAACAGCGGTTGCGGAAGTTCATTTAGTTTACACCACTTCCATTGCTTACATTTATCTGGCTCAGTTACTCGAGGCTCACCGTCACCACATGATGCAATAACAAATAATGTCACGTAATGCTTACTTTCTTTTTCGAAAATATCATTAGTAAAGCCAAGTTTGGTTATCGATTTTACCACTAAGCCTGTTTCTTCTAGTACTTCACGTCTTGCACATTCCTCGATATTCTCACCAAGTTCCAGATGCCCACCAGGAGTTGCCCAAGTTTCTGAGCCGTGAGAGCCTATACGCTCACCAAGCAAAAGGCAGTTATCCCTAAAAATGACTGCGGCAACTCCTACACGTACTTCTTTATTCACTGTTTGTCTCCTTTCATAAATTGGATTACCTAACGGTTATCATGGCGCTGATAATGTTTGGCTAAAATGTGTAGCTGAACGAAACAGCTTCAAACTTAAGCTATTTTGCTTGTACTGCTCGTGCACGCCCTGCATGCGTAAAACTAAATAGGTAGAACTAATTAGGTGAAAGCTTCCAAAGGAGGCTACCGTTCAATAAAATGCTGTTATTTAATGTACCAGTGCTTACTTCCAAGGTTCTGGATATAGTCGCTCTTTTAGGAGTCGAATAAACCCCGAAATCCGCGCTGAACGCTCTTTTTCAGGGCTAGATAATAACGCAACAATATTGGCGTTGGGTAATGAATAGTCGGGCAATAGTCGCACCAGCTCACCGCTGTTGATCTGCGGCTGTACATCCCATTCAGAACGCATAATAATCCCAAGTCCAGCTATCGCCCAATCTTTAATGACGCGGCCCTCGTTACTGGCCAGCGTTGGCGTGATCCTAACCATCTCAAGTTTGTCGTCGGTAAAACGGTCATTGGCCTGCTTGTCGTGTGACAGTTTGCTAAAAGACCACAGGGTGACATCTTCGTTATTCTCTCTTAAGGCGATACATCGATGCTTGAGCAGCTCTTGCGGCGCTCTAGGTGTGCCCATTTGCTTAAGGTATTCAGGCGAGGCGCAGATAAACCTCTGATTAGGTGCCAAGGTGATCATTTTCAATGAGGAATCATTGAGCGCCCCGATATAAATAATGATGTCCCATTTATGATGACTTGACCAATTCGGGTTATCGGATAGTTCAAGCTCGATATCTAGCTGAGGGTGGCTGACTTTGTATTCTCCCAGTAATGGCGCGATATAATCATTACCAAAACCTAAGGGGGCCAACACCCTGAGTTTGCCGCACACATGCTCCTTAAGTTCATCGAGCTGTTCTTGTAGCTCATCGAGTTCGCGCAAAATAGGCAGGCCTTTATCTAACAAGAGTTGTCCCTCTTCGGTGAGACTTACGATTCTCGATGGGCGCTGGATAAGTTTAATCGACAGCTTTCTTTCAATATGTTGCAGTCTAAGTGTCACCGAGGGGGGGGTGATATTTAAGGTTCTCGCTGCATCAGCCAATGTTCTGTGACTGGCAATTGTTGTAATGAACCTGAGATCTTCAGTGGTGATCATTTGGTTTAAACCTAATCTATACCTTAATAAGTATTAATGTAAAACAAAACCAACTTCTTGGATACTCTTGTTCTACTCGCTGGTTTGATGTCGCTCACGTGCATCAAATCTAGCAATGACTTATTTGATTGTTCTGGTTAATAGCCCTGGTTAATAGCCCAGATTAATAGTTCAGATTGATAGTTTAGGAAATCAAGCATGTTAAACAGTGAAAACCCAAATCCACAATTGTCGAGTCAATATCAGAGTCTCGATACGCCTTTTTTGTTAGTCGATAAACCGCTCATGCTTAAAAACCTAGCGCGATTACGCAATAAGACCGAAGCTTTAGGAGCAGAGCTGCGGCCTCACTTTAAAACCGTAAGAGCACTCGAAGCGGTTAATCACCTACTGCCACAAAAAACATCGGCAATCACAGTCTCAACCGTAAAAGAAGCTGAGGCGTTGGCAGGTGAGGGCTACACTAACATCGTTTATGCGGTTGGTATTTCTGAGGGCAAATTACCGAGAATCGAGCAGCTTATCGTTAAGGGGGCTGAGGTAAGGGTACTACTCGACACCGTAGAACAAGCTGAGTTTGTGAGTCACTATTGTGAGCAGCACAACTGCGCCATTCCAGCTCTGATAGAAGTTGACTGTGACGGGCATCGAGGCGGCATTCACCCTGATGATCCCAAGTTAATTGAAATCGCCAATCTGCTGCACCAAGGCGCAGCGAGCTTCCATGGTGTGTTAGCCCATGCTGGTGAGTCTTATCTTTGCTTCGATCAAGAGTCCTTAGCTGAAGCTGCCCGCAACGAAGTTCAAATGACCCTTAAGGCGGCTAATAACTTACGTGCAGCAGCAATTCCTTGTGACATCGTTAGCATCGGCTCAACGCCTACTGCTCATAGCTATCAAGACCTGACAGGGATCACCGAAGTTAGAGCGGGGGTTTATGGTTTCTTCGATTTAGTCATGACCGGAATAGGCGTGTGCCAGCTTGACGATATCGCAGCCAGCGTGGTAACTACGGTGATTGGTCATAATAAGGAAAAGGGTTGGCTGTTTATTGATGCAGGATGGATGGCACTGTCGGCTGATCGCGGCACCGCGAGTCAACCTAAAGATTGCGGTTATGGACTAGTCGCTAAATCCAATGGTCAGCTCGTTGAAGCAATGCAGGTGATTGGCGTTAATCAGGAGCATGGCATTATTGCTGCAGTTGGCAGTGATGGGATCAATTTTGATGATTTCCCTGTTGGTTGTCGATTACATATTCTGCCTAATCATGCCTGCGCCACCGCCTCTATGCATCAACACTACCATGTGTTTGATACACAAGATAACACCTACGAGATCTGGAACCGAATTCAAGGCTGGTAACATGCAATATTTAAATGAAGCGCAAACCGCAAAACTGATCACCCATCAACTGGCCTATACCGCCGTTAAAGAGGCGTTTATCGCAGCCATAACCGATGAAGCGACCCTGTTTCCCGTGGTTAATGCATCAGGACCACAAACGGACTCGATGTTTTCAATGAAGTCAGCTTCTACGGCAACACTCGTTGGCTGGAAGACGGGGAGCTACTGGCCGGGTAATCAAGCCAAAAACATGCCGTGCCATGGCACTAATGTATTTCTGTTAAGCCCAGAAACCGGAGAGTTGGTTGCAGTGGTTGCCGCAACACAGGTTAACGCCTACCGCACCGCGGCAGCGGACGCGGTTGCAGTCGATTATCTCGCTCGAAAAGATGCCACTGTGTTGGCTGTATTTGGCACTGGCCACCAAGCCGAGTACGAAGTGTTAGCCATTGCACAAGTGCGTGATATCACTAAGGTGATGGTTGTTGGTCGAGATAAGCATCGTTGCGAAGCCTTTATTAAGCGTCTCGTCGATAAAGGCTTGCAAGCAGAGTGTACAGTCACCAGTGCCCAATATGGCTGTGAAAGTGCAGATATTATCGTGACCGCAACCACAGCCTGTGCGCCGCTATTTGAGGCCAGCTGGGTTAAACCGGGCACCCATATCTCAGCCATGGGCGCAGATAAAGTCGGCAAGCAAGAGCTACCGGCTGAGCTGTATAAAAACTCAAGTTTATTTTGTGATTATGGCGCGCAGTCAGTCGTTATCGGTGAATTTCAGCACTCGAATCATGCGCAAGTGACAGAGATTGGTAAAGTTATTACTAGCGCATTAGCAGGGCGCATTGATAATGCCGATATTACGATTTTTGATAGCTCAGGCATTGCCATTCAAGACTTGTTTGTCGCCGCTAAACTGCTAGAGCTCAGCCAACTGCAATAAGGTTGCAATTAATTGTTCATCAAATCACTAGATGATAGCACTAAACGTTTGCTCTAAAAGCCAGTCGCTAACTGCTACTGGCTTTTAATTCTTGCACCAAGCTGGATGGCTAATATTTGAGATGAGAACGCTTATGTGAATAAACTATTGAGGCCTTCGTTTTTTGTTTGGTGGCTTTACTAAATTACCAAACCTTGTGTCTAAATGTTTATCTAATAGAAAAACGGGTATAAAAATAAGTAAGGAAATACCACCTAAGAGACCAAATAATCCAACTAGACCTGAACATATAAATAAAATTGAAAATTGCAATGCCCAAGAAGAAAACTGAATCCATCTCGGTTTCGTTTCGAGTTTAGATTTGGCGCTACAGTGCGGACAATCGTAAACACCTCTACTAGAACGCCAGTAACGCTTCCAAGTTACTAAGATTTCCTCATGGCAATTTGAACAAACTAGGCTCCCCATTTTCTAAAAACCTTCAAGACATCTAACCCTGCTAATAAGTGAACCATATGTTAGTGGACTATTTGCTCAGCGAATGGCTGTCTGCCTTGGCGATTCTTAATTCAGAGGCTTGATTAGTGGGATTTAGCAACCTAATTTTTATCTAATCATGCTCGGCCTTTAACAAAGCCTACAGACAAAAATATGGCTGATGAGATTAAAAAAATTGCAGAACCAAACAGATCTTGTTCTATAACATTATAAATCAAACCTAAAAACATGATGAGCGATGCCCAATAATATCCGCTAGGTTTTGATAATAAACTGGTTTTCATTGATGATTCCTTTCTGTAAAAAACAGGTGCTATTGTAAACCTCTACCGCCTTGCTAAGCGGCATAAAATAGTTGTTAAAATTAGAGAGAAACGAACACCTGTCCACTGTTAGCCCGCTACTTGATTGGCTTGCTATATTTATATTAATTTAGCTCTATTTCAGGATGATCTTTTAATCCATACGCTTCTTCCATAAATTTAATATAAAATTCTAATGGTGGCATTTTTAGATCAGCCCTTCGTTTGTCTACATTGGCTTCATCATCTATGGGTTTGATAATAATTGCACCATTTACATGTTCAGCCTGGGTACCGTACAGCTGGTTTTTTCCTTGTGAAACAAGCACGTTATCAGTTAGAAGAGCTAACTTCTGACCGGTGACGCCTTGGTCATTAGAGTACGCTTTTTTTAGTTTGGGCAGCATTGCTACTTTAAAATCAATGTCCGGTGAGTGTTGAATAATGAGAAACCCTGCATTAACGCCTTTGACACCAACCAAATCTTTTGTTGGCCAAGAGTGCTCCTCAATAATAGCTTTCAGCTTTTTAGTATTAATAGCGTCAATTGCTTTAAGTTTATCAAGTAAGTATTGAGGTGAATTGTTCCAACCTACTTTCGCAATTTCTTCTCGAATTTTTTGGTCTTTAACTCCCATTTCTATTAACTCTTTTTGAAGCTCTAGGTTCATCTCTGCAAAAGCCGAGAAAGAGAAAAAGAGTAAAACTAATAAACAACGCATGACCTGAACACTCCTTGTACACATAACTACGTTAGCGTTAATTCTAATAATCGCACTCGCAACATTTTGCTCTATAGCTAAAACCGACTCCAATACTCGTTGTTAATTTAATGTTTTAACAACCATGCAACTTAACATTTGTTGCTTTAACGTACAACTCATGTAATGAATGATAAAAGTGGAAAATTTGCTAGTTGCAAGTGGATAGTGCCCCTATTCGTTATGTCTCCGTCTTCGTTTATTTTCAATGCTATTTTCAATGCTATTGTTTCTAATAAATTGACCATCTTGTTAGAATGCAGTCCATACGCATTCAGGCCACTTTAGGGAACCACAATGAAGATCCTTGCCGATGAAAATATGCCTTATGTACAACAGTTATTTGGTGATTTGGGCACGATTGAAACCGTAAACGGTAGGGAGTTAACGCCTGAGCAAGTAAAAGATGCCGATGTACTGCTAGTGCGCTCAGTGACTAAGGTCGATCAAGCATTGTTAGCAGAGAATAACCGACTTAAATTTGTCGGCAGTGCCACCATAGGTACAGATCATATCGATTTAGATTATCTTGCAAGTCACAATATTCCCTTCTCTAATGCGCCGGGCTGTAACGCCACTGCTGTGGGGGAGTTTGCCTTTATCGCCATGCTTGAGTTGGCGCAGCGCTTTAATAGCCCACTTAAAGGCAAGGTGGTGGGTATTGTTGGTGCGGGTAATACCGGCACTGCGGTGGTTAAATGCCTTGAGGCTTATGGCATTGAAGTACTGCTTAATGATCCACTGTTAGAGCAAAGTGGCGATCCCCGCGACTTTGTGTCGTTAGATACGCTTATTGAAAAGTGCGATGTTATTAGCCTGCATGTGCCGATAACTAAAACTGGTGAGCACAAAACTTGGTATCTGTTCGATGAGCAGAGGCTCAATAGCCTAGCTGAAAACACCTGGCTGGTTAACTGTTGCCGCGGTGAGGTGATAGATAATCGTGCCCTGATTAAATTCAAACAACAGCGTGATGACGTCAAAGTGGTGCTCGATGTGTGGGAAGGCGAGCCCAACCCTATGCCTGAGTTGGTGCCCTATGTTGAGTTTTGTACGCCCCATATCGCCGGTTACTCGTTAGAGGGTAAGGCGCGCGGTACCTATATCTTGTATCAAAAATTGGCTGAGGTGCTTCAAATTAGCGCCGACAAACAGATGGAGTCGTTACTGCCAGCGCTGTGGAGTGAGCGGGTCTTAGTGCAGGAAATTAGCGATGAAAGAGCGTTATTACAGCTGGCGAGGTTTGTCTATGATCTGCGCGATGATGACGAATTATTTAGAAAACAGTTTCTAAATAACCAGGGGTTTGATCATATGAGAAAAAATCACACCCATCGGCGCGAATTTAGTGCATTAAAGGTAGGCAACACGGGGCAAACTAATGTAAATTGGTTATCCAATTTAGGGTTTTCAGGAGTCGAGCTGTAATTATGTCGCAGGAATTTAATGTTGTCGTATTAGGTGCATCGGGCGCAGTGGGTCAAACAATGATTGAGATCCTCGAAGAGCGTAACTTTCCGGTTGCTAATTTATTTCCATTAGCCAGCAGTCGCAGCGCCGGTAATACGGTCAGCTTCCACGGTAAACAGGTCGAGATTTTAGATGTAGACACCTTTGACTGGTCACAGGCTCAAATCGGTTTCTTCTCTGCTGGTGGTGATGTTTCAGCTAAATGGGCGCCAATCGCCGCTGAAAACGGTTGTGTTGTTATCGATAACACCTCTCACTTCAGATATGACATCGATGTGCCATTGGTGATCCCAGAAGTGAACCCTGAAGCGATTGCCGATTTCAGAAATCGTAATATCATCGCTAATCCAAACTGCTCAACGATTCAGATGTTGGTTGCATTAAAGCCTATCTATGACGCGTATGGTATTTCACGTATTAACGTGGCGACCTACCAGTCAGTGTCGGGTTCTGGCAAGCAGGCAATCGAAGAGTTAGCAGGCCAGTGCGCTAAGCTGCTACAAGGCTTACCAGTAGAGCCTAAGACTTATCCTAAGCAAATTGCGTTTAACGTATTGCCACAAATCGATAAGTTTATGGATAACGGCTACACCAAAGAAGAGATGAAGATGGTGTGGGAAACGCAGAAGATCTTTGGTGACGACAGCATAGTGGTTAACCCAACGGCGGTGCGTGTACCGGTATTCTACGGTCACTCTGAGGCGATTCACCTAGAAACACTACAACCTGCCGATGCCGAGGATATTAAATCGGTATTACGTGGTGCTGAAGGTGTTGAGCTATTTGAAGGCGATGAAGATTACCCTACAGCAATTACTGAAGGCGCAGGGACTGATCCTGTTTATGTTGGCCGCGTGAGAAAAGATATCTCTCATGAAAACGGTATAAACCTTTGGGTTGTATCAGATAACATCCGTAAAGGTGCTGCACTAAACAGTGTTCAAATTGCTGAAGTATTGATTAGAGATTACTATTAATTTTTAGTTTAAATATGCTTTGACTGAAGAAAAAGCCCGCCTTATGCGGGCTTTTTATGTTTTAAAGTTGTGAACAGTAGCAGGGCAGCAGAATCTAGTTTATAGTAATCTCAATAAATACAATGCTTAAGGCTCGTCACCAGGGTGGTGACTCCAGCGTGCTTTAAAGGGAAGGATTGATGAACTTTCGCACATCGCATCTTGTCGGCTTAATAGCCACGGGGATAGTGGCTATTGCTGCCCCTTCGATTAACCCAGTTGCTGCTGAGCCATTAAAAATTACAGGGCCAGATGGCCAAGTAAAGCAAAGCATTCGTCAATATGGCCCAACAACCTCCGCCGATACTTTTTGGAGTATTGCTCAGACCGTCAAGCCTGATAATAGCGTTACTATTTATCAAGTCATGTCGGCGCTATATGACGCCAATCCTCACGCCTTTGCTAGCAAAAACTATAACAGCTTGGAGCGCGGCATGATTTTGCTGGTGCCAACTAAAGCTGTGATGTTGCAGACCTCTCAAGCCGATGCAAAGTCTCGCGCCGAACGCAGCGACCGTAGATGGTCTTCAGCGAGTGTTGTACCTAAGCCAAGCGTGGCAGCAAAAGTTGTCGCTCCAACGTCTGTTACCCCTAAAGCGAGTGTAACCCCTAACCTTTCGGTTGCAGCTAAGTCCAATCCATTAATTGCAGAGTTATCGGCAGAAGTCGAAGCCTTAACTAAGCAAATGGAAGAGAGCCAAGCTCAAAATCTCGCTCTTACCGATGAGTTAGCACGAGCGAGTGATGAGATTGTTGTTGGCTCGTCTGATACCGAAGCATTTCAACAGGAAATCGCCCAACTTAAAGAAGAGAACGCTCTGCTAAAGCAGGCGCTGCAAGATTCCAAGTCTGAAAATGAAGCGCTAGATCAAGAATTACAGCTTAAACAGCAGCAGCTTTCCGCTATAAATGAGCCTAAACAAGAGCCAACGTCTGATCTGTGGCGAACCATAATGGATAACCCGCTATTATTGGTTTTAGGAGCCGTATTACCTGCTCTTATTGTCGTTGCCCTGTTCTGGTTGTTTATTAGACGAAGAAATGACGCTAATACTGAAGAGCCAGTAAATGAAGAAGCGGCAATAGAAAAGCAAGCAAATGTAGCTCAAGAAGACGATTATTTAGACGATAAGTTTGATGATGCGGACGGTTTGGCCGTGCATCTTGATACCGATGACTCTTCAGATATGGATGTATTAAAGCGGGACGCGGACGCAAGTACGGCATCCTCGGCTCTAGCAGAAGAGCAAGATATTGTTGTTGAAGACTCTCAAGACGAAGGCCAATCATTAGATGATTTATGGGCTGAGGCGATGGGGGAGCAAGAGCAAAGTGAAGCCGATGAGTTTGATGCATTTAATCGTACTTCAGCTAATAATGAATCTTCATCATCTGATGAAGACGATCTTGATTCGTTGCTTGCAGGTTTCGATGAGCCTGCAGAGCGAGATAGCAAAGAGCTATCTACAGAGGCCAAAGATCATGACCTCGATGCCTTGCTCGCCGGTTTTGACAATGACGAAACCGAGGTGGTTCAATTAGAGCCTACTGATACTACAGACGTCAGTGCTGAAGACGATTTAGACTCGTTGCTTGCAAGCTTCGATGAAAGTGATGCTAACAGCTCAGTTAACAGCAATGATGAAAGCGTACTCGATGCAAAAGATGACTTTGCTTTTGAGGCCGATGCTAATGCCGTGACCGATACTGCGGCTGAAGATGATGTTGATGCTTTATTGGCAGGTTTTGACGAAACAACAACAGAACTGAGTTCAGCTGTTGCAGCTGAAGATGATATCGATGCTTTGCTTGCCGATTTTGATAGTTCAAATCAGCAGCCGGAGCCAGTGGCTGAGTCGGTGACTGCTGCTGACGTTAAAGTCGACGATGATCTGGATTCATTGTTGGCAGAGCTTGAAGGCGATGAGAAATCTCACGACGATAGCAATGAGCCGAAAGATATCGATGCGCTCTCTGATGAGATAGCGGCAGAACTTGAGCTTGGGTTTGAGATTGCTGCCGAACTGGATCTACCAGCCTCAGATGATGCAGACCAAGACAAATTAGACAGTGAGCTAGACAGTGAACTTGAAGCTTTACTGGCAGATCTTGAAGCGCCGTCAGAAGAGGGGATTAGTGCAGACACTAAGCTGGATTTAGATGCAGAACTAGAATCTGAGTCTGAAGTTGGATCAGAGCTTACACAGCAAGTCGAGCCAGCATTTGAGCCGCTAGCAGAACAGACCGTTGAGGCAGAGCAGAGCGTTGAGGCAGAGGCTGAGCTTAATTCTCAAGCTGCAGAGGAACTTGCGTCGATAAATGCTAAGGACTCAAATAGCCTTGATTTCGAGCTGACTGAATTTAATCATGAGCCGAACGCACTTAGCTCAACGGCACTTAATTCAGAGGTGGATAGCCTTGATGCTGAAGCAACTGAGAGCAAAGCTGCTGAGGCTAAAGCCGACGACATGCTTGAGTTTACTCTGCCTGAATCTGACGTTGAGCCAGACACTAAATCAAGCACGGGCTCAGACACGGGATCAGACACTCGGTCCGACCTAGTTTCTGAATTAGAAACTGCCATTGTTAAGAACGAGAAAGAAAGCGGTTTCTTCGACGATCTCAAAGGCGATAAGAAGCCTGAAGAAAATTCGTTAGATTGGGAAAGTATTGCAAATCTAAGTGATACTGATGATGAAACGGTTGCGATTTCAGCATCAGTTGAGCTGTCTGATGATGAACTATTGAGTAGTTTGACCGCCGAGGACGATTCACAAGAGCGGACTCTTGAGATCGCTGACGATGACGCATTCTCACTCGATGATGATCCTAAGATGACTGTCGATGAAGCCTTGGCTGCACTCGATGCAGAAGAGCAGGGTGACAAAGCGGCAGGCAAGAGCGCGGTCGCGATGCACGACCTAACGACTTTCCAGAGAGACAATGGTTTTATCGATATTGATATGCTCCTAAGTGAGGCCGATGAAGATAGTGGTGATACCGATCTTTATAAGGAGCTTGATGTCGATATGGGGGAACTCAACTCACTAATGGGTAATTCACCCATGGTCGATGTCGATGATGAAGAAAACTCGGTTAATGCCAAGTTGGATCTTGCCCGTGCTTACATCGAAATCGATGACAATGACAGTGCACGCGCACTGCTTAAAGAAGTTGAGCTAGATGGTAACGACCGACAACAGGCTGAAGCCATGGGGTTACTCAAAGAGTTAGTTTAAATATAAACAGTATAAAAACGGCGCCTTTGGCGCCTTTTTTATACTTATCGTTTGCCGTGAGTATGCTAGAATCGCCGCCTATTAAAAGATTTCGTTTATCCGATCTGTTCGCCAAATACGGTGGGCGGTCGAATAGCAGTTTAACCGAGTTATAGAGGTGTGAGATGCGGGTTGCGCTAGGTATAGAGTACGATGGTAGTCAATATTTCGGATGGCAACGTCAGGCCGAAGTGGACACTGTACAAGAGCGGCTAGAAAAAGCGCTTTCGATCGTTGCTAATGAACCTATTGCGGTGCAATGTGCGGGTCGTACTGACGCGGGGGTTCACGCGACAGGACAAGTGGTTCATTTTGAAACGAATGCCGTGCGCAAGGATACCGCTTGGACACTTGGCGTGAATGTGAACCTGCCAGATAATATTGCAGTGCGCTGGGTTAAAGTCGTTGATGATGAGTTTCATGCTCGTTTTACGGCAACGGCAAGACGTTATCGTTACATGATTTATAATCATCAGCTTCGTCCAGGCATTTTACGCAGTGGCGTAAGCCATTACCCTGGTGTTATCGACGAAGCCAAGATGCACCAAGCGGCGCAGTATCTTCTGGGTGAACAAGATTTTACTAGCTTTAGAGCCGTACAGTGCCAGTCCAATACACCGTTTCGCTGTGTACATGAAGTCAATGTGAGCCGTCAGGGTATGTATATCTGCGTTGATATCAAGGCCAATGCATTCTTGCATCACATGGTGCGTAATATTGTCGGTTCGTTATTAGAGGTTGGTTTAGGTAATCAACCTATTGAGTGGATTGAGCAATTGCTTGCACTAAAAGATAGAAATAAAGCTGCAGCAACAGCCAAACCTAATGGTCTGTATTTAGTGGATGTCACTTATCCTGAAAGTTACCAATTACCTAAGCTATCACTTGGTCCATTATTTATGTTGGACTAAGGCATGTTTAATGAGGGTTAAGGATAATCTTAACGGTAAAGGTTTGGGCCTTTAGGTTTTAAATGGATAAAAGTTTGTGATTGAACAAGACACATTAATGCCAGTAGCACCAAAGTCAGGTGCTACGTTAAACCGCTGGTTAGATTTTTTATTAGCGATTCATCCAACCGAAATTGATATGGGCCTTGGGCGTGTATCACAGGTTGCTAAACGCATGGGCTTAACCGATTTAGGTGAGACCAAGGTTGTCACTGTAGCAGGCACCAATGGCAAGGGAACCACCTGCGCCATGATTGAAGCTGCATTGCAGTTGTCAGGACAAACCGTCGGTGTTTACAGCTCTCCTCATCTGCTGAAGTACAATGAACGCGTGCGCATAAATGGCCTTGATGCGACAGATGCAGCGTTAGTTAATGCATTTGAATCGATTGAAACCGCGCGCGCAGAGATCTCATTAACCTTTTTTGAATACGCGACACTAGCAGGTCTTTATCTTTTTAAAGCCGCTAAGTTGGACGTGATATTGCTCGAAGTTGGTCTGGGCGGTCGACTAGACGCCACCAATATTATCGATACCGATATTGCGGTCGTGACCTCTATCGATTTAGATCATCAAGAGTACCTCGGTGATACGAGGGAGCACGTTGCTGCAGAAAAAGCGGGTATATTCAGAGCCAATCGTCCGGCAATCGTGGGTGAGCCTGATTGCCCAAGCTCGCTGCTTGATGTAGCCAATCGAGTTGGTGCATCACTTTACCGAGTCAATAGTGAGTTCAGTTATCGTTGCAGCGATAAAGATTGGCACTATCAAGGCCAACATTTCGACCTAGATAACTTGCCGTTCCCTTATTTGCCTCAACCTAATGCCGCCACGGTTATTGCGGTACTTGAGCATCTTTGCCCCACTATTTCAGAGGATATTATTGCTAAAGCAGTGGGAGAGACCCAACTTGCGGGGCGATTAGAGTGTCTTAATGATTCTCCAAGAGTGATTGTTGATGTCGCACATAACCCTCATGCCGCGCGTTATTTAAAGTCACGTTTAGCCGCGATGCCAAAGCGTCGCTTAATTGCACTTTGTGGCATGTTAAAAGATAAAGATGTGCGCTCTGTGCTACAGGAGCTATCGGCAGATGTTGATCAGTGGTATTTGTGCGATCTGTCTGTGCCACGGGGAGCCACCGCTGCAGACTTGAAAGCATTCATGCCTGCACAAACACAAGCTTCAACTTATACCGATATGAGTGCCGCCTGGCATGCGCTTCGAGCGCAATTGCAGCCTGATGATGTGGTAATTGTATTTGGCTCATTTTACACTGTTGCAGGTTTTAAAGATTTGTTTAAGGGAGAGAGTCTTGTCTAGTCAATTTCAAAACCGTCTTGTCGGTGTCATCGTTATTGTGGCATTAGGGGTTATATTTTTACCCGATATTTTGGATGGTAAAAAACAGCGCGAAGAAGAACAGTTTGCTGAAATTCCCATTAGACCCGAGATCCAACAAAGCGAGCTGCCTGAGCAAAATATCGAAACGGTCGATCTAGGCGCTGATGGTAATTCGTTAGCTGACGGCTCTCAATCGGCTGAAGGCTCTAAATCCGCTGATGGTTCCCAATCCGGTGACGACTCTTGGCATATAGCCGAAGAGGGCGGCCAGAGCCAAAAGTCGGAGGCGAAACCCGCCAATACGCAAGTGAACAAGTTTGCACCAGAGCCTACAAAGCCAGCCGCTAAACCTAAAGCGGCCTGGACGATTCAGTTGGGTAGTTTTAACAATGCGGCCAACGTCAAAGGCTTGGTCAAACGCCTTCGTGAAAAAGGTTTTACCGCTTATACCTTGCCGACTAAACCCGTCGATGGACAATTAACCAAAGTGTTTGTCGGCCCTAATGTGTCTAAAGATAAGCTGAGTGGTATGCAGCGTGATATCGAGAAGTTGACACAGCTAAAAGGCCGAGTGGTTGTATATAACCCCGTAGAAAAATAATTAATCGTGATTGTCTTTGTCTGAGAAAAAGTTATTTCGCCGCGAAAGCGTGAGAAATAACTCTGTCTCTGATAGAATCGCGCCGTCTTAAACCCTATGCTGGATAACCTCTTAAATGGTTTGGATCGATTACGCCATCATTATTGTTATCGGACTATCAACTCTGATTAGTTTGGTCCGTGGTTTTGTAAAAGAGGCCATGTCTCTTGTCGTTTGGTTTGCTGCTTTTTTTATTGCCAGCCAGTTTTACCTCAAACTCGCTACGCATCTGACTCAGATGCAAGATGAATTGGTTCGAAATGGAGTGGCGATAGCCATCTTATTCGTATCAACGCTGATCCTTGGCGCACTCGTTAACTACTTAATCGGTCAATTGGTTTCTAAAACCGGATTATCAGGCACCGATAGAGTGCTCGGCTTATGTTTTGGTGCGCTAAGAGGCGCATTAATCGTGAGCGCGTTACTGTTTTTTATGGATGCTTTTACCGGAGCACCCAACACAGATTGGTGGCAAGATTCTACACTCGTGCCCGAATTTGGAGTTGTGATCCAGTGGTTCTTTGACTACGTGGAAAATACCTCAAGCTTTGTACCCAAAATATAAAATGCACTAAAGCATTACTTGGTTTTAGGTGAGTATTTGTATTCACCTAAAGCAAAAATATTAAATAATAGAACATCTTACAATGAGGAAGCTTACCCATGTGTGGTATTGTCGGAATAGTTGGCCAGTCATCGGTTAATCAAACCATTTATGATGCACTGACTGTGCTCCAGCATCGTGGACAGGATGCTGCTGGCATTGTGACCGTCGATGGCAGTGCGTTTAGGCTGCGTAAAGCCAATGGTTTGGTGAAAGACGTTTTTGAGCCAAAGCATATGCAGCGCCTACAAGGTAATGCTGGCATAGGTCACGTGCGTTACCCTACTGCAGGAAGCTCTAGTGCTTCTGAAGCTCAGCCATTTTATGTTAACTCTCCTTTCGGTATTTCATTAGCGCACAATGGTAACTTAACCAATACGGTTGAGCTGCATGAGCGTTTAGTGAAGCGGCGCCGTCATGTTAATACGACTTCAGACTCGGAAGTGCTACTTAACTTACTCGCCGATGAACTGCAACAGAGCACATCAGATGATTTGTCAGCAGATGATGTGTTTAACGCAGTGGTTAAGGTACACGATATTACTCGTGGCGCTTATGCGGTTGCAGCCATGATTATTGGTCAAGGCTTAGTTGCATTTAGAGATCCCTTTGGTATTCGTCCGCTAGTGCTAGGTAAGCATGAAACGGCAACGGGCACCGAGTATATGATTGCATCGGAAAGTGTCGCCCTAGATGCAGTTGGTTTTGAGGTTATGCGCGATGTCGCGCCGGGTGAAGCGGTTTATATCACCCTCGACGGTGAACTTTATACACGCCAATGTGCTCACTCGCCAAGCTACTCTCCTTGTATTTTCGAATTCGTTTATTTTGCTCGTCCAGACTCGACGATTGATAACATCTCTGTTTATAGCAGTCGCGTCAATATGGGAACCATGCTGGGTGAAAAGATTAAGAGAGAGTGGGAAGATCATGATATCGATGTCGTGATCCCTATTCCTGAAACCTCATGTGATATCGCGCTCGAGATCGCGCGTCACATGGATCTACCTTATCGCCAAGGTTTCGTTAAGAACCGATATATCGGTCGTACCTTTATCATGCCGGGCCAGCAAGAGCGCAAGAAGTCAGTGCGCCGTAAGCTAAATGCGATTAAAGCCGAATTTGAAGGTAAGAACGTGTTACTGGTTGATGACTCCATTGTTCGTGGTACGACTTCTGAGCAGATCATCGAGATGGCACGTGACGCCGGTGCCAAGAAAGTATATTTCGCGTCAGCAGCACCTGAAATCCGCTTCCCGAATGTGTACGGTATCGATATGCCAACCACTAACGAATTGATTGCTCATGGTCGAGATGTTGAAGAGATCAATGCGTTGATTGGTGCCGACGGCATGATTTTCCAATCACTGCCGGATTTAATTGAAGCGGTACGTAAAGAAAATCCAGCGATTAAGCGTTTTGAAACCTCAGTATTTGACGGTAAATATGTCACCAATGACGTGAATCAAGAGTACTTAGATTACATCACGCAGTTGCGTAACGATGATGCCAAAGCCAATCGTAGCAAAGATATTGGCACTAACTTAGAGATGCATAACGTCTGCCATCCTTAAGTTGCTAAAGCCCCATGAAACAAGCCGAGCAATAGCTCGGCTTTTTTAGCGCTAGCATTTGTGTTTAAAGTGCCAAGTGGGAATGCTTCTTTGCAAAATAGACACTCATTGAGTAAAACCTAGTCACTTCGCTGGTAAATAGCCTCGACCGTTCGGCTTTCATTTGCACCCTTTAGCGCTTCAAGGTACAGTTACTGTTAATTTATACAGTAATCCTAATTCTTGCTGATGATCTTATATATTGCTGAAAAACCTAGTCTTGGTAGAGCCATTGCCGATGTATTGCCTAAGCCTTTAAAGAAAGGTGACGGGTTTATTCGCGCTGCAAATGGCGATTGTGTCTCTTGGTGCGTCGGCCATCTACTTGAGCAAGCTGAGCCTGATGCTTATTCGCCTGAATACAAGTCATGGAAGTTTGAACATCTACCGATCGTGCCTGATAACTGGAAGATGAAACCCAAATCTAAGATGCGTGGCCAGATTGCAGTACTTAGAGGCCTAGTTAAAGAGGCGACTCAATTAGTGAATGCTGGCGATCCAGATAGAGAGGGGCAGCTTTTGGTCGATGAGATCATCGCCCATCTCGGGGTTAAAGGGGCTAAGTTACAAAATGCGCAGCGCTTGTTGATCAGCGATTTAAATCCTCAAGCAGTAAAAAGAGCATTAGGACAGTTGCGCTCAAACCGCGAATTTATTCCCCTTTCGACTTCAGCGCTTGCGCGTTCCCGCGCCGATTGGCTCTATGGTATGAACATGACCCGTGCTTATACCATCCAAGGCCGTAAGGTGGGTTACCAAGGCGTGCTGTCTGTTGGGCGGGTGCAAACCCCGGTGCTGGGCTTAGTGGTGCGCCGCGACGGTGAAATTGCCGAGTTTGTCTCTAAACCTTTTTATGAAGTGTTTGCGCATCTGGCTACCGACAACCAAGAGCGCTTTAGCGCCAAATGGCAACCGAGTGAAGCCTGTCTGCCCTATATGGATGAAGAGGGGCGGGTACTATCAAAAGGGTTGGCGCAAAATGTGGTGGGTCGCATTAACGGCCAACCTGCCACGGTAGAAAAGGTAACCGCTCAAGATAAGAAGCAGAATGCGCCTTTGCCTTATAGCTTATCGGCACTGCAGATTGATGCCGCTAAGCGCTTTGGTATGAGCGCAAAAGCTGTGCTCGATACCTGTCAGTCGTTATATGAGAAGCACAAACTTATCACTTATCCCCGCTCAGATAGTCGTTACCTGCCAGTTGATCAACACGGGCTAGCCCCAAGTGTTATTCGCGCGGTGCTTAGCGGCGCGAGTGAATTGGTGTCTAGTTGCGATGAGCCTAATGCCAAACTTAAGTCTAAGGCGTGGAACGACAAGAAAGTCGACGCCCACCATGCGATAGTGCCTACCGAAAAAACAGCTAATTTATCTAACCTTAGCCAGGCTGAGAAGCAGTTATATCTGCAAATTGCACGTCAGTACTTGATGCAGTTTTATCCGGCTTATCTTTATAAAGAGACCCAAGTTGAGATCATCATTGCTGGTGGTTTATTTAAAACTAAGGCTAAGCAAGAGGTGGCGTTAGGTTGGAAGCAACTCCTTAAGCTGTCAGCAAAAGCAAGCCAAGAAAAGAGTTCGAGTGAAAAGTCACAAACTGATGATGACGAGCATCTAGCTAATATTCCAGCCCTCAAAAAAGGCCAAATTCTGCTGTGTGAACGCGGTGAGTTATTAGAGAAAAATACCCAACCACCAAAGCACTTTACCGATGCGACATTACTGGGCGCGATGACCGGGATCAGTCGTTATGTTACCGATAGTGAAATTCGTAAAATCTTAAAAGACACCGACGGCTTAGGGACTGAAGCGACGCGGGCTGGAATTATTGAGCTGTTATTTAAGCGTAACTATTTAACTCGTCAAGGTAAGTCTATTTTGGCCACAGAGGTGGGTAAAGGCTTAATTTACAGCTTACCCCAAAGTGCGACGACGCCGGATATGACAGCACTTTGGGAAAATAACCTCGATGCCATAAGCCGTAAAGAGGCTAAATATCAGAGTTTTATGGACCCTTTGGTCAACTCTCTGCAAGGGTTGATTGAACAAGCGGGCTCGCAACTGCCCACATCATTGCAAGGGGTTAAGTCTCCAGATGGCGGCTTTAAAAAACGTCGCTATTCCGGCAAAAAGAGTACGACCACGACAAAATCGGCTATCGCCAATAAAACACCAGCTAAAAGAGCGAGCACGGCTATGACTAAGACAAAGAAAGCGACTTCCTAAATCATCAGCTTGAGTTCTTGTTTAGTAACTTTCAATTGTCTACCGCAGCCCTGTAGGTTAACTTTGTTGCTCAGTATAGTAATGACTGAGTATGCCAATGACTTAGCTAAGCAATGGATTAGCTTGGCAATGAATTGGTGGCCAATGGCTTGGTTTGAAATAAGCAGACTATCAATAGCAAACGGGTGAATAATAGGGATTAGGCTGATGTTTGATTGGGTCGAAAAAATTGCCTTTAACGAGGCCAGTCCATTAACGGTGCAGGCTCAAGATACACAGTTTGGCTTTCATCGTAAAAAGCCTGCGGTGATGGAGCACAGTCATTGGCATGGTCATATTGAAATTAATTACCTGTTTGATTGCTCAGCCGACTATCTGATTAATGGCCAAGAGATCACCGTGCCCGAGGGGCGAATGATCATCTTCTGGGCATCGTTTCCCCATCAAATGACCGCCTCTCGTGGCAATGGTGAACTGGTCAATATCTATATCCCCTTGCCGTCTTTTCTGACCTGGATGCTACCAAGTGGCTTTGTTAGCCAGTTACTACATGGTGAGGTTATTGTCTCAGACAGTCTTTACGCCTGTGATAAGCAGCTGACTCAGATCTGGGAAACCGATATTAAGGGTAATGAACCGCTTTTGACTAGCCAAGTGATTAACGAGATCCGCGGCCGTATTCGTCGCATGTCGATAGAGCAGTACAGCACCTATGAATTAGCCAATAAAGTGGTTAAGCGCGAGGACAAACCTGTGTTTGGTGGCTTAAACCATATTCAAACCATGCTGCGTTATATTGCCGATAATTACGATCAGAAAATTACAATTGAAAATGTTTCAAGCTCAACCGGCCTGCATAAAAACTATGCCATGAAGCTATTTAATCGGGTGATGAAGGTGTCGATTAAGCAATACATCAACCAACTTAGGCTGCAACATGCCCAGGCATTATTGATTGATACCCAAAGCCCTGTGCTCAATATTGCCCTTGAAGCCGGCTTTGGTTCCGTGAGTCGCTTTTACGATATTTTTCAGCGTGAATTTGCCATGTCACCTTTGGAGTTTCGTCGTAAGGTGAATGGCTAATACTAAGCCTGATATTCTAACGTTCTGCTCATTCAGATTAGTTAAGGTGATTTTTTAGGAAGGCTTTACGACTTTCTAGTAAGCGAACTCATGATTGTTCGTGTTTCAATCAGTTTCAATAACTTCTTTATTAGTTTTAATAGCCTGCATCGGCCAGTCAGGATTATTAGCTAAAAAGCTGACTGGAATAACGCGAAATATAACGAGAGCTTTATGAAAAAACTGTTTGCCACCTCTACCTGTGCCATCGCCATATTGTCTGCCTGTTCTAACGCCTCTCAAGTCGTAAATAATCCTGAATCTGATGCACTCGCAATAGAAAACAAACAATATTTAAATGGCTTAGCCGATAGGCTGACAGACCGTTGGCAGTTAACCGCTAATGGTCTGGTATGGGATGTGAGTGATAGCCATGAAGATCATATTGAGATGAGTGGCGAGCAAATCTCGGCCATTATCTATTATGGCAGTGATAGCAATGGGAATTTGAGCTTAACGCGAAAGCTGGTGTGGCCGATGCTGCGCACCATTCCTAATGATACTCATGCCAGCCTTATTCATGATTTTCCGTTGAGCCAGTCTCCTAGCATTAGCCTTAATGGCGAGCTAGTGAGTCAAGAGCGGCTACAGCAGGCTCGCATAGATGGTAGGTTGACTCTTGTGAGCCAAATTGGTGAAGGTGTTGAGCTCACTCGAACCGTATCTGTGAGCACCACACAGCCCGTGGTGATTGAGGCGCTGAGCTTTAAAAATACTGGTAACGCTGCACAAATACTGCAACTTGGTGAGCTTGATTACCACATCGATACGGCAAAAGAGCAAGGGGTATACGGCAGTTATCTTATAGAAGCGACTAGCGATAAAGCGGGGACATTTGAATTAGAACCGAATGATAGTGTAACTGTTTACCTAGAGTTCAAAGCCACCAAAACGGGGCAAAACCGTGAGTTTGATGCTGTAAAAGAGCTGGAATTACGTCAACAGTACGTAGCGGGTTTGAATAATAATCTGCAGCTGATTACGCCTGATGAGAACATCAACAAGATGTTTGAGTTCGCCAAGCTTCGAAGCGCAGAGTCCATTTTTAGAACGAAGGGCGGCTTGATGCATGCGCCAGGAGGTGGGCGTTATTACGCGGCTATTTGGGCTAATGATCAGGCGGAATATATCAATCCATTCTTCCCATTTTTAGGTAATGATGTCGGTAATGAGTCAGCCATTAATAGCTTTGAGCACTTTGCTCGCTTTATGAATGAGGAGGGTAAGGCGATTCCATCTTCGATTATTGCCGAAGGGGATGATATTTGGAACGGTGCCGGCGATAGGGGCGACTGCGCCATGATCGCCTACGGTGCAAGCCGATTTGCACTGGCCTATGGCGATGAAGATCAGGCTAAAGCACTGCTGCCGCTGATCGATTGGTGTATCGATTTTAGTTACGCTAAGCAAACTGATGAGGGCGTTATTGCATCGGACAGCGATGAATTGGAGGGGCGTTTTCCAGCAGGAGACGTCAACTTAAGTACCAACATGCTGACCTATGGCGCTTTGGTTTCATCTAGTCATTTGAATAACGAGCTTGGTCGAACTGCTATTGCAGTAGAATATCAACAGCGTGCAACCAAGTTAGCAATAGATATCGAAAGTTACTTTGGCGCCAGTGTGCAAGGCTTTGATACCTACCAATACTATCAGGGCAACGACAAGTTACGAGCCTGGATTGCGCTGCCATTCTCTTTTGGAATTTTTGACCGTAAAGATCAAACCTTAGCGGCTGTATTATCTGATCAACTGTGGAGTGTAGATGGGATCTATAGCGAAGCGGGCAATAAGACCTTTTGGGATAGGGCGACACTTTATGCCTTTAGAGGCATTTTTGCAGCTCAAGAGACCGACACCGCGATGCGCTACTTTAAGTATTATTCACGTAAGCGTTTGCTCGGTGAGCATGTGCCTTACGCGGTAGAGGCATGGCCTGAAGGCGATCAGCGCCACCTATCAGCAGAGAGTGCGCTCTATGCTCGGGTAGTCACTGAAGGCATTTTCGGTATCGAACCGACAGGCTTCAAACGTTTCGACATCGCCCCTTATCTGCCGGCGACTTGGGACAATATGTGCTTAAAGCATATTCGTGCCTTCGAGAGTAATTTCGATGTTTGTGTGAGCCGCGTGGAAGGTACTGAGCAAGGTTTCAATGTCACCATAGAGCAGGAGCAGGGCGATCTGCAGCAGTTTAGCTGGGACGGGCTGTCTCCTATTAGTATCAGCCTATAAGGCTAGGTAACCAAAGCAGGTTAAGTGGTATCGACTTAACCTGCTTTTTTATGATTTTGATAGTATTTGATGGTAAATAGTAGATCTGCTTACTCAAGCTTAGCTAGGGAAATCTGACGCCATGGTGAATACTCAGCCTGATAACTTTAATATTAACTTTAATCGCCCGATGAGCAAGACCACTCGGATGTATCAATTGGCGATGTATGTGGTGTTTGAAAGCCCGCTATCGATGCTTGCGAACACGCCATAACCCTTGCACTGAGTGGTGGCTGGGGAGTGAGATTGACGCTGCTTTAGGGATGACTCGGTTTGACAAATAAAAAAGGGAAGCTCTGCTGTGATATTCACACGCAATGGCTTCCCTTAGCACATTATTTATCGCTAGCTATCTTTTATAAGATAAAAGTTTCTACCTTTGAATTCAGGTTATCGGCTCTATCTTTTAGGGTCTGAGCTTGGTTTAAGTGCGCCATTGCCGATTCGGTAATATCGTCGGTCACATCTTTAATTGCGACGGTATTTTGAGTGATCTCATTAGTGACTTGAGTCTGCTCCTCAGCCGCCGTGGCGATTTGACCAGCCATATCTGAAATTAAATTCACCGCTTGGGTGATCTCCTCAAGCGCCTGAGCCGCCGCATTGACATCGACTACGCTATTGCTCGCCAAACCTTGGCTGCTTTGCATCAATTGTACCGCCTTTTGAGTGGTGTTTTGCAGTGTCTCAATAGTGGTGTAGATCTCTTGCGTCGAATCTTGTGTGCGACGAGATAAGACTCTCACCTCATCGGCGACGACGGCAAAACCACGACCTTGCTCACCGGCTCGTGCCGCTTCGATGGCAGCATTCAGTGCTAGCAGGTTGGTTTGCTCGGCAATGCCTTGAATCGTCGTTAAAATGCCTGAAATCGCTTGGGCGTGAAGATTTAACTCTCCAATCACGTCGGTGGCTTGGCCTACTTCGTTTGCCAGAGAGTTAATAGTGCTGCGCGTCTTATCGACTAAGCCTTTGCCTTCTTCACTACTCGTTGCAGATTGCTGGGCTGCAGTCGCAGTATTTTCGGCATTAGCGGCGATCTCATGGGTTGCACTGGCCATCTCTGTGACAGCCGTTGCAACCATCGTCACCTCTTGCTGTTGACGCTGAAGCTCATTGACCGTGGTTTGGTTAGTCACTAGGCTTTGCTGGGCATCGGTCTCTAGTTCACTGGCCAGCTGACGGATATGGCTGATCAACTGATGTTGGCTAGTCACAAAGCGATTAAAGCTTCTCGCCAATACACCGACTTCATCATGGCTGTCGATTTCAATGCGCTGAGTGAGATCGCCATTACCATCGGCAATATGAGCGAGTGCTTGGGATACACGGCCAAGAGGCGCTAACAGAATCGTTAAAAACCAAGAGATGGCTAATACGCTAAATAGAAGCGCTAAAGCCGATAACCCAAGCTGTGTCAGCAATAGATTCGTCAAAGGAGCTTCTAGGGTGTCTTTATCCAGTACAAAAATAAGCTCCCAGTCAGTATTTGGGATCTCAGTTCCCCAAACTAGCTTATCTTTGCCTTCGCTTGCAAAGTATAGCGGTAGCAGCGTTCCGGCTTGACGGCTTTTCGGTGCTATCTGGGCATTAAGTTGAGGGTCGATATTCTGTATTGGTCCCATCGACTTAGCATGATCTTTATAAGCGATAACGGTGCCATCTTTATGCATCATGATGGCGTAACCCTTTGCCGGTAGCTGCATGCTGTTAACACTATCGACAAGACTCGCAATGGATAGGTCACCGCCTACTACGCCATCTGGGGCGGGCTGCGCCATCGAAACGACTAAAATGTTATAGGCAACATCGATATATGGCTTCGTTAAAATTGGACCTTGTTTCGCCATCGCTTGCTGATACCAGGTGCGGCTGCGAGGGTCATATCCGCTGCGGTCGATACTCGGGTCTGAGTCTAGCATCTGGCCGGTTTGAGAACCGAAATAGGACAGTTCAAAAGGTCCAGATAGCTGCGCTTGCTGCAATACATTTATACTATCGCCGTTTATTTTTGCGGCGCTTGCGGCAACAATTCCTTGGCGGTCAGCTAACCACTCTTCTATTCGCTTAGCTTGTTGTTCACCAAGTTGACGCACCTGATCGACACTGCTTTGCAATAATAGCTGCTTTTGGCTTGAATAACTTTGCCATGACAGCAGTCCGATCACGACGGAAAAGGCGAGTACAACAGAGAGAAGAATTTTTTTCTTGAGCGAATATGAATTCATTTGATGTCTTATTTTAACAAGTAAGTGATATTTCGGCTTGTAGGATCGATAGCGACTGTTATTAGGTGTGGTTAACTGAAAGTTAACCACTAATTTGGTGTTATTTTCGCACACTAATGGCTGTTCAAAAAGTGAATAACCCAAAAAATGTAAATAAATTACACATCTAAGCTAAGTTAGACTTTTTTTGAACGATTGCTGACCTGAATTAATCACTGCTGCTTAGGCAGTGTTTTAACAGTTTTTCTATTATCCGGTAGCGCACTGGTAGACCTGTTGACCTTGCTCGGTAATTTCAAATTGTTTGTTGAGGCGGGTGATAAGAGAGTGGCCGCAGGCTTGCTCTAGTTTCTGGATCTGCTGGCTCACGCCCGGCTGAGTCATATGTCATTTCTCAGCGGTTTGGGTAAAGTGCCCAGTATCAATAAGGCTTTTAAAGGTGTGTAATCAAATAGGTTTGTAATCAAATAGGATTGAGCGTTGGAGTTCCTTATATTGACGACATAAGTTGTTTTAACGCCATCGAAAGGAAGCCGCTTTTATCGGCAAAATATGAGGTGAGTTATGTCACAGCTAACTCAGCTAGAATAATCAGCAATGCCTTAGCCAAGAACCTTTTATTATGAAAATTAACCGAATAAGGGGAGACAACATCACAAGGATAGCGTTTTTATAGGAGTTAAAAGCGCCTTTTCAGGAATGACTCTTAAGCTTAACTAGCCGAGCATACGGAGTATTCTCCTACGGCTTAAAAACCTTGCTAATGACGCAAAAAAACGACCCACAGTTTGACCCCAATGAACACTCTCATCGTAGATATAACCCTCTGACTTCTGAGTGGGTACTCTTGGCGCCTCATCGAGCGAAGCGACCTTGGCTTGGGCAGGTGGAGGCCGCAGAACCTTCAGCTTCACCATCACACGATAGAAATTGTTTCTTGTGCGCGGGTAATACGCGAGCCAACGGTGAAGTCAATCCAGATTACCGAGCGACCTTTGTGTTTCAAAATGATTTTTCTGCCTTGGTTCCCGATACCCCTGAGGCCAGCGATAGTGACCCGCTATTTCGCTTTAGCACCGAGCGAGGAGAGAGCCGCGTGATCTGTTTCTCTGCCGATCACTCCAAGACGCTGCCTGAGTTATCCATTGCTGAAATAGAGCAAGTGGTTAACACTTGGCGCGTCCAGAGTGAAGAGTTAGCAGAGCGGTATGTCTGGGTGCAGATTTTTGAAAACAAGGGCGCAACTATGGGCTGCTCCAATCCACATCCTCACGGACAAGTCTGGGCCCAGAGTCAGTTACCGAGTTTGGTGGTAAAAAAACAGCAGAACTTATTGGATTACACTGCGCAGTATGGCAGTAACTTATTGGCCGATTACGCAGATAAAGAGCTCGAGCGCCAAGAACGAGTTGTTATTTACAATGACGATTGGCTGGTGGTGGTGCCCTATTGGGCGGCGTGGCCATTTGAGACCCTGTTACTGCCTCGTTTTAACATCAAGCGTATGACTGAGCTTAGTGAAACAGAGCAAGTGTCGCTGGCTGAGATCTTAAAACAGCTGACGACCTGCTATGACAATCTATTTCAGTGTTCATTTCCCTACTCTATGGGCTGGCAAGGCGCGCCTTTCGATGGTTTTGAGCATACAGAGTGGCGTTTACATGCGCATTTCTATCCGCCATTGCTTAGAAGCTCTAGCGTTAAGAAGTTTATGGTTGGCTATGAGTTGCTGGCTGAAACTCAGCGCGATATTACGCCAGAGCAGGCTGCAAAGCGACTGCGAGATGCACGTGGAGTCCATTACACTTTGAGTTATCGCGAGTGTTAGTTAACGCGGTTTATATTGGTTACAATTTTGGTCGTACACAAAGCCACTGGCAGCCAATTTTTGCTCCAATAACTCACTCTCAATATCAAGATCATAAAATAGCGCCTGTCTATCTTTGCAGTTTAAACGTAGATGCTCATTTGCAATACCGACTAAGATCTCGGCGGGGAGCGTATCGAGACGGTCACTGTTCATAAATTTACCTTAAGCAGATATGCTCACAAGTTAAGGGGCCACAATCTGAGGACACAGTAAAAGTATGTGCTGTTAATAGCAGATTTTCCAATACAGACATGAGTGAGAATTTTAAGGCAAAAAAAAGCAAGCCTTAATAAGGCTTGCGAAAGTGATACAGGTGAGGAACAGATTACATAATGTCCCATTAATCTTAAGTGTTTCTTAATTAACGCAACATTTTCCCACGATTAATTACAATTAATCTATCGAGAATATGCTCACCATCCATACGAATACCATTGTGTTCATATTCTGAAGTGAGCCAATATTTAAGATTACCGACTTTGGCAACGGTTTCTAAGCTGTATTGCATCTCGACGAACATATCTTCACTGTAAATAGCCGCGGTAACGGGGACTTGATTGTTTGCCAGCTTGTCTATTTGATAGAGTGCAGGCCAATCCTGTTTCTGTGCGATCAGCTCGGCTGCTTGCTGCAGTGGCTTTAGGTTGGTGAACTGCTCAAACATCCACGGATAGATCATCTCGCCAGAAAATAGGAAAGGCTTGTCGCTGCTGTAGTTGAACTCAGGATACTCAGCTCTTACTCTGTGAGCGGCCCAGTTAGACGCAGATTGTTGGCAATAGATAGACTCATGTAACAGTGCAAAGATTGGATTGGTGTTGTAATCAAGTAGCTGACAAAAGTGCGCTAGGAACAGCGGGTTAACCTGTGTGCCTGATGTGGTTTCGATCAATGCCTGCTCTAGCAGGTAATAGACGCTTTCAGGGCCTTGCTCCATGCCGATGTTGATCCCAAGTAGTTGCAACATCTCAACGGTCAGGCGCTCACCAGTTGCTAGCGTTACTTGGTTCTCTTGGATATGGGTCGCTAGGGCTTTAATCAAGTCTTGTGCATCACTAAAGCGGTTAAAAAAGTCTTGGTTTTTAGCGAGTACGCGCTTGTAAGTCGCTTGATAAACTTCATCTGCACAGCGAGTCAGTGATGGAATGCCGCCAGTGATATAGGCTTCAGCTAATCCTTCTGGAGCATCATTGAGGTACTTGAGTACACAAAAACCACCAAAGCTTTGCCCTAGAATGGTCCATTTATCATTATTGGTGAGTTGTTTACGGATAGACTCGGCATCACGAATGATATTATCGGCTCTAAAGTGAGTTAGGTACTCAGCTTGTTCATCGGCCGATAGATGCGCCAAACTGGCAAAGCTTATTGGCGTTGAAAGGCCCGTGCCACGTTGGTCCAGTAGCAATACTCGGTACTCTTTGAGCGCGCGTTTTATCCAGCCGCCATTTGCCGTGGGACGAATAGCACCAAAGCCTGGGCCGCCTTGAAAGAAAACGATAAAAGGCAACGCTTTAGCCTGATTTTCAGGGCTTGAGATCTCTCGGGCAAAGATTGAAATTTGCTCGCCATCAGGCTCTTGATAATTAAGAGGTAAACGAAATTGATGTTTACGGGCAACCATGCCTGCAAAAGTGAGTTGGGCTGAAAGTTCTGAAGTCATTGAGTCGACCTTTTTATAAAGAGTTCTTGTTAGATTACTACTTTGGGGTGCTATGTCAGTGATGCAAAGTTTACCGACAGTGCGGCCTGACAGAGAACGAGTATTGACGATTGTATACCAAACTTTATAGCCAATGCAGTGTTTATGCTGGTGGAAAGATACAGCTACAAACTAAGGCTGAACTAGGTAAAAAATATAATGCAGTTTTTGTGAGCGTTAGATCAAATTATCCTAATTATAAATAGTCGAAGAGCCCAACATGGCGTAATCTTTACCCATTCACAGCGAAACATAGAGCCTTAGGTGATTATCGATGAAGTATCAGTTAATACCCGTCACTCCATTTCAGCAAAATTGTAGTTTAATCTGGTGCGAGCAAACCATGAAAGCGGCCGTGGTCGACCCTGGTGGCAATGTCGAGCGGATCCTTGAACAGGCCAGTAAAAATAATCTGGTGATTGAAAAAGTATTACTGACCCATGGCCATATTGACCATGTCGGTGGCGCTAAATTGTTAGCCGATCAGCTTAATGTGCCGATTATTGGCCCCCATAAAGCGGATGATTACTGGCTAGAGAGCTTACCAAAACAGAGTCAACACTTTGGTTTTGTGCATTGCGATGCTTTTACGCCGACACAATATCTCGAAGAGGGTGATGAAGTCACAGTGGGTCAGCAAGTGCTTAAAGTGATCCATACACCTGGTCATACTCCTGGTCATATCGTGTTTTTTGCTAAAGAGAGTAAGGTCGCTTGGGTTGGTGATGTATTGTTTAGAGGCTCTATTGGTAGAACCGATTTCCCATTGTCTAATCATCAAGATTTAATTGACTCTATCACCCAAAAGCTTTGGCCTTTAGGTAACGATGTGCAATTTATTCCAGGCCATGGGCCACTATCGACTTTTGGTGATGAGCGAGTGCAAAACCCATTTGTTGCCGACCAGCTGTTTGTCTAATGTTAATGCCAATTCATTAATGCCAAGTCGTTAATGTTAGTCCCTTTACCCAGTCATCATTTTACTATTACTGGGTAAAAAAAGCGCCTAAAGGCGCTTTTTTTATGGCCAAACCATTTTACTCAAGATCACGCTTCTATCGATTTATACCAATAATATTGTTTTTTGAATATTTTATATCGAGCTGTCTATTTACGTTTTTATAGCGAAAATTTGGTTTTTTTACTACATAAAAGGCGTTTTTGTGCACTTTATCTGCGATTGAGTGAGATTATTGGCTCTGGATCGTGTTTTTTTACATATAAAAAAGGTAATTTAGCTCACCAGATACTAACTCACTTGCAGTAAGTGAGTTAACGGTAAAGAGGTAAGCTATGGAAAATCGTTGGCAGATTGCTATTTCAGCAGGACTACTTGCTGCTGTTTGGGCCGGTGTGGCAGATGCTCTGCATTTGGTTACCTGGATTGGATTTCTGAGCTGTAGTACCTTCTTTGCCCAAACTCATTCCGGCATAAAAGGCATGTTGATGGCGATGACCACCAATCTTTCAGGCGTTTTCTGGGGCTGGTTAATTATTTCTGGTAGCAGCTTCTTTGTCTCGCCACTAATGAGTTACACCTTTACGGGGATCGCAACGGCAGCTATGTGCTTACAGGCTAGCCATCATAAGCTGGCATTTATTCCTGGCGCATTTATTGGGTGTTGTATCACTTTTGCCATGGGCGCAGATATTGCCGCCATCATTCCGCCATTATTATTGGGCGCAGTGCTTGGTTACAGTATGAGCCTACTTACTGGCCAATTGATCAGTTTAACCAATAAAATGCAGGGTACTGTCACAGCAGAGGCCAAAGAGTCTTAACAAACGCTCAGCTTTACGGTACATCAATAATGATAATAATAGTTACCTCTAGGGGACGGCGAAGGGCTGGACCATAGAGGATGGCTTTGGCCAAGGGAAGGTAGAATGAAACAGATTAATTTCCGCAAGATTGACGCTCTGTTGATCAAATTGAGCCTAAATGGCAAGTTTTGGGTGCTTTGTTCTATGGTGACACTGCTCACCGCTGCGGTCGCCTTAACAAACTATCATCACAGCAAGCAGTTTATTGAGTCCAGCTCATTAGCACGCGCACAATCGAGTATCGATTCTTATGCCAATATCGCTAACACAGAGCAACTTGCAGGTGCTGCATTAAGCCATTTTGCACAAAAAGCTGGGGTAGAGGTGCGTACAGGCCTAACGACTTCGCGCCGTGGTGATCTGTTATCGGTTAGCGCGCCAGTGGGCAACAGGGCACTGAGCCAGCAAGTGAATGTCGCGAGTTGGGAGCAAGATGCACTTTCACAAGCAAATATGATGTTATTGCTGGCTTTTGTTGGATTATTACCGCTATACCTTTTGAGTTACTGGGTATCTACATCCTTAGGTGGTGGGCTATGGGATATGTACATGGCGATTAAGCGTCTTGCAGATGGTGACTTAACTCATAGACTTAATTTTTTTGGTAAAGACGATTTCAGTCTTATCGCCCGTGAAATTGATCGCAGTGCCGATAATATGAGTGAAATGGTGCAGGCGATTTCAAGTAATGTACAAACGTTAAATGATGCGGCAGACGAGTTTACCCAGCAAGCGAGCCGTAGCGAAGAGCTGACCCATTTTCAGCATCAGTTCTTAGATACAGTCGCAGTGGCGATGTCACAAATGACTGCGGCGGTGGAAGAGGTGTCCCAAAGCGCGTCTAACACCTCTGAGCAGACTCAACAAAATTCGAGTCAAGCCGCCAACAGTCAAGTCCAAATTGCCGAGGCCATTGAACGAATTGCTGTACTAACGAGTAAAATTTCTGAAGCGTCAACCTCAGTTGAGAACTTGTCTCATGCCGCCACCGAAATTGGTGCGGTCGTAACGACAATTAATGGCATTTCTGAACAAACCAATCTACTTGCGTTAAATGCGGCTATTGAGGCTGCAAGAGCGGGTGAGCAAGGTCGCGGATTTGCAGTCGTGGCCGATGAAGTGCGAACATTGGCGAGCCGTACACAGCAGGCTACGGTTGAGATCCAGTCGATGATTTTGGGCTTACAGACAGGTACTGGTAAGCTGTCAGATATTACTAATGAGATCGTATCTCAGGCGGACAAAGGCCGTATGGCGATTGAATCTGTCGGACAAGATGTTAATAGTATGGCTGAGTCTATCAGTATCGTGTTTGATATGAGCTCACAGATTGCGGCATCGTCAGAAGAGCAAAGTGCGGCCTCTCGTGAAATAGCGACGCAACTGAATGATATTCGTGGCCAAGCGGAAACCATTAAAGAAACGGCGCAAAACTCGGTGAGCTTAGCGGCCAATTTGGCGGGTTCATCTAAAGGCTTGGAACAAATTTTAGGTCAATATAAGTTGGCAAGAAATTAAGCTGACACCCTGCTTAAATTATAAAAAAAGCCAGCAATTTGCTGGCTTTTTTGTGGCACAAAAACGTTAGTTTTTAACTAAAACTGCTCCAGATAGGGGCGTGATCAGATGGTTTTTCAATACCACGCAGCTCATAATCCACATCTGATTCAGTTAGGTGTTGAGCCAAAGATTTAGTTGCCAAGATCACATCGATACGCAGGCCGCGATTATCGACAAAGCCTTTACTGCGATAATCAAACCAAGAGTAGCGTTCGCTGCGAGTTGGGTGAAGTTCACGGAAGGTATCGACTAATCCCCAATCCATCAAGGTTTTTAGCCACTCACGCTCTTCTGGTTGGAAACTACACTTACCGGTTTTTAACCAGCGTTTAGCATTAGGCTCACCAATACCAATATCGAGATCGACAGGAGAGATGTTGATATCACCAATAATAGCAATGTCTTCATCTGCACTGTGGTATTCATTAAGGTACTGCATCAGATCTTTGTAAAATTTACGCTTAGCAGGGTACTTAGTTTCATGGCTGATGTTATCGCCTTGAGGAAAGTAGCCGTTAATCACTGTGAGTGGACGACCATTTTCCTGCATAAAGGTGCCCATGATCATACGACGCTGAGCGTCTTCTTCATCCGTAGGGAAGCCTTTTTGTACCTTGATAGGTTCCGCTTTTGACAGCATAGCCACACCGTAGTGGGCTTTGCCGCCATGGTAATGGACGTGATAGCCCATCGCCTCTACATCGGCTAAAGGAAACGCTTCATCGTGCACTTTTGTCTCTTGCAGGCCAATAATATCGGGCTGATGAGTGTCGATAAGTGCTTGAAGTTGGTGCAGCCTTGCTCGCAATCCATTGATATTAAATGAAACAATTTTCACGGTGGCTTCCTTTTTACTTACGGCAACACGAGTTTGTAAGGCTTAACGATAACGCTTTCATATACGCCCGCAGCGATATAGGGATCGGCATCGGCCCAGCTCTGTGCATCTTCAAGTGAGGCAAAGTCGGCAACAACGAGAGAGCCTGTAAAACCTGCTTCACCAGGGTTTTCACTGTCAATGGCTGGGTGTGGACCGGCGATCAATAGACGGCCTTCATCGGCGAGAAGCTGCAGACGAGCTAAATGGTCAGCACGAACAGATAAACGCTTTTCTAAACTATTTTCAATATCTTGCGATGAAATCATGTACCACATTATTTGAGTTCCTTACGATCTTCTTCAGACATGTTTTTAAACAGATAGAGGACGGTTAACACGGTATTGATAAGCGTTAGTGCGGTCAAACCGAATACTTTAAAGTTAACCCAAGTTTCTTGTGACAGGCTAAAGGCCACATAGATATTTACTAGGCCACAGACTACAAAAAAGCTGACCCAGTACCAAGTCACGCGAGCCCATACTTTATCTTCAACGATAAGTTCTTTTCCAAGCATGCTCTTGAGCAGTGGCTTGTTCATTATTTGGCTGACACCTAAGGCGATAGCAAATAAAGCATATACAATGGTGACCTTCCATTTG
This sequence comes from Shewanella halifaxensis HAW-EB4, assembly GCF_000019185.1. Classification (NCBI taxonomy): domain Bacteria; kingdom Pseudomonadati; phylum Pseudomonadota; class Gammaproteobacteria; order Alteromonadales; family Shewanellaceae; genus Shewanella; species Shewanella halifaxensis. Next base: position 3,181,780 of record NC_010334.1, on the reverse strand, counting down.
ATGAAAGAGTCATCATGCAAAATAAGCGTGAGTGAGCCAAATACGGTTACCATCACAAAAGTAATAAGATGCATTTTTTCAAGCTTCTTATACAGCATGTAACTGATGACAAGTTGCAGCGCTGTTGCCGCGATTAACGCGCCGCTGGCAACGTAGATATCGAAAAATTTATAGACAGCAAAAAAGATAATAAGCGGTAAAAAGTCGAGCAACTGTTTCATAGAGTTGTGTCAGTTTAAAATTCAAAAAATTAACGCCGAGTGTAGCATGCTAGCTTGCGGGGAAAAAGTGAAAGCCGATGACTGCGACTTGAATCGATGACGGGGTTATAATACCAATCAGTATAAGAAGTTGATCTACTCAGAGCGGTTTTTGGCAAACTAATTCAAGGCGAATAGCTGAAAGAATGGTTGTTCCCTTGTGAAGCCGTTCAACGCAGAAGTAGGCAGCCAAAAATGCTCCAGAATGGCGAGTTTTAGCGATTCTGGTGCTGTGTTAACGAGCTTAACCGTAGAACAACTATGCTCTTCACTCGTTGCCTTGCCTCATAACCGCTAAACTCTCGCTGAGCGACCAAATCTTTATACTGATTGGTATAAGCTTTGGTTTCTTGTTAATTCAATGATGCTTGTTTTTATACTCCAAACAGATAATTGATCCGCCCCGTATAGGTGAGTATTCAGGGCGAATTACTTTAGTCTGCCAGCCAGTTGTCGATCGCTTGGCGTTTTTGTTGCTTGAGATCATTTCTTACCTTGTCGGTAATCTCGTCTCTTGGATCTAACTTATCTTTTGTTTTGTTCAACTTTTTAGCGGCATTATCTTCAATTTTCTGTAAACGTTTGCTGGCGTAGTGTCCCTCTTTAACGGAATCGATATTAGCCTGAGCCTTATCGAGTTTACGCTTGGTTTTTTTGACCTTTTTGTTGTACTGTTTCTCTGCTTTATTGATGTCCCTATTTAGGCGCACGGCGTCTTTAAGTACATTCTGAGCGAAAACTGGCGTGGTGATAGCGATTAGCAGCGCTATGATTAAGGCAGTGAGTTTATGCATGAAAAGTATTCGATATCATTGAGTGTGGCGGGCATTATGAAGATTGTGAGTAGGCGATTGAATGCACGATTGTTCATAGTGGTTATAAGCAGGTGTAATAAAGCGGAGTAACCCTTTTGTTGGTGTTGTGACGACTTGATTAAAAATGTTCTATGAATTAAGTTGGTGGCGAATAACAAACAAAGGAATGTATATGAAAGTAATAGGATTAGCGGCTTTTGCGCTGCTTTTAGTACCGCAAATGAGTCAAGCTAAAAACGTGTATGGTGAAGTATTGCTGACAGAGGTAGAACCTAGCACACAAAAGGTCTGGCACAGAGAAGGTAACAAACCACACCCATATCCAATAGAGTTTGCTCAAGCAAAGTTGCAAGGGTGCGCCGTATTGTCTTTTGACATTTCAGAAGAGGGACACACTGAAAATGTAGAGGTGATAAGCTCTGTCCCTAACAGGCATCTGGGCAAAAACTCTCGTAAAGAGGTCAAACGTTGGCGCTGGCAACCGCTTGATACTGAGTTACAAGCGACGGCTGAGAAGCGCGTGCTCAGAATCGATTATTGTCTCTCAGATGTGTCGGAGGAGCAGTCTTTAGCGCAATGTCAGCGACAAGCGCAATTGAATTGCGGTTAAAGCGGCTTGGTAAAAGATGACTTGCACCGCTGTACTGTAAATACAAATATTGCGTTTCCACAAACAAAAGCCTGAACTTGTTTCAGGCTTTCAGCTGCCACCTAGCGCAGCTTTCCCTTCTAGGCTGTATTTTGAGTTAGAGTTTGAGTTAGATTTAATGACCAAAAACCGGATTAAAATCACCTTTAATCGGTAAACTCAAGTATCATATGGCCATGAAAGATGAAAATACCACAGACTGTATATTGGTTGACTTGCACAGCCACACGACCGCATCCGATGGTCAACTAACCCCATCAGAATTAATAGCGCGCGCGATAAGTAAAGGCGTGCAGATATTTGCCATTACCGATCACGACACCACAGATGGCTTAAAAGAGGCACATGAGTTTAATCAGGCACATGAGACCCCATTAGCACTTATTAACGGCGTTGAGATCTCAACTCGTTGGAATAATTTTGATATTCACATCGTGGCACTCAATGTTGATACCGATAATGTCGACTTGGCCGCATTTTTACACAATCAACGTGAGTTACGATCGAGCCGAGCCCAAGAGATTGGTGAGCGCTTAGCAAAGGCGGGTATAGAGGGCGCCTATGATGGCGCAAAAGCTTATGCTGGTGAAGCGGCGATTAGCCGAGGACACTACGCGCGTTGGTTAGCAGAAAAAGGGTACGCTACCAATACTGCCAATGTATTTAAAAAGTATTTAGCTCGTGGAAAGACGGGATATGTTCCCAATAACTGGGGCGACATGGCCAGCGCGATTGAGATTATTCATCGAGCCGGTGGCGTCTCTGTATTGGCGCATCCGAGCGGTTATAAATTGTCGGCTAAATGGCTTAAGCGCTTAGTGCGTGAATATAAAGAGGCTGGCGGTGATGCGATGGAAGTGGTGTTAGGCCAGCAGACCATAGATGATCGCAATAATCTTATCTCGCTAAGTATCCAAAATGGGCTGACATGCTCGTTAGGCAGTGATTTTCACTTTCCTGGCAGCTGGATTGAAATTGGTAAAAATATGTTCCAACCCCAAGGAGTGAACTGGGTTTGGCAATCAGAGAAATGGAAGGTAGTACAATGAGTCAGTTTTTTTATGTGCATGAGGAAAACCCTCAAACGCGCTTAATTAGCCAAGCTGTGAACGTGATTAAAAGCGGTGGTGTGATTGTGTATCCAACCGATTCAGGTTATGCATTAGGTTGCCTAATCGGTGATAAAAACGCGATGAGCAAAATTGCGCGCATCAGACAGATTGATAACGATCATAATTTTTCGTTGATGTGCCGTGATCAATCTGAGCTAGCAACATACGCTCGCGTTGATAACCAAGCTTACCGCTTGCTTAAGCAAAATACACCGGGTCCTTACACGTTTATTTTTATGGCATCGAAAGAAGTGCCTAAACGCCTTCAAAATCCGAAAAAGAAGACAATCGGTATCCGTGTACCTGACAATGTAATAGCTCTGGCTTTGCTAGAAGCCTTAGGTGAGCCATTAATGTCGACCAGTTTGATTTTACCGGGCCAAGAGTTTACTGAATCAGATCCTGAGCATATTCGCGATATTCTAGAGCATCAAGTGGACTTGATTATTCACGGTGGCTATTTAGGCGAGAAGCCAACCACGGTAATTGACTTATCTGACGGTGAGATTGAGGTGATCCGTGAAGGCGCTGGTGACGTAACGCCATTCCTCTAAAATCGATGCCGTTGTTAAAGGTCGCTGTTGTTATCAGCAAACGATAACCGCAATTGCTTTAATCTGGGAACATTTGTACCCAAGTCACCTATAGCTGTGCTCTGAAACGAGTAGCTTGAGGTAGCTTGGGTATACAGGTATAATCGCGCGTTTGCGAAAATATAGAGGGTTTACGGATGGAGGGCGTTCAGCAAAAATTGCCTTTAGCCGTTGTTCGCGGCCAACCGTTTAAGGTGATGCCAAAAGACCTTTTTATTCCGCCAGAGGCATTAGAGGTTTTTCTCGAGTCTTTTGAAGGGCCATTAGATCTTCTGCTTTACTTAATCCGCAAACAAAAGCTTGATGTTGTAGATTTACCGGTTTTTTCTATTACGCAGCAGTACCTTGAGTACGTTAATTTGCTGCAGGGAGCTCGTGTTGAGCTCGCGGCAGATTATCTGGTCATGGCGGCAACCTTAGCCGAGATTAAGTCTCGTCTATTGTTACCAAGACCCGAGATTGAGCAAGAAGATGAAGAAGATCCTCGGGCACAGTTGATCCGTCAGCTTAAAGCCTATGAAGTGATCAAAGACGCGCAGGAAAAGCTGGATGAATTGCCTAGAATGGAGCGAGATCTGTTTCAGGCAAAAGCGGTTCCAGCCGCCAATATTAAGCCTGAGTTACTGCCTCCAGAGGTCTCGCTTACAGAGATTGCCAGAGCATTTTCATCGGTATTAAAGCGCATTGAAGCGACAGAAAGCCATCATGTCGTGCGAGAAGTGTTATCGACTCGCGAGCGTATGGCGCAGATTTTGGCAAAGCTTAATGCTGAAACCTATCTACCGTTTGAAGCGCTATTTGATTTTGAAGAGGGGCGCAGCGGTGTGGTCGTGAGTTTCTTAGCGTTAATGGAGTTAGTCAAAGAGTTGCTGGTTGAGCTTGTACAAGCTGAGCCATTTTCAACTATACATGTTAGGGCGTACTGATTGTCTCAGATAAATCCAGATCAGCTTAAGCAGTTAATTGAAGCCAGCCTGTTTGTGTTGGCAAAGCCGATGACGATTAAAGCATTGAAAGAGACTGTACTGTCTAACTTTAATGTGTCGCGGGTAAAAATTAAGGCATGTATTGATGAGTTACAGCTCGATTATGAAGATCGAGGTGTACAATTAGTAAAAGTAGCGGGGGGATATCGATTCCAGACATTGGCTGAATTGAGTCCATTTTTGCAACCGTTATGGCAAGAAAAAGCACCGAAATATTCGCGTGCGACGTTAGAAACCTTGGCTGTCATTGCTTACCGCCAACCTGTCACCCGAGGTGACATTGAGTTTGTACGTGGGGTTGCCGTGAGCAGCCACATTATAAAAAGTTTAAACGATAGAAACTGGATTAAAGTTGTTGGACATAAAGAGGTGCCGGGAAGGCCAGCGCTTTATGCAACGACGACCGAGTTTCTAGCTTATTTCGGCTTAGACAGTATTGTGGATCTTCCACATTTGTCGGATGCCGAATCATTGGCCGCGCTTTTTTCAACTGAAAAAGTCGTGACCGAAAATATAGAAGAGTCTACTAATGAGTGAAAAATTGCAGAAAGTCTTGGCCCGTGCAGGCCATGGCTCCCGTCGTGAGATGGAGGCATGGATTGCTGCAGGTCGAGTTAGTGTTGACGGTGAAATTGCAAGCCTAGGCGATCGCGTTGAAACTGACGCTAAAATTCGTATCGATGGGCGTACAGTTTCTATTCGTTCTGAAGAAGATGTGGTGTGCCGAGTGATAGCGTACCATAAGCCTGAAGGTGAGATCTGTAGTCGTAAAGATCCAGAAGGTCGCCCAACGGTATTTGATCGTCTACCAAAAACTCGTGATTCACGCTGGGTTGCAGTTGGACGATTGGACATTAACACTTCAGGTCTATTATTGTTTACCTCTGACGGTGAACTAGCAAACCGCTTGATGCACCCATCAAATGAAGTTGAGCGTGAATACGCTGTACGTACTTTTGGTGAGGTTAATGACGCATGTATTCAGCGTCTGCGTATGGGCGTGACCCTAGAAGATGGCCCCGCGAACTTTGACAAAGTTAAAGCCGCTGGTGGCGAAGGCATGAACAAGTGGTGGCACGTTAGCTTAGCTGAAGGCCGTAATCGCGAAGTTCGTCGTCTATGGGAATCTCAAGAAGTTCAAGTAAGCCGTCTTATCCGTATTCGTTACGGTATGATTGAGCTGCCTAAATCTCTACCTCGTGGTGGTTGGATTGAGCTGCCAATTGAACAAGTGAACTACTTACGTAAGACTGCCGGTATGGATGAAGAAACACGTTCAATACTGGGTACCGATAAGCACAGTGTTGCTCGTAATAAAGTACGTAGCGCAAAAATTAAACGTGCCGTGCATAAACATAAAGTTGCTTCGGGTAGACCAAAGCCATCGCGTCAGCGTAGCTAATTGCTAAGTCGCTTATCGATTAAATATTGTTGATTAAAAGATAAGTATTAAAAAGGCCGCTAACTTAGCGGCCTTTTTGTTTTTCAACTGTTTATTTTCAATGCTTTATTTGCAATTGATATAAGAGTGGCTTACTGAGCATTTAGTTGTTGGCCATTTATCTCTTTTGAGTCGTCACCCATTAAGTATAGGTAAGTTGACATGATCTCATCAGGAGCTTTTAGCGTCTGTGGGTTCTCAGCTGGGAAGGCATTTGCGCGCATACCTGTGCGAGTCGCACCGGGGTTAATGCTGTTAACACGTATATTGGTATCTTCATACTCATCAGCAAGTGACTGCATCATACCTTCGGTGGCAAATTTAGAAATAGCGTATTCCCCCCAATATGCGCGGCCTTGACGGCCAACACTGCTAGAGGTAAACAGGAGTGATGCACTTGTTGATTTACGCATTACGGGCAGTAAGGCCTTAGTGAGCATGATCTCGGCAATAACGTTTACTTGCATCACTTCTTCAACTGTGTTCATCGTCATATGCTCGAACGGACCTAACACACCTAAGACGCTCGCATTATGTAGTAGCCCTTCAAGCTGACCAAATTGCTCTTCGATAGTGTCGGCCATATCTTTATAGTGTTGTTCGGTGGCACCTTTCAGATCAAGCGGAATAATGGCTGGTGTGGGGTAACCCGCTTGTTCAATTTGATCATATACGGCTTCTAATTTTTTAACTGTCTTGCCTAACAAGATGACTGTTGCACCGTGTTTTGCAAAAGCGATCGCCGCAGCCTTACCTATACCGTCTCCGGCACCAGTGACTAAAATAGTTTTGTCTTTTAGTAGATCTTTTGCAGCTTGATATTCCAACATGAGTTATTACTTCCTCAGAGCTCAAACGCCCGTCACTTCTAGAGTCGCTGATGTGATAAACAGCTGTTTTAAACAAACGATTAACCTTCGCCTGCTCAATTGGTGTTCAAATGTGACAAAAATGTAGCTAAGTCAATAATTTTACGTTAACTTGAGTCTAGCTAAGGACTAACGATAAGTCCTCTTGGTCATACTTTGTTGACTATTGTGACCAATTTCAAGTGAAAACAAAATTATTACAACAAGATTTGGGGAAAAAAGATGAAAAAACTCTTTTTGGGCGTAGCAATCACCTCTGCATTGGGGCTCAGCGCTTGTAGCGAAGATACTTATGATGAATTAGTGGACAAAACTGAACCACTTGTCCCCCAGTCTGTTATCGTTTTTGATCCGGGAAATGGTGAGTTACCAAAACCAAACGATATTCTCTTTAGCGGCACTACCGATGGCACCATCAATATTCCTAAAAGCGATGATCCCACTGCGCCAAGTGAAGAGAACGGTGATTACACCGATCCGACTATCGCACTCGGCGCGTTAGATGGTTGGTCGACAACGGCCCCTATCAGTATCGAAGTGGCACCTGCCATGGATAACGATGGCGCGATGCTGACATTAAGCAAAGTATCGGTTGAGCAACCAGGTGCGGTTAAGATGTTTGAAGCTACGGTAGGCGGGGGCTTATCATCGGATCCTGAGTGTAAATCGGCACCGGATATAACAGCTTGTAAGGTTGGCGCTGAGCTGCAGTTTGGTGTTGATTTTGTTACGACAACATCGGGTAATACCATTGCAATTGTTCCATTAAAGCCACTTAAACCCAATCAATCTTATATTTATGCCACTACCTCACTCATTCAAGACTCAGCAGGTCGAGCAATTGCTCCATCCGCTACATACGTACTGTTAAAACTCGATATCGAGACTAAGCCACTTGAAACACCTGATCAGCTAGCGCTGCAAGCGGCTGTGAACAGTTATGAGAAAGGCTTGGCTGGAGCAGGGGTTGATACTGACTCGCTTAGCTATTCAGGGCTTTTCACAACACAATCTGTCGCCGATGTGTACGAAGTCTCGAAACTCTTGATTGCTGGCCAACCTGGCTATATGCCAGAGTTCGTTCAAGCGCCAACAGATAGCGGATTTACTCTGGCACAAGCGTTAATGATGCCAGAGCTGCACCCCGCCTATGAAGGGGCAAGTAAGGTCAATGTTTGGAGTGCAGCAATTAAGCTACCTGTTTACGGCGAGTGTTCATCGACGAGCTGTTTAGATGCTGATGGTAATGCAACGATTAACGGTATTTGGTCAGCGGCTTATGACAGTCCTGTTTCAGTATTAAAGGCGCTTGAAAGTGGCACTCTGAGTCAAGATAACTATTTTGCCCAAGCGATTGAAAATGGTATAGAGGATCCGATTGCCGCGCTGAGTGACCCTGCTCAGTTAGCGGGTAAACTTTGGATGCTAGATGATGGCACAGCTGCCGATAAGGCAAGACACTTAACTAAGTTTAATCCAATCCCACAGATCAGAAACTATGAAGTTGTCCCCGTTCAAATGACGGTACCTAACTTTGCACCCGCTCCGGCAGCTGGTTGGCCAGTGACTATTGCTATGCATGGTTTAGGTGGCGGTAAAGAGATGGCATTTGCTTATGCGGGGACCTATGGTGAGCTTGGCGTAGCAACAATCGCTATCGATATGCCGCTACATGGCGCTCGCTCGTTTGGTAAAGGTTTACTTGTACCTGGGGCTTATACCGTTTCGGCTTCTTCACCAGAATTTGGGGCCGTTGTTGGCGACGATGTCTTATTCTCATTGGGCGATCCCTTAGCTTTTATCAATATTGGCAGTACATTAACGGTACGTGATAACTTCCGCCAAGCGACATTTGATCATCTAGCACTTCGCGCTGCGTTTACCGGCTATGCTGGAAAGCTGATGGAACTTGGTGCTCCCCAACTGTTTGATGCGAATCAATTCAGTGCTCAAGGCCTCAGTTTAGGGGCTATTGTGGGCACTAACTTTGCGACTTACGCAAGCACCGGGCTTACGCATCCAACTGGAGCGGATTTGAGTCATGTGTATAAGCTAAACGCGGCGTCATTAGTGGCACCAACCGGTGGTTTTGCTGGAACCTTTGTTGGGTCGGCGACATTTGGCCCAATGCTGTTTGAGAATATCGTTACCACAGAGGCCTTTATGGCACTGGTGGAGGAAGCGAATAAAGAACACGGTTTCTTACCCGATACGCCTGAGTATGATGCGTTAGTTAAATCGGTTTATGATGCTTTCCTACCGACATTTGCCTTTGCCGTTCAAACAGCAGTGGATAGCGCGGATCCGATTAACCATGCGGCTATGCTTAAAGCAACGGGACTTCCGCTGCATATCATTGAGGTTGTTGGTGATGGTGCGAATAGCCTCCCAGATCAAGTGCTGCCAAACCGTGTGGCAGGGTATCCTGTTTCGGGTACGGAGCCTCTGATTGAGAACCTAGGGTTAGCTTGTGTTGATAGCACTACAGTAGGCTCTGGAGCGGTTCGCTTCTCTAAGGGGCATCATAGTTCGCTTATCGATCCATCACCTGTTGATGGTGTGACTGATGGGTTTGAAGATGTTGCAACGGTAGAGATGCAAACTCAGGCAGCTTTCTTCTCATACAGTGCAGGTCTTCCAGAGGCGGATAGCCCAACGATATTCCTTGGTTTAGTGACAGGTGAGGCTGCACAATATGTAGTCGCTCCCTGTGCTCAATAGTGCTTACAATAAAATCTAGAATTGTTTAAAAAAAGACCCAGCGAAAGCTGGGTTTTTTATTGACATGTTTTATTGGCAAATAGGCTGGTAGAATAGCGACCAATTGAAGAGATAGAATTGGTTTAGCTGGAGAATATTTTGGAATTCTTGTACGAGTACGGTTTGTTTTTGGCCAAGGCGGTGACCATTGTGGTCGCAATTCTTGCGGTCGTGATTGTTGTGCTTGCGTCTTCTATTAAGCACAAAACTGAAAAGGGTGAGCTTAAGCTAACGAACCTAAGCGATAACCTTAAGTTATTGAAGCATGACTTGAAAGAAGAGCTGTTATCTAAGAAAGCATTTAAAGCTTACGAAAAACAGTTAAAAGCCGACGAGAAAGCTAAAGAGAAAGAGCAAAAAGATAACGTCGAAGAAAACGAACCTAAGGTTTTTGTTGTTGATTTTAAAGGCAGCATCGACGCGAGTGAAGTCGCGTCACTGCGTGAAGAGATCAGTGCAATTCTTGCTATTGCTGATAAAGGCGATGAAGTCATTGTTAATGTTGAGAGCGGCGGCGGAATGGTTCATGGCTATGGTTTAGCATCAAGCCAGCTTGACCGTTTACGACAAGCTGAGATCCCTCTGAGCATCTGTGTTGATAAAGTGGCTGCCAGTGGTGGTTATATGATGGCCTGTGTGGCGAATAAGATATATTCAGCGCCGTTTGCCATCGTAGGTTCAATTGGTGTTGTGGCTCAGGTGCCTAACTTTAATCGTTTATTGAAAAAGCACGATATTGACTATGAGCAGCACACAGCAGGTGACTTTAAACGTACCCTGACCATCTTTGGTGAAAATACCGATGAAGGCCGTGAGAAGTTTCAGAAAGAGCTAGAAGAGACTCATGTGCTGTTTAAAGAGTTCATTGCCAAGTACCGTCCCGATTTAGATCTTGATAAAGTGGCAACGGGTGAGCATTGGTATGGTCAGCAAGCTATTGAATTAGGCTTGGTTGATGAAATTTCAACCAGTGATGATGTGATTATGAAGCTGGCAAACGAACGTACCGTTATTAAGGTGCGTTATCAGCTTAAGAAGACATTATCAGATAAGATTGCCCATGGAGCATCACTGTCTTTTAATACCATTTTTAATAAGTTTGCCGAGAAGAATCAGCCGCTTAAATAATTGAGACTCGGTTTTACCACCAGAAAAACCTGCATTGTGCAGGTTTTTTTTGGTCTAAATGTTAGTGGCCAAATTAACTATGCCACCACACTAGAACCATAACTCGTTATTGGACCAAAGTTATTCACCACGGCGAATATGGCGAAGCCATGTGCTAATAAGCGAGAGCTAGGGGTAGCGAACTGGCCGGATGTTATTGGAACACCGAGGCCACGAAGAAAGGCACTGCTCGTAGTAAGCTCACATGTCACTACTTCTGTGGGACGCTATAAAGCCCTCCTTGGCCGCTCTGCGGTTTCATCCTTGAAACCGAAGCCCACAGCCGCACCGACATCTGACTATTCATCTCTGCGAATTAGCCCACTCAGATGTTGGTGATCACAAACGTTATGAATAGAACTGTGATTACCGAGGGAGCCTGACGGAATAAAAGCCAAGCGACTTTGTCGTTCACTATATAGTCTAGCCTATCATGCTAGATTTCCTTATTTAGGGATGCAGCTCGTTTAACTCGAAGCTCTCTGGTATTCATCACCTCACGCTTCCAGATATTTCGGATCGTGGCACTGCTTACTGTGATGTTGTGATCCCTTTTAAGCTCAGTCATTAGTTGAAGGGAAGTACGATATGGATTGTTGAGTGTCAGCTCGACGATTTTCTCTTCTGTCACCTGAGGAATGCGATTTTTGTTTCTTTTTAAGGGCTTGTTGATACGTTTAAGCCCCAGCACACCCTCTTCTTCCAGCACCTTTTGATAGGTATAGATACTTTGCCGAGAGCACCCCGCAACTTGAGCAGCTTTGGTCACGCTACCTAAGGTTTGGGCTAGCTCGATCACATCCAACTTACGCTGAACCTCCATTCCGAACTCAGAGCCTCTTGGTGGTTCTTCTAGCTCTGTTATATGAAGTTTTCTATGGCCAAAATAAACCGAAAATGTCCCATCAAACTGACTGCGAATTTCAAGCTTTTGATTGACGATAGAATATCGAATTGGCGAGTCGATAACGTACATCTTGTTGTTATAACTAAAGGTATGGTCTCGTCGTACCTTCCGATATTCCTTGTACACACAGATAGTATCTAAGTCGATATGCTCAGGAACGGCTTTGAAGGCTGACAACTTACTTTTCGCTTTCACGGTTATTTTCTGTTGCCAATATATGGGGATAAACACCTTCTGAAGATACTCATTCGCACTGTGCATATCGGTGATATTGTGAAGCCTAAGCTCAGGAACCAGTCGGTCTTGGAACGTATCAAAACAGCGTTCAACTCGACCTTTTCCTTGTGGAGAATTGGCGAAGATGATTTCGATCCCTAACTCCTCACAAGCACGTTGCATCTGAGAGAAGTGACAGCGCTTGGGACCACCAAAAATACCTGCTCGGTCGACGTAAAGCGTCTTAAAGAGTCCTCGCTTCTCGATGTAAGCCTTCATGACTTTCATGCAACCTTCCGTCGTTTCTGAAGGGTAAAACTCAGCATGGATATCACTCGTTGCGTCATCGATAATGGCAATCAAACACGATCGACTATCACCAAACCAACGATGAGGGCTACCATCCATTTGCAGCATTAGCCCAGGTGATTCCATACGCTCTCTGTACTTTCTTACTTGACTGCGTCGACGTTTGGCTCGTTTAACATGTTTAATCTCGTGAGCCCAACCTCGCAATGTTTCACGCTTAATGCTCAGTCCTTCATTTTCAGCGAGCAATTCGGCAAGATGCTGTAAATTGAAGTCGTAATACTTGGTTTGAATGAGGTGTAGCACCTGTTTTTTCAATGACTCAGGCGTTCTATTGATGGGTGCACGACCTTTATTACCATGCACGATAAAGCGGATACCTTCAGCCCGATAACGACTGAGGTAACGTTCAATTGTTCGACGGGATTTATTGAGGAGCTGAGAGGCACTGTTGATGCTGATCTTACCTTGGGTGACTTTGGCGATCACATCAACGATAAGTTGAGAGCGAGAATCCATGATGATCATCCTTAATAACCCCTAAATAGTAATTAAAACTATTAAAGGATTATGTATAAAAATGGATCCGTCATTTTCCCTTGGTAATTAGCAAACCGACAAAATCGGTTGGTAGTTAAGATACGACATAATCGCTTGGTGATCACAACGTTATGAATAGAACTCTAACTCGTTAGTGGACAAAAGCTTGTTAGAGTTAAAGCTCAGGAAGTGATAATTGTCATTAGGGAAAGTATTGCAATCAAATACGCGACAACGCAGCTCTAATAGGTGAACTAAGTGCTGGCGACAACTCGAACAGTGCGTGAACTGACAGCCTTAGCAAATTATAATTAGGTAGTTACACAGAATCTGCTACAGAGTCTTTTTAGCGACTACGAATCTGACGTTCCCTTGTTTCTCATGAATATTAGAACCAAGGTTAGATAATAATTCATCACAAAAATCAGGGTACTCACCTCCAAGAAAGTAACTTAATTTATTCATTCTCTTGAGCCTTGCTAACCACCCCTCGATAATTTCCGGTGCCGCGGAACCAGAAAAATTCAATTCAGGATCTGTTACATTATTATCGAAATATACAATCTTAAACCCAGCATCCTTCAACAGATCTTGCATTTTTGAACCAAAATCAAAATCATATAAACCAGACCTATATGACTTTAATTCAAACCTTCTTACTCTATCGTAATACTTGCTATCTCTAGCAAGGTTGCCTGAGATAAAGCAGGATACATCCAGCAGTGCAATCCAGCCTTCATCGCTCATCACAGAGTTTAGAGCTTTTAAGTAAGCTAATGGGTTACTAAGATAAGATAAAGAAAAGCTCCCCCAAATACCGTTAATATCACCAAAGGATAAATAATCAGCACTCTCAAAGTCACTAAGAATAAAGGCTTCGTTCTCCTTCCTTCTTGAATCACAGAACTCAATAAATTCCTTATTAATGTCTATGCCTATAACATTGTTTACTCGCAGCGAAAAGACACGAGATACATCACCGACGGAGCAGCCAAGGTCAACTACAGTGTCACTTTGACTTAACGGTATAAACTTAAGGTAATTCTCCCAGCTTCTCCACTTCTGTTGTTTTTCATATTCAGCAAAAAGAGACAATTGATACTCCGCATACTTTTATCAAAGCTATTGATTAATAATCACTCTACCAAAGCAATGCTGAAATAACGAGCATGACCTACCGAAAGTAATCTGTAACTGTCATTTATCGATTAGTAAAAGTAGGTCAACTGGCTCGTTACTTATCAGTGCTGCTTATGCCTGCAACTCATAAATAGGCATTTCCAAGTTAGACATCAAATCGCTATGACCTAAGTTAGTACACCAATTACTCAGTGCAGATACGGCTGAAGCCATGGAAAACAAGGTGAAAGATAACGAAGTTATCACGCTTTGGAACGAGAGGTATGGATACCGAGCTGGCCTTTTAACAAGGATGTTTTTTAAGCTTAATTTAATAAAAGGCTGTTAATTCAGATTTAGATCCGTTAAAAATATTGATACAGATCAACTTATCGAAGAGCTCAATGCATCAGGCCTGTAGCTATAAACCACATATTCGGGTAGGGGATCAGTCTTATCCTGCTTATGAATTAAAGAATCTGTTTCGCTATCTCAAGTTGCACTTTGCGAGTGAGGTTGTCGAACGACTCTATACTGACATAGGAATTGGCGAGGCGGAGCTAGCGCTCAGTCAATTTGTTTATGTGTGGCAGGTTGAATATGCAATGAACTATCTTCGTGAACTCAGTCCGGATCCAGAAACCGCCGTCAAAGTTGCATCCAGTTATAGGGTTGCCACATTAGATGTGTTGCTGCCTCATTTAACCCAATTTAAGACCTTGGGACAATGCCTACAGTTTGCAATTTCAAATCCTGACCTTGTCGGCAGTTTTTCCGATACTTTACTGCGTAATCATGATGGCCATTTACATGTGAGATGGCTAAATACCAATAAAGTCGATACCGAACACTATAGTTTCCAATTTCAGCATAGCCTTTGCTCCTTGCTGGCAGTGGCTAAAGAGTTAACGGGGGAGGCTGTCCAAGTGTCTCATATCTCTTTCGCTGAGCCAGCAAGAGCGGTTGACTTATTATCGGTACAGTCTGGAGCCGATATTAGGTTTAATAGTGAGTTCTTCGAGTGGTCGATTGATCATCGTTATCTATCGCTGCCAGTGACTTACTCTTTTGAGCAAGATGTTGCTGGCTGCAGCATTGTCAGTTCACATTCCTATATATCAGAGATTTTAACGATATTAAGGCAGCAAGCACCAGAGCTTGCTTGCATGGAATCGATGGCAGAGTTACAGAATATCAGCGCTAGAACACTAAGACGAAAATTAGCTAACGCCAATACCAGTTATCAAAAGCTGGTGGATCAGGTTCGCTGCCAAAAGGCCATTGACTTGATCTTAACCAGTAACTATTCGATAGATGAGATCTCAGAGCTAATGGGCTTTAGTGATGTTAGTCATTTCAGGCAAAGCTTTAAGCATTGGATTGGCTATCCTCCTGGCCACTTTCACCTTTTAAATCGCCCACTTACTGAGAGTCTTGCTAGCAAGTAGGCGAGTGGTAATATTAAGTTAACCACTGATCCGTTCTAATGCTGACAGTTTCCAAGTTCAGGTGCCATCTCATCTATCCATTGCTCTATGAGGGCTACAGCGTCAGTATGAGCAATACTGCGGCCTATCGGAGGCATTCTGTCTTTGGGCTCATTGAGCTCCTGCCTGTAGACCAGAATCGAGTGTTCACCATCACCCGGGATGATGTCATAAGACAGACCCTTAGCGCCGCCGTCCCAACCGGGAGGCTGTTTACAAATGCCATATTCAAAGCTGGTATGATCCACATAAAATCCTAGCCTTAATCCTGATATGCTAGCGAAGCCTTGTGGGTTATGACAATGGGCGCAATTAATATCTAAATAGCCTTTAGCCCTAGCAGTTAATGGCGCCGACTCATCAAAAATATCATAGGCCTTGCCAACTTGAGTAAGCACGGGTAGACCGTTAAGTAATCCAAGTTGCTGCCATAGTTGCAATTGATTGAGCTCGCTTCCTTGGTGAACAACAGGGCGATTAAGTAGGTGGGCTTTTAAGCCGATAGGCTCAATTCGACTGCTGTCGGCACTGGTTTGGTGACAGAGCTTGCATTCGGCTCTACTTGGAACGTGGTAATCGAAGCTTTGGCGCTCACCTTTATGATTTAGAGTATGGGGGATCTCTTTGCCAGCGACGTGCAGTTTTGCTTCGCCGTCTTGCCAGATATAGGGCAGGGTCGTCCAGCCTGCTGCTCTATGGATCAGTAACCGAGTCTCAATTAGTACTTCATTATTCGCGCCAGTAACTTGAGTATCAAACGGCAATGAGAAGGTTTTTACGAGTACTGTCCCTACCGGCATATCGAAGGTATCCGTGGCATCATAGCTAACGCTTTTCCCGTCCGGTATGAAGATGAAGCGGTGTTTACTGGCATAGTTAGAAAAAAGCTGAGTCGATAGTTGATAAGGGAGCCCTGGTGCAATGGGAGAGGCTGTCGGAATACTGGGGTCGACAAACAGGCCATATTGCGCCAAGAAGGCACAGTCTTCATTCATGAGTGCGTCCCAGTTAACCTCACTGGTATTGGTTTCACAGGCAGAGCTTGGAGCCGGGTCTGGTGTGGGATCGGGTGTTGGGTCGGGTGTAACGCTAGGTGTTTCGGGTAGCACATCTATGTCAGCTTGTTCATCTGAGCCACCACAGCTAATTAACGACATCAGTAGCATAAGTAGAATTAGTTTACGCATACATCACCTACGACTGTTTTTATTGTTAGAAAAAAGGCCGGGAGTCCCCGGCCTTTATATTGATGAGTGCTTAGCTAAATCATTAGATAGGCTCTCATATCATCACATCATTATTTAGCGCAGCTTGCTAGTTAGAGCAGCTTGCTTGAGGCAGACGCTTAATCCACTCATTGATAAGGGCAACACCCTCGGCGTGAGATAAGCTACGGCCGATCTCTGGCATTCTGTCACCTGGATCATTCGACTCCATTCTAAAGTGCAGAATCGACTCTTCAGGGCTACCTGGCACAATATCAAATCCAAGTGAGCCACCACCATAGGCAACTGGCGACTTACAGGTACCATGTGATAAGCCTGCATCCTCATCGTAAGCTCTCCAATACTCTAGCTTTAAACCAGTATTTGAAGCGTTACCTTCAGGGCGGTGACAGTGGGCGCAGTTAATGTCTAAGTACCCCTTAGCTGTTTTCATCAGATCAGCATCAGACATCGCAGCTAGATTGACTTCATCACCATCGTTAAAGGCTGGAACAGCATCAACGCTAGCCAACTCGGGTACGCCTTGCAATATACCAGCTGCTTGCCACTTGAGTAGCTGATTCATGGCGCCATCGCTATAGGTGTAATCCTTATTGAGGTTACGTGCCTTAGTACCAATAGGGGCGAACTTAGCAGGGCTGTCAGCATCGGCCTTTAACTGGTGACACTGTTTACACTGGTTCATGCTCGGAACGATATAGTCAAAATCCATGTCTGTACCATTATGCATAACAGTCTTGCCTTGGATGGCACCGGCTTTGGCCAACACGGCGTCAGATTTTTCTGCATTCCAGACATATGGCAGTGCAGTCCAACCCGTTGCACGCTTGATCAATAGGCGCGTTTCAACCAGCTCTTCGTTGGCTATTCCACGTTTGCTAGTGTCTGCAGGTAGGGCGAAAGACTTAACAATGACACTACCAACAGGGAACTCAAACGATTCATTTTCTGAGTAGTTGGCTTTCTTACCCTCTGGTACGAATACATAGCGATATTTACTCGAATAATCGGTAAACAGCTGGGTATTCATATCGTAAGGCATACCGCCAGAATTTGGTGCGTCTGTCGGGTTCTTCATATCGGCGAACAGGTTGTAGTCAGACAGGTTAGGGCAGTTCGCTTTAAGCAGCGCGTCCCAAGAGGCATTTGAACCTTCAGCCTTACATAGACTGAGATCCCCATCGCCATCAAGTCCAGCTTCATCTTCGCCGATGCTACCACCGCCTCCAACAAGGTTGCCGCCATCACAGCCTTCTGTTTCGTCATCAACACCACAGCCGAAGATCTGCTCACCAAAAGTCACGGTATGAACAGGAAGGCTCACCTGTTGGCAATCCATAATATCGACTTGAGTCTTCTCAAATAAGAACTCGGGGCTCGCCATATCGGTATTGTCGTTAGCGTACAAACGACCAAATGAGACATCGCCGTTGTTGCTAGCACAGATGTTATCGCTGCCATCCGCTGCAAAAGGGAGCTCCTGTAAGCCTAGATAAGCAGCGGTACCGTTATTGGAGAGTAACTCACCTAAACCATCGTAGAGCACGCCAGGGAATTGACCGTGAGTAAATAGATAACCTTTGATGATGTCATCGATAAGATAACCGTTTGGCTTCTGGCCATAGCCTTCAATCACATTATCGTGTAGATAGATATTACGCGGCGTCGGTCGCCAGCCATCTTCGATAGGCTGACCCGGTTGGCCATAGTTGGCGACAAAGGTTGAGATATCGGGCTCAGCGATGAAGAAGCTTGAGATCGTCACCCCCATGGTATCGTGGTTAGTTACCTCGTTGTTGAAGATCTCGACATCATCGGTAGAGAGAATAATCATACCGGTTCCTGGTGGAACGATATGTACACCAGCCGGGTTAGCAGAGGCGTTAGCAAAGTTTTTGGTATTGTTATCGTAGACTTTGTTATTGAAGATACGCACGCTTGAGCCGTATCTATGGTTGCCGATAGGTAGATCGAATACCAAAATACCACCAGTATTGCCCATGGCTTCGTTGTCATACACGTCGGCATATTTTGAGTTTTCAATTTCAATACCGGCAACGTTTTCTTTGGCGATATTTCGACGGACCACTATGTACTGAGACTGGCCGACATAAATACCTGCATCGGCACTACCACGCACATAAGTATCTTCAATTAGAATGTTCTCACACTCAACAGGGTAGAGACCGTAAGCGCCGTTGCCTTCATCTAGCTCACCTTCCCAGACGGTAGCGAGTCGACGTAGGATGATGCCATTGGTATTTTTAAGCTTTATGCCGTTGTTTTTGGCTTCATTGACCGACATATCCTGAATAATAATATTGAGCGCATTCTGAACAAAGATACCATCGCCTGAGTTAGCATTGGAGAAGTCTAGAACCGTCTTTTCCATGCCATAACCCATAATGGTTACGTTTTTTGCGTAACTGCCGTCACCGTCGACATCACCGTCAAAAAGTAGTGTTGACTCGATCTCAAAGTTACCTTTGGGTAGCACGATAACGTCACCGCTTTGTGCGTTGATTAAGGCTTCTTGGATGCGGATGGTTAGGTTTTCACCGTCTTCAACCATGATGGCACCATCAGGGAAGATGGGGCCGGGCTCTGGCGTCGGTGCAACGACGGCAGTGTCCTCTTCGACTACGTTGGGTTCGTCATCGTCTGATGAACAAGCTCCAAGGCTTATTGCTACAGCACTGGCAATCAAGGTAGGCATAAGCCATGAAGGTTTCTTGTTGAGCATAGCGTCTCCAATATTTATTTTTATTATGCGATTACTAGATTGCACTGGCGTACAAGATAAGCAATGTGAAATGTGGACAACAAATTATTAACATGCTAGGTGAAAACTGTTTTCGGAAGGGGATTAAACGTTGGGGTAAAGCTTAATACTTGAAACTTAATGTGAACAAGCTCACGTTAAAACGCGTGTATGAATTGCGTGCTATTCAGAAAGATATCCAATTATTTTACAGAACTGGTGATGGTATACTTTAATTTTGATTTTTTTACTTTGGCTATCAATGAGTCGAGCGTTAACTGGTTGACCCGCATTGACAGAGATAATTTTAAGTTAGAAGAGGCTGATTAATGAAAAATCCCTACCATATATGATGGCAGGGATTTTAATTAATTTGGCTAGTAGTGGTAATGCTAGCGGTTAGATATCGATACCAAAACCGATAATAAACTGGTAATCGTCCCGTTTAGGAATAAAGTTGTTCGAGTCGGGCTGTGGATTGTTAATGCGGTCCCAAACGAATGACAAATCTAAGTCAAACATGCTGGTTAGCTCAATCTCTAATGTGGCAATCGCATGGTGGGTATAGCCACCCGATTTCTCATTACCATATTGAATTCGATATAGCGTATTGAAGTCGATATCACTGGTGATCTCGGTGTCATAAACCGTTTCTATCACCATTGCGGCACTACCATCGTCAATCTCTTCACCGTCTACAACTTCGTTGAATCGAGTGTAGGTATATGCAGGACCGCCACTGATACTCCATTCGGTTTTTGAATTATCTATGATGTTGTAACCGAGACCTGAACCGAGTGTGACTCTGTAATCGATGTTTGAGAAGGGATCTTTATAGATCTCGGCAAACACTGGTCTTAAGTAGAACTGCTTGGAGATAAACCAGTCAAAGTTAGTGTTGATACGGTGATTATTGATGCGATTTTCACCATCGGTTTTAGAGTAGTTACCGATATAATCAAGATTGAAGCGCGACTCTGTCGTTCGGCGCATGGTTTTGGCTAAGGCACTGTAATCGAGCTGGTCTGTATTACCACTGCGAAAGTTAGCACCTAAGGTAATCTTACTCGACCAGTAGTTAGCTTCAGATTGATCGCCCGCAATAATGGTCATAATTTGTGAGTTATCAAACTCTTCACCATCAATATAAGACTTACCATTTTCAACCAATAAATGGCCGGTTTTGGTGCTTAGGTCGGTAAAGCCTATACTGACGATGCCGCTACTTTGTAGCACTTTCACATCTTCCCAGTCGATAAACACCGTATCGAGCTCATCACTCTCAAACTCTAGTTTGTCATCATAAAGGTTTTTAATCTCACCCTTTAACAGCTCTAACGAGGTCAGCTGCAACCAGTCATACTTGCTATCGACGGGAGGATAAACCTGTTCAGGCTTTAACGATTGCTCCTTTGGAGCAATGGGGCTGACTTGTGTGGTAGGCTCTGCCGAAGTTGCTGAGGTGGAGCAGATGGCAGCAAAACAAGTCGCCGCAATAAGTGAATAGCGCATATGGGTTTCCATGTAACTCTCCTTGAAATGGTATAACTAACCCTGTGGCTGGTTTTATTATGCAGTTTGCCAGCTTAATTTAAGGCAAAATTTACTGTTTAATGCTAGGTCGTGCAATGACTTATGGGTGATTATAAAGCCTGTTTAAGCCATGGCAACATAAACTCTGCAATGGCTGGTTGTGCTTTTTGATTGGGGTGGATGCCATCTCGCTGCATTAAGGAGGGGTCTATAGCAATCTGCTCCATAAAAAATGGCATCAGAGTCACTTCGTGTTCAGTCGCTAGCTCTTTATAGACGGTACTTATTTGTGACGCATACCTTGGTCCATAATTAGGGGGAACCATAATTTCGCTGAGCAAAATCGTGACCTGCTGTGCCTTAGCAAGCTCGATAATTTTTGTAAGATTTGTTTTCAGCTGCTTGGGTGGAAAACCACGTAGTCCATCGTTACCGCCAAGTTCAATTAATAACAGTTCAGGTTGAGCAGATTCAAGTAGCGCGGGGAGTCTACGTAGACCACCTGCTGAAGTCTCTCCACTCACAGAGCCATTTATAATGCTGTGATCCGGCATCTTTTCACGTAATAATTGCACCCATCCCTGATCTTCGGGCATGCCATAACTTGCACTTAGGCTATCACCTAGGATTAATATAGGGGCAGCACTCAGTGGAAAACTGCTGAAAACCAATAATAAAACCAAGCCGCCGAGACGGCTCTTAAAGCCTGAGAAGGATTCTATGTCTGAAAATAGCGCCATAACCGTAAGTCACCTAATTAAATCAGTTGTTACTCAAGAGGGAGAACTGACTATCCTCAACGGCATTAATATGGATGTCAAGCATGGACAGAGTGTGGCTATTCTTGGGCCATCGGGTTCGGGTAAGTCAACCTTACTTGGCTTGCTCGCAGCATTAGATTCACCCACTAGCGGTTCGATAAAACTCGATGGTGTTGCCCTAGAAGATCTCAATGAAGAGAGTAAGGCATCCCTACGTAAACAAAAAGTTAGCTTCATTTTTCAATCTTTCATGTTGGTCGATACCTTAAATGCGCTGGAGAACGTCATGCTGCCAGCAGAGCTTGCCGGCGTTGCTAAGGCCAAAGAGAAGGCCGAGGCGATGCTAGTGCGAGTGGGACTAAGTCATCGTTTAACTCATTTCCCGAATCAGCTATCGGGCGGTGAGCAACAAAGAGTGGCGATTGCCAGAGCCTTTATCTGTGAACCTAAAGTGCTGTTTGCCGATGAACCAACGGGAAATCTAGATTCGGCGAATAGCGATAAGATTGCTGACATGTTGTTTGAGCTTAACCGTGAAAGTGACACGACCTTGGTACTCGTGACCCACGATATGACGCTTGCGAGTCGTTGCCAGAGACAGTTCATTATGGACTCAGGCTATTTGAGCGAAAAACAGAGCGAAAAGCACAAAAGTGATATCGTCGATGAGGCAAGCGCATGGAGCTAAGTTTAGCCTGGCGACTGTTTAAAAGAGAGTTGCATCAAGGGCAGTTATTGCTGATTATTCTCGCCATTACTTTGGCTGTTTTATCGGTAACGGGTCTTGCTAGCGTGAGTGAGCGCTTGCAGTTAGCCATTAATGGTCAAGCGTCAACATTTATCGCCGCAGACCGCATCATTGACTCACCGGCCAAAATTGATCCGCAAATATTAACCTTGGCTGATAAGTTAGGTTTAGCTCGCGTTGGCAGCATGCAGTTCAACTCCATGGTCTATGCTGGGGATGCCTTTCAGCTCGTGACTGTAAGGGCCGTTGAGCAAGGTTATCCACTCAAGGGCGATATTGAGCTGAGTGGCGGCAAAGCCCAAGGCTTGCCTCTGGCTGACAACATCTGGTTTGAAACGCGGCTCGGTGGCCTGTTAGGTTATCCGGAGCAGATAGAACTGGGTAATGCTAATTTTAATTTGTCCAAGGAAATTATCCGCCTGCCTGATGCGGGATTTAACCCGTTTGCGTCATCCCCTGTTGTACTGATGCGCATCGAAGATGTTGCTAAGACGCAAGTTATCCAGCCGGGTAGTCGCGTGACCTATCGATACCAGTTTACAGGTAATAGTCGTCAGCTCAGTGCATTTGAGCAGCAAGCAAAGCCACTACTCAACACCAGTCAGCGTTGGGTCGATGTGCAGTCGGGGGACTCGCCAATCGCGGCAGCGGTACAGCGTGCCGAGCGATTCTTACTATTAGCCAGCCTATTAGGCATAGCGCTCGCCTGTGCGGCCATTGGTATTGCGGCGCAGCGATATTGCCAGCGTCATTATGATGTGGTGGCTATGCTGAAAACCTTTGGTGCATCGGCAAAACAGATCAGAGTGTTATTTGGCACTCATCTGCTGCTGGTTACCACCGTTGGCGTACTGCTTGGTTTGCTCGGTGGTTTTGCCTTAGATAGAGGGATCACAGCATTTCTACCGATAGAGATTGCCGCTTATACCCCACCGATTGGTCGGCCAATCATGTTAGGTATAGCGACAGGCTTTATTAGTGCTTTTATGTTCTCGGCTTATCCGCTAATGCGTCTATTGGCGATTCCACCTCTTCGGGTACTACAGCGTCAACTTGAAGGCTTGCAGCTGGGGATGTGGCTACACCTTATTTTAAGCTTAGGTGCGATGGCGCTGCTGGGCTATCTCTACTCTCAAAGCTTAGCGCTAACCTTAACCGTCGTGGCTGCCGTATTGCTGCTGGGAGCCTTACTGAGTGTGCTGGGCTTTTTTATGATCCGTTTAGGTCACAGTGTTGGGATGAAAACCACCAATCCGCTACAGCTGGCGCTCGCTGGTCTTAGGCGCAGAGCCAAGCAAAATGCGGTGCAGCTTGTTGGTTTCAGTAGCGCCTTGGTATTGTTATTAACGATTCTGGCGCTTAGACAAGATTTGTTGCAGGAGTGGCAAAAGCAATTACCCGAAAACTCACCTAACTACTTCTTAGTCAATATTGCACCAGAAGAAACGCAAATCATTAGTGATTTCTTGGCGCCTCACCTTAAAACATCACCCATTATCTATCCTGTGGTGCGCGGTCGTTTAACTGAGATTAATGGTGAGGAGTTGATCTCTAACGCGCAAAAGCAAGAGGGGAGTGAAGGGAGAGTTGGGATCTCTCGTGAGCTCAACTTAACCTATCAAGCGAGCTTGCCACCCAATAATGAGATCTTAGAGGGCGAATTTAATCAAGATACACTCGATGTATCGGTGGAATCAGGAGTTGCCGAGCGCTTAGGGGTATCGATAGGTGATAGCTTAACTTACACCATAGATAATCAACCGCTTACGGTTAAGGTGACCAGTATTCGTGCGGTACATTGGGAAACGCTGCAGCCTAATTTCTTTATGATTTTTACTAAAGAAGCATTGGCACCGTTTGCTTATACCTCGATGTCGAGTTTTCACCTTGCAGACTCTCAACGAGGGTTGATTTTGGATTTGATTAAGCAGTTTCCTACCGTATCCATTATCGATGTCGGCGCTATGGTGAGTCAGCTGAGGCAGATTATCGACCAAGTGTCCTTGTCACTGACACTCGTATTGATATTGGTGTTATTGGCGAGTGCTCTGGTGATGATAGCTCAGACCGAAGCGGGCATGGCAACGAGGCAAAGAGAGCTCGCGGTATTGCGCACCTTTGGCGCATCGGGATGGTTACTGCGAGCGGCAACCGGACTTGAGTTTGCCCTGTTAGGGACCATTGCAGGTATATTGGCCGTGATAGTGGCGGAGTTCACGCTTTACCTGCTAAAGACTCAGGTGTTTGAGCTTAATGTCTACATGCATTGGCCTTGGTGGGGGATAGCGCCGTTATGTGGTGGTTTAATTGTGGCGTTGCTCGGCATTTGGCGCTGCAGGCAGCTACTGAATAAGTCGTGTGGTGAGCTACTTAAAGGCCACTAAAGTGGATGAAACGCCAATGTATAGGGATAGTTTAGCTATCCCTTTTTATAAAGTTAACTGCTTATGCTGCAGGTAAGTTGCAGATAAGCGAAGACTAAGTCAGCAGCTGTTTTAGTGCACCTTCAAGCTCAGAGTATTGGAATACAAACCCTGAGTCTAAGGTGCGTTTAGGCATCACATATTGCCCTTCTATTAATAGGCAAGACATCTCACCCAGAGCAACCCTTAATACGAAAGCCGGTACAGGAATAAAGGCGGGGCGATTTAACGTATGCCCAAGTGTTCGGGTAAACACTTTGTTACTTACAGGGGTTGGGGCGCAACCATTATAGATACCGTTGCAATCAGGGTTATTGAGTAAATGCGCGAAAAGCTGAACTAGGTCTGATTGGTGGATCCAGCTCATACCTTGCTCTCCGTTAGCAATCGGCCCGCCAAGCCCCAATCTAAACGCAGGTAACATTTTAGCCAAGGCGCCGCCAGTGCTACCGAGAACGAGTCCAATTCGGATAATACAGACGCGAGTCTGTTCACCGTTTGCTTTTAATGCGCCATCCTCCCAGCGTTGACATACTTGATGAGTAAATTCGGCTAAATTGGCATTGCTGACTTGATAGCTCTCATCGACAGGGGTTTGGCCTTGATTACCGTAATAACCCACCGCAGAGGCACTGATAAAGGTATGTGGAGGAGTGGCACTGGTTTCGATAAGCTTTGTGAGTTGTTCGGTTATATTCCAGCGGCTTTGGCAAATATCGAGTTTTTTCTGTCCGCTCCAGAGTTTTTCCGCAATAGGCTCACCTGCCAGATTGATAATGGCATCAAAACTATCTAAGTCTTTAAGTTCATCTAATGAACTTAAATAGTCATGCTTAGCGCCTAGTATAATGGCAGAGCGCTGGGGATCGCGGCTGAGGATAGTTAACTGATGTTGAGGTTCTAAGGCGCTGACCAGTTGCTTACCGATAAATCCACTGGCGCCAGTCATTAATATATTCATAGGCTCAAATAGATGTTGTTAAATTAGATTAAAAGGTATACCTACCTGCTATATAGATTATAGCTACTATAGCGATGCTTTTTGGTAACATAGCTCAAGAGAGACTGAATCTGCAAAGCGCAGCGCGTGTGGCTTGTCGATTTCGACCTTGGCAAAATCGACCCACGGGTGTTCACTGGCGATCTGTAAAACTTGGCTAGTGAGGTTCTCAAGTAAAGAAAAGCGGTTGTTTTCAACTAAAGCAATGATCTTTTTGGTAATCGTGCGATAATTCAGAGCATCATCCATATTGTCGCTGTTTCTAGCCTTATCCGCACAATAGTGAATAACGGTATTTATGGTGACATCTTGCTTATTTTGTATTTCGTCTTCCTTAATCCCAATGTAGGTACGTAGCCTAAGGTTTTTAATTCGGATCACGGCGATTTCTGGTTTCATAAATAACGATGTCCTTATAGTGTATGTTAGAAGCAGTTTATATAACCCTATCAATATTATAGTGAATCAAGAAGGATTTTATTGTAATGAGACGATTTGAGAATCAAGGCGTAGCATTTAAAGGCTTTGCTATTTCGGCGTTTATCATTGTTATTTTAGCGGGCATTAAGGCGGCGAGCCCGATTGTCGTGCCTTTTGTGCTGTCGGTATTTATCGCCGTGATCTGTAATCCGATGATTAGCTGGATGACCCGTCATCGTGCACCACGTGGTTTAGCTGTGCTGCTGTTGATGGTCTTTATCGTGATGATGGGACTATGGTTAGCCTCGGTGGTTGGCACCTCGATTAATGAGTTCTCTAAACAGTTGCCATTTTATCGCGACCAGTTGATCGAGCAGTTCTCATGGGTTGTTGAGAAGCTCGCCGCGTTTAATATTCAGATCTCTAAAGAGCAGATCTTGGCCTACTTCGACCCTGGTGTGGCACTGTCGATGACCACGAATATGTTGTCAGGCGTGGGGAGCGTGATGGCGAACCTGTTCTTAATCATCTTGACCGTGGTGTTTATGTTGTTTGAGTCCAATGGTTTTTCGACCAAGATGCATTTAGCGTTAGATGATCCTGATATGCGCTTAAAGCAGGTAGACCGTTTCTTGAATTCGGTAAACCAATATATGGTGATCAAGACACTCGTCAGCTTAGGTACTGGCTTGATTATCGGTGTAGGTTTGTACTTTATCGGCGTAGATTATGCCTTGTTATGGGGTGTTATCGCATTCCTGTTTAACTATATTCCAAATATCGGTTCGATTATTGCGGCCATCCCCTCTGTACTACTGGCGTTTATTCAATTAGGCCCTGGCGCCGCTGGTGGAGTCGCACTGCTGTATTTAGGCACAAATACAATTATGGGGAATGCCATTGAGCCTAGATATATGGGCAAAGGCTTAGGTTTATCGACCTTAGTGGTGTTTTTATCGTTAATCTTCTGGGGCTGGTTGTTAGGCTCTGTGGGGATGTTGCTATCGGTGCCACTAACCATGATCGTGAAGATAGCCCTAGAGTCTAGCTCTGGTGGTCGTTGGCTAGCTGTTTTGCTTGGGGATGATGTCTCTGAAGAGCAGCTGCAAGTGGCTAAATCAGCCGCCTCTGCTCAGGAAGAAAGCGCTGAGTTAGAAAACTCTCAGATAGAGAACTCTCCGTTAGAGAGTTCAGAGTTAAAGAATAGAGAAAAGTGAGTTTGATGCAGTTATTTATTGAAGCAGTAAAGCAAATAGAGTTATCAGAAGATGTCGGACGGCTATTTCATGGTCGAGGAGGGCGTTTTCAAGGCTGTGAACATCTTTGTCTCGATTGGTTTTCACCGGTGCTACTGTTAACCAGTTTTAAAGTGTTAGAAAGCGATGAGCTAGACAGCTTATGTGCAGCCATTGAGCAACGCTGGGTTGAGCTAAAGGGCGATGAGCCTCTTAATCTTGTGTTTCAATACCGCCGTGGTGGTGAGACTCACACCGAGATCATTAAAGGTGAAGTACCAGAGAAGCACATAGTCACTGAAAATGGTGCATGTTTTCAAGTGCATCTGTTGCGCGGTCAAAACCATGGTTTGTTTCTCGATATGCGCAATGGCCGTCAATGGGTACGTGAACACAGTGCACACAAGAAAGTATTAAATCTGTTTGCTTATACTTGTGGTTTCTCTATAGCTGCGCTGCAGGGAAAGGCGGATGAAGTGGTTAACATCGATATGAGTAAAGGTGCATTGTCGATTGGTAAGCAAAATCATCTACTCAATGATTTCAAAGTCGGCGCGCGTTTTCTGGGGCATGATATCTTTAAGTCATGGGGTAAGCTCACTAAACTTGGCCCATATGACTTGATCATCGCCGATCCGCCTAGTAATCAAAAGGGCAGTTTTGTTGCTACTAAAGATTATGCTCGTTTGTTAAAGCGACTACCAGAGCTTTTGGCGGATGACGGTGACATGCTGCTTTGCTTAAACGCTCCAGAGTTAAGCATAGAGTTTCTAATGAATCAGGTAAAAGAGTACAGCCCAAGTTTGGTATTTTGTGAGCAGCTAGAAAATCCTGCAGTTTTTGAAGATATCGATCCTAACAAAGCTCTAAAAGTGCTACGTTATCAAAAATCTTAACCAGTAGATTGATATAAAAAAGGCCAAACCCAGTGTTTGGCCTTTTTTATGCGCCAACGTTAGTAAATGAGCCGCTTCAAGCTAATATTAGGCCATACCCTCTAGGTATATTTTTTGGGCGTATAAAAATTGCTGCTAAGCTCATTTTTGAATTAAAAGTTGTAATTCTTTCATGTTGAGTTTCCTGTTTATAAGTTTTTGGCTACATTTTTGTGATGTTTGGCTGCTTTTTACCTTCAGTTGTGAAAGTTTTTTGTAAGTCATATCTTAAAGCTGTTATAATCGCCATTAGAAACGATGCGTAATTGGCATGTTTTAAAAAAGGCAAAATGTCACACTATTGATGACATGCCTTTGTCCCTACACCTTAATCAGAGATCCGGAGTCGTTATGGAAATTCAGGAATACGAAGGCGCGTATTATCAACTACAAGACGAGATGTTAGAGTCTCTTCCAGTTGAGATAGATGAAGAAGCGTTTTTAGATTAAGGAAAATCATTTAAAGCCCATCACTAAGCTTTAAAAATAAAATAGCAACCACTAGGTTGCTATTTTTGTTTGGGCTAGCTAAACAGCGGATCTGGAAACTGATGTTAGTTAGCCATTCACTTGACGTTTTTCTGGCATGATCTCCACGATAATCCAGTTACCATTGCGTTTATGTAGGCGTAGGGTTCGATCATCAATCCATTGCTGTCCACCACGCAGCCCTTTAATCTTAATAATAACCGTTACATCATCGGTGAATTTTCGAAAGAAATCGATGTCGACTTCATCGACCTCAAGCTCAACATCTGTCATCGACAAGTTCAACATATTACGCTGTACCGAAGCTGCAATATAATAGTGGCTTAAGATCTCTTTAAGTGGCTCATCGACATATAACTTGGCTTTGTCCACATTTCTATCGACGTAAATAGCACTCAAGAAGCCAAGTGACGTTAACTCCGGCGTCCTAAGGGAAAGGGGGGCTGAAATGCTTGAGTCGTCACTATGTTGTTCTGAGGGGCTACAGGCTATAAGTCCAAATACTGCGCTGGCAAAAAGTATAGCTTTAATCATGGCATAAAGAGGTGAAGAATTTTGTGCAGTATTACGATTCTTAAGCATTAACGCAAGAATTTCATAAAGGATCGCGAGAAAAGCTTGACCTCGCTAAAGATCTGAGGCATATCTGTAGAGATGACATAAATAGGTTATCCACAGAATCTGTGGACAACTATGTTGAAGACTATTTTTAACTTGCTTAAGTTGTTCATATTTAAGCAGTAAATTAGCTGGTTGTTTTTTGAGTCATTCCTTTGCAACTGAGTTTCCCTCGCAAATATATACTCCTTATCCCTTCGGCATCATGCTTTTTAAAGATCCAGCGAACATTTGCCGTGCACTTGTTGATAAGTGACATTAAACCTTGATTATTGCCTTCCTAATAGCATTCGTTTAGCTGACTAGTTTGAATCGTTAGTAGGCAATAATACTATTGCCGGAAGTCTCTTGTCGCGTAAGCTAACGGCTCTATTTTTGCGTGACTTGCCATTTTTAAGCGGCTTACCTGCTATTATCGATTGAACTTAATCTATTATCGATTGTTCGAACACAAAGGAGAACTTATGACGAGTCGCGTATACGTTTTAGCTCAGTTTAAACCTAAAGAGGGCAAAGAAGAGGAGCTGTTTGAAGTGCTTAAGGCGCTTGAGCCAGACTCATATCGAGAGCAGGGCTGTATTCAATATATGTTGACCCGCCAAATCAGTCATCCGAGTGCGACAGGTAATGATTACCCGATTGTATTTAATGAAATCTGGGAGAACGCTGAGGCGTGGGCGGCACACGGAACCAGAAAGCAAATTCAGCACTTTTTTGAAACCCAAGTCCAAGCCGAAACAGGTTTAGTGGATGATGCGATTGTCACAGCGTATACCGATGAAGGCTACCATTATGACAGTCCAATCTATAAGTAAGCGGACTAGTTTGCGATAGATACAAAAAAGCCTGCAGATGCAGGCTTTTATAATGGGTTAGTCAAAGCTAATTAAGCTTTTTCGTTCTGTGCCGCTTGGATTGCAGTTAGTGCGATCGTGTAAACGATATCGTCAACTAATGCACCACGAGATAGATCGTTTACTGGCTTACGCATACCTTGAAGCATTGGGCCAATAGAGATCAAGTCAGCACTACGCTGTACCGCTTTGTATGTCGTGTTACCCGTGTTTAGATCTGGGAATACGAATACAGTCGCTTGACCAGCAACTGGGCTGTCAGGCGCTTTTGAGCGAGCAACGTTTGGCATTACCGCTGCGTCATACTGAAGAGGACCGTCGATGATAAGATCTGGACGCTTCTCTTTCGCGATGCGTGTAGCTTCACGAACCTTATCTACGTCAGAACCTGTACCTGAACTACCAGTCGAGTAACTGATCATCGCTACGCGTGGCTCGATACCGAATGCAATTGCAGATTCTGCAGATTGAATCGCGATATCGGCTAGCTGCTCAGCATTTGGATCTGGATTAATCGCACAGTCACCGTAGATATAAACTTGATCAGGCATTAGCATGAAGAAGATAGAAGACACTAAGTTTGAACCTGGTGCAGTCTTAATCAACTGTAGTGGTGGACGAATTGTATTCGCAGTGGTGTTTACCGCACCCGATACGATACCGTCAACTTCGCCTTGAGCTAGCATCATAGTACCTAGTACCATGTTGTCTTCAAGTTGCTCTCTGGCAACAACTTCAGTTAGACCTTTACCGCGACGTAGTTCAACCATCGCCTCAACATAACGGCTACGTGATGTTTCTGGGTCGATAATTTCAACGCCATCGCCTAGCACTACACCTTGTTGTGTTGCGATACGCTCAATCTCTTCGCGGTTACCTAATAGTACGCAACGTGCAATGCCACGTTCAGCACAGATGGCAGCGGCTTCGATGGTTCTTGGCTCGTCACCTTCAGGTAATACAACAGTCTTACGCGCCGCACGAGCAAGTTCAGTTAGCTTGTAACGGAATGCAGGTGGTGATAAACGGTGTTCACGAGGTGAGTTTTTAGTGATGCTTTCAACCCAGTTCTGATCGATGTGGCTAGCAACAAACTCTTGAACGAGTTCAATACGTACAGCGTCATCAACAGGCACTTCATGGTCAAAACGCTGGATGTTTAGCGCAGTCTGCCAAGTGTTAGTATCGATTAAGAAAACAGGTAGACCCGTTTCGAATGCTTGCTCACAAAGCTCCATGATCTGTGGCTCTGGCTCATAACCACCAGTAAGTAGCAAGGCACCGACTTTTACGCCGTTCATTGATGCAAGACAGGCCGAAACGATAACATCAGAGCGATCGCCTGAAGTCACAAGTAGTGAATCAGTTTTAATATGGGTAACCATATTCGGAATACTGCGAGCACAGAAAGTCACTTTACGCATACGGCGAGTGTTCATCTCACCGGCGTTGATGATTTTAGCGCTTAAGTGCTTAGCAAGATCTGACGCACGTGGTGCAACCAAATCTAAGTTGTAAGGCACGCTACCTAAAATACGAAGTGGGCTCTTGCCAGGAAGTTGGAACATGCTTGCAGCATCTGGACGTTGCATTTCATCATGATCAAATACTTCTGATAGATCTGGACGTGCACGACCTTCGTCATCAACCGGTGCGCCAATCTTGTTGACGATTGCACCAATTAAACGTTTGTTTTCAGATCCACCCCAAGAGTTATGAGAAATCTCTAGGCGGTTCATCAATGCTGTAGCACTTTCGTTACCTGGAGTGGCAACAAAAATAATGTCAGCATCAAGTGCCTTTGCGATAGCATGGTTTACATCGCTTGAGAAAGGATGATTACGAGTCTGGACTAAGCCTTCGACGATCAACGTTTCTGTATCATCAGCACATTCTGTTGCACGAGCAATGATCTGCTCCATCAACACATCAGTTTGGTCTGCACGAATAAGCTTCTCAGCGTGCTCCATCTCGAATGGCTCGAGTGGATTAACGGTAGGAGACTTGCTCAAAATCGTTGTTGAACGCTCTGGGCCGTTGTCATTTGGACGTTGCTGAGCGATAGGCTTGAAAAAGCGAACTTTAACGCCGTGGCGTTCAAGTGCACGTACCATACCTAAACTGATGGATGTTAAACCAACTCCGGTACCCACAGGAATGAGCATAATGTTACGAGACATAATGACCTCTTAAAACTCGATAATGTCATACAAAGTATGACTGAAAACTAAATTGCACCAACAGCAGCTAATACCATGTATTAGCTGCTTTAATTGTATACTTTAGTTACTTGATTAGCTCGATTGCGTCTTGCGCAATAACCCACTCTTCATTAGTAGGGATAACCATAGCAACAGTACCTTCGTCAGTCGTGATCTTGCCACCATTACCGAAACGAGCTGCAGCGTTACGCTCGGCGTCTACGTTGAAGTTAAAGATAGCTAGAGAGTTAAGTACTTTCTCACGAATTAGGTTAGAGTTTTCACCGATACCACCAGTGAATACTACAGCGTCAAGGCGCTCTAGTGGTACAGTGTAAGAAGCGATGTACTTAGCTAGACGGTAACAGAAGATCTCAAGTGCTAATGTCGCACCTTTATGACCGTTTTCGAAACCTTCTTCGATGCCACGGCAATCGTTAGTTAGTTCAGAAATACCTAGTAGACCACTTTGCTTGTTCAGTACAGATTCAACTTCATCCAATGTGTAACCTAGACGGTTAACTAGATGGAAGATAACTGAAGGATCAACGTCACCACAACGTGTACCCATTACCAAACCTTCTAGAGGAGTTAGACCCATAGAAGTATCAACACTCTTACCGCCTTTAATCGCAGTAACAGACGCGCCATTACCTAGGTGAGCACAGATGATGTTGGTATCAGCTTCGTCTTTTCCTAGTGCAGCAGCAGCTTCGCGGCTGATGAATAGGTGGCTAGTACCGTGCATGCCATAGCGACGGATAGCATTTTCACGGTATAGCTTGTATGGAAGCGCGTAGATATACGCTTTCTCAGGCATAGTTTGGTGGAACGCAGTATCGAACACAGCAACTTGTGGTAGAGCTGGGAAAGATGCTTGTGCTGCACGAATACCGATAAGGTGTGCTGGGTTATGAAGTGGTGCTAAAGTTGCACAATCTTCAATACCGTGAATAACAGATTCGTCAATAATTACTGAGTGAGTGAATTTCTCACCACCGTGAACAACGCGGTGACCAATTGCTTGGATCTCAGCAGCGATTTCTGGGTGAGCACCTAGAATGTCGTTAACAATGTATTCAACAGCTTCTCTGTGAGCGGTAAAAGCACCTAGGCTAGCTTCACTCTTCTGGCCGTTAACTTTCCATTTGATTCTTGAATCTTCAAGACCAAAACACTCAGCTAGACCTGAAATTTGATCATCGCCAGAAATCGCATCAATTACTGCAAACTTTAGAGATGAACTACCACAGTTAAGCACCAGTACCAGTTTGTTTGACATGTTTAAACCTTTCGCAATAAATGGTGAAGCCGTTTGACTCACCTAATAACAAAACTTCATATGGCAACTATAGCCGAAGTCGTAAAGTATGCTCTTTAAAAGAGCAAAGTTGTGTCTTACTCTGCTGTAGCCCTTGGGGCTGGCCGAGTGTTTATGCTAAAGTTAGGCTGTTAATTTTATTTATAGGTGCCATCGTTGAGCATTCAAGTTCTCAAAACATTGGGCGAAGGTCGTCGTTATATGAAGACCTGGCCTATGGTTCGACAACTCAGTTATTACTTTCCTGAGTATCGCGTCATGCGAGCCACTAAACTGGCATTGCCGTTAATGCCATTATTGGCTATTTTGGCTGCGGCGAGTCAGTTGTACTTGCATGGCTGGAGCTATCTGCCCCAAGCGATAACCATCGCATTGTTCTTTATCAGCTTGCCTATTCAAGGCTTACTCTGGCTCGGTTGGCGTTCTCGCCATCCTTTACCACTCTCTTTACTTGACTGGGGTAACCAGTTATCGACTAAATTAATGCAATTGGGCGTTAATTGTCGGCCGCTAGGCGCTAAAGCGTGTTATTTCGATATGGCGCTAATATTAAAAGCGGCCTTTGAACGCTTAGATGCCAGTTATTGGGAAGAACTCTAGCTTATTTGCTTAGGTCCTTGCTTTAATCACGCGGTTAATAAACCGCGTTAATTCCCATATCAGTAAAGACTTTCTTAATCTGTTCCATGGTTTCGGTGCTGGGTGGTGAGATCGTATTAAGCTCATAGTCCACCCCCATCGCTTCCCATTTATGCTTACCTAGCTCGTGGTAGGGGAGTAACTCAACCTTTTCCACATTAGTCATAGGTTTTATAAATTCGGCTAGCGCTTGTGCTGATGGGATATCGTCGGTATATCCGCCAACAACCACATATCGAATCCATGTTTTTTGCCCACGCTTATGCAAATACTCTGCAAACTGTAGCGTACGGTGGTTACTGACATTGGTCAGAACGATATGCTTTGCATCATCAATCTGTTTTATATCCAGTAACACTAAATCTGTATTATCGAGTAACTCATCGATAATTGGTGTGTGCTTTCTAACAAAGCCATTGGTATCGAGGCAGGTATGAATACCTTCCTTTTTACACGCTTTGAAAAGTTCAGCAACGAAATCAGCTTGTAATATCGCTTCTCCGCCACTTGCGGTAACACCACCGCCACTGGCTTCAAGAAAAGGTCGATAACTAATGATTTGACTCATTAAGTCATCGACTTTCATTTCTTTACCACCGTGTAAGTCCCAAGTGTCGCGGTTATGGCAGTATAAACAGCGCATTAAGCAGCCCTGCATAAAGGTGATAAACCGGATACCGGGACCATCTACTGTTCCGAAAGATTCAATTGAATGAATCCGACCGATAACTGCCATTTTTACTCCTGTTAGGCTGACGAACGCTTGACGTTACATCAGCCGAATCGACACTTAATTAAACTTACAGACCTTTAGTAAAGGTACGGGTAATAACGTCTTGCTGTTGCTCAGGCGTTAGAGAGTTAAAGCGTACTGCGTAACCAGAAACACGGATCGTTAACTGTGGATACTTATCTGGGTTAACAATAGCATCTTCAAGCATTTCACGGTTCATTACGTTAACGTTCAGGTGTTGACCACCTTCACGGTTATCGTTGTGTGCGAAGTAACCATCCATAAGCGCAGCTAGGTTTGTCTTACGAGCATCATCATCTTTACCTAATGCGTTAGGTACGATAGAGAATGTGTAAGAGATACCGTCTTGTGCGTGAGCAAATGGTAGCTTAGCTACAGATGTTAAAGATGCAATTGCGCCTTTCTCATCACGACCGTGCATTGGGTTAGCACCTGGAGCAAATGGTGCACCAGCGCGGCGACCATCTGGTGTGTTACCTGTCTTCTTACCATAAACTACGTTTGAAGTAATGGTTAAGATAGACTGTGTTGGGATCGCATCACGGTACATCTTCATAGCACGGATCTTCGCCATGAAACGCTCAACTAATTCAGTAGCAATATCGTCAACACGTGGGTCGTTGTTACCGAACTTTGGATAGTCGCCTTCGATGTCGAAGTCAACAGCAATGCCGTTTTCATCACGGATTGGCTTAACTGTTGCGTACTTAATAGCAGCTAGTGAGTCAGCAGTGATAGAAAGACCTGCGATACCACATGCCATAGTACGACGTACGTCTCTGTCATGAAGAGCCATAAGAGCTGCTTCATAAGAGTACTTGTCGTGCATGAAGTGGATAGCATTTAGTGCAGACACATATTGTGTAGCAAGCCAGTCCATCATAGTGTCTAAACGAGCCATAACGTCATCGTAGTTCAATACTTCGTCTGTAATTGGCGCAGACTTAGGACCGATTTGAGCGTTAAGTTTCTCGTCAACACCACCGTTGATTGCGTAAAGCATTGTCTTAGCAAGGTTTGCACGCGCGCCGAAGAACTGCATGTGCTTACCCACGATCATTGGGCTTACACAACATGCGATAGCGTAATCGTCAGATTCGAAATCTGGACGCATTAGGTCATCGTTTTCGTATTGGATAGAGCTAGTATCGATAGATACTTTAGCCGCGTACTTCTTGAAGTTTAGCGGTAGTTGCTCTGACCATAGAACCGTGATGTTTGGCTCTGGGCTAGGACCCATGTTGTATAGAGTGTGCAAGAAACGGAAGCTTGACTTAGTTACTAGTGTACGGCCGTCAAGACCCATACCAGCGATAGACTCTGTAGCCCAGATTGGGTCGCCAGAGAATAGCTCATCGTATTCTGGAGTACGTAGGAAACGAACCATACGTAGCTTCATTACGAAATGGTCAACCATCTCTTGAGCTTCTTGCTCAGTCAATGTGCCATTCTTAAGATCGCGTTCGATGAAGATATCTAGGAAGCTAGAAGTACGACCTAAAGACATAGCCGCACCGTTTTGGCTCTTAACTGCAGCTAGGTAGCCGAAGTAAGTCCACTGGATCGCTTCTTTAGCGTTAGTCGCAGGTAAAGAGATGTCGAAGCCGTAGCTTGCTGCCATCTTCTTCATTTGACCTAGTGCTTTGTGCTGCTCAGCAATTTCTTCACGAAGTTGCATAGTGTAAGACAAGTTTTCGCCAGTTTCGAAATCAGACTGAAGAGAAGTGAACTGAGCAAACTTGTCCGCCATTAGGAAATCAATACCGTATAGCGCAACACGACGGTAGTCACCAATGATACGACCACGGCCGTATGCATCTGGTAAACCAGTCAATACGCCAGACTTACGACAACGCATGATTTCTGGAGTGTAGATATCAAACACACCTTGGTTGTGTGTCTTACGTAGCTCTGAGAATACGTATTTTACGTCAGCGTCTAGTTCACGGCCGTATGCAGCGCAAGAACTTTCAACCATACGAATACCACCGTTTGGCAACATAGCGCGCTTAAGCGGAGCTTCTGTTTGCAGACCAACGATAGTTTCTAAATCTTTAGTAATGTAACCAGCTTCGTGAGAAGTGATTGTTGATACGCGAGATGTATCAAAATCTACAGGAGCGTGAGTGCGGTTCTCTTCCTTAACGCCAACCATAACTTTGTCCCAAAGTTCGGTCGTTGCTTCAGTAGCACCGGCAAGGAAAGACTCGTCGCCTTCATAAGGAGTGTAGTTAGCTTGAATAAAGTCACGCACATTGACTTCAGTTTTCCAATCGCCAGCGGTGAAACCTTCCCACGCGGTTGCAAACTGTTCAGTTTTTTCGGTCATCGTACTATTACCTTCTGTTTGAGATAAGGTTATTGGGTATCGATATTGGCTCAAAAATGAGGCGCGCGATACACCAATAGTTAAGTCTTAAAAAGCTCCCACAAGATATATCTGCTGAGGGAACTGGTTTCCGAGTTTTATCTCTCGGAATGTTCTGTCCATTTGATACCGATATGAAAAATGATCCGTTTACGATGAATATCGGCTATCGGTAATTAGCAAATTGGTAAGACCAATTTACCGGAAGTATATTAACATAAGCAGAGATAAGCTGCATCTTAATACGCTTTGTTTGGTCTGCTAATTTTAAAAATTGTCGTCCATGCATCAATTTTTAACCAAAATAATATTTTGGTCTAACACTAACGTCAGTTATTGGAACAGCGATAACTAAATAAGGCTGCATCATTTAAACATTTGAGCAAACTCACCAACAACCACTCGATAAGGTGTTTGATAGCCGTTTAATGGACAATGTTCTTTATATGCCGTTGCTTATCATTTATCGGAAAGTTGATGTTAGTGTTAGGCAGCGAGAAGAGTCACTCTTCTCGCTATCTCTTTTATAAAAGAGCTGGGATACCTGGGATCATACCCACTGCAAGCATAGCAGCTAAACAGATCACAAAGGCAAGACCAGGAATAACGATACGATCAACCACAGATAGTGTTTTAGCACGCTCTTCGTCACCGATCAGTCCGTTATTGTCTAGGAACATAGTTAATGCCCAAGCCAGTACAGGGTTGGCAACAAAAGCGGCAAAAATACAGATACCGGCAGATTGGCTGCTCTTAGTGTCCTTCACCATCTGCATACCCGCTTCAAGTAGAGGCAAGAATACGCCAACAAGTAGTGCGATAGACATTACTGGTTGCCATACAGCGATATCCATAGGATAGCCAATAATAGCGACGACGATACACAAGATACCCAGTAAAATGGCACCCGCAGGGATCGGACGTTTTGCCGTTGCAGCAGGTATCATATAAGTTCCCCAAGATGACGTAATGTTACCGCCACCCACAGCTGTACCAACGATTTGACGCAATGAACAGGTCGTCATAGTGTCATCAACGTCCATTAATACCTTTTCTGCGCCTTTAGGGTAGTTAAGCTCTTGGAAGATACGGTGGCCTAAGAAGTCAGGAGACCACATAGCAACAGCCAAGATCGCAAAAGGTAGAGAAGCAATGAAGTGCTCTAGGTTAGGTAAGCCTAACTGCCAACCTTGCTCAGTTGAACCCCACCAGTACACAGGGTTAAGGTTCGGAATGCCAGGCTCAGTTACAAATTGTAGATCTAGGCCAGCACCTAAGCCGAAAGCCATTGCTACTGCAGCAATAGAGCACAGTGGAATGGCTAACCAACGCTTACCAATTTTTGCTAAAACGGCATATAAGACCACATTGGCAAGCAAGATAAAGAAGGCGACGTAACCTAAGCTGTAATCAAGGTTGTGTTTAGACTGCAGGTTACCAGCCCAATCAAATAGAGAACTAATTTGGCCTTCAGCTCCCATAAAGCCAAGGAAGACTAATAGACCACCTGCAACCCCGCTGCTGGTCAGGTTGACTAAGCGAGAACCACCTTTTACATAGCTTAATATTAAACCGAACACTCCCAATAAGATCGCAAGAGCTAATGGGTGAGCGCCAGCCAAGGCAATCGCACCAATAAGTGGGATCATCGGGCCATGGTTACCAGCTAAGTTAGCTTTTGGGTTAAAAAAGCCTGAGCTGAGAATACAGAATAATAGTGCAGGAATAAGCATTTCAACGCGGACAACTTGAGTTGCAAACTCAGCTCCTAGGTTAACATGTTCCCATCTTTCGCTAAGACCCGCAGCCCAAGCTGCCATAACGGCCGAGTACATTACGGTAATACCAATAGTACCTGCGATAGCTGGGACAAAATCTTCCCATTCAAAACGGAAATCACGACCGGGGAGGTTTAAGCCCCAACGTCTAGGCTTCATGATTTTTAGTTCATTGTCTAAGTACTCTTCACGAGTTTCAAACTCAGACGCTGGACGGTGAAGCTCTCGGTAAGATTTTTCCGAGTCTTCCATTTGTTCGTTTTTCACTGTTTCTGACATAATTTCTCATTCTCCGAGAAGAACATAGTGATTCATCTAATGCGATGACAACTTTAGTGGTCCTTGAGTATTAACTTTAGTATTAGGAGCTCACTTAGCTGCACTATTTACTGAGTTAACTTACCTGTACTATTTGTGACAAAAACAGAGGGCCTGATTTTGCCGGCTATACAGTTGTCTTCCGTAACCATTTTAATTTAATTGGTAAGACCAATTTACCCTGCGAATACTAACACATAGGACGACCGTCTTCATTAAGTATCAATATTCTTGAATTAGGTGATTAAGCTATTTGAGATCCAGTTAACAACTTATACAGGGATCGCTAAACAAATAGGGGGGCGGCATATAAATTGCACTGGGTGTTGGTCACGTTTTTCGTGTATTTGTGAGTCGTGGCGCGTTAGCTCCGTGTGGTTTGAACTTTGCCGCACATCTTATTGTAGTGTGATTAGCGTTTGGTGATTGATTATTTATTTTGTGCAGTTGATCTCGTATTTTGGCTTGGGCCACTTGATGATGTACAGATCCCGCTTAGTTTTTCAAATTTTTGTTCGGTTGGCTTCAAGCTTCAAGAATACTTATATTAGAGATGAATCTGCCATTGTGAAGCTCAAAATCTCTGTGATCCCTTTATAGTTAGTTGACGCACTTTAGTCTGCTGATAATTCATTAAAGCAGGTATCATGGTTATTACTCCTTTAAAAACAACTGCTTGTTGATAATCCTCTTATTGTATTCAAACTCTCAAACCTCCACCTGTGCATCAGGATATTTGATACTGCTTATGATTATTATCAAATTTTATTGCCCCAAATTTCTAATTATATTTGTAGGTACAAAATAACAAGTTAGTAGATAAAAATGGGCAATAGAGTAATGAAAATGACAAATTTATACGCTTCCATTTGGAGTGGAATAAATGTTTTCTAATCATGCGGTTAAAGCGCCGGTGATAGTTAACCCAATCCAACAAAGTGTTGAGCTTCCCAAGCCAGAATTATTGAGCCTGTATCAACAGGCTGAGCATTATGGCAAGGCTAAGGTGATTAAATCTGCATGGCAGTCGTTCGGTTTAGCGGCCTTTGCTGGTGCTTTTATTGCGCTGGCGTTTGTTTTTTATATCACAGTGACAACTGGAAGCGATGGAGCATGGGGATTAGTTCGCCTTGCTGGGGGATTAGCATTTAGTTTAGGTCTGATGCTAGTGGTGATCTGTGGCGGGGAGCTTTTTACCAGTACCGTTCTTAGTAGCGTTGCCTGGGCTCAGAAGCTTGTTACTACAATCGATCTAATTAAATGTTGGGGGCGAGTATACCTAGGTAATCTAATTGGAGCGGTGATCATGTTGATTTTGATCATGTCAGCTCGAATGCACGAACTTGATGGGGGGCTGTGGGGATTAAACGCATTACAAATTGCCCAGCATAAGCTGCACCATAGTTGGGGGCAGGCCTTCGTTCTTGGCGTATTGTGCAATATGTTAGTTTGCTTAGGGGTGTGGATGACATTTTCCAGTCGTGACGCTCTCACCAAGGCGATCTTACTTATGCTGCCTGTTGCCATGTTCGTTAGCAGCGGTTTTGAGCACAGCATTGCAAACCTGTTTATGGTTCCTTTAGGGATCACCATCCACCAGTTTGCCGACCCAGCTTGGTTTGAAGCCTTAAATATCAGTCGTGATAGCTTTGCCGACCTGACTCTTAGCAATTTTATTTTCAATAATCTCATTCCCGTGACCTTAGGAAATATCGTCGGTGGTGGCGTTTTTGTTGGCTTAGGTTACTGGCTTATCGAAAAGTCTGATCAAAGCCTAAAAACTTCCTTAGTTCATAGCACACCACAACTTGAAACATCTGCCCAAATACATCAAATCCCTACTTCTGGAGTACTGATTAAAATGCCTAAAATAATTAAAAAACTATCTGTTAAAGATCTTATGGACCCAACTCCACTGACGATCTCTTCTGAACTGTCTGTATATGCTGCATTGAGCTTACTTGCAGATAATGAGTGTCGTAGCGCACCCGTTCTCGATGAAAATAAGCGTTTGCTTGGTTTTATCTCACAGCAAGATCTACTGCGTAGCCTTTGGTCTGAAGAGTTTGCCAGAGGGGTTTCATGTAAGGTTAGTGATTTGATGCAAACGGAGGTGATGACGCTGTCACCACAAGACTCAGTTGCTGAACTAATAGAGTTAATGGTCGTTGATCGTAGTAAGTTATTCCCGGTTAATGAATACGGGATCTTAACGGGCAATACTTTTAAAAGCTATGAAGAGCGATTACGCCGTGCGTCGCCAAATAAGCCGAGTGTCTTTCCTGTTTTAGATAATGGCCTATTGTGTGGAGTGATCACACGAGAAGCGATAGCCAAAAGGGTGTGTGAGGTTTATAGAGTCTAGTTTTTATTTTAATGATGTGAAACGGGACGATATCGTCCCGTTTTTCTTATCTTACTAGCTTTTCATCTGCCGAATACGGCTTAATCTTTTTGCCTCTGTGATAATACAGTCCCGTAAGGGGTTTTCACCTGAGTCTGCACGCCAGATGAACGAAAGATGGCGCTGCATATTAATTTGAGGGGTAGGAAGAATCACCAACTCACCATTAGCAACCTCCTTCTCCACATCCAGATAGGGTAGGCTACTAATATATTGCCCATTTTTAACTAAAGATTTTAACACCGGTACCTGCTCGTATTCCTTCCACACATTAAGCTTTTCGATAATACCGTGAATTGCCCCTTCGAATATTCTTCTTGTTCCGGCACCTTGTTCTCGTAACACCCATTTTGCTTGCTCAAGTTGAGATAAGCTGGCGCTTTCATATTTCGCATAGGGGTGATTGGGAGATGAAATGATAACGAGATGGTCATCAATCCATCTCTCTTTATGTAATCTAGAGTCGTCGTTTCGCCCCTCAATAATCCCAAGATCAAACTCATAGTTGAGCAATCCTTCAATGACATTCTCGGTATTTTCTACCGAGAGTTCGATTCTTAGCTCGGGAAAATCAGTATCAATTTTACTGATGAGTTCGGGGATTAAATGCTCTGCTGCGGTTTGGCTCGAACACAATCTGAATTGGCCACTGATAAGGTGTTGTTCGTGAAGACCAAATTCGATATGTTGTGCCTCTTGCAGTAAGCGTCTAGCTTTGGGGCGTAACCAGTTTCCCCAATGGCTTAATGTTAATCGGTTTCCCTGGCGAATAAACAGTGGACGCCCAAGCAAATTTTCCAATTGTGCAAGTGACATACTGACCGCCGATTGGGTCATCGACAATTTTCTTGCTGCAGCACTGACACTTTCTAGGCTGGCTACAGCGTCAAAAACGGTGATTTGCTTGAGTGAATACTTCATCTGTTACCTACGGCTTCCCTATATGAAAATAACGATAGTTGAAACTATCAATAAAATTGATGGTTCAAGATTCGATTTTAGAGTGTGTATAGAGACGTAACAAGTAGAGTCGGTCCCCGTAATAGTAGAAGTTAGAGGGAACTCACCCTTTTTAGGTATATGGGCGATTATTTAAGTCTGAATTAAGTTTTGTTCTACTGTTAATCAATGGGTTACAAAGTCTGTCTTTTGGGCCAACTTAAGTGAATAAGCGAAAGTTATGGCCAGTTAACTGTGATTCAATGCAATTATTTCCGCGCACTTTTGATTTCTTATCATGTTTTTGATTTTTGCTCTTGATCACCGTCTAGCATCCTGTGGCATTATTGATTAAAATTGCGCGCTTAAAACTCTTTTCTTAGCTGCGGCCTTCACACTTATGAGTTTGCTTACCAAAACCTCATTAATACTCACGTTGAGTTACTTTTTCCTCTGGTGCTTTGGTCCATTATGGCTCAGTGAACTGGGGAACTGGTTTGGCTTACCGCTATGGTTTTGGTTTTCCTGTATCGGTGCACCGCTTTTGCTGATAGTCAGTCTTAGATTTTTACTTACTAAGGTTGTGAGTAAGGTTGAGGAACGTAATGACTAGTTTATTGCCGGTATTAATTTACCTTGGGTTAAGTTTGGTGATCACTCGGGTCTGGAGTGCGCGTCAGGCTAAACAGTCTCAGCAATTCAGTGATGATAAAGCTAAGCGCTTTTTTATCGGTGGGGCGTTCCTTAGCGGCCCATTGTTAGCGTTAACTTTGGTGGCTACCTATACCAGTGCGGGCTCATTTATTGGCGGGCCCGGTGCTGCTTATAAGTTCGGACTAGGCTGGGTATGGCTGGCTGTGATCCAGGTTCCTGTGGTTATTCTTACCTTAGGGGTTTTAGGGCCTAAATTTCTCGCGCAAAAAAAGCAGTACAGCACCATTATTGAATGGCTTGACGAACGATATAGCAATAACTGGTTGAGCACGATTGCTATGCTGAGTTTGGTTGTTGGCTTTGTCGCTATGATCTCGGTGCAATTTATTGGCGGTGCCCGATTACTTTCTGGAGTAACCGGAGTCAGTTACGAGCTGGGTTTGGCGGTATTTGTGCTGACAGTGCTTGCCTACACCTTAACGGGTGGTTTCAGAGCGGTTGTACTCACAGACGCTCTGCAAGGCATAGTGATGCTACTCGGATTAATCATCTTGTTACTTGTGATCTTAACTCGCCCCGAGCTCAGTTCACAGTTAGCGGTGGAAACCGCCAAAATGCCCCAGCTACTCAGCCCTCATGGGGTGGATGACTTTTTAAGCTGGCCTATGATGTTGTCGTTTTGGGTATTGATCTGTTTTGGCACCA
The DNA here is from genome assembly GCF_000019185.1 of Shewanella halifaxensis HAW-EB4. Lineage (NCBI taxonomy): Bacteria > Pseudomonadati > Pseudomonadota > Gammaproteobacteria > Alteromonadales > Shewanellaceae > Shewanella > Shewanella halifaxensis. The sequence goes on along the minus strand of NC_010334.1, from coordinate 3,137,466 downwards.
TGGGCTTACCTCATACTATTGTAAGGCTATTAGCAGTTAAAGACCCGTTGTCACTAAAGCGAGGCATGTTGTGGGGAACGATAATTTGCTTCTTGATGACACTGATCCCACATCTATGCGGCTTTCTTGGTCGCGCGCTATTTCCAAATCTTAGCGTGCCCGATCAAATTATGCCGACCTTAATCGCGCAGTTAATGAGTCCATTCTGGGCGGGTATTTTGCTCGCCGCGCCGATTGCTGCGGTGATGTCATCGGTAGACTCTATGTTGCTGCAGTCGGCTGTCAGTATCGTTCGTGATGGCGTGGTTAAAACAAGGCCAGCAATGAGCGCGACGGCTCAGGTGCGCATGACGCAAGTGCTGATGGTCGTTATTACGGCGCTAGCCTGTTTTTGGGCTGTGAAGCCGCCAGATATGATCGTTTGGATTAACCTTGCGGCTTTTGGCGCTTTGCAGGCAGTATTTCTATGGCCCATTATCGCCGGGATGTTTTGCCCAACGGTGAATGGTCAAACGGCCTTGATAGCCATGTGCAGTGGTATGCTAAGTTATATTGTGCTGCAATGGCAGTCGCCGTTGATTTTCCATATTCATCCTATTGTGCCAGCATTGCTATTTTCGTTGCTTATGTTGGTTATAAGTCACTTTATTAGCAAAGTCTTTGTTAAGAGCTCTATCGCAAGTGGTTAAGGTAGATGGTTAACTTGGCTAGCTAATAGTCAGTCATTGGTTTATATTGCCGCCATATAATAATAAAATGGTGGCAAAATGGACCCTGTTAGCGCTTCTAATACCCTAGATAATCAGTTGGTTACTCCGAAAACAACCGTGAGAATGCCCGACACCCTCGTCATTATCTTCTTCGTTGCCATTGCGGCGGCAATTCTGACTTATTTTGTTCCTATTGGCTCATTTCAAACTCAAGACATTAGCTACGTTGTTGATGGTGTGGAAAAGAGCCGCAGCGTTATCGATCCCAACTCCTTTGCCTATGAAGTCGATGATGCAGGCTCACCCATATTAAACCCTGTCGCACTATTTGAAGGCAACGGCGGGGCGGGCTTCTTTAACTTTGCCTTTGAAGGCTTAGTCTCGGGCTCTAAGTGGGGTAGTGCTATTGGTGTGATCATGTTCATGTTAGTTATTGGCGGTGCTTTTGGCATCGTGATGGCGACAGGTACCATAGATAACGGCATTTTAAAGCTAATTGATCGCACCCGTGGTAATGAGGCGCTGTTTATTCCAGTAATTTTCATACTCTTTTCCCTTGGTGGTGCAGTCTTTGGCATGGGGGAGGAGGCGATTGCGTTTGCCATTATCATCTGCCCGCTGATGATCCGCTTAGGCTATGATGGTATTACCACAGTGATGGTGACCTATGTAGCGACTCAAATTGGTTTCGCTTCCTCTTGGATGAACCCATTTAGCGTGGCTATCGCCCAAGGTATCGCCGGTGTACCAGTGTTGTCCGGCTCAGGTATGCGCTTTGTGATGTGGTCCGGTTTTACCCTGATGGGACTTATCTTCACCATGCGTTATGCCGCCAAAGTGAAAGCCATGCCTACGCACTCTTTTAGTTACCAAAGTGATAGCTACTTTAGAGAAAACCTTAAAGAATCCAACCTTGAAAGCCGCTTTAACCTAGGCGATATCTTGGTATTGCTCACTATATTCGCAACGGTTGCGTGGATCATCTGGGGGGTGATTGCCAAGGCGTGGTTTATCCCAGAGATTGCCAGTCAGTTCTTCACCATGGGGATTGTTGTCGGCATTATCGGTGTCGTCTTTAAGCTCAACAAGATGAATATCAATACCGTAGCGGTGAGCTTTAAGCAGGGCGCTGCCACTATGCTTGAACCCGCTGTTTTAGTCGGCTGTGCCTCGGGTATTTTGCTGCTGCTCGGTGGCGGAGATGCTTCAACCCCAAGTGTACTCAATACCATATTGAGTAAAGCGGGGGAGTTTATTGGCCAACTTCCGAGCGTGATGTCGGCATGGTTTATGTATGTGTTCCAATCGGTGTTTAATTTCTTTGTTACCTCGGGTTCGGGACAGGCTGCGCTCACCATGCCACTCATGGCTCCTCTTGCTGACTTGGTTGGAGTCACTCGTCAGGTGGCAGTGTTAGCATTTCAATTGGGCGATGGATTTACCAATATATTGGTACCAACATCGGCATCCTTGATGGCGACATTAGGTGTGTGCCGTGTCGACTGGGGTCAGTGGCTTAAGTTTATCTGGCGTTTTATGCTGACACTATTTGTGACCTCGAGTGTGATTGTGATTGGCGCGCACTATATGGGATTTAGCTAGGGCTGGAACCGCTGATAAAAAACGGCATCCTAGGATGCCGTTTTAGTGTGGAGTAAACTAATATCAGTTCTTATTTAGAACTTCACTTCACCTTCAACAAACCACTCGCGTCCACGTGCGTTATAGATGCTACGTGGGTAGTGTGGCCATGATGTTGCTGTTGGATCGAAGTTAGGACCTGCATCAAATAAGTTAACGATACCCGCTTTAACTTTAATTGAATCAGAGAACGTGTAACCCGTCGTCAGATTCCACTTAGTTTGAGAGGCAACTTCATGATCCTCTTCAACAAATACGTCACCAGCAGCTTCAGCAGCTTCTTTGAAAGACTTATATTGTGAGCCGTGCATACGCGCAGTGTGGTAAGCACCGAGTGTGGCCTCAAAGTCGTCAATGAAGTAGCCAAGGATCAAGTTAGCACGGTACTGTGGTAGACCACCGTTTTCGATATCATCTTCAACTGGATCGCTCTGGGTTAGTTGATACTCAGAGTTTAAGATATAGGTACCGCTAAAGTTAAGCTTTAGTTCGCCAAAGCTATTTAGATCCCAGTCGTAGCCAGCAGTTAAGTCAAAACCACGGACTTCTTGGTACGCCAAGTTTTGCGCTGTTGCATTAATATGAGTAATGGTGCCTTTGTCATCACGGGTGATCATGTCTTCATACAGCTCATATTCACGAGCGGCTTGTGAAGCACTGATATCACTCACCATGTCATCTAGCTTCCACTCCCAAAGATCGAATGATGCGTTGAATGAATCTCCGCCCCATACCGCACCTAGGTTGGCGGTGTAGCCTGTTTCTGCTTCTAAGTCTTGGTTCGCACCCGTTGTGGTGTCGATATGTAGCTCATTACAGATAGCATTTAGGTTTTCATCTGGGTAACTTGTACCCGGTGTTCCCCCCATAGCTTGACACTGTTTAAAGTCAATTACTGTGTTAAAGCCGTTGGTTGGGTCTCCATATACACGGTGCATGTCTGGTGCACGGAATACAGAACTCCAAGAACCACGGACTAGTAGCTCTCTTAGTGGGCGATACTCAACTGCGATCTGTGGTGAAAGATTGCCACCAAAATTGTCGTAATGGTCGTAACGCAGCGCCGCATCAATCGTTAGTTCATCAAGTACAGGAATACTTAATTCAGCATAGGTTGCCCAGTTTTTACGCTCGCCCGCACCCGATGAGCCGCCCTTACCTAAGATGTTACCGTTTTTAGACTCAGAGTCAGAATCTGTTTCATAGCTTTGAATCGTATACTCGCCACCAAAAGCAAACATGGCATCACCAGCATCCATCTCAAATAGCGAGCCGGTGATGTTAGCTTGAATGTTTTTTTGCGTAGACTGAGCGCGCTCAAAAGAGCTATAAGAGGCTTTTTCCGCATCTTCTGGAGACATATTCTCTAGTAGTGAGTTACCATTTTCACCAGCTGTGAGGTAGTCAAACATACCGCCAACGGTTGCGTTACCGCCACCAAATACGTCGACGCTGGTGCGGCCGTAGTTAACCGAAGCATCCCAGTTGTATTCGTCGGCAATTAAGCCTTCAAGGCCAGCGGTGAAGAAGTAATTGCTCGTCTTAGTTTCAGTTGTGCGATTACCTAGTTCATGTAAACGACGTGCGTAATAGTAATCACCATCTTCGGCATTGGCAAAGTCACCATTTAGTGCGGTGGACTTATCATCAAACACTTTGCTCATATAGTTATCAGCACCAACTTGACCGTAACTAACGGTTAATTGGTTGCCATCGACGGCAATATCGTAGTCATCGATTGCCGAAGGCTCGATGTTAGTGACAGATTTTGCTTCTGCGAAGTCTAAACGACCCACAAAACTGACGTCGTCAGCAAGTTCATAGTTAAAGATTGTTGAGCTGATAAAACGCGTGCTCTCAGGTTGTAAGTCGCGCCATGCAGAGCGGTCAAAACCACAAATGTTACGAGCAGAATCCCATAAGAAGCCGCCAGCAGTACATTCTTCAGCTGTTAGTTGACGTGCACCATCACCAGTACCGGCGATTCTTGCACCGTATGAGCTGTATTGAGAGAATGGGCTGTGAGGCACTTTATCTGTGTGTAAACCGAAGTTTTCTCTATCTGTCGCTTTTAGTGACTCGTTGTCAGTAAATTCGATAAAGCTTGATACGTTACCTCTGTCAGATGAAGCACCTATTGATAGCGCCACACGATCGTTGCCACCGCCGCCATTTGTGGTATCGCCATGGCGATATTTAACAGCAACACCTTCAAAGTCTTTTTTCAAGATAATATTGATTACACCACCAACTGCATCGGCACCATAAATGGCTGAACCACCGGATTGCAAAATCTCAATGCGTTGTACCGCCTCCATCGGCAGGTTCGCCGTATCAACAAAGTTATCAGTGCCGCCAGCTGGCTTTGGATATTGGTTTAATCTTTTGCCATTGATCAGCGTCAACGTGCGGTTTGCGCCTGCACCGCGAAGACTAATAGATGAAGCTGCTGGTGTGAATCCATGAACCGATTGAGTCGTCATTGCACTTGTAGATGAGGTTAAGCTTTCTAAGGCATCTTGAATACTCGTGAAACCCTGATTAGCCATCTCATCGGCACTTAATACAGTCACTGGCGTTGCCGTTTCCATATCACTACGTTGAATACGAGAACCTGTCACTTGGATACGTTCTACGTTCTCATCATCTGCGGCAAGAACAACTGGCGAGCTAAGTGCTGCTGTTGCGGCACCTGTTGCTAACGCAAAGCGAATAGCCTTGGCCAATCTTGAGTTGAGCTGCATATCTTTTACTCCCTGGAACCTATAATAGTTATTTTTGTTTAGTTTCTGCTTCTTAAGTGTTTGTAAATATATGTCAAGAAGTGATCGCTAAGATGGGATGTAAGCACAAGTTAATAACTGGGGCAACATGCTATTTACAGGTGTTTTATTTACCTGTTTTCAGTTTGAAAAGCTGCTGGTTAACAGGATGTGAATGAATGAGCGGCGCATAAGGGGGTTTGTGTTGCTCTTGTGTTTAATGTGATGTATACGTGTTATTTTTGTATTTGCAATGGTGCTGAGTTGTTATTTGTTTTTTAATTGCCTGTGGTATTTATGCTGATTTTTAGCTGATTACACATTAGTCTATACAGTGGTGTAATAGGTGATGCAAAAAGCCTGAAATGTGAGGTGCGTCACACTTAAGGCTTGGGGAAAGAGGTGATAATAGAGAAATGTTACATTTAGGTTTAACTATTTTAACGGCTTAATGTGTAACAATTAAACGGGGTAATTTATATCAACTTTTTAATTCGCTGTTCTGCCAAGAATACTTGCCTTGTAGTGGATGAGGTATTTTAGCGCAACATAAGTAACAACAAGTGTCGCTATGATAAGCTCGAATTTTGCAGCGATAAGTAAATCAAAGGAAAGCACGCTTGCACCGTATGTAGCTATTAACCATTGTACCGTTTTAAATAGGGCGGTAGCACCAATGACCATAGGGAAGGTGAATGCGGCGTAACCGGGTGAAAATGGTAGTCTTAGTAAGTGAAAGAAGGCTAGATAAATCACGCTTGTCATTAGCAATGCAAGAGTGAGTAATACTCCTACGATAATCAATGATGGCTGAGTTGAAATTGTTAAGTAGCCTGCTAAAGAGAGGCTCGCGGGTGCTGCTAAAATTGCGATGGTAGGCTTAGCTGCGTCAGCAATGGGGTCACAGAAGATCAAGCGATAGATCATGATTGGTAGCATCACCAGATAGCTGACCATGCCAAAGGTGAGAATTGCATCGGCCAGCCACTGATACTGCAACTCTGAGCCATGAGGAAAAGATACCGCTGCGACAATAATGCCGATAGGTGGCACAAACCAACTTGGCACCATATGCTCGAGTTTAAAATCAATGGCGCGGAAATAAATGAACAGAGTTAAAAACACGATATGAATGGTAATAGCCAATAGCCATATTGTTACCGCTACACCGTGATTAAATTGCCCTATGGCGGCCGAGACTACCATTAAGGCCATCGCAAAGGTCGGGATCACGCTACCAACCACAGGGTGAGTCAATTCTTGAATGAGTACTTTTGGATGAAGCACAAATTTGGCTACCAACATCAGCAGCATAACGGACGCTATCGACGCACCTACTAATTGAGCTTGGTTACCAAAACTTGGCAGCATACTTTCCCATGCCCAGCCTAAGCTAGCGATAGCCAGTGCAAGCCCTGCCATCGGACTTGGTAAACGTGATACTCGGTGTCTTAGCTTATTATGTGTTGTGGTCATTTTTTTCTCCTGAAATCAATCTTATACAGCTATTTTATAAGTACCGTTTGGTAAGTAAAATTGAAATAATGTTAACCGTAGATTCAATTTTACTGAATCTATATGGAGAGAGATGATCTTAGTGAGAGTGGTATTAGTGGGGATGGATTTACTGGAGATAGCGAATTTAAGCTGGTTTGGGCTAAGGCTATTTGAATACGCCCTGTGTAAACTTAAGCCTAGAACGAATAATCGCTTTAGGCTTAAGTCTTAAACGTGCAAACCTTAAAGTTTGTAACGAATGAGTCTTTAATATATGGGGCTTAAGGCTTGAGCTTACAACGTAGTAGCGTATGTCCTAGGCCGATATTGTCGATATCTTCATCAACAAAGAGTCCTGCTTGGCTGATTAATGTCAGTAAGGTTTTACTGTGATACATGCGGCTATTACCGTTGGCGATGGCGGTAAAATATAAAGAAGTGGCATTGACGCAATAGGCTCCCGCTTCAAAAGGTTGGCGATCCCAGAAGGTTTCTAAGATACAAAGTTCACTCCCAGGCTTCATCACTGATGCGGCTCTCTTTAAGATGCTGAGAATTTCGGCCTCGGAAAAACAGTCTAAGAATTGGCTCATCCAATACAGATCACCGCCTTCACAAAAGGGTTTATTTTCATCGAGCAGATCGGTGGCATAGGCTTGAACGCGCTCAGAAACCCCAGCAGTCATCGCATTTTCCATAGCAACCTTTAGCTGGCCAGGCAGGTCCATAATGGTGATCTGCACTTGGTTATCGTAACCCGTGCAAGCCAATGCCCATTTGCCAGTATTACCACCAACATCAACGATATGTTTGGGTTTAGCTTGAAAAATTAGCGGTAGAAGCGATTCAAAAGCATGATCTGAGTAGTAGTGATCAAACTCAAACCAGCTCTTTTTTATTTCATCAGGCAGCTGACTCAGCCCTGGGTAAATCGTTGGCCAGTCACCAAGGGAACTTAATCCTTTAGGCTTACCTTCAATTAATGACGCTTCTAGTTCGAATAGGCCTTGATAACACACATCATGGGTAAAATTTAAGTTGGTTTTTGCCATATCATCATGCAGCAAAAAATGGCCAATTTTGTCTAGTACGTACGTGTCTTCATTTAGATAGAGCAGACCCATACTGAGTCCCATGTCGACCAATACTCCTACGGCATATTCAGATAGCTCAGATTGCTGTGCCAAGCTATTTAGGCTACAGCCTTTCTCGCCACTCTCTGAGATGAGTTGTAATAAGTTAAATTTTAAAAGACAGCGTGCTACTTGAAAACTAATTGGGGCAAAAGCAATTTTTTGCGCTTCAAACTTTGCGTCAAAAGCACTGATAGAGAGAGGAGAGCGATAAAAAGACATAAGTTCAACCAAGATAAGCTTACAGAGTATTAGTGGAGCCAAATTTTACATGTTACAGTTTGTTAATTGTTTGAGCTTGATCCTACTTCACACGGATAAGTGTGATTTTAATAAGTTTAAAAGTGGTTTTAGCCTGCTCAAGCAGCATATTTATTAGTCTAACGGGAGCCGATATGCTTGTGCCTTTGACCTATGTGGGTCGTCAATCAAGCCGTAGCGATGGTCAAGCACGGCGTATTGCAATATTAGAAGCAACCTTGCGCTTAATCGTAAGAGAGGGGATCCGTGGAGTTCGACATCGTGCTGTAGCTAGTGAGGCTAATGTGCCGCTATCTTCAACTACTTATTATTTCGATGATATTAAAGATCTTATCAGTGATTCCTTAACCTATTTTGCAGAAAAAACCTTGTGGATGAATAAGGTATTAGAGCATAAGAGTTACGCCTTGGTGGAGAGTGTTAGGTTGGAGCAACAAACGGCTGATGAGTCGCAGATGAAGGCGTTTATTATCGATAATCTCAGTCAATTTATCTGTGAGCATATTAAAGAACAGTTAGCTCATCGAGACGACAGGATCCTTGAGGTAGCGTTTCATGAAGAGGCGTTACGTAATCCGCAACTGGCGGCGGCAATCACCGCATTAGATAAAACCTTTCTTGATAGTATTAAGCATTTTTTTGCTGATATGGGCTCAAGTTCGGCTAATGCCGATGCACATCAGGTGTTAGCGATTATTAAACTCCTAGAGTACCAGTATCTTATTCGAACTGATATTGATGATCACGCCTTGTTAGATATTGTCAGCTCAACAGTCAATCATATTGTGATGGCAATAAAAAACCCAAGCTAAGGCTTGGGTTTTTTATTTTACGCTAGGTGAAGTTATTGCACGTTTTCGGCATCGCTAAACTGGCCTTGGAACAGGGCTGAAGATAGGTAACGCTCAGCTGCTGACGGTAAAATAACCACGATATTCTGGCCTTCAAATTCAGGCAGTGCGGCGATACGGTTTGCGGCTACCACCGCTGCACCCGATGAAATACCGACTAAGATCCCTTCTTCTTTCATCAAACGCTGGGCCATCTCAATAGACTCTTCATTGGTTACCGCTTCAACGCGATCAATAAGGTTAAGATCTAAGTTTCCAGGGATGAAGCCTGCACCAATACCTTGGATCTTGTGTGGTCCAGGTTGTATCGTTTGGCCTGCTAATGTTTGCGCGATAACGGGTGAGTCGGTTGGCTCAACTGCAACCGATGTAATCGCTTTACCTTGAGTGTTCTTAATATAACGGCTAACACCGGTAATGGTACCGCCAGTTCCTACACCCGCAACAACGACATCGACTTCACCGTCGGTATCATTCCAGATTTCCGGTCCAGTGGTTTTTTCGTGGATCTCAGGGTTCGCAGGGTTATTAAACTGCTGCAGTAATACATATTTTTCAGGGTTTGATAGTCTGATCTCTTCAGCCTTATCAATCGCCCCTTTCATGCCTTTAGCCCCTTCGGTCAGCACAAGGTTGGCACCAAGGGCTTTAAGTAATTTTCTACGCTCTAAACTCATGGTGTTTGGCATTGTTAGAGTCAACTTATATCCACGAGCAGCAGCAACATAAGCCAGAGCAATACCGGTGTTGCCTGATGTGGGTTCAATAAGCTCTTGCTCTTGAGTTAGAAGGCCTTTTTTCTCAGCATCCCAAATCATATTGGCACCGATACGGCACTTAACGCTAAAGCTTGGGTTGCGAGCTTCTATCTTGGCAAGCACTCTACCATTACTTACACGGTTTAGACGGACAAGAGGGGTGTTACCAATTGTTTGTGAGTTATCTTCGAAAATTTTGCTCATTGATTGCTTGCTCCTTTAAATGCACAGTTAAATCATAATAGGCTTTTGCAGTAATAGAAGTGATAGTTTGTTCTTCGTTATTCTTTTTAGTTATTAAAGCGTTTGCTGTTATTCGTAAAGATCGATATAGCACAGGAAATGCTGTGTTAACATAATGTTACTTTTGAGGTTCGAGTCTGTCAGTTCCCCAGTTACAACGGGATATTCGTGTCGCTAAACAGGCTAATGAGGTGGTTCTATGAGGCAGCAGCAGATGAGTAAACATGATGATCCTAAGACCTGGGTAACGCCATTTGCCTTTGATGTATCGCCAAATATTCTTTACTTGCCATTAGCAAGTCCGCTTAAGCGAGGCTTGGCCATGATGATCGATGGCCTTTTGGTTGCCGTGCTCGCCGAAAGCGCTGGCTGGCTCTTTATCTTATTGGTGTTGGCTACACTCTTAATTCAAAAGCAGAGTAAAGCCGTGGGCAAGTTGTTTAAGTGGGGATTATACCTACTGATGTTGGCTGCTTTGATCTCGGCAGTCGTTGGTTATTATAGCGACGTAACGGTTAAACCGCCAAAGCAGGGAAGCCATTTAGACGCTAATGGCAGCATTGTGAAACCAGCAAATGGCGATGATGGCTTAGCGAGTTTGACTGAAATGGTGGGCTATGTGCCGGCCGTGATTGTTGCAAGTCAGTGTGAAGATTTTGCTTGTGCGCAAAAGAAAATGGCCGAAGTGGAGCAGGCCTTGTCTCGCTCAAGCCTGCCAACAGCAGAGCAAACACAAATAATCAATGAGTTAGTAGCAGGATTACCGCTTTCGACGATGGAGAAGCAACAGCTTTATCGACAGCAAGATCTTGAGAAAGGCGCACCGCAAGTCAGTGAGTTAGGAGCCAACCCAGATACGGAGGCTGGTATAAGTAGTAATACAAAGAACAGTACTAAATTAATTGCTAAATCAAGCGCTAAATCAAATACTGGATCCGATGAAGAAGCGGATATCAAAGCCAAAACCGCTCTAGACTCAAAACCTGAGATTGGAGCCGATTTATCTGAAGCTGGCGATATGCAGGCTCAAGGTTTTATGTCAGAGACCGCGATGGAAGGAAGCTTAGAAAAGATAGAGGAAGCTGCGCAAGCGTTAGAAAATCAAAATGTTCAGCTCGAATTTCTGCCAGAAAAAAATGAATCGACAACTAGTCCGTTGGCGTGGATTAAAGGTTTACTCAATGATCTTGGTTTAGGCTTTGGTTGGGCCGCTTTTTATTTTACCGTGTTCACCGCATGGTTTGATGGTCAAACATTAGGTAAGAAGCTATTTGGCATTCGTGTCATTCAACTCGATGGCACCAAAATCTCACTCTGGGATGCGTTTGGTCGATATGGTGGTTACGCGGCAGGGTTTACCACTGGTTTGTTAGGCTTTTTCCAGATCTACTGGGACGCTAATAGGCAAGCGATTCAAGATAAAATTTCGGCAACCGTGGTCATTGATGTGCGTAAAACCAAACATGAAGCTGCACTTGAACATGCCGCTATAGATAATAAATCTATTAACTTAGCGGTTGAAACGGGTGTAAATATTTGACATTAGTTATACCGTTTTCTCCCCGCAGACGTTAAGCTGAAAACGAATAAGAAGCGCGTAAATATAATATGCGACGGAATAATATTTCCTATTTCGACCTGCAAACTTAGCCAAGTAACCAAGGTTATTGGTTATCAAGAGCCTGAAAAAGGTTTGCTAAGTGCGGGGAGAAGCAATATAGGGAGAAGGAGAGCAAGTTTGCGGATTTTAGTGGTTGAAGATAGCCAAGTGGTTTCTAGGGTGATGCGGCACCTGCTAACCCAGGAGTTGTGTTGTGAGGTCGATGTTGCCTCTGACATGGCCAGTGCCAAGGAACTATTGGCACACAATGAGTACTTTGTTGCGATCACAGATTTAAATCTTCCTGATGCACAAGAAGGCGAGATAGTTAAGTTTGTTTTGGAAAAACAGATCCCTTGTATTGTATTAACTGGGAGTTGGGATGCCGAGCAGCGAGCTCGCTTATTACAACTAGGTATCGTGGATTATGTATTTAAAGAGAACCGTTTTAGCTATGAATATACCGCAAAACTGGTGAAGCGCTTACGCCGTAATCAAAGTGTAAAGGTGCTTGTGGCCGATGACTCTGTCGTTAGCCGCAAATTTATTCGTAGCTTATTAGAACAACATCTGTTTCAGGTGATAGAGGCCGATGATGGCATTTCTGCGTTAGAGACCCTTAATGATAACCCTGACATTACCCTACTTATTACCGATTATAATATGCCAAGGCTTGATGGTTTTGGCCTCATCATTAAGGTGCGAGAGCGACTGGGTCGTGAAGAGCTTGCTATTATCGGCCTGTCTAGTGACAGTGATGAAAGCCTGTCAGCACGCTTTATTAAAAATGGTGCCAACGACTTCTTGCAAAAGCCATTTGTACACGAAGAGTTTCATTGTCGAGTATTAACGACACTAGACTCGTTAGATATGGTCACTAAGTTGTGGGAACAGGCAAATCTCGATTACCTCACTAATGTGTTTAATCGGCGGTATTTCTTTAATTTTTATCAGGAGAAGTTAACCGAGGTTGCCCAGAAACAAGGTTCTTTGTCCTTGGCTTTATTGGATATCGACTTTTTCAAGAAGGTGAACGATACCTATGGCCATGATGTCGGTGATGAGGTGTTAATCGAATTTGCTTCGCGATTAAAGCAGTCTTTTTCACAGCACTTCACCGTGGCGCGTATTGGTGGTGAAGAGTTTGTGGTGGGGTTTAAAGGTCTTCATATCGAAAAGGCTTACGCCTTGATAGATAGATTCCGTATGCAACTTGAGATCACGCCGATAGAAACCTCAAAAGGGGCATTAACGATTACTGTCAGTACTGGAGTGACAGAGTTTGGCCATGACGAAACCGTCGATGAGTTGCTAAAGCGCGCAGATACGGGCTTATATGAAGCGAAGAGTGCAGGGCGTAACTTGGTTAGTATTGCAGAAAGTTAGTTTTTCAAGCTTGATTGTAACCCATAAAAAAGCAGCCAGATGGCTGCTTTTTTAATGTCTTGTCCTGAAATATGTAAACAGATTTCAGGACAAGACATTTGTAAGAAAAAAGTCACTTAGAAACATGGCTTTTGCAGAGTGATAATTTTGTTTTTATTCAGGTGCAATCATATCGTTTTTATAGGCGGCGCGATATTTATCGACCCACATGGCAGTTGCACCACAAATCGCTACGGGCATCACCACGAAGTTTAAAATGGGGATCATTGAGAACAAGGTGACAGCAGCGCCAAAACTAAAGCTACTGCCCTTGGTTTGGTTGAGCGCAAACTTCATATCTTGAAACGGTACTTTGTGGTTATCAAATGGATAATCACAATACTGAATTGCCATCATCCAGGCGCTAAACAGAAACCACAAAATAGGGGCCACAGTTTGCCCGACAAAAGGGATCCAGAACAGCAATAAGAATACGATGGCCCTAGGTAGATAATATTTAAGTTTCGTCCACTCTCGGCCCATGATCCGTGGTAGATCTTTAACCAGATCGATACCGCCACCAGTGTTAAGTGATTTACCCGTAAGCTGCTGCTCCACTTTTTCAGCCAATAAACCATTAAAAGGGGCGGCAAGCCAGTTCATTACCGAGCTAAAAACAAACGACAGTACGACTAATAAGGTCAAGACTGCCAGTGGCCACAAGATGAAGTTTAGCCAGCTTAAATAGTCTGGAAGCTGACTGGAAAGCCAGGCAAACACACTCTCTAATTGGCCAATGGCAAAATAGATTAGGCCACCAAATAATAATAAATTGATTGAAAGTGGAATAAAGACAAATCTTCTAAGACCTGGCTGCTTAATTAGGCTGAACCCGTCGAGAAAATAATTAACACCGCTTTTTTTTTGTACTTGTTTGGTTTTATTCATAGAAATATTACATTGTTAAGAATGCGCATTCGTACGATTGTGAGTCAGTCGGTATTTAATCACAAGTTAAAAGCGCTTAATCGTCAATAAAAAGCGTTACAAAATGCAGTGAGCTTTGGTAAAGTTACATCCTATATAAACGTTATTACTAGGCTTCCTATGCTAGTTCTCGAACTTAATCGCTAACATGCTAGCGAGGAAATGACTAAACGGCACCATGAGACTTAAACAGATTAAACTTGCCGGATTCAAGTCATTTGTCGATCCAACTAAAATACCTTTACTTAGCCCACTAAGCGCCATTATTGGCCCGAACGGCTGCGGCAAATCAAATGTGATTGACGCGGTGCGTTGGGTATTAGGTGAAAGTTCTGCAAAACATTTGCGTGGCGATTCCATGGCCGATGTTATTTTTAATGGCTCTACAGCAAGGCGCCCTGTATCTGTTGCCAGCGTGGAGCTGTTATTTGACAACCAAGATGGGCGCTTAGCGGGTCAGTACTCCAGTTATCAAGAGATTGCCGTTAAGCGTCAGGTGAGCCGAGACGGTGACTCAAGTTATTTTCTCAATAATCAAAAGTGCCGCCGTAAAGATATTACCGATCTCTTTATGGGCACCGGTCTTGGACCGCGTAGTTACGCCATTATTGAGCAGGGTACGATTTCAAGGTTAATTGAGTCTAAGCCTCAAGACTTAAGGGTTTTCATCGAAGAAGCGGCGGGGATCTCACGTTATAAAGAGCGTCGTCGTGAAACTGAAAACCGCATTCGTCACACCCGAGAGAACTTGGCTAGACTCGGTGATATTCGCTCTGAATTAGCCAAACAGTTAGACAAGTTAGCCGAACAGGCAGAAACCGCTAAAAAGTATCGAGAACTAAAACAAGCAGAGCGTAAGTGCGACGCCGAACTATCGGTCTCACGCTATCATGAGCTGCTGCAGCAAATCGCTAAAATAGATGAGCAACTGGGTAAGTTAGCACTGCAGCAAGCCCAGTTTTTGGCTGAAAAGCAGACCATAGAGCTGCGCTTAACTGAACTTAATTTGAAGCTAAGCGAACTCGATACCAAAGAAGCACATCAGGTTGAAGACTTTTACCTAACCAAAACGCATATCGCTAAGTTAGAGCAGTCGCTAAAGCACCGTGAGCAACAGGATGAGAGCCTGAGTCTGCGACTACAAGAGATTGCTGCGCAGATGCAAGCTTATCGCGCCCGTTTAGCCGAAGATGAAGCTAAACAGACCCTGCTCAATGAGCAGCAAGCAAGTGCTTTGCCTGAAGCAAGTCTATTACGACAGCAATTGGCAGAGCATGATGCCGAGCTTTCTACCTTAGTTGAGCAGCTTGAGTATTTAAGCGAGCAATTAAATAGCTTAAATGAAGCACATACTCAGGCGCACCTTGCTTTTGAGATGAATCGCAATCAACTCAGCCATGCTGAAACCGATATTAGCAATAAACATAAGCTGGTCGCGAGACTAGAAGATCAAGCGCTGCAAACCGCTTCCGATCTTGAATTGCTTAAATCACAAGATATCACTGAACAGGTGAGTGAACTTAGCGGTGTTATTGAGCAAGAACAAGAAGTGCTCGATGAGTTAAACTTCCTGCTCGAAGCAAAGCAGCAAACTGAACAAACATTGTTTGCAGAGCAGGACACTCTGAAAGTTAAACTTGCAGATGAGCAAGGCCGGTTATCTGTTGTGTCTCAGTTATTACCGACCGATAAGGACGGTGAATGCCAAGAGTTATGGCAAGTTATCGATGTCACTCCCGGCTGGGAAAGCGCTGTTGATATTTTATTATCTGGGCTATTAAGTGCGCCAGTGTTATCGGCTGCTGACTCTCAAAGTAATGACTCTAATCTGTCGCAGTTTGGCTTTGAAACAGCAAGTACGCAACTTGCAGCAGTCAAGGCGCCGGTAAACCTTGCCCCTTGGTTAAACCATGTCACGTGGCTAGAGACTATAAACCAAGCCATGCTACAGCGAGGTGCGCTCAAGCAAGAACAGTTAATTGCGACCGCCGATGGTTACCTTGTCGGTATCGACTTTATCATAGAGAAAACCCAAGCTGCAGGCTCGATTGTCGAGCTTAAGAATGAGCAAATCGCTCTGCAGCAAAGTGTCACTAATAGCCAAGCTAACTTAGCAAGATTAACGGAGTCTCTAACTGAGATAAAGTTAATGGTGGTGCCGCTTGTTAGCCAAGCTCAGCAAAAGCAGCAGTTGATCCAAGCCAAGCAGATAGAGCTTGCTAGTTTAAGCTCGCAACTGCGCTCGCAGCAGCAATCGATAGTCGATATTGCTTCTAGACTCGCAAAAGTGGAACAAGAGTTAGTCGAGGCTAAGCAAGAGCGACAGGATTTTCAACTCAATGTAGAGCAGCGTAAGCTGCAACATCAGTTACTCAACGAGACACTCGAACAGACACTGCGCGCTAAAACTCAAGGTCAGCAGCAAAGAGCACTGGCGGCTGAAAAAGTTGCGCAGCTAAAACCGCTACGCCAACAGTTAGACGCAAAGGTGACGCAAACCTCATTGAGTGAGCAGGGCTTACATACTCAGTTGGTGCTAATTAAGCAGCAGGTTAACCAACACGAACAGCGTATACTTGAGCTTGAACAAAATGAGCGTCAACTGCATAAGCAGTTAGACGCCAAAGACAGTGCGCAGGAAGAGGGCCAGTCACAGCCTCTTAGAGAACAATTAGATCAGGCCCTGCAAGCGCAACAAATTAAGCAAGAGGCGTTAACAGTCTTAAGGCGGCAGCAAGCAGAGTTACAGGAACTGTGCGATAGTGCAGGAACGAATAAAAAACAACAGCTTGCGAAGCTAGAAGACTTGACTCAATCTTCCAGCACGTTAAAGTTACGTCGTGAAGGTTTAAAAGGTCAAATTGACAGTCAGCTGCGATTGTTAAATGAACAACGCGTTGATGTTGAACTGATATTATCGACGTTAGACGATAAAAAGACCATGCTGTGGCGTCAAAAAGAGCTAGAACGACTAAGGGAACAGATAGGCCTTTTAGGTGCCATCAACTTAGCCGCTATTGAAGAGTACGATCAGCAAAATCAACGCAAGTTGTATTTAGACAGCCAAGATGATGACCTTAACGCGGCACTGAGCAGTTTAGAAGAAGCGATCCGTAAGATAGACAAAGAGACTAAGTCTCGCTTTAAAGATACTTTCGATAAAGTGAATACTGACTTAGGGATCTTGTTTCCCAAGGTCTTCGGAGGTGGTAGCGCGTATTTAGCCTTAACCGACGATGATCTATTAGAAACCGGTGTGTCCATTATGGCTAGGCCTCCGGGCAAGAAGAATAGTACAATTCACCTTCTTTCTGGTGGAGAAAAAGCGCTAACCGCTTTATCATTAGTTTTTGCTATTTTTAGATTGAATCCTGCACCATTTTGTATGTTGGATGAGGTCGATGCGCCTTTGGATGATGCCAATGTCGAACGATTTTGTCGTTTGGTAAAAGAGATGTCCCAAAGCGTACAATTTATATATATTAGTCACAACAAGATCACCATGGAATTGGCCGATCAACTTATCGGTGTGACGATGCATGAGCCCGGTGTTTCGCGCATCGTGGCAGTTGATATCGATGAAGCGGTGGCATTAGCCGACGCTGGATAAACATAAGAAATACAGGGTAATCAATGGAAAATTTGCAGCTGGTATTGCTTCTTATAGGTGCGATAGCCATTATCGCCGTACTTGTGCATGGTTTTTGGTCCATTAGAAAGCAGCAGCCTAAAGGGTACAAACAGGGCTCGATGGTCGGTATCAATCGTGAACGTCGTGATGCTGAAGGTTTCGATAACGATGGGATTGGTGAAGTTAGAGTCGTTAAGTCAACTCCTGCCGAGGCTGAAACGAGCAAGCCCGATGTTAACGAACAAGCGCCACAGTTCATAGAGCCAGTTGAAGAAGCGTTTGAGTTGAGTCAGGCTCCTGCGATTAAGGTGAATAAAACACGAGTTGAGCCTTCTTTGTCAGCAGAGGCTCCCGCTTTTACTGCAGAAGCTCCTGTACAAGAGTCTTTGTTCGCAACTGATGAGCCTTTATTGGCTGAGCCCGTTATCGAAGCTCGTCAGGCACCTTTAGATGTTGCACCACAAGAGCCCGTTGTAGATGAGCCAAAGCAAGTGGCTACCGAAGCGTTAGGTGAACCACAAGACGTGTTAGTCCTACATGTTGTGGCTAAAGAGGGAAAGGAGCTAAGTGGCGCCGAGTTGCTGCCATGTCTGCTAACGCTTAACTTTAAGTTTGGTGATTTAAATATTTTCCACCGTCATGAAGATAATGCGGGTACTGGAAAGGTACTGTTTTCGATGGCGAATATGGTTAAGCCTGGTGTATTTGACCCAGATAATATGGAACAATTTAGCACTCAAGGTGTGGTGTTATTTATGACGCTACCTTGTTATGGTGATGCGTTAATGAACTTCTCCATCATGCTTAACTCTGCTCATCAAATCGCCGATGATTTAGGAGGTGTGCTACTCGATGGTGGCCGCGATGAGTGGTTAGAGAGTACCAAGCAAAACTATATCCAGCGGATCAGAGCGCAGGCCTAAACTCCGTCCTAAGCTTAAGCGCAAATCGAGCCTGCCTTAAAGCTAAAGCAAAGACTTAAACACATTAGGGTAGTTTGAGTCTACATTCTAGGCTTTTGAAATATATACACATTTGAAAGGCCGCAGTAGCGGCCTTTGTTATTATTTGGACATTAAGATGCAAGCTATTCAAACTGAAATTGCTCAGCTCACCGCTGAACTTAATCAACACAACTACCGCTACTATGTTGATGACAGTCCCTCTATTCCCGACTCGGAATACGACCGCTTATTGAACAGGCTGAAAGCGCTAGAGACTGAGCATCCACAATTTTGTCTTGCCGACTCTCCGACACAAAGGGTCGGCGGCGAGGCATTAGCTAAGTTTGAGCAAATTCAACATTTGAAACCTATGCTCAGCCTAGATAACGTCTTTGATGAACAAGAATTTACCGCGTTTAATCAACGTATTACTGATAAAACGGGCAGTATAAGTTACTGCTGTGAACCTAAGCTGGATGGCCTTGCGGTAAGTATTACTTACCGTGATGGTGTGTTTGAGCGAGCGGCGACCCGTGGTGATGGTCAGACTGGTGAGAATATCACCGAAAACGTGCGCACGATTAAATCGATCCCACTGCGATTACGTGGTGATAACTTTCCGCTGCTAGTTGAAGTACGTGGTGAAGTGATTATGCCGCACAAGGCGTTTGATGCACTCAATGAACGTGCTCGTGCCAAAGGTGAGAAATTGTTCGTAAACCCACGCAACGCTGCGGCGGGTAGCCTGCGCCAGTTAGACAGTAAGATCACCGCCAGTCGCGCTTTAGGCTTTTATGCTTATGCGTTAGGAGTGGTGGAGCCGGAATCTTGGGAGCTCGCCGACAGTCATTATGGTCAGCTTGAACAACTGCGTTCTTGGGGCGTACCCGTTAGCCAAGAGGTTAAAGTGTGTGACTCAGTCGCTCAGGTGATAGAATATTACAATGACATTCAACAGCGCCGCAGCAGCTTAGAGTTCGAAATTGACGGTGTGGTGATTAAGGTTAACCAAATTGCTCATCAATTGAGTCTAGGTTTTGTCGCCAAAGCACCGCGCTGGGCAACAGCATTTAAGTTTCCTGCGCAAGAAGAGATGACGCTATTAGAGGGCGTCGACTTTCAGGTTGGCCGTACTGGTGCGGTGACACCGGTGGCGCGCTTAAAGCCTGTGTTTGTCGGTGGTGTAACCGTATCAAATGCAACCTTACATAACGCAGATGAAATAGCCAGACTTGGCGTAAAAGTGGGTGATACCATCATTATCCGCCGCGCGGGTGACGTGATCCCGCAGATTGTTGCGGTTGTGGCGGAAAAGCGTCCTGATGATGCAAAAGAGATTAGCTTCCCTGCACGTTGTCCTGTGTGTGACAGTGAAGTTGAGCGCGTCGAAGGTGAAGCGGTTGCACGCTGCACTGGTGGACTATTTTGTGAAGCGCAGCGTAAAGAGGCGATTAAGCACTTTGCATCACGCAAGGCGTTAGATATCGATGGTATGGGCGACAAGGTTGTCGAGCAGCTTATCGATAAAGAGTTAGTCCAAAGTCCAGCCGATCTATTTAAGTTGACCGCATCTGCCATGACGATGCTAGAGCGTATGGGAATGAAGTCGGCGACTAAGCTTGTTGCGGCTATCGATGTCGCTAAACAAACCACGTTTGCTCGCTTCCTTTATGCGCTAGGAATACGCGAAGTGGGTGAGGCGACAGCTGCGAACTTGGCGGCATACTTTAAGACGCTCGATGCACTCAAAGCGGCAAATGAGGAAACCTTTATTAAGGTCGATGATGTCGGCACCATTGTGGCGGCGCACTTAGCTCACTTTCTTGCCCAGCCACATAACTTGGAAGTCATTGATAAGCTGATTGAAGCAGGCGTACATTGGCCAGCAATTGAAGAGGTTGCAGAAGAAGACCTTTCTCTGAAAGGGCAAACTTGGGTATTAACAGGAACCTTAACTCAATTAAACCGAAATGACGCCAAAGCCAAGCTACAGTTGTTAGGTGCTAAGGTGGCGGGTAGCGTATCGAAAAATACTGATTGTCTCGTTGCTGGTGCCGCTGCTGGGTCAAAACTGGCTAAGGCGCAGGAGCTAGGGGTTAAGGTTATCGATGAAGAAGCCTTGATTGCTATCTTGTCATAGTGACCCATTAATTTTAAAAAAGCTCCTTAGGGAGCTTTTTTAATGCTTGAAAACTGTCGATTTGTCGCCATATCTAGTTGTAGGTTTAGCAGCATAGTTGTACTTAAGGCTTACTTGTCGTCTTGAGTCATAGATCAAAGGAAAGGATTTGAATTTTAGTCATATCACTTGGCTCGATGATAAAGGTCATGTAAAGCCGCCATTGATGCTTTATTTATTGTTGGTATTTATCGCACGTGGTTGGTGCGTGTTTATCGCATCGCTCACTCAGGCCAGCGATAGAGCCGCGTTGGTCGAACTGTTTTATCCCCACAAAAGTGACTTCTTGATGGCATTGGCCGCAGGTGCTGGCGCCTTAGTTGTTTATGGCGCTGTTATTGCTGAGAGAAAGCGTGCACCCAATTGGGTTAGACCAATCTTTCCCTATATGAAATGGCTACTGGTGCTGTTGCTATTTATCGATGGCGGCTTACTTATCCAGCGTGTGTTGCATACTTACTATGTCTACAGTTGGAGTATTGGCTTAGATGCACTGCTGCTATTCTGGAGTGCTTTGTACCTCTATAAATCAAAGCGTTTGAAGCTGTACTTTAGTGATTGGAAAGAAAATGATTGCAAGGAAAAGAGTAAAAAAAAGACGCTGCAAGCAGCGTCTAAAGAATCTTAATTCAGAGAGTCACTCTGTATTTGTGATCCGTAGATTTACGATAAAAACCTTCTAAAGCTAGGCAATAATCAGACACCGATTTCGACTTAACTTTGTAAAAGGACAATTGACAGTATTGCTTCCTAAACATCATCTTCGGGGCGACCGATCTTAAGAAACAATCTCAGTATAGAGCGGTTGGATATTATATACAATGTTGGGTTGTAATAATTTGGCATGAAAAAGATACAAATAGGGAATAACTTATTCTATATCGACTATATTGAAATCACACTGATGCGTAAAATGGGTGGTTTTCGTATTTATGCGTGTCATTTTTCTCTCCTTTGTCATAAAATTGACGCAGCTGAGATGGTCCTACCCTATTATGGATATCGGGTTTACGACAGAGACGACCATTATTTTATCAGGCTACAAGCGTCGATAGACTCACTGACAACAAAGTGAGTTTGTAACACAAGGGCGTAAGAAGCGCGTGTGCCCAACTGGGTTAGCGATAAACGGTAAGCTTAAAAGTTAATGTTGGAGTGGCATAAATGTCAAAGGCGGCAGAGTTGCAAATCCCTTTGTCAGAGTTGAAAGTGGGTATGACAGTGAAGTTACCACTTTCATGGACGGATCATCCCTTTCTATTTAATCAAATAGAGATAGAGAAATCGGCTCATATAGAGTTAATTAAGACCTTAAATGTGTCTTACGTTACCTTGATCGGCGGCGGTGAACTGTTAACTGATGATGTTGCTCCCGAAGTTGAAGAAGTCTCGCCAACGCCGGAGCAGGTCGCTGCGGACTCCAAGATATTAGTCAGAAAATCCATTCGAATGGGTCAGCAACGGTTTACCAAAGGCGCGAGTGATTGCCGGGCGACATTTTCAAAACTCGGTGCCGACCCCCAAGGTGCTTATCGTAGCGCTGCGACCCTAGTCGAAGAGCTGATGGATCACCTAAAAGAGACGGATACTCCCCATTTAGCATTGGTCAATCCCGGTGAAGATATCTCAGTCAATCAACATGGCGTGTCGATTGCGGTATTATCCATGATGATAGGCCAAGCTCTTGCAATGAACCATTCGCAGCTACGTGATATCGCCATGGGCTCGCTGTTTCATGATATTGGTAAGCTGAAGGTGCCTGATGTGATTAGGCGCAAGAAAAACAACCTGTCAGATCATGAAATTAACTTTTTAAATATGCACCCTAACTTTGGCTATGACATGCTCGATAAACTGGGCCTGTTCTCTAGTGAGGCCTTAGATATTGTGCAGCATCACCATGAGTGGGTCGATGGCAGTGGTTTTCCTCATGGGCTAAAAGGCAAACAGATAGCGCTCACGACTCAAGTCGTCAGTTTAGTTAATGATTTCGATCGTTTACTTAGAGGGGGGGAAGGGCGCTCGCCGCAGGTGGCATTGGGTTACCTATTTAAGAATCGGGTCGGTAAACATGAGGCCGAGTTAATCTCAACCTTAGTTAAAGTACTAGGGATCTATCCTCCAGGTACTATGGTGCAGCTTAGTGATGGTCAAGTGGCCAAAGTGATGATAACCACTTCAGAGGTTCAAAAGCCCATAGTGTGGAGTTGTACACTTGACGGACAAAATGCAAGATTACGTTTTTTGGCCGAAGAGTCTGAAGATATTATCGGGGTACTTAAGGCTGATGAGCTATCATCTTCGGCGCTTAAAACCCTCGATGGTAACTCGACTGTCAGTTTTTACTTTAGTAGTTTGTAGTCAAGCTACAAATAAGCTAGAAATCGGTGTTTACTTCTTCCTACGTGCACTTCACCATGCTGCATGCGAATATCATTAAATTAAAGAGCGAAAGAGTAACTGCATGATTAAATCCGTTTGTATTGTTGGCTGTGGCTGGTTCGGGCTTCCACTCGCTAAGGCATTGGTCGCCCATGGGGTGACTGTTTTTGGCAGTAAACGAGAGTTATCTCAAGCACTGGCATTGAAAGAGCTGGGTATCGATGGCTTTAGGCTTGATTTAGATGACGATGTGCATCTGCAAGACGATAGCGCAGAGATCACGCAGATGTTGGCTACAGACTGTTTAATCATCAATATCCCTCCCGGACTAAGAAAAGCTCCTGACGCTTATTTGCAGCGACTGACTAACTTAAAACAACTCATCGGCGATCATAGCTATAAAAAGCTTATTTTTGTCAGTACAACGGGCGTCTATCCGTCTATAGAGGGGATGTTTACTGAGTGTGTTGAACAAGATGCTAAGGCTCACTCTGAGATCAGTGAAAAACTATTACAAGCAGAAGCATTGTTTGTCGATAATGCCAACGCTTGTATTGTTCGTTTTGCCGGGCTTGTCGGCCCTAAGCGGCACCCTGGACGTTTCCTTGCGGGTAAAACTGGACTTCCCGGCGCTAATAGCGCAGTAAACCTGGTTCATCTTAATGACTGCATTGTTGCGGTGACGACGCTATTGTTTAATCCAGCAGCAAGCACCGTTTATAATGTGTGCGCACCGAATCACCCGACACGACAAGGTTTTTACCCAAAAGCGGCGAGTGACTTGGGCTTAGCGGCACCACAATTTGTCGATGATGGCGTAGAGAGTAAGCTTACTGGTAAGTCTATTAGCAGTGATAGATTGATTATAGAGTTCAGTTTCGAGTATCAATTTAGCGATCCAATGGATATGCTGACAGCATGCTAATTTATTAGCATTGATAAACTAATAGAACCTAAGGATAAATATGAAGCCGTTTAAACAATCACTTGGTCGCATCTTTATTATTTTCACCATGTTATGTCTACCTTGGCAAAGTGCATCGGCAGCGCCTTATCAAGAAGGCGTAGATTATGTCAAAATAGCTGGGATCCCAGAGAGTTCGACACCCGTAGTCCGAGAGTTTTTTTCATATAATTGTGGTCATTGTTACCGCCAAGATCCTTTCTTCGAACAGACCGCACACCTTCTCGGCGATGACATTAAGTTTGACCGAACGCCTGTCGGCGCAGGGCGTACTAGTTGGATCTTAAGCCAAGAGGCTTATTACTTGGCGCAAAAGTTTAATGTGACGAAGCAAGTACACGGTAATATTTTCACTCGTATTCATGAGCAAGAGGGCGCTTTTACTCGTCCTGAACAGTTAAGGGACTTTTTTGTAAGCCAAGGGCTAAATGCAAAAGAGGTTGAAGCGGCGATGAATTCTACTGACGCTAAGCTTGCCTTGATGAACTACGATACCCAAGCACAACTAGCCGAAATTCGTGGTGTACCATCACTAGTGGTTAACGGTAAATATCTGGTAAAGAACCCAGGTAAGACACCCGAGGATTTAGCCAAGCTTGTCCGTTACTTGAGTACACTTGAGGAAGACAACAAGCCTTAACAGCTTTCATTGTTATTGATGAGCCCACTTAAACGTGGGCTTTTTGTTGTTCCGGTCTTAATAATCACAGACAGTCATAGTCAATGATGACTCTTGCCAATGGCCTTGTTCAAAGTAGAAGTGCACCACCAAGCGTTTGGCTTTTACGAAAAACACCAAGGTAAAATGATTTTGAATGGCCTAAGTTGTTGCCGTTTTTAGTGGCCTCAGTGTCTTTCGTGGAGAGCTGCTTTTGTCCTGAATAGGCCTCAGTCTCGCTGATAGCTTCCGACTAAGCGGTTCATGCCAATTAAATTTGGCTCAACCTTGGCTAGCAATTCTCGCATGCTTAAGCCTTCGGGAAGCTCCAATTGTGTATCCAGTGCCAAAACCCAAAAGTAATATAGGTGTATGCCATGGCCTTTAGGTGGCATTGGGCCGCCGTAACCACCTCGTCCAAAATCGTTCAGTCCTGAGGTATAGAGGTTGCTATCTTCTTCAAGTTGGTGAATATCAGACGGGATATTGTAAACAACCCAATGTACATAGCCGTATGTTCCGTCGGCGTTGACTCGTGGGGCATCGGGGTCATGGCACACAACGGCAAAAGATTGGCAGCCATCAGGAATGTTTGCCCAGCTGAGCTGTGGGGAGCGGTTTTCAGCCTCTCCTGTGTGTGTATTAGGAATTTCACCTAGCTGATTAAACGCGGTACTGGTTACGGTGAGATCGCAAAGCGCAAAGCCCATTATATTTCTCCTGTAAGCTAACAATTGATGATTCGTACACTCTAAGTGACTATTTTAACAATCGAGGCTATTGTTACAAGGTGATGGCTGTCTATGTTTAGCCTGTGTTTTAGCCTGTATTTTTAGTCGGTGTTTTAATAATACCAAGCCAGAATAAATAAGCCATTGTGGCTTTTAGGCGCAATCACTTTTGATGACATGACGTTGACTTATCCAACGCAAGACTTGAAAACAGTATGACATTCGCTTTCAGATTATTACTAGGCCTACAGAAAAGCCCCGATATTGTCGGGGCTTATGTGTTTTATAAATTCAATTCAAATTAGAATTTAGCTTTAACCCAAACCATGCGGTGGTCAGAAGAAACGTCCTTACCATTACCCCACTTGCCTATACGGCTATCGTTAAATAGCATACGGCCTTCTTGGTAACTTGCTTGCCAGTATACACCTGAGTCTACAATATTTAGCGACGCAGAAGGAATGGCGTGGTCAGCATTAATACCACCGCTTTGGAATTCAGCGGTAATACGATTTGGGTATGGGTGAGTTGGACTTGACTTAACGGCATACTCTGCAGCACCATAACTTGTAGGATACAGGTCACCGTTAGTCACATTTTGGTTCACGACAGGGTCAGCATGTAGCTCAGCCATAACCTCTGTTAAGCCATCACCCGC
This sequence comes from Shewanella halifaxensis HAW-EB4, assembly GCF_000019185.1. Classification (NCBI taxonomy): domain Bacteria; kingdom Pseudomonadati; phylum Pseudomonadota; class Gammaproteobacteria; order Alteromonadales; family Shewanellaceae; genus Shewanella; species Shewanella halifaxensis. The sequence goes on along the minus strand of NC_010334.1, from coordinate 3,111,511 downwards.
ACCCGTTGCCGCATCAAGGTTTTGGTCGCCCACAATCACAAAGTGCGCACCTTCTTTTAGTGCGCCAGTGTTGCCAGCATCATCGTAAAAGTCTTGTGCGTTGGTTACGTAGTTATGCCAAAATTTAACTTCTGCCGCATTCTGTACCAAGTTTTTACCTGTATCAAATACCGGCGGCGTTGGGTGAGACATCAGGATATGGATCGTCTCAATGCCATCTTTAGTCGACACTAAGATTGGTGCATCTACGTGGTTTTTAGACGACAGTGTCATCTGTTGCCACTCTTCAGCTGTATACCACTCTTCGCCACAGATCATACCATCAGGAATAGGGTTCTTTTCATCTTCACAATTAGTGATAGTTGGGATAGTTGCACCTTCAAGATCTTTCCATTTGAAGTTTTGGAAAGTACGGGTGTTTTTAGTATCGATTTCATATTTAGACATCAGCGCGAAAGCGTATTGACCGTGGTATTTACCAAAACCCCAAGCATCATTGGCATAATCAAAAGAGTTAACGTCCTCTTTTGTCGCAACATAGCCATCGTTATTCAAGTCGAACCCGCTTAAGCGGCCAGTATTAGTTGCGTAGCTTTCAGCAAATGGGTATTCAATCGGCTCTAAGTTCGCTTCACCACCCGCGCCATCAAGACTTTGGGCAACTGACAGATAGTTTGTTTGGAAGTCTTTCAGTGCCGTTAGATCTTCGCCTGTACCATCGTTATTATATTCACCCATCATTAACACATCAGGACGATTCTTCTGAATAATCGCTGCAACGTTACGGATCTGAATAACTTTTTCAGCAGTGGTTTTATCCGCAGGCTCCATCGCCTCACGATCTTCAATGTAAGCTGAGACTAATGCAGTTTGTTCAGCTGAAGTCAGTGCCATCTCTGCAACTAAATCTGCAAATGTATTGCGATCAAAAGAGAGATTGTAAGTCGCAATTTTAACTTCGGTATGATCAACATACTTTACATCGTCATCATTACAACCAGTAAGAAGTGCAACACTGACAGCCAAGGCTGCAGCAGTTTTTAATAGTTTCATATAGTGACCCATCTTTAATTAGTTATTATTTTGGCTCAATTTATTTGAGCTCCTGCGTGATTGTATACAGGTGTATAAGAAAAGATAGAACAGCCATATTTTTTTGTGATTTAGGCCATCACTTTGTCCAAAATAAAAGCGCACCACATAAGCGCTGCGTTTTCACGAAAAGCACGAGATAAACCTGTGGATCTTAAAAAGCTTGAAGCTATCGCTTTTCTTCGTGGCTCTCAGTGCTGTTCGTGGTGGGTCGCTTGTATCCAAAAATGAATTTAAGTCACTTATCATAATCTGGGGCTTTAAGCTCTACCTTAGTGAGAACATGGACTCTAAGTACTTAAACGAAAGTCGCAATATGGATAAAGCAGAGTGATTCAAGTCACACTTTCTTCTGCTGTCTAATGAGAGAATACAGATCTTTAATAGCCTATCCATTCCAGTCAATTTCATATGTACTCCACAACAGTAAACCACGCTTCATCTTCATTTAAGGGCAACGCACTCGCCGCCTTCTCATTCCTATTATGGGGCATGCTGCCGCTCTATTATCATTTTCTTCCTAATGCGAATATTAATGAATTATTGGCATTTAGGATCCTCTTCTCGGTCCCTTTTATGCTGCTGGTATTTCTGCTAATGGGGCGGAGCATACCGTCAATGGCACAGCTTAAAGCCGACAAAAAGTCAGTAGCACTCTGTGGACTGGCGTCGCTTATCATGTGTGTCTCTTGGTATAGCTTTACTTGGGCTATCACTCATGGACAAGTGCTAGCGGCCAGCTTAGGTTTTTTCATTAATCCACTGTTTGCCATTGCTTTAGGTGTACTGTTTCTTGGGGATAAATTAACGGCAGCACAAAAAATGGCTGTGGTATTGGGAGGCTGTGGCATCAGTTACATGGTCTATAGCTATGGAGAACTTCCATGGCTTGCACTCAGTATGGGCAGCTTTTTTGCGCTCTATGGCCTATGTAAAAAGTTTATCCGCTTCGACTCTCTTACCTCAGTGACATTAGAAGCGCTGCTACTGATGCCATTTGCCGCGATCTATTTATTCTGGTTGTGGAGCTCAGATCAAAGTGTAGCGATATCTTCAGCACTATCAGGAGAGACATCAGTATTACTACTCTATATCGGCTCTGCTCCAGTGACCTTAATGCCTTTAGTGTTCTTTGCGCTGGCTATCAGGGCCACCAGCTTGTCTATGATAGGGCTGATGCAATATATCGAGCCTAGCTTGCATTTCCTCTTGGCAGTTGTTTTATTTAATGAGCATTTTGATCAGGTTAAAGCGGTCAGTTTCGCCTTAATATGGACGGGACTACTGCTATGTTCGCTCGAAGCGCTTCCAAGACTAAGACACAAGTTTCGAGCGAGTCGACATCCAAGTTAATCAAATGACTAATCAGCTGAGGTGAGCGAATTGACTCTAGGATGATTCCTTTAGAGTGATTCGCTTTAGGGGATGTACCATAAAGCGGGTTGTTACGTTATATTGATTGCATTGAACTAATCACGGGCTTGCTAGAAAGAAAATGCTATGGGACAAGACGCTATAAAAGAACATATCCAGCTATGGTTATCTCGGGAAGTTGCAAATGGCGCCGTTAGAGGCTTGCTCGATTCTTCAATCGCAATGGGCAGCGATGTCGGCAATATTAGGCCGGAAAATCAAGATAGGGTTGTTTGCGTACAGGTGCAAGTAACGGCTTCTGACTCTTTTATCATAGGAATTTTATGTGATGGTATGGGGGGAATGGCTTCAGGATCTAAATGTGCCGGTCTGAGTATTGCTTCATTTATAAGTAGCTGTGTCAACAATCTAGAACTGCCAGTGGCGGAGCGATTAATAAAGGCTGTGGAAGAGGCAAATGCCGATGTTTATTCCATATATAACAGCAACGGCGGGGCGACTTTATCGGCTTTTATTTATGATAGTCATGGTCAATTTTGCGCTGTAAATGTTGGTGACAGCCGTGTATACGCTAATTTTGCCCACGGCATTAAGCAGTATTCTAAGGATGATACTTTTGCTGGGCAAAACGCGGATGCAGCTGGCGTTTATTTAAGTAAAGGCTTGTTGCAATATGTCGGAGTCGGGCCAGAACTAAAAGCACAAATTGTTAGCTTTCCAAAATATCGAAATATTAAGCGCTTAATTTTGACGTCTGATGGCGCACATTACATTGAAGCGAGTACGTTTAAGCAAATTCTGAATCAGAAGCTATCGGCCTGTGAGCTTTGTAGCAGGCTGATTCAAGTGTCAAAGTGGTGTGGTGGTTACGACAATACCTCAATTTTAATCGTGAATGATCTGCTTAACATTTTTACAGAGCCAGATAAAACGTCTTTACCTGCAGGTACGGTTAAGCTTTGGGATCCGTTTGGTGAAATCCAATTTATCGGAGCGATAGCCCCTGCGGGCAATGGTTAACAATGGCTAGAAGTGGCTAATTGTCTGAAAATTTAGGTCTACCACAATAGTGATTCGAGATTTCTATCTCTCGCTATAGATAAAAATTGGACTTTGAATGTTTGAGAGGGCAAGGATGCCTAGACTCAACTCAACTCAACTCAACTCAACTCAACTCAACTTAGCTTAGCTCAACTTAGCTTAGCTCAACTTAGCTTAGCTCAACTTAGCTTAGCTCAACTTAGCTTAGCTCAACTTAGCTTAGCTCAACTTAGCTTAGCTCAACTCAGTTCAATTCAGTTCAATTCAAGTTAGCTTATGTAATTCCACTTTTTTCATAGTGTCAGTTACGCTATGAAGAGAGCGGTTTTATGAATTTTATTTCGTTTTTTTGCCTGCACTTTATCTACATCACTTCCTGTTGGCTGGAACATATCTTCGCCAAACTAACCGAACTCAGATCTCAAACCTCGCGACGCGCTACAACGACGCGCTACAGTTTTTTGCCATATTCGATTACTACCTTGGTCTAAGGTTTTGTTTGAAAAACACTCATGGTTTACGTTGGCGTCAACATGTAACCACTTGTTAATAAGTTGTTTTTATGTTTGTAGCGTTAAAGTTTCCGTTGGCGTTAGACTAAGGTCGCGATTGTTGTTCCCTCTGTGCTTGTTAGATTAACTCATGACTTAATATAAAAATCAGCACATGGGAGTCACTATGAGTTTTGAAAGCAATGAGAAGGCAGAGGGATATTGGCGCGAGAATCTGCGTCTAGTACTTGGCTTACTAGCCATCTGGGCGGCAGTGTCATTTGGCTGCGGTATTTTATTAGTAGATGTGCTCAATGAGATCCATTTCATGGGCTTTAAGCTGGGATTCTGGTTTGCACAACAGGGTGCAATGTATGTGTTTGTGGCACTTATTTTTGTCTATGTCGCTAAGGCGAATGCATTAGACAAAAAATATGATGTACACGAAGACTAAATATAACCCGAACCAATCCATACAATAAGGAATCATGAGATGGACGTACAAACACTAACCTATCTGATTGTCGGGTTTACATTTGCCCTATATATCGGAATCGCGATCTGGTCAAGAGCCGGATCGACTAAAGAATTTTATGTTGCAGGTGGTGGTGTTCACCCTGTACTTAACGGAATGGCAACGGCTGCCGATTGGATGTCTGCTGCATCATTTATCTCGCTAGCGGGTATCGTGTCATTCGTCGGTTACGACGGCTCGGTATACCTTATGGGCTGGACGGGTGGCTATGTGCTATTAGCACTCTGTATGGCTCCATACCTACGTAAGTTTGGTAAGTTTACGGTACCTGACTTTATTGGTGATCGTTATTACTCTCAAGCTGCGCGTACTGTCGCGGTAGTATGTGCCATCTTTATCTGCTTTACGTATATCGCAGGGCAAATGCGTGGTGTAGGTGTTGTGTTCTCAAGATTCCTTGAGGTTGATGTTGATACCGGTGTTTATATCGGTATGGCGGTTGTATTCTTTTATGCTGTGTTAGGCGGCATGAAGGGGATTACCTATACTCAGGTGGCTCAATACTGTGTGCTTATTTTTGCTTTCATGGTGCCAGCTATCTTCATCTCGGTGATGATGACAGGCCACATCATTCCGCAAATTGGCTTTGGTGCTGAGTTAGTTGATGCCGCGGGTAACGGTACGGGGGAATTCCTGCTTGATAAACTCGATGGACTGTCGACAGAGCTTGGCTTCTCACAATATACCGAAGGCTCTAAGAGCATGGTTGATGTGTTCTTTATTACTGGAGCTTTGATGTTCGGTACTGCGGGTCTGCCTCATGTTATTGTTCGTTTCTTCACGGTACCCAAAGTAAAAGATGCACGTGTATCAGCGGGTTGGGCATTAGTATTTATCGCTATCATGTATACCACTATTCCAGCACTGTCTGCGTTCTCTCGTGTGAACATGATTGAAACCATTAATGGTCCTGAAATGACTGGTACACCTTATGAACAGTCTCCTGAGTGGATTAAGAACTGGGAAAAGACGGGATTAATTACGTGGGAAGATAAGGATGATAATGGCCTTATTTATTACGCAAATGGTCCTGAAAATGAGATGAATATTGACCGCGATATCATCGTATTAGCGACACCAGAAATTGCCAATCTACCAGCATGGGTTATTGCACTTGTAGCGGCTGGTGGCCTAGCGGCTGCATTGTCTACTTCAGCGGGTCTATTGCTGGTTATCTCTACATCGGTATCTCATGACTTACTGAAGAAAAACTTTATGCCTGATATTTCCGATAAAAAAGAGCTGATGTATGCACGTATTGCTGCTGCGGCCGGAATTGTGATGGCAGGTTACTTCGGTATTAATCCTCCTGGGTTTGTGGCAGCGGTGGTCGCAATTGCGTTCGGTCTCGCGGCATCGTCACTGTTCCCTGCAATCATCATGGGTATTTTCTCTAAGACTGTAAACAAAGAGGGTGCAATTGCAGGTATGGTAACGGGTCTACTATTTACTGCAGCTTACATTGTTTACTTCAAGTTTGTTAACCCAAGCGCTAACAACGCCGATAATTGGCTGTTTGGTGTTTCACCAGAAGGTATCGGTCTATTAGGTATGGTGATTAACTTTGGTGTGGCATTTGCTGTAAGTAAAGTGACAACCGCTGTACCACAAGATGTTGTTGATATGGTTGAGTCGATTCGCTTCCCTAAAGGGTCGGGCGAAGCACAAGATCACTAACTGTTACTAGAGATTAGAGCAAGGTAAAAGAGCGCTTCGGCGCTCTTTTTGTTTATCTATACCCAAGCCTTTAGTCGAATAGAGCTCATAGGGGAAACCGCGATATAGTGAACGATTGTTTGATAGTGGGAATGAGATAATGGATGCCAGCGAATTACAACCCATCATGCAGTTTTTACAACAGAGAGTACCATTTGACTCGTTAAATGAGGGGGGCTTATCTCGCTGCTGCCATGCGCTAACTATCGGTTATTACAGTAAAGCCTCCGCTTTCGTGCCATTAGACCCAAACCATCCTCAGCTTTATATCGTTCGCAGCGGTGCATTTGAAGTACGTGATAAAAATGGTGAGTTACTCGATAGGTTGGGCGAAGGAGACTATTTTGGTTTTCCCTCTTTGCTATCCGGTGAGGAGGCCAGTAACCGCGTCGCCATTCTCGAAGATGGCTTGGTGTACCACCTGCCGCCACAGATGTTTGATTATTTAAGGCAAGAGAGTCGAGAGTTTGACCGTTTTTTTAATCGAGCGTTTGCAAAACGGCTGCGTCATCAAGGACGATTTAAAGCCAAAGAGTTGGCCACTACTAGTCGGGTTACCACCTTAATGTCGACCTCGCCACTGACGATAGATATGAAGTCGACGGTTGCAGAGGCAAGCAAGCTGATGCGTACCTCCCGAGTATCCTCTGTATTAGTTATTGATAATAATAAGCTTGTTGGGATCTTAACCGATAAGGATCTGCGTAATCGTGTGTTAGCCGAAAACTTTGATGGCAGTTTGCCAGTGCATCAAGCGATGACAACCACTCCTGTGACGATAGAGTCCAACTCCTTGGTGTTCGAAGCCATGTTACTGATGAGTGAACACAATATTCATCATCTTCCCGTTGCCGATAATGGTGTGGTTACAGGCATCGTCACCAGCACAGACATACTGCGCGGCCAGAGCTCTCAACCTTTACTGCTGATTGGCGAGATAGAGCGGCAAAAGGATTTGCAAAGCCTGATCCAGGTGAGTAAACAGATCCCGCTACTGCTGCAAAACCTAATCAGTGCTGATGCCAGAGCCGAAGAGATTGGCCGAGTGTTGACCTCGGTGACCGATGCGCTAACCCGGCGTTTAATCGTTCTCAATCAACAAATATTGGGTGAGGCGCCGATGGCTTTTTGTTGGTTGGCTTTTGGATCGCAGGGGCGACAAGATCAAGCGGCGTGTTCAGATCAAGATAATGGCTTACTGCTTGCTCATGAGCCGGATGAGGCTGCGCAAGGTTATTTTGATGCTCTGTCTCATGCAGTATGCAAAGGCTTAGATGAGTGCGGCTATATCTACTGCCCCGGCGATATTATGGCGCAAAACCCTAAGTGGCGAATGTCGCTTGATAAGTGGAAGCAGGTCTTCGATAAATGGGTTAATACTCCCGAGCCTAAGGCATTGATGCATGCCAGCATCTTTTTCGATATGCGCTCAGTTTACGGGCCGCAAACCCTGTTTGATGGCTTGCAAGACACTGTACTCAATAATACTAAAGGTAATGATATCTTCCTCGCAGGTTTGACTGGTAACTCGTTAACAAGCGCGCCCCCGCTGGGCTTTTTCAGAAAGTTTGTGCTAGAGCGTGATGGCAGTGAAGTGAAGGGGATCGACTTGAAGCATAAAGGTAACGCCTTGATTAATGATATTGCGCGGGTGTATGCGCTGTCAGCTGGCATTAAAGAGGTCAATACCGCCAAGCGCATACGTGCGTTGATGGAGCAAAGTATCATCAACCGCAAAGATGCGCTCAACCTTGCCGATGCCCATGAGTTTATCGCTCATATGCGGCTATCTAATCAAGGTTACCAGTATACTCAGTCCTTACCTGTGACCAATTACCTTATGCCTCAGAACCTTTCCTCTTTAGTTCGCCACCAGTTGCGAGACGCCTTTAAAGTGGTTCACGATGGCCAAGTTGGGCTAAAACTTAAGATGATGCGCAGCTATTAAGGTTATTAACAGTGCTAAATAGAGTTGGTGAAGGGACGCTAAATTGAGACTGCTAATTTGAGAAATTTGTATTTAAAAACACGATTGCAGCTTAATGCCTTGCTTTGCAAAGATGCAGTGATTAGCGATTATAATCGAGCATTAGTGGCGCAGATCTCTAAGCCGCTATCACAGCTGCCCTTGATGGCTGTGGATCTGGAGATGACAGGTTTAGACTGTCAGTTCGATCAGATCTTGAGTATCGGCCTAATTCCAATTCATAACGGTTTACTGCAAGTTGCGAAGTCCCAACATCTTTTAGTGAGTATCGATGGCAGCGTCGGTGACAGTGCCACTATTCATGGGATCCTTGATAATCAACTGACCCAAGCGGTCAGCGCCAAGCAGGCTATGGCGTGGTTTTTAGAGCAGAGTAAGGGGCATGTGCTAGTGGCTCACCATGCGCCGTTAGACCTTTGCTTCTTAAAGACAGAAATTCAACGTTGTTACGGTCAGACGATGCAGTTTGTGGCAATCGATACTATGGCTGTAGAAAAGAAGCGCCTACTTAGACAGCACGATGTGATTAAGGAGGGCACCTTAAGGCTCGATGCCTGTCGCCAACGCTATGGCTTGCCTGTATATACGGCTCATAATGCGGCCGTAGATGCGCTCGCCTGCGGAGAACTGCTATTGGCACAGATGGCGGGCATTGCGGGGAACGATGAGTTGAGCTTGTTCGACTTATTGGGTTAACTCTGTGCCGCAATAGCGGTGCTATTTTATCTTTGCCCACCATTCTGTCAGTACATTTCTGATCTCTTGTTTCTGGTAGGGCTTATTGATAATGCCATTCATACCGCATAGATAACACTGCTCAGTTTCGGTGGAAGTCGTACTCGCCGTTAAGGCAATAATGGGTTTACTGTAGCCGCTGTTTCGCAATCGTTTAGTGGCTTCAAATCCATCGACAACAGGCATGCGACAGTCCATAAAGATCACATCAACCACGTGAGAGTCAAGATACTCTATTGCCTCGAGACCGTTATTAACAATGGCAGGCTTGATATCAAATTTTGCTAAGATCATCTCTATTAAGACTTGGTTGACAGGGCTATCTTCCACTACGAGCACTGTCATCGCATCGATAGCAACATCGACTTCGTGAGTATGGTTTGGTTTTTGACTGGGCGGTGCAAGCTTTAATGGTAGTCGAATGTTAAATTGCGTCCCTTTGTCTAGTTCAGAGGTTAGTGTCAGATCGCCGTGCATCTCATCAACGAGGTGTTTACAGATTGCTAGCCCTAGCCCTGTTCCCTCGTAGACGCGATTGCTAGAGTTATTGACCTGAGTAAAAGGGTCAAACAAGGTATCTACTTTATCGGCAGGGATCCCACACCCTGTATCGGTCACAGAAAAGCAGAATTGGCCATCTTGCCACTCTATATCAACGGTTATTTGCCCTGATTGAGTAAACTTAATGGAGTTACCAATTAGATTTACAAATAGTTGCTTAATTCTATCGGGATCGCCGAGCAATCTCTCTGGCACCTCTGTGTGGTAATTAAATGCAAAGCTGAGCCCAAACTCTGCGGTTCTTTGCTTAAAAATATCGTAAATCATGGTACAAACTTGTCTAGGTGAGAAGGATATTTCCACTATCTGCAGCATACCCGCACTCATTTTACTCAAATCCAGCAGATCATTGATGATCACCCGTAACAGTTCACCGGACTGGTGCATAGTGTTTAACAGTTGGCGCTGATGCGGTGTTAACTGGGTATCGCTCATGAGCTCTGCTGAACCTAAAAGTCCGTTTAAAGGTGTTCTAAGCTCATGGTTAATCATGGCTACAAAGTCTCTGGTGGAACGTTCAGAACTCTCAGCACGTTGCTTCTCTTCAATGGTTCTCGCGAGTAGCTGTTGGCGTTTGTGCGCGGCGCTAATCATTTCACAAAACAGTAGGAGCTGTTTTTCAATCGTATTTTGCCATGTTCTAGGGGCATCTATGACTAATGTTAACCCCCCTAAAATGTTAGCTTCGGCATTGATAATAATGTTGAGCTGTTGATAGTCTTCACTCCAGTAGAGTGCCGAGTTTGCTTTGAGTTCAGACTGAAATAGTAGTTTGTTGCCGGCGTAAAATGTCTTGGCTTTTTTTTCTGAGGTGAGAGCATTAAAGCGGATCCTGCAGGCTTTAACTTCATCTATGCCAATGAGATCATCGAGAAGCCTTTGTAGTAATAGATCTGAAATTGGTTTTTGTAGAAACAGCTGGTTAAAATCAAGCAGGATAGACTCTAGATAGGTCTTGAAATGCAGCAGAGCGATATCTTGCTCAGACTTTTCTTTTATATTCATTAAAGAGTCTTCGACAAGCTGTTTAGCAGCATAAAGCTCACGACTTTTTTCTTCGAGAAGCTTTTCAGCTGCTTTTTTAGCAGCCTTTTCTCGCTCAATCTTCCTAGAAAGTAAGTTAACTTTTTCAGTTAAACTATTGAATTCATCATTTGGCATAATTCACACTCAAACTATTCTAGACAAGTGATGGTAAACCGAACTTGAGACTCATCGGCAGTAATGGGGTCCATTTGAATCTCGATATTTTCTGCAAAGTGCTCGGCACAGCCTTGAATGAGTCCGAGACACACATGTGACATACAGCGAGCAGACTGGTAGTCCATAACAAGTTGTGTCTTACTGGAAGAGATAAAGTTAAAGCTGGGTGGGTTAGCATTGGGGTAGAGCTTTTTGACTTCAACATGAATGTACTCTTCGACACTCTTAATAAAGCTAAAGGTAGAGTCTGCCTTACCGTCGAGTCCAGGCAAGCTGTTATATAGGGTTTTAAAGACGGATTGACCATAAATCCGTTGTAACTCCTCAACTGATACCCCAGTTAGTTTACTTAAGCTTATAATGAGATTGACTAAATCTTTATGGTCATAGGTTCCAACGCTAGTGTAGACCCCGTCATTTTTATTCTCGTCTAACATTTTTTGGCAGACATCAAGCCCAAAAGAATTTTCAACTAGCTCTAGAAACTCTGCGAAGATAATCCCTTTCATTTATCACTCCCTTATAAAACCACTAATATTTAAGGTAGTGTATTAAAAGGGACTATTCAATGTGTTAGCGCGTATTTTAGTTAGAGTTTTGAGATTTTTATAAGCTAGTTTTACTTGCATAAAAACGAGGAAGCCTTGCTAAAACGGATCAAGTGGAGAAAGGCTTCGTTACACTTTTATGCTTCATGGGCTGAAAGCCATTCTCTATATTATCTATAGTTAGCTTTATTTGAACTCAAAATCGAATTTTAGCGAGACAGTTGTTTCAGTGAAATAAATAGGAAGAGCAGATGGCATTTCCGTTAATTTGGTTAGGTGCGGCGGCCGTTGGAGCCGCAATTGTCGCTGAAGAGCGAGAGAAGCAAAAGTCGATAGCGTTAAAGCGTCGACAAGGAAAGGCAAATGCCGAGCATCGTCAGGGGCAATCGGCAGCGCTTGCCCCCAGTCTATGGAAAACTGGCGATAAAATGGTTGCACCAGAGCCTGGGGGCCTAGTGTGTTGTTTCGTCTTTGGTGTGATTGAGCACACCGGTATTTGGATTGATGATAATACGCTGGTGGAACTACACGGCAGTGGTTTGGTGCGAGCTGTATCGGTACAACGTTTTTTAGCCGGACGCACGGGAAGCCGCATCTATCAGGCCTGTAACCATCAGCACCAAGCCTTAATTGGCGAGCAAGTGCTTGATAGGGCTAAGCGGTCTATTTTTAGCTATCGAGACTATGATCTGTTCGACAACAACTGCCACCGTTTTGTCTGGCACTGTTTAACTGGAGAGGAGCGGGCTTTATCAAGTTTCAGTAAGCTTAACGATAAAATCGGTAACCACTTTTCAGAAGCGGTTTATTGGGACGAACTGGATTTGTACTCATAATTGTCATAATCACACATAGTCAAGTGGTCATCAAACACTGACATAAAAAAACACCGAACTGAGTTCGGTGTTTTTATTCAGCTATTGGCTACGACTAAGGGGAGCTTAGCCGCAGAAATGCTTAACCGCTTTAGCGACAAGTTCGATACCTGTCTTATCACAAGGCGGTAGCTCAGCATCGGTGGTGTTAATTGGTGTGACTCTATCGCCCCACTTAATCAATGCCGCTGCAGAAGTCAGGCCGGCACCAAATGCACAAGACAAAATCATTTGGTTAGGCTGGATCTTACCTTGCTCTAGGGCATCACAGATCGCAATCGGAATTGTCGCAGCAGAGGTGTTACCGTAGTTGGCAATGTTAACTATGGCTTTCTCTTTCGGGATCTTCATGCGGCTAATTAGTGTATCGATAATACGTTCATTCGCCTGATGAGGAATAACCCAGTCGATCTCATCTTTGTCGATGCCGCACTTTTCAATCACTTTCGTGCTTAGCTTACCCATGCCTGCGATAGCGCGTTTGAAGATCTCTTGACCATTAAACTCGATGTAGAAATCTAAAGACGAAGCTTCAAATCTATCCATCGCAGTACCAAAGCCAGCCTTTAGGATGTCACGGCCATCAGGGTCATTATTAAGCTCGTAGCCTAATACACCAATCGCTTCATCTGTAGCTTCAACTACTACAGCACCGGCGCCATCGCCAAATAATACCGCAGTATCACGACGAGACCAGTCGAGGAAAAAAGATAGGCGTTCAGCACCAATCACCAATACTTTTTTACACTGGCCGCTCTTGATCTGTGAGCTAGCTAGACCTAGGCCATATAAAAAGCCGCTACATGCAGCGTTGATATCGAATGCGGCGCAGGTTGCACCCACATCGGCTTGTACTGTCGAAGCGATGTTTGGGATTAAAGTGTCTGGTGTTGCTGTGGCGAGAATAATCATATCTAGCTCGCTACCATCTAGCCCTGCTGCTGCAAGCGCACGTTTGGCGGCAACAGAGGCTAGCGCAGACGTATCAACGTGGCTGATGTGTCTTTGGCTAATACCCGTGCGTGGTTTAATCCACTCATCTGAGGTTTCGATAAATGTTGCAAGATCATGATTTGTTAGAGTGGCTGGCGGAACACACTTTCCCCAACCAGTAATAGTGGCGTACTGCATCTAGGTATTCTCTTAAATTAAAAAGGCAGAACCTTAGCTCTGCCCTATGGGATCTGTATAAGTGAAGCTTAGCAAGGATTATGCTAATCAAACAGTGAGCTAGTCGTCTTGTTGGCTAACCAGTACGCGGATCGCTTCGGCAGCGTGCAAGATATGTGCGCGTAGTAGCTCGACGGCCTTTTCAATATCTTTCTTCTTACAATATTCAAGCAGTTCACGGTGATCTTGTTGAGCCTTAGGTACACCGCTTGCTAAAAACAGCTGTAATCGAATATATCGGTCACAGCTAGTGTTAAGACCTTGAACGACTTCAAGTGTATGTGGGCGATTTGCCGCACTATAAAGACAAGTATGGAATTGGGCGTTTAATCCACTCCAATTTTCGACTTGCTCTTCATCTTGGAAGGCCGCGTCCATCTCTTCAAGAATATTTTCGGCTTGATTAAGGTCTTCTTCACTTAAATTCGGAATCGATTTAGCGAGCAAGTCGCCTTCAATCAGTGCTCGTAAATCAAAAAGTTCGGTGACATGTTCAGCTGACAACAGTGTTGCTGTAGCGCCTTTATGGGCTTCAAATTTAACTAAGCCTTCGGCCTCTAATTGCAGTAAGGCTTCTCTTACCGGGATCCGGCTAACATTTAACTCATCGGCTAAAGCGCTTTGACGCAAGGGTTTTCCTGCCGCAATTTCACCGGAGAGGATTTTTTCCCTAAGCACCTCAACCACAATTTGTGTGCGAGTTTTATGGACGATAGGTGTTGTTCTGCTCATAGTTCCCGATTTTTTGTTATTTATACAAGTTGATCCGTCCTAGGGTACCGCTAATGTCAATATAATGAAAGGGGAACAGATGGTTCCCCATCATATTTTGACCGTTTTAGAAAGTCTTTACGCCAGCTTCTCCCTCTTGTACACGCGTTGGAAGCAGTGCTTGAGGCATGTTTTGATAACAGATTGGTCGCTCAAAGCGCTCCATGGCGGCCGAGCCAACAGAAGTGGTGCGGCTGTCGGTGCTAGCTGGGTATGGACCACCGTGATTCATCGAGTGACACACTTCAACACCCGTAGGCATCTGGTTGAAAATCAAGCGTCCAACATTGAAAGCAATGGCTTCAATGAGGGTTGTGTTTTCAGTCAGCTCAGGCACTAGGCCGTGTACTGTGGCGGTCAATTGCCCTTCAAGCTGCTCGGCAATTGATTGCATCTGCGCGCTATCATCGCACTCGACTAATACGGCACAGGGACCAAATACCTCCTGCTGAATCGCATTCGAGGCGATAAACTCTGTTGCCGTCACTTTCAATGCCATAGGGCGAGTAAAGTGGTTGGCTGGCGATGACTCTCCTTGAGCGATAAGCTCCACTTTTGGATCTGCCAGTAGTGTTTCAATCTGTGCTTGATAATTGGCAGCAATACCAGCGCTAAGCATGCTGGCAGCGCTTTGGGATGCGATATCTTGAGCCAGTGTTGCCTTGTAGCGATTTAAGGCATCACCCTTAACAGCCACGATTACGCCTGGACTAGTACAGAACTGACCGTGGCCCATTAGCATTGACTGCACTTGAGTAGTTGCTAAGCTTTCAGCTTGCTCATCTAAGATATTTGCTAAGATAAACTGCGGATTGATTGAGCCTAGCTCGCCATAGAAGGGGATTGGCTCAGCGCGTGCTGCACAAAGGTCCGATAAGATGCGGCCAACTTTGAGTGAACCGGTAAAGCCAACAGCTTTGATAGCTGGGGTTGTGACTAGTTGAGTCGACACCTCTGGTGCACAACCTTGGACCAAGTTAAACACGCCGTTTGGCATATCACACTTAACGGCTGCACGCTCGATTGCACGGCTAACAAGTTCGCTTGTTGCGGCGTGGGCGGGATGCCCTTTAACAACAATGGTACAGCCCGCGGCGAGTGCCGATGCGGTATCGCCGCCCGCAGTTGAGAATGCTAGCGGGAAGTTAGAGGCCCCAAATACGGCAACTGGGCCTAATGGTAGTGTCGTCAGTCTGGTCTCTGGCTTGGGTAGTGGTTGTCTTGCTGGGTTAGCGAGATCCACATAGCGGCTGTCGATAGGGTTTCGTAAGTTGCCTGCAAATAAACGCAGTTGACCACATGTACGCCCGGTTTCGCCTTGAAGGCGCGCCATCGGTAAACCTGTTTCTAAATGAGCTGTTTCGGTAATAGCTACAATATCTGCTTGGATCTCATCGGCAATTGCTTCTAAAAACTCGGCACGGCGCGTAGGTGCAAGACTGCGATACTGAACAAAGGCTTGCTTCGCCGCAGCCGCCGCACTGGCAACGATGGTTTTGCTGGCATTAGCAAAGCGAAACGAAAGGGCTTCGTTGGTCACTGGGTTAGTACTGCTGAAGTCTGTTGACTCGTTAGTCCATGCACCATTAATAAAGTGTTGGCCTGAAATCGCAACTTGGTTTGAATCTGTCATGTTTACTCCTGAGTTTTAAAGCTCATTTAGAAATAGGGTTCTTTACACTACTTGGAAGCCAAAGGCATAAGGGTCGCTATCATCTACCGTGATGGCGTTCTTGCCGGTGATCCTTGCCCAGCCTTTGATACTCGGCATAATCGCTCTGTGTTCACCGACGCTGGTTTCAGCTTCGATGCGACCGACAAACTGGCTACCGATAATGCTTTCGTGGGTGTATTCATCGCCAACACTGAGTAAGCCTTTAGTAAATAACTGGGCTAGACGTGCGCTGGTACCTGTGCCACAAGGAGAGCGGTCGATAGCTTTGTCGCCATAGAAAACTGCGTTGGCACCATCGGAGCCATCACTGATAGGGTCACCAGTCCAGAGCACATGGCTGACGCCGTTGACAGTTGGGTCATCTGGGTGAATACAAGTGAGTTGCTCTTGGGCGACCTCCCTAACGATTGGGCTCCACTTTAGGATGTCTCCCGCGCTCCAGTGACGAAGCCCTGGGAAATTTTCCTGCGGGTCGACAATCACGTAATAGTTACCACCGTAAGATACGTCGACTTTGAGTGTGCCGAGTCCTGGAATATCTAAGGTTTTATCTCTATGGGCGAGGTAAGCGGCAACGTTATAAATTTTGACCCAATCGACTTTCTGGCCAGTTTGCTGGTAATCGATGCTAATTTGACCTGCAGGGACGTCGATAATTAATCGACCTGGTGTCTTAGCGGTTAACAGGCCGGATTCAATGGCGGCGGTGATTGTGCCTATGGTGCCGTGGCCACACATAGGTAAACAGCCACTGGTTTCGATAAAGAGAATAGATGCATCAGCGTTGTCAGAGCAAGGAGGGTAAAGAAAGGCGCCGGACATCATATCGTGGCCGCGAGGTTCAAACATTAAGGCTTTACGGATCCAGTCATACTCACGAAGGAAATGTTGGCGTTTATCACTCATGGTATCGCCAAGCAGGTGAGGGTGGCCGCTAGTGACTAACCTAACCGGATTGCCGCAGGTATGGGCATCAACACAAAAAAAAGTGCCTTTCAGCATGTAAAACACTCCATTGTTATCGTTATTGTTATCGCTATTATTGTTAGAGTGATCTAAGCCAGCCGCTTAATCTGCATTAAACGGCTGGTTTACTGGCGATCAGACTTTTTTATTAGTCGATGTTGTACTTGTCTAGATTGATACGAGTCTCTAACGCATGAGCAATAACCTGCTCAACGTATGCACGCTCTTCGCCGATTAGCGTAAGACGCGGTAGACGAACATTTTCACTACCACGACCCACAATCTGTTCGGCAAACTTGATGCACTGTACAAGTGTTGGGATGGTGTCCAAACGTAGCAGTGGCATGAACCAACGGTAGATCTCACGTGCTTCTTCAAGACGGCCAGCGCGAGCTAGCTTATAAAGCGTCACAGATTCACGTGGGAATACGTTGGTTAGACCAGAGATCCAGCCTGTTGCACCAAGAAGTAAGCTCTCAAGTGCGATATCGTCAACACCACATAGGATGCTGAAACGCTCGCCGAAACGGCTTTGTAGCTCAGTTAAGCGACGGGTATCGGTAGTCGACTCTTTAATCGCAACGATGTTTTCTTCTTCAGCAAGAATCGCCGTCATTTCAAGATTGATGTCTACGCCATAACCGACAGGGTTGTTGTAGATCATGATAGGTAGCTGAGTTGAACGCGCTACCGTTTGGTAATGAGTTACCACTTCACGGTCGGTGCCGCGATATACCATAGCAGGAAGTAGCATTAGACCATCAACACCCAGCTTTTCAACATCTTGAGCGTACAAAGATGCTGCTTCTGCTGTGTTTTCAGTGCAGCCTGTTAGAACAAGAATACGACCATTTACCGTTTCAACGGTATGCTTGATGAACTCACGCTTTTCTTCAGGGCTTAGAGAGGCGTTCTCACCGATTGTGCCTAAAGCAATAATTCCGTCAATACCATCTCTGATCAGATCTTCCAACATGCGAGCATTCGACTCGTAATTGATTGAACCATCTTCATTAAACTGTGTTGAGATCGCAGGAAAAACACCTTGCCAATTTACGTTCATATTAAGCCTCTATTACTGCTGTGTCGCGTTTGGAGTTATATGTGGGTTGGTATATTGTATACGCATGTTTTCAAAATGAAACCCTTTTGTATTGGGAATGTATATGAAATTCTGCTACCAAAACCACAAGAATTATTGTATACAATATCCAAATATTATCGCTGGAGCAATAAAAATATGCAATCGATCACAATAAGCCCTGAATTGGCGAGTCATTTCAAAGATTTTGTCACCATTGATGCCCACACCGAGGGTGAGCCACTAAGGATTATTATTTCGGGGTATCCGGAGATCAAAGGCGCTACGATTTTAGAGAAGCGTCAATATATGCAGCAAAATCTGGACCGTTACCGCAAGTTACTGATGCATGAACCTAGGGGCCATGCGGACATGTATGGTGCATTGATTACAGAGGCAGTGACTCCTGAGGCTGATTTTGGGGTGCTTTTTTTACATAACGAAGGCTATAGCAGCATGTGTGGTCACGGGATCCTGGCCTTAGTTAAGGTGATGTGCCAAACGGGGGCTATCGATTTAGGACAAGAATCACGGATCATTAAAATCGATGCGCCAGCAGGTTTGATTACCGCCAAGGCCTATCGCGATCCGCAGGGTAAAACTCATGCTAGCTTTAAGAATGTAGACTCTTGGGCCGATGCACTCGATTGCAGTGTGAATGTCGAGGGTTTTGGTGAGGTTCGCTATGATATCGGCTTTGGTGGCGCCTATTATGCTTATGTCGATGCCGATGCTCACGGCATTAGCTGTGGTCAAGATAATGTGGCGCAGCTGATTGATATTGGCCGCAGAATTAAACTGGCGGTAATGGCAACTCACCCATTAGTACATCCACTAGAGGAAGAGTTAAGCTTTCTTTATGGCACCATCTTTACCTCGAAAAAGGTGACGAACCCCGAGGCTCATTCACGCCATGTGTGTATTTTTGCTGATGGTGAAGTGGACCGCTCACCTACGGGAACAGGCGTTGCAGGGAGAGTGGCGCTTTTATATGCCAAGGGCGAGGTCGAGCTTAACGCGCCGCTGATGATTGAAAGCATTGTCGATGGCAGAATGATTGTTAGTGCCTCGGCGGTGTCCGAGTTTCATGGTAAACAGGCGGTGATCCCTGAGGTTTCGGGTCGCTCTTATATTACCGGCAAGCATCAGTTCTTTATCGACTCCGATGATGTGTTTCAAAACGGTTTTATGTTGCGTTAATTGCATCAGCAAAATGAGTGGAGAAAAGTTATGAGCAATAATAGGCATCCTGACACATTGACCATTGTTGGCGCAGGTATTGTGGGATTAGCGGCGGCGATAGAGCTGCAGCGAGCGGGATTTAATGTCACGGTTGTGGATAGAGAGGGCGCGGGTGCGGGAGCTTCAAAGGGCAACGCTGGTCACTTTGCCACCGAGCAGGTATTTCCTTTAGCGGATCCTGCCATGTTACCCAAGCTGCCAGGTATGCTGCTGGATCCGCTTGGGCCGTTTCGTATTCAACCTCAGTACTTTTTAAAGGCGCTACCTTGGTTTTTGCGTTTCCTACACAATATGTTGCCTTCACGTAGAGCCAATAATAGTCGAGCGATTAAAGCGCTTAATCAAGGCTCTATCGCGGCGATAAAGTCCCTTGCTGAGTTTTGTGGCTGTGAAGAGTTACTGACCTTTAACGGCAGCTTGCTGGTATTTGAAGGCACATCGCAGCAGGAAGTACACAAAGAGTTTCGTGCTTATGCCGAAGCGGGAGTCGAAGTTCAGTTATTGAGTGGCGATGAAGTCAGGGGACTAGAGCCTTCGTTGAGTGTTAATATCACCAATGCGTTGTACTTTACCCATGTGGGTCACACTGAAGATCCCTATCGTTTATGTTTGGCTCTAGAAGCTAAATTTAAACAGATGGGGGGAGAGGTGGTCACCGAAGAGTTAGTGAAGATCAGTAGCTCCAATACAGATTCGAATATCAGGTTAGAAACAAATTTTGGGAGCCATACCACCGAACGGCTGATTATTGCCTCAGGCGCCTGGTCTAAGCCTTTTGCTAAGCAGCTAGGCTATTCGGTGCCTTTGGAAACAGAGCGGGGTTATCACTTGATGATGCCGCAGCGCAGCTGCTTGTCTCGTCCGGTAGCCTCTTATAATCGTAAGTTCATCATCACCCCGATGCAGGGTGGCACAAGGTTAGCCGGTACGGTTGAGTTTGGTGGTCTGAAGGCGCCTTTAGTAGAGGCAAGAGCTAATTGCCTATTTCCTCATGCAAAGGCATTGCTGCCGGAGCTATTTGCTGACGCATCCGTTGAGGACGGTGAGCGTTGGATGGGCTTTAGGCCCTCTATGCCAGATAGCCTGCCAGTCTTGGGTCGAAGCCAGAAGCAATCGAATGTGTTTTTCTCATTCGGTCACCAGCACCTGGGGCTCACTTGGTCGGCGATTACGGCTAAGTTATTGACGCAAGAGGTATTAGGTAAGCAGGCTGATATTGACTTAAGCCCCTATCGAATAGATAGGTTTAGTTAGAGTTAGCCTAACATTCAGCATATGAAAGTGGACTTTTTAAACGGAGTTATTAAGTGAATACGCTGCAGAAATTGATTGTTATTGAGAGCACCGTGTTGATCTCTTTCTTACTGTATATCGCTTCATATTGGCACGCGAGCTTTCATCTGCTCGTTACCGTTATTTTGTATAAGGCTGTAAAAACTGCCCATATATAAGTAAAAAAACCATCGACTTAGGTCGGTGGTTTCTTATTTTGTGGCAGTTCGAATAGACAATCTAGCCGTGTTAGTTAGAGTTAGTTAGAGTTATTTAGAGTTAGCTTCGTGCTCTTTAGTCTCTAAGTTTTTAACCAACTTGGCCACTTTCTTGGCCGACAGCACCGCGCCCTCGTGTAGACCGTCATAGAGATAGGCACCGACATGGTAGGTGTGGTTAGCGCCATTGTTGTCGATAATATTGCGGCGGTATCGAAATGCATCGACGCTATAGAGCGGCGTGTGGTGCTCAAATGTTTGCAGGATATTTTGTTCTGCAATCAAGTTCTCAATGTTATAGGCCAAGCTGTATTGCGGCTTTGGCGGTAGATTACAGATCCGGGTTAGGCTAGCGTTATAGCCCCATCCAGCTTGGGTCTGAAAAAAATCAAACTCCGATGGTTGGTTTATACCGAAGCGTGGATAAACTAGCGCATCTCGATGCAGCACTGTTTTAGCAATATTGGCTTGCCAAGGGGAGAAGTGCTTCACTTCTGAAGCTGTTGGCTCTGATATTAAGCGCAACACTTGATCTGGTGGAACGGCTAAAACGAGTTTGTCGAAATGCTCACTGCTGTCATCGGCAAAGTGCAGTGTGACGCCACTATAGGAGCGGATCACTGTTTTTATGTTCGCATTGAGAATGACTTTGCCCTTTAAGCGGCGTTCAATTTTCTCTATATAGCTGTAGACCCCGCCATCTATTCGTTTCCAATCCGCCCAAAAATAGCGCCTAAAAATATTAAACGCTAACTCTGCAGGAATCTTGGTGATGGCTTTGTAGGGAATAGAGAAACAATACATAGTAAATAGCTTTAACCAAGTGTTTCTCACCTGATGTTTAGTGACGTAGTCAGCAAAAGGCTTGCCTATAAGAGATGATGAGGGTTTGAAATATATCTGCAGCAATAACCAGTTCGCAGAGAGATAAACATAAGCGAGTTTGAAAAACTCAGCGATGAGAGCCAACCCCTTTATATTACCCGTGATAACGGAGGGAGAAAGAAAACGTTTCTTATTGCGCTTAAAGATTGCCGAGCCAACGTTCAGGGGCTCGAGGCTAACATTGAGTTCATCCATCAAAGAGAGAAAGTGCTTAAAGTTACTGGAAAACTCAACCACACCGCCTTCAAGTATTAGGTTTTGCGGAATGTTGGGATTTTTTATGTTTTTGTTTACTGTGCGTATGTGTCCGCCTAACATGGCTTGTTTCTCAAACACGCTCACAGTGTGCCCCTGTTTACTCAGATAGTAGGCGGTTATCATACCGCTAGCGCCACCTCCTATGATCGCAAACTTCATATCTTCCTCCTATTCGTCGCTAGTCTAGCCAAGTTATAGAATGCGATCTCCGCTTAGATGTTGATATAGCTTGGCTCCGGTCCAAAATGTACCCGCAAAACCAGCATAGCCGGACGAGGCGTTACAAAAATAGAGACCCTGTAGTGAGCTGTTGTGATTTAACCGCCACAGATTGAAATTGCTCGGTGTCATCGCCGAGCCGTAGGAGTTCCCCTCTGGGCACCAGCAGAAGTCCTCATTTGTCGTTGGGCTCCCTGTGCTCTTATAGGATAAATACTCTCTAAAGTTTGGAACGTAATGCTCTTCAACCGTATTGATTATGGCATCTAATATCGCTCGTTTCTTCTGCCTATAGGCTCTTGGATCGCGCGCCTTTAAATCTTTAAAATATTGGTAATCGGCAACGGTGACAAACTCGATAATCTGATGCCCTTCTGGTCTATCCGACGTGTCTTGAGTTAAAAAGCCAGGAGTGGACATGGCGAAACTGGGAGCCGAGTAGTCATGATTGTGATACATGGCATCGAAGGCAAGGTTAAGATCGTTATGACCGGTGTGAAAAATGTTCCACTTGCCAAAGCCGTAGTTCGCTAAGTTAATATCTTTGACTGAGCAATAGGCCATAAAGTTAGATGCTGAATAGTCATAGTTCAGTTGTCTTCTTACCTTCAAAGAGAATTTCTCTATGCCGATGAGATGGGCGGCTTTTTTAGGATCCATATTACAGACGATGCTTTTTGCTGCGTAACGGATTGTCTCTTTGGTTATGAGTTCAGTTGCTTCGACTGCAATGACACGATTATTTTCTAAAATAAATTTATCGACCTGTGTCTGATAGATAATTTTTCCGCCATTTTCTTTAATGGTGTCGACTAATGAATGGATCACATGCTCAAAATGATGCGTAGGGTAGTAGGCTCCTCTTTGATACCCAGTAAAAAGCAGCACCCAGGCACAGAATGAAAGCTGATTTGGCGGAAGCAGAAAATCGGGCCACTGAAGTGCGAGCAGCGTTTGCGCCTCCTGTGGCAGCTTATGTTTGTCAAACATCTGCTGCAGAGTAAATCTGATGTTTCTATATGCAGTTGCGGCTTTTTCTAGATTTTTGAAGATATTTTTAAAGCGTTCGTCACCGGATAGCACGGTTAGCCCATCAGCAGTTCGTCTGACCTCATCAATAAAGGCGCGGCATTGCTTAGTATGCTTAGGAAATAGGCCCTCTAGGCGGGTAAGCAGTAACTCTGAATCAGAGGGAATATCGAGTTGATATCCAGGCATGCGCATATGATCGAAACCTTGTGGATCAAATGACTCGAAAGTGACTTTTTGCTCTAATTGCAGTTTCTTAAGAACTTGGTTAACGGTTTCTCCTTCACCACAATTCCACACATAGTGAAGTTGGGCATTAAATTTGTAATGCTTGCCTATGGGAAAAGTGTGCCCGAAGCCTCCAGGATATTGATGTGCTTCCAGGATCACCACTTTACGGCCCGATTTTGCACTTAGAGCGGCGAACACTAATGCGGATATACCACTACCGACAATTAAGTAGTCTGCATCCATTATCGACTCCATCTGGCTGGTGGGCAAGGCTCGCTGTTTTTAGCTTATTGGGCTATAAAACCTAGTATCTTAGATTGTAGTTTGCGAGGTGAGAGCCAGCAAATGAGAGCGCGTTTTTAAGGAGTGACTTTTGGCTGCATCTAGGCTCGAGGTCGCAGGTTGGTTGTTAGCCTGTATGAAATATGGATGAGGAGATAGGCAAGAGATAGATTAACGTCACCTCTGGTCATGTACTCTACAATGAGTTATAGACTCAAGAGCATAAGGATTATCATGGATAAACTTGCAATGAATATCTCTCAAGAAGTGCTTCTTCAAATTTCAAAGATAGTTGAAACCGAATGCTGTCAGGATGCCAGTGCATTGTTAGATGAAGGTTTTGTTTTACTCGCGGTGAATACCAACGTGTTTGAAGATAGTGAGAATCGTTTTGTCTATGCTTTAGGGTTTCCCAAACCATTAGATAAACTCAGCGATTGGGCCAAGTCGAACTTTTAGTCACTATCTCTAGGTGAGGAGCTCATAGCGGAAAGCTCGTAGCTTAGATATTGAGGATTAGAGCTTGAGGCTTAGATCTCGAGATTTAGATATTGAGACAGGGCTTGTTATCAATTCCTAATGCTTGCACTTCGTCAGCATCAGTTTCTTTTTTTCTGCTTAATTGGTCTTGGTTTAAGCTAAAAGGTAGCTAAAAATTTGCACCCCAAGTAGGAAAAGACACAGCAGAGCGCCTGTAATCGGCCAGCCTTTGCGTTTTTTAGCTTTATCTCTCGCCTTATCTTTCAGTTCCTCTTTGGCCGTTTGGCGCTGGACACGCCAAAGTGACAGGTTAACTAAAGCGAAAATAATCAGAATAATAAAGCTGGTGGTTTTGGCCAGAGTGACAAGAGGCAGCCAGAGCGCGAAAAAGCAAACAATGACGGTAATGATAATGGTGGCGATGATCGGCGTTTGTGTCTTGCTGTTTACTTTGGCGAAAAAAGCCGGGGCTCGCTCTTGATGAGCCATACCATATAGCACTCTGGCAGCCATGATTATCTGCACTAATATGCCGTTTAGTATGGCAAATAAACTGATGACACTGATTAAGGTACCCGCCATGGGGTGGTGGGGGCTCAGAATATCTTTAAGTGGAGCATCTGAGGCCGCGAGTTGCTCTAAGGGAAGAGAGAAGACTGCGACTAACGCCACAACCACATAGAGTAAGCTGGCGCTAATAAATGCCAGTATTATTCCCCTTGGCATGGTTTTGCTTGGGGACTTAACCTCCTCAACAATATTGACCATATCTTCAAAGCCGATAAAGGCATAAAAAGCGAGAAATGCGCCGCTGAGCACACCTCCTAATACGAGTGTACTTTCAGGTATAAAAGCTTGTTGTAGATCTAAGGAAGTTGGAAGTGCGCTGCCAGCAATCGTAATGACCAGTAACAAGCCGAATACTTCGATGACGGTTAACACGGCCGCGAGCCAGAGTGACTCGGCGATCCCCCATACTGCAATGAGCCCGAGTAACAGCAGCATTACAGATATGCTGACGTGGCGTGGGATCTCGACAAAATGGGCTAAATAGCCGACAAAGCCATTTATCAGTGTTGCAGATGACACTATGCCGGTAAACACCACTAGGTAACCGACAATGATGCCATAATAACGACGCTGGAATCCCTGCTCGACATAACAGGCTTCGCCAGCACTTTGAGGAAAGCGGGATACCAGCTCACAGTAACTCAGTGCTGTCACGTAGGCGATAATGGCGGCAACGATAAAGGAGAGTGGTGCGAGCATGCCAGCATAGGCCGCTACTTTACCCACTAACACGTAGATCCCAGCGCCGAGCATGGTCCCCAGTCCATAAAGCGTCAGTAGAGGCAGGCCAATCTTACGTGCCAAGGGGCTATCTTTGGCAGAGGAGGGATCCTGTGTTTTAGGCGTCGGTTTAAAATTTTGCATGGAAACGGATATTCGCTGAGCCACAAGTACTTCTTTTAGTGTAGTACATTGAGTCTGTGGTTTTACTCACTATGGAGCTAATTGCGATAATGGCCGAGTAGAGAGAGGCGCAATAACATGAACTATTGCATTATTGCGCCTAACGCTATTTTTTATGATTGAATAACGATAGCTTTAGGCTCCCATGCAATCTTCAATTTCTTCTATTGTTCTAGGCACATCGACTGACAGATTTTCAAAGCCTGTTTCGGTGACTAAGATATCGTCTTCGATACGGATCCCCATGCCACGATAAGCTTCGGGAACGTCGAGTGCATCTTTAGCGAAATAAATTCCCGGCTCGATAGTGAACACCATGCCCACTTCTAGTGTGCACCAATTACCGTCTTGGTCATGATAGGGGCCCACATCATGAACATCCATGCCTAGCCAATGGCCTGTCTTATGTACGGTAAAGCGCTTATAGCTTTCTGTTGCCATGATCTCGTCAATGCTGCCTGTTAACAATCCAAGCTCCTTTAGACCTTCGGCCATCACTTGCATACAAGTCTCATAAAGACTATTCCAAGCCGCTCCAGGTCGCACCTTGGCAATGGCCTGATCTAGCGCATTAAGCACCAATTGGTAGATGGCTTTTTGTTCCTGTGAAAAGGTGCCATTAACGGGGTAGCTGCGGGTAATATCCGCAGCGTAATGTTCAAATTCACCACCGGCATCGATAAGTAGCATCTGGCCGTTGGATAATTCGCAGCAGTTATCTTCATAATGCAGGCAGCAGGCATTATTACCGCCAGCGACGATACTAGGGTAGGCAACTGCATTACAACCATGTTTAGCGATAGTAAAATCAAATAACGATGATAATTCTCGCTCGTTAATACCCGCACGACATACTTGCATCACCGCTTTGTGGCCTGCGGTTGACGCAGCTACCGCTGCGCGTACTTTCGCGATCTCTTCAACAGATTTTGTGACACGCATCCCATGCAGTATTTCGGCTAACGGTTTAATCGAGGTGAACTGCTTAGGAGTGTCAAATGAGCAGTGATGCCTTTGATTATTTGCCCATCCAATAAGCTGTGATGAGAAGCGGCTCACTTCATCACTAAGATAGATAGTGTTAATACCTTGCAGGAGTGGTAACAAGGAATCTTCGAACTCTGCAACGGAATACGCCTTATCTGCACCGTACCTCTCTATGGCACCTTCAATACCTGCGCGTGCGCCAAAGCTGACCTCTTGAGCAGGGTCTTTTGGACGACAAAATAAGATGTATTGGTTTACATCACTCTTAATAAGCAATGCAATGGCATCGGGTTCGTTGAAGCCAGTTAAATAGAGAAAGTCGTTATCTTGTCTAAAATGGTATTTGATATTCTTGCTGCGCACTTTTTGCTGGTAGCCAGCTACAAGCACTAAGCTATTATTCGGTAACTGATTAAGCAGTTCATCGCGTCTTTGGTTATAGATATTAGACATCTTATAATTTCCATTGCTACTTATTTACAGGCGAACCTGTTATTGAGAATCGGCAGAACAAGTAAAGTGTATACTTTATCCATTACACGATATTACTTGCTATATAGCAAGTTCACGGTGCAATTTGTTGTAATGAGTGAAATAATAATAGCCATTGCATATTAGAGAGAATGTATTGTGAATCGAGCGGTGTTTTTAGACAGAGATGGCGTTATCAATCTAGATCATGGTTATGTACACCAGGTTGATGATTTTGAATATGTAGACGGTGTGTTTGATGCGTGCGCTGCACTTAAAGAGATGGGATATCTACTTGCAGTCGTTACCAACCAGTCTGGTATTGCTCGAGGAATGTATAGTGAAGATCAGTTTCATTCATTAACGGAGTGGATGGATTGGAACTTTGTTGATAAAGGTGTTGAGCTTGATGGCATCTATTACTGCCCACATCATGCTGAAAAGGGCATTGGCGAATACAAAATCGATTGTGACTGCCGTAAACCGAAACCTGGCATGCTTAACTCGGCGGCACAGTTTTTAAAAATCGATCTGTCTCAGTCGGTCATGGTGGGTGATAAACGAGATGATATGTTAGCAGCAGAGGCTGCAGGCGTACCGACACGCATTCTTGTTAGAACCGGCAAGTCAGTAACAGATGACGCGATTGCGGCTGCAACTGTGGTGTTAGATTCAATTGCAGATGTTCCTGCATATCTAGCAAGCAGATAGAAATTGATATAATAACAGCGCCTCTAGTAAGTAGTAGAACTAAATAGCAAACACGAAAATGCCCCATCTAGGGGCATTTTCGTTATCAGCATTCGGTGATGAGCTATTACATACTCCGTTAACACCCAAACTCGTATGTTTTACAGCCCGCAATGCTGTATAAAACAGCGTATCGTGTAAATGATGTTCATTTGATTCGAATGTTCTAATTTTATTAAGAAAGCGCCTTGCGCTTTAATCTCACATCCCTATAATGCGCATCCACTGACACGGCACAGCAGGCCAAGTAGACTTACGCTTGAGATTAGAAATAGTCGTTAAGCTAGGTAACACGGGACTTGCAGCTTAATCAGTATCTCTTTTAAGTAAGAGGTGAGGTTTGAAAATCGAAAGAGATTTGAACTAGGTGACAAACGCTTTAAGAGCTTCGAGTAGTGAATGATTTTCGCATTAGCGATTAAGAACACACCGCTTGAGAAACTTCTTAAAATAAGTGCTTGACGCCAACGACGGGAAGTGTAGAATACACAACCCAAGCCAACGACCTAGCGTCTTAGGCTGCTAACTGAAAGACTTGTTCTTAATAGGGTTAGCACCGCTCTTTAACAATATGACAAGCAAATCTGTGTGGACACTCACAGAGATTAAGTTATTCGAAATTGCCTACTTCTTTCTAGTAAAGAATGAGGCAATCAAAAAATTACTTAATGAATGAGTGTTCATAGCAATATGTAATACAGAATTCGTTGAGCCGCTGATTTAGCCTTACTTGTAAGGTGGAAGAAGCAAAAAAACTTTAATTGAAGAGTTTGATCATGGCTCAGATTGAACGCTGGCGGCAGGCCTAACACATGCAAGTCGAGCGGTAACACAAGGGAGCTTGCTCCTGAGGTGACGAGCGGCGGACGGGTGAGTAATGCCTAGGTATCTGCCCAGTCGAGGGGGATAACAGTTGGAAACGACTGCTAATACCGCATACGCCCTACGGGGGAAAGGAGGGGACCTTCGGGCCTTCCGCGATTGGATGAACCTAGGTGGGATTAGCTAGTTGGTGGGGTAATGGCTCACCAAGGCGACGATCCCTAGCTGGTCTGAGAGGATGATCAGCCACACTGGAACTGAGACACGGTCCAGACTCCTACGGGAGGCAGCAGTGGGGAATATTGCACAATGGGCGAAAGCCTGATGCAGCCATGCCGCGTGTGTGAAGAAGGCCTTCGGGTTGTAAAGCACTTTCAGCGAGGAGGAAAGCTCAAGCGTTAATAGCGTTTGGGTGTGACGTTACTCGCAGAAGAAGCACCGGCTAACTTCGTGCCAGCAGCCGCGGTAATACGAGGGGTGCAAGCGTTAATCGGAATTACTGGGCGTAAAGCGTACGCAGGCGGTTTGTTAAGCAAGATGTGAAAGCCCCGGGCTCAACCTGGGAACTGCATTTTGAACTGGCAAACTAGAGTCTTGTAGAGGGGGGTAGAATTTCAGGTGTAGCGGTGAAATGCGTAGAGATCTGAAGGAATACCGGTGGCGAAGGCGGCCCCCTGGACAAAGACTGACGCTCAGGTACGAAAGCGTGGGGAGCAAACAGGATTAGATACCCTGGTAGTCCACGCCGTAAACGATGTCTACTCGGAGTTTGGTGTCTTGAACACTGGGCTCTCAAGCTAACGCATTAAGTAGACCGCCTGGGGAGTACGGCCGCAAGGTTAAAACTCAAATGAATTGACGGGGGCCCGCACAAGCGGTGGAGCATGTGGTTTAATTCGATGCAACGCGAAGAACCTTACCTACTCTTGACATCCAGAGAATTCGCTAGAGATAGCTTAGTGCCTTCGGGAACTCTGAGACAGGTGCTGCATGGCTGTCGTCAGCTCGTGTTGTGAAATGTTGGGTTAAGTCCCGCAACGAGCGCAACCCTTATCCTTATTTGCCAGCACGTAATGGTGGGAACTTTAGGGAGACTGCCGGTGATAAACCGGAGGAAGGTGGGGACGACGTCAAGTCATCATGGCCCTTACGAGTAGGGCTACACACGTGCTACAATGGTCGGTACAGAGGGTTGCGAAGCCGCGAGGTGGAGCTAATCTCACAAAGCCGGTCGTAGTCCGGATCGGAGTCTGCAACTCGACTCCGTGAAGTCGGAATCGCTAGTAATCGTAGATCAGAATGCTACGGTGAATACGTTCCCGGGCCTTGTACACACCGCCCGTCACACCATGGGAGTGGGCTGCACCAGAAGTAGATAGCTTAACCTTCGGGAGGGCGTTTACCACGGTGTGGTTCATGACTGGGGTGAAGTCGTAACAAGGTAGCCCTAGGGGAACCTGGGGCTGGATCACCTCCTTACCTATACGACTAACTTAATCGTTGTTGAGTGTTCACACAGATTGCTTGTTTGTCTCTACTTGTAGAGATGAGCGACAAAATATCCTGCCTTAGTTGCAGTTGATATCGTTCTTTAAAAATTTGGAAAGCTGATAGTGTTAATCTGAAAGGGATAATGACTACGATTTATCGTGTTGTTATTTATAGGATTAGCGCGAAATTAAAAAATTGAGTTCTAAAAACACTTAACATTAAGTGTCTTAGCTTGTTGTTTAACATTAACTTGTTGAGCAATGAGATAAAAATTCTAATTTTGGCGAAAGTAGAAACCATTAGTTACAGTACGGCTGTGTTGAGCTTACCCGCTCAAGACAACGAGTATTTCTCATAGAGACTTATTTGGGTTGTATGGTTAAGTGACTAAGCGTATATGGTGGATGCCTTGGCAGTCAGAGGCGATGAAGGACGTAGTAACTTGCGAAAAGCGTTGGCGAGCTAGTAACAAGCATTTGAGCTAACGATGTCCGAATGGGGAAACCCACATGCATAAGCATGTATCACTACATGAATACATAGTGTAGTGAGGCGAACCCGGGGAACTGAAACATCTAAGTACCCGGAGGAAAAGAAATCAACCGAGATTCCCCTAGTAGCGGCGAGCGAACGGGGATTAGCCCTTAAGCGTAGAGGGTGTTAGTGGAATGTGTTGGAAAGCACAGCGGCACAGGGTGATAGCCCCGTACATGAAAACTAACTTTACGTGAAAACGAGTAGGACGGGACACGTGACATCCTGTTTGAACATGGGGGGACCATCCTCCAAGGCTAAATACTCCTGACTGACCGATAGTGAACCAGTACCGTGAGGGAAAGGCGAAAAGAACCCCTGTGAGGGGAGTGAAATAGAACCTGAAACCGTATACGTACAAGCAGTGGGAGCGGTTCTTGAGACCGTGACTGCGTACCTTTTGTATAATGGGTCAGCGACTTACATTTTGTAGCAAGGTTAAGCGAATAGCGGAGCCGTAGGGAAACCGAGTGTTAACTGCGCGTTTAGTTGCAAGGTGTAGACCCGAAACCCGGTGATCTAGCCATGGGCAGGTTGAAGATTGAGTAACATCAATTGGAGGACCGAACACACGTATGTTGAAAAATGCGGTGATGACTTGTGGCTGGGGGTGAAAGGCCAATCAAACCGGGAGATATCTGGTTCTCCTCGAAAGCTATTTAGGTAGCGCCTCGTACGAATACCATTGGGGGTAGAGCACTGTTAAGGCTAGGGGGTCATCCCGACTTACCAACCCTTTGCAAACTCCGAATACCAATGAGTACTATACGGGAGACACACGGCGGGTGCTAACGTCCGTCGTGAAAAGGGAAACAACCCAGACCATCAGCTAAGGTCCCAAAGTTATTGCTAAGTGGGAAACGATGTGGGAAGGCTTAGACAGCTAGGATGTTGGCTTAGAAGCAGCCATCATTTAAAGAAAGCGTAATAGCTCACTAGTCGAGTCGGCCTGCGCGGAAGATTTAACGGGGCTAAGCAATACACCGAAGCTATGGGTACTAGTGCTTGCACTAGTGCGGTAGAGGAGCGTTCTGTAAGCCGTTGAAGGTGAAGGGGTAACCCACGCTGGAGGTATCAGAAGTGCGAATGCTGACATGAGTAACGATAAAGGGGGTGAAAAACCCCCTCGCCGAAAGACCAAGGGTTCCTGTCCAACGTTAATCGGGGCAGGGTGAGTCGACCCCTAAGGCGAGGCCGAAAGGCGTAGTCGATGGGAAACGGGTTAATATTCCCGTACTTCTGCTAACTGCGATGGAGAGACGGAGAAGGCTAGGCTAGCGCGGCGTTGGTTGTCCGCGTTTAAGGTTGTAGGCTGTACACTTAGGCAAATCCGGGTGTACTTAAGGCTGAGAACTGATGACGAGTCACTAAGGTGATGAAGTAGTTGATGCCATGCTTCCAGGAAAATCTTCTAAGCTTCAGGTTAGTAGGAATCGTACCCCAAACCGACACAGGTGGTCGGGTAGAGAATACTAAGGCGCTTGAGAGAACTCGGCTGAAGGAACTAGGCAAAATGGTACCGTAACTTCGGGAGAAGGTACGCTCTTAGTGGTGATGGGACTTGCTCCCTAAGCTGCCGAGAGTCGCAGATACCAGGTGGCTGCAACTGTTTATCAAAAACACAGTACTGTGCAAACTCGCAAGAGGAAGTATACGGTATGACGCCTGCCCGGTGCCGGAAGGTTAATTGATTGGGTTATCTTCGGAGAAGCTCATGATCGAAGCCCCGGTAAACGGCGGCCGTAACTATAACGGTCCTAAGGTAGCGAAATTCCTTGTCGGGTAAGTTCCGACCTGCACGAATGGCGTAATGATGGCCACGCTGTCTCCAGCCGAGACTCAGTGAAGTTGAAATTGCGGTGAAGATGCCGTATACCCGCGGCTAGACGGAAAGACCCCGTGAACCTTTACTATAGCTTGGCACTGAACATTGAACCTACATGTGTAGGATA
Source organism: Shewanella halifaxensis HAW-EB4 (assembly GCF_000019185.1). Taxonomy (NCBI): domain Bacteria; kingdom Pseudomonadati; phylum Pseudomonadota; class Gammaproteobacteria; order Alteromonadales; family Shewanellaceae; genus Shewanella; species Shewanella halifaxensis. The sequence continues at coordinate 3,079,094 of NC_010334.1, read as the reverse complement.
GGTGGGAGACTTTGAAGCTTCGTCGCTAGATGGAGTGGAGTCAATCTTGAAATACCACCCTTGTAGTTTTGATGTTCTAACCGCGGCCCCTGAATCGGGGTTCGGGACAGTGCCTGGTGGGTAGTTTGACTGGGGCGGTCTCCTCCCAAAGAGTAACGGAGGAGCACGAAGGTTGGCTAAGTACGGTCGGACATCGTACGGTTAGTGCAATGGCATAAGCCAGCTTAACTGCGAGACATACACGTCGAGCAGGTACGAAAGTAGGTCATAGTGATCCGGTGGTTCTGTATGGAAGGGCCATCGCTCAACGGATAAAAGGTACTCCGGGGATAACAGGCTGATACCGCCCAAGAGTTCATATCGACGGCGGTGTTTGGCACCTCGATGTCGGCTCATCACATCCTGGGGCTGAAGTCGGTCCCAAGGGTATGGCTGTTCGCCATTTAAAGTGGTACGCGAGCTGGGTTCAGAACGTCGTGAGACAGTTCGGTCCCTATCTGCCGTGGGCGTTGGATGATTGAAGGAAGCTGCTCCTAGTACGAGAGGACCGGAGTGGACGAACCGCTGGTGTTCGGGTTGTCATGCCAATGGCATTGCCCGGTAGCTACGTTCGGAATCGATAACCGCTGAAAGCATCTAAGCGGGAAGCGAGTCCTAAGATGAGTCATCCCTAGGAATTTAATTCCTCTAAAGAGCCGTTCGAGACTAGGACGTTGATAGGCAAGGTGTGTAAGCGTTGTGAGGCGTTGAGCTAACTTGTACTAATGACTCGTGAGGCTTAACCATACAACCCTAATGGGTTTTGTATGAGACTGATGTTTCAACAGACACCAGAGTTAGAATTTAAGCACTTAATGTAGTGTGAACTCAAAAATAATTTCAATTACTTGCGCTAGCGAGTAACAGCTTTTCAAATTTACCGAATTTGTCTGGAAACCATAGAGCTGTGGCACCACCTGAATCCATTCCGAACTCAGAAGTGAAACACAGTATCGCCGATGGTAGTGTGGGGTCTCCCCATGTGAGAGTAGGTCATTTCCAGGCGCCTATTTATTCTCGAAAGAGAAGTGAGAAAGCCCGCTACGATGTAGCGGGCTTTTTTCGTTTTTGGCTGGTACGAGAATTGACCACTCGAATATGGGGAAGTAGAAAGCTCGAGCGTAGCGAGGTTCAATAACCATGTGGAGTAGGGTGAATAGTCTGCGCTTATCAAGCACTGCTTGATGCAGGCTATGAACGCGGAGAGCTTGTGACCTACAGGGTGTAGAGAATGCCATTTATGCAGGATGCATATAAATGGTCTCGAAGCTGGCCATTTCCAGACGCCTATTTATTCTCGAAAGAGAAGCAAAAAAGCCCGCTACCATGTAGCGGGCTTTTTTACGTCTGCAATTTGTGATTTTCAAAAAACCTCTAATCGATAGCAAGCATGAAAAATGCACGAAACATATTTGCGAGTGCCGAGCTTCCCAAGCCTTGGAGCTATCTGGATAAGAAGTTGATCTACTCATAACGTTTTTGGCAAACTAATTCAAGGCGAATAACTGAAAGAATGGTTGCTCCCTTGTGAAGTTGTTCAGCGCAGAAGTAGGCAGCCAAAAACGCTCCAGAATGGCGAGTTTTAGCGGCTCTGATACTGTGACTCTTAAGGAACAAGAGGGAGCTTAACCCTAGTTCAACTATGCTCTTCACTCGTTGCAAACCACATGGATGTGGTGAATGTCATTAATGCAGGAGCAATTAATGACCTTGCCTCAAAATCGCTAAACTCTCGCTGAGTGACCAAATCTTTATACTGATTGGTATAATTCAAGGCGAATAGCGAAAGAATGGTTACTCTCTTGTGAGGTTGTTCAACGCAGAAGTAGGCAGCCCAAAACGCTCCAGAATGGCGTGTTTTAGCGGCTCTAATGCTGTGACTCTTAAGGAACAAGAGGGAGCTTAACCCTAGTTCAGCTATGCTCTGCACTCGTTGCGAGCAGCATGGATAATGCGAATGTCATTCATGCACGACTATATGGATATAGGAGGTAGAGTAACGCAGGAGCATTTACCGAGGAGCAATTAATGACCTTGCCTCATAACCGCTAAACTCTCGCTGAGTGACCGAATCTTTATACTGATTGGTATAAGCTAGGCATCGCTATGTCGAACAGAGCTTTGCCCGGCAAAGGATACTTAGGTGGCTTGTTTACGCATCAGTAAAGCCATCGTAAAGGTGACTGACAGTATTGCAGGTATCGTGTAGTTCCAGTTTACTTCAATCGACTCTCCAGTGAGCAATACAAACACAGGAATTAAAAAAACGTAGGCAGAAACTTGCTGGGGCGCTAAGCTGACACTCGCTCTTTGAAATAGAAAGAAGCTGATCGCTGTGGCAAATATTGCAAGGTATAGAGTGGCGAGCCAAGCATCAGATGACACTTGCAACCAGTTATAAGCAACAATTTCAGGCATTAACGCTAGGGATAACAGAAGGCTTGCGGCAAATAAACTCCATCCAGTAAACACCATAAAACCCTCTTCTCGATAGCAGGCCTTGATGATCAAAGGGTTTGCAGCCATTGCGATGCATCCCAGCATGAAAAGCGTGTAACCAGAATTCCAAGTTACATCAATGCTTGAGTCGCTGGCTTGCTGCATGACTAGGGCCAGCGCACCGACAAAGCCTAAGCCCAATGCAGCCCAGTTGCTCAGCTTACCTAAGTGCCTATTTACCAGAACGACCAGTAAGGCGGTAATGAGGGGAACCGATGTATACAAGGCACTCGTTGCGAACGCCGCCGTTTGAGTCAGGGCGCTGAACATAGCTGTAAAATACAATAATGAAGGCAAGCTAACCAAGGTGTAGCGTACTAAGCTCTTCCAACTAGGTAATCTTAATCGACGAGTCACAGCCAGCAAGAGGGTAAAAAGTATCGCAGCAATGATATACCTAAGCCAAGTTGCAATCATTGGCGGGACTTCTAACATGAGCTGCTTACCGATAGGGAAGGTCATGGCTATCACAAAAGTGAAGAGCAGCATCTGTAGGTGTGGTAAAGCGGACTTGTACATGTTTAAACCTTCAATAAAAAAGGGCGGAATTCCGCCCTTTGTCTACAATAGCCTAGTGTTTAGTTGGCTAAAGAGAAGAATATACCTGCTATTGCAGCACTCATTAAGTTCGAACAAGTGGCTGCAACGACTGTGCGTAAGCCATACTTGGCGATAAAATCTGTTCTTGATGGACATAGCGTACCGAGTCCGCCAATCAAGATCCCCATAGAGGCTAAGTTTGCAAAGCCACACAGTGCAAAGCTGATAATAACTTTACTCTTTTCTTGAAGAACCTGTAGACCCGCAGCGGTCACTTCTTTGCTGTCTTTCAGGTAGGGGGCTAAGTCACTGTAGGCAACAAATTCGTTAACGATAAGCTTCTTACCAATCATAGAGCCTGCAATCGCCATATCAGCAGCTGGAACGCCCAGTAAGAAGGCCAAAGGTGCGAAGATCCAGCCTAAAATGCCTTCAAGAGACAGTTGCAAACCGACCATGTCTCCAAAGCCGCCTAGAAGGTTATTCACTAGAGTCACTAGGCCAATCATGGCGATTAGCATGGCACCAATGGCTGCCGCTAGTTTAAGGCCGCTTGCAGCGCCTTCACCTGCCGCCGCAAGGACGTTGACTGGTGGTTTCTCATCAAACTGCACCTTCTCACTCATACTGTAAGTGGGGGTGCTGGTTTCAGGGAGTATTAATTTTGCAAATAGCACACCACCTGGCGCCGCCATAAACGATGCTGCCAGCAAGTATTCCATATCCACGCCCATCATGGCGTAGCCTGCTAATACTGTGCCAGACACTGAGGCCATACCACCACACATCACGGCGAAGAACTCTGAGTCGCTCATCTTCGCCATATAAGGCTTGATTACCAGTGGTGCTTCACTTTGACCAACGAAGATATTAGATACGGCAGACATAGACTCTGGCTGCGTGGTACCCAGTATTTTCGCCATACCACCGCCAATAATACGAATGATAAATTGCATTATGCCTAGGTAATAAAGTACAGCAATTAAAGCTGAGAAGAATACAACTAAAGGCAATACGTTTAGTGCGAATACAAAGCCGATTCCCTCTACAGAAAAGTTAACTAAGTTGCCAAATAGAAAGCGAATACCTGCCTTACCGCTATCGAGTACCACATGTACCCCATGAGACATCGACTCTAGTGCTTGGCGGCCAAGTGGTACGTATAATACCAGTGCGCCAATCAATACTTGTAGGCCTAGTGCTGCACCCACAGTGCGTAGTTTGATTGAACGTCGATTAACAGAACAAGCTACAGCGATACCTAATAGTACCAGCATGCCTATAAAACCCATGAACATCATAGTGTTATTCCCTTATTTCTTTACGCTATCGACAAACGCGTTAATCAGTTGTAAAAAATCGCCTTCAGCTAATTTTGCGCACTTAAGGGTTTGTTCATGCGATAGCGTCACATCACCTAGGCCTTCAGCCATGTTAGTGATAGCGCAGACGGCCAATACGGGTAAGCCACAGTGAGCTGCAGAGATGACCTCTGGCACGACAGACATACCAACCACATCACCACCAATGATTTGCATCATGCGAATTTCTGCGGCAGTTTCAAAACATGGGCCAGTATAAGAAACGAAGACACCTTGGTTCAGTACGATACCTTGTGCTTTGGCTATGTTCAGCGCTTGCTCACGCAAGTCTTTATCGTAGGCATTGGCAAGGCTGAAGAAGCGAGGACCATACTTTTCGTCATTTGGGCCAGTCATCGGTGTGCTAGGCATGGTGTTGATGTGGTCAGAGAACACCACTAGTGAGCCAACATCGATACGGTCAGGGCGGAGTGAGCCAGCTGCATTGGTCACAAGTAACATCTCACAACCTAGTGTCTTGAATGTACGAACAGGCGTCGTCATCACTTTCATGCTTTCGTGCTCATAAAAGTGGCCGCGACCTTTCATGCATGCTACAGGTACGCCATTTAGGTAGCCCAGCACTAATTCACCACTGTGACCTTCAACAGTACTTACTGGAAAGCCATCTAGTTCTTGATAGCCGATACTGACTTTGTCTTCTAGCTTATCTGCAAGCACACCTAAACCCGATCCTAAGATCATGGCGATTTGTGGTTTGAAACCAGGCTTGTATTTTTCGATGGTAGCTACAGCATTTGGGACGGGATCGTACAGAGACATTTTTTTATTCCGAAGTGGATTTGTTATTGGCCTCACGATATTCCCAAGTCGTTTTTATTAAAATCACTAAAAACGACTCTAATGTGCTGTTTTTCGGTACATTCGGCGGATTGAACGCTTTGAGTGGTAAAACTGTTATTTAAGATATTGAAAACTGCTTCAACGTTCAGTTTTTACACCGGAATAGCCCAGTTATGGCAAAGAAATGGATACTAAATTTGTGAACAATGACCATAGCGTTGCACCGCTAGATTTAAATAGCCTCTATTGGGCTGAGCGTATTAGTATGAAAATGCTGCGGTATTTTTATGTGGCAAGTCATAGTCAAACTTTAACTCAGGCTGCTGAGCGGCTACATATTTCCAAGTCTCCCTTGAGCGCAAAGATGAGAGAGCTTGAAACGATTCTTGGCGTCAAGCTATTTAATCGGGATAAAAGAAGTGTTCAGCTGACTTCCACTGGCTTGATGTTACGCCATGAGTGCCAGTCAATTTTTAGTGTAATGGAAGGTGCGGTGAGTAAAGTGACTCAGCACGCTAGAGAAACCCAGGGGCAGCTTCGTTTAGGTATTGTTAGTTCGATATTTTGGGCGGGGTTTGGTTATGCCTGTCAGCAGTTGAAAGCCCAATATCCAAGTATTCAATTTGAGTTCTTGGAGCTATCGCCACAGCAGCAGAAGGTGGCACTGTTTAATAATGAGATCGATATAGGCTTTGTTCGTTACGCCGACACTTTAGATATTACCCCGTTAGAGTCCTGCAATCTTTACTGCGAGCCTATGGTGATCGCGCTTTGTGACCGGCATGAACTCAGTGGACGGTCTCAGTTATGTTTGTCGGAACTGGCCAATGAAAAGTTTGTCATCATGAGTCATAAAAACTCGGCTTCGGCACAGTTGGTCGTCAATCATTGCATCAAGGAGGGCTTTATCCCACAAATCACTCAAGAGGTGGTGGAGCCGATGACTTTGATGAACGTGATAGAGAGTCAGGCTGGGATCTCTGTCGTTCCCCAAAGCTTTAGTCGTCAGAGTTGGAGACATATTCGCTTTATATCGCTAAGGCAAGAGATCCACGCCAATATTTGCGCCGTGTATAACCCACAAAAAATCAACCCAGAGAAACAGGCTCTGATCCAGTCATTGCATCAGTTTATGAATGCAGAATCATTAAAGCCTATTTAGTCTTTACCCTGATAGGTATAACAATGCAGATAGAAGAAGCCCGCTCTCACAAGAGCGGTTTTTTTGATAGCGAAAAGCTATTGGTTTTCGATTCGTTTTTTAAAGGCTTTGCGCGTCTCTTCGTCGGCTTGTTGGTACCAAAAATCGAGCATCTGCCCCACATCCACCTGATTACTCGCTTCAGGCTTATCGCTTGTATTAGCAGGTGTATTCGCTGCTGCTACGGCAATAGTAGCAGTTGTCGGTATAACGTTAGTCGCAGTAGGCTGGATATTCAGTGACGCTTTTTGCTCTGTGAGGTTGTAGGCTGTCATTTCTGTCTCGTAATCTCTACCTAGCTGCAAGCCTTTCTTGATGAGCATTCCAAGCTCGAAGGGAACAAGGTTGCTGTATTGATTTTCTAAGGTTACTTGCGGAGACTGATTAAACTTGTCGGCCGCATTGCCTGAACGAACACTCGGCATAGATAATGCTAACTGGGCGTTGCTTTGGTCGAACTTGATGATAATGACATCTGACTGGAACTGAGTTTGAGAGCCCTGTTGTTGGTAACGTCCAAGGTATCGAAAGGCAATCTGATTAATACCATTTTTAAGGTTTAGCGTATCTCTGCCACTAGCATCAACACCATTAACCAGTACCAACTCCGAGTTTGAAGGCATAGAGAGGGTGACGTCAGCAAAAGCTGATGGCGTAAACAGTAGCAGGGCACCACTTAAGGCACTACTTAAAACAAGAGCATTACGCTTCATTTTGGATCCTAATATGAATTTATGCCCTCTTTATAGCAGAAGGAGGCTGAATTTACCTCACTCGTATGCCAATGCTTGGATATTAATAACAGTTTATCCGTTTTTTTGTAGGTATAATTAGCGTAAACAGCGCAAAGGGAAAGCAAGTGCTTACTAAAATTTTAATCACCTTACTGATCATCGTTGGCGCGATGGTTTATATCCGTAAACCGAGAGAAAACGGTGTCCGAGCGAGTACAAAAGAGTTAGGTAAGAACATGAAGCTGCGGATTGGTGCTTATGTACTGATTAGTTTATCGCTCACCGCTACGGGTGCTTATTGGTATTGGGATTGGAGTGATGGTAATAAAGTTGTCAGTGTGACAATAGTGTCACCTATGAGTGACGAGACGGTTGTTTATCAAGTTAGAAAGAAAGATATTGCTAGCAATGAGATAACAACTGTCAACGGAATTCGCATTAGATTGTCCAATCAGGAGCGTATTATCGTTGCGAATTCGGTTAATAAGTAATTTTTGAGCACTTTATTATGCTTAACCCTTTGCAATAAGGTGTTATAGGTTAGAATAGCCCACGTTTTTTTGTTCAGAATATTTGCTATACGCGTTTAAAGGAGGAGCTATGATTACAGCCTATGCCTATAAGGATCGTAAACTTACGATTATTGAATTGAGCATCAAGGATAGTATCCCCCCCAGTATTATTTGGCTGGACTTGTATAAACCTGATGAACATGAAAGAGAGTGGTTAAGTCATTTTTCTGTTGAAGATGTGCCAGATGAAGAGGATATCAACGAGATTGAGGCTTCTGCGCGTTTTTATCAGAACAATGATGGACTGCATATCAACTCTTTGTTTCCACAGCGTGCAGGGCAAGATGTTAAAGGTGTAAACGTCTCTTTTAATTTGCGCAAAAACTTTTTACTAACAATCCGCGACGAAGATGTGGGTCTTATCCGCTTGCTGCGTAACTACCTGAGATTAGGTAAAATCGATGCCACGACGCCAGAATCCCTACTGTTAGAGTTATTTACTCTTAAGGTTGATTATCTTTCTGATCTAATCGAGGATGTATATACCGTTCTTGAAAACGTCAGCGAAGAGGTCTTTAAGAATGAAGAGCTCGATAACGTATTTAAGTTAATTACCCGTCAGGAAGATTCAAACGGTAAGATTCGTTTAAGTTTGCTCGATACCCAGCGTTCATTAAGATTTATGCAGAAGCATTATCGAAGTAAGCTGTCTGATGATGAATTAAAAGATCTGCGTGAGATGCTGTCGGATATCGAGTCTTTGATGCCTCATAGTCAGTTCATTTTCGATAAGCTCAACTTCTTACTCGATGCCGCTATGGGCTTTAGTGGTTTACAGCAAAACAAGATCATTAAGATATTCTCTGTTGCCGCCGTAGTGTTTTTACCACCAACAGTGATCGCTAGCTCCTACGGTATGAATTTTGTGAATATGCCTGAGCTTGATTGGAGGTTTGGTTACCCAATGGCAATTGCTATGATGTTTAGTAGTGCGGCGGGAACTTACTTTTTCTTTAAGCGTAAAGGTTGGTTATAAAATAACGGCTATTGCATAAAAAAGCTCGCGATTGCGAGCTTTTTTGCCATTACGGCTATAGTAATACCAATCGGTATAAGTGCTACTTAGCATTTTTCCTGAGTGGAACAACTTCGGCCTTATGTTGGAGAAACTCTCCAGGTTGACAATAAACTTGGTTTAGTTTCGCTAGTTTATTAAACATAAGGCTACTTACGAGGTGACAACGTTGGTAGGGGGTTTTACAGCGTGCTAAACGCTTATCTAAGTCGTCAAGCAATGATGTTAGACTCGCTTGATTACTCTCGCGGCTCTGCGCAATAGTCTCTTTACTCAGTCTTTTTTGTAGAGCATCCAATTTCTCTGGGGTGTTTTCTGCCATCCATAACAGTCTGTCAAAACTTGGTAGTTTAGTCATAAAAACTAACCTCGACATGAAAACCAGTAGATTTAACCTTAGTCAGTCGAGGGCGGTTCAGCAAGAAATTGGCCGTTCTACACTATTGTAGCGTTATTTGGGATAGGTTATGTTTCTGCTCCAAAGAAGTAACTGATTTTCTCTCTTGGGTTGAGATATTTCAGTACTTTTTCAGGTAGCGCTGCAACAGGCAAACATCTTACGATGTTTAGGCTTTCACTGGCCAAGTCGATTATTGGCGCTTGCTCTTTAGGTACGGTGGGATCATATACCAGCACCCGAGGTAACAGTAGTTGGCTTAAGTTGACTGACATCACCATGGCAAACTGCCCCGAGGTTAGCTCGACAATACTGCCTGGCGGATAGACGCCGAGCATCTTAACTAATCGATTAATCACCTGCTGATTAAGCTGGGTCTGATAGTTTTTATAGAGATAACCGAGGGCAGAATAAGGTGTTCTGGCTTTTTTACTCCGGTCAGAATGGCACAAGTTGTCGTAAGTGTTTATGGCACAAACTAACTGACTTAGCTTATCTAAATCTTTTTCTTTTTTTCCTTTAGGCACGCCAGAACCGTCTAAAAATTCGTGATGATTTAAGATGATTGGTAGTGCTTCTTGCGGGAAATTGTCCGCAGCGATTAATAATTCAGCTCCCATTGCAGGGTGTTGATTAAAATAAATTTGTTCAGCATGAGTAAAAGGTGTGGTCTTTCGAAGCAGCTGAGTCGGAACCTTAAGCTTGCCAATATCATGGAACAGCGCGCCCATACCGACTAACTCGATTTCTTGACGGCTCCAGCCTAACTCTTTGGCGATAAGCATAGACAGCACAGCGACATTGAGGGAATGATAATAGATCCCTTCATCACTTTTGGCATCAGACATCAAATGAAGCACTAATTTATCGTCGGTGAGCAATTGATTACAGACGCCATGAATAAGCTCTTTGGCTTCATTGACCGCATTGAGCGGACGGTTACGTAGCTTACCGATGAGGTTTCTCATCATAGCAACGTTACGAGTGAAGTGCTTTTCTGTTTTCTGTAAGTGACGCCTTAACGATTGTTGTGCTTCGATACTTTTTGTTTTTTGCTGATTTAGCTCACCAGATAATCGCTCAAGGTTATTGTCGAGAATTTTGGGTTGCTGTTTAGCTTCAATGCTGGAAAGCGGTTGAGTGTCGCTGCGCTCCGGGCGTAGGTAGACAAAGTCAATGCCGAGATTTTTAATCAATTCAACCTGAGCTTCCTGTTTTATTTTGAAGCTATTGAATATAAATGGGTGATCTTTCCACGCAATCGGTAACTGAACAAAGTTACCGACTTGCAACTGTCCTACTGCGACTTTACAACTATTCGTCATGGGCAATTAGTTTAGGCTTTTCATTAGTCGCTATTCTAACTCAAGTTATATAATTTACAATTACTTAACTGATAAATTTACAGATGTTGCAAACATGATAATCTTTAAATGGACTTCATAGAAATATACCCTGAGACGATAGCAAACAAACGCTGCTATAAGTTTAAAAGGTGTTTCATAGAGAAGAGACTCCACAGATAGTTATCAGTGGATCGCCCTGTTACAGGGTAATTCTCTTCTCAAATTACTCTTAATTTGCAAATTAGAACTGGTGATTGAACTCTATTCGCCAATCGACATTTTTATCCACATTGAAGTCAGTCGCAGCGTAATTAGCGAAGAGACGAATATTTTGCTTTGGGTTTATCTGATAACTGACAACGACTTCGTGATAGAGGCCATCCATCATGTCCGACATATATTCATTGTTGTTTAAGGTGGTCATATACATAGGGTTGTAGTTAAGCCAGATATTGTCTGTGAGGGTAATTTTTGCGTAGGTTCCGACAACGGCGAAGCTTGATGGAATTGCGTATCCCACACTGCCAATCTCGGTCTCTTCACCACGAATGACCGCAGTGTCCGTCACGGTTATACCTACACCCGCGAGTGGGAATAGCTGCACTGGGCCGAACGCTGGCAAGGCTTGAATAAAGCTGTAGGATGCATTACCTACATTGTTATTAAAGTCCCAGTTAACATCGACCTGTGCGCCGCGTCCATTGGTCATATCTAAGTTGAAATTGCGATAACGAAGGTTACTGATAGAGTCATTACCATCGAGGCCAAGGCTATCACCAGCGATCCCTTTTAGTTCGATGATATTCATCGCCATCGTATCTGGGTTTCCCGTATCGTAGGAGTTGCCAAGTTTTAGGTTGATGCCTTTATTGGTGACTCCGGCACCAGCTTGGGTATAAACAGCGAGTGGGTCTGACATATCTTGAACTTCATCTTGAGCCTGCTGGGCAAAAGATAGTGGTGAAAAGCTAAGTGGTGCCAACAGAGTAAGTGCACTGACTAGAGTTGAATTTTTCATAATATACTCATGAGAGGGAGGGGGCCGAAGCCCCCAGCCGGGAAGAGAGGGGTCACTGTTTGTGACTACTTCATATCAGCGAAAAGATACAATCTTTAATCATATATATGCTGATAGTAGTGCGTTGATAGCAGGGGACGCAGTCCCCTGCAGAGCGATTATTTGTTATCTGCGATTGGTAGGATTTCAAACAGCGGGCTGAAGGTATCTAGGTTTGGCATTATCTGTTGGATAAAGTTTTGCTGTCCTTTGATTTCTGCTTGCTTGCTTTTCAGTAGATCTGGCAGAGTTGTTTGGCCCGTCATGACCTTAGCTAGATCTGCTCTGTTGATGTAGAAGGTTGCATCAGCGCCTTTAACCTCATCACTTGTGATCACACTTGCCATGTTGCCGTTGGAGATCTCAGAGTAGAAATGCTCGTTAGTGTCAGGGTGCACTAAGTTAAAGCTGAGGTTCAGGTTAGCTTCAACTGCTTTTGGTGCATTCAGGCGAACCGCAACATAATCTAAAATGTTGAGCGTTGGGCTGTTTGCCACAATATCGGCGGAGTTTTGCTTGATTGACTCATGGATCACGTTGGTACGCAGCTCATAAGCACCCGATAGGTAGGAGTTACGCCATGCCATGGTTTCAGACTGATAACCCTGCTGCTCGAAAGAATCAGCTAACAAATTGCGGGCTGTTTGGTTATTGGGGTCGCACAACACAACATCGTTAGCGAGTTGAGAAGCCGCTTGATACTCGCCTTTTTCAAACTGTGCTCGTGCCCCCCTCATCAGGGTATCTGCACCAGCGGCTTCCACATAGACACAAGACTTATCTTGGCTAGTTAGTGGGTTAGTGTTAACTGGATTTAGGTCATGATAGCCCAGGTAGAGGTTAACAACGGCGCGAGCATTGTGTGAGTATGAGCCGTGGTAGCCATTGGTGTGCCAAGTATCAAATTGAGTCTGTGGAATGATCTTGTCTATCTCGCGTCCCACATCATTGATAGTGGTGCCGTGATTGGCTAAACGTAGGGCTTGGTTATGGATAAAGCCGTAGTTATCACGTTGCAGCGTGATGTACTCATTGATATCAGCAGTATTCCAAACTGGCGCTGAATGAGATGAGGTTAATGCCTCGATGCGGTCACCGTAGGCAAGCTTCATTTCGGTTAAATACTTACTCCACGCGAGAGCATCACGTACTTTTGCACCACGGAAAGTGTAGATGTTATGCATGCCGTGATAGGTCAGTTCGCCGGTAAATAGGGTTTTGTACTTCTCTACCCAAGTGATGATCTCAACGGGAGCTTCAGCCCCAGGTACGTTGGTAAATTCAAACTCAACACCATCGATATTATGCTTCTCAATTTTGTCGGTGATATCAAGCGTTGGAGTAATTAGGGTTAAGCCGCCAACAATACCAGGTGTTAATCCGATAGCGTTATCTACTGTACCGTGGGCATCTTTACCTAGTGTGACGCCGTATTGATAGTTTGAGCGACGTGACATGGCATTACCCGCTAGCATGTTTTCATCTGCTAGCGCCTGCACAAAACCATCTGGAGCAACAATTTTCACATCATCGGCAAAATCTTCACTAAGGCCACGAACGCCACCGAAGTGATCGCCATGGGGATGTGAGTAGATCACAGCGTGAATCGTGTGGGGAGCTGGAAGGTGCTGCTTTGCAAATTCCCATGCAAGCTTAGTTGTCTCATCGAGGAAGCCTGGATCGTTAACCACATAACCGTTATCAGTTTTAAAGATTGTGATATTAGCGATATCATTACCACGGATCTGGTAAACACCATCAACAACCTCATATAAGCCCTCAGCCTGATAGTTCATCAAGCCTTGGCGGAAGATAGAAGGGTTTACAGTATCTGGGAAATTAGCGGGGTCGATATCTTGCATCATATCGCTAAATTGCAAACGTGCTTTACCCGCTTCGTGGTCACCGAATGCGGCGATTAGGCCACGCTTTTGTTGCTCAAAGGCTGTCATGTCTGAAAATGGTAAGCGCTCGGCAAGAGCTTTATTTGCCGCCACAGTGTGCTTAGTTGCAGCTTTACCCGCGTAAGATGCCATCTCGGCAGCATTGATATGTTCATGCTCGTGGTTATGCTTTTCAGCTTCATCATGAGAGTGGGCAATGGCATTAAATGAGAACAGGCTAACAATAGCGGCTGCTAAGCTTGTTCTTTTGAATATTTGATCTTGCATATGTGTCACCTTCGAGTCTAAGTCAATGAACGTTATGGATCTTCTAGGGAGAAGCCATAGGTTGCTAAGTACTTTAATGTTGGTGACAGAGTAGGCTTTTCAGAGGCACTAACCAATAAACTAAGCTTTAGATGATACATAACGATTTTGTATGTATTGGTATTGGTATGTATGATTGTTACTTCTGTATTAATGGCGGGAGTATTGTGTGAGTAGCAATATAGATAAAAGATTCGACTTTAATTTGTTGGCGATATTCTTAGAGGTTTATCAGTTACGTTCTATTACTTTAGCTGCTGAATCCTTAGGCTTAACTCAACCCGGTGTAAGTGCGGCATTAAAGCGCCTACAAGCTAAACTCGGTGTGGAGCTTTTTGTTCGTGAAGGTCGTGGTATTTCACCTACCAACGCGGCTATTCAGCTAGCAAGTCAAGTCTCTCCAGCCTATAACACTGTTAACAGTGCGCTGAGCAATGTAGTCGGTTTTGATAAGCTGACTCCGCGTTCGTTTCTTGTCTATGTCGATGAACCGATAATGAATTTGCTGCAACCCTTAGTTGAGCGAGATAGCGATATGGGCAATTGTGAGATTATGTTTCAACTACCGCCGATTGAAGAGGATCAACTGCTTCATCAACTGAGTTTGCAAAAGGCCGATCTGGCAATCGACATTGGTCAACTACCGAGCCTCTCCTACACTAATCAACTCTTTTACCGTGAAAGTGTCACTATGATCTGCCGTAAGGGTCATCCGCGTATTAATGGCAAGATAGACAAATCCCAGTTTTACCAAGAGAAGCATATTACGTTGAAGCTTCGCCGTGCGACGCTGTCTGCACTGGATTTTTTTACCGAGGAGGTGATCCGTGAACGCAAGGTTAGCTGTGAGTGTCACTCATTACTCTCTATGATGGCGCTCGTTTCTGAGAGTGACTGTATTGCTATCACCACAAGGAGTACCGCTGATAAATATGCCGAGAAATTTGGCCTTCAAAGTATCGAACTGCCCTTTAACACTAAACCTGTTCTACACAATATGATGTGGCATAAACGCAATGAGTTTAACCCAGCACATACTTGGCTTAGAGAAAAGCTAAACCAATTGATGAAGCAATGGAAATAGTTATATATTTACAATCCGTTAACTATTACACATGCCGCTAAGCAGAGAACCTTAAAATGGACTTCATTGAAATATACCCAGATGCGATTCCAGCTGAATTTTGTGATGAGTTGATTCACAGCTTTGAACGGCATTCAGGAGTGAGCGCGGGTAGTACCGCTGGTGGGGTTGATGAATCGAAGAAGCGTAGTCTGGATCTAATGCTAGACTCCTATGACGACTTAACGCCACTGAAGAATAAATTGCTTGGTTATACGCTATCCCATGCAACGCAGTATTTCGACAAGTATGCGATGGCATTAATGGGGGCTGTCTCGGTGAGTGTTAGTGATCAAAGCGGCCAGTCAATTACGTTAACGCCGGATAACTTTGATGAGTTAGGTAAGGGTAGGGCCGAAGCCATCGTTAAATATCTGTACCGTAGCGGTAGCATCAATATCCAAAAGTACCAACAAGCTAAAGGCGGCTATCCTCATTGGCATTCAGAGCAATTTCCGCAGTTAGGGCATAATGAAGCGCTGCATAGAGTGGTGCTATATATGTTTTATTTGAATGATGTGGAAGAGGGCGGCGAGACAGAGTTCTATTACCAGAATAAGTCGATTAAACCCAAGAAGGGCACCATGGTGATAGCCCCCGCAGGTTTTACCCATTCTCATCGTGGCAATATGCCACTCAGTGGTGACAAGTATATCGCCACTTCTTGGATCATGTTTAATCGTGCCGAGCAGTTATACCAATCAGTATAAGAAGTTGATCTACTCAGAGCGCTTTTGGCAAACTAATTCAAGGCGAATAGTTGAAATAATGGTTATTCCCTTATAAAGCTATTCAACGCAGAAGTAGGCAACCAAAAACGCTCCAGAATGGCGAGTTTTAGCGGCTCTGATGCTGTGTTAACGAGCTTAACCGTAGAACAACTATGCTCCTCACTCGTTGCCTTGCCTCATAACCGCTAAACTCTCGCTGAGCGAGCAAATCTTTATATTGATTGGTATATGGCCCTGCTAAATAATGACTATTGAAGTTAGGGATAGCATTAATGCTTATCCCTGTATTTCAAATCAATCTGTAACGAGCTCAACTTAAATCGGAATCGAGATCCTAAAGCAAGCACCTTCAAGCTCAGAGGTTTCGATACTGAGCCTGCCGCCATAGCTGATGACAATCTCATTACACACCGCAAGACCTATGCCTTGGCCAGCTTTTTGGGTATCGGCGCGCACGCCTCGCTCAATGATGTTTTGGCGAATGCTCTCTTCGACGCCAGGGCCGTCATCTTCTACCAGAAGCTCAAACTCTCCGGCATCGTTATAGTATGACGACACTCTGACGGTTGAAATACACAGCTTGAAGGCATTTTCCATCAAGTTGCCGCAAAGCTCCATCAAGTCGCCTTTATCACCCGGGAATACATGCTCTTTAGGGATAACGGCTTCAAATTGAACCTGTTTGTCACGATAGACTTTGAATAACATCTGCGCGAGCTGATCGACCAAAGGTGCGATTTGGGTTTGCTCCTGCTTTAGACCTTTACGGCCTAACATGGCGCGCTTCAATTGGTATTTCACCAATTGGTCCATCTGACTCACTTGCTCCATGATCTTTTCGCTGCAGGCATCTTTATCGAGCGTCCTGTCATCGGTAATCGCATGTACCGCGGCAAGACGTGTTTTAAGGCTGTGGGCCAAGTCGTTCATCGCATTTTGGTAACGCTGTTGCTGAGCACTCGATTGGTTCAGCAGTTGGTTGAGCGCCTGAGTCACGCCTTCTAGCTCAACAGGATAGCCATCAGATAAGGATTTAGCCTTACCGCTGTTGACCGACTGCAGTTCGTTTTTAAGTCGAACTAAGGGGCGCATTCCCCAATAGGCAGCACTGATCAAAAGCACTAATGCGAGTGCCATTACGAAAGCTAGACGTATATAGGTAAGGCGACTGAACTTGCTGTACTCTTCTTCAAGCTTTTCTGCATCTTTCAATACCAGCAGGTTGTACTTAGTGCTGGCGATATCGAGAGATAACAGATAGATGAAGTAGCCTTTGTTGTCGGCAAGTGGCAGATAGTAAGGCGGAGAGGTGTTTCTGATCTCGTTAAAGCGTTCACAGGTATCGAATAAACCTCTGTCTACCGCTAACGACGAAGTCCAGACCTGATTGAAGTTGTTGTCACAACTGGCAATAATATAGCGTTGAGTCGCATTATTCTCTTCTAGCCACTCATCACTGGTATCGGGGATGAGATCGTGTTCCCTAAGCTCTGCAGCGACGTTGGGGATCTCTGCAATCAGTTCGGCGGTTTCTTCGTTATAACTATTTTGGGCATGGAGAATATTTACCATCCACGCCAAACCGAACCCTACTAGAGCGATGATCGATAACGAGGTGAGAAACATCCGCGTGAGCAGACGTTTCTTAGGCTTGAATCTTAATTGCATGGCAGATTAAATTTATAGCCCTGTCCACGAATGGTGATGATAGGGTTTTCGATGCCGCCTTTGGTGAGCTTCTTACGCAGACGACTGACCATCACCTCGATAGTATTGGGGTCACCTTCTTTATCACCGTAAATCACGTCGAGTAAGCGCTGTTTAGCGACCACTTCATGACAATGGCGCATCAGATATTCCAGGATCAGATATTCAAATGCGGTCACTTCCATGGGCAGCTCGTTTAGCGTGACCTGCTTTGCCGCAAGGTCAAGTTCGAGCGCACCGCTGCTGATCAGAGGTTTTACAAAGCCAGCACTGCGGCGCACAAGGGCATCAAGGCGGGCGACTAATTCCTCTTTCTGGAAGGGTTTGACTAGGTAATCGTCGGCGCCGGCATTGAGTCCTTCAACCTTATCCTGCCAGTTCACTCGAGCAGTAAGGATTAGTACAGGAGCTTTGAGTCCATCATCTCTAAGACTCTGAATGAGACTAATACCGTCTTGGTCGGGTAATCCTAGATCGACGATGGCCACATCGATAGGGTAATTGGTGGCTTGATAAAATCCCTCTTTCGCTGTTAATGCTACTTGAACTTGATTGCCTAATTCACTCAGTTGCACTTTTAAGTGGTGAGATAAAATGGGGTCATCTTCAACAACTAATATTCGCATAGTCACAATATCCTTGAATTCAATACCAATTAGTTTACGCAGAATTATGCTCACTGCCAACTAGGTGTTTCTAAGTAGAAGAAGCTTACGCCTTAGATACTTAACCAAGGCTGAACTTGCTAGTGTAACCCTGTTTGGCTGTTGTTTATTTGAACTAAATGGTGATATTTGTCTACCAAGCTCACGAATAAGCGAACTTAGGCGTTATTTTATGTCGTTACTTCTGGGTTTGTTGCTGATTTTTCGTTAAGGTTACGTGAAAATTTACCAGCTAAAGGATTAAAATATGTCGCATGTAAGGCGGTTTACAGTGCTACTGCTACTGTTATTAACGCCGAGTGTGATGGCGACAACGTTTACGTTTACCGCTATTCCCGATGAAGATGAGCGTCAATTAAGAACTCGCTTCGATAAAATTGCCGTTTACCTTGAAGAAAAACTAGGGGTTGAAGTTAAATATATCCCGGTAAAGTCTTACTCTGCAGCGGTAACAGCTTTTCGTAACAATCAAGTGCAACTGGCTTGGTTTGGCGGACTGTCGGGTGTGCAGGCGCGCCGTTTGGTTCCGGATTCTCACGCCATAGCACAAGGTTATGAAGATCAGTTTTTTAAGAGCTACTTTATTGCTCACGCTTCAACCGAGATCATCCCAAGCGATAGCTTTCCTAATTTAAATGGTTACACCTTTACCTTTGGCTCTAAGAACTCTACCTCTGGGCGCCTGATGCCTCAGTTCTTTATCGAGCGTAATCTAGGCAAAAATAGCAAAGATATCTTCAAGCGTATCGGCTACTCTGGCGATCATAGCCGCACCATCGCTCAGGTTCAGGCGGGTGTTTATCAAGTGGGGGCGGTCAATTACAAGGTGTGGGAAACTGCATTGGCTAACGGCAAAGTAGACCTTAATAAGGTCAGTGTCATTTGGGAAAGCCCAGCTTACCCTGATTATCAATGGACCATACGTGGCGATGTTGATAGCGAGTTTGGAGCGGGTTTTGCCGCAAAAGTCGAAGCGGCGCTTATTGGTATGACAGATCCCCATTTGTTAAAAAGTTTTCCTCGCCGGTCATTTGTTCCGGCTGACAATTTAGATTATCAGCCGATAGAAGATGTGGCGAAGGCTATTGGGCTAATAGACTAACCCCATGTTAGTGCTTAACGATTTAGTCATTCAGTTTGGTGATAAAGTGGCTTTAGACATTGAGAGCTTAGCCATCACCCGTGGTGAAAAAATTGCCATTATTGGGCGTTCCGGTAGTGGCAAGTCGACCCTAATTAATCACATTTATGAAATGCTACGTCCAAGCTCGGCCCTATGTTCTCAACGACAAGGCTTAGTTGAAAATTTAAGTGTGTTTCATAATGTTTTTATGGGGGCGCTTAATCGCCACCGCTGGTATTACAATCTGCTGAACCTTGTTTATCCGCTGAGCCAGCCATTAAAAGAGGTTGGCCTCATTGCTACAGAGCTTGAACTGGACTGCCCGCTAACAAAACCCGTTTCAGCCTTGTCTGGTGGACAAAGGCAACGTGTTGCGCTGGGTCGAGCCTTGTATCAACACCAAGAATTGTTTATTGGTGATGAGCCATTCTCGGCGCTCGATCCTGTAATGGGGCAACGCTTGTTAACTCATGTATTAGCGGATCACAGCACTGTTGTGATGGTTTTACACGACATGGATATGGCACTGGCTCATTTTGACAGAGTCATCGGTCTTCGAGACGGTCGAAAGGTGCTCGACATTGATGCCAAGTCCCTCAACGTTAATACCCTAGAAGCTTTCTATCAAGATGATACGGCACTCGATTTTATGGTGGCGGCTTCGCCAGCAACGAATCGTCTCGAATCGCTTCCACGCGCTGTTAAGCGTTATTAGTTTGCCAAAACAAAGCCTTACGCCGCCAACCTTGTTTGCATTTGTCGGCTACTGGAAAAAAGTGACCCTAACACTGTGGGCGATAACACTGCTCAGTTTCTATTTTGCCGACACCGAAGTGATAGCCCTCGACCCATGGAGCGAGTTATTACTCATAGGTAAAGGTTTTATTGCCCCGGACTTTTTTGCCACCGAATATTTATTCGATGCCTTATGGCAAACCGTTAGCTTTGCGCTGCTAGGTGTATGCTTGGCGCTTGTGTGGGGCGCACCCGTTTCACTTATCTACCACAAACCTTATATTGCAGCCTTGTGTGCATTTATTCGCTCTATTCATGAGATTTTTTGGGCACTGCTATTTTTACAAATTTTTGGTCTATCACCACTGACCGGTATTCTAGCCATCGCACTGCCGTATGGCGCAACCTTTGCGCGGGTGTTTAGCGATATCTTGCAGCAAGCCCCTACAACAAGCTTGCAAACGTTTCCAAACCAGACAGACCGCATTAGCCGCTATTTATATGGCCGAATCGCGCATGTTTTTGTGCCTATTCGAGCCTATGTACGCTATCGGTTTGAGTGTGCCTTGAGAAGCAGCGCGGTGCTAGGTTTTGTCGGCATGCCAACCTTAGGTTTTTATTTAGAATCGGCGTTCCGTCAGGGCCATTATCATCAAGGCGCAGCCTTACTCATGATGTTTATTGTCTTGATCGGCACAATTCCATATTGGGGCCGAATAAAATTACTGCCAGTTTATTTTGTGATAGCGATATGGGCGTTGCCAACAATACCGGATGTTGACGGTGCGTTAATCTGGCGTTTTCTAAGCCAAGATATCTTGCCGCCCATGTTTCAAACCACGCTTCAGAGCCAAGCGTTACAAGCCAGTGCAATGAGTAGCGGTGATGCGTTTAGCCAGTTCCTTGATTGGATCAGCAGGCTACTCACAGAGCAAGCGTTGCCCGGTGTGATAGCAACCTTAATACTTGCCCTTGCGGCATTGGGGATGAGCCACCTTTTTGCACTGATAGGTATTGCGGTGAGTGACAAGCGCTTGAGCGGGCGCTTTGTTGCCAATATCAACAGCCTTGCGCTATTGATCCTGCGCTCTGTACCAGAATATATTTTTGCCTTTGTGTTTATGTTGTTGCTTGGGCCATCAATGTTGCCAGCCATGTTAGCGTTGGCGATTCATAACGGTGCGCTTATCGCTTACTTAACCATTCGTCATGCCGATGATGTCTCTGTGTCGGCGCACTTTAATGGCAGGCTCGATGGCTATGGTTACGAGGTCTTACCCGCAATATACCCAAACATGATGGCATTGCTATTTTATCGCTTCGAAGTGATCTTAAGAGAAACGGCAATTTTAGGTATGTTAGGCATCGCCACATTGGGATTTTATATCGACAGTAATTTTGAAGAGATCCGCTTTAATGGTGCATTAGTGCTGATGTGCGTGACGGCTTTGGTCAATATTGTGGTTGATATCTTGAGTCGACGTGTCTTGTACAACAAAAACAAAACGCAACTAGGGTGTGCGCATCAGCAGTAGAGCCTTGCTGAGGCTAGTTGCGTTTTTGATTAAGCTTATTTATTAACTGAAAATCTTACGTTGATTGCGTTTTTGAATGATGCCATTACCACACCAAGCGGCGAAAAATGTAAAGGCGATGACACTAGCCATAATCGCACTTAAACGATACCAAGGCGCTTCGGCAAGCATTCGTATCTGAATGTACTCAAAGCTACTGATCCCCCAGACGAGAAACGCTGAAACCACAAGCCCAAGCTGTAGCAATCGAGTCGCCCAACTGGCTCTAATAAAGAGTAGTAACGGACTTAAGGCAAAAGCGATACAGGCCTCGTTTTGGCCAAAGCGTAAAAAGTGTGCACCGATAAGAAGATACGCTAAACAGATAAGCAGGATTCGCCACCACATGACAGGTTACCTTAATAAATTATTATTTGGATAGAGCTTACGTGAAAGTATAAGGAGCATTCTATAGACGGCTTCACATTAATGATATTTTTCCAGACAGGAAGTCGGCAACCGCTAATTTACGGGTTTTTGCTTAGTACATTTGCTAGAATCCCCCATTATTTTTTGCAGCAACCCTGACATAGAGGCTTGCTGGCACACTCTGTTTTCACGGATGGCTTTTCACTGTTCAGTTTTTGCACTGATATGGTTTTGCACCGTTCAGCTTTATACAGAGTATTTAGGTTTTACTATTTAAAGGCAGGCTATGACCGTTCTTCTAATGACTCCACCAATGACCCAGCTGAATACGCCTTATCCGGCAACAGCGTATTTAACTGGTTTTTTACGCTCTCAAGGTTATGAGGCGGTGCAGCGAGATCCTGCTATTGAGCTTTTCCTAGAGATGATGACAGCGCCTGCGCTGGAGGTTATTCGTCAGCATGTAGAAGAAAACTACGAGCATTTTGAAGACGATGAACTGCCTGATGTGATCTTTAATTTTCTGGCTGAGTATGACCGCTACCATCTAGCCGTTGAACCCGCTATTCGCTTTTTACAGGGCAAAGATCCTAGTCTTGCACTGCGTATTAACTCCCGGCGTTTTTTACCGGAAGGACCAGCGTTTGACACGATTGCGCAGATGGAAGCGGTGTCCGGCGATGTGTTGCAAGCAGCCTTTGGCAATCTAGGTGTACAAGACAAAGCCAAATATCTCGCAACCTTGTTTATTAATGATCTGTCCAGCGTCATTACTCAAGGGGTCGATCCTTACTTTGAGGTGAGCCGTTATGGCGAGAAGTTAGCGGCGGCCAACCCAAGCTTCGACAATCTTTACGACACCTTGATGGACGAGCCGAGTTTCAGCTCGGAAATTTTGGAACAATTAGTCGAGCAGTATCTGGAAGAAACTCAGCCTAGCGTCGTCGCGTTAACCGTACCTTTTCCCGGCAATATGCTAGGCGCCTTACGTATTGCACAAACCTGTAAGGCCATCAATCCTGAAATCCCCATAGTAATGGGCGGCGGCTTTATTAATACCGAGCTGCGCGCGCTGAAAGATCCTCGAGTGTTTGAGTTTGTCGATTTTATCTGTCTGGACGACGGCGAACGTCCTTTTATCACGCTGCTGGAGTACTTTGAAGGGCAGCGTGAGGTAGACGAGCTAGTGCGCACCTATTTTCTTGCTGAGGATGAAAATGGCGAGGCCTACGTACACTTTAATGAAAATACAGAGCTGCACGATATCCCACAAACCGATGTCGGTGCGCCAGTGTACGACGGTCTGCCATTGGGTGAATATCTGTCTTTGTGTGAAATGCTTAATCCGATGCACCGCATATGGAGCGACGGACGCTGGAATAAACTGACCATAGCCCATGGCTGTTACTGGCGTAAATGCAGTTTTTGCGATGTCAGTCTGGACTATATCGGCCGTTTTGATGCCACAGAAGCCGATGTTTTAGTGGATAGAATCGAGCAACTTATCGAAGAAACCGGCGAGACGGGGTTTCACTTTGTCGATGAAGCCTTACCGCCAAAGCTTTTGTTTGCACTAGCCAAACGCCTCATTGAACGCAAGGTTGTGATCAGCTGGTGGGGCAATATCCGTTTTGAAAGGACATTTAGTCAAGCACGTTGTCAGTTGCTGGCAGAGTCCGGTTGTATCGCTGTTAGCGGTGGCCTTGAGGTGGCGTCAGACCGTCTTTTGAAACTGATGAAAAAAGGCGTGAGTGTTGAGCGGGTCGCCCAAGTAACCAAAGCCTTCAGTGATGCAGGTATACTGGTTCACGCCTATTTAATGTATGGTTTTCCAACTCAAACCGAGCAAGAAACGGTTGATTCATTAGAGATGGTGCGTCAGATGATGCAGCAAGGTTGTTTCCAGTCTGCCTACTGGCACCGTTTTGTGGCCACAGTTCACAGTCCTGTTGGCATCAACCCAGAGAAGTTTGGCATCACGCTTACTGAGCGCCCTGAGATCTTATTTGCTGAAAACGATGTGGACTTCATCGATCCAACCGGTACGGATCATGAGATGCTTGGCGAGGGGCTGCGAAAGGCTATCTACAACTATATGCATGGTATTGGTTTTGAGCAGCCGATGAGTTTCTGGTTTAACCAGAGCGTTGTGCGAACTCAGATGAAAAAAGATCTAGTCTCAAAAGCGATTAACAACCTAATCGATAGCTGTGAAGAATAGAAGTGGTTCTAAGTGTTTGCGGCATGCGTATATGTAGATACGCAGACCGCATCTACTCACCACGGCGAAGCCATGCGCTAATAAGCGAGAGCTAGGGATAGCGAGCTGGCCGTTAAACACGGATGTTATTGGAACAAAGAGGCCACGAAGAAAGGCAACAGCTCGTAGTCAGCTCACATGTCACTACTTCTGTGGGACGCTATAAAGCCCTCCTTGGCTGCTCTGCGGTTTCATCCTTGAAACCGAAGCCCACAGCCGCACTGACATCTGACTATTCATCTCTGCGAATTAGCCCACTAAGATGTTGGTGATCACAACGTTATGAATAGAGCTCTAACTTGTTAGTGGACAGAAGTTTGTTCCACTAAATGAGATGGCTTTCATTAGATTTATAGCCTGTTGCTGAATGTGCGAACACTTCAGTGACACGGCGCGGCTTTTGATTTCGTAAGAAGTGTCCCTATACGCTCTACGACAGCTTCCCAGCTGTCGAAGGTCACTGCCGTATTCACACCTCAGCATTCATCTCATCTAATTTGCTTCTCTAATTCGCTTGGTGATCACAACCGCGGAGGGCTTCGTTCAACTCATTTTTGGACAGAAATGTGCTAGAGCTTAAGCACTAAAATTTACTATTACCATTAGGTAAAAGGCTCTTCTCTGCTTACATGAGTCTATTCATATCAAAGATCATAAATAACATTATCATTTACAACACTTTCTTATTTGTGAATAAGTGAATATACCTTGCCATCATTATCATCCGCCCTATTTAGCTTTAAAGGGCAATGTGTGCAGTCCTTTTCTATAGAACAAGGCTCTCATTCTATTCTTGTACGATGCCGCCGAGACGGACGGTTTAAAGTTAAAGAACCAAGAACTGAAAGGCGATGTACAGTTGATCACTATGTAAGAAGACGGGTACACGATCTACCTGTTAGTGGACGTCCTTGTAACATCGAAGTCGAACTCGCTCAGACCAGAGATAAAGACGGAAGAAGGTTAATTGAGGCGACTGAATACGTTGCAAAAGGAGCGCGATATACCATTCGCTTCTGTCAGTTCATTAGCGGATTGTGCCGATACATGAGCATTCACGCAGTCTCTCAACATTTAGGTATTCGTTGGGAGACGATAAAAAACATTGATAAGGAATATCTACATTCAACCTTACCAGGCTTGGAGCCCGCTAAGCTTAACAACTTAATCCATATTGGCGTTGATGAGGTAGCCCGAGCTAAAGGACATGACTATATGACCGTGGTATACGATTTGGTTTCTGGTCATTTAATTTGGGTCGAACACGGTAGAAAAGCAGCGGTCCTAATTTCGTTCTTCGAGCAACTATCAACCGCGACGAAAGACGGTATTAAAGCGGTTTCAATGGATATGGGTCAGCCTTATCAATCCGCAGTAAGAAAAATGCTGCCTAACGCCGATATCGTTTTCGACCGATTTCATGTGATGCAAAACTACGGCCTGTTAATCAAAAAAGAACGCTCCAAAGCCTTTCGAAATGGTTCTCATGAAGAGAAAAAGATGCTCAAAGGAACGTTGTTCCTATTGCTGAAAAACGCCCATAAACTGGATGAGGGGCAGTCAGATAGGCTTGGTGACTTACTCGAGAGTAACAAGACTCTCTGCATCGTTTATATGCTGAAAGAGCAGTTACAAGCGATATGGGATGAAGCGTGTTACAAGTCGATGGTAATGGCACTTGAAGCTTGGTGCGGTCTTGCTAGGTCAACGAGGATATTGTCCTTGTGTAATTATGCAGACGCACTATTGGATAGAAAAGTCGGCATCTGCAATTACGCAAAATATAGATTAACCAACGCTCGAGTTGAAGCAGGGAATGTCTCTATTGGTTTACTCAGGCGAAGAGCTCGAGGGATCCGAGACATTGAATACTTCAAACTCAAGATCAGACAAACATCAGTCCCTGATAACCATTCAACCTTTTATCCAAATATCAAGCTCATGTAAGCGGAGAAGAGCCGGTAAAATATGGCTAAATTCGAAAGGACTAAAGTGACTGTAGCGGTGTCTTTAAGATAGTAGTCGGCCTCAAATTAGGGGGCAAAGTCCTAGAGGGATCCGCCTAAGCCCGCATATTGTTAATTTTGTTCTGACCCGATTATTCCTTGTTATTTCTAGGGGGAATCTTGAAAAAAAATAAATTGACACATCATCATAGCTAGTAGTATAAGTTGTTAAAAATCTGCTAACACAAGGATGTGTCGATGCTTAAAGTCACTGCATTATTAACTGCAATATTTCTCCCTGTCTATGTATATGCAACTGCAGACTTTCCTTCACATTTTGGTAACTCGCCATATAGTTTTGACAAAACTAATACCCCTTCAAGTACTTTTATCGTTTCAGATCAGGGACAAGATAATGATGTTTACCTTAAGCGAGATGATACAAAAACTTTTGACTATCAATTTAGCTTGAAAATCGATCGCTATGTCGGAGATGTCGCTAGATTAAAATCGAATAAGTTGATATCAGAGAAGTTTACAATATCTATGCCCGTATTCGATGTTGACAACGAGTCAGCTTTTGAAGACTGTGATTATGACGGTGAGCCTGAACACTTAACTCACGAAATTGATGAAGTCTACTTTAACGGCGAGAAAATAGGGATTTTGTCAGGTGCTAATGAATTATGGGCAAAGAATTCATTCGAACTGGATATTTCAAAACTTAATCTTCCTACCTATCCAGGTGAAGTGGCTGAAAACCTAATACAGATAAGAATAGATGCCGGCAATGAATTTGTTGAACTCAGCTCTGGAACAATAGGTTGCAAAAAATGGGCTGTAGAAATTGATTATGTGACACTGGAATATGAAGTCGTAGATCCGGTACTACTGATTGTCGGACTTGGCGGCAGTCCTGACGTTATGACAAGTGATCAAAGTAATTACATCGGGTTAATGGATAAGTTAGGTATTCCATACCAAATAGTCTCTCATGACTTCTCTGCTGAGATCGATAGTTGTATCTCTGGTGAGACTCCATCTTTTATTGAGCATGGACGAAACGTTAGAAGTGTAGCGGTTGAATTTGCAGATACATTGAAAACCAACAAATTTAATTTGATTGCCCACTCTAAAGGGGGGCTTGATTCAAGATGGTTTATCAAGAATATTAATGCCGAGCCTTTATCTGTTTCCGTGGGGTTGATGGATAACAGTGTTGTGAAAAATGTCTTGGCTGTTAATTCACTCGTTACTCATAGCACTCCTCATTATGGGACCGTGGTTGCCGACGCCATTGATTACAATGATATTTTCCATGAGTTTATAACTATTCCAGTTAAAGCCATATTGACAGATATTTGTGACTTAAAAACTGATATAGCGACTGAATTTACTCGACGCCATGACATACCAAAAGAGATAAAATTCCTTGCTATTGGCGCAAACATAGATGCTGATAAGGATGGTAAAGTTGACAACGTGGAAAATCTGCACAATCAACTTCCTTCAAGAATACTGGCGACGAAAACGTTTCTAAAAATTAGGGACGTTAAAGAATACGTTGTTGAGGAAAAATATGCCGCTCTGTATTGGCCTCAACAAAGTCCGCCCTTAACAATACCTGTGTTCACCCCCGTGGCCAATGATGAGCCGCAACTTAATGACTCTTTAGTAAGCTTAAAAAGTGCCATGACTGGTGACGCAACAAAAACTGTTGCAACCATTGGTAATCATAACACTGTGCTTCGTGCAAACCCAAATGGGGACATTTGGACTGGGGCACAAGAGATTGTCAGAGAAGAGGCGTTAACTGGAATGCTGAAATGGAGTGTTGGCAATGAGAATAACTAAATATATATTAGTAGCAATATTACTTTTATTGTCTTTCCTATCTGAAGCCACGACGCCACTGCAACCGTTGCGTATAAACAAAGACGCGATGGTGTCAAATGGCGAGTTCAGCACCTCATTTTATGTGCCTAACAGCGAAAGCATTACTGTGATAATACCCAATATTGAGGGCTTTCAAACCAGCGCTATAAACATCATTAGCCCTGATAATGAAGTGATCACTGAAAGTAATGCCGCTCTATATGGTGTCGATATAATAGAGTTTTCACCGGTAACCAGTGAAGAGCATTTTATCGCGTTAACCAACAGTTGGATTGTTGAAATAACAGATGCCAAGGCGGGTAGATATACCATAAAAGGCTTGACCACATCCTTACACCCCAAAATACCGGTAAGCGTTCAGGTTAATGATTCGAATATATTGTTTCATTTGACGATAGGCGAGTCTTCAGTTAATCCAACGGTTAACCGCTTTATGCCGATTACAGTATTTTTAGTTGAAAATGGATTACCTCAGTCACAAAGTAGCGTGACTATTGAGGTATCGAAAGATGGAGTAGTATTGCAGCAAGATACCGTACTCGATAATGGTATTTATCCAGATTATTCGACGAATGATGGTTTGTATTCGACGTTATTTAAGCCTTTATCCACGGGGATATATAATTTGTCTGTGCATATTACTGGAATTAACGGGAATGGAGAAGAGTTTGAGGCTAACGTTGCATCTCGCTTTAAAGTAAGTGTCGAAAACATTTACATCAAGGATACATATACAGAAGAAGTGTCAGATAAAGATGGCGATGGATACAGTGACGAACTTATTTTAAACTTTGATACAGGAGGAGAGTTTCCAGCTACCGGCCGTTTCACTTATAGCGTTACGTTGGGGCTTGGTGATGAAGGTAATTTGGTTCATTACGGCAGTATTGATGCGTCAGAAAATAAAATTTATGCCAAAATTGATGGGGAAAAAATTCGGAGCTTTAATTACTCTGGAGAGTTTAAAATTAAAAATTTGGCAATCGAATATGGTGACCAGTATATTCAATGGAGTGGCTCGCTAGCTAATACCGCATTTTATGATAATGACTCTTGGGAACGTGATGACATACTCTATCTAGGCAATGTGACTTTCGACCCCATCGACAGCGCAGATAATCGTTTCATTGATATGATAGACGTGTCCTTCGATGTTGATTCACTATTGAGTGCAAAATTTGGATATTCTGCAACGATCACTTCTGTCAGTGGCGAAAATGTGGGTGTCTACGGAAATCAAAGCATTGATTTAATCCAAGGTATAAACACAGTCACATTCTCAATTCCCTCATCTAATTTTGCAAAATTACAATCAAACACAGCTTTAAAGATAAAATATTTATTGATGTATCCATTGATTAAAGGCGGAAATGTCATCGACAAGAGTAAAGTTGCAACCAGTTTGCCATATTCGTGTTGGGATTTTTCTGGTTGCTCGGGAGCTGATAATTCAATTCCGGTGACGGTCGATGATGACGTTATTTCTACCGGAAAAGCAATGTATATACATGTTGCTCAAAATGACCTTGATGATGACGGTGACTTGCTTAAGGTTAACTCACTAACATCTGCTCAGCATGGGGTTGCAGAAATAGTGGGGAATTCTATTCAATATACGCCAACGATAGGTTTTGAAGGTGACGATGTTTTTCAATATGAAATAATTGATCTTAACCCCAAAAATAATATTTGGAAGGGGGGAGTGGCATTAGGTACGGTACGGGTTAATGTTAAACCCAACCATGAACCAATCGCGAATGCAGATACGTATCATGTACCTGAAGGCGTCACGACTTATTTTAAAGTCTTGGACAATGATTTAGATGTAGATGGAGACGGGCTATATATTTCATCTTACTCCGAGCCTATGCACGGAACCGTTATCAACTACGGTAATCAATTGGGGTATACACCAACTCAGGGCTATGTTGGTGCTGACAATTTCACCTATACAATTATTGATTTTAATGTCACAACTAATGTAACCAAAGGTGGGTCGGCAACTTCTCAGGTATCTATTCAGATAGGAAATATTATTAATCAAGAACCTGTTGCGATGAATGATAGCTATTCATTAACACCTGGCACCCAATCCACACTGGATGTATTGCAGAATGATTCGGATTTGGACAATGACTCTCTGAGAATAAGCGGTTATTCTTTACCCGCCAAAGGAATAATAGATGTTACAGATAAGCTCATTACCTATAATGCAAATATTGATGCCAATGGCACTGATTCGTTCGCCTACTCTATTGCGGACGGTAAAGGGGGGAGTGGGACTGCCATTGTTACGATTACCTTTGTTCTCGAAAATAATCCAGTTGTAGCCGTTAGTGACCGTTTTGAGGTACCAAAGAACACATCACTTGCTATCAATGTGTTGAGTAATGATTATGATATCGAGGGTGATAGTTACAACATCGCCCGTTTCACCCAGCCTTTCAACGGATCAGTTGTAAGAGGTTTAGCAGAGGAGCTGATCTACACACCGGATACGGACTTTATCGGGGATGATGATTTTAGTTATACTATTCAAGATGTTCAGGGAAACCTTGCAACAGCCCTAGTGCGCTTAACCGTTTTTAATGATCAACCGCTCATTATCGCTAATGACGACACCGTGAAATTGTTTATTAACACATCCGTTGGAATTGATGTGCTGAGTAATGACACCATCGAGTCTACGGGGTCGTTAAGCATTGCTAACTTTTCACAGCCTACTAATGGATTTGTAACTCTGTCGAATAATAAGCTCACCTACATCCCTAATACTGATTTTAATGGAACAGATGAGTTTAGTTATTCGATTACCGATGGCTTGGGAAATTCGGATAGTGCGACTGTATTTGTCTCCGTTGATAGCATTAACTCCTCCCCAACAGCAGTGCAGGATGTTGCGTATACACAGGTTGGAACAAGTGTAAGCGTCGATGTGTTATCAAATGACTATGATATAGATATTGAACCGATTAAATTAATTAGCTTCGAACGGGGGCTATACGGCAGTACACAGCTATCAGGAAACAATATAGTCTATCAGCCCGAAGACGGCTTTGTTGGGAAGGATACGTTCACTTATCTCATTTCTGATCCATCTGGTGCTGAATCGGAAGGGATCGTGACTGTAAGCGTCCTTGATAATAATGAAGCTCCTTTACCCCAAGATGATTTTATAGAGGTTTACCAAGGAAGGAGCATAATTTACGATGTCCTTTTGAATGACGTTGATCCGAATGGTGATTTTTTGTACCTATCTTCGGTTTCTGAGCCTGTAAATGGTAGCGCCGTAATTGAGGACAACAAAATAAAATATACAGCTAGTGTGGATTTTGTTGGAAACATCGAAGTTTCGTATGTTGTCTCTGATGGGAAATTTACCTCATCATGCAAGCTAACCGTTTCTGTGCTTCCTGCCCCCAATACAGCTCCAATCATTGAAATTGTTAATCCAATCGATGGACAACACTTTTCTTATGGGTCTTCTATTCACCTTATTGGTAAAGCATGGGATGAAGAGGATGGTGAGCTAAGTGATAACATTTTATGGCATTCGAATATCGATGGAGGCTTAGGCATAGGGGAAAGAAAGGAAGTTTTACTGTCATCTGGCCTGCATACAATAACGGGCACCATAATTGATAATGATCAGCTTACATCTTCTATGTCGGTATCTATTACGGTAGAACAGCTATCAGGACAAACATATTCCAACTCAACTGAACACAACATACCGGACCATAAAGGGTATGGTGTGGCATCAAGTATCACAGTACCCGTAGATATATATTCAACAACGGCCAGAGTAACGGCTAAAATATCACACCCTATGTTAACTGATATTGCGATTCAATTAATATCGCCTACAGGAAAGCATTATAAATTGGTGAACCCAGGCAGGTATATATCTAATGAAAATTGGAAAATAGACTTAACTAAACTAGAAACATCGAAAGGTGTTTGGGTTCTAAAAGTCAATGACCAAAAGAAAGGTAACCTTGGAACATTAAAGCAATGGAGTATTCAGTTTAATTAAGTTCAGGATACTGGAAGCTCTATGTTCGCTGTTATTTGGGGCTGTATTGTTTTACAGTGCAGCCCCTGCAGATAAAGGTAATTCTTTCTTTCCGATATTATTAGAAATTAAGCCGCTCTTGATATGTTTTTGTATCTGGCTGGCATTATCAGGTTTGACTACATGGTATTTTGAGTTACCTAAATTGTCGAGGATATTGTTTTTTTGGCTCATAGGCATGTTGATTGTCGTGATTTTTTTCCCTATTAAAACAAGATGGTATAACCCTCCTGAAAAGGTAATTACTGCTGTGATGCAGTATTTGGACAGCAATAATTATCCATATGTAAGATGCCTTGATTGGATAATGATATACAAGTTTCTTTCTCTAACTCATTGATTGGTGAATGACCCTATTTAGTTAAAGTATCTAAATTATTAGATATGAATCCAAAGTCTTCATCTGAAACATCAAATATTGAGCGTGCGGAATCATGGCTTTTATTCAATTTAAACCATGCAGCAATTACATGCCGTTTATCATAAAAGAACCAAATAGCTGTAATACCACCTAGTAATGTGGCAATTCCTAAGATTAACTCCAAGTACAACTCCATAGACGCCTAATAGCATATTAGGCTGAATTCCGAATAAGAACGGTCTTAATAAGAGCTGCTTACATGTGTTTTTAACATTCAAGACTAACAGTAAAACAACGTCTAAACAATAAGTTATAACATAAAAAGAGTTCAACCTCTGTTTCTCTGCGTGAGTAAAACAAAGAACCTCGATCATTGCATAAGTGCAATATACACGCGCGGAGAGAAGTCGGGACAGGTCTTATGTGTGGCACCTCAAATTAGCTTAGCTATTGCAAAGGCTGATAAACAGGATACAAACAAACTTCTTCCCTAGCTGACTTTGGGGCATTTCCAAGCTAGCAATCAAGCCACTACTCCCTAAATGAAACACCAATTATCTAGTGCAGATACGGTCGTGACCGTCCATGACAAGGTGAAAGATAACGAAGTTATCAAGCTTTCGAACGAGAGGCAGGATGTCGAACTGGCCTTTTAGCAGGGATGCTATTCGTCATGGTCGAGCTTCCAAGGACGGACTTGCTGCGTGTCACGGCAGTGTCTGCACATACCCCGCTGGAGGCGATTGATACCCATGAAGCTAAAATGAAGAACACACTTCCCCGTAGCTACAGCTCAGAGAAAATGTAATCAGCCTTCATTCGAAGGTTAACCCACTTTGGGGCACTTCCAAGTTAGCCATCAAACCGCTATGGCCTGAATGCAGGTGCCAATCTATTGTCAAAGTGTTTGCTCTGTGGTGCTTATCGGTGAGGCATGTATCGAGGCCGTAGCGTGGCTATTGGCACTTTGTAAGAACTCATCAATCGGCATCGGGCGGGCGTAATAGTAACCTTGGAAGGTGTAAATATTACTTTGGGTCAGAATATCAACCTGCTCTTTGATCTCGACCCCCTCGGCAATAATCTGGGCGCCGCCACTTTCAGCGATTAACATGAGACCTTTGATGACATTTGGATTTTTTATCAGCATCTCATGGGAGGCCAGCGACATATCCAATTTAATATAATCAAAGGCAAAGCCTAGAACGTTAGCGACGTTAGAATAGCCTGTGCCGAAGTCATCGAGTGCAATTAAAATATTGTGTGACTGTAATCGCTCAAATATTTTGTTGTAGGCCTGCTCTTTTTCCCATTGCTGATTTTCAGTGATTTCAACCACAAGCTTAAGGCCTTTTGTCGCCATTTTCTGCGACAATAAGATGAGCTCAGATAGGATCTGTTCTGAGCAGAAACTTGAGGGAGAAATATTGATTGATACCTTAAAGTCTTGTGGCAGTGCATGGGTATCCACGAGCTCGCTGACCTGTGTGATCACAATGTAATCGATATCGCTGATCACCCCAACACGTTCGAACAGGTCGAGGAAGTATGGTGGGCTGATTTCACCGCGATCATCCCTATAACGCAGCAGGATCTCACCGCCATTAATGGCATTTTGTTTGAGGTCGAACTGAGGTTGCAGGTAGAGAATAAACTCGCCACCATCCATAATCTGCTTGATGGTCTTTTTTGCTTGATTCTGCTCTGAAATAACATCGCGATAGTCGGAGAACTTGCCCGCTAAATCTGTTTGATTGATCTTATCTAGGTTCGCTCTAGGTATGTGTTCTGCACCATATCTATCCAAAAATGGCTTATAAATAAGAGCGCCAAGTAAGATCATTGCCAGTTGTAGCATGCTAGCGACTATGTCCCCATCACTGGCGAGCCAAACATTGTAGACTGCAGGCAGCATCCAATTCACATTCTCAGTCAGGGGGGGAATAATTTCAGCCGCGGTTAAGCCATAGGCCAGTGAAAAGTTAATCAAGGGCACCAAAATAAAGGGCACGATTAGCCAAATATTAAAAATAATTGGCATGCCGTAGATAATGGGCTCGTTAATGTTGAGTATGGAAAACGGAGTGCTGACCTTGGCAAGATTGCGATGGGAGCGGCTCTTAGAGAAAAACAATACAGCCACAATTAATGACAGTGTCGAGCCACTACCACCAATGGCGCTGTATATGTCCATAAATTGGTAGGTTAAAAAGCTATCTGGGGTAGAGCCACTGTTTATTAACGCAATACGTTCGGTGCTTAACGCTTGAAACTCCAGACCTAAATTACCGACAAGGTGGTAGCTATGAAATCCGAAAAACCAACAGATGTTGCGAGTAAACTCATAGAGCAGCCCTGATAGGTAATCATGGGGAATAACGCTGGCTTCGAAGGAAAGGGTGAGATCTTCTATAACGGCTTGAACTGCCATTAGTGCATATGAAAAGATTACGGCAATGGCAAACACTAAGCTGAATTGAATCAGTTGCAAAATGCCTCGATCAACGATCTCATTAGAAATGTCCGATGATGTTTTAAATCGGGTGCACCACTTAATGGTGTAGGAACACAGTGCTGTGACCATAACCGTGATGAACAGGTTGAAATCGATGATTGAGGGGCTACCATTTAAGATGTAGTTAACGACCGCAATGAATACCAAACTACATATCAAACACATGATGCCGGATATGCGCAGATAGGTTGAATGTACGTAAGATATGACCACGCAAAATAGCAGCGGTAGCACCTCTAAAATAACGTCGCTCATGCCATACAGGAACTGTGCTAGCCATGTCTGCGCGTTAAGTTCGGCAATAACGGCGACAATCTGAATGATAGCCCTAAAAATAGCGATGGGCATCAACATAATCGAAGATGATACCAATGCATTAATGATGGTAAATCTAGATATGCGTGTTGAGTAGTTATCAACAGTTGCAATCAAGTTTTTTATGGCAGCAGGAATGCAACCTAAACCCATTTAAAAAGCCTCAAGCAGTAGTAGAAGTCATTGGGGGGATTGAAAAAAAGCTAATCTAATTTGTTTTGGGTTCGTTGTCTATATATAACAAGCGCCGTGGCAAAATACTAAATACATATGGTGTTAAGAGTTAACGGCGCTATCTATGTTAACTGTGCCATCTATGTTGAGTGGGGCTGGGATGGGGGCCTTGTTTTGTATTGGTCTGGGCGGCTAAGCTACTACAGATAAGCCGCCCCCATAACCGCAGCGCCACAGCTAATCACCGATAAGCGTTTAAAAGGGGGAGCAGCAACAGCTCACTTTTGCGATAATGCCTCGGTCAATTTTTGCTTATCTTCATCGCTCAAGTCGGCTTGTTCGATAAGTTCGAGAATATCCAAGCGGGTTGGTTTATCGTGGCCTTGGATGATTAGCACGCGTGATGCTTCACCATCAAGCCCGAGTCGCTCTAATTCAAGCTCGGTAATTTGCTCGGTGAGCAC
Source organism: Shewanella halifaxensis HAW-EB4 (assembly GCF_000019185.1). Lineage (NCBI taxonomy): Bacteria > Pseudomonadati > Pseudomonadota > Gammaproteobacteria > Alteromonadales > Shewanellaceae > Shewanella > Shewanella halifaxensis. The sequence continues at coordinate 3,043,286 of NC_010334.1, read as the reverse complement.
TTCGATATTATCACCGATAGATTCGATATGGATCTCAAATTCCCCCTCATTTTGTTCAAATAGTACTTCGAGTTCACGGGCCTTTTTTTCTAATATTTTAGCCTTAGATTCAAGTTTCATCGCATGGGCTTCCATTTCTGCTTCTTTACCATTTAACTGCTTATGAAGTTTCTCAAGCTTAATTTTAATGGCTTGCTCAACTTTAGGATCCAGTGTCGCCTTTGAGTTTACAGCGTATAGCTGCACTCGCTCTAGCATTCTCGCAATAGGCTTTTGTACCTCTTTTGGTAACTCACTAACCTTCTGCTTAATGGTTTCTTTGTCACTGAGCTCTTGGGCCGTAAATGACAAGTCATAGACTGTATCGTTTAAGCGAGTCGTGACATGGGTGATGTCATTTTCATCGGTATTGATCTTGGTGATTAGACTGTGGTTGCTCTTTTCTATGACCTCAACATCAGTTGGTGCGCTATAGGCGAGTTGAGGCAGGGCTAAACAGCTTGTGATTAGCGCGATAGCAAGTGGTGTTAAGTTCATATCGATCCCCTTTAATGATTGCATTGATGATTTACGTTTATAAGCCTGTTGGCGATTTTTGATTCATTGATTGATACAAGGGGAATTGCGAAGGATATGCCAACTTTGTCAATCCCTGATGGTTAATGGCGTTGGTTGGTATTTTATCGGTTTGCCGAAAAACCAGTGCTTAACAAAATTGCGGATATGGGTAGGTAATTTGCTGATATGGGGATATTGACTCAATCTGTGTTAGCTTGAGTCATGTATAGCGTCGCTAAAGCCCAGTATTTGAGAAGCTTTTTATCAGAATGATTAGGGAAAGCAGTTGGTATCAATCTTGTATAGTGATATGAGAATAGAGTGATATGACCGCAGCCTGAACGTGTAGATAGGGAAATTAAAAGAGTAGATTATGTCGATAAAACGCTACGTGTTTATGTTATTTGGGGCGCTGATCCTACTACTGGCAATGAGTCAGTTATTTGTGGCGCAATATTTCAAAACCCAATTACAAGCAGAGCTTGAGCAAAGCTCAAAAAGTTTATCAAAAAGCCTCGTGAGTGTGGTGATTGAAAATGCCGCAGAGCTTGAACGTATGGAGTTTTCATTTCCTCAGGTGCCCGAGGTTGTACCCGCTGCTGTATCAGAAGTGCAGGCTGAATTTGAACTGGATAGCATTGATTGGGTTGAACACAATGAGCTTATAAATGAACATTTTGAAGATGAAGCTGATCGATTAACCGATGAGGCAGAGCAGCAGCTTGATGGCCAGCTTGAGGGCTTAAATAGTGAAATAGACCAGTTAGCACTTGAGCTCGCCAATAGTGCGACCCAAGGCGGTGAGTTGCAGCTCAAGAGTGAGGCATTTAAGGCTAAGAAAGCTGCGCTTGAGCAGAAGGTTCAAGCGTTATTAGCCAAAGAGCGCATGTTAGTAAAGAGTAATCGCGAGAACATGCAGCAATTGCGTGAGCAAGCCGCACGTGAGTATCAGCAGCGGGTAGAGCGCAGCCTTGAGAATATAGAGATCCATACCGATGAATGGCTTAAAGACGGTAGGGTGCTGATTATTGAAGGCGCTACAGCTGAGCATGCTGTTGATGGAAAAGATATGCTGGTTCACGATATCAGTAGTAACGAAGACAGTGGCCAAAGTAACGCGCTGCAATTTAGAAGTCAGCGTACTGTCGAGCTGCCAAGTGGCGGGGCAAATCATCTGCTTGAGCGTTTTAGTGAGTCGGTATTATTGGCGATTTTACTAACCAGTGTGATGGCACTGCTATTGGCGTATTGGCTAAGTCATCACGTTACCGAGCCTTTGACTGAACTTGCAGGTGGGCATAAAAAGTTGGCGGAGGGGCAGTTTGGTATACAGCTTAAGGAGCAAGGGGTAAAAGAGCTGAAGCAGATCTTGGCTGGCTTTAACCGTATGAGTCAGGCATTAGCCAAATTAAGTAAAAAAGAGCAGCAGATGTCGCAGCAGCAACATCTTGCCGATCTTGGGCAGATCACTCGCGGTATCGCCCATAGTCTGCGAAACCCGCTGCATACGTTGGGGCTGCTATCAGAGCAAAGTACCTGCACCGAGTCCCTTGCTGAGCGAGAGAAACTCAATAGTAAGATGCAACAAAAAATCGCCTTGATGGATAAGAGTATTCAATCGTTGCTAACGCTTTCGAGCAATGAGGTGGCACGAGACAAGGCGGTGCCGTTAAATGCCATTATTCAAGATATTTTGTTAGAGCTTTCAATAACCGGCATTAAGCCTAAAGTCATGTTTGACTCACAGTCTACCATCTTGCGTGTTAATGGCGCGGAGTCTGAGCTGAGAAGCATTTTACATGCAGTGATGATCAACGCCGTTGAAGCAGATCCAGAGGCAAAGCAGATAACCATTGAGCTGAGCCAAGATGAAAAATCTAAGCGAGTAACCATTACTGATTGGGGCAAAGGGATAGACCCATTAGTTAAAGAGCAGATATTTAAACCCCATGTGACCACCAAAACCGAAGGCTCTGGCATGGGGATTTATATTGCTAAGCGATTAATCGAGAGCCATTATGATGGTGAAATCCAATTTGCAGATAATCCCCAAGGAGGCACAATCGTGACACTCATTTTTGGTCTTGGTACGCAACAGCTTGAACAACAAGCCGATATAGAACAAGGAGGTCACTCATGAGTCATGCCCCCCTACAGATCTTAGTCGTTGAAGATGAACCGGATCAACGCGAGCTTATCTGCCAAATTTTAGCTGCAAATGAATATCAGATCCGCAGCGCTGCAAGCGTTGAAGAAGCCATACTATCGATAAAACAGAGTGTGCCAGACCTCGTGTTTTCAGACTGGAAGCTTGGACAATTGACTGGTATGGATCTGCTGAGCTACGTGAGACGAGAGTACCCCGACCTTGGCTTTATTATCGCCACGGCTTACGGCACTATCACCCACGCGGTAGATGCCATGCAAGCGGGGGCTGATGATTATCTGTCAAAGCCATATCAGCGCCAATCACTGTTGATGGCGATAGACAAAGTCGCTAAGTCGTTGACACTTAAACAGCAAAATCGACGCTTAGCCTCAGAGTTATCCCAGCAACAAGAGCTGGTGGGCTTAGTGGGTAAGGCGCCCTGTATGCAAAAGGTGTACGCCCGTGTGCAACGGGTGAGTGCAACCGACGCCACTGTGCTGATTGGCGGCGAAAGTGGTACGGGTAAGGAGCTTGCGGCTCGGGCCTTGTACCAACTGTCGAGCCGACAGCATAAGCCGTTTGTCGCTATCAACTGTGGCGCCATTCCTGAAACCCTTGCCGAATCAGAGCTTTTTGGCGCAGAGAAGGGGGCGTTTACCGGTGCGAATACCTTAAAGATAGGTAAGCTTGAAGCCGCTAATGGGGGCACCATATTTCTTGATGAGATAGGGGAGCTGCCTCTGCTGCAACAAACTAAGCTATTGCGATTTTTACAAGAAGGAGTGATCTCACGGCTTGGACAAAATGGTGAGATAAAGTTAGATGTTAGGGTCATCGCAGCGACTCACCGAAATCTTAAAGAGGAGGTGGAGCTGGGTAACTTCAGAGAAGATCTGTTTTATCGATTGAACGTGGTTCCCATTGATATGCCGCCACTTAGAGCACGTCGAGAAGACATTGGCCGACTGATTGAACATTTTCTCAAAATCCACGGTGGTCAGTACGGGGTTGAAGTCGTTAAGCTAAGCGCTGACACCATGAAATCACTGCTGGATTATCCTTGGCCTGGTAATGTACGCGAGCTGTCGAATCGAATTGAGCGATTTGTGCTACTCGGTGATGAACAAGAGCTGGTTGCCGAATTACAATCTGGCAAAAGTACAATTAACCCCAATCATTTTGTGCTACCCGTTGATGGTTTTGAGTGGGAAGCATTTGAGAAAGATTGCTTACAGCAGGCGATGGCACGTCATGACCGCAATCGAACCCAAGCGGCAAAGCAACTGGGTTTAAGCTACAAGGCCTTCTTGTACCGCCTAGAGAAACATCAACTGGTGTAACCCGTTACTGATACTTGAACGCTAATAGGAATAGCGATGAGCACTCGCTATTCGCATTAGCGACTATTGTGACGCCACGAGCCCGGAGATAATTATCAGTGCAACGCCAATAAACACCACCCCAGTGATGAGGTTAATTAGCGGGCTGGCCTTTTTCATTTTAAGCTGAACTTTGGGCTTCGACAGCACGACCGCAATAAAGGTGAACCAAACAAAGGATAAAGAAAATAGCAGCAAAGCGGCCATATTCTTGGTGGCGAAGCTGACTTGCGGCGTAATAAGGGTTGAGAATAGGGTGATAAAAAACACCAGCGCCTTGGGATTTAAAATATTGGTATACAGCCCCTGCATAAAGCCTTTATACGCGGTGACTCCGCGTCCTCGTGCGGCGGTCTCAATCGATACCGGATCTTGCCAATGCCGCCATGCAGCTTTTATTGCGCCCATTCCCATCCAGGCCAAATAGCTGGCACCAGCCAATTGAACCATGGTGAATAAGAGATCTGAGCTTTGAATGATCAGACTGACGCCAGTTAGGCTCAATAGCGTATGGCCTAAAATCGCCACGGCGATCCCTAGCGATGAGGCAATAGCTGCTGCGCGCGACTCCTGTGTCGCGAGGCGAACCACTAAGGCAAAATCGGGTCCGGGGCTAGCAAGTGCTGCGAGGTGAATGATGCCGAGCGATATGAGTAATTGAAGTTCCATCGGGTCTCTTATTGGTTTGATCTAAAACACGCTTTAGCGTTTAAGCGGCACATATTTCCTAGCAGAGATTAAATTAACACGATTGTTATTAAACAGGTCGTGAATTGTCGCAAGAATTCACCCATAATATAAACCAATTTTTATGCCAACCACCATCGGAGTGTAGAACGTGAAAGGACAGATCTTAAGGGAAATGAAGGTGCTTAAAGCAATCGATCCCGCTTTTGAGGTGCAAAGACGTGTGGCATTTATTAAGTCAAAATTAAAGCAATCGAGTACAACGTCACTGGTGTTAGGGATCAGTGGGGGGGTCGACTCCTCTGTGGGGGGACGTTTGTGTCAGCTTGCGGTTGATGAGCTCAATAGCGAGTCTCAGAGCAGTAGCTACCAGTTTATAGCGGTTCGCCTGCCTTATGATGTACAAAAAGATGAAGACGAAGCGCAGTTGGCTTGTCAGTTTATTCAGCCTTCAAAGCAAGTGACGGTAAATGTAAAGCTTGGTGTTGATGGCGTTCATAGTGAAACACTCGCGGCGATTGAAGCTGCAGGCATAGCCTTACCTGAGCATGATAAAATCGACTTTGTAAAGGGCAACGTGAAGGCAAGAATGCGCATGGTTGCTCAATATGATATTGCAGGACTTGTAGGCGGGCTCGTGGTTGGCACCGATCACAGCGCCGAAAATATTACCGGCTTTTACACTAAGTGGGGTGATGGTGCATGTGATTTAGCGCCGCTGTTTGGTCTCAATAAACGTCAGGTAAGACAGTTGGCAGACTATCTTGGCGCACCGGAAGTATTAGTGAGCAAAGCGCCAACCGCTGATCTTGAAGAGGAACATCCGCAACAAGAAGATGAAGAGGCGTTGGGGCTAACATACGAGCAGATTGATGACTTTTTAGAAGGTAAAGTGGTCAGTAATTTTGTTAATGATAAATTGATCAGTATGTACCTTGCGACGCAGCATAAACGTGAACCAATTCCTACGATCTATGATTAGGCTAATGGCGGCGCGGGTACCGATAGGTATTCGACGCTATTGATATACGAAAGACGCCTAGGCGTCTTTTTCTTTAGGCCGCTTTTAAGGATGATACTAATTTAGATAAACAGGGGCTCAGGTAAAGTCAGTTATCGTGGTATCAAGGCCTATTATCTGTATATTTTTATTCCATTTTCCTCAGTTTTCCGTTTCACTGTAAAAACATGTAAGTTATCTTTTACTATATTGCCTGTTTAGGATGAATAGCGACGCTTATGAAAGCCATTATTATTGGATCGACAAAACATCTCGCCTTTGCTTTGTTTTATGCGTCGTTAGGCACTAGCATTGCGTTAATTGCTATGGTGGTGTGGTTTTTAAACTCCCGTCCCGAACTGTCACTTTGGCATACTACCGAGCTAACCTCCGAGTATCGCTTAAAGAGCAACCTTAATAGCTTCGATGAATATCTGGAGCTTGAAGATAAGCTCTTTGCTGAGCTAGAGAGTAAAGTGTATCAACAGTCTAGCGAGCCGCAGTCGCTCGACATTCTCAATCGTTATGTAAGAGGAAGTTATTCAGATCCTGGTCACTGGATCCAAGATTGGAATCGCAGTTATGAGTGGGCTAACGCTGACGCAGAATATGGGGTATTACTCATCCACGGCATGTCTGACTCTCCTTATGCTATGTCGCATTTCGCTAAACATTATAAGAACAAGGCCCATGTTTTGGGACTCAGGTTGCCGGGTCATGGCACCTTGCCCTCGGCGTTGACCAATATCTATTGGCAAGATATGGCTGGTGCAGTTGCTTTGGCGACCAGGCATATGAAAACGGCTTTGGGTGACAAACCTTTATATGTAGTCGGATTTTCAACGGGAGCAGCATTGGCGTTGAATCATGACCTTGAGCGCTTAGCTGTTAATAGAGCCGCAGATTATTCGGCCATGGTGTTGATCTCGCCCGCTATCGGTCTTCCTCCGGTCGCAGCAGGCGCTAAGTGGCAGGCAAGGCTTGGTAACCTACTAGGGTTAGATAAACTGAGCTGGAACAGTATTCAAGTCGAATATGACCCGTTCAAGTATGGCTCCTTTGCTGTAAATGCTGGCGATGTCGTTTATCAACTTTCAATGCGTAATCATGAGCTGGTTTGGCAACTTGAGCATGATGGACTCAATGAGCTGCCGCCAATCTTGACGTTTCAATCGCTTACCGATGATACCGTAGATACAAGTGCGGTGGTCAATGGCCTATATAGTCGCTTGCCAAGCGCAGGTCATGAGCTGGTGTTATTTGATATCAATCGCACTCAGGTGAACTTGAGTCTGATTTTGAATGACCCTATACAGCCTTATCAACAGCTGATGGCGCAGGGGGAGTTTAACTATGACTTTACTCTGATTGAAAACCGCAGTCTAAAGAGCAAATATATTCAAGCTCGTAACTTAAATGACAATAGCATTACCTCTCTAGGGCTAAGCTGGCCTAAGCAGGTTTACTCGCTATCGCATGTTGCCTTGCCGTTTCCTAAAAGTGATGCCTTGTATGGGCCTATTTGGGATGCAAATAAGCCCCATATTCAGATTGGCACAGGGGCTTCTAGAGGAGAGAGAGGGGTGATCAGTGTGCCTGCTAGCGAAATCATGAGACAGAAATGGAATCCATTTTATCCTTATATACTTGATAAAATGGATGAGGTAATAATCCCTTAAAGGGCCAGACTCAGAACGCATAAACTAAAAGCAATACATGACCTCCGCTCTAGGTTGTTGCTAGCAGGTTTTTGCCCTGTTCATTAATCTTTTAAGGTAGTGAAAACAAGTTTATTTCGGCCTGTCTCTTTGGCCTGATACAGGTTAGTGTCCGCTTGCTTAACCCATTCTTCCAGTGACGTGCTGAAAGTGCCATTACCTATAACAGCGCCTATGCTGGTGGTTACTTGGAACGGCTGCTTGCCCTTGATGATGATGTTCTCGAGTTTTCTTCTAAAGCTTTCTAAGTGATGCTCAATTTTTAGTGCATTACACAGAGGCATGATCAATAGAAACTCTTCGCCGCCGTATCTTACAATGATATCGGAGTCACGTTTAAACTCTTGCCTTAGCAGTTCGGCGATACGCTTAAGAGTCAGATCTCCGCCGTCATGACCGTATGTATCGTTAATGAACTTGAACTTATCAAGATCTAATAAGGCTATTGCAATAACCTCATCGCTCCGTTGGCAGAGCTCCTGAATAGCCGGAAATTTATCTTCAGCATAGCGGCGGTTATATAAACCTGTCAGCGGGTCTTTCTCGGCTAGCGCCTTTAATTTGCAATTCGCGTGTTCGAGCTCCAAAGTCCTTATCGCCACTTTCTCCTCAAGCTCTAGCTGATAGCTAATAAGTTGGCTTTTACTTTGCTGTAAGCGTTGAAACAAGGTGTAGATCTCTAGTGGGGAGTCATCATCTACCGCATATTCAATTCTCGCGCTCTCTGAGCTTGTACTGAATTTATTAGCGATGTTTTCCAGCGGTAAGGTTAGGCGAGAACTGATGACTCGGGAGAGGTAGATGGTAATTGATAGCGCGACAAATAAAATTGCAAATGTCGCTAAATACATGCCTTCGACTAATTCGACTAACGGCCTAAAAGGATTAAGAACAAAGAGTTGCCAATCATTTTGCAAGGTTACACTCGCATAGACGAATTCTGGTGCCACATTATCGTTCTGGGTGATATTGAGCATAGGAAACGGCGTAATATAGTTTTTACTGGGTAGCGAGTAACTAAACAGGGATAGTGGAGCAAGGCCGAGATTGTCACTGGCGTATATGATCCTTTTATTTTTATCTATCAGCACAATTGATTGATTATTGCTGTCGGTATTGGCGTTATCAATCGCTTTGAACTCATTTAAGTCTAATGAACCCTCGATGATCCCGATGGGGTGATGGGGCGTGTCTGCACGGTAGATAGGAGCACTAATCGCGACGATAGGATCATGACCAAAGCCTTTCCCCTGAAATACTGGCGAGGTAAAAGTGCGCTGATTGATAAAAGCTTGGATAAAATAGTTTCGATCTTGAATATTGATCTGTTTTCCTTGCACCTCATTGCTGGGAAGTAATGAGGCTGGACTGGCTCCTATAATAGTGCCGTCTCTATCGGCAAGTAACATAGTAATAAAGCCTGGGTAGTTATCATGTAACTGAGATAATAGAATCTGCTCTTCGGCCGTAGAGTGTTGGTTTAAGCTGAGCCACGCAGCCGCATTTTTAATGGCTCGGGTATGGGAGTCTAGGTAAGCTTGGGTTGATAGACCTAGATGGTCAGCGGAGTTTTCAATATTCTGGTAGAGCAAGGTTTGTTGGCGTTCGATAAATTGATTATTGAATAGCAATGCGGCTAATAGTAGGGCAATGGTAATGACCAGTGTAAAGGTATAAGTCAATTGCCCATTAAACGTACGCCGCTGTGTGTCTTTGATTTTGCTTTTAAACTGCCAAAAAGAGGGGGTTAAGATGACGAGCATTGAACCAATACTCGCATACACTAGGCCATTAATCCCTTGCTTTAGAATAATAAAAGCAATATGGCTACTGGGTAACTCTGAGAATAAAAAGACATATAGGTAAAATAGTGGCATACCTATAAATATCCAAAAGCCAAAGCTAGCATATAAAGCGTAGATATCTCGCCGTCTTGCAAATCCGAGGCAGAGAGCTTCAACACCAAATAATAGATAAACATGAGCGCTGTCCCAGGCGATCATTAGTCCTGTAACCGTTATTAGTGCTGTGTAGAGCGCATACCAAGGGCCAAACAATATCGCGACAATAACATAGGATACGTTGCCTAGGATCAGCTGTATGTTAGCGAATAGGTGAATTGGATACAGGTTGACTAGTAAGCCGATTAAACCTAAAACAGAGGCTAACAGTAATTTATTTTTTTCTATTTTCCACAAAAGAGCGCGCCTTTGTTTCTGATATGAGTTCTTATCTATTATCACTGAATTGCTTATTTACAATTTATTAACTTTAAAAGCCGATAGCAACCGTTAAATGTACAAAGATACGCGCACGGTTAAATTTTGAGCGCATTTATATATTAACTTTTCACAAAAATTAGCCGTAGGCTCGTTTTAGATATTTTAAAAAATAAAATTGCAAAGTCGACTATATGTCAGACCTTGCTCACATCCTTTACAAGTCATAGAGTTGTCATTCAGCTTTTGTTCAACTCAGTGGTTAAATTTAAGTTTCAGTTAAGGTTAATTCATATCATGGTAGGCAAGGGCTGCAGAGACTCTAAGTCTTTCATTTATTAAGCGGCACTAACAAAAATAAGCCTTAACAGTTCTGTGACACCACAAACATTAAGTGCGATAACTCCGATATTAAGGAATGCATATGAAATATTTAACTTTGGTTGCTGCGTTAGCGTTTTCTGCGTCAGCTATGGCTGTAAACTGTACTGACTGCCATGAAACAATTAATGTTGAAGAGCATACAGAGATGGAAGCAAGCATCGCGACTTGTAACGATTGCCACGATATGGCAAGCGCTCACGAACTAGATAAAGAAGTTCACACTCCTGAACTAACAATGAAAGAGTGTGCTGACTGTCACGAGTAAATACTCGGCAGTGATAAAAGCGCTGTAATTATTAATAATTACAGCGCTTTTTTATTTCAGTAGAAAAGTTCAGATACAAAAAAGCCAGCTAATAGCTGGCTTTTTTGTTTAATGTGGTCGGGATAACAGGATTTGAACCTGTGATCTCTTGTCCCCCAGACAAGCGCCTTACCGGACTAGGCCATATCCCGAGATATTCAACAGAACCCGTTATAGCAATGTATAACTAAGGGGGAGAGTTCTGAAGAGCCAGCACTTTATCAAGTCATTTTTGTTAACGCAAGCTCTTCATGGCTTTAAACGGTTCATTTGCTTAGTTTATAATCTTTAATGGATGTAGAGCCTACGTCCCTCGCGCATGACTTCAATCAGCTCAGGAGCGCTCAACTTCTTGTTTAAGCGCTTCTGATACTCACTATCGTAGATACGGTACTTACCGTGGCGGTCAATAACTGTGATTTCATGTTCTTGGTAAATTGCAAAAATGCGGTGATCACCAACGTAAACCCAAGTTTTATCACTTGGTTGCATCAGGCTCTGATCAGAACTGTAGTCTGAAGCGGGATTAGTGCAGCCTAGGGTTTGAGTCAAAATCGCGGGCACTAAACCATTGTGTGTGGTGCGATACTTGATCTGTTTAGGTGACTCTTCATTTGGCCAGTGAATAATCATCGGCACTCGAATACTATCGGGAGACAGGTTAACCCTCGCTTCGTCAGAGTTACTGGTAAACATCTTGCCATTCACCCCTGTGATCACCACCATGGTGCTTTCTGGTAAGCTACTAACGACCTGTTCAATCTGCTTGTCGATAAAGTTAAGCGATTGACGATACTGGTTAAATAGTACCTTTTGTGCGGGCTTTAACTTTGATGATGCTTGGACCGTTTTAATACCTAAGAAGCCAATTGGCGTGTCATAGCTCTCTGGTGATTTGAGATTGAGTAAGCTAAACCAAGGTTGCTTCACCGATTGTGTCCACTGCTGCCAGTTAGCAACGGATTGAAGATCAGATTTGGCATAGCTGTTGATATGCTCAGCATCGATGCGTTTAAAGTCGTTAAATATTGCTTGTGTCTCGGGTAGCGTATCTTGGGTGGTAAACAGCCCTAATTGATAACCTTTAGCTGCTAGCTCTTGGGTTAATACTGGACTTTGATAGTGCAGGTCAATCGCATTGGAATAGCTGCCTTGCAGACCATAGAGTAGGCTAAACATCCCGCTATTGAACTGGTTACCGCCACTGAGGTGTTGGGTAAAGTTCATATTTTGTTTTGCGTAAGAGGCAAGAAACGGCATCGTTGACTCATCGACAAGATCGGCGCGCAAGCTATCTACCGCAATGACTAATATATTGGGTTGGCTATCGGCACTACACTGCATCGGCGCTAAAGGGTACTGCAGGCTAGACCTAGGTTGTGTTTGATTTTTATGGTCTTGAATTCCTTCAATGCCGTAGCTTTCCATTAGGCTTTTTGCCGTCGCAGGGTAAGACAGCGGATAGGCATCATCGAAATGGGTAATCTCGGTGACATCTGCTGCGTCGCCCCAGATATGAATAAGATGGCTGGCGACAAAACAGATCCCCACGATGGCGACGACCTTGTTACCGACATTGCGCTTACGGATTTTTTCGATTCGCTTCCACAGGAAATTGGCGAGCGTGAGCTCTATCACCAAGATGGCAATAGGCGTAATAATGTATGAGGTGCCACGAAGTAGGGCATTTAAGTCTGCCCAGGCAAGGTCGAACACAAAGGGACTTAAGTGCAGACCATAATCGTCATAGATAACGGTATCGTAGAGTAGCAAACACAGGCTAAGAGTTGCGACTGTGGCGGCATAGCCTCTCAGAATTTTTGAATAAGGCAGTAACAGTGTGACTGGGAAGATAAAGACTAAATAGACCATAAAAGCTAAAAAGCTAAAATGGCCTATCGTGCTGATCACTAGGTAACCCCAGCCTATAAATGATTCAGGAAGTCCTATGGTGTCGAGATAGCGATAGCCAACGATAATGGCAAGTAATCCATTAATGAAGGCAAACCAGTGTCCCCAGCTTACTAAGCGTGAAACGCGATCACGTCCAATCTGTTTTTGTCGCTCAACCATGTTGATCCATTTATTGTTTAGGCGTTGTGAAGACTAATTGCTCGTGAATTAGCCTCAACGTGTTCAGCTTAATTTATCTTAGTTAGTTTTTACTGACTGCGACAATGCTTTAGCAAACTGCTCTGTGACCACTTTACGTGATTCCGCAGGAACTTTGTTCTGCAGTAAATGTGTTACGCAGTTACCTAGTGCCATCAAACTTAAGTCAGTTGGAGCTTGGTGCTTCTCTAGTACTGCGAGTAACTCAGCAATAATAGACTCTACTTGGGTATTAGAATATTTGGATTGAATAGCCATAATGATAAAGGTTCACTTTAAATCTTAATTAACGTCATATAATAACGGATTTTTTGCAGAAGCTCCGCACTTTTTATTCCCCTTTGCAGGATGAATACACGATTGAGCCACAGAGTTGCTCAAAAATCCCTGTTTATACTTTATCTACAGATTGGTTTTATATAAGTTTCGGTCATAGGCATTAACGGCTCTTTCTATCTGTGTCAGAGCGGCATTTCAAGTCGTTTGGTGCATTTTGTTTATGATTTATCAACAGAAATTTACAGTCTGGGACATAGCGCCATAAAAGGTTTTTTACTCTTGAGTCTTCATTCAAGATATATAGATTTTTAGCGGCTCTCTGGTATGATAGCCAACACCTGATTGTGGTCAGTAGCAGAGCAATAAACTGCGGCTATTTAGACTGCAAAATAACCGTTGTTTACATTTTTTAGAGCACAAGCCATTCGCTGCGCTCCTTGCCAAATTTTATCGAGGCTCAATGAGTATTAACGTCGAACAAGCAATTATCCACTCCATTTCGCAAGATGGTGAAGGTCAACTTAGTTGTCGATTACGTCCACAACCTTTGCTAAACAGTCAAGCGGTTGAGGCGATGCTAGAAGAGTTGCATCAAACTTACACCACAAAGGCGGGTAAAGGGTTTGGTCACTTTGGTATTAGTGGTGAAGATGGCGAAGCAAACACTAAGTTTGAAGACGCGCTAACCACCTATCGCAGCGGTGAGCTTGGCTTCGTTGAGTTCTCAGGCATTGCAGGTAAGTTGTTACAAGAAGAATTGTCTAAGTATGACTTCAGTACTGGTGGATTCTTACTGCTATCTTGCTACACCTATATGACAAGCGACTACTTGTTTGTATCTCTGCTTAACGCAAAATCATCGATGACTGTACTCGATGATATGGAGTTGTCGCAAAATACCCACTTAGATCTGAACAATGTGCAACTTGCTGCGCGAATCGATTTAACGGAGTGGCAGGCGGATCCTGACTCTAAAAAGTATATCTCTTTTGTTCGTGGCCGTGCGGGTCGTAAGGTTGCAGATTTCTTCTTGGACTTCATGGGCTGTGTCGAAGGGGTTAATATCAAGGCACAAAATAAATCTTTAATGAACGCAGTTGAAGATTTTGTTGGTAACAGTGAGCTGACTAAAGATGAGCGTCAGCAAGCCCGTGAGCGCGTATTCGATTATTGCACCGAACGTTGTGATGAAGGCGCATCAATACAGATTAAAGACTTAGCCGATGAACTCGCAGATCAAGGTGTGGACTCTTTTTATGATTTCGCTCAGGGCGGTGATTATGAGCTGGAAGAGGAGTTTCCTGGTGATAAACCAACCTTAAGACAGTTGAAGAAGTTCTCAGGTACTGGTGGTGGTGTCACGTTGAGTTTTGACGGCCAACATCTTGGTGAAAGGGTGATTTATGATCCTGTATCTGACACCATTATCATTAAAGGTGTACCAGCAAACCTTAAAGATCAGCTAGACCGTCGCCTTAAGGGGGAATAATCCTAAGCCATCAGTAGGTGGCTCCTTGTTCATAGCAAATCATGAATAGAGGCAAATTAACAAGCCGAACCATAAGTGTTCGGCTTGATCATTGTAAGCTAAAATTATTAAGAGAAGAGTCACCTTTACCGACTCTAGAGCACATTACCATCCTGCGGCCAATGCTGTATGGACTAAGACAGGTAGACTGTTTTTCTACCTAGGAGCGCAAATGCAACTATTTGTAAAAGATTTAACTGTTATCGATTTTTCTTACCTTTGCCCGATACGAGGCATGGTCGGTGAGAGCTGGATTGTCGATGTACTGCTTGATGGTGACTTAGATGAACAAAATATGGTGCTCGACTTTGCTAAAGTGAAGCGCACCATCAAACGCACCATAGATGATGTCGCCGATCACCGTTTATTGATCCCAACGGCCTGCGGTGAAGCGCGTTGGCAACAACAGGGGGACAGAGTATGGATGGACTTCTCTAGTCAGCAAGGTGATATTCATCTAGCCTGCCCGTCACAAGCATTTGCGCTGATCCCGAGTGAAATTATCGATTTTGAAAGTGTGAATAAGTTTCTACAGCAAGCTTTAAAACAAACCTTACCTGCGAATGTGGAAGGTATTTCGTTGACCCTAAGAAATGAAATGCATGATGCGCCGTATTACCACTACAGTCATGGTTTGAAAAAACACGACGGTAATTGCCAGCGTATTGCTCACGGACACCGTAGCCCTGTAACAGTATTTGAAAACGGCGTAGCAGCACCTAAATGGGATGAGTATTGGGCTAAACGTTGGAATGATATTTACCTCGCTACAGTAGAAGACCAAGTTGTCGTCGGTTCATTGTCTCTGTCTCCACAGACTGTGGTAAGCGATGAGACCCACTTTGGCTTCCATTACCAAACACCGCAAGGTGATTTTCAGTTAGCAATGCCTAAAGAGTGTTGCGACATCCTTCCACACGATACAACGGTTGAGTTATTGGCTGACTATATGGCACAAACTTTATCAGAGAAAGTCCCTAGCAGTGGTTTTAAAGTGATTGCTTATGAAGGGGTGGGTAAAGGGGCAATTGCTAGTAGAACGGCTTATAATACTGCCGATTAGAAAAGCACTTAAGGAGTGGCTTTGAGAGCATTTACGCACATCATCTTTACTGGTGTATTGACCAGTATGACGTTTCAGGCCAGCGCCGCCGTTGAACTAAACGGGGAGTTATCCCAAGGCGCGCTCGTCCGAGCAAAGGTGCAACCTGGCACTCAGGTATTTTTAAATGATTCACCGATAAAAGTGAATGCTCAAGGCCTGTTCACCTTTGGTTTCGCTAGAGAAGCAGAGCTTGAGCAGATGCTTAAGCTGGTTTATCCCGACGGTTTAACCGAACTTAAACCGTTAAAACTGAAGAAGCGCAAATACCGGATCCAGGAAGTTAATGGGATCAGTAAGAAGATCATGAAGCCCGATCCTAAGGCACAAGCGCGGGCAGCAAAGGACTCTAAGCAGGTTAAGGCCGCAAGGGCGCAATTTACGCAAAGTGATGCTTTTAACCAGCAATTTATCTGGCCATTAACCGGCAGGATCTCCGGCGTGTATGGCAGCCAGCGTATTTATAACGGTAAACCTGGCACACCACATTACGGTGTTGATGTGGCAGCTAAAACGGGGACTGTGGTTGTGGCACCTGCCGATGGTGTGATCTCTCTCTCTGTGCCAGATATGTTTTACTCTGGTGGCACCATGATTATTGATCATGGTTATGGCGTGAGCTCAAGCTTCTTACATTTGAGTAAGTTATATGTAAAAGAGGGGCAGCAGGTTAAGCAGGGTGATAAAGTGGCTGAGGTAGGCTCGACAGGCCGCTCGACTGGCCCACATCTCGATTGGCGAGTTAATTGGTATCAGGTGCGACTCGATCCAACGACTATCGTGCCTTCGATGAAGAGCGTTTTAGCCAAGCAAGATGCTAGATAGGCTCGTTCTTTTAAGCAATAAAAAAGCAGCCTAAATGGCTGCTTTTTTATTGGGAAATTTAAGTTGGCGTGCCTATTTATAGCGTTTTTTCCACTTAAATAATACAGAGTATTTCCAGAGGTTTTGTATTAAAAAGTAGCCCAATAGTGAGAAAATGCATGCAAGCACAATACAGCCAAGAAGAAACGGTGGACCAATGGTTTCAAGCGAGGCTTGGATCCAATGCCAACTAGCTTCGAAATTAAACGCCTGAGGTTCATGTCCTAATAGGGTCGCGCCTAAAAGGTAGGCGATATAAAACATAAAAGGCATGGTGATCGGGTTCGTGACCCACACTAGCGCAACGGCTAGGGGGAGGTTAACGTTAAATAAAATTGCCAATGCGGCGGCCAATACCATTTGAAATGGCATCGGGATCCACGCGACAAATAGGCCTACGGCGAAGGCACCGGGGGCTGAACGACGATTTAAGGTCCATAAATTGGGTTTTAGTAGTAGATCGCCAAACATGCGCAAGTGTTTGTGTTCGCGCAGTGTTTCTGGCTTCGGCATAAACTTTTCAATTATTTTTTTTGGCATAACTTCAATTTGCTGTCTTAACTTACTCACTATGAATCGATTTATGTGCGGCTACTGCATCACTATTGTTTCAGCGTTGCTTTGGCCCTCTCTACCTACTCTCTATATTCTGCCTGTACTTATCGTTGTGGCTATTATCGCGTGTAAGCGTGTGCCGTTTATCGCTGGCAGCCTGTTTGCAATTAGTTGGATTAGCCTGTTTTATTCACTATTAATGGGTTGGAATACAGATGAACGAGTCGATACATTGAATGTCGAGTCTGAGATCATATCATTTGTTCATACAAACGGCGACCGGATCAGTATGGATATTGTGCTTATCGATTCGGTTTTTTCCCATATTGTTAATCGAAAGCTGAGGTTAACTTGGCGTGACGCTCCGCCCGTAGCACCAGGTCAGCGCTGGTTGTTAACCATAAAGCCCAAGTCCATCACCAGCATGTTAAATCAGGGCGGTTTTAACCAACAAAAGAATTTGCTCGCTAAACATATTATAGGAAAAGGTTGGGTTGTTAGTGGGAAGTTGTTAAGAAACGAGCCTGATTATCGTACAAGATTAATTTCAGCGCTGAAATCTGTGTTGGTCGATGACGCTAGTGGCGATCTGTTACTTGCGCTGGTGGCCGGAGATAGGAGCCTTATTTCATCAGCACGTTGGCAACAGCTCAGAAATACGGGAACGGGTCATCTGTTTGCTATCTCAGGTTTACACCTTTCGGTGGTATCGCTTTGGTTGTTGATCCTTACTCGCTTTTTCTTGTATCGATACTCGGCGGTAAATACTCGCCGAAATTGGTTGTTGTGTTTGGTTATCTCTGCTCTGGGCGCAATCGCCTACGCATACCTTGCGGGTTTTTCTGTTTCGACACAAAGAGCGCTGATCATGTTGCTGGCGTTTATCTGTTTTAGCGCATTGAAAACACACTCCTCAAGTTGGGAGCGGCTACTCTATGCACTCTTTATCGTCTTAGTTCTTGACCCCTTGAGCATGCTTAGTGCTGGTTTTTGGCTATCTTTTAGCGCCTTGGCGATTATCTTACTCACTGTGACTCAGTATCGGTTTAGTGATGAAGCGGGTTCCAATATCGGCCTGTCACCAAGCGAGAGTGTTGCCACAAGTTGGAATTTGACTCTATGGAGCAAGCTTCGTATGGCGGCCCTCTCTTTTTGGGCGGTACAGTGGCGTTTAACCCTTGGGTTATGTGTGGTTCAGGCTATCTTTTTTTCCGGAGCATCAATGGCCAGCCTAGTCGTCAATCTGCTGTTAGTCCCTTGGTTTACCTTGCTGCTTATCCCTATAAGTCTGTTGTCATTATTGGTTTTTATTCTGCTAACCAACTTTGGTATATCGGCGCCGGGAGTATTTGTCCTTGCGGCTTATGCTATGTCGCCTGTGGTCAGTATATTGAACTACAGTAGTTCTGTTGATTTTGTGTGGCTCGATCTCGCCAATGAGGTTATCGCTGCTTTGATGGTTGCATTAATAGGCCTTTACCTTACGGTCAATTTTAAACAATGGCCATGGCGGATCCTACTGTCGGTGATGTTCATTCCCTTATTGCTCACGATACTGTTTAGATTGATGCCCATTGACGATAAGCGCTGGCAAGTTCACCTGCTCGATGTGGGCCAAGGTCTCTCGCTCGTTATTGAGCAGGGCAAGCGAGCCATTATTTATGATACAGGCGCCCGTTATGGCAAAAACTTTAGTTATGCTGAGCGGGCACTGCAGCCATTTCTCAAAAGTAGGGGGCTTGGGCATATCGATTACCTTGTTGTGAGTCATGGTGACAATGATCATTCTGGCGGCGCCGCTTATATCATTGATAATTACCCCGATGCCGAGGTGATTTCAGATTTGCCTCTTCAGCAACATGATTGCAGACCCAAGACACTGTTTTGGCAGGGGCTGAGACTCGAGATATTGGCGCCCTATGTGCCTAAATCGGGTAATAACGGTTCATGTGTGATTCGAGTGAGTGATGCTGATAACAGCGTATTATTAACGGGGGATATAGAGCAGCAGGCTGAGTATCGATTGCTTGAAATGACAAAGAGTCATGACCTCATTCTACAGAGTCGATTGTTAATAGCCCCTCATCATGGTAGTAAGACCTCATCGACCGAATCATTTATTGATGCCGTCTCTCCTGAGCTGGTTTTGTTTCCAGCAGGCTTTCGAAACCGCTATGGCTTTCCTAACAAAGAGGTCATTGCACGCTATCAGCAACGGGATATTTTAACTCTCACGGCTGGGATGCAGGGGCAGGTCAGTGTTTTATTTGACCAAGAAAGTATGAAAGTTCGTACATATCGTTCAGATTTTGCACCATTTTGGTATAACCAAGTGTTTAGGTTTGGTCAGATTAAAAATCCAGAGTAGAATGCTTCTTTTGCCAATATGTTAATCTCTCAATGACAACATCTCCTAAAAATGAAGTCTGGACTGTATTTAAGCGCCTGTTAGGCTATTTAAAGCCTCTTAAAACAGTGTTAGCTTTTGCCATCATTGGCCTTGCAATGTACGCCCTTGTCGATGCCACTTTTATTGCGGTGATTAAACCTTTCATCGATGAAGGCTTCGGCGGTCAAGCTGGACAGGCGGCTCAAGCTGCTGGTGGCATAAGTAGTTTAGACTTAGGCACGAGCGGTGGTTTCAACTCATCGAGTGATGTCCTATTGATGGCACCGTTTGTGGTTATCGGACTATTCTCGCTTCGCGGTCTGGCAAACTTCCTATCGACTTACTGTATATCCTACATGAGTGCGCGGGTGATCATGGATATGCGCCAAGAGGTGTTTGAGCATTACCTGACTCTACCTGTGAGCTACATAGATAAAGAAAACACTGGTAACCTTATCTCTCGTGTCACCTATGACACAGAGCAGATCGCGCGCGCGTCGGGCAGTGCGCTTATCACTATCGTTCGTGACAGTATTACTGTTGTCGGCATGATTGCAATCATGTTCTATTTCTCTTGGAAATTGTCTTTGGTTATCTTGGTTGTAGGCCCCATTATCGGTGTGGTGATTACTGTCGTCAGCCGCCGCTTTAGAAAAGTCTCTAAGCAGATCCAAACCGCAATGGGTGGTGTGACGGCTGCGACTGAGCAGATGATCAAAGGCCATAAGAACGTATTGTCTTTTGGCGGACAAGAAACAGAAGCCCAGCGCTTTGCTAAAGTGAACGATCAAAATCGTTATCAAACAATGAAACTGGCTACGGCGCAAGCGATTAGTCAGCCAGTCGTGATGATTATTGGCTCATTTGCATTGGCATTTGTTTTATATGCCGCAAGTATCGAAAGCATGAAAGCTGAGCTAACAGCGGGTACTTTTGCCACCATATTAGGTGCCATGCTTGCCATGCTACAGCCGATTAAAAACCTCACCCGTGTTAACGCAGAATTTCAGCGCGGTATTGCCGCCTGTACCACGGTATTTGAGTTACTCGATACAGAGCCAGAAAGTGATACGGGAACGTTGGAAGTTGACCGTGTTAAAGGTGAGCTGGCCTTTAACAACGTGGACTTTAGTTATCCAGGCCACGAGAAACTGGCACTTAATGGCATCGACTTTAAAGTTGAGCAAGGGCAAACCTTGGCCTTAGTGGGACGTTCAGGCTCTGGTAAGTCGACCATCGCAAGCTTAATCACTCGCTTCTACACCGGTCTTAAGGCGGGTGAAATTACGCTTGATGGTCACAATATCAATGATTACAAACTGAAGTCGCTGCGAAGCCAAGTTGCGTTAGTGTCACAGCAAGTGACGCTGTTTAATGACAGCATCGCTAATAACATCGCTTATGCTTACCCAGGCGTGGCGACTAAAGAGCAGATCATCGAAGCGGCGACACTCGCTCATGCTATGGAGTTTATCGAGCCTATGCCTGAAGGGTTAGATACCCAAATTGGTGAGAATGGCGTGATGCTCTCTGGTGGGCAAAGACAGCGAATTGCCATTGCACGAGCAATACTACGTAACTCGCCCGTGCTTATACTTGATGAAGCAACCTCTGCACTTGATACTGAGTCAGAAAAGGCGATTCAGCAAGGGCTTGATAACCTACGTCAAAACCGAACCTCTATCGTGATTGCCCACCGTTTGTCGACCATTGAAAGCGCCGATCAAATTCTTGTGGTTGATCAGGGACAGATTGTAGAGCGTGGCACTCATGTATCCTTGCTTGCTAAGGGTGGCGTTTACGCCAACCTGTATCAGATGCAGTTTGGTAGCTAGATGCAATCTTGGGTTAATAAATTATGGTATCAAGGCCATCCGCTTAGGTTTGCGTTATGGCCTCTGTCTCTACTATTTGGCTTTGTCACTTGGCTAAGACGTGTACTTTTTAGTTTAGGGCTCAAAAAAGCGGCTAAATTGCCAGTTCCCGTGATTATTGTGGGAAACATTACCGTTGGCGGCAGCGGTAAAACACCAACGGTTATCTACCTGATTGAGTTATTAAGAAAGCACGGTTTAAAGCCAGGAGTCATTAGTCGTGGCTATGGTGTCGAGATTGATGGCGTCAGAGCCGTTTTGTCTGGAGATCGCGCCGATAGCGTTGGCGATGAGCCTGCGATGATCGTGGCACGAACTCAAGTGCCTATGCTCGTGGGGGCGAAACGTATCGATGCTGCTAATCTGCTGCTATCTGAGTTTGATGTCGATATTATTATTAGTGATGATGGACTGCAGCATTACCAACTCGCCCGAGATATCGAGCTGGTCATACTCGATGGTGAGCGCCGTTTAGGTAATGGTATGTTGTTGCCTGCGGGGCCACTGCGCGAAGGACCTTGGCGTTTACAAAACGTTGACCATGTCATCGTTAATGGTGGTAAGGCGTTGCAAGGAGAAGTGCAGATGACATTGCAGCCATCAGCATGGCTACCCGTGTCGACTAAACATAATGCTGGAGAGCCTCCAAGTAAAGATTCGCCGCTGGTGGCGATGGCGGGGATTGGCAATCCACAGCGTTTCTTCGATACATTAGCGCAGCAGGGGTATCAAGTGGAGCATACTCAAACATTTGACGATCATAGTGCATACAGTGAGTCAGTGCTCAATGAACTGGCAAGCGGTCGCATGTTGGTCATGACTGAAAAAGATGCGGTGAAATGTCGCGATTTCGCAAAAGATAACTGGTGGTATCTCGCAGTAGATGCGAAGCTATCCGCCTCGTTTGATCAACAACTACTCGCTAAAATCGATCGGTTAGTAGCAGATAAGTAAAGGTATTCTAAATGGCATTTGATAAAAAATTACTCGAAATTGTTGCGTGTCCAGTGTGCAAAGGCAAGCTTGAATACAATAAAGAAGCGCAACAGTTGATCTGTAAAGCAGATAGACTCGTTTATCCGATTAATGATGGTATTCCAGTGCTATTAGAGAACAAAGCTGAGCCCTTAATCGAGTAAGTTTAGCAATCCTTAAAAAGCGCCTCTATGGCGCTTTTTTACATTAGATAGCTAAAAACTAATATCTAAACTCTAAACTCTAAACTCTAAACTCTAAACTCTAAACTCTAAACTCTAAACTCTAAAATTGAGCTTTATCCTATTTTATTATAGGGTTGGGGATAATCGCTGCATTAGAGCTACTTTCATTAAAACTCAAGTCTCATAAAAGCCTAAGTAAATCCTCGTATAAACTCTCGCCATCAAGCTTCTTTTTTGAACGAATGTCGCTTATCAATTACTTAGGCGTATAGTTGGTTAAAAAACACGCGATCGATCAAAAAATGATCAATTCTTGTTTGTAATTTAACCTGGCGCTTTGGTAGTATGCCGCCAGGTTGCTCTGGTCAAACCTAGAGCTAGCAAGGGTTTGTGCCCTTTGCTTTATGATTATTTATTGATTTTCATACCGATAATACCAAAATGAGAAATCTGTCGTTAGGCAGGTTTAAATAAGTACGTTCGACTCTTAGGGGTAATGATATTTGAACAACAAAAATGTCAAATTGGCAGCGCGTTCGGCTGCCACAATTTTGAAGCTATCGGCCACTACATTGTTGACCTTTTCAGCTTTCACTTTTTCAGTTGCTTCAACTGCTGCACCCACATCTAATGCTCATAGTTATGCTCAAGGTGATACTCAAAAGAAGGGATCAAATCCTCATAAGCAACGGGTTGAAGATCAGACCTTGCAGCTTGCCAGTCGTATGGCTGAGTTTCGTCAAGCGAGTAAATCAAACAAGCAGCAGCTTAAGCAAGAATTAATCGCTCATACTACAGCCCGTCAGCAATTGCTCAACGATTTGGTTAAAACCAATCCTCAAGCGGCCGTTCGTGCAGTACTCCCTGAAGCAGCTAGAGCGGGTATGCCAAAAGAAGTTTTGGCCATGCTGACTCAAAAGCGTGAGCTTACTGGTGAGCTGGAACTGTCATATGTTGATTATGAGGACGGTAGTCACAGCCAGCTACGTCACACGTTAATAACTGATAATGGCTCGGTAGAGTTGCACCTTCCTAAAGGGGCAAAGTTTGAGCAACTGAAAACTGGCGTTCAAATTAAGGCTAAAGGCTGGATGTTTAAAGGGGACAGTGCTGAGCAAGTTGAATCTAGTGCGTTAGTGCTTAACGATGATGGCGATAGTTTGCAGCTTCTCGCTGCCACTAATATAACGAGCGTTTCGGCATCTAGTTTACCTAATACTATTGGTGAGCAGCGCACACTGGTTATTCTGGTTAACTTTCAAAACAACACCCGTCAGCCTTGGACTAAAGAAGAGGCGCAGGAGCTCGTCTTTGGTACGGTCAACGACTATTACCAAGAAGCATCTTACGGTCAGACTTGGTTAAGTGGCGATGTGCAGGGTTATTTTACGCTGCCTATCGATGCAACATGTAGAACTAACGATATCGATAACTATGGCCGTCAGGCGGTTGTCGATAGTGGTGTCGACGTTTCTGGCTATGATCGCTGGGTGTATATCTATCCAGAGAATTCAGATTGTGGTTGGACTGGTCAGGGGACGATTGGCGGAAGCCCATCGCGTGCCTTTATCAACGGCTCAATGACATTGCGTACCGTTGGCCATGAAATGGGACATAATTTGGGGCTATATCATGCTAAGGATTATGACTGCTCTGAGGGCGTATTAACGGGTCGTTGTATGTCATTTGAGTATGGCGACACCATGGATATTATGGGTAAATCAGAAGTAACGGGTCATTTCAATGCGTTTAGCAAGCAGCAACTTGGTTGGATAACACCAGCTGCTGGAGGGATTGTTACTGCTGAAAATGATGGTAGCTACCTGCTTGAGCCCTATGAAACAGTGCCTGCTGGTAATGCCAAGGGACTAAAGGTGCGACGTGGTACCGATGCCGATACAGGGTTGCCGCTGTGGTATTACCTTGAGTATCGTCAGGCGATAGGTTTCGATGATTTTCTTGCGGGTAAAAATGGTATTACCGATGGTGTGGTATTACATCTAGCGACAGAAAACGATATGCAGAGTAATCTGCTCATTGATATGACGCCTAATAGTGGTATTTATGATTTTGATGATGCCGCTTTGTTGGCGGGGACGAGTTACACCGATCCTGATGCTGGCGTAACCATTACCACTGAGTGGGCCGATGCTTCGGGCGCCAGCGTCAGTGTTAGCTATTCGGGCCTAAGCTGCGTCAAGGCAAATCCGAGTTTGTCATTGCTGCCTAATGAAAGTGCTTGGGTAGAGGCGGGAACGCTTGTGGCCTATAGTGCCTCGGTAACCAATAATGACAGTACAGGCTGTGCAACATCTGATTATAACGTATCTGCTGTTGTGCCCAGTGGTTGGGTAGTGACACAAAATAGTCTCAGCTTAGCGCCAGGGGCGAGTGGTACGGTGAGCTTGAATGTGAGTTCGGCTGAAACTACTCGCGATGGTTTCTACGATATCGCCATAACGGCGGTTGACCGTAGTGACAGCGAGTACGCTAAGACTGGCATAGTCAGCTATGTTGTTGACTCACCTATTGAAGCCTGCGTAATGGCAAGTCCAAGATTTGTGTTGTCGGTCGATAACAGTGGTGAACTGGCTCCGGGAGAGATTGCAACCTATCGCGGAACCATCACCAGTCAAGATAGCAGCAGTTGTGCAAGTAGTGATTTTGATGTGACAGCAAATGTTCCAGCTGGTTGGAGAGCTGACAGCCTTGGGGTGAGTCTCGCACCCGGTGAGAGTCGCAATATTAGTTTGAATGTCGAATCATCGACTGTCGCACAAGATGGCACCTATGATTTCGATATGAGTGCACAAAATCACCTAGATAATCGCTATATTGGCAACGATAACGCAAGTTATACGGTCGCAAAGCCGCTACCAACGTGTACATTAGCCGCGCCAATTATTGTGGTATCTAACCCTCAAGGGGCGGAAGTCACAGCGGGTACTCAAGTGAGTTATAGTGCAACTGTGACTAGCCAAGATAGTGAGGCGTGTTCAGAGGCTGTATTTACTCTATTTGCCGATGTGCCAACAGGGTGGAGTGCAAGCCAGGCACGGGTGACTTTGGCGCCTGGAGCCAGTACCGTTGTGGATATTAACATTACATCGGATACTGAGGCCGAGGCTGGATCATTTAATATTGGCCTTAATGCTCAGAATGCGAGTGCAACTGAATATTTAGGTAAAGCTAGTGTGAGCTATACGGTTAAGTCGGCTGCTAATACGGCTCCCGTGGCGGTCAGTGATAGTGTGACGATGTCTTCAAAGACATCTGTGGTTATCGATGTGCTAGCCAATGACTGGGATGCAGAGAATGATGAGCTAACGATTGTTTCAGTGAGTCAGGGGGCAAAGGGAAGTGTACAGGTTAATGGCAGTGGTCAAGTGATATATTCACCAGCAAAGAGCTTTAAGAGTAGTGACAGTTTTAGCTATACCATCAGCGATGGCGATAAGACGGCAACCGCCTCTGTTAGTTTGAGTCTAGCAAGCTCTGGCGGTGGCGGCGGAAACGGCCATGGTAACGGGAAAAAATAACCTTTGTTCTGGTTTTGCTATTAAGTTCATCATCCTAGATTGTGATATATAATATCAATCGGTATAAAGAGGGCGACGGTATTAACCGTCGCCCTCTTGTCATTTCAAGGCTAAGTACTGTTAATATAAGTACTGTTAATATAAGTACTGTTAATAATAGTACTGTTAATAATAGTACTGTTAATTGTTGAGTCCTGTTATTTACTCAACGGTATTAACTTCAACAGCTACGCCATTGACAATCGGCGTACCTTCATCATCCTCTACCACAGCGACGATACCGTCGACTCCTGCAGATAGGAAGGTGATTGGGTCTGTGTTTTCCACACCCGGCTTGAGCTCAATCGTAAAGGCACAGGTATAGTGTTCACTACCTGAACCGCTATAGCCAAGTACCGTACCTATGGCACAAGGAGAGTATGCAACACCTGCATGTTCCCCACTGGCAGCATTGAGGACGGTAAACTCTGCGTGTGGATTATTATGGGCAACTGTTACACCCTTCACTGTGAGTTCAGTTAAGGTCACATTCTCGACACCGGCATTAGTTAGCTCTAACACCACTAGCATACTGGTTGCGAATGCCATATCGGTATCTGGAGCCTGCGGTGTAAAGGTTACTGTCGCATCATTGGATGCATCGACATCCTGACCGTCTTCATCGACACCTCTAATGGTGGCAATATTGACATGAGTATCACCTGCATTACCTTGTAATCCCTTGGTGATATCACAGCTTGCGTACTCGCCAGGTTGTAATACAAAACCGTTAAGTGCTGTATCAGCGATAGGGTTACCGTTTTTACTATCTACTGTACACTCACCAGTTAGGCTACCAAACATATTATCTGTTAGAGTGGTGAAGCTCACGTCATCCACACCTGCAGCATCGACTTTAAATTCAAAGTTATAGCTAACGTTGCTGTAGTTAGTTGGATCGTCACCGGTTTCTAATACTTCTGTTGGATTTGCAGTCTTAATCAGAGTGATTGACGATGGTACGTCACGGATATCGACCATGGCAGAATCGTTACCTGTCGCCTTATCATGCTCATCATCGATCGCTGTAGCGGACACTGTATTGGAGTGCTTATCGCCAGCATCACCAGCAATAAATTTGGTGAACTTACAAGTATAAGTCCCACCTAAGGCAATAGTCTTGGAGATTGCAGAGCATTCATCGGCAAGAAGATCGCCAAAGTCGGTGTCATTTAACACGGTTAACGTGAGTGGAGAATCCCAGAATGCCGCATCATTTTTGACCGTAACGGTAAACTCAACATTTGCACCAGGTTCCAATACAAACGTTTTATCTGTCGTCTTGGTCACGGTAATCGCGGGTGGCAGGTTGGTGATCTGCACTCGGACCTCGTTACTACAATGATCGCCGGCAATGCTTGAAATTGCAGAGCAGCTATCGCCGTTAACAACGGCATCACCATTCTTATCTATCAGTGCTAGCTTAATTAAGTCATCATAAAGCTCAGGGCTCTGATCATTGGGCAGGTCCCGGTCGACAATATGTACTGTAAAGGCACAACTGTATGTGGCACTAGGCAGAATTTCACCGCCGTTAGCAGGCATTGAACAGTTAGTTGCTGTTAGGTACAGCCCATCAACGTTTGGATTGGCTGTGACAGGTGAACCCCAAAGATTGATTGAAGTATCAAACCCACCTTCTGCACCAATATCAATTTCATCACTTAATGATGTGATAAACAGAGAGGTTTGGGCATTAGGGTTAGTAAAGCTAACGGTATAGCTAAAGGTGCCACCAGGCTCACTACGAGTTGAGACGCTAGTGAGTGTTTTAGTCACAACAGGGGGTTTAGGCTTAATAAAGACATCGATATTAAAGGTGTCACAATTACACTTAGATTTGTTGTTAGGGACCTGACCCGCGTAAGGGTCTTCTTCATAGGTACAATTATCTCTTTCGATATTATCCCACGCCGCACAGTAGGTGAAGTCAGCCTGATTATTACCATCGGCATCGGCACATAACATGGTGATAGGCTCATTGGTGAGCACATACTCATCTGGACCTAAAGCTTTGGTGATATCACCACATTGGTCGCCGTCTAATTGGACATCGGCGGTTTCAGGGCTGTCACCGGGTATAGGTAAGATCATGCTACAGTTACGAAGGCCTGCACCTTGTACAACTTGAGGGCTGGCTTCTGTTAAAGGTAGATAGAAAGTGGTATCCCAACGCTCATTCGCATTAGTTCGTACCGTTACATCGGCATTGAAGGTGAACACGTCACCTAAGTTACACTCGGCGTTTGGGTCGATAGGTGTGACTCTAGTGATTTCGACGTCATTAGCGGTACAATTAAGTGCATTTTGAGCGAGCTTATTACCGTCTTTCATCAAGTAGGCGTCAGCCATACAAAATTTAGTCGGATCTTCGCTCATGCCGAGCCAGTCGTAGGCTGCGGCATCTGCCGTTGACAGGCTCGTCACACCATAGAGGGTGGTCGAGCTTATAAGCGCAATACCTAACGCGCGAATAAGCTTTTTGCATTTGATTCGTTTCATAATATTTACCATCTTAATAAGTGAATATGGATAAAACGTGCTTAGTTTTTGTCAATTTTTACTAATAAAATCTTTACTTGCTGTGTGTCAAAATTTGACGTGGCCCCATGGTCACGTCACTGTCGGCAGTTTGCCGATAAGACTGATTACCTGACTGAAAAGATCGCTAGCAATTTACTTCAGTGAGGGCAAATTCAAACTTATGCTAAGAGAGTAAGCAAACCCTAAGCCATAGCTGTATCCATTTGAATACAAAGGGTAATCTTTGTTTTCGGCTCTCTTGGTTGGAATGAGATGTTTCAGAGGTGAAACAGAAATATTTAGGTCGCCCATCTAACTAATTGTTTGTTTGGGGGTTATTTTTTTATAGTGTTCAAGTTGAGGCTGTAACGCTTGTTACACTTGGTGCAGTTCTCTTGTGAATTCAGCGCTCCGTGCCTGAGAATAAGTGTGTTTAGCAATGAAAAAGCAGAACTAAAATAGTGCTTAGCACTTCATTCAGTCTAAATCGTTAGCTCACGTAGTTTACTTGGGGCAAGCAAGTAAGGGGGGGATAGAGCATGGTAAGAAAGGTATTTAAAGATGAGTATATAAAGCCTTTGCTTAATTTAGAGGGTCTGTTAATAGTAAGAGGTTATTACCAGTAAGGAGCTAATACCAATAATGGACCGTGGCCCAATACTGGTATTAATCGTTTTAAGCTGGAACAGTATAGAGTCGTGATATATTCACGGATTTTACTGTTTGCTAGTTACTTTTTTGGGATTGGCGAGTAGCTCATCGAGTAATCGCGCGAAAGTTTGATAACTCTGGGCACCGACAATCAGCTTGGGTGAGATTAATTGACCGTTCTCGACTCTACCAATCACAAAGCTAGGTGTGCCTCTGATCCCTAGAGAGGAGCCATAGGCAACATCTTGCTGCACCTTATTGAGCATCTGCTCATCTGCAAGGCAGGCGTTAAACTTGGTCATATCTAATGAGAGATTGCTGGCGATTTGTTGGTACAGCTCATCATCGAGTTGCTTCATATTCTTGAACAGTGAATCACGCATTGGCCAGTATGCGTCTTGTTGCAGACTGCAGTTTGCGGCAATCGCGGCGCCTTTGGCCTTAGGGTGAAAGTTCAGCGGAAAGTCGCGGGTGAGATATTGCACCTTGCCAGTATCGATATAATTGGATTTTAGCTTAGTGAATGTTTGATCGATAAAACGTTTACAGTAAGGGCACTGGTAGTCTGAAAACTCGATAATGGCTAGCTGAGCTGTGGCATCGCCCTGTAAAGGTAATTTACCATCTTCACCGTAGTTAGACTGTGTCGGTAAGGTTTTATATTGCGGCTTTTGAGATCGCATCGCAATGGTATGAATATCGTTAACTTGACCTCCAATCGTACTCATCTCTTTTTTCAGCTGCGTGATTTCCTGCTTGAGTGATGCCATCTCCTTTTGCAATTCGGCGTTATTTTGCGGCTGGCAGCCAGTAAGTAACAAGGGAGTCAGTAATAACGCCAGCGGTAGTCGTTTATATCTTAACATTGTGGGGATCCTCGGCTATTCAAATGGACTCGAATAGCCATCACTAGAGTTTAATTTTGCATTTCTTAATCAGACGGTAAAAGGTGGTTCTGGAGATCTTGAGCTCACGCGCCGCAGCAGAGATATTGTGGTTATTACGCTTGATGGCATCGAGTAGCAGCTCGGTATCGATCACCACTCTGTGCTGAGCAAGATCAACCACATCGTTTTCATCCGGCTTAATATTGGTGATTTTTATGCCTAAATCCGCTGCGCTTAATTGATCGCTATTTGCCATGATAATGCCGCGATGTATGCGGTTCTTGAGCTCTCTTACATTGCCTGGCCATTCATAAGCGAGCATGATATCCAGCGCTTTGGGGGAAAGGGTATACTTTTGATATTCGGGACTGAACAGATTAAGGTACTCATTCGCGAGCAGTAAAATATCTTCTTTATGCTCTCTAAGACTCGGCGCGTGTAGGTGCAGTATATTGATGCGATAATAGAGATCTTCACGAAATCGCCCCTCTTCGACAGCGGTTTCAAGATTAATATGAGAGGCGAAGATGATCCGGCAATCAATGTTGATGGTTTTATTGCCACCGAGACGCTCGATGATATGCTCTTCGAGAAATTGTAACAGGTTCACTTGAGACTCTAACGTAAGATCACCTATTTCATCTAGAAATAGTGTGCCTTTATTGGCTCTCTCTATATGGCCTATGTATTGTTTATCTGCGCCAGTAAAGGCGCCTTTTTCGTGACCAAATAGCTCAGAATGGATCAAGCTTTGTGGCAGGGCGCCACAGTTGATGGTGATGAAAGGGCCTCTTTTTCGGGCTGACTGGCTATGGATAAGACGAGCACATAGGCCTTTCCCCGTGCCTGTTTCACCGCTGATCAATACTGCCTCGTCCGATGCGGCAACCTTGGTAATGTTACTTCTTAGTTTATTGATCAAATGAGAGTCACCCAAAAACGGTGTTTTCTGACCAAGATGACGGCAACCTCCTTGCTCCTTTTGCTTCAAGATTGCCATGCCATAAGCATGACCCAATGTTTGGTTGAGGTGGTCCCAGTCGATGGGAAGATGGTGGTAGTCGGTAAAATAGTAGGGTAGGCGTGATATGAGTGCTGCATCTACCGCATCGATATCGATTAAAACCGCTATCCAAATAATGTTCTGTTGACGCTGGTTTATCTCATTGACGCTGTTGAGCACCCGATGCTGAGTTTTTTTAGATAGCACTGCAATGGCAACGAAAAAATTATAATCTTGCACTGCTTTATTTGCACTCGCGAGGGTATCGGCAAGGATGCAGTGCCAACGAAACGGTTTGCGCTCTTTTGCACAGAAAAAAAACTCACCAGTAAGGTCAAGCACAAGGATCTCTCTACAAGCAATGGGTTTTTTCTTTTGGAATT
Organism: Shewanella halifaxensis HAW-EB4; assembly: GCF_000019185.1. Taxonomy (NCBI): domain Bacteria; kingdom Pseudomonadati; phylum Pseudomonadota; class Gammaproteobacteria; order Alteromonadales; family Shewanellaceae; genus Shewanella; species Shewanella halifaxensis. Next base: position 3,012,000 of record NC_010334.1, on the reverse strand, counting down.
TGTTCACGGTTCTCCCTTAGAGAAACTCTGTGTCAGTGCCCTCAATGGCGAACTATCGATGTATAAATTTTAGGTAGGATTTGACGGAACGCAAGCCGATAGGCAGCTAAAAATGCCGAGTTATTGACGTTTGGCAAAATATTGTCACTATGAGTGTCGATATTGGCTTTGAATCGGATCTTGCTCTTTGCTCCCCAGAGTTGGAGATAGGTAGAAAGTGAAGCTCATCCCTGAGCTTAGGTGGTACTAGTATGCGACGGGCAGTGCAGGGCACTGACTAGGATCGCTTGGTACGTACTTAACACCGTTACCATCGGCAACTTTCATGTTGTTAAAGGTATCTAACAAGGTCTTGTAGTGATTTTGCGCTGCGGCATCTGTACCTTGCCACGCGCTGATTGCTGCTGCAACGATATCTGCGGTAGACATAGTGCCTCCGCCAGGCATCATTAACACGGCATCACCACCTAGGCGATACTCAATATTGAACAGAAATGCCAGCAATTGCTGAGCGAGCTGCTCTCGTGGATCGCCGCCGCCATTACCATCAATTAAGAAGTGGGACACCTCGGCTTTGACGGTACCCGCACCTGCTGAGATCCCATCTGTGATGGAGTCATTTTTGTAAGCAGTATCGACCAAAGTACCATTGGTGAACATGCCATCAAATGGCTCATCGCCTTTGCCAAAATAGCTGGTTTCGCTGTCATAAGGATCTAAGCTATTGATATAACTTGTGACAAAAGCGGTTTCCATTTCGCCTAAGCCATTCTTGTTATGCCAATAACCTTTAGTACCGAAACTCGCTTCGTTGAAGCAGATATTGGTAAATACCACGTCACCTAAAAGGGTGTTGCTATTGTCTTGATAAGCGTTACCCATGATAGGAGGGTGTCGACCATCTGGGCCGCTGGCCTCGGATCGCACATCAAAGTCGATTGTAATACTTGATGTCGCCATCCAACCTTGCGCTGTGGCCTCTTCTACCTGATAGAAGTCAGATGGATACTGAGTCAATGGCGCATCACCATAGCCATTAGGTAACAGTACGCTAAAGGTCATTTCACCGTTGACATCGGTCATGCGGTTTGCGTAACCATTCTCTAGGAGCGGATCTGCGGTGAGTCCAAAGCGTGCGACAACCTCTGCATACACATCGGCATTAACCGTACTACTAATCGTATCGGGAACGGGTCCACCGTTAGATTCCAGTAAACTTGGGGCGTACTTTAATCGAACTGGCCAGTTGGCTAGCCCAACTTCATTGCCATCTTGGATACCGTTATTGTTAGTATCAAAGATTTTCTTGACCTTAATATTAGCAAAGCCCACCTGACTTAAGGTGATAGTGATTTGTGGGTCGCTATCCACTAGAGGCTCAACGCCTAAGGCTGCGGGTGTAAAGTCAGAGAACTCATTACTGGTATGTGGTGCTAGACCGTCATCAAACAGATCGGGACAAGGCATCTCCATCACGAAGCGCTGAATAAAATCATTGGCGTCATCGCCATCCCAAAGGTTAGGATCCTCAGGGCCGGTATTGAGTGAGCTAAACGCTTGGTAGTCATGAACATAACCTGAAGTCGTGAAATACTGACTATTGAGGTTTTTGTCTTGATGTTCAGTCCATCTGAAGTGGTCCAAAGACCAAATATCATTGAGCTGTCCTAGAGCCTCTTTAAGTAAAATCGTGGTTGGATCGCCACTGGACTCATCATTGGTGTTATCGTCATTACGGACATTTAAGCCATCCTCGATACCATATTGCCATTGCCAGATAAATTTTTCACCTAGGTCTAAACGACAGTTTAAGTTGGCATCGTGGTAGTTACGCAAAGCGATAATACCGTACTGAGGTTTTTTCTCCTTCACTTTAAAGTTATCGGTTTTGGCGAAGCGTGGAATAAAGCCGTGGAAGTTTCCCGCTTGATAACCTTCTTGGTTAGGTTGGTTTGTTGCTCCCATGCCTCCAGTGTTGTCGAACTGATTGATAGGTTCATAGTCACCGACAGGGGTAACCCACGCCTTATAGACCCCACCTTTGTTGGGAGTGTCATCATAGGGATAGAGCTGGATGACCATGGCATAGAGGGGATCGCCGCCGTGATCGATGTCGGAGTTAAACTCGTGAACCGCCATGGTTTTGTTACCGTTTGTGGGGTACTGCGTACAGGAAACGGCCTGCCATGCGCCTTTATCTTTCACATAGTTTATTCCACCGGCACCTGGGTACTCAGTAATGACGCCATTTTCGACTTTAATCTCACGGCAACTGATGTGGTCTCTTGAGAGAAGATCTTTACCACTGGGATCGGTAACTTGGAAATAGTAATTACCGTCAGGTAGCGCTGCAGCGAATGCTGGCGCATTCATCCTTGGCCCACCATCAAGGTAAACTTCGAGTTTACTGCCATACCTCACATTCTCATTGACTATGCCGCCATCTTCTGTAGTGGTGAAAATTGCACCCGATAGCGCATTAGCTGCCATTGGCAGGCCTGCAAGAACAAGTGCTGCAAACATAGGTAAGAATGAGAAACGAGGTTTACTGTGAATACTCATAATTGATACCTCATTTATCGTAATATTCACCTAGATTAGATACATATATAGTGCCAATCATTTATTTCTTATTATTCAATTAGTTATATCCCTCTTGGCGATGAAAGTGTAACAGGGATCAGTAGGTTGAATTTATCTTGAATTTTTTCAGTTAGTTAAACTGTTTCATAAGTGGAACAGATCCCAGAGGGGCTAAGGGAAATATGTGGGTATTGGTTAATAATAAAATATATCTAACTCATAGAGTGCGGCGTTATCGTCATAGGACTCATATTTTGCCAGAATGCTGAAATGCTCTCTCTCGATATCGACCTGCTCAAAGTTATCAATTGCATCATTAAAATGCGCTAGCATGCCTTGTTTTTCGAGAGGGAGTTTCAGCGCGTTAATCGTGCTAATAAAGGTGTTATCACTAGTATTGTAAAATAGAGAGTCACTCAATTTTACTTTCTCAAGCTGCTGGTCATTAAACCTGAGCAAAATATTGTTGCTGACTAACCACCAAACATTATCGTCGTTGGCAATATTGAGTTTATTAGCAAACGGAATATGGTTTTTAAGCTCATCTAAAGTGAGTGTTTGTCCATTTTGTGGCGCTAAGCGTTCGAATAACCACTCTTGTTGACTGCTTGTTAGGTTAGGGCGCTCACTCATATCCAGAGACTTATTGATAGGTGTCAGGGTGAAATGGGTTAACAGTTGCTTGGAGCTGGACGCTTTTTCAGGATGAAATTTGTCAAAATCGAGGAGTAGGTGTTGTTGATTTTCCTCGATGATAAGCTGGTTATCGCTCTTTTGAGTCATGCTTGATGACAGTGTTAACTGTACGTGTTTCATGTCGTCATTTTGAAGCGATACGTCTTCTATTTTCCAGCGAGTATCATCAAAGCCTTCTCTAAAACCGATAGCGTTTAGTCCTGCGCCGTTTAGCATATGCAACTTAGACGTGACCATACTGAGCTTGCCTTTGCTAAAGATGAACCATAGGTTTCTTCCGTAACCCATAATTATTTGTTTATCTTCAAGCATGAGTTCAATACTTGCGGGGCCGAGTTTTTCAAGCGTTTCCTTGATACTCGCACCGAGCTTAATGCCGTAAACCCCTTTCGCTATTGAGATATTTGCTGGTGGCAAGATAATCTGTCTAGAAAGTTTGAAAGGCGATAGAGAGTTTGAGTCATCTAAGTTGATCGTATACTCATAGGAGAAACTGTGAACGATGTAGCCCTCGGCGTTATAGGGCGCAGCCTCTTTAGATAGTGACTTATCGCTTGTACACATTTTGTAAGCTTGTGCTTGAACCTGTGTATTGAGTCTATTGTGTTTGGCATCGACATTCGATGCCTCCCGAAATTTTTCGGTATATTTGGTAATGTGATAATTAACATGGGTAATGATTAACGCATCGGCGCCCTTCTTCGTGGCGATGTGGCGAAGCTGCTCTAGGGCAATTGACAAAGATCTATCTTGGGTAACGTCCTCCTGAGTTAGAGAGTCTACATCTTCTGTTTTTAGGCTAATTGATCCTAATTCTTTTTCAATACAATTGGGTTTGTAGTTGAAAATGACCGCATCAGATGAGGTTTCGCTATAAGAGGGCAGAGTGATGAGTAGTGAGCTTAGCAGCGAACTAAAGAGTATTTTATTGTAAATCCTTGGCATTAAATGCATTTCCTTATGCTAAATAGTGGCATTTAACATCTTATTTAACATCAACAAAGTCAAACCTTATATTAAACATATTGTTTTGTGATCTAAAAGTAATGTGTAAAAAAGGCTGAGTTAACAGCCTTTTTGGTCTTAATTTAAGCGTTAGTTTATTTAAGTGTTCAGTCCCATTAACTCATCCAAGGTAACAACTTTCTTGAGAAACTGTCTGCTTGCCCGAGGCGAATTGCGCTGCGGTGACGCATTCTATAGAGCGCTTGATAACATAGAGGCACCAAATATAGGCTGGTGACCGTTGAGAAGGTGAGTCCACCGATAATCGCAATCGCCATCGGTGAATACGACGGGCCGCCGCCTCCTAGTTGAGTGTCTCCCATTGCGAGTGGCACTAGACCAAGTACCGTAGTGCCTACAGTCATCAGCACTGGGCGCAATCGGGTATAACACACTGCACTGATAGTGTCTGATAGCTCATCAAGCTCAGGTGAAAGTTGATTGATTTGATCCACCAATACAATGCCGTTATTGACGACAATTCCCATCAAAATCAAAATACCTATCATCGCCATAATCGACATCGGTGTGCCGGTAAACAGCAGTGCCCAAAACACGCCGGTAATAGAGAACAGAATCGAGGTGATAATTGCCGTTGGTAATAGTAGTGACTCAAATAGGGCCGCCATGACGATATAGATCATCGCAATGGCCAATATCATATTGGTTGCCATTACCGCTTCATCTTCATCTTGCTTTTGAAAGCCGCCTCGTAATGAGTAACCGTAACCCGCAGGGAAGTTAACGCTGTCCATCACTTGGGTGATTTTCTCCTGTGCTTCCTCTGTTGTCAGCTCATCTAAGTTCGCCCCAATTGAAAGCGCCGTTTGTCTGTCGTAATGCCTAATGGTGTCAAACCTTGGCAAAATTTCGATTTTGGCCAAGCTGTCTAAGGTATAAACGCGGTTATCAATCCTGATCACTGGCAGTTGCTTTAACTTCTCAAGCGATAATCGCCATTGCTGCTCATACGCCATCTCGATACGCAGTTCGCCGCTAGGATCGTGACGGAATGAACGCAGAGGTGTACCTCTAAGGGCCATAGAGATACTTGATGCGACTTCATTGAGTTTTAAGTCCAGTCTGGCTGCCATCTGACGGTCGATACGAATGACTACCTCTTGCTGCGCACCGTTTAGCTCTGAGCGTACATCGGTAAGGCCATCGATATTGCTCAGCAGAGGGATCACTTGCTCACTAAGGTGAATTAACTCTGTAGTCGAGCGTCCGGTAAGCGACACCCGTACCCCATTGTTTTCCCCACCCCAACCAAATTGCGGCTTAGCGATGGCAAATTTGGGGAAGCCTTCGCGTATGGTTTTCTTAAGCGCCTTCATATCGACTTCGGTATCTTCTTTTAAAATAAGCGTCGATTGACCTCTATCGGCAGCAAAATAACTGTATACCGAATCAATTTGGAACTCGTCCTTATTGGCATAAAGGTAGGTTTCCATCTTAGTGATCATCGCTTCGGTGACATCTAAGCTGTGGCGGCCCTCAACTTGATAGTTAATGTATAAACGATTATTCCCCTCACCGTCGGACTGATCTTGCTTCACCATACTCAGTGGTAGCGCCGTCGAAGCTAGAATAACCATGGCTAGTACACCTGAAATACGCGGGTGCGCCAATATCCAGTTGAGGCTAGTTTGGTATCTCGCTTGAAGGTGACTCTTTTTAGGCGCCTTCTTTTGGCTAAAGCTCATCCTACTGAGCATTAACGGCAATAGGGTCTTAGCTACCAACAAAGAGGCGGCAAGGGAGATACAGATGGCGATGGCCACATGTTCTAAGAAGATGGTCAGCTCGACTTTTACACCAAATATGTTTGGCAAGAAGACAATTGCCGTCGTTAATGTGCCAGCAAGCACGGCAAGCGAGACTTTATCGACGCCGCGAAGAATGGCGCTGCTGTTTATCTTGGCCACTCCCGCTTCTTGTGCTGAGCCATCTGCTATTTGAGCCTGTTTCTGCTGCAGCACACTTTCGGTGACCACCACGGCATTATCAATTAGCATACCGACGGCTAGCAGTAGCCCCATCATCGATAAGATATTAAGGCTATAACCTAAAAAGTACATGGCGGCCAGAGTCATACAGATGGCAATAGGTACTGATGAGACGATCACTAGGGTCATCTTCAGATCCCGAAGGAACAGATATAAGACCACAAACGAGAGCAGGGCACCAATTAGTCCGGCTGTGAGCAAGTCGCGTAGGGACGAGGTCACGCCGTAAGCCTGATCTTCCATAACAAACAGTTTGATGCCTTCAAACTGTGAGTCACGCTTAGCCTCATTAATGACCTTCATCACCCGCTGTGAAACATCGACAAGATTGGCCCCAGACTCCTTAAACACATCTAAGCCAACGGCGTAGTTTTGATCTAAGTGACGGCCATCTAATCGTTCTGGCAGTGAAAAACTGACATTAGCGATATCACCTAAGGTGATCCCAGGTGCTAACACTAATGCGGTAATATCATCTAGATTTCTAAATTCGCCCTTGGGTGATACTTGATAGACACGGGAGTCAGTTTTTAGCACACCCGCATTGATGACAAAGTTTTCTTGTTGCAGTCGTCTGTTTAGCGATTGCACTGAAATATTGCTGGCAGAAAGCTTGTCTGCATTAATGCGGATCTCTATCTGTTTTTGCTCTACGCCATAAAGGGTGACTTGCGATACACCTTCCACACGCTCAAGCGGCTTTTTGAGCTGTTTATCTAGCAAATCAAAAGCGCTTGAAAGCTCACGGTCGCTTGAAATTCGTAAATTGAGCACTGGCATATCAGCGGTGCTGAATTGGCGGATGAATACTCGCTCCACATCCTTAGGTAGCAAGTGGCGCACCGCATCGATTTTCTCTCGTGCTTCTAGGCTTTTGGTGGCAACGTTTTGACCCCACTTCATCCTTAAATCGATTTCGGCGCCATTTTGCGAGGAACTCGAACGCAGCTCCTCGATGCCGCCCATAGTGGCTAGCGACTCCTCCAATACGTTGGTAATGTCACGCTCCACCTCTGCAGGTGTTGAGCCCTTATAGGGCACCTCTACAATCACCTGAGGAATATCGATGCCAGGAAACATCTCTAGTGGCAATAATCTACTCGAGGCGAGGCCAAATAGTAGTATTGCCACAAAGAACATGGTGGTGGTAACGGGTCTTGCTAAGGCAAAGCGGGTGATATTCATGCTTGGCCTCCTTCAAGAGTTGGCTTGTTGATTAAAGAGGTTTCACTGATATTTTTATCAAATTCTTTTCTATCAAAGAGGGCATAAAGTACTGGGATCACCACCAGTGTTAGCAAAGTAGATAATGACAGCCCGAATATGACGGTTATCGCCATTGGGGCTCTGACTTCACTACCGTCGCCGAGGCCTAGAGCCATAGGGGATAGGCCAAGCGCTGTGGTCATGGTGGTCATGATAATCGGGCGTAGACGAGATTTCGCCGCATTTGAGATAGCGGTGATTTTCTCTTCGCCGTCTTGACGAAGTTGGTTAATTCTATCGACTAATACAATGGCGTTGTTCACCACGATTCCTGCCAGCATGATGAGGCCGATAAATACCACCACGCTTAGGTGTGTTTGGGTGATGAACAGGCCTAAGATACTGCCACCGACCGCCATAGGCACGGCAATTAAGATAAGTAGAGGATGCAGCAAGGATTCAAACTGGCTGGCCATCACTAGATACACGAGGAACACTGCAAGTACTAAGGCAATTTGTAGTGACTTAAAGGAGTGCTCCATCTCCTCGTTTTGACCACCGAAGCGGGCTTGAATTGAGGTCGGCAGAGTTTGCGCTGACAAAATATCGCGGGCGTTGAGTACGGCATCATTCAGATCACCGTATGCCAAGTTTGCAGACACAATTGCCACGCGTTGCTGGCTAATACGGTTAATCGCCGATGGACCGAGCTTTAAACTCACGTCTGCCACCGCACTGAGTGATATTGGATGGCTACTATTTGGGTTAATGATCATCGAGTCGATATCACTAATTTGATTACGCTCATCGAGCTCACTGCGAACTAAGATATCAATCTTACGGTCGCGAACCGTGTATTGACTTGCAATGGTGCCGCCTATGCGCTGAGCGATACGATTGGCAACTGTTGGTGCATCCATACCAAGAGCGGCTAAGCGCTCATGATCGAAGCGAATACTTAGCTCTGGTTGACCATCTCTTAGGCTGGTATTGATATCGGCGAAGCGATCTGAGTCAGACAATGCATCGACTAAGTTGTCGGCGGTTTGCTTAAGCTGACCTAAATCGTAACCGACGAGCTCAATCTCAAGCGGCGTCTTAAAGCTAAATAGTTCAGGATGCTGCATTTTGGCTTCAAGTTCTGGAATGCGCATCGCAGTGGAACGTAGCTTATCGGCTACCGCATCGAAGGCGTTGTGATTCTGAAGAACCACCTGTAAACGCCCCCAGTTTTCACCGCCTCGCGAGGTGTCTGATGTCATCAAGCCGCCGCTACCGGCCTGGCTATAAGCGTGCTTTACATCGCTGCGATCTTTAATCGACAGCGCGAGGGTACGCAGTACTCTATCGGTTTGAGTGACTTCAGTTCCGGGTGGCAGTAAAACCTCTACGTAGAATTCGCCTTGGTTCATTGGCGGAATAAGCTCCATGCCAAGGCGTGGTATTAATAGCCCAGCCCCTGCGGTCACCGCAATCGCAATCGATAACGTCAGTACTTTAAACTTAAGTGCCGCCGCTAACAGTTTATGATAGAAGCGCTCCAACTTGTGATAGCCCCAATTAAAGGCGCCGCTAATGGGACGCATCACTAGACCCGTTAACCAAGACAGGCTACGACCAATAATCAGCACTAAGGTTAACAGTGCGCTTGGCAGGTAGTTAAATAACAATACAAAAGGAAATGAGAATACGGTGGCACTGTAATGCTTGAGTTTGGCCATCTTGGTTTCAGGCTTGGGTTTTGCCGTTTTTTCAAGCAAAGGTGGCAGTGCCTTAAAGCCTTCGCGAGAGGCAAGCATTGGGATAGTGGTTAATGCCACAAGCAATGAAGCGAGGAGGGCGAAGGTCACGGTTAATGCTTGGTCTGAAAACAATGCTCCTGCGACGCCATCGACAAACACGAGAGGCACAAATACCGCAAGTGTGGTGAGCGTTGAGGCAAAGATAGCGCCGGCGACCTCCTTGGTTCCTGTCACGGCGGCGTCTAATCGATTCATACCCAGCGACTTACAGCGGTCGATATTTTCTAGCACCACGATGGCGTTATCGACCAAGAGACCAACGGCTAAGGCTATTCCTCCAAGTGACATGATGTTAAGGCTGATATCGGCAAAGTACATCATGTTAAAGGTGGCGATGACCGAGAACGGAATAGAGATAGAGATAATAAGCGTCGGCACAATATCCCTAAGGAACAGGTAGATGACCAGCATTGATAGCAAGCTACCAATCAAGGCGGCAGTAGTCACCTCATTAACCGCACTTTCGATAAATTCCGATTGATCGTAAATGACTTTAAGTTCAGCTTTGGCATTATGTTTATTGAGTTTATTAAGCTCATTCGTGACTTTTTGAGCCACAGCAACGGTATTGGCATCGCCTTCTTTGTAGATCGCCAGCTCGATAGACTCTTTATCACCTATTCGCGTGATGTCATTACGTTCTTTATGGGCATCGACAATTTGAGCCACTTCAAACAGACGCACCAAAGTTTGCTCATCACGATAGATCACTATCTGGCCCAGCTCCTCCAGAGAATTGAACTGATTCAGGGTACGGACTAAGTATTCTTTGTCACCTTGGATCACCTTACCTGCAGACAAATTAATGTTTTCTTCGGCGATACGGTTACGGATAAGATCGGCACTTAAATTAAGCTGAGTCAGTTTTTGCTGGTTTAACTGAATATGTACCTCTTGCTGCAGACCGCCGGAAAGCCTTACTGCAGCAACGCCTGTTAGAGACTCAAGTTGACGTTTAAGCTCCTCCTCGGCATAGGTTCGCATCTGCTTGAGCTCGGTTTCACTCATGCCTTCAGTCGTACTCTCACTGGTCTCAGGCACCGATAGGGCTAAACGAACGATGGGATCTAAGTTGGGGTTAAAGCGCAGTAATAGTGGCTTTTTAACATCTAGTGGCAATTCGATGGTGTCGAGCTTTTCTCGCACATCGAGGCTTGCCATATCCATGTCGGTGCCCCATTCAAACTCAAGTACGACATCTGACATGCCTGAGCGAGAAATTGAGCTGATTTTTCTAAGCCCCTTTACAATACCCGCCGCTTCCTCGATAGGTTTAGAGACTAACTGCTCAACTTCAACGGGGGCCGCACCCACATATTGAGTACGAATAGTGATGGTCGGATAGCTCAAGTCCGGTAAAAGCTTTACCGCAAGGCGGGAGAAACCCACCATGCCGAAAAGAATGACCGCAAACATAAACATCCATACTGTTACCGGTCGATTAACCGCAGTTTTTATAATAGACATAACGTGTACCCTGTTATTTTACCTGATGCTAGGTCCGGGAAAGTAACCCGTTCAATGGCTGATATAACGTCGATATTTTTGATAATAGACATAACGTGCTCCGTTGTTACTGTTCTATTTAGCTGACGCTAGGTCTAGTGAATTGATGACTTCGACTAAAGATTGGTCTTTGAGATTTTGTTGACCGCGGATCACAATTTGCTCGCCAGGTTCGATTCCAGCGACGACTTCTACAGTGTCTGCTTCTCGGTAACCGAGTGATACAGCACGGCGAGCGGCGTTGTCACCATCAATAACATAGAGCGCAAATTCATTGTCTTGGTTAATGACTGCGTTATAGGGAACGGTGATCACGTTGTTATGAGTGTCGTATTTAAGCTCGACGCGGGTAAACATGCCTGCTTTAAGAGCCGCATTTTGATTTGGTACCGAAAGCGTGACCTTAAAGGTGCCGCTTTGTGCATCGACGATTGGACTAATGCGCAGAACCGTCGCGTGAGTCGTTTCCTGAGTGTGCTTATTGGCAAAAATTTGCGCATCTTGACCTAAGCGCAAGTGCTGCAGTTGCTGCTCTGGTAGGTGGACGATGCCGTAGAGTTCATCCTGATTGACCACATAAAATAGTTCATCGAACTCTTTCGCCATGTTGCCGGACTTTACAAAGCGTGTTGCTACAACACCCTCGATAGGTGAGCGGATCATGCTTTCTTGGACATAAAGGGCGGCTAAGTCTCGCTTAGCTATGGCGGCCTGTAGATTGTATTCGAGCTTCGCCATAGAATCGGCACTGAAAAACTCTTTATTATTTATCTTTTTAAGACGATTTAATTCTTGTTCAATGATTTCTACTTCGGCTTGAGAGCGGTCTAAATCAAACTTTTGTCTTTTAGAGTCAATAACCGCTAGTAGCTGACCTTTTGTGACTCTGTCACCTTCTTCAACTTTGATTGATTGTATGAGACCTGCGACGCGCGTGACGACTTTTGCCTCTTGGGGGGCTTCTAATGTGGCTGTTGTACTATAGAAAGAAGAAACATCGCCTTGGATCACTGTGGCTGTTTCAACAGGAACGGCATACTTCTCCTCTTCTTTAGCTTGTTCTTGTTCGCCACAGGCAGTTAATAGTGTTGCGAGTAGTAGAGGGAGAATGATTATTTTCTTGTTTAACGCTTCCATGTAAGCCGACCTTTATTCGATTTTCCGATAGGTCTGATAAAGCATTATGCGTGCCAATAATTTAAGTCTTTAAATTCAGCGGCTTACTTGTGAGCATGACTAAGGGATAGTATTTCTTACGAATAATGTAGCGAAAAGTTACATATGTTAGTTTTTTTAACAAAGTGGTTGGGTTCGCCACTATATGTCTAATTTAGTGAATTTCATGATGAATTTTATTCGCGTTATAATGGACATTAACAATATAGACATAAAAAAAGCACTCGATTGAGTGCTTTTTATCAATTAATGCTAACTCAGACCTAAGTGACGAGTTCAGGTTTAGTCGCGTTTTAGCTGCTTAGTTAATCGCGCTTATCTTTATCGATAAAGTCACGTTTAGGATCACCCGTATAAAGCTGACGAGGACGGCTAATTTTGTGACCTGGCTGATCTAGCATCTCTTTCCAGTGTGCAATCCAACCGACAGTACGCGCTAATGCGAACAATACAGTGAACATGCTTGTTGGAATACCAATCGCCTTCATGATAATCCCTGAATAGAAATCAACATTCGGGTAAAGTTTCTTAGAGACAAAATATTCATCTTCTAGCGCGATGCGCTCAAGCTCCATCGCCACATCGAGTAGCGGATCGTTCACCTTAAGCTCTGCAAGAACTTCATGACAAGTTTCACGCATTACCTTAGCGCGAGGGTCGAAGTTCTTGTAAACGCGATGACCGAAGCCCATTAGACGGAAAGGATCTTCTTTGTCTTTAGCGCGCGCAATGAACTCTGGAATACGATCAACGGAGCCAATTTCTTCGAGCATATTTAAGCATGCTTCGTTAGCGCCGCCGTGAGCGGGGCCCCACAGTGATGCGATACCCGCTGCAATACATGCAAATGGGTTAGCACCAGAAGAACCAGCTAAACGTACGGTAGAAGTCGAGGCATTTTGCTCGTGGTCAGCGTGAAGGATGAAGATACGATCCATCGCGCGTTCTACGATTGGGTTAACCTTGTATTCTTCGCATGGTACGCCAAACATCATGCTTAGGAAGTTACCTGCATAGCTTAGCTCGTTGCGTGGGTAGACAAATGGTTGACCGATTGAATACTTGTAGCACATAGCTGCGATTGTTGGCATCTTTGACACCAAACGGTATGCGGCAATTTCACGGTGACGTTCGTCATTTACATCCAAAGAGTCTTGGTAGAATGCAGATAGGGCACCAGTTACACCACATAACATCGCCATTGGGTGAGCATCACGTCTGAAGCCTCTAAAGAAGCTTGCAAGTTGCTCGTTTACCATAGTGTGAGTCTTAACTGTATATACGAAATTTTCGTATTCCGCTTTATTTGGTAGCTCACCATATAGTAGCAAGTAGCATAGATCCAAATAATCAGATTCTACTGCCAGCTGATCGATTGGGTAACCGCGGTGTAGCAGTACTCCTTGTTCTCCGTCGATATAGGTAATCGCAGATTCACAAGATCCGGTCGCAAGAAACCCTGGATCGAAAGTAAAGTAACCTTTGCTACCTAGCTTGCTGATGTCGATTACATCAAATCCTGCCGTACCTTCTTTAATAGGCAGCTCGATTGAATCATTCCCTGGTAGTTCTAATGTGGCTATATTATCAGCCATACCCCATTCTCCTTACTTCATTCTTATTGAGTGCGGCTTATCAAACTTGATCACTTTACAGTGAATGTAGATCACATTTCAATTTAAATAAGCGTTTAAATTTGTTAGACCATGGTCTTAAATAGCCTTAATCCCTTGTGGTTATAGATGCTTGGCAGATTTTTTTACCAAAAAAACTAAATTTGCATAATGTGATGTTTGTATTTGACATTTCACCCACGTATACTTGCCGCAGCTCAAAAGAGCGGCATACATTATCAAATGGTTATCACTTTTTTGCATGCTTAATTAGTGGTTGCTTAATTGTTGGATGTTTGTTTCAAGTTTTCTTTTGTTAAAGCTTTAATCTGTGATCTGGATCACCGATTGGAGTTTAAATAAAAGCGGTTCATATAACAAAAATTAGCTCAATTGAGCAGAGTGAGCAGAACGTGAAAAAGCAAAGACCTGTCCATTTAAATTTGCAAACCATACGCTTCCCTGCAACAGCGATCGCGTCCATTCTTCATCGTGTATCGGGTGTCATCATGCTGTTTGCCGTTGGCATTCTTATCTGGTTGCTTAATGAATCATTAGCATCAGCTGAGAGTTTTGCTGGCGTCCAATCTCTCTTTGATAACTTTATCGTTAAGTTCATCGTCTGGGGAATTCTTACCGCACTGGGTTATCACTTGATAGTGGGTCTTCGCCACTTAGTGATGGACGCGGGTTACTGGGAAGAACTTTCTTCAGGGTTAACTTCGGCTAAAGTCGCTATTGGATTGTCAGTAGTGTTTTCAATCATTGCGGGGATTTGGGTATGGTAACTAACGCAGCAACTCTTGGTCGCAGCGGCGTCCATGACTTTATTCTTATACGTGCAAGTGCGGTAGTCCTAGCTTTTTACACCATTTTTTTGGTTGGATTTATCGCATGTAGCTCTCCAGTAACTTATGACGTATGGCATGGCTTATTTAGCACATTGTCGATGAAAGTTTTCACAGTACTCGCGCTGATAGCGGTTTTAGTTCACGCCTGGATTGGAATTTGGCAGGTGCTAACCGATTACGTTAAGTGTATTTCTCTACGTGGTGTACTTCAGTTTGTTTTTGTCATTGCAGCCTTCTGTTATTTGGTCGCTGGCATTTTGATTGTGTGGGGTGTTTAAGTGAGTATTCCTGTTCGCGAATTTGACGCGGTTGTAATCGGTGCTGGTGGCGCTGGTATGCGTGCCGCTCTACAGATCTCTAAAGAAGGTAAGAGCTGTGCGCTGTTATCTAAAGTATTCCCAACCCGTTCTCATACCGTATCTGCCCAGGGGGGTATTACTGTAGCCCTTGGTAATGCCCACGAAGATCATTGGGAACAGCATATGTACGACACCGTGAAAGGCTCCGATTTTATCGGTGACCAAGAAGCGATTGAGTTTATGTGTAAGACGGGCCCCGAGGCGGTGATTGAACTTGAGCATATGGGATTACCCTTCTCTCGTTTTGAAAACGGTACTATTTATCAGCGCCCATTTGGTGGCCAATCTAGAAATTTTGGTGGCGAGCAGGCTGCTCGTACTGCAGCAGCGGCTGACCGTACCGGTCACGCACTGCTTCACTGCCTGTACCAGCAAAACGTTAAGCATAAAACGGAAGTCTTTTCTGAGTGGTATGCACTCGATTTAGTTAAAAATGAAGACGGCGTGATTGTGGGTTGTACCGCTATCGAAATTGAAACCGGCGAAATTGTCTATTTCAAAGCCAAAGCAACGATTTTAGCGACCGGTGGAGCAGGGCGTATTTACGCATCAACCACTAACGCTCATATCAACACTGGTGACGGTGTCGGCATGGCGATGCGCGCTGGCGTTCAGATGCAAGACATGGAAATGTGGCAGTTCCACCCAACGGGTATTGCTGGCGCAGGTGTTTTGGTGACTGAAGGTTGTCGTGGTGAAGGTGGATATCTGCTAAACAAAGACGGCGAGCGCTTTATGGAGCGTTATGCGCCAAACGCGAAAGATTTGGCATCACGAGACGTGGTAGCACGCTCTATGATGACTGAAATTCGCGAAGGTCGAGGTCTCGATGGCCCATTAGGCCCGCATTGCTTACTTAAGCTTGATCACTTAGGTAAAGAAACCCTTGAAGCTCGTCTTCCTGGTGTTTGTGAACTGTCTCGCACCTTCGCACATATCGATCCAGCCGATGGCCCAATCCCCGTTTTGCCGACTTGCCACTATATGATGGGTGGTCTACCTGCTAAAGTCAGTGGCCAGGTCGTACGCCAAAATTCAGATGGCAGTGAAGAAGAAGTAACCGGTCTATTTGCGGTTGGCGAAATTGCGTGCGTATCGGTACACGGAGCGAACAGATTGGGTGGTAACTCATTGTTAGATCTTGTAGTATTTGGTCGAGCAGCGGGTCAACATTTAGGTAAAGCGCTGGACGAAACTCCAATTGCTAAAGATGCAACTGAGGCCGATATTGATGCTTCTCTAGCACGCTTGAACCGCTGGGAAAGCAACAAGAATGGCGAAGATCCTGCGGTGATCCGTAAAGACCTACAGCTTTGTATGCAACTTAACTTCTCGGTATTTAGAAGTGGTGATGCGATGGCTGAAGGCCTTAAAGAGCTTAAGGCGATTAGAGAGCGTTTGGCGAATGCCAAGCTTTCTGATAACTCAACAGAATTTAATACTCAGCGTATCGAATGCTTAGAATTAGATAACTTGATGGCAACGGCAATTGCTACGGCGACAGCGGCGAACTTCCGTACTGAAAGTCGTGGTGCTCACTCTCGTGAAGACTATCTGGACCGAGATGATGAAAACTGGCTATGTCACAGTATTTATGACCCAGTCACCGAGCTTATGACTAAGCGCGATGTGAACATGCAGCCAAAGCTTCGTGATGCATTCCCGCCAATCAAGCGTACTTACTAAGGAGAAGTCGAGATGAAATTGGAATTTGCAGTTTATCGCTACAATCCTGATGTAGATACTAAGCCGTATATGAAGGATTACAGCTTAGAAGTGGAAGAAGGTACTGACATGATGGTACTGGATGCGCTTTTAAAGCTTAAAGAGTTAGACCCAACACTGGCGTTTAGACGCTCATGCCGTGAAGGTGTGTGTGGCAGTGATGGTATCAACATGAATGGTAAAAACGGTCTCGCATGTATCACGCCTGTTTCGACCTTCAAAGGTAACAAGATTGAAATCCGCCCACTACCAGGCATGCCTGTAGTACGTGATTTGATTGTGGACCTGACTCAGTTCTATACCCAGTACGAAAAGATTAAGCCTTTCTTGATTAACGATGAGAAAACACCTGCGCGTGAACATCTGCAATCACCTGAAGAGCGTGAGCATTTAGATGGACTCTACGAGTGTATCATGTGTGCATGTTGTTCTACGGCTTGTCCTTCATTCTGGTGGAATCCAGATAAGTTCATCGGACCGAGCGGTTTACTCCACGCTTATCGCTTCTTGATCGATAGCCGTGATACGGCGACAGAAGAGCGTTTATCTGGGCTTGATGACGCATACAGCGTGTTCCGCTGTCATGGCATCATGAACTGTATTGACGTTTGTCCTAAAGGGCTCAACCCGACAAAAGCAATTGGACACATTAAGTCAATGCTTCTGCAGAGAGCCGTTTAGATGCAGTACCAAGAGCCGATATTGATATAGCTCTATACGAGTCACTTTTCCTGTGGAAAGTGGCTCTTTTTTGTGTCATGGAAGACAAATATAACGATAATCTGGAACTCTAGGGGCTACAGAGATTACAAATCCTTTGAATATGTAAGGATCTGTATTTATGACTTTGGCTAAGCACGTGTATACAGTTTGAAAGGAATAGAAATGCACCAAGGCATCATGAAAGCCTGGCTCGAATCGTCTCACCTTAATGGCGCGAATTCGACCTATGTAGAAGAGATGTATGAAGCCTATCAAGTCGATCCACAGTCTGTTACTGAAGACTGGCGTGTCGTGTTTGATAACCTCCCTCTAGTGAATGGCACATCGGCTGATGTACCAGAAGCTGCCCACTCTAAAGTACGCGACTATTTTCGTAGTCTTGCATTAGATGGACGTCAAAAAGGTTCACCTAAGGTGACCGATCCTGAAGTCGATGCAAAACAAGTTAAAGTCCTACAGTTAATTAACGCTCACCGTTTCCGTGGTCATCAGAATGCCAACTTAGATCCGCTCGATATTTGGAAGCGCGACAAGGTATCTGAGTTAGACCCAGCATTTCATGGCTTAGACAGCGATGATATGCAGCGTCAATTTAACACGGGTTCATTTGCTCATGGTGGCGAAACCATGAAGCTGGTGGACTTAGTAAAAGCATTGAAAGCAACCTATTGTGGTTCTATCGGTGCCGAGTATATGCACATTACCGATACCGATGAGAAGCGTTGGATCCAGCAACGCCTCGAACCCTCTCTCGGTGCTGCAAATTACTCAAAAGAAGATAAGACTCGCATTCTTGAAGGGCTTAACGCCGCCGAAGGTATGGAAAAATACCTAGGGGCTAAGTTCCCTGGTGCTAAGCGCTTCTCACTCGAAGGCGGTGATGCACTCGTTCCTATGATGCGTGAAATCATCTATCGCGCTGGCGATGCGGGCACCAAAGAAGTTGTTATTGGTATGGCGCACCGTGGCCGTTTGAACGTACTGGTGAATATTCTTGGTAAGAAGCCATCGGAACTGTTTGATGAGTTCGCTGGTAAACATAGCGATGCGCTTAATGGTTCTGGTGACGTTAAGTATCACCAAGGTTTCTCGTCGGATTTTGAAACCCCGGGAGGCAATGTTCACTTAGCACTGGCCTTTAATCCATCTCACCTTGAGATCGTCAATCCAGTCGTTATCGGCTCTGTGCGTGCGCGCTTAGACCGTCGTGGTTGTGACAGTGGCCGTCAAGTGATGCCAATTACCATTCACGGTGACTCGGCAATTACTGGGCAAGGTATTGTGCAAGAGACATTTAACATGTCTCAAACCCGCGCGTTTAAAGTGGGCGGCAGCATTCGCATAGTCGTGAACAACCAAGTTGGTTTCACCACTAACTTAACCGAGGACGTGCGTTCTACCGAGTACTGTACAGACATCGCTAAGATGGTACAGGCGCCGATTTTCCACGTGAACGCAGACGACCCTGAAGCGGTGGCGTTTGTTTCACAATTGGCAGTCGATTATCGCAATGAGTTTAAACGTGACGTAGTGATCGATCTGGTTTGTTATCGCCGCCATGGTCATAACGAAGCCGATGAGCCGAGTGCCACTCAGCCACTGATGTATGCCAAGATCAAGAAACATCCAACACCAAGAAAAATCTACGCTGATAGATTGATTGCTGAAAATACACTTGGTAGCGACGATGTAACCTCTATGGTCAACGCTTATCGTGATGCACTCGATGATGGTGATTGTGTCGTTAAAGAATGGCGTCCAATGACCTTACATTCTGTTGACTGGAGCCCATATATCGGCGCTGAGTGGAATGATGCATACGATGCTCAAATGTCTATAGAGCGCATCAAAAATCTAGCGGATAAAATTAGCTATGTGCCCGAAAGCCATAAGCTTCAATCACGTGTTGCCAAGATCTACAAAGACCGTCTTGCAATGGCATCTGGCGAGAAGCTACTGGACTGGGGCTTTGCAGAGACATTGGCTTATGCATCGATTCTGGAAGATAAGAAGCGTATTCGCATAACGGGTCAAGACTCTGCACGCGGTACTTTCTTCCATCGCCACGCCGTTTTGCATAACCAAAACGATGCTACGGCTTATATGCCACTGCGTAATATTGCAGACGAGCAGGGCCCAATCGATATTACTGACTCTGTCTTATCAGAGGCATCTGTTTTAGCGTTTGAGTATGGTTATGCGACTGCAGAGCCTGGTGGCTTAACCCTGTGGGAAGCGCAGTTTGGTGACTTCGCTAACTGTGCCCAAGTGGTTATTGACCAATTCTTGTCATCGGGTGAGCAGAAGTGGGGCCGTTTATGTGGTCTAACTATGCTATTGCCACATGGGTATGAAGGACAAGGTCCTGAGCACTCAAGCGCTCGTCTAGAACGTTTCCTACAGCTTTGTGCTAACCACAATATGCAAGTGTGTGTGCCTTCGACTCCTGCTCAGGTTTATCACATGTTGCGTCGTCAGGTGGTACGCCCTATGCGTCGTCCGCTTGTGGTTATGTCACCTAAGTCATTGCTACGTCATCCACTTGCTGTTTCAAGTATGGAGGAGCTCGCTGAAGGCTCGTTCCAAAATGTTATCGGCGAAATCGATGAATTAAATGCAAGTCATGTCGATAGAGTCGTGTTTTGTAGTGGTAAGGTTTACTTTGAGCTCTTGGAGCGTCGTCGTAAAGAAGGCTTAAAGAATGTTGCGCTAATTCGTGTTGAACAGTTGTACCCGTTCCCACATGAAGAAGCGGCAGTAGCTCTTGCCGATTATGCCCATGTTAAAGATTTCGTTTGGTGCCAAGAAGAGCCGCAAAACCAAGGTGCTTGGTATTGTAGTCAGCACCATTTCTGGAGCGTCATTCCGTCAGGAGCTCAGTTGAGTTATGCCGGTCGTGAAGCGTCAGCTGCACCAGCATGTGGTTACCCTGCATTGCATGCTCAGCAACAAGAATCATTAATCAACAGTGCGTTAAAGCTGTAGTAATAGACATTATATAAAAAGGATCGTAATCCATGAGTATCGAAATTAAGGTACCCGTACTGCCAGAATCAGTTGCAGATGCAACCATTGCTACATGGCATGTTCAAGCTGGCGAGCAAGTTTCTCGTGATCAAATCCTTGTTGATATTGAAACTGATAAAGTCGTACTTGAAGTTGTTGCACCAGAAGATGGACAAATTGCTGAGTTTTTGGCTCAGGAAGGTGACACTGTACTTGGTGAGGCAGTGATTGCTAGCTTCGTAGCTGGCGCTGTTGCAGGTCAAGAAGTGACCAAAGCTCAAGCAGAAGCCGCTGCGCCAACAAGCGAAGCATCTGATGAGTCAAACGATGCGCTAAGCCCATCTGTTCGTCGTCTTATCGCAGAGCATAATGTTGAAGCAAGTGCTGTTAAAGGTACTGGCGTTGGTGGACGCATCACTAAAGATGACGTTGAAGCTTTCGTTAAAAATAAACCCGCTGCAGCGCCTGCGAGCACATCAGCCCCAGCTGTTGTTGCTCCTTTAGCCGAGCGTAGCGAGAAGCGTGTTCCGATGACTCGCCTTCGTAAGACGATTGCTAACCGTCTACTAGAAGCTAAAAACTCTACTGCCATGCTAACGACGTTTAACGAAGTTAACATGAAGCCAATCATGGATATTCGTAAGCAGTATCAAGAGATTTTCGAAAAACGTCATGGTATTCGTCTAGGTTTCATGTCCTTCTATGTTAAGGCTGTGACAGAAGCACTTAAGCGCTTCCCTGAAGTAAACGCATCAATCGATGGTAACGATATTGTTTATCACAACTACTTTGATATCAGTATTGCAGTGTCGACTCCTCGTGGTCTTGTGACACCTGTACTACGTGACACTGACAAGATGAGTCTTGCCGATATCGAACGTAACGTTCGTGAACTCGCGATTAAAGGTCGCGACGGCAAGTTAACGGTTGATGATATGACTGGCGGTAACTTCACCGTGACTAACGGTGGGGTATTTGGCTCATTGATGTCAACGCCAATCTTGAATTTGCCACAAAGTGCGATCTTAGGCATGCATGCCATTAAAGATCGCCCTATGGCAGTAAATGGTCAGGTTGAAATCCTGCCTATGATGTACCTCGCACTTTCTTACGATCACCGTATTGTAGATGGACGTGAATCAGTTGGTTACTTGGTTGCGATTAAAGACTTCCTTGAAGATCCAACTCGTCTGCTTCTTGACCTATAAGTCAAGACAGACAATACCCTAGCTGCAGGCCCGTTTGGGCCTGCTGAAATACATAAGAAGTAGAATGGATAGATCATCATGAATTTGCACGAATATCAGGCAAAAGCGTTATTTGCCGAATATGGCTTGCCAGTGTCAGAAGGTTTTGCATGCGATACGGCTCAAGAAGCTGTAGAAGCTGCTGGTCATATTGGCGGAGATATGTGGGTTGTTAAGTGTCAAGTACACGCAGGTGGCCGTGGTAAAGCGGGCGGCGTTAAAGTCACTGGCGATAAAGAAGAGATCCGAGCCTTCGCTGAACACTGGTTAGGTAAGAACTTAGTGACTTATCAGACTGATGAGAAAGGCCAGCCAGTTGCTAAAATCTTAGTTGAAAGCTGTACTGACATCGCAAACGAGCTTTATTTAGGTGCGGTTGTTGACCGTGCAACTCGTCGCGTTGTATTTATGGCATCGACTGAAGGCGGTGTTGAGATTGAAACTGTGGCTGAAGAAACGCCAGAGTTGATCCACAAGGCTATCATCGATCCACTTACAGGCCCTCAGCCATATCAAGCACGCGATCTTGGCTTCAAGCTAGGTCTAAATCCAACTCAGATGAAACAGTTCACTAAAGTCTTTATGGGCTTAGCGAAAATGTTTGAAGACCATGATTTCGCACTGCTTGAAATCAACCCACTTGTTATCACAGACGAAGGCAACATTCACTGTCTCGATGGCAAGATTGGTATCGACGGCAACGCACTGTTCCGTCAGCCTAAAATTCGTGACATGCACGATCCATCACAAGATGATGCTCGTGAAGCACACGCGGCTAAGTTCGAGCTTAACTATGTTGCACTCGACGGAAACGTGGGTTGCATGGTTAATGGCGCGGGCCTAGCAATGGGTACCATGGATATTGTAAATCTACACGGGGGCAAGCCTGCTAACTTCCTTGACGTTGGTGGTGGCGCAACTAAAGAGCGTGTAGCTGAAGCATTTAAGATCATCTTGTCTGATTCCAATGTTAAGGCGGTTCTTGTTAACATCTTTGGTGGTATCGTTCGTTGTGACATGATTGCTGAAGGCATCATTGGCGCAGTTAAAGAGGTCGGTGTTGAAGTACCTGTTGTTGTTCGTCTTGAAGGTACTAACGCTAATCTAGGTCGCGATGTATTGGCAAGCTCAGGCCTTGACATTATTGCTGCTGAATCACTAACAGATGCTGCTGTTAAAGTTGTTGCTGCTGCGGAGGGCAAATAATGTCTGTATTAATTAACAAAGATACCAAGGTTATCTGTCAGGGTTTCACTGGCGGTCAAGGCACATTCCACTCTGAGCAAGCTATCGCTTATGGTACTCAGATGGTGGGTGGTGTTTCTCCAGGCAAAGGCGGTCAAACTCACCTAGGTTTACCAGTATTCAATACGGTTAAAGATGCGGTAGAAGTGACTGGTGCAACGGCTTCAGTTATCTATGTACCAGCGCCTTTCTGTAAAGATGCAATCCTAGAAGCAATCGACGGTGGCATCGAGCTAATCGTTTGTATTACTGAAGGGATCCCAACGCTAGATATGCTTCAAGTTAAAGTTAAGCTTGAAGAAACGGGCGTTCGCATGATCGGTCCAAACTGCCCTGGTGTTATCACACCGGGTGAATGTAAAATCGGTATCATGCCTGGCCATATCCACAAGCCGGGTAAAGTAGGTATTGTTTCTCGCTCTGGTACGTTAACGTACGAAGCGGTTAAGCAAACAACTGATGAAGGTTTCGGCCAATCAACGTGTGTTGGTATCGGTGGTGATCCCATTCCTGGTACTAACTTTATCGACGTGTTGGAAATGTTCCAAAACGATCCACTAACAGAAGCTATCGTTATGATTGGCGAAATTGGTGGTACAGCTGAAGAAGAAGCCGCTGAATACATTAAGGCTAACGTGACTAAACCTGTTGTTTCATACATCGCCGGTGTAACTGCACCTGAAGGCAAGCGTATGGGTCATGCTGGCGCGATTATCGCTGGCGGTAAGGGTACGGCAGAAGATAAGTTTGCAGCACTAGAAGAGGCGGGCGTAACGACTGTACGTTCACTTGCTGACATTGGTAAGGCACTGCGCACTAAAACAGGTTGGTAATTGCTAATCTTGTTTAAAAAGGCGCTTTTAGCGCCTTTTTTGTATCTGATTTTCAAGTTTACAAAAAACTGAGTGTAATTTTTAAACTTTGTCAGTTTGTTTTTAGAGTTTAATTTTGCGCGCTACAGGATCTCTAGAACGATTGGCGATAAATACCGCTTATTTGGTCAAAAAAATGGCGGAGTTTTAACAATCTGTTATACCTAATTTATCTATAAAGAAATTGTAGGTAACTTTTATGTCTATGGTCAGTGCAAAAGAGTTTTCCGATTGGTTGAGATTGAGGTTTGGTGAACTCAATGAAGGCGTAGCATTGACACGCCAAGATATCAATCAGTTAACCGGTCGTCAGAATTTTTCCTCGGACTTTGTTAACGATATTCATTTCGAGTTAATGCGTCATGGATTAGCATTTGTGACTGATACCTCCAGAGAACACTTTTACTTAGTGCCAATTAATAAGCAGTCGTGGCGAGATCGCCTAGAGCAGCAGTTTGAGAGGGAAATTTTCTGTAATATTATTCCGCTCAATGTGTCTAGTAAGTAGTATGTCTTCGCTTAAAAATCAGAATAAATAGATTTAACCATATATCAGTTTTATCTAGACAACTTGATTTATGATTGATCTCTTGTTCTTGTAGTTAGCTGTAAACATTAGCTCACATCAACTTTGATCATGCGTTAGCTTGGCTTTCTAGGGCGCGAAAGTTCGGCTGGTGAAAGGATATAGAGATCTTCTGAATAGAAGTCCTCTGTCTGCGCCATTCGCCACCACTCATTCCATGGACCCGCAAGCGGCTTTTCGTTGAGCAAGTCATTAGTTTGAAGCGGTTCTATTAAGCTACCAACCGACATTAATAACCCATATGGGGTGCGTCTTTTGACCATATGTGGTTTTAACTTAGTGGGATTATCTAGTCCCATGCTGCCGACTAACTCAAAGAAGCTATTGAGCGTGTTTTTGTGATAGTTTTTTACTCGTTCACTCTTAGCGCTGACGTTTATTGCTTTGCTACGGGCAGGATCTTGTGTCGCAATGCCGGTGGGGCACATGTTGGTGTTGCAATGCCTTGATTGAATACAGCCTAGAGAGAGCATCATAGTACGAGCAGCATTAACGGTATCGGCTCCCATGGCTATTTTTGCTAGTAGATCAAAACTTGAGGCGGTTTTACCCGACGCAATGATTTTTATTTTATCTCTTAGCCCCGCGCCAGTTAAGGCGTTATGCACAAAATATACGGCCTCTAGGCACATCATACCTAGGCGGTTAGTAAACTCCACTGGCGCAGCTCCTGTGCCACCCTCTGCGCCGTCTACGGTAATAAAGTCAGGGGTGATCCCGGTTTCAATCATGGCCTTACATAAGCCTAGAAACTCAACTGGGTTACCTACACACAGTTTAAAGCCAACAGGCTTTCCTTCACTGAGTTCTCTTAATGTCTTGACAAAGTTCAGTAGCTCTTTTGGCGTAGTGCACTCAGGGTTTACAGCGGGAGAGACACAATCTCGACCTGTTGAAATATGGCGTATCGCTGCAATTTCATCGGTTATTTTGGCCGCTGGTAATACGCCGCCGTGAGCGGGCTTAGCACCTTGAGATAGTTTTATTTCTATCATCTTTATTTGAGACCGAGTTGCCATCGCTTTAAAGGTCTCCGGGTTAAAGCTTCCAGAGTTGTCACGACAACCAAACAAACCTGAGCCAATTTGCCAAACAATATCGCCACGATGTTTTAAATGGTAGGGGCTGACGCCACCTTCGCCAGTATTGTGGTAACAGCCGGCCTTGAGCGCACCGAGATTGAGCGACTCGATAGCATTGGCGCTAAGAGAACCGAAGCTCATGGCGGAGATATTGAAATAGGAAGCTTGATAAGGCTTTAAACAATCGGGTCCGCCAATCTGTACGCGCTTGGCCGTTTCGCTGACTTCCTTAGGGTGCAGTGACTGCCATAGGCTTAAGTAGTTATCTTCTAACAGATCTCTTTGAGTGCCAAAGGCGATTGTGTCGCGTACGTTTTTTGCTCGTTGATAAACTAAAGAGCGTTGCTCTCGATTAAAGGGCGTTTCTTCTGTGTCGTTAGCGATGAAATATTGTTGGATCTCTACTCGGTAAGACTCGAGAAAGTAACGCAGGTACGCAACAACGGGATAGAGGCGATTAAGTGTATGTGAGCTGTGGTAGAGATCAAAATAACCGACAGCGGTATAGAAAAGCGTCGCCATCACGACTAAGCTTGGAAGCAGTCCGGTGCTGTTGAGAAGGTAATTGATGGCAACTAGGTTACCTAAGGTTGCAATAATCCAATAAACTTTTTGCATTATAGTCATAAAGCATTCCTTTGTTACTGACTCTAATCTGATATTTTCTTATTGAACGCTATCGGTGTCCATTAAGCAAACATGTTTTAATACTTTCTAAACTAAACAAAATATGAGTATATTAGTAGGGGTTAGCAAGGGGACTAAAAGGAGTTAATCGTGATTATTACTGAGACTGACAGGCTTATTCTAAGGCATTTTGAGCCTAAAGATACTAAGGCTATTTTTTTATTGAATAGTCTTCCCGAAGTCCTAACTTATATTCCTGGCGAGCCCATGACATCAATGTCTCAGGCTCTACAGATTCTTGAAAGCGTTATTCTACCCAGCTATCAAGAGCGAGGATACGGCCGGTGGGCTGTGGAGCATAAAGCTGATGGTAAGGTTATTGGTTTTTGTGGCCCAACATTTATTACGGAATTTAATGAAGTGGAGCTGGGATACCGATATTTACCGCAATATTGGGGGCAAGGCATTGGCTTTGAGGCTGGAGCGGCGGCACTCGAACGATTTAAGGAATATGACATTCACGAAGCTATCGCACTAATTTTATTGGGTAACAAAGGTTCTGAAGGGGTGGCGCGCAAGCTTGGGATGAAGCAACGAAACCGTGATAAGTTTATGGGCCATAAAGTGAATGTCTTTCATAAAATATTGTAAATGATCAAGCAGACACAAAAAAACCAGCAAGAGCTGGTTTTTTAATGCTAAATAGCATTATGCGTCGCCGTGCTCACAGCCATCATTAGTGCAAACACCGTATAGATATAAACTGTGATTAGTCAGCTTGATATTATGCTTCATTGCAATTTCATCTTGGCGACGTTCAATCATCTCGTCCGAAAATTCGATAACTTTACCACATGATAGACATACTAGATGGTCATGGTGATGTTGAGATGCAAGTTCGAAAACAGCTTTGCCACTTTCAAAATGGTGACGAGTAACAATACCAGCATCATCAAATTGGTTGAGTACACGATAGACAGTTGCAAGACCAATTTCTTCACCAATATCGAGTAATTTCTTATAGAGATCCTCAGCACTGATGTGTTGATTATCTGGCGCTTGCATCAATTCTAGAATTTTGACTCGTGGTAAGGTCACTTTCAAACCCGCTTTTTTTAGCGCTTGATTTCCATCTGTCATTATTGATCTCTTGATTGCAGAACGATTAGCTATAAGTTAATCCGTTCATTTGTGGGGATTCGATCCATTATATGTGTACAAATTGAAAACTTAAACCTTTGATCTAGCAATAAAGCATCTTATGCAAATAAAAGCCATTAACTAGATATAAAACAAGCAATTTATACAGTCATTTTGTATTGTTTTTGCCCATTTATACTAACGCCTAATGTCATATACGCCTACAAATAGGCAAAATAGTAACAAAGACCGCAAAAAGGACTGTAGATGTACCAGCAGATTGTAATATTGACCGGGGCAGGGATCTCAGCAGAATCAGGGTTACGTACCTTTAGAGATCAAGATGGTTTATGGGAAGAACATAAAATAGAGGAGGTCGCAACTCCAGAGGGGTACGCCAGTAACCCCCTTTTAGTCGAGCGTTTCTATAATGATCGTTGGCAGCAATTCCATAATGGTTGTATCGAACCCAATGCTGGCCATACAGCCCTTGCTAAGTTAGAGCAACAATTTGAAGGCGAGCTGTTAGTCGTTACACAAAATATTGATGATCTACATGAGAGAGCGGGTTCGAAACGTCTTTTGCACATGCATGGTGAGCTATCCAAGGGGCGCTGCCCACGCTCACAGCAAACTTTTATATTAAGGGAACCCTTCGGGCCGAGGCATACTTGTACTTGCTGTATCCCTGCTCAGAGGTTGAGACCTCACGTTGTCTGGTTTGGCGAAATGCCATTTGGTTTAGACAGAATCCAGCATGCGCTTGATAGTTGTGATCTATTTATCGCTATAGGTACATCGGGCACGGTTTATCCAGCGGCAGGTTTTGTTGATACGGCAAACCATCATGGTGCGCAAACGGTTGAGGTCAATCTTGTTGCAGTAGATAGACATAGTCAGTTTCAATATCACCTAGAAGGTAAGGCGAGTGAGTTAGTACCAAAACTTGTCGATGATATTCTCAGTGGAAAAATAGTGAACAACGTACTTTAGCATATGTGCTTAAGCGTATTATTAAGGTTCTCGCGATAACGCGAGTAAAGGGTAATAGTTGATGAAACAGCAAAAAGATGTTGGTGGGATAGCGATCATTATGCGTGGGCTGCCAGGGAGTGGCAAAAGTTACTGGGTAGAGCAGTACGTTAAGGCACTACCAAAGTATGCTAACGAGAGCACAAGCGTAAAAGTCTGCTCTACGGATGAGTTCTTTTACTGTGATGGTCAGTACAACTTTGACCCTAAGCACTTATCTAAGTACCACCAACTTAATCTAACGCGATTTATCCATGCAATTGCCAATAAAGTGCCTGTGGTTATTTGTGATAATACCAATATGGCTCAGTGGGAATTTGAGGGATATTGCGTGGCTGCGAAAGCTGAAGGTTATCAAGTACAGATCCAGCAGATTGGTGAGCCAAAGGATAAAAATCATCAATTGCTGTGTGCTGACCGAAATAAACATCGGGTGCCGCTAAATAGCATTGTGCGAATGGCCAAAACGTTCGAGGCCTGTATATAACGGTGAGTCTGTGATTTGCAGGCAATAAAAAAGCCTATAGATAAAATCTATAGGCTTTTTATTAAAGTTTAAAACTCAAAAGAGTCATAACTAAACAGCTAGTTACTTCTTAGAAGCTTCTGCTGCTTTTCTCTCTTTAACTTGAGCGATAACTTTATCAGAAACGCTGTTAGGACATAGGCTGTAATGAGCAAATTCCATAGAGAATTGACCACGGCCTGAAGTCATAGTACGTAGAGAACCGATGTAACCGAACATTTCTGAAAGCGGTACGTCAGCCTTGATACGAACACCTGTTACACCAGCCATTTGGTCTTTGATCATGCCGCGACGACGGTTAAGGTCACCAATTACGTCACCAACGTTGTCATCTGGGCTGAATACGTCAACAGCCATGATAGGCTCAAGAAGCTTAGGATCAGCCTTTGGAATTGACTGACGGAAAGCGCCTTTAGCTGCGATTTCGAACGCGATAGCTGACGAGTCAACTGCGTGGAAAGCACCATCAAGAAGTTCAAACTCAACGTCAAGTACAGGGAAGCCAGCAAGTGTACCGGTATCCATCAAGCTCTTGAAACCTTTCTCAACAGCAGGCCAGAATTCCTTAGGAACGTTACCACCAACAACTTTAGACGTGAATACGAAACCAGTGTTAGCTTCACCAGGCTTGATCTTGTAGTCGATCTTACCGAACTGACCTGAACCACCTGATTGCTTCTTGTGCGTGTAGCTATCTTCAACTTCTTTAGTGATAGTTTCACGGTATGCAACTTGAGGCTCACCAACAATTAGGTCAACGCCGTAAGTACGCTTAAGGATATCAACCTTAATGTCTAGGTGAAGCTCACCCATACCTTTAAGGATGGTTTCGCCTGAGTCTTCGTCAGTTTCTACGCGGAAAGATGGATCTTCTGCAATCATTTTACCGATAGCGATACCCATTTTTTCAGAACCGCCTTTATCTTTTGGCGCTACTGCGATAGAGATAACTGGCTCTGGGAATACCATTGCTTCTAGAGTACAAGGATGCTTAACATCACACAAAGTGTGACCTGTTTGCACGTTCTTCATACCAACGATAGCGATGATGTCACCAGCTTGAGCGTAATCAAGTTCGTTACGTTCGTTAGCTTGCATCTCAACCATACGACCAACACGCTCAGTCTTACCAGTTGCACTGTTAAGAATGGTGTCGCCTTTACGTAGCTGACCTGAGTAGATACGTACGAACGTTAGTGCACCAAAACGGTCATCCATGATTTTGAATGCTAGTGCTTTTAGTGGCTCATCGATAGAAACTAAAGCGAACTCACCGTTTTCGTTACCTTCTTCGTCAGTAAGAGGCTGTGGATCAACTTCAACTGGATCTGGTAGGTAATCAACAACAGCGTCAAGAAGAAGCTGCATACCTTTGTTCTTGAAAGCAGAACCACAGTATGTTGGGAAGAAGTCCATAGTACGAGTACCCTTACGGATACAACGCTTGATGTCTTCAATAGATGGCTCTTCGCCTTCCATGTAGGCTTCTAATAGGTCATCGTCTTGCTCAAGAGCAGTTTCGATTAGCATTTCACGGTATTCTTCAACTAGGTCAACCATGTCAGCTGGAACATCTTCAACTGTGTAGTTTTCAGCTTCGCCAGTGTCATCCCATACGTATGCTTTACGAGAAAGTAGGTCAACAACACCGCTGAACTCATCTTCGATACCGATTGGAAGTACCATTACTAGTGGGTTAGCAGCTAGTACGTCTTTAGTTTGCTTAACAACACGTAAGAAGTCAGCACCCATACGGTCTAACTTGTTTACGAAGATGATACGAGCAACTTCTGATTCGTTAGCATAACGCCAGTTAGTTTCTGATTGTGGCTCAACACCACCAGAACCACAGAATACACCGATACCGCCATCAAGAACTTTAAGAGAACGGTAAACTTCTACTGTGAAGTCAACGTGGCCAGGGGTGTCGATAACGTTGAAACGGTGATCTTTCCAAAAACAACTTACAGCAGCAGACTGAATGGTAATACCACGCTCAGCTTCCTGTTCCATGAAGTCAGTTGTTGATTCGCCGTCATGCACTTCACCGATCTTATGGATCTGACCAGTAAGCTTTAGGATACGCTCAGTTGTAGTAGTCTTACCCGCGTCAACGTGAGCAAAGATACCAATGTTTCTGTACTTTGATAAATCAGTCATTTTTCTACTCTATTGGAGTTACGTTCTAAAATTCCGCGCAAGTATAGCAATACTTTTCGATTTATTTTATCGATTTTTATCATTCAGGGTCAAATTAAGCGAAATTTTATAAAAAAATACATTTTATCGTTAAATTTATGAGCTATTCGCAGCATCGAAACATGGGACAGGTTTTGGCTGGTTTATTTGAGAGCTAAAAACAGTTATAAGCGGGTCGTTAGCGACAGTACTTAGCCGGCGGTCACCGACTAAGTTTGAGTCGCGTTTAGCCGTGGCTGATAAAAGGACTCGCGTCGTTGGGGAGTGATACTTGCCTAGCGACCGTTTTCATTGCATGAGTCAATTTGCTTAGCTGACTAGGCGTAACACAATAGGGGGGCATGATATAAATAAGATTTGAAAAGGGTCTTATCCATACACCTAAGTCGACAAACTGCTGCTGTAACTCTGCAGTATTAAGTGTGGCACTCATTTCTAATACACCAACAGCTCCTAACACCCTTACATCTTTAACATTTGGGTAGTCTATCGCATCGGCTAATTCACGCTTTAACTGAGCTTCAATGCTACTAACCTGTTCTTGCCAGCGGTTCTCTCGAATAAGCTCAAGGCTTGCAATGGCAGCTGAACAGGCTAATGGGTTAGCCATAAAGGTCGGGCCATGCATAAACACGCCAGCAGGAGAATCACTAACACCTTGAGCAACCTCATCACTACACATAGTCGCAGCGAGGGAAATATAGCCGCCAGTTAATGCTTTGCCTAAACATAAAATATCGGCCTCAATATTACTGTGCTCGTAGGCAAATAGCTTACCCGTACGACCAAAGCCAGTGGCGATTTCATCAAGAATTAGCAGTACATCATATTTGTCGCACAGTTTTCTTAAGGCAGCTAAATACTCAGGGTGGTAAAAACGCATACCGCCTGCACCTTGCATAATGGGCTCGAGCAATAACGCTGCTATCTGTTGATGATTATCTTCAAATAGGGTGGCAATCTCGTTGAGCTCTTCTGGATTGAAGTTGTCATCGAAGCGAGACTGAGGAGCTGGGGCAAACAGTTGTTTGGTCACTAACTCACCAAACATGGTGTGCATGCCGCCTTCTGGATCGCACACACTCATAGCCGCAAAGGTATCGCCATGATAGCCATTTTTAACAGTCAATATTTTTTGTTTATTAGGTTTAGCCCTACCTTGCCAGTATTGCAGCGCCATTTTCATCGCCACTTCTACTGCGATAGAACCAGAGTCTGCTAAAAACACCTTGGTGAGTCTTGGGCTTGTCATCTCTATGAGCATCCGCGCCAATTCAACCGCTGGGCGGTGGGTGATCCCGCCGAACATAACATGGCTTAATTGTGCCGTTTGCTGCTGCATTGCCGCGACAATTTTTGGATGGCTATAACCATGGACACAAGCCCACCATGAACTGGTGCCGTCAATGAGTTTTGTGCCATTTTGCAATTCTAGTTCAACGCCATCGGCGGCAATGACCCCAAATGCGGGTAATGCATTGGCCATAGACGTATATGGATGCCACAAGTGCTCTTTATCAAATTGAAGATCGATACTGCTTGTAGTTGATAGAATGTCATTGCTCATAAATTAACCGTTAGTAAACCTTTTGATTAGTGTGACATTGACAGGTTACGACCTGTAGGTATCCTAAGCAAGATAAATATTAAGTAAAACTATTCGGTTAACTATAGTAGTGCATTGTTTTTAAAATAAATTATATGTCGGCTTCACAATGTATTACGCGAATGTTCGCCTTCTTTTTAAAGTAAGAAGATAGTGGCAGACGAAAAAGTATCAGATTAATTGAACGTATGAGCAAAAAGGGACCAGCATGTCTGAAGTACAACTAAGAAATAACTGGAAGCGTGAAGAGATTGAAAGCTTATTTGCGCTGCCAATGAACGATCTTCTATTTCAGGCGCATAGCATTCATCGCCAAGAGTTCGATCCAAATGAAGTTCAGATAAGCCGTTTATTGTCCATTAAAACCGGTGCTTGCCCTGAGGATTGTAAATATTGCCCACAAAGCGCACGTTATGACACCGGTCTTGAAAAAGAGCGCTTACTCGCCATGGAAACTGTATTGACCGAAGCGCGCAGTGCTAAAGCCGCTGGAGCATCTCGTTTCTGTATGGGCGCAGCTTGGCGTAATCCGAAAGAGCGTGATATGCCTTACCTTAAGACTATGGTAGAAGAAGTTAAAGCATTGGGCATGGAAACCTGTATGACCCTTGGCATGTTGTCTGCGGAGCAAGCCAATACACTTGCTGATGCCGGTTTGGATTATTACAACCATAACTTAGACACATCGCCTGAATATTATGGCGATGTGATCACAACTCGCACTTATCAGAGTCGTTTAGATACCTTATCCAATGTACGCGCATCAGGCATGAAAGTGTGTTCTGGCGGTATTGTTGGCATGGGCGAGAAAGCGACCGACCGAGCGGGTCTCATTCAGCAATTGGCAAACTTAGATCAGCACCCAGATTCTGTGCCGATCAATATGTTGGTTAAAGTTGAAGGTACGCCATTTGAAAAGCTAGATGATTTAGACCCATTAGAGTTTGTTCGTACCATTGCTGTTGCACGTATTACTATGCCCAAGTCTAGAGTGCGCTTATCGGCTGGTCGTGAGAATATGAGCGATGAACTGCAAGCGATGTGCTTTTTTGCGGGAGCCAATTCAATCTTCTACGGTTGCAAGCTGCTAACTACGCCCAACCCAGAAGAAAATGATGATATGGGTCTATTTAGACGACTGGGGCTCCATCCAGAGCAGGGCGTAGCCTCAACTAAAGAACAAGATGAAGCCATGTTGGCAAAAGCTGCTGCGCAGCAAGACAAGAAAGTGTCAGCATTTTATGATGCTGGTGCGCTTTAATTTAATTGTCATAAGCCAATATTACAAAAACCCGCCAAAGATAAACGGTGGGTTTACAAGGCCACAGAGCCTTTTAACTGAGCATACTAAATGTCAGAAAGTTCCAAATACCAGCCGTTAGTTGAGTCCTTGAGTGCTAGAGTCATCAATAAAAACCAAGCGCTAGAGCAACAAGGCCTACTTCGACGACGCATTAATCTTGTGCTGGACCCTAATCAGTCAAATTACTTTGAAGCCGATGCGCTGCCATATGTTAATTTCAGTAGTAACGACTATCTAGGCCTATCAACATCCCCAGAGTTAGCCGAGGCGCTTTATCAAGGTGCCAAACAGCACGGTGTTGGCAGTACTGCCTCGCCATTGGTTGTTGGTTATAGCGAAGCACATTTACAACTAGAACAAGCCTTATGTGAAGCGACTGGACATGAAGCCGCACTATTATTTTGCTCAGGTTTTAGCGCCAATAACGCACTAATGAAGACCTTGTTCAATGAAAATGACCTAGTGCTGGCCGACAAATTGATCCATGCCTCTGTGATCGATGGTATTCAGGACAGTGGCGCTAAGCTGAAACGCTTTAGCCATAACGATGTCGATAGTGCTAAGAGCCATTTAGAGCGATTCTCGCCAAGTGCATTGCTGACCGAAAG
Source organism: Shewanella halifaxensis HAW-EB4 (assembly GCF_000019185.1). Classification (NCBI taxonomy): domain Bacteria; kingdom Pseudomonadati; phylum Pseudomonadota; class Gammaproteobacteria; order Alteromonadales; family Shewanellaceae; genus Shewanella; species Shewanella halifaxensis. Next base: position 2,977,667 of record NC_010334.1, on the reverse strand, counting down.
TCTATTTAGTATGGATGGTGATATTGCCCCTTTGGCTGAGCTGTCTGCGCTTTGTCAGCAGCATAATGCTTGGTTGATAGTCGACGATGCTCATGGTTTTGGGGTGCTAGGCGAAAATGGTTTTGGTGCAACAAGGATTGCAAACGATATTAATATTGACGCTCAGTTAGTGACGTTCGGTAAGGCAATGGGAGGCCAAGGCGCAGCAATTCTTGGAAGCCAAGCATTAATTGATTTCTTAGTGGCAAATTCTCGTCACTATATATACTCAACAGCTTTGTCGCCAGCTTGCGCTGCAGCGGCCTTGGCCGCAATCAATATGATTAAGCAGCAACCAGAACTTCGACAGAAATTGAATGATAATATTGCCTGCTTTAGAGCCGCTTGCTTAGAAAGTAATATTGAACTTTCAGACTCGCAAACGGCAATTCAGCCAATCTTACTCGGCGATACAACTAAGACGATGGCGGTGGCTAAAAGGCTAAAAGAGCACGGTTTCTGGTTAGGCGCGATTCGGCCGCCAACCGTACCAGTCGGAAGCGCAAGATTAAGATTGACCTTAAATGCTAATCACTGCCAGCAAGATATTCTGGCGTTAGTGGATGTGTTGGCCGCTATCTTAAATGATGAATGATTAGGATCCAATGCAGTGAATACAGGATCAAGTAAACTTAATCACCAAGTTGCAGCGTGCTTCTCTGCCGCCGCAGCACATTACCATAGCTATGATGTACTGCAAAAACGAACCGCAGAGCATCTATTAGCTCAAGTGACATCAAGTACGCGCTTATTAGACATAGGTGCAGGTCCAGGTACTTGTTTTGCACATATCCCGGCCATTGAACAAGTTTTCAGCTTAGATATTGCCGATGGTATGCTTAAAACACTTAGCGAAAACTTCCCGCAGTACATTCCGATTTGTGGCGATGCGCAGAGCCTTCCTTTCGCTGCAGGCACTATCGATGGCATCTATTCCAATGTTGCGTTGCAATGGTGTCAAGACCTTCCTCTAGCAGTGAGTGAAGCTTGCAGAGTGCTCAAGTATGGCGGCGAGCTCAATATGAGTATCGTGGCTGAAAATAGTCTGCATCAGTTGGCTGAACTTGGGCTCAAGGTGAATACATTTATCGATGAAAAGTCACTGCTTGCTTGTTTTGAGCAAGATACTTGGCTGATAGAGGTATTTGAAACACAAGCGGTAACCGTTAATTTTGTAGATCTCAGAGCCATGCTGCAGTCAATTAAAGGCGTGGGAGCATCAATAGTGAAACGAGAACAAGATGTTAACTTGCCTCAGGTCACATTGAGAGGACGTAAAGATTGGCAAGCTTTGCAAGCTCAGGCAGAGTTGAGTCGAGCCCCTGAGGGCCTTCCTTTAACTTATAATATTAGCTTTATTAAAGCGCGAAAAAAGCGCTAGTCGCAGCTTGGAGTTGACATGACATTTTTTGTAACGGGTACAGATACCGATTGTGGTAAGACGTTGATCTCATCTGCATTGCTAACTGCCGCTAACGGCGAAACCGTAGGTTTTAAACCGATTGCTTCTGGCTGCGAACAAACAGACAAAGGGCTTCGTAATAGTGATGCATTGGCGTTAATGGCTGCCTCGAGTATTAAACTACCTTACGAGGATATTAATCCTTTTGCCTTTGAAGCTGCGATTGCGCCGCACATCGCAGCCGCAGAGAAAGGCGTTCAATTAGCGCCTAAGCGTATCGAAGCGCTGCTCAAGATGTCAGAGTATGTGGGTGCTGATTTTTGCTTGATTGAAGGTGCTGGAGGATGGCGCTTACCATTAGGAGAAGGGCACTTCCTTTCTGAGGTTGTACAATCAATGAACTTACCCGTGATCTTAGTGGTGGGGATGAAATTAGGCTGTTTAAATCACGCATTATTAACGGCCGAAGCGATTAAGGCTGACGGTTTGAATCTTGTTGGCTGGGTGGCGAATCAAGTTGACCCTGACATGGCTAATCAAGAGGAAAACCTCGCCGCGCTAAAAGAGATGATGTCGGCACCTTGCTTAGGTTATGTTCCATATTTAACAAACCCAACTGCTGAACATGCTGCGAGTCACCTAGAGCTTAGTGTTTTGCTATAAGCTAACCCAATAGCAAATATGTAAAAGCTTGTTCGCAAAATTAAAGCCCAATCTGGGGAGGTATGATGCTCTCTGAATTGGGCTTATCTTTCTGTTAACAAAGATTAATCCCACGTGTTCTATAATTATTCTGCTTTAGTGATTAAATTAATCTTAGATTAATGAAACCGACCTAGACTTCGCCAACTTGATATTAGTGGAGTCCAGTCGTCTATTATTGAAGCGACAAGACATTTATTGAAGCAACAAGACATAAATTTTACTGCATCCCCTTGAAATCTTGTTTTTTGGACATATTATGTCTTTTAAGAGTGTATATCAGGTACTTTGTATCCTACAGGAGCTTAAATGAAGCGTATATTTTTACTGATTGCCACTAACATGGCGATCTTATTGGTGGCATCAATTGTGATGTCTATCTTAGGTGTTAATACCTCAACTATGGGCGGATTATTAGTATTCGCTGCAATATTTGGTTTTGGTGGCGCATTTATCAGCTTGGCTATCTCTAAGTGGATGGCCAAGAAGACAATGGGTTGTGAAGTGATCACAACCCCTCGTGATAACACTGAACGTTGGTTAGTAGAAACCGTTGCTCGTCAAGCTGAGCAAGCGGGCATCAAAATGCCAGAAGTCGCTATTTATCAATCGCCAGAGCTCAATGCATTTGCAACAGGTCCTAGCAAAAACAACGCATTAGTTGCTGTGAGTAGCGGTCTGTTATACGGCATGAGCCAAGATGAGATTGAAGCTGTACTCGCCCACGAAGTGAGCCACGTAGCTAACGGCGACATGGTAACTCTGACCCTTATACAAGGCGTGGTGAACACATTCGTTATCTTCGCTGCACGTGTAGTGGCTGGCATCATCAATAACTTCGTTGCGAGTAATGACGAAGAGGGTGAAGGCTTAGGTATGTTTGCTTATATGGCTGTGGTTTTCGTACTGGATATGTTATTCGGTATCTTAGCCTCAATCATCGTGGCTTACTTCTCTCGTATTCGTGAATATAGAGCGGATGAAGGTGCAGCACGTCTAGCGGGTAAAGAGAAGATGATTGCAGCGCTTGATCGATTACGCCAAGGCCCTGAAACAGGTGCTATGCCAGCGTCAATGTCAGCATTGGGCATTAATGGTAAAAAATCTATGGCGGAATTGTTGATGAGTCACCCACCACTAGAAAAGCGTATCGCGGCGTTAAGAGCGAGCTAAATTACGTTTTTCTAACTAAGGCGGTTGGGAGTTAAATACTCCCAACCGCTTTTTTTTACCCAAAATCAGAGCGATAAATAGGCGACTGGGTCTTATTCTCTGGTGTAATTTGACTGAGCGCACATTTTGGTAATTGACACAATGGTATGATCTTTCAGCTAAATTAGTTGCGAATTAGTTAATGATTAGCTAACTTAACCTAAGTCGTGCTAAAAAATATTGGTCGCAAGATGAAAACAACCTGACTATTAAGTTTTCACTATGCGAGCATCAAATGAGGATACAATTGTGAGCAATAAACTACTAAGTGCAATTTTTGGTGCGGCATTCGCAGCATTGGCTTTATCTCCTTCAGTTTTCGCTGAAGGTCAAGAACTAGCCGAAATGCATGCTGAAATGGACGGTTGTGAAGCGTGTCATGCTGATGGTTCTCCATCTGCAGATGGCGAATACGAGTTCGAGCAGTGCCAGTCATGTCACGGTACATTGGCTGAAATGGACGCCGTTCACCAGCCACATGACGGCATGCTAATGTGTGCTGATTGTCACGCGCCACACGAAATGAACGTGGGTGACAAGCCAACATGTGACAGCTGTCACGATGACGGCCGTACTGCAGATTCAGTACTTAAGTAATTTGAATTAATTTCAATTGCTAAATAAAGCCAGCCTAGAGCTGGCTTTTTTGTGTAAAAAATCCAGTTAAGCAGATGATTACTGTTATAACTCCTGACCCGTTAACGGGAGAGCTGCTTTTTAAGGGCGCGCAAGCTAGATGTAAAACGGCGAAGGATTTTAATCGACTCAATTATGTTGCTAGATTCGAAATCAATCCATTAATGCTGATTTGGATGGATAAAGCGATATAAAAATCATTGAGTTTCGATGTTAATCAGCGTCAACGACGACAGTGAGTGGATTTTTGACATGGCTCACCTAAACCATTGGCATCAACCAACTAACAATAGGTTGTTGTTGTATAAGAATCCACTGCTATTTTGGCAGAGCTTGTCGGTTATTAGCACTTGATGATCCGAGTCCATATAAATGGTATTTACAGGCAACCGATGCAATGAAGCAAGGTGATTTTATTAGTGCTAAGGTATACCTGAATAAGTTTATAGAAAACAGGCACTACTATCATAAAGCCTATTATGACATGGCTAAGATCCACGTTAAGCTAGGTGAACACTTGGCGGCCAAAAAATCTCTCGATCTGGCGTTAAGTTACTCTGAAAAAAATGAACATATCCCCTTATATCAAGCTAAGCTGCACTGGTTATCATCTCAGCAGGGCATTGCTTGTACCTTCTTTAGTATGGTGAGCTTATTTAGCGCTAGCATTATCAATAAGTGGCTTCAAAATCATTGCCACCTCTTCTCTGCAAGGGGTTAATCTGAATCTAGATTTCAATCCGTAGGGAAACAACGACTCGTTCCTGTTCTACAAATGGCTAATCCAATCTCAATGACAACTTACCAAAGCGGCACAGAACATGGTGTTGCCGCTGTGCAGTATGGAGAGGTTTCATCTGCTCAGGTAACTCAGGGTTATATATCAAATTAAGTCTTTTTTGTTATTTTTAGTGACGTATTTGTAGGTGTTTTTAGGTTTATTTATGGTTTAAGTGTATTACAATAAAAAGCACACGGATGGTGATATACAGTAAACACGGAGTTAGTTTATGTTTAAAGTGACACATTGGGTTCTGGTAACCCGCTCGCATTTATTTGCGGATCTTCTTAATACCAGATGGCCACAAGAGTTCTTGGTCAAACTACATCGGATCTCTCCAGAGCACTTTAATGGCGAGCTGTTAGAGAGCCGCATCACTATAATCTTGGTCGATCTGTCCACTGTGGATGTTCAAACCGCATATCAAATTCAAAAGCGCATTGAGAAAGGCTGTAATATTGCCCGTGTCGTATTTGTGCATTTTCCAAAACAACTTGATGCCAAGTTCCTGATCCATCCTTCAGTGACCGCAGGGGTATTTTATTCCGATGCTTCTCTGGAAGCGATAGGTGAGGGCATGGCCGATATTGTAAAAGGCAAAGTTGTTATTCCACAATGCGTTACTGAGAGTAATGGCAGTAACGATGCCGCGGTTGATGAAGTTGAAACCTTAACGATTCGTGAGCGTGAGGTATTGCAAGTATTACGTAGTGGAAGTACCAATATTGCTATCGCAAATAAGCTTTTTGTCAGCGAAAGTACGATAAAGACACACCTTTATCGTGCGTTCAGAAAAATTGGCGTATCGAGTCGCGGACAGGCAATAGCCTGGGCTCAGACGAATATGCATGAAGTGATGCAATGAGGCGATTAGGCTTATTCTTTTTTGTCGGTAAGTATAGCGGTTTTTAATTGGGGCAAGTTCATAACTAGGCGGCTAGATATCTATATTGCTATGCACGTGTATACCTTTGCTTTATGATCAGCTCACGTTTGATTAATTTGAAAAGAGAGTTGATTATGAAATTGATACCGATATCGAGTGTGCTGCTGACTTCTGCATTGACTATTTTATCCTTGGGTGTTTTTTCGGTCGATGCCGCGACAGTGGGCTGTGAGCGTGCTGGTGGGATAAAATGCCAGAAAGTTAAAAAGCCATATAGCCGCACTAAAGTGATTGTTGTGCCAAAAAACCACCGTCATTATCATGCATACCGCTCTCCATTATTAACAGCTCTTGGTGTAGCCATTGTGTTGGATGCTGCTGGTAACGCTGTAACAGATACAGGTAATGAAGTGGTTGTGTTAGGCGAAGGTAACGAAGTCAAAAATGTTTATGAGAAAGATGGCGTTGTCTATCTGATCAAAGAGCTAGGTTAACATGTTTGATCATCTTGAGTTTAAGGCTCAACTACCGTTAATTGATAAGGCGTTAACCTTTTTAGCGGTAGTAATGTGTGTTTCAGGTTTACTCTTTATCATTAAATCCAATGCGTCAGAGCTTAGTGTTATGACGATGATTGCCAGTACGGTTATCGCCTTATCTATTTATCTGTTCAAGGTGTTGGTAATAGGTTTAAGTCAGAGTGTTGCAAGCATATCAGATGGTGTGCAAGTTAAGTACACCACCCCGAAGCCAAAGATAACGCTTGAGCAAAGAAAAGTGGCTAGTTTTGGTTTATGTACTTTCTGTAATCAGTTTGAGACTAAAAATACTTTAGCTGGACGTTATGTCTGTTCCGATTGCTATCAAGTGTTTTTGAAAGTTAAAGGTCAGGTTTTAGTGCCCAATATAAGCCCAATATCGAGTGTTACAAAAGCAAGCTAATTTATTTTATACCAATCGTACTAAATATATAATTGGTATTAGAACAAGCCCCGCAAGTGGTGATGTAAGTTGTGAACAGGGGGGAGCAAGCTCAGATATAAAAATAGTCGGTATAAAGCGACTATTTTTATATTCATTCTAATTTATCTACTTCAGCTAAGTCACTGATTTGGGAGACGGAAGTCTTTACTTGTATAGCAGATGAAAATTGAACTACTTATTCATCTCGCGTTCTTGACTTAAAAACTCGAATCCACTTTTCAAGAGGTTAAAGCGATCATCATCAGGCAGTGAGCGAACTTGGGCCAGCATCAGCGCGAAGGCGGAATCAATCATCAATCGATCCGACAGTTTCAAGTAACGATACACAACGGGTCTGAGCACAACGGTGAACTGACCGGTGAATTCATCGAAGCGTTGCTCTTCGATTGCTGTCGTATTATTCACAAGCTCACGCATACATAGAGCCGCAAGTAGTGCATTCTTATCGCTAAATGACTGGTACTGGGCTGCGCGGGAGTAGCCTGCTCGTTTATGTACATCAGACATGTTCAGTGCAATCATGCCTTTTTCTTGTACTAGCTCTGTTGCCGCGTCTAAGAGTGCGGTTTCTTTTTCTGTAAGCATTGTCATACTTCCTGCAAATATTTTTTTTATTAGAAGTCGTAATCTATATAAAGTCAACCATATTGTATATACATATGTTTAATTCCTGTACAGCTAACCCCCAGCCAATTGCGTGATTTACTTCATTAATCGTCCATCGCCTTGTGCATATTTTCGAGTATACTATGGCTAGTAATTTCCTTTTGAGGGCAGACAAATGGCCGAAGAAACCATATTTAGTAAAATTATTCGACGTGAAATTCCTGCGGACATCTTATATCAAGACGATCTTGTGACGGCATTTAGAGATATTACGCCTAAAGCGCCGACGCATGTGTTAATTATTCCCAATCATTTGATCCCTACAACAAACGACATTAAAGCATCCGACGAAAAAGCCTTGGGTCGTATGATGTCGGTGGCCGCTAAACTCGCTCAAGAAGCCGGTATTGCAGAAGATGGCTATCGCTTAATCATGAACTGTAACCATCATGGTGGCCAAGAGGTTTTCCATGTTCACATGCATTTATTGGGCGGTCACCCACTAGGCCCGATGTTGAGCCCTAGTGCATGAGTGTAAGCAGTGATAGCTACCCGCTAACAGGTATGGCGAGCCGATTTGTTGAGCAGTTGACACAATGCCGTAAGCTTAAATTAAAGGTGCTAGAAGGTAGCGGAAAGCATGTGCTAATTGAACTACCTTACGACACTCAGCTTGTTGGTTACCCTGATACTGGCGTGATCCATGGTGGTGTCATCACCACATTGATGGATACGGCGAGTGGCTGTGCGGTGGTGTGCTCCATATTTGATAAGTTTCGCTTACTTGAGATCTCTCCTACGCTCGATTTGCGTGTCGACTATATGAAACCCGCAGAGCCGCACAAACCCGTTTTTGGTTTTGCCGAGTGTTATAAACTGTCTTCAAGTGTTGCCTTTACGCGCGCTATTGCCTACCAAGACTCTATAGATGATCCGATTGCTCACGCGGTGGGGTCATTTATGCGTATAAGCCCTGAGATGGTGGGTGAAGAGTTTAGACAGGCGTTAATAGGAGGCGACGAGTATGCATGATGAATTGCACTTATCTGTTGACCCCGCATTAGACGACAGTGCCAAATTAGACGTTAAGAGCATTGTTAGAAAGGCAAAAGAGCTGAATGACTTTGGTCATCTGCTAGAACATGTGCCTTATGCTAAGTTTATCGGTATGGGGGTTGAGCGGTTTGGTGATGAGCTGGTTTTCAAGTTGCCAGCAAAAGATGACAACATAGGTAATCCCATTTTGCCAGCGTTGCATGGTGGAGTGATCGCAGGTTTTATGGAGATGTCGGCTATTGTGCAATTGATGGTGTTTATGCAAACCACAAAAGTGCCAAAGGTCGTGGATTTTTCAATTGATTACTTAAGGGCGGGTTACCATAAAGACAGTTTCGCCGAGTGTAAAATCACTCGCCAAGGCCGTCGAGTCGGCAATGTGAGTATCAATTGTTGGCAAACAAACCGTAAACATTTAATCGCGACCGCTAGAGCACACTTTTTGATCGATTAATTTGGCTGTAGATTGTAAAAATAGGCTGTATAAATAGACGATGCGTTGCTGCTGAGAAGGGGATTGGTATGAAAAAGGTTTTATTGGGACTATTTACTGCATTTGTTATCACGGCATGTGCTCCACATACAGCCGGTGTGATGGTCGGCTCTAATGGGGAAGTACGAGTAGATAACAATAGTTTTGGTAAAGAGGTACAAGTGACCAATATCATGGCTCGACCTGAAGGTGGATTCTTACGCGGTACTGGTACGATTGCCAGCCAGGTATCAACCGACTTAAGGCTGCAATACAAGTTCACCTGGTTTGATCTAAACGGAATGACGATTGATGATGAAGGTATGAGCTGGAAATCGGTAAAACTACATGGAAAACAGCAACTGCAAGTTAGCGCCGTGGCTCCAAATGCGACTGCGACTCGATTTGAGCTGTATGTTCGTAAGGCATTTTCTAATTAAGCGTACCTCAGTTTTTACTTAAGTAACAAACGTTAACAAAACGTCAGTAAGGCTGGCGTTTTTTTATGCGTTTCCATCAAGTTTATAAAGAAGTCTGTCATCGAGTTGTGAATTTCATGTATAATCGCGCTCGCCAAGGGGTGTTAAAGTCTATAAACCGAAAGTTGGATTTATTGGCGTTGACTGAGATGTTGCAAAACGAACCCTTTGAACCTGATCCGGCTAATACCGGCGTAGGAATGGGCCAAAAGTCATTTCCCGATCGCTTCTTTACTGATGCCGGATCTCAAAATTTTACTTTGAGGTCCTATGTTAAATCTAAAATCTTATTCGCCAATATCCCTCGCGGTTATTGCAGCACTCTCATCTTCTAACACCTTCGCTAATGCTGATGCATCAAAGACTGACGATGATATCGAAGTCTTGGTTGTGACGTCAGACTTTCGCGGCTCTGATTTAGAAAAGATGCCATCAAGTGTCACCGTTATCGACCAGCAGCAAATTGAAGATGAAGGTGCACAGCACTTTGAAGATATCTTAAATACGGTTGCCAATTTAAACTGGTCTGGCGGTAGCTCTAGACCTAAATACTTTCAAATTCGCGGTGTGGGCGAGCAAGAGGAGTATCAAGGCGCACCTAACTCTTCGGTAGGCTTTGTGGTTGATGATATCGATCTATCTGGTTTAGGTATGGTCTCTAGCATGTATGATTTACAGCAGGTCGAAGTGCTGAGAGGACCTCAGGGGACACGTTATGGCGCCAATGCCTTGGCGGGCCTTATCTACCTTAAGAGTAATGACCCGACCGATGACTTTGAACATGGCGCCGAGGTCTCGTTTGGTGATGACAATCTGCAGACCTTCAGTGGCTTTAGCTCGGGCCCTCTTACCGATTCAGGTGATCTGCTTTACCGCGTATCCTTGCAGCAGCATCAACAAGACGGTTATCGCGATAACCTTTACCTCGATAGAACAGACACGAATGGTCGCGATGAGTTTACTGGCCGTGCAAAGTTACGTTGGTACGCAACGGACGATTTAGAAATTGATTTAACCTTGCTACATGCCGACTATGATAATGGCTATGACGCTTGGACACTGGATAATAACGGTTTTGATACCCTAACCGATGCCCCCGGTGTCGATAAGCAGCGCACGACAGGTTCATCACTTAAGTTTACCTATACCGGAGCTGATAATTTTGAGCTGACCTCTTTAACTTCATTGGCACAATCAGACACTCACCATAACTACGATGGTGACTGGGCAAACCCTGATTACTGGGCTAGCCGAGATTGCGGTGGTAGCCCATGCGAGTACGAATATAACTGGGATAAAAAAGGTGAGCGAAAAACGCTAACTCAAGAGTTTAGATTATCGTCAACTGAATCAGGGCGTATTTTTGCAGATAGCACAGACTGGCTGATTGGCGTTTATGCCATGGATCTACAGGAAGATAACGACACCCTCGATACTTATAACCAGTTATCTGCTGAGTATGAGGCACAGAACTATGCGCTGTTTGGTCAGTTAGATTCTGACTTAGGCGCAAGTTATGCCCTATCTGTAGGTTTGCGTGTTGAGCGCCGAGATAGCGATTACCGTGACTCTGCAGGAGACAGCTTTGGGCCAAGTGAAACCATGTGGGGCGGTCATATTGCATTAAGTAAGGCCTTAAGCGAAAAACATGAATCTTATATTCGTGTGGCTCGAGGCTACAAAGCGGGTGGCTTTAATATGTCGCTGCCAGACGAGCTGGCTGGCAAGAAAGAGTATGACACTGAAATTCTTTATAACTATGAATTGGGTTTGAAGTCTACTTGGTTTGATGGCCAGGCGAGCACGAATCTTGCCATCTTCTATATGGATAGACAAGATCAACAGGTTGCGGCATCGCAGCAGTCAACGGTTCCGGGCGAAGAGGGTAACTTTATCTTATTCACTGAAAACGCAGGTAGCTCGAATAACTACGGCGCAGAACTTGACGGTAACTGGTACGCGACAGACAACTTGAACCTGTACGGCAGCCTTGGTTGGCTTGAGACGGCCTATGGCGATTATCAATATGAAGATAAGTATGGCGCAGTAGTCGACCTTTCTGGTAGAGAACTGGCGCACTCTCCTAACTATACCTTTAGCATCGGTGCGACATATCGCAGTGATAATGGTTGGTTTGCCAATGTCAATGCTAGCGGCAAGAGTGATTTTTACTACTCTGACAGTAACGAATCCAAATCAGATGCATACCAAGTTTTTAATGCCAAAGTGGGTTATGAAGCAGACATCTGGTCAGTTTATCTATGGGGCCGTAATCTATTTGATGAAAAATACGGCGTTCGTGGTTTCTACTTTGGCAATGAGCCTGATTTAGACTGGGCTGATAAGCAATATATACGTTACGGTGATCCTCGCCAACTGGGGATGACGTTTAATCTTAAGTTCTTGTAATTAAAGTTATAGTTAAACGTGTGATGTAAGCATGAGTCAGAGTTGGTTAACCGGTTTTGTTGATCACTCTTTTAATTAAATAATCAAATTGAGCCACCCTTTGGTGGCTGAGGTCAATATCATGAAATTAACTGCAGAAATTAGTTGCTACCCACTACAAGATAACTACTTAGACCCGATTAAGTGGTTTATTGCCCGTGTGGATTCCTATGACAACATCCAGCGCGTTACCAATGCGATGGCAACTCAGGTGGTCGGTGAATATGCCGATGTGATGTCCATGCTTGCAATTGAGATGCAAGCGGCTCATGAAAAGTTTGGTAAAGCAGTGTTCGTATGCAAATTTATTGGTGGTGAGCTAAATCTAAGTCACAGCGAATAAATTTATTTAGATGTGGTGGTTGTAGGATAAGAATTGCCCTGCAACCACTTATGACCTTAACAATATATGACGATGATTTAGGGCAAGGTTTCTTGTGCTAAGTTCCCGTGTTAAGTTTCTTGTGTTAAATATAGGGCACTTTTTATGTCTGAGTTTTGGCTAACGTTAGTCAATAGTTTTACTGCTGCTTTTGGTGAAGCTGAAGCCTTAACAGGCTGGGAGGCCGTAGCGGTATTACTGGCTTTAGCTTATCTTGTTTTTGCGATGAAAGGCAGCATCTGGTGTTGGGCTGCGGCATTTATTAGTACCGCAATTTATACGGTATTATTCTGGAAAGTGTCGTTGTTGATGGAATCTGTTCTCAATATTTACTACATGGCCATGGCTGTTTATGGTTATTGGATGTGGACTCGAGGCGGCAAAGAGCACGATGGGGTGAACATCGTTTCATGGCGACTGTCGACGCATCTGAAGATAATCGGTATTACCACCTTAGTAGCACTCGTTATAGGCCATTTTATGGCGACTCAAACTCAAGCTGCTTTTCCATATTTAGATGCCGCCACGACCTGTTTTGCGGTCATGACCACCTATTTAGTCGCTAAGAAGGTGTTAGAGAATTGGATTTATTGGTTTGTTATTGATGCTGTTTCGATTTATCTCTACGTCAGTAAAGGCTTGATGTTGACCGCCGTTTTATTTGTGTTTTATTTAGGTATGGTTGTGTTTGGCTATTACATGTGGCGCAACAAAATGAAAGTGCAGAAAACAGCGCAACAAATTGATTTAACAGCAGGTACCGCCTAAATGGCTCAAGCTTTAGCTAAAATGCTAGCGCCCTATTTTGTGCAATCAGGGCTGACAAGTGTCAGCCTTATCGCGCCCTTGACTCAAGGGTTGAGTAATCAAAATTACTATATTCGTGGGGTTCACGCGAGTAAGCCTAATGCCGCGGAGTGGGTATTAAGAGTCAATAGCTGGGCAAGCTCACAGATCTGCAATCGAGATGATGAAGTGTCAAATTGGCTGCTTGCAAGTGAGGAGCGGCTCGCACCACAAATTGTCTATGTTAGTCCAGATAACAGCTTTTATTTGAGTGAGTTTTTTGCGCAAAATGAGCCAGTTTGTTGGAGTGAGCTGATTAGTGCGAATGGGTCACACCCCCTTACCACGACCCATAATCTCTGGCCAGACGCCGAGCGAAAATTGCTCGAGTTATTAAATGGTTTAAAACAATTACCTCTGCCAAGCAATGTGATGAATGTCGATACGCAGTGGCAGAGATACCTTGCGCGTTTAACCAACATGAACCTGCAATTGACTCGCTTGCTGGGCTTATCGGATATCGAGTGCAGCGTCGCTGATGTTATAGCTCCTCCTAGCGCGAGCGTTCATCGTTCGGACATTAAAAGTCGAGCGAGACAAAGTGTCAGTCATACAAGTGAGGGCAATAATCTTGCCGAGCAAGCATTGTTAAGTCGTTGGCAACAGCTATATCAACAGCTTTTGGCTCAATCTCATCAGATTGATGCCATGCTTGATAGCCTAGCTGCTTGTGTGAACAATCTGCAATTTAGCCACCGAGACTTAAACCCATATAATATTTTGGTCGTTGAAGATAAGCTCAAATGCATTGATTTTGAATATGCCTGTCGCTCACACCCTTTATGCGATCTTGCTGCTGTGCTTGCCAGTCATTCTCTGTCATCTGAGCAGCGCCATTGGCTGATTGACAGTTATTTAGCCACAAACCTGAACCTAAATGACCAGGCAAGAGATGCGGTCACTTCCGCCGTCGATCTATATTGGGTCTTCGCGGTGTGCTGGGCACTACAAATGGCTTTTGACAGCCTAGTAAAAGAGGGCCAGTTGATTAAACTCGATACGGGTGAAGCATATCACTTAGTCGAAGATTACCTGAACTGCGCTCAGCAATACGATGAGTTAATAGCCTGCTGCACCTAGCTAGCGACGCTGAAAAATCAGCGAGTATCGTGGCAGACGTTAGCGTGTATCTGTGTCTGCCAATGGCTTTTTGGGTATTGAGTTAACGTCTATTTTTACCTATTCACTCTTTATTTAATTACGTTCTATTTCATTAGTTTCTACTTCATTCATTTGTCAAAAATTTTATACAAGATCATTATTTATACCAATCAGTATAAAGATTTGGTCGCTCAGCGAGAGTTTAGCGGCACTGAGACAAGGTCATTAAGTGCTCCTGCTTTAATGACATTCACCACATCCATGTGGTTTGCAACGAGTGAAGAGCATAGTTATTCTACGTTTAAGCTCGTTAACACAGTAACAGAGCCGCTAAAACTCGCCATTCTGGAGCGTTTTTGGCTGCCTACTTCTGCGTTGAACAACTTCACAAGGGAGCAACCATTCTTTCAGTTATTCGCCTTGAATTAGTTTGCCAAAAACGTTCTGAGTAGATCAACTTCTTATACTGATTGGTATTATATCCCTGTTGATGCTCATCATCACGACCTTGCCGCTGTATGAGGCAGTTTGTAACTGCGCGAATTCCTGCCGATGTTCTATGCTAGGTTAAAGGCACGCATAGCTGTGTGTTGATATTGAGGTTAAACATAAGCCTAAGTTGTGAGTTCAATAGGAGGCTAAATGAAAAAGGTAGGCTTATGGGTTTTACTCCTAGTTTCTCTTGTTGGCTGCTCGACTAAGATGGGTTATTACTTTTTAGATTGGGTTATCGAGTGGAAACTCGAAGAATATGTCTCATTAACCTCTGGGCAGCAAGCCCAATTTGACTCAGCCCTTAATCAATTTTTGATCTGGCACAGAGCAGAAGAACTTCCTCTGTACGCTAAACAACTGTCGCAATTCTCACTTGAGTTTGAGCAAGCAAGCCTTACACCCGCAGTTTGGGCTGCACAAGTTGAGCAGCTTAAACAGCACTGGCTCAGAACCTTTGAATTTATTAAACCGTTTATTGTGCCAATGATAAGTTCTTTCACCGATGAGCAGGTTAAACAAGTTATTGCGCAGCTTAGAGTTGATGAGAAAGCGCTAAATCGAAAGTATTTAGGTAAAGATAGGCAAGCATTAGTTGAAATGGCAGATAAGCGCATCAATAAACGCATAAAGAAGTGGATAGGAAAGCTCACATCAAAGCAAAAGCAAGCCATACATGAATATAACCTTGGGCGTTCATCGAACTTAGATATGTGGCTTGAATATCGGCATGAATGGATAAGGCTGTTGTCACTAGCACTGAAGAACCGTCATAACCAAGCTGCATTATCTCATAGCCTAACAGTGTTGATGACTCAGCCTGACAGGCTTAAATCTGATGTATATAAAACCACGCTGGATAACAATACTGAGCAATTTGGTACCTTGTTGGTCCGACTTAATTTGCTGGCGACGATAAGCCAGAAAAAACATTTTCAAGCAAAGCTTGATGCGTTAATCGTTGATCTTAATGAGCTCAGCGAGGCTGATTAACTTCACTAAAAGCTAATTTTACCGTCTGGCATGAAAGATAGGTTCAGTTGTAAGGGTCTATATAGCTAGGCTAAGTGACAATTCATAGAGGGAACCGGATGCAACTTATTAAACTTTATCAGAAATTTTTGAAGCTACTTCAATATGGCGAAGGGGTAGCACCGCTAGCCCTGCGTTTATATCTCGCACCGGTATTGATGCAAGCAGGATATAATAAACTCTCCAATTTTAGTGACTCAGCGGCTTGGTTTGGTAATCCAGACTGGGGGCTTGGTCTACCTTTCCCTGAAGTGATGGTCGCGCTTGCGGCAGGGACTGAGCTTTTTGGTGGTGCTTTGCTGATTGTAGGTCTTGCGACCCGGCTTGTCGCAATTCCACTGGGTTTCACCATGTTAGTGGCAGCCCTTAGTGTACATATTGAAAACGGTTGGTTAGCGATAGCCGATCCTAGCTCTTGGCTTGCAAATGAAAATGTAATGGCCTCAGCTGAAAAACTTGAGCGTGCGAAAGAGATCTTACAGGCAAATGGTAATTACGAGTGGCTAACGAGTTCCGGTAATTTTGTGATTTTGAACAATGGTATCGAGTTCGCAGTTACCTACTTATTTATGCTAATGGTATTGGTGTTTATGGGCGGGGGGC
The DNA here is from genome assembly GCF_000019185.1 of Shewanella halifaxensis HAW-EB4. Classification (NCBI taxonomy): domain Bacteria; kingdom Pseudomonadati; phylum Pseudomonadota; class Gammaproteobacteria; order Alteromonadales; family Shewanellaceae; genus Shewanella; species Shewanella halifaxensis. Next base: position 2,961,508 of record NC_010334.1, on the reverse strand, counting down.
GTTACACAAGCCTTGATTATTATATTGCTAAGCGTAATGGTCTAACTGAATAGACGTTAAAGGCGCGCGTGTCAGCGAGTGTAAGTTTTGGCTTAAACTTGTCGACAACGCTGCTTGAAGTTGTGTCCTATTTTGACTGGTATAAGTAACAGGTTTATAGAGTAGATAAATGATTAAACAAGCCAAATCCCACTAAATAGGTGGGATTTTTTTTGCGCCCTTGATACTCTCAATGGGGACTCATTTGTTAATCCCTATTTTTCGTACAAACATTATTAAGGATAATAAGTTGGACGCATTAGAATTATTATTGACTCGCCAATCAACCCCACGACTGATTACTCCAGCCCCTAATACCCAGCAGTTGCAGCATATTCTCGATGCCGCGACGCGAGCGCCCGACCATGCGGGGTTGACACCTTGGGAGTTTATTATTGCCGAAGAAGATGGTTTGGCACGCCTAGGAGAGGTGTTTGTTAATGCGCTGACCTTAAAAGGTGCAGACGCAGACTTTATCGCTAAAGCTCAAAACATGCCTCTAAGAGCCCCGATGGTGATTACCGTGGTCGCTAAGGTGATTGAACACCCCAAAGTGCCAGCACTCGAGCAGCATCTAGCTGCTGGATGCGCTGCGATGGCGATGCAACAAGCGGCGTTTGCCCAGGGATTAGGAGGGATTTGGCGCACGGGGGAGCTCGCGTTCGATGCAAACGTGCATCAATTATTGGGGCTACAAGCAGATGACCAAATAGTGGGGTTTCTCTATTTAGGCACTCCAGCAGTCAATGCCCCGGTGAAGGCTCTAAAAGATGGGATGAGTTTCGCTCGATATTTATAGCGCTTTATCCTGATTATTATGATAAAGATATCGTGTGTGAGTTGAGCTAGTTTCATCAAGAGTTAGCTTAAAATGAGTCTGTTACCATGCTAGTGTAGAATAATAAAAAGACAGGAGGTTGTGGTGAACGAAGAAGCAAGAGAAACCAGTTTAGTGGGTGAGTATATCGTCCTAGAGCCTTTATCACTGGAACATCAAGCAGCCTTAAGCATTGCCGTTGCGGATGGCAATTTGTGGGAGCTATGGTATACATCGGCCCCCCATCCAGACAATATGAAAGCCTATATCACGACAGCATTGGAGGCTGAGGCTCGTGGTGAGGCACTAGCCTTTGCGGTTCGGGATCGTCACTCAGGTGAAATTGTTGGTTGTACACGCATTTGTAACTGGCAGCAGCAACATCGCAGACTAGAAGTGGGTTACACCTGGTACTCAAAAAGTGCTCAGCGCACCGCAGTTAATACCGAAGCAAAACTACTCATACTTTCTTATGCATTTGAAACTCTTGACGTAATGGCTGTAGAGTTTAGAACTCATATTCAAAACCAAGTATCCCGCGAATCGATTTGCCGATTAGGTGCTAATCAAGACGGCATTTTACGCAACCACCAAATTTTGAATAACGGTACCGTAAGAGACACTGTTGTGTACTCCATCATTGATAGCGAATGGTCTAAAGTGAAGCAAGGATTGAAAGATAAACTTGTTGCGTATCAAGACTAATGAGTTTTCCTGCAAATTTTTACTAAAGAATCTAGATAGGAAGTCCGGTTGTGATTGTCCTCGCCTCGCTAAAACATCTAGGTGTGATAGTGGGGCGTTTAACCGAATACCTCCAATTTATCATCTCGCTCAATCTCTGTTTTTCATCAAAATCGGCAAATTTACGTTAGAAACTCATTATTAGAGTCGTCGTGCTTAGCTGCGGTATATCTTTATAAAATAATGACAAGCTATACACTTGATATTCATTAAAAGCTAAAGTAGAAATAAGTCGTTAAACTAGGTTTTAGCGCCAAATATTAGTCACTAAAAAGAAAAGGATAACCTTTAATGTTTGCAAAGACGAATTTAGCCCTATTGGCACTCGGTGCTTGTGCACTCTCTTTTAATAGTTTCGCGGGGGAGGCTGAAGAAGCCTTTGTGAGTGAACTCGCCGATTGTGCGGCTTATTATCATATCGCTTCTGATACGATTTCAGCGATGAATGCACCTCAGATGGAAGCTGTCGTTGAACGCTTAAAGCTGTCAGGTGAGCAAGCCGAGCAACTTGCAAAGCAATATCAAACTGAAGATAAGGTTTCAGCGGCGATAACCGCAGCGGCTGAGAAGCATAGAGCCACCATGCCAAATGCTAAAAGCTTAGGTCCATTGATGGGTAAATATAAAGAGACCTGTCAGAGCATTCTTGCCCAGCCTGAGAAGCGCCTCGATTATTGGACTATGGTCACCATGTAATGCACTAGGAGCAGTGCTTCGTTTTGGCTAGTCTTGCATTTTTTCGTTTAACCGGACGTTTTTTGTAAGAATGTCTGCTAACGTCCTGTCTACTGTCCTATTAATGGCTTCTAAAATCGGAAGTCATACCGACAACCGTCTTTAGTGACGGTTTTGTTGGTGATTAAGTGGGAGTACTCATGAATGTTTATCTGCTGTTAGCTGGAATTATTGCAGCCTTTACCTGTGTCGGCCATTTTACCTATGGTCGGAAACACTTTTTATGGCCAATGCAAGCAGCCGACTTCGATCCTGTAGCCAAAGCGATTATGCACTGTGTGTTCCACTATGTTTCGGTGTTTCTGGTGCTCTCAAGTTTGGTTTTACTGGCTTGTTCGTTTGAAGCGATATCACAGATGCAAAGCTTTGGGATGTTGATTTTTATCGCGCTAAACTTTGGTTTGTTTGCCATATGGCAGCTTTATATCGGTTTTATGAGCAGTCTCGAAGCGCCATTTAAGTCTCTATTTCAATGGGTGTTTTTTGTACCTATCGCGTTATTAACCTTCGCCGGCGCTATACTAAGTTAATCTAATCGCTTCTGGGTGTTTCTCACAACCAACACTGACTTGCCCAATGCATAGAATTTAATCATTATTATTGAAATCTCTTCGGGGCGCTTATGTCAGTGTTTGGTTTGCTCTCTCTTGTGTTTTGTTATGAATGCACGTAGTTTGTATAAAATATTCCAAATGAGTTGGAGTGGCTGAAACAAAGGAAGCAAGGAGGCAAAATGCTGGTTAATCAACAGTCACTAGATTTTAATGCACTAGATTTTAATGCACTAGATTTTAATGCACTAGCGCGTCACCCCTTCTTTTATTTCTCTTCATCGAACAATTTGTGAAAACGGTTGTCGGATAATGATACCAATCACATGTTGAGTGTAATTGGTATTAATACATTTATATTACGATTATTTACAAATTTTTGCAGATCATCTAATCGGCCTATATCGACTTATCTGTATGATAGACGCATTGATATAATTATCGCTAATCCTGCTATATGAGCACGTTATGATTAAAGTTCATCAATTAACTAAAGAATATCCCATGGGCGAAAGCTTGGTAAAAGCGCTCAATGGGGTGAGCTTCTCAATCGCAAGAAATGAGTTTGTTGCCATTATGGGACCATCGGGCTCTGGTAAGTCGACGTTAATGAATATTATTGGCTGTCTCGATAAGCCAACGTCGGGTAATTACAGTTTGAACGACCAAGAAGTGGCTGAGTTAGATGATGACGCTTTGTCGGCGGTACGCAATAAAGAGATTGGCTTTGTGTTTCAAAGCTTTCATTTGTTGCCGCGTTTGTCTGCGCTACAAAATGTGTTATTGCCCTTAAGGTTTTCAGCCGATGCGGTGCAAGACACTGACTATGCACACCAACTTCTAGAGCGAGTTGGTCTCGGTACTCGGTATGACCATAGGCCTAACCAGTTGTCGGGTGGCCAAAGGCAGCGAGTTGCGATTGCGCGCTCGTTAGTCAATCGCCCCGCTATTTTGTTGGCCGATGAGCCAACGGGGGCACTCGATAGTAAAACGTCAGTTGAGATCATGGCATTATTTACTGAACTGCATCAGGCCGGGCAGACCATTATCTTGGTGACCCACGAAGAAGAAGTGGCCGCTTATGCTCAGCGGATTATTCGAATGCGAGATGGCGATATTGTAGAGATCGAAGAGAGAGGTGAAAATGCCGCTTAAAACTTGGGTTAGTCAGCGCACGATGACTCAATTAAAGAGTCTTTTTCCTCGGTTATCTCTGAGCCTATCAGTTGCCATATTTGTTAATATTAGTGTTTCATCAATGGCTAACGCTGATCAGCTTGCTAGTACTTCGACAAACTCGCAAGCGATAGCAGCAAACCAAGTCGTTGATGATACCTCTGCCACTGCCAGTTTGACCTTGTTAAACAAAGCGGATTTGATGCCACTGCTGCTCACCGGACAAGTGGCCTCAGTGGTGTCGCAACCTTTTGTAGTGCCTAAAGCTGGCGATACATGGCGCTATCAAATTCAATGGATGCTGCCAGAAGGGAGCTTAGCTAAGCCTGGGCAAGTGGTGGTAATTTTCGATAAGAGTGAAATCGATAATCGTATTGAACAGCTTGAGGGAAGCTTATTGCGAGTGACGGCGCAGGAGCAGAGTCAATCGATAGAGCTTAATGCACAGCTATTACAAGCCAAATTTGAGCTTAAACAAGCTAAACTTGAGCTTGAGAAAGCCGAACTCGATGCTGCAATTCCGGCCGATTTTATTGCCGCAAAAGACTATGCCGACAATCAATTTAATCAACTCAAAGCTGAGTCTGAACTGTCAAAGAAGCACCAAGCATTAGCCGAGATATTAGATAAACGAACGGCGTCGTTGTCACAGTTAGCGATTGATAAAAAGCGCGCCGAACTTGAGCTGTCTCAAGCGTTATCAGGGCTTGAGCAACTCGAACTTCGTGCCGATATCGCAGGTCCTATGCTTTATTCTCGAGATCCTTGGAGTGACAAGAAATATTCGGTGGGCGATAACGCTCAAATAGGCAGACAAGTCGCCAATATTCCCGCACTTGATGATTTAGAGGTGATTGCTTGGGTCAATGAAGTCGATGTGGATCGCATCAGCATTGGCGAACCCGTACGCTTAAGGCTTGATTCTCAGTCTAAAACCACCCTCAATGGCAGCATCAATGACATCAGTCGCCAAGCTCGTAAACAACCTGCTTGGGGCAACAGTAACTGGTTTAAAATTTCGATTAAATTTGTTGTAGATGACAGGGTAGAAATTATTCCTGGTATGAGTGTGTTAGTCGAAACAGGAGTCGCTCCATCATGAAGATGACAGCCATAAATACATTTATGCTGGCCGCGCTGCTCACAGGATGTAGTCAAAATGCAGTGACTCAAGTTGAGTCAGGAATTTTAGAGCAACAAATCGAGGTGACAGGTGAGCTCGTGTCGGCCAATACGGTGAGCCTAAAGCCGCCAGCACTGCGGCGAGTGTGGCAGTATCAAGTGAAAATGTTGGCACCGGAAGGCAGTGAGGTCAAAAAGGGCGATAGAGTGGCTCAGCTTGATACTTCAACATTAACCCAAAGGCTTTCTGTGAAAGCGGCAAACTTGGCCACCACGATCCAAGATATCGAAACGTCTAAATTGCGTAATGCCAAAAAGTTAGAAGAGTTAAAGCTTGAATTGGCTGAAGCTAAAATGACCCAAGAAAAGAGTCAAATGAAGGTCGACATTTCAGATGAAACCGTTTCGGTTATCAATCAACAAAAATATCTGAGAGATGCGATTATCGCCAAAGATCGGGTCAAATTGATTAATCAGAAAATCCAGCTTGAAATTGAGAGTGCCGAGCAGCGAATGAAGATGCTGGCCGGTGATCAGCAAAAATTTGGCTCTGAGGTTGCCGGACTCGAAAAGGGGATTAAGTCTTTGACCTTAATTGCTCCGCGCGATGGCATGGTGGTCTATGGCAATGATCAGCAAGGTAATAAGCTGGCCGAAGGGCAAAACATATTCGGCGGTGACTCGATATTAAGTATTCCTGATTTGCAGCATATGCAAGTTAATATGACCATCCCAGAAGTCGAAGCGGGCCGAGTCAAACTCGGTCAAAAGCTAAAGATCCGCCTCGATGCGAATCCCGATAAGAGTTTTGACGGTGAAATTATCGAATTGGGCGCTGTATTTAGAGTAAAAAACCAAGATGTTCCCTTGGTCATTTTTGACGCTGTCGCCAGTATCGAAGCCCCCGATACTGAGATGATGCGCCCTGGAATGACGGCCAAAATAAGCATAGATATCGCCAATAACACCCCCGATTTACTATTGTCTCTAGATGCAGTGCATTATGACCGTGGTAAGGCATATGTATTAAAGCCGGGATTAGTTAGCGACACTAAACAATACGTGGGTCTTGGAGCTATGGGGAAAGAGCGAGTAGCGATTACCTCAGGGTTAATAGCGGGAGATGAGGTGCTATTGCCATGATTAACCTAATGGATAAAAACGTAAACGTGCCTGATGAGCGACAAATGAACGCAAGTTTGACGGCTAAGCGGCCTCGATTACTCAGTGTTTTGCTCGTCGGTATCATGCTGTCTGTAACGGCTTGTGGTGACTCGGCAAGCAAAGGGGTGTTAACGGTTGAAGTGAGTCGTTCTGACTTTAAAGTTGATATTCCAGCATCTGGCGAGTTAGAGGCAAGCAACTCGACCACGGTTAATGTTCCTACAGGTCTGAGAGGCCCGCAGTCTCTTGCTTGGATCATGAACAATTTTAGTATCGTTAAAGCCGGTGATGTGGTTGCACGAATGGATGGCACTCGAGAAAGCTTTCGGTTAGAGATGGAAGCGCTCGATTATGATCGCCTAGGCCTCGATAGCCAAATCCAGACTCAAAAAGATAAAACCATTGATAAGAGTTTGACAACCGACACTAGGCTTACTGCTCAAGAGCAGGACTTAGCCGATCGATTTTTCAGCGAAGATGAACGGATTTATACCAAAATCGATATTATCGACCAGATGCGTAACCAAGATTATCTCGAAGCCAAGATGGATTTTTACGACTGGGGCCTTAGTCAGCACGGCTCTCAAGCGCAAGCGGAGCAAGAGTTAATTAAGTTAAAGCAAAAGGGCCATAAGGCGAAGATGAACCGTTACTCCAGTAACCTAAAGCAGATGGAGATCGTCGCGCCTCATGACGGGATATTTGTCGCGCAAACGGGCTGGAATGGTAAGTTACCCGCTGCCGGCGACATGATGTGGTCGGGTATGGCTATCGGCCTATTACCCGACACATCAAAGATGCAGGCCAAATTACATGTACTCGAATCGGAAGCTTTAGGGTTAGCGATAGGTAAGCCTGTGACCTTATATCTTGATGCTTATCCGGAGTTTGCAATAAACGGTACCTTGACTCAACTCGATGCATTAGCAAAAGCCAAAGAGCAAGACAGTCCGGTAAACTATTTTGAGATAACGGTGACTTTGGATAAGACCATAACGGAAATCATGCAACCTGGCCGACAAGTTAATGCCATGGTTCATGCTTTAGATCTCAATGATGTTATTACCGTGCCGAATCAGGCTCTGTTTCAAAAGTCTGGCGAATACTGGGTTTACCTAAAGACATCGGCAGGCTTTGCTAAGCAAAGGGTTACACTTGGGAATCGTAGCCTCAACAGAACGGTGATCACCGAAGGGTTGAAGCAAGGGGATACCATTGCATTGACTACGCCACCGAAAAGGAATCGTGTATGACCGTTAACAGAGCATCGGTGAACCTGGTTAAACCGCTTAAAAATGACGCCTCTAGAAAATCATCGGTGCTTATCGCCGTCTATTGGGAGGGCATTAAACAAGCGTTCGATGAAATGCGTCATCACAAACTGCGGACCTCCTTGACTCTACTCGGCATGATATTTGGTGTCGGTGCTGTTATCGCAATGCTTAGCGTTGGTGAAGGTGCCGAGCGTGAAGCATTAAAGATGATCGAGTCAATGGGCGTGAATAATTTGGTGGTTAATGCGCGCAGCGCAGAAGGGGAAGCCCTTAAGTCGGTGCGAGAGCACAGCATAGGGCTGAGCCTGCGAGACATAGAGAGCGCCCGTGATACCTTGCCATTTGTGGAGAACTGGAGTGCTGAAAAATATGTCAAAGTGTTCAGTCTGTTTAGTCTCAAAGGCCGCAGTGATGCACAAGTTGTCGGTGTCACTCCAAGTTATTTTGAGCTTAGTTCACTGCCGTTAGGTGAGGGGCGTACACTCAATGATACAGATGAAGCCTACTACCAACAGGTCGCCGTGTTAGGGCCAGAAGCCGCCAGAAGTTTATTTCCTCAAGGCAATGCGATAAACAGTTTGATTAAAGTGAATCATCAGTGGTTTACCGTTGTTGGCGTCTTGCAAGAAAAAGAGGGCTCTAAGTCTAGTATCCAGGGGGTAAAGCTCGGTGGTGAACGTAATCAAGTGTTTATTCCGTTAACAACAGCACTTAAAAAGATGCAGTTTAAGAGCTTAGAGAATGAACTCGATGCGTTTAAGTTGGCTTTAGCCGATGGGATAGATCCTTCGCTCGCCGCCAAAAGTTTGCAACATCTATTAAATCGGCGCCATGGCGGAGAGAAAGATTTTGATGTGGTCGTTCCGGCCGATCTACTGGCACAACACCAGAAAACCCAACAAATTTTTAATATCGTGATGGCGTGTGTTGCAGGGATCTCATTGCTCGTGGGTGGCATAGGTATTATGAATATCATGCTAGCAACCATTTTAGAGCGCACCGGGGAAATAGGTCTGTTACGCGCCTTAGGAGCGAAACGTAAAGACATTGCCCGCCAGTTTTTAATCGAAAGTATCGCTATCTCGGCCACGGGCGGCATTATCGGCATCGGGGTGGGATTATTGTTGGCGCTAATTATCTCTTCTGCCGCGGGATGGCCTGTGGCGTGGTCTCCGTTTGCTATCTTATTAGCACTGGGGGTGTGTATGACCATCGGTGTAGGCTTTGGACTCTACCCCGCGAACAAGGCTGCCAAGCTTGATCCCATTGTTGCGCTACAGCGAGATTAAGTTGGCGATTCTGTAAAAATAACCCGCGATTTTTATCGCGGGTTTTTATTTTCAGCCTTATGCCACCGACTTCAGAAGGTGGATTCTTTACTGCTTGAGATCCTGAGATGCTTAAGTTGACGAGCGAATGAGAAATTGAGTTAATTACTGGGTTAAATGTTAAAAATATTCGGTAATCGATTGGAAAGTAAGCTATTGTATTAGAAGAATTAGCCCAGTGAATGTAACGTTTTAAGCACAATAGACGATAACTGACAAGGAAGCGCAAGTTTGAACCAGCGAAGAATTAATAAGCAGAATAACTTCTATTATATGACAGGAGCACTTGTCGTGCTGCTGTTGAGTGCATCTTTGGCTAAGTCCCTAATGGGCGGCATGCTGGAATCCTTACTCGAAGGCGTTATTGCAATCACTTTTTTAGTTTGCGTGATTAGCTTAGGTGTCGATAAGAGTTGGAAGCGCTTTATGCAGGTGCTAATCGTTATTTGGCTGCTAACAGCTATCAGTAAACGTTTTGTCACTATCCCCCACCTTGACCTTTTTATGCTTGGGTTAATGTTTGCGTTTTTCTGGGGCACCTTTAGCTCTATAGCAAAGCAGGTCCTGTTTTCGGGGGCGGTTAGTGGTAATCAAGTGGTTGGGTCTATTGCACTTTTTCTACTGCTAGGCCTAATGTGGGCTTTGGTTTACTTGCTGATTTTAGCATTATCGCCTAACGCATTTTCTGGGATAGAGCATAGCGCCTGGGGGCAAAATTTTTCACAGATGGCTTATTTTAGTTTTGTTACCCTGACGACATTAGGCTACGGTGATATCAGCCCCAATACGCCTTTTGCGCAGGTTGCGGTATATATGGAGGCCATTGCCGGCGTGTTTTACATGGCGATTGTCGTGGCAAGTTTGGTGAGTGCTGGATTGGCACAGAAATCAACCCAACAGGAAGGTTAATATGGAAAATCCTATGCAACATAATCAAAATAAGTTGTTCATCAGCAATATGATGGAATCGGCAATAAGGATCGGCTTGCTGTTTATTCTGATTGTTTGGACCTTCGATATTATCAAGCCATTTGTTATCCCAGTACTTTGGGGGGCGATTATAGCGGTAGCGCTGATGCCTATTACTCAGAAACTTGAAAGGGCATTAAAAGGACGCCGCGGGCTCGCAGCGTCAATTCTTGCGTTAGCGGGGATTATATTGCTTATTGCGCCATTCTGGATTGTTTCAAGTTCAATTTTTGATGGGGTCACACATATGATTGAAGTGTTGCAATCAGGTGATGTAGACATTCCTGGCCCGACTCAAAAAGTCGCAGATATCCCGCTTATTGGCGATAAACTTTATGACATCTGGGCGTTATTTGCGACTAATTTAGAAAAAGCCGTGCTGCACTTTTTACCGCAAATTAAAACCGGAGTAACAGCCGCTGCAGGTATGCTAGGTAGCAGCTTAGGTTCTTTAGTGATGTTTATTATTTCGCTGGCCATTGCTGGTGGTTTTATGGCGCATGCAGAGAAATCTGCGGCGGCAGTGAGTACTGTTGCGGTCAGAGTCGCTGGTAAGCACGGAGAAGAGTGGACGAGTTTAACTGCCGCCACGATTCGCAGTGTATTGCTTGGTGTGGTTGGTGTTGCGTTTATTCAAAGTATCTTGATTGGCTCGGCATTGTTTACCTTTAGCATTCCTGCAGCAGGTATATTTACCTTTATCGTGTTCATTTTGGGCATTGCTCAATTGCCGCCATTATTAGTGGTATTACCGCTTATTTTCTATGTGTTCTCAACTCATGACTCGACGCCAGCAACCATATTTACAGTGTGGGTGCTGATCGCCGGTATTTCAGATAGTTTCTTAAAGCCTATGCTGATGGGGCGTGGGGTAGATGTGCCTATGCCGGTTATTCTAATTGGTGCGATTGGTGGCATGATCACAGCTGGTATCATTGGCTTGTTCTTAGGGGCGGTTATTTTGGCTATTTGGTATGAGCTGTTTATAACTTGGCTAAAAACCGAAGAGGAGGCAACGACAGGCTCCCAAGCGCTTAACAAGGCCGAAGATAAGCTGGTGACGGCTCCTGGTCATGATGGCGCCAATGAGTAAGCGTTTGTTGCGATAATGAGTTAAATCACATAAGGGTGCCATTGTGCACCTTTTTTATTGGCTCTCGATTATAATTGTCTGGCATAGACGTCAATATCGACATGTAAGGAACACGCTAGTGAATGACTTAAAATCTGTGGTTTGGCGTTGGTTTCAACAGGGGGCAATACCTGAAAAGTCACTGTCACAAGCCCTGTCTCTTGTCAGTGTTGCTACCGAAAATGAACCTGATAGCACGCAATGGCGCACTCTAAATGAACTGTTGCTCACCTGGGGAGCTGCGCTTCTGTTAGGCTCGGGGCTTATCTTCTTTATTGCCGCTAATTGGCAAAGCATGAGTTCGGTGGCACGATTTGCATTGGTCGAGTCAGCCCTTGTATTGGCACTGGCTTTATATCTTGTTTTACGTATGTGGGCAATTAAACGCGGCGATCCGCTCGGATTTGGCTATACCTCAGCAAACGCGGTGTTGTTCGCGACCTCGGTAATCATTGGCAGCTTGCTGGCCTTGCTCGGGCAGACCTACCAAACGGGAGCGGATCCTTGGCAGTTGTTCGCACTCTGGGCGTTGTTTATTGTTCCTATTGCCTTGGTGGCTGGCTCTGAGCTGCTGTGGTTGTTATTGGGCTTACTCGTTAACCTCGCTGTCGTGCTCTATTATCAAACCTTTCCCGGTTTATTTGGTCGTTTGTTTCTGTTTGATTTGGCGTTAGAAGCGTTATTTTTACTCAATCTATTACTGCATTTTAGCTTTTTGTTACTCAGTGGTAAGCTTGGCGCATTGGCCTATATACCGTCTTATCGCCCCCAAAGATTCGCAGCCCCTCTATTGCAACATATCACCATCACTATTGCCGTTTTCTGTATAACCCTATTGGTGATAGAAGCGATTTTTGATGGAGACGCACTCGTTTGGCTGGGGGGGTATTTGGGATTCATTACAGCCGGGGCCTTGCTATATAACCTGATACTTAAACAGATCTTTGTCCTCGCCATTGGCGGATTTAGCCTCGTCGCTGTCACCAATAGCCTATTATTGCGCCTAGTGCTTGAGGGGCAAGATCCCGTGGGGATGTTGTTAGTATTAGGGTTAACCATTATTGGCTCAACGAGCTTGCTCTCTTTATGGCTTAAGCAGCGTCAGCAAGCTTTTCAACTGGATAGGGGGCACGATGTTGCATAAACTCTTTTCTAATCGTGGCGGGAGTCTGGATGCAGGTGAAGCAAAACTTTGGTCTGAATTCGTAACGCAGAATTTGACCCGTCAAGATAATATGCCTGAGACCGTTCAGCCAAGCCCTTGGTATATAAAATTGATGCAAACATTTGCCGCTTGGGTGGCTTCACTGTTCATTCTTGCCTTTAGCATCAGCTTTTTTAACCTCTTCTTCGATGATTTAGACACTGGCTTCGCGACTATTGTGGGGATATTTTACAGCGGCTTTGGCATTTTGCTCTATCGCCTCAGGGCTGCTAAGTCGTTGTTTGTTAATCAGATGGCACTCGCCTTAAGCCTATGTGGACTGCTGTCGCTTGGCTATGGCATGACAGGCTGGTTCGCCGACAGCTTAGGCGAGAATATTGGACTCGCATGGTATTTAACCTTTGGGGGTATTTTACTGCTCAATTGGTTTTGGATAGGGCACGCTAGCCACCAATATGTGATGAGCTTTGCCATGATAGCCTGTCTGGTCGGTGCTGGTTATGAGCTAAGTCTACTTGAGCTTATGCCAACGCTCATCATGTTACTGTTTGCCATTGTCTGGTTGAACCACGGTAAAAGCGGCAGACATCTTGCCCGTTTGAGTGCCCTTGGCCATATGCTCGCCTTGTGGGTGATACTCATTCAGTTACCACTCTTAGCGAATCATTCAACAGCCAGCCAATCTGTATTAATCACTGGAGATAACCTTCCCATATTGGCTACATGGACCAATGTGTTATCAGTAGTTACAACGCTAATTGTCTTAGTCATATTGCTGGTGCAGATTTTACGGTCATTACCCTTAAGCCTGAGCAGTAAGCAGGCGCAGATAAGCGCACTAGCAATTCTGCTGCTGGCAGGGCTTGCTATCCCTATGACGGGTCTATCGGCAGCAGTGTTGGTGATAATGTTGGGCTTTTACGTCAGAGAAAGAGCCGTTTTCTTCATAGGCCTTACAGGATTATTGAGTTTTATTGGATGGTACTACTACAGTTTGCAGTTACCCCTACTGGAAAAGTCACTCTGGTTGATCTCATTAGGCGCATTACTGATCTTAGCTAAGTTACTATTAACTTGGCTTTTACCTAAGCTGGATAAGCATGGGGGAGAGCAGCATGAAGGTTAAGTTACCCATCTCAGTTTATATTCTGATAGCGACCATTTTTGCCATATTGACCTTGGTTAATTGGGATATCTATCAAAAAGAGCAGCATTTAGCTCATGGCAAAGTGGTGCGCTTAGCGCTTGCGCCAGTGGATCCTCGCTCGTTAATACAGGGCGATTATATGGCACTGAATTATGCTATTGCTGCTGAGCTGAGACCGTTAGTTAAGATGGACGCCGGTGATGGTTTATTGCAAGTAAAGCTTGATAACAACCAAGTGGCCTCGTTGGTGTCTGTTGGTTACGACCAGAAAGAAAATGAATTAGAAGAAATCGCCCCAAATGAAGAAGATGAAATCATCCATATTCAATATCGAATACGCCACAATCAAATTAAGTTTGCCAGCAACGCTTACTTTTTCGAAGAGGGACAAGCGAGCCACTTTGAAGTGGCAAAGTATGGTCAGTTTAGGGTTAATGAGCAGGGGGATTTGTTGTTGGAGTCCATGTTAGATAAAGATTTTAAGCCGATTTAACCTGCACTTTTTATGTTAAACAGGCTTGGCACCCAAGGTGATTTTGAGTTGCTCATTGCCGTTGACTAAGCTGGAGACGGGTTCATTGGGAGATAGGTTAGCCTCTTGTAGACCGTTAAACTCAATATCATTTAGCTGACAATTAACCAGACACTTAAGCTTAAGCAGGTTAGAGGGAGTCGTTGTTAAGCCTGAGTCTACAAAGCCGCTTTCAACGTCGATACAGCACCTTTCAGATGTGAATGTTTGCCTTTCCCCAACATAAAAACGGCGACTCTCTGCTATGAGCACTTTACCGCCGAGCTCATTATTTGCGAACTCTTTATTACTGAATACTGTATCACTGAGTATTAAGCTCAGATCAAGCTGGACGCGTACCCGATGCGATAGGTCAAACTTGGCTTGTTTATCCCGGTTAAGGGAGGATAGATATAAACCACCAAGTGGACTGCTCATCTGTTAACTACCTATCTGTTTTCTAATGCTATCTAAAATTTTGGTTCGGGTAGCACGGCTGGTGTACTATCCACATAAGTTAAAAAGTTATCCCAGATCTCATATGTTCTCAGCTTTGTCAGCCTTGTCTTACATGAAATCGCCATGACACCTCGAATGGTACCATCACGCCACTGGGTATATACCGAATCACAGTGAGAGGTTAAATATTGCTGCCAATCATTTTGAGCCACTTTAATAGCATTAATCAGTTGGGGATCGTAACTATTGTGCTCATAGCTTTTCGCTAAATAAGTTTGCATCTCAGCTTTAGCGGCATCCAACTCCATCGCTGCACATTGGTTTATCTCTATGGTCGAGTATGCAGTGTCGCAATTAATCTCATCTGCAAACGATGCAGTTGAAGCTAACGCTAATGTAAAAAGAATATACTTTTTCATGGATCTCTTAGTTATCTTCTATCGGTTTAGCTTGGAAAAAAATCCCCAGCTTAACGCTAAGGATTAATAAGCTGTGTGGCACACAGCTACCGCGATGAACGACTCTTTTTGCTCACCGCTTAGCGAAAAGAAGTTATTTCTTAATCCATTTTCCTGATTTACTTTGGATATAGTGGCCTTTCTTGGTTGCTTGAATGGCTCTCTCTGCGGCTAGCTTAGCGACATCACTGACAGAGATGCTGTTCTGCTTAGCGATTTTTTCATAGTGTGCTTTACGTTTAGTATTCACTGAGCTTGCAACTGCTTTTGCTTCGGCAGAATTTTGTACCACACCTAAATAGCCATTGATCTGTTCACCAACTAGACCTTGAGCCTTGGCATCTTGCAGTGAGATTGCAAAGGCATTAAAGCTAAGTATTAGGCTTGCAACTAGCACAAGTAATTTTGACTTCATCGTGATCTCCTTTAATTCCTTTGCTTAAAATAGTTCGTCGTTGGCTAAGAGTTGATCTAACTCTTTATCGACTTTGATCTTAATTTCATGCTCAATCTTCACGTTGAGATTAATCACAATAGGTTTATCTGGTGGCTCAATCTTAACCGTTGGGCTACAACCAACTAATGCATATAGCGCGAGCATCACGCTTAATAATATTTTCGGATTATGCAATGTTTTCATTGGCTTATCCTTTTCCTTATCGGGTTGGGCTGGTTTGAGGTCTAAATCGGTATTATCTGAAAATACAGAGAATCAATCATAACTCTTTGACAGCCTTTATGATTATTTAACTGCACGTTCAATCTGCTCCTGCAAATTATCGCCGATCTGTAAACTTCTGAGCAACTGTATCATGTTCTCCTCTTGAGAGTAGTTGAAGTGGATCGGTCGTTCAATACCTTGACTGCGTCCTTTTATATTCACCTTAAGCTTGGCATCGCCTAGGGCGTTCATGTCGAAGCTGCTCGAAAGCTCAGAATAGTTTAGGTGTTCTAGGGCGGAGAAAGCGAACTCGAGGTAAGGTTGGCTTTGTCGCATCTGTTCTACGGCGGGATTATTACCTATGGCAATTATGCCGCCGGGGGCGCGAGCTGCGAGTCTACCACCGCTAATACTGGCTTTGCCCTTTTCGATGCTAACGGGCAGTACGCCATCGAAGATGCCATCGGCGTAGATCCCGACTTGAGGATGGATTGCCAGCAGCTGCTTAAGACTGATGTGTTGTAATACAAAGTAAGCTGAAGAGGGCTTTCTTAAGTTCAACTGAAACTTTGGGATCAGTAGCTGCCCGCTTAATAAGTTCCCTCGCGCTGTAAGGCCTACCGACGCTTGTTTGACCCCTAGAAGTTGCTGCGCTAAGGCTAAGTTTTTAGCCTTGTCTTGGCTTTCTACAGGATCTGCCGGTTCGGTGATGTTTGATTCCGTGGCGAATGAAACCGCGGCTTCGGCGTTGACATCGGTGATCAGTACACCAGGATTAAACGCTTGCAGAGAGAGCTTTATATTATCGCAGTTAAATGCACTGGCGCGTTTATTGGCGCTATCTTGTTGCCAATTAAATTGACATTGGGTATCTATATTTCCGCCTTCGAAGGGCAGGTTATTAAGGCTACCTTGAATATTACTCACCTGTGGGTCTAGGGTTAGATTAAAGCCAAGCTGTTGATTTCTAGTAAGCTGGTAATGCATGGCAAGCTTGGCATTGCCTTGAATATCGAGCGAATTGGGTAAGCTGTCGGTTTGGCTTAAAAATGCCAAAATTGGTGCGAATTCGCTGCTAAATTGCCAGTCTCCGCTTAAGTTAAAACGGCTTAAATCGCTTAAATTGGGGGTAAACTGATGCTGGCTAGTGAGGTAAAGATCATTAATTTGCCAGCTTTCATCACTGTCTAACCGGTGGTGATTAAGGGTTAGCGTTTGGGTTAGTTCAATCGTATCGAACTGAGCGAGCTTTTGTTTAATCTGACGTCTTTTGTGTTTGTTGGCTTTACTGCTTTGTATATGGAGCGCGCGATTATAGCCTGACTTGTCTAGGCTGAGTTGAGTTAGCGTTAAGTCGATTTGATTACTTAGTTTGTGACTCAGAAGCTGAGAGACAAACGATGAGTCATCTTTAACATGAGCAGCATGAGCCTTGCGAGATTTAAACATCAGGGGGATGGCTTGCTGTAACGCGAAGTCAATACCATCTAGCTGCAGCTTATAGTGCTCCTCAAGTGCATTGTTGAGTTGTAAGTCACCTGTTAAGTCTGTGACTCGATAGCGAAGCGCTGGGATGGTTAGTTGGTTTTGACTCTGGTTTTGACTCTGACTGTAATTGTATTCAAAAGGCGAGTTTAGGGTCAGCTGTGTCTGGCCAATATGAGTATTAAGCTGTGAAGGTGAAGTCTTGTTATCAGCCACTTTCGCTGAATTGCTTAGCGTTATTGCCTTGCTCGTTTGGGAGGCTCCGCTAGCGATTGTGATGCGGTAGTGGGACAGCTGTTTAGCCTGAGTTGCCGTTAATCCGCCCTGCATACCCAACGAGGCCTCGCCTATCTCAATCTGGTAAGCTAGTTCACTTAGCTTGGGCCATAACTTATTGAGGCTAAGAGATTGCTCATGCGATGCCTTAAGTTGCCAGTTTGCGCTGAGTTTATAATCATTTGTAGTAGAGATTGTCGTAGAGCTTGGCTCCGTGGGCGTCGATGCAGTTTGGCTTTCAAGGGGTTGGTAGTTTAAAGATGAAACTAACAGCTCGGCATCGAGCTTACTGTCTTCTAAAAATAGCGCGAGTTTTGGCACTGATAGATTTTGTTGTTCGATCTGGTAGCTTAATCCATCATCAAGACTGAGCATCAGGCTAGGGCGTTTCTGCTTGGCTTGCCCTGTTTTCTTAGCTTTGGCATTTTCTTCGGCTATAGCATTGGGGCTTAACTGCTTGTATAGATTAAACAGCGCTTGCTCGAACGGCTTATCATTGAGTCGTTGCAGTATGCGACGAAGCTGCTCATCGCTTTTTTGGCTACTGTCCAAGATGTCAGATGCGGCTAAGCTATTCTCTAAGGCGAGTACCAGCTTAAACGGCATAACCGTTAATTCGAGGCTGGCTATATGGCCGCCGAACTCAAAATTTAGCCGGCCTAACTGCTCTTGTTCCTTTTGTGCTTTTTGGCCCAAGCCAAGGTTGATGGGCTGCAGTGTTTGCTTGGCGAAATCGTTAAAGGTGACTCTGGTTCCTAACAAACTGTGCTTGGAGCTGAGCTGCGCGTTTTTTAAATTAAGCGTAAACTGTGAGTCCAGCTTGGCCTCGATGCTAATATGCCTGTCATCTATCGCTTGAGTGAGTCGGTATAGCGGTGCCAATAGACTTTCGTTTTGGGAATGGATTTTCTTCTGACTTGTTGCTTGAGCTTCACTCTGTGATGACAAAGATATTTGAGTCTGCTTGGCGTGCAATGCTTTTTCGGTCGCAGCTAATTGACGACTAAAGGATTGCAGCAGGGTTAGATCAACACTAGTGGTTGCACTCCATCGTTTCGGTGTCAGTTTTGCCGATAGAGAGAGCAGAGGCTTGTGGTTGACATCGATTTGGCTTTTTAACTCTCCGTGCTTGCTTAAACTCAGACCATTTAGCTCAAGACTTGGCGCAGAACTATCGGCACCTTTAATAGAGATGTGCGTCTGCTTGAGATCAATATCGGGAAATGCATCAAAGTTAAGCGCTATGGTGGGCCCCGTTTCACCGCTATCTTCGGGCGATGCGGTTAATGCGCTTAGTGCGAGCTTTACATCAACCTTAGCGACGGAAAGAGCGGCAAGATCGCTGACTTTAAAGGCCCAAAGCTGTGTTTTTTCATCGAGTAAGATATCAATGTCAGATATCTGAACTTCTGTTTCATCCACGGTTAATTCAGTGCTCGATATATGCCATTGCCTTAAACTGATGGGTTTAAAGCTAAGTTGGTGGATTTTTGTGTTATAGGGCGCTAGAAACTGGTTGGCGAGATCCATCGTGATGCGCTCATAATACCAAAGAGCAACCCCACCAGTGAGAGTCACAAGTGTGATTAAAGTGACGAGTGAGAATAATGTAAAGCGCGCGGCTTTTTGTTTCCAATTTTTCGATACTGCCTGTTGCACTAGCAAGGTTCCGTCTGTCGTTGGCTAAAGGAGCGGTTTGCTTCTCGCTTTCAGTATAGTCAGAGGATTCTAACATCTTAACCAAAGTGCTGAATAGCTGAACGATACTTAGTTGCTTGTCAATAAAGCTAAAGACTATGAATGCCTGAAGGGCAGTTACTCGCTTTAGTTAAGGTTAAATAAACCAAAGAGTTGTGACTGAGTTCAAATATTTTTTCGTTGTTAGCCATTCCATCTGATACAAATTGAACCATCTGTTACTTAACTGCTCAACAGGTGGCGAGTCTTGGTATTCGTAAGGGTCAGCGATTCATTTTACTGAAGTACTATTTAGCGAATGCTGACATCAGTTAATAGATCCGTTTAACAAGAAGAGGTTTAGATTGAAAAACTTGGGTTGGTTGTTGGTTTTCATTCCCGCATTATGCATTTGCTCTCTAGTGCTAATGGTTATTTTTCATTACTTTCATATTATCGAAAGTTCCAGCATTGTATTAAACAGTATGTTTTTGTTGCTGGGGATTAATGTGCTTGGTTGCATTGTTATTGGTGTCAGAACGTCTGGAAATCTTCCCTATCTGCTTTTTGGTAATCTATTATTTTTTATCATCTTTGTATTTTCGATTACCACAGTGAGAAATCATAACTGCAATCATCATGAGCAGGATGAAGTATTCCAATACGGGGTACATGAAGCGAGCGCACAGTTTGATATCGGTGTGGATGCTAGGTGTGATGTATGTGATTAGTATTTCGGGTGAGGTTTTTTAAAGCTTCACAGCGAGAGTGTCGATTAAAAGCTTCACGTGGGTATTCGTTTAATTCGACTGCAGCGATGATCTTATTAGATTTTCACTGCAGCCGAACTTAAGTGAGAAGGTGAGCCTAACGTTAGGCTTACCTTCTATCACGTTATTATTTCCAGCCAATATGGGTCGTGAGTGTGTGACTCTCGTTAGGTGCCAAGGTGATCTTATCTTCTAATACATTGGCCGCTTCCAAGCAGACCATAGTGAGATAGTCATCGCTATTAAAGCGCGATAAGCGTTCAGATTTCTCAACCCATGGGTTCCAAAGCACAGCACTTTTGCTGTTTTCTCGGCGCACTTCGATGATGCCATCTGGCGTATGCAGCGCTTGGCATTCGCTTAAGTCGGTATAGACACGATCCGTTTCACGGGTAAAGCTGACGCTATCATCTTCTTGAGGGTGGGGGCCTTTACCAAATTCAATATATTTAGCCCCGCTAAACCCCGTCGCCTTTAGTTGGTGAATGTTGCTGATGGGGAAATAGGTATGCAGCGCCTGAGTTAAGCTGACATCATAATCACCATGGTTAGTATTCTTAAGGCTTACAGAGAGTGTGTCACTTAAGGTAAATAGCAATTCTACTTCGGTATCATGGGGCCAATATTGCCTGTCTTCATCACTCAGTTTAAGCGTGAACTTGAGATCCACCTGTTGCTCGCGCATCTTTACTGACTCGAGAGACCAAACTCGTGTGCGTGCGAAGCCGTGTTGAGGGAAATCAGGGTTATCATTCATTCCAAACCAAGGCCAGCACACTGGAATACCACCACGGATCCCGCTGCCGGGCTGATAATCATCGGCGCTGGAGACCCATAATAGTGGTTTTTTACCGACGGGTTCGAAGTAATCAATTTGTGCGCCTTGCATAAAAATTCTGGCTTTGCACAAATCGGTGTTCACTTCGACATACTCTAAGCCGTTAGCATGTTTGTTCGTGGTGACGGAGCCCATTGGGAGTAGTCCTTTCATAGCGTTAGCGCGGATAATTTAATTAGCTTACCCGTTTTTCAATATAGAGATAAGCCTTGTTTTGACTGTATTTACGGTAATGCTGTTCTGTTGTACAAACAAAGTGAAAATGTTGCTGAGTTTTTACTCAAACTTGGTTATGGTGGTCAGAGCACTGACCATTACTAATAACGACTAATAAGAAATGAAAGGGATGACACTATGCCTATTTACCAAGCGCCAATACGTGATTACCAGTTTATTTTAGGCGAACTGCTTAATATTTATCAGCAAGATCACTTAACAGGGTTCGATGAGTTTGATCCAGAGCTGATTGATACCGTACTGCAAGGCGTTGCAGACTTCACCACCGATATTATGCTGCCATTAAATGGCAGTGGTGATATTGAGGGATGCCGTTTGCAAGATGGTAAGGTCGTAACCCCTAAAGGTTTTATTGAAGCCTACCAACAATATGTCGATAACGGCTGGGCGACATTAACCTGTGATCCTGAGTTTGGCGGCCAAGGGTTGCCCGAAGTGGTCGGTGTTTTTGCCACCGAAATGAAAACTTCAACCAACATGGCATTTGCCATGTATCCCGGACTCACTCATGGTGCTTACGCTGCCATTCATGCCCACGGTAGTGATGAGTTAAAAGCCAAGTATTTAGAAAAGTTAGTCAGTGGTGAGTGGACTGGCACCATGAATTTAACTGAGTCCCATGCGGGTACCGACTTGGCATTGTTACGCACTAAAGCCGTACCAGCAAGCGAGGGCTCGTTCGCCATTACTGGGGAGAAGATCTTTATCTCCTCTGGCGATCATGACTTAACCGACAATATTGTGCATTTAGTGTTAGCAAGGTTACCGGACGCGCCAGAGGGCGTAAAAGGGATCTCGCTGTTTGTCGTGCCTAAGGTACTGATTAACGATGACGGTAGTTTAGGTGAACTCAACAGTCTTTATGCAGCAAGCCTTGAGCATAAAATGGGGATCCACGGTAACTCGACCTGTGTGATGAACTTTGATGGCGCCATCGGCGAGCTGGTGGGCGAGCCGCATCAGGGTCTTCGCGCCATGTTCACCATGATGAATCAAGCTAGACTGGGAGTGGGAGTTCAAGGATTAGGCGTGTCTGAAATCGCCTATCAAAATGCCTTAGCGTATGCCAAAGATCGTATTCAAGGCCGTGCATTGAGCGGCGTTAAGCAAGCAGCGCAAGCGGCTGACTCCATTCTGGTACATGGTGATGTGCGCCGAATGTTATTGTCACAAAAAGCCTTTAATGAAGGCACTCGTGCACTAATGGGGCAACAGGCGCTCTGGCTCGATGAAGCCGAAAGACACAGTTCTCCTGAACAGGCCAAAGCTGCGTCAAAGCTTGCCGCACTGTTTACGCCCATCGTGAAAGGCTTTGTGACTGACCAAGGGTTTAAGGCTTGTGTCGATGCTCAGCAAGTATTTGGCGGGCATGGTTATATTCATGAATGGGGGATGGAGCAATTTGTACGTGATAGTCGTATTGCGATGATCTATGAAGGCACCAATGGTGTACAGGCGTTAGATCTTGTCGGGCGAAAAATACTGTCTGATAAAGCGCAGACTCTGCAGCTATGGTCCGAACAAGTTAAACTGCTTATTCAACGTAATATGGGTAATGATGCAATGAAGCCCTATATCGCAGGCTTAATGGATGCGGCGGGCGATCTTGAAAAGGCCACGGGTTACATTGCGGAAAATGCGGCTAAAAACCCCGATATTATCGGTGCAGCCTCCATGGCATATATGCAGATCTTAGGGATTACGGCGCTGGGGTGGATGTGGACTCGAATCGCCGAAAAAGCCCTGCATCAATTGGCTGAAGGCGCAGAAGAGAAGGCGTTTTATCAGGACAAGTTGAAAACAGCTGAATTTTATATGGGCTATTGGGCTGTGCAGACTCGAAGCTTACGCAAACAAATACAGGCGGCAAGCGCTGAAATTGTCGCATTTGAGGATAGTGCATTCTAAGGATGGCTGCACTTTGCAAATGCCCCCCTCTATTACTTATGCTAATAGAGGGGGGTTGTCTTTAGGCCTAACCCATCGACATTAAGCCGTTTTTTTATAGAATTTTCGCTAAGCACTTAGACAAAAATATCCAAACTGAGATAACCTTGCCGCACTTTATTTAGCAGCAATGGCTGTCTTTATTTAATTAGGATTGATATGCAGTACAAATGGGTACTTTTTGACGCTGATGAGACCTTGTTTCACTTCGACGCTTTTCAAGGATTACAGTTGATGTTCTCTCGTTTTGATGTGGATTTTACCCGTCAAGACTTCCAGCACTATCAAACGGTTAATCAACCACTTTGGGTTGATTATCAAGATGGCAAGTTGACTGCAAAAGAGCTGCAAAATATCCGTTTTGAATCTTGGGCGGAGAAACTTACAGTTTCAACCCAGAGACTCAATAGCGATTTTCTCACCGCCATGGCAGAAATTTGTCAGTTGTTACCCGGCGCTCAGGAGTTGATAGATAGCCTTACTGGCCGAGTCAATATGGGCATTATTACCAACGGCTTTACCGAATTACAGAACGTTCGCTTAGAAAAAGTGGGCCTAGCTAATCGTTTCTCGCCGTTGGTGATCTCCGAAGAGGTCGGCGTGGCAAAGCCCGATGTTGGTATTTTTAATCATGCGTTTGCGATGATGGGCCACCCCAAAAAAGAGTCGATACTCATGGTGGGTGATAACCCACACTCAGATATTCTTGGCGGGCTAAATGCCGGAATTCATACCTGTTGGCTCAATAGTCACGGCGCTGAGAAACCCCATGATATAGAGCCACATTATCAGGTAGGTTCCCTATGTGAGCTACGTCTGCTGTTGTCCGATAAGATGATGGCTTAGTCACGTTTCTCAAAATGCAGCAGGCGGTTATTGGCAGGCATCGGGTGGTCTGTGACCAGCGTCAAGCCTTGGGCCGCTGCTAGTGCGGTTATCCACTCTATATCGCGGATCGCACTTTGCGGGTTCTGCTCAAAAAGCCATTTATCAAACTGACGATTACTGGCGCTGGTATATTCACCACCGTAGTTAAACGGGCCATAAACACAAAACTGGCCCTTTATTGCCAAGTGTTTTCCTAATCCTCTAAAAAAATCCTCGACCATAGATTTAGACATAATATGTAAGGTATTGGCGGTAAAAATACCTTCTAGGGTGTCATTCTCAAGTTTGTTTACAGGCCAAGGCTGAGTGACATCTAGCTCGATAGGTGCCCGTAAATTATCACTGGGCTGCTTGGCGAGCCAAGCGTTGATACCATTGTGATAGGCCAATTGATCACTGGTTTGCCAGATAAGTTGAGGTAACTGCTTGGCAAAATAAACCGCATGTTGCCCCGTGCCGCTGCCAATCTCTAGCACCTGGCTGACATCGCTAAAGCTGTGGATTAGCACGGCCAAAATGGCTGATTTATTATTTTCGCAAGATTGAGAGTAGGGAACTTGGTTCACGATAGCTTCTTTGATTTAGGGTCAGAGTATTGGTTTTACCTTGTCTACCGACTGAATTCAACTTGCAGGGTAAATCAGGTCAGCCTCGACAAGATTGTGACTGCAGTACAAGGTCACAGTATATCAAACTTAACCATAAGATTTAGTTTTAGGCGTTGCAGGTAAAAGACGTTAATATCTAAGTCCAATTTTGAGGTTAACAGGCATAATTTTGGCTATTGAGCATAATGAGATTGTATCGCTACTAAGCGAACTTGAATGCAGAACGAATTTTTCAATCAAGAAAGTGACAGAATATATGCTTCCTAAGCTTAAGGAGCCGTTTTATCTGTATCTCGATGGCAAGCAAGCACAATTGGTGATCCGTCCTGCTTATGAGGTGTTTAAAGCAGATCTCGCCGCAATTGAAGGTGTGAATGCCAAAGCACAATACTGCCACTACTCAGAGATGACGCGATTTCCTAAGCGTATCCAAAAGAGCGTTAACGGTATCCATTATGGTCTAGCCTTTAGCTTCGACTCTAAAGAAGCCGTGAAATCTTTTGTTGAGAAACTGATCGTGATTAATCAAGGCTAGCAAGTTAGCTTATATTGGCACGGTTAGGCAGAGTTAGTCGTTTTAAAACATTCTTACACCAAAATGTATACCAGCGTTTAACTTAATCTGGTTTACACTTATGCGTTATGCGTTATGCGTAGTGAATGATGGGTGTGATGGATAAGACAAGGAGTCAAATAGACATGGAGCCTAATAAGGTTGAGTCCCAAGAACCGATGCATGATGCCGATATTATGGCTCTTTTATCGGAGCTAAATAAGAAAAGGCTAAAGTTACTTGTGTTAACCCTTGGCGTTATTGCAGGGATCCCCGCAGGGTTTTATGGTGCGCGCTGGTTATACCAGTTATTTATTCCAGCAACTTAGCTAAACTCAAATGATAAAAAGGCGCCTACTAACTAATAGGCGCCTTTTGAGTTTTCATTTTAACAAAGTTTCAAATGGTTAGTTCGATTTTACTTAGTCAATAAACCTCGGCTGCGTAGTAGTGGGTCAATACCCGCTTCTTTACCACGGAACTGTTTGTATAGCTGCATAGGATCTTCGCTGCCACCTTGAGAGAGGATGTTGTCTCTAAAGGCATCGGCAGTGGCTTTATCGAAAATGCCATTCTCTTTAAAGGCTTCAAACGCATCAGCCCCTAAAATATCAGACCAGATATAGCTGTAGTAACCTGCCGAGTATCCGCCAGAGAAGATATGCGAGAAGTAAGTACTCCGATAGCGCGGGGCGATCTCTGAGATAAGCCCCATCTTGTTGAGTGACTCAGCTTCAAACTTAGCCGCATCTTTTGGCATAAAGTCGGTCACCGTGTGCCAATCTAAATCAAGCTTAGTCGCCGCCATATACTCAACCGTTGCAAAGCCTTGGTTGAACTTGCTTGCGGCTTGAATTTTCTTCACTAGCTCTTGTGGGATCACTTCACCGGTTTTGTAGTGCTTGGCAAATTGCGCTAATACCTCAGGTTGAGTCATCCAGTTTTCCATCACCTGAGATGGGAACTCAACATAGTCACGTGGCACAGATGTGCCTGCTTGAGAGCGATACTCAACATCAGAAAGCATGCCGTGCAGTGCATGACCAAATTCATGGAATAGGGTGCTAGCTTCATCGAATGTTAGCAGTGCTGGCTCGTCGCCCACAGGACGAGGATAGTTAAGTACGTTGACGATGATTGGCTTAGAGTCAGTGCCATCCATGTTGTATTGTTGACGGTAAGAGTTCATCCAAGCGCCGCCACGCTTGCTATCGCGAACGAAGTAGTCACCCATAAATATGGCCATTAGCTCGCCATTCTTGTCATACACTTCCCACGTTCGCACTTCGTCGTTGTACTTAGGCAGGTCGGTACGCTCTTTCACCGTGATACCAAACAGGCGATTAGCGGTATGGAACACACCTTTAAGGGTATTTTCTAATGAGAAGTAAGGGCGAGTTTGCTGCTCGTTAAAGCTGTATTTAGCAACGCGGATCTTATCTGAGTAGTACCACCAGTCCCATCCTGCAAGCTTGAAGTCACCGCCTTCAGAATCGATAAGTGCTTGCATGTCAGCCACTTCAGATTCAGCTTGAGCAAGCGCCGCTGGCCACACCTTGTTAAGTAATTCGTAGACATTTTCTGGAGTCTTCGCAGTGCGCTCTTCGAGTACGAAATGCGCGTGGGTCTTATAACCCATCAATTGGGCGCGCTCAGCACGTAGCGCTGCCATCTTGGCTAGAATCTTCTTGTTATCATTGGCGTTATCGTTGTTGCCGCGCTCAACGTAACCTTTATAGAGGGTTTCACGCAGCTCGCGGTTATCGGCATAGGTTAAAAATGGCGTGATAGAAGGGCGTGAAGTGGTGAATACCCATTTGCCGTCGTGGCCACGCTTAGTCGCAGTTTGCGCCGCAGTGTTAATTACGTCGTCAGGCAGACCGGCTAAGTTGGCCTTGTTATCGATCACTAGCTCAAATGCGTTGGTTTCGGCCAGCAGGTTATCGCCAAACTCTAGACTCAGTTTGCCAATTTGTTCATTAAGCGCACGCAGTTTAGTCTTATCTGCTTCACTTAGGTTGGCGCCGCCACGAGTAAATGACTTGTAGGTATCTTCAAGCAGTTTTGCCTGAGCAACATTTAAAGAGAGAGTATCGCGCTGGTCATAAACCGTTTTCACTTTCTGGAATAGGGCATCATTTAGCAAGATATCATCACTTGCAGATGACAGCATAGGCGCCACGTCTTTTGAGATTGCTTGTAGCTCCTCGTTAGTGTCTGCACCCGTTAGATTATAAAAAACGCTAGCCACTTTAGTGGTTAAGTTTCCAGAAAACTCCATCGCTTCAATAGTGTTAGCGAAAGTTGCCGCATCAGGATTATCAATAATGGTTTGAATTTCAGCCTGATGTTGTGCGATCCCAGCCTTGAAAGCGGGTAGGTAGTGCTCTGGCTTGATTTTAGCGAAATCAGGAATTCCGAAATAGGTATCATATGGCTTGAAAAATGGGTTGCTGGCATTGTTGTCAATGATTTGCTGAGCAACAACATTAGGCGCGACGAGTGTTTGTGTGCTCGTATTCGTGCTTGGATTGGAAGCACTACATGCACTAAGTGCTAATGCTAATGCGACAGCTGAAACGATTGGTTTGAGGGTTAATCCCTTCATATTTATATCCCCGAGTATGCTTGTGTTAATTCACGTTAATGCAAGTGCGTTAACGTTAATCACTTTAGATATCACGGTTTAATATGTTAAATCTACCCAAAAGCCGCATCATTTGTAACAAAGCGTACTCCTAGCTATTTTTTGTACATTTATAGGGTTGTTTTATGGCATGCTAGCCTGAGTTTTATTGATAATCATAAATGGAATACCATGAGAGTCCTTCCCTACCTTATCGCCCCTTTGTTGGCATCGACGCTGTTATCACCCTCAGTATTGGCGGTTTCACCTCTATCGCAAAAGGTCGCCGATTACGCGGTTGATAACTATTCTAAACCGATGGTCGAGAATCTCGCCAACTTAGTGCGTTTTAATACACAAGCTGTAGAAGGATTGACTCCCGACACCAACCCTGAATTTATAGGCTTTAAAGCTGAACTTAAGGCATTGAGCCATAGGTTAGGATTAGACTATAGCGATCATGGTTATGTTGTACTTATTGGCCTTGGACAGAGTGAGGAGAAACTTGGCGTAATTACCCATGGGGATGTGCAGCCTGCAGATCCTGAGCTCTGGTTGCAGAGTCCCTATATTCTGGATACGCAATCTGAGCCGGGTAAACTTATTGGTCGCGGCACCGAGGATGACAAGGGGCCGATAGTGACCGCCATGTACGCAATGAAGTCGATAAAAGACAATGATATTCGCTTAAATAAGCGTATAGAGTTAATGGTCTATATGGCCGAGGAGTCAGATTGGCAGCCGTTGAGAGATTTCTTACAAAGTTATACCCCCGCAAACATAAATATCACCATCGATGCCGAATATCCTGTGGTTACCGCGGAAAAAGGTTGGAGTCAAATTGCCTTTACCATCCCCAATATCCAATCAGACTCAACGACGAGTGAACCTCAACTGCTCGAATTTAATGGTGGCTCATTTGCAAGTCAAGTGCCACAGCAAGCGTTTGCTAAGCTTATCAATGTGAATAGTGAACTGCTCGCGGCGTTTAAAAAGAAGGCCGAATTACAACCACAGATGAGGTATCGCTTTAAGCAAACTCAGGAGAGTTTAACTATTTTTGCCGATGGTAAGTCTACGCACTCCTCAACGCCTGAAGACGGTATAAATGCGGTTACTCATCTTGCAGAGTTACTTTCAATCCGCACTTGGCCCAAATCGACAGCATCGTTAACCCAGAAATTTATTGATGACATGGTCGGTTTAGGTCACTACGGTGAACAATTTGGTGATATTGCTTATAAAGATGAGTTTATGGGCGCGATGAGCCTAGCCCCGACGGTGGTCAAACAAGGCGTCGCAGGCACTAAGATCACCATTAACCTTCGCCGCCCTAAAGGTAAAACGGCTGAGCTTCTGGATGAGCAAACTCTCTTTGCAATGGCGCGTTGGCAGGCTAACAATCATGTCCAGTTAGTGGGGATTGATACTTACTGGGGGAAACCTATGGTGATGGAGGGTGCTCCACACTTGGAGACCTTACTGAGTATCTTTGGTCACTATACCGATACTGATAACCCACAACCTGTCGCTATCGGCGGCTCGACCAACAGTAAACTATTCCCCAATGCCTTGAGTTTTGGTCCCGCTATGCCGGGCGTTGAATACACGGGACACAGTGAAAATGAGTTTATTACTTACCAACAATTTATGCTGAACTTAAAGATGTACACTGCGGCATTTATCGAACTCGCGGCGAGCCAGTAACGATACACAGTCATGACAGGAGTTTAAACCCCGGATCATGACCGTGTGTGTGAGTAAAGTGTTTGCTAAAGTTCGTGATACAGCGTTTTATTAACAATGTGATATTTGTCATGATTTATCATGAGCAGAATGTCGTTTGTTGATAGCAATCAATGATTTCATTATCTGATCTTGTCAGAATCGCTGCTATCTTGTTTAAGCAATAAGACTAATAACAATGCGAAATAACCAACCGGTCACGCAAACAGAAAAAACATTAACTGACAATTGCATATTACTGTCGACGACGGACCTTAACGGTAATATTAAGTATGCAAATGAAGGCTTCATCAATGTGAGTGGCTACAGTTTTGATGAGTTGCATAGACAGCCTCACAATCTGGTGCGTCACCCCGATATGCCGGAGGCGGCTTTCGAGTCGCTTTGGTCGCGTATTAAAACAGGTAAGCCTTGGGTGGGGATTGTTAAGAATCGCAGTAAAAATGGCGACCACTACTGGGTCAATGCCTATGTGGCACCCGTCTTTGAAAACGGTAAAATCCACGAGTATCAATCGGTACGCCGTAAGGCCACGCCGGAGCAAATCAATCGAGCCCAAGGCATCTATCAAGCTATTCAAAAGGGGAAGCAGCCCAAGGCTATACGCAAACCTTTATTGGGCTTTAGCGCTAAGCTGTATGTTTGGCTGATGTTAACCGTAGTTATCGCTGCGGGGCTATCAAGTTACTCCCCCATAGCTGCGGCCATTCTAGCCACAGTGGTTGGTATCGCGGGGTTAAGTGTTATTTTAAAGCCGTTTAATACTCTAGTGTCTCAGGCTAGAAATACCATTGATGATCCTTTAGCCGCGGGCGTATTTACGGGTCGACAAGATGAAATTGGCAAAATTGGTTTTGCTCTACAGTTTTTACTGACCGAAACCGGAGGCGTAGTGGGCAGGATGGCGGATTCTGCAGGCTCAATTGAATCCCTTAGCGCCAGCTTAAACGCTACCATAGCGAACACTCGTCAGCGTGCCGATAGCCAAAGCATGCAGACTAGCCAAGCGGCAACTGCAATGGAAGAGATGAGTGCCAGCTTTAATGAGGTGAGTCAAAATATTCATAGCGCTGCACGGGAAATGTCAGTCAGTAATCTTTCGGCAGAAAAGGGCCATGAGTTGCTGGTGCGGGTTATTGAGTCTATCAATCAGCTTAAAGATGAGGTGGGCAACTTTGCATCAGTAGTCGCATCGATTGAGCAAGATAGCCAAGACATTAATAATGTATTGGATGTTATTCGTGGTATCGCCGAGCAGACGAATCTGTTGGCATTAAACGCGGCTATTGAGGCCGCAAGAGCTGGCGAGTCAGGACGAGGCTTTGCTGTCGTGGCCGATGAAGTACGTCAACTTTCAAGTCGTACCAGTGAATCGACTTCGCATATTGAAGCTATCGTCAGTAAGTTTAGAGAAAGCACCGAAAGGGCGGCTAAAACTATGGCTGCGGGTCAGCGTAAGGCGGAGCAATCTGTTGACTTAGCCAAGCAGGTAGATGAATCTTTTGAAGCGCTCAGAGAGTCCATTATAAGAATGAATTCGATGAGTGATGAAAACGCCTGCGCTATGACTCAGCAAACCACGGTTGCAAATGATATTAGCCACTCTATTCAGGTGATCAGTGAGTTGTCGCTAGAGAGCTTGGAGCAAACGCTGGATGCATCACAGCGAGGCGAGCAGGTGTCGCGTTTATCGACCAAGACCCACAATTTATCAAGACAGTTCTGGGAACAGAGCGTACAGAGAAAGGTTTAGTTTTCGTCACAAAGTGGATAAACGAGAAACGCAGTTTAGTTAAACTGCGTTTTTTTATGGGGCATTGTGAAAGAAGGTCCTAGGAAAAGCAGGTTCTAGATCCTAGGACAATCTGAGGCGGGAAAGCAGAGTCTCCCGCTGAATGAGCACATATTTAATGTGATGGGTATATCGCTAATTAAACTCGGGTAGCCACTGTTTTTGCGCTTCAACCATCTCTTTGAACATGGCATCTATCTGCTCAAGAGTACAAACTGTTGCAGTGACAGGATCGAGTGACAATGCATATCGGGCGGCATCGAGATCGCGATTAAGCGCCGCTTCAACTATCAGCTCCTGCACTGCAGTATTGGTTTTAATTAAGCTGGCGCACTGGGTGGGTAATCTGCCCATAGGCTGTGGGTGTAGCCCTTTGCTATCCGCCCAGATAGGCACTTCAACCACACAGTTTTGTGGCAGATTATCGATTAACAGACCATCTTGCTGCTGATTGGCGACATTACCGTTGATCCGGGTTCGCTCACCGCTGACGATGGCGTTGATAAGCTTAGGGGCATTGAGCATATTGGGGGCGATCACAAAATCCTTCTCTCCAGCCAGTTGAGCATCTACCTCTAGCTTGCCTGCCGCATGAACTTTTTCTTCAAGTGCTAACAGGTTCCAGCGGTTGGGTAGAAACTCATTTATCATCGCTTCATTTTTTCTAAAATAGGGCAGGTAATCGCTGCAGTGCCAGTGGTTCTCTGTACACCAGTGGCCGAAGAATTTAAGCACCTCGCAGCGCACACCATCGGCAGCATAGACCTTAGGATCATCGACAATGCGCTGAATATCGGCAAGCTTATCTTCCCCATCGACCGTCAGCTTAGTTATCCAGGTCATATGGTTGATGCCAGCAAACTCATAGTCTATCTCGCCGGGCACCTCTTTATACATTAGCTGCTGCCAGATCTCAGGCGTAGATGGATGCTCAATCCACTCGCCAAGCCCTAAATAGCCAGCTAATTGTGCAACGGTGTAACGTACGCCATAACAGAGACCCACACTTTTTATAGTGCTAAATTCCTTCGCCGCCCATGTCAGTGGCGCTAACGGATTGGCATAGTTGATAAACAAGGCATTGGGGCAGACCTGCTCCATATCTTTAAGGATCTCAACCATTGGCGGGATGTGCCTCAGAGCCCTGAAAATACCACCTGGCCCCATCGTATCCCCCACCTCTTGGATAACCCCATATTTTGCAGGGATCTCGATATCAAGACGCCATGGCTCGAGGCCACCAACTTGAATAAGGTTGAGCACGAAATCAGCACCGATGAGCGCTTGCTTCCTGTCAGTAGTCGCACTCACAGTTACGGGCACCTTGGCCTGTGCAACCATCAGAGTGATCAACTTTTCGCTGCGGGCAAGCACCTGAGGATTGAGATCCATGAGCTCCAGATGCATCTTCTGCAGTGCAGGATAGGAGAGCAGCGCCGAAACGAGTTGGCGAGTGAACATTACACTGCCAGCACCAATAATCGTAATTTTTGTCATAGCGCACACCTTAATTCACCACTCAACACTTCACCACTTAATGCCGCTGACAAGTGAACATCACTCTGCCAATGTCCAGCACCAATAATTGTAATTTTTGTCATCTTTATAACCTTAATTTACAAAAGCCATTCTACAAGATCCATGACTTAACCACGGTTAAGAAATAGCTGTCGCCAAGCGCCCTTGTGTTGTTTAAGCAGCACACTGTGGGTGACGAGTGAGGCAATAATAATTATCCCATACACTAGGCGAGTCCAAAATCCGGCTAAGCCGCCACTGATGATCCCCGCCTCTAATATCCCGATAATACAGGCGCCAAATAGTGTGCCCACTAAGGTACCACGGCCGCCGAGCACCGAGGTGCCGCCAATAAATACCGAGGCGAATACCAACAGCATGTAACCTTGCCCTTGGTTGGGCCACCAGCTACTCATCTCTAGCGTAATAAATACACCGACCAGAGCTGAGAGCGCGCCCATGATAATGAACAACAGTACGCGGGTGCGCTCGACAGGAACGCCCATTAAGCTCGCAGCTTTGGGATTATCACCCGTAAAGTTGACGCTATCGCCAAAGGTGTGGCGAGATAAAATAAGCCAAAATGCCGCGCCGATGACTAAGCACCACACGGCTTGTGCGGGAACAACACCGGCAATCCGGCCCACCATTAAGCCATGTAGCCAGGTTTCCCGTAAAACAGGAAGACTCAAGGCTAAACCATCGGCAAGAACTGTCGTCAGGCCACCAATAAAGAACTGGGTGCCAATAGTGACGATAATCGAAGGGATCCTAAAACAGACCACCAGCAAACCGTTAAGCAGGCCACATGCCACCCCTGCCGATATGGCTGCAATGAATGCGATTGATGGGGAGAGGGTAGCCTCGAAGATAACCCCAAAAACAAAGCCCCCCAGCGCCACAACAGCGGGGAAGCTCATATCAATTTCCCGCGCGATCACCAGCAGGGTCAAACCAAAAGCCAGAATGGCAGTAAAGGGGATGGTCGACATAAATGAGGTGTAGATCCGCCCATGCAGGAAAGTTTGCGGGCTATATATTGTAAATAGCAGCCAGATCCCCACCAGCATAATTGCAGTTAGCACTGGGGCTCGATGCTGCATAAAGAAGTTCCTCATTGGCCACCTCCCACTGCATCGAGTAGTGCCTGTTGTAATCCTGCTTGCGAGATATCACTTTTATGGTATTGAGCAATAATAGAGCCTCTATCCATTACGACAAATCGGTCGGCAACTCTATAGGCATCGTTCATATTATGGGTGATCAGTAGGCAGGCAGAATCTTGAGACTTGAGCTTCTCGATAAACTTAAGCACTTTATCCACTTCACCTAGTGACAGTGCCGTCGTTGGTTCATCGAGTATCACTAGTTTGGCGCCAAAAAGCATGGCTCGACCAATTGCTAGCCCTTGTCGCTCTCCACCTGAGAGTAGCTGTGCCGGAGTATCGACATTGGCGCCAATGCCATTAAATTCAAGCCTCTCCAGTAGTGCCTTGGCCTGTTTTCGCTCCTCTTTGTGATCGATAAAGCCAAATCGGTTGTGTAAGTGACGACCTAAAAAAAGATTACGCCATACGCTCTGCTGCTCACCGAGAGAGCCCGACTGATAGACCGTTTCTATACCCAGTTGTCGCGCCTTTTGTACACAGTAGCCTTTTGCCGAAACGGTTTTACCCATGATGCTCAGTGAGCCAGAGCAGAAAGCTTCAGCGCCAGAGATCACCTTAATCAGGGTCGATTTACCTGCACCGTTATCACCCAACAACGCAACGACTTCGCCGGGTTGAATTGCTAAGCTAATATTTTTTAACGCATCCACTGGACCATACTGTTTATTCAGACCTTTTAACTCAAGGACCATCTCTAAGGCACTGCCAGCCATTAACGGATCCCTTTAGCGGCCAATGGTGCAATTAACTCAATATTATCTTTACTGATAAAGCCCGCCCCAGTATTGATATCTAGACCTGAGAAACCGTACAGTTTTGATAGTACCAGCTGTACTACTGAGAGATAGCCAATCAGGTAAGGTTGACCATCACCCACTAACTGTACATAGCCAGTACGGATAGCATCGGCAGTGGCAGGAGATAAGCTAAAACCGCCGACAAACAGCTCACCTGGACGTACGCCTGCATTGCGTAAGAAGTTGCCCATTTGGGCCGTTAGTGCACCATGGTCAACCAAGATAAGCTTGGTATCGTAGTGACTTGCTAGGTAGGCCGTGATAGCCGTTGTGCCAATTGAGGGGTCTTTATCTGTTTCTGGCGAGATCTGAATAAAATCAACTTTTAATCCAGCGGCCTCTAAGGTGCTGATCATTCCCCGAGTCGAGTGACTACGTTCAGCAATATCTTTCATTCCCCACACTAGGGCGCGATCGCCTGCTTTAAACGACCCTTTAGCAAGTGCCTCATTGGCAAGTAAAATGCCTCGCTCACGGTTATTTACGCCCACATAACCAAACCCTTGGCTCCGCTTAGCCGCCATAATTTGTGGTAATGGCGTATCAACCGAGGTGACTAAGATGTTGTTGCTATAGGCCTCATCAATTAATACCTGAAAAGCACTATCACTAGGATGGCCCATCACCACAATTCCAGAAGGCTTTGCCGCAAGAGCATGTTTAAAGTTTTCAACCATCTTCTGCGGCTGCCAGTCTGAGTAGACAATGCGAAGATCGACATTGAGATCTTCAGCCGCCTGCTGGGCGCCATTTTGAACGACAGTGGCATATGGACCACCCACCGGGCCACCCACATCAAACCAAATAGATAACCCCTTGCCAGAGGGCTCTGCGACAACAGGAGCGGCACAGGTAAGAGAGAGTAAAAGTACAGCGACTAGATTTCGTGGGGCCGTCAATAAGCTAGAACGTCTGACAACCGAAGAGAGAGTAGCAAGCATATATACACCATCAGGAGAGCGTCTAGCCCATTGCGGGTAGATGCAATAAATTCAGAGAGGTTGAGTTTAATGACTCTATCCTGAATAGCAATATAGTGCAGAAAATCATAGCTGTATTGTGCAATAGCTCACTGCAATAGGTATGTAATCAATTCGGTCCCCCATACGCAGTGCGGCTGAGGTTAAAAGCGATGGCCATAGATACTGCACGTATTGAGTAATGCAAAGCTCGCCGCTTGCTTAAAAAGCAGGATTGTATTTACTGAGAGAGGATTGCCTTTCACTCTTGAAGCATAGAGGCTAATCAGAAAGATAAAACTAATAAAACTAAGACAGCCAGAATTGACAGCCAGAATTATTTCCTAAGTATTTTGGTGTTTTGGTTATTCTAGTTGTCCCATATTAATGTTAGGGGAATAAACCATCCCATTTTGTCTAAGTGAAAAACGAATAAATCGAGACACTCTACGGCTTCCTCTATATACAGTTAAAGTCCTATTAATAGTTTTTCAGTTGGCTAAAATGTGAAGCGAAGCGGAACCTAGCCAACTGTAAAAAGTCATTACCTAACGGCTTGTTGCATTTAAGTGTTTTTATTGTTTAACATTTTAAGAGTCATATTACGTGTATCTATTTGAGCTTGAACCATGCTTAAGAAACA
Organism: Shewanella halifaxensis HAW-EB4; assembly: GCF_000019185.1. Taxonomy (NCBI): domain Bacteria; kingdom Pseudomonadati; phylum Pseudomonadota; class Gammaproteobacteria; order Alteromonadales; family Shewanellaceae; genus Shewanella; species Shewanella halifaxensis. Next base: position 2,925,527 of record NC_010334.1, on the reverse strand, counting down.
CAGTATTAACCCTAACCCAAGAAGGGTTGACACGACAACAATTACACCACTCGATATTGCTATAAGACCTTGAACAAAACCCCAGTTAAACGCTCTCATGCTCGTTAGGATTAAAGTGCTTCCTGATAAACAACCCAAAACAGCTCCTATTATTGAGGCTACTTTAATTAATCCATAAAACTTGGGCAGTTGCATTACTTCCATTATTATCTCCATATGATTTTAGTGTGGTCAAACATAACGTCTTATTGAATAGATACTCAATAACGTTCCGGTTAAAGTTATAACTTAGTCGTAGTCCCTCAAATTTAGCCGACGGTTGATAAAAAAAAATATAATTCAAGATTTACTTTCTCAATCTCAAGCCCGAAAAACTGAGTGTCTTGATGTAGAGGTTTCTATCATTTTTTGCTAATCAATATTGCTAAATTCCACATTGCTAAATATCTACATTTCAATAACTTATCAAAATCTCGGGAGTATATCGAGCATAAAGAATTCGCTTTAGCTAACTTTGATCACATTTTCTAAAAATGGATTGCAACTTAGAAATAATACTTATCGATGAAACAGGTCAGATCATTCAAGATGATAAACGGGGTACTATTTCAGCTAATGCAGAGAACATCCCGAATAGACTCAATATTCCAAGTGATAATTGGCTAAAGCTTACTACTGAATTCGGTAAGTTACTTCATGGACCTGTAAGGGCACGGCAGGAATTAACTTATTATTGTGAGCATTTAGAAAAATGACGGCAGCACTTTGCTAACAGTTGTCAGTATCTCTTAGTCAGTAAGTCAGTTAGTCAATTTAAATAATTAGCCCACTCTGTTCTTAGATCCATTCAATGTAGCCTGTTACAACTCTTAATTGCACTTAGTACGCAGCAAGCTGACAAATGAGCACTACTGGATTGCTAATAATAAAAATAGACAAGTATGTTATTGGTTTATCATAGATGACTTTGTTTTTGTTGCTATGTTTTCTAGTTGATTTTTAGTTGCAACATTTAAGTTGCTTTTTAAAGGTATTGGTGATAAATGTTGCGGTGTTAAATCATTCTATAAAACAAAAGTTTAGCCGAAACTGAGTTATACCAATAACGAAGTAAGCCATTAAGCTATTTTATTAATATGACCACGAGTATGACATGAACCCCAAAGTATACCTCTTAGCGCTGATCACTTTTGCTACGGGAATGGATGAAAATATCGCTGGTGGTATCGTCCCCTTTATTGCTGAAGATCTTGGTGTTTCGATCAGTGCTGCAGGCCAGCTCACTACCGTATTTTCACTTACTTTCGCCTTGGCCGCCCCCGTTTTACTGTTTGCGACCGCAAAGTTTAATCGCCTTCGCCTTTTACAGGTCGCGCTGTTCACCTTCTGTTTAGGTAACCTATTCTCAGCGCTCAGCCCAAGCTACGCCTTTCTTTTTGGTATGCGTATTATCTCAGCGGCAAGCTGCGCACTTATCGTTGTACTGGTGACCACCATAGCCACCGAAATGGTTGAAGCTGAGTTTAAAGGCCGAGCGATCGGCATCATCTTTATGGGCATTAGCGGCTCGTTAGTATTGGGGGTTCCGGTAGGCTTACTTTTTTGTAACTGGTTAGGCTGGCGCGCTCCCTTTGCTTTTATCGCCCTTATGGCGCTATTACTCTGCATTATTGTGCCATTGATGTTACCCAATGTTTCTAGCAATGGGCAACGCATTCCGCTCTCAAAATATGCAGAACACCTTAAAAACCCGAAACTTCTTACTGCCCAGCTAGTATCGATCTTGATGATCGGCGGCCACTTTGTTCTTTTTGCCTATCTGGCCCCCTACCTACAGGCCACTATCGGTGCCAGTAAATCAGAGCTGACCTTCTACTATTTTCTATTCGGAGCCGCAGCGATCACTGGCGGCTATATGGGTGGCTGGCTGTCAGACAAGCTAGGCCATATCACCGCTATCATACTCATACCGTCGATATTTATCCTATTTCTCGGTGCGATCCCCTTCACGCTTAATTCATTAGTACTGTTTATCCCCTGCATGATGCTCTGGGGTGGCTTAAGCTGGACGATATCTCCTATTGTGCAGAACTACCTGATCCAATCTGACCACGCCAATGCTGGTGTTAGTATCGCTGTCAACAACACCTCAATGCACCTTGGTGTAGCGCTTGGTTCACTACTCGGTGGCGTAGTCATAAAGTACAGTTCTGTTAATTGGACTCCAGCAATAGGCGTGTTCGTGGTGGTGCTATCTCTGCTATGCGCACTCTACTCCACACGCTGTCAGGAAATCACGCGAGAAGAATGTAAGGAAAAGCTAATACAGCCATAATTATTTTCTGTTATGCAGTAAAGCGGTTTACCACGAAGAATATTGAGGCAATGAAAGACACTGGGGCCACGAAGAAAAGCCACAGCTTATATCGAACAACAAAATACTTATTTAGCCTGTGCGGGCAGGAGAGGACACGCTTGCAAATTAATGCTGGAATGAAGCAGGGCTAAACAGTTGAGCGGCTTAGCCCTGAGCTGAAATAGTTAGCCCTGAGCTAAAATAGTTAGCCCTGAGGTGAAACTGTTAGCCCAGTGTTGAAGCGGTTAGCTATGAGTCGCTAGGTAACCGCTGCTAGTTATAATCTGCCATTATAATCAACTAGTTATAAGCATTTAGGCACTCAACGATTAAATCGACAAAGCCTTGTCTATCGAGCTTGCACAATACTTGGGTATTATGCGGATTATTGGTTAACTGATAACGGTCGACCACCGTCATGCCCTGCGTATATTCACCTTTGGTTTCAACGCCAACCCAGCAATCGTACGAGGTAAATAGTTCAGGTTTGAGTAACCAGGCGATGGTGCAAGGGTCGTGTAGTGGTGCCCCCTCAAAGCCCCATTTTGGATCTCTGTGGTAGATCATAAAGAAATCCAGTAGCTCGGCGACGCACTTGGCTACAGGGTTGTGAATCGCTCGAATACGCTCAATATCTTCATCCATGATCTGCGCTTGGTGAGTAATATCTAGGCCGCACATGGTGATAGGAATGCCCGATTTAAACACCATATCAGCCGCTTCTGGATCGACGAAGATGTTAAATTCAGCCGCTGGGGTCCAGTTGCCAGCTTCAGCTGCGCCGCCCATCAGTACAATGCGCTCAATCTTGCTGTGAAGTTCAGGGTAAGTTGCTAAAAACAGCGCGATATTAGTTAGCGGGCCGGAGGGCACCAGGGTTACGGCTTCATCACTTTCGCGCACTTTTTGCGCCATTAACTCAATGGCAGAAATCGTTAGCGGTGCAAAAGCGGGGTCAGGCAGTTTAGGGCCATCTAGGCCACTCTCACCGTGAACATTGTCGGCAATGATCAGCTCTCGTGCCAAAGGCTTAGGCGCACCTGCTGCAACAGGAATATCGTGACGCTCAAGTAGCGTTAAGATGCGCAGTGCATTGTTTAAGGTTTTGTCTGGGGTTTGGTTACCAGCACTGGTCGTTACCGCTAGCGGCTTGAGTGCGCTGCTGCTCATGGCTAGGATCAGAGAAATGGCATCGTCATGGCCTGGATCGCAGTCGAGGATAATAGGGGTAACTTTTTGGGATAGTTGGTTTGCTTGAGTAGGGCTCATTGTTTAGCTCCGCAAAATGAGTGTCGTGTAAAATGCTTTATCGATTTTGTTTAGCATCCTAGTGAGTTATAGAGGTAAAAACTGTGACTGAGTAATCGCTTTGGGCTGCTGATGCCATTGCTTAGCTATTGTTTCTTGGCTGCAGTCGAAGTGGCGTTTTATCGTAAAAGGCTGCCTTTTAGCTTATTACTTTGGTAAATGCTTTGGTAATTACTTTGATAAGTAAAGAATCCACCTTCTGAAGTAGGTGGCTTAGGGCTGAAAACAAAATCGCCCTTAGGGGGAAACTCCTAAGGGCGAGGGCTTATAAAAGAGCAATTGCTTATACGCTATTGCTTGTTGATTTAATTCGGCCGCTGCGGTTAGTAGCCTGCCGTTTCGCTGCCTGCACGGCGAGGATCACTGGAGCCAAATATTCCTTGCTCCGTCACCATAATCGACTGGGTTGACCCCATGGCATTATTGACCTTAACCTCATGACCTTTGACCCTTAGCAGGCTCTGGGTATCTTGGTTAAGGGTATGCTCAACTCTCAGGATATCGGGTAGCCACTGATGATGGACGCGAGGTGCATAAGTGGCCTCGGCGATATTTAAGTCATGGTCAATCACATTCATGATGATCTGCATCGTGGTGGTGATGATACGTGAGCCACCAGGGCTACCTGTCACAATAAAGGGTTTATTGTCTTTCATCACGATGGTTGGGCTCATCGAACTCAGTGGGCGTTTATGCCCCTCTACGGCGTTCGCTTCGCCGCCGACTAACCCATAGCCGTTAGGTGTGCCGGGCTTAGCCGAAAAGTCATCCATTTCGTTATTGAGTAAAATCCCAGTGCCTTTGGCGACAAGACCCGAACCATAACTGAAGTTAAGCGTGTAAGTGTTAGATACAGCGTTGCCCCACTTATCAACCACAGAGTAGTGGGTTGTCTGATTGCTCTCATAAGGGGCAAGTTTACCGGGTTTGATTTCGCTGCTAGGTGTCGCCTTATCTGGGGAGATCTGTTTGGCTAGCTGCTTGGCATAATCCTTACTTAACAGCGCGTTAACCGGAACATCATAAAAGTCAGGGTCGCCTAGGTACTCGCTGCGATCGGCATAGGCGCGCTTCATCGCTTCTGTCATTAAATGCAAGGTCGCAGCGGTGTTGAGGCCAAGCTCTTTAATGGGGTAGCCTTCAAGCATGTTGAGCATCTCGATAATGTGTATACCGCCTGAAGAGGGGGGCGGCATAGACACCACCTGATAACCGCGATATTCACCCACAACAGGCTCACGTTCGATCACTTTATAGTTTTTAAGATCGGCTAGCGTCATGATCCCGCCAGCCTCTTGAATGGTGTTAATGAGCTTTTCTGCGGTCTCGCCTTCATAGAAGCCTTCACTACCGTGCTTGGCGATTAAGGATAATGAGTGCGCTAACTCTGGCTGTTGTAATAACTCTCCGCTTTGATAATCGCTGCCGTCGGCTTTATAAAAGATTTCGGCAGAACTAGGCCATTGGGCGATACGTCTCTTAAGGCCTGATAACGATGCTTGTAGATCGGGGGTGACGACAATGCCATCTTTAGCCATCTTTATCGCAGCGTCGGTCACCTGTTTCATGGTCATGGTGCCATATTTCTCTAGCGCCAACTCCATGCCCATCACCGTGCCGGGGACGCCTACTGCTAAGCCATGTTCACGGCTGAGCTTATCGACAGGGTTGCCACCCTCATCGAGGAAAATATCGCGATGTGCGCTACTTGGTGCCATTTCACGGTAATCGATGGCGATGGTTTTGTTTGGCTGACTTAAGTGAACCAACATAAAGCCGCCGCCACCAATATTGCCCGCTCTAGGTAGGGTCACCGCTAAACTAAAACCCACAGCGACCGCAGCATCGACCGCATTACCGCCCTGTTTTAAGATCTCAACTCCAGCCTGAGTCGCAAGGGCCTCCTGGCTCGATACCATGCCATGCTTAGCCCAGATAGGTTGGGCAGTGGCGATATGGCTATAGATAGAGGTTTCTTTGGCAGTTGCGGGGAAGGGGGCCGTGGCCGTAAGCGTTAGGGGGATTGCCATTGAAATGGCGAGGGCCAATGCTTTAAACGAATAAGGCTTTAGCAGATGAGATTTAGGCAAGAGGGTCTTAAAAGCGCGCATTTTCAATCCTTTGTATTTATTGTTATGGTCCAAATATTACACTTACTGTTATGGTTGTAGGATAACGAGTTAGAGTCATTAGGCATTAAATATTGTTGATTGAAACCTGTCTGTTTCAAATATCGTGACAGCAATGTGACGTTTATTAGTATTAAATGCAAGTCGAGCTGACAAATCTAGTTTTACAATTTATAGAGCCGCAATCACAGTCTATGACATAGCAGACCAACTACTTGGAGTTGATTTCACCTTGAAATACGATAATTTCATCTTGTCCTGTTTTAGTTCGAAGTAAGCGATTCTGTACGTCAGTCGTGATAACTGGGTTTCATTAAGGCTTAGCTAATGCCTTGAGTTTTACAGACTCCGCTTTCGCCTCTTGTAGCCCCTCGATTAGCTTATCCACCTGAGCTTCATCTAGGCAGTACAACGATACAATATCGACTGCATACTCGCCAACGGCGGTAAATTTCACTCCGCCATTAGTACAAAGAACTGGCGCCATATAGGCTGAAACGTAGAGCGTTGAGTCATTGGCGCTGACCGATACTTTGTTGCCTTCGATGGTCATTGCACGAGTGGATGCAGAGGCAAGTAAACCCATAATCATGATTAACGCTGTGATTATGTAAGCGAAACGTGGGCTAAATCTTCTGGTCATGTGGTAGTTCTCTGTAAGTTTTGTCTAGGTGAGTATACAGTTGTTTACAGCTTAATTTCAAGACACGTGTCTAGCTTGTTGTTTTTTACGCGAGCTCTGTCATATGACAGGGGATGTTCCTCTTTTTACTTGATGGGGGGCTTTTTATCTCAGCGATGACAGTTGGAAAAGATAGGGAGTAGGTGAAAGGATAAGAAAATGCCAAGCATTGAGCTTGGCATTTTTGGCAGAGATAATTTATCGGCTGCTGCTTAACTGCTGCTGTATTGACGCTGCTAACTTGTAGACCCACTTATTATAGTTTCGGTGAATTTCACCATAGTTATAATCTAAGTTAGTGCTGTCGACATAGTTGATATTATAAAAGTGCTCATTATAACTAATACGTACATGAGCTTTATGGGATCTCACCGTGATATAGGCGTCAATCGTATTGCTGTCGGCTTTTATTGGCGTCCAGCCTTTTGCTTTGCATCCTTTTAAAATAGCTTGCTCAATGGATTGCGCACTATTTATCGGGATTGGCTCGTTGGCTAGATTGACTAACTTTACAGAGGTACAACCCGAAACAAACAGGGCGGTTAATAGTAAAAAAACCATGTTGAATGACTTCATCAAACTACCTTTTTGAGTTTAGTTCTGAAACGCTTGCATATACGCAGCGGTCACTTTAGCCCAAGGCTAGCCAGAATCCTACACTTACCATTAAGCTACCAGCAATACGGTTCATCCACTTGATATTGTCACCACGACTTAAGAATATTCTCAGGCTTTTGCCACCAGCAGCATAAGCCATCATGCTAATGAGCTCTGTGAATAGAATGATGCTTAACAGCGCCACAAGCTGCGGCGCCACGTCACGTTCGACGCTAATAAACGGCGGCAGTAAAGACACCATAAACGCCCAGCCTTTAGGGTTGGCAATCGCTGTAATAAATCCTTGGGAGATGAGTGCGACGTTGCTTACGCTTGGGGTTTGCTGACCTTCTATGATGGCCATCTTACCTTTCGAGCGCCACATATTGACACCGATATAGCATAGATAGATCCCGCCGACCCATTTAAGCACGGCAAACAGTTCTGGGTAGTTAAGCATGATGCTGGCAACGCCCATTACCGCTGCTATGGCAACTAAGGCGACACCGACTAGTTCGCCAATCATCATCCAAAGGGTGCGGCGAAAGCCAATACTCATCCCCAGAGTCATGGCGAGGGTCATGCACATACCGGGCGTGATAGAGACAAAAAAGAATGTGGGCAGGAATACGGCTAATAAAGTTAAATCTGGCATTTTGTTATATGAGCTAAATAGACGAAAATGAAAAGGCGCTCATTGTAGAGACGAAAGCGGCTCTAGGATAGGGGGTAAGAAAAGAAAACTAGCCTGACGGCAGGCTTTGCCCTAAAGGTGTTGACCTTCGAATGAAGGCTGATTACATTTTTATCTGTGCTGTGGCTACAGGGGAGAGAGTTCTGTACTGTTGATTTTGAGTTATTAATCGCCTCCAGCGGGGGGGGGGGGGGGACAGGATGTCCGAATGTCGTGATCACATGGTCAATGATGTTCCCTACATCATAATGACATTTCCCATATCCCTATGGGTCAGATGTGAAGGAACGACCTCATGTGCAGATACAGCCGTGACACGTTGAACTCGGTAGTTACAGCTTTAACTTAATTGGAAATCCCCCAAAGTGTGTTTAGCTAACGCATAAATTTAGCGTTAACATCATTTTTTACAAAGCACTAATCTCACCACGGAGCGCTGCGCTTTCACCAAGTTCACAGAGGTAAAGATGAAGAGATTTACTGGCTTCACTGTTGATCTTCTCCGTGTCCTCTGTGGTGAATAGCTTTTGCCCCAAAGGTGGTTAGCCTTCGAATGAAGGCTGATTACATTTTCTCTGAGCTGTGACTATGGGGAAGTGTGTCCTGCCTTGATGCTTCATGGTTATCAATCGCCTGCAGCGGGCGTATGTGCAGACACTGCTGAAGCGCGCCGCTAGTACGTCCTTGTAGGCTCAACGAAAACATCCCTGTTTCCGACGGCTTCAGCCGTACCTACACTAGGTAATTGGTGCCTTCATTTAGCCATGGTGATTCGACTTCTAAATTGAAAATGTCCCAAAGTGTATTTACCTTCGAGTAAAGGTGTACCTAATCGCCTCCAGCGGGGTATGTGCAGATACTGCTGAGGCACGCTACAAGCACGTCCTTGTGAGCTCAACGAAAACGTCCCTGTTTTCGATGGCCTCAGCCGTATCTACACGGGGTAATTGGTGCCTTCATTTAGCCATGATGATTCGACTTCTAAATTGAAAATGCCCCAAAGTGAGTTTCGCAGTTCAAAAGGTAAATAGGGCGAGTATAGCTTTGGCTATAGGAAAGCTAATCTGAAAGGCACTTACTCAAAATAGTCACGTTCAATCGTGAAGTGCACAATCTAGAAGATATGCCTTTCTCGTCTTTTTAAATTAAGGCATATTTTTAGCTTTGTATAAATTCCTTGATTGTCACGTGAATTAAAGGTTAGAAGTCGCTGATACAAGCATGCCCAATAACCTGAGTGATCGAGCATGGATATTTCTAGTTAGCCTGAGAACTAACAATAGTCCTTAGTAACAGTTCTTAGGGTTATTACTTGGAATAAGCCGTTATAATAAATCGCTGGAATTAGAGATTGTACTTAGCTTTAACCTGTTCGATTAGCTCAGCCCATTGAGAATGCTTTTGCAAACTTTGCTGTAGATCGCCCCATTCCACCATCGTGTCTTCCATAGACACCTTATTACCAATACGTAGCTGATCTAGATAGGCGAAAGCCGAGGCACGATAATTAGCCATGCAGTGGATAATTATGTCTTTGTCACGGTTCTTGTCCATCACCTCGAAGAAAGCTTCCACCTGCTCAACTTTTGGATTTATCCAATCGACTGGAATGTAGACATATTCCATTCCTGCATCGGTAACCAGTTTGGCTTCATCCGCGTGAGAATCCTTTTGCTCATCAGGCATTAGGTTAATCACCAACTGTACACCTGCTTTACTTAGAGTGTTAAACTGTGTTTCTGTCGGTAAACCTGCGGTTAAAATCTTAGAGTTGAGCTGCTGATAATCTTTAATCTCATTTAACTCTGGCAACGGGGTGATGTTAGCATGGCTAAAGCCAGTAAATAGTAATAAAGAGAGTAGCGTTGATTTTTTCATTTTTTATTCCAGGAATTAATTTGCTAAATAAGGCATTCAATCAAGAGTATTAGTTCACTAGGATTTTAAAATGTTTGAGATAACACCCAAACAAAGACCTTTGCATTCAAGATCACCATTAAATCCGTACAGTTAAACTCGTATTACATGTATAAAGTCGAAAGGCTAGTCAGTCACCACAGTGATAAGATATCAGACTTAGTAGAGAGGGGCGGAGTGCAGATTGAGTATTACAAAACGCCTAACGGTATAAAAACGATGTTAGGAAATTTTGACCCATAAACCGAATAAGACGTTATCGAGCATCCAGTTGTAATACATTTTTTAATGTCAGAAGTGGCTTTTAGAGCCTTAACTTTAACTCATTTCTGTCCAAAAACGAGTTTGTAACATCTAAGAGCTAATTCGGAGAGGTGAATAGTCAGATGTCGGTGCGGCTGTGGGCTTCGGTTTCAAGGATGAAACCGCAGAGCGGCCAAGGATGGCCTTATAGCGTTCCACAGAAGTAACGACATCTGAGCTTACTGCTAACTGTAGCTTTTCTTCGTGTCCTCGGTGTCCCAATAACATCCGTGTTTAACGGCCAGTTCGCTATCCCTAGCTCTCGCTTATTTGCACATGCCTTTGCCATATTCGCCGTGGTGAGTCGCTTTTGTCCAAAAATGAGTTGAACGAAGCCGTTATGCAGTGTGATAACCAAGCGATTAGAGAAGCAATGTGATGAGATGAATGCTGAGATGTGAATACGGCAGTGACCTTCGACAGCAGGGAAGCTGTCGTAGAGGCTATAGGGACACTTCTTACGAAATCAAAAGCCGCGCCGTGTCACTGAAGTGTTCGCACATTCAGCAACAGGCTATAAATATAATGAATGCCATATCATTCTGAAACTAAATCTTAATACCAACTCCCAAACCTCAAACCTCAAACCTCAAACCTCAAACCTAGAATTTCACTACTAAGCTACTACCACGAAGCGCTGCGCTTTCACGAAGAACACGAAGGTAAAGATGAAGAGTTTACCAGACCTTGGCTGTTGCTCTTCTCTGTGATCTTCGTGTCCTCTGTGGTGAATTGCTTTATCCACTATTTACAGCACGCCGCGTCGCTGTTGATCGCGCTCAATCGACTCGAACAGTGCCTTAAAGTTACCCTCACCAAAACCTAGGTTATTCTTACGCTGAATGATCTCGATAAAGATGGGGCCAAATAGATTCTTAGTAAAAATCTGCAATAGATAGCCATCTTCATCCCCGTCCACCAAGATCTGATGATGCTTAATACGGTCACGATCTTCAGTCACCTGTGGCAGCTTATCGAAGATGGTATCGTAATATTCTGGAATGATATCTAAGGTCTGAATCGATGTGCCTTCCATCGCATCGAGTGAAGCCACAATATCGCGGCTTCTAAAGGCGAGGTGCTGTACGCCCGGACCATCGTATTCACGTAGATACTCATCAATCTGGTTCTTATCGCTGCCTTTTCCTTCATTAATCGGGATACAGAAGCTGCCATCGGGTGAACGCAGGGCGTAGGAGATCAGCGCCGTCTGTGAGCCTTTGATGTCAAAGTAGCGAACCTCAGTAATGGAAATAACCAAGACACCCAAAATTGTTGGATAGCGATTCCTCTACTAGGCTTTAGTTAAGGTTGAACAGAGGAGTGTGTTATGCCTACGCCAAGAAAGGCGTTAGTCAGCTTGGAAGATACCCCTTATTATCATTGCATAAGTCGTTGTGTTAGAAAGGCATTCCTGTGTGGGGTTGATGTTCACACGGGACAATCCTATGAGCATAGGCGTGACTGGGTCGAAAGTCGGCTGTTGCAGCTAGCTGAAGTGTTCGCAATCGATATCTGTGCTTTTGCGGTGATGAGTAATCATCTGCACCTTGTATTGCGGGTTGATGCTGAGTTGGCTAAGAGCTGGTCAGATATCGAGGTTGTTTCTCAATGGCAAAAGCTGTTCAAAGGCGATAGCCTGAATCACGATTTTATTAAAGCTGAACCTCTTGAATCTTATCAACAAACAATCATCAATAAGCGGATAAAAGAGTACCGACTTCGATTAATGGATATCTCCTGGTTTATGCGGGCACTTAATGAACCCATTGCCAGAAAGGCTAATGCTGAAGATAAGTGTAAGGGGCGGTTTTGGGAGGGACGTTTTAAGTCCCAAGCGTTACTTGATGAAGCGGCAGTGTTGGCTTGTATGGCCTATATCGACCTGAACCCTATCCGGGCCAATATTGCTACATCCCCAGACACCTCAGACTTCACCAGTATCCAAATGCGCATCAAAGCGGCAGTTAAAGGCGAACAACCTAAATCGCTACTCCCTTTTGTAGGCGATGAGCATAAAGATATGCCTAAAGGTCTCATGTTTAATGCAAAAGAATATCTACAACTAGTTGATGATACAGGTCGAATCCAACGTAATGATAAACGAGGTGCTATCAGCCAATCCTCACAGCAGTTGTTATACCGCTTAAACATTCCTGCTGAGAACTGGCTTAAAATGACCGCTGAGTTCACGAAAATCTTCAAAGGCGCAGTGGGCAATACTCAAGAATTATCGACGTATTGTGAACACCTAGAGCGTAAACGACGACAAGGTGCAGCCAATTGTCACCGATGGCTAGATTGTAGTTAGTTTACGTTAAACCTACTCACCCCTTTTTACGCTACCAGACTGATGTTTGGGCGTTTTTGCTGCGTGATTTTCATTTTAATTGCTGATATTTTGCTCGCAAGTCATGTTCAGCTTGTAATTGCAGAGCTTAGGCAAGGTGTGAGTCAAAAGCTTTGGCCATTTGAGTTGTGATTGAGGACGATAAGTACTGCAAATAATAATGGCTGTCTTAGTTATTGCCATACTCAAAGCTGACGTGGCCATCGATGTCACTGATGATGTTATTGTCAGGTAATACGCCACTGTAAAGATAACGAGACAGATATTTAAGGGCTGGCAAGCCTTTACCTACATCTTGACAGTCGACAACCCATTTCTTTGGGGTGGCTGCTGGCAGTGCGATATCTTACTTATTTGTCAGGTATTCCAACAACCTTGCTCTCCACACTTTGGCGAGATTAAAAGCGTTGAACAGATATTTACCTTTGCTTTTCTGCCACTATGATCACCCCGTGGTTGGGTTGAAACGCAGATACTGAAATTAACAGAGGTGTTTGCGATTGACGTTGCCGCGTATGCACTCTTGGTGGAGGAGAGGGATTAATCATCTTCATCTGGTACTTTATATTGACCTCGAAACAGTTAACGCTTGGTCAGATAGAGAAGTCGTTGAGCAGTGGCATAACTTGATGTTGCGTTGCTCACGCCCTTAACAGGGCCTTATATGTAGAACTCAAGACATAAAGTGTGGACATCGTTTATAGTAGTAAGTATGGTCAATACAATATCCTAGGAGGGGAAAGTGAGCGAAGCTAAAGACCTACTGATCGCTAGCTTAACTGCTGAAAATGAAGCGCTTCGAGAGAAAAGTCGATTGTTAAAAACGATATTGAGTAATGCACCACTGCTCATCTCTGCTAAAGACACTTCAGGTAATATACTCTTCACTAATCCTCAATTTAAGCTGCTTGAGGGCCCCGCTCCTGAAGACTATGTTAATAGAAATGTGTATGAGTTATTTCCGAAAAATATTGCTGATGAACTTTGGAACAATGATCTAAGAGCACAAAATTCTGTTGACCCAATCCACGTAGAAGAACAAGTCCAACATAAAGACGGAAACATACATTCTTATCACACAACAAAGTTTCGGCTATTAGGAAAAGCCGATGAAGTTATTGGCACCTGCGCAATTTCTATTGATATATCGCATGCAAAGAAACATGAGTTCGACGCATATCATGACTCTCTTTCTGGATTGCATAATTATCGATATTTCGTAGAAAACCTTCCTAGAGATATTGCTCGTGCTAAGCGCAGCAATAAATTCCTTAATGTGGTGCTTATTGACTTAGACTCCTTTAAAACTATTAATGATAACCTAGGCCATGATCAGGGGAATACTGTACTGATCGCTGTAGCGAAAGCACTAAAAGAGTTGTTCCATCGCCCTGATGATAAATATATGCGAATTGGTGGCGATGAATTTGCATTGATCTTCATGAGTAATGATATAGACAGCGCGAGAAATATCATTACTCAGGTGCACACTAACATCAATCATGCAATCGAGATTATACTTGGTAACACTGGGTTAATCTGTACAAACTCTATTGGGGCAAAGTGTTTTAAGCCTGATGAGACTGCTGATTTTGATACTGTTTATAAACTGATCGATGATGCTCTTTATAAAGTAAAAAAGAATGGCAAAAATAGTATTCATGTCTTTGGAGATATACTGGAACGATAACTGGCCAATATAAGGATGAGTATTTTCTGTTAACGTATATAACCAGTACATCAATGATAGCCAGCATGTAGAAGCTTCGCGGCTCTCGCATCGGTATCTTCACCTTGAGTCAATTCATGTAGAATCAATTTAAATCGTGCCAATTCAGCTTTCTAAAAGCACTAAAGGCACCAGTTCAAGCGTTTAAACGGCTTGAACTGTTGCCTTTATGCGTACTCTCTGCGTATTTAGTGATGAGTCGCTTTAGTTCAAACTCACTTTACTAATTACAGTACATTCTATTTAAGTACATTATATTTAAGTGTGTTCTATTTAAAGCATGCTATTTACAGCACGCCGCGTCGCTGTTGATCGCGCTCAATCGACTCGAACAGTGCCTTAAAGTTACCCTCACCAAAACCTAGGTTATTCTTACGCTGAATGATCTCGATAAAGATGGGGCCAAATAGATTCTTAGTAAAAATCTGCAATAGATAGCCATCTTCATCCCCGTCCACCAAGATCTGATGATGCTTAATACGGTCACGATCTTCAGTCACCTGTGGCAGCTTATCGAAGATGGTATCGTAATATTCTGGAATGATATCTAAGGTCTGAATCGATGTGCCTTCCATCGCATCGAGTGAAGCCACAATATCACGGCTTCTAAAGGCGAGGTGCTGTACGCCTGGGCCATCGTATTCACGTAGATATTCATCAATCTGGTTTTTATCGCTGCCTTTACCCTCATTAATCGGGATACAGAAACTGCCATCGGGTGAACGCAGGGCGTAGGAGATCAGCGCCGTCTGTGAGCCTTTGATGTCAAAGTAGCGAACCTCAGTAAAGCCAAAGATATCTTTATAGAAGTTGGCCCAATACTCCATCGTCCCCTTGTAGACATTGTTGGTGAGATGATCCACCTCAATAAAGCCTTTCTCTTGAACGATGACTTGGTCGTTGAGATCTTCAAAATCGGTGGCATAGATATTATCGTCTTCGCCAAAGGTATCGATAAAGTAGATCAAGCTATCGCCAATGCCGTAAATGGCGGGATAGGGCAGGTCTTTTGCTGATTCATCAGCAGGCTTTGCACCACGGGCAACGGCATTTTTGAATGCAAACTGTGCATCTTCGACGCGCCAACCCATTGAGCAAATAGCCGGGCCATGGCTCTTAGCAAACTCGGCAGAAAAACCTTTGCGCTCGGTATTCAATAAAAAGTTAATGTCGTTCTGCTTGTAGTACAAAATCTCTTTAGTTTTTGACTTCTTTAACAGTGAAAAGCCAAAATCGATAAAGACCTGATGCATAAAGTCTTGTTCAGGTGTCGCGAACTCGGTGAATTCGATGCCGAGTAGGCCCAGTGGGTTTTGTTCGCTTGCCATTGTTATGTCCTCTGTCAATTTGATGCTATATACCAGCCACTCTGTTGATGGCTTCTGTTGATGGCTTCAGTTGAAGGCTTAAAGTCTTGAAAAAATCGTTTTGATTAGCTTTCTATCCAAGAGCGGTTGTAGTCGTTGCTCATGCAATGCTTTACATGTTCGGTCAGTTTCAGTGGGGCGAAGGTATCGACCATCACTGCGTATTCGTAAGTTTCAGTTTTGCCGATAGAGGCCTCTGTGCGCCCCGGCTGCGGCCCGTGGGGTACCCCTTTTTGGTGTAGCGTCATGTAGCCCGCTTCTATGCCGGTACGGCTCATAAAGTCACCGTCGACGTAATACAGCACTTCATCGCTGTCGATATTGCTGTGGTAATAGGGGGCAGGGATTGACTCTGGGTGAAAATCGTAGGGGCGCGGCACGAAATTACAGATCACAAAGTTGTGCGCGGTAAAGACTAAATGGTCCGATGGTGGTAAATGAATTTGTCCAACCTTAGGAGCGTACTCTTGGATATTGAACGCCCAAGGGTAAACGCAGCCATCCCAGCCCACAAGATCGAATGGGTGCCACTCTAGCGAGGTCAGCTGATATTTATCACCAAACTTACATACCAGTGGGAACTCACCTTGTTCCACTATGGCATCCTGTAACTCGGGCGTGCGGATGTCGCGCTCACAATAGGGCGCAGACTCTAGCATCTGGCCATACTCATTGCGAAAGTGCTTGGGGACTTCAATCATGCTCGATGACTCGATAACGAATAAGCGTGCATTGCTGTAGTCATCAAATTTTAGTTGATAAGTCGTGCCGCGTGGGATCACTAAGTAGTCCCATTTTTTAACAGCGAGCGCCCCATACTCACTATAGAGTGCGCCTTGACCTTCATGGATAAATACCACTTCATCGGCATAGGCATTACGGTAAAACTCATCGGTGTCTTCGCTGACTTTTGCCGTATACATGGCGACATCATTATTGAAGAAGATTTTATTACGGCTATTAAAGAAGTTGCCGCCACAGTCGGCTTTCTTGGTGTCGAGTTTATAGTTTTGTACTAATGGATCTTGCCAGTCTTCGCCGTGAGATAAGCTATATGGGCTAACAGCCAGTGCCTTGGTCGGCATGTTGTGATGATATTTATTGGAATAGATATTGGCAAAGCCATGGGTTGAGAACAACTCTTCTCGATAAAGTTCTCCATTGTCTTTTTTAAAGGTGATATGGCGCTTACGGGGAACACTCCCTTGCTTTACATAAAATGGCATATTCGCTTTTCCTTTGTGCTCTAACGCATCTATTTAATTGATAATGTGATCTAGCTTTAATTTAGTTGCTTAAATAAACAAAAAAAAGAATAATAATTGGCTTGTGATCATCGAATTTTTAGATGCTTCTGTGAGGTTTACGTAAGGAAAACACTATGCGAATAGATGTCGATGCATTTAAAGTACTGCAGGTTTTAGTCGAAGAAGGCAGTTTTGCCAAGGCTGCAGAGCGTTTACATAAGGCGCAGTCCGCAGTGAGCTATCAAGTGAAAAAGCTTGAACAACACCTAGGCGTAAACCTTTTTTGTCGCGACCAGTATCGAGCAGAATTAACCCCTGAGGGTAAAGTTATCTTGGCTGAAGGACAAAGGCTGCTGCAATACCTTGCCAATATTGAACATTTAGCCAGCCGTTTTAGTGAAGGTTGGGAGCCAAAACTAGAAATGGTTATTGACGGCGCCTTGCCTATGAAGCCGATTATGCGAGCTTTAAAACGTCTTGCTGAATTACAAATCCCCACTAAAGTGCAACTAAATATGGAGTTTTTAGGTGGCGTACAGGATAGATTTGAGCGTGACAGTGCCGATTTAATGCTAGTTAAGGATTATCGAACAGGGCCCTATTACCGACCTCAACCTCTACCGTCGATCACCAGTGTATTGGTGGTCAGTGCTGAGCATCCGTTAGCTAAGCAGAAAAGCCTTAGCCTTTTTGAGTTACAGCGGCATGTGGAGTTAACCATCGAAGACTCATCGGCCGATAAACATTACCGAGATGAACTGCAGTTTGGTGGCGATAAGGTATTCTATCTTTCTGGCTTTATGATGAAGAAAAATGCGCTGTTGATGGGATTGGGCTTTGGCTGGATGCCTGACTTTTTAATCGAAGAGGAGCTTAGCTGTGGTGAGCTTGTCGAAGTCGACTTTTGTGGTGGCAATCGCTACCGCTTTACCCCTCAGTTGGTTTCAACCATGGAACGCCCTCTTGGAAGGGCGGGAAGGTTATTTACCGATCTGATTATGGAGGAGTTCAGTGCTGAAATCGGCTCTGCTGAAATAGGTAGTGATTAACGCCTAACACATTATATTCGCCTGCCGTAGAAAGATGGGGCATCGAAGTATAGCTTGCCTCCGCGAGATTTGCAGATTGCATGGATATTTGCCAATTGAGCCTGTCGCAAAATAGGATCCCTTAATAGGTGAGTACAGCTTGGAAGTGAGCTTAAGCAATTGAAACTCGTTGTTACATGGTTAACCGTATGATTTAGGCGCTTTAGTCGTTAAGTTTGCGTTCAGCATGCCTCAATTAGAGTGACCTTACAAAACTTGGTACAGCATATGCAGTTTCTAAATCATGGCTGACGAAGTCTTTTTGAAAGAAGTCTTTTATAAAAGAAGTCTGTTATGAAAGAAGTCATTGATGCAAACAGGTTGGCGGCAGAATGAATAATCGGTGGACGCTACCAGCGATAATCGGAGGTTAACTATGGACAACTCAATTTTGCAAGGTTATGTAACCGATATATACGCCAAGTATGCTAACGATCTTAAGCTCGGCAACCATTTTGTTTCTGATAAAAGGTTACAAGAATTTGTTGCCGATCTTGAGAAGAGTGACATTTTACTGGAAACATTTGACTGGGACCAATGGTATCAAAACAGCCATATGGTCGACCGTCCTGAATACATTGCCGATGCATCATTCTACGAATGTCAGTTGCTACTAACGGCGATGTCGCGTATCGATAAGTTTAGTCCCGGGATCTTAAGTAATATGCGATGCCAGGGGGTGTTGGTTGCTATTATTGAGCGTTTGCAAAGCCTTTATTTTAAAAGGGCAGTTTAATTAGCGGTAAGTCGCCGTTGGCGAAACACTGAATAGATCAACTAACCTGAAATCAAAAAGAGCCGCTGACTACGGCTCTTTGGCAATAAACCCAATAGGATGACAGATTAAACCTAATCTGCAAATGGAAGCGGTCTAGGGGTGTCCTTGTTAGATGGCGGTAATATTGGCAGTACGATTTGTGGTTGATCACCTGTCAAGGAGTCTAGGAATGCAACCATCTCTTTAACCTCTTGAGCTGACAACTTCTGTCCAAGTTGAATATCAGCCATAGTATTAACGGCTTCCTCTAGCTCCCAAACACTACCATCGTGGAAGTATGGGTAGGTTAGTTCTATATTACGTAGCGTCGGCACTTTAAACACAAACTTGTCGGCTTCGTTACCCGTTACGCCTTTTCTGCCTTCAGCTGGATTGTCGGTATGAAATGGCTTAACTAGGCCCATCTTCATGTACATAGTGCCACCAACCGCTGGACCATTGTGACAGCTCACGCAGCCTTTATCCTTAAATAACTGATAACCCGCTTTTGCTTGCTCGTTGATGGCGTCTTTGTCGCCCTGCAGATACAGATCAAATGGTGCGTTTGGTGTGACAAGTGTTTTCTCAAACTCAGCAATCGCATCGGTGATCATATCGATGTTAACGTCTTTAGAGTCATAGACTTTTGCAAAACGAGCCTGATAAGCAGGCATAGAACGAACGGTGTCGACTGCCAATTCATGGGTGAAGTCCATCTCTTTTGGATTGGCAATAGGACCCGCTGCTTGCTCTTTTAGATCTTTTGCTCGACCGTCCCAGAACTGCGCAAGACCATATTCGGCGTTAAGTACAGTTGGTGAGTTAATAGGGCCTTCTTGCCAGTTATGACCAATTGATGTTGGTAGTGCATCAACGCCACCTGTAGACAAGTTATGGCAAGAGTTACATGAAATGAAGCCAGATTTGGACAGTCTTGGTTCGAAGAATAGCATCTTTCCAAGCTCAACTTTTTCAGGGTTAGTGATCACGGCTGCTGGAATGATTTCGATAGGTTCGTTCGCGGCATTTGCGTTAATCGATAGTGTTGAAAGTAGAGCGACGGAGATTAAACTAAGCTTGTTCATAATGGCCTCAAGTAAACATTGTAGTTTGTAGGGGTAATTTATGAGGCAATAATAGTTAGCTTTGAAAAAAGAAGATAACGCTTTGTTTCGATTAGGACTATCGTGGATTTGGATTAATATTTTGCGAGGTAGATCTCAGATTGACTACCTAATGTTAGGTAGGGTGAGTTTATTATTAGCTTGGTATGATGATTTTAGTTTTCCGAGGCACTCAATTAATGGGTAAAACCGTTTAAGCATCAACAAACTGTTTTACACTCTTCTATCTTAAGCGTCGAAGTAAAATCTTTCTGTCTAACCAACGCGCAGTTTGACTTAAATGCGCTTGGCTCTTTTTTAGCCAACACCTTGCCCAAGGATATTCAAGACTCAGTACCGCTAAACCAATAGGCAAAAGCAACCAAGCAGGTCCAGGGAGGACGATTAGTAAAGTACCTACAAGGGTGAGGCTTCCCCCTATGAGTGTGACCATCACTTTTTTCATCATTTGCCCACCCGTCTAATTTTGCTTGATTATGTTTTGCTTGATTATGAACTAGTTTAAACCAAAGCCAACGTCTTGATTTGAATTATTTGTAACAAAGGCTAATACAAATTGCATTAAGTATCTGTTCATTCAGTGGGAAGCGCTCAAGCGATCCAGTTCTGCTTTATCACCTCTTTGCCGTTATCCCAATCATTGACTAAAATTAGGGGGAGGTTTAGTTAAACTGGTACTGAACTCCTAGCGTTTTTGTGATGGTTTTAGTACGTAAAAGGCAAGATGGTGAACACGGATCTTACCGTTCTGATAAGACATAGTGTGGCTTGGGCTGGCTTTTTTAAAAGGCAAGCCAAGGTTGTCGTGTGTCTGTTTGTTTTATCCCCCCCCTGGGTGACTTATGCCGATACGCTGTATTTGACGTCAGTTCATTGGCCACCTTTCGCTGGAGAGCAGCTGAAAAATCAGGGCGCTTGCATTGCTGTGACAAGAGCAGCGCTAGATGCGGTTGGCCATAAAGTTATCGTGGATTTTTACCCTTGGAGTCGAGCGGTGAGAATGGCATCGCGAAATGATTCTAAATATCTTGGTTATCTACCTGAATATGCTTATCCAACAGACAAGTTTGTTTTTTCTGAGTCGATGGGCCGAAGTGGCTTAGGTTTACTGGAACAAAAATCTCACCCCATTAGCTGGACGCAGCAGAGCGACTTGAATCACTACACGATTGGAGTGGTTCAAGGCTATGTCAATACCACTGAACTGGACGGAATGATGGCACAAGGAACGCAGCCTTTTGAGGCGGTGGCGTCGGATCAACATAATGTGAATAAGGTGGCTACTGGTCGAGTCGATGCCGCGATTATTGATGAGCATGTGCTGCAGTATATTTTGGCTCAACCGAATATGGGGGCTGTTAAGAATAAGCTGCAATTTAATAAGAAGCTTTTAACTTATAAAGAGTTATTTGTAGCATTTAAAAATAATGAAGAAGGGCGAAAATGGCGAGATCGCTTTAATCAAGGCCTAACTCAAATTGATGTACAACAGATCTTAGAAACAAATATGCGTCAATAGTGCTACTTTTAACCTGTGGGCAAGACATAGAGTCTAGCGGAGCACTGATGGCGACAGTTGTACTTGTACGTGGTTTGATGCGTGATAAACGGCATTGGATTGGTTTTGAGCGGATGCTAAAACAGACAGTATTGGCTAACCATGACGTTATTTCAGTCGATACATTGGGTAACGGTGAGCTTGCCTCTAAAACGAGCCCATTAAATATTGAGGTATATGCAGAAGATTTATGCTGCAGGCTGCGCAGCGTTGAAGATAAAGACTGCTACCTTGTTGGTTTATCAATGGGAGGAATGATAGCCCTTGAGGCGGCCGCGAGACAGTATGGTGCTAACGGCAACGAAATCGCTCTAAAAATGGCTGACGCCGATGTAAAAATTAGAGGCATAGCGCTGATAAACACCAGTGCCGCAAACCTTTCACCTTGGTTTAAACGTTTTCAATTACGTGGCTTGCTGTTTGGATTTAAAAGTCGTCTTAAAGGAGCGGGGATCAATGCTATTGAAGCGACAGTGGTTGCGTTAACCAGCTATAAACAAAACCATAATCGCAAACTTGTTCGCAACTGGAGTCGCTATCGCGTAGAGAGAAAAACAAGACTTGTTAATGTACTACGCCAGTTCTGGGCCTGTAGCCAGTTCATCTGTCCGAAAAAACTGTATGCGCCTGTAGTGATCCTGAGTGGAACTAAAGATAAGTTGGTCCACCCTGATTGCAGTCAAAAGCTTGCTCAATATTATCAGAGCAAGCTTATTGAATTTGACCAAGCCGGTCATGACTTGAGTTTAGATTCACCCCAAAAGTTATGTGAGGTGCTTATAAAAGCATTTTTACTCGAACATTAGGCCTTTGCCACTACGGTCTGACCGATAGGAGTTAAGCTCAAAATTGCTAACTTAAGGTGCTGCAAGGCAAATGGAATTCCAATGATGGTTACCGCGCAGGCTAATGCATGGACGATATGGCCGATAGCTAACCAGATCCCGAAAAATAGGAACCAGATAATATTACCCACCATACCAAATGCGCCGGTTCCAATATCTTCACTGCCAGTTAATGTTCGTCTGCTAATAGAATCTTGCCCAAATGGCCAGAATGTCATCTCACCGATAACAAAACAGGCTCTGCCAAACGGGATCCCGATAATGCTAATGAAACAAAGCAGTCCGGCAAGCCACCATGCGAGTCCCATCACAAAACCGCCTAAAACAAACCACGCAATATTAAACACTAAACGAAGTACGGCCATTAATGGCTCCTTATATCTGGACCAACCCTTTTTGGGAATAATAAAGCTTAGCGATTTTCATGCCAACTCGTAAGTCGTTGTTTTTTTTGTGTTTGCGTTAGTATTGAATGTGCGGGATATCTATTTTGACTAATAGTTAGTGAATTTTACATTGAATAGTTGGCAGACTTACTGTGTCGCTTTTTGGTTGAAGTTGGGTTGATGCTATTTTTAACGCCGTAGTTACGGTATTAATTTCTTACCACGGATGGGGCAAAGGTTTAGAATAGACAGGTAAAAATCAATAATTAAGCATAAGAGTGAGTACTTCTTTGTTAGTTAATACCCCGGTAGAAACCCTATCTTTTAATGGCAAGCCTATTTATGTGAAACGTGATGATCTGTTAAGTGAAGCGTTTTCAGGTAATAAAGCGCGTAAGTTTGCTTATTTTCTCGATAATGATGTAACAGGCAAGTCCGTTTTGGTTGGTCATGGCTCTCCTGTAGCCAACTCTCTGTATTCGATGTCGGCATTGGCCAAGCTTAAGGGGTTACAACTCGATTTTTATGTCGACCATATTGCGGATCAGGTATTAGCTTCAACAGTGGGTAACTATGCGGCGGCCATTGCCAACGGTGCTAATGTCATTGATCTATCTAAATTGTCAGACAGGCAAGATTTGAGCTGTATTGAGTACATAGAACAAAAGGTTTTACCCAATCGTGATGAACTATTGTTTGTACCTGAGGGAGGGCGCTGTGAATATGCTAAGCATGGTGTTTACAAACTGGCGCAAGAAGTGATTGATTGGTGTAATTCTGAGCAGCTAAGTGAGTTGCGTGTTTTTCTTCCCTCGGGAACGGGTACAACGGCGGTGTTCCTGAGTGAATATATGGCGTTATATGCTCCTCACATCGAAGTGCTAACCTGTGCCTGTGTGGGAGATAACGATTATTTAAAACAACAATTTAGTGTTCTGGTTACCAACGAGCAATTACACCCTAGAATTGTTGATACAGGTAAGAAGTATCATTTTGGTAAGCTGTATAGGCCTTTCTACGAGATGTATAAGAAGGTGTCAGCATCAGGGATTGAGTTTGAACTGCTTTACGATCCACTCGGCTGGATGTGTGTCGAGAAGCTACTGAACACCGAAGCTGTGCAACCGATACTTTATATCCATCAAGGTGGCCTGCTGGGGAATGCGACTATGTTACCTAGGTATGAACGTAAATATGGCCAGTTAGATTTAAAAGCTCAGGTATAAAGCTTAGATTTAATACTCTTGGACTTAGAGCTTAGATTTATAAATGTAGATTTAACCGTTAAGTTTAAAAGTTAGCTTTGAAATTTGAGTGAGAAAGAAATTGTTCCATTTGGTTAGGCTAGATACCTTTAATAAGGTACGGCCTAAACCAAATGAATGCGACTAAATAGCTGAGTAGATGTGTCAGTCCTATTCGTTTGCCTATGAAGGCAAACATTCGATACGAGTGAGAGGAGGTGTATCGAAGAGTCAGGTTTTACTTGTTGTGAGCTTATTTATTACTAGACAGTAACCACTTCATAAATGTAAGCGCTTCTGTACGCTTAGAAAATGTCTGTCTATTTTTGCCTCGACTATCTGTAAAGGCGATTGATGTTTTGTTTACTGAAATTGAGTCAACTGGAAAGTTAACGGTAATTTCCTGTCCATTTACTAGGTATGACATATGCCACACTCCTTTTATTTTAAGCTACCCAATACAGGTAGTACTTTTTAACAATAAGATATCCTTAGCATTTTTGCGAAAGATGAATTTTAAGTTCAGTTTGAGATTACTCACCTTTTTATGCTTATACAAGTCGCTTGCGATTAATAATTTATGTAAATATGTTCGCGATGTCGCAAAATTTGCATAAAAACAAGCTGCTTAGCAGTTAAACATAATGTTATGACAGCTACATTACTGCAATAAAGATGATTTTAACCAGTTGAGATAACGCTTATGTGGGGATCAAACGACGAATCGTGGATTTGACAAAAAGGCGGTGACTTCTATCTAAAAGGGTCTATCTGAAAAACTGCGCGAATTATATTCAGTGTAATTCTATTGTCAAGTGTTTAATCAATAAATTTCTTCATTTTTTAGTCTTGCCTGAGTGTTAACGGCTGGTTAAAGCTTGCTAGAATATGTGGAACGCTTGTTCTGTTAGTGCAAGGTAACGTCTTTTGAATGGAGTCTTCATGTTACGACCTATCTCTGCTTTACTGTTATTTATTTCGCTAATATTTCCACTCTTTGTCCATAGTACGGCCGTTATCAAGGCCGCGCAGCAACCGACAGAGGAGGTAAAGCCTGCACCGACTAAAGAGGAGTCGTACGAGTATCAAGACGGCTTATTTAGAGATACGCCTAGGGGCACTCTTGCGGGCCTTTTTGAGGCTGCTTTTGAACAAGATTATGATAAAGCGGCTAAATATTTAGACTTACGTTACTTACCTGATGATATGGATGCCGCACTGGGTCCTGAATATGCTAAACAACTGATTGCGATCATCGAACGCAATATTTGGGTCAATCTGCAAGAGATCAACGATACGCCCGGCGGAACAAGTGGAGACCAACTGCCCAATTATCGTGATGCCTTTGGTCGGGTGGAGATTAAGGGCAGTGAGATCACCCTACTGCTGCAAAAGGTGCCGAGTAAAGAACTAGGCTCTATCTGGAAGATCTCAAATGCCACTATCGCCAAGGTGCCATTGCTATATAGCGAGTTAGGCTATGGACCTGTGGTTGAGTGGTTCGTACAGCACATTCCTCAAGGTCACCTGTTTAAACTAAACCTTTGGGAGTGGGCACTGCTAGTTTGCTATCTATTGTTGGCCTTGCTCGTTGTTATTCCAATCACCTGGGTAGCAAAAAAACTGATATTGCGCAGTGATTATCAGTATAAAGAGGATGTCGCTCATCTTGTTATCGGGCCATTTAGACTACTCGCTGCCTTGTTATTGGTAAGGGCATGGATGGCACATACCACGCTATCGGCAAATGTAATTGAAGTCGTCAACACTGGCGTTTTGCTCCTTATTGCAGTGATCTGGTTTATTTGGTCATTGACCGATGTAGTTCAAAACAGTTTGCGCCTACGTTGGATAAAGCGGGGAAACAGCCAAAGTGCATCGTTGTTAAGACCGCTAGCCAACTTTACAAGAGTCATGCTGGTGGCGTTATCGGTACTTATCTGGTTAGAGCATTTGGGCTTTGATGCCTCCACCATTTTAGCCGGTTTAGGGATAGGTGGTATTGCCATCGCATTGGCCTCAAAGCAGTCGATTGAAAACTTTATTGGCACTATCACCCTGTATTCATCGGCGCCGATTAAGGTAGGCAATATTGGTCGCTTTGGCAGCATTACCGGCACAGTGGAGGAGATAGGGCTGAGGTGTACACGTATACGAACTATCGATCGTTCAGTGATCAATGTGCCAAATGCGAGATTGTCGGAGATGGATATCGAAAATATTTCTGAGCGGGAAAAAATTCGCCTGAAAACGGATATTCGTTTGGATTATCGTACAACTACCGAGCAAATTCACAACATCATCGATGATATACGCACCTTATTAGAAGGACATGAAAAAGTGGAAGAAAGCCCACTGAGAGTGACCTTTAAAGGTTTTGGCTTATACGGTTTGCAGCTCAATGTGTTTGCCTATATCGGTACGACAGATTTTGCTGAGTTTCAGTTGGTGTCTGAGGAGCTTCATTTTGGCATTATGAATATTGTCGCCGAGCACGGCTCACGGATAGTGCCTGTGGTGCCTATCGCTGCGGCTCAGTGCTAATATGTAGTGCCTATCGCTGCGGCTCAGGCCTAGGTATTGGTGAATCTCTATAAAAACCTAAATTGTGGGCTAGGTAAATGATTTATGTGTATAAATCATTATAATCTTCGAAAAATAAGATGATATTTTAAGGGACTCATATGGCTCAAATGTTGGCAAGTGTCGATCAACGCACAAAGCTGGTGGGTGAAAACCGACTCGAGTTATTGTTGTTTCGAATAAGTGCGACTCAACTCTTTGCCATTAACGTGTTTAAAGTCAAGGAAGTAGTTAAAGTGCCAGCATTGAGTACGATGCCTGGCAGTCATAGCAGTATTATTGGAGTTGCCAACCTTAGAGGAATATCTATACCGGTTATTGATTTGCGCAAGGCGATAGGGTTTAGACCATCAGTTATTCAACCCGAGAGTAACCTTATCGTCACAGAGTACAATCGCTCCATACAAGGCTTCTTGGTCGATAAAGTAGAGCATATCGTCAACCTGACTTGGGGCGATATTTTGCCGCCGCCGAAAACCGTCGGACGAGATAACTATTTAACGGCAATTACCCGTATTGATTACCAAGAAAAGCAAGAGCTGGTTTCAATTATTGACGTTGAGAAGGTACTCGCCGAGATCATACATTACGACATTAAGTTGTCTGATGGCGTCCTAGATGAACAGCTGTTACCTTTGATGCAAGGCCGTAAAGTGCTAATTGTTGATGACTCGGCAACGGCAAGAAGACAAGTTCGTGAAACCCTCGAACAGCTGGGTTTAGAGGTCATTGAGGCAACTGATGGCCTAGTGGCACTTAATCTGCTTAAAAAATGGTGTGACGAAGGCAAGGTGATAACCGATCACATTTTAATGCTGATCACCGATGCAGAAATGCCTGAAATGGACGGCTATAAACTTACTCATGAGGTGCGCAGTGATAAACGCATGTCGGATCTATTTATTACGTTAAATACGTCGTTGAGTGGCAGCTTTAATAATGCGATGGTCGAGAAAGTGGGTTGCAATCGATTTATCTCAAAATTTCAACCAGATTTACTCGTCGAAGTGGTGCAAGATAAATTGCGAGAAACGTTAATGGGCTAGTTTCTGTTAACGTAAAGAGCACCGGAAACTTAATCCGAGTGCTCTTCTCTTAAGTCGCTCAATACTTGCCTTTTTAGCTCTGGTACTGCAGCAATATTGATTTGTGCGATGCGAATGGCAAATCCAAACCTGTCTTTACCAACAATGGCAATGGTATCTTCTAAAAAGCGTTTATCTAAGGTGAATTGTTTGGCGTAAAAAGCAATTGCCTGGCTTACCGAGCGGTAATTCACCCCATCGAAACTGAATGATGCGTCATATCCATGGTCGTCGAGCATCACACCGTTTAGACTTAAAGGCCAGCCGCTATAGTTAACCCGATCCCGTGCGATCTCATACATCATCCAGGCGCTCTTTTTAAAACCACCAAAAACTTTATCTTCAAACTCTGACTCTTCGAGTTCTTGCTTGGTCCAGTTCACCCCAATGGCAAGGTGCTTTTCATAGATCCGCATCAACTCGTCTTTAACTGCCATTTTGCAGTCCCAAATTGAGGTGAGTTTATGCTGTTTAGCAAGCCTTAAACATTCGCTGCAGCAAGGAACCGTTAGAGAAGGGTGCGGAGTATAGGCTTCTTTTAAGTAGCCCCACTCTTGATTGCTAGGCTCGCCACAAAACCAGCAATGATGCCTACGATTAAACGGGATATCGATTAATGGGGCTATGTCCGACACGGGATTTATTCCTTGCATGATAAAAACAAAGCGCACAATGGATTAGATTGTGCGCTTTGATATAAAAGTGACTTAGTCAGTGACTTATCGCGGTATTATTACTCTTTTTCAACATTGACTAGCGATGTTGCCAATACGATTGGGTCCACTTCTTGACAGTCTTGATCGGCAATCCAATCAACGCCGATTAATACGCCGTCATCATTTAAATCGCTAACCCAGAACTCTAAAAATTCTTCAAGAGTGATTGCTACCGCTGCGTAACCTTCCCATTCGTCGGTGCAATGACTTTTTGCTTGAGCCTCTTCAGACCATAAAGGCATCACATCTGTCGCTTCGAATTCAGAAGAGTCACAGACAACCCAGCCTTCACCTGTTTCATCTTGAAGACCCCAAACAACCTGGGATTGTTTTACGTTGTTGATGAAACTTTCTACTGCAGGAGTCATTTCAGTCATGATTAATCTCTTGTTTGGTTAGGTGTAAATGAGCTAGATTTCAATGTGTATTAGTCTGCAACTGGCTTAGCATTTTAGCAAGTCATTTAAGCTAATTATCTATAGATGAATAAAGCAAAAGTAGCTTATATCCGCGATTTTTGCTCGCAATTCGAGCATTTGCTATGTATTCGTCACTTCAGCGTAATATTAAAGTGAATTTAATCTATATTATGCTGCTAGCATAGTATGATATTTTACAAGAGCTTGATAAAACCTCGTGAAAATGATTATGAATGAAATTCAGATTAGATGAAGCGAGTTTAAGGTCAGTTTAATCAAGCCACGTCATTTTATACGTTACAGTCATTCATTTTGGGAGTCTTCTATTGTTTAAATCAATCCCCCTGGCTACAGCGCTTCTACTTACGAGTTCAGCAGCATACGCGACATCCGAGCAGCCAAATTGGGCAACTTGTGTTGCAGACCTACAACAGACTGCAAAAGCTCAAGGCTTATCACAACAGACTATTGACACAACCTTGGCAAACGTTAAATTTGTGCCAAGAGTCATAGAGCTTGATAAAAAACAGCCAGAATTTAGTCAGTCGTTTGAGAACTATTTTACTAAGCGTGTTACCGATTGGCGTGTGGCTCA
The DNA here is from genome assembly GCF_000019185.1 of Shewanella halifaxensis HAW-EB4. Classification (NCBI taxonomy): domain Bacteria; kingdom Pseudomonadati; phylum Pseudomonadota; class Gammaproteobacteria; order Alteromonadales; family Shewanellaceae; genus Shewanella; species Shewanella halifaxensis. The sequence goes on along the minus strand of NC_010334.1, from coordinate 2,896,448 downwards.
AGGTCGCAAGCTTTATCAAGAACATAAAGTGCTATTACACAAGCTGGCAAAAGAATATGGCATTCCGCCACAATATCTTTTAGCGTTTTGGGGGTTAGAAACTAACTTTGGCTCCTATAAAGGCAAGATGTCTGTACTCGATTCTCTAGCAACACTGGCTTGCGATCCAAGGCGCAGTAGCTACTTCACCACCGAACTGATGCAAGCGCTGAAGCTCAAAGAGCGTTATAACTTTGCTGAAACGGATATGGTTGGTTCTTGGGCAGGAGCCATGGGGCATACTCAATTTATGCCTTCAGCATATGCAAAATATGCGGTTGATGGAGACGGAGATGGTAAAGCAGACTTGTGGAATAGCACCGAAGACGCATTAACCTCTGCAGCTAACTTTCTACAAAACCTAGGTTGGAAACGCAACGAGCGCTGGGGAAGGGAAGTGACTCTGCCGGCAAACTTCTCCTACGCGCATCTTGGTAAGGCTGAGGCGCAGCCACTTGCGCGTTGGGCAGAACTCGGTATTACTCAAACCAATGGCTCACCACTGAGCACGCCTGAGATGCAGGCGGCGCTTTATTTGCCATCAGGGCATACCGGTCCTGCATTCCTCGGCTATGACAACTTTGATGTGATCATGCGCTGGAACCGTTCGACATTTTATGCGATAGCCGTTGGCCATCTTGCCGATAGAATTAATGGGGCAGTGGCTTTAAATGTGGCGCCTCCTAAAATGCCAAATCTAAGCCGAGCGCGGGTGAAAGAGTTACAAGTTCAATTAAATAGCCAGGGTTATGATGTGGGCAAACCCGATGGGATATTGGGCGCTAAGTCGGTAAAAGGACTACAGGCTTACCAAAAGAGCCAAGGGCTAGTTGCCGATGGCTATCCTGATGAGGCGACGTTTAAGGCATTGAAAGTTAGATAAACTTCAAATTTGAATAGGGTGCAATCAAAACGGTTGCATCGTTATTGTGATACTTTCAAACTCTTATTAAAAGCTTAGATAAAGCATTTTTGTCTATAAGAGTCCAAGAACGATAAAACTAGAGGCCTAGGTTGAGTTTTGGTAAGCTGCGGCCATTAAATTAGCGTTAAGGAATACCATGAGTATTAAAGATGATTCAGTTGTGCAGTTTAACTACACATTACGTGATGAGCAGGGTGAAGTATTAGAAACCAACGAAGGTTTAGACCCAATTGCGTACCTTCATGGCCATGACAACATGATGCATGGTGTTGAAGATGCTCTGACGGGTAAAGACGTTGGTGCTAAGTTCTCAGTTACGCTTCCTGCGAGTGAAACTTATGGTGAGCGTAATGAAGATTGCGAGCAGCGTGTTTCTGTTAAACATCTTCAAGGTGCATCAGTATGGAAACCTGGTATGCGTGCACTGATCAATACCGATGAAGGTCAACGTCAAGTGACTATCCTTAAAGTGGGCAAGTTTATGGCAACTGTGGATGTTAACCACCCATTAGCGGGCCGTGAATTGACTTTCGACCTTGAAGTGATGGACGTACGTGATGCGACTAGTGAAGAGATTGCACATGGTCATGCACATGGTAAAGGTGGTCACCACCATTAAGCTGGTGTAGCCTGTAGAAATAGAGCCCAACCTAAGTTGGGCTTTTTTATTGTCTTTGTTATTTTAGCTTTTTTAGAGATGCTAACCGCTTATGATCATCCATTTTTCCGCTGGAAAATTTATTGTTTCCCCTTTTGAAGTTCAAGTGCGTTTAGATAATGGCTGTCAGTTATATGCCATGGTTGATGATATTAAGTTTCATCAAGACGCTTTGATGGTTGTTGCTGATGCTGGTGCGGTGCGTTGGAACATCAAGCTCGACTCTAGCGAGCAACTGCTGCTAGTGATGGAAGAGTTAGGGGTAGGCTAAAATAATAAGCCCCCCTGTTGCTAACCTCGGCCGTGGGTTGATGTTAAGTCTAAAACAGGCCCATTAGGTACAATGCGGGTTGGATTAATGGTGTCATGGCTAAAGTAATAGTGCTGTTTAATATGCTCAAAATTGACCGTACTCGCTACGCCTGGTCGTTGATAGATATCTTTGAGGTAACCTTGTAGGTTCGAATAGTCGACAATACGTTTCATATTGGTTTTAAAGTGACCCACATAAACCGCGTCGAAGCGAATAAGAGTGGTAAATAGCCTCAAATCGGCTTCAGTGAGATCAGAGCCAGTTAAATAACGCTTGTCTTCAAGGATGCGCTCGATTTTATCAAGCGCATCAAAAAGAGCGTCATAAGCTTGGTTGTAGGCCGTTTGGGTCGTGGCAAAGCCAGCTTTATAAACGCCATTATTGATAGTCGAATAAATAAAGTTGTTAAGTTTGTCTATTTGTTGGCGTAAATGCCGCGGGTAAAAGTCGAGCTCGTTGCCCGTTAATTGATCAAACTCGCTGTTTAACATGCGTATTATTTCTGATGATTCGTTACTGACAATAGTTTGATTCTGTTTGTCCCATAATACTGGCACTGTGACTCGACCATTATAGTTGGCTTGAGCCTTTTGGTAGATTTGGTAAAGGTAGTCAGCTTGATTGAGTGTGTCTCTGTCTGCACCAATAATATGATGAGCAAGCTTACTTTGTTTACGACCTGCAAACTCCCACCCATTACCGAGCATATGCGGCTCAACAACAATGACGCTGATAAAATCTTTTAGCCCTTTTAAGACTCGAAATATGAGGGTTCTATGGGCCCAAGGGCAGGCGAGTGATACGTATAGGTGATAACGGCCTTTTTCTGCTTTAAAAGGAGTTTCCCCTGTTTTAATTGGTTGACCATCTGCGGTGATCCAGTGTCGAAAACTGGACTCTTCACGTTGAAACTGACCATCTCTGTCTTTGGTTGAATACCATTGATCTACCCATTGTCCATTTTGAAGAAGTCCCATCTTATTTCAGCCTTAGTACTGATCCATCTACAATTAGCTTATGATCTAAATTGTGATAGAGAAAGCCGACAACGCGACAATAACTGATTTAATGGTTTGAATGTCAACTCAGTGTCTTCGGTTATTTTGTATCATTACCGTCGCGGTTCTTTAAGGGGCGGCACTATGGGCTAACTCCCTATAGGCTGGTAATATCAAGGCGAATTTAACAAATAGTCATTTTTAAGGGATACAATGTCTGACTCCAAGCTTGAGCGTATTACGATAGAACCAACCCAAGAGGCAAAAGCCTGCGTTATCTGGCTTCATGGCCTAGGAGACTCTGGTGCAGGTTTTGCTCCTGTTGTACCAGCATTAGGCTTAGGTAGTGAGCATGGGATCCGCTTTATATTCCCTCATGCGCCAGAGCAAGCCGTCACCATTAACGGTGGCTATATTATGCGTGCTTGGTATGACATTAAGAGTATGGATCTACATGAGCGAGCGGATAAGCAAGGTGTCGAGCAGAGTGAGCAACAGATCATCGCTTTGATTGAAGAACAAATAGCGCTCGGGATCCCAACTGAAAACATTGTGTTAGCCGGCTTTAGTCAAGGCGGGGTGATGAGCCTGCACACAGGCCTTCGGTTACCGCATAAGCTGGCTGGGATAATGGCGCTTTCTTGCTACCTTCCAAGTGGTGACTCCCTCCCCAAAGGACTTTCAAATGTAAATCGTGACACGTCAATCATACAGCACCACGGTGTTGAAGATGATGTAGTTCCAGTATATGCAGGTGAAATGGCCTTTAAACTACTGCAAGGCGAGGGGTTTAATACCCAATGGAAAACTTACAACATGGCCCACAACGTTTTGCCCGAGCAGCTACAAGATATTTCGCTTTGGCTGCAATCAGTGCTGCCATACGGTAAGTAAAATCTATTTGCTTGTTTTTTGCACAGACTGGCCGCGATACTTTCGTTGCCAGCTGTTCCGTAATCGGGATAATTAACGGCATTCCTTCTTGGCTTTAACTCAGTGTATTTTCGTGTTTTATTTTTTATTTTGCTTCCTCTATCCCAAACGCTCCTATGCTTGCCTATTCGGGTTGCCACCCTTGTTTTGCATGGCGAACGATCATATCGATAATGTGTATATAAAAGAGTCGTTTAGATCACGATGTATCATAAATGTGACACAACATATGCCTAAGCTTTGATAAGATGGCTTCCGCAAAAGGAAATGATGCTTTTTGCTAGATAACTTTAAAGTTACAAAATATAAAAAATATATCAAGGGGTTGATTGTAATGAATAAGATTTTACTTAAAGGGCTAGTCGCAACAGCTGTTGTATCTGCGTTAACAGCTTGTGGCAGTGATAATAACGATGACCATAAGTATATCTCGCAAGCTTGTGCTGATGCGGGTGACGCTTGTACGATTTTTACTGTAATCCACACCAATGATAACCATGGCCGTTTCTGGGCAAATAAAGATGGCGAATATGGTATGGCGGCGCGTAAAACAGCTATCGACACTATTCGTGATGAAGTAGAGCGCGAAGGTGGCGAGTCTATTTTACTTTCTGGTGGTGACATTAATACGGGTGTACCAGAGTCTGATATGCAAGATGCAGTACCAGACTTTATCGGTATGGGGATGTTAGGTTATGACGCAATGGCTGTTGGTAACCACGAATTTGATAACCCTCTATCAGTATTAGATATGCAAGCTAATATTGCTAAATTTCCAATGCTAGCTGCAAACATTTACAAAAAAGATAGCGAAGGAAAACCTACAGCGGAGCGTTACTTTGAACCTTACCGTGTTTTTGAAATCAACGGGTTAAAGGTTGCTGTCATAGGTTTCACTACTGTTGATACACCAAAAGTTGTCAGCCCAGACAATGTAGAAAGCCTGCATTTCACCGATCCTCAGGTTGAGATTGAAAAAGTACTAACTGAAATCGAAACAAACGAAACCGTAGATATGGTGTTCGCGCTAACGCACATGGGTCATTATGCAAATGGTGAGCACGGTACTGAAGCTCCAGGCGATGTAAAGTTAGCTGAATCGGTTGCCAAAGGTAAGTTACAAGCCATTATTGGTGGTCACTCACAAAACCCAGTTTGTATGGAAGGTGATGGCTACGCAGATTTTAAACCTGGTGATGAATGCAAGCCTGATCAGAAAAATGGTACTTATATCATGCAAGCTCACGAATGGGGCAAGTATGTTGGCCGCGCTGATTTTGAATATATCAATGGCGAATTGACATTAGCTAGCTATAAGCTGATCCCTATCAACTTAAAAGAAGAAAATGAAAACGAAGAACTTGTTTTCATTACTGAAGAGATTGAACAAGATCAGTTGGTAATTGATGCGCTGCAGCATTATCAAGATATTGGTCAAGAGCTACTTGATGTGGATATTTCAAGTACAGATGGCAAGCTTGAAGGTGACCGCGGTGTTGTTCGTGCTGAACAAACTAACCTAGGTCAACTATTAACTCGCGCTTACGCTGATTGGGTTACTGCTAACTTCGCTGCGACTGTAGACTTTGGTGTGATGAACTCTGGTGGTATCCGAGATTCTATCGCTGAAGGTACAATTTCATACCGTGACGTTCTTACTGTACAACCATTTGCCAATGATGTTGCATTTGTGACTATGTCTGGTACCGAAGTACAAGATTACCTAGCGAATGTAGCGGTAAAGACTGGTGGTGGTATGCCTCAGCTTTATCCAATGGAAATGAACGTGGCTTGTGATGCTCTTGAAATTAATCCAGAGGCAACTTCTGCTGACATCGTAGATATAGCATCTCTAGGTGGCCGAGATTTCAATCCTAACGATAATTACACTTTCTCATTGATTAATTTCAGTGCTAAAGGTGGTGATGACTACCCAGTAGTGACAGCTCATGCAAACTACATTGATACGCAACGTAGCGATGCATCAGTACTTCGTGAATACTTCGAGAAGAACCCAAGCATTAAGGTAGCTGAATACGCGCCTGCTAATGGTGGTCACCCTAAATTCTTCCGTGGTGGCTCAGAAGTTAAGAGCTGTGCTAAAGCTGCTGATTAATCGTTATTAGCCCAACTGAATCGTTTAAATTTGATTATTCGAGTTTAACGATTTAGCAGACAAAGACGTTGTATTTTTAAAATCCAGTACTTGCTTTTGCAAGTACTGGATTTTTTTTGGCTCAATAGGTAAGTGAACATTGATTTACTCCCTATTTAGGAAAACTTTAGTGCACGCACTTGAAATACTAATATCCGATCCATATATAGTTATTAAGGTCGCTCAATGAGGGCCTTAACTGAATATCTAATTGTTGTGCCTTCGGGGCAACATATAGATAAGCAACAAGACTTAACAGTCTCAAAATCGGTGCGACAGTTGTCGGCCACCATACTTTTAAATATATTGCTTAAGACAAGGATATACCCATGAGAAACTACGATTTAACACCACTATACCGCAGCGCGATTGGATTTGACCGTTTGGCACAACTTGCCGAGCACGCGGCGTCGAATAAAGGTAATTCTGGTTACCCACCGTATAATATCGAATTGATTAATGAGCACCGCTACCGTATCACCATGGCTGTAGCAGGTTTTACCATGCAAGAGCTCGATATCACGAGTGAAGGCGATAAGCTGTTAGTCAAAGGCACTAAAGCTGATACAACAGATGAGCGTGAATACCTTTACCAAGGCATAGCAGAGCGCGGATTTGAGCGCACATTCCAATTGGCTGACTATGTGACAGTGATAGGTGCAGACTTAGAAAATGGTCTACTCAATATTGACCTTAAGCGCGAAATCCCTGAAGCGATGAAGCCAAGAAAAATTGAGATTGGCAGCACAAGATTGCTCGACGCCGAGTAATAGACCGATAACCGCATAGGTTATAATCAAGAAGTGAATTTAAAAAGGGAGCCGATTGGCTCCCTTTTGTCATATCAGGCTTCGATTAGGCTTTCATCGCTTTCTCGCCGCGCGCAAGGCCGACAACTCCTGAACGTGAGATCTCAACCACCTTAGTAGACTCGGCTAATGCCGCGATACATGCATCAAGTTTTTCGCTGGTTCCGATAAGTTGCACGGTATAAAGGCTTTGCGTGACATCAACAATTTGACCACGGAAAATATCGGCTAAGCGTTTTACCTCTTCACGGTTGTCACCGTGTGCCTTAACTTTGATAAGCGCAAGTTCTCGCTCCACGTGAGCAGACTCGGTAATATTAGAGACCTTTAGTACATCAATTAGCTTATGCAGCTGCTTTTCTATCTGCTCTAAAACATATTCATCGGCATTCACCGTGACTGTTAAGCGCGACAGGGTTTTATCTTCAGTAGGCGCAACCGTTAAGGTTTCAATGTTATAACCGCGCTGAGAAAATAGACCAACAACCCGTGAGAGCGCGCCAGATTGGTTTTCAAGTAACACACATATAATTCGACGCATTAACTCTTCTCCGTTTTGCTTAGCCACATCTCGTTCATTGCCCCACCACGGATCTGCATCGGGTGAACATGCTCGGTTTCATCGACGTGGATATCCATAAACACCAGTTTGTCTTTCATGCTTAGTGCTTTTTCAAGAGCGGATTCTAGTTCGGCAGGATTGCTAATGGTCATGCCTACATGGCCATAAGCCTCAGAAATTTTAGCAAAATCAGGCACTGAATCCATATAAGATTGGGAGTGACGACCTGCATAAATCATATCTTGCCACTGTTTAACCATGCCCAAGAAGTGATTGTTTAAGTTGATAATAATCACTGGAATATCGTATTGCAACGCGGTAGACAGCTCTTGAATATTCATCTGAATCGAGCCGTCACCCGTAACACAGATTACCGTTTCGTCAGGTTTAGCCAGTTTGACACCTAGCGCTGCTGGTAAACCAAAGCCCATGGTGCCAAGGCCGCCTGAGTTGATCCAGCGGCGAGGCTTATTGAATGGGTAATAAAGCGCGGCAAACATCTGGTGTTGACCCACATCTGATGCGACATAGGCGTCACCATTGGTGAGTTTATGCAGGGCCTCGATCACTTGCTGTGGCTTAATTTTTTGGTCGTTGGTTGAGTAGGCAAGACTGTTACGTGCTCGCCATGTGGCGATATCGCTCCACCATTCATCATTGGCTGCTGGATCTGTGATGGCATAATCGTTCGCATCTATCTGCGCCAACATATCATCTAATATTTTCTCTGCTGAGCCCACGATAGGAATATCGACTCTAATCGTCTTTGAGATAGAGGAGGGGTCAATATCGATATGTAAGATCTTGGCGTTAGGACAGTACTTCTCGACATTATTGGTAGTACGATCATCAAATCGTACGCCAATGCCAAAAATAAGGTCGCTATTATGCATTGTCATATTAGCTTCGTAGCAACCGTGCATGCCTAACATGCCGACACTATTTTTGTGGGTGCCTGGAAAGGCACCTAAGCCCATTAAGGTGCTGACAACAGGGATCCCAAGCTTTTCAGACAACGCTAGGATCTGCGCATCACAACCGGATATTACCGCGCCACCACCGACATAGAGTACAGGCTTCTTGGCGTTTAGCAGCGCTTGTAGACCGCGGCGGATCTGACCTTTATGACCCGATGTTGTCGGGTTGTATGAGCGCATGCTGATATCTTCTGGGTACTGATAATCATGCAAAATGGCAGGATTCATACAATCTTTCGGCACATCAACGACAACGGGACCTGGTCGACCACTAGAGGCGATATAAAAGGCTTTTTTGATGATGGCAGGAATATCTCTTGGATCGGTAACCAAGAAACTGTGCTTAACGACCGGGCGCGAAATACCGATCATGTCGCACTCTTGAAACGCATCATTCCCGATGAGGTGGCTTGGAACCTGTCCTGAGATCACCACCAGAGGGATTGAGTCCATATAGGCTGTGGCAATACCGGTAATAGTATTGGTTGCACCGGGGCCTGAGGTCACTAAGACAACACCAACTTCACCTGTGGCACGGGCATAACCATCGGCCATATGAACGGCTGCTTGCTCGTGACGGACTAAGATATGTTCGATATTAGATTTTTCGTGTAGGGCATCATAGATATCCAGTACGGAACCGCCTGGATAGCCAAAAATATGTTTAACACCTTCATCAATAAGAGAACGGACGACCATGCTGGCGCCAGATAACTTCTCCATAGTACTTCCTCTTAAGTTACCGCGACGTATGCAGTATCTTGATACAGCGACGGTAATCGCTCTAATAATTAAGCTCAGACGGTAATCTTTGCTCGTGAAATGCCAGATAATCTAAGGTAAGGATTAATGCGCAATCGAATTGCTCGGCAAACACTCATAAACGAGTGAGTTTTCATAATATAAAACCCTTGAGTTATTACAAGTGCTTTAAAGGGAAAAATTGTTCTTAATGAAGAACATTCATTATTACTAACAAAATAGTGAGTAAAAACAGCGGAAAAACAGCAAAGGTGTAACTTATTAGGTGTTATCGGTTAATACCGCGGGCTCATGGCGGCTAAGAAATTGACATAAGCCGACTAAAATAACTGCAGATAACATGAGGGCTGAGAAAGGTACAGCAGTCCCTGTATAAAAGAGTGCCAGTAAAGGGCCCGCTAATGCACCAAAACCAAAGCGTAACGTGCCTATGACCGCCGTTGCAGTGCCTGTCTCTTTTTGAAATTTCATCAGTACAATAGCATCGGCATTAACCGACATAACGCCTAGACAGGCCATGAGTGGCAGAAGCATCATAACGCTAAAGTGATAGCTTAGCCCAAGCAGATTGACGCTCAGTAGCGCTATACCAGAGATAGTTCCAAAAAACGTCGACACCTTGAGCATACGTTTAGAACCGTAGCGACCAACTATCCTGCTGTTAACCACGTTGGCAAGCATTAAGGCACCAACGTTGGTGCTGAACAAAACCGCAAACAGTGATTTATCTAGCCCAAATACTTCCATATATACGAAAGGCGAAGCTGTGAGATAACAGAAAAATGCAAACGAGGTGAGTACGCCGCTGGCGATATTGAGCTTGACGCCTTTTTTTGTAAACACGGTTGCATAGGCACCAAAAAATGATTGAGTGCTTCGAGTGCTGTTGTCTTTATCGCTAGGCATCTTAAGTTTAAGACTAATCAACAGTAATAAAATAAAGGCATAGGATGCCAATATAAAAAAGATTAACTGCCACTCACCAAACTCTAAAATAAGGCTGCCGATACTCGGGGCAATCAGCGGTGCTAGCATCATAATAAGGCTGACATATGACATGCCTTTAGCGGTATTTTTACCATAGAGCTCTTTGATATACCCCGGTACGACTACAGTGGCCGCTGCGCCTATAAAGGCTTGTAAAAAACGTAAAGCCAAAAAGTTTTCAATTGTTGTAACAAAGGCAAGACTCAAACTCGTCAGCATAAAGCCTGTTAAACCGAGTATGACCAACCTTTTTCTACCAAACCTGTCGGCAAGCGGGCCAAAGCACAACATGCCAAGCGAATAACCGCCTAAATACAGACTGAGTGATTGTTGAACTAAGGTGATATCGGTGTCAAAGCTTGATGCTAGCGTTGCCATGGCTGGCAGGTACATATCAATAGCAAGTGGTGTGATAGCGACGATGGCCGATAGCATAGGGATTAGCAGTGCTAAGCTGGCACCAAATGGGTATTTAACAGTCGTTTGGCTATTTGGTGAGTCGTTCAACGGAACCTCTACAACTTGCTGCTTAATGCTGAAAATAAAATGGCGCTAACACTTCACTAGCGGAAAGTTGTTTGTTTATGGCAAAAGACTTTACGGAGAAATTCAATTTAACGCTAAAAACTGTATGTACTCAATCTGGTGGTACTTACATTGCAGACTAAACAAGTTAACGGCTTTAGCGAATGAAAGGATCACGTTAATTAGCAGGGGGAATTAACGTGTCAGATATAATTATATTAGCGTTTTAAACTTAATAATCAATCTCTAATCGGCTTTTTACCCTGAAACTGAATTTAGGGAATAATATTGCTAACTTTGAAATTAATACCGATACCGGCGAGATGATAGGCGATTAGGCCTTAGCAGGTGATTTAGGACCTGAAGGAATGAAGTTCATTGGGGCCGAGAAAAGCCCTATAGCCCAACCTCAATTAGTCATTGGAAATGAAATTAGTGGAACGACAACTAATGCGAGAAAGTTTTAACAGGGCTACTTAGTTGTATTTTTTGCGTATGTGACAAACACTAAGATTTAAAAGCAATTATTGTGCTCGTATTCGCCTGGTTTTTAATTTCTAATGAAATTACTTTTCCATTATCATCCTGTTGCTGCCAAATTTCATTTGGCTCATTGATGCTGTGGCTGTAATCGATAGCATTAACACCCGTGCTAATCGTGAGCTTGTTTCCCTTAGTTACAGGATCATAATCAATAGCTAACAGAGGCGAAGCATCGGCGAGAGGTTGATCACCAATGGCCACTCCGACCATTTCTATCGTTATCAAACGGCCTTTGTTGCCATTGCTGAAAGAAACAAAATGATCAGACCAATCTGCTTGGTGCAATTGTTTAGTTTGTTGCATAGTCCATGTCCTATTATTAAATTTATCATACTGCGCGAAGCTAAAATCTCAAAAATAAATATAGTACAGCATACTTTCATGGGCAAGATAATGGCATGGCCAAGATACAGGGCTGGGGTATGAGAGAGGTAATAAAAAACTCCGCTACCCTAGGGTGACGGAGTTTTTTATTAATCGAAGTTGGCAAATGGTTTGCTTCTACGATAGGTCTTAATCAATGATGATTAGAAACCGCGAGGAAGTTGACCTTTACCTGCTAACTTTTCGCGCCAAAGCTCTTTTGGTGTTTTACCACCGTTTTTGGCTGCAGGCTTAGCTGCTTTTTTTGCTGGCACTTTCTTAGCCGTCGATTTAGCTGCAACAGCCTTTTTCTCGGCTTTAGCCTCAACAGGTGCACTGTCGGCGCCAACTTCAGCTAACATCGCTTCTAAATCACTAAAGCGTAAAGATTTACCGCCATCGATTTTGTACCAGCTACCTTTCTGTTCAATCTTAACAGCTTGGCCATCACGCTGAGTGAGCGCTGTCTCAAGTGAGCTGATAACTTCTTCTTTGGTCAGTTTTGACATAATAATAACCTGTTATTTTTGTGTGTACTTGAAGGTTTGTAGTGATTTTATCGTTTAATGTACCGTAAAGTCCAATTTTAGCCGGATCTGGCTGAATTTCTATGACATTTTAAGCACTTTAGCTCAAATAGTGAGTTAAGTCGGTGTGCTTTTTAAGCAGACCACCTTAGTGGCGTATTGATGACTTAACTGTATATTTACACTAACAATAGGTTAAAATACCGTTTTTGCTACTCTCGGTGGACTTATGACTCGAACCGAATTAAGCCAATACTTGGCAAGCTTTTTACAAATTTCAAATTTTAAAGATTATGCGCCAAACGGTTTGCAGGTCGAAGGCAAGGCTGAGATCAACACGATTGTGACAGGTGTAACGGCTTGCCAAGCATTGATTGATGCAGCAATAGCGCTGAACGCAGACGCAATTTTGGTTCATCATGGATTCTTTTGGAAAAGTGAACCAGAAGTGATTGTTGGTATGAAACAAAAGCGGATCAAAGCACTGTTGATTAATGACATTAATTTGTTTGGCTATCACTTGCCGTTAGATGCTCATCCTGCGGTTGGTAATAATGCCCAGTTGGCAAGCGTGTTAGGGCTTGTTGAGCCGGAAGTGATTGAAAACGTCGCACAAGGTTTAATGTGGCAAGGAAAGCTTACGACTCCCATAACTGCGAGTGATTTTAACCAGCAGATCTCTAATAAGCTGAGCCGTCAATGTCAGCATCTAGGCGATAGTGATGCCATGGTTAGCACGGTCGCTTGGTGTACTGGTGGCGCGCAGGATTATATTGATATCGCAGCAAATATGGGATTTGACGCGTTTATTAGCGGAGAGGTATCTGAGCGAACTTATCACTGCGCTGTAGAGCAGGGGATCCAGTATTATGCAGCAGGCCATCATGCGACAGAATTATACGGTATTCAGGCGTTAGGTGAACACCTCGCCGAGCAGTTTGGTATTAAGCATCATTTCGTCGATATTGTTAATCCTATCTAACCGCTAAAACAAACAGATTAGCTTTCGATTTTCTCTCGTTTCGGCACACATTTGTCGAAGCTAATTTGGCCATCTCTTTGTACTGAACAGCCAATAAAAAAGCCGCTTATCAAGTAAGCGGCTTTTTACTGTCTTTATATTTTAGCGAGAATACCTTGTTGGACTCGCGCTAGAGTGTGCAGACTATTTTACTTTCATACCCGGTTGGGCGCCTTCGTGAGGCTCCATGATCCAAAGATCTTTACCACCAGGACCTGCTGCTAATACCATGCCTTCTGACACACCAAAGCGCATTTGACGCGGTGCAAGGTTTGCCACCATAACGGTTAGCTTGCCTTCGAGATCTTCAGGAGCATAAGCCGACTTTATACCAGCAAATACTTGCTTAGTTTCGCCGCCTAAATCTAGCTCAAGACGTAAAAGCTTGTTCGCCTCTTTTACGTGCTCAGCCTTGGCGATACGCGCGATACGCAGATCAATCTTAGCGAAATCATCGAAGCTGATTTCATCTAAGATAGGATCTTGCTCAAGCGGTGTCTTAACTTCTTTTTTAACTTCAGGTTCAGCAGTGACTTGAAGGTTTTCTTTAGACGCTTCAATAATCGCTTCGATGCTCTTCATCTCAACGCGCTGCATCAAGGCTTTGAATTTAGCAATTTCGTGACCAGCAAGATCGATATCTAAATTGTCCCAAGTCAATTCCATCTGTAGGAAAGCTTCAACATCTTGAGCAAGCTTAGGTAACACAGGCTTAAGATAAGTCACCAAGATCCGGAACAGGTTAAGTGCATTGCTGCAAACTTGATGTGCTTCTTCTTGCTTATCTTCTTCTTTAATTAACTGCCATGGAGCTGAATCTGCCACGTAAGCATTAGCAATATCAGCAAGCGCCATGATTTCACGCATCGCTTTGCCGTATTCACGAGTCTCGTAGAAGTTAGCGATGATTTCTTGTTTGGCTAAGAAACTTGTCGTCAGGCTGGTATCGGCGATTTTAGCCAGCTTGCCACCAAAACGCTTACTAATAAAGCCAGCGGTACGTGATGCTAAGTTAACCAATTTGCCCACTAAGTCTGAGTTAACACGCTGGGCGAAATCTTCAAGATTTAAGTCTAAATCATCGATTCTGCTGCTGAGCTTAGCTGCATAGTAGTAACGTAGATATTCTGGATCTAGATTATCTAAGTAAGTACGGGCTTTAATGAAAGTACCTTTAGACTTTGACATCTTAGCGCCGTTTACCGTGACATAGCCGTGTGCATAAACACTGGTTGGCTTACGTAACCCTGCACCTTCAAGCATTGCTGGCCAGAATAGGCTGTGGAAGTAAACGATATCTTTACCGATGAAGTGATACACTTCAGCCGTTGAATCTTTGCTCCAGAACTCGTCAAAGTTTAGGTCGTCACGCTTATTACATAGGTTTTTAAATGAACCCATGTAGCCGATTGGTGCGTCTAACCAGACATAGAAAAACTTACCTGGTGCATCTGGGATCTCAAAGCCAAAATAAGGCGCATCACGAGAGATATCCCACTGTTGCAGACCTTGCTCAAACCATTCGCCAAGCTTGTTCGCCATCTCTTGTTGCAGTGAACCTGAATTGATCCACTCTTTTAACATACCTTCAAATGCAGGCAGGTCGAAGAAGAAATGCTCAGAGTCTTTCATCACTGGCGTTGCACCTGAAACGGCTGATCTTGGATCAATCAAATCGGTAGTGCTGTATGTCGCACCGCAATTATCACAGTTATCGCCATACTGATCTTCAGACTTACAGCGAGGGCAGGTGCCTTTTACAAAACGGTCAGGCAGGAACATTGACTTTTCAGGGTCAAACAGCTGAGAAATCGTTTTGGTTTTGATATAACCGGCGTCGCGTAACTTGATATAAACTTGGCTCGCTAACTCTCGGTTTTCATCACTGTGAGTGCTATGGAAGTTGTCAAATTGAATATTGAAGTCAGCAAAATCCTTTTCATGCTCTTTTTGAACTTGAGCAATCATCTCTTCTGGCGCAATACCCATCTGCTGTGCTTTTAGCATGATTGGCGTGCCGTGAGCATCGTCTGCGCAGATATAGTGACATTCGTGCCCACGTAGCTTTTGGAAACGTGACCAAATATCGGTTTGAATATACTCAAGCATGTGACCCAAATGGATTGGACCGTTAGCATACGGAAGTGCACTAGTGACGAGGATTTTACGTTGTGAATTTGCCATCTTTTCTCAAAATCGCTGGGAACCTAATTAGAATGGCATAGATACTAACCGATCCAATGCATAGTTTCATCAAAAGCTCGCACAAGTGCATTAAATCTAGACTAATGTTTGCCAGAATATCTGGTACAATTGCGCAAATCATATTTAGGGGGTCTGCATTTTGTCTTCAACTCATCCAAATTATCATCTTGATGATGCTCTTCTCAGCCAGGTGTTGGCGATTCTTGATACGTTCCAAGACACGTATTTGAACAAGAGTCTGCTAAGTGCAGGTATGGTCACTAAGCTTGCAATTGAAGGTAAGCGACTACAGTTAGGCTTGTGTTACTCGTATCCTTGTCAGACGCTGTACCGTGACACTGTGATGGCTGTGACTAAAGCGTTAGCAGTATTGGATGCGATTGAAGAAGTTGAATGTGAAATAGACTTCCAGCCAGAGACCGTTTCTGCGATTAGCGCGGTTGAGCCTCTGCCAAACATTAAGCAAGTGATTGCCGTTGCATCAGGTAAAGGTGGTGTGGGTAAATCGACAACTGCCGTTAACTTAGCTTTGGCATTAGCAGCAGAAGGCGCAAGTGTTGGTATCTTAGATGCCGATATCTACGGCCCATCGATTCCAATGATGCTTGGGGTTGAAGACTTCAAGCCTGTCTCACCTGATGGCAAGATCATGACATTTGCACCTGCTCATGGCATTGCTGCACAGTCAATCGGTTTTATGCTTGATGGCGACCAAGCTGCCGTGTGGCGCGGCCCTATGGCAGCGGGTGCATTGGTACAGTTACTCACAGAAACTGAGTGGCCAGAGCTGGATTACTTAGTCATTGATATGCCACCAGGAACCGGTGATATTCAGTTAACCTTGTCACAAAAAGTACCTGTAAGTGGCGCCGTGATTGTGACGACACCACAGGATATCGCCTTGGCTGACGCTAAAAAAGGCGTGAATATGTTCCAGAAAGTGAACATTCCTGTATTAGGTATTGTTGAAAACATGAGCTTCCACCTTTGCCCTGAGTGTGGTCATAAAGATCATCCATTTGGTGCAGAAGGCGGTCAAAAAATGGCGACGCGCTACAATGTGCCGCTATTAGGTCAGTTACCATTGCAACTGAATATACGTGAGGATGTGGATAAAGGCACACCTACAGTTGTGGCTGATGAATCGAGTCAAGTTGCTGGTATTTATCGTGAAATCGCAAGAAAGGTTGGGGCTCAGCTTGCGTTATGTCAAGCACAGCCTAAAGTATCAATTAGCATGTCTGATGACGAATAAGGTCTATTTAAATGAATTCTAAAGATTGTGTTGTAATTGGTATTGCGGGTGCGTCAGCATCAGGTAAGAGTCTTATCGCTAAAACGATTTATGAAGAACTTTGCCGTGATCTAGGTACAGATCAAATTGGTGTGATAGCTGAAGATGCTTATTACCGCGACCAAGGTCATCTGTCGATGGATCAACGTGTACTGACAAATTATGACCATCCAAAAGCATTAGATCATGAGCTACTGTGTACGCACCTACGTGCACTTAAACAGGGTCATGCTGTTGATATTCCTGTTTACAGCTATAACGATCATACTCGTACAGACGAGAAAGTGACGCTTACCCCTAAGAAAGTCATTATCCTTGAAGGCATCTTGTTATTGACCGATCCCGCTCTGCGAAAAGAGATGGACGCTTCTGTATTTATGGATACGCCTCTGGACATTTGCTTTATGCGTCGTCTATCTCGTGATGTCGCCGAGCGTGGTAGAACGATGGAGTCTGTAATGCAGCAATATACAGAGACTGTACGTCCAATGTTTTTGCAGTTTATTGAACCATCAAAACAGTATGCTGATATCATCGTACCGCGCGGTGGTAAAAACCGAATCGCAACAGATATTCTAAAGGCGCGTATACAGCACCTACTGGCGAAATAAGGCAACTTAAAACATAAGGGACTCTAGCGAACATGCGTTTAACAGTTCTAGAGATTGAAGCGTGCTTTGCTAATGCCTAAGGTTTGGGTAAATGGACAGCCCGACATGAATGTTAGTCCCCTTGATAGGGGATTAGCTTATGGTGATGGTTTATTTGCGACTATGCGAGTAGACCAAGGTGAGATCCTATTTTTTACCGCACATATGGAGCGTCTTACTCAAGGCGCTTATCGTTTAGGCTTTCACTGGTCAGTTTCAGCTGCGCTTAAGCAGCAGTTAATCACGTTAGCCAAAGCACATCCGCACTCTTGTATCAAACTTTTACTCACTAGAGGCGTCGGCGGACGGGGTTATAGTGCGCCTGTAAATAGACCTAATCTAGCGGCTGAATTAACGCCGGGTTCGATGCCCGAGTTAATAACGGACAAGCAGGATAATAAAACTACAGCAGCCAGTTCTATACCAAATCAAGCTCGCTCTTGTGCTGCTGATGCACTGCAAGTGACAGAAGTCGTTTCTGTCAGTGAGTTTCCTGCTCACTATAAAACGTGGCAACAGCAGGGGGTAGGCTTATCGCTTTCACCGGTGAAGTTGGGTAAACAGCCAAAACTTGCCGGGATCAAACATTGCAATCGTCTAGAGCAAGTACTTATTAAGTCTGTAGACTTACCAGAAGGAGTACATGACTGGTTAGTTGTTGACTTTGAAGATAATATTATTGAGTCGTCGATGGCTAACATTTTCTTCGTTTTAGATGAAAAGCTTGTTACACCGCGGATGAGTTATGCGGGAGTGGCTGGTATGATGCGAGAACAAATGATGCACCAGCTTTTACAAATGGGTCATAAGATTGAGATAACAGATATCCATTACAGCATGCTTAAACAGGTAAAGCATGCGTTTATCACTAATAGCCTTTTTGGGCTTGTCGATGTTATGACAATCGACGATTTTACATTTACCCCTGCAACTTGGACTTCAAGCTTAAGAGAACAACTCAGTCTGACACTATGAAAAAAATTATAATCAGCCTCTTCGCAACCGGATTTACTCTACTTACTATCGGCGCCGTAGCGGGTTACTGGACCTATCAAACACTGCTTGCCTATGGCGAACAACCGATAAAAGCCACCTCTGTACAAGAGTTAACGATTAAACGCGGTACTACGTTCAATCAATTTATCTCTATTTTAGAATCAGAGAAGCTGATTGACGAAGGCTGGAAACTCAAATGGTTAGTACGTTTAAAGCCAGAATTAGCCAACATTCGCTCAGGTCTTTATGAGGTTACGCCAAACGAGAGCCTCAATAGCCTGCTGGCTAAGATCGTTAGTGGCAAGGAGAAGTCTTTCGCTGTGACCCTATTAGAGGGACAAACAGTGAAAGAGTGGCAACTCGTACTTGAACAGCAAGCTAGGTTACAACAAGAGCAAGATGTGTTTAATCAGGTACTTGTTGCTAATGGTGATGACTCGGGCTTGCCTGAGGGCAAGTTTTTCCCGGATACTTATCATTATCGAGCGGAAAGTACTGAGCAGGCATTATTAAATAAAAGTTATTTAAAGATGAAACTCGAGCTTGAGAAAGCGTGGCAAGGACGTCAGCAAGGCTTGCCGTTAAAATCCGCTTATGAGCTACTCATCTTAGCCTCAATTATTGAGAAAGAAACGGGTAAAGCGAGTGAGCGACCTTGGATCGCTGCGGTATTTGTCAATCGTCTGCGTAAAGGGATGCGCTTGCAAACGGATCCAACGGTTATTTACGGCATGGGTGACAGATATAACGGTAATATTACCCGTAAAGATCTACGTGAAACGACCGCATTCAATACATACAGAATTAACGGCTTACCACCAACGCCTATTGCAGCTCCAAGTTTAGCGGCAATACAAGCGGCGGCGCATCCTGCTGACGTTGATTATTTTTATTTCGTATCACGAAATGATGGTAGCCATATTTTTTCGAAAACATTGACCGAACATAATCGTGCAGTGAATAAATATCAGAGAAATCGATGAATACACAAACTGAAAATTCCGCCAAGTTTATCGTAATTGAAGGGCTTGAAGGTGCGGGTAAATCAAGTGCAATCGCATTGGTTAGAGATTTTATTGAGAAGCATACCGGGCAAGCCCCTGTTTGTACTCGAGAGCCTGGTGGAACGCCACTCGCTGAGCAGATGCGTGACTTGGTGAAAATCGCCAATGACAGCGATCCCTTGTGTGATGAAGCTGAGTGTTTACTGTTTTACGCTGCAAGAGCACAGCTGGTAGCAAATGTGATAAAACCCGCTTTAGCAAACGGAGAGTGGGTGTTAGGTGATAGACACAACTTGTCTTCGCTTGCGTATCAAGGTGGTGGTAGAGGATTAATGCCATTGGTCTCAGCTATCAGTGATGCGACGCTTAAAGGCTTTAAACCCGACCTGACCCTTTATTTAGATATCGCCCCTAAACTTGGGCTTGAACGCGCTGCACGACGTGGTGAACTCGATCGTATTGAGCAGCAAGAGATTGAGTTTTTTGACCGCGCTCGTGCAACGTTCTTGTCGTTTGCGGATAGCGACGACACGATAAAAATTGTCGACGCCAGCCAAAGTATGGCGCAGGTACATAAAGACATTATTGCCATTCTTCAAGAGCAGAGTTGGTAATATGACGCTGCTCCCTTGGCTGCAACATACAATTGAAACCTTTTCAGAGCAACTGAAAACGGGGCGAGTCGGTCATGCTTACCTAATTGCGATGGATGTGGCTTACGGTGGTGAAGCCCTCACGCTTGAGCTCGCTAAGGCGGCATTATGTAAACAAGTTGGCGTTACAGGGAGCTGTGGATTTTGTAAGCCTTGCCAACTTGTTGAGGCAAATAACCACCCTGATCTGTACCGAGTTGAAGCCGATGGCGCACAGATTAAGGTGGATCAAATTCGTGCGCTGTGCCAAAAATTAACCACAACACCACAACAGGGCGGAAGACGCGTTGCGGTGATTTTAAACAGTGAACGTTTGAATCAGGCATCAGCGAATGCATTGCTTAAAACGCTAGAGGAGCCGGGTAAAGACACCATTTTGTTTTTACAAGCCAATTCACCAACTCGCTTACTGCCAACCATTAGTAGTCGTTGTCAAAGACTTCATTTAGAAATCCCAAGCAAAGCCGTTGTTAAGCAATGGCTGCAGCAAGAGTTGGCATCGAATGAAGATTTGACTTGGTGCTTACCTGTAGTCGGTGGGCCGTTAGCTATCCTTTCTGCGGTTGAGAGTGGGCGGGATAAGGCATTGGTAGCGTATAGAAAAGGCTGGATACAAAGTTTGTCGTCAGGGCACCTGTGTGATAGTTTATTAAATGTTAATGAAAAACAAGTTTCTGATGCGCTTAAAGTTTTATACCTAGTGGTGCATCGAATATTAGTGAAAAAGCAAGAGATGGATCCTATGCTTAGGGCTAAGCTGGCTAATTTTGCCGCAAAGGTGATGCTATTAGAAACACGCTTGTCGGTGATGCCAAACGTTAATTCGTTAGCATTATTTGAAGGATTAACTATTGAGTACAATCAGCTAATGAGCTAATAAAAATCTATGATGAATCTTGTTGTTAAATTTGAGTCTTTACAGCAGCTTTACCGCGCTTATATGCCGTTTATCAAACCGATAGGTATGTTTGTTGCTAGTGCTGAAAGCTTCACTCTTGGACAAGAGATCATGGTTCGCTACCAACTCCCGAGTGGCTCACAGCATCACGAATTCAAAGGCTCGGTGATCTGGATCAACCCATTAGGAGCATCTGGTGGCCGTCCTGCTGGAGTCGGCGTAAAAATATTATCCGAGCCAGATTTTCATAAGCATCATATCGAGCAACTCCTTTCTCGCGAACTGGCATCAGGAGATTTGACCTGCACTATGTAGCTGGTTAGACTTGCTGTCCTTTTTGTTGTTTGTTGGATTTTCACCGTGCTTATCGATTCACATTGTCATTTAGACCGTCTAAAAACCGCGCCTGATCAGGCTTCATTACAAGAGATCATTACCGCTGCAAAAGCACGTGATATTGCTTATTTTCTTTGTGTGAATGTTAGGCAGCAAGGTTTTATCGAGATGAAGCAAAAAATGGCGGCCTTTGATGAGGTCTTTCTGTCTGCTGGTGTACACCCACTAGATGTACAAGACGGCTTAAATATCGAAGAAGTTGAGCTGTTTGCG
Organism: Shewanella halifaxensis HAW-EB4; assembly: GCF_000019185.1. Lineage (NCBI taxonomy): Bacteria > Pseudomonadati > Pseudomonadota > Gammaproteobacteria > Alteromonadales > Shewanellaceae > Shewanella > Shewanella halifaxensis. The sequence goes on along the minus strand of NC_010334.1, from coordinate 2,875,042 downwards.
CATGATGAGAAAGTGATCGCTATTGGCGAAACTGGTCTCGATTACTTTTATGCTAATGAGACAAAAGCACTGCAACAAACCTGTTTTGAGCAACAGATTGATCTCGCTGTAAAGGTTAACAAGCCCCTTATTATTCATACCCGCGATGCACGTGAAGACACCATTAATTTTTTAAAGCGGGGCAATGCCGACTCGGTTGGCGGCGTCTTGCACTGTTTTACTGAAAGCTGGGAAATGGCGAAAGAAGCTTTAGATTTAGGCTTTTACATCTCTGTGTCCGGCATTGTTACTTTTAAAAATGCCGGTGAGCTTCGTAATGTGATCCGCAAGGTACCAAAAGATAGATTATTGGTAGAGACGGACTCTCCTTATTTAGCACCCGTTCCTCACCGTGGTAAAGAAAATCAACCTGCATTTGTACGTGATGTGGCGGAATTTGTCGCCGAGCTAAGAGGTGAGAAATATCCTGAATTGGCTCAGTATACAACGGACAATTTTTTTACTTTGTTTAAAGATGCAGCAAGGCTCGCTGGGCGCTAACTGTAATGCGGCGTAATTAACTGCTCAGGCAGAAGCTAAATTACAGGCAAAAAAAGACCCAAAACTATTCCAATTGTTCTGGGTCTAGGGGAATGGCTCACTAGGAGCCGTGCGCTACTGTTGATTACCAATATGGTTGTTCACCACAGTGGTAAAATCTGCTGAAAAGCATCTTTGCAATCGATGCTTTCCACTAAAAGCTAATGATATAGAGTGTAGACCAGCTTTGAGCATTGTGGGTGGTTATTTTTTGATGATAACCACCTAAATGTAACTATTTATGTATAGATAAGATTGGTATTACTGATATAACGCGATCTTATCTTTTACTAAGTCTCTGGGAAGATTATTTTTTAGTTTATTACCTAGGTGCTTTGCTACACCCAGTGGATTGCTGGCATAACTGACAATGACCTCACCTTGAGGTTTAACTTTTTCCACTAAACTGATATCACGCCCCATTAAGAACTCTTTCGCTTGTTCGTCGCTGAGTTCAAATCGTGTGGGTGACGATAGTGCCAAGATAGCTTCGTGGCGTACCTTATAGCCTTTCTTTAATGCATCCGCGAGCTTAATTCCTATTCGCTGAAAGCGCATTTTGCCTATAAGTGGCATAACCGCTTTTGGAAATAACCAAAACTCTAAATCGCGTACCATGATCTCGGCATCCGTAGGCAATGTAATGGCAAACGAATCTTCAAAATAAGCGGTTAACTCTTCGATTTGCTTTGTCTTTGCAGCAGTGAATGGAAAGTTCTTTTGCATTTTAGGTTCAGGTAAGGTGCGCTCGACAGCGGAGACTTTGCGGATCTTGGCGACAAAGAAGCCTTCACTATCATAAATTTGCGGCCATACGTGTAAAAATCCTTCTTCGGTACATGCTTTATCTGCATCCGGGAATAGCTCAGTTAGTGCGGCAAACTCAACAGCCTCGCCAAAGGCCGTTTTTAAATGATGGCAGACGTCTTGGTTTTCTTGACGACTCAATGCACAGGTCGAATAAACTAAGCAACCGCCCACCTTTAATGCGAGAAAGGCTGATTCAATTAAGGCTTTTTGAGTATCAACAATGCCCTTATTGTCATTGTTATCCCAGTTTTTTAACGCATCAGGATCTTTACGAATGGTGCCTTCGCCACTACAGGGGGCATCGAGTAATACTGAGTCGAATGTTTCAAATAGGTACTCACCAAATACTCTAGCGTCAAAGTGGGTGAGGGCACAGTTTGATACGCCCATTCTTGCAACGTTAGCATGCAACACTTTTACTCGGCTGGCAGAATACTCGTTAGCGACTAATAGGCCTTGATTGTTCATCAGTGCCGCTATTTGCGTTGTTTTTGAGCCTGGCGCTGAAGCCATGTCCAGTACTCGGGTTTGGGCAAACTGGCTAAGATCATTTTCATTGTCAGCATGTGAGTCAAACAGTGCGGTAGGAGGTAGCATTGAGCTGGCTTCTTGAATATAAAATAAGCCTTGTAAGTGCTCGATAGTATTACCTAACTGTAGATCACTGCTTATCGTTACCCAGAAACCTTGGTTACACCAGGGAATAGGGTCAAAGCTCCAGCCTTTTGCTGACATCAAGTCAATAAAGTTTTCGGTACTAATTTTGAGTGTATTGACCCGAATAGAAAGACGTAATGGTTTATTGCTGTAAGCAATAAAGTCTTCCATTGAAAGGTGAGAAGGGAGATCACGTTCAATACTGTCGAGAAAATTCTGATTAAAATGAGCCATATGTCGAAGATAATGCGGTAAAGTAGCGGGATTATAACAGATATACCAAATGATAAGAGGGAACTTGAGTGTTAAATAAGATCTGGTTTGGCTTTTTTGCAACCGCATTATTCGCTATTTTGGCGCAGGTGCTAACGGGCCATACTCAAGTGCTTTCAGAAAGTGTCAGCGCTATTTTTTCGAGTTCAAAACTGGCTGCTGAAATTGCGCTGGGCTTAATCGGTGTATTATCGCTGTGGATGGGCCTGATGCGTGTTGGCGAAAAAGCTGGAGTCGTTGGACTATTCTCAAAACTGTTCGAGCCGCTGCTTTCGAAACTCATGCCTGAAGTCCCTCGAGGACATCCTGCTTACGGTAGTGTCACCATGAATCTAACGGCGAATATGCTAGGTTTAGATAATGCAGCGACACCACTAGGCTTGAAAGCGATGCAGGACTTGCAAACCTTAAACCCGAATAAGAGTGTTGCGACTAACGCCCAGATCCTGTTTTTAGTATTAAATACCTCTTCAATTACCTTAGTGCCAGTTACCGTATTTTTGTATCGTGCTCAGCAGGGAGCTGCTGCCCCAGCCGATATTTTTCTGCCGATTTTATTGGCGACAACGGCATCGACACTGGCAGGTCTTACGGTCGTGGCGATAGTACAGAAGCTTTCTTTACTCAATGCGGTTGTACTGGGTTATGCAGGTATTATTTTGTCCTCCATCATAGGTTTAGTGTTTTATTTGAGCACTCTGTCGATGTCGGCTATCGGTGAGGTGAGTACCGGCCTTGGCAATGGTATTTTATTGCTGCTGATCTTTAGTTTCGTCTTGGTTGCGGGCATGCGAAAAGTCGCTGTCTATGATGAGTTTATTGAGGGAGCAAAAGAGGGCTTCGCCCAATCAATTAAGCTTATTCCCTATCTACTGGCTATGTTACTTGCCATCGCTCTCTTGAGGGCATCAGGGGCGTTAGATTATCTATTACAACTTATAGCGGGCTTAGTGGCATTCGCAGGCGGGGACGTACGCTTTGTTGATGCAATGCCGACGGCAATCATGAAACCTTTCAGTGGCTCTGGAGCTAGGGCGATGATGCTTGAGACCATGCAGCATTATGGAGTCGACTCGTTTGCCGGCCGCTTAGCTGCCATTTTACAGGGCAGTACCGAGACAACATTTTATGTATTAGCCGTTTATTTCGGCGCAGTCGGGATCCGTAATGGAAGACATGCCTTAGCCTGTGGCCTATTTGCAGATTTAGCCGGGATCATCGCGGCTATACTGGTCTGCTATCAGTTTTACGGCTAATTTCGTTTTGGCGAAAAGTGCACTGTGGCTTAAATAAAAGGCTTAAATAAAAAAACGAGGCTTAATGCCTCGTTTTTAAATTGCTTTAGTTTTTGGTCAATCAGCTCTTGGTGTTTGAACTGGCGACCAACTCAGCCATTTGCTATCGACGTCGGACTTGAGCGTAAATGTTTGATGTTTACGTATTACATTTGCTGCAGTGGTCGTCTCTTGAGTTGCAACCCCAATTCCACCGGCCAATATCGTTTCTAACGACCCCGTTTCTATTTGCGCGCCTGAAAATAGTCCCACATCCACCTTCACTCCGGATAGATCCCAAAAGACACTCGTTTGGTTCACTAGATGCTGATACTGATTCTTAATATGAACCTGCATAACGACGCCAGTTCCCTGCGCTGAAAGTGAATAGCTATCGACTTGCCCAATTTTAACCCCTCTAAAGAAAATAGCCGTTCCATGTTTTACAGAGCCTAAGTTGCTATCGCTTAAGCTAAAGGTAAGCGCGCCGTTCAGGTTATGAAATGGCGTATCGATTTGACCAGTGAAGGCGGTTGCCTTGATGCTGCTTTGGCCTGGGAATACTTCAATATAAGGGCCTGTTATCATGGTTTCAGGTGCTTTAATCCCTGCTAAAGAGATATCGGCATCGACAACTGAATAGGAGGCATCTTTTTGATTAAAGTTAGTGGCATATTCACCATATAAATAGGCTGTCACATCTAACTGCTTCAAATTATCGGCTAAGGTGACGGACTCTACCTCACCGACTTTGTGTCCTAAATACCGAATAGCGGCTTTGCTTGCCAACTTTACGGTCGCAGGAAAGGTGAGCGTGATTGATTGAGCCTGACTGAGTGCAAGAAACCTGCTCTCATAAAGCGATGTTCCATTCGCAATTTGATTTCCGTCGAGCAGGCCAAGGCTTATACCGCCTTTTAACGCACCCATTAATGGGGCGACTTCGACTTCAATGCCACTTAAACTGGCATTGATTGACAATGCACTGTTACGCCAAAAGACCGTTTGTTCTGTGAGTAAGCTCTTAAAGCCTCGCTCGATAGCAATATCGATAGCAAAGTTATTATTTTTGGCTTGCCACTCAACCGCCGTTACTTGGCCTATCTGCATTTTTTTATAATAGATAGGGGAGCCTGCGGATAGATCTGCTGCATCCTGATTGTAGAGACGTTTTTTTACAAGGTTTTGATTATTGAAAAAAGACGTCGCGTCCTTGGCACTGGCGAATACATAAAGTGAGTCACCGCTCTTTGCTAATGCTTTGTTGGTTCCTCTTACTAGGCTTAAAGCGCCGCTAGTCAAGGTCGTTAAATCGCGGGTACTGACTTTAACTCCATCGAGGTTAGCATCTATAGTTAGCGCCGATTCCGCGAGGAAATGGCTATTTCCGCTGACAAGACTCGCAAAGTCGGCATCGATTTCTGCCTGATATTCGACTTGAGTAAACGTGCTGTTTAGCTTGCTTGATAGCACATGACCTATCTTTATTTGCTTATAGCGAATTTCGGCTCCGGCGCTGACACCTGGGTTTGTATCAGAGTGCAGAGTAATTAGCAGTTTGCTGCTGTTCTTTGGATCTGGAGCCTCAGTTAATAAGGTATATTGCTGTTTTGCCGGGCCAGTGCCAGGAATGAAGTTAATGACACTACCTGTGATTAAACGTTCAGGGTGTTTTATACCTGATAGAGAAATATCGGCGCCCTCTAACCAAAAATCAGCGCTCTCAGTGAGTAATTCTTTATAGGTGTTATCGATTATTGCAGATAAAGTCACCCCATCATCGCTCAATGATTTATGCGTTATCTGACCTATCTGGATCCCTCGATAAACGATTGCGGTATTTTGAGATACGGCTTCGACGCCACTTGCAACTAGTTTGAATTTTAATCCACCTAACGCATCGTCTTGGCTGTCATATAAAGTGAACTCGTGCTTGTTTTCGGCGGGATCAGATAAGGTGTTAGAGCTAAAGCTAATTCCACCTGCAAGTATCGATGCCAAACTCTCACTGCTGACCTTAACGCCTGATAGTGATGCATCGATGCTGATCCCCGATACATTCCAAAATTGAGAATCAACTTTAACCAGTTCAGCATATTGCTCTTGAATAAAAGCCGTTACGAGGATCTGTTCAGCATTTGCAAGATGGTAGCCTATGACTTGGCCGACAGGAATTTGTCTATAAAACACGGGAGAGCCAACATCGAGTGACCCTAATTTGTCTGATGTGATATGAACAGTAAGGCCTTTAACACCGGGTGTAATGACGGGGGCGGTTGTTTCGGCTTCAAAAAAGGACCTTGAACCACCCTTGCCGGGTAAAATACTAATATAATTACCCGAGAAAAGTGTATCTAGGCCTTCAATACCCGTGATAGTCGCTTTCGGTTTTACCAGCCAAAACTTTGTGCCTTCATTAACAAAGGGGGCGGCACGATAATCCATGATAACGTCAACATTTACCCCTTGAAGGTCATCGTCGATACTCATATCGACAACTTTACCAACAGTCAGTCCCTGATACTTAACCAGAGTTTTACCTATGTCCATGCCTGTTGCGCTAGGAAAGTGAATCGTCACCTCAATGCCTGATTCGCGTATGCTCTTCACTCCGAGCCACGCTCCTAGTGCGAGGGCGATAATGGGTAATAACCAAATCGGTGAAAATAGTTTTTTCTTTACGATTTTAGGCGTTTGTACTTGAGTCATCTTTTGCTTCCAATCTATCCCAGAGTAAACGGGTATCTATGACTTTTGCAGCTAACTGCGTGAGTAAAATTACTAAGGCGAACGCTGTGGCGGCGGGAGCCGGCTTAGCGTCTAATAGCTGTCCCATATTGACGACAGCAACGGTAAGAGAGATAACGAAAAGGTCTAACATAGACCAGCGGCCTATCCATTCGATTATGTGAAACCCCGTCATTAATCTTTTTTTAGAGATAGGCAATTTAAAACTGATTGCCGACAGGTAAATCGTTAAGCCAACAATTTTGAGGATGGGCACCAAGATACTGGCGACAAATAGTATGATCGCGATTGGGATCATATCGGTTTTGACTAAGTGGGCAATGCCAGAAAAGATAGTATCCTGAGTAACCCGTCCTTGATTGGTTAAGGTGGAAATCGGGTAAACGTTGGCTGGGATCAACAAAATCGTAGCGGTTATGAGCAGTGCCCAGCTTTTTTGTACACTAGAATAGTCTCTGACAGTCAGCGGAGCATCACAGCGACTGCAATGGGTCGATTTAGCGCAGGTCACTTTATGGCATGTTGGGCATGAGGTGAGGCCGATATCTTTGCCTAGCACCGTTGACTGTTTATCGCTCATCAAGGTAACTCCACATATGTTCTAAGTCATACTCCCGCATCAGAAATAACGTCATAATAAATAGCATAGTAAAGCAGAACGTGCCGAAACCAAAAGAAACTGTGGCAAAGTCGGCTAAGTTAAAAGCGGCCACTAAGAAGCTAATCACGAAAATTTCCAACATGGTGAGCTGAGTGAGTACCCCTTGTATTTTTAACGCATGCTTGAATGCCGTCCTTAGGGAAGGGGAGTTTAGCCCATACTTTATGATTAATATTTGCATTAGTATTGAGAGTAGTAACAGGCCTGGCGCAATCACAGCAGAGGTTAAAACGGCGATACCCACTAACCAATACCCTTGATGATAGACAGATAGCGCTCCCTCTATAACAGTCGTAGTTCTCATACTGCCTAAGAACTCTAATTCCAATACTGGGAATAAATTGGCTGGTGCGAAAAAGAAAATCGCAGTTAAACACAGAGCTAACATACCGTTTATTGAACAGTATGGCGTATCGTAAAGAGGGGTGTGACACCGAGGACATATAGCACGTACGCCTGTTGGCAGTGCTCGCTTCCTAATGACTAAGTCGCAGGACTGACACAAAGTAATACTATTATCTACTGCTTCCATTGCCATCTGTTTTCAATATCCAAGTTTGCAATATAAACGGTTAATCAAGTACGCAAGGTGAGTCATTTCACGTATGCGATTGAAAATACAGTGCCATTAACCGAATAAGTTTATCAGATATTCAAGAAAACTTGCATAAGAAGTTCAATCTATGAGACTCTTTACTGTATATAAAAACAGTGTGAGGTTGGATATGGCCGTTGTAACTCAATTTGTAGTCGTTAGAGAAGGGGTTGAAAAGATGACTTTTACATCTAAAAAGGAGGCTGATGCCTACGATAAGATGCTAGATATCGCAGACAACCTGATCCCGTTTTTAAGTAAGAGTGATCTAGGCTTGGAGGAGGTTAATATCGAAAAGTTAGCCTTCTTCTTGGCCGAGAATAAAGAGGATCTACAGGTGTTGCTTAAAGGTGGTTCACTAGAGAAAAAAGTAGCGGTTAAGAAAACAGCTAAAAAGAGCGAGGAAAAAGCAGAAAAATAAAACTCCTTGTTCATGTACATCGATTTGTTGTTAGAATGCTGTGATTGTATTTTTGTTTTTAGATAAAACTGTTATGAACTATTAATGGTGGACGCTTTTTACGACACGTTGAATCGTCAGGTGCAGGCATTGTTTGCAGATGAAGATGACACTATTGCAGCACTGGCCAATTTTTCAGCACTGATAAATGACAGCCTCGATGATCTCAATTGGGTTGGATTCTATTTATTGAAAAATGATCAGTTAGTATTAGGGCCATTTCAAGGTAAGTTAGCTTGCTCTCGAATTCCTGTAGGCAAAGGTGTTTGTGGCACCGCTGTGGCATTAAATTCAACACAACGAATTGGCGATGTTCACCAGTTTGCGGGTCACATCGCATGTGATAGTGCTAGCAACTCAGAATTAGTTGTGCCTTTACGGAAAAATGGATCTGTTATAGGTGTACTCGATATTGATAGCCCGTCGTTATCAAGATTCAGTGAAATTGATCAACAAGGCGTCGAAACTTTGGTAAAAAGTCTCGAATTTTGCCTATTTGGTTAATCTACGACCAATTATCGCTAATTGGAGGTCGCAATCATTTGAAGCCTCTCTATAATAAGCGGTTTGGGTAATGAAAAAAATAAACACATTTACATTCAAGAAATGAATGCTTAGAGTTTGTCTTTTATTATTGCTAAGGTAGGTTTGATTTTAGGTATAAAAACAAATGTTAACGATTTTTCATTTGTTCTTTATGCACAGATCAGACAAATATAAACGACACTTAACTGATGCGAGTGATAAAGCTTGTCGGTGGTGTCCCTTTTTTAAACTGTGGAAGTAAAGATGGAATCAACAGAAAAGTTGACCGATACCAACGCTATTCTTGCGTATTTGTACGAAACATTTCCTTTATGCTTTATAGCTGAAGGTGAAACTAAGCCATTAAAAATTGGGTTGTTTCAAGATTTAGCGGAAAGGTTAGCTGATGATTCTAAAGTCAGTAAAACTCAGCTCAGAATCGCGTTAAGAAGATACACTAGTAGCTGGCGCTACCTAAAGTGCGTTAAAGCAGGCGCACAGCGTATTGATTTAGACGGTAACGCTTGTGGTGAACTAGAGCAAGAGCACATTGATCACGCGGCAGCTACACTTAAAGAGAGCCAGGACAAGGCTAAGGCAAAGCGAGTTGCACAGGCCAAGAGTGCTAACCCTGCTGCTAAGACGGCTAAGAAGCCTGTGAAAAAGCCAGTCGCTAAGCGTCCTAAGCAAACTCAAAGCAGCAAACCTGCAAAAGAGCCTGTTGTGGCAGAAAATTTAACACCAGCAGTTTTAGCTGAATTGAAACCAAAGCAGCGTGTTAATGTCAAATTAGGTAAATCACCAGTCGCTGGTGTGATTTTGGACATCAAAAAAGAAGATGTTCAAGTTCAGTTAGACTCTGGTTTAACCATCAAAGTTAGAGCTGAACATATACTGCTGTAATGGCTTAATAGCACCTAAAGGAGTAACTTGTTGATGCGAAAACTTTCTCTGGCTGTATCCATTGCCGGTATTTTTGTCGGATTCTCGGCGTGGGCTGTAAGCCCTACTATTCAATTCAGCGAGTTGCCCGCTCTTAAGCAGGAGCCTCAACATAAAGTCGCCAGCAAACGTGTGACAGGTTTGTTCACTCGCTCTCACTATCATCGTTTTGATATGGATGACGCTTTCTCTGAGCAGGTATTTAACCGGTATCTGAAGCAATTAGACTATCGTAAGAATGTCTTACTGCAGGCAGATGTTGACAGTTTCAAAGCATATTCATCTGATTTTGATGATATGTTGAAAACTGGCGATTTGAATCAAGCTTATAAGATGTTCGAACTGGTTCAGAAGCGTCGCTATGAACGATTTGCCTATGCATTGTCTTTGCTCGATGAGGAGATGGCATTTGATGTTCCTGGTGACGTATATGAATACGATCGCGAAGATGCAAATTGGCCAAAAACTGAAGCTGAGCTAAATGAACTTTGGCGTCAACGTGTTAAATACGATGCCTTGAATCTCTCTCTTACGGGTAAAAACTGGGATGAGATCGTTGAAGTCCTAGAGAAACGTTATAACAATGCCATTAAGCGTTTAAGCCAAACTCATAGCGAAGATGTCTTCCAAGGCGTCATGAATGCATTTGCCCGTACGGTAGAGCCTCACACCAGTTACCTTTCCCCTCGAAATGCTGAGCGTTTCCAGATGGAAATGAACTTGAGCTTAGAAGGCATTGGTGCGGTGCTTCAAGTCGATGATGACTATACCGTGATCAAGAGTCTGGTTGCAGGCGGCCCCGCAGCATCAAGTGAAAAGTTATCACCTGAAGATAGAATTATTGGTGTCGGTCAAGAAGGCAAAGAAATCGTCGATGTTATCGGTTGGCGACTTGATGATGTCGTCGAACTGATTAAAGGTCCAAAGGGCAGTAAGGTTGTTCTTGAGATTTTACCTAAGAAAGGCGGCAGCAGCGCGAAAACGTTTGAATTGACAATTGTTCGCGATAAAATTCGACTAGAAGATAGAGCCGCAACCTCTAAAGTGATTGAGCCGACAGACGGTCCTTATGCAAATCGTAAAGTGGGTGTGATTCAAATACCTGGCTTCTATATGGATCTGTCGAAAGACGTTTCTAAAGAACTTGCCGAATTAAAAGAAGCTAAAGTCGAAGGCATTATTATCGACCTTCGTGGTAATGGCGGCGGTGCGTTAACAGAAGCGACCTTGCTAACAGGCTTATTTATCGAGCAAGGCCCCGTGGTTCAGATTCGAGATGCGAACGGCCGAGTATCACAAAATCGCGATAATGATGGACGTGTGACTTATGATGGTCCGTTAACTGTCATGGTTGATAGATACAGTGCATCTGCTTCTGAAATTTTTGCGGCAGCACTTCAAGATTATGATCGTGCACTGATTGTTGGTGAGTCGACCTTTGGTAAAGGTACGGTACAGCAGCATAAGAGTCTGGGTCGTATCTATGATATGTACGAAAAGCCTATCGGTCACGTGCAGTACACGATTGCCAAGTTCTACCGTATTAATGGTGGAAGCACCCAGCTTAAAGGGGTTACCCCTGATATTCCGTTCCCAAGTGCCCTAGAGCCGGGAGAGTACGGTGAAGCTGAAGAAGAAAATGCGTTGCCGTGGGACAAAGTGCCTGTAGCACAATACGGTACGCTTGATGAAATTTATCCGCAGCTTATTCAGAGCTTAGACGGTAAGCATAAAGAGCGTATCAAGTCTGACGTTGAATTTGGTTACATTTTCCAAGATATCGCTGAGTTTAAAGAAAATCATGATGATAAAACGGTTTCTTTAGTTAAGACTGAACGTTTAGCTGAGCGGGATACAAACGATAAGAAACAACTGGATCGTGCTAACGACAGGCTTGTAAGAGAAGGCCAAGAAAAAGTTAAGTCATTAGACGATATTTCTGACGACGTCGAAGTTGCCGATGCTTTCTTAGATGAAACTGCCTATATCACGCTAGATTTGGCGGATATTGAGAAACTCGCTAAGAATCAAAAAAAGTAAAACAGACTCAATAAAAAAACGCGCTTTATGCGCGTTTTTTTTAATTCAAAATTAATAAATTAGAGGTTTATTCATGTCACAGCCCCAAGCTAAATTCCTCAAAGATTATCAACAACCAAAATTTAAGATCAGCCATATCGATTTAGCATTTTCACTCGCAGGAAAAGAGACGAAAATCATTGCGACTAGTCAGGTTGTTCGCCAAGAACAACATGATGAGGCTTTAGTGCTTGTCGGGGATGAGATTGAGTTACTCAGCGTTACTGTGGATGGTAAAGCCGCGGCTTTCCAACAGAAGTCAGGTGAGCTGGTTATCGATACCAGCCTTAATGAGTTTGAATTACAAATAACGACCAAGTTAGATCCAGAGGCAAATACGAGTCTGGAAGGTTTATATATGTCCGATGGTGCATATTGCACTCAGTGTGAAGCCGAGGGCTTTAGGCGTATAACCTACTTTTTGGACCGCCCAGATGTACTGGCTATCTATAGCGTGCGTATTGAAGCGGACAAACAGGCGTTCCCTTATTTATTGAGTAACGGAAACTTGGTTGAAGCCGGTGACACACAAGATGGTCGTCACTTTGCCAAGTGGCATGATCCCTTTCCAAAACCTGCTTACCTTTTTGCGTTAGTTGCAGGCGACTTCGACCTATTGGAAGACCGCTTTACCACCTGCAGTAATCGTGATGTTAAGTTGCAAGTTTTTGTTGATAAAGGCAACTTAAATAAAGCTCATCATGCAATGGCGTCACTTAAAAAGTCGATGGCTTGGGACGAAACCCGTTTTAATTTAGAGTATGATCTAGATATTTACATGATCGTGGCTGTCGACTTTTTTAATATGGGGGCCATGGAAAATAAAGGTCTCAATGTTTTTAATACCAAGTTTGTATTGGCGGATAAAGCTTGCGCAACTGACGATGATTATCACGGAATAGAATCTGTCGTTGGACATGAATATTTTCACAACTGGACTGGTAACCGTGTAACTTGCAGAGACTGGTTCCAGTTAAGTTTGAAAGAAGGTTTAACCGTCTTTAGAGATCAAGAGTTTAGCTCTGATCTTGGTTCTCGCGCTGTAAACCGTATACATGCTATTAAAGTCATGAAAAACCAACAGTTTGCAGAAGATTCTGGGCCAATGGCGCACGCGATTAGACCCGAGTCAGTTATCGAGATGAATAATTTTTATACCGTTACCGTTTACAACAAAGGTGCTGAAGTCATCAGGATGATGCATACCTTATTAGGAGAAAGCGCCTTCCAAAGAGGCATGGCGCTATACTTTGAACGTCATGATGGACAGGCTGTGACTTGTGATGACTTTGTGGCGGCCATGCAAGATGCGAGTCAGGTCGACTTAACTCAATTTAAGCGTTGGTATAGCCAAGCGGGAACGCCGCAAGTTGAAGTCGAAGAGAGCTACGATGCTGTTAACAAAAGCTATAATCTCACTTTGTCTCAGTCGACCCCCGATACTCCAGGTCAAACAGATAAGCTGCCTCTGCATATACCGTTTGATGTTGAACTGATCAGCGTCGATGGTGAGTCGGTTATGAGTGAAGTTCTAAGTTTTACCGAAAAACAGCAGACCTTTAGTTTTACAGGCATGCCGTCAAAGCCTGCACCATCGTTACTGCAAAACTTCTCTGCGCCAGTAAAACTCGCTTTTGATTATTCGATTGAACAACTGGTGCATATTATGCGCTTCGCCACCAGCGAAGTGGCTAAATGGGAGGCGTCGGTTTCATTGTTTAGTCAGTCTGTTTGGCAAAATGTTGAACGCTTACAAAGTAAGCAAGCGATGTTTATTGATCCAAGGATCCTCGATGCATTTAAGGGCGTGGTTCTGGCACAAGAGCTTGATAAGGCTCTGATGGCTGAGATCCTGACGCTAGCCAGTGCAGGATCCTTGATTGAACAGAAAGAGACCGTTGATTTAGATAATCTCGCATTAGCAAGAGAGTTCGTTGTTCTACAGATAGCCTCAGACTGCGAAGATGAGCTATTGGCTAAAGTTCGTGAGTTAAACAGTGTTGATGACGCTTCTGCGCGTGCGCTTAAAAATATCTGCCTCAGCTTACTGTTAAAAATTGAGCAGAGTTATGGCGAAGTGGCAAAGTCACAGTTTGATTTAGCTGACAACATGACTGACAGTTTAGGTGCACTGTCTGCACTTAATTGTGGAACGTCAGCCATTCGTAATGATTTGATGGGGCAATTTGAGCTGCAGTGGATTGATACGCCACTGGTAATGGATAAATGGTTTGCATTACATGCGACATTAAATAGTCATGATTGCATCGAAAAGTTAACGTCGTTATTTGAGCATGCTGCATTTAGTTTTAATAACCCTAATAGAGTTCGCTCTCTCATCGGTGCATTTGCTGCTGGTAATACGTTTGAGTTTCATAGAAGAGACGGACAGGGTTATCAATTTTTGACTGATGCCATCATCAAGTTGAACAAACTTAACCCACAGGTCGCAGCAAGAATTATTACCCCGTTAATTCAATTCAAAAAATTTGATAGTCAAAGGCAATTATTGATGAGGAATGAACTGCAGCGCATTCTAGCAACCGAAGAGCTTTCAAAAGATCTATACGAGAAAGTCACTAAAGCATTAGCTTAAAGCGGCAGCAGTGATATATTGGATCTCAATCTCAGTCATCGTATGATACGGCTACTGAATTGAGGTCCTACTATTTTACGAGAATTAGGTTTTGGCATCATCCCATCAAGTCTTTAAATTTCCTATGAATATCAGTTATCAAGCATTCTTGCCTTATTATCGAGGTGAGATAAATAAAGTTGAAGTTGTTGATGTCGATGGCCGAACATTATGGATTAGTGCAAGGCATTTTCGACCCTTCTTAACTATCAATGGCATCAAGGCTTATTTTAATATGACCGTTGATAGTCAAGGAAATCTAATTAGCCTCGATAAGATTTAGAGTAATTACTTCAAACGGTCGATTGCTTTAAACATCTCTTCTTTATCCACTTTAGAACTCATAAGCTATTGTAATTACGGTATATATGAGTTCGAAAGTAGACGTATATCACTTAACCAATTGCTGATTTAAATATAGCCTGCATTTCTGACTTCAAAATCCCTCTTAAGTGACGAAATCTTTTAAATATTTTCCATGTTTCAAACTTGCTCACTCCGTGTAAATGCTGTAACAATGGTGTCACCTGTAAGTTAACAGTTTGTTGGCTATCAATTCCTATAACAAAAGAATCCAGCAGGTTACGGAGAGAAGCTAAAATGAAAAAGGTTAAAAACGGCTTAAATAAGTCGACGCTCGCTTTGGGGATAGTCGCGGCGCTCGGTTTTGGCATGACAAACCATGCTAATGCAATCTCATTCAATTGGGGTGAGGTGGAAGGAACATTCGATTCTACTTGGACTGCTGGTGCAAGTTGGCGCGTTGAAGGCAGAGATTGGGATAATCAGATCGGTAAGGTGAATCATCCTCGTTTTGATTGGTCAGGTTACTCTGCTTTTAGCGATACTAAATACAGTTCAGCCGAGATTTGGGCACAACCTGGGTCTTATTCGAGTAATGGCGATTTAGCCGATCTGCTATATACCCAAGGCGATACCACTGCAGAAATTTTTAAAGGCTTACATGAACTTTCTCTAAAGTATAAGAATTTTGGTGTTTTTGCTCGCGGAATGTATTTCTATGACCGTAAAGCTAATGATGGCGATTATGGTTATAGCAATCCATTAACAGGCAAAGAGTACGATCCTTGTGAAGATAAGAAAGCTTCTGAAGTTCAATGTAAAGATATTCGCCTACTAGATGCTTTTGTTTATGCCGATTTTGATTTTAACGGTGGTGCAAACCCTCTTTCAATACGAGTGGGTGATCAGGTTGTCTCGTGGGGAGAAAGCACACTGATTGCACACGGTATTGGTGTCATCAATCCAGTCGATCTGAATATTCTTAATGCGCCTGGTGCTGAATTAAAAGAAGCATTTAGGCCTCAAGGAATGGTTTGGGCGTCTTTTGGTATTACAGATAATTTGTCTGTTGAAGGTTTTTATCAATATGATTGGGAGCCTGTTTGGGTTCCAACACCAGGATCATTTCTTTCTACAAATGATTTTGCAGGTTACGGCGGTTATTACCAAAATGCACAGTTAGGCTTTAATGCCAACCCTGACATGGATCTTAATTTCCTCCTATCTGAATATAATGCCCTTGTTGGCATGGTCGGGTCGGGTCAGGTTAACTCGAGCGACTTAGCAAGCCTTGCACTCGCTTATCCAACTAAAGCAACATTAGTAGAAGATCCTGCATCGGCGAGTGATGACGGCCAATGGGGTGTGAAGCTTGGGTATTATGCACCACAACTTGGCGAGACCGAGTTTGGCTTGTACTACATGAACTATCATAGTCGTCGTCCGCTAATCAGCGGTACCACGGCGAACTTTACCGAAGAAGCTATTGGCCGAGACCTGCAGCGACTCGGCGGTAAAGCACAGTCTGGCGAAGCCATGACTCGTGAAGATCTGCTAGCGTTAGAGACGTTCTCAAAAGCACAGATAGTATATCCAGAAGATATTCAACTGATGGGCGTTAGCTTTAATACGCTTGTTGGTGATACTTCCGTTGCCGGTGAAATAGCTCACCGCCTTGATGAGCCATTGCAGATTGATGATGTTGAATTGTTGTTTGCCGCAATGCCACAGCAGCTGGCTAATGCAGGTATTCGTCCTGATTTCGATGGTATTTCACAAGTTGAAAACTATGGGCCGGGGGAATACGCCGAAGGCTTTATTCGTCTTGATACCACTCAAGCACAAACTACCTTTACCCATCTATTCGGCCCGACTCTTGGTACCGACAACTTAACTATGTTGGCTGAGGTTGGTGGTGTGTGGATCCACGATATGCCGAGTCATGATGAGCTTAGACTTAACGGTCCTGGAACATCGCGCTCTGGTGGAAATCCCGACATGCCAGGCATTATTGAAGCCTTACATAATGGCCCTGAGGTTAATCCTTTCCCGACTGATTTTGCTTGGGGTTATCGTTTAGTGGCTAAAGCTGATTACAACAACGTTTGGGGGGGAGTGAATATTGCGCCACGAGTGATCTTCTCTCACGACGTTGATGGTATTACGCCTGACCCGATGTTCTTGTTTACTGAGGGTAAAAAATCAGTGGCATTAGGCATTAACTTTGACTATCAAAGTCGCTGGGGCGCCGATATTTCTTATAACACCTTCTTTGGTGGAGTAGGGACGACCAACTCTTTGGCTGACCGAGATTATGTTTCGTTCAACATTAAGTATTCAATCTAAATCACAAGGACAATAACAATGAATAAACTTGCGATATTGCCTGTAGCAGTGATGTTTGCCCTAAGTGCTCAAGCGGCATTGGCTAAAGTCTCTGAAGCAGATGCTGCTAAATTAGGCACAGAGTTGACACCTTTGGGGGGAGAGAAAGCCGCCAATGCCGATGGTTCTATTCCTGCTTGGGATGGGGGGATAACTCAACCCGTAGCAGGCTATAGCAAAGGAATGCATCATATCGATCCATTTCCAAGCGATAAAATCGAATTCACCATCACCAATGCCAATAAAGATAAGTACAAACAGTACCTATCTGATGGTCAAATTAAGTTGTTTGAGTTGTACCCTGAAACATTCAAGATGAATGTTTATCAGACTCGACGTTCAGCTTCTGTACCGCAATTTGTCTATGACGCGACCAAAGCCAATGCCACTCGTGCAGAGTTAATTGATGGGGGTAATGGTATTAAAGGTGCTTCTGTTGGCATTCCATTCCCTATGCCTGAAAATGGCTTAGAAGTTATTTGGAACCATGTGCTTCGCTTCCGTGGCGTCGATATTAAGACATCGCGCAGCCAAGCTGCACCGACTGCCGGCGGTAGCTACACTTTGGTTGAAACAGCCGAAGAGATCCGATTCCAGTATTCTCGCCCTGAGATGACTCTCGATAAGCTTTCTAAAGAGAATACCTTGTTCTTCTTTAAGCAAGTTGTGACCCAG
Source organism: Shewanella halifaxensis HAW-EB4 (assembly GCF_000019185.1). Classification (NCBI taxonomy): domain Bacteria; kingdom Pseudomonadati; phylum Pseudomonadota; class Gammaproteobacteria; order Alteromonadales; family Shewanellaceae; genus Shewanella; species Shewanella halifaxensis. The sequence goes on along the minus strand of NC_010334.1, from coordinate 2,857,441 downwards.
CCTGCACGTTTGGCGGGTACTGCTCTGTTAGTTAAAGAGACTATGGACCAAGAGAAGCTACCGCGTCAGGCATGGACCTATAACACGGGGCAGCGCCGCGTTCGTAAAGCGCCAAATGTTGCATTTGATACCCCTGGTACCGTTTCTGATGGTCTAAGAACAACCGATGATTTTGACATGTTTAACGGCTCACCCGTTCGCTATAACTGGGAGTTAGTCGGTAAGCAGGAGCTTTACATCCCGTACAACGACTACAAGCTGCACTCAGATAAGCTTGAGTATGATCAGATCATCACTCCAGGTCACATTAACCCTGAGTATGTCCGTTATGAGAAGCACCGTGTTTGGGTGGTTAAAGCAACGTTGAAAGAGGGCATGCGCCACATCTATAAGGCACGTACTTTCTATATCGATGAAGACTCATGGCAGGTATCTGTTGCCGATCTATACGATAACCGCGATGAACTGTATCGCGTGGCGATAGCTCATGGTTTGAACTACTACGAAGTGCCTACACAGTGGAGCACCTTAGAAGTATTCCATGATCTTCAGTCTCGTCGTTATATCGCGATGGGTCTAGATAATGAAGGCCGTATGTACGACTTCGATGCCAAGTTAAGTGAAGCAAACTTCACTCCGGCTGCATTACGCCGTGCAGGTATTCGTTAACCCAGCTTGTAGAGGGGCTCATGCCCCTCTCTATTTTAAAGGAAGTTTGTATGTCGTTTAGCATGCTTCGATTTATCTCTATATTGAGTTTTATTTATCTTTTTTCCTCTTCTTTAGCAGTGGCTCAAGAGAATAAATATCAACAACAAATTCAGCCTCTTGCTGCAAACTCTCTAGTATTAGATATTGCAAAGAATCAACAAACCTTGGTTGCAGTAGGCGACCGTGGTCATGCCTTCGTTTATCAAGACCTGTGGAAACAGGTTAATACACCAACACAGGCTCTATTAACGAAAGTATTTTTTATCACGCCAGAAAAAGGCTGGGCAGTAGGGCATGACGCTACCATCTTACATACTACAGATGGTGGTCAGTCTTGGACGCTGCAGATGCAGTCAGAAGAAATTGAAAAACCTCTGTTAGATATTCTGTTCTTTAATGAACACGATGGCGTTGCGGTTGGCGCTTATGGCTTATTCTTTCGCACTCAAGATGGCGGTAAGACTTGGAAAAGTGAGTACCATCAAGAGTTACTTTTTGAAGAGGATGTGGCCTATTTAGCGGAGTTAAAAGCAGAGGATGAAGCGCTTTACCTCTCTGAACGTAGCATGCTGCTGCCTCACTTTAATCGAATTATTCAAGCAACAGATAGCACACTCATTATGGTTGGTGAGCTGGGGTTAGTAGCAACTTCGACCGATCTGGGACAAAATTGGCTAAAACAAGATTTTATTTATGAGGGCTCCCTATTTAATGCCATCATTGCAGGTGACACAGCTTTTATCATGGGCCTTCGTGGCAATGTGTTTAAATCGGATTTGAGCCTAGTTAATTGGCAAAGTGTCGGTTTGCCTGTTGACTCCACTATCAACGCAGGGATCCTTCTTGAAGAAGGAGTATTACGGCTTGTGGGGAATGCTGGCGTAATTATTGATATATCCGTTATAGGTGAAAGTCACCTTATAGAGCAACGACAAGGTGAAAACCTAGTCGCTATTGCCGAGGACTCAAAAGGAAACTTATGGGTTGCTGGTAATAAAGGTCTCATCAAATTAGAACAAAAATAATAGGACCTTACTATGTTAGATAAATTAGTTAATGGATTTGAATCTTATCTATTCCGTCATAGGGCATTTGTTATATTCTTTTTTGCGCTTGCGACAATCTTCCTTGGCATGCAGGCGAGCAATCTTAAAATGGATGCCGCTTTTGTAAAGAATATTCCGCTTAACCACAGCTATATGCAAACCTATCTTAAGCATCAGAAACAATTCGGTGGGGCTAATAGCATTATGGTGGCTGTTGAAGACACCAGCGGTAATATTTTTAATGCTAATTTTTTTGATTCTCTTAAGAATGTCCATGATCAACTGTTTTTTATTCCGGGTGTAGACCGAGCACAGGTTAAATCTCTATTTTCCCCCTCAACGCGTTTTACCGAAGTCGTTGAAGATGGTTTTGCTGGCGGCCCTGTCATACCCGCTGATTTTTCTACCACAGAGCAAGGCTTGAAAATTGTTCGCGGTAATATTGAAAAGGCTGGTATTGTCGGCCGGCTAATTGCAGAAGATTACTCGGCAGCAATGGTTAGCGCCCAGTTGATGGACTTCGATCCACAAACAGGTGAAGCCTTAGATACCTTGGCCTTTGCCGCTCAGTTAGAAAAACAGCTGCGGGAGCAGTATGAAACAGATACGATAAAGATCCACATCATAGGCTTTGCCAAGATGGCGGGTGATGTTGCCGACGGTGCAAAAGGAGTTTTGCTGTTTTTCTTGATAGCGATCCTCGTTACTGCTGTGATGGTTTACTTTTTCTCTAAATCGGTTGCGCTGACTATTCTGCCGCTAGTGTGTAGTTTGACTGCCGTGGTTTGGCAGTTAGGTTTGCTCACTGTTGTCGGATTTGGGTTAGATCCCATGTCAATACTGATCCCGTTTTTGGTGTTTGCAATCGGAGTCAGTCATAGCGTACAGATGATCAACGCGGTCAGGCGGCGTGTAACGGACGGCCAGACCACAAAGGCGGCAGCGGCATTAGCCTTTAGAAGTTTACTTATTCCTGGCGGTGTGGCCTTGCTGTCTGACACCATTGGCTTTATGACGCTTTTAGCCATTGATATTGGGATTATTCGAGAGCTTGCGATATCGGCATCATTAGGTGTCGCCGTTATTATCTTAACTAACCTAATCTTATTGCCACTGCTTATTTCATTTACTACGGTTACGCCGAGTAAAGAGAAGCAACCAAATTCAGCCAACAATATTTGGTTAAGCTTATCCAAATTTGCCACCCCAAAATACGCGGTTTGGGTTTTGTTAGCCACAGGGCTGCTATACGCAGTTGGTTTGCACCAAGCTAATAAAATGAAGATTGGCGATCTACAAGGTGGCGCGCCAGCGCTACATCTTGACTCTCGCTATAATCAAGATACGTTTTTCATAACCGATAAATTTTCTATCACGACCGATGTCATGACGGTGATTGTTGAGGCATTCCCTGAAGCTTGTACTTATCACTCTGTACTGACGCAAATTGATGATTTTGAGTGGCAGTTGAGCAACACGCCAGGCGTTGAAGCGACAGCCAGTCTTGCATCCGTAGCTAAGAGGGTGAACGCTGGCTTTAATGAGGGAAACCCAAAGTGGAGTGTTTTGCCAAGAACAACCGCAAGTTTAGTGCAAGCGGTAGGGCGGGTTCCAACAACATCAGGGCTTCTCAACAGTGATTGTTCGGTTATGCCTGTTTACCTGTTCCTAAAAGATCATAAGGCCGAGACCATTGAAGTGGTTATCGATAAAGTTAATCAGCTGCAACAGCAGATGGATAACGATAAGATCCAATTTAAATTAGCCTCTGGTCCAGTTGGTGTAATGGCTGCAACCAATGAAGCGGTGGCCGAAGCACAGCTACCTATGATGCTTTATGTCTATGGTGCAGTGTTTTTCCTCTGTCTAATTAGCTTCCGCTCTTTAAGGGCGACCATTGCGGTTATTTTACCCCTGTATGTGGTATCGACACTGGCACAGGCATTAATGACCCAGCTCGATATTGGACTTGCGGTAAGCACCTTGCCAGTTATTGCACTTGGTGTCGGTATCGGTGTCGACTACGGTATTTATATCCTATCGACCATGGCGGTTCGTTTAAGAGATGGCATGCCAGTACAACAAGCTTATTATGAAGCCTTGGTTGAGCGTGGCAGTGCAGTGATCTTTACCGGCCTGACTTTGGCAATTGGTGTCAGTACTTGGTTCTTCTCGGCGCTTAAGTTCCAAATGGATATGGGAATATTGCTAACATTTATGTTTTTGGTAAATATGTTAGGGGCAATAATTATCTTGCCAGCGATTGCCGCCATGTTTTGGCGGCAGCCCAAGTAGAGTCGACTAAAGGGGAGCATTAGCTCCTCTTTTTTTATGCATAAAAACACGTTATATACGATTGTTATGTCATTAGTGTGAATTAAATCGGTTTGAGGTTAATATCAATGAGGATGTACCACTAAAATAGTTCTCGAAATATGGTGTGTTTAGTAATAAACTTCGCGCTATGACCTAGGTCACAGAAATAGGCTCAGGTCGGTTTAAGAAGCATCCATAAAAATTAAAAAGCGCTGCCATAGCCCCTAAGGAAATAGCAACATGGCCTTGAAAGATGCAATGCCTTCAGTACTGCTCGAAAACGTAGTCAACCTAATTCACTCTAAAGTACCCAATTCACAAGCAAAACAAGTTGAACAGTTCGCCACCTGCCTCTATGCGCATATGTCGAAAGACGATCTTAACGCGCGTAATGACAGTGACTTATATGGCGCTGTTTTGAGTCAATGGAATGCTCTGAATAAGACCTCCGTCGGGGAAGGTCATATCCGGGTTTTCAACCCAAGTCAGTCAAAGCATGGCTGGCAGTCAAGCCACTCGATTATTGAGATTATTCAACCTGATATGCCTTTCTTAGTTGATTCGGTTGGTATGGCGATTAACCGTTTAGGCATTACAGCACATATGATGCTGCACACGCCGATGGCAATTGAGAGAAAAGGCGGTGCGGTAACTTGTGTCCGCTACAGCTCTGATAAGCAGGAAAATGTTGATAAAGTAGCTGTTTTTCTAATTGAGATTGACCGTCAAAGTAGCGATGACGACATTAAGGCGCTCACCATAGAGATTGAGTCGGTCATTGCCGATGTTGGCGCCGCGGTTAACGATTGGGAAGCGATGTCAGCTAAGCTTGGCGAGACAATCGCCGAGTTAGAAAACCGTCCTTATCCTGGCACAAAGGAAGAGCTTAACGAAGCGAGAAACTTCCTCTCCTACCTTAACGACCATCACCTCACATTACTTGGCTATCGCCGATACGACCTGCATAAAGTGGAAGGTGATTTAGAACTCGTTGCCGATAAGTCAACCAGCTTAGGCTTGATGAGTAAATCGACAAAATCAAAGACTGAAACCGGTTTGCTGTTGTCTAACTTCTCAGCAAGTGCACGCAAAGAAGCGTTAGATAAGAGCCTCTTAGTGCTAACTAAGAGCAGCGAAAAGAGCCGTGTTCACCGCCCTGCATATGTTGATTACATCGGCGTCAAACGCTTTGATGAACAAGGCAATGTTATTGGTGAAGATAGGTTTATAGGCCTTTATGCATCAAACCTTTATAATCGTAGCCCTCGTGAAATTCCTCTTTTAGCTCAAAAAGTTCAGCGCGTATTGGACCGTTCAGGCTTAGCGCCACGTTCGCACGACTATAAAGCCTTAACGCATATTCTAGAGACGCTGCCTCGTGATGAGTTGATCCAAGCCAGTGTTGAACAGCTTGCCTCAATCGCTCATGGCGTTCTTGAGATGCAAGATCGCGACAAACTTAAGTTGTTTGTGAGAAAAGATGGCTTTGGGCGCTTCTTCTCATGCTTAGTTTATGTATCAAAAGATAGATACAACACTAAGTTACGTGAAGATACTCAACGGCTCCTTGCGCAACACTTTAATAGTGCAGAGGACGTAGAGTTTACCACTTATTTCTCCGAGTCTACTTTGGCTCGAACACATTACATCATCAAAGTTGACAATAATAATATGGACGTCGATGTGGCAGCGATAGAGAATAATTTGACTGAAGCGGCTCGCTCTTGGGAAGACAAGCTAGCAAGCGCAGTGTTCAGTGCTCAAGGTGAAGAGTTAGGTAACAGCTTAATTAAGCGTTATGTCGATGCGTTTCCACGCAGCTATAAAGAAGATGTGTTACCTAGTTCGTCAGTGGTTGATATTCAACACTTAGAAGAACTGGATGACGATCATAAGTTGGGAATGCTGTTTTATCAGCCTCAGGAAACGGCATTAAACGACAATAAAGTACGTCTAAAGCTATTCCATAAAGATGAGCCAATTCATCTTTCAGATGTTCTGCCTATGCTGGAAAACTTCGGTCTACGGGTGATTAATGAAAGGCCGTACGAAGTTAAAACGGCAGATGGAGCGACTTACTGGATCTTAGACTTCCTGATGACAACCCAGAGCGTTGCAACAGATGACTTAGCTGACAGCCAAGAGAGATTCCAAACTGCGTTGTCTCAAGTATGGAAGAAAGAGCTTGAAGACGATGGCTTTAACCGTTTGGTTCTTTCTACAGGGCTAACAGGTCGCGAAGTTTCAGTGCTGCGTGCTTATGCTAAATATATGCGTCAAATCGACTCTACATTCAGCCAAGCCTATATTGAAGAAACGTTCGCTAGCTACCCTCAGATAGCCGATCTGCTTGTTAAAATGTATATCCGTAAGTTCAACCCTAAGTTGAAAACACGAACACTTAATAAGTTTATAGAGCAGATAGATCTTCGTCTTGATGATGTATCAAGCCTAGATGATGACCGTATTATTCGTCGTTACCTTGATTTAATTAATGCGACAAATCGTACTAACTTCTACCAGTTGGCTGAAACAGGGTTACCTAAAGCATATATCTCGTTCAAGTTTGAACCCGAATTGATCCCTGAGATGCCAAAGCCTCTGCCTAAGTATGAAATCTTTGTCTATTCAACACGCGTTGAAGGTGTGCACCTTCGCGGAGGTAAAGTTGCTCGTGGTGGTTTACGTTGGTCTGATAGACGCGAAGATTTCCGTACCGAAGTACTTGGCCTTGTTAAAGCACAGCAGGTAAAGAACACGGTTATTGTACCTGTTGGTGCAAAAGGTGGTTTTGTTTGTAAACAATTGCCGACAGATGGTGGCCGTGAAGCCTTCTTCGCTGAAGGACAAGAGTGTTACCGTCTATTTATTCGTGGCTTACTCGATATCAGCGATAACATCATCAATGGTGAAGTGGTTGCCCCCGATAACGTTGTTAGGCACGATGAAGACGATCCGTATTTAGTTGTTGCTGCCGATAAGGGCACGGCGACCTTCTCTGATATCGCAAACGAAATTGCCATCGAATATAACTTTTGGTTAGGTGATGCCTTTGCCTCGGGTGGTAGTAACGGTTACGACCATAAGAAGATGGGCATTACTGCTCGTGGGGCGTGGGAGTCGGTTAAGCGCCATTTCCGCGAGATGGGGGTTAATTGCCAAACCACAGATTTCACCTGTCTTGCGATAGGCGATATGGCTGGTGACGTATTTGGTAATGGTATGTTGTTATCTGAGCACACTCGCTTAGTTGCAGCTTTTAACCACATGCATATCTTTATCGATCCAAATCCTGATGCTGCAACAAGTTATGTTGAGCGTGAGCGTTTATTTGCACTGCCGCGCTCTAGCTGGGAAGACTACAACAAAGACCTAATCTCTAAAGGTGGAGGAATATTCTTACGTTCAGCGAAGTCAATTCCATTATCTAGCGAAATGAAGAAGATGCTCGGTAGTCAAAAAGCATCGATGGCTCCACTTGAGCTACTTAAAGAACTGCTTAAGATGCAAGTGGATCTTATTTGGAACGGTGGTATTGGTACTTACGTCAAGGCCACAAGGGAATCTCATACTGAGGTGGGTGACCGTGCAAATGACGCGATTCGCGTTAATGGTAACGAAGTTCAGGCTAAGATTATTGGTGAAGGCGGTAACTTAGGTTGTACTCAGTTAGGTCGAATCGAATACTGTTCTAATGGCGGGCGTATGAATACCGACTTTGTGGATAACGTCGGTGGTGTGGATTGCTCTGATAACGAAGTTAATATTAAGATTTTACTGAATGCGTTAGTTGCCGATGGTGAGATGACGCTTAAACAGCGTAATCGCTTACTCGAAGAGATGACTGACGAAGTCGGCCGTATTGTTCTACAAGATTGTAAGGATCAAACCCGTACCATCTCTGTGACTCAGGTTCGTGGCGCCGAGCAGCTGAAAGAGCAAATCCGCTTCATTCACTATCTAGAGAAAGAAGGCAAGTTAGATAGAGCACTTGAGTTCTTACCAAATGAAGATGAGCTTGCTGATCGTCTAGTCAATGGCAAGTCACTAACTCGCCCCGAGTTATCAGTGTTAGTTGCTTACGCTAAGATGATTTTGAAAGAGCAGTTATTAACCTCAGAAATTACCGAAGATAGTTTCTTGAGTCAGCTATTGATTGAATACTTCCCTAAGCAGTTACAAGAGAAATACATCGACAATATGGCATCGCATCCACTTCGTGGAGAAATTATTGCGACTTCATTGGCGAATGAGCTCGTCAACGATATGGGACTTAATTTCGTTCAACGTATGCAAGATGAGACAGGTGCCTCAGTAGCTGAAGCTGCGATTTGTTATAGTATGGCTCGCGAAGTGTTTGGTTTAGCAGATTTAACTAAGTCCATTACTGATTTGAATGGTGTGATCCCGGCTGTGGTACAGTGTGAAATGCTGCATCAGTTGCGACGTAATATTCGTCGCGCAAGCCGCTGGTTCTTACGTCACCGTAACCGTAACTTGAATATTGAACAAACAATCGAATTCTTTAAACCTGTATTTGATGAGTTGAAGGTAAGTGTTCATCAGTACATGGTGAATGAAGAGGTTGAAGGTATTCGTGCAGAATCGAATGCATTGATTAAAGAAGGTGTACCAGAAGATGTAGCCATGGTTGTGGCAAACGTTAGTACCCTATTTTCTGCATTAGATATTGCCCAAATCAGTGATGTCGAAGGTAAGCCTATTCCGTTAGTGGCTGAAACGTACTTTAAGCTGGGTGCGAGTGTTGATTTACATTGGTTCCTTGAGCAAATTAGTGCACAACCTGTTTCAAATCACTGGCAAGCGTTGGCGCGAGCTGCCTTTAGAGAAGAGCTTGATTGGCAACAGCGCTCTCTCAGTTCGGTTGTATTAAGAACCTGCACTGAAAGTTGTGATGCGAATAAAATTATCTCAGAATGGATTGAGTCTAATCAAAGCCTATTGGAACGTTGGTTCCATATGCTAGCTGATTTCAAGACTTCGCAAAGCCATGAGTTTGCAAAGTTCTCTGTAGCCTTACGTGAACTTAATCTTTTGATCCTTCATTGTGAAGGCCAAAAGTAATCTGATTTAAATCAGAAGCCCTGGCAAGTGCCGGGGCTTTTTTCGGTCTAGGAGAAAACATGTTTTATAAAATCGCACAAAAGTTCATGTTTCAGATGGATCCAGAGCTGGCACATAATTTAGCTATCGGCAGTTTAAAGTCTACTGGTAATTCACCTTTAAACTGCTTTTATGCGCAAAATATTAAGCCAGCCCCTGTTACTATGATGGGCCTGACTTTTCCAAATCCTGTAGGTCTTGCTGCCGGTATGGATAAAGACGGTGAGTGTATCGATGCATTTCATGCTATGGGGTTTGGTCATATTGAAGTGGGAACAGTCACCCCGCGTCCACAACCAGGTAATGATAAGCCACGCTGTTTTAGACTTAAGCCTGCTAAAGCAATTATTAATCGCATGGGATTCAACAATAAAGGTGTAGACAACCTAGTTGAAAACCTCAAAGCTGTTAAGACAAATGCGATGGTTGGTGTCAATATCGGTAAGAATAAAGATACGCCAGTAGAGCAGGGCAAAGATGATTATTTAATCTGCATGGATAAGGTATATCCTTACGCCGCCTATATTGCAGTAAATATTTCTTCGCCAAACACGCCTGGATTGCGATCGCTTCAGTATGGCGATCTGCTCGATGATCTTCTTGGATCATTAAAACAAAAGCAAAAAGAACTCGCTGAAAAACATGGTAAGTACGTGCCAATTGCATTAAAAATTGCACCTGACTTATCAAGTGAAGAGATTGAAAAGATAGCTGAGGCACTAATAAAGAGTGAATTTGACGCTGCTATTGCGACAAATACTACACTAACTCGTGATGGTGTTAGCGGTTTATTGAATGCTAATGAAGCTGGTGGGTTAAGTGGTAAGCCGTTGAATTCATTGTCAACTATAGTGATTAAGCAGTTAGCTGATTGCTTGAAAGGTAAGTTACCAATCATTGGTGTCGGTGGTATTAACGCCGCTGAAGATGCGTTAGATAAATTAGATGCGGGTGCTGAGATGGTTCAGATTTTTTCTGGGTTTATTTATCAAGGACCTAAATTAATTAAAGATATCGTCGAAGCATATCGAATTAAATAATCTAGTTTAGATCTAATATTTTTATTAGATCATAAAACGATCATTCAGATCTCAAAAGGATCTTGGTGATCGTTTTTTATTTAGATATTAGATTTGATTTCGAACCAAATTTATTTTGATATTGATGAAATAATCATCTATTATTCAATTGTATCTAAATAAAGGTAAACGTTATGTTATTAATGCCAAAAAGGGATTGGCAGTGGGGGTATAATGAAACGCACGGAGTATTAAGTGTTTCGTTAGGAGACGACATGGAGTTTTTGTCGGCTTATAAATTAAAAACCCTGATACCAGATGCCAAAGAGCCAATGGAGTTTAGCGTTGAACATGCTAAGTTCTATATTGATTTGGTTGATCGTTTATCAAAGTCACTTGCATTAAATGATGCGCTAATAGTTCAAATAGCGCTAAATGCCACAGCGGCTCATTTCTTACTAAAACCCCAGATGCCTAAATCTTGGTTTTTTAATGTGTCACATCAATGTGTTTATAGCGAAGTCGGCAAGCTCTTTCAATTAACGACCAGTGAGCATACGGTACTTGCTATGGTGATAGAGTCCGGTCTGCAAGCATCTTTGGTCATGATCATGTCTGTAGAATGTCGTTTAACTGACACTAAGAAACTTAAACAGTTTGAAACGATTAAAGTTATGCACGATAGGCTTGCACCTTTGCCTATTCAGAAACAAGTTAACGCTGCTTAAAAGTTTACCCTTAGATTGAGTTTGCTTTTTCAGCAGGCCACATTCAGATCCGTGCTGGTTGTTTTCTATACATAGGCTGGTCTGGATAATCCCATTTACAAGATAATAACTCTTGGCTGGACCGCTATTCATTTTTGACTTTTCATCAAATAATCGATCATCGATAAATATCTTATCAACTATTCTTTCATCAACAATTCTCTCATCAATAAACTGCGTGTGAATAAATCAATCTCTGAAGATAATTAATTAGATTAACCTGGTTGGTATTAGTTATTACTAATGAGGCGCTAACGGTACTGAGCGCTATTAGATCACCTCATTACAGGGCGGTGGATATTTAATTACTTGAGCAACTTGTTTCAATAACTGAGTTAATCAAGATTTCAGATAATGGAACGTCGTTGACGCCAGTTTTAACAATACTTATTTGGTCGACAACATCCATTCCATCGATTACTTTTCCAAATACTGCATAACCATAGTTAGAACTGGAAGCATCCAGTTGTGGGTTATCGAGTACGTTAACAAAGAACTGAGTGGTTGCAGAGTCCGGGGCATTGGTACGTGCCATTGCGATAGTGCCACGTTTATTGCTGATCCCAACGTTAGCTTCATTAATGATAGGGTCGTTGCTAGGCTTTGCTACTAATCCGCTAGTAAAGCCGCCTCCTTGTATTACAAAATTATTGATGGTGCGATGAAATAGTGTGTCGGTATAGAAGCCATCGTCGGCATAGTTTTTAAAGTTATTTCCGGTAATTGGCATATTTGTTAGGTCGATAGCTAGGGTCATATCGCCCATAGTCGTAGACATTAGATAGCAGATATCAGCTTGGAGTTCGGGTGCTTGAATTGGCGGCGGAGCAGTTTCATTACTGTCGCTGCCACCACAAGCCGTCAAGCTAAAGCAAAGTAGGAGGGGTAGTGTTTTATTCATTTTGTTCTCACTATTTAATACGTAAATTTAGATATTAAAAAATCTTGTTAAATTAATGCGCTTAATGTTGCAGATATGTCTTATTGGTGATTTTAACGATTTTAAATGCTAGATCAATAAGATAGTAACAATGGTTACAAACTGTCGCAGATTACGAGCGCATAGCTGCTGTGTTTGTGTTTTTGCTATCGGATGAGGTTGGTGTGAACTTAGTGAAGAGGTATAAATATGACTGGCAACGAATTTTGTGTGAATTTTTATTAAAAACCCCAGCTTTTTCTGACTGACATAACACAGACTTAAATTGATTAGTGAATGATGGTTGAGGAAGCTGGATGAGTTTTAACAAGGCCAGGCCTGCGATCTTCACACTATATCTTTGAACGTAAGTTTTATAAAGAGTTGCCCCCTACGAGCTGGCTATCAACGCCACCCCGCGTCCGAATTATCACTTCAAAGTACTAGGCACTTACGTTATCAAGTGGCTGTCCTGAAGAGGCGGCTAACTAATCACGGTGGTTAGATGCTTTGCAGGGGACTTTTTACTTTGTTGTTTATACGCTTATTAATTAATCGATTATGGTGGGATCTCGGAGGGATTGACTGTTACGGTTATTAAATCGGGCTTTAGCCAATAACTTTTATCATTTAGTAGCACGAACAGGTATAATGCCTAACTAATTTTTACTGTGTGTCGACTAATCAATGTTAAATTTTTTTGCTGCAGCTCCACGGGGCTATGAATACGCGTTATCACTTGAGCTCGCAGAGCTTGGCGCTTCTGAAATAAAAGAAAGTGTTGCGGGAGTTTATTTTTCTGCTCCGTTAGAGCTGGGATATCGTATTACCCTATGGTCGCGTTTGGCGAGCAGAATCATTTTTGTCATTTATAAAGGTCCATGTGAGTCACCTGAGCAGCTGTATAACGCGGCTTACGGTATTGACTGGCAGATGCAGTTTTCAAATCGCAGTACTTTTAGCATCGACTTCCATGGTTTGGGTGGTTTTATTAAGAACACCCAGTTTGGTGCACTAAAAATCAAAGATGCGATTGTAGATCGTTTTCGTGATGATGATTTTTCTCGTCCAAATGTTGAAAGAGTCGATGCCGATTTTAGAATTGATGCCCACTTTAGACGTGGTGAGATCACTATCGGTTTCAATTTCTCAGGCCCAGCGCTGCACAAGCGTGGCTATCGCTCGACAACGGGTGAGGCACCACTAAAAGAAAACCTAGCTGCTAATATGCTAGTTCGTAGTGGTTGGCAAGCTGCACAAGTAGACTTATTGGATCCATTCTGTGGTAGTGGAACCATTTTGATTGAAGCGGCGATGATGGCGTGTGATATTGCACCAGGTATTCATCGTGAGCGTTTTGGTTTTGACCATTGGTTGCCTCATAACAAGAAAGTTTGGGAAGAGTTATTAAACGAAGCCCGTGCGCGTGCGTCTATCGGTAAGACTCGTTGTGAGATTAAATTCTATGGCTCAGATATTGACTCTAGACTGGTAGCATTAGCGAAACGCAATGCCGAGAATGCTGGTGTGCTAGAACTTATCGATTTTAACGTCTGCAATGCGTTAGACGTTAAAGCGCCAGCAGGATCAGGATATTTAATATCTAATCCGCCGTACGGTGAGCGTTTAGGTAACGTCACCTCATTATTGCAGCTTTATTACCAACTAGGTGATAAGTTCAAGGCCGATTTCGGCGGCTGGAGCATCGCTATCTTAAACAGTGATGTTGAGCTGTTATCTGCATTAAAGCTCAAAGCTGACAAGCAGATGAAGATGAATAACGGCGCTTTAGAGTGTGCGTTTAACCTTTATACAGTTCATGCGCTGAATACGCGCCGTGTCGATCCTGCTAACATCAAAATTGAAGGTGATGTCAGTGATATCGCCGTACCTTTTGCTAATCGTATTAAAAAGAACTTTAAGCAGCTAGAGAAATGGGCTAAGAAAGAGGGCATCGATAGTTACCGTTTATATGATGCAGATATACCTGAATATAACGTAGCGATTGATAAGTACCTCGATTATGTCGTGATCCAAGAGTATTCAGCACCATCAGAAATCCCTGAAGCGGTAACTAAACGCAGATTAACCGACGTATTGATCTCACTACCTAGTGCGATTGGCATCGACCCTAATCACATCATTTTGAAAACCCGTGAGCGTAAGAAGGGTACTAATCAATATGAAAAGTTAGCCGCGAGTAAGCTTGAGCTGATCACAACAGAATATGGCGCTAAATTTAAGTTAAACCTTAAAGAGTACCTAGATACTGGCCTATTTTTAGATCATCGATTAACTCGTAAGTTAGTGGGTGAAAAATCTAAAGGTCGCAGTGTATGCAACCTGTTTTCATATACCGGGTCGGCATCTGTACATGCAGCTTTAGGTGGGGCGACTTCGGTCACTACCGTAGACATGTCTAATACTTATATCGATTGGGCAAAAGAAAACTTTGCATTAAATGGCTTAAATAGCGATAAATATCAGTTTGTTCAGGCTAACTGCCTGCAATGGATGAAGCGCACACACGATAGGTTTGACCTGATTTTTATCGATCCTCCGACCTTCTCAAACTCGAAGCGGATGGAAGACTCATTTGACGTGCAGCGTGATCACCTTGCCATGTTAACTGACGTGTTCAAACTGCTAAATCCTGGTGGGGAAATTATTTTCTCCAACAATAAGCGCAAATTTAAGATGGAAATCGCTGAGCTTGAAGCACTAGGCATGTCAGTTAAAAACATCGATAACCAAACATTACCTTTGGATTACAAGCGCAACCCGCATATCCACAATACATGGTTAATCACCCATGCAGGCTAACGCCTCGGTTATTTTATATCACACAGATGCGTGCCATCTGTGTGAATTAGCAGCTGATTTACTCATGCAGGCAGGCATTACCTTTAATGCCTTGGATATCTGTGATGATGAACATTTGGCTGAGCAATATGGTATTCGAATCCCGGTCGTCAAAATTGTCGATTCTCAAAGTGAACTAAATTGGCCGTTTGATCTCGAAGCATTAGAAGAATTTTTAGGAGCGTAAGTTGAGTCTCGTACGTATTAATAATGGCTCTTTAGCCTACGGTTACACCCCATTGCTGCAAAAAGCTGATTTTACCATTGAACCAGGCGAACGGGTTTGTATCGTGGGCCGTAATGGCGCTGGTAAGTCAAGTTTAATGAAAGTCTTAAGTGGCGATGTGTTGCTTGATGAAGGTGAGTTTAACATTGCCACTGACGTAAAAGTCAGTCGTTTACAGCAAGACCCACCTAAAGCTGAGCAGGGCACAGTATATGCGTATATTGCCGCAGGCTTAAAAGACGTGGGTGAAAAGCTAGAACGCTACCATCAGCTCTCTCATGATGTCGGTACCGCTTCTCCAGATGAAATGGAGCGTATGCTTAAGCAGATGGAGCGATTGCAAGATGATATTGACCACCTTAATGGTTGGCAGCTCGATAATCGTATCAATCAAAACTGTGAGTTATTAGGGTTAGACCCAGACGCAGCGCTATCTGAGTTATCAGGTGGTTGGCAGCGTAAAGTCGCTTTAGCACGCTCTTTGGTTAGCGATCCCGATCTATTGCTCCTTGATGAGCCTACCAACCATTTAGATATCGATACCATCGAATGGTTAGAGCAGTTCCTGTTAAGTTACCGCGGCGCGATTGTATTTGTCAGTCACGACCGTGGCTTTATTCAGCGTATGGCGACGCGTATTGTCGACTTAGATCGTGGTGTGGTCACCTCTTGGCCGGGTAATTATCAAGCCTACCTCGATGGTAAAGCTGAATGGTTACGTGTTGAAGCTGAGCAAAATGCACTTTTTGATAAAAAATTAGCAGAAGAAGAAGTTTGGATCCGTCAAGGGGTTAAAGCTCGTCGTACTCGTAACGAAGGTCGTGTTCGTGCCCTTAAAGATCTGCGTGTCGAACGTATGGCTCGTCTTAATCGCCAAGGTGGCGCGAAGATGGCCGTTGCCGATACAGAACGCTCGGGTAAATTGGTATTCGATATCGAAAATCTCGAGTACAACCTACCAGAGAAGAACCTGGTTAAGAACTTTAGTTCAACGGTTATGCGTGGCGACAGAATTGCACTGATTGGCCCTAATGGTTGTGGTAAATCGACGTTAGTGAAGCTGCTTATCGGCCAGTTAGAGGCTCAATCTGGCAGTGTTAAAGTCGGTACAAAGTTAGAAATCGCTTATTTTGACCAATATCGTGAAGCGCTCGATCCAGAGAAGACGGTTGAAGATAACGTCGGCGAAGGTAAAAAGACGGTCACAATCAATGGTCAAGATCGCCATATCTTAAGCTATTTACAAGACTTTTTGTTTTCACCAATGCGCGCTAGAACGCCTGTTAAGGCCTTATCTGGCGGTGAGAAGAACCGTCTGTTATTAGCACGCTTATTGCTCAGACCTGCAAACCTCATTATTCTTGATGAACCAACAAACGATCTTGATATTGAGACCTTAGAGTTGTTAGAGTCACTGCTTGCCGATTATAAAGGTACATTGTTGCTAGTGAGTCACGATCGTGCCTTTATCGATAATACTGTTACCAGCAGTTGGTGGTTTACCGGTAATGGTGGCTGGAGTGAGTATGTTGGTGGTTATGAAGATGCTGTGTCACAAGGCGCAAGATTTTATTCTGGGGAACCTCAAGCCACAAATACAGTCCAAGCTCCTGTTGCCGAAGTAAAAGCTGTAGCTCAAGCCTCTACTGTGAAAACAGTAGAGAAAAAGGCTGAGAAAAAACTGTCGTACAAATTACAGCGCGAATTAGAGTCTCTACCCGCTTTGATGGAGCAGTTAGAGCAGGACCTTGAAAAGTTACAAGAAATTGTCAGTTCACCTGAGTTTTACGCTCAGGAGCAAAAAATAGTGAATGAAAGCTTGAAAGCATTGTCCGATAAGGAGAGTCAGCTTGAAAGTTGCTTTGAGCGATGGGAAGAGCTCGAGTCATTGAAGTAAGCTAAAAATAATAAATAGGAAGCGAGTTAATGAAGTTTAAGTTGGATAAAACCCTATCGTTAGTAGCCGTAGGTGTATTAAGCGTACTTCAAGGTGTGCAAGCGGCACCTGTTTATGAAATTGTTAACATCGATGGCTACCCAAATGTACAAAACGGCACCTACGATCTTAACGGCACGATAGCTAATACTCGTAACGGTTATGGCATGGCTGTGAATGCTAACAATCAGGCGGTCGGTGCCGCCAAAGGTAAGAAAAAGCTAACGGTTTCAGAAGACGACGATGGTGTTATTGATATTGAAGATGGCGTTGCTGACTCTGAAACGATTACCTATTCAGTTAACCTGCCGATTGTTGCCAACAACTTTACTTTTACTTCAACTGGTAATGCTTGGATCCCAACATTTGAGAGCGTCAATGGCACAACTGCGCCGACCTTTCCTGAAGACGACACAACGGTTAACTCGGTCGATACCTTCTTCTACGACATTAATGACAGCGATCTAAAAGTCGGTGCAATGACTGCACCAGAGAAAACAGTCAAGTATGACGGTAGTAGTGAAACGCAGGAGTTTTGGTATTACCGTGATTACGAACAGCGCGGTTTTGTCAAATCTGGCACTGATGCTGAAATACCGTTAATCCCTCCTTATACTGATTATATCTATAAGGAAGGGGAGTCCGGTGAGCAAACTATCAATGTTGGTGGATTCTCTAGTGCTGCAGCGGTTAACGCTAGCGGTTTAGTCGCGGGTTACGCCAGTACCGATATCAGCGATAATAGTGCAGGCATTATTAAGTCTTGTATCGACAACAATAGTGACACCGCGCCGCAGGAAATTTGTATTCAATCAAAACAGTTTCCAAACCAATACGGCTACAGCGATGTTCAATATCAGATCCGTGGTTATGTTTGGCAGTATGAGT
Organism: Shewanella halifaxensis HAW-EB4; assembly: GCF_000019185.1. Lineage (NCBI taxonomy): Bacteria > Pseudomonadati > Pseudomonadota > Gammaproteobacteria > Alteromonadales > Shewanellaceae > Shewanella > Shewanella halifaxensis. The sequence continues at coordinate 2,839,627 of NC_010334.1, read as the reverse complement.
CGGGTAGCGTAACGGCGACTGAGCTTCCGTTAGGCCTCGAAGTGACTAACGACAGTGTTTATAGTGCACAAGGTCTAGGCGTCAACAGCGAAGGGGTGGTTGCAGGCCGCTCTTATGTCTATCGTAAAAACGATAAAGACAGATTGTATTATGATGCGGCCTACTGGACTAAAGATTCTGCCACTGGTGAATATAAATATAACTGGGTCGATGTCGATAAAGCGCATGATGTATATTCATCCATCGCCTATGACATTAACGACAATGGCATCGTAGTCGGTAGCTACAATAAGTACATCAATGGATACAGAAGAGATAAGTTCTTCTATTTCGATACAAAGAGCCCAGAAACCGCGCTGGTTACGCCTAATGATTTCTATAACAACCTATCGGACTTAAGTAGTCGTGGTCGTGATATTAATAATCAAGGTCAAGTCGTTGGTTATATTGAGACAACGCACGATAAAGAGAAGCCTCGTCCTAAAGCTGCCTTCCTCTACGATCTACCGACGGATGAGTTTAGCAATGTAAATGACCTACTGACCTGTGAGTCTAAGGGCTATAAGCAAGATGCTGAAGGAAATTGGCAGCGTCACTTAGTAGAAGTACAAGATGGTTCGGGCAAGACATTAACCTATAAGAGCGAGATCCTCGTCGTTGAGGGCAATAGTATCAACGAAGATGGCACCATAGTGGGAACGGCATTTATTCGTAAGCCTTCTTATAAGTTTGATGATGACGGTAACTTGGTGATTGGTGATAATGGTTTGCCATTCTTTGAGCTTAACGGCTACGGCGACCCTGTAACGTCATTTCTGCCACGCATGGTGGTGCTACAACCGAGTACATCGGGTGCTGAAGCTTGTACGGTTAAAGATGATGATGGTGGCAATGATAACTATGAGCGTAAAGGTGCGGCAAGTTTCGCATGGCTTCTAGCATTACCGCTGCTATGGTTTAGACGCCGAGCTAAGTAAAGCAACTTTGATGATCTTTGAAGTAGAAATCGAGGCCAAGTGCCTCGATTTTTTTTGTCTAAATTTATAAGACTTCTCAATAGCTTAAAAAATAACCTGCTAGTGGGTGTTTTTTAGGCATTGATCTCTGCGTTAAAAAGCATTATTTATGGTGCTGAAGCGTTAGCTTCTTTTGTTATCTCAGAGAGGATGCTTGCATGAAAAGACAAAAAAGAGATCGATTAGATAGAGCTTTTTCAAAAGGCTTTCAAGCAGGAATTGGTGGCCGGTCGAAAGAGATATGTCCGTATTCGACACTTGATTCAAAATCACAATGGCTTGGAGGATGGCGTGAAGGCATTGATGGCAGGCTGAGCGGCTTATTTAATAAGTAAGACTCAGTAACCTATTCTAAGAAAGAGTTTTTGAAGTAAAGAATCATTGAGAAACTTTTTTGCCCTCTAGGATAAAGAGGGCATTTTTATGCAGTGGCTAGTGCAAATACTAGCCACTTTATTCGTGATTAAAAGCTTGTGGTGTCTGTAAAAATACCCACTTTAAGGTCTTTTGCACTGTAGATCTCGCGGCCATCGACTTCCATTGTAGCATCAGCAATGCCCATCACGAGTTTACGATAAACTTTGCGCTTAATGGTGAGCTTATAGGTGACTTTTTTGGCTTCTGGTAGCACCTGACCTGTAAATTTAACTTCACCTACGCCCAGAGCGCGTCCTTTGCCCTCAGCGCCTTCCCAGCCTAAGAAGAAGCCGACAAGTTGCCACATCGCATCAAGACCCAAACAGCCCGGCATAACCGGATCGCCTGCGAAGTGACAGTCAAAGAACCAAAGTTCAGGATTAATATCGAGTTCTGCAACAATCTCACCTTTACCATACTCACCGCCGTCTCCATTGATCTTTAGAACACGGTCGATCATTAGCATATTGTCTTTAGGTAATCTCGGAGAATTAGGTCCGAATAGTTTGCCAAGTCCACAGGCAATAAGATCTTCTTTGGTAAAACTGTTTGCGTTACTCATTATTTTTGATACTCCAGCAATTTGAGCGGTCAAGGTTAGCGAACACGTGTACGCTAAACAACTCCGATCAGCTAGAAAATCCTAATTTCTCGATCAATCTTGCAAAAAGCGTCTTTTCTTCTTCTTCTTGATAACCGGCCAAACTCTCTAAGCGAGATTGCACCAAGCCATAGAGTGTTTCGTCAGGGAACTGATTATCCTCATCGGCGGTGCCAGCCTGAGTCTGCATCAATATTTCAACGGCCTCATCAATATGCTTAACTTGATATAAGGTGAACTTACCTGCTGTGATAGCTTCGACAACATCGTGATGTAAATTTAGTTGTTGCATGTTAGAGCAAGGAATAATAACGCCTTGTTGACCTGTGAGCCCTCGACGTTTGCACAGTTTAAAGAAGCCCTCAATTTTCTCGTTTACGCCACCAATTGCCTGCACATTACCAAACTGGTCGATGGCGCCAGTCGCAGCCAAACTTTGTTTAATGGGTTTCTCTGAAATAGCAGAAATTAAACAGCAATACTCAGCGAGAGAGGCGCTGTCGCCATCAATCTCCTGGTAGGATTGTTCAAATACTATATTGGCGTTGAGGTGCAGTGGCGCATCTTTACCGAAGATCCGATAGAGGCATGCTGAGAGGATCATCATTCCTTTTGCGTGGATATTACCGCCCAATTCAGATTTACGCTCAATATCGGCAACCTCACCATCACCATAATGAACAGATGCGGTGATTCGAGCCGGTTCTCCGTAGCTAAACTCTGCATTTTCAATTACGGTTAAGCCGTTAATTTGACCGATGATTTCATCTTGGGTAGGCAGATTGATAAAGAGATCATCAAAATTCTGCTCAGAGAGTCTCTCCGAGGCATTATGACGCTGGTTAATCATATTAATACTGTGCAGTAACACTTGCTCAGAGATCTCCAGATTCTGAGCATAGGCTTTAGCTTGAGCCAACAGCTGTTCTATATTAGTCGACATTAGGCTAAGGCGCTGTTGATGATCCGCAAGTTTAGCGCTGTATTGCAGCAGCAACAGCAGTGCCGAACGGGTCAGGCTGATATTAAGATCATTAAATATATGAGCTAGCCATTGGCAGTAATCTAATGCTGAATGCTCAGACAGATCCATCTCATTGATCAGCTCGCCAAGCAGAGGGAAGTGGCGCGAAAAACTCGGTTCACCTAACCAGCAACTACCATATTGATGGCTAGATCCAATAAGGATAACTTTGCACTTTAAGGCTACAGCGGGGAGTTGTGAGTGGACATGATAGGTTTGCTTATCGAGAATTTCGAGTAACAGATCCCACAGGTTTTCTTTTTTCCATAATGAGTCGGCGCAGATAAACAGATAGTGGCAACTGGCAAGCATGCCAGCTTCATAGCTTTGTGTGTCGCTGTTGTAACGACCAATTAGATCGGTTTTGCGTATAGAACCCGATAGATATTGATACTGATGAGTCTTGGTTGCAAGCACTTTGGTTTGCTGCTCTTCATGTTCAACCCAGCTTGTGACGTTATCTTCATCAAGGATTAAGCTAGATGTTGGAAACTGGCCTTGCTCTTTAACTAAGGCGTTGATTATCCGTTTTCGATTACAGCCAAAATAATCGGCCAGATACATGTGCTGATTATCGGTCTCGGTAAGTAAGCGAAATGCATCTAGGCTTCGCTCTTGACCAAGAAGATCGGCCTTTGGGCTCGAGATGAATGCCTGTTCAGCCGGAAGGTTGAAACTTGGAATAAGAGCAGAAGCAGGAATAACGTTTGAGTTCATAAAAGTGTATGTCTAGTTTTAGTAGGGAGATACTAGCACATTTTTAAGCAGGCTTTGACAGTTAACGTTTGAAGTCGCTAGTTTGATGCTAGAGGTGGTTAATGAGTCTGTGCAGTCTAATCGCTGTTCTTTTCGTCCAATAGTTAAGCTGTAGAACTCGTTAGGGTGTTTTTTTGCTGAAAATGGGTTTACATCATTACAGGAAACGCATAATATCTACGGCGTTCGGAGAGATGGCAGAGTGGTCGAATGCACCGGTCTTGAAAACCGGCATGGGTTTATAGCCCATCTAGGGTTCAAATCCCTATCTCTCCGCCATATTAAGAAAAGGCAGCCTATTGGCTGCCTTTTTGCTTTCTTCGTTAAGCAGTTGTTTTCCCATAGTATTTTCCATAACCAACGCCATTGCTTTTAGAGCGATTTTACTTTCTATATCTAGTTAGATGCGATAAGTTAACCTTTATAACATTATTGATTTGAATCTGTTTGAAATGGATTTCAAATTAAGCATCAAAAGGTAAGACGGCTTTGATCTCTGTATATTTAGTTGATGACCATGAGTTAGTAAGAACCGGTATTAGACGGATCCTCGAAGATGAACGTGGCATTAAAGTCGTGGGTGAGGCTGGTGATGGTGAAACGGCAGTGCAGTGGTGTCGTAAGAACGAAGCTGACGTGATTTTGATGGACATGAATATGCCCGGCATCGGCGGTTTAGAAGCAACACGTAAGATCTTACGCTTTCAGGCTCATGCTAAGATCATTGTGTTAACCATCCATACCGAAGATCCTTTTCCCACGAAAGTGATGCAAGCCGGAGCGTCTGGTTATCTGACTAAGGGGGCGACCTCTCCTGAAGTGCTGCAGGCGATTAGACAGGTCGCTCACGGACAAAGATATTTATCGCCTGAAATTGCCCAGCAGATGGCGTTGAGTCAATTTAATCAATCTGAAGAAAATCCATTTAAGTCGCTGTCGGAAAGAGAGCTGCAGATCATGCTGATGATCACCAATGGTGAAAAAGTAAGTGAAATCTCCGAGCAGCTAAATTTAAGCCCCAAGACGGTCAACAGTTATCGATATCGCTTGTTTGCAAAGTTAGGCATAGGCGGAGACGTTGAGCTGACTCGCTTAGCAATTCGATACAAAATGCTGGATACTGGACAATTCTAAACAATTAGCCAAAATTTATGTCTGACGTGTTTAATGCCAATCAGTTTTTAAAGACAGTGACATCGTCACCCGGTGTTTATCGGATGTATGATGCAAAGGCTGTAGTGATTTATGTGGGGAAGGCTAAAGATCTAAAAAAGCGGCTTTCCTCCTATTTCCGCAAAAATCTTACCAACGTTAAAACTCAAGCCTTGGTGTCACATATTGCTAATATTGATGTGACTGTGACACACAGCGAAACCGATGCGTTAATTTTAGAAAATGATTATATCAAGCAGTACATGCCTAAATACAATGTATTGCTACGTGATGACAAGTCTTATCCCTACATTTTACTCAGTAACCATAAGCATCCTCGCTTAGCCTATCACCGTGGTCCGAAACGCGATAAAGGCTTGTACTTTGGACCTTATCCCAACGGTGGAGCGGTGCGAGAAAGTCTACATTTGCTGCAGAAAATCTTCCCGATAAGACAGTGTGACGATCTATACTATAAATCTCGTTCACGTCCCTGTTTGCAATATCAAATAGGTCGTTGTAGCGCACCTTGTGTAGGTAAGGTGTCTTTAGAGGATTATCAAGAGCAGGTTAGGCTCGCGACCTTGTTTTTAAAAGGTAAAGATCATCAAGTCATGTCAGTCTTGGTTGGCAAAATGGAACAAGCCGCCAGTGATATGCGCTATGAACAGGCAGCACTCTATCGAGATCAAATAACCGCATTAAGACGAGTATCAGAGCAGCAGGAGGTATCTAATGCATCGGGCGATATGGATGTGATAGGTGCTTACTATGCATCTGGCGTTGCTTGTTTTCACCTGCTATTTATCCGAGAGGGTAAGATTTTTGGTAGCCGCAGTTATTACCCTAAGGTTCCGGTTAATACCGAAGTGTCAGAAGTTTTACGCTCGTTTATGCTGCAGTTTTATCTTAATTCGGATAGCCAGCGATTAACGCCGAAAGAGATTTTAATCAGTGAGCCATTCGAGGAGCAGGATGAACTCGCTAAAGCTATTCAGGCGGCACAGAATAAGAAAGTAGAGATAAAGACTCAGGTTCGTGGCGAAAGAGCGAGTTTTTTACGCCTAGCACTCACTAATGCTACCAATGCGGTCAATACTCGTTTGTCTCACAAGAACACCATAGAGCAACGTTTCTTACTCTTAGAAGAGGCTATCGAGTCGACCAACAAAATCCAGCGCATGGAATGTTTCGATATTAGCCACACTATGGGCGAGAGCACAGTTGCATCTTGTGTAGTGTTTAATCGAGAGGGGCCAAGTAAGGCTGACTATCGGCGCTATAATATTACAGGGATCACTCCAGGCGATGATTATGCAGCAATGAAGCAAGCTATCACTCGTCGCTTTGATAAAATCAGTAGTAGCGGGAAAATTCCCGATATCCTGTTTATTGACGGGGGTATTGGCCAGTTGCGTATTGCTCAAAAAGTGGTAGATGAGAAATTTGTTGCGCTAGATAATGCTCCGACATTAATTGGTGTTGCGAAAGGAGAGGGGCGAAAACCTGGCTTAGAAACGTTAATCTACGGTGAGAATGAAGAATCATTCACCTTACCTGCAGATTCGGGCGCACTGCATCTAATCCAACATATTCGTGATGAGTCTCATCGTTTTGCGATTACCGGCCATAGAAATAAACGCCAGAAAACCCGCAACACCTCAACCTTAGAGTCAATTGCTGGAGTTGGGCCTAAGCGACGTAAAGCATTACTGCAATACTTAGGTGGTTTGCAAGAAGTGAAGGGCGCAAGTGTATCTGAATTGGTAAAAGTACCCGGTATTAGCCTAGAAATGGCACAAACGATACATGATGCATTGCGAGGGTAGCAAAATTAAGGCAAGATTGGCGCTGCTTTTGAATATTAGGTTCTAAAATGCCGTTTAACATTCCTATTGCGTTAACACTTTTCAGGTTAGCTCTGTTACCTGTTTTTGTTGTACTTTTTTATATACCAGAACCCTGGTCTCCTTTTGCCGCTGCATTTGTCTTTTGGCTCGCAGCTGTTACTGATGCACTCGATGGTTATGCCGCGCGAAAGTTAAAGCAGTCGACTCGTTTTGGTGCGTTTCTCGATCCCGTTGCCGATAAGATAATGGTAACAACGGCTTTGGTCTTACTTATCTCCGAATATAGTAATATTTGGTTAACACTGCCTGCACTATTTATGATTGGCCGCGAAATCGTCATCTCAGCATTACGCGAATGGATGGCTGAAATAGGTAAAAGAGGTGCGGTTGCAGTTTCTTGGATTGGCAAATATAAAACTGCTGCACAGATGGTGGCTATCACAGGATTAATTTGGCAACCAAATGAACTGTTAACTTATGCCGCCTTTGGGTTGTTTTACGTTGCAGCAGTACTGACATTTTGGTCTATGATGAGCTATATTTTAGCTGCTTGGAAGGATTTAACAGCAGAATAGCTCGTTAAAGAATCAATGAGATCAATAAGTGGGCAGACAACCATTTATCGATAAATATAGCGTTGACTCTTGGCGTTTAATCGGTAGAATGCCATTCCGTAGTCAAGGGGAAGCGAACTAAGCAAGAACTTGAATACAGTTTAAATTGAAATGCGACATTAGCTCAGTTGGTAGAGCGATACCTTGCCAAGGTATAGGTCATCGGTTCGAACCCGATATGTCGCTCCAATTTAAACCATGTGGCGCGATGGCAGAATGGCTATGCTGCGGATTGCAAATCCGTCGATCTCGGTTCGACTCCGGGTCGCGCCTCCACATTAAGAGTTTGGCGAGTTTACTCTACTAAGAGCAAACAGTATTGATACCGACAATGCGTATCGCCAGAATCAAAGAGTTTGCCCGTGTGGTGGAATCGGTAGACACAAGGGATTTAAAATCCCTCGCTGAATAAGCGTGCCAGTTCAAGTCTGGCCACGGGTACCATCATTAAAGCCTCCGCATTAACGTGCGGAGGTTTTTTTGTATCTTGCGTTTACGACAAAAGCACAAGGAATTTGCTTTTTATAACAGACGCCTCGCAGTATAAGTGTACCCGCTCAAGCCTGGCCACGGGTACCATCATTAAAGCCTCCGCATTAACGTGCGGAGGTTTTTTGTATCATGCGTTTACGACAGAAGCACAAGGGATTTACTTTTTATAACAGACGCCTCGCACTCTCAATAAAGAAAGGCGTGCCACTCTTTTTGACAAAGCGAGCCTGGCCACGGGTACCAAATAATTCTTTTCGGAGAATTGCAGAGAAGCCTCGACAATGTCGGGGCTTTTTTGTATCCGTCGTTTGGCGTAAAAAGCATAGAGGGTCTCTTTTTATAACAGACGCCTCGCGGAATAAGTGTGCCAACGTTCTGATGATTAACCTTGCGCCTGCATAAAAAGCTTCACCTAAGCCCCAGACCGTTAATGACAGTCGTAAATGGATCCAACCCACCTATGCTCTTTAGCAGTAAGCTCGTTGTTCCGTTTCATCGAAACAGAGCCAAACAGGTCTTTTATTGATTAGATATTGCGTGATTAGCGCGGCTTTTAACCATTTGAATGGAATCGACTAATAACTTGTTGACTCATTTCCACAATCAAGTAAAGTACGCCTCGTTCCCACTAGAAGGGTAACGAAATGGCGCGATGGCAGAATGGCTATGCTGCGGATTGCAAATCCGTCGATCTCGGTTCGACTCCGGGTCGCGCCTCCATAACCTTTTAAAGTTATAAAGAATAAGAGTTTGATGAGTTTGACACTTAATCTTTAAGAAGTCAGGCAGTATTGATATCGACAATACGTATCGTCAGAGTCAAAGAGTTTGCCCGTGTGGTGGAATCGGTAGACACAAGGGATTTAAAATCCCTCGCTGAATAAGCGTGCCAGTTCAAGTCTGGCCACGGGTACCATCTTCTTATGAAGAGTGACTAAACCAGCCATTGAGCTGGTTTTTTTACATTTAAATTTTGTAGGGTTTGGAAAAGTACAAGGGATTTACTTTTTATAACAGACGCCTCGCAGTATAAGTGTGTCCGCTCAAGTCTGGCCACGGGTACCATCTTCTTATGAAGAGTGACTAAACCAGCCATCGAGCTGGTTTTTTTACGCCTGAAATTTGAGATTTCATATCCCAAGGGATTTGCTTTTTATAACAGACGCCTCGCACTCTCAATAAGGTAAGGCGTGCCACTCTTTTTGACAAAGCGAGTCTGGTCATGGGGACCATCTTCTTATGAAGAGTAATTAAACCTGTCTAGTGCAGTAGGGTACGTACCGATCTTATTCGAAGTATTATTTTGCTAAAATGATAAGGAGTGACTTAATCGTCAATTGACGAGATAGGTTTTGCGTGTTCTATTATCGCTATCTCATTGTTGTGGAGTTTGTTATGAAAATAGTGGCTAAAGGTTTTACGCTAATAGAACTCGTGGTGGTAATTATTGTATTGGGAATTCTTGCCGTTATTGCAGCCCCGAGATTCATTAGCCTCAGTCAAGATGCCCATGACGCTTCCATTAAGAGCGCTTTTGGTAGTTTTACTTCGGCTGTAAAGCTCTACCATAGCTGCTGGCTTACTTCAGGGAAAAGCGGTTATCAAGTGGATTTAGCTTGCTATGGTGATGGAACGCTTGACTCTTCTGTTACGGGGTACCCACTTGGTACCGATACCTCTGCCAGTAAAGGTGGTACAGTGCTACAAGGTGAGTATTGCAAAGAGATTTGGCAAGGCTTACTTGATAACGATGAATACACTTTAGTAAGCCATTTCGGTGACCCTTTTGTGAAGGGAAATGATATCGTTTATTGGTTTGCTGGTAGTCAGTTGAGCTCAAGCAGTACTTATTGTTATTACAACTATATTGCTGATAATCTTGTCGAAGGCAGTGAAAACTGGCAATTAAAATATTATCCAGGCACAGGTAAAACAGAAGTCGGAAAAGGGGTTCTGACTATCACGCCCTAATGTAGCTTTAATGTTGTAGATAAAGCCAAGCTCCTTTGCTGAAGGAGCTTTTAATTTTCTATCATCAAAAATTTGCTTACCTAATACTCCATCGCGTCATATACAAAACATAATTGTTTGCCATACTTGAAATAGAGATATTGAAAGGGGCTATGATGCGTTTTTGTAGGTTTATATGCTGGTTTGGTTTGGTTTGCTTGAGTCTTGCTAGCTTGGCGGATGAGCGACAAACACGTGCGCAAGACATGTTATACCAGCAAGTGTCTTTAATGGCATTAGTCAACAGTGAAAGTAAGTTCGAGCAATACAGGAGCCTGCTATCACAACACTCGCTTTCACCATCAGAGTTGAAACCCATCGAGCACGAAATCGCGCAATTCTGGTTATCGCGGCAGATCCCAATTCGTAATTCATCGACAAATCATCTAGGCGACCCGTTCATTCGAGCGATGGCATTAGAGCCTGAGCTTAATGGTTACCTTCAAATTCAAAATAGAATTCGTCACTTACACTGGTTAGCTCAGCAGGGGTGGTGGCAACCTATTATTATCGATGAGTTGATCCGCCCTAGCAAAAAACACCCTAGTATTCCAACTATCGCTAAACGTCTGTGGTTACTTGGAGACGCTGAACGTTCTGCAACTACATCAACTCTACTTGATGAGAAGCTATCTTCTGCTTTGAAGCGATTCCAACGAAGACATGGTTTACAACCAGATGCAATAATTGGCCCTGAAACCATGAAATGGCTAAATGTGCAACCTATCGAGCGCGCAAGGATGTTAGCAAATAATTTTGTGTTGAAAGCGGAGTTTATGGCTCAGCGTGGTGATCAGTTCTTAGTGATTAATATCCCTGCATTTGAAATGGCACTATTCAGTAAAGGGAGGGTTGAATTGGAGTCCAGAGTGATCGTCGGTAAGCCCTATAGGCCAACGCCGTTACTTAGCGGTGCAATATCAAATGTAGTGATCAATCCAAGTTGGCGGGTACCGAAAAAAATCCTTTATAACGACTTACTACCCCACGTTAGAAAAGATGGTAATTATATCGCGGAAGGAAATTTTGATGTATTTGATCGTAGCAACAATTTGGTTGTGAGGACGGCTCAGCAATGGAGCGATCTTGCAAGAGGTCCGTTCCCGTATCGATTTGTACAGCGCCCTGGCTACAACAACACGTTAGGGCGTTATAAATTCTACTTTCCCAATGACTTTAGTATCTTCCTTCATGATACATCTAATCCCAAGCTATTCGAGCGCAGCAACCGTGCTCTATCGTCAGGTTGTATCCGTGTGGAAAATGTCGAGGGACTCGCTAATTGGATGGCGGCCAATTTAGTCAAGGACAAACAGACTTGGGTGGATAGGCATGCAGAGAGAACGCGAACGCAGTGGTTTGCTTTAAATTCAACACTAAATGTCCATTTAGTGTATTGGACCGCTTGGATCGACGAACACAACCAAGCGCAATTTAGAAATGATATTTACCAATTACAAACATTAAATACTCTTGAAGACCGCGCCGGTGCTCAAATCAACGACTTATAAAACAGTTGTCACTAATTTAGCTCGATTGCTTGCTTTCTTTAATTCTTCGGGGTAATTTGCGTGCCAGTTGTTGTAAAAGTAGTCAGTGGTGAAAGTGTGTCAGTAGTATGTAGCTCTCGTAGACAGTTATTATTAGGTTTAGGTGGTGTCGCAATGTTTTCAATGTTGCCATCTAAAGCTCAGGCAAGTCGTTCAACTAAAGGCGTTAGGAGCCTAGGTTTTTATAACCGCCATACAGGTGAACGCGGGCAGGGAAGCTACTGGATAGATGGTGATTATCAAAGCGAAATCTTGACCGACTTCAGTCAAGTTCTTCGTGACCATCGTCAAAATGAAGCGGCACCAATGGATAAACGCTTATTTGATTTTGCTTATCAATTAAGACAGTCGCTGAGTTTTGAAGACGAATTACACATCATCTCAGGCTATCGTTCGCCAAAAACGAATGCAATGCTAGCTAAGAGAAGTAATGGTGTAGCAAAGAAGAGCTACCATATGAAAGGTATGGCATTAGATCTTGCTTTGCCCGGTGTAAAGTTGGCTGATATACGCGAAGCTGCTATTGAGCTTAAGCTAGGCGGTGTTGGTTATTATCCAAGTTCAGGCTTTGTCCATATCGACACTGGGCCTGTAAGACACTGGTAAGTACTGCTATAGTGCGGTAATTGAAAGCTAGCATTATAATCTTTGTTAAGCGGGATATTCTATGGTAGAATCCGCCCCGCTTTTAGCAGGTCGTGGTTGGTCGAAAATCATGGCCTTAAATTTTATGTTATTTCTTATTAAGTGAGTTAAATATGTCTTACACTATCGCTGCACAAGTTCGTACTGAAATCGGGAAAGGTTCGAGCCGCCGCCTACGTCACGCGAACAAAGTACCTGCTGTTATCTACGGTCCAGGTAAAGAAGCTATCTCTATTGTTTTTGATCACAAAGATATCATCAACATTCAAGAGAACCAAGATTTCTACACTTCTGAGCTAACAATTGCTCTAGAAGGTAAAGATGTTAAAGTTCGCGTTCAAGACATGCAACGCCACGCGTTCAAGCCAATGATTGAACACGTTGACTTCAAATTCGCTTAAATTTTAAGTTGATTTGATAAAAGCGCCTAATTAGGCGCTTTTTTTATATCTGTAATTCGGCTTAGTTTTTTTGCTCTGCCGTGACCTCTGGACAAGCTGCGATGATAGTGGTTTTACTGTCATCATATTGTTCAAGTTTCACATCAAAGCCCCAAAGTCGGTGAAGGTGTTTGACAACTTCATGGCTAGTGTCAGCGAGTGGGATCCTAGAACTTGGGATATACCTTAATGTTAATGATCTATCTCCAGTTACTTCAACTTTCTGTACTTGAATATTAGGCTCCAGATTCGACAAATTATATTGTTGAGATAATTTTTGTCTGATCTCCATATAACCTTCATCATCGTGAATGGCTGAAACACTGATATGGTTTTTTCTATCATCGTCTAATATAGAGAATAGCTTAAATTGTCTAATGATTTTTGGTGATAAATATTGGCTGATAAAACTCTCATCTTTGAAGTTCTCCATGGCAAAGTGAAGCGTTGTCAACCAATCACTTCCTGCTATTTCTGGGAACCATTGCCTATCTTCATCTGTTGGGTTTTCACAAATTCGTCTGATATCAACAAACATATTAAAGCCTAAGGCATAGGGGTTAATTCCACTGTAATGAGGGCTGTTATAGCTAGGCTGTGCTATGACGTTGGTGTGGCTTTGTAAAAACTCTAGCATGAAGCGGTCTGTTACTAGACCCTCATCATAAAGATGATTGAGAATGGTATAGTGCCAAAATGTTGCCCAACCTTCATTCATCACCTGGGTCTGCTTTTGTGGGTAAAAGTACTGTCCCATCTTTCGCACGATACGCACAATCTCTCGTTGCCAAGGTTCAAGCAAAGGCGCATTTTTCTCAATAAAATAGAGTATATTTTCTTGTGGCTCAGCAGGAAAGCAGGCTTGCTTTTCTTTTGCTTCTTCTTGCGGAAGATCGGGGATGGTACGCCACAGTTCATTGACTTGGCTTTGAAGGTAAGCTTCTCTGTCTTTTTGACGAATTTGTTCTTCTCTGAATGAGATTTCACTAGGGCGCTTGTACCTGTCGACACCATAACTCATGAGTGCATGGCAAGAGTCAATGATACTTTCTACCTTTTCAATGCCATAGAGTTCTTCACATTCGCTAATATAGTTTCGAGCGAACACTAAATAATCGATAATAGAACTCGCATCGGTCCAAGTCTTAAAAAGATAATTACCCTTAAAAAAACTATTATGGCCGAAGCTTGCATGAGCCATTACCAGCGCTTGCATAGTGATGGTATTTTCTTCCATGAGATAGGCGATACACGGATCTGAATTGATGACAATTTCGTAAGCCAGACCCATTTGGCCTCGTTTATAACCTTGCTCAGTCTCAATAAAGCGTTTACCAAATGACCAATGTGTGTAACCAATGGGCATACCAATACCAGCATAGGCATCCATCATCTGCTCGGCAGTGATGACTTCTATCTGATTTGGGTAAGCATCTAAACGATAAATGCCCGCTACACGCTCGATTTCAGTAAGGTAAGTTTGTAATAGATCAAAGTTCCAATCTGGCCCATCGTCCATGGGTGTTCTTTTAATTGTACTATCCATAAGCGCCCCCTAAACAGCCTGTTTTTTAAATAGCTCTCTAAACACGGGATAAATGTCTTCTGCCTGTTTTATGTGTTGTACTGCAATATTGGCATTAGACTTTTGCAGATCTTCATATTCGCGCCAGAGTGTTTGATGCGCGCGGTTAGTGATCTCTATATAGCTGAAGTATCTAACAACGGGTAGTAATTTTTTTTCTAAGAGCTCGTGGCATGCAGGGGAGTCATCAGCCCAATTGTCTCCATCAGATGCTTGGGCTGCGTATATATTCCATTCATTTTCTGGATAGCGCTTCTGTTGAATTTCATGCATAAGTTTAAGTGCACTCGATACAATCGTTCCGCCCGTCTCTTGAGAGTAGAAAAACTCGTGTTCATCAACTTCTTTTGCTTGGGTATGGTGACGGATGTATACCACTTCCAAGTTTTTATAGGTTCGGGTGAGAAAAAGGTAAAGTAGAATATAAAAGCGCTTTGCCATGTCTTTTGTTGCTTGATCCATTGACCCTGATACGTCCATTAAGCAAAACATGACAGCTTGGCTTGAAGGCACTTCACGTTTGGCAAAGTTGTTGTAACGTAAATCAAAAGTATCAATAAAAGGTACTTTTTTGATACGATCTTTTAAGTCTTTGATCTCAGCTTTTAGGGACAAAATACGCTCAGCTTCAGATCCTGGAGTATTTTCCAGTTGATTAAGCTCTTGTTCTAGCGCTTTTAATTTTGACCTTTTCGTTGAAGTCATAGCCGTTCTTCGTGCGAGTGATGAACGAAGAGAGCGAACAATATTGATATTTGCAGGCACGCCATCATTAGTGAAACCCGCTCTGTACACTTGGTACTCGACCAGTTTATTTAAACGGTTGTTTTGTAGGTTGGGTAATTCAAGATCTTCAAACAATAGCTCCAAATACTCATCTTTCGATATTTGAAATACAAAGTCATCTTGACCCTCACCAGAATCCGATGCCTCGCCAGGGCCCGAACCTTGACCTTGTCCTGAAGGTGGGCGCTCTATTTGGTCGCCCTTTGCAAACTTATCATTCCCGGGGTGCACTCGCTCACGTACGCCACCATTACCCTGATGAAAAGTGGGTTCAGTAATGTCTCGGGTCGGAATACTAATTTTCTCGCCTTTATCAACATCGGTAACGCTACGATGCGTCACTGCGTCGCTGACCGCCTTTTTAATTTGTTTCTTATACCTATTGATAAAGCGCTGTCGATTAACAGTGCTTTTCCCTTTGGCATTGAGTCTTCTATCAATGAAACTTGTCATGCGCACCTCCTAGCCTAATAGGAGGGGAGTAAACTCCCCTCAGGGCTTTCTAAGAAGACTTTCTAACTCTTAAATACCATTCTGAGAGTAGTCTTACTTGTTTTTGGGTGTAGCCTTTCTCCATCATTCGATTCACAAAGTCATCGTGCTTACGTTGATCATCTGTAGAGGTTTTACCATTGAAAGAAATGACGGGTAACAGATCTTCAGTATTTGAGAACATCTTTTTCTCAATGACCGTCCTGAGCTTTTCATAACTTGTCCATAATGGATTAGTGCCTTCGTTATTGGCTCTAGCACGAAGTACAAAATTGACGATCTCGTTTCTAAAGTCTTTAGGGTTACTAATTCCAGCTGGTTTCTCTATCTTTTCAAGTTCGGAGTTAAGCGCTGATCTGTCGAATAGTTGACCAGTTTCTGGATCGCGGTACTCCTGATCTTGGATCCAAAAATCAGCATAAGTCACGTATCTATCGAAGATATTTTGACCGTACTCGGAGTAGGACTCCAAATAAGCTGTTTGGATCTCTTTACCGATAAATTCCACATATTTGGGTATGAGATAGCCTTTTAAAAACTCTAAATAGCGTTCAGCTGTCTCGGCAGGGAATTGTTCCTGCTCAATTTGTCGTTCTAATACATAGAACAGGTGAACAGGGTTTGCGGCAATCTCGGTATGATCAAAGTTAAATACTCTAGAGAGGATCTTAAAGGCAAAACGCGTTGATAAACCTTGCATCCCTTCATCTACACCCGCGTAATCTCGATACTCTTGATACGACTTAGCTTTAGGATCGGTGTCTTTTAGGCTTTCTCCGTCATAAACCCGCATCTTTGAATATATTGATGAATTCTCTGGTGCGATGACACGAGATAGGACACTAAATTGCGCTAAGGTTTCTAGCGTACCAGGTGCACAAGGCGTGTTAGCAAGTTCTGAATTAGATAGCAGTTTTTGGTAAATCCGCACCTCTTCAGTCATTCTGAGACAATAAGGCACCTTAACAATATAGACCCTGTCTAAAAATGCTTCGTTGGTTTTGTTGTTTCTAAAGGTGATCCACTCAGATTCATTAGAGTGGGCAAGAATAATTCCACTAAAGGGCAGGGCTGATAAACCCTCCGTTCCGTTGTAATTACCTTCCTGTGTAGCCGTTAGCAGTGGGTGCAGTACCTTAATGGGGGCCTTGAACATCTCCACAAATTCCATCATACCTTGGTTTGCTCGACATAATGCGCCCGAATAAGAGTAGGCGTCTGCGTCATGCTGAGCAAAGTGTTCTAACTGACGAATGTCGACCTTACCTACTAACGATGAAATGTCCTGATTGTTTTCATCGCCAGGCTCTGTCTTAGCAATCGCGAGTTGGTCTAAGATAGAAGGGTAGACCTTTACCACTCTGAATTTGGATAAATCACCGCCAAATTCATGCAATCGCTTGACGGCCCAAGGCGACATGATTGTTTTTAGATAACGCTCGGGGATGCCATACTCTTCTTTTAAAAGTTGTCCATCTTCATCAAGGTTAAATAAACTAAATGGGTGATCGTTAACAGGGCTACGTACGCCGTTAGCAGTAAGTACATATACAGGTACATCTTGCATTAACGCTTTAAGCTTTTCAGCAAGCGAAGATTTACCGCCACCTACAGGTCCAAGTAAGTAAAGGATCTGTTTCGACTCCTCTAGACCTTGAGCCGAGTGTTTTAGGTATGCGACGATCTGTTCAATCGCTTCTTCCATACCATAAAAATCTTTAAATGCTGGATATCGAGAAATCAGTCGATTAGAAAATAGCCTACTGAGAATGGGATCTTTAGACGTGTCAATGACTTCTGGATCTCCAATCGCCATCAATAAGCGCTCTGCAGCAGATGCATATGCACTTCTATCTTTTTTACAAATGGTTAAAAAGTCTTCTAATGAATATTCTTCATCAAGCTTTCTCTCATAGCGCTGTTGGTAATGCTCAAATATACTCATAATCGGCCCCCAGAAACGTACAAATGGTAAGATTAGAGGTTAATGCACTTATCCTCCTATCTTTAATGTTAGACGTTAAATATGAACCATGTATTAAAAAAGTAAATAAAAACAATAAGAAATAGTTGCATTTGCAATAGTTGCACTTGAGATAAAACTCAGAAACAATAAAAATAAGCAATAAAAAAGGAGCCTAAAGGCTCCTCTCGATGTACCGAAAATTAAATGATTAACCAGCGAAATTTGTGTTAACAAATTCCCAGTTAACTAATTCCCAGAAGTGCGCTAAATAATCAGGACGCACATTACGGTAATCGATGTAGTAAGCATGTTCCCATACATCTACTGTCATGATTGGTGTTACACCTTCATCTGTAAGAGGTGTTGCAGCATTGCTAGTATTAACAATAGCAACAGTGCCGTCAGCCTTCTTAACTAACCATGTCCAGGCACTGCCAAAGTTGTTTACCGCAGCATCCGTAAACTGAGCTTTAAATGCCTCAAATGATCCAAATGCAGCAATGATTGCATCGGCTACAGGGCCAGTTGCTTCGCCGCCACCATTTGGTGATAGACAGTTCCAGTAGAAGGTGTGATTCCAAATTTGAGCAGCATTGTTAAAGATGCCACCAGTAGAGGTCTTGATGATCTCTTCTAGGCTCTTTTGTTCAAGATCCGTGCCTTCAATTAAACCGTTAAGCTTAACAACATAAGTGTTGTGATGCTTACCGTAATGGTAGTTAATCGTTTCTTCTGAGATATGTGGCTCAAGTGCGTTTTGTGCGTAAGGTAATGCAGGTAATTCAAAAGCCATTAGTTTTCTCCGTTAACTCTAGATTGTTATTTTGTGCGTTCTTGCTCACTATGAGATATTTTACCTAATAAAGTTGTGAAGTGTATCATTGTTTATTCAAATTGATCGATTATCTTAATCGATAATTTCTATTAGATATTATCCCTATAAAAAGTAGGTTTTTGTTCTGCTACAGACTGGCGTACAATGGCGCGATTGTAATGAAGTTCTAATCAGGAATAAAAAATGGAAACTGTAGAAAAGATTAAACAGCAAATAGCCGAAAATCCAATTATCCTATATATGAAGGGCTCGCCAAAGTTACCTAGCTGTGGTTTTTCTTCTCAAGTGGCTCAAATCATGATTAATTGCGATGAGCAATTTGCATTTGTCGATATCCTCCAGCATCCCGATATCCGTGCTGAGCTGCCAAAATACGCTAACTGGCCAACGTTCCCACAACTGTGGGTTGAAGGCGAGCTAATCGGTGGTTGTGACATTCTTACTGAAATGTTCCAAAAAGGTGAGCTACAAACGCTTATCAAAGAAACCGGTGCTAAATATAAAACAGAAGACGATCAAGCTTAATATTGATTGTGTCAGTAAAAAGCCCCTAACGATGTGAGTCGTTAGGGGCTTTCTTATATCAATAGTACTAAATATGTGATTGGTATTATTACTTCAACATTTACCAATAAACAATTAGGCCATTATGATTGAGGATTAATTTCTTCACTCACAATTTTCGCATGTGACGCTGCGTTGTCAGGTAGTATGAGGTTCATGGCGATTGCAAGGATACCGCAAAGACTGATCCCGGTTAAGCTAAATGAACCGATACCAAATGCCATGCCACCAATACCGAATACTAACGTCACACCAACAATACTTAGGTTGCGTGGCTCATTCATGTCAACGTGATTCTTAATTAAAGAGCTTAGACCGACAGCTGCAATAGAACCAAATAGTAAACACATGATCCCGCCCATAACAGGTACAGGAATCGTTTGCAGTAAAGCGCCTAACTTGCCAACAAAAGAGAATAAAATGGCTGTAATAGCTGTCCATGTCATTACAACTGGGTTGAAGTTCTTGGTAAGTGTTACTGCGCCAGTTACTTCTGAATAAGTTGTATTTGGTGGACCACCAAATGCTGAAGCTGCAATGGTAGCGACACCATCACCAGCAAGGGTACGGTGTAATCCAGGTTTTTTAAGGTAATCCTTACCGGTTACATTCGAGATAGCTAAGATATCACCAATGTGTTCAACCGCTGGAGCTATTGCGACTGGGATCATAAATAAAATTGCGTGCCAGTTAAATTCAGGTGCGACAAAATTTGGCAACGCTAACCATGGTGCGTCTCTTACAGGTGTAAAGTCTACAATGCCAAAAGCTAAACTTAATCCATAACCGACAGTGATACCGGCTAGGATTGGCATTAGCTTTAATATACCTTTGGCAAAAATAGCGACGGCGATGGTGGTAAATAAAGACGCTAGAGAGATAAGTAACGCAGTATTTTGTTCGATAAGAATAAGACTACCATCACCGCTTTTACCTACAGCCATATTGACGGCAACAGGGGCTAAGCCTAAACCGATTACAATAATCACAGGGCCGACGACGACAGGTGGCAGTAAACGTTTAATGAAGCCACCACCTCTAACTTTAATGACAGCAGCTAAAATCACATAAACGACACCTGCGGCCATTAGGCCACCCATGGTTGATGGGATCCCCCAAGTTTGCACACCGTACATAATAGGTGCGATGAAGGCGAAAGAGGAAGCGAGAAAGATAGGGATTTGACGCTTAGTGATAAACTGGAAGAGCAGTGTGCCGATACCGGCGGTAAAGAGTGCAACGTTAGTATCTAGGCCTGTTAGCAAAGGCATTAATACCAGTGAGCCAAAGGCTACGAACAGCATTTGCGCTCCTTGCAAAGGCATTGTCAGGTTTTTCATTATTTCTCTCTTATTTTATATAAACCTATCAATTATGACTGCTTTCCATGCTGCTGTATGTGATGCAGGTCCAAAAGCTTGCTTTAACTATTGCGGTGGCATATCTCTTTATCTCGGCAAAAGTTATTAGAGATGTGATACAATTTTATCTATTGAGCCGTCTTTGAATCTTAAACATGTTGAAACTCATTTTACGTACTTTTATTACAGTCTCTTTTCTGTCAGGTTTCTCAACGTTTGTTGCTGCAGCCGAGGTTAAGCAACTCGATGAAGGTGTTGTGTCAATCGCCTCTAGAACGACTGCACTTAGAAGCCAAGGGATCAAGCAAGCCTTTGAAGAAGTTATTTTAAAAAACTCTGGTACTCAGAGTGCACTCTTAAATGAAACGATCAAGAAACAGCTAGGTAATGCTAGCTCACTAATGACTCAATACGGTTATTTTGAAGATGATGGAAAGTTATTCTTAAAAGTTAACTTTGACCATAAACATATTATTTCACTGTTACGAGAAGCTGGACTACCCGTTTGGGGAAAACAGCGACCCTTGACCTTAGTTTGGTTAGTTATCAATGATAATGGTCAACGCGAAATAATAAATGATGCGTCGAGAGATCCTAGCCGACAAGTTTTTAATCAAGAGTCAGCGACTCGTGGCGCTCCATTGTTATTCCCGTTAATGGATCTTGATGATTCCATGAAGGTCGGTGTAAATGATATTCGTGGTAACTTCACCGACAATGTGGCAGATGCTTCTCTGCGCTATCAATCAAATTACTTCATCATGGCGACTATCGAGCCACAAGGAAGTGTTTATCGTTACCAGATGAGTCTTTATCCACGAGAGAAATCAGCGCAATCTCTGCAATTAACGTCTGTTATTAATACGAGTGGAGAAACCGCCACGATCGATGAGGCCGTTGCGGCCATTGTCGCTGCCACCAGCGAGTACTATGTTGGTCAGTATGCGATAGCCGACTCAGGAGAGCAGAAAACCACTAAGCTTTCTTTTGCTGACGTAACGGATATGAAGCAGTTAGTTGCTATCGAACGTTATTTAGATCAGCTAAGTGCAATCAAATCGGCAAGTATCGGTCGTATTGAAGGGCAGACGATTGAGTTTAATTTAAGCCTTTTTGGTAATGAAGCCGATCTTCATCGATTAATGGCTCTTGACCCTCGAATTGAAACTGTGACTACGAATAGCCAACAAAACTTGGACTATTCAGCAATCGGTACACAAGTTGAAGCTCATAAAGAGACACAGATCTATTATTGGAAAGGTCAATAGCTCCCAATCAATTGACACACATGCTACCATGTGTGTCTAATATAGATATATTGCGTCGTTGAGAAGCACCTGAGTGAAGTCAAACTCTCCTTTACAGTTATCATTACCAGTTCATCTACCTGATGATGAAACCTTCAATAGTTATTATCCGGCAGCGGGTAATGATGAGCTTATTCAAAGTTTACAAGCTTGTGCCGAGGGTAGAGCAGAAGGTGCAGTATTTTTATGGGGTCCAGAAAAGTCTGGACGTACCCACCTTATGCATGCCGCCTGTGCTCACGCGAATGATCTTGGGCGTAGCAGCTTCTATATTCCTTTAGGGATCCATGCGAGTATTTCTACAGCGTTATTAGAAGGCTTAGAGAAACTCGACCTCGTCTGTATTGATGATGTCAATGCCATTGCAGGGCACCCCTTATGGGAAGAAGCGATATTTGATCTTTACAATCGAATTTCTGAGCAGAAGACTTGCTCGCTTATTGTCAGTGCGAGTGTCTCGCCAAGTGATAGTGGTTTCTCTTTACCGGATTTAGTCTCTCGAATGCAATGGGGGCTTAATTATCAGCTACAACCCATGGCTGATGAAGAAAAACTTGCGGCACTGCAACGCCGTGCGGCGATGAGAGGCTTACAGTTGCCAGAAGATGTAGGTCGCTTTCTATTAAACCGCTTAGCAAGAGACTTAAGAACACTATTTGACGTGTTAGATAGGCTCGATAAAGCCTCTATGGTTCACCAACGTAAGCTGACAATCCCTTTTATTAAAGAGATGCTGCGACTGTAAGTACTTTGATAATTATATAAGATAAAAGCCCAGATATTCATCTGGGCTTTTGCGTTTTCAGAGTCGAGAAAGTTTACGATTAATCGACAGGTTTTACGTGCCTATCACCACTTAAGCGTAGCTCTGGAGAATAGCTTGTCTGAGGTGCGATTCTATTCAGCTGTGGGCCATTAACGGGAGAAATAGTTAAATTATCGGACCAAGATTGGCCTTGCTTCATTTCAATTGGCGCAGGTAAATTGTTCACTAATACAGTGCCATTGAGCTCTGGCATTATTTGGTTGATAACAAACGCCGCGCGGTTTTCGAGTTTTATATCACCAATTCTTCCACGTTGCCCCCAGTCAACCGTTATGCTGCTCGCCGTAGGGTTATCAGGTTTATCGGTTACGGCCACATCGCGCTGTATTGCATATCTATGACTCATTAAAGCTTCCTCAAACAGCATGGCAGCATCTTCGCGCCTGGTCGAGTAGGCATAATAGTCACTGGCTCTATCGGGAGAGAAGAAACTTGTGATATCCGCAGCAGTGTAGGCTTTTTGGCTATCGCTGGCCGTCTGTCCTTTAAAGCTGACCTCTGCCAAGTTTGTCATTTCTTGGCTATTGAGCGGATAAAAAGCAATAAGTTGATCAGAGACTAACTGCTCAGCATCACTTCGACGCAGGTAGTCATCGAGTAAGGTTGGGCCTATAAGATCTCCGTGTACGCTTCTAGGGAAAAAGTCATTGGCATGAGCCAACTCATGGTAAAGCAATGAAGCAAGATCTGGCATCATCTCCTCAGTTGTACGGTCGGTTCGCACGCCTCTAGGTATGACATAGGAGGTGTAACTGTTATTTTTAACGTAACGCCAGGGCATTAAAAAATTCAAATCATTACCAAAGCCACTTCTATAATCTGGAGCTTCATTAATCGTGTCACGTTCCTGTGCCAGTAACCATAGATCATTCGGGTCTAGATAAATTGCCCCCGTTACGACCCAATAAAATGAAGGCCTTACATCATAACTAATGACGATAGCGGTTACTGACTGTAATAGCGTTGCAAAATCACTATTAGGGTCAAGGTTTTCAAGAAAGTGTTCGAAATTCTCTCCCATCCATTGGTGTGAAACTAAGACTCTGTCTAAGATTGCTTGTTTATCGATACCCGGCGTTTGGCCAATCAGTGGCAGACGAGAAATGGTGCAGCTTTGCAGTAATTGATTTGAGTATACGCATGGCTGCAAATCGTTTTTATAGGGGGAGTCGGTATTATAGGCAAAGGTCTTCGCTACTCTTTCATCGAAGTAAGGTGAGGTAATGGCAGCTTCTTTAGTGATAAGAAGTTGCACATCATCTGTTACGGCTTCGCCGTTGATGACTGCCGTCGCTCTAAGCGTGCTAATGGTGTCTACGTTGACACTAGGGGCGGTGAGCAAGGCTTTTTGAGGCGTACTAATGTCGACGGATAAACTTGGACCCGCCGCAACACACCAGCTAATTTGAGAGGGGCCATTTGTGTCAGGGGTGTCGACTCGGAAGCTAACAGAGTTTCCTGTACTGGCTTGATGGTCGACACGAGCAGATAACTGATTTGTACTGGCGGCACCTAAGTTTATCTCTATCGACTCTGTATAATTGACGCCACTCTTGCTGGCTGATAATTCGAATTTGTAATTACCACTTTCACTCGCCGTAAAAGCCAATACAGGGCTCTTAATACTCTTTAACGTTAACGCAGGGCCGGACATTTGAGTCCAATTAAAGGTAAAATCACTCACATTTTGCTCGCTAAGCTTTACGATTATCGCACCAGGCTGCCTAGCGAGGTAATTATCTTCAATATAAAAGGTGACAGCAGATGTGGTTGCAACTTGATTGAGTTCAGTTTGGATATCGCACCTAACTAGGCCATCAGGTATAACGGGAGGCGGCGTGGTATCACCACCCGAGGAGTCATTACTATCACTACTGCCACCGCATGCAGTAAGACCTATGACACAAATCAATGCGTAGCTTAAGGATCGCTTCATGTATTTATCCTTTGTTTTTATTGCGTTCTGCGACAAATTTGGATCTGAATATAGCACAGTGCTTGTTGCATAAACAAAGGGTTGTTTAATGGTTTGTTAACGGTTTGCTGGTGGTTTTTTGAGGGAGGCTTACTTAGTTACACCTATCAAGAATAGGTTATTTAATAAACGGTTTATTTTTTGGACTAATAGCATGAGGATATCACTGACGAATGACAATATATCCGCCAGTGAACAATGGATTATTTTTTCTTTTTCAACCCAAGGCCTAGCTCACGGCCACGAACTCTGGCGTAAAAAGGGAATCCAACCAATAAACTTCCAATCAGCAGGGATTCAACGACGGCAAATAGAGTGTCAGTTTCGGTGACATAAACCAAAGTCAGAGCATGCAACATATAAAGGCATAGTATAAAACTAGCCCAAGCATAGGTATAAGGCTTTCCTGTCAGGATCCCCTTCAGTGGCAACAACAGTGGCACAATCCAGAGTAGGCTAAACAACATGGAGTACTCGCCAGTTAATCCTTGGCGGATGAACCATGCCCCTAACAACATGACCAATGCCATATAACCTGTGCGGCAAAGTTTAAATAGGGTGGTCGAGTTCATTAACTTCCTCGTTTATAGAATAGTAAGCACATTTTCGGGAGGTCGACCTATTACGGCTTTATCATTAGCTAGCACGATAGGGCGCTCAATCAGTTTAGGAGTGTTGATCATTGCTTGGATTAATTGCTCCTGAGTTAAAGTGGGGTCGCTTAATCCCAACTCTTTGTATTCAGGTTCTTTAACTCGCATCATCTCTCTCGGCGGGATATTGAGCTTAGTTAAGATGTCGGTGATCTCGCTTACTGTTAGCGGTGTTTTTAGATACTCAATAATCTTAACTTCACAGTTGTTATCTTCTAATAACGCCAAAGTCTGACGGCTTTTTGAACATCTTGAATTATGATAAATACTTACTTTTGGCATAGTTATTTTATTGTTATTAAATTTTGTGTATATGATACGCTAATTTGTGACCAGAGTCACAAATTAGCTGAGGGTATTATAGCTGTTCCAATGCTCTATCTGCTTGTCTAAACTGTCTGATTCGGGCTTCAATTCGAGCAAGCTGTAAAGCGTCACCCTTAGCTTCTTGGTATGCAAAATTGAGCTGATCAATAGCCGTTTTATAATCGGCAATCAGTGCTAATGACTCTGCCTTAACAAAGTGCTCCATCGTCTTATTGCCGTTTTTCTTGTAAGCCTCATTTAACAATATGTAAGCGAGTTGGTCTTGTTTATCGAGGAAAATTAAGTCCTCTAGTAATGGAATTGCCTTATTCACCTGATTATCTTCAAGGTAGATATTGGCGAGATTGGTATTCACGACCGGAGACGTTGGTTTTAGCTGTTTTTGCGCCAATAAAAGGCTAATTGCGTCCTTGTTTGCTCCCCTTTGATTGAGGAGATCCGTTTTAGTATCAATAAAAAACAGATTATTCGGGCTCTCGGCTAACAGCTCATCAATAATTTTTTCTGACTCTGCATATTTATTTAATCTAAATAGCGCCAATGCCTTGCCATATTCAGCAGCACTTTTGAAGGTATATCGATTATGCTTTAATTGTTTCTCAAAGATGGAAAGCGCAGCTTGTTCACTGTAGCCTGAAAACCTAACTTGAATTCGTGCCTTAGCCAGTTGGAAGTTTAGGTTGTCGGGTATATGCCTTAATGGATAACGCTCAGCGCGAATACGGGCCTCTGAAATACGTGACTCGGGTAAGGGGTGAGTCAATAGCATTTGCGGTGGTTTAGTTGTGAAGCGATATCGGGTGGCAAGTTTACCAAAGAAGTCGGCAGCCCCATTTGGGTCAAAGCCTGCATCGACCATGACCTGCATACCGATGCGGTCAGCTTCTTTTTCATGTAGGCGAGTGTAGTTAATCTTCGACTGGGTGGCTAATGCTTGAGTCGTTGCCAATGCCGCCATACCCGCTTGTGGAGAGGCGATGGTTAACAAAATTGCCCCTAACATACCAGCAATGGTTGCTGGGGATGTTTTCTGCTGCGCTTCAATAGATCGTGCTAAATGGCGCTGGGTAACGTGAGTAATTTCGTGACCAATCACCGAGGCGAGCTCGCTTTCGGTGTCGGCATTAAGAAAAAGTCCGGTATGTACACCGACATGACCACCGAAAAATGCAAATGCATTAATCTCATCGTTTCTTAATAAGAAGAAGTAAAATGGGGTTTTGACCCCTGTAGCATTAGCAACTAGCTTATTACCTAGCTCTGTTAAATATTGGTTTAGCACCGGATCATTGAGCATCGGCGCAGAACCACGGATCACGCGCATATACGCATCACCCACTTGAGTTTCTTTTTCTAAGCTGAACGTATTTACAGCCGCTGTACCCAAGTCAGGTAAATCGTTATTTGCATAACTAACAGGTGAACTCGTGCATAAAATAAAAGAGAGGGCACCTGCAATGACGGATTTAGATAATGTTAATTTACTCAAGCGGATCCTTAATTTGGGCTATGCTTCTGTTATCACCTAGTCACAATGCTTGCTTGTGGTTTGCGTCGCTTATTAGGATAATAGTCTTAGATTGGTTATAGCAAGTTCATTATGATTATTATTGATTTAACACCATATCGTTGTCCGTTGCCGTTAGTAAAAGTTAAACTTGCTCTAAAGCAACTTTCTGTGGGTGACTGCATTCTTGTTGTATTATCTGACCCCGGCTCTAGGCAAGATGTTCCCCGTTATCTAAAAAAAGCGGGTTATAGTCATGCCGTCGTTGAAGATAATGACACTATCATGTCGTTAACCGTGAATAAGTAAAAGAGACTTTATACAATTTTACAGTGAGTGAAATATCATTTTAGTGATGGCTGCAAGGGATTAAAACGGTCGTCGAACTAGGGAGTTTGAATGTTATCAGTTTTAAGCCGTTGGTATAAAGAACGTTTTAGTGATCCACAAGCCGTAACGTTAGTGCTTATTTTGTTAGGATTTGCACTGGCAATCTATTTTGCAGGGGGCTTGTTAGCGCCATTATTAATTGCATTAGTGCTAGCATTCTTATTGGAGTGGCCCGTCGCACAGATGGCCCGAATCGGGATCAATCGCCCTACAGCTGCCTCTTTAGTTCTGGTACTGTTTATCGGTTTAATGCTGTTAATTAGTTTTGGCCTGGTTCCGAGTCTTTGGCGCCAAGGGGTGAGTCTAATGGGGGACTTACCGAGTATGATAGACAAAGGCTTAAACACCGCTCAGCTATATATCAATCAATATCCCCAGTTTGTGAACCCAAGTCAGCTAGATACCATGGTCGCCGAGCTTAAGAAGATGCTCGATACTCAACATCTACTCGACATTGGTAAGCAGATTTTGGGGTATTCGGCGTCGCTTTTAGTACTGATGGTCTATGCGATTTTAATCCCTTTATTAGTGTTCTTCTTTTTAAAAGATAAAGATGAACTGATAAAAGGCAGTAAACGCTTCTTTCCTACTAATCGAGATTTAGCGCGTAAAGTCTGGAGTGAGATGCACCAACAGATTTTTAATTACATTCGCGGAAAAGTCATCGAGATTGTTATCATCGGGGTGGTCAGTTATATCTTCTTTGCTGTAATGGATCTGCGTTATGCGGCACTGCTCGGTGTTTTGACAGGGCTGTCGGTACTGATCCCCTATGTTGGTGCGACATTAGTGACACTCCCTATAGCCTTAGTCGCATTTGTTCAGTGGGGAATAAGTCCTGAATTTGGCTATCTAATAGTGGGTTACGGCATAATTCAAGCCTTAGACGGTAATGTATTAGTACCGATTTTATTCTCGGATGCTGTCGATCTACATCCGGTATTTATTATTGCAGCTGTGCTGATATTTGGCGGTTTATGGGGCGTTTGGGGGGTATTCTTTGCGATTCCGCTGGCCTCCTTGGTCAAGGCGGTGATTAATGCTTGGCCAGTACCAAACGCACAGGGCTTACAGCAACAAGACTCTGCAGCGCTCAATTTATCGCAAGCCGTAGAGCCAGAAACGAAATAGTTGTGGCGAGATAAAGTAAAAAGGAGCTCAATGCTCCTTTTTATTTGGGCTGAATTTTTGGTTACGAATTCAGCACATGCTTTGCACTTGCCGCTAACGCACGATAAATCACACTAGTTTGTTTTGCTTTTATATTCCAATGTTGCCAGTAAAGCGGCACATGCATTCGTTTATCTGGGAATATTTCGACTAACTCACCGTTATCTAGCAGAGCTTTAGCCTGAGGCTGGGCGACTAAACCATAACCTAGTCCCATTTTTATCGCCTCTAGAAAGCTTTCGGAAGAGGGGATCTTGTGCTCTCGCCATCTCTTATCTTTGATATCAAAATAAAAGTTTAAGAATTTATCATGCAGTTTATCTTTAGTTGAAAATACAACTGCCGGAGCTTGGGTGATGTCATTTACGGTAAATTCTGAAGTAAAGTAAGTTTGGATAAATTGTGGCGTGGCGACGCAAAGGTATTCCATGTTGCCAAGAAACTCACTACTGCAGCCGGATAGCGCGGTTTGCGTAGTCGTTACACAACCCACGGCTTCACCATTTTTGAGTAAATGGTGGGTGTATGCCTCATCATCGACGATTAACTCCAGCAGCCATTTATGCTGTTTGAAGGTATCGGCTAAAGCGGGCAAAAACCAAGTCGCTAAACTGTCGGCATTGACTGCTATTTTCACGATTGTCGGTAAAGAGGGATCATCAACATCCATTTCAGATCGTAGCTCACTCTCAAGTAACTGTACCTGTGCATAGTGGCGCAGTAACCGCTTTCCGGTTTCAGTTGCTCTGATAGGGTTTGATCTGACGAGCAGGGATTGGCCAACCTTTTCTTCTAGCTGTTTGATCCGTTGAGATACGGCAGATTGACTGATGTATAGGTGTTTTGCCGCTTTATCAAATCCCCCCTGAGAGACGACAACGGATAGCGCCTTAAGGTGTGCGTAATCAAACATGTTATTTTCCTTCATAACCGATAAACAGGTATAAGTTTAACTTATACATTATTAGGTTTATTAGTTGTACTTATTTGTCGGTGACGATTAAGCTTGCGACCAATAAATTGAAGTCGTTTTGAGGTTGGCATGCAAACAGCATTTATACAAGGAATGGGGATAGGCGGAAGCCTAATTATGGCGGTAGGCGCACAGAACGCCTTTGTTTTAAAGCAAGGACTTAAGCGTTCACATTCGTTGCCTATAGCTGCAATTTGTTCATTTATCGACGCGATAATGATCACCGCTGGTGTTGCGGGTCTTGGCCACCTCATTCTGGCTTTTCCGATAATTAAAGATATTGCCAGTTTCGGTGGGGCCATATTTTTGCTTCTCTATGGCTATTGTGCACTAAAGTCATCGTTTAGTGACAGTAGAATGGAGAGCGATGAAGCGCTCGCCGCGGATACATTAAAAAAAGCGGTATTAACGACTCTCGCAATTAGCTTGTTAAATCCACACCTTTATTTAGATACCGTTGTTTTACTGGGGAGTATTAGCGTGCAATTTGAGGGAACTGAAAAGCAGTGGTTTGGTGCTGGCGCAGTATTGGCATCATTTGTGTGGTTTTTTAGCTTAAGCCTAGGTGCTAAATATTTGAGCCCAGTGTTTCGAAAGCCTAAAGCTTGGTGTTATCTCGACAGGTTCATCTGCATTACTATGTGGTCCATTGCTGGGGCGTTAATGTATCCATACCTCTTTTAACTAAGTGTCTATAACAAAAAAAGGAGCCATAGGGCTCCTTTTTACAATGTGAACGAACAACTTATCAAGTTAGTTTGATAATGGTTAGCGACTCTTTAAATGAGCGAGGATAACTTCATGATGATCTTTCGTTTTAAACTTATTGAATACATGTGCCACTTTGCCGTCTTGACCAATCAAGAAGCTTAAGCGATGTATACCGTCATAAATTTTACCCATGAACTTCTTTTCACCCCATACGCCAAAAGCGTCGGCAATGGCATGATCTTCATCGCTAAGTAGAGAAAAGTTAAGCGACTGCTTATCTGAAAACCTAGCAAGCTTGGCCACAGGATCGGGACTTACCCCAAATACTGTAACACAGAGGCTATTGAGCTCTTCTTTACTATCTCTTAACCCACAGGCCTGTACCGTGCAACCAGGAGTCGAAGCCTTTGGATAGAAGTAAACCAGCACTGGGCCAGTTTTTAGCGCCTCAGTTAAGCTAACGGTTTCGTCTTTTTGGTTTTGTAGGGTAAAAAGCGGCGCAATATCGCCAACGGTTAAGGTTTTCATATTTTTATCCATTCTGAAAATTTAACTTTCAACGCCTTGCATACGCTCAATGGTACATTCTAGAGTTAGCTCGGCTGCTAGATCATTTAAGCTGACTTCGAGTTTATCTAAGTCGACTTTTTCTGGCACATTAATGGTTAGACTAATGTTTTGTGTTGGCTCGCCAGTCGCATCTTCTTCCGCATGAGATTTAACTGCAGCCAGATCGAGCGACCTGTCCGCTAAAAATTGTGTTATTTTTCTCATTGTTCCACGTTGGTCATGACCGCTGAAGTTAACTTCTAAACGGGAGATATAGTTTTGTGGAGTATGTTTTGAAGTACGCTTCATTACCGTTAATAACTCAAGTTCAACACTTAAGCTCGGTAATGTGGTTTCCATCTTAGTAATCGACGCCCACGAACCTGAAAGCATCATAATTAAGGTAAATTCATTACCAAACAGTGCCATGCGACTATCAACGATATCGCAGTCACACTCACTAGCGAGTCGTGCAAACTTACTCACAATACCTGAGCGATCGGCTCCCATTGCAGTAACGACCAAGTGATTGGACATTTCATACCCCATATTCTTATTGTTTAGGCTGAAAAATAGACGATGTGATGACGTATTTTCCTTGTGGTCAGTCATGCTATCACAAGTTAATCAGTTTGCGATCCTTGTCATTGTGATCCTCTCACTTATTTAATATGTTTCAAGTTGATGATGAATATGCTTAAGTCTTGCGTTGTAGTGCTTGTTTTTAGTGGATTGCATCAGTACCATAGCCAGTCCTGAACCCTTGGGGAATACACATGATATACGGAAGCATCGTTGCCTTAATCACACCAATGAATAGTGATGGCACAGTAGATTATAAGAGTCTTGAAAGTTTAGTTGAGTACCATATCGCCCAAGGTACAGATGCCATTGTTGCCGTTGGCACAACCGGTGAGTCTGCAACACTGCCTGCGAAAGAGCATATTGCTGTTGTCGAACAAACGGTAAAATTTGCAGCGGGTCGAATCCCAATTATTGGTGGGAATGGCGCTAACGCAACGGCAGAAGCGATTGAGTTAACTAAAGGCCTCACAAATACAGGTGTGGCTGCAATGCTAGGTGTTACACCTTATTACAACAAGCCAACACCAAAGGGGCTTATTGCACACTATAGCGCTGTTGCAGCGAGTACCGATGTACCACAAATCCTATATAACGTACCAGGACGCACCGCTGTCGACATGCTGCCAGAAACCGTAGCTCAACTCGTCGGTGTAAAAAACATTATCGGTGTTAAAGAAGCGACTGGCGATCTGTCTAGGGTTAAAGAGTTACGTCGTTTATGTGGCGATGATTTCTTGCTGTATAGTGGCGATGATGCAACAGCAAGAGAGTTCCTAACACTTGGTGGCAATGGCGTTATTTCTGTTGCGAACAATATTGTTCCAAAACAGTTTAAAGCTATGTGTGACGCTGCGCTAGCGGGTAATATTCCTGCTGCATTAGCTGCTGAAGAGTCGATTAAAGAATTATTTAGCGTACTGTTCTGTGAAGCCAATCCTATCCCAGTAAAATGGGCTGCTCACCGAATGGGACTGATTAGTAGAGGTGATATTCGTTTACCTTTAACTGAACTTTCTACAGAGTTTCATGGTCTGTTGCTAGAAGCGATGAAAAATGCCCGAATCGAGGTTGAATAATAAATGCTAAAGCAAATATCTCCACTTATTTTAGTTGCAGCTGTTACTGCATGTAGTACGCCAATTGACAGAAGACAGGCTAATGACACGGATCAGAACTATCAAGATCTCGTGGTCGCGCCTGAATTAGTGATCCCAGACGGATTGAATAAACCAACTTATAGTAAGGAATATGACATTCCTGCTGTAGGCAGTAAGGCTGACCAAAGTTTAGTTGGTCGACAGCTTGATATTCGACCACCACTGCAAGTGCTGCCTATGGCCGAGGGGACGCGTGTCGAAGAGGGCAGTGACAATATCAAGATCGTAGTTGAATCGATTGATAATGATATTGATCTAAAGCAAGAGTTATTTAATGTTTTAAAAGAGTACTTTGCGAGTAAGTCTATTCCACTGCGCAGTGAAAACTATGAGCAAGGCACGCTGGAAACTGATTGGATCGAAAGTTCGCAAGTGATTGAATCTAGTTTTTGGGGAAGTGACAAAGTTTATACGCTAAAACAGCGTTACTTGTATAAGGTTGATGTTCGTCCTCATGGGCGTAGTGGCAACTTGATGATTGACTTGATTGAACATGAAGAAAGCTATGATGGCGATCGACAAGATATTCTATTAAGCGGAGAAGATAAGCGTCGTTACACTATTGATAGATTGAATGACTCAATCAGTTATATCAGTATCGAACGTGCTAAAGCGCTGAAAGCTAAACGCTTGAAGCAAAGTCTCGGCATAGATGTCAATCTTATTGCAGATGCTGAAGAACAAGCTTATTGGTTAGCCGATGCTAAGTTTAAACGTACTTGGGACCGCTTACGTATCGTGTTACCAGAAATGGGCTTTGAAATCGTCGATATGGACAGTAACAAAGGACTATTGTACATCAATGTGACTGATGATTCAGGCTTCTGGAGCTCGTTATGGAGTGAAAAAGAGCTACCGATTGAAGCGGGTTCTTATCGTATTGAACTTAAAGACGGTGTTGATGATAAGACTGAAATACATCTCTTAAACGGCAAAAACGAGCCACTTTCTAACGAAGTTGTTACTGCCGTTTATGATGGTTTCTCTGAATTGATGCAAGAAGATCGTAAAGTGCGTTAATCAAAATTATTAACTGCGAATTATTAATTGCAAAAGGAGCCTCAGGGCTCCTTTTTTGTTTGTGATGAAAAGAATTGGATGTAACTCAGTTGTATAATTTGTAAGAAAAGGTAAAACGTATTGAAGCAAATCTGTGTCTCGGTAAACTAACGATAATAAAAAGTAGTTTGTTAAGGCAATCATGAAAAAAATAATAATAATCCTTACATTGCTAGTAGTCGGCGCATATTTGTATTTTCAGCAACCTCCAGCAGAACAAGTAAAAAAATCTCGACCTATACCTAATGTGGTTGTTACTAAGGCTGAGATACAGCCGATACGTGACGAAGTAGAAGCGCTGGGAACGAGTAAGGCTAACGAGTCAATTACTGTTACGCCAAAAGTCACTGAGGTGGTGACAGAAGTCAATTTTAATGATGGCGAGTTGGTCCAGAAAGGTCGTTTACTGGTTCAACTTCAAGACAGTGAGCAGCTTGCGCGTGTTACCGTCGCAAAAGTAAAAGTCAAAGATCACCAACGAGAACTTGAACGCATTCGCACCTTAGTCACCAGCCAAACAATTGCAGAGCTTGAGCGCGATAGGTTACAAACCTTAATCGATACCGCCAAAGCAGAGCTTGCACAGGCACAATCGGCTTTGAAGGATCGCCGTATTAGTGCCCCGTTTTCAGGTGCGTTAGGATTACGTCAAGTCAGTGTCGGCGCGCTCGTTTCTCCTGGTAACGCCATTACTACTTTAGATGACATCTCTGTTATCAAATTGGATTTTTCAGTGCCTGAGCGCTTTTTACAAGCCTTAGCGCTAGGTAAACAAGTTGAAGCTACTGCAGTAGCATTTGACGGTGAAGTGTTTGAAGGAAAGGTGGTGTCAATTGATAGTCGCATTAACCCTAAGACACGCGCGGTAATCGTTCGCGCCAAGATCCCCAATCCAAAGCAAAGGCTCCTTCCAGGCATGTTGATGAAAGTAAAACTGATTAAGACGAGCCGCGATGCACTCATATTGCCAGAATCTGCCATTATTCCCATTCAAGATAGGCATTATGTCTATGTGGTCAATGACGAAGGCGTTATTGAACAAAAACAAGTGTCTTTAGGCCTGCGTAAGCGTGGTTGGGTCGAAATTATTGACGGCGTAGTACTTAACGAACATGTCGTGATCCGGGGGCTTTTAAAAGTACGTCCTGGCGATAAAGTCAAAGTGACCTTTAGCGAACGTTTTAGTTTTCTTAAGCAGGCGAGTGTGGAGCCTGTCGTATGATCTTAACTGATATCTCGGTTAAGCGACCGGTTTTCGCTTCTGTTATTAGTATTTTATTGATTGTTTTTGGATTAGTGGCGTTTGAGAAGCTGCCGTTAAGAGAGTACCCCAATATTGACCCTCCAGTAGTCTCAATTCAAACTAACTATCGCGGCGCGAGTGCTGCAGTAGTCGAAAGCCGAATCACTCAATTAGTCGAAGACAGAATTAGCGGTGTTGAAGGTATTAAACACATTAGTTCATCGAGCAGTGATGGCCGTTCAAATGTCACGTTAGAGTTTGATGTTGGGCGTGATATTGAGGCGGCCGCCAACGATGTGCGAGACAGAGTCTCTGGTCTACTCAATAATTTACCTGAAGAAGCCGAACCGCCAGAAGTTCAAAAGGCAAATGGCGGTGATGAAGTCATCATGTGGCTTAATCTTGTGTCAGAGCAGATGACCACACTGCAGTTAACCGATTATGCTAGGCGTTATCTGATTGACCGTTTCTCGGTTATCGACGGCGTAGCGAACATGCGTCTGGGTGGCGGTAAGGTATACGCCATGCGAGTTTGGATTGATAGACAAGCGCTAGCGGCAAGGAACTTAACCGTTGCAGATATTGAGTCTGCACTGCGTTCGGAAAATGTCGAACTGCCAGCGGGTAGCGTGGAGTCAAAAGAGCGCCACTTTACCGTAAGGCTTGAGCGCAGCTTTAAAACATCTGATGATTTCGCTAATTTAGTATTAGCTGAGGGGGAAGATGGCTACCTTATTAAACTGGGTGATGTCGCAAAAGTTGAAATAGGCTCAGAAGAGGAGCGTATAACCTTTAGAGGTAACCGCGAAGCCATGATTGGCCTAGGTGTATCAAAGCAATCAACCGCTAACACTCTCGATGTTGCTCGCGCGGCGAATAAATTGGTCGATCAAATTAATCCAACATTACCGGCAGGCATGGAGATAAAACGTTCTTACGATAGCTCCGTATTTATTGAAGCTTCGGTCAAAGAGGTTTACCAGACGCTGTTTATCGCCATGTTTTTAGTTATCGTGGTGATTTATCTCTTCCTTGGCAGTGTGCGCGCCATGCTTATTCCTGCGTTAACCGTGCCAGTGTCTTTAATGGCAACATTTATTGTGCTGTATGCACTGGGTTACACCATTAACCTATTAACCTTGTTAGCCATGATTTTAGCAATTGGAATGGTGGTTGATGATGCCATTGTGGTACTTGAAAACATCCATAGACGAATAGAGGAGGGGGACTCGCCGTTAAAGGCAGCTTTCCTTGGCGCCCGTGAAGTGGCGTTTGCTGTAGTGGCCACCACCTTGGTTTTAGTTGCGGTATTTATGCCAATCACCTTCCTAGAGGGGGATTTGGGTAAATTATTTAAAGAGTTTGCAGTTGCCATGAGTGCGGCGGTCATTTTCTCAAGTATTGTGGCGTTAACGCTTAGCCCAATGATGTGCTCCAAGGTGCTTAAGCCTTCAGGGCAAGACTCTTGGCTGGTGCGACAAATCGATTCGGGAATGGATAGCCTGTCTCGTCATTATCGCATGATTTTATTGAAGGCGATGAAGCACCCGTTTTTAGTGTCATCACTGATCCTCGTTGCACTCGTGAGCAGTGCGTTTTTGGCCAAACAAGTCCCGCAAGAGTTTGCGCCAAGAGAAGATAGAGGCTCAATGTTCTTGATAGTCAATGGGCCACAAGGTGCAAGCTTTGAATATATTGAGTCCTACATGGATGAGATTGAAAACCGCTTGATGCCATTAGTTGAGTCTGGAGAGATCAAACGATTACTCATCCGCGCACCGAGAGGCTTTGGCCGAAGCGCTAATTTCTCCAATGGTATGGCCATTATCGTGCTTGAAGATTGGGCGGTTAGGCGCAGCGCATTTGAAATTATAGGCGATATACGTGGGCGATTGTCAGACTTAGCAGGAGTGCGTGCTTTTCCTGTCATGAGACAGGCCTTTGGCCGCGGTGTGGGTAAGCCTGTGCAATTTGTATTGGGCGGACCAAGTTATGAAGAATTGGCGAGATGGCGTGATATTATTATTGAAAAGGCTAAAGAGAATCCTAATCTTGTCGGTTTAGATCATGACTATAACGAGACTAAACCTCAACTTCGAGTGGTGATCGATAAAGACAGGGCATCAGATCTCGGTGTGTCTATTTCTCACATTGGGCGCACGCTGGAGTCGATGTTAGGTTCTAGGCTGGTCACAACCTTTATGAGAGACGGTGAAGAGTATGATGTGATTATTGAAGGTAATCGTGATAATCAAAATACTGCCAATGATCTTGAAAACATCTATGTTCGCTCAGATAGAAGTAAAGAATTGATCCCTTTATCAAATCTGGTACATGTTGAGGAATTTGCCGATGCAAGCCAGCTTAATCGCTACAATCGTATGCGTGCCATTACTATCGAAGCAAATCTGTCCGACGATTATAGCTTAGGAGAGGCGCTAGACTATCTGAATGATTTAACCCATGAATACCTGCCAGCGGAGGCTATTGTGAGTTACAAAGGTCAGTCATTGGATTATCAAGACTCAGGTAACTCTATGTATTTTGTTTTCATTTTAGCGCTGGGGATTGTGTTCTTAGTATTAGCCGCGCAATTTGAAAGCTATATTCACCCATTGGTGATCATGCTGACAGTGCCGCTGGCAACGTTGGGAGCATTAATCGGTCTCTGGTTAACGGATCAGAGTCTTAATATCTACAGCCAGATAGGCATTATCATGCTGGTGGGTTTAGCCGCTAAGAATGGCATTTTGATTGTAGAGTTTGCTAATCAATTAAGAGACAAGGGCGTTGAGTTTCAACAAGCGATTATACAAGCATCTAGTCAGCGACTCAGACCTATTTTAATGACAGGGATCACGACCGCTGCAGGAGCTGTACCTCTGGTGCTTTCAGAGGGAGCGGGGGCTGAAACCCGCTTTGTGATTGGTGTGGTTGTGCTATCTGGCATTACGCTCGCAACCTTTTTTACCTTGCTTGTGATCCCGGTTGCTTATTCTTTATTAACTAAGAATACGGGCTCGCCAGAGATGATAGCTAAGCAACTTGAAAAAGAACTAGCTGAATAACGTTAGTCGTTTGATTGCTGGCTTCATACCGTATTGAGTCTGCTTTCAAATCAAAAGAAAAGGCGCTGATAGCGCCTTTTTTGTGAGTTTTATTCGAAGTGTCTATTATTACTTGCCTATTATGACTTGCCTATTATGACTTGCCTATTATGACTTGTCAGTCTTATCACTCTGGCTAGATTGGCCATTAGTAGGTTTATCAATACTTGCCGTGGTATCACTGCTTTTATCACTTTTTTCGTTTTCAGAAAGTTTTTTGCCGTGATGGTTTTTACCAAATTGCGTCATCTTGTGTTTAGCACTGTACTTTAAGACCGCAAGATTACTGGCGATCACTCCGAGCACCAATAAAATTAATAAACCCACTTCAAGATCTGACATCACTTAACCTCAATTAGTCAACGGCAAGTCTGGCTTCGCAGATACGGATATCTTCCGGTGTATCCACTTCCGGTGAATCGAATGCGCTGATGGCAACTTTGATTTTGTAGCCGTATTCGAGTGCTCTAAGCTGTTCAAGTTTTTCGAGATCTTCTAGGCGGCCAAGTGGCAGCTTAGCGAAAGTCTGAATAAATTTACGCGTATATGCGTAAATACCGAGATGCTTGTATACCGGGTAATCGCTGCTCTCTCGACCAAAGGGAATCGTTGCACGAGAAAAATAGAGGGCATTAAAATTGTTATCGAATACCATTTTCACATGGTTTGGATCATTAATTTGAGCTTCGTCTCTAATTTCAACACCTAATGTCGCCATATCAAATTCGCCTGGGTGGCGCTCACAAAGGCTAACAAGTTGTTCAATAGAGATGGGGTCGATAAGGGGTTGATCGCCTTGCAAGTTAATCACAAGATCGTCATCAGCTAGCCCTAGTTGGGTGATTGCATCGTCGATACGGTCAGTACCCGATGCGGCATCTGCACCTGTCATAACAACTTTGCCACCAAAACCTTCTACGGCGTTTTTAATGCGCTCATCATCGGTGGCGACATAGATGTCTTTAAGCCCTTTTGCTAAAGCAGCGCGCTCGTAGACATGCTGGATCATTGGCTTGCCGTTAATAGGCGCCAATGGCTTGCCAGGGAAACGGCTAGAGCCGTAACGAGCAGGGATTAATAAGGTTACATTCATTCAATTTACCTACTTAAAAAAGTATCATGGGCTTCTTTTTGAAGCCCATTCTATGCTTACGCTAGAGTTTAGATACGACGAAATAGTTTAGTTAGCATCTCGTCGGTGACTTTTTCTTCCCAGCCTTCACCGTAAACATTATCCCAAAGTGGGCCCATGCTCTTGGTGACGGCAACCATCTTAGCAATAGTTTCGTCAGGAAGATCTTTACAGATGTTCTTCGGCAGAACGATATTGTGCTTGTCCATCATCTGACGGAACTCAGCAACACCTTCTGGGTAGAACTCTTCAAGTACATCAAATGCTAAGCAATTACCGAGCCCGTGATGGTAGCCTAGTACATAGCCTAGACCATAAGAAACCGCATGACATGCGCCAACTTGGCTATAGGCAATACTCATACCGCCCATATAGGACGCCATCATCAGCTTGTCATCTTTTTCTTCATGATTGTCTATGAAGACTTCACGACAAAGCGCCATCGATTTCTCGGCAAAGGCTTTAGCAAATTCGTTTAAATAGGTGCCTTCTAGTGATTCAACGCAGTGGATATAACAATCCATGCCTGTGTAGAACCACTGGTCTGTCGGCACGCCAGCGATTAGTTCAGAATCCATAATGATCTGATCAAACACTGTGTAATCAGAGTTTAAGCCTAACTTGCGTACTGGGCCGCAAAGTACAGCCGTACGGGACGCTTCGGCACCTGTTCCCGAAACGGTTGGAATACCAATATGGTGAATGGCAGGGTTCTTAATCAGATCCCAACCTTGGTACTCGGCGCTGCCGCCTGAGTTGGTTAGCATCAGCGATACCGCTTTTGCGAGATCCAATGTCGAACCGCCGCCAAGGCCGATAACACTGACGGGTAACTTGCTATTAAAGGCTTGAACTTGCTCGGTTAAAGCATCAACTTGTTTTGTCGTGGGTTCGTCATCCACATTGACATAAATGAGTAAGTCTTGTGCTTTGGCTGGAACACGATGACCTAATGGTTTTGATTGATGTGCATCATCAACTAAAAACACCACAAAATCATCTTCTAGCTTACGCTCTTCTGCTAGCACTTGATCTAGCTGAACAAATGAACCGCGACCAAAAATCATTTTTGGTACACATTTGAAATTCTTAAAACTCATTCCGACATTCTCCGTTGGGCCATTAATTTAAAATGTGCCATCGCGTCGAAATCCTCGGCGCGACGGATACTCGTTGTTGCTTAAACGAAAGCGCGTTTAATATTTTCGATGCGCTGCTTAATTTCTTCCTCAGTCCATGACAGCTTGATAAGCATTGAGATAGTACGACTCATAATTGCATCAGACTTAGGCACAGACACGTTAGTATAATCCGGTCTGTCTTCAATAAGTGTTATCGGCAGCGCAGAAGGAGATTTAAGCTCCTGGATATGCTTCCAATTTGATAAATAGTGCCAGTTGTTGATATACCAGTAGAAACAACCATCGACGCCATTTTCAGCCAATTTCTTATTGATCTCGATAGTACGCGCTTCAGTTGGCATAAAGAAGGTTAGGAAACCTGCAGAATCACCTTCAACATCAGGGATCTCGCGAAAAGACACTTCAGGGATCTCAGCCATCGCATCTTTAATGAGCTTTTTGTTGCTACGTTGAATGTCGATGATCTTGTCCAGCTTACGGAGTTGCGCCAGTCCCATAGCCGAGTTCATCTCAGAAATACGGAAGTTAAGGCCCATAATTGGGTGGCCTTCGGCGCCGCGGTCATTACCCACATGGTCGTGGCCATGATCTGAAAACATATGGGCATAGTTGTAGATGGTTTCGTTGTTGGTGATGACGGCGCCGCCCTCACCACAGGTGATAGTCTTTACCGAGTCAAAAGAGTAACAGCCAACATCACCAATAGTACCGAGTGCTTGACCTCTGTAACTACCACCAATGGCTTGGCAAGCATCTTCGAGTAGCACTAAGTTGTGCTTGGCACAGATGGCTTTTATCTCATCCATTTTAGCCATAGAGCCGCACATATGAACTAAGTTAACCGCCTTAGTTTTTGGTGTGATTGCCGCTTCGATACCTTCTGGAGAAAGACATAGTGTTTCATCGATCTCGGCAAATACCGGGACAGCCCCCGCCATAAATACGGCTTCAACTGATGCGACGAACGTAAACGGCGGCACGATAACTTCGTCACCGGCACCAATACCAGCTGCAGCCATCGCCGTTTGTAAGGCTGCTGTACCACTAGAGACTAAATGCGCATGCTTGGCATTCATCTTTTCGCATAGCAAGGCTTCCATTTCACGGGTTTTCCAGCGGTCGTTGCGCATATGATCAAAGTTATAACGGAAGGTAAAGCCATTCTCCATTACATCCGCGACTTCTTGTTTCTCTTCAGGACCAAATAATTCAAAACCAGGCATGGATATTTCCTTAGTGTTCACTGCGCTAAATTACGCCAAAAATAAATAACCGATTATAACTGTGAAGGGGAGGTAACTGCGAGAATTCTTACGATTTTTCTCATATTTGGTAAAAATTTAGTAACGATTGCTAAAAAAAAGGGCTATCTCAGCAAATCGCTTGAGATAACCCTTTTTATTATGTTTAAAAACTAGGCGTTGCTAGCTATCTTGTTTAGCGGTTTCTTTATTAACGGTAACATCTAAATCGGATAGCAAACCGTTTTCTACGCTGTAGATCCAACCATGGATGGCGACATCTTGACCTCTTGCCCACGCTTCTTGAACAATAGTGGTGCTGGTTACGTTGGCAACCTGTTCCATAACGTTCAGTTCGCACAAACGATCGAAGCGCTCAGACTCGTCCATATTATCAAGATCAGCGCTATGCAAGCGATATACATCGCGGATATGACCCAGCCAGTTATCGATAAGACCTAATCTGTCGGTGCCCATCGAAGCTTTAATGCCGCCACAGCCATAGTGGCCAACAACCATGATATGCTTTACTTTGAGTACTTCGACAGCGTACTGCAGTACAGATAAGCAGTTTAAATCGGTATGAATGACCATGTTGGCGATATTACGGTGGACAAAAACTTCGCCTGGCATCAAGTCAATGATCTGATTGGAAGGGACACGACTATCGGAGCAGCCTATCCATAAATACTCAGGCGTTTGCTGTTTGGCTAACTGCTCGAAAAATTTAGGATCTTCTTCTAAGATCCGGCCTGCCCAGCGACGATTATTTTCAAAAAGCGGTTTTAGTAGTTTCATTTGGGCCTTATATTTGCTCAGTTAATATTAACTAAAGTGCAGGCTAAGTTTATCACTGTTACCTAACCTTGCTGGTCTATTCAGTACTATAGAAAAGTAATCTTAAGTAATTGTTAAAAGTGTTGCTGCAAATGAGGTTGCGTTGCAATATTCCTGCTTGTGCGTTGTCATTAGGTTGATTTGAACATGTGTTGCTGAAGCCTAAGCACTGAGTCAGATCTATGAGTTTGAGCGCTGAGTCCTGGCTCATTTATGCTCGTGCATTAGCGGATAAAAAGCTGCTAAGACGTTGATTGATAAATTCGGCTTGCTCTAAGGTTGAAATATGGCCGCAATCGGGAATATGTACGTATTCGCTACCATCGATGGCATCATGCATCAAATAGCCTTCTAATACGGTGCGCGCTTTATCTTCGACTCCAGTCATGATTAAGCAGGGAAGTGTTAGTAAATGCACATCATCCATGGTATCGCGACGGCCGAAAATCATTCTGCCTATCTGATATAGGTTGTCGATATTACTGCTGTCAAAATGTTTTAGCTTTTGTTTGAAAACTTCGACCAATTCGGCGTTGGGATGATTTGCAAAAAAAAGAGGCGTAATCGTGTCGATGATTTTGTCTGAAATGATTTGTTCATTCTTGATGACTTCGAGCATGGCATAATATTTATCGCGGGTGATCTCTGGCTCATATCCGATAAAACTACCTAACATGACGAGGTGTTGTACTCGCGTAGGAGCCTTAAGGGCAAGCTCCGCTCCCCACATTGCGCCAACAGATAAGCCTATCACAGAAAATTTATCTACGTTTAGTTTATCCATGAGCTCAAGCATTTGAGCTGCAATATCACGCAGGTTGCTTGTTTTTGCAGGTAAGTTAGCCGATAAACCATGGCCCCATAGATCTGGCACTATACAACGATAGTTTTGACTCAAGTGGGCTATCTGTGGCGCCCACATCTTGGCATCCCAAAGATAACTATGGCCCATTAATAACACGGGCCCTTGGCCAATATCTAGATAGCTTAGCGTGCTACCGCCAATGTTGAGTTGGTGTCTGTTTGCTGCAAAATTGTTGGTTAAGTCGGTAATGTTCACAGTGTTATCTCTAATATGTGTGAATAAATCAGGTTTCAGTGAGTGGCTGTTTCAGTGTGGGTACTGGAGCGACACGTAACACATACTCATTAACGAGTGGCGCTATGCGCTCGAGTATTTCGTCTTTGTGTAAAATATCACAACAGGCTAAGACTGTTTTTACTGAGTCTATATCGTAACTATTGATATAATCTTTTGAAATTGGAAAGTAGCTTAAGTGCCACGGTTCTGGGCTCACGCCACTTAATCCCTGTTGGTAAGGTAGGTAAAAGCCGTATTTTTCTGCGTGGGAGTGTAACCATTGGCTTAACGCTAAACAAGGTCCACCGTGCTGATATTCAGCGGGTACGAGCTGTAGCTCCGGCTTTTTTATACGATTGCCATCAAATATATCGATATCTGTACCCCAGTGGTGTCTAGACATACCCGGTAGAGCAGACCATAAAAGTATGGTATCGATTAATTCGTTTGAACAGAGACTTTCAATTGATACAGGCTTAGAGGCTTTGTCTAATACAGCCCGTCGACCACTGGCTTTGGCATTCCAAATTGATAGCTGCTTATCAAAGTCTCGATACCCTGAGCAGATCTGAATATCAATACCTGCCGTTGACGCCGCTTGCTGCATGTTAAAAAA
Source organism: Shewanella halifaxensis HAW-EB4 (assembly GCF_000019185.1). Classification (NCBI taxonomy): domain Bacteria; kingdom Pseudomonadati; phylum Pseudomonadota; class Gammaproteobacteria; order Alteromonadales; family Shewanellaceae; genus Shewanella; species Shewanella halifaxensis. Next base: position 2,795,883 of record NC_010334.1, on the reverse strand, counting down.
TGCAGCCGCAGTGTTTGCTTCTAACAGGTATCCTAAGCATTCGACTAAGTGTTGATCCTCAAGGCCGTATAGAAAGGGATGTTCTACTTGCACAGCAGGTTTTCCAAAATGGCTTCATAACAATCGGTGAGTAACTCAAGGTCTGATACTTTGACACACTCGTTCACTTTATGAATGGTAGCATTAACAGGGCCAAGCTCAATAACCTGTGCCCCGGTTGGAGCAATAAAACGACCATCTGACGTGCCACCCGATGTTTGTGGATCGGTATTCGTTCCAGTAACTTTTTTGATTGCAGCTTTAGTTGCTTCTAATAAAGGTCCATCGCCAGTTAGAAAAGGCAAGCCATTGAAGACCCAATCGATATCGTACTCTAAGCCGTGAGCATCGAGAATATTGAGCACTCGCTCTATTAATATTTCGGCGGTAACTTCGGTGGAGTAGCGAAAATTAAACATCACCTCTAAAGCACCTGGTATAACGTTTGATGCGCCTGTACCGCCGTTGATATTTGCGATTTGAAAGCTAGTCGGCGGGAAAAACTCATTACCATTATCCCATTTCATTCTCGCAAGCTCATCTAGCGCAGGAGCGGCTTTATGAATAGGGTTATCAGCAAGGTGTGGGTAAGCCACGTGCCCTTGAACTCCTTTAACCGTTAAATTACCTGTGAGACTGCCTCGGCGCCCATTCTTAACGATATCACCTAGCTTATGGGTGGATGAAGGTTCTCCCACGAGCGACCAGGTGATTTTTTCGTTACGTGCTTCAAGGGTATCGATGACTCGAGTTGTGCCATTAATAAAAGGGCCTTCCTCATCACTGGTGATCAGAAAGGCGATTGAGCCTTGATGATCCGGAAACTTTTTAATGAAGCGCTCGGTAGCCACCAGCATCGCCGCCAATGAGCCTTTCATATCTGCAGCGCCGCGCCCATGAAGATAATCATCAATAACAACTGGCTCAAACGGTGGTGTGTGCCAACGATTTAGATCTCCAACTGGGACAACATCGGTATGGCCTGCAAAACAAAAGACGGGAGATTGCGTGCCTCTGCGAGCCCACATATTGGTGGTATCTTCAAATACCATTGACTCAATATTAAAGCCTGCGTCGGCTAATCTGTCAGCCATGAGTTGCTGGCAACCTTCATCTAAAGGTGTGACCGATTGACGAGAAATAAGGTCTTTGGCTAATGAAAGTACTGGAGAGTCTGTATTTTGGCTCATAGGTTGAACCACGTTCGATAGTCAGCTTCTTTAAAACCCACCTGGACTTGTCCATTCATCGCTAAAACGGGGCGCTTGATCAAGGTTGGGTATAGTGCCATCAAGGCTACAGCCTTCTTCTCATTGATGTCATTCTTTTCAGTTTCGGTAAGATTTCTATAACTGGTACTTCTCTTATTGAATAAGGCTTCCCAGCCGATTGCACTGACCCATTGTTCTATTTGCTCTGTACTGAGCCCATCTTCACGAAAATCATGAAAAGCAACTTCAAGTTGATTAGCTTCAAGCCATTTACGTGCTTTACGTACAGTATCGCAATTCTTAATTCCGAAAAGTGTCAAAAGGGTACTCCAATCTGTTTTTATAAGTTGTTTGCATTGTGTCATTGCTTTTGGCTCTGCTCAAGGGGGAAAACCCTTGTTGAGTGTTATTCAATGCTTGATATGAACTCTGGTTTGCGTTGATGAAAAAGCCTAATAAAAATTAGGCTTTTATTGATAGTACGGTAAGGGCTTACAGTCTTACTGAGAAAATCACGTCTTTACCAGCTTCTAAATGGCCATGATTTTTATCAATGCCTTGAATGTCTTCCATATTGGCAATAAGCACAGGTGTGAGTAGGCTATCGGCATGCTCTTTTAAGTAGTCGATATCAAACTCTAATATTGGATCGCCCATTTTAACTTCTTGGCCTTCTTCGGCTAATCGTTTAAAACCATTCCCCCTTAGCTCGACGGTGCCAATGCCAAAATGTACAAATATTTCGAGCCCTTGTGTTGATTCAATGCTGAATGCATGGTTGGTTTCGAAAATTTTCCCTATGGTGCCGTCAATCGGAGCCAATATTAGGTGGCCTTTAGGCTCGATAGCCAATCCGTCACCGACAATTTTTTCTGAGAAGACGGCATCAGGTACCTTTTCGATGGCAACGATTTTACCACTCACCGGAGCGTACACATTGACTACGCCTGCTATGTCGTTCTGTCCTGAAATAAGGCGTCTAATACGGCTCAAAAATCCCATCTAATTTGCCCCTTGGAATCATCTTTTATATTGAATAAGGCTAATGTCACTATTATAGCTTTTAAGGTCGACTATAAATGTAACGTTTTAATTCTTCGATTCTTTTTATTTTTAGCGCTTGTTTGGCTAGCGTCAAGCATGTTTGATAACTTATATCACGTAATGCCGACTTAACCTCTAATATTGAACCTAAATTAACGCTGAGCTCGTCTATCCCCATCCCGACCAGCAAAGGCGCAACATTTGGATCGCTTGCTAATTCACCACATAGAGAAACTGTGATGTGATTTTCCTTGGCGATATCTATGGTAGTTTGGATAAGATTGAGCACCGCAGGGGAGAGAGAGGGATACTCTTTGGTCAGTAATGGATTGCTTCTGTCCGCTGCCATAGTGTATTGAGTGAGATCGTTTGTGCCGATACTGATAAAATCGAGCAGAGGTAGCATCGACTCGAGGTTAAGTACGGCTGCAGGCGTTTCGACAACGATGCCATAGCTAAGCTCACCAAAGCCTTTCTCCTCTTCAATTAGCTTCGCTTTACACTCTTCTACGTAGCTTAGCAATTGCTCTAACTCTTCAATTTGATTGATCATCGGAAACATTAAGCGTACAGACCCGTGATTGGCTGCCCGTAAAATAGCACTTACTTGTGTCTTGAACAGTTCTGGATGGGCCAAGCTATATCGGATCCCCCTTAAGCCTAGCGCCGGATTATCTTCAATTAATGTTCCAAGGCAAGGAAGCTCTTTATCTGCGCCGACATCTAATGTTCGTAGGGTAAACGTTCTACCTTCCATTAAATGCAGGGCATCGCAATATAAATGATATTGAGTTTTTTCATCGGGCAAAACACTGGTATTCATTAACATGAATTCAGTTCTAAATAAGCCAATCCCTTCGGCGCTTACATCGGTTAAATGACTAACCTCGTTTAGGTTACCGACATTAGCTAATAAAGAAATGCCATGACCGTCAAGGGTTTCAGTGGGTAAGTCTTTAAGGGTAAGTAATTGTTGTTTACGCAGAAAATCTTGTTTCTTTAATGTTTGTAAATAAGCAATCTGTTGTTGGTTAGGGTTAATAACCAACTCACCTTCATTGGCATTTAAAACAACTTGGGTACCGTTTTTTATCTGGATGGCTTCAAATTGACAACTTAGCAGTGCAGGGATCCCAGCACTACGGGTCAAAATTGCAGTATGGCTTGTTATTCCCCCCGTATTGAGTACTACACCGGTAATATGTTCAAGCGGTAGCATGGCAAATTCGGCAGGAGTTAAGTCTTGAGAAAATATTATTGTATCTTGTGTGAGTTGACTTAAGTCGAGATGTTGCGCGCCGTTTAAACGGGCGATTAGCCGGCTACCGAGACATGACACGTCTTGAGCTCGATTGGCTAGATAGGGATCATCTAATAACGCCAGCTCTGAGGCTTGCTGCTCGAATACCCGCTCTATCGCAAATGCAGCGCCGATCTGCAGACTCGAGATGCTATGTTCAATCTGTTCTAACAGATCCTCATCGTCCAATATGAGCAGATCGGCTTCAATTAACTCAAAGTGGCTGGTTTCTGGCTGCAACTTCTCAAGCCCTTGAGCTAAGTGCTGTTTTTGAAGTTCAAAAGCGTGCTTTAGTCTTTGTACTTCGATGGGGACATGGGATTTAGGAATTAAACGGTAATCAATCTTTTCGTGATGTAAATTGAGATGTAACGCTTGGCCAAAAGCGATACCCGATGAAACAGCGATCCCCGTAATCGACATAGGACACCCTTAACTTAATGTAATGAGTAGTTCTGACACTTCTTCAACAGCTTGTTGTGCTTGCTCACCTTCAGCGAAGACTTTGACCGATACGCCATAATAAAGCCCTAAGGTTTGCAGTTTAAATAAGCTTTTAGCACTCGCTTGCTTACCATCACATTCGACGGTGATATTACAATCGAAAGATTTTGCCTTTTTGACCAACAACGCAGCGGGCCTTGTATGGATCCCATGCTTAGCTGTGATGATGATGATCTTTTCATACATGGATATAGAACTCTCACTCGATGAAATACATAGTGTATTTTCTGCTACAGACTAATCTAAGAAAAAAACAACTAATAATCAATAATTTGGTAATTTTTCTTTTTAAGCGCCTTCGTCGCCGCGTTTAAGGTCTCTTTTTTGACTAAGATATAGTCGGTATCGAAGGTAGAAATGGCAAAAATACTGATTTTTTCTTCAGCAAGGGTGCTGGAAACACTGGCTAATATGCCTGTCATTGAAAAGCCTAATGGGCCGATGACTTCAAGACAACGCCAATCATTTTCCTGCTCTATACTGTCGAGGGTTAACTCTGAGGTGACGACAACGGAGATCTCATCCTTGGTTTTACCGATGAAATACATCTCTTGTTGAAAGATATCTGCCGCGATCACGCAGTCAGCTGAAAAGCTATGGATAGTGTAGAGCTCTGGGTGGATAGCTAAGGTCATGCGAGCCATAAATTCAATTCACTTTAAGAGAACTTTTCATAGAATTTAGCTTAACATAATTTGCAAAGGGCGTGAGGGGCAATTACCGCCCCTCGGGTTCGTAGTGTTATATTACTTGACCTTGAATTGACCGAGTGTGCGAGCGCAATCTTTACTGATATTTTGCAGTGACATAGCAGCATTGTGGTTGCTCTCATTTGCTTTGACTGACACTTCAGTTAATTCGGTTATGGCGCAGATGTTACGGTTAATCTCTTCAGTGACGATAGATTGCTCTTCTGTTGCACTGGCAAGTTGGGTGTTCATGTCGCTAATATGTGCTATCAGACTGAGAATGTCAGACAAGGAGTCACTTACCTCTTTGGCTTGGGTCTGAACTTGTTGAGACTGACTTTGATTTTGCTCATTACTGGCAACAACACTATTTACACCCGATTGGATCTCTTTAATGATGTTTTGGATCTCATTAGTTGAATCCTGAGTACGGTTAGCTAAGGCTCTAACTTCATCCGCGACGACCGCAAATCCTCTGCCATGACTACCTGCTCGGGCAGCTTCAATTGCGGCATTAAGTGCCAGTAGATTAGTTTGATCGGCAATACCTCGAATAACATCCAAAATGTTGCCAATCTGCGATGATGAGCTACCCAGAGCATGAGTGATCTGCTGAGCACTTTTAAGTTCATCTGCGAGATGCTTAGAGTTATCAAGCGTGGCGTCCATCATAGACATACTCTGTTGGGCTTGATGTTTTACACTATTAGCCGCTTCTGCCGCTTGGTTGGTGTTACTGGCCATTTCTTGAGTGGTCGACAGCATCTGGTTGATTGCCGTTGCGACACTTGAGGTTTCTCTATGTAGGTGCTCGACACTATCATTGGATTCTTCAGCGGCGTTGAGTAAGCGCTGAGCATCTAGGTCTAAATCATCGCCTATAGGTTGAAGCTCTGCGACCATATCTCTAATTTTGATAACAAATAAATTAAATGCTTCGGCAAGCTCCGCGACTTCATCTTTACCTTTGGTTGGTAGCTTCTTGGTTAAATCACCTTCTCCTTGAGCAATATCTTTCATTGCGCTAATCGCTTCTTTTAAGGGGGCAGTAATAGAGATGTTGAGAACTAAGAAGAACAAGAAAATAGGGATAGAGATCATTAGCATGATGATGAGGTAATCGAAAGCCATTAAATACATGACATCGTCAATGTCACTCATGTAACTTCCTGTAATAACCGTCCACCCCCAAGGCTCATATTGTCTAACTTCTACAAGTTTAGGTTCCAATTTTCCGGTCGTGGGGTTAGGAAAATCGATTTTCGCTTTAGCGACGGCTTGATTTTTTGACTCATTCAATAATGTGTCGAGGTTTACAGCTGCTTGAGAGTGAGAGAGTGAGTTTACGTTTTTAGAAATAGAGAGAGGATCTGCACCGTTAGCGATAATGGTATGACTACGATCTAATATGATGAAATAGCCATCGTTGCCAAAATGTATTTGGTTAATAAGCTCTGTTGTCGTTGCTTGTGCTGTCGCTAAGCTGATCTTTTGAGCATCGACTTGCTTTTTATTTGCTTCAATCAAACTAATTGCTGTGTTGATTTGACCGTCGTTTTGCAACCATTTCTGCGCCACAAGGTTATTGTACTGTTCGTTTATTGAAAAACTGGCGAAGCAAACTGTGCCGATTGCTGCCAGCATTAGCATTAAAATTAAGCGTTGTAGAATCGTAAATTGTCTGAGTAGAGCGATCATATCATTATTATTCTGCTGACGAATACGTGAGTTAAACTTACTCTTTATGCCATAGTATGGGAACAGTAAGGCTCTGTTTATTTTAAAAATGTTAACTCTATCTTTTCATCACTCTAGATTAATTTTGCTTGATGGCGTGGATATGTAAAGTCTGTTTCAAGGCGTGTATATCATAATCGTATCTGTAGGCCATATTACTCAGCGATTAGGGTTAGGTTAAGTAGAGAGTGACTCGAAATAAGCTATTTATTTTCAACCTTAACGACCGACTTCTATGGCTAACTGTCATTTTGATTTGTTCTAAAATTCATTTTGTTCACGGGTTTTACTTTGTTTTGTTAATGTTGTGGGGCAATATAATGTTGACTTCTTTTAAAAGGTTTTTTTTATGCAATCTACAGTTTCTGTTAGCACCGACGATATTTTATTAAAGCTATGCCACTCTGTATCTCATGTGCTATCAAGCACCACTCATAGCCAAATTACCCATGCCGGTATGGTTCAATCAATTACTCGAACCTGTTTAAAACCCGATTTAGGATGCTTTTCAATTTTTGATGGCGGATTTTCAGGACTTGTGGTGATCAATTTTTCTGCACCGGCGGCAGTAGAAATCTATCGCGAATATATGTTGAACATGGGCATGCCAGAAGCTGAGTTAGCGCTTTCTCATACTTCTGATGAAGTTGGTAATGTCATGGGCGAGCTGATGAATCAGATCTTGGGCGATTTTATTAATAAAATCAGTAAAGAATTGCAAACGAGCATTAGCCAAAGCCAGCCTAAGATGTTGACCATTAATAAAGAGCTGACAATCTCTATCGATACCAACTTAGATGAAGCAGTAGCAAGAAGGGTGTCATTTAAGACTCAGCGTAATCATGTTTTCTACCTTGAGTTTGCGATGGATAAGACTGAGTTTATCAAGTTAAGTGAATTTGAAACTGATGAAGATTTTGACTTAGATGAACTGCTTGCTGAGCATGGGCAGTTACAGGGAAAGGCTGCAGGTGAAAACAGAACAGCAAAAGTCACGGTAGCTAATACTGATGCCGATGACTTACTCGACGAGCTAGGCATTTAGACCTAACTATTTAGACCTAACTAATTAGACTGAGTATGTAAACTAGATTTTAAGATTAGGTATTGAAGTGTTGAACTGGCTCATCGAATTGATTTTGCTTGCGATGAGTGAAGATGGCCAGAGTATACCGGTTAGCATCATGTTAGATTATCAGTTTTTAACACTTGGTTTAACACAGGCATTAAAAATACAGCACTGTCTAATCTTACGATTAAACAGTGCTGTTTGTTAGCGCTGGCGTGCTAAATATTGGCTAACGCTAGCTTTGCTTTGTTTGGCAATGGCTTGTAATAAGGAAAAGTCAGCTCGCTTGATCTGGTAATCTGCGTTTAAATCTTCAAGCATGACTAGCCAAAGATCGGCGGTCATTTCACTATCGGCTAAGGCTCGGTGAAACACACCATCATGTTGGATATTTTTATAATGGATTAAACTGCCGAGTTTATGATTCGGCGCGTCTTGATATAACCTGCGTGCAATTAACATAGAGCAGGCAAATTGCCCAGGATAATTGCAGTTAACTCGACTGAGTTCGGCATCCAAAAAGCGTTGGTCGAATGAGGCATTGTGGGCGACGAGGTTGTAATCACCGATGAAGTCTGCAAATTGAGTCATCACCGTTTCACATGACTTCGCGTCACTCAACATCTCATTACTGATCCCCGTGTAGTTCTCGATAAAGCCACTAACTCTAAAACCTGGGTTCATTAGTTGTTGAAACCTATCAATGACCTTGCCATCTTTAAGCATGACAGCACCGATTTCAATTGCTCGATCACCTTGATTGGGAGATAGACCCGTGGTTTCAAAGTCGAGCACTATTACGGTGTCGGCAGGCTGAATTGGGCGTGAGTGGGTTGTATTGGTCAAGTTGAATCATCATCAATAAAGTTTGTTCGATATTGTATTGATCCTTAATAGACAGTCAATCAAGTTATTGCCCCATTTGAAGCTTTAGGCTGATTAGTCCTATAGCTGTACAAATTAAGCATGTTTCATGATCTAACTGAGTTTATTTTTTGCGTTTTTTTGCTAGAATGCGTGCAAATTTTAGTGAGTATGCAACATGCAATTAGATATAAATGGCTTAACCCCCGAACAGTTTCTTAAAGAATACTGGCAAAAGAAACCATTAGTGATCCGCCAAGGATTTAAAAACTTTCAAGATCTGTTGTCTCCAGATGAGATGGCAGGACTAGCTTGTGATGAAATGGTTGAATCTCGCAGAGTCTATAGAGAGAAAGGGGAGTGGCAAGCTGAATTTGGCCCATTTGAATCTTATGAGAATCTTGGTGAAACAGATTGGACCTTGATTGTTCAGGCGCTTAATAACTGGGTGCCAGCGGCAGAAGATTTACTAAAATGTTTCGATTTTATTCCTCGCTGGCGTTTAGATGATGTCATGGTTAGTTACGCTGTGCCTGGTGGTGGGGTTGGCCCGCATATCGATCTATACGATGTGTTTATCTGTCAAGGCTCAGGTCGACGTAGATGGCGTGTCGGGGATATTGGGCCTCATAAAGAGTTTGCAGCGCACCCAGCCTTGCTACACACCGAAGCGTTCGAGCCTATCATCGATGTCGAATTGCTGCCTGGTGATATTCTGTATTTGCCACCTGGATTTCCTCACGATGGCGTAACGTTAGAGCCTTCAATGAGCTTTTCTGTTGGTTACCGTACGGCTTCTGCAAAAGATATGGTGAGTGCACTTGCTGACCACCTCATTGATAAAGAGATGGGTGCTCAGCAAATAAGCGATCCAGAACGTAGCTTAAGCCAGCACTCTGGCTTGATCGATGAGCAAGACCTAGGCCGAATTAAGCAGCAGCTTGTTGACACCTTGGACGACACGCTAATTAGTGAGTTCAGTGGTCGTTATCTAACACAATCTAAGTGCGAACTGGATCTGCCTGAGGCTAACTTAGGTTTCGACGTTGAAGATATCAAGACTATCATTGCCGAGCAGCCTTTGATCCGTTTAGGTGGCTTACGTTGCCTCTATTTCGCTGCAACCTTAGGCTCAGGTGTTATGTACATCAATGGTGAGCAAGTTCAGTTTGCTGAAGGCCGCTCAGAGGTTATCGAAGCGCTCTGTAACAAACAGATGCTTACCCTTGAAGACATCCAAACATGGTTTGATGATGACGCCGTTATGGTGCAACTAACAGAGTGGGTTAATGCCGGCTACTGGTATTTTGACGATTTAGACTGAGCGTAACAGTATTATCCATAACTAGCGCGAATAGATATAAATAGGAGCCCAATTGCAGTTAAGCGATTGGGCTTTTTATTATCTAACGATAGTTTAGAGAGGGGAGATTAAAAACGGTATTGCCATAGCGCACCAAACGTATCGAAATCGTTACCCACTTCAGTAATCACTCCGGTATTAGCGTAGAGCTTGACGCTGTGATGGACGCTAACGGGTAGCGAATAGGTTATACCGAAACGAGAGTTACGCTGATCATCTGATGACGCAATGTTATCTTTTCTCGTTTCTCCACCAAAAAACAGATTCGCGTTCAATGAGACCCAATGTCCGCGGCTAATGTTATAGATAAGATGCCCCTGAAGCGTATACTGGGGGGCTTGCTCTAAGGTGGTGTCATTAAAGTATTCATCATTATCACTATATAGTCGAGCCGAGGCGATGAGGTCGTAATACCAGCGGCCAAGCTTATGTGACATTCCTATCCCTGGGCGCAAGACCCAGCGATTCGTCCCAGCATTGAGAAGTTTACCTGAGTCGTAACTGCCAATAGGCAAAGTGATCTGCATACTGGCGCCCACAACAATACCTTGCTGCCATTTTGAGAAATCTTTCGCCTCTAATGCTGGTGCACCATAAAAATTCCAGGTGAGGCGCATCGTAGGGTCGCCATATCCACAGCGATCGGCTTTTAATAGTTCACCATTATGCATGGCGCTGCCTTCATAGCAGACTCGTGTCGCTGACACATCGAATTTTGAAGAGCTTCCTGCTAAATCGAAGGTGTGTGCATAGCCAACGACGGCAGCGTCGATAGTTAAGTTGGCATCACTTATTGGTGCTGATGGCGCAGGGGATACCTCTCCTCGAGAGCGAACTATGCCTGCAGCGATAAAGTTCATACCGATAGGAATATTAGTGTAGCTGCGAGGTTCAAGATCTTGCGCCAAACCCGGTGTACAGACCAGTAACAAGGGAGGCAATATAACCCAAAGCCACCTAACTATGTGGTAGGCAAGGATGTGGGTTAATATCTTACCCCAAATCTGGTTGTATTTATTCTTCAATCTTATTCCTTTACCTGCGCTAATGAAGCACTGGTCTTTTCAAACTGATTTAATCCGTTAAACACTGATGAAATTTAGAGTAACAATCCGAAGTATTTAACACTAAGTTAACGAATTCACAGTGTTTATCAAGTGGATTTTGTCGAGAGAGTAAAATATTAATACGCCATCTCTGCGTGGCTTTGGTACTCTTAGTATAGCGACAAGTTTATACTCAGGATAAGTAAGAGAAGTGTTATCTATTAATCAGTTGCATCACCTCATTCGACAGGAGCTTGAAAACGCTCTCGGCAGTGCCGTTGCGGCAGCAAAACGCGCCCATGACACGGCAACTGACACGGAGAGTATTGCTAAGAGTAAGTACGAAACCTTTGGCCTAGAAGCATCCTATCTCGCCCATGGACAGTCGGTGAGAGTGGCACAATGCCAAGCCGATGTAAGAGATTTTGACGCCTTGTTTACTCGGTTAAGTGGTGTTTCAGAGACCAGAGCACCTAAGGTCGGGCTTGGAAAGCTGGTTGAGCTGATGGATGCAGACGGTAAAAGCCAATATCTATTTGTTGGACCCGGTGCAGGAGGTTTAAAGGTGACCTGTGATGAGTACTCGGTTATGATCGTTACACTTGCGTCTCCGCTAGGCAGAGCCATGATGAGTAAGCTTCAAGGAGATGAGTTTAGTTTACAGGTTGCGGGTAGCCGTCGCGATTATGAGATCGTCATGGTGAGTTAGCACTGTTCTCGGTAGATGATAGTATTTGGTCTATGAACTTTGGGGATTTAATACATCAGATTGGAAGAGTGATGGACGTTAAATATTTGGATCTCGCGTATTATATTTTATCGGCAGATTGTGTTTAAAGGAGTGACTTATGGCAGCAAAGGGGCGTAACGTCGCATTGGTATTGGCAGTGTCTCTTTCCATGATGGGATGTAACATCGCCAATCATGGATCGTTTGTGACTAATACTTACCAAGATAAAGCGATTACTGACAATCTCGTCAAATTAGGGCCTGTTTTTGGAGAGAGCTGCCAAACTCAGTTTTTGTACATTTTTCCAGTCGGTGATAGTGTTTCCTCTCCGAAGGCTATTGAAACCGCTAAAAGTGTCATTCAAGGTACCGTGATAATCACCGATGTGACGATAGACGATTCACTTTCTTTTGGCATTGGTTACTCAAAGCAGTGTATTAAGGTTCAAGGAGTGGCGTTCGGAGCGCAGGCGCTTTAGTGAATATTAAGATAAACAGAATACTGCTACTTCTGTTTATCTTTTTACTCACAACAATTTCGGAGCCAGTTAGTGATAAACCGATTAATATTCACTCTCACTGCTAATCATTAGTTCTCGCTGCACTGAGATTTTCCCGCTTGATAACAACTAGGTTGTCTCGGACAAACCGCCCCCCTTGAACAAATCAATCTTGCTTCGTTTTGAATGCCTCTCTCAATCCAATTGATATTTAAAATTTTCGCGACACTCATTAAATCTTTCTTAATACTATTAGGCATCTCAACGGAGCCACTATTGGTTGCACAGGATTGTTTAAGCTCAGCAGCTATCGCTGAGGCATTGCCGCCTTGGGCGTCAATTGCAGGATTGAGATCGATTCCCGCACATAGCACATGATTGTTACCAGCCATATCTTCCACTTTTATCGACTCACAGCAGTAGATCCTAGGCTTTTCTGCTACATCCAAGATTGAGATCTGAGCAGAAGTGCCAACTTTAGGCTCGTTAATCATCCTAAATACGGCCCAGTGCTGGCAAGGGTCTTCAACAATTCGCATATTTCCCCAAGGCAATGGAATACCGTTACCTCGGTAGACAGCCTTTAATTTTCCCGGTGCGTAGGCATCGAAATAGTGCCAGTGAGGATAAGGAGACACAACGGTCATCCGGCGCATTGCCACAGATGCCGAGATGCCTAGTGATTTATTAACATTGATTTCATAACCGTGGCGGTCCAATAGCTGTCTGAAAGGCACTTTTGGACAGAGTAGCGCACCAGCAAAAAAGCTAGATTCGAAGTCACGCCATGCATGTAAGATATCTTGTGCATTAAGGGGGGATGAAGTTGGGATCATTGATTCATCGTGAGACGTCGTGTGGCGTCTCCCCGCGGTCAATACACACTTTAAGCCATCTTTATTGTGTAACACGCAATGGCCGATATGCACGGCTAAGTCATACTTAAGCCGTGTCGGAAATGACTTAAGCATTTTGTTTAGATAGATTGTGGAAGGCGGCTCGAAAAATGAGGTTACGACGTGAGCGGTACTGACACCCATCTCATCAACAACCTCTTGAGGCGCTCTGTCCACCCACTTAAGTTTTAACCCCAGAGACTTAGCGATATCTTTTAGATCATCTAAGGCGAGCGGTAGGCGCTTATGGCCGACCTCTTCTGCAGCCCGCTCTAGATCAGGAAAGTGATTTTGATGGTGCTCTTGATGCGCTCGGATCAAAAGGTGGGCAAATTCTCTTCCTGTGGTGCCTGTTTGCGATAACATTTCAGGGATCGCAATTTGTAAAATATCATTCGAAAAAAGGAAGCTTGGCTCCAATGCCATGCCACTAATTCCGCCTCGACGCCCTTTATCGGGTGTAATGGCATCGTCTTCTGGCACATCATCGAGAAACCAATCGATCTCTTTTTGAAACACTGTGGCGATGACGGCAAGCATGCCTGAGCTAGGGACTCTTTTCCCACGTTCAATCATAGACAAATATGACACAGACGGTGCTGACTCTGGATCGACACGCACACAACGCGCAGAAAGATCTTCCATAGTGAGGTGGTTTCGCTTCCTCAAGTTTCTTATCTTGGTACCCAAAAAATGTGATTTTCTGATCAAGCTTTGATTATTTTTCATCTTGTAAAATTCACAATGTAAAATTTTTATTGTGAAATTGTAATAAAATTTACACTAGACTACAAATCAAGCAATCGGAAAACGTATTATTTTTTGACTGCGGCTGAAACGGATAACGACCCACAATTTTAAACGTAAGAGGACAGGGCCATGAATATATCAACAATCAATAGTACTCAAGTAAATCAAAATAACCATTTCATTGGTGCCAGCCTTGTTGATGTGAATGTTGTCGAACTGGCAGCTAGCAATACAACGGCCCCCTGTGCAAAAGCATTTTTAGATGCAAAGTTTCCATTGGCTAACGGCTCACATAAAAATGCCCGTAGCTATGTAGTTTACTATCAGCAACTGTTGATCTTTATGGCCGATGGCACACAGACGGGTTTGCGTACGCCTAAGCAGTTTGTGGCTCTGAACGGCCATAAGAGTGAGCCTACAGCTATCTTATTAAAAGATAATGGTACTCATGTAGAATTAAGTTTTGATAGAAAGAATGAGGCGACCAGTCAGGACTTAGCAAACATTAGGGATATCCAGCTTGAAGGCCACGATTATTGGATAAGCCTAATTAATATTGAAGATACAGCCACTACCTCCGTAATGCAAAAACGAACGCGCGAATTTACGGCAAAAGATGGCAGTGATTATCAGCTTAAAAGCTAACCTGCTCAGAAAGTCTTAATGTTATAACTCTATTAAGCCGCTGCCTTGTGTAGCGGCTTTTTACTATTAGCTTGCGTATTGACTACTTTGCTCCTATGATCGCAGCGTTTTCTTTTTAGGGTAACTTTTTAATGTTGAAATCTCCGCTTTCTCCTAGCTCAAATGAACTTGTGATCAGTATTCTCGATCTTGTTTTATCAGATGGTAAACCGTTAGATCGCGCCTATTCTCAGCATTTTTCTGGTCTAAAACTCGAGCCTACTGAACAAGGGCGTATTACCTTTGTCGTTGGAGATATTCTTAGAAGGTTAAACCTTTACTGCTTCCTTTCAGATGTAAAACCTGAAGAGATGGCGCGGTTAGGCACTCGTTTATTGAATGTGTGGCACCTCTTTAATGAATTACCTTTGCCGAAAATGCAGTACTCGTTACAAATAGACCCTAAAGTATTAGCGACTCGTATCGAAGAAGCGAAAGCGCAGCCCGTATTATGGGACGGTTGCCCAGACTGGCTAAATGAGATGGGTCAGAAGCAGATGGGAGATGCGTGGGCTGCAGAAAGAGCGGCGTTAAACAAACCTGCAAAGCGTTTTTTACGTACCAATATTTTAAAGTGTACACGTGAAGAACTCGCAAATGCACTGCGCAAAGAGGGCGTGCAAACCGTTAATGTCGATGGCGTAGATACCGCTTTAGAGGTCACTTCTGATTCTGCACTGTTTAGAACAGAAGCGTTTAAAAAAGGCTGGTTCGAGCAGCAGGATGCGGGTTCACAGCTAGTTGCGTTAGCACTGGATGCAAAACCTGGAATGCGAGTCGTTGATGCCTGTGCCGGGGCAGGAGGTAAAACTTTATCAATTTCAGCACAAATGCAAGGTAAGGGCCGTTTACTGGCAATGGATGTCGAGCAGTGGAAACTGGACAATCTTAAGCAGCGTGCACGTCGCGGCGGCGCTCATAATGTTGAAACCCGCATTATTGCCAGCAGCAAGACCATTAAGCGTCTAAAGTTGACGGCAGACAGAGTGTTACTCGATGTACCTTGTTCTGGCTTAGGCGTATTGAAGCGTAATCCAGATGCAAAGTGGCGTGATACTCCTGAGCGTTTACCTGTATTGGTTGAATTGCAAAAGCACATTCTTCAGAGCTATAGTCGTATGGTCAAAGTTGGCGGCATGTTGGTTTATGCAACGTGCTCGATTATGCCGGAAGAGAACCGTGATCAAGTCGATGCGTTCTTAGCTGAAAATAAACACTTTAAGTTTATTGAAGATGAAACAATTAGCCCGGCCGAAACGGGTTTTGATGGGTTCTACTTGGCTAAATTAGAGCGTATTGCAGAATAGTTTTACAGCTTCATATATTAAGTTATTCCGCTAATGACTCGGTCATCGACTCATTAGCGTGATTAACGCTTATCGGTATCCTAGTGTGAGTTTATCCTGCCGATGTCACACCGTTTTAATGCAAAACCGTTCGGTAATGCAATAAAAAATACCGATAAGCATAAATGCACAGTAAACCACAAGGCGGGTTAGCAGCGATATAATCAAGCCATTGCTAAAATCTAAGCCTAAAAATACTGCAAGCGCACCACATACAAGCTCTGTAACCCCCCAATTACCAGGCAAAATCCGCACAGTTCCACTCAACTGTAATACGATAACGTATAGAAATATGTAGCTTGCAGGATGGGAAAGGCCGATGGCTAAAAAGCATTGCTGCATCCAAATAAATTGTAGGGCCAAGGTGAGGAGATTCATTAAGGTCAGCTGTTTGAGAAGGGAGTGACTTTTAAAAGACAGTGTAAAACTATTGCTAAAGTCCCTTGCTCGATTAGCCAACCAATTGGACTTGATGAGATAAAACTGACTTTTGCACAGCACTAGTGCTGCAGGGACTGCGAGTAAAGCAAGACAGAAGCTCCCCAAGATAACAAACACTTCGATTGGTAGCTGCGGTGTAAAGAGATTTAGAATCGTTAAGGCGATAAACCCGACGACGAGTACCACAACGGTTTCGAGTAGACTATAAGTTGCAGTAACACTAAGAGAACTGGCATAGCTAAAATTAAATCGCTGTTTAAGTTGGTAGCTGCGGTAAAAGAGTGCACCTTGAGGTACATGTAAATTAATAAATCGTGACATAAAAAATATTTTTAACCATTCATACCGTGAAATCTCGCCTAGGTTAAGTTGTTTTAAGATGGCTAATACTTTTTCAGCATAAATCACGTTTATGATGAGCGTCAGTCCTAGCATGGCGCTTAAGTGCATAAAGGAAAAATCGGTAATAACATTAAGGCTGTCTTTATGTTGAAACAGATAGTAAAAGACTGCGCTCATCGAGAGTAGACCGATGCCATATTGGATGTATTGTCTGCTTTGCCTAACCCAAGTCTTCATCATAAAAGTTGGTTTAGTCTGGCCAAGACAAGATCGGGACTGAGTTGAGTTAAGCATCGATATTGAAAGGGGCAGTTTATCTTGGAGCTTGTTCCCTCAAAGGGATATTTTAGACAAGGGCTGCACGCGAGGCCTAAGCGAATGACATGACCATGACTCCCATATGGCGCGGTACGGGAGTGTAACGCAGGGCCAAAAATCGCAAGGGTCGTGATCCCAAGAGCGTTAGCTATATGGCCGAGCCCTGAATCTGTAGATAGGAAAACTTGGCAGCGCTCAATGAGGGCACCGACGTTACTCATCGATTTCTCTTCCACCACTTTATTCATTAGAGGCTGCCTTAAATGGGCATAAATCCCGTCAACATATTGTTTATCATCTGGGCCGGAGAAAAGTAAGCATCTCGTACCTTGTAGGTTTAGTTGATTGATTAAATCTGCGAAGTGCTGTTGTGGCCACCTTCTATACTCCTCTGATGCTTTACATCCTGCATGTATCCCAATAATTGGCGTTGTTGGTTCCCCCCAGCTCTGCAGCAGCTGTGACGCATAGTGCTTATTTTGCTCAGGGATAATCAATTGCATTGGAGAGACTTGGGTAGGAAGCGGTAGTTGTAATTGTGAAAGTAAGTTGAGATTTTGCTGCACATCATGCAATGCTTTATCGCTTTGAAGTGGCAGGTTCGAAAGAAAGCTTAGCGCAGACAACGGACCTTTTGGTGGGCGATGGGCAATTCGCTTGCGCACGCCAATGATAAAAGGTAATAGATGGAACTGGAATCGATTTGATGGAAAACAAGCGATAGAGGTGGTATAGCTGTTGTGATACAGGGTATGAACTAGGCGTATTTTTTCACCAAGGCTAGAGGGCAAGGTGTAAATATTGCTAATCCTGTCATCATCAGGGTATACGTCAGCCATGGTGCTGCTACCAAATAATATATCGACTTCATATTGCTCACTCGCCAAAATTTCGTTAATCAACGGGCTTTGCAAAATCGTATTGCCTATCCCTGAGACCGACAAGATAAGTAAGCGGGTCTTGGTCTTCATATATTAAGGTAATCTCTAAGCGTTGGCAGGAGTGCTAATTGCTTTTGTGTTTCTAGCCGATTGGTTTCAATAGCCTGATGTAACGTCTCAAGTTCTATCCGCGCCGATGTCGCTAAGGGGGGAATAGTTTTGAACTCCTGATTGAATTGATGAACGGAGACAAAATCTGATATTTCGGGGTAGCTTTTACCTATGATCTCCATGGATTGAGTCACAACCTCCGCCTTCTCAGTGGTATAAACAAGTTGTGCACTGGCGCCATGGATAATCGCTGGGATAGCGCCATGAATACGCGAACCAAAATAGCTTTTTGCACGAGAATACAAACTAAATAGCGCCTCATAGTCGGTAGCATAATATACGTTGTCCTTGCCAAACAAAGCTTCGGCGGCCGCGATCTCTCTGTTGTCATGAACGGTGACTATTTTGGGGGAAGGCAGACGATTAAAGTAGTCGATAAACAGGTTATCGTAGGTCTGCTTTAATTTGTTTTTGTCAGCAAAATTGAGTGCGCCGCCACTTAGCAGTCGTTTTACGACTAACAGTGGGTGTTTTAACGCAAGCTTGGGATCGCCATCTAGTGAATATTGCTCTCTCCAACCGACAATATGAAGCTTAGGTAAGGTAGAGCCAGGCCTTGTAGGCTTAAAAAAGCAGGGGTCTAGCATTAAATGGCAGTTAGTAAAGCCCAGTTCCTTAAACGCTTGGTAGGCAGCCTTATCACGTGCGATTACAATTTCGCATAGACCAGAACGAGCAATTTTTCGCATCAATTCGTACTGCGCTGAAGTGACAAAGTCTTTGGTTCCAACGCCAATGATTGATAGTGGGATTGAATGGTCTAAGCAATATTGGTAGATTTTCTCGTTGTTAAATATCCACTTAGGGGTTCCGGCAACAATGAAATAATCCATTAAAGGTAGATTAACTTTTAAGGCGTTCGCATAGGAGTTTGTTATCCCAAACCCTCGGTTCCACCAAAGTACACGCACGTCTTCTTTTAATTGAAGCAGTTCGTTTACCCCATCACGAATATAGTCATCTCCGCAATTCCATAAACTAGAAGTACTAAAGAGTATTGTCTTCATCTTTTTGTAAGTAAAAAATAAATTGATATGTAAGTTCAATCGC
Organism: Shewanella halifaxensis HAW-EB4; assembly: GCF_000019185.1. Classification (NCBI taxonomy): domain Bacteria; kingdom Pseudomonadati; phylum Pseudomonadota; class Gammaproteobacteria; order Alteromonadales; family Shewanellaceae; genus Shewanella; species Shewanella halifaxensis. The sequence goes on along the minus strand of NC_010334.1, from coordinate 2,776,909 downwards.
AGTGACATTAATCACTGCGTTGGCTAGGTATTTGAGCTTTTGTTGTAAAGTTTGGCTTGTGTCTAAAGAGGGGCCTGGATCCCGTTGAACGTCGATAACCTTAAAGCCTTGTGCCATAAACATCGAGCGCCATTCTTTTAAGCTACGAGGTTTCTCATAAACTTGGCCTGTGCCGTGATTAAACCAGAAGTAGGGGCTTGTACTATTTGGAACAATAAAAATGGCGAGTGCATTGGGTTTCAATATTCGAAAACTCTCGGATATCGTATGATGTGGTTGCTTTAGGTGTTCGAGCACTCCAAAGCAGGTGACAAGTTCAAAAAAATCGTCACCGAAATCGAATGAACCAGACTCTTGGCTTGAAACGAACTGCCCGTGAGGAACATTCTGTCGTGCTATCGTGAGGGCTTGCTCGCAAATATCGACGCCATAGGTTTGATAGCCCTGTTCAGATAATAACTGACAGATAAAACCCGCGCCGCAGCCAATATCTAAGCTTGCCCCTTGATGGTGCAGACGTTGAAAAGAGCCATGCTTAAGCCATTGCTGGTAGCGTTGATGATCAACAGGGAAGGTCGCCTCGGCGTTATGTTGATACGCGGTGTCGTAATAACACTTTATATCTGAATATTTTGGCGCCTTTGATTTTTCCATTGTTGTTTTAATGAGTTACTCCTATGCATTCCATTTGAGTATAGGTAGGATAAGTTGAGTTCGCTAGAAAAAGTCACAAAACATAACCTCTTCTGTTCACTTAATCTGTGGTGCATCTAATCTAATTTATTGAGTCGCTATTCTGTGCCACGAAAGCCGCTGTGGATTGGTGAGTATTAATCATTACACGCTTTTTTTCTGGTTTTTCTCCCTTGTGGTGTGACACGGTATTCTAAATTGCGATTATATTTTTCATGGTTAAGTTGAGATAGTTGCTCATCAAATCTCGCCATTTGTTGGAGCATTTTCTCTGATAGCTTACGATTAAAATTGATCAAATCTGCGATTAAGCCCACTAATAGAGTAATCACACCTAATGTCATGAGTGTTGAGCCCAATATGAGTGATTGCATATGACCGTCACCACTGCCTTGCATATAGAAATAGATAAATCGAAAAATGGGTATTATTCCGATAAAAATTGCGATAAGACCTAGGGAGAAAAATACTCGCAGTGGGCGATACATGGTGTACATTCGCAAGAGTGTCGTGACCGACAAGTAAAGGAACTGTGGGATTGATTTAAACAGACGAGACTCTCGTCGTTTGGGATTGGTATGGATAGGAATGGATTTAATGCTCATACGCTTTGCACTCGCTTGAACTAGCATCTCTAAGGTATAGCTAAATTCTGAAACGATATTAATTTGCTTAGCTGCGCTTCGAGAAATAGCACGAAAACCACTGACAGCATCGGTAATATCGAGTTTAAGAATAGATCTGACAATAAAGCTACCTAAGACCTGTAAATACCTTTTAAATAGTGAAAAGTGGGGGTTTTTAAAGCCGCCGCGGTCACCGACGCTAATGTCGGCTTGGTGATTAATAATGGGTTTAACTAAAAGTGGGATATCATCTGCCCGGTACTGGTTATCACCGTCTATGTTAACGATAATATCGGCACCGTGTCTCAGGCATGCTTCAATTCCAATGTGAAATGAGCGTGCTAAACCTTTGTTTGTGGTGTTGGTGACGATGTAATCTGCCCCAGCTTGGGCGGCTATTGTAGAGGTGTTATCGGTTGAGCCGTCATCGATAACGAGTACTTCAATAGTGTCAATTCCGTCGATGCTCTGGGGAATGGCATCAATTACGTCACGTAGGTTGTCAGCTTCGTTAAAACAAGGAATTTGCACAATTAATTTCATTTCCAGATCCCTTTCTAGATGAACTTAAAAATTACCGTTAAAACCCTGTGAAAATCGGTCGGTAACCGGATGGTAAAGGCGGACGATATAGATGGTTTCCCCAGCGAAAAGTGATCTCTTGACCTAATAGAGTCGGCTCAGCGATATGCTTACCAAAGGCTAAGTAAACCGTTTCTCCTGGAGATAGCCATTGTTTGTCTATTACCGTGGGTTGAGTACCTTCTAGGGTGTATTCACCGGGGATACTAATCATAAAGTCAACGGTATCAGCCTGTAAGTATAGATGCTTACCAGCAACATAAAGTGCCCCCCAATGGGGAATGTAGTTTTGCTCTAGGGCCGTTAGATCTTGATGAAGCAGCTGTTTCGGTAATGGCTCTGCTAACTCGGCTAAACGAGCATGATCAAGAAAGCGGTTATTGGCGATTAAAAATGTTGGCTGTTGCCGTTCTATTGAACTTTTCAAGATAGGCCGCTGCTCCTGAATATAAGAGTCCATCCCCCAGCTACTCATAAAAAAACCGGCTTGAGGATAGGAAGAGATCATGGAGCAACAATCAATATAGCTTGTGGGCGAAGGGAAAAGTGTATGCACTAAGTCAACAAATTCCTGCTGTGATTGTAACGGTTTCTTTTTTGGAAGAATAAAACCATGGTAGCAGATGCTTAATGCCATAAAGAATAAGATACAGCTGGTCACCACGGTTGTTTCTTTGCTGCTTCTTGAGTTTAGTTTTAGCCCATCCCACGCCAAGCCACATAACACTGTCGCAGGGGCTAACATAAATGAATAGAAGTAGGGAAAGGCATTTCGGTAAAAAAAGATGGTGCAGAGTGGGAAGGTAAAGCTGAGCAAAATAAGCTGATCTTGTCGGCTTAATCTCTTCTTCGGCAATAGAGCGACACATGCAATCTTTACACCGTAAATCAATGTTATCCAGAAAAAAAGATCATAAAGTAGAGAGTATTTTAGATAGAAAAATCCCGGTAGGAAGGTCGCACTTTTTATTGTTTTATCAAAACTGCGGCTAACGGTATCGGCTGCAGGAGAGTCTGTAAGGTTGAGAAGCGCTCCATGGTAAAAATATAACACCACAAAAACCGCTAGAGCCACGACTAAGACCGTAGCGACCTGATAAATCATCTTGCTTCTAGTCTGTGAGTCGCAAAAAAGCGCGATGGCAATTAACCCAAAGGTGGGTAAATACAGGAGGGATTTGATGCTTATGAGTACCGCAATCGCGATACATGCTCCAGCCAAAACGAGACGTTTAATTTCCAACTTCTCCGATAAAACAAGCGCTAGGCTAGCCATTAAGAAAAAGGTAACGATAGGGTCAGAACGAAAACTTGCTCCCATTCGTATGTTAAAAGAAAACGCAAAATAACACAGCACGGCAAATATTGCTGCTGCTGGGCTGAGCATGCGCCGAGCGATGCGGTAAATGAAAAAACCCGTTATTGACTGAAGTATCACTAAAACTAAACGCGCAGCTTTAATTTGAGTGACTTCATTGGAGGAAATCAACTTAAGCCAGTTAAAGAAGTGAACATGAAAGGTCTGAAGCTGGGCAGAAAGTACTCCGTTCTCATATTGATATACGAAAGATAAGTAATAAAACTCATCCCAGTTAACCTCATAAAATAGGGCTACATGAATACGAGCGGCAATTGCAAACGCAAGTAGCAGCGATAGACCTCGTATTTGACTGAGCCTGCAGCATTCACTCCCTATGCCAGTAGGGGCGGGCTTAGCATAAGAGACATTAATTTCTTTGCTTGTCAAAAGGTTACCTAAATAAAAAACCATCTTGAGATAACTGTAGTACATATTTTTATAAAACAGCTAGCTACAGCTAACGTACCTGTCTTGTTCCCTGAAAAATGAAGTAATTGCCGCTCAACTGTTGGACATTAATTGAGTGAGTTACGACTAATATTGACTTCGGTACAAACTGCGTGTTGATCAAATCCTGGATCCTCTTTGTATTGAGAGCAAAGCTCTCTCATCATTGGTCGCCAATTAAAATCACCTTGGTAGTTATCAGCGTCATAAATTTCATTTGTTTCTGTGTTTAAAAGCACGGGAGAGTTGTAATCGGGTAGTAAGCTTAGCTGCCACTGTTGGTAGTAGATTGCCCGCTGTTTTTTGGCTATCAGCTCTATGTAGTTTTCAGTGCGCATGTAGGCTTTACCATCACTTCTAACTTCATAATTTGAAGCGGTCTCTGACATGACCTCTTTCTTATCAATAAAGCTCTTATTAATGGACTTTACCGGGACTGAAGACTCAACAAAAACATATCGCTTAGGCGATACTTGTTCTGCTGTCCAAGGGAGCGTTATCCCGTCGGAATCGGCACCTTTAAACCTCGAAACAGATGCTGTTGAAATGTTTAACGTACTCACTAACGTAGGGACGATGTCTACCAGTGAATAAAGCCCTTCGATTTTTTGTGCGGGAGAGGTGATAGTCGAATTATTGAATTCAGCCCGAGCCAGAAGAATAAGGGATTGCTGCTGGTCCAAGATATTTGTGCCATGACCCCAAGACTTTGTCTTAGGGAATACCTTGGGACCTTGTGGCGTGGGCGTCTCGAAACTGGGCAGTTTAAAGCTCTCACCATGATCGGAAATAATATAGACTATCGCATCGTCTAGCATTCCTTTCTGTTTTAAGCGAGTAAAGAGATCAGCAACTTGTTTATCAACGCTTTTTAACATCTCCTTATACATATAGTGATTGTAATTTCCGTCCCAATTTTCTAGAGGCTCCGATATAAAATCTTTAGAGGTATATGGCCAATGCAATTGACAATAGTGTACGGCAAGAAAGTTGGGGTTTTCATAATCAAGGCTCTCGATGACAGCCTTATTAAATGCAATAGGCGAGTAGGCTTTACCATAGGCCCTATTGTTGTATAGGTAAGGCAGTATATAGGAGGAGTAGGGGTGCATGAGTAGAATATTTAGATAGGGGAGATCGCCTAACCCCGATATGAGAGCATCTGCGGCACCAGCCTTGGGTCCTACTGTATTATCAAAACCATAGCTAGAATCAATTTGGTTAAAGCGACGCTCATCAATAGCATAGGTCGTGTGGTAGCCTCTCTCCTTTAATAGTTCAATTATAGGAAGTGTTTTATTTACCATTTCTGGTGGGGCTAAATTAAATCTAACGCCATTATTAATCGGATACTTACCGGTAAGAAGACTCATCCACGCAACGTAAGTTCGTCCCTGTGGGGTATAAGCATTTTTGTATATCGTCATGTTATCGAGTAAGCGATTCAAGTTAGGGGCAACTTGAGGTGCTGCTCCCATGTACTTCAAATGGTCTGGCCTAAGACCGTCGATGCCTAAAATAATAATATTTGGATCTTTTTGAGGCTGTACATTTGTCTGATTGATTGAGAGAAAGGGGATGAAGAGTCCTACCGTAAATAACAGAGAGATGGAAAAAACAACTTGCTTTGAGGTGAAAGTGGCTAAGCCTCGATAGAAACTGATAATTAAAAACAGTGCCAACCCTCCCCATATAAGAGGTTCGCTGACAGGCGTATGCCTAAAGTACGAAACTAATGAGGTAGGGTAAAAATAGGAGTTAATTGCAATCAAACAGGTAATGTGGAGACCAACAAATAGCATCCAGTATAGATCTTGCTGTTTTTTTCCCTCTATAGGTAACCAAGGGCAGCGGGTTGAAACGGTTATTACTGCAGCCCAGATGATGTGTATAGCGATTAGAATACAGAAAAAAAATATAACGTCGTAGATCAACCCGTATGCAGATAGGGACTGGCTATCTAAACTATTCATTGTGGAGGCTAAAGACATTACGGAGTAGGTTTGAAGCGAGGATTTAAAGTTAAACAGAATGACGGTAAACAATATTAAAATAGCAAGCGTTCTAAAGAACACCCTTAATAACTGTGTTCTGGATTCGTCAAAACCATAGTCATCGCTCATTTTCGCTCCTTCTGTGAAGCGTTGTTACTGCTCGCTCTTATGGGGTAATCAATATCTGATGATACGAAGTTATGCTCTTTTGATGCCGGCCAGCCCCCAAGAATAAGATATCGTTCTGCTAAACTTGAGCCTGACGGGTTGCTAGTTTTAATTTCTTTGGTGAAAAGGTAATCCTTATACATAGCATTAGCGTTTAACAATAGTAAAAGAGTGACGCCTATCGTTAATAGTGCAGATGTAAAATTCAGCCCTTGCCCCCCTAGTTTCATTACATTCTTCCTCGTTTTTAGAACATGAACAGACGATTGTTTCAAGTACAGAACTACTTGAGTATAGAAGAATATAACCAAAAAACTGAATATATTATGAGCCTTAGTTTAACCTCAAAAATTTGATAGAAAGCCTTATGCAGGCAAAAAAATCGCATTAACACCTTGCCAAAACGTTATTTTTTGTACTAAACCTAAAAATTAGTTGTTCACTGAAACTGGGACTTTGTTTTTTGACTAGTCTCATTCTTTATTCTGTTTCGGCTTCATGATTGTTAATTCTTTTATTGTGTTAGGTAGGAGTCCACTTGTTAAGCAGACTTAAATTGGTTGTATACCATCTACTTATTAGCCTTCTAATAATACTTTTTCCGGCGCAAGTCCGTGCGGAACCCTCTTTTAATGAGATTACCCGCAACTCTGAAGCCTCTCGCCAACTGAGGGCGTTAGCTTTCGACCTTAATGCTGGTGAAAGTGTTAATGAGTTAATGAATATGGTTAATTTAGCAAGACTTTTAGATAGGCAAGTTTTTTGGGGGAGCTCTGAGCATCAATCCTTATCTGTTGAACAGTACTTGAATTTAGTTGAGCGTAAGGACATCCAGAGTTTAAGGAAGTTAATCAAGCACTATAGGTCGTTAGAGCGTTATCAATGGCCGACTGTAGCCCCTATGGAACTAAGGTTGGGCTTAAGAACGAAAGAGGTCGCAAAACTCAGGTGGATATTGACTCAAGTTGGAGATATTACACCTTACTCTATACCAGCCTACCGCGAGAGCATTTTTGACCCGAGTGTTGAAGCGGGCCTAAAATTATTCCAAAGAAGACATGGCCATGCTGTTGATGGCAAGTTGGGATCCCAGACTTTACTATCGCTTAATACAGAGCCATCTATAAGAGTGGCTCAGCTACAGAATGCTTTGAAGCAGAGGTTGAAAAGGTTCGATGAAGCAAAAGATTATGTTTTGGTTAATCTAATGGATCATACCTTACGTATTACAAAAAACGGTGTAGAGCAGCTAGTTATGCCGGTAATTGTGGGTAAACCTACCAGTAAAACGCCTGAGTTAAACACCACGATAAGTGTCATTACGGTGAACCCATCCTGGACACCACCAGCGAGTATTATTTACCAAGATATTCTTCAAAGCGTTGATAAACAGCCCAATTATCTAAGAAATAATGATTTCGCATTTAAGAGTAATGAGACTAAGCATATTGACCATAATGTGGCTGGGATGGATCCAAAGAGTTTAAAAAACAAGTTAAAGAAAAGTGTACTTGTTCAACTTCCTGGTACAAAAAATGCGCTGGGGAAGTATCGCTTTACGATCCCTAATTCAGATGCGATTTTTTTGCATGATACACCAAGTAAGCATCTGTTTAAAAGGCAAAATAGAGCTCTAAGTCACGGTTGTATCAGGCTTTCTCAACCCGCACTTTTTGCACAGTATCTAATTAATAAGGAGCCTGCAGAGACAAGACTCAAGTTTAAAAACGCAGTAAAAAGTAAACAGACCAGGCACTTTCGTCTCACGAGTCAGCTTTCAATCGATGTGATTTATCAAACTGTATGGATTGATAAGGATGGGAGCTTACAGGTAAGAGGTACTATATTGGACAAAGGAGCGAAAAATGGATAGTTTTTGTCATGATAATGCAACGTTAGCAAAGTTTATACGCAAAGAGAAGAACGCCAGAATGAAGCTTAAGTTGTTGGCTGTGTTACATTTTCAAGATGGAAAATCAAGATACCAAATTGCAGATTTTCTAAAAGTCAGCCGTACGAGCGTTAACCGTTGGATTAGCCTCTACCTATCTAATGGGCTAGAGGGGTTAAAGGATAAACCCCACAGCGGTAGACCAAGTATTCTAAACCAAAAGCAACTTTTGCAACTTAAGAGTTATGTCGACAATAAAAATAATCATGGAGGAGAGGGGAAGTTGACTGGAGGGGATATTCAGTTATACATAGAGAAGCAATTTGGTGTTAAATATGAAATATCGAGTGTGTATAAATTGGTCGACAGATTTTAGGTCTCTATCTTTCCCTATCGATTATTCCAAAATGACTAAATGGATTCTAATAAATGAGTGCTTATTTAGTTTTGGAACTATTTTAATTCTTATAAAATTCTCATCGCTAACAAATAATCTACCAAGCCCTTAGTTTTTCTGCTGTAACGACGGTTATAAGAAATCAATATGGAATAATAAAATGGCCTGATTTTACAGTATGTTTACTTTTCAATAATGTGTAAAAGCAAATGATTGAATACCACTAATGTTATTTTGTCCAATCTCTTCCGGTATTTTTCCGTCTAGAATACGTGAGTATTCAAATATATTCTATGTCAAATGGTGAGCTGGTGACATAAATTGAGTCATACTTTTTATGTTTGATAAATCTTAATTTGGTGAATATAACTAATAAGTAGACCAATAAATTATTCCACATGGAGAGTTAACTAGGCCTTTGCTACCTTTATATACAGCGTTACTTAGCAATGAACAAAATTTTGCGTTTGTAGCCGAACTTGTTTTAGCTTTTTTGAGACTGGACGAACATAGGTGGATAATATTATGGATATCAAAAGTTTACTAAAAGAGTTTATCGAAGATGAAAGCGGTTTAACCGCAGTTGAGTATGCCATCGCTGGTGGATTGGTTGTTGGCGGCATGATCGCGGCGTTTAATACTTTAGGTGACAATGCTACAGCTAAAATTGATTGTTTAGCTTCAGCGGTTAATGGTGCGAGCACAGACTGTACAGCTCCTTAGACTTTGGAAGAGCAATCAGATTGAAGATTGCTCACTTTAGGTGAGTAATCTTTTGATGAAAGTTAAGGGAATAATATGGCTGATTATCAATTGTTACTTCAAGTTGTCATCGCTGGCGTATTTTTTATATTAGCGATTGTTGTGGATTTAACAAGGGAGAAAATACCTAATTGGCTGTGCTTATTTGCAATTTTTTGTGGTTTTTTGGTCAATGGCTATTTTGCCCACTTGAGTGGGTTAATGATCTCATTTATTGGTTTTAGTCTTGCGTTTATTATTTTATTTCCAACCTTTATTTTTAAAATATTGGGTGCTGGTGATATTAAGCTAATGATGGGGATTGGCGCGTTAATGGGGCCTCAGCTCCTAGCCTGGAGTATCGCCTATGGCATTATTGCTGGAGCTGTAACCAGTATTTTACTCATAATTTGGAAATCAGGATTTTCAGGGTGTATTAAAACATTTAAAAGATATTGGGATTGCTTCTATTTAAGAACGTATTTTAAGCCTGAAGAAGGGGAGGCTGCTGGTCAAAGAGTGCCTTATGCACCCGCATTAGCAATTGGTTGGGTATGGGCATGCTCATTAAACCAAGATATTACGCATTTATACACTTCTGTTAGTCACTCTCTATTTTCTTAGGATATGCGGCATGAATATAACTAGAAAGGAGCAGGTTCCTGAATCTATGACTCAAAATGGCCCTGTTCTGCAAACGGAGTCGCTACTCGCACCACGCCCTAAAACAATCAAAGAAACAGGTGTTTCGGAGGCCTTACTCCTCGACTTGGTGGCCAAACACCTTTTGTCTGCAGGTGTGCTAACTAAGGAGCAACTTGTTAGCTTGATTGGCGTGACGGGTGGCATCATTCAGCATTTATTAGATACCGCAAAAGCCCTAGCTTGGGTCGAAAATAGGCAAACAACTTCTGATGGCCAAATGCGTTACGCTCTTAGCTCCGGCGGTGAGCACCATGCTAAACAGGCTTTGTCGAGAAATGGTTATTTGGGGTTAGCTCCTGTGCCATTAAAACAGTACGCAAATATTTGTAAAAAGCAGTCGAGCAGGGCTAAGGCGATTACGTTTGAAATGCTCGAAGCAGGCTTATCCGCCTTAGTATTGCCTAAAGACCTACTGTTTAAAATTGGACCCGCAATGAACTCCAGTAGACCTGTACTTATTTATGGGCCTCCTGGTACCGGTAAAAGCTATTTGTGTCGCCATTTAAATTTAACCTTAGGCGATAGCGTACTCATCCCATATGCGATTGCGATAGGTAATGAGGTGATTCAAGTTTACGACCCCGAGTTACACCACAAGGTTGGGGTGGGGAATGAAACTAGCAGCCTTAGATTATCGGAAGGGCATGATCCCAGATGGATTAAGTGTGAAAGGCCTTTACGGATCACCGGAGGAGAATTAACTGCAGAGATGTTAGAGGTTCAATTTGATAGTCATAGTCGAACTTACATGGCACCACTTCAGTTAAAAGCAAACAACGGAATATTATTATTAGATGATTTAGGTAGGCAGAAAATTAGTGCTAAGCAGTTGTTTAACCGTTGGATTATTCCTATGGAAGAGCGCAGAGACTTTTTAAGTCTTCAATCGGGTGAGCATTTTGAAATTCCTTTCGAACTTATTCTTCTGTTTTCTACTAACCTTAATCCTAAAGAGCTTGTAGATGAGGCGTTTTTAAGACGTCTTGGATATAAAATTCACTTCGATGCCTTGGATGAAGAGCTATATAGAAAGATATGGTTTCAAGTCTGTGAGGATCTAGACTTAAGCTGTACCGAAGAAGTTTTTCAATATCTTTTAGAGGAATATCACAAGCGCTATGAGAAACCATTAATTCCATGTTATCCACGAGACTTACTGGGAATAATGTCTGATCAAATCAGCTTTATGGAGTTTGAACCCGTAATCACTCCGTCTTTGGTTGACTCAGCATGGTCGATATATTTTGTCTAAAATATTTTACGAATTTTGATTAGGAGCGACAAATGAATAACAAAACCGTCCTATTTGTCATTTTATCATTAGTATTTGGTGTTACGGCTGTTTATCTTGCGCAAAGCTGGCTTAAATCAAACACGCAAACAGAAACGGTAGGAACGACTTCCAATGTCATTACTATGGTTACAGAGGTACCTCTAGGAACCATTATTGAAAGGAAACACCTTGCTTTAACTCCCGTGCCAGAAAACCTTGTTCCTAAAGGTGCAATTACCGATATTACCGAAGCGGAAGGTCAAGTGGTTAAACACCGACTTTATCAGGGAGAGGTGTTGCGTAAAGAGCGATTAACCCCCAAAGGAGAGGGAAGCACATTGGCGAGCTTGATCACGCCCACTATGCGTGCTGTCACGATAAGGGTGAACGATGTTGTAGGTGTTGCAGGCTTTCTTCTACCAGGAAATAGGGTAGATATTATCAACATATTTAAGAGCAGCGGCCTTAAAACAGACATCGTTCTTTCTAACGTAAAAATCTTAGCTATCGACCAAAAAGCATCAAATGATGAGAATAAACCTGTCTTGGTTCGTGCCGTTACGCTAGAGCTTAGTTTAGAGCAGGCGGAGGTGCTAATGATTGCAAAGAGTCGAGGCTCGTTGCAATTGGCCTTACGAAATCCCAACGATACAGCGGTGATAGAGCTTGCAGAAATAGATGAGCCTGATGAAGACGAGGTTGAGATAAGCGAGAATATCCAACCCGTTGAAGCCGTACGCGTAGCAAGTGTTTCAGCATCTGGCACAAAAAAAGTATTTCTGCTTAAAGGCATGAGTGAACAAGAGATAAAAGTAAAAAACTAACAAGTAGTTGATAACAAGCATTTAGATTCATGTTTTAAGGAGAATAACATGTCATTCCTTCGTCACTGTTCAATTGTTTGTTTGTTAACAATGTTGCAGGTATCAATCGCGTATGCCGGTGGTCCTACGCCAGGAGCAAGAAATGATATTCAGCGAATCCCTATATTTAAGTCAAGAGTACTTATGCTCAATGGGCCTATACATAGGGTGTCTGTGGGTAATCCGAGTATTGCCGATATTAAGTTACTTCCTAATGACGAACTGTACATTTTGGGAAAACAATTAGGTAGCACTAATATCATGATTTGGGACAAGAATGAGCAGCTTGCAAGAATTATGGATATTGAAGTGACTCATGACTTAAACGGATTAAAGACAAGGCTGCATCAGTTTCTTCCAACTGAAAAGTTGGGCGTTCAGACCTCTCAAGGGCAACTTTTATTAAGTGGCCAAGCTTCTAATTTACAGAAAATGAATACTGCCGTTGAGCTTGCGCAGGGTTATGCAGAAGCCGCCGCAGGAGATCGTGCTCCAAGTAAAGTGTTAAATATGATGACTATAGGTGGCGATCACCAAGTCATGCTCGAAGTGGTTGTCGCAGAGGTTCAAAGAAACGTAGCGAGACAATTTGATTCAAAGTTTTTGATTTTCAATCAAGGCTCTAACTTATCAGGTGGTGTTATTGGTGGCGGTGGAGGCTTTGATCCTGGAAGTATTGGTGGAGTCGACGGAAAAGGTTTATTTGCACAGTACATTAACGGTGACTTAATGATGAACTTTGCCTTAGATGTCGCTAAACAAAATGGATTAGCTAAAGTATTAGCTGAGCCTAATGTTACAGCTATGAGCGGTCAGTCTGCCGAGTTTCTTTCAGGTGGGGAATTTCCAATCCCAGTGCCAGGTGAAAATGGCAATACAACCATCGAATACAGAGACTACGGTGTAGGTGTAAAATTTGTGCCAACAGTTCTCGACTCTGGGCAAATTAATTTGAATCTAAATGTAGTGGTTAGTGAGATTAGTACCGCCAATGGTTTTTCAATCTCCGGTAATACTTCAACCTCATTGGTTGTGCCGTCACTGGTAAAAAGAAGCACTGCAACAACGGTTGAGTTGGCCGATGGGCAAACTATCGCCATTAGCGGTTTGATTAGTGACACATTACGAGAAAATATCGATAAGTTGCCGGGATTAGGAGATGTACCAGTATTAGGTCAGTTATTTACCAGCAAAAGCTTTCAAAGTGGTCAGAGTGAGTTGGTTATCCTAGTCACGCCTAGGCTTGTTCGGGCATTTAATCGCAAAGATATTTCGTTGCCTACTGATGGTTTTGTTCTACCGTCAGATGTTGAATTTTACCTGCTAGGTAAACTGTCCCATAAAGAAAATACAGATGACACCAGTGATACTCCTTATGAGCCTGTTGAGTCAAAAACAAAACTAGATGACACAGGTACTCAACAAAAATATGGTCATTCACTTTAAAGTTAGGAGTAAGGCTCATGAGATATGACGCTAAAGGTTCGTTTTATAATTGTTTTGTTGTCTTTTCTATCACAATTTTGAGTTTAACAGGATGCACAAAAATCAATGACTTTCCTATGGGGGAGAGTCACTACCAGATTAAGCAAGTCCAAATCTTAGATCCCGAAGCTGCGGAACGTAACGACGGTATCATACTTAATCTCGATGGTACTTATGGTGAAGCGGTTATGCAGTCATATCGGAAAAGTAGTGTTGAACCTAAGTCTTCCAAAAACATGGGGTCAACCAAAGCGAGTAGCTCGAGCTCAGGTTCGGGCAGAAATTAGAGCAGACATGTGAGGTTATGATGTCTAAAAGTCATTATTACGTGAGTCGAGGTTTATCTTCAATAGGTCGTCAATCTGGGGCGATCTTGGTGATGTTTACTATAGGTATTTTTGCCGTTATTGCTTTTGCTGCCTTAGCGTTAGATGGTGGCCATATGCTGTTGAGTAAAGGCCGTTTACAAAATGCAGTCGATGCCGCAGCGTTAAATGCGGCAAAAGAATTACAAGAGGGGGCGACACTCTTAGAAGCCAGAGAAGCGGCGTACACTATATTGCTTCAAAACCTTTCCTTTACTGAAAATGGCGAGCTCAATACCTCTGTATCCTTGTCTAGTCCCGACTTCAACAACACTCAAGTTACACCACGCTTACAGGTCGAATTTTCTGAACTCCCCGATCCATTTAATCCAATACTTGCAGAAGGGAGTGAGTATGTTCGAGTGAGAGTTGAAAATGTAAAGTTGTCAAATTTTTTAGCCGATATTCTCAATTTTGATAAAGAAATTCGAGCATCGGCCGTAGCTGGACGCAGTCAGGATCTTGCCTGTGTGAATAAAATATTGCCGCTTCTGGTATGTGGAAAGGAAGGTTCGACGGCAGAAGATAACTATGGGTTAGCCGATGGGCTGCATCTTATGAAGGTTGGGGCCGGTCAGCCGAGTGCTAATGGTTCGGGTAACTTTCAGCTGATAAGCCTAGATGGTGACCGCGGAGGAAGTGATCTAAGGGACGCATTCTCGGGGAATTACTCACCAGATCAATGTGTTAGTGAAGGTACCGTGGCAACGACTAAAACAGGGGGCACGGTTGGACCGGCCGCACAAGGAATGAATACCCGCTTTGGTGATTGGGGGCCTGCGGGAACAAACAGCGAAGATAACCCAAGAGATTTTAATATCTGTGAAGGCACGCCTGTAACAGTCGAAGAAGTTCAAGCTATGGATGATGATGAAAACCTTCTGTTTGATGAAAATGGCAAACCAGTAATGCAAACTGCTATCGCTCCTGACTCGATAGCGGGGGCGTATCGTTGGTCAGATTATGATGCTGCTAACCATTCTGATAGCCCCCAAAACTGTGAAACGACAGATGACCCCAATGCAATGGAGCTGCGAAGGGAGTTAGAGGTAGTAGTAGGAATTTGTGATCCTGATGCAAACGGTACTTACGACATAACGATTTTGGGTACGGCTTGTTTCTTCTTGACACAGAAAGTCGGGGGAACAGGACAAGACTCTTATATCGTAGGCGAATTTCTAAATACTTGCTCCAACAGTGGATTAGCTTCACTTGACCCTGACTATGTTGGGGATAGTTCAACGATTGTCCTATATTGGGATCCTGATAGTCCAGACTCTTAGGTGAATGAACATGAATAATCAGTTATATGTCATGAAGCAAAAGGGGATTGCGGCTATCGAATTTACGATTGTCTTACCCTTGTTTTTAGTTTTGATATTATTTACAGCAGAGTTAGGACGAGGGATCTATCAGTATAGCCAGTTAACAAGAATGATCCGAGATGCTGGCCGTCACTTATCCCAAACCATAATCACAACCAGTAATGGCGTACCCTCGGTTTTAATTGACGAAAATTGTGATTACTGTATTTCTGATACAACCAACCTATTGGTCTACGGTGCTAATACAGGTGCTACACCGCTACTGTCTGGCATTGACATTACCGATGTTTCAATCTCAGAGCTTCCTATAGATAGTGGCATTTTAGTTATTTCCGTCGATTATGATTGGACGCCTATCTTTTTTGACAGGCTATCAGGGTTAGGCTTGGGAGACGGTGTTGACCTTAGTTTTAGCTTAAATTCAACGTACGCGGTGAGGGCTATATGAAGCATATTAGAGGGGTTTATGCTATTGAGTTTTCTATCGTTGCGAGTGTGTTTTTTTTAGTGCTTTTTTCTGCAATCGAAGTGGGCAGATTATTATATACCTATAATGTATTACATGAAGCTGCACGTCGCGCAGCAAGGATTGCTGTGGTATGTCAAGTGAGTAGCGACATTCACTCTCAAGCATTATTTAACGGCGCGAACTTAGTCCCTAATTTAACAAATGATAATTTGATAATAAGTTACCTCAGGCTAGATGGAACAGTTATCGAAGACTTGGTTAATGACCGCGGTTTTATTAGGCTAGTGAGAGCAGAAGTTACAAATTACCAGCATCAATTCTTAGTTCCTGGTCTTACTCAGACCCTCAATTCTCCTACCTTTTCTGCAACTTTGCCTAGAGAGAGTTTGGGTGTTTTCAAGGGAGGAACATCTGATTGTAGTTAATTCTTTTTCAATCAATAGGTAAATAATCAAATAGCTTAAGGAATGTTGTCTATAGTAAATATAGCTGTATTAAAAAGGGAGGTAGGTGCGCAATGGATAAACCGCTTGAGCTATGTGTCTCGAATAATAACCAAGAATCACCTATGTCTTTTTGTCTAGCGTTTCCTGTGCAGGCGATTGTGGCAAGTTGTGGTCATCAGTCGCTTAGTTGGTTAAGTGAAAGCCTAAACCAGTTCGAAAATCTAAAGTGGCAGTCTGCGTCATATGAAGATCAGCATTTAGTAAAAGATAAAAGTAACTTCAACCTCGTGTTATTGGTACTCCCCTCTGAAGAGGTCGAGGCAGAGAAAGCGTTAGCATATGCAGCTAATTTCGATTGCGACATTATATTGGTAGGCCACGATACTCCACAGAATATTTTAAGATTGGCATTTCAATATGATGTCAGTGACTTTATCCCTTCAAGTTCGCAGTCAAATGAACTATTTAGCTCTTTGGAAAAAGTATCTAACCGTCTTGTAAAGAATGCTGATTTGGCACCTGTAGTTGCTATTATAAATGGTAAGGCAGGCTCGGGAGCAAGCTTTCTATCCGCAAGCTTAGCTGATGTCGTCTCTCAAAGAGAAGGCAGCGATCTCGCACTATTAGATATGGATCTTCACCATGGTACATTGGCACATATTCTTGGGTGCGACGCTAAATACTCGATTTGTGATGTGCTTGGTACGATTGAAGACCTCGATGAGATCGCGCTAAAAAGCACGATGACTAAGAATGGAAACTTGAGCCTTCTCGCGGCAAAACCTTTTGAGCTTCTGACTCTAGACGAAGAGGTTGACTTTAACCGCATTAAAGAACTTATTTGGAAATACCGTCAGTTTTATAAACAGGTTATTTTAGACTTTTCTAGAGGCCCTGAAGATTGGAATTGTGATCTATTATTGAATGCGACGATATTGATCGTTACTCAACAGAATATAATGCACTTGCGTCAAACCAAAGATTTAATTTTTCAATTGACTAAAAATATGGGTATTGCTTCAGAGCAAATTAACTTGGTTGTTAATCGATATAACAAAAACTCCAATATAAAGTTATCAGATATTAAAGAGGCGTTAGGTATATCAAGTATAAGTACCGTCATCAACGATTATAAGTTATCAAACGAGTGTGTAGATCTTGGTAAGCCCCTGACTGAAGTTGCAAGGAAACAAAAGATAGTCACCGATGTGCGTTTTTTAGCTGATAAGTTTCTACCCATTAGTAGCGAGCAAGATAAAACTGGAACAACTTTTTGGAAGCGTCTTTTAGGAAACTAATATGGAAATTAGAAAAGAAATTAACACAATTAATGATTTCCAGCCATTAACTCAAGATGAGCAGGACATTAAGGTTACCCTTTACGATAAATTATTGAGCATGATGGATCTCTCTCTTATTGAGACAGTATCAAAAGACCAAGCTCAAGTCCAAATAAGTGAGATATGTGAACAGATCTTAAATGGGTTAAATTTACCTATTAACCTTTCTACAAGAAAGCGCCTTATAGGTCTTATTATCGATGAAGTACTTGGATTGGGACCTCTAGAAACTCTCTTATCAGATCCATCAATTTCGGATATTCTCGTAAACTCATATGATAGGGTTTATATCGAGCGAAAGGGCAAGCTAGAAGCGGTTAATATCAAGTTTCACAGTAATGCTCACCTTCTAAACATCATAGACCGAATCGTCTCTAGTGTTGGTCGGCGAATAGACGAATCATCACCTATGGTCGATGCAAGACTTGCAGATGGATCGCGTGTGAACGCCATTATACCTCCACTCGCCTTAGACGGTCCTTCCCTTTCGATCAGACGGTTCGCAGTCGATAAACTTAACGCCAGACAGCTTATAGATATTGGTTCGGTGACAGAGTCAATGATTGAGCTGCTTAAAGGGAGCGTTAAGGGAAAGCTAAATATTTTGGTATCAGGTGGAACGGGTAGTGGTAAAACAACCCTGTTAAATATGCTATCGGGTTTTATTCCTAGTGATGAACGAATTGTTACTATTGAGGACTCCGCCGAACTCCAACTACAGCAACCCCATACCGTTAGGTTAGAAACTCGACCACAAAATATTGAAGGTAAGGGGGAGGTTTCTCAACGAGATTTGGTTAAAAATTGCTTGAGAATGAGACCGGATAGAATTGTGATTGGTGAGGTTCGTGGTGGTGAAGCCTTAGATATGCTTACCGCAATGAACACGGGTCATGAGGGCTCATTAACAACCTTACATGCTAATAGCCCAAGAGATGCGCTTGGCAGGCTTGAGTATATGGTTTGTATGGCGGGCTTTGACATGCCAGTAAGCAATATTCGAACCCAGATTGCATCTGCAATTGATCTAGTGGTGCAGTTAGAGCGCCAAGAAGACGGCCGCAGAAGAGTCACAAGTATCCAAGAAATTAATGGCATGGAGGGTGACATTATCACTATGTCTGAAATATTCCGCTTTAGCCGAAAAGGAATAAATGAGGAGGGGATGATTATCGGAGACTTTGAGGCGACAGGAGTCATACCTGGCTTCCATGCGAAGTTAAAGCAACACGGTATTGAACTTCCATATCATCTTTTCAACTGTGGCGATCCATTTGCTGAATTTTAGGGAGCGTAGACATGTTTTCTAACCAAGTTATCTTCCTAGGACTGGTTTTTGTTGCGGTGCTTTTTTTATCACAAGCCCTGTTTCTACCAGTCTATAGCCCCCAAAGAGCAAACAGTGCTTTGGTACGCAAGCGCCTCAAAAAGCTTTCAGAAGCATCAGGCGATATAACTTATGAGACATCATTACTGCGTAAGAGCCGCTTAGGAAAACTTGGACCCATTGGGCGCTGGTTAGAGCGCTTTCAGTTGATAGAAAACTTAAGTTATCGCCTAGAATTAGCAGACTACAAGCTCATGGGCCACCAATTCATTTTTCTGGCTCTCTTTTCGGCATCGATAGTCGCTTCGGTGGTGTGGTTCTATTTGGGCGAACAGATCGCTGCCGGATTTATGTTTGTGGTCACACTATTTATCTTTAACTTCAAGCTAAATCGCGATACGGCAAAACGCATGGAAAAGATTGAGGAGAGCTTTCCGGATGCTTTGGATGTGTTGAGGCGAGCACTGCAAGCGGGTTACTCCTTTTCCGATGCCATTAAGTTAGTGACTGAAGAGATGGAGGGGCCGCTTGCTAAGGAATTTAGTTTAATGTTCGCTAACATTAACTACAGTAAAGATACGAAAAGAGCACTTTTGGGTTTTATTGAACGAGTTCCTAGTGTATCTGCGATGGCATTCGCGAGTGCTGTAATGGTACAAAAAGAAACGGGTGGTAATTTAGCCGAAAATATCAATAACTTGGCAAGAGTCATTCGATTACGCTTTACGTTCAGGCGAAGAGTGAGAACGCTTTCTGCTGAGGGACGGCTTTCAGCCTGGATCCTTATCTTGCTGCCATTTGTGTTATTTGCCGTGATCTATATTCAAACACCTGGTTATGTTGGTGAGTTAACGGGGACTGAAGAGGGCAATCAACTGCTTATTTGGGGAGCTATCGGTATGTTTGTCGGTGGCATGTGGATTAGTAAGTTAATAAGGATAGATATGTAATATGGATTTCCTAATTGGTTTATTTGGTCAGTTTTTTGATGATCCCCAACACGTTGAGTGGGCGATATATTCTGTTGCCGCAATTGCTGGGGTCACTCTTGCGATATCAATATCTTACTTGATTAGTGGTGTGTACTCTCCGATTAGAAAGAGGTTGAAATCACTTAATGCAGCGGAAGGAACCAAAGTGACACATGATGTCACTGGCACTTTGGAACATGGTATGGGTGAGATGGCTAAGAAGCCATTCCTCAACTTTTCTAATCATGAAACTAGGCGCCTGTTGATCCATGCGGGGTTTCATTCAGAAAATGCCTTGGCTGTTTTTAATGCATCTCGTTTACTGCTTATTTTGTTAGGTTTTGTCATTTCATTAGTTATTTTGAACCTGTTTCCTGAGATCTCTGGTATTTGGACGATTTATATATTCTGCCTTTTTATTGGCGGTGCGTTTATTGTTCCGTCAATGGTGTTGCAGTCACTTGCAAATCGGCGAATGCGCCAACTTAGAGTCGGGTTTCCGGATGCGCTGGACTTATTAGTTGTCTGCTGCGAAGCAGGATTGGGGCTAATGGCAGCAATGCAAAGGGTTGCAAGGGAGTTAGCATTTAGCCACCCAAGTCTTGCGAGTGAGTTGGATTTGGTTTGTAGTAAGGTGAGGGCGGGGTTAACCATTAAAGTTGCCTTACAGGAGTTTACCGATAGAACAGGACTTGAAGATATTAAGGGACTGAACTCTGCTATATCACAGAGTATGCGTTTAGGTACCGGTATCGCAGAAACTTTACGTGTGTTTTCAGATGAATACCGTGATAAGCGACTACAAGCGGCTGAAGAGCAAGCTGCAAAACTTGCTGTTAAGATGATATTTCCAATGATGTGCTGTATTTGGCCGTCATTTTTTATCGTTGCAGTAGGGCCTGCTGTACTAAAAGTGATGAAAGTATGGGGGCAGGCATTTTAGCGCTACATTATAAGAATAGGGGATGCTTATGAGACTGGAATGGATGCAGCTAAGTAAACGGGGAGTGGGATCTGTCATGATATTGATTAGGGCCTGCATTATGCTGAGTATATTGTCAGTAGTGTCCGCTTGCAGCTCTACTCCAGAAGAGACTCCTGCGCCAATAAAGGCTCCGGAGCGTCAAGATTTGCTTGATGTAGGTACGTTATCGTCTATTACTCCAGATTTTTCAGCACCGACAACCGAAGAAGAGGCGCTACAAAAGGCGCATACCGAAGAGCAGTCTGGTAATATTGAAAAGGCACTGTATGCCTATATCCAAGCATTAGATTTTAACGCTAAAAATGCCGAAACCTTTTATCAGATTGGGCGCATTCATACCATAAGGGGCAATCCGGATATTGCCTATAGAGCATATAATGAAGCACTCGTTCTTAATCCTAACTTGATGATGGCTCATGCAGATCTTGGGGTCATTAGTATGGATAAGCGTCAATATAGAGAAGCGCGCTTACATCTTGAAAAGGCGATAGAGTTAGATCAAAAAAGATTAGCGCTACTCGAAGAGAAGCAAAATATGGGGGCGTTTTTGGTGCCTAACCGAGAGTCTCCTGCAAGAGTCTATAACGCCATTGCGATTTTAGAAGATGTCGAGAATAATCACCAAAAAGCCAGAAATTACTTCAGATTGATTTTAGAGTTACAGCCACACTCGTCGATACTTATTACCAACTTAGGTTACTCCTATTATTTAACCGCTGAGCTGACAATGGCTGAGAAATATTTAAGACAGGCGATTAGAGAAGACTCTAGCTTCAATAGAGCCTGGACAAATTTGGGGCTTGTCTATGTTCGAAAAGGCTTTTATAAGCGTGCGCTCGCCGCGTTTGAGCAGACAATGTCTCCGGCTGATGCACTTAATGACTTAGGCTACTTCCTCATGCTTGAGGGGCAGTATGAAAAAGCGATAGGGTTATTTGAGCGCGCAATCGATATGTCACCCAGCTATTTTGAGCAAGCTCAAAAAAACTTAAGAAGGGCTAAAGCTGAGATTTCTGATGAATTTCAGCATGCAAGTTATTGATTACTTAGTTGTTGATTATTTAGTTGTTGATTATTTAGCGGGGAATTAACCCAGAGTTAATGACAAAACAAAACTCTACAATATCAAGCGCTGCGATAATAAGCTTAATAATCTAGAAACGATATTATTAGAAACAACAATAATAGGCCCTACAATATGAATAGTAGGGCTTATTCCGTTATAGTCACTAGGCTTGCTCTAGCTCGAGTTGCATTAACATCATATCTTCACCATCGAGTACTTTCGTCTGGCCACTTTGGCAATGGCTGCAAATTACGCTTCGCTCACTATGTTCTGTGCTTTGTCCACAGTCCAAACATCTGAGTACTAATGGCTGGATATTCATCACGAGATTAGCTTCGCGACAGATCCCCTCTAACTTAAAGGTTTCAAAAGCCGTCCTGAGTAACTCTGGCTCAACGCCACTAAGGATCCCAAGCTTTATCTCTACTCGGCTCACCTTACTTGCATTGTTAGCAAAGGCATGACGCTCACACTCTTCAATCAATGCGGTTACTATCGAGTACTCATGCACTAGCAGATCCTCGGTAGTAATTCACCCTGAGGTAAATCCAAGTAACGAGTGCTTCCCCAAGGAGTGTTGAGTACCACTTTGCCTTTTCGGTTCTCGTTTACATCACCGATGATAGATGCTTGTTCGCAGTGACAGAAGCGCTTCATAATCTCTAGCGTAGCATCGGCACTCTCTTTAGGTACCGCTAGGATAAAGGTGCCCTCATTTGCTAGATCAAATGGCTCAAACCCATATAACTCACAGAGACCTCTCACTTCATCGCAAACAGGGATCGCTTCCTCATGAACATTGATTTCGACATCAGATGCCTGCGCCCACTCATTGAGAACCGCAGAGAGTCCACCACGGGTAGCGTCGCGCATCGCATGGATTTCAATGTTTGCAGCAATAAGCTGTTCGACTATCGGCCATAGTGTCGCGCAGTCACTGGTTAGCTCAGAGTCGAGTGCCAAGCCCTCTCTCGCCATCAAAATTGCCGCGCCGTGGCGGCCGATGTCACGAGATACTATGATGACATCGTCGCAAGCTAAGTTTTTTACCGAGATCCCTTTACGAAGAATACGGCCAACCCCAGAAGTATTGATGAAGAGGCCATCTGCGCAGCCACGGGGCACAACTTTAGTGTCTCCACACACGATACGAGCGCCGGACTGTTTCAGCTCCTTGGCCATGCTTTCGACGATGGTTTTTAACTTGGCAATCTCAAAGCCCTCTTCGATGATAAAGCTGCAGCTGAGATATTGTGGTTCTGCGGCCATCATCGCTAAGTCATTAACGGTACCCGCTATGGAAAGCTTACCGATGTCGCCACCAGAGAAAAATAACGGCGCTACGGTAAAGGAGTCGGTAGTAAAGGCGACATCGCCGTTAAAATGCAAAACAGCGGCATCTTCTTCGTTACGTAAAATGGGATTATCGAAAGCCTTAAAGAACAGGTCCTTAATCAGGTGGTTCATCTCTTTACCGCCACCGCCATGACTGAGCTGCACGACTTTGCGCGAGTTAATTTGATTCATTCTGTGACTCCGTTATAGCGATAGTATGCGTTGCAAGCACCTTCAGAGCTAACCATACAGCTACCTAATGGTGTTTCTGGCGTACATCCTCGGCCAAACACCTTGCAGTCTTTGGGTTTGCATAAGCCTCTGAGAATATCACCACATTGACAGGCTTTATGGTCGTCAATTTCTTCATTTGGAAGATGCTCAGCAAAAACACGTTCGGCATCTCTATGGGCATACTCATCTCTTAGCATTAACGCAGAAGAGGGGATTGGGCCAAGACCCCGCCAACGGAAATGCTCTCTCACTTTAAGGTATTGGTTCACCAACGCTTGGGCTGTAAGATTGCCCTCTTCTGAAACCGAACGGCTATACTGGTTTTCGAGCTCGGCCTTTGCTGCCGCTTTTTGCTTAACAATCATCAAGATTGACTGCATTACATCCACTGGCTCGAAGCCAGATATGACGACAGGAGTATTGTAATTGGTCACCGCAGGGCGGTAGACCTTTGCGCCACTAATCACGCTTACATGTGCTGGCCCAATAAAGGCATTGACCTTGGCTTTGGGATCGGCCATCACAGCATCAATCGCGGGAGGAACGAGTACATGGTTGATATGAAATACTAGATTTTTTATATCACGCTTTTCAGCTTGATCGATAAGTACCGCGGTCATAGGAGTAGAAGTTTCGAAACCTATCGCAAAGAAAACAATGGTTTTGTCAGGGTTATCGATAGCGATCTGTAAGGTATCGAGAGGATCATAGATAGGCCTGATATCACAGCCATTTGCACGATAGTTAGCTAAACTGCCTTTAGAGCCAGGAACACGGATCATGTCGCCTAGCGTTACCAAAATGATACCTGGTAAATTTGCCAGAGCGGCAGCATGATCGATACGCTCTTTAGGCATGATGCAAACTGGGCAGCCTGGACCATGGATAAAGTCGATATTATCGGGCAATAATTGGTTTAAACCATATTTCATGATGGTATGGGTGTGTCCGCCGCAGACCTCCATAATATTAACATTACCGTCAATCAAACTTGCGTAGGTGGCAATCTCTTTCGCTAAAGAGCGAATGACTTCAGGATCTCTGAATCCTTTGTAAAGCTCAGTTAGGGCTATCATTAAGACTCCTGCTGTTCTTGCTCGAGTTTTTCAACAATCTCTCGATATAGAGCCAAACTTTCCATGGCATCGGCTTTATCAATTTTGTTCATAACGAAACCGATATGGATCAGCACATAGTCACCTATTTCTAATGCATCGGCCATTAGATGACTGCTGACCTTACGTTTGACACCCATAGTATCGACGGTTACCGCTTGCTCGTCTTCATGTAGTGCAACAACTTGTGATGGAATCGAAAGACACATTAGGCAGAGGCTCCGGTATGTTGCAGTAGCCAATCGGCAACTTTGGCTAATGATTGAGGATCTTTAACTGATATTTCAATCAGCTCAACATTCGGATTAAGCTTCTTGAGCTGAGCACGGGATTCTTCCATGCTAAAGTCAAAATAGGGCATGAGATCTGACTTTGTTATGAGTACCAAATCAGCACGGCGGAACATGACAGGATACTTCTCAATTTTGTCATCCCCTTCAGGTACAGATAACAAAACGATATTCTTATGGGTACCAACATCATAACTCGCCGGGCAGACTAAGTTACCAACGTTCTCGACAAAGCAGATATCCAGAGGGTCTAAGTTAATGTGGTGAAGGGCACTGTGAACCATGAATGCATCCAAGTGGCAGGCCGCTCCAGTTTGGATTTGATACGCATCGATGCCTTTGGCGATGAGTCTGTCAGCGTCTCTAGAAGTTTCGAGATCGCCCTCAATAACAGCATACTTAAGTGGCGTGTATTGATGTAAATGCTCCAGTAGAGTTGTCTTACCGCTACCTGGGCTACTCATTAGGTTAAATGCGGTGATCCCCTTTGCTTCAAAGTGTGCGCGATTATGCTGCGCTTCAATATCATTTTTATCTAGAATCTTATGAATGATGGAAAGGGTCTTTTTGTCATTGAGTTGAGGGTTTGTAGCGATATTATCGTCAATTTTAGAATGCGAATGACCTGAACTTAAAAGATGATCATGACGAGTGATCGAACAACCACAGTCTTGGCACATAGGTAACTCCGTTATTTTTGTTTAAGTTAATTGTCAACTAGGCCGACAGTTGTGGCCTTGATGCAAATCAGATTTGTGTTTGTTGTTGGGTGATGCCTGTCACACATGTTTGTCGTGCATTGCATACCACAGTTGGCCGAGTGCAATGCCAGCATCGTTTATCGGCACCTTGTTGCTCGAAAGTAGCTGATTGCCCTGTGCGTTAAGTTGTTTCTCACAACGCTCAAGTAGATATCGATTTTGAAATACTCCGCCGCAAAGTACGATAGGGGTATCAAGATGATCCTTGGCACATTCACAGACCAAATTGCACAGAGCGTCCATAAACGCTTTGGCAATGAGTGCTGCACGAAGAGGCGTGAGCGGCATCAGGGTAATTTGCTCTACAATTTGCCCTAGCAGTTCTGAGCTATCCCATTGGCCGTTTGACTGCTTTATATCAAACCTAATGGGCTCATGGTGCTCAGCTATTGTTTCTGGGGCCGGGCAAAGTAGCGGTTGAAGCTTAAATTGGCCATCAAAATGATTCAGTTCAGAAGCTGAGCTCAGTGAGTTGGCTGCGGTTTCAATTAAGATCCCGGCTTGTCCTTCATACTGAGTATCACTAATCATCCCAAGAGCAACAGCTACTGCATCAAACAATCTTCCAATCGATGACGTTTTAATACTCGTATTCGTTTGCCAAAGCTTAACTAGGTTAGTAAACATCGTCGGTGATAGTGCCTTTAACGCAGGAATATCGAGCTTATAGATTACTTCTGGTGAATGTTTTTCAAGCAAAATAGACAGTAAAATTCTAACTGGTTGCTTGATAGCTTGTTCGCCACCAATCAATGCAAAGGTACTCAAGTGGGAAAGACGCTGATATTGGTGAACATCACAGCGCAACAGTTCTCCGCCCCAAAGCGTATCGTCATCGCCTAACCCTGTACCATCAAAACTAAAACCCAGTACGGGCGTGGTGATCTTGTTTGCGGCCATGACGCTCAAAACATGTGCGTAGTGATGTTGCACCGAACTAGTATTGTTAATGGCTTGCGACAAGGCCCACCTACTCGTTGCATAATCTGGGTGGCTATCATGGACTAATTGACTGGCCTTAAACCCATAAAGTCTTGAGAACGTATTGAGTGTATGGTGGAAATACTCCTCGGCTTCAATTGACACCAGATCGCCAATATGAGGGCTTAGGAATAGGTTGTGCTCAATACCAAAACAGATACTGTTTTTCTGTTGGGCACCCAGCGCAAGAATGCTTTCTTCCAGTGGCTGCTCGCTATAGAAAGATAGCGGCGCGTACCCCCTTGCTAAACGTAGTACCTGTAGTTTGTCATTTATGACTTGCACGACACTGTCGTCACAGCCATTCAATATCGGACGGTTGTGATCGAGAATATTATCGATGACATTAGCCAGCTTGCAATTAATTGCCACGCTATCGGTGATGATTGGTTCACCCGAGAGGTTTGCACTGGTCATGACTAAGGGACGTTTAACCCCATTTAGTAAGAGTTGGTGCAAAGGCGTATAAGGCAGGAAGATCCCGAGTCTGTCTATCTGAGGTGCAACAAGATCACTTAGCGATGGCTCGACATCGTGAGCATCGATTTTGCGCATCAAGGTAATAGGGCGCTCGGCGCTGCTTAGGACCTGCCATTCAGCCGTGTTACCTGTAACGAGTCTCTTAGCGGCGTCGATATTTTCAACCATTACCGCAAACGGTTTCGCTGGGCGATTCTTGCGCTGTCGTAACAGTTCAACACTCTGATTGTTAGTGGCATCACAGACTAGATGAAAGCCACCAATGCCTTTAATGGCTAATATTTTACCTTCGATGAGAGAATTAATCGCATCCTCAAGGGCAGTCTCTTTACTACTGAGCAGAGTCAGATCGGCACTTTTGAAGCTCAATTGAGGGCCGCACTTGGGGCAGCTCACAGGTTGTGCGTGGTAACGCCTGTCCATCGGGTCTAAATAAGCACGCTCACAGTCGGGGCACATGTCAAAATCAGCCATCGCAGTATTAGGTCTATCATAAGGCAGGGCATTGATCAGGGAATACCTAGGTCCACAATTAGTGCAATTGGTGAACGGGTATCGAAAGTGGCGGTTATTAATATCGTTGATATCTTTAAAACAGTCTTCGCAGGTGCATTTGTCAGATGATACGGCAACAACGGCAAGACTCTCTTTTTCACTATGAACGATACTAAACAGATCGCAGTCATCGATAACCGGCAGCGGGGTGACATTAATATTGTCAATACGCGCGAGTGGAGGCGCTTGGTTGCTAAACGCAGCTTCAAACAAAGCAAGTTCAGCAGGGCGCCCCTGAGCCTCAATTGTCACTCCTTCACTATTATTCAGTACGGTTCCGGTTAGATTGAGCTCATGGGCTAACCGATATACAAAAGGACGAAAACCGACACCTTGAACGATGCCGGTGATCTTTAGCTGTAAACGACTCTTTTCCAGATTTTTTGTCATGAGTTACAGTTGCTTAGTGTCTACGCTGTTTAAGGTACAAAGCACCAGCAGCGATATTTAGACCATCAAGATCCATCTTCGAATTAGCATTAAGGGTGAAGTTTTTACCAAGGCGTAGAGAGACTCTTTGTGCCAATAGTTCATTAGCAAAGCTATTGCCTGCAATCACGACTGATTTAATACAGATATTTTGATCTAAGTGTTCAATCCAGTTGCAGATATAGTCTGCGAAGGAGTCGTGCAAACCAAAGGCGAGTTTATCGATATTCTCCTCTTCAGCGAGTCTAAAGCTGATAAGACTTCCCAACGTTTTACACCAATTTAGACTCCTAAAGGCTTCTCCACGAGTTAACGGGAAATCGACCCTTGGCGCGTTGGCACCTTTGTGGCACATCGCGCGGGCTACCACAAAATCACAAAGTTCAGTCTTGCTTAAGGGCACTATTTTACTTGAGGATTGATTATGCTGTGTTTGGGTCGTTGCACCGAGAAAGACAGCAGCAATAGCCCACAATGACTCAATATTATTGGTCGGGTGTGCCAGCTTTAAAGATAAAAGCTTAAGGTAATCATCAGGGTATAGAGTTTTGAATTTATCTAGTAAGGCCTTTTGAGGTGATAGTTCAAGCTGGTGCACTATGTCATAGCCGTTATCGGGCAAGCTTGGAAATTCAAAAAATAATTCTAGATTTTGTTTGCTATCTAGCGTGACTATCTGCGTCTTACTTGAACTGCTGAAGTATAAAGCTGCTATATTTCTAGGTTTATTTTCACCAATCACCGCACTATGCAGAGCGCAACTAGCAGCGCTATTGATGGGGGCTATTGCATTGTCTTCATTGGTACATGGTTGGTTAGCGATGATTTCAATATGATCTGCAGCCCACTTTGCCTGATAGTTACCAGCCTGTGCGTCATCGTGTAAAGGTTGTCTAGTTGCTTCAATGACTAGCACCTTCGTTGTTGCAGGTGTTTCTATCAACGACCATTTAGCTTCAACCATGGCAATCTTAGGGTTATCTACGTTAGCAATATAGACGTAATCGATGCCTTGCTGACGAAGAATTTCACAGATCACCAGTAATAGTCGCGATTTTGCAAAACAGATCTCGTATAAAGGCTGCTTGAGTCGAGTGTGGCTCCTGATAGGCCTAGCTTTTATAAAAGGCTTCTCGATGCTCGAAAGTGCAAGTATTTGGTTATCGTTCACAGAAAAGTGCGCGTGCAAGTTATTAGGATTACAGATCACCAACTGTTGCCGAGCTTCTCGAGGTTGGTTTTCAATGGGTTGGAAACTAATAATAGTGCCTGCACCTAGGTTACTATGGGGCAGTACTATTGACCCGAGCTTATCGAGTTTTTTGACTAAGGCTCTGGCATCGGCTAAGGAGACGGCCTTCTCGGCTGAGGTGATACGTTTTTGTGCCTGACAGCAAGGGCAGTCAAATCCGACGTCACCAAAATGTGCTGCCTGATTATCACCAAACTGTGGTTGGCAATGTTGACAGTATTCGATTTCGAGTGGTCTTGATGGGAGTAGCTTCTTCGTGCCGATAGGACTGTCGATTGCACAGATTTGAGGCTTTACTAGCCAAGCTGAAATTAAGAAATCGTTCGCTATCGCATCGGCTAGTTGTTCAAGTTGCGCTTGTTCGCCTTTCGCCTCGATATAGTAAAGATTATCTAGTTCACCAATAGTCACATCATATTGTTCGTTTTGTAGGTATTGATTACAGAGGTGCCCATAAAATGGCACTTCTCGGCTACAATTAAATTCAAATCTAATATTCTTCATCTAAAGTTAAACCACGTTTGTAAGAGTCGGGAATAAGGCTGTTAATATCTATGTTTGCAATACGTTGGTGACTAAAGCCTAAAGAGTCAAAATGAGTCAGCAACGTTTTTTCCATTAAAGGCACGGCCGCTTGGATCTGTTCTGTCAATCCAAGAGTCATGGGCTCAATAACCGTCGGGGTAACACCTAACACAAAGGTCTTGGGTCTATCACCGACCATCTCCATCATGATAAGCGTTTGCAACATTTCAACTTCATGAGCACTACCTTGCCAATCAATTTCGGGGGGAGCCTTATCAAAATCGAAAAAGTAGACTTCTCCTGGGGTAACACCGTTTGCATTAACGGTGTCAACGACGATAAGGTAGTCGTATTGGCAAAGTATAGGGATAAGACCTTGGGCAAGCGTTCCACCGTCTAGCATATCGAGCTGATCGATTTGATGGTGGAAGCTGTAGTTTTCTTGGATGTAATTGACGAAATGTACGCCGATGCCCTCATCGGCGTACAAGACATTGCCAATACCAAGTAGCAATACCTTCATGTTTTCCTTTTATTTTTTCTTATGGTAGTCGTAGCCTGAGACGATTGAGTCAACAGAGTTATGCTTAAAGCGAATTCCAGACCAAACAGCCATGTACACGTGTATTACCACAAAGATGATAAATACCCAGGTAAGATAGTGGTGCCAGATCCGAACCGGTGCTAATCCACCCATTAATGCCGTGACCCAATTCGCCATGCCGCTGAGCATGCCACCAAGACCTTGGTGATATACGTTGGCATATAAGACTAGGCCTGTAATGCAGATCAGCAGAGCAACAACTGATATTGCAAAGTAAGTCACGAACTGTAGTGGACCATAAACCCCTTTTTTGTCTAAATGTCCCATCCAAAGGTAAGATTTAAGCTGAGTGATCCAGCTCTTTATACTCATAACGTCTTTAAATGAACGACGCTCGATATCACTCTTACCAAAAAAGAACAGATAAGCGCGGACAATGGTTATCGCGACTAACAAAAATCCGAAGACCTGATGAGTTGCTCGAATATAGCCCTGTACCAACACATCTGAGTTCTCTGGTGCAGCCAAAAATGGCCACGAGATATAAAACCCGGTTACGACTAGTACAAGAATGGATAAGGCTCTTAGCCAGTGAAATATTCTTATCGCAGCACTAAAGATCAGTTCCCTTTGGTAAGGTGCAGATTGAGTTGCCATGTTATCCCCCTTGATTAAAATCCGTTGGGATCAATTTTAAACTCACCGAGATTCTGCCCTTTATAATCCATCACATGTACAGCGCAAGCCATACAAGGGTCAAAAGAGTGAATAACTCGGAGAACTTCTAACGGCTTAGTTGGGTCTTCAAGCTGTAAGCCAATAAGTGATGCTTCATAAGGCCCCATTTGCCCCAGCTCATCCACAGGTCCAGCGTTCCAAGTTGTAGGTACAACAGCTTGGTAGTTCTCAACTAGACCATTTTTGATCCGAATCCAGTGGCTGAGCATACCCCGTGGCGCTTCAATCATAGCGTGACCTAAATACTCTTTATTTGGGTCAATTTCAGGTTTAGTGTAAGTGGATTCATCTGATTGAATGTTAGTAATCAAGGCATCGAATGTCTTAAGACATTCATCAGCAACAATACATGTATGCAACATGCGAGCGGCTGTTCGACCAAGAGTTGTGAATAGTGCTTCTATCGGTAGCCCAGTAGTTTCCAATAAACCATTTACCGCATCGACGACAACTTGGTTACCACGAGCATAACTGACGAGTATGCTTGCGAGTGGGCCGACTTCAATAGGTTCACCGTTATAACGTGGTGACTTGACCCATGAGTACTTACCATCTTCATTAAGAGTCGGTAGCTTACCGTAAACGGTCTCACGTTCAACTAAGCTGGTATAGTCAGGAATGGTCGTTCCGTCATAAGGGTGCTGTGGTGCATCGGCTTTATACCAAGCATGGGTGACATCTTCTACGATCTGCATAGGATCTAAATCACTCACGTTGGCGAGATCGCCGTTCATGATCACCCCTTGGTTAAACATGAATTGCCCATCGGTAGTGACAAAGTCTTCTGTTGCTAGGAAATTCGGGACGTTCAAGCCCCCAAGTACGCTTGGCTCGCTGCCAAAGGCCGCTGCAGCCATGACTATGTCAGCTTTGTATGCGCGAATGATGAAATCATTTACGAATTCATGCTTTTGCTTCCACTCTTGTAAACGAGCTGGACTTAACATATCGCGAACAGAGGTAACACCACCGACGACAATGGATTGTGGGTGAGGTGATTTTCCGCCAAATATTGCCAGCATCTCAGCGGCAACACGTTGAACCTCTAACGCTTTTAGATAGTGAGATAGCGCGATTAAGTTTTGCTCTGGCGTAAATTTATAAGTACGGTTGCCCCAATATGCATTGGAAAAAGGTCCGAGCTGTCCCGTTTCAACTAGTTTTGTAACACGCTCTTGTACTGCTCGAAGATCGCCTTCCCCTGCAGAAATAGGGTTGGCGGTATATTTCATTGCTTCTTGCGCGGCTAAGGCCGGATCGGCGCTCAATGCTGATACCACATCGACCCAATCTAAACCGTGAAGTTGATAGAATTGAACAATGTGATCGTGCATATGAAGTGAAGATTGCATCAAGCTTCGAAGGTACTTGGCATTAGGCGGGATCTTTACCCCTAAGGCATTTTCTACTGCTTCTGTACCGCAGCGATAGTGAGAATAGGTACACACGCCACAAATACGCTGCACGATTAGGCCAACGTCCATCGGTGTACGGCCTTTAAGGATCACTTCAATGCCACGCCAAAGAGTTGAAGATGCCCAAGCTTTGGTAATAACATTATTTTGGTCGACTTCGACTTCAATTCGAAGATGACCTTCAATACGAGTGATTGGATCGATAACTACACGTTTATTCATGACTATTCCTCTTCAGACTTGGCAAAAATACTGGCTACAGCGTGTGCGCCAATTCCGACAGCAGTAGCGCCTAGAATGACGGCACCTATGGTGTCACTGGTCGCATCAAGACCATGCAGTAATTTCCTTCCTAAAGGTTTTTCGAAATCTGCCATCTCGTCCCAGAAGTCGGGCTCTGAGCAGCCAATACAGCCATGACCAGCAAGTACTGGCCAGCTAGTGTGGTGATTGAACCGTTCTGTCGGACAGTTATTGTAGGTATAAGGTCCTTTACAGCCTAACTTATAAAGGCAATAACCATCTTTTGCAGCTTGATCACCAAACTCTTCTACAAACTCACCGGCATCGAAGTGACCACGACGTTCGCAGTTATCATGAACGCGAGCACCATATGCCCACTTAGGACGGTTAAACATATCCAGTGCAGGTAACTTACCAAACATGATGAAGTACATCAGTGTTCCGACAATATTGGTTTCATTAGGTGGACAGCCACCGAGGTTAATAACAGGCTTATCAATGACTTCGGATACACCAACAGCTCCTGTTGGATTTGGTGCTGCGGCTTGAATACCACCGAAAGCGGCGCAGGTGCCGACAGAAAGAATTGCTGCTGCATCTTTGGCTGCTTCTTTAACAATATGTAGTCCAGTGTGACCTTTACAACCTACCGTTAAAAAATTACCGTTGTTTGCTGTTGGTACTGCCCCTTCGATAGCGAGCAGATAACTACCTTTATAGGCTGATAATGCGCGCTCAAGGTTTTCCTCTGCTTGCCAGCCCGCTGCGGCCATTAGAGTTTCTTGATACTCGAGTGAGACGTAATCAAAGATTAAGGTGGAAATATTAGGTGTGGTTGTTCTAATAAGAGACTCTGTACATCCTGTACACTCGGCCATATGTAGCCAAACGAGGGGAACTCTGTCTGCAAGCTCTGCTGCTTCGGCAACTAAGGTGCTAAACGGAAGAGGTAAGGCAAGCATTGCCGTTACAGATGCGCTCCATTTCATAAAGTCACGGCGAGTAATGCCATTTTGTTCCAATTTTTGCTGCAGCGTTTCACTGTGGCGAGGTTTTTGCTTACGAAGTTGCTCTATTCGCGCTAAACCTTGCTGGTAAAGGGCTTCATGTGTTTCCATGGTTAAACCTTTTTTTGTTTATTAAGGAATGTGTTCAACGAAAACAGTCTAGGCCTCAAAACGCTGGGTATTATTGATATGCGTCAAGCTTTACAGACCTTTGAGCTATACTACACAGAGCAGTTACCCCCCAATTGAGCTAGATCATTAAATGGGTTTTAAGCGAGACAATATGACCACATCTTGCGTAAAAGGTGATGGAGATCACGTAAAGTCATGACTTTGTATTTGAGGCTTAGCTTAGCTAAGGGCTTACTTATAAATGTTTGATTTAAATGTGGTTGGCTGGACATGTTAACTTTAATGCTGATGGGTCTTAATAAATAGAGGGGGGATAGATGTTGAGAATGATAAGAATTGTGCGTAGATGATAAGGAACGATGAGGTCTAGTTCTCGAATAAATATAAAAAAACCTCTGACATATAATGAAAGAGGCTTTAATATCGTTGCTAGCTTACCGGTAAGCTAGCAGTTCTGTAAGCTACTAATTCTGTGAGTTAACAGATTAGAAGTTAGCAGATTTTGGAGAGCGTGGGAATGGGATCACGTCACGGATGTTAGACACACCAGTTACATAAGAAACCAAACGCTCAAAGCCTAAACCAAAACCAGCATGAGGGACTGTGCCATAGCGACGTAGGTCACGGTACCACCAGTAATCTTCTTGGCTTAGTTCCATTTCAGCAAGACGCGCATCGAGTACATCTAAACGCTCTTCACGCTGAGCACCACCGATGATTTCACCAATACCAGGAGCAAGTACGTCCATAGCAGCAACTGTTTTACCGTCATCGTTTAAGCGCATGTAGAATGCTTTAATGTCTTTCGGGTAGTTTTTAACAACAACAGGGGCTTTAAAGTGTTCTTCTGCAAGATAACGCTCATGCTCTGAATGTAAGTCGATACCCCATTCAACGTCATACTCAAAGTCTTTGTCACAAGCTTTAAGAATTTCAATCGCATCGGTGTAATCAATTTGAGCAAAATCACTGCTTACAAACGCTTCTAGGCGCTCAATAGCTGTTTTCTCAACGCGCTGGGCGAAGAACTCAAGATCATCACGACGCTCTTCAAGCACTGCCTTAAAGCAATACTTAAGCATGTCTTCAGCAAGTTTTGCAGCATCATCTAGGTTGGCGAAAGCCACTTCAGGCTCAACCATCCAAAATTCAGCCAAGTGACGGCTAGTGTTTGAGTTCTCTGCACGGAATGTCGGACCAAAAGTATAAACCTTTGACAATGCACATGCGTAGGTTTCAGCATTAAGCTGGCCCGATACGGTTAGGAATGATTCTTTACCGAAGAAGTCTTCGCTGTAATCAACGGTGCCTTTATCTGTGCGAGGAAGGTTTTCTAAATCAAGAGTTGAAACACGGAACATCTCACCTGCACCTTCGGTATCAGAAGCGGTGATCAGTGGCGTAGAAACCCAGATATATCCTTGCTCATTATAAAAGCGGTGGATAGCTTGAGATAAACAGTTACGCACACGAGCCACGGCGCCAATAATATTAGTGCGTGGACGTAGGTGAGCAAGCTCGCGTAGATATTCAATTGAGTGGCGCTTGGCAGCCATTGGATAAGTGTCAGGATCTTCCACAAAGCCTACGACTTCAAGTTTGGTCACTTGCATCTCAAATGCTTGACCTTTACCTGGAGACTCAACAACTTCACCTGTCATTACGACAGAGCAACCAGCAGTAAGCTTTAACACTTCGTTGGTGTAATTTTCTAGATTATTTGGTACAACACCCTGAATAGGATCGAAACATGAACCATCATAAACAGCGAGGAATGAGATCCCTGCTTTAGAATCGCGGCGGGATCTAACCCAGCCACGTACTGTGATTTGCGAACCAATCGCAAAGTCACCTTTAAACACAGAAGCGACAGATGTAATGCTCATTGTTGCTTAGTTCTCCAACGAAACGTTTTTGTAAATAATTTGGAGGTTTATATTACCTGTATAAACGCTTTTCTCAAGTGGAAAGTAGGGTATCTTGGTACCTAAATTGTTATTCTGACGACAATCATGACAAAAACTAAGGATAGCTTGCATGAATAGAGCAAAATTCTTCCAACTTCTATTGTCGACGCTATCGATTGTCGGCTGGTCATTGGCAATTTATGCGCTGCTGATTTTCGACAAAGCACGTCCTGATACCGCTATTGGTTATTTTCAGAGTCAAGGTGCGGCAGTGCGTTTTGAATGGGATCCAAGCCAAACTGTGTTGCTCGAACATATTATCTGGGTTTGTGCTGGGGTGAGCTTTATCAATCTGGCTTTCAACTTTTATATTTCACGCCATAGTCGTATTGGCTGGTGGGTAAACATTCCTTTGTTATTTTTATGCTCACTAGCGGCAGGGCTCTATATTCGATTTGTTGTTTAAAGCCTAAGGATTGAGTTTTCAAACCTTAGCAGTTTACCTGTTTAGAATTTTCTGTTTGGAGTTTAGATCTTAGAGCCTAGAAAACTTAGCTAGCGCAACTGATTTTAGTCAGCTTTCTCGCAGCTTAGCTGCCTACAAAGAAGGTCGATCATCGCCGCAGTCGCCCCCCAGATGAAATGCTGCTTATAGGGAATAAAGTGAACAGGGTATTGGATCCCCTTACGCTTAAACCTTTGTGTATGACGATTATAACCTTGCATTAAAAAAGAAAGTGGCACAGTGAAATACTCATCCACTTCACCGGGATCTATAATGGGCGTAAATGTTTGCTTAACGATGCCAACAAAGGGGGTGATCTCAAAACCGGTAAAGGTTTTGTGGGGCGGGAGTGCACCTATGACCTCGACATTACTGCTGAGTAACCCTATCTCTTCTTCAGCCTCTCGTAGTGCCGTTGCCTGATAGCTTAAATCAGACTGTTCAACTTTGCCGCCGGGAAAGCTAATTTGCCCGGGGTGGGCACGAAGGTGTGTGGGCCTGCGGGTTAAGATCAGCTCGAGACGATTATCGACTTCATACAAGGCGATTAACACCGCGGCTTGACGAAGCTGCTGATCTAACTCGATTAAATCAAGTTCTGGCAGAGCATTAAGAGTATACCTGAGTCTAAACTCCGCCAGATCCATAACTTATCCTTTGCTATTAACCCCGTATAGGGCTGGTTGATATACGACTTATTAACGGTTTAGGTTAGAAAGAACGGGCAATATACGACTGATTTTATCAAAACTCTCCTGATACTCAGCATCGACCTTAGAATCGGCGACGATACCGCCTCCAGCCCAGCAATGTATGATGCCTTGCCTTCCGTTAAGGGGAGCTAGATGACTGGTTTCGTCTCTTTGGGCTACTAACGTGCGGATAGTAATGCTGGTATCCATAGTACCGTCTTGGCTTATATAGCCTATAGAGCCACAATAGAGGCTTCTTCTAGAGGGTTCAAGCTCTTCAATAATCGACATCGCTCGAATTTTTGGCGCGCCTGTTATTGAGCCCCCGGGGAAACATGCTCTCAATAGATCTGTAGGGTTTAGCTCTGGTTTAAGTTTCGCGGTAACCGTGCTGACCAGATGGTGCACCGCAGGAAAGCTTTCAACCTCAAATAGGTGAGGGACCGCAACACTGCCAGGCAGTGCTACTTTACCTATATCGTTTCGTAGCAGGTCGACAATCATGACATTCTCAGCCCGATCTTTCTCTGAAGCCTTTAGTTGAGCGGCAAGTTCACTATCACTATGTGGGTCAACACCTCTTGGCATAGTGCCTTTAATCGGCTTAGTTTGAATGTCGCCATTTTTATGCTGGATAAAACGCTCTGGCGAGATGGAGAGTAGCGCATGGCCCTCTAAGCGGATAAACGCTGAAAATGGTGCACCATTACTCTCTCGCAATGCTTTATAAGCTTGCCATTCGTTACCCGTATACGAGGCACTAAACCGTTGAGTTAGGTTAATTTGATAACAATCGCCACTGAGCAGATATGCTTGTACCTGTTCAAACTTGTCTTTATAAGCCTGTTCAGAAAGCTGATTACGCCATTGACCGTTAAGCCTAAAAGCACTATTCGCTATAGGGTTATCTTGTTGGTCTGTTTCTGAATTTTTAGAGGTATTTAACTTCTGAGTGTTTTCTAAGTTCAGAGAGTTCTCTACGTTCAGGGAGCTTTCAAGCGTCGAATTGACTTTAACCAACAGGCTAGGCTCGATAAGCTGATTTAGCCTCAGCTCAAGAGCCTCCAAAGCTTGTTGTGATTGATAGTGAACCAGTTGCCAGCTTTGGGTTTTATAGTCAAAAATTAGCGCCCAGTCGTAACAAGCAAGGTTCATCTCAGGCAGCGAAATATCGTTAGCCGCAATTTGGGGGAGCTTTTCAATGACTCGGCCAATATCGTAGCTAAAACTTCCCATAACGCCGCCACTAAAGATGAAGGGGCTGTATTTCTGTGTTGGGTAGTACTCTGCCAACAACTCATTTAAGAGATCAAAAGGATCGCGACTCGATACCGAATGTTTAGCGGCTTTTTCTGCGTACTCATTTTTTGGGTTATCTAAGTCGTTGTCAGCTGGTTGTTGATCGAACCTAAATAGCGGTTGTCTGTCAGTTGAGCGTGTAATAGTGGTTGATTGGCCATGGTTTACTATAGTGGCTACAGGCTCGGCACAGATCACATCGAATTTAGCATCTATGTGAGCAGCATTGGCAGAATCGAGCAAAACTGACCAAGGCAAGGCTGAAAAATGCTCAAATAATTCTGTTGTGCTTAAATTCCAATCAAGACGCTTTGTAAAAACTGCATTTTGCGTCAATTTGTTCATCTGTTAACCCTATCTAAAATGTGATGTTTAACTCAAACTCGCGAAAGAGTATCATATTGCTTACACAAGTAATAAAAACAAAACACGTGAGCTTTAATGGCGACTGAAGTCATTTGCACTTGCAAGTACGAGTGTGGTTTCAGCCGATTAATAAGTGTCTGCTAAAAAGGAAGTGTCTGTGAGCAAAGAAGTCCCTGTAATCAAGCAAGCCGATCTCATTGAAAGCGTTGCTGATGCCCTACAATATATCTCTTATTATCACCCGAAAGACTTTGTAGATTCTATGGCCGAGGCCTATGAGCGAGAACAAAGCGCTGCCGCCAAGGACGCGATTGCACAAATTCTTATCAATTCTCGCATGTCTGCAGAAGGTAAACGTCCACTTTGCCAAGATACGGGTATTGTCACCTGCTTTGTAAAAATCGGCATGGGTGTTCAATGGGATAAGACAGATTTAACCGTTCAAGAGATGGTAGATGAAGGCGTACGCCGTGCTTATACCAATCCCGATAACCCGCTGCGCGCATCGATTGTTGCCGATCCTGCTGGTGGCCGAAAGAACACCAAAGACAATACACCGTCAGTTGTGCATGTTGAAATGGTTCCGGGTAACCATGTTGATGTCGCTATTGCAGCAAAAGGTGGGGGATCTGAGAACAAGTCTAAAATGGCTATGCTTAATCCATCTGATGATATCGCAGCTTGGGTAGAGAAAACACTCCCTACAATGGGCGCCGGATGGTGTCCACCGGGTATGCTTGGCATAGGTATCGGTGGTACCGCAGAAAAAGCGGCGGTTATGGCTAAAGAGTCATTAATGGATCCAGTTGATATCCATGAGTTACAAGCTCGCGGCGCCAAAACAACCGATGAAAAGCTACGTCTAGATATTTTTGATCGCTGCAACAAGCTAGGTATTGGCGCGCAAGGTCTAGGCGGTGTGACCACTGTTTTAGATATTAAAATTAAATCCGCTCCAACCCACGCGGCCTCAAAGCCTGTTGTGATGATCCCTAATTGCGCAGCGACTCGTCATGTGCATTTTCACCTCGATGGCACAGGTCCTGCTGAACTCACTCCACCATCACTTGAAGATTGGCCTGACATTACCTGGGAAGTGGGTGAGAGCGTTCGCCGTGTTGATTTAAACACAGTGACTCAAACTGAGATGGAGCAGTGGAAGAGTGGTGATACTTTATTACTAAACGGCAAGATGCTCACCGGTCGTGACGCCGCGCATAAACGTATTCAAAGCTTAATTGAAAGCGGTGAAGGCTTGCCTGAAGGAGTGGATTTTAAAGGTAAGTTTATCTATTACGTTGGTCCTGTCGATCCTGTCGGTGATGAGGTTGTAGGTCCGGCTGGCCCAACGACAGCAACGCGCATGGACAAGTTCACTGATTTGATGCTTGATAAAACAGGCCTGATGGGCATGATTGGTAAAGCCGAGCGTGGTCCTGCAACGGTTGAGTCAATTAAGAAGCATAAATCATGTTACCTAATGGCCGTAGGCGGCGCAGCGTATCTCGTCTCTAAGGCAATTAAAAAGTCTCGTGTTGTCGCCTTCGAAGATTTAGGTATGGAGGCAATCTATGAGTTTGATGTTAAAGATATGCCAGTCACGGTAGCGGTAGATTCTGAAGGCGTCAATGCACATGAAACTGGGCCTGCTATTTGGAAGGTTAAGTTAGAAGGCTAATGTTTGAGTGAAAGTGCAAACTTAGTCTAAAGCAACGGATTAGAACAATGGCTTAGGCGTATTGCTTAAGCCATTTATTTTGGCTACTGTGTCGGGTCTCTAACAAAGCATACAGGCTAGTTTTAGTCGATAATATCAATCACAAATTGAACACTTACATCTTTTAACTATAAGAATAAGATCATAACGATGAAAAAAACTGCAATCATAATGGCGCTAGCGTCTGCAGGCGCGGTATTTAGCGCTCAAGCCACATCACCAACCCCTTTTACAGTTCAACAACTGGTTAAAATTAATAAGCTGCATTCAGCTGCGCTGTCTAATGACGGCACTAAAATCGTTTATGCTGTGAAAAATATTGACGCAGAAGGGGAGGCAAGCACAGACCTCTATATTCAAGACTTATCGTCAAGTTCATCACAAGCAAAGCAGCTCACCAGTGCTGCGGGTACAGAGCACAGTGTTGTATTTGGTCCTAATGATAACAGCATCTATTTTCTAGCGGCTCGTGATGGCTCAAGCCAAGTGTATAAACTGGCCCTCGATGGTGGCGAAGCGATTCAGGTTACCGACTTTCCGCTAGATGTTGAAGGCTTTAAGTTATCGCAAGACGGCAAACAGGTCGTTGTAAACATGCGTGTATTCCCTGAATGTACAGACTTAGCGTGTTCTAAAGATAGGTTTGCAGCAGAAGCTGAACGCGATACTACCGGTCGTGAATATAAACAGTTGATGGTTCGTCATTGGGATACATGGAGCGACCACTCAAGAAGTCATCTATTTGTTGCCCAGTTAAATGGGAATAAAGTGTCTAATGCGGTTGATGTCACTGCAGGCCTTGATACTGAAACACCACCTAAGCCATTCTCTGGCATGGAAGAGGTCACGTTCACTCCAGATGGCAAGCACGTGGTTTATACCGCTAAAGCGCCCGGTAAAGATCAAGCGTGGATCACTAACTACGATTTATGGAAAGTGAGTGTGGCTGGTGGCACGGCAGAAAACTTAACCGAGTCGAATAAAGCGTGGGATGCACACCCAACGTATTCAACGGATGGTCGCTATTTAGCATATTTCGCTATGACAAAACCGGGTTTTGAAGCTGACCGTTACCGCATCATGCTGCGTGACACAGTAACTGGCCAAGAAAAAGAGGTTGCACCACTGTGGGATCGCAGCCCAAGCTCTTTAGCTTTCGGTAAAGATAACAAAACCCTGTATGTGACAGCACAAGATCTTGGTCAGGTGTCAATCTTTGAAGTCAACACCCAGTTTGGTGATGTTAAAACTATCTACAATGAAGGTAGTAACAACATTGTCGGCATTAATAACGACAAGATTATTTTTAGTAACAAGACATTAGTAGAGCCGGGCGACCTATATTCTATTAACTTAGATGGCCAAAACTTAAATCGTCTAACTGAAGTGAACAAAGACAAGTTAGCTGAGATCAAGTTTGGTGAATACCAACAGTTCAGCTTTAAAGGTTGGAACAACGAAGAGGTTTACGGATACTGGATTAAGCCGTCTAACTACAAGGCGGGTGAAAAATATCCGATCGCTTTCTTAGTCCACGGTGGTCCGCAAGGTTCATTTGGTAACTCGTTCAGCAGTCGTTGGAATGCACAGTTGTGGGCCGGTGCTGGTTATGGGGTCGTGATGATCGATTTCCACGGCTCAACGGGCTACGGTCAGGAATTTACCGATTCAATCACTCAAGATTGGGGAGGCAAGCCTCTTGAAGATCTGCAAAAAGGTTTAGCCGCTGTGACTAAGCAGCAAAAATGGTTAGACGGCGACCGTGCCTGTGCGCTTGGTGGTTCATATGGCGGTTATATGATGAACTGGATCCAAGGTAACTGGAATGACGGCTTTAAGTGTCTGGTAAACCACGCTGGTTTGTTTGATATGCGTTCTATGTATTACGTTACCGAAGAGCTATGGTTCCCTGAGTTCGAGTTTGGTGGTACCTACGACAAAAACAAAGAGCTGTATGAGAAGTTTAACCCTGTTAACTATGTAGAGAACTGGAAGACACCAATGCTAGTGATCCACGGTGAAAAAGACTTCCGTGTGCCATATGGTCAGGGACTCGCGGCGTTTACCTATATGCAGCGTAACGGTATTCCATCAGAGTTATTGATCTATCCTGATGAGAATCACTGGATTTTGAACCCTGATAATCTAGAGCAGTGGTATGCCAATGTATTGGGTTGGATGGATCGCTGGACAGAAAAATAAGTAAACCGTTGTAGCGTCA
Organism: Shewanella halifaxensis HAW-EB4; assembly: GCF_000019185.1. Lineage (NCBI taxonomy): Bacteria > Pseudomonadati > Pseudomonadota > Gammaproteobacteria > Alteromonadales > Shewanellaceae > Shewanella > Shewanella halifaxensis. The sequence goes on along the minus strand of NC_010334.1, from coordinate 2,734,647 downwards.
GTAATAACAAAAAGCCAGAATATCATTCTGGCTTTTTGCTTATACAGATTGATATTCTCAAAGACAGGTAACGGACGATAAAGGGTGAGTTAGCTAAACAGTCATTTTATCTAGCTCACGAGCGCTTCTAGCTGTCTCTAACGTTATCTAGCAGTCTTTATCATAAACTCGAACGCTATAGTCCCGTATGGCGGTTGGCGAGCTATATTCTACATGGCATTCAAATTTGCCAGTGTTAATATCAGTGAGTTTATCTTGCCACTTGATGGGAACGATAGCCGTTGCCGATACGTGTCTTGGTACACTGGTGAAAACAAACTCCGATTCAGGCAAGCCAAAGGCGCTGCGGTAGTTTTGGTTCACGACGTCGCTAGAGGACAATGGTGGTAAAGGATAGCCCAAACTGACATAGAGCCGAGTGCCAGAGACATCGACAAAATATTCCCCCACCAATACGTCCCAGTTTTCATGACCGCCACATTGGTAAGTACAACCCTTAAGTTGTTCAATATTATCTATAGCGCTTTTACTATAAACCAATTGATTTTGACCGCTCAGATCGGTAGCAAGATTATCTAGCTGTGCCACTTGAGCATCACGGTTAAAGTTAACAAATTTGCTTGCGGCAACAACGGCAATAATACCCAAAATAACGATGACGACGACTAATTCTATTAAGGTAAAACCGGAAGACTTTTTGGGAAAGATATGTTTTCGTGTCAGTAGCATTACTTTGGCTCTTTATTTACAAAGCGCGAAAGGTTATCGATCAATCCAGTGCCTAACAAGGCATTGGTGATACATTGTGATACAAGATTGCTGAAGTGTTAATGTGATCACGTTTATCGTTAAAAGTTCATGGTTAATAGTTTTTCGTTATGAATAGCGAAGTGAACTTGCGTTCAGTTCAGCAAGTATCGAGAGGAGTTTCTATGATGACGAAGAGGTTGTTAACGATTAGCAGTGAATAAATTTGTTGGTAAATGTGTTTTTAAACGTACATTAATGATTTATGTAGTAATAACAATTAATTAGAGCTCTAAATAATTGACTTATCAATCAAGTAATAGCTTGGTGAGCGTAGGTAGTGATAATTGTGGACTACTCGATATAAAAAAGCCTGCTCTTTAGCAGGCCTTTCATAATTAGCTCATTATTAACAATCTAGTCCACTTCAAAAACCGATTGCCATAATGACGACTTAGCTAAATTGGTTCATGGTGTTGTCTTTACCCGATGCCTTCAGTGCTTGGTCACCAGAGAAGTACTCTTTGTGATCATCACCCATATCAGATCCAGCCATGTTTTGGTGCTTAACACAGGCGATACCTTGACGGATCTCCTTACGCTGAACGTTAGCCACATAACCAAGCATTCCTTGGTCGCCAAAATACTCTTTCGCTAAGTTATCTGTTGAAAGCGCAGCGGTGTGGTAAGTCGGTAGGGTAATCAAGTGGTGGAAAATACCCGCTTCACGAGCAGCATCGGCTTGGAAGGTACGGATCTTTTCATCAGCTTGAATAGCAAGTTCTGTTGCATCGTATTCAATGGCCATTAACTTCTCGCGCTCATATGCCGAAACATCTTGGCCTGCTTCAACCATTGTATCGAATACCTGCTGGCGGAAGTTTAGTGTCCAGTTAAACGAAGGTGAGTTGTTATAGACGAGTTTTGCATTGGGAACGGTTTCACGGATCTTATTAACCATTGCACCGATTTGGGCTACGTGAGGCTTCTCTGTTTCAATCCAAAGCAGGTCGGCACCATTTTGTAGCGAGGTAATACAATCAAGCACACAGCGCTCTTCACCGGTCCCTGCGCGGAACTTAAATAATCCGTTAGGAAGGCGTGCTGGTTTAACAAGTTCGCCATTTTGCTGGAATACCACATCACCGTTAGCAAGCTTGGCAGCATCAACCGCTTCAACTTCTAGGAAAGAGTTGTACTTGTCTCCTAAATCTCCCGCCTCGCTGGTTACTGCAATCTTCTGGGTTAGGCCAGCACCTAGTGAGTCGGTACGAGCAACGATAACGCCATCATCGATCCCTAACTCTAAGAATGCATAACGAACGGCATTAATTTTAGCGAGAAACTCAACATGAGGAACTGTCACCTTGCCATCTTGGTGACCACATTGCTTAACATCAGATACTTGGTTTTCTAACTGAATACAGCAGGCACCCGCTTCAATCATCTGCTTTGCCATCAGGTAGGTGGCTTCTTCATTACCAAAACCCGCATCGATATCGGCAATGATAGGGACAACATGAGTTTCAAAATTATCAATTTTAGCTTGAATTACCGCTTTATCACTTGGGTTAGCAGCGTCTAACTGACGGAATAGGCCACCTAGCTCACGAGCATCGGCTTGACGAAGGAAAGTGTATAGCTCTTTGATTAACGATGCGACAGAGGTCTTTTCGTGCATAGATTGATCTGGCAATGGACCAAACTCACTACGAAGCGCCGCAACCATCCAGCCAGAAAGGTAAAGATAACGACGCTTTGTGGTCAGTAGATGCTTTTTAATCGAGATCATCTTCTGCTGACCAATAAAGCCATGCCAACAACCTAACGACTGAGTGTACTGCGATGAGTCCTTGTCGTAGTTATCCATGTCTTCACGCATAATTTTGGCGGTGTATTTCGCAATATCTAATCCGGTTTTGAAACGATTTTGTAGACGCATACGGGCTACAGACTCAGGGTTAATTGCATTCCATGCACTACCTTCAGCATTAATCAAGGTAGCAGCTTCATCGATGTTTGATCTGTAATTTGTCATGTGTCTATTCCTTTAACAATATGATTAGCGGCGATTGATTACGTTGAAAATATTAGTAGGATTTGTTTAAATAAGTCTAATTGATAGTTTCTATATCCGGTATTTACCTTATGAATATATCTCGTATCGACTTGAATTTATTGGTTTATCTTGATGTGCTGTTACGTGAGCAGAATGTTACAAAGGCTGCGGTTCAGCTTGGGATCAGCCAACCTGCAATGAGTAATGGCTTGAAACGTTTGAGGACACTATTTGACGATCCGCTGTTGATAAGAACGAGTCAGGGGATGACGCCGACCGAACGAGCACGGGAGTTACAGCCTACAATTAGCGAGTTAATTATTGGCTTAGAAAAAGCGGTTCAACCACGAGCCAAGTTTAATGCCGGTGAGAGTGAGCAAGTATTTCGAGTGATGGCCAGTGATTACGCCGAAGCCACCCTTATCCCGCCACTCATCGCTAGGCTTAGAACCGAAGCGCCAAATGTTATCTTAGATATTATGACTCCAAGTGACGTGAGTTTCACCGATGTTGAACAGGGGCGAGTCGATATGGTTATTAATCGGTTTGACAGTATTCCTCAGTCATTTCATCAAAAAGTACTTTGGAGTGATGACTTTAGTTGTTTGATTAGCAAGACTAACTCCGTTCTTGAAAAGTTTTCACTAGATAGTTACTTAAGGGCTAACCATGTCTGGGTCAGTAAAACGGGTATGGGAGTTGGGGTCGGAATGGATCCGGGCGATGTACAGAGACTTGGTTGGGTTGATGAAGCTTTAACACGAATAGGTGTGCAAAGACGGATCACTGTATTTACTCGGCACTACCAAGCAGCCTGTTTGTTGGCGGAGCAACAAGATTTGATCGCAACAATACCAAGCAAGATGGCAAGGCAGCATGAAAACAATGAACGTGTTTGCATCGTGCCGCCGCCGTTTATTATCCAACCTATTGCGCTTACGATGGCCTGGAGTCCACTTCTACAGCACAATCCAGCCCATAAGTGGATGCGTCAGCTTATCACTCAAACAGCTGATAGTTTCGGACGTAATTAAAGTGGTTATACCAATCACTTTAAATATTTGATCGCTCTTAGTGAGCTGTATTAGTGTCTTTATTTCAATTTTGATGATTTTTACACCAAAATGGTCGAGTTAAATTAGTTTGGTGAATACTGGTAATAAAGGGTATAGATTTCAAAAATGAGCAGCGCTTGGTATAGGCTAGTTTATATCAATAAGTCCCATTGTTGAAAATGGATAACTCAAAGCTAAAACGGATAGATAAAGGGCATATTATGACTACAAGGATTCGAGTAGGTGGTTTACAAATAGAAAAATCACTTTGGGAGTTGGTAGACAGTGAGATTTGTCCAGGTACAGGCATAAGCTCGCAGATCTTCTGGACAAAGTTTGAAGGGATAGTCGATGAACTCGGTCCAGTCAATCGACAGCTTTTGCAAAAACGTGAGCAACTGCAACAACAGATAGATGAGTGGCATAAAGGAAATGCGCAGCACGCTTTTGACTTGAGTGAATATAAACAATTCCTAACGGATATAGGTTATCTTGTTGAAGAGGGTAAACCTTTTACTATCAGCACTGAAAATATTGATAGCGAGATCAGCATTCAAGCAGGTCCACAGCTCGTCGTGCCCGTTAAAAATGCGCGCTTTGCGTTAAATGCAGCCAACGCCCGTTGGGGCAGCCTATACGATGCTCTTTATGGTACGGATGCTATCCCACAGAGCGAAGGGGCTGAGCTAACAAAGGGTTATAATCCTGTGCGCGGTGCAAAGGTCATAGCCTTTGCTAAGTCACACCTTGATAACGCAGCTCCTTTAGCATTAGGTTCTCACAGTCTTGTTACTCAGTATTTTATTGAAAATGGTTGCCTTCAGGCCAAACTCAAAAATGGCTCGCAAACGCAGCTTATTCACCCAGAACGCTTTGCCGGTTTTCAAGGGAGTGAACAAAACCCAACGGCTGTTCTCATTGTTAATAACGGGCTGCATATTGAGATCCAAATTGACTCTAGTCACCAGGTGGGTAAGACAGATTTAGCTGGAGTAAAAGATCTATTAGTAGAGGCGGCCGTCACGACTATTATGGATTGTGAAGACTCAGTTGCAGCGGTAGATGCCGAAGATAAGGTAGAAATATACCGTAACTGGCTTGGATTAATGCAAGGAAATTTGACTACAACGCTTAATAAAAATGGTAAAGCTATCGTACGTGAGCTAAATGATGACAGAGTTTATACCTCCGCCAATGGCCAGAGCATTAAACTCCCTGGTCGTAGCCTGCTGTTTGTGCGCAATGTCGGTCATTTGATGACGATTGATGCTGTGCTGGATAAAAACGGTGATGAGGTGCCTGAAGGATTTTTAGATGGCATGGTGACAGTACTTGCAGCAAAGCATGATCTTCAAGGTAATAACAGCCAGCGAAGTAATAGCCGTAAAGGTTCGGTGAATATCGTAAAACCGAAATTGCATGGTCCAGAAGAAGTCCAGTTTACATGTGATCTGTTCACGCGAATTGAGGATGCCCTTAAGCTATCTCGAAATACGATTAAAGTCGGGATCATGGATGAAGAGCGACGCACAACTGTCAACCTTAAAGAGTGTATTCGCGCAGCGTCAGAGAGAGTCGTCTTTATCAATACTGGCTTTTTAGATAGAACCGGTGATGAAATTCATACTTCGATGCTTGCTGGGCCATTTGTGGCTAAATCAGTCATGAAGCAGCAAGCTTGGATTAAAGCCTATGAAGATTGGAATGTCGATATCGGACTCGAATGTGGCTTACAAGGTCGCTCGCAGATAGGTAAAGGCATGTGGCCTATGCCTGATGAAATGGCGGCGATGCTTGAGCAGAAAATTAGCCACCCCAAAGCTGGGGCTAACACCGCTTGGGTTCCATCCCCTAATGGAGCGGTATTGCACTCCACTCACTACCATCAGGTAAATGTTAGCGACGTGCAAAATCAGCTTAAGTTGCGAAAGCGTGCAAGTTTAGATGATCTGCTTACAATTCCTTTGATGGCGCAGGGCACTGAACTGACCCAAGAGCAAAAGCAATTTGAGTTAGATAACAATGCTCAAGGCATTCTAGGCTATGTTGTACGCTGGGTTGATCAAGGCGTAGGCTGCTCTAAAGTACCGGATATCAATAACGTTGGCTTGATGGAGGATAGGGCCACCTTGCGTATTTCATCTCAATATTTGGCTAATTGGTTAGCGCATGGGGTGTGTAGCGAGCAGGACGTTATGGCATCGCTTAAGAAGATGGCACGAGTTGTTGATAAGCAAAATGCTACCGATCCTGAGTATATCAATATGGCACCAAATTTTGACGGTATCGCCTTTAAAGCGGCTTGTGATCTTATTTTCAAGGGAGAGTTGCAGCCATCGGGTTATACGGAGCCCTTACTGCATGCATATCGAAAACGAGCCAAGCTTCAGTCTTAGTCGCTTTATGTGTTACGGGTGATAGTAATAGGCACAGCAAAAAGCCCTAACCGAAGGCTAGGGCTTTTTAATGACTAAAATGGTTTACTGATCGCGATAGCTTTCTCCATAGTAGCTGGCTAAAAGGATCTGTTTTATCTCTGCAATTAATGGGTATCTAGGATTGGCGCCTGTACACTGATCATCAAAGGCATCTTCTGCTAACTCATCGAGTTTTGCGAGGAAATCGGCTTCGTTGACGCCTGCGGCTTGAATCGAGCGTGGAATGCCAATCGTCTCTTTGAGTTCATCAATTTTTTTAAGCAGTGTCTCGACTTTTTCCGCATCAGTTTTGCCTTCGCCTATGGCGCCTTCCAGTTTTAAATATTCAGCAATCTTTGCATATCGACAAAGTGCTTTCGGTCTATCGTATTGGCTAAATGCCGCCTGTTTAGTGGGCATATCGGTTGCGTTAAAACGGATCACATTGCTGATAAGTAACGCATTCGCTAAACCATGGGCTAAATGGAACTCTGCACCCAGTTTGTGAGCCATAGAGTGGCAAATACCCAAGAAAGCATTGGCAAAAGCGATGCCTGCAATGGTTGCACCGTTATGTACTTTTTCACGAGCCACTGGCGCATTGGCGCCATGTTCGTAGGCGTCTGGAAGATGCTTAAACAGTAAGTCTAGTGCTTGTAATGCTTGGCCATCGCTATATTCGTTGGCCATTACGCTCACATAAGCTTCTAATGCATGGGTCACAGCGTCTATGCCACCAAAGGCTGTGAGTGACTTTGGCATGTTCATGACTAAATTAGGGTCAACAATCGCCATGTTTGGCGTTAGCTCATAATCGGCAATGGGGTACTTCATACCCGTTTGTTCATCGGTAACGACTGCAAATGGAGTCACTTCTGAGCCAGTACCAGATGTGGTTGGTATCGCGACCATCTTGGCTTTTCTACCCAGTTTTGGGAATTTATAGATACGTTTTCTGATATCCATAAAGCGTAGCGCTAAATCGGCGAAATCGACATCAGGATGTTCATACATCACCCAGATGATCTTGGCGGCGTCCATTGGCGAGCCGCCGCCTAAGGCGATAATAACGTCAGGTTGGAAGCTTTGCGCAACTTTGGCACCTTGCTTGACGATTTGCATCGTTGGGTCGGCTTCTACTTCATAGAAAACTTCGGTTTCAAGACCTTGGCTCTTTAAGATCTTGATGGTTTCATCGCAGTAACCATTATTAAATAGATACTTGTCAGTCACGATAAGCGCACGCTTCTTATCGCTGAGCTCCTCTAGTGCGATAGGTAAGCTACCACGACGGAAATAAATTGAAGAGGGAAGTTTGTGCCACAACATATTTTCAGCTCTCTTAGCGACCATTTTCTTATTGATCAAATGGCTCGGACCGACATTTTCTGAAATGGAGTTGCCACCCCAAGAGCCACAACCTAAGGTTAGCGACGGAGCGAGCTTGAAGTTATAGAGATCGCCAATCCCGCCCTGTGAAGCCGGAGTGTTAATGAGAATACGCGCGGTCTTCATTCGAAAGCCGAAGGCTTTAACTCTTTCAATTTGAGTATCCTGATCCGTATACAGCCCCGATGTATGTCCAATACCACCCAGCGTGACTAGGGCTTCAGCTTTATCTACAGCATCGTCAAAATCGGCTGCGCGGTACATAGCCAGCAACGGTGAGAGTTTTTCATGGGCGAAGGCTTCGGCTTCATCAATATCGGACACCTCACCGATCAGCACTTTAGTTGTGTGGTGTACCTCTATTCCGGCCATCTTGGCAATGCTTGCGGCGCTTTGACCGACGATATCGGCATTAAGCCCGCCATTTTTTAAAATAACATTTTGCATTGCAGCAGTTTCGTCAGGGCTTAAAATGTAGCCGCCGTGGCTTGCAAAACGCGCTTTAACCGCCTCGTAAACCTCATCTACGATAACAACAGCTTGTTCAGATGCACAGACAACGCCGTTATCGAAGGTTTTTGACATCAATATAGAGCTAACGGCGCGTTTTATATCTGCGCTTTCATCAATAACAATTGGTGTATTACCTGCGCCGACGCCAATAGCTGGTTTACCTGAAGAGTAGGCGGCTTTTACCATTCCCGGCCCGCCAGTAGCAAGAATGAGATTAATATCTTTGTGGGTCATTAATTGATTGGATAATGCGACTGATGGCTCATCTATCCAGCCAATAATGTCTTTTGGGGCTCCTGCAGCAACGGCTGCTTCCAATACGATACGAGCGGCAGTTGTCGTCGACTCTTTAGCTCTTGGGTGGGGGGAGAAAATAATACCGTTTCGAGTCTTAAGGCTAATCAGAGCCTTAAAGATTGCTGTAGATGTAGGGTTAGTGGTTGGCACTATGCCACAGATAATGCCGACAGGCTCGGCGATGGTGATGGTTCCAAATGTGGGATCTTCAGATAGGATCCCGCAGGTTTTTTCATCTTTATATTTGTTGTAGATATATTCTGAGGCAAAGTGATTTTTAATCACCTTATCTTCGATGACGCCCATTTTAGTTTCATTGGCGGCCATCTTAGCAAGTGAGATCCGCGCATCGGCAGCGGCGAGGGCTGCGGCTCTGAAAATCTTATCGACTTGTTCCTGAGAGTAGTTAGCGAACGTCTGTTGCGCCGTTCGCACTCTGTCTACTAGGAGATTGAGTTCTTGCTCATTTGATACTGTCATAATCGCAATCCTGAAAAAATTTAGCCAAACGGTATTTGGCTAAACATTCTCCGGTGCTCTAAAATCCATTTGATGAAGAAAAATTACACGCAAAGGCGAGGCTATGCCGTGATGAATGCCACAGTTTAGTGGTAATCTGTAATTTTATAACCAATTTTACAATATCTTGTGGTGGTTTTAGGTCTGTACTCTGAGCAGCCGATTAAAAAATTTTATTCAAAGTTGTGATTTGGGATAGAAAATCTCATTTTTTGTTTTTAAGGCCATGAGTTAGAGTAGCGCCACATTTTTATGAACAGATAACGCCTTGGGCGCGTTGAGGATAAGACGTTGGATTTAACACTCTATGTTAAATTTTTTCTCGGCTTAGTCGCGATAATAAATCCTTTTGGTTTATTACCCGTTTTTGTCAGCCTAACTAGCCATCAGACTGAACTTGAACGTAATCAAACGGCTAAAGTCGCAAATTTTGCCGTTGTAGTGATTTTGCTCGTGACGATATTTGCAGGGCAACACATATTAAACCTTTTTAGTATATCGTTGTCCGCATTTAGGATTGCTGGCGGAACCCTGATTGCTATCATTGCTATGTCGATGCTTCAAGGTAAATTAGGTGAAGTTAAGCGCAACAAAGAAGAGGGGCGAGAAGCCTCGGCTATGGAATCCGTCGCTGTTGTTCCCTTAGCCTTGCCATTAATGGCAGGTCCAGGTGCGATTAGTTCGGTGATTGTTTCGTCTGCTGAGCATAACACTCTGCCAGATCTTGTCGGCATGTCACTTGCCATCATAGTGTTCGGTGTTTTGAGTTTTTTACTGTTTAGAATGGCACCGATAATCTTTAAACTGCTCGGTAACACAGGCATTAACGTGATCACCCGTTTAATGGGTCTGATCATGTTGTCGATAGGTATTGAAGTGATAGCGGCTGGTGTAAAAGGTTTTTACCCAGGCTAATAACGAGAAGACAGATAGATAAATCTACTCTGTCTTGCTAAAAAAGGCACTCAATGAGTGCCTTTTTTATTGCATTAATCTAACGAGTTTAAGGTGTTTCATATCTCTCGTTAATACTTCACGCCTGTAAGCCAAATTAGGTTTCTTGGTCTAAAACTCGCAATTAAGCTCCATCATAGAGCCTGATTTTGGACTAAATAGGTGTTGGTGTAGCCTAGCGGCAAACTCGTCTGTCATACCAGAAATATAATCCGCTATCACTCTATGACTGTTTTCACCTTGCTTTTCACTGGCAATCCAACGTTCCTGAGTATTGAGTGGTAACAAGCGCTCGGGATCTGAAATAAAGGCTTCAAAGAGCTCCATCACGATCTGATGTCCTTTATATTCAAGCATCTGGATCTCTGGCTTTCTTATCACATACTTAAACACAAACTGCTTTAGCACGTTAAGCGCAATATCGAAGGCTGGCTCTAATGCCGCATTATATTTTAATAATGGTTCATCAAACCCTTCGACTTCATTGATTGATATCGCGGTAACAAAACCATTGACTAATGTGCCGATGGCGTCTTTGCGTTGATGGTGCTTGGCAGAGAATAGGCGCAGGCTCATTGTGGCGAACTCATTTTGTAGCCATTCATCTTCGCTGTTGCATAACACTTGAGTCACGTCGTTGTGCCATTGTTGTTCGCTGACAATACCCATGACTATCGCATCTTCTAAATCGTGTACCGCGTAGGCGATATCGTCAGCAAGCTCCATGATTGAGCAATCGAGAGACTTGTATCGTGTTCGCTTATGTTGGCCATCGGCAACAGTATAGCTCGATAAAAATAACTGCTTGTCCGCTTTGGAAAGCGGCTCTAATACCCAGTCTAAGATCGCTAAGTCGTCATCGAAGATCCCTTTTACGGGCGGCCACTGAGATGGCTTCAGTTGTCGAAAATGTTGGACTGTCTCATTAGGTTGTTCACGACAGAGGCGAGAATAGGGAGCGGGATACTTTAAGATCCCAAGTAGGGTTCTACGGCAAAGGTTCATGCCATAAAACTCGGTATAGGGTTCTAGACGGGTTAATATTCGAAATGTTTGTCCATTGCCCTCGAATCCTCCGTGGGCGCGCATCATATAGTTGAGGGCAATTTCGCCGCCATGTCCAAAGGGGGGGTGGCCAATATCGTGAGCCAAACACAAGGATTCAATTATGCTCATAGAGTTGAGCAGAGGATTGAATTCAGGCTGCTTTTGCTTCAGCTGCGCTCGAATACCTGTACCTATTTGAGACACCTCTAACGAATGAGTCAGCCGGGTACGGTAGAAGTCGTTCATGCCAACGCCAAGCACCTGAGTTTTTGCCTGCAGTCGCCTAAAAGCGGCGGAGTGCAGAATACGTGCTCGATCACGCTGATAAGGGTTACGGTGATCATTGCGTCTAAGCTTGTCTTCCCCTAAACGTCTTTCGTTCCAAATTGACTGTGTCATAGCGGATCCCTTTAAAGGTATTAAAGCAGCTTATTTATGTCATCGAGATCGAGAGTGAAGCTAGGAATAAAGCACTCGACAAAATAATTGACAGCGGGATTAGGATCATCCTTGAGACTTTTTTCTAGTCTCTTTTGTGCGGTACTGAACTCTGTATTCCCTGCGCGCCTTTCTTCAAGGCATTTAAGGTAAGCACATAATGTATCGGCTGATTTCACCAACGCCTTGTATTGCGGGTCGGCATATTCACTGGTTAGCAGAGCTTGATAGTCTTGCTTAAATTCATCCGGCACCATTTCAAGCAGGCGTTGCTCGGCTATCGCTTCAATCTTTTTATACTCAGCTTCAATTTCTTTATTGAAATATTTAACGGGTGTCGGCAGATCGCCAGTTAAGATCTCGCTGGCATCATGGAATATGGCGATGGTGGCGGCTTGACTTGGGTCGTAGTTCCCATCAAATTTTTTGTTGCTAATTAATGCAAGTGAATGCGCTACCATGGCGACCTGAAGAGAGTGTTCTTGAACATTTTCAGTTCTAACATTGTACATAAGTGGCCAGCGTTGAATTAATTTCATTCTTGCTAAGTGGGCAAATAAGTGGCTCATCGCATTCCTTCTAGGCATGAAGAGTTGAATGAATTCAGATTAGCATAGTTATAATACAAAAAAACGACCCGTAGGTCGTTTTTATCAGTCTAGCAATGATAAATAATAATTTAATTAGCTACTTAGTTTTAGTTCGCGACTTAGTTCGCGACTTAGTTCGCGACTTAGTTTGCCACTTAGTTCGCTAGCTTCAATTTGATGCTACTTATCGTTGCTACTGCTTATAGTTTCCTAAGAAGTCACCGAATTCCGATAGCGCTTTGGTCAGCTCTTCTTTATAAGGCAGGAACACCACGCGAACATGATCAGGCTCCGGGTAGTTAAACGCTGAACCTTGTACCAGTAAGATCTTGCGGTCTTTGAGAAGGTCGAGAACTAAACGCTCATCATCGCGCAGGTTAAACTTCTTTTGGTCCAGTTTAGCAAAGGCATACAAGGCACCTTTTGGCGTTTTTACGCTCACACCAGGAATCGAGTTAAGCATCTCAACGCAGGCATCACGTTGTACACGCAGGCGCCCACCAGGTTGTACTAATTCGTGAATACTCTGATAGCCACCTAATGCCGTTTGGATCGCATGCTGACTTGGCACGTTAGCGCACAGGCGCATCGATGCCAGCATATCTAAGCCCTCGACGTAACTCTTAGCCGCTTTTAGATTCCCGGTGAGCATCATCCAGCCAACACGAAAGCCTGCAGCACGATAAACTTTAGATAAACCATTAAAAGTTACCGTTAAGATGTCATCTGATAGACTAGCTGCAGGAATATGTTCAGCTTCATCATATAGAATTTTGTCGTAGATCTCGTCGGCAAACAAAATCATGTCGTTTTGACGACACAGTTCAATGACTTCAAGGATCAGCTCTTTTGAGTAAACTGCGCCCGTTGGATTATTCGGGTTAATTAGAACGATACCACGGGTTCTAGGAGTTATTTTACTCTTGATGTCTTCAAGATCTGGGAACCAGTCTGACTCTTCATCACAACGATAATGCTGCGCTTTACCGCCCGAGAGGTGAACCGCCGCAGTCCACAACGGGTAATCTGGTGAAGGCACTAGGATCTCATCACCACTGTTAAGTAGACCTTGCATCGCCATAACGATCAATTCTGATACGCCGTTACCAATATAGATATCTTCGATATCGACACCGAAAATACCTTGAGACTGGTAGTGCTGAACGATGGCTTTACGCGCCGAGAACAGGCCTTTAGATTCACAATAGCCCTGTGCACTTGGCAAGTTCAGAATAACATCACGAACGATCTCTTCTGGGGCCTCAAATCCAAATGGGGCTGGGTTACCGATGTTAAGCTTTAGAATTCGATGACCTTCATCTTCAAGTCGACGGGCTTCTTTATGCACCGGACCGCGAATGTCATAACAAACAGAATCTAATTTATTGGATTTGATAATAGGGCGCATCTACACCTCGAAAATGCTGAAAATATGGGCCAAACATCTCTTTGGCTTTGTTGCAGGCACAATAGCTAAATTCAATCGACAAATAAAGGATTAAATCACTAATTTAACGCACTAAAAAAGAATATCATCTCAATTGGTGTCTGCCGCAAACTTCAATTCAGAGCATTATGCTGTTTTGGTTTGAAGTTGTAGCGCTAAGTTTGGTCTAGCTTGAAAGTGACACTATATAAAGACTAATTTATTAATCTGTTAACTCATTAGAGCGTAATCGAGCGTAGGCAGAAGATTGATGGCAAATTTCAGCCAAAAAAAAGCCAGCGTATATGCTGGCTTTATCAAAGCATGGCTTAAAAATTAAACGCGCTTCTTGAACTCGTTAGTACGAGTATCAATTTCAATCATGTCGCCAGTCTTAACGAAGTCTGCAACACTTAGCGTGCCGCCACCAGTGATGGTAGCTGGCTTCATTACTTTACCTGAAGTATCACCACGAGCCGAAGGCTCTGTGTATGTTACTTCACGTACTACTGAAGTTGGTAGTTCAACTGAAATTGCTTTACCTTCGTAGAAAGTCACTTGGCAATTTTCTTCCATACCGTCAACGATGTAAGCAGCAGCATCGCCTAGGTTTTCAGCTTCAACGTCGTACTGGTTGTATTCAGCATCCATGAAAACATACATAGGATCAGCGAAGTAAGAGTAAGTACAGTCTAGACGCTCTAGAATGATATCTTCCATCTTGTCTTCACCTTTGAAGGTGCTTTCAGTAGAAGAGTCTTGTAGAACGTGCTTAAGCTTTAATTTAACGATAGCAGCGTTACGGCCAGAACGAGTTGTTTCAGTTTTTTGAACAACCCATGGGCTGCCATCTAACATGATCACGTTACCAGGACGGAGTTCATGAGCAGTTTTCATTACACTATTTCCTATTTTAGGTTTTTCTATTTAAACGTAGTATCTTAGCTATTTTTGACGAATTGAACTAGTCGAGAAACAAGATCTACATCATTGATTGCATCGATTGGCCATTGTTTTGCGTGTTGCAATAGCGGCAAATCGACTAAATTTATTTTTTGCCAGTGGCTAGCTGTCAGTTCTTGCTGTTCATTATTGAAGGCAAGATTTAACACTTTCCAGCTTTTAGCTAATTCTGGCGGCAGATTATTACAGTAAAGCTGCATAAAGGCATCTAATTTTATTAGATGATAGTCATCTTCTTGTGCATATATGTGCCAAATGAAGGGTTTTGCGGCCCATTGGGCTCTTAAAAATGAATCCTCACCGCGCACAATATTAAAATCACAGCTCCAAAGTAACTTATCGTAACCTTCTTGATCTGTCATTGGCAAAATATGAATGACCAAATTACCAAGCTTAATCTGCATTCCTGCACTGAGTTCTTCAATAGAGCAGGGGAGAATCGATTGCAAGCTGTTAAGGCTACGCCCTTTAGGGAACAACGCATGAATAGTTTGTTCACTATCTTGCCATGTTTCACACAGAGCGAGTAACGCCTTCGTCTCATAGCTAAAAACGCTAACAACTTTATCAATCGGCTCTATGCCACTGAGCCCGAGACTTGCAAACAGATCCTGTCGATTTTGCAGATTTAATTGCCAAGCATCGCGCTTTTCAAACAGCTTGTTTTCACAAATAAGCCCACCCGTTTTAGCGGTGAACCCAGGAAAGTAAAAATACTTCTTTAAACCGCTAGCTTGCATAGAGGGTAAGCCATGGCACCCTTCTACCCAAGATTCGGCACTGAGATATTCAAGGTTGAGCCATAAAGGCGGCTTCGCTGCGCTTGAGTCGAGCTTGGATGCTTGTTGCATTGCAATTAAGCTGGTTTTGACTTGCTCGGGCAATTCACATGCAAAGGCCTCGATAAGCACATTACCAGTTTGATACGCGATAGCTAACGGAGTAGACCACTGATTGATGGTGACTCCAAAGTGCACTTGGCTAACCAGCTCAGGATCTAATGCGGGTAATATGTGTGAGAAGCTTTTTAAATCATCGACCCATAAGGTGATAGCAATAGGTTGCTCTGCAGACAGTTGCTTTGCAAGTCGCCATGTGACGCCAATGTCACCATAATTATCAACAACGGCACAAAAGATATCCCAACGTTCTGGGCTATTTTGACTTGTCATATTACAAACACTCACAGTATCAGCTCATTAGGAGTTGGTTAAATAGGTTATTGAATAGCCAATATTCATAGAGACAAAAAAGCGGCATAATAATATGCCGCTTTTACAGGAATGCGATAAAGCAAATGATGCCTTTATTGCGTGCTCCTTTAGTCTTCTAGCTCAGCTAAACACATCTCTTCATAGATCTGCTTAACCCATGCATCAACACGTGCCTCTGTTAGCTCTGGCTGACGGTCTTCGTCAATACCTAGACCAACAAAGTGTTTGTCGTCTGCTAAACCTTTTGATTCTTCGAAATCATAGCCTTCGGTCGGCCAGTGACCAATAACGATTGCACCACGAGCTTCAACGATTTCGTTGACCATGCCCATAGCATCAAGGAAATACTCTGCGTAATCTTCCTGATCGCCACAACCAAAGATTGCGACTAATTTATCTTCGAAGTTGATTTGCTCAAGCTCAGGGAAGAAGTCATCCCAGTCACATTGTGCTTCACCATAATACCAAGTTGGAATGCCAAAAATGAGCAGATCGTAATCTGCAATCTGTTCCTTGGTACTTTTGGCAATATCTTTTACCTCAACCATATTTTTACCCAGTTTCTTCTGGATAATTTTGGCGACGGCTTCGGTGTTGCCTGTATCAGACCCGAAAAAAAGACCTACTGTTGCCATTGTTGTTCCTTTAATATCTAGTTAACTATTAATGGTATGCGTGCATTTAAAAGTGGGTTAGTCACTAACCTGCTTTTGTAGTATCGATTCGATTAGTTGGCTGCGGCTGATATTACTGGCCATAGCTTGTTCATTCAAGGCGTCATACAAATCTTGTGACACCTTTAACTCTATTCGTTTTAATCCGTTCGCTCGATCACGCTGAATTTGATTTCTTTTATTGATTTTAAGCTGTTGGTCCCGTGGCAAAGGATTGCTGCGAGGCCGACCACGTCGCTTTTCTGTTGCGAACAGATCAATGGTGGTTCTATCTGATGTTTCTTTTGCCATTGAGTTCGTATTTACCCGATACCTGAGCTTTCCCAGGTCATCTGTATAATCCCTTTTGCAATAAACCCGGCGCAGCCGAGAAATAAAACTAGCCAAACGATGTTTCGCCCAAACGTTGGCACATTGCCTTGTTTGAGTACATCCCTAATGGCCATACCAATAAAAAAGAAAATGGCTGCAAAAAACAGGTTTAAGCCGAGTGCTTCAATCTGCTCCATATATTGCATCAACATTCGCCATTCCTTTCTTAGGCTAAAAAAAGTTGCGCGAATATACCATATAAGTTTTCAAGCGGCTATATGCTTTACACCTTTGTGCGGTGAAAAATGGCCTAGCCGTTTGTAATGAAATCTTTGACTACGCGGTTAAAAATGCTGGCTTTTTGAGCATGTAGCCAGTGGCCCGCACCTTCAATCGTTTTAGCCTTTACTGTAGGAAATTGTGTCAATATTGCTTGCCTGTGCTCCGCCGTCACGTAATCAGAATCCCCCCCACGAATAAACAGGCAAGGGCCGTGGTAGGATCTATTAAAGTGAGGCCAATCAATAATATTCGCGTAGTTGGCTTTAAGTCCCTCTAGGTTCATTCTCCAGGTAAAACCTTGCTCTGTTCGCGTAAGAGACTTTAATAAAAACTGCGCGGTAGCATCATCAATATCCCAAGATTGCATATGGGCGAGCGCTTGGCGTCTATCTTTAATTTCAGGTAACGGCATCGACTCTAATGCCGCGAAGACTTTATCATGACGATTTTGGTAGGCTACTGGCGCAATATCCGCAACGACAAGCTTGCTAACACGTTGTGGATATTTGAGTGCGGTTGCCATGGCAATTTTACCGCCCATGGAGTGACCAATAAGGATAGCATCTGTACAGTTAAGCTCTTCAATCAATTTGGCCATGCTATCGGCCAGCGATTCATAACTCATATTGGCAACGTGCGGGCTGCTGCCGTGATTGAGTACATCAATGCGAACAACGGTGAAGTTTTCCTCTAGTTCTTTGCCCAAAGTCTTGAGGTTATCAAGATCCCCAAACAAGCCATGTATAAGGATAACTACCGGGCCTTGGCCACTTGTCACATAATGCATTATCTTTCCGCTTACTAGTAAGTTGTGTGGCGCAGATTGTGCCTTGGTTTACGATAAAATCCAACAAAGGGCGGCTAAGTTGCCGTTTAGTGCCGAAAAAATAGACATTGATTGCCTAGTAAATAGGATCTTTCTTCTCTGGATCGCAGTTTTCATTTAATGACGCTTTATCAAGGCTCTAAACCTCGCTACACTGAGCGGATAATTCGGGACAGTTATGCGATCTTTTGCATTTAAGAACACCGATCCGCTTTTCTACTTAAGGAAGATAACCGTTATGAAATATATCGAAGTTGATGAAGAGCTTTATCGACACATCGCCAGCAAGACTGAACATATTGGTGAGAGCGCTTCGGATATTTTGCGCCGTATATTGGGATTACAAGTTGAATCAGTGGTTCAAGATGCACCTGAAGAGATCAGTCATCCTAGCCTTGAACGAGTTTCACCTAAGCCAGTTAAAGTCGCTAAAGTGATAACTAAGATGACATCTACGGCTGTTTCTGATTTTACAAGTTTAATCGATGCCGATGTATTGGCAGCCCAAAAGGGCGCTGTAGGCCGTTTTCTATTTATTCTCGATACGGTTCATAGAGCATCACCTGTTCAGTTTGAGCAAGTGTTACAAATTCAAGGACGTGACCGCTTATACTTTGCGACGTCAAAAGACGCACTGTTAAAAGCCAGTAAGTCAGCGAATCCTAAAGAGATTGGCCAAAGTGGTTTTTGGGTAACGACAAACAACAACACCGCTAAAAAACGCACCATACTTTCAGAAGTTTTGCTGCAGTTTGGTACTGATGAAGCACAAGTTACCGATATCATAGAGAAAATCTAACGCCGTATCGCGTTAATGTAAAACATTTAAACTTGCCGTGCTTAACGTCATCACGGCAATAAAAGGAGAAGGAACTTGGCTACACACAAGAGAGCTGGATTGATTGCTGAGCAAAAGGATTTGGTCAATATCCCAAAACTCGTTAGCCTATATTATTGCTTAACACCCGATGTGAATGAGGTTAGCCAAAAGGTCACGTTTGGCACGTCGGGGCATCGCGGCAGTGCGGTACAAAAAAGCTTTAATGAAATGCATATCCTTGCTATTGCACAAGCGGTTGCTGATTATCGAAAACAAGCCAATATTACGGGTAAGTTGATTTTAGGTATCGATACTCACGCTTTATCGCAGCCTGCAGCCATTTCGGTTGTTGAAGTATTAGTTGCAAACCAAATCAGCGTTGTGGTCCATCAAAATGATGGTTTTACCCCCACACCAGTGGTGTCTCATGCGATTATTTGTGCCAACAAGAGTCCCGCCGAGGGCTTGGTTGATGGCCTAATCGTGACACCTTCCCATAACCCACCGCAAGATGGAGGTATTAAATATAATCCGCCTCACGGTGGGCCCGCAGAAGGTGAGATCACCACTTGGGTGGAAAACCGAGCTAACCAATACTTAGCCAGTCAGTTGGATGGGGTTAAGCGTGTCAGTTACGCTCATGCAGTAGAAAGCCAGTACTTGCTTGAGCAAGACTTAATTACTCCTTATGTCGAAGATCTGTGTAATGTCATCGATATGCAGGCGATTGCAGATGCTAAGATCCGCTTGGGCATCGATCCTCTCGGTGGGTCAGGGATCCATTATTGGACTCCGATTGCTCAGCATTACGGGATCGATATCACTGTGCTTAACGAGAAAGTCGACCCGAGTTTTAGCTTTATGCCACTCGATAAAGACGGCAAGATCCGCATGGACTGCTCGTCACCTTATGCGATGGCGGGGTTATTAGCGCATAAAGATAATTTTGATCTTTGTTTGGGTAATGATCCTGACTTTGACCGTCACGGTATTGTCTGTCCAGGCAGTGGATTGATGAATCCAAATCATTTTCTTGCGGTTGCAATTGATTATCTGCTAACCCATCGTCCTAACTGGACCGAACAGATGGTGATCGGTAAGACTTTAGTGTCGAGCGCGATGATAGATAAAGTCTGTGCGATGCATAATAAGCAAATGTCTGAAGTTCCGGTGGGCTTTAAGTGGTTCGTTGAGGGACTTGCCAATAGCGATTTTGCCTTTGGTGGCGAAGAAAGTGCAGGCGCAGCATTTTTAAGAACCGATGGCAGCACTTGGTGTACAGATAAAGACGGATTTATTTTGTGTCTACTGGCCGCTGAAATGCTTGCCGTGACAGGTAAAACACCTCAGCAACGTTACGATGAACTAGAAGTTCAATTTGGTAAGAGTTTTTATCAGCGTATTGATAGCCCTGTGAGCCTAGAAGACAAAGCTAAGTTTTCGACGATCTCTGCTGATGCAATTGTTGCTGATACCCTAGCGGGTGACACTATATTACAAAAACTGACTCATGCCCCAGGTAACGGCGCAGCCATTGGTGGCATTAAAGTCGTAACAGAGAAAGGCTGGTTTGCTGCTCGTCCATCGGGTACCGAAGCCTTGTTTAAGCTTTATGGTGAAAGCTTCGTAAGCCTAGAACATTTAACTCAGTTGCTAAAAGATGCACAGCAGATTGTGGCTGCTGCATTAAGATAAATGGATCGTTTGTTATTTAGAGTCAAGTATCAAACGCAGTAGGCACCTTTGATAGCTTGAGCATATAGCTTGAAACCTTTGGTGCATGAGGGATTGCAAAATCCACTGTCCACACATCGAGCACAACAGTTAGGACATAACAATAAGAAGCCCCAATTTTGGGGCTTTTTCATTTGATTTATAGCCTGTTGCTGAATGTGCGCACACTTCAGTGACACGGTGAGTAAAGCGAAGAGTTGGGTTACGAACAAGAAGCATGGATGCTGAACTGGCCATTAGATATGGATATCGTTGCAAGCACATCTGATCTTAATTGTCCTTATAGCCTCTACGACAGCTTCCCTGCTATCGAAGGTCACTGCCGTATTCACACCTCAGCATTCATCACATCGAATTTGCTTCTTTAATTCGCTTGGTGATCACAACCGCGGAGGGCTTCGTTCAACTCATTTTTGGACATTTTCAATTTAGAAATCGAACCACCACGGCTAAATAAATGCACCAATTATCCAGTGTAGATGCGGCCGTGACCGTCCATGACATGGACGTCATGGTCGAGCTTCCAAGGACGGACTTGCTGCGTGTCACAGCAGTATCTGCACATACCCCGCTGGAGGCGATTAGGTACACCTTTACTCAAAGGTAAACACACTTTGGGGCAAAAGCGTGTTTCAAGTTGGCCTAGTGAATGTCCGGAAATGGCACAGAATTACCGCCTTTAGCAACTAAATCTCTACTACGTTCTGCCCTTGATAGTGATAGAATCTCGGCATCAGAATTACCGAGACACTCTATGTATATCCATCATGTTAACGGCATCGACTGGCTGGTGATTACAGCTTTTGAAGAACTGAAAACTTTATTTATCGAAGAAGCCGGTGCGATCCCCTTTTGCTTCTCTACCGCCAGCAAATTGAACCTGATTGTTCAAGCCAAGCGCACTTATGGATATTTGCCTACACTCAGCGGCGTAATCACCGATACCGGCATTTATCAAAGTCAGGATAACGAAGAAGATTTGAACCCACAGCTTGCCTGCTTGGTTGAAGGGCGTGGTCGGGTATTTATCTATCACGGCGGCTTTGTGGCTTTTGTGGATGACAAGCAAACCTTTATTACTCAAATGGACTGAAAATTATTCAGTAAGGTGAAATCGGCGAATTGGCATCCCTAGCCGTTCATCCGCAAGCGTTTCGCTTTTTAACAGGGTGCGGGAACCTAGCTTCAATAAGATATGCAATGCTGCGGTTAACTGGCGAGCTGTATCCCTAGCAAGGAATGGGGCATTTCCAAGCTAGCAATCAAGCCACTACTCCCTAAATGAGACACCAATTATTTAGTGCAGATACGGCCGTGACCGTCCATGATATGGACGTCATGGCCGAGCTTCCAAGGACGGACTTGCAGCGTGTCACGGCAGTGTCTG
Source organism: Shewanella halifaxensis HAW-EB4 (assembly GCF_000019185.1). NCBI lineage: Bacteria > Pseudomonadati > Pseudomonadota > Gammaproteobacteria > Alteromonadales > Shewanellaceae > Shewanella > Shewanella halifaxensis. The sequence continues at coordinate 2,712,984 of NC_010334.1, read as the reverse complement.
CACATAAGGTCGTTCCTTCACATCCATGTGATCACGACATTCGGACATCCTGTCCAGCACCCGCTGCAGGCGATTAATAACTCTAAAGCAACAGTGCAGAACTCGCTACCCTGTAGTCACAGCACAGATAAAAATGCAATAAGCCTTCATTAGAAGGCTAACCAACTTTGGGGCAAAAGCAATTCACCACGGCGAATATGGCAAAGCCATGTGCTAATAAGCGAGAGCTAGGGATAGCGAACTGGCTGTTAAACAAGGATGTTATTGGAACACGAAGATCACGGAGAAACGCAACAGTCGAGGCCAGTTAAACTCTTCATCTTTACCTCCGTGTTCTTGGTGAAAACGCACCGCTTCGTGGTGAAATTCGCGCTATAGAATATCCTATTTGCTCAAATTGAATAACGATACCTCTTGTGATGATTTTTTAATGGGTAAAGGGGGCAGGTCTTGTATTTTGCACCTCACATTAGCTGAGTGATGGCTAAAGTTGATAAACAGGATGTAAACAAACTTCTTTCCTAGCTAACTAACGCTTTGTGCATGGATGTTTACTAGGGTAGGGGAGATTAATATTTTTTAGCCATAAACAGGTAAATGTAGTTCCTGCATACAGTAATGAGTTTCATTATGGAATCTTGAGTGCCTTTTGATGCGTTTTTATAATTGAGTAAGGAATATCAATTATGACTCGCTGTTTGTCGGTATTAATAACTGATGTGACAGCTAGGCAAGTCATTCTTAGCTAAATAATCTTGATGATACTCTTCGGCTTGATGAAATTGCTGGCAAGGGACAATTTCGGTGACCACTTGTCTCGCTCCCCATTTTTGGCTTTTTATCAACGCGAGTTTTGAGTCCTCTGCCTGCTGTTTTTGCAGCTTATCGTGGTAAAAAATAGTACTTCGATATTGATTACCTATGTCGCCACCCTGTTGATTCAGGCTAGTCGGGTTATGGTTTTGCCAAAATACATTGAGCAAATCATCAAAAGAAACGATATTTGGATCGTATTCCACTTGTACGACTTCAGCGTGACCAGTTGTACCTGTTTTAACCTCTTGGTAGCGAGTGTAGTGGTCCTTGCCGCCCATATAACCGCAAGTACAATCAATGACACCTTCGACTTCTCTAAAGAAATATTCAACTCCCCAAAAACACCCTGCGCCGAATGTAGCCACTGCCATAGTTTTCCCCTTACCACTGTTTCTGAATATTGATGACTTTTTATCACAGCCACTTAGATGGCTAGACGTCTTAATCTTGTTTTGTTTTTTCCCTTTATGCAAGCAAAAAAATGCATGGCTGATGATTTGTTGTACTACCGAGGCTAAAAAGGACACGAGATACATGAGTCAAATATGCTACTATCGCTCCCAGAATTAGCGAGGCTAGGTATTACAAATGCCCGTGGTATTTGAAATTTCTGCCAAAATAAAGCTGACATCGATAAATAAGGAGAAGTTTGTGTTTCACGAATTGAAACAGTCTAAGGACTTTTTAGCGCTGACCCTGGCACATCCACAATATTTACCAGAAACTTTTGAGTTTGAGCTTGATAACCTGATCCGTGTAGAAGTTTGGGATACAGGTGTCATCATGTTTGAGCCGCTTAACGCTAAACATACCAAAGATATCGTATTGTCTTGTGCGGTCCACGGAAATGAAACGGCTCCGATTGAACTGTGTAATGATCTTATGACACAACTACTGAGTGAGAACATTGCACTAAAACAGCGAGTGCTTTTTCTTATTGGTAACCCACCCGCTATCCATAACGGTACGCGCTTTATCGATGAAAATCTCAATAGGCTGTTTAATGGCGCATACTCTCGCGGTGAAGGTTTATGTAACCCTGAGCGTGTGAGAGCACAAAAACTTGAGCAATATATCGATAAGTTTTTTGCGTCACAGTCAGGCGAACGCCACCGAATGCATTACGATCTTCATACTGCGATTCGTGCTTCTAAGCATGAAAAGTTTGCGATTTACCCTTATCGCGCCAATCGTAAATACAGTAAACAGCAGATTATGTTCCTAGAGTCTTGTGGTGTAAATACCATTTTATTCCACCACGAACCCACCACAACGTTTAGCTATTTTTCCTCTGAAAACTATCATGCCGATGCATTTACCATTGAACTCGGTAAAGTGTTTCCTATGGGGCAAAATGATATGACGCGCTTTATCGCGATGAAAGAGATGCTAACACTATTAATGAAGGGGAAAGACCTACAGTTACCCGACTTCGATATGAAACGTTTAAACCTGTATCAGGTTTGTCGTTCGATAAATAAACATTTTGATGATTTTGAATTTAGTTTTGCTAACGATGTAGAAAACTTTACCGCATTTCCAAAAGGATTCACCTTAGCGAAAGAGGGGGGTAAAGAAGTGAAGATTGAACATGAGTTTGAATCTATTGTTTTTCCAAATGCCAAAGTGCCAGTAGGCCAAAGAACGGTATTGTGTTTAAAGTCAGCAGATGAAACTCTTTTAGAATAAATTCAAACTGAATAACTGTGCATGTAAACCAATATATACATGCACAGACATGCTTAGTTATGTTTCAATGATGGGAAGTGTTGAGAGTTAGTTTACGTTAACGTAATGTTCTTCCCGCGTATTAAAATAGCAAGGCGTCGTATTTAGTCGTTTAGCGGCACCATCAATAACAAGAGCACATTATGAGCAACGCAACAACGAATGCAGAAACAATCCATCGCGTGAGCTTTCTTGATAAAGACTCACTGTCGATCCCGATTTTAAAAGTATTACAAGCTGACGGTACCGCCTATGAAGGTGCCGTATTACCCGTAATAGACGAAAATTTAGCAAAAAAAATCCATGATACTTGTGTGTTTACCCGAGTGTTAGACGAGCGTATGTTGGGGGCTCAGCGTCAAGGCCGTATTAGCTTCTATATGACCTGTACTGGTGAAGAGGCTTCTATTATCGGCAGCACCGCGGCTCTTGATGATGGTGATGTGATCTTGGCGCAATATCGCGAACATGCAGCAATACGCTATCGCGGTTTTACCACTGAACAGTTTATGAACCAGATGTTCAGTAACGAAAAAGATTTTGGTAAAGGCCGTCAAATGCCGATCCATTACGGTAGCCAAGAACTTAACTATCAAACGATTTCATCACCGCTTGCGACTCAAATCCCACAAGCAACTGGTGTCGCCTATGCCCTTAAAAGGCAGGGCAAGCGCAACATTGCCATCTGTTATTTTGGTGAAGGTGCTGCCTCTGAAGGCGACTTCCATGCAGGCCTGAACATGGCTGCCGTTTTGAATTCTCCGGTTATTTTCTTCTGCCGTAACAATGGGTATGCGATCTCGACCCCAACGGAAGAGCAGTTTAAAGGTAATGGTATTGCAAGCCGTGGTGTGGGTTACGGTATGCATACTATCCGTGTTGATGGTAACGATATGCTGGCAGTACTCGCTGCAACGCAGCAGGCTCGTGCATATGCGCTAGAGCATAACGCCCCTGTACTGATTGAAGCCATGACTTATCGCCTAGGCGCGCACTCTTCATCAGACGACCCGTCGGGTTATCGCTCAAAAGATGAAGAGGCTAAGTGGCAGCAACACGATCCGGTTAAGCGCTTCAAACTGTGGATGATCAATAAAGGTTGGATGAACGAGCAAGAAGATGCCGATCTTTATGTGAAATACCGTGAAGAAGTGTTATCTGAGCTCAAAGTGGCAGAGAAAGTACCAACTCCTCATCTAGATAGTATCATCGAAGATGTCTACGATACGCCAACACCAATGCTTAAGAAACAGTTAGCACAGTTGAAAGAACACGTAAAAAAATATCCAGAATCCTATCCAAAAAGCGCAGGGAGAGTATAAGCCGTGGCTCAGATGAATATGTTGCAAGCCATTAACCAAGCGCTGAGCTCGGAAATGGAATCAGATGAAACAATGACAGTGTTTGGCGAAGATGTTGGACACTTTGGTGGGGTATTTAGAGCGACTTCGGGTCTACAAGAAAAGTTTGGACGTGACCGCTGTTTTAATACGCCGTTAACCGAACAAGGTATTGCCGGTTTCGCTAATGGTTTAGCGTCAAATGGTATGACGGCAGTGGCTGAAATTCAGTTTGCCGATTATATTTTTCCAGCGATCGATCAGATTGTGAATGAAAGTGCCAAATTTAGATACCGTAGTGGTAATGAGTTCGATGTCGGCGGACTAACATTTAGAACCCCATATGGTGGCGGGATTGCAGGTGGCCATTACCACTCGCAATCGCCAGAAGCTTATTTTACTCAAACACCGGGGCTCAAGGTGGTTGTGCCACGTAATCCTGAGCAAGCCAAAGGCTTATTAATCGCGTCAATTCGTGATAAAAACCCAGTGATTTTCTTCGAGCCTAAGCGTCTATACCGCGCCTCAGTAGGCGAAGTGCCCGAGGGCGACTACGTTATTGAATTGGGTAAAGCAGAAGTGGTGAAACAGGGTTCTGATATCACGCTTCTGGGCTGGGGCGCCCAGATGGAGGTCCTTGAGAAGGCGGCAGAGATGGCGGCCAAAAAAGGAATTTCTTGTGAAATCGTCGATTTAAGAACGCTTTCTCCATGGGATATCGATACCGTCGCTGCCTCAGTTAAAAAGACCGGTCGTTTACTGATTAACCACGAAGCCCCTTTAACGGGTGGTTTCGCAGGCGAAATAGCCGCGACAATCCAAGAAGAGTGCTTCTTGTACCTTGAGTCGCCAATCGCCCGTGTTTGTGGTCTCGATACACCGTATCCTTTGATCCATGAAAAAGAATATATGCCAGATGCGTTAAAGACGTTTGAAGCGATCAAAGCTTCGGTTAAATTTTAGGAGCCAGCCATGATTAAAGATTTTATCCTTCCGGATATCGGCGAAGGCGTTGTCGAGTGTGAGCTGGTCGAATGGTTAGTACAAGAGGGTGATACTGTTGTTGAAGATCAACCTATTGCCGATGTGATGACTGATAAAGCATTAGTACAAATTCCAGCGCCTAATGCTGGAGTCATCACCAAACTTCACTATGCAAAAGGCGAAATCGCTAAGGTGCATGCACCGCTTTATTCTGTTGATATAACAGAAGAGGGACAAGCTGCACAAAACGATACCGCTGTGGCTTCGGTAAGTGGTGCTGGCATGACTGCCGAAAGTGAAAGCGCACAGGCAACTAATACAGAAACTAATACAGAAACTAATACAGTAACGATAGGCTCTGGTGTCACGATTGAAGAGTTTTTGCTGCCCGATATAGGCGAAGGCATTGTCGAATGTGAACTGGTCGAATGGCTAGTTAACGAAGGTGACATGGTTGTTGAAGATCAGCCTATTGCCGATGTGATGACCGATAAAGCCTTAGTACAAATTCCCGCGATTAAAAGCGGCAAAATTGCTAAGTTACATTATCGAAAAGGTCAGTTGGCCCGTGTACATGAGCCACTATTTGCCATTGAAGTTGTATCCGATGTGGTCAGTGTCAATGCATCAGAGCTAAGTGACACCAATACCACTGTCGCTAATGCATCTGTAACGACTAATGAATTTGTACCACAAGGTAAAGCGTTAGCAAGCCCTGCGGTACGACGATTGGCCCGTAGTCTAGATATTGATATCTCAACAGTTGTTGGCTCTGGTAAAAATGGCCGAGTGTACAAAGAAGATGTTGAGCGTCACCAGACTGGCGGCGCAGCTGCGCTTTCAACTGCTTCTAACTCAGTAAGCACGCCTGAGCCAGCAGCACAACCCACTGCTGCTGTTGAAAATACACAAGTTAAAGGTCAAGCTGATAGAGTAGAGCCTATAAAGGGCGTCCGCGCGGTGATGGCGAAGATGATGATGGAGTCGGTATCGACGATCCCACATTTTACCTATTGTGAAGAGTTTGATCTGACCGACTTGGTTGCTCTGCGTGAAAGCATGAAGAAAAAGTATTCATCAGATGAGTTAAAGCTCACCATGATGCCTTTCTTTATGAAGTCTATGTCACTGGCACTGGCTCAATTTCCAGACATGAACAGCCGAGTTAATGCAGACTGTAGTGAGCAGACATATCTAGCAAGCCATAACATAGGTATGGCCGTTGATTCTAAAGTTGGCCTACTGGTGCCTAACGTCAAAGATGTACAGGATAAAACGATTCTTGAAGTCGCAGCTGAGATCACGCGTTTAACCAATGCTGCGCGAAGTGGCAGGGTATCACCAGCGGATCTTAAAGGTGGCAGTATCTCTATTTCTAATATCGGCGCATTAGGTGGCACGGTGGCAACACCCATCATCAATAAGCCTGAAGTCGCGATCGTTGCCTTAGGTAAACTGCAAGTGTTACCACGCTTTAATGAAAAGGGTGAAGTTGAAGCGCGTAAGATCATGCAGGTTAGCTGGTCAGGGGATCATCGCGTTATTGATGGTGGCACCATCGCTCGTTTTTGCAACTTGTGGAAACTCTATTTAGAGCAGCCTCAAGAGATGTTGTTAGCCATGCAATAGGCTACAAGCATTTTGTAAAATGGCGCTAGTGATAGCGCCTTTTTTATTTCTATTATCCTCGTAGTAGTTTTAAATTTGTGAACAATTCCGTATAATTCCGCTAATCTGTTATTGCCCATTGGTTGTACTATGAGCGCGTTCGCCCCAATTATCGAAAATATTGATTATCCTTTTCCACCAAAGCCTGCTCCCTTATCTGATCGTGAGAAAGCTGAATCAAAAGCAAAAATTAAGCAGCTTTTAAAAGAAAAAGATGCGGTTTTGGTTGCGCATTATTATACCGACCCAGAAATTCAAGCCTTAGCGGAAGAGACTGGCGGCTGTGTTTCTGACTCATTAGAGATGGCTCGCTTTGGTCGCGACCATCCGGCTAAAACATTGATTGTTGCTGGCGTTAAGTTTATGGGGGAAACCTCAAAAATCTTAAGCCCTGATAAAACGATTCTAATGCCAACGCTTGAAGCGACATGTTCGCTCGACCTTGGCTGCCCAATAGAGACTTTCAGTGAGTTTTGTGACGCACACCCAGACCATACCGTGGTGGTGTACGCTAACACCTCGGCGGCAGTAAAAGCGCGAGCGGATTGGGTGGTTACCTCAAGTATTGCCCTTGAAATTGTTGAGCATCTAGATAGTGAAGGTAAGAAAATTATCTGGGGGCCAGACCGTCACTTAGGCAGCTATATCGCTAAGCAAACGGGTGCAGAGATGCTGATGTGGCAGGGCGAGTGTATCGTTCACGATGAGTTTCAAGCCAAGGCCTTACGTGAGCTGAAGAAGCTACATCCAAACGCCGCGGTTTTAGTGCATCCAGAATCACCTGCTAGCGTAGTAGAACTCGCTGACGCAGTCGGCTCAACCAGTCAGTTAATCAAAGCCGCACAAACGATGGATAACGATATGTTTATCGTGGCAACAGACAAAGGTATCTTCTATAAGATGCAGCAGGCCGCACCTGATAAAAATTTAATAGCTGCGCCGACTGGCGGTAATGGGGCGACGTGTAAGAGCTGCGCTCATTGTCCTTGGATGGCCATGAATGGTCTTAAGGCGATTGAAAGTGCGCTAGAGAATAGTGACTCACAGCAACATGAGATCTTTGTTGATGATGCGCTGCGGCTCGATGCCCTCAAGCCATTGGATAGAATGTTGGACTTTGCAATGACTTTGAATATGAAAGTCAAAGGTAATGCTTAGAATTCAACCTGTTATTTCAATGTTTTATATAACTGCATAACTTATGCAGTTGTATAAAACTTGATCTATAACAATAAGCTCGTTAATACGGGCTTATTTTTTGAAACAAATTTAAAAAAATATTTACCTAGATGAAGTTTCGACTATGCTAAGGCGATAATTAATAATATTTAAATAGGTTGTTTTGCGAATGAAACTAACTTTTATTAGTAGCCTCACTTTAAAGCAGAAATTTCTGATTGTTATCCTACCCCCGCTATTGGTTTCTATAATTTTTGGTGGACTCTATGCGAAAACCCAATACCAACTTAAAACGGAGCTTACCGAGGTTCTTGTATTAAGTGAGTTAGCGGTTAACAACAGTAATCTGGTCCATGAACTCCAAAAAGAGAGGGGAATGAGCGCCGGATTTATCGGTTCAAGCGGGCAATCTTTCGCGCAAGAGCTGGCAAAGCAGCAACGCGCAACTGATACTCTGCTACAAAGTTATCAGCAGTTCCTCAATCTTAATGCCCTACCTGCCGCCTTTTCGACACAGATTACAACAGTGGAGTCATTAATAAAGCAAATTCCAGATATCCGAAATCGTGTTAGTAATTTGTCTATTTCAGTAGCAGAGGAAGTGAAGTTTTATACTCAAATAAATGCTCTGTTATTGAGTATTGTCGATTTAACTGCGATTAATGCTGCTAACCAAGAGATAGCGATCCGTTCAGCAGCGTTTGCTGCTTATCTACAGATGAAAGAGAGAGCGGGCTTAGAAAGAGCGGTGCTGAGTTCGACCTTTGGCAACCAAGGTTTTAAAGACGGGGTATACCGCAGATTTATTACTTTAGTTGCAGAGCAGGAAAGTTATCAAGAACGCTTTTTAGCCTTGGTCGATAAGCAAAACAGCAGTAAATACCAATCTTTATTGAGTTCGACAGAACTTCTCGATGTCAACCGATATAGGGCAATCGGATTCGAACAGTTAGCCAGTGAAATAGAAGGGCAGAAACCGGAGCAGTGGTTTCAGGTATCGACTAAACGCATCGAATTGTTAGCCCAGTTTGAGCATCAATTATCGCAGGATTTACTGATGGTGACTAAGCAGCGCTTGTCGTCAGCTACACAAGGATTTTATATTAGTGTATTGAGTCTCCTGTTTGCAGCCACAACCGTGTTATTACTCTCGTTTTCGGTGCTGCACTTTATACACCGTAGTGTTGCTAATTTACATAACTCAGTAACGAGCGCCAGAACAAATTTCGATCTCAGCGTTAGAATAGAACAGCACAGCAAAGATGAGTTTGGCGAATTAGCAGGCGCCTTCAATGAAATGATGGCGGATTTTGAACGTGTGATCGAGCATGTTCGTAAAAACTCGACCTCTTTATTGACCGCCGTCTCCAAGATGGAGCAATGCTCTACTCAACTTCGCACCGATGTCGAACAGGGACATGGAGAAGCTGAGCAGGTTGCCTCTGCAATGACTGAGATGAGTGCTACCGTCGCTGAAATCGCCATAAACGCCGAGCGTGCCTCTGAAGCTTCAACCCAGGCCAATACCGAGGCCAAAGAGGGCTATGCCGAGGTGGGCCGTACGAGTGAGTCGATTAGCGTACTTGCCGACGATATCCGAGGGTCGGCAGATGCGCTACAAAAGCTTGAGCAAGATATACAAAGTATTGTTGCCGTGTCTGATGTGATAAGTGGTATTGCCGAACAGACTAATCTGTTAGCCCTTAACGCCGCGATTGAAGCCGCGAGAGCAGGCGAATCCGGCAGAGGCTTTGCGGTTGTGGCTGATGAAGTTCGTAGCCTCGCGCAGAGAGCCCAAAGCGCTACAGGGGACATAAAAGCCATGACCGATCGCCTCCGTAGTGGTGCTAATATTGCGGTATATGCGATGGAGCGTGGTATGAAGCAGACAGATGATAGCGTAGTAGAAGCATCCAGAGCCAGCGCAGAGCTTGATAAAATTGTTAATCACATAGGTGTCATCGAGAGCATGAACGAACAGATTGCCGCCTCGACTCACGAGCAATCAGCCGTTGCCGAAGAAGTGAACGTAAATGCGCTTAAAATTAGTGAGATCTATTTGCAAACCCATAGTGTTGCAGATCAGCTTAGCTCGCTAACAGACCAGTTAGTGCAAGACACCGCCGAGATGTCAAAAGAGGTTAAAAAGTTCAAGTTGAGCTAATTCCCTCAATAAAATGAGGTAACTGGCTAGCAATTATGCAAACGTTTGAGATTACGGCTATTTGTCTTGACGCAATTGGGCCTTTTAAGTAAAGTAGCGCTCCGTTGACCAAGCAAATAATCGATTAACGGTTTTTTGTTAGCAACCGTGGTGCTTAAACACGTAAAAGATATTGCATCGGTGAGCTGGCTGAGTGGCTGAAGGCGCACGCCTGGAAAGTGTGTTTAGGTTAATCCCTAACGAGAGTTCGAATCTCTCGCTCACCGCCATATTAGAAGAGCCCGTTATCGCAAGATAACGGGCTTTTTGCTGTCTAAAATCTGCTTACAGCACAAGTCTAACCGGGCAGCTTACTTTGTAATTTGATTATCATGTGCTTGAGTGTGGCCCTTAAAGTGCAAGCCCATTGCAATCGCTAGGTGCGTCGAGCCCTAATGCGTCCATAAATAAGACGCATCACCAACCCAAGCGTGATTAGCTTGTTCTGTATGCTTTGTCGTTTCCTTGTAAGCTTGGCGCTGAGTGACGACTAGACCGAGCTTTGAGATAATGGTTCTAGTGCGATAACGACTAATACTGACGTTTTGCATTCATGAGCTCCTCGATTGATTATCGTATTATCAACAGTTAAGTTATGCATAACAATTAGACAAGATTAGTCGTGGTACGGTATTCGGTAGTCCCGACTAAAAGCAGGGAAGAGAGTCTACCTCCATTTTCATTCATCCTGACAACCTTTCTTAGTGCCAGTCGAATGGTTATATCCGTTTTCAAGTATTGGTGAAGTTCAATAGCGATATATTAAACCAGTAAATAAGCAGTTTTAATATAGATGTAGTTTAATTGGCAATTCCGGCAACATATTAACGATGTCTGACTAATTTATCAAAGGGGAACTATCCTCTCAATCTATAGCGATTAGATTCAGTTTGTCACAGAAACTGCAATGATAATGTGAATATGATTAAAAAATAAATAGAATTATTAACTTATGGTCTAATAATACATATTTCATATATGGGTTACCACGAAGACTGTGGTTTTATGTTTAGTTTTGTAGGATGTAGTCAATTACCATTAACCATGTTTTTTTCACGAGTCATCAATACTACAGTTTTTATAGTGTATGGAATATCCATTTTATCTATTCTTCATGGTTAAACTAGTTTGATTTATTCCGATTAGGTTAAGGGGTAAGTTAATTAGTTTTAAGTTAATAGCTTTAGCTCGCGGCGATTTGCGTTATTTAATTTTCATATTATTTTCTCTGTCAGTATTAATGCATCATTTGTAATAATTAATGATAAAGTATGATGCTCGCCTCGATATCGACGTTAAATATAATATTAGTAATATAAAAAACACCAGGCAGTCTATTCAATTGATTAAAAAAGTAAGCATTAAATATCATAAACACATTACTTTAAGTTCAGATTGAAAGTGATGAAGAAAAGATGTCTCGATAATGAAGTGTGATATCGCTCGTGTATTTTATTGGTTGCGAGTGAGATACTTCAAATAGTTGATGCTTGTCTTGATTACTAACATTAACAATTCACTCTGCTCGCATTAAATGGATCACATCCTATCCATTAGGATTGATAAATAAAATTTTGGACTCAATACGGAAGTAGTAGCAATGTTTAAAAAAACAATCATTGCAATAACCTTGTCATCTTCATTTGCTATGGGGATTTCACAGGCTGCAACAATATATAACCACGATAATGGTGACACCCTTAATATATATGGTGAAATGGGGGTCGGTGGGCACATTGGTGCTAACAGTGATTACAATCACGATGAGTTTTTTGATACCAAGGGTTATGTGGATGACTCTTTTGCTACATTAGGAGTAACAGGTAAACAGTCCAATTTCTTATATCGTCTGGAAATTGATTATCAACGTGAAAACTGGTTAGGAGGTAGTGGTGAATTAGCTCTTGCTATCGATAAATTATATTTAGGATATGCTTTCGATGAATATCAATGGATTGAATTCGGTTTAACCGATACGGCTTTTGATGATTATGACCATTTTGGTGACTTGACTTTTAACAAGTCGATAGAAACTGGAGAGGCTGGTGATCAAGAAAATACCGTTAAATACCAAGCCGAGTTTACTAACCTACGATATGGCGTGTCATATACATATGAAGGTGAGCACAAAGCTGGCTTCCTTCAAGGAGATATTGTCAATGGTTATATCGGTTATTTCTCTGACTATTTCTCGGCAGTAATAGGAGCAGAAGCTCGTGGTGGTTCTAATGGTATTAGTCAATATGGTGAACAACAGTTGTTAGGACTCGGTATGCGAGTGTCAGTATTACCGAAACTTATGTTGGGCTTTAATGGATTTATCGAAGATGAAGATATTGCTACCCGTAAATCTGGTGATACTTATTTAGAATATGAGACCTTCCGTAATTATGGAGCAATGCTGTCTGCTAAATACCAACTAAGCGAAAGCTGGGAGATTATCAGTTCTTATAATTATGAAAGTTATGAAGGCTGGGATATCGAAGGACCTAATTATGATTATGAAGAACTTCCTCCTGTTTTCGGTAAAGATCGGATTTGGGGCAGTTTAGGTTTTAATTTTAGCCCAGCTAATAATATCGTACTTTCTTTAGAGGGTCGTGTTGGGGAAGCTCCAGAAGCCGCTTATGCCTATGCCCGAGTGTACTTTTAACCGGGTCTATACCAATTATAAATATACAGGTAGCGTTTAATATGAAAAAAAGTATTGTTTGTCTGGCCATTGCCAGCGCAATTTCCACTGGAGTTCAGGCAGGGGTGGACGATCTACTCATTACTGAGATTGTGCAAAATAAAGCAACACCTGCGATGGGGTCCATAGAGATAACCAACACCCATGCTTCTGAAGATTTTACTTTTACCGATGCCACCAAAGCCGTCATTCTTGCTAGCGGTAAACATACTAACGATTTAAAAAATGCCGATGGAAGCCTGTTACTTACCGGTTTCACCATCCCGGCAGGCAAATCTGTGGTGCTATTAAATAGAGGCGCCACTGATAGCTATAAAGCACAAATAGAGGCGGCTGGCGGCAGTTTCTTAGTTGGTGAAGGGACTGGTAACTATGACAATGTATACGTCAATGGTGATGATAATTTTCTCCTAAAGCACAATGACAATACTATTGATATCGTTGGCCCTAATACCACATATGACTATTGGGCAGAAGATAACTCATTTCAACGTCGAGTTACCGCTGAGGGCGCGACTCCTGAACAATCGGCAACATTTGATGTTACCCAGTGGTTAGACACTAGTCCTGCAATCACGGCTGGCATGGGCTCTCCCGCATTAGCACCTAAGTACGAGGTGCCAGAGGTGTTTGTCTGTGATGTGACTCATACCATTAGCGAAATCCAGGGGACTGGCGCTGCATCAGAGTTTGTTGGCGACACTGTGATAGTCGAAGGCGTGGTGGTTAAATCAGAGAAGATCCCAATTTCTGGTTTGTACATTCGGGATCTCGTTTCAGATAATGATCCGCTGACATCTGACGGTATCTATGTTTCCTTCAAAGGTGATGGCGATAGCTTAGAAGGTAAGACCATCTGTTTCGAAAGTAAGGTCGTAGAGCATTACGGTCATACTCAACTTTCCACCAATGATCCGTTAATCACTGATACAAGTTATACGCCTACTGATGCTGTCGATATTCAGGTTTTAGAATCTGATAATGGACTGTTTGCCAACACCCTTGAGCGTTATGAAGGCATGCTGGTTCGATTACCTGCTGATTTAAATCCTCTAGTTGAAGGCAAGCAGGATATACGAATCTCGAAAACATTCGGCTTTAACTATGATAGCTACCGTAACAACATCTCTGCTGCTTATCTGCGTCCCAATATGCAGCCTAATCAACTTAATGTGGCGGGTAGCCCCGAAGCAATTGCAGCTCAAGCACAAAATGATGACTATCGCTTAGTCATTGAGAGTCAAAGTAAGGCACCGAATGGCGATATTCCTTACTACCCTGGTTTTAAGGCCAACCCCGCTGACAATTATGTGCGCATCGATGACAGTCTTGTTGGTCTAGAAGGCGTACTCAGTTACAGCTACAATAATTTCAGCCTGACCGTGACCAATAAACTCACATCGGTTAACTTTGTGCGTAATATTAAGCGCAGTGACAAGCCTGATTTGATTAAAATGGCGCCAAAAGATCACTTTACTATCACGCTGGCAACCCAAAATCTGTTTAACTTCTTTAACTCTCCCTTCGGCGGCGATCAAAACAATTTTGGCCAAAACCGTGGGGCAGATAGTTATCAGGAATATGAGCAGCAAAAGGCCAAATTGGTACAAGCCATTCTTAAACTAGATGCCGATGTGCTAGGCCTGATGGAGATGGAGAATAATGGTTTTGGTCTAGATAGCGCTGTTGCTGACTTGGTCAATGCGGTCAATAGTCACTACTTCGATGAATACCCAAATGCAGACCCCCATGAGTCTACTGAAAATCGTTATGTATTCGTTGGTTTCGATCACAATGGTAACCAAATTTTAGATGAATTGGACTCCATTGGCTCTGATGCGATCACCACGGGTATTATCTATCGCCCTAGCAAAGTGAGTATAGAACGGACCAAAGTTGTGGTATTACCGCAGCAAAAAGCGCCCAGTATCGTTAATGATTTCAATGAGATCATTAAGGACGATAAAGGTGAAATACTGGAAAGTGGTCAAAACTATAACCGTGATGCCTTGGTCGTGACTTTCATCGTCAACCAGACGGGTAAACGTCTGACTATGGCTGTAAACCATCTAAAATCCAAGGGCTCTACCTGTTGGGAAGAATGGCAGGACGTCGAGTTTGGTGATGCGACAGTATGGGAAGATGATCCAAAGGATGCTGATAAGCAGGGTTCTTGTGAGCATTTACGCGTTGCTGCAGCGGTTCGCTTGGGGGATGAGCTTGAGAAAATTGGCGGGGATCGCATCATTATCGGTGATCTCAATGCCTACGCTCAGGAAGACCCGATGCTGGTGTTAACCAGCAATCCCCGTAATAAAACAGTGATGACCGCTAGCCACACTTTTATCAATAAACAGCCGCAGTTTAATCAAGCTGGCGATCCCGTTGCAATTACTCACAGCTATGGCTATATCGATGTACTCGGGCTAAAAGCGAAAGAACGCGGAGAGACTCCTTGGAGTTATTCATACAATGATGAAGTCGGTTCACTGGATCATATCCTTATTAGCCCGTCACTGTCTGGCCGCTTGATTGATGCTACCGATTGGCACATCAATGCAATTGAGTCCGCCTTGTACGATTACAACACTGAACATAAACCTGATGAAGTGGCTGGTGTGCCTGTTTTCTATGCCGAAGATCAATTCCGCTCATCAGATCATGATCCTGCGATTATGTCCTTAAGTTACCAACAAGGCGAAACCAGTGGGGATGATGCGGTTCGTTTGGCACTGTGGGACAAGTTGATGACAGTGCCTTACTTGGTGCCTGGTGATATCGCGCAGGAAGGTGATATCGCAACAGTTCGTTTGACACAACAAAATGACGATGACCGTTTGGACTTGAGTCAGCTGGTATTGCCAAATGTGGTGATTAAGCAAGCAGGACAGCTATTGGTGGAGATGGAAGTGTTTGGTGCCCCTGCGGCATTCTATCATGCCGATATGGAGCTACGTCGAAATGGCGAAGTGGTACCAGGTTCAAAGACCAGTTTACTGATCCAAGTGAAAGGTCGTGACACCTTGGTCCCTACTTTAGTCACTGAACCACACGATAACAGCGGCGGTGCTACCGGATTTATCGGATTGTTATCTTTACTGGGTCTGGCTGGGTTACGCAGACGTTTCTTCAACCGAGGTTAATTCTATTCAACATAGTTGATCGCTCAGGTGCACTATTGCATCTGGGCGGCAACAGTGATGGTCCCACGGACATAATAAGAACAAAGGATACATATGAAGACCAACCCAACTAAAGTCGCTATGGCCATGGCGATGCTTTGTGGCACTCTTTCCACCTATGCCAATGCAGAACTTGTAATAACCGAATATATTGAAGGTGGTAGTAACAATAAAGCTATAGAGATCTCAAATCTTGGGACAGAGGCAATCGATCTCGATGCCAATGAATATATATTAACATTATATTCTAATGGCAACGGTTTAGATAAACCGGGTAATACAGCAGTGCTTACCGGTATGCTTGCACCCAATAACAGTGTGGTATTTCATAACGCTTCCGCTGCTCCAGAGTTTAAAATCGGCACCGCTTCTACAGTGACTTACTTTAACGGTGACGATGCTCTAGTACTGACCAAGGACGGTGCTGTAATTGACCGCTTTGGTAAGGTAGGTGAAGATCCTGGTTCAGCATGGACAGATCCTAATGACGCAAACTTTTCTACCGCAGATAAGACCTTACGCCGTAAAACCAGTGTAACCACGGGTGACACCGCAGCTGAAGCTGATTTTCCCGGTGCTGATAATCAGTGGATTGTGTTTGCAAAAGATACTTATGACGGTTTAGGCTGCCCTGGAGAAGGCGCTTGCGATGGCACTACGCCACCCCCAGAACCTGACCCGGATCCAGCGCCTTGTAATAACTGTGATGTTATCGATAAAGTCGCTGATGCTAGTAAATACGTCCCGGATGAATACTACTCAGATGTGCTAAACGGTGATTTCGTCGACGTCGCGGCAAAGAAGCAAGCGATTGCAACCATTGCCGCAAGTGGTCACAAGGCCGTGAGTTATAAACAGGTCTGGAGTATCTTAACCTACTCTGATGAAGATCCTGCCAACAAAGACAATGTGATCATGCTTTACAGCGGTAAATCAATTTCCAAGTATGACAATGGTGGTAATGTTGATGACTGGAACCGTGAACACGTATGGCCACAGAGTCACGGCGTAGAATCAGGCTTTGGCAATTCTGATGCCCATCATTTGCGACCCGCTATGCCCCAAGTCAACGGTGCTCGTAGTAATCATGACTTTGACAATGGTGGTACTCCTGTATCACAAGCACCAGATAACTTAGTTGATACTAAGTTGGGGACTTTCGAGCCTAGAGATGCAGTTAAAGGCGATGTCGCCCGTATGATGTTCTATATGGATACTCGCTATGAAGGTGGAGATTCAAGCAATAATGGCGATCTTAAGTTAGTGGATTCCATTGGCAGTGATGGTGAGAAGTTACAAGCCGGTAAACTCTGTACCTTGTATGCGTGGCACAAACTAGATCCTGTTGATACCTTAGAGCAAGCCCGTAACACGGCTGTCTACGAGTACCAAGGTAACCGTAATCCCTACATTGATCGTCCAGAATGGGTGCAAGATATCTATGGCGCCCTTTGTAACGATGATCCCGTACCAGAATTAGATGTGGATATTGTTATCGATGCGCCTGCTGAGGTGAATGAAGGCGCTAGCTTTACCTTTGATGGCACTGGAACTAAAGGCGTTGAGGGGCAAGTGCTAACCTTCACTTGGACTCAAATATCTGGACCTGAACTTGCCTTCGACGTTGATGGTGGGATGTTAACCGCGGTAGCGCCAATTGTTGCTATCGACACGCCATACCAATTTAAGCTAACGGTAAGTGATGGCGAATCAGAAGCTTACGAAACAGTAGATTTAATGGTTAAAGACGTGCCATTAGCTGTCGAGATCATGATCTCTGGTGAAACTTCAGTTGAAGAAGGTAAGTCAATTACACTAGAAGCGAGTACCGATCCTGCAAATGAATCTATCAGTTTTAGTTGGGTTCAAATTGCTGGTGAGACTGTCGAATTTGAAGGTGAGGGGGCAGTACTTAAGCTAACCGCACCAGAAGTGTTGCTTGATACCTCACTGATTTTTGTTGTGACTGCAACTGATGGTAAAAGTTCAGTAAGCAAGAATGTAACTGTTTCGGTGAAAAACGTACAAGGTGATGGCTGGACAGAGCTAGATGGTGCTGGCTCACTTAGTGGCCTACTGGGATTATTACTTCCTCTTGCCATTTGGCGTAGACGTAAAAATTAAATTTTAGTTGATTTAGCAGGCAAAAGAAAAGTCGAGAGACCTCATCTCGGCTTTTTCTTATTAAGCTTAAACGCAATTTTTAATTCCAACTATAAAAATGATGAGATGTACTATGCGTGTTAATTATATCGGCAGCGTATCTGTCATAGCGGTCATACTGCTGTCTGGGTGTGGAATTAACCAAAAAAGTTTTGCAACATGTGCAGCAGCAGGCGATGCTTGTACTCGATTCACCATTTTGCATACCAATGACAACCATGGTCGCTTTTGGGAAAATAAACATGGTGAATATGGTATGGCTGCACGTAAAACTTTGATTGATTCAATCCGCCAAGAGGTTAATGCGCAGGGGGAGCACGTATTGCTTTTTTCTGGCGGTGATATTAATACCGGTGTACCTGAATCGGACTTGTTATATGCAGAGCCTGATTTTAAAGGTATGAATCATATTGGTTATGATGTGATGGCGGTTGGTAATCATGAGTTTGATAACCCGTTAGCGGTACTGGACAAACAAAGGCAATGGGCTGAGTTCCCTATGCTGGCAGCAAACATCTACAAATCAGTTGAAATCAATGGTGTCACTAAACAAGTGCGCTACTTTGAACCTTATAAAATTTTTGAGTTTAATGGGCTTAAGCTGGCCGTAATCGGCATGACAACAGAAGACACGGTTAGAATCGGTAACCCTGAATATGTCAGTGAACTGGCTTTTACCGAGCCCCAACAAGAAATTAAAAATGTTATCGCAGAGATAGAGCAGTTGCACTCGGTTGATATCATTTTTGCCGTGACTCATATGGGGCATTATGCCAACGGGCTGCACGGCAGTAATGCCCCTGGTGACGTATTGATGGCAAAGTCGCTTAAGGTCGGGCAGTTGCAAGCCATTTTTGGTGGCCATTCCCAAAACCCGGTTTGCATGGAGTCTAATAGTCACAATACCAACAATTATGCCGATTTTGCCCCAGGGGATAAGTGTATTCCAGACCAGCAAAATGACACATGGATAATGCAAGCCCACGAATGGGGTAAGTATGTGGGCCGTGCAGACTTTGAATTCTTCAATGGCAAATTGAATCTGGCTAAGTTTGAATTAATTCCAGTGAACCTTAAAGTTAAAAATAGCAATGGTGAAAGGATTTTAGTGGGTGATGCAATTATACCCGATCAGGAGCTAAAAGAGTTTCTACTGCCTTTTCAATTGCGTGGACAAGATAAGCTTGATGAGGTTATTGGTGTCACCAAAGGAAAACTCATTGGTGATCGCGATCTAGTGCGCAGTCAACAAACCAACTTAGGTCGCTTAATCGCAATGGCACAGAGTAATGGAGCAGTAAAAGCTGATTTTGGTGTTATGAATTCAGGTGGGGTACGAGCTTCTATTGAAACAGGTGAGATCACTTATCGGGACGTACTGTCGGTGCAACCCTTTGGTAATATGATCACCTTAAATACAATGACAGGAGCTGAAGTGAAAGCATATTTAGCTTCGGTTGCCACTATGACGAGAGGCTCTGGAGGTTATGCGCAATTTTCCGGAATAGAGATGGTAGTTAACTGCACTGAAAAGGCTGTAGAGATCAGCAAAATTGGCGGACGTGATTTCAATATAAGTGATAGCTACAGTTTCACCGTCCCAAGTTATAATGCGGCAGGTGGCAATGATTATCCCAAGCTGACTGAAGCCATCAATACTGGATTTGTCGATGCCGATATATTGTATCAATTTTTCAAGAAACAACCTCAAATTAATGCCGCTGATTTTGATTCTCGCAAAGAGATCACTTATATGAGGAGTTCCAGCCCATTTGGATGTGATCCTGCCTCATAACGAGATCCTTAGTGAAAGAAAATAGGTAAAGTTTCGGTATGTTCAAGACTACAGTTCTCAATTTGATTGCTCGGCAATGGTAAAACAATAAGTTCAACTACCTAAACAAAGCTGATTTTGATTTTTTGCGCTTAGTTTACGCATTGTTGCACAAATAGATTTAATCGTGCGGTTCAATCAAGCTTGGTAATAAAAGGGATTTTTGGTTTGCCTATTAGGTTCATCTGGGGGCTTCATCAATTCAAGGCGAATAGCCGAAAGAATGGTTATTCCCTTGTGAAGCTGTTAAACACAGAAGTAGGCCGCTCTGATGCTGTGACTCTTAAGGAACAAGAGGAAGCTTAACCCTAGAACAACTATGCTCTTCACTCGTTCTCGTTGCAAACAACATGGGTGTGGTGAATGTCATTAATGCACGACTATATGGATATAGGAGGTAGAGTAACGCAGGAGCAGTTACCGAGGAGTATTTAATGACCTTGCCTTATAACCGCTAAACTCTCGCTGAACGACCAAATCTTTATACTGATTGGTATTATATATGCTTTGGCAGGCGTATCTAGTTGGCGGTAATCACAAAAACAAGGTGAGCCTGAAATAATGACCGCAAGATGGAAAGTGTTCATATAGGTAGTATGAACAACTTTAAAACCATAATCTAACATAGGAACACTTACGCTGGTGGCGCCAGTGCGTGGAAGCGCAATGACAAAAACTTTGTTTATAGGTTACCAAAAAACAATTCAAGATTAATGGGAAATACTGCTTGATGAACGCATTAATACGTTCATCAAGCCAATGAATAAAGTGATCGCAAAAGTTACAGTAACGGGCTAAATAGATAGAAGACTCGCTCTGCTGCACGGCTGGCTAAAGGTCGCTTTTTCCATTCCTCTGGTGAGATCATGACTGTATTTTTAAGGTAATCTTGCTGTACGGTTTCAAGTTTTTGAGTAAACCCTAGATTATCGACAGCAAGGGTAACTTCAAAGTTAAGCCATAGACTACGCATATCCCAGTTAACCGTGCCGATTAAACAATGATTACTATCGATAACGACGGACTTGGTATGCAGTAGGCCACCTTTAAATCTATGTATGTTAACGCCGGCTTCTAACAGCTCACTAAAAAAGGCGCGGCTTGCCCACTCAACCATCAATGAGTCATTTTTATCAGGAACGATAATATCGACCGTGACATTACGCTGCGCGGCGATAATTAATGCCATGTGGAGATTATCACTGGGTACAAAATAGGGCGTTGTTATAACGATACTTTTTTGTGCCTGATAAATACTTTGGAGTAGCACTCGGTGAATAACCTCTTCACGCATGCCGGGGCCTGATGGGATAACTTGTACTAAATCGGTAATTTCACTGTCTTCATGAGACAGGCATTTAGGTTGTTCTGGAAGGAAACGTTCATTGGTTTCAACTTCCCAGTCCCATGCGTGAATACTATTAAGTACGGGTACAGAGGTGCCAGTGATCCGCACCATAACATCAATCCATTGGCCAACTCCCGCATCTTGATTAAAAAACTCCGGGTCAACCAAATTCATGGAACCTGTGTAGGCAATTTGATTATCTATGACAACAATTTTACGATGTAATCTAAGATCTAAACGTCGAAAGAACATACGAAAAGGCGAGACTTGTAGTGCACTAACGACATGTATACCACTTTGCTTCATCAGTTTTGGCCACTGGCTTTTGAAAAAATGCCGACTCCCTGCAGCGTCAAGTAATAAGCGTATTTTTACCCCTCGCGCCGCACTTTGTATCAGAGCCTTGGCAACGTCATCGGCCCTGCCACCTGGATGCCAGATATAAAACTCCAGTAATATAGTTTCTGTTGCTTGGTGTATGTCGTCAATTAGATTATCTAAAATCTCATAGGTTTCACTACACAGGGTTAAGTGGTTATCGGCTAATGCAGGGATCCCAACTTGTTTCTCACAAATGGCGCTGATTGACTGACCATAGAGACTAGCAACATGAGGCCGATACTGACGATACTCATAGAGCTTTTTAAACCACTCACCATAAGGTTTGAACATTAATTCTGCACGTACAGCTCTTTTTTTTCCTAAATTGAGTTCGCCGAAAAGTAGGTACGCGAAAGCGCCACCTAAGGGAACGATGTAGATAATCATTAACCAAGCGAGCGACACACCAATGGTACGTCTTTTGGCGACTACACGAATGCTTATACCAGCAATAATCAACCAGTATAGAAAGACTCCAGCTATGGTTAGCAGCTGGTAAAACTCATACATATTTTGTTTGATAACATTGTCCTTACTCTCTCAAAGCCAAGTGGCAAATACTCTTGAAGAGGACTTGAGTGAATAATCCCTATATAGAATGATCATGTGATTAAGCGTAATAAGCGATTATAATGAAAAGAATACCTTAAATCTAAGAACCGAGCTGAATAAGTCAATTATGGCGAAAATTATCCGTAAACTCATTTTATTAGCACTTATAGCTGCAGCAGCCGTGGTTGCTTATGTCTATGACGCATCCGTTATCCCTACAGACGATGTCCTCATTACTAATGACAATAGCCTAGATGTACAGGCGCAATGTATAACATATCCGACCAAAGAGTCGCTCGACAGGTTTGGTAAGCTCGATATCACCACCTGGAACCTCTATAAGCAGAGTGGTGAGGGGTGGGATGATACCTTAAAGCAACTCGTAGAACGTTCCGATCTGTTGCTGCTTCAAGAGGCTCAGTTAACTAAAGCACTTAACAGCTTTGTCGAGTCGCAAAAGCTATCTATGCTACTTGCACAGGCGTTTAGCTTTGATGGAGAGCCTGTAGGCGTTATGAACCTGACGCGAGAGCCTGCACTGAGTAGTTGTGTGTTTAGAAAGGCTGAGCCTTATATCAACTTCCCAAAATCCATGTTGGTGTCCTATTATCTACTATCGGATCTAAGCCAACTATTGGTCGTTAATATCCATAGCATTAACTTTACTATTGGTTTAGATGAGTATCTGGCTCAGTTACGTATCGTCGAAGCCGCGATTCAGGACCATAAAGGCCCGGTTATTTTTGCCGGCGATATGAATACTTGGAGCGACTCAAGATTTGAGACGATCAAGCAACTGGCTAATCGCACAGGGTTAAAAGAGGCGATCCCCGCTGCTGATTCAAGAACCGAGATCTTTGGTCAACATCTCGACCATATCTTTTATAGAGATTTAGAGTTAGTTAAAGCCGAATCAATAATTACCTCAAGTTCTGATCATAACCCCGTTAAAGCCTATTTTCGCTTAGAGAAAAAGCGTCCTGTAAAGGTCGTAAAATCAGTCAAATAGTCATCAGCTGTACAACTAATTCTCACATATGACTATATAAAATTACACAGGATTCAATATGGATAACGCACTGGCGTTACTTAATCGTTATTTTGGTTTTAGCGAGTTCAGGCTAGGGCAAGCAGAAGTTGTTAACCACGTCTTAAATGGACAAAGTGCAGCGGCAATTTTTCCTACAGGTTCGGGCAAGTCCTTATGTTATCAATTGCCTGCGCTAGCTTTGCCAAATCTTACCTTAGTGGTCTCACCTTTACTTGCCTTAATGGACGATCAACTGAAATTTCTTAATAGCAAAGGGATCCCAGCAGCATCAATCGATTCGACACAAAGTAATGAACAGTCCAGCGCTGTGATCCAAGGTGTAACCGAAGGCCGGATTAAGATCTTAATGATCTCAGTTGAGCGTTTGAATAATGAGCGCTTCAGGCGTTTCATCTCATCGGTTCCCATTTCGTTATTAGTGATCGACGAGGCGCACTGTATTTCAGAGTGGGGTCATAATTTCAGGCCTGACTACCTTAAACTCCCTACGTATCAAAGGCAGCTAAACATTCCTCAAGTCCTATTGCTAACCGCAACGGCAACCCCGAAAGTTATCGAGGATATGGGAAGTAAGTTTGGCATCAAGCGAGAATGTATCACCTTAACGGGCTTTTATCGCGCCAACCTAAATTTATATGCGGTAGGGATAAGTGCACAGGACAAAATTAATTACTTAAGTGGCTGGCTTGGACAAAGGCAAGAGCAAAGTCAGAACAAAAACCAGAGTGGCATTGTCTACGTGACCCTACAACATACTGCTGAAACAGTGGCTAAAGCGTTAGTTAGTCGTGGATTCGACGCCGTTGCCTATCATGCCGGAATGGATAGCGATAAGCGTAAAGCCATACAAAATCAGTTTATGGCGGGTGAAGTGCCCATCATTGTTGCAACAATCGCATTTGGCATGGGGATCGATAAGAGTGATATTCGTTTTGTAGCACATTTCGACCTGCCTAAATCAATTGAAAATTATGCCCAAGAGATCGGACGAGCGGGTCGAGATGGCTTAAGCTCTGATTGTTTAGTATTGGCAAACCGCGACAACCTCAACGTGCTAGAGAACTTCGTGTATGGCGATACCCCAGAACCCAGCGCCATCGAATTTGTCCTAGATGAAATCATTCAAGCATCAAAACTAGGCCCACAATGGGAGCTGATGCTTAATCAGCTCTCAACAGCGTCCAACATCCGTGCATTAAGCTTAAAAACCTTGTTGGTGTACCTTGAGATGCTGCGGGTTATTAAGCCTAAGTACAGCTATTTTGCCGATTATCGCTTCAAGATTTTATGCCCAATAGAAGAGATCTTGTCAAAATTTGATCCGCAGCGACAAGCCTTTATTAGTGCTGTTATTGAAAGCTCTGATAAAGCTAAGCTGTGGTACAGTGCCAACTTCAATGCACTGGAGCAAGTACTACCTGATAGCCGAGACCGTGCAATTAAAGCGCTAGATTATCTACACCAGAAACAGCTAATTGAGTTACAAAGCAAGCAATTAACCCAAGTGTATGACATTTATAGCGCTAATATTAACGACTCACTTGCAGCGCGTTTATTTGAGCGCTTTAGCACGAAAGAGCACAGTGAAATAACCCGAATAAACCAGTTAGTCGATTTTTTCGACAGCGATCATTGCTTAAGTTTACAGCTCGCTCAATATTTTGCCGATCCTCACTTAACAGGGCCTTGTGGTCATTGTAGTGTATGTCTAGGCAAGGTGGCCCGCTTACCGGCACCACAAGCCTTGAAGCCGTTAACTGATTTTTACTTTAATGATATCTGCCGAGAAGCAATTGAAAAGTTAGCAAAGCAACTTTCTCCTGTGTTATTAAGCCGGTTTTTATGTGGCTTAACGACGCCGATATTTACAAAATTAAAGTTACGGCAGGTCAAAGGCTTTGCTCAGTTTGAGCACTACCGTTTTGCTGATGTTTTAGTCTGGGTTGAAGCAAACCTAGAAAACTAACTGTCAAACGCTGAAATAAAAACTCAATTTAATGCTGAACATCGGCTATTAACTGACTCTGTTTGGCTGTCTTTGTTGTGTAACAAAGGTTGTCAAACTGAGTATAGTTACTGAAAATATATAGAGAACATGATTTACTGGAGCGGATTTTAAAGTGGCATTAGACCACGAGCTAACAAATTAAGGGAACACACCATGAAAAAAGCCGCACTGCCTTTGGCTATTGCGCTATCTCTTGTAGGCCTAACGGCCTGTCAAAGTCAGCCAACAACAGAACAAGTTGCTGTTGAGATCACCGACCAGAATTTAGCATTTAATCAATTCAGTCAAAATTTTATTGATGCGTTATGGATAGAGTCTCCTACTTGGGCTCTTTACAGTGGTTTTCACAAATATGATGGTGTCTTAAAGGTCCCTAATGCCGAAACTCGTGCAGCGAGTTTAGCGTTTATTCAAACACAACAGTCGGCGCTAGCTAAGTTTGACCCTAAACTGATGTCGCCAGCAACATTGACTGACTATCGCCTCATCGAAAACTTACTTGCTGAAATGAAGTGGAATATTGAAACCTTCAAGTCATGGCAATGGAACCCTGCAAGTTATAACGTCTCTGGTGGTTTCGCACAGATTATTAATGAAGACTTTGCCCCGTTCAGTGAGCGTTTGCATTCTGTGTTAGCAAGAATGGAAAATGTGCCAGCTTATTACGCAGCGGCAAGAGAAAATATTCAAAATCCGACCATAGAGCACACACAGCTCGCGATAATGCAAAATCAAGGTGCTTTCTCTGTTTTTTCTAATGACTTACTGAGCCAAGTTTTAGCATCGAGTCTAACCAACGAGGAGAAGGCGCTATTTGCTAATCGCTTCAATAAAGTGACGATGGCGATTAACGAGCATATTGATTGGTTAACGGCATTAGAGGCTAAGCTTGAGAAAGAGGGCGCAAGAAGCTTCCGTATTGGTGAAAAACTTTATGAGCAGAAGTTTGCCTACGATATTCAGGCGGGGATGTCTGGCAAGGCGCTTTACGAAAAAGCGGTAAATGACAAAAATCGTGTACAGGCTGAAATGGCCAAGATCACCAAGAATATCTGGGGTAAATACTTCGATATCCCTATGCCAAAAGATGACAAAGTTGCAATTAAACAACTGATTAATAAGCTTTCTGCAAAACATGTTAAACGCGAAGACTTTGTTGATGAAGTGCGAGCACAGATCCCAGAGCTTATTGATTTTGTTAACGAGAAGGATCTGGTTACCTTAGATCCAAATAAGCCGTTAGTGGTTCGTGAAACACCCGCGTATATGCGCGGCTATGCTGGCGCATCAATCAGTGCACCTGGCCCCTATGAAAAGTCAGGTAATACCTATTATAACGTGACACCACTTGATGGAATGAGTTCTGCCTCTGCAGAAAGTTATCTGAGAGAATACAATCACTGGATACTACAGGTACTTAATATCCATGAAGCTATCCCTGGGCATTACACTCAGCTGGTTTATTCGAATGAATCCCCCAGTCTGATTAAGAGCCTATTTGGTAATGGCGCTATGGTCGAAGGCTGGGCGGTGTACACTGAGCGTATGATGCTTGAAGAGGGTTATGGCAACTTTGAGCCAGAGATGTGGTTGATGTACTACAAGTGGAACCTGCGTGTTATCGCCAACACCATCCTCGATTACAGCATTCAGGTAAAAGGAATGACTGAAGAACAAGCGTTAGAGCTTATGATGAATGAAGCTTTTCAGGAACAAGCGGAAGCGGAAGGTAAATGGCGCCGTGCTACCTTGAGTCAAGTTCAGTTAACGAATTATTACTCGGGTTATCGTGAGATTTACGATTTCAGAGAAGAGTATAAGGCGCTAAAAGGCGATGATTTTGACCTAAAGGCATTCCATGAAGAATTCTTAAGTTACGGCAGCGCACCTGTGAAATATATTCGAGAGCTGATGCTTAACAAATAAAATCTTTTAATAGTTAAATAATAGTCGTTAAATCAGTTTAAATGACAAAAGCTTGGTATAACAGCCGCTCGTAAAAACGAGCGGCTTTTTTGTACTCCGATATTGGGATGGGTAAAAATTTTTACTTGTGCGTGAAAGCGTCTAGTAAACTTAACTCACTTACTGTAATCTAAATGAAAATGATTCGCATTGAGTTTGATTTGAGATGAAACACCTTTTATTGATAGATGATGATCTTGTACTCCAGAGCAGCTTGTTACCTGTATTAGAGCGAGAAGGCTTTTTTGTCACCGTTACAAATAGCGGCGCCGATACTCTTGATAAGCTAAAGTCCACCAGATTAGATTTGATTTTACTAGATATTAATTTGGCGGAGCTAAGTGGTATTGAGTTGTTAAGACAGCGGGTAAACAAGACACCGATTATCGTTATCTCAACATTAGAGAAAGAAGAAGACAGGATTAAAATATACGAGCTGGGTGCAGATGACTTTTTGAGTAAGCCGTTTGGTTTCCGTGAACTTGTGGTTCGAATTAATGCATTAAAGCGACGAATAGAAGCCATAAGAAATGATACAGAGTTTACTCATCAACCCTCTCAAGATATCAGCTTTGATGATAATCAGTGCATCATTTCAATTTCGGAACAAGCGGTGTCGTTCACTCAAACCGAATTTAAGCTGTTTAAGTATCTATTTGAAAGAAAGGGTCAGGTCGTGACAAAGCAGGAGTTACAGCTTAGGGTTTTACAAAAAGAGTTAGGCCAGTTTGATCGTAATCTTGATATGCATATCAGCAACACTCGGCGTAAGTTATTCGAACAACATTTGCCTAAGACCCTAATTAATACTGTAAGAGGTAAGGGCTATAGCTTCGCCTATGCTAATTAATACCAATCAGTATAAGAAGTTGATCTACTCAGAGCGTTTTTGGCAAACTAATTCAAGGCGAATAGCTGAAAGAATGGTTATTCCCTTGTGAAGCTGTTCAACGCAGAAGTAGGCAGCCAAAAGCGCTCCAGAATGGCGAGTTTTAGCGGCTCTGATGCTGTGACTCTTAAGGAACAAGAGGGAGCTTAACCCTAGAACAACTATGCTCTTCACTCGCTGCCTTGCCTCATAACCGCTAAACTCTCGCTGAGCGACTAAATCTTTATACTGATTGGTATAATATTAGGGAACTTAAAAGGGAGCCTGCGGCTCCCTACATATTACTTAAGTAACTAGTTTTTCGAGTTACTTAAGTAATATTTGTGGATCGACAAACTCAAGGTTTAGTGCTTCAGCAACTTCGGCACAAGTGATCTTACCGTGCATTACATTAAGACCGTTTAGTAAGTGCTTGTCTTGTAACAGCGCTTCTCTATAACCCAGTTGAGCCAGCTTAATGATGTATGGCAAGGTTGCGTTGTTTAGTGCAAATGTCGAAGTACGGGCAACCGCACCAGGCATGTTAGCAACACAGTAATGAACAACGTCATCAACGATATAAGTTGGATCTTGGTGAGTCGTTGCGTGCGATGTTTCGATACAACCACCTTGGTCAATTGCAACATCAACGATGGCAGAGCCCGGCTTCATGCGTTTGATATGTTCTTTAGTCACAAGTTTCGGTGCCGCGGCTCCAGGAACAAGCACGCCGCCGATCACAAGGTCAGCCTCAAGTACATGTTTTTCAATGGCATCAGCCGTTGAGTAAATGGCTTTAACTTTATTATCGAATTGAGCGTTAAGGCGACGAAGAGCATCAATACTTCTATCTAGAATAACAACATCGGCACCAAGACCAACAGCCATCTGCGCTGCGTTTGTACCAACCATGCCGCCGCCAATGATCACAACCTTTGCAGGTTCAACACCAGGAACGCCACCGAGTAACATACCGCGGCCACCCATAGATTTCTCTAGCGCCATCGCACCTGCTTGAATAGACATACGGCCAGCGACTTCAGACATAGGTGCAAGTAGCGGAAGCGCACCGCGATCATCGGTAACGGTTTCGTATGCAATACAAACAGAACCACTTTTCACGAGATCTTCAGTTTGTGGAAGATCGGGTGCTAAATGAAGGTAGGTAAATAGTAACTGGTCTTCACGTAACATTGCACGTTCAACAGCTTGAGGCTCTTTTACTTTTACAATCATCTCAGATTGAGCAAATACCTCGGCAGCTGTTTGCAGTATTTTTGCACCGACTTCGATATAATCTTGATCAGCAAAACCAATGCCTGAGCCAGCATTTGTTTCAATAAAAACCTCATGACCACGTGACGTCAATTCACGAACACTTGATGGGACCATACCAACACGATATTCGTGATTTTTGATTTCTTTTGGAACACCTATAATCATCTTCGAGCCTCAAATTTGCATAAAAACCCATTTTATATGGGTGTAATTGTTATATTGTATTGCCTGAACGTGAATGTTGCAGGGAAATCTAGTATAGTATTCATTCCGTAGTTTATGCTGCTGAAGATTTTTTAAAAGCAGGCAATAATATCGTCCTAAACGTCAGCCAGGGTTATATATATGGTTAATAATAAAAAGAGTCCTATAAAAGACTTAGATCGTATCGATAGAAATATACTTAATGAATTACAAATTGATGGACGAATCTCTAACGTCGAGTTATCTAAGCGAGTAGGTTTGAGTCCAACACCTTGCCTTGAAAGAGTTAAAAGGCTTGAAAAGCAAGGTTATATCAAGGGTTATACGGCATTAGTCAACCCTCATTATCTGGGAGCCTCACTGCTAGTGTTTGTAGAGATCACCTTAAACCGTGATACAGCAGAAGTGTTTGACAAGTTCAACAAAGCTGTACAACTACTCGATGACATCCAAGAGTGTCATTTAGTCTCTGGTGATTTTGACTATCTATTAAAGACCCGTGTTTCAGATATGTCTGCATATCGTCGTTTATTAGGCGAAACCCTTCTGAAATTGCCGGCAGTTTCCGACACTCGTACCTATGTTGTTATGGAAGAGGTCAAGCAAACAAATCGTGTCGCGATCAATACCGTTTCAGATACATAAGTAATATATTAAATGACAAAAGGAGCCTTGAGGGCTCCTTTTTTTATACAAAATCCAATATGATACAAATTGATGCAAAATGCTTTTATGCATAACTATTCAGTAGTGCCCAGAAGTCGCAAACGCTGCATAAAGTCTTAAATTCTGGTATCTTGTCCTTAATTAACGTTTTTTAGTGTAGGTTTTCCATTGTCTAAGGGAAGTAGTGTTAAAACGCTCTCAGGCGTACAACGACTATTAGAAGGTAGTCTCATCATTTGTTGCATGTTAGCAACATACGTTCTAATCGCTTTGAGCAGTTTCCATTCTTCTGATCCAGGGTGGAGCCAGTCAAATTTTGATGGTGAAATTAATAATCTAACGGGTGCGGTTGGCGCGTGGTTAGCCGATGTTTTATTTTACTTTTTTGGTTATTGCGCATACATCATCCCCATTATTATCGCCTTAACAGGTTGGTTGCTATTTAAGCGGACGCATAAGCTTTTAGAAATAGACTACTTCTCTGTTGGTCTTCGTTTAATTGGCTTCTTACTGATTGTTTTTAGTCTTGCCGCATTGGCGAGTATGAATGCAAACGGACTATATGGTTTTTCTGCTGGCGGGGTCGCGGGTGATGTTATTGCTCAAGCCATGCTACCTTACTTTAATAAGTTAGGTACGACGCTGTTATTGCTCTGTTTCGTGGGCGCTGGTTTTACACTACTTACCGGTATTAGCTGGTTAACTGTGATTGATTTAACCGGGTATGCAACGATTTGGTTAGTCAAAAAACTGCGAGATCTGCCTAATAAATTTAAGCCTGATATGGGCGACACCGAAGATACACGCGGTTTTATGTCAGTGGTTGAGCGCTTTAAAGAGCGACGTAACAAACAATCAGATGATGAATATGAATTCGAAGACGGCAGTGAACAAGATGAATTTGATTCACAGCAAAACGCCCAAAACAGTAAAACGACAGAACGTGAGTTAAAGGCCCAACAAAAAGCAGAGCCAAAAATTATTGAACCTCAATTCAATGCTAAAGTGAGTGAACCTACATTGACTGGGGCTGAAGCTCAGCAAGCCACTTTAGCCGACGTTGTTGAGCCAACAATCGCTGCGCCGTGGGTTAACGAAAGCAGTGATGAAATTGAATCAATTGACTTCAATAACAATGCATCATCAGGGGCTGTTAATGCCGTTAAACGTATCGAAGATGACAAGGCTAAGATTGTTGATGGGATTGTCGTATTACCTGGTCAAGAAATTGAACAGGAACGTCCGCCTATGGCACCGCTACCTTGTATCTCTTTATTAGATGTACCAAATCGTAAGACCAACCCAATC
Organism: Shewanella halifaxensis HAW-EB4; assembly: GCF_000019185.1. Classification (NCBI taxonomy): domain Bacteria; kingdom Pseudomonadati; phylum Pseudomonadota; class Gammaproteobacteria; order Alteromonadales; family Shewanellaceae; genus Shewanella; species Shewanella halifaxensis. The sequence goes on along the minus strand of NC_010334.1, from coordinate 2,681,566 downwards.
AGTCAAGAAGAGTTAGAGCAAATAGGTAAGTTAGTTGAAGTTAAACTCGCCGATTTCAACATTACCGCAAATGTTGTTGGTGTTTATCCTGGCCCAGTTGTAACTCGTTTCGAGCTTGAATTAGCACCAGGGGTTAAAGCCTCTAAAATCACCAATCTTTCTAAAGATTTAGCACGTTCACTATTAGCTGAAAACGTGCGAGTTGTTGAGGTGATCCCTGGTAAAGCTTATGTAGGATTAGAGCTGCCGAACAAGTTCCGTGAAACGGTCTTTATGCGCGATGTGCTCGACTGTGAAGACTTTAGAGACGGCCCATCACATCTAAGTATGGTATTAGGTGCCGATATTGGTGGTAAGCCTGTTGTCGTTGACCTAGGAAAAATGCCACACCTTCTTGTTGCGGGCACGACGGGCTCGGGTAAGTCTGTTGGCGTGAACGTGATGATCACCAGCTTACTGTACAAATCAGGTCCTGATGATGTTCGTTTCATCATGATTGACCCTAAAATGCTTGAGCTATCAGTTTATGAAGGGATCCCGCACTTACTGTGTGAAGTGGTAACCGACATGAAAGAAGCAGCTAACTCGCTACGTTGGTGTGTCGGCGAGATGGAGCGTCGTTATAAACTGATGTCAGCACTTGGCGTGCGTAATCTCAAAGGCTATAACGCCAAAATTAAACAGGCTAAAGAGTCCGGTGACCCAATTTTTGATCCGCTTTGGAAGTCTTCTGACAGCATGGAGCCTGAAGCGCCTGAATTAGATAAACTGCCATCTATCGTTGTTGTCGTCGATGAATTTGCCGACATGATGATGATTGTAGGTAAAAAAGTCGAAGAATTGATTGCTCGTATCGCACAAAAAGCACGTGCTGCGGGGATCCATTTAATCCTTGCAACTCAAAGGCCGTCAGTTGATGTGATCACAGGTTTGATTAAAGCTAACATTCCAACACGGATGGCGTTCCAAGTTTCATCCCGCATTGACTCAAGAACGATTCTCGATCAACAAGGCGCTGAAACACTACTCGGTATGGGTGACATGTTGTACTTACCACCAGGAACCAGCGTGCCTATCCGTGTTCATGGTGCATTTATTGATGACCATGAAGTTCACAAAGTAGTTGCCGATTGGCATGCACGAGGTAAGCCGCAATATATCGAGGAGATTTTGCAAGGTTCTGCCGAAGGTGAACAGGTATTATTACCAGGTGAAGCCGGTGATTCAGAAGAAGAGATGGATGCCTTATACGATGATGCTGTTGCGTTCGTGACGCAAACTCGCCGAGGTTCGATATCAAGTGTGCAGCGGAAGTTTAAAATTGGTTATAACCGCGCAGCTCGTATTATTGAACAGATGGAACTTCAAGGGGTTGTAAGTGCCCAAGGCCATAACGGTAATCGAGAAGTGTTAGCGCCGCCACCGCCAAAAGACTACGTCTAATTAACGAATAAGTGTACTGACCCACAGAATATATTCAGTGTTAAGCCTAGAGTAGGCTTAACTCGGAGAACAAAATGAAAAAGATTTTTGCTATTGCAGCCCTGAGCTTGCCTTTGTTTAGTCATTTCCCAGCATTTGCTGGTGCCTCAGACGAGCTAAAAGTGAAGCTGACCGAAATAAGCAGCCTAAAAGCTAACTTTAATCAAACCGTTACAGACATCAATGATAAGGTGATTCAAACGGGCGAAGGAGTTTTTGCTTTGTCTCATCCTAATCAATTTTACTGGCATTTAACCGCTCCCGATGAGTCGTTAATCGTTGCTGACGGTACCGATGTTTGGATCTACAATCCGTTTGCCGAAGAGGTCTCTGTTATGGACCTCAATCAGGCCATTAATGCTTCTCCAATCGCGTTATTAGTTCACTCAGACGATGAAACCTGGTCACAATACAATGTTAGCCAAAAAGAAAACTGTTTCGATATCAGCCCCAAAGATAAAGACAGTGGCGGATCTGAAGTGCAAGTTTGCTTTAATGATAATCAGCTAACAAAAATGGTGCTTAAGGATCAACAAGGCAATATCAGTGACTTCACGCTAACGAATCAAAGTGTGATAGCCGGTAAAGACCAAGATCTGTTTAAGTTCGTCGTACCCGATGATGTAGATATCGACGATCAACGTTTAAAATCGACCAATTAAGAGAAGTCAGTGTCTAGTTTCAGTTTTGATTTTGCACCAGACTTTAGACCGTTAGCCGCACGAATGCGGCCCGAACGGCTAGAGCAATATATTGGCCAGTCACACCTTTTAGGTGAGGGCAAACCGTTACGCCAAGCACTTGAAGCCGGGCGTGCGCACTCCATGATGTTCTGGGGGCCACCGGGCACAGGTAAAACGACTTTGGCCGAACTTGTTGCGCATTATGCTAATGCCCATGTAGAGCGTATTTCGGCGGTGACTTCTGGCGTTAAAGAGATCCGGAGTGCAATTGAACATGCCAAGAACGTGGCGCAGTCTCGGGGTCAACGTACCTTACTGTTTGTTGATGAGGTGCATCGTTTCAATAAGAGCCAGCAGGATGCATTCTTGCCCTTCATTGAAGATGGTACGGTAATTTTTATTGGTGCCACGACTGAAAACCCTTCCTTTGAAATCAATAATGCACTGTTGTCGAGGGCGCGTGTTTATCTCATTAAGCAACTAGAGCCTGAAGAGATAGGTCAAATTGTTCAGCAAGCGCTTGAGGATGAAGAGAGAGGGCTTGGAAAACGTAAGCTACTCTTGCCTGCTGATGTTTCACTAAAGCTGGCACAAACCTGTGATGGTGATGCGCGTAAAGCTTTAAACCTGATAGAGCTAATGAGCGACATGCTCAAAGACGGCGAAGCCTTTACCGAAGAGATGATCATCGCAGTTGCTGGGCAACAGTTGGCTGGATTTGATAAAAATGGCGACCAATACTACGATCTGATCTCGGCTGTTCATAAGTCAATTCGTGGCTCAGCCCCCGATGCGGCACTGTATTGGTTTTGCAGAATGTTAGAAGGCGGCTGTGATCCTCTTTACATTGCACGTCGCCTGTTAGCGATAGCGTCTGAAGATATCGGTAATGCAGATCCCATGGCGATGACAGTAGCAATCAATGCATGGGAGTGTTTCCACCGTGTAGGGCCATCTGAAGGAGAGCGCGCAATTGCACAAGCTGTGTTATATCTTGCCAGTGCTCCTAAAAGTAACGCCGTCTATACCGCATTTTCAAAAGCGCGGCAGCTCGCTCGTGAAACTGGCCATGAACCTGTGCCGGAGCATCTACGCAATGCCCCGACCCAACTGATGAAAGATATCGGTTACGGGGAAGGCTATCGTTATGCTCACGACGAACCCAATGCGTATGCCAGTGGCGAAAAATATCTTCCGGAATCGATTGCTGAACATCGTTTTTACTATCCAACGGAGCGTGGATTTGAAAAACGGATCAAAGACAAGCTTTCTCAACTACAGCAGCTAGATGAGCACAGTGAGGTGAAAAGATATGAATAATGTTCTTTTTGTGGCCTTAGGAGGCTCAATTGGCGCTGTTTTACGCTATCTTATCTCATTATTGATGCTTCAGGTATTTGGTAGTGGATTTCCTTTTGGTACACTGGTCGTTAATATTTTGGGTTCGTTTTTAATGGGTGTTATTTTTGCACTCGGACAAGTGAGCGAACTTAGCCCAGAGATTAAGGCGTTTATTGGGGTTGGCATGCTAGGGGCCCTGACCACGTTTTCCACTTTTTCCAATGAGTCTTTGCTGTTGATGCAAGAGGGGGAGTTGGTTAAAGCCGTATTGAATGTTGTTGTTAATGTTGGCGTCTGTATATTCGTCGTCTATCTAGGACAGCAATTGGTGTTTTCTCGTTTTTAACTATTAAGATAATAAAATATGTTAGATCCAAAATTTTTACGTAATGAATTAGAAGTTACCGCAGAGCGTTTAGCGACTCGCGGATTTATTTTAGATGTAGAGCGCCTAGGCAAGCTTGAAGACAAGCGTAAGTCATTACAGGTCGCGACCGAAGAATTACAAGCATCACGTAACGCTATCTCCAAGTCGATTGGTCAAGCTAAAGCTAAAGGCGAAGATGTTGCACCAATCATGGCTCAAGTGGGCTCACTAGGCGAAGAGCTTGATGCAAAGAAAGCTGAGCTTGCATCTTTACTCGACGAGCTAAACTCAATCGCAATGAGCGTTCCTAACCTACCTGATGAGTCAGCACCTATTGGCGCAGATGAATCAGAGAACGTAGAAGTTCGTCGTTGGGGCACGCCTAAAGAGTATGATTTTGAAGTTAAAGATCATGTTGAACTCGGTGAGAACATTGGTGGTCTAGATTTTAAGAATGCGGTTAAGATCACCGGTTCGCGCTTTATCGTGATGAAAGGCCAAATCGCTCGCATGCACCGCGCATTAGCCCAGTTTATGTTAGATCTACACACCACTGAACATGGTTATACAGAAGCGTACGTGCCTTTATTAGTTAATGAAGACAGCTTAATGGGTACAGGCCAACTACCAAAGTTTGGTGAAGACCTGTTCCACACTAAGCCTGCTACTGAAGAAGGCCAAGGCCTAAGTCTTATTCCAACGGCAGAGGTTCCGCTAACTAACCTAGTTCGCGATACCATCGTTGATGAAGAAGAGTTACCAATTAAGCTAACCGCGCATACACCATGTTTCAGAAGTGAAGCTGGTTCTTATGGTCGTGATACTCGTGGCTTGATCCGTCAGCATCAGTTTGACAAAGTAGAGCTAGTACAGCTTGTAAAGCCTGAAAATTCTATGCAGGCATTGGAAGAGTTAACTGCTCATGCGGAAACTGTACTGCAAAAGCTAGGTCTACCGTACCGTACTGTTGTGCTTTGTACTGGTGATATGGGCTTCGGTTCAAGCAAGACCTACGATATCGAAGTTTGGTTGCCAGCGCAAAACACCTTTAGAGAGATCTCATCTTGCAGTAACATGCAGGACTTCCAGGCTCGTCGTATGCAAGCTCGCTATAAGGCTAAAACTGATAAGAAGCCAAGCTTACTGCACACTCTGAATGGTTCTGGTTTAGCTGTAGGTCGTACATTGGTAGCGGTTATTGAAAACTACCAAAATGCAGATGGTTCTATCACAGTGCCTGAAGCATTACGCGGATACATGGGCGGCCTAGAAAAAATCGGCTAATATTGAGCCGGCCCAATCGCAAAAAGCCTTCACTAACGTGAAGGCTTTTTTGTTTTCTCGAAAATAATAGCTACTATCGATTTAACCGCTAACTCCTGTTACAAACGTCATAAAATCCACTTATTTTTATTTATCCACTGACTTACAGTATTGTGGATTATTTAGAATAATTTTATGAAATAAGCATATTTATAACCTTTCAAATGATGATAACTAGGCTATAACGCAAAATTTGCTAATAGTCGTAGAACTCCCTTTCTCCTGCTTAGCTTCAATGTTATAAATACACGCGATAACCCTACACTTATAATATTTAGGAAAGCCGTCATGATATTTTCCCAGGTTGAACTGGCCCCAGCCGATCCAATTTTAGGTTTAACAGATGCTTTTAAAGCAGATCTTCGCGACAATAAAGTGAACTTAGGCGTCGGTATTTATAAAGATGAATCTGGCCAGACACCAATCCTAAAGTCTGTAAAATTTGCAGAAGAAAAACTGTTAGGAACCGAGAAAAGTAAAAGTTACCTCGGTATGGAAGGCGTCCAAGCCTACAATAGTGCCGTTCAAAGTTTACTATTCGGCGCTGAACATGATGTGGTATCTCAGGCCCGTGCATTAACGGCACAGGCTCCTGGCGGAACCGGCTCTTTAAGAGTTGCGGCAGAATTTCTCGTTCGTCATACGCCAGCAAAAACCATCTGGATAAGTAATCCTACTTGGGCAAACCACAATAATATTTTTGGCACAGCGGGTCTGGAGATTGCAGAGTACCGTTATTATAAAGCTGAAACCCATGGTTTAGATTTCGAAGCGATGCTGACTGATCTACAGGGCGCTAAAGCAGGCGATCTAGTCTTACTTCATGGCTGCTGTCATAACCCAACGGGTATCGACTTAAATCTAGAGCAGTGGCAGCAGATTGCTGACTTGTGTTTAGAAAAATCATTAGTACCGCTTTTCGATTTCGCTTACCAAGGTTTCGGCGCCGGTGTTGAAGAAGACGCCCAAGGCCTGCGTATTGTTGCCAATACTGTGCCTGAATTGATTGTTGCTAACTCTTTTTCTAAGAACTTCGGCCTATACAATGAGCGTATCGGTGCGGTAACTGTTGTCGCTTCTAATAGCGGCGAAGCCGTTAATGCATTTAGCCAAATTAAAAGCACGATCCGCGCGTCTTATTCGAACCCTCCAGCGCACGGAGCGTTAATTGTTAGCACGATTTTAGGTGATGAAACACTTAAGCAGCTATGGCATGACGAACTCAAAGAGATGCGTGAACGTATTGCTGAAATGCGTACGCTATTTGTTGAGTCATTAAAAGCCGCTGGCGTTGAGCATAACTTCGATTTTATCTCAGGTCAAAACGGGATGTTTAGCTTCTCGGGACTTAACAAAGAGCAGGTTAACCGTTTAAGAGAAGAGTTTGGTGTTTACATCGTTGGTTCTGGTCGTATTAGTGTTGCGGGTATGACGAAAACCAACATGCCTGTGATCTGTGAAGCAATTGCTAAGGTTCTTTAATCTAGCGATTGCGTGAGTCAAATAGCAGAGAGCAAGCCGAGCATTGCAAAACTAAATGCGCGTTAGTGAACCCACTACGCGCATTTTTTATGCTTAAAACTGCACAATTGGTATAACTTACTCCTTTTTTTCAAAATAGGGGTAAATGTGCCCAGGAATTAATCTATGGTACAGCACTGCTAAAGCTACAATAGCCAAGGTGCCTATTAAGATCGGATGAAGTAAAAAGGTCCAACTTGTATGTCCGCCAAGCATAATCAGCAGTGGGTTTCCTCCTGCAGGAGGATGAGTGACATCAAAAAGTAACATAAAGAATAGGCCAAATCCCACGGCTAACCCCAGAGTTAATGAGGTAACGGGCAGGTAATTGACGAAGAGAAGCCCAACGATTGCGGTAATAATATGCCCCAAGATAACATTTTTAGGCTGTGCTAATGGGCTGTGATGTACTCCAAAAATAAGTACCATAGTTGCACCAAAAGGAGCAATCAGAACATAAGGCGAGTCCATTCCGGTATCGATTGCTGCAAGAGTCCATATACAAAGCGTTGCGCCTAATGCAGAAACCGTCGCAGTGACTAATCTGTTATCTTTAAAAAGGGAAAGGATAGGTGTTTTCATTGTCACTATAACCATTATATAAATGTGCTTACCTAGCTATTGAGTCTGGTTAGAAGTGCTAAATTGGTCAAGTTATAATGGGAAAAACACTAATGTTTGAATTTGGGAGCCTGTAAATAATTTGGAGTTCTTTATGCTCAGCTACCTCGCTAACCTGATAGGTTATGAGTATTCATTTATGGCCTATTAACCTTTGCTGATGGGCTGTTAGTTTAAATTCAAGCTAACTAAAAGCCCAAGTATTGGTTATCCAATCGCGGACAAGTTGGCTATGTCGACACTGTGCTGTGGTCTTGACTCACCATCAAAGACAGCGCATCTGCGAGTGCACGTTTGTCGTGTAAGCCAATATGATGTGAACTTCGAAGCGGGTAGTAACAAATATTGTCTTCTTGATAAGCACTATCAGCGTTACACAATACCTTATCGATAATCTTTAACCCCAGCACCTGATGGCACCAGTTGATCTTGTGACTTAAGCTACAGTTAGCAATCGGTGATGGTTCGTTAGTGAGGTTATCAATTAAGATCACCTCTGCCTTTGATTGCGCAAGTGCATGGGCTATTTTAGGTAGTAACAGTGGTGGCATTATGCTGGTTAAAAAGCTACCTGGTCCTAAAATGATCAGTTCTGCATCTCGAATGGCTTCACAGGCTTCGCAGGTTGCTTGAACTTGTGGATCGAGCGATAAGGCTATAGGTGTATCTTGCATCTTATCAACATCAGTTTCGCCAAAAACACTTTCACCACTGGCTTGAAGTGCCACCAAGTGTGTCGGTTCTTCTGACATAGGGATTAGACGGGTATCGATATTAAGAAAGTTGCGGACTAAATTCACCGCATCTAGTGGACGCACACAAAGTTCGTCCAACGCCATTAGCATTAAATTTCCCAGATTATGGCCAGATAATTCACTATCGCCGCCAAAGCGATATTCAAACATTAAGGAACCAACGGAAGGGCGTTTAGCCAATTGGGTTAAACAGTTGCGTAAATCTCCCCAAGCGATGCAGTCTTGCTCGGCTCTTAAGCGCCCCGTAGAGCCGCCGTTATCAGTCGTGGCAACAATACCTGTGAGCTTAGGCCCTAAGAACGAAAGGGCTGATAAGACTTGCCCTAATCCATGTCCGCCACCTATGGCTACCACATGGTTATATTGATTAAGCCCATTTTGTTTCATTTTTGGGGTCTCCTTCCTGAATACCCAAAGTATTATAAAAGACCCAGAATTATAACTGAGATTACAACATTATTCGCGATGTATTCTCAGTTAAAGCTAGCATATAATAGCCGTAATTAATTAAAGTCTTTATACCCTTGAGTTTGATAAAGGAAAATGAGTGAAAACAGGCAAAGTTGGTTTGTTTACAATAGCGTTAGGACTTGTAATAACACTGATCTTACTGGTTAGATTGGTGCTGGTTCCCGGTAGTGAGGATCAAATACAGTCATTAGGAAAAGCGGTTAAAAACACAGAAATTGCGAGCGTAGTGCCAGATTTTGCTGCTATTAGTGATGTAAGTGAAAAAAAACGCGCATTTTTTGCATTCCTGAAACCTTCGATTAAGCATCAAAATGCGATCATTCAAGATGAGCGCGATTTTGTTATCGGCATTCGTAATCAAATCGTCAATAACAAAGAACTCACTGAGGCCGATGAGTTCAGACTGCAGCAGATCTCGGAAAAGTATCAATATACTGTCAGAAGTCTAAATATAGGCAATATTGATACCTTGTTAACTCGTGTCGATATTATTCCTGAAGAGATGGTATTAATTCAGGCCGCGAACGAAACGGGCTGGGGCAGTTCCAGATTTGCCCGCGAAGGTTTAAATTTCTTTGGTCAATGGTGCTTCAGAAAAGGTTGTGGTCTAGTCCCGCAATCGAGGACAGAAGGGCTGTCCCATGAGGTTGCTTTATTTAAAACGGTTGAAGACTCTGTCGCGTCATATATGCGTAATCTTAATTCTAACGCGGCCTATTCGTTGCTGAGATCAATTCGAGCCGATCTACGCGCACAAAACAAAACGCCGAGCGCGCAAGATCTTGTATACGGACTGATTAATTACTCTGAACGTCAAGAAGCTTATATTGATGAGCTGCTTGAAATGCTACGCCAAAACCAACGATTTTTAGTGGATAACAATGAAAAAACGACTGCTGTTTAGCTGTATTTTATTAGGGTTTGCATCTGTAAGTCAGGCAGCTCCTATCTCTCTTGAGTATCAAAGTTTTTACCAGCGTCTAAAGCAGGTGAATAAAGGGAACTATCAATTAGTTGAATTGGCATTTTCTGTTTCTAAGGCTAATGGTTGCAAAGTTAACAACGGTACAATCACCACAGAAAAAGACTCTTTTCCTTTAACGATTACCAAAGACCAACGCCTGTTCTTACCCTATGACGGCCAACTTAAATCAGATCGCGCACTGATTAATTTAGATGTTGAGGGCGATGCACAGTCTTGTGCTATTGCTATGCAGGTTAGAGCTAAAAACACTAAAAATGCATACAATCAGGCTGAGCTAAAACAGATCGCGCAAGAGATGAATGCGCTCTTAAGTCAGTTGCAAGGCTTCCCTATGCGATTGTTTGCAACAGATATTGCAGGATTAAACTTAGAGTTTGACGGTGATGCAACGGTTAATATTGATGGTGAGCTCATACCCGTTAGTGGCACATATCGTCTTGAAACTAGCCAGCTCGATAATCTAACGAATTTAAAGACATCGGTTGCGCCTAAGGTTATTAGCCCTTGGACATCTAAGTAATTCTTCTTTAATCAAAAGCCCTGCAATGCAGGGCTTTTGATTCTACTTTTACGCTGATAACGGTTAATCGGGCGTATAGGTATTTACCACGTCAATACGGACCGCTTTATCTAAATTAATATGACCATTGTTGGCGACATCAACAAAGTCAAAGGCGGGTAGATCTGACTCTGCAACATCGCCTCGCATTGGCGCATCTGGATCTCGAGTCAAGCTTAAGAAATCAAACTGTTCTCTATCGACACCTTGAGATGGCGCGGTATTTTGCATTGCCGTAAAAATAGTTTCGATACGGCCAGGGTAATCACGATCCCACTGCACCAACATCTCTTTAACTGCAGCGCGCTTTAAGTTTTCTTGTGAGCCACAAAGGTTACAAGGAATAATTGGGAAGCCTTTCAGACCAGCGTATTCAGCAATATCTTTTTCACGACTGTAAGCTAACGGACGGATCACCATATTGGCGCCATCATCAGACAATAGTTTTGGCGGCATGGCTTTCATCTTGCCGGCAAAAAACATGTTCAGGAACATGGTTTCAATGATGTCGTCTCTGTGATGACCAAGGGCAATCTTGGTAGCCCCTATTTTTTGTGCGAAACCGTAAAGAGTTCCGCGGCGCAGGCGAGAACAAAGAGAACAAGTTGTTTTGCCTTCAGGAATTTTATCTTTAACGATAGAATAAGTGTCTTTTTCCAAAATGTGGTAAGCAACACCTAGGGTATCGAGATACGCAGGCAAAATGTCTTCAGGGAAACCTGGCTGCTTTTGATCTAAGTTAACCGCAACGATTTCGAATTTAATAGGAGCGCGTTGCTGAAGGTTCAACAAGATATCGAGCATGGCATAACTGTCTTTGCCACCAGATAGGCAACACATGACACGGTCACCTTCTTCAATCATGTTGTAATCACCGATGGCACGACCAACTTCAGTGCGTAAACGCTTCTGTAGTTTTGCCATACGAGTGACTTGTTGTGGAGTTAATTCTTCGGACATAAAAAAACGCGCCTAGTACACAAATGTTCAGGGCGCGTATTATTCCAGCTTAAAAGCTTTTGGTAAAGCTTAGAAAGCGGTTATACCTCTTCTAATGGTGATTTATAGCCATCAGGCTTAATCGCAAGTAGGTCGCAGTTGATACTATCGATAACATGTTCAGCAGTATTGCCTATTAAGGCTGCGGAAATTCCGGTTCGACCAATGGTTCCCAATATGACTAGCTCTGCATCTAAACTCGTTGCTAAGTCAGGGATAACATCTTCTGGTAGGCCTTCCATAACATGGCAGAAGTCTGGCGAGATCCCATAAGCATTTGCAAGATAACTGATCCGCTCCTCATGCTGTAATCGTATGGTTTCGCTATAAGTATGAGCATCAAAGTCGGGGAGTTCGATAGCCAAGTTAACGGGCGTACCAGGGTAAGCATTAACGAGGTGCACTTGAGCGTCAAACTGCTCGGCGAGCTTCTTAGCGTGAGAGATAATCTTACCGTTGAGGGACTCGTTAGCATTATCTTCAGCGCTTACGTTTACTGCGCAAACAATCTTGCCTGCAACTGGCCAGTCTTGCGCTTTAACGAGTAGTACAGGTATTGGCGCCTTACGCATCAAGTGCCAATCTGTCGGCGTAAAAATAACCGATTTGAGCTTATCATGTTCGTGAGTGCCTTTGACGATAAGATCATACTCACCATCGATAGCGTGTTTAATGATGCTTTCAAACGGACGGTTATGCCAAATCACATCTAAGTTTATGGTTAAACCATCTTTACGGTAGGGGGCAACGACATCTTCAAGCCAAGCCTTGCGTTGATTTACAACACCTTCACGCATTGATTCGCGTTCTTGGCCAGAAAGAATAGAGGTCATCTCATAGGAGAAGTCGAAAATAGATAAAAATACAGTAATTTCAGCTTGGTTTTTTGACGCTAATTCTACGGCTCTGGCAAGAGCCGTTTGCTTATCTGTCGTAGGATCAACAACCACAAGGAGTTTTTTATAGTCCATCATAACGTTTTCCTTATCCAATATCGTTTAGTTTTATCTTGCACGAATAGGATGATTTTATATTGTTTTAGATCAAGCGATTGTCGTAAATGTTCTACCTTGCAATATTACTGTTACCAGATAGTTCGCTTAACGCATCAATGTCTAATATCGTAATATACTTACCTTTGACTTCAATTAGTTCTGCTTTTTGAAAACGTCCAAGCAGACGGCTTATTGTTTCGACGGTTAAACCAAGATAGTTACCGATATCACCGCGAGTCATGGTCAATCTAAACTCTCTTGGTGAGAAACCTCGGCTACCGAAACGTTTAGCAAGGTTACTAATAAATGCCGCGAGTCTTTCCTCAGCATTCTTCTTACTGAGTAACAAAATCATCTCTTGGTCGCTTTGAATTTCATTACTCATTAAACGCATGATCTGCTGTCTAAGCTTAGGCATCTTGCCTGTAAGATCATCGAGAGTGGTGTATGGAATTTCACAGACCATTGATGTCTCAAGAGCTTGTGCGAAGCTTTGATGAAATTGCGAATGAATACCGTCAAAACCGATAACATCACCAGCGAGATGAAACCCCGTGATCTGTTCATCGCCTTGCTCGGTAATGGTATAACTTTTGATGGTGCCGGAACGAATTGCAAATAAAGATTTTAGTGGGTCACCTGACTTAAAAATAGGTTCACCTTTTTGAATGGGTTTTTTTCGCTCAATAATTTCGTCAAGTTGATCTAGTTCATTAGAGTTAAGTGTGAACGGAATACACAGTGTACCCATGCTGCAATCATGACAATGAATCGCACATCCTGATGCCATTTGACGGCGGTTCTTATTGTTATCAGCTGACATTGTCTCTCTCAATTTTGACTATTCGTCTACTATGTTAAACTAATTTGATATTCGGAGCTAGCTAAGCTGGCCAATCGCCACATACAAGGTCTGTATTCCGAATGCCACTAAGGCTATTCCGCTTATAATTCGTACTAGTTTGTTTTGTACCCAGCGGCTAAATGTACTCGCGGCAATACCTGCGCTCAAAAGCGCCGGTAATGTGCCTAAGCCAAACGCAAGCATAATCAAGGCACCGTCTAGGGCATTACCTGCCGCAACAGACCAAGTCAACATGCTATAAACGAGCCCACAGGGTAGCCATCCCCAAAGACTACCGGCGATAAAGGCATGGGCCTTATTTTTGATTGGGATAAATCGATTTGCGATGGGGGCTATGAACTGCCAAAGCCATTTACCTACGCGTTCAATCTGGACAACACCCGCCCAAATTTGCGCAATGTAAAGTCCGGTAATAATCATCATAAAACCGGCAAACAGCCGTAGCACTAGCAAGTAGGTGTCTACATCAAACAATACGCTCAGCGCACTGCTGCTGGCACCAACAAATGCGCCTGCTAACGTGTAACTGATTATTCGGCCGCTGTTGTAACTTAAGAGATACCCCAACTGCGATACGAGCTTATTGCCAGCATGCTGCTTAGGTAGGTTTACAGACAGCGCCCCCACTAAGCCACCACACATACCAATACAATGACCCGCCCCCATCAATCCAACGAGCAATGCGCCAATTACGCTGTAATCATTCACTCTTACACTGATCTCTTATCATTTGAGTTATCTAAAGCAGAGGCAGTGTTGTTGGTGTCAGTCGCATTTGTAGTGGTCTCAGGAACGGTCGTATTTTCTGGTATTTGCTGTTTACTGGAGTTGTCATTTTGAGGGGTGTCGTCCTCAAATAGTATCGATACGCTTTGTTTTTCTAAATCGTCAAATTGATCGGATTTTACCGCCCAGAAAAATACACCTACCGCCAATAACACGAAAAGCATAGCGATAGGGATTAGGACATAGATAATACTCATAAACGAACCTTAAGTAGTCTTAGGCTATTGCTGACAACAATGAGCGAACTTGCAGACATGCCTAATGCTGCAATGTATGGAGCGACGTGACCGGTAACGGCCAACGGGATTATAAACAGGTTGTATCCTAGCGCCCAGAACAAATTCTGCTTGATAATCCGTCCTGTCAATTTAGCGACCTTAACGGCATCGGCAAACCGAGCGAGGTTATCGCCTAATAGAATAATATCAGCACTGTTTTTAGAAATCGCGGCGCCACTCCCCATAGCAATGGATAAGTTCGCTCCAGCAAGAACAGGGGCGTCGTTAATACCATCACCAAACATGGCCACTTGACCTTGCTGTTGGAACTTATCAATTAATGCAAGTTTCCCCTTGGGCGAAAGTCCTTTGTGTACATCATCGATGCCGAGCCTTTTGCCTAATGCCGCTACTTCTGTCGAGTTGTCACCGCTGGCAATACTCAGTTTGCAGCCCATTTGTTTAAGCTGAGACACAGCTTTAGCTGTCTCGGGCCTGACTTCATCGTCTAAGGTGACTTTCGCTTGTACAACTCCTTCGCAGCTTAACCAAACAGTAGTGGAGCTTTCCACCATATCGGTGTTATTGACAAATTGTTGGCTCCCCACTTTACACTGCTGGCCATGTATCACTCCCGATAGACCATTACCGACCACACTCTGCCTTTGAGTCACAGTCATAGAATTATCGATATAAGGGGCAAAGGCCTTTGCAATAGGATGCAGTGAACCCGACTCTAATGCGGCGATATAGGCCAGAGCCTGCGATTTTGATAACTCGCAGGTCAGCTCAATATTGCTAATCGATAATGTTCCTAAGGTGAGAGTGCCGGTTTTGTCGAAGACAACGTGCTGGATTTTAGGCAGTTTTTCGAAAATACCGGAGCGACGAGTAATGATCCCAAGTCGGGTCATAATCGCAGTACCACAAGTTACCGCCGTAGGCGTTGCCAAGGCGAGGGCACAAGGGCAAGTTGCAACTAATACCGATAATGTCACCCAAAAGGCATCTTCTGGTGAATAAAAATACCAAAACAGATAAGTTAAGGTGGCAATAAGCAAAATAGCCGCGGTAAAGTAATTTGAAAACCTGTCGGCGTACAACGCCACCTTAGGCTTATTGTTAGACGCTATCTCTTGCAGTCGAATGATTTCGGCAACTAACTGATCTTGTCCAAGAGCGGTAACTCTGATAAGTATCGGTTGCTCAATGTTAATCGTGCCAGCAAACACCTCTGACGTTTGTGTTTTTTGCAGTGGCATCTGCTCGCCAGTCAGCATAGCTTCATTAACTGCCGACTCTCCCTCAATCACGACTCCGTCGGCGGCAATGACATCACCAGGTTTAACCAAGATGATATCGCCAATGACAAGACGCTTGGCGGGCACTTCATCGAATCCATCTTCAGTTTTTAGTTGCGCGGTTAACGGCACCAACTTATGCAAATTACTGGAACTCACCGAGGCTTTTTGTCTGGCGTTTTGCTCGAAGAAGCGACCTAATAACAGGAAGAAGGTAAACATGGAGACCGACTCGAAATAGACTTCCCCAGTACCGTTTATCGTTTCAATACAACTAGCAATATAAGCACCACAAATCGCGATACTGACTGAGACATCCATGTTTAATCTGCCCATCAGCATCGAGCGTACGGCGCTAAAGTAAAATGGCTGAGCAGAATAAAACACCACAGGCGCAGCAAACAACATGCTCACCCAGCGGAAATAGTCGCGGTATTCGGTTTCGAGATCGGAAAAGTAACCGGAATAGAGGGCGAGGGCAAACATCATCACCTGCATGGTAGCGAAGCCAGCAAGCCCAAGTCTTAGCAGAAATTTACGACTATCTTTTTTACTTTTTGTTTCTTGCTCGTCAACTTGAAACGGCGCGGCCTGATAACCAATTTGGCTGATTTGATTAAGGATCTTGCTTAATTTGATTTTGTCGCTATCCCAAGAGATCAAGGCGCGCTGCGTGGTTGAGTTAACTTGAACTTTTGCAACACCGTCAAGTTTATTGATTTTATGTTCAATCAACCAGGCACAGGCAGCACAGGTGATGCCATCGACCGTCAACGAGACTTCGTTTAACGAATCTCTTTGTTGAATAAAGTCTTGTTGTACTTCAGGTAGATCATATGCACTGAAGTTAGATAACTCTTCAGGCACCAAAGCCGTTTGTTTACTACCGGGTTCTGTCCGAAATTTATAGTAGTTAGTTAATCCTGCATCGATAATTGCTTGAGATACGGCTTGGCAACCGGGGCAGCACATAAGCTGCTCGACATCATTAATAGAGGTTATAAATTGCTTACCTGTTAAAACAGGCTCGCTACAATGAAAGCAGCTTGCTTGACTCATAGGATTTTGTTCTTTCTATTATTATTCGAATTGGCACTTGAATTAATATTCGAAAAGCAGGTATCGACCCCAACATTCAGGGTCTTTGCATAATTAGTTTAGCCAGTATTGCTGATCGTCCTTTAATGTCACACGCTGTTGAATACGCCAGGTTTGATCATAACCTTCAATTCGGACTTCCCATGGGCCTTCAATGGCTTGATTTAAATCGATGCGGTAAACACCGTTTGCATCTGCAGTGACAATTTGAGAAAAATCCCTCTCTTCGAGAGTGGGGTGGTAGAAGCTAACGCTCAATGCTGCGAGGTAGTTTTCACCGCCTTGCTGTGAGATCTCGACATACTTGTCATCAAATTCGAGCAGGTAGTTCATGCCGAGCTGCTTAGCTTGCTTTATCTTGCGAAGGTCAATATTGATGCCTTTACCTTCTTTATAGTACTCTTCGGTAACCAATGGGTCTTGGTTGGTAAAAGCAACCCAAAATAAATTGATACTTGCGACCACGGCACATAATGGCAATATGATCAGAAACCAAGGCCAGAACTGTTTATACCAGGGTTGTGGAGCTGACATTATTTACCGCCTTTACTTATTAGAATAGTTGTTAAATGCTGGGAAAAAAGAACACATATTTTACCCATAAAACTGTGATTTAGCACTTAAAAAAAGGCCTCGTTAATGACGAGGCCTTTTTCTCACATCAAGTGTTAACCTGCTGTAATCACTTGTTTGACAAGCTGTAAACGTAAGCTGTGATTACGTGAACTTTCTCTTCACCTAACACATCTTTCCAAGGTGGCATAACACCACTTCGGCCGTTCTGAATCGATTGCTCGATAGCTCCGCGGCTACCACCATAAACCCAAGCGTTATCCGTTAGGTTAGGGGCTCCCATGAACTTGTTACCTGTGCCATCCATACCATGACAAGCGAAACAGCCTTTCATGAATGAACCTTGGCCTTGTGCAGCCAAGGTTTCATCGTGATCGCGCCCAGATAGCTTAACGACGTATTCTGCTAGCCCCTTAATTTCACTGTCTTCAATCGGTAAACCACCTTTTGGCGGCATCATACCGTGACGACCGTTCATAATAGAGGTCTTAATCGTCTCAAGCTCACCACCATATAACCAAGCATTGTCGGTTAGGTTAGGGAAGCCTTTACTACCACGCGCATCACTACCATGACACATGGCACAGTTTTGTAAGAACAGACGTCCACCCACTTTTAGGGCTTCTTCATTCAGAACTAACTGTTCAAGTGGTGTATCAGCATATGCCTTGAAGATAGGACCAAACTTTTCGTCTGCGTGCTTAACTTCTTGGTCATACTGTACCCAAAGACCGTCATTTTGAGCGTCAACAACTGCTTGTTTAGACTCTTCAATAGTGCGAACGCTTTGGTTAGAGCTTGTCCAGCCTAATAGACCTTTAAAGCTACCAAGACCTGGGTACAGTGCTAAATAGATAACACTAAATACAATAGTCAGGTAGAACATATAACTCCACCACTTAGGTAGTGGGTTGTTAAGTTCTTCAATACCATCGAAGCTGTGACCCATTGACTTGCCTTCTTCTACGCCCGTGTCGTTCTTAGAACAAGCACGTAGTAGAACAACACAACCAATGATTACCACAACCGTGAGTACGATAATCCATATACTCCAGAAGTTACTCATCACTTTTGTTCTCCTGAGTCCTTCGATACCGAGATTTTCTCATCGTCAGAGAAAACTAGGTTAGCTGCATCGTCGAATTGTTGCTTACGACTAGAGCTATATGCCCAGGCAAATATACCGATGAAGGTCACCATTACAACGATAGTAATAATTCCACGTAATGTGCCGTAATCCATAATTTGCCTCCTTATTTAAGCGCGTGGCCAAGTGATTGCAGATATGCGACCAATGCATCCAGCTCAGTCTTACCTTTCACAGCGTCTTTAGCGCCAGCAATCTCTTCAGCTGTATACAACTTATGAGTTGGGTGAAAGTTTTGCAGAATTTCCATCTTCTCACCGGTTAAATCGCCAGTAAGGATGTTTTCTGCTAACCAAGGGTATGCAGGCATATTTGACTGAGGTACAACAGCGCGAGGGTCAATTAAGTGAACCTCATGCCATTGGTCACTATAACGACCGCCAACACGAGCTAAATCTGGACCTGTACGCTTAGAGCCCCACTGGAATGGGTGATCCCAAACTGACTCGCCAGCTACAGAGTAGTGGCCATAACGTTCAGTTTCGGCGCGCAGTGGACGGATCATCTGGCTGTGACAGCCATAACAGCCCTCACGAACATAGATGTCACGACCTTCAATCTGCATTGCCGTATAAGGGATCTGACCTTCTAAAGGTTCAGTCGTGTCTTTTTGGAATAGTAGGGGGGTTATCTCAACCAAGCTACCGAAGCTGATTGCGATAACGGTAAGGATCCCCATTAGACCGATGTTTTTCTCAATTATCTCGTGATTAAATTTCATCGTATCTACTCCTTAAGCTGCTTTTGCATCAGCAATTGCTGGCAAAGAATCTTTAGGGGCCTTAACAGTACGGTATACGTTGTATGCCATTAAGAACATACCTGTAAGGAAGAACACACCACCCAAGAAACGAACAAAGTAGAACGGGTAAGAGGCTTCTAAGCTTTCTACAAAGCTATAAGTCAATGTACCGTCAGAGTTAACTGCGCGCCACATTAGACCCTGCATCACACCAGAGATCCACATTGAAACGATATAAAGAACAGTACCGATTGTTGCCAACCAGAAATGAACATTAATAAGGTTTGTGCTGTACATACGGCCGTGGCCAAACAGAACTGGTATCAAGTGATACAAAGAACCGATAGAAACCATAGCAACCCAACCCAATGCACCAGAGTGAACGTGTCCAACAGTCCAGTCAGTGTAATGAGAAAGTGCGTTAACCGTTTTAATTGCCATCATTGGGCCTTCGAAGGTAGACATACCGTAGAAAGACAATGAAACAACAAGGAAACGCAAGATAGGGTCAGTACGAAGCTTATGCCAAGCACCAGATAGGGTCATGATACCGTTAATCATACCACCCCAAGACGGAGCGAATAGGATCAGAGACATCACCATACCCAATGACTGAGTCCAGTCAGGTAGAGCTGTGTAGTGTAGGTGGTGAGGACCAGCCCAGATATACAAAGCAACAAGTGCCCAGAAGTGAACGATAGATAGACGGTACGAATAAACTGGACGGCCAGCTTGTTTAGGTACGAAGTAGTACATCATACCTAGGAAACCTGCAGTTAACAGGAAGCCTACCGCATTGTGACCATACCACCACTGGACCATGGCATCTACCGCGCCACTATATAGCGAGTAAGACTTAGTCATTGTTAACGGTACAGCCATAGAGTTAACTATGTGAAGTACGGCTACCGTGATAATAAAGGCACCAAAGAACCAGTTAGCCACATAGATATGCGACGTTGTTCGTTTCATTATGGTACCGAAGAAAACCACTGCATAGGAGACCCATACGACGGTAATGGCGATATCAATTGGCCATTCTAGCTCAGCGTATTCTTTACCACTGGTAATACCAAGTGGCAAACTAATTGCCGCTGAAAGAATGATGGCTTGCCAACCCCAGAACGTAAATGCAGCTAACTTAGGTGCAAATAGTCGAGTTTGACAGGTGCGTTGAACGATATAATAGGATGTGGCGAAAAGGGCTGAAGTACCAAACGCGAAAATCACGGCATTCGTATGTAGAGGTCGTAGACGACTATACGTTAACCATGAGGTTTCGAAGTTTAGCTGCGGCCAGATCAACTGGGCTGCAATCAATACACCTACTGACATGCCAACAATTCCCCATAACACAGTTGTTAGAGCGAATTGACGGACGACGGTGTAGTTGTAATCAGCGCCTTGAGGCTGGGAATGGTTCATCATATTGCTTCCACTGCTTATTACTTATACTTATTATTGTGTAGAACCTGAGCTCTACCCGTTATGTGACACCCTGAAATTAAGTCTCCTATCGGAAATTAAGGCTCTGTGTCAATATGTAACCTTACATTTCATGATATAACGCAAGGCAAGGCCATGATACTTGAGCTATATCAAAAAAGATAGGAATTAAGCCCTTCTGAAAGTTGATCTAGATCAAATCTACCCATAGAATGTTAAACGAATTGATTGAAAGGTTAATTATCATGCAAGTCACTCACAAATCAGCAGTATTAGGGGGGGTGTACATATGTATACTGGGACTATTTTTACTTGGATGCGAGCCTAATAACCCTGAGTCTGCTGGGTTAAAGCACGTTGATACAAGTCTTTGCAATTTCAAGTCTGGTCTATGCGCTCAAACTGTTGCAGATGTTGTTATCCAGTTAAGCATCACACCATGGCAAGCTCCCAGTGAGCGGCCATTACAGCTAAATCTCAACACTTCAGCAGAAGTTGGTAATGTAAAAGTTAAATTGCAGGGTAGAGACATGTTTATGGGGGTTATTCCGGTAAATTTAGCTAAAATAGGCAAAAATGACTATAAGGCACCGCTAATTTACGGTTCATGTAGTAGTGGTTATATGGTGTGGAGTGCAGTAGTCAGTTTTGAAGTGGACGGCGTCGAGAGGTTTACCACCTTTGACTTTTTAGCTGATCACCCTGGCTAAGATAGATTAGGGCTGGCTGCGTACTAAGATCATATTATCGCTAAATAGATGTTGATAATCATTCTCATTTAGTTATATTAAGTCTCCCCATTAGAACAAAGAAGAAGTAAGATGCGCGCTCCTAACAGACAGTTAAATATCAGGATCCCAGAAGACAAAATCGCGGAGCTTATACAACAAGGGGTACTGTGTGCTGCCGATTTTAAGTGTTTAGATGCGCAGACGAAGAAAGCTGTATGGCAACTATGTCTGTGGAGCTGTGAAAAACGCATTCATTGTAACAAGCAGTGCCAAGAGAAGTGTAAAAGCCAATGCCAAGAGGCTGTTCAAGCTGCAATATTGGTTATAGAACAGTAAAACAATACAATAGGGCTAATTAAGGATATCGTTTATTCATCTTATTGATTATAATAAGGATATACGTTTTTATAGCGGTTTTCCTTATGCAGTTACCCCCAGTTATTCCTCTTTTTGACTCAATCGACTATATCCAAACTGGCAACCCTCTTGTTAACCAACATATCACCCAGCTGAGTTTGGGGGTTCTCGATGAGACGGGCTTGGTCTTTGAACACGCCACCGACTGGCTATTCGAGCAAAAATACAATGAGAATAATTATAAAGCCTACCGAAGTGAGTTAACCACATTCCTGCACTGGTGTTTCGATGTGATTAAGCTCAACGTTAGTGCCATAGGGCGCAGAGAGGTTGGCCTATATATAGAGTACTGTAAGAATCCGCCAATCGAACTTATTGGCTATTTTAACGTGGCCCAATTTAAGTGTGACAAAGCTAGCGATGAACGTACGCCCAATCCGAACTGGCTTCCTTTTAGAGGCAAAAAAATTGACGGAAAAGCTCAGCCTTATGCCCTTAGTGATAGTGCACTCAAGACTAAGGTCGCAATTCTTTCTAGCTTCTATAGTTATTTGATGGGGGAGGATTTCTGCGAGAAAAATCCGGCGCAGATGTGGCTCAATAAGAGTCGTTTTTCCTCAAGACAGAAGTACCGTCTCAACACCGATGACGATAATCAATTGGCGTTCACCGAGTTGCAGTGGTCCTACATTATGTCCACGGTAGAGAAGTTAGCCAAATCACTGCCTGAATTACATCAGCGAAGTCTGTTTCTGATTAAACTGATCTACTCCTGCTATCTTAGAGTCTCCGAAGTATCGGCTAGGGCGGGGTACTCGCCAGTGATGAGCCAGTTTAAGCAAAACCGCCAGACCGGGATCTGGAGCTTTTATATCCCCAAGAGTAAAGGGGGCAAGAGCAGAAGTGTGGCCGTATCCAAGGCGTTACTCGATGCACTGAGCCAATATCGTAGCTACTTAAAGCTGTCGCCATTACCGACTGGCAGCGAACAGCATCCATTAATCGTGCGCCAAAAAGCGGCGGGACGAGGGCGGGAAGTCGGCTGCTTGAATGCCAACCTAGGGATCCGTCAAATTCGAGAAGAAGTCGATAAGATCATCGAAATCGCGGCGAATAGCATCGAAACAGACGGCTTTATTGAGGATGCACAGCAGATGCGAGGCTTAAGTATCCACAATATTCGCCACACAGGCATTACCCACGACATCAATATTAACGGCCGGCCATTGTCACACGTACAAGCCGATGCCGGTCATGAGAGTATCGACACCACCTCGCAATATCTGCACACCACCCAGATCGAACGTCATGAGAGTGCGCAGAATAAACCGTTAGATTACTTGCAGGGGATTGAGTAGCTGTTTAATAAAATTGAATAAGAACTGAGTAGCTACTAAACACAAATCAACGTAGATACTTAGTCAGTAAAGTACCTTTCCAAGAGAAAGTGCTTCAGTACCTATTCACAATTAGACCACTTAGAAGTTAGCTTTGCTTTTGTGCTTTAGCAAGACGCCGTAAATATATCCCTATAGGCTCTACTAAATCGTCTCTGATTTAGAAGCTTGCACAGCACTTCTAGCAAAGCTTAACTTTCACACTGAACCTAACGTGGATATCTTTAAATGAGCTATAAGCCGTGTATCGCGGGAATGCGATATACGAGCTCTTCCACAAAATTCGGCGCACTGTGCATTCGCTTTTATCCCTTTAGCTAGTGGTGTAATGCCGCCGTATTCGCAGAAGAAACCGTGGATGTGACCAGCCCCAGTAAAGCCCCACATTGATGGGGGCTACTTATCCGTAAAGGCCGCGCCCGTGGTCTATCGCCAATATTTGCATTAATTCAGCGCCCAGCCGAGTCAGATAAAACAGCCATCGCTACTTGTTAAAAGCTATCAGTTAAGAGCTAACGCAACACTATTTTGAACAGGGCGACTCAGGCGCGCTGAGACTATACCTTAAAGATGTCAATTCCTGCTTTAAAAGCATCGATTATTCGCAACGTCAATCGAGCAATGGCTGCGGGTGTAGTATATGCCGCGAACCGTGGCCTCATGCTAAATGACACAGGTGAGTAGGGCATGTAGACCAGCCTATTTATTCTATAATCCAGCCGGTCTCCTACCAATAAATGTCCCTTTACTATCCGCTGGTTCCTAGTTTAAGTCGGCGATTCGCACTCCAAGCTCTCAAACTTGTTGTCTCTGTTGTAAGCCTAGAAACAGAATTTTGTTCATTCTCGTTATAGAGCGAAAGCGGGGAGGACGCCTGCTTTTATAGGCGCACTTTTGGGGGGGCATGTGAGGCTTTTAGATCTAAGCATCTGGAGATAAGAATCAAGAGATAAGCGTGAAGTTAGCAGTCAAAAGAGCCAGTCGAGCCGTGATAAAGTAGGGCATGTACGCGATAATTAACCGCCTAGTAGTGTTCGAGGTGAAGCTAATTCAATGGGTTAATGTTAGCTGTAAGCAACTGATTATAAGTGCATAGTTTCAGGCCTCTATATCAGATACTCAAGTCTTAGATCGTCATCTTAAGTTAACCATTCGAGCTTGTTATGCTTTTCCAATACTCTAATTCTGCACCCAATCCAGTTGTTAACCACAAAAGCAAAGTTAGAATTTCTGTATGGATTTCTACCTAAATTGCTACAGAGATTTCAGAGACAGGTTAATGCCGATAAGTGACATTATCGGCAATTGCCTTAAAAGGGGTTTTCGCCGCTATAACTTATCTACTTATCTTTCTATTACTTTACCCATCTTTCTATAGTCTATAGCTTGCTAGATATTACGACCATCTATTTAAAGTAAGTTATTAATAATCTGTCTTCATGCGCCGGTTCGCTCCGCACAACAATTTGCTCTTCATAACAACTATGCTTTCAATGAAGCATAGTCAGCTCAGATAAAACGTGGCTCATAAAAATCACGGTTTAGATAAACAACGTTCTGGCTTAGTCAGTGTCTTATCAAGATTTCAGGCCAATCCCGATATAGTAGTCATTCGATAATATCGACAACCAAGCATTTCTATTGTTGAGCACATCATGAGCGACTTGAGCTAACCAGCTGTAATTCTAGCGCTAACTCTAGTTATGGCAATGCCCAGACAGGCTAGATTTAGATAAGAATAGACTCAATTTCACAATACCTAGATGAAGCTAATACAAACCCGTTTGCAGTCTGGTCGTTGTCATTTAGCCAGCAGTTTAACCAGTTTAGGCGGTTTAGCTAGATTGGCTGAATTGATCGAACATTTGGGTAAATCAATACGGCGCGCTGTGTGGCTACTTTAAAAGTTTGGCTAGCTCAGTTAAGCAGATTTCACGTAGCGCACGATAAAAATAGAAATTTTCTGTATGTTTTCAATCTACTGTGAGTTTTTAAATACTCAGCTTTTCGTTTGAGTGCTTAGCTTTGAATTTTGAGTTTAGTATATTAAAGTTAGTTGAGTACGTGACGTCGTGTTCATGACAAAACTACTGAGCGACACCGTTAAGCTGGAAGCCGTAACAGCAAACAGTTAAGTCTCAATGTCTTTAGCCAAGTTGTTAGTCAGCGTATTCAGTTAGCAAATTTTTCCGTAATCAGTAGTAAAACGGAATGGCGTATGGTTTTACTGATTGTAGATGTAGATGTAGATGTAGATGTAGATGTAGATGATTGAATTCAGATGCAGAGATGTAATTGACAGACTGCAGCCATATAGCTTGATGAACGTAATGCACGCGAGTGAAACCATCGGCCTGAATATACAATCGAACCACGATATTCAGGTCTAACCTCATTCTGGTGACTTTTACATGTCTATGCGCACAATGTATATTATGTTAAATACCAAGAACATCTATTTTAGTTCATAGATTTATAATCTTTTTCAATAGCCCCCCCTTATCAGTAACTTATACACACTATCTAAAACACTTGACGTGCCTTATATGTCCTTATACTCTGGTTCATATGCTGAATATTTGTACTGCCAATTTAGTTCATAACGTTGTGGGTTTTTTATGTATAAAACGATGTGTTTCAAAGATGAGTTCTGGTACCTATGTGATTCTGAAACGATGTTGCCCCCATTATTGTCGTTTCGCTATTGCGAATACAAACTACGTAAAAATGCATTCAGCACGCAACGAGCTGAGCTACAGGCTGTTCAGTTTTTTTATGAGTTCTGGTTCGATAAATTTAGTGAGACTCTGGATTACTCTCTATACAAATCAGGATTCCAAGATATTGAGCTTTTAATTGATGAGCTAGAGCCGTTCTGGGAATATTTGGTTGCAGGACGAAAATTGAATCTACATGTTTTATTTTCGGGAAATGTAAATACAGACACGAAGAAATTGACGACGCATTCAACTCGATGCTTGGCAGTCATTCGTTTCATTAAGTGTCTAATCGACATCTACGTGGACTCTAGATACACCAACCAGTCTAAAACAGAAATATTAGCACACCGCAAATTATTGAAAATGAAACTAGAAACACCACGAAAGAGTTTCCAGAGATACATCAGGGACAGCGGCTCACAAACAAGCACGCTTCATAGTTTAAGTGCTGATCAATGTGTTGATTTTTCAAAGGTCATTCGACCAAGCACCAAAAAAGCGCAAAATCCACTGAACCCCCAGGTTAGCCAGCCCATACAAATACGCAATTACCTAATGTGGCTGCTGATGCTGCGGTATGGTCTTCGAGTTGGTGAAATTCAGTTGTTGCAAAAGATATCATTTAAACCCTATATGACAGATAGCAGTAAATTTTTGATGATAGTGCAAAACCTTGAAGACAATAACGATACTCGAAGTCAGAAACCTTCCATAAAAACAATGCAAAGTACTAGAAAGATTGATATTACCAGAGAACATTACAATTTAATTTTCGGTGTTTACTACAACAAGTCGAGACCCACAGATGAACAATGTGGCCACGATTTTATTTTTGCATCTTCGGTTAAACCATACCGTCCCCTATCCTATCGCGGCATATTAAAAGAGTTCGAAAGAACTGCAAAATCATTTAAGAAAAATTTTCCTGCGCACTTCAACATCGAATATAGCGATGCAATAACAGCAAACATTACACCGCATTGGCTACGGCACACATGGGCATTTAGTACTTTGGCTGCAATCTACAGCCAAACGAGTGATAAATATATTAACACTAAAGCCGTTAAGGTTTCCGGGATCATGGAAGACAGCATCGAGCAATTAAGAGTGTTAGGTGGTTGGTCGCTAAAATCTAGAATGCCGCAACACTATGGTAGGCGATTTATCCAAAATCAGGCCAATATGTCTTTACTAAACATATTTAACAGTACGTTATACGACAACCTAATTGATGAGGATATTGAATTTTGAGTAATTTAAACAAGAAACTCAGCGGTACATCACCTGTCTCCCTAAGTGCTGAACAAATTCGATTTATTAGCGGGTTAGAGTTACCTAATCGGTTGGTTTTACCAACGAATTCTGATTTCGATACTCAATCAATTAACCCATCTTTAGATGTGTGGGAGTTTAAATATGGCGGCAATAAAGTTAAATTTGACATGGTTTGCCCAAATCAGTTTATAACGGATTTATTGAAATATGTGTGTGTCGTCGATTTTAACATGAGGGCTGCACCGATACGGCTCGATAGGTTTAATAATATCAAATCGTTTATATGCGACTTAGAGCTAAGTTCTGATATTTATTTTGACTCTCTTGAAAACCTTGCAAAATCAGAGTCCTATGCTGACTCAATGAAATATTATGATTTAAAACGCACTTGCAGACATCTATTTCGGATGGGAATGCCACAATTCGAAATACAGGATTATGAAAAACTCGAGGAAGTCACTATTCCATCTGTTAAGAACGCTTTTCTTATCTATCAGGACATTGAGAACTCTTTCCCGTCACATCTAAAGCGACTGATTGGCAAGGGATTGGTCGAGCACTCTACAGAGGAAGGATTAGCCGCCCTTACCGATGCTAAACTTACCGACCTTACAATCCTAGGACTGTCGTATGCTACAGGTATGCGCTCAATTCAATTTGATAAACTCCGAGGTTCCTCTTTGAGGCGTGAGGCTCAAAACCCTCGAACGAATTTGGTCCGTTACAGTATCACTGTTCCACTTGCCAAGCAGCGTCGAGTTAACGTTGATGGCGCTAAAATTGCTATTCCTGATTCTATTGGATTCTTGCTCGAGGAATACATGAACAGATTTAATCTTACCAAAGACAGCCAATTATTCACAACAGACAAAGTACGTCTCGGTTCAGATTTAAATGCTAGTTTAAACAGAGGCTTGCTCTTTCTCCAGTCAGACGAAACCAAAATGGCAATTGCCAATAAGGAACTAATCCCAGAACGTTATGTGCTCACGGATTTTAGACATAATGTTGGGCACACAATGGCGATGAGTGGTTCAAGCGCCGAAGAAATAGCATATATTTTGGGGCATTCTTCGACGGTTGCTACGACATATTACATCATGGCGACACCTGAGTTAGCCATGGTTCAACACAAAGCTTTAGGCTCCAATCCTGTCTGGATGAATATGGTAGGTCTAATGACTACAGGGTATGCAGTCGATAAGGATACGTGGGTTGGACATACAGTTTCTGGAATGTTGAAGGGCAAGCTATTTATAAACATTGGTGGTTGTACTCGCAAGCAAGCTAAATGTCACTTATGCAAGGTTAGGAGCTGTTATGGATGTTTCTATTTTCGCCCATTCAAAAATCTAGAACCACATGAAGAAGTTTATAGAATTTTTAGCGAAGAACTTTTTGAGTTAATAGATGTGACAAACAAATCTGGCTACGAAAATAGTCCTATGATCCACACCGCGACGGACGCCAGACACGAGGTTAAGTTGGTTATAAATCGCCTTCAAGGAGGTTTGTCATGAAGGAAATTCAAGAAAATTTGACATTATTTATTTCGGAACAAAAAAGTTATTTTGAAACAGTACTAGCCCCGAATGAAAACAACCTAAAATGGGGTGAAGCATGGATATATAATAGGTCAAGTAAGGGGTTTCTTATTGGCCCTACCAACGCAGGTGTTAACTTTAAGGAAATCCTTATTACTCGCTCGAAAGCTTTGTTCCGAGAGGATGAAAGCTACGAACATATCGTTATCGAGGATGGTAAAACCATTCTAATTGATACGCTGTTTTCTGATTTTACTCAGGCATTTTTAGTTTATAAGCTTAGACAATCTGGCAAGTACCCTAGCGCAGCAAGTCTGGTTGCCCCTTCCCTACTTTTAAAGCGCATTTATGTTCGTTTGTTAATGTCAGGAGTCAAACCATCGCCTTGCAATATATCGTCAGAAACACTTAATGATACTGCTGAATTGCTGGCTACGTTTCGCAAACAAAGTACATTAGCGGACGATCAAACCTATTTAAACGGTATTGCGGAAGTCCTTCGCAAAAAACAAATTACCTATAGCGAACCTGAGTTTATGGTTACGGTTAAACGTCCTCAACGAGCAAGTACCAAGAAGGTTAGAGAGGCTGAATTTGCTGAGGGGCTTGGGGATGAGGAAAATGAAAAGCTAGTTGAGATCCAGGATTTTCTTAATGTTGTAAGTCTTCGAAATCTTGTCCAAAAGGATAGCGAAAAAATAATGTTGAATATGACATTGTTATTATTTGTTACAGCTTGGCGATTTGAAGAATTATCCGGCATAACCATTAATGCATTGAAAAGGCTAGAAGTTGAAGATGAACAAGTTCGTAAGTTACTTAAAAAACGTGGCTTGCATACCTATTATCTAGGTATCGTTTATCAGGGAAAAAAAGGTGCTGGAATGCGTACTCACTGGGTTGAGCCCCTTGCAATAGATTTGGTTGAATTCATTTTCAAGGATACTATAAAGCTAACAAAAAATTTAAGAAATCAGGTTGTTAATTGTCGTGGTAATAACTTTAAAACACTACTCCCTCAAGAGCTAGTCCCTAAAGAATCAACCGTTGTTAATCTAAATGAAGCAGAAATTGAGTTAGCAGATGTAGTTGCACACATTTATGAGTCCACCTCGGATAGTATTAGGTATTTTAATGATTTAAAGCGTTTTGCTAAAGAAAAACTAAGAAAAGCTGGCTTTTTACCTCATCGAATCGTTAAAAATCGCAGAAAACGCGAAGATCAATTTTATACGCTTAAACAAATTGATGATTTTTTAAAGCAGACCATAACTAAATCTAAAGAGCTTTCCGCAGACATGATTTACCGTGTGCGGGACTCTTCAAATGACTACTCCTACGATGTCGAATACGAAAAACTTTTATTCATTACGCCAGTAGGATCTACTGCATTAAATTACTCTGGCATGATCAAGCCATTAGCAACACCAATTTGGTATCGATATTTATCTGCATATTTGGGAATGGGTATTAACCGCAACACATCTATTTTTACTCGTTATAATCTAAAAACAAAAAATGGCGAATTCACCAAGATTAATACCCATATGCCCCGCCATAATAAAAACACCTTCTTAGCAATAGCAGATGTCTCTGAACATCTACAGGCTATGGTCATGGGTCGTGCTGACATCAAACAAAACGAAAGATACCAGCATCTTGCGATTGAAGAACTAGCATTAACTACGGACATAGTTTCTTACCATCAGGACAATTCCTGTACTGCTATCTCATTGAGTCCAACTGGCGTTGATCAGGTAAAAAACACTGGTATCATTGGCTTAAATCCTGACCTTAAACTTGAAAACGCGCTAGCGCAAAACCTACATACATTTACAACAGAGCGCGACAGAACTTCGTTCATCACTGATATGCTTGATGATATTGATCTGAATATCTTTGAAGAGTTTTCGGATGAACTTGCTGCATTTCAAAACGATAATGAGAAGAGGGATATTATTCGAGCACACTCAGACCTATCCCCATTGGCCTTCGGTAGCTGTATGCGCAAAATTTCTGTAATCGAGTGTCCCTTTAATATTATGTGTCAAGATGGTACCGCCTGCCCGTACCATACTCTAACAGGACGTGCTGATGAGGCTGACAAGGTAGCGTCTTTATTAAAGAGTATTGAATCCGAAATCGAGAAGATCAACTATTTAGAAATCATAGCACGCGACGAGGCGGACGAACTCCTAGAGGTTTTAAACGCTCGGAAAGAGAATGTTAAAATGCTGAGTGAACAAAGTCAGTCCTTTGAAGCTAAAAAAATACCAGTTAATCTACAGGAATATGATGCCAAAAAGAAACCAATTCGGTTAGCGACGTTATTTGCAGTTGAGCATCGAACTAATGAAAAAAGAGCTGTGTTAGAAAAGCTGTCAAAGCCTAGTGAGTAACTAAACTAACGACTAAACAGCAGAAGTAATCTTATATATTGTGTTAGGGAAACGTAGTATTTCCAACACAATTTACTGGAAATTAAAAATGAGGAACTTTTATGGCGGTGCTCCGTGGTAAAGCTCTAGACACTGAGATCGAAAGAGAATTGATTACAATGGTTGCCGAGGGCTATGACCGCAGTCCAATAACACCAACTGATGTCCATAGAAGGCTTGTAAATAAAGGCATTGTTCAAGGTAAGCTGAGCACTCTATCCACCTCAACCAGAAAAGAACTGATTGAGGTGTATAGAAATAAGCAATTTGATGATGTTGGTGGTGCTTATGCATCGAGCCTACGCAAAGGCTCAACGCAAAGTAAAGCAGCCATAATTTCAAAAAATGCACAATTAACCGAGCAAGTTAAGCAAGCTCAAGAGCAATTAGCAATGAACACTAAAGTGCTGTTATCTATAGTAACATCTTTAAAAAATAGTGGTACAGTTGCAAATGTTGAACGCTGTTTATCTCCATACCTAATCCGCGAATTAAAGGAAGATTGATGAGGAAAAAACATCAAGCGGACTCTCGACGTAGAGTTATTTAGGTGAATTCTCTCCAATGAAATTTGAAAAGCATTACTAGGAGAACTTAGAAAATTAGAGCTTACAACTTTCAAACGATTTGTAAATTAGATTGTTTACGAATTTTCGATGGTGTTGGCCCTTTTTTTGCGAATGGATAAGTAAATGCTTCATTAATATTACCGGCACTTTTAGCTGGCATACGGTTACCATCAGCATCTTTCTTGTATCTAGCAACACGACGTACCGCAATTTTGTTTCCTGCAATATCAATGTTATGGTAATGATTCCAACCTTTGAAAATACTACTTAATCGGCAAACGAGTGCATAAGAACTTGATTCCCCAACCTGTGTCTGTAAGAAGTTTCTCACTTGATATTCTATATCCTCCTCACTCTGTATGCCTATTCCTGATATCAATCGCAATAGATAATCCTCCGGTGTAATGGCTATAACGCCTTCATATTTAAGCATTTCCGATTTAATCAGATAATGAGCGAATGCATAAATATGAATTGCAGCTTGAATCTCACGCTTATGCCTCTTTGCTAATTCAGCGACAAAATTGACAGATAAGGCAAGCTCTTCCTTTGCTTCCACATACTCTAGAATTTCAGCTTGCTGGAATGACGTTCCTTGAGTACCACGAAAAGCATAAGGGTTTTTCGTCTGTTCAAAAGATTTCGCCAACATTGCCACTTTGGATAGAATACTTGCATCTACAGTCACTCCCGCCATTTCTAAAACCTGGGCTCTTGATCGAATTTTACCTACATCGATATGTGCGAATGATAAGTCATCTGTTACACCATAAATAATAACTGTGATAAAACCCTTAGATGAGTTTGCGGCTGACTCTAATCGAGTATGACCATTTAGCAATTCTCCATCATCACTAAATACAATTGGTTCACCAGTTAAACACCACCTTTCATCATTCATAGCAGTGGTATATCGTTTAACTTCAGCCTTGCTTATACGTCTATTTTTATTGTTTGGATTAATTACACCTCGACTTGAAAAACGCAAAATATCTCTTGCGACGGACGGTTGTATGTACACGACGTCATATCTAATTGATGTTTTAATTCTCTTTAGGCATGGATATTGCCCTGATTTTTCTTTAAAAATCTCATTCATGTCATCTCGTGAAAGAAACTCTTGAGACCCATCTTTTAGTTCTTTGGAACTACCTAGATATGCTCTTGATACTGGTTGGTACTTTTTTACTAAACCGCATACAAGATCTTCCTCAAACGAATTCACTTTGTCGTTTTCCATCTCACACCTCGAACACCAATTAAAAAACTTATATACTAGTATTGATCGGGGCGCTGCCCCGATCAAGAAAAGATATATAATTTATTTATAATCTGTATAAAATCTAAATGTTAATTCTGGAAAAACAATTGCTTAGTTCAGAGATTGAAGTATTGGGGTTATCGGCAGACCAGAAGTACGGAAATGGTAAATCTATTCTGTGTTTAATCCCTTCTACTGAGGTTCAAAATTACTTTTCTCCATTTGAAAGCCTACCAGAAGACCTCGAGCTTATTTTTTCAGAGTTACTTAATGCAACTAACCAATATAGAATCAAAAGGTTAGAAGAGGAAATTGTTCATGGGTTATGTTCGGAACAATTCAGTACTCCTTTATCACTTACTATTGCTGTAAGTGATGAGAGTTTGTTTTCTAAGCGAAAGGTCCCATTAGATTTAATAAGATACAAGCCTCAGGGAGCATTTCTGGTTGATGGGATTTTGACCTACTGTGCAATCATGAACCTCTTAGGTTATGAATTGAAATTTCCTAATTTCGTCGTAAATCAAAAACAAAAGGAAGTTGATCCCCGCGTAAGACAGATGCTTGCCGGTCATTATCTACATATTACAATTATTTTTGATGAAAAAAATAACTTAGAACAAAGTGATATTTTACGGTTGTGTAAAATATTTAATCAAAGAGAAGTTCAGCTACACTCGGTTAACCTCGCAAGAATAACTAGTGACTCACCCATTAAGGAATTAATTTATCAACTAGAGAAAGAACTTAGGCTAGATAAATTTGGGGGAATGTCTTCAAAAGCCACAAGAGTTACAAAAAGTGATCCGTTCATTACAACTGAATCAACTATGTTGCATATGATTCTAGCCGCGATTGGTGGAAGTAGCCTTAGAATGTCTACTAAAACCATCAATAAGCTATCCGATGGCAGCACCATAGATAGACCTAGACTAGAAAGAATTAAACCCGCCATCATTATTTTTTTCTCTGCGTGGCTAGAGTCTTGCCAAAAACAACTGAAATACAACCGTGACGGTTTTCACTACTCCACACAAATCTGGCAAGCACTTGGCTTGGTTATTCATGACCTAATCGATAATCAATATTCACTAGAAAATCTGAAAAGAGCTGGCAGCTTATTAGGGCAACTAGATTATTCTCGGGATGCAAAACACTGGCAGTATTGTAGCGCTATGATGATTGATATCAGGGGTAATCACTATAAGAATGCAACTAGTGGCGGAAGAACCTTTAGAGAAGGAATAGCCCGATATTTTATTGAAGTAGTCAGTTAGCGCAATAGTTAAAATTTAAGGTAAGACAATTATATTTAAGACTCATTAGAACAACTAACAAGATCAATTTTCTCAGTTTTTTATAACTGCCCTCTCCCGCAGATGAACCAAATAACGCACAGGCTCAGGGGGAGCGCAGCAAAAAAATTCCGCCCGAAAATAAGTCATTGTTATGTGTTAAGTTCTGAAACAGCAAAGACAGCTGATCACTTTTTGGGATAAACAATTCCCAGTAAGCAAATGGAAGTACAAACGAGCCAAGCGCAACTGAAATAATATCTTCTCGATCTAGTTTATAAGAAGTTCCCATATACGAAATAGGTACGCCTTAAATCGCTTCTGGACAAAAACACGTTAGAGCATTTGGTCTACCACAAGTGGCTTAGATAAGAAGAAATATCTCAAATTCGCTCCGAGCCCTTTATCCTTTTATGTGATTGTTAGGTATGCTCAATTACTTCTTGGATATGAATTATATCTGGTGTAATTATTACGATTGAAATATGCCCTTTATCCTCAACTTCATTTTTGTAAGACACAGCTTTTAAATTTCTCATTCTTAATTCATCGAGCAGTTTAGGATAGCCAATTTCATTTACTTTTATCGTTCTCTCTCTATTATCCATCCCAGAGCTTGGTAAATCTCTGAGTTCCTTCCATATTTCAACGAACTTTAAGTCACTGGGAAAATTTTCTTTGAGTGCCCTTGCTAATGATTGAGCTCTATTGGATAACCAGTCTTCGGTTAAAAATAAAATTTCATTTTCGTCAATAGTAATTGAACACTTATGAATAAATGAGGGAGATGAACTTTTATCTTCTTCAATCTTTTTCTTTTGTACCCGTTCTTTAGCCGACTCAAGGCTGCCAAAGTGGGAGAATGGCTCGAATGTATCGATTTTTTGTAACGAGCCATGAAACCAATATTTAATATTCATGAATATCCCTATGTATACCTAACGCCTAGTTGACTTGGTTTGTTATTTGCTCGTGTTCACGTGCGGCATAAACTTGCTCACGTTCATTTTTACTATGTCATATGACAAGCTGTCTAAGTCGTTAAACAAAAATGCCCGCCCTACGCCAATTTTACGTAGCTTCCAACGAATTGATGCCTTAGCTGTATGTGGAATATTGATTCGTTTAGTCACTCGGCTTAGATCTTCTTCATTTGGATTAGGCTGAATAGTAAAAAGTCCATTTTGGTTGCGATAACGAATGTGATCATGAGTTGGCACTACTTCCATTAACTCAGTTATTGCCAAAGGATCTCCCCACGCAGTCATGGTCTCATGGTTAATCAATCGGCTTTGATAAGAGCAATAGACAGCAGCATCAGCCTGAATGCTATTTTCTACTGCAAAAAATAGCGCTACTAGAGGATTAAATGTCCAATCTAGAAGTCGAGTAGGCAATCCATGGTGCTGGGCTAAGAACAGCCATTCAAAGTCATTCTTAGGCGCTGAGCGACTGTACAAAGGCGCACTTCTCTTGAAGTCTCTAAGAAGTTGTTTCTCAAAGCTGAGTTGCACTTGAGGATCTCCTATTCCGAAACGACCTGCCGCAGGTACTAACTTAAAATTAGCAACATCACCAATTCCACGATAAATCTCTGTTTCTTCAAGTGTATTAAATTGAGCCAAATACTGCTCTAATGTTTGAACTGTTACTTCTTGCATCTCAATTTGCCTTATTCCTCTGAGCACATAACGTCTTAGTATTTGTGTGTTGCGCTGTCTGCAAGGCACAAATCGCTTGTTGGACTTGGCCGATGCCACATCCATGTATTTGGTATGCTTTATGCTATAGGAGTTTGCTTTTCTGTGGTAGTCGTTTTTTGAACACCTGTAAGGTAATTGATTGGTCTTCTTTATTATTTTGATATTTCAATAGCACCTCTTTACTGCAAAGCATCATGATAAGTTAATAAGAAAACAAATGACGTGATTCCCTAGAGTTAGGCATAATATGCGTCATAGTGTGGCTTGTCGTTCGTTTCTAAGGCGTTTGTAATGATCTCCCATGCGTTAGTTAACTGCGGCTGCACAGCTTCGGGGAACTGAACGCCTAGCTCCATTGACTTAGCATGGCATTTTTCATTCATGTATTCATACAAAGTATTTGCTTTAACTTCCGCACCTTCAATATCTTTCAGTAGATTAGGTGCTATCTGGTCTTTACCGTTACCCCTGAACTCAGTCAGATTGAATCGGAACGAAAAGTACACTTCCAGTATCTTTCTTACGTACGACTGCACTGCAATAGAATCACAATTCTCTGGTCGTTCTACAGCTTCTTTAACCTTGCTGATCAAGTAAGCATACTCGGATCTGTGGTCTTTAAGTAGCTTAGGTAATGGGTCAATCTTAGATTGGTCGCCTGTACGATTAACTAAGAAGAACTGTGCTCTCTTTGCTGTGCCCGTCTTAGTTCTACTGAAATGGGACAACCACGTTTTTACTAAGTTGAAGAACTCAAAGTTATGCGTAGAAATGAAAAGCTGTTCTACGTGCTCATGACCTAGTTTACTTTTGATAATGCCAAGAACGTTATAAATGTGGTTTGAATCAAGGCTACAGATCGGATCATCCAAATACACGATAGGTTTGATCCCATTTAAGGATTCATCTTCTAACTGTGTAATGAAGTACGCAAATGCTATTGCAGTACGTTCACCATCAGATAAGTGCTTTGCCTCTCGATCTTCACGCATGAATTTATATGTAGCACCTACAGGCTTAATCTTTATATCAGTCTTACCGAAATACTGTCGCAAGTTGTCGTTTAGACTATGCGCTCCCTGTTTAGTGTTATTAAGTTCAGCCTTTATCGCATCGATACGTGCCTGATTAGCGTTGATCTCGTTTTGTGCGGTGACAGCAGCATCTTTAAACGCTTGTATATCAAGCTGTGCTTGCGGGTGATCGTAGTTCTGTGTTTCTTGGTACACATAGTGACGCTTGATTGCTTCAATAGCCTGACGTTGCTCTGTAGAGTGGTTAACAGCACGCTCATTGTGCGCAGTTATTGGTGCGTTGAACTGCTCCATCAAGTCTGTAACTAACGGTAAAGGATAGTCTGATGCGTTAAATGGAAGTACCTCAGACATGTGCTCTTTCTTGTCAGTAAGTAACTTAACCAGTGACGTTTTTAGTTCTTCGACAGAGTCATCGATTGGCTGGATTTGTATTCTTAATTCGTCAAAACCTTTCTGTAGATCTGGATAAAGTTGACTGGTATCTGGAATACTTGATGTGAATGCTTGTGATTGAACCGAAGCGATAGCAACATCAATCCTTTGGCTAAGGTCTTTGTACGCTTCCGAAAAATATGCATTTAACTCATCAATTCTTGCCTGACTAATCGTGTTGTGACAGAACTGGCAGGTGGTGTGTC
Source organism: Shewanella halifaxensis HAW-EB4 (assembly GCF_000019185.1). Taxonomy (NCBI): domain Bacteria; kingdom Pseudomonadati; phylum Pseudomonadota; class Gammaproteobacteria; order Alteromonadales; family Shewanellaceae; genus Shewanella; species Shewanella halifaxensis. The sequence goes on along the minus strand of NC_010334.1, from coordinate 2,644,323 downwards.
CAGCGTTACGCTCTATCCCTTCTTCAACCCAACTTCTAAGGCTTTTATCTGCATCCAACTCTGCAATAGTTGTCTGTGTTACTGAGGTCGCCATGATTGATTCAATTTCACCCAAAATATCTTTCATTTCTGGGGTGCTAAGTTTAACTTTAGGTACGCTTGATACAGCACTGGCTCTCGCTGTATCAATGTAAGCACTCATTTGTTCTGGTGTTAGATCATGACTTGCTTCAGCAGATGCAAGCATGGTTCTTACGCTTGAAGCGTTGAATGTAGACCGACCTAGAATACTCAATACCGCAACGTTTCGACCTACTTCAGTTAAACGATTGTTTTTTTCTTTTTCTTTGCTTGCTGCGAATCCTGTGTTTTGATCTCGATTAACTTCCTTTGTAGGGATAACCTCTTCCAATCCTTGAAGTTCTGTTTCTAGTTCGATGTTACGTTCACCTACGATCAACACAGGGCTGACGCTTGATTCATCAAAATTAACGTTTTTAGCGATGTAATCTGAATTGAAAACACGTAGGTTTTCTACTTTTTGTAAGTTGTTACTCTTGATAGAGCTAGCTTCGTGACAATCGACTTCAAAAGATGCCCCTGTGAAGCCTTCTGGTATTTCACCAAGCTGCATTGCAAGGAAAACACGTGAAAGCGTGGTCTTTCCAGAATAATTAAAACCATAGAATAAGTTAAATTGATAGAAAGGTTGACCAGCGTTAGTGTTGGCATCCTTGAAGATACCGAAGTTTTTTATAGACTTTATGTTCTTAAACATGCACATACCCCAAATAGGTGACTCTTCATTCTACTATGCATTATCTAAGATTGGATGTGACTGCTATCAATTTAGTTGCTTAATTTAATAGGGCGTTTGAACTACCAACTGTGAAGCAGTTCTTCCTAGTTGCCAACGCGGAATGGGGCTTAAGTTAGTTAGCGTTGAGCTCCCTAACTCGAAAGTAGACAGACTTGGGCAAAATTTATTCTGAATGATTTTGTCAAAAACGTCTTATACGCCCGATTCCTGAATGTTTAGCCTGAGTTACCTGCAAACTTTATTGTGACTATCAACTAAAAAACGCTATACTGTATAAAAATACAGTGCCTGTTGTTTTTGAATGAATATTATCCCGATTTCCGCCAGTGCTGGTATCACAGGGTTTGAGTCCCCTGCTACCGACTATAGACAGCTTCCACTTAGTCTTGATGAATTATTGATTGAACACCCAAGCTCAACGTTCATTGGGCTCGCCAATGGTGACTCCATGGAAGGTGTTGGCATTTTTGATGGCGATATCTTGATTGTTGATAGGCATGTTGATGTTCGCAATCAAGACATTATCGTTGCTAACTACAATGGCTCATTTGTGTGCAAGATTATCGATAAAGTAAATCGATTGCTTTTGTCTGCTAACGAAGCACACATGAGCACGCCTATTCTCGAACACGATACATTTAGTGTAGAAGGCGTCGTTATACGCTCAATACGCTGTAATCGTAAAAGCCCTATTCTTGAGAATGATTAATCATGTATGCGCTTGTCGATGCCAATTCTTTCTATTGCAGTGCTGAACAGGTTTTTAGGCCTGAATGGCGTAACCGCCCTATTATCGTGTTGAGTAATAATGATGGTTGTATTGTTGCGGCCAACAGATTGGCGAAAGAAGCGGGAATTAAAAAGTTCGGTCCTTACTTTGAAGCCAAAAGGCTGTGTGAGCAAAAAGGTATTATCGCGTTGTCTTCAAACTATGAGCTTTACGGCTCTTTATCTGCATCTATGATGGAGGTGATTGGCCGCTTTGCCCCACAGCAGCATATCTACAGCATTGATGAGTCTTTTTTATCGTTTAAGCACTGTTACCCCGCTATACCATGCCTAACTGAGCACGCATTAAAACTTAGGCGCGCCGTTTGGAAAGAAACAAGGTTGCCTGTTTGTGTTGGAATTGGTGAGACACTGACCTTAGCCAAAGTCGCTAATCATGCTGCAAAAAAACTCCCTGGTTATAATGGCGTTTGTGCCATTACTAACAATGAGCAACGTTCAGCAATTTTAAAAACGATGAAAACCGATGATGTCTGGGGCGTCGGTGGCCGCATAGCCAAAAGGCTCGCAGCAATGAATATTCACAATGCCTATGCGTTGTCGCAAATGAAAGCCGGCATCGCCAGAAAGCAATTCAGTATTGAACTTGAACGAACTGTAAGAGAACTAAACGGTGAAGTGTGCAAGACTTGGGATGAAGCAAGAGCTGACAAGAAACAGATATTTTCAACTCGCAGTGTTGGCAACAGAGTGACTGATTTACCTTCATTATGCCAAGCATTAAGTAAACACGCTTCAACTGCAGCCGCTAAAGCAAGAATTCAAGGTTCACTGTGTAAAAGCATGCTGGTGTTTGCGTCAAACTCACCTTTTGATGAGCATCCAAGCGGGTTTAAGTATCTGCACCATTTTGCATACCCAACAAATGACACTTGCGAACTCATTGAAGCTGCAACTCAGGCTGCAATGGTTAGATTTAATCCCGCTATTCGTTATTACAAAATCGGCGTTGGACTCATTAACTTGTGTAGTGAAGCCAATCTGCAAGGAGATTTATTTGAAGGCGGTAGAAATCCAAGTAAAATGCTGGTCTTGGATAAAATCAACGCCAAGTACGGTACTGACACGTTGTTTCTCGCTGCCCAAGGTATATCGCAGAAATGGGGAATGCGCAGAGACATGCTGACTCCGCAATACACTACACGCTGGAAAGACATTCCTTTGATTAAATGCTAATCAATGTAGGTTCTGATTCATTAAGTTTAATTAAATCATGCTTATTTTTACTATAAAGCCTATGATAGTTAAGGCAAAATCAGCCAAACTATTTTAATCAGAACCTTATGAATATCCGCACACTCTCTATAGCCATTGCAGCACTGCTGCCCTTAACTACGTTTGCCCAGTCCGGCGAAGGCAATACAACCATAAAGTCGTTTAATAAAGCAAAGAAAACACTCGAACGTAAAGTTTATTACGACCATCGTGTAACGCTTTATTGTAATGCAGAGTTTGATAGCAAGAAAAACATCAAACTTTCTCGTGGATTTACAACTGATAAGCATGTTAAACGCGCCAAAAGAGTTGAATGGGAGCATGTTGTTCCCGCTGAAAACTTTGGTCGAACCTTTTCAGAGTGGCGTGATGGCCACCCAAGTTGCGTAAATAACAAAGGAAAAAGTTTCAAAGGCCGTAAGTGTGCCGAGAAAGTAAATCACGATTACCGTTTAATGCAATCTGATTTATATAACTTGTATCCAGCAGTAGGCGCAGTGAACGCTACAAGAGCTAATTACAACTTTGCAATGCTTCCCTCTTCTCGTTCGAGCTTTGGTAGTTGCGAAGTAAAGGTTCATGATAGAAAAGTAGAGCCGACAATTGGCTCAAGAGGCAGAATTGCAAGAACCTATTTGTATATGGAGCAAGCCTATCCACGATACAAAATGAGTAAACAGCAAAGACAGCTAATGACAGCTTGGGATAAGCAATTCCCGGTGAGCAAATGGGAGTGTAAACGAGCCGAGCGTATTGAGAAGATTCAAATGAACAGAAACAATATTGTTTACTCTCGATGTGAAGCTATGGGTTACAACTAGATTTTAAGACGTAGCCATATAATAGATGACTACGACTTAAATTGTTTTTGGACAATTGTGAGTTACGACCACCGACTTGTTTCTAGGTTTCAGATAACTCCTCGTATATCAAAACGTCAAATGCGGAGCAGTCCTCGGTGCAAATCAGGGAGTGAAGTGGATTATCTTTGGGTGCAATTTCACTCTTTTACTACAACTAAAACCAAACGCCCGTTACCAAGAGCCTGCCCGTTAAAATTATATTTTGTAAAATCTCTAGGCAATTTGACCACCTCTCATCATCTATTCCTTAGCTCTTGCCTTAACTATGGTGAAACAAAAACTTTCAACTCAATATCATTATCATGCACAGTCGCTAGCCAACTATTTAATAATTGAAAAGCTTGTAAGGTTTCGCCATTTGCCTCTGAACCTAACTTTAATTGTTGCTCAAAATGGGCAGCCGAAAAGCTATTGGCAGCAATAATCCAAATTTCCTTTTGAACTGCTGTTGAGCGTCTTCTCATTGCAACGGTATCCCACAGCTCATTTAGTTTTTCTAATCTTTCCTGCTCGTTTTGAGCCGTAAAAGTAGCACCTTTGAACACTCTAATTCTTTCAGCAATATTTTGAGCAGATTCTGGAGCAGGCCAAGCCGTATGAAGCCTATTCCAATTTGAAGGCTTCAGTTCAGTATCTCCACTAATTAGCATTTCAATATTTTTTATGGCTTGAGACCCTACTTCAGCAAGTGCTCCTGCTGATGAACGTGGGTTTATTGCACTACCACATTTAACATGAACGAATGCTAACTTGTTTTTTGACGATACAATAAAGTCAGCAGGTTCGGTTCCCATATCCGTGTTAATCAGCAAGTCAGCATCAGGTATGTAGGGAGCGAATGGACCTAGTTCGCTTTTTGTTGGGTTGGCTAAGCCATTAGCTTTTAATTGATCCACTAAATAGAAAATCGAATCACTGCTAAAGCCTCCTTCAACAACCTGATGAGCACCATTTTGATATCCTTTCTCATCTAAGTTTGCGCCAACAAGAGACTCTAGCCCGATAACAACATTGGCAAGGTTGGAAGCACCTAATTCAAAACTATCAGCCACTGGAAGCGTTAATTGATAGAACTTACAATTTGAATAATTTATCCCATTTGCTAAAAGAGCTTTATGTAAGTGCTCGTTGAGAAAATCAGTTATGTCTTGCTGTTCCCCATCTTCAAGTAAGTATGTTATTTCCGTTTCTGGTGCAATTTCTAGATAGGGTTCTTCTTGCTTAAAGTTTACTAAGATTTTACTTTCCTCAACACCATCAACAAGCAACGTACCGTTGTCATAAATTAAATACAAAAACGAATTGTCGAGTGTATATTGTTCCCCTGCTATGAAAATACTTATCGGAGACTCAAACTCTGTTAAATCAAAAATCAAACTGTGAGCTTCAAAATTTTCATCAACAGATATTGGCTTTGCATATGAATGTACTAAGGCATTCTTTATATTAATATTTGCTGATATGACATTATCAATATCTGTAAGCCAATCATTCAGATCACCCAAAGTAAACGATGACTCTTTTTGATCAGAGATTCGCCCAGAATCTGCACCTACATAATAACTACCTCTCTTTTTCTTGAATTGGTCATAGGTATCACAACGCATTGTGGCTAACCGGTATGAAGCATTAGCTTGCATGTCAGCCATTTGCTCTAAGTTTCGTCCTTTTACTGCAATGCTTTCAGGACGTTTTCTAGCAGAACTAATCGATTTACTACTCGCTTCTCTCGTTGAGGCTGATTCACCTAATGACATTACCTTAAGCAATTTATCGAGAGACACAGCAGAGCCGAGTTTCAAATCTTTCTCACCATTAAACCTGCGGCCTCGGCTATCATAAATTGCAACAACGTTATTCGAGAGTTGTTTATACAATGTTATTTCTAATGAAGGCTCAAAGAAAAACTGGTCCGTTAAAAATCGAGACTTATTGAACGCTATTGAGATAACACCATGAATACCAGATTTTGTAGAAAAGACTCTCGCGAGTTCACCAGCATTATTGCAGCGCCAGTATAGATGGTCTGATAAAAGCTGAATGCTGAACCCCTGCGACTGATTTAAAAAACAAATTGATGCCGTAGGGATATTAAGAGAGCGCTCAGGTTCAAACGTATTAAGGTTAAACTTACTAACAAAGCGGTTGCCGTAATAACTAACATCAGGAAATGCTTCTATGTAACGCTCAATCAACTTATTACTGTCCAATGATGCTATGAATCTTTTAACTGAATCAGCACTATCTAGTGAACGATCAAAATTTCTGTAGTTTTGCCACATTTGGCTATTTGCATCGTTTTCAATCTCCAAAATCTTAGGCTCAATATCACCGTACAGACGAACTACTCTCCCGATGGTTTGAACTAGTTCCCGACCACTATTAACTGCATAGGCTAAAACCAATAACTTCGCTTCTGGAATATCGACCCCTTCATCTAGTTTCCGCTGGTGAATAATGACTTGGTAATCAGAACCTTTAAGGTTTGCTGGCACGGAAACTTTTACATTGTCTCGTTCATCTTTAGTAAATCGTTCATGTATTGCTAATACCGAAAAGTCATCGTTTAGCAAATTGTAATAGCTTTTAATATCTTCGAACTTTTCACATTTGATAATGCACTTTGTGCCATCATTAGCCTCTAAGAAATCTGTGATTTTCCCGCTTAATTCAGCTAAAGTAATTGACTCAAAAGTTGGTTCTTTTAAAACACCATCTGCAAGTGCTCTTTCAAAGGTAAAAATATAACTAGCGTCTTCGGTAACGTCGAATTGATACAAGTCATTCCTGTATGGGGTCGCAGTTATAACGACTTTATGAGCATCAATACCGCGTACCAACGTGCTCCATACGGGAGAAGGTTCAGCGTGCCCCTCATCAATAATAATAAGATCAATATCTTGCTTTAACCGCTCAAGTTGAGCAATATCGAAAGTTTGTAGTTTCTGGAAGGTAGAAACATAAATGCCGGTTTTAGAGGTATCATTTACATCACTATAAACAGCCTTGCGCTTGATAACCTCACCTTCAACACGATCACTAAAGAACTTCCCATCTATTTCTTTAAAGAGTTGATCACACACAGCACGTCGATGACATAAAACGAGCACCCGCTTTTGGGTTGCTTTGTGAGAAACAATACTAATTACACCCGATTTACCTGCACCCGTTGGCAAGCTAATAAGGCAAGAGTTCGCGTTTTCATTTAACGGCTTTTTTAAGTAACTTAACGCCGTTTGAATACTTTCTTGCTGGCAGTGTCTTAGGCTTTGCCACAAATCTTCATTAACGATGAAACCACTTACATTCATTTAAACGTCCCTGTTATTCTTGTTTTGAGGCAAGAGCTATAGTTTGCTAGCAAAAGCTACGAAAAAGACCTATTTTATAATTAACACTTAACTCTAGGGAATCCCCAGATAATTTCTCTTATAATCAATATGTAAACACGCATAGTGCTTTTTGATCTAATCAATTTCGCCAGGAACAAACTAGAACAACACCATGCGCAATATTATCATACAGAATCAATCTATGGGGTCGCAATTCCTGACAATTCACAAATAACTTCTTATGTCTCAGATGGTTGTAACTAAGTTATTACTCGATGGCTATCAACTCTCTTTAACGTAACTAGGCCTTAACATTTAAGGCAATCTGGCAGCTATAAGCTCTGCATCAAGCGCCACTGATTTTCGCCCACTTTAGCATTACTAAAACTAAATATGTTGTCTGACATCTCAAACTTGTTATGGGCAAAAGTGTCTTAGAGCAATCACGCTAAGACATATCTGGACAGAAATTGGTTAGAGTCAAAGCTCTTAAAGAGATGACTCTTATTAGGAAAAGTATGGCGAGCTGATACACAGTAACGCCGCGTTCAGTAGTGAGCAACGCTACCACCTTACCTTAACCATTACACCGTAAACACAAAACCCAACGATGGAATGAAAAACGCTATGCGTTGGGAATCTGTCTTAAACGCTTTGTTGAACGTTTATACAAACGCAAATACTGAGATTACAAAGTCTTGGCCTCTCTCTTCCAGCCATAGTTCTAGCATTTGACGGTCTGTTGCAATGACACCACTATGATCATCGAATGAGGCTATATAACTTACTGTTTCAATAGGTCTGATTAAGCCGTTATCATCCATAAAATAACCTGAAGATAAAAGTTCTTCAGTTACTTCGTCAAAAGTTGCACCAAACTTTCCCTCTAACCAACCCGAACTTTCAGCAACATCAAATTGACCTCCACGGATTAACATTAGATTCGTCAACGTAATTGCAGCCTCACTCAGGAAGGAAGGCTCCCAGACAGTTTTAGCTTCGCGTTGTAACAATTTTTCTGATGGTTCATTAGTTCTATACCACCAACCTACTTGCTCGCCTTCTCTGCGACCACTCGCAGTTAATAGAGGAGAAAGGTTCTCTGTTTCTAACGTATCTTTCCATGGCATTGAAACATCAAAATACAATGAGATTTTTGACCAAATAATCTCTAGCATCATACATGCTGGGTTGTGACGAGTAGAAGATACCGCAACCCAATTACTCGCACCTTGTAGTGCCATATACGGAAAACCATTATTTTTCACAAGGCAATAATTGTTCGCTGTTACAAGTGTCGGAAATGACGGTATGCCAAAGCCTATACCATTGCTGTCTTTTTCTTCTGAAAGGATATTAACAAAAGCTTTTCTCAACCCTGATTCAGTTTTATATCCACCATATCCATGAATAATACTTGCAGGCGCATAGCACTCCTGAACAAGAGCATAGAAAAGGATGCCATCTTCGGGCTCTAAGTCATGGATATTATGATACTTCTCCGGTGCAGGTTTACCCGTAATTTGAGAGAACAGCTTTGAAGGTGCTGCTAAATTAGGCTCATAACCATCTTCTATTAGCTTTTTCTCAAAAAGCTGGGCAAATTTTTGTCGTATTTTATTTAGATGCTCAAAAGCATCTTTAAAGTCAGCTTTGTTTAGCGTTTTCTTTACTTCAAAAACACACAATACTAATTCGATATCATAAATATATTGCTCGGTTAAACCGTATTTTTCACCGTCGCCATGTACTAACATACAGTCAATTTGCTCAGTTAACATTTCACCAGCAACAGAAATAAAACCCGATACGACCTTAAGGTTAAGTCCCTTAGGAATAACAAAGTTACTATCTATCCCCTGCCTTGTAATTTCTTCATATGCACTACCTAATGTAGGCATGTGTGGCATCTTAATACCTTCAACTCGTAAGGACTCTGTTGCTATAAATTGTTCTAATATCTCTGATGCTTTTTCTATCATTAGTACTCCAAACTGACCGAAACGTATAACGCCGCCAAAAACAGCGTATAGGTTGGCGTTGTTTTTGGCGGCTTTTTGTTTTGACGAAAACAGTGACTGCTGTTATGCGTCTGCTTGTTTTGCCTTGTTAACTTTCTTTTCGCATTCGCCCAAAAAAACAATATTGGTTGCAGTTAGGTGCAATGTATAGCTAACCATGGTTTCCGATACGTTCTTTATTTCAGAACCTTGCCCATGACCACCTTCTTTATTTCTTACTGTTGGAACCCCACTTTCAAGCAAAGCTCGAAACTGGCTAAACTGCTCTTGCATGTAAACAGGAATAAGATTATTAGTGAGGCAAACATTTATTAATTTTTTTGCGGTGTCATTTTTACCAAACTGCCAGCCATGCTTCTCACATATTGCTTTCATGGTACTTTCAAACGATTTCAAGCAATCTACAAGAGCCTCTTTATAACGTTGACTTCGGTAATGGGAGTGAGCGGATAAGAACTCATCTCTTGCTCCATTAAAAATATTTTCACCTTGTAAAATTGACAGAGTAGGTTTTACTACCTCACTATGAATGAATTGAGAATCAATTCTAATAATCTCGCCAGAAAGGAACTCATAGCCAACGCCTGACTCTTTGAACCTCTGATTTAACTCGTCAATTGCGTCATTTGCTTCTTGTTTGGTTCCTTCTTCATGTGTAAATTGATATTGCTTTCCTTTGACGTGGAACTCAATGAATTTAAATGACAGCTCAATAATATCTAAGCATTCTTCGAAATCCTCAGAGTATAAAAAATAATCATAGACTGCTTCAAAGTGACTTATTCTATGCTTTTGGGATAATGAAAAAACACCGTATTCTTTGCATAAAATCTCGTGAATTTCACGATATACGACTTCAGAATATGTTTCTCCTCCATAGTGACTATTATTTACCCTAGTTCCAATTGTTGCTTTGATAATATGCACAATTTGAACTCTCAATTTATCTGGAATAGAGTCATACAGATAGACATCAGGCACGTCACCTCGGGCTTTTTTTTGCCTTGATGAAAATAAATCGAAAATCGCCATCTTTGTTCCTTGCGATAAAGTTTCACTGAAAGTTAACGCCCGCTTAAGCGGGCAAAAATTGTTAGCTATAATGTGATGCGAAGCGGAACTTAGCCAACTGTTTTAGTTCCGTTTAAAGCGCTTGTTAGCCTAATATTTTGTGTCTTAAGAGGCGGTTTGCAGTGCAGGAATCATAGTACGTAGCTAACTGATAAGATTTCTCTGTAGGGGTTGGAGCACCGAAACTGATAGGCTCTTTAAGAGAAATGATGAAACACAAAAACTCTACAGCACCAATAGTTTTGTAAAAGTTCATTGGTACACCATAATCAACGTCCTTGAATGAACCATGCAAAATTCCGTGCCTATTCGTTTTATCTTCGAAAGTGTACTTGGTTGAGCTAATGTAAAAATTATTTTTTAGGTAATGCTCAAATGCTTCTAAAGCTGGAACAATTTCTCCTACTGCCCCAAGCTCATTATCTATAACGTACTCTCTGCATTTCTTAGCTAAATCAGAAAACAGTGTTCTTGTGCCCTTGTTTTTGCCATTGCTGAACTTCCGCTCTATATCCCATTCTTCAACTAACTGGTTGCTGACTCCCTCAACCACTGGCATTAAGGTTGTCACGGCGGCGTAGTTTAATCCAAGAAAATGCGCTTCAATTGATTCTGAAATAATATCTTTGTAGTCACAGATATGAGGTACTACAGGGTATCTTTCAGTAACCATAGCTGCTTGATTAATACTGGAGTAAAGTCCCTTGAGAAACGGCTCAATATTTGGTTGTTTAGAATCTTTTATTTCTTTTGCGATCGAACTTATATAGCCCATTGTAGAATGAGAAGGTATAAACCAACCAACACTAGTAAATAAGTCTCTATAAAAATCCACCGAACTCTCCATATTAGACTAACGTCGTACTCACCTGCGGAGTCCGGTGCAGCAACTTGTTATGTTTTGTTATCCAGTTCATTAAATACCTGTTCAAAACGCTTAGCCAATGAATCAGGGTCTGCTAGTGATGCAAGCCGCCCACCTACGTGTTTTGCAAAATCTTCCAGTACAACCAAGTTATCATCACTTGGTACTCCCGGTTTCGCTAATTCGTTACGCAATGCTTTAAAAGAGGTAACGGATAGAAGAGACTCTTTGTCTTGGTCTGTAACAGTACCAGCTAAGTTGTGTGCCAGTTGATTTCTGATCTTATTGAGTCGTCTTATACCTTTTGACAACTCCTTAGTTTCTTCTGAGTAGCTCTCGATCAAAGTTATTTTTTGAGCAAAGGTGAGGCGAGCTTCTTTAATGTCACCAAGTTTTGGGTTAAAAGAGAGCAAACATTCGGTCACGAAATGCTCAACAAATAAGTGTGCTCTAAGAATACGGCCAATGGCATCGACATCTTGATTCCACTTTTCAGTGATTTTTTCGAGCTTACCATCCATTTCTCTATTGAGTTTATCTTTGCCCCCTGACAACTCAATAACTCGCTTTGCAACTTGCTCATGGTCGATGTTCAAAATTTCTCCTGAAAAATATAACGCCGTGTTTTGCGGAAAACGAAAGTGGAGGTCGCAGGCCGGAGCTTTTGGTTTTTCGGCGGAAGCGCGTAGCGCTAGAGCGAACAGCAACACCTTATTAGGCTAGCTTTCCTTTTAATGGGTGCTCTCGCATCCAACCAGCTGAATTCTTAGTTTGTACAAAATGTACTAAGAGGTCAGCTGAGGATTTAGTTTGAACCCACCGAATTTTGGTAGTAGCCAAATTTGAACTGTCCACATACCTCCATAGTTCGTCTTTACCTGCCGCAGTGTTTTTAGTATCGACAATTCGAACTAGAAGATCAGCGGCATTTTTTGTGGTTACTTCACACACAGTGATATCTGCAGACGAACGAGTTTCCTTTACTTTTATTAACGCCATTCTATCTATCCCTTAAAGCCTAACAGCTTATTGAATAGCAGCTCAATAAACTGCTGGCTAAAATTAAACTTGCAGCGACTATGCCACGCTAATCCATTGAAATAAAGCGACAAAGTTAACATCACTTCAAAAAAGTTGAATAAGTTGCCCGCAAAACTTAACAAGTTGATGTAGAGGTCTCTACAACGTTTTACCAATCATCATAAATTCAACAAGTTATCCAAAAGTAGAAGTTCATAGAGCATAAAACACCCGTTTTTTGTTCACTTTCCTCACGGATTACCAGCGTGAAATTATAACTGTACATTGTTCTAGTACTTTAAAGTCAGCTCTGACTGCCCAAGACATTAGAAAATATATGGCACTATTGAGTGTTATCCAGTGCATCAGTTTCTCTCGCTAACAAATAATGGGGCAAAGACGTGTTTGTCGAGATCGACGTCAACACGTCCTTGTAGAAAAGTGAGCTAGACGTTACGGACTAGCTCTCCTGTATAAGATTAGTAAATGTATGTAGAAATGGTCAGCAGCTCCACGTTGTCTGTTGATTCCACCTACAGCCTTATGGTAGATACCAGTCTACGAGCTCCCTCACATTATCTGGGGAGCCAATAACATCTGGCTTAAACAAGATATTTTCTTCAGAGATAGATTCTACGTACATTGATATTTCTTTAACCTCTTCTGGAGGAAATCCATACCGTAGCAACAATGTATGAACAGTATCGTTAGTGCCATACTTTAATAGCTCTACCATCTTTAAAGCCTTGGTATCTTTAGTATGATTATGATAAATACTAAAAGCTCCGATAAGCACGTCTGATAAAGAAAATGAGATTACCGTGTCCAAATAATCGTAGGTATCAAATACGACGGCATCGTAACTCACGTCCTTAGATTTTGTATTTTTAAACAGTGGATATTCATTAAATAACCCACTATCTGGTAGTTTATTCGCAGGCTGAGTGAAGTTGGCATCCAAGTTTTGGTTTTTGCCTCTATTTGAAATATAGCTATACCTTATTCCTACAATTTCCTTAAAGCTTCGTCCCTGAATCAAATGAAAGAATATTTCGATTGCAGTATCAAAGACGTTCTTCTCTCCAGAAAACAAAGATCTACCTAGCGAGATTTCATAAATAGCCTTTAAACAGTGTTTTGTAATTAGCCTATTTTCTCTATTATCCCCGCCAAACAGCTTTGATCCAAATCCATCTTCATACATAAAATATAAAACGGACTCCATTAGCTCTAGGGCTTCTTTCGTTGAGAGCCTATCCACTTTAGTTAAAGGAAGATTCATCTCCTCATCAAATGTACCTTCGATTATTGAAGAAATAAGCTCTCTTTCATCATCCAAGCCTTCTATATCTTGTTCGAGAAGTGACTCTTCAGATAAAGTAAATGGTGTATTTAAACGCGATGAAAGTAATATAGGGCTCTTTGTATATACATACCCAAAATCAAACACAGCCCCCTTAGAAAGCCGTCCACTACGTCCTATCAAATTTTTGAATGCTAGTGCTTTGTCTTCTTCATCACCACCCTGCATTCTCATATTGTCTAACCAAACAACATCGAAAGGCATGTTGATACCTTGGGCTAATGTACTAGTAGCAAAGCAAATCTTTGCATGCCCCTGCCTTATAAATTCTTCAATCAGGAACCTCACTTCAAGAGGTACAGAACCATGATGAATGACTACCCCTTTTCTTAGCAAACTAACAAGATTAGAACGATGGTCTTGCTCATTTGCTCCAATCAACAATTCAACCTCTTGAATTATAGATATTGCAGATTCATCTTCAATTAAGCCAAATCGGTCGACATACTTCTGAAAATCATCGATAAAGTCCCCTCGATATAATGATGCTTTAGACACAAAAACCAGAACTGTATAAATACCATTGAAAGCAATTTTCTCGAATTTTCCATTCAGTTGGATACTATTCTTTACATGATGACCTTGCTCTTTATACGGTGAGAAATAGTAGTCTTTCTTGTTACTGTGACCAAATACAAATGCTTTACCAACAGTATTATGAGGGTATGACCGAGAATATGCCTGACTCTCGTCTAACGCGTGCTTCTTCATTTGGGCGTCAGGGTTATCTACAAAAGGATGTGCAAAGACTAGTTTTGCTTCTGGGTAGGCCCTCTTAACTCGCCTCACTAAAACATCAAAAATAACCCCTCTTTCTGCTTCTTCTGATACTTGAGCCTCATCAAAAAAGAATAACGATATATTCAATTTGTCTTTATGTGAAAAAATTTCTCTAGCGCGCTCAGGGGTAAGAACGAAAATTCGTCTCAACTTTCTGCTTGTAAACACACAATCAACAAAGGAAGAGATCATAACCTGCTTATTGTCCTTGAAACGCTCCCTCAAGGTCGCCATATACTCAGCAATAAGTGCTCGAGATGGAACAACTATTACGCTATCTTCTTCTTGCTCAAAAATATAATCCCTTAGAGAAAAAGATTTACCTGCACTGGTTGGCGCTGATATTGAGGTGTATCGATTTTCTTCTACCGCTAATCGCACACTCGCTTGGACTGGTGTAAGCCATTCACCAAATCTTTTTTTGTTTTCTCTTCCAATTCCTGCCAATAAAAAAGAATATAAGTCCGTTGGATTCTCATCTTTATAAAACAATCCAAGAACTGACAACACCTTAGATTCAAAGCGTTTAAAAACTTCAGAATGAAACAGTTTGTAATAGGTTAACGCCTGTATGACTTCACGATCCACTGGGCCATCTTTATGAAGTATTTCTATTAATTCGCCAACACTAGCTTGCGGGCGAGCATCTGCCTTAATGCTTTTAATATCTAACATACAACAACTCCGATAACGTAAGCACATTGAACTTTTTCAAACAGTCCAGACTCCTGAATGCTTTCTATTGCATTATCCATTATTGAATCGTGATCTTTTGAATTTATAGAAAATGCAGCTATGGCACCAAACTTGTCATCATCCAAATTCTCTATAGATTTTTGGGACGCTAAATTGACTAAGTGTACCCGATCCCTAAAATGCTTTTCTTCATTAATGAAGCCTTCTGCTTGGGGTATTGCTTTACCATGAGGGTTTACACTCCCAGAAAATTTTGCCTCACCAAAGTTTATTAGCTGTTCTGTACACTCGGTGTGGAAATCAAAACCTTCATTTTGTTTGAGCTGAGGTTTCCATATCTCGGCGATAGGAAGTGCTATATGATCAAAGATAACTGATAATGAACGAGCTGAACTGATAGAAACCATAACTTCACCAAACTCAGCACCTAATTGATGGTCATCAGAAAACTTCTTAAATATCTCCACTAAAGCATTAGCGGTATCTCTAGCTGTATACTCATAAGTCCTTCTGGTACCTTTATCTAGACCAAGCATCCATGAAGAATCAAGCACTGACGAAGTTAGTTTTTCAGAGATCTTGTCTAAATCGGAAACAGCCACAATACATGCTTTGACGTTGCTGCTGTCGTGGTAACGAGAATGGATACATCCCCATTCTTTATCAATTTTGTCCAAATGCATCACCTTACCAATCTATATGAAAGGTTGCTTCAAAATTGAAACTACAACCGTTCAAAGGTATTTATTATGTGTATAGTAGCATTAGATATTTTTTATAAGCCAATATATTGTTGATTTAAATCATGATTTATATCATTAAATGCGCTTATCAATATCCCATCTAGGAGCCACAGCCATTGGGAAACATCATCGGAAGCACTCTGAAAGCAAAAAATAACAAGAGTCAGGTTTGGCCCTTGACCTCCATTCGCTCAGATGCTGATTGAACTAATTTAGGGGCATAGTGAGTCATTGTTTGCACGCTGACTCAAATGTGGACAGAAATTGGTCAGAGTCAAAGCTCTTAAAGTTATGAGTCTTATTAGGGAATGAATAGCAAGTGGATTTACGGTAACGCTTTGCTAAGCGGCAATAAAATAGTTGGCTAAGATTAGTGAGGTACTAGTACTAGCAAAAGCCAACTGTTTTTGTCCGTTTGAGCAACTTGTTGGACGCGGCTGCGCGCGGCCTATACATATTTGTTATACAAATTTAAACTTGAAGGTTTTTCGCTTTATACTTACGAACAAAGATATATTTCGAGGTTCCGCACCAAATCACAGGTTTCCCTTCGCCATTACCCGTAAAGTGGCAACGACCAGCAACTAGTACGTAAGCCCCGGCCAAATCCTCTAGCTCATCGACATCAAATAAAGATAGAAATTCCTTTGCTATATCTTCAAAAATAGCAACACTTACAGACCGATATTGCCCTCCAGAGTTAAGCCATACTTTACCATCGGGTGATTTTTTAGCAGAAGCAATCGGGCCCCAATAAAACATAGTTTTATCATCGTGTTTATTTTTAACAATATCTTCAAAACCACATACGATATCAGAGACTTGCCCACTCAACATTACATCTTCAGAATTTTTGTAAAAGACTATATTGCTATTTGAACTACGGAATGCAGGACTTTGAACGAGCCTATGAAGAATGCGCCTTAAGGTAAATTGTTGACTAGATTCTCTATTCTTACCTTTAATTATAAATGTACGTCCGCCTTCTCCTTGACCTTCTTTAGGAGGAGCTAAAACATCTTTAACTTCAACCTCTCCGCCTTGCTCTTGATCTAATCGAACAATTATTGTATCCCCTGCAGATACTTGCTCCTCTTCTGAAGTAGCATCATCTCGTTGATCATCTGAAGTTACATATTCGACTTTTAAATTGCATTCTGAATCATGTCTAGCACAGAAATGCGCAGGATGTCCGTGACGGCTTTCTTTCCTAAACCAAGCGAATTCACCACACTCAGCACATAGTAAACTTAATCGCTTTGAATCTAAGCGACTTGGTTCTAGCTGAGAAAAAGGTAATGCTTCCCATACTTTTCCATCACTTGTACATTTAGCGTGTTGCATTCGTTAATTATCCTTAATTCTGAAGAATACGATTATTTGTATAGTGCGCATGCGCATTTAATAAACCAATTTTTTGCTGTGACTTAGCGAAGCAATTGATTTTTAAGCACTCTACCAAAATCATGCTGGATAAACGAGCAAAAAAATGCAAAGTGAGTATTGGTATTAGTGTCTTATCTAAAGTGATCATGACTGCCACCTATCGTTCAGTAAAAATCGGTTAACAGGATCGGCATTGTTGTGACTGCTTATCGCATGTAACTGATAAAATGGTTGGAAAGTGAGGCGAAGATTTGTTGACACATCGAATGGCAAATGCGAGTTAGAACTTAAGCTTTTTATTTTTCGGTTAGGATTTAAATAAGTGTGCGTAAGCTCGGAAACACTATTGGATATCGTGATATACGGGGGTATTACAGATTCTGGTATACCTCTCACTAAGTGCTACAACATTACGATGCTTAAGTCCCAACGAGCCACTAGCATTGCTGCAAGTGGCTTTTTTGAAACTTATATTTTTAAGTAGAATCAAGATACTTCGAGATTTACAGAATTTTAAAACATTAATGATGATGCTTTGGTTTCCCCTCAAGATGCAATTTCTTAGCTTGCTTTAGTACCACTAATACTGCCTTATATTTACTATCATCGATTAAACTCGTGCGTCCTAGGTGGTCTTGAGTAGTTCCCTTTTTTAGCTCGAACTCCAATATCGCTATCTGCTCTTCTATATCACTGATTGACAATGTAAGAACATCTTTTAATTTAAGTAAGTTCATTTTTCCCCTTACATCTACAAAGACTTATTTACATTGTAGTGGTCAATTTGTCATCGAAACAATATAAAACACAAGAAATGGTATTAACTCATCGCCAATATAGTAATAATAAATTTCATAGCAAGGAAAATGAAGTTAATTAGTTTAACTAATGTAAGATTTTGAGGCTGCTCGAATTAAGCTTTTAAAAACAGATACATGCACATATGAGTGTGAAGGTTCATCACAATTCATCACGACGTGATGAAAAGTGTAACTAATGTTCTAAGAGAGTTAGTACAGAGTTTTATGTTTAATTTCTCAGTAATGAAGAATTGTGTTCGCCCTTCGACTATTTAGTTCATGAAGTAATAGCGTCAGATTCGTAACTTAAATGCTCACAACATGCTAGTTCATGAACTAGTATGTTGATACCATAATTAAAATATGAATATAAATGCTATATATACAATGCTTTGCATGGTTAGCATCAGTGTGAACTAGCTATCAAAATCATATAAGTTAAATAGGGTTTATGGATAGATGCCTTTTCTGATTTTTTTCGGAATTGTCACCCAATTTGAGATTCTCTTTCTTCTGATACTTCTGCCCATACCTCTATGGGATCCTTTCCTGTTTATCACACTATTCCCAGGTATTAACATTATTGGAATCATTGAAATCTTTTCTCTGTGGATTCACTACGCAAAATCGATGACCCGTTGGTGCTTGCATAACAACCCAGCGCTCAAACGCTTCAACTACTTGCGCACCAATCGCTTTTAAACGGGTAACTTCAGCGGCGATATCATCAGTCTCAATATCAAGATGTACTCGACTTTCATGCGTTGTTTTTTGAATCAATATATGTGGCTGTTCATCGGGTGCGTTAAGGTGTGAATATCTTGAAGACCAGTCTTCACGGGAACGCACGCATTCAAGTCCTAACGCTTTCTCCCAAAACACGTTCGCTTGTTCGATATCATCAACTTTGCTGTCTATTACCAATGCAGCTAATCTACTTTTATGCATAACACTTTCCTGTGTGATTAATGTCCTACTGAGTATTTATTAATGATTAGTTTCAGTTTGGATTAGTTTCGATTAACAAAAAACTCCATTAAGTCATTTATTATGCCTGATGGATCGATAAAGGCCGCATAAAAGCCCCATCTATTTTCATTTGGAGGATGGAAAGCAAAGCACGATTAAGACCCTCTGCAGTTGTTTTCTTGATTTGCACGGCTCTAAAAACCAGCTGCCTTTTTGAAGTTAAGTGCAGCAGGGACTTTATTCGGTTACAAGCCCCCTACTTTGTTTAACCTTAACTTGTCTCGCTAATCGTAAACAACAAATCCGTGTGGTTTTTAAACTTATATTTTAAGTCTTAGTTCACCACGAGAGCCTCAATAAATTCCTTGAGAGCCGCTAACTATCCATGTGATAGCTAACGGCTTGCTTGGTGCTAGCATGTTTACTAGCGCGTTGTACCCGTGATGAGTATTGGCTGGTTGTGCTAAATAGCGGTATTAGTAGCTGCTATATTAAATAGCCGCTAAATAATCCTTCCTTGCACGTTAGAAGCCAAATTTACCGTTAGTATGTTTCCACTCAGATTGAGCTGGAATCGTTTCGATAGTGTCCCAGTGCTCAACGATTTTACCGTTATCGAGACGGAATAAGTCATAGAAAGCCACATGTTCATTGGCAAAAACTCCTTCACTAATAGAGACAACAAAATTGCCCTCGCCGAGCACTTTATGATTGGTGTCATACTTCATCGTAAGCCCTGCATTAGCCAGCTCTTCGAGCGCCTTACCAAGACCACTTCAAATTAGGAGCTTGATTAGAGTTGCCTGGTCAATTAGTTTACTTAAATCATGCTTGTTCAATGCGATGGTGATAACTTGATTGCATATGCATTCAGCTATTACGATAAATAGTGACTTTATTTCGTCCAGAGTTCTTCGACTCATAAAGAGCTTCGTCAGAAAGATGAAATGCTTCCTGCAATTTCATTTCAGACTGAGAGTAAATAGCACCTATAGATATAGTGACGGCTATATCATTGATGGTTTCATTATTTATTATGCTCAATAAACCATTGGCTTTATTACTAAATTGCTCGAAAGACAGTTCACCATTAAAAATAACAACAAACTCTTCGCCGCCCCATCGAATAGCAAGATCAGTGGATCGCATTGAGGATTTTATTCTGTTAGCCACTTCCGAAATCACAATGTCACCGACAATGTGTCCATAAACATCATTAATTTTCTTAAAATGATCGATATCAATCAAGCATATAGAGCTAACAGACATCTTTTTACTCATAAATCCATCTTTACGATAGAATCCAGATAGCCTATCGATGCTGCTTTCGACATAAAACCGTCTAATGTATACAGCAGTTAAAAAACAGCCGTGTATGACGAGTGTACATATCAAAACTGCTAAACTGTTGTACAGTAAAGACGTTTTTATTGTTAGCCCCACTTTTCGGTCTTCCGTCTTAAGTGCTAAGGATTCGTATATAATCGTACTTATGCTCTGACGGTCTTCATCTGACATTTCAAACCAAGTAAATTCTTCATCATTAAAATCAACTATGAAATCATTTAAAAAATTACTTTTTACATCAATAACTAAAACGGAAAAAACAACACCTTCTAAATAGAGTGGGTAATAAATTGAAAATAACTCTTCATTGGTTCCCTCTTCTATATAAGGACCGAAAACTCTCACTGTTTCAAATACAGTTAAACCACTTCCTTCTAGTGTTTTTTCAATGTTTTCTAATTTTAAAATACGTTCTAGGTAGTTTTCCTCAGCAAAATCCTTATCAAAAAGGTTTATGTACTCCTCTCTAAATGGCCTTGGAATGACATACTCTGGGTATACATTAGCGACCGTCCATAAGTTGCTAGATATGATTGGGTTGATTTTCAATACAGCAAATAGATTATCTATATGCTCAGATAGGTCTCGAATTTTTTTAGCTTCAGAATTTTTTACTATGACCCCCTGTTTTAAATCATTTGATGGTAGAGAAACGTACTTACTGTTAAGGCTGTTTACATTAAAACGGTATATTGCATCACTAATAAAAAGGATGTTAGTTAAAAACTTACTATTTAACTTATTTTTATTAACAGTCAAGAATAAATTAACTATACATATAGAAACAATTAAAGATAAGCAAATGCTGAACGCATTCCTTTTTGTCATGTTATTTAACACCCGGCAATAGTAATAGACTAGAGTCACAACCACAACTCATTGATTAACAAATGCTTCTCATTATTCACTAATAATAAGCTTACATAAATCTGCAGTAATTAAAGCTATTGTAAATAAAACTGTAAGTATTGAAAACCTGTCTTTAAATACCATGTTATTAGAGAAGAATGCTGCGAATAAAGAGCCTTGAGTAGAAATAATGCTAGCAGCTGACTTTTCTGAAGCAGATATTCAGCTGCCCACAGGAATTTACCCTACTCTTACTATACACAGCATCGAGCGATGGATAACCATACTGCAGCAAACTACTCACAGATAGTTGTCATCCTTATTGCGCAAAATGACATAAAACCACTATACTGTACAAATATACAGTTAATTGCTTTTTTAGTATGAACATAATCCCAATTTCTGCCAGTGCAGGTATTACAGGCTTCGAGTCCCCCGCTACCGATTACAGACAGCTACCGTTAAGTCTTGATGAATTGCTGATTGAGCACCCAAGTTCGACCTTTATCGGTCTAGCCAATGGTGACTCAATGCAAGGTGTTGGCATCTTTGATGGCGACATTTTAATTGTCGATAGGCATGTTGAGGTTCGAAACCAAGACGTGATTGTGGCCAACTACAACGGCTCATTTGTTTGTAAGATTATCGACAAGGTGAACCGATTACTGCTATCTGCTAATGAATCCCATATGAGCACGCCCATCCTTGAACACGACACCTTTAGTGTTGAGGGCGTCGTTATTCGCTCTATTCGCTGTCATCGAAAAAGCCCAATCCTAAAGAACGACTAACCATGTACGCACTTGTGGATGCCAACTCATTTTATTGCAGCGCCGAGCAGGTGTTTAGGCCAGACTGGCGTAACCGCCCTATCGTCGTGCTTAGTAATAATGACGGAATGATTGTTGCGGCGAACAGATTGGCCAAAGAGGCTGGAATTAACAAGTTTGGTCCCTACTTTGAAGCACAGAAACTGTGTGAGCAAAAAGGCGTTATCGCGCTATCTTCAAACTACGAGCTCTATGGCTCGTTATCTGCTGCAATGATGGAGGTGATTGGCCGTTTTGCACCGGAGCAGCATATCTACAGTATCGATGAGTCATTCTTATCGTTTAAGCACTGTTACCCCGCGATCCCCTGCCTTACTGAGCACGCCATGAAGCTAAGACGCGCGGTTTGGAAAGAAACTCGGCTTCCGGTCTGTGTGGGGATTGGCACGACGCTAACGCTGGCTAAGGTCGCCAATCACGCGGCTAAGAAAATAGCGGGTTATGACGGTGTCTGTGCCATCACCAGTGATGAGCAGCGCATTGCTATTTTAAAGACCATGAAAACCAATGATGTGTGGGGCGTAGGTAACCGTATAGCTAAAAGGCTCGGTATGATGAACATCCACAGCGCTTTTGCTTTGTCACAGATGAAAACGGGGCTCGCAAGCAAGCAATTTAGTATCGAGCTTGAACGCACAATTCGAGAGTTAAACGGTGAAGTGTGTAAAACTTGGGATGAGGCTCGTGCCGACAAGAAACAGATTTTTTCAACCCGCAGTGTTGGTAACCGAGTCACCGACTTATCATCCTTATGTCAGGCGTTAAGCAAGCATGCTTCAACCGCAGCGGCGAAAGCCAGAACCCAAGGTTCGCTATGCAAAAGCATGCTAATTTTTGCCTCAAACTCCCCTTTTGATGAACAGCCTGGCGGATTTAAGTTTGTGCATCATTTTAGTTATCCAACAAATGACACTTGTGAGCTGATTGAAGCTGCAACAAGCGCGGCTATAGCCAGATTTAATCCCACTATCCGATACTATAAAATAGGTGTCGGACTGATTAACCTATGCAGTGAAGTAAACCTACAGGGTGACTTATTCGAGAGGTGCAGGAACCCAAACAAGATGTTGGTGTTAGATTGCATCAATGCCAAGTATGGCACGGACTCTCTTTTTTTGGCGGCCCAAGGGATCTCACAGAAATGGGGCATGCGCAGAGAAATGCTAACACCGCAATATACTACGCGTTGGAAAGATATTCCCTTGATTAAGTGTTAATCGAGGATTGGCAAAGTTAGCATGTTTTCGGGGCATGCACTGAGTTATAGTCTCTTAGCTATAGTCGCTTAGTTGTAGTCGCAGAGCTTTGCGACTAGCCTCCCGAAATTGGAGGACTAATCGCCCATAAATTTTGATTTTAGCCTCATCAATACTCGAACGATTTAACTCTCTATTTAATTGTCTATTTATTTGATTATTTAGTAAGTTCTTCGACTTGTTGCTCGCCAGTCGTTTTTTCAAGTTCAGTCTTCATCTCATCACTGGTCAGTACTCCACCACCCAGCGCACGATAAAGTGTAATCATCGACAGTAGCTGGTCACGTTTCACCTGACTCAGAGTCAGTTCGGCGCTAAACAGACTTCGCTGAGCATCCATCAAATCCAATGAACTCGAAACCCCATTTCGGTATCTTAACGTTGCTAAGCGCGTATATTCAGTTGATGCCACAACTAATTCCTGCTGAGCGTCAATCGCCAATTCAGAGCGTCTGAAACTGTTCATCGCATCATTCACTTCAAAGTATGCACCGAGCACTGTACTTCTATAGCTGAGCATCGCCTGTTTTGCATCTTCCTGGGCAATATCATATTGAGCAGTGATCTTACCTGCATTGAAAATGGGGGCGGTGATACCACCTAAAAGCGACCAAGTGATCCCTTGGCTATCAAATATGTCACTGAGGCTTTCAGATTCAGAACCATAGCTGCCGCTAATGGTAAATTTAGGAAAGAATGCTGTTTTAGCGACACCGACATTGGCATTGGCTGCAACAAGAGCTTGCTCTGCGGATTTTACATCTGGGCGCTGTGACAACATCTGTGATGGAACCCCCACTGCGAATGAGTCAGGAAACAACGCTCCTTCAGCTTTTAACTGCGCTTCAGTTTTAGGGATAAGGGGATATTTAAATTCCCCCAGTAAAATCCGCAACTGATTGGCCTTTTCACTTCGCTCATAATCAAGATCTGGCAATGTGACTCTGGCACTTTGATACTCCACCTCAGCCTGCCTAACTTGCAGGCCCGATATCACACCATTTTGTTTTCGCAGTCTGGCAAGATCTCGCTCCTTTTTACGAAGCTCGACCGTATTAAGCGATATTTGATAACGTTGCTCAATATCGAGCCATTCATAATAACGACTGGCGACATCACTGATTAAACTGATGGTGGCTAAATTAAGTGCTTCTTGTGAAGAGATGAAATTGGCAAATTCTGCTTCACTCCTGCGACGATTCGCTCCCCAAAGATCCAGTTCCCACGAAACAGTACCCGCAACATAAAAAGTATCTTCTTTAACCGGATCGGTACTGGTCAACGCGCTGTCTAATGCTCGCTCGCCATTTGCATCAAGTCCTACTACGGGAAATAGTGCAGCGTCGGTAACTGTTACCCCCGCTCTTGCCGCTAACAGTCTTGAGCGCACTCCCTCTAAATCGAGGTTTTGATCAAGAGCATGTTCTATCAATACCTGTAGCTCAGGATCGAGATAAAACTCACGCCAATGCTTGAGGCCAACGTTCTGCTCGTCGGTTTGCTGCAACTCGTGGTGAAATTGTTCCGGTATTTCAAGATCTGGTCTCTGGTAATCTGGCCCCATGGCACAACCAGAAAGTAGCAAAATCCCACAGGCGACACAAAATGCTGTGGTGCTAATTCGAAACGAGTTAACACCACCGATTGTCATCTTATGATTGGTATAGGCTTGAGTGATGTTAAGTTGATTAGGCATGAGTCGATACCTCCTCTGTATCGGCTTTGCCGGTGATTTTAGAGCGAACCCAGCCCGCCGTTGTCACAAAAAACAGCGGTACCATTATGATGCCAATGGTTGTCGCGAAAATCATGCCACATAAAATAGGGATAGAGATACTTTGCCGACTGACAGCGCCAGGCCCGACAGAAAACACCAGTGGAAGTACGCCTAGAATGAAGGCTAACGAGGTCATTAAAATCGGTCTAAAACGCATATTAGCCGCCTCAATGGCTGAATCGAGTCGGCTCTTACCTGCTTTATGTAATTGGTTGGCAAACTCGACAATCAATATCGAGTTTTTTGCCGCCATTCCGATCAGTGCGATAAACGCCACCTGAAAAAAGAGATTGCTTTCCATACCGCTCACTAAGGTCCCCACAGATGCACCTAACATCGCAATGGGGGCGATGAGCAATACCGCTATCGGCAGAGTCCAGCTCTCATAAAGCGCAGCGAGAAACAGGAACACAAATACCATCGCTAACGTAACCGCAATAGCCGTTTGATTGGCAGACTGCACCTCTTGATAGGTTATTCCGGTCCACTCATAGCTAAACTCGTCAGGTAGCATGGGCTTTGCCACCCGCTCAATAGCGCGGATCACATCGCCTGAGGCATAACCCGGTGCAGGAGATGCATTAATCGAAGCGCTAGTAAACATGTTGTAGTGCGTGACTGCTGCTGGCCCTACCGAGTAATTAGATTCAGCTAATACACCAATTGGTACCATAGCGCCCGATGAGGAGCGAACATGGTAATCCTCTATTTGATCCGGAAATTGACGATACTGCTCTTCTGCTTGTACTTTCACTCGGTACACTCGCCCAAATAAATTGAAGTCATTAACCGTCGATGAGTCTGTAAATGTTTTAATGGTGCCATAAATATCAGACACCTTAACCCCAATGGCCATGGCTTTAGCTTCATCAACATTAAGGTGTAACTGCGGAATTGCAGATTGCAGCGATAATCCTGCCGTGGCTATCTCAGGTTGCAGTTTTAAGGCTTCAACCAGCTCATCAGCGGTCTCCATTAAGCCTTTAAAGTTACTCCCTGAAGTATCTTGCAGCTCCATTTCAACACCGGAGCCATTACCAAGACCTGGGACTGCCGAGGGTAAATAAATTCTGAATTCAGCCTCGAGCACATCATGCAGTGATTGTTTAATCTCGTTCATCACCTTCTGTACGGTTGCATCATTATCAACGCGATCTGACCAAGGTTTTAGAATGATCTCAAACTGACCGTTTGCTTGATTCGAACCTGAGCGTCTGTTTTCACCCGCTAGGGTAAACGAGTAAGCTATCGCAGGATGAGCAAGCACTGTCGCTTCGGCTTTCTTAAGGACATCTTGAGTACGATTAACCGTTGCCCCATTAGGCAGAGACACATCGATAAAAAATCGACCCTGATCTTCATCTGGCATAAAGCTCGATGGCAGCGAACTCATTGTTAAGTACACACCGCCCACCATTAAGGCAAACAACAGGTAACTGCGTTTAGCGTGCTTGTTGGTTAACACCACCAATCTGACATACTTAGTTGTGGCTGTGTCTAAACGATCATTCATCCACTTGAAAAAGCCTGAGGTCGCTTTATCACCGGGCTTGAGTAATAACGCACAAAGTGCTGGCGAAAGTGTCAGTGCAACTACGGTTGAGATCAGTACCGCAACCGTTATCGCGACAGCAAACTCTCGATACATAATACCGGTGATCCCAGACAAGAAAGACACTGGGACAAATACCGCCGCAAGCACTAGGCTGGTAGCGATAAGCGCACCAGACAGTTCCTTCATAGCAACCTTAGTCGCCTGCGATGAACTCAGCCCTTTCTCATCCATTAAACGTTCAACATTTTCAACCACAACAATGGCATCATCGACCACAATACCAATTGCCAGCACTAGCGCTAACAAACTCACAGTATTGATGGTAAAACCAAAGGCAAGCATTGCGGCTAATGTGCCAATTAATGAAACAGGCACCGCAATGGCGGGTATGAGTGTTGCGCGAATATTCTGTAAAAACATGAACACCACAAGAATAACCAAAATAAGCGCTTCAACTAAGGTTTTTACCACCTCATCTATGGAGTTTTCGATAAACACGGAGGCATCAAAAAAGACTTCCCAATTCATCCCTTGTGGGAATTTTTGCGCGAGCTTTGCCATCTCAGCTTTAACTTTTTTAGTGACTTCTAGCGCATTAGCACCGGGCAATAAGTAAACCTGCAAGATGGTGGCATTGTTACCATTGAGTTGTGACTGGAGTGTATAAGAGGATGAACCGAGTTCAATGTTGGCAATGTCACGCAAGCGAATAATCGAACCATCGGCGCTTGCACGAACAATAATCTCGTTAAACTGCGGAACACTGCTCATTCGACCGGCTGCGGTGATCGGCAGAGTCATGCTCAAGGTGTCTGCATTAGGTTGTGAGCCGATACTGCCCGCTGGCGATTCCTTGTTTTGCGCTTTTATCGCATCGATAACATCTGACGTGGTGAGCCCATAACCCGCCATTGTGTCGGGATTTAACCACACTCTCATTGAATAACTACGCGCACCTGTATTTCTGACTCGTCCCACACCAGGGATCCGTTTTAATGCTGACTGAATATTAATAGTGGCGTAGTTACTAAGATAAATTTCATCATAACGCTCATCTTCAGAGGTTAATGCTAATTTGAGTAGCTCAACAGAGGCTTCTTTAGAAACTGACACCCCTTCTGTTTGCACATCAATAGGCAAGCTACCGGTTGCTTGCTGCGTTGAGTTTTGTGCATCAACAGCGGCAAGATCAGGGTTTGTACCGACATCAAACGTAATCGTGATGTTGGAGCTACCAGAGTTGGTACTCTTAGAGCTCATATAAATCATATTTGGCAGGCCATTAAGCTCTTGCTCTAACGGTGTGGCCACAGATTCTGCCGCGGTAGTGGATGTTGCACCGGGATAGGATGCCGATATTTTTACCTGAGGCGGGGTAATGTAAGGATATTGGTCAATGGGTAATTGAAACATCGCAATTAACCCCAATAGCACAATGACAATAGAGATTACACTGGCAAAAACGGGACGATTAACAAAATACTGTGCCATTAGTTATCCTCCTGTTCCTGCTCAAGCTTTTGTTGCTTCAATGCTTGCTCTTTCTGTTTTACATCCTCTTTTTTATCATACTGCTCGGCAGTTAACGGCTCAGCCAGTTGTCCATGACGGACACGATGCATGCCTTCGACAATGACTAATTCTCCCGCTTTTAAACCACTTTGTACTACTACGCCCATTTCACCTTGATGTTTTATCACAATAAAGCGGCGTTCAACTTTATTATTGGGCAGCACAATCATCACATAGACGCCACCTTGCTCAACTTGAGTGGCTTTTTGTGGGATAACGATTGCATCACTCACTTCACTGAGCTTAATTCTGACATTGGTATATTGGCCCGGCAGTAACTCTTTATCGGGGTTAGGTAGTTCAGCTCTTACCTGAAAAGTACCTGTTTCAGGATTGACAGAAGGATCGGTAAAGCCGACATCACCCAAATACCGGTACTCACTGTTATCTGGCAATGTAATTGTTACGAAACCTTCAACAGCTTTACCTTCTGATTCAGCGGCTTGTTGCTCTTTATCACTGGTCATGCGGCGACGCGCATTAAGATAATCTAACGCCGACATATTAAAGGTGACATAGATAGGATCGACCTGCTTAACCCGAGTTAATAACGATTGGCCACTGCTGCCGACTAACGCACCGATATCAACTTCTGAGCGGCTGACTAATCCACTAATGGGTGACTTAATCTCGGTATAACTGAGTTCAAGTTTTGCTTCTTCAAGCTCGGCTTTACTTGCGGCGACACTGGATTTTGCTTGCGACAGAACCGACAGCGCATTATCGAAATCTAACTGACTGGCTGCATCTTGCTCATACAACGGCTTTAAACGTTCGACATCACGTTGTGCCTTTTCGAGCGCTGATTGCTGGGATTCAACATTAGCACTTAAACGGTTAACCACTGCCACATAAGGACGATTATCGATGCGATAAAGTAGCACCCCTTCTTTAACCGCACTACCTTCAATAAACGTTTTATTTTCAACAAAGCCATCGACTCTCGCTCTTACTTCAACATCCAACGAGGCCTTTGTTACACCGACATAATTGCCATAGAGCGGCACTGTTGCTGTCGATACTCTTTCAACAACGACTAATTTAGGGGTGATTTTCACAGGCTCGTTTTCACAGCCAGTAATGAATGCCACGGATGAAAAAAGCAGTGTTAATTTGAATGCTGTGCTGCTGAGATGACTTGGCATACGTTCGTCCCTAAATGTGCTGTTCACAAATCTCTAATGGTGCTGTTAAAAACAATTAGATGTAATTGAATTCGCACTGGTTATTCTTGTAATGAAGATGTGAGCTCAGTGTATAGTTTATGTGTGCGCCGCAGCAATAGATAACGTAATTAAAATCACGCTCCTTGTAAAAGGAATAGAATTTTAGCCTTAACTATTTAAGGCTGCATTTGAGTGGTGCACTTCTACTTTTAACAAGGGACATTGTTCGATAAATGGCCCGCCTTCGCAAAAAACTGGAAAAGGGCGCTTATTAAGATGGCTAAATGGATCTCGCTGAAATGGGGCATGCGCAGAGAAATGCTAACACCGCAATATACTACGCGTTGGAAAGATATTCCTTTAATAAAATGCTAACCCTAAGCTGAGATTGCTGATAAAGCATGGCATTATTCAAATAACCCAATATTAAATATGGTTAACTTTTATGTTTTTTGAGTCACTTATATTGTTACTACAACAAACTAGGTCTAGTATTTATTGAAACGAATGAGCATCTTGCAGTGCTATGAGTCTTCAAACCCTTCTCGACTAATTGTCGAATAACCAACCTGGTTAAAATTATGAGCGAAAATTCAACACAAGCACAATCCCATCTAATACGTAACCTTATTATCGCAACCATAGCGATTGCCGTCTTAGCCACCCTCAGTTATTTCTATATTCAGCACCAAAAGAACTATCCCAGTACCGATGATGCTTATATACACGCTAATATTATCTACATTGCTCCACAAGTCAGCGGCAAGGTGAGCAGTGTCAATGCATCCGATTATCAAAAGGTTAGTCAAGGTGATTTGTTAGTACAGATAGACTCTGCCCCTTTTCAAGCAAAACTCGATGAAGCCCGTGCTGCCTATGAGATGGCGCTACAAAACAATGCAGCAACAGATGACGCCATACTCGCGGCCAGTGCCAATGTTAAAAGTGCAGTGGCTCAATTATCCGATGCCCAAGTAACTTATAAGCGTACTAAAGACTTAGTTGATAAAGAATTGCTGCCTGAACAGCAGCTTGACGATACACGAGCCAAGCTTTCTGCAGCCGAGCAGAGTGTGATAGCCGCGCGCGCAACCATGGCTCAGTTAATTAAATCTCAAGGTGCGCATGGTAATGCTGCACCTGAAGTAAAAAAGGCAGCAGCTGCGCTCAGTCAGGCCAGTCTATCGCTTTCTTACACTAATATTTTCGCTCCTAAAGATGGCCATTTAGGCAAGTTAAGTGCCCATGCCGGTAGTGTTGTATCCCCGGGACAAGCTATTGTGCCTCTCGTTGTTGATAACACTTATTGGGTTCAAGCAAACTTTAAAGAAACACAACTAGAGCGACTTACCGCCGGCCAAACTGCAACAATCACCCTAGACCTTTATCCTAAGGTGGATTACCACGGCACCATTGAGGCGATTTCACCAGCAAGTGGTGCATCTTTTACCCTGTTGCCGCCTGAGAATGCAACCGGTAACTGGGTAAAAGTTCCACAACGTTTCCCTGTATTAGTTCGCCTAACCAATGAAAGTGAGCACCCTGACTTTCCTCTACGTGTTGGCGCAAGTGCTAACGTAAGCATAGACACGGTTAATAGCCCATCTAAGCAACAAGAGCAGTAACATGAGCGATACTTCAGAGACGATGCCTGATACTGATGACAGTCAGGTAATGAGTGAAAGCAGCCGTAAACTCGTCACTTTAGCGGTAATGCTATCGGCCATCATGGTATTGCTTGATATGACAATCGCCAATGTTGCCCTGCCTCATATGATGGGCGCATTGGGGGTCACATCAGATCAAGTGACCTGGGTACTGACTTCCTATTCTATGGCTGAAGCGATATTTATCCCGCTAGCCAGTTTTCTCGCGCTTAAATTTGGAGTTCGTAATCTACTGCTGATCTCGGTCAGTGGATTTATGATCAGCTCAGCGCTTTGCGGCCAAGCAGATAGCATCGCTGAAATGGTCACCTTTAGGGTGATGCAAGGGGCATTTGGTGCCTCAGTTATCCCGCTTTCTCAGTCGATTATGGTGCAGATCTACCCTGCAAACCAACGCGGTAAAGCCATGGCACTCTTTAGTGTCGGGGTATTACTGGGGCCAATATTGGGGCCTACGCTTGGCGGGATCATTACCGAGAATATGAATTGGCGCTGGATTTTTTACGTTAACCTGCCTATTGGTGCAATCTGCCTTACGCTGATTTACACCTTTGTTAAGCTAGGTGGTAAAGGTAAACCTAAAATTGACTGGCCAATTGTCATCGCAATGACCATTGGTATTGGTCTGCTACAGATGGTGCTCGACCGAGGTAATCAAGAGTCTTGGTTTGAGTCTAATACCATCTTGTTTTCAGCCATCATCAGCGCTATTGCGATTATTTTCTTTGTTGCGCGCTCTTTCATTACTAAGAGTGAGATAGCACCGGTCTGGTTATTACACGATCGTAACCTTGCTATGTCATGCCTTGTGATGGCGGGCTTCTCGATGGGAATGTTTGGCATCACTCAGCTGCAACCCATGATGCTAGAACAGTTATTGAATTACCCGGTAGAAACTACGGGGTTTGCTATGGCGCCAAGGGGTCTTGCATCTGCCATTGTTTTACTTGCAATGGCACGTTACATGGACAAAATCGATGCAAGGCTACTTATCGCTGTAGGTCTGTCACTTAATGCCCTTGGCACGTATTTGATGACTCAATATTCACTTGAAATCGACATCTACTGGATCTTACTACCTAGTATTATACAAGGTGCTGGTATGGGATTAGTTTTTGCCCCATTAAGTCAGCTTGCCTATACAACCTTGTCACCAAAAGACACTATCGGTGGTGCAGTGGTGTTTAATTTATGCCGGACAATTGGTGGCTCTTTCGGCATATCTATTGTGAATACCTATTTTTCAAGGATCCAGCAACAAGAGTGGAACCAGTTAGGAGGCTCACTTTCGCTAAGCAACCCCGTGTTACAGAACGCGGCGCAGATGCAAGGTACCAGCATCACAGACCCTACTTTCTTAGGGCAGCTCCAAAATATGCTGCAGCAACAGTCGACACTCACAGCCTTCGTCTATACCTTTGGCTTCCTGTTAATCTCTTACCTCTGTCTGATCCCGCTTCTTGCACTATTCAAAACTAAGCCAAAAATTGAGACTCAGTAATGCATATATTTAGCGCTCGATACCGAGCGCTTTCTCGCACTTATAAGCGTTGGCAATCATGGTGACTGAGCCACTGAAGCCTAGTGGCTTATATAGATAGAGAGTATCTGCATCGAGTTTGGCGGCCTTGATCCGCATCTCATTTAAGGTGCCCCAAACCATATCCTTGTCTGCGTGTAGCCAGTAATCATAAAAGTGGCCCTGTGATCCAATGACGGTGCCTTTGTGATCACATCCTTGTAGTGCTTGAGTATCATCCCAAAGCACCTTTACGGTGTTGGATTCATCAGTTGGAAAAGTGACGCAAGCACTAAGAGTTGAGCAGATTAGTACGATACCAGCCAATTTTAAATATTTCATGATCATGTGTCGTTCGAGGCAAAAAAGGAGGCGATAATATCGATGTTACCAGCCGTAGGAAATCCCCAGAGATTGCATTTGCGAAGAGGTTAACATTTCGGAGTTTTATCACTCAGCTCACCTGTTTACAGCTTGGTTTAAATGGGAACAAAAAGTTAGATAAGCTACGCTCCCAGCAGATAATCGATAACCTTGAATCGGCATTAAGGTTACGAGGAATTAATCAATGCATCAATTTGTAAGCGAGAACCGTTATTTGCTTGACTCTGTATTCATTATCACTAAAATACGCGCCGTTTGCCCGACGTGTAGCTCTACAGCCCTTGCTTGATCGCAGGTTTAAGCACTTTAGGTAAGCCGTGTATTTTCTTTATTCTATCCAAGGACAATAAATGGCAAGCGATAATAATTACAGTCTAACCCCAGTACCGAACTCGGCACGTAAAGGGGTTCTCTCTCTAACAATGGTGATGTTAGGGTTAACCTTTTTTTCAGCGAGTATGTGGACCGGAGGAACGCTCGGCACCGGCCTCTCTTTTAATGATTTTGTTCTTGCCGTTCTTATTGGTAATTTAATTCTCGGTATTTACACTTCATTTCTTGGTTACATCGGTGCTCAATCTGGCCTTTCTACTCATCTCCTCGCTCGTTACTCATTCGGTTTAAAAGGTTCTTGGTTACCCTCGCTACTTCTCGGTGGCACTCAAGTTGGTTGGTTTGGTGTTGGCGTGGCGATGTTTGCTATCCCAGTACAAAAAGCCACAGGCATCGACACTAATCTTCTTATTATTATCTCAGGCCTGCTTATGACCTTTACCGTCTATTTCGGTATTGGTGCGATTATGATTTTGTCAGCCATCGCAGTCCCTGCCATTGCTCTGTTTGGTGGTTTCTCTGTGCTACAGGCGGTTGATACCATGGGCGGCATGCAAGGCTTAATGGCCGTTGAGCCAGAAAACCCCATTGATTTTAATACAGCGTTGGTCTTGGTTGTTGGCTCATTCATTTCAGCCGGTACTCTGACAGCTGATTTTGTTCGCTTTGGTAAGAATCCAAAAACCGCCGTGTTTGTCACCATGTTCGCCTTCTTCGTCGGTAATTCGTTGATGTTTATCTTCGGTGCAGCGGGCGCGGCGGCGACAGGCCAAGCCGATATTTCAGAGGTAATGATTGCACAAGGGCTATTGATCCCAGCGATTATCATCTTAGGTTTAAATATTTGGACCACCAACGATAACGCTCTGTATGCTTCAGGCTTAGGCTTTTCGAACATTACCGGCTTACCGAGTAAATATTTATCCATTTTTAATGGCGTGATTGGTACCCTGTGTGCACTTTGGCTATATAATAACTTTGTCGGTTGGCTGACCTTTCTGTCTGCCGCAATCCCACCGATTGGTGGCATTATCATCGCCGATTACCTTCGAAACCGCGAAAAATATAAAGACTTTGCCAATGCCAAGTTTTCGACTGTCAACTGGGCTGCAATTAGCGGCGTGATGATAGGCGTGCTTGCAGGCCACTTATTACCAGGCATAGTGCCAATTAATGCCGTGCTTGCTGGCGCCTTCAGCTATCTCTTGATAGATGAAATTCAAGTTCGTATCAAAAAACAAAATTTAGTTAAATCAGATTGTAAAGATGCAACCAATGCATAAGGAAAACTCCATGTCATCAGCAAATATGTTGATCAAAAACGTGACGCTAAACGGCAAAAAAGGCCTTCATCAACTACTCATTGAAGACGGTCAGTTTAAGGCGATAGCACCTATGGCTGACACCATTGAGCTGCCAAGCTCAACGTCGTTAGACGTCATCGATGGTGAAGGTGGCATGGCTGTTCCTCCTTTTTGTGAGCCTCATGTTCACTTAGACACAACCCAAACTGCTGGCGAGCCAAGCTGGAATATTTCAGGCACCCTATTTGAAGGGATCGAACGTTGGTCTGAGCGTAAATCGATGCTGTCTATCGAAGACGTGAAATCACGCGCCAAGCAAACACTAAAGTGGCAGATTGCTAACGGTATCCAGCACGTTCGTACTCACGTTGATGTGTCAGACCCGACGCTTATCGCACTTAAAGCGATGCTTGAAGTGAAAGAAGAGATGAAGCAATGGGTTGATATCCAAATTGTTGCCTTCCCTCAAGAAGGTATTTTGTCTTACCCGAATGGCAAAGAGTTACTCGAAGAAGCGGTAAAGCTTGGCGCTGATGTGATTGGTGCTATCCCACATTTTGAGTTCACCCGTGAATATGGCGTTGAGTCACTGCACTATGTGTTTGACCTTGCACGCAAGTACGACCGCCTTATCGATGTGCATTGTGATGAAATTGATGATGAGCAGTCGCGCTTTGTTGAAACCGTTGCAGCCCTTGCCCACAAATATGAAATGGGTGAGCGCGTAACGGCGAGTCACACAACGGCGATGCATTCATACAATGGTGCTTACGCGTCGCGTCTGTTCCGTTTACTTGGTATGTCGGGCATTAACTTTGTGGCTAACCCGCTTGTGAATATCCACTTGCAGGGACGTTTCGATGATTACCCTAAGCGACGTGGTATTACACGTGTGAAAGAGATGCTAGCCGCTGACATTAACGTCTGTTTCGGTCACGATGATATTTTTGACCCTTGGTATCCGCTAGGTACAGCCAATATGCTGCAAGTACTGCATATGGGCCTACATGTTTGCCAAATTATGGGTTACGATCAGATCAACAACTCACTAGAACTTATCACCAGCAAATCGGCTCGCACACTGAATATTCAAGATCAGTACGGGATTGAACTCGGCAACCCTGGTAACCTGCTGGTTCTTCCTGCTGATAATGGATTTGATGCGGTGCGCCGTCAGGTGCCTGTGCGTTACTCTGTGCGTCAGGGTAAAATGTTAGCTGAAACTAAAATTGCGCAAACGCAAATTCATTTAAGCGAAGTAGAAGACGTGACCTTCCGCCGTTAAGACAACTTGCTTAAAAGGCTAATAGCTTTAGAAAAGTGGTAAATCTATTTGTGCTCAGTAAAACTTGAAGCGTAGATAGGCTTACCACTTTTGATTAAAAAATTTTGCACATCTATAGCCAGTCTCGGTTGCCTGTCGCAATATTCAGCCATTAGCGCTATCTTCGCTTTTCATGCTAAACACCACTTACAGTGTAAGCCTTGTTAAGCCACTAATACTCGTGAACCTATCTGAACGACACAAATCACCGACAAATTTTATCTGATAAGTGATTATATAAAGTCAAATGTTAATGCTACGACCTGTTGGAAAATATTCTAAGCGTTCTCCAAGCACACCTTTCAATATGTTATAGGCTTTCATGCCTGTACAATGTCCAGTGTACAACTTATCTATTGGGTAATTTAACATCAACTTCCCCATTTCTTCGATTTGCTGCTTAGTCCCGCCGATGCTGTTAAAGAGCGGTAATCCGACCAAATGAAAACCACCAACAACGGCTTTGATTTTCGCTGTGGGAAATGAATTAACGGCAGTCTCTATCATATTGAGCACACCACTATGAGCGCAACCCGTAAACACGACAAGCCCATCAGCTTCCTTTATAACTAGCAGTAATTCATGATCAAATGTATCGGGTTTACAACAGCCCTCAGAATCAGTGAAAAGGTATTTATTACCTTTGGGCTTGGGGTATTTATCAACCAAATTAGTGATGATAAAAATATTAGGAAATATCTCCGTTAATTGGTTAACAAAGGTCAAGCGGTTAGTAGCTTTAGTCAGTAACTGCTTATTTATACCTACATTACTTTTAAAACCAAATGCTTTGAAAACATAATTGGCCTTGTCGCATTCCCGGAAATAGACCTGAGCTTTCGAGTTATTGTCTATAAAATGGTTAACGCCATTACAATGATCATGATGACGATGTGAAATCACTGCTGCATCAACAGCTTTGATATCCACGTTCAATAAGGCGGCATTATCACAAAAGGCACTGCTACTCCCAGCATCAAATAATATGCTCTTCCCCATAGTGCTAACGTGAATAGATAACCCTCTTTCTATTGTTAGGTCAGTTCGATGATTCAATCTAGTATTATCAATCAAAGATGTCAGTATCATAATTAAGTCACTTAAAAATATGAATTGGAGCCTTAGCGCTTAACATTCTAATATACAACATGCGCGTTTTATCTTACTGATAATTACATGCTTTTAAAGCTGCACTCAATAGAAATAGGTGAATAGTTCATAGATTATCTAGCTGTAGATAACAGTCAGTTCGCACATGAGGCCTAAAACTTACAGAGCTCTCAATTTTTCTACAGATTGATCGTGCTGGAACTCAGTATGGCCAGAAGAATGAGGTAATAATCAAAAGTAGAATTTTACATGATTAGATATGGTTGAGGCATTAAATAGGAGTATGGGATCTCTTGGTTTCTTAAACATAAAACCAGAAACGCTTAGGATGATCTATGTTGCTTTTTGAACTTGCGCCTCTTACAACGCCATAGTGATGGAATGAATAGATAACTACCTAGATGCATAAATTAAATTATAACCCCGAGATATTTTTAATTACCATTCAACAATATGCATACTTACTCACTTCTCGCATCGAGATATCCGATAATCACATCGGTTTAGTTAGGCTCTCGCAGCAGATATTGTGGTTCACAGTGGTTATTTGTTGCTGCACTGATTTAATTTTATGGCTTGCTGTGAGAGAATTCGCGCCCGCGTAATTTCGCCAACAGATAACGTTCAACGTATGAAGACGACAGTGAAACAAGATAGAAACTTTGATGGTTTAGCCCATAAGTTTGCCGCCAGCATTTACGGCACTGCAAAAGGCGAAATAAGGCAAACGGTTGTTTGGCAAGATATTGAACAGATCTTGTTGGCGCTATCGAAACAACCTAGCAATGCGGCCGCAGAGCTTAGCGTACTTGACGCAGGCGGCGGCCTAGCCCAGCTGTCACAAAAAATTGCTGCACTTGGGCATAATGTCAGCCTGTGCGATCTATCAAGTGAGATGTTATCTCTAGCTAAACAAGATATTAGTGATAATCAGCTGCTAAAGAAGTATCAGTTTATCCATAGCCCAGTACAGAACATTGCCGAACACCTGCAAGTACCTGTTGATTTAATTCTGTTTCATGCTGTGATGGAGTGGCTAGCAGAACCGATTCAAGCCTTGTCTACACTGTGCGAGCAAGTCAAACCTGGCGGCATTATTTCAGTGATGTTTTACAACTATAATGGCCTACTCTTTAAGAATTTAATCTGTGGCAACCTTAACCATATTGAAAAAGGCATGCCCCACCGCAAACGTTTTAAGTTACAACCTCAACAAGGAATAAAGCCTGAGTTGGTATATTCATGCCTAGAGCAAGCAGGTTTTAATATTTTGGGAAAAACCGGCGTTAGAACCTTTCATGACTATATGCAAAATCATGATATGGGAGACTTTAGTTTTGAGCAGATTGTCGCGATGGAGCAAAAGCTATGTCGCCAAGAGCCTTTTCTATCGTTAGGCCGTTATATTCATGTTTATGCGCAAAAATCAGCATAATTACAGCGGCTGCTCTCGCTGAGCGAGCAGAGATTGATAGCGTTTGGTATTAATCTCTATTTAACCTTGTACTGTTAAAATAATCGTAGCAAAAGTTGAGTCAAAGTATCACTTAGAAGAGGTGCTTTATGTATATCGATACAGGGTTAACGTTGAAGTGGATAGGACTGGTAATTTTTTATATCGTGCTCATTCGTATTTGTTATAAATAAACGACTTTATCCAGTGACTACAAGCGCATATAACGGCCATATTGGCGGTTAAATAGCGCTAACAATAACTCTCTGCTAGCGCAAATTTAACGCTTATCTGTTGCGTGATTTGCGCAGTTGTAGGCGCAAGCACTAATGTTAACTGAGTGCCGCTAACTCTTTGTTTGCCGCAGCAACTACATCTTCCGGTTTAGCTAAGTATTGAGAGTGGTCGATAAATATCGCTTCATCGCCTAATGTCATCACGAGTACTGGAAACGCCGAAGTACCAATGGCCTCACCAATCTCTGCAATACCCGCTAAAACACTCTCTGCTTCATGACTAATGGTATCTTTGAAGACTTTGTTTGATGGCGATAATTTATATTGATTGATAATTTTGTCGAAATCTTCTCGATAATTTAATGGGTTAGCCTCAACAAAGTGTTGCTGCTGCAGCGCTTGCAGTAGCTCAAACTCTTTATCGGCTTGTTTTGATTGCACCCAAGACATGAAGTTAGCCGTTTTAAATGAATTCGCTTTATTGCCCGCTTGTTTCAAGTAAGCATCACCGAACGTCACCGGGCTAAGTGCCCTAACCTGGTTGATTTGCGCCATTTTAGGCGCATCTTTGCCATTATAATGCGCGCAGTGCAGTAAGTGAGTCTCTGCAAAGTCGAACGCGTTAATCAGCTCAGCGACAACCGGTGTAGCAGCATAGCTCCATGGACAATGAGAATCATAAATAAAATAAAGCGCTAAAGGTTCGTTTTGAATGTTTGGCTGATTGGCTGGCATTGACGGTTGTCTTGTTAATAAATTCTGTAGCGCCGATCCTAAGGGCTTTAGGGTTTTTATTCAAATATCAATTGCGTTATCTAGGTCAATTTATGCGTAAAAAGCCAATAAAAAAGGAAGCAACTTAACGCGGCTTCCTTTATGGCTGTGTTTACCGAGTGAATATTAACCCGCTAATATTGACGAGCTAACGCTAAACGGCTTGCGCTTCACTAGCGGTATTTACGCCATGCCATTGGTAATGGTTGTTAGGCTTTTTACTGACGATACCGTCATTAAACATTTTGGCAAAAATCTCATCAACTTCTTCAGTGGTAATATTTAGGTACTGACTGACTGCACGTTTGCTGCAATTAATCCTTTTCTGACCCAATGCATCAAGCACTTGTTCATACAATGGCTTTGGCTCTGCTTCTGTTAGCTGTTTAGGCTCATAGTGTGGAATAAAGTCTGACTCATCACTATGCATACGTCGGTAAGCATCGAGCGTAATCGGCTCTAGCTGGTTAGATTGTTGCTTAAACCTTTGTCTAAAGCGATTCTCTTCACCGATTAACCCCACAAAAAATGCAGCAAAGAAATCTAACAAGATAGATAAGAACACCACTAAACCCAGCTGCGCAGTTTCAGCTTTAATGTTCAATGACATTGCTAAGCTTTCAATCAAACCGACTATAGAACCTTGGCTAACAACAGGAAGACTATCTCGCTGAACTGCAAGCTGTTGCTGCTGCTCACGCAATTTATTGTTCTCTTTTTGAATGCGCGTCACGCCAGTGGCAATCCGCTCCATCTGGATGTACTTTTCAGCTGCTACGTTGTTCAGCGCAATCTGCTTATCGATGGCATCAATTTGCATATCAAAGGCATTGACCTTGCTTTGCTGCACATGAACATGCTCTTGCGCCTTATTTGTGGCGCTGTTGATCCCGCCAATCGAGCCACCTATAGAGATGGCTGCCAACACGGCATAAAAGCCAAGCGCTGAAAACATGCCGATAAAATTCTTCCTAGAATAGCGCTCACCGACCTCATACCACGCAAAAAACTTACCGAGTTCAAAAATGACGGCTAATCCACCAAACAGCAACTGCATGACAGGATCATCATCAATAGAGAGAAACAGTAATAATGAAAAGATAATAGAGGCTAAGATTGATGCGCCCGTGAAGCTGTATACGCTCCACATTGCAAACTTGCCTTTTGGAAAACGAACTGCGTGATTTTGATTGTAAAGCATAGTGGACTTCTAATATTAGATTTCTAAGTGAAAATAGGAAGAAAACTCTGAGTATGGATTACTTGAGAATATAAGCATTTAGCTTACACTAATTAAGCCTAATTCTCTTTAAATAATCCTAAAACTAGGATCTTATGCGCATTAATACATCACATATGATATTTATGCTAATTGCTTGTTTATATTTGGCGTAATTTAAACGAGATAAATCTATACAACATGCAAAATGGCGTCTGCTTAATAAAATAGCATTATGACGATGTAGTGGTTTAAGTTTAGTCACTATTTTGGGGCGCGATTTCGGTCACTACGGATGGGTTTTGCTGTTTACTTAATTTACAGTTATTAAATAAACGATTCTTATTATCCTGTCTTACGTTCGTATCGACTTTGAATCGTATGAATATCCATCAAGTTTGAGTTGGGATTTTCCTACTTTTCAATAACGTTAACAAAATCATATATAAAAGATTATGAATACATGGCCTTATGAATTTCTAACTCTGTTCATTAAATTAAACCAATATTCTGTATCCACATGTTTTAAATGGTTTATTTTACGCCGCTTGATTTTGTTTATTTCTCATGTGCTGACTAAAAAATAGCTTTGAGAATGATTTATATATTATCGGTAACTCAAATGTGATTTTGTGCAACAAAATCCTACACGCTTGCTCTCTATAATTAATTTCATTCAAAGTGAACAATTAGTCCCTTGCAACGGATTTCGCTCTGGATTAAATCTATTTAAATAATAACGAGACAAATGTGAGATCTGTGCTGCTAGCCAATACTCACAATAAAACTGGAGAACGGTGTATGAACAAAGTGGTAAATTTAACCTTATTATGTGCGCTATTAGGTCTTAGTGCCCACGCCAATGCTTATGATGCAAAATTGGCTAACAGTTACCACGAGCAATTTAGCCAAGCGACAGGTAAAACGGTTGGTAAAGATATTGGTCTTATTAGTGCAGAAGGTTTCGTTAAGCAACTGCAGCAAAAATCGGACGTTATGGCTATCGATATCCGTACCCCTGAAGAGCGTCAGGTTTTTGGTTTAGCTGTGAAAGATCAGCTAAACATTAGTCTTAATGAGTTATTTTCTCCTGAAAACCTAGCAAAGATCCCAACCGATAAGCCTGTGGTCATTGTGTGTAAATCGGGAGCGCGCGCCATGGCAGCGGGTACTGCGTTACGCCAATTAGGCTATGGTAATGTGAAAGTACTAAAAGGCGGATTTAACAAACTATCAAGCTATGTTGGTCCTAACATTGCTAAATAGCTATTTGTCATAGGCTATTTGGTAAAAGCTATTACTAAAATAGTTGAGTATTGAGAGTTGCGTCTGTAGCTCTCAATACTTGTCACATTCAATACTTATAGCTTTCACTATTAACGACTTTCAAGTCATCTCTTCGCTTCTCAATTAGTATCAAACTATTTATCCCTGATGAATGCCGTTACGCCCAAGTCTACTCATTTCGATATAGCAGATGAGGTGTAAGTGATAGGATCAATATCATAGTTCGTTAAAATACACTTTACTGACATAGATCTCCTTCTTCTGAGGTTTTACAATAGCGGATTATCACTTTTTTCTGCCCGTAGATAACCGCCCCGCCGTAATGACCCGTTTATGGCATTTTTGGCCAGCATTAGGAATACCATGAGAAAACTTGAACTACTCGCGCCAGGTGGTGACATTGAGTCCATAAAAGCGGCTATCGTTGCTGGTGCTGACGCAGTGTATTGCGGCCTTAATAGCTTTAATGCCCGTACGCGCGCCGA
This sequence comes from Shewanella halifaxensis HAW-EB4, assembly GCF_000019185.1. Lineage (NCBI taxonomy): Bacteria > Pseudomonadati > Pseudomonadota > Gammaproteobacteria > Alteromonadales > Shewanellaceae > Shewanella > Shewanella halifaxensis. The sequence goes on along the minus strand of NC_010334.1, from coordinate 2,602,143 downwards.
GAATTTAGGTTTTGAAGATCTGTATGGGCTTCTGCGTATTGCCCACCAGCATGACTGTCAACTGTTTCTAACTTTAAATATCATAGTGTTAGAGCAAGAGTTACCTGCCCTACTTAAACTGCTTAACCAATTGGTCAATACTGCGATAGATGGTGTTATCGTTCAAGATCTCGGCTTGTTTTACCTATTGAAACAGCACTACCCAACACTGGATATTCATGCATCGACTCAGGTAACGACGCACAATACTGGCCAACTCGAGTTTTTATCTCGTTTAGGCGCATCTAGAGCAAACTTATCAAGAGAGCTTAATCTACCTGAAATCAAACAGATGTCAGACAAGGCTCATGATCTTGATATGCTAACTGAAGTCTTTGTTCACGGCTCAAATTGCATTGGCTTTTCTGGCCTTTGTTACTTCAGCTCAGCCCATGGTGGTAATTCGGGGAACCGCGGGCGTTGCAGTCAGCCTTGTCGAGATCAATATCAAACCACAGATACTGGCGCTCAATATCCGTTAAACCTAAAAGATAACTCGGCTTTTTCAGATCTTGATGCTCTGTATGAAGCGGGTGCCGACTCGTTAAAAGTTGAAGGTAGGATTAAGAAATCTCATTATGTGTACCGGGTGATCGATACATGGCGCAAACAAATCGCAAGGCTTGAGCAGCGTAGCACTATCTCAACCGATAAAGCCCCACTCTATACCGTGTTCAACCGTGATTTTTCTAACGGTTACTTACATGGCGCAGTGGGTAAAAATATGTACATAGATAACCCACGTGATAATGCTGTGCAGCATTTTACTCAACTCGAAAGCCTAAAGTTACTCACAGAGAAAAACGCTTCTGGAACAGTGAATGTCAAAAAGGCACTCTATGATGAGAAAACAGAAATTATTGCTACCGTTGGCGACAAAATAGAACTGCTGAGTTTAGCCAAGCCAATTATTACGCTTACGTTTTATGGTCAAGAAGACCAATCATTGCAGATCACCGTTTCAGTTAGCCCTGCAAACGTGGGGGCTGATACCGAGCAATCTATGGCCGTACGTGAGTTCACGCTTTTATCGGAGGCTAATCTTGCCACATCAGACAAATATGGGCTCAAAGAAGAATTACTAAAACGTTTCACGAGTCTTGGTAACATTGAGTATGCCTTAGCACCAATTTGTTTCGATAACTTATCTGCAAACTTGTTCGTGCCGTTTAAGCAGTTAACCACAATGAAACAGCAGATTGTGACTTGGTTAAATAACGGCCGAGTGCATGTTGAGCCCGTATCCTTGCAGCAAGTTCGTCAACAGATCAATAGTAACAGTTGCGTAAATACAGTCTCAGATGGGATGAATGCTACAGAGCAGAGGCTCTCTACTCATAACGAGCAAGGTACTCAGTTATCGATATTAATTGCTAATAGACGAGATCTTGCGCTCTATCGTCAGTTAAAATCGCAGATTGCACTTAAACAGGTGCAAGTCTATTACTTAGTGCCAGATGCGATAAGCGCTGAGCGTGAGAAGCTAGCCCTTCTGTTTACCCAAGAACCTGAGCTTATTCCTTGGTTTAGCGCCGTTATTATGGAAAAAGATTTTAACGCCGCTAAACAGCTACTCGATGAGGTTAAACCTAAGTCAATCGTGACTAACAATAGTGGTGTTGGCCTTGTGGCCACCGACTTAGGCATTGATTGGGTTGCGGGCCCTTACCTTAATACCAGTAATTCAGTCAGTATGTACAGCTTGCAGCAACAAGGCTGTAGCGGCGCATTTGTCTCTAATGAATTAAATAGAAAACAGATCAAAGCCATAAAAGCGCCTAAGGGCTTTAAGGTGCACTACAGTCTTTATCACCCAATAATGTTGATGATTAGTCGCCAATGTCTGTTTTTACAGTCGAGCGGTTGTGATAAAGCGGTTATGGATGACGAGTGTTTAACGGTTTGTAAGAAAGCTACGTCAATTACCAATATAAAGGGCGTCGATTTTGTGATCGATAAGAAGCGCCGTGAGCATAATGCCTTATATGGCAGTCAACATTTCTACAATCCACAAATATTGACTGAACTACCAGGTTACTTCGATTGCGTGATGTTGGATCTGCGCACAGTGGTGACTAATAGCCAGTTACAGCAAAGTCAGTTTGAAACTGTAATCAAATTTACTGATTTTTTATCATCGCAATCTACGCCAGATTTTGCACTTCTTATTAGCAATACCACCAACGTCCAGTACTTAAAAGGTCTGTAAGACAAGCTCATTCTAGCCACTATCTCCAGTCACTATCTCCAGTCACTAAGTCTAGCGACTAAGAATAACCATGAACTCTTGTGTGTTTACGTTAAGAGTTCATGGTTTACAGTCATAGGGTTAACATTAATTAATTTAAGGTTTTCTGAAAGTTATAACGTTATTGACATAAAGCAAAGATATTTGAAGTTATGACGATATTTAATGCTGCAGCACTTGTTAAATCGACTAATATAAGCCATAACGAATAGCATATTCTTCTACCACCTCAATATATCGAGAGCCTGACTGATATGACATTAACTAGACGTGACTTCATTAAATCTGCACTCGCAAGCACCGTTGCTGCACAAGGACTTACCTTGTTTCCTGCTGGAAAAGTATTTGCAGCCGACACTCAAACTATTCCCCATGCCAGCCATTATGGTCCCTTTAATGCTATCGTCAAAGAGGGAGTGTTGATCGGCGTTCAGCCATTGACAGATATTGACCCCTTCCCGACAAAGATGTTGTTAGAAGGGATCCTAAGCCGAACCTACAGCGACACTAGGGTAAAATACCCAATGGTGCGTAAATCCTATTTAGAGAACCCTTTAGGCGATCATAAGCCACACCTTAGAGGTAAAGAGCCTTTTGTCCGCGTAGACTGGAATACGGCTATGGCTATGGTCAGTACCGCTATTGCCAATACGATAGCCAAGCATGGTAACCAAGCTATTTTCAGCTCATCATACGGCGGATGGTCCCATGCAGGTTTAATGCGTCCCCAGACATTACAAGGCCGCTTTTTCAATTTAGTTGGTGGACAGAGTGCTTGTAGCGGTGATTACAGCGCAGGTGCATCTGAAGTGATATTACCTCATATCATAGGCGATATGGAGGTCTACTCCCCTCAAACTGCATGGCAAGTAATTGAAGACAATACAGAATTGATGTTATTGGTTGGCTGTGATCCCTATAAAACCAATAGAATTGAGTTTAGGGTAGCGGATCATGCTATGCATAAGCACTGGCAAGCCTTTGCAAAAAAAGGGATTAAGTTTGTTTCTATAAACCCTCAACAAACCCAAACAGACAAAGCCATGGCTAGCGAGATGATCAATATTCGCCCCAACACCGATGTCGCACTGTTTACCGCTATGTCTTACCATATATACAAATCTGATTTGTATGATAAAGCGTATCTAGATAAATACACCGTTGGCTTTAAACAATACCTTGATTACCTTAAAGGCACTGCTGACAACACAGCTAAAACCCCCGAGTGGGCCGAGGCGATAACCGGTGTGAGTGCTAAGCAAATTCGTGAATTGGCTGAAGAGGTAGTAAAGAAACGCACGCAAATTTGTGCCGGATGGTCACTACAGCGAGCACAACATGGAGAGATGATCCACTGGGCTATTATCAACTTTGCGGCTATGGCGGGCAAAATTGGTAAACCGGGTGAAGGCGCAGGTTTTAGCTGGCATTATGGTAATGGCGGCATGCCGCAATCAGGTAAAAAGATGCCTGCAGGTTTATCGCAAGGCAGAAACCCAATAACCGCGCGCTGCCCTGTGGTATTGATCTCTGAAATGTTGAATAACCCTGGCAGCAACTACACTCGTAATGGCCAAACCCTGACATTTCCAGACGCTAAGCTAATCTATAATGCGGGTAATAATTTACTGTCCCACCAGCAAAATACTAACGAATTAATCCAAGCCCTAAATAACAATGTTGAAACCATCATTAATCAAGATCCTTGGTGGTGTGCCTCCTCAGTTTATGCCGATATTGTTCTGCCAAGCACAACAACACTTGAACGCAATGATATTAGCTCTGGCGGTACCTATTCCAACAACAAGATCTACGCCATGAAGCAAGTGCTCGAGCCTGTAGGTGAAAGTTGGAATGATTATGAAATCTTCTCTGCATTGGCAAAAATATTTAATGTTCAGCAGCAATTCACTCAAGGCAAAACATTTATGCAGCACCTTAAGGATGCGTATGCTGCGTCTGATGCGAGCGATAGCTTTGACAGCTTCTGGGATAAAGGTGTCACTCACCTCAGTACACCGAAAGCGGCGACTGACTGGGTTCGTCACCGTGATTTTTATCTAGATCCAATAAAACATCCACTGCACACACCATCAGGTAAAATTGAGCTTTATAGTGAGCAGATTAAGTCATACCAGTTGCCTGACTGCCCGCCTATGCCTGAATGGATCCCTCCTGCCGAATGGCTTGGCAATGCGAAACCCGAGCAAGTCCATGTTTTAAGCCCTCACCCATGGATGCGCTTACATTCGCAGATGGCCAATGCTGACGTTAACAGCTATGAGTCCGTGGATGGCCGCCAATTTGCGTTAATTAATAAAGATGACGCTGCACAGCGTGGCATTAAAGGTGGAGATTTGATTGAGGTTTACAATGACCGCGGGGCGCTATTAGCGGGGGCGAAGATCGCCGACAATGTGATGCCAGGTGTTATTTATATCCATGAAGGGGCTTGGCTTCAATTAGATAACAAGGGCCGCTGTAATTCAGGCTCAATTAACATGTTAACTTCTGCTCGACCATCAAGCGGATTAAGCCAAGGCACGAGTGCAAATACCTGCTTGGCGTCCTTTAAAAAGTGTTTAGATCCAGAGTCACCGAATAAAGCTTATCAGCCTCCCAAAATTGAAATCCCTAAGACCCCGTTTGATATAAGTAGTTTGGGACTGGCCGCGGCCCTGAAATCGATAAAGTCTGTCAAACAGCAAACTCAGAGTAAAGGTGAAAAGATCTTCTATCATGCATGCACTATGTGCCATTCGGCGCCAAACCCTGCAGATCATAGTTATAAACAGTGGCAAGGTATTACTCGTAGTATGTTCCCAAGAGCTGGATTAAACCCAGATGAACAGGCTGAGGTACTTAAGTTTTTGAAACAGCATGCTAAACAGTAAATCTGTATTGCCTATGCCCTATGCTTGTATTTGGTTTAATTTAATTAAGAACAAAGACAGCAATTAGCTAAAATGGATGTATTAGCCCTCATTACTCATTGAGGGCTTTATCATTGCGCAGATTAGCGCTCGCAGTGCCTTTGAATATGAATTTCGATAAAAGTCTTTGAAATTGTCATCTTTTTTATGGGTATGACACCAGTAAATGCAGTGATAAAATCTGTTGCGGTTATTTATTAGCCGTTCAATACCGCTTTTTGATTAATAATTACCCTAACAGCAAATAATTGCAGAAATATGTTATCTAACTGTATAGAGTAAAATTATTGACCGTCATTAAGAGGACGTATTATGCCAATAAAACCTCTCAGCAGTACCAAGCTTTATCGCGCATCGACGCTTAACAAGCTCTCATTAGACTGCAAGTCGACAAAACACCTCGAACCATTAGACGAAATCGTGGGTCAAGCCCGTGCTCAACAAGCCGTAGAGTTTGCTCTATCGATGAAAGAGAAAGGCTACAATATTTACGCGCTCGGTCGAAATGGCCTCGGAAAACGCACCATGGTGCTGCGCCATCTGAACCGTCAAGCACCAAATTCTAACGGCCGCACCTTATACGATTGGTGTTATGTGGTTAATTTTGACGACACTCGTAGTCCAAAAGTCCTTAAGCTGCCAGCTGGAATGGGCTTGAGCTTTAAAAAGGATATCGAAAAACTCATGTCAAAACTGCTAAAGGCCTTACCTTTAGCGTTCGACAATGAGATGTACTATAGCCGCGCCGATAAATTAAAAAATCAACTTGCTGCAAAACAGGAAGAAGCCTTGGTCTTGTTGACCGAAAAGGCTAAGAGTCATTCGGTCGGCCTCTCTGTTTCACCGCAGGGTAACTATGAATTGGTTGCATTAAATGGTGAAGAGCCTCATACCGAAGAGAGCTACTTAGCACTTTCAGCGAAAGATCAAGATGTGATGCAGGGAGCGATTTCAGCATTGGAAGCGCAACTTCGCGGTATCGTTAGACAAATAACGGTTTGGGAAGAAGAGTATTCTGAAAAGCAACAAAAGCATGATGAGCAAGTCGCCGAAGAAGTGCTTTCTCATGCTTTGACTGCGCTAAAAGAGCAATATAAAGATCAAGCAAATGTTAAAGCCTATATTAAGGCGATGCATAAAGACATCATTGATAATCTGGATATCTTCCTAGAAGAGAGCGAAGAGCAAGCTGCCCTTGCCTACGCCTCCATGAGTAAGAAGATGCCGAGGCGCTATCAGATCAACGTTCTAGTGTCGCAAGAGTCGCAATTACAGCCGATTATTGTCGAGGAAACGCCGAACTACCACACCATTTTTGGCTATGTAGAAAACGCGACTTATAAAGGAACGGTATTTACTGACTTCTCGCTGATCCGCCCCGGCAGCTTGCATAAAGCCAATGGCGGCGTTCTCATGATAGACGCAGTAAAAGTCCTTGAGCACCCTTATGTTTGGGACGGGCTAAAGCGCGCACTGCGTTCACGTAAGTTGAGTTTGACCTCACTGGAACGTGAAGTGACCCTATCCGGCACAATATCCCTCGACCCTGAGGCTATTCCCTTAGACGTTAAGATCATTTTGTTTGGTGATTTTGCGACCTATAAGTTATTGCAGCAATATGACGCCGAGTTTACTGAACTGTTTAGGGTTACCGCCGATTTTGAAGATAGAATGCCACGTAGCGATGAGTCCGAGGCTCATTACGCTCAGTTTATCTCGAGTATAGTGCACAGTAATAAAATGCTGCACTGCGATAAGAAAGCGATTGGGCGTGTTATTGAATTTAGCTCTAGACAAGCCGACGATCAAAACATGTTGTCGCTGCACTCCGTTGATATTGCCAATCTATTACGAGAAGCTAACTATTGTGCGCATGCAGTGAATTCAAACATGATCAGGGTAAGCCATGTAGAGCAAGCGTTAGCGAATAAAGAGAAACGAATTTGCCGCGCGAAAGATGATTTCATGCAAAGCTTTATTAATGGCACCACCTTGATTGATACTCATGGAAAGACCGTTGGCCAAGTTAATGGGTTATCGGTGATGTCGACCACAGATTATCAATTTGGTGCGCCGAGCCGGATCACCGCAACCACCGCTTTTGGTAAAGGACGCGTGTTCGATATAGAACGCAATGTCGAGCTTAGTGGCAGCATTCACTCTAAAGGCGTGATGATTTTAACCGCGTACATCGCATCCATTTTGGGTAAGACTGATAAAATACCGCTGTCGACGCACTTAACCTTTGAGCAGTCCTATGGCGGCGTAGATGGAGACAGTGCAACCATGGCTGAGTTGTGCGCTATGTTATCTTCATTCTCTGGGCTTGGTCTACGCCAGGATATCGCCATAACGGGGTCGATGAACCAGTTTGGTGAGGCTCAGCCTATTGGAGGAGTTAACGAGAAGATTGAAGGTTTCTTTGACGTGTGCAAAATTAAGGGCCGTAAAGATACCCAAGGCGTGATTATTCCCAAGTCGAATATCCATAACTTAATGCTACGACGGGACATTGTTGATGCTGTTGAAAAAGGTAAATTCCACATTTGGGCGATCAGTCATGTTGATCAAGCAATTCAATTGCTGACGGGTGCTAAAGTGGGGATAGTAAATGACAAAGGAGAATACTCAAAAGGCAGCGTTCTAGGGCTTGCCCAAGCAAGGCTTAATGAGTTACGTAAAAAAGACACTAAATAGTCACCTTCAGCTAACGCTATCACGCTAGTGAAAATAAAAAAGGCCGAACTAATATTCGGCCTTTTTTATCAATGGTATGTAAAACGAGTTTGCTAATGCAAATTAAGCGAAAACGTCTTGTAGTGGTGGCACTACTTGCTTTTTACGGCTTAGTACACCGTCTAACCAAACTTTGTTATCTTCTGATTTACAGCTGTATGCAGATTCGATTTTTGCTAATTCATCACTGATGATAAGCAATTCAGAACCTTCTTTCATAATGTCGGTAAGCAGCAATAGTACGCTATGACGATTACCCTCAGCTTTTAGCGCTGCAATATCGGCTTCAAGTTCAGCTTTAATCTCGTCAAATACTGCAAGATCAATCACTTCAAGCTGACCAATACCCACTAGGTTGCCATTCATGTTGAAGTCTTTAAAGTCACGCATAACAAGGTCGCGCGCCGGCGTGCCTTCTACAGCAGACTTCACTTTGAACATTTCCATGCCTAATGCTTTGAAATCTTCAATACCAGCGATTTCTGCTAGCGCTTCAACACACTTAATGTCTGCGGTTGTACAAGTTGGCGACTTAAAGATAACGGTGTCACTTAAGATTGCGCATAGCATGATGCCAGCCATCTCTTTTGAGATCTCAACGTTATAGAAGTCATACATCATTTTAATGATGGTGTTACTACAACCTACTGGGCGGATCCAGCACTCTAACGGGGTTGAAGTCGTTAAGTCACCCAACTTATGGTGGTCAACGATACCAACGATAGTCGCTTGTGCGATATCATCCGGAGCCTGAGTTAGCTCTGAATGGTCAACAATATACACTTCTTCGCCAGCGTAGCTGGTTTTGAATTCAGGTGCATCGAAACCGAATTTTTCTAAAATGAAAGCTGTTTCAGGTGATAATTCACCTAAACGAGTCGCAACTGATGCTTCACCGATCTGGTTTCTTAGGTGTGCAAGTGCAATAGCACCACAAATTGAATCTGAATCTGGGATTTTGTGGCCCACAACATAAACTGGCATATATAAAGCTCTCCTTTAATTTGCGGCGATTTTAACAAAGTTTTTCACGATGCGGAAATAACAAAAGGTCGCAGATGGAAATCAATTGTTCGAAAATCGCGATTTAAGCCGCTTTAGCGCCCAACCGGGCACAAGAACGACTCATTGACACCTATTAAATTAGACCCATCCTTTAGCGGACAGTTCTCAAATGAGGCACGAACAACACTGAAAACCGTCAATATGGCGTATTTTTAGATAAAATAGCCTTCTAGGTTAGACTTCGATACCACTGAGTGCATTTTTATAGTATAAGCTTGCGTAAATTTATGTTTTATCAATATTGAGCGCCATAGCCATGTCAGACAAATTCTTTTTTAAAGGGCGTAAAACCCCAAAGCCTAAGCACGAAAGCTATGGTTACAACACTAAACGCGAAGTTAAAATCGGCACTGAAGTAAACCCTTTAACACTTCTGGTTCAAAACGCCGAGCGTGAAGCAGAGATCTTGCAGTTACTTAGTGATAATGAGCTGGTGGGCTTAATCACGGTTGATGAAACCCAAGAAGAGAACGTGGTTCAATTGATGGGCCTTCTCAATAAACCACAGACAACTCGCTTTGAAAAAACACCGAATCGTAACGACCCTTGTGTTTGCGGTAGCGGTCAGAAATATAAGAAATGCTGCGGTTAACATCGTAAAATTACAAGCAGTACATATAGTACTGCTTTTTTTTGTCTGTCGTTTCCAGCTTATCTCTATTCTACTTAACTCTACTTCACCCACCTCATTCTCGGCGGCTATATCAGTCATTTTGGGCTTGATTCTATTTTTATCTCAAAGATATTCAGTCTAAATAGCTTTTGTTACATTTTTAGCGTTTCAAATATCATCAAAATTTTTGGGTGATGCATTATTGCTTGCCACTCTAAACCTACGTATTTTAAAAGATTTTAAGTGCAAAAACAGTTAGATGAATTAGCATTGTATACAATAAAGCCTGTTTACTTTCCTTGCTGTGATTGAGTAATGTTAAATTTAGTCACACACGTTTACATAATCATACTGTTACATATAGCCACTTCCATTAACATGTATTCAAAATACTAATTCGATTACTCATCTTTATTGTATAAAAAGCAGTAAAAAATGAAGTATTGAGCACTAAATTGCTTCAACAAGAGGACGTGTTTGTGGCTACTAAAAAACAGATCATTTTACCAATGGTTGTCATTGCCGTTGGCGTGGCAGGGTTTATTGGCATGTCGGCATTAAAAAAGCCCCCGGAAGAGAAGGAGGAGATCGATACGACTCCTCTAGTATCGATTCAGTCTGTAGAGATCAACCCGATGAGCTTTGCCGTTACCTCATATGGTGTGGTGAACGCCAAGTATGAAACTGAGTTAGTCTCACAACTGAATGGTGAAATTGTTTTTCTCTCGGACAAGTTCGTTCGCGGCGGCTTTGTAAAAAAAGGCGATGTCCTCGCAAAAATCGATCCCAGTGATTATGAAGCAGCACTTATAGATGCTAAAGCGAATATGGCATCAGCCAGAGCGACGCTGGTACAAGAGAAAGCATTCGGTAAAGTCGCCGAGGCAGAATGGAAGCGGATTGAAAATGGTGTCCCCACTGAACTGAGTCTGCGTAAACCGCAGCTTGCCCAAGAAGTGGCCAAGCTAAACTCTTCAGAGGCAGGGCTAAAGCGTGCTATTCGCAACCTTGAACGTACCATTATCAAAGCGCCTTTTGATGCATTAATTGAGGCGCGCAATATAGGATTAGGCTCCTATGTCAGCATGGGCACCCCCCTTGGCAAAGTCTTGAGTACCGCTCATGCCGAAGTTCGCTTACCGATTGCCGACAAAGAGCTGCAGTTCTTAGATAACAAAGGCAAAGGCGCGGAAGTGATGTTAACCGGTGAGCTTGCTGGACAAACAAAACAGTGGCCGGCAAGGATTGTAAGGAGCGAGGGCGTGATTGATAGTCGTAGTCGTATGACCTATTTAGTCGCTGAGGTTACCGATCCTTACGGACTTAACGCTAACAATAATGAGCTGCGCTATGGCACCTATGTTACTGCAAGTATTGATGGCTCTCATGCGGGACAAGTAGCAGAAATTCCACGTCATTTGGTTATCAACAATCAGGTCGCCACACTCGATGAGGGTGGAAAGCTTAGATATAAAGATATCACTATTCTACGCCAGATAGGCTCTAAGGTTATTGTTTCTGCCGGGTTAGAAGCGGGAATGAATGTCATCACCTCAGCGCTTGATTACCCGATTGAAGGTATGCAACTCGCCTTACCGGAAGATAAAGCCTTATCAGAAGATGAACAAACCGATCCACAAGCTACCCAGATAGCGATGGAAGATAAGGAATAATTCATGACTGATACCAATAAAGGCATTATTGCTTGGTTCGCACGCAACAGCGTAGCGGCTAACCTATTGATGATTATCATCATCATAGGTGGATTACTCACTGCAAACACGATCCGTAAACAGTTTTTCCCTGCCGTTGAAATCAATTGGTTAGAGTTCAATGCGGTCTACCCTGGCGCCGCCCCTCAAGAGGTTGAAGAAGGGATCACCATTAAGATTGAGGAAGCGCTGGAAAGTGTGCAGGGCCTTAAGCGGGTGATCACCTACTCTAATCGTAACGTCTCTTCAGGCTACTTTCGAGTAGAAGATTCCTACGATCCACAGGTGGTACTGGAAGAGGTGAAATCGGAAATTGATTCTATTTCGAGTTTCCCCGATGGCATGGAAAGACCAAAAGTGGAGCGCATTAAGCTTCGTCAAGAAGTGATGTATATGAGTCTCTATGGCGACCTATCACAGCGTCAATTGAAAGACTTGGGTGAAAAGATCCACGACGAGCTTTTACAACTACCACTGGTCAATATTACAGATTTCTATGGTGGTCTTGGCTATGAGATTGCCATTGAGGTCAGTAAAGATAGATTACGTGAATTTGGCTTAAGCTTTAATGATGTTGCAGAAGCTGTTCGAGGCTATTCACGTAACATGTCTGCCGGCCAGATAAGAGCCGAAAACGGTTATATTAATTTACGCGTTCAAAATCAGGCTTATGTGGGCTATGAATTTGAGAGCTTACCTTTAATCACCCTTGAAGATGGTACCACCCTGCTCTTAGGTGATGTTGCTACCGTTATAGATGGCTTTGAAGAAGGCATTCAATACTCAAAATTTAATGGTAAAAACTCGGTTACTTTCTTTATCGGTGCGGCAAATGATCAGAGCTTGACCGATGTTGCCGACGTTGTTAAAGGCTACATTCTCGATAAACAGAAAGTATTACCTCAAGGTGTCAAACTAGAGCCCTGGGTCGATATGACTTATTACCTTGAAGGGCGTTTAAACCTCATGCTCGACAGCATGAAAAGTGGTGCAATATTAGTCTTTATATTATTGGCACTATTTTTACGGGTCAGATTGGCGTTTTGGGTCATGATGGGGCTACCTGTTTGTTTCTTAGGTACCCTACTATTTATGCCGATGGGCATGATTGATGTAACGATTAACGTCATCAGCTTATTCGCGTTTATATTAGTGCTCGGTATTGTGGTCGATGATGCTATTGTGATGGGCGAAAGTGCCCACGCCGAATGCGAAGAAAAAGGCCAAACCCTAGATAACGTTATCCGCGGTGTTAAACGCGTCGCTATGCCTGCAACCTTTGGTGTATTAACCACCATTGCGGCTTTTTTACCTATCACTCTCGACGATGGTCCCTCTTCTGCATTTGGCCAAGCTATCGGCTTTGTAGTTATCTTATGTCTGATCTTTTCATTGGTGGAATCTAAGCTTATCTTGCCTGCGCATTTGGCACGTATGAAGCCAAAAACCATCGTAAAGCCGGGTTCAAAGAATCCAGTTGATTGGTTACGAAATATCGTCAATTTTTTACAAGCAAAAGTCGATACAGGCCTTAAGATCTTTATCACTCAGTACTACCGTCCCTTCCTTGAAGTTGCCGTTAAGTACCGCTACACAGTGATTATGGTTTTCTTCAGTCTTATTCTAATTTGTGCAGGTCTTTATTCAGGCGGCTTAATTCGCTTTATTGGCCAACCTAAGATCCCCCATGACTTTCCTCGGATCTCGTTTGAAATGAATATCGATGCATCTGAAAAAGCGACTCTGTCAGCAGCGTTGTCTATTGAAGAGGCGCTTAGACTCGTTGATAGCAAGCTTGAGGAGGAGTATGGGCAAAAGATGATATCAGACATGCAAGTTGAGCTTCGTGGCCGTACATCGGCACAAGTGATGACTAAGCTTGTTGATCCAGAAATACGCCCTATCGATACCTTTGCCGTGGCTGAGTTGTGGCGTCAAAACATGCCGTTAATTCCAGGAATGAAATCTTTCACTATCCAAGATAATTTGTTTGGTGGAGGTCGTGATGATGGTGATATAAGCTTCAGGCTTGAAGGTAAAGATGATGCGCAGCTAGTCGCTGCTGCAAAAGAGCTCAAGGCAAAATTGAATACACTTAAGGGTGTTGGTGACGTGAATGATAGTCGTCAATCTAGCGCTAAAGAGATCCAATTTGAGTTAAAGCCTCTCGCTCATAGTTTAGGCTTAACCCTTGCCGATATTGCACGTCAGGTAGGTAATAGCTTTTATGGCCTCGAAGCCCAGCGGATCTTACGTAATGGTGAAGAGATTAAAGTCATGCTTCGTTATCCTGAAGAGCAGCGTAACTCTATTGCGCAAGTCTCTGATGTGATTATTAAAACTCCACAAGGTGCAGAGATCCCATTGTCTGAAGTTGCCGCAATTGTTGTAACTGACGGCGTTAACAGTATTCGCCGTGAAAATGGTAACCGTACGATTAACGTTTGGGGATCTGTAGATGCCGATCAAGCAGAGCCGTTTAAACTTGCCAAAGATATTCGCGATAACTTTTTACCTGAGTTGTTAAACAAGTACCCAAGAGTAAAAAGTGAGGTATCTGGTAATATTCAAGAGCAGCTTGATAGTGCTGATACTCAGTTACGAGACTTCTTAATCTCTATGCTGGTGATCTACAGTCTATTAGCCGTACCGTTAAAGTCGTATTCTCAACCCATTATGATCATGGCAGTGATCCCCTTTGGCGTCATAGGCTCGGTACTTGGCCATATGATCTTGGGACTCGACTTAAGTGCCCTTTCAGTATTCGGCATTATTGCAGCGGCGGGTGTTGTCGTGAACGATTCACTGGTGATGGTGGATTACATCAACAAGTCACGCGAATCAGGTATTGCTATGAAGCTATCGGTACTCGAAGCTGGCTGTCGCCGTTTCAGGGCTATTTTACTGACGTCACTCACGACCTTTATCGGTTTAGTGCCCATCATGACAGAAACCAGTATGCAGGCGCAGATGGTGATCCCAATGGCGGTATCATTAGCCTTTGGCGTGTTGTTTGCCACTGTAGTGACCTTAGTACTGATCCCATGCTTATATGTGACTATTGAGGACATAAAGCGATTAATTGGCAGTAAATCTCGAGTACAGGAACCTGCACTAGCGGGCGAGCACGCAGTAAGCTAATTAGCTCGTTATCAATTTAACTCTAAGCCCCTACTTGATAGGGGCTTTTCTGTTTAAAGCCTTACTTAAATAAGTGATTGCTTTTATCAAGCCCGTATCTATAACGGCGGATCAAGGCTCTAAGTTTCTAACTTTTAACCTCTAGGCTCTTTTGGCATTCCTAATGCGCGTTCAGCGATAATATTTCGTTGAATTTGATTGGTTCCACCATAGATCGTATCAGAGCGAGAAAAGAGGTACATGGATTGCGTTTGATTGAGTTGGTATGGACTGCCTATTAAAATTTCACTTTCGGGGCCTAGTACGTCCATAGCAAGTTTACCAAGGTTACGATGCCAGCTTGACCAATACAGTTTGTAGCACATCGCCTCTTTTGATAAGACTCCGTCTGCGTTTGAACTGGACAACATACGCATACTGTTATAACGCATTATTTTTAATCCGATGTAAGCCTCGCTAATTCTTTGCCTTATTATCGGATCATCAGCGGCCCCATTTGTTTTTGCGGCATTAACAATATCGTTGAACTCGTTAGTGAAAAGCATCTGTTGACCAAGAGTTGAAATTCCGCGTTCAAATCCGAGTAGACTCATCGCGATTTTCCACCCGTCGCCACACTGACCAATCAGTTCATCGTTGCTACAGGGGGCATCATCAAAAAACACTTCATTGAATTCACTCGTCGACGTCATTTGAGCAATAGGTCTAACATCGACTTCAGGTTGGTCCATTTTGACTAAAAAGAAACCAAGGCCTTTTTGACCAACAGACTGTGGATCAGTTCTAGCAACTACAAAACAATAATGAGATTCATGTGCTAGAGATGTCCACACTTTTTGACCATTTATTAACCACTGTCCAGTTTCATCATCAAACTTAGCTTTGGTATGTACGTTAGCTAAATCAGAGCCAGCATTGGGCTCTGAGTAACCCTGACACCAAAATTCAGTGCCCGTTAAAATTCCCGGAAGATAGCGACGTTTTTGCTCTTCAGTGCCATAGGCGATTAATGTCGGCCCAATAAGAGTTTCACCAATATGGCCTATTCTTCCAGGTCCACCGGCCCTTGCATATTCTTCGTTAAAAATAACTTGTTGAACAATGCTTGCTGCTTTTCCTCCATACTCTTTTGGCCAACCAATACAAGTCCAGCCCCCTTGATATAGTTTTTGCTCCCACGCCTTACGCTCTTCAATAAACATATGTTCGTCTCCGGGGCCACCTCGGCCACGAACACATTCAAATTCTCCGCTCAAGTTTTCACTAAGCCATTGACTAACCTCGTGACGAAAGCACTCATCCGCTTTATCAAAGTTCAGTTTCATAATAAAGCTCCTGGCTTGAGGATAAGATTGGCTAAACGCTCACGGTGATAAGCGCTATTTCCTAAATATGTCTCGGTAGATTTGGCTCGTTTAAAATAAAGTTGAATATCATACTCTTGAGTAAAACCAACGCCACCGTGAAGTTGGATCCCGCAACCAGCGTTAAAAAAATATGCATCACTGCAATAGGCTTTCGCGATACTCGCTACTTCGCTTAACTCTTTGCGCAAAGGGTTTATCGTCTGAGTAGGCATGCCATCAACATCTTGGCCGTTATAATTTAGAAATTGGTCGGCAACGCATGCTGCATAATATATTGATGAACGCGCAGCTTCAGCTTTGAGCATCATATCTGCAGCTTTGTGTTTAATCGCTTGAAATGACGCGATAGTTCTTCCAAATTGAACTCGTTGTTTGGTGTAATCTACACTTTGATCTAACGCTGCTTGAGCGCCACCGACCTGATCGGCAGCAATTGCGATTGTGGCTAAATCGATGACAATCGATAGATTCTGCCAACCTTGTTCAAACTCACCTAGTAACGCACAGGGCTCAACTATAACGTTTTCAAAAACAACTTCAGCCTGTTTACGGGTTTGATCCATGGTCGGTAGCCAATTGCGCTGCACACCTTCAGCGTTAGCATCAACAACAAACAAACTTATTCCTTCCTCACCGACACTGCCAAGGCTTCTTGCGGCAACAATCAAGAAATTAGCGCTATGACCGTCAACAACGTATCGATAGCATCCATTTAATTTATATTGACCATTCTCTTTGACACACAGCGCTTCTACCGCTTTCGCATCCCACCTACCATTTGCTCCAGTATAGGCAACTGTCGCAGTAGCACCCGCCAGAATAATTTCAAAATAACGTTTTTTTTGCTGCTCATTGCCTGCAATTAATAATGCATTTGCAGCTAAAGCAATCGTGGAATAAAAAGGTGAACAAAACAGTCGTTCTCCCATTTTTTCTAACAAAGCAACAAGTTCTACATAGCCAAGTCCTAAGCCACCATAAGCTTCAGGTACCGTAACACCTTGCCAAAACATCTCTTCACAAACTTTTTTCCAAAGTGTTTTGTCATAACCGGTTTGTGTTTCCATTACCAAACGTACTTGATTACTCGCGGATATATCAGCAAGAAAAGAAACGGCTGTATCACGGATCATTTCTTGTTCTTCTGTAAAGGTAAAATCCATTTATTAGGCTCCATTTATTCTTGAGTCGTTAAGCCGTTATTGGAGCTGGCTTCGAAACTGATTTAACATTTCCCGGCCCCCAAAATGCACGCATAGAGTCAATTTCACCCTCGGCGTTGATCTTGAAAATATCAATAACTGAAATAGCAAGGTTAGGGTCTTTTGCTAGAACGACCTCGAAAGGAAATGCAATTTCGTTACTTGCAACCCGGACCTCTCCGAGTTGGTTTACTTGATGCACGCCTAAAACAGCTTGCCGATAGAAATCCTGTATTGCCGTTCTACCAATAATTTTGTCGCTACCAATTGGATCCTCTATGATTGCATTTTTGCTATAAAGGGAGGCTATGCCTTCAAAATTACCGTTATTTAAAAATTCGATATAGCTTGAAACGACTCCTAAGCCAAATTGTTCAGTTATCATATTGATTACTCTTTTATTGATTATTCTTTTTGATTAAGTAACTAAAACGAAGAAACTTAGAGATAAGGTGGAGTCACTGTCGCTCCACCGTCTAGCGCAATAGCGGCACCATTAATATGTTTTGATTCATCAGAAGCTAAAAATAAAATAGTATTAGCAACGTCTTCAGGCTGACAAAGATAAGCTTTTGCACGTTCAGGCTCTGCTAGGCTGCGGTCACCTGCTTGCGCACTCATCTCCATTACCATGGGTGTCATAATTGAATCAGGATGCAAGGTGTTGCATCTAACGTTATTTTTGGTTTGTGAACAATAAACTGCAACACTTTGAGATAAGCCGCGTATTGCAGCCTTACTTGCACCATAGGCTGCAAAATGTGGCATACCAAAAATCGCCGAAGAAGATGACATATTAACAATTGACCCACCGCCACTTTCTTCCATTAGTGGCAATGCATAATGGATCCCAAGAAAAACACTGTCTGAATTGACGCGGTGCACTTTTTGCCATCCTGCTAAGGTTTCTTCTTTTATATCACCTAGTTGTAAGATTGCCGCGTTATTGACTAATATATTTAGCTGGCCATATTTTGATTTAATATGAGTCAGTATTGATGACCAATCAGCCTCTTTGGTAACGTCATGCTCTAAAAAAAGCGCATTACTGCTGATACTATTTGCTATCTCTTGTCCTTGTTCAGCATTTATATCAGTGAAAATAACTTGTGCTCCCTCCTTTGCCATTAACTTTGCCGTTGCTAAACCAACACCTCGGGCTGCACCTGTAATTAAAGCGACTTTTCCTGCTAAGCGTTCACTCATATCTTCCTCGCAAAATAACTAATTAGGGGGATTTCATTCCAATTGGGATCTCAAGATTACAAGATGAATTAATATCCTATGATCTAGAAACCGTTGATAATTTATGGTTTCTTAAAATCATTACATCTTGTTAATTACATATTTGGATAGTTTGGTCCGCCTCCCCCCTCTGGAACCGTCCACCTGATGTTTTGCGACGGCTCTTTGATGTCACAGGTTTTACAATGTAAACAGTTTTGAGCATTAATTTGCAGTCTTGTTTCTTCGCCTTCATCAACTAATTCGTAAACTCCAGCAGGGCAATATCGAGTCGCGGGCTCATCATATAAAGGAATTGTAAATTTTGACGGGATCGAATGGTCAAGAAGGGTTAAATGACAAGGCTGATCTTCTTCATGGTTTGTATTGGACAGAAACACCGAAGATAGCTTATCAAAACTTAAAACGCCGTCAGGCTTGGGGTACATGATGGGCTTAGACTTGGCTGTAGGAAGAAGACAACTATGGTCCTCGATATTATCCCGTAGTGAGAGCGGTAACTTTCCAGCAAACCAGTTTTGATCAATATAATTAAAGCCCCCTCCGGCAAGAGTGCCGAATTTGTGTAAAGCTGGACCAAAATTTCGACTGCTATATAGCTCTTCATAAAGCCAAGACTGTTTGAACTTAGATTCAAATAGTGA
Organism: Shewanella halifaxensis HAW-EB4; assembly: GCF_000019185.1. Taxonomy (NCBI): domain Bacteria; kingdom Pseudomonadati; phylum Pseudomonadota; class Gammaproteobacteria; order Alteromonadales; family Shewanellaceae; genus Shewanella; species Shewanella halifaxensis. The sequence goes on along the minus strand of NC_010334.1, from coordinate 2,583,198 downwards.
CTCGGCAGACTCTGAGTCAAGTTCGTTACCTAGCACATCAAAAATAGTTTCTGCTGCCAACATTCCCGACTTCATCGCTGTGTGGGTACCCTTAATTTTTGCAACATTTAAGGTTCCAGCATCACAGCCTAACAACATGCCTCCAGCAAAGCTCATGACAGGTAAAGCATTGAGTCCACCTTTGGCAATTGCCCTTGCGCCATAGGATATTCTTTTCCCATCTTTTAAATACTGCGCCAATTCAGGGTGATGCTTTAAGCGCTGGAATTCATCAAATGGACTTAAATGCGTATTGCTATAATTGAGATCGACAATTAAACCTACAACAGCCTGATTATTATCGGTGTGGTATAAGAAAAATCCGCCGCTGGCATTTTTATCTAGGGGCCAGCCAAAGCCATGGACAACTAACCCCGGAGAGTGCAGTTCTGGACTAATGTCCCAGATCTCTTTCATTCCCAGTCCATAGTGCTGGGCATCACTTTCATCGGCTAAGCCAAACTTGTTTATGAGTTCTTTTCCTAGATGACCTCGGCAGCCCTCGCCGAATAAGGTGTATTTGGCGTGCAGTTCCATTCCTTGCATATATTGGGAATTGGGTTGGCCGTCTTTACCTATTCCCATATCCCCTGTTGCTATACCTTTAACGGTTCCATCATCATGGTAAAGAACTTCAGCGGCTGCAAAACCGGGGAATACCTCGACCCCTAGTGCCTCAGCTTGTTCTGCCAACCAACGGCAAACATTACCTAAGCTAGCGATATAATTTCCCTGATTATGAAGTGGCTTGGGAATAGCGGCATGAGGCAAAGTAATAGACTTATTTTCATCAGACAAAAACAATAATGTGTCTTTAGCTACGCCAGTGGTTAGCGGAGCGCCTTGCGCTTGCCAATCGGGAAACAATTCATTCATTGCGCGAGGTTCGATAATGGCGCCAGATAGGATATGCGCACCGATTTCAGAACCTTTTTCGACGACACAAACAGAAATTTGCTGGTTATTCTCTTTGCTTAGCTGCATGAGTCTACAGGCGGCAGACAGCCCTGACGGACCAGCCCCGACAATCACAACATCAAACTCCATTACTTCCCGTATTACTTCGCTCATCAATAACGTCCTTAAAAACAGCGCTAATTATCCATTTGATTCATAAACTAGTTACTTGCCAGTGAAACTCGCGTCGCGTTTGTCAAAGAAGGCATTGACACCTTCTTTAAAATCCTCACTGTTAAAGCAGAATTGTTGATATAACGCTTCCTGACGAATCGTGTCATGCAAGCTAGCTCTTTGCGCTTGCTGTAATAAACGCTTTAAATATTGTTGGGATAGCGGTGCACCACTGGCTAATTTTGTTGCCCATGCAAAAGCATCATCTTGTAAAGAGGCTTGATCTGAAATGCGATTCACTAATCCAGCGGTTTGGCACTCTTGTGCGGTCAGCTTGTCGGCTTCAACACATAATTCAAATGCTTTCTTGTAGCCTAACTTATTCACTAGATGCCAACTCGCACCACCGTCAGGTACCAGGCCTATTGCCGCAAACGCTTGAAATAAGCACGCATCCTCAGCCATTACTACCAAATCACAATTTAGGGCTAACGACCCGCCGATCCCTGCCGCTGCACCTTGTACAACAGCCATGTAGATCTTTTTAGATTGAGCTATGCGTGACAAAAACGGCTTATATTCATTGAGTAGCTGTGCCTCTATACCGTGTTTTGCACTAACTAGCTCTTTCAAGTCCGCACCTGAAGAGAAATGATCACCAGCACCACGAATAATAATGACTCTTAAATCATCATTATTATCTGCCATCTCTATGGCGGCTTGCAGCTCGCTACGCATCGTTTGGTTGAATGCATTCAACTTGTCGGGTCGATTAAGTTCGATAATGCCGATTTTGCCGTTAACTAAATAGTTAACCGTTTCAAACTCATGTCCAGTTTGCACCTTGGCATCGTTGTCTGATAAAAACAGTTTCTGTGCTTTTTCTAAAATAACTGACATAACTGTCTCCTAATTAGTGATTGACTTCAAATAGCCCTGCGGCGCCCATACCGCCGCCAATGCACATTGCAACAACGACATATTTAACACCACGACGTCTACCTTCAATCAGTGCATGACCCACCATACGTGCGCCTGACATACCAAATGGATGACCAATGGAGATAGCGCCTCCATTGACATTTAATCGTTCAGCGGGGATTTCTAGTTTTTGTTGGCAGTAGACAACTTGGCTAGCAAAAGCTTCATTAATTTCCCACAGCCCGATATCATCAACACTTAGGCCAAAACGCTTTAATAGTTTTGGGATCGCCAGTACAGGCCCAATACCCATCTCCTCAGGGGCACACCCCGCAACGGCAAGACCTTTGTAGGTGCCTAAAGGGACAATGCCAAGCTTTTGCGCTTCGGTTTTGCTCATTAATAAACTTGCCGCGGCTCCATCTGCAAACTGCGATGCATTGCCCGCGGTAACATTGCGGCCTTCGCTAGTCCACTCGCCACCTTTCCAAACAGGAGCAAGATTAGACAAACTGTCTAGCGTTGTTTGTGGCCTGTTACAGTCATCTTGCAACGCAATCGTTTCTTTATGACCGGCGGGTTGGCGATTCTCATCAAAGGTCAGTTGCTGAACGGTAAGCGGCACTATTTCATCATTAAAGTAGCCTGCTTGTTGTGCATTAGCAGTACGTTGTTGGCTTAGCAAAGAATACTCATCTTGTGCCTGACGAGAAATGCCATACCGCTCGGCGACAATTTCGGCTGTTTCGATCATTTGGATATAGGCACTTGGCATTGCAGCGATAGCGGCTTGAGATTGTGCTCGATAAGTATTCTTATACTTATTTTGAGTTAACGATAATGACTCAACACCACCGGCAACTACGGTGCTCATCTCATCGGTCATAATCGATTTTGCTGCAATACCGATACTCATAAGACCTGATGCACACATACGATCTAATGCCATGCCTGAAACCGTATCCGGTAAGCCTGCGGTATAAGCCGAAAGTCTGCCAATATTGTAAGACTGAGTTCCCTGCTGCGCCGCAGCGCCCATAATCACATCATCGATAGAGGCGGGGTCAATACCTGCACGCTCAACGACGGACTTTACAACATGCCCGCCAAGAACTGGGGCTTCAGTATCATTGAATGCGCCACGGAAAGATTTGCTTAATGCTGTACGTGCGACGGAGACGATCACTGCTTCGGTCATCTTAAAATTCCTTTACTTAGTAGAGTTTGAACTTGGCGTTTCAAAGGTGTAGCAACTTATGGTGTCAACGACACAGGCTGGTCGTTCAGAGCCTTCAATTTCAATGGTGACTCGAATAGTTGCTTGGATAAACGCCCCTTTGTTTACGGCGTCGATGATTTGTCCTTGACCACGTATCTTGCTGCCGACAGGTACTACGGCAGGAAAGCGAACTTTATCGCAGCCATAGTTGACTCCCATACTGATGTTTCTCACATTAACTAATTGTGGTAGAAACATATTCACCAGAGAAAGACTAAGATAGCCATGAGCAATGCAAGTGCCAAAAGGCCCTTTAGCAGCGCGTTCAGGGTCAACGTGGATCCATTGATGATCGCCGGTAGATTCGGCAAAAAGGTTTATTCTTTCTTGAGAAATGGTTAACCAATCAGAATGACCCAGATCTAAGTTTGCAGCGCTCAACAATTGCTCTGCACTTAATATTTCAATATTAGCCATAGTCACTCCTAAGCCTGCTGTGAGCTGACAGAGATCACTTCTCCTGCCATATATGATGAGTAATCACTAGCAAGAAACATCATTACATTTGCCACTTCCCATACTTCGGCTGCGCGCCCAAATGCTTCTTTACTTGCAAGTTGGTTGAGTAATTCTTCACTGGATGCTTTCTTTAAAAAGTCATGTAACGCGATTGAGGGTGACACCGCATTAATTCGAACACCATGCTCAGCGGCTTCTAAAGCACTACAGCGAGTTAAGGCCATAACCCCCGCTTTTGCGGCGGCATAATGCGCCTGCTCTTTTTGTGCGCGCCAGCCAAGTACCGATGCATTATTAACAATAACGCCACTGCCACGAGCCTGCATGTGCGGTAAGATCTCGCGGATCATCCTAAAGGTGCCTGTCAAAGTAATATCAAGAACGGTTGACCATTCTTTGTCTGTCATATCGACAACATTCTTTTGACCACCTAAACCCGCGTTATTAATCAATACATCAACACCAGCAAGTTTTAATTCCGCTTGTTCAATCAATGTCGTCACATCTTGCTGATCAGTAACATTACACAGTTGGCCGTATATATGCTCTAAGCCGGTTTCAACACGTAAACGAGTTACAGCTTCATCAAGCCGTCTAGGATGAATATCTGAAATCATTAATGCTCGGCACCCTTCCTCTGCGGCTCGTCGAGCGGCAGCAAAACCGATCCCCGCGCCTGCTGCAGCGGTGATCAAAACAGACTTACCTTTTAACAGACCATGTCCACAGACATATTCAGGTGCTTGTTTCATATTCTTCCTCTCGATAGTTAAATTGCCATACAAATGTTGAGCAAAATCATTTTAACAATGACCCGATAATCATCATTAAGCAGATCCAGAGAAGTTAATTCATCGTCAAAGTGGACTAAAAAAACTAGCGGCAGGAAGATCAAAGTAAAACGGAGCTGTATTTAGCGGATAAAACATTACGAATCATCAATAAATGAATAAATATACAGCAATAATACACAGTTAATCACACCCCCTCGACAGTTATCGCCCCCATTGGCACTAGTCCCTATAGACGATTCTCATCTGTTTTTTTTACAAAATAATCGATGTGCGTGATACATCTTAAAACGAAAAAATAATGAGTTAATCAACAAGACCTTGTAGCAATTTGAACAGTAACTCGAGGAATAAAGATGCTAAAAAAGAATCTGTTACCACCAATAGTGATCAGTTTGTTAATCGTTCAATCACACTTGTCTTTTGCAAGTGCCTCCGTGGAGAAAGTCGCCAAGTTAGGTAATGAGTTAACTTGTGTAGGCGCTATATCAGCAGGTAATTCTGCAGGTACTATCCCTGCATACTCAGGTAAATGGTTAGGAAAACCGCCTGGAGTTGAATATGAATTAAGTGTCGGCCAACATCTTGTCGATCCATACGCAGACGATAAACCTGTTTATACCATTGATGGCAAAAACTGGAAGGAATATGCAACTCAACTGACCGTTGGCCAAAAAGCGATGTTCGAGCAATATCCTGATACGTTTAAAATGCCTGTTTATACTGGCCGACGTGACTTTAGATACCCAGACGCTTCCTGTGAAGTAGTAAAGCGAAATGCTGTTGAAGCAAAGCTTGTCGATGACGGTCTTGGGTTTACTGGCTATCAAGGTGGTGTTCCGTTTCCTATCCCTGATATGAACCAACCATTACAAGCTTTAGCCAATAACAACTATGCATATCGTGCGTATACATTTGACACTACAAGAGATATTGCAGATGTGAGCTCTGATGGTGTCATTGCATGGGGACGTACTCGCTCATACGGGATCTTTACAGGTACGGTACCAGAGCAATTGGGTGAAAGCTTAGGTAAAGTTCAAGCTTATGGTATCGCGATTAACATCCTCCCAACCCGAACTAAAGGTAGCGCGACGGTAGTGTCTGAGCCTAATAACTATGCTCAGGGTAAGCGATTAGCATGGAACTATAACCCTGGAACACGACGCGTACGACAACTGCCAGAATATGGCTTCGATACACCACTAAGTGCCTCTTCAGGTAAACTCACTATCGATTCAGATCGCCTAATGAATGGATCTCCAGAACGCTATAACTGGACGCTAGGCGAACGCAAAGAAATTTTTATCCCAGTTAACACCTACAAGGTAAATAAAGGCGATGTTAAATATGATTCGCTATTGCAAGTGAACCATGCAAACCCGGAATACATGCGCTATGAGTTACGCCGAGTATGGGTTTTAGAGGGAAAGTTAAAAGAAGATTATCGTCATAAATATGGTCGACGAACCATGTATCTAGATGAGGATAATTGGCATGCAATTGTCGCTGATTATTACGATACCCGCGATGAATTGGTGCAACACGCTTTTGTAAATTATTACTACGCCTTTGATACCCAAGCGTTTGAACCAGGTAGTAGCTTTTATCATGATCTGACTAGCGGCGGCTACGTAGGTTACAACCTATTTCAAGAGCAAGACAAAGGTCCTGTTCTTAATAAAGGCAATTTTACTTCAAGTAACTTCACGCCTGCTGCACTACGTCGTTTGAGTCATTAAAACAAAAATATCTAGGGAGAGATAGTTTGCAAAATTTTAAACGAAATACCTTAGCATTAGCTATATTAGGCATATGCCTTAGCAGTGAAGCTTATAGCGCAGAAACGATTAATCTTGGGGATGATGTGACGCTAGATTGGAAAGGCACATTAACTTACAGTGTAGGCATGCGTTTAGACGATCCTGATCCAATATTAGCAGCAGCGAGTGATGGCGACGCTCACTTTGAGAAACACGATCTAATTGGTAACGGCTTATATCTATTGCTAGAGAGTCATCTTAGATGGGGTAATAGCGGTTTAGTGGTATCAGGAAGCACCTTCTATGATGAAGTCTATCAGAGTGATGAATTTAGTAGCGAAGCCCAAAAATGGCATGGTGGTTACACACGCTTACTCGACTTATATGCTTATACCGCTTTTGCTTTTGGTGATGAAGGCTATTTAGATCTACGTGTAGGCCAGCAAGTCGTAGCTTGGGGCGAAGCGTTATTTTTCCCGAGTATTTCACTTGCACAGGGCCCATCAGATGCAATTAAGAGTTATGTTCCTGGCACAGAAGTAAAAGATATACTTCTGCCTGAGCAACAAGTGTCAGTACAAGCCGAATTAACCAATAATTGGTCCGTTATGGCTCACTGGCAGTTTAACTGGGAAGAAACAATCGTCCCCTCACCCGGTACGTTTTTTAGTACCAGTCAAGCTGTAGGTTATGGTGCGTACTGTTTACAAGCCTTACCGGATGGTACATGTGCCTTCGGCCCACGTGGGCCTGATATAAAGCCGGATGAAACCAGTCAATGGGGAGTGGGTTCTCGTTACCGTATTACCGATGTCACTGAGCTTGGTTTGTATTACCTGAACTATAACGACCGTATTCCAATGGTTGAAATAGATATCATGGCGAATGCCGGCCAGTTCCCTGCTGGTGCGTATAATATACGTTATTTTGACAACATAGCGCTTTACGGCGCAACGCTATCAACAAGCACGGGACCTGCGTCAATTGGTGCAGAGGTAACTTATAAAGATGGTGCGCCAGCATTGGTCACCGCTTTTGACTTGGTTCAACCGAGTAAAGCAGAAATTTTACAAGCTAACTTAAATGCGATTGTTAACTTTGGCCGAACTTCAATAGCCGATGCAACAAACCTCACCATTGAAGCGAGTTATGTTGATATCCTTGACGTTGATGCGCGAAATATCGGTATTCCCGGGACGCCAGATACTAACGAGCTTTATTATGACGATCATAGTTTAGCGATTGCAGCGAGCTTAACCCTGTCTTATCCAGGTATTTTCGAAAGTTGGGACATGAGCATACCGTTAGCCTACAGTAATCAGTTAAGTGGACGTGTTATAACTGGCGGTGTGGGTGGTCAAGGGGATAACCGAGCACGCGTCGGTATAAGCTTTACCCATAATCCTACCGGGATCCAAACCTCGTTAGACTACGTTGGTTATTATGGTAATCCTGATGTAGATGAAGCGTATAAAGAGCGTACCTTAAGTGATAGAGATAATATTGGTCTAAACGTTAAGTGGGCGTTCTAGTCACTTAAACTCTATGTACTTAACTCAGTCACATTAGTTACATTAGTCACTTAAATCTGTGTTAATCGAAACGGCTCCAACAGGAGCCGTTTTTTTTAGCTCGTTGTTAGACAACAAGTTTGTTGGAGCTTGCAGCTCGACTACCTCGTAAAGCCAAATCAAACTTAGTTTGATTACAAAAACCCAAAAGACTCGATATATTTTTGGCTAAGAGTGGCATCTAACAAAAGTGGTTCCAATGGCCTGCGGCCAGCATATGTGCTGACACTTCTGAGACTTCTGAGACTTCTGAGACTTCTGAGACTCGCTGCAAGCACGTCCATGTTCGCTCAACGAAAACATCCATGTTTTCGACGGTCTCAGCCGTATCTGCACCGAATTAGAAAAGCACATTCTTGGAGTTTAGTGTTATGACTAAAGGTCTAGCTCGTTAGTGGACAAAAGTCAGTTGGAGCTTGCTGCTCGACTACCTCTCAAAGCGAAATCAATCAAACTGCGTTTGATAAAGGTCGTGAGCTTCCAGCTCACACTCGGGCAAGGAGGACTGCTCGTCCTTATCAAGAACATCCTGTTCAAAAGCCAGCTCGCCGTCTATGGCTCTCGCTCAGATAGTCCATGTTTATGGACTTCGCCCTTGCATCCACCATGACGCCCCGACGAAGTTACATGCATTAGATTCGGGCCTCATACTCCAATAAAAATCGCCTAACGGCTCAGATGGGACATCCATGTCCCCCCGAGCCTGAACCATCATCCATGATGGTTCCACGGTATTTTCATCTACGTATTTCGGCAACTTCGATGGGGAATGGGTGTTTTCTGTGAGTTTGTAATGAGCTGATAGCTTTTAGTTATAGCTAAAGCCACAATCGTATTTAAAACTCATTTTTGGACAATAACGCGTTAGGTTATTTGCTCTAACGCGGATGGTTCAGATTAGAAAAAATATCTTCATTTATTCAAAATCTCTAATTTGTACCGACCTCTTTATCAATAGCATTTAGCTTAATGGCTTCAATTGAGTACTTAATTTCCTCCCTAAGCTCATTAGTAAGGGATTTATGACAAAAGCGTTCAATAGTACAACGAGGATAACTGGTCATTGTTCTTCCTTTTTCGAAGCGCCCCAACCTTCCTAAATACTCAAGTTTTGGTAAAGCGTTAAAGCAAACCTTCTGATGACCAGAGAATTCATTGAGATTTTTATCAATTAACCCCCTATATAGAGATTGCTCATTGTTATTAACTGAAATTATCGCAGCAGCACAGATAGCTTTAACTAACAATCCATGATCACTATTTATAGATGCGGCCTTAAACCCCAACTTCAAAATGTTAATAGTCAAAACCGAAGAGCATGATTGGGTATCTAAAGAGCCTATTAATCTATGTAAATTAAACAGTGAATTCATAAAATCATAGGAATCAATTCTGCGGAAAACTTCTTTATCTTCTCTTATCTCACACAAGGCTATGATCTCTCTATTTATCACCGTATATGCATCATGCCTTAATTGATGTTCAGTTATCTCACTAGTTAGTGTCAACAATATTTTCAGCATAGTGTCTGATAAAGAATATAAATAATGAAATAGGTCTAAATCTGCTTCTTGATCAAGTTGATAAAGCTCATATCGGTCATTAAACGATACTTTCAGCCACAAGCAAATACCTTCAATTAGCGATGTTATTTCACTCTTAAACCGCTCTGTATCACTAAGCAGTATTTGTGCTTGTTGTGATAATTTCACGGACAATGATGTTTCTCCAAATCCATAAACTCCATTTACATATCCTAGGTTAAAAGACGTCTTCCCCCCTTGCTGCAAATGAAGTTTACCTAAAAAGTGAATGCTTGTGGATATGCTCTGAGCTTCTGATTCTGCATCAGTTCCTTCGCTAAAAAGTAATAAAAACACTATGTCACCGTATCTCTGCATGACATCGTTTATTACTGTTATATCACCTTTACTTATACTTAAACTTCCTAGTAACAGCAGTGATTTGTCAAGTTGTTGTAAGTTGTCATACGACGCAGTTTTTAGTAACGCCGTAGCTAACCCGCCAACCGATCTTGAAGCATTTATCATCACATCATTATTTTTTAATGGAATTGTTTCTTTAACACCAGAGGTCAAATAATAAATAATAGAGGTAATCTGCTGCCCCAACTGGTATCCATGTTGAACTTTATAAAAATTAGAGTTCTGAGCTAAATGTGAAAAGACTTCAAAACATATTTGAATCCATTCTTTATCATCCGCACTTATTGCATCAGATGTACTCTGCCCAACCCTCTCTAGCGCATAATTAAAAACTGGCTCAGACTCGACACTAGTACTCATAAAAGGTGAACCTTCAATAAACGTATTTTGTCTAAATCGCATGTACCTATCTATAATAAATATGATTTTAGTAAGTGTATTTCTAGCTACAATGTAATCATTTAACTCAGTGTAAACTTTCGTCATTGAACATAAGCTATCGATAGAGTTAAAAACTGCTTGCTGATGCGTAGGGTACCTTCTACATAGCTGCCATCTCAGCGAATCAAAATCTTTATTAGTAAGGCTTTCAATAGGCGCTATCTTGTCAGCTAGAATTTGTCTTTCAATAACTTTACCCCAGCGTTCAAGAGATGAGTCAACCTCCGATTCGATTAGTCTTACTTGCTCTATAGGGTCAATGAGCTGTATTGCCCGTTTATACGAAAAAATCAAAAGAAAAGTAAATAACACCACAGCCCAAAACATGAGTGCCGCATGTTGACCAGATGAACTTTCCACAATAAACAGTGAAGCAGCTATGATAGAAATGGAGACAATAAGGCAAGATAAAAGATACCCCAATACATGCCTATCAGCACTAAACCTATAAAAATCTAGATACCTCAATCTTTGAAGGTTGATCTGAAGAGAAAATAAAAGTAAGGAAAAAACAATTGCAGTGAAGCCAAGCAGTCCTCCACCGATAGTAAGTGATATAGCTTTTAATTGATCAACTGGAACCTCACCATTTAGCAACGACGATGCTTCCATTGAAGCCTTAAAAGTAATCAAGGACATTAAAACTAAAAGCACTCCCTTTTGCTTCAGGCAGTAGTTTCTTAATGAGTAGAAAAAGCTTATAGCACTTGTCTTTGCGAGACTAACTATCCGACCCACTTCCTTCTTTTTACTATCAACAAAATCTTTGCATCTTAACATTAGTAAGGTCACTGTTATATTGACTCCTTTTCCTTACAATAACTTACAACAAAATGCATAGGTTTTCACTCCTAATCTAAGCGTATAAAAATAATAAACAAATTTATGATTAAGGGGTTAGCGATAGGTTGATTAACTATCAACCAAATTCAGGTTAACGCCACAACTAAACAATTCGAAATTGCTGAAGGGGATTGAAAAAATTAGCCTAGTATAGACATGAATGCCGAAATAGCCTTTGCAAAAGGCTATTATGCAAAGGCTATTATGCAGATCAGAGTGAAATTTACATTTAAGTGTCATTTTTTAACAATATTCGGATAGGGACGTTCACATGAGGCTCTTATCACAATTCTAAAAGTGCAGTTAGTGGCATAATATTTACTCATCCACTATATAGCGGAAATACAAAATGCCAAAAGATAAAAAACTTGTTAACTTTTCGGAAGACCACGAGCTAAATAACAGATTAAGACGCAATAACAAACGTCAAACTGAAGAGAATCGCCAAAAATTGAAAAACATTGGTGACAAAGCCAAAAAGCAATTAGACAAAACGCGACTGACGCATGAAGATCTAGACAAAGCTATTGAGCACAACAAAGAGAAGCTCGACTAATTTAAGGCCCCTTTTGTCGTCGATAAACATATTTATCGACGACAACAGATACACTTTCAGTGAGGCGCCACAAACATGATGGCAGTATTTCACACTAAATGCATTAGATAAACTGAGTCAAAAAGGTAAGTCTAGAATGGTGCTAGTACCAGCTCTAACACATAATGGGGCATTTTCAAGCTAGAAATCGAACAATTAAGGCGTAAATGAAGGCTCGAATTATCAAGTGTAGATACGGCCGTGACCGTCCATGACATGGACGTCATGGCCGAGCTTCCAAGGATGGACTTGCTGCGTGTCACGGTAGTGTCTGCACATGCGCCCGCTGCAGGCGATTAATAACTCTAAAGCGACAATTGAGAACTAGCTCCCCCGTAGCACCTACCAAAAAAATGTAATCAGCCTTCATTCGAAGGCCGGCTCACTTTGGGGCAAAAGTAAGTAGATGAGTCTGCGATGTTGCTCATCATGGGTGAGTCCATAGGGATATGTCACTGTGATGTAGGGAACATCATCGACCATGGGGTCACAACATTTGGACATCCTGTCTTGTATCGGATGCAGGCGATTGTTCCCCCAGCAGCATCAACACAGAACTCACTTCCCCGTAGCCGTAGCTAAAAAATGTAATCAAGCTTCATTCGAAGCTTAACTAATAAACCCTGGCAATTTATCTGCCCACGGCGATGCTTGCTCTAACTGCGCTGCTAAAGATAACAACAAGGGCTCGCCGCCATAAGGCCCGGCAAACTGCACTCCAATAGGTAAGCCATCATCGTTCCAGTGTAAAGGAACCGACATAGCGGGTAAGCCCGTCATATTGAACAGTGCGGTAATCGGTGAGGCATACATAATATCTTGCACAAAATCATCATAAGGTTGATTTAAGCTTAGCGCACCGATTTTGGGTGGTGGTACAGCCGTTACCGGTGACAAAATCAAATGGTAATCATTAAAGAAATGGTCAAACGCTTTTGCACCGTCATCAAACGCACTACGGGCACTAAACACATTCTGAGCAGTGTAATTAGGTGCATTTTGCAGGTGACGCCACACGATGGGTGAAAACTCCTCTTCTCGTGCTTTACGGCCAAGCAATTTTTCTTGCTCTTGAATGGTGTAAAGTAAGCCACTCGTTGTAGCGACTCCCATGCCTTTAAACATACCTTCGATAGGTAATATGGGCTGAGCTTCTTCAACATGATGCCCTAGTGCAGCTAACAGCTTGGCAGTTTTATTTACCGCCTTAATGCAGTCAGCATGAATGGGCAAACCGAAGGGATGGTTATTCATCACCGCTATTTTCAAGCCTTTTGGCGCTTTTTTAATTGCAGCCATTAAGCTCTGATCTTGGTGAGTAATGCGAGAGCCCGCCTCTTTACCTTGAGTTAAGTCGAGTAAAAGTGCCGAATCTCGCACTGAACGGGTCACCGTATTATGAACTGACAATCCCATCCAGCCCTCTATAGCTCCTGGGCCCATTGGTACTCGTCCCCTACTCGGCTTTAAACCAAATACACCACAGTTTGATGCCGGAATTCGGATTGATCCACCGCCATCACTTGCATGTGCCGCTGGCAATATTCTTGCCGCAACTGTTGCCGCAGAGCCTCCGCTTGAGCCGCCGCTAGTTCGAGCAAGGTCCCAAGGATTTAGCGTATCACCGTGAAGAGCCGATTCGGTGGTCGCCGTTTGGCCAAACTCAGGGCTGGTCAACTTAGCCATGATATTCAAGCCTGCGTCCATATACCGCTGAGTAAGAGTGGAGTTGTTGGTTGCTACCGAGTCTTTAAAAAGCGGGCTACCATTGGTAGTAACAGTCCCTTTTACTTTTATATGCAGATCTTTTAACGCGAAAGGAACACCACGAAGTGGTGCGTTACTGTCGGCGCGCTCTTTACTGCCCGCTTTACTTAGCGTCAAAGCATGCTCACGTGCTTGTTGAAAATGATCCACTGCAACAACATTGATTGCCGAGCGGCTTTGAAAGCGTGCATAAGCCGCATCAAACAACTCTATCGGAGTAAGTTCACCTTTTTTAAGAGATTCAGCCATCGCGACAACATCAAGGTTATCGTACTCGGGTAATGGTAAATCGGCACTCGCAACCTTAGCCTTTTGTCCGTTACTGGCGTCAGCCCCTTGAGCGATTAATGAAACTCCACTCAATGCTGCAGCACCAAGTGCTGTACCTGTTTTAAGCAAACTACGTCTTTTATTATCAATATTATCGTTCATTGCAATTTGTCCTCGGTGCTAATCCATTATCGTGGTCAATTGTCTCAATTCAGCTAAAGGCTTTTAGCTAAAATCCTTAGCTACCCCACACTTTCTGTGCTTTGGGGGCTTTTCCAATGAGTTGGTCAATAGCGGGGCCAACCTCAGCGATATCCCAACGTTTACCATGATCTACCGTCAAACCGGTACGCCAACCATCACATAAGGAGATCCGTCCACCTTGGCTTTCCAAGATCTGTCCTGAGATATGCTTCGATTCAGAACTGCTTAACCATACAACCAGCGGCGCAACATTTTCCGGCGCCCACAGGTCAAAACTACCATCTTCCGGTTTCTTTACCACATCAGGCATGGCGCTTTGGGTCATAGAGGTGCGGGCTGCGGGCGCGAGTGCATTTACTGTTACCCCGTAACGCCCCAGTTCGGCTGCTTGAACTAATGTTAACGATGCAATGCCGCCTTTAGCAGCAGAGTAGTTTGACTGCCCAATAGAGCCTTGAAGCCCTGCACCTGAGCTAGTATTGATGATCCGTGCATCAACCGGTTGACCGGCCTTGGCAAGGTCACGCCAACGACGCCCCAAAATATTAGCTAAACAAAAATGGCCCTTTAGGTGGACTTGCATGACCTTGTCCCAATCTGCTTCGCTAAGGCTAATAAACATTCTGTCAGCCAAAACACCGGCATTATTAATCAGTACATGTACCTCACCAAATGCCTCTAACGCAGCATCGACGATGTTAGTTGCGGTGTCCATGCGAGTAATGTCATCTGAGTTCGCAATAGCTTGCCCACCTTGAGTCAAGATCTCGTCCACAACGGCTGCAGCAGCGCCGGCACGAATATCATTAACAACAACATTTGCTCCTTCTGCGGCCAACGCTAACGCATAAGCTCGACCTAGGCCACCGCCACTGCCGGTAATAATTACGGTTCTCGAATTACATGCTTTCATTCTATGCTCCCTCAATTGCACTAACTTTTATTGTTTTTGTATTGGCTCAAGTCGCTTATGACAAACGCTCAATAATGGTGACATTGGCAAGGCCACCGCCCTCACACATTGTTTGTAACCCAAAGCGCCCACCGCGCCGCTCTAGCTCGTGTAACAAACCTGTCATTAAGCGAACTCCTGTCGCGCCTAAAGGATGCCCAAGTGCAATTGCACCACCATTAACATTGGTTTTATCATGGCTGTAACCTGTTTCTTTAAGCCAAGCCATCGCAACCGATGCAAAAGCTTCATTGATTTCAACTAAATCAATATCATCTAGAGTCATGCCAGCTTTTTGTAATGCCGCTTTCGTTGCAGCAATAGGTGCAGTTAAATGCCAGATAGGATCATCACCAAGTACACTTAGATGATGAATGCGAGCACGAGGTTTAAGTTGATACTTAGCCAACGCCTCTTCAGAGACAATTAACATGGCTGCCGAAGCATCACAGGTTTGACTCGACACTGCTGCTGTAATTGACGGATACGCATCGCCTACAGGTTCAAGAGACGCCATTTTCTCAAGGCTTGATACCCTTGGGGTTTCATCTTGAGTGACCCCGGCTAATGGCACAATCTCTCGGTCAAAGTAGCCTTCTTTAATCGCGGCTAATGCGCGGTTATGGCTCTCTAGTGAAAATGACTCCATCATGTCTCGACTAAGTTGCCATTTATCTGCGATACGCTGCGCCGCATAAAACTGATCGACAGGTGCATCACCAAAGCGTTTATGCCACAGCTCACTTTCTGCAAATGGCGTGCTAAATCCCAGAGGTTGGCCAGCTAACATTGCAGAAGATATCGGTATTTGTGTCATCGTCTGCACGCCCCCCACAGCAATCACATCTTGGGTGCCGCTCATCACTGCTTGGGCTGCAAAATGTATTGCTTGTTGTGACGAGCCGCATTGGCGGTCTACCGTGGTGCCGGGTACATTCAGCGGTAACCCTGCAGCTAGCCATGAAGTACGTGCAATATTGCCAGCTTGTGAACCGATAGTATCGACACAACCAAAAATAACGTCGTCATAATCTGCTGCAGGAATAGCATTACGTTCTACTAATGCCTTTAATGAGTGAGCCGCTAAATCAATGGCGTGTATATGAGACAAGCCTCCTTTACGACGCCCTGTTGGCGTTCGAAGTGCATCAACAATATATGCATTTGGCATTACGTTCTCCCAAAGGTTTGGCCTGGGCCAATTTTGCAATTTTGATCAAATACAAACTCATTGACTCTGGCTTTATGAAAGCTCACATCTCCCCAGGTTGATTCTAAAACCCAAGTGCGTTTCATAAACATCTGTAAATCAACTTCCCAGGTGTATCCCATTGCGCCATGAACTTGAATACCATTTCTTGCTGCCAAGTGCGCAGCTTCAGCGCAAAAAACCTTGGCTTGAGAAATATAGACTGAAGAATCGCAACATCCTTGCTCAAACTCTTTTGCTGCACGGTATAACACGGGTTTTGCCATCTCAATTTTTGATGCCACATCCGCCAAGTGATGTTTAACGGCTTGAAAACTGCCGATTACACGTCCAAATTGCTTGCGCTGTGCAACATAATCAATAGACAGATCCAGCATGCGTTGCGCTAACCCTAACAACTGCCCTGCCGCTGATAGAGCGCCGCGGTTTAATATTTGCTGTTGAATCGCTTTGCCGACTTCACCTGTAGCAAGCAAACTATCGCTGCTAGGTTGCCAACTGACCTTAGCAAGCCGTCTTGATGAATCGATACTTGGACGGAGCACTACATCAATATCTTTACGTGTAACGGCATGTACATCATCACCATCGAGCAGGATTAACAGATCCGCTACTGCAGCGTCGGCCACGAGCGGATTAACTGGGTGGCCAACAGCAACACGAATACTGCCTTCGCCTATAGCTACTAGCCATTGCTTAATCTGCTCATTGCGTTCTGCATTGTCAGTTTGCGGCAGTGCAGACAGCACACCAGCAGCAAGATATGCGGTATCGGCTAAGCTATCGGGGATCCCGTAATAACCCAACTCTTGGGTCATTAAAGACCATGCGACGTCACCAAGGCCCAAGCCTCCGCTCTCTTCGGGAATAGATAGAGCAGTTAAGCCTTGCTCGGCAATTTTATTGCGCAGTTCAGGAGATCGCCCCGTATCAGTCTCCCAAATCTCTCTTAATGCTTCAGGCGCCGCTTCCGTCATTAAAAATCGACTGATGGCTTCTCGAAATGCGAGTTCGTCTTCTGTGAATGTAAAGTCCATAATTCCCCCTAGGCTCGTGGCAGGCCAAGCATACGTTCAGCAATAATGTTGCGTTGAATTTCATTAGAGCCCGCATAAATAGGACCCGCTTGCGCAAATAAAAAGCCATCGAGCCAGCGCATCTCTTCTGCATCGTTGTCGAGTAACTCAGCGCGAGACCCCAAAATTCGCATGGCGGTTTCGTGCATCTTCAAATCTAACTCTGACCAAAAAATCTTGTTGATGCTCGACTCAGCGCCAATCTTGTCACCTTGATTTAGCCGACCAACGGTATTGTAGGCAGACAATGCATAAGCCTCGGCCGCCGACCAATATTCACTTACTTGATTTCGAATACTTGGGTCATTGTCGGCGGTTTGTTGATTGGCTTTATACAGCTCTACTAACTTACGAGCGGTCTGCTGAAAACGTGCTGGAGAGCGCAATAATAGTCCTCTTTCAAAGCCAGCAGTCGCCATCGCAACCCGCCAACCTACGCCTTCATCACCAACTCGATTTTTGACTGGAACTTTGACGTTATCAAAAAATATCTCCGCAAAAGCATCTTTTCCGTTAAGCGCTTTTATCGGCCTAATGGTCACCCCTTCTGCGTCGAGTGGCACCATTAGATACGACAAGCCATGATGGCGACTCGAAGTAGGATCGCTGCGGAACAAGCCAAAACACCAATCGGCAAAACTAGCTCTTGTAGACCAAGTCTTTTGACCGTTGATCACATAATGATCGCCGTCTCGTATCGCTTTACTGGTAATTGCGGCCATGTCGGAACCTGCGTTAGGCTCTGACCATGCTTGAGCCCACATATGTTGGCTCGCGGCCATAGGGGGTAAGAATTGCTTTTTTTGCTCATCGGTACCGTATTCAATTAAGGTTGACCCGAGTAGTAACTGACCATTTTGATTGACACGCATTGGCGCATCAACAGCATAATATTCTTCTTCAAAGATCAACCATTCAATAAGGTCACAGCCACGTCCGCCTAATTCTTCTGGCCACATAACCATTGATAATCGCGCATCAAATAATTTGCCTTCCCATGCACGATGTTGCTCGAATCCTTCTCTTGTGTCGTAACTTGCTAGTTTTTGATCCGGTAAGTTATCCGCTAACCATTGGCGTACTTCTAACCGAAAAGCTTGTTGTTTTTTTGTATATGTTAAATCCATAAGCTGCCTCGAATGGTAAAGGATTAAAATTTAGAAGCTCGCTTCACGCTTTTCTACAAACGCGCGGCGGGTTTCGGCTGAGTCTGGAGAGGTATAGGCCTGTAGCGTAAACCCTTGCTCCCAACGGTACTTATCTTCTAAATTGCCGTCTTCGATGCCGTTTAACGCTTCTTTAGCCATTCGGATCATTTCAGGACTTTTCGCCGCAATCTTGGCCGCAATTTCTAATGCAGTACTACGCAGCTCTGACTTGGAAACAATACGTTCAATAAAGCCATATCGCTCGGCATCTGGTGCGCTGATCGCATCACCAGTAAAAAACAAGTAGCGCACTTTTTGAACCGGAAACAATCTTTGTAAATGGGCTCCGCCACCCATTGCACCGCGGTCGACTTCGGGTAATGCAAACGTGGCACAATCTGATGCAACGACAATATCTGCAGCACCAGTGATCCCAATTCCACCACCGAGGACAAATCCATGAACAGCGACAATCACAGGTACTGTCGCACGATGAATGGCTTTAAAGGTTGCATAATTTCCGCCATTAACCGCAACGATACGTTCTGGATATTGATCCAACTCTTTAATATCAACCCCTGCACAAAAGCCTCGCCCTTCAGCACGAATGACAATCACTCTAACGGCCAAGTCAGCATTGAGTCTTTCAACCTCATTGGCTAATGCGAACCATTCAAGACTATCTAATGCATTGACTGGGGGTTTATTTATAATTAATTCTGCAACGCCATCATTTAATTCTGTAATAAATGCAGGCTTAGGTTGCGAAATAGGATTAACAGTAGCTTTGACCATAATTAGCTAGCCTCTTTTTTAGGGTTTTTTTTATTGTCTAGTGACTCAGTCATTAATGTTCGAGTTTGCAGTTGTGTTAAACATTGCTTAGCTTGGTTTACGATATCTTTTATCAACTGTTCAACGCTAATGAGTTCGTTAATCGCCGCAGCCACTTGGCCACTAGGAAGAATGCCTTCATCTGGTTGGCCATCGACCATTGAACGTTGCAATAAAACCGGCTGATTGGCAGACATTACAACTTGAGACACAGCACCAGGCTCAGTTTTCACTGATTCGATAAACACTTTGACCATGTGGGCAAATGTCATTCCGGTTTCATTTTTCCAATACCATGCACTTGCTAGTGCGATCCGTAGACGCCCAAATGGGCTGGCTTTTTCAAGGCGCGCAATAAAAGGAGAATTGATCATTCTATGGCGCATACCATCTACAGCTGTTGTCACTTTAATCGCTTGGGTGTCGTTAACTTCCAAATACTTATTGAGCGTATGTGCCGGTGTGGGTGAGTCAGAGGTCATTAAAAAACGAGTCCCCATTGCTATACCGCATGCTCCAGAAGCTAAAGCAGCAGCTAAACCACGTCCGGTTGAGAATCCACCGGCTGCAATTACGGGAATATTGACGGCATCGAGTACTTGCGGTAACAAGATGCTTGAAGGCACACCGCCTGTATGACCACCGCCTTCTCCACCTTGAATAGTGATGATGTCAGCCCCTAACGCTTGCGCTTTTAAGGCATGTTTAAGCGCACCAACGGTAGGAATACATAAAACCTTTGCCGCCTTTAAGCGCGCTATGGTTTCTTTATCTGGGCCGCGACCATAACTAACGGCTCTGAGTGAATACTTTATTGCTAGGTCAACACATTCCTTTGCGTTTTCTTGAAACATATGAAAATTGAGACCAAAATTACTATTGCCAGTGGCAGTAATAACCTTGAGAATTTCATTTTCTAGCGCTGAAGCCTCTATTGTCGCGCCGGCTAAAAAACCAAAACCACCCGCCTTTGTGGTTGCAATAACCAAGTTTGCGTCTGATACCCATCCCATTGCCGTTTGAACAATCGGATAACGACAACCGAGCATTACCGTTAAATCTGTTTTTAGATCAGAAACTGTATTAAACGTGTTAGAAGCATCGACAACTTGGTTCATGATGCCTCCTTTCGCTTATCTGACACACTTGCGGCCTTATTGGCTTTTGCCATCGCTTTTGCATCGAAACCACCGAGCTTGTCACCGGATATTGACTCATTATGAACATGAGCAAAATGGTGTAAGCCAAAAACCATATCCATCGTGCTACGTTTGCCCATCAGATCTTCGGCGTTATTAATGGCTTGCTTAGTTAATTGCAGACCAAGTCGGGGCATTTGGGCGATTTTATTAGCTATGGTTAACGTTTCTTCAGTTAAATCTTTTCGTGCAAATATTCGGTTCACCATGCCTAACTCATAGGCACGCTGAGCATTCATTTTGTCGCCTAAGAATAAAAACTCTTTTGCGATTCGAGGGTTAAGCTCATGCACGTGCGCAAAGTATTCAACGCCCGGGATCCCCATTCGAACAACCGGGTCACAGTAATAGGCATCGTCAGAGCAGATAATAAGATCGCACACCCAGGCTAACATTAGCCCTCCGGCAATACAGGCACCCTGTACCATTGCAATAGTGGGTTTTGGCATATCACGCCAGCGGCGACACATGCCTAAGTAAACCTCTTGCTCTCTAGCATATAAAAACTCACCACCACTTTTATTGCTGTGGTCGTACCAAAGACTGGCACGATCAAACTCTTGGTCAACGTCGCGTCCAGGAGTGCCGATGTCATGTCCGGCTGAAAAGTGCTTACCTTCACCTGCGAGTATGATCACTTTTACGTTGTCATCATCGCACGCTCGTTTAAAAGCCGCGTCGAGCGCGTAGGTCATTTTAGAATTTTGTGCATTGTTATATTCAGGGCGATTCATGGTTACGATTGCGACTTGTTCCCGCACTTCATAAAACACAACGCCATCAAGATCTTCGCGGTGACATCCATCAAGCGACGCTAGCTGGTTAGCCGTAGTTTGGGCGGCCGCTTCACTGTGAGCTGTATTGTTAGGCATTAGGCAACCTCTTCTGCAAGTTTGGCGGCAGTGGTTCTATCACCTGGAGGATTGTCCTTAAGTTGCTTTGCTCTTAAGTTATGCGGGTCAAGAGAGGCTATTATCGCAAGCTGCTCTTGTGTCGGCGCAGCCGTTGTTTTTACATTCTGCGGAATGTGTATTGCAAACCCAGTATTTTCAATTACCGTATTAAGCGCGACCCCGGGATGCAGACTCACTAAACGTACTTGGTGATCTGGCCCGTTAAAGTCCATCACGCATAGATCGGTTATCACTAGACGTATATCGATATCATCGAGTTGGTAGCCTTTTGGCAACCGCTCAGGGTTATAACCAATCGATGCCACCATATCGCACTCACCTTTTACGAAAACACGAGTATTGTGGCTTGGTACAAAGAACGAGTTAGGGTGGCTAATTGAGTTCCCAGGAAAGCCCCTTACGCCAAGCATTTGCACTTTTGGCTTACTATAATCACTGCCTAGTGCTGAAATGTTTGCCTGACCAAATTGGTCAATTTGAGTCGGGCCGACCATAGCATGGCGCTTACGGCTCCAAACATTATCAAAAATCCGTGAAAAACCCATCCATGTTTCATTTTGCTGAATGTAATCATTAGCCCTCGGGCCAACTGGATTTGGCTCTGACAATAGATATGCTTCAGAGTCTGTCATCATCAGATCGGTGTTAAAGGTTTTCATGGCTAAACTAGCACCAAGGCGAGGAATTAAGCCAATACCGGTTGCAAGTACCTCACCATCATGGCGAAATGCCTCTGCAGCGGCGCATATCATCAGCTCTGCTAAGCTGTACTCTTTCGCTATAGTCATCTTGTTATCCTTTTCCTTGCTGCAAAATTTGACCGCCTCGCAATGTATTAAAGACGCTGCTGTCGTAGATATATTTAGTAAACCGGTAATGCTAATCGTTTTATTGTATCTATCCCGCCGACTAACTCTTGATAATCAGTTTCACACTTATTTTTTACATATTTATCGAAATACAGTTCAAAGCCACCGTCACGCGCACAAGCGTTGTATTCTTTAAAGTGCGCGGTATCAAAACCGTAAAAAGGCGCGCAAGAGGTTGGATGAGCACCAGCGGGGACATGGGCAACGGCGGTCGTTAGGCTGCGTTCCCAAAACACACAACGTGCTGCATTAGGGTCGTTAAATACCTCAGACCCCACAAGTTCATCGCAGGTCACTAATGATTTTTTAGCCGCTCTAACAAACCAATCATCCATATAGTGATCCGGTCCAGTGATTTGACACACACCGCGAACATCGGCTCGATCGACATGGATCAGTGCCGCATCGAGCTTCAATGCAGGCATGGCTACCCACTCTTTATCGTCATAGGGACTATCAATGACTTTTAAGTCTGGATTGACCTTAACTACATCAGTACCTAAGCCGACTTGAGTTGGTATAAACGGGCAACCCCATGCCGCAGCACGTAAGCCTAGCAACATCATTCCCTCATCAATTTCCATGATGTCGATGTCACCATTTTGACGAGCTTTTCTAAAAAAGGGTTCTAGGGGAATAAAGTCCAGTGAGACAAACGCAAAGATCACTTTCTTTACTTTGTTTGCAGCGCAAAGCATGCCAACGTCGGCTCCACCATATGCAACAATGGTAAGATCTTTTAAATCAGAGCGGAGGATCTCGCGAATAAGTGCCATAGGCTTGCGCCTAGGCCCCCAACCGCCAATGCCAATAGTCATCCCGTCTTCGAGTTGGGCGACCATTTGCTTTACCGTTTGTAATTTGTTCATCTACTCAGCTCCTTGTTGATTTTGTCCGACTGAAAAGTCGTGGCCCCAAATGCTCACTCGAGTAAACTCAAAGGCACAATGATCCTGCCAATCAACCTGCAAACCGCCACAACCAAACTCAAGATCAAACTGAGACGGTGTTTTCATATAAAAAGAGGTCATTTTGTCGTTTAGGTGCTGACCTAAAGTGGCTGATAGCGCAACGCCATGATTTTGATGCCTATCATGGGCGCGACCCACTTCTGTCATTGATTCCACTTCAACCATGACGTGCACGCAACCTACTGGCGATGGAAACTCACAAATAGCCAAACTATGGTGTCTAGGGTTATTGCAGTGCATAAAGTGAATACGAATGGGCTCGGCATCTGGCGCAGGTTTGAAATTGAATATATCGGATAAGCCAAAACCAAGCACATCGGTTAAAAATGCGTATGTCTCATCAAAATTAGGCGCAGGTAAAACCGTATGGCCTAATCCCATATCCCCCGTAAGGAAGACGGGGACACCTTGAGGAGAAATAAACGGTTGGCAATCAGATTTATGTCCCCAATACAATTCGTGTCTATTGCCCGCGGGGTCAATGACGATTACAAGTTGCTGCACGCCGCGCTGCAAACATTCAGCAGCGTTCCCCTCTTCCCAACTCACCTCTTTTGCGTTTAAGGATTCAATAGCACTGTTAAAAGCGCCTTGTGAGGCAAGCTCCCATCCAGAGGCCAGATAACGCTTATCATTGCCCTCAACAATTAGCATGCGGTAAGGACGGTCATCCATTTTTAAGTAAAGACCGCCGCCTGGCGCTGATGTGACCATCATGCCTAATACGTTTTCAGCATATTGCTGCCATTGTGTAAGATCATCTGTTTGTGCAACGAAATAGCCCAGTGCTTTAATGTCCATGGTTCTTTATCTCCTTTTTTGCATGAATTCAATTATCTTGAACAGCATCAATAGCTTCATCGTCCGTTAAGACTAAAAAAATGATTTCAATGTAATTGCCTAATAGCATTGAAGATAATTAAAATATTTTTATTTTGAGCAAAAAAAAGCCGAGCTGTTAACTCGGCAAAACTTCACATGGGGAAATTGAAACTAGCGGTAAAAAATGACCAGTTCATTGATAACAGAAGGCCTATCGTTATCGACTAGATGAATATGGACTTCAAGGATAAGTTGCAGACCCTTATGGGTAGACGCTACAGATTTGACTCTTGCGCGTGATTGGATTTTTGCACCAGCTGGAACAGGTGTCGGAAACCTCAGTCTATCTGAACCGTAATTAACCATGGTATTAAAACCAACAATTTCATAAGGTAAAGTAAGAGGTAATCGCGACTGTAACACTTGCACTAACGATCCATGGGCAATCGTGGTGCCAAACGGACTTTCTTTGGCAGCCTTTTCCGGGTCGGTATGAATCCAATAATCATCACCAGAAAGGTCAGCGAACGCATTAATTAAGCCCTGATCAACCGTTAAAGGTTCACTCCAAGGTGAAAAATCATCAGTCACTAAGGCGTTAAGTGCAGTAAGATTGTTAATCGGTACCTGAACTTGGCCCTGACTATTTTTGGGTAAATTCACCAACGGGTCTTGATATTCAAGCACACTTAAATCGCTATCAACACCAGTAAATCTTAAAAGTGTATTGCCTTTGGCATCAACTTTGTCAAATACAGGCTTTAAATGCATGCCGACCTTTATGTCCTCTTCTTGCAACCCGACTAGAGTGGTATTCATTCTAACCCCCTCTTTGAGGGTTACAACGGCGAGAATTTGCGGGGACTCGTCGCTAAATTCTGCCATAGTCGGTACTCGGGCAACAGTATAGGTATATAAAGTTGCTTCGCCGCTAACAGGTTTCCATGTTAAGTCGTGCGCTAAACAATGACTACAATGGTTACGTGGAAAAAATACCCAGCCGTCGCATGAATTACATTGCTGTAATTGAATACTTTGTTCCTTTAATGCTTGCCAAAAAGGCGTAGAAATTTTTGTTGCCAATGGCAATGGTTTAAAACTGCTCATCATTAGCCTCCTTGTAAAATCAGTGCGCCTTGCTCACTCATCACGCCGCCTGTACCGCTAACAAATACATTGTCACAGTCCTTTATTTGCCGCCCCTCTGCACGCCCCGAAATTTGGTGAAATGCTTCAATAACTTGTGACATTCCGCCTGCAGAGGCTGATTGACCAAAGCTTAACTGGCCACCGTGGGTATTAAGCGGAAAATCGCCTTGCCACGTGAGATCATGATCTCTGACGAACTTCATTCCTTCCCCCTTTGGACAGAAACCTGCATCCTCAAGCGAAAGCAATACCGTAATGGTATAACAATCATAAATTTGAGCGGCCTGCATATCCGAGGGCTTTAGACCTGCCATAGTGAATGCCTGCTTAGCGGCTTGTGCTAATGGCGTTACCGTCATCTCTTGCGCATACGAGGGGGATTTATATGATAAGCGTTCGCCAAAACCGGTCACAAAAGCGGGACGATTCTTTGACCTAGTAGCCACCTCTTTTGAGGTAACGATGACCGCAGCACCACCTGCTACTGGCATAACGATTTCCAATACATGTAAAGGATCCGCCACCTTTTTGCTGGCAAGAACCTCTTCAACAGTTAACGTTTTTCCCTTAAAAATAGCATCGGGGTGATATTGAGCATTGGTGCGCTGATCAACCGCTATTTTAGCCATAGCAACAGGGTCGTAACCATATTTGGCTGCGTAACGCTGTGCAATCATTGCGTAGCCACTGTTTTGACCTACATGACCATATGGGATATCAAACTCTGCTTCTGGTGCACCAAAAGCGGTACTATGACCACCGTAACGCATCGCTTCAGCCATCCAAGCTGGATCTTCATTCGGAGCTAACGGTGCCATACGTGCTGGTATGACACAAAGTACAGCCTGGCAGAGGCCTAACTCAATAGCTGCTGCTGCACGCCAAATCATGCCCACAGAAGTACAGCCACCAAGATCGACTACTTCGGCAAAGTTAACCTCAATACCTAGGTATTCTGCAGCCATTGCAGGCACAAAAATTGAAGCCTCGTGGAACTGAGGACCACTAATAACTAATCCGTCTAGTTCATTTAGCCCTAAACCCGCATCTTGCAACGCTTGATTAGCTAAGTCAGCAACCTGTTCCAAGTGAAACATCTGTGGTGCCGTTTGATATTTTTCAGGTTTATACTGAGCAGCCCCTACAATGGCTGCGTTTCCTAATAATCCCATTTATCCTCCTGATTACACATGTTTAAACGGCTGAAAACCGACAGCTGTTAACGCTTCTTCAGAGTAACATTCATAAGTTCCCGATTTATCATTGCGGATAAAAATTGGATCCTCACAACCTATCGGGCTATATCCTTGTTTTTGCAAATCAATCTTGCGTAACTTATAGGTTGAAGTCATGTCTGCAACGCTGCTAACTCTTATAAATTGTGGCGCAGCGTAACGAGGTAATTTAGCCTCGGTAAACGCATAAAATGCATTTGGGTCGAAATCAATCCCTTGTTGCATGACTACCGCGGCCATCCCTGCTCGCCCTTCATGTTCTGGCACTTGAACACCATAAATATTGATAAGTTCAAGACCTGCTAACCCGCTTAATTCATTTGCGACTTCTTGAGTTGACACGTTCTCGCTCTTCCAACGATAGGTGTCACCGATCCTATCGACAAAATAGAAATATCCATTGTCATCAAAACGCAATAAGTCACCGGAGCGCCAATATGCGTCGCCCTTGGTAAATACATCTGTGAGTATTTTTTGCTCTGTTGCATTACTCGAGGTGTAGCCTTCAAAGCGTCCGCCACCAAATTCAGGATGATTAATAATCATGCCTATAGCCTCGCCTACCTCGCCACTTTTACATGGTATATAGTGGCCATTAGCGTCTTTTTCATGACTCTCTGAATCAGTATTAAATTTAACTAGACGAAAATTAGTTTTATTCCAATCAGCGACCCTTCCACATGAACCGATATAATTGTCTAAGTTGATTAAATTTGTATTAGCCTCTGTAGAGCCCCAGCCTTCAAAAATATCCATCTCACCGAATTTATTGATCCAGCTTTGCCAAGAGTCTCCACTAAACCCTGCACCAAGCATGCAACGTAATGAATGATCTTTCAGGCCTTTGCCTTGATTTCTTGTGTCATCATCATTAAGTAAATAACGACAGATCTCACCAATGTACTGACATACGGTGATGCCGTTTTGTTGTACATCTAACCAAAACTCTCGGACACTAAATTTACGTCTAACAACAATACTTGCTCCGGCGGCTAAAGCTGTTGATGTTACAGAGGTAGCCGCTGCACCATGATACATAGGCAAACAAACGTAAAACACATCAGATGCGGAAGCATCAATTGTCACCGACATGACATCACCTGAACATAACCAGCGCATATGACTATATATGGCAGCTTTAGGTAGTCCGGTCGTACCAGAGGTAAAAATAAGTAAGCTCGGTGTTTCGGCCGTTATACCTTTTCGACTTTCCTTTGAATTAAATTCATGACTGTAGTCACCGTAATTTAAGGATAAGTTTGTATCGAAGTACTCGAGGTCATCTTTGGATGCAGTTTTTTCAACATCAGATGCTAACCAAAGAGGTACCTGTAACAATGAGCAATCTGCAACTTCACTCATTGTTTTACTGACTAAGTGAGCACATTCTTCACCAACAATCACTGCACTCGCTTCAGTTTCTTTAATCGCATGGGATAAAGGAGCTCCATGAACCTGTGAATTAATAAACGCAACGATGACCCCTATTTTGGTCAATCCAAACCAAATAAAGAAGAACTCGGGTCTATTTTCAAGCACCATGGCGCACACATCACCGCTATTTAACCCGCGAGATGCAGCCAGGTTAGCGACTTGGTTTGCACGTTGATCGACTTCAGCGTAACTGTAGTGCTTGCCATTATAAACAAGAAACGTCTTATCTGTTTGCGACAGCGCTTGCTGTTCCAACCTATCTGCTATTGTATAATTTGCATAAGGTTTAATAAGTTGCGCAGCAGCAGAGCGTTTATCACTCTTTGTCTGAGTCTCTTCCATGGAAGCCAAGGGCACTCCACTGTGGTTTTTAATTTTCACATCATGTCCTTATTAATGGTGAGGCTAATTTGCATGTAATAGCTGCTCATATAAGCCAGAAAATACTATTTGACCCGGATCTTGGGTGCAGGAGTATCTTTACGCATCATGTTTAAAAATTGCTCTAAAGGCGCAGGGATTGCGACATTAGGCAATTCACTTGTATTAGGTCGCTGTGACCAAAACGCCTTCCAGCTCGGGAATAGGTCATGAAAGGTCCCTGAATAACAGGTTTTGCCAGGCCAACGCATCTTCGTATCGCCGATTGGCGGTTTATTTTGATCTGAAGCGTACCAATAACAAGGCAATCTACGCCTGAAATACCATCTGCCCTCAATTCGCTCATAATCGTCCCAGTAAAGCATCTGCATCAAAACCCATTCGGTGCCAGTTTCATGTTCGTTTTTAGAGTAGACAACTCCGATAGCATGATCTTCATCAATAAATTCAATGATATGTTGACCAATATGATGTGAAGTCCCAGTAAACTGATCCCTCAGCGTGCTATCAACCCAACTTTTTAAATGAGCTCTACCGACTTTTTCTCTGCCAACGCGAATATCTTCAGCGAATAAACCAACATGAGCATCAAGATCTCGCATATCTAAAGACAAAGAATATTTCCCGGCTAACTGGCGAATTTCTTCTATTGATTCAAGACGATCAATTCGTTTTTCTATAGAATCCGTCATGATAATCCCTTACAAAAATGCCATGCCGCCATTAACTGCCAAATTTTGCCCGGTAATGAAAGAGGCATCTTCACTGGCAATAAAAGACGCAAGCTTTGCGATATCCTCGGGTTCTCCCATACGGCCTAATGGAATAGCGTTGATCATCTGCTGAGTCCACTCTTCTGGAATATCTGCCATCATTGGCGTATTGGTTGGACCTGGAACGATGGTGTTGACGCGAATGCCACTTGCAGCAAGTTCTTTTGCTATTGAGCGGGTAAGTCCAATCACCCCTGCTTTAGATGCACAATAATGACTAGGGCCATCACCTGACATCACCGCTGTACTTGAAATATTAATGATACAACCGCTCCCCTGCTCTTTCATGACACGGGCAGCTTCACGGCAACAATAGAATGTGCCGGTAAGGTTTACATTAATGACCTTGTGCCAATTTTCATCGGGGGTATCGATAAATGAATCAATTGAACCAATGCCGGCGTTATTAATCACAACATCAACACTCCCCAAGCGCTGCACCACCTCGGCAATCGCGTCTCGTACTGAACTAGATTGAGAAATATCGCAACCAATGCCGATAACCTCACTGCCAGACTCTGCACTTTGTTGCTCGGCAACTTGCTTGGCTGCAGCTTCATTAATATCGATAGCGGCAACTTTGGCGCCTTGCTCGGCGAATAACTTCACCATTGCCAGTCCCATTCCTTGACCTGCACCTGTGACAAAAATTACTTTATCTTTATGTTTCATGCTCTCTCCAAATTGGACTGACGGTATTTGGTTGTTGTATTAACGGACCATATTGTGAGAAACATGTTGGTATAGGTGTCAAAACTAGACATCGTCCAAGAAGACTAAACTCATTTATGAGTGTTAATTAAAATGTTTTTCACTGCTAGGTAGGCTTGTATTGGCTGAATAAAAAGCAAAGTTATTACTCTGTGGTCTGTATGGACGATGCCAAAATTTTAGCTGAATTAGAGGATTAGACTAATTTTAGCAATTGACTACGCCTGATTAGTTAAGATCTAACTTCAGGTCGTTAATTATGGTGATAAGGAACAATCAATGAACAGCTCACACGCAGATTCTAATACGGTTCAAGGAAAATTTGTCACTCTTGATAATGGCCTCACCTTGCACTATTTAGACCAAGGAGAAGGTAAAACGGTCTTATGGATTCATGGCAGTGGACCTGGTGCGAGTGGCCATAGTAACTTTAAAGGTAATTATCCCGTTTTTGAAAAAGCAGGCTTTAGAAACATCGTACTCGACCTTCCTGGTTTCGGTCAGTCAGATAAACCTGATGACATCAATTATGATTTAGCGTTTTTTGTAGAAACATTAAACCAGTTTTTGGTCAAAACAGGGATTAGTCATTGCACATTATTAGGTAACTCTTTAGGTGGAGCGATTGCATTAGGTCAGGCACTTAAATACCCACAAAGTGTTGAACAACTTATTTTAATGGCACCGGGCGGCGTTGAAGAGCGAGAAACCTACTTTAAGATGATAGGTATCCAGAAAATGGTCGAAATTTATGGCCAAGGACCTATGGGTGTTGAAGAGATGCGTAAAGTAATGCACCTTCAGCTATTTGATACATCACAACTTGATGACAATACTCTCCGTGAGCGCGCAGACGTCGCTAAGACCCAGCCTAAAAACCTCTTTTCTACCATGTTAGTGCCAAATATGACTGACCAATTGCGGCTAATTGAATGCCCTATCTTGGGTTTTTGGGGCACAAATGACAATTTTAACCCTCCTGCTGGAGTCGATAAGTTCTTAGACAATGCGCCTAACGCGAGGTTTCTATTACTTAACCGTTGTGGACATTGGATCCAAGTAGAGCATCAAGATTTATTTAATCGTACTTGTCTCGATTTTCTCAAGCATGGTTAAGATACCTGCACTTATATTGCAGCGTTTAAAGCTTTATCAGTTTACATATTGGGTGTTTAGGTTTTTCTGTAATTCGGACAGCCTTCTACCTATTAACTACTGATCGAAAACTAACCGAAAACTAATAACGATTATAAAGACAATAATTTGAGAGACTACCAATGGCACACTTCGAACATTTACTCAAACCCGGAAAAATAGGCAATTTATCTCTAAAAAACCGTATGGTAATGGCTCCTATGGGATCCAATTTTGCCGAGTCTAACGGTCATTGCGGTGAACGCATTCAAGCTTTTTATGAAGAAAGAGCAAAAGGTGGCGCAGCGCTATTAACCATGGGGGTGGGTGCGATTGCTTATCCCTCAGGTACCGCAGAGCCTTACCAAGTTGGCATTTCAACAGATGAGTTTATTCCCGGTCTAAAACAGTTAACCGACCGTGTCCATAAGCATGGTGCAAAAATCGCTATCCAGTTACAGCATGCAGGTAAGACTGCGGTTAGAGATTTAGCCGAAGGCCGTGACTTATGGGTACCATCCATGCCTCCAGCGACCAATAGCGATATGATGAAAACGCTGACCCATAACGAACTGGCTAGTTTTATTCGGCCTAAAGCCGGTGGCCAGATCAAGATTCGGGTTATGGACGAGGATGACATCAAGCAAATGGTGGCTTGGTTTGCATCAGCCGCACTTAGGGCTAAACAAGCAGGCTTTGACGGCGTAGAAATCCACGCAGCTCATAGTTACATTATTGCCGGTTTTTTATCTTCTTATTACAACAAACGTGACGACCAGTATGGTGGCAACCTCGAAAATCGAGCGCGACTTTTACTCGAAGTCATTGCAGCTGTACGTGAACAAGTTGGTAACGATTATCCCGTTTGGCTAAGGCTCGATGCTGCAGAGTTACGTACACCAGGTGGGATAACCATTGAAGACTGTATTGAAGTGGCAAAACTAGTTGAGGCTGCTGGACTTAATGCTATCAGTATTTCTGCCTACGCCACTATCAACCGTGGTGATGCATTCACCGAAGCCCCATTAGTACAAAAGCCCGCTGGCTTTCTTGATTGGGCTGCAATGGTTAGTAAGCATGTTTCAATACCGGTTACCGCTGTGGGTCGCTTAGAACCCGATGTAGCCAATAAAGCCATTGGGAGCGGCCAAATTGCCTTTGTCGCAATGGCGAGGAAACTGCTTGCCGACCCACAGTTACCAAACAAAATTATTAATAACCGTGCTCAGGATATCCGCCCCTGCATATATTGTTATGCCTGTGTCAGCCAAATTTTTATTAATCAAAGGGTGAAGTGTGCGGTAAACCCAAGAACTGGACATGAATCAACCCTCAATATCATTGCTACTGACAAAGCCAAACATGTCGTTATAGTAGGCGCGGGTCCTAGCGGGATGGAAGCAGCCAAAGTCGCGAGTGACCGAGGCCATAGAGTGACCCTAATTGAGCGTGCTTCACGCCTGGGTGGCACGCTGTTTTTCGCCTCTATGACCTACCCTGAAAATGGCAAATTGCTCGAATACCAAATTAATCAGCTTAAGCAATCAAACGTTGATATTCAGCTTAATACTGAGGTATCTGTTGAATTGCTCAGCCAACTTCAACCCGATGAAGTATTTCTTGCTGTAGGGGCATTGCGCACTTCACCAAATATAGAAGGGTCACAGTTGCAACACGTTTGGTCTGGTGATGAATTACGCAAACTAATGACTGGTGAAGGTAAAGATATTGCTAAGCAGAAGCTTTCTTTATCACAACGCGCTATGTTCAATGCCGGTTCAGTCAGTGGCGTAACATCAAGTTTAGATGCTTGCCGTCAACTTTCTAAATTATGGATGCCGCTGGGTAAAAATATCGCCGTTATTGGGGGCGGGCTTGTTGGGCTGGAACTGGCAGAGTTCTTGGCACTTCGAGGGCGTAATGTCACCATTCTTGAAGCAACAAGAGACTTAGGAAGTGAACTTTCTATTGTACGTCGTTGGCGGATCCTCCAAGAACACAATGAACTAGGCGTAACAATCATTAACAATGCATCCGTGAATAAAATTGACGCCAAAACTGTAACTTTCACTGATAAAGAAGGCAAATTGCAACTGTTAGACAGTGATAGTGTCATCATGGCCCAAGGTGCGACCCCAAACAGCACTTTTGAGCAAATATTAGTTGATGAGGGCTTCAAAGTGAGTTCTATCGGAGATAGCAGTGCTGTCAATTATATTGAAGGCGCTATTGCTTCTGGGATGAATGCCGCGATAAAACTATAACGTTATGCCTTCAGCCTAAGCGATTACACTTGGGCATCAATACTACAAGTGGGTGGTAAAATATAAAAGATGGATTATTAACTTAATAATCCATCTTTTTTAATCTCTAAAAGTCATTGTTGATTACCAGCTGTAACGGATCATGATCCACGTCCGAAACTAAAAATGTTAACCGATTGGAAAATGGGCCTCTGGTTGCAATTTAGCTAGGCTAAAAATAGCGTAAATAAAAACGCATTAACAATAATGTTAATGCGTTTTTATTATAGGGTAATCAACTTATGCGGTTAAGTCTGCGTATTGAGTTAAGTGAAAGTCACTGTCTCCTAGACTCATTTGTGCCACTCGGATCCGTTTTAAATATAGCCCGACATCCAACTCATCGGTAACCCCTATTCCACCATGCATTTGCACTGCTTCGCCAGAGATCATGTCACTCAACTGGCCCGCTTTCCATTTTGCTAAGGAGGCTGCAGCAGAGATATCATCGATGACTTGCAATAACGCAACTGAATCATCTAATTGTTCAGGGAACAGACTATGTAACTTATCTGCCATAACAAACCCACTAATGACTGCACTGCGCGTCAACTCCAACTCTATAAAGCATTTTGCGGCTCGATGCTGAAGTGCCTGAAATGTACCTATTTTAGTATCAAACTGTTCACGAGTTTTTAGGTAATCAATTGTCATATTAAACAATGTAGAGCTGGCACCTAACATTTCAGCTGCTAAGCATAAACGACCAAGGGCAAGGCCTACATCAAGTGCAGCTTTAGCTGCGTTAACCTTAGCGCTCACTAATGTCGATGTTAATAGTGACTCATCATCTATTAGTGTTTGTTCAAATTTAACTGAAGTGTAATTACCTGAATCAATTACAGACATCTTTTTATGACTAAAACGTCCATCATTGGGCACTAAAAATAAACTAATCGGTGCTGTTATATCGTTAATACGAGCAACGATGAGCAGTGCATCTGCGCCGTATCCGTCAATAACCATTACTTTATCACCGGATAAACGATAGCCGCCATCAACCTTTACCGCTGTCGTAGTGATGTGATCAGGATTGTGTCTTACACCTTCCTCTAGTGCTAAGGCGATCCGCTTATCTCCACTAATAATTTGTTCAAGCCAACTAATATGCTGCTCAGATAAATCATTAGTTTTAGCCAGTTGTTGCAAAATACCACCACAAATGACCACTGATGACAGCATTGGCGAGTGAGTTAAGTTATTGCCGATGGCTTCAAAGATAGCCGCTAGGCCTTTATGGCTAAAGCCATGGCCACCAAACGTCTCTGCAAAACTTATCCCACTCCAGCCCAACTGTGCCATTTCTTGCCAAATGTGAGGATCAAAACACAAATCACTATTTTGATCTCGTAGGGCACGTTTAGCGGCAACAGGGCTTTTAGACTCTAAAAATTCTGTGGCTATGTCGGCCAACATACGTTCATCTTCGTTATAGATTAGCTTCATGATGTTGTTACCTTTTTAACTGAAGATCCCGCTTTATTATCAGGTAAGTTGAGGACTCTTTTAGCGATAACATTTAACTGAACTTCAGAAGAGCCCCCCGCTATCGTTTGAGTAAAGCTATTAAGCCAACCGCGAGTAACACTGAGTTCTTGGTCGCTAAAACTGTCGTTAGCTTTACCTTCTACCTGCCAGCCGAGTGCTCGGTAGCCCATAACATCGAGAAGCAACTCAAACTTAATCTTCTCTTGTTCGCTATGGGCATATTTCATAATTGACATAGTAGAGAAAACATCTTTTCCTGAACGAGCTTCCTCCCCCATGCGCTGAACCGTCAAATTAAAGATCCTTTCTTCCATATCACACGCTACGGTGCGTGCATTTAATACAGTTTCAGATGTGGTATGAGGCTTAGGCATATAATCGTTAACAAACGACTTCAAATGAAAGTGATTCGGTAAGCTAAATTCACCAAACTTACTCATAGCACTGCGTTCGTGCTGTAGTAATAGTTTTGCTAATGGCCAACCTCCATTTACCTCACCGATAAGATTGTCTTTGGGGACTTTGACATTATCGAAGAACACTTCACAAAATGATGATTTGCCACTGATCAGATCGATTGCTTTAGGCGTCACCCCTGCACTCGCCATATCGAGTACTAATAAACTTATACCGCCATGTTTTGAGGCATTATTATCGGTTCTAACTAAGGCATACATCCAATCTGACTTATCACCGTATGATGTCCAAATTTTGGAGCCGTTAACCAAATAATGATCACCCATATCAACGGCACTAGTACGAATATTGGCAAGATCAGAACCCGCATTTGGCTCGCTAAAGCCTTGGCACCACCTTACTTCACCTTGTGTCATCGGTAGTAATAAGCGTTTTTTCTGCTCTTCAGTACCATACTTTAATAACACCGGACCCAACATCCAGATCCCTAGATTTATTTGCGGTGGACGACAACGCATACGCAACATTTCTTTCTCTAAAATATTGACTTCTGTTGCCGATAAGCCGCCGCCGCCATACTCAGTTGGCCAGCCAGGGCAGAACCAACGCTTATCGCGCATGCGCTCAAACCAATCACGCATGTCTTGGGTCATAAAGTTTAGGTTTTTGCCACCCCAAACTAATTCATTCTCAGGTGTAGGCGTTCTGAGTGAATGCGGGCAATTAGCTTCTAACCACTGTCTAACCTCAGTTTTAAATAAATCCATATCGCTCATGATGCAAATCCTTCTTACCTTAGTTACGTGCGCGCGGTAAACCTAATCCAAATTGAGCAATTAGCTCACGTTGGATCTCGTTCGTTCCACCACCAAAAGTCAATGTGACAGAAGCACGTACTTCATACTCGAGTTCGCCTAATAATAAAGAGGCACTAGAGCCCTCTCTGACCATGCCATTACTACCTACAATATCTTGTAACAGGCGTAAAATTTCAATCGCGGACTCAGAACCGTAGACTTTGGTTATTGAAGCCAGTGCAACATCCATTTTTCCTTGCTCAAGATCTGCAGCGATTCTAAAGTTAATAAGTCGCATCGCTTCCAAACGAGAATAGCACCTTGCTAAGGCGCTACGCACCCATGGATTATCCATCGCGCACCGGCCTTGTTCATCTTTCGCTTTTGCCCAGAGGTAAGCTTTGCGGTACAAACTCACCACTTTATCTGACCATGCACCTAGACCTAAACGTTCATGGTTTAATTGTGAGGTAATCAGTTTCCAGCCATGGTTAAGCTCACCAACAAGCATTTCTTTAGGTACGATGACATCATCATAATAGGTCGCTGCCGTTGGGTTTGAACAGGTTGGGATCACTGTGTGCGAAAAGCCCGAGGTTTTGGTATCAACGACCATGATCGAAATACCTTTATGGCGAGCTTGCTCGGGGTCTGTTCGCGCCGCTAACCAAATATAATCGGCGGACTCAGCGCCAGAAGTCCACATTTTATTGCCATTTACAATAAAACACTCTTGTTCGACTTTTGCTGAAGTGGTGAGTGTGGCTAAGTCAGAACCTGCATTAGGTTCTGAATAACCAATAGCAAATATGATTTCACCTTTTGCTATACCGGGTAAAAATTTCTGCTTTTGCTCCTCAGTGCCATGCTGCATCAATGCAGGCCCGACGGTACTGATCGTGACAAAAGGCAGCGGCGCCCCCGCGATATTGGCCTCTTCAAAGAAAATAAGTTGCTCGGTGGCTTGATAACCTTGACCACCAAACTCTTTTGGCCAACCTACAGCCAACCAACCATCTTTACCAATTTGCTCAATCACTGCACGATAATCATCACCGCCCTCTTTACCGCGTAATTTTGACTTGAGTTCAGGGGTCATCAGCTCGGTAAAGTAATCTCGGATTTTTAAGCGCAATTGATGCTGTTCTGGCGTTAAATCAATATACATAACTAGCCCTCTGCACTTAAGATAAGACCGCTGGTTGGTACACCGGTTCCAGCCGTAACTAAAACGTTTTCAACATTATCGACTTGGTTTACTGCCGAACCACGTACTTGGCGCACCGCTTCGGCGATACCATTCATGCCGTGGATATAGGCTTCTCCAAGCTGGCCGCCATGGGTGTTAATCGGCAACTTTCCGCCCCGAGCATGCTCACCTGCGCGAATAAACTCTTTCGCTTGTCCACGCTTTGCAAAACCAAACTCTTCAAGTTGAGGCAATACAAACGGGGTGAAGTGGTCATATATAATTGCTGTCTGAAAGTCTTCCGGACCTAACTTTGATTGTTGATAAAGCTCTTTTGCAACAATCCCCATTTCAGGCAGTCCAGTAATATCCTCACGATAAAATGACGTCATGACTTGCTGACCTTGTGCTATGCCTTGTGCACCCGCTTTTATCACCACACTTTTTTGCTTTAAGTCTTTTGCTCTTTCGGCACTGGTGATAACCATCGCAACGGCTCCGTCAGACTCTTGACAACAATCGAGCAAATGTAATGGTTCACAGATCCATCTAGAAGCTTGATGCTCTTCTAGTGTAATGGGCTTATTATGGAAAAAAGCAGCAGGATTGGTTGCAGCGAAATCACGTGCAGCAACGGCAATACGACCGAAATCTTCTGATGTTGCTCCATATTCATGCATATATCGCTGAGCAAACATACCAACCCATGATGCAGGTGTATGAAAACCGTGCGGCATGTACCAACCATAATTTACATTTTCAAATGTTGGAGTATTTGCAAAACCATAATCTCCAGTCCCAAATCGATACCAAGAGCGTTCATTCATCGCGCGATACACGACTACCGTTTTAGCCACGCCAGAGGCTACGGCCATGGCAGCGTGCATAACAGGAGCACACGCAGCACCGCCACCATGGGGGATTTGAGAGAAAAACTTTACTTCTTTACAGCCAAGCAAACGAGCTACTTCATACTCAGGCACTTTATCTACTGAGTAAGAACAAAAACCGTCCACTTCACTAGGATCAATTCCGGCATCTTTAAGTGCCGATAAAGTCGCTTCCATTGCTAAGCGTAATTCTGTACGCCCAGAGTTTTTAGAAAACTCAGTAGCGCCTAAACCAACAATCGCAGCCTTACCACTGATCGATGCATCCATCTAAATTCTCCTTTTATTGCACGAAATCGCGAGGCCATGTAATAGAAACA
The DNA here is from genome assembly GCF_000019185.1 of Shewanella halifaxensis HAW-EB4. Classification (NCBI taxonomy): domain Bacteria; kingdom Pseudomonadati; phylum Pseudomonadota; class Gammaproteobacteria; order Alteromonadales; family Shewanellaceae; genus Shewanella; species Shewanella halifaxensis. The sequence continues at coordinate 2,545,022 of NC_010334.1, read as the reverse complement.
GTGCCACTAACATGGGCGCCCATCGAGTTCTTTCCTACTAGGCTAACAACTGCTGATTGGTTATTTGGGTCAAGCATGCTCACTTCTCCAGTAAAGACCATGGTGTCACCTGGATAATTTGGCATACCGAGCTTAATGTTTAGATTGGTGAAACGAATATTTGAGCCTCCCCACTTTTCGACAAACCCTTGCACGAGTGCATTCGTTGTCAGGATATTCATGAAAATATGTGGAGAACCCAATTCTTTAGCTGCATCTTTATCGTGATGCCCAGGAAAGAAATCCCGGGTAGCGATGGCGCCACTAGTGATCAAGGCAACAGTAATAGGTACAGTAAGTTCTGGTAATTTTTCACCGAGCTTTATATTTGAAAAGTTGCTAGCCGCACTGTTTTTAGTATTAGTTGTTTTCATTGAGGTCATACTTCCATCCAAGTTTGTCATTTTCTGCTAACCAGTCACCTAACCGCTCGGCGATTGCTTGGCTACCACCCAGTCCTAGTGATATTGCGCGGCTCCAATACAAATAACGATGTATTGGATAACTCGTATCAACACCAAAACCGCCATGAACATGTTGCGCTTTATGACCGATTAAGTGGCCGGCATCACAAGCATGCAATGCACATGCTAAAGCTTCCGAGTCACAACCTAAGCCGGCGTCGATTCGATAGCAAAGCTGAAATAATGTTGAACGCAGCACTTCTAATGCAATACGACAATCAGCCATTGTCATTTGAACGGCTTGAAATGATCCAATCTGTCGATCAAATTGACGACGCTCACAGATATATTCAACGGTTCTTTTTAATTGTTCTTCACTCACTCCAAGCTGAATTGCTGACTGAGCAGCGAGTACTCTTGGTGTTAGCCATTCACTCGCTCCCGTTGACAGTAATTGGTAGCCTGAGAGTACACTTTCATTAAAAACCAGATCGGAAACCTGTTCGCCATGGGTTAATATCCCGTCGATACGTTTAATATTGATACCGTCGAGCGACACAAGTGCAAAGCGTACTTGGTTATCAAGTTCAACCGGTATCAGTACATGGCTTGCCGTTGCCGCATCTGCAACAGCAGATAACTTTCCGTTCAGTACATAGCCATTTTCTTTATTTGGTGCGGCTTTAACGGACACATTATGCTTGGTTAGATTGGGAACGCTGAGCGTTAGTAAATTATCTGCTGTCGCAGCGGCGTTGATAACTGGATGTAAATCTGCAGCACCAAACTTAGCTAAACAGGTTGCGGCTAACTGATGACGCCATAATGGTACCAAACCTAATGCTGCACCTTGTGCTTGCAGCACTAACGCAAGCTCTGTCATTCCAAGTTCACTTCCGCCAAACTCTTCTGGCAAATACAGAGCATGGAGTCCGGTTTCAATACAGGTTTGCCACAATTTATCCATTCTGGTGTTATTGGAAACGTCGACTTCGCGAAGATATTCATCCGTACAGCAATCGTTAAATACTCCCTGAGACATTTCAAAGATAGCTTGCTGCTCTTCAGTTAATGAAAAATCCATAACCTACCTCCTTTATTCGGTTACCAGTTTAAACATAGGTAGGGTTAAATCACCGTCGTAAGTGGTAAACTCTACCTCTACCTTTTGACCAATAACGACCTCTTCAGGCTCAAGACCCACTAGACCTGCTGTCAGCCTGACGCCCTCATCTAATTCGATAAGTCCAATTGGATTTGGATGCTCAAATGGCGGTACCTCAGGATAATGCATCACCACAAAAGAGAAGATTTCACCTTTACCGCTAACGACCTTATGGTCTAGCTCGAAGGATTGGCAATGCATACATATTGGTGCTGGCGGATGCTGTAATTTGTCGCATGCAGTGCAATGCTGGATCCGTAGTTCATGTTCATTGCAGCCATCCCAGAAGAATCGGTTATCGTCACTGATCCCTGGCTTTGGTCGCTTATAAACCATTGCTGCAGGTTTTGATTCTGCGTTTTCTTCAAGATTAGATTTGGCTCGAACTGCTGGTTTAAACTTAAACACTCTAAACAACAAAGTACCGACCAACTCTTCTTCGCCATTTGGGTGAGTTGACAAGTAGGTCATGATAAAAGTGACAAAGTAACCAACACCAAGACCTGTGGTTTTTTCTTCACTAATTGAGTCTAACTTTGTGGTGTAACAAAGCTTCTCGCCCATTTTCAAATATCGTTTGAAATCAAGATCCGAATTAACTGCAACTACAGCTGGGTAGCCTTGTGCTTCTAATAGTCTTAGTACCCCATAAGGGTTTTCTTCTGAAGAACCTGGTGCACATACATCATTAAATCCTGCTAGACACCAACTCTGTAACATTGATGGAGGTGCAACAATACCTTCAAACTCAGTTCGTAATGCATACTCTTCATCCGTGTAAAGAGGGTTATCAATTCCCATTACTTCGCACCACTGCCTTACCATCGCAGGGTTTATCGCATCCCATGCGTATATACGGTCATACTCTGTGCCTACTAATTTGCGTATTTGGGTCATCCAAGGATAATCAGCCAATGTCAATCCTCCTGCTGTTCTTGAGTATCTACGTACTCAATGCTTTTAAATAATGTTGTTGAACTGGTGTATATTCACTATCAATTAAGCTCATACAAAGCATTTAGTTAATGTTAAAAATTAACTATTTAGTATTTTTAGAAGCCATTAAAAACGCAGGCTTCTCGCCGCCTCCGTTAAGTAATAAGTTACAACCACTAGCATAAACACCGCTTTCTGAGGCTAAAAATAAACAGGCCTTGCCTATATCAGCTGGATCCGCTAATCGACCAGCGGGTATCGTTTCAGCCACAGCCGCTATTCCCTCATCATCACCGTAGTGAAGGTGTGATTGCTCAGTTTTAACCAGGCCAGGGCTCACAGCCATTACCTTAACTTTTGGTGCCCATTCCACTGCAAGAGACTGAACTAAAGATAAAATAGCGGCTTTTGCCGCCCCATAAGCGGCGGTTCCTGGAGAGGCGCGAAGCGCGCTAATACTGCCGATAAAGACAATCGAGCCGCCAGACTCTTGATTTTGCATGACCAAGTTAGCTTGTTGAGCAACATTTAAAGGAGCAATAAGATTGAGTCGAAGAATGCTTTCATGAAATCGAGGAGACGCCTTGTCGGCCAGAGCAAAAGGACTTCCTCCAGCGTTATTAATGACCACATCAAGGCGGGGGTATTCTGTAGCAATGATGTCAAATAAGGTTTCAATATCCTCTTGTTTCTTAAGATCAGCATAAATAAACTGCGCAATATTGTTGCCATCTCGCGGAAGTGTTTGTGGCTCACTTCGCCCACAAACAATGACTTTGGCTCCAGCAGCAAGAAACTCTGTCGCAATCCCCGCACCGATGCCTTTAGTACCTCCTGTCACCAATACCACTTTATTCTGGTAATCAATCTGCATTACTTTACCCTTTTACATTAGTAATATTTGTAACGACCTAAATTAAAATTTACCCGCCGTTTTCCGAGGCTTATATAAATATCATTAGCTAGGCAAAGTTAGCTTCGTCTAAATGGACGATGTCGAATGTAGCGCTAAAGGAGAAAGTGGCTATCAATATAAATCCACATCAATTTGTGGCTATTTTTTAACCGTCGCTTCGGTTAAAAAATATTGCTGTACGACACCGTATTGAGGAGATTCAAGTTGGATAAGCAACAAGAAACAGTGCTACTAGAAAGGCCGGAGGAAGGCGTAGCACTATTGACACTTAATCGACCTGCTGCGACGAATGCGTTAAGTCTTGAGCTACAGCAGTGTTTGTCTGATCACTTTAGTTCATTGTCTAATGATAATACTGTCCGCTGTATCGTACTGACCGGTGGTGATAACGTTTTTGCTGCAGGTGGTGATATAACCAGTCTTATTGAAGCCAGTCCAATTGATATATACCAACGGCATACCGAAAGATTATGGGCGCCAATTGAGCAATGCCCAAAGCCTGTTATTGCAGCGGTTTGTGGCTATGCCTATGGTGGTGGCTGCGAACTGGCGATGTTAGCTGACATTATCGTGGCGGGCGAAAGTGCGGCGTTTTGCCAACCTGAAATCGCTATTGGGATCATGCCCGGGATAGGTGGGACCCAGCGATTAGTGCGTGCGATAGGTAAAGCAAAAGCTATGCAAATGGCGCTAACTGGACGCCCTATTACTGCGCAAGAAGCATTTACAGCCGGGTTAGTCAGTGAGGTGTGCTCCGATAATAATGTTTTAGAACAAGCCTTAAGCAATGCTAGACGTATCGCTCGTATGCCTCCTTTAGCTGCTGAACAAATAAAGGAAGTCATACTTGCTGGTATGGACGCATCACTCCCCGCTGCCATGGCTCTTGAGCGCAAGGCCAATGCGTTACTGTTTGCCTCTCAAGATCAACGCGAAGGGATGGTGGCTTTTCTTGAAAAAAGACGAGCGATATTTACCGGGCAATAATGTCGTAACGGCGCTTATAAAGAACGCCGTTATGTGCAACTGAACGAATATGAGTCATTAGCTCAAACATATTACTCTTCATTAGTGTGCTCTGTTGTTTTTGCCTCCCGGTGGCTATATCCCAGCGCAGCAACACTATTGAGAAATATTCGTACCAGCTCGGTTTGGCGGCGTACGCCTGTTTTAGAAAAAATTGCTCGTAAGTGTGCTCTGGCGGTATTGCGACGTATATTGAGAGCTTCTGAAGCTTCCTCTAATGACAAACCATTAGTTAATTGCAATGATAGTGCTGTTTCGGCTGGTGTAAGACCAAAAAGCTTTTTTGCCATATCACTACTTGCCTGAGATTTACTCACGGAATCTCTTATATAGATAATAGCCTGTGCTTGCCCCTTACCCTCAGCCCAATCGAGCCCAGGGATTACTTCAACCACAATACCTAAGTTAACTTCACAAGATGGTCGACTTACTGACATAGCTTCGGGCAGAATATTTTTGCGATTATTACGTGCTCGTTCAAAAGCCCCTTTTACTAAATGTTTTAATTCTCGGTTATCGCTACTCGAAGTCGCTGTCAATTTGCCACACACTATCCGTAGGCCATCACCTGCCTCAATAATTTCTCGTGCAAAAATATTCTGATCTAATACTTTTCCTTGCTCATCAATTTTAATAGTGGCGATCGATAATCGGCCAATAGCCTGTGAGTACATTGAGCCCAATGATTCACTGCGATTAAGTTGAAGGTGGATCTCTAACGCACGTCTAAGGTGAGAAACAAAGAACTGACATAATGCTTTATCTTCTATACTAAAAGCGGGATCTGTTTCACCACGGGTGATCCTAAAGGGAAGATTACCAACATCAGGTATTGAGATATCAACGGCCATCACATGATAAACATCATTGTGCATACACCAATGGCGTCGATACGAACTATCTATCCACTGTTGTTCGTCCATCAAATCATCAACCGTGACAATCTTATTCGGCTCTTGATCATTAAAGGGCGTTAAAGTATGCCCGTAAGGCAAGTATTGGATATTACTGTCATCATCTAAATCCCCGCCAACCGCTATCATGATCCCAACACCAGTCTCATCATCTGGTAAGGGTTGTTTGAGTATTAAGGTGACGTAATTAGCACTGAATAACTTTCTCAATTCCTCCAGCGGCTCAGACCAACTGGATTTATTCTGTGCAGCCTCATAAATGGACTCAACTAGGTCGTTATAGAATTCAATATCTAGGTTAATATTCGGCAAAATACCCTCCAATTAATTTTTTAATTTTAGTTATTTTAAATTGGTTCCGTATAGGCTGTTGTACCAACCTATACGGATAACATTAATCTTACGTTAATGCGTTAGTTAACTCTGGAATTGCGGTGAACAGATCTCCAACCAAGCCATAATCAGCAATCTGAAAAATGGGAGCATCAGGATCCTTATTAATTGCAACGATCACCTGTGAATCACTCATACCCGCAAGATGCTGAATCGCACCAGAAATACCGACCGCAATATATAATTCTGGTGCAACAATCTTACCGGTTTGCCCTACTTGATAATCATTAGGTACATATCCTGCATCAACTGCAGCTCGAGAGGCCCCCAAAGCCGCCCCAAGTTTATCAGCCAATGGTTCAAGGATTTGTTTGTAGTTATCACCACTACCTAGGCCACGGCCTCCAGAAATAATAATATTTGCCGCACCAAGCTCTGGTCTGTCTGATTCAGACAATTCACGACTGATTAATCTCGATAAACCAAGATCTTGTGACGAGTTCTCATGGATACATTCAGCGTTACCACCCGTTGTGACTTTATCAAAAGCCGTTGGTCTAATCGTCAATACCTGAATTGGATCACTTGATTCGCAATTTAACATGATATTACCGGCATAAATTGGCCTTGTATAATCACCGAAACCATTAATTGCAGTAACATCAGATACTTGAGCAACATCCAATAACGCAGCTACACGTGGAGTAACATTCTTACCAAAACTACTACTTGCTGCAATCACTGCCTGGTATTGGTATTTAGCAGTAAGCTCAACAACTAGACTCGCTAGGTTTTCAGCTAAACCTGCACCATAATGAGCAGCCTCTACACAACGCACTGTATCTACGTGGCTTAACGTTGCAGCTTCGTCAGCGACAGTTTGGCAATCAGCTCCAGCTATTAATAGTTCAATTTTCACATCTGCTGAATACGTTGCAAGTTGCGCTGCAGCTTGTATGGCATTGAATGTCACGTCCGCTATTCGAGTATTATCGTGTTCAGCTATAACTAACATTTTCATTTAAGTATCTCCTTATAATACTCGCGCTTCTTCACGCAATTTACTCAGTAACTCTGCAACGTCATCGACCATAACGCCTGCGCTGCGTGACGCCGGGAGGGTATATTTTATGGCTTTAATCCGTGGTGTAATATTTACATTAAGTTCACTAATTTCAATAACTTCTAATGGCTTACGCTTAGCCTTCATGATATTAGGTAGTGATGCGTATCGAGGTTGGTTTAATCGAAGGTCACAGCTAACAACTGCAGGCAAACCAAGCGCGATAGTTTCAAGCCCGCCATCGATCTCTCGAGTCACAGCTAGCTCATTACCATCTACTTTAAGCTCTGAAGCGAAAGTACCTTGTGACCAACCTAATAAAGCAGACAACATCTGCCCTGTTTGATTACAATCGTCATCGATTGCTTGTTTGCCACAAATAACCAGCTGAGGGGCTTCCCGCTTTACAATTTCTTTTAGTGTTTTTGCGACAGCCAAAGGTTCTAATTCGGCATCAGTATCGACCTGAATTGCACGATCAGCACCAACGGCCAAAGCAGTACGTAAGGTTTCTTGGCAAACTTTTGCCCCACAGCTCACCGCTATTACTTCTGTAGCAATACCAGCTTCCTTAAGACGTACCGCTTCTTCAATCGCAATTTCATCAAATGGATTGATTGACATTTTGACGTTATTAAAGTCAACACCACTGCCATCAGATTTGATACGAACTTTTACGTTATGATCGACCACTCGTTTTATAGGTACCAGTATTTTCATTATTTATTCCTTTAATATGTTGCTTTTAACTAGTGGTTATTATTTGATGAGATTGATAATCGTTGTAGCCTGCATCTCCCGCGGTATATAAGCTTTTCCGATCAAATTTTGATAACGGTAGGTCATCATTAATTCGGTAAACTAAATCAGGGTTGGCAATAAAATGTCTGGCAAAAGACACCGCTTGACCTTGCTCATCTTGTACCGCTTGTGCAGCACTGCTAGGTTCAAAGCCGTCGTTTAAAATTAGCGGTCCGTTAAAATGCTCACGCGCTAGCGCAAATGCATCAATGTCAGTTAACGGTGATTTCATCACATGTAAATACGCAAGGTTTAAGCTTTTAACTTGCTTTAGTAAACTGATATGGCTTTGTGCTGGATCGTCATCAGAACAATCGTTAAAGCTATTTCCCGGATTAATTCTTAAGCCAACACGCCCTGCGCCTATGGCATCACTCATACTTAATAAACATTCGTAAGCAAAACTTGCACGTTTATCGCTACTACCGCCATATTTATCAGTACGCTGGTTCGTTCCGGAACATAGAAACTGCATGGGTAAATAACCGCTAGTGCAGTGAAGTTCTACTCCATCAAAACCCGCCTCAATGGCATTGATTGCAGCTTGTCGATGCTCAGCTATAACTTTTGCAATCTGAACAGAGCTGAGGGCTAGCGGCATATCAAAGTCTTGCATGCCTGCGCTGTCGGTATAAACTTGTCCTGCGGCTTGTATTGCAGAAGGCGCGACACTGTTAACCGCTTCACCTTTTATGTGCTTACTGCCAATCCGTCCACTGTGCATTATTTGCAACACGATTTTGCCACCTTTAGCATGCACAGCATCAGTGACATGGCGCCACGCCTGACAATGCGCTTTGGTCTCAATACCTGGCTGCCTACTATATGCTTGGCCAGAATGGCTAGGCCAGGTCCCTTCAGCAACAATTAACCCCGCAGATGCTCTATCCGCATAATGTTGAACCATACTTTGAGTGGGTGTACCGTCACTGTTAGCTCGATTTCGAGTCATTGGCGCCATAACAACGCGATTATTGAGGATTATCTCACCTAGCTTCAATGGGCTAAGTAATTTTTGTTTGGCTTGTATACATTGGTTATTTATCATTGCTACCTCAATCCAAGGCCGTTACGAGTACTGCCGAGCGACCACCATCAACGGGTAAGCTCACGCCTGTAACATATGAAGCATCATCACTCGCCAAAAACGCGATCACTGACGCTAACTCATCGGGTTGTCCGACTCTCCCCATGGGTATTAATCGCTCGGTGCTTTTACGAGTAGCGGGGTCTGATAACATGCCCTCTGTCGCGGGTGTTTCTACTACAGCAGGGATCACGGTATTGACACGAATACGACTAGCCGCACCTTCAGCCGCTGCTGCTCTGGAAAAATTAGTGACAGCCGCTTTAGCTGCGCTATAACCTGACATCCATGCTGTTCCAAGTTCTCCACAAATAGATGATAGGTTGATAATACTACCGCCATTTTGTTTCATTAATTTCATCGCAGCCTTTGTTCCCCAAAAGGTACCGTCTACTGATGTCTTAAAATTTGCATGCCAAGATGGGGTGTCCATCTCTTCGATACTGCCCCAAGTAAATGCCATCGCATTATTGACCATAATGTCCAATGAGCCATATTCGCAAGCACATCGCTCAATCGCTGATACGAGTTCAAATTCATTCGACACGTCAGCAATCACAGCCTGAGCCACTCCACCATCTTGCTTTATCTGTTCAACAACAAGATCTAATGGCTGCTGATTTCTACCACAGATCATAACCTTCGCCCCCTCAGCAGCTAAGCGAACAGCTGTTGCTGCGCCAATACCACTTCCCGCCCCCGTAATAAATGCGACTTTTCCTTGAAGGCGAGCACGATTAATACTATTTGACTGCATCTTAATCTCCTTAGATGATGCCGCTGGCCATAAATTGCGCCAAGCTAAACCGCATATCACGGTTTGTTAGGTATTAATCAGAGTAAAAAAGGCTGAGTTTTACGCCATCGTCCGTTGAGACTACAAACATAACCCATTGCCATTATTGATAACAAATAGTTATAAAATTGTTAATTTCAGTCGGTAGCTCAGCGTCAACTGAACTTGACAGCGTCAATTGTGAAGAGGTGAAAAAATGGACTTTAGGGATGTTTTACGTGTGATTATTTTACTAAATAATCTGACTACGACATTAAACTCTACGAGGCGCACCTTTGCGCTAAGCGCTTATAAATTCGAGACTTTAGTCTAGTATTTGTCGCTCATTAGGTAAAAAGAGTATTAACCGCCTTTACTAAGCGATTTTTGTTTAACTTGATAAAAGTGCATTAGCGCAAATTAACGGGCGATTTTACAACAACGCCCGTTAATTTGTGTTAGGTGTAACAAATTCTGATGTGTTCCGACAATGGGACCGCCTGACAACTCAGGGTTAAAGATTGCTTTAAATCACGCTCGCTCAGTACATCATTAATACGTAATTTTACGTTTCCTTCTTTTACTTCACACATGCAAGAGGCGCACATCCCTTCCCTACATGAATGTGGAAGTGACAAACCTGCTTTTTCTGCCGCCTCAAGTAAAGTATCGGTTTTGCTCCAGTTGACAGAATGTGATTGTCCATCTAGCTCAATAATCGCTCGGGCATCTATTCGCTGGTCTAACTCAGGTGATAAATGCTCATCTTCAGTGGCTGCAATACTTTGCTCGTCTATCAATTCGTCTGTTTTAACAATTTTTTCATTGGGTAACGAAATAAAGCGTTCTATGTAAATTTTATCTGCTGACATATCAATTGACTCGAGTGCTTTTTCCATCGAATCCATGAAAGGCCCAGGACCACATATAAACGCACCAGCAAAGTTTAATAAACCAGAGAATGGCTGGGCTAATCGCGCAAGTAAGTACGGATTTGGGATCCCTGATACTGAATCGATTAAGTGTATAACTTCAAGGCGATTTGGATATTCACAGGTTAATGCCTTCAGTTGTTCCTTGAAAATAACTGATTTTTCATCACGATTAGCATAAATCAAACGAATATTGCCTTCGCCTTGCGCTAATGCTGTTTGCAATATTGAAAATACCGGAGTAATGCCACTGCCGCCAGCACAAAGCAGCATATCTCCCTTAACGGATTTAGGGACAAAAATCCCAGCCGGTTGCATTACTTCTATCTTATCTCCGACCTTTACCTCATCCATTACCCAGCTTGATACTAAGCCATTTGGAACACGCTTAATGGTCACTTTTAATGAAGAGTCTTTTGGCGTATTCGATAATGAATAGCAGCGTAATAAATACTCGCCGTTTTTAGGGATCCTAAAAGTAAGGAATTGCCCTGCCTTATATGCAAACTTTTGACGTAAACTCTCAGGTAAATCAAACACCAAAGAACGTGAATCTTCAGTTTCTTCGATGATATGACTCACAGTCAAATGGTGATAACGAGATGAAGACATGGCAACTCCTTTCCAGCAAATGGGTTATCTAATAAGGCGACTAAATAAATGGGTCAAGGTTTGGTAGTCCAAGCATGACCGAACCATGTGCACGCATGTAGGCATCACCATTATTCGCGATATGTCCGCGGGCCTGATGAATATCTCTAAATATCCGTTCGATAGGATTAGATCTATATAAACCAGAAGCTGCGCAAGCTTTAAGTAAATCATCAACATGTTCACCACACAATTTCGGCACTGATGCAGCTTGAGCTCGTTGTAATAAACGTTCTTCAACATCCATTACTTGGTTGGATTTTACGCAGTCAACTATTCGCTGATAATTTCTTAACATGACTAACTTAAGCTGATCGCTTGTCATCATTGCTGCTGTGACAGCAAATTGTGCATTAGGATCCTCTGCAGTTTTACTACCGTGCTTACCTACATGCATAGAGGCTCTTTGCTTAAATTCATTAATCGCGCCGTCTAGCGCACCGATACAAGCTGTTGAAACCGCACGTTGAAAGACCTGTGTAAACGGGATTTTGTACAACCAACCATTATTGAGCTCTCTACCTGGACAGCCAGCATCACTATGGTTGTTAGTACGCTGGGTACGATGAGCGGGAACAAATACATTATCAACAACGATATCATGACTCCCCGTTCCTCTAAGGCCATGGACATCCCAGTTCTTGTCAATGGTAAAATCTGACTTAGGTAACAGAAAAGTCGTATGTTCAAGCCCTTCACTGCCATCTTCCTTAGGCAATAACGCCCCGAGGAAAATCCATTCACAATGCTCACAACCACTTGAGAACCCCCAGCGTCCTGAGAACATATAACCGCCCTCTACAGGCACCGCTTTACCTACAGGCATATATGTTGACGCGATTAAGGTCGAGTCGTCTTTTTGCCAAACATCCTGTTGAGCTTGCTCAGGAAACAAAGGCAGTTGCCAATTGTGAACACTAATAACCCCATATATCCATGCAGTTGACATACAACCCTGAGCCAAAATCATTTGAATTCGGTAAAACACACGAGGATCGAGTTCAGCTCCGCCCCATCTTTTTGGTTGTAATACTCTAAATAGGCCTGCAGCAGCTATTTCTTTGACTGATTCTTCAGAAACCTTACCATCAAGCTCTGTTTGTTTAGCACGCTCAGCAAGTTTTGGCACTAAAGCAGTGGCAAGCTCGATTAATGCTTGAGCGTCTACGGTCATGTAGTCTTCTTGTTCCAAATCGGCCGCTATCACTTCACTATGGTTACTCATCAATATTCACTCCCCAATTATCGATAAAATTTGTTCATTTAGTGTTTTGCAAACAAAACATCACACTGCACTGTTGTTGAGGGTTCCATACCCGCCTGAAACACTCATCGTTAATTCGGACTAAAACAATAAAGAGCGATAAAACTCCTATTTAGCTCCTAGCTCATTTGGACGATGAGACTCTAAGTCAACTGGTAATAATGAGCCTACAAGCAATATGTATCCCCCCCTAGACATGGTAAGAATTTAGGGCGATAAAACTGTTGCAACAAGCTGTTTAATAACAACATTGTCAGGCAGCGCCAAAATATACGTCTTTAAGGTTAACTTGATTTAAATAACAGCAGTTTATTAACTGACTGCTTTAGGGAAGTTCCTATCGGGAGAGTTATGCATATATTTTTTACTATCTCTATTTCACTCATTGTCGCTACAGCAGGTTTAATTGCTTTTTCAGCAAGAGAATCTGCACCTCTATCAGCTAACGACATTCCTGTCACTAACATGAACATCACGAATATAGAAGTCACTTCGGCAGGGCTTGTCGCAAGTGGAGAACTAGGTTCGCTTTTATTGTCTACCGATGAAGGCAAAACATGGCAGCCTACTAACGTGACCAAGCAGCGGCATGCACTTATCACGAGGATGGTTTTTGATTCACCAGATACTGGTCTTGCAATAGGACATGAAGGTTGGATATTAAAAACCACCGATGGCGGCTTGTCTTGGCGAGAGGTCGCATTCGATAAAACGATGAGTGATCCCCTGTTTAACATTGCTAAATTAGATTCAGGCCAATGGCTTACGGTGGGAGCTTTTGGCAAGTCTATGGTGTCATATGATGATGGGGAAAGTTGGCAAAAAATATCTGCTCCAGAAGGAACCGATTGGCATCTAAATGGCTTAATGAGCGACGATAACAAACAAAATTGGTTAATGGTTGGCGAAGCCGGAACCGTACTGCGCTCAAACGACTACGGCGAAAATTGGCATTCTTTACCAACTTTTTACGATGGTTCTTTGTATGGAGGTCTGCACTTAGGCGGAAGTAAATGGCTGGTATATGGTATGAGAGGCAATATATTTCGCACGGTAGACAATGGCAATAATTGGCATAAAGTCGATTTTCCTTACCCTATTTCTCTATTTACTCATTTAACACTATCGTCCGGAGAACTACTTCTTGCTGGCCAAGGTGGCATTGTTTTATCTAGTGTTGATCAAGGTGAGACATTTAGCATATTCCGCAGCGGAGGACGTCTATCTGTAACTGATATGGCGGTTTTACCTTCCGGCAATATCATTTTAGCTAGTGACTCAGGCATTTTTTATCACTCTTTAAAACAACAAAAAACGGCTAAAACAGAAACCAGAAAAATCGTAAAACCAAATACTAATTCGAATACATAACCGGCACCCCTTGGAGTTTTCTATGTCGCAACCTCAATCAATTCCCACTCAACCAAGGCAGAAAGATATTAGTTTAGTTAAACGTTTTGTAGACTTTACCGCCAATCAGCTGATCCTTAAAAGGAAACCTTTAGGGCTATTGTTTCTATTAATCACATTATTGTTAAGTTACTCAGCCCTCGATACACGCTTTGATCCCGGATTTACCAAACTGGTTCCTATTCAGCATCCGTATATGCAGGCTTTTTTAAAGCATTCAAATACATTTACCGGAAGTAACCGCATCATGGTTAGCATGACTTGGACCGGTGAAGGTGATATTTATAACGCTGAATTTCTTGCTCGCTTAAGAAAAGTCCATGATGAAGTTATATTTACGCCAGGGATCAATAGAACAACAGTAAGATCCTTGTTCGCTCCTGAAGTCCGGTATATGGAAGTCACTGAATTCGGTTTTATGGGAGATGTCGTTATCCCCTCTCGTTTTACCGCTGATGAGGCTGGACTTAATTGGGTACGCACTAATGTGACTAAATCTGGTCAAGTGGGAAATCTCGTTTCTAATGATTTGAAATCAGCGATGGTTCAAGCAGATTTAATGGAAATGGATCCTGAAACGGGTTTAGCCACCGATTACGCGCAGGTAGCTGCACACTTAGAACAAATTCGCAGTGAGTTGGCCGGAGCTGGAATTGAGATCCAGATCATCGGTTTTGCTAAGGTGATGGGCGATGTGATGGACGGTTTATCAACTGTGCTGTTGTTTTTTGTCATCGCATTTTTTATCACTTTGCTGCTACTTTGGCATTATACTTTATCAATAAAGCTCACCTTATTAGCAATCGCTGTTGCGTTGCTGCCTGTTGTTTGGTTACTCGGTATATTACCTTTACTCGGTTACGGCATCGACCCTATGTCGGTTCTGGTACCATTTCTCATTTTTTCAATCGGTGTTTCCCATGCTGTACAGATGACTAATGTGTGGAAACAAGACGTACTTGATGGCAATAGTTCGCCCGAGGCGGCGGTGAATGCTATTCGAAAATTGGCTATACCAGGAACTGTTGCCTTACTGGCAAATGCCCTTGGCTTCATGGTCATCATGGTTATTGATATCCCCATGGTACAAGAGCTTGGTATGACAGCCTGTTTAGGCGTGGCATTGATGATCATTACCAACAAAATGTTCATGCCTGTAATATTATCTTATCTCACACTCGAGAAAATGGCGCTCCGCAAAAACGATGAAGTAATTGATAAACAAAAACAGATTTGGTGGAAAGTCTCCGCTTTAGCGACACCTAAGCCTGCTATAGCATCTGTTACTGTAATGATGATTTTATTAGCCTTAGGGACCTGGCAGTCTCGCTCGTTACTCACTGGCGATATTGGCAGTGGCGTACCAGAACTCAGAGAAGACTCCCAATACAATCTAGATAATGCACAAATCATCAAGGATTACTCTATTGGTATGGACGTATTGTCTGTGTACTTAGAGACTTATAATCGAGAAGAGTCTTGCCTCGACTGGGAAATTATGAACGCCATAGACCGTTTTGATTTGCATATGAGAGGAGTCGATGGTGTACGCTCTGTTAAGACAACAGCAGGTTTAGCTAAGCTTTATGTTTCAGGCAACAATGAGGGTAATCCTTTATGGCGAACGCTACAGCGAGACTCTAATGCACTACTAGCCGGTGCCAGTGCTGCCAACCCTTTGCACGCACTTAACGATAATGGCTGTAAAACCATTAACATGCAGGTTTATTTAGCTGATCACCAAGATGCGACATTAAAGCATGTCGTTAACGAGATTAGGAGTTTTACCGACCAACAACAACTAAATAACGCGGAATTTAGACTATTAGGCGGTAATGCTGGTGTGGCATCAGCTACCAATGAAGCCGTTGAAAAGGCAGAAGTACAGATGCTAATCTCTATCTTTAGCGCTATTAGTTTGCTTTGCTGGATAACGTTTAGATCTGCTCGAGGTGTTCTATGTGTGATCCTGCCACTAATGCTGGTTTGTATTCTTTGTAATGCATTAATGGCATTGCTTGGAATTGGTCTGAAGGTATCAACGTTACCCGTAATAGCCTTAGGTATAGGCGTGGGTGTTGATTACGGGATCTATATTTATGAAAAGATGCAGCACGCACTTTATCAAGGCCATGATCTACGAAATTCATTCTACCAAGCAATGAAAAGCCGTGGAACAGCCGCAGTATTTACTGCTGTTACAATGTCGATAGGTGTAGGAACTTGGGCATTTTCAGCTCTAAAATTCCAGGCTGACATGGGGATTTTACTCGCGTTTATGTTTTTAGTTAACGTATTTGGAGCAATCTTTTTATTGCCTGCTCTTGCCTGTTTACTTGGTGTTAAGCCAGCTAAAATCTCGCAAAGCGATATCTCAGAGTCATCAGTTAACGACAATAACCTAAAGCCAGTTAAACTTTAACTCATACAGGAAAAGTGAAAAGCTTGTATTCACTTTTCCTTCATTCCCTTATCCTTCACTACTAAGCTCTCATTGAAGCTCTCACTGTA
The DNA here is from genome assembly GCF_000019185.1 of Shewanella halifaxensis HAW-EB4. Classification (NCBI taxonomy): domain Bacteria; kingdom Pseudomonadati; phylum Pseudomonadota; class Gammaproteobacteria; order Alteromonadales; family Shewanellaceae; genus Shewanella; species Shewanella halifaxensis. Next base: position 2,528,795 of record NC_010334.1, on the reverse strand, counting down.
GTTTAATCCATAAATAATTCTCGAATGACCGATCAGAAATGTATTGGCTTCGAACAAATCAGGGTAACAACACCATTAAATTATCCTAAGTGATTTGTTGTTAAAAGATAGAATGGATTCACTCGTTATATCGACTGTGGATAAGTGGTTATTCTAGTGGTGTGCATACAGTAAAGGTATGCATAGTCAGCTTGGACTAACGCTCACCTTTACCCACAAAAAAGCCGTCTTAAAAGTATATAGACGGCTAATAGTGCTTATTTTACGCAGTGTTGCGTATTTGATGGTTCTAGGCGCTAAATGTTTCTGCCAACTCAGCTTTCAACACTTTATTAGAAGCATTGACTGGCATTGACTCGACAAAGCGAATGTGTCGAGGAACCTTATAGTTTGCCATTCGTGAACGGGACCATTGTATGAGCTCTTCTTCATTGAGCACACTGCCAGGCTTTCGTATTACGTAGGCACACCCGACCTCCCCCATTCGCTCACATGGTACACCAATCACAGCGCTCAAGCTGATACTATCGTGCTCAGCAAGTACAGCTTCTATCTCAGCGGGATAGCAATTAAAGCCACCCACAATGAACATGTCTTTTAAACGACCTGTAATCGTCACATTACCACGCTCATCAAGCATTCCAATATCACCAGTGTGTAACCAATCATCACCATCTATGGTCGCAGTAGTTGCGGCTTCGTCTTGGAAGTAACCTTGCATGACATGAAAACCTTTAAGACAGATTTCCCCTTGAACCCCATTTCCTAAAAACTGACCATCATTTGATTGAATCGAAATTTGTGTACCTTTAATGGCACTGCCGCTGGTTTTAGCTATGGTCTCGACATCCTCATCTGGTCTACAGATAGTTGCCAGCCCACCACATTCTGTTAAACCGTAGGCAGTGGTAACGATTTTAAATCCTAATTCACTACGCATACGTTCAATCAAAATTGGTGGGATCGTCGCAGCTCCAGTAACAGCGACTCGTAGGCTTGATAGATCAGTCGTGCTCAGTTTAGGATGAGAAAGCATTGATAAATATAAAGTGGGAGGCCCAGGAAGTACTGTCACTTTATCTGTTTCTATCCGAGCAATAACTTCATTAGCATCAAAAACCTTATGGGGTAAAATTGTCGCTCCAGCAATTAAACAGGTAAGCCAACCGGCTTTATACCCAAAAGCATGAAAAAAAGGATTAACGACAAGATAACGATCGCCCTTTTCTAACCCTAAGATCTCTACAAACTGGGTGAATGCCAGTAAACAGCTACGATGACTGCTCATAACACCTTTCGGTTTGCCTGTCGTCCCAGAAGTGAACATCAGATCGGCAATATCGTCCGGCTTAACAGCATTAGCCCGCTCAAGCGCAACTTCATCTTTCAGGCTATTTCCCATAGCCAAAAATTGTTGCCACGTTTGGTTCACAATAAGCGGTATCGTGTCGTTAGCTGTACGCTCGGTAACAACCACTTGTCTTTCTACATTGTTAGGCAATACATCTGCCAACGCAGCAGGATAATCCAGCCCCAAAAAATCTCCCATAATAAACAGAATCTTAGTACCACTACGCTCTAAGATATCGGCAGCTTCTATGGGCTTCATGCGCGTATTTAAAGGAACCAGTATTGCTCCAGCCATTTGTAAACCTAAAGCCGCGATAACCCAATTTGCGCAGTTTGGTAGCCAAATAGCAACGCGATCGCCAGGTTTTACTCCTGAGTTAATGAGGCTTTTACAAACTGCTAATGCCCGTGTTGATAGTTCAGTGTAACTAATATTTTCGCCGTCATCTTCTATCGCGATATTATCGTTGTACACATGTCCAGCATGCAGTACCAATTGAGGAATGGTTAACACTGCAGCGTTTGAAATCGATTTATCAAAAATAGAATTCGTTTGGTTCGTGTTACTTTTAAATATCATCGTGTTACCTATCTTCATTACAAGCATTTAAGTTTTTAACGTCTTGTACTTGTTGATCTAGTAAAAGATGATCTTTTACATCCTCTTTTGGCCAAGTACGCAAACCTTCAATCAACGCATCACAGCTATATAAACAAGATGCTTCGTCGGAATGACAAAATAACAGAGACGTAAATGCTTCAATGTTAGAGAATAGTCTGATTGCCATTAGCTCTGCCCTTTGCAATATGATTTGCTGCGATATATCCAAATGTCATCGCAGGTCCCAACGTAGCCCCAGCTCCAGGATAACTGCGGCCCATTACCGATGCTGAACAGTTGCCAATGGCATATAACCCAGCAATAGGAGTATTCGTATCACTTAATACCTGTGCATGTTCGTTAGTCAGTAAACCGCCTTTTGTACCGATATCACCAGCTTCAATTCTCATTGCATAGAATGGACCTTTAGCAACAGGTGCTATGCAAGGGTTAGGTTTAACATTGGTGTCACCATAATAACGGTCAAAAACATTACCTCCTCGGCCGAAGTCTTCATCAACACCCGTTTTTGCAAATCTATTAATTCGCTCTACGGTTTGTGAAAGTCCTTCAGGATCTATTTGGATCTGTTTGGCCAGATCATTAAGGTTTTCAGCCTTCCAATAGAGTGTGTTTAACCACCCCTTAGGCAATCTACTATCTGGCTGGATTTGCGCAGGCATAAACGGGCCCATGGCATAATTAAAACGAAAGTTAGCATCGAAAATTACCCAGGCAGGTAATGATTTACCGCCAGTAGCTGCATTGTTGCGGTACATAGCGTCACCGAACTCAAGGTACGGAGCGGCCTCATTAACAAAACGCTTGCCAAGTCCATCGACAACGATTGCACCGGGAAAAGCACGTTCAGCAAAAATGCCTCTCGCTTTATCTTCTTTAGGTACATTCACTGTTGGGGACCACCAGCACCAATCCATAATGTCAGTTTTTGCGCCAGCGCGAATGCCGGCCTCTAGTGCAGCACCAGTATTATGACCAGGGGGCGTTGCACTCCACTTAACATTTGACGGTTCAGGTAAATACTTTTCTCTAAGCTTCTGATTTTGCTCAAAACCGCCACTAGCAAAAATCACGCCTAGAGCGGAATTAATTATTTGTTTTTCACCTTCGCGGACAACTTCAATCCCCGAAACCTTCTCATTATTTAATACAATATCGGTAAAGTCGGTATTGAGCCAAAGCGGAATATTACGGTCGGTCATTGACTGCCTAAGTGAGGCCACTAGTGAACTGCCTAAAGCCGCTCGTCTATCGCGCTTTGTTTTACGTCGTTGACTAAAATCTAATTTATATCTGAGCATTAGCTTTAACAGTAAAAAGCGCCAACCTCTTTCTCTTGCCATCGCTTTATGCGCATCTCGTGCCGTCCAAGCTATTTTGCCCATTAACAGAGTAGATGCAGATGCTTTCAATTGGTTATCGACTTCACTACCCATACATTTTGTATCAAATATTTCAGGATCCAGTGTTCGCCCGCCAGGCAAAGCCCCTTCTAAATGTGGATAGTAATCAGGATATTTTTCTGCAACGGCGTAGCGCACTCGGCTATTATTTTCCAAATAGCGGATCATTTCAGGAGCTTGAGTCAAATAAGCGTGCAGTCTTGGCTCTGACACTGTGTTCTCTGTCGATGCTTTTAGGTAATCAAAAGCTAACTGGTAGCTATCTTCACCACCTTTAGCCTTAAAATGATCGTTATTGGGGATCCAAATCCCCCCGCCAGAGAGTGCCGATGTTCCCCCATAATGGGCTGACTTTTCGACAACCAATACCGACAAGCCATGGTCAGCAGCAACTATTGATGACGCCATAGCCCCTGCGCCAGAACCAACAATTACAACATCATAATTTGATTGATTAATTGACGACTTCTTGGTCTCTCTTATTTGTTTATTTAAAGAACTGAATGTCATTTGCAATCTCGCTATTGTGAACTCATGAATACCATTACTTCCGGCTAAAAATCGTAACGGAAGAAGTATCAGCGGGTTAAGAAACCACTAAAGAAAATTGGTAGTTTGTGAGTTCATCATGTAGGTTTACAAATTAAGAATCATCGTCAATCTGGACTAGCAGGAACATGCTCTAGAGAAGTGTTAATAACAACTAATAAACAATGACTTAACTATTAAAAAGCAACGTCAAAATCATTAGTTGACGCTGCCTTATTGCTCATGTTTTATTGATTGGCGCTATAGGCGGCCTTTAGTTGATTGTGCTGTAACTTACCCGCTGGATTGCGTGGTAGATCATCATCAATAATATGAATGGTACTTGGCACCTTGTAACTGGCAAGTTGCCCTGCAACGTGCAACTTTAGCGCCTCTTCATCGGTTGAGTGCCCATTTTTAAGGGAGATAACGGCCACAACACTTTCGCCCACCATTTCATCAGCAACTCCAAATACCGCAGCCTCTTTAACTGCATTATGTAGCATCAAGCTAGACTCAACCTCTACAGAGGCAATATTTTCACCATTTCTGATAATGACATTTTTGAGTCTATCGACAATAAATAAGAATCCATTATGGTCTAAATAACCAATATCTCCAGTATGCAACCAGCCGTTACGAATGGCTTCTTGTGTACCCGCATGATTATTCAGATACTCACGCATTACAGTAACTGACTGAATACAAATTTCGCCGATTTCCCCTTCTGAAAGCTCATCACCTATAGGATCACAAACTTTAATCTTAACTAATGGCGATAACATACCTGAACTTTTAGGGCTAACTCTAAACAACTCTCCTGATGAAGAAGAGCCGACACCATTAGATTCTGTCATACCAAAACCGCTACCAACCATATGGTTTGGCATTTCCTTTAATACAAGCTCGACTAATACTTCTGGTAAACCGGAGCCGCCGAAACCGAGTCCAGCCATATTATCAAGAATAGAAGTTGATAAAAATCCAGGCTCCCTAAGTAACTGCATAACCATCGAAGGAGCACCATTAAACTGTGTAATATTGTGCTGCTTGATCATTTTTACTGCTTCAGTGGGATCCCAACGATGCATCATTACCATTCCACGACCGCTACGAAGCGCGGTAAGCAATTGCGCATGTAAACCACTTACATGGAATAAAGGTACTGCGGTCAATAACATAGGAGGTTTTGCATTTGCCATTATTCTCGCTACAATTTTTGGCGACGTCATCGCCGATATTGCAGAGATATAATCAATATTATATAGCGCTTGGCAAACTGCTCTTTGGGTCGAGATAACAGCTTTAGCGTTACTTGATGCTCCAGAGGTAAATAGGATCAACGCCGTATCTTCTGGCAAAATATTCAGACGAGGTAAAGAAGTTTTGGTATTGGCTTCTACTATGGCGTCTTCATAATGGCTCACTTCTGCTGTAATTTTATCGTTATCATCTACAACCAACACTTTAAATATATTGTTGCTTACCTGAGTATCTAGCTTATTCCAACGAGCCTTGTCACATACCAAGATCTTTGGCATGACCTCATCAATTGCTGACCATAACTCTTTTGGCTGCCCCAGACTATTTAACGGTACAGGTACTGCACCAAGCTTTGCAATGGCTGCAAATGATACTGCCCATTCAGGACGATTACGTAGCGCAATAGCCACCCGAGTCCCTTGAACGACTCCTTGTTCATGGAACCAAATGGCAAGCGCATCTACTTCAGAATAAAACCGGCGATAGCTGTAAACATCATCTTGATAAACAAGGAAAGTACTTTCATCATCACGTCGCGATGCTTCTATGACTTCAGACAGATCCTTAGGTGCGTTAAGGTAAACTGGTACACTTATTTCACCTTGATCAAGTTGTACTAATTCAAAAGGGGCTCCTACGGCTGTCAGTTGTGCTTTTACCTCTTGCGCATGATCCATAATATCCATAACTTTCTCCTGTTATCCTTTTCTCGTTAACTATAATCCCTAAGCTATTTCAGCTTATTGTTATATATAAATTTATCGCTTTTATTGCAAAGGGTTCTCGTTAACTCTTCTACGTTTATTAACCAGTTTAAGTGAGCAAGAGTTTCCCCCAGCGCCATTAATTTTTCGATTGGCTGCATAGGTCGTTTAAATAACACTTCTAATGCATCCAATGCGGTAAAATCAATATAACTAACGCTTAACTCACGTAACACATCAAGCTGGTTTTTATGATGTTGTTCCAATTGCTTTGATCTAATGTGTAAGTTACCAAAAACAGGGCCGTGTGCTGGTAATACCAATGATTCACTATCTAATGACTCAAGCCGCTTTAACGACTTAAACCATTGAGCTAACGGATTGCCTTCCGGTTCAATACTACTAACTAAAATATTTGAGCTGATTTCAGGGAGAACTTGGTCACCTGAAATTAATAGTGCAGGCTCGTCTTCCATTGCTTCACTATATAAACAAGCATGTTCAGGACTATGGCCTTCACCGATCCAAACCTGCCACTTTCGCTGTCCAATCGTAAAAACATCTCCCTCCCTTAGGCGGAAAAAATGTGGCGGGTAATGAGTTATATAGGGATCCTTCTTACAAGCTTCAAAAACCTTTTCAGCATACCCAGCTGAGAATCCAGACCTTGTATAAAACCGCTTGTCTTGTTCATTGCCGCTACATTCATGAGTAGCTGCAACACCTCTCAACATATAGTACTCACCGTGAGTCATATACAAAGGCACATCAAAATACTCAGTTAGCCAACTCGACAAACCTGAGTGGTCATAATGAAAATGGGTACAAATCACGCCTTTAACAGGTTTAGCGGTGAGGTAGTTTTCTGCAAGCGCTATCCACAATGCTTTATTTTCTTCAGTGTTTAAGCCTGTATCGACTAAATACCAACCATCAGTATCTTCAAGAATGTATACATTTATATGGTCGAGTCCCATTGGCATTGATAACCGCGCCCACAGTACGCCTTTAGCCACATAAACAACCTTGGCATCACACAATGGAGGCGTAAAAGGATAACTAAGAGCTTGGCGATCCTTTAATTTCTGTGCTCTATGGTCATTAAGTGATTGATTCTTAGTTACGTCCATTGCCCCTCCCACCTGAATTAAAAGTTACATGATTAAGCACCATGATAAAGCCAGCTATTAATGACACAAATATAAGAATCTATTACACGACTAAACAACACGTCCATAAGGACGATGTTTAGATTTTTACCTAGGTTACCTTTTAGCTACTGCGATATTAATTTTGGAGCAAATTATGGGGCCGACTTCACCTTCAGTGACATGGCGTACACATAGCACACTTGTTTTGCTAGCACTGGTTTACGTCTTCTCTTTTATTGATAGGAATGTCATTGCCATTGTTTTGGAGCCAATAAAACAAGAGTTTGGCATTTCAGATACCTTAATGGGTTTCCTTAGTGGGCTCGCATTTGCCATTTTATATGCAGGATTAAGTCTACCTCTCAGTCGGTTAGCCGATAGAGGTGGAAATAGACGCAATATTGTCGCCGTATGTTGTGGGCTTTGGAGTATTGCGACAATGGCCTGCGGTATGGCGCAGCACTTCTGGCAATTATTGCTTGCCAGAATGACTGTTGCTGTCGGTGAGGCTGGCGGTATCGCGCCATCGATATCGATGGTGTCAGATCTCTATCCTCCCCATCGTCGCTCCTTGGCTATTAGCGTACTAATGATTGGTCCTCATCTTGGGTTATTAGCAGCCATGGTTGCGGGTGGCTGGATAGCACAAGAATATGGATGGCGCTCAGTTTTCTTATTCTTTGGCGCTCCCGGAATTTTACTAGCCTTGCTGTTATTTTGTTTTACTAAAGATCCTGGCCATGGTGTTTACGATAAGTATACAGCGTCCAAAAATAAAAAAGTTAAGCAAGAATCCTTCTTCAAGCAGCTAAATGGAATTATGAAAGTTAAAGGCTTCATTTGGATCGCAATGGGTTGTGCACTAGCTGGTATGGCTGGATATGGTTACGGCATATGGGTACCTACGTTTATGGTTCGTAACTACGATATGTCCCTCGCTCATGCCGGAATAAGCTTTGGATTAGCCGGTGGTATTTTTGCTGCTATAGGGACCATATTTAGTGGTTTATTTTGTGATAAATTGTCAAAGCGAGATTCACGCTGGCAAATTGGACTACCCATTATTGGCATTTTAATCAGTTTACCAATGGGCGTTGCATTCATGCTGTGGCCAGCTGATGCCTTTTGGATGATAGGCGAAATAAAAATTCCTCATGCCATCGTCTTTGCTGCGTTATTTAGTTTCTTCAATTGCTGGTGGCCAAGTTTATCTTATGCCGCAATCAGTCATTTAATGACCAGTAGCCAACGTGCAACAGGCGCTGCATCGCTAAACCTATTCTTAACCCTTTTCGGAGCAGGCCTCGGCCCTCTGCTGACAGGCACATTAAGTGACGTGTTTGGGGCAACATTCGCAGGTGAAGGACTAAAGTACGCTTTGGTCGCGACTATGATGTTACTCCTCGTTTCAGCATGGTTTTACTATAAAGGCCTCTCCCCTTACCAAACTCGAATGAAACAATTGGATAACGATGAAGTTGAAGCTGTAGAAAACGCAGTGCCGCCTACTACCATCAACGATCCGCTACCGAGTTCATAGATAATTAAAACGATAATGGCACCAGTACACTTAAGTATTAGTGCTGAAACCAATATTATAAAAACAAGGAGTTACGCATGGCAACAGCACAGGAATACCGTTTAGGAGAATTCGACTTCCCTAGAGGCTGGTTTATGATAGCCACCGCCGAGGACATTAATACCCATAAGCCTTTAGCCGTTAGATTTTTTGGGCGAGATTTTGCTCTATACCGTGGTCAAGCAACTGGCAGAGTTGTACTACTCGATGCGTACTGCCCTCATATGAAAACGCATTTGGCAGCAGAAAATAATACTTCTTATGTGATCATTGACGGTGGCGGAACTAATATCGACGGTGACGGGATCCGTTGTCCTTATCATGCATGGCGCTTTGGGCCTGATGGGCAATGTGATGATATTCCTTACCATGACGGCCCTATCCCTAAAAGTGCTTGTGTAAAGTCATGGCCCGTAACAGAAAGCTTGGGAGCTATTTGGGTTTGGCATGATCCAGAAGGCGCTGATCCAGAGTGGGATCATCCCTCTTTGCCGCAATGGAACGATGACTCTTGGGTAAACTGGCAATTTGATGACCTTGGTATACTTGAGCAACATCCACAAGAAGTTATTGATAACATATGTGATTATGGACATCTTAGCCCTATTCACGGTTCAACAGTACAACGTTATGAGAATGAGTTTAAAGGCCATCAAGCCATTCAACGACAATGTGGGCCCCACCGTACCCTAGTCAGTGATGATGGCGGAAGCCCCATTCTACATACCGATACTTGTTACCACGGACCGGGGGTTCTCATATCTAAGATGACAGGGTTTTATGATGCAATCCTGATGATCACGCATACACCAGTAGAAGACGGTTCAGTGAGAGTTTGGCACGCGTTATTAGTGAAGTCACCTAATGGTCACGAAGTTGTTACTGTTGAAGATAGCATCGCGGCCCGCCAATTTCAGCAAGCAAGTCGTCTCGCCTTTGAGCAGGATTTCGAAGTCTGGACCAATAAAGCGCCTTGTTTAAATGGGCTCTTTATCCCTAGTGACGGACCATTTATGAAAGCTCGTATCTGGTATAAGCAGTTTTACAATCCTAAAGCACGCAGAGCTGAGTTTTTGGATAAATGTGAGGGTGTTTATGTGCCCAAAGGGACTGAACCTTACACAATATCTTAAGATACGGCTACTGTGTAATCTTGTGTGAATAATGTACTAACCTAAAAATGGCAGCCAGTAGCTGCCATTTTTTATTAATGTTATATAAGTAAAACGTCAGACACTTAATCTGCAGTAATTTGAGACTCCATTACAGCCTTAAAGCCTTCATGGTAAGGTGGTAGCATGCCCCATTCAGCACGAGGATCATAATCAGGCATTGTTAATACTGTCTTCATATGGCTAAACTCTAAGAAGCCTTCTTTACCATGATAATGACCTATTCCCGAACCACCAGTACCGCCAAATGGCGCATCATGCATTGCTGCATGCATTAGAGCATCATTGATAGTCACACCACCAGAGCGAGTCAAGCTTAGAACCTTTACTTGCTCTTCACTATTCTGTCCAAAGTAATACAGGGCTAACGGATTGTCTCTACTATTAATATCGTTTATTACGGTATCAATCTCTAAATAGGTTTTGATCACTACAGCTAAACCAAAAATTTCATGCTGCATAATGTCACAATCATTAGTCGGATTAACGATGATACGTAATGGTGCTCTACGAGTAATCGGATCGGCCAAGGTATCATGACTCGACTCGACTCTTGCACCTTTTGCTTTTGCCTCTTCAATGTAACTCTCAACTCGCTCAAAATGGGCTTGATTGACCATAGGGACGAGATCTTGGTTATGACTTATTGAAGGATATAAAGTCGAAAATACCTGCTTTAATGTAGTTAGTCCCTGCTCTAGATTTTCTTCATGAAGATAAATAATGTCTGGGCTCACACAAATCTGGCCACCATTAGTACCTTTAGCAATCGCTAAACGATAGCAAGCTTGGTCAATGTTTGCGCTAGCACTAATGATTGCAGGTGACTTTCCACCAAGCTCTAAGGTCACAGGGGTCAAATTTTTTGCCGCAGCAGACATTACTTTTCGTCCAATATTGGTGCTACCTGTAAACACTATATGATCAAAAGGTAGTGCTGCAAAATCAGCCCCTATCTCCGCACCGCCTGTTACTACGGTCACGATTTCTGGACTAATAAATTTAGCGAATAATTCAGCAATAGTTTGTGCGGTGCGGGGCGTCAATTCAGATGGTTTCAAAATTGCTCGATTGCCAGCACCCAGCGCACAAGCTAGAGGGCTCAATAATGTATACAAAGGTGCATTCCAGGTGCCAATAATGCCTACAGAACCTTTTGCTTGGAAGCTGACTTCAGCTTTAGCGCCTAACTGATCATAAGGAGCAAACGGTTGGCGATTTTCCGCAGCCATCCAATCCTCTAAATTATCTCGTGTATGCTTTAGTGAGCCTAATGAACCCAATACGTCGTTCATTAGTGAAAAACCTTGGCTGCGACCACCAAAATCCTCCTCCATTGCAGTCACCAAAGCGCTATGACTAGCCACTAATAAATCGATAACTTGTTGAATTCTCGCCTTACGTTCACTTGCAGTTGGGTTTGGGCTAACAAGATGCGCTTGCTTTTGCTGCGTTAATAATTGAGCGAGGCTATTTACTGGTGTTGTCATTTTGGAAGTTCCCTCTTTATTAATACGGTTGTTTGCACCTTTTTAGCGCTCTAGCTTGGTTAATTCATGGTCTGTACGGACGATGCAGCTAACGGTTATTTATTCTGTTATAGCTAGACCTCTGCGTAACTTCTTAACGTCAAAATACTGGGAGCTTCTAGCCACATTGCAATGAGCTTTTAGTCCATTAAGACGATGATTGCCTTACCTGTCAACATGATACTGATATCTATGATTGCATACCATTTAGGGTTTGCTCCGCATATTGTGCTCGACAGAGGGATAAGTAATGTCAAATCCAAATTTTGATACAAAGGCATTTCGAAATGCGCTAGGGACCTTTACCACCGGGGTTACCATTATCACAACCAAAGCTGCAGATGGCACCGAAGTCGGTTTAACCGCTAACAGCTTTAACTCTGTATCACTTGATCCGCCATTGGTACTTTGGAGTCTTGCTAAATCGGCGATGAGTGTGCCGGTTTTTAATGCAGCGGACCATTGGAACGTTCATGTGTTATCTAGTGATCAACAAGAACTATCAGGGCGATTTGCATCACGAGGCGAAGATAAGTTCTCAGGTTTATTACAAGATGAGGGGGTCAGTTCTGCTCCCTTGCTTCAGGGATGTGCTGCGCGTTTTCAATGCCGTAATGCTTTTATCCACGATGGTGGTGACCACATCATATTCATTGGTGAAGTATTGGACTTTGACCGCAATGATCAGGCGCCTCTCGCCTTCCATAGTGGACAATATGCGCTCACCGTTCCACAGCCTTGGGAAGAGGTAAACCTTAGTCAGGCTGAAGACACGCTAGCCTGCAGTTACAACGAAGATCTTCTTGGCTATCTACTGGGGCGATCACACTTTCAAATGCTCAATAAAATGCGTTCAGTATTAACTGAGCACTTATTACAAGACATCCACTTCTTCGCTCTATCAGTGCTGTCGATAAGTGACGGTCTCGAGCTGGCGCAGCTTAACACTCATATCGAATACACTGGCCGATGCGTAAGTGACGCTCAGTTGCAACATATGGTTAATAGTAATTTACTCAAAAAAACTGAACAGCGTTACTTTTTGACCGAACAGGGACGCCAAGTTTCATTCCAGCAAATTGCTCAAGCGAAAGCCATTGAAAATGAGCTAGTTGACGGTCTTAGCCAAGGTGAAATAAACGCACTAAAACTGCTGTTGAAACAAATAATTAAACGCACAGACCCGGGGCTACCCGATCTGTGGTCAAAAGTGTCTTAGGAGTACGTAATGGTCGATAAAGTAAAAGCAACAACCAATAGCTCTCTTATCGAAATGCATGCCGAAGAGTTACTTTTAGCACTCAGGAAAGGTGAAGCGATTACTCCTCTGAGTGAGCGAACGACAAGCTTAACCATCGATGATGCATACCAAATATCACGGTTATGCTTACAACAGCGTGAAAATGACGGTGAACAACTCATTGGCAAAAAAATCGGCGTGACCAGTTTAGCCGTGCAGCAAATGCTCAACGTTCACCAGCCTGATTTTGGGTTTCTGACCAACAGCATGCACTTTAACAATGGTGATTGTATCAGTTTATCAAAAGCCAAACTCATCCAGCCCAAAGCTGAAGGTGAAATAGCTTTTTGCTTAAAGGAAGATTTACACGGACCGGGGGTTACCGCTCAGGACGTCCTCGATGCCACGCTTTGGGTGGCCCCATGTTTTGAAATTGTCGATTCAAGAATCGAGGATTGGCGCATAAGTATTGTTGATACCGTTGCTGATAATGCTTCATGTGGAGTGTTCGTCATTGGTGATACCCATACTCCACCTAGAGAAATTGATCTCGCGGAGGCGCAAATGGAAATCAAAAAGAATAGTCAATTTGCCGGTTCTGGCTTAGGCAGTGCCGTTCAAGGACACCCAGCCCAAGCAGTTGCATGGTTGACAAATACACTAGGCGAGTATGGTATTCCGTTTAAAAAAGGGGAGATTATTTTATCCGGCGCACTTGCTCCGCTAATTGTGGCCCAATCAGGTGACAAATTCACCATGGAAATTGAAGGCTTGGGAAGCTGCAGCATCAGCTTTTGCGACTAACACAGATTAGACATCAGCACGGAAATAACAGAAGGAATACCGACATGACAAGTAAAATAAAATGTGCGCTGATTGGCTCTGGCAATATTGGCACCGACCTACTCTACAAATTAATGCGCAGTGATGTGCTTGAGCCTGTATGGATGGTGGGAATCGATCCGGAGTCTGATGGATTAGCTAGAGCTAAAGCCGCCGGGCTGAAGGTGACCGCAGACGGCATCAATGGCTTACTGCCGTTTGTTGAAGCCGATGAGATTAAAATCGCCTTTGATGCTACATCTGCATACGTACATGCAGAGAACTCACGAAAATTAAATGAATTAGGGGTGGTGATGATTGACTTAACCCCAGCGGCAATTGGTCCTTTTTGCGTTCCCCCGGTTAACCTTTCTCAACTCGATGAAAATGTAAAAAATATTAATATGGTCACCTGCGGCGGCCAAGCAACTATCCCAATGGTTGCTGCGGTTTCACGAGTACAAGCGGTAGAGTACGGCGAAATTGTTGCTACGGTTTCATCCCGCTCTGTAGGCCCCGGTACTCGGCAAAACATTGATGAGTTTACTCGTACAACGGCTGGCGCAGTGGAACAAATTGGTGGTGCAGAAAAAGGCAAAGCGATTATTGTCATTAACCCTGCTGAACCGCCGTTATTGATGCGAGATACCATTCACTGCCTAACAAAAGAACAACCTGATGAACAGGCAATTACAGCATCTGTCCACGAGATGATTGAACAAGTTCAACAGTATGTACCGGGTTACACACTTAAAAATGGTCCTGTATTTGATGGCCGTAAAGTCACCATATTTTTAGAAGTTGAAGGTCTTGGAGATTACTTACCAAAGTACGCAGGTAACCTCGACATAATGACCGCCGCAGCAGCAAGAACAGCAGAGATGCTAGCGTCCAAAATGCTCAATCCTGAACCCCATTACAATGTTACCCAAGAAGCGGCGCTAGCCTAGGAGTCCATGATGAATTTAACGGGAAAAAAAGTTATTTTACACGACATGTCATTAAGAGATGGCATGCATGCTCGCCAACATCAAATTACTTTGAAAGAGATGGTTGATGTAGCAACAGGACTCGATGCTGCGGGGGTACCTTTAATCGAAGTTACCCATGGTGATGGCCTTGGCGGTGCATCGCTAAATTATGGTTTCCCTGCGCACACTGATGAAGAATACTTAAGCGCCGTGATCCCTAAAATGAAGCAAGCAAAGGTTTCTGCACTGTTATTACCAGGGATCGGTACCGTCGATCATTTACGGATGGCACATCAACTTGGTGTTAATACAATCCGAGTTGCTACCCACTGTACTGAAGCCGATGTATCTGGACAGCACATTGCGTTATCAAGAGATTTAGGCCTTGATACTGTAGGATTTCTTATGATGGCTCATATGGTTAGCCCTGAGAAGTTGCTTGAGCAAGCCAAACTTATGGAGTCCTATGGCGCAAATTGTATTTACTGCACCGACTCTGCAGGTTATATGCTACCAGGAGACGTTACTTCGCATATTGAGCGATTACGGGGCGAGCTTAAAAGCGATACGCAAATTGGTTTTCATGGCCACCATAATATGGGGATGAGTATCGCCAACTCCCTTGCAGCTATTGAAGCTGGCGCCGAACGTATAGATGGTTCCGTTGCTGGTTTGGGTGCCGGAGCTGGAAACACACCATTAGAGGTATTCGTGGCCGTACTTGAACGTATGCAGGTCCACCACGGGGTTAACTTATATGACATTATGGACGTAGCAGAAGATCTCGTTACCCCAATGATGGACCAACCGATAAGAATCGACAGAGATGCGCTAACTTTAGGCTATGCTGGAGTCTATTCATCATTCTTATTGTTCGCACAAAGAGCCGAAAAAAAATATGGGGTTCCAGCAAGAGATATATTGCTTGAGCTGGGTAGACGTGGCACTGTTGGCGGCCAAGAAGATATGATTGATGATACCGCAATGAATATGGCAAGAGAGCTTGCCTAAACGTGAATAAAATTGCTGACGGTAAACCAACACAGTGGCAGCGACATGGTCTGCTACTGCTGTTGACGTTGTTTTATGGTGAAACGTTCATCGGAAGACAAATTATCGCAGTGATGATTGAGCCCATTAAATTGGAGTTTGGTACTAGCGATACACAAATGGGTTTGATGTCTGGACTGGCTTTTGCTGTTGTATTTGCAGTGCTAGGCTTACCCGCGGGTCAGTTAGCAGATAAAAAGTCACGAACAAGAATATTGGCGTTTTGCGCCTTAGCTTGGGCATTTGCAACCGCGTTATGTGGGTTTGCTGTTGGCTTTTATATGTTGGTTGCGGCGCGGATGTTAGTCGCCGTGGCTGAAGTCCCTATAGGTTCCTCTTCAATGTCTCTTATCGCCGATTTATATCCGTTAAATAAGCGTGCATTTGCCATTAGCTGTTATACCTCTGCCGCGACAATCGCCTCTATTTTGGCATTAGGCCTTGGAGCTTACCTCATAGGTCAACTGGGGTGGCGACATACTTTTTTTCTGCTCTCTATTCCCGCTCTTATACTTTCTGCTGTATTTTTCATTTTCGTAAAAGAGCCGAAAAGAGGTCAATTCAATCACAAATCTCAAGCTAACCTAACCGCAGTACAAACAGAACTAACCTCTAGCAACGGAACTTTAGCAGATACATTACGATCGCTGTGGGCACATAAACGATTTAAACTGCTCGTTTTTTCAAGTGCGATGGCAACCATGTCAGCAAATGCGTTCGGCATGTGGAATATTACGTTCATAATGCGAAGCCACCAACTCGAGTTATACAACGCAGGTTTGCTTGCAGGAGTTATCGGCGGAGGTTCTGCTGCAATCGGTATTCTTTTAGGCGGGTATTTAGCAGATAAGCGCAGCGTTCGGACCTCACCGTTACAACTACCGATTATTGGCCATATACTTGGGGTCACCTCTCTGTACTTATATCTATTATGGCCAAGTGAGCAAACCATATTAATTTTTGGACATAACGTGCCAGTTGCGATGTTTGCTTGCGCCTTAACCAGTTTCTTTTCTGTATGGTGGGTTGGTCCCTGTTTTAGTTTGCTCACCAATTTAGTCCCAGCTCATCAAAGAGCTGTTGCTATTGCATGTCAATCTATCTTAGTTTCGTTTCTCGGTATGGGAGTTGGCCCTGTTTTAGTCGGCAGCCTTAGTGATATTTTGTCTCCTAGAATGGGCGAGGAATCATTGAGGTATGCACTAATTTTCAGTAGTTTTTCGACAATTATCGCCATATTCCTTTTAATAAAGCTTAACCAAATATTTACAGCTAATGACCCTAACTATATTGACGTGAGTTCTTCGACTCAATCAAAGTTAAACCAAATTCACAGTGAATAGATCTAGTCTCTTTAAACGAGGAGACATAACTTATCACTCGGCATACTGGCTGTATCAAAATCTACCATCGCTTTAAAGTTTACTTTTTAAGCGCTAAGTATTGCTAACGATGAAAGGAGAAATAATATGCCTACTACTGCGGTAACAGGATCAGCTTCAGGCATTGGCGCTGCGGTTTGCGCTCAACTTGAAAAAGCAGGACACACCATTATCGGTATCGATCGCAAAACGGATGACAATTTCACAAGTATTGCCGCCGATCTATCCACAGCTGAAGGCCGTCAAAACGCCATAGACCTTGTATATCAACAGTCTAATGGGGTATTGGATGGATTAGTATGTTGCGCCGGTCTTGGCGTCACTGCGCCTAACTGTGGACTTATCGTTGAAGTTAATTACTTTGGCGTCACGTCTTTAGTTACTGGCCTCTATGACGCACTACGTCAAGGTGAGCAAGCTTCTGTCGTTGTTATCGGTTCTGTGGCTGCGAATCAACAAGTAGCAGCGCCGCATCCGATGGCGCTAGCCATGCTTGATAGCGATGAGGCCCTAGCAACGAAGTTAGCTAATGAAGACCAACAAGCTCACATTGCTTATGCCGCGTCAAAGTTTGCTGTAACCAGTTGGAGTCGTCAAACGGCTGTAAAATGGGGTGGCAACGGGATCCGTGTTAATGTCGTTGCACCCGGTGCGGTAGAAACACCTTTACATCAAGCTTCTAAAGACGATGCGCGTTATGGAGAAGCCGTTCGTAATTTTGTCGCACCGATTGGTCGTAATAGCGAAGCTGAAGAAATCGCTTCTGTTGTGACGTTCTTACAATCAAATCAAGCAAGTTTTATTCATGGCAGTGTGCTCTTTGTCGATGGTGGTATGGATGCAATGATGCGAGCCAATTCGTTTTAGACGCTTAACTGAATAATAGGAACCCTAGGGTTCAGTTCAGTAAACTCCAGATAGCAAGAAGCCCGCTATAAAATAGCGGGCTTCTTTATGTGTGGCGAAGGGATAGGGATTTGAACCCTATATATCGATGCTATAAACCCATTGCACTTGAACTCTGCAATCCAATATGCGAAAAAGCCCGTAGCATTTCTGCTACGGGCCTCATCTAGAATGTGGCGGAGGGATAGGGATTTGAACCCTAGATGGGCTATAAACCCATGCCGGTTTTCAAGACCGGTGCATTCGACCACTCTGCCATCCCTCCGAACGCCGCGAATAATATAGCGCTCTATTGTGCTTGTAAAGTAATAATTCTAAGAATTTATCACTTTGACCAACAACAAAGCAGTTTGACTAATTCTTGTCCTGATTGATTGCGATGCGAGCAGGATCTGGCATAACAATATTTTCGCCAACTTCTTTCCAGTTATTGTGATTACGTAGCTTGTAGCCAAGAAAGACAATAAACGAACAGATCATGATGCCCCAACCAATGGCAACTTCACCACTTGTTGCCCAAATAGCCACTAAACTTGAAGCACCAAAAGATAAGCTGATCTGTAAAAAGTTTTGTAATCCAGCGGCTTTCGCTGCGTTTTCAGGAAACTGCTGCAAGGCACCATTAACAACGATTGGGTAAATCGCACCATTACATGCAGCGAGTACCGAGAATACCGCTAGCAGCGGGAATACCGACAAGCCAGTAATCAAAATGGTTACGACAACAATACCAAGTGAACATAGACCAAATACCGATAGCAAAACCTTTAATGCGTTTTCAGCACCCACTTTACGAATGAGAGTCTTACTTGCATAACCACCTAAAACGAACATGATAGTTTGTGGAATAAAGCTCAAACCGATCGCTTTTGCGTCGAAACCGTGCTGCTCCATGACCATTGGCCAAACTGTTAAGTAAGAGAAGAACGCCGCTGAACAAGCACCAAAAATCACAACGTTACCCAAATACTTGGTGTTCTTGAAGATATTAACGTAGCTAATATCTTTCTTTTTACGATTTATCGCTTTGGTTTCACTAGGTACAAACCATACCGTCAATAAGATCATGACAACAGACATCATAGTTAGGGTAACGAAAATGCTTTCCCAGCCCATAGATTCAAGAATAAATGCACCTAAGATTGGAGCGAGAGCCGGCGATAAAGCCACAAGCGGCATAATGTTTGAAAATACACTTTGCGCCTTTGAAGCATCATACTTCTCGATAACAATTGCTTGCCAAATAACCCCAGCAGAACAAGCACCTAACGCTTGCATGAAGCGTGAAATGTTAAATACTAACATTGAGTCACTAATTGACAGTGAAAAACTAGCAACCGAAAATAATACTAATCCAAAAATGAGTGAGTTACGCTTACCGAAGCGTTCTACTAATGGACCGTATAACAATTGCCCCAGAGCCAAGCCCGCTAAAAAGAACGTCAAAGACATCGCGACTTGTGATGGTGACGCCGCCATTGTGTCTTCAATTGCTTTGAATGCAGGCAAATACATGTCGGTTGCAATAAAACCTAGCATACTTAGTAACGCTAGATAGGTAAGAAATATATAGTATTTAAGATTCATAGGAGAATTCACCAGCAAAGAATTAAATCGGGATTTATTAAAGTCGCGCAGTTTAAACACTTGCTAAACTACTGTGAAACGTTTATTTTTCACATTAGCTATCAAAAAAACTCACAGCAGGATGTGGCCTATGCTTTCAGAACAATCCCTTCAACTCATCGATATGGTCGCCCGTGTCGGTAGCTTTACCGCTGCAGCTAACAAACTGCACAAAGTGCCTTCAGCCGTAAGTTATGCGGTCAAACAGCTTGAAGAAGAGCTTGGCGTGGTTTTATTTATTAGACATCATAGAAGTGTCAGCTTAACTCCGGCAGGCGAGCACTTCGTCAAACAGTCTCGGAGCCTGTTAACAGACATAGATGCAATGCGGGCTGATACCATTCGCGTAGCTAATGGCTGGCAGCCTACACTTTCAATTGCACTCGACAATATCGTTAGAGCCGATAAGATCAGTAATTTAATCGCCGACTTCTATCGAACTTTCGATAATGTTGAGTTGATTATCCGCATCGAAGTGTTTAATGGTGTTTGGGAGTCAATAGCAACAGGACGAAGTGATATTGCTATTGGCGCAACAACTGCAATACCTGTCGGCGGGGACTTTCATTTTAGGGACATGGGTAAGATTGAATGGAATTTTCTTGTAGGCAAAAATCATCCTCTGGCCGATATTGATAGACCCATAACCGATGATGAATTGCGACAATACCCTTCTATATGCCTTGAAGACACCTCTCGCGAGATCCCTAAAAGAATGACCTGGTTACTTGAAAACCAAAGGCGTCTTGTTGTCCCAGATTGGATCCGCGCGATTAACTGTTTTAGAGAAGGCCTAGGTATTGGATACATGCCGGCTCATTTTGCATTTCCGTTTATTAAAACTGGGGCACTGATTGAGAAAGAGCTTGAGCGACCTAATCTGACCAGTCCGTGTTGCTTAGCTTGGAACGCGACCAATCAATCACCCGCTATGGCTTGGGTACTGAACTATTTAGGTGATAGTGAAAAATTACATAAAGACTGGCTTGATTAACTAAGCTTAACTTAACGCTATTTTATGCGCTAAGCGCTTTATACCTTGAGTTGGCTACTGTATGATTCAATGAGCTAACGAGCGATTAAAACTCATTTTGACGATGGGGGAACTCCTTGTTTATCTCATGTTCAAATAGATTGGCTTGAAAATTTGTCTTCGGAGAAAGATATGAAAGATATGACACAACAAACCGCGTATAGCAGTACTTCAGTTGAAGTAAACAAACTGCTTAAAAATACGTACATGCTGCTTTCTATGACCCTAGCGTTTTCTGCAGTGTGCGCAGGTTTGGCGATGGCATTAGCAATTAGCCCTATGATGTCTCTAGGCCTATCTATTGGTAGCTTAGTCCTTTTATTTGTGACACTAAGAAAAGCGGACTCTAGTGCCGGTCTTTTTTGGGTATTCGCGTTCACAGGTATGCAAGGTGCGTCGTTAGGCTACATCCTTAACCATTATGCTGGTATGGCAAATGGTCCACAGCTGATCATGCAAGCATTAGGGTTAACCTCGGTAATCTTCATTACGCTTTCAGGTTATGCGGTAACGACCAAGAAAGACTTCTCCTTCATGCGTGGTTTCCTGATCGCAGGTCTTGTGATCATGGTTGTGGGTCTGTTGGTTAACATGTTCCTTGGTAACGGCATGGTTTTCATGGCGCTTAATGCCGGTATCGCGCTGTTGATGACTGGTTTCATCCTTTACGACACGAGTCGTATTGTGAGTGGTGGTGAGACGAACTATATCCGTGCAACCATCTCTTTATACCTAGATTTCTTGAACCTATTCATCGCCCTACTGCATTTAATGGGCATCGGTAACGATGACTAATACCAATTAAATTTAATTGAGTTAAAATGGTCCTATTACAGGGCCATTTTTTTTACCATGAGCAAATTTATTATTCAGGTTAACTCTCCAGCTTACGGAAGTTCATCAAGTTACAGCGCGTATCGATTCGCAAAAGCCGCGATAGACAATGGTCACATGATTGAGAAAGTATTCTTTTATCAAGATGGTGTCCTTAACACGAATAGCCTCAATAGCCCCGCAAGTGACGAGTTTGATCTAAAGCAGGCATGGGTCGATTTACACGATAATCACGGTGTGGCCTTGATTAACTGTGTCTCTGCCGCGCTGCGCCGTGGTGTGTTATCAGAGTCAGAAGCAAAAGAAAACCAACAGTTGCACTGGAATATGCAAGCGCCATTTATTATGGGTGGCTTGGGTGAGTTGGTTACTGGTATTGAGACAGCTGACAGACTTATCTGTTTTTAGGAGCATTAGTGAAGAAACTTTGTATTATCTTTAGGCAGGCTCCTCATGGCACAGCACACGGCAGAGAGGGCCTTGATCTGTCATTGTTAAGTGCTAGTTTTGAGCAGGAAGTTAGCCTCATATTTACTGATGAAGGCTTGTTAACCTTATTAAAAAACCAAGATCCTGAGTCCATTGGCTGCAAAGATTATATCGCAACGCTCGGTGCGCTATCACTTTATGATATTGATACGGTGTTAGTTTGCCAAGAATCGATGCAAGAGCTTGGTTTACTTGAAGCTAATTTTCGCATCGCCGTTTCCATGGCAACTGCCACAGAGATTTCGACTCACTTAGCAAGTGTCGATGAGGTAATTGTTTTCTGATGATATTACATCTCATACAGGACTCCCCCGAACAGAGTTCAGCGCTAAAAGCATGCTTACGTTATGCAACCAAACAGGATTGCATTTTACTATCCGGTAATGGCGTAAACAGTTTGCTAAAGCAGACTTTGCGATCACAACTATCTGAGTATACTTGTGTTGCCTTGCAAGAAGATGTTGAAGCTCGTGGTCTAATGGGCTTTCTGAACGATATTAAACTGGTAAACTACAACGAGTTTGTAGCGCTTAGCCTTACGCACGATAAAGTAATTAGTTGGTAGAATGATAGAATTTAATGGAAAGCAGATTGAGACCGATGCTCAAGGTTATTTGAAGTCGGTAAATGATTGGACGCCTGAGTTAGCAGTCATTATCGCCAAAGAGGAAAAGATAGAGCTAACTGATGCACATTGGGAAGTGATTAACTTCGTTCGTGAATTCTATCTAGAATTTAAGACCAGTCCCGCGATCAGGGTGCTTGTAAAAGCGATAGGTCTTAAACTTGGAGCTGACAAAGGGAATTCTAAGTACCTCTATACCCTCTTCCCTGTTGGTCCAGCAAAACAGGCCACCAAGATAGCGGGCCTTCCAAAACCAGCTAAGTGTATCTAAACCAGCATCACACAATCGCCCTACATGTTAGGGCTTTTTATTCTCAGCCCTAAACCACCTACTGAAGTAGGTGATTATCATCAATGATGACTTTGCCTGAAATAAAACAAATGAAAGTTATGGAGTAGGTTATGTTTAATGGCTTATTAGCACGCTGACTTTTTGTTGAAGAGAAAGTGTCATGGAGGCTCGCTTACCGCACCCCTGAGATACACGGCTTATAAGCTCTTTTAAACATATCCACGTTAGACTCAGTGACAAAGTTAAGCTTTGCTAGAAGTGCAGTGCAAGCTTCTAAATCAGGGATGATTTGGCCCATGCTTGAATAAAAGGCCTTTAGGGATATATTTACGGCGTCTTGCTAAAGCACGATAGGAAAGCTCTTCTAGGGAGTCCGCTCCATAACAGTAAGCAAAGCCACTTTCTTCAGAAGGTGGATTCTTTACTCTGCCTTATTATCAAAGCATTATCTCGTCAGACAGACAATCAGCAAGGTTCTCTTTTCAAGGTGGGGCCCAGAGGCTGGTTTGGTCACTCTTCATAAGAAGATGGTACCCGTGGCCAGACTTGAACTAACACATCTATTCAGTGAGGCATCTGTTATAAAAAGCAAATCCCTTGTACTTTTGTCGTAAACGCAAGATACAAAAAAACCTCCGCACGTTAATGCGGAGGCTTTAATGATGGTACCCGTGGCCAGACTTGAACTGGCACGCTTATTCAGCGAGGGATTTTAAATCCCTTGTGTCTACCGATTCCACCACACGGGCAAACTCTTTGACTCTGACGATACGCACTATCGGTACTAGTACTGCAGCTCATTATGAGTGTGCTGCTCATCAAACTCTTAATTTGTGGAGGCGCGACCCGGAGTCGAACCGAGATCGACGGATTTGCAATCCGCAGCATAGCCATTCTGCCATCGCGCCACATGATTTAAATTGGAGCGACATATCGGGTTCGAACCGATGACCTATACCTTGGCAAGGTATCGCTCTACCAACTGAGCTAATGTCGCATTTCAATTTAAACTGTATTCAAGTTGTTGCTTAGTTCGCTTCCCCTTGACTACGGAATGGCATTCTACCGATTTAACGTAGAGAGTCAATCGTGAAAAAACAATTTCATGACTGTTTGGTGTTAAATTCATCAAAGCTAACAGTTTTTGTGCTGATTGGTTACGCGGCAAACAATAATGTGATTGTCTGCAGCGACAGTATTATTAAATTAGCACTTTTATTAGCTGAAGTTGAATCTGTTTTAGCGCCTTCCTCTCCCCTCTCCTAATAGCTTGATTATTATTTTATCCACGAATGAGCTGTAAAGTAGGTACGATCTCTGTCCTGCAGCAGGCTTTGGAGTTTGACTGTCGACTCATCTTACTTTTGGATGAAATTGCATATTTTGAAAGTCGGAAGTTTAAAAAGCAAAAACGCCTCTAAAAATAGAGGCGTTTTATTCGCTAAGCTTAACTCTATAACGAATTAGCCATGGGGCAATGACTGGTAGTTTAGGCCAAGCATTTTTTGCATTACGCCGACAACCTGACAGCTATAGCCAAATTCGTTGTCATACCATACATAAAGAATAGTACGGTTACCTTCAGCAATCGTTGCTTGCGAATCAATTACACCCGCATAACGAGAACCCACAAGATCACTTGATACGATTTCTGTAGAATCAGTGTAGTCGATTTGGTTTTGCAGTTCAGACTGCAATGCCATGTCTTTTAGGTACTCGTTCATGTCGTGCTTGTTCGTTTCACCCTCTAGGTTAAGGCTAATAATCGCCATAGACACATTGGGTGTTGGAACACGAATAGCATTACCTGTTAACTTACCTTCAAGTACTGGTAGCGCTTTTGAAACCGCTTTAGCCGCACCGGTTTCAGTAATAACCATGTTTAGTGGTGCACTACGTCCACGGCGATCTGCACTGTGGTAGTTATCGATAAGGTTTTGGTCATTGGTATACGAGTGAATCGTTTCAACGTGACCATTTACGATACCGTACTTATCATTTACCGCTTTAAGCACAGGCGTAATAGCGTTAGTCGTACAGCTTGCAGCCGATACAATGGTATCTTCATCAAGAATATCTGACTCGTTCACACCATAAACGATGTTCTTAATAGCACCCTTAGCAGGGGCTGTGAGCAATACTTTGCTCGCACCAGGTGACTTAAGGTGTAAGCCAAGGCCCGCTTCATCTTTCCAAATACCAGTGTTATCAACCACAAGTGCATTTGAAAT
Organism: Shewanella halifaxensis HAW-EB4; assembly: GCF_000019185.1. NCBI lineage: Bacteria > Pseudomonadati > Pseudomonadota > Gammaproteobacteria > Alteromonadales > Shewanellaceae > Shewanella > Shewanella halifaxensis. The sequence continues at coordinate 2,503,993 of NC_010334.1, read as the reverse complement.
ACCAAATTTAGTGTAATCAACTTCATCTGGAGAGTTCGCGTAGATAACCTGAATGTAGGTACCGTTTGCGATAATTGCATTGTTCTCTTCATCAACTTCAACAGAGCCATTAAATGGACCGTGAACCGAATCTCGACGCAATAAGCTTGCACGCTTTTCTAAATCGCCAGTACGGCCACCACGAAGTACGATAGCACGTAGTCTAAGCTTGTTGCTTACACCCGTTCTTTCAATAAGCAAACGAGCGAGTAGACGACCGATACGACCAAAACCATAAAGAACGACATCTCTTGGTTGTTGCTCATCTTGATGGGTGATTGCATCTGCAAGTTCGCGGCTCATATAAGCCTCAACCTGACTTGCATCTTGATATTCGCGCCAGTAATTAACCGCTAATTTACCGATATCAACTTTACACTGTTTTACCGCTAACTTGCTTAAAGCCTCAACAAATGGAAAACTTTCACGTAGTCTTAGTTTTTCACCAACATGGCGACGCACTAAACGGTGCGATTTAATGATTTCGATTGTAGAAGCATTCAGTAGAGGTTTGCCATAGACGACCACTTCTACACCTTGGTTACGGTATAACTTACCAAGTAATGGCTGCATTGCCTCAGCCATTTCGAAACGTTCTTGCCAACTTTGTAGGTGTTTATCAGCGCTCATTAACAGATCCTTTATCTCACTTTTCTGACTTTTTTGTCTGAAATGTTTGAGTAACAAAAAGAAAAGACCAATAATCTAACGTTATATAGGGTGTCTTTCCCCATTTGGTCGGCGCCATTGTAATGAAAAGTTAGCTTTCAAGCTAGTCGGAAATTTTCCATAACAATGTAATTTTATTAGAAAAAAGTTCGTTTGGAGTCTGGTTTGAATAGAAACTTTGTAATGTTTACATCATTTTTTGCAATTAGCGCTTTTTTCGGGCTTTTGGGGTGCGAACAACCGACGAATACTCAGGTCATTTGTAACAAAAATCCTGAACTTTGTGCCGATCTTCATAAGGATAGTTGGTGTCGATTCGAAAAAGGCGACCTGATCCGCAATCGATTCAAGCTGAAAAACACTCTCGAGCCTTCTGGAAAGCTAATTTATGACCAATTATTGTACTTAGAAAACTACAATAAATGTGTAGAGTTGGCGTCAGGTGTGCAGCACATTTTACATCCAGAGCGAACGAATGATCGTGCCAGAGCCTTTGGCTTAAGTTCACAAACATTATCTGAGTTACAAGAAACGACTAAAGGAAGTAACGACCCTCATTTAGCCTACTACCACTGGTCACGCTTTAATGATCCTGAGGCCGAAGCGGTATTATTCGCAGCCGAGAGTAACGGCGCTATTACAGATGTAATGTTAAAGGCGGAGCTCGCTTCTCACTACCTAAGGCTTAATCCAACAAAATCGAAACAACTTTACGCAGAAGTGTTCGAAGGTAGTACTGAAGAAAACTTTAAAGCCGACTGGTTACTGGCTTTGGCGACCATTTATCGGCTCGAAAACAAATTTGAAATCGATTATTGGCTCTCTATGACCAACATCGAAATTACCCATGCTAATTTTACTGAAGTTCAGATGTTGGCCCTAATTAAGGGCAATAAAATTTTACAGCGTAGACTCGATAAAGATGCGTTAGAACTAGCGGAACAACTACAATCTGGAGAGTATCAAAAGAGCAAATTAAAGACGTTACTCGATAAAGACATAAGAGAAGCTCATTCACCATTATAATGTCGTGTAACTATCATTTAATGTTGGCAATAAATTTGCCAACTTATAAGTATTTTATACATTTATGCAATAAATGCTTAAAATCGCGACACGTGTAAAAAAATTACCGAAATAACGGCCATAAAGTCGCTTTTATCGTCGATATAACTTGACGATAGCTGTCAATTTGGTAATTTTACTACCAGATATATTTTTTATACATTTACCTGAGGGATATGAGATGACTATCCGAGTTGCAATTAACGGCTATGGCCGTATCGGCCGCAATGTTCTACGTGCTCTATATGAAAGCGAAAAGAACTATCCTATCAAGATTGTTGCGCTTAACGATTTAGGTGACGCTTCAATCAACGCTCATTTAACTAAGTACGATTCAGTACACGGACGCTTTAACGCCAAAGTTGAGCACACTGATGACGCTATTTTTGTTAACGAAGATAAGATCCTGACCTTCCAAGAGCGCGATCCTTCAAAGCTTCCTTGGAAAGAACTTGATATCGATGTGGTATTTGAATGTACCGGTATCTTCACTTCTAAAGAGTCTGTTCAATCTCATTTAGATGCTGGTGCAAAGAAAGTGCTTATTTCTGCTCCAGGAAAGAATGTAGATGCGACTGTTGTTTACGGCGTAAACAACGACGTTATCACCAGTGATATGACCGTAATTTCAAACGCCTCTTGTACAACTAACTGTTTAGCCCCTTTCGCTAAGCCGTTAAATGATGAGATTGGTATTGAATCTGGTTTGATGACAACAATTCATGCTTACACAAACGACCAACGTTTGTCTGACGTTTACCACACCGACTTGCGCCGTGCACGCGCTGCAGCAATGTCTATGATCCCAACACAAACAGGCGCTGCTGCCGCTGTTGGCCTTGTGGTTCCAGAGCTTGCGGGTAAATTTGACGGACTAGCCGTACGTGTACCGACTGTAAACGTTTCATTGGTCGACTTATCTTTTATCGCTGCACGCGACACGAGTGTTGAAGAGATCAATGCCATCATTGAGAAAGCCGCTTCAGTAGCACCATTAAGCGAAGTCTTGGCTGTAAACCATGAGCCATTGGTATCAATTGATTTCAACCATAACCCATTCTCTTCGAACTTTGACGCAACTCAAACTCGCGTTAATGGTCGTTTAGTAAAAGTTATGGCATGGTACGACAACGAATGGGGCTTCAGTAACCGCATGCTAGATAATGCTGTTGCACTGATGACTGCTAAGTAATTCGTCTGTTTTACTAAAAACCCAGCTTAGGCTGGGTTTTTTTATACACTTAAAAACTCAAAACAGTTTCTGCCACGCTTTTTTGCTTGGTACATAAGTAGATCGGCTTGAGTGATTAAACTTGTGCATTCCATATCCGTTTGCTTGCTATAAATGGCACCTAAGCTAACAGTAATAGCGAGCTCTCCTGCATCGGTATAAACCTTAGTCTCACAAATACAAGTTTGCACCCGCTCTGCAAATGCTATCGCTTGGTTTTCGTTAAGTTCAGTCATAAATACACAAAACTCCTCGCCACCTATGCGTCCAAGTACGGCTTTATCACAGAGCGTTAGAGAGACCCTTTTTACGACTTCTATTAGTGTTTGATCGCCAATATGATGGCCAAACGTATCATTAACGCCTTTGAACCTATCGATATCGAATAGCAATAAGGTCATGCTTTTTTTTCTAGTCTTATTGCTTCGTTCAAACTCACTTAAAAAATAACGTCGATTATTAATGCCTGTTAAGTGATCTTTCCTGGCCAATAATTGTAATTCTTGATTTACGGCGTAAAGCTCTTTGGTTCGTAGTGATACTGTTCTTTTAAGTTGTATGACGTAAATAGCGATCATACCTAGAGATAAAACGATCATCAGTGGCAGTAAGTAGCTCGGGTATACCGTTTCGACATGAAGCCATTTCCTGTTAATACGGCTTAACGTGTCCTGCTCTATCTGTTTAAAACCATTCTTTACTAAGTTAAGTAATTGAAAGTTCCCTTTGGCTACAGCGGGCTTAACTGAAGCCGTATACAGATGCTGTACCGGTGCAAAGGTGCTTTGCTTGTCTGAGGTATAGAGATAAAAGTTTGCAACTTGAAAGTCGGCTACAAAAGCCTTGATATCGAAATGTAAAGCAGCATCTATCATCTGTTCATTATTGCTAAAATGGATTAATTTGACCTGAGGGTACTCCCTACGGATGAAATTATCTTCATAGCTTCCTTCAATCACTCCTAGCGGTGTGCTCTCTACTATTGAGTCTACGTTATCACTAAGCAAAGACTGCTCTACAAATACTTGGCCATCTAGTTTGGCGAGATTATTTGCGTAGTCGAAATACACCGCTCTTTCATTTGACCATAATAAACCTGCATGTATATCGGCTCTGCCCTACCGAACATTGTCGATAGACTCTTGCCAGTCAGTTAAAAGGAATTCGATTTCTATCTGGTTGACCTCAGCAAACTCTTTCCATAAATCAATAAGCAAGCCTCTAGGCTCACCTTTATTATCTATGTAAGAAAAGGGTTTCCATGCTTTGGAGTTCGCAACAACTAAGGAAACAACATTGTTAGATGTAGTGTGTGATGAAACTGCTGTCGCTAGTGGAATGTTGGAGGCTAGTGTTATTAAACCGATGAGCAAGATGAAAAGTAGAATGATTACTAAGGGAGTAAATCGACATGAGATGGCTTTACGAACCGTTTTTAATGTTATCGGACCTTGGTTATCCTTAGGGGAAATCGCCACAAGATACCGTCCTTTGCCATATTCCTTTAGTGGTAGCGTAACATCTGCAAAACAAGCGCGCTACATTAACTGTTTCAATCAACCCTGATTAACACTAAAGCATGATATCAAGTGTAAAACTATAGTTTGGCAAGGTTTTTGAAACAAAAATGCATTTTAAAAAATACAGTTTCATAGGCTCTAGCTGTTCATGCTAAATATCACATCAATCAGCTTCTACGTTCCTAATAGTTAGGACTCATACATCAATATAGTTGCTCGACTTACTATTAGATAACCTTACCTATTTTTGAAATTCCAGAATCAATTGCTTCATCAATAACTTCAATATTTTGATTTATATAGCTAATTAATATGTGCCGTTCGGTATCTCCCATTTCGCCATTCAGCACTGCACGGTGTAACTCTAGAGATTCAGACTTATGGCTAAGAAGTGAAAGCACAGATATTTGCTCTGTATTGTAATAATGCATCAGTAAGGCTCGTTGAGTGAGCCTTATCGATGCATGTATTAGGTACGTAAGACTAGATACATTGTCATTACTAGATAAGTTGTCATTAGCAATAACCTGCGAAGCAAAACCCTGGTATTGGAGAGTTTGTTGTCTAGTTGAATGCATGTTCACCCCTTTTAAATTTGCCCTGTGATTAGGCTAGTGGGATGAATAGTAGCGTTTTAACGCTGTACGATGCCTTAACGGTTTTTTATCAACAATGATGTATTAACAACAAGGCAAGCTATCTGGTTAACTGCGTTTGATTCTCACAACTTTAAAGATATCCATTTCAAAGCCAGCTACGCCCTGTTTATCCGGATAATAGGTCATGTTTACGCGAGCACCACATAAACTTTTATACTTTTTGGTTCTTCTAAAGGTAAAAGGCGTATCACAGTTATCAATCATCACTGTGTGTAACACCCAATCATCTTTAGCTCTTTGTGTGTGTGAACAGACTTTCACATCTTCTGAATGTACTAGCTTATCGTGCTTAACTAACATTTTGTCTACTGTGGACTTCACCATTTCCTCCATAGCAAAAAAGTAAGTACTAAAAGTAGCACAAATAGGCATTTGAGTAAAAAATTTGCTAAAAATAACGGTCTCTTATCCAGCAATATTGATAGTAGCCCCCATTGTCCAACACACCAAAATTAGTGAAAGGAAACTTATCTCATGACTAAAGAAAATATAATCACTAGGCTATAAAAAAAGCGCTATGCCAGAGGCATAACGCTTTTTCATTTATCCTAGGTTGGAGCGGATTACTCAGCCTTCCAACCCAACTTCTTCTCAATAGAATCGATCATCGCACCAGCGATATCGATACCTGTCGCAGATTCGATACCTTCAAGCCCTGGAGATGAGTTAATCTCAAGCAATAATGGTCCGCGACTAGAGCGAATGATATCAACACCAGCAACACGAAGACCCATTGTCTTGGCAGCTTTCAGAGCCAATTGTCGCTCTGCAGCACTTACCGAGACAATAGACGCACTACCACCTTGATGGATGTTAGCTCTAAACTCTCCAGGAGCCGCTGTACGCTCAATAGAAGCAACAACCTTGCCGTCAATAACAAAACAGCGTAAATCCTTACCCTGGGCTTCTTTAATGAATTCTTGCACAAGTAGATTTACATGTAGCGATTTGAAAGCATTGATTACGCTTTCAGCCGCTTTGGTGGTTTCGGCTAATACAACACCTTTACCTTGAGTTCCCTCAAGTAGCTTAACGATAAGTGGTGCACCACCAACCATATCGATAAGATCTTTCGTATCAACGGGTGAATTAGCAAAGCCACTTGTTGGAATATCTAAGTTATTCTTTTGCAGTAACTGCAACGAGAATAGTTTATCTCTTGAGCGTGTAATCGCATCAGAGGTGTTAAGCGCCATGATATTCAAACTTTCAAAGTGACGCGTTAACGCGCAACCGTAGAAGGTCATACTTGGTCTGATGCGTGGAATGACTGCATCAAGATCATTTAAGATGCGGCCGCCACGGTAATGTACCTCAGGCTCAGAGGCATCGAGCTTTAAGTAACACTGTTTGATGTTTAAAAACACCATCTCATGACCACGTTGTTCACCCGCTTCAATGATGCGTCGGTTACTGTACAAGTCAGGGTTACTTGCTAACAAACCGATCTTAAGACCACTTTTCTTAGCTGATTTCACACCGTAAAGTTGTTCAACCTCAACGTCGTTCTGCTGACCTAAGCAAAATGATTCCGATGGGTCAACCAAGGTCTTGTTGCTCATCGCTTCACGACCTAACAACATGCGATATCCCATACTGTCGCGGTTAGTCAAGGTTAGCTCAACTTCCCAAGCGTGGCCGCCTAACTGAATAACAGAGGCGATAACGTAGCGTTTTTCGATCTCACCGTTAGAGCTCTTAATGTTGCGACGGTCGATAACTTTACTTTCACATCGAAGGATGATCTTGCGACTATTTTGTATCGGGTGAAGTTCAAAAGAAACCCATGGCTCGCCTTCTCTTTTAAAAGGGCGGATATTGACAGCATGGATTGATGACGTTCTGGCGCCAGAGTCAACTCTAGCTTTAATTGCTGGAACACCAAGAGCTGGGAATGCACACCACTCTTCACTTCCGATAATAAACTTGTTGTCGCTCATTACAATTCTTCCAGTTAAGTTAAATTAAGGAGCGCGAAAGTACTCCTTTTTTCAGCAGATGCAAACTAAATTTTAGTTATTTTCTACAAACGGATAGGATTTTTTCCAAAATCCCGAAAACTGAGACATCTGTCGTCAATTTTTAGCCATATAAATGGCTGACATCACGGCAAATTAATTAAAGGTGCAGGGTATCAAAAATGCCTATTTTTGAGTAGCTTTGCCCGATTAATTTTAATTTATAACAGAGATAAATACCAACTTTTCACCTTCCGCGCAGCTATAAAACTGAGTGACGGGGCAATCACCAAACAAAGTCGCACTGCTGATGAAAAACCCCCTTTAAAATAAAGCAAATTTTACCAAGGGATGGTTTTCCCTTGGTAATCATAAAAATGACCGCTTTGTTCTTGTGTTAAGCCATCGATAACTTGAGTCATTCCCTTTACCGATGTGTCAGTATCAATCAGCGCATTGGGTCCGCCCATCTCGGTTTGTACCCACCCCGGGTGCAGTACCACACATTTGATTCCATCTTGAATAAGATCGATTGAAAGAGACTTAACAACTGAGTTTAATGCTGCTTTTGAGGAGCGGTAATAATAGCCGCCACCACTGCTATTATCTTGCATGCTTCCAACCTTTGAGGAGATAAATGCCAAAACACAGTTTTGCGCAATCTTTAAGTTAGGATACAAGGTTTCAGTCAGGATAAGCGGCGCGATAGTGTTAACCGCTAACACCGCCTGCCATTGGTTTATATCCGTTGTACCAAAGCGCACTCCCTTTGGTCCATAATATCCTGCATTATTAATCAGTAAGTCGATAGCTTCAGAGCCTAGTGATCGCTTCAATTCTGCGATAGAACTAGGAATTGTGACATCCAGCTCCACAAGCTTTAGTGCTGTAAATTTTGATTGCTGGTGCTGCAACGCAACTGCATCATTCAGATTTCGACAGCAAGCGGTGACCTGCCAACCTGTTGTTAAGTAATGCCCAACAAAGGCAAGACCAATTCCGCGGTTCGCACCAGTGATGACGACATGCTTCACAAATTACTCTCCCTAAAAAACCATTAGCTAACAAACCTGTCCAATCGTTAGTTTAGCAGTAACTGCCTCTTAGGCAGACTCTAAGGCAGGAAAATCTTCCTAGACATGAAGTATCACAACGTAATCAACATCTTTAACTAATTTCCTCGATGCTTGCTGCATAACTATGCGGCGTACTTGCTATAACGGTACACGCAACATCAATAATACCAATTGCATTAAGTATCTGTTCATTCAGTGGGAATTCAAAGCGCTGAAGGCAAGTTGGGAACTTGAAGCTAATAGTTATTCTATATCAAGAGTTTCCGGCGCAGCATGCAGTGCTTTGAAAGCCACCCAGTGGGAAGCGCTCAAGCATTCCACTTCTGCTTTGCATCGACTCACAAGGGAATAACCATTCTGTCGTCCATGCGCCTTGAATTGAAAAGCTTGAGCGCTTCTGAATTGATTAAATATTTAATGCAATTGGTATAATTTGTCCAAAGGCTATTTTGAAGACAAAATTAGCCAACTCGATAAAAGCCTTCAGCCAGCATACATCCACTTCTCCATGAATGTTAACTAGCTGATTAATCACTCAAAAAAGGCTAAGCTAATAATTAGCTTAGCCTTTATGTTTAACGACTTTAATTAAGTACGACATAACCTCGATTTATCATACAATTTTTAATAACGGCTTGCTGCTCTGAAGCATAGGCATCTTTATTACTCCGCCTTTCTCTTCCTTTAGAAATAACCCCTACGCCAAGTCCGATTGCAGCGCCCTGTTTTGCTCCGTCTGTACCAGAACCACCTGCAATCGCCTTACCTGCTGAACCGATTGCAGCACCTTTAGCAGCGGTGCCAATGGCGCTACCTTCTGTCTGTTTTTGCTTAACTTGAGTCGACATTTCAGTACATTGATGTAGATCGTACACATAGTCCTTCTCATCAACCCCCGTTTTATCGACAATAATATTTGCCATCGCGCTCACAGGTAGTAACAACAATCCAAGGCTTAATAAATAACGTCTCATTCAATGCTTCCTCTTTAATCGCCACACTTTTTGTGCTAATCAACAACAGAATCAATATACTTAGTCTGTTTTGAATTTCGTTGTATATCAATTATAGTACAGCGTTCTACCTGTCTGGCTCTTGAACAAGAATTCACTAAGGGACATTAATAGATTTGACTAACGCATCAATTAACAATGTTTTGGCGGACTTTTTCGAGTCTGCAGACTTTGAAAAAGTTACAAATATTCAATCCCTTTGGTCCGGATATGGTGAGATCGCTAGATATCGTTTTACCTCTGTGAAGTTAATTGAGAAGTTTGGATTCAAACTCTTTATTGTTAAACACATTGCACCTCCTCAGCAGGTACAACATCCAAGGGGCTGGTCAGGTTCGGTCTCTCATCAACGAAAAATAGACTCTTATCAAGTTGAAGCTAACTTCTATCAAACTTTAGCTAAACGTTGCAATGATGACTGCTTAGTCCCCACTTTCTTAGGTGAGCGCCACTTTGTCGAAAAAGGACAAGCAAGCCAACTGATCTTAATGTCTGATCTTGATAGTCAAGGTTTTCCTGTTCGTGCAGCTAGTTTGAATCTGGAACAGACAAAGTTATGTCTTCGTTGGCTAGCGCAGTTTCATGCAAATTTTATGCACCGAACAACTGACAATACTCACGATGGGCTTTGGCCCATCGGCAGTTACTGGCACCTTGCTACTCGACAAGAGGAGTGGCAAGTTATGCCGGAATCTGAACTTAAACAGCAAGCAGGTAAAATAGATAAGCTATTGAATAATTGTGAATATAAGACAATTATTCATGGTGATGCTAAAGTTGCCAACTTCTGCTTTAATGACGATTTTACTGATATTGCTGCTGTCGACTTTCAATACGTGGGCAGTGGCTGCGGCGTTAAAGACCTTGTATACCTGATTGGCAGTTGCTTATCTGAGACCGACTGTGAGAATAATTTTACACAATTAGTGAATGAGTATTTCACACAATTAAGGCAGGCACTAAGCTTATATCAGCCACAGTTAGACTCAAATTTAGTCGTTAAAGATTGGCACAGATTAGTGGACTTAGCCTGGGCTGACTTCGAACGCTTTCTTGTTGGTTGGGCTCCTAACCATAAAAAAAGAAATCGATTTAGTCAGCAGATCACAAACAGAGCACTAGAATCCATTCGAGGTTTCTGAATAATATTTTGAGCATCGAGCATCGAGCATCGAGCATCGAGCCAATATTTTTATTCTAGAGGGCTAGCTTAGTTAGCCATTTAATTAACTAATTACTTAATTAGATAGTTAGTGAACTCATCTAAACGAGCCTATCTGTGGATTAGGACTGTAACTCAATTCTCTTCACTTGATTTCGGATATTCACTCAATAGATGATCAATGGCCTGATCAAAAGTATCGATTTGATTGGAAGCCATAAATTCTTTTAGTTTGATGACAAGATCATTGCCTATCTCGATGTGGGATTTCTTTTTACGTTTCTTAATTTGCGATAGCTCCTTTCGCACCATTCTCCAACCATGATCACTAAAGTAGCGGTTAAGCAGTAGATTGGTTTGTTCCAGAGCATTATCGACACCATTCGCTTGTTTGCGGATCTTATTGAGAGACGACAAACTTTCGGTCAGCATGATATAGAGCTGTTCGCGTTCACCTGTTTTTTCAAATTCACAAAACCAATCTTTTCTCTTTTCGACTTCAGCCAAAGAGATGAGTCGATAGATAAGAGGTAATGCGACAAGCAACTCTTCCGCTTCAAGCAATTTTAATTTCCGGCCAGCTGTCGGTTTCTGTTGATGGTACTGCCAACTCTGCCCTGCGTTATCTATTTTCTTTTGCATTCAATTCCATTCTCAATCGATTATTTCACCACACGTTACGGGTAACAAACCAAAACATTAAAAGTATGGTGCAACCATATAATAATTTAATTGTCGCACTAATGCAGTATCTAACTCACTACTTCTACGTATTTTTTATATTTTTTCGCTTATCACTTTACTCAACCAATAAAATGGTGACACCATGCTATCTACACCATTACTCCGCCTCAAAAGTGGTGGCTCTGCTCTACTGGATAGCAACTTAATCAAATTTCAGTTCCCCATGTATAATGCTAACGGATCATTTCGTACAAGCCTGGCTTTTCAATCATCCATGATTAAGAACCACTAGTAGAATTTAACCAAATTTCCCCTAGACGATGATTAACAGTCTGACCGCAAAAACCATCACACTCATTGCAGTTTCACCAAGGTAAAACGATATTAGTACGGAGTACTGAACCGTTATTGCATAAACAGTTAAGCATAAACAGCTTCGAGATAAGGGATGCTGTTATAGGTATTAATATGGTTATACCATGTTATTTATGTTCCGCTTTTTGTAACCATTATCCCAAGACTTTTCGTTACTCACTCTATAGCATGGTTATACCACGCTTTAATAAATAACATTCTAACCAACGCTGATACAGCTAAATTAAAAACAGCGTTCATATTCACTGACCTATTTTTGCTCCATATTTAACCTCTTACTTAGGCAAACCCTCAATTATTGTGCGTAAAACATCCAACTTGTACCTTGCCAACTTCTACCAGTGATAATGACGATTATCACTGGTAGAGATAAGGGTTTTTAAGTAGAATATCCGACGTTAAATGACGGATTTAACGCCACTTTATTAGATTATAGGTCAGCAAAAAAAGATGAATTCGGAACAACAATGTCCTAAGCAAGTACCCTCTTTGAATGAACAAGAGCATGCATTAGGTCACTTTAGTGGGGGCTTAACTAACGGCCACAGTACCCAACACGCTCCGAGTCAGAATCCCAATGAAAAGTTTTTCCAAGAGCAACAACTTCCCATCTCGATCTTGGATGATTACAAGAGCGCGGCCAGTGAGACTCAATATGAGATCTCGGACAATACCCGACGAGTCTATCGTTCCAGCTTCGCTATTTTTAGAAATTATTGCGATCAACATAATCTAAGTGCCCTGCCCGCCGATCCTCGGAGTGTGATTTCTTTCATCGGTCATCAAAAAGAAATTTATCAGGAAAAGAGCGGCCACCAGCTATCTAAGCAAACGATTAATACACGTTTGGCGGCAATACGTTTTTTCCATATTCAAGCCGCACATCATTCACCGACTGAACACCCCCTTGTGATCAGGGTGATGCGTGGTCTGATGCGAAACCAATATCGACAGATCTCAGACTATGATCAGCAACCGATCACCTATGATGAGCTGGAAATGTTGTTGGATGTGATCGAGCGACAGCCGCAACAGTTAACCCGATTGCGGGATAAAGCGATTTTACAGCTTGGGTTACAGGGGGGATTTCGACGTTCTGAATTAGCGGAGATACGAGTCGAACATATTAGCTTCTTAAGAGAAAAGCTTAAGGTGCGCGTACCCTATTCTAAAAGTAATCAGCAAGGCCAAAGAGAGTGGAAAGATCTGCCGAAACAGGAACTGTTTTCTGCCTATGAAGCGGTTCAACAATGGCTTGATGCCACCAAGATAAAACAGGGACACCTATTCCGATCCTTGAGCCGTGATGGCAATTCGGTTCGAGATTATCAGATCACTCAAGCCAAAATGGGTAAAGGCTTTTTAAAGGGCGACGATATTTATCAGATGATAAAAAAATACTGTGACAAGGCGGGACTAAATTCTCGATTCTATGGTGCACACAGTTTACGAAGTGGCTGCGTCACCCAGCTCCATGAAAATGATAAAGACCATCTCTATATCATGGCAAGAACCGGGCATACCGATCCGAGATCATTGAGGCATTACTTGAAGCCAAAGGATTAAAGCTGCTTAAAGCTTCAGTCATCCTTTAGTTTGAAGCTTGAATTTACAGTTAAAAATTTCACTTAAATTTTTGGTTTTTATTTTAGCTTTTGGGTTTTCGATTTCAGTTTAGCAGCTTAAGAAAGCGGCTAAAATGGACTGGGGCTATTTGCAAATATTCTCTCTCCAGTGATGGGATGATCAAATTCAAGCCGAGTAGCATGCAGCATCAACCTTGGTGCGAGTCGGTAAGAGGTCTCGGAGCCATAAAGATCACAACCGATAATCGGGTGACCAAAGTACTGGCTATGGATCCGTAATTGATGGGTTCGGCCTGTTTGCGGAATAAACTCAACTCTTGTCACCGAAACCGAACGGTCAACAGCTTGTTCATTCGTGCTCAAAAGCGGTGCGTCATCATCAAGACTAGAATAAGATTCTAGACCTAAAACATGATACAAAGACCGAGCTGTTTTCCCCTCTTTATCGCAGATTTTCATCAGCGGAAAATTAGGTTTATCTTTAGCAATTGGTGCATCGATAAATCCGTCATCATGGCTAAGCTCGCCAAGTAACAATGAGGTATAGGTTTTTAACACGGTTCGTTCACTAAATTGCTTACACAACAGCGCATTAATTTGTTTGTTTCGTGCTATCACCATAATTCCCGACGTCCCTAAATCCAACCTATGAACTAAGGTACAACCTGGAAAATCCTTAACCAGACGGTAATGAACTGAATCCAGATTTGCAGGATTTTTTCCCGATAGAGACAGCAGCCCCGAAGGCTTATTGATCAGTAAAAGGTGCTCATCTTGAAACAAAATTTCGATCTCTTCAAGACAGGGAGGCGCAATAAAATCGTCTGCCGGCGGTGGGGAAACTTGCAATGCGGTAAACTCTAAACAGATAAATGACAGGCTATGATACAGGAGTTTGTGTTAAACAACGAACTGATAATGGACTTAAAGCTACAGTCAGGATCCTGTAAAACTAGTCAAATTTAGCAGCCTATTTTGAGTTATTTAAGCTGCCTTTTAGACTGTATATCTACAGCAATATCTTATATAGGCACTTATGCTATCTCTTATAAAGCCTCTTATACAGTCTCTTATATTAGTCATATGTCGCTCGTACATATGTTCTTACCTCCTCTATATAGCCCTCGACAATTATCGATTTGTGACCATTTCTTTATATTAATAGTGTTTATTAGTCTATCAACGTACAGCTTTTTTTCAAAAAGCTATTTATTCAAAAATAAGCATAAAAATGCAACTATAAAAATATAATCCCGAGATATTTTTGACAAAACTGCATATTCAATCAAAAATATGAATGATAAAATAGGAGCCGCAGAGGATTTTTAGTAGTGCGGAGCGTATATCCTTATACGCTCCATAGAGGCAAATCGTAAAACTAGAAATAAAAAGCTAGAGATGAAAAAATAGATGTATTAGGCGCGAAAAACTCAGTTTAGAAGTCGAGTCTAAAACCAACACTCATGATGGTGTCGTCAAAATCTGAGTATTGTTTCACGTCAAATTGGCCAAGCTCCGTATGTACTCGAGTCGATTTTGAAAGACGATATTCAGCACCAATAGCCCACTGTGAAACCTCTGGAACCTCAGTCGCTGCTGCGCCTAATTTATCATAAACACGGCCAGCAATTTTACCTGTACCCGAATCGTCCTGACCATATTGAGCCTTTAATGTTAGCTTATCAAACTGATATTTAGCACTCACGATAAAGCCATCGCCATCACGTTGCTGCCAGTTATCTAAGTTTGGATTCACGATTTCTGAGCTTTGATAAATTGAGCCTAGCATTAGCTTGTCAATCTTATACTGAGCGACTGCACGAAAGCCTTTAATGTCTTCTACACCATCGGTGTATGCAGCGGCTAGATACAAGTCACCGCTTTTGAATAGTTTATCGCCATAGGTTAAAGCGACCTGGTAGTTTCCGTTATCACGGCGCACATCATCTTCACCATAGTAATTATCTTCTAGAATATAGCTGGCGCCAAATTGTAGCTTGTTCCATTTTACGGTTTTATATTCTAATGAATCCCCCCAACGTTTATCACCAGCAAACAAGCGGTCATGCTTTAGTGAGTACATATCCATGGCATCGGCAGTGCCTTTCGCCATTTTGAATACAGGGTCGATACGACCTGCAGCAAGTTGGCCGACTGTAGAGTGCTTAATACCTAGAAAGGTAGGACGCGCAGAGAACGGATTATTTTGCTTACCTTCCGTCGCGCCATTTACGCCAACTTCAATTTGGTAGAAGACAGTGAAATCTTCATTGATTGCCGCATCACCTTTAATCCCTAAGCGACTCCAGTTGTTTTCTAAAACAGTACCGCTTTTACCGCTATGGGTTGCGCTACCACTATCAGAGTGTGTAATCGAATAATCGATACGTCCATAAAATTTATAGGCATCGGCCATAACACTCGGTGAAGCTAAAACCGCGGCAACGAGTAAAGTTAATTTAACTATTTTCATCATCTTCTCTCTTAATTATTTATTCATTTGAAAGACAGACGACTCCCCACTCTAGAGGCGATTAGGAGTCGACATCTATAGCTGGGTTAGTTTTTATTATGCTGGTTAATCATTCCATCTTGACGCATCTCTTTGTACAAGATCTCGGCTTGATTCAGATAGCTATCCCAAGAGTTTGAGCGCTTAGTGAAACCGGTCGCTGCATAACTTCCGGTATCACCTGTTGCTGGTAAGTCATCGATTAAAAATAGCGATCCACCTTGTTGAAGATGAGCATTTAAACCATCTATCATCACATTGAAGCCAATTCGTGCAGGCTCAACATAGTTAATAGATTCATATTTTGACTGGCGATAGAATTTCTTCAAAGACGCGTCTTTTATTTGGGCCTTCTCATCGGCAAAGATCTCATCATAGTGGGCTTTCACAATTTGCTTCGTATCGGTATCGACAACGATACGCAGCATGGCAGTAATCCCCGTCCAGTTGCCTTTAGCATCATTGAGCTTTTCAGCATGTTGATAGAATCTTTGCTTGGTACCATCGCCGTTTATTTGAGCATGAATTTTTGCCGTTAGCGGAACCATAGATTGCTGGATACTGTTAGATGCACCGGCAACCACATCGATATCGGCATATTTCAGACGATTAGGTTCTTTTAGTTTATTGCGTAGCGATGGGTCAAAATCAGGATTTAAGTCGAACGTCAACTTATCTTGCTCAACCATAAGCTTTTCCATGGTCAAAGATGATTGTACCCAGGCAGTGCCTTTCTTCTTACCCATTGAGAAGTTATATTCAGACATACGCTTTGGGACATCTTGATATAGACGGGTGTAGTAATTCGGACGTCCACTTTCATTAAACTCTGCAAAAATCACGTCTTTGGCGTTATTGCTATTGGTGACAATCGCGACACTTCCCATGTGGCCTTGACGGAATCGCGCTTCCTGATAGTAATAATCCCCCTTAAGCAAACCTAGCTGAGGTTGAATTGACCACTTAAGCTTGAAATCTTCATCGCCAGATTGCTCCTTTGAGCCAACGGCAGCATAGGCAGGTTGACTGCCATTTCGGCGAGGGACACTGTTAACGGCTTCTAAAATACCGTTAGAGGAAAAAGTTGCCCCCGAAACGGCGTCAATGCCTTCGTGACCGTTGTTTGCGATTATTTTTGAAAGTAAACGCTCGGCGTTTAGATACAGAGATTCGGTTTCATTATGAGATTTGGTCTTAATATCGACAATATGACCATTTTTGACCTCTATCGTTAAGATAATTTTCCCTTTCTTACCTTTAGCTGAAACGTCATGAATGCCGTCTGCGTACTTACCTTGATCCATAGCGGTAGAACTCGTTGCAGAACAACCGACTAATGTCATTGTGGCGAATAATACTGCGCTACTTACCAGCGTTTTATTGAAGTTTTTTAAGCGTTTCATTGTCTCTGCCTTCAAGTGTTTTTTCATTGAAGCCAGAATAAAAGGTTTTAGATTCTTAACAATTGCGGAAAACCGCAATATCTTAGTTTGAGTTTTATTTATTTGACGCAGTTAACACAAACTACAGTTAATTATTACCGCACAAGCTGCTTATGATATTCATTTAAAAACTACGCGACCACCAGACTTTATTATGAAACGTATTTACCCACTCTTACTTTTACTGACATTTGCTAGCTACACCAGCGCAAAAAATGTAAATTCAGAATCTACAAACACGCTACTTACAAAATCAGAGCTTATTAAAAATCTGCCACCAGCACCTGACTTTAAGATTGTTAATGTCGATACTAAAGGGGAACCCTATCTCTGTGAAGGTAACGCTATTATTACAGCTAGCAAGGGAGTAACAAACTTAACTACACTTAAATACTTTGGTACCTCAATCAGTATTGATGTTTATGATGCCGACAGCGACAATTTAAGACAGGCACTTTGTAACGCACTAAATGTAATACAGGAGTACCATTATCTTGCGTCAAACTACAGTACCTATCCCCATGTCACCAATATCAAGACCATTAATAACGCCCCAGAAAAGTCCCATCACATCGACCCAAAACTGACACAGCTCATTGATGCGAGCATTGAGTGGCATGACAAGACTGGCGGATATTTTAACATTGCCCTATCACCAGTCATTCAACTTTGGCGTGGCTACAGAGCACAATGCATAGGAGAACGTAAACTTCAGGACAGATGCGAAATCCCGACTAACGCTGAATTAAATGCAGTCAGACCATTGATTAATATTGATAATATCAAATTAAATAAAGAGCAAAATACCATACAGATGCAAACGGGCATGAGTATTGACCTTGGTGGAATAGCCAAAGGCTGGATGACGGAGAAAGTTTACAGGCAGCTAAAAATGGATGGCATTGAAAACTTTATGATCAATGCGGGTGGCAATATTCGCCATTATGGGCTCCACCCACAAGGTCGCCAATTTACGACGGCTGTAGAAGACCCAATCTGCAAGAAATACAATAACAGCCTTAGTCAATGCCAAAGCTTCGATGGCCAATATCATGAAGTGCTCACAGGTAAAGATATTGCTGTAGTATCGAGTGGTAACTACTTAAGATATTATCGAGTGAAGGGAAAAGAATACCACCATATTATTAACCCCAAGACCTTATACCCCAAGCGTATAGGCATATCCACGACCATTGTAATGAGTCGGGAACAAATTTATGCTGATATTATTTCAACAGCGTTATTTCTTATGCCGTTAGACGAGGCGTTAGATTATGTTAATAGTACCGACAATCTCGAAGCCGTTTGGTATTTAAATAAAGAGGGAGAAAAAACCAAAAGTGACAAACTTTTTAAATTCAAAAAACACTTACAATAAGCGATACAGTTATTTAAATGACGTCAAACGTAAAAAATTCGAGTTTAATTATATAATTCAAATTAGACCATGGACGGTTTTATTTTAAATTATTAATAAAGAGCATGATGTAGTGGTTTTCCGCATTCGAACACAAACTGCGATTCATGTCACGTAGTGTCGGTCTGCACACTACATTTATCTATAATGAAGTCATAATACTCAAGTGTCTCCTTTCTGTACTCAATGATGATAGCCAAATTTCACCATTTAGCCGCTATAGGCTGCCTTATTTTCTCCTGCTTTAGCTATGCAGAAGACACTGCGCCAATACGAGTCGGCGTATTGGCATTTACTCACCCAGATAATGTCAAAAAACGCTGGCAACCGACTATCGACAAGATTGCAGCAGATCTAAATAGGCCTTTTGAACTGTTCGCCCTAACCCCTAGTGAATTAGATTCGGATGTGGCTCAAGGTGAGCTAGACTTTTTAATCACTAATGCCTTAACTGGGGTGAGCTATAAGAAAGATTTTGGTACCAGTAGCCTATTAACGCTCGTCCCTCTGAGGAATAAACAACCGACTCAGGCTGTCGGTTCTGCATTAATCACTCGCTCAGATCGACATGTAGCCAATTTTAATGATTTGAAAACGCTCAGCGCCGTTTCTACCGATAAGCAAGCATTCGGAGGCTTTCAAATTTTTGCCGGCGAAATGGCTCACAACGATTTAAATCCCTTCAATGACTTTGAGCAACTAAGCTTCGTCGGATTCCCTCAGCAAAAGCTACTGTCGATGGTGCTTAATGGTGAGGCGGATATTGCAATTCTTCCTACTTGTGTACTTGAGAACGCAGTTAAAAACGGTGATATCGCTGCAAATAGCTTAAAGGTCGTGTTAACCAAAGCTGCTCCAACATTTCACTGTAAAACCTCGAGTGAGTTATACCCCTATTACTCATTTTCAAAGCTGGGCAAAACAGATCATCGTCTAGCGACCGATGTCATCCGCTCTTTGCTGACGATAAAAACCAATGACCAAGCGGCAATTATTGGTCGTTACGACTCATGGTCTGCTACGGTAAACGATAGCCATGTATTTAAACTGCTTAAACAGCTACAACAATGGCCGTTTGTCACTAACTGGACCTCAATTTTTAAGAGTGCATTCCCCTGGGCCGTCGTAGTCGCAATTTTCTTGTTATTGGGTTATATCCATCACCTGCGGGTCAAACGCCTCGTAGTGCTTCGTACACGCGATCTACAGGCCGAAATCGAATTACACACCCAGACACAAAAGGCGTTACTTGAACAAACAAAGCAGTTCTATAAGGCTCAACGGGTACTGTTAACGGGTGAGATGGCATCGGGTATAGCCCATGAGCTGAATCAACCCTTAGCGGGGATCCGCTATCTGACTCAGGGTTGCATTTACCGTTTGTCTGAAGAGCAGACCGATCTTAAAGACGCCATGACCAAAGCGATTCAACAAGTCGATCGGGCTCAATCGACGATTAAACGCTTTAGGCATTTCTGCCAACAACCCAGTGTGATGAGTGAGTGTAGTTTAAATCAGGTCTTAGATGAAACATTGAGCCTTATGGGTGCCGAGTTCACGCGTATGCAACTAACGCCAGAGTTTAGGAGTGAAACAGTGCAGTTAACGGCAGATCCGAGTCTTCTACAGCAAGTGTTCGTCAATATCATACGCAATGCACTCGATGCGATGGCGCAAACCCCTGAACCGAGCCTTTCTATAACGCTTTCAAAGCAAGCACAACACGCCACTATTGTATTTAAGGATAATGGCACGGGTTTGACTGAAATAGCGTTAGAGCGGTTATTCTTCCCGTTTGAAACATCAAAAGAAAATGGCTTGGGGCTCGGTATGATCATTTGTAAACGTATTATTGAGGAGCACGCCGGTGAGATAAAGGCTAAAAACAATTGCAACAAATATACTAAGCAGCGTGAGCCAGGTTTAAGCATGACTATCACCCTTCCAATTAAGGAACCATTAAATGACTAATCTGTATCTGGTAGACGATGATCAGGCTGTACTAGACTCGTTAACCTGGATGTTAAATGGACTTGGATATCAACCTAAAGGCTTTTTATCGGCCGATTCATTCCTACAACAAGTCGATATAAATAACACGGGGATCGCAATCTTAGATGTGCAGATGCCCGGTATGGATGGCAGTGCGTTATTAACGCATATGAGCAAGGCACAAAGCCCTATTGCCGTAATAATGTTAAGTGGTCATGGTAGTATCGCTATGGCAGTACAAGCCATTCAAAAAGGTGCGCTAGACTTCTTAGAAAAGCCTGTAGATGGAGATAAACTTGTACGGTTGCTTGACCAAGCGGGTGAACTAACAGAGCAAAATCTACGGAGCAAACAGGAGCGCCAAGCGCTTTCTGATAAGTTAGCGACACTGACACCAAGAGAACATGAGGTGATGGAGAAAGTCTTAGAAGGAAAGCTCAATAAGGTGATCGCGGCGGAGCTAAATGTCGCTCAGCGTACATTAGAGCTACACCGTCAAAAAGTCATGCTAAAAATGCAGGTCAGTAATGTTGCTGAACTCGCTTTCTTAATGGGCAAAAGCACCGAATAACCCTTTACACTAATTGGGATTAGCCCCTATGCAATTCTACTGTCTGGGCTACGTTTTGATTTTGCCCAAGTTGCACAAAACTCCCAGCCTCTATCTTGGCAAACTAGACCGGCGCTATAGCGGCTTTTTACCCATAGAGGATAACGATTACCGGCAATGAGTTTAAAGTTAATATCGTCCTGCAATTGGCTGGTGGACCAATTAACCTCATCGACTGTAAAACTATTTTTTACTGGACTCGTGATGATCAGTTTTGGCGCTGTGCTAGCGATAGCAACCCTCTCTAGAACTTGACTATCAATAACCGTATTAGCTATAACCGCATTCGCTGCCAGAGTATGAGATAAACAAAACAGCGCCAGTGAGAAGATAGCGACACAACGAAGAGGCCGAGTGAAACTGAAATCCATTAAAACCTTGTCTGCAGCCATCCATTGCCCTTATCCATCGACTATCGAATATTAAGCATAACTCAAATAGCACCAGATTCAACGTATTGATTAATTAGACTAACATTTTAATCTTTTGCTATCGTTTCGCATTTCTCTGCCGCATTCTGATAAGCTGCGAGGAACTCTTGCTTAAGCTTGCTTAATGTCGATACGTCACGATTATTGCGGCTACGACCATGTAAAGAAGATTCAACAAAAAGCGCAAACCATGCCTCTAATACTGCGCCATTTTCAGGCTCACCTGCAGCCGAAATCGCTAAGCTAGCAACCTCAGCGGTACCAAGTTGAAAATCACGCGCGCCTTTTCTTAGCGCATAACTTGCAGTGGTTTCTGGTGAAAACGAGAACAGCGGCAGATGATGCAAGTACTCGCTTTTTCTAAACATCTTGATCGCTTCGCGCCAACTACCATCAAGTAAAATAAAAAGTGGTGTTTTCCCCTCTTCTCGCTCGTCAGATGTCACTTGGTTAAATATCGCTTGCCCGTCTACGGCATACTCAGCAGGGAAAATAACAAAAGGCTGGTACTTAGGATCATTAATGAGCGATAACATTTTTCGGTTAGGATCATTGCGCGACCAAATAAATGCATGGGTATCAGGGATAATATCTGCGATTAAACGCCCACTGTTACTTGGTTTAAGTACCTCATCGTCATACATAATCAACATAAACGCTAATTTACTGCTAACCGATTGACGTTGGCTACAAGTACACAGATGCTCTGCTAGTAAACAAAACTGGCAGCGAATAACATTTTTCCCTCTCGCGGTAAAAGGTCGAGAAGAGATCGCTTTTCTGTATTCGTACAGCCGATGAATGGCGTGCTTTGGCAAAATCATTTTTGGCTTAAATCCAATCTTTTCAAATATAACAGTCTAAAAAACAAAAAAGCCTACTCATAAGCAGGCTTTCAATATCAAGCAAACGACAGGCTTACAGTATACGCCTTAATAAAAAGTCTGCTTTCAAGCGCTTAATACGCTTCATGATCTTTCGCACAGGTGCTGGATAGCTATTTAACGTTTCAATTTGACTGTAATGATACAAACGCTCTGTATGCTCGAGAATATGCGTTTGCTCTTCTTCAAACTTCGCTTTCCAACATCCGTTATCATCTTGCAATAACAAGCCATTCTCTAGATCTAACGCCCATGCTCTGGGGTTTAAATTGCTACCAGTAATTAAATGCCGCTTACCGTCAGCACTGATCCCTTTCAAATGGAAACTATTTCGGCCATCTTTCCAAAGGTGGATATTCAGCTGGCCGCTTTCAATCGCCCACTGTTGACGTTTAGCAAACTTTCTCAATGACTGCTCATACATGTAAGGTAAAGCGCCAATAGTAGAAAACTCTTCCTCTGGTGGAATATAGAAATCGTTAGAGGTTTTATCCCCAACCACGATATCAATTTTCTTACCTTTACGAAGGTGCTTCGCCAATGCTCTAACTAAAATGTATGGTGGGTTAAAGTAAGGTGTGCAGATGAACAAAGTGTCTTCGGACTCTTCAACTAAGGCAACAATGACCTTGTTAAGCTTGTTCTTTTTACGCCCAAGCCCGACTAATGGCGTGACTCGGTTGCCTATTTGAGTCTGACTAAATTCATACTCCGCTTTTGAGAGACGATATTTAAGGCTACTCACCTCGTATTTAGTCGGTAAGATCTCTGTTTCTTTAGCTTGTGTTAAAGAGCTAACTGCAACATCCGCGACTAAATACTTTTGGATCATTGCACGCATACTGCGAGCAAGCTCTGCAGATTCGATCACATGATAACGATCGAAGCGATATTTATCGTCCTGATGCAGGTAGATGTTGTTAATACTGGCTCCGCTAAAAACAACCGCATCATCAATCACAAAGCCTTTAAGGTGAAGTACACCCATAAACTCGCGAGATTTAACCGGCACACCTAAAATATCGATCGGATGCTCAGCGGCTTCAGTGACCTTGCGGTACATTAAGTAATTGCCACTGTCGCCTTTATGACCAATTAGCCCGCGACGAGCGCGATGAAAGTCAACGAGCACTTTAACATCGAGTTGAGGATTGTTATTTTTGGCATCCATTAATGCGGCAAGGATCTCTCTACCCGCTTCATCATCTTCTAAATAGAGTGCTGCGATATAAATAGAATGCGTTGCACTTGCAATTCGAGATAACAATTCAGCTTTTAACGCTTTAGGCGTTAACAGCCAAGAAAGCGAATCTGGTTGTAGCGGTATGCCACCTAGCTTACTCAGCAAGGCTCTCTCCTTAATAATGCTGACCATCTTTATAATATGTGCTTGGTTCAAGCTGTCTAAACATAACAATGACATGCTGTAGCTTGGGATTGGCCATTAATAAGGCTTCACGAATAACCTTTTGTGCACGATGGTGTGTTTCGGGATCTTTTGGAAACCATAACACCTCGACCTGAGCAATATCGTTGACCTGTTCGCCATTACGATAATTATTGCTGTTTACCCAATCGAGAATGAAAGATTCTGGTTTTGCCTGACAAACCTTGGCTAATGCCTCAAGTAATCCGATACTCAGTGTGGCAACTGCCGCTTCTGATAAACCGCTGATTCTTAAATGTGGCATAAAGATCCTCCTAGATAAGGGCATAGAAATTACCGATTTAAGTCAGTTTGAGCAAGGTTTTTCTGATAATAACAGTCTCTAGAGCCAGATTTAGGTGGGTTCTTGCGCGGTTCGCCAAATATTTAGCCAGAAAAACGACAGAGGCGTATTGGAGATTTTTGTCTAACAACTCACTTTGTTTGCCAAAACCATCACTGATAATGGTCGGAGATTTTGCTAATATCAGGCTAATTTTACGATTTGGATGAGTTAATGAATATTAAGACGCTGGTTACGCTATTGGTTGTGCTGTTGAGTGCATGGAGCATTTTTCACTTTAAAGCCGAGCTAGGGATCCTTGTGTTACCGCTATTTTTTGGCTTAGTACTGTTTGTGACACTAAGGCTTTATCGTTTGATGGAAAAGGATGAACCTAATGGTCAAGACTAGGCTAATGTTGCTCATTTTAATAATAGAAGGGATCTCTTTTGCTTAAACGCTTTGTAGCTGCCACAACGCTTTGCCTTATTGCCACCTCGGCTGTAGCCGACGATTACCTCGCTAATATGGTAAAGGCGATAGAACCTAAAACATCTCAAACCGCCATCGTTGTGAGCCCCCTCAATTTAAACGATGAGGGACACGTTAGCTCGCCAGCATACCGTAAAGATGCGCAACGACTATTTGTACCGGCCAGCACGATGAAGCTGCTTACAGCCGTTGCGGCAACGACAGCGCTAGGTAAAGATTTTCGATTTAAAACCCAAATTGACTCATTTGTTGGAATTAAGAACCGACGAATTGAGGGCGATCTATTTATACGCTTTGATGGGGATCCCACTCTCACTGGTCGCGACTTAAGACAGTTATTCAAGCAGCTAAAGAAGCATGGGTTAGATCATATTGATGGCAACCTTTATTTAATCGGTGATCAGCAAGAAACACTGCAAGCTCCCGGCTGGGTATGGGACGATTTAGGGATCTGCTACGCGGCACCAGTATCTCGCTATATCGTTAATCAAAACTGTGTTAAAGCGAAGCTCTCACCAACCCTCGCCGACAATCAGGGTAAACTGACATTTAGCCAATTTGAACCCGTATCAATCGCCAGCACCGCAGTTTTTGATAAAGTCGGAGACACACCTTTTTGCGAGTTAAGCCTACAACGCCAAGCTAATAATGAGTTTATTCTATCGGGCTGTCATGCTGGGCAGAAGCCATTAAATCTAGCTATTGCCATATCAGATCCGGCGCTCTATGCCCAAAAGACGGTAGCAAATACCTTAACCAGCATTGGGATCAACATTAAAGGTGATGTGCTATTAACCAGTAAGCGTCCTGCCAATACTATATTGCTCGCTGAGCACCAATCTAAGCCGCTTTCTGAGCTGACTGACATCATGTTATTAAAATCAGATAACTTAATTGCTGACAGCCTACTAAAGCGCTTAGGACAATATATTTATGGCGTTCCGGGCACATTTATTAACGGTAGCGCTGCAATGAAACAGATCTTAACCGAACAAGGCGTCGATCTTTCCAGTGCAAATATTGTCGATGGCTCGGGGCTTTCTCGTTATAACCTGCTTAGCGCAGATCAGTTAATCCAAGTGCTATTATTGCTCAAGCAGAAAGAACAACTCAACTTTTTAATTGATCAACTTCCGATAGCCGGCAAATCTGGCACCTTAAAATATCGAAACGGTTACACTGCATCCCCCCTCAAAGGCAGCGTATTGGCCAAAACGGGTTCGATGATGGGAGTCACCAACTTAGCAGGGTTTATTAAAAAGGATGGACAACTTTCCCAGGCCTTTGTGATCTTAGAAAATGGTCATAGCCCATCGGTGAAAAAGAGCGAGCTAGCACCTTTTAATGTTCTGTTTTTACAGTCTATGGTGCAAAGGGCGCGCCCCTGACTTGGACGCTTGTAGACTTTAACTTAAAGGTGCAGCAAAGCCAGAAGTTATCACCAACTAAGCCCGTTGCAACTAGCGTGTTTAAGACTGAAACTAAAAGCGCCACTATGAAAGTGGCGTTTTTTAAGGTTTGACCCATAGATAGGGATTAGAACAGGCTCGCATCCATCTGCATTATCGATGCATCACCTTGACTAACCTGGGATAGGTGATAATCCGCTTTAGCTAATAGCTTATCAAAGTAAAAACGACCAAGATGCGCTTTTTGTTGCTTAAAGCTTTCATCTTCGTGGTCATTAGCCGCATCATTCATCGCTAACCAGAAGCAGCCATAAAGGACATAACCAAAAGCATCAAGATAATCAACTGCGCATGAGTTGATCAATGCGGGTCGACTGAGTTTATTGTCATTAACTTGGTTAGCAACTTCAAGCAGCTGTTCCAGCAATGACAATAGTTTTGCTTTATCGCCATCGGCAACATGAGTATAGCCATTAATATTGGCGACCTGCTCTGCAACAAACTCAGACAGGGCTGCGACGTTATCCCCCGTGACTTTACGGCCTAAGAAGTCAATCGCCTGAATGCCATTTGTCCCTTCATAGATCTGTGCAATTCGAGTATCACGCACTAACTGCTCAATGCCTGTCTCTCGAATATAGCCATGACCGCCAAATACTTGCTGCGCCATAATTGCCGCATCGAGACCACGATCACTTAAGAATGCCTTAGAGACCGGTGTTAACAGCCCCATATAACGACTCGCCTTGGCCTTGGTATCACTATCTTCTGAGTACTTGGCCAAATCGAGTTGCAGTCCCGTATATACTGATAATGCGCGTCCAGCTTCGGTCAAGGCTCGTATGGTCAGTAGCATACGCCTAACATCGCCATGAACTAAAATAGGATCAATACTTGCTCCTGTAGGTGAACCACCCGCAGCCACGCCCTGAACGCGTTCCTTGGCATAGTCAGCCGCCATTTGATATGCCGCTTGTGAGGTTCCTAAGCCTTGAATACCAATGGCTAAGCGCTCATAGTTCATCATGGTGAACATACATACCAGACCGCGATTCGCCCTACCTATCAGGTAACCTTCTGCATCGTCAAAGTTCATCACACAAGTCGATGAGCCTTTGAGCCCCATCTTATGTTCGATAGAGCCCACTGTGACACCGTTGGCATCGCCTAGGCTATTGTCAGCATCAACCTTAATTTTTGGAACTAAAAACAGCGAAATACCACTGGTATTAGGTAACTTGGCTAATACTAAATGGATCACGTTTTCAGTTAAATCATGATCGCCACCAGTGATAAAAATCTTGCTGCCAGTGATCTTATAACTACCATCATCATTAGGCACAGCCTTAGTGCGGATATTGCGAAGATCTGAGCCCGCTTGAGGTTCTGTCATCCCCATGGCACCAGCCCACTCGCCGCTGTACATCATCGGCAGGTACTGCTCTTTGAGCGCATCGCTACCATGGGCATGAATGGCTAATGCCGCACCAGCAGTTAATGAACCGTAAAGTGTAAATGCATTACAGGCGCTGTATGCCATCTCATCGACAAGTACACCGAGCATCTTAGGCATGCCCATCCCGCCAAATTCAGGATCACCACATAACCCGACCCAGCCACCTTCTGCGTATTGATCATATACCGCTTTATAGCCATCGGGTGTGATCACCTTATCAGCTTCATGACGAACGCCTTGCTCATCGCCACTTCGGTTAATAGGATGGATCAGCTCTCGGCTAATCTTGTCTGCTTCATCTAAAATGGCCACTGCAGTATCCATATCGACAGACTCTGCCATTGCAGGCATTTCAGACCAGATGTTTGGGGCGTCAAAAACTTTTTCAAGCAAGAAACGCATCTCAGCTAACGGGGCGTTATACGGGTTCATATAGGACTCTTAAACATTAGATTTAAACAGTTGTTTCAAATCTATCAGATGTTGTCACAAAAGGCACCATTTTTGGTACGAAATCTTTTAGCGGGTCCGTCATTAGCCGTTAACTTCTATATCGCCATACAGGTTTACTCACGGCTAACTTTGCAAGCTAATAGCACGACAATTTTCCCCCCTTCTAGCAATTGCGCTGAAAAATAAAGCTTCTGCCTCCTATAAGCGAACATTTATTCCATATTTAGATGCTTTATCTTTGCAATCATTGACTAAAATATTTAATTATATGGATATTGACTAACACTTACTCTTTTGCGATGGGAACAATATGATCACTGCGTATTGCTACGAGAATCATCAAATAATTACAACAATTCTTAATATTGAAGATCCTTTACCTGAAACAACAATTTGGTTAGATATTTATCGACCCATTGAAGCAGAAAGACACTGGTTGGCCGGATTTTCCGCCGATAAGGTTCCTAATAGAGAAGACAAAAATGAAATTGAAGCCTCTTCACGCTTTTACCAGAACAAAGATGGTTTACACGTTAACTCATTATTTAGTCAAAAGTCTGGACGGACGCTAAGCTCGGTGAATATTTATTTTAACCTCAGAGAACACTTATTACTCACCATGCGAGATGACGATGAGCGTTTAATAGACTCATTAGTCCCACACCTTCAAAACCTCCAATCCCCTCTTATTACACCACAGCAGTTATTCATTGAGCTTTTCAAAATGAAAGTCGACCATTTAGCCGATCTTATTGAAGAGGTCTATCGGGCTTTAGACAATGTTGGGCATGAAGTCTTTGAAAAAGATCGAATCGATGAGGTGTTTCAACTGATCACAATAAGAGAAGACACTAATGGTAAAATTCGCTTGAATTTACTCGATACGCAACGCACGCTGAATTACATGCTACGAGATTATCAAAATAAACTGTCTAAAGAGGAAACTAAGGACATCAGTAATATGCTGTCTGATCTCGCATCGTTAATACCACATACGCAGTTTCTGTTCGAAAAGCTGAACTTTTTAATGGATGCAGCCATGGGCTTTACAGGCTTACAGCAAAATAAAATCAGCAAAATTTTCTCCGTCGCGGCGGTAGTGTTTCTTCCTCCAACCTTAATAGCAAGCACATACGGTATGAACTTTGATGATATGCCAGAGGTACATTGGCACTATGGCTATCCTTGGTCCATAGCACTTATGTTCGCAAGTGCTGCTGCAACCTTTTTGTTTTTCAAAGTAAAACGTTGGTTATAGTCACTTTGTTGCAAGACAGCGGGTCTCAATGGCAACGATGATTTCATGAATGCAATACGCCACGTTTTGCAGTGGCGATATAAGCTGCTGTTATATTGAAGCTGTTGCATCAAAGAAACGATGAGATGGGTCAAATTTGATAGCTCGACTTAGATGACGTACTGTTAAGCGAACTTACTTCTGAAGGCGAAGTAAACTGCACCGACTAAGCAGAGCCCAGCCCACAGATAATCGAGCTTTAACGGTTCTCTTAAATAGAATACTGAAAACGGAACAAACACCATCAGGGTTATCACTTCTTGTAGGATTTTAAGTTGGCCTACATTCAGCACGGTGTAGCCAATTCTATTAGCTGGCACTTGAAGTAAGTATTCAAATAGTGCAATGCCCCAGCTGATTAATGCAGCAATAATCCACGGCTTGTTGTTTAACTCTTTTAGGTGAGCATACCAGGCAAATGTCATAAAGATATTGCTACAGACGAGCAATGAGATACTGATGAAAATGGGGTTCATGGCCGAACAGACTCACGTTATAGATCATCAAACTGATGTTTTGATGAAGTAGGCTAAAAATGTTGGCGCATTCTACTGACAGCCCAATTTTCCGTAAACAACTATTTATGCGTTGTGATTACTTTGATGTGTATTGAGATAATTTGAATGTATAAAAAAAGCCGTAACGATGAGTTCGTTACGGCTTTAATGCTTCATTACTTCACTGCTTTGGCTAAGAAGCAGAGAAAGGATTGATTACCACATTAGATCATCAGGGATCACGTAATCAGCATACGGATCATCTTCTTCAACAATCTTAGTATTATCTTCTTGAGTCCAAAGGTAGCCAACCCACGCAGGTACAAGTAGGTTAACTCGTTCAGCCAACTTATGAGGTACTAAGTAGGTGATCTCTTCATGTCTGATAATACCTAGGTGACCATTGAGTAATTCACCTTGCATTTTTTCATTTACATAAAGCGAGTAAATCTTATTTTCAAAAGTGAAGTTAAACTTAATTTCAGCATCTTTTGGCGGCGTAATGACAAACTTTTTAAACTCAGTAACCAGTCCACGAACCAAACCTTTTTCAGAGGCCTCAGCAAAACGTTGCTCGTTTAGCTGTTTATCCTTATCTAGCTGCGCTTGTTTTTTTGCCGCAATCTCTTGTTTAAGCGCTTCAGAGCCATCATCGACTTTAGCTTTTCGATCACGACGCTTCTGGGTTTTAGTGTCTTTTACTTTTTGCTTACTAACTAAACCAGCTTTTAACAGCTGCTCTTGAAATGGATTTGCCATATCTATAAATCTCTAATTTAACAATTACTCTAATGTTAGTTATTTTTTACTTATTTGTTGCTTAGTTGCGTCTAGCTAATTGGCCTATCTCGGCAATAGCGGCGCCCGCGCCACCAAGTGACCAACCACCATCAACGGGTAATACAGCACCCGTGATGTAAGACGCCATATCAGATGCTAGAAATAATGCTGCATTGGCAATATCGTCACAACTACCGTTACGCCTTAAAGGGACACCTTTGGCAACATGAGCCTGTAACTCTGCACTAGGAGCTAACCTATCAAATCCTTCTGTACCAGCAATCGGTCCTGGAACGATAGAATTGATCCGAATGCCTTTACAGCCCCACTCTATCGCTAATGTCTTAGTTAACATATCGACGCCAGCTTTAGCAGCACAAACGTGTACCTGCATAGGCATTGGCACGAATGCTTGCGGCGCTGAGATCTGAATGATGGCACCGCCCTGCTCTTTAATCAGTGGAAAACCTTGCTTAAGCACCTGAAAGCTTCCTAGAAGGTCGATATCCATGACTGACTTAAAGCCATTTTCTGACAGCTTTTCAGCCGATGACGGAAAGTTACCCGCTGCCCCACTCACTAAAACATCAATGTGCGAAAATGAGTCGGCAATGACGGCAAAACCTAGTTTTAACGCTTCAAGATCTCTTACGTCAAAACAGACGCCTAAGTGCTTACCTTCTGGGTTAGCGAGTTTTAACTGCTCAACAGCAGCATTAACTTTAGTTTCACTGCGACTCGCAACAGCCACATTCGCACCAGCCTGAGAGAAGCGAATAGCGATACCTAAGTTTATGCCACTGGTACCGCCAACAACGACAACATTCTTTCCTTGATAGCTAAACATTGCGACTTTTCCCTATAGGTCATATTTTAAGGCCATTAATGCCAAGATAAATATAACCTACAAGGCGAAAGCAATTTATGCAATCGTTTGATGGATTGCTTGTAATGCCTTTAGCGGATCTGCAGCTTTTGTAATTGGACGTCCAATTACTAAATAATCAGAACCCGCAGCAAGCGCTTCAGCGGGTGTCATCACTCGGTGTTGATCGCCTTTGTCAGAGCCTGCTGGGCGAATACCAGGTGTGATGAGTTTGAAGTCTTGACCGAACTTAGCTTTTAATAAGCTTGATTCCTGCGCAGAACAGACAACCCCATCAAGGCCTGCTTGTTTAGTCAGCGCCGCAAGTCTTAACACATGCTCCGAGGCTGGGACATTGATGCCAAGTAACTTAAGCTCTTCATCGCTCATTGAGGTTAATACAGTAACAGCGATAAGCAAAGGCGCTTTGTCCCCGTATGGCTCGAGTGCGCGCTTAGCGGCTTCCATCATGGCTAGCCCGCCAGAGGCATGGATATTCGTCATCCAAACGCCTAGTTCTGCGGCGGCGGCTACCGCTTTAGCGACAGTATTTGGGATATCGTGGAACTTAAGATCTAGGAACAGATCAAACCCACGGCTATGAATATCGGTAACCAATTGCGGGCCAAACAGAGTAAACATCTCTTTGCCAACTTTTAGTCGACACATATCAGGGTCTAATTGATCGATAAGCTGCAAAGCATCATTTTTATTATCATAGTCTAGGGCAACTAAAATAGGCTTGTCAGTCATTCTTTCTCCAATCGCTTTGCGGTGTAGGTTTTACAGTTTTTATTGATAAACCAGGGGCGCTAACGGTTACTCACCGTCTAGACCTCTGATCCTTTTGATGCTGCCCCAATGCTTACATGAGGGACAATGCCAATATAGCCTATGGGATGGGAAGCCACATTCTCTGCAGCGATACCCAGGTCTATATTTGATCTGTTGTTCTACTAGCTGTTCAAGCATTGTTAAACTCTGCTTGGCTTGTCCTTCTTCAGCTTGTAGTAAATGCATTTTCATAAGGTGCTGGAAGCTTTTCATCGTGGGGTGCCTAATTAGGCCTTCCATGATCAACTTTTCTGCATCTTTAGGGTGTCCTTGCTCAATCATGTGCTGAGCAAGGGTGATGGTAATACTGGCACCAGCCCCATTCTCTATCGCTTCCCGAAGAAGCTCCTGATAGCCGGTACTGTCATTGGTAATTAGATAAGCTTGTTTTGCTATTGCTAAAGCATCGGGCAAAAAGTCAATATCAGTGGTAAGCAGCTTTTCTATCGCTTGCTTGCAAGCCTTAAACTCTTCTTGCCTTAAATACTGCTCCGCAAGCGCGAGTAAGGCGCGCGGACATTGACTATCTTGCTTAATCGCCAGCTGCAGGTTCTTAAGTTTTAATGTCTCATCTTCAGTTTCATCGGCTAATTCACAGTAAAAGTGCGCAGTATCATGTTTGAGTTCTTGTTGGCGTTTACGCTTCAACTTTTTGATAATGTCGATCGCTTTTTGCCAATCTTTAGTCACTTGGTAGATTGCGATGAGTTGAGTTTCAGCTTCTTCACTGTGATCATCTTGATTAACAAGATTAATAAAAATCTCTTCTGCTCTGTCGTAAAAACCGGCAGCTAAATAGTCTTTACCCAACTCCATCATTGCCAAATCTCGTTGCTCAGTGGTTAAGCTTGGCCTTGCAATGAGGTTTTGGTGAATACGAATAGAGCGGTCAACTTCGCCGCGTTTACGAAATAGTGAACCTAACGAAAGATGGGTATCAATAGTATCATCGTCGACATCTAACATACTGATAAACAGGTCAACGGCTTTATCTGATTCATTCGACAGCAGAAAGTTAAGCCCTGTGAAATAATCACGGCTTAGCTGCTTTCTTTGATTTGTCTGTTTCTGCCTGACACTTCTGCGTCCCATATACCAGCCATAACCGGCTGCTATTGGAAGAAGCAGAAAGAGGATTTCTAACATATTAAGCGTCTACTTCTTTTTCTGTGCTTTGTTTAACGACTAGAGTTTTCGATTCGGATTCAGTTATTTGCTTGTCTTCTGCGTTTAATAATTTCTTATTCGCACGACGTAGCGCTAATTTTAAACCCGCGATATGGTACAAAGCGAAGATCCAGCTCACTAGAAAGCCAGCCAAGAACACAAATGCGAGCACCACGGGTAACCTAAACTCGCCTTGAGCAACAAAGTAACTAATCGTCACGACTTGTTCATTACGAGCACCAAAGATAAGCGCTAAGAAAAAAAATGCAGCGACAAAAAAGGCAATGATAAATGACTTCACGTTAAGCTCCATGAACGCGTAGATAAGCTTTGATTATCTTAGAAAAAGAGCGAACTAGCTAGCTATACCTAAGTTTTAGGTATAAAAAAGCCTCCTAATGGAGGCTTTTAATACAATGTAAATTACGTGTTGATTGCATCAACACGTTCGCGCAGTTCTTTGCCTGGCTTAAAGTGCGGTACATACTTGCCTTCCAATTCGACTGAAGTACCAGTCTTTGGGTTACGGCCAGTGCGTGGTGCACGATAATGAAGTGAGAAACTACCAAATCCACGGATCTCGATTCGATCTCCAGCTTCTAATGTATCGGCCATTTGCTCCAACATTTCTTTGATAGCGGCTTCCACTTCTTTCGCAGACAGCTGCGACTGCCTAGTGGCAAGTTTTTCGATTAGTTCGGATTTAGTCATCCTATACCCTCTATTATCAAGCCAAACACAGTCACCTTTTAGGGGTGCAAGCACCCCTGAACGTCAAGGCGATTATTTACGAGCTGCTTTGAACGCTTCAGCCATAGCACTGCTCATCACAGCGTCTTCCTGACTGTTCAAGCTAGCCATTGCTTCTTTCTCTTCAGCTTCATCTTTCGCACGGATAGATAGGCTGATAGTGCGGTTCTTACGATCCACACCCATGAACTTAGATTCTACTTTGTCACCTACAGCGTAAACTGTAGATGCATCTTCGATACGCTCACGAGAGATATCTGAAACGCGAAGGTAACCTTCAACAGTCTCAGCTAGTTCAATTGTAACACCTTTTGCGTCAACTGCAGTAACAACACCATTTACTACAACACCTTTCTTCTTATCAGCAAGGTATGCATTGAATGGATCGTCTTCAGTTTGCTTAACGCCTAAGCTGATGCGCTCACGCTCTGGGTCTACTGAAAGAACTACAGCGTGGATTTCGTCGCCTTTCTTGTATTCAGCAACTGCGTCTTCGCCAGTACCGTTCCAAGAGATGTCAGAAAGGTGAACTAGACCGTCGATGCCGCCGTCAAGACCGATGAAGATACCGAAGTCAGTGATTGACTTGATCTTACCAGAAACCTTGTCGCCCTTGTTGAAACGCTCTGCGAAATCATCCCATGGGTTAGTCTTACATTGCTTAAGACCTAGAGAGATACGACGACGCTCTTCATCGATGTCAAGAACTAGAACTTCAACTTCATCACCTAGGTTAACAACCTTAGATGGGTGAATGTTCTTGTTAGTCCAATCCATTTCAGAAACGTGAACAAGACCTTCAACGCCTTCTTCGATTTCAACGAAACAACCGTAGTCAGTTAGGTTAGTAACGCGACCAGTCAAACGTGTGTTTTCTGGGTAGCGCTTGCTGATTTCTAACCATGGATCTTCGCCAAGTTGCTTAAGACCTAGTGATACGCGTGTACGCTCACGGTCATACTTAAGAACTTTAACGTTGATTTCGTCACCAACATTAACGATTTCAGATGGGTGCTTAACACGCTTCCAAGCCATATCAGTGATATGTAGAAGACCGTCAACACCACCAAGATCAACGAATGCACCGTAGTCAGTAAGGTTCTTAACGATACCCTTAACTGATTGACCTTCTTGAAGGTTCTCAAGAAGAGCATCACGCTCTGCGCTGCTTTCTGATTCGATAACTGCACGACGAGAAACAACAACGTTGTTGCGCTTCTGGTCAAGCTTGATAACTTTGAATTCTAATTCTTTGTTTTCTAGGTGAGCAGTATCGCGAACTGGGCGAACGTCAA
Source organism: Shewanella halifaxensis HAW-EB4 (assembly GCF_000019185.1). Classification (NCBI taxonomy): domain Bacteria; kingdom Pseudomonadati; phylum Pseudomonadota; class Gammaproteobacteria; order Alteromonadales; family Shewanellaceae; genus Shewanella; species Shewanella halifaxensis. The sequence continues at coordinate 2,468,664 of NC_010334.1, read as the reverse complement.
CTAGAGAACCTGGTAGGAATGCACGGATACCGTTTAATTCAACAGTGAAACCGCCTTTAACCTTACCATTGATGATACCGATTACAGTTTCAGCATCTTCGTACGCTTTTTCTAGAACGATCCAAGCTTCGTGACGCTTAGCTTTCTCACGAGAAAGTTGGGTTTCACCGAAACCATCTTCAACAGAGTCAAGCGCAACATCAACTTCATCACCAACAGCAACTTCTAGAGCGCCTTGAGCGTTCTTGAATTGTTCAGCTGGGATTGGGCTTTCAGACTTAAGACCTGCGTCAACTAGTACCATACCGTTTTCGATGGCTACAACTACACCACGTACGATAGAACCAGGACGGAATTCAAGTTCATTAAGGGATTGTTCAAATAGATCAGCAAAAGATTCAGTCATGTTTAAGTTACTTTCTTTAATAAACCACGGACCATCCTGGACGTGGAGTCAGTATAATAATTCATCTCATCCATGTGACGAATAGTTAAGTACCTGCTTACGCAGGCACTTGGAGCTTTTGATGAATATGCGTTAGCGCTAAGTCCAACACATCTTCAATATTAATGTTAGTCGTATCGATAATAAGTGCATCTTCGGCAGGCACCAAAGGAGCGACACTGCGATTCATATCGCGGTCGTCACGCTCTTTTATCTCAGACAAAAGTTGATCGATGTTAACATCGAAGCCCTTGTCCTGCAACTGATTATAGCGTCTTTGGGCTCTTTCTTCCGCCGTCGCCGTTAAATACAATTTAGCTGGTGTGGCTGGAAATACAACTGTTCCCATATCACGACCGTCAGCAATCAAGCCGGGGGCTTCTGCAAATGCACGCTGACGACGCAGTAACGCTTCCCTAACACGTGGAAATGCCGCTACTTTTGATGCCGCATTAGAGCACTCTTGGCTACGTATCGTTGTCGATACATCCTCGCCCTCTAAAACGACTTTAATTCCTTTGCCTTCATTACCCGTCACAAATTGCACGTCCAAGTGTGCAGCAAGTAATGTCAACGATTCTTCGTTATCTAGTTCTACGTTATGATGAATAGCGGCTAACGCTAATACACGGTAAATCGCACCACTATCGAGTAACTTGTAGCCTAACCGCTCCGCAAGTAACTGACTAATAGTACCTTTTCCCGCACCGCTTGGGCCGTCAACAGTGACAACAGGCGCCCTTTCTGACATAAAATCCTCCACAAGAAATTCCATTTTCCTCGACATAACCGAAAAATGAGCGCGCGCATTATAAACCATGTAACTTAAGAAAGCGGCAAAAACTTCAAATATTCGGGAACTTGGTTCAGCAAACCTTCAGGTTAACCACGATTAACCTGAAAGCTATCACTGTTTATCGTGGTGCACGCTTAGTTAGCAAGCGCGTTGAATTGATTGAAATAATCAGGGAATGTTTTAGACGTACACTCAGGTTCATTAATGGTGATCCCGCAATCAGCAAATGCCATCATAGAAAAGCACATCGCCATACGGTGATCATTGTAGGTATCAATTGCCGCAGTATTTAACTTAGCGGGTGGCGTCACACTAATGTAGTCATGACCTTCATCCACAATCGCCCCTACCTTTCGCAGTTCTGTTGCCATCGCTGCAAGGCGATCGGTCTCTTTAATACGCCAGTTATAAATATTGCGAATACGGGTTGTACCTGTCGCAAACAGCGCAGCAGTTGCAATCGTCATCGCCGCATCTGGGATATGATTCATATCAAGATCAACCGCTTTTAGCTTTGCTTGACGAGCGATAATGTAATCATCGCCCCATTCTATATCTGCACCCATTTGCTCGAGCACATCGGCAAACTTAACATCACCTTGAATACTGAGCTTGCCTACACCAGTAACTTTTACTTCTCCACCTTGAATCGCTCCGGCAGCAAGAAAATATGATGCCGATGACGCATCACCTTCTACGAGTACTTTTCCAGGTGACACATAACGCTGACCCGCTTTAATGACGAATGAGGCGTAGTCATTGTTTTGCACTTCGACGCCAAACTGCGCCATCAAAGCAAGCGTAATATCGATATAAGGTTTTGAGACAAGCTCGCCTTTAATCTTGATATTGACATCGCCTTTGGCCAGTGGCGCAACCATCAGTAGTGCCGTTAAAAACTGGCTGGATAGATCGCCCGCAATCTCGACATTGCCACCATTTAAACCGGTAGAAGTGATATTTAGCGGCGGAAAGCCTTCATTTTTAAGATAGCTTACCTCGGCACCAAGTTGGCGCAGCGCGTCGACGAGATCGCCAATAGGACGCTCTTCCATTCGCGGCTCACCTGTTAAGGTAAACTGACCTTGGCCTAATGTCAGCGCAGCGCACAAAGGCCGCATAGCAGTGCCAGCATTACCTAAAAATAGCGTTTGTGGCTCACCCGCATTTAATGGACCGGCTAAGCCATCTAATTCACAAACTGTGTTGTTATTTGATAAACGATAGCTGACGCCTAACTGCTTAAGCGAGGCCAACATATAACGAATATCATCGGAGTCGAGTAAATTGGTGAGTGTCGTGGTTCCACTAGCGAGTGTCGCCAATAATAAAGCACGATTTGAGATACTCTTTGAACCAGGAATATTAATGGTACCTGATACTTTTTTAATCGGCTCTAAACGTAATTGATTCATTCCGTACTTCTTATTATTGCTGCAGGAGTCAAACTCGCCCGCGGGTTAACAGTAGATGTTCATGCAAGACGGCTTTTGCTCCTAATCGGATAGGATTTAGGGTCACCACGACAAAATGACAGCCGTCTTCGCGTTTGTTTGAACTTCGTAGATATAAAGTTACTCATTGCTGCGCAGGATTCAACACTTTTTTATAAAAATCATCCTTTACTAGTCAATTTATGCTCAAGTAGCGATAAAGCATAGTTTCACCCAATAACTTGAGCCACAATTAGCACGGTGAAATTAGATGTGGGATCAATATTTTCAAACAAGTTTCAGCATCAAAGTGAACTGCAATGCTGTTCAGTGTTAGGTTATATACGTTACTCTAAGTGAATAAAGATAAATGGCTGCTAAACAGCCAACAACAGAGAAGGTAAATGGAGCCATGTTCAACAAATTGACCGCTATGCCTGCCGATCCAATTCTTGGGTTACTGACTAAGTATCGTGAAGATGACCATTCTCAAAAAGTCGATTTGGGTGTGGGTGTCTATAAAGATGAGTCGGGTCACACACCAATCCTGTCTTGCGTGAAAAAGGCAGAGAAGTTTAGGTTAGAGACAGAGTCAACCAAAGTTTACATCGGCCCTACTGGTTCTGCCGACTTTAACCGCTTAATGTCTGAACTTGCTTTTGGCGCTGTTCACCCAGCAATTATCGCTAATCGAATTCGCACAGTTTCGACACCCGGTGGTACGGGAGCACTGCGTGTTGCGGCCGATTTTATCAAACGCTGTAACCCAAATGCGGTAATCTGGGTTAGCGATCCAACTTGGGCTAACCACACTGGATTATTTGAGGCGGCGGGCATTACCGTTAAAACCTACCCCTACTATGACTACGAAACGAAATCGCTTAAGTTTGACGAGATGAAAGCGGCGCTAGCAAACGTTAGCTCTGACGATGTCGTCCTTCTACATGCATGTTGTCATAACCCAAGTGGCATGGACTTAAGCGTCCCACAATGGGACGAGATCATCACCCTCACAGCCGATAAGGGGTTTACACCACTAATTGATATGGCTTACCAAGGTTTTGGTGACGGTGTAGATGAAGATGCTTATGGCGTACGTAAGATGGCAGCAGCAGTCAACGATATGATCCTGTGCAGCTCTTGCTCGAAGAACTTTGGTTTATACCGCGAGCGTATCGGCGCATGCACGATAATTGCTAAGGATGCGACTCGTGCTGATATCGCGTTTTCAGTACTCTTGTACGTGATACGTTGTATCTACTCAATGCCACCAGCTCATGGCGCCGCCATTGTCGAAACTATACTTGGTTCAGATGAGCTAAAACAGGAATGGTTAGACGAACTAACCGTGATGCGAGAGCGCATTAACGGTAACCGTACAATGTTAGTTAATAAGCTGAAAGAGAAAGGCGTACAACGCAACTTTGACTTTATCGCCCAGCAGAAAGGCATGTTCTCTTTCCTTGGGATCACAGCAGCACAGGTTGCCGAGCTGCAGGAGCATTATAGTGTTTACATGGTGGACTCAAGCCGTATTAGTATCGCAGGTATTGGAACCGGTAATGTCGATTACTTAGCAGAATCGATTGCTAAAGTGATCTCTTAAAAAAATCTGTCACTCTAATATTCCGTACACGACTTAAAAATTAAAAAGCCGATAATAGAAATATTATCGGCTTTTTCGTCTCAATATTGAGGTTCGATGCGGTTAGCTATGCTTTGCAGCAAACGCCTGCATAAACTCAACTAAAGTGTCCACACCTTCTAGTGGCATTGCGTTGTATATACTGGCACGCATTCCACCGACACTACGGTGGCCTTTAAGCGCGACTAAACCAGCCACTTGAGCCTCTTCTAAAAACTGGCTGTTCAACTCAGAATTCGTCAGTTGGAACGTCACATTCATTCGGCTACGATTTTGCTTTGCCACACCACTAACATAAAAATCTAACTCATCGATACACTGATAAAGTCGCTTAGCCTTCTCAAGGTTGAGCTTTTCCATCTCACAGACACCACCGACGCTTTTCAGCCAGCTAAAGACTTCAGCAGCTAAATACCAGGCAAAGGTAGGCGGCGTGTTGTACATAGAATCGTTTTCTACCGCTAAGCGGTAATCCATTATTGATGACTGAGGTAGGCTCGGCAGAACCAGCATATCATCACGAACGATTACGATGCTTAATCCCGATGGGCCAATGTTCTTTTGCGCGCCCGCATAAATTAAACCAAACTGGCTAACATCAATCTTACGCGACAAAATATTAGATGACATATCGGCGATAACGGGCCAAGGGCTGTTAATGCTTTCAAAAATTTCGATACCATCTACAGTCTCATTTGGACAGTAGTGTAGATAGCGATAGTCTTTATCAATTTGGGTGAGATCCGGAATCGAAACTTCTCTCTTTCCCTGTACTGTACTGACAATATCGATTGTATCAATCTTGTCTTTACCCGCTAATTTTTCCGCCTCTTCGACTGCAGCCTTTGACCAGCTACCATCGACTAAATAGAGTGCTTTGCCATCGTTACCTAAAAAATTATTCACAACAGCAGAAAACTGCCCTCGCCCGCCGCCATGCATAAATAGCACGTGATAGTTGAATGGGATATCCATTAATTGACGTAAGTCAGCTTCAGCTTGCTCGGTTAACGCGATAAATTCTTTACTTCGATGACTCACTTCCATTACGGAAACACCTTGGCCATTCCAGTTTAATAGTTCTTTCTGAGCCTTTTGCATTACAGCGGGGGGTAACATGGCAGGGCCTGCACAGAAGTTGAAAATCGCGCTCACAGTATTGTCCTTCTATTATTATCAGTAGAAACATTAGGGTATTAGCATTCTTTACAGCAGTATATCCCAACTCATTGGCAGCTAACATGAAAAAATCAAATGAGTTCTTAATGATTATGGTAGCAAGTCACTATTTTGAAATTTAGACTCTGCTTTTGTTAGCGTTATGGTTAAAATAATACTTATGGTAAAACTTAGTAGTCAAATGTTATTCACAAATACATTGCCACGTTCGGATGACCATTAATCCTAATCTTTTTTATGGCTAATATTTAGATGAAATGTTTTTGATACTAAGAATTTAAATATGAGGCTTTGTACTTAACAAGAACAGCCCCTCATGCATTAAAATGCAACCGTAACGAATTAAACCGCAATAACGATACTAAACAGACCGTATTAACGGCACATTGGAACTGTACATGTTTTTTAAATCTTTACTCCTGTTCGGTACTTTTTCTATCGGATCATTCTTTCCTGCTCAGCAAGTGCATGCAGCGCAATCTCAATATGGCGAGCTTGCAAACAGCTTCAAAAAACGCTTTAACCATGAATTAAAAGATAACAAGCTTCCCGGCGGCGCTTTTGTCATTGTTGAAGCGGATTCAGTCTTAAAACTTGGGACTTATGGCAAACGAGTAAAAGGTGGTAGCCAAAATATAGATGCTGACACGGTATTTAGATTAGCGTCTGTCTCTAAAACCTTTGCAGGTACGCTGGCCTCTATGCTCGTTGAAGAGGGAAAACTAGATTGGCAACAACCTATTATTAGTTATTTGCCAGAATTTGCGTTAGCTAAGCAGCAAAATGTAACACAGATTAACCTAGGCCACATTATTGGTCATAGCACAGGCTTAATGCCAAATAGTTATGACAACCTTATCAATGCCAATGTCAAACTCAGTAAAATTGTCAGTAAATTTGATGAGCTAACCCCCATTTGCAAACCTGGTGTCTGTTATGGCTATCAAAATGTCGCGTTTTCTTTTATCAAAGATGCTATAGAACAACAATCGACTTTCAGCTACGCGAACTTTATACAGCAACGGATTTTCGCACCATTGAGTATGAGCTCTGCCTCTGTTGGCTACGACGCATTTCTAAATGAAAGCAACCGAGCCGAACCCCACGTCAAAACCAAATCTGGATTTCAGAAGGTTAAAGTTAAACCTAATTATTATCAACTTGCACCGGCTGCTGGCGTTAATGCCAGCATTAGCGATCTTTCAAAATGGTTAATGGCGAATTTAGGTCAAAATCCAGACGTGATCTCAGCGAGTATGATAGAGGATCTAACCACACCGGGCGTTAAGACCACAAAAGAGCTACGCCGTAGAGATTGGCGTCCCTACCTTGACAGTGCCCATTACGGTAAAGGTTGGCGCGTCTATGAGTTCAATGGCCGTCCGCTGATCTACCATGCGGGCTGGGTTGCAGGATATGTTGCTGAAGTATCCTACTCTCCTGAGTTAAATATCGGTATGGCGATGTTACTCAATGGCGAGTCACGAGTAATCGCAAAATTAAGCTCCGAGTTTTGGCGCGATGCATTCAAGCAAGCAGATAAACTCGGTATGTGACGTTAAGCATGGGCTATTCGCGGTGACATATCTGTAACCGTTAAATTCGTCTTTAATTAGAAATAAAAAAGGATGCCAATGGCATCCTTTTTTATTAGATTAATCAATCGCAGAATTGTGACTAATTTTAATCTTCAGTTTTTGGCGTTTCAGTACTTTCGCCTTCGGTATTGCTAGCGTCTGTGTTTGCAGCTTCAGTTTGACCTTCAGTTTCTGCAGCGCCTTCAACGATGATTGGGTTGCCCTCTTCATCTAGCTCTACTTCAGGAACTTGAATTTCATCGATACGCTGTAGACCTACCACTTTTTCATCTTCAGCGGTACGAATAATGGTCACACCTTGAGTGTTACGACCAATGCTTGATACACCAGTAGCTGGAGTACGTACTAAGGTACCCTTGTTACTGATCAGCATGATCTCATCATTTTCGCCAACTTGTACTGCACCGACTACGGCGCCGTTACGTTCGCTAACCTTGATAGAGACAACACCTTTAGTACCACGGCTCTTCGCTGGATATTCAGCTAAATCGGTACGCTTACCATAACCGTTCTCAGTCACAGTTAAGATATCGCCCTCGCCCTTAGGTACAATTAGCGATACAACAGTTTGGCCGTCTTCAAGCTTAATACCGCGAACGCCCGTTGCAGTACGTCCCATCGCACGTAGTGCGATAACTTCTTCACCTGTCTCAGGATCGATCTTAACTTCACCAGTTTCAGAGCTACGGGCTTTCTCGTTAAAGCGAACCACTTTACCTTCGTTAGAGAACAGCATGATATCGTTATTACCGTCAGTAATATCAACACCAATTAGCTGATCGCCATCTTTAAGGTTAACGGCAATAATACCGTTTGCACGTGGGTTGCTATAAGCCGTCAATGCAGTCTTCTTAACCGTACCGTGAGACGTTGCCATGATAATGTACTTATCTTCAGCATATTCACGAACAGGTAGAATCGCAGTAATACGCTCACCTTCTGCCAATGGCAATAAGTTAACGATTGGACGACCACGAGCAGTACGACTAGCCAATGGTAACTGGTAAACTTTTAACCAGTACATCTTACCAAAGTCAGAGAAGCACAAGATGGTGTCATGAGTGTTAGCGACCAATAGTTTCTCAACGAAATCTTCGTCTTTCACTTTAGTCGCTGCTTTGCCCTTACCACCACGGCGCTGAGCTTGGTAATCAGACAGTACTTGGTACTTGGCATAGCCTAAGTGAGACAGCGTTACTACAACGTCTTCTTCATTGATAAGGTCTTCAAGACTCATATCAACTTCGTTAGCATTAATAACGGTACGACGCTCATCACCAAAGTTTGCTAGAACTTCTTCAAGTTCTTCTTTAATCACTTCCATCAAACGCTGAGGACTACCAAGAATGAATAGTAGTGCCGCGATGATTTCTAGTAGCTCTTCGTATTCTGCAATGATCTTGTCATGTTCTAGACCGGTTAAACGGTGTAGACGTAACTCTAGAATTGCTTGTGCTTGTTGCTCAGTCAGGTAGTACTTATCGTCGCGAATACCAAATTCAGGCTCTAGCCATTCAGGGCGCGCCGCGTCATCACCAGCTTTCTCAAGCATGCCTTTCACGTGGCCAAGTTCCCAACCTTCTGCAACTAGCTTAACTTTCGCTTCAGCTGGAGTTGGTGAGGCTTTAATCAAGGCAATAATTGGGTCGATGTTTGCTAAGGCTACCGCTAACGCTTCAAGAATATGTGCGCGTTCACGTGCTTTACGTAATTCAAATACGGTACGACGCGTAACCACTTCGCGACGGTGAAGAATAAAGCACTCTAGCATCTCTTTTAGGTTAAACAGTTTTGGCTGACCATTGGTCAGAGCAACCATGTTAATACCAAAAGAGCACTGCATTTGAGTCTGTGCGTAAAGGTTATTAAGAACAACCTCACCCACTTCACCACGCTTAATCTCGATAACGATACGCATACCGTCTTTATCTGATTCGTCGCGTAGACCACTAATGCCTTCGATCTTTTTGTCTTTAACAAGCTCGGCGATTTTTTCAATCAAACGCGCTTTGTTAACTTGATATGGAATTTCGTGAACAATAATACGCTCACGGCCATTCTCTTCCTCAATCTCGGCACGAGAACGCATAACAGCACGGCCACGGCCAGTCTTATACGCATCAATAATGCCTTTACGGCCATTGATAATCGCAGCCGTTGGGAAGTCAGGACCCGGAATGTATTCCATCAACTGTTCGATAGATAATGCTGGGTCTTCAATTAGCGCTAAACAACCGCTGATAACTTCGTTTATGTTATGTGGTGGAATGTTTGTAGCCATACCAACCGCAATACCTGACGAACCATTCACGAGTAGTGTTGGAATGCGTGTTGGTAGAACGGCAGGAATAAACTCGGTGCCATCGTAGTTTGGAACGAAGTCAACGGTCTCTTTCTCAAGATCGGCTAAAAGCTGATGTGCCACCTTGTCCATACGGATTTCGGTATAACGCATTGCTGCCGCCGCATCGCCGTCAACAGAACCGAAGTTACCTTGACCGTCGATAAGTGGGTAGCGCATAGAGAAAGGCTGAGCCAAACGAACGATTGTGTCATATACAGCTGTATCACCATGTGGGTGATACTTACCGATTACGTCACCAACGACACGAGCAGACTTTTTATAAGGCTTGTTCCAGTCGTTTTTCAATTCGCTCATGGCGAATAGTACGCGGCGATGTACCGGTTTTAAACCGTCACGAACGTCAGGCAGTGCACGGCCAACGATTACGCTCATGGCGTAATCTAAGTATGAATTCTTTAATTCGTCTTCAATATTAATTGGTGTTATAGATGAAGCCAGATCAGTCATAAACTGCTCGATCCCCTGAAATTTAGCGTGCTATTCCTATTTCCTAGAATAGCTATGCTTGAAAACGTGATTTGGCATTCTAACACAGTTATTTTATGGCGCTATACCCAAATATAGATTCAGTTTAAATAACCGAAAAAAGCCAATTCACTTGATTAAAATCAAGGCATAGGCGCAATAATTGACCACTTTGAAGCTCAACATCACAACTTGTTTGTTTCTTGCCACTATTCATTATAATGTGACGTAAACACGGATTTGTCACTGAGAGGTAATTTAAGTGCAAACACACAATAATGTTGATCCACAAGAGATCGCTAAGTTTGAGAAAATGGCTGCCACCTGGTGGGATCCTGAAGGCGAATTTAAGCCACTGCACAACTTAAACCCTTTACGTCTTAATTATATTGATCAAATTGCCGGAGGTATTTTCGGTAAACAAGTGCTCGATGTCGGCTGCGGCGGTGGTATTTTATCTGAAAGCATGGCAAAAATTGGTGCCCAAGTAACTGGTCTTGATATGGGTGACGAACCACTTGATGTTGCAAGGCTTCATGCCATAGAAACAGGTGTGTTGATAAACTATGTCAAAAACACCGCAGAAGCCCATCGAGACGAACATCGTGGGCAATACGACGTTGTTACCTGCATGGAGATGCTTGAGCACGTTCCCAATCCTAGCTCTGTGATCCAAGCCTGCGCCGATATGGTTAAACCTGGTGGCTTTGTTTTTTTCTCAACAATTAACCGCAACATCCGCGCCTATGTCGAAACTATTCTTGGCGCTGAATACCTGTTAAAGATGCTACCAGTCGGTACCCATGACCATAATAAGTTTATTAAGCCCTCAGAGTTAATTGACTTAGCTGATAAGGCAGAGCTGTTCTGTTCTGATGCAGTCGGTATTACCTACAACCCTATCACCGATATCTTTAGATACACCAAGAGTCTTGAAGTTAACTATATGATAGCTACGGTTAAAAATGACTAACGCCCACTTTACCCTAATCAAAGGCGTGCTATTTGATTTAGATGGCACGCTGGCCGATACAGCACCAGACATGGTAGAAGCGCTTAATATGACGCTACAAGCTCATGGCCACGAGAGAGTGCCGTTAGCTAAGCTCAGAGCCAGTGCCTCACACGGCAGCATTGCAATGATCAGAACGGCCCTGCCCGCAATAGATGAAGAGAGTGTACCGGTATTACAGCAGTCTCTTTTTGATCACTATCAGCAAATAAACGGTGACAACTGCGACTTGTTTGATGGCTTAGATAGATTACTCGATACGCTCACTCTACTATCAATTCCATATGGTGTTGTCACCAATAAGCCAGCTCGTTTCACAAGGCCTTTATTAAATAAGCTTGGCTTAACAGCAAAAATGCCCGCTGTAGTCAGTGGTGATTCAACTCTTTATTCAAAGCCCCATACCGCTCCTATGCTATTAGCCGCGCAGCAGCTGAAGGTTCTACCAGAAAACATCCTATATTTAGGAGATGCTGAACGTGATCTTGTGGCGGCAAAGTCCGCTAATATGATTTCAGGTTTAGCCGCGTGGGGTTATATCGGACCCGATGATAATCCAAGTAACTGGCCAGCCGACTTCAGTTTTGAAAGTGGTCACAGCTTAGCCGACTTTTTCAATAAAAAAATTTAGTGCACCATTTACTATAAAGCTAGCGTGTGTGCAGTTTTGAATCAGTGGTTAAACAAGCTACTCGTTCTCATACCAAAGTACTCAAAATGATCTGGACGGATCGCTCAACTAAGTGGCGATCTGACAGATCATTTTTATTCGGCTAAATCTTCACCTACACAAAGGAAATCAAACCAAAACAAGCTTTAACGGTTAGCCATCACTAACAGGCTCAATTATCCTCAAGATATCCACAGCTTGCCCCCAAAGTTCACACTTGCAAAAAACCAACAACCTCACTATCTTGTAGATATTGAATTCCAAAACACCATATATAGTGTGTAAGCAACAAAGCTAGACACTATTTAGTCTTTTGTGTCAACAAAAGGAACCTAGCGTTTTTACGGTTAAAAACGGTTTGTTTACAGGGAAACGTAGGGTGAACCTGAACGGGTCACTTTCATAAATATAAAAATCAAGGTCTATTTTAATGAATAGCAATATGACAGTCACAAAGCGTAGTGGCGAGCGTGAGACTATCGATCTCGACAAAATCCATCGTGTTATTGAATGGGCGGCAAAGGGACTTAACAATGTCTCAGTCTCAGAAGTAGAACTGCGTTCTCACCTGCAATTTTTCGACGGCATTGCAACTGAAGCCATCCATGAGACTATCATTAAAGCGGCTGCTGACTTAATTTCCCCCGAAGCACCTGATTATCAGTTTCTTTCTGCTCGTCTTGCTGTATTCCATTTACGTAAGAAAGCCTTCGGCCAATTTGAACCACCGAAACTATACGATCATGTCGTTAAACTTGTTGAGCAAGGCAAGTATGACGCACACATTCTAGAAGATTACAGCCAAGAAGAGTTAGATATTCTTGATGGCTATATCGATCATTGGCGCGATATGAACTTCTCTTATGCTGCGGTTAAGCAGTTAGAAGGTAAATATCTAGTTCAAAATCGTGTTAGCCATGAGATCTACGAAAGTGCGCAATTCCTGTATATTTTGGTTGCAGCCTGTCTTTTTGCTAAGTATCCAAAAGAGACGCGCCTGAAATACGTAAAAGACTTCTATGATGCGACATCATTATTCAAAATTTCACTGCCTACGCCAATTATGGCTGGCGTTCGCACGCCAACTCGTCAGTTCAGCTCATGTGTACTGATTGAATGTGGTGATAGCCTAGACTCAATTAACGCCACATCATCATCAATCGTTAAGTATGTTTCTCAACGTGCCGGTATTGGTGTCAATGCAGGCCGTATTCGCGCACTTGGTAGCCCTATCCGCGGTGGCGAAGCATTCCATACAGGTTGCTTACCATTTTATAAATACTTCCAAACAGCGGTAAAGTCGTGCTCTCAAGGCGGCGTACGCGGTGGCGCTGCTACCTTGTTCTACCCAATGTGGCATCTTGAAGTTGAGTCGCTGTTGGTACTTAAGAACAACCGTGGTGTTGATGATAACCGTGTTCGTCATTTGGATTATGGCGTTCAAATCAACAAGGTGATGTATCAACGCCTTATCCAAGGCGGCATGATCAGCTTATTTAGTCCATCAGATGTGCCTGGAATGTACGATGCATTCTTTGAAGATCAACAAGAGTTTGAGCGCTTATATCTTAAATATGAAGCCGATGACAGCATTCGTAAGAAGCAGATTAAAGCGGTAGAGTTATTCTCGCTGATGATGCAAGAGCGTGCCTCTACGGGCCGCATTTATATTCAGAACGTGGATCACTGTAACACTCACAGTCCATTTGACTCTAAAGTGGCACCAGTTCGTCAATCTAACTTGTGCCTTGAAATTGCACTACCCACTAAGCCGTTAAACAACATTAACGACCCTGATGGTGAGATTGCACTTTGTACACTTTCAGCATTGAACTTAGGTGCAATTAAGAAGTTAGATGAACTTGAGCCACTGGCTGATCTTGCCGTACGTGCACTTGATAACCTGCTTGATTACCAAGATTACCCAATCATCTCTGCTAAGAAAGCATCGATGAATCGCCGTACTCTAGGTATAGGCGTAATCAACTTTGCCAACTATTTAGCGAAAGAAGGCGTACGTTACTCAGACGGTTCAGCTAACGGCATTACCCATAAAACATTTGAAGCCATTCAATTTTACTTATTGAAAGCCTCAATGAAGCTTGCTCAAGAGCAAGGGGCTTGTCCAGCGTTTCATGAAACCACTTACGCTAAGGGTATTCTACCCATTGATACCTACAAGCGTGATCTAGATAAGATTTGCGATGAACCATTGCACCTCGACTGGGAAACACTGCGCGAAGAGATCAAGACACACGGTCTACGTAACTCTACGCTTTCAGCGCTAATGCCGTCAGAGACCTCTTCACAGATCTCTAACGCAACTAACGGTATTGAGCCACCCCGTGGTTTAATCAGTGTTAAAGCGAGTAAAGATGGCCAGCTAAAGCAAGTGGTACCTGATTTTGAAAAATATCAGTATAGCTACGAGCTATTATGGCAAATGCCTAATAACGATGGTTACTTGCAGTTAGTCGGATTGATGCAAAAGTTTGTTGATCAGTCTATTTCGGCGAATACCAACTACGACCCTACTCGTTTTGAGGGGGGCCGTGTACCGATGAAGGTACTATTGAAAGACCTGTTAACCGCTTATAAATATGGTGTGAAGACACTTTACTATCACAATACTCGTGATGGGGCTTCAGATAGTCTTGACGATATCACTGCCATTGAGAAAGAAGATGACAGTTGCGCTGGCGGCGCATGTAAGATCTAACCCAAGAGTTAATCATTAGTATTAATCGTTAATTTAAGGGGGCCTAGCCCCCATTATCGGAAGATAGAAAAATGGCCTATTCTACATTTTGTCAAACACCAAATAATGCACTGCTAGAGCCTATGTTTCTTGGGCAATCAGTAAACGTAGCGCGTTACGATCAACAAAAATATGAAGTATTTGAAAAGCTAATCGAAAAGCAACTTTCCTTCTTCTGGCGCCCAGAAGAAGTCGACGTCAGCCGTGATAAAATCGATTACGCAGCACTACCTGAGCATGAGAAGCACATCTTTATCTCAAACCTTAAATACCAAACACTACTTGACTCAATCCAAGGCCGCTCACCAAACGTTGCCTTCTTGCCTTTGGTATCACTACCAGAGCTAGAGACTTGGATTGAAACTTGGTCTTTCTCAGAGACAATTCACTCGCGCTCATACACCCATATTATTCGTAACATTGTTAACGATCCTTCAATCGTGTTTGACGATATCGTTGAAAACGAAGAGATCTTAAAGCGTGCAAGCGATATCGCTAAGTACTACGACCACCTGATCAAGCTTAGCCAGGCTTACCATTTGTTGGGCGAAGGTAGCCACGAGATCGACGGTGAAATCATTGAAGTCACAACACGTGAAATCAAAAAAGCCCTGTACTTGTGTATGGTATCGGTCAACGTACTTGAAGCTATCCGTTTCTACGTCAGCTTTGCCTGCTCGTTTGCCTTTGCAGAGCGCAAGGTCATGGAAGGTAATGCCAAGATCATTCGTCTAATTGCTCGTGATGAAGCATTGCACCTTAACAGTACGCAACACATTTTAAAGATCATGCAAGGTGGTAAAGATGATCCAGAAATGGCTGAGATTGCAAAAGAGTGTGAACAAACAGCTATTGATATCTTTGTAAAAGCTGCTGAACAGGAAAAAGAGTGGGCTAAATACCTATTTAAAGATGGTTCAATGATTGGTCTAAACGAAACAATCCTGTGCCAATATGTTGAATACATCACCAACGAACGCATGAAATCCGTTAATTTTGCATCACCATATGCTGAACAGACCAACCCTCTTCCATGGATGAAGAACTGGTTAGAAAGTGATTCAGTGCAAGTTGCGCCTCAAGAAGTAGAAGTCTCCTCTTACCTTGTGGGTCAAATCGATTCATCAATCGATGACGATGAGTTCTCAGACTTTGACCTATAAACCACAAGACTTTAGTCAAGCAAGCTTTAAGAAGGCTCCGATTGTGAGCCTTCAAGGCATGCCTGTGTTGCTGTTTAATCAGCAACACTTAACCCTGCTTGAGGCGCTTGAACAAAAGCGAGTAAAGATATTCTCAGAATGTCGCAGTGGCTATTGTGGCCAGTGCAAGACTAAAGTAAAGGCAGGTAAGGTCAGCTACTTTCGTGAGCCGCTTGTCACATTAGAAGCCGATGAATGCCTGCCCTGCTGCTGCATTCCTGATGGGGATATCGACTTAGCGCTTTCAGCAGAGGGTGCAGAAGTGGTTGTGCGAGTTCCCACACATCAATCAGCTACTGCTAAAGTACTTTAAGATTTTTTCCTCCTCTTAGCCCCTTCTTAACTGGTATCAAGCGACTACTTAGTCGCTGCTGACTATCTGGTATAAGGGGCTTGATACATACTTCATTAGCTAAAAAATCATTTGCTTTATCCCTCCATCAAAATACCAGTCTCTGCTCGCTCCCGTTCGGACCTAGTCTGCATTCAAAATAGAAGGCTTCCTCAATGTATCACTCGCAGATACAAATGCTAAAAAATATATAACAATCAAACAATCTTGTTGTGTTCATTGATATAATCGTCCGCAAAGTGACTTTAATCTGAAGGCGAAAATGCAGACAGTTAGCTCAACTAAGCTATTATCCATACTAAGTAAAGTGACCATTATCGGTAATGCAAACGGAAAGTGGGATATCCCATCAAGCGGAGCAACCTTCATTTTTAACGGTACAAAACTTCACGACAAGCAAGATTCAAAACAAAGCATGCTCATCAATATCTCCAACGGCCCATTTGTTGGGTCAAAGAGCCCCTTTGTTGTCACCGCTCCTTTTGCAGAAGCTGAGCAGGAGTCATTAACACTGCAGCTTATTGAGATAGCAGAGTCTTTAGAAAAAGAACTTCACTGTTGGCCGTCGACCGGATTGGTGACCACCGTGCTGATGACAAGGCTTTCTAGCCAGCTAAATGTTAAGCGTATGTCACTACTACCAAGCCTTAAGCGTAAGTTAACGATGCAAAGTGATGACTACTTAGCTTGTATGGTCCATAACTGGCTAGGGGAGCGTCGTATTGCATTAGGTTTACCAGACACCAAGCTTAACTGGCCTGAGTTGATGTTAACCCAACCAGATCCCTTCCAAGAACCAAACAATAAAGCCAAGCTAAACAAGGGCCAATACATAGAGCAATGCCCTTTTATATTACTCAAAAAAGTGCACGACCAAGCACAGTTCAAGTTGAACCAAGATAACGATAAATTGGTTACAGAAAACCTAAAGCTACTGAAATATTTAGCGGCAAGCCCCATTGAAATCTGGTTACATCATTCAACTCAAGAAAAACTACTAGCCTGTGAGCTAATGTTCTTTAACCAAACACCTGAGCAAACAAGCTCTTTTTGGTATTTGGTTGATAATCAAGCCTCTCAATATTTAGATAGCATCAGACACCGACTGGCATACTGTCAGCAAGCGACCTCTACAGAGCAACAGATGTTCTAGCACTTACCAAAAAGTGCTCCTGTTTGACTAAAGGTTTAAGCCTGAAAATTGACAACAAGAAAATGGAAATAAAAAGACCAGTAGCAAATACTACTGGTCTAATAGACTTGTCAATTTAGCTCGGAACCTACACTGTAAAGCTATATCACTACAAATCTAAGTCACTGCAAAGCAATATCGCCACACAGTTATGCACTATAAAGCTATTTTGCTAATTTAACCGTATCAACATCAATTTGGGTGTAAGACCAACTGCTATCAACCTCACCCTCAAGCACGACTTTGGTTTCAGGAGTCGCTTCAACGCCATTCCAGTCACGATCATCAATTTCAACGATGACTTCTCCAGTCTCATCTTTGAACTTGTAGGCTTCATCACCCAAGCTAGCCACGATATAACCCGTTAATACTACAGGCGTGTCATCCTTGGCTTCTAAAGCAACTGCAACTGTTTTAACACTTACATTACTAGGGCCAATGAAGCCGCCCTGAGGGTCACTTGTTTGAGCTGCGAATACACTTGATGATGCAAATATCAATGCACTTACTAATAGTACTTTTTTCATGTCATTACCCCTTATAAATCGTTGACTAAAATTTATATATTAACGGTCTCTATCCGCTAGAGTACACGTAGCACACGATGCCCCTGCACTCGATATTTTACAAGTCGCTTGCCATGCTCTACTTAATGCTTAACAGCGTTTAAGAACGACTAAATAGGCCATTCTATATATAATCCTTACTCTAGTATTAGTGATCTAAACCTAGTCACTATTAAGTCTATCTGCATAGACATATGACTAACGTTTCATTAGTAATCAATACTATAGTACATACCACTTATACTGCTGACTTTAATGCCAATTCCAATACCATAGTCGATAGTTCGTGAAGTAAGCGTGAATTATTCCTTTGAATAGATAGAATATTCAGTTTGAGTTAATGTTTAATTATCCTTTTAAATTCACCGTCACGTACATCTAGAAAACAGATAGCTTTAACCACTCCCTCCATAAGCATTTCTACCATTATTTGTCACCGTACATTAACAGTCATATATAAAAGTATGGAAGCTTGTTGAAAAGGTTTTATGAACTAAGCTTATTTTCAATAGGATTTAGCGTTAAATTTTAACAAATATACAGAGGAATAAGAGATGACTAGCACTACAAGTATCGTACGGAACTTGAAACACATTATAGAATCAAAGCAAGAATACCGATTAGAACTAATAAAGTGCATCGAAAAAGCAGAATGGATTCCTCCATACAGTGATACTGCTATCTCTAATCTAGATGGTTTCTACGAGTACCTAGATAAAATGCTGGTTACTACGCCTGCAGATTCCACATTTAGCGATCTGTTTCATGGCATATATTTTATTATCAGCCAAGGCAGTAATAAGTTTCAGAAAGATCCAAATTTTGCTGAGTTTAAAAACTGGATGGTTTTGTATACTCAACAGTTTGGTGCCTTCCTCAATAGTCCACAATCAAGTAATGATCTGCAATCTTTTATTGATGACAAAGGTTTTGTCATTGAAAACTTCATCGTGCCGCCTGGAGGCTTTAACTCATTCAATGCTTTTTTCTGCAGAAATATTAAACCTGGCAAACGTCCTATCGGCGCTAAGACTCTTGCCTACGAAAATTCGGCTAAAGGCCTTGATTCAAATCCAGATGAAGACCGAAATGAAATTCACAAAAATATGGCTGATGATAAGGTCATCACGGTGCCAGCAGACAGTGTATACAAAGGCACTTGGAAAATAAGTGAAACGGACACTATCAGCGTATCTAAAGGAAATACATATAGTATTGAAGAATTACTAAAACACACAAAATATGCCGACAGATTTAAGAACGGCATATTTACTCATAGTTATCTAACGGTTTTGACTTATCACAGATACCATACACCTGTGCGAGGTACGATCTTAGAGCTAAAGCAACTTTCAGGAGACGTTTTTGCTAATGTAACTAGAGATGAGCAAGGTCATTTAGGAGCTTCCGACGGTACTGATTATCAGTTTTCGCAGGAGCGAGGCCTAATGGTTATTGACTCTCCAGTCGGCCTTGTCGCCTGCTTACCGATCGGTATGGATGTTATTTCATCATGTAATTTCAGTGTAGACGAAGGTGACTATCTGAATAAGGGTGATGAATTTGGTAATTTCCTTTTTGGCGGTTCCGATATGATAATGTTGTTTGAAAGAAACGACATTGATATTCAGGTTACACAAGAGGATATGCTGTACAAAATGGGGCAGGTATTTGGTAAGGTCAAATAAAGTATTTGAACAACAGATTTAATCACCATAATGATGATTTGTTAAAGTGCCTTTGTAACACAAAAAAACCTGTTTATGCATCTGCATAATCAGGTTTTTTTAAATGCTTACCTGCTATATCAAAAGAGTAGCGGCATTCGTTAATTTACAGCGCGATAGCTAACTCCGCACCTTGGCGAATTGCGCGCTTGGCATCTAGCTCTGCAGCAACATCAACGCCACCGATTAGGTGCACGGGTATACCAGTAGACTTCATCTCATCCACAAGCTCAGTATTTGATACTTGCCCTGCGCACAAGATGACATTATCGACATCTAGCACTTCGGCTTTACCCTCTACCTTGATATGCAAACCTTGCTGGTCAAACTTCTCGTAGCTCACGCCTGTTTTCATTGTCACTTGATGTTGCTTCAGTACTGAGCGATGGATCCACCCCGTAGTTTTACCCAGCCCCTTACCCATCTTGGTGGCCTTACGTTGCAATAAGTACACTTGTCTATGCTTACCTTCTGGCACAGGTTCCGTCAAACCGCCCGGTTCTTTATAGTCTTTATCTATCCCCCACTGCTTTAACCAGCGATTGAGATCCAGCGTCGAAGACTCTGACTCACAAAGGAAATGCGCCATATCAAAACCAATACCACCGGCACCGATAAGCGCGACCTTCAGGCCTATTTGCACTTCACCATTGAGTACTTTTTGGTAGTCGACCACTTTAGGGTTATCAAAACCAGGTAGCTCAATCGGTCTAGGCATTACACCTGACGATATAACGATTTCATCGAACTTCTCATCTCGGACGACACTGGCATCGAGACGAGTGTTTAAACGTAGTTCCACCTTGTGCAGCTTTATTTGATTAAGGAAGTAACGAATGGTTTCATTAAACTCCTCTTTGCCTGGTATTTTACGTGCAAGATTAAACTGGCCGCCCACCTCTGATTTAGCCTCAAACAGCACCACATCATGGCCGCGCCTCGCCGCATAAATTGAAAATGCCATTCCGGCAGGTCCGGCGCCCATCACTGCAATGCGCTTCTTATGCTGAGCTGGCGTAAAGTTCAGCTCAGTTTCATAACAGGCTCTAGGGTTAACAAGACAGGTTGCGCGCTTCAGAGCGAAGGTATGATCAAGACAAGCCTGATTACAGCCAATACAAGTATTGATTAGTTCAGGTGTATTCGCCGCCGCTTTGTTGACGAAATCAGGATCGGCCAGGAAAGGACGCGCCATCGATACCATATCCGCTTGGCCGGATGAAATGATATGCTCAGCGACTTCAGGCGTGTTGATGCGGTTGGTCGCTATCAGCGGGATAGACATCTCTTTCATCAAACGCTCTGTCACCCAAGAAAATGCGCCGCGAGGCACACTGGTGGCTATGGTCGGAACGCGCGCTTCATGCCAACCGATCCCTGTATTGATGATGGTGACGCCTGCTTGCTCTAGCCACTTAGCGAGTTGTACCACCTCTTCCCAAGTGGAGCCATTATCAACAAGATCTAACATCGACAATCTAAAGATGATAATAAAATCAGAGCCAACCTTAGCGCGAATTTGTTTAACGATCTCTATCGGGAATTGGGCACGGTTTTCAAAGCCGCCGCCCCACTTATCGGTTCGCTTGTTGGTACGAGAGCTAACAAACTGATTAATCAGGTAACCTTCACTGCCCATCACTTCCACGCCGTCATAGCCCGCTTTTTTGGCTAATGCTGCGCTGGTGACATAGTCTTTAATCGTACAGGAGACCTGTCTTGTTGACATAGCAGACGGAGTAAACGGGGTGATAGGCGATTTAATCTTACTCGGCGCACTTGAGAACGGATGATAACCGTAGCGTCCTGCGTGCAATAGCTGCATACAAATTTTGCCGCCAGCCTCATGAACCGCTTGGGTCACTTTGGTGTGTTTTTTGACTTGCCAAGGAAAGCTTAACTGGCAAGCGTTAGGGGCAAGACGGCCGCGTAGGTTAGGCGAGATCCCTCCGGTAACGATTAACCCAACACCACCTAGCGCACGTTCCTTATAAAACACTGCCAGTTTCTCAAAACCGCCCTTTTCTTCTTCTAAACCTGTGTGCATTGAACCCATCAACACACGGTTTTTTAACTGGGTGAACCCCAGATCTAAGGGTTCTAATAAATGCGGAAACGACATTCAAACATCCTTTTTAAACAAGTGATTCAATCCAGCATACCCTGTGTAAACAATAAGCTCAATAAGCCTGCTAATAGATTCCTTTACAATTGAATTTTCCTTTCCTCGCAGATTTCAGTTAGCATTATGTCAATTAAGCTAGAAAGGAGTGGCTAATGCCCACTAAACCCTCAATATTTAAAAGGATGTTCCTCCTTATATGGAATACCGTCAATGGACTAAGGAAGCTTTTTCTTAATCTTATTTTCTTTGGCGTGATTGCTATTATCATTGTAAGTCTTACCACAGATGATGGGGTAGAAGTAGAAGATGGTTCCGCGTTGGTACTCAATCTATCAGGAGTGATTGTTGATCAAAAGCGCCAAGTAGATCCCATCGAAGCCGCCATGAAAAGCGGAAATGAGGCCGACGGTAGCGGTGAGATTTTATTGGCTGACGTGTTAACCGTTATTGAGAACGCCGCAACGGATACACGGATCAACCAGATGGTGTTAGACTTAGGGATGCTACACGGCACTGGTATAAGCAAACTTCAGTCAATCGGCAATGCTATCGAATCTTTCAAGGCCACAGGCAAGACCGTTGTGGCTAACGGTAATTGGTATGGTCAAAATCAATATTTCCTTGCCAGCTTTGCCGATAAAGTTTATCTCAACCCACAAGGGAGTGTTGAAATTGAAGGCTTGGCCCGCTACCGCCTTTACTTCAAATCAGCTTTAGACAAACTAAAAATCAATGCACACGTTTTCAGAGTCGGCACATTCAAGTCCGCAGTAGAGCCGTTTATTCGCGACGATATGTCTGATGCAGCTAAAGAAGCTAACTTAGTGCTATTAAACGATTTATGGCAGAGCTATGCTGATACTGTTGCCGCTAACCGTGGTATTGATAGCAATAATTTATCACTAAGCGCAGATAATTACCTTGCCGAGCTCGATAAGGCTAACGGTAAATCGGCTGAAATGGCGCTGAATATGAAATGGGTCGATGGCCTTAAAACCACCGATGAGTTTAGGCTTGTTATGGTTGATGCCGTAGGTAAATCGGCGGATGGGGATTCTTATAAGCATATCGATTTTTATGATTATCTGTCGGTCACTCAAACTCACCCTATTCTATCTCTAAACGACAAAGTCGGTATTATTGTTGCCAAGGGTAATATTCTCAATGGCTCACAACCTGCAGGCCAAATTGGTGGTAAGAGTACTTCAGAGTTATTAAGACAAGCTCGCTTTGATGATTCAGTTAAAGCTGTCGTACTCCGTGTAGACAGCCCAGGTGGTAGCGCCTTCGCTTCTGAAGAGATTAGACAAGAAGTGTTAGCGATAAAAGCAGCTAACAAGCCAATCATCGTCAGCATGGGCAGTTATGCCGCATCGGGCGGTTACTGGATCTCAGCGAGTGCAGATTATATCTATGCAACCCCAACCACATTAACGGGTTCCATCGGGATCTTTGGCATGGTGACCACGTTCGAAGACTCGTTAGCCAGCATTGGCGTTCACACTGATGGTGTGGGCACATCAGAATGGGCTGGTTTTTCAGTCACCAAAGGTCTGTCTCCTCAAATTCAAGCGATTATTCAACGCCATATTGAGCGCGGTTATCAAGATTTTATCTCATTGGTGGCATCAGAGCGCGATATGAGCCTAGATTATGTCGATAGCATTGCTCAGGGACGGGTATGGACAGGACGTAAGGCATTAGAGTTAGGCCTTGTTGATGGCTTAGGAGAGCTTCAAGATGCCGTCACTAAAGCGGCACAAATGGCCAAGCTTGAACAGTACGACACTGAAGTCATCGAAAGAGAGCTTTCTCCACAAGAGCAGTTTATTCAAGAGATGTTAGCGTCAGCGTCGAGCTATATGCCGCAAAGTTTCGCTCAATCTAGTGTACTTGAAACGGTCTTGTCACAGTGGTCGAGTGTGATTGATGAATTTAAGTCATTTGACGATCCAAACGGTGTTTACTTGTATTGCGATACCTGTAATTACTAAAAACCGTTATGCATAAATGTGAAGTACAGGTGTAGACCAACAAATGAGCCCAGCGAATCGCTGGGCTCATTCATTTCCCCTATCAATCCACTGACTTTTGTAAAAGGTCTCATTACTGACATATAACCCTATACTTACCTCAGCTAATGACCCTTATTGTCTGCATCTCTATCCACTTTGGGTATATAATCCCTACATCGTGATTTAATCGAAACTAAAAAACAAAATCAAATGACTAAACGATCTATCTACGTAGCCTACACTGGCGGCACCATTGGTATGCAAAAAACCGAACATGGCTTTGCCCCTGTTGCCGACTTTCTTACAGGCTGCGTCAAATCTATGCCTGAGTTTTACCATGATGAAATGCCTGATTTTGTAATTAGTGAGTACACTCCGCTGATCGACTCGTCAAATATGAAACCGACCGATTGGCAGATGATCGCCGATGACATCAAAGCCAATTACGATAAGTATGACGGCTTTGTGATCCTCCATGGTACCGACACCATGGCATTTACCGCATCGGCTCTCTCCTTCATGCTACAAGGCTTACAAAAGCCCGTTATCGTAACTGGCTCGCAAATTCCCCTTGCCCAGCTGAGATCAGACGGTCAAACAAACCTACTCAACGCCCTATATATAGCGGCAAACTATCCTGTTGCCGAAGTCTGCTTATTCTTTAACAACAAACTATTTCGCGGTAATCGAACCACTAAAGCCCATGCCGACGGCTTTAATGCCTTTGCATCGCCAAACTTCCCGCTGCTTTTAGAAGCCGGAATTAAGATCCGTTGGCATGCTGGTAAGCGCGCAAAAATTGATAATAATGTGTCTTTACAGGTTGCCAAGATAAGCCCGCAACCCATAGGGGTTGTGACCCTTTACCCTGGTATCAATACCGAGATCTTTGCCAATATTTTGCAGCAGCCAGTTAAAGCCTTAATCTTACTGACCTTTGGTGTTGGCAATGCTCCACAAACCCCTGAATTACTCAAAACCCTAAAAGATGCACACGAACGCGGTATCGTACTCGTCAACTTAACTCAGTGCATGCAAGGTCGAGTCAATATGGAAGGATATGCTACAGGTAACGCTTTGGCAGAAGCTGGTGTGATCAGCGGCTATGATATGACCACTGAAGCTGCGCTGACAAAATTACACTTCTTGCTATCTACGGATATGACACCCGAGGAAATTCGCGTCGCGATGAAGACTTCTATCGCTGGCGAGTTAACCGCTGATTAACGAAGATGGATATAATAAAAGGGCCCTAAGCAGTGCATGCTTGGGGCCCTTTTTTGCGTTCAAGTTTTAGTTAAAGCTCTTTCTCTTTAAACTCGGCGATAGACTCACCCTTAAACTGATTTTTAAGCTCAGACTTAGATAGCTCATTAACCTGACCTTCACTATTAATCGTGAAGTGATCCGTTTGTTTTAGCCTTCTAGCTTGATAAAGCATAACAACCTGTTGAGTCGATGCGCGTTGCTCTGGCGTCAAAACCGTGCCATCGTCCCACTTACCCAGCTCAACACCGCTGAGCAAACGTTGATACACATCATCTGGCATCTCATCAATAACTCTGTTTATGTCGGTCATACTTTCTTCCGTTTATGCAGCACAATTTGCAGTCTAGTAATTAAATAGCCAACAAAACCCAACGCAAATGCACCAAGTGCAATATAGGATCTTAGCCCTTCAGCTGGCTCACCGCCCCAGAACCAAGTTACCACGCCTCCGATAAATAGAGTTAATGCCAAAAAACTTTGATTCATTAACTGATTCGAACGCTTAATGTGGCTAATCACTTTAAGGCTTTCATTGTCAGGCGAGATCTTCGCCTTACAATGATTACACTCTTTAGCCATGCTCGATATACGTTTATTACAGCTAGGACAATTCACTAATGCCATTGGCTACCTCTTAGTTTACCGCATCCACTTATTTAAGTTTATCAACCACTGCGTTCATCGCAATTAACGATGCTTCACCAAGATAAATACAACGCTCAGGGGACCAGCCTGCCATAAGGTCTGGCATATTGGCATTGTCTTTAAATGGCATTTCAAGTGTATTTGAAAGACAGCCAAAGGTGTGAGCGACCCAGTTTGACGCCACAGTTAAGTTAGCTTGTCCCGGTGCATCTTTGTCATAACCAAACTCGTTCTGGAAGTCGGGACTCGCCATCAATAGTGCATCAACAAATGCTTGTTGGAGCGCTGCGTCTTTTTCGGTAAAGGCTGGAACACCTTCACAACCCGCTAAAAACACATACGGTAAGCCTTCATCACCATGCACATCATAAAAAAGATCCACACCGGTCTCTTTCATCTTATTAACCACGTGTAGCACTTCAGGGCTCTTCTCTAGTGAAGGCGTTTTCCATTCACGATTTAAGTTTGTGCCCACGGCATTAGTACGCAGATGTCCACGAGCACTCCCGTCAGGGTTCATGTTGGGAACGATGTAGAAGTTAGCTTTATCCAATAGTGCTTTGGCTGTAGGGCAATCACTATCAAGCAAGTTGTTTATCAAGCCTTCAACTAGCCACTCGGCCATCGTTTCACCTGGGTGCTGACGCGCTGTGATCCAGATATTGGCTTTCTCTTCATCACCGTCGCCAATCTTAACCAAAGTCATATCGCGACCATCTAGCGTCAAACCAAGATGCTCAAGACTCACTTGTGGATGCACCTGAACTGCAGCCAATAGATCCTGATGACGCTCGTAGCTGTATGGTGCGAAGTACGAAATCTGAATCGCATCGCAATCTAAGTCGACTTGAATCGTTAGCTTACCGTCCTTGTACTGGGTGGGCAGTCTAAACCAGTTTTGTCTGTCGTACGTTGCTACCGCTTGGTAGTCTTCCCAGCCCTTGGTGTAAGAAGCTTTGTCAGCGTTAACGATATTGAGTATGTACTGGGAGCCAACTACGCCTTCTAGCTTGAAGTTAAACCACTGAAAAAACTCACCGCCTTCATCCGGACGGATCGCTAACTGAATATCATCTTTATTATCCTGATTGATAACTTCAATATTGCCACTATCAAAATTCGCGGTAATACGCATAACACTTCCTTTTACTTTTGCTTATACGATTTGACTCTTTATGCTTTGACGCTGCAAACAAGCCGACGGTCGATCTTTGCGATATAGAATAAACCAAAATGTGATGAGGAGCAGCCAAAACCCACAAAAACAGCTAAATATCACAATGATGACCATGCAGCATAGGGGCTAAAGCTAAATACAGAGCTTTACCGATCACCTTAAATTCCATACAATCTGTCCAATTTCGTGAAACAAGCGGGAAGCGATCCCCCTTGCTATCCCGCATTCGTTAAAGAACGGAGAAACTAATGACCCAAGCTAGACATTGTGAACTACTTATTCTGGGTTCTGGCCCAGCAGGCTACACCGCTGCAGTTTATGCCGCTCGCGCAAATTTAAAGCCTGTATTGATCACAGGTATTCAGCAAGGTGGACAATTAACCACCACGACTGAAGTTGAAAACTGGCCAGGCGATGCAGAAGATCTTACCGGTCCTGCACTAATGGAGCGTATGCAAAAGCATGCAGAGAAGTTTGAAACAGAGATCATTTTTGATCACATTAACGAAGTTAACTTAAACGTGCGCCCTTTTAAGCTTAAAGGTGACAACGGTGAGTTCACCTGTGACTCTCTAATCATCTCTACTGGCGCATCAGCCATGTATTTAGGTCTGGAGTCTGAAGAAGCGTTTAAAGGCCGCGGCGTATCAGCTTGTGCTACTTGTGATGGATTCTTCTACCGTAACCAAAAAGTTGCTGTCATTGGTGGTGGTAACACCGCTGTTGAAGAAGCACTTTACCTAAGTAACATCGCATCTGAAGTTCACCTTATTCACCGCCGCGATAGTTTCCGCAGTGAAAAAATCTTAACTAAGCGCCTAATGGACAAAGTTGAGAGCGGCAACATCATTCTACATTTAGATAATACGCTTGATGAAGTTGTTGGCGATCAAATGGGTGTGACAGGCCTTAAGATGAAGAGCACCAAAGACGACAGCATCACAGATCTTGAAGTTGCGGGTGTATTCGTAGCTATCGGCCATAAGCCAAACACCGAAATGTTTGAAGGCCAACTAGAGATGAACAATGGCTACATCAAAGTTCAAAGTGGTCTCGATGGTAATGCCACACAAACTAGCATCGAAGGTGTATTTGCTGCAGGCGATGTCATGGATCAACATTACCGCCAAGCTATTACCTCTGCAGGTACTGGCTGTATGGCAGCATTAGATGCAGAGCGTTTCCTAGACGCGAAGAACTAATCAACTTAGATAGATTACGGCAACGTTAAAAAGCAGGCATTAGCCTGCTTTTTTTGTCGCTATCTTTTGCCCAAATAATACCAATTGCATTAAGTATCTGTTCATTCAGTGGGAAGCGCTCAAGCATTCCACCTCTGCTTTGCATCGACTCACAAGGGAATAACCATTCTGTCGTCCATGCGCCTTGAATTGAAAAGCTTGAGCGCTTCTGAATTGATTAAATATTTAATGTAATTGGTATAAAAGTGTTGCGAATTTCAGGCATAAAAAAGGGAGCCCTAGGGCTCCCTTTTTCAAAAGATTCTAAACTAATTACTTAGCTAAAGCGTCTTTTGCTTTTTCAACTAAAGTTGCAAATACAACTTTATCGAAAACAGCGATGTCAGCCAGGATCTTACGGTCGATTTCGATTGATGCTTTTTTCAAACCATTAATGAAACGGCTATAAGATAGACCATTTTGACGAGATGCCGCATTGATACGTGCAATCCATAGTTGACGGAATTGACGTTTCTTCTGACGACGGTCACGGTAAGCATATTGACCAGCTTTAGTTACTGCTTGAACAGCAACACGGTAAGTACGGCTACGAGCGCCATAATAACCTTTAGCTAATTTAAGTACTTTCTTGTGACGAGCACGAGCGGTTACACCACGCTTAACTCTAGGCATTGTTCATTGCTCCTTTAATTAAGCGTATGGTAGTTGACGTGCGATTGCTGGCACATCAGACTTAGCTACTTGACATTTTGCACGTAAGTGACGTTTACGCTTAGTGCTCTTCTTGGTCAAAATATGACGTAAATGGGCTTGCTTGCGCTTAAAACCGTTAGCGGTCTTCTTAAAACGCTTTTGTACACCCTTGTCTGTTTTCATTTTAGGCATTGCTAAAACTCCGCATTGGGACAATTAATAAAACGCAAGGCGAACAGAGACCTTAACAGACCCCTGTTACTTTTATGGTTGCCTTACTATTTCTTTTTCGGCGCGAGAACCATAACAGCTTGGCGACCTTCCATTTTCGGGAAAGACTCCACGACTGCAATGACTTCCAAATCAGCTTTGATACGGTTCAAAAGATCCATACCTAGGCTTTGGTGAGCCATCTCACGACCACGGAAACGCAGCGTTACTTTCGCTTTGTCGCCGTCTTCTAGAAAACGAGTCAGGTTGCGTAGTTTTACCTGGTAATCGTTTTCGTCTGTACCGGGACGGAATTTAATTTCCTTCACCTGTACAATTTTCTGCTTCTTCTTTTGTTCTTTTTGAGCTTTGGCTTTGTCAAAAAGGAACTTACCGTAGTCCATAACACGACAAACTGGCGGCTCAGCATTAGGACTGATTTCTACTAAATCAACACCTGCTTCATCAGCTACTTCCTGTGCTTCTCTAATAGTCAAGATGCCTAGTTGCTCACCGTCAAGACCGTTAAGACGGACTTCTGTTACACCAGTAATGAGCTCGTTAATTCTGTTCGGGGCCGCCTGGCGCCCTGCTGTTTTTTTGATCTTTATGACCTAATCCTCCAACAAATTGAGACTACGGAGCGAAATCTGGTTTTTGAGCTTAGTTGCAAACTCTTCGAGTTGCATCTTACCTAAGTCAACTCCTTCACGGGTACGCACCGCTACTTCATTATTTTCCATTTCCTGATCGCCAACGACCAGCAAATAAGGCACTCGCCTTAAAGTATGTTCACGTATTTTAAAGCCAATCTTCTCATTCCTCAAGTCTTTAGTTGCACGAATTCCATGTTCTTTAAATAAATTAACGACATTATCCACATAATCGGACTGTTTATCGGTAATATTCATGACAACAACTTGAACTGGTGACAACCAAGCTGGGAACTTGCCTGCGTACTCTTCAATTAGAATACCCAAGAAACGCTCTAATGACCCCAAAATCGCACGGTGGATCATAACAGGTGTTTGACGACTGTTATCTTCAGCAACATAAGTTGCACCTAAACGACCCGGCAGAGCATAATCGAGCTGCACTGTACCACATTGCCACGCTCTGTCTAGACAGTCATGCAATGTAAATTCAATTTTAGGTCCGTAGAACGCACCCTCGCCCGGTAAAATTTCAAATTCGATGTCGTTTGCTTTAAGTGCTTTCTTAAGCGCTTCTTCTGCACGATCCCACATATCGTCATCACCGATACGCTTTTCAGGGCGAGTCGATAGCTTAACAACGATATTGCTAAAACCGAATGTTGCGTATGTGTCGTACACCATCCTGATACACGCACTCACTTCTTGCTGAACTTGCTCTTCAGTACAGAAAATATGTGCGTCATCTTGAGTAAAGCCACGAACGCGCATTAGGCCGTGTAGTGAACCCGATGGCTCATTACGGTGACAACAACCAAATTCAGCCATACGAAGTGGCAAGTCACGGTATGACTTAAGACCTTGGTTAAAGATCTGAACGTGGCCAGGGCAGTTCATTGGCTTAATAGCGTACTCACGGTTTTCTGAGCTTGTTGTAAACATAGCGTCTGAGTACTTATCCCAGTGACCACTACGTTCCCACAATACTCGGTCCATCATTAATGGACCTTTAACTTCCTGGTAGGTGTACTGACCAAGCTTTTGACGAATAAACTTCTCAAGCTCTAGGAACAGGCTCCAACCATCGTTATGCCAGAACACCATGCCAGGTGCTTCTTCTTGCATATGGTAAAGGTCAAGCTGCTTACCAATTTTACGGTGGTCACGCTTAGCCGCTTCTTCAAGACGGTTAAGGTGTACTTTAAGGGCTTTCTTGTCTGCCCATGCTGTACCGTAAACACGCTGCAACATCTTGTTGTCAGAGTTACCGCGCCAATATGCACCAGCAACACTCATCAACTTAAAGTTCTGACAGAACTTCATGTTTGGTACGTGCGGACCACGACACATGTCGATATATTCTTCATGGTGATAAAGCGCTGGCGTAGAATCTTTCGGGATGTTTTCATCCAAGATCGCCATCTTGTAATCTTCACCACGCGCTTCAAAGGTATCACGCGCTTCTTGCCAGCTCACAACACGCTTATCAACGGCGTAGTTTGTCTTTGCAAGTGCTGCCATGCGCTTTTCTAACGCATCGATGTCTTCCTGAGTCAACTTATGATCTAAGTCAATGTCATAGTAGAAACCATTATCGATAACTGGGCCGATAGCCATTTTGGTTTCTGGGAACAGTTGCTTGATCGCATGTCCAAGCAAGTGAGCGCATGAGTGACGAAGAATTTCTACGCCCTCTTCATCTTTAGCTGTGATGATTGAAAGTTCTGAATCAGTTTCAATTATATCGCACGCATCTTTAAGCTCACCGTTCACGCGACCAGCGATACACGCTTTAGCAAGACCAGGACCAATATCGGCAGCAACATCTAAAGTAGAAACAGGGTTAGCAAACTCACGTTTGCTTCCGTCAGGAAGTGTAATAACAGGCATGATGATTCCTTTTCCAGTGGTGACCCCTACGTAGGGCCACTTGGTTTTAAAATTAAGTATGTGTTTACGCTACTGGGACTAGACCTTACTGGAGTCTGTGTTTTCCAGCGCGCAAGCCGGTAATTCTAAGTGATAGCTGCTATGTGATGCAAGTTTTCCAGCACATTAGTTTTTGTTATGAAACAAGCTGAAAAATCAAGGGTAAGTACAATGAAACTAAAGAGTTATTATCATCGTTTACTCACGCCATATTGATAACATATGCGCAACTTAATAAGGAGGCCATAATGGTTAATGCATTGATGTTCGCAGGAGTGCTTTCTTAGCATGTATAAACCAAGTAGAACAATATCGATAGCTTCTATTATTAATAAGCAAGCCATTACAGCTCAACTCGAAACCGAGCTAAATTGTAAAACTCGTCTTCTATTACCTCTTTACTGTGGCTATGATGTCATTATAGTGGCTTACGTTCGTTACGTTGTGGCCCTCTCATTAATCAGTAATGAATGGATTAAATATGACAACTTGGGCATTAGTCACAGGTGCAGCAAAACGGATTGGGCTCGCTATTGCGACTCAGCTTCATGATGATGGCTATAATATTGTCATTCATTATGGGCAATCAGTTAATGAAGCCCAAGCATTATGCGATAAGCTCAATACAAAGCGCGCTGGTTCTGCAATCATGACGCAGGCAAACTTAGCTCAAGCTGACGCGGTAAATCAGCTAGTCTCACAAATTAAATCATCTCAGCTCTCACTGTCGGTCTTAATCAATAACGCTGCTAGTTTTACTCCGACCCCCACTGCTGAAGCCACCTTTGCACAAGCACAACAATTGCTTGCGACAAACCTAATTACACCTTACTTACTATCGGAAGCATTAAGTCCGTTATTGGCTAGGCATAACGGCTGCATAATTAACTTGCTAGATATCCATGGGCGACGACCACTAAAAGATCATGGACTATACTCTATATCTAAGGCTGCACTTGAGATGGCGACGTTATCATTGGCTCAAGAGTTGGCACCAGATGTACGCGTTAATGGTGTATCACCCGGCGCAATTTTATGGCCAGAACAGTCTGATAAACAGTCGCAACAAGCGGTGTTAAGTGCAATCCCGTTAGCTAAGCTTGGTCACCCTGAAGATATTGCCAAGCTTGTTTCTCACTTAGTCAGTTCGTCTTATATCTCGGGCCAGGTCATTGCTGTAGATGGAGGACGAAGCGCAGTAGGATTTATGGGAGCGTGAATATGAGATTCATCAACAAGACGATTAGCTGTCCCCATTGCGGACACCACCAACATATCAATATCGATGCAACTTGTGGCGACCAAGATTATTATGAAGATTGCCGAGTGTGTTGTAACCCAATCCATATGCGTCTACATATGGATGAAGCACAGCATAAGATTGAGTTTTTTATTGACTCAGATGACGAGCAGATCTACTAAATCACAGTTAGAGTAAGTCAAGACCTGCTTGCGTCATGAGTGGAAAGCAAGATTATTGATTTTCAAAACGCTTAGCGAGTACTCGCTCAACGGTATCAACTATCGCTTGGGTCTGGCTGTCTATTTCTATGTTGATTTTATCGCCTTTAACATAGCTATCTAAATTGGTTAGTTTTAGCGTTTCAGGAATTAAGTGCAACATAAAACTAGTGTCAGTCACCTCACCAACGGTCAAGCTGCAACCATTCACGCCAACGAAACCTTTATACAGAATGTAGTTCATCCACTTAGGCTCAACCTTCAAACGAATGTCATAATGCTCGTCAGTTGAGCTGACCAAATCAACTTCAGCTTGAGTGTGTACATGGCCCGATAAAATATGGCCACCAATCTCACTTCCGAACGTTAAAGAGCGCTCGATGTTAACCTGTGATCCGACTCTCAGTTTTGATAGGTTAGTTAGCTTAAGGGTCTCTTCCATTACATCGAAAAACACCCTATCATCTTCTATTCTTGTAACTGTTAAACAAACACCGTTATTTGCGACACTTGCCCCTAGTGAAAGTCCCTCGCGCAAATCCGGCCCAATTGCGATTTGTAGCGTGTTTAAGCCTAATTTCTTATCTATCGCCAACACTTCACATGTTGCTTGAACTATACCTGTAAACATTTTATCTCTCGTTAGTATTAAGGGCTGTATTCATGAACCATTCTGGCTTTCAAGCCAAACGCTTAATTCAATTAGCACTGCCAGTGCTAATCGCTCAAGTAACACAAACTATGATGGGCTTTATTGACACCGTCATGGCCGGTCGCGTCAGTGCCGTCGATATGGCAGCCGTTGCTATCAGTGCTAGCTTGTGGCTACCTGCCTTGCTGTTTGTTCAAGGTTTATTAATGGCCTTTACACCAGTATTTGCTCACCATCATGGTGCAGACAATCAAAAGGCGATTCAACCATTAGCTTACCAAGCTGCTTATATTGCCATAATTGGCAGTGTGGGTGTGGTGCTTATCCTCTCATTTGCAGAGAATATTTTCACCATGATGGAGCTTGAGCCCGAAATGGCCAGGCTCGGTATTGGATATTTAAATGGCTTCATGTGGGGCGTACCTGCATTCGTGCTTTATCAAGTATTAAGAGGTTGTAGCGAAGGGATCTCATATACCTTGCCCACTATGGTCATAGGTTTTGTCGGCTTAGCCGTTAACATCCCAGCTAACTACATCTTTATCTATGGTCACTTTGGTATGCCTGCTATGGGCGGCGCGGGTTGTGGTGTTGCTACTGCATTAGTGTTCTGGGCAATGCTTATCGCCATGATTATCTATATGCAATTCCATAAGAAGTTTAAAGAGCTTGCTCCGTTCAAATCTTTTCACATGCCAGACTTTAAAGTCATGTTCGATATGACAAAACATGGCTTTCCGATAGCTATGGCGTTGTTTTTTGAAGTGAGTTTATTTGCAATCATCGCACTATTACTTGCACCTTTAGGCGCAACTGTTGTCGCTGGACATCAGATAGCACTTAACTTTTCATCGATTGTATTTATGTTGCCATTGTCACTCGGTATCGCAGTATCAATTCGTGTCGGCTATTACCTAGGACAAGACAAGCCTGAAATTGCAGCCTTAGTGACCAAGCTAGCACTGATGATCTCGTTTTCGTTAGCAGCCTGTACCGCGATCATTACTGTGCTATTTAGAAATGAAATCGCACTACTTTATAATGACAACCCAGAAGTAGTAGCGCTGGCAGGTAGCTTAATGTTCTATGCTGCTTTCTATCAGTTATCAGATTCAGTTCAAGTCGTTACCGCTGGTGCTCTGCGTGGATATAAAGATACCCGCAGCGCGTTTTACATCACCTTAGTTTCGTACTGGGGTGTGGGGATGACCTTAGGTTATACATTGGCCCGTACCGATATCATCGTGCCACATATGGGCGCTCAAGGATTCTGGATAGGGCTAATTGCCGGTCTTACGAGCGCTGCGATAATGTTTGCCGCACGCTTGAGATACGTTCAAAAAAGGGGTGTTATTCACTCTGCAATCTAATTAGCTGCGGCCTAATTAACAGCTATCTAGCTCAGCGCTAGTTACAAACAAAAGGCCAACTCTACCGGAGTTGGCCTTTTTATTTACCAGTCTTATCCTAGTATTTGTCATGTCCTAGAATGTGTTTACACATTTAGGACATGACACCCCCAATACCCGCACACACGAATTAAACATACGCAGCAAGATTATTCATAGGAACTAGTAGATTAGCCAGAAAGATTAAAAAACGAACGCGATGTAATCGCCATTCCTTCTTAACATTTAATCGTTATTGCCCACTCCCTCCTGCATGGTGACAAAACTCTTTTTGTATCACTGGTGAAGTTATTCCTGACATATGAGCAGGCATACGAGCAGGCATACACTATATCCTCGTAACCCTGAAAATTGCGATTATCACGATGGTTTTGTCATAACCAACTCCCTATTTGTTCTATAAGGTTAAGTTCGGGTATGCATTGGGGTAATTTTATAATACTTAGGTTGGTAAACTCATCCGCAATGTCTGCCGTATGCTAACCATAACCACTACAGCATGTCTCCCCGGTTTCATTCTTTCTGCTATCTGCGATAGATGCTGACTCACAATGTTTTTATTTAAGTATCGAACGACTATCGCTTCTGTTTGCTCTATTTGTGGACAAGCGGCCCTAAAAAAATAAACATATTCACACTGTTGCTGACGTATGGCTCGTGGTCGTGTGAATCTTCTCGCCCATAAACGAGTGGTAGTGTTCTGATGTCCAAAGCGAGCCTCATCTTTAAACCTGATAGTGCTGTTGGATATAGCTATGGATTGCGACCCCTGTCGGTCTATTTCTAAAGAAATAACAGTTTTCCAGAAGAACTCATGCATTGTTCTACTATATGAGCACTAAGTTGCTGCTTTTGAATTGAGGTTAAATAGCGATCACGCGCCTTATTCTTTTTGACATCTAATCTTTTAGGGCTGTTCGTAAGATATTTTGCCACCCAGGCGTTAACACTGTTAGGCAACTTCTGTTCGGCCTGATCCTCAAGAAATAAGGCTCCTGCCAGTAATCAGATCAGTTTACGGGCTCCTTTTCTGCTCTAGACAAAGCCAAGATCTCTTCAGCACTATAAATTTTCAAATGGGGATACTTATTAAGTGTGATGCTTATATTAGATCACAACTCATTACTGATTGGTATGAGATGATTAATTGGAATGTAATTAAAATTCAGGCACAAAAAAACCAGCTTTCGCTGGCCTACGTATAACTTTATTCTTTTAAAAAGAATTGGTTGCGGGAGCTGGATTTGAACCAACGACCTTCGGGTTATGAGCCCGACGAGCTACCATACTGCTCCATCCCGCGTCCGATTTGACGCTAATAACTGTTTTGATTCTGCTATAAAAGAATTGGCTGCGGGAGCTGGATTACTTTTTACAAGAAATTAGCAACGACCTTCGCCATGTTTTGTAACGAGTTGAGTCCGACTAGCTTTTACACTGCTCCATCCCGCGTCCATATTGACGCTAATAACTGTTTTAATTCTGTTATAAAAGAATTGGTTGCGGGAGCTGGATTTGAACCAACGACCTTCGGGTTATGAGCCCGACGAGCTACCATACTGCTCCATCCCGCGTCCGATTTAACGCTAATAACTGTTTTAATTCTGCTATAAAAGAATTGGTTGCGGGAGCTGGATTTGAACCAACGACCTTCGGGTTATGAGCCCGACGAGCTACCATACTGCTCCATCCCGCGTCCGATTTAACGCTAATAACTGTTTTAATTCTGCTATAAAAGAATTGGTTGCGGGAGCTGGATTTGAACCAACGACCTTCGGGTTATGAGCCCGACGAGCTACCATACTGCTCCATCCCGCGTCCGATTTGACGCTAATAACTGGTTTAATTCTGTTATAAAAGAATTGGTTGCGGGAGCTGGATTTGAACCAACGACCTTCGGGTTATGAGCCCGACGAGCTACCATACTGCTCCATCCCGCGTCCGATTTGACGCTAATAACTGTTTGATTCTGCTATAAAAGAATTGGTTGCGGGAGCTGGATTTGAACCAACGACCTTCGGGTTATGAGCCCGACGAGCTACCATACTGCTCCATCCCGCGTCCGATTTGACGCTAATAACTGTTTTAATTCTGCTATAAAAGAATTGATTGCGAAAACAGGATTACTTCTCAAAAAAACTGGCAACAATATTCGCCATGTTTTTTATAAACAAGTTGAGTCCGAGTAGCTTTTACACTGCTCTATCCCACGTCCGTTTTGACGCTAATAACTGTTTTAATTCTGGTATCAAAGAATTGGTACAACCGAGTGGATTCGAACCACCGACCCCTACCATGTCAAGGTAGTGCTCTAACCAACTGAGCTACGGTTGTATTGGTTGCGGGAGCTGGATTTGAACCAACGACCTTCGGGTTATGAGCCCGACGAGCTACCATACTGCTCCATCCCGCGACAGGATAATAGACTTTTAATTCTTCTATCAGAGAATTGGTACAACCGAGTGGATTCGAACCACCGACCCCTACCATGTCAAGGTAGTGCTCTAACCAACTGAGCTACGGTTGTATTGTTCAAGAATTGGTTGCGGGAGCTGGATTTGAACCAACGACCTTCGGGTTATGAGCCCGACGAGCTACCATACTGCTCCATCCCGCGACTGTGTTCTTGCTGTTCGTTTGGCTGTTGCCTTGGAACGAGCGCTATAGTATGGCGATAGCGTGATTGTTGCAAGCAAAAAAACACAAATAGTTGCCAAGCGGTGATTTGCTGGCCAACTTGGGCGGTGTTTAAGCGTTTTCAGCTATTTTTAAGTAAAACAATTACAAAGCAGAATGTTTTAGGCCTACTTTTGTGCCCTCTTTGACCCTAAACAAATGCACAAATCCGGATACCGGTGTCGATTTTAACATTTATAGGGATCGCAGCCCCTTATATTAAACAACTTATCGATTGTAATAGCCTACATCTACAGTTCTGACAGGGTAAATGCAGCTCTACTGATAAATACTGCCACTAACAATCACAAGGTGTATTCCACTGAACGATTAGTTCACCAATATACTGATTAACTGTTACTAGCAATACTGAGGTGGAGAAAGCTTTTATCGTAGATAGATTTTAGTCTATAGCAGTAAGTTCAGAATAAAGCCCTGAATCGAGATTGCTGTAAGCTTTTAACAAACAGCCTTTCATCAACCGGTAAGTGCAGCAAAGCTGCGATAAACACTGAAACGACTATGGTTCAAATTCATAGATAATGATTCGTGACTCATTCGGGGCTGTCCGTTGCCACGCAAACGCAATCCATAAAAAAGGGAGACCTCAAACTGAAGTCTCCCGATGTATATAGCGTCGCGTTAATCAAAACGGCAATTATTTACCCCAAGGGTTGGTCGGATCTTGCGACGCTGCTGGCCGCTTACCACCGCTGCGGCGGTTTTGCGCATAAGAGTCCTGTGCTTTTGGTTTGTCTTTAGCGTAGCGAGGACGCGAACCATTTTTCTTCATTTCCTTATAGTTTTCCATGGCCTTTGCGCGCATCTCTGCAACGAGCTCCACAGTTAACTTTTCAGGCTTACGCGGCACAATACCATCGGCATAACCACGTTCTCGTGGCTTTAGCTCCATCTGCGCTTCGTTGCCTTTTGGCATGCGCTTAAAACGGTATAGGTAAAATGCTTCTACACGTTCCCTCGCCCAATCAGTCTTTTTTAAAAACTTAATGCACGAATCCATATTCGGGTTCAAATTAAAGCATGCCAATTTAAGTGCGGCGTACAACACTTTGTAATCATAAAACTTCACAAGCTCAGTTAGCATAGTTTCAAGTTTTAAGCCGTGAAGCGGGTTGTTCTGTTGATGTTCAATCATGGGGCGTCCAAATATCGCAGATAATATGTAAAACTCAAGTACCTATAAATGATAACCATTTAATCGATACTGAAGACCAATCATAGCGCTGGTCAAAACTCTGCTCTAATAATAACAAGAAAAAGCCTTTATCACCCAATCAAATCGTTCTTTGCCATCATTTATTGGTAAAAGCCAACTCAAGCATCATAAATAACAGACGTTACAATACATGATTGCTCGACATCTCAGCACATACATCTGTATAAGTTTTCACGTTTTAAGTGAGATAATAAGCTGTTCGGTGCCTATCGATGTGACCCAGTCTTCATAGTTATAAACGCTTCATTTAAATTAGATTGCCACCATATTATCTTAGCGTCGAATTGGCTTCATTGAGTAAAGAGAGTTAGCAATGGTTAACATCCATGGCAAGATTGCGGAGCAATTAAACCGATCAGGGATTTTTCTAACCAAGACCGAAATAGAGTGTCTTGAGATAACAGACTTTGGTTTGAATGACTTCTACAATGCGGGTCTAATCATTCATACCTACATTAATACCGAACGCTGCTGCGCCAAGGAGCTCATCCTGCTCGCTAATCAGGTTTGTCCTGAGCACGTTCACCCCTCAAGTGCTGCTCTAGAAGGTAAAGAGGAAACCTTTCGCTGTCGCTTTGGCAGAGTTAGTGTGTTTATTGAAGGCAATAAAACCACACAACCTTGTGTTGAGCTTCCTGCTGATATTACCAATTACACGGTTTTCCACGAAGTGGTACTAAATAAAGGCGAGCAGTTGACCTTAAAACCCAATTCAAAGCATTGGTTTAAGGCACACGGCGAAGGGGCTATCGTCTCTGAATTTTCAACGACGTCAAACGATGATACCGACGTTTTTACCAATCAAAAGATTAATAGAGCCAGCCGACTCAGCTTATAAACGAGCGAAGTAACTCTACGCTCGTTTAACTAAGGATTATGGTTAAATGCTACTTACGCATCTCAAGTAACTCATTAACGTTTTGCTTGTTAACCACAGTCCAAGGAATGTCATAGCGCTTAGACAGGCCATTATTCCAGTTCAATTGATCAGCATATTGCTGCCATACTGCTGAAGCTGGCTGGTACTGCTCACCGATAATATGACGCAATGCCACATCGATTGAACCTTGCATTTGGCCATTAGCATCTTGCAAAATAGAAGTCATTTTATCACTATTAACCGCATGCAACGCATCCGTCACACCGTCGATACCAGCAATCACATAGTTATCAACTGTGTCACCCGTACCTTCAATTGCTTCAATCGCGCCGAGTGCCATCTCATCGTTTTGACCAATGACACCGCTAATTTTACCTTGGTGCTTCATTAGCCAGTTTTCCATCAAGGTCATACCTTCTGCGCGAGACCAGTTTGCCGTTTTACGCTCAAGTACCTTAACCGCACCTTCTGGACATTCAGCGATGGCCTTTTCATTGCCTTGACCCCGCTGAATTTCACCTGAGCCGCCCTTAGGGCCTTCAAGAATGACGACATTGCCCTTACAGCCAATCTGCTCCATAACAAACTTAGCTTCTAAGTAACCACCTTGAACATCATCTGAAACCACTTCCGCAGTCATTTGGTCCGTATTTAAGCGGGCATTGGTAACGATAACAGGAATACCGGCGTCATTAGCCATATCCACTACATCAATATTGGCGTCAAAATCCATAGGGTTGATGATGATTGCATCATGGTTAGTACGAATTGCTGTCTCGGCCTGGTCATTTTGAACTAGCGCATCATAACGACCATCATACATAGTGATCTTTACTTCACCTGATTTTACTAACGGGTGGTTATACGCAGCTTGCTCCATCAATTGAACAAACTCAGCCTTCATACCGTACATTAACACCGCGATTTTAATGTCGTCTTTAGCAAAGGCTGCACCAGAAGATAACGCTAACGTTGCGCCAAGTAATGTAGAGATAATCGTTTTTTTCATTTCAGTTATACCTTTTTTCTTTTATTTTTAACGCACTCTATTTAATTAAGAGTTTTAAATTAAGCGTGTTTAACGAGATTGCTTTCTAGATGGGTCTAGCATCACCGCCGCAACGATGAGCAAGCCTTTAATGATTTGTTGATAGTAAGATTGCACTCCGAGCAGATCTAAACCGTTGTTCATTACACCAATAATCAATACACCAAACAGGGTTCCGGTTAACGTTCCAAGTCCCCCTGCCATTGATGTGCCACCAATAACAACGGCAGCAATAGCATCGAGCTCATAGCCAAAACCTGCGCTTGTTTGAGCAGAGCCTGTGCGCGCGGTAAGGATCAAACCTGCAATGGCCGCCGTCACGCCACACAAGGTATAAACGGCAACCTTGACCTTATGTACGTCGATCCCCGAGGTTTGCGCCGATTTCTCGTTACCGCCCACAGCAAATACATAGCGACCAAAAACCGTCTTATTCAATAAGAACCACGCGGCGGCAAAAATAACCGCAAAAATCACCACGGGTGTCGGTATGCCGAACGTGTAGCTATTACCTAGTGCACGAAACCCGCGATCAAGCGAAGAAACTGGATTGCCGTCAGTCGTCAGCATGGTCATGCCGCGAGCAACAGAAAGCATTCCCATGGTTACGATAAAGGCTTGCAGGCGGAACTTTGAGATAATGTAACCGTTCAAAAAGCCGCAGATGGCACCGATACAGATAGCTACCATTAGCGGCAGAAGGATTGGCGAATCAAAACCACCAATCAACATATTCGATGAGTTGGTAACAAAGCGCGCAGCAACAATACCAGCGAGTGCCAGTACTGAACCCACAGAGAGATCCACGCCAGCCACGATAATCACAAAGGTCATGCCTACGGCTAAAATGCCATTAATAGAGACTTGGCGTAGCACTGACAGTAAGTTAGCTTGAGTCAGAAAATAGTTACTGTCCCACATGCCATTATGGATACAAAGCTCGCCTAAAACAGCAATCGTGGCGCATATAAATAGAAAGGCAAGCACAATGCCATATTTATGCAACACGGGTTTCAGTCGAGTTATTGGCAATCTTAAACTTTTATCTGTAGCAACAGATGTATTCATAAATTTTTCCTAGGAAGCAAGACTTAATAAAAGTTGTTGGGTGGCATCTGACTGCTTTACTTCGCTTATCAGCTCACCATTTTTGAAAATGATAATACGGTCGCTCATACCGATAATTTCGGGAAGCTCAGAGGACACCATAATGATCCCCTTACCTTGTAAAGCTTGTTCAGACATATATTTGTAGATCTCTTTTTTAGCGCCTACATCAATGCCTCTGGTTGGCTCGTCGAGCATCAGTAATTCTGGGTTAGTTAACGACCAACGCCCAAGTACCACCTTCTGCTGATTACCACCTGAAAGGTTGCCAACGATCTGCTCTTTATTAGGGGTCTTAACCTTAAACAGCTCGATCATCGCCTCTATACGTTCACTTTCACGTTTTTCATTCACAATAAATGAGTGAGAGCATTGCTCTAGCGAAGAGATTGAAATGTTATCGCCAACAGAGCTACTGAGAACCAAGCCTGAAGACTTTCTATCTTCAGTGACATAGGCCATACCAGCTGCAATAGCCTGTTTGGGCTTGAGTTTTTTAAACTCAGAATCATTAAAACAGATAGTACCCGTATCGAATTCATCAACACCAAAAATGGCATTAAGCACTTCAGACCGGCCTGAGCCGACTAAGCCATAGATGCCTAATATTTCGCCTTTATTGACCTTGAACGAGATATCGTTGAATTTTTTTGATGTTAAGTTTTTAACTTCCAATAGCAGCTGCTCAGTTGGCTGATTAAACTTAGAGAACTCTTCGTTTATTTGGCCGCCAATGATCTGCTCTATTAACTGCTCTCGATTTATGTCGCTGATCAAGCCTTCACTAATGTAGGTTCCATCGCGAAATACCGTGTAGTTACTGCAAATCTCAAATATTTCAGATAAGCGGTGGGAGACATAAACAATTCCCTTCCCTTTAGCTGCAAGTGACTTAATCGCCTTAAATAATTTTTTTGAGTCCTCTTCGCCAATCGCTGAAGTGGGCTCATCTAAGAAAACAATATTGGCGTTGGAGTGTGATAACGCCTTGGCGATTTCAACCAATTGCTGCTGAGCGACACTCAGGGTATGCAACATGGCATTGACCGGAATATCAAACTCAAGCTCATCCATTAGAATTTGAGCTCTCTGGTTGAGCGTCTTGAAATCCACAATACCGAATCGATTGCGTGGCTCTTGACCTAAATAGATGTTTTCAGCAACGGTTAAGTTGGGGATCATACTCAGCTCCTGCTGAACTATGGTGATCCCCGCTTGTAAGGCTTCTTTCGCGTTGGCGAACACTTTTGTCTCGCCATTTACCACGATGCGGCCTTCGTCCGGCTGCAAAAAGCCCATTACAATGCTCAGAAAAGTACTCTTACCTGCACCATTGCCGCCACATAATGCATGTATTTCGCCCGCATTAAGAGTGAAGTTAATGTGCTTAAGCGCATTAACCTCACCGAAAGACTTTTTAATGGAATTGACTGAGAGTAAAGGAGGCTTATTCATCATAACTCCCAACCTGTTGTCGAGCGTTCAATTGCTGCTCTTTCAACTGAGAGTCGTTCAATTGCGGATATTGATTAAACAGCGTACTCATATAGCGCTGATACGCCATCTCATACTGCTCAACATTGCCAGAAAT
The DNA here is from genome assembly GCF_000019185.1 of Shewanella halifaxensis HAW-EB4. Taxonomy (NCBI): domain Bacteria; kingdom Pseudomonadati; phylum Pseudomonadota; class Gammaproteobacteria; order Alteromonadales; family Shewanellaceae; genus Shewanella; species Shewanella halifaxensis. The sequence continues at coordinate 2,425,280 of NC_010334.1, read as the reverse complement.
TGGCAATGTGCGACTGTCTTCATTGAGTACAATCAATTGATCAATAAGACCGGTACCAAGCTCACCATTAAGCGCCCAAGAAGCCTGAATCGCAGCCCCAAGCGCAGCCGCCTCCTCCACCTCAGGGCATATGACCTCGCAGTTCATGGTATCTGCAATCATTTGACGCCATTGACCTGACTTAGCCCCGCCACCAATTAAGCGAATTTGCTCAATATTGATCCCAGCATCACGTAGCAGCTCTAGACCATATTTAAGGCCATACGTCGCACCTTCAACCACCGAGCGTACTAAGTTGTCACGAGTAAAGTTTGCCGCATCTAAGCCATGAATTGAGGCTTTGCCGTCAGGAAGCGCGGGAACACGCTCGCCATTAAAGAATTGCAGGAATGAAATATTACCTGCACCAATGTGGCTCGCTTCAAGAGACTGATTAAATTCAGTCAGGTTCATCGTTAAAACGTCTTGCACTAAACTCGTGGCAGAGGTGACATTCATGGTGCAGATCAGCGGCATCCAACCATTTGAGCTTGAGCAGAAATTAGCGATACTAGGGTGTTTCAGCTCAACGGGTTTATCTGAAAAGGTGTAGATAGTGCCCGACGTTCCCAGTGACATAGTGATGATGCCGTTTTTTACATTGCCGGTGCCGATAGCGCCCATCATATTGTCACCACCACCACAAGAGACCACCACGTTATCATTCAAGCCTAAACGCTCTTTAGCCTGCCCAATAACAACTCCGGCTGGTTTTTCTGCACTATTTAACGCCGGCAACGCCTTAAATAAATTGCCAGTAGGATCGATAACTGAGCAAACATGTTCATCCCAGCAGCGATTACGCACATTAAATAAGCCTGTGCCTGATGCATCACCATATTCAGCGCTTAACTCGCCCGTAAGCCAGAAATTCAGGTAATCATGAGGTAACAAAATATGAGCAATCTTGGCAAAATTTTCCGGCTCATGATTCTTCATCCACAGGATCTTTGATGCGGTATAGCCAGTTTCAACTCGAAGCCCCAACCTATCGATACACGCCTGCTCGCCACCAAGCATCTGTAATAGCTCTGCATTCTCTGGCGCCGTTTCTGTATCACACCAGAGCTTAGCTGGACGGATCACATCACCTTGGCTATCCAATGCAACTAGGCCATGTTGCTGACCAGACACACCTATAGCTGCAATGGTTTTCGGATCTATCTTTGCTGCCGTTATTGCTTTCTCAAAAGCATTAACCATGGCATCAATCCACCATATAGGTTGTTGCTCTCTTCGGCCGTTTGACTGTGAGATCAGTTCATGGGGAGCGGAACACTCGGCCAACACAGTCGATGTGTTTAAATCAACCAGAATGACCTTGGTTCCCTGTGTGCCACAATCGACACCCGCGACAATACTCATCGCTTACTCCATCTCAATCATGATCTTCACATCTGAAGGGTTAGCTTCAAGCGCTCTTGCATAGGCCTTTAGTGAATCTTCAAACTTAAAGGTTTGGCTGATTAACGGCTTAACGTTTAACTTTCCTGAAGCGATAAGATTGATGGTTTTCGGATACATATTGGCGTAGCGGAAAATCGTCTTAAAAGTGATTTCTTTTACCTGAGCCGCAACAATGTCAAACTTAACCGGTTCAACTGGCATGCCCACTAATACCACGGTGCCATTAGGTGCTACATGCTGACAAATATGGGTAATCACCGACTCAACGCCACAACATTCAAACACCACATTCACGCCACGGCCCGCAGTTTTAGCCGCAACAACCTCAGCCACATCTTGGTGTAAGCTATTAACGACAGTAATGCCTTCATAATCATTAACCGTTGCCAGTTTTTCATTGACCACATCAACGACGATCACCTCTGCACAGCCACCGGCTAAAGCAGAAAGTGCGCACATGACGCCAATGGTGCCAGCACCGTAAACTAAACCAATATCGCCAGCTTTTATGTCCGCTTTAGTTACTGCTTGCATACCAATCGCTAACGGCTCAACCATAGCGCCTTCGGCATAGCTCATATGCTCAGGGATCTTAAAAGTGAACGCTGCAGGATGAACAACATACTCTGAACAGCAACCGTCATAAGGCGGTGTTGCCCAAAACTGCACATCGGGATCAAGGTTATAGATCCCTTCCATCGTTTCAGGAGACTGTGGCTGGGGTATGCCTGGCTCCATACACACGCGATCACCTTCTTTGAGATGCTTAACCTTGCTACCTACAGCAGTAATGATGCCAGCAGCCTCATGTCCAAGGATCATTGGCTTTTCAACAATGAAATGTCCAATACGACCATGAGATAAGTAATGAACGTCTGATCCACAAATACCGACAGCCTGAATTTTTATCTTCACATCATTAGCGCCTACCTCTTCTGGAGTGGCGACCTCTTTTAAGACAAGTTCATTTACTTTTTCTAGTACCAAAGCCTTCATGTAATGGTTCCCTCTTTCAAAATTATGTTATCGATGTCATTAACACTTTTTTTAAAGATAATATTTTAGCAAAAATCATTTTGCGCTGATCTTCACAAAACTCCGCAGTTGAAACAGTTAAGTTACAAATAACTGTTTTCTAAAAATAAAACAATGAACCTCCATTTTGTACTTAGAAAAGCAATAAAATGACATCGATAACATTTTATTGCTGTTACATTGACATTAAAACGCATAACATTGGCTTGAGTACGAGTGGTAACAGAAAAAGTGGTACGCTCATTTTGCCGCAGACCTTATAAACAAAACGGTAAAATGGTGCCGGGAACAAAATATGAAGAAAATAAAGTTAGCTGATATCGCCAAGGTAGCAAATGTATCGTCGATAACCGTTAGTAGAGCGTTATCAACACCTGAAAAGGTTAAACCTGCGACTTGTGAAAAGATCCAAAAGATCGCTCAAGAGATGGGCTATATTCCGAATCTTATGGCAAAAGGATTAAAGTCGAAATCTAAAACCATAGGGGTTATCGTCCCAACTATCATCAACCCCTTCTTTGCAAGCGCAGTTAAATCCATTATTCGTAGCGCAAATAAGGCTGGCTATAACTGCCTGTTGTTCAGTTCAGATGAATCACAAAACATCGAGCAAAATGCGGTCAACACCCTCATCAGTTACAATATTGACGGTGTCATCATTGCGGTGATCTCTGAAGATGAACACTACACCCCCTCATACTTTTCAGTCTTAAAAAAACTAGAGGTCCCCGTGGTATTGCTAGATAGACATATCGATGCGCCTCATGTTTGCGGCGTCTATTTAGATAATGTCGATTCAGGTTATAAGCTTGGCAAAGAAGTGATATCAAACAACTTTCAACGAATACTCATCGTATCAGGCTCTGCCAACTCTAAGGTTGCGAATGCAAGATTAGCGGGCCTTAAGATGGCCGCTGAAGAAGTTAATTCAAATACTAGTATTGATATTATAAAAGCCGACTTTAATACCGAGCTGGCAAAGAATTTAGTGCAAACTTACCTTGAGCAACACAAACCTGATGCCATTATTGGTTTAAATAACCAGATAACCCTAGGAGCCTTAGAGGCCAGTGTAGAACATGATTACCAACTTGGGGTTGATATTCATTTCTATAGTATCGATGAAATAAAGACTGCAAAGAACTTCGGCATTTCCATCCCCTGTATCAGACACGATGTAGAAGATTTTGGCTACCATGCGGTGACTCAACTAATTAGAGCAATTGAATCTGAAAAGTGCGACAAATTATCGGATATCATCATTAGAGGCGCAGTCATAAAGTAGTCACTTTGTGATAGTTCACATGAGCTCAGATCAATAACATCCGAAAGTGACTTTAAAGTGAAAAGCAGCAATCGAGATCCTTCTATCAACACGAAAACAAACACAAACAGATAAATAACCTGCTTTACAGTACATGATTGCTCGACATCTAAGCAGCTATATCTGTATAATCCGCGGCTGTTTTGCCTCTCTAACAGGATTACAACTCGTAACCTGTTAACGTCTTTGGCTTTCACTTTTATTAATCACTCAGGATACTCTTTTGATCTCTACCGCAAACATCACGATGCAGTTTGGCCCAGAGCCATTATTCGAAAACATTTCCGCTAAGTTCGGTAACGGCAATCGCTACGGCTTAATCGGCGCAAATGGTTGTGGTAAATCCACCTTCATGAAGATCCTCAGTGGCGAGCTTGCGCCAACCTCGGGTAACGTCTCAATTACTCCGGGTCAAAAAGTCGGTACCTTGAGCCAGAACCAATTCGCATTTGAAGAATACAGCGTTATCGACGCGGTAATTCAAGGCGACGCCAAACTGTGGGAAATCAAGCAAGAACGTGAGCGCATCTATTCACTGCCAGAAATGAGTGAAGAAGATGGTATGAAAGTGGGCGAGCTTGAAAGTGAGTTTGCTGAAATGGACGGTTACAGCGCTGAAAGCCGTGCCGGTGAAATCCTACTTGAAGCGGGTATCGAAGAAGAGTTTCATTTCGGCCTAATGAGCCAAGTTGCGCCAGGTTTTAAATTGCGCGTGCTATTAGCACAGGCATTGTTCTCAAACCCAGATATTTTGCTTCTGGATGAACCAACCAACAACTTGGATATTCACACCATTAACTGGTTGGCTGAAGAACTTAATAAGCGTAAGTGCACCATGATCATCATTTCGCACGACAGACACTTCTTGAACACTGTTTGTACCCATATGGCCGATATCGATTACGGCGAGCTACGTATTTACCCAGGTAACTACGAGTACTTCATGGAAGCGTCTTCACTTATTCAAGAGCAATTGTTAGCCGGTAACGCCAAGAAAAGTGCTGAAATGACTGAGTTACAAGACTTCGTTAACCGTTTCGGTGCTAACGCGTCTAAAGCGAAACAAGCAAGCTCTCGTGCTAAGAAGCTTGAAAAAATCAGCCTAGATGAAGTTAAATCTTCAAGCCGTATGACACCATCACTGCGTTTTGATGATGGTAAGAAGATGCACCGCCAGGCGCTTATTCTTGAAAACGTTGGCCACGGTTTTGACGGCGAAATCCTATTTGAAGGCGGCGAGTTAATCCTTGAAGCTGGCGCTAAGCTTGCGGTTATCGGTGAGAACGGCGTGGGTAAATCAACCTTCTTACGTTGTTTAGTGAATGAATTACAAAACAACGATGGCGTAATCAAGTGGTCTGAGAATGCCTCTATCGGCTATTGCCCGCAGGACAGCAGCAAAGACTTCGATAACGACCTAACTCTATTTGACTGGATGTCACAGTGGCGCCTACCGAAGCATAACGACCTAATGGTACGTGGCATGCTAGGCCGCTTGTTATTTACTGAAGACGATATCAACAAGAAAGCGCGCAACTGTTCAGGTGGAGAGAAAAACCGCCTATTATTCGGCAAGTTAATGATGATGGACATCAACGTACTGGTAATGGATGAGCCAACTAACCACATGGATATGGAAGCGATTGAAGCGTTAAACAATGCACTTAAAGCGTATGAAGGTACGCTGATTTTCGTTAGCCACGACCGTGAGTTTGTTTCATCTTTGGCAACTCGTATTATCGATGTTAAAGACAAGAAGCTAGTTAACTTCCAAGGTACCTTCAACGAGTACATGGCAAGTCAGGCAGAACAAGCTGCTCAAAAATTAGCGTAATCGATATCTCTTGAATACGGCGATGTAAAATACCCCGTAAACCCCATAATAAAATGGCGCTAACCCCAGTGGTTAGCGCCATTTTTTATTTCATTTGCTCTAGATAATATTGATGCAAAGCGTCGATATCACCACTGCATAGAATAGGCATCGCAACTTGAAGCTTTTCTAACGGCCAATCCCACCACTTTATCTGTTGTAGTTTTTCGACTGACTCACTGGGAAATCGCTGCTTCACCAGTTTATTACTGCCCACCACCACACTGTAAGGCGCGACATCTTTACTGATCACAGCCCTCGCCCCAATCACCGCGCCATCACCTATGGTCACACCAGGCATGATCATCGCTTCACTACCGATCCATACATCGTTGCCAATAACCGTATCGCCAGCGCGCTCAAAGCCACTCTTCACCCCATCACCAAACTCTTCGGCTGAGAAAGGATAGGTTGAGATCCAATCGAGCCGATGGCCCTGATTACCGGCCAGCATAAAACACGCGCCCGAGGCGATAGCGCAGAACTTACCGATAATGAGCTTATCGACTTCACCAAATACCCCAGCCTCCCACACATCGATGGTTGAGTCATCACCGAGTAGATAACGCACCGCTTGATCTTCAAACGACTTCCCGTGATAAAAGCCCGAATAGTAAGAATACTCACCGACTTGGATATTGGGGTTAACAATTTGTTCTTTTAGCTTTTTAGACTCTAACCAGCTTGTAAAGGTGTTCATTAAAGTGCAATACCAATGCCTACAGCATTATCAAAATGATTATAATCAGAGATGGTTAGTCCATATCCACTTTGCAGTTTCAAGTAGCCTCTTAACCCTTTATATATTGGAAAGCGCCAGCTCAACTCCTCATAGCCCTTAGAAAAGCCACTTTCTACAAGGTTACGTAGTGTTAAACTCACTTGGTGCTCGCCAAAGTACCAGTCGCCTTTTACCGAACCATAACCCATATAGTCTTCAATATCTGGATTATAATCAGTACTTGAAAAATCTGTTCTTAGCCAAGGTTTTATGCTTACCTCAAGATCGCTAAATGCTAAAGAAAACTCCAAATAAACTCGGTTCCAACTCCGCTCATAAACACCACCCTTACCATTCGATTGGTGCTCGAAACCTACGCTAGTGCTTTGCCAAGTATCACTTTCGTCTGAGTGCTGCCAAAACCAAAATACTTGTGGCTGATATTGTGAGTCACGGAAATAGGCTGACTTGTCATAAGCTTGCCAATTAGATATTTGGCTGTAAGCGATATAAAAGCCGTCATTATCGGTGAAGAGGTTATTAGCAATGCCATATTTCAGACTGAACTGAAACTGGAGATTGGTGTTACTGATCTCTTCTTTGTTTGGGTTTTGAGGAGCGTAGTAAGATTGATTTGCTGCTTGAGTTTGATAAACAGGCAGGATGAAATTATTGTCAAATGTCGTCAGTTTATAGAGGTCTTCTAGTGGCGTTAACCCAGCGACGCCCGTGATATCCTTGCTAATAGTGCTCTGCTCTTTTGCCTGTAGTGGCCCTGCGACCACTAAGCTCGCTAGCAATATGATATTAGTTTTGTGCTTCAAGTTATTTTCTCCCTATCAGATAAGCGCCTCGTACCATAAAAAGACACTGGGGCGCTTTATTCAAACCTACCTCTACGCCCTAATATATTAGATTAATTTTTGTTTTTATAGCGTTAATCGCTTATTCCACCTCTTAATTATTCTGAAAATCACATTAATTTGGTATATACATAAGCACCGGAGTAAACTCTATCCCTTACATATAGATAAACTGGCGATATAGCACAATCAGCTGCTCTCTAATAAGCTTGGCTTGCTCGGCGCCCTCTTCATCCACCAACTGCAGTAACTCCTTCTCTTTTGCGGTGATCTGTCGGCACAGCTCAGATAGACTTTCACAAAATTTAGCTCTGTCTACCGAGCCGACAACTACATGAGCTTGGTCGCCTGAATCGAGTTTTCGCTTAGATGAACTAGGCACTATGCCGTTAGCCATGTTATACAGCATCTGATGGCCTCGGCGCTCGGAAGACTCATCTATGGCTTTTTGCATTGCAAAAGTCATTTTGTCGGCATATAAGATAGCCTTACCATTTTCATTACGGGCGGCTCGCCCGATAATCTGGATAAGTGCCTGCTCGGAGCGTAAAAAGCCTGCATGATCGGCATCGAGCACTGCCACCAGCGATGCTTCCGGAATATCCAAGCCTTCTCGTAATAGGTTAATTCCGATTAGCACATCAAGCTCACCGGCACGAAGCGCATTAATGATCTCGACTCTGTCATTGGTTTTAACGTCTGAGTGCAAGTAACTGACCTTTATCCCTCTTGCGGCGATAAAGTCGTTTAATGCCTCTGCACTTTTCTTGGTTAAGGTGGTTACTAGTGTCCGCTCGTTACGCGCCACTCTTAGCTCTATCTCCTTTACTAAATCCTTAAGGTTATTCTCTGAGGGACGTATTTCAATTTCAGGATCCAGTAGCCCTGTCGGGCGGATGATCTGCTTAAAAATATGTGAGTTGGATTTTGACAGTTCATAACGGCCCGGCGTAGCGGAAACAAAAATGGTTTGTGGTTTGATGCTCTCAAACTCATCAAAGCTCAGCGGTCGATTATTTCGGGCGGAGGGAAGACGGAAACCAAAATCGATTAAGGTATTTTTCCTGCTTTGATCGCTCTTATACATCGCCGATATTTGCGGCACCATCACATGGGATTCGTCGATAAACAGTAAGCCATCTTTAGGTAGGTAATCGAACAGTGTGGTTGGCGGCAGCTTAGGATCGCGCTGATTTAGATAGGATGCATAATTTTCTATGCCGGGACAATAACCTTGTAGGCGAAGTAGCTCGAGATCCGATACCGTCCGCTCATACAATCTCGCCGCCTCGGTCAACCTATTTTCAGCGGAGAGTGAAGCAACCTGCAGCTCCATATCTTTCATGATCTGCTCACAAGCCAAATCCACCTGCTCGACAGACACCGAGTACAACGTTTTTGGCGACACATAATATTCGTCCACATCTGCTAGTTTTTCACCGCTGACGGCATCGATCCAATAGAGCTTATTTAGATGGCCATCATCGAGTTCAAGGGTCAGTGCCTTATGCTCAGAGTCTGCAGGAAATATATCAACCGCTCCATCGCGCACTAAAAATGTCGCCCGCTTGATGGTGCGATTACAACGGCCATACTGCAGCCGTTCTAATCGCTCGATTAACTCTTCAGTTTCAATCGCCTGCCCTAGGCTGAGCTTAACCTGTAAGGAGCGGTATGCATCAGGATCGCCAAGGCCATATACCGATGATACCGACGCCACAACAATAACGTCTCTGCGTTCTATTAATGCTTTGGTCGTTGATAAACGTAAACGCTCTAAATGTGCGTTAATGGCAGAATCTTTACGAATAAAACGATCACTACCTGGAAGGTACACTTCGGGCTGATAATAATCATAATAAGAAACAAAGAACTCGACGGCATTTTCGGGGAAAAAATGTCTCATTTCACTATAGAGCTGAGCGGCTAATGTCTTGTTATGCGCCAAAATAATCGTAGGACGTTTTAACCTATGGATTATGTTGGCAACCGTGAATGTTTTACCGGATCCCGTCACGCCTTTTAATGTCTGGTGAGAGGCTCCGCTTTCTATCCCATCAATTAAGCGGGCAATGGCTTCAGGTTGATCACCTGACGGGAGATAACTTGAGTGTAGGATAAACTTGTTTTGAGAAAGTAGAGAGTTGGACATAAGAGTGAGCCTTTAATAAAGTCTGAGTGCCTGATATTAAAACCCGCTAAGCAACTGCTTAGTATAACGATTAAGTATCAAGCTTAGTCGATTTATTGACTGTTTTCTCATTCCATTTATGACTCAATTTAAGAGTTCATTTAAGAGTTCATTTAAGAATCGATATAAAAATGCGTTAATTGATATGAAACTGGCCTCTGCCAATTATCGACTCAAAAAAATCACACCAAAACCAAGTGCTGCACACCATAAAATAAGGCGTAAAAATATTAAAAATATCTTTCTGCCCACTAAAAACCGAGCCAACCCACAAGTTCCAGTCAAAAATATTGATGGCGATAATTGGCAGATAAAGAGTTGGCGCATAACTAAACGAATCAACGTTTAGTTATGCCTCAATCAAGCCGCGGTTCCCAGTACTTTATCGACTCGATGCTCTGCCAAATTACATGTGTACTGACAGCTGTTTTTGTCGTCTCTTTTATGTCCACTACATGCCAAAAACGACTTTCCGCTTTTACTATTGGTCCGCACAACCAACTTACCCGAAATACACTCGGGGCAAACTGGTAGCCGATGGCCACATTTTTCACTGCTGCAAAAATGATGAGTTTCATTGCGAAGCATAGGCGCACTGTTACAAACAGAGCAGGCGTCAATCTTAGTGTCACAATAATCTTGTCCTAGAGAGCAGGTGTAAAACAGACCAAAGCGCCCCTCTCTAGGAATAAGCTTGCCCTCTTTGCACTGTGGACAACACAAAGACTCGTTGTACATAGGTGCTAAATCACTTAAGTAACAACGCACATCGCCTCCATAACTGCGTAGTTCTTTAACAAATACCGACTCTTTGCCCAGTTCTGCCTGCACAAATACCGTTTGCTTAGCTCGCGATAACGCCACATAAAACAAGCGGCGCTCCTCGGTATCGGCGTAATTATCGAGTTGGGGCAGCAAGGTCTCCAAGATAGGATCGCTGTCTATCTTGCACGGAAAACCGTATTTATCGTCATTCACATCCAAGACAATCACAAAATCGGCCTGCTTACCTTTAGAGGCATGAGCAGAGAAACCAGAAATTGAAAGCTGCGGATAACGCTTCTGCCATACACTCAAATCTTTCAACGAGCTCTTAAAGCGACTAATCAACATCACGCTGACTGCCTCGCAATCAATATCAGCCCGAGTCTTATCTGTCACCTCCATAATGCTGGCAAAGGTTTGTTCTATTGCTATCTGTTTATTATTAACCAACAAGCACACTTCAGGATTATCGCTTTGGCTATGCGTCTTCAGTTGCTTCTTTAGCTGGGCAGGATTTGCCTGGATAAACCTTGAAGCCACCTTTTCAATGCGGTTATTAAATCTAAAGGTTTTATCAAGCATAATTGTTTGGGTTGCACCAAAGGTAGGTTCAAACTCTGTGGTTAAACTAAGATCGCTACCCGTGAAACGATAGATAGCCTGCCAATCGTCACCGACACAGAACAGTGCACAACCGGGATTAGAATCCCTCAATGCCTTAACTAAATCAGCTCGCTCATGAGAGATATCTTGAAACTCATCCACCATGATGTATTTATACCGAAAACGTTCGGCAGTTTTTTGATGAAAATCTTTTTCCCGAGCCATATTTAATGCCTGGGCGATCATATCTGAAAAATCTAAGGTGTTATGCGCGGTTAATTGGGCTTGGTAACGTGTAATAACCCAGCTAAAAAGATGTAAAAAAGCCTGCCATCTTAGCTGATTATAATGTGCTGAATGTTTAGCTGTCGTTTTAGACTTAAGCTTACTGTTCGGCTTTGTGTTCGACTTACTATTCGAATTAGTATTAGGCAGCTTCATCGATTCAAGTTTGGACAAGGTCATGCCCGATGACTTAAACAGGTTAACAAAACTCGCCATTAATCGGCTAACGTTACGGTAGATCCCTAGAGCCTTAACTTGCGCAAACACCGCCTCAGGAGAGATAGGTTTAAATAGCTCACTTTGACTTATGTCAAGTTGCTCACAGCGCTTACATAACAACGCTTCTAGCTCCTTCTCTAAGGCGCCATTCTCGGCTTGCCAACTGAAGGTTTGCATCAAGCAGGTGTTATGACGTTTATGCAGCGCAATCTTCCATTCGCGACTCTGGTTATAGGTATCTTTATCAATATCAGGGCGTGTGTTGCCCAGCTTATCAATACCAAAGTGTTCTAAATATGCATCAAGTACCGGAATATAAAAGTCAGGTTGATAAACACTCTTGCCCGGCTCAGTAACCGGCACGCGATACTTAGGCTCATACTCAAACTCAATGCCGTGAGTGTAAAGGTAATTGCAGATAGTCAGTTCTTGAAAACTTTTAACCAGATCACCAGATAGCGCCCTTATCTCATTATTCTTAAGATAAGCCCGATATTGTCCATCAGATTTAAACGCCAACTCATTCACTTGTGGGTAAAGATAACGACCAAAGTAATCGGCAACGGGATCGGCCATTTGGGGATCGGCAACAATTTGATCGATCTGTTGATCAATAAATTGAGTAAATTGCTTTTCATCACGGGCCAGTACCGACACTTGGCTTGAGCGGTTTAAATAGTACTCAATGATCTCTTTGCCCAATGCATGAAAGGTGCTGACTTTTATCGCCGTTAACGCCCCGGAGCCCCCTGCGATTGAACTCACTCGCTGCTCAAGCTCTACTTGTGCGTCTTTGCCATAAGCCAACATTAATATGTCTTGCGGTTGCGCTAAACCTTGATTGACTAGATAGGCAGCTTTAGCCGCCATGGTGCTGGTTTTACCAGTGCCCGCACCAGCAATGACCAAGGTGTTATTCTCATCCACCACACAGGCCTCTCGCTGAAATTGAGTGAGAGGATTAGCTTCTAACGAATCAAATAAGTTCTTATATGCATCTAGCTGCTTATCCTGCCACCACTGGTTGTATCTTTCGGTAAAAATATCGGGTTGCTTAATAAACTTCGCCAGACGGCAGTTGAGTTTACTGGTATCAAAACCCAGAGTCGTAAAATGTTCACTAAGATTAAAAGCGTCCAGCGCCCCTCTATATTCGCTCTGTAAGAGAGTTTTATCAGAGTCTCGCAAATAACGTTGATGTAGGCCAAATACCCTATCAAACCGAGTAACGTCTACCAGCAAGTTATCGAAGCTGAGCTGCAATGCAGTGCGACAAAAGGCAATACGGTTATTAAGTGCCGTTCTAAACAAAGGCTTGCTATCGACAAAACGAAAGAAACCAAAGCGCTTGTCTCCCCAAATCAATGTTTGGGTAAACCAGCCTTGTGTCACCTCAACGGTTTTATCAATCTCTGGATACGGATAAAGCCTGCCGTTAATCGTTAAACCTTGCTCACATAGATGCGCGCTATTACAGAAAAATATCCCCTGCAGAAAACCGAACTCAACAGAATGTAGCCTAAGCTCCATTTACAACCTCTGATTGGCAAATTACCGCGGCATAGTATCAAGTTATGCCTAGCGCAAATAGCGAAAATACGGCTATATCTGTAAAAACGACGGCCGCTAAGAGTGAATAAATAGTCTATAAAATCAGCGTGCTAAATGAATCGCCCCTTTTTAGTTTTTTTTACATATAAAAACAGCGTTTCAATCGTGATAAACCACACAAAAACGAAGCGAAAACCACTAATTAAGCTTAGAGTCACATACCTAATAATAAGTAAATGCTAGCCTCTGTAACAGTTCATAGCACGCCACAAATAATAGAAATGCTATGCCATATCATCTAGATAACAGATCCATTGATGGAATGAAAAAAGGGTTCACCATAATGAAAAAAGTACTAATTGCTGGTCTTGTAAGCTGTTTATTCGCAGGTACCGCTGCCGCAGAAAGCCTAGACAAAGACACAGCGCTTGGCATGGCAAGGCTCATGATTTGTACAACCTTCTATGCAGAGCAAGATATGCAAATTGAGGGCAGCATCGTAGGCCAATCTATGATGGCTCACAAAAACGCTGGCATTGAAGAGATGATCATGTCAAAAGAGACCAGCAAAGCACTAGATGCATACATGGTTCAGTTCAATGCGTCGAGTAAAGAGCAGCAAGTCAAACTATGTGATGAAGCGATTAAATTCGCGCGTGAAAGTGACTTTGTCACAGCTGAATAGGTCATAGCTAGAACTAACCAGACGCAAAACTTAAGTTTACGCCTGAATAAAAATGATAACCCCGAAAGGGGTTATCTTGTTTAATCGCCTCATCGCCCTACTACCTCAACAAAAAAGAACAAAAGAAAAGAACAAAGCCACCCATTTTATTTCTATCTTTTGAAACTCCAACGCTCAACCTAGAAGTGCACCACTCTGGCGTTCTAATCCGACAGTTTTCACCGCATTTGAGTCAAGATGATAGTGATTATTGCCATCAACACATCAATTTTCAGCCCATACCCACCAAATCAAGCAGCTGAAATACCGAACTTGAGTTCGGTTAACTATGCAATGCTAAATATGGTTATCTAATTTGGCAGTTAAGCTAAGCGCTATCTAACCAGCGATGGCAGTTAGCTGCGCCTTGCCTTCGCTTACGCTGTAAATGCTCACAATAAGCAGCAAGCTCTTGAATCTTTCCTGCTGGACCTTTAAATAACAGACCAAATTCACTGCTCAGTTTTAGCCAGTTTTCCTGAGGTATATTAAGCCTGCCAAGCAGGTTTTGTGATCTCTGACTAATCACACCACGTTTATCACTTCTGAGGATTCGGCTTGTATCATCAACCAGTTGTAGATAATCCTTGGCCGTAAACACTAAACCTTTAGGCATATCTTTACGATCGATTCCAACAAAAGACAATAGTGAACTTGGTTGCTCACCTTTCATGGCGGCTTGAATGCGTTTCTGAATACTGGTGAAATCTGAAGTAGCTGGCGTCTTGGCTATTTTTGCTCGAATTGGGTTAAGGTCAACGTAAGCCATACATGCTAGTACAGCAGCATCATCAAGCAACGCTTGAGATTTAAAGCGTCCCTCCCAAAATCGTCCTTTGCATTTATCCTCTGCATTCGCTTTTCGTGCAATAGGCTCATTCAAAGCTCGCATAAACCATGAGATATCCATTAATCTTAAACGGTACTCTTTTATCCGTTTATTGATAATAATTTGTTGATAAGATTCAAGAAATCCGCCTTTCATAAAGCTATAATTAAGGCTATCGCCTTTAAAAAGCTTTTGCCATTGAGTAACCACATCAATATCTGACCAGCTCCGAACCAACTCATCATCGATTCTTAATACTAGATGTAGATGATTGCTCATGACTGCATAAGCACAAATATCAATCGCGAATACAGCGGCTAATTCTAATAGTCTACTCTCAACCCAATCACGTCGATGCTCATAGGACTGACCGGTATAATGATCAACTCCACACAAGAATGCCTTTCTAACACAACGAGATACGCAATGATAAAATGGCGTATCTTCTAGGCTAATTATTGCTTTTCTTGGTGTCGGCATAACCCTCTCCACTCAATAGCTTTACTTAAGCCTAGTCAATAAAGTTACCGATAACAATTCTGGGTGTCTTGGTTACTCTTAAGATGATCCCCGCTCAACATGTCACCCCATTTGTTCGTGGCAATAAGAATGACTGTAACGATGCTCTCGCTATTTTTGAGGCAAGCTCAAGACCTAATATTCGCTTTGTCCCTGTAAAAACAGAGGGGCAACAAGAAGTCATGATGATGCATCGGATTAGAGAGCGTTTAATCAAACAACGTGTTGCTATCACCAATCAAACTCGAGGTCTGTT
Organism: Shewanella halifaxensis HAW-EB4; assembly: GCF_000019185.1. NCBI lineage: Bacteria > Pseudomonadati > Pseudomonadota > Gammaproteobacteria > Alteromonadales > Shewanellaceae > Shewanella > Shewanella halifaxensis. The sequence goes on along the minus strand of NC_010334.1, from coordinate 2,410,076 downwards.
AGTTGATTTTGGCATTATTTTTCAACAAGGATTTACAGCCTTTGAACAAAACATGTGGCAGATTATTAATGATAGTGAACAAAGGCCAGTACTGAAGTTCCTCATTAACCAAGCCTATGATGAATACCTATACGTAAGCCGACAGCTTAAAGAGCTCAATAAACTAATCAGGAAAAAATTGGAGCAAACTCCATCAGGAAAGATTTTGCTCAGTATGTCAGGTATCGGTCACGTGATAGCCTCTGCTTTTGAAGCCAGCATCGATAAGGCACAAGCCTTTAACACCCCCAAAGAACTTGCCGTGTGGCTTGGTCTCACCCCAAAACAATATGCCTCAGGTAACAAGAGCAAGCTTTATGGGATCACCAAGCGCGGTGACGGCTATTTACGAAAGCAGTTAATACATGGTGCTAGAACGGTTGTTTGCCATTCCCACAAAAAAGACGATGTGCTTAACCGATGGATAAACCAGCTTAAAGAACGGGTATGCTTTAACAAAGCTGTTGTGGCCACTGCACATAAGCTCGCTCGGTTGATGTGGGTGTTACTCTGGAAACAAGCTATGTATCAGGCTCTGCAAGGGCTAGAAACAAAGGCAATACCATGAGACTAACAGTATTGTATGTTATCGACTATCAAGTAAAGCTCGCTCAAGACAAGGGTCAATACGGAGCCCAACTGGGTGTTCGCTATTTTAGGGTGTGTAGGTACCAAATTCATCAGGGGCGCAGGCAAGAGCTTGTTAAGCCCGCCTCTAATTTTATCAATAAGGTCAGCACTATAGCTTTTAAAAGCGTTGCTTAAAGCGAAAAGAGTCAGTCAATTAGCACTACACTGGAGCCAAGAATAAATAGAAACTAAGGCAAAACAGCCTCGGTTAGCGAAGTACTGTCTTGACTAACCGGGAGCGTCCATATATGTCTTGGTTACTTCTATATTACTCATATGTTATTCTTGCTATTTCTTCTTGGTTATTTCTGTTATTTTAACTAATTGGGATCGTCCATATATGTGTTCCTTATTTTTTGTTACATCAATCAATTCGCTTTAAAAAATATCCAGAAACAAACCATGAACTAATCCCCGCGGTCAAAGTCGCAACACCAACTTCATTTTCAGTCGCGCTAAGTATAAGGCTAAAAAACAACATGGTTACCACGGTGAAAAACAATGTTATAAACAAATGAGTATATACTCCTTTTGCATGTGAAAATATCGAGGTGTCATTTTTAGATTGTCGAGTTCTTTCCCAAGTAACTATAGCTATACCCGCAAGTATAAAATAAAAGAACAATTCAATAAAAAACATATACAATCCTTATTTGAGCAGGTTCAAAACGAGAACCTGCTGTCATTTCTACTTATATTTTATATACAGCTTTTTTGCTATACTTCCAACGAAATAACCAGCAACAAAAGCTGGCCATACTCCGCCATTTACTGATTTACACTCACTTATAGTTAACTCTTGCATAAGTTCCCCCTTATTACTCAGCCATCCAGGCAATAAATGCCCCTGCAGCGAAACCTATTGCTTTTGCACCATATTTTCTTGCCATCAAAACTCCAACAATAACAACAGCTGGGTTCCCACCATTAACCTGCTCAATTTCATCCAGTGTTAACTCTTTCATTTTAGAAACTTGCATAATATCTTCCTTAATTTAAACTCTTTAACGTTATGTTTGCCTAAATGATTAGCTACTCGATAACAGCAGCCAAACCTTAAGCGACTGACCAAGGGCGCGGTTTCCCGCTAAAGTTGCCGCGTCCTTGTTTTTAACTAATGAAATACTCGGTTATTTTTATACCAAAGACTCCATCAATCAAAATTCTTTTCCCCTTAAAATGTGCTATTGCCCGCCCTCAGCTAACTGCTGCATCTCTTCAGGCGTATACACCTTACCTTGGTGCATCACTACGACTCGCTGCGCTTGCTTTATGGTTTCTGGCCTATGAGCAATGATGACTCGGGTCATATTAAGCTGCTTTATCTGCTCGCTAATTTTTGCTTCATTGTCGATGTCCAGATGACTGGTAGCCTCATCCATAAACAGTAAACTAGGTTGCTGATACAAAGCCCTTGCCAGCAATAACCGCTGCACTTGCCCACCTGAGAACTGACTGCCCATATCCCCCACTAGCGTGTTATAGCCCATGGTCATCTTGCTAATGTCGTGTTCTATTGCGCGCATTGCTGCATGCGCAAATAGTTCGGCTCAGGGTCAAAGAAGGTTAAGTTGTCCGCGATAGAACCAGACAAGAGCGTGTCATCTTGCATCACTGCAGCTATTTGCTGGCGGTACTGAGTTAAGCCGATTTGAGTGATGTCTTGACCATCGAGTAAGATTCGTCCTTTCGTCGGAGTTAATAGACCTAGCATCAATTTAACTAAGGTAGTTTTACCGCAGCCAGACTCTCCCACAATAGCAACTGACTCGTTGGCATTGACGGTTAGCGACACAGCGTTAATCACATCTGGCTCATTATCAGCATAGCGATAACTCACCCGCTCGAGTGTTAGCTTACCGACCACGTTATTGAGTTGCAGGTTGCTATCACGATTCGCTTCTTGCTCATGCAAGGCAATATCTGAGATACGGTCAAGATGTAGGCGCAGCATACGAAACAAGATAAGCTGCTCAATCAAGCTGGCAAAACGTTCTGTTAATTGATTTTTGTAAGCGATAAAGGCCAAAACCATACCAATGGTTAAGCCGCCACTCATCACAATGGTTGCAGCTAAGTAGATAACGATAATGTTCTCAATACCAAATAGCAGTTTATTGGCGGCATCAAAGCTTATATTGAGCTTACCTAAGCGGATATCTGCATTTATCACTTCGCTATAGCGGTTTTGCCACACACTTTGTCTTTGTGCCTCGCAGGTAAATAGCTTGATGGTTTGTATACCGCGAATGTTTTCTAAAAAATTAGTCTGTTCTTTAGCGCTTGCTTGAATCGACTCTTCCGTTGCGCGGTGTAATGGTCGATACAGTGCCAGTCGCAATATCGCGTATATGGCAATCGCAGCGACTACGACTAACGTTAGTTTTACACTATAAACTAACATCATGATTAACACGGCAATTGACATGACACCATCAACCACGGTTTCAACCAAGCCTGTTGTTAGTCGTTCACGTACCTGAGCTAACGAGCCAAAGCGTGATACTAAATCACCAATGTGGCGCTTCTCGAAATAGCTCATTGGCAGCTTCAACAGGTGCTGCAATAAATTCACGCCCATCTGCATATTGAGTAAGCTTGAAACTCTCAGTACCAACCAACTGCGCACACCAGTCGTCACCACATTGATTATAGCGAGCAATCCAAAACCAATAGCGAGTACCACGAGCAGTGCTTTGTCGTGGCTAATCAATACCTCATCGACCACCCACCGCATATAGTAAGGTGTAACTAGGGCGAAAACTTGCAGCAATATCGATAACACAAATAAAGTGATTAAGGTTTTAGCTAACCCCGTCATTTTGCTCCACAGCTGCGATAATCGCATCTGCTGGCGCTCATCTTGTTGCTGAAAACCTTTTGTCGGCGTAAGTTCAAGCGCAATACCAGTAAAGTGCTCGGTGAACTCTTTTAGGGTTAATTTCCTTTTGCCTAAAGCCGGGTCGTTTATTGTGACACCTGACTTTGTAACACCAGTGAGCACCACAAAATGGTTCATGTCCCAGTGCAATACGCAAGGCAAGGACAGTTTACCGACCTCATTCTATTGGGCATTTAAGTGCTCGGCTAGCTAGCCCCATACTGTCACTGAGCGTAATGAGCTGCTGTAAGTTCATGCCCTTCAAGTCTGCGGTGAAGCGCTTTCTTAAGGCAACCATATCGAGCTTATGACCATGAAAGCTAGCAATCATCGCCACACAAGCAAGGCCACACTCTGCCATCTCGGCCTGCAAAATGAGTGGAACACGTGTTTTACCCGAAAACTCTAATAGCTCTATAGGATCGGATGGAGGATTGATGTTATCTGGAGACTTAGCAACCATTAGCCAACCCTCCCTTGCAAGCTATAGATTGGATCGAGTAACCAATCCAGTAAGCTACGCCTATCAAGCACAATATCAGCCTCGAGTAACATACCGCTTTTTAGGGGAAAGCTATCGCTATAAGCCAACATATCCTGTTTCGATAACTGGGTTCTAATGCGGTATACCGGCTCAGATAAAGCAACGGGCACTTTAGCCTCACCATCAAGCAATAATGCTTTATCGATGCGAGAAACGCGACTTTCTAAAAATCCAAAACGTTGATAGGGAATGGCATCGAAACGCAGCCTTGCTTCATCGCCTGATTTAACAAAACCCGCGCTTCGGGTCGGAAGCAGTAACTCAGCGACCAACAGTGCTCCTTGGGGGATAAGGCTCATTAAGGGACGATTTGTAGCAATAAACTCGCCCTCGACAATTTGAATAGAGGCAACTGTTCCGGCTTCAGCTGCACGAATAACAAAGCGGTAGCTGTTTTCTGTTTCATCTATTTGGCGTTTAAGCTCCGAGCGGCGTCTTTCAATATCACCGTCTTTAAGTACAAACTGACTCGGTAATATATCCAATTCAGACAGTGCATCATTAAGCTGGCTTCGTATTTGTACTTGGTTAGACTTAAGGTTTTCTATCTCTTGCCTTACTGCGATTAGCTTTTGTTGCTGAGATTGGTAGTCTAGCGTCGATAAATAACCATCATCAAACAGCTTTTGATGCTGGGTCTGTTGTTTAACTTGCAGTGCCAACTTTTCAGTTAGCAGGGCTTCTAAATTTACAGACACGTTTAACGCCTGCTTATTATCTGTAATGGAATTTTTTAGACGTTGGGTCTCTTTTGCTAATAAAGACTGGTTAACTTTTTGCTCGGTCGTTAATAAAGTAAGCTGTAGCTTAAGCTCATCTATTAACGACTCACTCAGTTCTTCACCTGAAAGCATGCTGCGACTTAACACTATGGTCGCTAATGGCGAGCCTTTTTTAATTATGTCGCCTTCAGACACATGCAGTACATCGATATTGCCACTGCGATTAGCATAGGTTTTAATTAAACCTTTGTCTGGCACTAAATAACCACGAACGGTTTCTTTACGAGCGTAATGAGACAAAGAGAGGAAGAAGACAATGGCTACAATAATGACAAGTAAAACAGTTGCAGATACATAGATACTAATAGGCTGCGCCAATGACACATCACCATGTAACTTTTGCTTTTGCGCCTCAACGGCCTGCTGACGAAATAACCCTGACATTTAACTTCCATGTTATAAAATAAGGTCAAATCCTATTGACCTATATACCATCTATCTACTACATAATTAAAGCTAACTGATATATAATAAATAAAGCACAGCAAAAGCTGAATTGCAATAAATCGAAGTTAAAAATTCAAATATAAGACATGCCAAAATACTGACCACAACTAACCTTAATCTAATTATAGTTCATATCTTTTACTTAAATGAACAATAGTAAGGTCCTTGATAGTAGGCTACTGGCTTAAATTACGTAGAATATAGTCTTTTCGACCCATTAACTTCACAGCACCATTTTTTTGACATATTAAAATTGTTTTTTATCGGAACATACTCAACGGATATATATCGATACCCCATCAAGCATGAGTCAAACGTCCCATTCTCATACACGCTAAATACACTTTCTCACCTACATCTCACATTAAACCTCAGGATTTAAGGATTCGGATAATTTGCTTCATTTGTCGTCTATAGATCACGATTTCAAGCTCTTATACATACGGTTCGACCGTTTCACCTTCTGTTTTGAAAAATCATGCAGATTCAGTCGTTGTTATGATTCAATACGGCCATTATGAAACTGAGATATTACAAACTGAAGCAAAAAGCGGCGTCAATAAACATAGAAATGGACCAACAGAGAGTAAAAAACTGAGAGAATGAGCACACAGAGATAAAGACAGAAGCCATTGTTGACGTTGACTAAATGCTACTGTAGCCCATAATCACTGCTTAACTGCACTGCAATGCCTTATCTTCAATGTCTTTCTAGCCCAATGAAGGCCTTTAAAAGCCCGAACGGATAGTTTTAGTTAGGGGCTGAACTTGCTGCAATTATTAACTTATATTACTAGTGATAGAGTAAGCGGGCGTGATTATTCACTCTCTGACAGCCACCTTGCTTTTATTTTGGAGTTTTTTTGTATGAGTAGTCTTAAACTCAAACCGCACCACTTAGCCTTACTATTCGCCTTAGCGGTCGCCTTCTATGTCTGTTATTTACTCATATCCCCTTATTTAGGCTCGATAGTACTGGGGTTTATTGTCTCGATATTATTTCTACCGATCCACACTCGAATACAACACCGTATGCCAAATAGCCCCAATATGGCCTCAGTCTTTTCGTGTACATTGGTGACCGTGATGGTGTTGATCCCACTACTGTTTGTGGCGATGGCAATTATGAATGAAGGCATCAACTTCATGACTAATGCCTATGAGTGGCTTACTGGCGGCGGAGCAAAAAGTTTTCTTGCTCATCCCTATATTCAAAGTGGTGTTGCCTTATTAAATAAGTGGCTGCCATTTGACAGCATTAAGATAGATGAGCTAGTACAACAAGCTGCAGGAAAAGTAACACAACTGAGTACCAGCTTTTTAAGTGCCAGTACAGGCATTGCTGGCGATGTCGCCGATACCTTTTTAGATTTTGGATTGATGCTATTTGTGTTGTTTTTCTTTTTGCGAGATCAGGAGAAAATCATCGATAACACCCGCCACATCATTCCACTATCTCGCTCGCAGCAAGGGCTTATCTTCAATGAAGTAGGGGTTGTTGCTAAGTCTGCCGTATTGGGGGCATTTCTTACTGCATTAGCCCAAGGGGTCCTAGGTGGAATAGCGATGTCATTAGCAGGATTTTCAGGCTTATTTTGGGGCAGCATGATGGCATTTGCGTCATTTATCCCATTTGTAGGCACCGCTATGATTTGGCTGCCAGCTTCGATTTACTTATTTATAACTGGTGACTGGCAATGGGCGATATTTATGATGGTTTGGGGAGTCGTCGTGGTTGGCTCGATTGATAACTTTCTCAGACCTTGGCTGATGCAAGGCAATACAGGTATGAGCACCCTGCTGCTGTTTTTCTCTCTGCTTGGTGGTTTACAGCTGTTTGGTCTCATAGGCCTGATCTATGGCCCAATTATTTTTGCGGTAACTCTAGTGTTGGCTCGGTTATATGAGATTGAGTTTAAGGACTTTATAGAACAACAAGATAAAGAGTAATGCTTTAGCGCTGAGTGTAACAAGGACTATTTTAACCCTCTAAAAAAACATGCCCCTTAACACTAAGGGGCCCGTTTTGCTGACCACTAAAGCTCTTAACTTTTGGTAGCGTGTAAATAACCAAGGGCTGTAAACAAACAGCCACAAGCTACTTCATTTTTGCAAGCTCTTGCTTTAACTGCGTTAGCTTGTAATTTTCTGCTAGGACTTTTTGCGTATACTTATATGTCCTATCTAACTCATTAGCAGCTTTCGCTGCCTTTAATTCAGCCTCATAGCTTTCGAGTTGCAGTTGCACACCAGCAATTTCTATCTGTAAATCATTCTTAATGCCTTCGTCAGTACAATTAGCCTTAACATGTTTAAGTGAGGACTGTAACTGAGCGACCATCTGGTCGTGGCCTTTAGCCTTTGCATTCGCAATCAAGGCTTCAACCTTACAACTCTTCTCGGCGCAGCCTGCAAGCTTTGAACAGTCAGCAGCTTGAGCAGAGGACAAACCTAAAGTGAGTACGCTACAACTCATTGTTAAACCGAGAAATAAACGTGACATTTTGTTTTTCATAAAAAATTCCCTATTGCGATATCGACAACTTTGTTTGTAATAAAATAATTACTCATACTGTTTTATAGACACTGCATTACCAAACGTCCATTTAGTAGAGAAAACTTCTTGTTAAACAGTATGACAAACTTGAGCTAAGAATTAGAAACAACAGCAAGTTTGCTGGCAGATCCGTAGATGAATATGCTAACTTTCACTCGAATTGCCGGATAAAAACAATCTACTCTCTTTATCAAAAGTATCAACCTTAAATATCTTTATAAACTTGTTTATTTTCCACTACTTCAGCATTTTCTTGTATACAAACCCACATTTCGATATAATTAGAAATGTAGACCTAAATACAAATTCAGCATAAATATCTTCTGAAATTACGTCTATCAATTGCTTTTATTGTGTGTACAAGGCTTATGTATGAGCCTATATATAGAGCTTAACTTTACGGTTTGTGGCTCACTAATATTCATTTATTGTTTGTGTATGCACATTTGGAGCTGTTTACAGCAAATGAAAGTACACAGCCAAAGTTAATGCACGCACCTATTGCACGCACCTATTGCACGCACTCATGTCGCAATTCGCGTTCTAATTGCTAGAGTCTTACTTTTACGGTGGCAACCATGATTAACAATACGACAAAACAAGCTTCACAAGACGCTATTGAATGGGCGATAACCCATGGAATGGTTATCAAGGCAACGGCTTATTCAGCTTCTCATACCGCATTTAGTTTTACACCTACACCCATTAGCCGCGAGCGCTTTCACAACTTGGTCGCTTCGGTAAATCTGCTTGGTAAGCTAGTACACTATGCATCAGAAGATCATCAATTCTTAAGCCAAGCAATTGCCCCAGTCACCTCAGGAGAGCCTTTCTTTAAAGCCTTATTAGAGATGCATAATGCAATCTATGACCCATCTAACGCTGACAACTGTTGTAATCGCGGCATTAGTCATCGCGGCGATAGCTATCTTGATGTTAAAAACATCGATACCAAGATGAATGACTCCAACCAAAGCGACGCTAAACGATTGCCCCTATTAATCATGCGCAGTGACTTTATGGATGATACCGCTTTAGGGCCGAAGCTCATTGAGTTCAACGGCATCGCCGCAGGTATGGGGCCATTTGGCCAAAGAGTGCATGAATTACATCAATACCTACAGCAGCAATGGCCAGAAGAATTTAAACAGTGGTCAAGCCAGCAAGAGACTGAACTTGTAGCAAACCAAGCCATTGAAAGGTTATCTCAGGGCATTGCCAACGCGACATTTAAGATAAAAAATGAATTTGCAGATAGTTTTTCAAGTAAGGCTATTAATAACAGTGCAACGACATACAGCGAGAATAACCCGCCTGTTTTTTTGATGGTAGTGCAAGCTGACGAAGACAACGTGTTTGATCAACACCTACTTGAAGGTGCGTTACAGGCCAAAGGAATTAGGACGGTTAGACGTACCTTTCGCGAACTGCACAACAAACTCTCAACCGGCGCAAATCACAGATTATTGTTAGAAGGTGTCGGGCCAATCGATACCGTATACCTACGCGCGGGTTATCAATACAGCGATTATCACGCCAATGACATCATCAGCCGCGTATGCTGCGAAGCATTAATGCAAACTCGTATTTTTATTGAAAGACACCGAGTCGCCGTTAACGCAACCGTGAGTCAGCAACTGGCCACCAGCAAACGGGTGCAGATGTTACTGTCTTCTATGGAGCCCGATGCCCTCACCCGCTTTGGTTTAACCCTAGATGAGGCAAAAACCGTTAAAGGATTACTCGGCGAGATGCGAGCGGTCACTAAAGGCAGCGCAGCCTCAATCACCCAAACTGGCAGCGAGCAATGGGTACTTAAAAACCAAGGCGAAGGTGGCGGCCACTGCATATTTGGCGACGATATTCTGTCAAAGCTTGCCGAGCTCAAACCCTGCGAGTATCAAGCCTGGTCGCTTATGCGAAGACTTCATCCTACACCAAGACCCATTCCCGCATTAACCGTACGCAAAGGTGAGTTACTACAAGTCGATGATTTGATCAGCGAGATCGGCATGTTCACCGTGCATATCGACGGCGAAGCTGCTATAGACGTTAAAAAAATAGGAGTGAAACAGTTAGACGTGCAAGGCTTACTTAAGCAAAACATAGATAATAAAGAGATAGATATTAAAGACATAAACGTGCAAGCCACAGATAAAAAGGCCTATGCAGGATATTTAATCCGAAGTAAGTCAGCCCGCACCACAGAAGGCGGCGTTCACAGTGGTATGGGCGTATTGGATTCGCTAATTTTTGGCGATTGAGTTTAGTGCTTATGATTACTGTTCGAATTGTAATCCTAGAAAGTATGAGTCCCGACTCAAACCGACACATCAACTCGACTCGCTGAACGTTACCATGTAAAATCAACCACTTATAAGTCTAAACTTCTCAAACTAACTCATGAGTCACAATGTCCAAGACTATGTTTAAAAAGCAATCTAAGGGTGTCTAAATGCACCGTAACTGGACTTACGGTGTATCTGGCTGATTAGGCCACCACTTTCTTCCAAGACGTAACAGCGTCAAACTCACTGCAACCCAAGCACAACCTATAAGCGTATCAATAAAACGCCATTGGATAAGAAACTCATCTCCTCCTTGTTGCAGCATCGCTAGATCGACCACCAGCAAAATCACCATGGTGATTAACCAGCTAAAGAGGAGGTAGTTTTGTCGTAAGCATGTCGGCATCAAAAGGGCCGCCAGCATAATAAGATACGGGAAGCTCCAACTGGGTAAATAACTCACCGCGATATAAGCACAAATGACCCCCAACAAGGTACCAGCAATCCGCATCCCAATTTTTCCCCAAGCATTTGCTGCATCCACATGCATAACAAAAAGTACGGTTAGCCCGACCCAGGACGCATGTTGAGCATTTAGCCAGTCGGCAGTTAACATCGCCGCTAAGATAGTCAGCGGTAGAGTGAAACCATAAAGTGGGCCGTTGAAATGCCCCGATAGCAGTTCGCGCCATTCATTGGAAGGGGACCAACTTGTGGCCTGAGTAGGAAAGAAACGTGATTGCATTAAGGTCAGAAACAGTGCCAGTAGCGCCCCGCTCAGATAAGCAAGTACAGTCGTCAGTGTTGCAGGGAACCCAACCTCTTCGAGCACTAAGGCTGCGGCCACAAATTTTCCCAGTAAACTAAAGTAGCTTAGCTCCGGCTTAGGCTGTCCTGCAATAAAGCTGAAGATAAGCAGTGCCGCTACCGCTAACTCTCTATAACCAACGAGTAACTTTCCGAGTATACCTGCAGATATCATCAATAGCATTCCACCCATCATCGCCATAATTTGATGCTTAGGTTGACAGCGGGGATCGAGCCTCAGAGTAAACATGGCGCCAAGCGCAATAAAGGCCGATATATCTCTGGCTATCCATTGATCTAAGAGTAGCGGTGTTCCCATGGCTATAGCGTATAAGCAGCCACGGGTCCAATCATCTTTGGTTGGTGTGGTGAACACATTTGTCTCCAATGATGTTCGCGAAAATGTCTTTAAAAAGCCTGTTAATAGATAGAAATTTTAGCAGATATATCACCAAACTATAGAGTAGCAGTTGTGAATGTTTAACGGTCATTGCGTCTTTTACTCGGTTCAATTTACGGATCAGTCAGAGCGAATTAGGGAGTTCAGGCTCATTCAGCAACAGGCTATAAGTCTAATGAAAGCGAAAATCTAGGAACAAAATCTAGCAAAATCTAGGACAGGCATAATTCTTCCAAAGCACGGATCCCACCACGAATCGCAGTGCTTTCACGAAGAACACGAAGATAAAGACTGCCAAGGGCTTGAGTTGTTGTCTTTCTTCGTGATCTCTGTGTTCCAATAACATCCGTGTTTAACGGCCAGTACGCTATCCCTAGCTCTCGCTTATTAGCACATGGCTTCGCCATTTTCGCCGTGGTGAGCAGCTTCTGTCCAAAAAACAAGTTAGGAAACTAGAAGTTTATAGTAAGAAATAGAGCTAGATAACCAAGTGCGGAGGCTATCGGAGTTACCTTCATTCGAAGATTACTGCTAACGTGTTAGGTGTTTTTCAAGATAGTTGGCAGTTTTGATAAACTTAGGATTAACTGTGAGCGACTAAAGATAATAACCTAGTTTGAATTTGGATAAGAGCGCTCTATCACAAGCTCCCTTATAAACATGCTATTGGCTGTTAAACCATTCACTAAACTCTTCGAAATCAATGCTTCCATTTCCATCGAGATCTATTTCGTTAAAACCTATCTCAGCACTTTCACCGGGTTCAATTGTTTCTAGAGCGAGTAGTAGGAGTTTGAACTCAGAAAGTACAATTCTTCCATCTCCATCGGTATCAAAATGGTTGAAATTATCTTTTAGCTCTTCTTGGCATATATCAGTCATTACAGACTCCTACGTTAGTGTTGCTTTCATTTTTTCAACCATAATGGATTGAGTTAGCTTAGCTTGTTGTTCATTTAGTTCGCTAAGTAAATCCACTTTCTGTTCAAGTTCATCATGATTGTCTCTTACCATTTCGTCAACCAATACTGTGGTAACTGGCGATAAGCCGATGAATCCACCGCAGATATGGACGAATATAGAATCCATATATTTGCTGGATGTTTGATGAGGGACGATTGCCGGTGCCAGCTATGATAGTCAGCTTTTGCTTGCCTTACCTTCAGTGTTCCTGCAGGAAAACGACAGTGATATATGTGTTGATTGGTATTGCTGCAGGCTTAAATTTGCCAACTCTGATTAGGCGTTAAAGCTATAAATATTTATGGGTGGCTCTGTTGTTGATTAATAAGAGGCTAGCCGGAGCACCCATCTATTTGCCCCCATCTAGGTATACAGTGATGAAAGGAGTTTTCCACGCTAATTAATGTACTTAATTGCTCTAGCCATAACAACCTCTGCCCTATTGTGATTATTAAAGCTAAGTCAGAGGTTGAAAACCCAGTCAACAATTACGGGGGTCACAATTAATCTTTCACAATTAATCTTACAGTTAATCTATGCTAGCCAACGATATATCTGACAGTTGCTTCGCCATCGACGGCAAGTTTACCGTCTTGATTGAAGACCTGAGTTGCTAGCGTGGCAATTGGTTTATCTTCGCGGATATGTTTCACCGTTACTTTAGCTGTAATGGTTTCACCAACATATATAGGGCAAACGAACTTTAATGTCTGACCAAGGTAAATAGTACCCGAGCCAGGTAGTTCTGATGCGAGTAATCCTGAGATAAGGCTGGATGCCAACATACCGTGAACGATTGGACGTTCAAACGGCGTGCTAGCAGCAAATTTAGCATCCAAATGCACAGGGTTATAATCCTCAGCTAACGATGCAAACTGGACTACCGATTCTTGATCTAAGCATTTTTCAATTGCCGAGCTCTGGCCCACTTCAAGCGCCATGGTGTACCTCCTCTTTTAGTGCTATTACATCTTGTATGCGTTGTTTTACATACTCACCCGGAGCATCTAAATTTCCAGTTAGTGAACGTGCAGCTATTTTTTCTGAAAAATTTCGTTCATCGATCCAGGATTGCCAATGGGGCCACCATGAACCTTGATGACTATCAGCCTCTGCGAGCCATGTTAACGGGCTCTGCTTGTTATTGCTATTGGTCCAAAAACCATATTTATTGGCATTTGGCGGGTTCATTGGTCCTGCAATGTGGCCACTTTCGGCCAGCACAAACGTGTTATCACCGTTTAATAACTCTGTTCCACGAAAAGTGCCTTCCCAGACTGCAATATGATCTTCAATGGCGGATAAGAAATAGCTCGGAGACTTCACTTTGCTAAGATCGATATTAACCCCATCAATAGCTATCCCCCCAGGTTCCTTAAGCTTATTTTCAAGGTACATTTGGCGTAATAGCTGATTGTGTGTCGCAGCGGTAATATTCGTATTGTCACAATTCCAATGAAGTAGATCGAACGCCATTGGGCTTTCACCTTTGAGGTAATTGGTCACATAGTAGTTCCAATACAGGCTATTTTCCCTTAACAAGCTAAATGACACCGCCATTTGTCGTCCATCCATGTAGCCACGAGCATTATTCTGCGCTTCTATGCTACTAATAAGTGGCTCGTTTATGAATACACCCAGTTCGCCAGGTTGGCCAAAATCTAAAATGGTGGTGAGTAAGGTTGCTGATTTGACTCTTTGCTTGCGACGCTTTCCTGCTAAATAAGCCATTGCAGTCGTTAACAGTGTTCCGCCAATACAATAGCCGATACCGTTGACTTCGCGTTCACCAGTTTCAACTTCTATTGCATCTAACGCAGGGATAATGCCCTGAGTAACGTAGTCACCAAAGTCAGTTGTTGCCATGTCTGCATTCGGATTAATCCAAGAGATCATGAAGACGGTATGCCCTTGGCTCACTAGCCATTGTGTGTAAGAACGCTCAGGACTCAGATCCATGATATAAAATTTATTCACAAAAGGCGGTACTACCAACAAAGGTCGTTTGTAGACTTGCTCCGTTGTTGCTTGATATTGAATAAGTTCAAACAGGTCGTTTTTAAATACAACTTTACCCGGAGCTGTGGCAATATTTTTGCCGATAGTGAAGGCGTTTTTGTCTGTCATGCGAATATTTAAGGTATCAGCACTTTGCGCTAAATCTTTCTGAAGTTGTTCTAGCCCTTTGATCAGGTTTTGCCCTTTGCTTTCAACGGTTAGCTTCATTATTTCAGGATTGGTAGCAACAAAATTACTCGGCGACATAGCATTGAGGTACTGGCGAGTATAAAAGGATAATCGCTGACGTGTTTCGTCATCTAGCCCTTCTGTATTATCGAGTGAGCTTTGAACATTGTTACAAGCCAGCTTGTAACTTTCTTTGATGTATTTATAAAGTGCCTGTTCGTTCCACGCTGGATCTTTAAATCGTCGATCAGTCTCTTTTTCTGTTGGTAAGCTACTCATAATGCAATCGTTAAATAGATTGACTTGTTGCCCCCACCAATTCATTTGTTGCTCAATAGAGTTAACTGGGTGTTCGACCGATGAACGCATCCATTGTGCCAAATCTTCCACTTGAGTTTCTACGATACATGATTGAGCGGACTGTCCGAAGCTATCCATCCATGCTTGACCAAATTGCAATGCATTGTCTATCGTGTCTTGAAAGGGCGATTTACTTTCCATGATGGCGTCCTTAGTGGCAAATTAAAACGAATAAAAAGGTGACGCACTCTTGCTCAGTATTTATTGAGCAAACAGCGCGCCAAACTATTATGCTTTACACACTTTTTGTCGCAGGAATAGAAGATGCAGCGAGTTCATCAGCAGCCGCTTTAAAGTCTTGACTAAGCTGAGACAGCTTTTGCCCATCTTCGAGCAACTGTTGGCTGAATTTGCTCATCACCTCCATCTGTTTAGTACTGTGTGAGGCAAGATCTTGAGGCTGCTTAATGTTCGCCAAGCTTTGCAGGGTCTCGTTTCCAAGGCTGCTGTAAGCCTGAACACTTTGTAACTGGATCTTTGAAAGTGTTTCAATATTTTTGCTGACCAATTGATTGAAGCTGTAAAACGGGTTAACCACAGATTCGATTTGTGAAGTAAGTGCTTTGAACGTTTCTTGACTAGACATGTATATTTCCTTGTGTAGGTTTAGGTCCGATTTAAGTAACTCTTTGTGGCAATATCTTTGGCACCACTGTTTTGTTAAACACTAGCGCCCTGTCATTTTGTTGTAATTTCAATTAGGCATGGCTAATTAAAATACAGGGTTCTGTGGTCAATAAATGGTCCGTTTGGATGAGTAGTTCGAATATCAAACAAAAGTTGATGTGTATTCTGGTGGTTGCGACACAGGATAATCTTATTAAATTTACTTCTGTAATAGGCAAAACGTTCAAGCCAGAGATAAAATCACCATCAAAAGCATAGCTACAATTAGCGTACACAAAATAGCTACATAGCATAGCCATTGGAGGGGATAACGTATCGAACGAGGAACCACACCTAGCCGAGTTCAACATTTCAAAGTAATAGATGATCTAGATGGTCTGGTTTAAAGGGTAAATAGCAGATAGTAAATAGATAAAGAGGTCGGATATAATAAGGTAAAAGTTGCCTCAAGTTTTATTCGGAACTAACGAATTTTTCGCAAAACCTTGTTACGTGTCTTACGTGTTCACCCACGCTATATTCTTTGCCACTTCATCAAGTAACCGCTTGAGACTTAAAACGCCCTTCTCAAAAAAGACCCTCACAAAAAAACTGTCCAACACAACAATACCTTCTAACACAACAATGTCTCACCACATAAAACACCAATCAATACAGTGAGTTATAAGTTATACTTTGGTGTACTGCCCAAACTTACTAATGCTTTTCTTAGCGTCGGTATAACAAACTCCTCTCTTCGACTTTAACTAAAACCTAGAATTGGAGCTTCAATCTAACAATTTCGGGTGTGTTTGTTATTTTGAAAAATTTGTTTTTTTATAAGTTTTGAATTTTAAAATGGATTGAAATAAATTTACAAGTGATGAATCACAGTTAATCGTTGCATAAACAAGACCTTTGCGTAAAACGCAAAATTGATTTGCATTAAGTTGCTATTCTAAGAGTTATTAGGTTTATATATTATGTTTGCAACTTGAGCCTGTATCGTACAAGCCAATGATTAGCTTAGAGATTATTATGAAAAATATATTAGTGATACTTACACACCCTTCAATTGAAACCTCAACGATCAACGCTGCATTATTTAATTCCGCTCTATCTATTAGTCATGTGACCACTGTTGATTTGTATAAAGAATATTCTGATTTCAAGATTGACACAGTGAAAGAACAACAAAGATTACTAGCGCATGATGTTATTATTTTTGTATTTCCTACCTACTGGTATTCAACACCTGCACTTCTAAAAGAATGGCAAGATAGCGTGTTAGAGTATGGATTTGCTTATGGCTCAACGGGCGATAAATTGCATGGTAAGCCTCTGATTTGTGTGACAAGTACAGGGAGTGACATCACCTCATATCGCAACAAAGATACCAACGAGTTAATGATCCGTGATTTACTTTTACCCATTGAGAGAATGGCAGAAGATACAGGATTAAATTTTGTAGAGCCGTTGGTACTGTATGGCGCTAGAACAGCCGTGGAAGAAAACAGATTACAACCGCATGTAGATGAATTCGTCAGATTGCTCAACTCTTATAAATGTATCTAGACTGGTAGGGTAATCTTAGAAAGTAGAAATTAATAAAACGATATAATTAGGAGGAACTAAGATGTCTGATATTCAACTTTACTCACTAGGCTCACCTAATGGAATTAAAATTCCAATCGCGCTCGAAGAAATGGGAATGAGCTATGATGCCCACACGGTTGATATTTTAAAGGGTGAACAGTTTAGTAAAGAGTTTACAAAGATAAATCCAAACTCAAAGATACCAGCAATCATTGATACTGAGGGGCCGCAAGGGCAACCTATTTCGATAATGGAATCAGGTGCAATTTTACTATATTTGGCAGAGAAATCAGGAAAGTTAATTCCACAGAACCCAAGACAAAGGTGTGAGACAATTCAGTGGCTTTTCTTTCAGGCAAGCGCTGTTGGGCCAATGTTTGGAGCCTTTGGTCATTTTCATACTTACGGTAAAGAAAATTGTGACCACCCTTACCCTGAAGCAAGATTTGCGAATGAAACCAAGCGTCTACTATCCATTTTAGATGAAAGACTTCAAAATCGTATTTATATTGTTGGTGATGAATATAGTATCGCTGATATATCTATTTTCCCTTGGGTAATTTGGCTAGATATATTTTATAAGGCTGCTAAACAACTTGAGCTTGGATCATATAAAAATGTAATGGCTTGGGTTGAGCGATGTAGATCAAGACCTGCAACAATAAAAGGCCTTAATGTGTATGGGTTCAATGAGATAGGCAAATAAAACACTAAATTTTTAAAGTCCCAGACAGATATATAATTGGTATTACAGCATCCTATAATCCTGTTAATAATTTTGTGAAACTACCTCACAATACATTGACCCCATGCCAGTCAATGCGGGGCAATGAAAGTAGAACATAATAAACAAAAACTATTCACATTCGCTAAGCAAGCTACAAAAGGCATTATAACTGAATCTGACTTAAATGATTTCAGGGCCATGTTGCCCAGTAACAATATAGTTTAATCATTTTCAACTCATTTCAGGACAAAAGCTATTCACCACGGCGAATATGGCGAAGCCATGTGCTAATAAGCGAGAGCTAGGGATAGCGAACTGCCCGTTAAACATGGATGTTATTGGAACAAAGAGGCCACGAAGAAGACAGCTTCCCAAGCCGCTAGGTTGCTTTATCTTTACCTTCGTGTTCTTCGTGAAAGCGCAGCGCTTCGTGGTGAGATTAGCTCTTTGAAAAAATTCACACTGACCGCACTTATCACGAGAAACAAGCGTATGCCGGATATTTAATCCGAAGTAAATCAGCAAGTACCACGGAGGGCGGCGTACACAGTGGCACGGGGTATTGGATTCACTAGTGTTTAGTGTTGATGTTTAGTGCAGGTGTTTAGAGATTGAGACTAGTGATTAGAATTGCAGATTAAGCCACTCGAGTACTCTCGAGTGGCGACTAGATTAAAGCATATTGTTAATTAAGATGTTCACAGCGGCCAAATTCAGCACCAGACTTAACCTTACTAATAAGCCCTTTAGGGAAACCAGTTTTTACAGATTGTCCATCTTCACACACATAGACCTGATCCATGTTGACGTGGTAAGACATATTCACACCTGCAATGCCTCCTACCATTTCTGAACCTGAGCCACTAATTGACAATGGGTTGTTCATATAAGCATTTTCAGCCTCCATGACTCCCTGCTTGCCGAAAAACTCAGTGAGCGGCATCCAACCAATGGTGTCAATATAAATAGCACCGACAAATCCAGCCCAGAAATCACCTGCACGAGCGATGATGACACTGCCATCGTCGTTCATATCAAAAGGTGAAGCTGGGACGGCACCAAATGTGCTTTGAACCCATTCAGGACTTTCGAGTACACAGAGATCTTGGCCCCACCATAAAAATGGAATGTCTTCACACCAAGTCAGGCCACCAATATCGGTAAATGCTGCATCACCTTTTTTAGTATGATCCCAAAGTAAAGTGTTTCCCTGCTCAGTTGCCAATGCAACCGTTTTACCATCGTAAGAAGCCGCATGGGATTCAGTCGCGCCAACCTCCTCATAGAGATTGATCATTTCACCTTCATTAACCCAGGCCACGGCTTCCCAGCCATCGGCAGAACCGAGCACGACGTCACCATTACCTGAGATAGCATGCGCTCTTATCCAACTATAGCGATCCCAGTTAACGCCGCGAGTGTCTAATTCATGCATACCGGCTTTTGGAGTCCAAATAAATGGCACCAGTTCACCTTCATCATATTCAGTACAATAACCGTTATTATTGGCATCTTTGTAAGCCAATCCAACAACGGTATTACCGGCGTCATCGATGTCCCAACCTGAAGCAGCTTGCATCCCTTCCATGCCAGAACCACCGCACGTATTGCCGGTTAAGTCACCTAAAGACATAGCACCATGCGCTTTGGTCCAGATTGCTGGAGCACTGATCCCGTTACCATCTAAGTCTGAATTAACCAGTAACTTATTACCATTACGGTTCATCCTGCCGCTATTTACCCTTATGTAATCAGGCAGGATGGTAAAATCTTTATTTTCATCCCATGTGAAACCGATCCCGTTAATAACCCCCATTGAAGAGCGGCCATTTTTAGCCAGATCGGTAAGGTGTGCATTCACGATGGGTCTAAATTCGATACCATCATCGTAACCATTGAAAGTTAAGTCGGCTTGCTTAGTCTTGCCCGCTTCAGCAATGATAGGAGTAACGTCACAGGCATCATCAGCTGCAGGGTTACTACCTTCGGCCTCATTCCAATATTCTGCAACAGACACCAAAGGTGTTTGTTGAGTTGGATATCCCCCTTGGTAGATCTCTTCCGTATATAAAACATAGCTTTGCCCAGGTGTTAGACCATTGATCTTAAATGAGCCATCAGGCCCCACCTTACCCTGAGTTAAATTACCAGATTGCGCAGATACGGCATCGAAAAGCGGATCATTGACATTACGCGCTATGATATTAATACCACTATATTCTGTTTGACCGTCCTTTAATCTTAATGTCCCCTCAATTGAGCCAAACTGACTCTTATATTCAGCAGTTGGGTACAAGTTAGATATCGATACACGGTCATCAAGTACATTCACGGTACTTTGACTGACACCACCCACACCATCATGACGAATAAAAGGGAACATGGTTTCGATAATGTCTGGATCGGCAGGGTTTCCTCCATACTCTGCTGGATATTCAAAATCATGAATGGCCTCAACGTCACACCCTGCAACACCTGGATATAAAGGAGCACCAGGCCAACTTAAATAAGCCAATTGTCCATTTGTCTGAGAGTGTGACAAGTTAATCGCGTGACCAAATTCATGGGTAAATACACCAGCTACTTGCTCGCCTTTAGTATCTTGCACATAAACATTCCAGCCATTAAGCACTGCGGTGGCTTCGGTTATATTACCGTTTTCGTCAGCCCACTCAGGGAAAGCAATTCCGAGCACGGCAGACTTAGGCACACCAAAAAAGTCTTCTAAGATACTGCCGTCGGTGTCATATAAGACATAAAAACCATAGCCATTTTCAACGGTATAAATTTGCGCTGCGTTTGCGCCTGTCACATCGGCAATCCCGACTTGCTCTTCGATACTACCAGCAATATTAGCCTCAAAAGTTGATGTTTCGACATTGTTCCATTGATCAAAAGCAAACTGGGTGATCTCATTTGCACGTTCAATTGACAAGAAAACACTACCATCATAATCAAAGGTAAACGCAGCACCGCCATCGACATAGACAGGAATGGAACCTGCTGAAGTGTCCCATTTATAAGGCTGAGGGTTTGCACCGTCTGTTGTGTATAGTGGGCCAGCAGCCATTACAGTGCCGGACGTTAAAAACATGGCGATTGCCAGTGTAGATTTAGATAATTTCATTATTTCATCTTCCCATTGTCAATCCACTGCTGTGAAACGGCGCGTCCAACAACACTCATAAAGAAAGCGGCACTGATAGCTGTAGGGTTAGTCATCATGTTCTGTTCTTCATGAGTCAATAAGCCAGGAGCAAACTCCACACTGTCAAAGATCCCGTCGTTATTAAATTCATTTAAAACATTGCCGTTGACGAGGTTAAACTTTCCGTGTGCCATGCCCGCAGTCGTACGCAAACCCGTTTGCTTTGCTGACTTGTGCATAAAGGCGATAATTGATTCCCCCTCATTCCAACGCGGAAAGCCCTCCGGAGCCATTGCAAGCATCTGTCGACCGTTTGCCATAACACGGGGTTTTAATAAACCAAACTGACGAAAAGTGTAAGTTGAGTTTTTAGCGTGCTGACCTTTTGCCGCACTGCCGATCTTGATACTGACTTCGGTATAAGGTATCCCCTTGTCAGTTAAACCGTCGGTTACCTTTTCGACTTGCCCAGAAATTATGCTTTCAGAGGAATTAATCAACTGTGTAAGATTTTGAGTTTTTAATTTTGCCGCTTGCGCCATGGGTGCTAACAGGATTAAAGCCGTCAACAGTGCCGTAACACCAGCAATACCTTGCTTGATTTTCATACTCTTTCCTTATTCGTTATTTGTGAGTAGTTATCCGTTTTTAGTGAGTAGAATGACTACAAGTCAATAACCGTACCTGAAAATTATCGAGTGAAATATCGGGGAAACCCTGATATTTCTCAAACAGGAATTTGAATAAAGCGAAACTAAATCGTGTGGTTATTCGTATTGTGTATTACGCCATTTCCTTTTAGTATCGGTTAAATCATCGCTTAACATCTATGCAACAAAAAACCGGAGAGATTTTATTTGTATATAATTTGCAGCGAAATTTGGTCAAAACTAGAAGAGTTAATATCTATTGTCCTGATCGCGGTCATCACCCTGTTAGCCCTACAGAGCCAGGCTTGGGCAAGTTTACAAAGCAGTCGAATCGGCCTGAACAGTGGCTTAGAAGAGGATATTATTTTAGCGCTGCTGATCGATCATCAAGACTTTATGTGGGTGGGAACTAAGAATGGCTTATTTGTCTATGATGGTTACCAAGTACAAAAACACATCCCCTACCCCAGTACACCTAATAGCATCAGTGCGTTAGATATTCGCAACATATATCAAAGTAGCGATCACACCATCTGGGTATCAACAAATAGTGGAGGTCTGAATAAATATGTACCGCAAACCAATACATTTACCCATTACCGTCATCAATCAGATAAACAAAATAGTATCAGTAATGACAGTGTCTATGATGTTGTTGAGGACGTCGATGGCCAACTGTGGATAGCGACTCAGATAGGCTTAAACAGATTAAATAGGATCACAGGTGAGATAACACGCTTCTACCATGATGCAGATGATCCCACATCATTACCGAATGACTATGTTTATCGGCTGTTCTTAGATAGTAACAAGCGGCTGTGGCTTGGCACCATTGGGGCTGGGTTAGCATACTGGGATGCAGTGCAACAGGAATTCGTCCAAGTCGCACTACCTAACAGCAGTCATGACGACATTTTTGCAATCACAGAAGATGCGCAGCAAAATCTCTGGCTCGGAAGTCGCAATGGCTTGCTAAAAATGAACCCACTGCGCGATACCGTCGAACAGATCTATTTAACGCCCTCTTCTAAAAAGCAACCACTTGTAATCAATCTTCATTTGACCCAAAAAAATACCCTCGCAATTGGCACAAGTGGGTATGGTCTTATGGTGTTAGATCTCGCCAATAATACGCTTGTTAGCGGCAATGAAAGGCCAAACGCTGCAAACAGTACTGTCACTAGCATAGTCGAAAACAGTCAGAGCACGTTATTTGTTGGCACCTGGGGGGCTGGATTACAGCGTATAAACGCAGAAGTCCCTTATGTGACACTTATCGATAACGCTAACAGTAACACCCTACCCACCATAAGGAATGTCAGCGCCCTTTTCACAGACCAAGCCAATAACAAAACTTGGGTCGGCACATTAGGCACGGGACTACATTGGTTAGACCACGACTCGCAACAAATTTTAAAGGTTGAGTCCTCGCTTTCGCTGCATTTAATCGAAGGTATACACAGCATCACGCAATTAGGTGCAGATCAGCTGTATGTGGGCACATCACAAGGATTGTGGCACTTATCGACCCAAGGAAAAACATTAGCCTTCTTTAAGCATGATACAACTCATCCAAATTCAATTGGCAAAGGTTATGTCAGAGTCATTGAGCCAGCGTTAGATGGAAACTTATGGATTGGCATTGGAGGCACAGGGCTACACCACTTTAATCCAAACACTGAAAAATTCACCGCCTATCGCCATGACAGTACCAATAAAGCGTCTATTAGCGGCGATTACATAACCTCTCTACTCGTCGATGGTGATGAGATCTGGGTAGGAACCCGCTCCAGTGGCTTAAATCGATGCCAGACACTTGTTTGGGTCTGCAAGCGGTTCCAACCAAATTCTGCAGAGGAAAACCCACTCAGCCATTTTTATGTCACAGATCTCGTCCGCGACAGCAAGCTACAAATTTGGGTGGGGACAGACGGCGGTGGCTTAAGCAAAATTTTATTTGATACCAATAATAGGGTTCTGGGATTCCAAGCGGTTAGTGAGCAACTTGGATCTGTAGGGCAAAGCATTCTCTCAATTACACCAGAGCTCGATGGCAATTTATGGTTAACAACAAAAAAAGGCATTTCGTTTCTAAACCCATCACAACAGACAGCCTTTAACTTAGGCGATGAACAACTATTTCATGTCGGCAGTTTTTCACAAAACGCCAGTAGCCAGAGTGTTGACCACAGCTATTTTGGTGCCATCAATGGTGTGATCAGTATTGAGCGTAACCGAGTGATATCTCCAGAGCTCCCCGCCCCGATTAAATTTACAAAAATTGAACATGAGTCGCTGCCCTTACCACTGATGAATATGGGCATAGCAAACGATCTAGAGCTGTCTCTTCCTTGGGGCAAAGTACTCACCTTAGAGTTTTCATTATTAGATTTTTCCGAGAAGACTCATGACTATGAATATCGTTTAACGCCATCAAGCCCATGGCAACCTTTAAACAATCGAAAACACATGACGTTCTTTAAAATGGAGCCAGGGCTTCACCAGATAGAAGTCAAAGGAAAAGGAAACAATGGTCAGTGGAGTGATCCCGCTAAGCTTAATGTCAAGATAGTGCCGCCTTGGTGGATGAAGACCTCTGTCAGAATCGCATCTATAACCATAATTATCATGATGTTTATTGCATTCCATAAAATGCGCCTTGCGCGTTGGCAGAAACATACGGCGCGACTACAGGCACTACAAGCTCAAAAGCAGGTCGCACTCGATGAGGTAGAAAATCGCGAACAACAACTCAGTACCGCATACCAAGGGCTGCGAAGCCTAGCAAGCCAAATACAAAATGCCAAAGAAGAGGAGCGAAAATCCATTTCTAGAGAGTTACATGATCAATTCGGGCAAACGTTAACAGCGACTAAAATCAACCTTCAGCTCTATAAAAAGTTTAACTACCAAGAGCAAGAACGCATCGAATCCGCGATTTCAATTACCCATACGATGATCCAACAAATGCGCTCTATATCCTTCAATTTACGTCCAGCACTCTTAGATGATGAGGGACTCGTTGCAGGAGTAAAGTTGCAGCTCGAAAAGATGTCAGCATTAATCGCCAAGCCGATAAAGTTATCCGTGAGCCGTGATTTCCCCATGGTTAATCAAGGGATCACGATTAACGTATTTCGGATCATCCAAGAGTCGGTCAATAACGCTATTCGACATGCTAACGCCAGCCAGATCATTGTCAGCCTCAGCTATCATAGCGAACAGTTATTCATTGAAATAAAGGATGATGGTAAAGGATTTGATGTCGACAAAGTTAAAGAGAATACCTTTAGTGGCGTGCACCTTGGGCTACTCGGTATGGAAGAGCGCGTTCATTCGTTATCCGGTAAGTTATTACTTCACTCAAGCATCAGTAATGGTTCAATAATCAAGGTGGTGATCCCTAATGTCTGAAAAAATTACAATTATACTCGTCGACGATCATATATTAGTCCGAGCAGGGATCCGGTCCTTATTGGAGTCCATAGCCAATGTTGAGGTCATTAAAGAATCGGGAGATGGTATTGAAGCTCTGTCATTACTGCGAACTCACCAACCGACGCTGTTAATTTTAGATATCTCTTTGCCCGGATTAAATGGACTCGAGGTTGCACGTAGCGTCACCAAGATGAAGACCAAGACAAAAATTTTAATGCTCTCTATGCATAGTGACGTTGAATACGTTGCAAAAGCGCTCACCATAGGAAGCCATGGTTACCTAATGAAAGAATCCGCTGTGGAAGAATTAGAAACCGCTATTTCGACACTGATTAACGACAAACAATATATCGGTAAAAATATTGATCTGGAAATGGTCGACAAACTTAGAGGCGATAGCAATCAAGAGAGTGACTTAATAAAACTGCTGACTAGCCGTCAGCGACAGATCCTACAACTGATTGCCGAAGGTTACTCAACAAGAGAAATAGCCGAACGCATGAGTGTCAGCATTAAGACGGTTGAAACCCATCGCGCCCATATTATGTCCCGCCTTAATATATTTGATATTGCCGGGCTCGTACGGTTCGCCATTCGCTGCAAACTTATTTGCTTGAATGAGGCTCCCATCAGTTGAATCACTCCACCGAATCAACCACTTAGCTTAAAACAGATACAACTAGCAGCCAACCTCTACTTAGTTAACGCTTGCTGCAGTTAATCACTCCATATGACACCAAGATATTTATCTTATTCATTTGCATCAGCTATTTGCGTTCTTTTCTCTCAAATATTCATTTGAATACGGCTTCAACATTTGTCCGCTTAAGTGCCGAGGTAAATATCAGGGATTCCCCGATAGTTAACCCAGTTAAAGTTAGCTAATTTGATTCAATGGCAGTCGCTTTATTACAAATGCCCAGTTTTTTGCAGCTTATCAGCAATATTCAAATAGACATATTTAATAAGAATCATAAATAAATGGAGTGTATTAATGAGAAAAACAACTAAAACTCTTATCGCCTTGAGCATAGGGTTATCATTTGCAGCTCAGGCCGCGGATCAACGCTATATCATCCAAGTCGATGAAGGTCACAAGGGATTAGTCAAAGCCTTAGCAAAAAAAGTGGGCGGCGAGCTTAAAGTTGACGGCAACGGATTTATTGCAGCAACATTTGCAGGAAAAGATCTTAGCACTGTTAAAGGACTCCTCAATAACCCGCATGTGACACTTGTAGAAGAAGATCAACGCCGCTTACCACTCGCGTTATATAACGATGACATTGGCGATCCTTCCGTCACACAGCTAACACCTTATGCCGTTTACCAGTCGCAAGCTAACCAGCTGACATTTAATCCCAGTGCGGGTATGAAAGTTTGTGTGATTGACTCGGGACTCGATCGCTCTAATCCCGATTTTGAATGGTCATCAATTACCGGTGACAATGACATTGGCACCGGAAACTGGGATGAAAATGGTGGACCTCATGGTACCCATGTAGCCGGAACCATTGGCGCAGCAGACAATGACATTGGTGTGGTTGGCATGGCACCAGGTGTCGAAATGCATATTATCAAGGTCTTCAATGCACAGGGCTGGGGCTACTCATCAGACTTGGCACACGCAGCTAATCTTTGTAACGCAGCCGGTGCAAATATCATCAGCATGAGTCTAGGTGGTGGCGGTGCCAATAGCACCGAAGAAAATGCCTTTAAAACCTTTAGCTCTTCAGGTGGCCTTGTAGTGGCCGCAGCAGGTAATGACGGTAATAATGTACGTTCATACCCAGCAGGCTACACCTCGGTGATGATGGTGGGTGCAAATGATGCAGACAATAATATTGCTGCATTTTCACAATTCCCAGCCTGCTCAACCTTTTCTACCGGGCGTGGCAAGAAAAATAAAACTGAGATTATCGATGGTAGT
This sequence comes from Shewanella halifaxensis HAW-EB4, assembly GCF_000019185.1. Lineage (NCBI taxonomy): Bacteria > Pseudomonadati > Pseudomonadota > Gammaproteobacteria > Alteromonadales > Shewanellaceae > Shewanella > Shewanella halifaxensis. The sequence goes on along the minus strand of NC_010334.1, from coordinate 2,383,099 downwards.
TGCGTTGAGATCACCGCTGGTGGTGTCAGCACGCTATCAACCTATCCTCAAGACATGGCGACCAATTCCAATCTTGATGCGGACGGGCAAACCATCGCCTCTTCGGCAATGGAAAACTCCGGGCTAGTAACAGCCGAACCCTACTTTATGGGGATAGCCGAATCAATTGATGCGAGCGCCAATGGCAAAATTTGTCTGATTGATCGAGGTACTATCTCTTTTCACGATAAGGTTAAAAACTGTGAAGCCTCAGGTGGTTTAGGTGCTGTTATCGTAAACAATGTCGATGGCATGTTATATGGCACTCTTGGTGATGCCAATATCACCTCTATTCCAGCGCTAGGTACCACACTCGCCGATCGCGGCGTCTTACATGCTGCAACACAAATGACGGTGAAAATTGCCGCCAGCGACTACGGATTCATGAGCGGAACCTCAATGGCAACACCAGCTATCTCTGGATTGGCTGCGCTTTTATGGTCAAACCATAGTGGCTGTACAGGTAATGATATTCGTGAAGCACTAAAAGCCTCAGCATACGATGCTGGTGAGTCGGGCCGCGATAATTACTTTGGTTACGGTATTGCCAAAGCCGCCGATGCCAGTGCTTACCTCGACAGTATGGGTTGTAATACGACCGCGCCAGTAGAACAGATTGAGCTTAGCGCTACAACATCATTCTCGAAAGGCAAAGACAGGGTAAGCTTAACATGGTCTGGTGCCAGCACCGGACGCGTCGATGTTTATCGTAATGGTCTTATTCAAACCACAACCAGCAATGATGGCAGCCACATAGACACATTAAGAAATGCTTATGGCATGTACACTTATAGTGTTTGTGATGCGGGTACAAATCACTGCTCTAGCAATGTGAGTGTCACGTTTTAATTTATTTGGTTGAACTTGCTAGCGACAATCAATCAACATAAATAGCCTAAAAAGCCGCATTAGCGGCTTTTTTATTGCAAGTTAAAAAAACAAAAACAGGTCTATGCCAATACTTGATCAGAACTAAATCCACCAGCACCAGCTAAACCGGCGTTCACCGAGATTTGGACGAATTGGATCCATTCGTGAATAGTGTTGATGTTTAGTGCTTACGCTTAATGACCGAACAGTAAGGCCTAGATCGTTCTCTCTAGGCCTATTCGCATTGACACCTAAATATAACTTAGCTTTGTCATTTAAAAATATTGCTTACGGCGTTTTGAGATATGTTTCCAGCTTTTAGCGACCTTATCTACATATGAGGGATAATCCCCCCAAGGATTGGGTAGCCCTTTTCCTCTCGCGACTCTGAACTTGACTGAGTAGCCTTTGCATTCAATTATGTGCAAGAAGTAATAACTTGTTTCTTGTTTAGTAGAAAAGCGTTTGTGTGGACCACTGCGCACAAGTGGATAAACCACCCTATCGCGACTGTAACCACTAACTCCATAGAGTTGAATGCGTATTCGATACTGTTGCTTTATTTTTTTCATTTACCCTCCAGGTTGACATTACCTAGAAGGGATCCTGTTCAAAATAATTCATAATCCTCTCGTTTCCCTGTCGTCTTGAGTAGAGAGCTCTACCGCATTTAAAAAGACAATTTTTGAGCAGTTGACAAAACATTATCACGACACTAGTATTTGACACAAGAACTGTCGAGATGAGCTGTCATGAAAAAATTAACCCAATATTCTTTAAATGAACTCTGCCAACTGGTTGAGCTAACACCTCGAACCGTTCGATTCTACGTTCAGAAAACCTTGCTTCAGCCCCCAGAAGGTTCTGGAAGAGGCGCGCACTACACTCAGCAACACGTTGAGCGTTTGCTTGAGATCCGAAAATGGCAGGATGCAGGCTTATCGCTGGATCGCATTAAAGAACTGCTGTTCGACAACGATGAAAAAAAGATACTCCCTCCCCTTAAACGTTTACAACCCGGCGATATAGAAGTCTGTAGCCATGTGCATATTGATGAAGGCATATCGTTAACCCTCAATCCAATGAAAGCGGGCCTCACGCCTGAACAAGCAAAACAACTAACACAAGAAGTTATCTCTTTATATCAGCAACTAAAACTAAGTTGTAAGGAATAAAAATGAACGATGAGATAGGTTTAAAAACATCCTCAGGCGAAGATGTTGCTTTAAAGGCGGTTAATGTTAAGGCTGTACTCAATGGCGTGTTATCACAAGTAAACATAGAACAGACCTATATTAATGCCGAAAACACCAATATAGAGGCGGTTTATACTTTCCCGCTGCCGTTAGATGCGGTGTTATTAGAGCTGGTTGTAGAGATAAACGGCGAGACACTCACAGGCCAAGTTAAACCAAGAGCGATTGCAGAAACGCAGTATGAAGAGGCTATCACAGAGGGTGACACCGCTGTATTACTAACAAAAATTAAAGACGGTTTATATTGCGTCAATTTGGGTAACTTGCTTGCGGGCGAGAGTGCAATAATCAAATTCAAATATGCGCAGATCCATCAGTGGCAGGGAGATTCATTACGATTCTATCTACCAACCACCCTAGCCCCTCGATACGGCAACCCGATAGATTACAGATTAGAGCCACATCAAGTACCGGAGCATAAGTTATTAGCCCCTTATGCTCTGAACTTTGAGTTAACCATTCAGGGACAACTCGCTAGCGCAGCATTAAATAGTCCGACTCATGCAATAACCAAGCACTATGACAATGAGTCTTTAAAAGTCAGCCTCAACAATCAAACCGCCGCAATGGATCGTGACTTAATCGTCGAGTTCACCCAGCCAAAGTACTATGCAGGTGAAGGACTGTGGAGCAAAGATGACGATAAGGTTGTTGCGCTGACCTCGTTCTACCCTCAAATCGACTTGCCACAGACTACCAGCTCACGCTGTATAAAAATGGTTGTCGATTGCTCAGGCTCTATGTTGGGTGACTCAATCACACAGGCCGGCATAGCACTAAAGCAGATCCTTAAGCTATTAAACGAAGATGATTGGTTTAACATCATACTGTTTGGTAGTCATCATAAGAGTTTGTTCTCTGAGTCTGTAAAAGCAAATAGAGCTAATCTCGACATTGCAGCCAAAGAACTTGCTAACTTAAACGCTGATTTAGGTGGCACCGAGATGTTAAGTGCGCTGAACGCTGCGTATGACTCAGCTGCTCCAGCGGAGCTTGCATCTAACATACTGTTGATCACCGACGGTGAGATTTGGGGAGAAGAGCAACTGATCTGCAAAGCACAGGAATCTAATCATCGTCACTTTGTCGTTGGAGTCGGCAGCGCTGTAAGTGAAGCTTTTTTAAAACAGCTAGCTGATAAAACCGGTGGGGCCAGCGAGTTTGTCACGCCCAATGAAAATATGAGCAGTAGAATTGTGCAGCACTTCTGCCGCATTAAACAGTCTAAATTGACCCAGAGTGATATTCGCTTTGGTGAAGAATCGAATAACGACAAAACCCTGTCACAATCGTTAAGCCAACAAACGACGATATTTGCAGGAGATACAGTAAACAGTTTCGCGCAATTAGAGCAGCTTACAACTAAGCAAGCGACATTATCTTTTGCGTATAATCGCGCTTCAAACACTGAGCAAGGCGAGAGCGACAAGCAAAGCCAAAGCTACAAGCAAAGTATAGAATTACAGGAATATACCGATAGCCTTAACACGTTAGCACGACTAGCCGCTTACGCCAGACTCCCATCACTCCCCAAGCAGCAAGCCATCGAACAGGCCTTAAAATATCAGCTTATTACCGATGATACCCACTGTATCTTGGTGAAGACTAACCATAACCAAGTCGATCTGGGCTTGCCTGAAATGCGCACCGTTCCCCATCAAATACCAGCAGGTTATATGGGTATGGGCAGCGTGATTTGTGAAGGCGATATAGTGTTTTGCGCTAGCGAGCCGGTACCTCAAATGCACCGTGAGCGTGACTATCTCGACATTCCGTCATTTTTAAGGTGTGAAGCTGCTATTTACAGTACTAGTGACAATAGTAGTGACACGACTGCAGAATCTACGGAATCTATTAAAGAATCGCTTAAAGAGTCAATGCCGACCAGCACCGGTGTTGCAGACAAATTAAATGCAGAGTTCACACCCAGTAATCATATGGGGCTCAGCGAGTTCGATATTTTTGATCTTGAAGAGATGGGGGAAGATGAGGCCATTCTCAATATCCTCACGCAGCTTGAACAACTCGGCTTTGATGAAATCGAGCTGGTAGCAGCTTGGTTGAGTCTCTATAACGAATTTAACCCAAGCAAGCCGTTATCCAGGCATGTTACACGGCTTGCAAGAATGCTAGTGAAGGAACTCGACATCAAAGCGCTGCTGATCCAAACCGTTAGAGAAGCGGTACAAGCAGAGCTTACGGCGTAATAGCAAAATCTATTGCACATAAAAAAACAGGCCGAACATTGATTAACCTCTCAATGGTCGGCCTTTTGTTTCTATAGCTATCAGCTTATCTACTGCGCTGTCTCAAGCTTCACACGGAAGAAGATAGAGTAGAACAGTGGGATAACGACCAGGGTTAAGATGGTCGCAAACATCAAACCAAACATGATGGTAACAGCCATGCTCTTGAAAAAAGGATCGATCAAGAGCGGTGCAACACCCAGTATTGTCGTCAATGCACCCAGCAGTACAGGGCGAGCGCGGCTAAGCGCGGCATTAATAATGGCATCATAACCAGACTTGCCCTCCCTTACCTCAACATCAGCCTGATCCACTAACACGATAGCATTTTTCACCATCATACCGATAAGGCTTAAGAAACCTAAGATAGCCATAAACTCAAACGGAGTCTGGAAGATAATCAAGCCCACACTGACGCCGATAATGGCCAGTGGCGCCGTTAACCAGATAACCAATGGCTGACGGATAGCGTTGAACATAAAGATCACCGACAAGATCATCGCCGCAAATCCATAAGGCGCAGAAATAACCAACCCTTCGTTAGCGTCTTTCGATGCCTTGTATTCGCCATACCAGATAAGCTCATAACCTGCAGGCAACTCGATTGCTTCTATTTTAGAGCGAACCTTGTTAAACGCATCAGCGGTGAGCACGCCTGGCGCGGGATCGGCTTGCACCAAGATAGTTGGCATACGGTCGATTCGACGTAGCATATCATCTTGATACACCACATCGACCGAGTCCACCAACTGGCTGACAGGGATAAAGCCCCCCTGGGTATGACTAAATACCTCTGTGTTTTCAATGGCTCGCTGATGGTTTCGCTCGTTTTGAGGTGAGCGCACCACAATTGGGATCAAATCATCCCCCTCACGATACACACCGACATTACGACCTGTCAGCGTTTGTGCAATCGCTTGGTTGATCTCCTGCGTCGTCAAACCATAACGTTGTGCTTCTTCGGCGCTGTACACAGGTCGCAGCACAGGCACTTGTTGACGCCAGTCATCTTGCACCGCAATAAGATTGCTATCATTGAGCAAAATGACTTTGGCTTCCTCGGCTAATTGACGCAACACTTGGCTGTCAGGCCCTTTAAATCCGGCTTCAATTTTCTTTCCGCCGCCGCGGCCCAACATGAATTTCCACACTTTAACCGATGCATCAGGATATTTAGCATCGAGCTCACTTTGCAATTCACCCAGCAGAGGCGCAATTTTCTTATAATCATCAATATCAATAAGCAGCTGCCCATAACTTGGGTTACGCGGCTCAGGTGCATAGGTCAGCATAAAGCGCAGACCACCGCCACCAATAAAACTAGTGATATTGGTGATCCCTTCTTTTGCTTTGACGTCTTGCTCTATGTTGGCCACTAATGCTTCGGTGCGTTTGATGTCTGAGCCCTGAGGCAGGTAAACATCAACCACAAACTGTGCCCGTTGTGATTCAGGCATAAAGCCTGGTGGCACAAACTGTACGCCCCATATCGCGGTGGCTAAGGTGCCCAAAAGCATCAGAGAACTCAATGCGCGATGGCCTATTACCCAGCGCAAAATAGTGCTGTAAGCTGTGACTATTCGGCCCGGCTTTTGGCCCACCTTGAGTGCCTTAACTTTTAAGAAGTCGAAGCAGAGCATTGGTGTAATAGTGACGGCAAACACCCAGCTAAGGAGCATTGAATAGAGGATGACCCAAAACAGGGAGCCCGCGTACTCACCCATATCCGATGGTGACAGACCAATGGCACTAAAAGCGCAAATTCCGACCACCGTGCCGCCAAGTAGCGGCCATTTGGTCGCATCGACAACCTCAGAGACAATCGTCTCACGATCCTCATCTGGGTTTTGCTGCATACGAACCAGAATGCCGTCGGTCACTACAATGGCGTTATCTACCAGCATACCCAGTGCAATGATCAAGGCGCCTAGTGAGATCCGCTGCATGGCAATATTATCGATTAGCATAATACACAGGGTACCCGCCACAGTCAGAAGCAGTACAAACCCAATGATCACCCCCGAACGTACCCCCATAAACAGCAGTAAGACTAAAAAAACAATCACAACTGCGGCAATAAGGTTATCGATAAAGTTAGTGACTGAATCACGGACAGAGTCTGACTGCATCGAAATAACATTGAGATCCATGCCTAAGGGGCGCTGAGAGTCCAGCTCGGCAATACGCGCCTTTACCGCATCGCCCATATCGACCACGTTACCGCCTGTAACATTGGAGAGTCCAAATCCAATCGCGCGCTCACCGTTGTAACGGATCAGCATAGATGCGGGATCTTTGTATCCCCGTGTCACATTCGCAATATCGCCTAGGCGCAGCACGGTATTGTTATCGCCAATGCCGATTTGCAGATTATTCAAATCGGTAAACGAATCGATACCAGAGCTTGGGATCACCGCGATGCGCATGGCATCGGTTTCAATGCTACCCGCCACCGTCACCATATTCTGCTTCTGTAGCACCTGATAGACTTTTTCTGCCGATACACCAAATTTAGCGAGGCGCTCGCTGGAGATCTCGACAAATATCGTTTCCTGCTGCTCCGCTAATGTAGCCGTTTTAGCCACCCCATCGACCAGTACCAGATCACGCCTTAAAGTATCGACATAGTCTTGTAGCTGCTTATCGGTAAAACCTTCACCCGTAACAGCAAAGAACAGCGCATAGACATCAGAAAAATCGTCATTGACGATCGAGGGCCCGGCACCTGGCGGCAGCTGACGCTGAACATCGGCTATCTTGCGCCGCAGTTTATCCCAAACCTGCTGTAACTCTTCCGAGCTGCCAGCAAATTCGAGTTTGATCTCAACGGTAACTTCCGACATGCCTTGTTTGGATACCGATTTGACCTCTTTAAGCTCTTGTAGTGTTTGTACCGCGCCTTCAATAACATCGGTGATCTCATCAGACACCTCCTGCGCCGTAGCGCCAGAGTATGCCGTGTTGATCACAGCTTGGCGAATAACAAACTCAGGGTCTTCAAAGCGTCCAAGCTTCAAGTAACTGATATAGCCACCGAGCAATATCAGGGCAATTAATACCCAGACACTGGTGCGTTTGGCAATAGTATATCGTGCAATGCCCATCGGTTAAGCTCCGCTATTGGTGTCAGTATAAGGGCGTACCTGCATGCCCTCTCTTACACTTGAGACACCGGCAATGATCACCCGCTCACCAACTGCGAGGTTACTTTTCACCACAATGCGATTTTTACTTAGCGCACCCAACTCGATAAAACGTTTCTGCGCTTTATTGTCACTGCCAACCACCCATACAAACTGCTTACCTTGGTTGTCTGGCACCACAGCTGTTAACGGAATAGTCAGGTTTGAAGCATTTTGGCTAGCATTTGGGCTAACATTTTGGATAGTGCTTGCACTGCTGGGCACCACTTTGACCGCCATACCTGGCAATACACGAAACCCTTTTAGATCGTCAAAACCCAATACCACCGGGTATGTTTGCGATACGGCGTCGGCTTGGGTGCCGAATGTGCGAAGCGCGAGTGGAAACAAGGTTCCTGGAATAGCAGACAGCTCAGCATTCGCCTTGGAAGCGATTGCGCTTGAGAGCATCACCTTATGGGGAATATTAATCACCACCTCTAAATCACTCAGATCGTGCAAGATGAATACAGGTGTATTCGCTTGGATCTGGATATGATTATCCACCAATTTTCGGCCGATAATGCCAGCAAATGGCGCTTTTAGCTCGGTATATTCAAGCTGAAGAGTGGCATCTTCGACATGATTTCTCGCGAGTTCTAAGCGTGTGGTAATGGTGTCCAATTCACTTTTAGAGATAGCTTGGCTCTTTTCATACACCACTAGGGCTCGGTTGTGATCGAGCGCTGTATTTTTAAGCTCCAACTGAGCAGACTCCAGCGCTGTGGTGGCATCTCGTGCATCTAGCCTGGCGAGCACCTGCCCCTGCTTAACCTCATCACCCTCTTTCACCAAAATATTGATAAGACGACCACCGACTTGAAACGCGAGTTCGGCGCGCTCTGCGGCGCGAACTACGCCATTAAAGCTCAACTCATCACCCACTTGACTGGATACTATTTCACTCAGTACAGGCCTAATAACAGGCGCAGCAACAACCTGCACCTCCTCCTTATCGCATCCACTCATCAAAACAGTGGCTAATACGATACTTACTGCAAGGGAATTTGCCTTGAAAGGGTGCAAGGCTGATGGTTTAAGATTCATTTTCACCTATTTCTCCACTTAAAGAAGGGTCGGCGCGACCACTATTGATATGTATTTGCTCTGCAAGCCCAGCTCATTAACGCTGTTTCATTAAGGATCTGGGACAGAAGTAAACTTTGGAGTTTATCTTATTCCGGTTTCAGACAAAGGTAAACTTGAAAGTGTACTTTTGCGATCTCGCTTGCTAAAATCATCAATGTTAAAAACGGGAGAGAAAAGATGACACGCTCAGAGCAGAAACGTCTGGCCATTATTAATGCCGCCAAAGAAGAGTTCATTCATCATGGATTTATCGCGGCGAACATGGATAGGATCTGCACGACGGCAGAGGTCTCAAAGCGCACGCTATACCGGCATTATGAGAGCAAAGAAAAGTTATTTGAATCGGTGTTGACCATCATTCAAGCTTCGATTGATGAAACGTTAACTTATCCATTCAATCCTGAACTCAGTCTATATGAGCAGTTGAAAGCCATAACTTACCTAGAGGTAGATACTCTCTACAATATCTGTGGCATGGCACTAGCACGTACCATTTTGCTGGAATTTTTACGCCAACCCGATATGGCGCGAAAATTGGTGACCACCATCTATAGCACCAAAGCTGTGACACACTGGTTTAGCGCCGCAATGGATTCTGGAAAACTGAAGCAGACGGATCTTAGAATCATCACCAATGTTTACACTAGCTTGTTCCAAGGGGAGTTGTTTTGGCCGCAAGTGATAAGGCAATCGCCTATCCCTGAAGGGAAAGAGTTAGAAGAGAAAGTAGAAACCGTTGTGATGGTGGTATTAAGGGCATTTGAAGCCTAATGTGCAAACATACCGCCTAATAATAGCAGGAGACGTTAGGCCAGTAGCACGTAATCGCCACCCCATCAAACATCCGGCAAATCTATGGATTCTCTGCGGTGTCACCATCGGCTTATCGCTAGCTAACTCAGTATTTGTTGACGAAATAGTGCGAGAGGATCATGATGAACTTGAACAATAAGTCGATTGACTCATCAAGCTAAATAAAATGTAAGTTAATTCAATATCTTTTGGTTGGAAAAATTGAAAGCAATACTAACGTAGGGGTCAATATGACTGATATATGCCAAGAAGAGCTCAAAGAAAATTTCGACTATTTTGATACGGATGGAGATGGCAGTATCGTACTTTCTGAGTTCAAAGACCTTTTACTCGCCCTAGAGGCGATTGAACCAGGTGAAAGCGTCGAGATAGGTTTTAACGCAATAGACTTAGATGGCAGCGGCAGTATCGATTTCGAAGAATTTTGTGAATGGTTCAACAGCCAATAATCGTATTGAATGAGAGCGCTTTATTTAAAGCACTTTAGCCCTCAATCTCGAGTATCAACGTGATGCAAAACCATTCAAAATTAAGCAAATATTTCACCTTGGCGGATCTGCTTTACTGCAGCCAAACTCAAACCAAACGAAAACTTACCAACACTCCAGAACAACAAGCATCCATAGAAGCCTTACAACAGCTTGCTATCAATATACTCGACCCTAATGTTGACCAGTTTGGCTCTATCACCCTCAGCTATGGCTTCTGCTCAGCTGAATTAGCGCGAGCGATTAAAAAGAATGACAATCCACACATTGCGCCAAACCTTGACCAACACGCCAGCCATGAGCTCAATAGCAAAGGGAAAGTGATCTGCCCTCGCCTTGGAGCTGCAGTCGACTTTTTTGTTGATGCAATGCCAAACCAGATGGACGAAGTCGCGCTGTGGATTGCAGAAAATCTTAAGTTTGACCGTATCTACTATTATGGAAAATCACGGCCACTGCATATCAGTTACGGGCCACAGATGAGTCAGTTTGTACAATTGATGAATACCAATCAAATTACGGGTCGGCGAACGCCAGGTAAAGGAGGCATAGGAGTTGACGCTATAACCATGATTAAGCAACTGAGGTATTAGCGAGTAGTAAAAAAAACAGGTATCGTCTACCTATACCGAATAGATCCCCTGCTAATTAGCCAATAAGGGAAATCATGGACGCTAAACTGTTTGCTCATTTAATTAACGATATTCCTTTAGGTAAAAAAAACTACATCAAAAACTACATGGCCATCCATAATTATTTCATGTTCTAGAATCAACAAAATAATCAGGGTTACTGACATACAGCCCCAGCCCTCAAAACCACATTTATGTGGTTCTACACTAAATTAAGCATAGAACCATTTCCAATCACTAAAATCCCAGCTATTTAACCAGTAAGCAAGTAACAAAAACGCCGAACATAGGTTCGGGAGTTTTTCTAAATATTGTGTCTTTGTCGTTACGCGGTTTTGCTAAGCGCTATCTAACCATCGTCGACAATTAGCGGCGCCTTGCCTTCGTTTACGCTCTAGGTGTTCGCAGTAAGCATCGAGCTCTTCAAGCGTGCCGACTGGACCTTTGAATAATCGACTAAAACCACTCGTGAGTTTAATCCAGTTTGCTTGTGGAATATTAAGCCTTTGGAGTACTTTCAAAGAGGTAGCGCTTATAGCCCCACGCTTATCATTTCGAATTACCCTCCCCGTATCATCAACCAGTTGCAGGTAATCTTTGGCACTGAACATCAGCCCTTTTGGCATATCCTTGCGTTCGTTACCAACAAAAGGCAGTAACGTACTGGGTTGCTCACCATTTAGGGCAGATTTGATTCTAAGCTGAATACTCGTGTGGTCTGATTGCTCTAGGTTATCAGCCATTTTTGCGCGAACTGGATTAAGGTCAACATAAGCCATGCAAGCCAGGACGGCTGCTTCACCAAGCAAAGCTTGAGATTTGAACCTTCCTTCCCAGAAACGACCTGTGCAGTTATCTTCTTTATTGGCCATGCGAGCAATGGGCTCATTGAGTGCTCGCATAAACCAAGATATGTCACTTAATCGACCTCGGTATTGAGCAATCGAATGTTTTAGACTGCTAACTTCAACACTTTCAATGACCTCACCTTTGGTGAATTTTTGAGTAATGTCGGTGCCTTTAAACAGTTGGTGCCAGTGCTCTACTACTTCTCTATCCGTCCAACTGTTCGCTTCAAAAATATCCACCCTCAGCACCAAATGAAGGTGATTGGACATCACCGCATAAGCGCTTACGTCTATTGCAAAGACACTTGCTAACTCAAGGAGTCTTGATTCAACCCAATCACGACGATGCTCATAAGACTGGCCCGTATATTTATCGACGCCAGTCAGCCAGGATTTTCGCACGCATCTAGATGTGCAGTGGTAAAAAGGAGTGTCTTCCACGCTAACTAACGTGCTTCTTGGTCTGGCCATAACAATCTCTGTCCAATTGTGATTATTAAAGCTTAGTCAGAGGTTGAAATTCTAGCCAACAATTATGGGTGTCACAGTTAGCTTCCACACTCAGCAGTAAGAAACTAGAGAGAAGGATTCATAAGTATGTATACCGAGTTTAAGGGCGGGGATTAATGAATAGCTTCTATACTTTTAAAAGGAGATATTCGTAATCATAGGTAACAGTTTTATGAACGCCGAACAGCTCGCCCATCTACTTGAACTGCTTCATGCAAACACATTCACGGAAGATAATTTTAACCCTATGCTAGATGAATTGAGGCGTGTAACAAACAGCGGTATTGCTTTGCTAGTCGAAAATCCTGAAAATCAGTCTTTAAATTTATCTCTCTCAGATGGAAACAACGGCACTTCTCAGCTGATGGATGAGTATGCCCATGCCTTAGCCCAAGACCCATATTACCATTATGTAAACCAATTTCCTCATGGGCAGCTTGTTACACTTAGCTCAGAAGTTTATAAACAGATTCAATCTCATCCCGTGGGGGAATACTACAAATATGTTGATAGTCGATACATCTGCGGGGCACTCATCAAAACGCAAAACTCAAACATTGCTTTTGCCGTCAATCGAGGGCGACATCAAGGTGATTATGACATCGAAGAAATTGGTTTGCTAAAGCAGCTAATCCCCCACATCAAGGTGGTCACCGAAAATAGAAATCAATTAAGCTTTTTGAAAAACCGCATGGCCAATATTATACAAGCATTGGAACTTTCTGGTCAGGCTGTTGGCATCATCAGTCAAACTGGAGCATTGATCCATTGCTCTGCGCCATTTTACGATGCGCTGCTAGAACACAATTTGCTGGCACCAGGCATGGGCCGATTCCGGTTTCGTTCGCATCGTCACCATGATTGGTTAGAACACACCATTAAGAAGGTCTCCCTCTATCAAAATCATCAACATCAGACTTTAAGATTATCCACCGAGCCACTAATTGATATAGAGCTGACAATGTTGCAGTCGCTGGACAAAGAACCTTTATTTTTGCTGAACTTAAAAACTGCAGCCACTATCCCCCAGTGGTGGCAGTTAGTGTACAGTTTTACTCCTAAAGAATTGGTGCTTATTGACAAACTATTAAGTGGCTTGACTCTGCCAGAGGCAGCGGAACAATTACATGTCAGCCACAATACAGTACGTACCCACCTTCACCACATTCTAAGCAAAATGCATTGCACCTCACAAAACCAGTTATTAGTGAAATTATTGTCTAACCACTAGTCAATTTTCAATCGCCCCACAGTAATACTTCCGCAAACCTCACCCATATGGATGAAGCGGTTAAGCCTTATTTGTTTCATTCTCAAAGAGTATAGATATACCAAAGTCTCTAAACAAGATTTTCGTACAAGTTGAATTGTAAATAGAGCCAATAATTCAATAGCTGGTAACCCGGAATATTTACAGTACTCTGCTATCAAAATTAATCAGCATCAATCCAGCGATACATTAACTTTACATTGTTTTGCAGTAAAATCAGATAGGAATGCTTTACAATATTTTGATAGCGTAACCTTAAATATCCGGTAGTTCACTTATAATATAAGGAGTACTATCATGAGATTACGATTATTATTTGTTAATTTAGTACTATATATATGCTCTGCTAACGTTGGAGCATCCGACTCGTTCTCTTTCACAGAAATTGCAAACACCAAAACTGATTTTGTTACCGCTTCCCAGTTTGCAACTGCATTTGGAATGAATAATAGTGGTGAAGTGGTATTTAATGTTGAATTTCAAGATGGAACAGCAGCAATCTACAAAGCTACAGACATAGATCTAACATCTAATTTAACCCTAACTTTAATTAGACAGAGCTTCGCTGGCCATATACCGGCCAATAGCAGTTATGGGATAGGAATAAATGATGAAGGTACTATTGCATTTAATGAGTTTTTAGGACAGTACAAACAGATATTTACAGGAACAAACGAGCCATTTGTCTCACTGGCAGATACACCAAGCTATTATACTACCGCTACTGACATCAATAATTCAGGCCAAGTCGCATTTAGTACTCAAGATGAATTGGTTGTCACCGACGGTGTAAATATTGTGAGTGAGCTAATGCCTTCCATCAACGTTCGCGGCTCAGCAGTCATCAATGACAATGGTGAAGCTGCTGTTTGCGTTGCACTATCTGAACCGCCTAACTTTATTGAGGCTATTAGGCTTAATGTTGACAATTCATTACATCGCTACTCACTTGGTACTAGAGCCGACTTTGGAAATCCAAATTATCAATTAGGATTTAATAATTCTGGAAATATTAGTTATTCAGCTAATGGATATTCAACTGATGGACACGCAATTAAGAAAATAGGGCTAATTACATCTGAGGGAAACTTGAGTTTAGTCGATACCCATGCTGGATTCATTCGTTTTTTTGATAACACGTCTTTAAATGATTTTAATCAAGTTCTATTTGCTGCAAACAAAACTGATAGCGGAAGTATCGGCGGCTTATACTTAGTTGACTCATCTGGCGAACCACCAATCACAGTCATAGAAACTGGGGATATAATTAGTGGTAAGCAGATCGTTTCTTTAACAGTTGGTAGTAGTACTGCTATTTCAACTTCATCGCTCAACAATTTAGGCCAAATTGTTTTTGCTGCCCAAGTAATAGATATTGGAACAACAGAGCTCTACAGTGCCCTCTTTCGCGCAGAAGCGCTATCGGTCTACAATGAGTCCGTAGATGGTGACCTACCTGAGTCCTATGACGTTAACTTAACAATGAAACCAGGGGCCAATACTATTATTGGTACCAACTCAATCGGAGACTCTGGTGATAGTGCTCCCGTAATGATAGATTGGGATTGGTTAACAGTTACAATTCCTCCCGAGTATCAGCTTTCAGCAGTCAATGTTGAGTATTCTAACCTAGATGCCACTGGAAGTATTTTGGGGTTAGAGGCATACCTTGCTTTTTACAATCTAGCATCTGAACAGGTTGAATTACAGCCTAACTTCCCGCAAGAGCCAGTTTCAGTGTTAGACGCTGCCTTGCCCTTAGCGGCTGGAGAATATCAATTTCAGATGACTTCTCAAGCCTCATTCTCCCCTCCTTTTAACGCCTCATACGATTATAAAATTGAATTTATTCTGGTGTCTGCTACTGATGGACTACCGATTGCAAATGCAGGAGAAGACCAAACTGCTAGGCTAGGTGATACGATAATTTTAGATGGTACATCATCTTTTGATGACAATACTCCAACAGAGTCACTCGGGTATAATTGGTCATTTTCATCATTACCCTCTGGCAGCACTGTTTCACTAACGCAGGCTAATAGTGCTAATCCGAGCTTTGTAATCGATGCCTTCGGTGAATATACAGTTGAGTTAATTGTGACTGACAACTTGCACCAATCAAGTATGGCGGATTCAGTGCTTATTAGTACTCACAACCTTGCACCAACCTCTGTAGCTGGGGCAGACCAGCTTGTAATAGTTAATACTTTGGTCTCACTTGATGGCAGCGCTAGCTATGATCCGGAACTGGATGACATGACCTTCTCTTGGTCTGTAATCTCAACTCCCTCTGGTAGTAATGCTAGTTTTACTGATACAGATACTATGTTCCCATCGTTAATTCCTGATATGGAAGGTTCATATGAATTACAGTTGGTTACTGGTGATCACCTTGGTCTAGGTACTCCCGATAATGTGACTATTTTTGCAGCACTACCAGAAGAGTATGTAGAGATAGAGGTGATGCATGCCAGTGCCGATGCAGTAAGCCTCGAACAAGTTGAGATAACTACCGATGGTAACCAACAAGCTATGCTCAACTTCCTATCCCAAGCCGTACTCGCCATAGATAGCAGTGATTCCGAGGAAGCGATTGTAAAACTGGAACAAGCAATTTCGCGAGTTGATGGTTGTGCATTACGTGGTGTCCCTGATAATAAAGGCAAAGGCCGTGACTGGGTTGTAACCTGTGATGCGCAAGCCGATATATATATGTCACTTACAAATGCTTTAGAGGCCTTAGTACAAATGCAATAAAGATAATAACGGTCATTTAATAAATGACCGTTTTTCCCGACGATAAGGCGTTCAGCCCAGATTCTGGAGGAATTACTGATTCAAACTGCTTACCTGTTAACCACAGGGACGATTCGCCTTGCAACGCTAACTGATAAGCCCATGCAGCAATGGCCTCTGAACGGCTACTTTCGCAGACAAAGTACTTGCTCAGTTCAGTTGTGATCAGTTTTTCATTTCGAATAATGTTTTGTTCATGCCAGCGATCTTTGTGTCTTTGCGCCGCTAAGTGATCGCGTTTGGCATTGTTGCAAGCACTATGAGCTAGCACAAAGTTATGCCCGAGATCGTTTGGATATCGCGCCCAAGGGATAAAGTGATCCACTTCTCCCTTGTGGCTGCCCTCATCTTTAAGCGGTTTATTACAATAGAAACACTTACCTTGCTGGATCTCTTCAAATACAGGTCTTGCGCTAATAATCGAGCTGCGATCACTGCCAAACAGAAAGTCTGACAAGTTGCCGTAGCCACCTATTGCCGCATAATTTGCAGGAAAAGCGCTGACTTTCTGTGTCCAATGGGTTCTTGAAAGTGACACCACGAGATCGTAAAAGCGCCTAAAGCAAAACGCGATGCCAGGTTTTAGCTGAATATACTTTATCGACGTGTCGTGTTGGTAATAAAAGCATTCCTCTTTGCCAGCAAGAAGCTGTAATCGCCAAAGCGGTCCTTGTTTAAAGGTGCTGCGGGTCTTGCTGACTAACTTGTTCCAATCAGCATGCTGCTTTAATTGACCTACCGTGCGTACACCTTGGCTCCGAAACACTGCCAGACTTTGGATTAACGCTGATTGTGCTCCGGAATTTTGTAAAAGAATAAAGGGACTATTATTCTCGCCGTTATAAGGCAGCGAGTGCTGCCAATAGAGCTCAATGAACTTAACGACTAACTCATCGATTGTAATGACACTATCTAATGCATCATGTAAATTTGCGGTCACATCACTGTGCAGTGGCCGCTCGATGCAGATATCGGCAAGCGCATGCAGCAGTGCAAATTTATAAGTGGCGACAAAGTCCCCTTCCACTAATAAACGTTGTAAATATGCGATAAAATCAACTTGGAGTTGAGCATCGGCTTGATAGGGTAGTTTTAGGCTCATCTTACTTTTCCATCTGATGGAACATCAAGCGCTTGGCTCGCGGGTGTCAAATTTACTGCGGTTTGCAATACGACAGTCTCCCAATACACCTCGGTTCTGCCTAGCTTGTCGTGCTCTGCTGTGGAACAGCCGATAATCGATAAACCAAGTTTTTTGCTTAATGTCTTAAGCTCTTGGATACTGACCTGATGCATCACTCGTTCATCACCACTCGGTCCGTGACGTAAGGTGATAATCAGCTTACCTTGAGGTTCAAGTAGCTGTGCCAATCGAGTAAGCGATGATAATCGCTGTGACTCAGGAATGTGCATCCATATTGCGCTGAGCAGAATGAGGTCAAATGTTAGATTGGTTTTATCCTGCCTCCCTATTTTGGCTAACCCATCTCTTTTAGTTAATGAGCTGAGCTCAGGCAATAAATTGAGCTCAGGCAGTGAATCTTGTAGCCAAGTCACATTTAAATCTTGAGTAACACTCTGACCTATCGCTGCGAGTTGATTTGCGGGCTCTACGGCATATACAACAACGCTTTGATTTGGACTCGTTTGTTCCGCCAGATATTTAGCATCACGCCCCGAGCCAGCACCAATATCGAGTGCATTGACTAAGCCCTTATATTTACCCAAAGGTACTTGCTTCTGTTTAGCGTGCGAGGCAAAAATATCGGCTAAATGGTCAATCCAACTATCGTGAACCTCTACAAAGGTTTTAGAGTCATATTGACCTGCAAGTTTATCAGCATGGGTATTATAGAAGTTTGTTGTGGCGTGTAAGTTTTGCGTAGCGGGCACCTGTACATTCCTTTGTATTCCCCGGTTAATCGGGTTTGATTGAGCTTTGTTTTTGTTTTAGTTTTGATTTAGCTCTGACTTAGTTTTGATTAGCAATCAACTCTAAGTGTTTGTTAGCCCATAACTATACTGATTAAATTATCATATTCAGTTAGTTAAAAGAATCATTAGATCATGAGTTTATCTGGGGATTGCTTGATCAGGTTCAAGAAAGAAGAAAGCGATTGATAAGATGTTTAAATAGGTGATTTATAAGATTAATCACTAGAGGAAAGTTGCGCTCTATCGAGTAAAGCGCACTGGCTATTAATAAGTTATTGGAAGCAAGTACCGTATTGAAGAAAGACTTTAAGTGAAAGCCATTAGCTACAGAACCTTTAGCTACATAGTCAGAAGTTAAAGCAGCTCTTTACGCTCACTGATGCACTCATAGGAGCCCATCTCAAACAGGCGGCAGATCCATGGGCGGTTTTCGTAAATAGTACACATTAAAGTGTCTCTATCGACTGCTGAGCACCAGCCGTCATCTAAACGCAGCATAGTTTCTGCGCCGTACTCGTCAACCGTGATGTGTTCATCGGGTACGCCTGTATCGGTCACTATCATCACTTCTAAACGACAACAACATGCTTGGCAGTTTGAGCAGGTCACTTCTGGGTTGATCACAGGATCAGTTATCTCTTTTACGTCAATGTTCATAAACAGCAGTATTAAATTTATTAACCATTAGGATACGCTAAAACTGCAGTTTTCACGACTAATTTGCGCTCTATCGCCCTAGTAATCACGCTAACAGTGGCGTCAAGTGCTTTGCTTGGTGCTGTTCCCTTTAGAAACTGCTTTATTAAGTGTGGGCTAAATTCAATGAAATATAAAAGCTCGATACAACTTGTAATGCCGTTCACTTAAGTAAGTTACTCAAAGAAAATTTGTTGATTTCGACAGATAAGAATGGATCACAGAGGACACGAAGAGCACGAAGAAAAGCCACCCTAAGCTTTTCTTCGTGCCCTCTGCGTAGCAAACGAAGTGAGCGCTTCGTAGTTTATCGCTTTTAATGCAAAGAACCCAGTTTATGCTGGGTTCTTAGTTTTTTGCTTTTTGCTTTTTGTTTTGAATCAGCTTTGAGCTTAACTTGGCAGCATTGGATTCAACATTCGATTCAACATTCGATTCAACATGGCCAAATTGAGTTGATCGCTACAGATGGCTTGATTGATTGCTGGCTGCCTTGCAAGATTAAAACGTATCCGCAGGCACTCTCACCCAACCTTCCATGAGTACGCGGGCGCTGCGACTCATCACCGCCTTATTAACTTGCCACTGACCATCGACTTGGCTCGCCTCGGCGCCCACTTTAAGTGTGCCAGATGGATGACCAAAGGTGACAAAGCCAGGGTTAACGGCATTACTCAGTCCCTCGCCTGCTGCCAAGCTGACTAGTGTGCCCGGAATAGCGGCGGCGGTGCCAATAGCGACGGCAGCGGTGCCCA
Organism: Shewanella halifaxensis HAW-EB4; assembly: GCF_000019185.1. Taxonomy (NCBI): domain Bacteria; kingdom Pseudomonadati; phylum Pseudomonadota; class Gammaproteobacteria; order Alteromonadales; family Shewanellaceae; genus Shewanella; species Shewanella halifaxensis. The sequence goes on along the minus strand of NC_010334.1, from coordinate 2,363,674 downwards.
TCATAGCATGGTGCAGTTTACCCATAGACAGCGCGCGTACATTTAAGTCGATAGTGTTTTTGTCTATCACCTTGCCACTCGATGAGGTGTAATCAATCGGCGCGGCAACTATCGCCACTTTTGGGGTATGTTGGCGGTTTGCGGCCTCATCAATATGGTTAATTAGCCCCATCTGCACTGCGCCGTGGGCACGAATAACCTCAAACATGGCAAGCACGCTTGCATCGCCATTAATCGCTTCTTGTAGCTCTGCGCCTGTGTAACCCAGTTCTGCCGCATTGATAAACACGGTGGGAATACCTGCGTTGATCATGGTGGCTTGTAAAACGCCACTCGGGACAACATCGGTTGGCACGATTAATTCATCAACCAAGTTGCCTGTTGGAAACATGGCGCCATCGCCATCGGCTGGGTCTAAAAACTCAACTTGCACCTCAGCTGCGGGGAACGTGACACCATCGAGCTCAAAATCACCGGTTTCTTGTACTTTACCATTGGTGATGGGTACGTGGGCGATGATGGTTTTACCGATATTTTTTTGCCAAATACGCACTACGCTAATGCCATTGTCTGGTATGCGGCTGTTATCGACTAAACCGTTACTAATGGCAAATGAACCAACCGCTGCGGTTAAGTTGCCGCAGTTGCCACTCCAATCGACAAAGGGCCTGTCGATAGCGACTTGGCCAAACAGGTAATCGACATCATGATCGGCCTTGTTACTCTTGGCAAGGATCGCCGTTTTACTGGTGCTAGATGTTGCGCCGCCCATGCCGTCGGTTTGTTTACCGTAAGGGTCTGGGCTGCCAATCACTCTAAGCAGCAGCGCATCACGGGCAGCGCCTGCTTGCTGCGCCTCTTTCGGCAAGTCAATTAGGTTAAAAAATACCCCTTTACTGGTGCCGCCACGCATGTAGGTAGCAGCGATTTTGATTTGCGGTGCAGATGCTTTGCTTGGTTTTGATTCAGTTGATGTGGTCATAATTAACACCGTTTTAATGCTGTTTGAGCCATTTAGTAATAGGTAAAATCAAACAACCTGTGCGTGAGGTTTTATATCGTTATAACGATGAGCTTTGGTGGCATGGATGCCACCGCAGAGCCTACAAGGATGTACTTGCGGCGTCTCATCAGGATAACGATATAAAAGTATCTAGTTACAGCTGCAAGATTAAAGAGAAAAGATTAAAGAGCAAAGATTAAAACTCTACTCTTTATCCGCTGATGGCTCATGTCGAGGACTCTAAAAAATCTTGGGCGAAGCGCTGTAATATGCCGCCTGCTTCATAGATAGAGACTTCTTCCGCGGTATCGAGTCGACACTTAACGGGGATCTCAGCCACTTCACCATTACTGCGAGTCATGATCACCGTAAGATGTGCGCCCGGTGTTCGCTCACCCAGTACATCGTAGGTTTCTGTGCCATCAATCTGATAAGTGTGACGATTAGCCCCATTGGTAAACTCGAGCGGTAACACGCCCATACCCACTAGGTTAGTACGGTGAATACGCTCAAAGCCCTCAGCAACAATCACTTCAACACCTGCGAGGCGCACACCTTTTGCTGCCCAGTCTCGGCTTGAGCCTTGACCGTAATCGGCACCTGCAATGATGATAAGTGGCTGCTTGCGCTCCATGTAGGTTTCAATCGCTTCCCACATGCGTGATTCAGCACCTTCTGGCTCAATACGTGCAAAAGAGCCCTGCTTCACCTCGACTTCGCCGTTTTTACCTAACTGGGTCACCATTTCGTTAAACAGCTTAGGGTTAGCAAAGGTGGCACGCTGGGCGGTTAAGTGATCGCCGCGGTGAGTCGCGTAGGAGTTAAAGTCGACTTCCGGTAAGCCCATCTTATGCAGGTACGCTCCGGCTGCACTGTCGAGCATAATCGCGTTTGATGGTGATAGATGATCGGTGGTGATGTTGTCACCCAGAACCGCAAGCGGCCTCATGCCTTTCATGGTGCGCTCGCCAGCTAACGCGCCTTCCCAATAAGGAGGTCTGCGAATATAAGTACTCTGTGGACGCCACTCATATTGTGGATTAACCTTTAGCTCGTTATCGTCGCCGTAGTCGACTTTGAGGTCGAACATTGGCTCGTAGACTTTACGGAACTGCTCAGGCTTAACGCTTTGAGCGATCACCGCATCAATCTCTTCATCAGATGGCCACAGATCTTTAAGCAGAATGTCGTTGCCGTTACTGTCTTGGCCCAGCACATCCTTTTCAATATCGAAGCGAATAGTGCCCGCAATCGCATAGGCGACCACTAATGGTGGCGATGCAAGGAAGGCTTGCTTAGCGTAGGGGTGAATACGGCCATCGAAGTTACGGTTTCCGCTGAGCACGGCAGTGGTGTACAGATCGCGATCGATAACTTCTTGCTGAATAACAGGGTCTAGCGCGCCGCTCATGCCGTTACAGGTGGTACAAGCAAAGCCGACGATACCAAAGCCTAATGCTTCAAGCTCAGTCAACAAGTTGGCATCTTCAAGGTATAACTGCACCGCTTTTGAGCCCGGCGCCAGTGATGTTTTAACCCATGGCTTACGGGTTAAGCCTTTCGCATTAGCGTTACGTGCAAGTAAGCCAGCGGCAATCACATTGCGAGGATTAGATGTATTGGTACAACTGGTGATGGCGGCAATAATACACGCGCCGTCAGGCATTAAGCCCGCCTCTTCAAGCTCTGAATCAAGATAGCCACTTATCCCCTTTGCGGCAAGGTCGGCCGTTGCAACACGACGGTGTGGATTAGACGGCCCGGCAATATTACGACCAACGCTTGATAAATCGAAACGCAGCACTCGCTCGTACTCGGCATCTTGCAAGCTATCCGCCCAAAGACCGGCTTGTTTGGCATAGGTCTCAACTAGCTTAACTTGTTTGTCATCGCGGCCAGTCAGTTTGAGGTAATCGATTGTCTTATCATCGATATAGAACATGGCAGCGGTTGCACCAAACTCCGGCGTCATGTTTGAAATTGTAGCGCGATCGCCCAATGTCAGATTTGCAGCGCCTTCGCCGAAGAACTCTAGGTAAGTCGATACCACTTTCTCATTACGTAAAAACTCGGTAATGGCCAGTACGATATCGGTTGCGGTAATGCCGCTTTGGCGCTTACCCACCAGCTCGACGCCGACAATATCGGGTAGTCGCATATATGATGGACGGCCTAGCATTACGCTTTCAGCCTCTAAGCCACCAACACCGATAGCGATAACGCCTAGCGCATCGACATGAGGCGTGTGGCTGTCGGTACCGACTAAAGTATCGGGGAACGCAACGCCATCTCGGGCTTGTATAACGGGCGACATCTTCTCGAGATTGATCTGATGCATGATGCCGTTGCCGGGCTGAATGACATCGATATTTTCAAAGGCGGTTTTGGTCCAGTTAATAAAGTGGAACCTATCTTGATTGCGTCTGTCTTCGATGGCACGGTTTTTCTCAAAGGCATCTTTTTCAAAACCCGCATGCTCAACCGCCAGCGAGTGATCGACAATCAACTGAGTCGGTACTACAGGGTTCACTTTTGACGGGTCGCCGCCCTTGTCGGCAATTGCGTCGCGTAGGCCGGCTAAGTCAACCAATGCGGTTTGGCCGAGAATATCGTGGCACACAACGCGGGCTGGATACCAAGGAAAGTCGAGATCGCGCTTGCGGTGAATGATTTGGCTCAGGCAATCGCTGAGTGACTCAGGGCTACAGCGGCGCACCAAGTTCTCGGCATACACACGAGAGCTATAAGGCAGTTTGGCATAAGCGCCAGGGCTGATGGCATTCACAGCCGCTTCGGTATCGAAGTAATCGAGGTCGCTGCCGGGTAAAGGTTTACGGTAATTCGTATTCATAGGATTCATAACGCATTCCAATTTTATATGCTGCTAGGTGCTAGGTTCGAGATGCTAGGTCCTAGGTTCTAGGTTCTAGGTTCTAGGGCGTTCGCAGGCTCACTGCTAGGACGCTTCGCGGCTAGAGCGGGCTAATACCTCTTAAAAGAAGCCCTGCTATACAATCAAAAGCACAATCAAAAGCTAAAATAAGGTGCTAGGTTCGAGGGCGCTTCGCTTTTAGGTCCTAGGTCCTAGGTCCTAAATTCTAAGTCCTAGGTCCTAAATTCTAAGTCCTAGGTCCTGAGTTCTAGACTCTAAGTTCTAGCTTCTATCTTTCACTGATTGGTGTAACCGTACGTGGCTCGCTGCCGGTGTAGTCGGCACTTGGGCGGATGATACGGTTGTTAGAGCGCTGCTCCATCACGTGTGCAGCCCAGCCCGTTAAGCGTGAGCAGACAAAGATAGGCGTAAACAACTTAGTCGGAATGCCCATAAAGTGATAAGCCGATGCGTGGAAGAAGTCGGCGTTACAGAAAAGCTTCTTGGTGTCCCACATAAACTCTTCACAGGCTACTGAGATGTCATATAGTGAGCTGTCACCAAACTCTGCTCCGAGTTTTTTAGACCAGGCTTTGATGATTACGTTACGTGGATCTGAAGTGCGATAAATCGCATGGCCAAAACCCATAATCTTCTCTTTACGCTCAAGCATACCTGCCATCTGCTCTTTGGCATCTTCAGGCGAGCTAAACTTTTGGATCATATCCATAGCCGCTTCATTCGCGCCGCCATGCAGTGGGCCACGAAGTGTACCGATAGCACCTGTAATACAAGAGTACATATCTGACAAGGTTGATGCACACACACGCGCAGTAAAGGTTGATGCATTAAACTCATGCTCGGCATACAAAATAAGCGACACATCCATTACGCGGCGATGTTGCTCTGATGGCGCCTTGCCATTGAGTAGATGTAGGAAGTGACCACCGATTGAATCTTCATCGGTCACGCAATCAATCTCTACACCTTCGTGAGAGAACTTATACCAGTAGCACATGATGGCTGGGAACGCTGCGAGTAAGCGGTTTGCTGCACGGTTTTGCTCACTAAAGTCATTTTCAGGCTCAAGATTTCCTAAGAATGAGCAACCGGTACGCATCACATCCATTGGATGCGCCTCGGCAGGAATACGCTGCAGCACCTCTTTTAGCGCTTGTGGAAGATCGCGGTGAGCGAAGAGTTCAGTTTTATAGTGGTCGAGCTGAGTTTGATTAGGTAGCTCGCCGTTAAACAGTAGGTAGGCTACCTCTTCAAACGTGGCGTTATCGGCCAAGTCTGACACGTCGTAACCACAGTACGTTAGACCCGAACCTGATTTCCCCACGGTACAAAGGGCTGTTTCACCTGCGCTTTGACCACGTAGGCCTGCACCACCAATTTTCTTAGAAACCTCAGTTTTATCAACCATTACTGTCTTCCTTCTATTTGTTTGCCGTCAGCCTTAAGGCTGCAGATAATTTTTATATTTATATTGGCGCGCTAATCCTTAACGCTTCCACTTGTAAACTTGTAGGGTTTACTTTGATGATTTACTTTGTAAGGTATTGCTTTGTTCAACAGGGGCTAACGCATTTATGTCGCGCTATTTATAAATTCTTACCTTCTGAGAACAGCTTATCTAACTTCTGCTCGTAATCGTGATAACCCAGGTAGTCATACAGATCCATGCGGGTTTGCATCGAATCAACAACCGCTTTTTGGTCGCCATTTTCTAAGATTGAGGTGTATACCATCTCGGCGGCTTTATTCATGGCTCTAAATGCACTTAATGGATACAGCACCATAGATGCGCCCCACTCGCCTAGTTGCTCTTTGTTCCACAACTCGGTTTGGCCAAACTCGGTAATGTTGGCAAGAATAGGTACATCAAGAGCGTCGCTAAAGGCGCGGTAATGCTCTTCGGTTTTGACCGCTTCGGCAAAAATACCGTCAGCCCCTGCAGCCACATAGGCTTTAGCGCGAGCAATTGCGGCCTCTAAGCCTTCCTGTGCGAAAGAGTCGGTGCGCGCCATAATGAAAAAGTCTGGATCGCTACGGGCATCGACCGCCGCTTTAATGCGATCGACCATCTCTTGGGTCGAAACGATCTCTTTATTCGGGCGATGACCACAGCGCTTCTGCGCCACTTGATCTTCCATGTGCACCGCTGCGGCGCCGGCTTTTTCCATATCACGAATGGTTTTTGCAATGTTAAATGCACCGCCCCAACCCGTGTCGATATCCACCAGCAACGGCAAGTCACAAGCTGAGGTGATGCGCTGCACATCAACAATGACATCGTTTAGCGATGTCATGCCCAGATCGGGCAAGCCATAGGAAGCGTTAGCCACACCGCCACCCGAAAGGTAAATAGCTTGGTGACCAATCTTTTTAGCCATCATGGCTGAGTAGGCATTAATGGTGCCTACTATCTGTAGGGGCTTGTTAGCGGCTAATGCCTCGCGAAACTTCTTACCTGCGCTCATGTGCTGATCCTTTTATTTATCGTTCACTGTGCTCGAGTGTTAGCTGCTACACGGCAAAATTTATAATGATGTTATTACTGTCAATTATTGATTTGTTATGGTGTTGCTTAATCATTAGCTAGCTTGTTTTCGATACTGGATTTCGAATACAAGATATGGCGACGCATCAGCATCTCGGCAAGCTCTGCGTCACGGTTACAAATCGCTTGCACAATATTTTTATGCTCATCGAAGGCGGTAGTCACACGTGGCCCCGTCATTCCTAGCTGTACGCGATACATACGCACTAGGTGATATATGCCGTCGAACAGCATCGAGATAAGATGTTTGTTTTTACTGCCTTGAATGATGCGATAGTGAAAGTCGACATCGCCTGCTTCCTGATAATAAGAGCCATCGGATTGGACTTTTTCAAAGTGGCTATTAAGCAGGGACTGCAGTTCGTCAATCTCGTGATCGGTCATGTTTAATGCGGCAAGCCTTGCCGCCATGCCTTCGAGCGACTCTCTCACCTGATATAACTCCAATAAGCCTTCTGAAGTTAGACTCACGACTCGTGCACCAACGTTGGCTTTCCGTTCAACAAGGTGGCTGGCCTCTAGACGATTTATCGCCTCTCGGATCACCGCACGGCTAACGGCGTATTTTGTCGACAACTCTGTTTCACTCAGCTTAGAGCCCTGCAAAACCTCTCCCTCTACGATCGCTTTACGTAGCTGAAAAAAGGTCTTATCGGCACTGGTAACAGGCTGTTCGTTAAAAAAAGTCATCAGTTAAATACAATATTAGTTTTTAATGGATTGTCGACAATCTAGCCACTTAAGCACAAATTGTCAACAATGCACCGACAAATTGTCGACAAAGTAGGAGTAAAGTCTAAGAGACGGAGAGTGGTTAATTCAGGCTTTACGGATAGTTACCTTTACAGCAAACACAACTCAATAACTGACTGAGTTGTTGAGGTAAAAGCATGGCTAGTACTGGATAATAAAAGCAGTTTGTATTGTGGCGCTATTAACCTTGTATTTACGACCATTATCTTATGGTAAAACGTTTGCGCTCCTGTACACTCATATACCCAAGCCACCTGAAGATGCAGGGTTCAGTGGGAATTTAATGCACTTTAAGCAAGGCGTTGATTGCAGTTAATGGTTATTCTCTTAGCAAGATCAATAACGCATCAGAAAGTGCATTAAAACCCATCGAAGAAGGCTTTGCGCAAGCCCACTTCGTTGTTGCACTAGCTTAAAAGGGAGTCACCATTCCTACGCTAAGGCGCCTAGAATTGAACTCGCGCAAGGCCTCTGAAATGAGCATGTTCAAGTCGTTTGGGTATAACATACTGACTTATAGGATAAGTTCATGAGCCAACGCACTCTTCATAGCCTCTTCAAACCTAAATCAGTTGCCATTATTGGCGCTTCCAACAAGCCCAAACGCGCGGGTAATGTACTGATGAAAAACCTGCTCTCTGGTGGTTTCTCGGGGCCGATTATGCCGGTGACCCCAAAATATGAAGCGGTGATGGGTGTACTCGCTTATCCCAATATTCAAGCCCTGCCACTTATTCCCGATCTCGCGATCATCTGCACCACGGCTGGCAGCGTGCCTGCAATCATCGAAACCTTGGCCCAGTTTGGTTGTAAAGTTGCCATCGTCATGGCATCGGGTATGGCCGATGAATTTAACGAAGATGGGATCAGTCTGTTAAGTCAGATGCAGCAATTTGCAGACCGATATGGCATGCGGATCTTAGGCCCCAATAGTTTGGGGATGATTTTGCCCAACCTTGGTTTGAACGCAAGCCTTGCTCACACCAGTGCCCTGCCCGGCAAAATCGCCTTCGTGTCCCAATCTGCCGCTATCTGTACCACGGTATTGGATTGGGCCAACAACAAAGGCATAGGCTTCTCCTCTTTTATCTCTCTGGGCGATGCTAACGATATCGATTTTGATGAGCTACTGGATTACTTAGGACGAGATTCAAAAACCGATGCAATCTTGCTCTACATCGACTCGGTTAACGAAAAACGTCATTTCCTGTCTGCGGCGCGGGCGGCGTCACGTAATAAACCTATCTTGGTGATTAAGTCAGGCCGAAGTATTGAGGGGGGCAACGCTGCTCAGTTACACACTGGCGGCGTGTCTGGTAACGATGCGGTTTATGAAGCGGCCTTCAGACGAGCGGGTATGCTGCGGGTTAACGATCTTATCGAGTTGTTTGCCGCCGTTGAGACCTTGGCCCACTCAAGACCTTTGCAGGGTGAGCGCCTGGGGATAATCAGTAATGGTGGTGGCCCAGCTGTGCTGGCGTTAGATGAGTTAATCTTAGGTGGAGGCAAACTGCCTGCACTATCGAGTGAAATTTATCAGCGGCTTAACACGCTTTTACCTAAGAGTTGGTCTGGGCAAAATCCGGTGGATATCGGTGGTGATTCAGATGCAAACCGTTATGCACAATCGCTTGAGATCTTAATGGACAGTGACGATCTCGATGCGATCTTAATCTTGCATTCACCTTCAGCGTTAGGCGAAAGCGTCGGGGTCGCCGAAGCGATTGCAGAGACCATCGCCAAGCACCCCAATCGACACAAAATCAATATTCTGACCAACTGGAGTGGCGAAGATTCAGCCTATGAGGCCCGTAAGCATTTTTCAAAGTCTCGCATTCCGACCTATCGCACACCAGAAGGTGCCGTGGGTGCATTTATGCATATGGTTGAATACCGTCGTAACCAAAAGCTACTGCAAGAAGTGCCACAGTCCATTCCTGATAATATTCCCGCCGATTCCACATTGGCCCGAGAGAAGTTACAACAGGCGTTAGACCAAGGTAAAACCGTTTTAGAAACCCATGAGTCACGTGCCATTTTAAGCGCCTATGGGCTCAATACTATCGATACCTGGTTTGCGACAACCGCGGAGCAAGCCGTTGAGTTTGCAAAGCTTGCTGGTTACCCTATCGCGTTAAAGCTGCAGTCACCGGATATTCATTATAAGTCCGATATACAAGGCGTGATGCTCAACCTAACTTCCGATCTGGAGGTTGAACATGCAGCGAATGCCATGATTGAGCGGGTGATCTCAGTTAATCCCGATGCACGGATTGAGGGGCTGATCGTTCAGAAAATGGCGCTCACCGCCGGTGCGCAGGAGATAAGAGTCGCAGTAGCTAATGATCCTGTGTTTGGGCCGGCAATTTTGCTAGGTGAAGGTGGCTCTGAATGGGAGCCCACTAAAGATGCGGTCGTTGCCCTGCCACCACTGAATATGACGCTGGCCCGCTATATGGTGATCCAAGCGCTCAAAAACCAGAAGATCAGAGATAGGCATTTGCCACTTGGGTTAAATATGCATGCACTGTGCGTGATGCTGACCCAGATCTCACACTTGATTATTGACTGTCCAGAAATCGCCACTCTCGATTTAAACCCCGTACTGTGCGCTGGTGAGCAGATCACCCTGTTAGATGTAAATATCGGCTTACAACAAGAACCGGTTGATAACGCATCAAGGTTGGCGATCTCTCCTTACCCGAAAGAACTCGAGGAGATGGTTACCCTCAAGAATGGTAATAAGGTCATGCTACGGCCTATTTTGCCTGAAGATGAACCTAAGCATATGGCTTTTGATAACTCCCTTTCCGATGAGGATAGATACAAGCGTTACTTTGGGGTTCGCTCTAAGATGACCCATGAAGAGATGGCTGTATTAACTCAGATTGACTACGCCAGAGAGATGGCCTTTATTGCCACGGCAATAGGAGACGATGGCGAAGAAACCACCTTAGGTGCCATTCGAGCCTCTATCGATCCTGATAATACCGAAGCCGAATTTGCCATGGCGGTGCGTAGTAATTATCAAGGCCAGGGTTTAGGAAAACTATTACTTGAGAAACTGGTTAAGTATTACAAGGATAACGACACGCTTGTGCTGACCGGCTTTACCATGTTTGAAAATAGAAACATGGCCAGTCTTGCTAAACGCCTTGGGTTTACGGTGACCTTTGACATGGAGGATCGCTTGATTAACATGCATATGGACTTAAAAGCACCGCAAAATTAAGCATAGGCGCACAAACAAAAAGGCCGTTAAGATTTATCTTAACGGCCTTTCTCAATTAACACTGTTTTTAATAATGCCCAATTTCGAATCCTGTTCTAAATCCTGGTATAAACCACGCCCATACTAAATAGCTGTCTCTGTAATTCTTTCACTTACGACACAGTTTCGGCCCGAAGACTTAGCACGGTATAAGGCTTCATCGGCACGAATAAAATAGCTATCTTTATCATCTGCTGCTTTTAGCGATGCAACTCCTACTGACACGGTAATATTCCCAAGCGGCAGCTTTTTGTCTTTACCTATGGTCAAATTACGCTCCGCGATCTTTTGCCTTAAATTCTCGGCTACGATATTCGCTTCTTCCTGTGTGGTATTAGGCAACAGGATAACAAACTCTTCACCGCCATAACGGGCAACGAAATCATCGCCTTTAACGCCATTTTTTAATGCCTGGGCAACGTAAGCCAGTACTTTGTCACCGACTAAATGGCCATGTATGTCATTAAACCGCTTAAAGTGGTCAATATCGACGACTAACAAACTACTGTCAAAATTTGAATGATTAAAACTATCGATATGGCTAATCACTTCTTTATCGAATGCACGGCGATTATTCACTGAGGTTAACTGATCGGTCATAGCAACGGAGCGAAGCTCTACCATTTCTGATTTAAGGGCAATAACCTCTTCATTCATGCTCGTTAGGCTTTTATCCATTTCACCATTAACGGCAATGATTTCATCAAGCTCACTGGTGATCCCTTTAACCAGTTTCTGCATGACAACGGGGTCGGGATCCTGTTTCAATGCGTTATCAAATTCAGTTAATGAATCTGAAAATCGTGATGTGTCCTTGCTCAAAGAGCCAATTTTGGCCAGTAAACTATTTATCAGTACTTGTGTTTCTAATTGGACATTCTCAATAATTTCGGGTGAGTTAATCAAGATATAGTTTTTATAAAGACTACTGCTGACATCTGGTGTAAAGGCGACGTTATTGCTCAGTAATCCATCGATCGCACGCTTTAAATCAAGATTAATCCCTTTATAGTATTCATACCAAACGGCATAATTCTCAGGAGTGACTGGAACCTTGAGTTCAGACATTTTAGGCACTGCATGGCGTAATATCTTAGCCGACAGTTCTGTTTCTGATAAATGCTTTGCCATATCCATGTTAAAAGTCACTCCATCTTGATAGCTTTACTTATCAATACTTTAAACAAAAATGAAGATGTTTCCATCCCTTTTTAGAGATAAATTAGATTTTATTTTCGACAACTCGCGAAAATATCAGATTTTGGCCGATAAACCTCACTACGGACATTCATCAAACCAAGTAAGCTATCGAATAAATTGTCGTGAGAGAAACCGCCCTTGTTAGCTTCTTTTGCTAAGCAAGCAAGGTTTAAGTGATTTTGCTCCGCAAAACCGCTTGAGAACCAGCCCAAGAAAGGCACTTTTGTTTGCTCATCGGGCGCAAATGAATAAGGCGTACCATGAAGATACATGCCTTTTTCGCCTAATGACTCACCATGATCTGATATATAGAGCATTGCAGTATCGAATTGCGCGCTTGTTGCTTTTAGCTTATTAACGACCTGTGAGAGGATAAAGTCGGTATATAAAATAGTATTATCGTAAGTGTTAACCAACTCTTCATGGCTGCAGTTTTGAATATCGCTACGTTGGCAGTCAGGCACAAACTGACGATACTTCTCCGGATAACGTAGATAATAGGTCGGCCCATGAGAACCAATGATGTGTAGCACTAATAATGTGTCTTCATCTTTAATGGTTTTAAGCCGCTTACCTAACTCATTAAGCAACACTTGATCGTAACAATACTCACCGTTACACAGCTTAGGATCGCTATTATGATCTATTGTGATACTCTCAATATTCTGGCAAACACCTTTACAGCCACTGTCATTGTCGAGCCATTCAAGTTGGATCCCTGCATGGTTTAACACATCGATAGCGCTGTCTTGGGCTCTTTCTCGACGCGAATTATAATTATCACGATCCATTCTAGAAAACATGCAAGGCAAAGAGACGGCTGTAGCAGTACCACATGAATGGGTGTCTTTAAACACCACTATCCCCTGCTCTTTAGTATGCGCATTGGTCGGTCTGTCGTAACCATAATATGCATAATTGGCCGCCCTAGCCGTTTCTCCTACCACCAAAATGACTAAATTAGGCTTGGCTTTGTCTGTGGTGTTTTTGGCGTCCAAACCAATCTGTTTATACGCTAAAGGCTCTTGTAAGTAGTTAATTTTTAGATACTTAACAGTTGAACCAATAAAATATGTTGGGATAATATAACGCTTCATGATGTCGTTATTTCGACCAAATGCGACGTAATTTTGATAATAGAACATAGCAATCACGACGATACCTGCAAGCATAGACAGCATAAATAAAGCCTTGTGCAGCAGTTCTTTCGTTATGGGCTTGTACTGAATGTTAGCTTTATAGATAAACAGTGAGGGGATAATGCCTGTCACCACGAAGTTAACAACTGACGCCCAATTAAGGTAGGTTGTCGCTTCTGATTGATTGGTCTGAAAGGTGTTTTCAATCATGCCGTAGTCAAATACCACACCATATTGAAATGCCGCAAAAAAGACACTCGACGACATCAACGTCAAAATAATAAAAAATGGCTTTGCTAGATACTTAACACTAAAAAGGCTAAATAAAAATGACAGAGCGAAAAACAGAAACAAAGGCATACTGGCAATAAATGCCATATTGACATCGGCTTGTTTATCTACGCCCTGTTTGATTATTTGAAAAAGAGGAATATTAAACACGCATACATAGTAAATCGAAAGTATGACGGTAAATTGAATGCTATTTAAATTTTTAAGACGTGCTAACACCTAGTTTACTCACTTATTTTTAAGATTATTTGGGCTCTCCTTGCCTATAGCCGTTATCGGCGGATATGGCCATATAATAGCACCTAAATAAAACAGCTAATACTGAAATAGACGAATGAATGATACTTTATTGCAAAAAATGTATCATTTGTATCAAAATGAAGGAGCTAGGATCTGACGCTTAAATAGACTAGTTTTTATTTAAGGAATTCAATCAGAACTAGATATTATCGAACAAGAGACTGGCGTGCTAAAAAATCACTGGAGATAAGTTACAGATAGAAGCGTACGTGACATATGCTCATACTCGCTAAGCTAGTAGCATCGTATTTACTAGAACTCATGATTAATTCTTTCAAAAAAATCTAATAACTGAGCGCGTTCTTTATCATCAAATTTAGCAGTCAGATCTCGAGTCAACTGCATATGAAGCTTATCGTGCTCTTCGAACATTTCACGGCCGCTATCGGTAAGTTGAACTAAGATAGAACGTCTATCATTAGCATGGGGAGTGCGTACAACTAGCCCTGCTTCAACCATTTTATCGACCTGAACCGTTAATGTCCCCGTAGTAATACCGATCTTTTGCGCTAATTCTTTCATACGCATAGGGCCATTAAGACCCAAAATTTCAACGGTATGAACTTGAGGTAAGCTAAAGCCTTTATCTTTAACTACTGCCATTTCCCAAGATGACAACTTCTCGTAAAACTCGATCATTGCATGATTTAAGCTATCATCTTGGTTTTTCATTAATTTTATTCCTCGTTAGTGTAGCCTTATTGTGCCTGAGTCTCTGGATTAACTTCAATAGTGATATGAGCTAAGCGCTCAAATTGTGATAATTTTTCCTTAAAATAACCTGATTTTTCAACCCGATCACAATGAATGATCATACTAGCAGCATAATGGTCGGCACTGATTTTCCAAATATGGAGGTCAACAAGCTGTGCGCTTTCTTGTTCAATGGTTTGTTTAATCTGTTGCATGTAGCTTTGCTCAATACTTGCATCCAACAATACTGGGCCCGTTTGTTTTAGTAGTCCCCATGCCCAGCGAGTAATAATCACTGCACCAACAATGCCCATAATAGGGTCTAGCCAAGTTAGGCCAAAGTATTTGCCCATCAGTAAAGCAGCTATTGCCAAGAGCGAAGTGAGCGCATCGGCAAGTACGTGAAAATAAGCAGCCCTCAGGTTGTGATCTTGGCCGTGATGCTTCTCTCCATCACTATGCTCATGATATCCATGATTGTGATCGTGGTATTTTTCATCTTGGATCACTCCTTTGTGTACATCATGGTCATGATGACTGTGGCTATGTCCATGATCGTGACTATGATGATCTTTCAATAAAAATACACTGACCACGTTAACAATAAGCCCGATAATCGCCACCACAATTGCCTGATTGAAATAGATCTCATGGGGATTAAAGATCCTCACACTCGACTCAATTAACATAACGAGGGCAACTAAACCCAGTGCGATTGCACTAGTATATCCTCCAAGCACACTCACTTTTCCAGTCCCGTAAGAAAACTCTGGGGAGTTTGCATGCTTACGCGCATATCGATATGCAAAAAGAGTTATCAAAAATGCCGCAGCATGAGTTCCCATATGCCAGCCATCGGCTAATAACGCCATAGAGCCATAAATAGTACCGGCAATGATCTCTGCCAGCATGGTCACTATCGTAAGCACTAATACATAGGCGGTATTGCGCTCTCCTGCACTATTTTGAGTCGAAAACTTGTGTTTATCTGCGCAGTTCACGGCAGCTTGTTCACCATAGATCATATAACACCCTTGAATATTTTGGATTTAGACGTCTTACCATCAAGCCCACGGCTATCGTTTAATTATTATCAATCATTTCTGTTTATAGCTCAGCCTTGCCAACGCGAGTTGGATAACTAGCAAGGCAAAAGCTAAAACTTGAAAACCACATTGCTTGATACGCGATATGTTTGCATTACGAGTATCTTGACAATCAAACTAATTTTGCGCTTTTAGATCAAATAACACAAGGGAGGTGACTACTTATGTGATCTTGCACTATCTCCAGTAACAACAAACTTTTTATGGTATTGTAATCATTGGGATTTTCCAAAATGTAAATATATATACATTTTTTTGTCTTTTTATAACCCTTTTTGAAAACCGCAGCGTTTATAGAGGTATTGAACACAGACAATACCTTTTTATTTTGGAGATTTTATGACTTTATTCAATGCTGGTAATACGCGTTTTGCCCGTACACTTTTGGCTTCTTCTTTGATTCTTTCAGCTTTTTCATTTAATGCGAATGCAACTAGCCCAGCTCACCCATCAGGATTAAATCAAAATATGATCGGTTCGCAGATGTATACGGCCGATGACTATAGTGTGACTAAAGAGACCAAGATGTTTCCTGAGCCACAAGCAGGTCAAGTCCAGCATATCTTGACTCTACCTAAGCTAGACAATGAAGCTGACTACAGGGTGGAGATCCAGATCGGACAAACAAAAATGGTGGATTGTAATAAACACGGTTTAGTGGGCGAATTGAAGCAACACACAGTGAAAGGTTGGGGATATAATTACTATCAAGTAGACAGCATTTCTGACGGTCCAAGCACTATGATGGCCTGCTTTGAGCAAACTACAACGGAAAAATTCCTGCCTATCCGTGATGATCTAATGTTGAAATACGATAGCCGCTTACCAAAAGTATTCTATCTACCAGAAAATACCCAGGTGCGTTATCGCGTGTGGAAAGTTGAATCGCCGTTTAACTACTCTGGAGAAGCTACAAAATAGCACCGCTTGTAATTTGATGAGATGAAACTAATCCAATAATGGACATAAAAAAAGCTACCCAAGGGTAGCTTTTTTATTAGAAAGAATCATTTACACTTTAAGCGCATCGATGGCTTCTTTACATAAGGCGGTGATCCTTTCCCAGTCACCTTGCTCCATTGCATCAGTAGGCGCAATCCAGCTTCCCCCAATACAGTCGACATTCTTAAGCGCTAAGTACTCTTTATAGTTACTTGGAGTAATGCCACCCGTTGGGCAGAAACGAATGTCGGCTAATGGACCCGAAAACGCTTTAAGTGCATTAACACCACCAGAGGCTTCAGCTGGGAAAAACTTAAAGTTTGTATAACCCAGTGCCATCCCTTTCATCACTTCAGAGATGCTGGCAACGCCAGGGATCAGCGGTGTTGTGCCCGCCATTGCAGCCTCTAACAGTTCAGTAGTCGCACCAGGGGTGATCACAAACTGCGCGCCAGCTTGAACGGCTTGCTCTAACTGCGTCTTGTTTAGAATTGTTCCCGCTCCCACTATTGCTTCTGGTACTTCTTGAGCAATCTTAGTGATCGCCTCTAACGCACAGTCGGTACGTAGAGTGACTTCAAGTACTGAAATACCCCCGGCAACTAGCGCCTTGGCTAACGGTACAGCATGTTCAATCTTATTGATCACCATGACAGGAACAATAGGGCTGCGTTTAAAAATATCTTGTGGCTGTATTGACCAGTTATTCTCAAGCATTGCGTTACTCTTCCTTAAACGTTAATAGTTTTCATCAATTGCGCTAGTGCAACGGGCACCAGTTTCAGGACTACTTAGGTTAGCGCGCAGTGCACCGAATAACTCTCGACCCATACCGTAACTCGTCTTATGCAAATCGACCTTCTCAGCCGTTCTTGCATTAAGTTCCGCTTCATCAACCAGTAGCGTTAACTCTCCCGTTGTGGCGTTCACTCGTACTAAGTCGCCAGTATGGATCTTAGCAATTAAACCGCCATCTAGCGCCTCTGGCGTTAAATGGATAGCGGCTGGTACTTTGCCCGATGCGCCCGACATACGACCGTCAGTCAGTAATGCAACCTTGAAGCCTCTATCTTGCAGCGTACCTAAGATTGGCGTCAGCTTATGTAGCTCCGGCATACCAATGGCTTTAGGGCCTTGGCCTTTGACCACAACCACGCAATCTTTGTCTAAATCACCAGCTTTGAAAATGGCTTCAAGCTTGTTTTGATCGTCAATAACAACGGCTGGCGCTTCAACAACTCGATGCTGCTCTTGTACTGCAGAGACTTTAATCACTGCGCGGCCAAGGTTACCTTTAAGCAGTTTAAGACCGCCATTACTCTGGAATGGCTTATCGAGACTCGTTAGCACTTCAGTGTCTAAACTTGTTTGCTGACCATCAACCCATGTTAGTTCGCCATCACGAATTTGCGGCTCTTGGGTATAACGCTTAAGTCCAAAGCCTGCCACGGTGTCGACATCTTCATGTAGCAAGCCACCATCTAACAGCTCTTTAATCAAGAACGCCATACCGCCAGCGGCGTGGAAATGGTTAATGTCAGCGTGTCCGTTCGGGTAAACGCGTGCAAGTAGAGGCACGGCATCCGAAAGCTCTGAGAAATCATCCCAGTTTACTATGATACCTGCAGCGCGCGCTGCGGCAACGATGTGCATGGTTAGGTTAGTTGAACCACCCGTAGCCAATAACGCCACAATACCGTTCACTACTGACTTTTCAGATACCACTTTACCGATAGGTGTGTACTGGGTGCCCATTTCGGTTAGACGGCAAACCTGCTTAGCGGCAGTTTTACTTAATACTTCGCGCAATGGGTCATCAGGATTGACAAAAGATGAACCTGGTAGCTGAAGGCCCATGACCTCGAGCATTAACTGATTACTGTTGGCTGTACCGTAGAAAGTACAAGTCCCCGCACTGTGGTAAGACTTAGACTCTGCCTCTAAAAGCGCTGCCCTGTCGACTTCACCTTGGGCATATTGCTGACGAATACGTGCCTTTTCTTTGTTTGGAATACCTGACTTCATTGGACCCGCAGGCACAAACAACATAGGTAGGTGACCGAAGCTAAGTGCGCCAATCAATAGACCTGGCACAATCTTGTCACAGATACCCAGTAATAGTGCACCATCGAACATGTTGTGAGATAAGCCCACAGCAGTTGCCATGGCAATCACTTCGCGGCTTAGCAGACTCAGTTCCATACCAGGCTGGCCTTGTGTTACGCCGTCACACATAGCGGGAACGCCACCGGCGACTTGGGCAACACTGCCGACGTCATGACAGGCTTGTTTCAACAAGTCAGGATATTCACCATAAGGTTGGTGTGCTGACAGCATATCGTTAAATGAGGTGATGATACCGATATTGGCCTTATTCAATTGCTTGATAGAAGACTTGTCGGCTGGATTACATGCTGCGAAACCGTGCGCTAAGTTACCGCAGCTTAATGCACTGCGGTGAACACCTTTATTTTTAGCATCATCGAGCGCCGCTAAGTATTTAGCGCGAGAATCTTTGCTTCGTTCAATAATTCTGTCGGTAACAGATTGTACAACGCTGTGCATAATTACTCCTTAAGCGCTCCAGTAAACATCAACAGGCGTTTTATGCTGGCCGAGCACCGCTCGGATAGGCATTTCACGACAGTCATCGCTTGCTAGTGCTTGTCGGTAAACATCTAATTTTTGCTCACCAACGATATGTAAATAGATTTGACGACTCGCTAAAATGGCTGACTTCGACAAAGTAATCCTTGAATGCGGGGCATTACCCGGTTTAACGGCAACACATAAGTCGGTTGTCGTTAATGCATTGTCGAGTTCAGCTTCTGCGGCGCAAGGGAACCAAGAGCAGGTATGGCCGTCATTGCCCATGCCTAATACGACGACATCGAATGGTGTAGGAAAACTACCAAGTTGTTCAATCGCCATGGCGCAACCTTCTTCAGGCGAAGAATACATGTTCTTCAAGCCACGAAATTTGGCATTAGCCGCTCTATTCTTTAGCAAATTATTTCGAACTAGGCGCTCGTTAGAATCACTATGCTCAGCACTGACCCAGCGCTCATCCGCGAGTGTGATGTAAACATCACTCCAATCGATGCCTTTCTTACTGAGCAATTCAAATAACTTAAGCGGAGTTGAGCCACCTGAGACAATAAGGCTCGCTTTACCACGGGCATCAACGGCGTCTTGCAGTTGATTGGCAATACGCTCCGCCAGTTGTGCTTCGAGTGCTTCTTTATTGTCAAATGATTTGAAAACAGTTTCTTTAATCATCGGTTTCACCTTACTCGTCCCAAGAACGGCCATCTTTAGTGATAAGCGCGACAGACGCCACAGGTCCCCATGTACCCGCAGGGTAAGGCTTTGGCTTTTCGTCGGTCTCTTCCCACGCCTGAATAATGCCGTCTACCCAGCTCCAAGCTTGCTCAACTTCATCACGGCGCACAAATAACGCCTGATTGCCAAGCATAGCTTCAAGTAATAAACGCTCGTAGGCATCGGCAATACGTTCGTTTTTGAAGGTCTCAGAGAAGCTTAAATCCAGTTTAGTGGTTTGCAAGCGTTGCTTTTCACCAAGACCTGGCACCTTGTTAAGCATCTGGATTTCAACCCCTTCATGAGGCTGTAATCGAATCGTCAATTTGTTTGGTGGCAGGTTACGGTAGTTCGAGCTGTATAGGTTGTGCGGTGGGTTCTTAAAATAGACCACAATTTCTGAGCTCTTAAACGGCATACGCTTACCACTACGTAAGTAGAATGGCACGCCAGCCCAACGCCAGTTATCGATATCGACGCGAAGTGCAACAAAAGTTTCAGCCTTAGACTGAACGTTCGCACCCTCTTCTTCGAGATAACCAGGAACCGGTGCGCCTTTAAGGAAGCCTGAACTATATTGGCCACGAACCGTGTTCTCATAGATGTTGTCGGCGTTAATTGGACGCAGTGACTTAAGTACTTTTACTTTTTCATCACGGATGTTGTCAGCATCTAAGTTAACGGGAGGATCCATCGCCACAAGGGTTAATACCTGTAGCAAGTGGTTTTGGATCATATCGCGCATCTGACCCGCTTTATCGAAATAACCCCAACGGCCTTCGATACCCACTTCTTCAGCAACGGTGAGTTGCACATGGTCAATAGTACGGTTATCCCACTTAGAGGCAAATAAAGAGTTAGCAAAACGCAGTGCAAGTAAATTCTGTACCGTCTCTTTACCTAGGTAATGGTCGATGCGATAGACTTGGTTTTCTTCGAAATAAGCTGAGACTTGGTCGTTAATGATGCGAGAGCTTTCGAGATCGGAGCCGATTGGCTTTTCTAAAACAACACGAGAGTCAGGGAAGATAAGATTTTGTTCGTGGAGGCAACGACAAATATCGCCGAAGATGGCTGGCGGCGTCGCGAAGTAACTCACCATGACCCGCTTCTCGGGCTCTAAAATATCATGGAAAGCTTGGTAACCATCAGAAACCGTGAAGTTTGTTCCGATATAGTGACAACGGTCCAAGAAGCGATTCACTGTCTCTTCACAGAGTTCATCTTTAACAAAGGTGTTTAATGCGGTGATGACTAACTCGCGATATTCTTCCTGACTAAAGTCATCTTTTGCAACGCCGAGGATCTTCGTATCGACATTCAGTAAGTTTGCTTTATCAAGTTGGTATAAAGAAGGAAGTAACTTACGCTTGGCAAGATCTCCCTTGGTACCAAATAGAACAAAATCACAAGCTTTGGCTTTTGGTGTCGTTATGCCCATAGCTTCAAAATCTCCTTTTGACACTGTGCCTCATCATGTTTGACGAGAATTCACACGTTTGTTGTAATATAACAACAGAAATCAGTAATTGCATCTAAATTCTATAATAAACTTCAAGTTAGCTTATTAGGTATGTTAGGCCATAATCTGATATGCTTTTGTGATAAAATTACTAAAATTTATCGTGTTTGTACCTGTGTCATTATAAATTAATGTTGGCGTTAACGCTCCGGAAATAACGGTTTAGAAACGACAACGTGAAAGCTTCAACAAAAAAAATAAAACTACATTACTATTGAGTGGACGTACGCATATGAATACCCTCGAAAAGGTGCAAAAAAGCCTTACCCATTTTAGTAAATCTGAACGTAAAGTCGCAGAAGTTATTTTGTCTTCGCCACAAACGGCAATTCACTCAAGTATCGCCACTTTGGCTAAAATGGCCGATGTGAGTGAGCCTACGGTTAACCGCTTCTGTCGTCGCCTTGATACCAAAGGCTTTCCGGACTTTAAACTTCATTTAGCCCAAAGCCTTGCTAACGGTACCCCTTATGTTAGTCGCCATGTAGAAGAAGACGACAGTCCAGACTCTTATACTACTAAGATATTTGAATCTTCTATGGCCTCTTTAGATACCGCCCGCCAAAGTATCGACACCGCAGCAATCAATAAGGCTGTCGATGTGTTAACTCAGGCTAAGAAGATCTCTTTCTTTGGTCTTGGCGCTTCAGCATCTGTTGCTCATGATGCACAGAACAAATTCTTCCGCTTTAATGTTCCAGTCATCAGTTTCGATGATGTTCTTATGCAGCGTATGAGCTGTATAAACAGTAATGAAGGCGATGTAGTAGTACTTATCTCTCACACAGGCCGTACAAAGTCGCTTATCGATATTGCTAAACTGGCTCGTGAAAATGGTGCGGCGGTTATCGGTATTACGGCTCGTAACTCACCGCTATCAACGGTCTGTACACTTCCAGTGACAATGGAAGTACCAGAAGACACAGATATGTACTTACCTATGGCTTCACGTTTGGCACAGTTAGTTATAATTGATGTGCTAGCGACAGGCTTTACCCTCAGAAGAGGTCCTCGTTTCCGTGAGAATTTGAAGCGAGTAAAGGAAGTGTTAAAAGAGTCAAGAATAGACAAAGATCCAGTTCTGTAACTGACTTTCTACATAATTTGCGGCAATTTAACCTAGGTTGGATTGCCCATTTTTAAATTATTGGTGGAATAAGTCACAAAATTAAAAACTTGAGTTAGATCATTTTGTTCGTAATTTTACTACACTAACGGGTATTGTCTGGTAATATAGAATCAGAATTTTTTAAAACTTAACGGAGTATGTCATGTTCCGCAGAACCAAAATTGTAACAACTTTGGGTCCAGCCACCGACCGTGATGACAACTTACGCCGCATTATTGCTGCCGGCGCTAACGTTGTTCGCTTAAACTTCTCTCACGGTGCACCAGAAGATCATAAGAAACGCGCAAATGATACACGAGCGATTGCAAAAGAGCTTGGCGTTCATGTTGCAGTTTTAGGCGATCTTCAAGGTCCCAAAATTCGTATCTCAACTTTCAAAGACAACAAAAAGGTCATGTTAGAGCTTGGTCAAGCCTATACCCTTGATGGCGATCTTGCGAAAGGCGAAGGTGACGAGACACAAGTCGGTATCGATTATAAAGAGTTACCACAAGACGTGAGTCTTGGTGATATCTTAATGCTCGATGATGGCCGCGTTCAGTTGCGCGTTGAAAGAGTTGAAGGTAACAAGGTTCACACCAGCGTTACTGTCGCAGGTCCTTTATCTAATAATAAAGGGATCAACAAGCAAGGCGGTGGCTTATCGGCTGCGGCACTGACTGAAAAAGATAAACGAGATATCGTTACTGCTGCAGAGATTGGCGTTGATTACCTTGCGGTATCATTCCCAAGAAGTGGTGCTGATCTAAACTATGCTCGCGACTTAGCGCGTAAAGCGGGTAGCAACGCATTGATTGTTTCTAAAGTCGAGCGTGCAGAAGCCGTAGCCACCGACGAAGCAATGGATGATGTGATCATCGCCTCTGATGCCGTTATGGTTGCCCGTGGTGACTTAGGTGTTGAAATTGGCGACCCAGCTCTTGTTGCTGTGCAAAAACGACTAATTAGCCGTTCTCGTCAATTGAATAAGCCTGTCATTACAGCAACTCAAATGATGGAATCAATGATCTCTAGCCCAATGCCAACTCGTGCAGAGGTTATGGACGTTGCAAACGCAGTATTAGATGGCACAGATGCAGTAATGCTTAGCGCCGAAACCGCTGCTGGTGACTTCCCTGAAGAAACCGTAAAAGCAATGGCAGAAGTATGTTTAGGTGCTGAATCACACCCAAGTGTTCAGGTTTCTAAGCACAGATTAGATCAGCAATTCACGACTATCGAAGAAACGATTGCATTATCGACTATGTATGCCGCTAACCACCTTGAAGGTATTAAGGCGATTGTGGCGTTAACAGAATCGGGTGCAACACCACAGATGATGTCACGCATTAGCTCTGCACTACCTATTTTTGCCATGTCTCGTCATGAGTCAACATTAGCAAAAATGGCACTTTATCGCGGGGTTCAACCAGTTTATTTTGATTCAACGACTCATGCACCTGAAGCTGTCGCTCAAAAAGCACTAGAGACTCTGTCTCAAGCGGGTTACCTTGTAAAAGGTGATATGGCGATGATGACTAAGGGTGATGCAATGGAAACTGTTGGTGGCACTAACACTAGCAAGGTTGTTGTTGTCTAACTCTAAGTGGTTGGTTAGCTAATAAAAAAGGTACGCAATTGCGTACCTTTTTTTATACTTCGTGATTCATACTAATTGGTATAATACCAATCAGTATAAAGATTTGGTCACTCAGCGAGAGTTTAGCGGCACTGAGACAAGGTCATTAAGTGCTCCTGCTTTAATGACATTCACCACATCCATGTGGTTTGCAACGAGTGAAGAGCATAGTTATTCTACGTTTAAGCTCCCTCTTGTTCCTTAAGAGTCACAGTATCAGAGCCGCTAAAACTCGCCATTCTGGAGCGTTTTGGCTGCCTACTTCTGCGTTGAACAACTTCACAAGGGAGCAACCATTCTTTCAGTTATTCGCCTTTAATTAGTTTGCCAAAAACGTTCTGAGTAGATCAACTTCTTATACTGATTGGTATAAAGAGCTAAACCAAAAGGTATTCGCTCTTTAATTGTTCCATATTACAGGCTTTCAAACTCATCTACATTGATAGCCGCTAAGCGTAACGCGTCAGCCTGAACTAACTGTTGATGCTCCTCTTGAGTTATCAGCGAGATCTCTAGAGCCGAGTCAAACAAGGCCAAAGGCTGAAGTTTAGTTGGTAAACTCCCCTCCCTTTGTGCTTGCTTAAGCTTTTTATACAGGCCGTTACAGGCATGCTTTGCAATAAATGCATTCTCAACTTCAGCGATACCGCCGGTATCTCCTTTAAAATCAGGACACAAGAAGGTTAATCTATCTCGTGCAGGACAAGGCTTACTCATCGAATTAACCAGGTCGATTGAAAGCTTATCGCTCGCCTCTTTAAAGCGGTTTCCAAGCGGGAAGATTAATGCACGCATTAGTAAAGCAACGCCGCGATTAGGGAAGTTACGAATGGCTTCATCTAACGCTTTTGCCGCCAAATGCAGACGTGTAGCCATAACATGACGAACCGCGGGTAAATCATCAAATTGACGACCGTTATCTTCAAATAACTTTAAGGTTGCAGAGCCTAGGTATAGTTGACTTAACACGTCCCCCATACGGGCACTAAGCATCTCTTTACGTTTCAGCTCACCACCTAGAATAAGCATAGAAACATCTGTCATCAAGGCAAGAGCTGCAGACAAACGATTCATGTCTTTATAATACTGCTTAGTTTCACCACTCACTGGAGATTGTGAAAAGTGACTGCCAGTGACCGCATTACCGAACGCGCTGAAAGCATTACGCGTCGCATAACCGATATGGCCTAATAGTAAGTCATCAAAACGCTCTAACCCTTCGTTGGTATCTTCCATACCTGCCGCTTCCATCTCTGCTAACACGTATGGATGACAGCGCGTGGCACCTTGACCGAAGATCATCAAGCTTCTGGTTAAAATATTGGCCCCTTCTACCGTAATAGAGATGGGTAGCGCCATATAACCGTGGCCCAAATAATTCTTAGGTCCAAGTTGGATCCCTTTACCAGACTGAATGTCCATCGCATCATCTATGACCTTACGTCCAAGTTCGGTCATATGGTATTTAGCGATCGCGGTTACCACTGACGGTTTGACTTTTAAATCGATGCCAGTTGTGGTTAAACGCCTTGCAGCTTCAAGCTGGTAAGTATTAGCAATAACCCGTGCTAAGGCCTCTTGTACACCTTCGAATTTACCAATATCTAAACCAAACTGTTGACGCACTGCGCTGTATGCGGTTGTGGTCTTAGTCGCCATATGACCCGATGCCGTCGATAGTGCTGGAAGTGAAATACCACGCCCCGCAGAAAGACACTCGACTAACATTCTCCAGCCACGTCCCGCGAACTGGGGGCCACCAATAATCCAATCTAACGGAATAAAGACATCTTGTCCTCGAGTAGTACCGTTCATAAACGCCATATTTAACGGGTTATGGCGACGACCGATTTCAACCCCATTGTGATCCGTTGGGATCAGCGCACAGGTAATACCTATCTGCTGAGTATCACCAAGCAGACCGTCTGGGTCATACATTTGAAACGCGAGACCGAGTACATTGGCCACTGGTGCAAGGGTAATATAACGCTTATCCCAGTTAAGCTTTAAGCCGAGTGTTTCTTCGCCATTAAACTCTTGACGACAAACAACACCGGAATCCGGAATGGCCCCCGCGTCGCTCCCCGCCTCTAGGCCTGTTAATGCAAAGCAAGGAATAGCACTTCCATCGGCCAGTTGTGGTAACCAAAAGTCTTTCTGTTCGCTGGTTCCGTAGTGAGTGAGTAACTCACCAGGACCAAGTGAGTTCGGCACCATAACGGTTACAGCCGCACTTACGCTACGACTGGCAATTTTGCTGACAATGGTAGAGTTAGCGTACGCTGAGAATGCCTTACCACCGTACTTTTTAGGTATGATAAGCGCAAAGAAGCCCTCTTTTTTGAAGTAGTCCCATAGCTCTGGTGGCAGATCTTTTCTCTCATTAACGATGTTGTAATCGTCAATCATGGTTAATGCGGTTACCACTTGATTGTCGATAAAGTCCTGCTCTTCTGAGGTCAAAGACGGTTTACCGTAACTGTGGAGCACTTGCCAATTGGGTTTCCCCTTAAAGAGCTCCCCTTCCCACCAAACGTCGCCCGCTTCCATCGCTTCTTTTTCAGTTTTGGAAAGCGGAGGTAGCACTTTTTTAAAAAAGCTAAATACAGGGCGGGTAACGAGTTGCATCCTGATATTTTTAACACTGAATACAACCACTATTGTGCCAATCAATAGTATTAATAATGTCGTAGCCATAATTTTTACATTACATCCTTAGTAAGTGGGACCGATACCCCGGCAGATAAATACGGAATGACTTTTCTAATAACAGCTTCTATATCATTGTGCTCCCCAAAATCAGCTTCTGCAATTTCTGTTAGCGCATCGGCTGACGCCATAGTGAAAACAACCGTACCTAAGGTAAAGTGTAATCGCCAAAACATCTCTGCGGGAGGAATATGTGGAGCGCTCTCAGCCACAGCCTTAACAAAAAGCCCTAGGTACTCGCCATAATGCGTGGTGATAAACCAACGAAGGTGCCCTTGGCTTTCGATATAGCCACGCCCCAACAGCTGAAGAAATGTGGTGGTGCCTTCATTTCTCAATGTATTGAGTTCGAGAAGCGGTGCAACTAAAGTTGAGAAAATATCGTCTAATGATGCGTTAGCGTTATTTTTGCGCACCGCAACAATTGCGTCTGCTGCTGCAGGCATAAATACATCGAGGTAACGTGCTAGCACCGCTCGGATCAGCTCTTTTTTGGAGCCAAAATGGTAATTAACAGATGCAAGGTTTACTTCAGCTTTGCTGGTAATTAATCTTAGCGAGGTTTCTGAAAAACCCCTTTCTGCAAATAATTTTTCCGCAGCATCAAGTATTCTTGTTTTTGTATCGGAGCGATTCGCCATTCCGTTGCCTTTCATTTCTATTTTAAACACTCGTTTAAATTAAACATTCGCTTGCTTTTTGTCAAACAAATTCCCCCTAATTGCTAAAACAGAAGCTGAAACCACACCAGTCAAAGTCGATAAGACGGCAGAAGCCACACAATTTATCAAAGACGCCGAATCGACCATGGCAGCTCTCTCTATTGAGATTAATCGCTCCGAGTGGATCTACAGCAACTTTACAACTCAAGTTCCATAAGTCTCTGTGTGAAATAGTTAGCGATACAAAACAAAAAGCCATCTTAGCCTAGGGTAAGATGGCCTTTTAAAATCTGAAAAAGATTAGCGTATATTCACACCTTTATGGTTGCTCTCTTGGGTTTCGATACGTTTCTGCTCCGATTTTGCCAGCATCACATATAAAGCTCCCGTGCCGCCGTGGTGTACCTGGGCGCTATGAAATGCCAGCACTTCATCGATCTGCTCAAGCCAGCTTGCCACAAAGGATTTCATCAGCGCGGGGATAGGTTTACTGTTAACCCCCTTACCATGAATAACCAGAATACTTCTTTCGCCCTTTTGTCGACTCTTTTGGATCTCGTTATAGAGTGCTTCCCGCGCCTGCTGTACTTTTAGTTGATGCAGCAGGATCTCATGTTTAATCGGGTAGCCACCACGGCTGAAGCGTTGAAATACCGCATCTTGCACACCATCTCGTTTAAATTCGATAATAGCGTCTGATGCAATAGGCTCAATCGCATTGATGTCGGTCGTTAACTTAGCGAGTTGCTCGCTCATTTCAAGCTGTTTACGCCGAGCATTTTGAGCCTGTGTCGATACCGTCTGTTCAGCAATAGTTGCATTGGTATTATGCTTAAGGGGCTGAACACCACTCATCTCTTGAAGAAAAAGGGTCATTTCCTCTTCACCCATAAGTACTCCCATTAGCTTTAATTCTCGTATCACACTCAATAGGCGAGTGAAGATGTAGATACTGACTTACAGCTCTACACATCTTGTAAAGATCTAGTACTTTAGTTCACAGTAACCATCTATTATAGTGATAGTATTATATTATTATTTTGCCCTATTACATGCTTAAAAAAGTCACAACTGCACTGACATTAATCAGTATCTTTTATTTTAGTCTCCTTCAAGTTGCCGTAGCAGACGATAATGAGGCGCTTAATGCCGTCTATGGCCATTTTAGTGAAGCCTTTAATGAGCTTGATGCCACTATCATGAAGTCTATCTACTCAGAAGACGCCTGCTACATCCCCGAGGGACAAGATAAAGAGATCACCTTAGGTCGCGATAAAATTGTTGCGTTGTACCAAACTTTTTTTGGCAAAATTAAGCATAAAAATGCCAGGATTGAAGTCGACTTCAGAGTCATCGAGCGCAACATCGAAGGTACGAGTGCTACAGATATCGGTTATTACCTTATTCGTTTTCATCCACCGATCGATAATGGTGAACCGACCAGTGAGTTTGCAGGTAAGTTTGTTGGTGTATCCAAGAAGAAAAGTGACGGCAAGTGGTATTTAACTGTCGATACCAATAACCGCGCCGAAGCGTCATTTTATTATAATGCTAAACCAAGCCCAAACCTTTATTATGGTCGCCAATTTCCTGCACTGAGCCAAAACTCACCTTCCAACAATCAATAATAAGTTACCATGACAAACCTTAATTTTGCAGCCGAAAGCCTTTGCCCCTGTTGTTCTGGGGCGACTTATCAAGATTGTTGCCAGCCACTTCACCTAAAAATTCAAATTGCACTTACCCCCGAGCAATTAATGCGTTCTCGATTTAGTGCTTTTTATCTAGAACGATATGATTATTTGATTGAAACCCACCATCTTGATTATTTAAATGGGTTGACAGCGCAAAATCTTGCGCAAGAGCCATTACCTCAGTGGTTAGGGTTAGAAGTTTGCTCAAGTCATCAGGACGGTAATGAGGGAAGTGTAACCTTTCAGGCTTGGTATCAATTAGATAATGAGCTAGATGCCATTCATGAATGCTCAGATTTTATCAAGCAGGATGAAAAGTGGTATTACACTCAAGGTGAGCAAAAAGCTGCGGTCTTTCCTAAGCGAAATGATAAGTGTATCTGCCACAGTGGTAAGAAATTTAAGCAGTGCTGCGGTAAGTAACCCACTCTTAATGAATTGAGGCTGATTTTTCTAAGAATTGGCCAAATTCAGAGACTCTTAACGCTGGGCTGTATAAGAAGCCCTGCGCTTGGTGACACGAGTGCTCGGCTAAAAAATGCTCCTGCTCTTTCGTTTCCACCCCTTCTGCGGTAAGCGAAATATTTAATGCCGACGCCATAGCAATTATCGCACTGACAATTTCACGACTTTCATGGCTCACTGACAGGTCAGATATAAAAGAGCGGTCAATTTTTAGTTTACTAATAGGAAATTGCTTCAGGTATCGCATAGAACTATAACCGGTACCAAAATCATCGATAGCGAGCCCAACACCTAGGGCGGCCAGCTCATGACACAAATTGGTCGCAGAGCGAATATCTTCCATTAACTCTGTTTCGGTTATTTCAAGGATCAAACTATGGGGTTTTAAGCGGTATCGAGTGACGAGTTCCCACACCTGCTCAAATAGGGTACCACTAAAAAATTGCCTCGCAGATACATTCACGTGCATCGAAATATCAATCTGATGCCGTTGCCATAGGTTAAGTTGTTTACACGCCGCCTCTAACACCCACGAGCCGATATCATTAATCAGTCCTGTTTGCTCTGCAATATCAATAAAAGCCCCAGGATAAAGCACCCCTTTCTTTGGATGGTGCCAACGAATTAATGCTTCAGCACCGATATAGGACTGTTTCTTTAAGTCTTTTAACGGTTGATAGTAGAGTTCAAATTGTCGGCCTTTTATCGCAACAGCCAAATCCCTTTCGATTTGTGCATCTTCCTTAAACGCATTAAGCAACGCCGAGTTAAATACCTGAATGGCATTACCCTGCTTATTTTTGGCGTATTGAAGTGCGATATCGGCACAAGTTAGGAGGGAGAATTGTTGCTCTATTGACGCGAGGTCGACCCGAGCTAGGGCTGGTTTAGGCTCTATCTGCTCAATACCTATGGTTATAGGGACTTCAAGCTGTTTATATAATCGTTCGGTTGCATGCTCAATGAATATTTCATCTTCTTCATTTTCAAATAAAATACCAAACTCATCGCTACCTATCCGTGCGACTTCTGAGATCTGGTGAGCTTCAGCAAAATGGCGCATTCGTCTCGCGACTTCAATTAACATGATATCGCCGTTGGCGTGACCATAAGTATCGTTGAAGCGCTTAAACTCACGTAGATCGATAAGCACTAAGTGCCCTTTCTGTGCCTTCTCTAGCACTTGGCTAAAGTGAGTGCGGTTATACAAGCCTGTCAGCCCACAGCGCCATGCTAAACGTAATAATTCACTTTGATGATTGTGCTGTTCTGTGCAGTCTTCAGCATTAACTAATGCGAAATGATTACCTCGTTCGGAGATAAAACGTTTTACAGAGAAACGCATCCAATAGGGTGAACCATCATGACGAACGAGGTTTACCTCTTCTTCAGAGGTCTCTCCAATGCGAGCCTTCTTTAACACAAGCGCTGCCAACGTAGGATACTGTCTAAAAAAATCTAGAGATTGTACCTGTCGTCCTAATACTCGTTCCCTAGGTACCTTAGTTAAATCCGCGTGCGCCTTATTAACGTACTCAATACAGTCTGAAGCTAGATTAACCACCATCATAATTTGATCTGACTGCTCTGCAGCAGATAAAAATAGCGTTAGTCGTTCATCTTTTTCATAGCCATATTGCGTTGCTAGGGTTAATGCGAGCTGATCTGCGACTTGTGAGCAAAGTTGCACTTCACTATCGTGCCATGGCTCTGTCGCTTCGGTGCGCTCTAGACTTAAAATGCCCTCTAGATGCCCGTTGATTCGAATAGCCACTTCCAAAACCGATATAATCCCCAGCGCCTGGTAATACGGTTTAAGCTCGACTAGACGACTATCGTCACCACAGAACTCAGCAGAAATATGGCGTTCATCTTTGAGTTGGTGAATAAAGTTGGTACAAGATCCGGGATTTGGACGAATAACGCTGGCAGAAGATGTATTAACGCCCAAGCATAAGCGTGTAATTTGCTCTAATGTATTGGTTTCTGCTGATAACGCAGAAACCACGACACTTGAAACATTAATCTGCTGAGAGAGCAATTCAGCTGCAATTTGCGCAGTCGCTTTAAAATCGCCTAACTGCTTTGCTTCTGAATTAACAATGTACTCCAACAATTGCTGAAATTGATGCTTCTTCACACGTTATCCTAATGAGGTAAACAAAGCGTCTACCAATGGCTTTAAAAATTAAAGCAAAAATTATATTTTTATAGGGTACAAGGCTACACGAGTTAATCTATTTTCAGCAAGCTATTCTAGGCTATTTTATAGACCATTTTCTAACTGAAATATCATTTTTTCTGCACTAAAAGAGAATGTTATGCTAACTTTTGCGTCTTGGCCTTGTAGCTGCTTTTCAAAAGTCACACCTTCAAAACGCTGCTGCGCCTTTTCAATCACTTCGTTTGCCAATTGCTCACAGTTATCACCGCTTAATTCCAGCTCAAGTACCGTATCGTGTTCATCGATAATTGCGCCAACATCGACGAAGCTACCACAGTCATTACAGGTATCATTAACTAAATCTGATTGTGCCTTTTGAATATTTTTCATCTTAATGTGTCTCACAATGGATCATTTGAATGGTTGATTATATATCAGCAATTCAAAATAAAGCAGACTCATCTTCAAGCTTGGGCGATTAATTCACCCATTTGACGCTGCATGACCAATTGATCGACAAAATGGGTGAGTTCCACTTTGGGTGCTACCGACACTTGGCCATAGCGCTGACGAACAGACAGAGCACAGTTAGCCAGCACCTCCTGCATCGCTAACGACTCTTTGCAGCGAATAACCAAAGCCTCTTCATTGAGCGTATTCGCTAAACGAAAAGCCGTGGCGCCGCTTTGTTGGTGGACTAAGCTGTTATCTGTCACCATTATGTCATCATCGAGTTGTCCAATTAACGTCTGTGGCGCCGGAAGCTCGAATTTGATTCGCAAATCATGGCTAAGGTGAGCCGCAGTCTGAAACTGGGCCATATCACGCGCATCTTCCGATAGCATAGAAAGCAATAGACCAAACTCACCCCGTCGGTTAGAACCAACGGCATGGTTGAGTCTCGAACCTAACTGAGATTCATTGATTAATGCACTTTCTAGCTGCGAAATACTCATTTTGAACAAAAATAAACCTACAAAACAACTCGTTGTAAGTTAATCGACCGTTCAAACGAATACTTTAGGTTTTATTTAATGTTTTAAGCTCATAGCTCATACATAAACGTCATTGGCCAGATTTAGTGTAAAGTTAATGTGAGTCAATAGTATGTTTAAGCAGCGCCCGATTGTTCACTCATTGAGATAAGCGCTAATTTCTCGCCATATCGAACAAGAATAAACCGCTAAAACAAGCCGTTGAAAGTTAATTGAACAAACAGTCAAATACTTTGCGGTTATTTCATATTTAAGCTTTACAGCAGAAAAAATTCTGACTACTATTGCCGCCGCAATTGAGGAGGGGTTCCCGAGTGGCCAAAGGGATCAGACTGTAAATCTGACGGCTCAGCCTTCGAAGGTTCGAATCCTTCTCCCTCCACCATTTGCGCACAACTTGTAGAAAGATATTCGTGGAGGGGTTCCCGAGTGGCCAAAGGGATCAGACTGTAAATCTGACGGCTCAGCCTTCGAAGGTTCGAATCCTTCTCCCTCCACCATTTCTATAAGTTGACGTAAGCTGTAAAAATGTAACAAACACAATAGGCCAATATTGTGTGCAAGATGAAGTAAGACAATGTGGAGGGGTTCCCGAGTGGCCAAAGGGATCAGACTGTAAATCTGACGGCTCAGCCTTCGAAGGTTCGAATCCTTCTCCCTCCACCACTTCTTAACTCGCTAACCTTTTTAGGCATTAGCATTTTTGAAGTAGAAAGATGAAGTAAAAGCAATAAACACAATAGGCCAATATTGTGCGTAAGATGAAGTAAGACAATGTGGAGGGGTTCCCGAGTGGCCAAAGGGATCAGACTGTAAATCTGACGGCTCAGCCTTCGAAGGTTCGAATCCTTCTCCCTCCACCACTTCTTAATTCGCTAATTTTTTTGTATTAGCATTTTTGAAGTAGAAAGATGAAGTAAAAGCAATAAACACAATAGGCCAATATTGTGCGTAAGATGAAGTAAGAAAATGTGGAGGGGTTCCCGAGTGGCCAAAGGGATCAGACTGTAAATCTGACGGCTCAGCCTTCGAAGGTTCGAATCCTTCTCCCTCCACCACTTCTTATTCTCAGCTAAATCCCATTCCTACTGCCAAGTCCGTATTAGCTCTGCTCACTCGTTTTCAAAACATTCCAATAAATGTTGATAACTCCCAAACACCTTCTCAATTGTAACTCACGCCAGCTCAACTTTTTACAAACTACTACCAATCAACAGTTTACAGCTAATGAACAAACTATTCTTATACGCTTGTCACTACCAATCTAGCTCACTTTTCTCTATGATTTAGGCTTATTGTTTAATCAGAGGCAAACAAGTGACTAATTCTTGGGTAAATCAAGCAATCGAAAAGATTGAAGCTGACTTTCAACGAAGTGCAGACACTCATTTAATTAAGCTAGAGACTCCAAGCCTAACTGGTATTGATATTTATCTTAAAGATGAAAGTACCCACCCTACTGGAAGTTTAAAGCACCGCCTCGCTCGCTCTTTATTTCTGTATGCGCTTTGTAATGGCTGGATTAAGGAAGGTACCACCGTTATTGAGTCTTCTTCTGGCAGCACTGCAGTATCTGAAGCCTATTTTGCAAGATTACTTGGATTACCATTTATCGCTGTCATGCCAAGCACCACGGCAAAAAAGAAAGTTCAGCAAATTGAGTTTTATGGCGGTCAATGCCATTTTGTCGACCATTCCTGTAAAATTTATGCTGAATCAGAACGCTTAGCACAAGAGTTAGATGGTCACTATATGGATCAGTTTACCTATGCCGAGCGTGCTACAGATTGGCGCGGTAACAACAATATCGCCAACTCTATCTTTAACCAGATGGAAAAAGAGCAACATTCAATCCCTACTTGGATTGTTATGAGCCCTGGTACTGGCGGCACTTCGGCTACGATTGGTCGTTATATTCGCTATCAACGACTGACGACTAAGCTTTGTGTTGTCGATCCTGAAAACTCTGTTTTCTTCGATTATTTCAATACCGGCGATAAGAACGTGACTTGCAGCAATGGCAGTAAGATAGAGGGCATTGGCAGACCTCGCGCCGAACCGTCCTTTATTCCTGGTGTTGTGGATGAGATGCGTAAGATCCCAGATCCCGCCTCTGTCGCAACAATTAATTGGTTAGAGAAGATTATTGGCCGCAAGACGGGCGCCTCTACAGGTACAAACCTGTATGGTGCGTTGCAGTTAGCCAGCGAAATGGCCGCTAGAGGCGAAACAGGCTCGATTGTGACCCTCATTTGCGACTCGGGTGAGCGCTACCTAGACACCTATTACAACGCGGATTGGATTAAAGATAATATCGGCGATCTAACACCTTATACTGAAGCGTTAAGCCAATTTAGCGAGACGAGTGTATTACATTGCCCAAGAGCCAAGTGAGTATAACGATAAGTAACTAGCTCATCAGTAGTGATACAGAAAAGCCCTTGAGATAATTAAATCCAAGGGCTTTTTCATAAAACATTGTCGATTTTGTTAATCGATATCTAAATATTTATGCGTTTGAATCGATAAGCGCCAGTTACGTGCGATACAGGTAGACATTGCCAACTCTGTCGCACGGGCCTTTTGACTAATAGGCTGCAAGCAAACCGTTTTATCGGTTAAGTCGATACCTTCCAACAGCTCATCAAGCTCATCAATGTGATTTTGAGTTGCTATCGGGTGTTTAATCTCATTGGCCCGGTTTAGCGCTTGGGCAAGTACTTTATAACCACCTTTCATATTGACCTTAGGTGATACTGTCACCCAAGTATCTGCGTGACAAAGCACATCAAACGTACCACTGGTTTCAATCTGCGTTTGGTAACCTTGGCTATGAAGATATTGAGTTAACTCTGTCAAATCATATAAACAAGGTTCACCACCTGTGATCACGATATGTTTTGCATTAAAGCCTTTATCTTTAAAGGCATTAACCAATTCTTCAGCGCTAAGCTCCGACCAACGGCCGATAGTACCGTCAACTTGGATCACAAGCTCTTTAGCAACGTGATTTGCCTCTAGCAATTCCCACGTCTGCTTAGTGTCACACCAAGAGCAACCAACAGGGCAGCCCTGAAGTCTAACAAAAACGGCTGGTACTCCCGTAAAAGTCCCCTCACCTTGAATTGTTTCAAATACTTCATTCACTGGATATTTCATTATCTTACCTCTTGGTTAACCGGGGCACTTTATAGAGGATTTTAACGTGAGTCGCAAGTAGTTTAAAAGCATTCACGGCTGCGCTAAACTAATAGCTCTTATTTATTACTAGATTAAAAGTTTATTATGTCAAAAGCCGTTGTAGTTTTTAGTGGTGGTCAAGATTCGACAACCTGTCTCATTCAGGCCCTCCAACAATTTGATGAGGTTCACGGGATCACATTCGATTATGGGCAACGACATAGAGAAGAGATTGAAATAGCAAAAGAGTTAGCCACAAACCTCAAGCTCGCTAGCCACAAAGTAATGGATGTCACCTTGCTCAACGAGTTAGCTATATCCGCACTAACTCGTGATTCAATTCCTGTTTCCAACGAGTTGATGGATAATGGCCTGCCCAACACCTTTGTACCTGGCAGAAATATACTGTTTCTGACTTTAGCTGGCATTTATGCCTACCAGCTGGGTGCCGATACTGTGATAACTGGCGTATGCGAGACTGATTTTTCAGGCTACCCAGATTGCCGCAATGACTTTGTTAAAGCCATGCAAGCCGCTCTTGAACAAGGTATGGATAAAAAACTCACCATTCAGACTCCGCTGATGTGGCTAGACAAGGCCGAGACATGGGCTCTTGCAGACAAGTTTGATAGCTTGGAGCTTGTACGTAATGAAACCTTAACCTGCTATAACGGCATTAAAGGCGACGGTTGCGGTACCTGCCCGGCGTGTCTACTTCGAAAACGCGGTCTTGAAGAGTACCTTGCAGACAAAGAAGCGATACAAGCAAGACTCTCGGCTAAATGCGAAAACTAAAAATGGGGGCCAACAGCCCCTATACATTTGCGCTTATCATTACAATTATTTGCATTAGTCTTTTTTATCTGCAACTCGATTCGCTGCTCGCCTACCAGAGATATTTAATCATCGATGGTGAGTGGTGGAGACTGTTCAGCGGAAATTTATTGCACACTAATGCTTGGCATCTATACATGAACCTCGCGGGTTTTTGGGTGATATTGGCCTTACATGAGCAACATTATCGTGCTAAAGGGCTTGGCTTACTGTTTTTTACCCTATGCCTGATGCAAGGGCTCGGACTGCTAATTTTTTATCCTACATTGATTGGTTATGTGGGTTTGAGCGGCATGCTACATGGTCTATTCGCCTTTGGTGCTGTACTCGATATTCGCCAAGGCTACCGCACAGGTTATCTATTGTTGTTAGGAGTGATCTTAAAAGTCGCCTATGAGCAATACTTTGGTGCAAGCAGCGAGATGACCCAACTAATTAACGCTAGAGTCGCGACAGAGGCTCATTTAGTCGGGCTTATCAGTGGTTTAGTGTGTGTATCGGTTTACCTTGCTTGGCAGCAGCTAAAAAAACAAGCTAAAAAAACAAACTAAATATTACGAGCAAAAGATGCATAAAAAAGGAGAGCTAAGTTTTACTTTGCTCTCCTTTTTAACGTCTTAATAAACTAGGCCTTAACAAGCTATGTGTTAAAAACTACGCCTAAAAACGACTCTTTTAAAAGCTAGGCCTTAATGAATTGCTCTCTTAGACGACCGACTTTGTCACGGATCGCAGCGGCCTCTTCAAATTCAAGATTTTTAGCGTGTTCATGCATCTGCTTTTCTAGCCTATCAATGTCATGGCTAATATCAGCGGGTTTAGCCACATGATATTCCCCCTCTATCTCTGCAACGCCTCGTTCGCTATCCACATATTCATGATCGCCAACATCCATAACATCGGTGATCTTTTTAATCACTCCTTTAGGAATGATGCCATTATCAAGGTTATGCTGATGCTGCATCTCACGACGGCGATTTGTCTCTGTGATCGCCTTGTCCATCGACTTAGTAATACGGTCCCCGTATAAAATCACCTTGCCGTTTACATTACGTGCCGCGCGGCCAATCGTCTGAATAAGCGAACGCTCTGATCGTAAGAAGC
The DNA here is from genome assembly GCF_000019185.1 of Shewanella halifaxensis HAW-EB4. Lineage (NCBI taxonomy): Bacteria > Pseudomonadati > Pseudomonadota > Gammaproteobacteria > Alteromonadales > Shewanellaceae > Shewanella > Shewanella halifaxensis. The sequence continues at coordinate 2,326,141 of NC_010334.1, read as the reverse complement.
CCTCTTTATCTGCATCGAGAATACACACCAAAGACACTTCAGGCATGTCTAAGCCTTCTCGTAGCAAGTTAATGCCGATCAGTACATCAAAGACACCTAATCGTAAGTCTCTAATGATCTCAACACGCTCAACTGTGTCGATGTCTGAATGCAAGTACCTGACCTTTACGCCGTGCTCATCGAGGTATTCGGTCAAATCCTCTGACATTCGCTTAGTTAAGGTCGTCACCAGTACGCGCTCATTCACAGCCACACGTTTGCCAATCTCTGATAACAGATCGTCCACCTGAGTACTCACAGGCCTGACTTCAATCTCGGGATCAAGTAAGCCCGTTGGCCTAACGACCTGCTCGGCTATTTCACCATCTGACTTCTCGATCTCATAAGCGCTAGGAGTCGCAGAAACAAAAATGCTTTGGGGCATTAACGCTTCGAACTCCTCGAATTTCAATGGGCGGTTATCAAGCGCTGACGGCAAACGAAAACCGTACTCAACCAAGTTCATCTTGCGCGAGCGATCGCCTTTATACATGGCGCCAATTTGCGGTACCGTCACATGGGACTCATCGATGATAAGTAAACCATCTTCAGGCAGATAATCTAACAAGGTTGGGGGGCCATCGCCAGAAGCTCGCCCCGACAGGTATCGGGAATAGTTCTCAATACCTGAACAATAGCCAAGCTCTGTCATCATCTCGAGATCATACTGAACCCGCTCTGTAATACGTTGCTCTTCGATGAGCTTATTCAAATCGAGGAGCTGTTTTTTACGCTCTCTTAATTCTTCTTTAATCTCTTCTGTCGCCGCTAAAATGGACTCACGAGGCGTCACATAATGGCTCTTAGGATAAACCGTAATTCGAGCTATTCGCTTTACAATGTGACCCGTTAACGGGTCAAACAGGCTCAAACGTTCTATCTCGTCATCAAAAAGCTCGATTCTGATGGCATTTTTGTCTGAATCTGCCGGAAATATGTCGATGACTTCGCCGCGAACTCGATAGGTGCCGCGCTGGAGCTCAATATCATTACGGGTGTATTGCAGCTCACTCAGGCGTTTTAAGATATCGCGCTGCTCCATATTGCCACCTTCTCGAAGGTGTAACAGCATCTTCATATACGCTTTTGGATCGCCCAAGCCGTAAATAGCGGAAACAGAGGCGATAAGTACAACGTCTTTTCGTTCTAACAGTGCTTTCGTCGCAGAGAGTCGCATCTGCTCAATGTGTGCATTAACCGATGCATCTTTTTCAATGAATGTGCCTGTTGAAGGAACGTAAGCCTCAGGCTGATAATAGTCATAGTAAGAAACAAAATACTCAACAGCATTATGAGGAAAGAATTCTTTCATCTCTCCATAAAGCTGTGCAGCAAGGGTCTTATTGGGTGCCATGATAATCGTTGGGCGCGACATTTTTTCGATAACGTTGGCAATCGTAAAGGTTTTACCTGAGCCCGTAACACCTAGTAATGTTTGGCAAGCAACGCCTGACTCTAACCCATCCACAAGCTTATTAATCGCTGTGGGCTGATCGCCTGCAGGCTTATACATAGACTCTAATTGAAATACAGATTTTGACACTCAGATACTTCCCTCGAAAAATGAGCAATTATTTTACCCTAATTCGGCTATTAACTGCTTAACTTTCTAGACTAGTTTTTGTTCGACTCCATTTTTGATACAAAATAGAGTTCAGACGACACTCAAGTTAATCCTGTCAAAACCTGTTCGCAAAGCTGAGCTGAAAGTATTTTATCGCAAGCCTTAGTTAATCAGTCCCCTTCCATAGCCACATTTCTCTGGGCTAAGTCACTAATAACTTGCTCTACGTGGAATATAGTGAAATGAAATTTTGTTACGTCGGCAAAATGCGTCCCCAAGGGCTAACGCTTGCGTCAACACCAGTAGAATTGGCACTTTAATTCACAAGTTTGCCCCACAACAGGGTTACAACTAAGTAACATTTTCAAAGCCAGATCAAACTAACTGTTGCTTTTTTCATCACATTGTTTTTATTAGTTAAAAAAAACGTTCTCTAAATTAGCTCATTTTAACCTCAACGCCCTATCCATAGGCATTTGCCGTTGATTTTTGCACTTAACCCACAGGCTTATCCACAGATTTAGTGGATAACTCTCGCAACACTAGTCACTATGGGGGTTTAAGCTCTCGGTGAGAGTTGAGCAAGGTAAAGCGAAGTGCTGTAAGTTTCCTACATTTGTAATTTCTTGCCTGTTGATTATCCCAATTTGAATGTCTGCCCCCACAATCAGTCAATCGAAAACCACGATTAACTCATAGACTTGCATTCTGGCTGGTCATATTTTAACAAAAATGCTGTATTGATCGTCATAATGCACATTAGGTGAGCGCTTAAGCGTATAATTTCACTTTTTTTCCCTTGTCGAGTTGACTCAATTGTAAGAGCGATTTAATATGCGCTCCGTCTTCAACGAGACGTAACTTAAACGCTTCCCCTGTAGTTCAGTTGGTAGAACGGCGGACTGTTAATCCGTATGTCACTGGTTCGAGTCCAGTCTGGGGAGCCAAGTTAAGTTAAATTAGATAATTATCTAATTGAAATAAAAAGTAATTCCCCTGTAGTTCAGTTGGTAGAACGGCGGACTGTTAATCCGTATGTCACTGGTTCGAGTCCAGTCTGGGGAGCCACTTTTTATAGAAATAGAGTATTATCAAACTAAAAATAGCAATTCCCCTGTAGTTCAGTTGGTAGAACGGCGGACTGTTAATCCGTATGTCACTGGTTCGAGTCCAGTCTGGGGAGCCATTTTTAGTGTTAATAAAAGTATTGCGATTCCCCTGTAGTTCAGTTGGTAGAACGGCGGACTGTTAATCCGTATGTCACTGGTTCGAGTCCAGTCTGGGGAGCCACTTTTATTAAATAAAGTACAAATTAAAGTACAAATTAAAGTACAAATTAAAGTAATTCGATTCCCCTGTAGTTCAGTTGGTAGAACGGCGGACTGTTAATCCGTATGTCACTGGTTCGAGTCCAGTCTGGGGAGCCACTTATTATTAAATGAAGTACAAATTAAAGTAATTCGATTCCCCTGTAGTTCAGTTGGTAGAACGGCGGACTGTTAATCCGTATGTCACTGGTTCGAGTCCAGTCTGGGGAGCCACTTTAATAAAGTTCTAATGTTTGAAAGGTTTTTTTCGATTCCCCTGTAGTTCAGTTGGTAGAACGGCGGACTGTTAATCCGTATGTCACTGGTTCGAGTCCAGTCTGGGGAGCCAACCTTTTAATAACACACCTCACCTGCTTATAATTTCAATACTGTTTCAAGTAAAAATCCACTGCAATTCAAGAATAAACCTGTTTATAATACATCCAATTAAACCAGCGTAACTCAATATTACGAGTTATTGACCGCGTCGAACGGACTCTTTATGACAACCTCTAAACTTTTCCAGTTGTTTTTATTTTTACTTTTTTCAGGGCTTACTTTTTTAAGTTACCAACATGAAAGACAAAGTTTAATAGCCCAGGCTGACATAACGCTCAATCAATACGCCAGTCACATTAAGCAACACAAACAATGGCAAGGCAGTGGTGAAGCTCTCTATAACACGCTCAAACAAGATTATAACTTTCAATTCTTCCAATACATCGATAAATCGGATAGCAGTAATAATTTCACCAAGGGGCTACTCGTCCCTAAAGATAAAGCTGACCTAACTGAACTATTCACCCTAGAATCTCCTCACACTCAAGCTTTAGATGCCGGGCGACTACAAGTCAAACTGTCTAACGTACTCGCTATAGATCACACTGTCGCTCAATTTAAAAATCACCTAATGATTATTTGGACTACTTTTCTCTTAATTAGTCTCACTCACTTACTGTTATCCATGAGACAACGCAAAAGCATTCATTATATTTCAGTGTACATTGAAAACTTAGCCAACCTCTCTTTCGACGCAATTGAACAGTCCCGCATTAAAGGCGAATATAAAGGCATAGGATTGATGCTTGAGAAAAGTAAACAGCGTTTAAAAGCTAAGATAGATGAGTTTGACGCTGCCCATGAAAAACTGAGCAAAACTGCGTTTCAAGATCCGATAACAGGTTTTGCTACTCGAGCTCTGTTTACAGAAAAGCTCGATGAAATTGGTAAAATCGAACGAAAAGAGCAAGGCATTTTAGTGGTCATTAGAGCCACAGAGCTAACCACGATTAATCAGATGCACGGAAGAAAGGCCGGTGATGATTACCTTGCACGTATTGCTCACGAGATTAGACGCGCATTTAATGATAAGCCTCATGCCCTGTGTTATAGGATCTCTACAGCCGATTTCGCCATCGTTATTGCCGAGCTAAGTATCAAACAAGCCGTAACAATTGCCGAAGGGATCAAGACGGCATTTATCGTGTATCAACAACAAGTTGGCACTGCATCGATTGCTCATATTGGCCTAGTGCCCTACCTTCAAGATAGTGATCCTGTCTCTTTAATGACCCTATCGGATACCGCAGTCAGTATCGCACAAACCCTAGGGCCCAACAGTTATCATGTTCAGGAAAAACTAACGGGAGGAGAACTTTTTGGAGAGAGTCGTTGGAAAGTCGCAATTAACGACCTGTTACGACGTAAAGCGATAAAATTTTATGTACAAGCTATACGTCCTTGCCGAAACGATGTTGAATCCTACCGAGAGTTGCTGTCTCGCTTTTATAATAGCCAAGGCAAATTATTACCAACGACCACAGTTATTGCCATGGCAGAGCGTCATGGCATGAGCGAAGAAATAGACAAACTCGTCGTGCTTAACACGATGCGTATACTGCTTGATTACCCTAACCTAAGCGGACTTATCGGGATCAATATTAGCCCTGCATCTGCCACCAATAAAGCTTTTGTCGCTTGGCTGAAAAATATCTTAACTAGACAGAGGCAAATTGCTGCACGATTAGTTTTTGAGGTCAATGAATCAGGAATGCAAACAAATCTGAGTGCGACTTATCACTTTATAAATGAACTACATAGTGTTGGCTCACGTATATCGATTGAGCGTTTTGGATTGGGGTTTACCTCGTTTAAATTTTTTAAAGAGGTTCGACCTGACTTTATCAAACTAGATCATAGTTATACCCAAGGGATCAGCCAAGACCCACATAATAAATTCTTTGTAAAAATGATTATCGATATCGCCAGAAAGCTCAGCATTCGAGTGATAGCAACTGGTGTAGAGAAACAAGAAGACCAACTGATTATGGAGCAACTGCTTGTCGATGGGTTACAGGGCTACTATATCGCGCAACCAACCCCCTTTATGCAAGAAGATAAATTGAAAAGTCTGGCCTGAAATTGCTCACTTATAAGGCAAACTTTTTATCCATGCTTTCTATGTGTTGTTAATACCTAAGGAAAAGCTGATAATAGCCTTAATTCTGTCTAAAAAAATTGAATCGAGATGAGTGAATATCTCCTGTTATTGATTGGCACAGTGCTAGTCAATAATTTCGTATTAGTAAAATTTCTTGGTCTATGCCCATTTATGGGGGTGTCTAGTAAGCTTGAGTCTGCCATTGGAATGTCGATGGCCACGACTTTTGTCCTAACTTTAGCCTCAATTCTTAGTTACTTAGTCAATCAGTATCTTTTACTGCCGTTTGACTTAGGCTATCTGCGCACGATGAGCTTTATTTTAGTGATTGCTGTTGTGGTACAGTTCACCGAAATGTTGGTTCAAAAAACCAGTGCTTCTTTGCATCGAGCGTTAGGCATTTACTTACCGCTAATCACTACTAACTGCGCCGTCTTAGGTGTTGCTCTGCTTAATATCAATGAAAAACATGGGTTTATTGAGTCTGCCATTTTTGGATTCGGTGCTGCCGTGGGCTTTTCACTGGTTCTGGTTCTTTTCTCTGCAATGAGAGAGCGCCTCGCCGCAGCCGATGTGCCCACACCTTTCAAGGGTGGCGCAATTGCAATGGTTACAGCAGGACTTATGTCCCTAGCCTTTATGGGATTCACAGGATTGGTTAAATAAACATGTCAGGTATTGTCATCGCTATTGTTGTACTAACAATACTCGCGCTAGTCTTTGGTATTTTACTGGGATTTGCCGCAGAAAAATTTAAAGTTGAAGGTAACCCACTCACAGACCAAGTTGAAGCATTATTGCCACAAACACAATGTGGTCAATGTGGTTACCCCGGCTGTCGCCCTTATGCCGAAGCCATCGCCAATGGCGACAAGATCAATAAGTGCCCACCAGGTGGTACGGCCACCATGGAGAAACTCGCCGATCTGATGGGAGTCGATCCTGAACCTCTCAATGCAACCGATGAAGTGCAAGTAAAGAAAGTCGCCTTCATTCGTGAAGATGAGTGTATCGGCTGTACCAAGTGTATCCAAGCCTGCCCTGTCGATGCCATTCTGGGCTCTGGTAAGTTAATGCACACCGTCATTACTGACTATTGTACCGGTTGCGATCTGTGCGTTGCGCCTTGCCCAGTCGATTGTATTGATATGCTACCCGTAGCACAAACCACCAAGACTTGGGATTGGCAGCTTAATGCCATCCCCGTAAAACAGTTGCAAGAGGATAAGCCGTGTTAACTTTATTAGAGCAAATTGATAAAGGAACGCTTTGGCGCTCACATGGTGGCGTTCACCCTCCTGAATTAAAAGCATTATCTAACAAGAGCCGAATTGGACAACTGCCACTGGCAAGCCAATACATTTTGCCACTGACACAAGTTGGTGACAGTGCGCTGCTCACGGTTAAAGTAGGCGATCGCGTCCTAAAAGGTCAAAGCCTGACTAAGGGAACAAGTTTCGCTTACAGTCCAGTACATGCGCCGACGTCAGGTTTTATCACCCAGATTCAACCGATGCCAAGCAACCATGCATCAGGCATTGCGGTACTGAGTTGTGTTATCGAGCCAGACGGTCTAGATGCATCGGTAGAACTTATCTCTTCCGAAGTTGGCACTTTGAGCAATCAGGATATTTTAGCCAAAATTCAACAAGCTGGTATCGCAGGACTAGGTGGAGCCGCTTTTCCAACCCACATCAAGCTTAGCCCCGCCAGTGATATCGAGCTGGTTATTATCAACGGTATCGAGTGCGAACCCTATATCACCTCAGACGATCGCCTGATGCGTGAGCATAGCGATGAGATCCTTTCGGGCATTGCAATTATCCAGAAGCTGCTCAAGCCAAAGCGGATCATTATCGCCATCGAAGATAACAAACCCGAAGCGATTGAGGCCATGCAACATGCGCTTAATCGCAGCGAGTTAGCAACAGATAGCGCCAGGATCACTGCTGTTCCCACCAAGTACCCATCGGGTGGTGAGAAACAGTTAATTCAGATCTTAACTGGACAAGAGGTGCCATCGGGCTCCATTCCTGCTCAACTTGGCATGTTAGTGCAAAACGTCGGTACGGCTTACGCTATTCATGATGCTGTCATTAATGGCCATGCACTAACTAGCCGAGTGGTAACCGTAACGGGTCTAAACAGTCAAACGCCGGGTAACTATTGGATGCCAGTCGGTACGCCAATAAAGCACATTCTCAACACGCTTGGTTTTAGTGGTGACTTAGCTAACGACAAAGTCATTATTGGTGGCCCAATGATGGGGTATGCATTACCTAACGTACAGGCTCCTGTTTTGAAGGGAACCAACTGCATACTCCTTCCAAGTAATGAAGAGATAGCTGATGACACGGTAGAGAAACCCTGTATTCGCTGTGGAGAGTGCGCAGTTGCCTGCCCTGCTCTTTTATTACCACAGCAACTGTTTTGGCATGCAAAAGCCGAGGAGTACGATAAGGCTGCTAGCTTTAACCTACACGATTGCATCGAATGTGGTTGCTGTAGTTTCGTATGTCCAAGCGATATCCCACTGGTCGAGTATTACCGTATCGCTAAATCGGCTATACGCACTCAAACCGAAGAAAAGAAACAAGCCGACTTTGCTAAACAGCGTTTTGAAGCAAGACTACAGCGCTTAGAAGAAGAAAAACTGGCGCGTGAGGCCAAAGCCAAAGAAGCGGCTGAGCGACGTAAGACGACGATGTCTAGCGGCGATCGAGACGCTGTGGCTGAAGCGATGGCGCGTATCAAGGCTAAGAAAGCTGCCGAAAGCCAGCAAGCTGAGACAACAGCAACTGCAGACGATAAGAAATCACAAGTTGCAGCAGCGATTGCCCGAGCTAAAGCTAAGAAAAGCAATACAAGCACTCCGGTTGATACCGCTTCAACAACTGACGCGCAACCCGCTACTGATAAGAAGGCTCAAGTAGCCGCTGCGATTGCCCGTGCTAAAGCGAAGAAGACGGCGCAAGCAGGTTCGACTGAGGCCGATGCTAAAGTGGAATTAAATGCTGCAGCTGCCGATACTCCCGTTTCCGATAAAAAAGCCCAAATTGCCGCGGCTATTGCCCGTGCTAAAGCGAAGAAAGCGGCGCAAGCTGGCTCGCATGAGGCCGATGCTAAAGCGGAGATTAATCCTGCAGCTGCCGATACCACTGTCACTGACAAGAAAGCACAAGTCGCGGCAGCAATTGCGCGCGCGAAAGCCAAGAAGGCATCACTAGCAGCCAAAAACGATGACGCAGTACTGCAGCTTAACGGCGAGGTTGACACAGCCACGGATGTTAGCGAGAAAACCGACTCTGATACCTCTGTAATCGAGGCTTCTATCACGGGCTCGGCTGATGAAGCAAAAAAAGCCCGCATCGCCGCTGCAGTTGCTAAAGCCAAGGCTAAAAAGCAGTCTCAAGGCGCTGAGCTTCAACCTAGTCAAACCGCTCATACGGAAACCACAGATGCTCAAAACGCGGATACTGAAACCACAGATGCTCAAACCTTTAACACTGATACTTCAGTAACTGAGTCGGTCGAGCCAGAGCTTGCTGAGACAATGCCTACCGAAACCCTGTCAGCTGAAGATGCTAAAAAAGCCCGCATCGCTGCTGCAGTCGCCAAGGCAAAAGCAAAAAAAGCTCAAGCACAATTGCAGGAAAAGGAATAAACCATGGCGTTTAAGTTAGCCTCATCACCTCATTTAAAGGTGCAACTACAAACCCAAACCGTCATGCGCCGAGTGATTTTATGTGCATTACCTGGTATTGCGACCCAATGCTATTTCTTTGGTTGGGGCGTATTAATCCAAGTCACGTTGGCAATCATCGTCGCACTCGCTGCCGAATCTGCAGTTTTAGCGCTGCGTAAAAGAGCCATATTACCGACAATCAGTGATAATAGTGCAGTATTAACCGCTGTATTAATTGGTGTTGCAATTCCACCTATTGCACCTTGGTGGTTAGTTGTTATCGGCACTTTGTTTGCGATTGTTCTTGTTAAACAGCTCTATGGTGGCCTTGGGCAAAATATTTTCAACCCAGCCATGGCAGCCTACGTTATGCTGCTTATCTCGTTTCCAGTACAGATGACAAGTTGGTCCATCCCAACGGCTATTGCCCAAAATCCAATGGATATTGGCTTAACGCTACAGGCCATTTTCGGCTCGATGACAGCTGAGCAGTTAAATCTGTATAAACTCGGCTTTGACGGTATCGCGATGGCGACACCACTGGATACAGCAAAAACAGATCTAGCGCTAGGTTTAACCATGACCGAAAGCTTAGGGAAATCAATATTCTCTAACGGCTTTGGGGTCGGTTGGTTCTGGGTCAATATGGCCTATCTGGCTGGCGGTTTAGTGATGCTAAAACTAAAAGTCATCCGTTGGCACATCAGTGCGGCTATTTTAGGCTCACTCTTTATCTGTAGCAGTTTTGGTTACCTGTTAAGTCCCGACACTCATGTTGGTCCATTGATGCAGCTGTTTTCTGGTGCGACCATGATTGCGGCATTTTTTATTGCAACCGATCCTGTCACTGCAGCGACAAGTGTTCGTGGCCGACTCATTTTCGGTGCGATTATTGGCGTGCTTGTCTATGTTATTCGAACCTTTGGCGGCTACCCAGATGCTTTTGCTTTTGCCGTGCTACTGGCTAACCTTTGTGCGCCGTTTATTGACTACTATGTCAAGCCTCGCACCTATGGACACCGTACTGGCAACTGAGTATAAAGAGAGTTTACTTTGAAAAAATCTATGTTAAAGAATGGTTTGTTACTCGGTCTATTTGCACTTTTATGTACTGGACTTGTGGCTGTAGTAAACACATTTACCTTTGAAAAAATCAAGCAGCAGGAAAAAATTGAACTTGCACGTGTATTGCACCAAATAGTTCCAGATGAGATCCACGATAATGAGTTAACTGCGCATTGCATTTTGCTACACTCGGTTGAATTTTTAGGGTCAAACGATGCCCTGCCCGCCTATATCGCGACTAAAAATGATAAAGGTGTCGCGATCGCGATTGAAGCCATCGCCCCCGATGGCTATAACGGTAATATTCGAATCATTATCGGCATTAGTGATACAGGAGAAGTACTAGGTGTACGTACACTCGCCCACCAAGAAACACCTGGGCTTGGTGACAAAATTGAGCTTAAAAAGTCTGACTGGGTACGTTCATTCGATGGGCTGTTTTTACTATCAGATAAAGACAAGCGCTGGAACGTTAAAAAAGATGGCGGTGACATCGACCAATTTACTGGTGCAACGATAACGCCACGGGCATATGTAAAAGCAGTGAAAAATGCCGTTAGCTTTTTTAATGCTAACAAGGCACAACTGTTATCGACACCTGCCAATTGCGAGGTTGCAAAATGAGTGATTATAAAGAGCTAGCCAAACAAGGTCTTTGGAAAAATAACCCCGGACTTGTACAGCTTCTAGGGCTGTGCCCTCTGCTTGCGGTTACCGCAACCTTAACCAACGCCTTAGGTCTAGGCCTCGCGACCATGTTGGTATTGATTGGCTCCAACATCTTGGTGTCACTCGTTCGTGACTTTGTACCTAAAGAGATCCGTATCCCGGTGTTTGTGATGATCATCGCTGCGCTTGTGACAACGGTACAGCTACTTATCAACGCTTACGCTTATGGACTATACCTATCGCTTGGTATTTTCTTACCACTTATCGTCACAAACTGTGTGATAATCGGTCGTGCTGAGGCTTTTGCGTCTCGCAATAATGTGACCAAATCAGCCTTTGACGGGCTGATGATGGGCTTAGGTTTTACATTAGTTTTATCAATTTTAGGCGCAACGAGAGAAATATTAGGTCAAGGCACATTATTTTATGGCGCTGAACAGCTACTCGGTGAATGGGCTAAGTCATTAACCATTCAACTCTGGCAAGTTGATACTAATTTCTTGTTAGCCATGCTACCACCAGGCGCCTTTATTGGTATGGGTCTGCTGATTGCGCTTAAGAATGTCATTGATCAACACTTGGCATCTAAGCAACCTAAAACAGAGCAAGAAGCCCCTACTAGAGCTCGGATCACCAAAGTTAATTAGCCCTTGATATAACGTGTATTGATATAATAAGCGGCGTTATAAAACTAGCGTGAGCTAGTAGATAGTAACGACGACACTGACAAATGAGACAATAACAACAATTAGTACGGATAATGGACAATGAACGCTGAAAAACGCCGCTTAATTCTGGAAAGGTTGAGAGAAAACAATCCTCATCCAGAAACTGAACTCAACTTCTCGAGCCCATTTGAGCTGCTGGTTGCAGTAACATTATCCGCGCAGGCAACTGATGTCAGTGTCAATAAGGCGACCGATAAACTCTTTCCGGTCGCCAACACGGCACAAGCGATTGCAGCCTTAGGTGTTGAAGGTTTAAAGCCTTATATCAAGACCATTGGCCTGTATAACAACAAGGCCATAAATGTAGTCAAAGCCTGTGAGATCTTAGTCGAAAAATATAACGGCGAAGTGCCTGAAGACAGAGAGGCGCTTGAGTCGCTTCCTGGAGTTGGCAGAAAAACGGCAAACGTGGTACTCAATACTGCTTTTGGTTGGCCTACCATCGCTGTAGACACCCATATTGATAGGGTTTGTAATCGAACTAAGTTTGCTATCGGTAAGAATGTCGTTGAAGTGGAAAAGAAGCTGTTAAAGGTGGTTCCTGCTGAGTTTAAGGTCGATGTGCATCACTGGCTTATCTTGCATGGTCGTTATACCTGTATCGCGCGAAAACCTCGCTGCGGGAGTTGTATCATCGAAGATCTATGTGAATTCAAGGATAAAATCTACCCTGAGGAGTAACCCGCTTAGCTTAAACAAATCTAGGCTGACGCAGAGTAACATTAGCGGTTCTAGACTGAGCTAGAGTGAGAGTGAGATAGAGTGACAAACACAAAAAAGCCGCTATTAGCGGCTTTTTGCTATCCCTATGCTTATACCAATTGGTATTAGTACATACAGATGAAGAAAACAGTTAAAAACGCAGCAATTATTGCAGTAAGACCCAGTGACATTTTCAGTTCGGTTTGCATAGTGTTCTCCTTAAAATACTGAGCTAATAGTATAAGAAAAGTGCGACTTTCTCAGACAAATTTAAACATTTTGTGATCCATGCTGGACTAAATAAATTGATCTCGCTCAATTTTTGCAAAGTGTATCTATCATCCATAATTTCGATATACTTCAGCCATCTGTTACCCTATCACTTGGATATTTATCATGGCACAACTATTACATACCATGCTCCGCGTTGGCAATCTTGAACGCAGTATCGAGTTTTACACTAAAGTCTTAGGCATGAAGCTACTTAGACAAAGCGAAAACAGCGAATATCAATACACCCTAGCTTTTGTTGGCTACGACGAAGAATCAACGGGAAGCGCGGTGATTGAACTGACCTATAACTGGGGCACAGAGTGTTATGATCACGGTAACGCCTTTGGTCATATCGCTATTGGCGAAGAGGATATCTATGCGCGCTGTGATGCTATCGCTGCAGCGGGTGGTAAAGTGATCCGCCCTGCAGGCCCTGTCGCAGGCGGCAGCACCGAAATCGCCTTTGTGGAAGATCCTGATGGCTACAAAATTGAATTTATCCAGATGAGTTCTGCCGAAAAAGGCTTAGGCTAAGTTTTAGTTCTTTTCATCCAATAATAAAAAAAGCGCCTTTCGGCGCTTTTTTTAGATTAAATAGCGATAGCTATTTAGAAGTTCATGGTTACACCAGCAAAGTAAGTACGACCGATTGTGTCGTAAACTTCCGGTACAGTACCGCCGTCACTGCCGTTAGATACCTTTGATGGCTCTTCATCAGTAAAGTTCTTAACACCAGCCGTAAGCATCCAAGCATCGTTGATGAAGTAAGAAGCCGAGATGTTGTGGTAAAGCACTGAACTTACATCATCAACTACCGCAACCGTATTACCGTCAACTTTCTTAGTGTAATGATCTTCCATTTCGCCAATGTAACGGTTGAAATACATTACGCTCCAATCATCTTGGCTGGCTTTAATGCTGAAGTTATTACGCACTTGTGCGTATGCACCAAAGTTACCATCGATAGTGCCAGTATAATCTTTACCGTCTTGCTCAAAGTTCAGCAAGTAAGTGGTATCGTTGCTGATAACCCAATCAAGGTTCAACGCTTCAAAGTTGTACGCTAGGTTAAAGTCAATACCGCTAGTATCTTGGAAACCAACGTTAGTCAGTGAGTTAGTCAAGTTAGACAAATCACCATTTGCACCAATGTTGAATGTTTCACATGCACTACCATCGCCGATCCCTTGCGTTTGATAATCATGGCATTGATTAAGGCCTGCCTGCGTATCAAGGCGCGTAATCGCGTTTTTCACTTTAAAGCGCCAGTAGTCAACTGTTAGCGACAAACCATCAACATAGCTTGGCGAGTATACAAGACCAGCAGTGTAAGACTCTGATTCTTCAGGCTTTAGATCATCATCTGAAGTTCGGTTAACTAAGATCTGCGGATCTTGTTCTTGCTCCCACGGATCGTCTAAGAAATCGAACGAACCAGAATCGCCGCCGTAAAGTTCACTCACACTTGGAGCGCGGAAACCGGTTGCGGCAACGGTACGGAGCATTAAGTCGTCAGTCGCTTCATAGGTTAAACCAATTTTCCAAGTTGATGCATTACCAAATGTTGAGTAATCATCAAAACGTAGCGCGAATTCACCCGTAAGCCTATCGGTAAACGGTACACTCACTTCTTGGAATACTGAGATTACATTGTAGCTACCATCTGTTGGGTCTTGCTGCGCCGATGTACTTTCTCCATCTTGTACAACTTGATCTGGTGTGTAATAACCGCTTTCATAACGGTACTCTGCACCGATTGCAAATGCCACTGCGCCCGCATCTAAATCAAATAGCTCACCGTTAAGACCCGCAGAAAAGACGTGCTGCTCGTTACCACCATCAGCGTCCTCTGTATAGCTCACTGCATCTAGAGACTCTTGACTCATATCGCCACTGAACCATGGGTTCACAACACCTGGCTGATCTGCAAGATAGATTTGTTGCGTCATTATGCTACCGTTGATTGAGTTCTCAACCGCGGTTTTAGCCTTGTTATTACCATAGGTGTATGACGCATCCCAGTTCATACCCGTATTGATATCTAATGAACCTTCAAGACCAGCAGATACACGCCATGTATCCGTATCTTGAGTATAGACACGTGGTCCTACGTCGTTCATACGCTTTCTGTAGTTAATTTCACCTTTGTCATCAGCAACAATTCCACCAGCAGTCATAGCGTCAGTTAGGGTGACACAGCCTGGATCTTGGCTTGTTCCTTCATGTTCGTAGCCTGCACCACAAACGTTAAGTTGTAAATTCGCTGGCTGAGCAGCTAATTGCTGGTGTGACTTACGCTTAGTGTAAAGAATATCACCTGTTAGAACGATATCATCACCTAGCTCTTGGGTCATGTTAGCAAATAAGCTGTAACGCTTACTTGGTGTTTGATAGAAGCTATCTTGGGTAAAATCATAGCCTTCTGTTTGAGAAACCCATTCACCTGTTGCTGGGTCGTAATTTTTAACTTCTCCATCGCCAACAATGCCACCTTGTGGTGTAAACGAGCTATTACCTTGATCAGTCCAGTCACGATCCGACTGAACTACGCCGCGACGCTCTGAATAGGCTGCACCAAATGTATAGTTGCCTGTATCAGTATTGAAACCGTAAAGCGCACTGATCTCGCCGTTTTCGCCGTCACTTTTATCGGTCATGCCACCAGTAAGGTCAACTTGGAAACCTTCAAAATCTTTCTTGGTGATGATGTTCACTACACCAGCAATTGCATCAGAACCATAAACAGCAGATGCGCCATCTTTTAAGATCTCAACACGGGCAATCATAGCAACTGGGATTGAGTTAAGATCAACAGCACTATCGGCACCCGAACCCGAGTTAACCATACGACGGCCATTTAGTAGTACTAGCGTACGTTGCGATCCCATACCGCGAAGGTCAACCTGTGCAACACCGTCTGCACCGTTGTTTGTGCTTGAACCAACAGCGGCGCCCGCCATTGATGTTTGAGCCTGCAGAATTTCATCTACAGATGTAAAACCTTCAGCACGAATTTCATTAGCGCCAATTACAGTTACTGGCGAAGCCGTTTCCATATCTTGACGTTGAATACGGGAGCCAGTAACAGCAATACGCTCTACATCGGCACCTACTTCTTCAGCGAAAGCTGTATTTGATACTGAAACTGCTGTCGATGATACCGAAGCGATTAAGCCAAACTTAATCGCAGTGGCCAATTTAGATGGTCTGTTCATTATGTAATACTCCCTACCTTAATTATTATATGCACGTCATTTGTTATTCCTGACGTTGATAGGGATACTGCAATTTCACGTTTATGCCGTCAATCAAGCAATTTATTAACTATTTACGATATTTTGTTAAAAAAAATAGCAATACAAGTAACGCTAATTCTTCATACATTAAACTTACATTGTGACAAACAGCACAAGTTAGTGCTACACACCACAAAGCAACCTGTTAGCAGTACAAAACACCAAAAAGGGCGCAACCTTTTATTAACCAAGCCAAAGTGCGAAATTGTGACGCGCATCACAATTTCGCACTCAATTCTTTAGTAAGAAACGGGGTTTTAGTGCAATTACTTAGATGTCGGTCATATTTTTTCTTAGAAATCTAGCTTTGTGCTCAGCTCCAGTTCAGTATCGAAATGCTCTACCTCAACCAGCATGTAAATTAATATAACAACTCAACTTGCCTGCTATTCACAGAGCGGCACTAGAAGAAAACAGGGAGGTTTACAAAAGGTTTGAAGGTTTGAAGGTTTGAAGAGATTAGCGTGAAATTGAAATATTGAGGAGCAATAACATTGACTCCTCATAGAGAGATGACAGCGAGAAGCTACAGTTTAGGCTTGAGACATTTAACAACAGAGCAAGCCTATTGTTTGAGCCAAATACCGTTAGAGACTGTAACTAACTTTAGGCATCTGGCTTAATGATATTAAAGTGGTTATAAGCTCTTGGTGTCGCGATACGCCCTCTTGGGGTTCTCTGTATAAAGCCTTGCTGGATCAAAAACGGCTCGAGTACATCTTCGATGGTTTCTCGCTCTTCACCAATGGCTGCAGCCAAGTTGTCTAAGCCAACGGGACCGCCCATAAATTTATCGATAATCGCTAGCAATAGCTTTCTATCCATATAGTCAAAACCTTCAGCATCGACATCTAACATATCCAGCGCCGCTTCTGCGATTACTTTAGTGACATCACCGCTGTGCTTAACCTCGGCAAAATCTCGAACTCGTCTAAGCAGGCGATTGGCGATCCGCGGCGTACCACGAGATCGACGCGCAATTTCGACAGCGCCTTCGTCATCGATTTCAAGCGCCATAACTTTTGCTGAGCGTGCCACGATACTGGACAGATCTTTGACGTTATAAAATTCAAGCCTGAGCGGAATGCCAAATCGAGCTCTTAACGGCGAGGTTAAGGCCCCAGCTCGTGTCGTTGCGCCAACTAAAGTAAAAGGCGGTAAGTCTAATTTAATTGAGCGCGCTGCAGGGCCTTCGCCAATCATGATATCCAGCTGATAGTCTTCCATTGCAGGATATAGAATTTCTTCAACTACAGGGCTTAGACGGTGGATTTCATCAATAAATAACACATCATTTGGCTCAAGGTTTGTTAGCAATGCTGCTAAGTCGCCTGCTTTTTCAAGCACGGGTCCAGAGGTAGACTTGATATTGACACCCATTTCATTGGCCACAATCATCGCCAATGTGGTTTTACCTAAACCTGGTGGACCGTAAATCAACATATGATCTAACGCTTCGCCGCGCTTTTGAGCCGCTTCGATAAAGATTTTTAATTGTGCACGAGTATCATCTTGGCCAGTATACTCATCCAACATCTTGGGACGCATAGCGCGATCAACAGCTTCTGCTTCTTCGCGGTCTATGATCTGAGGATGTATGAGTCGGTCAGCTTCAATCATCTATTTTCCTTAAAGCATCGATTTTAGTGCGGATTTAATGAGGGTTTCAGAGCTCATACCATCGGTATAAACAGATGAAACCGCTTTGCTCGCTTGAGCTGGCTTATAGCCTAATGATAACAGCGCGGCAATCGCATCTTCTTCGGCCGTGTTGACAGCTTCTGGCGCGGTGTAATTTGATTGCAGCATAAACTCACGCTCAGAGCCAACTGATGCTTCCATCAGGCTCTTTAATTTATCACGCATCTCAACCAATAAACGCTCTGCGGTCTTCTTACCCACACCTGGCAGTTTTACAAGGGTTGCAATATCATCTCGCTCGACACAGGCGACAAACTCTCTGGCTGTCATGCCCGACAAAATTGTCAAACCCAGCTTTGGTCCAACGCCATTCGCTTTAATCAGTAGTCTAAATAAGCTTCTTTCCTGTTTAGAAATAAAGCCATATAACAATTGAGCATCTTCTCTCACCACAAAGTGTGTATAGATAACCGCTTCTTGACCTAATTCCGGTAGCTCATAAAAGCTAGTGAGTGGCATTTGAATTTCATAACCCACTCCAGAGACGTCAACTAACACCTCAGGTGCTTGCTTCTCTATTAATAATCCGCGAATACGACCTATCATTTATATCGTCCATATGTTCTTACATTGGCTCTGCCGCCAAGGGCTGCCAAACTTTGACAAGTATGATAATGACACACAGCCACCCCTAGCGCATCGGCAGCATCGGCTTGCGGCGCACTGGGGAGTTTAAGCAGTTGTTGAATCATGTGTTGTACTTGCGCTTTTTGCGCGCGGCCGGTACCGACTACCGCGCTTTTAATCTGAGTCGCGCTGTATTCTGCAACCGGTAAATTCGCTGCGGTTGCTGCAACGATAGCTGCGCCGCGAGCTTGTCCGAGTTTAAGCGCTGAATCGGCATTTTTTGCCATAAACACGCGCTCAATGGCAAACTCGTCTGGCTGGTATTGTCTAATAATCTCTGACAATCCATCAAATATTTGTTTCAAACGAATAGGAAGTTCATCAGAACTTGTTCGAATACAACCACTTCCAACGTAGATCTGTTGACGGCCGACGCAGTTAATTACGCCGTAACCAGTGATCCGGGATCCCGGATCGACCCCTAAAATTATTGCCATATAAGGTTTATTCCAGACCTTCCATCACTTCGTCAGAAATTTCTGCGTTATGATAAACTTCTTGTACGTCATCATGATCTTCTAAGTTGTCGATTAAGCGTAGGAATTTAGGCGCAGTACTCGCATCTAAATCCGCTTTTGTCGAAGGAACCATGGTGACTTCAGCATTAATAGACTCTAACCCTGCCGCATCGAGTGCATCTTTAACGCTACCAAAATCTTCAGGCGACGTCAGCACGTCAATAGAGCCATCTTCATGGGTCACTACATCTTCAGCGCCCGCTTCCAATGCGGCATCCATAACCGTGTCTTCATCAATACCTTCATAAGAGATGATGCCCTTTTTATCGAAAAGGTAGGCTACAGAGCCGTCAGTGCCTAAATTACCACCAGACTTACTAAATGCATTTCGTACACCCGATACGGTGCGGTTCTTATTGTCAGTCATGGTTTCCACCAGAACCGCTGTGCCGCCAGGACCATAACCTTCATAGATAATTGTTTCTAACACTTGACCGTCTAGCTCACCTGCACCGCGCTTAATAGCGCGCTCAACCGTATCGCGAGTCATGTTATTAGAGAGGGATTTATCGATAGCAGCACGTAAACGTGGATTTGAATCTGGGTCTGATCCACCTTCTCGAGCGGCCACTGTGAGCTCTCGAATAAACTTAGTGAACACCTTGCCACGTTTTGCATCTTGAGCCGCTTTACGATGTTTAATATTGGCCCATTTACTATGTCCTGCCATATCTTTCTCCTAAATGCCTTTTATACCCAAACTACCTGAAATACAGTAAGAAATAACTATATTATTATGCAAGTGACTTGGGTATAGGGGGAATTATCATACTGATGGGGTTCAATTAGTCGAAAAAAAAGCCGAGTCTTAACTCGGCTCTTATTACGCTTTATTATTCAGCGTCTTTTGTTTCAGAATCTTTAGTTTCCGCTTCGACAACACTGACACCAAGTTCAGCTAGTTGTACCGGATTTGCAAATCCTGGTGCGTTCGTTAATGGACAAGCTGCCGTCGTTGTCTTAGGGAACGCCATCACGTCACGGATTGAACTCGCACCCGTCATCAACATGATGATACGGTCTAGGCCGAAGGCCAAACCAGCATGCGGCGGCGTACCGTAGCGTAATGCTTCAAGTAAGAAACCAAACTTCTCAGTCGCTTCTTCGTCATTAATGCCTAGTATTCTAAATACCGCTGACTGCATTTTGCTATCGTGAATACGAACAGAACCACCGCCTAACTCACAGCCGTTTAATACCATATCGTATGCATCAGAAATAGCAGCGATTGGGTTCGCTTCTAGCTCTTCTGGTGTCATGTTGCTTGGCGCTGTGAATGGATGGTGCATTGCATGCAGGCCGCCATCAGATGTGCGCTCAAACATTGGGAAGTCAACAACCCAAAGTGGCTTCCACTCGCCTTGTAACAAGTCGAAGTCTTCGCCCGCTTTTAAACGCAGTGCGCCCATCGATTCAGCAACGATATTGGCTTTATCTGCACCAAATAGAATTAGATCGCCAGTTTGTGCGCCAGTGCGCTCAAGCAATGCCTTAACAACATCTTCGCTTAAGAACTTAAGTACTGGAGACTGAATGCCTTCCATGCCCTTATCAAGGTCATTGACCTTCATCCAAGCTAGGCCTTTCGCGCCATAGATAGTGACGTACTTTGCGTATTCATCTAACTGTTTACGTGACAGCTTAGCGCCACCTGGAATGCTTAATACTGCAACACGACCTTCAGGATCGTTTGCTGGGCCATTAAATACTGCAAACTCAACTTCTTTAACGATATCAGCAACATCAATCAACTCAAGCGGGTTACGTAAATCAGGCTTATCAGAACCGAAACGACGCATCGCTTCTTCGAATGTCATCTTAGGAAACTCACCTAAATCAACATTCAATAGCTCTTGGAATAAACCACGAACCATCTCTTCAGTCTTCGCCATCACTTGATCAGAGCTCATGAAAGACGTTTCGATATCGATTTGAGTAAATTCAGGCTGACGGTCAGCACGTAAGTCTTCATCGCGGAAACACTTAACGATTTGGTAGTAACGGTCAAAACCAGACATCATCAACAACTGCTTAAACAGTTGTGGTGATTGTGGCAATGCAAAGAACTGACCTTTATAAGTACGGCTAGGTACTAGGTAATCACGTGCACCTTCTGGTGTCGCTTTAGTCAGAATTGGCGTTTCAATATCTAAGAAACCGTTGCCATCTAAGAAACGTCTTACCGCACTGGTCACTTTTGAGCGGAAAACAATGCGATCTGCCATCTCTGGACGACGTAGATCTAAGTAACGGTACTTAAGACGCTGCTCTTCAGTATTGTGCTGGTTTTTGTCCATGTTGATTGGCAATGGCGCAGAGCTGTTCAAAATTGTTAGCTCTAGACCTAAAATCTCAACCTCGCCAGTACGCATATCGGCGTTAATTTGGCTGTCAGGTCTTGCTCTTACAAGGCCTTTAATCTGAACACAAAATTCGCTGCGAAGTGTGCTTGCAACATCAAACACTTCAGGAAGGTCTGGATCATAAACAACCTGAACGATACCTTCTCTATCACGAAGATCGAGAAAAACAACGCCGCCTAAATCTCGGCTGCGATTAACCCAACCCACTAGGGTCACTTCTTGACCTACGTGAGACTTATTGACGTCTCCACAATAATGACTGCGCATTTAACTCTTTCCTTTATTCCGCAAAGCGATGCTTGAGGATCTGGTTCAAAATAAAACAAAAGCGGCATTATAGAGAAATATTGCCGTTTTCCAAATAACTTCTCGATTAGTCGGCTAACTATCAATCAATTTCAATTAAAAATTAATTAGTTCAGCCTATCTTAGCAAAACTAGCCGCATCTATATGCCCCGCCGCCCGCATTTTTTGCACGATACATCTGTCTATCCGCGGTTTTTAATAAGGTATCAATGCAATCCCCATCTTTTGGGTATATTGCAATGCCAATACTGGCAGATACAGACATAGGTTGGTCATTAATCATAAAGGGTTGCGCGAGACTATGTAATAGGTTTTCTGCAATATCATAAACAGATTTAAGATTGTTAATATTATTTAAAATAATGACAAATTCATCACCGCCTAAGCGCCCAACAGTATCCGAACGACGAATGCATTTCACCAGCACTTCGCTAACATGTACCAAAAATTGATCGCCAGCATGATGTCCAAACTTATCATTAACCGGCTTAAAACCATCTAAGTCGATGAAGATCACTGCAAACTGTGCCGTATCTCGGCTATGTAATAATATTGCTTGCTCTATCCTGTCATCAATCAAAGCACGGTTTGGTAGCTGAGTAAGGCAATCGTGTTTGGCAAAGTGTGCCATTCTATTCTCGGCATCAATGCGTCTAGCAACCTCTTTGCGCAAACGCTGGTTTGCCAGTACACCGATAACAATAATGAGACTTAAAATAACGAAGACTAGAATACCTATCTTGATCTTGGTTTCATACTCCTCACGGCCAAACTCAATCGTCTGCGACACCCATTCTTGATGGATCTGTTGTTGCCTCGCGGGATCAATATTAGCCAGTACAGCATTAATCAAGGGCAACAGTGCTTTCTTACTATTATGTACGCCGATATGGCTTCTCTGCTCGGCAAAGTCTACTAACATAGACATTTTCAAACTGGAAAACTTTCCACCTCGTACATGACTCCCAAGGTTAACGACCTTATCGATAAATACATCAGCTTGCCCCTGACTAACTGCACTTAAGCCCGCATCAATATCGGGGACTAAGATCAATTTCAGGCTTGGATACTGTCGCATTAGCTCACCAATAATATGGTAGCCTTCAATAACCGCTATTCGCTGTCCACTCAGCTCATCTAAACTGAAAATGCTCACACTATTTAATATCGTTACAAGCCCCCAAGGTGAAGGCCAGTAGGAGTCGGAAAAACCTAATTGGAATTTTCGTTCAGGAGTCATAGCAACACTGCCCGCCATGTCGACGTCACCGGAGACAAGGGCGTCAAGAAGAAGTTGCCATTCATCAAACGCTACCGGCTCAATATTTAGACCGAGTTCTTTACCGATAATGCCGATAACATCACTATTGATGCCAGCATATTCTCCCTCCTCTACAAACTCCATTGGGTGCCAATTGCGTAGAAAGCCCACTTTGATAGTCCCCACTTCACTAACTAAACGCTGCTGCTCTGCTGTCAAGTTAATCTGCATTTGTTGGTTGTTATATATTCTGTCTTCAGGATTTAACATCCACTTGCGCTCGATACTGGCCAACTCTACATTCGACATCTGTAGGAAACCCGTGGTGATACGCTCAGCAAAACCCACATCACCATTACGATTTAACACATATAAGTTAGTTTGAAATTCAAGCTCGGCATATTGGTGAAACAGTTCCCAATTCTGATTAAGTAACAGATAATGTTGCGTCCATGCTCCCGCGGCAACGAATGCGGCAATTTCACCACGCTTAGCGGCTTCGATCATGCTAGCTACTGAATTGAAGTATCGAATATCGGTTTCAGGAAGAGCATCAATAAGCTGTTGTAAATAAGGCGATGTAGGCGAAACAGCAACCACCTGACCTTTTAACTGTTCAAGGCTTTGTAACGGTTTTTGATAGGAAAACAAACGGCTAGTTACGCTGTATATTGTATGGGCACGATTAAGGCCCGTTTGCATTGTCTCGCTCTCAGGATAACCTAATTGCACATCGGCAATACCACGTTTTACGTTATCGATACTCTGTTTCATACTCCCTGGTACAAATCGAATCGGTAACCCCGTTTTCTCAGACCATAACTTCCAGATATCCACCAACAACCCATGGGGCAAGCCATCAGTCCCAATATCGGCAAAGGGTCCGACGCCGGTTTGCATAGCGATAACAATATCATTCTGATAACGCTGTTCACCTAACCATTGATGAGTATACTGTTCGAGAATTTCAGGTTTTATCGAGGCAAACCCCTGTGCCACTTTTTCCGCCAAGGCCTGATTAGCTTTATTAAATGCAGGATAAAAAGACAGCTCCGAGATAGGCTTGCGATTTTCTATCGGAAATTTTATCGATATCGCATTGTTAATTTGACTCTCTCGTAAAAAACCTTCTAAGCCCACAAACACGAGGATCTCTTCGTTTACAACCGCCTTAAGTAACTCGGTACGACTGTCGAAATAACTAAAAGTTAACTTAGATTCTTGCTGTTTTAAGATCTCTATTTGCGCAGCCCCTTTCACCACTCCAATTTTGTAAGGACGCAGACGGGCTAATGTTTCAGGTTTAGGCAGTTGATAATTGATATAAAGGAAGCTATTTACACTGGCAATCTCGGGTGCAAAAGTAAATATCGTTTCTCTAGTACTCGTTTTGGCCATGCCTATATGCACATCTGCAGTCGCCTGCTTGACGCTATCGACGGAATAGACCCAATTAGAAGCCTTAAAAATCACTCTAGTATTGGTTTGTTTTGACCATTGAGTCCAAATATCGACCAAAAGCCCACTCGGTTGATTGTTTTCATCGATAAATTGAAACGGATAACTGTCATTACTCATCGCGATGATGAGAGGTGACTTCTCAACAACCGCGTCTGAATGAGCTGGAAATGCGACAAACATTGTCCCCATTATGAGCAACAAACAAGTGATAGTTTTCAATTACATTTCCCGTAAAGGTTAAAATTATGAGTGCATTTTGTTCCATTAATGCTATTAGACAAAATTTTATGAGTAAATTCTAGTACTAGTCTTGCTGGTTACAGACATGATTAGCTAGAATGAAGTGTTGAACTCTCACTATTTGATCACATGAACTCTTCTACCGATAATCTCTTTGCCAAGCCTTATGAACAAGTCAGCGATTTTCAATTCGACGACAAAGTCGCTGGTGTCTTTAATGACATGATCAGACGTTCGGTTCCAGGTTATGGCCAAATCATCAATACTATTGGTGATCTCGCCCAAAAATATGCAGCGACCAATACTAAAATTTACGATTTAGGTTGCTCTTTAGGTGCAGCCACCTTAAGCATTCGCCGACGAGTAGAAGGTCGTAATTGCCAAATCGTCGCGATAGATAATAGCGAGTCTATGATTGAACGCTGCAACGAAAACCTATCGGCTTATGTTAGTGAAACACCTGTAGAGCTAATTTGCGGGGATATTCGAGATATTAAGATCGAAAATGCATCCTTAGTGGTATTGAATTTTACCATGCAATTTCTTTCTCCAGATGATCGTGAAAACTTACTTGAAAATATTTACCAGGGCCTTATTCCTGGTGGTTTGCTCATATTGTCTGAAAAACTTTACTTTAAAGAAGATAAAATCCAATCCACTTTGGATGATTTGCACCTCGATTTTAAAAGAGCAAATGGTTACAGTGAGTTAGAGATCAGTCAAAAACGCAGTTCATTAGAAAACGTGATGAAACCTGATACACTAGCCGAACATGAAAATCGGATTAGATCACTGGGTTTTAGCCAGTTCAGCGTTTGGTTCCAATGTTTTAATTTTGCATCTATGGTGGCAATTAAGTGATTAGTTTTAGCTCTTTCTATAAACAAATTTCAGACTCAAGCCTTCAACATTGGCTTGAGACCCTTCCGTCAATTCTCGGCCAATGGCAGAGAGAGCATAAGCACGGCTCACTGCCTAAGTGGGAAAAAGTACTCAATAAACTGCATTACCCAGAAGCAGACATCATCGACTTTAAAACCAGCGTAAAAATTGGCTCTGGTGATCAGCTCAGCGACGGAGAAAGGCAGAAGCTTGAAAATCTATTAGCTATTTTCAAGCCTTGGCGCAAGGGGCCTTATTCTCTGCATGGTATCGAAATCGATACCGAGTGGCGCTCAGATTGGAAATGGGAACGTGTCGTCCCGCATATCTCTCCACTTGAAAATCGAACCGTATTAGATGTCGGTTGCGGCAGTGGTTACCATATGTGGCGCATGCTAGGCGAAGGGGCTAAACACGTTGTCGGTATCGACCCATCTCCACTATTTATGTGCCAATTTGAAGCAGTAAAGCGACTTGCTGGCAATGAGCAACCTATTCACTTCTTACCACTGGGTATTGAAGAGTTACCAGCATTAGATGCATTTGATACCGTATTCTCTATGGGCGTTCTATATCATCGCCGCTCACCGATTGATCATATATTTCAATTACGAGACCAGCTACGTGTTGGTGGTGAGTTGGTACTTGAAACCTTAGTTATCGATGGCGATGAAAATACCGTACTCATGCCAACAGATAGATATGGCAAGATGAATAATGTGTGGTTCTTGCCTTCAGTTGAAATGCTTATGCTTTGGTTAAAGAAGTGTGATTTCACAGACATACGTTGTGTCGATGTTGATGTTACTTCACTTGCAGAGCAAAGAAGTACGCCATGGATGCCAAATGAATCATTAGTAGATTATTTGGATCCTAATGATGTTAGCCTAACGGTTGAGGGCTATCCTGCGCCAAAACGAGCCACGATTATCGCCACCAAGAATCAGCCAAATAAAGATTTAATCTAGCAAATAGTAAATGGGAAGCACTATGTTCAAGCAGATAATTTGTATTGCCGCAATCGCGGCCGCCATTTCAGGTTGTGCAACGACCAAAGAAACCAACGCACCGATCCCAGTAGACGCTGCGGTGCTAGAAGCCAGTTTAACAAAGCAAGAAAGCAACATACTTGGTGCAATCGATACCTGTAATCAAGCTCAGGCAGCAGGACTTGCCTCGCTAACAACACAAATTGATCTGCTCGATGCCAAAATTGCTCAGCTTGAGGTGAAAAAAGAGACGGCTATCGTGCCAGTGGTCACGCCTGTACAGTGTCCGCCCTCACCTATTGGCGACAAATTTATGCTAGGCGCGTTAGAAAATGTGTATGTCGATGAAGTTAAGGCCAGCTTTAATACCCGTATCGATACAGGTGCAGAGTCATCGTCACTCGATGCACGCAATATCATTTTATTTGAAAGAGATGGCAGCCAGTGGGTCCGATTTGACGTCTTTACCCAAGGGGATAAACAACCTGCAAAAACCTTTGAATCAAAAGTGGAACGCTTTGTGCGGATTAAACAAGAGGCTGGCGAGAAAAACGATCGTCGTCCTGTCATTCACGCGCACCTTGAAATTGGTCAATATAAAGCGGAAACCGACCTTAACTTAAGCGATCGTAGCCATCTAGAATACCCATTGCTGCTTGGCCGTAAGTTTATGCAAGACATCGCCGTTGTCGATGTTGGCCAAACCTATATCCATGGAAAAAAACAAGACGCTCAGCCGTCTAAGACGAAAAAATAGGATAAATGCAAATGCATTCTAAGAAACCCTTTTACATTTTAGTGGCGTTACTGTTTATTAGCGGTATTGCCGCCAGTGTCTATCGTGGAATAGAGCACAGTGTACCTTTTCTACCGGGTAAACAAGTACAAAGCTGGGCTGTTGATGCCAAAGTTAGCTTTCAAGGAACCGGTGAGCCAGCAGAAGTTTCTTTCTCATTGCCAGAAGATCCGGCCTATGAAATTTTGGTTGAAAACGCGACTTCACCAGGTTACGGCTTAACCATTACCGACAATGCAATTGATCGCCGCGCCATCTGGTCTATTCGTCGAGCTGTTGGTATCCAAGATCTTTATTATAAAGTGACCTTAATTCCAACGGGTCAAGATAAGCTTATAGCCGATAAAACTCCCGATACGCCAGCAGTCTATAAGTGGCCAGCAACTGAACAAGCAGCAGCAGAACAAGCTATCGAAGAAGTCTGGTCAAAAAGCGCCACTAACCTTTCTTTTGCACAACAGTTAAATAAAGATTTAAATGCTAATGAGCGTAGCCAGAACATCGAGCTACTGCTAACAAGTAATTCGCCAAATAAACTCTTTATCAGAATGCTGCATAGTAAAGGGATCCCGGCTAAAGAAGTCAGTGGTCTTTATCTAGAAGATCAACGTCGTAGACAGCAATTATCTAACTTTGTTGAAGTGTACAACGATGGTCAATGGCATCTATTTAATGCGGAAGATGGCAGCCAGGGCCGCCCTGATAATTTACTGCTATGGGATCGCTCTGGTACATCGGTACTTGATGTTATCGGTGGTGTTAACTCACAAGTTAACTTCTCTATGCTACAAGATACTCGTTCAGCATTAGCCACTGCGATTGATGTCATGAAAAATGACAACGCCTTAGATTTTTCTCTTTATCAGCTACCATTGGAAGAGCAGAGCCTATTTAAAGGGATTTTGTTAATTCCGATTGGCGTATTAATGGTTGTGTTTCTGCGCGTACTCATCGGTATTAAAACCTCCGGCACCTTTATGCCAGTGTTGATCGCGCTCGCCTTTATCCAAACGACATTGATTACAGGGTTAGTTGGATTTTTGTTAATCGTGTCATTTGGCTTAATGATCCGCTCGTATCTGTCGGAGCTTAATCTCTTGCTCATATCGAGGATCTCCGCGGTGATTATTGTGGTGATAGGCATCATTGGCCTATTCACCCTATTGTCGTATAAGTTTGGCCTCAGTGAAGGCCTAACGATTACCTTCTTCCCAATGATTATCTTGGCATGGACGATTGAGAGAATGTCTATCCTGTGGGAAGAGGAAGGCCCTAAAGAAGTCGTAGTTCAAGGCGGTGGTAGCCTGTTTGTTGCAACCTTAGCCTACCTTGCGATGAGCGCGACTTGGGTACAACACTGGGTATTTAACTTCTTAGGCATTCACTTAGTGATTTTGGCGCTAGTGTTACTAATGGGTCAATACACTGGATACCGCTTGCTTGAGCTTAAACGCTTCAGACCTCTAGCTGGAGAAAAGTAATGTTTCTAGCGAGCCCTTCAGTCTTAAAGCGCAACGGTGTGCTTGGTATGAACAAGCGTAATATCGACTATATCGGTCGATATAACCCGCGCAAGTACTACAAACGAGTGGATGACAAGTTAACCACTAAGCAATTGGCATTAGCAAACAATATCGCCGTGCCCGATCTAATTGGTACAGTGTCAGAGCAGCACGGTATTGCCGATATTCCTGCAATGGTTAACGACACCGACGGTTTTGTGATTAAACCGTCTAAGGGATCTGGCGGTAAAGGAATTTTAGTTGTCACTAAGGTTGAACATGGTCGTTACTACAAGCCAAATGGCCAAGAAGTCACGCCATCTGAGGTCTATCGTCATGTATCAAACGTGCTCAGCGGACTGTTTTCTCTTGGCGGAAAACCTGATGTGGCCATTGTTGAAGGCTTGATTCAATTTGATCCCGTGTTCGATGGATACTCCTATGAAGGTGTACCGGATATTCGTCTGATCATCTTTAAAGGCTTCCCCATCATGGGAATGTTACGCCTATCAACAGCAGCATCTGATGGTAAGGCCAACCTACATCAAGGGGCTGTCGGGGTGGGTATCGATATCGCGACGGGTAAAGGCTTACATGCAGTGCAGTTCGATCAGCCCGTTGATTATCACCCCGACACTCAGAAGAAGCTGATCTCTATTGCAGTCCCGCAGTGGGACACCCTGCTACATACCGCATCTATGGCCTATGAAATGTCAGAGCTGGGTTATCTCGGAACCGATATGGTTTTGGATAAAAACAAGGGCCCACTTTTGCTTGAGCTTAATGCCCGTCCAGGTCTTGCCATTCAAATAGCAAACGGTCGTGGCATTTTGCCAAACCTACGTCATGTTGAGAATATGGGTAACCACAACATGACTGTGGAAGAGCGCGTCGCGTATGCAAAAATACATTTCAGTGCTAACAGCTAAACAAGCTAAATGGTTTTTAAGTTCGTTTTTCATTGTTATCAGTTGGTTTAACACGGCAGCTCATGCTGCCGTGTCACCTATCCCACTCTTAGTAGAACAGTGTCTAAGCTATAGCTTCCCCACAAAGCCATTCGATAATTCGACTGAAAGTGACACCCAAGCCGTTATACTTGAGCGCAATCTAATTGGTTTTTTTAACCTCAATGATAGGATCAAGTACTATCGTCAATTTCCGCTCAGTTATGCAGACCGAGAACTGCTCCTGCAGTGCCAGCTTTACTTGGCCGATGGATTAGCGCTGTTTTTTAACTCGGCTAAGTTCCAATCTATTCAGTTTGGCTTAGCAGACAGTGATGATCCACGAATCAAAGCCTTAGCACTGCGCCTTAGTCGCCTTGCTAAAAATACTAACGCCCCCAAGTACAAGGCACAGTTACACACGGCGCAAGCGGCATTCAAGCAGGGGGTAAGCAGTCAATCTCTAAGCCTCAACTTTCTAAATGACCAGTGTCAGCTTAACGACAATAACGAAGAGTCGACAGTCGACTTCAATGGATCACTCGCGAGTTATTTAATAAAGCAGCCGAGTCAGTCATGCCGCCAACTGGTATGGCAGGCATACCAAACCAGAGCTTCGAGTCACAATAAGGCCCCGTTAGCAAGGATTGTCGATTTACGTCAGCAACGGGCAAGACAAGCAGGTTTTCTCGACTACAGTCATCAACAACTCCATGAGCAATGGCTATCAACGCCTGAACTCGTAGCGCAATTTCTTAATGCCCAAACCCAAGCGATTAATATTGCACCTTGGAACCTAGGTATAGCCTTATCTCAGGCCCAACCAGCTAAGGTCAAAAGTATTTCATCTAAGCTCTGGCTCCAAAAGATAGCCACTGAACTGGAAACTTTTGCTATCGCTATTAGCCCTGTTAACGACAACGTTTATCGGGTCTGGTTAGGCGGACGTCTACTCGGTGATATCTATCTGACTGAAGGTAAAAAAATCCAAATAAAACCAATACGTCAGCTGGTTGTAGGGCAGCAATTTGGTCAATTCGAGTTGATGTTAAAGCCTGAACTTAACCGTTATCAGCAGCAAAGTGCACTGATTGATGCTGTGGCAAGTATCATCGTCCAACTTGCTAGTGGGCAAAAATTTTATTTACCTAACACCATAGGCGAAACCAAAGATACCGCCAAAATCGATACATTTTGGTTACAACTATACCTTAAAGACCAGCTTATGCCGGCATTAAAACAAGACAACCGAGAAGCAATATTGCAGCAATATGCCAAGCAGCTTCAGGTATTTAGAGCCAAAGTCGCCCTCAACAGCTATTTAGCAGACAACAGCCCTATTCGATTCGATCTTAATCAAGCATTTACACAAGCCTTTGGGGCCCAGTGGGATCAGATCGAAGACGCGGCTTATACTTTTAGTGCCATTGTATTTGAAGGGCCTCTTTATTATCAAAAGAGCTGGCAAAAAGCCCTCGCAAACTATATTTACCAATCGACAAAAGACTGTCAGAATCAAAAACTTGTTTTCGATTATTTAGTAGTTAATGAACCAGCTAACGACATTGCTAGCATTTTGCAGCAGTTATTAGGTGAGCCAGTAACTAATGACTCACTCATCAAAAGGACTCAACATGGCTTCAATCCTCAAGATCAGCACCCTCGCCGCTGCACTATTTTGCGTCAATAGTTACGCTGCAGAGCTTGCTGTCACAGAGTCAACTAAGGCCCAAGTGTATCAAGGGATCAAAAACAATCTCGAAGAACACCTATTTGAATTACCACCTCGTGTGCAAGGTCATTACGGTATTCGCCAGTACCGTATGACGGGTGATTCAAAATATGCCAATGCAGCACTGGTTGATCTGTTTGTCGTCACCGAAGCTCAAGCCTTTTATGCCTGTAATTTAGATAAGCCAGACTTCATTGAAGATCAAGCCGAGCAAGCCATATCTGTTTTGGGTAAAGGCCCGCGCGCTAAGGCCCGTAAAAAAGCGCTACAGCCCTTTCCTGAGTTTATCTTCTATACTGACGTGCTACTTCGTTACTCAAGCAGGATCAATGAGTTTGGCTTTAATGGGCCGTGTCACGATAAGTTAATTGCAGCTTTGAAAAAGGCTGACTTAAAAACCGGCCTGACCGATAAAGCCATGATTGAAACCTGGGCTGCTCAGCTCGTAAACTATGTGTATTGGGCAAAACAGATCGGTGTCGGAGACTATTTAGCGGATTATAAAAAAGCTTTTATTGAGGTCTACCCAGACAGTAAAGACGCAAAACTCAATAAAAAGCAGTACCGCAATAAGCTCTACGGCATGACCCACTTTATTTTTGCCGCCAGTGAGTATTATCAACACAATGTTGACGCAAAAGAATTTGCTTGGATTTTAGACCATTTTGAAAACAACATTGACCGTATTTTGAAAGATGCCACCGATGATATTATCGCCGAAGTAGGCATTAGCTTTTTACTCGCCGGGATGCCTAATCACCCTGTCGTTGAAAAGACTCAGCAGCATATGATTAATGCCTTCGATACCAAGGAGCAGATCATTCCGTCTCCACGAGGAAACCCAGATCTTGTTATTGGTGAACATCGAAATGTACTGGCAATGATGTTACTCGATTGGCCTGAAACATTACATAAAGGCCCTTACCTATCAGAGCTTAAGGCGACTAAGAAATATTTGCCTAAACAAGTAACCCCACTGAAAAAGTAAGCTAAAAACCACGATTAAGAGGCTCAAGCACCGGGCCTCTTAATATGTAATGGTTCGTTTTAAAAAGACAATATCTCCATTATCAGCAATTGCAAGTCAGCATGGTTAGAGTAAAATCGACATTGGAGCAGTGGCGCATACAGCGTAATCGTTTACACAAGCCACATAAAGACACATTGAAATGCTAGGCTAATCTCAATAGCACGGTGTCTTAATGCAACTTAGCGAGTTTATCGACTAACACTTCACGCTTGAAGGGCTTCGGTAAATAGTCATCCATACCTGAGTCAAAACACTTTTGTATATCATCATCAAGAATTGACGCCGTTAACGCTATAATTTGAACACGCTTAGCATCTTCCTCTTTTTCAAATTCGCGTATTGCTCTTGTCGCTTCAAATCCATCCATTACGGGCATCATGCAATCCATTAAAATCACAGAGAAGTTACCGATATGACGCTTATAATGTTCTAATGCTTCTCTTCCGTCATTGGCAATAAGATATGGAAGGTTTAGCTTATTTAAATTAATTGAAACTACCTGCTGATTAACCTTATTGTCTTCAACCACCAGCACTATTTTTTTATTCTTGTTTAGCTCAAGCTCTACTGGTACAAAACTCTCTTTTTGCTCGTAGCGGTTAGACACTGAGTTAAT
This sequence comes from Shewanella halifaxensis HAW-EB4, assembly GCF_000019185.1. Lineage (NCBI taxonomy): Bacteria > Pseudomonadati > Pseudomonadota > Gammaproteobacteria > Alteromonadales > Shewanellaceae > Shewanella > Shewanella halifaxensis. The sequence continues at coordinate 2,293,401 of NC_010334.1, read as the reverse complement.
TAAAGTCTCTAAGCGCTTACCTAACAATGGTAGTGTGATATATCCCGCAACCAAATCACCATAATCTTCTTTAACCGAGTCAATTTGGCTTGCAATGAGAATGGGGGGGGTAGAAAGTTTTAATGCTATACCTGCTAACATCTGTTTATCTTTAATGTCTTCAGCATTAAAAATTATGATACTTGATTGCCTCAGCATTGGGATAATTTCATCCACACTATCCGTATCATCAAGTTGGTGATGCAAACTTTTAATATTTTGAACTAAAAATGGATTCTGCAATTTAGCGCAATAGATTAAGTGCTGAGAACTAGATAGTTTTGCAATATGCTCCTGCCTATCAAAGGTTAAATAAAAATAGAATTCACTGCCTAGTCCCTTTGAAGAATTTATCGCTATTTCGCCCCCCATCATCCTTACCAACTTGGTTGAAATAGATAAACCAAGTCCTGTTCCACCATACTCGACCGAAGTATTTCTTTCCTCTTGTTGAAACTCTTCAAATACTTGCATATGTTTATTTTCATCGATCCCGATGCCAGTATCTTTGACAGAAAACAGTATGCATATGGTATCAGTCGTCTCAACTTCTAGCTGTAACTTGAACGAAACGGAACCTGAATGGGTAAACTTAACCGCATTTGACGCTAGATTCATTAAAACCTGTCGCAGTTTTTGTTCGTCAGCCCTAACATAGCATGGAATATTTTGGTCAATGGTTATTCTCATCTCTATGCTTCTTTGTTGGGCTTTAGGAGCGATTAAAGCTACGGTGTCATATATAACCTCTTTTATATTGCAAGTATGTGGACAGATCTCAAGATGGCCAGACTCTATTTTTGATAAATCTAAGATATCATTTATTAACATTAATAAGGTTTGAGAAGAGGAGTTAATTGTTGCAAGGTAATCTTTCTGTATCGCGGTCAGTTTTGAGTCAGTTAAAATCTCTGTCATACCTATGATGCCATTAAGTGGCGTCCTGATTTCATGAGACATATTAGCCAAAAATGAGCTTTTAGCACTGTTCGCTTGTTCCTCTTTTTCTCTTGCGAAAATAAGCCCTTGCTCCATCCTAGTGATGGAATAAAAAATATAATATAGTATTCCAACAATTAAGAGCACTAATAAGATCTCAACAATAGATTGGGTGATGACTAACCCTGAAACACTTTTATCAACTTTAAGTGGGATCGTATTAAACAGAGTTTCCAGACTGCGTTCCACACTGTGAACATTTTGTCTAAGTGTTCCATGATAGCCTAACGACTCCGAGTAACCTCTCCTTTTCATAGATGCCTGCAACTGAAAAAAAGCATGTTCAAATGCCAAAAAAGCTTGCTGCAACGGTAATGTAGATTGAGGCTTATCTTTAATATGCTGTTCTATTATTTTAAACTGATGAGTAACTCTAGTGAGTAAAGCGGAGTCGAAACTTTTAAAAAAATCAAATACCGTTAACTGATTGGCGATTATAAGCTCCAATAATTCTGTATCTTTCAACTGATTCGTGAGTAATTGGAGTTCATTCGAGTTACGTTCAAATCGTGCAAGTAGTCCTTGTTCAGCACGGGTGCCATTGATACTGTATATTTCATTAATTAGAAGGGAAAAAGTATCAATATAATCATCAAGCTGTTCCAAAACCCGTTGATTGTCATAGTTTATATCTAAATTACTTTGAGTCAGTAACCTATCAATCTGAGTTAATTGCTGTACCAGCTTTGCCTTAAAGTCCAGTACTTGAAAAGTATATTTTGGTTCTATTCGACTAATAAAGTCCTTCTCGTTGCGCCGTATCATCAATAATGTGTTGGCAGAGACAACAACCTCATTTTCAAGCTGTGATAATGCCAATTTAGTATTCGACACATACTGGGTTATCGATACATTAATAATAAGCAATAAAACAATTGCTACGCTTCCTGCTAGCAAAAAACTCTTTATAGACCAACTTCCCTGTTTAAGCATGCGACCTCCTGTTGCACCAGCCCATAAACAATAGGCCATATAAACAGTTAGCACCAATAAATAACTTGTTAAATGAATCAAAAAGATAAGGGATATTAGTCTATAAAATGTACTTTTAACGAGTGACGAATACTTTTTACGAGTTCAGTTTGAAGGGTTAGATGTAGTTAAAATGACCTACACCTTAATATTGATTATGTTGCCTATCATATCTGATGAGGTTTGTATCACCTCTGCCGACGCCTGAGCATGAATAACCGCTTGAGTCGCATCGACTAATGCTTCGGATGCACTAGCACTAGCATTAGTACTGCTACTATCAACAGTCGTCGTGCCTGCAGCTGATTGACTTGCACCAGCAACATCAACCGTTGCTTGAGTTAAGTCTGACTGCGCAGACTGAAAACCATTCTGCCCAGAGATAATACTCGGTGGGATCTGCATAACATCGCCCTTATAAATAGGAACTTATTTGCTCAATTATTATCTAAAATTTGAATAAAGTACAGTGACAAACTCGTTTATAAAGTCTGCAGCAATAATGCTAAAACGCCAGTGATGTATGCTCCCCATTGCATTAAGTCTCTGTTCATTCAGTGATAATAACTGTGTTAAAAATAGCCAATATTCCTGTAAAATGATAGAGTTGTTAGATAAACGTTGTAACTCGATTCCAGCTTGAGCTTAAGAGGATAATCTAAATGAAAAAAGCGAGAATACTGGTCGTAGATGATGATCCAGTCTGTTCAAGCCTATTATTGTCTATATTAGGCGATGACTATCAGGTCACAACCGTAAACACAGGTTGTGATGTTGCGGATATTGCAAATATTCAGCGTCCGGACGTTATCTTCTTAGATATCATGATGCCCGGCAAAAATGGTTACCAAGTCCTTAAAGATCTGAAACAAGACCCACAAACATCTAAACTGCCGGTCATTATCGTCAGCGCCCTTTCAGAACAGTCTGATGAAAACCTTGCACTGCGGATCGGTGCAGACGGCTACATAACAAAACCTATTGTGCCATCGAGTGTGTTTGCTGTACTTAAGAAGTATCTCTAATGAAGCTGAAGTGCTAATCAATAAAAACCATTTATTGCTAACTATTGCTAATTGCAAAACATTAGTGATGGATACCGCTGGCGAAAAATGCCCGTTTACACTCTCTGCAGCGCAGCTTTATTGGTAATGGTTGCACGCCAATTAGGGGCAATAAACCTAAGCCAAGAGGGTAGCTCAGAATATTAGGCACAAATCTATAACTCACATAAACCAGCTTACTCTGACAATGCTTACATTGACAAAAAAAGGTGTTGTTCCATTTTCTTCTGCAGTGATGGCATCCTAGCCTCCTACCTGTAATTTAATAACTATCCCATCATCAGTGCTAAAAATAGCCCTAAGCGCTTAATACAACTCAAACTAAAGGTCACAATACCTGTATATTTTAATCGCGGAAAAAGCGACTTACAGATAACCTGTTTTCCTTGATATAAACCGATATTATTAAAAGGAAATAGTAGTGCCTTAATCTGATACGTTTGCTTAGCAATAGTCACAGAGTAGCGTTTATAAGGTAGCCATAAGAACTTTTTAAACACGATACTGCCTTCGCAGGTCACCATCAAGGTACCCGACAAGCCATGGTAATCAAATTTAACTCGACTACCATTCACATCCATAGCTTTTCCCTGTTTAAACATATTATCAATGCATCCATTCGATTGATTTTACTTTAGCGAAACTCACACTATTAACCTAAATACCAGAGCTACCACCCAGTTTCCCAGTCTTTCCAAACCGGATTTAACCCTCGCTCAAGCATCGCTTTGGCGACCACTTGCGGCGTTCGCCCGTCACTGATCTCAAATTGATCCAGTTCGGTATTGGGCTCGACATAACCGCCTGGCTGAGTTGAACTGCCAGCGCTAACATTGGTTACTCCTAGGGCAAACAAATTATCTCGAAGTTTCGGGGTTTCTCGTGTCGATAGACTAATCTCTAACTGTTGATTAAACAACCTAAAGGCGCAGATCATCTGCACTAGGCCTTTATCGGTTAGCTCCACTTTTGGCGATATCCCGCCCGTACAGGGCCTAAGTCTTGGCAGAGAAATACTATAGCGACTACGCCAGTAAGTTTTTTCTAAATAATCAATATGATGACCCATTAACAGCGCGTCTAGTCGCCAGTCATCCAAACCTAACAATACGCCCAAGCCAATCTTATCGACACCGGCTCTCGCGACTCTGTCGGGGGACTCGAGCCGAAAGATAAAATCTTTCTTTTTGCCTCGCGTATGGTGTTTGCTATAAGTCTCGGGGTTATAGGTTTCTTGATACAACATGACCGCATCGAGCCCACTGGCCACTAACTCTCGATAATCTTGCTCTCCAAGAGGCTGTACTTCCATGGCCACATGGCTAAATTGCTCTCGAACCAAGGGCAAGACTTGTTTAAAGTAATCTATACCCACCTTAGTTTCGTGCTCACCTGATACCAGTAAAATAGAGTCGTAACCCATAGTTTTAATTAAGCGCATCTCATCCAACACCTCATCATTGGACAAGGTCTTACGCTTAATTTTATTGCTCATGGTAAAGCCACAGTAATCGCATTCATTGGCGCATAGATTCGATAGGTATAACGGAATATACATGCCGATACTGGCACCAAAGCGCTGACGCGTTAACGTAACAGCCTGCTGCGCCATCTGCTCAAGATAGGGCTGAGCAGCTGGAGACAGGAGCGCAAGTAAACTATCTAAATTACCCGATGCCCCCTGTAATGCCTGCTCCACATCGGCTGCCGTGCAGGAATACAGCCTTAACTTAAGCTCAGAGCGTGATAGCTTTTTAAATACTTCGACAAAGCTCATAACCCCTCCTTCGAGGCTGAAAAATTACTCATCATTTAAGAACCCCGTAAGCGGACTGGTATTGTGCGCTTGATGGCTAACAGCACCAAGCCCTGCCACATATGCCTGCCGCCCCGTGTTGACCGCTTGGGCAAAGCAGCGGCCCATAGCCACGGGATCTGAACTGCTGGCAATCGCGGTATTAACCAACACCGCGTCAGCGCCCAGCTCCATGGCGTGGGTAGCCTGAGATGGTGCGCCTATCCCGGCATCGACAATCACAGGTACATTGGCTTGCTCAATAATAATCTTTAAAAAGGTTTCTGTGGCTAAGCCTTGATTGGAGCCAATCGGGCTGCCAAGTGGCATCACTGCGGCGCAGCCCACCTCTTCGAGTCTGCGGCACAGCACAGGGTCGGCATGGACATAGGGCAAGACCACATAACCTTGCTCACATAAAATCCGCGCCGCCTCTAAGGTTTCGATAGGATCTGGCATTAAGTACTTAGGATCCGGGTGGATCTCGAGCTTAATCCAATTGGTGCCTAACATCTCTCGTGAAAGATGGGCGGCAAAAATGGCTTCTTTGACGTTGCGAGCCCCAGCAGTGTTAGGCAGAAGCTTTACACCTCTGTCTAACAAAGGTTTGAGAATATTGTCGCTACCAGTTTTAAGATCGAGCCTTTTAATCGCCAGTGTCACAAGTTGAGATTGCGATGCTTGAATGGCAGTGAGCATGATCTCCGACGCGGCAAATTTGCCCGTTCCGGTAAATAATCGTGATTCAAATTGGTGCTGTGCAATAGTTAACATTTTAGCCTCCGGCCACGACAGAAAAGAGTTCAAGTTTATCGCCTGCTTGGCAATGGATAATCGGCCAGCTTTGACGAGGCACGACCTCAGCGTTAAGTGCAGCGGCTATCGCCTTTACTTCTACGCCTCTTGCTACGCCATAAGCTTGGATCACAGCTTGTAACGTTGTGCTGGCAGCGACCTGTTTAACTTCGTCATTGATACTGATTGAAATGCCACTTTGGGCTTCCACCTTCACTACTGATCCCGCTTCATTATTGTTTTCTTGCTGCATAATCTACCTCTACAGGTTTACATCCGTACCATGCTAATTTAACTTCGATATTCAGGTTCACAGTCATTGCCATTGCCATTGTTATTATTACTGTCAGCGCGGCATACAAGGCAGTCTTTGCTACGTGGAAGTCTTGCTTCTCGCCAGCTAAATTGCTTACCGTCAAAGCGAAATAATTTACCGACGGTGTCCCGATGGCCTAATAGCTGTTGCAACGCCATTAAGGCTTGCATCGATGCAAGTGTGCCAACCATTGGCCCCAGCACGCCCACGGTTTGACAGCTTTGACCGACTTGCATATCGGCAGGAAATAAACAGTGATAACAGCCAGATTGGGGGCTGTGTCGTTGATCGATATTGAGCAGTTGTCCTTGAAAATGCGCCGCTGACGCCGACACTAATGGCAGCTGATTGCTAATGGCAAACCTATTAACCAATTGCCGGGTTTCAAAGTTGTCACTGCAATCTAGCAGCAGATCATATTGGCCAGCCTCTATGCCCATTTCTTGTATGCCAAGAGCTTGTATGCTTAAAGCTTGCTGGATATTGTCTTTCGTTAAGTAATCAGTAACGGCTGCTAACTTAACTTGAGTGTAGGCATGGCTAAGTTTTTTCTGTGCTACCTGCGCTTTATTGCCGCCAATATCGCTAACGGTAAACAACAGTTGCCGAGGAAGGTTTGATACCTCCACATCATCACCATCCACCAGCGTTATGTGACCAACTCCTGCAGCAGCCAGATACTGGGCCGCTACATTGCCCAAACCGCCAATGCCTATTACCGCGACATGGGCATTAGCCAGTAAGATCTGCCCTGCCTCACCGACTTCTGGTAGCAATACCTGTCGTGAATAATGTAAAAAATCGCTATCACTAAGAGATAGGCTTATCTCGTCTGATGACCTATTTATTGCACCTTTAAACATAATCATGACTCCTCAAGCCATGCTTGCGCTAACGCTTTAAATGCAGCAGCAGGGTCGTCTGACTCTGTCACCGCCCGCACCACGGCAATATCATCCACACCTGTTGCTTTCACACTTGCAAGCCTCGATGCATCGATACCACCAATAGCGACGATAGGAAGCTCGCCCTTCATCAAAGACACATACCTTGCCAGTTTTGCGAGTCCCTGCGGTTTAGAGGGCATCACCTTGGTCGTTGTCGGAAATATATGACCAAATGCGATATAAGATGGGTTGTGCTGCTTGGCGAGCAAGATCTCAAAATAACTATGACTCGACAGTCCAAGAGCAATATCCGCGTCATCAAGTTGCTTAAGATTACTCTCAATCAAGTCTTCCTGACCCAAATGTACTCCGTAAGCCTGATGCTTTATCGCTAACTGCCAATGATCATTGATAAACACTCGCGCCTGATAATCACGGCCAAGGGCTATTGCTTGAATGATCTGCTGCTCAAGTGATTGCTCCTTAAGAGCCTGCTCCTTGGTATCTTTTATTCGCAGCTGTAGTGTCTTAGCCCCCGCTTTTAATAGCATTTCGAGCAAAGCAACATCTGCGACAACTGGATACAGCCCCAAGGCTTCATCAATCTTTTTAAAGCCTTTGAGTTTGCCCGTCCTCGATAGCGCATTGTTAATCAATGCAGCCGGTAATGGGTCTTGCTGTGTGACTTGTTTGATATAAGGAAATAAGCTTAACTCCCTTGGCCACGCCGTTCTTGCTAGGCAGCCCGCTCCTTTCCCTGGTTGATAACTCCCGCGAAGACCCGCACTCACATAGGCTTTAGCCACAACGACGGCATCATTAAGCACAAAGCCATGAGCCATCACAGCCGCAATGGCCGATGATAATGTGCAGCCAGTGCCATGATTATTACCACTGGCTTCTCTTATGCTCGATAGCCAAAAACTTTGCCACTGATGCTTAGCCGATATACCATTCACATCGCGACAAACCAGTAAATCATTGGCCTGATGCTGGCACCAACTTGGGCCCCGATCGCCGCCTTTTGCCAGTACTGACGTTGCAAGAACATCGGCGAGTTTTTTGGCAGCGGTAATACAAGCGCCGACATCGTCTAAGCAATGGCCCGCAAGCACTTCAAGCTCACTAACATTGGGTGTGATAAGAGTCAGCAACCCTTTGAAAGGGGTAAAATCTAACGCTCCCCCATTTGCTAAAGCATCACCACAGGTTGCAACCATCACGGGATCTAAGATCACCGGCACCTTAACACCAGCTTTAAGCCAAATATCTTGTTGATCACGTAACCATAATGCTAATAAAGCGATTTGCCTCTGATCAGCGAGTAAACCGATTTTAATCGCATCTGGCGGTAGGTCTGTTACCAAAGTATTGAGCTGAGAGCTCAGCATTTGCGCCGATACCGCCTCGACTAACGACACTGTAACCGAGCTTTGCGCGGTCACTGCGCTGATAACGCTACACGCGTGGGTGTCCAGATCTGACATGGTTGCCAGATCTGCTTGAATACCCGCGCCGCCTCCGCTATCAGAGCCCGCAATCGTCCACACAATCGGACGAACAGCAGGCAAAACTTGACGAGCACTTGTCATGACTAGTCCTCTAATACCGCATCACGCTGTTTATCGGCGGCTTCATGATAGAGCTCTGCGCCCTTAGCCTTAAACTCGGCTGACATCTGCGCCATGCCCAGCTCTCGCTCTGACGTCGTTTCGCTATCTGCGCATGATTGATACTCGGCATCGGATTTGATATCGATGTTGTTTGCTAGCTCGTCACGCTCTTTCGCCGCGGCATAATCTCGTACCTCTTGGGTGATCTTCATTGAACAGAATTTAGGACCACACATGGAGCAAAAATGTGCCACTTTGGCAGACTCTTGAGGTAAAGATTCATCATGATAGGCCCGCGCCGTATCAGGGTCTAAACCCAAGTTATACTGATCTTCCCAACGGAACTCAAAACGCGCCTTAGACAGTGCGTTATCACGGATTTGCGCGCTAGGATGGCCCTTCGCCACATCACCTGCATGAGCAGCAATCTTGTAGGTAATGAGTCCTTGCTTTACATCTTCTTTGTTCGGCAGACCAAGATGCTCTTTTGGCGTGACGTAACACAGCATGGCGCAGCCATACCAAGCGATCATTGCCGCGCCAATGCCTGAAGTGAAATGATCGTAACCCGGTGCAATATCGGTCGTTTGCGGGCCTAAGGTGTAAAACGGCGCTTCATCACACAGCTCAAGCTGCTTATCCATATTCTCTTTGATGAGATTCATTGGAATATGACCGGGACCTTCGATAATGGTCTGAACATCATATTGCCAAGCGATTTTAACCAGCTCGCCTAAGGTGGTTAACTCCGAAAATTGCGCTTCGTCGTTCGCATCGGCAATTGAACCAGGACGCATGCCGTCACCCAGCGATAATGAAACATCGTATGCGGCGCAGATCTCGCAAATATCTCTAAAATGTTCATAGAGGAAGTTTTCTTTATGGTGCGACAAGCACCATTTGGCCATGATTGAACCGCCACGAGAAACGATGCCAGTTAAGCGTTTTGCCGTCATTGGCACATAACGTAGTAGCACACCGGCATGAATGGTGAAGTAATCAACGCCCTGCTCGGCTTGCTCTATCAAGGTATCGCGAAAGGTTTCCCAGTTAAGATCTTCAGCAATGCCATTAACTTTCTCAAGCGCTTGGTAAATAGGCACCGTACCGATTGGCACTGGCGAGTTACGAATAATCCACTCGCGGGTTTCATGAATATAACGTCCGGTAGACAGATCCATTACGGTATCGGCGCCCCAACGAGTCGACCATACCAGCTTTTCGACTTCCTCTTCGATTGACGATGTCACGGCGGAATTACCAATATTGGCATTCACTTTAACCAAAAAGTTACGCCCTATAATCATCGGTTCAGCTTCAGGATGGTTAATATTTAATGGGATAATGGCGCGGCCACGGGCAACTTCTTGCCTGACAAATTCAGGCGTTATCGGCTCGCCAATCACTGCGCCAAAACTTTCGCCTTTATCTTTTTGAGTTAAAATGGGGTCATTAACTTCTGCCAGCGCCATGTTTTCACGAATGGCAATATACTCCATCTCTGGAGTGATAATACCCTGCCTTGCGTAGTGTAACTGGGTCACGCGTTTAGCCGTTTTTGCGCGGCGTGGCGGCAATAAAGACTCGAAGCGTAAATGATCTAGGCCATCATCGGCTAATCGCTGTTGGGTAAAGCCCGAGCTCACACCGGCAAGTTGCTCGGTATCGCCGCGCTCTTCTATCCAGTGTTCACGGAATTTTTCAAGCCCTTTGCGCACATCGATATTAGCATCGGGATCGGAATAAGCACCGGCGCAGTCATAAACCTTTAGCGGTGGATTCGCTTCAAAAACAGGATTAGTTTCATTGCCACCAATCAAGGTATCTGCTTGGTGTATTTGACGCATACCCACTTTTAGATCGGCTCGACTGCCTTGTAGGTAAATTTTCTCAGAATTGGGGTGCTGCAGTGGCTTTAAGTTATCAATAAACTGTTGAGCTTGAGCTCGGGTTTCGCGACGATTTGACATTAGCAAACTCACTTTTAGAAAGAAATGAAGTTGCTTGTCAGGAGAAATGAGAATGTGAAAAGTTGAACGTATAGCCAAAAATAAAACGCTAGTTACACGTAACCTTCGAAACACTGTTTGAGCATGTAATTAAACACCACTTTCTGCAGTTATTTCGCTTGTTTCCTTCGCAGGTTCTAGCCTGATCAGGTTCAACGGATCCCGAATTAACGGTCTCAGCCATATGGCACTCCGACAAGATGAGCTGGCAGTATAGTCTTATCCACTTGTTAGATACAAGTGCTAAAGTAGATATTCGTCTGGGATGAGCAAACAAATAATTAGCTCCGTAAACACATGTAATATTTAGATTTAAATTAAAATCCATATTAAAACATAAAAACAGATGAATTTTTATCAACTAAAAAATTAGCGGTTTTTGCTCACCATGCGCTTTTCTAGTCGAGCGGATATTGCATCGTTAATGGCTTTTTTAATCTTATCGCCACCACAATTAAAGGGGTAACCTAGGTTTTCTGCGTAGGGGTTAATTTGTGTTGGTACTTTGACAATACGGTAGCAAGTATCCCCCAGCCTAACGATGCGGTTTGGATCTAATCTGTGATCGGTGATGCTCACCTTGCTGTACTTATCGACCTCTAGAAAAACCAACTCTTGCATGTCTGCATCCATCTCACTTAAGGAGCGTTTTCTCGTGTATTGATTAGCGCTGTCTATAACGAGATCATCGAGTTTATTGGCCCTTTGTTTTGCTAAATAAGACTGAGTAAATTGACTTGGCCTGCTTGTTTTTTGACCTATTCTTTGGTTTAAGCTCTGAGTTGGACTGGAGACTAGCGGTGCCATTACGGCCGACTTAACTTGCTCATTTGCCTGATTAGCGTTTACAGGTACCCATTTTGTCTCTGGCTGCACAATGGCCGCAGTCTCTTTATTTTCTTGCTGATTTACCGTTTGCTCTACTTTCGCTTGACTATCAACGTGATTATCAACATGACCACCAACTTGCATTACTTGCTCAGAGGCATTTTTAGGTATTTGGTACAGATAGGATTGAATTTTAGGGGCCACTACCTTTTTAGCTATCGGTATTGCGCGAGTCCATAAATGATTAATCACAATGATAGCGATAAGGTGCAACAAGAATACGCTGGTGATGACAAGTAAGGTATTAAATCCAGTCTTGTGTCTATGGCCATTATTATAGTCAGCTACTTGGCTCATTTCACTTAATAAGCAACTTTCGCTTAATAAATTTACTTCAAGCTTTGAGTGACAATCGAGTGAGGCAAAAGTGAGGCTCAGATCCGGCCCCTCTTTTTTGTCAGCCGTAAAGCTTATGTCCACTTCGACATTCTGCTCAAGCATCGCCATCGATTTTCCTACTAATCTCAATTGCTTCATCCTAACTGTTTAGCTTGATTGAACATTATTTCCATAGTGACAACAGCTTAGAGCAAAAAAGATTTTATTGGTTCAACACTATTTCATGGTTGTAATTTAATCCTTCAGTCTTTTAATTTATTAACTTACAGGTAAATCCTTTTCAATTAAGTCTGCTTGATTAAATATATGCAGCTGAGGTATTTGTTTATCTCAGGTTCAGGGCTAAGACCGATATTGAAGCTGGAGCATTAAGCATTAAGCATTAAGTCTTGAGAGTTAAATCTAAGAAATAAGTTAAGCGTACACGTGTGCGCTTAACTTATAGCTTTTCAAATCAAAAATGTTACACTGACGCTAATTGTGGTCAAACCAAAAGTCTTTTATATGATGCCAGTAGAACAAGCGACAGCTTCAGACAATCAAGGCTCTAAGCCAACAAATAAGCAGATAACGTCTGCAAGCTACTGCGCGAATGAAGAGCGAGCCAATAGCATTAGCCACGGTATTGGCGTGTTTGCCGGGATCGTTGGACTGATTTTATGTCTGCTTAAAGGCTATGATCACTTAAGTTTGATTCAGTTAACAGGCGTGGTGGTGTACTGTTGCAGTATTATTTTGCTGTTTCTTTGCTCAACGCTTTACCACAGCGCGACCTCTCCCTTGCTAAAACACCGACTTAAGATAGCCGATCACTGCGCCATCTACCTGTTAATTGCCGGCACTTATACCCCGCTAATGCTGGTCACACTAGATAGCAGCGATGCCAATTGGGTGTTAATCGCTATTTGGTCACTGGCTATCGGTGGCATTTTATTTAAGACGCTATTTATTGGGCGCTTTAAAGCATTCAGCTTAGTTCTGTATCTAGTCATGGGTTGGCTATGTGTGACAGTAATGCAAGAGTTAATCGCCAATATGTCTGATTTGGGCTTTAATCTATTACTTATCGGTGGCCTGTTTTACAGCCTTGGTGTTATTTTTTACGTGGCTAAACGTATTCCCTTTAACCACGCTATCTGGCACCTATTCGTGCTAGGCGGCGCAGTGTCTCACTTCTTATGTATCTACCTAACGGTCATTTAAAATAAAAGACCCCTGAGTCAATGCCGTTAAGTTAAGCCAAAATCTGATTAATAAGTAAAGAACCCAGCCTAAGCTGGGTTCTTTGTTTTAAAAACTATAAACCACGAGGCGATATAATGAGTATTAGTGGCAAAAATCATTAAACTCGCTAGTTAATACCTGCGCCTCAGCATGCATTCCAGCTTGTTTAAATAGCTCAATAATACACTCGAGTGTGCACAAGCCACCCTCAACCTGATTACGCCTAAGAGTAAACTGTGAATCAGGAGTATCTGTTAAAGCGAACGTCTTAGCCGTTTTTAGATAAGGGCTTTGACGCAACATCTTGCGCGCTTCTTGCCAAGTCGCATCTAAAATAATTAACGTTTTAGGCAGCGAGTCTTGTGCTAAATCACCATTATAGTCACTGCCACATTCAGTGCTGCACTCAGTTTTCTGTACAGCCTCCTCGTTGGGAAGCTCTTTGGGGAACAATAGTGCAGTGTCGCTCTCACCGAGCTTGGCGAGCAGTAACTCAGATGGTGTCACCCGTGACCACATTATCCGCTGGCAATACTCTGGAAACAGTTTAAGTGCAATGCTGCCCGTATTGGTAGGACGGCTGGCTTCTCGCTCGTGGGTTAGTAATATTACCTGCAATGGACTGACTCTTAATTTAACAACGGCCAGAGTATATACCGAAACCGATTAAAGCTGACAGGGCAGCTAATCCACAATGAGCCATAAAAAAAGCGCCCCCTCATAAGAGGTGCGCTTAATTTTACAACTGTGATTTTCTTAGCTAGCCCATTAACAGCTTAGCAGCACACAGTTTGCTTACTTGTATTTTTTAACTTTCTTTAAAGCAACCTGTTGCTTAAGCATAGAGAGATGGTCTGTAAATACCACACCATTAAGGTGATCCATTTCATGCTGTAATACAATCGCTAAGAATTCATCGGTATCGATTTCGAATGCTTTACCATGACGGTCCAGTGCCGTCACCTTCACACCTTGGTGGCGATTCACTTTGGCGCGATAACCTGGGATAGATAGACAGCCCTCTTCGCCTTGGTATTCACCACGAGACTCGAGGAACTCAGGGTTAATCAATACCATTGGCTGATCGCGCTCATCAGACAGGTCGATAACTAAGATAGCATGTAAGCTACCAACCTGAGTTGCTGCTAGGCCGATACCGTCGTCGGTGTCATACATAGTCTCAATCAGATCATCGATAAAACCTTGAACAGACTCAATATCTGTTACAGGAACCGCTTTGCGTTTTAGGCGCTCATCGGGGATCGTTAAAATGTCTAACACTGCCATATTATCATCACACTAAAAGTAAACTAAAAAAATTTCGCGCTATTATGACCGAAACAACCGCAAAGGCAACCACTGCGGTAATTTAACTCTAGTTAAGTTAAATCGTTCTCTACTCGCTTCAGCTTTATTTTCAATCGTTCTCAAACCAACTTACTCAGCGAACAAGCTGCTAATTTAAACAATAAGCTCCACTTTTATGTAACATGTGATAGCATAAATCAAAATGTATAAAATATACGGATTGTAATATGACTCAAGCAGGACGCACCGCGCTGCCCCCTACATTCTTCGTTGCTAACACGATGGAGATCTTTGAACGCTTGGCCTGGTATGGTTTTTTTGCCCTCTCATCCCTTTATATGACCTCTCCGCAAAACCAAGGTGGATTAGGCTTTTCTGATCAAGAACGTGGCTTATTACAAGGTATGATCCCATTTTTTCTTTATCTATTTCCGGTATTAACCGGCGCACTTGCCGACCGTTATGGTTACCGGAAAATGTTTCTCGTCGCCTATGCCATTATGTGTCCCAGCTATTACCTACTTGGTCAAGTCGATACCTTTATGGGATTTTTTGTTGCCTTTATGGGGGTCGCAGTCGGAGCGGCCTGCTTTAAACCCGTCGTGACAGGCACTGTGGCGCGAACCACAGATGATACCAACCGAGGATTAGGTTTTGGGATCTTCTATATGATGGTCAATATAGGTGGTTTCTTAGGGCCCTTTATTGCTGGCTACGTCAGAGCGATTAGCTGGGACTGGGTATTTATCATGTCATCATTCTGGATTGCGGTTAACTTTATTCCAGCTTACTTTTTCTATAAAGAGCCAACGGATCAAAATCAGCAAAAAGGTAAGCCGCTTAAAGCCGTATTCCAAGATATACAAGAAGTACTCGGTAACGCCCGTTTTGCCATTTTGTTCTTTGGTACCCTAATTATCTTAATGTCCTATGGTGCCAAGTGGATCACAGGTGAAACCACGCTCATAATCTATGCCGCGTGGTTCGCGGGCCATATCATCTGGGACAAGCTTGCATCATCAAAACCACAAGCGCCTTGGTATGCTCAGAAAATCAGCCTAGGTAATAAACCTTTTGTGATCTATCTACTTATTCTGTCTGGTATGTGGATGGTCTATCAGCAGATATTTATTACACTGCCTATCTATATCCGTGACTTTGTCGATACCTCCGATCTGGTGTTGATGCTCGCAGGGCACCCAGACTTACAGCAGTTCTTTGCCCCTGTCGATATTAGCTTACTTCAATCAGAATTAACCCGATTGACCCATGAGGTCAGTGCCGGAACACTGAATGTTAAACAAGCTTATTTTGAACTGGTACATACTAAAGTCATGGTGCCTACTGCAGAGATAAGCCAAGCCTTTAATGCAATAGCACAAACACCAGCACTCGCAGCGCAATACGCACAAACTTGGGCTAGCGAATACCGTCAAATTAACCCTGAGTACCTCATCGGGCTTAACTTCCTGTCAATTGTAGTGATGCAGTTGATGATCAGCCGTTTTGTCGAGCGCTTCCAAGCTCTGCCAGTCCTAGTCGGTGGCACCATTATCCTCGCGCTAGGTACCGCCATTGGCGGCATTGCCCATGGTGCAATCATGGGCGGCACTATGGTATTAACCTCCATTTTGGTCTTCTCTGTCGGCGAGATGGTTGCCTCACCTAAGAGCCAAGAGTATGTGGCAAGCTTTGCACCACATGACAAGAAAGCGATGTTTATGGGTTACTACTTTGTCTCTTCGGCGATTGGTTTCTTGCTCGCGGGCCCATTATCAGGCTACCTCTACTCAGAAGTCGCCAAAGGCGCAGAACGCCCTGATCTGATGTGGTACATCATTGGTGGTTTTGGGTTATTGACTGCGTTTGGCCTAGTGATGTTCCACAAGTTTGGTACCACGCCACAAGCAGATGATGGAGCTGAAACACCACTAGCTCAGGCAAGCTAAGTGACTTTATATAAGTGACTTTATATAAGTGACTTTATATAAGATAAGCCTGACTTGATAAGACGTGTCTAGTGTTTAAGACGTGCCCAGTGTTAAAATAAAAATGCCCGTGTACTTATTTTTCACGGGCATTTTATTTAAATATCAAGCTAGCATGTAGAGTCAAGACGTTAGAATTGCGAGCGCACCGCAAACACCCATTGAGTGTCTTCACTTTCAAAACGCTCTAGTTTTTCCCAGTCATACTGATAGCGTACGACCCAAGACCACTGAGGGTTGATTTGATAACCTAGCGCTAACCAACTTCTCGCCTCATAACGCTCGACACCATCAACACCAGCATTACCCTGTAGGTAGAACTCACTGTACCAATGTTCTGTCATCGGCTTAAGTACTGTCATATTGGCATTAGCAGCGGTGCTGTCTTTATAAGATTTTACAGCCAAGTGATTCACTGCGAGCTCAGTAAACACCTGAGTCGCAAACCAACCTTGGTGCTCGGTCATTAAACCCATTTGGTACTGATAATGACTGGCTTTACCTCGGGGAGTATCAGTTTTACCATGGACGACAGAGGCTCTAAAATTTACCTGCTGCGTTGAATAAAGGTATCCTAAGTGCCACTTATCACCGCCAAGATTGGTATTGGCTGAAAATTTTTGATGACTGGTCGCAAAACTACCGCCGAGTTTAAACACATCGCCATCAAAACCTACATATAGCGAATCATTTAAATTTAATGGATCTGCAATATGTCGAAAGTCATTTGCACAAACCTGGGCTGACGCAACTGAGAGTAGTAACAAAGACCCCAGAAAAGGACTTAACCTCTTTACTGACATTATATCTACCGTTAAAAAGCGCTATTATTACTTTACCGTCAAGACTCGGCAAGGGCTTTTACTTTATATTACAACTCGTTAACCACGATATGATTAGACAGCAATCGATTAACACCTGCAACAGTCATATTCATGGATATGAACCTTATAGCGTAAGGTAATTGACCTTATCGACGTTAAATCTTACGGTAATAAAAGGAACAGGATTTGATACAAGAAAATAGTAAACCGTCACCAATGACGCAAATTTGGCATATTGTGTCTATGATCCCTGAAGGGAAAGTGTGCTCTTACGGCAAGGTAGCCGACTTAGCTGGCTTACCAGGGCGTGCTCGTTACGTTTCAAAAGCGTTAAGGTCTGCTCCAGAAGAGTTGAACCTGCCCTGGCACAGAGTCATTAACAGCCAAGGAAAAATATCCTTTGCTGAACATAGCGCGCTATTTATCGAACAGATGCAGCGGCTTCGTAGTGAAGAGATTATAGTGAACCGTGGCAAGGTTAAGTTATCTGAATATGAGTGGCAACCCGATATCGCGACATTAGTACTTTCAATGCCATTTTAGGCGATAGTGTTCAGGATATATCAATATATCTCAGTATATAGTTGTCAGCACTTTATCTGGCGTCACCATAAGTAAGCCGCTCGCGCTTTATCAAAGTGTTAAAAACAGTACTAAAAAGTAGGCCAATGAAAACCATCCACGTTTAAAGGAGTTGCCTTTGTTTAAAGCGTCACCGGCTCTATTTGCTATCAGCTTATTATTTGCAAGTCACGTTATTCTTGCCGATACCACAGCTTTGACCCCTCATACTGCTGAGTACCAAGTCTATTACGGCAGCATAGAGCTTGGCCGTGCCCGTTATATTCTCGATGCTCCCCAAGGAAACTTCTTTCAGTATCGTTTTGATAGCGATATCGGGCTATTAATGCTGTCCGATAAACGTCATATCCGTAGTGAATTTACCTTAGAGGATAACAACCAACTGGTGCCTATGCGCTATTCAGTTGAGCGCACCGGAACAGGCCCAAGCTTTAGAGAGCAAGCAGCCTTCGCTAAAGGCCAAAACGTTATCCATAGCCGCTACAAAGATGAGCGCGCAAAATTCCCTTACGACAGTGAGTTATTTGACCCACTGATGGTACAACTGCAGTTTAGACTCGATATGCAGGCCCATAAAGATAAGCTACATTACACTATGGTCAAAGAGGGCGAAGTCGATGATTACGCCTTTAAAATCATCGGCAAAGAACGTGTTAATATCGACAGCGGTAGCTATCAAACCGTTAAGTTTGAAGTAGTACGAGATAGTAAGAAGCGCCAGACCTTTTTCTGGATGGCCCCAGAGCTTAGCTACCTGCCAATACGGCTAACTCATTTTGAAAAAGGCAGTAAGCAGCTGGACATTAAACTGCTCAATTATCGCTTTGAGCCGTCAAATAAAGTCAGTGTACCTACCACAGAGCAAGCTCAAGCGAACGATGGCCCCAGTAATAAAGAAGGCGAGTAATCGTTAAGAAGGCGAGCGACAAGACTCAACTATTTTCTGAGCTAGAGATAACAAAAAAGCTCGCTAACTTAGGCTTAGCGAGCTTTTTAATTTCAGGACAGATTAGCTAACAGACGAACTAACCAGCTCCCCTTTCTTAAACAACTTCCATTCGCCTGGGGTTAACACGTTCCATTGCTCATTATTGGTCAATGGACGTGTGGCGATTACCGTCACCACATCGTTCGGAGTGGTCTCTTTATCGAAGTCTATCACCACATCAGTATCGATGAGCTTTGCTTTACCAAACGGCGCGCGGCGGGTGATATAGCAGAGGTTATTGCTGCAGTAACTCATTAGGTGTTCACCATCACTTAAGATCATGTTGAACACACCTAAGGCGCGAATTTCATCGGCCAACGTCGAGATATAGCGATATACAGCCAACCTATCGTCAGGAGCCTTATCGCCAAACTTCTCCACCACTTTGTCCATGATCCAGCAAAAAGCCATCTCGCTATCGGTATCCCCTACGGCATTAAAGCGTGTCGAAACAAACTTTTTCTCATAGTCACTCAACTGGCCGTTGTGAGCATAGGTCCAATATTGCCCCCAAAGCTCTCGAGTAAAGGGGTGAGTATTTTCTAATGACACACAGCCGCGGTTAGCTTGGCGAATATGGCTCACGACCACTTCGCTTTTTATCGGATAGGACTTAATGAGCTGTGCAATATGGGACTCACTGCTAGGGCGTGCATCTTTAAAAGTACGGTTGCCCTTACCTTCGTAAAACGTGATCCCCCAACCATCGACGTGGGGCCCTGTAACACCACCTCGTTGTGCTAATCCAGTAAAACTAAATACAATATCTGTCGGAACATTGGCACTCATGGCCAGCAACTCGCACATTAATCTTTATCCCGTTTAATCGACTACCTACCTCTAATTACACCATTTTAACCACTTGATAGCCATTCTGGAATATTTTTTAGAAAACACAGAATTTAAACATTTGTTTAATTTTTTCTTGTATTAAAATTAACTAAGGTTTAGATTTTATGAGACACAGGTCTGACCACACACTACAATTGTGAGATAAACCTCAAAACAAGTGCCTTTAGGTCAACTATAGGTCACACATAAAAGGAGAATTACAGTGACTACCCTACTATGGATCTTGGCGATGATTTTTACGATTGGCGCTTTTGCCTATCTAAGAGTCGCTCTGCTAACCGCCACCTTAGGCACCGCGATTGTATTGGCAATCGGAACCGGCGCCGCAAGTCTAAGCCCATTACTATGGGTAGTGTTTCTTGCCATTGCTCTTCCCCTTAATGTCAGTTCATTCAGACAAAACGTCATTAGCCGTTCATTATTAAAAATGTATCGTGGGATCATGCCCGAGATGTCTTCGACAGAAAAAGAAGCCATCGAAGCGGGAACCACCTGGTGGGAAGCAGACCTATTTGCTGGTAAGCCCGACTGGAGCAAACTGCACAACTACCCAAAGGCGAGCTTAACCGCTGAAGAGCAAGCCTTCTTAGACGGCCCTGTCGAAGAAGTTTGCCGCATGGTAAACCAGCATCAAGTGTCTCATGAGCTTGCCGACCTTCCTGATGAAGTGTGGCAATACCTGAAAGATCACGGTTTCTTTGCGATGATCATCAAAAAGAAATACGGTGGTTTAGAATATTCAGCCTATGCCCAATCACGCGTATTACAAAAGCTTGCAGGCCTAAGCAGTGAACTCGCGTCAACGGTTGGCGTGCCTAACTCATTAGGACCTGGTGAGTTACTACAACACTATGGCACCCCAGCTCAGCAAGACCATTATCTACCTCGCCTTGCTAAAGGCTTAGAAGTTCCTTGTTTTGCCCTTACCAGCCCTGAAGCGGGTAGTGATGCGGGTGCGATTCCTGATTACGGTGTTGTCTGTAAAGGCGAATGGGAAGGCGAAGAAGTTCTCGGTATGAAGCTTACCTGGAACAAGCGCTATATTACCCTTGCCCCTACGGCAACGGTATTGGGTCTTGCATTTAAACTACGCGATCCAGACCAACTGCTAGGCAATCAAGAAGAGCTCGGCATTACCTGCGCGCTTATTCCTACCGATATTGAAGGGGTAGAAACGGGTCGTCGTCACTTCCCGCTTAACTGTATGTTCCAAAACGGACCAACTCGTGGCACAGATGTGTTTGTACCGCTGAGCTTTATCATTGGCGGCGTTGAGATGGCTGGCCAAGGCTGGAGAATGTTGGTTGAGTGCCTTTCCGTTGGCCGAGGCATCACTCTGCCCTCAAACTCAGCAGGTGGTATTAAAACGGCTGCCGTTGCGACTGGCGCTTATGCCCGCATTCGTCGCCAATTTAAGCTGCCTATCGGCAAACTAGAAGGGATCGAAGAGCCAATGGCACGCATTGGCGGTAACGCTTATTTGATGGATGCGGTAACCACACTCACCACAACGGCTATTGATCTGGGCGAAAAGCCATCGGTGATCTCGGCAATTGTGAAATACCACCTCACTGACAGAATGCAACGATGCGTTATCGATGCCATGGATATTCATGGTGGTAAAGGCGTTTGCTTAGGCCCAAATAACTACTTAGGCCGTGGTTACCAGGCAGCACCCATCGCTATTACCGTAGAAGGTGCAAACATCCTCACTCGCTCGATGATCATCTATGGTCAAGGCGCAATTCGTTGCCATCCCTATGTATTAGCCGAGATGGAATCGGCGTTTGATCCAGATGCAAACAAGGGTCTACGCGATTTTGATGCAGCCATCTTTGGCCATATCGGCTTCACCACCAGCAACCTAGTTCGTAGCTTGTGGATGGGTCTGACTTCAAGCTACTTCTCTAACGCGCCTTATGCTGATAAGACCAAGCGTTACTATCAGCAGATGAACCGCTTTAGTGCGAACTTAGCCCTGTTATCTGACTTAGCGATGGCGACCCTTGGGGGCAACCTTAAACGGAAAGAGCGGATTTCTGCCCGCCTTGGCGACCTACTCAGTCAGCTCTATCTGGCTTCAGCAACGCTTAAGCGTTATGAAGATGAAGGCCGACTCACTGAAGACTTGCCTCTCGTGCAATGGGCCGTAGAGGACGCCTTATACAAGTTGCAGTCTTCACTCGATGATCTGTTAGATAATTTCCCTATGGGACTCGGTATCGCGCTACGCGTCATTATCTTCCCATTTGGTCGTCCACTTAAGCGCCCAAGTGACGTGCTTGACCACAAGGTTGCTAAAATCATGCAAACGCCTTGTGCAAGCCGTGAGCGTTTAGGTAAAGGACAATTTTGGACGCCGAGTGAGCATAATGCAGTGGGTATTCAAGAGCAGACCTTTAAAGATATTATTGCCTCTGAGCCTATCTACGACAAAGTCTGTAAGGCAGCAGGAAAACGCCTACCCTTTATGTGGCTAGATAAAATCGCTGCCGAAGGTAAAGCTCTAGGCGTACTGAGCGAAGAGGAAGTGGCACTACTCGAACGCGCCGAAATTGGTCGCATGAAGTCTATCAACGTCGATGATTTTGATCATGAAGAGTTAAAAGCACGCACACTTGAGTACACAAAAGAGGTGCAAGCGGCTTAGTCCGCTGTAAGTATCTCAACCAATAAAAAGGCCTAAGTGGATCACTTAGGCCTTTTTATTTATCTGTATATCCCGTCCAGAGAGAAGTTGACACTACAGATAAAAGCTAACAGAAGTAGCACTGTTTTCAATTCCACTTTATCCGTTTTCAAGTTATCGATTTAACGGTAAAAAAAAGCTGTAAGTAGACACTAAAGTGAAGTTAAAGGGCCGCTTTATGGCTTAATGTAGCAATACCCTTGCTGTTGTTTAACGGCAATTTCATAAACACCTGCAGGAACAACAATTGCTTGTTCAAATATCTCTAGAACAGAAATATTCATTTTTGTAAGTGTATTATTGCAAACAGCAAAAATAACCTTCTGACGATGAAGATCGTTAAGCAGGCTCAGCTGTTGAGATTTCTCTATTTCAGATTTAGATATACACTATACAGCCGCACCGTGGACTAGTAGCTCTATGCAAATGGTGTTATCGATGGCTAATAAATTCTGAATATTATTCAATGCCATATTCCAGCGTTCGGGCTCATTTACATGAAAAATAATTTGCATTATGACTCTCCATTGAATAACGGCTTAGGTCATTAAGAGATAAGATCTGTTTTAGCGAGTAATTGACAGAATTGACGTTTAATCAGAGTCTCACTCATATAAATAATTGTTATTGTGTCATTCTCATAAGTGTAAGCAACTCTACAGGTCAGCTGTTTATCTGCCACTATTTTGTATTCATGAATTTTATAGCCATTAAATCGAAGTGGATTGGCAAATTTAAGTTTAGGGCTATTTTCAGTAATAAGACGAGGCAAACGTTCTGCTATATCTTTGCGGATAGCGGCTTCTGATTGGCTGTGCTGGTTGAAAAACACTCTTAAGTGGCGATTGTTATCATAGACGATTAGCATGAATCAGCTTATTCCCAAATAAAATATCTTTAACTATAAACGCTAGCCCCCCAATGCACGAATATACTTTGGTTTATGTTCAATCAAAGAAACATTGGGCATGATAATGATGTTTGTTAGCAAGGAGCGGTTATCCATTTAATTTTTGCTTGGCACGTTCAAGAATATGTGACGCAACTTTGAACGCGCAGCAGTGAGCCGCATGAAGTCGCCACATGAATCTTTAAAGCACGCACTATTGAGTACACAAAGCAGGTTTACGCGAAGTCACTGACTATGAAAAAGCAAAAAGAGAGACCTAAGTTCACCACTTAGATCTCCATTTTATTTGAAACATTCTTGTTTATCACAAGTGATCGTCATCGCAGTGACAAATCAACCATCACACCAAATATGCTAGCCGTAAGCAGATTTAATCTAAATCAAAACGGTCTGAATTCATCACCTTAGCCCACGTAGTAACAAAATCCTCCACGAACTTTTGTTGATTATCATCTTGAGCGTACACCTCGGCGTAGGCCCGAAGAATTGAATTAGATCCAAACACAAGATCGACCCGGGTCGCCGTCCACTTAAGCTTTGCGGTTTCGCGGTCGCTGATCTCGTACAGGTTATTGCTAACAGGTTGCCATGTGTTATTCATGTCGGTCAGGTTTACAAAGAAATCGTTTGTCAGTGCGCCTTGGTGTTCGGTGAACGCGCCATGACTCTCGCCATTGTAGTTAGTACCCAACACGCGCATACCTCCGAGGAGTACGGTCATCTCTTGGGCAGTGAGTCCAAGCAACTGCGTTTGATCAAGCATCAACTCCTCTGCACTAACGGCGTAATCTTTCTTTAACCAATTACGATAACCATCATGAAGCGGCTCTAAAACATGGAAAGATTCAACATCGGTCATGTCAGCAGTGGCATCCCCGCGGCCCGGTGAAAACGGCACTTTTATAGCAAAACCTGCCGCTTTCGCGGCCTGCTCAACAGCAAGATTACCCGCAAGCACAATGACATCTGCCACACTGACACCACTTTTAGCAGCGATGGGTTCAAGTACGGCGAGTACTCTATTGAGTCTTTCTGGCTCGTTAGCTTGCCAGTCTCTTTGTGGAGCCAAACGGATCCTTGCCCCATTAGCACCACCGCGAAGATCGGAACCACGGAAGGTTCTTGCACTGTCCCAAGCAGTGGTGACCATATCGCTAACACTCAAACTACTTGCCGCGATTTGTGCCTTAACCGCCTCGACATCATAATCACTGCGCCCTTTAGGCACTGGATCTTGCCAAAGTAGATCAACAGCTGGCACATCTGGGCCTATATACCTTGTTTTCGGTCCCATATCACGGTGGGTCAGCTTAAACCATGTTCTAGCAAACACATCTGAAAAGTATTCAGGGTCCTTGTCGAAACGTGCAGAAATTATCTGGTAATCGGGATCCAACTTCATCGCCATATCTGCATCGGTCATAATGGGATTGTAGCGCTGAGTCAGATCCTCAACATCGACCGGCTTGTCTTCTTCTTTAATGTTGATAGGCTCCCACTGCCAAGCTCCTGCAGGGCTTTTATTAAGCTGCCACTCATGATTAAGTAATAGCGTAAAATAGCCGTTATCCCACTGGGTCGGATGTGTTGTCCACGCGCCCTCAAGGCCACTCGATACCGTGTCACGGCCTATGCCACGTTGGCTTTTGTTTATCCAGCCCAAGCCTTGATCTTCGACATCAGCCCCTTCAGGGACAGGACCTAGCAGCTCAGCATCTCCGTTACCGTGGCACTTACCCACGGTATGACCACCAGCGGTTAGCGCTACGGTTTCTTCATCGTTCATCGCCATACGCTCAAAGGTTACGCGAACATCATTGGCGGTTTTAAGTGGGTCAGGATGACCATCAACCCCTTCAGGGTTAACATAGATAAGCCCCATCATCACGGAAGCTAATGGGTTTTCGAGATCGCGCTCGCCAGAGTATCGACTCCCTTCGCTGCCGCTTGGAGCTAACCATTCTTTTTCTGCTCCCCAGTAAATATCCTTTTCAGGGTGCCAGATATCTTCACGACCGAAGGCAAAACCAAAGGTTTTAAGGCCCATTGATTCATAAGCTATGGTCCCCGCATAAGCAATCAAATCAGCCCAGCTCAGCTTGTTTCCATACTTCTTTTTAAGGGGCCAAAGTAGGCGACGAGCCTTATCTAAATTGACATTGTCTGGCCAGGAGTTAAGCGGCGCAAAACGCTGGTTGCCCCTACCGGCACCGCCTCGGCCATCTGCCGTACGGTAAGTTCCCGCAGCATGCCAAGACAAACGGATCATTAGCCCGCCATAATGCCCCCAATCTGCAGGCCACCATGGCTGACTATCTGTCATCAGCGCGTGAAGATCTTTTTTAAGTGCCTCTACATCTAATAATTTGACCTGTTCACGATAGTTAAAGCCCGCTCCCATTGGGTTAGTTTTACTGTCGTGCTGATGCAAGATATCGAGGTTAAGCGCCTTAGGCCACCACTCCATATTCGACATACTTATTTCAGTGGCGCCGCCATGCATCACAGGGCATTTCTTGTTAGCCATAAATATTCTCCATCGTCTAATTAACCCTATCCAAACGGGTAAAGCGCAGTATATTGAACCGTTAAGTTAACTAGTGTAGTTGTTTATTCAGAGTTTTCGAAAATGCCAACATAGAAACCTATAACCGATGACGGTTAAACTAAAAGAAGAGAAGATAAGAGGAGTAAAATTATTTAGAGCGGCTCAACTATTCTTATCAGTTACCTGACACACTTAATGTAAGACTAAGACATCAGCTCATTTTTAATGGAGCTTAGAAGCAGATAAAGCTGCTAACTGCACTAGAGGTGCTGTTAGCGCACCTTTGCTAGTTTTGCTTTATAGGCTCCTTTGGATACAGATAACCCCTTACTTTTGATAAGCTTTGCTAAGCGTTCATCAATATAACTGTAAAACATATACCAGCCCTGACATAAGAAATTATGTCCTATGTTACCCGCTTTATCGGTGGCAATTCTGTTTTTAGGGCATTCGCCATAACAGGCAAACAAATAGTCACAGCGCTGACACTGTGGCGTCAGTGTTGTGGATTTTCCTCTACCAAAATCTTCCTGTTTTTTGGAAAAAGCCATCTCATCTAATTGATGATCGTTTATATTTCCCAGCTTATAATCTGGGTAGACAAAGTGATCACAACTATAGACATCACCATTAAGCTCCATTGCTAATCCCTTGCCACACAAAGGGGCATGAGTACATATTGGTGACGTCATCCCGAGCCATATCTGGAACATGGCTTCAAAATAGATGACATTCTCTTTACCGATATCATTTTCGTACCATTCGTCAAAGACGGTGCAGAGGAACTGCCCCCACTGCTGCGCAGAGACGGACCAAGAGGTCACATTGGTCGCGGCATTAGCCCCCACCACCTTCACATCGATGAGTGCTTGTGTCGAAGATTCAGCTGTAAAGCTGCTGTGCTCTACGATAGGGATAAACTGGATCTGCGGCGATTGCAACACATCTCGCAGAAACTGATAAATCTCTAGTGCATATTGCGCCGAGTGGTTATTAATACATGTCAGAGTCGCAAAGGGCACTTGATGTTTTTGCAGCAACAATACTGAGCGATAGACTTGTTCAAAACTGCCCTTACCTGCTTTATTCACCCGATAATAGTCATGTATTGCTTTTGGCCCATCAATGCTCAATCCCACAATAAATCGATTTTCTTTAAGAAACTGACACCATTTATCATTAAGCAATACGCCATTGGTCTGCAAGTCATTGAGTATTACGCTACCTTGCGGGCAATATTTTTGTTGCAGCTCTACAACTTTTTTGAAGTAATCAATGCCGAGTAATGTGGGCTCACCGCCTTGCCAGGTAAACAATATCTCAGGCGCATTGTGTGCTTGTATGTATTGCTTAATGAACTGCTCTAACGAGGCGTAGTTCATTTTAAACTCCCCTCGATAGTCAAGCAGATCGCTTTTACTTAAGTAATAACAGTACGTGCAATCTAAATTGCATGCTGCGCCAACAGGCTTAACCATCACGTGTAGCTTTTTCATTGCTTTATTCAAATGCTGCATCAGAACCTCAAGAATAGTTGGGCATCCTTGCCCTTAATCATTATTTATTATTTTCCAATAACACCAACACGCTCCGCATACTTATCCCATTCTTGCGTAAGTTGCTGCAGTTTTTGTGGATACTGTTTGGATAGATCGTTCGTTTCTCCTGGATCGTTTACAAGATTAAACAATTTCCATTGACCATCACCGTATGGCTTTGGGATCATCGCGGCTTTAAAGTCTCCTAATCTCGTCCATCTGCCAAACCTCATTTCGCCACTGGTGACATCACTGTCGCTATGAACCGACTCTTTTTTCCCCTCAAGCATTTGGCGCATTGATTTACCCTGCATATCTATCACATCACGCCCATTAAAGGTGTCAGGATGTTTTGCATTGGCATAATCGAGCAGCGTTGGCATAAGATCAGTCACATAAGCGAAACTACCGTTAATATCATCGCGCTTGTTTATGCCTGGGCCAGAGATCAGCAAGGGAACTCTAATGCCTCCCTCACTGACAGTCATTTTAAAGCGGTCCAAAGGACCGTTGCTTGCAGAAGCCCATCCCGCGCCATAGGCATAATGTGACATCGGTTGGCCAATATTTTCTAAGCTATTGTCAAACTGAGCTAAAAATGAACTGCCTCTGTTCCCCGGATACTCTTCTGAGAACCATGGGTTAGCGCCGTTATCACTCATGAAAACAAAAATGGTATTATCATATTCATTGATGTCTTTCAGAAAACGCTGTAATCGGCCAACGTTGTAGTCCATGTTGGAGATCATGCCAGCGTATGTTTCCATCGCTTTAGTTTCTATCATTTTTTGCTCTTTGGAGAGCTGCTTCCATGGCGTAACAACGGGGTGCATCTCTGGCTCTGGGGCGTCCTGACTAATTAGCCCAAGCTTTTTACTATTTTTGATACGCTGCGCTTTTAATACTTCATATCCTGAATCATAAACCCCTTCATACTCACTCAACCAAGGTTCAGGCGCGTGCAAAGGATCATGTGGTGCTGTAAATGCCAAGTATCCAAAGAAGGGCTTGTTATTGCGCTTACCTTCTCGGATATAGGTCATTAACTCATCGGTATAGGCCGTTGTGGAATAAAAACTTCTTGGTAGCTCAGTTAATTGCTTGTTGTCACGAACATACGTCGATGTTTCCTGTATTTCAGCCAACAAACCTGTCATATCAGACCAATGACTCCCCCCGGCTTCAAGTGTGCTAAATGAGCGTTCAAACCCACGCGCATACGGCCAGTTTGTTTGCTGATGACCCAAATGCCATTTACCTGCCATGTAAGTGTTATAATTGTTGTTCTTTAATACCTCAGACAAAGTGACAACATCTTTGTTTATATAGCCTTCGTAGCCAGGCTGTCCCCTTTGGGCCTCGGTCAATAGCTCACTCATATTTCCCATACCCGCTTGATGGTTATCCACGCCAGTTAGCAACATGGTGCGGGTCGGTGAGCAGCTTACTGATGCATGAAAGTCGGTAAACTGAATACCTTCATGGGCTATCAGATCAATATTTGGTGTCTGTATTTCGCTGCCATAACGACTTAAGTCGGTCCAACCTAAGTCATCTGCAACAATGAGGATAATATTGGGGGGTTCTTGAGCGTCGATAGTCTCGTTGTGATCTTTCGCGTACGCCATCATTGGATTTGACGCGATAGTACATACGGACAACAGCGTTAACATGATTTTGTTGAGTTTCATAACCTGAATTTCTATCTTATTTTAGAATGGGCTAAGTTATGTTACCTTGAATATTTGGACTATTAGGAAAGGAACACTTGAACATATGGAAAGAGAGATTGATCTGAATTTATTGAAAATGCTCGTCCTCTTGAATAAATATCGTAATATGAAGCTCGTTGGCAGAAAACTAGGCAAGACAGAAAGTGCAATAAGCAAGAGTCTATCAAGGCTTAGGGAGCACACTAACGATAAACTGTTTGTGCGTGGCGCAGCCGGACTTGAACCGACGGAGTTCACATCCAGCCTCATTCCAAAAATCACTCAGGCGTTAGATCTAATTGATGACGCGTTTTTAAGCACCCAGTTTGATCCAAAGGAATATAAAAAGCCCATCACAATCGCACTGAATGGCATTACATTTGAGTCAAATGGAACTGAAATTTACCAAAAAGTACACTCAAGCTTTCCTAATGCAGAAATTCGATTGCAGTCCTGGAGTAACAGCACCAAAGAGTTAATCATTGAAGGCGAAATAGATATAGGTATACAACTGTTTGACGCGAGTCTCAATCAATCTATCAGCAAATATTGTATAGAGATGAAATTGGATTTGTGGTGCACCAATCTCATGGAAAACCTAAGTGGAGTGAAGTGATCCAATGGCCGCTCGAGATGATCCGGCTCAGAGGATGGAATGAAAATGTATTCTTACAATTAGAAACGCTCAAACAGAAAGGAATATCGATTAATCTCAGATCTTACGTTGATAGTGCTTCGGTAGGCTTTGATATTTTGCGTCAAAATAAAGCCGCCTGTATCACAGGGCTAAAACAGCTACCAGCTGATTTTTACTTCATACCTATCCCTGCTGAATATCAACTAGAGATTGCAATGGTTGCATGTTACCCACAAAGAAAACGTGATTCTCCCCTAACGCAATTTCTGACTCATTTAATCAAAAACATTATTGAATGACCAAAGGGCAATAGCGTTAGCAAACTAGAGAGGAGCCATAATCAATAACAACATGGCATATAAACAGGCTTATACTGGTTAGGCTCACTCATGGCATCATCACTGCGTCATACAATTATAGGTGTCTACAGCCCATAGGCACCCAAATATTCCGCTCAATACGATTCCAGCCCTTGTTCAAAGTAGAAGTGCACCACTCATTTAAATATCGGTTTCAAAAGGTGTCTTGTCATTAGCCACGGCAGATAGCAGATAGGTGTTACACCACTAGCATCTGCCTGATAAGCGCCTCACACTGAAGCTGATCCATATATTTGGGCACCGGATAGTTAAAATGCGCCTCCTTCAGCGCCGCCCTAGCTAACTCTGGCACATCTTCAACCTTAAGGGTATCGAGCTGCGAAGCGATGCCATACTCATTGAGCATCCCCTGAATATGCTCGATAAATACCTGCGCCAGCTCCTCATCACTATCACAGTCCTTACCAAGACCGCAGATGCGTGAGAGTTCGGCCAGACGGGGCACTATCTCCTCCTTTGAATAATCGAGAACATAGGGCAAGACGATGGCATTGGCCAGACCGTGTGGGGTGCCATATTTAGCCCCCAGATTATGAGAGATAGCGTGCACATAACCTAGGCTTGCCTTGGTAAACGCCAGACCTGCGTAATAAGAGGCCATCGCCATATTGTGCCGCGCCTCGATATCGCTGCCATCCATAACCACTTTCGATAAGTTCTGCATGATAAGGCGCGTCGCCGCTATCGCGTAGGCATCGGTATCGGCTGAAGCGTTCATAGAGATAAACGCCTCGACGGCATGAGTCAGTGCATCCATCCCCGTTGCACTCGTCACATGAGGCGGCAAACCCGTCATTAACGACGCATCCAGCGAAGCCATCATAGGCACAAGCTTTGGATCGATAAGTGGTGTCTTCTTATGAGTCAAGGGGTCGGAAACCACTGCGGCGATAGTCACCTCTGATCCCGTCCCCGCCGTTGTCGGTATGGCAAACAGCGGCGCAGGCGCTCTCCATACCCGAAATAGGCCGGTGAGCTTCTCTATCTTTCGATGGTTATTCACTCTTGCGGCGATCACTTTTGCGGCATCAATCGGCGAGCCCCCGCCGACGGCCAAAATGGAATCGCAACGATGACGATTATAGAGGGCTAAGCCGGACTCTACCTGGGTATAGGTAGGATCGGGCAGCACACCATCATAGATGACATATTCAACATTACTGTCCGTTAGGCGGCTTTGAATTGCATCTAAAAGCCCCAACTTAATCAAAACGCTGTCGGTGACAATAAGTACCCTCTTCATCCCCATATGTGCCATGGCATCACACAGTTCTAATGATGAACCCTCGCCGGTAAAAAGGGTTGGCTTCGGCATGGGGATTATCTTGGCCGCCAGCTTCAACGCCTTCATATAACCCTTGTACGCCAAAACCTGAAGCGGAAAAAGCCTACTTTTAGTATTGTGTTCCATGGCAAATGTCCCTTGTATCACTCTGTCTATGTTTATGTCTGTCTATGCTTATGCCTGTCTATATTTATGTCTGTCTATATTTATGTCTGGGGGGTAATCCATTACATCTCTTTGGTCAAGGTAGAAGAGATACCAAAAACTCGATTGGTTTCAATGAACATCAAAGATGGTCACTCTATTTGTAGAATAACGACTCTAACAGGTTAGCAGCAATTGAGAAGAGAAATCGAGCGATGGAAACAAGCGGTTTGCAGTGCGATTTGCTGTGCAGTTTGAAGAGAATCAAGCAACATATGGAGCCGTAGCAGCAAGAGACTCATGGTATGAAGCCTATCGAGAAAAACCGCGTCCTTGCGGTTAAAAACGTTCCTTGACCCTGTTCGTCGTTGGTGCCCATAGCCACTAGGTTAGATGCTGCGCCAAGCAGAGCTTGCATTCAAGCTGGTGTAACTAAGCCACTGGCTCAGTTATTATCGTTAGCAATTGCGGTTGCAGCGCCAATAATCGCCCCGCCAACCAATACACCGGTCAGGAAATTATCATTGTTATTTTGCCATCGGTCATGGCGGTTATCATGCAGAGCATGACGGATTTCGCGGCGTGCTTCGCGTTTTTCTCTGGCGACCTCTCGATAACCCTCACGAATTTCACGTTTGGCACATTTGCGGGTCTTGCAACGTAAAACTTCACGGGCAGCTTCGCGCTTTTCGCGATTGACTTCGCGGACCCCCTCACGGATCTCTTTGCGTACTTCATAGCGGCCAGCATTGGCATCAAAGCTCCCGAGACCGGTTACCAGCAATACCGTCAAGGCGAGTGTTAGTCCTTGTTTCATTTCTCGCCTCTCGTATCTTGGTGAAATGCTGCGGCTCGTTTTTCAAAATTTGCCAACGCTTCAGTACACTCCTGCACATTAAGTTCAATATTAGTGCCGTATCCAAAGCTAGCGGCATAGAGAAACGCTCGGTCGCCCCCCAGAGTGCGACTGATTTCGCTATTGATATTCATAGCCTCGGTTTCTAATTGTGCGCGTTGGTCTGCGGCCACACAACCAAGCGCTAAGCCTGTCTGATAGCCGAAATTCTTCAGTCCTGTATCAATTTGCTCTTCTTTTAATAAAATATCCTGCTGAGGTTCGTCAGCCAAGACTGGTGTTGCCAATACAGTTATTGCAGCGAGTAATAATATATTTGAGGTGCGATGCATAAATTTCTCCATATCCCCAACCTTTGTCCAATTATACTTGTGGTGAAGTTTAGCACTGCACAACAAGTGAGTAAGTTTCAGTGATTATTTGCTGATGGCGCTAGTAGGCCTGTGTGAAGATGAACGGAAGCTGAATGCAGTTCGCAGCTTGGGCGCTGAAAAAACGGCAAGTTTTCTCTCTGTTTGCTTGTTGTCGCGGCAACCACATAAGGAGCCTGTTGCTCGGAAAATACTGACTGACAGTCCGTATTTAATTGCAACGCTTGTAATAGCTCCACACGAAGCCACTAATAATCAATAAGATAGGCAGCATTGCCGTAACAACTAATAGTTCACTGAACAAGGTGCCTCTTAGGTTCAGCAAGGTGTTCCCTGTCAGAGACAAAAGTGCAACTGAGAGTTAAAGTAAGACTAAATCATCGGGAAAATTGTGATGTTCTATAGATTTTAAGCAATCTAACTGACTGTTTTATAAGCTTGATAAGCTCGGCTATTTTCTTTTAACAGGAAGGTCTGCACTATCGACTTAAAAAGTACAGCTTAAAATGAACAGGCTCGGCCAGTGAGCAGAAGGCGAAAAAGCAGGAAGAGAGAGCAAAAACCAATGGCTCTTGCCCTCTTCGTCGTTTTACTGCACCAATGAATAGAAGATTGCCGAGATTGATACCAATCCGATAATCACCACAAAAACATTGCTTATGGCACCCGAGTATTGCTTCATCGCCGGCACTTTCATGATGGCGTACATCGGCATAATAAACAGCAGCAGCGCGATGATTGGTCCACCTAGGCTTTCAATCATTCCCAAAATATTCGGGTTGATTGTGGCTACGGCCCACGTGGTCAATAGCATAAAACCTGCGGTAACACGGTTCAGAGTGACAAGATTAACCTCTTTTCCCTTGCCGCGTGCAGCCTTGATGATTAAACCATTAAAGCCTTCACTCGCCCCGATATAGTGGCCAAAGAATGACTTAGTGATAGCGATGATCGCAACAATTGGCGCGACATAGGCGATAATCGGCGTATCAAAATGGTTTGCCAGATACGTTAATATCGACACATTTTGCGCTTTCGCCTCTGCTAAATTGGCTGGAGATAAACTAAATACGCAACTAAATACGAAAAACATCACAGTGACAACCATAAGGATATGGCTGAACGCTAAGATCCGTGAACACTGTTTGTCGGCATTTTCACCGTGAGCTTTCCTACGATCGACCGCAAAGGAGGAGATAACCGGAGAGTGATTAAATGAAAATACCATCACAGGCAGTATTAACCACAATGCCATTAAGATAGTGCTTATTCCTCCATCTGCTGGCATCACATTGTTAAATATTGACGTGTTCCAGTAAGGAATTAGGTAAACGGAAAGCAGCAAGAGGACGGCAACGAATGGGAAAACCAGCACACTCATCGCTTTGATAATTAACTGCTCACCTAAGCGAACCACGGCGATCAAACCAATAATCAAGATTAAGGCTAATGTGGCGCGGTTAGGCGGTGCTATATTCAGCTGATGTTGCATAAAGCTTTCGACAGTATTGGTAAGCGCAACACTGTAGACAAGCAAAATCGGGTAGATAGCAAAGAAGTAGAGTAAGGTGATAACCTTGCCCATACCGACGCCAAAATGCTCCTCTACCACTTCGGTGATCCCAGCTTCTGGATTTGAACCCGATAACACAAAACGGGTCAATCCACGATGAGCGAAGAAGGTCATTGGCAGTGCCAGCAGTGCCATGATAATGAGAGGGATCAAGCCACCTTGAGCCGCATTAATTGGCAGGAAAAGGGTGCCAGCCCCCACGGCCGTACCATAGAGCCCTAATACCCATAGAGTATCGCTCTTGCTCCAGCTTGATTTGACCTTGACTTGTGCCGAGGCATTTTCAGTTTTGTTAATTACAGAGTCCATAATGGACATCTCCTTAAATCGGCTCTTATATGACCTTTTAAGGGTTCTGTTTACATAGCTTAATCGCATCACATAGCCAGATCGCCACATCATATAGGCGCCGAAAATGTCGCCCGCAGCGATATAAACAACGCAATGCAGGGAGTTTGATTTAAAAATGCGAATGAAAAACTAGCGGAACCCCATAAAGGCCGCGCAGTATAGGGGAGCGATTTGAGGAGGAATGTGATTTCGAACAAACTTATTTAGGTTTTGCGAATCAAAGAGCCTGATCGTTGTTTTTTCGACCGACTGAAGAGACATTTACCTGCTACTCACGTAAATCTCGGCGTGCCATAGCTAATCACGCCTCAAGAAGAGTCGGACTCTACCTCATCAACAGAGCTCTGTTGCTTGCTATAAACATCGAGTTGACTCACTTACTTTTGGACAAAAGTTTGTTGGTACGTGAAGCACGTGTGCATCTAAAGTAAAGCCAAATCAATCAAACTTCGTTTGATAGCAAAGCCCACACTGATTCGATATATTTTTAGCTCGAGGGTAATAATTAGCAAAAGTGGTTCCGATTGCCTGCGGCAGGCGTATGTGCAGACACTTCTGAGACTCGCTGCAAGCACGTCCATGTGAGCTCAACGAAAACATCCCTGTTTTCGACGGTCTCAGCCGCATCTACACTGAGTTAGAAAGGCATAATCTTTGCTACTTGAAGTTATGACTAAAGCTGTGATTACCGAGGGAGCCTGACGGAATAAAAGCCAAGCGACTTTGTCGTTCACTATATAGTCTAGCCTATCATGCTAGATTTCCTTATTTAGGGATGCAGCTCGTGTAACTCGAAGCTCTCTGGTATTCATCACCTCACGCTTCCAGATATTTCGGATCGTGGCACTGCTTACTGTGATGTTGTGATCCCTTTTAAGCTCAGTCATTAGTTGGAGGGAAGTACGATATGGATTGTTGAGTGTCAGCTCGACGATTTTCTCTTCTGTCACCTGAGGAATGCGATTTTTGTTTCTTTTTAAGGGCTTGTTGATACGTTTAAGCCCCAGCACACCCTCTTCTTCCAGCACCTTTTGATAGGTATAGATACTTTGCCGAGAGCACCCCGCAACTTGAGCAGCTTTGGTCACGCTACCCAAGGTTTGGGCTAGCTCGACCACATCCAACTTACGCTGAACCTCCATTCCGAACTCAGAGCCTCTTGGTGGTTCTTCTAGCTCTGTTATATGAAGTTTTCTATGGCCAAAATAAACCGAAAATGTCCCATCAAACTGACAGCGAATTTCAAGCTTTTGATTGACGATAGAATATCGGATTGGCGAGTCAATAACGTACATCTTGTTGTTATAACTAAAGGTATGGTCTCGTCGTACCTTCCGATATTCCTTGTACACACAGATAGTATCTAAGTCGATATGCTCAGGAACGGCTTTGAAGGCTGACAACTTACTTTTCGCTTTCACGGTTATTTTCTGTTGCCAATATATGGGGATAAACACCTTCTGAAGATACTCATTCGCACTGTGCATGTCGGTAATATTGTGAAGCCTAAGCTCAGGAACCAGTCGGTCTTGGAACGTATCAAAAGAGCGTTCAACTCGACCTTTTCCTTGTGGAGAATTGGCGAAGATTATTTCGATCCCTAACTCCTCACAAGCACGTTGCATCTGAGAGAAGTGACAGCGCTTGGGACCACCAAAAATGCCTGCTCGGTCGACGTAAAGCGTCTTAAAAAGTCCTCGCTTCTCGATATAAGCCTTCATGACTTTCATGCAACCTTCCGTCGTTTCTGAAGGGTAAAACTCAGCATGGATATCACTCGTTGCGTCATCGATAATGGCAATCAAACACGATCGACTATCACCAAACCAACGATGAGGGCTACCATCCATTTGCAGCATTAGCCCAGGTGATTCCATACGCTCTCTGTACTTTCTTACTTGACTGCGCCGACGTTTGGCTCGTTTAACATGTTTAATCTCGTGAGCCCAACCTCGCAATGTTTCACGCTTAATGCTCAGTCCTTCATTTTCAGCGAGCAATTCGGCAAGGTGCTGTAAATTGAAGTCGTAATACTTGGTTTGAATGAGGTGTAGCACCTGTTTTTTCAATGACTCAGGCGTTCTATTGATGGGTACACGACCTTTATTACCATGCACGATAAAGCGGATCCCTTCAGCCCGATAACGACTGAGGTAACGTTCTATTGTTCGACGGGATTTATTGAGGAGCTGAGAGGCACTGTTGATGCTGATCTTACCTTGGGTGACTTTGGCGATCACATCAACGATAAGTTGAGAGCGAGAATCCATGATGATCATCCTTAATAACCCCTGAATAGTAATTAAAACTATTAAAGGATTATGTATAAAAATGGATCCGTCATTTTCCCTTGGTAATTAGCAAACCGACAAAATCGGTTGGTAGTTAAGATACGACATAATCGCTTGGTGATCACAAAGTTATGACTAAAGCCCTAACTCATTATTGGACAGAAATCATTTAGAGTATTAGGTCTAATCAACCTAGCATTGATTAGAAAAGTTTCTTGATTTATTCAGAACCCTTAATTCGATCCGACTTTTCTATCCCTTTTAGCCAATGCGATTCAGGGCTATGGGTGCAATGCATTGCTATAGGATTTTCCTTTACACCACTTTCCGCTTTGATGCTGCCTTTTAAACTCACACATCGCATCCCAACGACCACTAATACCACTGTATTGACGCCGAAATGCTTTGGCTGAAGTTATCCACGCATCAGCAGGTATGCCAAGTTCATTGAGCAGCTTAGGTTGGCTTGAGTCGATATAACCTGTTTTATTCGGTCTGATAGCCCTACCAGTCCAATCGATAAGCTCCAGATAATCACAGAAATGAAATGGAATACCTGATGGAGCCTCTGATTGAGTGGCAAGGTGGCTTGAACCATCAAATAGGGCGAGGGGTTTTAATGGCTCTTCAGTTGAACGTTCAGAGAGGTTTACTGATGATTCCGAGCCTGTTTTGGCGGTGTTAAGTTCAGTAATACGCTCTTGAATTGAAGTAAAGTCAGAAGTTTGTACCGTACCGGCAATCCCCGCTCTAATAGGGTTTAAATCCACATACATCATGCAGGCTAACAGTGCTTGTTCATCAAGTAGCGCCTGAGATTTGAAACGTCCCTCCCAGAAAGCCCCTTTACACTCATCTTCGCGATTAGCCCTGCGGGCAATGTCTTCATTAAGACACCTCATAAACCAAGAGATACTCGATAAACGCTCGTGCCACTCTGTAAGTAAACCATCGAGGAGTAAACGTTCACCTTCAATCAAGGTATTGCCATTCAAATACTTAGTCGCTACAGCATGCCCCTTAGTGATCTGACACCACCGGGTAATGATTTCACGGTTACTCAATGGCTTAGCTTTATCGATGTCAATCTTAAGGACTAAATGGTAGTGGTTATTCATTACTGCATAGGCGCAGATATCAATACAAAAAATGTTTGAAAGCGCTTTGATTTTATCGACAATCCAACCTCGTCTATGCTCAAAACTTTTCCCCGTGACTTTATCTTCACCGCAGAGATAAGCTCTTCTTACGCAGCGGTTTATGATGTGATAGAAAGGCGTTGTTTCAGCATCGATTAGAGTTCTTCTTGCGGAAGTAATGAGCAGCATCCTTAACTAAGCAGTGCAAATCAGATAACTAAAAGCCTAGTAGAGGATGGTCTAAAGTACAAAAAGATATGGCTGTCCTATCTTTTTAGCTGTCCTATCTTTTTCTAATGTTTGAAGAAGCCACAATGCGGAGCCAATCCTCCTTAAAATATCATCTAAACGTTCTGATTTAATGGTATCTTTCATACTATATCCTTATGTGATTTACGGCATGACTTAAAAGCAGTGATGGCATTCACTTATGATATGCTATCCATAATGAGTTTCAATTTAAGCAATAGTTGCCCATCACTGTCTGACACCTTAAGTTGATACTTATTGAACGATACTTCATTGATACGTTTAAGATAGAATTCAAACAGTGGATCTTCATAACGGCGTTGTCTAAGCACGCATGAGTAGAACTTAGGTAGTTCATAATTGAGAGTGCTTTCGATGCTAGATGTTGGATGTTGGATGTTGGATTTAGCAAATCATCGTGGTGTAAGTCCACAATATTTACCTCTTGTAAGTTTTGCCGTAATTCTTCTATGAGAGGCTCTAGGCTATTCTTAAACTTCAACACTTCTTCTGCTAACTCGGCTTCACTAAGATGAGTGCTTAGCAATAAAGCCAACTCTTCTAGAGTGCTCCGATAATAGTCATTATTAAATCTTGATTCATTTTCCTTCAGTAAAATATCTATGGATTCACGCATATCTCTACAGTAAGCAATAGGGGTCAGCGCAAGCTCCTGTTTGCAAAATTCATATTGTCTTTCGATTTCCAACGAAATGTTGTCAAGGTATTCATAACGCGATTGAAGAAAGGCAACAAGTTCCTTGATGTTTAATCCAAGCACGATGTCGTCCTTATTGGGATCGTTACTATAAAGTCTAACCTCAAGGTCATTGCTGCTTTTTGTAAACCCTTCATAAGGCCAACTTGCAAATCGTTTCTCTTTTCCTTCTCCATTGAGGTTTACTGGATGCGCCCCAAAACATGCTCGGACTTCTTTGAAATAATCACTATCGTCTTTATCGAAGATCCGTTCGTTGAAGATGAGTTTTTCTCCTTTAAACGGCAGAAGTTCAGTGAAATGACCAAAAAAAACACGATGCAGCTGCATCACCGCCTCATTAACAATATCAATAGAGCTTATTAAAGAATAAATTTGCATGACTCTAATATCAATATTGGAGTCTAAGGCTGGAAAGCTATGTAAATTTCGAACAGCTACAGAAATCCAGTCCATACTAGAGCATATAAGGTTCCATTGATTTTTTCCTTGCTTGTTTGCGTACGCTTTCAAGACGAATCGATTGTTATCATTAACTAAATCTCTGAAAGCAGTAATTTTTTTATCATCAATATCAGCCAACATATACATTCCTATCACAAGTACAGCGAGGTGAATTTCATTTTGCTGTTCATTATGTTCAGTGTGTAAAAAATAACTAGCTATCCGACTGTTTATCTAGTTGGATAACTCATTGAGTGAGATGGTACATCTTTCTGAACGGTCCGTCCGTGGTATCTACTGGCATTAAGGAATGTAGGCCAAAGGAAAGAATGGTTACGTTATCAATTAGGAGGTTGAAACTCATTTTGGGGCATTTTCAAGTTAGAAACCAAACCTCTCAGCCGAATGAGTACACCAATTATCAAGTGTAGATACGGCTGAAGCCGTCGAAAACATGGATGTTTTCGTTGAGCCTACATGGACGTACTCGAGGCGTGCTTCAGCAGTGTCTGCACATACCCCGCTGGAGGCGATTAGCAACCATGGAACAAAAATGCTGAACACACTTCCCCGTAGCTTCAGATCAAAGTAAATGTAATCAGCCTTCATTCGAAGGCTAACCAACTTTGGGGCATTTTCAATTTATAGACTTAACCGCTGAGCCCAAAATTGAAGAAAGAAACAATCAAGTGTGGACACGGCAATATCTACACATGCGATCGTTCCTTCACATCTGCCCATAGGGAAGCAAGCATCCGAAAATGTTTAACTAACCATTCCATCCTTACCGTCAGTAACAGTGCTAGCCTCGTCAAGGGGGTCACTCGTGAGTTCCAACTTAACCGCATCGGCAGGAATTAAACTGATCAGCTCTACTCCAGTTAAAAGTTCAGGAACGACGCTACCACTAATGACTCTGACCTTGCCCTCTTGCAGATAAATAAGTGGGATCGCAGCTTGTGCATATTGCTCCATAAACATGGCGTAATTAAAGCTCTCGGTCAGGCGGGTACTTTTTATCGTTGCGCCTTTTGCCATCAAGCTGGCGAGTTTTGAGTACGAAGCTGCATCACCAAACAGACAGAGACGTTTCAAATAAGACTCTGACAACTGGTGCCTGGCGCTGGAGGTTTCGCCATTATTAAGTCCATACACTTTTTCCTCGCCAAACACGTCCTGGAAATAAAAACTCACTAATGGATTGAGTTGACGATAAGGCGACATCACCAAGACTCGGCCAATCCCTGCCATATCCATATGGTTTTCTGCATGCTCGGAGGCCGGATTACCAAAATATACGGGGATGTTATCCATTCTGGCTAGACGAATATTGTCCCAGTTATTATCGGCAAGCAGCACAGTCACGCCTTTTGATTGCAGGGTTTTAGCAAGCGCTCGCGGGAACTTAGAGGCACCAAAAATAAGTAAGCCCTGAGACGAGTCGGCGGTGACGCCGAGTATTTTGGCCCACTTACCTGCGGTTAAGCTTTGGATCACTACTGTGCCGATAATAATCAAGAACACCAGTGGCACGATGAGCTCGGCGCCTTTAATACCGCTCGCTTCAAGCTTTATGGCAAATAAAGACGATACCGCTGCAGCCACAATACCTCTCGGTGCTACCCAGCTTAAAAACCACTTATCACCACTTGAGAGCGAGGTACCAACACCACAGCACCAGATACTCAATGGCCGTGCAATTAACATGACGACAGCTAACAGTGCTAGCCCTTCCCAACCTAGGCTTAAAAGCGCATCGGCATTGAGTCTTGCCGCAAGTAAAATAAACAGCGCTGAAATCAATAATACGGTAAGGGTCTCTTTAAACTCCAAAATATCGGCGATATCGACACCCTTCATATTCGCCAGCCACACTCCCATCACAGTGACAGACAGTAAGCCCGCCTCTTCCTGTAACAAGTTTGAGCCAACAAACACCGCTAGCATTAATGTCAACACCGCGGTATTACGCAGATAATGGGGCAGTAGATTATTACGCAGCACTAAGCCCACTAAATAGCCGCTCAATACACCTAAGCCTAAACCAACGGCTAACATGACACTTAATGCGTGCAGAACATGAGTGGTGGGATCGGCGGCAACGGCAATATACTCAAACACTAACACCGCAAGCAGCGCACCGATAGGGTCGATGACTATCCCCTCCCAGCGCAGAATACTGGCCAGCTCGGTTTTAGGCCGTACGCTTCTGAGCATAGGCACAATTACCGTTGGACCCGTTACCACCACTAACGCACCAAATAGCAAGGCCATTGGCCATTCAAAATCCAGTAGAGAAAAGGTAGCGAGCGTAATACAGGCCCAGGTGATCACCGTGCCTAAGGTCACGAGCCTAGTCACCATGGCGCCATGCTCTTTTATCTCTTTAAAGTTAAGAGTTAATGCCCCTTCAAATAAGATCACCGCGACGCCGAGTGAAATAATCGGAAATAACAGATCACCAAATATGGCATCAGGATCCAAGAAGCCGAGTCCTGGCCCAAGCAATAGACCACACAGGAGTAGAGGAAGAATAGCGGGCAGTCTCAGCTTCCAGCCTATCCACTGA
This sequence comes from Shewanella halifaxensis HAW-EB4, assembly GCF_000019185.1. Classification (NCBI taxonomy): domain Bacteria; kingdom Pseudomonadati; phylum Pseudomonadota; class Gammaproteobacteria; order Alteromonadales; family Shewanellaceae; genus Shewanella; species Shewanella halifaxensis. The sequence goes on along the minus strand of NC_010334.1, from coordinate 2,251,515 downwards.
CAAAACAATGATAAAACACCTAGCAAAGCAAGCATCGCAGTGATCTGCTCTAGCATAGCCTATTTCCTTATCTGCTCATTTCTAGCGAAATCTTGGTTTGTTAAAAGAAACGTCCAAGTGTAAAAACTATAGCCAAACATGAGTAAAATACGATAACGCTAAGAAAAGTAAATCAATATTATCGTTAAATAATCCGGATGGATAAGAATTCAGCAAGTGCTAGGTGCTAGGTGCTAGGTGCTAGGTGCTAGGTGCTAGGTGCTAGGTGCTAGGTGCTAGGTGCTAGGTGCTAGGTGCTAGGTGCTAGGTGCTAGGTGCTAGGTGCTAGGTGCTAGGTGCTAGGTGCTAGGTAAATAGAGAAGCAAACAAGATTTCAGTTTAAAACCATTAAAAATAGAAAAGTGATAAACAAAAAAGTGGTGTGTTAACACTAGGAATACTGCCGACCCTGTTACCTCGGCGTGACGGAGTTATTCAATAAAAAGCTATTTACTTTAAAAATCGTAAAACGAAAAAAGCCCCTACATTGCTGTAGAGGCTTTCGTCTTTGTGTTGGCGGAGCGGACGGGACTCGAACCCGCGACCCCCGGCGTGACAGGCCGGTATTCTAACCAACTGAACTACCGCTCCTAAACTTTTTTAGGAATCAATTAACTTGATTTCTAACGTTATTGCTATGTCACTAACAATAACGGGACTTACTACTAAATTGGCGGAGCGGACGGGACTCGAACCCGCGACCCCCGGCGTGACAGGCCGGTATTCTAACCAACTGAACTACCGCTCCAAAACTTTACTAGAAATCAATCATGTTGATTTCCAATGTTATTCGTTATGTCACTAACAAATAACTTAAATTTAGCACTTGATTGGCGGAGCGGACGGGACTCGAACCCGCGACCCCCGGCGTGACAGGCCGGTATTCTAACCAACTGAACTACCGCTCCTCATCAAGTGCGGTGAATAATACGTAGAGAGAGGTAGTCCGTCAATAAGTTTTTTATCAGATCGTCACTGACTAGTCGAAAAACGAACAATTCGATTTATTCTTCGACATTTAGGTGACGAAACTACGTTTTCCCAGCCTGACTATCCGTATCTTCCGGCATGGTTAAATCGATTTGATCCAGTTCTAGCAGCATCTTCTCCTGACGGACCTCAGTTTCTAAGCGTGCTTCAGTTGCCGCCAACGCCTTTTTGAGATTACTGCGTTTACGAATGAACAATAAAATCAATATCCCCACCACGATCAATACAATATTGATCGACACGATGAGAAAAATGGCTTGCTCTTTCGCTTGCAGCTCTTGCTGTTTGGCTATCGCCTCGGCTCTTGCAGCAAGCTCCTCTGCACTCGGTGGCGGCTCTGGTGGCTGAATAAGATTAAAAAACAGCTCTGGCAAGCTTAAGTAGATCTCTCTTCCGTTAACTGTGGTACTCACTGCACTGAGCTTTAAATGATAACTACCGAAATCCATTACCTTAGGTAGCACAAAGCGGTTGCTGGCCTCTTTAAAATCGGCGATCGTTACCGGGATCATCTTGCCTGTCGGCCCATTTATTTCGGCTTCAAGATGGGTTTGTTCCAATTTAAGCAGTTCATCGTTCAGCTTAATATCTAAAGTCCAGATCCCGCTTTCAGGATTATCAGGCGTCAATAACTCTACTTCGATTGGCCGCGGGGATAATCTAAATGGCTCGGTATATTCACGTTCGAGCACCGCATTGTTAGCACGAACTTGAAGAGTGTAACCTCCCCATGGCTGCTCTAAGTTTAAATCACTGGTAAAGATCCCATCATCTGGACGTTCATCCAGCGCTTCGCCATTGTCTCTATAAGCACCGACTATAAGTGTGCCTGCGGCATAGTTTTCATCGGCTGAGTTGCTATCACTGACAAACCGAGCAGTCCAGTTCATCATAAAATCGAGGCCCGGCAAGCGCACTTTTTGCTCATCACCCAATAACCTGGCGGTGAGTTTGAGTCGTTCTCCTTGAAACAGTGGCTGCGGAATAGGATCAACATCAATAGAAAGCTTCGACACCTTATCAATCACGGAGCCTTCAACCACTTGGCCGATCAGTTGCCACGGACCCGGCATTGGCTGGTTAATGGTGATCATGTCACCTGTTAAGCCTTCCATCCAAGTGACTTTATCTTCAGGATGGCGGTTAACGTACCATTTACTGCCATCAGGGCGCACGATAACCACAGGGGCACTGCCGTACTCTCTATGTATGAGTAGCGTCACAGACTCAACCATATGATCGAGTCTAAATCGATTTTTTAACTCAGAGGCATGAGAAGAGAGCACGACATCAGCCAAGGCTGCGCTGCTCACTAAAAAATAACAAATTAAGAAAACCGTTAGAGATTTAACTCTTCTAATCATAGAGAGACTCATAAAATGACGTTTATCCGCGCCAGAGGCATTGTCCTGATTTTGCGACTAAGTCGAGCCGCTCTTCGTGTCTTATCAGTTCATCGGCCGATGCCGCGATCACTTTAAGTTTTGATCTATCCGCACTTAGGCGATGAATACCACCGCCCTCTTGTCCTGCTTTTTCACTTGAAAGGTTAAATTTCGTTTGACCACCTGTCATCAACAGGTATACGTCAGCCAAAATCTCGGCATCGAGTAAAGCGCCGTGGAGATCACGGGCCGAGTTATCGATACCATAACGCTTACACAAGGCGTCCAAGTTATTCTTTTGGCCAGGGTGTAAATGTTTAGCGATTGCGAGCGAATCTAGGATCTGACAGATATCAGCCGTCTTTGGCCCCCGCGGCTGCAACATCGAAAATTCATGATCCATAAAGCTAACGTCGAAGTTAGCGTTATGTGCCACGATCTCTGCGCCATCGATAAACTCAATAAAGCTTTGTGCAATTTCATGAAACTTTGGTTTATCCGCCACAAACTCATTGGTTATACCGTGAACGGCAATCGCTTCTTCATCAATCGGCTGTTGCGGATTAATGTACTCATGATAATGGCGGCCCGTTAAACGGCGGTTTATTACTTCGACACAACCAATTTCAATGATCCTATGGCCCAAATAAATTGGACCGCTCGATTGGTTCATACCTGTGGTTTCGGTATCGAGAATAATTTGTCGCTTCGCGCTTGAAACAATATTCATATGAATTTATGCATTTCTCAGTTAAATTTTTTGGGTATACTCGCCCAGCAATTATAGCTATGGTAGCAACTTGATGACTGGACTGAAACAGATCTCTATCTATACCGATGGTTCTTGCCTCGGAAATCCTGGCCCTGGCGGTTATGGCATCGTTTTAAAGTATAAAAAGCAAACAAAAGAGCTCGCTGATGGTTTTGCCCTCACCACTAACAATCGTATGGAGCTATTGGCCCCGATTGTCGCTCTGGAAGTGTTGAAAGTCCCCTGCCAAGTGATCTTAACCAGCGACAGTCAATATATGCGCCAAGGGATCACCCAGTGGATCCACGGTTGGAAGCGTAAAGGTTGGCTCACCTCTGCGGGTCAACCAGTAAAAAATGTCGACTTATGGAAACGTCTGGACACGGTATCACAACGTCATCAAATTGACTGGCGTTGGGTTAAAGGCCACGCAGGGCATACAGAAAATGAGCGTTGTGACGACCTTGCACGCCAAGCTGCCGAAGCTAAACCCTCACAAGAAGATAGCGGTTATATTAATCAGCAGGCTCAAGCCTAATCCCCTCGGGTATAGCACTCTCAAGGGCTAATAGATGACAAGCTCGACGTCACTCATTAGCCTAGTACTTCTTAATAGCTTAACAAGCTACCAAGGTAAGCTGTAAACCGGTTAGCAATCAGTATTTAAAAAGCCTCGACAAAAATCAATAAAGGCTAAGCCTAATGGATTAAAGTTACGGCTTTTATGATGGATACGATAAAACTTACGCTCTAATGTTAAACCTTCCACTTCGATAAGTGCTAACTCTTTGCGAATGATATCTTCTTCAAGCGTTAATTCCGATAACACACCAAGTCCAGCGCCTTGCTTTACTGCTTGCTTGATTGCATCTGGCGTTGAGAAGCAAAACTTTTCTTGAGGTTGCATATCAAGCGCATTAGCAGCACTGACAAAACATTCTCGAGTGCCTGAGCCTTCCTCTCGCATAACCCAAGGCATATTATATAATTCACGTGGAGCAACTCGTTTCCCTGCTAGTGGGTGCGCCGGGTGACAAAAGACGAGTAACTTGTCTTTATGCCAGGCTTCAACAGCAATACGGCTATCAAGGCACTGACTTTCGATAAAGCCCATTTCACTTCGAAACTCCAGCACAGCATTAATCACCGCCTGACTGTTATCGATATGAACATTAACTAATGTATTGGTATGTTGCTGACAAAATGCTACCGCACTCCTCGCCAATAGATAATTACCGATCGTCGAACTGGCGCTAACATTCAGGTTACCGCCTAACTCTGCCCCTGCCGGCGAAAATGTATGTTCAATTTGATTAATTTTTTGCAGCGCTTCAGTGGCTAAGGGTAACAGTAAGCTGCCCTGAGAGTTTAAGCGTAAGCGATTACCGAACCGCTCAAATAGGCGGGTATCAAACTGTTTCTCTAGCTCAGACAGTGCCATCGATGCTGCTGGAGATGACAAATTGACCATCTCAGCAGCTTTTGCAACTTGTCCACTTCGAGCAACCGCTTCAAAAATGGCCAACTGTTTTAATGTTATACGCATCAAGACTCTTTAATATTAATTTGAAGGTGATTAATTCTTTTACTTACTGTGGTGAGTGTTAGACGCATGGCCCGCGCGTCCGGCACTGGGCGCTGTAGACCAATTACGCTGCTTAACTTTACGTCTTGCTTGTATAGGCGTTAATGGTGTTTCTAATTTTTTAGCCACTAGGACATAAATACTGCCGATACTGGGTAACCAAGACTTAAGCGCATGAGACCAAATATTATTAATCTTTGCTTCTGTTAGCAGATGATGGTGCAATAAACGTTCATCGGCGACCACTTGATAACCTAGCAACCCTAGCCAGTCTTTTACCCGTGATGGCATAAAGAAGCGTCCATTCCAAGGGATCTCTTGCTGGTGTTTAGGCAACATTTTTCCGACAAACATCGGACTCAGAGGGTTAAAGCCTGTAATAACTAAATGCCCTCCCGAAATAAGCACCCTATCGACCTCCCGAAGTAAACGATAAGGGTCTGCCTCAAACTCTAAAATAAAGTTCATCACTACGGCATCGATACTAATATTTTGTATCGGCAAATGACTATAGTCGCCTTCAATGCTCGCCTGCGGCTGATCAAATAAAGAATATTGCTTACTGATCCCCACCCCTATCTTGTCTATTTTATGGCTCAAAGGGCCAAGGTTTAGCATGTAATAACCAAAAATTCTTGGCCACCAAGGAGATAATGCCTGCTCGACACTTTGACGAATGACAGGGCCATTGGGAAGTTCTGACCAATGATAAGGCTTTAACGGTAATTCAGACTGTGACAAATCGACCTCCAAAAACACTCTTGCTTACTTTAATAACGAAAGCGGTATACAAGCAACAGCTTTGGTCAGTAAACTTGTTTAAACGCTCAAATAAATTAGATAGAGCGGTTAACTTCTTTAAATAGAGAGTCTCGATATGTTACAGATCACTCCACTACCTGCGTTCAACGATAATTATATCTGGGTGTTTCAATCTCAGCAAAGCTCTGGCGTCTATGTGGTTGATCCCGGCGACGGCCAAGTAGTCACAGACTATTTAACCCAAACCAATTTGCCGCTACTTGGGATCTTAATTACCCATCATCACCATGATCATACGGGGGGGATCGAGCAGCTACTTAAGCTGTTCGGTGAGGACACTCCAGTATATGGTCCACAAGTCGAAAATATAGCTGGCGTTAACCGCCCTATCAGCACAAATGGTAACATTACACTAGAGAATATTGGCTTGAATACGACAGTCATTCAAGTCCCGGGGCATACATCTGGTCACATCTGCTACTTAATCGAAGACGCGCTATTTTGTGGTGATACCCTATTCAGTGGAGGCTGCGGCCGCTTATTTGAAGGGACTGCAGAGCAGATGTACCAGTCGTTAACTCAGTTAAGTCTGCTACCCGATAATACCCGAGTTTTTTGCGCTCACGAATACACCTTAGCCAATCTTCACTTTGCCAAAGCGGTTGAAGCAAATAACCCTGCACTTATCGAGTACACAGTAAAAGCCCATGCCCTGAGAGCGGAAAATAAGCCCACTTTGCCCTCCTCAATAGCCCTAGAAAAAGCCATAAACCCTTTTTTACGCCTTGATAGCCTAGAAATTCAAAAATCTTTAGCCGTTCAATTCCAACAACCTATCGCAGATCCCGTGCAAAGCTTCGCACTTCTGCGTCAATGGAAAGACAATTTCTAAAAATTATTCTACAATAGTCCGCTATTTCAGCGCCACGAAGCCAGAACTAAGCAAGAGTTTTCTGGCTTTTTTGAGCCTATTTTAAGGACACACATTTTCAATGCGCGTACCATTTTTATTCGTCGCAGGGGGCATTGCCCTGTTGACAGGTTGTCAAGCTTTAGAGAGCCAGCAGACTTCGGAAGGGATCCCTGCCAAACCAGTTGCAGTTGAGAAAGTCGCCCCAAAACCTATCGAGCCAGAAGTTGTTAAGGTCGTTGAGATCACCGATATTTGGCAACGGATCCGTTTAGACATGCAGATGGAAGTACCTGATGAAAAGCTCGTTCGCCAATATCGCGACTGGTATATCAAGCACCCTCAGCATTTAGAACGCGTATCTGAACGTGCTACGCCGTTTATGTACTTGATAGTCGAAGAAATTGAAAAGCGTAATCTACCCATCGAGTTAGCTTTGCTACCAATCGTAGAAAGTGCTTTCGATCCTTTTGCCTACTCACATGGTGCGGCATCGGGCCTTTGGCAATTCACTTCACCGATGGCACGCCACTTCGGACTACAGATGAACTGGTGGTATGACGGTCGCCGTGATGTACCAGCTGCCACTACTGCCGCTTTAGATATGCTTGAGTACCTTCACGGTAAAACAGGGCAAAACTGGTTATATGCCATTGCTGCCTACAATACAGGCGAAGGTCGCGTGATCAACGCTGCGAAACGCAATAAGAAGAAAGGCATATCGACCGATTTCTTTAGCCTTAACCTGCCAAGAGAGACAGAACGTTACGTACCTCAGCTACTCGCTTTAGCTGACGTGATCAAAAATGCCGACAAGTACGGTATTAAACTCACTCCGATTAGCAATGCGCCACAAATTGAAGTAGTCGATATTGGCAGCCAGATCGATTTAGCGCTTGCTGCCGATATCGCTAACATGAGCACTTCAGCACTGCATAAACTCAACCCAGGCTATAACCGCTGGGCGACTGCGCCTGACGGCCCACACAAGCTTGTACTGCCCGTCGACAAGGCCGATGCTTTCAGAATTGCTTTAAATAATACCAAAACAAATGAAAGACTTAACTGGGAACGTTACCAGATAAAATCAGGTGATAGCTTAGGCGTAATCGCTAAACGATACCGTACAACGGTTTCAGCCTTAAAAGCGGTCAATGATATTAATGGCAACACCATTGTTGCGGGTAAGTTTTTACTGATCCCCGTAGCGGCTAAAAACTTAGATGAGTATCTCTTATCTGCTGATCAACGCTTAAATCGCCAACAAAATAAAGCGCGCGGTGCGAGTAAAATCACCTATAAAGTGGAATCTGGCGACTCACTTTGGAAAATCGCTAAGCAATATAAAGTTAAAACGGCTCAGCTTGCCAGTTGGAATAGCATGGCACCAAAAGACCCATTACAAATTGGCCAAAAACTGGTGATCTGGTCAGGAACTAAATCCAACAAGAAAGACTTGGATAAAGTGATGCGCACCGTTAACTATAAGGTGCGAAATGGCGATTCTTTAGCGCGTATTGCGAGCAAATTCAATGTGAGTGTTAGCGACTTAGTGCGTTGGAATTCACTCGAGAAGAGCAAGTACATTCAGCCAGGTCAAATGCTTAAGCTATATGTTGATATGACGAAGGTTAGAACATAACCTTCTGGTATAAAACACCGAGCAGTAAATATTAAAAAGGCGACCAAGTGGTCGCCTTTTTTGCTACTAAAGCTATCTCTCCTTAAATACGTTTACATTAAGGATTAGAATGAGTCACCTCGTACTACGATGATACTCAATAATAGTAAGTCACTGGTAGCATAGCTGGGCTTTGAGATTCCGTCGCTCTGCCTGCAAAAATTGCCTTTAAGCTATAGCCTTTAGTGATTTTTGCTGCCACTTTCGTCGGGATAGTAAACTTCACATTTTGAGTCTTACCCGCTGGCATCACGGTTTCTCGTAGCGCTTGGGTAAACATCATCTCGTTCGACCAAGCCCAGACTTTATGACCCGTAGGATCGAGCAGCCATAGATCGGCAGTCATCCCTGACGCAAACATGAGTGGAACCCCATAGCTTTGGTTATTGGTATATTGCAGCGTAATATTCGCTTTATCAGTTACCACAAGCTTGGCATCTAACAATCCCTGACTCATCGCTTTATCCTTTATTGACACCCTGTCTCCAGCACTTCCGCCGCCCACAATACCCGTTGGTAATACCTTAATGGGCTGCACTTGAGGCTGCTGTATTTGGCTCGGCAGCGTTTTTGGCGTGGTAGTCGTTTCAACTTTCGCGGCTTCAGCTTGCTGGCTGGAGCAGCCCATCAAGCCAAAAACGGCCAGAGAGAGAAGGAGCGGATTGAGCATCAAAAACCTCCAAATTTCTTGAGTAAACTGTCTTTCAACTTATTGGTTTCATCTTTTAGTTTCGAGTCGAGCAGTGCTTTCGTATCTAAGGCAAATTTGGGCTCAGACATAGTGCCACTAATCACAAAGGGGATCTCTATACCATAGAGGGAATCACGCTTATCTCCGCCCTGACCTTCTAAAGAGCCAACGACAGATGTGGTTAACTTATAATCTAACGCTTCATTAATAATATTGGCAGTACCAGCGCCCTTAAGGCGAATGAGTGGTGAAGCCATATCGAGATCGGGATTTGATACCACTCCTTTAGCAATATAGAATGAGCCTGTCATGCTAGTAAAGTCGGTCTTTTGTTCAGTAGAGCCCGCACCAGCAGATAGATCACCGCCTAACTTTGCCTTTGCTTCACGGATCATTTGCGGGATATTAACGCCATGAATCGCGCCATCGGCAATTTCAAACTTACCATTTGCAATCAAGTTCTTTTTTAAGTTGTCAGGAATTAAGCTCTTACCTTTACCAGTAACATTGAAGTTTGCCTTACCGTCAAGCATATCAACCTCGGCCAAATCGATTAACAAGGCTCGAATATCGACACCGGTCAGACGTTCATTAAATTGATATTGGGCAACCTTATTTCTACCATCGACTGTAGCTGACGCATTAACTTTTCCGCCATACAGGTCGGCCGACAGTTGCTTCATATCAGCTACGCCACCTTGCATCACTAATTGCATCACCCAGTTTTGAGTTTTTAAGTTAGCGACCTTAACCGACTTGACTCGAACGTCAACATCTAGATTTACCGACTTCATCGCCGTTAAATCTGGTTCAACCGCTTTCGATGACGTGTTTGGTGCTTTAGCGCCTTTTGCTTGCTTGGTTTCATCTTTAGGTAGCAATGCATCAAGATCGACATCCCCAACTTCAAGCTTAGCAACGACGCTCGGAACTTTATGACCGTAAGCCACATCGAGTGAACCTGAGGCATTAATATTAGCGGCGTTAAAACTAGAAAGTACCAGGTTGAGCGTTTGCTTATCTAAGGCAATAACTAAAGAAGTATTCAGATCAGCCTTTAACTTGCCATGAGGAAGTCCTGCACCAGTCACTTGATTGCTAACCGCAAAGTCATTAATGGTAATGGTGTTAAGATCTTGCGCGACCTTGAGCTGTCCTTCCCCCTGACTGACAAGGGTCATATCGGGCAAGGTTGCCGAGAGCTCATACTTAAGCGGTGCAAACTCCCCAAGCTGAAAACGGCCTAATGTTAGCTCCTTCAGCGCAAAAACTTGTTCGGTCTGATTTGCATGGTCAATATTGATGATCTTAGTATTGGTTATCGCAATACCGCCAATATCAAGGCGCGCTAGGCTCGTGCCAGTTGTGGCTTTCGCGGCAGATTTGTCAGTATTGTCTTTTTTACCAGCTTTACCCGTTAAACCGTCGAAGCTAGTGCGACCATTCTTTTGAGTCTCAAACATCAAAGTTAAGCCATCGAGGTTGAGCTGTGAGATCTCCACCTCTTTCTTTAGTAGTGGCATTAATGCCACTTCGGCAACAACTTGGTTTACAGCAAGCATGGAAGGATTTTGAAACCCGTCAGGGTTCGATAAGGTGATTTGTCCAAGTTTAATGCCCAAACTCGGGAAAAACGTCCAGGACAAATCGCTGCCGATAGCCAGTTCTCTGCCCGTTTCCTTTTTCACCAAGTCAATGATTTGCGGTTTAAAATCATTGGGATCAAAAATCAAGGTGACATAAAGCACCAAAGCAAGAACCAATCCTAAGATTGAAATGAAAAACCATTTTAAAAATTTCATAGCAGGTTCCATCTGTTATAACTAAGAAACTAATATCACTCTCAAAGCTAAGTGACCAATATAATTAACGAATATAGAAGTTCAACATAAGGGTAAATACAAAAAATTACTATAACTCTAGCATGGATAGATCGAGCCGTTCATTAGAAACAGCAATGCCATTACCATCAGCATATATAAAGGAGTGTGGCGAAATGATGACACCATATATTTCAACGGCAATATTCACTTCACCGATACCTTTCTTCACCGTTTTTACTGGGTTGGCGCCTAAAGCTTGAATACCTAAGTTAATCGTTTTTAGTGTTCCCACATCTCTCACGCAACCAAAAATCACCACCCCTTGCCAACCGTTATCCTCTGCGCTTTGGGCAATCATGTCACCTAACAAAGCACTATCGGTCGCCCCCTGCCCATCAACCACTAACACTTTTCCATTACCGTCTTTAGCAAGCACCTCTTTAACTTTTGAATTATCTCTAAGGCACTTTACCGTGACAACCTCCCCCCAAAAACACGCCCGTTTACCGTAGGAAATAAACATCGGGGGTAATAAGGTAAGCTTATCAGCATAGTTATCAAACAGATCGGGCAACAGATCTAGCATGAGGCCTCCATGGACAATGAGAGAGAATTTTTACTAGATTGACAGGTCAAGCGCTGAAACCCAAGCGTTAACGGGTGAATTAACCAATAATTAATGAAATCCGGACTTTTCCCCAGCTCGAATACAAACTATAATCTTGTTTAATGTCTGTACACAGCCCCTTCTGTTAGCCGTAGGTAAAAATGAACAACAATATCGAATTAGAAAGCGCTATCGCCGCACTAGACCAGTATGGTTATGATAAAAAACACTCTAGTGATTTAGAGCAAGCCCGCAATAAAGCTCAGATGCTAAAATATATTGACTCTCTAGACTTTAATCTCCGCCGACTATTAATCTTGCAAGAAGCGGTCAATGAATTAGTTGAGAGTGAAAAAAGACAATTAGCTCAACAAGAGAGTATTCAAACCTATAAAACTAAAATCATAAATCTATCTCGTCAATTTAACATGTCATACGATGATGTTATTCAAGTAATGAAACAGCAAGAAAATAGCTAATAGTAATATGTTATATAACCAATAATGGTCTAAAAACAATCTACATTTAAATTAAGCCCACAGACAAAATAGTCAACAAACTAAATTAATTTAGTACGTTAGTGATAACATTCGTCATCTATCTATCGATAGCATGATTATTTTTAGATCATAACGTCAAGCCTATGGATGGGCTAACGCTATTTATTTCTATAAACTTATTTCCTATAGCATTACTTCCTATAGCATTACTTTCTATAGACAGCTTTGTTGCTTACCACCAAAAATTATTAAACATCAGGCTTAAAATTAACAAATAATCACCTGTTAATTTTAATACCTCGCAGCTTGATTCGTTTAATATAAACAGATCAAACAAGTGGTGTTCGTATCTCAAATTCAATTTAAAGAATGCGTTTCTTTACTTCGTGTCAGTACGCGCATAAATTTTATCAACATCTGTTTGTAGATTTTACTCTGCTTCACTCTAAAACCGAGTAAAACGACAAAGAACAAAATATACAGGCTCGGCTCAATAATTTCGGACTTAACCGACCAGTAAAAATGTACCGGAGCCAAAATAGCGACAGCATAAACCCAATTATGTAATTTTTGCCAACTCTTGCCCATTTTACGCATAACACCTTTGAAAGAGGTTAACGCCAATGCCGTCAACAAAACATAAGCCATACCCCCGACCAGTATATAGGGACGTTTAACCACCTCTTCAAAAAAAAGTGACCAGGCAAACAGTAGATCTAAACTAAAAAATGCCAATACATGCAAACTGGCGTAAGCAAACACATACAAGCCAACTAATCGCCGAGTTTGCAGTAGCATCCCCAGCTTAAACCTCTTCGCAATAGGTGAGATAAGCAAGGTCGCCGCCAGTGCATTTAGCGCCCCTATCCCAGTGAAGTGAATAATGTACTGTACCGGATCGCCCCCTGCATTATCACTGAGAACTTTTAGTACAAGATAAGCAATCGGCAATATGCCTATTAAATGAAATAGCACTTTTAACCAAAATACAGAACGGCTATTTAAACGCATAAAATTCTCCAACCAAGCCATTACCAACTCTTTTTACCGAGTGTTCTACACAAACATCCAAGCATATTTAATAGAATTTTTTTAAATTCATCCCCTTGTAAAGATCTGACACAATATCGCCATAACCATTAAAAGGTAACGTCGCAATACGTTTTGCCGAGAAGAGTCCCCCCTCAGCAATTCGACGCTCTGATGCTTGCGACCATCTAGGGTGGTCAACCTCAGGGTTAACATTGGCATAAAATCCATATTCACTGGCAGCGAGTTGGTTCCAAGAGGTTGGCGGCTGTTTGTCGGTTAGGCGAATACGTACTATCGACTTGATACTCTTAAAGCCATACTTCCACGGTACAACAAGGCGGATTGGCGCACCATTTTGTGGCGGTAATGTTTTTCCATAAAGCCCAACGGACAGAAAGGTTAAGTCATTCATCGCTTCGGCTAAGGTTAATCCCTCTACATAAGGATAATTAATCCCTCCCCCTGCATACCGACTCTTTTGACCTGGCATCTGCTCTGGATCATATAAGGTCTCAAAGGCCACATACTTAGCCTTACTGTTAACTCCGACTTTTTTTAGTAAGTTGGCCAATGAAAAACCGACCCATGGGATCACCATTGACCAAGCCTCTACACAACGAAAGTTATAAGCACGCTCTTCTAATGGAAAAAGGTTGAGTAAGTCATCAAAATCCAGTGTCATGGCGTTATCAACCTCTCCGTCAATAACCAGCTTCCACGGTTGAACCTTGAGATCTTGGGCATTTTCTTGTGGATCGGTCTTGCTGGTGCCAAATTCATAAAAATTATTGTGGGAAATAATTTTGGACTCAGGAGTTAACGCCCCATAGAGCAGATGGTCATAGTCAGCTTGCTTAGCGAAAGGCAACGCTTTAGTCAAAAATGCCGCTTTTTGCTCATCATTAGAAAAAATGTCAAACACCCCAGCATTAGCGCTGGAGGATAACAGCGCACCAGCACCTAAAAAGCCCATCTGCTGTAGGATCCGTCTGCGGTCTTGATACACCTCTTCAGGGGTAATATCGCTCTCTTTGAACTTATCCCAAGCAGCAGTTGTTTTTATATTCATTAGCCGCATCCATCCTATTTTCATATCAATTTAGTGTTGTTAACTAATCAGACCGACAAAGTCGAAGAAAGGTTTCAAACTCGCAAAAATGTTACATACACTTAACAGCTGATTATGTCTGCATCACTTACTTTACTAATCACTTACTCAGGCTTGCAGTGTTTAAATCATCGTGCCACTCTAGCGTTTCATTTACATGTTAAGAGCCTTCTCACATGCCTTTAGAGCTTACATTTTCAAACGCACAAATTGTTATCATCATTGCTATCGCTTTTCTTTCTATGTTAATTGGCGCGTTATTTAATCAGCGTAAAACCCGCAGCAAATGGGAGTACGTGCGAAGCCAACTTATGGGTGAGATGGAGCAAACCAAACTAGAACTAAATAGTGAAATTCTTGATTTAAAAGAAACTATTCACCATAAAGAATTAGTCGTAGACCAATATCAGGACAAACTAGAGTTTCGCTTAGAACAATTAGGCAAGGCACAAGCGCAAGCTGAAAGAACCCTAGAGCTGGAACAGGCTCTAGCAGAAAATCAACGTAAGCAGATGGAAACTCAGTTAGCCCTTTCGAAATCTAATGCCATGCAGCAAACTCTAACAGCCAGTTTTGATGCGAAACAACAAGCACTCAACGACAAAATTCAATTACTCGAAGACTCTGAAGTACGATTGAATGCCCAGTTTGAAAACCTAGCAACTAAGATTTTTGAAGCCCGCAGTGAAAAACTACAGTCGCAAAATAATCAACAGTTAGACAGCGTCCTGGCACCTTTTAAACAACAGATTGAAGGGTTTAGGGCTCAAGTTCAGGCATCATACTCTCATGAGCAAACTCAGCGAAGTGCCCTTAAGCACCAGCTCGACTCATTAACTGAACTTAACTTAAAGATGAGCCAAGATGCTGTTAACCTCACCAAAGCACTTAAGGGTGATAACAAACAGCAAGGCAATTGGGGCGAAGTGATCCTTGAGCGTGTTTTACAAGAGAGTGGCCTTAGAGAAGGACATGAGTACGACACTCAGACAGATCTAAAAAGTGACAGTGGTAAGCGCTTTAAGCCTGATGTCATCGTGCACTTGCCTGAAAATAAAGATGTGGTTATCGATGCAAAAATGTCGCTTGTTGCCTATGAAAGATACTTTAACAGTGACGATGACGAAATTCGCGCACAGGCGATTAAAGAACACATCATCTCTGTTCGTGGTCATATAAAGGGATTAAGCCAGAAGGATTATCAAAAGCTTCACGGCGTTAAAAGCTTAGATTATGTATTGATGTTCATTCCACTTGAGCCTGCGTTCCTACTGGCGCTTGAACACGATCCAAGTCTAGTTAACTTTGCACTTGAAAGTAATATCATGCTGGTTAGCCCAACTAACTTACTGGTCGCACTGCGAACTATTAACAACATTTGGCGTTATGAGTACCAGAATCAAAATGCTCAGGTAATTGCTAAACAAGCCGGAAAAATTTACGACAAGCTGTGCGGTTATTTAGACGATATGGATAAACTGGGGCGCTCACTTGAGGCGGCAGATAAAAACTTTACTAACGCCATGAATAAGTTATCGACAGGTAAAGGCAACGTCATCCGTCAAGCGCATCAAATGCAACAGTTAGGCGTGCAAACCAGTAAAAAAGTGGATGCCCAACTCTTGGATAAAGCGCTAAGCTTAGCTGATGGTGAATTTCATCAAGACTCACGACTAGGCTAAATCACAAGCTATAAAACAAAGTCACAAAGTTGATACCACTTGGCACATAATAGGGATAGTTAAGAGGATTCTTGCAAATGCACAAGCAGTTACGTCGCATTTTAACCGGGATAATAGCAATGCTTGCATGCTCCTCAGTCCATGCGTCTAAATTAACCGAAGAGCAGCAACTTTATTTAGACGCAAGGAGTGCGCTAAATAAGCAACAATTAAGCCAATATCAGCCGATGCGAGATAAACTAGATGACTACCCTTTAGCCATCTATTTAGACTTTCACGACAAGATCAACGCTATCCTCAAGCTTCCCGCAAAACAGGCAATGAAACAGTTAACCGCCTTTGAGGGTAGCCCATTGTATAACACTGGGCGCTACCGTTACCTTAAACGCACAGGTAGTCAAAAACGTTGGAAAGACTTTCTCATCGTCAGCCCCAAAAGCCCTAACAACATTACCCTGCAATGTTATTTCTACCGTGCCCAACTACAACAGGGTGATAAGCAGGTCGCCTATGACGGTGCTAAAACTCTTTGGTTATATGGCCGTTCTCGCCCTAAAGAATGCGATCCCTTATTTAAAGAGTGGCAAAAAGCTGGGCTGCGAAGCCAAGAACTCATCTGGTCACGTATGTTGCTCAGCTTCGAGCAAGGACAGTATGGCCTACTGTCCTATCTTTCACGCCAATTGACCACTCACAAAAGTGACGCTAAGCGTTTGCTTGCTGTCTATAAAGATCCACGTAGCCTGCGTCATAAATCAAAATTTAGCGGCAAAGCCAAGATTAATGCAACGATTGTGGATTTAGGCCTAAGAAAATTAGCCAAGAAAGACCTAAAACAAGCCGTGAAACTGTTTGCCGCTTATCAGAAGGCCGACAGGTTCAGTGATTATCAAGGGAGAAAGCTTAGCCGTTACTTGGTCAGAAGAGCACTAATTTATCAAACGATTGAACTTCAAAGCTACGTCGATACCATTTTGCCTTTGCTCGACAGCGACGATTTAGTCGAGATGCGTTTGCGTTGGGCGCTTAGAGATAATGACCAAAAAAGTTTTGCTAAATTCCTACCGCAACTTAGTGAGCAAAAACAAAATACTGCCCGCTGGAAATATTGGCGTGCAACTCTGCTTGCAAAAGAAAATAGCAAACAAAGCCAAGAGCAATCTATGGCACTGTTCGAGACGCTGCGCCTAGAACGCAATTTTTATGGTTACCTTGCAGCGGCTAAGCACAAACAACCTTATCAATTGCAAGACAAGCAAACTCAGAGCAACGATAAGCTTAAACAGAAGATATTTAACGACAAAGGCTTAGCACGGGTACAAGAGCTAATAGGTATTGATAAGCAGTCTGATGCAAGAGCCGAATGGGTCATGTTACTGAACCGTCATGATAAAGTGATGCAAAAAGAATATGCAATCTATGCTGTTGAGCAAAAGTGGCATAGCCTAGGTGTTCAAGCTAGCATACAAGCCAAACTTTGGAATGATATGCAGATGCGTTTCCCCTATGCCGCGCAAACCTCTTTTACTCATGCCAGCAAAAAGTTCGCGGTGGATATTGATGAAATTCGCTCGATTTCTCGAAGAGAAAGTGCCTATTACCCCAATGCCACATCTGGAGTGGGGGCACGGGGTTATATGCAGTTAATGCCGGCAACCGCTAAGCAAACAGCCAAGAAGACCAAACTCCCCTATCGAGGGACTAAGAGCCTATATGATGAAAAACTCAATATCTCTCTAGGCAGCGCCTATTACGGTGGTTTACTCAATCAATTTGATCAAAACCGTGTATTAGCTACCGCATCTTACAATGCT
The DNA here is from genome assembly GCF_000019185.1 of Shewanella halifaxensis HAW-EB4. Lineage (NCBI taxonomy): Bacteria > Pseudomonadati > Pseudomonadota > Gammaproteobacteria > Alteromonadales > Shewanellaceae > Shewanella > Shewanella halifaxensis. Next base: position 2,234,155 of record NC_010334.1, on the reverse strand, counting down.
GGCCCTCACCGTATAAATCGCTGGCTTGAAAAGAGTGATGGCAAACTTGATGTTGTCAGTTTTATCGAGTCCATCCCCTACCGAGAGACTCGTGAATACGTGCAAGCAGTACTCAGCTATCGAGTGATCTATCAAATTAAGCAGGGCAAACAAGCTGAGTTATTGTCAGAGCAGGAGCTTAAATTTCATTATTAATACTGAGAGGAGCGTGCAGTTAGCTATTCGAAAGGCTTAGTCATAACGCTATTATTTTCACAACAGATTAATATTAAAGCAAAAAATCTCGAGTGTAGTCATGTTTGGATTCAAACGTGTTAATATAAACAATTATCATTTAGCATCTTAGATTTATGTCCGAACTTAACCAACTTAGCCTTAGCGCAGAATATCAACCACTCATTGAGCCGAATACATTACAGACAATGGGTTATGAAGCTCTTTCTCGCTTCTATGATCAAACTGGACAAACAATTGCGCCAAATCTCGTGTTTGAGCAATTGCATCAAAGAGAAGAATGTTTGGCTGCAGTTGAATTTGCGGCAAAAACTTTTCAAATACAGCACGCTCCGAAAGGCGGACGACTGTTTGTGAATATCGACCCTCACGCAGTTGAAACCAATAATCACCACATGATTAAGTTATTAAAAACCCACCCTGACATCTGTGTTGAAATCATAGAGAACACCTGTATCAGCGATGCAACACTGTCTATCGACTTTGCTAACCAGCTAATTGAGCAAAATATAGGAGTCGCTCTCGATGATGTAGGTGCCCCACACTCAATGCTGTCGATTGAGTTAATGAGTAAAGTCGATTGCATTAAATTCGATAAGCACTGGCTTAAAAAAGCAAATAGACCAGAGTATTGCTTATTACTGAATTCATTAATCAATTTTGCTAAGAAAAGTCATAAGTTAACCATATTGGAAGGCATAGAAACTCAGTCCCAACTAGACTTTGCTCGCAGTATTGATGTTGATTTGGTGCAAGGCTTCATATTCAAATCAGCATTTTTCCGCCCACATAGTCAACTCCCGCTAGCCGATATACTCTTGTCCGATAAGTTTCAATGTGAGCTATTGCTTTAAAGTCACTGGAAAGCATCCCCCTTTTCCACCATAGTAAAGGCACGCCGAATTGATAACTAAAATATAATTGGCAGCAGGGATCACTATGCACAATGACCATATAGCCACCATTTTAAAACAACTAGAAACCGTGCTACTCGGTAAGCCTCACCAAATAAAGCTGGCTTTGACCTGCATCTTGGCTAGAGGCCACTTACTGATAGAAGATCTACCGGGAATGGGCAAAACCAGCCTCTCTCAAGGCTTGGCACAAACATTGGGCCTGAGCTATCAAAGGATCCAATTTACCAATGATATGCTCCCTGCCGATATTCTCGGTGTGTCTATCTTCGATAAAGAGCAAACACAGTTTGTGTTTCACCCAGGACCCATCTTTAAACAGATGATCCTCGCCGATGAAATTAACCGCGCAAGTCCTAAAACGCAAAGTGCACTTTTAGAGGCGATGGCTGAGCAACAGATCACCGTTGACGGCACGACCTACCTTTTACCACAGCCCTTTTTCGTTATCGCGACCCAAAATCCCAGTGAGCAATCGGGTACGTTTCCACTGCCTGAATCCCAGCTAGACAGATTCATGATGAGAATTTCGATTGGTTATCCCGACCCGAAAGCCGAACTGGCGATGTTAAAAGGTCAAGACAGTGGCAGCAAAACTGATGTTTTACCCCATAGCCTCACAGGGTTAACCCTACAAGAACTGCAAATGGGTACAGATAACGTCAGTGCATCAGACGCACTGCTACAATACATTCTGGCTTTAGTGAACGCATCGAGAAGTGAGCCTCAAGGCTCTGGGCTCTCGCCAAGAGCGAGCAAAGCGATACTGCAAGCAGCAAAAGCTTGGGCATTAATTCATGGAAGAGCTTATCTGGTGCCTGAAGATGTGCAGGCGATATTTCCTCATGTTGCAGAGCATAGAATAAGACAGTACTCACAACAGCAAGGCGAAGCGCTATCGGCTAAAATACTCAACAGGGTCAACCCGATACTTTAATTATTGATTTATTGAAGATTTCAATAAAGTTTCAACAATCAGGTTTCAATAAGGTTAGCCAATATTCAGGCTAACTCTTTTTGCTCGTTTTTATGACTACCTCTTACTGACAACCGTTTATGACAGGAGTTTATGCAGAGCCGTAGCAAACTAAACACTAAGCTCAAACAAATATGGCAGCGATGGATCTCTCGCAGAATTCCCGCAAAAGAGCAGATAACCCTTAGCCATAAGAGCATTTTTATCCTGCCGACTGGATTTGGACTGGCGTGGATTTTTCTATTCGTCTTACTCTTCTTATTTGGCACCAATTACCAAAACAACCTTGTTATGGGCTTAAGCTTTTTACTCTTAAGTATCTTTAACACCTGCATTATCTATAGTTATAAAAATTTGGCAGGACTGACTCTATCAAGCAGTAAAGCCAGCAATGGCTTCGCTGGCCAAGCTGTCTATTTTCCAATTAACTTAAGCTCGCCAAATAATGCCTATGAGATCCAACTTAATTTTCAAAACCAGCCTCTGGAAGTCGTTAAAACTGTTAATAGTCATCAAACGCAAACCTTAGTGACCTACAATCACTCGCATCGCGGCATCAATCGTCCCGGCAGAATAAAGATAGAAACTCGGTATCCCCTAGGGCTTTGTAGGGCCTGGTCCCATATAGATTTAGCCCTAGCTCAGTTGGCATTTACGCAGCCTATAATCGACCCTAATCCAATTCAGCTAAGCGCAAATCAAAGTGATGATCCGCAAGATACTGGCAAGTATGTTGCGGGAGTCGATGAGTATAAAGGACTCAAAGAGTACCAAGTCGGTGAGCCATTAAAGCAAGTCGCCTGGAAACAATGGGCTCAGGGGCGCGGTATGCTAACCAAAGAGTTTGAAGAGCCACAAGGTGCGCCGATGTGGTTATCCTTGCAAGCTACCGCTAATGATATAGAGCTCGCATTAAGTCACCTCTCTTGGCATACAGAACAATTAAGCGCCAAGAACCAGGCCTTTGGCCTTATCATCGACGGCGTCTCAATCCCACCGGCTCACGGTGAACAACACCGAGTTCAGGTTCAAACTCAATTAGCGTTATTCTCAAGCGATGGTGAAAGCCCAGAGCTTGAGCCTCAAGGCCATGCTTCACATGACATGTTACAGGAGCAGTCACAAAATCAATCACGAAATCACGAGCTAAATACCCCACAACCGAGTTTGCAATCCAACGCAAAAATTGATCCTCAACAGGCCAAGCTATGACGGAAAAAGAGAGGCAGAGCATTTCACGTCATACACTAATGTGGTTACTCATCACCAATATCGCTATCTTGACGCCGCTTTATGAACAAGTCACCCTGTGGTCACTGGCTATCTGTGCAATCTGTATCTTTTGGCGGATCGGGATCTATCTAGGGAAAGTCGCTAAACCACCCAAATGGCTAGTGACGAGTCTAGCCTTTGCTTCAGCAACCACACTTGCCATGGTTGCAAGCCAAATTGGCATCCTCACCGCTATGGTCAACCTGCTGATCTTAGGTTATGCGCTTAAATATATTGAGATGCGTAACCGCCGAGATGTGCGGGCCGTAGTTCTAGTTGGCTACTTTCTTATCGCGTTTACCTTTATCCAGCAGCAAACCTTATTCTCTACTCTGCATTTATTAATTGTAACCATCATTAATACCTGTGTGCTGATCAGCCTCTATCACGACGACGGCAACTTTAAATATGCCGCCAAGCTGGGTAGCAAAATTATCATTCAGAGCCTTCCCCTTGCGATTATTTTATTTCTCGTCTTACCCCGTCTTCCCCCTTTATGGATGGTGCCTCCACAAAATGGCGCCCAAACCGGACTATCAGATAAAGTCAGCTTTGGTGATATTAGCCAGCTTACACGCTCAAGTGAACTGGCTTTTAGAGCCACTTTTGAAGGAGATGCACCAAGCAACGACAAACTGTATTGGCGGGCTATTGTGCTCGAAGACTACAATGGCAAAGATTGGACTCAAAACTCGCGTATTTTAACTGCGCTATCGCAGCCTAACGCGAGCGACCCATTAGATAACGATGGCAAATTAAATGTTAGCGTCGATTACAGTATTATCGCAGAACCCAGTGCCCAAAATTGGTTATTTGGCTTAGATGTTGCGACCACTCAAGACCCAGGGATTAATGCCCTAGCCGATCATACTCTTTATGCCAATCGACCCATCGATCAAAGGCGTCTCTATCAAGTGACTAGTTTTGATAACCGCATTATGGACCCACAACTTAGTGCAATCGACAAAGCGATAAACCTAAGCCTACCCAAGAATAGTAACCCTAAGACCCAAGCCTTAGCCCAGCAGTTTTTTGCCAACTACCCATCTACTGTCGCGCGGCTCGATGCCATGATGCGCTACTTTACCCAGCAGCCCTATTTCTATACTTTACGTCCACCTCGGGTCGGCGAGCAGCAAATTGATGATTTTCTTATCGATAACAAGGCGGGATTTTGTGTGCACTATGCCAGTGCATTCGCGTTTATGGCCAGAGTGATGGGGATCCCTGCACGATTAGTTACTGGCTACCAAGGCGCAGAGTTTAATCCCGCTGCGGGTTACTACAGCATTTATCAATATATGGCACATGCCTGGGTTGAGGTTTGGTTACCAAGTGAAGGCTGGGTGCGGTTTGACCCAACGGCAATGATAGCACCAGAGCGAATCGAACAAGGGTTTGATGCATTTTTTGACCCACAAAGCACCTACCTTCTGGATAATCCCTTTAACGCGCTAGGTTATCGTGACAACGCCATTCTCAATCAACTACGGATGCAATTTGCCAGCGTCGATTATTTTTGGAGTGTGTGGGTACTTGGATTTAATAGCCAAAAGCAGCAACGAGTATTAGAGGAGATCTTAGGTGAGGTCACCCAAACAAAACTGGCTATTTTTATCCTTATTAGCCTTTGTGTTATTGGGTTAGCCATCGCATACAGCGCGGGATTAATCCAATTTCACCGCTCAAGTGATAAACACCTCAACGCCTATTACTCTGTGTGTAAAATGCTTCGCCAACGAGGACTCCCTCGGGAGCATCATGAGGGCCCACAAGATTATAACCTCAGAGTTGCAGCCGCCTTCCCCGCCATCGCAAAGGATTTTGACAAGCTGACCCAAAATTTTGTGACCATAAAATATCAAAAGGTCAGTAAAAGTGCCCTTAAGCGTTTTTCTCGATTACTTATCAAGCAATCGAGATGGTTAAAAATCAATATCATCAAACAGAGATTGGCACTTAATAAAACAAACACATAGAATGGATTAATCTGGCACTAACCTGCTCATCTGACTGCATTCTTGTTAAAGGAACGCCATGCTATATCTAGTCCAATCTAACCAAATGGAAGCACTGTCACAGCTGCTAGCCAGCGAGCTGCGTACACCATTACCTGATACCCCTTTGTTGATGCCTGAGCATATTTTGGTACAGAGCCCAGGTATGTCTACATGGTTGAGACTCGAAATAGCCAGGCAAAATAATATTGCGGCAGGGCTTGAGTTTCCATTGCCATCAAGCTTTATCTGGCAGCTATGCCATACCTTGCTCGATGATGTGCCCAAGGAGAACGCCTTCACCAAAGCGGCAATGACTTGGAAACTGATGGAGCTGCTGCCAACACTTATCGACCGAGAAGATTTTTTACCTCTGGCAAATTACCTCAATAATGGTAATGGTGAGCCGAGTGCCAATGATGTGGCCAGTAACAGTGATGTGACCAGTAACAGTCACGATGTGAGTGCAGAAACCGCCAACGCAGTTAGTGTTGAGCCAGAGCAAAACCCACTTAAGTTATATCAACTCTGTGGTCAAATTGCCGACATCTTCGACCAATATTTAGTTTATCGCCCCGATTGGATAGCAGCATGGGAAGCGAATGAGCCAAGATTACCACCAAAGGGTGACAAACTCAGCCCAGCTCAAGCTTGGCAACCCATTCTATGGCGAGCGCTTATCGACTTTAATGCTAATCGCTTAAACAAGAGCCGATATCACCGTGCCAACCTACACCAATCACTGTTTGATGCATTGGATGACCCCAATACCAGTTTAGATGCCCTGCCTAGACGGCTATTTGTTTTTGGGATCTCGTCGATGGCGCCGCAGACTCTCGACGTACTCCACTATCTAGCCAAACGCATCGATGTGATCATGCTTAACCTCAGTCCGTGTCAGCACTATTGGGGGGATATTGTCGACCCGCGCCTGCGCGCACGTATGGCACTACAGTACGCCGATAAACAAAAGCTAGAAGTGGAGTGGGAAGATAAGCTTGAGGTCGGTAACCCGCTCTTGGCTAATAATGGCAAAATGGGGCGTGAATTACTCGACTTACTGTTAGAGCTGCCAGAAGAACATACTGCATTCAATTTTGACTGCTATCAAGAGCCGAGCACCGACACTATGCTCAGCGGTGTGCAATACGATATCCTCGAGTTAAGCACCCGTGGCCAGAGTCTTGGTCCCGATGCCGCGCTTTATTTAAGCTTAGATGGCAGGCGCGTTTTCGAACCAAGTGATAACTCCATTACCGTGCGAAGCTGCCACAGCCCACTCAGAGAAGTCGAAACGCTGCATGATCACTTGCTTGAGATGTTATCTCGTCCTATTTCTGATGAACAACTTGCAGACCAGGTTACACCGCTGGCCCCAAAAGATATCGTGATCATGATGCCCGATGTCGCGGCCTACGCGCCTTACATCGATGCTGTATTTGGCGCTAAACAAGGTAGCCACTTTATCCCTTATGCGATAGCGGATCGCGGCGCTGCGCAAGAATCGCCACTGATCTCAAGCTTTTTGCACTTACTAAAAATTAACCAGAGCCGTTTTGGACTTACCGATATTCTCAGCATTTTAGAAGTGCCTGCTGTGCTGCGTCGCTTTGAGCTAGACGATGACGGACTGGCAGTGATTAAACGCTGGCTAGAACAAGCGGGCGTGCGCTGGGGCCGCGATGAAACCAGTCGCACCGAATATCAGTTGCCAGCATTCGAGCAAAACTCATGGGCTTTTGGCATAAAACGCTTGATCTTAGGTTATAGCTTCAGTGATGACTCGCCGCTCTATCAACACAGCTTATCGGTTAATGGTGTTGAGGGACAAACAGCCCAGTCGCTAGGAAAATTACTCGACTTTATCGAAGCGCTCGATGATGTGCACCAATCGCTTGGCCAAGTATGTAGCTTAAATGAGCGTATGGCGCAGCTAGAGTCCATACTCGAAAACTTCTATGAGGTTGATGACGATGAAATGGTACAACAGCAAGAGATCCGCGATGCCATCGTTAAACTCAATGAAGAGTTAACCGAAGCGGGACATACAACGCCATTAACCATCGAAGTATTACAGAACTGGTTTAATAGTCGTCTGTCTGAATCTCGCGTAGGTCAGCGCTATCTTGCCGGAAGCGTCAATTTCTGTACCTTGATGCCAATGCGCTCAATTCCGTTTAAATTGGTATGCTTACTCGGCATGAACGATGGCGTCTACCCACGAGTACAGCATCCGGTTGGTTTCGATCTGGTAGCGCAAATGGGACCAAGAAAAGGTGACCGTTCTCGTCGATTAGATGATCGGTATCTATTTTTAGAAGCCATTTTATCGGCGCGCGAGCAGCTTTACATCAGCTATATTGGTAACAGCGAGCGTGATGACTCAGAGCGGATCCCCTCGATGTTGGTCTCTGAATTAATAGAGTACTGCCAACTGGTTTACCTGCCTAAGAGTTTAGAAGGCGAGCAAACATCAGCGGAGCAAGCATCCCCCGCCTTAATCGATGATATTGAGAAACGGATCCGTGCGCATCTGATTCACAAGCAGCCACTGCAGCCGTTTGATAACCGACTCTATACTGCGCCAGAGTCTGTGGCTAGTCGCGGACAAAGCCCTAGTGCTGAACAGCTAAGCGGACAAGTCCAGCAAAGCTACTCGGCTCAGTGGTGCCCGGCTCCTATCAAGCCGATAGATAGCCTGTCAGCGAAAGCGCAAAGTCACTACAAATATTTCATTGGTGAAAGTACGCAGCTGCTACCATTTAGCGATGAAACGAGCTTGGATAACAGCGAACTTGAGCTGTCGGCGCTGATCCGCTTTTTTAGAAATCCGGCGCAATATTTCTTTAACCGCACCTTAAAGGTCGACCTTGGGCTTGATATTCAAGCCGATGATAATGACGAGCCTTTTAGCTTAAACGCCCTCGAACGCTACAAGCTGCAAGCCATACTGTTAGACAATGCCATCGAAAGTGGTGAGCAGCAGCCCGCTGCTGAATTGTTAGAGCGCTTGAAAGCTCAAGGCAACTTACCGTTAAAGCCCTTTGACGACCTGATCTTAAATCAATACTTACATGATATTACGCCATTAATTGGACGAAGCTTATACCTAAAAGGTGAACATGCTCAATCGGTCAATATCGATCTATTATTTGATGAGCTTGGATTACATCTGGTTGGCCGTATTGATGATTTAAGTGCAAAAGGCTTAGTGAACTACCGACCGGGCACCGCCAATGGCCGCGACTTAATTCGCGTCTATTTAAGGCACCTTTGCCTTTGTGCCATGCAGCAGCCAGAACTTAAACAAGAGCTTAAACAAGAACTAAATACAGAAAATAATCAAGCGCTAAACAGACACACGCCAATAACCAGTTATCTACTCGATATTGGCCATTTTCATGCGTTTGCTCCCATCACTGCCGAGCAAGCAAAAGCGCAGTTGAGTCAATGGTTAAGCTGCTTCAAGCAAGGCCAAGCACATCCGCTGATGTTTATGCCGCGTACAGCGCTGGCCTACGTAGAAGCTGAAGGTAGCCACAGACAGAAACTACTCGAAGCGCAGTCTCTATGGTTAGATGAGCAGAGTCAGTTAGGTGAAGGCTTAGAGCCCCACTTCCAGCGTTTATTTAGCTTCCCAGAAGACTTTACTGAAGAGACATTCGCAGCAACGGTAAATACGCTACTTTCGCCGTTACTGAGCTTGTATTACAAAGATAAACTCAGTGAGTTAGCCACTTTTGTTGAGTCGGGTAACGACACGGTAGATTTACAAAAAGCCTCTTCGCAAACTAGTCAAAGCGAGGCGAACTAAGATGAGTGACAATCCAGTAGAAGATATGATCAGTACAGCAGAGCAGCCACTCACAGCTACAATTGTGACCGAGCCTTTAGATACACTGACGCTGCCTTTTGGCGGCAGTCGCTTAATTGAGGCCAGTGCAGGTACTGGTAAAACCTTTACCATTGCGGGTTTATACGTACGTTTACTACTCGGTCATGGTATTGAGTCACCGTTAACCTGTGAGCAAATATTGGTGGTGACCTTTACTAATGCGGCAACGGGGGAGCTTAGGGATCGTATTCGTAAAAAGATCCAACTCGCCTACCGACGCTTTATCGGTCTAGAGGTCGATGATGAGTTAATCAATGCGCTTTATGCAGCAACAGATGAAAGTGAACTAGCTATCGCCCGTAAACGTTTAGACTTAGCGCTTAAGTCACTCGATGAGGCCGCTATCTTTACTATTCATGGTTTTTGTCAGCGTATTTTGGCTGATATGGCCTTTGAGTCCTCTTTATTATTTGAGTCCGAATTTACCTTAGACGATAGCGAGTTCTTGCACCATGCCGTGCGGGATTTTTGGCGTGAGAAGTGTTACCCATTAAATGGCAGTTTAGCCGATGTGATCCAAGCTAAGTTTAGTGAGCCTGATGCACTATCACGCCAACTGAGGCCACTCTTGGGGGCCAGCAATGCCGTAGCCGCCCCCACACCTGAAGCCTTTGATAAGCTAGAAGCCAATCTCACTCAAAGCTTGAGCCGCTTTAAACTGATTTGGCCAACAGAGCGCGAACAGACTGAAACCATGCTACATGCATTGCCACTCAACGGGGCACGTTTTGGTAAAAAAGCAGACGGCTACCCTAAACTTGCCAAAATGCTCGATGATATCGATAACTGGGTAACCTTCGGCCAAGGCTTACCCCCCGCAAAGGCGCTTGAGGCTTTGTCACTCAATAGCCTTAAATTAAATAAAGGCGGAGAGATCCCATCAGCAGAGCAAGCACCTATGCTTGCTCATATGGAGCGACTCACTCAGTTAACCTCAAATTTAATTCCAAGCTTTCTTTATTGCGCCAGAGATGGCATTGCCAAGCGTTTTGCCAAGCAAAAACTTGAGCGCAACCTGCTGACGCCTGATGATCTGCTGCTAACCCTTGCTGGTGCACTTAGTGCGTCAACAGACAATAGCCTGGCCAGCAGTATTAGCCAACGCTTTCCTGTGGCATTAATTGATGAGTTCCAAGATACCGATCCGTTGCAGTTTGAGATCTTTAACACCATTTATCAAAGCACAGCTTCTGATAGCAGCCCGGCGCAACAGGACAAGCTCAGCCTGTTGATGATTGGCGATCCCAAACAAGCGATTTACGCATTTCGCGGCGCTGATATTCACACCTATATCCAGGCGCGAGAGCAAACCGCCAAACATTACAATCTAGATACTAACTATCGCTCGAATAGACAGATGGTTGATGCCGTTAATGGCATTTTTAGCCACCGAGCAGACCCTTTTATCAGTCAGTCGATTCCGTTTGAGGCCGTTAAAGCCTCGAGTTTTGCCGATAAAAAAAGCCTCAAAGAGCAAGTAGAAGATAAAAGCGCATTAAGACTGAGAGTATTAAGCGAAGAGAGCGAAAAAGGCCTCAATAAGACGACCGCGCGGCAGTTATTAGCCGATGATGTCGCCAATGAAATTGCGTTATTACTCACAGATGCACAGCAAAATCTGTGCGCTATTGGCGATAAGCCGCTCAAAGCGAAAGATATTGCCGTATTGGTCAGAGACCGCCATGAAGCAAATGTCATTAAATCGGCATTAAGCTTACGCCAAATTGGCGCGGTATTTTTAAGCCGAGACAGCGTGTTTAATACCTTAGAAGCCCGAGAGCTTACACTCGTGCTTTATGCCATGGCCGACCCTAAAGATGAGCGCGCATTAAGAAGTGCGCTTGCCACATCACTACTCGGTTACAGCGCCGAGGCGATTCATCACTTTAACCAAGATGAAGATAGTCGCCAAACACTGCTTGAGCAATTTGCGCAGCTGCATCAAGTGTGGCTAAAGCGCGGCATTATGCCGGCGTTATTAACCTTGGCCAGTCAAACCCAGATCATCGAGCGTTTACTCAATGCTGAAGAGGGTGAACGACGTCTAACAGATTTTAGGCACCTTGGTGAACTGCTGCAGCAAAAAGCCACCGAACTCGATGGCAGCAGCGCACTCATTAACTGGTTCGAGCAAGCGCTAATTGAAAACCAGCCAAGTGAAGAGGCGCAGCTGCGCTTAGAAAGCGAGCAGAACTTAGTACAGATTGTCACTATCCATAAGAGTAAGGGGCTTGAATACCCTATCTGCTTTGTGCCGTTTGTCAGCTTAAGTCGTGATAATCGTAAAAAACCTTCACCTATGCTGTATCACGATAACAATAAACTTATCTGGGATATTGAGCAGAGTGAGGAAGGCTGGGAACGTCAAAAGCGTGAAACCTTGGCCGAAGATCTGCGCTTACTCTATGTCGCGCTAACTCGCCCAGTACTCAAGTGCTACCTGTATATTGCCAACCACAGCCGCTTTACTAAAAAGTCAGGTATGAGCAGTCAATTACATGAAACCGCTATCGGTTATTTGCTAGGGATTGAAGATAAAGCCTGTGATTATGAAAGGCTGCTTACTCAAGCTAAACGATTGCAAGCTTCAACGCCCGACGCCATTAGCCTAAAAGAGCTCGCGCCTGCTGGCAGCGATGTCGCGCTGAGCGCTGAGCCAATAATCTTGGCAAGAGATGAGTCTATAGAGACTCACTTTGCCCCTAAAGTGCTCAAACGCCCACACCTTACACCTTGGCGTGTGGGTAGTTATTCTGGTCTTGTCAAACACTTAGCCCATGAGAAGGTATTGCCAGGCGCAGATGATGAGGTCTTTCCAGAAGTAGATGTCATTATCGATGAGGTTGATAATACCCCCTCTCGCTTTACCTTTGAGCGCGGCGCAAATGCTGGTAGCTTTATGCACTTGGTGCTAGAGCTAATTGATTTTACTCAGGCCGAAACCGATTTAGATGAGCAATTACCCATCGCTATGAGTAAATATGGCATAGATGAAACTTGGGTTGAGGTGCTAAAACTATGGTATATCGACCTATTGCATGCCCCCCTTGCTACCGATAGTTCTTTGAAGCTTGCGCAATTAATGCCACAGCAAAAGCTAGTTGAAATGGAGTTTTATCTGCCGATATCAGCCCTTAACGCCGATAAACTTAATGCCCTGTTAACTGAGTTTGGCTATAGCGCAGGCCTTAGCTTTGATGACTTACAAGGCATGTTAAAAGGCTTTATCGATTTAACCTTTGAGCATAATAATCAGTACTTTATTGCCGATTACAAGTCGAATCATCTAGGCGATGACTTGAGTCAGTATCATTACAGCAATATGCAACAAGCCATTCGCTCTCACCGTTATGATCTGCAATATATTATCTACACGCTTGCCCTGCACCGCTACCTTTCACTGCGCATGGCAAACTACGATTATGATCTGCATATGGGTGGCAGTTTCTATCTGTTTTTACGGGGGATGTCTGTTAATAGCCCTCAATCGGGTGTGTATTACGACAAGCCGCCTAAATTACTTATCGAAAAGCTAGATGCGTTATTTACAAACTCGGCAACTCAACACTGTGAGACACTCTCAATGTCAGCTCCAACGTCAGGCTCAATGGCACAAGATAATACCTCTGTGGAGGTCAAATGATAACAACGACTCTGCCGATTAATGAATTGTTGAAACAGTGGCAAAATGAGCGTCTGCTCACCTCTCTTGATCGCCACTTTGCGTTAGAGATGACCAAGCAGCATCATGATTCATCGCCACTGTTTACGCTTATCTGTGCCCTTGTTAGTCAGCATCTGTCGAGCCAACATACTTGCTTGCCGCTAAAACAGATAGATTTAACTAATCCGTTTAAAGAACAAAGCAGTCAATGCCAGATTAACCTAGATCTGAGTCAGCTAGAGCAAGCGCTATTAGCATTCGATGCCATCGGCACGCCTGAAGATGAAGAGCCTAAGCCACTTATTATGGATAAAGGTAACCTTTATCTACAGCGGTATTACCACTACGAAAAAGAGGTCGCAGGCGCGCTCAAGCGTTTAGCCCATTCGCCACAAACCAGTGAACAGAGCGACGCCAGTATTGAGCAAGCAAGCGAGTTACTGTCCAAACTTTTTCCTCCGACAGAGCAGCAATATGACTGGCAAAAAATAGCCACCGCCACGGCAATGACTAAGAAGTTAGCCGTCATTACTGGCGGCCCGGGTACAGGTAAAACGACTACGGTGACTAAGTTACTGTATTTGTTGTGCGAAGGGCAAGAGTTAACCATTCGACTGGTGGCGCCAACAGGTAAAGCGGCAGCGCGTTTAAGTGAGTCGATTAAGGCCTCAAAGCAGCGGCTTGCTAATGATCTAAGCCAAGCGGGCGTCGCCGATTTAGACAAAAATATAGCCAACATTCCAGAAGAAGCGGCCACCCTGCACCGCTTGTTAGGGGTTATTCCTAATTCACACCAGTTTAGGCACCATAAAGATAACCCGTTAAGACTCGATCTCTTAGTGATCGATGAAGCCTCTATGGTCGACTTACCTATGATGCACAAGGTGTTATCTGCGCTACCTGAGCACGCCAGACTCATTTTACTTGGCGATCAGGATCAGCTGGCCTCAGTGGAGGCTGGCGCTGTGCTCGCGGATATTTGCCAAGGCTTGAAGCAAGTCTCTAAAACAACCAAGCAAAGCCGCTGGCATATGCGTTATTCGCAATCCCAAGCGGAGCTACTCAGTCAGCTAACCAGCACTGAGTTATCTGAGTTTATCAACCCTAACCCCAAGATTGGCGATAGCCTCTGCATGTTAATGCACAGTCATCGTTTCAAAGGTGATGCCGGTATTGGCCAGCTAGCCGCCGCGGTCAATCACGCTAATATTGCGCGTATTGCACAGGTATGGCAGACAGGCTATCAGGAGTTGCAGTGGATAGAACATGGCTTGGTTAACACCCATAGCAGTGCTCAAACTAATACTGGACTGGAAAGCTTATTGGCCCAAGCCGTTCAGCAGTACGGCGTTTATTTAGCCCAGATAAGCCAAACACAAGGCGATGCTGAGGCCATTATCGACTGCTTTAATCAGTATCGCATTCTATGTGCGATGCGAGCGGGTGAATACGGCGTAGAGGGGATCAACCAAGGCGTGACGATGGCTCTCGCCGCACAAGGTCTCATTAATCCCGAGCAAGAGTTTTACGCTGGGAGACCGATTATCATACAGAGCAACGATTACAACCTTGGGCTGTTTAATGGTGATATAGGGCTTATTTTACCCGATAATCACAGCGAAACGGGTCGCTTAATGGCGCACTTTATCCAGGCCGACGGTAGCTTGCTTAAAGTCTTGCCTGCTAGACTGCCAAGCCATGAAACCTGTTATGCAATGACGGTACATAAAAGCCAAGGCAGTGAGTTTAGTCACGTCTCTTTAGTACTGCCGATAAGGCCAAGTATTGCCCAGCAACAGTTACTGTCTAAAGAGTTGATTTATACTGCCATTACTCGAGCTAAACACCACTTTACTTGCCTGGGAAGCCAAAGAGTATTTGAGCACGCAAGTACCTGCCTAACCCAGCGTGCATCGGGATTAGCTCAGCGATTATGGCGCGAGGAATAAACCAAGTGAATAACTTTGTAAGCCTTAATTTAGTTAAGATGTAAATAATGGCAAATACTCGAATATAAAAGCAGCATTTAAGCTAAATCGACTCGGCAAAACTTGCATTAAAAAGTGATTCAGCCATAGTGATCCAGCTGACTTTTATCATGGGTAACCGGTGGAGACAAAATGACCCAAAAGAATTTATTACTATTGTGTGGCGGCGGTGGCGATGAGCACAGCATCTCACTCTTATCGGCCAATTTTTTTGAAACTCAATTAGCGACTCTACCACACTTCAATGTGCTGCGTGTCGAGCTTAATGCAAAAGGCCAATACCGTACTCAAGCGGGTGAGCTGTGTGAGTTAACCAACAGCAAACAAATTCGCTTCAATGATCAGAGCAAAGCGCCATGGGATGTTGATTACGTTATTCCTTGTATTCATGGCTATCCGGGTGAAACTGGCGATATTCAATCTTACTTTGAGTTGATAAACCTTCCGTACTTTGGTTGTGACTCAGAAGCGAGCAGTAACTGCTTTAATAAAGTCACCGCAAAAATGTGGTTCAGTGCGCTTGGGATCCGTAATACGCCATATATTTTCTTAAATGAGTTTAATCAACAAGCCATTGAAGAGACCGAACGAGCGCTAGAAAAGTGGGGCTCTATTTTTATCAAGGCCGCATCACAAGGCTCATCTGTGGGTTGTTACCGTGTAGATAATAAAGAGCAACTTGCCAACTCTTTAGAAGAAGCCTTTAAATACTCACCTTATGTTGTGGTAGAAAAAACCATTAATGCTCGTGAGCTAGAAGTCGCCGCCTATGAGGTCGACGGTGAGATCATCGCCACTAAGCCGGGTGAAATCATTTGTGCGAGTAACACTTTCTATAGTTTCGATGAAAAATATGCTGAAAATAGCCAAGCACAAACGGTTATTGAAGCCGATGTTGACGAGGTTATTGCTAAGCAAATTCAAGAATATGCAATTAAAGCCTTTAAAGGGATGAAGTTAAGACACCTGTCGAGAATCGACTTCTTCTTAACTGATGAAAATGAGATCCTACTCAATGAGATCAATACATTTCCAGGGCAAACTCAGATCTCTATGTTCCCTAAGATGCTGCAAAACCACGGTCATAACTTTGCTCAGTATCTTTCAGGCAACATCATGGCGCAACTTAAATAGTCAGGCTTAGAAGCGAGACGTTACAAGCTTATAGTGACGCCATAGCGTAAATATAAGCTATCAATAAAACCATCTTGATACATTGCCAATAAGGCAGAATCGAGATGGTTTTTTATCTTTGAATCCAAGTCCAAATTACAAGCCATCGCACGTATAGAGGTATAAAACACCAATTCAGGTTCCCCTAACTCTGCATTCATCACTCGCATATCTTCCCGTGCACTCATTAACTCCGATGCCATTAAATCGATACGCTGATATTGTAGTTTTTTGATGTTTTGCTGTCTTTGCGAGGCCAATTCGACGTTATAACCTAAATCCAAGAGATATTCGGCAATACCACTGCCTAAGTAAGAGCCTATGGTCAGTGATTTGGCATCACTTAAGCTGGTTAACGCTATCTGCTGGCTATCAGAACTGTAAAGCCCATATCGCGAGATAAGCATAGGGCTTATCCATCGATATTTTGCTTCTCGCTCTTGGCTCCTATTTACTGGGGTAACGCAGTAATTCTCATGCTGTAGCGTCGTCAATAGCGCCCGCTTTAACGGGACAAAGCTCAATTGGTAGTCCAGATCTGCGCGCTTGAATAGCTCTGCGAGTAACTCAACTAATAACCCACTTTGAGCCCCCTGCTCTAAATAGGCAAATGGCGCGGCTTCATAGGTTAAGATCTGCAGACTGGGCGGTGTCTCGCTAAGTGAGGCATCAATTGGCAAGACAACTTGCTTTGCAGTGATAACCGTTAAATTATCACTAGGTTCAACCGCGCTATGGTATACAGCGCTATAGTTTACAGCGCTATGAACTGGCATAGATAGAACTGGCACAGTGAATCCGACAAACAAAAGACCAAGCCAGCGAATATTATTGCCAAACACGAATAGCCTCCTCATAAGGTAATGTCCGCCCCTTTGGTTTCTCATCGTTTTGCATTTTAGGAGAGCCTGGATTTTCAAGCCAAGCTTCAATACTCGTGATGGGATTCAATTTAGGTGCACAGCGCTGCATATCACTTTGCTCAAGCGAGGCTAAATGTTCATCAACGACCTGCGCCATTTGATCTAATGCTTGTTGAGCACTCTTATCGCCTTCTACAATCATAGCGATATGCTGCCACCAATATTTAGCAATTCCGGGGTAATCAGGGACATTATTCCCCGTAGGCGTCCATACTTGCCGGCCACGACTTCGATAAAACTCAATTAAACCACCTAAATAAGGTGCGAGTTCAGAGACTTGCTCCGATTGAAGATCTGATAATCGAACTGGAGTATAGCCTTTAAGAAACTTCTTCAGACTCACGGTTTTTGAGACGACAAACTGAGCATAGAGCCAAGCTGCTTGGCGCCTTTCTAATGGTGTCGACTTTAAAAAGGTCCAGGCTCCTGCATCTTGATAGCCCGATTTCATCCCATCTTGCCAATATTTACCAACGGGTGAAGGGGCGACACGCCACTTTGGCGTACCATCTTCATTCAGCAGAACGGAGCCTGGTGTGACTAAGTTTTCAATGTCGGCGCTATACCAAAATATTTGCTGGGCAATAACCCCTTTAGCTGCCCAGCCAAGAGACTGTGAGAAGTAGAGGTTTCTGGACTCAGGTGGTGCGTATTTAAGCCAATCGACATATTTCTCGACGGCATAAACAGCGGCGGGACTATTGAGCGCGCCGCCTCTTGAGGTGCTCGCGCCAACGGGGTGACAATCTTCGACACGGATCCCCCATTCATCAACGGGTGTGCCATTAGGCAAGCCCTTGTCACCGACCCCAGCCATAGACAGCCAAGCGTCGGAAATACGCCAACCTAATGAGGGATGTTTCTTCGCATAATCCATATGACCATAAATACGCTTGCCGTCGATCTCTTTCACTTTATCACTAAAAAACTCAGCAATGTCTTCGTAAGCTTGCCAATTTTGAGGGACTGCTAGCTCATAGCCATACAAGGTTCTAAATAAATTCTTGAGTTCTGGTTTCGAAAACCAATCTTTTCGATACCAATACAGATTTACAAATTGCTGATCGGGTAACTGATATAACTTACCATCAGGGCTGGCTGTAAAACTCAGACCAATAAAGTCTTCTAAATCCAGTGTAGGAGAGGTGACATTCTTACCAGAACCGGTAATAAAATCGCTCAAAGGAACGACATAATCTTGCCTGAAATGAGTACCAATTAGGTCACTGTCACTAATATAGGCATCATATAAATTCTGCTCAGTGGAATTTTGTATCGACATTTTATGTAACACATCGCCTTCCCCCGTCACCTCATGGACAACGTAGATCCCGGTGATCTCATAAAATGCTTTTGCTAAAACTTCAGATTCATAAATATGCGTAGGGATCCGTTCTGAGGTCACTCGGATCGTGAGATTTCGATAAGGTTTAGCAGCATTGATAAACCACAGCATCTCTTGTCGCTGCTCATTTTTTGTCAGTGTCGATGACTGAAACTCATGGGTTATCCAATCTTCAGCCGCACGCTCAAACGTGCTAGCCGCAGCTATATCCGCGGATAAGAGTATACAACATATACTCAAACGTAATACGAGCTGATTAAGCACCTATCTACTCCCTGATAGTGATTAAGAATGTCTTCTTCTGTTGTTAAATCATTAACTAATACCAATCGGTATAAGACATTAGATTACATCTCTACAAAATAAAGGAAAAAAACAAAAAAGCCAGCGCAATTTGCGCTGGCTTTTATTTTTAAGGCTGTCCCATCTATAGCAAGCTTACCAGCCTTCTCCCCCCATCATAAAATGCGGTTTACAGCTAAACATGAAAACTCACAGCGAGTGCTGTGCGTTTGTAATAGGTGCTATTCGCCGCTTAGGCTTGAGCGATTTGATTCAAAATGCGTTTTTCCGAAATCGGATAAGCGGTACCTAGTACCTGGGCAAAACAGGAAACGCGATATTCTTCAATCATCCATCTCGCCTCAATTAACACCTCAGGCACAGGCATAGACTTAGGTAACTTCGCCATCTGTGCCTTTAACACTTCCTGTACCTTATTGATGCTATGCATATGCAAACGGTCTCGATTAGGATCGACTGGCAACTTCTCTAAGCGGTTTTCAATTCCTTTTAGATAGCGATTTAAATCCCCAAGACGTTGCCATCCACATTGCTCTACAAAGCCTTTAAACACCAGTTGATCAAGCTGGCTTTGAATATCACTCATCGCAAAGGCGATATCTAGGCTGATCTTGCCCTTCAGTCGTTTCTTAACACGATTGTAGATAGTTAAGATCTCTTCAACTTTTAATGCTATTTTTTCCGCTGTAGGGTTGAGCTCTTGTCTTACCCAGTCTTTAGCCTCAGTAAAGGCCGTTTCTGAGCGAACATCGATCCCCTTCTCATCCAGCAGTTGCTGCACTGCAGCCGACAAAATGTCATCAATTAAGATATTCACTTGGCCAAACGGATTAAAATACATCGCCAGTTTGGCTTTATTTGGCAGTGATTTCTGCAGATGTTTTACTGGTGATGGAATATTCAGTAACAGCAATCGCTGCAAACCAATTCGATGTTGTTTCTCGGCCTCAAATTGATCATCAAACAATTTGATCGATACACTGGTTTTATCATCCACCAGCGCAGGGAAGGCTTTAACTTCAAAGTTGCCTTTCTTTTGTTCAAACTGCTTAGGCAGATCGCCAAAGCTCCACTGTTCCAGCCCCTTTTTCTCAATACCAGAATCAGCAACTTGACGAATAGCCTGTACAACTTGGCCCTGCATACTCGCTTTTAATGACTCTAAATCACGACCTTCTGCGAGCAAATTGCCCTTATCACCTTCAATCTTGAAGTTAACTAAAAGGTGTTTGGCAAACTGAGATGAGTCAAAATCATCTGGCGAAATACGGGTACCACTCATGCGCAGCAGTTGCTTACACATAGCATCGATTAATGGCAGTTCAAACGGAGTCATCGCCTGTAAACACGCTTTAGCATAGTCTGGTGCAGGCACAAAGTTACGCCGTAATGCCTTTGGCAACGACTTAATAAGTGCAATACACTTCTCTTCACGAAGGCCTGGTACTATCCAGTCGAAATCTTGCTCATCGACCTGATTAATCAATGCAACCGGAATATGTACAGAGACACCATCATCGGCAGTAGAAGGTTCAAAATGATAACTGACTTTGAGGACTAAGTTGCCTTTATGCCATTTTTCAGGGAAATCCAGTAGCGAAATATGATCGCTACTACGCTGCATTAAGGTTTCACGTTCAAAATCTAATAGATCTGGCGTGGTTTGCTTAGCCGTTTTCCACCATTTTAAAAACTTCGGTGCATTGTAAATACCATCGGGAATTTTGGGTTCATAAAAAGCGTATAAGGCTTGCTCATCGACCAAAATGTCACGGCGACGTGATTTGTGCTCTAGCGATTCAATATCCAACAATAACTTTTGATTTTTAATGAAAAAAGCTTCGTTGGTTCTGAGCTCACCGTCGGCAAGTGCCGAGCGTACAAAGATCTCACGCGCTTCAACGGGCTCAACTGGGCCGTATTGCACTTTACGACGGTTAACTATCTGCAGGCCATAGAGCACTTGATTTTCAAGGGCGACGACCGAACCTTGCTTGGACTCAAAATGCGGCTCAACATAGTTTTTCTTAACCAGATGTGTCGCTAAAGGCTCAATCCACTCTGGTTGAATTTTGGCGCAGCAACGGGCGAATAAACGCGAAGTTTCAGTCAGTTCTGCCGCCATAATCCATTTAGGACCCTTTTTCGCTAACGGCGATCCAGGAAACACGAAGAACTTACTATTGCGAGCGCCTAAGTACTCTCTGTCTTTGTCTTTAAAACCGATGTGACTCAGCAAACCTGTCAGTAGTGAGCGATGCAGAGCCTCATAATTGAGCTCTTCAGTCGGCGCATTCAACTTCCATTTCAGCTCATGGGTGGCTTGTCTCAACTGAGCATATAAGTCTTGCCACTCACGAACGCGCAAATAAGCGAGAAACTCACTCTTACACTGCTTTCTAAATTGACTACTCGACAGTTCTTTTTGGCTCTGCTTGAGATAATCCCAAAGGTTTAGCCAAGAGACAAAGTCTGAGTCTTTGTCACTGAAGCGATTATGCGCCTGATCCGCCGCTTGCTTCTTGTCCATTGGTCGCTCGCGTGGATCTTGGATAGAAAGACCCGCGGTGATCACCAATGATTCATGTAAACAACCATTTTGCTGCGCTTCAATCACCATTCGTGCAAGACGCGGATCCACAGGAATATGAGCCAATTGTCGACCAAGTGGAGTCAGGTTTAGCTGGCCTTTCTTTTTGACTACCGCTTGTAACTCTTCAAGCAGCATAAAACCGTCACGAATGTAGCGCGCATCAGGTGGCTGAATAAATGGGAAACCTTCGATATCGCCAAGGCCAATCGACAGCATCTTTAAAATAACAGAGGCTAAGTTTGTACGCAGGATTTCTGGATCGGTAAACCCTGGGCGCGAGATAAAATCATCTTCGCTATATAATCTAATGCAAATACCCGGTGCAACACGACCGCAACGACCTTGTCGTTGATTGGCGCTAGCTTGCGAGATAGGCTCAATCGGTAGTCGCTGTACCTTAGTGCGGTAACTATATCGGCTAATACGCGCCGTACCGGGGTCAATCACATAACGAATGCCCGGAACCGTTAGCGAGGTTTCAGCTACGTTTGTCGCTAAAACAATACGGCGGCCCACATGGCTCTTAAAGACTTTTGATTGCTCGCCATAAGATAGTCGCGCATAAAGTGGCAGAATTTCGGTATCGCGGTACTGACGACGGTTGAGCTGTTCGGCAACATCACGAATTTCTCGCTCGCCATTCATAAAGATCAAGATATCACCTAGACCTTCATTTATCAGCTCATCGGTAGCCGCAAAAATACCTTCGATAAGATCGAGGTCTTCATCTTGGTCTTGTACCAATGGACGGTATCGAGTTTCTACCGGGTAAGTACGCCCAGAGACTTCAATAATCGGAGCATTATTAAAGTGCTTTGAGAAACGGTCGACGTCAATTGTCGCAGAGGTGATGATAACCTTAAGATCGGGTCGTTTACTTAAGACGTTTTTCAAATAGCCCAAGATAAAGTCAATGTTAAGGCTGCGCTCATGAGCCTCATCGATAATAATCGCATCATATTGATTGAGGTATTTATCATTGGTTAATTCCGCTAGCAAAATACCGTCGGTCATTAACTTAATATATGAATCACTATTTATTGCATCTGCAAAGCGAACTTTAAAACCAACAGCTTCGCCTAAAGGCGTATTCATCTCTTCGGCAATACGGCTAGCGACACTGCGAGCAGCCAATCGACGTGGCTGGGTATGACCAATAAGGCCGCGAGACCCTAAACCTAGCTCTAAACAGATCTTAGGAAGCTGTGTGGTTTTACCTGAGCCCGTTTCCCCCGCGACGATCACCACTTGATTTTCAGCAATGGCTGTGGCGATCTCTTCGCGTTTTTGCGATACGGGTAAACTGTCTGGATAGGTAATTTTCGGACGGTTCGCCAGACGCAGCTCAACTTTCTGACGCGACTCAAGCGCTAGTAGCTCAAGAGTTTCAAGCGAGGATGTTTTTTTGTCAGAATCAGGCTCTTTTCTAAGCCGAAAAAGACGACGCCTAATTTTGGCAGCGTCAGCTTCATAACAGTGGTTTAAGAATGCGTTAGATAAAGGATGCTGTTGCGAGCTCAAGTGCAGATTCCATAGACGAGACGAAAGAGAGTGATCCTAGCAAGGAACGCTGGATGTTGGTATAGCTGACTTAAAAATACTTTACTTTCTCAAGCCTGAACACCACCAAATACGCTGTATTTCATGGTCACCTTATTTTAGGTGATAGAGAGTCAGCAGCTAAGCCAACTCTTGTCACCTTACTGCTGTATTTGAAATTCAGTGCCTGTGATTATGCCGGTGGCAGACAAAACATCTGTACGCATGCAATCTTTAACTATAGCGATTAAGTCACAGTGCTAGCAGCTCTTAAGCATCACAGAGAGGCAGTATTTTAGTTATTCAAAATAGGCGTCAATATTAAGCACACCGACATCGTCCCTGAAGGCGCTAAGCTGACTGATACCATCACCATATTTAATCTACTCCACACATTCAAACTAGCACATCAACCCGTTGAAATAAAACAGTTAAAATAAAGATCGCTCAGTTTACCAAAACAAGGTTACTCACCTCCATTTCATCTTTATGGACTATCAGGTTCCTCCCGTGACTTTTGGCACAGTACAGACGATTATCGGCCATTTTTAACAATTCAGATTGCAGCATTTGAGGTTGATGCTGAGCTAAGCCACCGCTAACGGTAATAGAAATCTTTTGTTCATCGCATTCGATTGACTGTTGAGCGACACTCCTTCTTATCTTCTCAGAATGTTCGAGTGCACCTTCTAGATCACTCGTACCTAACCAAATACAAAACTCTTCACCGCCAATGCGAAAAACTTGGCTTTCATCTATCAAAGTCTTAAAACAGTTGGCCACAGATACCAGTACCAGATCTCCAATGTCGTGGCCATAGGTATCATTGATAGATTTAAAGTGATCAAGATCGAGTAACAACAGATATTCTCCTTGATGGTCATTAAATCCCTCAGAAAATGCTAAACGGTTATTAGTTTTGGTCAGCGAATCACTGTGAGCCAGCTTAATTAATGAGTCATGGGCACTTGCTCTACTGAGTTCATAATAGTGTGACACCGTCCAGATACAGGTATAGCAGAAGAGAAAGTTGATCATTACAGGTTCAATATCAAACTCTCTAAGGAAGGTTAATTTATAGAAAAGAATCAAACCGATGGAGATGAAAACAAACAGTGATACTCGAAAAGCGAGTCGTTTTCCAAGAAGCAGATAGGAGATAATGGGGAAAGAGAAGGCCCAAACGAACAATGCATCGATTAATGGAAAGCTATAGGTACCAAAAACGATCAGAAAAGCCAAAAATAGTAGGTAAAAATAGAGTTTATTAACACTGTAATTATTCTTTCTACTGTTATTCCAGAAAACATCAAATGAAAAAGCAGCAAAAATAAGTTCTAAAGCTGCAAAAGCGTATGCTTGATGATAAACAATATTAAAAATAGCAAATGAGATCGCCGCAATAAGGAGCGCAAAACTTAATGATGCGAGCACTTTTGATCTTATTTTATTCGTTAGATCTAACCCGCTGCCATCCATGTTCCCTTCCCTAAAAGTAATACTTTTAGAGTGATGATATCAACCTTCTACACCCGCAACAAGTTGTTAACCATTCGATAATTAAATAAACTCAACTACAACCCACTTAATTAACGCATGATTTAACACACGATAATTATTAAGCAAAAACTAATAAAAAACTCTCAAAAGGATATGGAATGTGCACAAGAATTTTTAACAGCTTGAACCCTGAATTCCCCATGACCGGCAGAAACTTTGACTGGTTTAGCCCATTAACCACCTACCTATATAGAATTCCCAATAGCAAAGAGGTGCGCTCAGGTAACTTAAAACAACAAGCACACCCAGTCGAATTATCAAACCATGATGTTTTCACTTGGCAGGCAAAGTATGCCAGTATAGCTTCCCTAGTGGGAAATGATCAGCTTGGATTAGGCAGCATTGATGGCATTAATAGCCAAGGACTCGCTGTTAATGGTCTTGAAGATCTATTTGCTTACTTTGAAGATAATGACAAGGTCATTGATGATGGAAATATAAAGCCCATCGCTCTATTAAAAGCCATAGAGAAAGATCGCAACGCATTTCTTGATCAACTTAAAATACCTGAAGGTGCGCAGCTACTTGGCTCTCTTCGTTGGGTCCAATTCACGTTAGATTGTTTTGATACTGTAAAGGCTGCAACCAGCTACTTCAGTCAAAATCCAGATCAGCTATACATCTATAGTGATGATGTTCCTGACGGGTTAGACACCACCACAAAGGCTAAGCTGCACCTGACTCTCTCAGACAGAACAGGCGACTCAGCCATTATTGAACTGAGAGATGGCAAATTTAACGTACACGAAAATCGTGACTACAATGTAGCAACGGTTAACCCGGGTTATGATGTTCAGCTCGCACTCTTAAAGCCATGGCAGAAGAAATGGCAACAAGAGGTTAATATACAAGACAGCCTCGCAGGTTTTACCCTCTTTGATCTGCCTGGCGGCCCGGTGTCGCAACAACGCTTTGCCCGCGCAGCTTATTACTATGAGTTTTCTGAGCCTGCCAGCAACCGCCAGAATGCCTTAGCTCAAACAAGAGCACTTATGGCCGCTACCGCAACGCCGCTCTGTTACAACTCAATGAAACACTCTACCGTTAAGGGGCAGTCCTCCAATACCCTATGGTGCAGTGTCAGCGAGCATGGCGCTTTGCGCTATCACCTAATAAACACCTATAGCATGGCACCTGTATGGGTGAGCTTTGATAACCCAAGCAACAGCTGTGAGCGTCTCCTCATCCTCAAAAGAGACCCAAATGGAGAAGCGATATCCAGCGAACTCATGGGAGATGTACAACAACAGCTACACCCCTGCGACAACCCTTTCATGTAGTCTTTCGTGTAGTCTCTTGTGTTGTCTATTGTGTAGTTAAGCTAAACCGAGTGAACTAATTGAATGACAAGCTGCAAGAAACCCCAATAGCGGGATCATCTCGCAGCTTTTTTACTTGCTGAAGCAATAAGCCAACACTTGTCATCTTACTGCTGTATTCGAAATTCAGTTCCTGTGATTATGCCGGTGACAGATAGCACTGCTGCATATAGGTATTAATCGCTTCGAGTACATTTGCTCGACTAATAGTGCCGATCACTTTGCCCTCCTCTACCACCGGATAGATTTTAGGTTTAGGCCCTAGCATCTGCTCTGCCAGTTGCAACACACTAGAATGGGGAGTGACAGACAAAACGTCTGTACGCATGCAATCTTTTACTATAGCGATTAAGTCACAGTGGTAGCTGCTCTTAAGCATCACTGCGAGGCAGTCTTGTTGTGATAAAAAACCGACTAACCGCCCGCCCTCCTCGACCACTGGGGCACCGATCTTTTTATGATTTAGCAGTTGCTCTACGGCAGTCGCTATCGACATCGAAGGCGTTAACAATACAGGTTGGCGATCCATGTGTTCTTCTACATTGATTGAATCCATTTCATTCCCCTATTTAGTGTCTCTTTTTAGTTTAGCTAAGATTTAACAACTAGGGAGTGGATTAAAAAAACAAGACTAAAAAGCGGCGATTTAGAAGGAAGAATCCACCATCTAATACTAAGCGGCTAGTATTAGAAACAAAAAAACCGAGGCGATGCCTCGGTTTCTATAATTTGAGCGATTACTTACAAAGCGGTGCTTGAAAGCTTACACCCGTATCCCAAGGTTGCTCAATCCAAGTGTCTTGTGGGATATCGACAATATAATCATCCACGAGTGGTTTACCAGCAGGTTTTGCACAAACAGTGACAAACTTTGCCTTAGGGTAAATTTCACGTACGATCTTAGCTGTTGAGCCACTATCAACTAAATCATCAATCACAATAAAGCCTTCACCATCGCCTGGTGCCTGCTTAATAATGCTTGTTTCTCTTTGGTGATCATGATCGTAGCTAGAGATACAAATCGTATCCACGTGACGAATTCCTAATTCACGAGCCAAAATGGCTGCAGGTACTAAACCGCCGCGGCTAACAGCAATAATGCCTTTCCATTGCTCTGCTGGTAATAGGCGTTCAGCCAACTCACGTGTGTAACCTTGCATTTGATCCCAAGTGATCAGAAATTTCTTGCTCATGTGCAACCTTTATTATGCGAATACGCTATTTTAGGGGAAAGAGATTGCGCGGCATTTTGGCTTTTTATTCATGACCATACAAATATATGTTCGTGATGTAATTCACAGTTTTTGATTAACTTACGATTGACCGTCGACGCTACGCTTAGCCTAAAGACAAAGCGTTAAACTATCGGTCTAATTTTATATATAATTGTTAACTAATATGATGAGAATAAGGTTATGCAGACAGACTCTGGTGAGCCTGTGAATAAATGAGCATTTTGACACGAGCAGTTACTTACGACTAATAAACTACTTTGAATTTACCTTTTTTAATTGCTGATACTTCTCTAATACACCATTACGAGCGAGGCCCCGCTTTACGTTAGTGCACAGCTTACCAAAACGGCGTATTTCATCAAATTGCGGTGTTTGACCGTTAGCAATTGCGGTTTCCCAATAGCTCAACTCGCTGTCGACTAGTTCCAACAACTTTTTCGGACAACCAAGACAGCTGCCATCGGGCCCACAAACGAAGGTTTCTGGCTCATACAAAGGAAGCTCCAGCTTAACCTGCTCGATGATTTGTCGCATCGCAGTGGTTCTATCAGGCTTTTGAGCTGTAGTGCTTTGTATCTTCTCGGCTATCATCAGATGTTTTACAAGGTTCATTTTCACTCATTATATAACCTGGTAGACTATTTTATTAGTGAATAATAATTTAACGGCCTTAATAGAGAATAAATCGATAACCATTAAGGCGATATGTTAACCGAGTATAAGCGCGCCAAGCTCTGCAAGTTGATCTTAGTGCGCTTCATCTTTGATTATAAATCAGACCAGATCATCACCTGTGCAGGCTCGTTATTCTTACGCGTCGCACGGTACATACCTTCGGTGTTAAATGGTGTTGCAATATTACCGCGCTGATCGATAGCAACAACACCACCGGTACCACCAGCAGTGATTAGACGCTGATTAATCACCTCATCGGCCGCTTGAATAATCGATTTCTTCTGATATTTGACCTTAGCGCAGATATCTCCCGCAACGTGATAGCGAATAAAATACTCGCCATGACCTGTTGCCGATACGGCGCACACACCATTTTCAGCATAGGTACCAGCTCCAATAACAGGTGAGTCACCAATGCGGCCAAAACGCTTAGCCGTCATACCACCAGTTGAGGTTCCTGCTGCTAGATTACCATTTTGATCTAGAGCAACGGCGCCCACGGTGCCAAATTTATAGTCAAACTCGCTGTAATCGAGGGCACTTTGTTGGTAATTATGGTGAGTATTAACGCCAGTACTATGCCCAGTGCTCGCTTGGTAATCAGAGTTTGACTCCGCTTTTTGGATTTTTTCTTTGGCGCTTTGTAATTGCTGATAACGACTATCGGTATCGAATGTGTTTACAGGAACTAACTGAAAACCCTGAGTGAGAGCAAACTCTTCAGCACCTTGACCCGATAACATCACATGGGGTGACTTTTCCATCACGGTGAAGGCTAAGTCGATCGGATTTTTAATATGTTTTACCCCAGCAACGGCGCCAGCATTCATGGTTTTTCCATCCATGATCGATGCGTCCAATTCATGACCACCATCATAGGTATATACCGCGCCAATGCCCGCATTAAATAGCGGGCTGTTTTCTAGGATATTTATCGATGCTCGAACGGCCGATAAGCTATCTCCCCCTTTGGCTAGAATATCGTAACCCGCATCAACCGCTTGCTGTAATTTCGCGCGATAAGCTTGTTGCTGTTCTGCGGTTAAATTTGCCTTGGAAATGGTGCCTGCGCCACCATGAATCGCAATTGAAAAAGGCCTATCACTGGCCATGCTACTTGCAGACATAACTGTTGATAATATAAGCAAGGATGTACGACTTAGCATTTTGAACTTCACAAACTGTATCCTATTGTATTTATTTGCTCTCTTTGTAACCATTTTCGACCATAATTACAATCAGCAACTTGCTTGAGCTAACGATTCTAGTGACAATAGCTTGTCTAAATTAAACTAATACTAAGAGTCTAATTTTTGTTAAAAAGTTTGCTTCGAGTACTAACCATCCCCTTACTGCTTATCGGTGTTACATGCGTAACATTTTCAGTTCAGGCGAATGATTGGATAACACTCAAGATTAAAGGTGTCGAGGGTAGCTTGGCACGTAACGTAAAGGCTCACTTGGGTACATTGCCTGACTCGAGTGTGCAACGCCGTGCATTTATCTTTAATGCCGAAGATAATACAGAGGCAGCGATGCACTCTATGGGCTATTACCACAGCAAAATTTCCCAGCATGTCACCAACAATGAAAAAAAAGCTTGGGTGCTCAATATTGATATCGATGCAGGACCACCGACATTAATTAGTTGGATTGATATTCAAGTTAAAGGTGAGATGCGAAATGATCCCATTTTTGAAAAATGGCTCAGCCAATTAAAAATCCGTCCAGGAGATAGACTCAATCAAGGAGTTTACGAGGATATCAAGTCACAACTACTGACTCTCGCACTCGCTAGAGGGTATTTTGATGGCAAATTTGACCAAGCCCAAATCGCCGTTAACCGCGATTTTAACACCGCTAAAATTTCACTCTATTATGACTCGGGTAAGCGATACCACATAGGTAAGGTCAGTTTTACCGGCTCTACCTTAGAGCCGCAGATTCTAGAGGAATTGATCCCATTTAAACTTGATGCACCATACAGCACCGCAAACCTAGGTCAGTTAAACAGACAGTTGTTAGATACCGGTTATTTTTCCAATATCAAGGTGCTACCTCTGGTTGATCAAGTCAAAGGCCTGCAAGTTCCGGTGCGTGTAGAGCTAAGTTCACGGCCTTATCACTCTATCGAGTTAGGTCTAGGTGCTGATATTGGTAATACTGTCGATAACAACCTTGAACCAAGAGTACGAGTGACCTGGCGTACCCCGCAAATTAATAAATATGGCCATTCGCAGGAAACAACTGCCGAGTGGTCACCGGATAAACCTAAGTTTTTAACCACTTATACTATCCCGCTCAGCCATCCAATTGACGACCAATTAAAAATCCGCGTGGGTATACTACGGGATAAGTACGGTGTCACTCAGGTCTACAATCCTGACGAACGTCAATTTAATAATACGGGTCAACTTGAAGCTACCAAAACGGTATTAGCGGTGATCAGACATCAGCGCCTTGAAAGTAAATGGCTATTTAACTATTCAGCTGAAGTCATGAGCGAAAACTATACCCAATCCGGTGTGGACTATGACCCCAGATATGTTTTGTTCGGCACTAGCCTCTCGAAAACGGTTCGTGGCGATAATTCTCTCGATCCTAAATCTGGCTTCTTCCAATTCTATAGTCTCGAATATGCCGATCCTAACTTGGGTTCAGAGGTCAGGCTGGCACGGTTACAGAGCAAGTTCATCTGGATTGACACATTTTTTGAAAAACACAGGATCGTTTCCCGCTTAGATATGGCAGCAAACTTAACCAGTAACAATTCATTGGCAGAGATCCCGCCCTCATTGCGCTATTTTGCCGGTGGTGACCAAAGTATTCGTGGTTATAGTTACAATGAACTCGGTCCTTCAATTGACAGTGTTAATGCTGACGGTGAAGTGATCAGAGAGGTCGTCGGTGGACGTTATCTTATGGTGGGTAGTATAGAGTATCAATACTATTTAACCCCACACTGGCGTGTAGCGACATTTGTCGATGCGGGTAATGCATTTGATGTTAACCAAATTGAGTTTGTGACTTCAGTGGGCGCAGGTATTCATTGGATCTCGCCAATCGGCCCAGTAAAGCTCGATATAGGTATTGGTTTAAAAGAGACCGATACCATTAGTCGTCCTTGGCGAATTCACATCACAATGGGGTCTGTGTTATGACGACTCCTTCTCATCAAGGTCCAAAAGCTAGTTTCCCCGCTAACCCACCAGCGATGAAGCGCTCTTGGCGTGCAAATATGTGGCGCTGGTTTAAACGAATAAGTCGCATCATTATTTACACGCCACTGCTTCTTTTGGTGTGCACGGCAATGTTAATTGGCAGCCAATTTGGTGGTCATATTGTCGTTAAGCTAGCCGATATCTTTGTGCCAGATCTCGAGCTTGATTATAAATCGGGTCAAATTAACCGCCAACTCGAACTTAATTATGCCGCCTGGCAGATGAATGGGGTCAAAGTTGAGATCTCAGATCTGGTGCTTGCCTGGAATCCGATGTGCTTAATGCAGAAGCAACTTTGCGTAGAGCAGTTAACGAGTTCAAAAGTCAATGTTGAAATAGACACGGCTCTTATTGGCGAAGAAGGCCCAACACTAGACGAGCCGACAACTGCACATGACAATGTGGACATCAAGGACCCATCGCCAGCTGTAGGGGCCGATGGAACTGGCGCCACTGAGACTGAGGAATCGACAAACCAAGAGATCACTCTACCATTTGGGATCAGCTTAATTGCAGGCTCGCTGCAAAACGTCACTGTGCGCGTTAATGACATGGACTTTAACGCCAATCAGCTCAACCTGAGTGCAGAGTGGCTTTCAACAGGCATTCGTGCAAGCTCCATCTATTCAGAAGGCCTGTTAGTCTCTATTCCTTTCGAAGCGACAGATAAACAGCAAGATGTAGCCTCAGTTAAATCGTCAGTGAACGATAACAACAGTAAAGAAAAACCAAAACAAAAGTCACAACAGGCAAGTGCTGACAAAGATAAAGCCGCCAGTGACGACTGGGCAATGGCAAATCTTCCACAAGTGTTTATGCCTATTCCTGTATTTGTTGAGGACTTAAATATCGACAATGGGGATTTGATACTTGGACCTCGTAAAGATCATTTTACCCGTCTGCATTTAAGTGGCAGCTACCAACAGTTTTTAATCAATATTGATGATTTTAAGGCTAGCCACAGTTACGGTGATATTAAACTCGTGGGTCAAATGTCACTTATTAACGATTACCCGATGGATATTCAGTCCAACATAAATCTTTTCCATGTCACTGAGTTACCAGGACTTAAAAAGCAAAATCTAGACATTACGGTCAAGCAAGGTTTTAAGGATCTTAAAAGTCAGATAGTCGGAAGCGGTCAATTTAGCTTTGACATCGACTCGACAATTAAACTGGCTAAGCCAAACATCCCCTACCAGTTAAGCTTGAACGCTAAGCAGTTACAGTGGCCACTACAAGAAGCTGAGTTTCGTGGCAACAATATTAAGCTCACCAGTAAAGGGGACTTAGATACTCAAAATGTGACCCTGAGAGGCCTATTCTCATCTAGCTATCAACCACCACTCGATATTGATGCAGTATTCAAGCACGCTAATGGTCGTGTAGATTTTGAGAAACTACATGCAAATAACGATCTCCTTGGCTCGCTCGTCCTACAGGGACAATTTGAATATGGTGAGCAATTAAGCTGGAATGCCAAAATTGCTGCGCAGAACCTTGATATCAGTCACCTAAAAGTCACTGAAAATCAAGTGTTACCTAACAGTGATATTACTGGCCCCTTAAATACGAGTGGCAAGTTCAATCTCGCCGATAAGAGCTGGTCTATCGATGTGGAACAAGCAAATCTTAGTGGCCATGTGATGCATTACCCGCTTAAAATTGATGGGGCTGTTGCCATTAACAATAAATGGTATCTAAGCTCTGATGGTCTCAATGTGAGCGCTTTACAGAGCCGATTATTTATCCAAGGAGAAGTCGATAAACACTGGGCGTTAACCGGAAAGCTCACTGTACCCGATTTAACTTTATGGCAGGATGATGCCAAGGGAGCCATCAACGCAGATATTAATGTATCGGGTGAAAATGAACACCCAGATATTGCTGTGTCGCTAAATGCTAATGAGCTGCAGTTTCTAGCACTCGAGCTTGCAAACGTGTCTCTCGACGGACACTACAAACCGTTCGATAATCAAGGCTTTAAGGCTGCAATTAATTTACAAGAGTTTAGCTACCAAGATCTTAACCTCTCTAGTATTGTGGTTAACACTGAAGGAGACTTAACTCAGCAATCACTCACTCTCAAGTCAGAGGGCGATCTTAAGCTAACCACAGATATCAGTAGTCAGTACGACGAGCACAAGCAAGATATTACTGCGCAAATAAATCGGCTTTCACTCGCTTCCAAGCTCGGTGATATTACCCTTGAAGCCCCTATGGCCGCTGAGTATAGTTTAGATAAAAAAGTTGGCAATATAGCACCATTTTGCCTGTCTCACGTTGGTGGACAACTATGTGCTAAAGCGCCAATTCAACTTGGCTTAAGTGGTCAGGCAGGCCTAGAGTTTGTGGGTGATCTTGGCGTCTTGGTCAAGCCTTGGTTACCAGATAGTCTTAATTGGGAAGGTCCTGCTACCCTAACCTCAAATTTTAAGTGGTTTAAAGATAAAAAGCCCAGCGGCAATGTTGAGTTAACGCTATCTCAAGGCCATATTGACTTTAAAGCGACAAATAGTAGTGATATTGCTATTGGCTATAAGTCGCTACAACTGCGGAGCCGTTTAGATGATAAGCAACTGGTTAGCTCGCTTTCTCTAGAATCTCACGACATCGCAAGCATGGATGCTAACCTAGCAATTAATGTCAGTCCCGATAGAAAAATGCAGGGACAACTTTTACTGCAACAGATCAACTTGCAAGCGTTAGCTGAATTACTGCCAGAACTTGAAGTCCTCGAAGGAAAGATCTCAAGTAAGCTGCAAATTGGCGGTAGCTTAAGTGAACCTCAAGTATCAGGTGAAATCTCGCTCAATAACGGTTCAATTATGGCTACCGCAAACCCGACATTATTAGAGGATGTTGATCTCGACTTTATCTTTTCGGGTAAAAAAGCAAAAATCGATGGTGAGCTCAAAATGGG
The DNA here is from genome assembly GCF_000019185.1 of Shewanella halifaxensis HAW-EB4. Lineage (NCBI taxonomy): Bacteria > Pseudomonadati > Pseudomonadota > Gammaproteobacteria > Alteromonadales > Shewanellaceae > Shewanella > Shewanella halifaxensis. The sequence goes on along the minus strand of NC_010334.1, from coordinate 2,200,406 downwards.
CAAAGGAAAGGCCTATGTTGACGGTGAGCTAGATTGGGCACAGCAAAAACTAAAGGGTGCTTTCGCTATAAAGGGTAAAGACTTAGCCGTGATCCAGCCGCCACTTGCTATTTTGAATGTGGCAACAGATTTACAAGTCAAATTCACCGAACACTCTGTTCATATTGGTGGTGATATAAATGTCCCATCAGGCCACATCACCATAGTACAACTGCCAGAGGGCGGTGTTGCACTTTCTAAAGATGTTGTCTTTACCGATAGCCAAGCGTCCGAACAAGTAAAAGTATCACCGCTTGCTGTATCTGCAGAAGTAAACCTAAATGTAGGTAATAATCTACGTGTGGATGGCATGGGATTAACGGGTAAACTGCAAGGTCAGTTAGAGTTACAGCAAGAGCCTTTTAAACCACCTTTACTCTTTGGCGAAATAAAAGTTGTTGACGGAAATTACAAATTTATGGGGCAAACCCTCGAGATCCGAGCTGGTGAAATGCAATTTGTCGGCCCTGTTGACGTGCCAAACCTTAATATTGAAGCGGTACGTGAAATCAAAGATGAGGATGTCGTTGCTGGCGTACGCATCACGGGCACCCCAATGAAGCCCGTTGTTAATCTTTTCTCCAATCCAGCTAAAGAACAGGCTGAAATTCTCAATTATATTGTCAGAGGCACAGGGCTGACTAATAACAGCATAGATCAAAATAGCGGCTTGATGATGGGGGCGGCACTGTCATTAAGCAGTCAAATTGATGGTGGCGCTATTGGTAACTTAGGTAATACTGCCGCCAATATGATTGAGAAGATCGGTTTCTCTAATGTGCAGCTCGATGCAAATGATGATGGTCGCTTCGCTATCAGTGGCTTTATTGGTGACAAACTCATGATCAAGTATGGTGTGGGTGTCTTTAACCCAGGTTATGAGATGACAGTCCGATACTACCTATTATCGCAACTGTACCTAGAAAGTGTATCAGGCTCTATTGAGCAGTCTCTAGATCTCTATTATCGCTTTGATCTGTAGTCCAATAACTAGCCCAGAACATTAAAAACAAAAAAGCCATCTTAACGATGGCTTTCTTTTTTAAAACAGATGATTCATGTGACTTACGTATCTGAATGACCTAACTCTACAGGCATATCATCACGCAAACTCTGCCACATAACACCACTATTGATCCCATATGTACGCATCAACGCAGGTACATCGGTGTAGTTTTTATCGATAGCAAGTTGCTGCAACTGCTTATAAAAATCCATCGCCAAGGCACGAGCTTCAGCACTTGAAAAATAGTAACGCCCCACTCTGCTATACAAGCCTTTAAATCCGTTTAGGATCAAAACATAAAGTGGATTACCTGACGAAAATGCCAAGGTGTGTTGTAACGCGTAGTCAAAGTCAGCATAGGCCTGTGCAGTATCTTCAAGCTCATTGATATTAGCCAATGCGACCACGGCTTCATCAGGACTATTGCGAATTGCGCCTCTAAAGTAAATGGCACTGACACTGCTTCGTGCCGATAGCAATTGGTCTACTAGTTCAGGGAAACCGTCAGGGTTAAGCTCGGCAATGGTCTCGAGGATGTTTAAACCTGAAGTTTCCCAGAAATTATTTACTCTGGTCGGTTTACCGTGTTGAATAGTCAACCATCCATCACGAGCCAAACGCTGTAATACTTCACGTAGCGTAGTACGGGTCACACCAATCAACTCTGAAAGCTCACGTTCTGCGGGCAGAATAGAGCCTGGCGGAAACTTATTTTCCCAGATGGATCGTACAATATATTTCTCTGCAAAACTTGCAGGACCTTTAGCATTGATGATCATTAACCTACTCTACCCAATTGTTAGTGTTGTTCTAATACAGATCATACCAGAGCCGCGAAAAATGAAAACCAAAACAGAGCTATTCGACGATGTCTATGTGAATAAAACTGTCAAAGCGCTTATTTTTCACGCTAACAATGGGTTTTAATTGATATTTTTTTGATATAGGTAGCTGTTTCGTCATAATGGGCCGTTTAACTCATCAAAAAAGCTTTTACCTTTTCATTATCGCTAGTAGCATACGATGCAAATTTGTTTGCTACTCGTAAATATAGAAAATCAATAGAGAGGATTCCATGCCTGTGACAATGAGTCGGGCGATTCTTGACAACTTCCTGGGTAATTCACCGAAGTGGTTCAAACTCGCGATCATATCGTTTTTGGTGATCAACCCAATCGTATTTTACTTTAATCCGTTTATTGCGGGCTGGCTATTAGTTGTTGAGTTTATCTTCACCTTAGCTATGGCTCTAAAATGTTACCCACTGCAACCTGGCGGTCTATTAGCGATTGAAGCTGTAGCTATCGGTATGACGTCACCGAGCCAAGTACTACATGAAATTGAAGCAAACTTAGAAGTCGTATTACTGCTGGTCTTTATGGTCGCTGGTATCTACTTCATGAAGCAGTTACTACTGTTCGTGTTTACCAAGATGATCACTAAGGTTCGTTCAAAAGTTTACGTATCTTTGTTGTTCTGTGTTTCCTCGGCTTTCTTATCGGCTTTCTTAGATGCACTGACTGTTATCGCGGTTATTATCACCGTTGCCGTTGGTTTCTATTCTATTTACCATAGAGTGGCATCGGGTAAGAGCTTTGCAGACAGCCACGATCATACCTCTGACGGTCATCCACAACTATGTGAAGAAGAACTTGAATCTTTCCGTGGTTTCTTACGTAACTTGTTGATGCATGCTGGTGTTGGTACTGCTTTAGGTGGTGTGTGCACCATGGTTGGTGAACCACAAAACCTAATTATTGCAGCACAAGCAAACTGGCAGTTCGCTGAATTTGCGATCCGCATGTCGCCAGTGACTGTACCGGTATTCTTTGCGGGTGTTACCACCTGTTTCTTGGTTGAGAAATTTAAAGTCTTCGGCTACGGGCAACAACTACCAGAAGCGGTTCATAAGATCCTATCCGATTACGATGCTCATGAAGATGCAAACCGCACCAAGCACGATAAAGTTAAGCTTCTTGTCCAAGCGTTTATCGGTGTATGGTTAATCGCAGGTCTTGCACTGCACTTAGCTTCTGTTGGTTTAATCGGTCTGTCAGTGATTATTCTTGCTACGGCATTTAACGGTATCACTAACGAACACGCACTGGGTAAGGCCTTCGAAGAAGCGCTACCATTTACAGCGTTATTAGCAGTCTTCTTTGCCATCGTAGCCGTAATTATCGATCTACAACTGTTCGCACCTGTAATTCAGTGGGCACTGAGCTATGAAGGTAACACTCAGTTAGTGGTCTTCTATATCGCCAACGGTCTACTCTCAATGGTGAGTGATAACGTATTCGTAGGTACGGTTTACATTAACGAAGTGAAAGCTGCGCTACTTAACGGCCAGATCACTCGTGATCAGTTCGATCTACTTGCGGTTGCGATTAACACTGGTACTAACCTACCTTCTGTTGCAACACCAAACGGTCAGGCTGCGTTCCTATTCCTACTAACATCTGCGATTGCTCCACTCATCCGTCTTTCTTACGGAAGAATGGTATGGATGGCGCTACCGTACACTATCGTATTATCTATCGTGGGTGTTCTTGCAATCCAGTTAGGCGCCCTAGAGCAGATGACTCAGTATTTTTATGATACACAACTATTGATTCATCACTCTGCTCAAGCCGTCACAGATAGTGTAGTATCAGGACATTGATAAGCATTTTCTGAACTATCTAACAAATAGTTAGTCATATAAAACGCCCTATTCAATAGGGCGTTTTTTTTATCTGCAATGGAGACACAATCGTTGAATGCACTCACTCGTTTTGCCCACTCAAAAGCCGCTTGGTTAATCCTGATGTTATCGGCTGTTGCACTTGAATTGGCAGCCCTATTTTTCCAACATGTCATGAAGCTAGACCCATGTGTCATGTGTATCTATCAACGCGTAGCGGTCTTTGGATTGATCTTTGCAGGCTTAATCGGTGTTGTTGGCTATCGCTATCGCATTGCTCGTGCAGTCGGAGTGATTATTTGGAGTGTGAGTGCTGCTTGGGGCTTAAAACTTGCTCTGGAGCTTGTAGATATGCAGATGAACCCGTCTCCATTTGCAACCTGCTCTTATTTGCCAGAGTTTCCAACTTGGTTACAACTTCATGAGTGGTTACCATCACTATTTATGCCTACGGGCATGTGTTCTGATATTCCTTGGGAGTTTATGGGTGTCACGATGGGACAATGGATGATTGTCGCCTTTGGTGGTTACTTGCTCGCGTTAGCTATTTTCTTCATTCCAGCATTGAGGAAGTCAGCCTAACTTGGTTAGAAGGTCTGTTTATCGACGATAACAAAGACTTAAATAGATAAAAAAAACGCCTAATTAATAAGGCGTTTTTTTATATCTTCGACTCTTGCTATTCAACATCTTTCATTGGCCAGAGTACAATATGATCTTCAATATCACGGATCTTAGTTTCACAGGTGACTTTACCCGCAACAGACATACCCGCCAAAATCATTGCTTCTTTCGAACCCGTTCTGAGCGGATGCCAAGTCGGTAATTCTCGCCCCATAAACAAGCGACGATATGCACAACTATCGGGAAGCCAAGTCAATGACTCAATATTATCAACCGTCACCTTAGTGCACGAAGGTACAAAACTAAAACGCTGTTCGTAATTCTGACAATGACCCGCTTTATTATCGAGTAACAGACAAGCGGCATTGGTGTAATAGAGTTGCTCGGTTTCATCATCAATTAATTTATTTAGGCAACACTTACCACAACCATCACATAATGACTCCCACTCTTGGGTACTCATCTGTGCTAAGGTTTTTTCATTCCAAAACGCCATGCTTAAGCCATTCACTCATTAAAATTGGTTAGCCGGAGATTATACAACGCGCACGCCCTTATACGCACTAGCCTTCAACCAACTAATACCGTTAAGGTGAAATTATTAATAAGATTTGTGACTCTAGCGGACAAAACTGAAGCGTACCGAAAAGCTTAAATTAACAGTATTGCTATAACACCTGTTTTTATCCAAGTTAAATCACTGCTGGATATTTAATCCTCTCTGAAAGATGAGCCACGGTAATGGCAAAGTAATCTGAGTTATTCCAGCGAAGCAAGCTGCGATAGTTATCATAAACCAAATACTTTCGCCCCATGATCCCGTCTGGCATGACCATAGAAACTTGCATATCATCGCGTTTCGGTAAGTTACTACCATCAAAACGCCTGACTCCCAGTTCTTGCCACTGATTAAAACTTTTCTTTGTTTTTAAGTCTGCCAAGTCTGTTTCGAATGACTTAGGTACTCGAACCTGCCTTCCCCAAGTTTCAGACGCTTTCCAGCCTGTTTGCTGAAGATAATAAGCCAACGATGCAAATACATCACTAGTATTCGTCCAGATATCTTTCTTACCGTCACCATCACCATCTTGCGCATAAGTAAGATAGGAGCTTGGCATAAATTGTGTTTGTCCCATTGCACCGGCCCATGAGCCTTTGAGCTCAGAAAATGCAATGCCTTCCCTTTCCGCAATTTTTAATGCGGCAAAAAACTCTTCACGGAAAAAGGCTTCTCGTCGACCTTCATAGGCTAAAGACGCGGTTACCGATAAAATAGGGTAATCCCCACCATACTGACCGAAGTTAGACTCGACTCCCCACAGCGCCACTATGAAGCGCGGCTGCACGCCATAGCGTTTACCTATCTTCTCAAGCTCAGGGTAATGTTGTTTGTATAAAGCCCGCGCCGTATCTACTTTAGATTGCGGCACGACTTTTGGTAGGTAGGTTTCTAGGGTAACTTGGTTTTCAGGCTGGTTTTTATCTGAAGCCAACGCTTTTTTAAACATCTTAATTTTTGGAAAAACATCGTTAACAGTTTGCAGACTAACGCCTTTATCTAGCGCCTCTTGTTTTAGAGACACGACATAATCACTGAAATGAGCTTTAGGCTCACTTTCTGCGAAAGCAACTACTGGTAACAAACTCAAACAACAAACCAGTGCTAGAACCTGTTTTCCTAAAACCATAAATTCCCTCTTGTTACACCTTTTCTGTGCTAATCCTGTTTTAATCAGGATTAAAACCGATCTCTTTCTTATGCTGTTCTAATAAATTAACCACAGGAGGCGGTAACTGTAAATAAAATCCTTTTTCTTTTAGCTCAGATCTTACTTTTTTAATATCTGCAAAGCCCAAATGATCACGCTTTTCTATCGGTAGCATCATCACTAACTGTGGCTCACCAAACATGTCCATTAATGCTTCAGGAACTCGCTCAAAATCATTGCGTTTTTCAACGAAAAGGTAACTTTCTGCCTTTCTACGGCTTTTATACACTGCACAGATCATATACGACTCAATTTCCAAACTATTCAACTTGCCAGCTACGAAAGCACACTATACCATGGACCGTTAGGAATATAATGGATATCGGCTTTGTGCTGATTTTTTCTAGAGAGCAATACAGGAATGCAAACACCTAGCCTCGAATTAAAAGGCTCTTCTTTTACTCTTTCTGTACTGCATATCAACAGTAATGATATGGCAGTTATAGCAGCTGAGTTAGATGCTAAGCTTGCCATTGCACCACAGTTTTTTCTTGGTGCGCCTTTAGTGGTTAATCTTAGCGCCATACAAGCCACTGATTTTGACATATTGGGTTTGAAAGAGATATTAACCAATCGCCAATTGATTATTGTTGGCATAACCAGTGCGTGCCCAGAACTGACTAAACAAGCGAAATCCATTGGTCTCGCGACCGTTAAAACAGGTAAAGAAGCGACTTCACAACCGCAAATGCCCAAAACGACCAAAATCGTCAAACAAAATGTCCGCTCAGGGCAGCAAATCTATGCCAAGAATGCAGATTTGATTATTGTCGGCGCAGTGGGTAACGGTGCTGAAGTGATAGCCGATGGCAGTATCCATATATACGGTACATTGCGTGGGAAAGCGATGGCTGGCGCTGGTGGCGATAGACACGCTGTTATCATGGCACAAAAAATTGAAGCAGAACTGGTATCGATTGCAGGTCAATACTGGTTAACTGAAAATCTTCAGCAAAACGGAGCCGCTCTAAGCGGTTGTATTCGCCTAGAGGGCGAATCGCTTACGGTTGAATCATTGCCTCTGTAAGAGCGCAAAATTGAAAGGATTATTATAAATGGCGCAAATTATTGTTGTCACATCGGGTAAAGGTGGCGTGGGTAAAACCACCTCAAGTGCTGCAATTGCTACAGGTCTTGCGATGAAAGGCCATAAAACCGTGGTTATCGATTTTGATATTGGTCTACGTAACTTAGACTTAATCATGGGCTGTGAGCGTCGTGTGGTTTATGACTTTGTCAATGTTATTAATGGTGAAGCAAATCTTAATCAAGCTTTGATCAAAGATAAGCGCTGTCCGCAGCTATTCGTATTACCCGCTTCGCAGACCCGTGATAAAGACGCCTTAACCAAGGAAGGGGTTGGCCAGGTTTTAGAGAACCTAGCCAAAGATTTCGAATACATTATTTGTGACTCGCCTGCGGGTATTGAAACCGGTGCTATGATGGCACTGTATTTTGCAGATATCGCTATTGTAACAACCAACCCTGAAGTCAGCTCGGTGCGCGATTCAGACCGTATTTTAGGAATGTTACAGAGCAAATCAAAGCGTGCAGAGGAAGGTTTGGAGCCAGTTAAGGAGTATCTACTACTGACTCGTTACTCACCCGCTCGCGTAACAACTGGCGAAATGCTAAGTGTACAAGATGTTGAAGAGATCTTAGCTATCCCATTACTTGGCGTGATCCCTGAATCACAAGCCGTATTAAAAGCCTCTAACTCTGGTGTACCTGTCATTATTGATCAAGAAAGCGATGCAGGTATGGCCTACAGCGATGCTGTAGAAAGGTTATTAGGTAAAGAACTGCCTTTCCGATTTCTTACGGAAGAGAAGAAAGGTTTCTTAAAACGAATTTTTGGTAGCTAACTTATGTCTCTTCTCGATTATTTTAAAACGAAAAAAGAACCGAGTACTGCGGTTACAGCAAAGGAACGACTGCAGATTATTGTGGCACATCAACGGGGAGAACGCGGTGCTCCAGATTACTTCCCTCAGATGAAACAAGAGATCATCGAGGTGATCCGTAAGTATGTGCAAGTTGGTCCAGATCAAGTCTCTGTTCAACTTGAACAAACCGACGACAATTTTTCAGTGCTTGAGCTTAACGTCACTTTGCCAGAACAAAGCTAAATAACTTTGTTATTGCTAATAAAAATGCCCGCTTATGCGGGCATTTTTGTAGATAGTTTAAACTTAAATGACTACAGTTTCAGCGCAGCTAAAGCCTCTGCGACAATAGCTTCTCTCCAACCGGTAAGAATAAGCGGCTTATCGCCTTGCTTATTAGCCCATACCCACTCCAAATATTCGTGGATATACTTTTTAGACCCCAATAGTTCAATCGGGATTTCTTTTGCCTCAGCTTGCTCTGTAATACAGTTTTTGATGCTCTTAAAAGCCACTTTATAACCCGTTTTAAGTGCTATCACATCTAAAGGTTTAGGTGGGTTGTCATAGCTCACATTGGCAATAAGCTTAATAAGCTCCTTACCATGAATACGTTTTTCTTGCTCGGTCAGTTCCGTCAGCTTATAAAGATCATTACTCGTCTTAGGGAGTTTTTTTGCCAAGCCAATTAATGCGTGATCTTTGACAACAAAGCCCAGTGCAAGATCTTTTTGTAAAGCACGCTGCATACGCCATTTAGCTAAATCTCTTAAAACTGCGAGTTGATTTGATGTCAACTGAAAGGCATTTTTAACCTTTAAATAAGCAAGATCGGGATCAGGCGTATCTAAACGCCCCTGAGTCATGCGAACGCCTTCTTCATACACCCAGTCTAGTCTGCCCTGCTCTTTGAGCTTATCGACTAATTGAGGATACAGCTTATAAAGATAATACACGTCATTGGCGGCATAATTCAGCTGCGCTTCAGTCAACGGTCGCTTCAGCCAGTCGGTGCGAGACTCGCCTTTATCTAGACTCACCTCTAGAGTTTGCTCAACCAATTTTGCGTAACCTAAACCGTGTCCCATGCCTGCTAAACCGGCAGCAATTTGGCTATCAAATAAATTAGTTGGCTGGCATTGGCCATAACGGGCAAAGACTTCTAAGTCCTCGCTGCAAGAATGTAGCAACTTTACGCTACTCTCTTTATTAAGAAGCTGCCAAAATAGCTCAAGATTACTCACGGCTAACGGGTCAATCAACGCTAGGGTTTTACCGTCATAGGCTTGGATAAGACCTAGTCTTGCATAATAGGTGCGAGTACGAACAAATTCTGTGTCTAGCACCAATAAATCAGCTTCTTGGTATTGCTCTACAAGGGCCGCTAAACTGGCATCATCTTCAATATATTGAAACACTAACAAAGTTGTCTACTCCATAAATATGCAAAAGCCGGCGATCGCCGGCTTTTTTGTAATCACAAGTGGCAATCACCACTTAATGACTAATGAGGTTAGGCTTGCTTGACCTCATCTCTCAATTCCCTACGTAAAATTTTACCTACGTTGGTTTTAGGTAGTTCATCCCTAAATTCTACCAGCTTAGGAATTTTATAGCCCGTCAAATGCACACGACAATGCTTGATTACATCCTCTTTGGTCAAAGATTTGTCATTTGCGACAACAAATACCTTAACTAACTCGCCAGATACTTCATGAGGTACACCAACGGCCGCGACTTCAATCACTTTAGAGTGCAAGGCTACGACTTCTTCCACTTCATTCGGGAAAACGTTAAAGCCAGACACTAAGATCATGTCTTTCTTGCGGTCAACGATAAAGAAATAACCTTGTTCATCCATGTAACCAATATCGCCTGTCGCTAAATAGCCATCTTTATCGATAACGAGAGTCGTTTCTTCAGGGCGCTGCCAATAACCGGCCATCACCTGTGGCCCTTTAGCAAATAACTCGCCAGTTTCACCTTGTGCCAGTACGTTACCGTCGTCATCACGAACTTGCAGATCGGTATTAGCAACAGGGAAGCCGATTGAGCCGTTATAACCACCGAGGTTATATGGACAACACGTCACAAGTGGCGCCGCCTCAGTCAAACCATATCCTTCTAGTAAGCGGGTTTTCGTTAAGCCTTGCCATTTGTCAGCGACAGCACGCTGCACAGCCATCCCGCCACCAATCGACAGCTTAAGCTCTGAGAAATTCAGCTTGCCGAAGTCCTCGTTGTTAACTAACGCATTAAACAAGGTGTTAACGCCAGTTAATACCGTAAACGGATGCTTCTCTAACTCACCAATAAAGGCAGGTAGATCTCTAGGATTGGTGATAAGTAAGTTATTAGCACCCTTATGAATAAACAGTAAGCAGTTAACTGTTAATGCAAAGATATGATATAGCGGCAGCGCGGTAACAACGAACTCTTTACCATTATCAAGCAAAGGACCATAGGCAGCATCAGCCTGTAAAAGGTTACTCACAACGTTGCTATGGCTCAGCATGGCACCTTTAGATACACCCGTCGTTCCACCTGTGTACTGTAAAAAGGCTAAATCCTCCCTCTTCACGACAGGCTTAACATACTGCAAACGTCGACCTTTAGATAAGGCCTTACGCATAGAGATAGCATGTGGCAAATGGTACTTAGGTACCATTTTCTTGATGTACTTAACAACAAAGTTAACTACGGTACGTTTAGGTGCGCTTAATAGGTCGCCGAGCCCAGTTAAAATAACGCTTTCAACAGGAGTGTCATCAACCACTTTCTCTAATGTATGTGCGAAGTTTGACACCACGACGATCGCTTTGGCACCTGAATCTGTTAGTTGGTGCTTAAGCTCACGTGGGGTATACAGTGGGTTGACGTTCACGACCACCATGCCCGCACGTAAAATACCAAATAATGCGATGGGATATTGTAAAAGGTTTGGCATCATAATCGCGACACGGTCACCTTTATTCAGCTTTAGCTCATTTTGGAGGTAGGCTGCAAAAGCTCGGCTTCGCTCTTCCAGTTTGCGGTAAGTCAGGGTCGCCCCCATATTCACAAATGCTGGTTGATCCGCATACTTAGCCACTGAAGTTTCGAACAAGTCGACAAGCGATGCATATTGTTCTACATCAATTTCAGAAGGCACATCATCTGGTAGATTATTAATCCAAAGTTGGTCCACAAAAATCTCCTAATATCTCCACCTGCGGTGAAAACAAACCCGCTATGGTCGTTAGCAGCTTGCCAATAAGCAAGCTAAAACACTGTCTATTCTTTATATTTATTGAGCACGCATTAAATCATACGAGCGTTTAAATTTTGATTATCATCACATAAATGAAACAAAAAACCTAGTCTCTTTTTCTGCTTATCTATTTAAGAAAGCACGGATCGCTGCAGACACCTTTTCAGCATTCCCCATATGAAGGTGATGGTCGCCCTCAAGCTCTATTGTTTGTAATTGGTCAAACCAGCGATTCGCCATTGGGATCGCTTCTCGTAACTGGGGGAAACCTCGGCTACCAGAAATTAATAGAGTATTGACTTTATGGGCTTGCATTAAGGCATCGACTTGAGAATAAGTCAGTCTTAAAGGGGAATCTAATTTTAAGCGAGGATCACTGCGCCAGCATACCCCAGAATCAAGGTTTTGCATATTGCGCTGAGTCAATAATTCGCACCATTGCAGGTCTAGTGCCGTTAATTTGTGCCGTGCATAAGCTGCTAGGGCAATATCCCGATGGAACTTTACAGGCTTTGCCAAGTTTGAGAGATAACGCCTGTGATCTGAAAAGCTATTTTGTAGGCGTTTTTTTGATTTTGACTCACCCTCATACAGCGGCGAGAGCGCTTCAATCAACAACAAATTACTGACTTTATCAGGAAATGCTGCGGTATAAGCCGAGGCGATAATACCGCCCAATGAATGACCTAAAATAGCATGGGGCTTTTGCTCAATAGGCAGTGCTTCAAGCAGAGCATCTAAATCATAGAGATAGTCTACCCAATGCAGAGGATAGGCACCAGGGCGATGCTGCGATGCACCATGCCCAGGCCAATCTACCGCTAAGATTTGATAATCGGTTAAATATTGGCTCAATGGCTCAAAGCTATTAGCGTTATCTAACCAACCATGTAATGCAAGAATCACGGGCTTGTCTTGCGCCCCCCATAATCGTGCCGCTAACGTGATATGGGGCAACTTAATCGTTATTTCATTATCGGGATCGCAGGCTAAGCGCATCTCTACTCTTACTTTTTGATAAATTTCAGCGTCATTCTATCGCTTTCACCTATCGCGAGATACTTTTGTTTATCTTGTTCATCAAGGGCAAGTCTTGGAGGAAGTGTCCAAACGCCCTTTGGATAATCCTTAGTGTCTTTTGCATTGGCATTGATTTCTGAACTGGCGACAAGTGTAAAGCCAACTTTTTCGGCAAGTTTTATTACCTCCGCTTGACTCATATACCCCGTTTTCACATCCATTCCGGGATTAGAACGATGCTCAACGATACCAAAGATTCCACCGGGCTTTAAGACTTTATAAGCTGAGTCAAATACAGGCTCTAGATAACCCTTCATCGCCCAGTTATGCAAGTTTCTGAAGGTGAGCACTGCATCGGCACTATTGTCTGCTCCCATTACATAGTAAGCAGGGGGATCAAAGGTGACAGTACTGGCACTACCTAGCTTGGCACTATTATCTTCGAGCCACTTTTCAAAGCTCTTACCCGCTTTAGGACGATAGCCGTTACGCGCCTTCTCATCGGCTGGATTAGTATCAAAATTTCCCGCAATATATTGGCCTTTATCGGCTAAATAGGGCGCGATAATTTCAGCATACCACCCACCGCCAGGCCAAAGCTCAATAACGGTATCGGAAGGTTGGATATCAAAGAAGGTGAGGGTTTGCTCTGGGTGACGATACTCATCGCGAGTAGTATTTTTAGCCTGTCTAAAATCACTAGTAATAGCGGATTCTAGAGAAGTGTTTTGATGAACATGGGCAATTGCCGTTGTGCTTAATAACGATAAGCTACAAGTGCTTGCGAGCAAAATACTTACCGTTAACATTTTCTTTTTCATTATAAATCTCCCTAAGTTGACAGCCATCAACCTAGCAGTCGGTTAACAAAAAACCAACCCGTATAAACAGAGATTTACAATTTACTATTTGAGTAAGAAATTAACTGATAAGTCTAAAGATCACTTCGACTTAGATAAACGCGAAGCTGCACCATCGACTCGACGCCAACATAAATAGAGCATGAAAGCACTTGTTGCTAGCCAAACGAACACCCAGAACCAAGCAGGTAGCCAACTTTCGCCCGCGAGCATATTGGCATCGCCCTGCCCTTCAAGCCCTAACAACACCATAGGGCTAGCCAATGCATTTAAGATTATCATCAATGCCATCACCCGCAGACCACTGGCTAGGAAACGGTTTTGTTTAAGTTTTAAAGGCAACAAAAATAGCACGGCTAAACTCGCCAGAATGGCGACAGTCAATAGATCTCGAGCCCAGAGTATAATCGTTAGCACTACAACGCCGCCAAGTAATCCGAAACTCAGGCGGATCCCTTTTGGCCAAGTGGCGAACATAAAGATCAAATAGCCCCAGAGCGCCGCCCCAAAATAGCCCGCAAAGCCGATGAGGATAGGCCAGCCTCCTTGACTAAAGCATAGACCCGCTCCATTGGGAAACAGTTCTATATGACTCACTATGCCGCCAGAGATTATCGTAGCAAGTCCGTGAGAGAGTTCATGGAAATAACTTTCTAACCATTTGAAAGGTACGCTAACAAAAGGCAATCGAGTGACCATAAATGCGATAAAGAGTTCGAGTAAGAAGCGAGTACGCCCAGGGGCGCCTGACGATGGCATGCTATTACTGTATTGGGAGCCTGATTGAGCACCAGATTGCGTACTGGAATGAAATTGAGACTTATGCATAGGTATCTATCCCAACCATCTGTTTAATCTCTTCCCGCTTAGCAGCATGTTGATTGACTAAATACTCCGCCACAGCGCCGCGATGCCCACCCGTATGGTTCTCGTACTCCACATGGGCACCTAATCTCGACTGTAACGCTAGCTCGTCTTCTTGATAATCATTAATCGTGAACGATTGCTGCGCTTTGATTAACCCAGACGCCTCAATAGCACCAGAAGCCAAAGCACTAGTCTGGTTTGAAGCAACCGACTTGTTAACTTCAACCCGACTTGTTGCATTAGCTGCAGCATGAGTCGTTGTAAGCTGGCTTGAATTAATCTGCATCAAATCGTCCTTAATGTACCTGCTTTAGCGTCAATCTCAATATAGAACAAAAATTCTAGTTCGCTAATATACAGGGCTCGCGTTTTAAGATTACTCTCTACCCGGCAGTTTTTGCCAAGTCACTGTATCACGAAGATAAACCGGAGTTAACTCATCAACTGTAGTACTGTGCCCCTTACTGACACCATCACGAGCAAGCGCTAGCATATATTTAGCTTCAGGGAACTTGGCTTTTTCACAAATACTCATATTCGGTGCCTGTTCGAGTATTTGTGGGTAAGCATCAAAGCCAGTACCACAAGCAACAACAGGCAAAGTTAAATCTAAGCTTAGCACTATAGCCTCAGGTGCACTGACGACTTCTTCGTTCACTAACGTCGCTAAGCCATCGACTGCAATGTATTGGCCCCAGTAAACTTCTCCCATTCGTGCATCAATAGCAGCTAGAACTTGGCAGGCTCCTTCTTCAATTGCCGATTGAGCCATAGCCGCTAATGTTGAAATACCAATAACTGGCAACTCTTGGCCAAGCGCCAAACCTTGAGTAATACTGGTACAAATACGAATGCCAGTAAAACTGCCAGGGCCTCTGCCATAAGCAATCACGTCGACATCTTGCAGTGCTAAGTTCGCTTCAGACAAAACCGACTTAACCATAGGTAACAAACGTTGACTATGTTCACGCGGTGCATCTGCTTGTTCGCTGTACGTTGCACCTTGATGGCTAACCGCTGCTGAACACGACTCAGTACAGGTATCGAGCGCTAAAATGCTCAACTGCATCGTTTCATTAGATTTATCTGTCATGAATTACTTACCAAACTTATTATTTATGCGATTTAAATCGGTTAACATCTATCACATCTCAATAAACGTTAAAACTCAAGGCTCACCTAGGACGTGATGATTCACGCTAACTAAATAGTATAGCGACAGCACGTTAGGTAATGTTACTTCAGTAATTATACCCTAACTAATACGGTGGCATTAAGCCTTATAGATAAAATACTTTTGCTTATCTCCCTGCTTTCACCAACCTTATAATCATTGGGTGATTAAGGTGCTCATACCAATCACATTAAATATGTGATCATTCAGCGGGAATTCAAAGCCCTGTAGGCAAGGCGGATGATTGAAGCTAATAGTTATTCTATATCGAGAGCATCTTACGCAGTATACAGGACTTTGAAACCCGCACTACGTGAGCCTCTCAAGTATTCCACTTCTGCGTTGCACTAACTTAAAAGGGAATAACCATTTCTTCATCAATGCGCCTTGAATTGAAAATCCTGAGAGGCTCTGAACTGGTCACATATTTAGTACGATTGGTATCATTTACTAGCCAGTAGGTAAAAGAACTCACCTTCAAGCTTCTAGCTGCGTTGAAATAAAGCTAAGTAAAACTTTTCCTAGCAGAACAAACTGTTCTAAATTTATATGGAAGGGTAAAAGGACGTACTCAATCCAATTAAGGCAGTTAAAGTCTGTTTGCAATGGAGTCGAACATGACAAGCTTGAGGAGGGTTAATGCGACAGATCACTATAGATTGGTTTCGTCTATTTCGTTACTCATTGCTGTTTATCGTTTTTTCTATGTTGATGACCGCATTTATGCTGATTTGGTTTTCCAATAGCTTGCAAGAAGCCTGGCATAGGGGCTTGATGCTAACATTTTCCGAGTTTGAGATGACTGTAGAGCTAACGCTAACCTTACTCATCTATATTAGCTTTCCGGTGTTACTGTTTCGCTTCCTGTATTACTTTTCTAAGATGCTGTATCGAGGTCGCAGCCCGGGAGTGGCTGTAATCAGTTATAAAACCCTGTTTAATCCTTTGAATTTTTTACTCTTTCCAAGCTTACTTAACGATAAGGGCTTACTCTACAGACGCCGCTGCTTATTAGCGTTGATCTTACTTACCAGCATTTATTTTATTATTTTATTCATCACTTAATCTGCGCTACTTAATCTTTGCTAAGAAGTCTGTCGCCTTGTCTAAATCACGAGTACGAGACATTGGCGGTAATGAATTTAAAAATGCCTGTCCGTAGGGCTTATTGACGATACGGTTGTCGCATAAAATGAGTACGCCTTTATCTTTTTCATCTCGGATCAAACGCCCTACGCCCTGATTTAGAGTGATCACCGCTTGCGGCAGTGAGATCTCGCTAAATGCATCTTTGCCCTCACGCTCAATGCTTTCGCTGCGAGCACGAAACAGATTGTCATCGGGCGAGACAAAAGGCAGTTTATCGATAATCACACAGCTTAATAAACGCCCACGAACATCTACTCCCTCCCAAAAGGCCCCCGTTCCTAGTAGCACAGCATTACCAAGTTGGCGGTACTTTTTTAATAAGCTCTGTTTATTAGCCTGCCCTTGCACAAGTAGCGGGTAAGAGACTCGGCGTTGAAGTGCTGGCGCCACCAAATTCAACATTCTATGGCTAGTGAATAATATAAAGGTTCGACCTTTAGCGGCATTAATGGCTTTAACGCAAACATCGACAAACTGGTTTAATGCCACATGATGATTATTGACACTCGCTAGATGTCTTGGCACGCAAAAAAGCGCATTGTTCTGGTAGTCAAAAGGGCTTTCTAGCAATATTTCTTGGCACTTGCCTAGGCCAAGCTGACGAGTGAATAGGCTTAAGTCGCGATTAATTTGTAACGTTGCCGAGGTAAATATCCAAGCAAGGTTAGACTCAAACAATTTACGGCACTCTTTTGCAACATCGATTGGCGCAATGCGCAGCACCAAATAGCGGTGGCCGTAGTCGATACTATAAGCAGCTTGATTGTTCTCACATAAGAAAAATAGCTCTAATTTATTAGCGAGCACCTGCAATTTTTCTATCTCATCATCTAAATTATCGCTACGACCAACATGGCCTAATAATAACTGTTGTAATACTTTAATCTCTTTGAGCAGGCCCCATGAAAGTACTGATAACGCTTTGTTGGCCAATAAACGGCGCCAGTCAGTATCACCAATATTAAATAGCATTTGATGCCACTCATTTAACATTGCAGCGCATCGGGCACTTAACAGCTCTATCTGTTTAGCATCTCTAAGTTCGAGCCGATAAATCTCAATCAACTTATCAAATAAATCAGAGAGTTGCCGTGTAGAGCACTGCTGGCCAAAATAAGTGACGGCGATATCAGGCAATAGATGCGCTTCATCAAAAATAACCACATCAGAATCAGGTAGTAACTCGGCAAAGCCGGTCTCTTTTAAAATTCGATCGGCTAAAAAAAGGTGGTGATTAACCACAATGACGCGTGCATCCATCGCTCGATTACGGGCTTTACGGGTGAAACAGTCATCATAGTGATCACAGCGTTGACCAATGCAGGTTTCTTTGGCGCTGACTATCAGAGGTAAAGCCTGAGAACTCTCCGTAACCGAGGTTAATCCACCAATATCACCGTCAGTGGTCTGCCCTGCCCATTGGTTTATGCGCAGTAAGTCATCTAACACTTGAGGATCCATCGAGCTGGCACCCGATAGCTCTTTTGCCATTAGATGTTGGCACAGATAGTTATTACGGCCCTTGAGTAGCGCAACCTTAGGAGTGAGCTCAAGCATGGATAATAATGCAGGGAGATCTTTGTAAAATAGCTGCTCTTGTAAGTTCTTACTGCCTGTACTAACAATCACCTGCTTGCCACTCAATAAAGCTGGAATAAGATAAGCAAAGGTCTTGCCCACACCAGTCCCGGCCTCTACCACCAAGTTATTGCAACTACTGATAGATTCAGTCACCGCTTTGGCCATAGTGACCTGCACATCACGGCAGCTATAACCTTTAATTGACTGTGCCAATACACCATCGTTTGAAAATGCAGCCGCGACTTGCTGTGTTAGTTTACTGGTCAAGAGTGATTAAACCTTTAATCAATGTGTTAGTGATATAGCCAAATGACTTCAAGATAAAGGCCCAATTAGCATCTTCAAATTCTTTTTGGGTATAAAAATGCATGGCAGTTTATCTTAAATCAATATCCAAGATTAGCTTTTGTTTGTAAGTTAAAAGCAAGTTCAAGGTAAATTCCCCTTTGCCTACGATTTAAAGAGTCTCATCCCTGAACGATTGATTGTTCTAAATTAAGAACAGATAAGGTTCAAAACCGTCATTAAGCAGTAAAACTGAAAAATAGCGACATTTAGATGAAGTTTGCTCATCAGCCTAAATAAGAGGTTGCAATCATTTTTAAAACTGATTAATTTAAATAGCAAGATAACAAAATGGTTAACGAATCGCTTAACACAGTAAGCATTTAATCATTACAGGCCACTTGGCCCATAGAGACAGATTGAGAGAAACGAATATGACACAGCTTTTGAACACTATGCATCATCATCACCATATGCGGTAGCCTTCGGAAGCTCACTGCCGGAGGACTATTTCCTTCCGGCGGTTGATTTAAAAATATCAAAAACCCTTGGAAGGAATTCCAAGGGTTTTTTGGTTTTATCTTAACGAATTGTTTTATAAGAATTTTTAAATTAACGAAAAGGAAGTATTCCATGTCAGAGACAACAAGATTACGTATCGCAATCCAAAAATCGGGTCGTTTATCAAAAGAGTCACAAAAGTTACTTAAAAGTTGCGGCGTTAAATTTAATGTCAACGAGCAGCGTCTAATCGCCCACTCGGACAATATGCCAATCGATCTATTACGTGTACGTGATGATGATATTCCTGGCCTTGTGATGGACGGTGTTGTCGACTTAGGCATTATTGGCGAGAACGTTCTAGAAGAAGAACAGATAGAGCGCAACAGCCTTGGTAAACCTGCCGAGTGCATCAAATTACGTGAGCTTGATTTTGGTGCTTGCCGCCTATCACTAGCCGTACCGACTGAATTTAACTATCAAGATGCCAGCTCATTAGAAGGGCTTCGAATCGCGACCTCTTACCCTAACTTGTTACGCCGCTACATGCAGGAAAAAGGCATTAATTACCGTGATTGCATGCTTAAAGGCTCAGTTGAAGTTGCCCCGCGAGCAGGCTTATCAGACGGTATTTGTGACTTGGTTTCTACCGGAGCAACGCTTGAAGCAAATGGTTTATATGAAACAGAAGTTATCTACCGCTCAATGGCTTGCATCATTCAATCAACCCAATCACAGCCAGATGATAAACAAGCTCTAATAAACAAAATACTGTCTCGGATCAATGGCGTTGTACGTGCTAAAGAGAGTAAGTACATCTTGCTACACGCACCAACAGAAACCTTAGAACAAATTGTTGCACTGCTTCCTGGCGCAGAAAATCCGACCGTGCTGCCACTTAACGACGATACCAATCGTGTTGCAATTCACGCCGTTAGCACCGAAGACTTGTTCTGGGACACTATGGAGCAATTAACGCAACTGGGCGCCAGCTCAATTCTTGTTATGCCTATTGAAAAAATGATGGGGTAGAGTCATGCAGATCCTCAATTGGCAAACTCTCGACTCTCAAGTTCAAACTAAAGCACTTGAGCGCTCACCACTCATAGGTGATAACGGTCTCGAGCAGAGTGTGGCAGATATCATTAATGCCGTCGTCACGGGTGGTGATAAGGCGTTATTTGAATTTAATCAGAAATTTGATGGTGTCAGTATCGATAACTTAAGGTTGTCGAATACCGATATCGAGCAGAGCTGTGCCAAGGTTTCTTCCGAGGTAAAACAAGCTATTGCTCAAGCAAAGGCCAACATTGAGACCTTCCACAACGCACAAGTTCAGCCAAGTATTGATCTAGAAACTCAAGCCGGGATCCGCTGCGAGCTACGCTCTGAGCCTATCGAACGTGTTGGCCTATATATTCCTGGAGGCACTGCGCCGCTTATTTCAACCGTGCTCATGTTAGCCCTCCCCGCTAACATTGCCGGTTGTAACAAGCGCGTACTCGTGAGCCCACCGCCGATTAATGATGCCATCATTTATGCGGCAAAAGAGTGTGGTATTGAAGAGATCTATCAAGTGGGTGGCGCCCAAGCTATTGCCGCATTAGCATTTGGTACCGAGTCAGTTCCGCAAGTAGATAAGATTTTTGGCCCAGGTAATCGCTTTGTGACCGAAGCCAAGCGCGCCGTCAGTCAAGACAACCGCTGTACAGTGAGCATTGATATGCCTGCCGGCCCATCGGAAGTGCTCATCATTGCCGATGCCGAGGCTAACCCTGAATTTGTTGCAGCCGATCTTTTATCACAAGCCGAGCACGGCGCGGACTCACAAGTCATGTTAGTCACCGATTCAAACTTACTTGCAGAAAAAGTAAATCAAGCTTTGCAGCAGCAACTGGCGCAGCTGCCACGTGCAGATATTGCCAGAAAGGCCCTTACTAGCAGCCGCACCATTATAGTGAACGATATGGCCATGGCTGCAGCGGTTTCTAATCAATATGGACCTGAACACTTAATCATACAAACTGAGCAGCCACGACAAGTATTAGCCAATATTCGGGCTGCGGGTTCAGTATTTTTGGGCCCCTATACACCAGAGTCTGTGGGCGATTATGCCAGCGGCACGAATCATGTATTACCCACGTATGGTTACAGCAAAACCGTGTCGAGCTTATCACTTGCAGATTTCAGCCGCCGATTTACCGTACAAGAGCTCACCGCTCAAGGGCTAGAAACTATTGCTGATAGCGTGATGATACTGGCGGCAGCTGAACAACTTGATGCACACAAGAATGCCATTGCAGTTCGAATTGCCAGCCTTGACGCTAATGTAGATAACGAAGAGTTCGCCAGCAAGGGCGCAGATAAAGCGAACTCGATTAAGGAGGCGCTATGATAACTTCAGGGATAACTTCATACACTAGTTCAGAGTCAAGTTTAGAGACAACGTCAAGCAAGCTGAATTTGGCGCAGCGTCTCGCGAGACCGGAACTATTAGCGTTACAGGTTTATCAATCAGCAAGACGTATTGGCGGCCAGGGGGATATCTGGATCAATGCCAATGAATCCCCCTTTAACAATAGTGAACTAGTCGGCCTCAACCGTTACCCTGAGTGCCAGCCACCTGCATTATTACGTGCGTATAGCCAATATAGTGGTGTAAATGAGAACAGCATTATCACAAGCCGCGGCGCCGACGAAGCGATTGAGCTGCTAATTCGTGCCTTCTGTGTACCAGGGCAAGATAGCATCGCAACCTTCGGCCCAACATATGGCATGTATGCCATCAGTGCCCAAACCTTCAATGTTGGGGTAAAAGCGCTGTCACTAACAGATGATTTTCAGCTCCCCACTGATTACCTAACTCAAGTCAGTGGCGCTAAGCTGGTATTTATCTGTAACCCAAACAATCCCACAGGCAGTGTGATCCCAAGAAGTAAAATCATCGAAGTTATCGAGCGCTGCCAAAACGCTATCGTGGTTGTCGATGAGGCTTACATTGAGTTTAGCCCAGAGTACAGTGTGGCCGATTTAGTTGCCAGCTATGCAAATCTTGTGGTGCTTCGCACCTTATCAAAAGCGTTTTCCTTAGCTGGTGCGCGCTGTGGTTTTATGTTGGCAAATCCTGACATTATCGACATTTGCATGCGAGTCATTGCTCCTTATCCAGTGCCACTTCCTGTGAGCGAACTCGCTATCAAAGCCCTGAACACCAGTGGCCTTGAAACCATGAGGCAACAGGTTAATGTAATGAAGCAACAGGGATTAAGGTTGGCAGAAACATTATGCGATTATGGCGCCAACGTTATCAAAGCACATGGTAACTATCTGCTCGCAGAGTTTGATGACAAAGCGCAGGTGCAACAAATGCTCACAACCGCTGGCGTAATCGCTAGAAGCTATAACGATCCTCGTCTGAATAAGGCGATTCGCTTTAGCTTTACTGATCAGGCGCAAACAGACTATCTCATCAATCTGTTTCAACAGCCGTTTCAACAATCGGTTTCAACAACAGAATATAAGTAAGCTGACGTTTAAAAGAATAACAATAGCTTGGCTGAGTATTAAATGAGTTTCGACTTGTTTAACCTTGTTTTAACTCAGTTAAGCCAGAATCTGAAAGGTATAACCGCTATGAAGCAGAAAATTTTATTTATTGACCGTGATGGCACCCTCATCGAAGAACCAGTGACAGATAAGCAAGTCGATAGCTTAGCCAAGCTTGTTTTTGAGCCTAATGTGATCCCTGCTCTACTGAAACTACAAAACGCCGGTTATCGATTAGTCATGGTGAGTAATCAAGACGGTCTTGGCACGCCGTCGTTCCCAAGAGATGATTTCGACGCACCGCAAAATATGATGATGCAGATCTTAAACAGCCAAGGCGTGCTGTTTGATGATGTCCTTATCTGCCCTCACTTTAATGATGAGAACTGCAGTTGCCGTAAGCCTAAGCTTGGGCTAGTTAAAGATTACCTGACTTCTGGCAAGATTGATTTTACTCAGTCTGCTGTCATAGGAGACCGTGAAACCGACTTAGGTCTTGCCGACTCGATGGGGATATTAGGTTTGCAATATCACCCTCAAAACCTTAACTGGAATGCCATTGCCGACAAGCTTCTGAATAAGAACCGCAGTGCGACCGTTACTCGTACCACTAAAGAAACCGATATTCGCGTCACCGTCGATTTAGATTCAAATGACAAAGGCGAGATCAACACTGGTATCGGCTTTTTCGACCATATGCTTGAGCAGATCTCAACTCACGGCAACTTTAAAATGGATGTAAAGGTTGATGGCGACTTGGAGATCGATGACCACCACAGCGTAGAAGATACCGCACTGGCTATCGGTGATGCGCTGCGCCAAGCCCTCGGTGACAAACGCGGTATCGCCCGTTTTGGCAATGCGTTTGAGCAGGCTATTCCTATGGATGAGGCTAGTGCAACCTGTCTTTTGGACTTATCTGGTCGCCCGTTTATCAAGTTCGCTGGTGAGTTTGAGCGTGAACTCGTTGGCCAAATGGCAACCGAGATGGTACCGCACTTCTTCCGCTCGTTTGCCGATGGTCTGCGCTGTACATTACACATCAGCACTCAAGGCGATAACGACCACCACAAAGTTGAAAGTTTATATAAGGTGTTAGGTCGGACTCTAAGGCAAGCTGTTGCAGTTGAAGGAGATAGCCTTCCCTCAAGTAAAGGTGTGTTATGAGCCAAACAGATATAGCAGCCATAGTCGGTAATACCGTCATTATCGATACTGGCTGCGCCAATTTAAGTTCTGTCCGCTACGCCTTTGAACGCTTGATGACAGATATTGAGCGCGAAAACCTGTTTGTTAGCGATGACATTGAGCTAATTAAATCGGCCGAGCGCGTCATTTTACCCGGTGTCGGTACCGCTGGCGCAGCAATGACTGCCCTCAAAGATAAAGGCTTGATAGAGGTGATTACTTCGCTCACCCAACCGGTACTCGGAGTGTGTTTAGGCATGCAGATGCTGACCCGCGCCTCGAAAGAGCGCGGTACACAAAGCGATGACTGCCAATGCCTAAATATTATTGCAACGGATATCGAGCTACTCGATAGTCAGGGCTTACCTCTGCCCCATATGGGCTGGAATCAAATAACGCCTTCGAGTCACCCTATTTTTGATGGTATTACTGCCGGTAACTACGTTTACTTTGTGCATAGCTACCGTGCGCCAATTAGCGACTACACCATTGCCACCGCCGAACATGGTGAGTGTTTTAGCGCGGCCATTGCAAAAGATAATTTTATTGGACTGCAATTTCATCCGGAAAAAAGCGCTGAAGTTGGCGCGAAGATATTGGCAAACTTCCTCACTATGGACAGAAATACCTTTGGCCAATCAAGCACTCAACAAGCGAGTAAACTTGCTAAAAAGCAATTAGAGGCACTGTAATGATTATTCCTGCAATCGATCTTATCGACGGTCAAGTCGTTCGCCTCTACCAAGGTGATTACGAACAACAAACAACCTTTAATTTGAGTCCGTTAGATCAACTAAAATCTTATCAGGCCCAAGGGGCCAACTTGCTGCATATCGTCGACTTAACCGGAGCAAAAGATCCTACTAAGCGTCAAACAGCCTTAATCTCTGAACTGGTTAATCACCTAGATACCCCCATTCAAGTCGGTGGTGGAATTCGCACCGAAGCCCAATTAAATGAGCTATTAGAAATTGGTGTCAGCCGTGTTGTTATCGGCTCATTGGCCGTAAAGGAGCCTGAGCTTGTAAAAAGCTGGTTCGAAAAGTATGGCAATGAAGCAATTTGCTTGGCACTCGATGTCAATATCAATGAGCAAGGCGAAAAAATTGTCGCCGTATCGGGCTGGCAAACTGGGGGCGGTAAGAGCCTTGAGTCACTGGTTGAAGAGTTCAAAACGGTTGACCTAAAACATGCGTTAGTCACTGATATTAGTCGTGATGGTACTCTGCAAGGCGCTAATACCGAACTTTACCGTGAAATTGCCGCTAGCTATCCAGAGATCCAGTGGCAAGCCTCCGGTGGCATCGCCACCTTGGCCGATGTCAATGCAGTAAAAGATAGCGGCGCCGATGGCATCATCATCGGAAAAGCCTTACTCATTAAACAGTTTTCAGTAAAGGAGGCGATTGCATGTTGGCCAAACGCATAGTCCCTTGCCTCGATGTCAAAGAGGGTAAAGTGGTTAAAGGGGTTCAATTTAGAAACCATGAAATTGTAGGTGATATTGTGCCGCTCGCTAAGCGCTACGCTGAAGAAGGTGCAGATGAATTAGTCTTCTATGACATCACCGCCAGCGCACATGATAGGGTCATTGATAAATCTTGGATAAGCCGAGTCGCCGAAAAAATAGATATCCCTTTTTGTGTTGCAGGTGGGATCAGAACCATAGAGCAAGCACGGGAAAAGCTGGCCTTTGGCGCAGATAAAATTTCAATTAATTCACCAGCATTAACCGACCCTAGCTTGATTGCCAGACTGCAAGATGAATTTGGCCGCCAGTGCATCGTCATCGGTATCGACTCCTACTATGACGCTAGTAGCGACAGCTATAGGGTCAAGCAGTTTACTGGCGACGAAGCGGCGACCAAAGACACTCAGTGGTATACACAAGACTGGGTTGAAGAGGTGCAAAAACAAGGCTGCGGCGAAATCGTACTCAACGTCATGAACCAAGATGGTGTCAGGCAAGGTTATGACATTAAGCAACTGTCGATGATACGTAGCATCTGCGATGTGCCATTAATCGCATCGGGTGGCGCCGGCACCATGGCGCACTTTAGGGATGTATTTAGCCGAGCCAATGTCGATGCGGCGCTCGCGGCAAGTGTATTTCATAAAGGGATCATCGATATCCAAGAGTTAAAACAGTATCTTAAAGATAATCAGATTGCAGTACGCGTTTAGGCTAAATCTAAAAGATTTAATTAAACGAGTTTATCCAATTAGGGACATAATATGACTAAGCTTGACCAATCAAAGCCGGTAGACAGCAACCTTATTGGTCTATTGGACTGGAAAAAAACGGAGGGGTTAATCCCTACCGTGGTACAAAACTTCCTCACGGGTAAAGTACTGATGCTCGGCTACATGGATAAAGCCGCATTAGATAAGACCTTATCGACTAAGCAGGTAACCTTTTTTAGTCGCAGCAAGCAAAGACTTTGGACCAAGGGAGAAACCTCTGGCAACACTCTTGAGTTAATAGCGATCAATATGGACTGCGACAACGATAGCCTGCTAGTACAAGTACTTCCCAATGGACCGACTTGCCACAAAGGCACCGAGAGTTGCTGGAAAGACGGTAACGCGCATAGCTTTATCGATAACTTGGCAGGCTTAATTGCATCACGTAAAGGCCAAGACCCGGAGTCGAGCTATACCGCTCACCTGTTTGAACGTGGCACTAAACGTATCGCTCAAAAGGTCGGTGAAGAGGGCTTAGAAACGGCATTAGCCGCAGCAACTCACGACAAGCCTGAACTGATAGATGAGGCATCGGATCTTATCTATCACCTGCTGGTTTTGTTAGAAGATCAAGATTTAAGCATGCAAGATATCAACTTAAATCTGATGAAAAGACACAATAAAACCAAGTAGCCGAATTGACGGGCGTAAGCTAAGTTTACGCCCTTTACCTTTGGCGATAATTAATCGGTAGCAATAACGCGCAACAGCATAATATTTCAATTCATCCCCCTTTTTAGCCCGCTATTTTACACTATAGAAAACACTGTTTTTATAGTGAGTAAAACCCTTATTGCTAGGGTGTTGCAATAGGTAACTTCTGGTACAATCGCGCCACTAAAATTAAGCTTCTCTATAATAAAAGTGTGCCCTATGAATCTTGCAGATAAAGTTTTAGTCGTAAATGACAACCTCCCAATTCGTACCAATAAACCTGTTCACTCAGGCAAGGTCCGCAGTGTTTACTGGTTAACCGAAGAAGATAGCGCTCGGTTAATTAAAGATAAAGGTTACGATGTGCCAGCCGATGCACCGCTAGCCATTATGGTCATCAGCGATCGCATCTCCGCATTTGATTGTGTATGGCAAGGTGAGAACGGCTTAAATGGCGTTCCAGGTAAAGGTACGGCACTTAATGCTATCTCAAACCATTGGTTTAAACTTTTCAAAGATAAAGGCCTTGCCGATAGCCATATCTTAGACATCCCTCACCCATTGGTGTGGATTGTACAAAAAGCACGTCCAGTAATGATTGAAGCGATTGCACGTCAATACATTACCGGTTCAATGTGGCGTTCATACACAAAAGGTGAGCGTGAGTTTTGTGGGATCACAATCCCTGAAGGCTTAGAGAAAGATCAAAAGCTACCAGAGCTATTAATCACCCCTTCAACAAAAGGCGTATTAACGGGTCTGGAAGGCGTACCAGAAGCCGATGACGTTAACGTCTCTCGCAGCGATATTGAGCGCCACGTTGAAGGTTTTAACTTTACTAAGCTTGCAGACATTGATCTTTATGAAAAGCTGCTTAAAGAAGGCTTCGATGTGATTAGTGACGCACTCGCTGAACACGATCAGGTTTTTGTTGATACCAAATTTGAATTTGGCTATGTCAACGACGCTGCAGGTAATGAAAAGCTCATCTATATGGATGAAGTCGGCACCCCTGATAGCTCACGTATTTGGGATGGTTCATCGCACCGTGATGGCAAGATCATCGAGCAATCTAAAGAGGGCTTCAGACAGTGGCTGCTTAACCACTTCCCAGACTCTGATATCTTGCTAAACAAGAACCGTATGGAAGAGCGTTTTGCGCTAGCTAGAGATAATAAGTTACCTGAATCAGTAATGATGGATATCTCTAATACCTATGTAGGGATTGCTGAAAAAGTCATTGGTAGCAAACTCAAGATCAGCGAAAACCCTAAGCAAGAGATCATCGATATCTTGCGCGAAGAATATCAGCTAATCGTTTAGCCGCTAAACAATTGCCATAGAAAAGCCGCAATATCCATTGCGGCTTTTTTGTGGAGCAACATCTATTCAGTAAAAATCCATTAGCGAGCGATAGATTTTCGCTCACTAGGTTATTTATAGATCGATGGCTCACCTTCTGGACGAGTCTTAAGCACTTTTAAGAACCACATATACTGCTCCGGGTAAGCTAGAATAACCTGCTCAACCGCCTTGTTTAAGGCGATAGCTTCATTCTCTTTACCTTGCATCGTCTCTGGATCAATTGCAGGCATAACCGTTAGATCAAAACGGCGCTTAACTTGATCATAACCAATCTTTACCGGCATAACTTGTGCGTTACCCGCCTGAGCTAAACGGCCAACAACGGGCAAGGTTGCCTTAGTGGTCCCCAGAAACGGCGCAAACACACTCTTATCACGACCAAGATCTTCATCAGGTAGATAAAAGAAGCTGTTGCCTTGCTTTAACTCCGAAAGCAAAGCTCTGATCCCTGCTTCACGCATGTAGATGTTTCCGCCTTGGGAGCTTCTCATGCGATTATTGAACCAGTTAAACAGATCATTTTTATGGGCTTTTGCCATCGATACCATAGGCAGGTCAAGATTAAGCCTAAGACCAGCATACTCAATTCCCCACACGTGCGGCATGATAAAAATCACTGGCTGACCTGCAGCACGTGCCTTTTCTACATGCTCAAATCCATGCAGCTGTACACGACGTCTCATATTCGCGCGAGATTTAGCAAGTAGCTCAGATTGAGCCAATAAAATCATCACAAAGTTTTCAACGTTATCTTTTACTAACGCTTCAATCTCGTCATGGGACTTTTCAGGAAAGCAGGTGGTTAAATTTGCCCTTGCAACATTAATCGGCTTCTTAGCAATTTTCATCACAAGTATAGCAAGTGTGCGGGCAATAGGGTCTCTAAGCCAAGCAGGCATAAGACCAAATATTAGCAACACTAAAATCGCGATCCAGGTTAGCCAATATCTTGGGTGTAACAGGCTAAAGCTAAAACGTCGGTCAAAATATTTCGGCTTTCTAGACAAGAATAAAACCTCTACAGCAAATGGAAACAGAAAAAGCCACTCGATTGAGTGGCCTCTTCATTATGATGCTAAAGCAATTACTTCTTTGCGTTAGCCTCTTCGACACGGCTTTTGAGTTTCTGTCCCGGACGGAACGTCACTACTCGACGTGCCGAAATTGGGATGTCTTCTCCCGTTTTTGGGTTCCTTCCCGGTCTTTGATTCTTGTCCCTCAGGTCAAAGTTGCCAAAGCCAGATAGCTTGACCTGCTCACCACTTTCAAGAGCTTGACGAATTTCTTCGAAAAACGTCTCTACCATCTCTTTCGCTACTCTCTTGTTGATACCTAGCGTTTCAAAAAGATGTTCTGCCATTTCGGCTTTGGTAAGTGCCATACTTTTAGTCCCTCAACGATGCGTTGAACTCGTCTTTCAGAGCAGAAACCACGACGTCGACCATCTCTGCGATTTCTTTTTCTTCAAGTGTACGAGCGTTGTCTTGTAATAAGAGTGCTATTGCAAGGCTCTTTTTGCCTTCCGCTACACCTTTACCTCGGTATACATCGAACAAGTTTATGCCAACCAACTGATTTTCGCCAACTTTTCTTATCAATTTTACAACATCATCTGCTGCAATAGCGTCATCAATTACGATAGCAATATCACGGCGGTTAGCTGGAAACTTAGATACAGTCTGGGCTAGCGGCAAATTAGCATGCAATAAAGCGTCTAATTCTAGCTCGAAAATAATTGTCTTTCCGTTTAGGCCAAATGGCTTCTCTAGGCTTGGATGAACCGTACCTATGATGCCAATTACGCGATCATCTCTTAAGATTTCAGCACATTGCCCCGGATGAAGCGCTGGGTGGCTTGCCGCTCTGAAGCTAAATTCAGCTTCTGCAACAGTCAAACCGATGACCGCTTCTAAGTCACCTTTTAGGTCGAAGAAATCAACCGTTTTTGACTCCATTGACCAATGTTCATCATTTTGGTTTCCGGCAATAACGGCTGCAAGCATAGGTTGCTGTGACACACCTGACTCAGCCGTTTCATTCGGAACAAAACGTAGACCGGTTTCAAACAGTCTTACACGGTTTTGTTGACGGCTTTGGTTGTAACCTACCGCAGTCAAAAGACCGGTGAACATAGACAGACGCATTGCTGACATTTCAACCGAAATTGGGTTCGGTAGAATCATCGCCTCTGCACCTGGGTGGATTAGCTCTTGCTGCTTAGGGTCGACGAAGCTATAAGTAACCGCTTCTTGGAAACCACGAGCAACCAGCATGCTGCGAACACGCTTAAGGCTGATATCAGACTCTTTATGATCAGACATGCTTAACTGCGCAACTGGCGCAATATTAGGAATATTGTTGTATCCGTAAATACGGGCAACTTCTTCAATCAAGTCTTCTTCAATCGCCATGTCAAAACGGTAAGTTGCGGTGGTGACATTCCACTGCCCTTCACTCACTTCAACATTAAAACCTAAACACTCTAGAATTTCTTTTACTTCAGCGTCTTCAATATGATGACCTAGAGTCTTATCTAGTTTGCTTCGGCGTAATACGATATGTACTGGCTTCGGTAAGTTGTCTTCAGACTTAGCTTCAACAACTGGACCCGCTTCACCGCCACAAATATCGAGAACCAAACGACTCGCGCGGTCCATGACTTTTTGTTGAAGTTCTGGGTCAACACCACGTTCAAAGCGGTGCGATGCATCTGTGTGCAGGCCAATTTTACGTGCCTTGCCTAAGATTGCTAGCGGTGCAAAGAATGCGCACTCAAGCATAATATCTGTTGTTTCAGTGGTTACACCTGAGTCTTCACCGCCAAATACGCCCGCAAGTGCTAGTGGCTTAACTTGGTCGGCAATAATCAACATTTCTGCAGGGATGGTGATTTCATTGCCATCAAGTAACGTTAGCTTCTCTTCGCCGTTAGCTTTACGAACCTGAATACCACCATCTAACTTAGCTAAGTCAAACGCGTGCATTGGCTGACCGAACTCAATCAACACATAGTTAGTGATATCTACGATAGGATCGATTGAGCGAATACCGCTACGGCGCAATTTCTCTTGCATCCACAGTGGTGTCGCGGCTTTAACGTTAACATTCTTGATAACGCGGCCCAAGTAACGACCACACTCTTGTTCTGCGTAGATATCAACCGTTACAGCATCATCAATGCTTGCTTCAACGGCATTCCAAGTTGGTTCTGTAACCGCTTGACGGTTCAAGACACCCACTTCGCGAGCCAGACCCGCCATACCTAAACAGTCGGCACGGTTAGCCGTTAAGTCAACGTCAATGACGGCATCGTTCAGTTCAAGATACTCACGTACGTCTTGACCAATTGGTGCGTCCAATGGTAATTCGATGATGCCATCGCTTTCGATGTCAACACCTAGCTCGCCAAATGAACACAACATACCAAATGATGGTTGCCCACGTAGTTTGGCTTTCTTAATTTTAAAATCACCAGGTAGCACTGCGCCAACCATGGCAACAGCCACTTTAAGACCTAAACGACAATTTGCTGCACCACAAACGATGTCAATCAGCTCTTCGCCACCGACATTGATTTTGGTTACACGCAATTTATCTGCGTCTGGATGCTGACCACATTCAACCACTTCACCAACGATTACGCCGCTAAAGTCTGCAGCTACAGGCTCAATGCCATCAACTTCAAGACCAGCCATAGTAATTTGGTGTGATAACTCTTCGCGATTGACACTAGGGTTAACCCACTCACGAAGCCAAGATTCGCTAAATTTCATGCTATTACAGCTCCGTTTATTTAAATTGCTTCAGGAAACGTAGATCGTTTTCGAAGAATGAACGCAGATCGTTAACGCCATAGCGCAACATAGAAAGACGCTCAACGCCCATACCGAATGCAAAGCCAGAATATTTCTCTGGATCGATTCCAACACTACGAAGCACATTTGGATGAACCATGCCGCAGCCTAGTACTTCTAGCCACTTACCATTTTTCCCCATTACATCCACTTCTGCAGAAGGCTCAGTAAATGGGAAATAAGAAGGACGGAAACGGACTTCTAAGTCTTCTTCAAAGAAATTACGTAGAAAATCGTGCAAGATGCCTTTTAATTCAGCAAAGTTAACGTTCTCAGCGACAAGTAAACCTTCCACCTGATGGAACATCGGCGTATGTGTTTGGTCATAATCGTTACGATATACGCGACCTGGAGAGATAATACGTAAAGGCGGCTTCTCGTGCTCCATAGTACGGATCTGTACGCCAGAGGTTTGCGTACGCAACATCACTTTCGGGTTAAAATAGAAAGTGTCATGATCCGCACGAGCAGGATGGTGCTCAGAGATGTTTAACGCATCGAAGTTATGAAAATCATCTTCGATTTCTGGGCCGTCTTTAACCGTAAAGCCAAGCTCACCAAAGAAAGCTTCAATACGCTCAATCGTACGAGTTACAGGGTGTAATCCACCGTTCTCGATACGACGGCCAGGCAAGCTCACGTCGATACTCTCTGCTTTTAACTGAGCTTCAAGTTCAGCGGCCTTCAGACCATCAATGCGAATAGATAACTGTTGTTGAACCGCTTGTTTCGCTTGATTCACGGCTTGA
This sequence comes from Shewanella halifaxensis HAW-EB4, assembly GCF_000019185.1. Lineage (NCBI taxonomy): Bacteria > Pseudomonadati > Pseudomonadota > Gammaproteobacteria > Alteromonadales > Shewanellaceae > Shewanella > Shewanella halifaxensis. The sequence continues at coordinate 2,168,112 of NC_010334.1, read as the reverse complement.
CCAAAAGCTGGCTTCTCTTCTGGAGGCAGTTTCCCCATCATTTTCATCATGTCGGTGATTTGACCTTTCTTACCAAGGTAATCGACACGGAGGTCATCGAGAGCTTTTAAATCTGTAGCTCCTTCGATGGCGGCTAAAGCCTGTTCTACGATCTCTGTTAACTGTGACATCATCTCTTCCAGTGCAAGTAAGTGCTAGACCTACGACTTTTGGGCTAACGTATTTTCTTAGTGAAAATAGAAAAAGACTAAAATTTTACGTTAGACAGCGACATTTGACTAGGACTAATTCACCTTTTTACCCGCTAACTGCCTATTTTGCTTAGTCCTTATACAAGCAAGCACTAAATCAGTGATAGATTAACCTTGAGCTTAACTTATAAGCGGTCAGGCACAGAGCTTAGCTAACCTTCGACTGACGAGCTCTGTGGCCCGATGTGAATTGTTTTTCTAACAAATAGACATCACTCAGAGATACCGTTATTCAATAACTTAAGTAAGTCTTGGGGTAAAAAGTCATCAAATACGCTGCGTATCGTAAAAAAAGAGTTAAGGAACGCCTCGACCTTCCGATAAATAGCTAAGTCGCCGCCAAATATAAAAAGAGAATACGATGAAAGAAGTGAAGTTCCGCTGGGTCGATAAATACCTTATCCACATGACCCTTAAAACAAAGTTTGCATTATTAGCGATAATTCCCATCATTACCCTTCTCGGCCTGTCGGCTCTGCTCAACAGCGAGTACAAGCAAAACTTAGTCGAAAACCAAGTCGCACAAACTCATAGTTTCAACCAAACACTGAGTCATACCCTCGATACGGCCTATCAATATATTCCGGCAGAAAATAGAGACGCATTTCTTGGCGCGTTAAACGGTCAAGTCACCGTCTATAAGCAACAAAGTGCAAGCCAGCAAATCTCGGCCTTAGCAGCAAAAGGCGGTGAGACTAACATTCAAGGCAATAGAATCCAAAGTGTTAGCCCACTAAGCTCCCAAGGGCTAATCACCGTGTTAACGACAGGGCAAAATAGTGAAAGCCATAACGAGTATCTTGCCTATATTGCGATAGCCATATTGATCTGCATTATCCTTATCTTCAGTTACTATATTTCAAGTTTTGTTGGCGGGGCGCTTTACACCAACGTCATGGCGCTGAAAAGAGCGGCGGAGGGAGATCTCACTGGGCGGCTTAATTTTTTTGAAGTTAAAGATGAGTTCAGCATTCTAGCGATTAGCATCGACACCCTAGTCGAGCGTCAGCATAAACTGGTTAGTGAGATGACAAATGCTAGCTTACAGATCCGTAATGTGGTTCAGGCGTTTAGAAACACGGCACAGGATGGACAATCGTTAGCGATGAATCAGCGCCAACATATCGACTCATTGGCAACCGCCATGGAGCAGATGACCGCGGCTGTATCAGAGGTCGCCCGCAACGCAGAACTTTCATCAACCGAGACTCAAGAAGCAAATGTGCAAGTTGATGCGGGTTCTCGTGATATTGCCATCACTGTAGATGCCATTGGCAGCCTATCAAATGAAATTGCAGATGCCTCTGTTGCCGTAAATGATCTCAATGAGAACGCAGCTAAAATTGATGAGGTAGTCACCACCATTAATGCCATTTCAGAGCAAACGAACTTACTCGCATTAAATGCTGCCATTGAAGCAGCCCGAGCTGGCGAACAAGGCCGTGGCTTCGCCGTGGTTGCAGATGAAGTCAGAACCCTAGCGGGTCGCACACAAGCCGCTACAGTTGAAATTAAATCCATGATTGAAGCACTTCAATCGGGGGCCCGTGACTTAAAACAGGTAATGAGTCGAACCGTCGAAAAAGCAGAAGACGGCAAAAAGCACGTACTCGACACGGGTAAAGATCTGCAAGGTATCGCTCATCACAGCGCGAAAGTTTATGAGATGAGTATATTGATCGCAACTTCGGCAGAAGAGCAATCTGCCGTTGCCAATGAAATTGCAACCAATCTAATGGACATTCGCAATCAATCACATGATGTTGAGAAGTCGGCGAATCAATCTGTTTCTGGCTGCGATGAACTCCATGCTACAGCCGAACAGTTGGATAAACTTCTCGTTGGGCTAAGAGTATAACCGCACTCTCTACTTCACAAAATCCACTTCATACAAAAGCAGCCACACGCTGCTTTTTTTGTTTCCTTCTGAAATATTTATGCATAGATACATCAGTTTGTTTTACAAAAAAACAACAAGACTTGTATAATTAGCTCAACATCAATTCCAAGCTTCATTCCTTTTTCAGTATGGATACTAATTTAAGGGGATAGTCTTAATCGAGCAAAGAATAATAATGACTAAATCAAGTATGAGGCGCACTAAACTGACCGATTGGCGTTCAAGCTTGCCAATGCAATTCATGTTGGTTCAGCTCGTTGTTGCAGCTGTGATTATCATTGCCAGCGTTTGGTTTCTAAAGTCAATTGAAACAGATCGCTTAATCGATAACCAGCAATCGCTTAGTATTAACCTGGGCAAAACCATAGCGGCAAAACTTCAACAAAAAACCAATAAAATAGAGAACCTTGCGGTGTCCCTTGGCACGCTAGGGGAACTATATCAACAACAACCCAAACAATTAAACTTAGCCGTACCGGCACTGTTAGATCAGCCTGGTCAACAGGAAGTGATTCTAGGTGGTGGAGTGTGGCCTGAGCCCTTTGCGTTTGACTCTAAAAAACAAAAAAACAGTTATTTTTGGGCGCGTGATTTTGCAGGGGAGCTTATTCAGGTCAATGATTATAATGCAGCAACAATCCCGCCCTACTATCTAGAAAACTGGTATATTCCGGCCAAATATTACCCAACAGATACCACCTATTGGTCTAAATCATATATTGACCCTTTTACCCAAATACCGATGATCACAGCCTCTGTTCCTATGTGGTCAGAGCATCAATTCATAGGCGTTTCCACCGTCGATATCGCCTTATCAAGCTTAGATAACTTCTTCACGACGGCGATATCCAGCCAAGGTGGCTATGTATTTGCACTAGATCAACAGAACCGTTTGCTGTCCTACCCCGACTATAATTTAGAGGATGCGGTACAAAACAATAGCCGTGAGCTATTTCAGCCCTTCTCCACTTTTTCTAAGAACCACCCCGGCTTTAAGCCGCTTCAGGAGACCATAGAAAAAATTGATGCTGACTTTATTCGAGTCGCTAGCAACACAAAAGCATATGACGATAAACAACTAAAAAATGTTATAGCAAATGTGCCAGCCCATGAACGACCGAAACTTATCGCATTGATCAATCAAAATGCGAATAACAAATTAAAACAGGTCGAACTGGTCGCCAGTGTGAAATTAGATAATGATCCAAGACTAAAAGAACCCGTTATCGTCACAGTCTTCCTTATGCCGGGCACCTATTGGAAAATAGTGCTAGTCACGCCATTATCGAGTATTACTTACAATGAACAATCTTTAGCAAACTCTATCGGGATCTATTTAGTCAGCATACAAATTGTGGCATTGATGCTACTTTTTATCATGCAAAACTCGCTGTTTATTGCTCCTATTAGCCGCATGGTAAAGGCATTGAATGATAATAACGCTGCGAAGATTGAGCTTGAAGCAACAACCCGTCATGATGAAATAGGCATGCTTGCTAAAGCCTTTAGCTCTCGAACTCGACAATTAGAGATAGCTTTGGCTAGTTTAGACGCCACCAACCTCGCCTTAGAGCTTCAACTGGATGTACAGCTACAAGCGCAAACAGAACTAAAACAAAGTAAAGAGCAACTAAACTCGGTGCTTAACTCTGCTCACAATTTAATCTTTATTAATAATATCAAAGGTGAGTTTACCTTAGTGAATGATCAATTCTGTCGCACTCTATCACGCAAGCGTGAAGATATTATAGGAGTGAAGGATCGCCTCATAATGCCAAGAGAGGTTGCACAGATAAACCATGAAAAAGATCTTAGCGTCATCGACAGTAGACTCGAATTAAGCTATGAACAAACCTTTCCAGCAGACGGGAAACAGCATACTTACCTCGTGACCAAGTTTCCAATTATGGATAGCCAACAACAAGTTAGCGCTGTTGGAACCATCGCCTTTGATATAAGCGCAACCAAGGAGATAGAGCTTAAGAATAAAGCTCGGTTTGAAATTCTTAGAAGGGAAACATCGGATAATACCCGCTTTATTGAAAAGCTTGAGCAGACTAATAAGCGCCTACTCAATGAAAGTGAACGGGTTAAGCTAGAAACCAATCGTAGTACTAGCTTTGAGCAGGTAAAACTTGAGAATCAAGCACTGTACCCTTCGCTTGTCGCAGCTATCGTAAAACCTATCTTTAGAAAACAAGATGATTTAGCTGCAAACGCATACAAGTTGGCAAATGGCGAATTGGACGTAATTGATTTTAATATCGCATTAGCCGACCAAACCGTGCAATTAAGGCACCTAGAGTACCTGTTTTCAGCCCAAGATTATGTCGCGAAACCTATAGACTTAGTATTATTGCTTGAGCATATTGTTGCCCTATTACATCAAAAGCTAGCTGACAAGAAAATTGAACTCACCATAAATAGCGATAGTCGACTCATCGTTGACGGTGTTCATTGGCATTTTTTACTGATTTTTTACCGCGCTATTAGCAATACCATTACCGACGCGTTTAATCAGCGAAACAAAACGCAATACATCAAGGTAGAACTAAGCAAAGACAATCATCAAGTCCTGATGCGTATTTATGATAACGGTAAAGGTTTCGATGAGAGCAAGTTAGCCGCTCTACGGCAAGTGCTAAAAAATAACGAAGTCAAAGGAACCCTCTCGTCGCTATCAGTTTGGTTAAAGAGTGAATTTAAGGGGCAAGTTACCGTCACGCGTTTGGAGCAAGAAATGGACTACAAAACATTAATAACTTATAAGTTGATGGTTGGGACTAATACAACCAATACAACCAATACAACCAATACACTTTAGCTTAAATAAAAAAGGCCGCACATTTATTGTGCGGCCTTAGATTGATTTTATCGACTCTTTTAACGTGATACATCCACGATGTAGTGCCCTTGTAGCCAGTTACGGCCAATTAAGAGTTTGTATGACATCTTGCTTCTGTCTCTTAGGTTCACCTTCACCTTATACTCCTGACCCGGCTCACCAATCTTGAGCTCAACCATATAACGAATTTCACTGCCTTGAGCATTTCGGATCAGCGATGTTTCCACAATGCGAGACTTGACTAAGTGAGATTCACCCTTTTCATTTTCAGTCATAAAGTGAATAACTTTACCGACATTTTTTTCCATGTCAGGATCTTCATTGTCAATTCTCATATCATAGGCATGTAGCGAATTCTCAACCGCGCCAGTATCGATACGCGTCTTAAACATTAATCCAGATTCAACAATGCTAATCGAAGCTGTTGGGCCAATCAGTTTTTTCTCAGAGACATCGACAACATAACGGCCCTTAAGCCAGTTACGACCGATTAAGAGTTTATAGTCCATGTGACTACGATCCCTTAAGTTTACCCGAACCTTACGCTCCTTCCCCTTATAGCCAACGTCTAAATCAACCATGTAACGCGTTTCAGTGCCTTGAGAGTTACTCACCGTTGAGGTCTTAACAATTTTTGCTTTTAAGCGTTTCTTCTCACCAGCATTATTCTCTGTGGTAAAAGACACCATTTTGCCAATGTTATCTTTCATTTTTTTAGCACTACCACCTTCAACTTTTAAATCGTAGGCGTGCAGTGAAGTATTAACCGCACCAGTATCTATACGTGCAATATAAGAGAGGCCCGCATGGGCTACTGACATCTGTGCGGTTGAACCTATCACCGCTTTCTCGCTTGCTGTCGCCGATAAAGATGACGTCAGGATCAATAAGCATAATCCCACTTTTTTAAGCATCGTGATTCCTTAGCTCGTTTAATAAACAATATGACTTATCTTGCGTTTATGATAGCAAGATTTGGAGATGAATAAAGAGGTTGAAACTATTACATAGCTAAACTGTATGGGCACTTACAACAGGGCTAATAAAAAGACCGATATCTTTAGATAAAAATGCTAACTAGCAGCTTTTAATAAATAAAGTTAAACACAAACAAACTAAATAACGCGCTTGTACATGTGCAGTGGCAAAAATGCCATTTTTGATTTATATGTGTTCTAAATAGCCTAAAATGCCGATAAAACTGCACTGCGAGCCATACCAAGATAAAGGGGACAAATGGTAAAGAGATCACTAACGGCAAAAAGCCCCAACCAAGATCGAAGGCATTTTCACTAAACAATCTTAGAAAAAACCAGAATATGAGCAAGCACGCATAAACAAACAAATACTGCCTATTCATAGACTTTGTAACTTTGTTCAGCATACCACTCTCCTATACCATTACTGCTACATTAGGCCTTTAGACAAAACCCAACAAGCTGGGACAGCGATAATACTGTAACTAAATATAATATTTTGGCATTAAAGCGAGATCATTCTTGCTATCTCTTGATCAAACAAGTTCTTAATAAGACATGAAAGCTCTGAGATAAACACAGATTGTTCTGCTGTTGCTTTATGACCAGAAACCCTCGCTAAAATCTCTTCAAGATCATACACGATAGAGTCGACCTCTCGGACCACGAGATTTCTTTGGCTGAATGTCAAAGATGGATTCTGACCACAAACCATGATGATTTGTGCAGCAAGTTGCTCTTCAAACAGTTCCATCACCGTATCTTCGGTGACACTTTGTTGCTGAGAGTTTTCAAATATGCCCAGATGCTCAGTCAAATACTGAACTAAGTGTATATAGCCGTCTTTATCGGTAACCATAGTCAACCTAAAATACACAAACCTATGCACACGGCAAATTTTACCGTTCGCGCAAAGTGTGTAGTCAATTTATTATTTATCTTCTTGCAAAGATAGTATCTGAGTTTGTTTCTAATTGAAATCGCCCCTATTTAATCGACACCGCTTTTCCCACAACATGCGCCACACTTTACAACATAACTTAAGCGCACCTCTCCCCCAAAAGCACTCAAAGCCGCTCAAAGTTAGCGTTATACCGTTTAAGCTATCGTTTAGACTGTTGTTTAAGATTGAGCATAAATGACACGGGTACCGCTTTACTTATTGCCGATAATCCGGCTATTTCACGTAATTTATCGACTCCCGCAGACAGGCCAAAACTGCCAGCCATGACAATGATAGGCGCTACACTCGCAACAAGGATGTGAGAGTCAGATAGCTTTGCGATACTCACCGTAAACGCCATCTTCTGCTTCTTGCCATGTAAGCTAACTTCGGCGTCAATCGTTGCAACTTTCACCGAGCCAACGGCAAGACTATTAAGTATCTTAGGGTCAACATGAGCCTTTAGTATCAGTTTTGGGTACTTATCGACCTCGAATAGTAAAGACTCCATACGTTCATTACGAATATCGATGTTTGTTGCCACACTTGCCAAAGCAATTGAAAAATCGAACTTCCCCTTGTCCGTCAAGGTACCGGCGATGGAATTAAAATGATGAACCTCGGCAATATCGCCCTTCTTAACGGATATAAAGTTAACCTCTGAGCTGTCATTTTCAACAGTCCAAGTGCCAGCCGATACCATCAGCGACAAAGGCAGCAATAATATGCCCATAATTATACTTTTCATCTCCACTCCCTCTCGTGATCTCGTTATTCACCTTAATAGTTAAGCTTAACCTAATTCAACAGTTAACTATCCACTGACACCCATTTTTTACACCTAAGCCCTATATTGATTCTTTATACCTATATTCACTCTTAATATTAGGACGGATCGCAAAATATACAAAAGCCGCATGGTATGCGGCTTTTGTGTATTTAATACCAATCGTACTAAATGTGTGATTGGTATAATTATGGCGCTAAACGACTACGCACCCAGTCATCACCGACTTTGGTATAAATAAACCTATCATGCAAACGGTGCTCTCCGCCCTGCCAGAACTCAATACTTTTAGGCCGAACTAGGTAGCCTCCCCAAAATTTAGGTAAAGGCACATCTCCCTTAGAGAACTTAGCCTTCATCTCCGCAAATTTAGTTTCTAGCGCCTTTCTGGCACTAATTGGGCTAGATTGCTTTGAGACCCAGGCGGCTATCTGACTCTCTTTAGGTCGGCTCATAAAATATTTAAGCACCTCAGTTTTAGATAAAGGCTCGGCGATACCTGTAACGGCTACCTGTTTATCTATACTGTGCCACGGAAATAAAATACTGACCTGAGCATTATTGGCAATGTGCTGCGCTTTACGGCTTTCGAGATTGGTAAAAAATACAAAACCATCATCACCAAATCGCTTTAGTAACACTATTCTTTGAAAAGGCTGACCATTCTCGTCCACAGTCGCAACAGACATCGCGGTGGGATCTTGAATCTGTGAGTCTCGAACGACTTCAAGCCAGGCGTTAAACAGGTCCATAGGGTCATTGGGCACATCTTCGCTATGTAATTCGCCTAACGTGTATTCACGTCTGATATCGCTAAGTTCTGACATTTATCAATCCTTTCATCGAACCAAAAAAAAAGAAGCGCTTAATTTAGCGCTTCTTTAATGATAACAATCTTAAGCATTGGACGGGAGCCTTTTGATAGGCTGTCTAACCAAATAAGCTCAGCCTGCAACAGGCCACTTAAAATCGATTATTTAACTTTGCCATTAGACTCAGCCCAAACGTGCAGCATCTCTAAGCCTAATGTAGCTCCAGCCAATGCCGTGATCTCTGCGCTATCATAGGCTGGAGCGACTTCAACCACATCCATACCCACAATCTTCATGCCTTTTAAACCGCGGATAATTTTCATCGCCTTGTCGCTTGTCAAACCGCCACATACGGGAGTACCAGTGCCAGGTGCGAAAGCGGGATCTAAACAGTCAATATCGAAAGTCACATAAAGTGGCATATCACCCACTCGTTCACGAATTTGAGCCACAATTTCATCGGCTGTCAGGTCGTTTGCAGTTGCAGCGTCAATCACTTTAAAAAGGTGATTAGCTGTATCGTATTCAGTACGAATGCCGACTTGGATTGAGTTCTCGGCTGCGATAATCCCTTCAATTGGCGCATGATAGAACATGGTGCCGTGATCATATTTACTGCCTTGGCTATAAGTGTCAGTGTGCGCATCAAAATGCAATAGTGCCATCTTACCGTGCTTCTTATAGTGAGCACGTAGCAGAGGCAGAGTCACAAAGTGATCGCCACCAAAGCTGAGCATCGCTTTGTCAGCTTCTAGGATCTTTGTCGCGAAATCTTCAACACGCTGGGTAAAATCAGCAGAATCGCCACAGTTATAAACTAAGTCACCCGCATCGACAATTTTCACGTGATCGCTTAATTTAAACTGATAAGGCCAGCGAGTTTCTTCCCAAGCCAAGTTTACAGAAGCGTTACGAATCGCACCAGGCCCCATACGACCGCCAGAGCGCCCCGTGGTAGCCATATCGAAAGGTAAGCCTAACACGACTACATCCGCATCGCCTTCTAGAGGTTTAAAGTCTAACGGCTGTCTTAAGTAACCAAATGCATTTGAATAAAGCGAATAATCAGGCTTATCTGCAATAGTGGTCATACATACTCCATAAAGTGTCTAGAGTCACAATACTTCAGCTAATAACGTCTCGCAATCAGACTGAATATAGTGATTATAATTAAAGTCATTGAGTGGATTTAACTGTAGATCACAACTCGCTAGCCTTCTATGGGAAGGAAAGCCTAAGTTGTCTACCTGCATGTTCATCCCAATGATGTCCCAACTGCTGGGGTTCAATATTCTTAACATTTCAGAAAAAATATTGAACGGATATTGTAAAAAATTCAAGTTTGTTTCAATACTCACGTAAGAGCTTCGCTCTTGAGGCGTGATATGTATGGTCAAAAACTTGTCTTCAAACAGTCCATTGATTGAATAGCCGTACGGTTGAAACAAGTGATCGTCAAACTCAAACTGAGGCAACAAACGATCTAGCTCCAATAATTTTCGGATTTCAGTCGCCGACTGACTAACCCCACGTAGATACTGAGCCACAGGCCCTTTGATGTGGTACATCAACACGCATGCACTGGCATCACTCTTTTGCGCTTGCTCGCTGCAAAAAATATAGTGGTGGTGGTTATCTAAATGCCCGACTCGGTAAGCGCTACCAGCCATTTTCGTACTAAGCTGCTCGACGTCATCTTCAAAGCGTGTCGCTTGTAAGTGAGATAAAAACTCACTTTTACGTTGGTAGCTTAGATCAGATATATGGGCGATCCCGATTTTATCAATGACAAACATCACTGCATCGACTAAACGTGTATTACCACATGTGATTAGCAGCAGCTTGTGCTCCCAAACAAATAAGCTCGACTCACTTAATACGTAAGCATCACAATGGGAATTTGAAAGGCTTGATAGGATCTCAGCTTGTGCTAGGCTCAATGCCTGCTGCCAAAATGAATGAGGTAAAGATCTTAATGAAACAGCGCTACTATTTAGCTGTAGCTCAATTTTCTTTTCCGAACCTTCAAAAAACATCCTATCGGGGCCCCTAAAAATATCGATTTGTTAACTATAATAAATGCCTTTTTATCTGCATGAAACAAATTGAGACTAATACAGATACTTTGGCTAACAAACACGTTTGGTACTGACTAAAAATAAAACCAGCTTCAAGCGAACTTAAAGCTGGTTATAGCAAACAGGCTATTTTTACCCTAGTGACAACGCTTACGCGTTGCTCACCACTTTGTTAAGAGAAGTCTTCTAGATAAGTGTAGCCCTTAAGGCCTAGCTGCAATTCTTCTAGAATATTAGCACGCTCATCTTCTGCGATATGCTTATTAACGAGCTCCTCATAGGTTCTCATAAACGATACAGCATCTAGGTTTACATAGCGCAGCACGTCAGCAACCGTATCACCAGCGAGTACTGACTCAACATTAGTGCGCGCATCTTCATCTAAACGTACAACTGCCGAGTTAGTGTCGCCAAATAAGTTATGCATGTCACCCAAGATCTCTTGATATGCACCAACAAGGAAGAAGCCTATCAGATATGGACTCTCTTGCGTCCAAGCAGGTACTGGCAGTGTTGTTTCAATACCTTGACCGTCAACATATTGATCGATTGTACCGTCTGAGTCACAAGTAATGTCTAACATTACCGCTCTGCTCTCTGGCGCCTTATCTAAACCAGACAAAGGCATCACAGGGAATACCTGATCAATACCCCAAGCATCAGGTAGAGATTGGAACAAAGAGAAGTTAACAAAGAACTTATCGGCTAACTTTTCATTTAACTCGTCGATAATCGGTCTATGGAAGCGATACTTAGCACTCATGCTGCCTTGTAGCTCATAACAGACGCGCAAGTTAACTTGCTCTGCCCACGCGCGCTCAGCAAGACCTACCTGGCCAACAGCAAACAGCGAATGCACTTCTGTTAAATCACTCTGACAGTCATGGAAGATCTCAATTAGCGCACGCTGATCAGCTTTACCACTGACTTCAACCCAAGACTGCCACATATTGTGCAGTAACTGAGGCGCATCTTCAGCTGGCGGTTGAATATCTTCTGGCTTATACGCTTCAGTACCAATCACGTCAGTTAGCAATACCGCGTGATGTGCAGTCAAGTAACGGCCAGACTCAGAGATAATTCTCGGCATCGGCTGCTCATATTCTTTGCACATATCGGTCAACACACTGACGATATTGTTGGCGTACTCGGTCAGGCCGTAGTTCATTGAATGGCTACTTTGGCTTCGAGTACCATCATAATCAACCGCTAGACCACCGCCGACATCGAAACACTTAACGTTTGCACCAAGCTTCATCAGTTCACAATAGAAACGGCCCGCTTCACTCACCCCTTGGCGAATATCGCGGATATTGGCGATTTGCGAACCTAAATGGAAATGCAGTAGCTCTAACGAATCAAGCATATTTTCTTGCTTGAGAGAGGTAATCACTTGTAATACTTGAGCAGCACTCAGGCCAAACTTAGACTTCTCGCCACCGCTTGCCTGCCATTTCCCCTTGCCTTGGAACGCAAGACGCACGCGCAGACCGAGGCGAGGTGTAACACCTAGCTCTTTAGCTTGCTCAAGTACGACTTTAAGCTCAGATATTTTTTCAAGGACGATATATACCTTGTGACCCAGCTTTTCACCTATCAATGCAAGTCGAATGTACTCTTTATCTTTGTAACCATTACAAATGATGACAGAGCTCGCCTTTTGTGCCATCGCCAAAACAGCCATTAGCTCAGGCTTACTACCCGCTTCTAGACCTAGCTGTGGCACTTCTTTTTCTACTTGGCTAGCAAGGATCTCTTCAACAACCGTTTGCTGTTGGTTTACTTTAATCGGGTATACCAGCAAGTAATCATTTTCATATTGATACTTTTGAATCGCCTGATTAAATGCCTGACACAGACTATTTACTCTATGATGTAAAATTTGCGGAAAACGAACCAGAACAGGTAAAGCCACGCCCGACTTAACCATGTCTTTTGCCATTTCGTTTAAACCAATCTTACATTCTGGGCGGCTTGGATCCGGTGACACAGTCACTTCTCCATCATCGCTAATGCCGTAAAGTCCTTGGCTCCAGTGATTTACGTTATAACTTGCGCGTGCATCATCAATAGACCAATTGCTCATATTTGTCCTAACCTGTCTATTTAACTCAATTAAGCTGACTGAATCACTATGGTTACAATCAACTTGCGAATATTTTAATCAGTAAATTCTGATCGACCTACTAAAGTATAAAATGTTTAAGTACACCCTTCTACAGCGTCGCAATGTGCATCTTCTGGAGGGGTAGCTTACTCAACATTAAAGTCACCTCATGAAAAACAGAGATCACTTCAAATTCTTATGATGTAATGAATGTATGCCTTTAAATTTAGCATGTAAAACCTAATCCATAAAAATCTATTTGTTACTTTAAGTCTCACCTAACCGCTGAAAGGTATTTTTTTAAATGAGAGCACGAATGACGCACTTTTCTCACTGATTTTTTTGCGGCGCAATTAAACCTTGAGACTCATGATAATGCAATACTCATAACTGCATTTAGTGGTAATTAATCGCTAATTTATTATCTCCTTACAACAGGGTGATAACATTGAGTGGCATTTATCCCCCTAATCGTGATAAACGCCCTATTTTGATTACAGCAAAATGCGAGCTTTTGAGCATTAGTTTCAACGGGCTAAAGCATATTGAAACGTTTTCCACTATAATCGCAGCTGAAATTAATCGTTACTGTTTTTAAAGTAGAGAACATCATGATCCAGATAGGTAAAACCTGTAAGCTCGAAGTCGTCAAACAAGTTGATTTTGGTGTCTATTTAGACGCAAAAGAGATGGGCCAGGTACTTCTTCCTCGTAAATCTGTGCCGAAGGACTGCCGAGTTGGCGATCTGGTTAATGTATTTCTCTATTTAGACTCAGAAGACATGATCATTGCCACTACAAGCCGTCCATACGCACAAGTGGGTCAATTTGCCTATTTGGAAGCTAAAGAAAACGGCCCATATGGTACGTTTTTAGATTGGGGCTTAGAAAAAGACTTATTATTACCTTTTGGTGAGCAACACCGAGAGATTGAAGTTGGAAAATCATATCTAGTCTATATTTACACTAGCCATGTAGATGACCGAATTGTTGCGTCTGCAAAAGTCGATAAGTTTCTTGATCTGACACAGCCAACATTCCGCGTAGATGAAGAAGTTAATCTTATCATTGGTGGCACTACCGATCTAGGCTACAAAGCCATTATCAATAACACCCATTGGGGCGTACTGTATAAGAACGAGGTCTATACTCGTTTAAGCTTTGGCCAAAAACTAAAAGGCTTCATTAAGCGTATGAGAAGTGATGGTAAAATAGACCTGATCTTGCAAAAAGGCGCAAAAGAAGAACTTGATAAGCATTCAGTTACTATCATGATTAAGCTTAAACAGGCTGGCGGTTTCCTACCATTAAACGATAAAACGGATGCCGATATCATTTACTCACAGCTTTCGATGAGTAAAAAAGCCTTTAAAAAGAGTATCGGTGGCCTATATAAAAGCAAGCAGATCACCATCTCTCCAGATGGGATCCGCCTAGCAGACTAAACTAAACGCAGATATTGCTCATAAACCCAGCAACTGCATAGTTAAGCCCGCTAAACCACCTTTGCATTAAAGCATGGCTCTGTTATAACAAAGCCATGCTTTTTTATTAAGAGGTTAATATGGAACTGACTCCACATGAAGCGCGCGTTATTGGGGTATTACTCGAAAAAGAGATCACCACGCCAGAGCAATACCCACTTTCTCTCAACAGTTTAACCTCTGGCTGTAATCAAAAAACTAGCCGTGAGCCTGTTCTTAGCCTCAGTGAATCTGAGGTACAAAATACCTTAGATGACCTCACTAAAAAAAGACTGATTTCAGAACAATCAGGCTTCGGTAGCCGAGTGGTAAAATACAAGCATCGTTTTTGTAATACCGAGTTTAGCGATCTACAGCTTAAATCTTCCGAGCTTGCCGTTGTTTGCCTTCTATTACTCAGAGGACCACAAACTCCCGGTGAACTCAGAACTCGAAGTAATCGACTACATGAGTTTCATGATGTCAGTGAAGTTGAAGCGACATTAAATGAACTCCAAAGACGAGAGTCCCCTCTTGTCATGCTATTAGCTAAAGAGCCTGGCAAGCGTGAAGCTCGCTACCGTCAACTGTTTACTGAGGTCGATGACACCGAAATACAATCAACGCCCGCCCAAAGCACAGAGTATTCAATCACTCAGCATGCCAGTGGGCTTGAAGCTAGAGTCAACACGCTTGAGCAACAAGTGGCTGAGTTAACAGAACAGATCAAGCATCTGCTAGATAGATAAGCTTTTAACGATTAACTATCTATCATGTTAATTTACGAGGTTAAGGTTAACGCATTTAAGCAATAGGTGTTAACCTGACCCCTTCTACCGCTCTTAACAATAAGGGATTAGTTTGCAAAACAGCCCCCAAAAAAATAGCATGCTTCGAAATACGTTTTTACTCGCACAATTTGAAGTCAAAAAGATGCTATTCAACCCAAGAGGATTAATCGCTCTTGTCGCATTCGCTCTCGTTTGGCTACTGATCTTGCTCTACCCTATCAGTGGTGCATCAAGCTTTTTAATTAATCCTGATTTTAAAGGACTAATAGAAGGGATCTTTGGCCAGCAAGTCGTTAGTGAACTCTTTAAATGGCCGGTAGCCGAAATGGCCGTCTACTGGATTGCAGCGCTTTATATCTTTCCTCTTTTCAGCATTTTTGTGTCTGCGGACCAGTTTGCTACAGATAAGTCCCGAGGAACATTTCGCTTTTTAACCCTCAGAGTGGGTCGAGATAGCCTTTTCTTTGGCCGTTTTCTCGGTCATATGGCTTTACAGAGCTTGCTTCTCGTCTTAACTGTCATCGCGACTATTGTGTTAGCCATTAGCAGAGATGCGAGTTTACTCATACCCGCGCTGTTTTCAGGACTCATCGTCACCCTTAATTTGATTATAGTGTTGCTACCCTATACTGCATTAATGGCAATTCTATCTCTTTATGCCAGCTCAGCACGCCAAGCAACCATCTATGCAATCTTAGTCTGGGCAGCGATGTCTATTAGCATTGCGATTATCAATAACTACTTACCTATTATTAGTGAGTTAAAGTGGCTTCTTCCTGGCTCACAAATTTCGTTAATGATCAATACTCAAGGGTTTAGCAGCTTTATGTATGCTCCAGTGCCATTAATCCAAGCCGCTGTGCTGTTATTTTTAGGCAAAATGTACATCAATAGGAGCGCACTATGAGTTTAATTAACTGCAAAGGTCTATCTAAGTCCTACGGCAATAAACAAGCGCTAAAACAAGTTGATATCACACTCGATGCTGGCCGTCCTATTGCTCTTGTTGGCCCTAATGGTGCAGGTAAAACCACGCTGTTTAGCCTGTTGTGCGGCTATATCACGCCAACGTCAGGAGAAGTGTCGTTATTAGGTCACAAGCCTGGTAGCCCCGAACTACTTGGGCGTATTGCGTCACTACCACAAGATGCTGCGCTTGACCCTAATCTTGATGTCGTCACTCAGCTAACCTTTTTTGCTACCTTGCAAGGTTATGCTAAAAAAGAGGCAAAAGCGGAAGCGCTACGCGTGTTGTCTTTAGTTGATCTTGCCGATAGCGCACAACAAAAGCCCAAGTCATTAAGCCATGGCATGTCAAAGCGTGTGTCTATTGCTCAAGCGCTTATTGGCTCGCCAGAACTGGTGTTACTCGACGAGCCTACGGCGGGTTTAGATCCAGCAAATGCAAAGAAAATCCGCGAACTCGTTAAAGCACTCTCTGATAAAACGACTTTTGTCATTAGCTCACACAATTTGGATGAGCTTGAAAAGCTATGTGATCAAGTACTTTATCTTGAGCAGGGCCTACTCAGCCAATCGGTCTCTATGAATGAGTCTCAGCATGAGGATTATTTAACGCTGACGATGCAGCAATGTGAACCAAGCTCACTTATCGAAGCGGTATTAGACTTAGCAGATATCACCTCGATAGAGGAGCGTCAATCTAATCAGTTCCTTATCAAGCATAATAGCGAAGAGATCTATGCAATAGAGATGGCTTTGCTCAGCCTGTTTAAGCAGCGTAACTGGCAATATAAAGCTATTTTGAAAGGAAGAACCTTAGAAGAGAAGCTTTTCTCCTAGTGAGTTTGTCACTAGCTATATCATTAAACGGTGCATTAGGCGCCGTTTTTTTATAGGCTCTTTTGCATAGGGCTCTTTTTATAGCACCTTTGTTATTGCCATTTTTCTTTCATCCGTCCGCATCACTTCTGTTGTATTCAAATATTGCGTACCCCGTTACTAATCAACAAGAGTCTTACCGTTTTTTTAATTTAAGCCGCAGTGATGATGTTAGTCGGTTGAAAATCAATTTTCCCTGCTCGACAGATGCTTATACCAATCAGTATAAAGAATTGGTCGCTCAGCGAGAGTTTAGCGGTTATGAGGCAAGGCAACGAGTGAAGAGCATAGTTGTTCTACGGTTAAGCTCGTTAACACAGCATCAGAATCGCTAAAACTCGCCATTCTGGAGCGTTTTTGGCTGCCTACTTCTGCGTTGAACGGCTTCACAAGGGAACAACCATTCTTTCAGCTATTCGCCTTGAATTAGTTTGCCAAAAACCGCTCTGAGTAGATCAACTTCTTATACTGATTGGTATTACATTAAGTAACCAAACCTTCCCTTGTATCTTTGCCTTGTATAGAAGGTAATTGGTAAAGGTTCACGAGTACGATGACTGGATGCTCACTGAACCTTGAGTGATTGCTGATTGCTGATTGCTGATTGCTGATTGCTGATTGCTGATTGCTGATTGCTGATTGCTGATTGCTGATTGCTGATTGCTGATTGCTGATTGCTGATTGCTGATTGCTGATTGCTGATTGCTGATTAGGATAGAAGAGTCATAAAAATGCTAAGCAAGCTTTAGATAAAATGGAAGGTATATGATTAAATACTGAAGACTGACGTTACGAAATTTTAAATAACAAGGAGAAATTAACTGGGAGGGTACCAATCTATGGCACTCTATTTTCAAGATCCTTAAACGAAAAAAGAGCCGTGGTAAACCACGGCTCTTCAAAATTCTGTGTGATTAGCTAGTGCTAATCAAGCTGGTAACTTAAACTACAGTTACGTTCTCAGCTTGTGGGCCTTTTTGACCTTGAGTAACAGTAAACTGAACTTTTTGACCTTCGTCAAGAGTTTTGAAACCGTCAGAGTTGATAGCGCGGAAGTGTACGAATACGTCTGGACCAGACTCTTGCTCGATAAATCCGAAACCTTTATCAGAGTTGAACCACTTAACAACGCCAGTAACTTGAGACATAATATTGAATCCTGTAAATATAAATTAAAGCCTTAACGGCAGTAGAGCTGGAAAATGCCGGTTTACTTAATGTTAACAGGACGAACATTGTCGTATTGAACACATAAAAATAAGCCTAACCTTCAAGCTGCAACCACTATAAACCATTCTCATCATAAGTCAACACACATTCGCATCGTTATTTAGTATGTTTTTACTTATATTTCTAGAGCTTGCCAAATGGATCAAAAAATTAAATTCTATAAATTAAAACTCAACCACCAAGAATCGCTTAAAAAACAACCGACAAGCTGCACCCATTGATTTATAAGGCTCTGAAGACTTCGACCTTAAAATCTAACTCACAACTCAGACCTGATTTAGCTAACGCTAATTTTTGTTCTTCTGTTAACTTCCAGTTATAAGGTGTCATTTTTAAAAAGTGACCAATATCGGCAGCATCATCGAGCGTTAGCTCCTGCTCTATTCTCTCTTGATGGATTAACTCGAAGCCCTCAATTTGAGAAGAGTCCTCAGTATGCTCTTTAGGGTTATCATAGATAAGCTCTTTAAGTGCAAAGTGATGTCTCGGTCCAGCACAAACGGTAATTAAAATCCCGCCTGATTTGATTACCCGTTTAAGCTCTACATCTAATGATGGCGCGTAAATGCGTAGCATAAAGTCAAAACTATCATCAGGGAATGGCATATCAAATGCGCTTGCAACGCTGAATGAAATATTAGGGTAACGCTTAGCAGCATACTTAAGTGCTGATTTACTGATGTCTACACCATAAAGGCTAAAGTCACTCGGTAAGCTTTCTACTAGACGATCAGAATAGTAGCCTTCGCCGCAACCTATATCTAAACCAAAACGCGCACCTTCAAGGTACTCATTAGCGAGCTGGTTAACTTTATCGCTTAAGTCTTGATAATAACCCTTATTAAGAAATTCTCGTCTAGCGAACATCATCTCTTTGTTATCACCAGGATCGTTCGACTTCTTCTTTTGCACTGGTAACAGGTTTACGTAACCTTCTTTGGCGCAATCAAATCGGTGGTTTGACGGGCAACACCAAGTTTTATCTTCTTTAGATAAAGCTTGCTGGCATAAGGGGCAACGGTAAATCATGTATTCATCTCCGAAAGGCCACGGTTAAACGCTCTACTTAAGTAACACGTAAAAGATGGCCAGATATTAATTTGTCAAACGCAGACCTAGGAACTGACTCGCAAACAAAACAACAAGGTTTTGGCTAGAGTCTACAAAAGCTAACTCTGTATAATTTGTGTAAATTATATCATCAGCATGATTAGCCTTCGTTTTGAATTTATGCAGAACGTTAAGTTGTCGCCAACTACACTGCAAAGCTCCTAAGATTAAAAAAACGAGTAAAATAATTTCGTTATAGCAGATCTAAAAAAACGGGTATTCTACTGCGCCAACCGATTTCGATCCAGTTGATAAAACTGCTGCAAACTCCAGCAAAGTACTTAAGCTGTACTCAGTAAACTAAGACATTAACGCTGTGGCAGTGCTATGATAACCACAATTATTGCTTGTGATAGTCACTAAATTTATGTCTGCAAATAACCAACCAACCCTCTTCTGGCACGATTATGAGACCCCCTTATAAACAAAGGGGGGTATACGATCACAGTAATAATATGCACACATAAATGTACACAAAAGTAGGTTTCTAAAAAGTGATTATTAACAACGCGGATGACACAACTCTTTCTGACTTAGAATATTTTTCCACTTTAGACCGATACAATGCACAGAAACACCTCAACAGCCTCATAAATCAAGTGAAGCTTGATGTTGAACAAACAGTAGATAAAGACATAAAACTAGGGCTTATAGAGGATGTAGCTTACCCTGTAATCAAACAAAAAATTAACCAGTTAATTAAAGATGAAATAGCCTCAATACGTAGCAAATACAAACTTCCCGAACCCGTTCACCCTGACTGGTATTTCTCAGAAGAAACAATTAGATCGATAGTAGTAGATGTGTTAGAGGGTATAACTCCCAAAGATGCACTAGAAAGAACTATAGGAAAGCCCCTAGCGATAGATAAGTCTGTTCTTATCACTAGTGAGTTTATTAATGTTGCAAAATCAAGACGACACAATTCAACTCTAAGCGTTTTAACTAGCCTGCGTAATCACTCAGTAACACAAGCCCTTAGTAATCATAATTACTGGAAAAAGCACATGCTTGAGTACTACAGTTTAGGCAAATTCTACGACTGTCTCACAAAGATCCAAACAGCTAGAAAGCAAACGAAGACGAACGAAGCGAATAGGTTAGCTACAATAAAATTAAAAACTGCTGAAAAAACGATTAAAACACTAACAACTACAAATGAGTTATTAACTAAGCAGCTTCAACCGAAAAAAGCATTCAACTGTAAGTGTTGGCATGAGGAGGCTATAAGACTGAAATACGAAGAGAAGCTGACACCGACACAGATTTTCAGAAGACTGAATGACCCAACCTTAAATGCAATAAAATCGTATCTGTCCAAAAACAAGCTTAAATAGCTTTAATCGGTTTCTTTTGACACCCATGCCCCACCGAAAACCCCTTTAAAGACAGGAGAAGAATTTAATAAATCCTTAAGTTGATTAGAACCACTATACAAATGCAGTCTCAATCAATTGTTTTTGACAAAAACCTTGCCAGTAAAGTTGTAAGTTAAAACAAACTAACTAGGTCGTGAATACAGTTCCTTCTCCTTTAGTGATAAATAGATAAAAGGGTATCAAGCGATTCGAACTTGTTTAACATTGCATACGGCGGTTGAAATCAATCATTAAGAGCTACACAATAAGAAAGGAAAGCCTTAAAGGTTAAAATCAAATATAAGTTCTTCATGATAACAAATCTATACTGTCCCTATATATACAACTTAGCTTTAAGCAAGCACAGTCCTTCACTCTGACAATTATGCTCTCCCTCATATATGGCAATGATTTTGTATTAATACCAGCTAACATTAGACATCCTTAAACATCTAATTCATATAGGGGGTACGGGGTCCGTAACTTAAGCAATGCACCTTTAACTGATGGTTAGATTTTGAAAAAAATTACAGAAACCTGTATTTAATTTATGAATTTTTTTAGATCCAAGTACCAATTTGTAAACTGGTCTAACATACTCAGTATCGACTATGTCTTTAATCCATAGAGGCCATTGAACGAAAATGAATCACCGATAAACAGATGGCTCTGATGACTTTTCGTTAAATTTGATGCCCCAAGGGTACTTCATATCAGATTCTGAATTTACAAATTCATAGACAATACATGTAGGGTGGTTCTTTGTTATTTGTTGGCCCATAGCAAAATTGAAAGAAGCTTGAGCAGCGCAGAAGATATGGACCCTTCTTATCCCATCTGAAGTAAACTTATTCATAATTTCTCTAAATTCAGACTGAAAATTCTTTAGTTTTTCTATACTAGACATATTATCGTGCTTTGTAGAAGGCATACTTATAGATACATGCGAACCACCACCTATACGCTCCCCTAATGCACTTACATGCACGAAGAAAGATATTCCGAGTATAAGACACACTTCATCACTCTCATCTTTATATAAATCCCAATTTACTACAGGGTTGTTCGAATCATTAAAACCATCGACCTTGTACCAACCTTCATCTCGATTGTAATCCCAAAGGTTAATTTCAGACGTATTTCCAAGAGTGTATCCCGCTAAAAACCCCAATGGTACAGGAGGCATACCGCCATAATGAACATTGCTATCTCTAATACCCACTTGATTCTTCAAATTGTGTAAGGTTTTACTAAGACTAAATAGAGTTGTTTGGAGAGCAAGCTCCGCTTTAGTTACAACTCCATTTTCATAGCAGTCATTTAAATCTATTGGAAGGGAATCCGCTTTCCCCTCCTTTAAAGTTACTGCATTGATCAACGGTGAAGAAATACGCTCTCTTAATCCAATGTGTTCAATTACTATCTGGGATGTTTTCTTTCTTAACCTTATAATAGTAATGACTTCATAAACGAGTATCATAAAACCTACAAAGCCTATAAAAAGCAAAATACTGTTCAATATTAGTTCATTATCTGTTCTTTGATATGCCAAAGTAACCTTGTCACCAACTGATGACTCAACACCAAAAATAAAGTGGGTCATAGCTCTTCCGCCAAACCCTACTAACATCATTAAACGTGCAGAAAGAAAAACAACATTCCTAGGTCTAATTAGAAACTTGAAGCCTTGTTTAAACATCGAAATTAAAAAAATTCTCATTGAAAAATGATCCTAGATTGGCATTAACGCCTTAAAACCAAAAATACCTTTGGTGTAAATGTGTACCCTTTCTGTTCCAACTATTACAAAAAATAATCTCCTATCTAGATTATCCTTAATGCAATTTTTCCAATCTACCTTATCAATATCTGAAGGTACTGGTTTCTCCTGAGGGTGAGTATGCCAAGTACCAAGGTAAATCAATTGACCTTCACTATCTGAAAATGCTTTATCTACTGTAAGCTGGTGGCTTATATCCTTTAGAATAAAAGAACATCGAGTGCTACTATCTTCTGGTTTTGGAACTGTCACCGACTCAATCCAATACTCTTTTCTATCCTCTGAAGTCGATGCTATAAGAACACCAAATGCTTCATGTGTAGAAAATGAGATTTGCCTAGATGATAGCCAAATCTTAACGACATCATCATTAACATAAACAGTTACACCTGCACCTTTAAACTCCATATAAACTAATCCTGACAAATATCACAATATTCATTGTATAAGGGCTCTATAGATAAAGATTTAGTAAACATTTCATAGCGGTGATTTAACTTTAATCCTGCTTGCCTTGCATCACTATCATCACCTTTCCAGCTCACTTTGGATGAACATTCAAGCTTCCCAGTAAGATACTTAACAGCTAAGTCAGATGCCAGAATCGCAGTTTGGCCAGCACTAATAGAACTATAGGGCAGAAATAAATCACCACAGCCACCATGGTTTACTGTAATATTTTGATTGTTTTCAAAGAAATTAAGGTTAGAAGATAAACCACGACCCAGAGTTTCAGGATCAACATATGCACACCTTAAACACCCTTTAGAACCTGATATATCAAGGGTTGCATGCCCTCCTACACCGTAGCCTTCTACCCATGTATTTATAATAGGTACGTTAACTTTACTTTCAATAATAAAATCATGAAATATCCGTTCATGCGTAGGAGAGCCTATAGCTACGATTATTAAATCATAGGATTCCAATAGTTCTTTATTTCTTATATGTAACAATTCAAGCTCAGAAGAAGTTACAGATATAAATGGGTACTTAAACTCTAGGCTTAACTTCATCGACCAAGCTTTATTAGCCCCAATCCAATGATTTGGCAAAGTGTGACGATACAAGTTACTAATAGAAAGCTTATCTGGATCACTTATAGCCAAATTACCCACGCCAGAAGATGCCAAATTACCCGCTATTTCACAGCCAACTGAACCACATCCAATAAGTAATACGCGCTTAGAGACTAAAGATGTATCAGCTCCACTTCGAGGCATTACTAGCTGCTGATTAAAGAGTGTCACTTCGACAGCACTAATAACCCAATCCTTAAGTGCGTGAACTGTAATAGGAAGAGTTTTCTTTTTAGAAGATTTAAAATGCAAACAAAACCAAGTTCTCCCTGATGGTGTCATAGCATTAAAAACTAACCAGAATTCCGTATCTCTCCATTGCAACATATTCCGAGTAAAACTTTGTTGATCAACTGCTGATAAATTTTTAATCGCTTCTAGATACCAAGTGCCAATTTCATCAATATGAGTTGGAGCGGGAACTAAATCCTGTAATGGAATTATATATCCTCTTCGAGTTGACTTGGAACGCTCTTTAGATAAAGCGGAGCGCCGTATATAGGAATACTCAGCTAAGTCTTGTGTGCTTTCTGATATACCTAAATAAAATGAATCAAACCCTACAGAATGCCCCTTTTGGGGAGAGTAAACAGACATTACCTCTATGCTACCATCTACAGAGGTACAAACTAACTCATGCCCTTCCTTGGAACAAATTGCTTTCCAATTAGCATTAAACTCTCTTAAAAGCTCACTTTTATTCCAATCAGGATCCGTCAGCCCATGTGAGATAATGGATATATGTCTTTGTAAAGACTCTAGGATAGCTAAATGAGGTTGTTCGAAGTTAACCGATACAGAATCCCTATCGTTTACACAAACGTATCCTAACTCGTTCCCTTCAAAAGGTAAAACGTGGGCCAATACGCCAAACTGCCTAGGCTCCAAAAGTAAAAATACTGGAAGAACATTAAACTCATCTACATAAAAATGAATAAAGCTAACTTTGTGTCTACCGACATCAAAATCAACCTTAATGCATCCTTTGTTGAGATGTTTGTGGGTACAAACATCATACCCAGCTGTTTTAAGGTACGCTACAAGTTCATCGTAATTCATGCGCCTTGTGATGTCCCTACAGCACCAGCAGAAGAATACACTGCCTTCCTAATATTATTAGCACCTTTAGTATCATCAGGTATTTCGAAGTCATCACCAAATAACTTATTCAGAATTTGGCATTTCTTGGTATTGTCTGTTTCTGCAATAGCTTCATCAAGTTTACTCTTTAAGCTATTAAGTTTATTGCGTAATTGACTGCCTGTATTGGTGCTACTTCCATCAAAAATGTCTCTATAAGGCGCTTTAGGAAGCATGACTTGAACTTTATACTGGTCAACACCAATAAACCTGAAATAATTAGTGCTAATCACACTCGAAATTGTGTCTCTAAGTGCCTTTAAATCATCAGGGTAACCATCATCATCTAAAGCCCAGACGAAATCAGCTTTTAACATTACAGTTAAACCGATTGAATATACTTTCGATCTTACACTATCATCGGTAAACTTATGATCTCGCCACCTTTTCACATACCTAACAAGTCTATTGAATTGTTGTTGTTTTAACTCTGCTGAATTGCCATATGTAGAACTATCTTTGATCCAGCTTCTAAGTCCCTTAGGGTCTGAAATCGCCCATTCTCTGTTATCTTGATTTGAGTTAGCTTTACCGACAGCAAGCTCTAGAGTCCCGTTATTGTTCCTATATATAGGAAAGTCAATATGGAGGTTTTCACTTTTATAATCAGCCGTCACGCATGGTTTCTTAATCTTGGCGTTTTTGAAGCCTCTCTTTTCGAGAACGTCCAGAACTACTTTTTTAGGCTCGATTGGATTATCAGGTGAATCTTGGTAATCGATAACCACCGCACGGTCAATATCGAAATCACCATCTTTACTTTTAATCGCTGTATGAGTAGAAAAAGAGCCTTGAATGAAATCATCTACTACAGAGTACCCTTCATCCTTAAAAGCAGCCTTAACTGCAGCAGTAATGCTTGAATCTTTTATCTTGGCTGTAGAATATTCGGTGTCTGAATATCCAAGTTTTATCTTATCGTGAAATCCCTTAAAGCTTTTTTGAATACTCATTTTCCAATCCCATTCATGATTAACGTATATTCATTAAGTGGTGTTAATGAAGCTGTTTTTCAATGGGTTAAAAGTTTTTTTATTTGAAATTGACAATATTAGATCAGGCTAAAAAACAAGCAAGCCCAGCAATGGCGGGCGATTAGCCTGCAGTAACTTAATATAATTATCTCTATTATTTAACCACGCTTATCCGATAACCCTTAATCACTCTATCACATAGACTTTACAGACCTATACGATAGAGTTATCATTTAAGTCCTATATGATAGAGGAAGAAGGACAATCTCAATGCAATACATCTATGCTCGAACATCAACTAAAGACCAAAATGTTGATCAGCAGATCATCTACCTCCAATCTCGGTACAAGGCAGATAAGGTGTTCTCTGACAAATCTACAGGGAAATCACTAGATCGGCCTAGCTTCAATCAGTTACGTAATACTATCGCAAGGGGCGACTCAATCATCGTTCAAGATTTATCGCGTATTGGACGAAACACAATGGAGGTAATTAGCTTTGTTGAAGAGATGACTCAGAAAGGGGTTAGCATCAACATCGATGATCTTGGTCAAATAGATATCACCTCTTCAGCAGGAAAAATGGTGCTAACAACCTTAGCAGCGGTTGCAACTATGCAAAGAGAGCAAATGTTAGAGAAGCAAGCAATAGGAATTGAGACAGCTAAAAAAGAAGGTAAGTTCAAAGGAAAACAGCAAAGTCAGAAAACTATTGATAAATGTGAACAGGCACTAAAATACACTAGCAAAGGTTTATCTAAGGAAGCAGCAGCAAAGGCAGCTGGCGTGGGTATAGCCACCTTATATCGCTATATAAACCAACAATAACTCATTACTTTTATAAAACTTATTGAAACTAGCATCCGATACGAGTATTATCGCTAGCTTAAAATATATCAAACATGAACGTTGCGAAGCTTAGCTCCTTATTGCCTTCCCCTTTCATACTTATTTCAACTAAGTATATGGAGGCATCATGACTTCAGAATTTATCAGTATCAACGGCTTGTGTGAGCGATATAGCATTCGAAGAACGGCATGCTATGTATGGCGTAAAAAAGTAAACTTCCCCTCTCCAGTCACTCCAGCTAACTGTCATCCAAGGTGGAGAGAGTCTGACATTATGAAATGGGAAGAGCTGAACTTCTCTTCAATTGTCCACTAAACTCCCTATGTCACTAGAGCCCTATAACCTAGGGCTACTGAATTTTATCGTTTAACCTTATCTAGTGTTTTACCGTTCAGGAGCTTCAGTACCCGTGTCCATGATAATAGATAATGCTGAAGCCAATTCCCCTCATCAGCACAAGAGCATGCTTATACTCTTGCATTGAACAAGGAACTTAAGAGTTTAAAAAAAGCTCTTATCGCCAATAATTACGATCTTACCGTACGAGAGCTTGACGCCCAATTAATAGACGCTCAAAGCCAATTTGAGCAAGAAAACACCTTCGTTAAATTGCACCTGAACTCTATTTCACTTTAAATGAACTAGACATACTCACACGAGCAACGTTGAC
The DNA here is from genome assembly GCF_000019185.1 of Shewanella halifaxensis HAW-EB4. Taxonomy (NCBI): domain Bacteria; kingdom Pseudomonadati; phylum Pseudomonadota; class Gammaproteobacteria; order Alteromonadales; family Shewanellaceae; genus Shewanella; species Shewanella halifaxensis. The sequence continues at coordinate 2,141,125 of NC_010334.1, read as the reverse complement.
CAACGCTCAAACTAAAAATGAATTGCGGACAAAACTGAGAGGTTAAACCTTGTCATTGCTAGAGTCTTCCAGCTTTGACGTGTCAGCATCAGGTAACTCTAAATCTAATGACTTCAGGGACTCTTCAACTTTATTAACTTTCATTCTTTCAATCACTAAGTCCCAGAGTTTTTTTCTAGTTTCAAGATCAATGATGCCATCAAAGCCTAACTTTTGATTTCCAAATATCATCCCATATGCCAAAACCGTATATGTCTGCCAAGTATCAAGGCTCTCGGGCCCTACAAACGATTGGATAGTATTCCAAATCTCCCCAGGAGAATGAAACTGGGCTTTAGTCGTGATAGTGAGGTTATCTTGGCTCAAATAGCTGTCAAAAACCTGTTCAAAATTTGAAATTTCTTGTCGTTCTGAGAATTCCTTTCCAATCACTTCAACTTCATTAAGCAGTTTAAAAAATGAAGTAACACTATAGTTCTTAATATCTTTTTGGGTTCTTATATTAGCGGAAAGGTAAAGTTGGTTTTCAAACTTAAATGCAGGATAGATGGAATGATAAACTGCCTGCCAATTTTTATCTAAACAGAAAACAGTCTGGTTAGCTTTCAAGCTTTGCACTAACCCATAAGGCAAAAGCTTTCTTTTAACTAAAGGTCCCCATTGCACTTCTCGCCTAAGGTTATAATCCATATCGACGTAGTTATTAGTCTCCTCGTCATACGTAACACGGACAATACCTTTTTTGACATAGGGCTTTCCAAGTACCCGCCCATATCGAACCCCCGAACGGCCAACAGTTAGTACCCAATCACCTACTTTCATATCATAAATAAATGATTTTAATTGAGCTAGATGAACCGAAGCTCTTTGTCTTTTATTGTTTTTGGACAAATGGTAATTATGAAACCGTTCACTCAATTCAGCTAAGTCCGGAATATATGTATCTTGCTCAGCCACATTCAGACAATTTAGATGCCCAAGAGCTATAACTCCATTCTGTATAAAATGGTCGTAAAACTTTCCACTCTCAGCTCTAACTACCCAATATCGCCGACCTGCTGGCACTTCATAAATACTCATAGAATCCCTTATCCACATACAAAGACTGGCAAACAAACTTAATGTAATCATTTATTTACTTAGGTAGCTTACAATATGACATGCAAGCCAACAAGAGGGCTAGCTCAAATTTCAAACTATTATGTGAATCCACAATATACCAAGCTAAAGTCCCCCTCCGTATGTCTTAAGTCTTTCTAAAGCCGACATAAATCCAAGTAAGAATCCTTCAACGCTATCACTCTAAAGGTCATAATTATGACCTCAAGAAAGCATCTTATGCTGAATTTGTAAGTTATGACTATTCAAGATGCTGTTATTTATTTAATATAAACATATAGATAAAAATAAGGGTGCGTCATGATTTGGGCGATTTATGTATCGGATAAACCTCACTCGCGAGTTAACTTTCCAATTGGAATGAGCAATGGCATTTGGGGAGTGCACGAGAGTAAAAAGAAAACGATTAAGCGTATTGAGGCTAATGACTACGTTGTCTTTGTTTATTCTATTTCTTGGTTAAAAGCTGAAGGAACTCCACCCAAAGGCTTTTCTAGAGTAGGTAAAGATAAGTTAGACTTATTTAGAGGTAGTGTTCAGAAAATAATTTTCGGCAAAGTAACCCGAGCCTACTACCAAGACGAAAAGGAAGTTTGGCCTGATGATACGTATCCCCACCGCTTTAATTTCGAGATATTAGAGCGGCATGATAACGGCGTAATGTTTGGCACAGAGTTCTACCATTCATCATTTGTTGAAGCTGTTCGCTACTCAGCGTGTACTCAAGGTTCCATTACAGAAGTAAATGATATAAAAAACCTAACGCAGCTTAAAGGGGTATCTTCTGAGAATGTTGGTGATTACGGTGTTGATGAAGGGAAACCGATTTACAGAGTACATAAGACTAGGGAAAGAGACCCCAAGCTTACAAAAGACAAGAAGCAACAGGTACTGTCTATAACTGGTAAACTATGCTGTGAGATATGTAATTTTGACTTCTATGAATGCTACGGTGATTTAGGGCTTGGCTTTGCTGAATGTCATCATCTCGAACCATTAGCATTGAGAGAAAGTAATAAGAAAACAAAACTCGATGATTTAGCTATTTTATGCGCCAATTGCCACCGAATGATCCACTACCCAACCCAATGGCTATCAGTAGAGGAGCTAAAAGAAAAATATGAAAGACAAAGAAACAAGTCTATTGATAAATCAACTGAAAGAGTTTAACTCACAACGAGATTGGGCACAGTTCCACTCGCCTAAGAATTTAGCAATGGCATTGGCTGGAGAAGCTTCTGAGCTAATGAAGCACTTCCAATGGTTGACTGAAAAGCAATCGTATCTAGAGGCAAACTCTAAAACTTATCAAGAAGTACGAGAAGAACTAGCTGATGTTTACTTGTATCTTCTACAATTAAGTGACGTGTTAGGTATTGAGTTGCATAAAGCTGCTTCTGATAAATTGGAGGTCAACGAATCCAAGTATCCTGTTCATTTAAGCAAAGGGACAGCAAAGAAATACACAGATTTATAGGGTGCGGGAATACAAATGGACCATTCTAGCAACCACATCTCGAATTTCACATAATAAGTAACAGGTTGCTATAACCGTCATCAGCACACCGAAAAAGTAATGGTTTAATCATCGGTAGTAGAGTGTGAAAAATTATAAGGATGTGGCCAGATTTAGTTAATGTGTACTAGCTATCCCTCGGTCTTACACTTTTACTAAAGCAACTTGAGTAAATAACGTAATCAGCGTTTCTGCCTTCGCTAAGTTGCTTCTGTCGGATAGACGACATTTGTTACCAAGTGCCGCCCTCCGTGCAACTTTCACTGCATACGGCTCAAGTCTCCGCTAAGGCGTGCTCTGTTACCCAGCACCCGTTTTACTGTTATCACCATAATTTGATTCAGCTCTGACGACTTTAGTCCCTTTTGCTACATGTTTTTTTATAGGTCTTGTCGAGCTTCACAGCATCTCCATAAAGAGAAGAAGCAAAACCTACTGGATCGCTACAAAAAACTGTTTCAAAAGTTCTAGTCTTACCATCACAAACTTTCGATTTATCATTTATATAATTTTGTAGCGCAACATATAAGGCATCAGTCTTAACTTCAGAGATGTCAGCAGAACGATACCCTAACGTATTTAGCATTTGTTTTGTGCAACTAGTTGAATTCGGACCAAAGTTATTTACGTAATCCATAGTGTCGGGCTTTACACCATCTATTTGGGGCAATTCGAAAGGTATCCCACACTTATCAAATACTTGTCTTATAGGCTCTTTAGCTCCAGTTAATGCGAAGGAAAACTTGTGCGGTGTCCCTTTGTAATCTTTTACTTCAATTATGATTTTTTCACCGTTAGCAAGATTTCTAGCTAATGGGTATTTACCTGATGATCCAACAAATAACGAAGTACCCTCTGTCGATGGTCTCCAGCGTTGATTGACTACTTCATCCTTATCAATTCTATATCTAACCGACAAACTCTTTCCTGTTCCCATGTACTGACCATCTGCGAAAACAATCTCTAATTTTGTTTTAGCATTGCACCTAACAAATGCCATTCCTTTACCATCACTAGTTTTGGTACTTGCGATAGAGATTGAAGTATCTGCAAAATCATCTACCGTCGAACTAAACTCCCATGGTTGGGCTACTGCACTCGTTTGAATTGAGGTCAGAAAAACACTACTTAATAAAACAAGTTTACATTTAGACTGAATATCCATCTCTAACTACATCCTTATACAACTAATTATTAATATACAAAGTCAACGTTAATCATTTCTTCCCAAACTTTATAAGCCTTCCTTTGATCTTCTATGTACTCACTCTTGTTATATACGCTAAGAATCCCTCCAAGCTTATGCCCTAACATTTTCTCTGTTATATGGAGTGGTACTCCATCTTCAGTCAGCAATGTTGACAGCGACCTTCTGAAGTCATGTACAGACCACCTTTCAATATCCATACGTTTAACGATTGTTCTACACATTTTGTTGATAGTTGCAGGCCCAATCTCATTTTTGTAACTCGCACTAGGAAAAACATAATCCGAAAAGCCACCAAATGTTTTAACCTGCCATTTAACGAGTTCCAATGCCTTGAGCCCCAAAGGTCTAAGAATTCTTGTATTGGTTTTGCTTTTCTCTTTAGGAACTGTCCAAATGCCAGTATCGAAATTGATATCCTTAGATTGCATACATCTAACCTCACCACAACGAGCACCTGTTAACACTATCATCCGTACAACATTAACAGTGGTTGGATAGGATTTACTTCGACCAAATTCTTCTAAGATTGCTTTAATCTCAACAACCGAAGGAGTACGGTCTCCAGTGTTGGAAGCAGATCCTACACTTTTAGTCCTTATCTCGTTGAGGCTATGGTCTGAAATCAAATCTCTCTCTTTGCAGAAGTTTAAACAGGTCTTTAATTTCTTTATCAAAGAGTTTGCCATATGTGGAGTCGAAGATTCTTCCACCCCATCAAAATAGGCATACCACTCTTTCCTCGTGATATCTTCTACAGGCTGTTCAAATGCGTTAGGTATGTACTTGTTTAAAGTGTATCGATAAAACCTCTGAGTGCTCTCCCTGAGGCTTGTAACGTACTTATCTAAGAATAGATCCATGCAATCTTCGAGTTTGGGTTTTAATACGGTTTTCTTGCCTACTTTCTGAGAAGCCTTAACAGACTTAACATCCATTCCTGATTCAGTTATCCCCTTCAACTCTGGTACGCAAGCTCTTGCATCTGATAGACTGAGATTAGGATAACTCCCAAGATCATAGCGCCTACCCTTACCTTCGAACCTGTAACGGTACTGGAACACTATTTTCCCTTTAGGGGTAACTCTAACGCTTAATGAATCTCTATCAGTTATCGTAACTAATTTTTCACAAGGTCTATTTAATAAAGATCTTAGCTTGGTATCACTTAATGGCATTTTATCTCTATCCGTTGCAGTCTCTGTGTACACATGAACAATTTACTTTATGCACACTCAAATGTACACAATGTTTCTAGAACAGCATTAAACAACAATGTTCAGATATGAATGCAAACGAACAAAACTCAACCTAAGCCATTAATAGTAAAGACCAAAACCACTTTAAAACGGAACAAAGAAAACATGAGTGAACACCCAACTATCTTCTGGCACGATTACGAAACTTTTGGTGCCAATCCAGCGAAAGATAGACCTTCTCAGTTTGCTGGCGTGCGCACGGATCTAGATCTTAATATCATCGGCGAGCCCGAAACCTTTTACTGTAAACTTGCTAATGACTATCTACCGTCACCAGAGGCTATCCTTATCACAGGTATTACTCCGCAACTCGCAAACCTTAAAGGTATGCCAGAAGCCGAGTTTATGGACAAAATTAATGGCCTGTTTAGTCAACCTAAGACCTGTGTTGTGGGTTATAACTCATTGCGCTTTGATGATGAAGTGTCGCGCTACGGCTTTTATCGTAATTTTATCGACCCTTATGCCCGTGAGTGGCAAAACGGTAACACCCGCTGGGATATTATTGATCTTGTTCGCGCGTGCTATGCTTTTAGACCCGAAGGCATTAACTGGCCTGAAAAAGAAGATGGCTCTCCTAGCTTTAAGCTTGAACAACTGACCGTAGCCAATGGCTTAAGCCATGAAAAGGCTCATGATGCGATGTCTGATGTATATGCCACTATCGACATGGCAAAGCTGATTAAAACGGTACAACCTAAGCTGTTTGATTATTACTTTAGCCTGAGGCAGAAGCAGCAAGTATCGAAGCTCATCGATGTGCTTGAAATGAAACCACTTGTACATGTTAGTTCTAAAATCAGCGCCTTAAACGGTTGCACCACTATCATTGCGCCAGTGGCTTACCACTCTACCAACAAAAATGCCGTTATTTGTGTCAACTTGGCTATGGACGTCACTCCGCTTATCGAACTGAGTGTTGAAGAAATTCGTGAGCGCATGTATACCCGCCGCAGTGATTTAGCCCCCGATGAACTGCCTATCGGCTTAAAACAGGTCCATATCAATAAGAGTCCTTTTATTGCTGCTGCTAATACGTTAACTGACGAGAACGCCGCCAGACTCGATTTTGATAAAGCATTTGCCAGAGAGCAGTTCAGGAAGTTAAAGCAACACCCAGAGTTAAGAGAAAAGCTGGTTGCGGTATTTGATGTTGAGCATGACAGCAAAGCTGTGGATCCTGACCAAGCCCTTTACAGTGGTGGCTTCTTCAGTAGTGCCGATAAAGCTAAAATCGAGATAATCCGCAATACTAAGCCAAGTAATCTGGCGGCACTAGAACTGGACTTCGATGACTCAAGACTAGCAGAGATGCTGTTTAGGTACCGAGCACGTAACTATCCAGAAACTCTCGATGATAGTGAGCAGTATCGCTGGCGAGAATTTTGCCAAACCAGACTCAATGACCCAGATTACATCATTCGTCTGGAGAATTTGCTTGAAGAAACCGAGCAAGATGAATCTAAACAAAAACTATTACAGGCTTTATGTCATTATCTTAGAAACCTATAGGCTTTATAGGCGACAACTGAGATCTTCATCTCATTCTAGATGTAACAAGCTTACTAGAATGATACTTCATTGGTGTTAATAAAAGGAAATAGCATATGCAAGACCGGTTCTTAAAAAGCATAGCTAAGTTACCAGAGCCACTAGCAACCGCTATCGTACCATTGCTCGATAAAGACTTTGCAGGTCATATCGATGCCCAGCAATTAGAAGTGCTTCAAATTGCAAGCAAAATGGAGCTAAATGAACTGCTTTTAGCCCTGCTCCCCATTGCTGCTGCGTTAGCAAGACCACCTATTAGCGAGTTTCACGTAGGTGCTATCGCCAAAGGTAAGAGCGGTGATATCTATATGGGCGCTAATATTGAACTCCCCGGTGAAGCACTTTTTCACTCTGTTCATGCAGAACAAAGCGCAATTAGCCATGCATGGCTAAGCGGTGAAAGCATTATTGAAGACATCATAGTCAATGCATCCCCTTGTGGACATTGTCGTCAATTCATCAATGAGTTGGTTGATGGCAGTAAGGTTAAAATCCATCTTCCTGCTCAAAAAATTGAGCCGTTAGCACACTACTTACCTTATGCATTCGGGCCAAGTGACTTAAACATTACCGAGCCTTTGTTGACGAAACAGCAACATACACTGACTTTAGATTCTAATGATCCGATGATTATTGAAGCACTCGATCATGCCGGTCTAAGTTATGCCCCATACACCAAGAACTATGCTTCTGTCGTACTTGAGACCAAAGACGGCGCAACCTATTGTGGTCGTTATGCAGAAAATGCAGCATTTAATCCATCAATGCAGCCAATGCAGATGGCATTATCGACTATGGCGCGTCATAACCGCGATTTCAGCGAGATCAACCGTGCCGTATTGATTGAGTCTTCTAAAGGTGTGATTTCATTGGTAGGCGCTGCAATGGATGCTCTACACAGCGTTGCAGTTGTTGAACTCGAACATATCGTTGTAGAGCCTGAGTAACTGACCTCAGGACGGCTAGGCTTGTGTGACTAAAAAGGACCATATAAATGGTCCTTTTTTATTGGTTACTTTAAACTAGAATCTTAACCTCGATTCTTCTCAAGCTTGGCTAGTAAGCTAGACGTATCCCAACGCTTACCACCGATGGACTGCACTTCTGAGTAAAACTGATCGACCAGTGCCGTTAAAGGCAGATGTGAGCCATTGCGACGAGCTTCTTCAAGCGCGATGCCTAAGTCTTTACGCATCCAATCTACGGCAAAGCCAAAATCGTATTCGCCTTTCCACATGGTTTGATAACGGTTTTCCATCTGCCAAGATTGCGCCGCGCCTTTACTGATCACTTCTACAACTTTTTCACCGTCTAACCCGGCACTTCGAGCAAAATGAAGGCCCTCAGCAAGCCCCTGAACCACACCAGCAATACAAATTTGATTAACCATCTTAGTAAGCTGTCCCGCACCAACCTCGCCTAGCAGCTCCACGCATCGCGCATAAGAGTCAATAACAGGCTTAGCCCGCTCAAACGTTGCTTGCTCGCCTCCCGCCATCACAGTCAGTACGCCGTTTTCGGCGCCAGCTTGTCCGCCCGATACCGGAGCATCGATAAAGCCTATATCTAATGGCTTAGCAATAGCTGCGATCTCTCGAGCCACATCGGCAGATGCGGTGGTATGGTCAACCAAAATACTCCCTGTACTCATTCCCGCCAATACACCGTTATCACCCAGAGTCACTTGGCGCAGATCATCATCATTACCGACACAGATGAAAACCATATCTTGGCCGACTGCGGCCTCTCTAGGGGTAAGCTGATACTCACCGCAAAACTCTTTAGTCCAAGCCTTAGCTTTTGCTTCAGTACGGTTATAAACCGTAACCTGATGACCATGCTTAACTAAATGACCAGCCATGGGATAACCCATCACACCTAAACCTATAAACGCAACCTTAGCCATTTTATCTCCTATTGTAGGGAATATTTTTTGCCCCATTCTAAAGGCTAGAAGTGATAGAAAACAACTTTATTGAGGCAATAAAAAAGCTAGCCCGAGGGCTAGCTTTAATGAACAAAAACTTTAACAGAGCTGAATCACTAAACCTGTGGCTGCAGATCTAGATGGGCCTGCATCTCTACGCCAATCTTCTTACGCATCTCCATCAATCTAATGGCAGACTCTCGTAATTCGATATCCGTAGCTGACGTAGGCTTCCAATCAGGCACTTCCGTAGGTTGGCCTTCATCATCAACCGCGACCATGACTAGCACACAGTGCGTTGTGAGCGCTCTTTCAGCTACCTTAGGATCGCCAGCTCTTACGTCAATGGCAAGGTGCATAGAAGTTCTACCCGTATAAATGATCTTCGCACTGACTTCGACGATATTGCCCACATGAATAGGCTTAACAAATCGAATACCGCCAGCATAAGCAGTAATACAATACTTACCACTCCAGCCCGCAGCGCAGCCATAACCAGCGAGGTCAATCCACTTCATTACGGCGCCGCCGTGTACTTTACCGCCAAAGTTCACATCTGCCGGCTCTGCTAAGAACCTCAGTGTTAATTGTCTTTCTGTGCCTGCCATATCTGGTCTCAATAATTTTGCTATCTATTGAGTATTTTACGTCAAATTTTGCCTAGCAGCACTCTTTAACCAAACTGACCGACGAAAAAGCAACCCACTAGCACCGTTGGCAATGCTAAGCGATAAAGCCATAGTTGTGAAGTTTGTCCAAAGTACTTACCACCATTAAATAAGGTGTAAGCGCCAATACCAGCAAGGAACAATGCCATCACTTCAATGCCTGCAAATACACTGACAGCGTTACTCACATCAATCGCTGTAATTAACAAGGCAAACCACACTAGAGTAAAAGCCGCTACCGCTAAGTTAAATGTCTTAACCCCCAACTCTAGCTGAGGAAAACGTGCGAGTGACTCGCCTCGAATAAGCTCATTAATATTGGCAGTGATAATGCCTAGAATTGGCATGATAGGAATAACAATTGGATTAAGCACTTTTCGTGTCCCTTAGGTATGATCTGCGTTGAGCTCATCTGCGTGAGCTGAGTTCAGCAGTATCTGCCTATTGAGATCTGAATTCTAGCGGCTTATTCTCACATTAACCAAGGTTAATCTTGTCGACATATTCTTTTAATATTTGCTCTACATTTTGTGAATCAACTCAAATATAAAATCAAAAGAGTCGTGTTTCTTGCTTATGTTGGGTAGCCGAGATTGGGAACCTTCTAGATATAAAAAAAGCGCCCTGAGGCGCTTTTTTTGATTACCTAAACAGACTACACTTTTTTGAAAAGTAGTGAGCCGTTGGTGCCACCAAAACCAAATGAGTTACATAGTCCATATTCGAACTTATAATCTCGCGCAGTGTGAGCAACAAAGTCCAAGTCACAACCTTCATCAGGATTATCTAAGTTAAGCGTTGGTGGAACAACCTGATCTCTTAACGCTAAAATAGTAATAATAGCTTCAACAGAACCTGCGGCGCCGAGTAAGTGCCCAGTCATAGATTTTGTCGAGCTAACCAATAGATCATAAGCGTGATCACCAAACACCGACTTAACCGCAGCGGCTTCAGCTTTATCGCCTGCCGGTGTTGAGGTGCCATGTGCGTTAATATAGCCAATCGACTCATTTGCAACTTTGGCATCATTGATAGCATTAACCATTGCCGCAGCCGCGCCAGCACCATCACTTGGTGGTGAAGTCATATGGAATGCATCGCCACTCATGCCGAAACCGACAAGCTCAGCATAAATTGTCGCTCCACGCGCCTTAGCATGTTCGTACTCTTCTACGACCATCACACCTGCGCCATCACCGATAACAAAACCATCGCGATCTTTATCCCAAGGGCGACTGGCGGCTTGTGGGTCGTCATTACGTGTTGAAAGCGCCTTTGCAGAGCCAAAGCCTGCCACGGCTAATGGGCAAGTCGCATCTTCTGCACCACCGGCAACCATCACGTCGGCATCACCGTAGGCAATCGTGCGCGCCGCGAAACCAATATTATGCACGCCAGTAGTACAAGCCGTTGTCACAGCAAAATTTGGGCCTGTCATACCGTATTTGATAGAAAGGTGGCCAGATATCATGTTAATAATGGTGCTCGGCACAAAGAAAGGAGAAACCTTACGTGGCCCCCCTTTTAAAAGCGCTGAATGGTTCTGCTCAATTAACGGCAAGCCACCCATACCAGCACCAATAGCCGTACCAACACGTGCAGGGTCAAGCTTATCCATCTCAAGACCTGAGTCTTCCACGGCTTGAATTCCTGCAGCCATGCCATATTGAATAAACAAGTCCATCTTACGCGCGTCTTTACGCGACATGTACTGCTCGACATCAAAGTCTTTAACAGAACCGCTAAAACGAGTCGTAAACTCGCTAGCATCAAATTTAGTTATTGGCGCGATACCACTCTTACCTGAAACCAAAGCTTTCCAAGAAGAATCTACTGTATTTCCCACAGGGCTGACTAAGCCTAAGCCCGTTATGACTACTCGACGTTTAGACACGCGGTCACCTTTTTACTTTAAAAATAAATAATGATGATAGCTTCAAAGAAATGGAACTACCAATACCTATACCCAATCAATGTGATGTGTGTATTCAATGGGTATCTGCCAGTTCTGGTTGGAGTAATACTTACCGAGGTGAGTAAATATTGGAAATGCGAAGATAAAACGTAAAATCAACCAGCGGCTTTTACAAACAAAAACAGGCGGCAATAATGCCGCCTGTTTTCAAGAATTCTAGATTACTGATTCTTAGAAACGTAATCGATCGCTGCTTGAACAGTAGTGATCTTCTCAGCTTCTTCATCAGGGATCTCGGTGTCAAACTCTTCTTCTAGAGCCATAACCAACTCAACAGTGTCTAGAGAATCTGCACCCAAATCGTCAACGAAAGATGCTGCTGATTTAACGTCTTCTTCTTTAACACCTAGTTGCTCGATGATGATTTTCTTTACACGTTCTTCGATGTTGCTCATTAGTTTTCTTTCCTATTCAAATTACGCACTTGCGCAAGATTGCGAGTAGTTTATTGAATTTGACAGACATTGCAAGCTCAAATTTCGTGGTCTAACCACAATCAAGCCCGCAGTTGATGCAGATCACCCCACAAGGTGATAGCAGTCTGTCACTCGTTAAACCATGTACATGCCACCATTCACGTGAAGAGTTTCTCCCGTGATGTAAGCAGCAGAGTCTGACGCTAAAAAGAGGACTGCGTGAGCAATTTCCTGCGCCTGACCAAGTCTCTCCATTGGCACCTGAGACATAATAGCTTGTTGCTGGTCTTCCGTCAGCTCATCCGTCATATCTGTCTGGATAAATCCAGGAGCAATAGCATTAACTGTAATTTGGCGAGATGCAACCTCTCTTGCAAGAGATTTTGTAAATCCAATCAAACCAGCTTTAGCTGCAGAATAGTTAGTCTGTCCTGCATTGCCCATGGTGCCTACCACCGAGCCAATATTGATAATGCGTCCATGACGCTTTTTCATCATTGGTCTCATCACCGCTTTTGATGTGCGGAATATAGATGTCAGGTTAGTATCAATGATATCTTGCCATTCATCATCTTTCATTCGCATTAACAAATTGTCACGCGTGATCCCAGCGTTGTTGACTAAAATATCAACATCACCAGCAGTTGCTTTGATCGTTTCAAACAAGGCCTTTACTGAATCAGCATCTGTCACGTTTAAAACAAGGCCGTGGCCTTTATCACCTAAATAGGCTTGAATTGCTTCTGCGCCGCGCTCACTGGTTGCGGTACCGATAACAACCGCGCCCGCTGAAACGAGAGTTTCTGCGACCGCACGCCCAATTCCACGACTAGCGCCAGTAACTAAAGCAACTTTACCAGTCAGGTCAAAACTTATACTCATCAGATTTCCTTATTCGGTCAACGCCGTTAATGATGCTACATCGTTTACAGCTTGTGCTGAAAGCGAGCGATTAATACGTTTTGTCAGGCCTGTTAATACTTTACCAGGTCCCATTTCAAACAAATTAGTCACACCTTCAGAAGCCATTAGCTCAACAGTTTCTGACCAACGCACAGGACAGTAGAGTTGACGAACTAATGCATCTTTAATTTCTGCCGCTGAAGTTGGACTCGCAACATCAACATTATTAATCACTTTTACTGAAGGTTCGCTGAACTCAATTGATTCTAGTGCAACTGCGAGTTTATCGGCAGCAGGCTTCATTAACTGGCAGTGAGATGGCACACTTACTGGCAATGCAACGGCCATCTTTGCGCCATTGGCTTTGCACAGTGCAGCAGCGCGCTCAACAGCCGCTTTTTCACCTGCGATAACCACTTGGCCTGGACTGTTATAGTTAACAGGGCTCACCACATCGCCTTCAGATGCCTCTTCACATGCTTTAGCAATGGCGTCGTTATCTAAGCCAATAATCGCAAACATGGCACCAGTACCCGCAGGTACCGCTTGCTGCATTAGCTGACCACGAAGCTCAACTAATTTAATTGCCGCTTCAAAATCAATCACTCCAGCACATACGAGTGCGGAGTACTCGCCTAAACTATGGCCTGCCATCACTGAAGGCATAGCCTTGCCAGATGCTAAGTAAGCACGATAAACAGCCACACTCGCCGCTAATAAAGCAGGCTGAGTTTTATCCGTTTCATTTAATGTTTCAACAGGACCTTGTTGTACAAGCTCCCATAAATCATATCCAAGCGTGCTGCTTGCTTGGGCAAAGGTTTCTGTAATGATAGCATTGTTTTGTGCTAGCTCAGCTAACATACCCAATGCTTGAGAACCTTGTCCAGGGAATACAAAAGCAGTATTTTCCATATTTTTCACCCTTTTAAATCAACATCTTTTGACTGTTATCAATAAGACTTTATCAAAGACTATATCTATGACTTTATCTAAGACGATTAAAAACGAACTAAAGCACTTCCCCAGGCAAAACCTGCGCCGAAGGCTTCTAGTAGCAACATTTGGCCACGTTGAATACGTCCATCTCTAACCGCTTCGTCTAACGCAATAGGCACTGAAGCTGCAGACGTATTACCGTGCTTAGCCAGTGTTAACACGACTTTATCTAAACTCATATCAAGTTTTTTCGCCGTTGCTTTAATGATCCTAAAGTTCGCCTGGTGCGGAACTAACCAGTCGATTTCTGATTTATCAATATTGTTATGACGCAGGGTTTCTGTCACGACATGAGATAACTGAGTCACAGCAACTTTAAATACATCGTTGCCTTTCATTGTCATATAACCCACAGCTTCAGAAGTTTCTCCTTTGCGTGGCGGTATAGAACATTTTAGCAAATCACCTTGGCGACCATCGGCGAAAATATGAGTAGAGATAATTCCCGGCTCTGTTGATGCGCCAACAACGGCGGCACCGGCACCATCACCAAATAGAATAATTGTGGAGCGATCTTCTGGCTCACACAGTCGTGAAAGTACATCTGCACCTATCACTAACACATTTTTAGCTGCGCCTGACTTTACATACTGATCGGCAATAGACAAGGCGTAAACGAAACCAGAACAGGCCGCTGCAATATCAAATGCTGGAATAGTATGAATGCCTAGCATGGCTTGTATTTCACATGCTGCGGCAGGAAACGCATTACTTGCGCTCGTTGTACCGCACACGATCATGTCGATTTCAGAGGCTTCGATACCTGCCATTTCAATGGCTTTTAACGCAGCTTGATAGCCCATGGTGGCAACAGTTTCGTCCGCCGCGGCGATTCTACGTTCTGAAATACCAGTACGTTCTACGATCCATTGATCAGTTGTCTCAACCATCTTTTCTAGATCGAGATTACTACGCACCTGCACCGGTAGATAACTACCAGTACCAAGAATTTTTGTATGCATAAGGAATTTATCAGCTATTAATGTCTAAAAGAATCGACTCTAGACGATCTTCAATCATCTGTGGGAGTCGACGTTGCGCTTCGGTTACTGCCAAAGTAATTGCTTGCAAAAAAGCAGCTTCATCTGCGCACCCATGACTTTTTACTACAATGCCGCGCAATCCTATCAGACTTGCACCATTATAGTGGTCGGGGTTCATCTGATTTAACAAAGAACGTATACGTGGAGCGATGATTTTTGCAAGGAGTCGGACAAAAAAACCTTGTCCTAGTGCTTTTTTAAGCTGATGAACCAGTAAACGAGCAATGCCCTCTGAGGTTTTCAGAGTGATATTACCCACAAAACCATCACAAACGATCACGTCTACATTACCAGAGTAAATCTCATCGCCCTCAATAAAACCGGTATAGTTTATTTGAGGGATTTGTTGCAGTAACTGACCAGCCTGTTGAACCTGATCATTACCTTTAATCTCTTCGATACCCACATTGAGTAAAGCAACTTTTGGTGAGGCCGTTTTATCAACCGTTTCACTCAGCACTGAGCCCATCACCGCAAATTGAAATAAGGTTTCAGAATCGCAAGAGATATTTGCGCCCAAATCGAGTAAATAAACAGGCGTATTATTTACTGCGGGTAAGCAGGTTACCAGTGCAGGACGATCGATACCTGGCAAAGTCTTAAGAAGCACTTTAGACATGGCCATTAACGCACCTGTATTGCCAGCGCTCAGACACGCTTGCGCCTTACCGTCACGCACTAACTCTATTGCTAAACGCATTGAGCTTTGTTTACGGTTTCTTAGGGCATGAACAGGACGATCTGACATAGCGACTACTTCAGTCGTATGTTTTATTTCGATGCGATTCTTTATTGCCGGTTCGGCAGAAACTAAATGCTCGTCTATTTGCGACTTGTCGCCAACTAGTACGATTTTTAGAAGGGGGTTTAAGCGAAGTGCCTGCAAAGTTGCAGGCACTGTGATGCGGGGACCAAAGTCGCCCCCCATCGCATCTAACGCAAGCGTCAGATTTGTCATCAGGGTCTCAACAAATTACTTGTTGATAACCTTTTGACCACGGTAGAAACCGTCCGCAGTCACGTTGTGACGACGGTGAAGTTCACCACTCGTTGCATCCACAGATAATTGAGCTGTGCCCAAAGAATCGTGTGAACGACGCATACCGCGCTTTGAACGAGATTTTTTATTCTGTTGTACAGCCATTGGCCCTGTCTCCTAGATTACTTGCTCTTCAGTTTTTCTAACACTGCAAACGGATTTGGACGCTCCTCTTGAGCGGGTTCGATCTCGCCTACTACTATATCTTGCTTGCCTAAATGACAACTTTCATTCTCATGCATGGCAATCAAGGGCATAGCAATTATCAATTCATCTTCGATCAATTGATGCAGACGAATTTCGCCAATTTCATTGCACTCAATAGGCTCATACGCATCCGGGAGCTCATCGATTTCAGCTTCAGTCTTACAAAGACCATAACTAAACTCGACCGTAACCTCAGTGGTAAATAGTGTCATACAACGTTGACAATCCAGAGTGAGCTCCGTCACAGCCTTCCCGTTAAGGTAGACTATCCCCTGTATATCTACGCCACATTCAAGCGACACTGCCACATCAGAACAGTCGCCGGCACATAATTCATTTAATCGCTTTAACTGCTTACCAGGCACCGAGCCTTCATAAGAAAGTTGGCTACTGGCAGCGCGAACGGGATCAATTGAAACCGGTATCTTTACTGTTTGCATAAGGCGCGCATTTTAGGTGAATTTTAGCAGAAGTCAACACCCTTATACATTACTGGGTGATTAACAGCTGTTTGATTCAGCTAAGTGAGTTGTTAGGTACCCGTATTGTACAAGAAACACGGTAGGCATTACATTATATTTCATCTATAAATGCGTTTAAGTGTTCGTAATTCCATCGTGTTAATCTCTTTTTGTGATGCTCTTAATAAAGCAGAGCATAAACAGCAGCCCTTCATCCCTGTTTTCTTGCGCCAAGGAGCAAGCAACCATATTGATAATGACAAAATTCAAGTGTATGAATTACGATAATTTATTGATGCCCTAGTCTAAAACCCACAGCAGAGCTCATCAAGGTGCACCTAGTACAGAGTTTATACCAAGAGAAGTGCAATCTTTAACTCTCACAATTATAGTCGGAGTCTGCAGTACATTATCCATTTACTTATATCTAGATCTGTTTACGCAAAAGGCGGCTACTGATCAATTAGTTCTTTTCAAGGTGTTTGACCCTGATGCCCAATCACATGGTCGAGTTTAGCAATAACCTCTCGTGCTAATGCTCCCAACACCATGGCACACAAGATAGTTGGATAAAAAGGTCGGCTCACATCGCCGCTGAGGTGAACGACAACAGATAACATAATGATAATCGCAAGCCATAATTTGAACATTCTTCTCTCCGCTATATCAATTGAATACTCTTCTACCTTAAAGAGTTCAACTGTCCCCATGCTGAATATGCCACTTTGGCATCAACTTACTAAGCATATCAATACAGTTAAGCTATAAGATCATAGGTATTGGCGGCGATTTAAGTAAGTTCGATTTTAAAAAAGCAGTCCTGTACCAACATTAATGGCATCAATATTACTGTTTTGTGTCATTTTCCATATTGATTCGAGTAAAATTAAACACACAATCATTCATTCGAACGCGCCTCCAAACGGGCGTGATTGAAACAACAAGGCCTATATATGTCTACAGCACTTGTTCTTGCCTCGACTTCTCCTTTTCGCCAACAACTATTACAAAAACTCGCACTAGAGTTTAGCTGCTGCTCTCCGGACGTTGATGAAACGGCACTAGATAATGAGTCACCAACTGAATTAGTTTTACGCTTAGCAAAACTAAAGGCCGCTGCTGGCGTTAAGCAACACCCCAATAGTATTGTAATAGGCTCAGATCAAGTCGCCGTGATTGATGGAAAAATTATCGGTAAGCCCCTAAACCGTGAAAAAGCGATTGAACAATTGACAGCCGCTAGTGGACAATCAATCACTTTCTACACCGGTCTTGCTGTACATAACGGAAGAAATTCACATGTGGAAGCTATCGTTGAGCCATTTACTGTTCATTTTCGAACTCTGACTCATGGACAGATCTGCCGCTATGTCGATATTGATCAACCCTTCTACTGTGCGGGCAGCTTTAAAAGTGAAGGCCTCGGGATCTCATTATTTGAAAGATTAGAGGGAAAAGATCCAAACACGCTTATTGGGCTACCACTTATCTCACTTATCGATTTACTTCATCTACAAGGCGTTGAAGTACTCTAATAATGGAGTCGTGTTGACCATCCCTACATTTAATATCGGAAATAAACAGGCTGTTGGTGAGGATTTTATAAAATAATACCAATCAGTATAAAGATTTGGTCGCTCAGCGAGAGTTTAGCGGTTATGAGGCAAGGTCATTAATTGCTCCTGCATTAATGACATTCACCACATCCATGTGGTTTGCAACGAGTGAAGAGCATAGTTATTCTACGGTTAAGCTCGTTAACGCAGCATCAGAGCCACTAAAACTCGCCATTCTGGAGCGTTTTTGGCTGCCTACTTCTGCGTTGAAAAGCTTCACAAGGGAATAACCATTCTTTCAACTATTCGCCTTGAATTAGTTTGCCAAAAAGCGCTCTGAGTAGATCAACTTCTTATACTGATTGGTATAACTGGCGACATCTTTTTGAAACAGGAATATTTAGCCCATCATGATTACCTAACAGGCCGCGCCAAATTGGCGCGCCTTGTTTCATCAATTTGATAAACTAATAGAAGTAGGCCAAAACCATGACAGAAGAGTAACATTCGCCTCAATCTGTCATGCCGATAATGAGATGTTTAAACAGAAGCAAGCAAGGGGAGTTCAGGTGAGTCACTATCACTTAGCCTCTATCACCTTACACCTTATTCCCTTTACTCCAATAGATGATAACCACGAGTCTTATCCATGTGGTTCAGTCTCGGGAAGCCAAACCAAAGGCCGCTCTCCCTAACATTGCTAAGCGCTGGGTAGTAAATTGTAGAATTTAGGCTAATAGAACAAGCAGTTCTAACGGCTTATGAATAATGGCTTTAGGACTGGCTAACAGTAACCTTGATTCACTGTGAGCACCATAACTTACACCTACAGCATCAATTCCCGCATTATTCGCCATATTCAAATCGTGTAACGAGTCCCCAATCATAATTGCACGCTGAGGTTTGACTTTAAGCTCTTCTAGCAGCTCGTGGATCATATCAGGGTTAGGCTTACTCTTTGACTCATCTGCGCATCGACTTGACTCAAAGTGTCGCCCCAGGCCCGTTTCACTTAGTACACGGTTTAATCCATTACGACCTTTTCCCGTCGCCACAGCAAGGCGATAATCCCTTGCACAGAGTTCATTCAATAGCGTTTCACTGCCTTCAAACAACGGACTTGGTGTGGTATTTAGCGTTAAATAATGTTCTTTATACGAATTAATCATGGGTTCGAAGTCGACTGAAGGCAGCGTTGGATATAAGCTCTTAAGCGCCTCCTCCATCGATAAACCTATCACATCGCGGATTGCTAGCTCTGAGGGACAAACCAAAGACAGCGACTGCGCCATCTGCTGCATGCAAGTAACAATTTTACTGATGGAATCCATTAAGGTTCCATCCCAATCGAAGATGACTAATTCGTAAGGCTTCATACTTTCTTTAACTTCTTTAAGGTTGATTCGAGTATTGTGTCTAGTGGCGCTTTAACTTGCATTACCTCTTCCGTTTCTGGGTGAGTAAATTTAAGCTGAGCGGCATGCAAAAACAGTCGATTTAGTCCTTGTGCTCGCATAGAGTCATCAAACTTTTGTTCACTGTACTTTTCATCGCACGCTATCGGATGACCAGCAAACTGGCAATGCACACGGATTTGGTGAGTTCGTCCAGTAACAGGACTTGCTTGCACTAACGTGGAATCGCTATAACGCTGCAAAATCTTAAAGCGGGTTTCAGACTCTTTACCCTCTTTATTGACACGAACAATTCGCTCACCTGATTTAAGCGTTAACTTAAGTAATGGCGCTTTAATGACTTTGTCGTGGCTCTGCCACTCGCCTCTCACTAACGCAACATAGTCTTTTTGCATCTTCTTGTATCTAAGTTGATCATGAAGATGTCTTAAGGCACTGCGTTTCTTAGCGATCAGTAACACACCTGACGTTTCTTTATCTAAGCGGTGAACCAACTCTAGGAATTTTTGCTGGGTACGCAAAGAGCGCATCGCTTCAATCACACCAAATTCAACACCACTACCACCATGAACAGCAATACCAGAAGGTTTATTTAGCACAATAAGATATTTATCTTCAAAAAGGATCCGCTCTTCAAGCTGAGATACCTTAGTCAACTTTGCCGAAGGCCCTGGGCGCCCTTCACTTTCAGATACTCTGACAGGAGGAATACGTACAATGTCACCATCGGCTAATTTATACTCAGGTTTAATGCGCTTTTTATTCACTCTAACTTCACCCTTACGCACGATCCGATAGATCATGCTTTTAGGCACGCCCTTGAGTTTTGTCAGAAGAAAATTATCGATACGTTGTCCAACGTGGTCTTCATCAATGGTAACCATTTGGACTTGTGCTTTTTGAGATGGAGTATTCATGCTGCG
Source organism: Shewanella halifaxensis HAW-EB4 (assembly GCF_000019185.1). Taxonomy (NCBI): domain Bacteria; kingdom Pseudomonadati; phylum Pseudomonadota; class Gammaproteobacteria; order Alteromonadales; family Shewanellaceae; genus Shewanella; species Shewanella halifaxensis. The sequence continues at coordinate 2,120,941 of NC_010334.1, read as the reverse complement.
CCGTTATGTATTTCGTTGCGACACATTGTACAACAACTCAAAAGAATTGTGCCTTTCCATTTGCTGATTTTATCTATTATTGCTATATTTCCCCCGCTAACGGTGATAACCCGTGGATAAAGTGTCCACCAATCAGCCTAGCATTACGTTACAGAATGAGACTAAAAATGTTTGCGGTTTGATAGTAAATCATTGATTTACGGGTCGTTGTATCAATAAAAAGGCCAGTACATGCGCCTTCACGACTAAATTAAAACGAAAACCCAACTTACAACTGGTTTCTCAACTGAAAACGCTCCAATTTCGAAGAATAATTTTAACTCGTCGTCAGACGCTACCATTTCGAATTGGCATTACTGGAAAGTATTTTAAGAATTTATGGGGTTGGTTGACATTTAACAACGAATTCCTTGTTTTTTATAAACATAAAAAAATAAGCCATAAATAGGATGCGACACGCAGAGAATGCGTCTAACAGCAATGCGCACCTTGCCTAGAGACTGACCGTGAGGTTTTGTTTTAATAATCCTAGGCCCGTAATGCAGTGAAATAAGTATCGTTTGATGACCTTTATAAAGAAGAATTACGTCATCATGAAACGGATGTTAATCAATGCGACTCAATCTGAAGAGTTGCGCGTTGCCCTCGTTGATGGGCAACAACTGTATGATTTGGATATCGAAAGCCCAGGTCATGAACAAAAGAAAGCCAATATTTACAAAGGCACTATCACACGAGTTGAACCGTCTCTTGAAGCGGCTTTCGTTGATTATGGTGCTGAGCGTCACGGCTTCCTACCACTTAAAGAAATTGCTCGTGAATACTTCCCTAAAGGTTATTCTTTCCAAGGTCGTCCTAGTATTAAGGAAGTGATTAAGGAAGGTCAGGAAGTTATCGTTCAAATTGATAAAGAAGAGCGTGGCAACAAAGGCGCTGCACTTACAACCTTTATCAGTCTTGCGGGTTCTTACCTTGTATTAATGCCAAATAACCCTCGTGCAGGCGGTATTTCACGTCGTATCGAAGGTGATGAGCGTACAGAGCTTAAAGCGGCGCTTGCAGAGCTAGAAGTACCACAAGGCATGGGTCTTATCGTACGCACCGCAGGTGTAGGTAAAGATCCAGCTGAGCTAAAGTGGGACTTAAAAGTGCTTCAGCACCACTGGGCAGCGATCAAAGAAGCTGCAGAAAGTGCACCAGCACCTTTCCTAATCCATCAAGAAAGTAACGTTATCGTTCGCGCGATCCGTGACTATTTACGCCGCGACGTTGGCGAGATCTTGATCGATCACCCACGCATTTATGAACAGGCAAAAGAGCACGTTTCACTTGTTCGTCCTGACTTTGTAGAGCGTATTAAGCGTTACGACGCTGAAGTACCACTGTTTACGCATTACCAGATTGAAACTCAAATCGAGTCTGCGTTCCAACGCGAAGTGCGTCTACCATCTGGTGGTTCGATCGTTATCGATCCTACAGAAGCCCTAACCTCTATCGATATTAACTCTGCTCGCGCAACGAAAGGTAGCGATATCGAAGAGACGGCACTCAATACTAACCTAGAAGCTGCTGATGAGATTGCACGTCAATTACGTCTACGTGACTTAGGTGGCTTAGTTGTTATCGATTTCATCGATATGACACCAGTACGTCATCAACGTGAAGTTGAAAAGCGTATGCAAGATGCCGTTCATCACGACAGAGCACGTGTACAATTAGGTCGAATTTCACGTTTTGGTTTGATGGAAATGTCGCGTCAGCGTCTACGTCCTTCTCTTGAAGAGTCTGCCGCACACCTATGTCCTCGTTGCCATGGACAAGGTACGATTCGTGGTACTGAGTCTCTAGCACTATCAATTCTTCGTCTAATGGAAGAAGAAGCGATTAAAGAGAACACATCACAAATTGAAGCCGTTGTTCCTGTCGATGTTGCAGCTTTCTTATTGAATGAAAAGCGTAAAGCCATTCGTATCACAGAAAAGCGCCACAACGTAGAAGTGTATGTCATCCCAGATCCAAATATGACAACGCCAGATTACCGTGTTGTACGTCACCGTAAAGATGACGAGATCAGCGAATCTAGCTACAAGCTACTTGAAAAAGAAGAAGCTAAGCTATACGAACCACGTAAGCTTGAAAGAGCTGCCACTCCTCAGCCAGCATTAAAAGGCTTCTCTACGCCAAAGCAAGCGCCAGTAGTTGAAACTAAACCTGCTGCACCAAAGATAGAAGAGCCAGGTTTATTCGCGAAGATCGCAGCGGCAATTAGCTCACTATTTGGTTCTAAAGAAGAACCAAAAACTGAGCCTAAGAAGCAAGATAAAGATAGCCGTAATCAGGGCCGGAACAATAATCGCCGTAATAACAATCGTCGAAATGATCCTCGCCGCAACCGTAATGACAATCGCAGCGATAGCCGTAACGATAGCCGCAATGACAGTGAACAGTCTAAAGACAAACGGGCTAAAAGCAGTCGTAGTGACAGCAGCGACACCCGCTTACCGACTGAAGACACTAATAAACGTCAGCCACGTAACGAAAAAGTGCGTAAAGACACTAAGAGTGAAGCGCCAACTACCGAGCAGCCTAAGCAAGAAGCTGCGCGTGAACGTCGTCAGCGTCGTAACATGCGTCGTAAGGTACGTGTAAACAATGAACAGCAAGAAGAGCTAAAAGCTGAAGTTGCAGCGACTGAAGCGCCAGTGCAAGCAAAGCCATCAAATGATGACAAGCCAGCACGTCCTAAGCGTCAGCCACGCAAGCCTAAAGCAAAAGCAGAGACTGTTGATGTTGAAGCGGTAGAGCAGATCGAAACAGCTGGCAGTGTAGAAAGTGCTGTACAAGCACCTGAAGCTCCTAAAACAGCTGTAGAAACAAAAGTTGAAACAGAAACAACGGCAATAGAAACCGCTATTGAAGCGACTGAAGATGCCGTTGCGACTGAAGACAATGCTCGTGAGCCTCGTGAAGGTCAACGTAGAAGTCGTCGTAGCCCACGCCACTTGCGTGCAGCGGGACAACGTCGACGTCGTGATGAAGATGCTCAGCAGAATGAAGATGGTTCATCTGTCGCAGCTTTCGTTCCTAACGATGTTGAAAACAGTTTTGAAGCGACTCAGCCCCCTGTTGTTGTCGTTGAAGCGACAGCGATAGAGCCAATACAGGTTGAACCAAAGGCTGAAGCGCCTGTTGTTCAAGCTCCAGCTGAAGTTAAAGTTGAAGCGCCAGTGGCTTCAGTATCAGTTGAGACTCCGGCTGAAGTTAAGGTTGAAGCGCCAGTGGCTTCTGTACCAGTTGAGACTCCGGCTGAAGTTAAAGTTGAAGCTCCAGTAGTCGAAACTCCGGCTGAAGTTAAAGTTGAAGCACCTGTTGTTGAGACTCCGGCTGAAGTTAAGGTTGAAGCTCCAGTAGTTGAAACTCCGGCTGAAGTTAAGGTTGAAGCTCCAGTAGTTGAAACTCCGGCTGAAGTTAAAGTTGAAGCACCAGTAGTTGAAACTCCAGCTGAAGTTAAAGTTGAAGCACCTGTTGTTGAGACTCCGGCTGAAGTTAAAGTTGAAGCGAAACTGGGCGCATCTGCTCCTATGGCTAAGCCAGCAGCAATTATGCCTAGCCAGCAACCAGTGGTAGAAATCCCTGTTGCTGAAAAAGCAGCTGTTGTAGAAACGGCTGTTGACGTTAAGCCTGTCGCCAAAGCAACTAGCCGCTTTGGTTCTATGGTAATGTCAGAAACAACGAAGCCCACTGTTGAAAGCAGAGAAAATATTGCTACCCCTACGGGACGTCAATATGAAGCAACTGAATCTGCCGAAGCAACGAAGCCAAGAACGGCAAACAGTGCTAATTCAGAAACTGTTCGCACATAAACTGAGTTAATCGGTTTACCTAAAAGCCATGCTTTATAGCATGGCTTTTTTATTTTAAAATAGGCCAAAATTTGTTAGTATTCGCGGCCAATATTCATTACTACTACAACAAACTTTTAACAGAGGCTGAATGTTCGATCTTATTCGTCACAAAACTGCTAGTCACAGAGCTGACTTACTTTCAGGGCTAACCGTTGCCCTTGCATTAGTTCCTGAGGCGGTTGCATTCGCATTCGTTGCAGGTGTTGAGCCTATGGTTGGCTTATATGCAGCTTTCATTATGGGTCTTATTACGGCGCTTATTGGTGGCCGTCCAGGTATGATCTCCGGTGCTACCGGAGCAATGGCCGTTGTAATGGTTGCGCTCGTTGCAGAGCATGGAGTTCAATACCTGTTTGCCGCCGTCGTGCTTGCTGGTCTTATCCAAGTTTCAGCCGGTGTCTTCAAACTCGGTAAATTTATTCGCATCGTTCCCTACCCTGTAATGATAGGATTTGTGAACGGCTTAGCGATTGTCATCTTCCTTGCTCAGTTGGGTCAATTCCAAACACCTGATGCAAATGGTGTGATGACTTGGTTACCTCAAAACCAGCTATTACTCATGTTAGGCTTAGTCGCGCTAACCATGGCGATCATTCAGTTCTTACCAAAACTTACGACAGCGATCCCCTCTTCACTAGCCGCAATTTTGACGGTAACGTTACTGGTTACCTTCTTGAACTTAGATACTCGTACCGTTCTCGACTTTCTTAAAGCCATGAGTGGCAACGACAACGCGACGATTGCAGGTAGTCTACCGACCTTCTCAATTCCTGCTGTCGAGTTTACGTTAGAGACCTTATATATCATTTTGCCTTACTCACTTATTCTTGCTGCTGTAGGTCTAATTGAATCATTACTAACGCTGACCGTTATTGATGAGATGACCGGCACACGTGGCCGCGGCAACAAAGAGTGTATTGGTCAAGGTGTTGGTAATATCACTAGTGGTTTCTTTGGCGCCATGGGTGGCTGCGCCATGATTGGTCAGTCGATGATTAATATTAATTCTGGCGGTCGTGGACGTTTATCGGGTATTACCGCTGCTGTTGCGCTACTTGCTTTCATTTTGTTTGGTTCAGCACTTATCGAAATGATCCCGCTAGCCGCCTTGGTCGGTGTGATGTTTATGGTGGTCTTAGGTACATTTGAGTGGGCTAGCTTTAAAGTTATGCGCAAAGTACCAAAACACGACGCCTTCGTTATTATTCTAGTGACGATTGTTACCGTATTTACCGATTTAGCGTTCGCGGTATTCGTAGGCGTTATCGTTTCTGCGTTGGTATTTGCATGGGAACATGCCAAGCATATCAACGTTGAGGTAAGCGAAGATCAAAATGGTTGGAAAGTATATAAGCTTAACGGCCCGCTATTCTTTGGTTCAGTTGCGGAATTCCTAGAGCTATTCCACGCTAAAACCGATCCACAGGATGTTATCGTCGATTTCCAAAACTCACGAGTGTGTGATCACTCAGCCCTCGATGCTATCGATACTCTAGCCGAGCGATATGTCGGGGCTGGTAAACGTTTGCACTTACGCCATTTAAGCCGTGACTGTAAGAAGCTGCTTGATAAGGCCGGTGATTTAGTTGAGGTAAACTTGATTGAAGATCCCCACTATAAAGTGGCTGACGATAAGCTCGACTCGTAAATCGATTCAGACTAATCGCAAATAGCATAAGCGATAAAAACGAAAAAGACGGGCATTGCCCGTCTTTTTTATTAGCTCAACTTTTTATTTCTTCAATCTATCCGCGAACAAGGCTTTTACTTTATCTACCTTAGGTTTTATGACCATCTGACAATATGGCTGCTCACCATTTAATTCAAAATAATCGTTATGGTAATTTTCAGCAGCGAAAAACCCGTTGTAAGCTACAACTTGAGTCACGATTGGATTAGGCCATGCTGCAACTCTAGTTAAGTCCTCAATCATATTATTTGCGACTTGAGCTTGAGACTCGTCATGAATAAAGATCACCGAACGGTATTGGGGACCAACATCGTTACCTTGTCGATTTAAGCTTGTAGGATCGTGGCTTTGCCAAAATACCTCAAGCAAGCGCTCAAAACTGACCTCTTTAGGATCAAATTCAATCTGTACCACCTCAGCATGACCGGTTTGTCCGCTGCACACGGCTTTGTAATTCGCATCATCAGCAGTGCCTCCCGCATAACCAGAAGTCACTTTACTTACGCCCTTAATCGCTGAAAATACAGCCTCTATGCACCAAAAGCAGCCTCCGCCAAAAGTGGCTAACTCTGTACCAGAGGACTTATCTATAAGTTCATCTGCTGATTTAAAAGCCATTGAGACCGAATTGACGCAGTGTCTGATATTTTTAGCCGTCAACATCTCCCCTTCAAACACATGACCTAAATGAGCATCACACTGGGCGCAAACAATTTCGACTCGCATTCCGTCTGCATCAATATTGCGCTTTACCGCCCCTTCAATCTCATCATCAAAGGCTGGCCAGCCACAATGGGCGTTAAACTTACTTTCCGAGCGATATAAGGGCGCATCGCACTTTTTACAGCAATATACTCCCGGTGCATCATGTTGGTAATACTCACCGCTAAATGGTCGCTCGGTCCCCTTTTGCTCTATTACATGCTTTTCAAGTTCTGTTAATTTACGCATATATACATCTCTATCTAGCCTCATTGCCAATATCCCTCATTGGCCTCTTATGTTCTGGGTCAACAGTCAATAGACCCTACAGATTAGCAAAAGCTTTCAAGTTGGTTAGCAAACTTATCATAATAAATTATCACCTCCTCACGGATAGTGATCCTGACTATCGTCAAGCACGATAATTTTAGCCCCTAATTTAAGTGGCATAAATTAAGGGCGATAACCAAAAGTAACGTAAAAAATCGCCACTTTTAAAAAATAAATTTCCTCAGCCCTTGTTGATTACTAACTAGCTAACCCTTTTTAGGTTTATCGAGAGTCTAGCCTGCATTATTTTAATAGCTAAACAATCATCAGCGTGATCTACGTCACATTGGTTTGCATCGCGAATTTGTCCTCGTTACACTTGCCTTGGGTTTAATAATAAGAAGAATCAAAATGAGATTAAAAACAATAGATTACCAAGCAAGCGATGCAGCAGAGAGATTTGTATCCTCACTAAAAGAAACCGGTTTTGGTGTGTTAACTAACCACCCTATCGATAAAGATCTGGTTGAGAGCATCTATCAAGAATGGCACGCATTTTTTAACACTGCAGAAAAGCGAGCATTTCTCTTTAATCCTCAAACACAAGACGGTTTTTTCCCAGCCGAAATATCTGAAACAGCCAAAGGTCACAGCGTAAAAGATATTAAAGAGTATTTTCATATCTACCCTTGGGGGCGCATTCCAGACTCTCTAAAGGACAATATTCTCAAATATTATACTAATGCTAATGCGCTAGCATCAGAGCTATTAGAGTGGGTAGAGCAACATTCGCCAGCAGAGGTGAAACAGCAGTTTTCGATTGCACTACCAAAGATGATAGAGAATAGTCAGAAAACACTATTACGTGTACTGCACTACCCTCCAATGTCGGGTAACGAAGAGCCCGGTGCTATTCGAGCCGCAGCTCATGAAGATATCAACTTAATTACCGTACTTCCTGCCGCCAATGAACCTGGACTGCAAGTACAGCTAAAAGATGGTGAGTGGATTGATGTACCGAGCGATTTTGGTAATTTAATCATTAACATTGGCGATATGCTTCAAGAAGCATCGGGAGGCTATTTTCCATCGACAAGCCACAGAGTCATCAATCCTCAAGGGATGGATATAACAAAGTCGCGGATCTCATTGCCACTATTCTTACATCCAAATCCACAAGTTAAATTGTCTGAGAAGTACACCGCTGATAGTTATCTGATGGAGCGTCTACGTGAATTAGGGGTAATTTAGTCCCATTCGCACGCAATAAGAGCCCAATAAGCGCCTAAAGGCGCTTTTTGTTTGTTAAACTTAAGCGTAACGAGGTAAAATCCCCGCAATTATGTAATTTGATAGTAGAGCGCACACATGGCAATTCAGTGGTATCCAGGACACATGCACAAGGCACGAAAAGAGATCGAAGAGGTTATGCCTCAAGTCGATTTGGTGATAGAAGTGCTTGATGCAAGGATCCCTTATAGTAGTGAAAACCCAATGGTGCAAACACTGCGTGGTGATAAACCCTGTATTAAATTACTCAATAAATCTGACTTAGCCGATCCTGAGACCACCCAGCAGTGGATTGAATACCTAGAGCGAGAGCAAGGTGTAAAAGCAATGGCCATTACGACATTGCAAGCATCACAAGTTAAGAAAATTCCAGACTTATGCCGTAAATTTGTCCCTAACCGTGACAAAATCGAAAAAGATATTCGTACCATGATCATGGGGATCCCTAACGTAGGTAAATCTACCATTATCAATACATTAGCAGGAAGAATGATCGCTAAAACCGGTAACGAGCCAGCCGTTACCAAAACTCAGCAACGCATCAATCTTCGAAACGGTATCGTGCTATCTGACACCCCTGGCATTTTGTGGCCTAAAGTCGATAACGAAAAAAGCAGCTATCGTCTCGCAGTAACAGGTGCGATTAAAGACACCGCGATGGAGTATGAAGACGTAGCCATGTTTGCTGCAGAATACTTCCTTCAAGCTTATCCAGAAGCGATTGCCGAGCGTTATAAGATCAAGCAGATGCCAGATACCGACATTGAGCTATTAGAAGCAATTGGCCGTAATCGCGGCGCACTGCGCCCAGGTGGAAGAATCGATCTTCACAAAGCTTCAGAGGTGCTGCTACATGATTTCCGAGCAGGCAGAATCGGCCAGTTATCACTTGAAACACCTGCAATGGCCGAAATCGAGAAAGCTGAAGTGGCTAAACTATTAGCAGAGAAAGAAGCGAAAGAAGAAGCAAAACGTGAACAAGAGCGTTTAAAGCGCTCAGGTAAGCGCTTAAGCTAATACTCATTCCATTAAATAAAAAAGCACTCAACGAGTGCTTTTTTATTGTCTAATGTCTCTACTACTGTTGTTGTAGCATTTTATTTAACCGCTCTAGCGAGGCAGCGCTGGCTTTCAGCGTTATCCTCATACCATTTTCATGGTACTCCTCTTCTATCACCTGCATCTTACCGTGGATCTCTCCCATAATACCGCTAGCGGTATAAGGGATATTAAAACAGGCAGTACACATCTGCTCTGCAATAACATCTTGAATGGCTTGATGCACTAAACTTATGTCATCATCATTACGTGTGGAGATCTGCAACGCATTAGGAAACTCGCAGCTTAATGCTTGTCGCTCTATTGGCGTTAAACAATCTACTTTATTAAGCAGTAACAGGCGATTGTTACTATTAAGGTGTGACTGCGGCAATGCAGCATCAACGACCTTTAACTGTGTTCTAAAATCTTTATCACTCGCATCGACAACATACAAAAGTAATGTCGCGCCTTTCGCTTCCTCTAATGTGGAGTGGAATGAAGCGATTAAATCGTGTGGTAATTTATTTATAAACCCAACCGTATCTGAAATGAGTATTCGAGGTTGAGTATCTGGTGATAGGGCACGTACAGTGGTATCTAAAGTAGCAAATAACTTGTCTTCTACCAATACATCAGAGCCTGTCAAAGCACGCATCAAGGATGATTTTCCAGCATTGGTATACCCAACTAAAGCGACACAAGGCGTTTCGATACGACTGCTTCGTTGCTCTTGCATCACTTCTTGAACTTTTTTAAGTTCACGCCTTAGTTCGGCTTGCTTATCGCGAATTTTACGACGCTCGGTAGCAAACAAACTCTCCCCAACACCTCGACCACTTTGACGTTCACGGTCTCCTCCATGATCACTGCGTAGCCTTGGGGTTAAATAATTTAATCGTGCTAGCTCAACCTGTAACCGCGCCGTTCGTGTATTGGCATGACGGCTAAAAATTTCAATAATAATGCCAGTTCGATCAAATACTTCAACGCCTAATACATTCTCAACATTACGCAACTGCATTGGACTGAGTTCACAATCAAACACAACAACATTGGCATGTAGCTGAGTCTTAGATTCGATTAAAAATTCGTTCAATTCTTGCTCATCAATGTTCGCTAAAGAGTCTCTTTGTTCAACATCATCAAGTTCCTTTGTCATTCTGGCCAACTCTTCGAGCTTGCCCGCGCCTAGCACCGATAAACGCTGAGTCGAACTCTGCTTCTGAGTTTGCGTTGCAAAAACAGTAAAACCAAGCGTGCTGACTAAACGTCCCAACTCCTCTAACGATCTATCAATATCCTCTATTTTTGTATTAGGAGTGCGAATTGAGATTAATAATGCACGAGTATCAGCTTGTTCCATGGTCGTAGACATAGATATCCATCTAGTTAAGAAGGTCGAGTTCACAACACTGGATCCTACGCTTTTGTCACGCGAATTTATATGAAAGAAATCTAAGCTATCAATTTAATCTAAAACTAAAGTCCGCACATCTAGTAGAAACTAGTCTACACCTGCTAAGTGCTGCTATTTAATTTGAATACGTTTTACCAGTTGCTCGCAGCTATTATCGAGCAGATCTAGCACCAACTCAAAACCATCACCCTCCCCATAATATGGGTCTGGCACCTCAGTATAAATTGCTGCATTAGATGCGAAATCGCAGAAGTCTAAAATAAGCACCAGCTTAGACTGATATAGCTTAGGGCATATACGCTTTAAGTCCTGCAAGTTTTGCTCATCTGCCGCTAATATCAAATCAAAATCGACAAAGTCAGTTTGCTCAACCTGCCTAGCTCTCATGCCATCAAAGCTCAACCCTCGCTTAACACCGGCAGCGATAGAGCGCTTATCCGGTGAATGCCCTTGGTGATAAGCAATCGTCCCAGCCGAATCTATCTCAATGTCTAACTGGGCTGCTCGTGCTTTTAATCTAAACATCGCCTCAGCCGAAGGAGAGCGACAAATGTTGCCCATACATACAAACACAAACCATTAAACCCATTGATATCAATAGCATAGCACTCAATCAGCACAAAAAATAGACCCAATAACGCTAAGGTAAAGACGAATAAATTCAGACGATTAAAAACTGCGTTGGGGAATCCTTGGGGAATTTCCCACTCAAAAGTACATAGTTTGCCATCCTCGAAACTACCTATTCATTGTTACAAACAAGTGAGTCAATCGACTCTCATTTACTTAGTCAAATGGAGTAAACAATGAACAAGCTAAAGCCGACAACAGAAGAGTTAGATAACGAAGACATTAATTTGGACGAAAGCTGCCAAATTCTGACGCAGAAGAAAAAGAAGTTAAATAATGCTCTGACTGTTCTTTCTAACCTCATCGAGCAACTACAAACTGAAGAAGATTCGGACGAATTGGATTTTTATGAAGAGTACCAAAAACTCTACTTCGACGTTCAAAAAGGAATTTGGGCTGAGATTGATGACCCATTAGAAAGTCACATCCTCATCCACTTCGTGAGCACTTATATCGACCACATGTAATGAGCTCTAATATGCAGTGAAAATATTTTCATTATTTTACCGCCAACTCACCAAAACTCGCATTTCTACTTCTTACCTAGTTGTTGAACAATAAAGACAACAGGAGAACATAGATGCAAGCGAGTTTTGTGAGTCAGCTAAACGCACTAGTAAGCTTACTTAATGAGGTATCGAACAGCCTTACAGAAGAGTTGCGGTACGCTGACCGAGACCAATATACATTGGAAACTGAGGTGAATTTCTTAGAGTTCTCACTCAGGAAGAGCTTAACCAGAAAGCAAATACCACCAATGGAGCAAGAACGGGTAATAACTTTTTTTCGCCAACACTTCAATAATTCGCATGTGGCAATCCTAACTACTGATGAGGACAAATCATTAGTCAATTAGGAGCCACTATTAGCGATAAAAAGTCACCTTTTATCAGAGAGTATCAAAGGCAATCCAAGTCGCCCTGGCGCGACCATAGCACCGTTTTGTTACTGGCTGGCCACCAAGTAACACAAGACGATGATATCGAATTAAGTTTTAGTCGTTACATCTATCAACATAGAGATTCTGCAGGGGGATTTTAGGCATGAGTATCAGTAAATCGATACAAGAAGAGCATCCAGAGCTTGATAGTCAGTATCTGGAAGATTTGGATATGTACATGGTGTTACTGCTGCTCAAAGAGGAAATTCAAAGCTTCTGCGGCTTATTTGATGACGAATTCGAAGCTATTTTTGGATTGCCACCAGAAATTTACTTCGACATCGCTGAACAACATTGGACACAAAAGTTAGAGGACAGTTTATAGCAACAACTAGCGAGCCATTAGGCTCGCTTTCTTAGGCACTCTAGGCTTTCTCTAGGTTAAGCAACACAGACAAAAAATTAGGTTATTAGACAAGCATCAATAGCATTTTGCATCGGTGTAGATAAGGCAAATCGTACATAACGACGGTCAGTGACCGAGGCTCTATTGAGCCTAAACAACAAACACTTTTACTTATTAACTATTCTGCCGTCATCACTATATATGCGGCAGTGACTTTTACGCTTGCCCAAATCGATTTGTAAGTGACGACTACAAGTGACGATTGCAAGTGTCAGGAACCTAATATGAACAACAAGATTAACACTGCAATAACGCCCCCTTATGCTGAGGGTCGACTTGAAGATACGCACCACTTAACTAAGTTTTCTTTAGTTGAGAATGTACTCATTTTTCCAACGGGCTTAACGATTGAGCAAGCAAAGGACAATGCAAAAGAACTTGAAAAGGAACAATCCCTAAGCCACGCAGAGGCCATGAAATGCATTTGTTGGGGTAACGGTATTCATAACGTGCAAAGCTTCAACGAAGCACTGCCTCAGCTTGTAAAGTCAACGTTTGGGATTGAGCATACAGAGTTTGGCCTTTACTCTAATGACAATAGCTACACTGGTTTTTGGTGGGTTGAAGCAGGAACAACTAAATATACAAGAGTCGCGATCCCAGATATAAAGAATACTGAAGAAAACCTGACAAGCCTGCTAATAGACCGACTTTTACCTGTTAGAGAAGACTCCCCTAAACAAGTTAAGTTTTTAAATGCCGTCAAAGACTGCCTGATTTATTTAGATCGTGGCTACACCCTCGCCCCACACCCACACCGAAAAAACCTTAACCAAGTTCAAGACATTTATGAAATCGACATTGATATTAGAAAGCTCATATTTGGCAGCAAAGGCAATGCAGACAAGCTTTTGAGCTACTCCTTAGCAAGCTGCTACAACACGCGAGACACAACGGAGCTAATGATGTCACAAAGCCTTGCAGCTATAGGTGAATCCCTTGAATTCACAAAAATAGACCTTTCTAACAAGTATGAGCGGTATGAGCTTGCTAGCGGTTTCCGCTACCCTCAGTTTGGCGACATGTGCATGCAACTCGATGATATGCAGAAAGACATTCTAAAGAGGCTACTCGAAAACTATCACAGCTGGTAAATAATACCTTGGTTATTGATATAGCTTAAGTGACTAGCGCAGGTATGCAAAACTGCTTCGAGAGAGAGCTATACCAAGCTTCTCTCAACTCAGTTAGATGTTTAAGCCACGAAAGAAACTCATTGGTTTTCTGGTCAACCGGGGGAAACTGAAGATCATGTCCAAAGAAGGACACATGCCGTTTTACAAGCCATCTCAAGTAATGTGTCAATTTATTCTTAAACACCCGCACCGCTCTAAAATATTTATGAGTAACAGCACTGCACATAGGTCAATGTCTGGAGTATCTACCTAGCTGAAGAGTCTTAGCTTTAACACTATCTGGCGGTTACGCTCACGCACTAAAGCTTCTGGGCAATGACATAGTAATTTTAAAAGGTCTCTAGCAAGGAAGCCTCGCTAGAGACTATTGGTCTAATTGGTCTTCATTCACTGTAATAATAATTCGCCTGAGGTACTCATTGCTTTTGCTGCATTCCTAAAAAAATCTGAAAACTGATTTTTGTCGCTTTTATCTAAAATAACTAAGTTTTCAGTAGAACGAGTGATAGATGTATACACTATTTCAGGTATATCATCGTCATCCATAAGATAAAATACTGTTTTCGACTCAAGGCCTTTATAGCTATGTACTGTTGATAGCTTAATTAAACCACTATTAGCATAAAAGTGGTTTTTCTTGGCCCTACGAGCGCTATCAATAGTTTCTTTTAATTCAATATCTCTAATTAATTTAGACAGTTCTTTTTCCGTTAGTTTTTTTAGAGCATTCAAACGTACTATAGAGTCACCGCACTTCAAAGCTATTGGAAGTAGACGGTGTTCAAACGGCAGCATGGAAGTTAACTCTTCATATGTTTCAAACATACAATGAGTTTTTTCTTCTTGAATAAACCGTTCATTTAGCCATCTGACTAAGAAAATATTTGAAGACAAGATGACGACATCATTTGGGTTTAACTGATTGGCTTGAATGTGCCTTTTTATAATATAAAATGAAGTGTCAATCCAATCTTTACCAACTGCTTCATAGTCCATGATATTAAAGCTCATTCCCATCTGCACAGGTGTAAATTCAAGTACATCAGTGTCGGAATACTTTTCAACTAGGTATTGTTCCTGAAAATCTTTAAACACCTGATTAAGAGGAGAATCCTGTTCTGTTCTATATGAACGCTTTAACTTTATCCAGCGGCCGAACCCCTGTGCAATAACAGCTGCTCTTTGATTGTCTCTTTCATAAATATTTTGAGATTCATCACCAAAAAGCACCATTTCACCACTATATTCTAGAAAATTATCACGGATGATTTTTACCCACTCACTCTCGAAGTCTTGGACCTCATCAATTAAAATAGTGTTATATTTAGCAACTTGCTCCCCTTGAAAACAATCATGCTTATATAACCCTTCTAATCCATGGATAAAAATTAAATTACAAAGGTCTTGGCCAATTACATTTACCTGTGAGTTATAAAACTGGTGGTAATTGGTAACAGCAAAATTGTATTCATCCCTGTAACCTAACACATCACTGATCTTATCTTTAATCAAGTTCTTTAATGTGATGTTGAATGTGATAATTAGCACATTCTCATGATGCCTTTTAAAGGCGTTTGCGGCACGACTTGCGATAATGGTCGTTTTACCACAGCCAGCAACTCCTTTGACTTTGCTGCAACCTTCCTGACTAAGAGTTAACGCTGTTTGTTTCTTATCCAGCCCAATATATTTACCTTGCTTCAAAACATGCTCACAGGGCAACAATCTTCTTTTAAAGTCTTGATAGACACGTTCATCAAACAAAGTATGAGGGGAGTTATTCTTAACCTTCTTTATCAATACATCTAACTTATCGTTCCCCACAACCATTAATTTGTCTCGTCGTAACTTATCTGAACGCCTCTTTATGGAATCAGCTTTTCGATTGTAATCATCATAACTAACAACCTTGCATTTCAAATCGTAGTTCAATTTAGACACTTGCTTCCTCAAAGTATCTTCTGCTTCCCTATAAAACTTATCTATTTTAAATTTATCTGCACGGTGTAAATAAACTAAAGGCGTCACAAATTTATAGAAGTTACTATTTACAAGATTAGATAGGCCTAGAACAGGCAAATGTAGGTTATACAAGTTCTTTTTATAGCGAAACGCTTGCGATTGAGGTGAGGCAATAAGAGATATCCCACGCCCTTTATCTACGTACCACTTATTATATTCATCAACATGATAATGGGCTAAATCATAATCCTTCACCTCAATAATAAACGTGCCAGCATGCTCCTTTAGAACGATAAAATCAGGCCTATCACCATCGAGAAATGGATTAAAAAACACCTCATAACTGTCATCTAAATGTCTATTTAGATAGTTAATCAAATGATATTCACCTTCCGTTGGCTTAACTTTTAAACGTTCAATATTTTCTAGCGACGGATAAATTTGCGCCATTTTTATATTCTTATAAGAAAGGGAGGCCAAATAGAGCCCCTACAATGCCAATAGGGCTAATCGGCAACGCAAAATCTGCAACAGCCTCTGCCAGCCCTTCACTTGCGACGTTGCCAGCAACGTCGCTACCAATGCTAGCTGTAATATCTGCACCATCTAAAGTCGCTTCATTCGCAGCAGTTTGGACTGTGAGATCTGCTAACTGCGTTTGAGCAATTGTTTCCGTTACAGATTGATTTAAATCAGCATTTCGAATGCCTGAATCAATCACCATAGTGCTATCGATGCTATTCGCGACTTCCGATGTGACGATAATCGAGATATCAGGGTGCTCAGCCAATGTTTGATTTATATAACTAACGCTATCTGTTGCTTTAAGCTGCATTTCTGCAGCAATGTCACCATCACTCATAATGGCAATATCTGTTACGGCATGGTTGGTAGCCTCAAACATCATCGCATCTAAGCTTTGTTCATTTAAGGCTGCAACAACTTCTTGTTCGAAGACTATACCTTTAATATTGTTGATGTGGCCCGAGATGACATCGGGTTCAACAGTGTCAAAATACGCGATAATCTCCGAGTTTGAGGCCCCCTCAAACTCACTATATCCACGACGAACCGCATCAAAAACAACAGAGCTATTCATGACTAGTCACGACCACCGTGCTCATTTAGATAATTTCTAATTAAGTAGTGCTCTCTGAGGTCTGCAAGCTTCTTAGCTCTTCGTCCTAAGTTATTTTTAAGGTTAATATTTGCCCCAGCTTCAACTAATAGTTCAACTACTTCCAAATACCCTTGCTCTGCAGCAAACATAATAGGGGTATAGCTTTCTTTGCTAAGTGAATTCAATGCTGCATTCCTTTCAATAAGGACCTGACAAACTTCCATATAACCTACATAAGAAGCAATCATAAGCGGCGTACTGCCGTTAATGTCAGTTTGATTTATGTACGAACCAGCCCTTATCAGTTCCATAGCAATAAGTTCATGTCTTTGTTTTAACGCTATACATAATACTGGATTATCATGTTCCGAAGTCGCATTAACATCTGCACCATTAGCAAGTAGTTTTTTAACTAACTCTAAATCACCATTCTGAGTTGCTAAAACCAGTAACGAATTACCTTCATCATCGCTCACACTTGGGCTTACGCCGCTATCGAGCAGACTATTAACTATATCTAAATAGCCATTTTGATAAGCCGATAACAGTGCAACTTCTGAATACTTAGCACTGAACACCGCCCCTTTGTCTTTTAAAATGCTGACTATATCGGTGCGTTTTTTAAAATAAGCCCCTGTAATTGCATTCCAGCCATCATTGTTGCAAACATTTAAATTGGCCCTATGAGCTAACAAAAACTCAACGGCAGGTTTACGTCCTTTAATCGCAGCCCAAATGAGTGGCGTCCAACCTTGTTCATTACGAATATCAACTTCAGCGCCTTTCTCAACCATTAGTTCTGCGACATCAAAATATTCATTTTCAAGACATAACAATAATGCACTACTCATTTGAGTTGGTCGGTAATTCGGGTTGGCACCTTTCTCTAATAAACTTTTAGCAAGCTCAATGAAACCAAGATCTATCGTGAGTCGAAGAGGGTTATGACCTGAGTGATTTATGTCAAAACCTACAGTATTCATCAACGTGCTTGCCACTTTCGAGAACCCTGCATTTAATGCGATTTCAAAAGCGCTATGGTTGCCCTCATCACAAGTGCAATTAACCAATTCAGGCGTGGTTTCAATAGCGCTTGCTACAATCGCTGCATCGCCATGCATTACTGCATCTAAAAACTCTATATTTGTCATTTATACTTCAATCTCAAATTTAGATAACTCTATGTCATCGTATATTTTTAAACACTCTCTTAATTGCCAACTCTTTCAATTTAGGTGTTGCAAGCTTTAGAGCATTTGGTGCTACTTTCTTACTCGCATTGATTGCTCGCCCTAATTGTTTTTTTAGCGACACACCTCTATCTATTGCTTCGACACGCTGTCTATTTCGTTGAACATTATTAGCTTCCCCTATTTGTTGAGTCAGGGTTCGCTTAAGTAATTCAACACCATAATGCTGTTTATCGGTTGAAATAGAGAGGGGTAAAATAATGTCGAAATTGAAAAGCTGCTGATTATAAGAAACTGCTTGAGCGATAACTCTAGCCTTTGCTGATTCAGGATTGTCTAAATTATATGGTGGATGCCAATCAGAAACTGGTTTCAATTTATCAACTTGATTAACAATCGATATTACAGTCGGCTTTTTACGTGAAATATTCTTGCAGTCAGCATAGAAAAGCTCAAACTTATCTTTCAACTGCTTATCTAAGTCGCGAGAAGATTGATTCGCCTTTAATGCCCATAGAATTAAGTCCGCTTGTACCATCTCTTCAAGCATCTGACTTTCAGTTTGCTTATTTCCATCTAAGCCTTTTACATCAACCACCCTAACTTCTGTATCATTAACTCTCGCACTGTAGACTGTAGATGTATCTGTCGATGGCAAAATATCTACTTCTGCGACAAGTTCCTTATTCAAAACATTTATAATTGATGACTTGCCTGCATTTGTTTGACCGACTGCTACAATTCGAATTGGCTCAAGAGGTATTGCACTACGTTGTTCATCTGATATCGATGCATTAGAAGCTTGTATATCCTCTTTTTCTAAACTAAAGCGGCCACTATATAAATCTATTGCTACAGCAGCGATCTCATCTAATAAAGCTTCTTTGGCTTTTAACTGCATATCATCTAACATGCCCTTAGTCATTGAGGACGTGACGTGTTGTTTACTCAAATCTGAGACAGCTATCAAAGGGTTGAAATATAAATTTTTAGCATGATTCGCCCAGAGAGCACCTTTAACGATCTTTTGACCTAGTTCACCATATTTATCATAAGCCTCATAGCCGCCTTTAATATAAGAGAGCTTCAAGTAGTCGATACCTGGTATATTTTCCTTCACCACAATATTGTAACGACGGCTAACTTCTTCAAATAACTTCAAACCTTCCGGAATTGAAAAGTCCAGACTCTTTTTGCCATACTTATCAGCAATATGTTCAAGGACTTCCACCCCAGCCTTATCAAGGCTGGTCCACTCACTGTTTTCCTGTAGTAACTTGCGCACATGAGCTTTTGAGTGCCCCCAGATATCAGTCTCCATTGCTGACCAGTCACTTGAAGCCTTTACCAGTCCATCTTCTAACTCAACATCTACAGCTATTACTTGAGGTTTTTTCGTTAGAAAACTTAATGTGTATAGTGGAATAGTAACTACCAATGTGCTGATCGCAATTGAAAAAGATAGCTCCACTATATAACCATGCTTAATCGCTAATGCGAGACCAAAACCCATCATAATTAATATTGGTAATATGGTTGAAATTAAGACGATTCCCCAACGACCGCCTGATAAATCAGAAAGTAAGCGATATAACCTCATAATTTTATTCATATCCCGATGCTGCCTTACCTTTGTAAAAAGAGTCTTTATACAAACTTTGCATGCCTTCCTTTGAAACAGTTTCACCTTTACTCTTATGGTAAAAGTAAAAACATGCAGCTCTGCCTAAGCCATAAGTTGTACCAAAACTAACTCCAGCGGCAGTCACAGCACCAACTGTTTGCCCGTATCCAGGAACAAACTTAACTAACTGCCTAGCACCTAATTTCACTCCGTACTGCAATGCAAAACTGCTACCAAGCGTACCAATTAATTCGCTGAAAGTTCTGGTACTCCACTCAACACCATATTGATTAGCTAAACTGTGCAACATTTTGGCCTGAATTGCAGGAACAGAAACTAATCCAACCGCGGGAATAAGATCACTTGCTGAAGCACTACCAGCATACCAAAGCACTTCATTTTCAACTTTATCAAAGTTCTCTTCTTCAATTGTTGAGCGCTCTTTGTCTTCTATCATCATTCCGATAACTGGGAGTATTTTTGTCAATTTTTCAATTAAGGCGTCATAGTTATAAACGGAACCGTCACCAGCTTCAAAATCTACCGCTACAGCATCAAAATCCTTACCCCAGATACCCTTTACTTGTTTTTCATTAAAGGTAATTTGGCGTTCTAGCTCTTTATGTCCAGAAAGTAGCACTGCACTATGAACAAGAAGTAGGTGTTTGATTTTATTTTTCTTCTTAATCTGCTTTAAGGCCTCGAGGACTGAAGATTGTTCAGACTCATCAACTTTCATTACTACAACTAAAGAATTACCTGACTCACTAATCTCTTCAAGATCATCATTTGGATTATAGTCAGCTTCCCCTAGGCCTCTTGTATCTAAGAAACGCATAACGGGTTTATCTTGCGGGAATTCATAAACTTCAGCAGTCATTGTGCAGGGCGCATATCCATTTCCAACCTCTATAGACGAATGCCCTGTTACGGCTTGAATAAACGAGGACTTACCAGCTCCTGTTTTACCTATTAGCCAAAGTGTGGGCAGATGTTTACGCTGAAATTCATGCGCCTGACTTAAATCAGGATTCTTGCTTGGATTTATGAATTCTTTTATTTGGTCAAGCATAGAAATTTTTACCACCATCTAAATCATTAAAACCTTCTACATAAGAAATATGACATTTTTAAACTTCATTACTTAACAATCTCATATTTCCAGCGAGGATGACTGTAAAGATACTTACCACCACTAGCTCTATCAGTTAATTTAGCTTGAAGCATAAATTTAGTACCAACTGGAAAGCACTTTGGATCACTTAGTGATTTAGAGCATGCCACTTGAAGTTCCGAAGTATATTTATTCCCTTCTACAGGACGAATATGAATATTCCCATGCTTCCCTGATGTGTTATTGACAATATAACTTTCTACTAAAACCATTTCATAATCATTCGCTTGAGTCATTTTAACTTCCATTTGTAAACACTATAAAACGTGGTAAAAGCCTAAAGCTAAATGCACTTCTTTAGCCTTTAGCTTGAACAGGCTAGTCTTTATACACCACCCATTGTCCCTGACCGTGATAATAATATTCTTTAGTTTTGACCCAATGTTCTACATTTGTTTTTGCTTTATCGCAACCAATTAACATGTAAGTTTTAGCTGGAGGCAAATCACCACCTAAGGCTTTTAACCCCCAAGCTGTTTGAGGGGCTACCACTTCTAACTCTCTAAACCTATTAGCTAATTTTGGTAGATGTTCATAGCTTTTATCACAGGACAAAAGCACACTATAGTGGATAGCGACAAACCTAACCTTTTCCCGCTCTTCCATAGAGTCTGTAGTCATGGATAATAGACCTAGTTCTTGATTTAACGTACAACCAGTAGATATAAGTCCCGCAATAATTATTAAAAATAGCTTTTTCATAAGAACTCCCTTTTATCATCATTACGCTTCACATAAGCAACTAGGATTTGACCAAAACTATTGGTTCTATATACGTACCCCCATACATCATATTTTTGGTTGGCAGAAACAATTAAGTAGCAGTTAGCGTTGAAAGAAATTAAAAACTTATTTAAGCCTTCAATCTACAGAAGGTGAAAGATAACTTCCCTATAAAAACCAAAAATCAAACTGCTATCTATTAATTTATCATTTAGAACTTATAAGTGAAGTTAATGCGAGTCGTATCAAATTCATATTCATCTTGGTTTGTTTGACCATACTCTGCTGAGATGACAAAGTGCTGCTGAATTTGAAATTCTGCCCCAAAACCAAAAAATGTAAATGTTTCAGTACTATCACCAAATGGCGAATCTAGGGAAGCTCGACCAATAGTTGCAGCTAAGTAAGGTCGAAACTCAAACCCTTCATTTCCAACACGAATACCTAGCTTTGCATTAGCTTCTAAAGTATTACCATCCATATATGAGGTTAGATTATCTGCGATACTATAAGTCGCACCAATACTTGTCCAAAGTGTTTCAAAGTCTGATACTACACTTCCTTTGAACTCTATCATTTCAAGGCCGTCAATATCTGCAACTCCCGCACCCAGTGCGTAAGTCGTTTCACTAGCCATCACAGGTGCAGTTACAAATGTAAGTAGTGCTACTGCTAACAAAGTCTGTTTCATTTTCATTATTCCGTTTTTTATTTAAGGTATTTAATTTTTAAGCTATAAGTTTGTTACATATATAAATTTCAAGTAAGTATTCAGAATACCATTACTCGTATTACGCCAATTGCTGTTAACACAACAATAAATACTATTATTAAAAGCTCCCCATTCTAATTATTATCAGTTAATCGATTATCATTTTACCTGTGCACTGATACTCAACGGTGTACTTAGCCGTAGTACACATCTTGAACGCACCGCCTGCTCCGTTGTCTTCAATGCATATTGCATGACCAAGCCCGAAACGCTCCGCATCTTCATACCCCCAAGAGCGACAACGCTGTGAAGCGAGCTCACCTGTTGCTGCCCAATTAACATTTTTCACCCAGCCATATCCGCCTAGGTACCCCATTTCGATAACACCGTCAGAGCGCGAACCACTGAAAGTATCTAAGGTGAAGTTTTTAGGAGCTGATGCACATCCGGTAAAAACGGTTACACTAGTTGTTATAAAAAACGCCATTAATATTTTTTTCATTTTTACTACTTCTATAATTTTGATTACTTTCGATTAGTGACTCTGTATAAACAGCAAGCCTAAATAGCGCTACTTAAATGTTTCTAGCAAACTTACGGCATTGCTTTTTATTTATAAGCCATGCTTTTTTCTTTTCTTTTTTGAACGCCTTAATGTATCCGCCACCACCTAACTTATCGCGGCTAATCTCATCAGCTTTTGCCTTAAGCGTGATAGCCATGATTGGATTAGAATCCTTTAGTTTCAGTGCACACACCTCATATTTAGCAGCAAAACTTGCAGCAACCTTCTCATCAAAGCCTGCATGGGCATCGCTAGCGACTGTGAGGCCAAACATTGCACCACCAACCAGCCAAACTGAAGTTGGTACGATTAAAGAACTAACCAACCTTCTTAACTCATTCATAACCATTCGCTCCCTAACAAACAACAAACCGATGAAGCACACAATACAGTACCTGGGAGGATTTTCAATGCCAAACCCTCCAAAAGGTAGTTGGTAGCCAAAATAATCGCCAAAAACGTGACCTATTCCAACTTTTTAAAAAAGAATATATGGAGGGACTTTATTTGTTTTCCCTCCCGCACTGAGGTAGCATGTCAGAATAGAAAAGTAATTGAGGAAATAAAGTTTGGATAACTTCGGTGATATAGATGAGCATGAAGTAATGGAAAGCTTCAGGAAAATGAAACGTCATGTTGGCATTGTTTATTTCATGAATACGGCGAAACATGATTCATATCGAAATATCGATGATCCTAACTATCGAGAGCCAACAAACGCTGAAGTTGCAGAGGTTATCGAAACGATGATCTTTATTGGGCACACCAAGACCGACATAGCTAGAATGCTAGGCATTAAAACTGTCAGCAAAGACAAGACTAAGGTGCTACGAAAGTGGTGTGATGGCGAGCCAACTGATACCTCTAGTATTCCCCATTCATCATGGGTCCACCTTCTAGTGCTAAGTGGCAAGATATGTCTTTACAATGCAGTTCCGGAAGAAGGATGGACTAGAGGATAGCAATTCTCGGACTTAAGATGTAGTAGCTCAGACTTGATCTGACAGTTACCCGTTTTTTGAAGGTATCTGTCAGCTTAGATTTGAGCTAAGTTTTTATCTGCCCATACTTGTTTGAACCCTGACGTTGAGAACGCACACCAACGAATATCAGACGATGGGACGG
This sequence comes from Shewanella halifaxensis HAW-EB4, assembly GCF_000019185.1. Lineage (NCBI taxonomy): Bacteria > Pseudomonadati > Pseudomonadota > Gammaproteobacteria > Alteromonadales > Shewanellaceae > Shewanella > Shewanella halifaxensis. The sequence continues at coordinate 2,097,319 of NC_010334.1, read as the reverse complement.
TTTCATATATTCGCTGCTGGCCACTGGTGTCTAAGCTACTACACGGGGAGACTATTGTCTTAGGGCTTGGGGATTACCACCAAACTCCTCATCAGTCAGTTATTCCTAGTCATAATCAATTATACCAATATCGCTACTGCGGTTAATATTATTGATACGATTGCAATCCATATGGATATTTTTGCATTTTGGTTAGATTTTTCCGCCGCTTTTAGAGACAGCTTAGCAAGCTCGATAGCCTCTTCTGAACGTAATAATGATATATAGGAAAGGTAGCTATAGTACGTCTGCGGATTAAGCTGCCAATAACCAGGGTTAGCGTGGGATTTTTGGTTATCGACTGTGGTTAAACTTATCAAGCTATTAGGCCCATTAGGCTCTAAGCAGATCGCTCTTAAAACTTCTGCGATTCGATAATCATTTATACCATTAAGTTGAACGGTTTTCGCCGCTTCAGCAACACTAAATGGCTCGTTTGCTTCACTTTTCTCCAATACAAATGCTGTTACCCTAAGTACATCTGGTGCTGTTCTCTTAATATCCGGTACTTTCACTTTAACTTCCTTGTTTACTAATGGATTAATAATAAAATGGTACCTTGCTATAGGTAAGCTCATCGTCACTATTATCAATACTCAACTCTTGTTCGTTATCCGCAATAATATTTAGTACCTGCTCTAGGTATACTCCTTGTTCTGCCGCCGTAGTATTTCGCAAATATGATGGGATCATTTCTAAAAACTCACTCTTAGATATTGGCTTGAATTCACACAAAGCCGCAATCATCGCGGGACGTAACAATCTATTAGCCAAAGGTATGCCAGTACTTGACTGAGAAATCACTGCTTGCTCAAACTTTTCGAGTTTAGCCGCTAATGAGTCATCGCTGTGGCAATAAGCTTCAATTAATTCTTGTTGCAGCTCTTCTTGCTCAACAACTTCCTCTATTTGATTTTGCTCACTCTTTGGCTGCTCAGTTTCGTAATGCTCTTGCACCTCAGTCTTTAACTGGTGTAACAACTCTATAATTGGCTTGAGCTGTGCTTGAGGGTTTTTAAACCAATCAGTCGACCATATACGATTAATCGTCCAGCCCAAACTTTCTAATACTGATTGGCGAAGTCTGTCTCTATCACGGGCAGATTTAGCTGAATGATATGTCGCACCGTCACACTCTATTCCCATAAGGTAACGGCCTGGTTGCCCGGGATCTTGCACGGCTAAATCGATAAAGTACCCCGCCACACCTACTTGTGGAATACAGGTAAAGCCTTCTGACTTTAAGGCATCCATAACCGCTATTTCAAAATCACTATCAGGTTGTTTGCCTGTATGAATTTGCTGAGTTAGTTTGCCTGTTTGTGCATAGGCTAAAAAGCTCTTTAGTGCATGTACTCCTTCACTCGAAGTCTCAGATGCCAATATGTGGCCTTCAGTCATCGAACTAAAGACATGCATACGCTTTTTAGAACGCGTAAACAGTACGTTAAGTCGTCGGCCACCTGCGGCAGAGTTTATTGGGCCAAAACGCTGCGGCATTTGAGCGGCACCAGCCTCTTGAGGACCATAAGTACAAGATATGAAAATAACGTCCCGCTCATCTCCTTGTACGTTTTCAAGGTTTTTAAGAAACAACGGTTCATCTACGTCAGCATTAAGCGCTAAAGCGTCTCTGAATTGATCATCATCTTTTGACAGCTCTTCAACACAGCGCTCGATCTGTTCACGTTGTTTAGAGCTCATAGCGACAACACCAAGCGATTCATCGGGTCTGTTTAGCAAATGTTTACGCACTGCTTCAGCAATGACTTTTGCCTCTTCAATATTGTGCTGGTTAACAAAACGACCTAGCTTTACATGGGTAAATTTAATACCAAACTCATCGCTCTTATTCGATGGCGATGGGAAGACGACCAGATTGCTGTCATAGAATTTCTGATTCGAGAAGGCTATTAAGCTTTCATGGCGTGAGCGGTAATGCCAACGTAAACGCCTTGCATTAAACATGGGGAGTGATACATCAAGTATACTTTCGGACTGTTCAATAGCCGTTATATCTTCATCATCAACTTCAATGGCTTTATCAAAAAAGCTTGTTGGAGGTAGTTGTTTAGGGTCACCTACCACTACCAGCTGTTTACCTCGCGCAATTGTTCCGAGTGCATCTTCAGGTTTAATTTGCGATGCTTCATCCATGACGATAATGTCAAACTCTATCTGACCTGGAGCGAGATATTGTGCAACTGAGTGTGGCCCCATCATGAAGCAGGGTTTTAACGCTACTAGCGACTGACTTGCACGCTTAATTAGCTGACGAACTGGAGCGTGGCGCGTTTTTAAATTAACTTGATGGGTAATCAAGCCCATTTCAGAGTATGCGCCTACCCTCCCAGTTGAAATTCCAGATACTGTTTTTTGTATGCCAATCTGTGCCACTTCATAAGCAATCTTCTCTTGCTGAAGCGCTTTTAATTTATTGTCATACTCAGCAAATTGCTTACGAATTGCATTTTGTTCTGCGCCAGAGAAATAGGCGAGTTCTTGACGTTCTGATATCACTTCTCTTGCTAATATGTCATAAACAGAATAAAGGTAAATTTTCTCAAGGTCTTCTAGTCTAATAGCACCCATTTCAGTGTAACGAAGCAAATTCTCTAAGCCTTTATCAGAAAGTGCTGTTCTTATGCGGATAAAGTCGACCCAAGTACTTAACCACCTAGGCTGACTAGTTGCGCGTTGATTACGGGCAATCCAAGAATCAATACAGCTGTCATCAATACCATACCAAAATAGCTCATCCACTTTTGCTTTTGTTACAAAAACACCAAATGCAAGATTGTATTTTTGATACTGAAGCTCTACATTTTTCAACATTTCACTTAGTGCTTCACAAGCATTACGTGGTGGGCAAGTTAAATAGTAATTAGCTAACTGTTTTGTTTTTAGTCCCTGAATGGCTTTATTCAGCATGAGTGTTGATGCAATAACTCGCTCACTATGCTCACAATCACTATCTGCAGATAATTCAACTTTTTCATTAAACAAATCATCGGTCAAAGTTTGTGATTTAAGTTGCTGTTCTAGTGCTTTAAACTCTATAGCTTGCTGTATATTGCCATCTAAATCAGCTAATGATACGTCCTGCTTACAAGCAGACTGCAGTACCTTAACGTCTGATTTTAGCTGTTGTGCTAAATTGTCGAAGCTTACAGATTGATTATTAAAATCAATATCATGATCACTAAACAGAACGTGTGAAAGAAGCTCACCTAAATTTTGATGGGACTCTGAGAACCTCTCAAGTAACTCCAGTGTATTTGATGACGATAAATGCTTAATTCCTTTAAAAATATCACTATGTGATTCAAATAAAGACGTTGCGAACGGGACCTTTGTACCAAAACCTATACCGAATGCTGCTCTAACATCTTTGTACCAGCTACGTATTACAAGGATATCTTCAATCGGCGTATCTATTCCCTTGTACTCATTTTGTAAAAGGCTTGAATACAGAGGTTCGCTATTGAGCTCATCCAATAGCCCCTTATAGATAATAAGGTCTGGCAAGTGCTGTGTTAACTTATTGAACTTATGCTTGTTGTTATTAGATATTGCGAGAAGATCATGTCTTGCTGAGCGCCAGTCACTACTTAACCAACGAAAGAAACCAGCCTCTGTAATGCTTTCATTTATCGTAGTAAGCGCAGAGACAGTTGGTAATGCATTTAGATCAAAATATAACTCTAAGGTTTCGTGTAATCTTTTAAGATCTGGCAATATATCTTGAAGCGTAGGTAAATAAGCATCGAGTAAGTCATTGTCAAATAGAGGGTTACGACGAGATACGTGAAGGCTATCTAACTTTGAAAAATACTGTAAAAATTTATATAAATCCACTAAGCCATTAAAGTCACCAGTTAAATTACTAGCCAAATTAGCTTGGTGATCTTTCAGCGTATTTATATCATCTGCTATGGCCAAATAGAGCGAGTTTAAGTCATTAAGCTTTGTGACTGTTTGAAACAAAGTCGAAAATTGAGTTCTGCTATCAAGGCACAGCTTATTTAACGCCACATGTGAATTAACAACAGCAGAAAAACTGTTTGGAGTATCTAATACCGATGGTTCGAACTCGGTGATTAATTGTCGATGAAGTCTTCTAGCTAGGCTGTAGCTTTTCAGGTATGACTTTAACTCTTGTTCAAGGCTTGCATTTTCAAAGATTGAATATAAGGCCTTGTTATCTTCTAAGCCCGAAATTCGTGGCAACACTTTGGCATCAGTGAAAAGTAACTCTAAGACTTCGATGTTCTTAAGATTCTGCTCGCCGATTTGCTCGCTTAATAAAGCTATTGCATCATTAGTCTGCTCTAGTGCATCAATTGCATCTTGAACTAATGCGCTGACTTCATCACATTCGAAAACCTGAATATCTGTGTTATATACAGCAAACCATGGATGATCTGATAACTCAGCTTCAACTCCCAGTTGCAACTTCACCTCTTGATAAACATCTGCGTATCGACGAAGGCTATCTATCGTTCGTCTTGCAGAGGTTGCATCGAATTTATCACCCGTTACATGTGATGGTTTAATATCATCTAATGATATTGATTCAAATTCTTCTCTGTAGCGCGTTGCTGTAGAAAATATCTGATGGATTGTTCGGCCAGTACTCTTCCACTCACTATTAATCAAATTTGCATATTTGCTGAGCGTGCTCTTTTTTTCCTCATACATACCAATATCGATGGCAATTGTATGAGGATATCGATACTCGTCTTGCCGATTTAGTCTTTGGTTTATATTTTCATAAACCTGCTTCTTTTGAGTTTTATGGCTATGAAGCTCTAAGCAGAAATCACCTAACCCCGCTCTTTCTAAACGGGACTTAACGACCTGCAGCGCAGCCATCTTTTCGGCAACAAATAGAACTTTTTTGCCTTGAGAAATAGCAGCCGCAATTAAGTTTGTAATAGTTTGCGATTTACCAGAACCTGGCGGTCCTTCAATGACTAAATTTTTACCTTTAATAGCATCCATTAAGGAACTATGTTGAGAGCTGTCTGCGTCATCAATTAGTGGATACTTTTCATGAACGTGTTCAATTGTATCGATTGGATATTCAACCCCAAAACCTGTACTAGCATTAGTGTTTTCAATCCCTTCTTTTGCAAAAAACATCTGCAAAATAGCGTGATTCTGGATGTTGTTTTGTCCATCTGGCCAGCGTGATGGATCAAGATCTAAATACATCAACAACTTGCCAAAATCGAACATCGCCAATGTTGAATATCGCTTAATCTTCCATTTAGGTTTATTGCGAAGTACATTGCTCTCGACTAACTGAAAATATTCCTCCGGAAGAGTATCTTCATCTAACTCAGGCAAATGAATGTGAAAATCATGCTTTAGCTTTTCACTTAAAGATAGGTTTGGAATGATATCTTCACTATTATATTCAATCGTATAGGTATAGGTCCCTGTATTTTTATTTAGTGATGCACGGTCAACTTTTACAGGAATAAGATACAGTGGCGCTTGTCTGGAAACATCCGAGCTTTCATCCTCAAACCACTCAAGAAAACCAAATGCCAAATACAAAATATTGGCTCCAGTCTCCTCTATAGCGGTGTTAGCTTTAGATCTAATATTTCTAAGCTGTGCTTCTAACTCTCTTGGGTAAAGCATTGACTGGATATATGAATCATTATGCTTAGAGTCTTTTGTTTTAGAGCTCATAGGCAATTCATAATTTGTATTCAAGCCTAAAACTTTAGCCCAATCCTTAGCTGTTGGATCAGCTTTGATTCTAAACTCTTGTCCTTTATCATCAATACCAATATAACCATGCTTAATGAGCTCTTCTCGCTTAGGCTCTTCAACAGGGATAAACGTATACGACTTACTATTGAGAATATTTTCTGCAAGTTGATTCGGCATCTCATCAATTACTCTGATGAAGCCTGTTCTACCATGGCGAAAATTTAGAAGGCGGTTTCTACCAGTTAGATCTAGTAGTCTATTTCGAATTGCTTGAAGAGAATCAAAAGCAAAATTACTATTTAAATTGTTTGTTGAGTGACTGTCCATAGTACTTTCCCGGTCCTTCTTATTATCTTCGATATCTGCTTGGACTATCGTACCTTTCTTACTGTCGACTAAAGCCCATTGATAATAAGTGTTTATTTTTGCTTTGTCTTTCAAATCATAATATAAGCAACGATTAACCGACTTTTTATCAGTATTACATGCCTGAGCTAACTCTTTCGCAGTCAGGTTTGGCGTCTTTTCTAAAGACGCTACTATGGCATCGGTCAATTTGCTCATGAAGGTTCCATTTCTTTATTATTTAGCTATCGTTTTATACTAATCTAGAACGAAGGGATGTGTAGTTTACAACTACATTGTATTCCATAATTCTACACCCAACCTTAGTCATAATAGAGGAAAACATAACTGCTTTTTCAAGGGAGTTACTTGCGTCACACAAACCTATTCAAAAGCACAAGAATCAAACTAAATCAGCCGTGAAACTATCCAATAGTGCGTAATTCTCTTTGAGAGTAAAGTTAGTAACCAGTGCTAGCCTTGTTTCAAACATCATCAAAGTGTGCACATTGACACCATCAACTAGCTTTGCCTTGGGTTTTCCCCTTTTTTGCCCTCTGTTATTCATTTCTAACATCTATTCCTGATAGGATCTCTTTGTTACTTCATCACATGGGTAGCCCACTATTTCCCATACTTCTTTACCCGAAGAAAAATAACAAATACTGAAAATTACCTAATTGTGTTCTTAACTACTCTTGGAACTCTTTGAATCATCAAAGCGCTCTATGCGACAACTCTCATGGCCTAGTAATTGTGTCCCAATAAAAGCAAACACTGAGAGAGCGAGTACTAGTGGGATAGTCTGTGTTGAATACCTGACACGAAAGCGGAGAAGGTATTTACGTTGCGAGGCATCGCTTGCACAATTATGGGATCTGGCGCTTAGGCGCCCGTTTCATCTTTCCATTATTGATAGAACTTTCTGTCTACTCATCACACAGCACCATTTCGGTGCACTATCTTGGCTTTGAGCAGTTCTGCATCCTCCTGACTTAGTAACACCTGTCGCGTCTTCTTATCAAACCTGGTTGGCATCTCTTCATAGAGTTGGTTAGCAATCTTTTTATGTCATTGAAGATTTGCAGTGATTGCGAGAACAGCATGACCTTGTCGTAATAACCGTTATTGAGGCCATACAGCCACTTTAAAAGGATGGTTTGCCTCGCTGCCTTAGTCTTAGTGCTCAATTTCAGTCGCTGTGATTGTGCCATCAGGTTCTATAGCTACGCCGTCGACATTACACACATCGCTAGATTTAAATAGCCGCTTGAACTCTGGCTCAGTAACAAACGAATACCAGTAGGGTTTAGCTATCTTATCTTTCGTTTGGTTGTGGACTCCTTTGAGCAGAATGTACTGCATCATAAGGTCGTGCATTATGGTGTTTTGGTTGACTCGTAAACTAGGCTCTTCAGCACGAAAATACACCACAACTAATAACAATTCTTCTGCGTATTTAACTACCGCATAATCGAGCACATAAACACGTCCGTCGACGGAACGATGGGTGATAACAAGGCTTAGCAATTTCTTGCTGAGAAGTTTTCTCAAAATCTATATGTCTATAGTGAGTAAAGGCACAATCATTACCAATAAAATTTTGATAATAATTCAACGAACAAACACTATTTCAATACTGAATATGGGGGTAGGATAGTGGTCAGTTTTATTATTGCCTCAACCTTGCCACATTAGGATACGAAAATGACTCACCCTATTATTGCCGATCTTGAAAGCCGTTACACTGCAAAACGCTATGATGCGTCAAAGCGTATTCCTCAGACCGATCTTGATGTGATCTATAAAGCAATTAACCTCTCGGCGTCATCTATCAATTCACAGCCTTGGAAATTTATTGTGATCGAAAGTGACGAAGCTAAACAGCGTATGCACGATACGTTTGCCAACAAGTTTCAGTTTAACCAGCCACATATCAAGTCTGCATCGCATATTGTTTTATTTGCTTACAACCCTCGCTACACTCGCGAAGATTATGCAAAAGTCGTTGATAAAGGTATTGCCGATGGCCGTATGGGAGTTGAGGATAGAGAACAAGCATTCGGCGCTTTTGCTTTCGCTGAGTTAAATACCGATGAAACTGGTAATACATCAGCCTGGACCAAGGCACAAACCTATCTAGCCCTAGGTAACACATTGCATACCCTTGCGCGTCTTGGAATTGACTCTACCACCATGGAAGGTGTTGATAGTGAGTTGATTGGTGAAATATTTAAAGAAGAGCTTGGCGGTTATCAGTGTGATGTTGCATTAGCCATGGGCTACCATCATTCTGAAGAAGATTACAATGCAGCACTACCTAAGTCTCGCTTAGCAATAGAAGATGTACTGCAGGTTTTATAACACAAGTCAGTTTTCATTAATCGAGTAAACTAGGTTTCTCGTTATGATAAGAGTCAAGTTTAGAGGCTCGGGGCTACAGCCCCGAGCTTTTGTTTATAGTAACTCGCCATTGGCTTTGCTTCGTTAAGCCCTTTAATCATCATTTTTTAGCCAAGCCCTATTATCTCACTTATCTGTTATCTCACTTATCTGTTATTGAGATTGCCTCACCCGCAAAAAGCTCGCGAACCTTGGCGTACCTTTTTGAGTTAGCCCATAGTATTTGTAGGTCACTTGGCTACCTATCTTAGGTGGGTCCAGCCTTTGTTCCTGTGTGAAACCAGAACCTAAGTTAAACACTTTTCCCTGCTCATTTTTTACCACCAAAGCCCCCAACATACCGCTAAACTTTCCTTTACCTGAAGTATGCGCAACCACTACCGCTTCGGCATCATAAAACGGTTTAAGCTTAACGATGTCTTTACTGCGGCCAGCTTTATACAAGGCGGTTTTCTTGTGTAACATCAAACCTTCACCGTTGTCAGCAATAATGCCTTGTAACTGGCTATCTAATGCTTGATTGCTGCTCAATGTATATTGCCTAATAACGGCTAAAAATGGACTGACACCTTGCAGTACTTTTGTCGCTCTGTAATATCGCAATTCAAATATATTGGGATCATCCGGAAGATCAAAGACCCAAAAACGAACTTTGGCCCATTCAGCGTCAGAGGCCTTGGTTTTTCTAACGGTTGCCGATACTTGCTCAAACGTCCCCCGCTCAATCCATAACTCACCGTCTAAAGGAAACTCAGGAAAGCCCTCAATAAACCAAGCCGGCAGATTAATCAACCTGCCTGAGCGACTGTACATTGCTTTTCCATCCCAATATCCCCTCACACCGTCTAGCTTTTCACTGACCAAGTAGCCCGAGATATTGACCATTGGCTGCGTGGTTGTAGAGGCTAACTGGATTGACGGTTTATCAGTATTGTTTGGCGGGATTTCAGCGGATGTCGCAAAGGAATAGTTTGTAATAAAGAGACAAGCCACTATTAGGCTAGCGATTAAAGAAGGGAGTCGTATCGTGAACATGGCCATTGCTCCTTGCAGCTGTTTTTCAACGTTAGTTTGCACATCCTGTGCACCACGAAGTAAGCCTAGCCCTATTTCCTGCTCTACGCCATATTCGTCTGCACAACTAGTACTTGCCATTGATGTTGGCTAGCAGTTGATTCAGCTTTTTAAACTCAATCCAAAAGTTGAACATGTTATACTTCGTCAAAATCTGAATCGTCTGTCTAAAGATATTGCAATCAACTCGCTATCGCACATGATGGATTATTATTACGGAATACTATGAAACCAGCTAACAATAACGGAATTAAACGCGTCATTAGAGCCACAGGCTTTTCAATGCAAGGTCTAAAATTGGCCTGGAAACACGAGGCGGCGTTCAGACAAGAGTTAGTCTTGGCTGCTATTATGCTACCTATAGCACTTTTAGTAGATGTGAGTACTGTAGAGCGTGTTCTACTCATTATGGGACTATTTATGGTATTGATTGTTGAGCTGCTTAACTCTGCGATCGAAGCTGTAGTAGATAGGATTAGCGATGAGTTTCATCCACTGAGTGGCCAAGCAAAAGATATTGCCTCAGCTGCCGTCTTCATGAGCTTAGCTTTTTGCGGATTAACTTGGGCGCTGATCTTGCTGCCCCTACTCTTCTAATCGGCTGATGTGATTGAGTAATTAAATTTGAACTAACGCCTTTGATTAAAGGCGTTTGAATTAAAGCCTGTTTAATAGCAATATTTTAGTAGCATCCACACCCGCTAACTTCCGCGTGACATACCGTCAGTGGCCAAGCGCGTATTCAAACACGCGCAGCTCAGTTAAAGACGCAGTCGGATTACTGCTTTTTACAAGTCATAAATGTTATCAGTTTTATCAATCTACCTCTCTCAACAGCGGCCTTACCTTAGCTTTGACTTAATTAACAATCCTGCTAGCACGTGCTTTTTACCCTATTGCGTATTGATTAACTGCAGTTAAACTGCATTTGATCAAACAAATTGAACATATTTAGAAACATTTTATTCACATCCAGAAAGATCCTGCTATGCTAGAAACAAAATAATAAAAGCTCTATGAATTTAGACTAATAAAAAAGAAAGACGGAGTTACTTTTAATGGTTAAAAGTTTCATCATTTGCGGCGCTGCCACGCTCACTTTGGTCGCAAGCCCTTTAACGTTTGCTGATAACGATACCGTTATCAGGATTGGTGGCTTTTATGCGAATACGGATTCAACCATAGATGTTAACGACCCAATTCTAGGTAATGCCTTTAAACTCGATTTCGAAACCGATTTAAAGCTAGAAGAGTCACAATTTTTGCCTTTCTTTGAAATCTCTCATCATTTTAATGATCGCCACACCTTATACGCAGATTGGAAACAGTTACACCGTACCGCTTTGGTTCAGTCTGTTGAAAAACCTTTTCAGTTTACCTGGGATGACACCACATACGATATTAAGTCGGGCATAGCTCTAGATAGTACACTCAACATAGATATTATGCGCATTGGCTATGGCTATGACATTTGGCAAGGGCATAACTACGACGTTGGCGTTTCTGTTGGTTTACATGCCATGTTTATCAAAACTGCTTTTAAAGGCAATATTGGGATCTGTGAGATAGATACTGAAACTCGCTGCCCAGATACCATAGAAATCCCTAAAGTTGTTGATGAAAAGCTCACTGCACCACTACCAGATATTGGTGTTTACGGTGCTTACGAGTTCTATCCTGGCTTTAAATTCAATGCTCATGCTCAGTATTTTTATATAAAGTTAGACGATTTAAAAGGCGGATTAGTCGATGTGAGAATGGGTGTTGAAGCTGCGATAAGTGAAAATTGGCATATGACAGCAGCATTTAACTATTACGAAGTCGACGTTGAATACACGTCAACGATTACAGCTGCCGATATCAAGATTGCAGATTACAACATCTATTACAGCTTTATCGGTCCGATGCTTTCAGTCAGTTACCAGTTCTAGTTCTAAAAGAATTAAGTTATCACGACACAAAAAGGCCCCTTTCGGTGCCTTTTTGTTGTTAAGCGTTTAGGGGGCAGCAGCAAACTTAGCGACGATATCAAGCGGGTAAATTTAACCGTCTTCACTTTCTGTCCCTTCATTTCTTGTTATTAATTGTATAGATTTAACTCTAACTTTTGTTCGCTGAGTTTATGTGCTATTTAACGTTTTTCAAGTTCTGTATTAGGCAAAAACATAATAGAATGGACAAATAAAATGCACAATGATGTTGTTTTTCATTTGCATACAAATAACAGAACCAATAATTAATTGGCGATAAGGCACCACTATGGCTAACCCATTGCTAAAGGAATCTGCATCGAAATTAAAGAAAGCGATTCCTTTAATGTTGAAACATCAGATCCCGACGACACCGACAAACTATGCTCTCTGGTATGCCTATGTCGGTGAGAAAAGCCCAAAGCTTAACCTATATTTAGATCAAGTCGTCAGTCAGTACAGCACCTGCCCGCCAAGTCATAGCGAACGCCTTTATCGAGAGTTTTTATCAGATCCTATTGAGCTTGATATTGTCGATATGCGCCTCAATCTCGACGCAATGGTGACAGAGCTTTCTCAATCGCTTAAAGACACTAACCTTGATGCTAATCAGTTCCACAGCAAAATAAAAAACAATTACAACAAGCTCAATAAAATCGAGAGTGACGGTTTTACCATTGAAGAAGTGCTAAGCGTTATCAAAAACCTTGTTCAAGACGCAAATGAAATACGCGTTAGTGCCCAGCAATTTTCTGAGCAGCTCGCTAGGGCGCAATCAGAAATTGACACGCTTAAGCTACAATTAAAGCAGTCTGAACATGAGATGCACTTTGATGCCTTAACAAATTCTCTAAACCGCCGAGCATTTAATAAAGATCTCAAAGGAATTATTGAGCTGCACCCACAGGGTCTTTGTTTAATCATTGCCGATATCGATCACTTTAAAGTGTTTAACGACACATACGGCCACCAGCTTGGCGATCAAGTATTAAAAGCCGTGACTAAACGCTTAACTGAGGCTTGCCAAGATGGCACTAAACTGTATCGCTTTGGCGGTGAAGAGTTTGCCCTCATTGTGCCGAAGAGCCAATTAGGCCGAGCCCGTCAATTGGCTGAATCTATGCGCCGTAGTCTAGAGAAGTTGATTTTGAAAGATAGGCGAAAAGGAGACACGATTAACAACATTAGTGCCTCTTTTGGCGTTGCCGAATATCAATTAAACGATACTGATAACCAGTTAATAGAGCGGGCTGACAAACAGCTTTATGAAGCAAAGCGCTTAGGAAGAAACCGCGTAATGCCTATCTCAGTCTAAGCTTTGTTAGGTTAAATGGCATTCAATCAGAGCGGCTTAGCGCTATGGGCACCATTGCCTTAGCGCCAGCATCGCTAGCTCTGATCACCGTTAATAGTTAATAAGCTTAACCAGTCTAATTAACAGGCTCCGCCTTAACCACAAATCGCAGTGGCCCACCAGCAAACTCCGCCCCAAATGGATAACAGGTCACCAAGGTTAGTTGTCTGTGACCATTATTCTCAATCACACTCATATCGGACTCATGAGTCACTAGCGCCGTTGCCACACGATAGATACGACTCTTTCCCGATGCGCTTTGTAACTGGATTAACTGGCCGACTTGAACACCATCAAGTCTCGCAAAGTGGGTATCTCTATGGCCTGCAATAACCGTATTGCCCTGACCATTAACACTTGCCGACGTTAACATTTGTGCCGGGCCAAAAGCTAAATTACGGCCCGATGCGCCAGCCAGTACGTATAGACTGTCATTGCTATCGCGCGACTCAGCGGGAAGTTCTTGCAAGTGAGTTTTCATCGGCAAAAAATCTAGCTTGGCAACGGGATACGTATCAGCCCACGACCAAGGCTTATGCGGCTTTTCATCCAACAATGTTTTCTGCCAAGCCTGTTGAATAAGAAATTGAGCAAAATTCGCTTTAGCTTGCATATATCCACCTTGAACGATTAAAACGACACCTGCAGCCAATAACAACCACGGAATATACTGATGAAACCGTCTGCCAAGGCGTTTATCACGCCTTGCATCATCATAAAAATTATCGCCTTGCTTTAAAATGCTACCCACAGCTAGGTTCACTTATGTCAGTACGCCTAAAAGACAGCCGATATAACGCCGCTAATAGCAACAGAGTCGTACCAAAAATCATGAACACAAAACTATTCGTTCCTGTTTGTGGAAGTGTTTGTGATAGCCTTTGCCATCCGCTTGGCAGATGCTGGATCACCCTAGCCTCTTTTGCTGCAATACTTGTCGGTTTTACCGGCGTGACATCAACCGCAACTAGGCTTGTATAAGCACTCATGATATGAAACTTCATCGCTATCGCCGTGATCTGTTTTTCAATCCTCTCTTTATTCGCTGTTTGCTTACTAAGCTCTAGGGCGGCGATCTGCTTTCTTGCCCATATTAAGTCTAAGCCTTTAGCTTGCTCTAAGTCGTTAACTTGAGCTGCGCTATTAAGTGGTAAGCGTCGCTGCCAAAATTGCCCCGCTAATTGCCCCTGGATCAATAAGTCATCACTGACATAGCTTGGAATACGCAGGGCGACCAGTACTGGCTCGTGAGCATAAAGATCTGGAATACGGACTGGCCAATAGTCCGGTACACTGCCATCACTAAAATGAAGTTCGACATCGGTAACTTGAGGCTTCTCTATTTTCTCCAATAGCGACACCACTTTTTGGTTTACCTCATCAAGTTTACCAATATAGGTATAAGTTCCCCTGCCAACCTCTGCCGCTCTTTGCATAAAATGCGCATTGGGTGCCGAGCCTATTCCGATAGTAAATAAGCGGCTTTCACCTAATTGATTTTTTATCTGCTCAAATAACCTAGACTCATTAGCCACGGCTCCGTCGGTAATAAATAACACTTGCCGTAATGGTGTCGCAGCGCTTTGTTCAAGGGTCTCATTGCTGCTCTGATATCTGTCATCGTCATGAACAGGCTTACTATTATGGCCGCGATCATTGTCAAGCTTAGTTAGTGCGGCATCGAGCGCTAAAGACATCTCAGTGCCACCATCAGCTTGTAAACCATTGATATAATTTTGTGCTCGGCCAAGATTAATTGCCGTTGCAGGCATTACATGCCTAGACCACCGCTCAACTGTGGAGTTGAACTGCAATACATTGAAACTATCTTGGGGGCGCAGCCCTGCTAATGCATATTTCAGCGCTGATTTTGCCTGAATGATGGCATCCCCCGACATCGAACCCGATGTATCGATGACCAAGACCAACTCTCGTGCAATCGATGATGACTCATCGTCACTCCCTTGAGGTGGCATTAACATCACCAAGGCATATTTTTCTAATGCTTTTTTCGACAGTGTCTGTTGCTTGCTATCTTGTACTTGTAATTGCGACTGTGGTTCTGGTTGAGATTGGGGGCTTAGCTTACTTTTAGCGCCCCCCTGATTGAACGAGGTATCGCCTGCGGTAACTTGTGAGGCTAACTCAGCATGAGTTTTGCCTTGTTGAGAAAATACGGCTGCCGTAGGCTCACTACCTTGCACGGGTTGCCAAGTCAGCACAAAATCACGATTCGCAACGGCATAGTTATCTAACGACACTTGAGCCGCAGCATTTTCGACCATATTAATGCTAATACCATGATAAGGGCTGACAATATTCTCTATTGGCATTGCCGCATCAAAAGTAACTGTCATCGAGACTCGATTTTGCCGTTCTCTAGATTCTAATGCTTCAGATTCTAACGCTTCATCTTCGGCCTTAACGACAGCGCTATGCGCATAGACACTTTTGTTAATATCAATTAGCTCATTACTTTGCTTATAATTTAGCTTAGTACCGTTAATAATCTGCTGGCTAAGGGCCTGAGGTTTATTAAGTTTGTTATAGCTGTCGGCTTCTTGCCTAGGGGCATATCTTGGCGCGATCACCATAGGGAAGCGTAGGCTAAATGCACCATCTTTATAGTCTAGCGTTTCTTGATAGGTAAGCTCGACAATCAACATTTCATTTGGTGCCAAATTTGCCACCTGAGCACTAAAAATATTGGCCCGCTTTTGCTCCAGTAAACTAGCCTTTTTACCTTCTACCTTAGCTTGCTCATATATCGCTTTTGCCTTTGCTTTAGGCTGGATCTGCCCTTCAATCACTCTAGCGCCAATATGTAGCTTAAGTTGGTCAACCGCCGCTTCATTCGGTAAAGGAAATAGATACTGACCATTTACCCACTCACTCGACATGTTTTTGAATTCGTGGCGGACAGATACTCGGTTAACCCAACCAGAGACATGCATACTGACATCGGTTTTCATTGGCAGCGCTATGGTCAGCTCTCCCTGTTCACTTTCAAATATCAAGCCTGCTTGCTTCATTTCAGCCATGGAAATGGGCACTGTTGACGATGACGCCATCGCACTTTGCGGCACTAATAAGCTAAGTAGTGATAAACTAAGCACTGATAAACTAAGCACTGATAAACGAGTGACGGATAAATTCAGCAGCGATAGCATCACTGTCACAATAGGTACTTTCTTTGCCATAAGAGCGCCAAAATATGAGCCTCCCTGGCGATGACTAAGGTTAGCGATACGCTCTAGACCATTCGCTAAACCACGCTCTAATAAATACGCAGCCATCTGTTACTCCTTTTACTTATCTACCACAAAGGCTCGATTAGATAGACTCTGTGGCAGTGCTAACCTGCCTAGCTCACATGGCCAAACAGGTGCTTACGGTTAAATTTACGGTTAAATTAGTAGGCTTAATTGGCAGCCAAGGCGCTTTCTTGATTTTGCAACTTCAATGTCACGCGACGATCAAAAAAGTCATTCTCAAAACTTTGCTCCGCCATCAAAGGTGATGAATCGCCGTAGGCTTGATTATGCAAACGCGCCTCTGCAACGCCCTGCTCTATTAGATAATTTTTGACTTCTGCTACACGCTGCTCTGATAACGCTTGGTTATAATCACCATCACCACGACGGTCAGCGTAACCTGTCAAGTCCAGTGTCAATTCAGGAGAGAGGGACATCGCATAAGCAATATCATTGAGCTGGTTTTGAAAGTGAGGCTCGATAGTCGAAGAGCCCGTTTTAAACTGCACGTTCAGCCCTAATGCCAATTCAGTTAACTTCTGCTCCTGCGCCATTTTTAAGCTGGTAAGCTGTTGCTGTGCTTGCTCATACTGATCTGAAAGCTCAACTAGCGATTGGTTTTGCTGATTCAGTACAATAAGCTCCTGCTCTTTTTCATCGAGCATGACTTGTTGTGTTTGCAATTCACCATCATCGCCTACCGATTTCCCCACCAATGTGCCGGTAAAGGCACCGATGATTGCTCCGACAGGGCCGCCAACCACTGCACCAAGCACAATGCCAGAAGTTAGGCCGATAAGTTCTTCATTATTACTGCGCTCAGTGTCTACAACCTGCTCAGCTGATACCTGAGTTGAAAATACTAATGCGCTAATGACTAGAGTTGAGATAAATTGTTTTTTCATGTTATTCCCCTTGGGATGTTAATTTTTAAACTAAATTAAAATTAGCGAGTTGAGCTTGCCGTTTTAAAGTTTATTAACTGCTCTTTATTCGATGAGACTATTAAAACCTACCGAAATGGCTTTTAAGGGGAGCAAAAGTGTCGTTTTGAGGTTCAATTGTGGCAACAAAATGGCAATCACGGTTCACGTCTTCAAACAGTAATATTTTCCTGTATAGTCACAATCAATTAGACAGTTAAGGCCATCATTAAGACGTATGAAACGAATTGCCATAGTAGAAGATGAAGCTGCGATCAGAGAAAACTACAAAGAGGTTTTGCAGCAACAAGGTTATTGTGTACAAGCTTATGCCAACCGCCCGCAAGCGATGTTGGCGTTTAACACCCGTCTGCCCGATCTGGCGATTATCGATATCGGCCTTGAAAATGAAATCGATGGCGGTTTTACTCTGTGCCAATCATTGAGAGCCATGTCTAGCACCCTGCCAATTATTTTTTTGACCGCGCGCGACAGTGATTTTGATACCGTATGTGGCCTGCGCCTTGGTGCCGATGATTACTTGAGCAAAGATGTCAGCTTTCCACATCTTATCGCCAGATTGGCCGCACTGTTCAGACGCTCAGATCTAAAAAATGTCAGCAATGATGAAAGCCATATCGTTGAACATGGCCTGCTTACAATCGATGTTAACCGCATGCAGGTATTTTGGAACGCTATACAGATTGAGCTTACCGTAACCGAATTTTGGATGGTGCACGCGCTCGCTAAGCGCCCTGGACATGTACGCCAACGTCAAGAGTTGATGCAAGAAGCGAAAATATTCGTCGATGATTCGACGATTACTTCCCATGTAAAACGTATTAGAAAGAAGTTTATCGCCCAAGACCCTAACTTTGATTGTATCGATACCGTATACGGCATGGGCTATCGCTGGGACTCTCACAATTAGCCGCGATCATCAATGTGGTTTGTCACAGTCTGTAGCTCATCATTTCTGCGATATAAATAGTTAATGAATTAGTTTATAAACAGGCTCATTAGTTAACTCATGGATAGGGTTATAGTCGAGTCATCTTCAGGTCATAATTAATGGCCATCATTTAGGTAGTTGTTACGCCATGTTTAATTTGCCAATCGGGCTGCGCACTAAAGTCGCAGTATTGTCTTTGTTCTTACTCTGCTTACCTTGGTTAGGTTATCAGTACGTGTGGGAGATGGAGAAATACCTGCGCCACGGCCAAGAGAAAACCTTAGAAGGCACAACCCAAGCACTGGCAACCGCCCTGCACGAAAGACCAAAACTCTTTGATAGCCAAGCAAGCTTTTTAACTCAGGTTGAAAAGGGCCGCGATCTGTACGCTTACCCACTTTCAGGGCCTATTCAACTCGACGGTAAACTGGCGGATTGGAGTAGCTATCGCCATCGTGCACTTAATTACGGCGATGATTATCAAATCTATAAACGTAATGAAAACCAGCCGTTAAACCTCAGCTTTACCCATATGGTAGGCAAATACGCCGGCTATCTGTACGCCTTTTTCGAAGTTAGCGATCCACACGTTGTTTACCGCGGAAAAAACAGTCTTAGCATAGATAATAACGATCATATTGCCATCGCTACACTCGCACCCGATGGCAAGTTTCGCCGTTATATTGTTGCAACCACACAAGATGGCTGGATAAGCGCCTTCGAACTGCCTGAAGATCCTAGCCTTTCAACCCCTGTAACACCGGAAGTTAAAATTCAGGGTAAGTGGACCAAGAGTAAACAAGGCTACAATGTCGAACTCAGGATCCCGCTTAATATGGTCGGCAGTAAACTCGGCTTTGCCGTTTATGACGTAAACGATAAAAAAAGCCGCGTATTAGATGCCGTGGTCGGTACCTCAGCAATCGATGATGTCAGCAAGCTGGGCACCGTACTTGTCCCCTCACCTGAAATCGAAAGTATTATTAAAGGCATGAGCCATAATAGCTCTCGTATTTGGGTGGTCGATAAACACGGCCGCGTATTAGCAAAGTCCGGCGATATTCGCTCAGATAATAGCGTCTGGTCACGTGCTAATGTCGATAACGATGACAACTCTGGCTGGGAGCAATTCAAACATAAATACTTGCATCCGCTTTACTACAAAATTCTGACCACACCAGCTAAAGACTTTATCGATTCCTTGCAAGACTCCACTGTGTTGCAAGGGAGTCATATCTCTAAAGCCTTAAACGGCGAGCAAGGCTCAACGTGGCGCTTAACCCCCGACAACAAAGCGGTGGTGCTCGCGGCCGCTAGCCCTATTTGGATTGATGATAAAGTGATGGGAGTGGTGATTGCCGAAGAAACCACTCACGGCATTCGAACCTTAAGAAACAAAGCCTTAGAAAAGCTGTTTAACGTGATTTTAACCATCATGAGTATGGGCACCTTAGCGCTATTTTTCTTTGCTTCGAATATCTCAAGCCGTATTCGCAAATTGCGTGACGAAGCCGAGCAAGCGATCGATAGCCAAGGGCGAATAAAAAATGAAATTCAGGGCTCTAAAGTCCGTGATGAGATCGGCGATCTATCGCGAAGTTTCGCCAGTATCGTTAGCCGCTTAAGCCAATATACTCATTACTTAGAAAACATGTCTTCGCGTTTATCTCACGAGCTGCGCACCCCCGTTGCAGTGGTGCGCTCATCGCTAGAGCATCTTGGCCTGCAACAGCTTAGCCCCGATAGTCGCAAATATGTTGACCGGGCACAAGAAGGCGTTAATCGCCTGAATATGATCTTAAACAATATGAGCGAAGCCACTCGTTTAGAAGCAAGCTTATCTCATGCCGACACTACTGTTTTTCCGCTAGAAAAAGTCATCAACGGCTGCATGCAGGGCTATCAAATGACCTACCCCAATCAAGCATTTGAGCTCGATATTACCCAAGAGAGTATTGCGGTATTAGGGGTGCCTGAATATATCGCCCAGCTAATGGATAAACTCATCGCTAACGCCCAAGAGTTTAGCCATCCCGACAGCTCAATTAATGTTGTGCTAAAACTGAAAAATAAATTCGCCGTACTGAGCGTCAGTAACCAAGGGCCGGCACTACCAGAGAACATGGCTGAGCAGATTTTTGAGTCCATGGTATCTGTGCGAGCGCAAAAAGCCCAAGATAAGCCGCACCTAGGCTTGGGTCTTTATATCGCTAGACTTATTTGCCAATTTCATGACGGTAAAATTAGCGCCTGTAATACCCAAGATAAGGCCGGAAATGTTAGCGGCGTTAAGATCACGATTAAACTACCAATAAGCAAAGAAGGTCTTTAAAAGTGTTAGGCCTGTTTCAAACAATGGCAAAATTGAAAACTGCTCCTGAAAGCGAATGTTGAAGATAATGACACTTTATTTTGGCCGTTTAGATGTTAAGATGGCTAAAAATACAAACTAATGGAATTCGACCGATGAAAAAAGAAACGCAGATAATCAGTCTAGGCCGAGATAAGAAATGGACCCAAGGGGTGATTAACCCGCCAGTTTACCGAGCCTCGACGATGGTGTTCGATACCATGGAAGATCTCCGTTTTGCGGCTAAAAACAAAGCCAACGGCGAACTGTTTTATGGTCGTCGCGGCGGACCCACTCATTTTGCGTTTCAAGCAGCCATAGCCGAACTCGAAGGCGGCGTAGGTACGGCGCTGTATCCGTCAGGAAGTGCTGCCATCAGTAATAGTCTACTGTCATTTTTAAAAGCGGGTGATCATCTGCTTATGGTCGATAGCGTCTATGAGCCCACTCGCGATCTGTGTCATAAATTACTTGCGGGTTACGGCATCGAAACCACCTATTACGATCCTATGATTGGTGATGGCATCGAAGCGTTAATCCAGCCTAACACCAAGGTGCTGTTCCTAGAGTCTCCAGGTTCAATCACCATGGAAGTGCAAGATGTGCCAACACTGAGCCGTATAGCCCACCAACACGATATCGTGGTGATGCTCGATAATACCTGGGCATCGCCAATAAACTCGCGTCCATTTGAGATGGGCGTCGATATCTCAATTCAAGCGGCGACAAAGTACATTGTTGGTCATTCAGATGTGATGATGGGCACCGCCACCGCGAACGAAAAACATTGGGAACAACTACGAGAAAATAGTTACCTGCTTGGTCAATGCACCTCACCAGATGATGTATACCTTGCTAGCCGAGGGCTGAGGACCTTGGGTATTCGTTTAGCCCAGCATGAACAAAATGCATTAAAAGTGGCTAACTGGCTTGCTAGTCGCCCTGAAGTGGATCATCTGCGTCACCCCGCTTTTGAGTCATGCCCTGGCCATGAGTTTTTTAAACGCGATTTTAGCGCGTCAAACGGACTGTTTTCGTTTGTCTTAAAACAAGGCGATGTTCACTCGGTCACTGCATTCGTTGAAAATATGCAGCATTTTAAAATGGGCTTTTCTTGGGGCGGATTTGAAAGCTTAATTTTAGGGGTATTTGGCATCGACAAACTACGTACAGCAACACAATGGGACAGTAGTAAGCCACTTATCCGTTTGCATATTGGTCTTGAAAATGTCGATGACCTGATTGCCGATCTTGAGGCTGCCTTTGAGCGCTACAATCGAGTATTGAACGCTTAAAGCTCTGGTTAAGTTCACTCCTAGCTCAGACTAAGTTAAGGCAAAGCTCACTCTTAGTTCAGACAAAGCTCTCCCGCCACAAGCCGACCTCTAACGTCGGCTTTATTATATTGATTACTTTAGAAACATTTACTTCCGCAACTGGTAGTAAATACTCTATTATCGAAAATGTAGATCACCGAATTTAGAGAATATTTTCAATGCATCGCCCCACCGCTTCTAGAGGCTTTACCCTAATTGAGCTTGTCATCGTGATTATTGTGCTTGGCATATTAGCCGTCATTGCAACAGCCAAGTATGTTGACTTAAAGCGAGATGCTGAGGTTGCACGTGTCAAAGCAACGGCGGCGGCGCTGCAGCAGTCGGTCACCTTCTCCCATACCAAATGGCAGCTTACCTCGGGAGTTGCTGCAATGAACGATCTTCCCGACTTTGCTGGTGGCGAGCTTGATATGAATAGTTTTGGCTACCCACTCGGGATAGATAAAGGCAACCCTATGGGGCAACCGACGAATATCGGTAAAGGTGAACAAGGCTGCGTCGATTTATGGAATACCCTGCAACAAGAGCCTGTCAGTGTTTCATTATCTAGCGTAGACAATGACAGTGACTTTCAAGCCTACCGTCATCAAGCTGCTAGTAATCCCGATGGTCAAACACAGTGTACCTATGTGCTGCGCACTCTAGGGGACACAAAAGGCCGCCTACAAGCCGATATAAAAATCATCTATGATTCTGTCGCTGGTACTGTTAATGCGCTCATTAACGATTAGTTTTTCCTGTCACGGCTAGCTCAACGGTTCTACAGCTTAAAGAATGGAACACACACTTCTGCACAAGGTACACATTCTAGGCCAAAACACAGAAAGCAAAAAGGGCGGATCATATTCGCCCTTTTATATGCTGACACTCATGCTGATTAACTAAATTCACTGACTAAGCGAACTGATTAAACGAACTGATCATTAAGCTCAGCTCTTAGACTCAATAACTAAGCCCATTTATCAGAGCTCATTTATAAAGAGTGAGTAAATCTAAGTCTCGGGCAGATTAGTGATTAATAACAGCCCCACCTGGGATCCACGCTTCAGTACCATAGAGTGGCACAGTCGAAAGCGCATGTTTGTGACTACCGTTAGTCTCTTTGGTGGAATAAGACAGATACAGTAAGGTTTGGTTTTTAGCATCATAAATGCGGCGCACTTTAAGCGATTTAAACAAGATACTTAACGACTCTTTAAACACCACTTCGCCGTTTTTACTCTTATCGATATTAGCAATTTCAGCTGCGGTGATAGGCCCCGTTTGACGACAAGAAATACTCATATCCGATGGGTCAGCAAGACTTAAGTCGGCCTCAATGCGGCTAATATGACAAGTCACACCTGGGATTTTTGGGTCGTGCCTAGCATCAATAACCACATCTTTGGTGGTAAATAAGCCTAAACTCACCTTGCCCACATCATCGCCACAACCTGTTAAACCCAGCGTTACAGTAAGTGACAATCCTAGGCTAACTAACAGCCCTTTATTTAAGCCTTTCATATCCATTTCCTTTAGCTATTGAGTCAACGGTGACTAATTACCGATCTTACTCTTGTAAATCCAAACACTCGCGTCTAAACACTTGTATCTAAACACTGTAAACCCAAAAGCGCGGAGTCGCGCTATTGTTCAGTGTCAATTAAGCAAACACTCTTTGTGCCCAGCGAGTCAATCCTGCCGTTACACTACCAAAGTGATCCCCCACTACAATTGGGATCTCAGGGAATAAACCCGAAATTCTTCTGTAGATAGCCGGACTTCTTGCGGTGCCGCCGGTAACATAAATACGATCTGGCATCACACCCGATTGCTCAAGCGCCTCACGCATCAAGGCTTCCACCTTTGATAAGGGGATCGTTATCGCGGTTTCAAAATCCGCTTCACTCACCCTAGCATGTAATCCATTATGGATATATTCAAGCGGAGTATCGACACTGTCGCTGCTTGATAACGCAATCTTACTTTGCTCGGCGCTGCGCACCAATTTATAACCTAATTGGTCTTTTTGAACTTTTAATAGACGCTGAATAAGCTGCGGATTTTGAGCGTCTTTAATCAAGTCTTCAATTAACTTTTTTGAAGCCAAAGCACTAAAGTCTCGCTGCGCACTGATATCATTGACCGCAACCGCATTCCAAAAAGGCTTGCTTGGCACTGGCAGCTTATTCACCATTAGGCTTCCAAGCCCCAAATGCGGCATAAATGACGCCATAGAAAGCGCTATATCTAAATCATTACCACCAATACGTTGACCACTATGGCCTAAAAAGTCAGCACTACGGTCACGGTTATCAATATGATTAGGTCCCATTTTCACCATAGAGCAGTCAGTCGTACCGCCTCCAACGTCAACCACTAGCACGGTCATGTTCTCCTCTAGTGAGGCTTCATAATCCATACCCGCCGCTAATGGCTCAAATAGAAAATCGACGTCGGTAAAACCAGCACGTTTTGCCGCTAACGATAAAATCGCCTCAGCTTGTTGATTACTCTGCTCGCCGCCAATCCCCTGAAAGTTAACCGGACGGCCAATCACTGCGTGAGTAATGACTTTTGTTCCTAAATTCTTTTCCGCTTGAGCTTTGATATGCATCATCATCAGGGTGACGATATCTTCAAACAGCGCAATTTGGCTATCTCTTAGGCCCGTCGCGCCGAGGAAGGACTTAGGTGAACGCACATAAAAGCCTTCATCGGGCATATCTAAGTAGGCTTCAATCGCTTGCTCGCCAACAAATACCGCTTGCTCATTTGGCAGAAGATCCAGCTCACGACGAGCCGCCGCTGCGCGGTTTAATTGCGCCGAGCGCAAACGACTGTATTCAGCTTGCTGCGCTTGTGGTAACTGCTTCAACACCGCTTCAGCAATTAACTCTCGGTCCATTGCGTATAGGGTTGAGCTCAGATACTTAGAATCACCAGATAAGGGGACCAAGCGCACATCACCGTCTTCTACAACACCAATCGCGCAGTTAGCACTACCGTAGTCAAAACCAACAAACATTCCCTTATCCTTCAAAGCGTAAAAAAGCCGTGCAAAATAGCACAGTCAGCCGCGAGGCAAAAGTGCATTTTGTAAATATTAAAGCGGACTTTTAAGTCAAAGCATCAACTTGTGTGTGAGTTAACGAAAACACGACTGCAGCAAGAGTTTACGGCTGCAAGACTTAATGACGGTTCGGTTATTATTGAGCACTAGGCATCACCCACTTAAAATTTGCGAGTTAACCTGCAGTGAGTAGCCAAAGCTGGTAGGCCTGCGCTTGCCTAACAAGCATTATGCTGGTTGAAAAAATATCAAAAAATAAATTATTAGTTGTCATTTAAGCTTTGTCTGTTAAAAATGGGACTGGCTCCACGAAACTGTACCTCAAACATGCTTCTACCTACTCTCTATTCATTCAGACGTTGCCCTTACGCAATGCGCGCCAGACTTGGTATTTTGCTATCAGGACAAAAAGTCAGCCTTAAAGAGATAATCTTGAAACATAAACCTGAGCCAATGTTAGCCGCCTCGCCCAAAGGCACGGTTCCAGTACTTATCTTGCAAGATGGCACTGTAATCGAGGAGAGCCTAGAAATCATGTGTTGGGCACTGACAAATAACGACCCGCAAAATTTATTACTAAGCCATAATCCGCAACAACAAGAGTTTGCTCAAGCGCTTATTCATACTAATGACCACAGCTTTAAACCTTGGCTGGATAAATATAAGTATGCCGACAGGTACCCTGAGCACAGCGAACAATATTACCGACAGCAAGGCGAGCAATATATCGCGCAACTTGAAAGCATATTGTCAAAGCAGCCGCAGCTTATGGGTCATCAAGCCTCGATTGCCGATTACGCGATTTTCCCGTTTATTCGTCAATTCGCATCAGTAGATAAAATCTGGTTTGCTCATAGTGACTATCTGAATGTGCAGCGCTGGCTAAAAGCCCATGTTGAAAGTGATGATTTCAGTGCCATCATGAAAAAATACCCGACTTGGCTTGAAAGTGGTGACAGCTTCGAGTTTGGGCTAATGTCGAATTAGTTGTATTAACGCAAAAGCACTCGCTCTTAAGTCTGTTGGCAAAGTGATAAAAGTTTGCCAATAAGTACAGTATTCAATTCAGATAGAAAACTAGCGAATAATGATAGGAATGGTTAGCAGTAATAACGCGCCCATACTCCAATTAAAGGCTTTCTTTCTTGAACTTGTATTCAACTTTTTACGGATAGCGGCACCTAAAACCACCCAAGTAAATGAGGTGGGAAACCCAACAATGTTAAACACAAGCACGCCCATAACCGCACTTATCCAGTAGGTTTCCCCTGATGTGGTAAATGCTGTACATAAGGTGATTGTAGCAAGCCAGGCCTTAGGGTTTATCCACTGAAACATCACCGACTCTTTGATTGTCATTGGCCGATGTTTAATCTCTTTAACATCATTGTCGACCGACATTGTAATGACTCGATATGCCAAAAATAACAGGTAAGCTAACGATAATGTTCGCAGTACTTGATGCATTACAGGCCAAGCTTCAAATATACCGCCTAACCCTAATAAGATTGCTATATGCAGCAGTGTCTGCCCAACACGGATCCCTAAAATATGTGGCAATGTACGCCTAATACCAAAATTTGCCCCAGATGTTGCTAGGAGTATATTATTTGGTCCAGGAGTCATAGTCATGGTTGCACAAAACAGTGCAGCAGAAATCATTAATGCCCATAGTCCATCCATGTTGTACCTCCACAATTTAATTCAACCTGACGCTTACATCAGGCCTATTTAATTTCTTCAACTTTCTACCTCACACAATTGTATGCATACAAAAATTGACACAAAGCGCTTAAGTTACGCATAATAATCAATACAAAGTTGAATACAATGGTTTTATTGTCATGGGTACAATCTGGAGTCCAAACTTAGCAGACTACACAGGGGCTAAATATTTACGTCTGGCGCAGGCAGCAGAAGATGCCATAAAAAACGGGGAGCTATTGCCGAATAGCAAATTACCGCCCCAAAGGTTACTTGCGGATAAATTAGGATTCACAGTCGGTACAGTCACCCGTGCCTATGCACTACTTGAGCAACGCGGGTATGTGCAAGCTAAAGTGGGTGCTGGTACTTACGTTAAAGCCAGCGATAATCAAGCATCCGATCAGAGTGCAAACTTCGCCACCTGCCAACAGCCTTTCACTAACCAAACCGCTGTGTTAAGTGATGCTCTTAATCTGCTAGCAAAAAGCCCCCAGCGTTTGGCTCAATTGATGCGATACCATGCCGAGCCGCTACAAGAACATCAACTCAAGTTTAGCCAATGGCTACATCGACGTGATATCAAACAAACACCTGAGCAGATAGTATTTACTCATGGTGGTCAACAGGGGATCTTTTCAATTCTCAATGGCTTGATGCAATCGGGTGAATCGCTACTTTGCGAAGCGAGTTGTTACCCGGGGATCCATGTTGCTGCAGAGCAGTTAGGATTAAAAACAGTACCCGTGACTTTGACTGATGAAGGCTTAAACTTGGATGAACTGCAACAAAAAATCATTCAGTACAAGCCTAAAGTGCTCTATTTGACGCCAAACAATCAAAACCCAACCTGTATTCAATACAGCGACTATCAACGTAAAGCGATTATTACTTTAGCCAAAAATCATCAAGTCATCATTATCGAAGATGATGTGAATTACTGCCTTGCTAATGAATGGCGCACACCTATGTGGTCACTCGACCAACTAGCGAGTGAGGATGAGCAATGCGTGATTTATTTATCAAGCTTATCGAAAATGTTCTGCGGCGGATTACGACAAGGCTTTTTGCTCATTCCAAGCAAGTTTATTGGCTCAGTAAAGCAAGCTCTTTACAGTCAGTGCTGGATGGTATCGTCACTCAATACCGAACTTGCCTGTAGAGTCATTGAAAACAACGATTTTATGGGGCAACGTGAGCAGCAGATTATTGATAGGCAAGCACTGAGTATTGCAATGGGGCAACGACTTAAACTTAAACAAAGCTGGCGCGGTCTCAATGGTTGGCTGCAACTCAAAACCCCGCTAAAGGCACACCATGTAGTGACCGCCCTAGCGCAAAAAGGCATACTCATTCGTAATGGCGATGACTTTAATAATCATGAAAACTACATTCGCCTCAGCATTGGCGGGAGCAGTGATGACAACGAATTTATTGAGCAGTTAATAATGATTGAACACACTATACGCTCTCTTAGTCAAAGCGCTTACTCCGTTGTTTAAACAATTTGTTAACTGCTATAGCTTTCGGGCTTGCTCTATAGAGTCTTCTTAATTACGGTCATGTAAACTTAAGCCAAAGGCAAAATTGACACAAAAAAACCACTGAATTGGCGGCTTTTTTGTCGACTTTTACAGTCCATTCTAAAGTGAATCCAAGCCCCATCGTTACATCTGCTGATCGACTCGAACATAGCCTTGTAGATAAACGACTCGCACATCGTCATTCACACTGAAGATCATGCCGGGATCTAAGTCTTGGATCACCATAACCTGCTCGCCAGAGTCTAAGGTAATCATCATTTCAACCAATCGTAGCTCTTCATAGTAAGAGCTATCTCCGTAACGATTACCGACTCCAGCACCCAGTAATGCCCCCAGAACCGTGGCAACATCTTGACCTGAGCCGCCACCAAATTGGTGACCAATCACACCACCAATCAGCGCACCACCAAACGTCTTCCAGCCGGTATTTCTATCTTCAACCAGCTGCTTTTGGGTAATATTGCGTACAGAAGCGACTTGACCAAACTCCACCTTTTCAACGGGGACCGCTTGATTGCGATCATAAGGTGCAGCAAATGCGGTCTGCGTACCAAAAAATAAACAGATAACCGTGAAAACAATAAGATGAGGTTTCAACATAAGACTTTTTCCGCTAACTTTAAGGATAAGTATATTTATTAATCTTACTCAATTGTGAACTCACTGTCCTATTTAAATCATGATCAACAAGGTTTCCCGCCGCCAGAGCAAGCATTAAGCGATCCTAATGGCTTATTAGCGGTTGGTGGTGACTTACGCCCAGAACGTTTACTAAACGCCTATTACAACGGGATTTTTCCTTGGTTTAATTTAGATGACCCTATTCTTTGGTGGTCGCCAGATCCGCGTGCAGTTTTTGTACCTGGCAATATGAAAATTAGCCGTAGTCTAGTCAAATACCTTAAAAAGCAAGATTGGACCTATACCATCAATCATAACTTTGAAGCTGTTACCGCTGGCTGTGCAGAGCCTAGAGCGGGACAAGATGGCACTTGGATCTCAAGTGAAATCCAACAAGCCTATCTGTCCTTACATCAACAAGGTTATGCCCACTCTCTGGAAGTTTGGCAAGATAAGCAGCTCATTGGTGGACTTTATGGACTGGCCATTGGGCAAGTTTTTTGCGGTGAGTCCATGTTTCATCGTGCAACTAATGCCTCTAAAGCTGCTATGATCGTATTACAGCAGCATTTACAGCGCTGTGGTTTTAAACTTATCGATGCCCAGGTGGTAAACCCTCACTTGGATAGCCTAGGTGCTAAGTCGATTAAGCGAGATGATTTTCTCAGGCTGTTAACCCACTTAAGAGATGGTGAAGTGAGTATTGATAGCTGGAGTAAGGCCGAGGTATCTATTGAGCTCTAAATCTAGACCCGTCACTGTTGGTAGAACAAAGCCCTTTGCTTGCAGTTACTTAGACGGCCAACAAGAGCAATTAATGGTATTGCAAGAAGATGTTATCGATGCCAACTTATTCGAGCAGTTGCTCGCACTTGGTTTTCGCCGTAGCGGCAGCATGATCTATAAACCCCAATGCCCGCAATGTAACGCCTGTTTACCCATTAGATTGCCAATTGATGACTTTCAAATCTCTAAGAGACAAAAGAGAACATTAAAAAATAACCAAGATCTCAGCTGGAAGATTGTTGATCATAAAACTGAGCAGCAGTATCAGCTGTACGAACGTTACGTTAACACTCGCCACCACGATGGCCCAATGTATCCTGCAAGCCCAGAGCAATATGATAGCTTTGCTACCGCCAATTGGATGCAGCCGCTGTTTATCGAACTGAGGCAAGGCGATGAACTGATCGGTGTGGCCGTTACAGATGTGCTACCTCACAGTTTGTCTGCCATTTATAGCTACTTTGCCCCCGAACACCATAAGCGTTCATTAGGCAGCCTGCTTATTTTGCTGCAGACTCAAATTGCTAAAATGATGAAGAAGCAGTTTTTATATCTAGGCTATCAAATTGATGAATCAAGAAAAATGAACTATAAACGCGATTATAGGCCACACCAGATCTTGACTCATTCTGGATGGATAACCGAGATTACAATCAAAAACCAGTGAATTAAACCATAACTAGCCTACAGATAGCGTGTATACTCAACCTTTGCTTTACAGCAACGTGAATTTGCGGCATGATACGCCCGTTTTTATTATTTGAAGGCTAACAGGATAACTGATTAATGGCGAAAGAAGACAACATTGAAATGCAAGGCACAATCCTTGAAACCTTGCCGAATACAATGTTTCGTGTAGAACTTGAAAATGGTCATGTCGTAACGGCACACATTTCAGGAAAAATGCGTAAAAACTACATCCGTATTCTAACGGGTGACAAGGTAACGGTTCAGCTGACACCTTACGATTTGAGCAAAGGACGCATCGTCTTCCGTTCACGCTAAGTTATTAGCCAATGTAACGTATATATTAAAAAGCCGGCAATGCCGGCTTTTTGTTGTCTGAAATTTACTGTTAACTCACTTTGGAGCCTAAGCTGAGCCAATAAACAACAAGCTAATGCCGCTTATTGGCCCTCACGATCAAGCTAATGCGTTACTTTCTCTAACGATTCAGTCGTGATAACGATCTCATCCCCCTTAGTATCAACACGAGCAATACCGCCCTTCTCAAGCTCACCAAATAGGATCTCATCGGCTAATGGTCGCTTAATCAGTTCAGTCACGACTCTGGCCATAGGACGTGCGCCCATGGACTTGTCATAACCTTTCTCGGCAAGCAATGTTCGAGCCTCATCACTCACTTCCAGTGTCACTGACTTATCATCAAGCTGCGCTTGCAGTTCAACTAAGAACTTATCAACTACTTTGGCGATAACCGTCATATCTAAGTGATTAAACCAGATAATCGAATCTAAACGGTTACGGAACTCAGGTGAGAACACCTTATTGATTTCCGATAGTGCATCCTGAGTATGATCTTGCTGCTTAAAACCAATCGATTTACGAATGGTCTCTTGTACACCAGCGTTCGTGGTCATGACTAAGGTCACGTGTCTAAAGTCAGCCTTACGGCCATTATTGTCGGTTAAGGTACCGTGATCCATTACCTGCAACAGTAAGTTATAAACATCTGGGTGAGCTTTCTCGATCTCATCAAGCAGCACCACACAGTGTGGATTCTTAATTACCGCATCAGTAAGTAATCCACCTTGGTCATAACCAACATAGCCTGGAGGCGCACCAATTAGGCGCGACACCGTATGACTTTCCATGTATTCAGACATATCAAAACGAACCAGATTAAGGCTTAAGCACTTAGCTAACTGGCTGGTAACCTCAGTCTTACCGACACCCGTAGGACCTGCAAACAAGAAACTACCTACAGGTTTGTTTTCACCACCGAGTCCACTTCGAGACAAGCGAATTGCAGCGCTAAGCCCCTCAATGGCAAGGTCTTGACCAAACACCACCATCTTAAGGTTACGCTCAAGGTTTTTCAGCATATCCTTGTCAGAGCTCGATACAGACTTCTCTGGAATACGTGCCATTTTAGCAATAATGGCTTCGATCTCTGATTGGCCAATGGTCTTTTTACGTTTGCTCGCTGGCTGCATCGCCATACGCGCACCCGCTTCATCAATCACGTCAATGGCTTTATCGGGTAGATGTCTATCATTGATGTGCTTGTCAGACAGTCTTGCTGCAACACTCAGTGCAGCCAAGGTATAACGCACATTATGGTGCTCTTCATACTTTGACTTAAGACCTTGTAAAATTTTGGTGGTTTCTGCAACTGAAGGCTCGTTGATATCCACCTTTTGGAATCGACGCGCTAAGGCACGGTCTTTTTCAAAAATACTTTGGTATTCTTGGAACGTCGTCGAGCCCATGCAACGCAGCTTACCACCCGATAATAACGGTTTAAGTAAGTTAGAGGCATCCATGACGCCGCCAGAGGCTGAACCGGCACCGATAATAGTGTGGATCTCATCGATAAATAAAATCGCATGCTCGTCATTCGCTAATTCTTTAAGTAAGCCTTTAAAGCGCTTCTCAAAGTCACCGCGGTACTTGGTACCAGCAAGCAGTGCACCTAAGTCGAGTGAGTACACTGTTGCCTGACTCATCACTTCAGGCACTTCTTCCTTGACGATGCGATAAGCTAGCCCTTCGGCTATTGCCGTTTTACCCACACCCGCTTCACCGACAAGCAAAGGGTTATTCTTACGGCGACGACAAAGAATTTGAATTGAACGCTCGATCTCTTCTGTACGACCGATAAGTGGGTCGATACTGCCGCTCTTGGCTAACTCATTAAGGTTAGCGGTAAACTGCGACAAGATACTGCGCTCTTCCTCTGCCTCAGACTGCTCTTCGGCTCTATTGGGCTCAGAGTCAGTATCGATATCGTTTTTAGAAAAGCCATGAGAAATATAATTAACGACATCTAAACGAGTCACATCGCCTGTACGCAGCAGGTAAACAGCTTGAGACTCTTGCTCACTAAAAATGGCAACCAAGACATTGGCACCATTGACCTCATTGCGCCCTGAAGACTGCACATGAAATACCGCTCTTTGTAACACACGTTGAAAACCAAGCGTTGGCTGAGTTTCTTTTTCGTCTTCAGGGTCGGAAATAATCGGAGTGGTTTGTTGAATGAAGCTAGAGACTTCATCCCTGAGTTTTTCTAAATTTGCTCCGCAAGCAACTAGCGCCTCTTGTGCGGCAGGATTATCGATTAACGCCAACAATAGATGCTCTACCGTCATGTACTCATGACGTGCATCTCTGGCTTGTTGAAAAGCCAGGTTTAAGGTGACTTCAAGATCTTTATTTAGCATAAGCACCCCCTAAAAATTAACAACAGAGTGAACCCAATTAGGCTTCCTCTAATGAACACAGTAACGGATGTTGGTTTTGTCTTGCAAATTGATTTACTTGCGCAACCTTAGTTTCTGCAATTCCAAAGGGGTAAATTCCGCAGATCCCTTTTCCTTTGTGGTGAATTGCTAACATGATTTCCGTTGCTTGCTGCTCATCTTTCTTAAAAAACAGTTGTAAAATCTCAATGACAAAGTCCATCGGTGTGTAATCATCATTGTTTAAAATAACTTTATACATAGAAGGCTGTTTAAATTCTGCTTCAACACTCTCTTCTATCTGTTCAATGTTTTCTGTTCTACTCATATCCCAATATTAGCCTCTAGTCTTGGCTTGTACCAATTGATTATGTAACTCAGTCTGTTTGTTGAACAAATTCTATCAAATTATACTCAGGTACGACTTGTTAAAAAATGTTGCCTTTTTGTTAATTTTATCTTGACAACCACTTATTCAGCTTTCATTCTGTTCATTAAGCGAGGAGTTTCCCCGCTGATAAGTTTTACTATCTTACTGGGAAGTGAACAACAGAAGGAAGTGGAAGTATGGCAAGCGGAACTGTTAAATGGTTCAACAACGCCAAAGGATTCGGGTTTATATGCCCTGATGCTGGCGGTGAAGACGTTTTTGCACACTATTCTACCATTGAAATGGAAGGCTATCGAACGCTAAAAGCAGGCCAACCAGTCAGTTTTGAGGTAGAAGCAGGTCCAAAAGGGATGCACGCGTCAGCAATATCGCCAACAAACTAAAATAAAATTAGATAAACCCAGCTACATAAGTAAAAGAGTCAAATATTTATATAGATTGGTTTATGTTGCGATAGAGACAAAAAAGCAGAGTAGCTGACTACTCTGCTTTTTTATTGCCTAAAATCTAGTAAAAATTTTGCAAATAAAAAAGGCCTGCATTGATGCAGGCCTTTGTGCTTAAACATTTTTAAAATGTATTAACCCACAATGCTATTTAGTGTGGCGCTTGGGCGCATTGCTGTTTCAGCTTTCACTGCATCTAGACGGTAGTAGCCGCCTAAATCAACAGCTGGACCTTGAACACCGTTTAGTTCGCTCACAATCTGGTCTTCATTGTTAGTTAATGACTCTGCCAATCCACTAAATTCAGCCTGTAATTGGATATCTGCAGTTTGTGCAACAAGTGCCTGCGCCCAGTACATTGCTAGATAGAAATGACTACCTCGGTTATCAAGTTCACCCACACGGCGTGATGGCGACTTGTTGAGATCTAGAAATTGACCAATTGCGATATCAAGCGTGTCTGCCAGTACTTGTGCTTTGCTGTTACCCGTGGTTTGGCTTAGGTGCTCTAAAGACGCCCCTAGTGCCAGGAACTCACCTAATGAATCCCAACGCAGGTGACCTTCTTTCTCAACCTGCTGAACGTGCTTAGGTGCACTACCACCCGCGCCAGTCTCAAATAACCCGCCGCCATTCATCAGTGGCACAATTGAAAGCATTTTCGCGCTCGTACCTAACTCAAGAATAGGGAATAGATCCGTTAAATAATCACGTAACACGTTACCGGTTACTGAAATAGTATCTTTACCAGCTTTGACACGCTCCAGTGTGAAACGAGTCGCTTCAACGGGTGGCATAATGTAAAGCTCAAGACCATTTGTATCGTGATCTTGTAGGTAAAGCTCAACTTTCTTGATGATTTCAGCATCATGAGCACGAGCTGCGTCTAGCCAAAAAACAGCAGGAGTTGCAGATAAACGAGAGCGATTAACGGCAAGTTTCACCCAATCACGAATGGGTGCGTCTTTAACCTGACACATTCTGAAAATATCGCCCGCTTCGACATCGTGCGACATTAATACGTTGCCGTTTTGGTCAACGACGTTAACGGTGCCAGCCGCTGCAATTTCAAACGTCTTATCGTGGCTACCGTACTCTTCCGCTTTTTGTGCCATAAGGCCCACGTTTGGTACGCTGCCCATAGTGCTTGGGTCGAACGCACCATTGTTGATACAAAAATCAATTGTCTCTTGGTAAACACCTGCATAACAACGATCTGGGATCATTGCTTTCATATCTTTTAGTTGGCCATCTGGACCCCACATTTTACCTGAAGTTCGGATAGCTGCAGGCATTGACGCATCAATAATCACATCACTTGGTACATGTAGGTTGGTGATCCCTCTATCGGAATCGACCATGGCGAGCTCTGCACGGTGAGTGTATACCGCTGCAAGATCGGCTTCGATTGCCGCTTTTTGATCGCTTGGCAATGTCGCTATTTTAGCGTAAACATCGCCCAATCCATTGTTAACATCAACACCTAGCTGTTCAAACAATTCACCGTGCTCAGCAAAAACGTCTTTGTAATAAACTTTTACTGCATGACCAAAAAGAATTGGATCAGACACTTTCATCATTGTCGCTTTTAAGTGCAAGGACAATAAAACATCCTGCTCTTTAGCTAGGTTGGTTTCACGCTCGTAAAACTCAACTAGGGCTTTTTTGCTCATCACTGCCGAGTCAATCACCTCACCCGCTTGCAGTGCAATGGCATTACGCAATACTTGCTCAGAACCATCAACCTTATTCAAGACAATGGATACGCTGCCCGCATCGGCAACGGTTACTGATTTTTCACTCGCGTAAAAATCACCTTCGTTCATATGCGCAACGTGCGACTTAGAGTCGGCTAACCATTTACCCATCGAATGTGGGTTTTTCTGAGCAAACTTCTTCACTGATCCCGGCGCGCGGCGGTCAGAGTTACCTTCACGCAGCACTGGGTTTACGGCACTGCCTTTAATCTTGTCGTAACGAGATTGGATCTCTTTTTCTACGTCATTTTGCGGCTCATCAGGATAGTTTGGTATGTCATATCCTTTATTCTGTAATTCAAGGATACAAG
The DNA here is from genome assembly GCF_000019185.1 of Shewanella halifaxensis HAW-EB4. Classification (NCBI taxonomy): domain Bacteria; kingdom Pseudomonadati; phylum Pseudomonadota; class Gammaproteobacteria; order Alteromonadales; family Shewanellaceae; genus Shewanella; species Shewanella halifaxensis. The sequence continues at coordinate 2,061,554 of NC_010334.1, read as the reverse complement.
CTTTAAGTTGCGGGATTGATGCACTGATATTCGGCAGTTTGATAATGTTAGCTTCAGGCTTTTTCGCCAGCTCACCGAGTTCAGCAAGTGCATCACCAATACGCTGCTCTGCTGTTAGTTTCTCAGGGAAATTTGCAATCACACGACCAGAAAGAGAAATATCGCGAGTTTCTACGTCAACACCTGCAGTCTGAGTGAACTTTTGTATAATAGGTAATAAAGATAATGTTGCTAATGCTGGTGCTTCATCTGTTTCGGTATAGATGATCGTTGATGTCTTATCGTTCATTTTGTGTCCTACTTTGATTTGAATTTATGATTTTTTATAATAATTATTGTGTTTTTCTTAGATTAAAAATCAGTTGTAACCTAATCCTATCATTTTGATTTATTGATGATAAGTTATGCTACTTTACGCGTATTAAGCCAACAAGCTTATTCGCCTCAACTCTCACAAATAGAAAGAGTTAGCCACGGATCACACTTTCTAGGTGTCGACATCATAAAACATTCCACGCAATATTCAAATTCCACTAATAGCCAATGCACAGTACAATAGATAAATATCATTCCAAAATGAAAAGTATCGCAGCGTGACACAGCCATTTTCAAAAAATAGAACGACCAATAAAAATAACAAGACTAGCTCTTCTGGCTTTGCTAGGAACGGTAGCAACAAGCCTGCTACCGTTGCTAAGACCCCAAATAAAAACGACAAACCTCACAATAGAGCCATTAGCAAAGCTAGACCTAAGGCTAAAACTGTTGCCAATCCGGTGATAGTACTATTTAACAAACCCTTCGATGTACTGTGTCAGTTTACCGATGAGCAGGGCCGAAAAACCTTAAAAGACTATATCCCGGTGCCTGGCGTGTATGCTGCGGGACGACTCGATAGAGACAGCGAAGGCCTGTTATTACTGACCAATGACGGTAAATTACAATCGCAAATCACAGAACCTAAAAAGAAAACCTATAAAACCTATTGGGCCCAAGTTGAAGGTGCGCCTGATGACAGTGATCTCGAAAAACTGCGCCAAGGCGTTGAACTGAAAGATGGCATGACGTTACCCGCTAAAATTAGCATCATGGATAACCCTGCAATATGGCCAAGAACGCCGCCGATCCGTGAGAGAGCGAATATCCCTACCACTTGGTTAGAGATCCAAATATGTGAAGGCCGTAACCGCCAGGTTAGACGCATGACAGCCCATATTGGCTTCCCGACGTTAAGATTAATCCGCTATAAAATAGGTCAATGGAGTCTAGATGACCTACAAAACGGTGAATATCGTCAACTTGATATGAAATAACCATCAATGTGAGTGACAAGCAATGACTGAGCGCTATAAACCCAATACCACTGTTGCGTGTGTTATCGAAGCGCAGGGGAAATTCCTACTCGTTGAAGAATTGATCGATGGAAAGGTTAAATACAATCAACCAGCTGGTCACTTAGAAGCCCATGAATCAATTATCGATGCCTGTATTCGCGAAGTTAAAGAGGAAACAGGGCTTAGTATCGAACCCCAAGGTTTAGTTGGGATCTATCAATTTACTGCCAGTGAGTCGCTGGCATTTGTTCGCTACACCTTTTACCTAAAACTCAATCAAGTAGTGCGTTCTACACCCGAAGATCCGGCTATCAATGGGTTAAAGTGGTGTTCATTTGATGAAATAACAGCCTTATCGAGCCAACTTAGAAGCCCTCTGGTGATTGAATCAATTAGTGATTACTTGGCGGGTAAAAATTACGATCTTAGCCTTATTAATAATGATTATTTCTAATGATGCATGCGCTCCACGTTTTAAGCTAAAACGACATTAATGCTGTTTTATCTTGTTGAGCTATTCACCTTTTTAATCATCGAGGCTGATTATTCAGCACAGATGAGGTTAAAGCCAAAAAGATAAATACTTGCTAGATAGCCCAGCCTCATAATGCATGATAGAATATGCCCCCGCAGAACGCCGCGGTTTGAACACGGTCACTCGATTGTAAACCCGATTCATCGAGCCACCGATTCGCAGCAATATTCAGTAATCACAAAGGTTTTTTTAAGATTTATGACGTCAATCGAACCCACTCATCTTGGTAAAAAAGTCATCGTCGGCATGTCCGGAGGTGTAGACTCATCAGTTTCAGCCTACCTGTTAATGAAACAGGGTTATCAGGTTGAAGGCCTGTTCATGAAGAACTGGGAAGAAGATGACACGGATGAATATTGCGCTGCAGCTGATGATCTTAAAGATGCACAAGCTGTTTGTGACAAACTAGGCATTAAACTGCACACAGTTAACTTTGCCTCAGAATACTGGGACAACGTGTTCGAGTATTTCTTAGCCGAATACAAAGCTGGCCGCACGCCTAATCCAGATATTATGTGTAATAAAGAGATTAAGTTTAAAGCTTTTCTCGAATTTGCAGATGAGATTTTAGATGCCGATTACATTGCAATGGGCCACTATGTGCGCCGCCGTGACATTGATGGCACCAGCCAGATGTTACGTGGTATTGACGGCAATAAAGATCAAAGCTACTTCCTATACACACTTGGCCACGAGCAAGTTGCTCGCTCATTATTCCCTGTGGGTGAATTAGAAAAAAGCGAAGTGCGTGAGATAGCCAAAGAGATGGGCTTAATTACCCACGATAAAAAAGACAGCACTGGGATCTGTTTTATTGGTGAGCGTAAGTTTACCGATTTCCTACAAACTTTCTTGCCTGCCCAACCTGGTAATATCGAAACCAGCGAAGGTGAAGTCATCGGCACACACCAAGGTTTGATGTATCACACACTAGGTCAGCGCAAAGGCTTAGGTATTGGCGGTCTAAAAAACAGCAACGAAGATCCATGGTACGTGGTTGAAAAAGACCTAGTACGTAACGTGTTAATTGTTGGTCAAGGTGGTAACCACCCTCGCCTAATGTCAAATGGCTTAATCGCTAATCAATTACATTGGGTAGATAGAAAAGGCCCTGCCGACGGTTCAAACATCACCGTTAAAACGCGTTACCGCCAACAAGACGTACCGTGCCGCGTAACCTATGATAGTGACGATATACTACGTGTTATTTTCGATGAGCCTGTTGCCGCAGTAACACCTGGACAATCTGCTGTTTTCTATGACGGCGAAATTTGTCTAGGTGGTGGCATTATTGACGCACTAATAAGAGATTAATCAATGAGTGATCAGCTGTTTGAACGCACTATGGCCTTTGCTGGGATATTACAGGCAGTGGCACAAGTTCAGTATATTGCAAGACACGGTGACTCAGATAAAGACGCGCTAGCAGCCAGCCTGCAATCGGTTTTGGTAACTAACCCAGAAACCACCAGCGACGTGTATGCCGATAAAGTTGCACTGAGGAAAGGCTACGAGCTTATCGTTAGCCAACTCGGTGATGCAAAGCAAAAAGATGTTGAGGTGACTCGCTATTTAGTCGGGATCCTTGCTTTAGAGCGCAAGCTCACTCGCTCTTCTAATGCCATGGGCATGTTGTCTGAGCGTATCAATCAAATTCATCGTCAGCTGAGCCACTTTGAGATCACTGACGAGCAAGTGATTGCTAATTTTGCCGGTATTTATAGCGACATCATTAGTGAGCTTGGCCCCAAGCTCCAGATCTCTGGCAACCCAGAGTTTCTAAAACGTACCCAAACACAACAAAAAATTCGCGCTCTATTACTGTCTGCCATGCGCAGCGCTGTACTATGGCGTCAATTAGGAGGCAAGCGTAGGCATCTTGTCTTCGCAAGAAAAACAATAGTAGACACAGCTATGAAAAGCCTCACCCTATAATATTTAAGTCAAGTTCATCAAGGAGCTTCTAATGGAACTTTCCGCACTAACTGCTATCTCTCCGGTAGACGGTCGTTATGGTAGTAAAACCGCCTCATTAAGAGGGATTTTCAGCGAGTACGGCCTGACCAAATACCGTGTTCAAGTCGAAATTAACTGGCTAAAGCTGCTTTCTAGCTGTCCAGAAATTGAAGAAGTTCCACCTTTTAGCGAAGCAGCATTGGCTTTGCTCGATCAAATTAAAGATAACTTTAGCGAAGCGGATGCCCAGCGCGTAAAAGATATTGAAGCGACCACCAACCATGACGTTAAAGCGGTTGAGTACTTTATTAAAGAACGTATCGCCGATAATGCAGAGCTTGTTGCTATCGACGAGTTCGTACACTTCGCTTGTACCTCAGAAGACATTAACAACCTATCACACGCTTTGATGCTGACTGAAGCACGTGAGCAAGTGGTAGTGCCATATTGCCAGAAAATTGTTGATGCTGTTAAGGCACTAGCAAAAGAACACAAGACTGTTCCATTGATGTCTCGTACACATGGTCAGCCAGCCTCTCCATCTACTCTTGGTAAAGAGATGGCTAACGTTGCCGTACGTTTAGAGCGTCAGCTTACTCAAGTTTCAAATGTTGAAATTATGGGTAAGATCAATGGTGCAGTTGGTAACTACAATGCTCACCTATCAGCCTACCCTGAAGTTGATTGGCATGCGCTATCACAGCGTTTTGTGACAAGCCTTGGCATTAACTGGAACCCATACACGACTCAAATCGAGCCACACGATTACATCGCTGAATTGTTTGATGCACTAGCGCGCTTCAATACTATTTTGATCGATTTCGACCGTGACATTTGGGGCTACATCGCATTAGGTCACTTTAAGCAGCGCACCATTGCCGGTGAAATAGGTTCTTCAACCATGCCGCATAAAGTTAACCCAATCGATTTTGAAAACTCTGAAGGTAACTTAGGCATTGCTAACGCATTAATGCAGCACCTAGCCGCCAAACTACCAGTGTCTCGCTGGCAGCGTGATCTTACTGACTCGACAGTGCTGCGTAATCTAGGTGTGGGTATCGCTCACTCTCTGATCGCTTATCAATCAACATTGAAAGGGATCAGCAAGCTTGAAGTTAACGAAGAGCAACTTCGTAAAGAGCTTGATGGCAACTGGGAAGTACTTGCAGAGCCAGTACAAACGGTCATGCGTCGTTATGGCATCGAAAAGCCATACGAGAAGCTAAAAGAGCTGACTCGCGGTAAGCGCATCGACGGTCAGCAACTTGCTGTGTTTATCGATGGCCTTGAGCTTCCAGATGAAGTGAAAGTTGAGCTTAAGAAGATGACGCCAGCTAACTATATTGGCCGTGCTGAAACTTTTGTTGACGAGTTAAACTAATATCGTTCACTTAATACTTTAGATAGCTCATCCTGCTATTAAAGGTTTAAATAAGGCGTTAAGTTTAGGCTTAACGCCTTATTTTTATCCGCTGTCTTGTCCTGAAATATGTTTACACATTCTAGGGTAAGACACTAACGATCAAAAAAGGCATCGAAATGATGCCTTTTTTGTTTTCTAAGGTTATACCTTATGTACTTGGTCCCCAGATGCTGTCATCGGCTTGCATCTTATAAAGACTCTCAGCACGTGAAACTAAAAGCTGAGCAAACTTTGCTTGAGCAGGATCTTTAGTTAATCCTGAACGCTGAATATTTTCAGCCTTCATCTGCCACATCATCGAGAAGTGACGCACGGCATCACGTGCAGTAGCAGCAACACTAATATCAACATAATCAGAGGGGAGATCACCTGACATCACCCAAAATGTTTGTTTAGTTGGCTTTTTGGAATCGATTTTCCAGATTGCAACAAAAGGTGCTAGATAACGGCTTTCTTCTGGGTGAACTTTATGCGGCATGACGCCTTTTTCTGCCAGAAACTTGTTCGCCTTTTGGAACTGAGTCCTAATCCATTCTTGTCTGAGTTCTTCTTGGTCTACTGCTTGTTCAGCCATTTAAACTTCCTTTCTTATTGTTATTTTTTCGTCTCTACCCTTCAGGCATGCAAAAGTCTGCACAGCTAGAATGTTATAATCAAGCCAATACTTTACGTTAACGTAAAGTGGAAAGCAAAATTGCCAGATAGTTCACAAATAATCCGAATCTTTACTTTGTTGAGAGTATCCCTAAATGCTATCGTTCTGCAATAAATATAACAAGTAGGCTACCCTGTAATTACACAGCGGCGGTCATTCGAAGCTCACAGCGGAGATCAACAAGTGGCAGTTTTTAATCACATCTCTTTCGACGACCATGAACAGGTCGTATTTTGTCATGATAAAGAAAGCGGCTTAAAAGCCATAATCGCCATCCACAATACTAATCTAGGCCCAGCCGTTGGTGGCTGCAGAATGTGGAACTATGAGTCTGATGACGAAGCCATCACTGACGTATTACGCCTATCACGCGGCATGACTTATAAGAATGCATTGGCAGGTTTAGCAATGGGAGGCGGTAAGTCTGTCATCATCGCCGATCCTAAGGTACAAGATAGAGAGGCACTGTTTAGAGCATTCGGTCGTTGCATTCATACCTTAGGTGGTAAATACTTCTCAGCCGAAGATGTGGGCGTATCAACTGCCGACATTATGATTGCCCATCAAGAAACCCCATATATGGCAGGCCTAGAAGGTAAGAGTGGCGATCCATCTCCATATACAGCTTTAGGTACCTATTTAGGAATTAAGGCTGCGGTTAAGCACCAGCTTGGCTTAGACAGTCTAAAAGGGCTAAAGATCTCTGTACAAGGTGTTGGGCACGTTGGTTATTACCTTTGTCGTCACTTGCATGAAGAGGGAGCTGAGCTGATCGTTACCGATATTCACCAAGCTTCATTAGACAGAGTTGCCACTGAGTTCGGTGCTACGGTTGTCGCACCTCAAGATATTTACCATCAAGATGTAGACATCTATGCCCCCTGTGCTTTAGGTGCAACGGTTAATGACATCACGATCCCACTGCTTAAGGCCAAAATTGTTGCTGGCTGTGCCAACAACCAGCTTGCTGAAGTACGTCATGGCGAGATGCTAAAAGAGCTTGGCATCTTATACGCGCCAGATTATGTAATAAACGCTGGCGGGATCATCAACGTTTCTTTCGAGAAAGATTACGATGCAACCGCTGCGACTGCAAAAGTTGAAGAGATCTACAATACCCTACTGACGATTTTCGCTCAGTCTGATGAGCAAAACCGCACCACTGGTGATGTTGCAGACGAAATGGCAAGAGCCATTATTAACGCTGCAAAATAGACAGGCTAACCATAAAAAATACCCAGCTTATATTGCTGGGTATTTTTTTGCCCACAATTGCTAAGCTCAACAAATAGATAACAAACTGAATTAAGCAATCCCCCCAAGTACACTGGAAAAGATGACTTTCCTCTGCTTGAATTAAGGCCTCAGCAATTAGACAGGGGCCGCACCATGGTGACGTTTAAATATGCACTTAACCAAGATAATATCGAGTTACAAGCCAGTAACTGGTCTGGTTTAGAGCAGATGTATATTAATGGTAAGCGCGTCTCGAGTAAGCTCAATTTCGGCCAGCAGAGTGAACATAATCTAGTGCTGAATGATGGCAAGCCGGCTAAATTGCTTTTGTTTCTAGACCCTATGACAGAACAGCTTATCTGTCGTATTTACAAACAAAACAATTTAGTTGCAAGCCTTAAGCAAGGTAAGAAAGAGCTGTATCGCAGCCGCCAACTCACGCAGCAGGGGATATTAGCAGTGGGAATAGTGATCGTATTTCTACTCACCCTAAGTTAACTCTGAATAGCTTTCGATTACACGTAATAAGCTAGCCTAACGATACTCTCTACATGCTACTAGCACAGCGAGATGCTATCACCTTCGATACACACCAGCTGACTCGCTTGGTAATTTCCACTTCCCGCGGTCACAGTGGTAATTGATAACTTTTGTTTATTGCTGCCATTTTCAATCAACATTGCTTTTAGAATGGTTCCATCACGTACAAAACTCACAGCCCCCGCAAAGTCTCCGACGTTAAGATCACGATAGAGCTTTACTGTCACGCTACCTATTGAACGTGGCTCTAAACGGCCCTCTTCCACCACTAAGGTGGCACCGCTAGCAAGGTTTATCGATTGAATATACCCACCAATAGTGTTGGTCTGCGCTATCGGAGCCGATTTTGATGACTTCGGTTTATTGATATTGACTGAGCAAGCACTTAATAGGGATACAGCGCATAGAGTAATAATTAGCGGTTTCATATAGACTCCTTTCGACGATTGCTATCATTATACTCATAGCAGTTAGAGCCTGGCGAGTCGAGTGTGTAAAACCAAAAATTGTATGAAAATAGAAATGCTTTTAATGCGATAAAATCAAATACACTGGAGATTGGTACGAGGTAATTATAGCGTTAGTAAGATACCATCCAATGGGTGATATTTACCACGCGGCGCTTTCACAAAGATATAGGCTATAGTCTTTCTTCATGTACTAAGTGTCGTTCCTTGTGAGTAGTTTTGTTCACCAGCAAGTGTTGGAGTGCTTACGTGTAGCTTGTACAGTGAAATCAACACTCAAATGGTCAATTTGTGTATGGTGCAGTACAGCTTATTTATAATAGATTAATAACGATTGATTTTATTCAGCAGTTTTAAAAATATCTGTCGCTCATCCAAGGCCAAATTATCTAAAAAGGCTTCATTGACTCGCTCAGCCTCTCTAACTAAGTCCTGCTCAAGGGCTTTACCGTTATCGGTGAGGTATATTTGAAAGGCTCGGCGGTTCTCAGCATCCTGATGACGAGTGATCAAGCCTTGTTCTTGTAATTGGTCGAGCAATCGAGTCATAGTGTAATTTGCAACATCACAGCGCTTAGAGAGTGCAGTTTGAGTCACGCCCTCTTCCTGCCATAGTGAAAACAGCACAGGCCATAGCTTAATCTCTAATTGGTATCGTCTAAGACGTTGATCTAATGAGTTTTGTAGATCAACATTCAAATGAGACACCAAGTAACCTAGACTCTCAAATTGATTCAATCAACACCTCCACGGCTGTTTATGCTTCATTTAATCTTATCACTTACACCAAAAGAAACTAGCATTAGTGAACGCTTATTGCGCATATTCATTCAAACAGCTTATAAATCATTATGTTGAAATAAAACAAATCGCTAAGCTTGTTTTAGCTAATTTCAGACTATAAACGCATCAATAAAACGATAATAACAAGCCCGATTTAGCCTTGCTTCAACGCCTCTTTCAAGCGTTAAACTAATGCAATCCTCGTCGACAAAAAACGGTTCAAAGTCTTTAATACTATGCTCGCTATTAATGCTCGTTTTGAGCCAGAAGCCCGCTTCATCATAGGGCTGATAGTCAACAATGATTAACGCTTGCTTAGCAACCGTTACCCGCAGCTTTTCAACAGGCGTGATAAGAAAATATTCACCGTCAACACGGTTTAAAATTGTGGAAAATAGCTTACAAAACTTAACCGGTAATGTTTCACCTCGATAAAACCATTCACCATTTTCATTGATTTCAAATATCGCTTGTTCTGCACATAATGGCGCCCCTTGCGTTAATGAAGAGATTGCATCTATAGCGTCCGTTGAATGAATATCTTTTGGTGTCATGTGTACCTCTTTTCCCTTTTGGATAGTCTAACAATAATCCTTTATCTGCCTAAAACTGATTTCTTTAGTCTTTCTCTATCTTGAGACAACGCTCTGATATCGACTAGCCCTAAAAGTAAAAAACTAGCCAGAGGCTAGTTTTTTACTGGGTGCTAATTAAAGCAAATTAAGTAAAGCTTCAATCGGATGTTTTGGCTTAAAGCCGCTAAAGCGCTTTACTTGGCTTCGACAAGAATAGCCGGAGATTAACACTTGTGATTGTGGCAGCGTGGATAACGTTTGCTCCCATGACATATTATAAAGCGCTTTCGAACGTTCAAGGTTTTCAGCTTCGTGACCATAGGTCCCAGCCATTCCACAGCAGCCTAGGTTAACCGTGCTAAGCTTGGCACCAAAGTGATTAAAAATCCTCTTCCATTCGTTAGCGGTATTTGGTTTGGCCGTTGACTCTGTGCAGTGGCTAAACCAAGTAAACTCTCGCTCGCAAGCTTCAGCTCCTATCAACTCACGAACAGGTTGGTTTTCAAGTACTTCTAGTAACCATTCATTAGCCAGTTTTACGTGAAAATGACCACGTGCCCCACCAAGCACTTCAGCATATTCATCGCGATAGCAAAGTACCAATGCAGGATCTATCCCTACCATAGGCATATTCAGTTTTGCCACTTGATTTAAAAAGTCAGCTGTCGACTTTGCCGTACGGGCAAACTTATCTAAAAAGCCTTTAATATGGATCGGCTTACCATTGGGTTTAAATGGTAGCAGTATCGGTTTTAAGCCTAATTTTTCAATCAACTGCACAAAGTGATAAACCGTACCTGCCTCATAAAAGCTATTAAAAGGGTCTTGTACCACCAGCACATATTGGCTGCGCTCATTGTCCGGAATGTATTGTAGTGCAGCTAAGTCATAACCACGGCTAGCATGGCCTTCGAGGCGCTGCTTTAATGTTGGGACCGACAGCGCTGGTGCATCAACATAACCCAGTGACTTTTTAATCACCCATTTACTTAGGCTATTTTGAGAAACCGCGTTAACCAATCTTGGCGCTGTCGCCATCATAGGCAGTGAATCTTCGATTCCTGCAACCAGATAGTCTTTTACCGGGCGCAGATAGCGCTGGTAATAGATCTCAAAAAACTGTGCTCTAAATTTTGGTACATCAACTTTAACTGGGCACTGACTAGAACAGGCCTTACAAGCCAAACAGCCTTTAAGCGACTCCATGACTTCATGAGAGTAGTCGTACTCTTTATCTATTTTTAATGTGTTCTGCGCTCGTTGTAGCCAGCCTAACGGCTTAGCGCGGGCTATCTCATTAAGATCCACGCCTTCAGCTTCTAATAGGCGTAACCATTCGCGCATTAAACCTGCGCGACCTTTTGGCGATTGCACCCTGTCACCCGTCACCTTAAACGATGGACACATAGGCGAATAAACACTGTAGTTAAAGCACAGACCGTTACCGTTACAGTTCATCACATCAGGAAACGCTTCACGGGTTTTGACCGGGATTTGTCTATCAAAGGCGCCGCGCTTAACGCTATCGACATTATAAATCATCGCCCCGCTGTTTTTAGGCGCCACCAGCTTGCCTGGGTTTAATTTGTTGTTTGGGTCAAATAAGCCCTTAACCTCTTCTAATAAACCATATAGGTGCTCACCAAAGACTGCTGGGCCATATTCACCGCGCACGCCTTTTCCGTGTTCGCCCCACATCAAACCGCCATACTTAAGGGTTAGCTCAGCCACTTGATCAGAAATTGTTTTTAGTAGCTTTTCATCTTGCTCATCGCACATATCTAGCGCAGGACGCACATGCAATACACCCGCATCGACATGACCAAACATGCCATATTGGAGCTGATGACTATCGAGCAGCGCTCTAAACTCTAAAATAAAGTCGGCTAATTTCTCTGGGGGAACCGCTGTATCTTCGGCAAACGCGATGGGCTTACGCGCGCCTTTTGCTGCGCCTAAAAGCCCTACCGCCTTTTTACGCATGGCATAAATAGTATTGATGCTGCTTTTGTCTGATGTAACTTGATAACCGAGCAAACCCGCTTCGCTTTGGTCGATTTGCGCTGTCAACATGGACTCTAAGCTAGCAACTCTGGCTTCAACATCTGCTTGCTCGCCAGCAAACTCCACCATATTAAGGCCATCGATCTCTTTGCCTGGAACATCTTTAATCAGTGCTGACACCGAGTGCCAAATAATGTCCTCTTTGGCAAGGTTAAGCACTTTGGAGTCGACGGTTTCAACGACCGTGGCATTGGCTTTAACTAAAGTTGGTGCATGGCGCAGTGCTGACTCAAAAGAGTCATACTTGATGTTGACCATCATACGACATGTTGGCAGTGGCATAATATTAAGTTTGGCTTCGGTGATCACCGCAAGCGTACCCTCTGAGCCTGTCAAGATCCGCGATAGATCAAAGTGTTCTAATTTGTCATCCCAAACGTTTTTCAGATCGTATCCGGTCAAAAAGCGGTTCAGTTTAGGAAAGCGTTGCTCGATTTGCTCACGATGACCTTTACATGTCTCGGCAATACTGGAGATTAACTTCTGACCTAAAAGATTATCTGTAACAGAAGAAAGATCGGCTAACTGCTCATGACTTAAGGGTTGAGTTTTAAGCTCACTGCCATCAAATAAAATGCTGGTTAAGCCAAGAACATGATCGGAGGTTTTACCATAAACCAAGGAACCCGCTCCCGATGCGTCTGTGTTAATCATCCCACCCAATGTGGCACGATTTGAGGTTGATAAATCTGGACTAAAGAAATAACCATGAGGCAGAAGCGCGTCATTAAGCGCATCTTTAATCACTCCAGCCTGTACTTTGACCCAACCTTCAGACGCATTCACTTCTAGCACTTGGTTCATGTAACGCGACATATCGACAATAATGCCATGAGTTAACGACTGGCCATTAGTACCGGTACCGCCGCCTCTTGCACTAAAGACCACCTTGGCAAACTCATCTTGGTTTGCCAATTTCAGTGCTATCTGCACATCTTGAGCAGTCTTTGGGTAAATAACAGCCTGAGGTAGAAACTGATAAACCGAGTTGTCGGTCGCTTGTGCGAGGCGCGCACTATAGCGAGTATCAATATCGCCCGAAAATACGCCCTCTTCTAATGCTGTTAAAAAAGAAAGATAAATGGGTTCAAGCGTTTGTTGATGCGATAACTTGGGTAACATGGCGGCTTCTATCAATTGTTATTCTTAAGATTATGGGCTCATTATAAACAAAAAAAAGCCGCTAAATAGCGGCTTTTTTCATGTTTTTAACAAAATGTTAAATCGCACAGATTTAACACTTCATTTAGACTATAAGCTTACATGGATAATATTAACCGTGAGCTTCAGCTAGGTATAACCAAGTATCGATAACGGTATCTGGGTTTAGCGATACAGTATCGATGCCTTGCTCAACCAACCAAGCCGCAAAGTCTGGATGGTCTGATGGGCCTTGCCCACAAATACCAACGTATGCGCCCTTAGCTTTTGCCGCTTTAATTGCCATGGAAAGCAAGGCTTTAACTGCGTCATTACGCTCATCAAATAGATGGCTGATGATGCCTGAGTCACGGTCAAGACCAAGAGTTAGCTGCGTTAAGTCGTTTGAGCCGATAGAGAAACCATCGAAGTGCTCAAGGAACTGTTCAGCAAGCAGTGCGTTTGAAGGCAACTCACACATCATGATAACGCGTAAACCATCTTTACCACGCTCAAGACCTTGCTCTTTAAGAAGCTCAATCACCTGCGCTGCTTCGCTCAATGTGCGAACGAATGGGATCATGATTTCAACGTTTTTAAGGCCCATCTCATTACGAACACGCTTAATCGCTTCACACTCTAGTGCAAAACAATCACGGAACGATTCAGAGATATAGCGGCTCGCACCGCGGAAGCCCAACATTGGGTTTTCTTCCTCTGGCTCGTAACGGTCACCACCTACCAAGTTTGCGTATTCATTTGACTTAAAGTCAGACATACGAACAATGACTTTCTTCGGGTGGAAAGCTGAAGCAATTGTTGCAATACCTTCAACTAAACGTGCCACGTAAAATTCAACTGGAGATTCATAACCCGCGATCATCTCGTGGATCTCTTGTTGAAGCTCTGCAGTTTGGTCGTTGAACTCAAGCAATGCTTTAGGGTGAATACCAATCATGCGATTGATGATGAACTCAAGACGTGCAAGACCAACACCTTCGTTAGGTAGACGTGCAAAGTCAAATGCGCGGTCTGGGTTACCCACGTTCATCGTAATCTTCATTGGCAATTCAGGCATTGAATCTACACGTGATGAAATCACTTCAAAGTCTTGTAGACCATTGTAGATAAGGCCTGTGTCACCTTCAGCACAAGAAACGGTAATCTCTTGGCCATTTTTGATACGCTCAGTTACGTCGCCACAACCAACAACAGCAGGAACGCCAAGCTCACGTGCGATAATCGCGGCGTGACAAGTACGGCCACCACGGTTAGTTACAATCGCGCTTGCACGCTTCATGATTGGCTCCCAATCTGGGTCCGTCATGTCGGTAACTAACACATCACCTGGTTGAATTTGATCCATGTCTTCGATTGACTTAAGTACCTTAGCGACACCTTTACCAATCTTGTGACCAATTGCACGGCCTTCACAAACGACGTCACCTTGAGTCTTAAGGTGGTAACGTTCAATTAGCTGTACATCTTCACGAGAACGAACAGTTTCAGGACGAGCCTGTACGATATACAACTTACCGTCGTTACCGTCTTTAGCCCATTCGATGTCCATTGGACGACCGTAGTGCTTCTCGATAGTCATTGCTTGCTTAGCAAGTTCTTGTACTTCAGCATCGTTAATTGAGAATTCACGACGCTTGTCAGCAGCGATATCTTCAATCTTAACTTGCTTACCATGAGATTCATCGTCTGAATACACCATCTGGATAAGCTTGCTACCGATGTTACGGCGTACAACCGCTTTATGTCCTGCAACCAAAGTTGGCTTATGAACATAAAATTCGTCAGGGTTAACCGCACCTTGAACAACCATCTCACCTAGGCCGAATGAAGAAGTAATAAATACCACGTCATTGTTGCCAGACTCAGTGTCCATGGTGAACATAACACCAGAAGCCGCTTTATCTGAACGCACCATGCGCTGAACACCCGCTGATAGTGCGACGCCTTTATGGTCGTAACCTTGGTGAACACGGTATGAAATAGCACGGTCATTAAACAAAGAAGCAAATACATGCTTAGTTGCTTCTAACACGGCTTCATAACCCTTAACGTTTAGGAAAGTTTCTTGTTGACCAGCAAATGATGCATCTGGCATATCTTCTGCTGTTGCTGAAGAGCGAACTGCAAATGATGCGTCATTTGTTTCAGAGCTAAGCTTGTCGTAAGACTCACGTACCGCTTGCTCAAATTCTGGGTGGAACGGGGTATCGATAACCCACTGTCTGATCTGTGCTCCTGCTGTAGCGAGTGCATTCACGTCATCTACATCTAGAGTTTCTAGAATTTCGTATATCTTCTGGTTTAGTCCACTTTGTTCAAGAAATTCATTGAACGCAAAAGATGTTGTCGCAAATCCACCAGGCACTTGAACGCCTGCGTTTGATAGATTGCTAATCATCTCTCCAAGAGAAGCGTTCTTACCGCCTACCTTGTTGACGTCACCCATGCCTAATTCTTGATACCAGAGTACGTATTGCTGCACAGTTCTTATCTCCGCAAGTATATTTTAATGTGGCTCTTCACACGAGAGCAACAGCATCTTACACTCCATGGCAAGAAGCGTAAATGTATAATTTTATTTGTAATTTTATTACTACAAGAGGTCAAAATGTTGCGTAAAGTATTTTATATCTCAGATGGGACAGCGATCACAGCTGAGGTATTCGGCCATGCGGTACTTTCTCAGTTTCCTTTGGAATTTGATGCACTTACAATCCCGTTCGTCGAAACGGAAGCGAAAGCTGAAGCCGTTAAGGCTCAAATAAATGATTGTTTTATTACAACAGGTGAACGACCTCTGGTTTTCCATTCCATCGTGAAACCAGAGATCCGTGATGTCATCTATAGCAGTGAAGGCTTAGATTACGACTTTTTGAACACTTTTGTGGCGCCATTAGAGAAACAACTAGGTATTGCTGCTACTCCTGCAATGCATCGTACTCATGGTAAAGCCAATGAAGGTTATGAAGCACGTATCGATGCTATTAACTACGCTATGGAAAATGATGATGGCCAAACCATGAAACATATGGATAAAGCTGATCTGATATTATTAGGTGTGTCTCGCTGCGGTAAAACCCCGTCGAGCCTCTACCTTTCTATGCAATTTGGTATAAAAGCGGCCAACTATCCATTTACCGAAGATGACATGGATAACTTAAAACTTCCCGACGCCTTAAAACGTAACAAAGGTAAGTTATTTGGACTCACGATTGATCCGGAACGTCTCCATGAAATTCGCCACAGTCGAATGTCTAACAGCCGCTATTCTTCGCTGCGTCAATGCCGTATGGAAGTTAAAGAGGTCGAAATGATGTACCAAAAAGAGCGTATTCCTTTTGTGAACACCACCAATCACTCCGTAGAAGAGATCGCCACTAAAATCTTAGAGATCACCGGATTAAAGCGCCATATGTTCTAATCTCTGTACATATTTATAGGGCCAAAATTAAAGGCTTTTAGAATAAAAGCCTTTAATTAACATCAAATAATTATCGCGATTGTCAAAATTAGCGTCACTTTTAAGGCAATTGCCACTGTGCACAGCCAAACTATTAGTTATAATCCGAAGTAATCAGGCTAAAGCCCATACGAACGCTCGGTATTTTGAATGACCATTAAAACAGACGAACTACGCACCTCCCTTTTATGTAAGGTAATTTCACCTGCACAACTCGCTTCTGAATATCCTTTAACACAAGATGCCGCTGACTACCTAGTCCAGCAACGCAATGAAGTTGAAGCCATTATTAATGGTGAAGACCAACGTTTACTTGTGATTATTGGTCCATGTTCAATCCACGACACAGAAGCCGCGCTCGATTACGCTCAGCGCCTAGCTAAGCTTCACCAGCAATATAAAGATGATTTATGCATCTTAATGCGCGTTTACTTTGAGAAGCCTCGTACCACAGTTGGCTGGAAAGGGCTTATTTCTGACCCAGACCTAGATGGCAGTTTTAGCCCTAATAAAGGCCTACGTAAAGCGCGTCACCTATTGCAACAAATTACAGAACTGAAGTTGCCTATCGCGACTGAGTTTTTAGATATGGTTAACGGTCAGTATATTGCCGACTTGATTACTTGGGGTGCTATTGGTGCTCGTACCACTGAAAGTCAAATTCACCGCGAGATGGCTTCAGCGCTTTCTTGCCCGGTAGGCTTTAAAAATGGTACCGATGGCAATATCGATATTGCAGTTGATGCCGTTCGCGCCGCGCAAGCACCGCACATCTTCTACTCACCAGATAAAGATGGTGCTATGGCTGTTTACCGTACTCATGGTAACCCATTTGGTCACATTATTTTACGTGGTGGTAAAGAGCCAAACTACCATAGCGACGATATTCAAAAAGTAGCGAAACAGCTCAAGAGCGTGGGTGTCACCCAGCGTATGGTTGTCGACTTTAGCCATGGTAACAGCCGCAAGATGCATAAAGAACAGCTTAATGTTGCAGAGTCTATTATGCAGCAGATGGTTAATGGCGAAACCGCTATCGCCGGCATTATGGCTGAAAGCTTTATCGAAGAAGGTAACCAAAAAGTGGTTGCTGGCGAGCAGCTCACATACGGTAAGAGTATTACAGATGCTTGTATCCACTGGGAAGACTCAGAAATCTTACTTCGTGATTTAGCCAAAGCATCACGTGTGAGAATGGAATTGCTAAAATAACAGTAAGGGTAAGACCAGTAATTTAGCTTAACTTAAAGAAAACGTACCCACTCACTAAGTCGGTACGTTTTTTTATTACACTTTTTATCAAGTTCACTATTCTACCGCCTAAAAAAGTTATAACTATATAGCTTTTACTTTCAAACTATTAGCAAATAACTGGTCTCTAAACCACTCTATTTATTCAAGCTAAAGCTCGCCTAATCTGTTATTAAATTACAAAAACAGCTACAATATTGTACTTCAAATGCATAACCATAGGTTGCCGTATGCCTTTATCTCAAACTCCCACGCAATTTCCCGAAGACGTTGCCCTTCGAATCGAACAATCTGAAGCTCGCGTTATCAAAGCAGTGTTCCCCTCTATTACTAATCATCACAATACCTTATTTGGTGGTGAGGCTTTAGCCTGGATGGATGAAACCGCCTTTATCGCTGCAACCCGCTTTTGCCGCAAAACCTTAGTGACGGTGAGCTCTGATAGAATTGATTTTAACAAGCCTATCCCTGCGGGCTCATTAGCCGAAATTATTGCTAGAGTCATTCATGTAGGCAACACCTCAATCAAAGTTGAAGTAAACATTTTTGTTGAGGACATGTATCAAGATCTAAGAGAGCACGCTATTCGTGGCGTATTTACTTTCGTTGCAGTTGATGAACAGAGAAAGCCCACAGCTGTTTGGCCGCTATAAACAGGCAGAAAGAAACTCAGTCAGGGCCTGTTTTTTGGTCCTGTGCTTTTCCGGACCGACTGCGTTCACGTATTAAAGCCATCACATTTTTTGCTTTAGACTTAAGTCTAACTTCAGCAACTATTTTACTAAATAATCCCTTTTCCAAGCTAAAGCCATAGAATCCCCGGTCATTTATCTGTTACATTGAATCATCTTCACGCGCAACCAAAACAACCTTATAAAGCCATGAAGCCTGAAAATTTAAATATTATTATTGCAGATGACCATCCGTTATTTAGAAACGCACTGAGACAAGCTTTGTCGTCTGAGTTTAAAAATACACAATGGTTTGAAGCAGATAGTGCCGACGCACTACAAGCCCTACTCGAGAGCAGTGACATTGAATATGATGTGGTGTTATTAGATCTGCAGATGCCTGGTTCCCATGGCTACTCAACGCTGATCCACCTAAGAACGCATTTTCAGGAGTTACCCGTTGTGGTGATCTCCGCTCATGAAGATAACCTCACAATAAGCCGCGCTATTCATTATGGTAGCTCTGGGTTTATTCCAAAATCTTCTTCTATGGAAACCTTAGCCGAAGCATTAGAAGCGGTACTATTTGGTGATATTTGGTTGCCTCAAGGCGTTGAGCTTCAAGAGATCAATGAAGATGAAACGAATCAAATGGCCAGTAAGTTAGCCGATCTCACTCCCCAGCAATATAAAGTGCTGCAGATGTTTGCAGAAGGCTTACTCAATAAACAAATTGCCTATGACCTCGGCGTGTCAGAAGCCACCATTAAGGCACATGCTACAGCGATATTTAGAAAGCTTGGTGTAAGAAATCGTACTCAAGCTGTCATTTCCTTACAGCAACTCGAGATGGATAAAGTCGACATTTAACGAGTCGATATCCTAGTATGTATCGCGACTAATAAAAATTCCGCTAACGAGTAATCGAAGCGGATTTTTATTATTCTCTGCCTTGCTAATTTCGAAGCGCACAAAGTGCAACAGCAAGCATTAACGAAAGTTTTCCATCACCTTGTAATACATCATGCCCAGCGCTAAAGCTTGATTTCCAAACCACTCATTAAGTGGAATACGAAAATGGGGCATCTGTGCAAACAAGTCAAACTCTTGTAGCTCTCCAACTACGGCGCTCGCCATGACTTCTCCCATAATATGAGATGTCGCCACCCCATGACCTGAATAACCTTGGCAATAAAAAACATTCTTCGAAACCTTACCTAACTGAGGGATCCGATTAAGCACAATGCCCGCCATACCAGTCCATTCAAACTCAATGTCTACACCTTTAAGTTGCGGAAAGGTACGCTCGATAGCAGGTCTCAGCTCGAGCGCAACATTTTTTGAATCTCGACCAGAATAGTTAGTTCCGCCGCCAAACATTAAACGGTTATCGGCTGTTAACCGGTAATAGTCGAGTACAAAGCGAGTATCATAGACGGCGACATCTTTAGGGATCAGGCTCCGCGCCAATTCTGCTGGCAACTGCGCAGTAGCACAGTTACCTAAAGATGCAGGGAACAACATTCCACGGAGTTTTTTACGGGCTAATTTATGGTACGCGTTACCTGCTAGTACTGCGCTATTGGCGACGACTTTGCCTTTATTGGTTGTCACCGTAACCAACGCACCATCGTTAATGTCGACAACTGCCGAATGCTCAAAAATTAGAGCCCCGAGACTCTCTGCCGCCCTAGCTTCACCTATGCATAAGTTTACTGAGTGTAGGTGCATATTACGCTTATTAAGCAGTCCACCGTGATAAAGGGGTGTATTTAGGTGCTGTGAGAGTTCTTCTTTATTCAACATTGACAACTCAGCTTCCATGCCTCGTTTGCAGCCCTCAGAATAAGTCTTTTCTAGCTCTTTTAAATGGCTCGCTTTGTATGCGGTATGAATGTGACCAAATTTTAAATCACAGTCGATATTATATTTATTAACGCGTTCTTTAATGATCTCATGCCCGCGCCAGCGCATATTCCAAACATATTGCTCAGCATCAGTGCCTAGACAATTCCTAAGTTGCTTTGTCATGGCTTCATCGCCTGACAAGCTACCAGTAACTTGCCCACCATTACGCCCAGTGGCTCCCCAGGCAATTTTATTCGCTTCTAAAACCGCAACCTTGTACCCCTTCTCTGACAGCTCTAGCGCTGTGGCGACACCGGTAAAACCACCACCAATGATCACCACATCCACTCTGATCTCTTGTTCTAACTCGGGATAATCGGTTTCTTTATTAATAGTTGCATTGTAATAGGAGTCACAGCGTGGTTCGGACATATCCATTCCTTATGAGTAATCAGTTACTTCTTGTTTTATATTTTTTACAAATTTAAAGATTTGTTCAGTATATCAATCCAATTAATTAGATCAAGACCAGAAAAGCAGCGACTATAGAAAATTGAAAATTCATATTTCAGCTAAGTGAGATTGTCGCAGCCTTGCTGATAACACAGTTTACTTCCCCCTACGCAATAACTTGTCGAGATATATTTGACCGACTATCTTCAATAGTGAACTTTGAATTTACACACCAGCCAATAATGTATTGTCTAAAGCTGTGCTCGGTACTAACCGAGGATGAGATAATTACTAACCAAGGAAATTGATATGAAAAAGCTCAGTCTAGTCATGATTATTTTAGCGCTTACTGCCTGTGCATCCTCACCTGCAACATGGAAAGGTATGTCAGAAGGAGATATTGCGGCCTGGAAGGAAATTGGTTTTAATGCAGAGCAAGCTCAAAATTGGAAACGTGCAGGATTTAACGCTGAGCAATCAGCAGATTGGAGTAAGGAAGGATTTAATTTAGAAAATGCACAAAGCTGGAAAGAGCAATCATTTACTCCAGAACAAGCCAAAAGCTGGAAGATCAGTGGCTTTGATCTAGATACGGCACTTGAATCACGCGATCAAGGACTCACTCCTGTAAAAGTAGAGTAAATTTTACTTAAATTGAGTCACTACAACTAACATGCGGTTATATAGCCCTCAATATTACCCACAACAGTGCGTCTAACGACTGTGGTTTCTCGTTGCGAGTTGTGAATAAACAAAGGTACGTAATTGCGCACCTTTGTTTGATAAAATAAGCCACTAAGTCTTTTTAACCAGACTTGAAATTAGTGCCCTCAATGCAGCAGGTTTAACCATTTTCGCCATATAGTGATAACCCCGCTTATGCATGTCATCAATCAAGTCTTTTCGTGTATTTGCTGTGATAAGTATCCCCGGCAGATGCTCGCCATATAAACCTCTAATGCCATCCATTGCATCAACGCCATTTTGGCCGTCATCTAAGTGATAGTCTGCTAACACAATATCTGGTGCGACTCCTTTAAGGCCTAACTTTATCCGCGCATCGGCTAAGTCTTTTGCACATATCACTTCGCATTGCCAGCGACTCAGTAAGCTTTCTAATCCAGCAAGAATCGCCTCTTCGTTGTCAATACACAACACCTTCACCCCCGCAAGTGGTTGAAGTAATGACTGAACTTTCTTTGGAATAGGTGCAGTGTTCTTCTCTCCTAGTGGCACTATTATCGAAAACACCGAACCTTTTCCAAGCTCTGAGCTCACATTTATATCATGGGATAGCACTCGACTAATTCTGTCGGCAATAGCTAGACCAAGACCTAAACCACTGACACTTTTACTCTCAGGATTGTCTAAACGTTTAAACTCTTTGAAGATCTCAGTCGTTTCGCTTTCATCAATACCGCAGCCAGTATCAATAACTTGGATCTCAAGCTCAGAGCCTCTGCGGCGACAGCCTAGTAGCACTCGATTGCCCTTGGCATATCGATAAGCGTTAGTGAGAAAGTTTTGCAGTACACGGCGCAACAAACTCTGATCTGAGTTAATCGTTACCGAACAGGAGACAAAACAAAACTTAATCAGGCAATCTTTAGACATAGCATCAAATTCAACGGCTAAACCATCAAGTAAGTCGGCTATTGCAAAGTCGCGTCGATTCACCTCCACCATGCCTGAATCAAGCTTAGAGATATCGAGCAGATCCGTTAGTAATTCGCCAGCGATTTTAAGAGAGCTATTGACATGATTAAGAGTGGTTTTTCCCTCTTGGTCAAGGTTCGGATATTGCGATAAAGAAGCGGTAAATAACCTAGCGGCATTTAGTGGCTGCATCAAGTCATGGCCGACAGCAGCAAGAAATCGACTCTTTGACGCATTCGCCATCTCCTCTTGCGCTTTAGCTTCGAGTAACTTGCTATTAAGCAGGGCTAGCTCATAAGTACGCTCTTTAACTCTAGCCTCTAATGTTTCATTGGCCTCCTGCAGCGCTTCAGCTTGCAGGCGATACTGAGTGATGTCGGTAAAGTTCATTACAAAGCCGCCGCCGGGCATCGGATTACCTTGGATCTTAATCACTTTACCGTCTTTACGTTGCCTTTCTGATACATGAGGAGTGCCGTTACGCATATGCTGCACACGTTTCTCAACTTGTGCTTCTATATCCCCTTCTCCACAATATCCTCGCTCAGCGTTAAAGCGCACGACATCACTAATAGGCATACCTGAGTGTAAGAAATTATCCGGATAACCATATAGCTCGGCGTACTTGTAATTCCATGCAACCAAATTGAGGTCTTTGTCTACCACACTCATGCCTTCATAGGCGTGCTCAATGGCCCCACGCAGCATATCTTGACTTAAGATAACTTTAGATGAGGCTTCATCAACTAGACTGAACACTTCATCTAATGCTAGATCGCGACCTTGCAAGACTGAGTCAAGTACCAGTGATGCACTCGAAGCCCCTAAAACCCCCGCTAACATATGCTCGGTATGAGCGATAAGTTCTGGCGGTGCCACCTTATGCCAGCTATCACTTTTTACCGCATCTTCTGAAAATGCAGAAAAGCTCTCATAGGCGCGTGTAGGGCTCACAAACCGACTAGCAAGAATTAATAAATCTTGTTGCGAGACGGGGGCACTCTTGCGATTGATATCTTTTTTAAGCTCACCTGGAGCAACAAAAGCGCTTGCTTGCATGCGTTCGGCGACGCCTGCTCTAAACCAGACTGA
The DNA here is from genome assembly GCF_000019185.1 of Shewanella halifaxensis HAW-EB4. Taxonomy (NCBI): domain Bacteria; kingdom Pseudomonadati; phylum Pseudomonadota; class Gammaproteobacteria; order Alteromonadales; family Shewanellaceae; genus Shewanella; species Shewanella halifaxensis. The sequence continues at coordinate 2,038,394 of NC_010334.1, read as the reverse complement.
ACCCAGTATATAGCAGGCACAGTTTGCTAGTAAGGCAATCAAAATATCACGCACATTGGGGGTAATTGATTCAAGTACTGCAAATTCGGTCGCCATGATCGCCGGCGAATTCACCGCGCCTTGCAGCAATATATAGCACCAACACCCAAAACCAACCGCGAGCCCTAAAAACACCCCACTGCGATTACCGTGTTTCCAATACATACCGCCAATAAGCGCAGGTGCAAGCTGCGCAAAAGCGCCAAACGACAGCATGCCTAACGATGACAGGGAGTCATTGTCCATAAACGATAAGTAGCTAAAATACCCTCCCCCCAAAATGAGCATAATCGCCAGACGACGGGCATTTAGTAGTAACTGAGAAAACTGACTGAAATTTCGCGCTTTAATTTGGCCTGTACGCAGCATTAATGGCACTAACCATTCATTACTGACCATAACGCTAATGGTCACCACCGCAACAATCACCATGCCCGTCGCAGCAGAAAGAGTGCCCAATAATGCAACCACCGCTAACCAAGGTTGATTAAGTGCAAGAGGTAAGTTGATCACATAGGTGTCGGCAGCGATAGCATCGCCCAGCAATATCTTTCCCGCCAGAGCAAGCGGCGCGACAAACATACCGAATAACAGCAGATAGAGTGGAAATAGCCAACGTGCTTTTAATATGGAGCGCTCATTTTCACACTCCACCATCATCACATGAAACTGACGCGGCATACATAAAAATGCTGCCATACCCACCAATAACTCCGGCATTAAAGATTCGAGACGAATATTTGGCTTGTTAATTAATTCACGCTCTGTAGCTTGCTGCCAGATATCACCAAAACCATCGAACACGCCAAAACTAATAACAATACCCACCAGCAAGAATGCACCTAGTTTAACTAACGATTCGAAAGCGATGGCTAGCATCATTCCAGGATTATGTTCTGTTGCATCGAGCTTTCGAGTACCAAATAATATGGCAAAAACTGCCAATATTGCTGTGATAATCAGAGAGACTTTTGCGCCACTAAACAGTGCGCCATCGGGTTGAAAGAGGTTGAGACTAAACACCATCGCTTTAAGCTGCAGTGCAATATAGGGCATGATCCCAAAGAGGGCAATCAAGGTCACTATAGCGGCAAGTAACTGAGATTTTCCGTATCTAGCGGCAATAAAATCCGCTACAGAGGTGATATTCTGTGCCTTAGACACGATCACCATCTTACGTAGCAAACTAAAACCAAAGGTAAAGATGAGAATGGGACCGATAAAGATAGGTAGGAATGACCATAAATCTTGAGCGGATTGACCGACAGTGCCAAGAAAACTCCATGATGAACAGTAAACGGCAAGGCTTAAGCCATAGATCCAAGTCTGGATCCGTTTAGTGATCCCACTGAACCAACGCTCCGCGCCCCAAGCGAGAAGAAACAGTAACAACACATAAACGATGGCAATGGTGCCAACCAAAACAGTCAAATTCATAGGATTCTCTTTTTTTAAACTATTTTGCGGCAAAAAAGCAATGAAATCCAGCCGAATTAAAATTACAAGCAACTAAAAAATAAGGAAAATATTTTACTAGACCAAGGTCTAATAGAGAAACCCCCCTCTCCCAATCCATACTCAACTTACGCATTATTAGATAAGGGAAGCCCAATGAGCACGCAGTCTCTCTATAAAGTTCCAAGTGAAATCGCTGCAAACGCACTTGTAAACGATGAACAATATAAAAAAATGTACCAGGAGTCGATTGTAAACCCTGAAGGTTTCTGGAGAGAACACGGCAACCGTATCGACTGGATAAAGCCCTTTACTAAGGTAAAGAAAACCTCTTTCGATGACCACAACTTATTTATTAAGTGGTTCTACGATGGCACGCTTAACGCGTCTGCAAACTGTTTAGATAGACACCTAGAAAACAATGCCGATAAGCTGGCCATTATTTGGGAAGGTGATGACGCTAAAGATCAGCGTACGCTGACTTACGGCCAATTACATACGCAAGTCTGTAAATTTGCTAATGCACTGCGTAGCCAAGGTGTACGCCGTGGTGACGTCGTCACTATATACATGCCTATGGTACCTGAAGCGGCTGTTGCTATGCTTGCATGTGCCCGTATTGGTGCCATTCACTCTGTTGTCTTTGGTGGTTTCTCACCCGACTCGATTGCCTCACGTGTGATTGACGGTAATTCAAAAGTGGTTATCACGGCCGATGAAGGTGTGCGTGCTGGTCGTATCATTCCACTTAAAGCCAATATCGATGAAGCCCTTTCTCATCCTGATGTAAACTGCGTTGAAAAAGTCATCGTGATGAAACGCACGGGTGGAGATATCAACTGGGTTGAAGGTCGTGATATCTGGTGGGACTCCTTAATGGATACTGCATCAGAGCATTGCATTGCTGAAGAGATGGGCGCAGAAGATCCGCTGTTCCTGCTCTATACATCAGGCTCAACTGGTAACCCTAAAGGTGTGCTTCATACCACGGGTGGTTACATGGTTTACGCAGCCATGACCCACGAATATGTATTCGATTACAAAGAGAATGAAGTTTATTGGTGTACGGCAGATGTAGGCTGGATCACCGGTCACTCTTACATGGTTTACGGACCACTAGCCAATGGCGCAACAGTGCTTATTCATGAAGGCGTACCAAACTATCCAAGCCCAGCCCGTTTAGGTGAGATGGTTGACCGTCATAAAGTAAACATTCTTTATACGGCTCCAACGCTTATTCGCGCACTAATGGCTGAAGGAAAAGAGCAGTTTGCAGGCTTTGATGGTAGCTCACTGCGGATTATGGGCTCGGTGGGTGAGCCTATTAATCCTGAAGCTTGGCGCTGGTATAACGATGTTATTGGTCATGAGAAATGCCCAATTGTTGATACTTGGTGGCAAACGGAAACTGGCGGGATTTTGATTAGCCCACTGCCAGGTGCAACGGATACCAAACCAGGCTCTGCAACCCGTCCATTCTTTGGCGTACAACCAGCACTTGTCGATAATATGGGTAATATCGTTGACGGTGCTAGCGAAGGTAACTTAGTTATCTTAGATTCTTGGCCGGGGCAGATGCGTACCGTATTTGGCGATCACGACCGATTCGTACTGACTTACTTTAAAACATTTAGAGGCATGTACTTTACCGGTGATGGTGCTAAGCGTGACGAAGACGGTTACTACTGGATCACCGGACGTGTCGATGATGTGATTAACGTATCGGGTCACCGTTTAGGTACCGCTGAAGTTGAAAGTGCATTAGTTGCTCACGAGTTCGTAGCAGAGGCTGCTGTTGTAGGTTATCCGCACGATATTAAGGGACAAGGGATCTACGCCTATGTCACCTTGACCAAAGGGTCGGTTGAAACCGAAGAGCTGCGCCAAGAGTTAAGACAATGGGTAAGAAAAGAGATTGGTGCCCTTGCGACCCCAGATCTTATCCAGTGGGCAGGCGGTTTACCTAAAACACGCTCGGGCAAAATTATGCGCCGTTTCCTACGCAAGATTGCGGCTAATGAGGTCAGCAACTTAGGTGACTCTTCGACACTCGCGGATCCTGCCGTTATCGATACACTGATTGAGACGCGTCTTAATCGTAGCGAATAAACATATACGCAAGATATTAAGTTCTACAGTTTGACTCCCTAGCCCCTCACAGAGGGGCTTTTTTTGTCCCATTTTTACCTCAAACACGACAAAAAAAGGATTCGCCGATATTTTACTTACCGCATCGAAGCAAATATGGGATCATTTACTCAATAGAATCGTTTTTAATTAGGTTAGTTTCGTGCAACTGAGAGATTATCAACAACAATCTGTTGACGCCGCTATTAGTCACTTTAGAGCAAGTTCAGACTCGGCTGTTTTGGTGCTGCCTACGGGCGCGGGTAAGAGTATTGTCATTGCCGAGCTGGCCAGAATCGCCAAAGGGCGAGTGTTAGTCCTTACGCACGTTAAAGAGCTGGTTGCTCAAAATGCCGAAAAAGTTGGCCTGCTTACCACAAAAGCTCAAATCTACTCAGCTGGACTCAATCAAAAATCTACCGACGGCAAAACGGTTGTCGCCAGTATTCAATCAGCGGTAAAACAACCGAGCCAATTTGATGAGCCATACAGCTTGGTGATTATTGATGAATGTCACCGTGTTAGCCCTGATAAAGATAGCCAATATCAGCAACTACTCACTCATTTGAAGTCTAAAAATAGTCGTATTAGATTACTTGGGCTAACCGCAACGCCCTACCGACTCGATTTTGGTTGGATATATCGCCATCACTACCACGGAAAAATTGGCAATACAGACAAGCCAGTATTTGAAAAGTGCATATTCGAACTGCCGATGCGCCCACTGATTAAACAGGGTTTTTTAAGTCAACCTAAAATGTTTGATGGGCTCAGTGCTCAATATGATTTTAGTGAGCTAACGGCATCGGCAACGGGCGAATACAATGAAAAAGAAGTGAACTCCATTCTCAACCATTGTGGCCGCGCAACCACAGCTATCGTTAAACAGTTAATTGCCCTTGGGGAACATCGTCAGGGGATCATTATTTTTGCCGCCACGGTTAAGCATGCCGAAGAGATAGTCCTAAGGCTCGCGGGAGAGGCTGTTGCGTTGATCACGGCAAAAACCTCACGAGATGACCGAGACCGTCTTATCGGCGAGTTTAAGGAAAAAAACATTAAGTTTTTGGTCAACGTTGCGGTGTTAACAACAGGATTTGACGCTCCTCATGTCGATCTTATTGCCATACTGCGCCCTACCGCCTCTGTTAGCTTATTTCAGCAGATGGTTGGCCGAGGTCTAAGAATAGATAAAAACAAGGCTGAGTGTCTTGTCATTGATTATGCAGCCAACGGCTACGACCTCTTCTATCCAGAAGTTGGCCAACCTAAACCTAATAGCAAATGCAAGCCAGTACAAGTACATTGCCCGGTCTGCAATTTTGCCAATATCTTTTGGGGCTTAACTGATAACGATGGTGACATTATCGAGCATTTTGGTCGCCGCTGTCAGGCGCTAATAGAAAGAGATGGGCGCAAAACACAATGCGATTTCCGTTTTCGCTCTAAGGCTTGCCCTAATTGCGGTGAAGAAAACGATATTGCCGCCAAAGTCTGTCACCACTGCCAGGCAATTCTAGTCGATCCTGATAAGCGCTTAAAAGAGGTCTTACAGCAGAAGCATCACCACCTGTTTAAGTGTCAAAGTATGGTTCTCGAACCTGAAGCTGAACGTTTGGTTGTGAGATATATCGATCTTGATGGCAATGATTTTTGCCGCTACTTCAAGATGCAAACTCCGGCACAAATTCGCGCGCTGTTTGCCTTGTTCATTTTCCCCCACAGCCGTACGCCTGGCATAAAACATAAGAAATACCAAACACCAAAACAACTCTGTGACGATGCGACACTGTTTAGAAACCCAGATCTGTTATTACTGAAAAAAGGAAAGAAAGGCTGGGAGCTGATGGAAACAATATTTGATTATAAAGGGCGATATCAAACCGAAAAATCACATTTTGAGTAAAAACCAGTAAATCGATTAACACGAATTCAAATATCGATTAGAACAATTGCAATGGCTATGATATAAAGTGTTCAAGCTAAAACTGAGGAAGCTATCATGTTTGTTGTAATTTTCGGTCGTCCAGGTTGTCCTTATTGTGTCCGCGCAGTACAAGTTGCTGAGCAACTCACAGAAAAGCGCGATGACTTTAAATTTAAGTACGTAGACATTCACGCTGAAGGGATCAGTAAAGCTGATCTAGAAAAAACAGTAGGCAAGCCAGTTGAAACTGTGCCACAAATCTTTGTTGATCAAGAGCACGTTGGTGGTTGCACTGAGTTTGAACAATATGTAAGAGACAACGAATTAATGCCTGCTGCATAAGTAACATACTCAGTCCATTATAAAAAAGGAGGCCAAGGCCTCCTTTTTATTTGCGTTAGATTAACTACAGCACGTACTTCATTGAAAATATCACACGATTTAACTCGCCATCCATACCGTTCTCTTTGGTGTTTTTCGCATACATATATTCAACCCCTACCGTTAACGGCTTAACGGGTGAGTAAAGCAGGTTAATGTAACCAGAGTAAGAATCTTTATTGACGTTATTACCAATTAGGTTAACGTTATTCTCTGCTTTAAAGCCAGAACCAGTAATACTCGTTCTCCACTTATCATTCCACCAATGACGATATGAGATAAATCCACCATAGGACTCGATAGTCTCAATGTCTCCATTAGCATCGAGTACACCGGCATTGACATAGTTAAGTGCCATATAACGCCCTAACCCTTCTCCGTAAGTTGCTGACATTTTGATATCATCCTGCCCAACAGGAATTACACCTGTGAAGCTCACACCATAACCAAGCTCTGAGGAGTCGATGGGGTTGGCGGTATCTTTATTCATGTCAACATTTAGCTGACGCGCGATACCAGCAAACGTAAACGCCATTCCGCCCTCAGTCTTCATGTTATAGCGAGCAACAAAGTCTGGAACCATGCCACTACCACTCGTAATACGACTACCTGTTGGATCTCGATACCCATTTACAGTTGTTTCAGGGTTCTCAACTGAGAACTGGAAGCCACCATTGGTGTACCTAACCATTGTTTGACGCACAAATGGCGTACCTTCAGCAGCGCCAACAAAGTCTAAGTTCTCAGGTAACGCACCTGGATTTTGGAAGGTGGTCCACATTTGGCCTGCAGCCCAATTGTCGAAACTGACAAATGCTTGACGAATGCGTGGCGAATAACTATTTGATACGCGCTCATTTCCATCTGTATGAGTCATAAAATCAAGTTCAATAAAACCTGTAAGCTTATGGCCGTCGAGATCGGTAGATGTTTTGAAGTTAAAACGCGATTCTCTAGCTTGAAAGTCGACTACCTGCTTACCATTACTCGGATCACCATATATCGTACCAGGCACATAGAATTGGCGAGATAAACTACCCGACCCCGGTGCGCCATTGCTGTAATCACTGAACATCACATCAGCTTTTACATAACCACCAAATTTAAACTCAGTATCAGCTTGGACACCGAAGCTCATTGCCGCAATCGTTGCCGCACCTATTAGCGTTAACTTTGCTTGTTTCATTCCCTTTCTCCCTGATATTTTTATTATCCATACAAAATATGACCGAGTTAACAACTCGACAACATTAGCAATAGGTCTATCAGACCAAGGTAGAACATATATCACTAATTAATCATATTCGCATTTAACGAATAGAATATTAGTAAAGAATGACGCAAAGTGTTAATTCTAGATAAGAAATTGATTCACATTATTGAAAATAAAAATAATGACATTACAGCTATCAACATGGAAACTAAACTTCCACCATCATAAAACGAACCGTAAACACATAAAAATCATAAACTTATAAGCACAAAAACATTTCCCACTTACTTTTGCCATATAAAGAATTCTTATTCAATTTAATTCCGCTCCAACCTAATTATCCCCCTTATACTCCACTTAATTGCTATATAAAGAGCCAATCACTCTCCTTCACATTAGCTTGCTAAATTCGGCTACACGGAAAATAAAAACAGGCGTTAATCTCAAAATACTAAACTCGAACAGATAAAAATAGTGCAGAAATGAGTTACTAAGTTTGATGTTAGCTATAAATTTATAGGTAATCCAAAAAGTCTTTGTTCTTGGTATTGAGTCATGAAGGAGCCTAAGCTTCGACCAATATGGAGGTTAACTGCAAAGCTTACTGCATGATCAATAACAAACTGTACTGAGCTAATGACACGTATTAAATACTGAGTGTAGTCATATTAGATGAGTAAATGAGATATTCAGAAATTATTGAGGAAAACTAAATTGAGAAAAACTAAATTGAGGAAAACTAAGAAGTGATGGTGCGTAAAGGATTCGAACCTTCGACCAATGCGGACGTTAACAGCAAAGCCAACTGCATGATCAATAACAAACTGTACTGAGCTAACGACACGTATTAAATACTGAGTGAAGTCATATTAAATGAGTAAATAAGATATTCAGAAATTATTGAGAAAAACTAAATTGAGGAAAGCTAAATTGAGGAAAGCTAAGAAGTGGCGGGCTGTGAAGGATTCGAACCTTCAACCAATGTGGTAGTTAAGAGTAAAGCCAACTGCGCTCTTATTAAAAAGCATCGACTTAGCTAATATCTCACTAACTTACCTCTACTTGTTTAATCACTTGTAGAAAAGTGGTGGGCTGTGAAGGATTCGAACCTTCGACCAATTGGTTAAAAGCCAACTGCTCTACCGACTGAGCTAACAGCCCCTCTGGTATTACGTCTCTGAATTCATCTGCTTTACAAGCAAATCCACTTTCAGAAAAGTGGTGGGCTGTGAAGGATTCGAACCTTCGACCAATTGGTTAAAAGCCAACTGCTCTACCGACTGAGCTAACAGCCCCTCTGGTATTACGTCTCTGAATTCATTTGCTTTACAAGCAAACCCACTTTCAGAAAAGTGGTGGGCTGTGAAGGATTCGAACCTTCGACCAATGTGGTAGTTAAGAGTAAAGCCAACTGCGCTCTTATTAAAAAGCATCGACTGAGCTAATATCTCATTAACTTACCTCTACTTGTTTAATCACTTGTAGAAAAGTGGTGGGCTGTGAAGGATTCGAACCTTCGACCAATTGGTTAAAAGCCAACTGCTCTACCGACTGAGCTAACAGCCCCTCTGGCATTACGTCTCTGAATTCATTTGCTTTACAAGCAAACCCACTTTCAGAAAAGTGGTGGGCTGTGAAGGATTCGAACCTTCGACCAATTGGTTAAAAGCCAACTGCTCTACCGACTGAGCTAACAGCCCCTCTGGTATTACGTCTCTGAATTCATTTGCTTTACAAGCAAACCCACTTTCAGAAAAGTGGTGGGCTGTGAAGGATTCGAACCTTCGACCAATTGGTTAAAAGCCAACTGCTCTACCGACTGAGCTAACAGCCCCTCTGGTATTACGTCTCTGAATTCATCTGCTTTACAAGCAAATCCACTTTCAGAAAAGTGGTGGGCTGTGAAGGATTCGAACCTTCGACCAATTGGTTAAAAGCCAACTGCTCTACCGACTGAGCTAACAGCCCCTCTGGTATTACGTCTCTGAATTCATCTGCTTTACAAGCAAATCCACTTTCAGAAAAGTGGTGGGCTGTGAAGGATTCGAACCTTCGACCAATTGGTTAAAAGCCAACTGCTCTACCGACTGAGCTAACAGCCCCTCTGGTATTGCTAACGCCTTTTCCTTGTAGGATAGATAACTAACTTACTCGGTTAAGATGCCCTCAAACGACTGTGTCGCTCTGAGGGCGCCTATAATACCTTTTTCACATTCGCATGCAAGTGCAATTTTCCCATTTCCCCTCGTTTGCCTGAAAAACAATCTAAGAGATTGTTTTCTGAATAAATCAGCATCAAAGTGATGAAAGTTGCTGCAACGCGATTCTTGCTGCGGCGCTATTAGCATATTCCTGAGTAACTTTTAGGTAATAAGCCTTTGCTTTAGCCTTATCACCTGTTTTTTCTGCGATCATGCCAAGCTTGACTAGACTTTCACCACGCTTACCTGAATCTTTGTATTTTTCAACAACTGTCGTGAATGCTTTTGAAGCGCCAACAAATTCACTCTTATTATAAAGTAGCTGCCCTAGCCAGTAATTTGCATTAGGCGCATAGCTTGAATTTGGGTAACTCTCAATAAATTGAGCGAAAGCCGGAATAGCAGCTTCATACTTTTTATCTTTCAGCACCAAATTTACGGCTTGCTCATAGCTAGCCGTTTCACCAAGACTCGAAGAGCCAGTTGATGATGAACTTGCAGTGTTTACGGCAACAGGCACAACAGCTTTTGTAGACAGATTTGCTATATCTTCATATAGCTGACGTTGTCTTTGCAGCATCTGCTCTATTTGGTAAGACTGCTGCTCACTCAAACCACGTAGATCCAATACTTCTTGTTGCAAAGTTTCTAAACGCTGCTGCATTTGAAATTCGCTTTGCTGCTTAGCTTTTATGACTCGTTCTAAACGAGCTACTCTATCATCAGTAGAGCCACCAGCAATATCCTCAACTGGAGCAGGTGCTGCATATGCAGAACCTGCCACAAGGATTATTGCCGCAGATAAAACGGCGTGTTTCATAAGGTAAACCTTTTACCTGTAAAATTAATAAACAAGTACAGCACGACGGTTTTTAGCAAAACCTTCATCGCTACGAGTGAAATCCATTGGTTTCTCTTCGCCATAACTCACAACACTCATCTGGCTAGGCTGTACACCCATGCCTTGTAAGTACTTAGCGACGGCTTTAGCACGGCGCTCACCAAGTGCAATGTTATATTCTGGCGTACCGCGCTCATCAGCGTGTCCTTCAATCATCACGCGAACATTTGGGTGTTCAACTAAGTAATCACCGTGAGCACTTAAAACTTCAGCAAACTGCTGAGAAACTGAACTACGGTCAAAATCAAAATAGATGATGTGTTCTTTTCTCAACTCTTGGTACTTAAGGCGTTGCTGCTCTTCAGGAGTCAATACAGGTGCTACGCCACCAGTTTCTACACCATTGTTTGCATATTCACTCGATGAAGATGACTCAGTTGAACTCGTTGCATCTGTTTCAGACTCAGAAGTCGAGCTACATGCACTGATAGCCATAATAGGAAGTACGACTAACATGGCTTTAAATAGCTTATTCAGATCCATTTTTTAAATCCTTAATCTTTTTAGTTAGAGAAATGGTGACCAAGATGGTGATTTAACTTCACCCTGCCCAACGGGCAATCTTGCTTTAAAACGTCCATCCATAGAAACCGCAGCTAACACCTGCTTGCCTTGGTATGTTGTTCCGTAAATAACCATGGTGCCATTTGGCGCCACGCTTGGAGATTCATCTAATCGCGTGCTGGTTAACACTTGCATAAAGCGAGTCTCTAGATCCATGCGGGCAATATTAAACTTACCATTGGTGCGATTTACAAAAATAATGCTGCGCCCATCAGGTGCAATAGAACCGCCAAGATTCCACTCACCTTCGAAGGTTAAACGGGAAATCTTACCTGAATCTAAGAAAACACGATATAGCTGAGGGCGACCGCCGCGCTCAGAGGTGATAAGTAATGACTTACCATCAGGGAACCAAGATGGCTCGGTGTCAATCGCATAATGGTTAGTGACACGTTTGATAGCCTTTGTCGCGATATCAACCACGTAAACCTCAGGCTGACCATCTTTAGAAAGTGTAACCGCTAGTTTTTTACCATCAGGAGAAAAAACGGGCGCGCCATTAATACCATCGAAGCTGGTAACATTAGTCCGTTGCTGAGTATAGATGTTTTGTACATAGATCTCCGCTTTACGATTTTCAAAACTGACATACGCAAGACGCTGACCATCCGGAGACCAAGAAGGAGACATCAATGGTTCAGGAGAGCGCAGTAACATCTGTTCGTTATAACCGTCATAGTCACTAATCATCAACTTATAAGGAGATTTCTCACCATGGTTAACAACGACATAGGCGATACGAGTTAAGAACGCCCCACGAATACCTGTAAGCTTTTCGTAAACAACGTCACTAATGCGGTGACCATATTGACGGAACTGCGCCGCGGTAATAATCGTTTCCCGGCTATCAATTACCAAATCTTGTGCCGACTGCGAGTCAGGTTGAAGCTGCGCTTTAACTAAATCGATTAACTCAAAGCTCACTAAATACTTATCGCCGCCATAAGGCTTAATCGACCCCATGACTACGGCTTCAGCAGGCTGGGTCATCCAAGCGGAAGCATTAAATTGCGCCAAGGTACTAATACCACGCTGTGGTAAACTCAGCTCATCAGCTGGGCTAAAGGTTCCGCTTCGAGCTAAATCTGACATCACAACATCAGAGATCTGAGATGGCATTGGGCCAGTACCTTGCCAAACAAAAGGGATCACAGCAATAGGTCTTGCAGCATCTATACCTTCTGTAATCACAATATCTAACGCAGCCTTTACCGGCATACTGCAAATAAGCAGGGTTACCAGCAACCATTTCCCAAAAATTTTCATATGGATCCTTTAATTGAACTCGGGTTGAACTGTTAAATTGATTTCTTTGAGCTTGTTATAAACGTCAGGCTCATTCGATACAGGTAACCTACCCGCTTTATTTATCGCCGCTTTTGTTGCGCGACAAACTACACTGTCTCCATCGAGCGTTTGGCTCGCGGTCACAAAACCATCATTAGCTAAGCGGATGAAGACTCGACAACTTTTACCTCGCATAGACTCATCAACCACTAAGTTACGTTGAATAGTCGCTCTGATCATCGAGGTATAACGTTGTACTTCATTCATGACTTGCTTATTACGGGTCTGAGAAAGTGCCGCTTGCTCAGCAGCCAATGCATCTTGCATCATCTGCTCTTGCTCACGTCTGGCTTTTTCTTCCGCTTTTCGCTTACGTTCAGCTTCGGCTTTTCGTTTTCGCTCGTCTTCGGCTTTTTTAGCTGCCGCTTCTTCAGCTTTACGTTTATCCGCTGCTTTTTTCGCTGCTTCTTCAGAGGCTTTACGTTCTTTCTCTTTCTGCTTGCGATCTGCTTCAGCCTTATCCGCTTTCTCTTTTTCCTGTTTCTGCTTTAACTGCGCCGCTTTTGCTGCGTCAGCTGCATTTTTAGTTTCAATCTCTTTTTGTTTACGCTCTTGCTCAAGTTTCTTAATTTGTGCCTGTTCGCGTTCACGCTCTTTACGTGCTTCACGCACTCGTCTATCAGCTTCATCTTGACGGGCTTTTTCTTTACGCTCAGCTTCACGTTTATCCGCTTTAAGCCTTTCAACGTGCTGCGCGACCTTTTTTTGATCCACAACCACAGCCTGCATAGCGGGGGCGCTTGCTTGTGGCTGCACTTTAGGCTTTTCTGAAAAATCCACGCCTAAAATGAGAATAATTATCACGCCAATATGAATTCCAGCTGAAATTGCAACCGGAAGGGTTAAATCTGATTTAGCCGCCACTTATTTATCCTCCGGCGAATCAGTCATTAACCCCACTGACGGCACACCAGCACCTTGCAGTGTCACCATCAACTGGATCACTTTTTCATAAGGGATTGAGCGATCGGCTTTAACTACAACTGGGCGCTCAGGTTCTAGCTGAATAATCGCGCCAACACGCACTGCGACGTCTTCCAACTCTAGAACCTCTTTAGTGCTAGAGCTACCAACATCTAAGTAATACTCACCCATGGCATCAATCGATGCAACGACAGGAGGTTTACTATCTGCTGGTAAAGATTCGGCTTGTCCTTGAGGCAAATCGACTTTCACCCCCTGGGTAACAATCGGCGCAGTCACCATGAAGATAATCAGCAGTACCAACATCACATCGATATAGGGCACCACGTTAATTTCAGCGACGGGACGACGGCGCTTCCTTTGGTAGCCTTGATGCATTATGCCTGTTCCTTCTCGCTGTATGCTTGGCGATGCAAAATGCTTGAGAACTCTTCCATAAAGTTGGCATAAGACATTTCAATCTTTTCAACTTGGGTTGAAAAACGGTTATAGGCAATAACGGCTGGAATAGCAGCAAACAGACCCATTGCCGTCGCAATCAAGGCTTCTGCAATACCTGGCGCGACCATAGCAAGGGTGGCATTTTCTACCGCGCCGAGTGCAATAAAGGAGTTCATGATCCCCCAAACCGTACCGAATAGGCCAATATAGGGGCTGGTTGAACCAATAGTCGCGAGCAAGGGTAAGTGAGTTTCGAGTTTTTCAAGTTCACGAGATAGCGACACACGCATCGCGCGATAACTGCCATCCATCACCGCTTCTGGCACCCGGCCATTTAACTTATTTAGGCGGGCGTACTCTTTAAAACCAGTTACAAACAAGGCTTCAAGACCGGTATTACTGTCTTGTCTTGCCGACAATTCTTGATAAAGCTTATTTAAATCGACACCTGACCAAAACTTATCTTCGAATTTTAAAGCATCATTTTTTGCCGCATTAAGCAGTTTACGGCGCTGAATAATGACCGCCCATGAAGCGATTGATAGACTAAGCAGAGTCAACATAACAAATTTAACCAGTAGACTTGCTTGTAAAAATAATCCAATAAAAGAAATATCAGCTTCCAACTTTAAACTCCTGCGCAATATTTTGGGGAATAGCTTGAGGTCTCATACGTGATAGCGCGATACAAGCAACCAGAATTTCTGCTTCGCAATACACGACACCTTGCTCGTCAATTAAGCGTTGTTCAAACACCAATGATGCTTTCTTAAGTTGTATGACCTTGGTTTCAACAATAAGGTTCTGTTCAAAACGCGCGGCTTTACAAAAATCTAATGCGGCACGTTTTACGACAAACGCAATATCATCTGCTAACAGAGTGCTTTGGCTCACTCCCATAGCACGCAACCATTCGGTGCGCGCTCGCTCAAAAAACTTTAGGTAATTTGAATGGTAAACAACACCACCAGCGTCAGTATCTTCATAATAAACCGAAATAGGCCAACGAAACATAAACGATAATCGCCAATCGATGAGATAAAATAGAGGCCTACTATACCTAGCCAGTATGCAATTGTGAATCTCGATATGTGATATGCGATGCGCTTCTTCATAAAATATTGTTAATCATCTTAAATGATTGTTGCATAAGCGCTCAAGCAAGCAGCACACGGAGCCTTCAGCAAACTGTTTGTCCATAAAAAAAGGAAGCCGAAGCTTCCTTTTTATCCCTAACTTAAATTGGTTTACTGACCAATTTTAGCGGGTACCTGAAGGCCAAAGTTATGCCAAAGGAAACTATAGATATCGGCGAACTCATCAATCTTCATCGAGGTCGGCTTACCCGCGCCATGACCGGCCTTTGACTCAATACGCATAATGACTGGCGCATCACCCTGCTGCTTATCTTGCATCAAGGCACCAAACTTAAAGCTATGAAGCGGCACCACGCGATCGTCATGATCGGCTGTCATTACCATCGTCGCCGGATACGCTTGCTCTTTAAGGTTATGATATGGCGAATAAGCATAAAGTGCCGGGAACTGCTCAGCATTATCGGCGCTACCGTATTCACTGGTCCAGGCCCAGCCGATGGTAAACTTTTGGAAACGTAGCATATCCAAAACGCCAACCGCTGGCAGAACAGCCGCAAATAGCTCTGGTCGTTGAGTCAGAGTCGCCCCCATCAACAAACCACCGTTACTGCGGCCATACGCGCCTAACTTAGAAGAGTTAGTATAATCATGTTCGATCAAATACTCCGCCGCCGCGTAATAATCATCAAACACATTCTGCTTTTTATCGAACATCCCCGCTTGATGCCAGCTTTCACCGTATTCAGCACCACCTCGAAGGTTTGGCACAGCATACACGCCACCCATATCCATCCAAGCGATATTCGCTGGGCTAAAGCGAGGTGTCATCGAGATGGCAAAACCGCCATAGGCGTACAACAGTGTTGGATTCTGACTATCTTTCTTTAATCCCTTCTTATAAGAGATCATCATCGGCACTTTCGTACCGTCTTTACTGGTGTAAAAAACCTGCTCAGAGGTATAATTACTAGGGTCAAAAGAGACTTGAGGCTTAGAGTAAACGGTTGACTCACCAGTTTTAAAATCAAACTTGTAGGTTGTTTGAGGCTGAGTGTAACTGTTGAAAACATAGTAGAAGTAATCTTTACTGCGCTTTCCGTAAGGGCCTGCTACCTTACCTTTGCCCGGTAAAATGACATCTTGGCGCTTATCACCATTCATGTTGTAAATCGTCAACTTGCCTAACACGTCATGTAGGTAGCTCACCACCATGTGTTCATTAATAATCGCGATGTCACTGATAGGATCATTAAGCTCAGAAATGACCGTCTTCCAATTACCTTTAGCATTATTATTCACATCAATAGCAATCACTTTGCCATTCGGTGCATTGTAATCAGTTTTGAAGTAGAACACTGATTTATTGTTACCGATAAAGCTATATTCAGCTTCTAAGTCAGGGATAAGCTCGACAACTTGAGCTTGCGGCTCCTTCAGTGACTTATAGAAGAAGCGATTTCGGCTATCTGTCCCTTGTGAGATATACAGTAATAGATAATCGCCGCTCTCTGAAACTTCGATGCCAAAACCCCAATCTTTATTCTGAGGTCTTTCATAAATTAAAGTATCTGCACTTTGCGGTGTACCTATTTTGTGAAAGTAAACTTTCTGATTGAAATTCACATCAGCTAGGGCATTGCCGCCTTCAGGAGCATCATAGCGTGCGTAATAGACTCCTGTGTTATCGTGATCCCAAACCGCACTAGAGAACTTTATCCAATCAAGTTCATCTTTAAGTTTCTTCCCCGTAGCAACATCAACAAAGTGCCATGCCTGCCAATCTGAGCCTGACTTAGAGATCCCATAGGCCAAGGTTTTGCCATCATCACTGACCGACACACCTGACAGCGCTACCGTACCATCATCCGAAAAACGGTTAGGATCGAGTACAACTCGTGCCTCGCCATCACCACTTTTAACATAGAGTACAGATTGAGCTTGCAAGCCGTCGTTTCGATAATAGAAGGTATTGTCACCCTTTTCGAACGGCGCAGAGATTTTCTCAAAATTCCAAAGTTCGGTGATACGTTCGACAATGGCCTGCTTATTTTCAATATTGGCTAGATAAGCATGACCAGCGCCCTGCTGTTCGCTAACCCATTTATGGGTCTGCTCAGACTCAACTTCTAGATAGCGATAAGGGTCTGCAACCTCTACGCCATGGATTGTTTCCACTACGCCGCCAGTATTGCTCTTAACGGTAGTCGCAGATTCTTCTATTGTCGGTTGTGACTGGCAACCTACCACAGCTAGGCCTAAGCCAATGGCTAACAAATGCTTTTTAGTTAGTATCGAGTGAATTCGCATTTTTTATCCCTGATTAACTGACTCTTATTATTTATTGAGTCTTCTGTTTTTATCGTTAAGTTATTTATAATGAGATAATCTTATTTTTATCGCTTTATCCTTAACACCTTCTTCACTGCGCACTATACAAACTAAAAAAATACATCGCAAAGTTTGTTTCAAAATTGTTTTTACTAATTAGACTTAGCAACCGTTAACAATTTAGCAGCATAGATGAATTAAATATCATGTAAAACTCAACGCGAAACGTGACAAACCCCGCAATATTAGGGTGCTTAGCATCTTTTGTCAGCAAACCAACAACCACCATGCATTAGCAAAACTAATGTTAAATACTAATTATTCTAGTTTGTCAGCCATGAACACCAAGCCTATAATTCGTCTCGTTTTCAGGAAGTGTCTGCCTAGCAGATTCGGAAACAAAGAACTCTTAAACTTCAGTGGTTATCCACGGAAGTTATATCCCTGGTTCTTATGCTTGACTTCCTTCCTTCAATTTGTTGATTGCAATGATTTATTTTTGCGGCTCGCTTACCATGTAAGCGAGCTTTTTTTTATCTTGAATTTGGCGAAATCTATTTTGCTCATCAAATTTTGTCCGTAAAAAAGCCCAGCGATTAAGCTAGGCTATTGTCAAGCGTCGACCCTGTTATAACGGTTTACTAATTCTAATCACAACCCGGCGATTACGAGAACGTTCATCTATCGTTTGATTCGATGCCACATGTCTTCTTTCACCATGGCCCAATGTGTGAATGCGGTTTTGACCAATACCACTTGCAACAAATAACTCTTTTACTGAATCAGCACGCTGCTCTGAAACCCTTTGGTTAGCACTGCGACCACCATAACTATCTGTGTAGGCATCAATCAGTACCAAGTCGACATTCTTATCATAGGCTAAATACTCTTGCACTTTGGCGATCTGTGACTTGGCATAGCGAGTAAGTTCTGTGCCACCTGATTCATAAGTTAATACCGTAAAGGCAATATCTTCAAAGGAATATGGTAACAACGAAGCTAAACAAGACTTAAATTCGGAGTATTGACGTCTAAAGTTCACCGCTGAAAGTCCGACCGCTATTTTATTCGATTCGTTATACCAATCGGCATAGTAAAATGTCGGCTGCATGCCACTTTCAAGCTCGGCTAACATAGACCAAGCAGCGTTACGCGGAACTTCACCGCTAAAGTACTTTTGATAGGTCAGTTCAGTGATCTCTTTCGACAATATACCAGGGCGCCAAGCGGGCGCCATGCTCATTAATTTAGCCTGAGTTACCTGATCCGGCTTAACCCACATATCGAGGCTAAAATTCAGGTTATGATCTTTGCCTGCATAACTGGTAAATACCGCTTTGCCATAAGAGGGGATGTCATGTTCAAGACGACACATCACCGGATTATTACCGCTCAGCCGCCACTGCGACTCTTCTAAAGAAGCCACATATTGCCTCAAATCTGCATTTACAGAAAAAGGTAGCAACAATAATGATGTTAAAATTAGCCAAAGCCGCATAAATTAACTCTCTAAATTCGTATCACTACTCTCTATCGGCAAAGATTTACCTTTCTTTAGCCTATAAAACAAGCAAACGCACATGACAGTGATTATCAGTTGCAGCATAATAGTCACTTGCACATTTTTGGGAAATTTTAATGACAGACACTTTCGACCCTAATTTATTGAAAAACCGCTTTAGAGGGTATTTCCCAGTGGTCATTGATGTTGAAACCGCAGGTTTTAACGCAAAAACTGATGCGCTATTAGAAATCGCTGTCAGTATGTTAAAGATGGACGATGAAGGTGTTCTCAGTCTTGATAAGACATTACATTTTAATATTGAGCCGTTCGAAGGGTCAAACCTTGAGCCTGAGGCCTTAGCATTTACAGGTATCGACCCAACCAGCCCTCTTCGTGGTGCCGTCAGTGAAAAAGAAGCATTCTTAGAGATCTTTAAAGAGGTTAAAAAAGCGCAAAAAGCCGCAGGCTGTCATCGCAGTATTATTGTTGCTCACAACGCAGCCTTCGATCATGGCTTTGTGACTCAAGCTATTGAGCGTAATGCGCTTAAGCGCACGCCGTTTCATCCATTTGCAACCTTTGATACAGCTGCTCTTGCAGGTTTAGCAATTGGACACACCGTGCTGGCAAAAGCCTGTGCTATGGCGGGAATAGCCTTCGATAATCGTGAAGCACACTCAGCCCTATATGATACAGAGCGTACTGCTGAGCTATTTTGCTTAATTGTAAACCGCTGGAAAGCCCTAGGTGGTTGGCCTTTTATTGCTGATGAAGTAGAAGTAGAAGTTGAAGTTGAAGAAGTGGAACCTCAAGAAACGATTGAGTCTTAAGCTTTCATAAGGCGATGGTTTCAGACTGTGCACAAATAGTTCTGATACAAAGCGATTAAAATGGCGAACAGAGTATTTATGTTCGTCTTTTTTTTAGCCGTATTTTAGAGCTAGTTTTCCACTTCCCGATACCAATGAATAGCAGTACATACGGAACAAACAAAAAAGCTGCGATATACGCAGCTTTTTTACTTTAACAACAAAGAATTTATAACAAATTATAAGTTGTTTGCATTATCAGTCAGGTAAGAAGCAACGCCTTCTGGGCTTGCGTCCATACCTTTGTCCCCTTTTTCCCAACCCGCAGGACATACATCACCGTGCTCTTCATGGAAGTGAAGTGCATCAACCATACGGATCATTTCGTCTACGTTACGACCAAGTGGTAGATCGTTAACCACTTGGTGGCGAACCTGACCTTCTTTGTCGATAAGGAATGAACCACGGAATGCAACTCCCGCTTCTGGATGCTCAACATCGTATGCTTTACAGATCTCATGCTTAACATCAGCAACTAGCGTATATTGAACTTGCCCAATTCCACCCTTGTCTACTGGCGTGTTACGCCATGCGTTATGAGTAAACTGAGAATCGATTGAAACACCGATAACTTCAACGCCACGCTTCTTGAACTCGTCCATGCGGTGATCAAAAGCAATTAACTCTGATGGGCACACGAAAGTAAAATCTAATGGGTAGAAGAATACTACGGCAGTCTTTCCTTTAATTGCTTCAGACAGGTTAAAGGTATCAATAATCTCACCATTACCTAGTACTGCAGCAGCAGTAAAATCAGGGGCCGGACGGCCAACTAATACGCTCATTTTATTTCTCCATCTATGGATTGCTAAAAACGCTGTTTCGTTTAAATCTTAAGGCATTATAGGCAGTGTTTTTCTGCATACAAGCTATTTGATATCAATATCACTTTTTTAATGATGATTCAATATTGAGCTATTCTGTCAACTTAGCCCTATTTCTGGTGTTGATATTTACACTTTGTTTGCATATTAAGCTACAGCTAATTCACAACTTCAATTGAATTCAAGATATCATGCTTGGATGCTGGACATCTTGCAGGTTAACAGGCAAAAATGGTCGCAACTTCAAATATAAGAAATAGATTAATCATATTATGAATGCTGTTGTCATATCCGTTTGCCTGATGCTTGGCTTAAGCCTTGCGCGAGTTAACGTTGTTATCGCACTTACAATTAGTGCATTGGTTGCAGGTCTTGTCGGCGGCATGAGCTTGCAAAATACTGTTGACGCCTTTAATACAGGGCTTGGTGGCGGCGCACAAATTGCGTTAAGTTATGCTTTGCTTGGTGCGTTTGCAGTTGCCTTGTCCCACTCAGGCCTAACAACATTGATCTCACAGAAAGTAATCAAGTCTCTTGGTAAAGAGCAGTCTCCTAGCAACTTAAACCGAGTGCGCTGGATGCTATTACTTTCAATTTTGGCGATGGCAGTCTCTTCTCAAAACGTGCTACCTATTCATATCGCGTTTATCCCCATTTTAATCCCGCCACTACTGCATGTGATGTCTAAACTGCATCTAGACCGACGGTTAGTGGCCTGTGTGCTTACATTTGGTTTAGTTACAACTTATATGATCCTACCTGTCGGCTTTGGCGGTATTTTCCTAAATGATATTTTGTTAGCAAACCTTAATAGTAACGGTCTGAATGCGAACCTAGCGCAGATCCCTCCTGCGATGCTGCTACCGGCTTTGGGGATGATTACAGGTCTGCTTTTCGCGGTATTTGTCACTTACCGCAAACCACGAGAGTATAAAGAAGAGTTAATCCTGCAAGCGGAGCCTGAAGAAGGGCTCAACAAGCGTAATATCGTTATCGCTGTCATTGCAGTGCTTTCAACCTTAGCGACGCAGCTTTTTACTGGCTCGATGATCTTTGGTGCATTAATTGGTTTTATTATCTTTAGCTTCTCTGGTGCGCTAAAGCATGTCGCCGATCAGGATGTATTTAACCAAGGCGTGCGCATGATGGCTAATATCGGTTTTATCATGATCTCAGCAGCCGGCTTTGCTGCCGTGGTAAAAGAAACTGGTGACGTGATGAACTTAGTTACTTCCCTAAGCGATATTATTGGAGATAATAAAGCGCTTGCGGCCTTCTTGATGCTGATTGTTGGACTGTTAATCACCATGGGAATTGGATCATCATTTTCAACAATTCCAATTATTGCCACTATCTATGTGCCATTAGCACTGAGTTTTGGCTTCTCTGTACCAGCCACAATAGCATTAGTGGGCACAGCTGCAGCATTAGGTGATGCGGGCTCGCCAGCATCAGACTCAACTTTAGGTCCAACCGCGGGTCTTAATGCCGATGGTCAGCATGACCATATGAAAGACAGCGTTATCCCAACCTTTATCCACTACAACATTCCACTGCTGGTATTTGGCTGGGCTGCAGCCATGGTGCTTTAAGTTCTTAACTAGAAGTTCTTAACTAGTTTCTAGGCTAAGCGCTAGGAAAGATGAAAACAAAAAAAAGGAGCCATTTGGCTCCTTTTTTTACAATACGATTTTGACTAAAGTTTATTTAGTACCGAAAATCTTATCACCCGCATCACCAAGACCTGGCAAGATATAACCTTGCTCATTTAGGCAGTCATCGATAGACGCAGTATAAAGCTCAATGTCTGGATGCGCTTTCTCTAGAGCTGCAACACCTTCTGGCGCAGCAACAAGTACTAGCGCTTTAATCGCTGTACAGCCGCGCTCTTTTAGCAGGTCGATTGTAGAGATCATCGAACCACCCGTCGCAAGCATTGGGTCAACCACTAACGCAATACGTGAAGGCATGTCACTGGCTAGCTTTTCAAAGTATGGAACTGGCTCAAGAGTCTCTTCGTCACGGTAAATACCAACAACAGAGATACGCGCACTAGGAACGTGCTCTAAAACGCCATCCATCATACCAAGACCGGCACGTAAGATAGGCACTACAGTGACCTTCTTACCCTTGATCTGTTCAATTTCAACAGGACCATTCCAACCATCGATAGTGACCTTTTCAGTTTCAAAGTCAGCCGTTGCTTCATATGTTAGTAAACTGCCCACTTCTGCCGCTAATTCGCGAAAACGTTTGGTACTGATGTTACCTTCGCGCATTAATCCAATTTTATGACGGACTAAAGGATGTTTAACTTCAACGACTTTCATCTTGTTCTCCTGATTTTCTAACGTATTTTTCACGGTAAATTTTAACGATTTTAGTAGATTTGTCCGCGCAGGCAAACTTAAAGTTTCAAAAAGGCGGTAAATCGTGAGCTCTGTCGCTAAGTTTATTGAAAAACTTAGCTTTCGACGCTACCCACAAGCTGATAGAATGACGCCGCATAAAATCCTATAACAATCTATACCCGTACCCGAAGAGGATCTCCGTGAGCACTCCTACTACCCCACTAAGCTATAAAGATGCAGGCGTTGATATTGATGCCGGAAATGCACTAGTTAACAACATCAAGTCAGCAGTAAAACGTACCCGCCGTCCAGAAGTTATGGGCAACTTAGGTGGTTTTGGTGCCCTTTGTGAGCTACCAACTAAGTATAAGCATCCAGTACTGGTTTCTGGTACTGATGGTGTTGGCACTAAGCTACGCCTTGCTATCGACTTTAAAAAGCACGATAACGTTGGTATCGACCTAGTCGCCATGTGTTCAAATGATCTCATCGTTTCTGGTGCAGAGCCTCTGTTCTTCCTTGACTACTACGCGACAGGCAAACTCGATGTTGAAGTTGCTACTGCCGTTGTTAAAGGGATCGCTGAAGGCTGTGTGCAATCAGGCTGTGCACTTATCGGCGGTGAAACGGCTGAAATGCCAGGCATGTATGAAGGCGACGACTATGACCTAGCAGGATTCTGCGTCGGCGTAGTAGAAAAAGAAGAGATCATCGACGGCACTAAGGTGCAAGACGGTGATGCACTTATCGCGCTTGCTTCAAGCGGTCCTCATTCAAATGGTTTCTCACTTATCCGTAAGGTATTAGAAGTGAGCAAGGCAGACCCTGAACTCGAACTTGCTGGTAAGCCACTAATAGATCATCTATTAGAACCTACAAAAATTTATGTAAAGTCACTGCTTAAATTGCTTGAACAACATGATGTTCACGCAATGTCGCATATTACAGGTGGTGGATTCTGGGAGAATATCCCACGCGTACTACCTGAAGATTGCAAAGCGGTGGTTAACAGCGACTCTTGGCAGTGGCCTGTTGTATTTAACTGGTTGATGGAAAACGGCAACATTTCTGAATTTGAAATGTACCGCACCTTCAACTGCGGCGTTGGTATGGTTATCGCCCTACCAGCAGATAAAGTCGATTCAGCCTTAGCGTTGCTAAAAACAGAAGGCGAGAACGCATGGTTAATCGGAAACATTGCCAAGCGTAACGGCGAAGAAGAGCAAGTGGAGATCCTGTAATGCCCCAGAGTTGTCGCGTTTTAGTATTAATTTCAGGTAATGGCAGTAATTTACAAGCCATTATCGATGGCTGTGATGATAACCTGCAAGCCGATGTGGTTGGAGTGATCAGTAATAAGCCCGATGCCTATGGATTGGTTCGCGCCCACCAAAATGAGATTGATACCAGCTGCGTGATAGCTCACACAGGCGAAACAAGACAAGAGTACGACGCAAGACTACTGAATGCGATTGAAAAGTACCAACCCGATCTTATCGTGTTGGCTGGCTTTATGCGTATTTTAAGTGATGAATTCGTTCAGCGTTTTGAAGGCAAGATGGTTAACATCCACCCTTCTCTCTTGCCTAAATACACAGGATTACACACTCATCAGCGTGCTATTGACGCAAAAGATACAGAGCACGGCGCAAGCGTGCACTTTGTGACGCCTGAGCTCGATGCTGGCCCTGTCATCTTACAAGCTAAAGTGCCAGTTTATGAAGACGACACCGCAGATACATTAGCTGAACGTGTTCATGAGCAAGAGCATGCCATTTACCCACTAGTAGTTAAATGGTTCAGTCAAAACCGACTCGAAATGGTTGATGGCGTTGCCCAGCTTGATGGCCAAGTATTAGCAATCAATGGTTACGCTGCGGACTAATCTGTTTCAGAAAATGTAGCTTCGTAAGAAAGGCACCTATGGGTGCCTTTCTTGTTCCAGATTTTTAAATCTGCGCGAGACTAATACCAATCAGTATAAGAAGTTGATCTACTCAGAGCGTTTTTGGCAAACTAATTCAAGGCGAATAACTGAAAGAATGGTTATTCCCTTGTGAAGCTATTCAACGCAGAAGTAGGTAGCCAAAAGCGCTCCAGAATGGCGAGTTTTAGCGGCTCTGATGCTGTGACTCTTAAGGAACAAGAGGGAGCTTAACCGTAGAACAACTATGCTCTTCACTCGTTGCAAGCAACATGGATGTTGTGAATGTCATTAATGCACGACTATATGGATATAGGAGGTAGAGTAACGCAGGAGCAGTTACCGAGGAGCAATTAATGACCTTGCCTCATAACCGCTAAACTCTCGCTGAGCGACCAAATCTTTATATTGATTGGTATAAGGCTTACCAGCTTTTGATTAAGTATGACCGCTCCATTTTAAACGGTGAAAACATCTGTTAATCTGGTAAGATTAATCTAATTAAGAAACTAAACCTGCAAATTCAGACATTTATTCTATAATCGTACACAAAGCTATTACGATAACACCGCGCACGGCACATATATGTAACATATGCGATAATCTTTTAGACAACCTAGGCTGAGTTCGTTTTGATAACATTCAATGAGTGGCGTCATAAAAGTCTGCTGATATGGCAGCATCAGCGTTACAAGCTCAGTGCTATCACTGTACTACTTAATAGCTTGTTGATATTTAAAACTGTTTACGGAATGTCGGCTCAGGTGTTTAGTCCGAAGCAAATCCCACACCTGGCAGATATTAATTTTACAGTACTCACTAATGCACCTTGGTTCATGCTTGGGGTGTTTTTACTGCTGAACTCTATCGGTTTACTGTTTCGTGCACGTATCGCTTGGGTTATGAGCCTTGTACTGCTCCTAACGACCTTAGTTTTTACTGTACATTATTACCCTAATCTTCTGCTAAATATCGTTTTCTGTAGCTTCAGCATTATCTTATTATTGCTCCAAAGTCGTGATTTCAACCGCAGCAGTGCAACCGCAGCGGGGATTGTCTCTGTGATTAGTTTTGTCATTCTAATCATCTACTCGACATACGGCAGCTTGTATTTTGGTGACGGGTTTTCGCCCAAAATAACCGACTTGAGTATGGCATTTTATTTTTCCATGGTAACCATGACCACTGTTGGTTATGGCGATATCCTACCCGTGACTGAGACCGCAAGACTTTTTACTATTTCGATGATTATTGCCGGAATTGCAGTATTTGCCACATCCGTAAGCACTATTTTTGGGCCTTTCATTAGAGATGGTTTAAGCAAACTTATACAGGGAAAAAAGCACACTATGAAAAGAGCCGATCACTTTATTGTTTGTGGTACTTCCGCCATGGCGACAAATACCATTATTAAACTGCATCAGCGCGGATTAGCCGTCACAATTATCACGGTAAGACCCAGTGATGAGTTTGAAATAATTGAGCAAAGTCTGGAGGGGAAATTTGATATTATCTCCGGCGACAGCAGCGATACCGCCGTGCTAAAACAGGCTGGTTTAGAGCAGTGCCGTGCTATTTTAGCGCTAACGGATAATGATGCTGATAATGCCTTTATCGTATTATCGGCTAAAGATTTAAGCGCTAATGCTAAAACAGTCATCATAGTCAACGACAGTAAGAATTTATCTAAAATTCAGAGGGTTCAACCTGATGTTTTATTGTCACCACAACTGTTTGGTAGTGAAGTACTGGCACGCATGCTAAATGGTGAAGCGATGGATAATAATGATTTAGCAGAACTGTTACTCAATTCAGCTCACGGCATACCATCAAAAAATGATTTGTAGCTCTCAGACAAAATCTTAGAACAAGCAATTTATTGTTGATAAAGCCTCTGTCTCGGCGTTACCCATTAAACATACGCCTTGAAAATAACCCCAAGTTGACACTACAACTTGGGGTTTAGTTTTTAGGCGTTAAGAGTTAAAGCTTAAGCTTTATCGCGTAGTGTTCAGCCTTTAAAACCTTGTTAGCTCTTCTACTTAGCTACTTAACTACTTAACTACTTAACTTCGACAATATCACCGGGTTGCCAGCTCTTATCAAACCAAGGTTCCAAGGGACCATAGAGACGCAATAAGATAAACCAGCCTTTATTGGGTACCGTTTGGATCCAGTTACTTTCTTTCCCCTCTGGAGCTTTTGGACCGAAGTAAATATCCACTGAACCATCGGCGTTTTGCGTTAAATTATCGCGCTGATTATTACGACTTGGGAACGGCTGCCCCGTCTGCAACTCCGAGCGAGTTTGCGTATCGTAAGCGACCACCGACCAGAAGTTCTTTGCGGGTACATTGGCAGGAATATTCATTTTATAGTTCTTGCTGCCGTTCAGGTACGCCGAATCTTTTGACTTGTC
Organism: Shewanella halifaxensis HAW-EB4; assembly: GCF_000019185.1. Taxonomy (NCBI): domain Bacteria; kingdom Pseudomonadati; phylum Pseudomonadota; class Gammaproteobacteria; order Alteromonadales; family Shewanellaceae; genus Shewanella; species Shewanella halifaxensis. Next base: position 2,011,558 of record NC_010334.1, on the reverse strand, counting down.
CAACATGGCATATTGAGACCCCTTGCCAATAAGCTTAAGCGCCATTGCTGGTGTATTCACGGTCGCCATATAGAAGAAGTAAGTACGGGCATCTAAATTACGCCCGCCCTCGCCATCATCGATTAACCAACGATAATCACCGCCAATAAAGGCGGTTTTCCAAAGTCGACCAGGGTAAATATAGGCCGCTTCATCTCTTGGCTGGAACATCAACGCTCTTGCAGTGGCATTACCGATTGCAACGCCGTCAGTCAGTAGCGTTGTCATGTGTTCATCTGGCGAAAAAGGCTTACCCTTTTGAATACCAATACTCGCCATCAAGCCGCGAAGTTCAGGGTCGATAAATGACACTGGCTCCTTCTCAAGCACAGGCTGGATCTCTTTGAAGAAATGAAAATCATTGGCATGAACCGTATTAAACTCCAGCCCACTTCCAGACTTAAACACCATCTTCGGCTGCGTGCTCTTTTTAGCAAGTGGGTAGATTTTAAGATGCTGTTTAAACGCTTGGACTGCAGAGTCAGTCTTACCGTCTTTTAAAAATCCTCGTGCAATAAACCAGTTGGTATAACTCGTTGACTCAGAAACAAAGTAGCCATTTGGCACTTCGCCTTTGTACCCTGGAGGTAAAATCAGGTACTTACCACCTTTACCTTTATCTGGGCCAACAATTCCCATATCGGTTACAAAGCGAAAAAAAGCATCGTTAACGGTTGTAGGGCCCATTCCTACAGGCACCTCAACCACTGTCGGTCCGTCACGCTCGAGATCTAAAAATGCTGAGGCGTAAACCGTGTCGGTATTGCCCGTTAAGAAGAGTGGATTTGAGTCCATCAATTTATTAAACAGTAGCACTTGGTTTGATTGAGTGATCCCAAGATTTTCATGTCCAATCCGCAGTGCTTCCACCGAAGCCATAGGGATCGCATTTAAAAAGGTTTCGGTAGCACGAATAGTATTAAGGTTGTCATAGATTTTGCGGCTAGTTTCAACACTCGGCGCACCATCATGGAACTTCAATGTGCCAATACTTGTCTCAACCTGACTGGGAGTCATAATGCTATCGGGGATCTTGTTGTTATAGCCAGGTGTGGGAGCTTCTGCCGCCACTAACGGTGATGACATTCCTAACAGTAGAGCGATAGATGCTACGGCTGACTTGAGCTCATGTTTGGTATTCATTATCTTCCTTATTTTTATTTCACGCTTATTCCTTCAGCTTACAGACTAAAAGCTGAATAAAAGCTGGTCAATACAAACTTTGTCCCGAAGCTAGCTAAAGCACTATTACTTTATTATTGATCTTCAATCACTTCCCTATGTGAACGATGCTTCCTTAGCGAGTACCACACAATTGCGTCCTTGCCTCTTAGCGAGATAGAGCGCCTTATCGGCACAATCAAGCACAAACTGCCAAGACTCGACTAAGGTTCGCGCATCTAATGGCTGCCCCACCCCAACCGAAACCGTCAAGTGCAGTTGCTGCTCTTGCACCTCAATGATGGCATCAGCTACAGCCTGACGAATACGTTCAAAATGGTTCGATAGTGCTCGCACAGATTGAGGACAGGAAACGTCAGGCCAGCTAAGCAACAAGATAAACTCTTCGCCACCCCAGCGAATAAGTAGGTCATCTTCACGAATGTTGCTCTGGATCAGTTGCCCGACTCTAACCAATACCTCATCACCCACGTCATGGCCATAGGTGTCATTGACCCTCTTAAAATGATCAATATCGATAATCGCTAAACACATTCTCATATTTTGGAGTGTTGGCAGTTGTCCTTGCTGTGCTAAATAGTCTAAGAAATAACGGCGGTTATATAGGCCCGTTAAGCTGTCGAGGTTGGACTGTTTATAAAGCTCACGATTAGAGCTTTGTAAATTCTTATTATCGTTTTCCAATCCATAGCGTTTTTTAATCAACAGGGAAATGGAGATGATGGCGACGAGAATAACAAAGAACAGAAACTTTTCACGAAGATGCTGCTCCGCAAGACGGGCTTCGTGGGCATCATTTTCAGCCGTTAACACTGCGAGTTCTTGCTGCCGATACTTCTGTTGATAACTTTGACTAAGATTAAGGCTTAACTTTGCCCGCCTATCAAACAGTAAGGCTTTATCTTCTTCACTCGCTTTGCGCTGATAGTTCAGCGCCGCTTTGTAATCACCGATTGCCTCATAAGCCAGTGCGTATGTATTGAACGTATCAGCTAAACCGGAGCGTACTCCTATCTGCTTATACAGGGCCTCGCTATATGCAAGTGATAACAAAGCCTCATCGACTCGACCCAGCTTAACTAAAGCCTTTGCCACTATTCGACTACAGTCACTTTCAAACAGTGGGTATTGATTAGATGAGGAAATTGCAATGCACTCTCGTCCGACATCCACGGCCTGCTGATATTGCTCTGTAGAGAAAAAGAAATGAGCCCAAGAAGTTTTAGCGTTCATTATCACTCGCAAATTTCCACTTAATTCAGCGTTTTTTCGTGCGGCAATTAAATAAGGCTCACTCTCTCTAACCCTACCTAATCGCTCTAATATAAATGCGGCATTGTTACTAAAGGCACTGAACTGCTCATAGCTACCACCATATTGGTCAACATGTGCCAGAGCCTCGTTATTTGACTCCCAAGCTTTATCCCACTGTTCTAAATCGACATAGATAATCGCTACATTAGATAGCACCTTGCTAACATAAGGGTCGGCTGGCTGTAATCTAAAAATATCTAGGGCTTTTAAATAATACTCAAGTGCGACATGGTACTGATCTTGGAAGTAGTAGAGCGCGGCCTTAGTGTTATAGGCTCGTCCCGTGAGATGGTGAAAACTTGCCAGTGTTGACAAGCGTATCGACTCATCAACCAGTGCTAAACCATCATCAAAGCGACTCTGCTTCGCCGCAAAAGTCGCCTGCCACATCTTAGACTCAGCAATCAACCACCCTTGTTGCTTTGACTTTCCAACGGCCTCCATACTTTCTAGGGCTTGCTCTGCACGCTGAGGCTCACCACTAGAGAGCTCAATATCATGTAATATCCGATAGTAAGCAAAGGCATAATAGGCATCTTGCTCAGCTTGATCTTTAGAGATAAGACGGTTTAATTGTTGGCGTTTGAACTCAGCATCGAGGGTTTTATCCTCTATCAGAGCCAAGATTGCTTGTCCCTGACTAAATTTCTGAATTTTTATGAAAGGAGAAAACTCAGCTGATTAGCCGAGCATGAATAGAATGACATTCCAATAAAAACAATAAACGCAATGATCTTTTCCATAAGAGTATCGCTGATTCTATTTATATGACTGTACTACAAGCCGCTAGCCAAAAAGCTAACACCGACAAAGCAACCATCTAGCAATCACTTAAACCCGTTCACCAGTGACTCACTACACAATATCCCAAAAACCAACAAGGTCAACAAAATAGCAGCGAATAAATGTTTAGGCTTATTTTACAATATCTCTAAGCGGTCTTTACCAAATCTATTTCCTGAGATTAACACTCAACAGTTCCTCACAAAATGCTACAAAACTTTCAATTTAAACGGTAAAAAATTTTTATCTAAATTGATACCCAAAAGCATTGTTTTTCCTCTCCATTTAGCATTAGATAAAGGTCACTTATGCGGCAAACTAATATGAAGTAAGAGAGTCAAATGAAAAATGTTATTTGCGATATCGATGGAGTTTTACTGCACAACAATCAGCTTATTCCTGGTAGTGATAAGTTTATTCACCGTATACTCGAACAAGGAAACCCCCTTGTTGTTTTGACCAACTATCCAGTCCAAACAGGCAAAGATCTGCAAAATAGACTCGGCGCTGCAGGACTCAATGTTCCTGAAGAATGCTTTTATACCGCGGCTATGGCAACGGCTGACTTTCTTAAACATCAACAAGGGACTAAGGCCTTTGTGATTGGCGAAGGCGCATTAACTCACGAGCTGTATAAAGCAGGCTTTACCATCACCGATATCAACCCAGACTTTGTTATTGTCGGCGAAACTCGCTCCTACAACTGGGACATGATCCATAAGGCTGCGAAATTTGTCAGTGAAGGTGCACGCTTTATTGCCACCAACCCCGATACCCATGGCCCATCTTTCAGCCCTGCTTGTGGGGCATTATGTGCGCCTATTGAACGCATCAGCGGGAAAAAGCCTTTCTATGTGGGTAAACCTAGTTCTTGGATTATTCGATCGGCACTAAACCATATTGGTGCCCATTCAGATAATACACTGATCATTGGTGATAACATGCGTACAGATATTCTTGCAGGCTTCCAAGCAGGACTAGAAACCATTTTGGTAACCAGCGGTGTGAGTACGCTTGCCGATATCGAAAAGGAACCCTTTAGGCCAAATCATATTTTTAACTGCGCTGGCGATATCGACATCATATAATCCCAATAGTACTAAACATGTGATTGGTATAACTAATTACGTTTTCAAATGTAGTGGGAACCTTTAGTCTATATAGGCCTAACGAGCTATAGAGTTTACCTTCTACATTTGAATAAAATCATATTCCTCATTGTTAATTAACCACGCAATATTAAGTAACACTTTTGCAACCAGATTCTTACCAAACCTTCTTGTCACTGGGGACTACTTTCCATCATCATGTCTAACAGTTGATAAATTTTGCTCCATAATCGCTAAAAATAGCCCAAAACAACAATAATAGGACCAATTTATGCGTTCAATTTTACCTCTTTGCGCACTCGCCATGCTGAGTGCTTGCAGCCAACACTCAGGCAATATTAACGACCCAAGCGACGTCCGCTTCGATGAAAACCGTTTCCGTCAAGATATTAAAACCCTCGCTTCAGATGAGTTTGAAGGTCGCGCCCCGACCACCAAGGGGGAGCAACTGACGCTGGACTACTTAAGTGCTGCCTTCGCGAAAATGGGACTTAAAAAACCTAACGGCCAAGATTACCTCCAGACTGTACCAATGGTGAGCTATACCGCATCGGAATTGCAGACTATTCGCTTAGGCGAACAGCAATTAGAGCACCGAAAAAATGTGGTGTTAGGCAGTCGCCATGATATTGCAAGGGTCGATATCAACGAGGCACCGCTGGTATTTGTCGGATACGGCATTAATGCACCAGAGTACCAATGGAATGATTATCAAGACATAGATATGCGCGGCAAAATAGCGGTGATCCTCGTCAATGATCCAGGCTTTGCACGGCAAGATTCAGGCAAGTTTAACGGTAAAGCCATGACCTACTATGGCCGCTGGAACTATAAGTTTGAAGAAGCGAGCCGCCAAGGAGCCCTCGGTGCGATTATTATTCACGATACCAAACCAGCCTCATATCCTTGGTCTGTCGTGGAAAACAGCTGGACTGGCGCTCAACAAGATTTGGTTCGCAGCGCAAACGAGCAAAAAGAACGGGTCAAAGTCGAAGGTTGGATCAGCTATGATGTCGCGACAGAGCTATTTGATAAATCAGGTTTATCATTAGTGACCCTTTCTGACCGTGCAGCGGCCAGCGCCATCAATCTACCACTCAACCAAACCGCATCGATTACCTTTGAGAATAAGACTGAGTATGCCAATAGCTACAATGTGGTAGCCACCTTACCCGGTAGTAGCCGTCCAGATGAACATATTCTGTTTACCGCTCATTGGGATCATATTGGTGTAGATGCCAGCAAAAATGGCGACCAGATCTACAACGGTGCGTTAGATAATGCCTCAGGGACCGCCGGTATATTGGAAATTGCGCGCCAGTTTGCTGAGCAAGCTAAAAATGGTCATCCTCTTGCTCGCTCGGTGACCTTTATCGCCACTACAGGCGAAGAACAAGGCCTGTTAGGTTCTCGCTATTACGCTGCAAATCCTATCTATCCACTCGATAAAAGTGTGGCGGTATTTAACTTAGACAGCACCAATGTTTACGGTCGTACCACAGATTACACCATTGTAGGCAAAGGAAAATCTGAACTAGAAAACTATCTAGTGGATGCCCTCAAGACACAAAACCGCACCGCTAAACGCGAGAAATACCCTGAATCCGGTGGATTTTTCCGCTCCGATCATTTCAGTTTTGCCAAAGAAGGTATACCAGCGGTATTTGCCGGTGGCGGCAGTGAGCCCGTAGATGAGACCACCGCACAATACAAGGCACAGATGAAACTGAAAATGAAAGGTTGCTATCACAACGTCTGCGATGAGTATCGTGAAGATTGGGATCTATCAGGGGCACTTGAAGATCTGGCCATCTTCTACCAAGCCGCTTCGGTATTAGGTAATAACCACGACTGGCCCGGCTATTTCAAAGGCACTGAGTTCAATACACTGCGCCCGGCTAACGAACAGATGCAACAAGCGAGTAAGTAAAAGCTCTGTAGCAAAAAACAAACCGCTCACCATCTGAGCTAGTTGATATTCTTAATGAGAGAACTCATTACAGGCTCAATGATGAGTTAAACTAAAATTTGTCCCAATTCATCGTTTCCAACCAGCCGACTTGCGACCCACTTGTTGGCTTTTTTTTCACTCTTTTTGGCTATCTTTTTAGCCGTTGTTTTGATAATTCATTTTTGCAGTCGATATCTATTATGTATATATCGGCTTTCTCTGGCCTATTTTCAGCTAAAAACCCGATATTTATCGTAGGATTTATTTAAGCTGTTTTTAATCCACCGCCATTACGAATTCATTAACTAAGCCTATCGATACTCCCACTGGTTTATTAAAAGCTCAAAAACACCCAGTATAAATTACATAATAATCATTTTATAGAATTAAAAGCGCACTTTTAACTAGGTAAAAAGCCGCTTTTGTAGAGAAATCATCAAAAATAGATTTGAATTGTTGAGCTTTCAATGGCAGATTAATACTCAATTGAGTTTAAGACAGAATTTTTTGGAGTGACCTATGTGTTCAATTTTTGCAATTTTAGATATTCAATCTGACGCGACGCCACTGCGTCAAGTCGCTCTAGAGATGTCCAAACTACTGCGCCACCGTGGTCCAGATTGGTCGGGAATATACAGCAGTGACAAGGCCGTTTTAGCCCATGAGCGTTTAGCTATCGTCGATATCGAACACGGCGCACAGCCATTACTTAGCCAAGATGAGAGCATTGTTTTAGCGGTTAATGGTGAGATCTACAACCACAAGGAGCTAAAAGCCGAGCTGGGTGACAAATACAGCTACCAAACAAACTCCGATTGCGAAGTGATCTTGGCGCTATATCAAGAATACGGCACTGAATTCTTAGATAAGCTCAACGGTATTTTTGCCTTCGTACTTTACGACAAGGCGCGTGATACCTATCTCGTCGGTCGCGACCATATGGGAATTATCCCGCTCTACACCGGCCGTGATGCAGAAGGTAACTTCTATGTTGCTTCTGAGATGAAAGCACTCATGCCAGTATGTAAAACCGTAGAGACTTTTACCCCTGGCCACTACCTCTCAAGTGAGAAAGGTGAACTGACTCATTATTATCAACGTGAATGGCGTGAATTTGCAGCAGTACAAGATAACCCTGCCAGCGCGGAAGATGTTCGTATTGCATTAGAAGCCGCGGTTAAGCGTCAATTGATGTCTGATGTGCCTTACGGTGTTTTATTGTCGGGTGGACTTGATTCATCGGTAATTTCAGCTATTACACAAACCTTTGCTAAGCGCCGTATCGAAGATGACGGCGAGAGCAACGCTTGGTGGCCACAGCTTCACTCATTTGCCGTTGGCCTTGAGGGTGCGCCTGACTTGATTGCCGCAAAAAAGGTGGCTGATGCCATTGGCACTATCCATCACGAAATCACCTTTACCTTCCAAGATGGTATCGATGCGATTAAAGACGTGATCTACCACCTTGAAACGTATGACGTCACTACCATTCGAGCGGCGACACCTATGTACTTGATGGCACGTAAGATTAAAGCTATGGGCATTAAGATGGTGTTATCTGGTGAAGGTGCCGATGAATTGTTTGGCGGTTATCTTTACTTCCATAAGGCGCCAAACGCTCAAGCTTTTCACGAGGAGCTTGTGCGTAAGCTAGACAAACTGTATCTGTTCGATTGTCTACGTGCGAACAAGGCGATGGCGGCATGGGGACTTGAAGCGCGCGTACCTTTCCTAGACAAAGAGTTTATGGATGTGGCTATGCGCACTAACCCAGAAGCAAAAATGTCCAAGAACGGCAAGATTGAAAAGCACATTTTACGTGAAGCTTTTGAGCACAAACTGCCTAAAGAGGTGGCTTGGCGCCAAAAGGAGCAGTTCAGTGATGGTGTAGGTTACTCTTGGATCGATGGTCTTAAAGATCACGCCGCGCAAAAGGTAGACTGTCTGCAATTGGCCAACGCTAAGTTTAGATTCCCATACAACACGCCAGAAACGAAAGAAGCCTACTTCTACCGTACTTTTTTTGAGGAGTTGTTCCCACTACCAACTGCCGCAGAAACCGTACCAGGTGGTAAGTCGGTAGCTTGCTCAACCCCAGAAGCACTAGCCTGGGATGAAAGCTTACAAGGGCTCATCGATCCATCTGGCCGCGCGGTGCAATCTGTACACGACTGCGCCTACTAATCAGTATAACGCTCTGTTTAATATACTATAGCCACTCATTTGAGTGGCTATTTTCGTTTTCGAAATGAGCATGTTCGAGGATTAAATACGTTAACCAATAAACTCCGGTAATTTGCTCAAACCTGGCGTTGCAATCAATTTAGAGCCTTAAAATAATGCTGCTGTTTTATATCTATCACCTCTATAGTTACGCTAGTCACAGTCGCAGTAATCAATGAGATCGCATTATACACTCGCTCAAGTAGCAGAGATTTTTGCTCATCGCTGCGACCCGGCATGATAGCAATATTGAGATGGATGAAACTTGCCTCATTAGACTCGCCCACTTTGAAAAATTCACAGCGATGTGCACGGGTTTTGATAGCCTGAGGCTCAAACAGCTCTGATTCAGTTAAGCCTCTATGGCAGGCTGCAACTAAAGCCTCAATCGATAACACATCGGTTAATGGCGCAGAATATTCAATCGTACAATGGGGCATAGGCAGCTCTCGTTGCTAGTGATAAGGAAAAGATAGGAGCTTATTCAGACCAGACGGCATATTCATTACCATTAGGATCGAGAAAGTGGAATCTACGTCCACCAGGAAAAGAAAAGATGGCTTTGCAAATATCCCCTCCCGCTTGCACCACATTAGTTTGTGACGCTTCGAGATCTTTGGAATAAATCACAATTAATGGGCAGCCAGAGTTCGTGGTGAACGACTTGTCACTAACAAAGAAGCCCCCCGTTATGCCCACATCGACAAAGCAGCTGTAGTCTGGACCGTAATCGATAAACTCCCATCCAAAGACTTGATTGAAAAACGCCTTAGTCTTATCGATCTCCTTAACCGGGATCTCAAGGTAGTTAATACTATGGTGCTGATGCATATGTCACTCCAGTGAATCTTATTCGATAAACATGTGTTCAGAGATTAAAGCACATTCAACTGAAGATAACAGTACCCAAGCTAAGCTCGATAACCTAACGATTCACCCAAAAAAAGGGAGCCTAAGCTCCCCCATTCCAACTCTTTTCATCGTTAACCATTTAGCCTTGAATTAGCGCCGCAGCTAAACCTATTAAGCCGCCAAATACGCCGCCCCACACCACTAGCCAACCTAAGTGTTCACGGATCATCTCTTGTATGATTTCTTTCACAAGTTGCGGTGTCAGCTCATCAAGTCTTTGAGTCACAATCTCCTCAACTTTGGCACGCATATCGGCAATCATATTTGGCTGTTCAAGCTCTTCTTTAACTAATGCATAAAAATCATCGCTTTGCGCGATCTCACTTAAGGAACTTTTCATTTTTTCAATAAAAGGTTCACGCAGTGGTGTAATCGCATCAGTGCCACCGAACATGGCGAGCATGCCGCCTAGAGAGGACTGCGCAACCGTGCTCAAGAGGGCGTCAAAGGCTGGTGATAAATCCAATTTTTCAATAACGGGTTGTAGATTTAGCTGCTTTTCAACGCCACCGTCACCCGATAAAAAACGATCGATATTTTCCTCGGTAAAGAACTGCTTCATCATTAAGTGCGCAATCGCAGCTTTAAATTCTTCAAAGCGTGAGGGTATAACGCCAGAGCCGTATAAACCCGGTACTTTTTCAAACAACATATGGATGGCTAACCAGTTAGTCACCGCTCCAGAAAGTGCAAATAGCCCAACAGTTAAAACTATTGGTAAAGCAAACAAATAACCAACAGCAACAAGAATGGCTGCAATTAAATTAGTGATAACACTCTTATTCAAGCTAATTCCCCAACGCAAGATTAAAAACGCGCTATGGTACCAACCAAGAAAGACCTGAGGCAATAGCCTTAATCATGCAGATTTGATCTCGATTAGGCTAACGATAACATTCAGTCAGTGATTGAGTTAATTTTTTCCTCCACGTGCTGCCGCGCGCAAATCCTTATACTCAAACGGCAAAACATGAATATTGGTATACTCGAACCCATCTAAGAATGCTTGTTGCTGCGCTTGATTAACCGCTAACGGTTCACCACAAAGGAACACTCGACAGTCTCGACCAATGGGATGCTGCTGTGCAGCAATATCTGCCGCTTGACCATAAGTACAACGACTGGGAAGCCTCTGTTCACTCTGTGCCTTTGAGGTGATACAGGCTTGATAATTGAATTGCTTGTTTGCCAGTGACAACTTTAATAATGCCGAATGTAAATAAAGATCTTGTATATACCGAGCATCATGGTACAGATAAATATCACCTTGGTGATCCAGCGCTAACGCGTGCTCAACGATCCCCACAGCCGCTCCTATACCACTACCATGACCAATAAGAATAAGCTTATCTGTTTGATATTCAGCCTTATAAATACATTGCCCCAATGGTCCCTGCACTAAAAGCTGCTCTCCCACACTGGCAGTGCCAAACAACCAATTACTAAATTGGCCATTATGTTTTCGCGTGATGTGCATCTCGATAAGATTACCTTCTAGGCATTTAACGATAGCGTAACTGCGAGTTAGCCCATCAAAACGGCGCAAATTGATATATTGCCCCGGCAAACTATCGAGCCGTTCAGATAGCTTAATCACTAACTTCATGAGGGAATCGCTGACAAACTGACGCTCAACTAATTGCGCAGAGATAAATAAATCCTGCTCCAAAACAGTTTTTAGCCTCAATCCATCCTTAGGAATACATTGGCATGCACAAAGGTAGTCATTGGCTTTCAATCTCGCATTTAAACCACGCTGCGCCCCAGGCGATAACTCACCGCCAACATGCTGTACTAAGCAGGTTTTACAGGTACCCTTCTTACATGAGTAACTGATGGCATTCCCACTACGAATTAGCGTATCCAAAACTGATTCATTCAGTTGAGATTCAAAAGTTTGTCCATCTAAAAAAAATCTGCTCATTAGCTAATAATTTCATTAAAAATTCTAAAAAATATTATGATACCGCAATCATTTCCGTGATAATGACGCTAAAATTAGTAGGGCGAGTATCGACTCTTATCAATCATTCTTAAGTTTGATTTTTATTAACATGATAACCACTCTGCCATAATTAAATCGACAAAGGTTAGTATGTCTTTTATCAAAAAATTGCTTCAGCCTGTGCTTAAGGGCTACCGTCAGCGTCCAAAGTACCAACGCCTGCTCATAATATCCGCCGCGATATACCTCACCTTTACTGCAATTCTAGGCCTTTTAGTTCCATATATCCTTGTAAAGCAAGCACCTCAGCAGTTATCAGCATTATTGCAGCGCCCTATCACTCTCGAAAGCGTTAAGATCAACCCCTTCACGCTTGAGGTTGCTATTGATAAGTTTCAGCTGCTCGAAACAGACAACAAGCCCTTTGTCAGCTTTCAGCAATTAAGCTTTGAATATCAATTTTGGAACTCAGTATTTAATACCGCATTTAGTGTCGCCGATGTCACGTTAACGGCACCAGCGATAAACGTTGTGCGAGTCAAGTCCCCTCAAGGTTTGCGATTTAACTTTTCAGACATTATAGACTCTTTAGCAAATCGGCATACAGAAGAGAGTGTATCAGACTCAACATCGTCTGCAGGTATACCTCACTTTATGGTCACAAATCTGGCCATCATTAATGCTAATTTGAGCTTTGTTGATCACGTAACAAATAGCCAATTGCACTACCCTAATTTAAACTTCAACGTAAAATTTTTCGATTCTAAACATGCAATAAAATCGACACTTGAAAACCTTGGTGACGAGCAAAAAACTAATCACTATTCAGCACACGTTACAGGCCGTAACGGGGGAGTCATCGCCACTCAAGGTTTAATACAACTATCTCCTCTGAACATCGTCGGCGATGCGCAATTAACTAACATCCAACTGCCACAGTTTTGGTCATTTATCTCTAAGAAATTTGCACCAGAGCTAACGTCTGGACGTTTGAGTCTATCGAGCAATTATCAACTCCAGATGCAAGACGATAAATTCGAAGTCACCACCGACCTAGGGCTAGTCCAGCTCGATGATGTTAACTTTGATTACCAGAAACAGTCGATAATCAAGCTGCCCATGATTGCCCTTAAAGGCATAGCCTTCAATCTCCAACAGCAAACAGTTACTGCAGAAACCTTAGATACTAATGGCTTATTGCTTAATGCTAAAATCAATAAAAACGGCGTCGATCTTGCTGCGCTGTTTACCCCATTAAGTGAAACTGCCACCTCAGCGCAAAAGGCTGAAGCAAACCCTACAACGCAAACCCTAGCCAACAAAAACAACAATCAAAGCCAAGAGCAAAGCAAGCCCAGCTGGAAGGCCGTACTTAAGGGGATCAATCTTAAGGATTATCAAGTCAACATCACCGAGCAGCTGGTGACTAAAAACACTCTTTGGCAGATAGACGACATTGACCTCACCACCGGTGCAATAGAGGCCTCCCTTGCCAAGCCCATAGACTATCAACTGTCACTCAACATCAACCAAGAGGGGATAGTTAAATCTAGCGGCAGCATAGATACATTAAAACAGTTAGTGAATGCCAAAGTGTCTATTGCTGAGTTTGCCCTGCCGCAAATACAAGACTACCTAAAACCTTATGTGAATATCGTGCTTAAACAAGGTGATTTCAATACTCAAGGGGAGCTGGTAATCGATGCCAAAACCGAGCAGTTAAGCTATATCGGCAACTTAAGCATTAACGATCTCCTCATTAAAGATACGGTACAGAAAAAAGAGCTACTCAAATGGAAAGGTCTAGCCATCAACCGTGTAGCATTTGATAAGGCAGCCAACCGCCTCGATATCGACCATATTGCCCTAAACCAGCCCTATGGTCGCATCATTATCGCCAAAGATAAGAGCACCAATATTGGCGATCTGATTGTTAAATCTGCTGCAAACAAAACAGACAAAAAGGGTCAAGAGACCAAAGCGGTCACCGCCAGCGCGACGACTAAAGATACTGATGACAAAGCATCGGCTAAGCCATTGGCATTAACTATCAACAAAATCACTTTTAAAGATGGCTCAACCTTCTTCGCCGATAACTCTTTAACGCCCAGTTTTGCGGCGAGTATTGTGCATTTAGACGGTAAGATCAGTAAGCTCTCTTCAAACAGTAAGCAAACCGCATCGGTGGATATCACAGGTAAAATCGATCGCTACGCGCCTGTCACCCTAAAAGGCGATATCAATCCATTACTGGAACAGCCCTACTTAGATTTAGACCTTAGTTTTAAACATCTAGAGCTTACCTCAGTCAACCCATACTCCGGCACTTATGCAGGCTATTACATAGATAGAGGACTGCTATCATTAGATCTCAACTATAAACTCGATAACAGCCAGCTCGTCGGTGAAAATCACTTAGTCATCGACCAACTAAAGCTTGGTAAACCTAGCGATAGCAGCCTAGCCACTACCTTACCAGTCACCTTAGCTATTGCCCTACTGCAAGACAGACACGGTGTGATTGATTTAGGCCTGCAGGTCTCTGGGGATGTTGACGACCCAAGCTTTAGCATCGGCAGCATAGTGATGACCGCCTTTACCAACGTGATCACCAAGGCCGTAACCGCTCCGTTTAGTCTGCTCGCTAATTTACTTGGCGCCGATGAAGGGGAACTCGATAAGATCAATTTTGCAGCAGGGAGCGCGACTCTTGATAGTAAAGAGCAAGAAATCTTAGACAAGTTGGCCAAAGGACTGAATGACAGACCTATGCTGACCCTCAATATTGAGGGAGGCGTTAACATGCTTAAAGACAGTCACGCGCTCAGCGAACTGCAGCTTAAGCGCAAAATCGCCCAAACCGCTAAGCTTGATATCACAGCACTTCCGGCAGATCTTTCACCAAGTAGCTTTCCAACATCAGGGCCACTATCAGATGCACTCATTAAACTCTATGAAACTGAGTTTGGTAGCTCGGCTGAAGCGGTAAAAGATAAAATAGCAGCAGAACATCAAGGGAAAGAGAAGCTAACCGATGAGCAGTTATCTCAGCGCTGGCACATTGCTTTGTATAATTTTACCTTAGGCGCTCAGCGCATAGACGAAAATGCACTTGGTAAACTAGCTCAACAACGTGCAACCACAGTGAAAACCTACTTGATCGAGAAGAAGAATATCGCACCACAAAGAATATTCCTGCTCGATAGTCGAGTGGAGCTTAACACTGGCGCTAGCCAAGCCTTATTAACCTTATCCGCTAAGTAACTTATCTCAGGACGAAACACACAAGCCACAGAAGGCACACTTATGTTAGTGTGCCTTTTTATTCTTAAAAATAGCGTCTTTTCTACTTTTGTCATTAAACTGAATTAATACTAATCAGTATAAGCTCACGCACAAGTAACCATGGAAATATGGATTTAATTCATCTCGCTAGTAAAACGTTCAAAGGAGTGGACTATGAAACTCGCACTACTGAGTGACCCAAGTACCGAAAATGGCCAAATGGCGCTTAATGTATTACTCCAATCGCTCGTAAAGATCGATAAACACTCGCCGCTAAGAGTTGGCTATATTGCATCTCAGCCCGACCCACAGCGAGAGTTCTTTCGACAAGTTCAGCAAATGTATCAAGTGCTCGGCGCCGAACTCAGCGTTTACCTCGAACTAGAGGCAGGATTTTCTCAAAGTGCTCTTGATCACTTATTGAGCTGCGATGCCATTCATCTATCTGGTGGCGATACTTACCGTTTTTTAAAGGGCCTTAAGCATAGAAAGCTACTACCTGTGCTACGCCAATACGCTATCAATGGCGGCGGCCTTATCGGCGTCAGCGCTGGGGCTATGATAATAACCCCCTCGATTGCCAGTGCCAGTCTCTGTGGCGATATCAATCACTGTGAACTCGATGATTTAAGCGCACTCAATCTCGTGGACTTTATGTTTACTCCCCATATTAACCCAGCTCTGCTGCAAAGCGATCGCTTTCAACAACAGTTAGCACCATTCAAGCAGCAACTCTGTTTATGTCCAGATGATGCCAGTCTCCTATTAATTACAGATAAAGTTGAACAACTCGGAGCTTGTCAGTGGCATTTGCTGTAAAAATGAAAAGTGTTCTTTGCTCAATGCTTTCAACCCTGTAACACTTGAGTTAAAATCTGCACGAGTATCAATACATCAGAGGTAGTTAATGTTTATTATTCGTTGGGTATTAGGCCGTATCATTTTGTTTTTAAACTTTGTTTTTGCGCCTAAAAAACTAAAGCGTCCACAAGAAGAGCAACAAAGAATCGACAGCACAACCAGCAACATGACTATTTACGAGTATAAGGCGTGCCCATTTTGCGTTAAGGTTCGTCGCTCACTACGCCGCCAAGGCTTAAACATCATCACACTCGATGCTAAGCAAGAGCCGCATAAGAGCACCTTGTTAAATGGTGGTGGAAAGCTGCAGGTTCCTTGCATGAAGATTGAAGAAAATGGTCAGTCGACTTGGATGTATGAATCATCAGAGATCATCAACTTCCTCGATAAAAAATTTGCATAAGCAAAACCTGCTTTAAGCAAAAGGCAGCATTCATATGCTGCCTTTTCATATTAATTTAACCCGACTTCACTCTATCTCAGGCCCACGCAGCGATAAACTACCTAGCATTCGTCGGCGCAGTCAGTACAGCCTTGCCTAAAAGGTGCTGATAGATATTATATCCCGCCAGCGCAGCAGTTCCATTTTCTGGCAATTCTAGATGGGCAACATCTAATGCATAAACAGTGATTTGGTAATTATGCGGCGCAGCTCCTTCAGGAGGGCAGCCACCACCAAAACCTTTAAAGCCGAAGTCATTAGAGACCATACTCGCCCCTTTAGGAAGATTAGCCCCTCCCTTTAGACCCGAGTTAGCCGGCAAACTCTGAGTGCTTGCAGGCAAGTTAACAACCATCCAATGCCACCAGCCGCTACCAGTTGGCGCATCAGGATCATACATTGTCACGGCAAAACTTTTGGTCCCTGCAGGGACGTCATTCCAACTGAGCTCTGGAGAGATATTCTCTCCTGTACAGCCCCATTGATTAAATAACTGGGCATTTTTAAGTGTCTTTCCTTCTGTGACATTTGTACTATTTAGCTCTATCGCCTGACTGGAAAATGCAAATAAACTACATGCAGCTAATAACACGACTTTATTGAATCTCATATATTCTACCTATATTGATTTGATTAATGTCTACGTCCCTATGCTATAAGCATAGTAGAAAAAATGATAGCGAACTTACAGATTAAATCGCTACATTACCCTAATCAGCAAGAATAAAACCGCAATCTAACATATACTTCACTGATATTAACCTGCGCCACAACGGTGCGGCAGTATCTTTAGCTGCACAGGAAGGCATCCGAAATAGTGATTACTTGACGGAAACCAAGCTATGTATTATAGCTTTAAAAAGGACGAATTTCGGTACTCAAGGATGGAGTAATCAATTTGAAATGTTCAAAAAAAGGTTCTTGCCAATTTCCCTGTAATGGCAAGCTTCCGCCACGTTTTGATTGCTATATCGCGCTTGGCATAGATAAGGTCATGGAAGCCAACGCCTTACCTAATGATATCGGAACCAAAATAGCCTCATCACTCATCGAAAACTTAGATGCGGCCAACTTCTGTGGCCAGGTTCATCGAAACCTTCAACATATATCGCCGACTAGAGAACGAATACTCGATCGACTCATCGTGCATAAATTTGAGGAGTACTACGCTCAGGTTATTGAGATGATTTCAGGAAAAAAGCATAGAGCTAGGCGCATTGGCGAGTTATTTGATGTTATTCCTCGAGGAGAGTGTCTGGATCTATTCTTATCTTTGATCAAAGAACACTGTATGGGTACGGAGCAAATAAGAAAATACACCCAAGACATAGACTTACTAGCACTGAGATTTTCCGAACAGACCGGGATCCAATGGGAGCAACTATATGCTAGCGATGAATATGAAGCCTGTATGTCAGGGTTATTTTCGATAATTTTCCACCACCTTATCGATAGAAGCGTCCCCATCCCCGCACTAAATACAAAGCTAAATGATAAATATCAAGCCGAAAAGATCAATAAACTACTACGCCATATGAGCAAGTTGTGGTTGAATCAACATCATGACTACTCAATATAGGCGTTTATCCAGCAAGGCCTTTGTCTATTACATTACCCATCATCGAGCCTCATCGCCTCTTTGATTTCATCACAGCTAAAGCCTTTACGAGATAAGTAAGCGTAGGCTTTGGACTTTTCTTTATAGTCCGATAAGTCATAACGCTTTTTAGCCAGCTCACCTTTGCAGCTTTGATAAAAATCGACATCTCCTGCGTTCGTCAATTGGTACAAGGTGTCTTCAAAGTCGCTCAAGTCAATCAGTCGCTGCTTAAGCTCCTGCTCTATCAGGGTTTGACCTTTGCCTTTATTATATAACTTGATTATTTCACGGCTTAAGTCGACTCTATCCGCCTTGACGGCCAATTTACTGCGTAGCGTGTCACGCATCGGATGCAGCGATAAGGCGTGCTCAATCTCAACTCGAGAAAAACCTTTTGCGGTCATCTGAGCGTAGACTTTCTCTTTATTGGTACCATGAAAGTTATCATATCGACCAAGGAGTCTAGACGTTGCCATCTCTAAAGTATCGACATTTTGCTCATCCATCACCCGCTCTATCGCGCTATCAATCTCGCTAACTGATACGCCGCGCCGTTGTAACTTGCGCCTTATTGCGCCAGCCCCCAGCTCATGGCTAAAGGCCAGCTCGCAATAGCGTACTGCAAAGTCAAAATCACTTTTTAGATAGCCACTTTCTATCAGCCTCGCGATTACAGTATCGATCCACTCTTGGTTTTCGGTTTTTCGCTCAAGCTTGCTGCGAATCTCATTAATGGTGAAGTCTTGCTGACTCAAATGCCAATAGGCACTATTGAAAACATTATCGATGGTTTTGGCTTGACGTAGTGGCGGGCGCAGCATAACGAATTGAACTTAAATTAAAAGATGAACAGAGCCAGTGTAGCAGAATACTGCTCTCTTAAAGAGTAAAGTGTAAGGAATAAGAGGGAAGAATAAGCCTGAGCTAACAACTTAGTAGTAAGAGGCGCCGAGTTATTGCTAACTCTGCGCTCATTTTCAAAAGGCTAGCCCACCTTATTGATCATGCCTTTAAGCACTATATCGTGGTAACTCACCAATCCGGCTATCTTACCGCTCTCTATCACAGGCGCCTTAGTAATGCCGAAACGCTCGAATAGCCGAGCACTGTAACGCACATCCATCGTGCCGGGTACACATAGCACTGGCTTGACCATGATCTCATAAACGTTGACTCTCTCGGGGGATCTATCCTGTGCGAGCACCTTCTTGGCAATGTCACTCATCAGTACCATGCCGAACTCATCATCTTCATGGCGCTTATTAACAAACAGCACGTTTACCCTGCTTTTCACCGCGTGGTCAATAGCCTCGGCCACGGTTTGCAGGCCATCGATCATGGCATAATCTTGACTCATGACATCATGATTTCTTACCAGATTTTCAGTCTTCATATTTGATCCTCAATATCATGAGTTAGTTTTTGTACTTGGTGGGCAACCCCTACGGCGTCTTCCACATCAATTTGAATGGCAATACCTTTACCCGAATCGCTGTCAAAACCGCCGACTTCACTAACGGTTTCTAAAATAGCTCGGCATAGGTGCTCTTCAACCAGTAGCAGCACCACATCACGCTGCACGTCTAACGACAGCCCCATAAAGGTTTTCTGTTTATTCAGTCCCTCACCGCGCGCATGATTAATCACTGTCGCCCCCGTCGCTCCTTTACTGCGAGCGGCATCGAGAATAGAGTCGGTACAGGCGTCGTCAATAAACACCAAGATCAGTTTAAAGCGCATTATCTCGCTCCTTTTGGGTTTTATTCTTAAGTTCCACTAGCTGGGCATAGCCCATCACAGTGATCATCGGAAATAAACTGGCAAAGGCGATGAGCCCAAAGCCATCAATCAGCGGGTTACGACCATCGACATTCGTGGCGAGCCCCAGACCTAACGCCGCCACTAACGGTACGGTTACGGTGGATGTAGTCACTCCGCCCGAGTCATAGGCCAGTGGCACTATGGTCTTAGGCGCGTAAAAAGTCTGGATCACCACCAACACATAACCAGCCATGATGTAATAATGAATAGGGTCGCCCACCACGATACGAAAACAACCTAACGAGATCCCGAAGGCGACACCGATCGCCACCGAAATTCGTAGTCCCTGAATGCTGATAGTGCCACCGGAAACCTGATTGGCTTTAATGGCAACTGCAATCAAAGAAGGCTCGGCAATAGTTGTACTGAAGCCTATCGCCGCCGCAAAAATGTAGACCCAATAGTAGTCCTGCCAGCCATTGACGGTATTTTCTAGATCGTCTTCATGGATAAACTCATGGGAGGTGAGCTGCTCAGCCATACTCTCACCAATCGGAAATAATGCCATCTCAAGACCCACTAAGAAAAAGCTTAGCCCTAAAATGACATAAACAAAGCCAGCGGCAACGCGGCGCCAGTTCGCCACGGGTCTTTTCAGTACGCCAAGCTGAAAGCCAAACAGAATTATCGCAATGGGGACCACATCACGTATGGTGATCAGCAAGGTATCAAGCAGTTGCTGCAACATATCCATTAAAGCACTCCTATTAAAAGCACTGGCATTAAAGCACTCCCATTAAAGTACCAGCATTAAAGCACCAGCATTCCGTAGATAAGCACAAAAATCATCGGCATTAAGCTGGCAAACGCTATCAAGCCAAAACCATCAAGCATAGGGTTACGCCCCTTAATCACCGTCGCTAAGCCCACACCAAGGGCGGTCACTAACGGCACGGTAATGGTCGACGTTGTCACTCCCCCCGAGTCATAGGCGATACCTATGATGTTTTCTGGGGCAAACGAGGTCAAAATCATTACGATGACATAACCTGAGATAATCAGGTAATGAATAGGCCAGCCTTTTAAAATTCTGACCACTCCAAGTAAAATAGCCAGCCCGACCGATAGTGCTACCGTGAGTCGCAATCCCAAAGCGTAATCATCCATAGACTCTTCAGTAGGTGTTATCGCCCCCGCTTCTGCAGCAACCTCTGCCGCCTCATTGGCCACCGCGGTTAATGCAGGCTCAGCTAACGTGGTACCAAAACCAAGAGAGAAAGAAAAAACAACCAGCCAAAAAACACTACCTTTACGCGCTAAGGCATGTGCTAAAGACTCACCGATGGGAAACAGTCCCATTTCGAGACCAAATACAAAGAAGGTTAAACCGACAACAATGAAGACAAGACCGATGAGAATCGACAACAGATTATCTGGCGCTTGCTGTAGAACAAATATCTCAAAGAAGCAGACCACCAAGATTATCGGGATCAGATCTTTAAAACTACTAAACAAGGCTTTGAAAAGCTGATTAATTGAAGCCATAGTCACTCCTTTGGGGCCACATTTTCAGTGTGCCAAAACCAGCAGAAACCGCAACAAACAATTAACATGCGTTACAGTAAGTTTGAGCTAGATCAAGCATATCCTAGCTGACACGCGCAATGGTGTACGTTTGCGAACCAGAATATAGAGAAAAGCTTAATCAAAAACGCCCACACAACATTTTACATAGTGCTTGTTCGTTTCTACATTGGTGCATTATCACGTGCAAAGTTTAATTAACAGGCCAAGCGCTACAAACACTCAAACTCAATTAAGCTGACTTTTAGCAAGATCCACTCAAAAAACATTAAAACCACGCCATAAAGATAAAATGAGAGAAATATTTTCACTATATTGGTGAAAATCAATCAAAAACAGAAATATTCGATTGACAGCTTTCACCCGTAAATGTTTTTATATAGCCACTGAAACAAACAAGATGAATTTTAAATGACACAGTTTAATACTTTCCAAAACATCAATTGGTGGTGGCACTTCCCAAATTAGCGGGTGGTGTGGAACTGTGTGCTCAGAAAACTGAGTCAAGATTCAACAAGAAAGCCCGCATACACTGCGGGCTTTCTTGTATCTAAGCGATAATAAAATAAGCAAGAAGATAGAAAACTCGCAGCGGCAGGCTAGAAAAGTGAGATAAAACAATGAACAATGCATTACCCTACAAGGCAGGAGCATAAGCATGGAACACACTATCGCTAAGGTTATCACCCAAAAAGAAGCGCTGGCGTATCATGACGATCCACTTAGTCTATACCAGGATGTGACTCAAGATGCCCCTCACACCATGCTGCTAGAGTCGGCTGAAATAGACAGCAAAGATCACCTAAAGAGTATCGTATTAACTCACGCAGCAATGATGATCCGTTGCAGTGGCTACCAGCTTGAGTTTAGCGCGTTAACAGACAATGGTAAGACACTACTCGCGCCAATCAAGTCCTTTTTCGAGCAAACTTTTCTGGCCACGGAAATTAACCATATTAATGGATCAAGCCTAAGCCTAACGCTACAAAAAGAGTCTAATCAACTCGATGAAGACGCTCGCCTAAAGTCAACCTCTCCTCTCGATGGCCTGCGAGCGCTAGTTAAGCACATTCGCTGCGATGAAAGCCCCGAGTTTGAAGATCTGTTTCTAGGTGGCGTACTCTCCTATGACTTAATCGATACCGTCGAGCCACTGCCAAGCGTGCCAGAAGGCGATAACACCTGCCCTGACTATCTATTTTATCTCGCCGAAACCTTAATTCTTGTGGATCATCAGCTACAAAGCGCCGAAATTGTGACTCACCAATTTGTGCTGCCAGGCTACAACAGCTTAAACAAGCACTCAGACAAGAGTGCGGCACAGCTTGCAACCCGCATGAGCAAGCTGCAACAAAAGTGTCATTCACTCGCGCCCATTGCCGAGCTACTAGGTGTCGATGCCGAGACTCAGGTTAATATTTCAGACAATGACTTCAAAGACACGGTCAACAGCCTAAAAGAGCACATCGTCGCTGGCGATATTTTCCAAGTGGTTCCATCGCGCAGTTTCAGCCTACCTTGCCCCAATACATTAGGTGCCTATCGCGCACTAAGGCTGACAAACCCAAGCCCTTACATGTTCTACTTTCGCGGCGATGACTTTACCTTGTTTGGCGCCTCACCAGAAAGTGCCCTTAAGTATGAGGCGAAGAGCAATCAGGTTGAGATCTACCCGATTGCCGGAACACGTAAACGTGGCAAAACCGCCAGCGGTGATATTGATTTTGATCTCGATAGCCGTAACGAGCTTGAACTGCGCCTAGATAAAAAAGAGCTGTCTGAGCACATCATGTTGGTGGACTTGGCTCGCAACGATATCGCTCGCATCAGCCAAAGTGGTACTCGCAAAGTACCTGAGCTACTAAAGGTGGATAGATACTCCCATGTAATGCACCTCGTTAGCCGCGTCACAGGCCAGCTTCGATCCGATTTAGATGCACTGCATGCCTATCAAGCTTGCATGAATATGGGCACCTTAACTGGCGCGCCAAAAGTGAGTGCCGCTCAGCTGATTCGCGGCGCTGAAAAAACACGTCGTGGCAGCTACGGCGGTGCGGTCGGTTACCTCAATGGTCTTGGTGATATGGATACCTGTATTGTAATCCGCTCAGCCTTTGTTAAAAACGACATCGCCTACATTCAAGCCGGAGCCGGCGTGGTATTTGATTCAGACCCTCAGGCGGAAGCCGATGAAACCCGCCAAAAGGCACAAGCGGTTATTTCAGCCATTAAGATGGGAGGTGGGCTATGAAAATCTATCTGTTAGATAACTTTGACTCCTTCACTTACAACCTAGTCGATCAGTTTAGAAGTCTAGGCTACGAAGTGGTGATTTATCGTAATGATGTCGATGCTAACTTTATCGCTGACAAATTGTTAAATGAAACCGTACCCGCTGCGCTTGTGCTGTCCCCAGGTCCTGGCGCGCCCCATGAAGCGGGCTCATTAATGGCCTTGATTGAGTGCGTTGCAGGCAAAGTGCCTATGCTGGGTATTTGCCTTGGTCATCAAGCCTTAGTGGAACATTACGGCGGCAAAGTGGAACGCGCCAGACAAGTGGTTCATGGTAAGGCAAGCCCGACTTACCATAACGGTACCGATATCTTTGCAGATCTCCCCTCACCACTTCCGGTTGCTCGTTATCACAGCTTAGTCGCAACCCAAGTACCCGATTGCCTAGAGGTCATTGCGACGACTGAGGATATGCCAATGGCAATTATCCACAGACAAGATAAAGCGGTGGGCTTTCAGTTTCATCCAGAATCAATTTTAACCACCTTAGGTAGCCAGCTATTAGTACAAAGCTTAGATTATCTTTCTCGCGCATTAGCTAATAACAGCCACGATAACGAAAAAGGATAAGATGATGAGTCAAACAAAAATCACTCACTCCACAATTAAATCTACTGAAGCGCTTATCGAATCCCTTTACCGCGGCGAGAGCTTATCTCGACAAGACGCTAAGGCACTTTTTAGCCAGATCATTCAAGGCGAAATGAATCAAGCCACCATGGCGGGCATGCTAGTTGCAATGAAGATGCGCGGCGAAACTATCGATGAAATATCTGGCGCAGCCGATGCATTAAGAGCAGCCGCCAAAGACTTTCCAACACCGAGCAAATCAACAACTAACAAAGGTATCGTCGATATCGTCGGTACAGGCGGTGATGGTCACAACACCATCAATATCTCCACCACTGCCGCTTTTGTTGCCGCTGCAGCGGGAGCCAATGTCGCTAAGCATGGTAATCGCAGTGTATCGAGTAAATCGGGCTCGTCAGACTTACTGGCGCAATTTGGCATCGATTTAACCATGGAGCCAGAAACCGCCCGCGATTGCTTAGACGAGTTAGGGCTGTGCTTTTTGTTTGCCCCTCACTATCACGGCGGTGTCGCCCATGCAGTGCCAGTGCGCCAAGCGCTTAAAACCCGCACCCTATTTAATGTGCTTGGGCCGCTCATTAACCCATCACATCCTGACTTTATGCTACTAGGCGTCTATAGCCCAGAGCTGGTAGCGCCCATCGCGCAGGTGGTTAAAGCCCTTGGCATTAAGCGTGCTATGGTGGTTCACGGTAGTGGCCTCGATGAGGTGGCACTGCACGGTGATACCTTAGTGCATGAGCTAAAAGATGGCGAGATCAATGAGTACCGTATCACCCCCGCGATGCTTGGCGTCCCAAAGGCAGAGCTTACTGATTTAGAGGGCGGTGCACCTGAAGAGAACGCAGAGTACACCCGCGCCATACTTAAAGGCACAGGCAAAAACGCCCATATAAATGCCGTCGCCATAAATGCAGGCTGCGCTCTGTATGTAGCTGGCATTTGTGATGACATAAAATCAGGCACGGCCTTAGCATTAGAAACAATAAAAAGCGGTAAAGCCTACGAATTATTGACCCAGTTTGCTAACGCTAGCCAAGCTGGCAAAGGAGCCTAATGTGAGCACGGATCTACGAGAAACAACGGTGGCCAAAGAAAGCAACGTATTAACTAAAATTGTTGATTCCAAAGCGGCTCATATCGCGTCACTGAAACAACGCTTTCCTGAGGCAAGCCTTACACCTAAGCTGTCTGATAGAAGTTTGTTTGATGCGCTTAACGCCCCAAATGCTGGGTTTATTCTAGAGTGCAAAAAAGCCAGCCCATCGAAAGGCTTAATCCGTGATGTATTTGATGTCGATGCGATTAGCGACGTCTATAACCGCTACGCTGCGGGTATTTCGGTATTAACCGATGAACAGTTCTTCCAAGGTGATATGGACTATATTCCACGAGTGCGTGCTCGCGTCACTCAGCCTATCTTGTGCAAAGACTTCTTCGTCGACGAGTATCAGGTCAAACTTGCCGCTCATCAGGGCGCCGATGCGATTCTATTGATGCTATCGGTACTGGATGATGCAAGATATCAAGTACTTGCAACCGAGGCGGCTAAGTATCAGCTGGATATCTTGACCGAAGTGAGTAACGAGGCAGAGCTGAGCCGCGCCATTGAGCTTAATGCTGCCATTATCGGCATTAATAACCGCAATCTTCGCGATCTATCAACCGATCTTGCTACCACAGAAGCGCTGGCGCCGCATATCCCAGCTGACAGAGTGGTGATCAGCGAATCGGGCATTTATAACCAAGCCCAAGTTCGCCGCTTGAGCCCACTGGTTGATGGCTTCTTGGTGGGTAGCTCATTGATGGCCGAGGAGGATCTGGACCTTGCTTGCCGCACCCTGACTTTTGGCCACAACAAAGTATGCGGCCTGACCCGTATCGAAGACATGCTAGCTGTCGCCAAAGCTGGCGCCGTCTATGGTGGACTCATCTTTGCGAAAAAGTCTCCACGAGCGGTGACAGCCGAGCAGACACAAGAGCTAGTCAAACAGCTAAAACAGAGTGGTACTAGGCTCAATCTGGTTGGAGTATTTGTCAATGAAGCGGTCGATGTTATCGCAAAGCTCGCCGTCGATTTAGATCTATTTGCAGTGCAATTGCACGGTAAAGAAACCCACCTTGAAGTTAGCCAGCTAAAGGCGATTTTTGCTGAGCTAAACTGTCAAACTCAAATATGGAAAGCCGTTGCGGTGAGTATCGATGCTGAGGGTAATAGCGGCGATGAACTTGTTATCCCCGAAGGCATTGATCGAATCGTATTTGATAGCAAGTCAGACAACCAATTTGGCGGCACTGGCCAAACCTTTGATTGGCAAAAGGTACTGCCAAACAGAAGCGCAGCCTTGCTCGCGGGCGGCTTAAGCCCAGCCAATGCCACGCAAGCCGCTGCCCAAGGATTTTACGGCTTAGACTTTAACTCCGGCCTTGAGCAAATCCCTGGTATTAAAGATTTAGCCAAAATCACTGAGGCATTTAAGTTATTACGCCAATATTGATTATGACGCCTTGTTTAACCTAAGACTAGGCAAGTAAAAACAACAGAATATCGCCACAAACTAAGAACAGATGTGGCAACAAATTGAAGATAAAGGATAATACAATGAGCAAGTTAAATCCCTACTTTGGGGAATACGGTGGTATGTACGTTCCACAAATCTTAATGCCAGCACTTAAGCAGCTAGAGACCGCATTTATTGAAGCGCAAGAAGACGAAGCGTTTCAAGAAGAATTTACCGACCTATTAAAGAACTATGCGGGTCGCCCAACGGCATTAACGCTAACCCGTAACTTAAGCCCTAACCCACTGGCTAAGATTTACTTAAAGCGTGAAGACCTACTTCATGGTGGCGCCCACAAGACCAACCAAGTACTAGGTCAGGCGCTACTAGCAAAGCGCATGGGCAAGAAAGAGATCATTGCCGAGACGGGCGCGGGTCAACACGGCGTGGCAACGGCACTTGCCTGTGCCCTGCTCGGTCTTAAATGCAGAGTATATATGGGCGCCAAAGATGTTGAGCGTCAATCACCTAACGTATTTAGAATGAAGTTAATGGGCGCAGAAGTGATCCCGGTAACCTCAGGCTCTGCCACCTTAAAAGATGCTTGTAACGAAGCGATGCGTGACTGGTCTGGTTGTTATGACAAGGCCCACTATCTACTTGGCACCGCTGCGGGGCCTCATCCATATCCTACAATAGTACGCGAGTTCCAGCGCATGATTGGCGCTGAAACTAAGCGTCAAATTCTTGAGCGTGAAGGTCGCCTGCCCGATGCCGTTATTGCCTGTGTTGGCGGTGGTTCAAATGCGATTGGTATGTTTGCCGACTTTATCGATGAGCCAGAGGTTGCCTTGATTGGGGTTGAGCCTGCAGGTAAAGGCATTGATACGCCAATGCATGGCGCGCCACTTCATCATGGTAAAACGGGGATTTTCTTCGGTATGAAAGCGCCACTGATGCAAGATAGCGAAGGTCAAGTCGAAGAGTCTTACTCTGTATCGGCAGGCCTTGATTTCCCATCGGTTGGGCCGCAACATGCGCACCTTGCCGCCATTGGCCGCGCAACTTACGAGTCGGCGACCGATGATGAAGCACTGGAAACCTTCCAACTGCTCGCCCGCTGTGAAGGGATTATTCCGGCACTGGAATCGGCTCACGCAATCGCTTATGCGGTGAAGTTAGCCAAAGAAGCCACCAAAGAGACCCTATTAGTGGTTAACCTATCGGGCCGTGGTGACAAAGATATCTTCACCGTTGCGGACATTCTTGAGCAACAAAAAGTTGAGCAACAAAAAGTTGAGCAACAAAAAGCTGACAATCAGAATACAGAGAAAAACAATCAGGAGAGTGGCAATGAGTAATCGTTATCAGGCAGCCTTTGCCGCCCTTAATGAGAAAAACCAAGGCGCATTTGTGCCGTTCGTGACCTTAGGCGACCCATCACCTGAGCTATCGCTCAAGATCATCGATACCTTAGTGGAAAACGGCGCCGATGCCCTAGAGCTAGGCTTTCCATTCTCAGATCCACTAGCCGATGGTCCGGTTATTCAAGGTGCAAACCTGCGCGCATTAGCCGCAGGCACCACGCCATCTCAGTGCTTTGAGATGCTAGGCACTATTCGCGCTAAGTACCCAGAGCTACCTATCGGCCTGCTTTTATATGCAAACCTCGTGTTTGCCAACGGCATCGATAAGTTTTACGGCAAATGCCAAGCCGCTGGCGTCGATTCGGTATTAATTGCCGACGTACCAGTCGAGGAAGCCGCGCCTTTTATCGCATCAGCCAAGGCCCACGGCGTGTGCCCAATCTTTATCGCACCGCCTAATGCCGATAGCGAGACCTTAAAGCAGGTCAGCGAAAAAGGGGAAGGCTACACTTACCTGTTATCACGCGCGGGTGTTACTGGCACAGAATCGAAAGCGGGTATGCCAATTGGCGACATTCTCAATCGCCTAAAGGAGTTTAATGGTGCGCCGCCACTACTCGGTTTTGGTATTGCCGAACCTTCGCAGGTCAAAGCGGCCATCGATGCGGGCGCAGCTGGCGCGATTTCAGGTTCTGCGGTGGTAAAAATCATCGCAGCCAATAAAGACAACGAACAAGCCTTATTAAGCGCTCTCGGTGAATTTACCCGCAATATGAAGGCGGCAACGTCTCGCTAAGTAGTCGAACGACAGATAAAAAAATAGCGCCTAGGGCGCTATTTTTTTGGTTGATCCGTCATCGAATATTCTTAATCAATGACTTATTAACTACTTAAGCATCTCATTGACGCGAATAACCTGAGCGCGATAACCGGTGGCAAACATATCGTGGCTATCGATATTAATGCGTACAGCAGGCTCAGTTTCACCATATCGATGCTCAACCAGAATTGATTGCACCTTACCTGTGGTGTCATCCATCTTCAGGTTACCGTAACCGCCGCCTAGACCAAATAGACCGGCTGAGGCAAAGTAGCTCATCATGCTGTCTTTATCGGCTTGATATTTAACGATAGAGGTCACGGGTGAGTAACCTTCATAGCCAAGCTCATCCTTACCGTATTCCCAGACTTGCAGCACCGTCATGTTCTGCTCATCGATTTTATATTCCACCGAACGTGAGTACTTCTCAGTAGCAAACATAGGCTGGCCGAGATCGCGACCATCGCCGTTATCAAACACGGTTAGGGTACCTTTCTCTGGCACTAAGTAGGCGGTGTGTGATGTCCAGCTAAAGTCAAAATCTTTATCCTGACATGCGCCCTTCTCGTTACACCAAATTGGCTCACCATCTGGCGTAATAGGTTTAAGCAATTTATCTTGAAACTTCTCGCTCCAGCCTTTGCTAGCACTTAAGATCCACTTAACCTGTTTATCACGGCCAATCTTGATCACCGCCGATTGATGGCGCGAGCTAATGATGATGCTGTCGTCCTTTGGATCGTACTCGATTGAGTTAACATGAGCCCAGTTGCGACCCGTTGCCACGCCGTGAATATCACCATAAGGCGCGTTGGCCAAGTCTTCCTCGGTGGTTTGATGGCCCGCATCGTCAAGATTAATATTTAAACAGACCGCGCCCGCATCAAGTGACAGTAATGCCGCGTCACGCATTGGATCTAAGATAGTGTTTAGATCCCAATAGTCCACCAGCTTACCTGTGTTATCCACCTCGATAATTTGATCGCGAATCGTATTGACCAAGCGGCCATCTGAAGTACGGTAGTCTTTGGCAGCGGCGCGAATAAACACGTTTCCGTTGGCGCCCTCGATGCCTTCGTGAGAGGCATCGATAAAGTTACCCGGCAGATTATGCTCTGAGATCATCCGTCCCATAATCGACATCTTCTTCCAGCCTTGGCCTTGCACCCACACCATGTTGCCATCTTTAGTCACGTTCATGCCCATAGCATAACCCGCACTGTCAAAGCTTTTTGCATCATGAGTGGTATAGGGGTTCATATACCAGCGAATATCGCCCGCGGTATCGATAATGAAGAAGCCCGGTTTACCGTCCCACGAAAATGCACCTGGCGCATCAGCATTGTTATGCATCAGCGGCGCGGCTTTACCGTCGGCGTTAGTCCAGTTAACAAAGTACAATCTGTCTTTAAAATCAGCATCGACATGCTCAACTTCAACCAAGGGTGCCTTAGCCCACTGACTTTCTGAAAAACCCATATCGATATCGGGCGTTAGCATTTTATAATTGTGAGATTTACGCTCGCCGTTCTCAGTCCACTTAACGGTAAACTGATTCATAAACGCTGGATAGAGACCAAAAATGGGCACGCCGCCCTCATCCATCACGCGCATATCATCGACTTGATAAGTCAAGCTCACGCCATCTTCATCATTGGCATGCACGGTGACTTCAACCGCTGAAATGGTGTGCCCGGCTAGGGTCACTAAGGCCGTTAGCGGCGCATTTTCATAAGGATTATGAATAATATACCCTAATGGGGCGCCTTCGACAGGCTTAGGCTTCATGCCATCAATAGACGCTGCAACATGGACGCTACATAGACTAAGAGATAAGGCTAACGCAGGTAGCAGTAAAGAGGGTTTAGACATTTAATTGATATTCTCAGCGAGTCAAAAACTGAGGTGGATTATAATCAGCAAACACAATGAAAAATGTCAGGTAATTAACAATCTAGCGAGTTTATTTCGAGTTTGGATTACCGATCACGGTTTCACAATTTTGGCGACGGATAAGGAAACTTTCGCCACTCAGGCTTGTCCGCATGAGGAATGGGTTTCTCCCAGTTTAGTCAGCATCACTATCCATGGTGATATTGTGCTTTTTGGCATACCAGATTGCGGCTGGCACTTCGATAGTCAGGTAGATAATTAAGGTGAACCAAAACCAATTTGTTTCAAATATTAACAAGCTAAACTCATGGCCTGTTCCCCAATATTTAAGTCCCACCAGCGTTAATACAAATGCAGAGATGGCGATATCACACCAAAGCAAGCGATTAATATCACTGCCCGCAACTTTGGGGTAGATAGACAGATAACTCATCGCCACAACCACAGCAATAAGTGCAACAATCGATAATTCCGCCATAGCCATTAATTAAACTCCAAAGTCAAAAGTTAGTCAGAAAAGGCCAGCTAGCACCATGATATTTTATCCTTAAAAGTTTACCTCCTTTTCAATTCAGTGCATATCAGCACTTGCCATCAAAGCGTTTATATCCTGCTCCTCAATTTAACGATAATAATCTTAAGTACTGAAAGTAAAGAATCCACCTTCTGAAGAAGGTGGCTTTGCTATCTGTTGCAAATAAGACTCCCTAGAAGGGAGCTTTCCTATCGTGCTTTAGCAAGACGCCGTAAATATATCCCTATAGGCTCTGCTAAATCATCCCTGATTTAGAAGCTTGCACTGCACTTCTAGCAAGCTTAACTTTGTCACTGAGTCTAACGTGGATATGGTTAAATGAGCTTATAAGCCGTGTATCGCAGGGATGCGATAAGCGAGTCTCCATGGACACTTTCTATTCAACAAAAAGTCGGCATGCTAATAAGCCATTAAACATAGCCAACTCCATAACTTTCATTTGTTTTATTTCAGACATAGCCTCATTGATGATAACCACCTACTGAAGTAGGTGGTTTAGGGCTGAAAATAAAAACGCAGCCATGAGGCTGCGTTTGTAGTTATATCAAAGCTAACGACTAATCACCGAAGTCATCAAGTAAGATATTTTCAGGTTCGACACCTAGGCTTTCAAGCAGAGCAATCACCGATGAGTTCATGCATTGATGTAGGGCCACACATTGCTTTAGCCCTACTTCAATTTCACCTTTCAGATTGGTTCAGCCTTAGAACTAATCACCGAAGTCATCAAGTAAGATATTTTCAGGTTCGACACCTAGGCTTTCAAGCAGAGCAATCACCGATGAGTTCATAATTGGAGGGCCACACATGTAGAACTCACAATCTTCTGGTGCCTTATGATTTTTAAGATAATTCTCAAACAGCACGTTATGGATAAAACCGGTGTAACCCGTCCAATTATCTTCGGGGAGCGGATCAGATAGCGCCACATGCCAGACGAAGTTGTCGTTCTCGGCCGCTAGCGCATCAAAATCATCTTGGTAGAAGACTTCACGAGTCGAGCGCGCGCCGTACCAGAAACTCATCTTACGCTTGGTCTTAACCCCTTTTAGCTGGTTGAAGATATGTGAGCGCATCGGCGCCATACCAGCACCACCGCCGATAAAGACCATTTCGGCGTCAGTTTCTTTAACGAAGAACTCACCGAATGGGCCAGAGATCGTCACCTTATCACCCGCTTTCAGGTTAAAGATGTAGGACGACATCTTACCCGGCGGTACATTGTCACTCGGCGGCGTAGCAATACGCACGTTAAGCATGATGCGGCCTTTCTCGTCTGGGTAGTTAGCCATCGAGTAAGCACGAAGCACATCTTCATCGACTTTTGAAACCAGCTTAAACAGGTCATACTTTTCCCAATCATCACGATACTCGGCAGGAATATCGAAATCGGCGTATTTCACTTCATGGGCAGGGGCTTCAATCTGAATATAACCACCCGCTTTAAAGAGCACGTCTTCGCCCTCTGGCAGCTTAAGCAGTAACTCTTTAATAAAGGTCGCTTGGTTATTATTCGAGATCACTTCACACTGCCACTTCTTAACGCCGAAGATCTCCTCATCGACCTCAAGCTCCATATCGGTTTTCACCGATACCTGACAGGCTAGACGACAACCTTCTTTAGCTTCTTTCTTATTGATGTGGTCACGCTCAGTCGCTAAAATTTCACCACCACCTGATTTAACTTTCACTCGGCACTGACCACAGGTACCACCGCCACCACAGGCTGACGGGATAAAGATATTCTTTCCTGCGAGTGCGCCCAGTAACTTGTCTCCGGCTTGTGTCGAGATACTTTTCTCTACGTCACCATTAATACGAATGTTGACGTCACCTGTCGAGACCAACTTGCTCTTGGCGAATAAAATCACCATGACCAATATACTCACCACGAAGGTGAACATACCGATACCAATTGCCATTTCCATCGAATCTACCTTTTGTTTAATTCGTTTTCATTAAGGGGTTTTAACACTCAAAACACCGTTAAATAGAAATTCCGGAGAAAGCCATAAAGCCTAATGCCATCAAGCCTGTCGTAATAAACACAATGCCTATGCCCTGCAAACCTTCAGGGATAGCATGAAACTTCATGCGCTCACGCAGACCGGCTAGCATCACAATCGCCATTGCCCAACCAAAACCTGAACCTAAGGCGAATACGGTTGACTCAGCGAAGGTGTAATCACGGTTCGCCATAAAGATAACGCCGGCGAAAATCGCGCAGTTCACGGTCAATAGTGGCAAGAAGATACCCAGCGAGTCATACAGCGCAGGAATGTACTTATCTAAGAACATCTCCAAGATCTGCACCAAGGCTGCAATCACTCCGATAAAGGTAATAAGCTGCAAATAGCTTAAATCCAGCGCAGGGTAACCCGCCCACGCAAGCGCGCCAGGGGCTAAAACATTGGCGTAGATCAGCTGGTTAATCGGCACCGCAATGGTCATCACCACGATAACTGCGATACCAAGACCAAAAGAGGTTGAAACCTTTTTCGATACCGCCAAGAAGGTACACATCCCCATAAAGAATGTCAGCGCCATGTTGTCGATAAACGCGGCTTGAATAAACAGATTAATATAATGTTCCATATCGCCTCTTAACCTCGCTTACGTTGAATGACGTTGATTGACCAGATCATTAGGCCAATAAGGAAGAATGCGCTTGGTGGCAACTTAAACATCTCGTTCGCAAGATACCAGCCGCCATTCTCTACGGTTTTTAAGATCTCATGGCCAAACAAGGTGCCACTGCCTAAAAGTTCTCGAACGAAGGCTACACCCAGCAAAATTACGCCATAACCCATGGCATTACCTACAGCATCCACAACAGCTAAATGCGGCGGATTCTTCATGGCAAACGCTTCGGCGCGGCCCATGATGATACAGTTGGTGATGATCAAGCCAACGAATACCGATAGCTGACGCGATAGCTCATAGGCAACATCTTGCAGCACCATATCGACCACGATGACCAGTGATGCTATCACTGTCATCTGGGCGATAATACGCACACTGTTTGGAATGAGTGAGCGAATGCTTGAGATAATGAGGTTTGAGAACACCAATACAAAGGTTACCGCCAGCGTCATCACTAACGCGGTCTGCATCGAGTTACTCACGGCAAGCGCCGAACAGACACCGAGCACCTGCATCGCAACAGGGTTATTCGTAAAAATAGGCCCCGTTAATATGTCTTTAGTCGAAATAGTTTGAGTACTCATCCTTTATACCTCCGACGCTTTTAATTTTTTAAAGAAGGTTTCAAACCCTTCATGACCAAACCAGAACTGCACCGTTCGCTGTAGTCCACGTCCTGTCAGGGTTGCGCCACTCACAGCATCAACACCGTGAACGTCACCCTCTTTAGCGCCGCCTTTAACCACTTTAAAGGCCACTTTACCTTTGTCATCGAAGATCTGTTTGTTATGCCACTGAGAGGTCCACTCTGGATCGTTTAGGAAGTCACCAATGCCCGGTGTTTCTCCGTGTTCATAAATCACCACATTTTCGATGGTATTGAGATCTGGCTTAAGCGCTACAAAACCGTAGATCATCGACCATAAGCCTTTACCGTAAATCGGTACCACAATGCTGCGAAGCTTGCCGTTATCGTCAAACACCTTAAATACACGCACTTGATCGGCGCGGGATTTAATTTTTGCGGTGTCTTTCTTTGGCTTGCTAGAAGTATCAGGGTTGATCGCTGCCATGCGAGGATCAAAGTCCATCACATTAGCATTGCTATCGATATCACCAGTATCCAATGACACCAGCAGCGGCTTAACGTCTTTTTCAAATAACACTCTGAAATCTTTATCACCGCTAAGATCGACATCTGCAGCCAGTAACACATTTCGCATCAGCTCGTCACGCTTCTTGACTAACTTGCGCTCTTTAAGTACTTCTGCGGTACCAGTGATCATAAATGAGCACAGTAAACATAGGGTCACGGTAAAAATCATGGTGCCCATAAAAGAATCTTTCTTAAATGCCATTACGCTTTATTCTCCGTATTGACCTGACGATCCGCACTCTTTGGCGTCCGATGACATATTCAAATATCGTTTCCCAAATATTGGCAATTAACATCATCGGCATTGCCAATAATGACGCGCTGCCGCCTTGCTTCGAATTAGCTCTATAGTCCATGACGCTTAAGCCTCCGCTTGATGTTGGCTTTGGCGACCAAGTAATCGAAGATAGGCGCCCATAGGTTGGCAAACAAGATGGCAAGCATGATGCCTTCAGGCATTTTTGGATTCACCACACGAATAAGCACAGTCATAAAACCAATCAATAGGCCGTAAGCAAGCTTGCCTTTAGTGGTATATGAAGTGGTCACCGGATCGGTGGCCATAAACATCATACCGATAGCGAAACCACCCGTGACGAGATGCCAAGTCCACGGCATTGCAAACATTTCATTCTTGCTTGAGCCGATAAGGTTGAACATGATCGCAGTGACGATCATACCCAGCATTACGCCCGCTACGATCCGCCAGTCAGCTAAACGCGTCAGCACAAGGAAGCCGCCACCAACCAAAAGGGCTAAGGTGCTCGTCTCACCAATCGCACCCGGGGTAAAACCAAAGAAGGCGTTCCACCAGTTAGGGTCGCTAAAGGCATCGAACCAAGTGTAATCAGCAAAGCTCACCTTGCCCGCAGCGGCTTGCATCAAGGTCGTTGCACCAGAGAAACCATCAACGGCCACCAATTGGCTCACTGCCGTCACTTGTGATGGGTAGGCGAAATAGATAAACGCCAAACCTGCAAGCGCTGGGTTTAAGAAGTTGTAACCCATGCCACCGAAGACTTCTTTTGCCATGATCACGCCAAAGGTAATACCCATGGCCACCAACCAAAGCGGTGTCGATACTGGTAAAATCAAGGTAAATAGTAACGCGGTAACGAAGAAACCTTCATGCAGCTCTTGGCCGCGCACCTTGGCAAACACCACCTCCCAAAACAGACTGACAACCAGTGCCGTTAGGTAGATAGGCGCATAGAAACTCAGGCCATAGAAGAATAAACCGATAAAGCCAGTTTGCTCCGTCATGCCGCCAAAAATCAGGTTAAATGCAATAAGCTGCCACACATCAGCGGTTGCCAAGCCCGACGCAACAGCAATCTGAGCTTGAAGACCTATGTTATACATACCAAACAAAATCGCAGGTAATAGACATAGACCCACTATGGTCATGGTACGTTTAACATCAATGGCATCACGAATGTGCACCCGACCTTGAGTGCTGCGACCATGGGCTATCAGCAGTGAGCTTAAATAGCCCTTTACCGAGTTACCCGGCGCATAATAATCCTCTTGGATATCAGGCTTTTTATCTTGCTGACTCATTACCCTTCCCTCTCAATAATCTCTAAACAAGCACGTAACTCTTTACCAAAGTCATACTTGCCAGGGCACACAAATGTGCACAGTGCTAAATCTTCTTCATCCAGCTCTAATGCCCCAAGCGCCTGCGCCTCATCAGTATCACGTACCACTAGATCTCTCACCAACAAGGTCGGTAAGATATCCAGCGGCATGACGCGATCTAGCTGACCAAAAGCCATCATGGCACGCGCTGAGCCGCCAGTGTGGGTGGTAAAGTCGAACAGCTGCTTAGCGCCCTTAAGGCGTGATGTTACCGCGCGGGTAATGGAGAACTTAGTCGAGCCGCCACGTACCCACGGCAATAGATGATGTTTAGCATCCTCTTGCAGCACGCTAATTTGATTATGGAAACGGCCGAGGAAATCATGAGGCCCTTTTGCGGTATGACCCGACAACAGTGAGCCCGATACCACACGAGAGAAACCCTCTTTTAATTCGCCTCGAATGACTTCAGATAGCTGTGCACCTGCTTGCATACGAATAAGACGCGGATTGATAACGTCGGGGCCGGCCAATGCAACAACACGGTCGGAATAAAGCTCACCGGTTAAAAACAGTTTGCCGTAGGCGATAACGTCTTGATAGCCAAGGTGCCAAACTGGACGCTCAAGACTGACAGGCAAGACGAAATGAATATGGGTTCCCACTATGCCTGCTGGGTGTACGCCAGCAAAATAGTGATTGCTGACTTTGGGTAGGTCATGGCCTGGCAGTGGCTCACCTTGCTCTTGGCATAGGTGTACCTTTGCATCAGTCAGCTGACTCAACACCTGTAATCCTGCCGCAAACGCTTGCTCTTGTTCGCTAATAATCAGTCTAGGTTCGGCGGATAATGGATTGCTGTCCATTGCGCTAACAAAAATACCAGCAGGAAGGCTGTCTAATTGAGGGACTTTGGAGAAAGGGCGAGTACGTAATGCGGTCCACAAACCACTTTCAACGAGTTTGTCTTGTACGGCTTGACGACTTAATGAGTCAATATCTTTACATGCTGTAAAGTTTTTTGCCTCAGTGTCATCACATTCAATAACGATGGATTGGAAAAGTCTGCGTTCACCTCGGTTAATCGCAATAACTTTACCACTTGCGGGCGCGGTATAAATAACGCCGGTGGTTTTCTTATCTTCAAAGAGCGCTTGGCCCTTTTGAACATGATCCCCCACCTCTACAAGCATTGTTGGTTTCAAGCCAATGTATTCTTCACCGAGCAAGGCAACATGGGATGCCTTAGGACCATCATGGATCACTTGCGAAGGTTCACCGGCTATGGGCACATCTAAGCCCTTTTTTATCGTTATAACTTGGTTTGAGTAACCTGCCATCACTAAAATCAACCGTTAAAATTTTGGATGCACAATAATAAATGTTTGTTAACTAATATTCCAAGTCAAACTTCACACTTTGCTGCCAAAGTTGTAAGTTACCAACAAAAAAACTGCCAGCGGCCTACATTTCGTGACCGAACTTCAAAATCGTTCAGCTAAAGCGCAATTTATGTAGTTTTAATACGTAAACAATACAATAAATAGCCAACCAGAATAACAACAGCGGCATCACACTCCTAAATCGCACAAAACCCTATACTAACAATGGCATAGGTAACGCAGAACCCATGTAGACAGTATGGGTTCTGCCCTCATCCTTAACGACAAGCTATTGGAATAGTTAGTAAAATTACACAATAAAAATAACACTAACGTGGCTTGCTTTCAGTTGTACGGGCTATACATGTAGATATGTCATCTCATCTCGGCACTAAACACTCTCATAAAGGTTCACTTTTAACTGCTGTAAACCTCTCAATCCAATCGGTAATACAGTGAATGAACCACGCGGACGCTATCTGTAACGCTAAATAGCAAAAGCTACACTAAACTTAATTGTAAGCCTGAATATTGGTTACTCATTTTGCTATCAAACAGACTGCCCGCCTTTATATCGCAACTCCTGATTGCAGCTTTACTGCAACTGACATTTTGTTGCGGTTTAAGCTATGCCACCCCCACCCAAGAGTCAGCAATCACAGCAAGACCTCAAGTGTTAGTTCTCGCGTTTGAAGGCGCCATTGGTCCTGCGACTAGCGAATATTTAACCCAAGGTATCGAGCGAGCAAACGTAAACGCTGCACTAGGAAATGGCGAAATAGAGCTCATTGTTATCGTGATGGACACCCCAGGTGGCCTTGTCTCTAGCCTAAGAGATATCAATCAAAGCATCTTAAATTCCTCTGTCCCTATCGCCTGTTTAGTCGCGCCCCCCGGTGCGAGAGCGGCGAGCGCCGGCACCTATATTCTGTACGCATGTCATATCGCCGCCATGGCCGAAGCCACCACCTTAGGCGCAGCAACGCCGGTTAGTATTGGCCCAGGAAGTGCCCCGACACCTGCGCCAAAACAAGATCCAAAAGATGATGATAAGTCCGCTCCAGCCACGCCCAGCGCAATGGAGAAAAAAATCCTCAACGATTCCATCGCCTATATACGTGCACTGGCACAGCTTCGCGGCCGGAATGAGCAATGGGCGGAACTCGCTGTCAAAGAGGCTGCCACCCTCACCGCGAATGAAGCGCTCGAAATGAACGTCATTAATCTCATCAGCCCCGATGCGCCGCGGCTAGTCGCCGAACTGACAGGCTGGCAAGTTGAGATAGATCATCAACAACTGACATTGGCATTAGATAATGCCGAACTGCATTATTTAAAACCCGATTGGCGTAACCGTATTATCTCTACGGTTACCAATCCCAATGTTGCTTACATTTTAATGTTGATCGGAATTTACGGGATTTTGCTTGAGTTCTATAGTCCCGGAATAGGGATTGCGGGGATCACAGGTGCCATAAGCTTACTGGTTGCCTTATATGCGTTTCAGATGCTGCCCATTAGCTATGCTGGATTAGGTCTGTTACTACTCGGGATTGCTCTGATAACCATTGAGTCATTTGCTCCAAGCTTTGGCCTGTTTGGAATTGGTGGCATTGTCGCTTTTGCGGTTGGATCGCTATTTTTACTCGATACAAAAACCGATCATTTTGCGCTTTCTCTGCCACTCATCGCCGCGGTATCGGTCACCGTAACCTTAGGCTCCCTGCTAGTGCTTGGTACATTGTGGCGGAATCGAAAATCCCCCATCGTCAGTGGTGATGGACAAATTGTTGGCCAGCTTGCGCTGGTAACTGATGACTTTACATCGAGTATGCAGCTAACAAATGCATCTGATACTGATGTTGTTAATGTAACAGGCAATGCTCAGCCGACATATAAAGGCTTTGTGCTACTTCAGGGTGAGGTCTGGGCAGCAAGCTCACTATCACCACTAAAAAAGGCTCAGCAAGTCACCGTCGTCGTGCGTCATGACCTTTCACTGGAGGTTGAACTGTCTCCAGTTTCTAATCAACAAGTACTAACCAAGAAGTGCTAAATAGCTAAGGAGTCGAATATGGAACCCATTTTCGGAAATGGTAGCATCTTTATAGGCGTACTCACCTTCCTTATTGTCGGCTTGCTGGTCAGCATGTTTAAGATCTTAAGAGAGTATGAACGCGGTGTGATCTTCCTATTGGGCCGTTTTTACCGAGTAAAGGGACCGGGATTGATCATAGTGAT
Organism: Shewanella halifaxensis HAW-EB4; assembly: GCF_000019185.1. NCBI lineage: Bacteria > Pseudomonadati > Pseudomonadota > Gammaproteobacteria > Alteromonadales > Shewanellaceae > Shewanella > Shewanella halifaxensis. The sequence continues at coordinate 1,971,565 of NC_010334.1, read as the reverse complement.
CCCCATCGTACAGCAGATGGTGAGAGTCGATCTGCGTACCGTAGTGATGGATGTTCCAACTCAGGATGTCATTAGCCGCGATAACGTCTCGGTGCGCGTCAATGCGGTGATCTACTTTAGGGTGATCGATGCTCAAAAAGCGATTATCAACGTCGAGGATTATCTGCAAGCCACATCACAGCTGGCACAAACGACCCTGCGTTCGGTGCTCGGTCAACACGAACTCGATGAGATGCTCGCTAACCGAGAGATGCTCAACACCGACATTCAAGCCATTCTCGATACCCGTACCGATGGCTGGGGGATTAAGGTGTCCAATGTAGAGATAAAACATGTGGATCTGAATGAAACCATGATTAGGGCCATTGCAAGGCAGGCCGAAGCCGAGCGTACTCGTCGAGCAAAAGTGATCCATGCATCGGGTGAGATGGAAGCCTCGGCAAAACTGGTTGAAGCTGCCGAGAAACTCTCGGCTGAGCCCAACGCCATCTTACTGCGTTATTTGCAAACCCTCACAGAGATTGCAGGCGAGAAGAACTCCACCATACTGTTTCCACTGCCCATGGAGCTACTCAAGGGCGTATTAGGTCAGCAGGATAAAAAACCGTAGAGCCGAAAATGACTTTTCAAGGCGAGCGTCCTATCTAGCCTTTAAATACGAAAAAGCCCTCTATAAAGAGGGCTTTCTATTGTTAACTTAGCAGTTAACGGCTAAGCATTAACGACTGACGTTAGCTAAATAGGCTTAACTATTGGCGTTAGCCTGCTCAGCTGGCACTGGGATTTCAGTTTCTGGGTTAAACTTATCGATAACCACAGCACAAACCGCATCACCCGTAATGTTTAGCGTTGTTCTGATCATGTCAAACACACGGTCCAGAGCGAACAGTAGTGGTAGGCCTTCAATTGGAATACCAGCAGCAACTAATACCGCAATCACTAGGAATGATGGACCTGGAACACCCGCTTGGCCAATCGCGCCCAATGTCGAGGTGAATATGATTGCAACGTAAGCTGCAAGGCCTAGCTCTACATTGAACATCTGAGCGAAGAATACCGCTACTAGACCGTAGTAGATCGCGTTACCACTCATGTTAATGGTAGCGCCTAAAGGCAATACAAACGCGGCTGTCGACTTAGATACGCCTAGCTCTTTCTCACACACTTCGATGTTAACTGGCAGCGCAGCCATCGATGAAGCGGTAGACATAGCCAATGCTTGCGGCTTCTTCATCGCCGATAGGAACTTGCCAACCGGAACGTTAGAGAAGAACTTCACCATCAATGGGAAGAAGATAAAGCCATAGATTAAGATAGCTGCGACATAAACTAGGAATAGGTTCAACACCACAGTCAATGACTGGAAGCCAAAGGTACCTACAGAGTCAGCCATCAAGCCAAACACACCAATCGGGGCAATCAACATCACGATGTTAATCATCCAAATAAAGGCTTCAACGATAGTATTCAGTGCAGAAGTAATCGGCTTAGCACTCTCTGGATTAACTTTAGTCAGTGCGATACCGAAGAAGATACAGAACACCAAAATTTGCAGAATGTTACCGCCAGTTAGCGCCTCGAACACGTTCGTTGGGATCATACCGATAATGGTATCAGCCACACCAGGTAGTGCGCCCTGCTCAGCGGTTACCGCAGCGAGACCCGCAGTATGCTGTGAGAAGTCCATGCCAACACCTGGCTGGAAGAACTCACCCATAACAAGCGCTAAAGTCACAGCCAAAGCAGAGGTCGCCATGAAGAAACTGATAGTGCCAATACCGACTTTACCTGCCGATGGACCAGCGCCTAAGCTTGCTGCGCCCGCAATAATTGAAACTGCGACTAGAGGGATCACCAACATTTTAATCAAATGGATAAAAAATGTTCCTAGCGGAGCGAAGATAGAGGCATCTTCTCCCATCATCATACCCACGATCGCACCTAGGACCATAGCTACAACTACTTGGAATCCGATATTCTTATAAAACTTTTTCTTTTTGTTCAACACCCTAGCTCCATCACAGACTTATATTTTTTAAGTAGTACGAGTACCACTTTAATTCTTTGAAGTACGATAACACCCAGTGTAGGTTATTAATGTGATTCACTAACGAGTTATCATTGATTACGTCAAATAATAAGAAATATTCGACTTACATTGAACAATCCTCAAAAAAATGCGCCATTAAAAATAGAAAATGCATTTTTTAAAAACAAGTGTTACACACAATAGTGCCGACGTAACCAATAGCTAACCCACCCCAACAACTGAACAACATAACAGTATAAAATACCGACTACACCTGCTCTTTCTAGGCTCGGTAAAATAAACTCAACCCATAGTCGATACAAGCTTGTGCTTTTCCTAGTGCCTAGAAGCGGAGCGTCCTCGCAGTGAGCCTGCGAACGCCCTAGGATCTAGAGAGCTATTTCCTGCTACTTTCATAAGCTAGCAAGCTAAATTCTGTCTATTATTAAATATGTACTTATTATTAAATATGCACTTAGTCGCTTTATTCTTCCTCATTTAGGGAGTATATAGTGAGGTATAGATGATGTTTTACGCCTAATTATCACCGAGGTTTACTATGCGTACTCGCCAAATTTTATGCCCAACAGACTTTTCTGACACTGCATCCCACGCCCTAGGCTACGCCATTGAGATGGCAAACCTATATCAAGTGAATATCCGATTGCTACACGTGATGAGCAAACCCTATGGGGAGCACAACTATGGCATCGTAGTAGAGAGCAGTCAGGAATTGGAGACTCAACTTAAAGCCTATTCAAACGAAAAACTCGCTGCACTAGTAAAGGAGATTGAACCAAAACTGAATAAGACGCTGCAAGTTAAAACCGCCATCAGAAGTGGCGATACCTTTGCACAGATCCTAGAAGACAGTGTTGAGAACGACGTAGGCATGATCGTTATCGCGAGCCATGGTCATACCGGGCTGTCTCATATGCTTAACCCCAACGTATCAGAGGCACTGGCAAATAAGGCCAAATGTCCAGTATTAGTAGTTAAGTGATTATAAAGAAGGTCCTAGAATCTAGGAAAAGCAGGTAAAGCCAAGTCGAACAGGCATAGACGAACGCTGCGCTAAAGGGAAAACTAAAGAGGTTAAGCCTCAATGCTTTTTCCTTGAAGCGTAGCGTCCTAGCCTTTAAATCTTTATCAATGTAGGTCGGCATTTATGCCGTCAATTCTCGACGTAAAAATACCGCGGTGATGGGCTAAAGCCCAATCTACAATAGCATTCCCCTGAAGCGCAGCGCCCTACCGCTTAAAACCTAGTATCTAAGCCACTGATGTGTTTAGCTATCTGTATTCTTGGTAAAACTTTCAAGCAGCAAAATGACTAACATAAAAGAATCAACTGTTAAGCCAAGTCACCCGTTAACTGGCGGCTGTCTATGTAACAAGGTTCGATATCGCGTAACTGGTCAGCCCTTCGATGCCGACTTTTGCCATTGTCGCCATTGCCAAAAAAGTACCGGCTCAGTAGTGGGCGCATGGATGGATTTTAAACGGGAGCAAGTTGCCTGGCTTACTGAGCCACCAAAAGAATTTGCCTCATCCGAGCATGTTCGACGCGGGTTTTGTCAGCATTGCGGCAGCCAAGTAAGCTTTCGCGATCTGCGTTATGGCCAATATCTCACCTTAAGTATCACCACACTCGATGAACCAAACACCATCAAACCTAACTACCATATCTACACCGACAGCCAACTTGAATGGTTTAACATTCAAGATGACTGTCCAAGGTACGCTAAGAACCGAAGATGAAATGAAGGTTCTAGGCTTAGGTATTAGAGGTTCTGGGTTCTGGGCTAGGCAAAATAAATCAGAATTTTAACTGATACTAGGTTTGTCTTTTCCTAGGACCTAGAAGCGCAGCCCCCTAGCAGTGAGCCTGCGAACGCCCTCGTTGCTAACCCATGAACTGTAAAATCCTGTAATCTCACTGCTAACTTACTTCAATATACGTTATGCTGCCCCGTATAAACCAAAAACTAGAACAAAAAATCCCTATGCGCTTAACATCACGGCTTTCAAAGCATGCTTCTTCAAAGCTGATACTTTTAAAACTGCCACTTTCAAAGCTCACTCTTTCAAAAGCTGGAAGCATCAGATCCCGCCTGACGGCTTTGTCTATTATTACCTTACTGAGTACCTTGCTCAGTGCCTGTAGTAGTCAGCCCGATATCGAACCCGAAAAATTTGCAGGGCAAGTTAGCGACTCTTTTAGAACCGATATCAAGAGTAATGGCTTAAAGTTATTTACCTACCGCGCCATTCTCACTATGGCAACGCCGCAAAATCAGACTCTGCCACACGAGGTTCGCTCAAACCAGAAGAAACGCTCTCGCTCGAAGCAGCGTTATCAAGGGCCGGATTTAACAATGTGGACTGAAAAGATTGAGCACGGCTTGCAGCAAACCATCAAGATGACAGGCTATTGCAAAGAGGGATATATAGAGCTCAGTCGTACGATTCAGTATGATCGCGGCACTATTCGCGGTGAGTGCAATGATGGTGCCGATGAAGCGGATGTAGCCAAGTTTAATTCTTAAAAATGTTATTAAACAACTGAAAGGACAGCTTATTATCTCTGCCCTTTCAATCTGCTCTTTACCCCATTTCAACCAGCCCTTTAAAACTGTGCTTTAAAACTATACTTTAAAATAAGTAAGCTGCTTGGCTATGAATATCAGTATTGCAGTAAATATGGCTATGGCTATGGCTATGGCTATGGCTATGGCTAGAACGATGACTCTATTGGATAACCACAATCAGTCAAGAACTGTAAAAAGCCATACTCAGTTAACCAACAAAGCTGCTCCTCTGAGCTAACCAAAAATCGACCGCTATAACACAAGCCATGGCCAGAGACTGGGCCTACCACATTGGTGGAGCGTGGCACAATTAACATCCATCGCTGAGTCAGTAAAATATTATAAGGTAAACACTCCGCGACGCCGTCAGTCATGGTCGTTTTGTAGCGGCTAAACTTAATCATCGCGGCGTTATAATGCTGCATCAACAATTCGGCATCTAAGTGTTCAAATTGAAATAGATAATGCTTAAAGGGTAATTGGCCTGAGAGTATTGAAGCTTCTAATAAGATAGGCGTTTTAACTAACTGCATATGACGGTGCATTTGGCTAGCCCCGGCATCGTGCCCGGCATTAAAAAAACCCAGCGTATCGGCCGAAGAAAAGCCCTTAACCCATGCCTGAAAATCGACTAATCTCAAAGCCGATGTTTGCGAAAGATATTCTTTAGCACAGATCAATATATGCGGAGTGATAATCGGAAATTTATTCAGTAAACAGACATGTTCTGAACCGACCTCTCCAATGTAAAGTGAAGGATCATAGGGAGCAATAAAAGGATCATGTCTCGACACCAGTGGCTGATGCTTTTTCGCCATATTCTCTGTAACTATGTTGCCTAAATAGCTAAATCCATCTAGTTCAATTAATGTATCAGCATCTGTTAACGGCAGTAATACACCGGTTTGCACACCGCTCTCTGTTAGCTTCTCCGCTATTGTCCAAAGCATTTGACTCGATCCAATTCAAAAGGTTGCCGACTGAGAATAATCTATTCACTGTGATAAAAACAGCCGTTTTCGCTACTTTATCAAAGCCTAACCGCCCTAAATCACTTTGGGATAAAAGCGACTCACCACGAAAAAGGCGGAGACCACAAAGAAAAGCAACAGCTCAAGCAGTTTGAACTTTTTATCTTTACCTTCGTGCACTTCGTGAAAGCGCAGCGCTTCGTGGTTAAACGTGGCGTGGGAATCGAGCTTTGGACGAGCTATGCCTGCCCTAGATTATTATGCCTAACGCCCGCTTAACTTGCTGCCAACTGCACCGCACTCAACCAGACCGCCGTAATAACAAAAGCCAACCCGAACCAAAAATGCCACAGGTTGGCAGTCAGGTTTAAGCGATTGTTAGGTTTGCGGGTTAAAAACTAGCTCGTATTTTTCATCACTAACCTCAGCAGTGTAGACATCAACATGAGGAAGGTGAGTTTCACAAGCTAAAATCAGCTTCTTTGCTTCACCTTTCGGCATATTGGCACCAATGTATATGGACTTATACGCTTCTTTGGGGATTTTAAATAAATATACAGGCTCATTAAACTGGCAATGTTTCCCATTAGCCCCCCCTAAATCGAGTAGTTTAAAGAGGCGTTCTTCCTCTTCATATGCCCAGTCAATAGATTTATGACAAAAAATCAATTCTTCATCATGTGTTTGGACTACCCTATTTTTACTATAAACAACCTTCTTTAATGCTGGTTCAAAGTCATTATCACCAGATTCTTTGAAAAACTCATGTTGCTCATCGAAGCCAATAGCAAATCCCGTGTGACTTTCACCGTAATGCGCCCACATCAACATATTGTGTACATTTCTAGACAGCGATAGAATCCCATATATTGAAGAGAAATACTCGGCAGTCATTCTTCCTTGAGTTGAAGGCTTTTCTAAGTAACGTCTTATATTGGCAACAGAAGGCAGCATTTTTTCATATTCATCATCTGTTGCTGGCTCATCAAGTTGCATTAACACCGATGACTCAAATGGATCATTTAAAGCTGTAAATTGTGTAAACCTGATTTCATTTTTACAAATCAAACTATCGATCCATCTATTAGACACATACTTAAAAAGCATCACTACTCCATGTTCAAGGAACTAAAATTTATATCTGAGCAACCTAACGCCCGCATAAACTGCGGAGCATGCGGGACGATTTTTTGCGTCCTTTATTATTGCAAAATATAGGACAGTTTGCCCCGTCAGATTTCATGCGCTTGTTAACCTTCTTAGCTAACACCCTCAACACTTGTAGCTCTTACTCTCACATTCTTCTTAACTTGCATGAACTCTTGGTTTTCCCCTTGCTTGTGATACACCACACGATAGGGAATTATCAGTTTACCAGACTCAACTTTTTGCCGAAAATCTTCGATAGATTTGCCTTCATCAATCGAAGCTTTGAGTGAAACTACTTTTTCAGCCTTACGTCCCACTGCTAGGTCAACTGTTGACTTAAATCCATCATCAGACACCGTCACAGGGAAGTTGCCTACGTTATCCAATGAGACAGTGAAATTAATCTGCGCTTCATCAGCGTTGTAAGTAACCGTAGGAATTTCACTATGGTTGTACTTTTTTATGCTTAGTCGCAAAAACGGCTTTTGGGGGATGCAGATACTACCCTGTATGCTTGCTTCTTTTAAAGGGAGTCTTTCAAATATTTGACCAAATGTTATTTGCTTATCAGGATCATAGTTACCGTCTAATAAATTTATCAAACGAATACAAAACTCAGAAAAGCCACTTCTAGACCACGAGAGGCTCAAAAACACATTATTACTTATGTGTCTGACCCCATAGCTTTTTGAAACTGCCCAATATTCACCAGTGTAAACGACAGTTGCTCCCCCACCACTCTCCGCGAATTGAGCGTTTCCGTTTTCGGTCATATAAATATTTAGATCATCAATTTTTTTAGCCAAAGGGAGTAAGTTATCTTCTGAGTCTGGTGCTTCGATTGAGTTTAATGAAATCACCCCTGTGGATGTGTCGTCAGACTCATACCTGAGTACCATTCCACCAATGAAGCCATGAGCGTTTACACCTTTATATAAATCCTTTATAAGGTTTTTTTTATTAACCTCAGACTCTTTGAGATCAACATAAATTACCCCGCTATGGTAAGTTGCTGGCAGCTGTTCTTTAAAAGAATTTACTTCTTTAAGCTTATCAATTGAGTCGACAATGGATTTCTTCGTTAACCTTGATTTAACTTCATACACAGCTACTACGTATTTTGCTGGGATCGCTAAATATTTACCCTGCTGGCTATTATCGTAATTGCCTTCCGTCCATAGGACTGGAGCTTCAAGAACTTGATATATGATAATGTCATAGTGATATAAGATCTTTGAATCATCATAAAGGTTAGGAATTATATAACCTGATGTAACAGCATATTTTTTAGGCAAAAATTCACTCAACCATTTTCTTAGATATGCCTCTACAGCATCTCCATGTGCAGTTTTAACTGGTCGATTTGCTTGTTGTTCATAGATTTTATCGAACTCATCTAGGATATCTTTTCTATTTCGGTGAAATTGTTTCCAACCATGTTGACCATAACAATCCTTCATCGATACTCCCAATTTCCTCAGAGAAGGTTAACATTTGTATAGTGCGCATGCGCGTTTACCTCATTAGACCAGCTAAAACGCGCACAACTAATTATCTGTATTTATTGATGAAAATAAAATATAGAACAATAACTTTTAGAGAAAACGCGCATGCGCGTTTATTAAACCTATTATTTAGATTAACACTAACATAAGCCATTGATGCTACTAGATAAATGTTTCAGCCTCAAGTGCAAGCGCACATAATTTACACAATTTTTCCCTGAAGAATCGAGTAAAGTAGATAATACTGTATAGATAAACAGTGAGCAGGTTATTTATCATGGCAGCTATAAAAAGTCCTTTTCTGACTCAAGTTCGTGAACATATGCGTATGCGCGGTTACAGTATCAAAACAGAAAAAGCATACTTGTACTGGATTAAAGCCTTTATCAACTTCCAGCAAAAGCGTCACCCAGAAACAATGGGACAAGCTGAAGTGACACAATTCCTCAGTTTTCTGGCTAACTCACGTAATGTTGCGATTAATACACAGAAAGTGGCGCTCAATGCTCTTGTGTACCTTTATCATAAGCATCTAAAGCAAGATCTAGGTGACCTGGGGTTTAGATATGCCACCAAACAAAGGCAGTTACCTATTGTGCTATCAACCGAAGAAGTTTCTGAGGTTCTTTGTCAGCTTAATGGGCGAGACCAACTTATTGTCCAGTTACTATATGGCAGCGGACTGCGGGTTTCAGAATGTTTAAGGTTACGTATTCAAGATATCGATCTAGCACGCTGCTCACTCACTGTCAGAAATGGCAAAGGCCATAAAGACAGACAAACCATTCTCAGTCAAAAATGTGCAATCAAACTACCTGCTTATATCGATGCTGCGCGTGCTATTCAGATTAAGGACAATACCTATTGTATAGGGCCATCTTTACCCAATGCGCTAGAGCGTAAGTACCCCAATGCATTTAGGCAAGCTGGCTGGATGTTTGTTTTTCCATCAACCACCACAAGTGATAATCCATACACTAAGACTCACTGTAGACACCATTTACATCAGAGTGTCATTCGAAAAGCACTTGCAGCTGCGGTGCGAAAAACCCATATCATCAAACGTGTCACTTGCCATACCTTCAGGCACAGCTTTGCCACCCATTTACTTCAAGCTGGGCGGGACATAAGAACTATTCAGGAGCTACTGGGCCACAATGATGTCAATACCACTCAAATCTACACTCACGTGCTTGGCCAACATTACGCAGGAACGGTGAGTCCGCTAGATAGTCTGTAACATGACAATCACTGAACCAAATAGGATTCAAAAATATATTAAGGAGAGGGAAACTCTGTAATCATCAAACTGCAGGTGCTAATTCGTTTTGGAACAAAAGTGAGTTAACAAACGCTAGCAATTAGGCTAATTCGAAGAGATTGATGGGCAGGTGTAGATGCGGCAGTGAGCTTCCAAAACATGGACGTTTTGGCTGAGCCCACAGGGATTGTGCTTGCGGCGCCTCACTGAAGTATCTGTACTTGCGTCACTCTCTGGCATCTTGCCACCACGACATTGGTGCCCCAACACATCCCCCCCGCTGGAAGCGATTGCAGCCAGCTTCACTCAAAAGCAAGCAAGCTTTGCGGCAAAAACGAGTTTGTAACATCTGAGCTTACTGCTAACTGTAGCCTTTCTTCGTGCCCTCGGTGTCCCAATAACATCCGTGTTTAACGGCCAGTTCGCTATCCCTAGCTCTCGTTTATTAGCACATGGCTTCGCCATATTCGCCGTGGTGATTAGCTTTTGTCCTAAAATGAGCTAACTTGCGTTGAACATATAGGTAAGTATGACTTTTCCCAAATCACTAATTTTACCACGAAGCGCTGCGCTTTCACGGAGGTCACGGAGGTCACGGAGAAAATCGTAGAGCAAAAGATCAAAATATTTGATGACGAGCCTTTTACTGTTGCTTTTGTTCTAGCTGTTGCTTTTCTTCGTGTAGCGTAGCGCTCCGTGTCCTTCGTGGTAAATGGATTTTGTCCAATAACATCTTAAACTGATCACTCTAAGACGTAACAGGACAACACTAAGTTAGAGCTAAGGCTCAAAAGGTAGATAATTGGATTAAGAAATTAATGGCAATCAAATAAGCCTACACTGGACCCACATATCTGCCCCCACATATCCAGATTATTTAACCAGTATTGCCATTTTTAGGTTCTCTCTTTAAATGAAAAGGACTAAGATGTCTGCGTTTTGGGGAGTAGTCACTCTGTCGCGCCGTCGTCATTCCGTTGCTTTTGCTTCCGGCCCGCGAGAACACATTAAATAATCTGTTTTGACAAGACCAACAACACGTATTTGCTTTTACTATTTTAGCTATGCGGTTGGTCAGGTGTATCCCACTTTTCTGTGCCATCCGCCTGTCGGAGGTATTATGTTCTTAAGTGAACTCTTTTCAGGCTATCAAGGCCTAGTCTTTCTCACTCTATTGATGCTTGGCATCGATTTATTACTCACAAGAGGCAGGATCAGTTTTCGTTCTGCCGCAGCTTGGAGTGTGTTCTGGTTTTCACTGGCTTTCTTGTTTGCTGGCGCTATCTACCTCTTTTGGCCAGAGATGTCGCCAACTAGCCCACTCTCTTCAAGCGAAGCTAGCACAGCGTTTATCACTGGTTATCTTCTTGAAAAGTCACTGAGTGTCGATAACCTATTTGTTTTCGCGCTAATCTTTGCTCAATTCAATGTACCAGACAAAAACGTCCCGCGGATCCTGATGTTAGGTATCGTGGGTGCATTAGTATTGCGCGGTATCATGATTTCAGTCGGCGCTCCACTAATAGCACAGTTCCACATGATACTTTATCTGTTCGGTTTCTTCCTGATTTGGACAGGTGTGCAAATGTGGCGTCAGCATGATCAAGAGAGCTCATCGTTTTCAGACAGTTTTGCCGTTCGTTTGGTGAAGAAATTTATGCGGTTCAGCCCTGACTATCATGGGAATAAGCTCTTTATCCGCGATAACATTGGGATATTGGCAACGCCAATGCTAGTCGTTGTCACGGTCATTGCGATGACTGACGTGATGTTCGCCTTAGACTCGATCCCTGCAATCTTTGCGGTAACACAAGAGGCTTACTTGGTACTTGCTGCAAACGTCTTTGCCTTATTAGGCCTACGTTCGCTGTACTTTGTTCTAGGTGGTATGTTGAGTAAATTTGCTTATTTGCATCATACATTAGCATTTATGCTGTGCTTTATTGGTACCAAGATGTTACTTATTGACACCCCGTTTGCTATCGCAACGTCTGTTTCTCTTGGGGTTATCCTAGCTTCGCTGGCAGTCGGAATTGGTGCATCCATTTGGAAGCAACACCAATTGGAAAAAACGACGTTATAAATCTATATAGCCAACTCGGCATAAGCTTTGGTATGTAAGTCTGAAAGATGCTGTAGGTAGGCATAATCACAAACTTCGATGACAAGGATGTCATCGCAGCAGCATCTGCACATAAGGTCGCTCTTTCACATCTGCCCCCATCGGGAACAGGGAACAGGGAAATGTCATCAAGCTTCATTCGAAGGCAAACATTAATGCCAATTTAATCTCACCAATTTTTGATAGAATCTTGGTGACTTCACGTTAGAATAAAATAGCTAAAAAGCACGTTTACTCTCACAACAGGTCTCATTATGATGCGCGCATCTCAACTCTATGGAAGGCCGCTAAGATGCGCACCGCTCTTGTCATTATCACTCTACTATCATCACTTATGACTATTAATACTCAAGCAAAACCTGCAGATACTGCAGCTAGATCTCAGCCAATCGCAATTTTAGGTGCGATGGATGCTGAAATTGAAAAGCTACTACCTGAAATCACACAACGCCAAACTCATACAGTTGCTAAAAATACTTATTACACAGGCTTTATCGAAGGCAAACCTGTTGTTGTTACCCGCTCAGGTGTGGGTAAAGTTAATGCCGCCATCACCACTTACGTGTTGATTAACCAGTTTGATGTAAACAGTATTATCTTTACGGGTATCGCTGGCGCGGCAGGTCCTAAACTGAATGTTGCCGATGTGGTGATTTCGACTGCACTAGTACAACACGATGTAGACTTAACCGCTTTTGGCGCGCCAAAAGGTCAGCTTGATGGTTATGATGATCGCTACTTCTACGCTGATGAAAAGTTACAAGCTCTAGCGCTAGAAGCGGCGAAAGGAGCGGTCGGCGAAGCGCGCGTACACTCGGGCATTATCGCAACGGGCGATCAGTTTATAGCCGATAAAGGCATAGTCAGCATGCTACTTCAAGAGTTCAATGCTATCGCCGTAGAGATGGAAGGCGCTGCAGTGGCGCAGGTCACCGATATGTTTGATATTCCATTGGTTGTCATTCGCACCATCTCTGATAAAGCCGATGGCTCGGCGCATCTTGTCTATGAAGAGGCTAAGCAGGTAACCGCCGACAACTCAGTGGCCATCACACTAAATATGATCCGCGAAATGTAATGAATAAAGTTTGAATTCGCTTCTAGATTAAAAAGGCGCTAAACCTGATGGTTTAGCGCCTTTTTAATCTGGCCTCGGCTAGCCTTGAATAAACCACTATTCTTTTCTGCGGCAACTTGTATACTTTTGACTATCAACCTAACGATCAGAATCTATTATGTTTGTATATGAGCGTACTCGAGGTGTGCTTTTTTCTTTGGGTATGGGCTTACCAATCCTTTACGGGGCAATTACGCAGCATTTTCTCCAAGCTGCATTTATGAGTCTAGGTGCATTACTCGCATTGCTACTCGACCCACGTAGCCAAGCATTAAAGCAAATCTTAGCTATCGTTATTGGAGTTTTGGCGGTGATCTGTGCCGCAGCGCTTGGGTTCACATTAATCGGTCATCCACACATGGCCATTGCGGCATTAATCGTGTTCGGCTTTCTCGCCGGTCTCCCCAAACCAGAACACGCCTACTGGGGGCTATTGGGCAAATATATTGCTACAGCACTATTATTGGCCCAACTAGGATTTCCTGCATCAACCGCTATCGGTATAGCCTATTTTTATGGCGCACTTCTTGCCTTATTCCTTATCTTACTGCAAGGCTGGCTATATAAAATTGACGAGGTTGGTCACTCGCCTAGCAATGAGTTTTTTCAGCTTATTAAAGGTGACACCAACGGCCCTTTTTATGGCTTAACGTTACCACTTACCATACTTGCTGCAACGCTCAGTGCGAATTGGTTGCATGTCAACCAGCCCGGTTGGGTCGGCTTGACGATATTATTCGTGATGCACATCAATGATAGGCTTTCTTGGTACCGCTTATGGGACCGCATAGTTGGCACCTTGCTGGGGATCATTATTGCTTACTTATCGGTTCGCTATCTTGATCAGATTGGCTTAGCGCTGGTAATTGCCGCTTTTGCCTTTTGGATCCCATATAGCCTCAGGAAGAGCTATTTACTGTTTAGCCTCTCGATAACGGTCACTGTGATGGTGGCAATCAATTTTGCGCTATTACCTAATGGTGATTTAAACCTTATGAGTTGGCGTTTCTATGACACCTTAATTGGCTGTTTTTGGGTCGCAATCGCGCTCATTATCACCCATGGGATCCATGTTTTTAAAAGCAAAATATAACAAATAAGCAGAATATCCACTTGAAAGGTAAGGGGAAACCGCGGGGTTAAATTATGACAAAAGCGCTTTTGAAATGTGGCAATGATTATCGAAGCACAAAACGATAATCATCGCACCGTTAGGTTACATAGTGACTTTTAGAGAAGCTAAATAAACCGCAAATTAATCACCGCTATACCCAGTTTTTACGCTATCGCTACATGAGTCACTGAGTATTTTATGCATCTTCTTTTAAATAATCCTTTAATTGGCGACATTTATTCGTTCTGTTTTCACTATCACTTCCGCCCCAGTCGGCCTCAACTTGGTGGATAAGCATCTTAATCACCCGAGTCACACGTTCATCTTGCGACTCCACTCTAACGGTAAACTCATTACTCCCTTGGGTGATTTTAGTTTGGTTTCGGGTTTGCCATTGCTTAAATGCATTTTGGTAAAAAAGCTCTTCATCCTGACGCTGACAAAACTTAGCTAATGGTTGATACATGACCGACTGAACAAACACCAACTCATTAGGCGAATAGCCTTGAGTCTCTTTACCCATGGCTAAGACTTGAAAACTGGTTAGAATACTGCCGAGCAGAAGAAATAGCGCCACAAACCTCATAACAACTCCTTGTCATTGTTGCAAAAATATTGTCATAAGTATCTACTCCATCTACTCTTACAGCTATGATTAAGATCAACTAATGAGTAAAAGCACATATCAAATACATGAAAATAAGTCACGATCCGCCGCCACCATCAACAGCACAATTGCCGTTGGTACCAAGCTGGCTGACAACAACGTAGGCCATACATTTTAAAAAAGGCGCTAAATCATCAGATTTAGCGCCTTTTCACTATCTATGAGCAAAACTCGATTAGACTTCTATACCTCAACTTTCTTGCTTGGATAGGTCTTGCTGAAGCTAACCTTGCCAAAATCTTCTAAAATCGCGTAACAGGCTGGCACCATAAACAGCACCAGCGCCGTTGATGCGAAGATACCGAACACCATAGAGACCACCAGTGGCTGTAACACCTGCGCCTGAATACTGGTTTCTAATAACAGCGGCAACATGCCTGCAGCGGTGGTGAGTGAAGTAATAAATACCGCTCTAAAGCGCTCTTTGCTAGCACTCACTACCGCTTCATGTACCGATTGCCCCTCTTCTACGTGGTAGCGAATATATTGCACCAGTAGAATCGAGTCATTGACGACCACGCCTGCAAGCGCCACAAAACCCATTATCGAGGGCATACTCATGGAGTAACCCAATAACAGATGGCCCCATAGCACGCCGATAAGCCCAAGTGGGATCACCGCCATTACCACTAACGGCTCAATGTAACTCTTGAACTGCAAGCTTAAGATGGCAAATACCGCTAATAGACCGACGATAAAGCCGCTGGCCATGGAGTTTTGCGTAGTCTTGCTTTCTTTGACTTCGCCCTCATAACTGACTCGTATACCCGGGTAGCGCTTTTTAAGCTCAGGCAGTAACTCGGCCTTAAAGGCATCGTTAATCTCACTGGCGTTGGCTAAGTGAGTATCTACTTCGCCGGTAATGGTGACAAAACGCATGCCATCGAGACGAGATATTTTGACGTAGCCTCGCTGCCACTCAAAATCTGCCACCGCCGATAGCGGTACCTGCTCACCGTCGGTGCCGATGGTGATTGGAAAGTTGGCGAGATTTTCAAGCTTAGCGGCATCGGTTTTATCGAGCTGCACATCGATTTGAATACTCTCAGGCCCCACCTGAATATTGTCGGCAGTTTGATGAAAGTAGGCTCCGCGCAGCTGACTGGCAAGCATCATGCCGTTAACCCCAAACGCCTCGGCGCCGGGTTTCAGGGTCATTAATATCTCGGCTTTACCCGGTCTCATGCTGTCCATTACGCCCGAAACGCCGTTAAAGCCTTGCAGATATTGCTGCACATCGATTGCGGCAGACTTAAGCTCGTCTAAATCATCACCACGGACACGAATCTCAATCGCCCGCCCGGCAGGTCCCATTTTCGGTTGCTTAAAGACAATCGCAATCGGGTCGACCATCTCCCCTACGCCCTGCTGCCACTCACGAATAAAGGTGCTCATCAAGGTTTGGCGAACTTCGGCGCTCAGCAGATCGACTTTTACGGTTGCCACATGGGCGCCGTTTTCACCCGCGTCGGCGTTAAAGTTAAAGCGCTCGGTGATATGCTGAATGAGACGATGACCGTCCTCTTTTTCACTGTATTTATCACCTAGCGCCTTGGCGACACTGACGACGCGGTTAACCACATGCTCAGTCTGCTGTAGCGTTGAGCCCGGCGGTAAAATAATGCGCGCCTCGGCCACATCGCCATCAAGCTCGGGGAAACCGACAAACTTAATCGCGCCACCTGCAACTAGAGAGATTGAGATAAACAGCAGGCTTATCACCGAGCCCATAAACACGTAGCGCCAGTTGATCACCCACTCTACCGCCGCCACTAACTGCACGGTTCTAAAGTGTTCAAATTTATGATTAAATTTCTGCTTAAAGCGGCTGGTTTTTCGCTGTTTCCCTTTCGCTGAGTGAGCTAAATGGTTGGGTAAAATCAAAAATGCTTCCACAAGGCTGATGGTTAAGATCAGCAGCAAGGTTTGCGGCACCACTCGCAGCACCTTGCCCATGTCGCCTTCCATAAAGGCGATACTGGAGAAGATAAATACTGTGGTTAAAAATGATGACACGACCCCCGGTAGCACCCGCTTTACGCCTTGGATCACCGCATCGGCCTTGCTCATGCCGCGCTCAATGTGAGCCGCTATCGACTCGGCTATCACGATGGCGTCATCCATCATTATGCCAATCGCCATCAAAAATGCTACCAGCGTCATGATGTTGATGGTTAGCCCAACCTGCGCCATAAAGAACAGGCTGCCCATAAAGGCGATTGGTAGGCCCATGGCAACCCAGAACGAGTAACGCAGACTAAAGAACAGCCACATACACAGGAACACCAGTACCACACCCTGCCAACCGTTCTTAACCAACATGGTTAAGCGGTCCCACAGCAAGGAGCTTAAGTCGTTTGAGGTGCTGATGCTGATCCCATTGGGCGTGCGCAACTTCTCGGCGTCTAAAAATCCAATCACTTCCTCTTTAAGGCGCAGGGAATCTTGAGACTTGTTCTTATACACGGTTAAAATGGCAGCTTGCTCACCATCGAAGCGAATGCTCTCTTCATCGAGCTCGAATCTGTCGGTGATAGTGGCGATATCACGCAGACGCACCACCCCACCCAGTGCATCGGAGCGAATGACAATATTGGCAAGACGCTCTGGCTCAACCTCGCGCTGATCGAAGCGAATAAGAATGTTCTTACTTGGGGTCTCCACTGTGCCGCTAGGTAGCTGCACGTTTTGTTGCTCAATCTGTTTAGCCACATCAGCAACGCTCATGCCTAAGCGCTTGATAGCACCGAGCGAGATCTCAACCAGTAACTGATGGGATGAAAACCCCGAGATCTCAACCTGACTAATGCTGGTATCGAGCTTCAAACGGCGCTTTAAATCTTCCGCATAGGCTTTAAGCTCAGGCTTGCTAGTCGCTGCCGACACAGCGATATCGATAATACGCTCGTTAAAATCGAGTTCTTCGACAATCGGCGGCTCAATTTCCGCCGGGAAATCTTTAATGGCTGAGATTTTAGTTTGTACATCCACTAAGCTGCGACTCAAATCAGCCTTGTCATCAAGCTTTAGTGTCATGCGCGCCACGCCCTCTAATGCATCACACTTGGTTTCGATGATACTGCCAAGACTGTCGACAGCATCCTCCATTCTAAGACAGAGGTTCTCTTCAACATCTTGCGGTGATGCGCCGGGCAGCACCACCTGAGCGGTAATGTAATTTTTTGAAAACTCGGGAAAGGTCTCCCGCTTAAGCTCTGGCAGCGCCTTAATACCCAGCACAATAAAGGCCAGCATCAGCAGTGTTGTCGCCGTGGGATGGCGAACAAAAAATCCAATCACGGCAACATCTCCCCTTTTGCAGGAACAGCTGCCTTTGTGTCGACCCCTTGGCTGCGTAGCGCCATACCATTAACGGCGGGAATAAGGTCGGTTAATACTAACTGCATTCCCTCTATTAGCTTACCTTGCACCGCCGCTTGCCCCTCTTGACGGAACAGCACTTGAACATCGACAAGCTGTAAACGCTTGTCTTGGCTCATGATATAGAGCTTATCACCGTGCAGCGCACGCTCAGGCACCATCCAGTAGTCACGCTCGCCGCCTTTAATACGGGCACTGACAAACATGCCATTCACCAATGGTGGCGACTGGCCCATTTTTAGATCGCGATACTGCTGCTCAACCTGCAAAACAACGCTTACAGTCGCTAATGTGGGATCCACCGTTTCACCGATTCGAGTGATCTGAGCTGGCCAACTAAAGGAGTAAGTGGCGCCCTTTAAGGTGATCTCGGCGCTCAAACCCAAAGTCTCGGCGCGAGGTAACTGCTTCTCTTGCTCCTGTGGTCGGTTAACCGTTTTCATCAGGGTCATCACATCACCCAGTGACACTTGAGCCTCGACCTCCATCACTTCAATGCCATTAATGCGCGCTAACACCTGCTGCGGCGATACCACCTGGCTACTTTCTACATTGACCTCGGCTACGCGGCCTTCAAAGGGGAGACGGATTTCGGTCTTGGTTAGTTGACTCTGCGCTTCCTGCTCACGGGCAACGGCTTGCAGTCGTTGTGCCTCAAGAATTTGTGTCTCGTTTGGCATCAAATTCAGGCTGTTATCTAACTCTTGCAGTTTTTGTTGCTGTGCAAGTAGGTTTTGCCGTTCACCATCGAGCTCTGATTGGGAGATAAGGTTTTGTTTTCGCAGTGTCTCTTTGCGTTTTAGATCGGATTTAACCAAGTCATAGCGATTGTTTTCAATCTCCAGCGATAACTGCAGGTTTTTAAGTTGTAGTTTCTTACCTTCTAGCTGACCTTCTAGGGCCTTACGGTCAGCCTGTGCCTGAGCCAGACGGATTTGATAATCTAGCGGGTCGATAGCCAGTAACAGAGTGTCTTGTGGAAGGATTTTACCCACAGCGAGATCTGGGTGTTTATACACCACACGACCACCGACCTCAGGCAATAGTTGCCACTGGATCTTAGGGCTGACGCGGCCAAAGGCATCCACTTGCGCCACCACAGGGCTCTTTTCTAGAGATATAACCTCAACTAACTTACTCGGCTCTGCCTGTAGCTCTAGTGGTGGGTGACTACGTAGCTTGACCACTAACACCAGCACCACAAAACCCACGGCAACCGCAGGAAAGAAATACCATCGCTTACCCTTAAACGCTGACATTATTGCTTCCCCCCATAGAGACCCTGCTGCAGAAGTGTAATATTGTGTTTGGCCAATTGAGTATAAAATTCATCATTGAGTTGATAACCGTGCAGTTTTGCCATTGATAACGGCATAACAAAGGGAAAAATCATAAGACTGAGTATCGACATCTTCACCATCATAGGATCGAAATCGCCGCACTCTTCGAGTAACTGTTTAGGCATAGGAGTCAGATCAACAATAGGCGTAAATAACTTAAAAATAATGCCTTTTGCTTCACTTGAACCATCAGAGTTCATTAAGCGAAATAGAAAACGGGGAAATTCGGGGTTGGGGATCATGGTTTGGTAAAACTCAGTGATCAGATCCGCTATCGTGGGCTTGTCGTGACTTTTTTGTAGTGCTTTCGCACGTTGATAGATAGGCTGGATCTGCTCGGTCACCATGGCCTCAAACAGGCCTAACTTATCACCAAAGTAATAACGGATCATTGCCATGTTAACGTCAGCCTGCTGGGCAATTAGCCGAATGCTGACGCTATCATAATCTGAAGCGGTAAAGCATTGGTTTGCTGAACGAATAAGCGCGGCGCGAACATTTTGTTCACTCGCTTTATCAAACGCTTTACCGGGGCAGACTTTATTGGTTGTTTTCTCAGGCATGACACCAAACCGCATTATTCACTTGAATAGCGCAAGTCTACTGTCTGGCCTGTTTTTTTGCATGAACTATCGTTATTCAAAAACCAGAGTTTTGAATAACTGCACACTCCATAAAATTAACCCGTTAGCTTGCAAATATTATTGAACTAAAGCTAATAAGATCAATTCATAAGGCTGATGCATTTAGGCTAATGAAAAGCGGATCATATACATAGAAGTGATCCCTGGATAAATCTGCCTAATTAATATCTTAAGCTCTTCAAGGCTCATATTCTCTTGCTTGGCATGGGTGTCATTTAACTCATCAAAAGCCACCTCTTCCACCGATAAAATGTCTAACTCGCCATAGCAGCGACCATCTTCTAAATTTGACACGCTAACACGCTGACCAGCCTGATAGAAAGACTCTGACTCATCACGCAGTGTAATCGTTTTCTTACCCGATAAAATATCGGCCTCGAAGCGGCTAAAAAAGGTGATCTTATTCGGTGGGTTCATTCTGCTATTGCTACTCTTTAATGCACCACTATTGATGCTTTGACATTATTTTAATGTCTTAATTTAAATTGATACACCCCTTTTGTGAGCTGTTTGATGATACCGGTAAAAACATCACTTTCACTTTAGCCGCAATACTGCAGTAGCGGTCACGCTTCGTTTAAGGTAAAATCCGCATCCGATTTCTAGCTTGGCGCACAATGTGCCACAATTGTCGTAATATAGACGTTATTAATAGGCATATCGTAGAGAACTCATGAACAGAAAACAGAAGATGATCAAAAGGACCGCAAAACGTGCTAAGGCTCGCCTTAATAAGCACACTGCGCCTACGATCAAAAAATATGTATCTAAAGCTGAGCGCGCTGAACAGCAGGCTAAACTTGATGCAGAAGCTGCCGAGCAAGCAGTACTCGCTGCCGAAGGGACACCTGACACAGATACAGCAACTAACGACGCATCGGTAGAAGCGAACGAAGAAAAAGCAGCGTCGGCAAATTAATCTCTAAGCCGAGTTTCTGCACGACTTTTATCGTTTGATTGAGCTTACTTGGTTGAAGCGTTATCTTCTTTTACGCCAATAAGCTCAGCTACTTCATTACTGGCCTCACAGTCTTGTTCTTCATTCACCATGGCCATATTGGCACAAGATGACGACATTGGACTCTGGCTACTTAAGCTTAACTCCTCATCAAACTCAGTTTTCTCTTCATCTTTCGGTATATTAGCTCCATAAAGCCCAGCAACGGTCATGGTTTGCACCTTGTCTACCAACTGGTACGCCACTAGCACTCCCAAAATGCCAAAGATAATCGAACCGATTGCCTGCCCTATTAACACACCATAGACTCCCCCCCACTGTGCGCCAAAATACACAAATGGAATGGTGCCTAATGTTGCCTTACCGACATTAAACAGGGTCGAATACTTAGCCTTACCTAAGTTGTTAAATGAGGCGTTAGCGACAAACAAAATACCCGAGAAGATAAAGAACACTGCGATATAGGAGCAGAAAAACAAGATCAGCTCTGCAGCATCGCCTTGCATATCAAACACGCTGACGATTTGGTGACGAGTTAAGAACAGCAGCAGTGACACGCCCAGTACATAGGCTGTGCAAAACTGAATAGCACGGGTTAATGACTCTTTGACTCGCTCAAACTCCAGCGCGCCATAGTTTTGGCCAACGATAGGCCCAACGGCACCCGATAGCGCGAAGATCATACCGAACGACACAGGAATAAGGCGGCCCAGTATGGCCCAGCCCGCCACATAACTATCACCAAAGTCGGCGATAGCGCGAGTCACCACGGCATTGCCGATAGGCGTGGCCACGTTAGTGAGCATCGCTGGTCCGGCAATGGCGAAAATCGGTTTAAGATCTTCGATAAAGTGATCGAAATTAAAGCGGCCAAGTAAGTTATGTTTAACCACCACACCTTTAGCGGCAACCGCAAATACCGCAAATCGAGCCATAACAGAGGCAACTGCCGCGCCCTCTATCCCCATGGCAAACATGAAGATAAAAATCGGGTCAAACACCGCATTCACCCCGCCTCCGATTAAGGTCGATACCATCGACAGCTTGGCATCGCCGACCGCTCTTAGTGCACTACCGAGCGCCATGGCTAAGCAGATAAGCGGCAAGGAAGGTACAAGGATATTGAGATAACTCTCGGCAAGTTCAGCGGTTTTTCCAGTGGCTCCTACAAGACTTAAGAGCTCTGGAATAAACATGTATATGGTAAAGGCCACAAAAACACTAATCAAAAAGGTCACAACTAAGCTGTTTAGCAACAAACGCTTAGCTATTTCAGTCTCTTTAGCGCCGATAGAGCGCGACACTAATGCACCGAGTGCAATAGAGAGACCAATACCAATAGAGGTGGTGAAAAATGAGATAGTACCAGCATAGCCTACCGCTGCGGCCAGCTCTTGCTCCCCGAGTAAACTAAGGAAGAAAATATCTAATAAATCGACCACAAACAGCGCCGAAATACCGATAGCAGCGGTAGAACTCATCACTAAGATATGACGTAATATCGATCCCTGTACAAACTTGGCTACAGCCATATCACCTCGATGCCCTTGGCTAATCCATTATATTGATAGTATTTACAAGTCAGTCTCTAACTCGCTGCCACAATGGTCGCAGTAAAGTGCATTATTGTCATGACCGACTTTAAGACAGTTACTGCAGCGCCTTAGATCACGCGTGCGGCCTATCTCCTGGGAAATTTCAGCAGTTAAAATACCCGTTGGGATCGCAATAATTGAATAACCCAACAACATGGTAAATGCCGCTATTGCCTGGCCTAAAGGAGTTTTAGGAGTAATATCACCATACCCTACCGTTGTAATGGTCACAATGGTCCAATAAATGGATTTAGGAATGGAGCTAAAGCCATTATGAGGTCCTTCAACCACATACATAATGGCACTCAAAACGACCACAATAAGACTGACTGAGAAAAAGAAGATAAATACCTTTCGGCTCGACTGCATCATGGCGCGCAGCAGCAGATTACCTTCGCTTAGATAGCGCAGTAGCTTTAAGACACGGAAAATCCTAAACAGACGTAGGATCCTAATCACCAAAGTGAAGTTTGCGCCCGGGAAAAATAGCGCTAGGTATGAGGGTAATACTGATAATAGATCGACCAAACCATAGAAACTTTTGGCATAGCTGAGCGGTTTAGCCGAGCAATAGAGTCTTAAGATGTACTCGACGGTAAAGATAATGGTAAAGCACCACTCCATGATGACGATGATATCGCCATATCGCTCATGCACTTTAGCTACTGTATCAAGGAAAACAATTAGCACGCTCATCACGATACATATCATTAAACTGATATCAAAATAACGACCAGCCCGCGTGTCGGTGCCAAAAATAACCTGGCGTAACTTAAGTTTTAACAAACTTTCTTGATCTTTCTTTGTTGCCATTACTACAGCAACTCCTTACAAAAAGTGGCGAAGAAGTCGTCGACTTAAACCGACGAATCAACGTTTTAAATTAGATGATATCAATAGTGTGACACGCATATGTGGATAGCTCAAAAATAATCTTAGCCTTTAGCATCAACACTCACGCCATTTTAAGGTAATATGGCCCCCATAATTGACTCTTTTTTAGCTTATTTGCTCAAGGTTTTTCATGCGTTTTATTGTTTTGTCACTCAGTTTGCTAATGACTAGCATGCTTTTTTCGACGCTCACTTTCGCAAGCACTATGGCCAACGGTAAAGCCGACTTAGTGATAGTCACCAAGTCTGAAGCAAGCATGACACTGCTGCGTCAAGGAAAGGTGTTTAAGAAATATCGCATTGCCATGGGTGATAACCCTGTAGGCCACAAGCTGACCGAGGGCGACCAACGCACTCCCGAAGGACGTTATCTATTGGATTATAAAAAATCAGATAGTGCTTACTATCGCGCAATTCATATCTCCTACCCGAATGATGAAGACCGTCTGCGCGCCGACGCTCTGGGGATCAGCCCTGGAGGGCAGATCATGATCCACGGTGAAAACCCTAACTCTAGCCTGAGCCCAGAAGAAGCCCAGATGTATAATTGGACCGATGGTTGTATCGCGGTCACTAATGCCGAGATGGACGAGCTTTGGCGAGCGATTGATGAAGGCACTCCCATAGAGATCTGGCCCTAAGCGTTTTTCACTGTTCTATTCCCCCTAACTTTTTTCAATCAGAAATTAGCATCATTTTTATTTCATGCTCATTTTGCTTTAAGGCACTCCGATGACATACCAAGAATTAATCAATAGCTGGTCGGCATTCAGCCAACGCATACAGGCCTTTACCCAAGAACTAGGCTTAGACTCTCTGTATTTAGAATGTGACCACAGCGCACTTCGCGTCAATAGCGTTGAGGCCGCCGATGAACTACGTCACGGGTTTTCAAGCGTCGGCAAGATCATTTCTGACAACATGATTAACGGCCGACCTATTCTGATTATCGAACTCAACACGCCACTAATGATGGGCACAAGTGCCATTGAGTGTGTGGAGCTGCCCTACCCAAGCGATAAAGTCTACCCGGTCGAAGGTTGGGAGCACATTGAGCTGGTACTCGATTGTAATGCTAAAGATTGCGATACACTGACTCAGGCGCTGCTTGAACATGCCCCACAGCTAGCGCCAGTCTTGGCTGGAACAACCGATATTAAAGTTAAAATGAGCTCACCGAAAGGCGATAAAGAGCGCCTTGCAAATCCAACCATTGCCTTTAAGAAAAACGGCATTTGCGTCAAGGTGCATGCTCACGGCATTAAAGCGGTGATCGCTTCGGAAGCAGAGTAAAGCGCGATAAGGTATAAGGTTAAAGACTTGGAGGTTTTAGGCTTGCGTACTAACTGCTCCTAGGTCCTAGGTCCTAAAAAGCCTACTGCTAAGTCGATTGCCCCACTCACCTAAAACAACAAACGTGAGGCTTGCTTTAAAGCAAGCTTAATCAGGACTCAAGGGTATGTCAGCATCAGGCTTTTTCTTGGCATATCGATTATAGCCCTGCAATAGGGTAAAAATGATAATGACTGAGGTGCCGTTGATAATGCTCACAGTGGAAATCACTACCTCATATAACGTGCTAAAGTTCATTGAAAAACCGCCAAAGCGATACATTAAATAGAGCATAGGTAACTGCATCAAAATGCCGGCAAGCCAGTTAAAAGGAAGGCGTGGCAAAAAACGGCGATAAAGACTTATTACAAACAGTGCCAACAGCAGCGAAATAAAGCCATCGTGTAACAACAGCATTAACCACTCAGGACTATTACGAGTTAGCCCTTGGCTCGCAGTTATAAAACTAAGAATGGGAGAGAAGCTTGCCGAAAAGTGAAAGCCATAAGTGATAAGCAGAGCTATCACTAAGCCAAAACCAAAAGCGGGAATATATTTCATATGCAACTCCTTTGCACTCAGTTAAAAACTGAACAGCCTAGCACTTGATTATCAATAACTTACATTTCTTCGTTCTAGTCTTGTATCTCTTTTTGTACTGCTAGCGCAGCGATAAAAATGAGCCCTAACAGTGGAAAGAGTGACAGCAAAGCGCCAATTATCGCGACGAGTTTAGGAGTAGGGTTTTACGTTGAGCCAGATAGAAGCTTATCCCACCAATCACTAACATTGCCATTAACAATATCAGCAAGATAAATTGACCAAAAAGTGTTGCATTGATACTCATTCGCAAATTTCCTTTTGCTTATTCGCTCTCATTTTTGTAACAATTATGTTAACTGCAAACGGCCTTTCATTTCAATCGTATTGCTTCAAGCTGACTAGAAATAATCATAAAAAAAGTCATAAAAAAGCCTCATCTAAATGACGAGGCCTTTGTATCAAAGCTGCTCACTTCAGTGAATAGCTCAAAGAGTAGTGACTACAGCGTTAGCAAGTAATCCAGTCCACCCGTTATCGCCGCCACTTGCGCTACAATGCAGTTTTCATCATCTGATAATGGGCTATCAGGATAGACTTCTGTGGTCGTCACATATTTAGCGTCTGTCACCCCAGCACATAGGCCAAGTGCCTTAGTGGCGTAGTTAA
Organism: Shewanella halifaxensis HAW-EB4; assembly: GCF_000019185.1. Taxonomy (NCBI): domain Bacteria; kingdom Pseudomonadati; phylum Pseudomonadota; class Gammaproteobacteria; order Alteromonadales; family Shewanellaceae; genus Shewanella; species Shewanella halifaxensis. Next base: position 1,945,687 of record NC_010334.1, on the reverse strand, counting down.
TTACCCCGAACTGGGCCAAGTCCACACCAATTAACTTACCGCTATCATCAGCTGGAGCAATATGTGTCACCTGCTCTACCGATTTAATCATTGCCGTTTGAAATTCATCTTGCGGATTGATGGTATCGCCAACTAAGTAAAATCCATCTGGTATATTCCAGTTAGTGTGCTCTACCGCGTCACGCGCTGCCAATGCAGGTCTAAATTCACTGTTATCGGTATCGGTGGTTTCATGTAAGTCGATATGGGCAAACATCTCGACACCCAGCTCCGCTAACAGCTTGATTAACGCTGCAGACTCTTCTGCCGAGCTATCAGCATAGAAAGAGCGGTTAGGGTCAATAGCCTTTGGATTCCAGCGGTTAATGGTTTCATAGCCCCAAGGGCTAATACAAGGTGTGACTAAAATATTGAACTTATCGCTGTAATTTGCGGCTTGAGTCTCAATAAAGCGAATGGCGCCTTGAACACCACTGGTTTCATAGCCATGCACGCCACCTGTCACTAAAATAGTGGCTTTGTTTGCATCCCAGTTATGCGTCTTCACCGCAAATAAAGGATAACGCTTAGCATCGTATGAAAGCGCGCCGTATTGCTCGACGTCAAAGCGGTCTTTAAGGGCTAGAATTTTACTCACGACTTCATCTTGGTAAGAGCGCTTAATCGACTGAGCATTAAACCACTGCGCTTTTTCTGCATCGCCCCACTTTTTGCCTTTCACACCAATTGAATATGCTTGCTGCTCCATTATTCTTCCTTTTGGCTTGGTTTTCGCTCCAAGCTCTTCTATAACTAATTACCAAATGCCATCTAACCTTATCGCTAAACAGGCGAGATTAAATTGCTCGAAAGCATAAACGTGATATTCATCGATATCAATGCAGTTGTCTGGATTAGTTTTCATGGCGCGAGTGTGATCAAATCAACAAAGACTATATGAAGCGGGTTATCTAACAAGGAGAGTCTATATGAATGCACTAAGACACGGTTTCTCTATCGGCATAGAGAGAGTGAGTGACGAGTTTTTCTTAACCTTAAAAGCCAAGGGTAAACTTACCCACAGCGATTACCTTGCGATTACCCCTGTGATTGACTCGGCACTATCTGAGGTCAAGCAACCTAAGATTAAAGCCTTATTCGATGCGACAGAGCTTGAAGGTTGGGAGCTTAGCGCCGCTTGGGATGACTTTAAGCTGGGGCTTAAGCATGGCAATCAATTTGTTAAAATCGCCCTATATGGTAATAAAGGCTGGCAAGAAACCGCCACAAAACTAGGGCGCTGGTTTGTCGCAGGAGAAATCAAGTTTTTTGAGAATGAAGATGATGCGCTCACTTGGCTACATCAATAAGCCCTCTAAAATAAGCCCTCTAACGCCTTGTTGCCTCATCTGTTGCTTTCTTTATTGCTTCCTCTACGGCAATAGGTAAGCCAAAAAGACCAACGCCAGCAGATGCTGGCGTTATTTTTAAACTTGCAGAGCTTATACCTAGCGGAATTATCTTCCGGCCAATGCTCTCGCAGGCGGAGTTTGGCTCGCTTTCCACGCAGGATATAAAGTCGCGATAACACTCATCACAAAGGCTAAACAGACAACGGTTATCACATCACCACTTTTTAGCTGCGAAGGTAAAAAATCAATAAAGTATACATCTGCCGATAACAGCTGAACGCCTAATACTGACTCTATCGTGCGTGCTATGGCACTTAAATTAAGCGAAATCATCACCCCTAATACGCCGCCAATGGCGCAGCCCAAAATGCCATTAAAGGCACCTTGGACGATAAAGATCAGCATGATTGATGCTTTTCTCATGCCCATGGTGAGTAAGATAGCAATTTCGGACTGTTTATCTCGCACCGCCATCACTAAGGTCGACACAATATTAAAGCAAGCCACGGCGATCACTAACGCAAGCACCAGATACATCACCATACGCACCAGTTGAATATCTTGATATAGGTGACCTTGAGTGCGAGTCCAATCAGAAATATACACATATTGCTGCTGGCTATAACCTAAGTCTCTTATCAGTCTTGGTGCAGCAAATACGTCGTCAACTTTAATGCGCACACCCGAAACGTTGTCACCTAAGTTCAAGGTCTTTGCGGCATATTGCATCGGAATATAAGCTGTGGTCATATCCAGCTCACCGCCAAGCTCAAAAATGCCCGAAACCACGAAACGATGACTTTTAGCCGCGCCAATTTTACTTTGTGACTGGCCATTGATATTGGGCATATACAAGCTTAACGACTGACCAACCTTTAAATCTAAACTCTTAGCTAATCCCTTACCAAGAACGATATTATTAGTGTTTTGCTCGCCTAGGCTCTGCCAGCTCTTGGCAGACATAAACTGCTGAATGTTCGAGACTTTGGATTCGGTGTTGATGTCGATCCCCAGTACAGTCAAAGCTTGAAAGCCACCGACTTTTTGTACTAAACCCTGCATACGCACAAACGGCGCAGCGGCGGTGATCCCCGGCACTTTATTGGCATCACTGACGATGGATTGCCATTGATGAATCGGCTCATTAACACCAATTAACTCACCATGTGACACTACGCCTAACAAGCGATGCTCTAACTCTTTTTCAAAACCATTCATCGCCGATAACACGACGATAAGCACGGTCACACCGAGCGCGATCCCCGCGGTTGACGCAAACGAGATAAAGTTAATAAATCGATTGGACTGACGCGCTAAATAGAAGCGCCAGCCAACCCACATCGCTAACAAACTTCTCATGCGTTAAGTTCCTCGGCTTGCACCAAGCGGCCATCTTTCATATGCAGCTGCCTATCCATTCTTGCCGCTAAGCTTTGATCGTGAGTCACTACAACAAATGCTGTGCCCAGCTGCGCGGCAAGTTCAGTGATCAGCTCATACACGGCTTCGCCGCTATTGGCATCGAGGTTACCCGTGGGCTCATCTGCTAGCACTAACTTAGGATCATTAATCAGGGCTCTGGCAATCGCCACCCGTTGACGCTCACCACCAGACATCTCTGCCGGAGTATGGCTTAGCCTGTGCCCTAACCCCACGCGCTCGAGCAGTGACTTAGCTTTGGCTTCAACTTGTTTACGACGTTGGCCTTGAATTAACGCTGGCATAGAAACGTTTTCAAGCGCGGTAAATTCAGGTAATAGATGATGAAACTGATAGATAAACCCTAAATTTTCATTGCGTATCTTGGCTTGACGCTGACTCGATAACTTATACAAGTCTTCCCCAAGCATAGTGACCGTGCCACTGGTTGGGCTATCAAGTGTCCCCATAATATGCAGCAAGGTACTCTTACCCGAACCTGAGCTACCGACGATAGCCAGTTGCTCACCTTTAAATACCTGTAAGTCAACATTATGCAAAACCTCAGTATCGACAGAGCCTTCTTGATAACGTTTGCTGACACCACTGACTTGTAGCAATAATTCTTGATTCATTGTTAACTCGCTATTGTAACTTATTCTGTTCTTAGTCATATCCGCTACTCGTATCCTTGCTACTCATATCTAAGCGCGGTAGCAGGCTGCACATTCGCCGCTCTAATTGCGGGGTAAACGGTGGCAACCAGCGTGATCACTAATGTACCGACTACAATCCACGTCAGCTGGCTTAGTTCAAGCTGCACAGGTAAATTTTGACCTGCTCCTAAGATGGAGATCCCAAGTGCCTGAGTGATGGTGTTTAAGTTAAGGGTTAGCAAAGTACCGACCGCCACACCGGAGATGAGGCCGATAACAGCATTGAGCGAGCCTTGGATCATAAAAATCCCCATCACATTTGCTGTCGTTAAGCCTTGAGTCTTGAGCACGGCAACGTCAGTGGTTTTATCAACCACCATCATCACCAAGGCAGAGACAATATTGAATGCGGCAACGGCGATAATCAGGCTGAGCATTAAAGACATCATGTTCTTTTCCATCTTAACCGCGCCGAACAGGTGGCCGTAAGTGTCACGCCAATCCGTTGTAGTCACAGGCACGGCAAATTGGTCAATCACTTCAGGCGCTATTTTAGCGGCGTTAAAAGGATCATCTAGATACAAGCGCAACTCTTTAATTTCACCTGCTTTTTGTCTCATCAAGCGCTGAGCGTCATCATGATGGACATAGGCAAGCGTAGCGTCCACTTGTGAACCCATCTCAAATACGCCAGCCACGGTAAACTTGCGCTGGCTTGGCACTGGGCCAAGTGGTGTATACACCACGCCATCGCCGCTCAGCACGCGAATTTTATCCCCGGGGACAACATCGAGCATTCGAGCGAGTTCCGCGCCTAAAATAATGCGATATTTTCCAGACTCTAGTGCATCAAAATCACCGGAATAAACCTGCTTTGTAGTATTGGGTAAGCTTTTTTCCTGCTCTGGATAGATCCCATAAATCTGCGCAGCGCCAATATTACTCGGCGATTGCACCATGGCTTGAGTAGTGATACTGGGGGTCGCGCCAATGATGCCGGGAAGCCCGTTCAGCTTGGCGACTTGTTCAGGCCAATCAACAATCGCGGTTTGCGAATGCACGGTTAATTGCGGCACGGCACCTAAGATCCGCTGTTTAAGCTGCCCTTCAAGGCCGTTCATAACAGAGCTGACCACAATGAGTGCTGCGACACCGAGTAAAATTCCAGAGACGGCAAAGATGGTAATAAATGATGCAAATGCATTGGATTTACGTGCTCGCCAGTAGCGATAACCAATATAAAACGATAATGAAAAATTCATTAAAAAACCCAAATATAATCGACTTAAGCTGAGCTCGATAGCCATGGTAATTAACTGGCTAGCCCCCATTAAAATGGGATAACAGATCCCCAGCGCTTCGCAAAAAGAACTAATATTTCCTCAATATCTTCTTAATACTGATTAAATACTAAGACATTTGTGTGTCTAACCTTGCTAATTCATAAAGATGCGCACGATAATAGGGGTATTAGCCCCCTAAAAACAAGAGGCAAAACCCTTGTTAACCGACTCTACAGCCTATTTTAGTATTAATCATCCATTTGATGTCTATTTGAGTCCTTGGGATAGTGCTAAACCACTACCGTCGCCCGAGCAACTAGCTATGATGTTGCCCACCAGCTTACAGCTTATTAGCGATGTTAACGCCCTTGAATCAGATTGCCTTATACAGCTGCGCCACCTCGATGACGAAGCAAAAGCTGTGGTGGAGTTTTTAAAGCTACAGTCCCGTAAGATTGACATGGTGCTGCAACACGTCATGGCCAAAGAGGAATATGAGGGAACCCGCTATAACGGCAGCCGTTTCGGTGGTAGTGGTATTACCCTTGTTAGCACTGCGCCAATTGAACTTGGACAGATGTTTCAAGTGACATTGCACATTAAAGAGGAGCTCGTGGCTCTGTTATGCCTTGCTAAAGTGAAAAGCTGCACCTTGCTTGAAGCCGATACACAAGCTAACTCTGAAACAACTTCAGAAGCTAAGCCTGCTCAATACGCCTGTGAACTGGCCTTTAGTGTGATCCAAGACAGCGATGTAGAACAACTGGTCAAAGCCAGCTTAAGCATACAGCAGAAGCAACTTAAACTGCGCAAGTTAGCCCGCTAAGACAAACAGAATTTTCACTGGCATGAGTTGAAACAAGCCTCTACAATACTTAGCAACTTTACTGCTAATGGACTTGTTTCCTCGCCTTAATGAATGCTTTTTCCGTATTGACTCCACCAGCGGTCAAGAGTGCCAAATTGGCACAAACGCTGTGTACACTTAGCGGCGCAGCCCAAGCGCTAACCATCGCCAATATTGCTAAGCAACACCAGGGGGTGACCTTGGTCGTGACTGCCGATACGCCTAACGCTATCGGTCTCGAAGCTGAGCTAAGTTATTTACTCAGTGAGCAATCAATACCGATCTGGCTGTTCCCTGACCGAGAAACACTGCCTTACGATAGTTTTTCGCCGCATCAAGATCTGGTTTCTCAGCGACTCGAAGCCCTATCACGGATCCCTCAAGCTCAGCAAAGCGTTGTCATTGTGCCCGTCACCACCTTAATGGTGCGCCTACCGCCGCAATCATTCCTTACCGGCAATGTTCTGATGCTCGAAAAAGGCGATAAATATCGTCTTTTGGATGTGCGAGAGCAATTAATAAATACCGGCTATCATGTGGTTGAGCAAGTTTATGAGCATGGCGAATTTGCCGTGCGCGGCTCTATCATCGATATTTTCCCTATGGGCTCGAGCCAGCCTTTTCGAATCGAGTTATTTGATGATGAAGTGGAAACTATCCGCAATTTTGACCCCGAAACTCAGCGCTCAAGTAAAGAGATAAATGCGATCCGCTTGCTGCCAGCAAAAGAGTTTCCAACCGATGACGCCGCCATCGAAGGTTTTCGACAAAGATATCGCCGCCGCTTTGAAGTCTTGGTCAAAGAGCCGGGGTCGATTTATCAAATGGTCAGCAAGAAAACCATGCCTGCCGGTATTGAAAACTATCTGCCGCTATTTTTTGATGAAACCGCGACCTTATTTGATTACCTGCCCGACTCAACTCAGCTTGTCACCGTAGGCGATATTGAAACAGCGACTCAATCGCACCTTAATGAGGTTGAAGCGCGTTATGAAGATAGGCGCGTCGATCCATTAAGACCATTGTTAGCACCGCAAGAGCTGTACCTGCTTACAGAGCAGGTTTTTTCCTCTTTTAAGGCCCTGCCTCGCTTTGGGCTTAAAAATGAAACCTATACTGGCACGGCTCTACAAGGCAAAGTCAGCAAACTTCCGGATATCAGCGCCAATCATAAACTCAAACAGCCGTTAACCGAGCTTGATAAATATGCGGCACTGGGCGATCGCCTCCTATTTAGTGCCGAATCAGAAGGCCGCCGTGAAGCGCTATTAGAGCTGCTCGCTAAGATTGATATCAAGCCTAAACTGTTTAGTCACTTCGATGAGTTCGTCGCCAGCAAGACAAAACTGGGTCTGATTGTTTCTCCGCTGGCCCAAGGCTGCATCGTTGAGAAGAAAACGGGTGGCAAATTTAGTTTAATTTGCGAAACCGAGCTCTTTGGTCACCGTATTTCACAGCGACGCCGTCGTGATAAACAGCGCCAGATAAGCTCCGATGCACTGGTTAAGAACCTTGCCGAGCTCAAAGTCGGCCAACCCATTGTTCATTTAGATCATGGTGTAGCGCGCTATCAAGGCTTAGAAACCTTAGACACTGGCGGCCTCGTTGCCGAGTACCTTGTACTTGAATACTCAGGCGGCGATAAACTCTATGTGCCAGTGTCATCATTGCATCTCATCAGTCGCTACAGTGTTGGTCCAGATGAAGAGGCAACACTTAACAAACTCGGTAATGAAACTTGGGCCAAAGCGAAGAAAAAAGCGGTTGAGAAAATTCGCGATGTCGCTGCAGAGCTGCTTGATGTGTACGCCCGTAGGCAAGCACGTCCTGGTGAAGCTTGCCACATTGACCAAGAAGAATACGCCCAATTTGCCAATAGTTTCCCTTATGAAGAAACCGTTGATCAAGAGACCTCAATTAATGCGGTACTTGAAGATATGCGCTCACCAACAGCGATGGACAGACTAGTATGTGGTGATGTGGGCTTTGGTAAGACAGAAGTGGCTATGCGAGCCGCCTTTGTTGCCGTCAATGATGGCAAACAAGTCGCCATTTTAGTACCGACGACCCTGCTGGCTCAGCAGCATTATGAGAACTTTAAAGACCGTTTTGCCGACTGGCCATTTAAGATTGAAGTGATGTCTCGCTTTAAAACGGCGAAAGAGCAAACTCAGGTGATGAAAGACTTGCTCAACGGCAAAGTCGATATCGTTATCGGCACCCACAAATTGCTGCAATCGGAGGCTAAGTTTGAGAACTTAGGCTTGTTGGTCATCGATGAAGAGCACCGTTTTGGCGTAAGACAAAAAGAGAAGATCAAGGCGCTACGAGCCAATGTCGATATCTTAACTCTAACGGCGACCCCTATACCTCGCACATTAAATATGGCGATGTCGGGTATGCGTGACTTGTCGATCATTGCGACCCCGCCAGCCAAACGACTCGCCGTGAAAACCTTTGTCAGAGAATACGATGAAGCCACTATCCGCGAGGCATTACTGCGTGAAATCTTAAGGGGTGGCCAAGTCTACTTCTTGCATAACAGTGTTGAAACCATTGAAAAGCGCGCAGCTGAAATTAGCGAACTCTTACCTGAAGCAAGAGTTGTTACCGCCCATGGTCAGATGCGTGAGCGTGAACTTGAGCGGGTGATGTCTGATTTTTATCATCAACGCTTTAACGTATTGGTGTGTACCACCATTATTGAAACCGGTATTGATGTGCCATCGGCCAATACCATCGTCATTGAACGGGCTGACAACTTTGGTTTGGCGCAACTGCATCAGCTTCGTGGTCGTGTCGGACGCTCGCATCACCAAGCCTATGCCTATTTGATGACACCTCATCCAAAGCGAATGACAAAAGATGCCCGTAAACGTCTTGAAGCCATTGGCGCGTTAGAGGATCTCGGTGCAGGCTTTATGCTGGCTACCCAGGATTTAGAAATTCGTGGTGCCGGTGAACTGCTTGGTGACGAACAGAGTGGCCATATCTCCAAGATTGGTTTTACTCTCTACATGGAGATGCTAGAGGATGCGGTTAAGTCACTAAAACAGGGCAAGGAGCCGTCGCTTGACCAGATGCTACGTCATCAATGTGAAGTTGAGCTGCGAATTCCTGCGCTATTGCCAGAAGATTATGTCGCTGACGTCAACATGCGCTTATCTTTATATAAACGCATTGCCAACTGTGAAACCGCTAAAGCCCTTGATGAATTAAAAGTCGAGTTGATTGATCGTTTCGGTATGTTACCCGAAGCCACCAAAAACTTGATGGAAATGACGCTTTATAAGCACTTAGCCACACAGTTAGGCTTAAGAAAAATCGAAATGCATGCTAAAGGTGGTAGTATAGAGTTTGGTGAAAATAACAAGGTTGACCCAACCTTTATCATCGGCTTACTGCAAACTCAGCCCCAAGTATATCGAATGGACGGGCCCAATAAGCTAAAATTTGCTATGCCTTCTGAAACAGCAAAAGATAGGCTCGCATTACTCAAACTGTTAATTGAGCAGTTGTTTCAACATCGTCTTGGAGAATGATCGTGTTAGGACTATCTAAAAACAAGCTAAGCGCAGCTTTAGCTGTTAGCCTTTTATCCAGCCTATCTGTAAGTGCCTTTGCAGCAGAGGAGCGCTGGTTTGAGGTCGAAGTCTATATCTTCGAACGCGATGTACCCAGCGTAGAGCAATGGCCTACGAAGATCACTGAAGCACGTAGCCGAAAAACCGTCGACTTTATCACGCCTATGGTCAGCACTGACTTAACCGCGGTGAGTATGGGGCTTAACGGTTGTACTTCAACTGATTGGGCGACCGACAGCGTAAACTGCAATGAGCAGATGAGCAGTGCGAACCATAAAGCGATGGCGGATGTGCCGATGCAGATAGCGGCGGCAAAGCCTGCTATCGCGCATTTAGGTGATGGCGCTGTGTTACTGGCTCAGAGCCAAAGTCAGTTTCAAGATATTATGGCAACGATTTCTCGCGAAAAAGGCACCCATAGCCTTTTACATATGACTTGGCAGCAATCTATGCTTCCGCGTAATCGCGCTGTTCCCGTTAAGTTGTATTCGGGTCATGATTACTCTGAAGAGTATGAATTTAACGGCCACCCTATTAAAGCTACAGATCCCAGCTCTGAGTTTGGCAACTTTGACTTTATGGGCTCACAGCTTAGCAATGATGCCAACAAACCGGTGTGGAAGTTTGACGGCACAATCAATATCTATCTGCAGCACTATCTGTTTATCGAAACTGACTTTAGATTACGTGAACCGGGTAGCAAAACCGTTTTAGTGGCTAAAAATGAGCTCAGAGCGTCTGCTAATGAGATAGAAACCGGGACAGGAACAGCAGAAACAACGCCTCAAGAAGTGACGACACCTTACCTTTACTCTATTCCTATGGTGCAAAATCGTCGCGTGCGTAGTGATGAGGTGCATTATTTTGACCATCCTAAGATGGGGATGATCATTCAGATAAGAAAAATGGAGCCTCCTACCGCTAAAGTCGCAGAAACAAGCATGGACACCGCGACCTTACCCGAAGCAAGCATTTAAAGCTAAATAATTGAAAAGTCGAGGTAGATCTCATCTGCCTCGTCCTCTTCAACCACCACCGCTTCAACTCGAGACATGGGTGCGCCTATATAGCACCAGCTAATCAGCTTATCCACGGCTAGCTGGCTACCTTGGGCTAAGATCTGTACCGAGCCATCACTCAGGTTACTCACATATCCCGTCACGCCCAGAGCATTGGCTTGAACCAGTGTGTTTTGCCTATAGGAAACACCTTGTACTTTCCCTTTCACTTTAATCATGACACGCTTCATCGCCAGTTCCTTATATGAGCGTTAGTGCAATCCCTATCGAGGGTTTGTTTAACTAATATCAAGATTTAACTTATAAATAAGATAACCCAAACCCCTGCATTGAGCAAAATATCCCCATAAAAAAACCACCTACAGCAAGATTGCTATAAGTGGCTCTATTGGGCTTAAAGTACCAAGACTGAAAGATTAGTCTTTAAACTCTTTAATTCGATTTAGCTGGGCCGCAAGAGATATGAATTTGTGCTGCTGCTCTTCATCCCACTCAATAGAATAATAATCCTTTAACGCAGACTCGACTTGCGTGTTGTCATTAACGTCATCCTGCCTTGCTAAAATACACAGCGACTTACCCGTGTTCAAATCACGAAAGCCCTTCACACATTTATTGGCGATATCGCTGTACTCTTCTGGTCTATCAATACTGCCGACCATATTCTCTTGAGGCTTCAAATTTGGATTAATGAGTACCGACTTAATTCCATTTAAAAAACCAATCCGCTCAGCCCAGTAACCGCCTAAACCTACGCCTATAATTAACGGCGACTCATCATCAGATGATGCGATCTGCTTACTCACTTCATTAAGTAAATGCTGCATATCGTTTTTGGGATGCTGGGTGCTGTAACTCACTAAACGTACATCATCGTCAATGAATTGCAGCTGACGCATCTTGTCGTGATTACCTGGGCTTGTTGCGTCAAACCCATGAAGATAAAGGATCATTCTCGTGCTCCAAATAATTTTGTGTACATAACTAACTGCTAACTTAGCAAGCTGAACTTGTATCTGTGTTGCGTTAAATCAAATTTTTAGCAATAGCTTTTGCACGCTCCCAACGTGTATTGTCTTCAAGGGCTCTGGTCACTCGGCTCAGTTCTGGCTTTAGTAAGTTTGCACTAAGGCCCTTATCATCACTCGGCCACTGAACGTTATTGAGTACCTCAGTCGCTCCTTCGCTATCGTTACACACTAAAATCATGTTGCAGCCCGCATCGAGAGCAGCCTGCGCCCTTGCCGTGTATCCACCAGCCACTGCAGCGCCCTTCATCCCTAGGTCATCAGAGAAAATGACGCCGTTAAACGTTAATTGCTGACGCAGTACGTCTTGCAACCAAAATGAAGAGAAACCCGCAGGCTGACTATCGACTTTAGGATAAATAACATGTGCAGGCATAATGCCTTGTAATCGATTTTTGGCGATTAACGCCTTAAATGGCTGCATGTCATTAGCAAAAATATCATCTTTTGTGCGCTCATCAACTGGCTTAGCAATATGCGAGTCGGCTTCGACGCTGCCGTGGCCTGGAAAATGTTTGCCAACCGCGCACATACCCGCTTGTTCCATACCATCAATAAATGCACCAGCAAGTTCTACCACCTCAGTCTTATCAGGGCTAAAACTTCTTGTGCCTATCACTTGGCTAACACCATTTAAGTCGAGTACGGGGGCAAAACTCAAATCGATATCAACAGCCAATAACTCAATAGCCATTAGATAGCCTAGCTCTGTAGCCCACTCCTTGGCCTGTGCCATATCGCCTTTTGCAGCGGGTAAAATATCTCCCATCGCAGGCAGAACCGTAAAACCATCACGAAAACGCTGTACTCTGCCACCTTCATGATCGACGGCAATCACGATATCGGGACGAACCGCGCGAATAGACTGAATAAGGGTGACAAGTTGGACGCGATCAACATAATTACGACTAAATAGAATCAATCCACCTATCATAGGGTGAGCTAATTGCGCCGATTCAGCTGCACTGAGCTCCGTGGACTCGATATCTAACATCAAATAACTCATATAACCCTCTAAATTTTTAATCACGATGTCGCTATAGTCTAACTAAACTTGGAATAGCCTCGTCCTTTTCTCATAACAGAATGAGCAATAAACACATGTTAAACAACCATTATTTAAAAAATGGCAGCCTAAAAAACGACGATTTTGTTAATAAAGTATAATTAGCTTATCTAATGTTTGAAAATTGCATACAAAAAAACTAATGATAGAGAAAAAGCCAAAGTATGGGATACTTTTTTACATCAATTAATTCAAGCGACTAAGATTAACATTAAGTATCGTTGCTACACGCTGAAGAAATGAAATATATCAAGAATAGAGTCATTCCTCCATTGAGTTCTATCTTCAGTTATATCTTAGCGAATGGGTAATAATTATAACGACTAGAGTAATAAAGGTTTAGCATGATTAGTGTATTCGACATGTTCAAAATTGGCATCGGACCATCAAGTTCTCACACTGTGGGTCCCATGAAAGCCGGCAATATATTTATCGAACAACTACAAGCATTAGATCACCTCGACAGCATAGATGAGTTACGTTCAGAACTGTTTGGCTCTTTAGGTCAAACAGGTAAAGGCCATGGTACAGGTAAAGCGGTGATCTTAGGCCTAATGGGTGAAGCCCCTGATACCGTTGATACAGACCGCATTGATGGAATTCTAGAGCAAGTCAGTAACAATGAACGCTTAGTCCTTGCCTCTGGTCGAGAGGTACTTTTTACACGTGCTAACGGCATTATTTACCATAGACGTAAGAGCCTCCCCGCTCACGCCAATGCTATGACCTTATATGCATATAAAGATGGCCAATGCGTTTATGATCGCACCTATTACTCTGTCGGCGGCGGGTTCATTCTCGATGAGGATGAAATTAAAGCCCAAGATGCTTCACCTGCGGCTCCCATTAAATCGGCTCCTTTTGATTTCGACTCGGCCCAGCATTTGCTCGAGCTTTGCACTGAAAATGGCTTCAGCATTTCGTCACTCATGATGGCCAATGAACTGAGCATTGCCGATGCTGACGATATTCACGACAATTTGTGGCAAATATGGCAAACCATGAAGACCTGTGTCGAACGTGGCTACCAAAAAGAAGGCATACTGCCTGGCGGGCTCAAGCTTAGACGCCGTGCACCTTCACTTCACCGCCGTTTGAAGGCAGAAGGCAGAAACTGTGTTGATCCACTCACGGCGATGGACTGGGTCGACCTATTTGCACTTTCAGTTAACGAGCAAAATGCCGCCGGCGATCGCGTTGTCACCGCTCCAACCAATGGCGCTGCAGGTATTATTCCGGCGGTACTGTGTTATTACGACATGTTTGTGCAAGAAGTCGATAGAGACGTATGCTCTCGCTACCTGCTTACCGCCGCTGCAATTGGTATTCTTTATAAGAAGAACGCATCTATCTCTGGCGCTGAGGTCGGCTGTCAGGGTGAAGTTGGTGTAGCTTGCTCTATGGCCGCTGCCGCGCTGACTGAGATCATGGGCGGCACTGTTGAACATGTTGAGAATGCCGCAGAAATCGGTATGGAGCATAACCTAGGATTAACCTGCGACCCTGTAGGCGGCCTAGTACAGGTGCCTTGTATCGAGCGTAATGCTATGGGTGCGGTAAAAGCGATTAATGCCTCTCGCATGGCGATGCGAGGTGATGGTAACCATAAGGTCTCACTCGACAAGGTGATTAAGACCATGATGGATACCGGTAAAGATATGCGTAGTAAGTACAAAGAAACCGCTAAGGGCGGCCTAGCGGTTAATATCGTAGAGTGTTAATCACTGACTTTTGTATAGTTGGTATAACTCAATAGCTTAACGTCTAAAAACAAAAAACCTCGCAATAGCGAGGTTTTTTATGCTTTTATGTTTTGTTAGCGCACTGGAAGCTCAATATCTTTAAACATCGCCTCTATCTGCTGCGCATCTCTTAGCGCTACGGCTTGCTCAACGACGGGACGAGTCAAGTGCGGAGCGAAATACTCAATAAAATCATACATATAAGTGCGTAGAAAGTTTCCTTTCCTAAAACCTATCTTAGTCGTGCTATGGGCAAATAGGTGACTGGCATCGATTGCGACTAAATCTTTATCCATATGCTCGTCAATCGCCATCGAGGCAATCACTCCGACACCGAGTCCAAGCCTTACATAAGTTTTCAGCACATCGGCGCTGGTTGCACTGAAGACGACTCTTGGTTCAAGCCCTGCGCGGTTAAAGGATTTTTCGATTTCAGATGCACGATCAAAGCCAAATACATAAGTGACCAAGGGGAAACGAGCGAGATCTTCAATACTAATATTGCTTCTCGATGCCAACGGATGATCACGCGTTACCACAATAGAGCGGTTCCAGTGATAACAAGGCAGCATGATCAAGTCACTGTACAGGTGCATTGCTTCAGTCGCTATCGCAAAGTCAGCATCGCCTCTAGCGGCCAGCTCACTGATCTGTGATGGCGTACCTTGGTGCATATGTAAGTTAACTTTAGGATAACGGTCAATGAAGCCTCGAATGATATGCGGCAATGCATAACGTGCTTGGGTATCTGTGGTGGCGATATTGAGTTCACCTTGATCGGGCTTAGTGTACTCTTCTGCCACTTTCTTGATGCTTTCAACCTTACCAAGTATATCATTGGCAATGTTGATCACCTGCTGACCCGCAGGGGTAACATGAGTGAGGTGTTTGCCGCTACGCCCAAAAATTTGGATCCCTAGTTCATCTTCAAGCATACGTACTTGTTTACTGATACCAGGCTGAGATGTATACAGATTTTCCGCGGTAGCAGAAACATTGAGATTGTGATTTACGACCTCTGCAATATACCTAAGTTGCTGCAACTTCATCTTTTATCCTTCCAATGGGCAGGCGAAGTACCTGTCTAATAAATAAGTAATGACGCATTTAACTATAATTATTGGTTATAGTACAAGGCAATAATTAAATCAAATGGAATATAGCATAATAGTCGAACACTGCGAAGCAGTTATATCGAAAGCATGATGAAGATTACTACCCTAGAATGTTGATTTATAGTAGCATTAAACGAATTGTAAATTTATTGGTTTTGCTATGATATTTGCTTCAGTCTTGATTTTACTCGGCGTCCTATTACTTCTAGTAATCGGAATTAGCATCATTCAGCAACAAAAGGCACGAGTAGAAGCTGAGCGACGTATTGAGCTTGCACGCCATAGAGCTGTGATCGATGAGACCGAAGAAGTTTTATCTAATACAGGCCTGTTCCCTTGCTCATCAGATCTTATTCTTATGCTTTACCGAAGAGTTGAAAACGCACTGACTGGCGCGCTTCCTATCGCTCGTAATCAGAGTAGCGATTACGAACGCCGTCTAATTGATTTGCGTGGCCAGATCCAAGTGCTGCAGTCCACGCCAAAACCTGCGCCCGCTATCGAGCTATTTCGTTTGCCAGACAGTGACCGACAGATCCTCACCCTTGTACAAACGCTTAAAAAGATGAAAGCGATTTTACGAGCCGAGCATAACAAGGGCAAAGTTGATCCCAGTGTTTTCAGCCAAGAAGAGCAGCGTATCGATAGCTTACAGCTACGTATAAATGTTGACTCTATGCTAGGGAGAAGTAGAGCAGCCTGCTTTATGAAGCAGTATGGTTCAGCCAAGCAGATGGTCACTAAGGCGTTAGCTACGCTACATACGATTAAGGCCCAGACCCCAAATGATCCATTTATCGCCCAAAAGGTAGAAGAAGCGAAAGCCATGCTTGAGGAGATCACTGGAGCTCAAAAATCCGCTCAACCTGTGGTAATAAAATCAAAAAGCGATGACGATGATATTGATGTGTTGTTCCAACCGAAGAAGAAATGGTAAAGCTAAATCATCATTTTTAGTATGGGGCTAGGTTAAGAGACAGGTTGAGGAGATAAGTTGTTTCTAGTTAGATGACTAATACCAATCAGTATAATTACCAATCAGTATAATCCTGTTAACTTTATACCAATTGCATTAATCCATAAGCACAAAAAAGCCCCGACGATTCGGGGCTTTTTTATGGCTTAGAAAAACAAATTACTCTGCTTTTTTCGCCTTAGCCTTTGGCTTAGCTTTGGCCTTCGGTTTAGCTTTTGCTTTCGCCTCAGTAACCCACTTGCCATCAATATACTTTGATGACCAGCCAGTAGCCTTGCCATCAACATCGGTCGCTACATACTGCTCTTTAGTCTTACGGCTAAAGCGCACAGAAGCCAGGTTACCGTCATCATCTGCCACTGGAGCATCGGCTAGATACTGATACTTAGGCCATAGTAGCTCACGATACTTAATCAGTTCTTCCACTAACGGACCACGTGTTTCTCGTGACTTAGGGAAAGTACTCGCGGCAAGGAAAATACCTGCGGCGCCGTCTCGTAATACAAAGTATGCATCTGATTTAGTACATTTAAGCTCTGGTAAATGAATAGGATCTTCTTTAGGCGGCGCAGCTTCGCCACTCTTAAGCAGTTTACGCGTATTCTTACACTCAGAGTTAGTACAACCAAAGTACTTACCAAAACGACCGTTTTTAAGCTCCATATCGTTGCCACAACGATCACACTCAATAATCGGACCTTCGTAGCCCTTGATCTTAAACTGACCGGCTTCGACTTCGTAACCATTACAGGTAGGGTTATTACCACATACATGCAGCTTACGTTTTTCATCAATTAGGTAGCTATCCATGGCAGTACCACAGATACCACAACGGTGTTTAGCACGCAGCGCTTCAGTTTCAGCATCTTCACCACCTTCACTTATCGCTTCTTCACCAGGCGTTAAGTTCAAGGTCGTCTTACAACGCTCTTTAGGTGGTAATGCATAACCTGAACAGCCAAGGAATACGCCAGTAGTCCCCGTTCGGATCCCCATTGGACGACCACAAGTCGGACACTTAATATCATCAGCGATCACCATTTCATTCGGGCGCATACCGCCCTCTTCTGGTGGTAACTCTGCAATTTCTAGCTGTTTAGTGAAATCTTTATAGAAGACATCAAGTACTTTCTTCCACTCAAGCTTACCCTGGGCAACATCATCTAATGTTTGCTCCATGCTCGCAGTGAAGTCATAGCTCATCAGATCTTGAAAACTACCGACTAAGCTGTCACTGACAATTTCACCCATCTTCTCAGCGTAGAATCGACGGTTTTCAACTTTCACATAACCACGGTCTTGAATGGTTGAAATAATCGTTGCATAGGTAGATGGACGACCAATACCGCGCTTTTCTAACTCTTTAACAAGAGAAGCTTCACTGAAACGCGCTGGCGGCTTAGTAAAGTGCTGCTTAGGCTGTAACTCTTTTAGCGTAACGGCATCACCTTGTGCCACATATGGCAAGGTGTTGTCTTCTTCGTTTTTCTTCTTGATGGCTGTTTGAACGCGTGTCCAACCATCAAAACGTAGAGTACGGCCCGTCGCTTTTAACTCATAATCACCGGCTTTAACGGTCAAACGAGTTGCATCGTATTTTGCAGGAGTCATCTGACAAGACACAAACTGACGCCAAATAAGCTCGTAAAGACGCTGTGCGTCACGCTCCATGTCCGACAAAGATGCTGCGCTAACTTTTACGTTAGAAGGACGAATCGCTTCGTGAGCCTCTTGAGCGCCCTCTTTGCTGCCATAACGGATCGGAGATTCTGGCAGATACTTATCGCCATATTCTTTAGCAATCATATCGCGCACATTATCTAGCGCTTCTTGGCTTAGGTTTGTCGAGTCGGTACGCATATAAGTAATATGGCCCGCTTCATACAAACGTTGAGCCATCATCATGGTCTTCTTAACGCCATAACCTAAACGCGTACTCGCAGCTTGCTGTAACGTTGAAGTGATATATGGTGCAGAGGGCTTGCTTGATGTTGCTCTATCTTCACGAGCAGCCACCACAAAGCTTGACTGAGATAATTGACTAACTGCAGTTTGGGCTTGAGTTTCATTAACCGGGTTAAATGCTTTGCCTTGGAACTTAACGACCTGCATCTTCAGCAAGTCATCGGTTAAGGTATTTAACTCAGCATGAACATCCCAGAACTCTTCTGGCACAAATGCTTTAATTTCGCTTTCACGCTCAACCACTAGACGAACAGCCACAGACTGTACGCGACCCGCAGATAAACCACGTGCCACTTTCTTCCACAACAGTGGTGATGCCATAAAGCCTACAACACGGTCTAAGAAGCGACGTGCTTGCTGTGCATTGACCATGTTAGTGTCGAGCACTGATGGCTGACTAAATGCATCTTGGATAGCAGACTTAGTAATCTCGTTAAATACCACACGCTGATAACGAGACTCGTCACCACCGATCACTTGCTGTAGATGCCAAGCAATTGCTTCTCCCTCTCTATCCAAATCGGTTGCGAGATAGATATGGTCAGCAGATGCTGCCAGAGTTTGAAGTTCTTTAACGACTTTTTCTTTACCAGGTAAAGTTTGATATTTGGCTTTCCAGCCATTTTCGGGATCGACCCCCATACGCGCAACTAACGCTTGCTTCGCTTTTAAACTCTTATACTCAGCCTTCTCCTCTGGAGACATCTTCTTCACTTCAGCAGCCGTTTTACTAACAACTTTAGCTTCTGAACTCGATGATGTAGGCAGATCACGGATGTGACCCACACTCGACTTAACGATGAAATCTTTGCCTAGATATTTATTAATAGTCTTGGCTTTGGCCGGTGATTCGACGATTACTAGCGATTTACCCATAGATTAATTTGCGCCAACGAGTCTCAAAAATCGGAAATTTGGCTCCATATATAGAGTGTTGTGTAATGAGTTTCAAGCTAATCCCTCTTTTTTTTGCACTGAAGTACCATTTTTTAACCGTTTTCGAAATAAATGTGAAAAAAAATAGTGCGTATTTAAAAACTAATATTTCATTAATAGTCATCAAGCATGTATCAGTTGTGCATTTTGATGCAAATTCAATATTCTCACCAAATTATACTCGCTTGTGCAGCACTCAAGCTTAAGTATACTGACCGTAATAATTACAACTCAGAAAAGAAATTACAACCTGAGACACCCTAAAGGAAAACAAGAATGAAGCATTTTGAAGCGAATTTCGACGGCCTCGTTGGGCCAACGCATAATTACGCTGGTTTATCATTTGGTAACGTCGCCTCATTAAATAACGCTGCTGCAACCTCAAGTCCAAAAGATGCCGCAAAGCAAGGACTCAAAAAAGCAAAAGCGTTAGCCGATCTCGGTTTAGTTCAAGGAATGCTTGCCCCGCAAGAACGCCCAGACCTACACACACTGCGTAGAATAGGTTTTACTGGCACAGATGCTGCAATCCTTAATAAAGCTGCGAAAGAAGCACCAGCGCTTCTTCGGGCCTGCTGTAGTGCATCAAGTATGTGGACAGCTAATGCAGCCACGGTCTCTCCGAGTGCAGACACTCACGATGGTAAGCTACATTTCACCCCAGCTAACCTTGTCGATAAGCTTCACCGCAGCATTGAGCCGATAACTACAGGTAACATTCTTCAAGCTACGTTTAACGATAGCCGTTATTTCAAACATCACCAACATCTGCCTGAACATACCAGCTTTGGTGATGAGGGTGCAGCTAATCATACTCGCCTCTGTGAACAATACGGACATGCTGGTGTTGAACTCTTTGTCTATGGCCAGGAAACGACTAACCCTTCGGCGCCAAGACCCCAAAAATTTCCTGCTCGTCAAACTCTCGAAGCTTCACAAGCCGTTGCGCGTTTGCATCAATTGGATGATGACTGCACGGTTTATATTCAGCAAAACCCAGATGTGATTGACCAAGGTGTTTTTCACAATGACGTCATTGCCGTAGGCAACCAGAACGTCTTGTTCTACCACGAGCAGGCGTTTTTAAATACCCAAGCCAAGTTAACTGAAATTAAACGCAAGTTTGGCGAGTCAGCGATTCACTTTGTTGAAGTACCGACCTCAAAGGTTGCGATTCAAGACGCAGTGAAGAGTTATCTGTTCAACACCCAAGTGGTGACCTTACCCTCGGGCGAAATGGCAATTATCGCACCAACAAACTGTCAAGAAAACCCAGCGGTGTTTGCCTACCTCAACGAACTCGTCACCCTTGATACACCGATTAAGCAAGTGCTTTACTTTGATGTTAAACAGAGCATGCAAAACGGCGGCGGCCCAGCTTGCTTGCGCCTACGCGTCGCCATGAATCAAGATGAAGTGGCAGCGGTTAACCAACACACCTTAATGAATGATGCGCAGTTCACTCGCTTAAATCTGTGGGTCGATAAGCACTATCGAGACCGTCTGTTAGTTGAGGACCTAGCCGATCCACAATTGCTCCTTGAATCACGTACTGCTCTTGATGAACTCACTCAAATCATGAAGCTAGGCAGTGTTTATCAATTCCAGAGATAAACTCTCGCACTTAGTTTTTCCGATTTACAAGTGTAAAAAAGCCCCGCATTGCGGGGCTTTTCATTACAATTAATTAGTTTATTGAGATAGGTAATGAAAGCACCTGAGTTTTCACTCCGCCTGGCGTCTCTACAGTGACAAGGAATGTACCTGAGTTTGGCTCATCCTCCCCTTTTAACGTCACGCTAAACTGGCGCCCGCCATTATAATTGGTGCTAGGCCAAACGTACTCTGAACCACTCACAACCGAACCCGCGCTAGCAGTAAAACGAACCTTAGAGCCTGCTGGCATCTGCTGGTTGTGAAGATCGGAGATGGTAAAATACACAGTACCCGTAGCCTTACCGATAATATCGATACTTTGATCATAAGAACCGTTAGCGCCACTATAACTATCAACGATTAATACGCGAGAAGGGTCTGTAGCCAATGCCGAGCTACCAGACATCACGATAACCAAGCTGCCACGAACATAAAGAGACTTAGAGTCACTCACGCCATCGGCGCAGGCGTCATGAACCGGATTTGAGCACAATACCCCGTTATATTTACCATCTTTAACATCAAAGACACCATTAGAGTTAAAGTCTATTAATTCTTCTAACTCGCCACCGAGTTGACCATTATCTTGCTGAGGGTTAAACAGGCCATCTTCATTGTAATCATTGAAGGCATCATCTAAATCAAATGGCATGCCGCTTACATCAGTTTGTGTCCTAAACGCCGTAACTTCATCGGCATCAAAACGACCGTTACCGTTTAAATCAGGGAATGACTCTTCACCAATAGCTGTAGCAGAAATTGTCGCTCGTCCGCCATACTTTTGGCCGTAATGGTTACCGTACACACCTAAATTAGAGTCGAAAGATAAAGTCGCGATGGGATCGTTAACTATCACTCCAGCACCATTGATCAACTGATAGCCTTCAGGCCTCGCTTGTTGACTCGTCCAGATAACGCTACAAGCACCTTTTTTAGTCTGACAAGCATCTTCAATTGAACCGCCTTCGGTGGTAAATGAGATCGTTGTTCCGTCTGGTACAGGGTTGTTAAATGCATCTGCCAAGCGAGCTGTGACACTAACCTCTGTTCCATCAACATCCCACCCTTCGGCATTTAATACTGAAGCAGATAACGAGAAGCTATCTTGATCTGGGATCCCTGTAGACACCACAAGCTCACTCGACTGACTCGAAATGACAGGATTAGAATCGACTACAGTCCCTGTTACACGTACTGACGTTGCAACCGTACCCGTTCTCACCACAGTTTGTGCAATACCTTGATTGTTAGTTGTTGCTGTTTCAGGATCTAAACTAATTCCACCAACATCGGTGTTGAGCTTAAAAGACACAGCTTGATTACTAACAGGGTTACTATTTGTATCTAATACCTTAAATTGAACAACTGATGACTCTACGCCGCCAGTACCTAGAATACTGATATTTTGAGGGGTAGCAGATAGAAATACGATACTCCCTACATCAGCGGCTAATACTTTAATGGTTGCCGTTGCCGCTAAGTTCAATCCTCCAGCATTAGCAGTCACATTAATCGCATCATCCCCTTTACATCCCTTTGCTAAATAAGTGGTGGTCGCCACACCATTGACTGAAGGGACTGGAGAACTAATCTCTGCTTCTGGGCTTGGTTTAGTTGAACAGGTTGAAGAAAAATTAACATCGACAGGTTGAGTAAAAGGATTACCATTTTCATCTTGAATTGCAACCGAGATTGTTGCAGTACCGCCAGCGGTTAGTTCATCAACACTGACATTTGCAACACCTTCTTCAAAAGGCGTACCACTGCCCATTACGACGTTTGTTGCACCAACGACTACGACCGCTTTGCCCTCTTCACCACTTGAAAGTGAAGCAATCACTTCTCCTGCGCCCAGCGTACTGCCCGCATAAATATCAACAGTTGCTTTACCATTTGCATCGGTTACTGCAGATTTGATAGGAAGATCACCAATGCTTGTTTCAAAGGTCACAATAGAGGGTTTATTAATACCACTCACTGTTGCCGTAACCTTACCTGGTATCGTTGTCGTAATAGCATCAATAGGTGCGCCATTAGTATCTGTTAATGACACAACGATTGATGCGCCATTGCTCACTTCACCACCGTCACCTTCCATGACAAAAACCAATGGTTCAGACACCACATCACTATATCCAGCGACCTCCACGGTTAATGAGCCCGCACCAGGAATATTTGAAGTGGCTAATAAGACTTTAGCTGTACCATTACCATCGGTCTTATCTGTACCAATACCGGGGACAAAGGTTCCTATTGAGCCGTTATCAAGTTTAAAAGTCACAAGCTTTCCAGCCAAAGGGCCATTGAGAGAGCTGGTAACAACTGCGGTAACTTCAGCTGGTTCCTCAGCTTTAATGGATTCTGTGTTTGAAATTGAAAGTGTGACAGTAACAACCTCTGTCGGCTCTGGTGGATTAGGGTTGTCTGGATCGGTTGAAATGCTGCCGCCCCCACTACAACCTATAAGGAAAAACGACCATATTAACGCAATAAAAGTGCTATAAGCTGACTTCATGGTCAGACTCCCTGTTACTCAAATTATTATTTTCGGCAATACCTTGATCACCCAAACACCTACATTACACAATTTAACCATAACCTTTCCACAATAAACCATTATTTATTTACTATATTCAATCAAAACTTTAACTTCTACACCATTTCCTCGGTGACACTTTCTTGTTAGGCTTTATGACGCAAATTGAAAAGCATAAAAATTATACAGGAAGCACTATGTCTGCTACGAAAACCAAAAAACTCGGTCTCACGAGTAAGATTATAATCGGTATGTTTACCGGTATTATTCTTGGACTCTTATTACGCAATCTGTTTCCAGAGAGTGACTTTGTCAAAGAGTACATCAGCGAGGGTGTGCTAAATGTAATCGGTACTATCTTTATCTCAAGCTTAAAAATGCTTGTTGTTCCTCTTGTCTTTGTTTCACTAGTCTGCGGTACTTGTTCGCTAAGTGAACCCTCTAAAGTGGGCCGTTTAGGCGGCAAAACCATCGCGTTTTACCTGTTTACGACTGCAATTGCACTTTCAATGGCGATTCTTGTTGCCATTGCGGTTCACCCTGGTAATGCCAGCATGGTGACTGAGGGCATGCAGTTTGACGTCAAGCAGGCGCCAAGCCTTTCTGATGTACTGATTAACCTTGTCCCGACTAACCCACTGCATGCGATGAGTGAAGGTAATATGCTGCAGATCATCATATTTGCAGTAATCTTCGGTTTTGCTATCTCACATATTGGCGAGCGCGGTGCACGCGTTGCAGCGTTGTTTAACGACCTTAACGAAGTGATCATGCGTGTTGTTACACTGATCATGCAGCTTGCTCCATACGGTGTGTTCGCCCTAATGGCAAAACTTGCACTCACACTGGGGATGGAAACCTTTGGTAGTGTGGTCAAATACTTCTTCGTTGTACTTGGCGTCTTGTTGATCCATGCATTTGTTGTTTACCCAACGTTGCTTAAAGTGTTTTCAGGACTTAACCCGTTGACTTTTATTCGCAAAATTCGCGACGTACAACTATTTGCATTCAGCACGGCCAGCTCAAACGCCACATTGCCAGTGACCATTGAAACTGCTGAACACCGTATGGGCGTTGATAATAAGATTGCTTCTTTTACCTTGCCACTGGGTGCAACCATTAACATGGATGGCACGGCAATTATGCAAGGCGTCGCAACCGTATTTATTGCCCAAGTATTTGGTATCGAACTAACCATTACCGATTACGCCATGGTTGTTGTGACCGCAACGCTTGCCTCTATCGGTACGGCGGGTGTACCCGGTGTGGGTCTTATCATGTTAGCCATGGTACTAAACCAAGTTGGCTTGCCTGTTGAAGGTATCGCGCTAATTATTGGTGTGGATAGACTACTTGATATGGTGCGCACCGCAGTTAACGTGACTGGCGATACGGTCGCAACAGTGGTGATTGCTAAATCTGAGAATGAGTTTAATGAAGCGGTATTTAATGACACCCAAGCAGGTAAAGTCGCTCCAGGCTTTAACGCTCAGGTACACGCTGAAGAGAATAAACTGAGCTAATTTTCATAGCTAAAATGGCTCATTAAGCGAGCAACGCACTGGCTTTAAGAGCTGCATGAATAAAAAGGCATCCAGTTGGATGCCTTTTTTGTACTAAATTATGTCCCGTCCTGAGATAAGTTGACACTTTGGAGACTTAACATGAGCTTAAGATCACCGGTGCTTATTCGATATTGAGCTTTTTCAGGAGCCTAGCGGGCGTTCCGCCCACCATAGAGTCCGGCGGTACATCTTGGTTAACCACGGAGCCTGCTGCAACAATAGATCGAGCACCAATCGTCACTCCTTGGTTAATCACCACATTACCGCCTATCCATACGTCATCTTCAATCGTAATTGGTAGGCAAAAGGTTTCCCAACGACGTCGACTTAAATAATCTATCTCATGGGATGCGGTATAAAACTGACAGTTCGGCCCTACCATAACATGGTTACCGATAGTAATTTTAGCGCCATCAAGCATCACTGCCCCCATATTGATAAAGCTGCCGTTACCAATAGTAATCTGTTTACCAAATTCACAATTAAACGGTTCTCGTACTATAGAGCCTTCACCAATATTATTGAGTAGTTGTTTTATCAAGCACAGGGTTTCACTAAAACCTAGACTATTGTTGATTTGCTTTTGCAATAAATAGGCATTGTCTCTTACCGCTGAAATCTCAGGATCTGCGCCTTCAAAAACTTCACCATTGAGCATTTTTTCGTATTCAGTCATAGCTTCATTATTCTTATGTTATTTCCGAGTCGATTCAAAAAAGGCACAACTCAGAATGACCAAGTTATGCCTTTTACAGGATGTCGCTACTATAGGATGCCGCTATCACGCCATGAAGACGCTCAGCTTATCTCTCCCAGTATGACTCTTCTAGGCTGTCTTCACGCTCTGGTAAGCCACGAGACAGTCTTGGGCTGTGCTGGGCAAGCACTTCATAAGCCACACGGTTAGCGTACTTACAAATTTGCGAGAAAGATGAATAACACAATCCATCACGCTTATGCTTGCTAGAACCAGGAACGTTGGTCTTATGGAAGGTATTTGACGCTAAGTCATGCAGCAATGCCGCTAATGCACCATCGCCAGCACCATTGGTATTACGAATAATTTCTGGGCCGCCCATGTAAGGTGAGATATGCGCGTACACCTTCAATGGTGTTTCACAGTCTATTTTTAATTTAGGGCGAGAGAACTCATAACGGTTAAACTCTGGGATAGAGCCCGGTAGCAAGGTGTGGCTTGTTTCGCGCTTTTCAGAATCTTCTGTGTAACCTGCGGTATAAAGCCCTAAAGGACCCGCTGTGGTTAGCACCATGTCACACCATTCAAGCGCAGCTTCACTGGCTTGCAGTGGATCACTAAAGCCTGTTAGTGCTTCACCTTCATCTTCATTCATTGCCAAAATGGTCACATGCTCTTTAATGAACTCCTGCCACCACTTTGGATCTTCTTCAATCAGAAAACGAGTGCCCAGAGTCAGTACAACCGGGACTTCAGCTTCTTTCGCAAAACTGATTGCCGTCATTGCCGCTTCGGTGATCTGATCGTCACCGCTTGCACGCATCAAATAAGCGGTCAGAATCAGCGCAGAGCCACCTTGAACCACCTCTTTGTCGATATATTCTGGCGTCATCTTGTCCATTGAGCCTTTGCTGATAGCAAATGTACGCTCGCCGCACTCAGAGATAAGCGTGAAACAACGACCAATCGGGCCAGCTACTGGCTGAAGGTAGTTCAGATCGACTTTAGAAGAGGTATTACAAAGGTAACGATAAGCATAACTACCAATTTCAATGTTTTGGCTCATAACGCCAAACAGCACTGAACGGTCATCGGCTAAAATAGAATAGTTATGAACCGTATTACCAATCGTACCACCTGCGAACTCGTCACTAATGAGCTCTTGTTGTTTCAACTCGGTATAAAGCGCGTGTGCTCTTTCATCATCGATTAACGTTGAGTTGCCTTTAGGTAACTCGTATCGAGTCAATAATGCATCTTCCACTTTAGCCTCAATGTCTACCAGCGTCTGGTCGATACCAGAGATGTAGGTTGAAATCGGCAGAGGCTGTTGGATCAACTGCGCTAGCAGGGGATCTCGATTTTTAACCGGAAAATAATGTTTAGACTTACGCTGACCTGGAAACTTCATATTGAGCTCTCTTTCATTCGGCATCCATGCAAAATATAAATTAAAACGGGTAAGTTATCTCAAGCTGATCATTCTAATGCGAACAAGCAAACTCGGCACTTCTAACAACTAGCCAGTGTAAAAATTCTACCCTCACTATTTGTTTAGCTTAGTCACAACTATGCAAAAATAGTGAATTTAAAGGGCTAGATGCGCGAAAAGGTGGGGGATTTTACCACACCACACCTCTTTCGCTAGCTGAAATCACTATAGAACTCAGAAAATTTAATACCAACCTTTTGTTTGCTCTTGAACAAGCTCAGCTAACAACGCTATATGAGCTGGTGCATCATTAAGGCAATCGATAAATTCATATCGTTCACCACCAGCCGATAAGAACTCCGCTTTGCCCTCTTGAGAGATCTCCTCGAGTGTTTCCAAGCAGTCAGATGAAAACGCAGGACACATAATATCGACCGACTTAACCCCTTGCTTAGGCAATGATCCTAGCAGCTCATCGGTTGCAGGTTTTATCCACTCCTCTTTACCGAATTGAGATTGGTAGCAGACTCGCCACTGTTCAGGCGTTAACTCCAGCGCCTTGGCCAATAACTCTGCAGTCGCTTGGCACTGCGCCTGATAAGGATCCCCCTCAGTAATATAGCGCAGTGGCACGCCATGAAACGACATCATCAACACATCGGCCTGACCTTTGCTATTCCAGTGGGTCTTAACCGACTCGGCGAGTGCTTGAATATAAGCAGGATGATCGAAATACTGCTTATTGATGCGCATTTCAGGGATGTTGCGCTCAGCTTTAAGTAACTGGGCAATCGCATCATAAACAGGGGCGACGGTTGAGCAAGAGTATTGAGCGTAAAGTGGTAGGACGAAGATCTTTTCAGCCCCTTGAGACTTAAGGCTATCGATCCCCGATTGCAATGACGGGTTGCCATAACTCATCCCTAGTTCAACAGGAATGGTCTGGCCAAACGACTCATGCAGCGTCTGTTTGAGTTTATCACGCTGTTTTTGGCTGATGACCATCAAAGGCGAGCCTTCATCCCACCAGATAGACTGATAGAGCTTGGCCACTTTAGCCGGGCGGGTATTAAGAATGATACCGTTTAAAATCGGCTTCCATATCCAAGGAGACAGATCGACTACTCGTGGGTCGCTCAAAAACTGCTTAAGAAACTTTTTAACATCGGGAGCGGTTGGTGAATCAGGCGTACCTAAGTTTACTAGTAACACGCCAAATGGGGGGACTGAGTCACTCAAATGAATTCTCTTTTTAGCAAGATATTCACCTCAGGCTATCATTGCGAAAAGCATAAAAAAAGCCCATTTTCATGGGCTTTTTAAAATATGAGAACTAGCTCATAAACACATTGTTAGTTAAGCTTTATTTAGCTTACTGCCAAATAAACGTGTACCAAGTTAATTGAGTATCAGTTTAGCTTAGTACTGCAACGATCTCATCGCTAACGGTAGCAACTGACTGAGTGCCGTCAAACTTGTTATACGTCACGTCACCTTTAGCTGCAACCGCGCCGTAGTATTCTACTAGTGGCTTAGTTTGTTCATGATAAATATCAAGACGCTTACGTACTGTTGATTCTTCATCATCAGGACGAATAGCTAGGTCTTCACCGGTCACGTCATCTTTACCTTCAACTTTTGGTTGGTTAAAGACAATGTGGTAAACACGGCCAGAACCAGGGTGAACACGACGACCGCTCATACGCTTAACGATCTCTTCGTCTGGCACATCAATTTCAATCACGTGATCAAGTGCAATACCGCTTGAAGCCATAGCATCTGCTTGTGGAATAGTACGAGGGAAACCGTCTAATAGGAAACCTGCAGCGCAATCATCTTGTGCAACACGCTCTTTTACTAGGCCAATAATTAGCTCATCAGAAACCAACTGACCAGCATCCATGACTTTCTTAGCTTCTAAGCCTAGTGGTGTGCCTGCTTTTACCGCTGCACGTAGCATGTCGCCTGTAGAAATTTGAGGAACACCGTACTTTTCCATGATGAATTGGGCTTGAGTACCTTTACCGGCACCTGGGGCACCTAATAGCATAATGCGCATCTGAATCTTCCTCTTAATTTCGCACTGTGATACCGACATCCGCCTAGAATAAGCAAAAAGCTGTCTAGTCGATGGGTATTATTATATTTAGTGCGGCGATCTTCGCATAAATGGCCGCTATTTTGAAGTTATTTTCATTCGACTTTAGCATCAGTCAGCTGAAAAAAACTTTGACACGAATTAATAAAGTAAGGTGTAAAGCTTGCGCCGATACTGATTTGCCAAACTGTTACCTTGACCTAAAGCCGTTAGGATCTCTAAAAATAACCCCTTCACCTTACCGTCCAATGCCGATACATCTTTTTGCAATGGCGTAAATAACAGGTCTAAGGCTTCATCGTTACGCCCAGCTTGATGCAGCGCTTTGGCTAACTCTAACACTAGGGCTAAGTTATCAGGGGCATTGTCTACATCTTGCTGCAACTTTCTAATCTCAGGCGTATCGGCGGCATCGAGTGCTAAGGCAAGCTTTGCTTTGAGGCTTTGATAATAACTGTCTTGATCCGCAAGACCGACTGAGTCGAGCAGTCCTTTGGCATCTTCAAGCACGCCCAATGACAGATAAACATCGGCTAATGCTAAGGCGATTTCCGCAAGTGGTTTATCGCTATAAGCCTCTTTTAACAAAGGCAAAGCGCCAATGGCATTTTGCTCGGCTAGAAATACTCGTGCTTGATTGAGTTTTAATTGCCACTGAGCAGGCAAATGCTTATCTAGCATCTCTAGGATCTGCGGCGCTTCTTGTACACCAGCAAAACCATCTACCGGTTTGCCTTCATGCAACACTAAGGTTGTTGGCAAACTTTGGATCTGGAAATAGTTAGCGATCTCCATTTCAGTTTCACAGTTAACTTTAGCCAGAACAAAACGACCCGCTTGTTGCTGTGTAATACTCTCAAGGGTTTGCATCAATGCTAAACTCTCAGGGCTTTGACTTGCCCAAAAAGCCATCACAACGACCTGCTCCATCGAGGCATCAACCACTTGCTGAATATTTTCTTTAGTCAGTTCTAGAATCGATTCCATAACTTTCCTTTCGCTTTCGCCTGAACTTATCTGGACCATAAAAAAGAGGCAGTGTAACTGCCCCTTTAATCATAGCTGCTAATTACTTAACGCTAGCTAATAGCATTTGGTTCATTAGCTTAATAAATGCCGATGGATCTGCAAGGCTGCCTTTTTCTGACAACAATGCCTGCTGCAATAGTAGCTCTGACCACTGAGCAAATCGCTGCTCGTCCTGCTCGTCATTTAAACGCGCAACTAGCGGATGCTCAGGGTTTAGCTCAAATGTAGGCTTAGATTCAGGCACGTCTTGTCCAGCAGCTTGCATCAACTTAATCATCTGGGTTGACATCTCGCCCTCACCAGCAACCACACATGCAGGGGTATCGGTTAGACGTGTCGTCACTTTAACCGCTGACACTTTATCGCCTAGGCTGTCTTTAACGCGCTTAACTAGGCCTTCAGATTCAGTTTCTAGCTTCTCTTGCGCCTCTTTTTCGCTAGCATCTTCTAGCTCACCTAGCTCAAGGTCGCCACGTGTCACTGAGTGTAACTTTTTACCGTCAAATTCAGTTAAGTGATTAATCAACCACTCATCGATACGCTCTGACATTAATAAGACTTCAATGCCCTTCTTACGTAGCAATTCAAGATGCGGGCTATTTGCGGCAGCTTCATAGCTATCAGCGACAATGAAATAGATCTTAGACTGACCTTCTTTCATGCGTTCAACATAATCAGCCAACGATACATTGGCTGTTGCTTCGCCTGTGTGAGTCGATGCGAAACGCAGCAGACCCGCTACACGCTCTTTATTAGCAAAATCCTCAGCGGGACCTTCTTTTAGTACTTGGCCAAACTCGGTCCAGAAAGACTGATACTTTTCAGCGTCATTCTTAGCAAGCTTTTCTAGCATGCCAAGTACACGCTTAGTCACTGCGGTACGAAGCGCTGTGGTTACCTTGTTATCTTGCAAGATTTCACGTGATACGTTTAGTGGCAGATCGTTCGAGTCAATCAAACCTTGTACAAAACGCAGGTAACTCGGCATAAACTGCTCTGCATCATCCATAACGAATACACGCTGAACGAATAACTTTAGACCGTGCTTACGGTCGCGGTTCCACATATCCCAAGGCGCTTTCGCTGGGATATACAGTAAGCTGGTGTACTCTTGCTTACCTTCCACGCGGTTGTGGCTCCACAATAGTGGGTCGGTAAAGTCATGAGAGATATACTTATAAAATTCTTGATACTCTTCGTCAGACACATCACTCTTGTTGCGAGTCCAAAGTGCTGTCGCCTTGTTCATTAGCTTCCAGTGACCTTCAGTAGCAGGAATCGCTTCACCGCCCTCTTCTGTCGCTTCAACCGCAGGCGTGCCTTCTTCATACATCTCTACTGGAACAGAGATATGATCTGAGTACTTAGTAATAATTGAGCGTAGACGATAGTCGTCTGCAAACTCTTTTTCGTCATCGCGAAGATGTAGAGTAATTTCAGTACCACGGCTCTGCTTAGTGATGGTTTCAACCGTGAAGTCACCTTCACCGGCAGACTCCCACAGTACCGCTTCATCAGCGCTATGGCCGGCAGCGCGGGTACGCACTGTCACTCGGTCTGCAACAATAAATGAAGAGTAGAAACCGACACCGAACTGACCAATTAACTGTGAGTCTTTTGACTCGTCACCAGACATGTTCTTAAAAAATTCAGCAGTACCAGACTTTGCGATTGTACCTAGGTGCTCAATCACACCATCGCGAGTCATACCGATACCGTTGTCTTCAATTGTTACGGTACCTTTCTCTTTATCGGCACTAATGCGAACACGTAACTCACCGTCACCCTCATAAAGAGCATCATTCGTTAGGGCTTCATAGCGTAGCTTATCGGCTGCATCGGCTGCGTTAGATACTAACTCACGCAAAAAGATCTCTTTGTTTGAGTACAAAGAGTGGATCATTAAATGTAGTAGCTGTTTGACTTCAGTTTGAAAGCCGTGCGTCTCTTGTTGTGACATGAAATGTTCCCTTTAAAAATCAGTTTAAATAAAGCTTACAAATAAGATGGGGCTATAAAATGACTTTTCAAGGGATAAATCTGGCATTGTCTTCAATTGCGCAAAAAAAAACCAGTCGGCAACAAGTCACTGACTGGATTTTAATTTATGAACATAGATTATGCGGCGAATTGTTTTGCAAGAAACAAACTAGATAGGTAGGCGCCCATTAAAGGACAAGGCTAAGGTGGTGCTATCGACATATTCAAGCTCGCCGCCAACAGGCACCCCATGTGCAATCCGACTCACCATCAATTCATGACGCTTTGCCATATCGGCGATATAGTGCGCAGTGGCATCGCCTTCAACCGTTGGATTAGTAGCTAAAATAAGCTCGCTCACATCACCAGATGCTAGGTGCTGTTCAAGTAGCGCAAGCCCAAGCTCTTCAGGTCCGACGCCATCAAGCGGTGACAGATGTCCTAATAAGACAAAGTAACGCCCAGAAAAGTGGCCACCTGCTTCAATCGCCAATACATCGGCCGGCGTTTCTACCACACAAATAATATCCGAATGACCACGCTTCGTACTCACGCAAATGGGGCAGTAAGTTTCTTCGGTAAAAGTACGGCATGACTGACAATGGCCAACATCTGACATGGCTTTAGCCAATGAGTCAGCAAGCTTAGCTCCCGCCTTACGATCACGCTCTAGAAGCTGAAATGCCATTCTTTGTGCAGACTTAGGGCCAACACCAGGTAAACAACGAAGTGACTGGATCAACTCATCAACGAGTGGACTAAATTTCATTTAACATTCCGCTTAGAAAGGCATCTCTATGCCTAAGATAATGGTCGATGAGGTTTACGACTGGGGAAATAACTCACAGACACAGCTCATCATCAAATTAGATGGAGATACTAGCATAAAACTTTAAAGTTTTACTCCCAATCTCCCCAACAACACCGATTGAGTAGCGAAGCTTAGATCAGCAAGGCGATGATGATTAAACATCCTATCTACAGCCGATTCTATGAGTTCTCTTAAATCTCACATCCACTAATGTTTCGATTGGCGATCCCATAAATATCAATAACAAATCGCGACCGTCTATGGAAAAGATGGTTACTCCTTAGACTCGCAGGTTACAGGCAATTAATTTACCGACAGGCAATTGAAACCTCATCATTTCAGTTCGATGGCTTTAACATCAAATGCAATAATCGATGCCTCCCCCTGTGCGATGGCACGCATGCCGGGACGGACAATCTTCCAGTAGGCTCTATCTTCCAAACACACAGTTCCTGAAAAGTGTTCAAAGTTGACGCCACCCTTACAGTTTTTTCCCCAATAATCTTGGTTCTTATCGGAAAAAGTAATGTCTAGTTCTGTGGCCTTGGCGCTGATAACGTGCCATAAATTACAGCCACCAGCAACGAGTGAAAAGCTCAGTATTATATTACCGACAAGTATGGCAAATACTTGTTTAGTCATACTCTGACCCACTTGCTCTGCACGCTCTCTCCCCTCCTGCGACAAAGCCTTGAGCAACAATATCGGCAGTGTGACGGTATAGACTACGCCGCCAGCGATATACGCTAACGGGAAAAACTCGTCACGCCAGATTAACTCGCTGAAAAAAATAAAGGATAACAGGCCTAGACAAGCAGCGGTGATATAGGCAACGCCTAAATATTTGACCGCCTGATTAAAGCGCGTTTTTTTAGGAAAATAGTGTTCAATAAATTTGTCCTCACTCTCACTCAAGAGTCGCTGCAGGTGCTCATCAAGTTCGCTAATGCTGACAAAACCAAACTCCTTTTGACGCTCGATTCCTCCTTTAGCACCGGTATAGAACAGCGCTAATAGCCCCTCTTCTTTACTGAGCAGATCATAAGTGAAAGTGATCTCACACTGCCTCACCTTTGCCTGTACGATTAGCATCGGCATGGTGAGACCGCCACTCCCATCAACGCTAGGTTCTTCAAATATGACGCTATCAAGCATCTCCTTGAGCCGATGCTTTAAGGTCGTGCGGCTAGTCACTACCCCAAACTCTTGAGTTTGACCAGACGCTAACTCCAATGACAGCAAACTTATCTTCATGGTTAAAATACCTGCTCTAACAGTGCGCCAATCTGACTATTGTTCTTGCCATCCCAGTGATGTTCAGCTTTGCTGTTTCTATACGTCTTGTCAGCAATGGCTTTTTCTTGTGGCGTTAAATGCCCTGCCGCTTGTTTAACTAAGCTTCGAGCCTGAGAAAAATCATTATCTCTAGCATAACGTCCCCACAGATAAGCTTGGCTATAATCTCCTAGGTTAAAATAATAAACAGCCAAATTATGCTGGGCAGCAGGGAAAGACTGCGCTGCGGATTTTTCTAGCCAAAATAGAGATTTTAATTGGCTTTGAGGCACGTAATATCCGAAGTGGTACAGCAAGCTTAAATAGTATTGAGCGAAGGCATTATCGCTATTTTTACTAAACCTATAATAAGCCTGCTGGTAGTTATTATTCTCTGTAAGATCGTAAAAATAGAGAGTAGCCAGTGACAGTTGACTCCCCACATCGCCTTGTTGCGCTGCAGGCTTGAAAAATGCTCTCGCCTCGGAGTAACGCTTACTCTTAAACAAGATAAAGCCGAGCTCTCGCGCCTCATCAATTGTGACTTTATCGCTATATTTTTCGATGCCACTCAGGGCAATTGGCGGCGCGCCAAATAGGGAATTGAAGATAACAATGACGATGAATATGACTAAAGAGAATCCTAGCCCCTTGAATTTTTGCTTCACACTATCTATCCAAATCGACAAGCAAAATGTACCAAAAGTGGCGTATTTTTGAGGGAAGAAATTGACCGGAGTTTGACACAGAGTAATTTAGCTCGCAAGAAGCGTAAGTCTCTCATCAAATAAACTATCGATAAAAGCCTATTTTTAGGCCATCTATGCCAACAAACTCACACACCAATACTTAAATATAATATTCAGCCACACACCGCAGTTGCAACCAACTGCCTGAGCGTTTTATCTTACTCATAATTGAATAAAGTAACCTTTTTCAGCCGAAAAAAGGTTACTCCAGCCCACTCATGAACAAAACTTCACAGAGAAACACTTGCCAATCAAAAAGAGCTAATGTAAAAACACACGCGTTTGATTGTAGCCAGCCTAGGGACTCCATCCCAATTAAAGCTCATGCTTAAGCCGAGCACTCAGGGGGATTCCAAAGAGTCCCATAGAGAGTTAATCATCACTCCACTGTCACCACCAGTCTTAGTTAGTCATCTAGTATAAATATTCGGAAATGAGTATGTGTAAAAAAGTTAGTCTGCGACGAAAGTTGAAAAATCTTTCTATCAAATTCTTTTGTAAAAGAAAGAAGGTTATGATTGATAGCATCCCGATATTCAGTGGAGCATGGCCGGAAATACATAACAAAGGTATTATGCGTATTGGTAATCAATGCTCATTTCGCTCTTTTCGCCTACGTCAAAGTATTACGGTTCAAACTGGTGCAATATTAGAGATAGGTGAAGGTTCATTTTTTAATGACGGAGTCAATATTTGTGCTACACAGTCGATCAAAATCGGTCATCACACTAAGGTAGGTGATATGACTTACATTTTTGATACCGACTTCCATCAGTTATCTCCTGAGCGAGAGATGAAAAATGCCCCCATTATTATTGGAAATAATGTGTGGGTTGGTGCGAATTCAATGATCCTTGCAGGTTCTTCTATTGGCAATAATTCTGTCATTGCCGCCGGTTCGATAGTTGTTGGAGAAATTCCACCAAATTGCTTAGCAGCAGGCACCCCAGCAAAAGTGATAAGGTCACTCAATATTCCAGATGGTTGGTTAAGGCAATAACCCCGCTGAAACTCAAACAGATAACCAATCCACATTATAGGCCTTCGTAGCCATATATTAATAAGTTAGCTTCGTAACTGTCCGAGTCAACTCTGCTGAACGACTAACAAAACATACAAACAAAAAAGCTCAAGCAAATTGCTTGAGCTTTTTTTGTTTTTAATCGCTGGATTTGGCCCCTATTTGGGCCACTCCAATTTAACAGCAAAATACACCGTTAAAATAGCAATTTAAACTTAGAACGGCATCTTCATGCCTGGTGGTAGTTGCATACCGCCAGTCACTTCGGCCATTTTCTCTTTTTGATTCTCTTCTACACGGCGCGCCGCATCATTACACGCTGCTGCGATAAGATCTTCTAGCATCTCTTTATCATCTTCAAGCAGACTTGCATCGATATCGACTTTACGTACGCTGTGAGAACCCGTCATGGTCACTTTAACTAGGCCGGCACCGGCTTCGCCAGTGACTTCCATACGTGCGATCTCTTCTTGCACTTTAGCCATTTTGTCTTGCATCTGCTGGGCTTGCTTCATCAAGTTGCCCATACCGCCTTTTCCAAACATACTCTAATTCTCTTCTATTATTTATCACAACAAATAAAGTGGGCTAATCTTACTAAAAAAACAGTGATTAGCAATGAAAGCTGAAATTCAATTGTAAAAATTATGACTCAGTTAACCGCTTAAAGTTCGCAATATCGATCAACTCAATCTGATTTCCTTTCTGTACCAGCAATTCAGGGGCATAGGTTAACGAGTCTGCCGTCATCTGCGCTCCCATATTCTGGGTTAACCAACGAATATTATCGTCAGTCATCAGATCATGATGCGCCTGAACTAAAATCTCTTTATGAAAACGTCGCCTGACCTCTAGTGGCGTTTCTCGATCATTGTCGACTCCCACTGCCACACTAACACTGCATGGTTCACCTAAGGCATTGGTCATTGCCTCTTCAAGCTGTTTAATCGCAATATCGGCGGCTAAATGCTTCTGATCAGGCTTAAGCAATAACGATAGCGGCTGCTCGAACTGGTGACAGACAGAGTTAACCGCTAACTGCCGCACACGCCCACCAACTTCTAACTCAGACATAAACCGATACCATTTCAGATCGACATCATTACCCGTTAACTCACCACTGGGTAATAAAGGTAAGTTTAGCTCAGCATCCTGAACAGGAGATGAATCAGCTGTGACTTGCCCCTGATTGCTATCTGCAGTTCCTTGAGCATCATCAGAAGCATGATTGTCGACCTGAGGACTCATTGCCTGGGCACTCGTTACTTTGGCGTCGCCCTCATCTGCTTTTACTGGCGTTGAGGCATCATCAAAACGCGCACAGGGGTCTTGCTCATGAGGCTCTTCCCATGGCGGCCTATCGATTAGATCTGCTGCGGGTCCTAATTTCGGAGCAGTATTTTCATTTATAGGCGTCTCTTTACTGCTGTTAGTATCACTTACCGTAGGGCTATTGCTTTGCGCAACAGGCTCCTTTCGTGCCGGAGGCGTAAAAGGTTTACGACCCTCTAAAGACTTTTTTGAGGATTCCTCCTTAGGATCATCCTCTCCTAGTCCCTCAAGCAATGTCGCTCTGGCTGCTAAGACCGCATCCAAGATATCATCACTGGCTGCTCGGTCAGCGGTTCCAGTGCTTGATTCTGCAGGTTGAGGTGTTTGACTTGCTTGCTGCGTTTCACTGGTATTATTTTCTGACTGATGTACATTTTGGCTTGTACGTTCAGGTTGATAACTTGATGAGGCATGCCCAAAACCGTAGTCAGTATTTTCGCTATCCTCATTGCTACCATAGGCGCCTGCATAATCAGCATAAGATGCGAGATCATCGTCACCTTGGCCTGCATCTGCATAGCCCTGTACAGAGTGATTTTGAACAGAGCCATCTTGAATAGTATCATCAACCGTTACAGTTTGAGCCACTTGACCTTGATGATAATCAGTATGTGAAACATTCTCTTGGGCACTTGGCTGTGCTTGCTCTGTTCCATCTTTAAACCCTTGACCTTGAGCCTGGCTCATGATCACAGCCATTTCACTGTTTAGGCTATCAAGTTGCTCGCTTAGCACTTCAGGCTCAACATCTGTCGCCGTTGGCGCTTGTGTACTCTCGTCAGCAGATACTTGCTGCTCATTGTTAACTTGAACAGCCGCTGCATCAGCTTCTGGAGTATCAGCCAATTTAGTCGGAGCAGCTTCACTACCCGCTGCGCTATTTACGGGCTCTTGTGCATGCTGCGTTGCATCTTGCTTAGTGGTAGCCGCAGATTCAGCCTGATTTATCACTTGCTGAGACGATGTACTTATATCGGGTAATGCGATATCAGACTTAGTCTCTACGGCCCAACGTGTCACTGGCTTTTCAGGTACGAAAGTTACCGCACGCAGTAGTGCCATCTCGAGTCCAGACTTTGGATCTGGCGCATGAGGCAGGTCTTTGCGACCCGTTAATAATAACTGATAGTAAAGCTGGACTTGCTCGGCTGACAATTGTTGGGCAAATGCACTAATTTGCTCGCTATACAAAGACATTTGCGCCGCAGCGGGGGCAAATTGCGTCAATGTAATCTGGTGTAAGAGCTCTAGTAAGCTACGCAGCACCTCTTCTGGATCAGCGCCAAATGACAACACTTTGGCTGTCACTTGCATCAAATCCATGATATCGGCTTTGGCTAGTGCTTCTAGCAGCGCTAGAACATGCTTTTCATCGATGCTGCCAAGCATAGTTTGTACTTGTTCAAGTTTTACTTGGCCTGCGCCAAATGCAATCGCTTGATCAGTCAGACTTAATGCATCACGCATACTGCCATTAGCCGCTTTGGCTAGCAGAGTTAATGCTGCGTCCTCAAAACTTAACTGCTCTTGACTCAATATATGACTTATTTGCGTGGCAATTTCATCTTGAGTCAAACTCTTTAAGTTAAATTGCAAACAACGTGAAAGTACAGTCACAGGTAAGCGCTGTGGATCCGTTGTCGCCAATAGGAACTTTACATGCTCAGGGGGTTCTTCAAGTGTTTTGAGTAGCGCATTAAAGCTGCTTCGCGATAGCATGTGTACTTCATCGATAAGATACACTTTATAGCGGCCACGACTCGGTCTGTATTGCACATTATCGAGCAGTTCGCGAGTATCATCGACTTTAGTTCTTGATGCTGCATCGACCTCAATCAGATCAACAAATCGCCCCTCGGCAATTTCAACGCACGCAGAACATTTTCCACATGGCGTAGCGGTTACGCCTTGCTCACAGTTTAAGCCTTTAGCAAAAAGACGTGCGAGACTGGTTTTACCGACACCGCGTGTACCGGAAAACAGATAGGCATGATGTAATCTTTGCTGAGTGAGCGCATTGGTTAAGGCATGTAAAACATGCGACTGACCAACCATTTGCTCAAATGTGGCAGGGCGCCATTTTCTGGCCAACACCTGATATGACATGGAACTCCCCAACGTGTCATGAATACGGTTTCGGGAGCACGCTCCTCGACATCATCGAACAATAGCATGCAACGCTTTTACATGCTATCTCAAGCGTCAGAGGAGCGATTTAGCGGTGATTAAATCACCTTTTAAGATAAAGAATCGACAGTTTGTGCGACTCTCTATCACAGCTGCTAGTGACAGCTGCTTAATGGCTTATTCGCCTTCGAATTCGCAAAGGCTCACTAACTTAAGATCCATCTTCTCAAGACGCTGCTCACCACCAAGGTCTGGCAATGAGATAACGAAAGCGGCATCGTTTACACTTCCGCCTAACTGACGAATAAGTTTAACTGTCGCTTCGATAGTGCCGCCAGTTGCAAGTAAGTCATCGATAACCAATACCTTATCTTCGGCGTTGATCGCATCAACATGGATCTCTAGCACGTCATGACCATATTCAAGCTCATAGCTCTCAGAAATCGTTTCTCTTGGTAGCTTACCAGGCTTACGAACTGGCACGAAGCCAATACCTAATTCTAGAGCTAAAGGCGCACCAAACAAAAAGCCGCGCGCTTCAGTACCGACAACTTTAGTAAAGCCTTGATCTTTATAGTGCTCCACTAAAAGGCCAATGGTGAGTTTATAGGCTTGTGGATCTTCTAATAAGCTAGTCACATCTCTAAACAAGATCCCCTCTTTAGGATAGTTAGGGATGGTTTTAATGCTGTTCTTTATTAGTGCCAAGCTGTCAGTATTCATTACCATAATTCTTTACTTAATCTACTTTAGTTTGCTGACATCACCAGCCAAAAATTTGATTATGCCAGTATAGATGTCATCGAAGTGTAAAAATCGGCATCAAGCTTAAGCCGCTTTATAGCGAGTTGCAACCTACTAAGAGCAGAAGTGTAGTCTTAGCCTAGGGTATTTTATTTTCTGATTGTTCCGAAAGAAGGAGGTCGTTATAAAAAAGTAAAAATACACCTTAAATTTCAACATGATGGAACAACACAGTGAGTTATCAGCCCTCGATTTCTGGGATACTTCTAAGATAAACAATTAAACCCGTTCCAAGACAAGCCAACATAATCTTAACCCAGAGCAGAGGCACTATCACAATACTGGTTAAAAAACTCAAGCTACTCACAATATAGGCTTTCTTCTTAAGGCTTTTACGAATGGCTCCCTGAACCTGCCAATTTTTAAGTGCATCGGCAAACCAAGGGTGAGTCATCAGCCATTGATGCATGCGTTCACTTGAACGGGCAAAGCAATACGCCGCTAACAATATGAAGGGAACGGTAGGTAATATCGGCAGCAGAATACCTAAGAGCCCTAAAGCTAAGCTGCAAAGACCAATAATCAGGAAAAAGCTACGTTTTAACGCCATAAATTAAATCCAGAAACAGAAAAGCCACTCTATATTGAGTGGCCAGTATAACCGAGTTTGGCTTAAAGACAGATTAAAGTAAACCCAAGACCATTAACCAAGACAGAGTTGCAGGTAATGTTGGGATCAACAGTAAAAGAATAAAAACAATAAAATAACCAATATTAAATGGGTCTTTAAACGGCTGACTCATAACTTCCTCTACTTATTATTGCGACTGACAACATCAATTTAGATCAACTTTTACAATAATTATAGATATCAATCACACTAACAGTGCGTTTATTTTCCAATAAATCGTTTAATAATACCTTTGTGACCCAAATCCTCGAGTAGCTGTAAACATCCGGCCTTTAAAGCATCAGCTTGGATATGCGTATAAGTATGCACTAACCAATCTAGTAACTCCGTGTAACCAAGGCTCTCATGCTGTGACAGATAAGCGAGCATCTGTGCGGTTAATGGATTTAACAGTAAAAATCGGACCTCTTCATTTAAGTCGCGATAAATACAAAAATACTGCGGTAATTCACTCGGTTCTTCAGGACGATAGTCCGGACTAATGTGCTGAACATCATAGGCATACTGGGCTACTTTGGACGTCGCTGATACGCACAACTTAATAGTTTCAATTTCTGTATCCTCAGAGGTTATAAGCCGTTGGCTTGCATTATCTTGGGCGACGGCCACCACCAGCTCTAACCACTCATAATGGGCCAACTCCAACATAAACGGTGGATCTATCTCGGTGACTTGATATTCGGTTTGGAGAAATAATAGAAACTCCTGAGAGATCCCGACAAAAATAGGTGTGTGGCAGTCATGAGTGGCAAAGAAGCTTTGCACTATTTCTAACCAGTCCTCTTCTTTGTACAGACTTTTTAGCACAGGAAACGCATTTGACACAAAACCATCGACATTATTAAAGAATAGCTCTCGATATATTTTCATCCGCCGCGCTTCAATACCATCTGGAAGCGGCCGTGAGGGATCTTTAATGTAATCCATAAAGTCTTGCTGTACGTCGACAAAGCTCATTAAGCGCTCCTTTTTACGCTAGCAATATACCGATTTTGATAATCATGAATTTGATTAATCTCTAGCAGTAGTTCACTGGTTTCGGGAATATTAAAATCACGTTCCAATAGCGTCGGAAAAACACCATGAAACTCATGACAGGCATCGAGCAACTTCCATACGGGGTCTACAATATCGGCACCATGAGTATCAATGATAAGATCTTTGGCTTCCTTTAAATGCCCCGCGATATGCAAGTAGGCAATTCTATCGGTGGGCATAGCCTTTAAAAATTCAACTGCGTCATATTGATGGTTAATTGAGTTCACATAGATATTGTTAACGTCGAGCAGCATCTTGCAATCAGCTTCCTGCATGACGGCTGTAACAAATTCAGCTTCAGACATTTCAGCGCTAGGTGCGGCGTAAAATGACACATTCTCAAGCACTAAGGGACGCTCAATAATGTCTTCAACTTGCTTAACTCGTTTAGCAACATACTTCACCGCTTCTTCGGTAAATGGGATCGGCATAAGGTCATACATATGCCCTGCCCCAGAACAATAACTTAAATGCTCTGAATAAGTTGCCATCTGATGCAACTCTAAAAAGTCTTTGACGTTTTTAACAAACTGAATATCAAGTGGCGCGGGGCTACCAATTGATAAAGACAAACCATGACAGTAGAACTCATGCTTTTCCGTAAGCTCTCTAAACTGACGGCCAAACTTGCCTCCTAGAGTCATCCAGTTTTCTGGGGCGACTTCGAAAAAATTGATTTCACTCGGTACACCTTGGCAAAACTCATCTAACATTTCTCGCCTAAGGCCTAAGCCGACTTGTCCCTTATTAGTACTGGTCATACTGTACGCCTATTCATTTAGAGGTTAATCAACAAACAGGACCAGCAATTGCTGGTCCAGATCTACTTAATACCCATTGGTATTAAGCCGACAGTTAATTACTTCGAACCACCGCACTTACCTTCTTTAGCTTTCTTATCTGCGCCACACTTGCCTTCTTTGGCTTTCATTTTATCGGCGCCACATTTACCCTCGCCGCATTTGCCTTCTTTGGCTTTCATCTTGTCGGCGCCACATTTACCCTCACCGCATTTGCCTTCTTTGGCTTTCATCTTGTCGGCGCCACATTTACCCTCACCGCACTTACCTTCTTTGGCTTTCATCTTGTCTTCGCCACATTTACCCTCGCCGCACTTACCTTCTTTGGCTTTCTTCTTGTCGGCACCACACTTGCCCTCACCGCACTTACCTTCACCTTCTACGATCTGGTAACCGGCTTGCATTTCACTATAGCCAAATGGGCTTGCTTGAACACTGGTCGCTAAAGCACTTCCCATTACAACAGCACCTACAGCTACAGTGATTGCAGTTTTATTAACTAATTTCATAATCTCTTCCCTCTTACTTAATCAATATTCTATCGGTTACCAACAAGGCATTTTGCCGGCTTGCTTTACTAGACCCGCCAAGCAGGAATTAAATTTCAATAATTTTACATACATCACGCTTATGACGCGCAAAACCTGATAGGTCAACTAAAGGTGATATCAGCCATGGAGTGATATCTATATATTTAAAGCCAACTTTTTGCTGTTTTCACCTAGAAACAGATCGACACAATCCCTATCTTCTACAAACAAAGCATTAACCTTTTGAGAAAGCATTCCCTAGGCGAATCGATAAAAGTATCAAGTCTATTTGGCCGAGGGTTTAGGATGAGGTAGAATGCAGCGCCTTAAAAATACCGATATTTTGGACAGTTCTGTGCGAATAATTTTGGCGCCGATGGAAGGCGTTGTAGATGATTTAATGCGAGAGATCCTCTCTGCAATCAATCCTTATGATCTTATGGTTACGGAGTTCGTCCGTGTCGTAGACCAACTGCTACCTGAAAAGGTCTTTTATCGTCTTTGCCCAGAGTTGCAAACTGGTGGTCAAACACTATCCGGTACACCTGTGCGAGTGCAGCTACTGGGACAAAATCCCGATTGGATGGCAGAAAACGCAGCAAGGGCTATTGAACTGGGATCAAAAGGTGTCGATGTGAACTTTGGCTGCCCTGCTAAAATGGTCAATCGCAGCAATGGTGGCGCCGTGATGTTGCAATATCCGGAGCAACTCTACAATGTTGTGAAAGCGATGCGTGATGCAGTTCCTAGCGACCAGCCCGTTACCGCCAAAATACGCTTAGGCTTTAATGATAAGTCACTCTATATGGAAAATGCTCTCGCTATTTATGAGGCTGGCGCCAGTGAATTAGCTGTACACGCTCGCAGTAAAGTTGATG
Organism: Shewanella halifaxensis HAW-EB4; assembly: GCF_000019185.1. NCBI lineage: Bacteria > Pseudomonadati > Pseudomonadota > Gammaproteobacteria > Alteromonadales > Shewanellaceae > Shewanella > Shewanella halifaxensis. Next base: position 1,901,671 of record NC_010334.1, on the reverse strand, counting down.
GCTATAAGCCACCTGCCTACTGGGAATATATCACCGACATTAATGCTAAGTTACCGATCCCAGTTATTGCTAACGGCGAGATCTGGAACCGTGATGATGCCGAGCGCTGTATGAGTATTACTGGCTGTGACAGTGTGATGGTGGGACGCGGAGCAATATCGCTACCGAACTTGGCTGCGAACATTAAAGGCGATACTGCTTATACTTGGCAGCAATCTCTTGATCTCATGCTTGAGTACACGAATAGAGAGTTAGAAGGTAGAAAGAGTACCTATTATCCCGCTCGAATTAAGCAATGGTTTGGCTATCTGAATCGGCAATATCCAGAGGCTGATACCCTCTTTAGAGAGCTTAGGGTATTTAAAACAGCAGATGAGATCATTGGTGTATTAAAACGCGCACAGGACAATTTGGCGAATTAATTAGTATTTAATTGAGCTAAATCCGCAAAATATAGCACTGAATTGATCTTAGTCATAACGCATCACGCCCGCATGTTTAGACTAAAAAGCCGTAGAGTTAATAATTGTAGGCAACCTAGTGAGTACAAACCATATCAAACAAACCTTATCCGAGATCGAGTCGGAACTAAGAGCGAAGATTGGTGCACTCCCCGAAATGCAAGCCAAGCTAATGGAGCAGCATAATTATTCTCTTTGTGAACTCATTCAAATCATGACTGACGTTCACTTATGCGAGCATCCATTATTCTTCAAATTGATGAGTCTTGATGCAACGCGTTGTCAGCTTGAGATAGGTTTGTACGGTGTGTGTAGCGATTGTGAGGGCCAAATTGAGCCTCAGCAGCTAGAGAAAGACCCATTAGAGCAGCGCTGTATAGGTTGTTGTGGAGAGTTTAGTCGTCAACATAGGCAAGAGCTAAGACTTAACCACTAACGCAAGCGGGATTAATATCTGGCTATCAGTATCAAAGAGTAACCCATAAAAAAACCTCCGACTTGCGGAGGTTTTTTATTATCTAACTAAATCAATCAAAAGCTTAAAACTTCACACTTGCTCTTACGAAGAAGAAGCGACCTAGCACATCATAAGTGTACGGATCGGTGTTTGAGTCATTATTACCAGAGTAGTAAGGAGGCTCTTCGTCAAAAATGTTATTAACACCGCCCGACAGACGAACTGTGCTGGTCAAATCATAATTTGCCGAAAGATCATGGTACACCACACTGTCTACACTTGGCGCATAACACTCACTTGGATCATCGTTACATGAGAATGAATCCATTCCGTCAATATAACGCGCTTCGTATGTTGCGCTCCAATCATCACCCGTCGCAGTAAGGTTCAAGTTAGACTTAAACTTTGCATACGAGCCTGAACCACTAGTAATAAAGCCAAGGTAATCAACAGCAACACCATCTTGGTCAAATTCTTCATATTTATCGATAATTGACGTATCTAAGCCCGCTTTCCAATCTAGACCTAGACCTTCGAAGGTATAGGCCACATTAATATCGTAGCCCGCTGTATTGGTTTGACCTAGGTTCTGTAAACCATTGTCAAACGAGATCCTGCCGGTGCCGTCAATAGCGATATTAGCTGACTGACAAAGTGCTGTATCGTTATTAATTTTGTTACCCGTTGCATCCATACACTGGTTGGCAATGTAGTTAGAATCAACTGCGGTAATAGTATTAGTAATTTCAATATTATAGTAATCAAGTGTCAAAGACAGGCCTTCAACAAAGCTTGGTGAATATACCAAACCTAGGGTTGTGATATCTGCTTCTTCTGGTGTTAAGTCAGGGTTACCACCAACGGTAACTTCAGCCTGTGTCTGCTCAGTTGCTGCATGCTTAATTTGGTCGAATGAAGGGGACTTACCACCGTATAGCTCACTGACCGTAGGAGCGCGGAATGCTGTAGACATTACGCCACGAAGCATTAAATCATCAATTACGCGCCAGGTTAAACCTAGTTTCCAAGTACTATCTGAACCAAATGTACTGTAATCAAAGTATCGAATAGCTGCACTTAAATCCACTTGCTCTGCCATTGGCAGGTCGCTAAGTAAAGGTATCGCTAATTCAGCGTAGACTTCATTCACATCAAAAGAGCCGGCAGTAGCCTCTTGGCGAGGGTCATTCGCTAATCCTTGTGAAGTCAACGAGTCAGGCGTGTAATGTGCCGATTCTTTACGGTATTCGTAACCAGCAGCAAAACCAAGCGTACCTGCTGGCAAATCCATAATTTCACCAGAAAGCGTCGCGGCTATGACATCTAACTCACTACCACCACTATTAATTTCTGTGTAAATAAAAGGTTCAATACTCTCACCAACCCAAGATTCTTGACTAAACGGATCGAACTCTTTAGCTAATACCGCATCATTGATAGAACCAAGATTGTGTAAGTTAGCTAATGTATCAACAGAATCATTCTTACCCTTGTTATAAGAAGCATCCCAAGTCCAACCATTGTCGAACTCTCCCTCAAGACCTACAACAAGGCGCACTGTATCAACTACCTGTGAAAAATTACGTGTGCCAGACTCTACCACGCGGCGACCGTAATCTAACATTTCGCCTTCTTGTACTAGACCGACTAAGTCGTCTGTCATCCAAGTTGAATCATACGCCCAAGCAGTACTATTCCAAATTGGTTGCGGTGCCATTTGCTGCTCAGACCAACGCTTAGAATACATTGCTTCTGAGAAGAATAAAATTGAATCAGACAGCTCATAAGTACCAGAGAATGAAAGATTCAAACGCTCCATTGGCGTAGAAAGGTAGCTGTCCTCTGAATAATTATATTTATCTTCATTTGTGAAATCATGGTATTCGCCACCACGACCACTTAAATTCGCTTCTGTAACATTTTCATCATGGTATTCAAACGTAGCTTTACCATCATCACCCGCAACATAGTGGCCATAGTAACCAGAATCTCCAATCTCATATGCACCATCTTCTCCAGAGCCAACAAGATCATGATGTGAATCGCCCCAAATATGGCCGCCTTCAGAGTATGAGCTACCGCCACAATAAAGCTCGCTACCGTCAGAAGTTTCAGTAATAGGACACTCAGAAAAGCTACGGTCAGCTTGGCTTGCTTCGCCACGCTTAGTGTACTGTGCATTGATAACCACATTACCTTTTTCGAAGGTATTACCTATGGTGAAATCCACACTTGATTCATCAGCATCACCTTGACCTGTGACACCCGTTTGTACGTTCATCTCAAAGCCTTCAAAATCACGCTTTAAGATCACGTTTACAACACCGGCTATTGCATCAGTACCGTATACTGCAGATGCACCATCTTTCAGGACCTCTACTCGTTGGATCATAGACACTGGGATAGTGTTTAAATCAACCGATGACGCTGCGCCAGTACCCGATGCAATCATGCGGCGGCCATTAACCAGCACCAAAGTACGGTTTGTACCTAGACCACGTAAATTAACATGCGCATTACCACCAGAGCCGTTGTTAACGGCAGCATTTGTCATCGCACCACCAGATACGGTCATATTTTGCAAGACATCATCAATCGATGTCGCACCGGATGCGATAATTGCTGAAGCATCGATAACCGTTACTGGACTTGCTGATTCCATATCTGCACGCTTAATACGTGATCCAGTAACTTGAATACGTTCTACTTTATTTTCTGCTGAATTATCTGCAGTCGCTTCTTCTGCAAATACAAATCCTGATAAAGCAACACTAGTAGCTGCAGCAGCAATAAGACTACGACGTACTGCTTTTGCGGTTAAGGTTACTGAGCTCATATTTATCCCCTCGTATTTCGATGTGTAAAACCCGAAATTGTTATATTTATTCTTTATTTATCGGTAGAAGTTAATCGCTTCGCAATAAATACTGTTTAAATTTAACTTTTAAGTCAATGGTTATCACATAAAAATAACGCTTAAGATATAAATTGATACATCAATAACTATCAAAACAAATGCCAAAACCAAGAAACAACTTAAAAAATAAGGCGTTACGAATGACCGAAGGTAAATAACATTTAACACAAACTTGTATCAACGATTATTTCAATTGTTAATAAATTGATAACAACAATAGCGCCACCATCTGTTTAAAAATAAACCAGACCCGTTAAGATACACTACATAAATAAGTAAACATGCCTGAACTTCAGGTTTTTAGCAGCACTCAAAACACGGCGTCAAAATAACAAACAGAAAAACAGTAAATTAAAATATTAACAAGTTAATCATTTTGTATCAAAATCGGAAATTAATCGAGCTGCATTTAAAATGCGAAAAATAACAAACCAGCAAATTAACTTAACCTAATTGCTTAATGCGTTTGTAAGCTGGCATGGACAGGTTAATAATTAATCAAAAGATACTTTATCGAAAATTAAAACAGGTGGGGATTTATATTTAAGACGATATGCTAGTTCTTCTTAGCCTGTGAGGCTAGGAAATTGAGTCAGAGGTTGTGTTAGAAGTTAGCCAAAGAAAAATAAATAATAAAGGAAAGTTGACTCGCAGCCTCTACGAGTAGGCATCATCTGTAGCTGCCGCGGGATCTAGTAGGCAAAAAAAAGGAGCCATTAGGCTCCTTTTATTCACGCTCGAATTAACGAGTGCGTGGGCATAGCTCTTCAGTACTGAAGAAATATGCGATTTCACGCTCAGCAGATGCAACTGAATCAGAACCATGAGCAGCGTTCTCGTCGATGCTTTCAGCGAAATCTGCACGAATTGTACCTTCAGCCGCTTCAGCTGGGTTTGTAGCACCTAAAATTTCACGGTGAGCTAGAACTGCGTTCTCGCCTTCAAGAGTTTGAACCATGATAGGACCAGAAGTCATAAATGCAACTAGCGCACCAAAGAATGGACGCTCACTGTGCTCAGCATAGAAGCCTTCTGCTTGTTCTTGGCTTAGGTGAACCATTTTAGAAGCGATGATTTTCAGGCCAGCCGTTTCAAAACGGTTGTAGATAGCGCCAATGTGGTTTTTTGCAACTGCATCAGGCTTAATGATAGAAAAAGTACGTTCGATAGCCATGAAAAGCTTCCTTCTTATATAAACGGGTTTTAATTTTCGCGCGGATTATACGAAATTAAAGGCCCATTGCCTACCCTTAAGCCGCAAACTAGTTGAGGCAAGTCCGGTGCCACAACCAGAAATACTCGACCCGATCACACTTTTAAGCGCACCCAACCTGTTTAATCAGATAAAACAGCATTACCTAAACAATTAAATGACAATGGAATCCAATAAAGCCAAAGTTCGTTACTTACGTTTTTTTACCCAAATTAAGCCTGCTGCAATCACTGCTAACAACGCAATTGCAGGTACTATTTCAATAAAATGATGGAATAAACCAACACCGCCGTGGCCCTCATGTGCCATTACAGTCATGGGTGTTAACAATAGTGCTGCTAGTAATTTACGCATAGGAACTTCCCTTTTGTTTGACATTGTAGTTTTATGATTGCGCTAGGAGTCTGCAAAACTCGACTCTGACCTAAAATGACTCTAGCCACTAAGCACTAAGTTAAAGTTAATCAACTAAGAGCCTTTTGATACGGATCAACCCAAGGCAGAATTATGTTCACCAAAGAAGTCAGATAAGGCAAGGGTCACACTTTAACCACTATCTGACCACAGAAATTCACTTTTCAGCAATCCAATTGGCTTGAATCGCCTCAAGTATTCTTTCATTGCAATGATTTGGATCGTCATCAAAACACTCAAGGCCTAATACCCATTCATTAAGATCGGTGAAGCGGATTTTTTCAGGCTCAACGTCGGGGTACTTATCAATGAGTTGCAGTGCAATCTCTAACGAATCTATCCACTTAAGCTTCATAACGGCTCTCCTTTTAGTCAAACTTAATTAAGTATAAAACATAGATAGCGACTCGCTCGTACAATAGCTACCCTCAATGATTGACGCTCTGTATGAGCCCTTAGGAAGTAAAAGGTCTAGATTGAACGTGGACGCTTATATTTCACTTAGCTCATCTCTCTTGGCTCGAGCCCTAACGACTGAGCACCTAGAAAACTGAAAACAAAAAAGCCAGTAGACTTGGCTACTGGCTTTTATAAATACGCTTGAGTTTGTATAAACGCTTAGCGTGATTAGCCTTCACTAACCATATTAATCGTGTATTTAGGGATATCAACGACGATATCTGAAGCTGGCACTTTTGCTTGGCAAGAAAGGCGGCTTTCAGGCTCTAAACCCCAAGCTTTATCGAGCATATCATCTTCTAGCTCATCGCTTTCTTCTAGCTCGTCAAAGCCTTCACGGATCACGACGTGACAGGTAGTACAAGCACATGATTTTTCACATGCATGCTCAATATGAATACCGTTACGCAGTGCAACGTCTAAAACAGTTTCGCCTTCGTTTGCTTCAACAACGGCTCCATCTGGGCATAACTCTTCATGGGGTAAAAATACAATTTGTGGCATAACCTTACCTATATATTGTCAACCGACTGCCCTTTAAGAGCCAATCGGATTGAATTATCCATACGCTTAGCAGCAAAGTCCTGCGTCGCTGTATCTAGTACTTCGATAGCCGCTTCGATGGCATCGGCATCATCTTCGCTAGCAATCTGTGCTAACGAAGCCATATTAGTTTGAATAACGCTTTGCTCATCTTCCGATAGCAGATCTGCATCTTTATTCAGTGCAGCGTTTAATGACTCAAGCACACGAGCCGCCTCTACTTGCTTTTCAGCCAGCATGCGGCGAGTAATATCTTCTTTGGCGTTGGCCATCGAATCTTTGAGCATGTTACCAATCTCTGCATCACTTAAACCAAATGATGGCTTAACTTGAATACTTGACTGAACACCCGTCGACTTTTCCATTGCGGTAACACTTAACAAACCATCAGCGTCAACTTGGAAGGTTACTCGGATATGCGCAGCACCCGCAGCAAGCGGAGGAATTCCTTGTAGGGTAAACCTAGCAAGCGAGCGACAATCTGCCACTAGTTCACGCTCACCTTGTACCACATGGAATGCCATCGCCGTTTGACCATCTTTAAAGGTGGTAAACTCTTGTGCGCGGGCAACAGGAATAGTGGTATTACGCGAAACTACCTTTTCGACTAGTCCGCCCATGGTCTCAATGCCCAGTGACAATGGGATAACATCTAGCAGTAACAAGTCAGACTCAGGCTTATTACCTACCAAGATATCGGCTTGAATAGCTGCGCCAATCGCAACAACACGATCAGGATCGATAGAGGTCAAAGGCACCTTACCCATGAAGTTTTCAACTTCTTGGCGCACTAACGGCACACGAGTCGAGCCACCCACCATCACGGTTTCTAGCACCTCATCGCTGCTTACGCCTGCATCACGAAGAGCACGGCGGCAGCTGCTAATGGTCTTTTTTACAAGCTTACTAATCAGACCTTCAAACAGCACTCGGCTAACCGTTAACGTTAGCTCGGTACCATTATCATCAATCACAGTTGCAAGCGTTTCACTTGACTCTGTCAATGCTTCTTTTACGCGTCTAGCTTCGATCTGCATTTTCCTGATCATGCTAGCGCTAACGGCTCCTTGCTGCCACTGCTCGGCAAAATGCGCCTGAAGCATATGGTCGAAGTCGTCTCCGCCCAAGGCTGAATCGCCGCCAGTCGCTAACACCTCAAATACGCCTTTATTTAAACGCAAAATAGAGATGTCAAACGTTCCGCCACCTAAGTCATAAACGGCAATAATGCCTTCTTGACCACTGTCTAAACCATAAGCGATTGCAGCTGCTGTTGGCTCATTCAGCAAACGGAGCACTTTAACGCCCGTAAGCGATGCCGCATCTTTCGTGCCTTGGCGCTGTGCATCATCAAAATAAGCAGGAACAGTTATCACCACGCCTTCTAATGTGCCGCCCAAGGTCGACTCTGCACGTGCCACCAGCGGCTTTAAGATCTCAGATGAAATCTGAACTGGGTTTACTTTGCCATTTGGGGTCACAAAAATCGGTAATCCGTTTTCACTCGCTTCGAAAACATACGGCAATGATTGCTCGCCTGATTGAATGTCTTCTAGACTACGACCCATAAAGCGTTTAACTGACACTATGGTGTTTTGTGGATCTTGAGCAGAAAACGCCTCGGCTTCACGACCAACGAAAACACCGCTTTGGGTATAACGGACAACAGAAGGCAATGAATGCTGTGAATCTTCATCGGGTAAAGTATTCGCCACGCCGCTACGTACCGCAGCAACAAGTGAGTTAGTGGTGCCTAAATCGATCCCGACAGCGAGACGATGTTGGTGGGGAGCAGCGCTCTGTCCAGGCTCTGCTATCTGCAAAAGTGCCATATATATCCAACTTAAAAAAATGTTGGCTCAATGTCTTGAGCCAACAGTATTAAAAATTAAGACCGTTGACTAATCAAAGAGTGCATCTTCCACTCTGGTCAACTCATCTTGTAATTTTGCCATAAACTTAAGTTTACGAATTTGCTCTGCGGCCTGCAAATGATCTGCCTCAAGCTCGCTCACCAGTAAAGGCTTTAATTCTGTCGTTATTTGCCTAGCGTATTGCTCAAAAGAATCGTAGAGTTCGGCTATCTCAGAGTCGGGATCATCGCTATGCTTGATCTCTTCAAGTGACTCACGCCATTCCATCTGTTGCATTAAAAACTGGGTATCTTTTAATGTTGTCGACTCATGACTCAGCTCAAGTCCTTTCAATGTAAGCAAGTGCTCAGCTCTTTGAATAGGATTCTTCAGTGTTTGAAAAGCATCATTGATTTGTGCAGTACGCTGTACAGACAGACGCTTATCTTGCTCACTCGCGTTAGCAAATTTGTCGGGATGAACCGCCCGTTGCAGTTCGCGGTAGCGCTCTGCAAGTAAGGCGGTGTCGACATCATAGGAAGGAAGTAAACTAAACAGCTCGAAATAATTCATAGTTTTACTTTTAATGGCTTAGACGGTAAAGCTCTCACCGCAGCCACATTCACCTTTCGCATTAGGGTTATTGAATTGGAAACCTTCGTTAAGACCTTCTTTAACAAAGTCCAACTCAATCCCTTGAAGATAGATAAAGCTTTTGGCATCGATGATGATTTTAACGCCATCAACATCATAAATTTCATCATCATCGTTAAGATCATCAACGAATTCCAGCACATAAGCCATGCCAGAGCAGCCCGATGTCTTAAGCCCTAAGCGTAAGCCTAGACCTTTGCCACGACTCGCTAAAAAGCTTCTAACTCGGTCAGCTGCGGCGGGAGTGATACTAATTGCCATCTTTACTCCAGGTATTACTTAGATTGCTTAGTCTTATACTCTTCTAGAGCGGCTTTGATCGCATCTTCAGCCAAAATAGAACAGTGAATTTTAACGGGCGGTAATGCGAGCTCTTCAGCGATATCGGTGTTCTTAATCGCCAGTGCTTCGGCAACTGTTTTGCCTTTTACCCACTCTGTTACCAGTGAGCTAGAAGCGATAGCGCTACCACAACCGTATGTTTTAAACTTAGCGTCTTCGATGATACCGTTATCGTCAATGCGCAATTGTAGCTTCATTACGTCACCACATGCCGGTGCACCAACCATACCGGTTACCACTGATGGGTCATTCTTATCGAATGAGCCCACATTACGTGGATTCTCATAATGATCGATTACTTTTTCGCTATAAGCCATGATACTACTCCAATTTATCTATTCGTGAATTAAGCTAAGGTTAGTGATGTGCCCACTGGACTGAGTCCAGATCGATACCGTCTTTGAACATTTCCCAAAGCGGAGACATTTCCCTTAAATTACCAATAGATTCTTTAATCGTTTCTATTGCATGGTCGATCTCTTCATCAGTCGTGAAACGGCCGATTGAGAATCGAATAGAGCTGTGAGCCATCTCGTCATTAAGACCTAGCGCACGTAGCACATAGCTTGGCTCTAGGCTTGCAGAAGTACAGGCAGAACCCGATGATACCGCTAAGTCTTTCAATGCCATCATCAAAGACTCACCTTCAACGAAGTTAAAGCTGACGTTTAGGCTACCACAGGCTCTTTTTTCCACGTCACCATTAATATAGGTTTCTTCGATGTGTTTGATGCCGTTCCATAACTTATCGCGTAGACGAGCAATACGCTCGTTATCAACGACCATATCGGCTTTAGCGATGGCCGCGGCTTCGCCCATACCCACAATTTGATGAGTCGCAAGCGTGCCACTACGCATACCACGCTCATGTCCACCACCATGCATAGCAGCTTCTAGGCGGATGCGTGGTTTACGGCTAACATAAAGTGCACCAATACCCTTAGGCCCGTACATTTTATGTCCAGAGATAGACATCAAATCGACTTTAGTGGTTTGCACATCGATAGGTAATTTACCAGCGCTTTGCGCCGCATCGACGTGGAAGATGATTTTGCGTGAACGACATAGCTCACCAATCGCATCGATATCTTGAATCACACCGATTTCATTGTTCACCTGCATGATGCTCACTAAAATAGTGTCTTCACGCATGGCGGCTTCAATCATAGCGACAGGAATAAGACCACTTGGCTCTGGCTGAAGGTAAGTCACTTCATAACCTTCACGCTCAAGCTGGCGGCAAGTATCTAACACTGCTTTGTGTTCAGTTTTGCTAGTGATGATGTGCTTACCCTTCTTATGATAGAAGTGAGCAACACCTTTAATTGCTAAGTTGTCAGACTCTGTCGCACCAGAAGTAAACACGATTTCACGTGGATCGGCGTTAATCAAATCAGCGACTTGGTTACGAGCGATATCAACAGCCTCTTCAGCTTGCCAACCGTAACGGTGAGAACGAGACGCTGGATTACCGAAAATGCCATCCATTGTCAGGCATTGCATCATTTTCTCTGCGACACGAGGGTCAACCGGCGTCGTCGCAGCATAATCTAAATAGATAGGTAGCTTCATCACACACTCCGTACTTTGTAGCCTCTAGCTGAGACCACTTACAACGTACAAAAAATAATTTTTATATTCATAACAAAGGCAGTTAAATACTTACTCTTTGTTCCTGTTGCAATTTATCCTGTTTAACTGAGATAAACTGCACATCTCTTTTATGCATCAATCCTGCTAACGATATGCCATTTAAGAAATCAGAAATTTGATTACTTAAATCTCCCCAAAGCGAATGGGTTAAACATCGAGTTCCACTCTGGCAATTACCTTGACCTTGGCAGCGCGTTGCATCAACGGACTCATCAACCGCGCGTACAACCATTCCAACGGAAATATCACAGGCGTCTGTACCTAGGCGATATCCACCACCAGGTCCACGGACGCTTGAAACCAAGCCATTTTTTCTGAGTTTTGCGAAGAGTTGTTCGAGGTAAGATAGAGAGATCCCTTGACGCTCGGAAATATCGGCCAATGGTACTGGACCATTGGTTGAGTGCATGGCAACGTCTAACATTGCAGTTACTGCGTACCGACCTTTCGATGTAAGTTTCATGGCTACTACGTCTCCCAAAAAAGCATAAGCTAATTTCAACATACCCGACCGTTTCAGTCAAGTATTAAGCCTAGCTATTTGGTCAGGTATTAATAGGATCATGACAGGAATTAAATACCCCGTCATTTTGCTGGGGTATTTAACCTGTTTATTAGGCAAGATTCAATGCTAATTGGGATTTTAGGCGCACATTAATCTATATAATGGGATCAAACTCATCTAAAGACTTCTGACGTTTCTGCGCTGCCGCAGTTTCTGCATCACTAAAATCTTCAACATCAAGCTCCGGTAGTTTTTCAGTGCAGACACTTCCGCCTAAAGTTTGCACAGCCTGGCAGACTTCTTGAACTTTAGAGTCCATTAGATGCATATGATCAAGCATCTGCCCAATGGCATTGGCGACGGGATCTGGATTATCAGGCGATACCGCGTAGGCATCGAAGCCATATTTCTTTGCCATTTCAGTGCGGCGCTGGGAGGTTTCTTTTGATTGTGCCGACGGCGTAGCCACAACGCGGCCAGGAATACCCACCACTGTCGTGTCGACAGGCACATCTTTAACCACCACAGAATTAGAACCAACGCGGGCACCATCGTTCATGGTGATCGGGCCCAATATCTTGGCTCCAGCACCTATCACCACATTATTGCCCAATGTGGGGTGACGTTTACCCGACTGCCAAGTCGTACCACCTAAGGTTACCCCATGATAAAGGGTGCAGTCGTTGCCGATTTCTGCCGTTTCCCCGATCACTACGCCCATGCCGTGGTCGATAAAGAAACGATCACCTATGGTGGCACCAGGGTGTATTTCTACCCCGGTTAACCATCGAGAGAAGGTAGATAAACATCGCGCCGAAAGTCGCCAATTTCTAACCCAGAGTTTATGGCTTACCCTGTGGATCCAAATCGCTTGCATTCCCGGATAATTGAATAAGATTTCAATGGTTCCGTTTGCTGCTGGATCTCTATGGTAAATAGAGGCTATGTCGTCTTTCAGTCTTGCGATAACACCCATTTAGCTACTTCCTTTTTAGCGCTACTTACTTATCTTTAGTCTCAGTCTTGTCAACGACTTTATCAATCGAGGTCAATATACCACGCAAGATGTTCATCTCTTGGCGCTCAATTCGGGTACGGCTGAATAAACGACGTAACTTAGTCATTATTTGGCCGGGGTGATTCTTAACGATAAAGTTAGTCGACAACAGCGTATTTTCGAGATGCTCGAAGAAATTCTCTCGCTCTCTTGAAGATGGATACGCTTCATCATTTTCATCAACAGGTGCAGGTTCAACGCCGCTCTCTACTTGAGCTAGATGCGCAACTCGCGCCTCGTAACAGATAATCTGCACTGCTTGTGCCAGATTCAAAGAGGTGTATTCAGGGTTAGCCGGAATAGCAACGTGATAATCGCAACGTTGCAGCTCTTCATTAGTCAGGCCATTATTTTCACGTCCAAATACGATAGCAACAGGGCCGGTTAATGCCGAGCCAACTAATTTCTCACCCGCTTCACGTGGCTCAAGCATCGGCCAGTCTAACGTGCGGCTACGAGCACTGGTTGCAATCACTAAGCTACAATCTGCAATGGCTTCTTCTACAGAGCCTACGGTAATCGCATGCTTTAGAATATCCGATGCACCCGCCGCTAACGCGATCGAGTGACCATCCGGCTCAACCTTTGGCTCAGCAAGATATAAAGTGGATAACCCCATGGTTTTCATAGCACGGGCTGTAGAACCTATATTCCCTGGGTGGGAAGTACCGACAAGAACGACGCGAATATTGCTGAGCATGAAACTACTTAATTTTCTGAGAGAACATGTGAAAGAATGTTACCACAAGCGACTCATTTTGCTTATACAAAAATCAGCATTTGATATAACCGTCAAATCGGGTATAATCCGCCTCCGATAATTTATATCCGTTCTTTTACATCCAGGGGATTTGCAATGCTTCCAATGCATACCATTGCTGTGCGCGCTGCTCGCGCTGCCGGCCAAACTATTGTACGCGCCTATGCGGAACTAGACCGTATAGAAGTCACCTCTAAAGGTGTTAACGACTACGTAAGTAACGTAGACAAGGAAGCTGAAGCTGCAATCACGTATCAGATCCGTAAGGCTTACCCAGACCACACTATTATTGGTGAAGAGACTGGTGAGAACAAAGGAACTAACAAAGATTACGTATGGATTGTCGACCCTCTGGATGGCACTAATAACTTCGTAAGAGGTATTCCTCACTTTGCTGTATCTATTGCGATGCAGTTCAAAGGTAAAACCGAAGTCGCTGTTGTTTACGATCCTATTCGCGACGAGTTGTTCTCTGCTGTTCGTGGTAAATTCGCTAAACTTAACGATTTCCGCATCCGTGTTAAGAGCAAAGAGTTAAGCGAAACCATCATCGGCACTGGCTTCCCATTCAAAGCTAAGCAACACACTGAAACTTACATGAAGTTGTTTGCAGCAGCATTTACTCAGTCTGCGGACTTACGTCGCGCTGGTTCTGCAGCTCTTGATCTTGCTTACCTTGCTGCTGGCCGTTTAGATGGTTTCTTTGAAATTGGTCTAAAGCCGTGGGATATCGCTGCTGGCGATCTGATCGTACGTGAAGCTGGCGGTACTGTTACTGACTTTACTGGTAACCACAACTACCTAGTGTCAGGTAACATTGTTGCTGGTTCTCCAAAGATAACAACAGCACTTGTTAAGACATTCCGCCCACTATTGAGCGAAGCACTTAAACGTTAATCTGTTTAAGTTGACGATAATAACCGCCTATTAAGGCGGTTTTTTTATGCCTAAAATTCAAAACTGACAGTAATGCTCTAAACTCTTATTACCTAAGAAAATTTCCTTTGGTATTACAAAGACAAATATCAAACGCAATTGTGAACAACATCACACAGCGAATGTCACAACTTTTCCATTTACTGGTACCATTTATCAAACGACTGCATTAGGGAGCATCATGGATAAAATGTATCGAAAATATGGTATTACAAGCATCAAAGCCATAGAACATCTAGTATTGATTATTATTGCCATCGCCACTGTCGTCGCGATTGGGCAAGAGATTAAACATATATTTGATGTAGGGGCGGTTACGCTTGCCGATCTATTATTATTGTTTATTTACTTGGAAGTACTGGCGATGGTGTCGCATTACGCTGAATCAGGCAAACTGCCTATCCGTATGCCGCTATACATTGCTATTGTTGCGCTGGCGCGTTATTTGATTCTGGATATGAAGGCGATGGATGATTGGCGAATTGCTGCCATCTCATTGTCTACGCTTATCCTAGCAGGCACCGTTATTGTGATCCGCTGGGGCCAATTAAAACTGCCTTACCCACGTCGCAAAGAAGACGAACTGTAAACCAAAACGCTCGAAGCCCTCTTCGAGCGTTTTAATTCTGGGATCAAAAAACCTAGCTTAAAATACAGCAACGACTACTTTATGTGATAGCGTTATTGTATAAGCTATTACATTTACAGTTAAACAGACATTGTATGTAAACACTGCTACATCAAGATGATTGAGAAAAGTAAACAAAGGAATGAGGAAATAGTATGGAAAACTATCAAGAAGAAAGACGGACCTCAAAAAGACTCGACATGGAAGGTGAATCAGTCGCGATCAAAGTGCATGATGATATTAACCCACAATTGAACTCCGCTATTTGCATCGATCTTTCACGTCACGGCGCTCTGCTAAAGCACAAACAAGAGATTGCGTTAGGAAGTTTAATAGAGATCACCTTTAATGAAGGCTGCGATAACCAAAACACCATAAAGGGACAAGTTTGTCGCTGCACAAATCCTGAAGAATTAACCTTCCATATCGCTTTACAGCTTATTTAATGCTTCACAAAAAAGAGCCTTTGCTGGAAACAAAACAAGCCTAACATTGTTAGGCTTGTTGGTTAGAACATGCTGGCGCAGGGGTTCACAATAACGAGGCTTCTATGGGTAAGCTCGCTGAGGTGACTAAAGCTAACCTACCAAATCATTAAAATTAAGCTCTGGTTTAAAAAACCATTCTATCGTTAATGATTACAGATCCTATCTGCAGCGGTCTCGATACCATTTTCAGAGTGGATAAACTTGCCTTTTTTCTCTAAAAAAGCGATTAACTCATCAGCATTCATCTCTTGAGCCGAGCATGTGTGATAATGAGCCTGCTCACCAAACTCTTTGTGCATAAGTGCCTTAAGTGCTTCTTTGGTTAATGATTGACCGTGAGCAAGCATAAGCTCCATTACTTGGTGACCATGGATAGATTCTGACATATTCCCTCTTTAATAAGCTGCATATATTAGGCGTTTTATACGCTATCTAAGAGCACAAAACTTTGACCTGGTTAGCACTCACGCCATTCCTACTCAATTTTTGTAGGAAAATAGCCATGATGCACACTATATTAAGTATTTGATTTTGCATAAACCGCGTAAACTAGCTATCGGCAGCTTCGTTGATGATAACCAAGTCTATACAGCTAATATCACATTACTATTCAAAGTGAGTTTTTCATGTCGCTAATTTTGTTACTTACACAGCAGATGAGCCTGTATATGGTAATTGTTTACCTTGTGAGTAAAACTCCCTTCTTTAAAGTCTTCACCGAAGCCGCGACTCGCTTACCACATAAAATTTATATCTATTTCATTTTCTCAGGCTTTTGCATCATGGCCACCTACTTTGGTGAGCAAACCAATGACGCCATTGCCAATACTCGAGCGATGGGCGCCGTACTCGGAGGATTACTCGGAGGCCCCGTCACAGGCTTATTAGTTGGCCTGACGGGCGGATTACACCGTTACAGCATGGGTGGTTTTACCGATTTGGCCTGTGCTATCTCTACAACACTAGAAGGTTTTTCTGCGGGCTTATTTAGCTACTATCTACGTAGAATTGGCCAACAGGAGCTTATCTATTCGCCACTGATGGTATGCATCATTACCTTTGCAGCCGAAGTCATGCAGATGCTAATTATTTTGTTGGTAGCAAAACCATTTACTGACGCTTGGGTTTTAGTGGAACAAATTGCGCTACCAATGCTACTGATTAACTCCATAGGTGCAGCGCTATTTATGAGCATTATCCGCGACCAAAAAGCCATGTATGACAAGATGTCATCGGTATTTTCGACCCAATCTCTACGTATTGCAGAGCGGAGTGTTGGTATTCTATCTACCGGATTTAACGAAGAAACAAGCAAGCAAGTGGCACAAATTGTAATCGAGGAAACCCAAGTCGGCGCAGTTGCAATCACCGACACTGAAAAGCTTCTAGCCTTTATCGGCATTGGTGACGATCACCATATCGCTGGCACTCCTATCTCTTCGAAAATAACTCAAGATGCCATTGAGCAAGACAGAGTCATGTTCGCAGATGGTGTCAATGTCCCCTACTCCTGCTCAATATCAAACAATTGTCAGCTAGGGTCCAGCTTAGTGATCCCGCTTAGATCTGATGCCGAAGTCATCGGAACCATCAAACTGTACGAGCCGAAGAAAAAGCTGTTTCTCAATATCAATAAAACCTTAGGCGAAGGTCTCGGCCGACTACTATCAAACCAGATCCTTTATGGCCGCTTTGCCGCTCAGCAAAACTTACTCACTCAAGCCGAGCTTAAATTATTGCAGGCTCAAGTAAATCCACACTTTTTATTTAATGCCTTAAATACTATCGCAGCAATTATCCGCCGCGATCCCGATACGGCGCGTCAACTTATTCAGAATCTATCACAATTTTTGCGGATCAACTTAAAACGCACCACAGGCCTCGTCACGCTAGCCGACGAACTTGAGCATATCGACTCCTACCTGACTATCGAAAAAGCACGCTTTATCGATAAGTTAACGGTCAATATCGATATTCCAAAATCTTTATTGCACTGCAAACTTCCTGCCTTTACCCTGCAGCCAATCATCGAGAATGCGGTCAAACACGGCACTTCAAACATGCTAAGTTCAGGCATCATCACGGTTAAAGGTGAGCAACTCCCCGATGAGACATTACTGCTTTCTGTCACAGACAATGCAGGCCTTTATAAACCCAAGACCGATAGCGAAGGGTTAGGCATGAATATCGTCGATAAGCGAATTCAAAACATGTTTGGCGCTCAGTTCGGTATTGCCATTGAGTTTGAGCCGAACCAATACACTACAATCAGTATTCACCTACCTATAATGGGATCTTAAACCTTGATTAGCTGCATCATAATTGACGACGAACCTTACGCCAGAGACGAGCTTGCGATTTTGCTTGAGAATGAACCTGACTTTGAAGTGTTAGCTCAATGCAGCAATGCCGTAGAGGCTATGCAAGCCATTACAAAATTTAAACCTCAGCTAATCTTCTTAGATATTCAGATGCCGAAGATATCAGGCCTTGAGCTTGCAACGATGCTGGATCCTGATAACTTACCAAGAATCGTGTTTGTGACAGCATTTGATGAATACGCCATCACAGCATTTGAGAAACAGGCTTTCGATTACCTATTGAAACCGATTGAAGATACTCGCTTTGCTAATACCTTAGCGCGATTGCGTAAAGATTTGACGCCGAAACTACTGGGCCCTATCGCCAGCAAGAAGCTTGAGCATATTCCCTGCTTTTGTGGCAACAGATTAAAGGTCGTAGCAACCGACTCGGTGCAATTTATTTATAGCGATATGAGCGGCGTGCACGTTGTAACCAGCAACGAACTTGTACATACCCATATGACACTCAGAGTACTGGAGGAAAAAACCTCACTCATCTATTGTCACCGGCAGTATTTAATCGCCCCGACAGCCATTGCCGAAATCGAACTGCAAGAGGCTGGCGCCGAGGTAACAACACGCTCTGGCGCTAAGGTTCCTGTATCTAGGCGCTACTTGAAGCAACTCAAACAACTTTTTGGGTTCCAGTAACGATAAAAAGTTCAACCGCTAAGGTCAGCATACAACCACTGACCTTAGCAATTTGACCGCTTAGCTATTTGCAACTTTCCGAAGCCATAAATAAGTTTACACTCCGCACAATTTTAAGTTTAGCGAGTTAATATTATGACATGGTTTTTTCTATGCATCGGTCTGTTAATCGGTGGCTATTTTATTTATGGCGCATTTGTCGAAAAGGTTTTTGGCATCAATACAAAGCGTCAAACCCCAGCTTTCACCAAGACTGACGGTGTCGATTACGTCCCTATCTCTAAAGGTAAAGTTTACCTAATCCAGTTACTCAATATTGCAGGTGTAGGACCCATCTTCGGCCCTATCCTGGGTGCACTTTACGGCCCTGCAGCGATGCTTTGGATCGTACTCGGTTGTATTTTTGCTGGTGCCGTTCACGATTACTTCTCTGGCATGCTATCAATACGTAACAACGGCGAGTCAGTACCAAGCCTTGCCGGTAAATACCTAGGTAAAGGTGCTAAGCACTTTATGAACGTGTTTGCGATTATCTTGCTGCTATTAGTTGGTGTGGTATTTATATCAGCTCCAGCTGGCCTTTTAGCTAAGCTGACAGGTTGGGATTTAAGCATTTTCGTTGGTATCATCTTCGTATATTACTTGCTCGCAACAATCGTTCCTGTAGACAAGATTATTGGTCGTCTATACCCCTTCTTTGGCGCATTACTGGTGTTCATGTCAGTTGGTTTAACTATCGCGTTGATTGTTTCTAGTGAACATACCTTACTTCCTGGTGTTGAAGCAGGTGACTTCCTAACCAACCTTAATCCGAACGATATGCCATTATGGCCAGCCCTATTCATCACCATCGCTTGTGGTGCAATTTCTGGTTTCCACGCAACTCAATCACCCCTCATGGCACGTTGTGTTGAAAACGAGTCGAATGGCCGCTTTGTATTCTACGGCGCAATGATTGGTGAAGGTATTATCGCACTTATCTGGTGTGCTATTGCCTTGTCTTTCTTCGGCGGTGTTGAAGGCTTAAATGCTGGCATGGCGGGTAACCCTGCAAACGTGGTTTACGAAGCATCTACTGGTCTTCTAGGCGCAGTAGGCGGATTCTTAGCGGTATTGGGTGTAATCGTATTGCCTATCACCTCGGGTGACACCGCGTTCCGTAGTGCTCGTCTGATTTTGGCTGAGTTCTTCAAAATGCCACAAACAGAGCTACCAAAGCGTTTAATGTTTGCCATCCCACTATTTGTTGCAGGTGCATTACTTACTCAAGTCGATTTTGGTGTCATTTGGCGTTACTTCGGTGTAGCAAACCAAGCTACCGCGGTAATGATGTTATGGACAGCTTCTGCTTATCTACTTCGTCATAATAAGTTCCACTGGATCTGTACAGCTCCAGCCATGTTTATGACTACCGTTGTAATTAGCTTCCTACTCAGCTCACCAACGCTAGGTGCTGGTTTACCAATGACTATATCGACAGTTGCAGGTATCGTATCAACCCTCATCATTGCTGGTTTGATTATTGTAAAAACTAAAGGCAAAGGTGAAATAGAGGTTGTAGCTGAAGAGGCTTAATCGAAATTTGATTTGAAGTGTAAAAAAGCCAGTCATTTGACTGGCTTTTTAATACCCATAATTTGGGTTGCTCGCTAATATCGCCGCGGATTGGGTAAGCTTACTTATCGCCTTTGAGTAGTTCAGGCTCAACCAGTACGCTGTTATCATTATCAGAGATCCAGATCTGCCCTTCACAGATATTAAACTGCAAAGACATATTGCGACCCACTAATTGCCCCATCGCTTTAACTGAGTCCTCTGGAATATTCCAAACGGTTAAGTTGTCATAACGCTCAAATGCTGCTTCATTTTGTTTCCACCAGATAGGCACACTACGACCACCATAAGTGATCAGTTGCACTTCTTTAGCACGGCCACAAGCCTTACGCAGCCACTTCTCATCGCTTTGACCAAACTCAACCCAAAGGTTAATTTCATCTGATAAAGACTTATCCCAAAGTTCTGGCTCGTCATCAACACACAGTCCTTTACTAAACGTCAGTGAGTCACTGGCGTTCATGGCAAAAGCAAGTAATCTGACCATCATGCGCTCATCGGTTTCTGACGGGTGCTGTGCAACGGTCAATTGATGATCTTGATAATAGCCACGATCCATATCGGCGATTTGGATTGCAATTTTATATACGGTAGCTTTTTTAGCCATTAGGAGTGTTTCACAAAAGAGTTTGCGCCAAGTCTACCTCAAATCAAGCGATGAGCACACAATCGAGAATTAAAAACTCCCCATACCAATACGCACTCTCATTATCTCCTGAAAGCGAATACCCATCGATATCGGTGTTCGTAAGTTAGAGTTAAAAGCTACCTGGCTTTAAATACTTGGCATTAGGAAAGCGACGAGCTAAACCTAAAACCTCATCTGTATCGCCATAGACTAGGCATGATTCGCCTGCAGCGAGTCGTAGCCCAATGCTCTCATCATTATAAGAGCAAGAAAAACTCGCATCTCGCCTTAGCAATTCGTTAAGCTCAAAAGGCACAGGTTGTTTTGAATAGGTGACTTCAATTTTCTGTAGATAGGGCATAGCGCCAATAGGTAATAAGTCTGCGGGAGTACTGCAATCAATCAAGACTAACTCCCCTATTGATGACTTAGAAGCAAAACTCTCTTGGTAATGACGTTCAGTTTCCGAGTCAAAGCGGGAAGCATTGCGATTAAAAAACTGCTCCCAGAATACCCTTCGATGCTTAAAAACCGGTATGCGTTGCTGTACTTCTTCTCGACGCTCAGCAATAAAGTCAAACAGCGGTGTAATAGAAAGTGGCAACCAAGACTCTAAACGGGATCTAAGCTCTCTAGCATAAACTGGCGCAGCGCCCGCCGTACTGATGGCAATTTGTAATCGACCTCTGTCGACAATTGACGGGGTGATAAAACGGCAAAACTTAGGGTTATCGACAACATTAGCCCAGATCCCTTGCGTTTTAGCTATTTCAGCAAGACGCTCATTGAGCGCGGTATTGGCAGTGCAAAGGTAAACTAAATCGCAGTCTTTAATATCTGACTCATTGACCGCTCGCAGCGCAAGGCTAATACGCTTGCTCTGTGCGTAATTGAGAACATCTTGGCATGCATCAATGGCAATAACCCTAATATTCGCATCTGTTCTGCTAAGCAGATCGAGTTTGCAGCTGGCAACATCACCAGCCCCAACTATAAGTACTTTAAGTGATTGAGTATCTATAAATAGCGGAAAATATTGCATTGATGAGCTGTACCTTTGCGATAGTTTACGACTTGTTTAGTCGTGTTCTATCGGCAATTTTCGCTCAAGCCACGCTTTATAACCACCCGCCAACGATACCACTTTCGAATAACCCATAACTTGAAGGTTATTTGCAGCCAGTGCTGAACGATAGCCACCGCCACAATACAAAACCAATGGGCTTTGTTTATCGGGAAAACGCGTTTCAATGTCTCTCTCGATAATACCACGTCCTAGGTGTTGTGAATTAGGTAAGCGGCCTTGTTGCCACTCCGAGTCTTCTCGAACGTCAAGTAAATCCCAGCCTGCCATCGACTGATATTGCTCAACTGTCACTTCGGTGATCTGAGGTAAAATACTTTCTACTAAAGCTAAAAACGCCGGATTATGTTTCATTAACTGTATTTCTCACTGCGTTCGGCACTGCAATTCCAGCAGAGCTCGAAACTTGATTCATTAATTTCATGGCAATTGACACACTTCCATGTGGGACATTGCGCATTTAGTGATGCCATTTGAGTCTTAGCATTTTCATATTGACTCTCTGCGACCCAAAGCTCAACATTTTGAATACCCGTTGGTAATTCGCCAACACCACCCAATAGCGCCTCTCCTTTTAACTCAACCTGTATGCCACTAGACTCCAGCATACCCTTCCAGGTATGAGCCTCTAGCAGATTCCCTGCTGCAACTAATCGTGTTTGCTCTTCCATGTTATTTCCTACTGCTATTGCTCTATTTGGCAAATTTAGGGTTAAGACACTATAAGCGCTATTTAAAAAATAGGTTTACATGCTAACGCTAAATCATCAAGCCTGTCGAGCGCTGCTTTTTCGAACAGCAGAAAATACTTAGCCTAGGCAGAATAGATGGGGTTTATACTCGTTTTTACAAAAAATTAAAGATAATTGCCATCCAATAGCGCATAAAAAAGCCACCTCAACGGTGGCTTTTTTACGCTTATACCGATTAAGGCATCAATGCGTCTTGATCTGCACCTTCTTTCTCGATTTCAACAGGCATCATGTGTTCACGATTAATGCCTAGCTTGATAGCCAAGAAGCTCGCCACATAGATTGACGAGAAGGTACCCACAAAAATACCCATCAGCAATGCAGTCGCAAAGCCGTGGATCATTGTGCCACCTTTAAGGAACAAAGCGACAACCACAACCAAAGTTGTACCAGTTGTAATAATAGTACGACTCATGGTCTGAGTGATTGAAATATTAACCACTTCTTCAGGCGTACTCTTACGCAACTTTAGGAAGTTCTCTCGAATACGGTCAAATACCACGATAGTATCGTTAAGCGAGTAACCCACAACGGTTAACAAACCGGCTAATACCGTTAGATCGAACTCAAGCTGTAACAGCGAAAATACGCCTAAAGTAACGATAATATCGTGCGCGAGTGCCGCAACCGAACCAACTGCTAAACGCCATTCAAATCGGAATGACACATAGATCAGAATACAGATTAGCGCGACTAAAACCGCTAACCCGCCCTGCTCGGCAAGTTCTTTACCTACCTGTGGTCCAACAAATTCGACACGCTTTTGAATAACCGATGAATCAAGCTTAGTCACGGCATCCATGACGTCGTTAACTTGATCTACGCTCTTAAAATCATCTTTTACAGGAAGACGAATAAGCACGTCGCGGCTAGAACCAAAGTTCTGTACCACGGCGCCACCAACAGCCTCTGTAGAAAGGTTAGTGCGAATCGCACTTAGGTTAGCTGGCTTAGAAAACTCAAGCTCTACAACCGTACCGCCAGTAAAGTCTAGGCCCCAGTTAATACCTTTTGTCGCTAAGGTAGCAATTGAGCCTAGCACTAATACAGCAGAGAATATGCTGATTGGCAGTGCATGGCGCAGGAAGTTGACTGTGCCTTTAACATTTAAAATCTGTAACATTATCAACTTCCCCTTAAATAGACAGTTTCTTCACGCGTTTACCACCCCAGATCGCGTTCACGATTGAACGAGTACCTACGATACAAGTAAACATAGAAGTGGCGATACCGATCATTAGGGTTACCGCGAAGCCTTTCACTGCACCTGTACCCACAGCAAATAAGATAAGCGCTGTCATAAAGGTAGTGATGTTCGCATCGGCGATAGTTGAGAATGCGTTACCGTATCCTTCATGAATCGCTTGCTGTACGCTACGACCATTACGCAGTTCTTCACGAATACGCTCGTAAATCAGCACGTTACCATCAACCGCCATACCGACTGTTAACACCATACCGGCAATACCTGGCAGAGTTAGCACAGCTCCTGGGATCATAGACATCACGCCCACAACCATCACTAAGTTAGCGGTTAGCGCAAGGTTTGCGATTAGGCCGAAACCACGGTAGTAAACCAACATGAAGATTAAGACAACAGCCATACCCCAGATCATCGCTTGCATACCGTTTTCGATATTTTCCTGACCTAGGCTTGGACCAATGGTACGTTCTTCAACAATATAAACAGGGGCAATTAGCGCACCAGCACGTAGCAATAACGCTAGGTTCTGTGCTTCTGCATGCTCAAGACCTGTGATAACAAAGTTACGACCAAGACGCGCTTGAATGGTAGCAACCGAAATCACTTCTTCAATCTTCTTCATCTTAACGCTGCCGTCGGCATTCTTTTCACCGGTATCTTTATACTCGATAAATAGCGTTGCCATCGGGTTACCGATGTTATCTTTAGTGACATTAGAGAAGATTGAACCACCTTTAGCATCAAGGTTAATTGATACTTGAGGACGGCTATATTCATCGAAACTTGGCTGCGCACCTTGAATATGATCACCGGTCAACATAACCGCTTTCTTCAATACGACTGGACCACCTGTGCGGCGCTGATAAAGCTCAGAACCAGCAGGTACTCGGCCACTCATCGCAGCTTGAACATCGGCTTTTTGGTCAACCATGTGGAATTCAATCGATGCTGTCGCACTTAAAATCTCTTTTGCGCGCGCAGTATCTTGAACACCTGGTAGCTCAACAATAATACGTTCAGCACCTTGACGCTGCACAACAGGCTCCGCCACACCTAACTCGTTTACACGGTTACGCAGTGTGGTGATGTTTTGCTGTAGTGCTTCTTCTTTCACTTGCTTTAAATAAGCTTCACTTGGATTAGCAACAAGGACATAGTCATCGCCTACAGTCTTGTCAACGAAGACCATGTCATTGCTGCGAGACTTAAGAAAGTTTTCTGCTTTCGTTAAAGTCTCGGCATCGCGAAACTTAATCTCGATGCCTTTGGCGCCATTACGAATACCCGCGTAGCGAATTTTCTCAGCTCGTAAATCAGTTCTGAAGTCTGCAACCTTGGCTTCGCTCATCTTTCGAAGCGCTTCGCCCATATCCACTTCCATCAAGAAGTGAACACCACCACGTAAGTCCAAACCTAGCTTCATAGGCGAACCGCCCATGGCCTCTAACCACTCTGGTGTGGCTGGTGCTAAGTTCAATGCTACGGTGTACTTGTCGCCTAACGCATCGCTAATGATTTCTTTAGCAACTAATTGCTCTTCACCATTGTTTAAGCGTACTAACAACTGACCATTTTCAAGCTCGGAACGCTTAACAGCGATACCTTTGCTCTTTAATACTTCATTTACTGTCGACAGAGTCGACGCTGAGACCTCTGCTCCTCGAGTCGCAACCACTTGAACTGCGTGGTCTTCTCCGAAAAGGTTTGGTATCGCATAGAATCCACCTATGGCGATAATGACTATCACCATTAGGTTTTTCCACATCGGGTATTTATTTAACACGCCATCGCCCTCTTGGCTTAAAGTGACTTAATAGAGCCTTTTGGCAATACGGCCGCGATATAATCCTTCTTAATCGTGATTTCGCTAGTCTCGTTGATGGTCAACAACACGTAGTCATTTTCATCACTGATCTTAGCGATCTTGCCTAGAATACCGCCGCTTGTTAACACTTCGTCACCCTTGCTCAACGAGCTCATTAGGTTCTTGTGCTCTTTAACGCGCTTAGATTGTGGACGGAAAATCATGAAGTAAAAAATTAGGCCAAAAATGACCAACATGAAAATCAATTCCATCGTGCCACCAGCGCCGCCAACAGGTGCATCAGCTGCATATGCGTTTGAAATAAACATAGTATTCTCTTCTTGTCTGAGTAAAAATTAATCGGTTAATTCAGGTACTTCAGGTACTTCTCGACCTTGGCTGGTATAGAATTCCGTAACAAAGGCGTCTAATGTACCTGTCTCGATAGCGCCACGCAAACCTTCCATCAATCTTTGGTAATAACGAAGGTTATGAATGGTGTTTAATCGAGCACCCAAAATTTCATTACAACGATCTAAGTGGTAGAGATATGCCCGAGAGTAGTTCTTACAGGTATAACAATCACACTTATCATCGAGTGGTGAAGTATCATCGCGATGACGTGCATTACGGATCTTGATAACGCCTTCACTGGTAAACAGATGACCGTTTCGAGCATTTCGCGTTGGCATAACACAATCGAACATGTCCACACCGCGACGTACGCCTTCAACTAAATCTTCAGGTTTACCAACCCCCATCAAATAACGTGGTTTATCAGCCGGAATTTTTGGACAAACATGCTCAAGAATACGGTGCATGTCTTCCTTTGGCTCGCCAACTGCTAAACCACCAACAGCGTATCCATCAAAACCAATATCGACTAAACCGTTTAAGCTTTCGTCGCGTAGATCTTCATAAACACCGCCTTGAATAATACCGAACAGAGAGTTCGGGTTTTCAAGTCTGTCAAACTCATCGCGTGAACGCTGTGCCCAACGAAGTGACATCTGCATCGATTTACGAGCTTCGTCCTCTGTTGCTGGGTACGGTGTACATTCGTCAAAAATCATTACCACATCGCTGCCTAATGAATCTTGAATTTGCATCGACTTTTCTGGATCTAAGAAAATCTTCTCGCCATTAATTGGCGAACGAAAATGCACACCCTCCTCGGTGATCTTACGGATATCACCCAAGCTAAATACTTGGAATCCGCCAGAGTCTGTCAGGATTGGTCGTTGCCAGTTCATAAAGTCGTGTAGATCACCATGCTTGCGCATGATCTCTTCACCTGGACGTAACCATAGGTGGAATGTATTACCAAGCAAGATATCGGCACCAGTAGCGCGCACTTCTTCAGGCGTCATACCTTTAACCGTGCCGTAGGTACCCACAGGCATAAATGCAGGTGTTTCAACCGTGCCGCGTTCAAAAATCAAGCGACCGCGACGGGCACGGCCTTGAGTTGTATCTAATTCAAATTTCATTTTTCACCTCGCCAGAGAAACAGTCTGACCTGAGTCGACTCACCATTGAGCCAAGATTATGACAAACATAAGGGCGAACAATACAGTATCCCCCCGAAATGCCAAAATATGCATTAATAAAGTGCAGATAAAAAAATACCCACTTCATATGAACTGGGTATTTTAAAGCAATTTGGATAATTAGTTCGCTTTTTTGGTCACAAACATGGCGTCGCCATAGCTAAAGAAGCGGTATTTTTGAGCAATCGCGTGCTGATAGGCGTTTTTTACCTCATCGAAACCGGCAAATGCACTCAGCAACATTATCAGAGTCGACTCTGGCAGGTGGAAATTTGTCACCATGGCATCGACCACTTGGAACTGATATCCAGGGTAGATAAAGATATCAGTGTCACCACTAAATGCTTCTAACTGCTCAGGCGAGGCTTTGGCTGCACTTTCGAGTGAACGTACCGATGTGGTACCAACGGCAATAACGCGATTGCCTCTGGTTTTCGTCTCAGCGATTAAATCCACAACATTCTGTGGCACTTCAGCCCACTCCGAATGCATCTTATGATCGAGTATATTATCTACGCGCACAGGTTGGAAGGTACCCGCACCAACGTGTAGGGTCACAAATGCAGTGTTAACACCTTTGTCTTTTAATGCCGCAAGCATGGCATCATCAAAATGCAAACCTGCCGTAGGAGCCGCAACCGCACCAGGGTTTTGATTATAAACCGTTTGGTAACGTTCTTTATCGGCGTCTTCATCGGGTCTATCGATATAAGGCGGCAATGGCATATGGCCGACGTCTTCAAGTACTTCTAAAATCGTTTTATCGCTTTGTAATTCGAGTTCAAACAGGGCGTCATGTCTAGCGACCATTATCATCTCGTAGCCGCCATCTAGGCAGATAATCGAATCGACCTTTGGAGATTTAGAGCAACGAACATGGGCTAAGACTCGCTTGTCATCTAGCATACGCTCAACCAAAATCTCGAGCTTTCCACCAGATTGTTTTTGACCAAACATACGCGCAGGAATGACTCGGGTATTGTTAAATACCATCAAGTCGCCAAGATTGACTTGCTCTAAAATATCGGTGAACTGTAGATCGGTTAGCTCGCCGCTATTACCATCGAGTGACAATAACCGGGACGCTGTTCGCTCGGCCGTAGGGTAACGGGCGATTAACTCGTCAGGGAGTTCAAAAGAAAAATCTGCAACGCGCATGGAAAGTCTCAACTGTGTCTAAATCGGCCGCTAGTCTATGGCCAGAGCAAAAGAAGATCAACAATCCGACCTCAAAAAACCGTCAATATACGCGTTTACAGAAGTAAAGTTTGAATTCTAATTGAATGACTTTAGTTTACTCGGCTGCTTTTTAGCTACATCTGCCGACGATTTCACGTCAAAATCTTCAATTCGATAGCGGTGCTGTTCATAAGGAATATCAATTTTGACTTTTTTACGTCTAACTTGATCATTCTTTGCTAGCTTTTGGGTTAACCAGTTCCACATCATCCTTGATCCTCAAACCGTTTAATTGATGGGTATGTAACAATAAAATGATGCGCATCCTTAAAGAGCACCTAAATTTCGACTTTATATGTAAACTTATCGAGAAAGGATTTCCTTAGCATCACCGCGCATGATAACGTGAAGTATGCGTATTACCAAGTATAAAATATGAACTTTCTTGCACACCTGCACTTAGCAGACAATAGCCAAACTTCATTGGCCGCCAATATCGCTGGAGATTTTGCTAAAGGCAGCATTGAACATTTCCCTAAACATCTCCAACAAGGAATATGGTTACACCGTCAAATAGATCAGCTAACCGATAGTCACGAAATCACTAAAGAGTTGTTATCCATCTTCCCAAAAACATTAACTCGTGCCGCACCCATTATCATCGATCTTAGCTTTGATCATATGTTGGCAAAATACTGGGACGAATACCATCACCAAAGCCTCGAAGAATTTGCAGCTAAAGCGTATGACGCCATTGATGAGTGTAAAGAGCTTCCGCAGCAACTGATATCGATAGCACCAAAAATCCGCCAAGAAAACTGGCTCGTCGGCTATCAAACTCGTGAAGGACTCAATCAAACGCTCGCCTCTGTGGCAAAGCGAGTCTCTAAGCCCGAAATTTTTAACGGGGCACAAGAGTGCGTCAAAAAACTCGATACCGAGATTGAAATCGCCTTTCGAACTTTTTATCCACAACTAATGGCCTACAGCCGCTTATGGACACGCAACACCCCACCTGAATACCTATAAAAAAGCGCGATTTTAAAACCGATGGTGTGGCTCATCCTATATCGCCTATAGTTGAGCCCATTTGGAATCAAATTAATTCTTAAATTAACTACATGTCTTCACGCAGAGTATTTTGCTAGAATTGCGCTGCAATAGGAGAACTCATGCAAATTTTTAGCTATCAGCCCCCCAGTATTCCTTGGTTAGATATTCGATATATCGACCGAGATATTATCATTATCAATAAGCCATCAGGCTTGCTATCTAATCCAGGGATCGCTGAATACACCCACGATTGTGCACTCACACGGCTGCAACAGCGCTTTAAAGATGCCATATTAGTGCACCGTTTAGACTGTGCAACATCTGGCATTATGGTATTTGCACGTAATAAGAAGGCAGAGTCGAGCCTCAAGACCCAATTTCAAAACAGACAAACGCAAAAAACCTACATTGCAGAAGTCGATGGCATACTGAAACAACAAAGCGGTGTTATTGAGCTTGCTATCGCGGCGGATAAACTTAACCCACCCAAACAGATAGTCAGTGCCTCTGGTAAAACTGCCATTACTCACTACAAAGTACTGGCTCAAAAGCCTGCGAGTTGTTTAGTCGAGCTAAAACCTGTCACCGGTAGAACCCATCAATTACGCGTACATATGCTCGCACTTGGGCATACCATTTTGGGGGATGACTTCTATGGTGAAGATCAAGTGATCAACGCTGCAAAGAGACTACAGCTACACGCACAAACTTTAAGCTTTACCCACCCTTACTCAGGCAAAGCCATGCAGTTTAGCAGTGCGCATCCTTTCTCAAGCAGTTTGAAATAAAAAAAGAAAAGGGGCCAACGCCCCTTTTCTTTCTGTAGAAGACTGCCTCACCCGAAGCAGTGCTCAATTAAATGATTACAATTTTATGCCGCTTCTACATTAACTTTGGCGGTGTAATAACAGTGATTTGAATTACAGAACTTGAGATCTTTACCTTCAGTAAACATAAAGTATTCACCAAAAATATTCCCCCCCTTGTCTTCAAGCTTGATGCCCTCTTCAGTTTGTTTTGAGATCATTTCATCTAAACTATGGCAACCGTCGAGATACCAGGTCTCCAAGTAATACCTACCCGATTGCTTATAAAGGGTTATATTGTCTCCTAGCAAAGGTCTTTCATCAGTCCAACGGCCAACGACCTCACGAGATTGGAGTTCGTCTTCTCGCCAAGATAAACGTCTACGCTTTTCAACGACTGACAATTCCATCTCTTTGAGTTTTGCTTCTTTCTCAATTTGAATAACTTCATCTGCCTTATTGCGTACAAGAGCCATCAGCTAGTTTTCTCCCTTAAAAAGCATTTGTAATATTTTTGTTTACAACACCAAGTATAAACAAATAAATCAATCACAAGGTTACCGCTACCTTTTAACAGAAAGTGTATCGTACTAAAAAATTTAAAACGCGATATAAATCACTTTCTATGCATTACTTTAGTAAATACGCATCAAAAGACAAGCACAAACTCCCCCTCATCATCTTTTAATCTTTCCCAACCAAATCTGATATAACGTTACGCTCTGGTTGAATAGTTTTAAAAATACGACAGGAGTTCAGATGACATTTAATCGCCGACTGTTTTTAAAAATTGCAGGGGTCATGCCGGTATGAACTTCTTAATGCTCTGGCGCATACTATATCGCCTAAGAAATGCCGAGCCATTATATCGAGACATTTATGACCACGCTTCATGGTCTGTTGTGAATATTTTGAGTGAAGTGTCAGTCAATAACCGTAGTAATTCAGTTAATTTACCCGATTTTATGCGTGGTGCATGGCAAACAGATAAACCACTTGGGATTATCGGCCCGTAAGCTGCACTATCAACCACAAAAAAGCCCGTTCACCTAGGTGAACGGGCTTTTAGTTTAAAGCGATAACGATTTAATTAAGCGTTCTCTTTTCGCTCTGCCGCTTCACACGCCGCAGCAGTAAAGATAACGTCAGTCGAGCTATTTAAGCCAGTCTCAGCTGAATCTTGAATAACGCCAATGATAAAGCCTACTGCAACCACCTGCATAGCCACATCATTTGAAATACCAAATAAGCTACATGCTAATGGAATAAGCAGCAGTGAGCCACCGGCGACACCTGATGCACCACAAGCAGAAACCCCTGCGACTACACTTAACAAAATAGCGGTAAGTAGATCAACTTGAATTCCCATCGTATTTGCAGCAGCAAGCGTCAAAATAGTAATAGTGATCGCTGCGCCGCCCATGTTAATGGTCGCACCTAAAGGAATTGAAACAGAGTAAGTATCTTCATGCAGCTTAAGCTTTTCACACAAGGCCATATTTACCGGAATGTTGGCCGCACTCGAGCGAGTGAAGAAGGCTGTTACGCCACTTTCACGAAGACAAGTAAATACTAATGGGTATGGATTACGACGAATTTTAAAGTACACAATTGCAGGGTTAATAATTAACGCCATAATTGCCATCGCAGCAAGCAATACAAGAAGTAGGTGCATGTAACCTGCAATCGCAGTAAAACCTGTTGTTGCGAATGTTGCTGATACAAGACCAAAAATACCAATCGGTGCTAAACGTATGATGAAACGAACCATCTGAGATACGCCATGACTCACATCGGCAAACACTTGCTTAGTTGAATCCGTAGCATGATGAAGCGCTAAGCCTAAACCCACACCCCAAGCTAAAATACCGATATAGTTGCCAGTCAATACGGCATTAACCGGGTTATCGACAAGTTGGAACAGTAGAGTATGGATCACCTCACCAATGCCTTCTGGTGGTGATGCCTGCGCTGCATCTAACGATAATGCCAGTGTGGTAGGAAACAAGAAGCTCATTAACACTGCGGTGACTGCAGCCGAAAATGTGCCAAACAGATATAAGATCACAATTGGACGCATATTGGTTTTAGCATTTTTCTTCTGGTTAGCAATCGATGCCGCCACCAAGATAAACACTAAGATAGGTGCAATTGCTTTTAAGGCGCCAACAAACAGCTCACCTAAAAAAGCCACACTCTCAGCACCACTTTTTGATACGGTTGCTAAAATAACACCAGCAACAATACCCACGAGAATTTGTAGCACTAAACTGCCGTCTGCCAATCGGGCAAACAAAGATGTTTTTTGTTTCATTAGTTAACCTGTCGTTTTTATAGTATGCAACTATTCCATTTAAGCTCACCATTAGGCAAACCTTAAATAAAATTAATCTCCCTTCGACACAGTTTGTATCGGAAGTGGCAACTATTGTCTAGCTTTGCCTGACAAATAGACTCGGATATTACTCACGATTAACATATTGCTAATAAGGTCCTAAAGATTAGCCTTATCCACGGCCTTCTCTGCCCCGCGTAACATGGCGTCAATCAACTCATGAGCACAAAACTTTGTTAGCGCCTCATTAGCTCCTACTTGATGAGCCTGGCTGACGCTGATTTCGCTAGAAAGTGAGGTGTGTAAGATAATATAGGCAGGTGCAATCGCTGGATTATTCTTAACTTCAAATGCCAGCTCATAACCATCGAGTCCAGGCATCTCGATATCACTCACTAAAATATCAATGGCGTGATTATCGCGCTCAGCTTGCTGCATTATCGACAGAGCCTCCTTACCATCAGCAGTCACCTGATACGGAATATTAATGCTGTCTAGTGCGTCGCTAAGCTGCTTACGTGCCACTTTAGAGTCATCAACCAACAAAATATTGAGTGGCTTAAGACACTCTCGCTGGACGTCTGTAAGGATCGCTCGACTTGTTTCAGGACTAGCCGGAAAGACTTTAGACAGTAGCAGTTCAACATCGAGTAGCTGCACCAGCTTACCTTCGATTTTAGTCACGCCAGTAAGATATGCATTCTTCCCCAAATTACTGGGCGGTTTTTCGATATCACGCCAGTTACATTCTATAATCTTGTCGATTGAACGAACTAAAAAACCAATCACCATTCTTTGGCAGTCGGTAATAATAATATAGCTATCTGCTAGCTCCTCTTTACTAATCGGTCGATAACCAACGGCGGCGGCCATATCTACAATGGGAATGGTGGCGCCTCGGATGTTAGCCGCCCCTAAAATCGTTGGGTGGGAATGAGGAATAGCGCTCAATGGGGTGTAGGGAACCAATTCGCGTATTTTTAAGGTGCCCAAGGCAAATAACTGTGTCAGAGACAGTTGAAACAAGAGTAAGCCTTGAGATTGACTCGCTTTGCTCTTCATTTTATTACCTGTTATTGCTTCCATCTTAGTGCAGCCACTTACTATCTAATAGGTTTGAGCAAACTCTAACTCAATCATAATAAGCACACAATTAAAGCTGCGATTCAATCGGCAATAATGCGATGCAATCGACGAGAAACTTACGCCATAGCCCAGCGTCGGGTTCGGTATAGATTTTTCGCTGATAAAAATCATCAAACCAGACTATCTCCCCCTCCTCGACAACCAATCGATATGTATTTTTCGCTAAGCTAGCCTCGATTCCACCGACGACTTCACCAGCCAGATCTTGGTTATCAATAATTAAGCCCATCTCAGTATTCAACCATGCCGAACGTGGATCAAAGTTAAAAGAGCCAACGAAGATTGAGCGCTTATCTATGATGAAGGTTTTAGCATGCAAACTACTCTTAGAGCTCCCTGTCCAGCTACTACTCTTCTTCTGCTCTGGATTAGCTTTGACTTCATAGATTTTTACACCCGCCTCCAATAACTGTTGTCGATACTGCCGATACCCAGCATGAACAGCCAGCACATCGGTTGCGGCTAAACTATTAGTTAAAATGGTAATATCAATCCCAGCCTTAGCCGACTCTATAATGTTCATACTCCCCTCTCGTGTTGGTACAAAATAGGGAGAAACAATAAAAACATCTTGTTTTGCTTGCTGCAAAAACTCGCCAAGATCGGCCAAAATACTATCACTATCTAATTGATGATTTTGTTTGTCCGGCTGGTCATAAACCAGTTTTGCACTGCCCCAATACCAGTGCAAAGCATGATTTTGCATCTGAGAAATGAGTTCACTACTCAATAAACGTGTCATGTAGGGGTTAGACTGATATGCAGCTTTTTCTGACTCAACGACCGCCAATGCATCGGCGATCTCCTCCGCCGTCACTCTGTGGGGGATCAGCGCTCCAACCTCAACCGTCAATGGCGAGTTCCAATAAAGATCAAATTGATCTGAAACCTCATCGACGGCGCTACCTATGGCCATTAGATCAAAATCACCAAACTCCACACTGGTGTCATTTGAAAAGTACTCATTACCGATATTGCGACCACCAACAACGCTGATCGTATTATCAACGGTTAACGATTTATTGTGCATACGATGATTCAACCGAGAAAATCCTGCAACAAAGGCGATATTCCGAAAATCCCTCTCTGCCGATGGATTATAGAGGCGAACCTGAATATTCTCGTGCTCGGCCAGCATAACGAGGGCTTCATCGGCATTTTTAACGGCCATATCATCGAGTAAAATACGGACTCTGACACCACGCTGTGCTGCATCGATTAAATGCCAAGTTAATAATCTACCGGTATCATCGCCGCGGTAGATGTAATACTGCAGATCAATACTGGCGGTTGCAGCATTGACTAAGGCGAGGCGTGCAATAAAGGCATCAATACCATCGGTGAGAGGTAAAACGCCTGTTTGCTGAGGATGCGCCTTCACATCGGCTTGAACATATTGAACCAATGGCCAATTAGGCTGAACAGCTAACTTTGTGGTGACTGCTTTATCGGGGAAAACGGGAGAGGATTGGCAGCCAATTAACACACTCATGGCTGCCCAAAGTAAAACTATTTTAAAAAAGGTAAGTGCATGCAATCCATTTGCATTCATTTTATTATTCTATTGCTGAGCCTTAGTTAATCTTGTAACGCATAAAGCACATCGAATGCAAATTGATCCCAACCTTCTGCGCTAAATGCAATATCGCGCACAGCTC
Source organism: Shewanella halifaxensis HAW-EB4 (assembly GCF_000019185.1). Taxonomy (NCBI): domain Bacteria; kingdom Pseudomonadati; phylum Pseudomonadota; class Gammaproteobacteria; order Alteromonadales; family Shewanellaceae; genus Shewanella; species Shewanella halifaxensis. The sequence continues at coordinate 1,866,504 of NC_010334.1, read as the reverse complement.
TAACCTGACTTACTGCATGCAAAGGTGCAGCGCCATTATCCATAAGATAGTAAGCCATTATGAGACCCGTTCTATCCTTACCTGAGCGGCAATGAATAAGTACGGTTTTGTCTTGCGCCTCGCACTCTCGGATAAATGCCAGTGCTTTAGGCACCTGTTCGACACAATAGTCTAAGTCTTCCGGCTTAGGCGGAATATTACGAGAAAAAGGCACACATAGGTAATCCAACCCCGCGCCAGTAAGCTCTGCTTCAATACAATCTTCACCATGATTAACGGATATAATGGCATCGATCCCTGCAGCTTTTAACTCAAGTAGATCCCAAGGATCTTTATTGGGTCCGCTGCGCCCAGCAATTTGTCCGTCAACTAACCAAAATAGGTGCTGCATAGTATTTCCTAAATAAATGATGAGTTTCAAATGACATAAAATCGCCAAGAGAATACCTAAAGCTTAAATGTGACGCTATGGCTTTATTACTGAGCGGGATGATCCATGGTAAAAAAACAGCGCTAATCCACAAAAATGGCAATTCTTATATCAAAAAGGACTCATTAAGAGTCCATTTTGATATGCGATAGGAAAACTTAAATGCTGCTTAAGGTTTCTTTGTCCAAACGTCGGCATTTGCCTTTGGTAACTTATTTCGATTCTTCTTACCTGTTCCAGCAGGTTTAGCCATAGGCTTTAGATCACGGGATGGGCAGTCTTCAGGCGCCTCTGCATCCGCTTCAAAACCAGGGATCTGCTCACGCTCTAATCTCAGTTTGTTTTTCTTTTCAATCAACTTAAAGTGTTGATACTCATCGTGAGAAATCAAACTCATTGCTAGACCTGCTTCGCCTGCACGGCCACTTCGACCAATACGATGCATATAATCAGCAGGACTTCTTGGCAGTTCAAAGTTGATCACAATTGGCAATTTTTCAATATCAATACCGCGGGCAGCAATATCGGTGGCAATCAACACACTGATCTCACCAGACTTGAAACCCTCTAATACACGATTACGTGCACCTTGGCCTTTATCACTGTGGAACACTTCGGCGGTAATGCCTGCGTTCTCTAGCTTTTGCGCAAGTCGGTTACAGCTGTACTTAGCACTGGCAAAGATCAATACCTGCTGCCATTGATTGTCTTTGATAAGCTCCGCAAGTAAAGCCGTTTTGCGATTACGGTTAACCGTGATTACACGCTGAACCAGTGTGCTCTCTTCGCTGCTTTGTAACTGTACTTCTACTGGGTTATTCAGTAGAGAATCAGTAAGCTCACGCACTTCTTCTGGGAAAGTTGCAGAAAATAGTAATGTCTGTTTAGTCTTTGGCAGCTTTGCTAAAAGCTCATTAAGCTCTTCGGTAAAACCAAGACTTAACATGCGATCGGCTTCATCCAGCACCAACGTAGTGGTTTTATCCAGTTTTAGCGCATTGCTTGAAATGAGATCGATCAACCGTCCAGGAGTCGCAACAACAATGTCGGCACCGCCGCGTAGGCTTAGCATTTGAGTATTCGTTGATACGCCGCCATATACCGCTAGCGTTTTTAGGTTAGGCTTAATGAGCTGAGAATAGCGCATAAAGCTATCGGCAACCTGCTGCGCTAACTCACGAGTCGGCACCAAGATTAAACTCGATACGTAGTTCCCCTCTTTAGCTCGAGGCTTTGCTTGGGCAATCTTTTGAATGATTGGCAACGCAAAAGCGGCTGTTTTACCTGAGCCTGTTATTGCGCCACCAAGCACATCCTTGCCGTTTAGCACAGCAGGAATAGTGTGTGACTGAATAGCTGTCGGCGTTGTATAACTCAGCAGTTTAAGCGTTTCGAGCAACTCAGGCATAAGCCCTAGTTGAGTAAAATCACTGTGAGTCGGTTTGCTAGCCACAGTGGGAGTTGCTGCTTTGTCGATTGAAGATACTGACTGAGTCATAATGTACGGGTAAACGCCTAATCAAAAATAAGGCGCCTATTCTACGCTAATATCCACTTAAAAGCTTATTTTTGATCTGATTTTACGCTGACATTTTAAAGCGGGTATTGACCAGATGATTTCAAACCCCAGCCCTCACTCGAGTCACCCTCAACTTATCTCAACTTCTCTCAATTCCTAATTAGACTATCCCTTCGAGTTTAAGCCTTCGAGTTTAAGTAATTTCTGCTTCAAGTCGATGCCATAAGCATAGCCAGTAAGTGTACCATTTTTACCTATCACTCTATGGCAAGGCACAATAATCGCAATGGGATTGGCGCCATTTGCGGTGCCCACCGCTCTCACCGCTTTAGGACGATTAATACGACTAGCAATATCTGCGTAGCTGCAGCTTTCGCCATATTCAAGCTCACTTAATGCATGCCAAACCTGACATTGAAACTCAGTGCCTTTAGGGGCGAGTTTTACCTCAAATTGGCGACGCGCTCCATCAAAGTACTCCGTCAGCTCAAGCTGAGCCTGTAAAAGGTGTTGTTTGGCGAGATGATAACTATCGCAACCGCCATTCTCTGCACATGCGCCAGCGCCCATTAATGCTTGGTTAGTATCAACTTCTCTTGATAACCATTCATCCCCTTGCTGTGGAATAAAGTTAACGTGAGTGATGCCCTCTGCATTAGCGCACACAGAGAGCGCGCCGAACTCGGATTTAAAATTCAATTTAGCTAATGGCAGTAACGGTTTATTCATGAAAGGTTCCAAAGCTGAAATGTGAGATAACTGCCCCATGGAGCAACGTGTTTGGCAAGCTCTTGAGTTAGCTCATCATAGCCATTTGATGTTGCTAACTTATCCGCCTTTGCGGCATAAAGACTTAGCACGCGTTTTTTAACCACAAGATCGCCGCACAGTAAAACATCGGGATAACTCAAGCCACGCATTTTGGCGTAGGCGGTAGTCCATGGTCCAATACCTTTTATCGATAGCCATTGCTCAACCTCAGCTTCTGGGTTATCACTGACAAACTGACCTAGGGCATTGAGCGCACTCTTCCTGACTCCAGGCATTTTTAGCTCGTTTAATTCGGCTTTCGCTATCGTCTCAGGTAATGGAAATAGCGTCACTTGCTTTGCGCCAATCAAGCGCTGCTCCCCGTAGGCAAGTACTAACTGATTCAGTAGCTTAGAGGCCTGTATAATACTGACCTGTTGCCCTAATATAGCTCGGCACCCTGCTTCAAATGCAGACCATACCCCAGGTAAACGTAACCCTGGGATCATCTGTTTTCCTAAAGGGTCTAGCGATGCAAGCACACTGTCGATCTCAAGCACGTTGGCATCTAAGTCCAATACCCTACGAATGCTGCTAATAATGAAACTAAGCTGGGAAAGGCCTGACTCATTATCTAACACAATATCGACATTGAACACATTCGCCTTTGCATCTAGCTTGGCATTGAAGTAACCACTAACTCCATTTAAGGTGAAACTTCGACCATAACTAAGTGGATCTTCAAGCCACTCCATTTGCTCTACGGCACGAACCTCATAAAAGCGATGCTGTTGCGTCCAGGCAAGTGGCGGACGATAGCTAAGCTGTAATCGCAATGTAATTTGTCCTTGTTGTTGCAACTCGTCAGATGGTGGCCTTTTTGTGGACGCTTTTCTCAGCGCTGAGGGAGTTAATTGCAATGCTTGCTTAAAGACTTCATTAAAGCGTCGAATACTGTTAAAGCCCGCCGCAAATGCGACTTGAGTGATACTCAGCTGGGTTTGATGCAATAATTGCTTTGCAAACATGAGTTGTCGGTATTGCACATAACCTTTAACCGAGACCCCCATTTTCTCGCTAAAAAGTTTTCTGAGGTAACGGCTGCTAATCCCTAACCGCTCAGACAGAGCCTCTACGCTCAGCCCATCATCCCCAGAAAGTTCTCCAGCATCGATTATGACCTTTGCCCGCTCTAAGGTAGTTTGTGTCCCCTTCCATGCATAAGAGAGTGGAGCGCTATCTGGCCGGCAACGTAGACAAGGCCTTAAGCCAGCATTTGCAGCTTGAAGAGCTGAATCAAAATACCGCACATTTTCTTCTTTTGGACTCACCGCAGGGCAAATTGGCCTACAGTAAATTTTGGTGGTAAATACCCCAATAAAAAACTGTCCATCAAACCTGGGATCTCGAGCTAATCTAGCCTTGCGGCATGCTTCTCTTTCAATCTTACAGTCGTGATTTAGCATTCCACAGTCCATAAAAACTCATTATGACTATAATCTTACGCAACCTGCCTGCTCATCACTAGCGGAAAACGGAACTGAATATAAGTTGGAAATAAATACCTCGGGTTTATTTACACTTAGCTGATTGATTCCTATATGCTGTCCCTTGTTACATTTTTCCAACACCTAAAAACTGACTGAGTAGTTACATGTTCAAACGATTTGAGTCTTGGGTTGACCCCTTCCCTAGCGCAGAACCACAACAGCCCCCTAAAGGGATCTATGCATTTTGCCGCCATTACACCCGCGGCTTTGAAGTTCCACTGGTTATCATGTCGATTCTAACGGCGCTGCTAGCCATTCTTGAAGTGTCTTTATTTGGTTTTATGGGGGATTTAGTTGATCTATTAATTAATAACGATCCCGATACTCTTTTTGAAAAAGAAGGCATGAAATTACTTGGAATGACACTATTGGTCATAGTCGTCATCCCGGTTTTGGTGTTGCTGCATGCCCTTATTGTCTATCAGGCGCTATTGAGTAATTACCCCATGTCGATCCGCTGGCTAGCCCATAGGTATCTGCTAAAACAAAGTGTCTCATTTTACCAAAGCGATTTCGCAGGCCGTGTTGCAACCAAGGTGATGCAAACCTCATTAGCCGTTAGAGAAACCGTCACTAAGCTATTAGATGTGTTGGTTTATATTCTGGTTTATTTCACCTCTATGGTGGTAATGATAGCGAAGGTGGATCTTAGATTGGTGCTGCCTATGCTTGTCTGGCTTGCTGTTTATATCGCTTTGCAATTTAGGTTCTTACCCAAGCTAAAAAAAGTGTCAACTGAACAAGCCGATGCTCGCTCAACAATGACGGGACGAATTGTCGATAGTTACACTAACATCGCCACGGTAAAGCTTTTCTCACACACCCAAGAAGAAGCCCAATACGCCAAAGGCAGCATGAAAACTTTTTTGCATACCGTATATAGACAGATGCGTTTAGTCACTTGGATTAATGTGAGTGTGCAGATCATCAACTACCTATTAGCCTTTGCTATTGCTGCTGTATCTATTTGGCTTTGGAGTGATAATGCGATTACGGTTGGTGCGATTGCGATTGCCATCAGTTTGGCGTTAAGGCTCAACGGTATGTCGCAATGGATCATGTGGGAAATTAGCTCGCTATTTGAGAACATTGGTACGGTTGCAGATGGTATGAATACGCTGTCAAAGCCTACCGATATCAATGACATCACTAATGCGCCTGAGCTAATTGTCCGTAAAGGAGCCATCGACTTTAATAATGTCAGTTTTCACTACGGTGAGGACTGCGGTGTGATTGATGAGTTAAATCTGAATATCAAAGCTGGCGAAAAAGTCGGTTTAGTGGGTCGTTCTGGCGCAGGTAAGTCAACTTTAGTTAATTTGCTTATGCGTTTTCATGACGTGGAGTCAGGTAGTATTACGATTGATAAACAAGATATTACTCAAGTCAAACAGGACTCACTTCGGACCCATATAGGCATGGTGACCCAAGATACCTCGTTACTGCACCGCTCTATTCGCGACAATATTCTTTACGGTAATCCTGATGCGAGTGATGAAGAGCTTGTACAAGCAATAAAAAACTCTCAAGCGTATGAGTTTATTCAAACCTTGAGCGATCCTGAGGGTAATCAAGGCTTAGATGCACAGGTCGGCGAACGCGGAGTTAAACTTTCAGGCGGCCAACGTCAACGTATTGCTATCGCGCGAGTTCTACTTAAAAACGCCCCGATCCTTCTCTTAGACGAAGCCACATCCGCATTAGACTCCGAAGTCGAAGCTGCAATACAAGAGAGTCTTTATCAACTAATGCAGGGAAAAACCGTCATTGCGATCGCGCATCGACTATCAACCATTGCTGCAATGGATCGATTAATTGTACTCGATGAAGGGAAAATCGTAGAGCAAGGGACGCATCAGGAGTTGATTCGCTCAGGTGGGATCTACGCACAACTTTGGGCACACCAAACGGGGGGATTTCTCGGCGTTGATTAACACCCGATAGTATTAAAGCCAAGTAACAACATATAGGAGCCATCAGTATTGATGGCTTTCAATGCGATATCCGAACGCCGATTGATATCGCCCCTTAAAAACCGACTCACTCAGCAAGCGACCAGCATATTCGAGTTTACCCAATTATATGAATGGTCCACTCTAGGCCTCTTTCTAATGGGCTAACAACTAGACTCTAACATCAGCTTACGCTGGTATCCTTACAAATAAATACCGCTGATAACTGAAATTCACGCGCAGTGTTAAATGACTTTACTGCTGCCATAATCAGAACACTTACCTATCCTTACGGTAGTACAAAGCACTCCCCTTGCGGCAACTAGGTGAGTAGCAGGGAATGTGTCAAATCAAACCTAGAGGCTGGAATGCTTTCGAAGCATTGTCAAAATTCAGATACAAAAAAACCACCTAAAGGTGGTTTATTTGTACTTATCATCTAAATGATAAATTTGGTGGAGCCTAGCGGGATCGAACCGCTGACCTCAACACTGCCAGTGTTGCGCTCTCCCAGCTGAGCTAAGGCCCCATTTCTGGTAAACATCCATGTTATTACTAACACGAATTTATAAATAGTGGTATCCCCTAGGGGATTCGAACCCCTGTTACCGCCGTGAAAGGGCGGTGTCCTAGGCCTCTAGACGAAGGGGACCCGGACTGCATTAGACTCTGCAAAGAGTGAATACTCATTAAGTTCTGTAGGCTAAAACTTAACGCTTGCTTTCCAATCACCCGACATACATCAAGTCATCGTAAAATAGTGGTATCCCCTAGGGGATTCGAACCCCTGTTACCGCCGTGAAAGGGCGGTGTCCTAGGCCTCTAGACGAAGGGGACCCGGACATATTGTTTTACTTCTAATATAACGAAGACCTATAAGTGACACTTTAGAAGGCTATTAAAGTGAAACCGCCGTGCTGCTTTTAATAAAAATAGCACGGTGTCCTAGGCGCTCTCTTCTTTAACTCGAAGGGGACCCGGACTGCATTAGACTCTGCAAAGAGTGAATACTCATTAAGTTCTGTAGGCTAAAACTTAACGCTTGCTTTCAAACTACCGACATTCATCAGTAATTTTAAAATAGTGGTATCCCCTAGGGGATTCGAACCCCTGTTACCGCCGTGAAAGGGCGGTGTCCTAGGCCTCTAGACGAAGGGGACCCGGACATATTGTTTTACTTCTAATATAACGAAGACCTATAAGTGACACTTTAGAAGGCTATTAAAGTGAAACCGCCGTGCTGCTTTTAATAAAAATAGCGCGGTGTCCTAGGCGCTCTCTTCTTTAACTCGAAGGGGACCCGGACTGCATTAGACTCTGCAAAGAGTGAATACTCATTAAGTTCTGTAGGCTAAAACTTAACGCTTGCTTTCCAATCACCCGACATTCATCAAGTCATCGTAAAATAGTGGTATCCCCTAGGGGATTCGAACCCCTGTTACCGCCGTGAAAGGGCGGTGTCCTAGGCCTCTAGACGAAGGGGACCCGGACATATTGTTTTACTTCTAATATAACGAAGACCTATAAGTGACACTTTAGAAGGCTATTAAAGTGAAACCGCCGTGCTGCTTTTAATAAAAATAGCGCGGTGTCCTAGGCGCTCTCTTCTTTAACTCGAAGGGGACCCGGACTGCATTAGACTCTGCAAAGAGTGAATACTCATTAAGTTCTGTAGGCTAAAACTTAACGCTTGCTTTCAAACTACCGACATTCATCAGTAATTTTAAAATAGTGGTATCCCCTAGGGGATTCGAACCCCTGTTACCGCCGTGAAAGGGCGGTGTCCTAGGCCTCTAGACGAAGGGGACCCGGACTGCATTAGACTCTGCAAAGAGTGAATACTCATTAAGTTCTGTAGGCTAAAACTTAACGCTTGCTTTCCAATCACCCGACATACATCAAGTCATCGTAAAATAGTGGTATCCCCTAGGGGATTCGAACCCCTGTTACCGCCGTGAAAGGGCGGTGTCCTAGGCCTCTAGACGAAGGGGACCCGGACTGCATTAGACTCTGCAAAGAGTGAATACTCATTAAGTTCTGTAGGCTAAAACTTAACGCTTGCTTTCCAATCACTCGACATACATCAAGTCATCGTAAAATAGTGGTATCCCCTAGGGGATTCGAACCCCTGTTACCGCCGTGAAAGGGCGGTGTCCTAGGCCTCTAGACGAAGGGGACCCGGACTGCATTAGACTCTGCAAAGAGTGAATACTCATTAAGTTCTGTAGGCTAAAACTTAACGCTTATCTTTAGTTAGATGGTGGAGCCTAGCGGGATCGAACCGCTGACCTCAACACTGCCAGTGTTGCGCTCTCCCAGCTGAGCTAAGGCCCCTCACTAACTAAAACACTTTTGAGTGCACCGCGAACTATTCGTTGCCTGTGTCTCAACTGCGTGGCGCATTCTATGCAGCGCACCCAAAAGAGTCAACCCGTTTTTTATGAATTTACTCTATTTGCTACAAATTCAATCGCTTTGGAGATTCTTTGTTCGCAACGAGCCTTTCCAACCAAGAATAAGGTTAAATCTACAGCAGGTGACATACCTGCGCCGGTAACAGCAACGCGCAATGGCATACCGACTTTACCCATTCCAACGTCTAATTCACTCGCTGTATCTTCAATTGCCTGGTGAATAGCTTCTAAAGTCCATTCATTTAATGCAGCTAACTTAGACTGAATAAGAGTTAGTGGCTCAAGTGCTACACCTCTAAGGTGTTTTTTAGCGGCAGTTTCTTCAAACTCAGCGAAGTCTTCGAAGAAATAGCGACTAGAAGCAGCAAGCTCTTTTAATGTCTTAGCACGTTCTGATAAAGCTGAAACCACTTCAGAAAGTTTTGGACCATTGCTTGTATCAATGTTTTGATCAGCCATGTGCCACTCAAGATGAGAAGCTACATATTCTGGATCCATTTCTTTAATATAGTGCTGGTTCAACCAAATCAGTTTATCTGTATTAAAAGCAGAAGCTGCTTTATTGATATCATCAAGGCTAAAGAACTGCTTCATCTCTTCAATTGAGAACACTTCTTGATCTCCATGAGACCAGCCTAAACGAACAAGGTAGTTAAGCAGTGCCTCTGGCAAGAAACCGTCATCGCGGTACTGCATCACACCGACTGCACCATGACGCTTAGATAATTTAGCTCCATCATCACCTAGGATCATAGCAACATGAGCATATTCAGGTACTGGTGCGCCAAGTGCTTTAAGGATGTTTATTTGACGAGGCGTATTGTTGATATGGTCTTCACCACGTACAACACAAGTAATCCCCATATCCCAATCGTCAACAACCACACAGAAGTTATAAGTAGGCGTACCTTCCGTACGTGCGATAATTAGATCATCTAATGTACTGTTTGCAAATTCGATACGGCCACGTACATGATCATCAAAAACAACACTACCTTCTGTAGGGTTTTTGAAACGCACTACAAATGGTTCATCTGTATCGCGTGGAGCCTTATCACGACAACAGCCATCATATTTTTGCTGTTCACCGTTTGCAGCTTGCTCTTCACGCATCGTTTCAATACGCTCACGACTACAATAACACTTATAAGCAGTCCCCTGCTCTAGCATCTGTGCAATGATTTCGTTGTAACGGTCAAAACGCTTGGTTTGATAATATGGACCTTCATCCCAGTTAAGGTTAAGCCACTCCATGCCTTCTAAAATAGCGGCACATGCTTCAGGAGTTGAACGTTCAATATCGGTATCTTCAATACGTAAAACAAACTCACCTTGGTTTGCGCGTGCATATAACCATGAATAAAGTGCTGTACGAGCACCACCAACGTGCAAAAAGCCAGTAGGGCTTGGAGCAAAACGCGTCTTAATTGTCATAATGGGATACTGACCTATGTAGAAAGTCTAAATAATAGACTGTACTAATGAATGTGGCGCATATTCTAACAGCCAAAAGGGCTAGGGAAAATAGATCTACTACTATATGGCAAATTTTGTGGCAAAAATCCGCCTTTCTTCATATAAGAGCTTTCTCGAGATTGCCTCATTACAAATGAGGCGACTACACGAGACTTATGAATAGGAAAGATTATAGGCAGAGTACCTTTTATAGTGAGAAGGAAAAGTGAAAAACAAATAGTGAAGAGTAAACTCTAGCTTAAACTGCCCTCCTCGCTTTTAATAATTGGTAAAACAAACGCTCTAAATCCAATAAAACCCCTTTAAGGAAATATCAGCCTACAATTTTATCGCGAGGGAAGTTGCAATCAAGGTTAGCAAGCTAGCTAATTTTCAACCAATTTTTGCTATAATCGCTCTTCTCTGATTAACTATGCAGCAACACGCGCAAAATTGAACCGCACTCGTTATTTTATCTAAAAAAAGCGTTGACAGTAGATCGTTCCTCCCTATAATACGGCCCCACACAGCGAGGTCGATTAGCTCAGCTGGGAGAGCACCTCCCTTACAAGGAGGGGGTCACTGGTTCGAGCCCAGTATCGACCACCATTCTTTTTTAAAAGAATTAAATCATTGTGTAAATCCCAGGTCGATTAGCTCAGCTGGGAGAGCACCTCCCTTACAAGGAGGGGGTCACTGGTTCGAGCCCAGTATCGACCACCATTCTTTTCGTAAAGAATTAAAACATTATGAAATCCCAGGTCGATTAGCTCAGCTGGGAGAGCACCTCCCTTACAAGGAGGGGGTCACTGGTTCGAGCCCAGTATCGACCACCATTCTTTTCATAAAGAATTAAAACATTATGAAATCCCAGGTCGATTAGCTCAGCTGGGAGAGCACCTCCCTTACAAGGAGGGGGTCACTGGTTCGAGCCCAGTATCGACCACCATTCTTTTCATAAAGAATTAAAACATTATGAAATCCCAGGTCGATTAGCTCAGCTGGGAGAGCACCTCCCTTACAAGGAGGGGGTCACTGGTTCGAGCCCAGTATCGACCACCATTCTTTTCATAAAGAATTAAAACATTATGAAATCCCAGGTCGATTAGCTCAGCTGGGAGAGCACCTCCCTTACAAGGAGGGGGTCACTGGTTCGAGCCCAGTATCGACCACCATTCTTTTCATAAAGAATTAAAACATTATGAAATCCCAGGTCGATTAGCTCAGCTGGGAGAGCACCTCCCTTACAAGGAGGGGGTCACTGGTTCGAGCCCAGTATCGACCACCATTCTTTTCATAAAGAATTAAAACATTATGAAATCCCAGGTCGATTAGCTCAGCTGGGAGAGCACCTCCCTTACAAGGAGGGGGTCACTGGTTCGAGCCCAGTATCGACCACCATTCTTTTCGTAAAGAATTAAAACATTATGAAATCCCAGGTCGATTAGCTCAGCTGGGAGAGCACCTCCCTTACAAGGAGGGGGTCACTGGTTCGAGCCCAGTATCGACCACCATTCTTTTCGTAAAGAATTAAAACATTATGAAATCCCAGGTCGATTAGCTCAGCTGGGAGAGCACCTCCCTTACAAGGAGGGGGTCACTGGTTCGAGCCCAGTATCGACCACCATTCTTTTCATAAAGAATTAAAACATTATGAAATCCCAGGTCGATTAGCTCAGCTGGGAGAGCACCTCCCTTACAAGGAGGGGGTCACTGGTTCGAGCCCAGTATCGACCACCATTTTCTACATTCAAAACTCCTCATTTTTTCTGTATTTCCCTAAATAAATTTCACCGTTTCTTTGTCACTCAAGAATGTTCTCTACTATTCTTTTAGAATAACGTATCACCGGATAAATCTTATGGCAGACGTCAGCCAATCCGCTTCCTTAGCCAGTATTGCCGCTTACTTAAAGCTCACTTGCCAATACGATCAAGAGACTGCACTTGTGGAAGCAAAATCAGTTATGCAAAACTTAGTTAAAATGCGTCAGAAAGGCTTTATTACTGGTTGGTATTTTGATGAGAACGGTCACCTTGAGCTGTTACCCAGCGACCAAGTTATGCAACTGATAAATCCTAATAAATAGAGGGGGGTCTGCAGTTCGAAGCTGTTAAAGCCTTAATTGCAAACTGCAATTCACATTTACTGAAAAACAATAGAGCTCGCGCCCTGCCCCTCTTTACAGATTTGCTATGACTCCATCACTAACGGACCTGACGAAGACTTTGGCTGGATAAGCTTAAATACCACTAAGGCAAGTACTGATAATCCAAGTACCGAACCTAATACTACCCCTTGCCAGCCCCATACCAGCCAAAACGGCAATAAATAGGGACCGCCGATTGCTGCGCCTAAGTAATAGCTACAAAGATACAATGCCGTCGCTTTTGCTCTGTGCTGCTTTGCTCGATAGGCAACCCAGGCGTTACAGCTACTATGAATTAAGAAGAAACCAAAGGCTGAGATCAAAAAGCCTGCAAAGATCGCTCCTAAGCTATCGAATAGAGTGAGCAGGCTCCCTGAAAGTAACGCCAGCACAGAATAGATAAAAACTCGCTTTAGTCCTAGCTGGCCAACCCACTTAGCCGAACGATAAGAAGCATAGGTCCCACTCAGGTAGCAAACAAAAATAAGTGTCACTTCAAAACGCCCTAGGTAAAACGGGCTGTCCATCAAATGAAGCTGAATATAGCTAAACTGGTTTACCATCACCATGAAAGCCAGCCCACCAACAAGGTATATAAGCCGTAACTTAGGATCGGCTAAATGATGACAAAAACCATTAAAGTCGGAACGTTTTAGCGGCCACTTACTCAATTCAATCTCAGGCTTAACAAAATGGCTCTTTGGCAACAGATAGCTCACAATAAGCGTACCAATCAAAGAAACCGCTGTTAATAAAGCCATAGCTTGCTGCCAGTCTAGATACTGCGCCATGCCTCCGCCTAACAGACGCCCCGCTATACCACCAATACTATTGGCCGCAATGTAGATCGCCCCGGCTTTTAACAGAGCATTATTGCCTAACTCGTCTTTAAAATAAGCCATAGCCATAGCGGGAACAGAGGCAAGCAATGCCCCCTGCACCATTCTAAGTAATATCAGTTGATTAAACTCAGTAATGAACAGTGCACAAAAATCTAGCGCAACCAGAAGGTACAAACTGACTAAGATAGGTTTTTTACGGCCGACACGATCGGAAAGCACAGCAAATAACAGAAGTGAGAATGCCATGGTGAAACTGGTTACCGACAACAGTAGCGTTGCATGGCTTTTTGATACAGAAAAGGAGTCCGCAATCAATGGCAACATGCCTTGGACTAAATATAGGTTGATAAAAATAACCATAGAAGCGAGAGATAAGCTAATGATTAAGCGGATCTCGTTAGTATCTTGCCTCTGGTGAGTAAGGGGATTCATGGGTAACTAACTCAAAGTGTTTCATTACTCGATAGCATATCAAGGGCACCCACATAAGAATAACAACTAAAAAACCCAATAGTTATTGATTTTTGTTATAGTGAATTAAAAGTAGATCCTTATTAAAGGGCAGTTTTAATATTGAGCCGAAAGATAAGCTCTGCCCACCACAAAATAATGCAGCTTAGGAAAATAGATAGAGTCGACATGGATATTAGGCAATTAAAATACTTAGATGCATTAATTACTGCAGGTAGCTTCACCAAAGCCGCCGAGCGGCTCAATATGGCACAGCCCGCATTGAGTCAAAGTATTAAGCGCCTAGAGCAAGAGTTAGGAGTCACTCTAGTTGATAGAGGTGCCAATAAAAGCAGTAAGACGCTTTCGTTAACTGCCGAGGGCAGCGCACTGCATCAACATGCCAAATTAATCATTAAAAATATGGCACAGGCTGAAGCGCACATAAAATCGATGGCCAACCTAACTATGGGCGAAGTGAGAGTCGCGGTGCCCGGTATGCTAGGCTCATTTTATCTACCCAGACGTTTAATGGCATTTCGGCACCGCCACCCTGAACTTAAATTGTCACTATTTGAAGGCGGTACTCGCGATACTTTAAAAATGCTACAGAATGAAGATGTTGATATCGCTATTATTACCGCCAATGATCTAACCGATGAGTTTGACAGTCACCTTCTTTTGCAAGAGCAAATGGTGGTTGCGGTTGGTAGAGAGCACCCGTTAGCCAAGTCTGATGCCGTGACTTTAGAGGAGTTTTTTCAACATGAACTGGTATTCTTTAAGCCCGGATACTTCCACCGAGAGTGGATGCTAGAACAAGCAGAGCAGTTAGGCCTCACTGCAAATATTGCTTTTGAAACTAATCTGATTAACCTCATTAAACAAGTGGTTGCCCAAGAATATGGCATTACCACAGTGTTAGAGATGGTGATAGAAAAGCACGATAACATTTGTGCAAAACCTTTCATCCCACCTATTTTTCTCGACTTGCATATCGCTTGGAAAAAACAGCGCCCTATCAGCCAAGCCGACAGGGCATTCGTCGAGTTTCTAATGCTAAACCGTTAGCTCGCATCCAATTGATTTTCTGGCATGGCATCAATAAACATCAGCCAGGTTAAGCTGTGCGCGTTTTCGCGCTCAATATATTATACCAATCACATATTTAGTACGATTGGTATTAGCCAAGCCAGCAGGGCGTTCGTTGAGTTTCTAATGCAAAATCGTTATACCGCGTCAGCCTGATTCTCTGGCACAGCATCGATAAAAGCTTGCAAGGTTAAGCAGTGCGCGTTTACGCGCTCAATATTGGGATAGGCGCTCATATCAACCTTAAAGCGCTTAGCATTATACACCTGTGGCACCAAACAGATGTCGGCAAGGGTTGGCCTATCACCAAAGCAAAAAACGCCGCTATGCCGCGCTAATTGCTTTTCCAATGCAGTAAAGCCCTCTTTAACCCAATGATGATACCAAGCCGTTTTTTTCTCATCCGCAATATCGAGCTCGCAGGCCAAGTACTGCAGCACTTTTAAGTTATTCAGCGGATGAGTCTCACAAGCAACCATTAACGCCATAGCGCGAACGATAGACTTGTCGAACGGCGCACTAGGTAGTAGTGACGCCTCTGGATAAACTTCATCAAGATATTCAATTATCGCTAAGGATTGAGTTAACACGCGCTGCTCGCCATTTTCTTCAATCATTAAGCTTGGTACTAGCTCTTGTGCATTCATTTGCGCATAAGCCTCGTGATGCTGCTCTCCACCATCATTAACCAGATGAACAGAGGTTTGCTCTGCAACCAGTGACTTTAGATTCATCGCGATACGAACGCGATAGGCGGCGCTAGAGCGCCAGTAACCATAGAGTTTCATCTTCGTATGATCCTTTTGACAGAATATTCGTTACACATAGAAACAACATTTAGAAAAAAGGCTAACTCCCAAGAATTAGCCTTTTATCAATATTCTCAAGACAACACCTTATCAGACTTTATATTCGACCACTTGCTGATCGATCGAACCAAAAATGCTGTTATTGTCGTCATCGAGCATCTCGATACGTACCCGATCACCAAACCCCATAAAAGGAGTCGACGGCTTCCCTTCTGCGATGGTCTCCAACATACGAGTCTCGGCTAAGCAACTGGACCCCGCACTGCGGTCATAATTTGAGATAGTGCCCGAACCGATAATCGCTCCCGCTCCCAGCGGACGTGTTTTAGCCACATGCGATACGAGTTGGCTAAAGTTAAACGTCATATCAACACCGGCATTTGGACGACCAAATAGTTCACTATTAAGATGAGTAATTAACGGCAGGTGGATCTTAGAGTCCTGCCACTTACCTTCTAGTTCATCGGGTGTCACTGCAACAGGTGAAAAGCTACTCGATGGCTTTGACTGGAAGAAGCCAAATCCCTTTGCCAGCTCACCTGGAATGAGGTTTCTTAACGATACATCGTTTACTAGCATCAGCAACTTAATATGCTGCGCGGCATTATCGACTGTGACGCCCATCGGCACATCATCAGTGATCACAGCAATTTCGGATTCAAAATCGATGCCCCACTCTTCACTTGCTAACGGAATATCCGCCTTGGGTGCGATAAAGCAGTCTGAGCCACCTTGATAGACTAAAGGATCTGTCCAAAATGTTTCCGGCATCTGGGCACCGCGCGCTTTACGTACTAACTCAACATGGTTAACGTAAGCGCTGCCATCGGCCCACTGATAGGCTCTTGGAAGCGGAGATAAACACTTTGATTCGTCAAAATCGACGGCGTTATCCATCATGCCACTGTTTAACGCATCATAGAGTTCTACCAATTGCGGGTTAAGTAGCTCCCAAGCATCCATTAACTGCTGCATCGTATGGGCAATAGCAGGCACAGCAACGGCTTTAGTCAAATCTTTGCTAACTAACATCAATTGACCGTCACGGCGACCATTGTTATAACTTGCTAACTTCATTCTTACTCCTAGTTGTTTGTGGTATGACTATCACCTTGTTGGTTTTCTATTGTGATGACAACACTCTATTGGCCTAAATAGAGCTTTGCCATAGAAATACATTAACTAGGAGGATAGTGGAATAGCGTGAGATAAATCACACTGACTAAACTGAACATCAACATTGTAAACTTATACTTACAGGCTATTAAAAATAGCCCGTAAGTATAATTTTTAGTCGCGAGTTGCTTATCAATACACCAACTCGCGGCAAGCCATTTTTACAGCGCTTTTTGTTTACTGATCTTATATTCGCGCAGTTTGTTAGCAATCGCGGTGTGCGATACCCCCAGTTTTTTAGCAAGCTGGCGCGTACTTGGGTAGGCGGGGTAAAGCCTTCGCAATAAGCTCGCTTCAAACTGTTTCATCGCCTCCTCTAAACTGCCCTCAAACTGATGGTCGAAGTATCCAAAACCTTCAGCATAAGAGGGTAACTTTAATTGCTCAACCGTTAGCTCTGCACTGCCATCCCACATTGATACCGCTCTAAAAATGGCATTTTTAAGCTGGCGAACGTTACCCGGCCACGCATAACCGAGAAGATGTTCACGACACTCCCCAGAGATACGACGTATCGGAATAGAGAGTTGCTGGCTGTAATGCTCCAAAAACATCTCAGTAAGCGGAATAATATCAACTTTGCGCTCACGCAAGGCGGGCACATGAAAGCTTAATACGTGGATACGATAATAGAGATCCTCTCTGAACTCGCCACTTTGACATAATTCGGCAAGATTCTTTTGGGTCGAACAGATGATCCGCACATCACTGCGGATCTCTTCATCGCCGCCAACACGTCTAAAGGTGCCATCTTGTATGAATCGTAATAGCTTAACCTGAGCCGACTTAGACATCTCAGCAATCTCATCGAGAAAGATTGTTCCGCCCTTAGCCTCTTCAATAAAACCACGTTTGACCACGTTACCATTGCTAACAAAGCCAAAAAGCTCCTCTTCAGCGGCACTGTCAGGCATGGCTGCACAGTTTATGGCGATGAAAGGGTGTTCACGGCGCATACTGGCATCGTGGCAGGCGCGAGACATCAGCTCTTTACCTGTGCCTGTTTCACCCGTAATGAGTAAAGGTGCATCAAGCTGCGCCATCCGACGAGCCTGAACCAACACCTCTTTCATCTTGTCACTTGTCGCGAGTACATTTTCAAAACCACTTGACTGATTTTGTAGCGCATTAAACTGTTTACCTAAGCGTGCTGGTGACTTAAGTGAAACCACTGCACCCGCTAAAATAGGGGTTTCACTGCCGCTATCAGGCAGGTAAATGGGTAACATTTCCGCAAGGTATTCATTTTCACCAATATTCACCCGTGTGGCCTGCGCTAAAACAGTTGACTCGCTCAGCCAACGGCTGAAATTAAAACCGTGTACCCAATGGTTTATTGATTCATCAATGACCTCATGCTCGGCCATACCCACCGTATGCAGTGCCGATTCATTAACAATACGGATCCGCCCTTTTACATCGATAGAGAACACCGAATCAGGTAGGGTTTTTAATAAGGTCTTAAGTGCGTAATGCTCTTGCTCCGACGGCATAAACGACACCGTACGAACATCATGAACACCTTCGACCTTTCGAATAAGTGGCAATAACTCACTGAGCATATCAAAACTAACTTCAGCAAATTGTAGATAGAGAAAACCTTGGTTGCTTGCATCGATGGCAAACAAATTGATCCCGTAGTCTTCCATGATCAATAAGATATCTTTGGCAAGACCGACACGGTCTAAACAGCTGACTTCCAAGCGCATACTATTGCAGTTCCCTTTTTTAAATACTCGTTATTGGGATAAAACAATCATCAGAAGCAAGTCACTCGATGAGTAAAATAGCCTTGAAAAGCAATACTCACTTCCGTAATTGCCTATACGTTAGAAGTTTATCTTTGCTGTGGCAAGGCTTGTTTACAGTGGTTTTGTAACATTTTACAAGGAAAGACCAACAAGGTTCTCTTAAACACTTTTCTAATCTAACAGCGTGTCGGTTTTCGCTGCCATAATAAAATCATTTTTATGTAGACCTTTTATTGAATGCGACCACCAAGTGACAGTCACTTTTCCCCATTCCGTTAAAATTCCAGGATGATGAAAATCAGCTTCGGCTAAATCAGCCAACTTATTAGTGAACGCCATCGCCAACTTGAAATTCTTAAACTTATAAACGCGCTCTAACTGCATAATACCATCACGCACCTCGACTCCCCAATCAGGGATCTTTGCGATCAGTTGAGCCAATTCGTCATCTGTCACTTTAGGTGCATCAGCTTGGCAGGCTTCGCATTTCATCTGGGCTAATTCTGTCATTTTTATTCCTTTAATGATTCGTTATTTATTATTCAATACTCAGCATTCAATATTTGAAGGCTGATTCTTTACTTAACCCGCTTTAGCTGGGAATGTCGGTTTAAACAGCCCCAACTGTTGTGCCTCTTTAACTGCAGCCATAATATCCATCTCGGCTATCGCGCCTAAATCGCTGATACTCTCAATTGCATAATAGATTGGCTGCATAATATCAATCCGGTAAGGCGTGCGCATTACATCGACTAAATCAAATGGCCTTATCTCAGGTTCTTCGCTCATCACAAACAGGGTCTCCCCTGGAGAGCTTAAGATCCCCCCACCATAGATCCGCAGTTGGTTACTGGATGAACGCAGCACACCGAACTCTACGGTAAACCAATAAAGTCTCGCTAAGAAGACACGTTCCTCCCTACTCGCTGCGAGCCCTAACCGTCCATACAAATGAGAAAAATGAGCAAATGATGGATTAGTTAACAACGGACAATGACCAAACACTTCATGGAAAATGTCAGGCTCTTGCAAGTATTCAAACTCCTCTCGACGACGAATAAAGGTCGCCACAGGGAATGACTTATTCGCAAGCAGCTGAAAAAAATCACCAAATGAAATTAATGCAGGCACCGCTGACGTTTTCCAGCCCGTGGTTTGCTGTAACACATTATCAATGTGCGCCAACTGTGGGATTCTATCAACTGGTAAGCTCAACTTATCTAAACCATCTAGATATTCTGGACAGGCTCGACCGGGAAGGTTTACCCGCTGCCGCGCATACAGCTCAGACCAAATATCATGTTCTGGTTGAGGGTAATCAATATACCCATCGGCATCAGGCAAGTGTGCTATGTAATTTGGTTGTTTACTCATAATTCTAGGTAATAGTCCTAAGACGCAAGATAAGCTCTTACTTCATACTTAACTAAAGCTAATGTTTTGTTAACTAGATCACGGTTTATTTTCCAGCTAAAAAAACTCGCCAAGTGTAACGAAGTTGTTACACTTAAAATTAAGTAAGCAATGCTCACCTTAATGAATCGCCATCTCTAAGGTATACCGAACTTTATAGCCGCTAAGGTAGTAGCGTGCTTAAAGACAGTAGGTTACGTCTATATGCTGACAAATATATACCGACAAGATTCCACTCTACTTTTAGGCTTGAATATCTATAGAAAATAGTGACTAAATAATCGCCAAGCCAATAAAATAAATACAAATTACAGCCCGTTTTCTACAATTCTTACCCAATGAATACTCATTTCAGTATAGAATGTAAGTTTGTGTGCCAATTCCTAATTAGGAACAGATAGGATTAGAATGAAACAACATAAAATTCGCAAGGCAGTGATCCCAGTAGCAGGCTTAGGCACGCGTATGCTTCCAGCCACTAAAGCTATCCCTAAAGAGATGCTGCCCGTTATGGACAAGCCGCTGATCCAATATGTTGTCAGCGAGGCTATTGCTGCTGGCATTAAAGAAATTGTCTTAGTGACCCATGCCAGTAAGAACTCTGTTGAAAATCACTTCGATACCAGCTTTGAATTAGAGACCCAACTTGAGCGTCGCGTAAAACGTCAGCTCTTAGCAGAAGTACAAGCTATCTGCCCTGACGACGTCACTATTATTAGTGTACGTCAGTCACAAGCAAAGGGCTTAGGTCATGCGATTTTATGTGCTAAAAGCATCATAGGTGACTCACCATTTGCCGTACTTTTACCTGACGTACTAATTGATGACGCTAGCAGTGACCTAACTAAAGAAAACCTTGCCCAGATGGTCGCACTGTACAATGAAACTGAAGTCGGTCAAATCATGGTAGAAGGCGTGCCCCATGAGCTCGTTAACCAATACGGTATTGCCGATATCAACGGTAAAGATTTGCAGCCAGGTGAGTCGCTACCGCTATCTCAACTGGTCGAGAAGCCTAGCATCGAAGATGCACCGTCTAACCTAGCCGTTGTCGGCCGTTATATATTACCTGCCGAAATCTGGACTTACTTAGCTAAGACTCCTGCTGGGGCTGGTGATGAAATTCAGCTTACCGACGCTATCGCAATGTTGATGGAAAACCAAACTGTCAACGCTTACTACATGCAAGGTAAAAGCCATGACTGTGGTAATAAGCTAGGCTATATGCAAGCTCATGTAGAACACGCGCTGCGCCATAAAGAAATTGGAACTGAGTTCGCCGAATATTTAAAGGCTATCGTTAAGACTCTTAAATAATAGCCTCTTAAGTAACAGACGCTTGAGTAATAAACGCTTAGCGAATGTCTCTTGAACATCAGCCTAGATGAAAGGATTTTAAATAATGACGATTTTAGTTACTGGCGGCGCCGGTTATATCGGTACTCATACGGTTGTTGAGCTACTCAACAGCGGTAATGAGGTCGTTATCTTAGATAACCTCAGCAACTCGAGTGTGACAGCACTTGAGCGAGTCGAGCAGATCACTGGAAAAGCAGTGACATTTTATCAAGGCGATGTTCTCAATAGAGCCTTTTTGCAAAAACTGTTTACAGATCATGATATTAAATCTGTCATTCACTTTGCAGGTTTGAAAGCCGTGGGTGAATCTGTTGCTCAGCCACTGCGCTACTATGAAAACAATGTCACTGGCACCATAGTATTATGTGAAGTGATGGCAGAGTTTAATGTCAAAAATTTAGTATTTAGCTCTTCAGCCACAGTCTATGGCGATCCAGCTAGCCTACCGATTACCGAAGACTTCCCAACTGGGGCGACTAATCCCTATGGCCAGTCCAAGTTAATGGTTGAGCACATTCTTGCGGATCTCTATCACTCTGACAACAGCTGGAATATCGCGCTATTACGCTACTTTAATCCGGTTGGAGCCCATAAGAGCGGCTTAATTGGTGAAGACCCCAATGATATTCCTAATAACCTAATGCCTTTTATCACCCAAGTTGCGGTGGGTAAGCGTGAGCAATTAAGCGTATTCGGAAGCGACTATGATACTGTAGATGGCACTGGCGTAAGGGATTACATCCATGTCGTCGACTTAGCCATTGGTCACCTACGAGCCCTTGATAAGCTACATAGTCAGTCAGGGTTAGTGACCTATAACTTAGGTACAGGTCAGGGTTACAGTGTACTTGAGATGGTTAAGGCGTTTGAAAAAGCGAGCGGCACTCAGATTAAGTACCAGTTGGTTGCAAGAAGACCTGGTGATATCGCCGCATGCTATGCAAATCCAGACAAGGCTCATAAAGAGTTAGGCTGGCAAGCGACCCATAGCATCGATGATATGGCGCAAAGCAGCTGGCATTGGCAATCGACTAATCCTAATGGGTATGTGACTGAAGAGTAAAGAAAGGTAAGCCGAGAAGGACGCTACGCTGCTAGGACGAGACTTCGTATCTTCGAGAGTGTCACGTGGCGACTTCTAGATTCGACAAAACAGCTCAAAAGCTAAACCAATACTGGCTTTAGCTTTTCCTAGAACCTAGAAGCGCAGCGTCCTAGTTCCTTTTTTTAAAAGAGTAAACAGATGAGCACGATTAACCAAAGCAGAAGAAGACTTTTCAGCCGTAAAAAGAATGATGCCATTCGTCCTCCTTGGGTTAAACAATCAATCGAGTTTACCGATGAGTGTACTCGCTGTGACAAGTGTATTTCCGTCTGTGAGACTCAAATTATAGTTAAGGGTGAAGGCGGCTTCCCTGAAATCGACTTTAAAATAGATGAATGCACATTTTGCCAAAAGTGTGTCAATGCCTGCCCTGAAGCCATTTTTAACGACACAGATACACCAGCTTGGCAGGTTAAAGCCACGATTCAAGACACTTGCATGGCTTATCAAGGTATTTGGTGTCAAAGCTGCAAAGATGCCTGTGATCCCCGCGCAATCAGTTTCTCCTTAGCCGTTGGCAAGGCGCCGCTTCCTCAAATCGATATAGAGGCCTGCACAGCTTGTGGCGCTTGCGTAGCCCCCTGCCCATCAACAGCAATTCTAGTTCGAGCCGTGTAAAAATAGCCAAAAATATGACATATAAGCGCCAAATTTAAGTGGTTTTGTTTCCGATAGTTTCAAGGTAACATCTAAATAACTTAGACTGACAGCGACATAATTATGTTTAGAAAAAAAAGAAGCGGCGGGTTAACTTTTATTGCTCAAGGTACCCAGTTTACGGGTGAAACGGAGTTTGCAGCCGAAGCCCTTATTGCTGGCGAGCTGTTCGGAAAAGTGCGTTCCAGTGGCGATATTACCATTGAACAAGGTGGGCTAGTCGATGGCAAACTTCACTGCACTGAACTGCGAGTATCCGGCACCTTTCGAGGCAAGTTAACCTGTGAAAAACTAAATATCACCAGCACTGGTCTGGTTGATGGTGAAGTTAACTGTCAGTCGATGGAAATTTTTGAAGGGGGTCAATTTATCGGTATGCGCGTAAGAGACGATATTGCCTTCCTACCTTCCAATACTGACCCTAAAAAAGTCATCAACAAACCTGCAAAAGAACAACTAATTGAAGATGCTGAACTAAGCATTTAATTAGTGCCAGCGATACCTTAGCAACTCCCCTGTATGTGATGACTAAAATTGACCATAGATAGCTTAACTTAGCTAAGCTTGGAGCTATAGTTACTCTAAGCTGTTTTGTTGGTACTCTTTGAGTAATATTAAAAATTCATTTACAGGGCGGTCTAAAGCATCTGTAGAGATAAACAAGTGATAACCTAGGTGGGAGTTCAATAATCTGCTTCGATGCCCAAACATCGCCAGCACTCCCTTATAACGATCATTATTCTCAATAAAAGGCGTAAACTCTTCGCTCATTTGGTTTTCTAATATCGATAAATCTTCACCTTGAGTGGAAGCCGTCATCAGCAGAGGGCGCTGCTCGGTTAACAATCCTGTCGCCAATCGCAACGAGATACACTCTAAGACTGGACTCACCAGTTTTAACTTTATTCCAATATAAGGCAAAGTCAGCGTTTCAAGGCCCTGTGATACTCGAAGCTGATCTAAACGTTGAATATTATCCCAAGCAATAACAACCTGGCCACGCCGATGAAAATAGGTCACCCCCTGCTCAGTCAGCTTAGCGGTCACCTCAGGCTCCAGCAGCTTAGCGACTCCCAAAACCAGCGCAATGGAGCCTAATGCGAAACAGATGATTCCTGGGGCAAACAGATGGCTACCCGATAAGAAGAGAGTTAAAGCGATGACTAAACCTAAACCACCGGCTAGGGTCAGTGTTAGCCCATTACGTTTATTGATGGATCGTATCTGTACGGCTTCATTCATCGACGTCTACATACTCTTATAATTAGAATTATTGACTGGAGCCTAGCAGGTTATCAGCTTGGCTCATGGTTTCAATCTTTTAAAAACAAGGTTCAAGGCTCAAGAGCCTAGGACCTTCTCAAAGAATTGACGGCATAAATGCCGACCTACTTTTAAAGAAGGTTTGAGGTTCTAGCAAAAGCTTAAACCAACAGCAACGAAGCTAAAAGTAGTAGGGACTCTAAACATCGCTTTGGCTTGAATAGCATCTAGTAGGAGCAACGCAACGCTCTCGCAGTGACGCAGTCACATCCTAGAAGCGCAGCGCCCTTCTTAGCCCTTCACCGTCAGCGCAGCGTTCCGTCAATGAGCCTGCGAACGTTCCGTAAACCGTAAGGCCATAGGCTGCTCCATTTTTTCCGTCCCAGCTTTAACCATCTTTTTTCGTCTCAGCTTGTCCCTAGAACCTGCTTTTCCTAGGACCTAGGACCTTCTTTTTCGTTTTTTTCATGTTTCAACTTAAACCAGAGTAATCCCATATATTCATGAATAGCACGCTGGGAATTTAATAGACTCTGTGCGTCAAAACGCCACCAATAAGAAGCTCTTTGAGCAAAATCAGTCGGTGCGGCAATCGCATTTAGCTTTGCATTGCTAAAAATGGCCATCGCTCTAGGCATATGGCTCGCCGAAGTCACTAAACGAAATGGCGCATCGGCCACCTCCCACTCCATAAATTGTGCTTCTTCAATGGTATCCTTCGGCAAAGGGAATTTAATAATGGACTGAGCAGAGACCCCCAACTCAACGGCTGCGTCAAACATCATATCGGCATGAGAGCGCGACGAGAGCCCGCCGCTCCAGCCGCTAACCACCAACTTACAGCTTTTCCCTAGAGACAGTTGGCGTACCCCCTCCGTTAATCGAGCCAAGGCGGTATGGGAAAGTTGCTGCACGGCGGGTAAATTGGCATTTTCATCATGACCACTGCCTAGCACCATCACCAAACAGCCTTTACCCATCGGCTGATTGTTAACTGAATATTGGTCTTCCAATGGTGCCAGTAGCCAATTACTGCCCCAGCTGCTACTCAAGATGATCAGCAGCGCTGCCGCTATCACTAATAGCGCTTTTGAAGACCGACGGTTACGCATCACTAAATAGGCAAGAGCGATAAGTAACAACACCATAGGAATAGGCATAAAGAGCTGAGAGATAATCTTTTTTAACCAAAACATAGAAACTATCGCCTAGAGAGGAAGTGATATCAAAGAAGTGTAGCATGTTATTCTATTCATTAATTTTATTCAGTGGCCATTCGAATTTAAGCGCCTCTCAAATTTGAGTTCCCAATAAAAAACAGTAAGAAATGTAAGGTTTATTACTGCTGCTGAAATCCTTGTGTCAGCCCCACAACCAAGCTGCGCCGCGCACACCAGAGGAGCTGCCATACATATTTTGCACCACGGGTGTACGACACTCTCCACCTAACACATATTTGGGTAATACCTCTGGCAACAAAGGATAAATAGCTTCAATATTGGATACGCCACCGCCCAAAACGATAATATCGGGATCCAGTACATTGATAATATGGGCTAAAGAACGGGCAAGCCTATCGATATAGCGTTCAAATGCCGCGGTTGCGAGAGCGTCGCCCTCTTCCATACGTGAAGCGATTTCAATACCGCTATTAGCATCACCACCAGCAAGCTTATAATCACGCACAAAGCCTGTGCCGGAGATAAAGGTTTCAATACAATCTTTATTGCCGCAAAAACAGTTAGTTGAATTAAATTCTTCAGCCGTCATCCACGGTAAAGGATTATGACCCCATTCACCGCCGATACCATTACTGCCACCGTGCACTTTACCGTTAATGGCAATACCAGCCCCACAACCCGTGCCAATAATCACCCCAAATACCACGGCCTTTCCGGCTGCTGCGCCATCGACAGCCTCTGAGACCGCGAAACAGTTGGCATCATTTGCCACTTTCACTTTTCTGTCTAAACGCATAGCTAGGTCGATATCGAGGGGGTGTCCGTTAATCCAGGTCGAATTGGCATTTTTAACTAAGCCAGAAAATGGTGAAACAACGCCGGGGATCCCAACGCCCACAGTGCCCTTTTGCCCTAATTGCAGCTCGGCTTCAGTGACTAAAAGCTCTATCGCATCAAGAGTGGCATTATATTCTCTTGGCGTCTGAAGACGTTTGCGAAATAACTCTTTGCCCTGCTCGTTAAGTGCTACAACTTCTATTTTTGACCCACCAAGATCAACGCCTATCCGCAACATGTTTGCCCTCCAAAGTTATTATTAATTTTTTGAATATTTAGATCCGACCAAAGCACAACTTTTTTAAGCCCGCGAATGTTCGCAGCACTCTCCCCTAGCCTAATCCCAATGGGGAGCGTAAGCGATAAAATAGGGGTTCAGAATGTCACTCTTTTGATTGTAATTCAGAGGAAGGTTTGTGTCATATTGCAGTACGCGGCCGCCAGCACTCTCTAACACCGCCTGCGCCGCGGCGGTATCCCACTCACTGGTTAGGCCCAAGCGAGGGTAAATATCTGCCTCTCCTTCTGCCAGCAAACAAAACTTTAGCGAACTGCCAACGCTTTTCATCTCGTGCTCGCCAATCTCTTGCAGATACGCTTCTAACCCCGGGCTTGCATGAGAGCGACTACCGACAATCCTCGGGATTGCCTTAGGCTTATGCGCTTTAGTTAGTTTTCTCTTATTGCCTCCCTGAATTAACCACGCTCCAAGGTCGTGTACACCAAAGAAACACTTATCGAGCACTGGCGCGTAAACCACCCCCGCGACCGCTCTATTATGATGGATAAAGGCGATATTGACGGTAAACTCGCCATTACGCTTAATAAACTCTTTGGTGCCATCAAGTGGGTCAATCAACCAATATGATTGCCAATGACGTCTCTGCTGCCAATCGATATCTGTCGATTCTTCTGACAATACAGGGATATTGGGGGTCAATTGTGCCAGCTTTTCAATAATCACTCTATGACTGGTAAGATCTGCGGCAGTAACGGGACTGTCATCGGCCTTAACCTCCAGTCCTAGATCTTCTTTCTCATAGATAGCCATAATGGCATCGCCCGCTTCAGTCGCAATATCGAGCAGCGGCTCTAACCACTCCTGTTTAAATATATGGCTCAATGTAAGTTATCTCTATAATTTACGAAGGTTATAGATTCATTATGCCAGCATTTAACGATAAAAATTAATAACCAAATAATCATTTAATGTCGAAAACAGACTAAGTCTGTTGGATTATTAAATTTCAACCTAAAGCTTATATCACTCTGGTTTCAGCCTAAGTTAAGCGAGGTTCGACTATAGCAATTACAATATCCGTTATTACTATGTCAGCTAATCCTATGTTCGTTAACCCTATGTCCGCTGAACCCGCGTATTTGTCCGTTGCGTTCCTCCCGCCCTAAATGTTTCTACCCAAAAAACTATAGGCAAGATATTGAAGGCTTTCTATCCGTAATAGGAACAAACTCAATATCAGCTAAACTGAGACTCATTTTACTTGTGCTGCTCAGTGAAAATGGCGAGTTAACTTTAGCAAAATTAACTCCTGAGTTCGCAAAACAGCTTAACGGTACGGTCACCGTTTGCCACTGTCCAATAGGCTGTTTGGCAAGCAGTTTTGATATATCGATAGGTTCACCGCAGTCCGCTTCACAGCCCATACTTAAATTGACAGCCTGCTCACCTAACTGTTCAATGTTCACCGCAAACGATAACAGCGATGGACGCTCTATAAACGCCCTTAAATCACGAGGAAAATTACTTTGAAAGCGAATAACACCTTCCCCTTGACCGTTAAACCTAAATAAGCGCGCATCTTCTTGCACATTTTTATCGATGCTACGCAAATATACGATCTCAGCCTGAGTTTCGCTGCTATCTACTGATGACGGTTTACTCTTACTGCCTATCATCATCACCCATGGCGCCTGTACCGCCCGCTCAAAAATCGCCATGGACTGATCCTGAACCGTCACAAAATCTGCCTTCTCATTTAGCACCTTCGACCTCGCACTGTCGGCGTACGTCAATCCGTATCCGTAGGGAAATAGAGCGGTATCATTATCGAATCGGTTTATGGCTGTTTGTTCAGGAGTTGCTGGCCAGGAAAAGGAGAGTTTACCGCTGAAATCAAATTGAACCTCTCCACTCGCATCTCTAAACAGGACCTCTGCGACGCCCTCGCCCTCACTACCGGGTAACCAAGCGGCGACAAAAGCGTCCGCCGCATTCAGCTCGGCATTGACCCACATAGGTCGGCCACTGATAAATACCGCGACCACGGGGATCCCTTGTGCCTTTAATTTTTTCAGCAAGGCAAGATCTTGCTTATTGCCACGCTGATACTCAAGATTATCCAGATCGCCATGACCCTCAGCGTATGGTTCCTCTCCAAATACCACAATTGCCACATCAGGTTTTATCGCGTAATCACCATTAGGGCTCAGTACAGCTTTACCGCCCACTTTAGTCACATGTGATTGAATACCGTCATAAATAGAGCTGCCACCGGGGAAGTCTGAATTAGTATTGTAAGTACCTTGCCAAGTTATCGACCAACCACCAGATTGTTTACCGATATTATCTGCGCCATCACCTGCCACCATCACAGTTTGCTTGGGTGACAATGGTAATAGCCCTGCTTCATTTTTAAGTAACACCAGCGACTCTCTTACCGCTTGCCTTGCCACATCTCGATGCGCCTTAGCACCGATTAATGCCGTGTTACCCGATAACGCGCGGTTAGCAGGACTCGGTTTATCGAATAACCCAGCCCGCATTTTGACTCGTAACACTCGCGTAACCGCATCATCGATGCGCTCTATGGGAATTTCACCACTCTTTACTTGTGCAAGGGTATTATTAAAAAGCGGCTTCCAACTCTTTGTAGGCGCCATATACACATCAAGACCCGCATTGACAGCCTGCGGGCAACTATCATTACTACAATCAGCAATCTGTCCGTGACCGTTCCAATCCCCCACAACAAATCCATCGAATCCCATTTGCTCTTTTAAAACAGATGTCAACAGATAGCGATTACCGTGATTTTTAACGCCATACCAACTATTAAATGACGCCATTACTGTTTGCGCCCCTACCGATATCCCCCCAACATAGCCTTGGGCGTGAATATCGAACAATTGCTGCTCTGCAGAGGTATTATCTCCCTGATCGATGCCATCTGAAGTGCCTCCGTCCCCCAAGAAATGCTTAACGGTTGCGATAACCCGCTCATCACCAAGAAAATCGGCATTCGCACGACCTTGCAACCCCCTAACGATAGAGGCTGCGTAAGCCTTAACTATCTGCGGATCTTCTGAATATCCCTCATACGTTCTGCCCCAACGATCGTCTCGCACCACTGCAACCGTTGGCGCAAATACCCAATCAATGCCGGTAACCATCACTTCTTTGGCCGTTATGGTTGCAATTTGCTCGATAAGCGCAGGGTTATTTGCCGCCCCTAAGCCTATGTTGTGTGGAAACAGTGTCGCACCAATCACATTGTTATGACCGTGCACAGCATCGGTGCCCCACATTGTTGGAATGGTCGAGCTGTCTAAAGAGTCATCCACAGACGCTTGATACATGGCTTCAGCTAGCGCTATCCAATCGCTCGGCGTTGCATGCTTGTTGCCGTTTGGAAAAGATCCCCCGCCATTAAGATAGGAACCGAAACCATACAGCCTCATATCTTCAACGGTCATATCCCCGATCTCGGGTTGGATCATCTGAGCGATTTTTTGCTCCAATGTCATGCCACTCAATATCCTAGCAATATTGCGCTCAACCTCTTGTTCTTGCTTGACCTCCAGCGTTAAAACAGGCCAAATCTTCGTCGCATCTTTACGATCCTTAGATACCACTCCAGCTATCCAGTACGCTGCTACAAACAAAATAACAATCGCAATTAACTTAGTTGAGAGTGTAAGCGGCCATTTAGAAAAGCTCTTACCACTGCTAGACATAGATAAACTCCCTGTAAAGGCGATATAAAAACTAAAGTCGTAACTCAATTTTTATCACGCTAATTCCATGTTAGAAACCGACTCGATTTTGGCTCCCCTTAAACCATAGAATAAAATTCCGTTTTACACTGCCCAAAACTGAAATAAAGCTTAACTTTCAGAACCGTGCATCAGCTATGTATATCGAGATATGTCACACTTTGTGTCTATTTTATCTTTGAGATAGCCCGCGACTATCCCCATGCAGTGAATTCCTCTAAAATGCGCTCCATTAACAAAAGGGATCCCAATGAAACTCAAATTATTATCTGGATTGTTACTGCTTGGCTGCAGTTCTGTGCAAGCGGCATGGTGGATTGAACCGACTGACTTACCACTAAGAGCCGATATTCAACTGCTGTCAGATACTGGCGTGATTGTTCAGCCAATCACCACTTATCCGCTAATGTGGGATGGTATTAAGCAAGATATGGACAAGGCGGATCAGGCAGCTCTGTCTAGCCAACAACGTGATGCTTTCGAGAGAGTGACCCGAGCATATGACCACGATCATCGCGGCATGAGCAGCAAGATAGAACTCGCTGGCGGCTCAGATACCACCCGCTTTATCGGTTTTGGCCAAGACTATCGCGATAAAGCCGAAGCGGCAGTATCTGCAGAAATCACCAAAGACTGGTTTAGTGGCCGCTTAGCGACAAGTTACCACGTAGATCCAATCGACGGTAACAGCGCACGTTTAGATAATAGCTTTGCCGCGGTGATGCTAGGCAACTGGATTGTTAGCGCTGGCGCTCAGCAAAAGTATTGGGGACCCGGTTGGGACAGTGGTTTAATTCAAACCACCAACGCCAGACCTATGCCAGGCATGACCTTTAGCCGTAATAACAGCCAAGCATTCGAAACGCCATGGCTTAACTGGATTGGTCCTTGGACCTTTACCACCTCATTTAGCCAAATGGAAAGTGACCGTTATGTTCCGGATACTAAGCATTGGGGCGCTCGTGGCACATTAAGACCGATTTCTAAGCTTGAGGTGGGTTTATCTT
The DNA here is from genome assembly GCF_000019185.1 of Shewanella halifaxensis HAW-EB4. Lineage (NCBI taxonomy): Bacteria > Pseudomonadati > Pseudomonadota > Gammaproteobacteria > Alteromonadales > Shewanellaceae > Shewanella > Shewanella halifaxensis. The sequence goes on along the minus strand of NC_010334.1, from coordinate 1,835,329 downwards.
GGACCATGCAATGGGGTGGTGAGGGGTACGGCAACAGCTTAGGCGACTGGTGGGATGGCTTGTTCAACGGTGGTATGGTCGAAGGCGAAGTTACAAATGGCCAAGAAAACATGCTTGCTGGCTATGATTTCCGCTGGTCAGATACTGCTTTCGGCATCCCCTACGGTATCTACTATGAGCGTATTCACGAGGACTATCACAACGGTAAGAATAAGCTGATCAACTCAGCTAACATGGGCGGCGTCGACTTCTTTTTAGCTGACATCAATACCCGTATCTTTGTTGAATATTCCGATACCCAAGTGGCTTGTGGTATCGACTCTAATGCTTACAACTGCCTCTATGAGCATGGATTCTATAAAAATGGTTACCGTTATTATGGCCGCAGCCTAGGTAGCACCTATGACAACGATGCCACAACCTTAGTTGTAGGGGGGATTACTCAGCTTGGTGGCGGACAAAACATTAGTAACAAGCTCCGCTTCTTAAGACTTAATACAGACGGTACAGATACAGGTAACCCTTCTGGTGGCAACCCAGTATCACCTGGCGAATATGAGCGTGTATACCAGTTAGATACCAGTTACCACAGACCTTTCTACCAAGGTACCTTAAAGGTCGGCGGCACAGTGGGTTACAGTCAATATGTCACTTCAGGTGGAAATGACTGGGATACGACGATTTACGCAGGCTGGGAAAGAAGTTTTTAGTTTTTCAAATCCGACAAAAGCCAAGACGATAAATGCCGGTTAAAGCAAAGACGGTACAAGCTATACAAACTTCGTTTAGCTTCAAAGGCATAAGCAGTTCTACCTGCTTTTGCCTTTTTTTCTAAGAAGATCCTAGGACGTTCGCAAGCTCACTGCTAGGGTGGGCTTCGCCCAGCTAGGAAAAGCAAAAAACAAAGCACCGTATCGTCCACTTCTTTGTTTTCCGGTTTTTCCTGTTTTTCCGGCTTTCTCGTCTTAGCTTCCCCTAGAAGCGTAGCGCCCTTCTTAGCCCCTGCAGTGAATGAGCTTGCGAACGTTCCGTTTACCGTAAGGCCACAGGCCGTTCCGCTTTTCCATCTCAGCTTGTACCGTCTTAGCCTTTAGCTAGGACCTGCTTTGTCTATGCTTTTCCTAGGACCTAGAACCTTCTCAGTCTTTAACCTTTTGATAGCTAATCATGGCTTGTAACTGCTCTTGCCAGCTCGCACGAATTAGACTTCCCGGCTTGATGCCAAGTTGATGGCACACCTTCTGCGCATTCAAGGCGCTTTGCACGGGTCTTGGTGCTAAACGGTTTTCATGTAATGCCTGCCAAGATAAACTGCTAATCGGTTCAATTTGGCACGCCTCAGCCTTTGCTATTTGTGCATTAGCAGACATCGTCAACCGCTGAATTTCACAAGCAAACTCATACCAAGAGCAGCTAGAGCCTTCAGCAACGAGAGAGCCATCAGCGCTAAAGCCCTCTGCAACGAGATAGTCCTCAGCAACGCAAGAGCCAGCTGCATAATGATATAAGTGAGCCAGTCCTTTTTCCGTACCGTCTGCATTATGGTTTTGTGCAGCAACTTTCCTGTCCGAATTAGCCAGCTGCGTTTGCTTTATCAGCTTAAAAATCACCAAGGCTAAGGTTTCGCACCAGGTTGGACTACCAGATTGATCATTTATAACCGATAGTCTCTCTCTTGTCTTAAATAGCCCCTGCATGGTTTTGACAAAGTTCTGCCCGCAGCAACTGTAAAGCCAAGAGGTACGTATAATCGTTGCCTTAGCCCCTAAGATATCGTTCACCCAGCGCTCGCCCTCGAGCTTACTTCGACCATAAGCTGAGAGTGGCGATGGCATATCTTGCTCAGTGTATGGGCGCTTTAGCGCACCATCGAACACAAAGTCAGTCGAGATATGCACTAACCTAATATTTAGGCGCTTACACTCACCAGCGAGTAACTTAGGCCCTGTTGCATTCACCGCAATCGCCTTGTCGGTATCTGTCTCAGCCTTGTCGACACCATTAAAGGCGGCGCAATTTATCACTACATCTGGCTTAAAAGCATCAAAGGCTGCTTGAATTGAGTGAAGCGCACAAATATCCAACTGCTGATGAGACACGCCAATCACTTCATCAGTGGTTGCTATGCACGCTAAGACTTCTGGCAACAAAGCCACCAGCATTTGCTGAGGAGCGGTTAGCTCTGCAGCAGTAACTTGGGTAAGCTCTGCTATCGACAGTAATGCCTGCCCCAGCTGACCCGCTGCGCCGGTGATAAGAACTCGCATCTTGCTTTAATTATCTCTTCTAGTTTTAGCTTTCGTTTTAGCTTTCGAGCAGCACAGAGTATTCATCAAGGGAAGCATGACCTCTTGCAGACAAAAATGCGAGTAAAGCCTCTGGACTACGATTAAGTAGGCGCTCGATAGGGAAATCGGCTTGCTCAACAATCTGTTCTGCCAGCGTAAAGTCTCCTAGGCTATAGGCCACATGTGAGTCAGACCCCATCACCAATAGCCCGCCCGCCTCTTTTACCGCCTTAGCAATGGCTAAGCAATTATGCTCACTGCCTTTTCGAGAGACTAAAAATGAAGAGTTATTGATTTCAAGGGCGACATTATTCTCGGCGGCGGCTTTGGCTACGGCCTCAATATCTATCGGGTACGCAGGGTTACCGGGATGAGTGATAATGTCGACATGACCACTGTTGATACAGTTAATCATCGCTGCTGTATGGGTTTCTTTATTGCTTGGGGCAAATACAGGCTCATGAAATCCGGCTAAAACAATGTCTAGATCTTGTAAATAATCGCCAAAAAAATCTATCTCTCCGACCACATTTTTAATATTAGCTTCGATACCTCTCAATATACCGACGCCATCGACCACTCGCGGCAATACACGCAAATTAACAAAGTGCCAAAAATGCGGCGCATCCGCCATATCGGGACCATGATCTGTGGTGGCAAATAGCTTTATTCCTTTGTGTTTAGCCATCGCAATATATTCTTGTAACGTACTATAAGCATGAGTTGAAGCTATCGTATGGGTATGGGTATCAACAAGATATTTCATGGCAGTCTCTTCATTACAAAAGTTTCAAACAAAAAAAGAGTAGACCGTTAGTCTACTCTTTTCATCAACATAGCTCTATTAATTCCAATCAGTATAAGAAAGTGAATAACCTATGGTATTGGCGGCCAATAACTTAGTGGCTTAAGCTATTTTCTAACTCTTCCCAAGTTTGACGCTTTCGATAAATTGTCGAAGCACTAATATCTAATAGTGCCGCGGCTTTAGGTACGTTCCCCTTGCATAATGCTATTGCATTTTCTATTGTCTGTTTCTCTGTTAGCCATAAAGGCACAATATCGTCACTCTTTGCCTCTGGCGTTACAGCTGGAAAATGTTCATCTGCCGAAAAACCAGCAGATTCGATCCCCTCCAGAAAAGAAACCGGTGCCGAATTTGAGGCTGCGATAGAAACGCTTTGGTCTTGTTGAACAGGCTCGGAAACCTTCGCTAAAGTCGTCTCAGATGTCGCCGTCATTTGTATCGGTAGCATATCAAGCTCAACTAACTCGCCATCGTTTAATACCACTATCTGCCTAATAACATTTTGTAGCTGCCTAACATTACCAGGCCATTGATAAGATTTTAAACATTGCTTAGCATCGCAGCTAATCCCCTTAAACCGCTTGCCCTCTTCCTTGTTATATTCTTTGAGTAAATTCGAAGCGAGCAGTAAGATATCTTTGCCTCGCATTCTTAGGGGGGGTAATTCTATTGGGATCACATGCAGGCGATAAAACAGATCTTCTCTAAAGCGTCCCGCTTTGACTTCATCCCATGGCATACGATTGGTTGCACTCACAAACCTCACGTCCACTTTTTCCTCTTTGGTTCCCCCCACGCGCTGAAACACACCCGTTTGGATAAAGCGCAACAACTTACTCTGTAGCTCAAGATCCATTTCGCAGATCTCATCAAGAAACAGCGTACCGTTATGTGCGCGTGTCGCCGCGCCATCTCTATTGGCTATCGCCCCAGTAAAAGCTCCCTTAGTGTGACCAAAAATTTCACTTTCAATCAAGTCCTTAGGGATTGAAGCACAATTTAACGCAACGAATGGTCCATCATGGCGATTACCCGCATTGTGTATGGCATGAGCACACACCTCTTTTCCTGTCCCACTTTCACCAATAATAAATGCCGAAGCTTTACTATTTGCCACACAATCTATGGTTTTATAAACGGTTTGCATCGCAAGCGACTCCCCCACAAACCCCATATAGTGAGGCTTGGGCAGACTACTCTCATATTTTGCGACTAGATTAACAAGCTGACGCTGCTTCAAGGCATTACGAACAGTAATGGAAAGGCGTTTTGCATCGAAAGGTTTGACTAGAAAATCGAACGCCCCCGAACGCATGGCATCGACAGCGATATCAATTGTGCCGTGAGCGGTGATCATAATGACAGTGATATCAGGATATTGCTGCTGTACCGTTTCCAAAATATCCATCCCAGACATATCGGGCAGTTGAATGTCGAGCACTAATAGATCGGGTTGCCAACGTTTGAGTTCATTTAACGCATCTTCTCCATGATTAACATGGGTCACTCGTGCTCCATCTGCTCGCAGGTATTCGGTATAAAGCGCCCCAAGCGACATACTATCTTCGACTAATAATGCGGTAAATGAGCTTGTTATATCCATATAAGTCCAGCCTATTAGTAGTGAAACTACTCTTAATAGCAGTTTGGTCAATGTCAAAAGGCTAAACTCAGGTTTGCCGTTTGCGCATAGCGTTTAGTCTAGCAGTTATTGCTATTCACTGTGTCGATTCAAAGCGTTGCTCATATGAACTTAGCGTTAACTCACCGACTGAAATCACTTTATCTAACAATAGAGGAACCTGACTAACCTCTTTAGATTTTGCACTTAACTCAAGTTTTTTAGCCGCGCTAGACAATGCAATAGCACCAAAACTTCCTGAACTACTCTTAAGCGTATGCGCCTGCAAGTCGATTTCAGCGAGATCTAATCCATCGCCATTCAGGTACAGCTGGCGCAAACGGTGCAGTATGCTCACCCGCTCTTGCGTTTCGGTTACGAAAACAGCAATCATCCGACTCATTGCGTCTTCACCAAGCATACCAGATAACTCGTTAACAACCGTCTCATCAATGATAGTCATTTGTTCCTCATCATCTTGAGGGCTTGTGGGCAACGTCACCGTAACCGCACTTTTACCGCTCATATTACTTATTCGATTAACCCGGTCAAACGAAACGACTTTAGCGCTTTCAGTAATAGCGCCATCGCTCGCATTTCCCTCTCGCTCATTAACACATTCTGCATTTACGTCAGACTTAACTATAGCCTCTTCCTTAGCCGATACAATCCATTGATTTACAACATTAACAAGATTCTCTCGGTTAACCGGTTTTGGCACAAAATCCTTCATTCCAGCGCTCATGCACAGCTCAACATCCTCTTTCTGTACATTCGCCGTCATGGCGATGACAATCTGCGAAGGGTCAAGCTGCAATATCTTTTGTGTGGCTTCGATACCATCCATCTCAGGCATTCTCATATCCATGAGGATCAGACCATATTCTTTTGTGCTTGCCATTTTCAACGCTTCGATGCCGTTGTTGGCGATCTCAACCTTAAAGCCTGATTTATTCAGTAGCGCACTGGCAACAATTTGATTCGCGGGGCTATCCTCGGCCAATAAGATAGGCAAATGTGCCTCTTGGCTTATCGATATTGTAGGCTCATAATGAGCCTGAAGAGTGGATGATTCATGCTCTCCTCGAAGCACGCCTAACATCATATCTCTACTCAGCGGTTTATGAATCACTTGCTCTAACCCTATCTCTCTTAGTAATTTTGATGCCTCTGGTACAACTACCGTCATTAAAGCCGCCATCATGCCTTCACCTAATAGATAGTCACGCTTGATGCTATTGGCCTGCTTAACGTTAAGATCAAATAGGCAATGCTCATCAATCAGCACCAGATTAAAACGACCTTGTACCTGCAAAGAGTTAAAGATGGACTCAATGCTATCGACACAAACGGTTGCCACCCCATATTGACTATATTGCCTGCCAATTAACTCGCGATAGATCTCATTGGGATGCACTAGGAGCACTCGAGAGTGCGCAGGAACAGGAGTATCAATTGAATTTGCACTTTCATCTCGTTTCAGTAACAGATCAAAACTAAAGCAGCTCCCCTTACCTTGTTGGCTCTTTACAGCAATTTGCCCCCCCATCTGAGCGATGAGCTCGGCACAAATAGCTAAACCTAGACCGGTACCGCTGTAGTTTGTATTGTGGCTATCGTGTACCTGACTAAACTCTTCAAATAATGTCGGCAGGGCCTGCTCACTTATCCCTATACCTTGGTCTGAAATCTTGCAGCACAGACGAGCCTCATCGGTATCAGCGAGCCACATCTCAATAGCAACGCAGCCACCAAACGAGAACTTAATCGCATTATCGATCAAGTTATGTAGCACTTGCCTTAATCTTTGGCCGTCACCGACTAAACTCTCTGGTACATTGCGATTGACCATAATCGCCAGCACAATCCCTTTATCCTGAGCCTTAGGCGATAAAACTTGTAGCACCTGCGTAGCAAGCTTAGCAGGAGAGAAAGCACTCTCTTCCAATACCATTTGCCCCGCTTCAATTTTAGAAAAGTCCAAAATATCATTAATGGTACTCAGCAGTGAGGTCCCCGCCTCCTTAGCAGTATTGGCATATATACGCTGCTCCTTGTTCAACCTTGAGTCCAAAATTAAGTCGACGCTTCCCAATACCGCATTGAGTGGGCTCCGGATCTCGTGACTCATCGTGGCTAAGAACCTCGATTTCGCTTCACTGCCTTGCTCTGCTTGCTCTTTGGCGAGTTTAAGCTGGGTTTCATACTCCATTCGACGTGAAATATCTCGAATAAATGCAGTTAACAGCATCTCACTGCCAAGTTGTACAGGAATAAGCGTCACCTCAACCGCCACGGCTTTACCATCGGAGCGACTAGCCTGCATCTGCGTCGAGTGTTTAATTGCCACGCCTTTGCCGGTGACTCGGTACTCTTCTAATATATTATGAAAGTGAAGCTTCTCCTCTCCAGCAAAGAGTACACTCTCCAATCTCTGGCCTATCATCTGCTCTGAGTGATACTTAAACAGTAGACATGCCGCATCATTAACTTCTTGAACCTCTCCGGTGATATCAATCGTTATCAACGCGTCTCTACTGCCCTCTAATGTCGCTAACAGAATTGACTCTGTTCTTTGTGCGGCGACCTGAGCACGTTTGACATCACTTAAATCTTTAACTAAGCCTAAAAATAGCACCTCATCATCAATACACATTTTTGAAATAGACAGTTCAATCGAGAAAAGAGTGCCATCTTTTTTCTGTGCTAACAGCTCCCGCCCTTTGCCCACCATCTTATCTTCAGCACTTTCTAGGTAGTGTTGAATGTATTCATCATGCACATTGCGCTCATTCGTCGGCATCAATAATGAAACATTTTGCCCTATCAGCTCAGACGCTTTATAGCCAAACAATCGACTAACCGCAGGGTTAACTTCTTCAATCAGCCCTTTAGTATCGACAACAACAAAACCATCGACGGCGGTCTGTAATATGGCATTGAGTCTGATATTAGCGCTCTCTAGAGCCTGATTTTTATCTGCAACCTTTTTAACCATCTGATTAAAGGCAAGCATGGTCTGGCCTATCTCGTCACCACTGCTGACCGGGATCTGAACTTTCGACTCTCCCTGTAAAATACGCTGAGATGCACTTTTAAGCAGTGCCAAATTGCGGGTCAAGTAATGGCCTAGTAACCAAGAAAACAGTGCAACTAATAACATTTCGATACCAGCAATGGTCAAAAAGCGTGTTCTGGCGTCGATAATAAAACTGTCTAACTGTGCCGTATCAAAACCTAATTCCACTTTGCCATAGGAAAACCCAGACTCCTGCACGCCTCTTTCGATATCTAAGATACCGTCATCAACATTAACAATCCCGTTGTCTAATGAGGCAACCGAGCCGCCATTAATACTGCCCGCACTAACCAGTAAGCGACTCTGATCGTAAATATTGACATAGAGCACCTGAGAGGTGGTCAGCAACTCGTTAGCCAGCACATTTAGGGTCGATAGATCGCTGCTTATCACCGCATCCTTTGCAGCAGCTGCAAACAGAGACGCGGTAGAGCTGGCGCGCTTTTCAATCTCAGCCTGATTTGAGGTTTTCAAATAATCGACACTGGTATAGACCAGCAACATCAATAGCAGGCCTTCGATTATCGCGATCCCAAGAATCGTTTTAATCCGAAATGACACTACTTACTCTCCTTTAACGGCTCATCAAGCTCACTGAGTGATAACGCTCGTACATCATCCCAGTCACTGCTTTGTGCCGCCTCCATAGCTTTAAACCCTAATCCGCTTAATAGAGCACGCCCCTTGGTCGTGGTAGAGAGAGCCTGTAACTGGGTTAACAATTCTTCGCGCTGTTCTACGGAGACTCGAGGGTGAGCAGCAATAGCATGAGGGGTGTAACCTGGCGTTCTCCATAAGACCTTTAGTTGCTCGGTGACATCACTGTCCATGTTTTTGAATGTGCGTCCCACACCGCCACCAGCATCAACAAGCCCTTGAGCGACTGCAAGATAGACTGAGTCATGGGAGCCAACATACTTAGTACTGTGAACAACGCCTTGCTGCTTTAAATTTGCGCGGGGGATCACGCTAGCCGCAAAGGCTGCGGGGGCAGGAAACGCGAGTGATTTGCCATTCAATTCGGCAAGTTCCGTAATTGGTGAGTCCTTTCTAACAACGATAAGACCTTTCAGAAATTTATCTTGCTCTTTAGCGACAGCGATATAGCCAGGTGATCCGTGAAATACCGTAAAATGATAAGGGTTCATATAGGCGATATCATACTCACCGTTTGCTAAACGCATTTCAAAGGTTGGAATGTCCGGCGCTGTTGCAAATTGCAAATTCAGATTCGCATTTTGCGATAACTCTGCCAACACAGGGGCCCAGCCTTTTGCCAAGATGCTGGCCGCTTGCTGTGGTACGACTCCAAACGTCAGTACCTTAGGCTCAACATCGGCAGCATTGCTTACTGTGCTATAAAAAAAACCAATAAAAAACCAATAAAAAACAGCAGCTTTAGTAAATGATTTAAGTATAGAAATCATATTACGCTCCCCATTTCTGTTTAAGTGCATTGTTATGGATCAGCAATCCCTATGCCACAATGCTAACACTTAACATATCGACTGGTTCCACGAACAGGCTTAGTAACGAAAAGTAAGGATAAATCATCACTTTAAAATGACTGAAAGACAAGCGTTCGGCTTTTTCAAAAACAATTAACACATCTCATGGCTTAATGATGGCCCTGTTCAACAACCCACTTAAAACACTGCTATAACAATCTGTCACTGTCTGGCATAGAGCTTGCTTTATTACAACATACCCATGATGAAACTAGGTTGAGAGGAAGACAATGACAATGCCTTTATCTTTACAGCATATCAGGCAATATAAAATTATCCTGGTAGAAGACAGCGATAGTGAACGATGTTTACTATTAAACCTACTCGACTCTATGGGATTTACGGCCCAAGGGTTTTCTAACGCCCAAGGGGCCATCAAACACCTTCAAAATGAACAGGTCGATATGGTGATCACTGATTGGATGATGCCTCAAATCAGCGGCATCGAGTTATGTAAAACGATAAAATCCATGCCTTGCTCACCCTATACTATATTGCTTACCGGCAATAACCAGAATGCGCATATGATTGAAGGAATCGAGTCTGGCGCCGATGATTTTATCGCAAAGCCTTTTCACAGTGGCGTCCTGAAAGTAAGAATTCTCGCAGGACTGCGCATCATAGAGATGCAACAAAAGCTGGCCAGTCACAATAAAACACTCAACCAGATGCTAGTAAAAGAGCAAGATTACCTCAATTGTCTTAGACAAGATCTCTCTCTTGCCGCTCAGCTTCAGCGTGCGCTGCTTCCAAAAAATTCAGATTTAACAGAAGGCTGGCGAGTGACTACCGAATTTAAACCCGCACAGGATCTCGCAGGCGATCTGTTTCAATGCTTCAACATCGACGAGCAGCATATCGGTTTTTATCTACTGGATGTCAGTGGTCATGGCACAGCCGCATCAATGCTAAGTTTTACTCTAGCGCATCATTTATCTAGTCACCAAAAAGTCTGGCAATCTCTTGATTTAGCGCTGATAACTAACAAGCTTAACCGAGAGTTTGACGACCCCGAGCAGTGCGGGCGCTTTGCAACACTACTTATCGGGATCGCCAATACCAAGACTGGAGCGGTTGAGCTCATCAATGCAGGCCACCCCTCGCCAATCATAGTCAGCCCCCAAGGAGCCAAGTTTGTCGATGATAGCTACGCCGAGTCCCAGCTGCCTATAGGCATAGACAAACAGCACCATTACCAGAGTCAGCACTTCACCATGGAGAAAGAGGAGCAGTTGTTGCTCTACTCTGATGGTATTTATGAATGCAGACACAGTAAATTTGGTAGTTTTGGTCTAACAAAGCTACTGAAGAACGTGAGCGATGCCAGAGCGTTACCGGCAGAACAATTGCTCCATTACCTCAGCTATAGCACGGAACTCTGGCAAGAAAAACAAGCCCAAGACGATATCTCTCTGATGCTAATCTCAACCACAAATACCTTGTCCCATTGTGGTTCTCAAATGTAAGGAAGCACTATGAATAGCCTACAGTTTAACCTCAACAGAAATATTATGGCCAAGCACTCCATCAGCAGAGAGATAGAACAGTTTATGCTGCTAAATCAAGTATCCGATGTGAAGCGATTCAAAGTAATCACCTGTGTACTAGAAGCCGTTTCCAACGTATTTACCCATGCGGCCCCTAAAATTAACTCTCTAATCATCATTTTGCACTGTGATCAGCAGCAGATAATCATCGACCTGCTAGATAACTCACAGATGCAAGCCCTAACGCCACCAACAGATTGTCCACCAGCTAAAGCCACTTCAGGAAGAGGACTTTGGATCATCAATAGTTGGATGGATGATGTTCGTATTCAAGAAACCGTTGCCGGTACGCACTTACAGTTTAGTATTGCGGTTTAAAAGAAGGTACTAGGGCGTTCGCCAGCTCACTGCTAGGACGCTCCGCTTCGAGGACGGCCTTCGGCCTGCTAGGAAATCAAAAGCAAAACAGTGCCACCTTTGACCTTGTTGCTCTTCCCTGCTTCGATTATTCGTCTTTGCTATTCCCGGCACTTCCGTCTTTGATCTTATCGTTTCAGCTTTTACCATCTTTGCTTGTACCTAGCCCCTAGAGGCGCAGCGTCCTTCTTTCGCTTTACGTAGGTTGGGCTTTAGCCCATCACAAAGATGTACAACCACAAAAGCTGACGGCATAAATGCCGACCTACTTTAAAAATAAGATCCCAGGCCGCTTCGCTCCGAGGACGGACTGAAGAAACAAGGCCCTAGATTCTAGGACGTTCGCAAGCTCACTACGAGGACGGCCTCCGGCCTGTTAGGGAAATCAAAAGCAAAGCCGCACCAGCTTTGACTTTTATTGCCCTCTCCAGCAGTTGCTTATCCGTTTTAGCTTGTCTGGCTTTGAGCCATCTTAGATTTTTCCATCTTTGCTAATCGGCTTTTAACCGTCAGCGCAGCGTTCCGTAAGTGAGCCTGCGAACGTTCCGAATACCGTAAGGCCGCAGGCCGTTCAGCTTTTCCGTCTTAGCTTCTACCTAGAAGTCGCAACGCGACGTTCTCGAAGTGACGTAGTCACGCTCTAAAAGCTCAGCGCCCTTCTCTGCCCTCAACCGTCAGCGCAGCGTTCCACAAGTGAGCTTGCAAACGTTCCGTAATCCGTAAGGCCACAGGCCGTTCCGTCTCAGCTTTTACCTGCTTGCCCGTCTCGGTTTTTTTCCGTCTCAGCTTGTACCTAGCACCTGCTTTTCCTAGGACCTAGAACCTTCTTTTTTACTTTTTCCCATTTTGCATCGCAAATAAAGATCCTAGATTAAAACTCACTCCCGAAAATATGATGCAGCAAATAAAACCAACAAATACAAGCAGATAACATTTGGCACTAGGTTTGCAATATTAGATAGTAAAGAGTCAACAGACTCTATACCTGTTCGATAACCTAGCAAAATGCCTGTTGCATTTTTAAGGATGGCGATATGACTTTCTCTCAATTACCACAAAATAATGCATGTAAGATCACTCTACCTGTTGAGGTGATAATGACACAAACACCAACACTCAGAGCCGCAATATTACAACAAATAGACGCTGGAATGACCCAACTCGTGATTGACCTACACAGGGTGGAATATATCGACTCTAGCGGCCTATCGGTACTTATCTCTGCCTTAAAACGAGTAGAGCGTGACAATGGTGAAATCGTACTACTCTCTCCAACGCCAGGCGTACGCTCGCTGATTGAACTAACTCGTTTACATCAGATCTTCTCTATCTATGAAGACGAAGCCGCAGCCATTGATTATATCTGTAATGAACTTGCCAACAAGCAAGCCGCGCATTAAGAGGACACTGAGATGAGTCACTACCAGAGCAGCCTTACTGTACACAAAAAGACGCACACAAAGACGTGCCAAGCAAACAACGCTCTTGGGTTTATCAGTGGTTTGTCTTTGATCATGCTAACGGCTTGCGTTACGCCTCATCACCCTAAAGAGGCTGCTATCTGCAACGGTAATAGCAATGACAACATGACGCAGTGTCACTTTTATGATCGTGAAACCCCCTACATGCGCAGCAACAAGGGAACTAAAGCAATAACAACAACCCCAAAAATAACAGGTAACTCAATGGGCAACACCTGGTTGATGTATACAGGGCAATCTCAACAAGCACTACATTTACCGCAAAATATTCGCCTGTCTGTTGGTGACAGACTCAAGATTAGCGTGCTCAATGGAGAGGAGTTCAGCGGCGATGTTGAAGTCAATAACGATGGCTATATCTATCTACCTTATTTGGAGCCTATCCATGCAAAAGGGCTCGATATTGCACAGCTAACACACTCAATCCAGCAATATCTAGTCGATGAACAGTTCATGCTAAAAAACAGCGTCCGCTTAAGCATTACCCCTCTAAAATGGGCGCCAATTGAAATCACGGTATCGGGGGGAGTATTTGAACCTGGTCAGCATCAGATCAATAAGAAGTCTGATCTTGAAATTATCGACGATGATGGCGACCACAGTGGCGATCAAGCCGATAAACGGACAATTGCGTCGGCACTAAGAGCATCGGGCGGAGTTCGTCCCGACGCCAATATCTCGGCAATTACGGTGTTCAGAGGCCAGCATAGCTTTACCTTAGATCTATCCGGTGTGATCCATGGATACCCCGTACCCAAGTTCACCTTGATGTCAGGAGATCATATTCATGTACCGCAACATGACTATTTTGATGATGTGCTCGCCCGCCCATCACAAATTACCGCGCCAGGTATTCGAGTCTTTATATCAAACCTAACGCAGCCAGCATCCAGTAACGCACAATCAGCCGTCGACACCGACGCAACTCGGTTCCCTTACGGTACACGCCTGTTAAGTGGCGCCATCGCTGCCAACTGTGTCGGTGGCGCACAGTCAACCAATGCTAGTCGCTATTTACTACTGATAACCAAGAACCCATTAACCGCTCAAGTCGATGTTATAGAACGCTCAATGGATAACTTAATCAGGCATTCTTGGGAAACGGGTATGAACCCAATTTTAATGCCTGGTGATGGCATTGCTTGTTATGATTCTCGCGTTACCAACATTCGAGAAATTGCGCGTACCATCACCGAAGTACTCGTCCCAGCGACTCTACTAGAGTTGCTGTAATAGAAGCACAACAAGGAGGTTATGATGAAAACACAACACTCCTACAGGCCTCTTTTATGGTTAAAGCACTACATTGTAAACGGTAGTCAGCTGTCGGTGAAAAAAAGAAAGCGCGCCTATCTTATCGTCACCTCGCTACTGCTGCTTAGTATCTGGTTTTTAGTGCTGCTATTTACGGTTTTCAGTCCAAGCCGTTACATCAGTCAATGGACGCTTATTTTGCCCGGGGATGGCGCTGGAGCCTTAGTTAGCCTAGATAGTGTGGGGCAAGCCAATAGCTCCACCAGCTCACCTTATGCCAGTAGCGCAATCGACCCGAGAGTCAACTACAAGTCTATTGCAAATAGTAAAACCCTGATTAATGCTGCCGCAAAAACAGTTCACCAGAAAGGCAGTGAGTTTGGCATGCCAAAATTGAAGATGCCGAGTCAAACAGGGATCATGCAATTCAGCATTAAAGGAGCGACACCTAAAGAGGCACAACAAAAGGCTTGGGCGCATTATCATAGCTTGCAAGCATTATTAGCAGAGCTTCGCCGGGATGAAATAGAGCAGCGTGAAGACGCCATCAGAGTGGGTATGGCAACTTTTGCTAACAAAGTTAATTTAACTCAAGAAAAATTACTCGAGTTTCAATCAATACACGGCCTAGTGTCACTCGATCAATTCAAAGAGCTCGCCTTGACCATGGAAAGACTTAGACATAGCAAGGTTAATTTAGTCTCCGAGCTACAGGGTATAAAAGCCAGCCAAAAAATGTTGGAGATCCACTTAAGCTTAACGCCTAAACAGGCTGCAGGATTACTGACCCTAAAAAATGACCAGCTATTCCAACAGCTACTTATCAGCTACACCAATATCACTGCAACACTTGCCGAATACCGCAGCCGTTTTGGCAAGCGTCACCCAAAAGTGGTCACTTTTCAAGATGAGCAAAAATCAGTACTTAATGCATTAACGAGACGATGCAAAGTTCTACTTGGCTATAACGATAAACGTCTAATGCTGATGCTATCGGCTGATGATTTAGACGGCCGTGCTCAGCTTATGCAGGAGTTACTCTCGCTCAATACCAAAGCTGAAGGGCTTAGGCATCAGATCGATGCCCTATCTGAGCAGATCCACGACTGGGACCATAGATTTAACGACAGCAATGACGATGCAGCCAAACTCGAGGGCTTGCAGCGAGAGCATCAGGTCGCGACCGCGGTATTTACCTCCGCACTAGCGAAAATGGACATAGGCAAAGCCGATATCTATGCAGCCTATCCACTATTACAGCTAATGGCAGCGCCAAGCCTAGCCGAAGAACCCGATAATTTACGAATGCTATTTGCGATAGTCGGTGGCGTTGCGGCTTCAATTTCATTGATAATAGGGATGGGAATGCTATGGATCCGCAAGCCTATACTCCAGAAAATTCTGACGAAGTAATCATCTGGCGCGCGATTACTGGCACCTATCTGTTCTGGGTTTTAGGTGCTATGTATCTAGTTGCCCCCGTTATTGCCTGGATATTACTGCTACGCATGGTAAAGCGAGTATTGCTGGATAAGAAGTGCTATACCGTCAGCAAAACACAAGCCTGTTGGCTAGTCGCTATGGCCGTCATGCTATTCGCACTGGTGATAGGCCATCTAACCCATGATTTAGGTCTAGCCAAACTGATTAAATCCAGTATCGGCTGGGCAAAAGGCTGGGCACTTTTGGCCATTTTTCCACTATTGGGCAGCCTACAGATCAGACCTGAACTGATCTACCGGGCATGCTGTATCGTCTGCAAACATACACTGATACTGCTGCCATTCTTCATACTCGCATGGATAATAAAGCTCCCCAGTACCCTATACACCTCGCCCCTAAGCATTATTGGTGGTCCGGGGCCTGAGTTTTTCAATGTCAGCCTATATGAAATAGACCCTGCTAGTGGCCTACCTAGGTGGCGACTCTTTACCCCTTGGGCGCCGGCCTTAGGCATGCTTGGCAATCTATTTTTTACGTTTGCCATCCAAGAAAAATCTAAACGATTTAAGTTTTATGGTTTTGGTGGCAGTTTTTGTATGATTTTACTATCGCAATCTCGTTTAGCCCTGGTGTGTTATCTATTACTCATTGGCTTTTTTATGTTTATCCGCTGGTATCGCTCTCCTTGGGTTTACTTTATTGCCAGCCCATTATTGATACTATTTGGTTTTTTAGGAGGGTATGTCGCTGAAAAGATGCAACAAAGCGTAGAAGCATTCAAGGCCGCTCGCGCAGGCTCTACTCGAGTGCGCCAAGAGCTGGCTAATATTGCCATTGAGCGTTGGGCAAATGAGGCGGTGGTCTGGGGGCACGGCATTGTTGAGCGCGGCCCACACTTAGTAGAGTATATGCCGATAGGCTCGCACCATACTTGGTATGGTTTACTGTTTGTCAAAGGTATAGTGGGCGCTATCGCCTTAGCGGTTCCGCTACTTGTAAGCCTACTGGCACTGCTCAAAACCCTGTTTCACTCGGCCCTAAGCGCTGTTGCGGTCTCAGTCATCTTTCAGCTGTTTTTATACACCTTCGGTGAAAACTTGGAGATCCTCGCCTATCTATTCTGGCCAGGGCTCGTGATTGTCGGGGCGGCGTTAAAAGAAGGGGCTAGGGTTAAGGAAGGCCCTAGGACGGACTGAAGAAACAAGGTCCTAGGACCTAGGAAATCAAAAGCAAAACAATGTAGCCTTTGACCTTGGAGCTCTTTTCAGCTGTTGCTTATTCGTCTTTGCTGTTTCCGGCTCTGAGCCATCTCAGATTTTACCATCTTTGCTAATCGGCTTTTAACCGTCAGCGCAGCGTTCCGCAAGTGAGCCTGCGAATGTTCCGTTATCCGTAAGCTCCGCTTTCCCGTCTCAGCTTGTACCGTCTTTGCTTTAACCTAGGACCTGCTTTTCCTAGAGCCTAGGACCTTCTTAGCCTTTAACCTGCCTTTCATTCTGATTTGCAATATGCGAATGAAATAGCGCTAGCCGAACCTACAGAAAAACCCTTCATTTCAACCGAATCAATATGACTTTAAATCTTATTTAAAATCAATAGGTTTCAGGATGAGTATCTAATCAAGAAAGATTGGCATGATCCCTGTATTAAAGCTAGTAACTACTGGCGAATGCGCTCATCACTCGAACCGATATGATTCGAAGCCATCGATCAAACAGGTGCTCTTATGCAAAGCTATGCGTCATACCGAAACTCTCTATCGACAGCCTTAAACGGTGCACTAGGTAAAGGTCTATTCTGGTTGGGTTCGGCCCAAGTACTGGGTCGCGTTGTCCGTCTAGGCTCGAGTATCATCATTGCTCGATTACTGACACCTGAAGTTTTCGGCCAAGTCGCCATCATACTCACCTGTTTTGAGATCATCTGCACGCCTACGCGCCGGATCTCCAGCGCAGCACTCATTAAGATGGATGATCGTCAACTTAAACACTCTTTATCTGCGGCCAATCGAGTCAATTGGTTAGCCGCTATAACCGCCTTCGTTGCCATGAGCTTACTCAGCTGGCCGCTTGCAATCTACTATGATGACTTGCAGCTAATTCTTCCCATGATACTCATGGCAACAAGCTATTTACTGCTGCCTTTTGGCATGCTCTACGCCGCTGTCAATCTTCGCTTAAACCGAATGCGAGTTGTAGGTAGAGCAGTGCTGTGGCAGACGGTATTCGACGCCGTGTTAACTGCCAGTTTTGCTTTACTCGGGCTTGGGATTTGGGCGATTATTTTGCCCAAAGTCATTGTGGTATTTATATGGATTGGGGTTCATAGATACCACAACCCCTTGCCGGAGACTTTATCGAGCACCGCTCCAAAATCAAAATGGCAGCTACTGCCAGCAAGCTCCAAAGCGATACTCAATTTTGGTCTGCAGGTTGGACTTGGCGATTTAGCTATCGCGCTAAGGCAAAATATTGATTACATCTTGGTGGGCTATTTTCTTGGCATAGAGGCTTTAGGAGTCTACTTTTTTGCCTTCAACGCTAGTTTGGGCATTAGTCTAGGACTGGTTCAGAGTTACGGCACAGCGCTTTACTCCTACCTTTGTCAAAAAGATAAGACCACAGCTTCCATACCGCTTACGCTAGAGCAGAAGTACTTTCAGTCATTGAAGTTCATTATGTTACTGACACTACCGATTATTAGCTTACAAGCCCTACTTGCACCGCTTTATGTCCCTTGGGTTTACGGCCAGAAATGGTTGGATGCAGGCGCCCTTCCAGTGTTTATCCTGCTTTGCCTAAGCGGTTTAGTTAGGCCTCTGGGTGAAGCCGCCAGCCAGTATTTAATTAGCTCAGGTAGAAGCCAATTTAACCTTCTATATAACAGTGCTTTCACCCTCATTTTAGCGATCACAATTGCGATTTCTAGCCATTGGGGACTACAAGCCGTCGCACTTGGGATCTTACTATCACACCTATTGGTGATGCCAAGTTTCACACTCTACTTAAAGTTGACCCAATCTATTACAGACAAGCCCCATTGTCGCTCGGAGGTACATTATGACTGCTAATTTATCCCACAAAAAAGTCGTAACGGTAAAGGTTTCGGTAGTGATGCCTATCTATAATGTTGAAGCTTTTGTTGCTGATGCCATTAACTCTGTACTGGCTCAAAGTTTTGATGATTTTGAACTAATCCTCATTAATGATTGCTCCCAAGATAACAGCTTATCTATCTGCAAACAATTTACTGATCCAAGAGTTAGGATTATTGAGCATCAGCAGAACCAAGGCCTCGCAGCGGCGCGAAATACTGGCATTCGCCATGCCCTTGGTCAATATGTGGCCTTTATCGATTCTGATGACATGTGGCACAGCGAAAAATTACAGCAACATGTAAGCCATCTCGACAACGCTCCAGAAGTGGGAATTAGCTTCTCACGGTCGCTATTTATGAATTACCAAGGGCAAAAGATTAATGTCTATCAAATGCCGCAGCTCACTAACATCAAGGCAAAAGATCTGCTTTGCCGCAACCCTGTCGGTAATGGTTCCGCTCCGGTTATTCGCCACGAAACGCTATCAGACATTCAATATCAATCACCGAGCAAAGGGCTGGCATCAAGCAAGAGCCAAGCATTAAATAAAAGCAATGCACACAACTGCTACTTCGACGAAAATTTTCGCCAATCAGAAGATATTGAATGCTGGCTAAGGATAGTAACCACCACTCATTGGAAAATTGAGGGGATCCCCGCACCTCTGACCTTCTATCGATTAAATGACCAAGGCCTATCATCGGATCTTAATAAGCAATATGCCTCGTGGGAAAAGATGATTTGTAAGGCCAAAGGCTATGCGCCAGAACTATTGGCACAACATGAAAACAAAGCAAGAGCCTACCAACTCAGGTACATTGCTAGACAAGCCATTCGAAACAAAGATGGAAAAGAGGCGGTTAAATATCTGCATCTTGCACTGAAAACCGCCCCAAGCATCATTCAAGCTGAAACCGGACGAACCCTAGCGACGATGTCGGCCGCTTACCTGTTAAAGCTACTGCCACTTAACCTCTATAGGGTTTGCGAAGATCTAGCTCAACGAATTCTCGGACGGATCCAAGCTAGCAAGATAAACCGGGATGGTGTTGATCCTACACTACTAAAGTAACAATTTGAGCCTTACCCCTGAGTCATTTGCAGCCTGCCTTGCAAGATGCAAATGGCTAGTCACTACATAACAAACCATCCCCAGACCACGCGTAACACACTGAAATGTATGAATATAAAAACTGGCCTGGTATATGCTAGTTAAAGATTAAGCATTAAGACAATAGGTCTTAAACAATAAGCCTTAAACAATAAGCCTTAACTTTTAGCAGGGACTCAATGATGAAAAATACCAACTTGAATGCCGACTCGAATACAGACTCAAGTATAGAGTCGAATATAGAGTCGAGTACCCAAGCCGCTCATTGTGGCCAGTCATGTTTCAGCATTCGCTGCTTCGACTTTACCTGCGCCCTATTGATGCTGCTACTGAGCTCTCCGTTTATCTTATATGGGTACCTTAAGAGTGCGTTCACACAATCTAGCGCATTTGAAACTGTGTATATTCATGGCGTTAACCATAAGATCATAGGGTTGAAGCAGCTCTCCTATTCGGGATGGTTCAAACAGTTGCCAGTATTGCTAAACCTATTAAACGGAGAGCTTTCGATTCTAGGTACTGAGCAGAAATTTGCACTAACAAAAGATAGCGAACATGACAGCAGCTCCGCGAATAAAGCGGTAATCGATAGTGACACAGCCACCCGCAATGATGCTAAAGCTTCAGCCAAAACGGTCTACTCCATTAAGCCTGGCTTGACCTCTATTGAAAAGATGAACGCCGCGACGGGTCTACAATTTGAGCTGGCATCTAACTCACTCGACAAAGCGCACCGCAGCCTAGTCCGCTACCTACTCGCCCTACTTAGACTAACAATTGTATTTACCGTCACAGGGATCGCTTTTTCCAAACCTCGCAGGCATGACCCAAAGATCTCGGTATTTGGCATCAGCATCGATAACTGGAGCATGACGCAACTGTTAGATGAGATATTACTGCAGTGTCAGCATGAACCACAGCCTATGCAGCAGTACGCCTTTATCAACACTGATTGCCTCAATATCAGTATTCAAGACGAGTCTTACCGTCAGTGCTTACAACAGAGTAAGCATATTTTCGCCGATGGCATAGGCGTACGCTTAGCCTGCCTAAGCAAGGGCAAAGGCCTGCAAGATAACCTAAATGGCACCGATATGTTTCCGCGCCTGTGTGAGCTTGCATCAAAGAATAATCTATCCATCTTTATGTTAGGTGGCAGTGATAACGTTGCTCAATCAGCCGCAAGCAACATGCAAAATCGTTATCAAGACCTCAAGATTGCCGGCTGTCACTCAGGCTATTTCAATAGCGAGACAAACAGCGACGAAAATCAAGGTGTCATAGATATAATCAATCAGTCAAATGCCGATATATTATTGGTGGCAATGGGAGCACCAAAGCAAGAGTTATGGCTTGCGGCCAATAAGCAAAAACTAACCTGCTCGGTAGGGGTTGGAGTTGGCGGCCTTTTCGATTTTTACGCCAATCGCATTAAGCGTGCGCCACTATGGTTAAGACAGATAGGCTTTGAATGGAGTTACCGTTTACTGCAAGAGCCAAAAAGAATGTGGAAACGCTATATACTCGGCAACCCAAGTTTTCTATATCGTGTGTGGCGCGAAAACTGTCAGCTAAAGACTGTGCATGTCAATCAACAAGCATCTGGCGCGAGAAACGATGCCAAGCTAACAAAGTTACAGCTTCAAACTGAGCTTAATAAGGCAACCATTAAAAACCGAAAACTGCCACAGTTTGATGCTAATCAAGCCAACCTTCGCCGAGCAATGTTCAACATAAACAAGCGTATAAGCCAAAGCTGTAAACGTTTGCTCGATATTCTAATTTCAGGTTCTCTTTTAATCGCATTAGCCCCTTTTCTAATCGTTATAGCGCTACTGATCCGCTGTGAGTCTAAAGGTGCGGTACTGTTTTGCCAGCCCCGCGCGGGCCTTAATAATCGCCCATTTACCATGTGGAAATTTCACTCTATGTATCACGATGCCGAACAGCGACTCGCCACATTGAACGTGAAAAACGAAATGGAGGGCGGGGTTATTTTTAAGATAAAGAATGATCCAAGGATCACCTTAGTCGGGCGTTTGATCCGTAAGACCTCAATCGATGAGTTACCCCAGTTATGGAATGTACTAAAAGGCGACATGTCGTTAGTCGGCCCCCGCCCAGCATTGGTGAGCGAAGTCAAACAGTACAATGTTCATCATCGAGGCCGCTTAATGATAAAACCTGGGATCACCTGTATTTGGCAAGTATCCGGACGTTCAACTATCCCATTTGAGCAACAAGTTGAACTCGACATTGACTATATCTATCAGCAATCGTTCACAGCCGATCTTCTATTGTTACTGAAGACCATTCCCGCGGTTATTTTTGCCCGTGGCGCGTATTAAGGAGTTGCATATGCAAGCGATTATTTTTGCAAATCGTGATGGTAATGAATTAGCGCCACTGAATCGCTATTACTGCCCAGCATTATTGCCTGTCAGCAATAAAAGGGTTATCGAATACACCTTAGAAGATCTCGCAGAGGCAGGAGTGACACGAGTAAAGTTGATTGTTTCTACTCAAGTTAGCGAAATAAAAGCCTTGGTGGGCAATGGGGAGCTCTGGGGATTAGAAGTAGACTACTTTCTGAGTCGAGAGCAAGAAGATGTTTCCAAAATTATCCCAAGGCTCACATTGGATAAAACAGAGTCCATTTTACTAGCCCGTGGCGATATGCTTAGAAGTCCTTGCATCAAACCTTTTATGCAGTTTAGTCAGCAGATGAGCCACAGCTTTGTTATTGCAAAGCTAGATAACCAAAATGCTGGTTTGATGATGCTACCTGCCGCCGTAGCTTATACCGAAGAGCTAAACTGGCCTTTATCTAATGACGATTCACAGTGTAGTGACAGCGCCCATAAAACCGTCACCCAAGTATTACATGGCGACTGTTTTATGCTCAACTCACTTGATGAGTATATGCAGGCAAATCAAGCGATGGCACTGACAAAAGTCATAGGTGCAACCCCCAAAGGCCGCTACTTCAGTAGTGCCGATGAAGCTAATGGCTTCTACGTCGGAGCCAAAACCAAGACGGGACAACTGCGAATGCAAAATGCCTGGGGAGTCATCGGGGACAACACTTGGATAGATGAAAGCGTTAATATGCAACAAAGCGTAATTGTAGGAAAAAACTGCCTAGTCGACGCTAAATGCAGCCTCAAGAACTGCATTATTTTAGATGACTCTTACGTTGGCCAAGGCCTAAATGTCAGCAGCGCAATTATCTGTAACAACATGCTGCTCACACCTGAAAATGGCGGTGCGATTAGGCTAAACGATGACAGTATCATAGCAAAAAATCACAACTTGCGAACCAGTAGCAAGGTGACACGACTCGATAGGCTTGGTGCTTTTTTCCTACTTATCTTTGGTCTTCTACTCTCACCAGCCCTATTAGTTGCAAGCCTTATAAGCGCGAATAAAAATACCTTAATAAAAGAAACGATAAAGCTAAGTAACAAAAACTACTCCAGCCGTCGCTGGGCTCTCGATTCACTTTTTCTTAGCAGACTACTGCAGCTTCATCTCGTGGTTATGGGACAGTTAAGCTTATTTGGCCGCACACCTTTTTTAAAGTCACAACAACAAAATCAACAACTTGCTGATAGCGAATATGGAGTGTATGGCCCGCTACAGCTGCTGCCCTGTCATATTCCTGAAGAGGAGAGAAACTTAATAGAAACAGAATTTATGCAATCTAAGCGAAAGAGCAATTATTGCAAGCTCTTCAAGCAGTCATTTAGCTATTCAAAATACCTTGAAGCGCAAACGGCTGCAGAATTAACAAAAAACTAGGAAGCACCATGCCTTAAGTACATTCAACAAGATTCGATAGCGGAGAGTCATTATGAAAACAATCATCACCTACGGTACATTCGATCTTTTCCACTATGGCCATGTGCGTTTGTTTAAGCGTTTAAAGGCTCTGGGCGACAAACTCATTGTTGCCGTTTCTACCGATGAATTTAATGCCTTAAAGGGCAAAGCTGCATTTTTTAGTTACTTTCAACGCGCCGAAATTGTTGAAGCCTGCCAATATGTAGACATGGTGGTACCAGAAACTCACTGGAATCAAAAAGCTAAGGATATCTGCAAGTATGATGTCAGCATCTTTGGTATGGGAGATGATTGGAAGGGCGAGTTTGACGAACTCTCTATGCTGTGTGAAGTTATCTATTTAGATAGGACTGGCGAGATCTCGACCACTGAGATAAAAAGTAACCTAGCACAACCTAAACCCCTTGGTAATCACATTGGTGCCCCAGCAAATGATCCGACATCGACCAAGAAGATAGATAAGTAATGCAGCACTCTATATTTGACTGGATAAAAGCCATAAGCAGAAAGTTGATTTTTATGCTGTCAGCCCTCATGCCTCGCAGTGAAAATAAGGCGTTGTTTGGCAGCTATAAGGAAGGTTTTTGCGATAATAGCAAGTATCTATACTTGCACTGGCAACAAACAGAATTTATTCGCTGCATCTGGATTAGCGGCAACCGCGACGTGATTAAGCAACTACAGAGTCAAAATCGAGAAGTGTATTATCGCTGGTCGATGAAGGGGATTTTTCATGCCCTGACAGCCAAATACTACTTCTATAATAGCTATATCGGCGATATTAATCAGTGGCTTGCAAATGGTGCGCAGAAGATAAACCTATGGCATGGATTGCCGATGAAGAAAATTGAATTCGACATTAACACCGGGCCAATGGCGCAAGTGTTTAACCCTAAAGGAAAGTTGGCGACATGCAAGCAGTGGCTATTCGCCCACCAGCAACACATTACACCCGACTTGATGCTAAGCCCAAGTGAGCTTATCGACACCCTTTTTAGCAGCGCATTTAAGCTTGATAGCTCGCAGCTTTTACGCGCAACCAATCCAAGAACCGATTACTACACCCTGTACTCAAATAAGCACTCAAGCATGCACTCAAGTAAGAACTCAAAACAGGACTCAAACCAGGACTCAAGTAAGCACTTAAGCCAGCGCTCTAGCCAGTGCCCAAGCGAGGCTCAATCACTCGATATACTTTTCGGGGAAAATACAAGCTCAACGCTACGGACTAATCGCGAGCAAGCTATTCGTTCAGGTATTAGCCCGACTATTAGCCCGAGCATTATTTTGTACGTCCCCTCATGGCGTGATAGCCATCAGGAAGGCAATCCATACGCCAAGGCTTTTGACTGGCAGCGGTTGTCAGATCATTTAGTGGCTAATAATCAATTGTTTTTACTGCGTCTACACCCTAATGAAGCAAGCTTGGCAGATGAGCTTACGAGTTACGTCAATATCATCAATATTTCACAATTTGAAGATGTCTATGGCTTCTTGAAAGATGTCGATCAGCTTATCACCGACTACTCATCGCTATTTATCGATGCACTACCACTGGGCACGCCTATCTGCTTCTATCGCTTCGATGAGCAGCATTATCAACAAGATTGCCGCGATATGTACGAATACGCCGAAAAACTCCCAGATATCGCGCCTAAATGCACAGACTTTGACGAGTTATTAGAGCAGTTAGCACCGGAGGCAATCGCGAAGCAGAAATCTAACGCTATAAACGGTGAGCAAAGGGCTGAACAAAAAAGTTATAAAAAGAACTATCAAGCAGTAACAGAGCTATTCTGGGGAAAGGATACGCCAAATGCGTTTGAAGCATTAGAAGAAATAATTATTAAAAGAAGGACCTAGGTTAAAATAAGATCCTAGGTTCTAGGACGCTCCGCTCTGAGGACGGCCTTCAGCCTGCTAGGAAATCAAAAGCAAAACTGCGTTGCCTTGACTTTGTCGCTCTATCCAGCTTTTTACTTATCCGCCTTAGCTTGTCCGGCTCTTAAGCATCACAGCTTGTACCGTCTTTGCTAATCCGGCTTTTATCGTCTTAGTTCTCCCGATTTCGCTCTTACCTAGCACCTGCTTTCCTAGGGCCTAGGACCTTCTCAGCTTTAACCCGCTTGTCCTAGGACCTTCTTAGCCTTTCACCGTCAGCGAAGCGTTCCGTAAGTGAGCCTGCGAACGTTCCGTAATCCGTAAGGTCATAGACCGCTCCGCTTTGCCGTCTCAGCTTGTACCGTCTTGGCTTTTACCTAGAACCTGCTTTTCCTCGGACCTAGGAACTTATCAGCTTTCCCATCCTTCTCCGACAAAATAGGTTCAACGCCCTCTTCTAACGGCCATTGAATATTTAATTGAGGATCATTCCACGTAATGCACTTTTCAAACTCTGCCGCATAGTAAGCGGTGCATTTATAGATAATGTCAGCATGGTCACTTAAAGTTAAAAAACCGTGGGCAAAACCTGGAGGGATATACATTTGCAGTCTGTTTTCGGCAGATAACACTTGACCAAACCACTGGCCGTAGGTTTTTGAGGCTTTACGAATATCGACGGCAACATCAAAAATGCTACCTGCAGTGACGCGAACAAGCTTACCTTGTGGATGAGTCTCTTGATAATGCAGCCCACGCAGCACATGTTTTTGCGATCGACTCATATTCTCTTGTACAAAGCTCGGACAAGCCATGCCGACTTTGGCAAATAACGCCTCAAACTCCGATTGGCGAAAGGTTTCCATAAAGAAACCACGTTCATCACCAAAGACTTTAGGTTCAAACAGCAGCACATCAGGAATTAGGGTAGGAATTAGTTTCATCATATTCTTTTAAATAAGGTCAAATAAAGCTTAGACGAACTCTGCGCGTCCAAGGTTCTAGGACGTTCGCAAGCTCACTGAATAAACAAGGTTCTAGGACCTAGGACGCTCCGCTCTGAGGACGGCCTTCAGCCTGCTAGGAAAAACAAAAGCAAAAGCGATAAACAATTCATCACTTTAGCTCTTTTCTTTTGCTTGTCCGGCTTTTAACCGCCTTAGATCTTCCCTAGAACCTAGGACCTTCTTAGCTTTAAACCTAGAAGCGTAGCGCCCTTCTTAGCCTTTCACCGTCAGCGCAGCGTTCCGTGAGTGAGCCTGCGAACGTTCCGTTATCCGTAAGGCCGCAGGCCGTTCCGCTTTCCCAGTCTCAGCTTGTACCGTCTTTGCTTGTACCTAGAACCTGCTTTTCCTAGAACCTAGGACCTTCTATGCTTTAAACCGTCAGCAAAGCGTTCCGTGAGTGAGCCTGCGAACGTTCCGTTATCCGTAAGGCCGCAGGCCGTTCCGCTTTCCAGTCTCAGCTTGTACCGTCTTTGCTTGTACCTAGAACCTGCTTTTCCTAGAACCTAGGGCCTTCTTAGCTTTTAAGATAATACTCTTTATACCACTCAACAAACTTCTGTACGCCCTCTTCGACGCTCGTTTGTGGCTTGTAACCTACAGTTTTGAATAAATCTTCGGTATCGGCCCATGTTGAATGTACGTCACCAGGCTGCATATCCATCATGTTTTTAATGGCTTCGATACCTAATGACTTTTCAAGCGCTGAGATGTAATCCATCAACTTAACCGGACTGCCATTACCGATATTAAATACTCGATAAGGTGCAGAGCTCGTTGCAGGAGTTGCCTCTGCAGCGTTCCACTCAGGGTTAGCAACTGGAACACTATCTTGGATACGAATAATGCCTTCAACGATATCATCGATATAGGTGAAATCGCGGCTCAAATTACCGTGGTTGTACACATCAATCGCTTCCCCCTTCACTATCTTATTAGTGAACTTGAGTAGTGCCATATCAGGACGACTCCAAGGACCATAAACGGTAAAGAAGCGCAGGCCAGTCGTTGGCACACCATAAAGGTGAGAGTATGTGTGCGACATCAACTCATTGGCTTTCTTGGTTGCAGCATATAAAGAGATCGGATGATCGACGCTGTCGTCAGTTGAGAAAGGCATTTTAGAGTTCAGCCCATAAACAGAGCTTGAAGATGCATATACCAGATGCTGGATCTTATGATGACGACAGCCTTCCAAAATAGTCAAATGACCCACTAAGTTACTGTCGGCATAAGCCATTGGGTTATCGATTGAGTAACGTACCCCAGCTTGTGCCGCCAAGTGGATCACTCTGTCAAAGCCCTCTTCAGCGAACAAAGTAGCAATGCCTTCTCTATCAGCTAAATCTAACTTCTTAAATGAAAAAAGAGTCTGAGACTGCAAATTTTTAAGGCGGTCCAGTTTCAAATTAACATCGTAATAATCATTAATATTATCGATACCAACCACTTCATGACCTGCAGCACATAAACGCTCACTAACCTTCGAGCCAATAAAACCTGCCGCACCTGTTACTAAATACTTCATAAAATTCTCTTTTGTTAAAGAAGGTTCTAGGGCGCTTCGCTACGAGGGTGTTCGCAAGCTCACTGAATAGCAAGGTTCTAGGACCTAGGACGCTTCGCTCCGAGGACGGACTACGTCCTACTGGGGAAATCAAAAACAAAACCGCGCCACCAGTACCTTTCTTACTCTCTTCTAATTTTGCTTATTCGTCATAGCTTGTCCGGCTCTTAACCGTCTTGCTAATCCGGCTTTTATCGGCCTTTAACCGTCAGCGCAGCGTTCCGTACTACGTAAGCAAAGCGTTCTGTAGGCCGCAGGCCGTTCCGCTTTTCCGTCTCAGCTTGTACCTAGTACCTGCTTTTCCTAGAACCTAGAAGGAGCATAGCGACGCTCTCGTAGTGACGAAGTCACGTCCTAGAAGCGTAGCGCTCTTCTTCGCTTTAAAATCAATCCGATCCAAACAGATCGCGTGTATAAACTTTAGCAGCGACATCTGCCAGCTCGTCAACCATTCGGTTTGACACTATGACATCTGAAATCTGCTTAAATTCGTTGAGGTCTTGCATTACGCGAGAATTAAAAAACTCTGGCTCATTTAGCACTGGCTCAAAAACCACAACCTCAATACCCTTGGCTTTAATGCGCTTCATAATGCCTTGAATAGACGATGCGCGGAAGTTATCGGAACCCGACTTCATGATTAAGCGGTAGATACCAACGACTTTTGGCTGCTTGTTAATTATAGAGTCGGCAATAAAGTCTTTACGGGTAGAGTTGGCATCGACAATCGCGCTAATCAAGCTGTTAGGCACATTCTGATAGTTTGCACGCAGTTGCTTAGTGTCTTTTGGCAAACAATAACCACCGTAACCAAAAGATGGATTGTTGTAGTGATTGCCAATACGCGGGTCAAGGCCTACACCTTCAATAATTTGGCGTGAGTCTAAGCCATGGGACTCTGCATAGCTGTCTAATTCATTGAAATAAGCGACTCGCATTGCAAGGTAAGTATTAGAAAAAAGCTTAACCGCCTCAGCTTCGGTCGAGTCGGTATAAAGAATATCGATATTCTGTTTAATCGCAGCATCGCTAAGTAAGTTAGCAAATACGCTAGCGCGCTCAGAGCGCTCACCGATAATGATCCGTGAAGGATGTAGATTGTCGTATAAGGCACGACCTTCGCGCAGAAATTCCGGCGAGAAGATAATATTCTGAGTGTTAAATTTTTGCTTAACGGACTCTGTATAGCCAACCGGCACGGTAGATTTAATCACCATCACCGCGCTAGGATTAATAGCTAACACATCTTGAATTACCGCCTCAACCGAAGAAGTATTAAAGTAGTTAGAATGGGTATCGTAATCGGTAGGTGTGGCAATAACCACATAGTCTGCATCTTGATACGCTAACTGTTTATCTAACGTAGCGGTTAAATCAAGTTTATGGTTACTCAGATAATCTTCTATCTCTGCATCGGCTATAGGTGAGCAACCTTGGTTAATCATCTCAACTTTTTCGGCGATAATATCAACAGCCACGACTGTGTTTTTTTGCGCCAATAATACTGCGTTTGACAGACCAACATAGCCTGTACCTGCTATAGCAATTTTCATCATAAAACCAGCAAAACATTGTCGGTGTAAAATAACACTCAACAACAACAAAGTCTTGTTATGGACTCACATTTGTTAAAGCTAAGAAGGAACAAGCGAAGAGGATGTACAGCAAAGACGAACGCTACGCTTACGGTACAAGCAGAGAAGGTACTAGATCCTAGGGCGTTCGCAGGCTCACTGCGAGGACGGCCTCCGGCCTGCTAGGAAATCAAAAGCAAAACTGCGTTGCCTTGACTTTGTCGCTCTATCCAGCTTTTTACTTATCCGCCTTAGCTTGTCCGGCTCTTAAGCATCACAGCTTGTACCGTCTTTGCTAATCCGGCTTTTATCGTCTTAGTTCTCCCGCTTTCGCTCTTACCTAGCACCTGCTTTCCTAGGGCCTAGGACCTTCTCAGCTTTAACCTGCTTGTCCTAGGACCTTCTTAGCCTTTAACCGTCAGCGAAGCGCTCCGTATTCCGTGAGCGAAGCGTTCTGTAGGCCACAGGCCGTTCCATCTTTGCTTACCCCGTCTTTGCTTATCCGGCTTTTATCGTCTTAGCTTTTCCCTTATCCTTAAGCGTAAAGCAACGATAAGGAAATCGACATGCAAATCATCCATCATGGTGCGGTCAATGGTGTAACAGGCTCATGCCACCAACTAGATATCAATCCGCAATCCAGCATTCTAATAGATTGTGGGCTGTTTCAAGGAGCCGAAACAGCGGATAAAACCGCCGCAGATCAGCTCCAAATAGAATTTGACTTAACCCATATCACTGCACTCATTGTTACTCACTGCCACATCGACCATGTGGGCCGGATCCCATATTTACTTGCCGCAGGGTTTAATGGCCCCATATACGCAACAACGGCATCAGCCGCATTACTGCCGTTAGTCATAGAGGATGCGCTAAAGGTCGGCGTCACCAGAAACCAGCGATTAATTAATTTATATTTAAAGCGCTTACAACAATTAATTCAGCCTATTGATTATGAGCAATGGTTTACCCTGGAGGTTAAAAACAGTGACAGTGGATACCAACAAGCCAAAGCGCAGTTTAACGTAGCAGGACACATACTAGGCTCTGCCTATGTTGAAATAGAACTGAGTGGCTCATCGCTAAATCATAACTGTACTCACAAAAATTCTCACAAGAACACAGATATTCACAACAGTAACAGCGGCAACAGGCATGACGATGACATTAAGAATGAAAAGGACAGCCATCTTGTTGTCTTTTCAGGCGACCTAGGCGCGAGTAACACCCCGTTACTGCCAAGTCCGAAAAGCCCATTTCGAGCCGACACGTTAGTGATTGAGTCCACCTATGGTGATAAAAATCACCATAACCGCGAACATAGAGCAGAAAGCTTACGCCATGTAATAGAGAGAGCAGTCAGCGACAACGGCGTAGTACTCATTCCGGCCTTTAGCATTGGACGAACGCAGGAACTACTGTATGAGTTAGAGCAAATTATCTTTAGCCAACAACACAACCCTATATGGCAAAGCATAGAGATAATTATAGACTCCCCCATGGCCGCCAACTTTACCGAACAATATATAGAATATAAAAACCTGTGGGATTCAGAGGCCAAAGCCGTATTAGCGCAGCAACGCCACCCTCTCGATTTTAGCCAGCTTTACACCATAGATAGCCACCAAGACCACCTAGCGGTAGTCAACTACCTTTCAAGCAGGCAAAAACCCGCTATCGTTATTGCAGCAAGCGGAATGTGTACAGGTGGGAGAATCATTAACTATCTACAGCGATTTTTAGCCGAACCGACTGCAGATATTCTATTTGTGGGTTACCAAGCCAAAGGAACTATCGGACGAGATATTCAAGAATACGGACCAACTGGAGGCTACGTGTATATTGAGGGAGAAAAAATCGATATCAAGGCAGGAATACACACCATAAGCGGCTATTCCGCCCATGCAGACCAACAAAACCTGATTGATTTTGTCAAAGGCATTGAGCACAAACCCAAACACATCCGCATCGTCCACGGTGATACCGAGGCCAAACAAGCACTAGCAGATAAATACCGACAGCTTTTACCTAACGCTGAGATTAAAATAGGAACAGGCTAGAGCTATTAAGGCCAACTAAAAATAGAACTAATATTTTGCTCTGTGCACTTCTCCGTGCCCTCTGTGAAAGCGAAGCGCTTCGTATTCCGTAAGCTAAGCGTTCTATAGACCTAAGGCCGTTCCGCTTTACCTTCTCAGCTTGTTCCTAGGACCTGCTTTCCCTATGCCTTTAACCTATAAGCGTAGCGCCCTTCTTTGCCTCAACCGTGAGCGAAGCGTTCCGTAAGTGAGCCTGCGAACGTTCCGTAAACCGTAAGGACTTAGAACCTGCTATTCCAAAATCTAGAACTTTCTTGCCTTTTTAAAGCCTACAAACAAGAAAATCCCCAATTAGGAGATTTTCTAAATAAATATAAGGTCAGCTTTAGCCGTTACGTCTAATCCAAGTTAAAATCTGCCATACATGCGCTAACGCCCAATTATATGCAACAAAAATAACTAAAAACCCAATAAACATCATGACTTCAGGAACGGCAAGTAATTCACCTAAAACACCTATCGTTGCAAGTATTGCTGACAACAATGTAATTCGAGCTAAAGTCTGTTTACGGCTATAACCTGCACGTTCAAATATATGGTGAAGATGGTCTCTATCTGGTTTGAACGGAGAATGCCCCTTCTTTACTCTTCGATACATAATTGCAGCCATATCCATCAATGGGATAGCAATCAGGTAAAGAGCGATAACAGGTGAAAATGCTTGATTAACCGACTCCGTACCTGTCACGAGTAACCAAACCACAGTTAGGCCGATCAACATACTACCTGCATCGCCCATAAACACTTTTTGAATTGAAGAAAATGGCCAGCGTAAATTGAAACAAAGGTAAGCTGTAATTGCTGCGATAAACAATATTGGTAATACGAACCAAGGATTACCAACTTGATAGAACAGAAATGCTAGTGCTGCAAATGTTACGATACTCAACATACCAGCTAATCCATCGATACCATCAACCATGTTAAACGCATTGATAGAACCAATGACAGCGATTACCGTGACCAATATTCCTAAGTAGCCTAGTTTAAACTCGAAGAAATAAAAGATACTCCCTAGTGAGGTTAAATAAGATTCTGCACCAAAGATCAAGATTGATGCAGTTATCACTTGAGCTATCATTCGTAAGCGAACCGAAAGGTCGTAGCGGTCATCGAGTACCCCGATAAACAAAATCAACGCGGCTGAGATAAGGTAAAGATTTAAGACTCTGCTGTACTCAATGAAAACTGACGAAGCGAGCAATACACTAAAGAAAATACCAATACCACCGATTAGAGGTACAGCGCCATCATGAACTTTACGAGCATTGGGTAGGTCAACCAACCCTACCTTCGAGGCATAGGGAGCTGAAAATTTAATTACAACAAAACTCAATAAAAATGCCAAGGAGAATGGCTCGATTAAACTCATTTTCTTATCCTTAAGTACAAGTAAAAGCGGTAATCACCCATTTTGATAGGCAAGTTTACAACTAATCCGTCAATTATAAAAGCTATCTAAAATATCCAAATGAGCTTATATCTACAGGCTACAAATAGTACTTGTGATTAATGCTTAAGCCCAATTTGGTTAGCAGGCTATGATTTTAGAGAAGTAACTGGAACCTTCATTTTTTTCTTAATGAAAGCTGTAATTTTCCAAATGTGGGCTATAACGTAAAAATAGACTGCAAACACAATTAAAAAGGTAATAAACATAACGGTTTCGTTAATACCATTTAGCTCGGACCAAATTCCTACACCCGCCATGATGCTCGCTAAAAAGCAAATAACCAATAACGAACCTCGAGACGTAAAACCAATACGCTGGCAAATATGATGCAGATGCTCTCTATCTGGTTTAAAAGGCGATTGCCCTTTCCTGATCCGCCTTACCATAATGCAAACCATATCCATTAGAGGTAAAGCAATTAGCCAAAGTGCGGTAACTGGCCGAATAGCATTATGACTTTCTCCCTGACTGGCTTCTATCAATAACCAAATAACAGTAAAACCAATAAAAATGCTACCAGCGTCGCCCATAAATACCTTGAAACGTTGCCCTAGAGGTATCCCTAAATTGAGCATTATATAAGGTAAAATAGCAGCGACGATCAACAAACAGTATTTGGCTAACTCATAGTTACCACTATGATAAAAAAGAACACCTAACGCACCAAAGGTAACTGAAGCTAAGCCGCCTAACAAACCGTCGATACCATCAACCATATTGAAGGCATTAATTGCGCCAATCACCCCGAATATGGTTACTAAGTAACTAACAACCAGAGGAAGCTGAATAACTTCACTCCCCATTAAGTAGCCAAGATTATGTAAGCTTTTTTCACCAACAAGAATCATCGCTAGTGATATAACAGCTTGAATGACTAACCGAACTTTAAAGCTGATATCAAATCTGTCATCAATTGCCCCCAAAACAATCAAAATAGTAGAGCAACAAATATACAACACGATATTTTTATCAAGTGGTATAAAAACCAATAGCGTAAACATAAGACTAAGAAATATGGAGATCCCGCCAACAAGCGGGATCTGACCTTCATGGTGTTTTCGCTGATTAGGCTTATCGACTAACCCAATACGTTTTGCTATTTTTCTGAATAGAAAAAGACAGAGGAAAGAGATAAAAAAGGCAAAAATTAAACTGTAACTCATACTACCTACTACTTATTACGTACTAATTAAAAAGATTAAAAACTAGGTATAAGTATCTTCATACATCTTAGTAATGATTTCCCATGTATATCGCTTCTCTGCGATAGACTTCATATTTTTCGATATAGATAATAACTCTTCATTGGTGACATTAACTAATTTACAAGTCAAATCAATATAATCAGAAAAATATACAGCACTATCATCTGTACTATATCGATTAAAATTACAATCAAAAGCAAAAATAGGCTTTTGAAAGTGCATGGCCTCAACTAAAGACGGGTTAGTACCACCTGCAGAATGGCCGTGAACGTAACCTTTACACTCGCTTCTAAGCTTGAACAGCTGATTTATATCATAAATGGGGTCAATGATATCTAAATTGGGATTTTCAGAGAATCGACTCTTCAATTCTCGGCCGAATTCGCTTGAGTTCCAATTCCCTACAAACTTTAGTTTATGCTCACTCTTAGCAAAAGCCTGTAAAATCATCTCAACGTTATTTTCTGGCTCGATACGGCAAAGTGATAGGTAATAATCTTGTTCAGGACCAACATCAGTGCCTTCAATAATCGCATGATCCCCTCCATAAGCAATAACAACATTATTTTTAGAGTACTCAGCATCGACGTAATCACCAATGGCTTTATTATCTGTTATGATTACATCTGAATACTTCACTGCCATTGACTCAGAAAACTTTAAGAACTTCTTAGCCCATTTACTCCATTTGTCACGCTTCCACTCTAAACCATCGATATTAGTGACCACTTTAGATTTAGAAAACAAACGGTAAACAGGAAGGAACAAACAACCTGAAACACCAAGAATAAGCGTGACATCCGGCCTTTTAAAGATACATAGAATAAGAGAAATAATATCGTATGGAATGCTTTGAATCCCATTAGCACTCAATGGTAGATAACTTAGTTTTGCCCCATTATATTTGTGTGGTTTATCAGAATAGACCTTGCCAGAACAAAACACTTCGTATTGAATTTTATTATTTGAGTGACAAGTCAAATTTTCAACGAGCGACTCAAACCCTCCATAGCAAGCAGGCAAACCAACAGTCCCCACTACAGCAATATATTTCACAAAACCCCCAAAAAAAACAATAAACAACAGCCAAAACAATTTAATTAAAACATAAATTCTTATTTTCTATAATTTTCAATCAATCTTATATAATGACTATTCAAGTTGTCATAATAGACTTTTTCGGAAAATCTTTCTTCGACATCAAGCCTCGCACGCCTTCCGAACACCACTAAATTCTCTTCTATCTTTTTAACTACATCTTTTAATTCTTCAGTACTACCAGGAGAAAATAAATATCCATCGATACCATCTCTGATTAATTCAGGGATTCCTCCTATGTTCGCACCGATAACAGGCTTACCTAATGACTTGGCTTCCAAAACATTCATAGGGCAATTTTCGTACCATTCAGAGGGTACAAGAACACACTTAGAATTTGATATTATACGTTTTAATTCTTCACCTTCTTTAAAGCCAATATAATCAATATTTGATTTACCAGCAATAAGATCAACTAATTCATTAGCAAAAGAACCATCACCTACAATAAGTAATTTTTGACTCAACACAGAGAAGCTATCAATCAAAGTGCGAATACCTTTTAGCTCTTCAATTCGACCAAAATATAAAAAATACCCATCACTTTCATAATTAGGTACGTAAGAGTTGATATTTATAAAATTATATAACACCTCAATCTTTTCAGGTGGAATTCCCCCCTGTATCATCATGTCTCGGTGAAAATTACTTACCGACAAAAAAAGATCTATCTTAGATATATCTCCTAGTTTTCTTGAGACATATGACTCTAGAGCCATAGCTGTTGACTTGATAAGTGACTTATCTTTACATCTATTAGTTATACATTTAAAACGGCTATAAGATACACAATCATTACAAACGGTCCCTTCCCTTTCCATTGTATAAACGGGGCAGACTAATTTATATTCATGCAGCGTTTGAACAATAGGTATATGATGTTTCTTCAAAACGCTTAAAATTGACGTTGTTAATTTCCCGTAGTATATATGCAGATGTGCTATATCAAGTTCATTTGCATTCAACAGTTTGTTTAGTTTTTTGGCTGCGTCAAAATTATAAAGGAATGAGATAGGATTTGAAGAAACAATGCTTTTAGTATTGATTGAATCTGGGAAGAATTGACTGAATTCACTTTCAGAGTTTTTATCGTTACTTGAACAGAACGGAATTACTGTGTGCCCTTTATCTTTTAACATTCTCTCAGTTTCAATCAAAACGCGGTCGGAACCTCCAGCAACAAAGTAATTATGTCCTACATTTAATATTTTCACGTCCAACCACCATTCCAGCAGAAAAATAAAGAAGAGAAGTAACTAAAAAGTTATTTATCAAATTCTCAGTAAAGAAATAAGTATTAATACACAAAAAAAGCGTACACAAAATTTTTGAGATCGATTTAAGTTTAAAGAATACCCTCAAAAAAAGCAGGGAAAATGCAAAGAAATTTATAATCCCAAGCTCAAAAAGAATTCTAAGCCAATCATTATGTGGAACTAACTTAAGGTTGGTCAACTCTACAGAGGCATTCATTCCCCAACCAGGTATTAATAGTAACCAATTCTGTTTAGCTATGAAAAAAATTTCGATCCAATGTTTTAATCTAAAAAACATCGATACGTCATTACCACCTTGCAGTGCAGCAAATTCACCAAAACTAAGTGTAGCGACATCCTCTAAACTATATAAATTAAGAAACTCAGAAAACCCATGAATCATAACCTTTATTCTTTCAAATATAGGAAGTTCGCTATAAAAGTATAGAGTGAAACTGAGAGCTAATAATACACAAAATATTAAAATATTTTTAGCTGTAAGCTTAGTATTAACCACCACTATAGAAAACAATAGCGCAACTAGTGCACCCAGCGTACTATACAGTAAAGTGAACATAGTAATAAGCATATAAACGATCTTATCTTTCGCACCTAAAGCAGAGTAAATAAATAGGCATACAAAAGTAAAGGCTATAGCATTATTTCTATTACTAAAAAATAAAACTTTACCAGTTGAATCTCCAGATGAATAACTTTGAAAGATATAAACAATCAAGCAGCACAATGGTAATAAGAAAATTAAAGGCAGGAAAAATAATGAGTAACTAGCACTCATTTTCCTCCACTCTCTGCCCGTATGAAACTTAACGTTTAAACCGATAAAGTAAAAGACAAATATCAACAAAAACTTTACAAACTCTGTAATATTCAAGTAAGGAGCTAAAAATACGTGTGCAGAAATCCCAAAAAAAAGTAAAAGTAAGATAGACAATTCAACAATCTTGAACTTATAAGTTTTTAAACGTCTAAAATTAACTAATAATAAAGCAAAAAGTACAAACAAAGGGAATAGTGAAGTCATACCTCCGAAATCAATAAAAATAGAAACTAAAAGCAGCATAGCATAACTTGCATTTAGACCGATTAGCAACTTAAATTCATTTGACATAGAACCCAACAAGCAAATTATTTTAAATTATTTTTACTTACTTTATATATTATTATTTTTTTCGGTATTAATAATAATGGAAGGAACTTTAGATAATAACCACCTTTCCTTAGGATATATTTAAAAACAAAACATCTATTGCCATACAGAATGTGGCTCTTAATATAATCAGATGTATGATATCTAATAAAGCGCTTGTAATATGTACCATTAAATTGTTGCATGATGTTGCTTTTCAAGAAGCAAGGCTCATTCTTTGCAACAGGATTCAAAACAGCACTAGATAAATCATCGTGATGATATATTGCTACAGGAGTAGAATCGAGAATTAAACTATGTCCCTTTGCTAGTATTTTTAACCACGCTAGAATATCTTCCCCCATACCATAGCCCACAGGAAACAAGTTATTTCCTACGCTCTCTTTGTCAATTACAACCGAAGATGCAGAGAGTGGACACTGATTACGTTCACAATAAAGCTTAAAAAAATCTACTTCCCCCCTAATGTGGTTTTTAGAGGAATCCTCTCCAAATCTTTGATAACCAAAGCCATAAATGACATTTGATGGATAATCTTCAATAAGAGCTTTAGCTTTTTCAATAAAATTTGAATGGAATTCATCATCAGCATCAAGAAAGGCGACGAACTTAGAATCCGCTAGCTCCAAACCTTTATTTCTTGCAACAGAAACGCCTGCATTGGTTTGTTTATGGATATAAATTAAATCACCAAATCTCTTCTTGATCCTTAAAGCTATCTCATTTGAGCCATCAGTTGAACCATCATCTACGATGATGATTTTATTAGGTAAAATAGTTTGTTGCAATATAGAATTAAGTGCTCTTTCTACAAATTTTTCTTTATTAAAAAGAGGAACCACAACAGATATATCGAACCCACTATTACTTGAGTGCATTTTTCATAAACTCCAACGAACCAATACGCAACAGTGAAACTTTATTTTTTACAGCTTCATAATCAATTTCGAGAAGGTATTTCTCATTAGATAGTTGAGAATCATCGATACAAATCCGATCTTGTAGCCCTAAAGCTCCCAATAGACTCTCTAGTCGAGTCAAGCCTCTGGAAGAGTTAGCTGAACATATGAAGTTTTTTTCGAAAATTATTGAAAAACATACACAATGAAAAGAGTCCGTTATAACGAGTTTTGAATTCTTAATCTTTGAAAGCCATACTCCAACTTCATTATACTTCAATTGTACTCCACCATCGTAGAACAGGTTTTCAACTTTGTTAAATTTCTCTTTCGAAATTAGTTTCAACTGTTCTTCGAATACCGGTGACTTATCTAATTTATAATACACTAGAGAATTCAGGTCTTCAGCTACGTCATTGCTATTACCATCAATAATTTCATTAAAAAAATCTTTACTTACTAATAATGTTGGATCTAATACATGTTCGGCATCAACATTGAATATATCTTTACAAACCTTTACGCCAGTCGACTCTCTAACAGATACATGGTCAAATTTAGACAACAACCCGCTTATATTACTGGTAGCAGAACTATCATTCTTAAGCATCCAATCATCTAATCCAAAACTTGCTGCATATGATACTTTTTTACAAGATTTAGGAACAAAATCCAAAAAATAAACATATTTGGCTCTACCTGTATAATCTGCTCTCCAAACCTGATCGCTTCCAACGATTATAGCATCATATTCATGGCCAATACCTTCTAACTCTTCCTTAGAAAATATCTTTACACTTCTTTTTAAGAATTCATGCCTAAATTGCTCAAAACACTTATCATCAATTGATAATTTATTTTTGAAAAGACTTTCAATTAGATATTTTATCTTTCTTTTCGAACTAGATAAAAACGTTTCATTATATGTATGAGGAATAAAGTCAATTTGCTCTACATCATAACCCAGATTTTTCACTACTCTGAAAAGTGCGGCAGCTTGTAACACTGCGCCATAATTATTATCAGAATAATGAAAATTTAGCAGACCTACTTTATTTACATTGTTTTTTTTCATTTATAAATACTCACCAACTTACAACCCATAGAAAATTAAAGAAGAAACCAAATTATTAAGCTGCTTACCTAAAGTATATTTTTAATCCTTCTCAATATTGCTCTTTGGTAATGATTTATTTTTGTGAAGAATTTCAAAGTAAATAAACAACTTGAAATATCATTATCAAATTCAACAGCACTTTTATTATTAGCCCATAACTCTAAACTTTTTGCTCTTGATTTCATACGAAACAATTGAATCAACTTCAATAAAGGTGATATTTTAACATTGTCAAATCTTTTTGGAGGAATTAAATTCGCTCTATCTGTTTTCGACTTTATTCTGAAACCAAGACCATCATGTCTATGATTAAAACTGCCTTGTTGAGAATTTAAAAATACGGACTCTGGTAATATTTCAATTGACAAATCACCATTTTCATTGCCATTTGTAATTATTTCATCAGCAAGTGTGCTTCGCGTTACTATAACATTTGTACCAAGACCATCGTTAGAATATGGTTCCAACCAAGCATCACCTAATGAAATATCAGCTAGCTCAGTAGTTACATCATCACAAAAGTCGCATGCATTTGCCTTGAATAGTCCAGTGCCCCACATATCTCCAACGGCTTTCATTTTTATATTTTTATGACTATTTTCTTTATCAAGACAACCGAAAGAGTAATCACTTGCAGTACTAGTAGAGTCTTTAATTCTGAATTGTGGCTTACTAAACTCATTAGCAGACACACCAGCTTTACTGGCGAGGTATTCTGCAAAAAAAGTGCTTTTTACACCTCCACAGATTATGCCAACCAAAAACCCGATTTTATTTTGGAAGTAATGATCTTCTCTTTGCGCAAGTCTAATCGCTTTTATGAAACATGCAACACCAACTATCGCTACCTTTCCATCTAACTCTTTTATTTTTTTTAATGCCACAGCTAAAGTAACGGGATAGTACTTTGTCTTTGCTGCATTATTTAACTCTTCGATATTACTACTAATCGAATACTCATAGTGTGCATTAGGGTTATCATCAGACTTAACTGATATTACGTGCTGAATCTCACCACGTTGCATTAGTTTTGTTAATGTATAAGTTGCAATGCCACCTGATGAAGATTTTGCTCTGTGCTTTAATGAAAAGCCCACATATGTATTAATATAACGACCGATCTTTCTGTGTTGCTTTGTTGTTTCAGTCAAAAACACCTTAGCTATTTCGTCCTCAGTTTTTATCAATTCATCAGGCTCTGGATTAAAAGGACAGACCTTAATACACTTGCCTTCACAATTACACTGCCCAACTGGATTTGCAGTGTAGAAGCCATATTGATTAACTTTCATCTCAATTGAATTCGATTTACAATATGCAGCACAAACGCCACAGCCAATACACATATCATTTTTAACTACAGCATTTATCAACTCACCACAATTCATCCGCCACCCCTAACTTTAATAACCAATACACACCACTTTCACAATGAAAAGTTGAATTAATACTTTTTTGACTTAAAATAATTACGTATAGTTTTTGCTAAATCAATAAATTGTTTCATCATAGGAATAAACAAAAGAAATAATCTAACCTTAAAGCTAAAATCAACATTCACTCCCTTGTGAGCTAATTCGTTATACAAATAAATTGCGTCTTTCCTTTTCCCGAAAGAAATATAATTCTTGAATTTAATAAGCTTATAATTATTTTCAACTTTATCAATATAACCTTCTCTCTCAAGTTCAGGAATTAACATGGTTTTCAAGGTGTTAACTATAGTTTTTTCATATGATTCGTATTTTACAAGTACTTCTTCAAATGTTGAAAAGTGACCTCTTGAATGAGATGATTCACGCTCCAATATAGAGTAAAGAACACTCGGGACGGTTATACACGAATATTTATATAGAAGCGGAAGCATCAGTTGCCAGTTTTGCCCTGCATTTTTCTCAGTGTAAATATTCATCTTTGTTAACACGTTTCTTACAACACTTGTTTTTGCCATATAGTTACCAGCACCAAACCAGAAACCATTTTGAACCAGCAAGCAATCCTCAAAATAATCGACCTTAGTATTAAGATCACTTCTAGTTTCACGTGTACCGATTTTTTCCAATGTTAATTCATCTAATAAATTACTATGACATCTAACCACGCTAACAGACTCATCAGTTGCCTCGAGCGCAAAAACCATTTCAGATATTGCTACATTAGTTGCATAAAAATCATCACTATCAGGCCATACTAGGTATTCACCACTAAATAACTTAAGAGCATTGTTTATCGCAACCGATTGGCCTGCATTTTTTTGGAAAACATAGGTTAGAGAATAACCTTTTTCCTGAAAAGGAATAATATAAGATTTAATTATTTCTGCAGAGTTATCCGTTGAACCGTCATCGATAACTATCATTTCAATGTTAGGGTATGACTGATTCAAAATGGAATCTAACAGTCGATATACATACCCGCCGCCATTATAGCATGGAGTTATTACACTAACCTTTCTAGCTTTCATTAAATACTCACCGCTAAGCTTTTATATTAAACTTACTAAAAAACATATCAAGCAACCATTCTTTCTGTTTCTTATCCAATGCAAGTAAATAACTTGCTACTAAAATCACAACTGAAGATAACGTAGTTGTAATTACAAGCCTAACAAATCCTTGTTCGAACATTGTTACAAATGCAAACAAAACAATTGTACTCAAAAATGTTATAACCAAACACGGGAGCATCATTTGCCTTACAAACGACATTATTGAAAATTGTGGCAAATACATGTTTAACGTCCAAGCATTAGACAGCATACCAAGCATAACCATAAATATATTTATTTGGAATGATACAATAGGACCTGTCCCCATGCTAAATGCTATATATGAAAGTGGAACGACTAAAAGATAAAGTGTACCATTAATTAAACTAGGCCTTTTCACATTACCCGTGGCATGTATCGCACTAATAATCACGAACGATGTATTTGCAAAAAAGTTAAATACCAAAATATACTGACAGAAAGAAACAGCATATTCCGGAACTTTAACCAACCAAAGACCAAGAACGTATTCCATCTCAAATATAAGCGGTAATGTAACCAGTAACAGAATAATAAAAGTAAATTTAGCCGCATTTAAGACTAACTCATTAGTTCTGACATAATCACCACTAGCATAACTCTTAACTATCTGTGGCTTAACAGCTGTTACCGCACTATTTGCAAATGCCATAACCGCTGACTGAACTTGAGTAGCAACACCGTTTGCCGCATTAATCAATGCACCAAAGAAAACATTAAACAAGATATTAACCCCCTGCATCCTTGCAAGCACACTCAAATTCCCATATAGATCCCAACCTGAAAATGAAAACATTCTTTTAATTAGTAAAAAGTCTAAATTAAAATCTAACGCACAATCCTTAAAACTGTTTTTTGCGTATATAAAGTAAGTCAAAAATATAATTATTGAAACAATAAATACTAGACAACCATATATTACCAACTTATCTTCATCTAGATTAAATAGTAGATATACAACTATTAGCTTTAAAATTGAGTTCCATATTTCAACGTACGCAAAAACATTAAATTTTTCATACGCAATAACCATAGCACTATAAGGTACTTGCAAAACAGCAACACTTGCTGACAACAATGAAAAATAATAAACCCATTGAGCAGCTGTTAAGCGCGATAAAGGTATATCTAATTGTTCAAAAATTACAAACTTACCTAGTACCCAACCGGTAACAAGTATTAAAAATGCAATTATTATATGTATCAGGACAGATGCGGTAAAAACCTGTTGAACTTTCCCTTTTTTCCCAATTTCAAAAGTAATAAATCTTGCAGTAGCACTACTCATTGACGTATTTAAAAAAGACAGCATTAAAACGATGCTACCAACGACATTGTAAATACCAAAATCTTCTACACCTAGAGCATCCAACACAACTCGAGAAGTATATAAAGATACACCTAAGGTAAAAAACATTCTTAAATACAAGAAAATAGCATTTTTCGCTATTATTTTATTTCCTTCTTGCTTAGTCGTCCCTTCGGTCATTTGCAATCAAACCCAATCATTACTAATTATCGTTTCAAATGTTATTCCATTTATATCTTTTTCAGAAAGCATAGGAATTCCGGAAAGAGGCCAATTTATAGCTAAGCTCTCGTCAGCCCAAAAAAGTGATATTTCAGCTTTCGGATTATAAAAATCAGTACATTTATAAACGAATTCGGCTTCATTACTTGTAACATAAAAACCATGGGCAAAGCCCTCTGGAACCCAAAGCTGACGCTTATTATCTGCAGAAAGGTACTCACCAACCCACTGACCAAACGTTGGAGAGCCCTTTCGAATATCAACCGCCACATCAAATACCTCTCCTGAAACTACACGAACTAGTTTCCCTTGAGTATTTTCAATCTGGTAATGTAAACCACGCAAAATCCCTTTCTTGGATTTTGAATGGTTGTCTTGCACAAATTGTGTAGGTTTACCTGTTACTAATTCTTCAAATTTCTTTTGATTCCAGGTTTCCATAAAGAATCCGCGTTCGTCACCAAACACGCTAGGCTCTATAATTTTCACATCAGGAATACTAGTATTTATCACTTTCATATTCTTATCCTGTATATGCTTGAATATTATTTAATGCTACTTTCCAGTCACTCGCTTCAATTGCAAATACACTAGTGATTTTGTCGGTATTTAAGCAGGAGTTACTTGGTCGCTTTGCTGGTGTAGGGTATTGCTCAGTTTTTATATTGCTTAAGCTAGGACGCTTCTTGAGAACGCCTTTCTCGATTGCTATATCAAAAATAGTTTCTGCAAACTCGTACCAACTAACGTGGGGTAAGCCCGAGAAGTGATAAACACCATATTCAATAGCATCACCTTGGGTAATTCGATTAGCAATTTGAATTAACGCATTTGCAATATCACCTGCGTAGGTTGGTCCACCGAACTGGTCTCCAACAACATTCAATGCATCTCGAGTTGTGCCTAAGCGCAGCATGGTTTTTACAAAGTTATTGCCATTTTCACCAAACACCCAAGCGGTGCGAAGGATGATGTGTTTATCGCATGCTTGTGCTACGGCAACTTCACCCGCCAACTTACTTTCACCATAAACCCCTTGTGGGTTTGTGGTGTCACTTTCTACATACTCACCAACTTTATTGCCTT
Organism: Shewanella halifaxensis HAW-EB4; assembly: GCF_000019185.1. NCBI lineage: Bacteria > Pseudomonadati > Pseudomonadota > Gammaproteobacteria > Alteromonadales > Shewanellaceae > Shewanella > Shewanella halifaxensis. The sequence goes on along the minus strand of NC_010334.1, from coordinate 1,790,427 downwards.
CAAAGACATAATCAGTTGATATATGCAGTATTGCAGCTCCCACATCTTGCGCAGCTTGTGCTAGGTATTTCGGTCCATCACGATTAATAGCATAAGAAAGTTCAACTTCCTCTTCTGCTTTATCTACTGCAGTATGCGCTGCAGCATTAATAATGATACTTGGTTTAAATTCAACAACTGCAGCATGAACGGCATCTAGATTGGTAATATCGAGGTAATCTCTATCAAGCGCTAATACTGTTGTATTTGTGTCCTTAGCTAATTGCTCAGTTAAACTACAGCCAACTTGCCCATTGCACCCTGTAATTAGTACCCGCATTAGGTCAGTACCTTTTTCTGATTTTCACTCACTAAACGTTTTAAATACTGACCGTATTCGTTCTTCATCATAGGCTTGGCTAGAGACAAAATCTGCTCGTTACTCAACCAACCGTTACGCCAAGCAATTTCTTCTAAGCAGGCAACCTTTAAGCCTTGAACATTTTCAATGGTTTGAACAAAAGAAGAGGCTTCATGAAGGCTTTCATGGGTGCCTGTATCAAGCCACGCAAAACCCCGGCCTAATAACTCAACATTTAACAATCCATCATTTAAATACATTTCATTTAGTGTCGTAATTTCAAGCTCACCACGATGAGATGGTTTAACTTGTTTTGCCATTTCAACAACGCGATTGTCGTAGAAGTAAAGACCAGTAACTGCATAATTTGATTTTGGTGTTTCAGGTTTTTCTTCAATCGATACCGCTTTCATATCTTCATCGAACTCAACCACACCAAAACGCTCAGGATCTTTCACTTGGTAGCCAAAAACGGTTGCTCCAGACTCACGCGATGCTGCATTTTTAAGTGTATTTGAAAAAGACTGACCATAGAAAATGTTATCGCCAAGGACTAAACAAACGCTATCATCACCAATAAACTCTTCACCAATGATAAACGCTTGTGCTAAGCCATCAGGACTTGGTTGAATAGCATACTCAAGGTTGATGCCAAAATCTGAGCCGTCACCTAATAGCCGCTTAAAGCCCGCATTATCTTCAGGGGTAGTAATGATTAAAATATCTTTGATGCCCGCCAGCATCAGAGTTGAAATAGGATAAAACACCATTGGCTTGTCGTAGATTGGAAGCAGTTGCTTTGATACACCACGAGTTAATGGAAATAAACGAGTACCACTGCCACCAGCTAATACAATACCTTTCATTGTGCATCTTCCTTCGTCGCAGATGGCACTACACCTAAACGTTCACGCTGATAACTCCCATCTTGCACGTGTTGACACCACTCTTGGTTAGTCAAATACCATTCAATTGTCTTTTTAAGCCCTGTTTCAAATGTTTCGATCGGCGTCCAACCAAGTTCACGTTGCATTTTACTTGAATCAATTGCATAGCGTCTGTCGTGACCTGGCCTGTCTGTAACATAAGTAATTTGTTCTTTATATTTTGTTTCTTTTGGCACTAAAGAATCTAAAATTGCACAAATCGTCTGAACAACTTCTAAATTTTGCTTTTCGTTATGGCCACCGATATTGTACGTTTCGCCTACGACACCTTCGGTAACGACTTTATAAAGTGCTCTAGCGTGATCTTCAACATATAACCAATCGCGGATTTGGTCACCTTTACCGTAGATAGGTAATGGTTTTCCCTCTAATGCATTTAAAATCACTAATGGGATCAGCTTTTCAGGGAAGTGATATGGACCATAATTATTAGAACAGTTGGTTACTATGGTTGGTAGGCCATAGGTTCTTAACCAAGCACGAACAAGATGGTCGGAACTTGCCTTAGATGCAGAGTAAGGGCTTGAGGGTTCGTATGATGTAGTTTCGGTAAATAAAGGTAGCGATTTATTGGCTGAAGGCTCATTATCCGCTGAAGGCTCTTTGCCTGTTGAGGGCTCTGTTTCATCCTCAATATCATCAGGGTGCGGTAGGTCGCCGTAAACTTCATCAGTAGAAATATGATGAAAACGAAATGCTTTCTTAGCATCTTCAGCCAATGTGTTCCAATACGCTCGTGTCGCTTCAAGAAGCGTATATGTGCCCACGATATTTGTCTGGATGAAATCTGCTGGGCCCGTGATTGAGCGATCAACATGTGACTCTGCAGCTAAATGCATTACAGCGTCAGGCTTACACTTTACAAAAACTCTGTCTAATTCCGCACGGTCACAAATATCAACTTGTTCGAAAACATAACGTTCATTTGACTCAATGCTTGCTAACGACTCTAGATTACCTGCGTAAGTTAATTTATCGACGTTGATAACACTATCTTGTGTATTATTGATGATATGACGCACTACCGCAGAGCCAATAAAGCCGGCTCCACCTGTGACTAAAATTTTCATTTTTATGCTTCCAAGATGTATTACTTGCCTAAGAACAAGTTCATTTTAAACGTTGTGAATTGAATTATCAGACTTTCCAATCTCAGCCTCTAGGTTGAGGCTGAGACACTTTTAATCAATGTTGAGACTGTCACTCTTATTTCTTACATCAGCGCTATCCGTTGTAACCTTCTATTTCGCTGTTTTTCTTATTTTAAAGAAGAATCTAGAATACTAGAGCGCTTCGCTGCTAGAAACTATAAAAGAAAAGATCCCTACTCTTCTTTCCTAACGAAATGTCTTATCAAAACAATCATCAAAGCTAATCCAGCCCCCAACACCGTACCTAGTAAACAAATCAAAGCGCGTTTAGGGCCATCTTTTTCTTCAGAAACTAGAGCAGGATCGATTGTTTTAAACACATATTCATCACGAACCTCAGCAAACATAATTGTTTTTGCTTGCTCCTCTATAAGCCTATAAAGAATTGAACGTATGTCAGCAACATTAGTTAATGCTATTTGTTTATTTAGAAACTCACTACTGCGAATGGCTTCGGCCACATCCCGCTCTTTCATCGCCTTGTTAATATCTTCTACTATCCAAGTCACCCATTGCTGTGCAATGTTAGGTGACAGATGCTCTACAGAGATTGTGACCATGCCTGTATCTTTGGCCGAGTTAATCTCAATAACTTTTTTGAAAACCTTAAATGCTTCTTGCATTGAAGGTTCTGGCTTAAATGGAGCCTTTACTTCCCGCAACCAAGTTTTAGTTACGGGGTTATACATTTTTTCATTATAAACCAGCGTATTAGTTGACATATCCCACTTATCTGTGGCCATTAAATCTGGCAAGATGTTGTGCTTTTGAATAAACTGGCTGGCGAATTGACGAGATTTTAACACCTCGATGGCCATTTGAGTTTTATCTACTCCTCCGGCGGCACCTAGGTTTATGCCCGCCATGCTAGCAAGTCCACCAAATTGGCCAGCTAATGCACTTAGTCCACCGCCTTGTTCTTCGCTTGCTGGTGCTAGTAATGCCTCAGATTTGTAGGTGTTTGGCTGCATGAGGGCGAAGATGACTGAGCCAATAGCGAATACAGTGGTTATGGCGATGATGAGCCATTTGCCCTGCCAGATGACGGAGAAGAGTTCGCGGAGGTCGATTTCATCGTCTCCCGGATTATGAACGGAGTTCATATGCGGAAACTGTGCGTCTGTGTGATTTTGTTGTACTTGTTTATTCATTGTATAAAGGTCCTAGGTCCTAGGTTCTAGTTCCTAGGTACAGGTTCCGCATGTAATTTAAAATTAGATGCTAGGTTTGACATTGTAATCAGCTGAAGTTTCTCTAACGCAGCCTTTTCTAATCTTTATCAAAGCACCTAGCATTGCTGAAATTTCTCTAGCTTCTTTTATTAGGTTTAACCCGGCTTTCTTTTCAATTACGCCGATTTCTATCGCTATGTAAATTTGGGTTGCAAGCTCACCAGATGAGCCTTTTGCGAAGTAAAGGAATCTGGCTGACTCAGCCCTAGACTCTCTTTCTTCACCTTCAGCGATATTTGAAGCAATCGAAACCGCTGCTCGGGTCATTTGGTCTTTTAAACCAAAATCGCGGCAAGTATTCAGCTCTTTGTATATCTCGCAAGCTAAACGACTTGCCCGTTTCCATACTTCCAAATCTTGAAATGCAAATAACTTCACCGAACACCATCCTTGGCTATTAGGTTTTGGCCCTAGCTTTTAGAACCTAGCTTTTAGAACTTAGGTTTTAGGGCCTAGGACCTGCTTTTCCTCAAACCTTCTTTTTAAAGATTTGCGACTGTGGCGAATGCGACTGCTGTGTTGTAGATGATGCTTGTTACTTGCGTCCAAAGCGTTAAGTTGTCTTTGTACTCGGTGTCGAGCGGTACAATGATGGTGTCGCCTGGTTGTAAGCTTGACTCATTACTAAACCACATGGATTTACTTGGTATCAGGACTGAGCCGTCAGCCTTAATAACATAGGTTCGGTCATCGTCTGCGCGCTCTCGTGCGCCACCTGACATTGCCAAGTATTGATCAATCGTTTGACCTTCCTTGAATCTATGTGTCGCTGCGTGCTGTACTTCACCCATAACCGCAATCGTTTGCTTAGTTGATGGCACGTAAAGCACATCTTCATCTTCTAACTGAATATCGGCTTGCTTAATACCCACTGAGATTGCTGATACATCGACAACTAAACGACCAACCGCTTGGATTGTTTCCAAGTCAGCTAGCATCATTTGTGCATCACTGTAGTTAATTACATTACCGTCTTTTGATACACCACGAGTAGCAACATCGCGCAGGAGCTGTTCTGCTAACTTTTTAACTTCTAACTGTTCTTGCTGACGTACAGATTCACGCACAAATACTGATGACGGCAAGTAAGCATACTCGGTAAAGCCGCCAGCACGTTTTAATACATCAGCTAAGGTTTCACCACGGCGAATATTGTAGGTACCAGGGAATTTAACTTCACCACGAATTTCTACTGACTTATTTTCTTGCCAATCAGGCGTTGTCATTACCGTTAAAATATCACGGCCCTTTAAGGCGATATTTTGGGTTGCATCACCTTGAAGCGCCGCTTCAAGTGCAATATTGGTATGCTTGATAGCTGATCCATCAACGGTCACGTAAGTACTGGTTAATTCTGCGCGCGGCGTATATGCGCCCTCTTCAAGACCACCAGCAGCCATGACTAAATCTTTAATACGAGCATTGACAGACAATGGATAAATACCAGGGTTGTTCACTCGCCCGTTAATCGCTACAGCCTGAACACCGTTACCCGCACGCCCTTGACTATTTAGCTTCATAACGACTGGATAAAGTAGCTCACCGCGGTTCATCGCGCCACTGAGCTTAATTAAGTCACTGTCGTCGAAAAGGTTAACCAACATCTTGTTGACTTCACCTTTTATCGCTTTGGCCGTTGGATCTTGGTCTTGGACTTTGCTATTAATGGCAACCCCACCGAGTTCAGAGCGGTCAGCAAACTTCTTCTGATTTAGCTGTGAGAAGCCAGCTTCAAATAAATCATTACCAATTAATGAGTTGCCAGCGAGTGATTGAACCTTTTGCACGCGCTCTTTTACCAGTTTGTTTAGCTCGTAGCGGTTTTGAGTTAAGTCACTAAAGTTAAAGAAGATGACTTTATCACGCGCCTGTAGCGTTAAGTCTTGTGAAGGCTCTTTGCCGTTAATCGCTTTTACTGGTGAAAATTGATAAACCTGAATATCACCTTGCTTATTGATTTCACGTACGATGATGGCGTATTCAAGGTCAACCGAGACATTCAAGTCGCCCCAGATAGATGGCACTAAATCACTGATTTTTTGGCCTTGATACCATTGATACTTGCCAGGGCGAACTACTGCGCCGACAACCGTAATGGCATCTTCATATTGTGTTGTTGCACTTTTAACACGGATTACGTCACCAGCAACCACTTTTGTCGCTTTACCAGCTTGAGTGGTTAAATCCACATTTAAGATAGTTTTAAGGCTGTTTGCATTAAATCGCTCAACGCTGCTGCGTCTCGGATAGGCACCAGGCTTAATTCCTGCAGCCATCTCGATAACTTGCGCCATGGTTTCGTGCTTTTTCAGCTCGTAAATAGCAGGACGACGAACTTCACCAGTCACGCTGGCTAGGCCACCCACAGAAGGGATGAATACCACATCACCAGAACGTAAGTTAATATCGCCCGATGCATCACCGCGAAGTAGCAGATCATAGAGATCCATACTGCCTACAAGCTTGCCGTTGCGCTTTACTTGAATATTACGTAGCGAGCCGATTTCGTTGACGCCACCAGCCACAAACAATGCCTGTGTAATGGTTGAAAGACTTGATACCGTGTAAGAGCCGGGTTTATAGGCGTCACCAGCAACGAAAATACGAATCGAGCGTAACTCGCCCATGGTGATGTTTGACTGAATACCGATCATCTGCTGATTGATACGCTCAGACAGAGTTTCACGCAATTCGCTAAAGGTTAAGCCAGAAACAGAGATTGGTCCCAGGTCTGGGAATTGGATAACGCCTTCACGGTTAATGACAAGATCATACTCATTATTATCTTTACCGAAAAGCTGTACCTTGATGTTGTCACCAGGGCCAACTAAGTATTCACTTGGCACGGGGACATCAGATACTGGCGCGAATGTTGTTGGCTCACCAGCAAACAGGTCGTAACCAAAGCGCTTTAGCTCTTTTTTAGCTGCATCTTCTTCAAACTTCAGTTGATCGTCTGACTTATCTTTTAGTGGCTTGCCAAATTGATCGACTTGAATTAATACACCATTCTCATCGTACTGAGCACGTGGATTAACTAAGTTTGGATTTTCAAGTTGCGGCTGTGAGCTACTGCTACCGCCAAGCATTGAAGGGTCTATGCCATACTGCTTTGCTAAGCGTTGCTGCTCAGATGCTGGAAGATTTTTAAATTGCTCCATCATTTGTGGCGAAGGCGTGATAGCACTCGCCTGCCCTGATAGCAATATCAGCGCTGACATACCAGCAATGATGAGTTTTTTAGTCTTGTTAAGCACCAGTAATCTCCGAGAGAGGGTTAAAATCAGAAAAGGTCCTAGGACGCTACGCTTCGAGGCGCTAGGTTCTAGGAAAAGCAAAATCTTAAAGCTGAGACGAACGGCCTACGGCCTTACGGCACGTGACTGTTTGTATTAATTGATTGTCACTACGGAACGCTTCGCTTACGGAAAAGCAAATACGGTAAAATTAGAAAGAAGGTTCTAGGTTCTAGCAAAGCATGAAATCAACATCAAAAGCCAAGTGGTGTTTTCTGTTGATTTCCTAGCAGGACAAAGTCCGTCCTAGAAGTGAGCTTGCGAACGTCCTAGCACCTAGAAGCGCAGCGCCCTTCTTAGCTTTTAGACACGCTACCGCCCATGGATTGCGGCTTCCAACGTGCCCATCCGCATTGCGGACCTGTTAAATTTTGTGTTTTTTATTTCAAATTAACTTAAGCTAAAATCAACTACTTACTATTGCGTCTAGCTTAAATTAACTCGTTTTCTTGCGTTATCTTCTACTCTCTCCTACTCTCTTCTATAATGTCTAAATAGATAGTGTGGATAGATATTTAAGCGTTCTATCAATTAGATAGCCCATAATTATAATTTTGAACATTAATCCAGCTTGGTCGCGCCAATCAATATCTGTATGCAATAATCAGGCAGCGCATTATACACGAACTCGCTCTTCTGAGCAGTAACTCTAAGTCAACATATCGTTTAGATGGCGATACTTTGTACGACAATGGAGATAGACTTTATTCCTGATGCACTATTGCTATACCGCTAACCAAATGCCTGCAACTATTTTCGCAATAGACGCCAGACTGTATGACGCTAATTCAGGTGCCCACTGTTAACTCTGTTACTCGCTCGGTAGGTTATCATCCTAACGGCCTACAGAATTGGATGTTCCATCCCATCTACCTATATAGCGCTATTTGTCATACCGTACTCTAATGGGCACTTTCAATAAGCACTTTCAATAAACACTTTCTAATAAGCACTTTCAATGCTTCATTTTCAATACAGGTTTTCAGGTTCCATGTTCTCAAATGGCATATTTTTAACACTATATTCAAAGCTATGGCGAATGTCTCACAAAGATTATGGCAAAATTAGTACTTTCAACGATTACCCGCATTCATGTGGGTACTATCAAGCAACACTATACAAGGCAGCACTGTTTCTAACTGCCTTTTCTAACTGCCTTTTCTAACTGCCTTTTCTAACTGCCTTTTCTAACTGCCTTTTCTAACTGCCATTTCTAACTGCGTTTATCAAGATCCACTGTAACGATTAAAACGCTGTAGCCTGTGTTTTACCGTACCTTAGATTTTAAAGCGACCTAAGCGAGTACTGTTTTATAAAAAAGTTAGCTTGCAACTAATTGTTTTTCATTAACATGCTTAATCACATCTCTATCAACGACGACCCGTTGCTGCTTACCCATTAGCTCAAACAGTACGAAGCATCGCTTCTCACCATTCGCTTCATCGAAGATCCCTTCAAGTTCCACAAATGGACCTTTTGTGAAGCACACCTTATCTCCCTGCTCCATCTTAGGTGCAGGTTCGGCGCTTTGGCTTGATATTTCAGAGAGCAGCTTATGTTCACGCATTTTGATTGCATGGATAACGCTGTCATCGATAGATGTCATCAGTTCTTTACAACCGACTATTCTGATAACGCCGCGGGTGTTATGGATTTTAGACACACTGGTGACTTCGGGGTCAAAATTAATAAATAGGTAACTGGGGAACAGCGATACACGCCGCACGCTTACTTGTCCTTTTACTAACTTTTCTTCTGGATAGGTAGGCAGGTAAGTATCAATCTGCTGAAGTGCCAGGTTTTGCTGCGCCCGGGCTTCGCCTCGAGATTTGCAATATATTAGATACCAAGCCTTCATTTAATTCTCTCATCTGTAATTCAACAACAGCTCTTAACAAGCGGTGACTTCCATTCACGGCACGAATACTAACAAATTTGTGGCCTTAATTGGAAGTCGCGACTTGCCAAAGCCGAGCTTTGAAGCTCATTTTTAACCTCTAGCTAAACATGTTATTCACGAGTGGTTATTAAGTCGGCAGTTACGTTTTCAAAATTGACTTTAGCTGCCCATAAAGGGTATATAAGGTAGGCTTTATCGCATTTGATGCTATTTTTAGCGCCAAATAATAAAAATTAGAATACAAGCCCACAATAAAACAGCTTATTTCATTACAAAAACACTTAAGACGTAACACTCTTAACTGACTGTTTGCACTGAAAGCTGTAATAATTTAAGCAAATCAAATTTCTGTAGTGATCATTGAGCTGCAGGCAATCACAAGCGAAGGTGGAAGAATACATGAGCGCAGCAAAACCCCAGGGGACGATGCTCGGGCATCCTAAGGGACTGTTCCTGTTATTTACGACAGAACTATGGGAACGTTTCAGTTACTACGCAATGCGTGCCATTTTGGTGTTGTATTTGGTTGACCAAGTGCACAATCAAGGTGGTGGCGGATTAGGTTGGACACAAGCTGACGCTCTATCGCTTTACGGTACATTTACCGCGTTAGTTTATTTAACCCCGCTAATTGGTGGCTGGTTAGCCGATAACGTATTAGGACAGCGTAAATCAATTTATATTGGTGGCGCACTGATGGCCATGGGCCAATTCCTATTAGCAGCGCCGCACGAATGGGTACCAGGTTCAGCGACCCAAATGTTCTACCTCGGCTTAGGCATACTTATTCTTGGTAACGGTCTATTTAAGCCAAACATCTCTACTATGGTTGGTGACCTATATGAAGAAGGCGATCATCGCCGTGATGGTGCATTCACCATTTTCTACATGGGCATTAACTTAGGTGCTGCCTTATCGGGCTTCGTTGTAGCTTGGGCTTATACTAGTTTCGGTTATACCGACGTTATTGATGGTAAAGAAGTCTTTATCAATAACTGGCAGGCAGGTTTCTTCTGTGCCGGTGTTGGTATGGTTATATCATTAATTATCCAATTCTTATTCGCGCAAAAACTACTAGGCGATATTGGTACCGTTCCTGCGGCTAAATTGGAAAGACAAAAAGCGGCTGAATCTGGCCAAGTACGCAAAGAGCCTCTGACGAAAATTGAACGTGATCGCATTAAAGTTATCATGGTCATGGGTCTATTCACGATTATCTTCTGGGCTGGTTTCGAGCAAGCCGGTGGCTTGATGAACCTGTTCACCAACGACTTTACTGACCGTATGATTGGTGGATGGGAAGTTCCGACGACTTACTTCCAGTCATTAAATGCGATCTTTATCGTATTGTTCGCACCTGTGATTGCTTCTATTTGGATCCGCTTAGGTAAGAATGAGCCAAACTCACCAGTTAAGTTTGCATTAGGTCTAGTACTACTAGGTATTGGTTTCCTATTCATGATTGGTGCGGTTTTACAGATGGATGGTGACGCTGGTGCTAAGTCAAGCATGTGGTGGTTAGTGGGTGCATACTTCTTCCATACAATGGGTGAGTTATGTCTATCTCCTATTGGCCTATCTATGGTGACTAAGCTGGCTCCACTACGTATCGCTTCATTAATGATGGGTGCATGGTTCCTGTTTATTGCCGCTGCTAACTTTGTTGCTGGTATCGTCGGTTCAATGATTGGTCACGGTGGAGCGAAAGAGGAGCAACTGGCTAACGCTATGTCGATCTTCGCTGGTATCGCAATCACAGCCGCTATCTCTGGTGTTGTTCTTTACTTTATGGCTGATAAGCTAGTTAGCTGGATGCATGGCGCAGAAGATGGACCTCATACTGAAGAAGAAGCTTTGACAGAAGAGATTGCTGTTACAGCAGAGCATGAGGCTATTAGAAGATAAAGCGGCAAAGACGGTTGAAATCCGATTTAAGCTGAGACGGTTTAAAGCCGAATAAGCAAAGACGGTTTAAAGCCGATTAAGGCTAAGATGATAAGTGCCGGAGACTGCGAAGACGGTAAGATCTGAAATAGCAAAGACGATTTAAGCTGAGACAAAAAACTGGAAAAGCTTGAAGCATAAAAAAGCCAGAAGATAACTCTTCTGGCTTTTTTGTTTTTAATAGTCGAATAGAAATAAGACGGTTAAAAGCCGAAAAAACTAAGATGATTTAAGACCGGAAACTGCAAAGACGGGAAGAGCCGGAAAAACATCAAACACCAAAGACGTTACCCCCTCCCTCGCCCTTATAGTTCTCAGCCTGAGCATCTCAGCTTATACCGTCTCAGCTTGTACCGTCTCAGCCTGTACCGTCTCAGCCTATACCGTCTTAGCCTGTACCGTCTTAGCTTGTACCGTCTCAGCTTATACCGTCTCAGCTTATACCGTCTTAGCTCAGTAAACTCTTCTTTTTTCTAATCAGCGCGGTAATCATCATTGCGATGCTTTCTGTTTCTTTGAGTAATTGATTGCCTACACTTGGTTCTATATAACCTATTCTAATACCGATAGTTATTTGAGTTATCACTTCAGCAGCAGAGCTCTTTGATATAAACAAAAAACGAATTTGCTCTTTTATCGATTCTCGCTCTATCCCCTCTGCAATGTTTGATGGGATAGATAGCCCAGCCCTAGTAATCTGATCACGAAATCCATAGTCTCTAACATCTTTCGTTAACTCATAAATACGACAACTCAAGTCACACGCACGTCGCCATATTTCTAATTTTTTAAAAGCCACCATATTCATCCTTGAATATTCAATATTAGTTATTTTTCTCGGCCTACAATGTCTAAAGCTCGGTTGAAGCTGTGACGATTAAAAGCCGAATAAAACTAAGACGATTAAAGACCGGAAAAACATCAAACCCCAAAAATTTTACACCTCGCCCTTCTAGATCTCAGCCTGAGCATCTCAGCTTGTACCGTCTCAGCTTGTACCGTCTTAGCCTGTACCGTCTTAGCTTGTACCGTCTCAGCTTATACAGTCTCAACTTGTACCGTCTCAGCTTGTACCGTCTCAGCTTGTACCGTCTTAGCTTGACCGTCTCAGCTTGTACCGTCTTAGCTTGACCGTCTCAGCTTGTACCGTCTTAGCCTGTACCGTCTCAGCTTGTACCGTCTCAGCCTGTACCGTCTTAGCCTGTACCGTCTCAGCCTATATCGTCTCAGCTTGTACCGTCTCAGCCTGTACCGTCTCAGCTTGTACCGTCTCAGCCTATATCGTCTCAGCTTGTACCGTCTCAGCCTATATCGTCTCAGCTTATATCGTCTCAGCTTATATCGTCTCAGCTTATACCGTCTCAGCTTGTACCGTCTTAGCTTGTACCGTCTTAACTTGTACCGTCTTAGCTTGTACCGTCTTAACTTGTACCGTCTTAGCTTGACCGTCTCAGCCTATACCGTTTCAGCCTATATCGTCTCAGCCTGTACCGTCTCAGCTTGTACCGTCTTAGCTTGTACCGTCTCAGCTTGTACCGTCTCAGCCTGTACCGTCTTAGCTTGTACCGTCTCAGCTTGTACCGTCTCAGCTTGTACCGTCTCAGCCTGTACCGTCTCAGCCTATACCGTTTCAGCCTATATCGTCTCAGCTTGTACCGTCTCAGCTTATACCGTCTCAGCTTGTACCGTCTTAGCTTATACCGTCTTAGCTTATACCGTCTTAGCTTGTACCGTCTTAGCTTGTACCGTCTTAGCTTGTACGGTCTCAGCTTGTACCGTCTCAGCCTATACCGTCTTAGCTTGTACCGTCTTAGCTTGTACCGTCTCAGCTTGTACCGTCTCAGCCTGTACCGTCTCAGCCTATACCGTCTTAGCCTGTACCGTCTTAGCTTATACCGTCCCAGCTTATACCATCTCAGCCTGTACCGTCTCAGCTTGTACCGTCTCAGCTTGTACCGTCTCAGCTTGTACCGTCTCAGCTTGTACCGTCTCAGCTTGTACCGTCTCAGCTTGTACCGTCTCAGCTTGTACCGTCTCAGCTTATACCGTCTCAGCTTGTACCGTCTCAGCCTATACCGTCTCAGCCTATACCGTCTCAGCCTATACCGTCTCAGCTTGTACCGTCTTAGCTTAAACTAAGCTGAATATATCCGCCGGGCTTTGTGGTGGGCTCATGGATCAATCCATGGAACTGATTATCTAACAGCAGCTGTTTATGCTCACTCACTTGAGTGGAGATGCACAGCTTTTCGCCAAGGAGTAAGGTTCTAAACTGAACGCTCGGCTTAGTCCAATTGGTCATTCCTAACTGTAAAGAATCTGCTAACGCGATAGGAGATAGGCCCTCACTGTTTTTCAGGTAGCACCTAAATTCACTGCCAGCTTTTGCGATTGCCGCCCGATAGTGCGTTAATTCGACCACGATATAAGCCATATCGACAACAATACCCAGCCCAGACTTGGCCATGCGGTCATTCAGATAAACCAACATATTAAAAGGTTCTATGATCGCTTGGGACTGGCCGTTTCGGTATAGTTTAAGTTTATGATTAACGAAGCTCTTCAATAGAACCGAAGCAAACGCGGCTCGATTATCATGGGGGTGAAAATGTGCCATATACATCATGACATGATCATCGTCTATCATGGCAGTATCGATAAAGTGGGCACTCACTTCATTGGTATTAAACAGGCTATAGTCAATCACAACATCACTATACTCAACACGGCTTGGTGGGAATAACTGTTGCTGCACACTTTTAGCGGCTTCGCTACACTGCTCCAACAAGGCCAAATTTTCGTTAAGCTCTAAGTATGACAGAGACTCTTGCTCATCGAAGTTTAGTGACTCTTCAAAAGAACTATTCAAGCATTCTCGGATGGAGTTTTCGATAAGGTATAAATCGGATACGGGTTTGACAAGGTAATCACTTGCGCCACTTCTTAATGCATCAATCACATCAGACATGGCTTGGTTACCAGAAATGATAATTGAGGGCGTGCCGGGTCGATGTTGATTCATCGCCTTTAGCATATCTAAACCGCCAAGTTTAGGCATGCTTAAGTCAGCAATAATGATATCAAACTTCTGTGCCTTAAAACGATTTAAGCCTTGCTCACCGTTATCGGCCTCAACGACGTTTGCACCGCGACTATCAAGGTAGGACGTGACAAGCTTGCGAAAGACTGGATCGTCTTCTACAAAAAGTATCGATAATTCTGTTAGCGCCATAAGCTGCCCTTTACTGACAACAGCGAAAACACACGTCCATGTTTATGTTTGCGCTTTAAGCGGAGCTTTTATTTTTATCTGTCCACTTATCGAATGCTATTCTAATTCCTGCATATACTCATCAAGCAACTCATCATTATCGTCACTTTGAGGAATATCACCGTCATATACCTGGTAATCTATATGTTGAAAATAAGCATCTTTAACGAAGGTATATGGGTCAAGAGCGTTATCAACCAATCGTTCCTGATCGATTGCAGCCGCTCGAGTATGCAAACTTTTAAGACCCCATTTTAGTGCTGATTGCCAAAACGTCAACTCAGATAGAGGAAAGTATAGTTCATCAACCCAGTCTGATGCGATTTCACGAGTGACATAGGGACCAATAAACGGTGCCATAAAATAGGGACCATTTGGTACACCGTAATAACCTAGCACTTCACTAAAATCGTCTTGTTTACGTGTCATGCCCATCATTTCGGCGACATCAATGACACCTAATAGGCCTAGCGTTGAATTAACGGTGAAGCGTCCGCCCGCATTGGCGGCCCAACCCCATTTGCCTTGCAGGGTGTTGTTAACTAGGCTAGATGGCTCTTCAAGGTTTAACACAAAATTATTAATCCCGCTTTTCACCGGATGCGGGATGTAATCATGATAGCCATGGGCAACTGGGCGATAAAAATACCTATCCATAAACAGATAGTTAAAATCCCACATGACGCGGTTAAAACCCTCTATAGGATCCCTTGGGTCGTTATAGGTTACTGTGATCTGTTTAGCATCATCCGTAGTGCTGTCTTCTGCAGCTTCAATTGAAGGCATTCCAAATATCGCCAGAGAAAACACAATCCATTTAAACTTCATAATTGTCTCTTTGAAAAGGAGTCAGTAGCACTCGTCTTTACCTTAGTACATTTTGGCTCACTGACTAAATTCTACATTCCAGCTAAAGTCGTATAGGGTTGGTGTCGATACAATCAATAAGACCTCTTAGCTGACTAAAAGCAATAAATTTAGCTGGAAATTTTAATTATTGCCCTAAAGATGGCTAAGGATACTGAGTCAAGTAACAAGGTCAAATATAAATTTGTGAATAAACATATCAAATTAGTTGTTTATATCATTTTTGAACTAAAAAGAGCCCATTTTGGATACTGTAACTAACACCACTACTGCGCCAAATAATTTACCAACAGGCTCTTTCGCTATCGAGAAGCCAGTAAGCTCACTGGTGCCAATTTCGTTACAAATGAGTAAATCAGGGTTAAGCGTTAACCTTTTAGGGCAACAATACAGCTTGAAAACCGTTCCGCCAATTCCGCTTCAGCAACTCAAACAAGCTCAAAACTTCCTTTTAAATATAGTGCAAATCAACGGCACCATAGCCCAAAGCACCCTATTTGCTCTAGGAGGGCCGATTAGCCTCCCCTTACCTCAAGCCTTATTAGCTGCAATTAGTCGTAGCAAAGCTCAAGAAAAGAAACTGCAACAACTTGCAAAACGAAAAGATGGCTATCCGCTACCCACTGCAAAAGTTAAAGGTAGCCAGTTACGTTTTGATAAAGGCCCTAGTTTTGTGCTGGAAAGATTGTGTACTAGCAAGCAAGGTGAATATACAGCAACAATAAGAAGTGTGGAGAATCAACTGCTTCTTGAGCTATCTCCGATCCATGTAAAAGCCAAAGTAAATTTAATCTCTACACAAGACGTGAGTAAGGAGTTAGCAGATCTAGCGACAGATCAGCCTGCAGAGCGAATTCAGCACCTCGCAAATCAAAAGACTGATGTTAACTTTCAGTACCGTAATCTATTCAAGTCATTGGAAGCTATAGACGAGAATGTTGATGTTAGCCTTGATGTGGCAGCTGATGCTAAATACCCATCGCCGGACAAAGAGCGGTTAGGTCAATCTCACAGCGAAGCAGGCATAGCTCCTACCCCTGCAACATCGGCTCACCTATTAGCGGACGCACTCGAAAAAGCGGGCGGCTTGCCTGGAAACAGCCCCGCGATGTCTAACGTCAAAGAGAATGCCAAAGAGAGTCTTGCATCAGCACTATTAAGAGTTCTTCCTAGGTTATCTCCCGAGACGTTAATTGAACTAAGCCAGCCACAGCGCCTTAAGCAGGTCATTATGGCAACAATCAACCAATCCCTCTCACCTAACGATTGGTTGAGCACACCATTGAATACGCATGTAAACACGTTAAACTTACTATTTCAGCTATTATTAGGACGAGCATCAGCTTCGCAAATAACCCCCGAACTGGCCAAAAAGCTGTCTATATTACAAGCTCACCTCGCACTTCCTGAGCCATTATTAAAACTGTTAGAGTCTTGCGCCTGCCAGGAATCCCTATCTAAGCTGTTAAGCAACTTGAACCTTTATCAACATGCCTCAAGTAGAAACGAGCAAATGATTAATTATTATTTCGCTATTCCCTATTCAATCAGCCATTACCAAGAGCAATTAGAGGGGCATATTCAAAAGGAAAAGCAATCCAATAATCCAAAAAACGATGTTTGGCGCTTACAGTTAAAGTTTAATCTAGCAAGTGGACCATTACTCATTGGTGCTCAAACACTTAAACATGATAATCCGCATTCTAGTGCACCGCTTAAGCTTAAATTTTCATGCAGTAATGAAGCTATCATCAATAAAATTGAGCTTCTTACGCCGTCACTCTCCCAGAAACTCGAGGGGATAGGATTTAGCCAAATATCGATTAGTACAAAGCAAGAGAATATTCCCGCAACAATTTTGCCCGGTGAACACTACTTAGTGAAGGTCGATGTGTAATATCCATCGTACTCGATATGTGCCAGTTCAGAGCCTCTCAGGCCTTCAATTAAAGACGCATTGATGCTTAGTACTAAAAGGCTTTATTCCGCACCTGCAGCCAAAAGAGAAACGTTATGACAGATTCAAGAAAACCTAGGCAAGCTGTTGCACTCAGTTATCAGTCAGGTGCCGCCCCAAAAGTCTCGGCCAAGGGGGAAGATAAACTCGCAGAGGAGATCATCGCCTTGGCGCAGCAGGCCGGGATCCATATACATCAAGATGAGTATTTATGTGATTTTTTACAGCGCTTAGAGATAGGAGACGAGATCCCGAGTGAGCTGTATTTACTTATCGCCGAGCTCATCGCTTTTGTGTATGTGCTAGATGGTAAATTTCCAGAGAAGTGGAACAATATGCACCAGAAGATAATGGAAGAGGTTTAAAGCTCAGACGATAAAAGCTGAGATGAACGGCCTACAGCCTACGGCACGTGACTGTTTGTATCAATGACTGTCACTACGGAACGCTTCGCTTACGGAAAACGAAGCCGAAAAAGCGAAAGAGATAAAGAGATAAAGAGATAAAAAGATAAAAAGATAAAAAGATAAAAAGATAAAAAGCCAAAAGTCTCTGCTTGAAATATCTTAGTTTGAACCGTCTTAGCTTGAATCGTCTTAGTTTGAACCGCCTTAGCTTGAACCGTCTTAGCTTGAATCGTCTTAGCTTGAACCGTCTTAGCTTGAATCGTCTTAGTTTGAACCGCCTTAGCTTGAATCGTCTTAGCTTGAACCGTCAGCGCAGCGTTCTGTGAGTGAGCCTGCGAACGTCCGTCTTTCGTGAGCGAAGCGTTCGTCTCAGCCTTTGATTTTATAGAAGGACGAAGTCCGCCCTTCTCTATTTCCCATGCAGACGGATCAGTAATTCGGCTTCGGCTTTGGGCAGTTCACATTCATCGATAAGTTCTTCGACACCGGCACCTAAAGCAACCATCTTCATTGCGCGAGAATACAGTCTAGACTGTGGATCTTGTTGGCTGCTCTCTTCAAGTTTAGCGTCTTGTTGAGCTAATTTTTTTTCTAGCTCTACCATACGACGCCCTACGCCAATCGTGCCGCTTCTAAGCTCTTGCAACTCACGTTTTACTGCTTCTCTTTGCTTATCGCCTTCTTTCACTAACAAAGTCAGTGCATCGACTTTTGCACGAAGCTTGCCTGTTTGCTTTTGTAAATAAAGCACCAATGCAAGACAAGCAATGATAAACACCAACACAGTAGCAATTAAAATTTCTTCGACAATCATTAATGACTCTTTAATATGAATTCTAAAGCCAAGACGAATAAAGCTAAGACGAACGCTTCGCTTACGGATAAGCCAAACCTTACGCTTTTATGTTTACCGTCTAAGCCTTTCTCGTATTGGCTATTTTAAGCTTTTCCGTCTTAGCTGCCTTCGGCTTTAGATCTGCGTCAGTTCCATCCACTCTTCATCAGATAATAACTTATCTAAATCAACCAAGATCAGTAGCTCGCTATCGCGGTTACTCACACCTTGAATGAACTTGGCACTCTCTTCAGTCCCGACATTCGGTGCATTGTCAATTTCTGAGCCACGCAGGTAAACAACCTCTGCAACGCTATCGACTAAAATACCGATAACTTGCTTCTCAGCCTCAATAATCACAATGCGTGTTGAGTCATTCACATCAGCTGATGCTAGACCAAAACGTGAGCGGGTATCGATAACTGTAACCACGTTACCACGTAAGTTTATAATACCTAACACGTAATGCGGCGCACCTGGTACTGGGGCGATCTCGGTATAACGTAATACTTCTTGCACCTGCATTACGTTAATCCCATAGGTTTCATTATCTAGCTTAAATGTTACCCACTGTAATACTGCGTCTTCGGTTCCCGCTGCTACGGCTGCACTGTTTGAACTTGTCATAATCGCCTCAATCAATAGCTCTGCTGCTATGTTCTAAACTATTTTAAATACTTTACTATGGTGCAAAGCATAGCTTCCAATGCTTTTCAATCCAATAGCCTTTACCATTTGTATCGGCAGCTTAACTGCATTCTTTATCAAGCGCATCATCTCTTAACGCTAAGTTATTAAGAGTAGACGAATAAAACTATTATGCTTGCTCAAAATCCAATCAATACACCGTTATTGATATTATTTCAGCTTGAGCTATTTAAGCTCTGCCTCTACTTGAGTTATTTAAGCCCTGCCTCTATTAGTGCACTATGTCGTGCACTATGTGAGAGGATCTTGGCAACCTAAACCTGAGCCCAACATTTGCACCAAGGCTTCGACATTTAAAATGCCACACATCTGCTCTTTTACCACACCTGCAAGCCATGGGCGTTTTCCAGCTTGGCTGCGCCAATTGACTTCAGATTTTTTAATCGTTATCGCATCAATTAATGACTCACACCCTAGCCCCCAATGACTATCTTCAAGTACGACTACATATTGATAGTTAACCTTTTTAACTAGCTTCTCGTCATATTTTTCAGGCATCACCCAGGCACAGGTATCGACAACATTAAGCTGTGTCTCCCGATACTGCTGTACGCCCATATACCACTGGGGGCGTCCCATTAATCGAGTTATCTTTTCTAAGCCGACTATCCCGCCGAGGCTCACTAAAGGGACTGCGAGCGTTAAACCCGCGACCTTAAAGAACAGCACCTGAAACTCGTCATCAAGCTGTTCTAATAAGGTTTGGGTTGACACTAAAGGCTCAATGGCCGATTTCACGTTAACTTGAGGCGCTATATCAAGCGCATTTTGGCTATCACTGAGCCCAGCAGGCTCAATTTGTCGATCCGCTTCTAGCACACCTAGAGGCTCGATCTTGGTCTCTTGTATATTGTTAGTGTTGTTGCCAGTACTTTTTATACGAGTAATACAATCAATACTGGCAATACAATCGATATCAGAGATAGCTTCGACACTAACCGCCTCTTTAGCGCACACCTCTTCGACTAGCTTGCCGTTTTCTTTAGGTGAGCGTGCGAACAATTGCTCTAATGCTTGCCGACTTAAGCGCTCATCTGTCTCTATAGTTTGTGGCAATCTGCTTTGGCCATAATGGCTTTGTGTTATTTTGTTGTCTATTACGGGTTTTGGTTGTGGCTCATTAAGCAACAGCGAAAAATAATCACATACCGCATCATCAACTGATTTTGACATGAGATAAATCCTTCGCGAGTAAATAATCGAGTAGTCTATTGTAGGCCTTCACGCCACGGCTACTAGGGGCGTAATGGGAAGCGGGTAAATGACTCAAACTGGCATCTCTAAATTTGGTATCAACAGGGATCACGTCCTGCCATAGCTCTTCGTTATAATCTTCATTCAGTTGCAACAAAGCGGCTGAGGCCGCGCGAGTGCGTTTATCAAACATGGTTGGCACTATGGTGTAGCTGTATTTGATTTTTTTTGAACGTCCCATTAGCAACATCGTTTTAACCATACGGTCGAGCCCTTTTATGGCCAAAAATTCAGTTTGAACTGGGACGATAATATGCTCACTTGCCGCTAATGCATTCACCATCAACACCCCCAACACCGGCGGGCAATCTATCAATACAACATCGTATCGATTTTCAACTAATTTTAGGGCCTTCTTTAAGATCAGCCCCATGCCTTCTTGGTGCCCTAAACTGCGATCAAGTGTCGCGAGTGCCATAGTTGACGGCATTAAATCTAACCCCACGACATTTGTAGGCACAATATGCATTTGAACACTGTCAGTTGTTAGGGTCTTATTAGCCAAAAACAGATCATATAAGGAGCAAGGTAATTGCTCACTATCAATACCAAGGTAATAACCTAGGGAAGCATGGGGGTCGGTATCAACCATCAATACCTTCAGACCACGCTTTACAAACGCACCAGCTAGACTGGCAACGGTTGTTGTTTTCCCCACCCCGCCTTTTTGGTTTGCTATGGTCCAGATTTTCAAAAAATAACCCTCGGTGTTATTACACGGCTCAAATATCGTTTAATCAGATTAATGACAGGGTTTTGCCCCAATTCATATGAGTTATATGAGTCATATCACTTAACCTTCAGGCTCTCTGGTTGTGACTCTAATACCACCATGGGGTAAACTAATTAGCTTCACACCGTCATCCCCCTCTATCACTGTCACGGTTTTTATCACCTTGCTCTTGGCGTTATGGTTACCGTTTTGCTTAATATCACTGGCCTCTTTTTGTGCGGAAGGCTCTATTTGTGCTGAAGGCTCTGCAAGGCTAGATTTATCATTTGATGCCTCATTTTCAACAGGCTCACTCTTTTTAATCGTCACTTTTTCAGCAGGTGCTGTATTTAGCGTCGCTCTGAGTGCTTGCTTACCCTCAGGCGGTTTAACAAGCGCCCCCTGTATTACTTTCTCTGACGTATTGACCGATGCTGACTCATCGCCATTATGGCTTGTGAGTGGGAGCTGAGATTGCTCCCCTTGATGAGCCCCCGGCCCTATAGGCAAAACCGTGGCTTCACCTTGCTTAGCCTTATCGACAAAAGACTGCACGAAATGCGGGTTATTAGCCATCCAATTTGCCATCACTTCGGCTTGCTCATCCGGTACCATCAGCAATACTTGGCTATTTTTAAGCTTTTGAACTTCGCTGGATAACAATTTGTTTTTATGCTGTGATTCAAAATACAGCGAACCGAACGTAAAAGATGCAATACTCAGCAAAAACAGTAATAGCAACGACAGCGTATTCATTTCACCGCGTTGCAAAATGACATTTTGGCCAAAAGCCATCTTAGCCATTGCAGGTCTCTTTTATAATAGATTCAGCCATATGCTCTAAGGCTATCGATTTAGTCGCAATACCAGCTGCCGTTACCGCTTGTGGCATACCATAAACCACACAGCTTGCCTCATCCTGCGCCCACACAGTAGCGCCGATGCCTTTAAGCATTCTCGCTCCTTCTCGACCATCGGCTCCCATGCCCGTCAATACCACAGCCAATACGTCTCCACCAATCACTTTAGAAGCTGAGGCGAAGGTGATATCGACACAAGGTTTGTAATTCATATCGGCCTTACCCGCAATCACCTTGATTCTGCCGTAAGCTCCGCCTCGCTCTAACATCATTTGCATGCCGCCTGGCGCTAGGTATGCGCAGCCTGGCTTTAACTGATCGCCGGTTTCCGCCTCTTTAACTTCAATCTTACACAAGCTATTAAGCCTTGTTGCAAAGGTTGGTGTAAAAGCGGCTGGCATATGCTGGATAAGCAAAATAGGATGCGGATAATTCGCAGGCAGTTGGGTTAATACCTTTTGTAGCGCAACCGGGCCTCCTGTAGATGTGCCGATAAGTAATGCTTTATACTTTTTTCCACTGCCACGAGTAATAACACTGGCTCGACTAGCAGACCTTTCAGTTGTACTCGCAGCCGCAGCGTTCGCCGCAGATGCGGTAACTGACGGCCGAGAAAAGCTAGATGAGGTGCGCGCTCTATCGGCGGCCCTCTCACTAGTAGCACTACTAGTATTTGCAGGTTGCGCTCTTTCATTGCCAGTCAGAGGCCTAGCAATCGGTCTAAATAAGCGTCTACGGCCTAATGCTCTAATTCGTTGCTGCAATAGCGCTATCGCATCATCTTTATTGCTAGCGATATCTTCAAAACGCTTTGGCAAGAAGTCTAAGGCACCAGCATCTAACGCTTCTAACGTTGCTTTGGCACCATCATGTGTAAGTGATGAGAACATTAGAATAGGAATTGGCTTGCTCGCCATGATCTGCTTTACCGCAGTGATCCCATCCATGACCGGCATTTCAATGTCCATGGTGATCACATTTGGATTAAGCTCTGCGGCCATTTTTACAGCCTCAGCACCATTACATGCGGTACCCACAACCTCTAGCTCGGAGTCTTTATTAACTATTTCACTAACGCGTCGTCTGAAAAAACTCGAATCATCAACGACTAAAACTTTAATGCCCATTCAAATTCCTTTACTGCACCACAGGCCTGCTCAATGCTGTATGTAAAAAAGGGAATAACAAAGCGTTATTCCCTAAGCTAACCAGAGCTAGCTCCTATTACGTGCGTAATGCTTAAGTAAACCCGGCACATCTAAAATCAGTGCGATGCCACCATCAGAAGTAATGGTTGCCCCCGCCATGCCAGGAGTGCCATGAAGCAATGTCCCTAACGGTTTAATCACCACCTCTTCTTGACCGATGAGTGAGTCCACCACAAAACCTATTTGCATCGTACCTAGCTGGACGATGACGACATGTCCATGCTGTTTGTCACCATGCCTAAAATTCAATTTATTGCGAGACAACCACTGCTCTAAATAAAAGAGTGGCACCGCTTTATCTCGGACAATGACGGTCAATTGACCATCAACCACATTAGTCTTAGTCAAGTCTAAGTGAAATATCTCATTCACGCTCGACAGCGGTAGAGCAAACACTTGCTCGGTAACTTCCACCATTAAGGTCGGCATAATTGCCAGTGTTAACGGCACCTTAATCTCAAGGCGTGTGCCCTTTCCTAGTTGTGAGTCGATATAAACAGAACCGTTCAGCTGGGTAATACGGGTCTTAACCACGTCCATACCCACACCACGACCCGAAATATCTGAAACTTCAACCTTGGTTGAGAACCCAGGAGCAAAGATAAGGTTATAGGCTTCTTCATCGCTCATGCGGGCGGCGGCATCTTCATCGAGCACGCCGCGACTGATTGCAATCCCTTTAAGTTTTTCTGGATCCATACCAGCACCATCATCCTCAATTTTAAGCAGGATGTGATCGCCTTCTTGGCTTGCAGATAATGTAATGGTACCTGTACGGGCTTTACCGTGAGCCTCACGAACATCTGGCATTTCGATACCATGATCGACCGAGTTTCTCACTAAGTGAACTAATGGATCGGCTAACGCTTCAACCAGATTTTTATCAAGATCGGTATCTTCACCGATCATAACAAGATCAATATCTTTATTTAAACTACGAGCTAAATCACGAACCACTCGAGGAAAACGGCCAAAGACTTTCTTAATGGGCTGCATGCGAGTCTTCATCACTGCGCCTTGTAAGTCGGCAGTCACTAAGTCAAGGTTAGCTAACGCCTTTGACATCTCTTCATCTTCACGCTCTACGCCAAGACTGAGTAAACGATTACGTACTAATACCAGCTCTCCGACCATATTCATGATCTGATCAAGCCTTGAGGTATCGACCCGCACCGTGGTTTCACCTTGGGGCATATTGCCGGTCGCTTTTGGGGCAGCTTTTGCGGCTGCTGGCTTTAGTTCTGGTTCTGGTTTTAGTTCTGGCTTTGGCTGTGGTTTATGCTCAGGTTTAGGCTCAGGTTTAGCTTCGGCCTTAACTGCAGACACCTGCTGCGATGTGGTTATCGCTTGTACCACAGGCTCTGATTTATTGGTTTCATGCGGTTCAGGAGCGGAGTTACTACTCTCCGTCACGCTAGATGAGTTACCAGGGCCTGTGCCTGAACCATGCAATTGATCGAGTAATCGTTCAAATTCATCATCGGTAATTTCATCAGAATCAACATCCGAGCCACTTTGCTCTATTACCGCAGGAGCAGCCGACTGAGTTTTAAACTGACCGGAGCCATGTAGCTCATCGAGTAATGATTCAAATTCGTCATCGGTAATGTCATCAGATGCAGATAGCGACTGTGCTGACAATGACTGTGCAGATAATGACGGTGTAGATGGTGAAAGTGTAGGAGCCTCATCCGCTGCATTGCCAGGGCCGTTACCCGTACCATGCAAAGCATCGAGCAAGGCTTCAAATTCGATATCATCGATATCATCAATGCTACCCGTGCCCACTGTGGGTGATGTTTGTTCAACCACTTGAGGTACTTGCGGCGCCGCCTGTTCAATAATAGGCTCTTGAACGATGACTGTAGACTCTACAGCAGGCGCCTTAACAACAGCTTCCTCCATTTCAGAAGGAAGCAGTTCACCTGCGCTTAATGTTTTAAGCTGCGCCAATAGCGTAGACTCGGCAGGGGATTGAGGTTGCCCAGCTTGCGTTTCAGCAAACATTGAGTTGATTGAGTCTACTGCTTGTAAAATGACATCCATCAAATTAGCAGAAACTTCACGTTTGCCTGTACGCAGTAGGTCGAAGGTATTCTCTGCTTCATGGCAGACATCTACCATGGGTGACAAACCTAAGAATCCTGCACCGCCTTTAACCGTATGAAATCCCCTGAAAATTGCATTGAGCAGTTCAGTATCATCTGGGTTATTTTCTAACGTGACCAGTTGTTCTTGTAGAAGTTCTAAAATTTCACCCGCTTCTATCAAAAAGTCCTGCAGTATCTCTTCATCAACATCAAAGGACATTCTTTGACTCCCTTAAAAACCTAAACTCGAAAGCAGATCGTCAACTTCATCTTGACCAGTCACCACGTCTTGACGGCGTTCTGCATTCACAATAGGACCTTCAGCTTCAACATTTAGATTTGGTTTATCATCAACCGCAGTTGTAGGTTGCTCACCAAATACTGTCAACATCGACACTAAACTATTCTCAACTTCCCTGACGAGTTCAATCACTCGACGGATCATCTGTCCAGTCAAGTCCTGAAAGTCTTGTGCCAATAGAATTTGATTAAGCAGCTCTTTTACTCGGCTTGCATCCGACTCGCTTCTTTCTACAAACTGTTGGATGTCATGGCATAGTGTTTTAAATTCAGTCAGCGGCAGCTCTCTACGCATAAGCTTATCCCAAGCTGGCTTAACAGCCTGAATATTGTCGCTCAATGCACTAGCAAGAGGTAAACACTCCTCCACCGCGTCCATGGTTTTATTTGCCGCTTGCTCAGTCATGTCTATGACATAAGTTAAACGTTCTTTTGCATCAGGGATTTCTGTATTGGCTAATTCGATTAAACGATTATCGAATTGAAAATCAGAAATAGCACTGTGAAGTTGACGAGTTAACCGCCCAACTTCATCAAAAAGATCTTTTTGAATTGGCGCTGAGATCTCCCTAATCAACTCATCTGCTTTTTCTTGCTCACCTTCGGTGAGAAGTGCAACTAGCCTCTGTGCTTGCTCAAGAGTTATCAGCTCTGACAATTGTTGCTGCATAGCTCATCCCTGCTTAGCCGAGTCTTTCGAAAATTTTATCTAACTTTTCTTTAAGTGTGGCCGCAGTAAATGGCTTAACCACATATCCGTTAACGCCAGCTTGCGCTGCTGCAATAATCTGCTCACGCTTAGCTTCTGCAGTCACCATCAATACAGGAAGGTGTTTCAGGTTATCATCGGCGCGAATGGCCTTTAATAGATCGATACCTTGCATGCCCGGCATATTCCAGTCGGTTACAACGAAATCAAAATCGCCTTTCTGTAGCATAGGTAAGGCTGTAGAGCCGTCATCGGCTTCTTGGGTATTATTAAACCCCAAGTCGCGTAACAAGTTCTTAATGATACGTCTCATTGTTGAAAAATCGTCAACAACAAGAATCTTCATATTCTTGTCCAAGGTTTCCTCCGCGGAGCGCGCGTTAAATGCGCATGTAATGTGGTATCAATTATTATGATTTTATTCTTGCGTCCAATGCTTGAGTTTTCCCTTGAGTCTGAGCATCGCCTGACTATGGATCTGGCTAACTCTAGACTCACTGACCTCAAGAATGGCCCCAATTTCTTTTAAATTCAATGCTTCATCATAGTATAGAGACAAGACTAGCGCATCTCTTTCGGGTAATAGTTTGATCGCTGCGACAAGAGCCGAATGAAATTCGACCTCTGCGAGTGATTCATAAGCATCATCTTCGTGGCCGTCATCTTGATTTAATCCTTCAACGGCAACGCCTAAATCTTCTATTCCAACGACTTTACCTACCGACACGTCGTTCAAAATGCTGTAATACTCATCGAGCGGCATCTCTAACCGCTCGGCAATCTCGCCATCACGAGCATCACGCCCAAGCTCTTGCTCAAGCTCATCAATCACTTGAGCCACGCGGCGCTGATTACGATGTACCGAACGCGGTACCCAGTCGCCACGCCTGATTTCATCTAACATGGAGCCACGAATTCGAATTCCTGCAAAGGTTTCAAATTTGGCGCCCTTACTACCATCAAAGTTTGATGACGCTTCGAGTAGCCCCATCATGCCGGCCTGCAACAAGTCATCTAACTGAACTGATGCGGGTAAACGAGCCAAAAGATGATGGGCTATTCTTTTTACAAGCGGTGCATACTGTTCAACGATAGACGTCTTATTATCAAAACGAGTATACGCTGCCGCTTTATTCACCCGACTTATCCTCTTGATAGCTTGGACGCTGCACCAAACGCTCAACGAAGAACTCTAAATGGCCACCGGGTTGTGACGGGACTGGCCAGCTCATAACCTTATTCGCTAACCCTTGGTATGCAATGGCTGCTGGCGACTTAGGAAACGCCTCAACAATCAATTTCTGCTTACGTACAGACTTACGTAAATTCTCATCAAATGGCACCGTGGCCACAAGCTCTAACGCCACATCAAGGAACCTGTCGGTCACCTTGCTTAACTTGGCAAAAAGCTCCATGCCTTCCCGTAAGCTGCGTACCATGTTCGCGACAATCTTAAAGCGGAACACCCCGTGTTCACGACTTAAAATCTTAATCAAGGCGTAGGCATCGGTGATCGACGTTGGCTCATCACACACCACAATTAATACATCTTGTGACGCCCGTGAAAAGCTCAGTACCATATCAGAAATGCCAGCAGCGGTATCGACAATCAAGATATCAAACTGGGTTCTCATTTCGCTAAACGCACGAATAAGACCAGCATGCTGAGCTTGAGTCAGTTCGACCATTGCCTGAGTCCCCGAAGTGGCAGGAATAATACCAATCCCTTTAGGTCCTCTTAAGATCACATCATCTAATTCGGCCTCTCCCGACAAAACATGAGATAAATTTCGCTCTGCGCGCAAACCTAACATCACATCGACGTTCGCTAGACCTAAATCGGCGTCTAATACCAACACACGTTTACCCTTTTCGGCTAACGCGACGGCGGTATTAATTGACACGCTGGTTTTACCAACGCCACCTTTACCACCTGATACGGCGATTACTTTTACTTTTTCATTATTTGGCTGATTCATCATACGTAAACCGCTTGCTTGATCCGGAGTCATGGCTTTACTCAAATGCATAGGTCATCTCTTGCGACCCTTCACTATTATGTATTGGTTCGGTAGGTTTGTTATCTAATGCTGCTAATGCACGATTGGCTAACGATAATGTATCAGCCACCTGCATATCTTCAGGAACTCTTTGTCCATCCGTTACATAACTTAAAGGCAACCCACTTTGAATCAAGACACTTAGCGCTGGCGCTAAAGAAATTGATTCATCTAATTTTGTTAGTACCGCACCCGAAAGTGGAATACGCGTAAACTGTTTTACCGCATCTTCTAACACTCTACGCTGCCCCGTTGCTGACATTACCAGATAACTGCGTATTGGTAATCTGCTATTTGCGGCTAAGCTATCGAGTTGTTGGAATAAACGCTGGTCTCTTTGCCCCATACCCGCTGTATCAATGAGAACCAGCTTGCGGTTCCTAAATTGATACAGTATTTGCTCTAACTCACTAAAATCATGAGCCTGTTTTACGGGGCATCCCATTATTTTGCCATAAGTTGCTAATTGCTCAAAGGCTCCAATGCGATAATGGTCGGTTGTAATGAGCGCAACTTGATCTGAGCCATGATATGCAGCAAAACGCGCCGCTAATTTGGCCACAGTCGTTGTCTTGCCAACACCTGTTGGCCCAACGAATGCGACCACACCACCTTGACGCACAATATCATCACCTTGATTATCGAGCATATTAGCTAAACTGCGTGGCAAAGAGGCGACTAATTCCGCGGGCGAATAATGCTCGCTAAGACTCGATAGCTTCTTTGCAATTGCTGGAGAAAACTCAGCCTCTAACAACTTGCTCTCTAGCATAGCACCAACAGGGTCAACCCGTTTTTTCTGTTCAACCATCAAACTACTGACTTGATGCGTTAATAAGCTACGAATTGACGCTAACTCTTGTTTCATCGCGTCCATTTCAGCACTGCTGTTTTGCTTGTTCGCGTTAAAGCTATCAGGTGCACGATGCGGAGTAAACTCAGCTTTAGCGGGTTCCGGTTTCTTCACCTGTGCCTGAAGCCCTTTCGCCCATTCAGGCATATCTAAATCTTCACTGCTTCTAGGCTGTGTTTGCTGACTAATTCGGCTTTGCTGACGCTCAAGTAACGCTTGCAGTGAATCAGGCGCAGGCGTGGGTTGAGCACGGCTTTGAGCTTTTACATTAGGCGACCTGACATTTGCCTGTGCGCCTAAGGTCACTCTCTCTTCTGCAAGGTCGGTGAACATGCCAGCCGACGGCTTGGCTTCAGCAACCTTGGGCTTAGGCTCGTCATAATCCACTGCGGCAACAATCTCAATGCCGCCCGTCACTTTCTTGTTCGACATAATGACGGCATCTGACCCCAACGTTTCTTTAACTTGGGCTAAGGCCGAACGCATATCTTTTGCTAAAAATCTTTTAATCTTCAATTATTCGACCTCTACTGGCCCACTGCCGAAACGATACGGATCTGCTTCTCATCGGGTACCTCTTGATATGAAATCACCCGCAAATTAGGGATCGTATGCTTAACAAATCGCGATAAGGTTGAACGTAACATGCCTGATGTCAATAAAATTGCTGGTTGTCCTACCATTTCTTGACGCTGGGTCGCATCTACTAACGACTTCTGCATACGTTCCGCAAGGCTTGGCTCGATATTCGGACCATCCCCCCCCGTTGCCTGCATAGACTGATGCAACATTTGTTCCAACTCTGGCGCCAAAGTAATGACGGGGATTTCAAGCTCAGGTCCGCTGATCTCTTGTACTATCATGCGCTTTAGGGCTATACGCACCGCTGCGGTTAATACTTCGGTGTCACCGCTCTTTGGCCCGTACTCTAACAAGGTCTGTACTATGGTCTTCATATCGCGAATAGACACCCCTTCGTTAAGCAAGTTCTGCATCACTTTAACGACCGTACCAAGTGGCATCACATCTGGGATAAAGCCATCAACTAACTTAGGTGAGTGCTTACCGAGCATTTCAAGCAGTTGCTGCACCTCTTCATAACCTAATAGTTTCGCAGCGTTATTAGTTAATAGCTGGCTAATGTGAGTGGCCACGACCGTTGAAGCATCTACGACTGTGTAACCTAAGGTTTGCGCATGCTCTCGCATTTCCGGGGCGATCCAAACTGCATCGAGACCAAAGGCTGGGTCTTTAGTTTCGATACCATCTAACTTGCCATACACTTGACCTGGATTGATGGCCAGCTCACAGTCATGGCGAATTTCCGCCTCGCCAGATGCCACACCCATTAACGAAATTCGATAAGCGTTAGGTGACAGATCTAAGTTGTCACGAATGTGCACGGCAGGGACCAAGAAGCCCAGCTCTTGCGATAATTTCTTACGTACGCCTTTAATACGCCCCAGTAGCTCTCCGCCCTGCCCTTTATCCACCAAAGGAATAAGGCGATAACCCACTTCAAGCCCAATAGTGTCAACATGCTGTACATCATCCCAGCTAAGTTCCTTAGGCTGAGTATCACGCGGCTCCACAGGTCCCGTTTTTGCGAGCTCCAGTGCACGCTCGCGATCGGTTTCTAGCTTCTTCTTAATAAAGTAAGCGCCCGCTCCCGCTACCGCAGCACATGACAAGAACACAAGATGTGGCATACCTGGCACAAGCCCCATCACTAACATCACCCCCGCGGCAATGGCTAAAGACTTGGGACTGTCAAACATCTGCCCCATGACCATCTCGCCCATATCGCCGGATTCATTTTGACGAGTCACCATCAAGGCTGCGGCAATAGATAACAGCAGACCGGGGATCTGCGCCACTAGGCCATCACCAATCGTTAATAGGGTATAAATCTCAACCGCGGAAGAGAAAGACAGGTCATGCTGAGCGATACCAATAATAAAACCGCCGACGATATTAATAACAAGAATTAATATACCGGCGATGGCATCACCCTTTACAAATTTTGACGCACCGTCCATCGCACCATAGAAGTCGGCCTCGCGAGTCACTTCGGCGCGGCGAGCACGTGCTTCTTCTTGAGTTAATAAGCCTGCATTTAAGTCGGCATCGATTGCCATCTGCTTGCCTGGCATCGCATCCAGCGTAAAGCGAGCACTCACCTCAGATATACGTCCGGCACCTTTGGTCACAACGGCAAAGTTAATGATGATGAGAATTAAAAATACAACTAGACCAACGGCATAGTTACCGCCAATCACCACTGAACCAAAGGCTTCAATCACCTTACCTGCAGCATCGCCACCATTGTGGCCTTCTAGTAGTACGACACGCGTCGATGCAACGTTTAGCGCCAACCTGAGTAGGGTTGCGACCAGTAACACTGTCGGGAAAGCGGCAAAATCAAGCGGCCTATCGCTATAAATGGCAACCAGAAGCACCACAAGCGCGAGGGCGATATTGAAAGTGAAAAGGATATCGAGCAGGAACGCAGGCATGGGTAAGATGATCATAGCCAGAGCGGCTAAAACCAATAACGGTGTACCAATACCTTTAAAATGTGCAGGCTTTATCTGTTTTAATTGGCCTAGACTTGCTTTAAGTTCCATTCACTCGGAGTCCGATCTTTGACGTCTAACGTCTGTACAGCAAATACTGTACCAACCTTATTTATAATAAGGATTAACTATAACCTGAAAGGCGCTAGCAAAGAACATCTCGCGTACTGAGTGGTTGATTTTCAAGCATAAATTTTAATTAATGCTTTAAATCATCTGGGATCGGCTGCTTTACTGGGACCGGATTTGGACGTCTCCCCTTACCCTTCTGATATTGTCTTAATTGGAATACATAAGCGAGCACCTGCGCGACCGCGGTAAATAATCCCTCTGGGATCTCTTGGTCAATCTTAGTGGTATGAAAAATAGCGCGAGCCAGTGGCGGCGCCGATACTATCGCCACATCGTGTTCTCTTGCAATTTCTCGAATTTTAAAGGCAACTTCATCCACCCCTTTGGCCACAACAAATGGTGCAGTAGAGCGAGTCGCATCATACTTAACAGCCACGGCGTAATGTTCGGGGTTGACGACAATAACGTCAGCATTTGGCACTTCGCCCATCATACGTCGTTGAGACATCTCATGTTGTAACTGACGAATACGGCCTTTAACCTCTGGTTTACCTTCGGTATCCTTATATTCGTCTTTCACTTCCTGCTTCGTCATCTTGAGCTGCTTAGCGTGATTCCATATCTGAAACGGTACGTCGATAACGACAATCAAGAAGGTTGATGCGCAGAGTAAAATAAAGATCCACACCACAATATCGAGTGCATGGTAAATATTGCCAGGTAAATGGTCTTGCGACAGCATCAAAATATCATTTAAGTAGGTGCTGAGTAGCAAAAAGGCGGTAATGGCGACTACGGAAAACTTGGCAATACCTTTGGTTAACTCCACTAATGCCTGCACACCAAACATCCGCTTAAAGCCCGCCATTGGGCTCATCTTACTGGCTTTTGGCATAAACGCTTTAACGGAGAAAGAGATCCCACCGAGAGCAACGTTACCCGCAAATGCGATGAGTGCTAAAAAGACAATAAAACCCATCAAAGGGAGCGCAAGTTCAGTGCCTATTACGCCCCAAACATTCATCATCTGCTTGGTGTCGAAAATCTCATCACGGCTCATCGTAAACAACTTCGTCATGATGTTATGCATCGCCTGTGCGATATCAGGACCCGTCATTAACAAGCCTACTGACGCAGCGATCAGCACAGCAGAAGTCCCCAACTCTTTTGAGCGTGCAACCTGCCCTTTATCTTTGGCCTGTTGCAACTTTCTGGAGGTGGCTTCCTCTGTTTTTTCTTGGCTACTATCGTTTTCAGCCATTTATAGCCGCCCTCCATAGTGCGAAGAAAGCCATACGACTGATAGTAAAGTCGCTATAACGCATTATTAAAGCCCGCCGTCGGCGCGGCACTGCAGCTCAAGCACATTACAAAGTAGCAGCTGAACTTCACGCCACACCTCGTCAAAATGCGTCATAATTGGCGACAACGTTAACCAAAGAATGAACAAGCCTGCAATCATGGTGACAGGAAAACCGATAGAGAAGATATTTAACTGTGGTGAGGCGCGGGTCATTACACCAAATGACAAGTTAATAGTGAGCAGCGCCACAATCGCCGATAGCGACATGGTCAAAGCAGCACCAAACATATAGCCCACAAATTCGGTAAATAAGCGATAACTAACCAGACTTAAGCCTTGCATTGACACCGGAATAGAATCAAAGCTGGCGATCACCATCTTTATTAATAACAGGTGACCATCGACGGCCAAAAATATCACAGTGGTCAGTAGCAGGAAGAAGTTACCAATGACAGGTGTTTGTTGGCCTGAGCTCGGATCGACCATAGACGCGAAACCTAAGCTGGTCTGCATACCGATGATCTGACCGGTAAGCACAAAGGTCTGCATGAGCAATAATGTGGCAAACCCCATGGCGACGCCGATAATGATTTGCTGCGCGGTAACGAAAGCGGCGCTTAATGAAAACAGATCAATGGTTGGCATAGCAGGCAACACTGGGGCCACGGCTACGGTGACAGCAACCGACAATAATAGTCTCACTCTTGTGGGAGTCGTGGTTGCACCAAACACTGCCATCACCATAAACATGCTAGAAATTCGGGTTAATGGCCACAAATAACCCGCAATGCCATTCATGATGGTATCGAGTAAGATCTCCATCTAACTCAATCTATTAATAAGGAGATTAATAGCCATAGTTAGCCTATCACCTGCAAGCAGATCATATTTAACATCGGGGAAAGTAAATCCATGTTCAAAAGCTCCAGCGAATAGTTAACCTATGACTTGGGGGATCATATCCACCATCTGGAAAAAGAAATCCATCATCATCTGAACCAGCATATGCCCCATCAGCATTAACGCTAATAACGTCGTTAACAGACGTGGCAAAAAACTCAAGGTTTGCTCGTTAATCGACGTTGCGGCCTGAAAGACTGCCACGACAAGACCAATGATAAGACCAGGCACAATAATCATCGACACGATAATCACAATAACGGCCAGTGCTTCACGAAAGATATCAATTAGTGCTTCTGGGCTCATGGCTTACCTACAATCCAAAACTGTTGGCTAAGGTACCCATCACTAGGCTCCAACCGTCGACGAGTACAAATAACATGATCTTAAATGGCAACGACACAATCATAGGCGACAACATCATCATACCCATGGCCATCAAGATACTCGCCACCACCAAATCCAAAACTAAAAATGGCACAAAGAGCATGAAACCAATTTGGAAAGCCGTTTTGAGTTCGCTGGTAATGAAAGCAGGAATGATGACCGTCATCGGTGCATCTTCAGGCTCATTGATATTTTGATAACCTGAAATTTCAATAAAGGTGTTGAGGTCTGAGTTCCGAGTCTGTGCCAACATAAAATCTTTAAGTGGCCCTTGCCCCGTTGTAAAAGCGTCTTGCAGTGGCATTCCTTGCTCGATATAAGGTTGCACCGCCTGCACATAAATCTTGTCGAATACCGGCGACATAATAAAAAATGTCATGAACATACTGATGCCAATCAACACCTGATTAGACGGAGTTTGCTGCAAGCCAATCGCTTGGCGCAAAATAGACAGCACCACAATAATACGGGTAAACGAGGTCAACATAATGACCATCGCGGGAATGAAACTTAACGCCGTCATCAACAGCAAAATCTGCATGGTGACAGAGTATTGCGTTGAACCATCGGCGCCAGTCGAAACCGTCACAGCTGGCAGAATACCGTTTTCTGCGAGCGCGGTTGGCGCCATAAAAGTCAGAGCCAATCCGGCTAGCAGTAAAATCCACTTCATCATGATGCCTTTGCTTGACGAAGGCGGCTGGCAAATGACTCAGACGATATTTCCACTGGTTGGGTTAATTTATCAACTAGGCTCACTTGCTGCGGCGTAACCCCAAGCAAGTATTGCTGACCTGCAACCTCAACCAGTACTAACTTCTCTTTTTGTCCTAAAGGCGTCACTGCGAGGGTTTTTAATTCCCCTTGGCTACTGGGGACTAAGTTTAAGCGTTTGACTAGATAGGCTAGAAAGAAAATCAGTAGTAATACTAAAATCAAGCCACCAACCATGCTCGATAACGTTGCGATACTCGTTGGTGAAGCAGGCGTTTCAGCTTGCGCTGCCGCACTACTCACACCGGCTAAAACCAGTTGAAAGCTCATTAAACGTCCCTTTTACTTCAGCTTTTTAATTCGCTCAGTTTGGCTAATGACATCCGTTAGACGAATACCAAATTTATCGTTTACCACAACCACCTCACCATGGGCAATCAAGGTACCATTGACCATAACATCTAATGGCTCACCAGCAATACGATCGAGCTCTACCACCGAACCTTGGTTTAACTGCAGCAAATTGCGAATATTAATAAAACTACGGCCCACTTCCATCGAAATCGTAACCGGAATATCCATAATCGCATCTAACTTAGACACTTCATCCTCGCTTAACGGCGCACTTTCATTGCTAAACTCATCAAATTCAACAGCTTTTGCTTCGTCAATCGCTTGCTCTGCCATGGCCGAAGCCCAATCATCTGTATCTGTACTCATTTACCTTTCACCTTATATATCAGAACGATCGCGCGCTCGCCCTTTATGGGTCACCAGCTGTAATTCTGTCTTAACCGTTTCTGGTCGTGGAATTTGTTCACAAATCTTTAATGCTAAGTTTTCTTTCGTTCTGCCCATCTTACAACGATAAGTCGGTAGGTCTTCGACCTTTAAGATGATGTACTCAGGCAGCTCAACTGGAATAACATCACCCGCTTTAAACTCTAGCACTTGTTTTAGTGTTACTTTGTGCTCAACGATGGTGGCATCGATACCCACGTCAACATCCATAATCTCATCACGCAATGCTTGAGACCAACGCATATCGGTATCTTGAGTATCACTTTGCACACCAGCATCGAGCAATTCTCGGATAGGCTCAATCATCGAATACGGCATAGTGATATGGAAGTCTCCTCCACCGCCGTCAACCTCAATATGGAATGAACTCACCACAACGACTTCTGTAGGGCTAACAATGTTTGCCATAGCCGGGTTAACTTCTGAGTCGAGGTAATCAAACTGAACATCCATCACTGGCGCCCAAGCATCTTTGTAATCTTCGAAGATGATCTTTAACAACAGTTGTACGATGCGACGCTCTGTAGGGGTAAATTCTCGGCCTTCAATCTTGGCATGAAAGCGCCCGTCACCACCAAAGAAATTGTCCACTAAAATAAATACAAGCCGCGCTTCCATTGTAATTAACGCTGTGCCTTTTAATGGGCTAAAACGTACCATGTTTAAGCTGGTCGGTACGAACAAGGTATGTACATACTCACCAAACTTAAGCATTTGCACGCCGTTAATCGACACTTCGGCCGCCCGACGCATCATATTAAACATGCTGATCCGCAAGTGGCGAGCAAAACGCTCGTTGACGATCTCAAGCGTTGGCATACGACCACGTACAATTCTGTCTTGGGACGAGAAATCATATGAACGTGCGTCAAGCTCATTGTCATCAATAATGTCCTCTTCGACATCATCGACTCCGTGGAGCAGTGCATCAATTTCGTCTTGGCTTAATAAATCACTCACGATATCGCCTTTACTTATAAAAAATAATCACTTTATTCACACAATTTATTGCATGACAAAACCGGTAAATAAGATTTTCTCAACCACTGTACGCCCCGTGACGGGTTGCAGAGTGTTTTGCACATTTCGCAGCGCTAACAGGCGTAATTCATCCTTGCCTGCAGGAGAGCTTAATTTCTGGATATCTGCGCCACTAAATGTGGTTAGTAGCGCATCTTCAATTAATGGAATATGCTTTTTAATCAGAGTGTCATCATCGCTACCACGAACCATTAGTTGCACTTTAATTTCAACTAAACGAGTGCGGCCATTATCGGGTAGATTAAATAGAAACGGTCTTGGCATTGCCGCATAAAAGGCTTCACCCGTTCGAGGCGCAGACTCTGCAGCGACAACGTCATCAGCACCAGTAACTTGTGCAGCATCGTCTGAGCTCAATAACAAATATGCAGTGATAGCGATAACAGTAATAAGCACCGCGCCGATTGCGCCGAATAAAATGAGTTTCTTTTTGCTTTTAGGTTCGGCACTATCTTCTAGCTCTAACGCTGCTTCTTCCGCCATTTTTCATTCCCTTGCTCGAGTACTGATTAATTTCAATATTCTTAAACTGCTATAGATTACCTGCTTATGCGTAATAATCTATACCTGAAGCCGAACTTGTTGATAGATTTGACCTTGCGAGCAACTCTTCTGCCGAAATTTCATCCGTTTCGGCCATGCCGTTGTCATTTCCGCGACCACTCCCCTGCTCACCGTCGCTATTTCCACCGCTACCTTGGGACACTTGGCCATCGGTTAGCTGCATGCCTTGCTCTGCCAGCATTTCACGTAACCTTGGCATTGCTTGCTCGACGAGATCACGAGTTTGATGTTGACTCACTTGAAATTGAACTTGAGTGGTATCGCCTTGGACTTGAATTCGCACCATCATATGGCCGAGTTCTGGTGGGTCTAAGCGAATTTCAGCATGCTGCACCCCATTACTAACCATGGTGATAAGCTGCTGATTCATCATGGGAGAGAAACGCTGGATCATCTGCTGCATTGGCGGCGTTTGCTCACCCGCTTGTTTCAACGCGAACTGGAACTGTGGTAGCTCTTGACGATTAGCTCCCGACTGCAGCTGTAATGCTTGACTTTGTAGCCCTATAACCGCTTTAAGATCTTGCGCAGCGTCAGTGTTTACGCCGGCTAAGTTTGCCTCTTGCCCCGTTTGCGACGACATCATTCGCACCGACAGTTCAGCCGTTTTAAGCTGCTCGGTCGCAGTAAGCTGATTTGCTATAGTTTGACTTGTCCCTTCAGCATTTTTAGCCGCTTTTAGCTGTTCAGCACTGGTGCTCTGAGATTGCGACTGAGTGAGCCCAGCGAGCTCTTTACCGAAAATATCTCGAGTCTCGTTTGTATTTTTAGCGTCAGCGCCCTTTAGTTCAGATTGTAGTACTTTAGGATCCATTGCAATATTGGCCTGAGCCGCTTTATCTGTCACTCCAGCCTGCCCAGCTAGCGCAGCGCCTTGCTCTTTTGACTGCTGATTATCGCCTAAGCCGAGGTTACCATTAGCCATAGCAGCAAACTCAGCTTTTAATTCGCCATTAGCATCGAGGATTTGGCTTTGCTGTAATAGGTTTTTTAACTCCGCCGCTGAAAGCTTACTCAGTTCTTGCTCTGACATGCCAGACTGTTGACTCAGCGCCATTAAGATTTCATCGGGTAATTCGCTAGCAGTTAAATCATCACCGAGTTTGCCAGGCTCCAGCGGTTCTGTTGCTAACGGCAAGCTTTCGCCGTTAGCGGCAAGCTGAGCCTCACTACCAAAGTTATTAGCAAGATTGATCTGTGCAAACACTTGGCTTACATCGTCAGTCGCACTCTCATCCTTTGTTTCCGCCTTAATTGTGCTTTCTGCTAGATTTTCATCTCCAGCAAGGGCTTTTTTTGCAGCTGATTGTGTATTTGCTCTGTCCTGTGTCTGCTTACCCACTTTTTCCAGCGCAGCCGAAAAGCTATCACCTTCGGAGTTTGTCTTGGGTTTCTGAGATGGCTCCAAAGAGGATTCTACAGACTTGCTGTGGTTTTCAGTCGCCTTCTTGCTTGGCTCAGGGCTACTGAGTAAAATATTGTTCATCTGCTGCATTGCGTCTCCATCAGCGTTAACTCACAAACCAACCTACACGAAATATGTCAAAATATCGGCTTAACCTAAGCTGTGAATACAATATAAAGCAATAATAATGCCAAAACTAAATGTCAGCATAGCAAGCCTTAAAATGCCAAATAGCGGGATAGCCGAACAGGTCGTAAACGAGTTATATCGTCAACAAGAGGGGGGAAGTTAACTGCTAGTAGAAATTGAATAGCTAACGCTGTGCAACGCTAAAATGGGTGATTGATACCCGTTAACAGTTAACCTTAACGCTGCCGCTTACGATAGAACTGCTGTGAGGCGAATTCATCCACCATTTTTTGCTCTGCTCGTAATTCAGCAAGTTTTGCTTTCTCGGCTTTATTCGCTAATAACAGCTCCACCGCTTTACGTTTTTGTTGCTTCTCTTGCCAGTACACTTGCCGGTGTTGCCTTTGATTATCGGCATCTTTTACGGCATTGACCTGCTGCACGATAGCGGCATCGACTTGGCGAACGAATTGATGAAATTGGTGATAATGGCTAGCGCTAATGCTTTGTCCCTGTTGTTGCTCCATCTGTTTCATATAGTCGAGGCGATAGTTTTGTAGCGCTTCAAGCTGGTTTTGACGCCTTTGCAGCTCAAGCTGCGCCGAGCGAAGCTGCAATGAAGCCTGCTCTTCGGCATCTTGCGTTAACTTTAGCACCATGTGCAGTGGATCTGGTTTAGCCATAATAAGATGCGCCTAAACTGTTATTGCTCGCACATTGATATGCTAACGTCTGAGTGGCTAAGGTCTGCTTAAAAGTTAAGCCTGGCATTGTGCCCCCAACTGACTCAGCATCAGGGTACTGCTATCAAACGTCACCGAGTCTTTCATGGTTTGCCTTAAAAAAGCATTCATCGCTGGCTGCAACCTAATTGCATTGTCTATTCGCGGATCGCTACCTTGACTGTAAGCGCCGATAGAGATCAAATCTTTATTTTGCTGATACAGAGAGTAAACCTGTTTGACTTTGCGCATCGCCTCTAAATGCTCAGGACTTATCACCATAGGTGCGACACGACTAATTGAGGCTTCGATGTCGATAGCGGGATAGTGACCAGAGTCGGCAAGCGAGCGCGACAACACAATATGCCCATCGAGAATGGCTCGTGAGGCATCGGCAATGGGATCTTGCAGGTCGTCGCCTTCGGTTAACACAGTATAAAACGCGGTAATCGAGCCTTGTTGACCGCCGCCGTTACCGGCTCGCTCAACCAGTTTTGGCAGTTTGGCAAACACAGATGGTGGATAGCCTTTGGTGGCTGGCGGCTCGCCTACAGCCAGCGCGATCTCTCGTTGTGCCTGCGCATAGCGGGTTAAGCTATCCATAAGTAACAGTACGTTATAGCCCAAGTCTCGAAAATACTCAGCAATGCGGGTCGAGGTTTCGCAGGCGCGAAGGCGCATTAGCGGCGAAGTATCTGCAGGAGCTGCCACCACCACAGAGCGTGCACGCCCCTCGGGGCCTAAAATCTCTTCAATAAATTCTTTCACTTCGCGGCCACGCTCACCCACTAAGCCCACCACGATAATATCGGCTGTGGTGCCACGGGTCATCATCCCAAGGAGCACACTCTTACCGACACCTGAGCCCGCAAACAGGCCCATACGCTGGCCTTTACCCACGGTCAACATCGCGTTAATCGCTCTTACGCCAACATCGAGTGGCTCACTAATGGCGCGCCTTGCTAAAGGGTTAATGGCTGCAACATGACGGGAGGCTTTTTGATCGGTTCTGAGATTACCCAAACCATCAATCGGCTGACCACTACCGTCGAGTACACGACCAAGAAGTGATAGGCCAACGTTTAAACCCGATTGCTCACCAAGTGGGGTAACCTTGGCGCCGGGAAGAACACCACGCAACTCTTCGATGGGCATGAGATACAGTAATTGGTCATCGAAGCCGATGACCTCGGCAATAAGGCTACCCGCCATGGTTTCGATAGCGCAAAGGCTGCCAACAGAGGCGCGGCACCCTGTTGCTTCTAAAGTTAAACCCACCACTCGCACCAGTTGGCCACTAGCTTCAACCACAAACGGATGGATTTTTTGCTGATACTGAGCCAGCTTATGGCGCAGTCGGTGTTGACGAGTCGGCATATTCACCTTCGTTTATATCAGAAGAAGCCGTGACAGAATCGACAGTCTCTAGGCTAGACTCAACAGATGTCTCTGCCCCCTGAACAGTATCTTCTGCCTTATGCTGAGCGTTTTTCTCGGCGTTAAGTTGTCTACTGGACAATAGCGCTTCTTCTTGCTGTTCTTTTATCTGCAAAAGATCGTGTTGATGCTTATCGAGTTCAGAGAAAACATGTCCAATACGGGTCTCTACCGTCATATCGATATGGCTTCGAACACTGTCAATAATACAGTCGCCAGGGCTTAAACTAGGATCGGCCTCTATTTGCCAGCGGTTTCGTTCTAACTGGGTTTGAGAGTAAAGCTCGCCAATTAAGGCTTCATCACTTGGGGTGACCCGGATATTGACTCTTTGCTCTTTTATCGGCAAAGAATCCACACCTTGTCGCAGTGCTGATAAAATATGTTCAGGATAGGTCTTAAGCTCATGGCCTATTACCGCCTTGGCTAGCGTCATCGAGGTGGTGAGAAGCTCTTTTTCTATTTCGGTATCGAGCAGCGCTAACGGCGCCTCGAACTGACCCAGCAGGTTTTCAAAACGCTGCAGCATTTCTGCCGCTGTTTTAAGGCCCTCTTCATAGCCTTGTTGTTGGCCTTGAGAGTACCCTTCGCCATGCCCCTGCTCTAGCCCCTCTAAACGGCCTTTCTCAAGCCCTTCAGTAAAACCTTTCTCTTGCCCCTCGGCAAAGCCTTCTTGCTCAGCGTGAGCACGAATATCTTCAATTTCACTCAAAGTGGGAGGCAGAATAGTTTCCGTTTCAAGGGGATCTTCAACCTGAATTTGCAAGCTGTTTCGGCCAAACATATTTAGCAGAGATGGATTTTTCTCTTGGCTAATATCAGGCAAATCCCAATGGGAAAACTCATCATGGGTATTCACGCTGGCGCCTTTTGGCTCTTTAGGTTCAGTCATTATAGGAACTCTTCACCGCCTCCGCCGCCCAGCATGATCTCTCCGCTGTCGCTCAAGCGACGAGCAATCGATAAGATCTCTTTCTGAGCAACTTCAACTTCACTAATTCTGATGGGTCCCATGGCTTCTAAATCATCTCGAAGTAGCTCTGCTGCGCGCTTAGACATGTTACCAAGAAGCTTCTCTTTGAGCTGCTCATCGGCACCCTTAAGTGCCTTCATTAACACATCCTGCTGTACTTCTCGCAGCAAGACCTGAATACCCATATCATCGACATCACTTAGGTTTTCAAATACGAACATCAAGTCTTGGATCTGTTGCGCCATCTCTTCGTCAGATTCACGCATCGTCTCCATTAAGTGGCTCTCGACTCCAGTATCGAGGTAGTTCATGATATTGGCAGCCGCTTTCAAACCACCCATCTTGGCTGCCTGCGCGCCGCCTTGACCGGCGAACTGTTTCTCCATGATGTCGTTAAGCTCTTGCAAAGCGGCTGGCTGAACTTCTTCAAGGTTAGCGATACGCATCATCAGATCTAAACGTGTATTTTCTGGGAATTGAGCAAAAATTTCTGCCGCTTGGTCGGGCTCTAGATAAGATAATACAATTGTTTGAATTTGTGGATGTTCATTTTGGATGATGGTTGCGACTTGACGTGCATCCATCCACTTGAGTGAATCGAGACCTTTCGCGCCGCTTCCCATAATAATCTGTTCGATTAGGTTGCCCGCTTTGTCTTCACCGAGTGCGGCTGTTAGCGCCTTACGAACAAACTCTTCGCTATTAAAACCGATCGATGAATACTTTTGGATATCATCTAAAAACAGCTTATGAACGCCAATGACCTTTTCTTGGCCAAAGTCTCTCATCGCTGCCATGGCCATACCCACTTTTTGGACTTGCTTTGGCTCTAGATACTTTAAAATGGATGCCGCATCACTTTCACTCAAGCTTAACAGTAAAATGGCCGTTTTCTCGATGCCATTTAATTCACTGGGCTTAAATCCAGGCGCCGTTTTCGCTTCTACACTAATATCATTTGTCATCTTCAAGTAACCAGTTTTTCACAACTTGCGTCGATAGTTCAGGCTCATTAGCCACCAGTGCGCGGATCGCTTTGATCATATCATCATCTTTATGCAGGTTCGGGATCAAGATAGAGCCGTCATCTGCATAACTATATTCTGCTTCTGGGCGCTGTAGCATACCCAAGGTATCTGCGGCATATTGATCTTCAATTTCAGCCAGTTCGCCGCCCCGCTGTGGCTCATCCGGCATATTGACGCTATCGGGATATACCAACTTCTTCAGCATTGGACGCACAACGGCAAGGATCAAGACCAAAATCACTAATGCTCCAAGCACT
The DNA here is from genome assembly GCF_000019185.1 of Shewanella halifaxensis HAW-EB4. Lineage (NCBI taxonomy): Bacteria > Pseudomonadati > Pseudomonadota > Gammaproteobacteria > Alteromonadales > Shewanellaceae > Shewanella > Shewanella halifaxensis. The sequence continues at coordinate 1,747,217 of NC_010334.1, read as the reverse complement.
AACCTAAGTACACGCCAAAACCATGGCTGCTCCCACAGCTCTGGTGCTGGCGCGGCTTCTATCAGCTGATCCATAAACGGCACGGTAACCACTTCGATAACATCGCCGCGTTGAGTATTAAAGCCTACGGCCCCTTCCAATAAACGGCGAATATTTGCAAGCTCTTGCTCAGTGCGAGGTACCCGGTTAACACTGCCATCTTCTGCCATTGGCGCGTTTTTAAAATCAACTGCCACAGAAACACTCACACGGCGTAACGTGCCAATTTGCTGACGAGTATGACTAATCGTGGTATCGAGTTCGAAATTACGTGTCGCTTCTTTATGGGTACTACCAGAGTTCCGCGTTACCGTTTCTTCAGCATTGACCTCTTGTGGGATATCTGAAGCCATAGGAGGCTGATTCGATAGCGCGCCAGGTATACCGCCAGAGGTGCCACCATTAGAGTTATTTTCAACGACCATCTCGCTTCTTAACGACGGTAAATCTGGATTATAGCGCTTAGCCGTTTGCTCAACCGCGGTGAAATCCATGCTGACATCGACCTGAGAGGTGAAATTCTCTGGGCCTAAGATTGGCATTAAAATCGACTCAACCTTATTACGATACTCAGACTCTTTTTGTTGAACGATTTCAAGCTCGCGGCGCGCGATAGCGGAGCTGCCATCTTGAGTACCTGAGTTAAGCAGGCGGCCATTGGCATCGGTTACCGTGACTTTATTCGGCTCAAGGTTATGCACAGCAGAGGCAACGATATCGACTATCGAGTCAACTTCTTCTTGACTTAGACCACTGCGTCGAGTGCTCACAACCACGGTCGCACTTGGCTTAGAGCGGTTGCGGGCAAAGACGTTCTCTTTGGGTAGGGCTAAAATCACTTTAGCTCGAGTGACACTTTTTAGTTCTTCAATAATGCGGGCAAGGTTTTGCTCTTGGCTATGCTTTAGACGCGCTTGCTCCATGCGCTGGCTCACGCCAAAGCCACTGTCTTTATTTAGAAAGTCATTGTTTGCATCGGTATTATCGAGCCCTTCGCGGCTTAATAACATTCTCACATCTTGAAACTTATCTTCAGGGACCTTGACCACATCACCCTGGATCTCATACTTAACTTGATTGTTGTCTAGTACATCCAATACCTGCACCATCTCTGCGGTGCTCATCTGCCCTAGCGGACGATATTCAGGCTCTTGCGCCCAGATCATCACAAAAACAGCTAAGGCTAGACAGATAGCAAGCGCCAAAATCATCGTCACTTGGCGTAACATATCTACGCCGCCTAACGATCCCATTAAGCCAGGCTTATGTTCTTCTTGAACACCTGATGTTTGCGGGTTGGTTGCTAAACCAGAACCTGTACCTACGACCATTTCTGTACTCACTATTGCACCCTGTTTCTACGTAATAACGGCCTAAACAGGCATACTCATAATTTCTTTATAAGCTTCAACAAGCTTATTGCGCACTTGCACGGTTGCTTCAAAAGCAACGCTGGATTTTTCTCTGGCGATCACGGTATCAGATAATGTGACTGTGGTATCTCCCATATCGAGTCGAGTGGCTAGATTAGAAGCATTTGATTGAAGTTCGCTTACATTTCCAACAGCTTGCGACAACAGCTGACCAAAATCACTACCCGAAGTATTCTGTACTTGGCGAGCAATTCCGGTTTGAATGCTAGAAGTACCAATTTGACCATTAAGTGACTGCATCTCTTGCAGTAATGAATTTGCACCAATTTGCATACTTAGCTCCGATGTCGTTTTCTTGACGAAAATGTTGATATAGCTAGATAAAGCAAATAGCTTGCCAGTTTTGATAAAAGAAGGGGGAAGAGCTAAGACGAACAAACAAAGACGAACGGCCTGCGGCCTAGGGAACGTGACTTCGTCACTACAGAACGCTACGCTTACGGTAAAACGGATTAAAGCATAAACGATTTAGAGCCGAGACGAAAAAACCGGAAAATCTTGTACCATCTTAGCTTGTACCGTCTCTTCCTAGCCCCTTTTTAACGTAGGTCGGGATTTATCCCGACAAACCTTGTGTTTGCTCCCTGATTGATGGGCTGAAGCCCAACCTACAAAAAATTATTTTTGTGCTCTCATCTTGGTTCACAGTCCCAGCTTTTATCATCTCAGCTTTAACCGTCAGCGCAGCGTTCTGTGAGTGAGCCTGCGAACGTTCCGTCTTCCGTGAGAAAAGCGTTCGTCTTAGTCTTTGATTGTATAGAAGGACGCAGTCCGTCCTAGGATCTAGAAACGAAGCGCCCTTCTTTGCATTACGCCGGAATTTGAATGCCTGAATCACGCATTTTGGCCATCTTATAACGCAGGGTTCTGGCACTAATTCCTAGCTTCTCAGCAACGAGTTTTCGACTACCGTTACATTGAGTTAAGGTTTCTAAAATAATCACATGCTCTTGCGCTTTAAGCTCGTCACCTAAACCATCAAGCTCTGTCGGCTTATTGTCGGCTAATGGTGTGCTCTCGAGATTAAAATCGAGCTCAAGTGAATCGATAATAATGTCTGCTGCTGTGATCTCATGTGATCCGCACATGATCAACGCTCTTTGAACCACATTATCGAGCTCTCGTACATTACCAGGCCAACGATGAGTCAATAGCCGACGTGATGCGCATTCGCTCAATAGTGGCAACTCACTGCGATTAGCAATCAATGCATGCCGCTGCAGCAGATGCCTTGCCAAGGGCAAGATATCTGCTGGGCGCTGATTCAATGAAGGCCAAGTCAGTGGGAATACGTTAATACGGTAATAAAGATCTTCTCTAAACTCACCCGATGCTGCCATCGCCTTTAAGTCGCGGTTAGACGTCGCTAGCACTCGCACATCGAGCTTAATGGTTTTACGACCACCTAGACGCTCGACTTCACGCTCTTGAAGTACACGTAGTAGTTTTGCCTGTAGCCCGACTTCCATCTCAGAAATCTCATCGAGCAACAAAGTCCCACCTTGTGCTTGTTCAAACTTACCTGGGCACGCTTGATAGGCCCCGGTAAATGCCCCCTTTTCATAGCCAAATAGGGTGGCTTCAAGCATATTTTCAGGAATAGCAGCGCAGTTAATGGCGATAAAGGGTTGCTCTGCTCGCTGGCTATTCTGATGAATAAAACGCGCTAATACCTCTTTACCACTGCCACTTGGGCCCATAATCATTACTGATGCATCAGAGGCGGCAACGCGCTGTGCGAGTGCCAATAGAGCCAAGCTCTTTTCATCAGCAACGATGGGGGTTCCTTCTGCCGCTTTTGCCGGCAAATAACGAGAAACTTGGTTTAATAACACTTCTGGAGAGAAAGGCTTAGCCAAATAATCGACTGCGCCGAGTTTCATTGCATTGACCGCATTGTCGATAGTGGCATAGGCCGTCATCAATAAAACAGGGAGCTTAGGCTGATGTTGCTGCAAGTAATTGAGTAAACCAATACCGCCAATGCCCTCCATCTGCACGTCACTAATGACCAAGTCGAAGCGATCTGCTTTTAACGCTAAAATGGCCTCTTCAGCAGAGCCTACATCGACGCAATCATAATGCGCTAGCATCAAGGTATCGAGCAGCGCCTCGCGCAGTGAGGCGTCATCTTCTACAAGCAATAACTTACCTTCAGACATGCTGATTATCTCCAAGCACTTCTTTATTATTAATGGCCGTGATCAATGGGAACTTCAATGACGCAGTGCAGCCATTACCTGGATGACAACTGAACTGCATCATTCCACCGTGGTTATTGACAACCGATTGCACGACCGCGAGGCCAAGACCTGTACCTTGTGACTTAGTGGTAAAAAATGGCTCAAGAACCTTTTTCTGCATAGCGGCATCGAGTCCCTTGCCATTGTCAATCACATCGAGATGCAGCGCTGTTTGAGTATCGAATGCACGCAGAGTGATTTGGTTTGCACCGGCTTCGATGCTGTTCATGACTAAATTATTTATCGCCGAACAAAGCGCGGCATCATTGGCGCGGATCTTCTGTTTGGACTCATTATTAAAGACCAGCCTGCAGTTTTTCTGCTCCGCTATCGGTTGGCAGTTACTCAGCACATTATCAACCACTTCATCGATCTGTAAGATAGTATCGAGCTCCTGCTGGCGACCTTTGGCCATTAACAGCATATCGTTAACCTGATGCTCTAATTCATTGAGTCTATCGACTAGCTTGCCTTGAAAACGTTTTCTAGCGTCATCGGATATTCTCGGGCTTGCAAGGTTAGAGGCATACAATAGCGCTGCACTCAACGGCGTTCTGACTTGGTGCGCAAGTGTTGCCACCATTTTACCCAGTGCCGACAACCTTTGCAGGTGCGACAAGTTCTTTTGCAGTAGTCGAGTTTCAGTTAGATCGGTTAATACAATTAGCTGACCGGGCTCTGGCGTCAACGGCGTAATAGCGAGCTTAACTCGACGACCGTTACGCAGTGACACTTCATGGCCATCATCATCTTGTGGCGAAAACGCCCGATTGATAATTTGCAACCAACGCTGCCCTTCTAAAGGAGTGCCTAAAAGTTCAATTGCGACTGGGTTCGCTTCGGTAACAATACCATCGCCATTGATGATCACGACTCCTGAGGGCATGGCTTGGAGGATATGCTCCATACGATTAGACATATTCGCGGCTTGCTGAACATCAACCAACTGTGGACGCTTCGCCACACTTGCATGAGTTGCATCAGTGACGTTAGTTACATCAGTTGTATCGAGTTGTGGCTTCAGAATAGCGGACATGGTGACCCCGTCAAAAAAACTGCATTTGAACGGGTTAAAGCAGGATTTGTGCCAGTTGTTTAGTTCTAAGAAGGACGCTGCGCTGCTAGGACGTGACTGCGTCACTTCGAGGGCGGGCTACGCCCTGCTGGGAAAAGCTGAGACGAACAAGCAAACACGAACGGCCTGCGGCCTTACGGCACGTGGCTTCGCCACTACGGAACGCTGCGCTTACGGAAAAGATTAAAGCGAAGGCATAAATACCAGCCTAGATTAAAAGAAGGTTCTAGGTTCTAGGTTCTAGGTTCTAGGAAAGCATAAAGACCAAAGCTATGGCATAAATAAAACCTATGCAAGACTTTGCTTGTGCTTTTCCTAGGACCTATAAGTGAGCTTACGAACATCCTAAGACCTATCAGGACGAATTCCGTCCTAATACTTAGAAGCGCAGCGCCCTAGAAGGACGAAGTCCGCTCTAGGATCTCGAAGTGAGCCTGCGAACGCCCTAGCAGCCTGCAGGGCGTCCTTCTTAGCTTCAATCTTTACCCATGCCGTACTTACGCATTTTCTCAACCAGAGTCGTACGGCGGATCCCAAGCATTTCTGCTGCTCGAGCAACGACGTTATCTTGCTGATCTAGAGCTTGCCTGATCATGTCAATCTCAAGTTCAGCCAGTAAGTCTTTCAAGTTTACCCCTTCAGGTGGCAATTCACTTGGGAATCGCGTTTCAGGGATCTCGATAGGCTCTTCATCATTAAAGATAGAGGCTAAGGCATCACGCTCTTGCTGCTCTTCACTGATTTCGACGCAATACTCAGGTACATCGATATGACGATACTTGATTGGTAGGTCATTAACATCGACTAACCCACCTGGATAGAGGATGGTTAAACGCTCGACTAGGTTTGATAGCTCTCGCACGTTACCGGACCAAGCATGTTCTTTCAGTGACTCGATAGCCCGCTGAGTGAAACGAACTCGACCACGACCTTCGTTATAAACGCGACTCACTAACTCTTGTAACAAGAGTGGAATATCTTCTTTTCGCTCACACAAAGCAGGCATTTCAATCGGGAAAACATTCAATCTGTAATAAAGATCTTCTCTAAAGCCACCCTCTTCAATCATCGTTTCTAAATTTCGATGAGTTGCAGCGACAACGCGTACATCGGCAGCAATAGATTTACTTCCACCTACGCGCTCAAACATACGCTCTTGCAAAACTCGCAGTAGTTTAACCTGCATCTGCAAAGGCATATCGCCAATCTCGTCTAGAAATAGCGTCCCTTTTTCGGCGAGTTCGAAACGACCTTTACGAGCGCTAATTGCGCCAGTAAATGAGCCTTTTTCGTGGCCAAAAAGTTCACTTTCTAATAACTCAGCCGGGATCGCACCGCAGTTGACCGGAATAAACGGGCCATCACGGCGATCTGAGATATAGTGAATATTACGGGCAACCACCTCTTTACCTGTACCCGATTGACCAAGTACTAGAACAGTGGCTTCAGAGCCAGAAACTTGATTAATCAGATGGCGGACACTGGCGATCCCCTCACTGCGGCCGACTAAACTTCTAAACAACTTAGTCTGATTAGCACTTGTTGGGATCTCTGGACGTTTAACTTGTCCATAGACCTGACAAAAATGCAGCAGTTCAGTTAATTGAGGGTAGTTCAGTGGCTCTTCGATGCAGCCGAGAATATTCGACGCTTTAATGTCGTCTCTTTCCCCTAGCGTCAAAAAAGGTTGCCATGGAAGCATACCAGTTAAAGACTGAATAAGTTCTTTAGGTTGGTTCTCAGACGGTAAAACAATCGCGCGAAAGCGAGTCTGTTTAGTGTGTAGTTCAAGTTTATCGAAATCGATTAACTCAACCTGCTCACCTAAAAACTCAAATACACACGACAAGCGATTAATTCGCTCAGACTGGTTACCGACAAGTAGAATTCGTTGATCTGTTTGCATCATTCCAAAGGCCGTTAGGCTCAAATATTTCAGCGCATTAATTATTAGTGTTCGTTGCTTTTCTCAAGCTAAGTATTCAAGCCAGTTGTTATCCAATAATATGTTTTGAACTCACCAGCTTATAGAATAGTGTATTATCAGCCCATCATTAGCAAGTCCCTGATGAGTTTTATGAGGAACTGACTAAGTTTTAGGTTAAAAACTCAACTTTACAATCAGTAGTTAGACGTATTTTTGACAGATGACAAAAAGGAGGCTTCAACGCCTCCCTATTTTTATCAATTTCTACACTGCATTGGCATGAGAATCGATATGATGTTGCTCAGATGGAATTGCATCCCAACCTTCTTTAATCGTTCTGATGATACCACTGACATTATCTAGCGCCTGCACATCATTATTTAAATTAGCCTCAGAGAGCTGGCGCAACATAAAATCATATAACTCAGAAAGATTCTTAGAGACATCACCAGGCGCTTCCATGTTCAAACTATTGTTTAAACCAGTAATGATGCCGATCGCTTTACCAATAAATATACCTTTATTAGCAAGGTCTTTATTCTCAATCGCATAGCGACTCTGAGCAATACGTTGAAGCGCGCCGTCAAACATCATCTGAATAATACGATGTGGTGACGCCACTGCTATTTCGCTCTCTAGCGAAACCTTGCGATATGATTGAAGAGAACTTCTCATTTAAACCTACCTATTAGCATCTATGGCTTTGTAAACATTTAGCAGTCGTTTACTTTTACGTCCCGCGTGCAGCAGTGATTGCCTATGGTCCAAAATCACTTTAGCTTGCGCTTCAAATGATTGAGTTAACAATAATTGCTTTCTCAATTCAGATTCATCTGCATCAGTTGCGTTAGCAAATATACTAGTGAGTAAAAGTTGACGCTTCCCAACCAACTCCTGCAAATATAATACCAATTCATCGGTTGATTCATCTTCAGCCGGAACTAGGTTAAGTGTGGTAAGCACTTTTTTCAGCTCTTCATTTAACTCAAACAATGACTGCAAACTAAACTCCTAAGTTAGTTAAAGTTAATAACTACTGGCTAACAACGCCAGGTAGAGAATTCAATCTATCGACTAACCCTGCACTCTGCTGGTTTAACTGTCCTACAATCAAATCCATGGCGTTAAACTGTTTAAATAATCGAGCTTGCAACATCTCCATTTTTAAACTGAACGCCTCACGCTGATCATCCAATCGTTGTTTGTCATTCGTTAATGCATTATCGCGGCTATCGATTAATCCACCAGCCTTAACGTAACCCTCAACTAGGTTATCTAAACTGGTTGCGATACCGGAGTCTGGAGTACTGAATAATCCCTCAACGGCCCCCATATCCTCGGCCAGTACTTTATCGAGCTTTTCATCATTAATCGACATTTTTCCGTATCTGTCAGTCTCGATACCTATGTCATAAAGGGCGATAGTTTCACCATCGACATCGACGCGGTTACTGATCATATTACGCATCTGTGATTCAATAGACCGGATCATTGAATCGCCTTGTAATGCAGCAGCCTCTTCTTTCTCAGTGTCGTATTTAGACAAATTACTAATTGACTCGACAAGAGTATTATAAGCGTCAACAAAACCCTTCACGTTCTCTTTTACTGCTGCGTTGTCTTGTTCAATTTTTAAGGTTGACGTTTTATTCACATCTGCATCGGTAAGCGATAAGGTCACTCCTGCAATTGCATTTTCAACATCATTACTTTGCGAGGTCACTTTTTGACCATCGATGTAAATCACTGCATTTTGGGCCGCTTGCAACTCGGTCAAATTGCCAGTACCAAACATATCATTGATGCCTGAACCGACAGTGTCCGTTGCGACGACGCTGACTTGGCTATCTGTACCAGACTCATCAGAGCTAAAGACTAGGCGACTACCGTCATCACTCTTAATAATGGTTGCAGTCACACCTGAGTTATCGGCGGAGTCATTTACTTTTTTAGCGATGGTCTCTAAGGAATCGCCTGCTTCGACGTCAACTGAAAATGCCTTGCCGTTAACAGAGAGCTCCAACTTACCTTGTCCCACTGCAGCAGTTGCATCGGCCACATTTACGCCTGCAACTTTATGAAATGCAGCTAACTGCTCGACCTGTATTTGATAACTGCCCGATTGCGCGTTTTTATCCGCAGCAGCGGTAAAATAGCTACTATCACCAGTAGAAACTTTACGAATATTTAGCGCTGCGGGATCACTGAGCTTTTCAAGGGCATCTTGGAAGGTCGACAACTGGCTCTTAAGTGTACCAATGGCAGATACTTTAGATTCAATGGTTTGCTCAGTTTTGTCGAAAATCGCTTCTTTGGGTATTTTTTCGGCATCAACCAACACCTTAACAATGGTATTGATATCTAAGCCGGAGCCTATACCGGTTGCTGTTAATGCCATTTTTATCCCCTAGACAAAATAGTTTGAATTTTGACGCGTCAGTTATGCTTCAGTCTTAAGCAAGAACCCCGCCACTTCTGCAAGCTTTTGTGCGAGTTCCAATGCTTCTTCATTTGGGATCTGCCGGATCACATCGCCAGAGACGACATCCATCACGCTAACGACACTTTGACCTGAACTCTCATCAACTTTAAATGCCAAACCTTTACGCATTAGAGACATCATATCAGTAAGCTCATTAGCGACATCATGCAGAATTTCTTGTTGCGCTTCAGACTCCTCACTTACCACAGTTTCATTTAGCACGTCATTGCTCGGATTGAGCTGCGCAAAGCTTGCCGATGGCTCGGTCTCCAAAGCCGGGTTATTTACATCTAACTTAACCACAGCAGGGTTTGCTGAACTTGCGTAACTTACATCCATTGTCATATCTACCTCCGCAACACACTAAAAAGACGCCAACCTCTGCTAATAACGTCATGTAATACAAACAACAAAGGGAGACTCATTACGAATCTCCCCTTTAAATTACCGCTTTAACTCTTCCCTCTCAAGCGAGAGAGAATCCGATTAAAGAAGAGACAAAGCAACTTGTGGTAACTGGTTCGCCTGTGCAAGCATCGCAGAACCGGTTTGCTGTAGCACTTGGTTCTTCGTCATTGCTGCCGTTTCTTTTGCAAAGTCCACATCTACGATACGGCTCTTTGCATCGGCAACGTTGGCCTGAGTGTTAGCACTGTTACTGATGTTGTGGGATAGACGGTTTTGCACCGCACCTAAATCAGCGCGCTGACTATCGATGGTTTTAATCGCAGCATCGATTTTAGTTAAAGCTGACTGACGGTTAGCTGAGTTAGTAAGTGTTAATGAACCTACCGCTAACGAACTCGCATTAACTTTTTGTACTTTTACCGTAATGTCTTCGCCTTTTTGATGTCCTACCTGGAAGCTCTTACCCGCAGAGAAGTCACCATTCATCAGCTTAGTGTTACCAAATGCAGTGGTATTACCAATTGAGGTAATTTCGCCCGCTAGGGCATCGATCTCTTTTTTAATAGAGGCAATATCGTCACTGCTGTTGGCACCGTTAGAAGCCTGAATAGTCAGGTCACGCATACGCTGAAGCATGTTTGTTTGCTCCTGCATCGCACCTTCTGAAATTTGCGCAATCGAAATGGCATCGTTGGCATTACGCATACCGACATCTAGACCACGAACCTGTGAGTCTAAACGGTTAGAGATGGCAAGACCCGCAGCATCGTCTTTCGCACTGTTAATGCGAAGACCACTTGATAAACGCTCCATTGAGGTAGCCAAGTTTTGGCTAGAAGCATTCAAGTTCTTTTGCGCTTTCATCGAAGTCACGTTTGTATTTACTGTAATAGCCATAATCTGTTTCCTCTAAAAATACCTGGCTTTAAAACTTGCCTGTCTATTTACGCCAGGCGGGTCTATTGGGTTACAGTAACTTTAACGGCAGCGTTTTTTTAATCTTTAGTGCTTTTTTAAAAAATATAAGTTTTTTTTACTAAACACTTATAAAACAGCATGATATATACCTGATAAATATAAACTTAGGCGCTAAAAACACAAAATCCATATTCACTGAATCAACAGTCAATATGGATCTTTCTCAGCTATTTATCTGCAAATGCAGATTAAGCATCACCCACTGCGGTATGCGCTTCTATAATCGTTAGCCAAGAAGAGATAGTGCAACTTGTGGTAACTGATTTGCCTGAGCAAGCATAGCGCTACCCGTTTGCTGTAGTACCTGGTTCTTTGTCATCGTTGCCGTTTCTTTGGCAAAATCCACATCTACAATACGGCTCTTAGCATCGGCCACGTTTGCCTGAGTGTTTGCACTATTACTGATGTTGTGTGCTAGACGATTTTGCACCGCACCTAAATCTGCACGCTGAGTATCGATGGTTTTAATTGCAGCATCAATTTTGGTTAATGCTGATTGGCGGTTAGCAGAGTTGGTAAGTGTTAAACCTCCAACAGCAAGTGAACTAGAATTAACTTTAGATACCTTAACACTAATATCTTCGCCCTTCTGGTGTCCAACTTGGAAGCTCTTACCCGCCGAGAAACCACCATCTAAAAGTTTAGTATTACCAAACGCTGTACTATTACCGATAGAAGTAATTTCTGTAGCTAACGCATCGATCTCTTTTTGAATTGATGCAATATCGTCTGTGCTGTTGGCACCGTTAGATGCTTGGATGGTCAAATCACGCATACGCTGCAGCATGTTGGTTTGCTCCTGCATCGCGCCTTCAGCTATCTGAGCAATCGAAATGGCATCGTTAGCATTTCGCATACCTACGTCAAGACCACGAACCTGTGAATCTAGACGGTTAGAGATTGCCAAACCTGCGGCATCGTCTTTTGCACTGTTAATGCGAAGACCACTGGATAAGCGCTCCATAGATGTCGCTAAGCCTTGGCTAGACGTATTGAGGTTCTTCTGCGCTTTCATCGATGTAACGTTTGTATTAACGGTAATAGCCATCTTTATTTTCCTTTATCTAAAGTTACCGCCAAGACTTCAGACTTGGCTAATTTCGGTTAATTTATGTTCGAGTTATTTAGGTCCACATTGACTGCTAGATATAATCAAACAGTGACACGGTGCCGACCTTAGTAAATACACTTGATGCGGCATTTAAAGCTTGTTGCTGCTGCTCCAATTGCGTTATCGCCTCGGCATAATCTAAATCTTCCAACATAGATAACGCCGAGTTGTTTACAATCTGCTCTTCTTCATGGGTTGCTGCATAACTGTCTAAGCTTTTTAAACTATTACCCGCTACGCCTCTTGCAAGATCCAATTGATTCATTCCGCTGTCGATGTTATTCAACATCTGTGCCAACTCAGACTTTCCTGCTGGAGTGTTTACCTTGTTGGGATCCTCAATGAGCGCAATGGCACTATTGATGGTGTCGAGCAAACTCACTTCTGGTGCGTGTTCCATGGTAAATGAGTCACCAGGCGCGGGTTTACCATCGAGTTTCACTTCTATACCGTTAAACGATACAGGAGTGTTGGGATCAAATGCGGTAACCGTTGTTACGACCGCATTTGTCGAATCTCTGACTTCTAAGTCATTGCCCACCATGTTAAATGTGTAGGTATCTGGCACATGTGTTGCCGGATCTGTGACTTTGGCGCTTTCAACATTGAATTCGCCAGTTTGTGTAGCCAAATAATTGACGCTGTAATCTCCTAAGCCATTAGCTGCATTCATAAAAGCGAGATCACCCGGGATATTGGCACCAATAGTCGTGCCGGATGCAACGACACTCTCTCTGACGCCACTATCGCCGTGATAAACCGCATTACCGCTGGCATCGAACTCAAAAGGCTGACTACCCGTATTGAATCCACCAAACAGGTAATTACCCGATTCATCTTTACTGTTGGCTATCGCCATCAACTCTTCGAGGCTGCCGCGCATCTCATCGGCAACAGTTTGCCGATCGGAATCGGTCAAGCTGCCGTTTACCGCCCTTAGCACCTGCTCTCTGACGCTACTTGCGAGCGTTGCAGCACTGCCAAGCTTACTTTCAGAGATAGACAATCGATTTTTGGCATAATCAATATTCTTTAGGAACTGATCGACAACAGAGTTTTTCTGATTCAAGTTATTAATTCCTGCAGCTGCCACAGGATCGTCACCAGCAGTATTGACGCGTTTACCTGTCGATAACTGCTCGATAATTTGACTTGTTTGCGACTGTTTTTGAGTCACGCTATTTATGTTTTGGTGAAACATTTGCGCAGTAGAAATTCGCATAATTCTAATTCCTGTTCCTAAATCCAGTGCCTAACCCAGTCTTAAATCTTCAAGCATTCATTGCTAGCGCAGTGAGCTAAATAGCGTGTTGAATATTTCATTGGCGGTGGTCATGATCCGCGCAGAGGCCTGATATGACTGCTGAAAACGCATCAGATTTGCCGCCTCTTCATCAAGATTGACCCCAGAAACACTTTGAACGCGGGTATAGGCCTGCTTATAAATGGCCTCAGCCGATCCCATCGATATTTCAGCCGACTTAGTCTTACTGCCCACATCGATTGTTGTATTTTCAAAAACATCTGTCAGCGTGGTTTTACCGCCATTCATCAGTTTGGCTTCGCTGAGCTTGGCCATACTCACCATGTTTGTGTTATCGCCCTCGGCAAATGACAAATCGAAGGTGAACTTCTCTGCGGCGGTCGCAGTTGAATCAATCTCGAAGGTAAAACCATGCGAGCTGATTGTTGGCGGTGTATAAGTGTCCGCACCAAGGGATGCGCCATCAACGTCAAACACTTCATAGCTTGGCGGCGTTGTAGAAGGATCAATTTCAAAGGTAAGTTCGGCGCCTGTTACAGGAAAGCCCGTTTCAGTTCTTTTATCAATGCTGACTAAACTAACTTGGCTATTGCCAGTATTTGCCGCATCGGCGGTGATCTTTGCCCCTGCTGCAGCAATACCTTTGGCATCGGTCATTTCAACCGATAATGAAACCGCTGCACTTGAGGTTGGACGGATTTCAAAGGTATCCCCAGAGGCCAGTGCACCGGCATCGATATTGATGCTAAAGCCGTTAGCGCCTTCGAGTTTTGTGCCGTTAAGTGTTAGCGGCGTAATATTGCCGCTGACGGCATCTTTCAGCTCATAGGTTGATGGCGCAGTAAACTTAAGTTCATAACTGCTGCCAGTTAAACTGCCTACATCATCAATATTAACGCTTAGATTGGCTGTACCGGTATTGCTTGATAATGCACCTACACGACCTAATTGCATCGATGGGTCGTTGATGTCGGTAAAGATATTAGCGCCCACTTGGCCATTTAAGTCGAAGCCTTGCGCTTGCGCTTGGTTAAACGCATCACTAACGCCTAAAGCAAATTGCCCAAGCTCCATCTGTGACGGGATCAAGGTTTCATCGCGATAATTAACTAACGCACCTAACTGGCCGCCCATTTTACTCGCATCGACAATCATGCTCTTGCTGCCCGATTGCGCAGTGATCTGTAACTCATTCGGGTAGGGGTCGCCCGGTGCTGTGCCCACTTGCATCGACATTTCGCCCGATACCAGCATCATCGAGCCTCCGAGCATAATGCTCTTGGCACCAGATTCTAGCGGTATTACGTTAACGGATGCGTACTCACTGAGCTCTAAAATCAAGGCATCTTGCTTATCTAGCAACTGCATATCTTGACCCTGAGACTTCATCAACTCACGGTTGATACTACCAAGCTCATTACTGATCTCATTGATTCGGTCGGTAACAGCGGAGATCTGATCATTGGTTTGGGTCATTTGGCTATCAAGATGACTCTGCATCTGATTAACGCTATTGGCTAACTGATTCGCACTGGTTAAAAACGAACCACGCAGCCCCATATCATTAGGAATGTCTGCTAAGGCATTCATGCTGGCGAAGAAATCATTTAGCCCCTGCGGCACAGCTTTTCCCATTTGCGAGAATAGCTGGTCAAGCTGACTCATCTTGCTAAAGGTGGTTTGTGATTCACTGACAGCGGTAGAGCCTATGCGCAGTTCCCGTGTAGCATAATCGTTATAGACGCGTTTAACATCAGACACATAAGTACCTGCGCCATAAAATTCATTGCCCATGCGCTGTGAATCTAGCGCCGACTGAGATACCACCTGACGGTTGTAACCTGCGGTATTAGCATTAGCGATGTTATTACTGGTAATCGCCAGTTGTGACTGTGAGGCCAACACGCCGGTGCGAGCAATATTCATTAAGTCTAAAGACATGAGTGCTGGCTCCCTACTTCAAGAGGTTGAACAAATCGATTCATCATTGCTTAACCCCTTGCAAGACATCTTTAAAGTCTCGAGTAATGGTTTTCATGACCTGAATAACCTTATCGGCATATTTAGGGTCAGTGGCATACCCTGCATCTTGCAAGGATCGAATAAAGGCTTGCGGGTTAGCCGCTTGTTTCATGGCATCTTGATAACGCTCACCATTAGAGACAAACGAGACAAAATCATTAAAGCTCTGGCCTATATCGTCATAAACTCTAAAATTCGCGCGCTGCTTAACTGCAATCCCCTGCTCATATTCCAAAGTACTGACCGACGCGTGTTCGCCTTGCCAACGGTTATCCGCTTTAATGTTAAACAGGTTATTGCTTTGCTGACCCTGATGGCCTTTCACCATCTTTTGGCCCCAACCCGTTTCTAGCGCTGACTGGGCAATCAATAGTTCAGGTGTGGTACCTAAGGTCTGCGCTGCTTTTTGTGCATGGGGATAAAGACGGGCGACAAATTCATCTTGACTGGTAAAGTTAGCTTGAGACTTATCGGCGGTGACTGCCGCTGACGGCAATACTTTGCCACTTAATACCGAATCTAATGTTTGAGACTGAGCGCTACTGGTTAATGCTGTCTGCGCTGCAGTTACTTGAGCCTGACTTTGAGCTTGAATCTGGCTCTGAGCGATAAACGGTGCAGCTTGAGCCGCCATAGCGTCAGAGCCTGAAACTCGAGAGGTCGGCATCTGCAACGTATCCGGCTTACCCATTGTCAATGCCGCAGCTTTGGAGCCGCCATTGATATCGCCACGTAATACCGATGCGGGTGTCATTGGGCTGTTAGCCGGGTCTAGCTGCTGCACCATCAGATCAGCTAAGCCCAACATGCCTTCTCCAGAAAGATTAAGCGACATCTGCTGATCATGCATCTGCTCATAAAACTTGGTGTACTGACTGTTCATTGGGCTGTCAGATTCAAACACGGCATTAGCGTCACGCATGCTTTTCATCAACATTTGCACGAAGATCCCCTCAAATTGTTGGGCAACTTCCTTTAATGCACTGGTTTCATCTTTTTGGGCTCTGGATCTTAATGAGTCCAAGCCTCCAAGATCCAGAAATTGCGATGCGTTCGACAGCTTTTCCATGACACCTTTCCAATAAAACTGACAATATTTAGATAATTATCAATTCACCATGCAAAGCGCCTGCCATCTTTAGCGCTTCCAGTATCGCAAGTACATCTGACGGGGCCGCGCCCACCAAATTAACTGCGCGAACGAGCTCATCTAGGGTGGTTCCGGGGTTAAACATAAACATGCGACTGTCTTCTTCGGCCACATCAATGGTACTGTCGGTGGTGACAACAGTTTGCCCATTACCAAATGGATTAGGCTGTGAAACCTGCGTGGCTTCAGCGATTGTCACCGTTAGGCCACCATGGGTCACCGCTGCTGGCAATAATTTGACGTTTTGTCCCACAACAATCGTACCGGTGCGAGAGTTCACAATTACCTTGGCAGACTCAGCAGCAGGCTCAACTTCGATATTCTCAAGCGTTGCCAAAAATGACACGCGCTGGGATACATCACGTGGGGCGCTAACCTGCACAGATGCGGCATCCAGCGGTCTTGCCATACCTGGGCCTAACAGGTCATTAATCGAATCGGCCAAACGCTTTGCAGTAGAAAAGTCGGCGCGGCGCAGGTTAAAGGTTAAGTGATCGCCGGTTGAAAATGGCGTTGCGACGGTACGCTCGATGATTGCACCATTGGGGATACGACCAACGGTGGGTGTGTTTTGAATAACTTTAGAGCCATCCATGCCTTCGGCGCTAAAACCACTGACCACCATACTGCCTTGAGCTATCGCATACACATTGCCATCGACACCTTTTAGGAAGGTTTGCAGTAGCATGCCGCCACGTAAGCTTTTTGCCTCACCTAAGCTTGAAACGGTCACATCTAGGGTTTGGCCCGGCTTGATAAACGGCGGCATATCGGCGCTCACGGCAACAACCGCAATGTTTTTAATCTTGGGTCTGAAGTTATCAGGCAAGTTAATGCCAAAGTTTTTCAACATGGTTTTAAAGGTCTGCTCGGTATAACGGGTCTTCTCACCCGTGCCTGGCAAACCCACCACTAAACCGTAGCCGATTAACTGGTTACTACGCACACCTTGTACGTTTGCAATGTCTTTAATGCGCTGTGCATGTACGGGAGTGGTCAATACCAACATGGCACATAGCAATACCAACTTTAATTTCATCATCCTAAATCCTTAGCTATAGGCACTAATATAGAGCCTAGAACGGCCACCAGCTGCCCATAAAGAATGAGGCTAACCAACCCACTTTTTGTACTTCGGCAAAGGTCCCCGTTCCGCTGTACTGAATGCGAGCATTTGCCACTCGTTGTGAGTCAATCGTATTGTCGGGTCGAATATCTTGCGCGCGCACAATACCGGTAATGCGAACAAACTCATCACCGTTGTTGATGCTTATCCATTTTTCACCACGAATAACCAAATTACCGTTGTTAAGTACTTGCATCACGTTTGCTGAAATACTGCCAGACAAGCTGTTGCTTTGATCTGCATCCGATTCACGTTTGGTATTCATGCTGTCTTTGTAGCGCAGATCGATGGGGTTACCGCCGATAGTGACATTGCCACCACCTGCATAAATGGGGTCCAAAGATAAGTCTGTTCCCTTTGAGATCTCGTTATTAGCGCTCTTTTTAGCCTGAGTCTGCTCCATCAAATATACGGTGATGATGTCACCCACTTTTAGCGCTTTAATATCAGAGTAAAGACTCGATGCCTGACTATCTTGATACATAGAGCCTGTTGCAGCGATTTTGGTTGGCGGCGCCTCTGGGTAAACGGGCGCGTAATAAGGATCGTCAGCAATAGGCTTGCCGTTAGTCGAATTACAACCGGACAGAGCCGCCATAAACAAAAGTGCCCACAAATGCTTCATAGTCAAAGCCTCTTAAAAATGCTTAAAGATTCTGGTTAACGTAAGACAACATCTGGTCAACCGCAGAGATCACCTTTGAGTTCATCTCGTAAATACGCTGACTTTCAATTAGGTTTACCAACTCTTCGGTCACGTTCACGTTTGAGGTTTCAAGAGCCCCCTGACGGATTGCGCCCATGCCATCGAGTGAAGCCGTACCTTGAATAGGTGTGCCACTTGCACCCGTCTCTAGGTACAGGTTCTGCCCCATTGGGTCTAGCCCCGACGGATTAATAAAATCAGCAATGGCCAATTGACCCACCACTTGGTTTTCAGCATTTCCTGGCGTCTTAACAGACACTTCACCTTCGGCCGAGACGGTAATACTCGTAGCCCCTTCTGGAATGGTGATAGCAGGCTGAATCACATAACCCGAGCCCGGCGTTACGATCTGCCCTGTTTCATCTAAACTAAACTGGCCATTACGGGTATAAGCGGCGGTACCATCTGGCAATTGCACTTCAAAAAAACCTGGGCCTTCAACCATCAAATCGAGTGAGTTGTCAGTGGTTAACATGTTGCCCTGAGTAAACATCTCTTGAGTTGCGACCACTTTGGTACCCGCACCAATACTCAAACCGTTCGGTAATTTAGTGTTCGATGCACTGATCCCCCCAGCTTGACTGACGTTTTGGTACAGCAAGTCTTCAAATACTGCACGGCTCTTTTTAAAGCCGACGGTACTGGCGTTAGCCACGTTGTTAGAAATAACTGAAATATCGGTTTGCTGAGCGTCTAAACCAGTCTTACTTATCCATAAAGCGGGATGCATAGTGTCTCTCCTAGCTTATGCGCATTAAGGAAGAGGACGCGCGATCGTTCTCTTCTGCTGTTTTCATCATTTTCACTTGCATCTCAAACTGACGCTGTAGGTCAATCATAGATACCATCTCATGGACTGCATTGACGTTACTGCCTTCGACAGCGCCACTAAGCAGACCTACGCTTGGGTCAGACGGTGCATTTTCACCCGACATTAAGCGAAACAAGCCATCTTCCCCACGCATTAAATTTTGGTTACCCGGGTTAACGAGTTTAATACGACCGACTTCCTCAATCACCTCAGCTGTCGCCCCCGATGGACGGACAGAAACGATACCGTCTTGAGAGATCTCGACCTTTTCAATCGGCAGCGGTAATACAATAGGGCCATTGTCGCCCATCACTGGCGTACCTCTATCATTACGCAGCACACCTGAGTTATCGAAACGTAAACTGCCTGAGCGGGTATAGGCTTCGCCGCCATTTTCGGCTTGCACCGCAATCCAACCATCACCTTTAACGGCAATGTCTAAATCACGACCAGTAGTTTTGATTGGACCGCTGGAAAAATTAGCTGACGGGGTTTCAGTCATCGAGAACACACGCGTAGGCAGACCTTCGCCAAAAGCTTGCATTGAGCGAGCTTGAGCAAGAGAGGATTTAAAGCCATCGGTATTCGCGTTGGCCAAATTGTTGGCACTAACCGCCAACGAATTCATATTCTGTTTTGCGCCGCTCATCGCGACATAGAGCAATTTGTCCACGTAACACTCCGTCAAACTTCCGTCTAACGAAATAGATAGCAAACATCGTGCCAAAGATGGGGATAAAGAAGGTCCTAGGTTCTAGGTTAAAGCTGAGACGGACAAACAAAGACGGGAATGCAAAGACGGAACGCTTCGCTTACGGAAAAGCCATAAAAGATTAAAACGACGGCATAAATGCCGACCTACATTGAAAGAAGGTCCTAGGTGCTAGGAAAAGCAGGTTCTAGGAAAGCATAAGACCAGAGCAACGGCATAAATCAAACCTATGCATTTATCTTTGCTTTTTATAGGTCCTAGCTGCCCAAGGGACGCCCTAGATTCTTCATATCTTGTACCGTTAGCGCAGCGTTCTGTGAGTGAGCCCGCGAACGTTCCGTCTTCCATAAGCGAAGCGTTCGTCTCAGCCTTTGACTCTATAGAAGGACGGAGTCCGCCCTTCTTAGCTTTTAAAGATTAACGAATTTGCAATATCGTCTGTTGTAAGGTGTTGTTAACTTCAAGCGTTCTAGAGTTGGCTTGGAAGTTACGCTGAGCCGAGATTAAATCGACTAGCTCGGTGGTTAAATCTACGTTGGACTGCTCCAGTGCCGATGAACGGATACTACCGAAAGTACCGCTGTTTGCCTCACCGGCAAGTGCAGGACCCGAGTCTAAGCTCGCCTTCCAAGAGGTGTTACCCGCCTGTGATAACCCCTGCTCGTTAGCAAAACTAACCAAGGCGACGCGTGCTAGTGGCACGGTAGAGCCGTTACTGTAACTGGCATTAATTAGACCATCTGCACCCACTTCAACATTGGTTAAACGCCCAACCGTTGTACCGTCCTGGGTTAACTCTGTCACTTCAAATGGTGATGCATATTGAGTCGGGTTATTAAAGTCCAGCGTTAAGGTCTGGGTACCATCGGCGCCAGGGCCTAATACGTTAGCGCCGCCAACACCTAAGGCTTCGGTCTTAATAACCGCAGGGTTACTGCCAGTGTAAGCACCTGTATCATTGAAAGAGACTGCCGCGCCCTTCCAGCCAGCCGCGTTTTCAGCATTGGCCTTGCCATCTACTGTACCGTCACCATCGGTATCGACATTATACTCACCAGCTGCGGGGTCTAAATCGACAGGCTTACCGTCTACCGCGTAAAATGCAACCCAGTTGCTCTCACCGGTATGCGCAGCATTAGGTGGGCGTACGAAGTATGAAGTTAGAATATGTGGCTCACCGAGTGAATCATAGATGGTCACCGAGGTTGAGTTGTTAAACGTATCTGGGTCATCGGGATCGAAAGCAGCTGGATCGAGTGTGGACTCCCCCGCATTAAGATTCATCTGAATACCGACACTATCGGTCTTAACTGGGCTACCCGCCGTATCAGGAATTTGTACCGGCTTAGTGGTCGTTAAACTCACCGATGTCGAATTACCGTCTTTATCGACAGGGAACGTCTGTAAGAAGTTGCCAGCTGAATCAACGATATAGTTATTTGAGTCGAACTTAAATGCACCTGCTCGTGTGTATGAATGATCTTGAGAACCCACTTCAGATGAGGTCACAAAGAAGCCACCACCGTTAATCGCCATATCGAGTGAATTGTTGGTGAAAGCCATACTGCCCTGATGGAACTGCTGAGCAACCTGACTCGTCGCGACGCCACCACCGACAGTGGTTTTGCTGTTTGCAAAAATAGAGCTAGCGTACACGTCGGCAAACTCTGCGCGAGACTCTTTAAAGCCTGTGGTGTTTACGTTTGCAATGTTGTTTGCCGTTGTATTTAGATCTTTTTGGGCTGACGATATACCGCTCAATGCAATGTTAAATGACATGATTCACCTCAATCCTTGTTTAATTCGATTTCGAGACGTTTGATCTTTATATTAAGTACAAACATCTCGCAAAATGAGTTTCTAGCTATTAGGCTTCAGATACAGCTAACACATCACTGATCTTAATTCCGCCAACACCCCGTAAGTTTAAAATAGCCCCAGTCGCTGCGGTTCCAAGTGAAACACTGGTCACGTGAGCATAAGTTGATACGGGTAGCTCTTCGCTTGTGCCGTCAACTTTACCGCTGGCTTTGAAGGTATAATTCCCCTCTGCTACGGGCTCGCCGTTCTTGTCTAAACCATCCCAGCTCACATCTATGTTGCCACCGGCACTGCCATCGACACTATAAGTTGTCACTAACTGACCGGTTTCATCTTCGATGCGGACAGTGATAGATTCGACAGGCTCAGGCGTGCTGATAATGCCTTTCATGCTGGGATCTTCAGCAGAGATATGCGCAGTATCTGACGGGATCAACACCTTTTGGCCAACAAGCCCCGATGCTTGGAGGGCTTGGCTTGAACTGGTTAACGCATTTAGATTGCCAATTTCTTCGTTGAGTTTACTGATCCCATCTACGGTTGAGAAAGACGCCATCTGCTGGATCATTTGATCATTATCTACAGGCTTAAATGGGTCTTGCATAGACAGCTGTTGACTCAATAACGAGAAGAAATCCTCCTGACTTAACTCCTGACTATTAGGTTCAGGAATGGAGCTTTCTTGAGGCAAACGTAGTCCATCAAGAAACGGGTTTCCCGTTGATGTCTGCTCAGTGTTCGTAGTCGAACTCTGAGTCGCTGCCTGCGCAGTTTGCGGCGAAATGGCATTAGCCTGTTGCGGCTGGCCAGGAGCCGGCTGCGTTGCGGTGAGCGGATTAATAAGGCTCAAAATTTACCTCCAGCTTTCACTGAGTTTATTTGCCTATTCTAAGTGTCTGCTGAAGCATGGATTTAGCCGCTTCAGTGACTTGTACGTTCATTTGATAAGAGCGAGAAGCTGAAATCATATTGGCCATCTCCTCCATCACATTGACATTCGGCTTATAAATAAAACCGTCTGTGTCCGCCATTGGGTGGTCTGGCGAGAATTCTTTATTTAGTGGCAAGTCGCTTTCAACAATCCCTTTTACGGCCACTGATGCTGATGCACTTTGATGTTGCTGCGCCTTACTCATCTCAGCTTCAAAAATAGGATGACGTGCGCGGTAAGTCTCGCCGACACTGCTCGAAACAGAATCCGCGTTAGCAATATTACTTGCCGTGGTATTAAGTCTGACCGACTGGGCCGACATGCCCGAACCTGCAACATTAAAAATATTAAATAAGCTCATGATTAACTGCCTCTAAGTGCTTTTTTCATACCGGCGAACTTACTGTCTAGAAAGCCCAGTGACATCTGATATTCGAGTGCATTTTGCATAAATGCCGATTGCTCTTGTTGAATATCAACCGTGTTACCATCTCCGGTATCAGGTTGATTGGGCACTCGGTAGCCCACATGTTGCTGAGTTAATGCCGCCATATCGAAGTGTTTAGTGTCACTTTTAGTCATAGCTAAGCCCGATTGCTGAGATTGCGCCGCCCCCATCGCTTTTGAGAAATCGACATCGCGGGCTTTATAGTTTGGCGTGTCGGCATTAGCAATATTTGAAGACAGGACTTCTGCACGCTGGGAACGAACGCCCAAAGTGTACTGGTGAACCCCTAATGCTTTGTCAAAACTAATCGCCATAAAATTGCCTCCTCAGCTCGATAGCTAAAACAAAGCAATAGTTGTGCCAAATCAGTGTCGTTTTATGAAGATTAGTGGGGAGGCGTATTTAAGATAGATTCATGGATAGAATATTAGATTTAAAAAACGCGTCATAACGACGCGTTTTCAGAGGAGCACTCAAGTGAACAAAGCGTTAGCCTCGCTTTTGATAATAGATCCCCGGATTGCAGCGCACCATATCAAATTCGTCAGACAGACCCGCAATAGACTCCGATGCGCCTAAAAACAAAATGCCGTTAGGATTTAACGCGGCAGCAAATTGCCGTAGGATTTTCCGCTTTGCCTCAGGTGAAAAATAGATCAACACATTACGGCAAAAAATAATATCGAACTTGCCTAATAAGGTATAACTTTCAAGCAAGTTATGCGCTCGAAAGTTGACTAATCGCTTAACATTGTCTTTAACGACCATGTTGCCCGAGGGTAAAACATCAAAAAACTGACGTTTGCGTTCATCGGACAAGCCTCGACCTAATGCAAGATTATCATATTCAGCACCTTTACAACGCTCAAGCATAGATGGCGATAAATCGGTTGCCAAGATCGCTGCACTCGCGGGAAGACTACCAGGCTTACGCTGCTGATGCTCTAGAATCGTCATGGCTAAAGAATAGGGCTCTTGCCCTGAGGAACAGGCAGCAGACCATATCTTAACTGGACGGCCTAAACGACTAAATGTGGGTAAAATGGCGTTCGATAACAACTCGAAAGGATAACGATCGCGAAACCATAGTGTTTCGTTTGTGGTCATAGCATCGATAACCTCAGTGCGCAGTTGACGCTCTGTCGGTTTCATCGAATGTTTAACCACATCTGATAAGGACGGCAAGTTGTACTTGCCCATTAGAGGCGCTAACCGGCTACGCACCAAATACTGCTTATTTTCTCCCAACACAATACCACTGTGTTGTTCTAAGAATAATCTAAATTGATTGTACTCATTCTCAGCAAGAGATCTATTTGCCACTCTAATATCCTAATTTAATAAAACAAACCACATTAGCCAAAAAGACATTGACCACAGGCAAAAACGAACGCAGCGTTATACCTTAGCATCAACACAAACACAAGCAAGGGATCGTTTCCCTCGATGCTAAATAATGACGACTAAAGACTTAAATGCTTGTTTACCGCTGCAGCTAACTCATCTGGATTAAATTTAGCAATAAAATCGTTAGCCCCTACTTTTTGCACCATAGCCTGATTAAATACACCACTTAACGAAGTATGCAATACCACTTTGATATTTTTCAGCTTAGGATCATCACGAATTTCTGCCGTTAATGTATAGCCATCCATTTCTGGCATCTCGATATCAGAAATGATCAACGGGATCTCAGTTGAAACATCTTCAAGCTCAGCAGACATGGCTCTAAGTTTTTCTAGCGCCTCTTTACCATCTTTGGCGGTATCGATCTGCAGATCGAGTGAGGTGAGCGCCCTAATAATCTGCTTACGTGCGACCGAAGAGTCATCAATCACCATGATGTGGTAATGCTGATCTCTGTCAATCGTTAAGGCATCATCTAACTCTTTACTGATATTGGTATTAACGGGTGAGATTTCATCAAGAATTTTTTCAACATCTAAGATCTCTACTAACTCATTTTCGATCTCAGTTACCGCAGTTAAGTAAGAGAATTTACCCGCCCCTTTTGGAGGTGGCATAATCGCTTCCCAATTCATATTAATAATTCGCTCAACAGAACTGACTAAGAAGCCCTGAACGCTGCGGTTATACTCAGAGATAATAATGAAGCTATTTTCAACACTCTCGATTGGACGCCCACCCGTTGCAGCGCTCAAGTCTATCACCGAAATAGTCATACCACGCACATGGGCAACACCACGTACCTTAGAGTTTAACTTAGGTAGATTCGTTAACGGTGGACACTGCAGCACCTCTTTAACTTTAAAAACATTAATACCGAATCGTTGACGTCCATTTAGCTTAAATAACAATAATTCTAGGCGGTTTTGTCCAACCAACTGAGTCCGTTTATTTACTGATTCGAGAATATTCGACATACATTTTTTGCCTTGTACCTACCTGGGTAGGCGATATCTATTTCAATTTAATTAATGTGTGTAAATCAGTGATGCAAATACTCGTTATAATCTGGCCACATCCGCATTATTTCACACAACCAACACTTTTAGGCACATTACTTGCTTATTTGAAGCTATCCAAGCGAGCATGGCTTTTTTCAGTCAAACTAATGACGCCAACTAATCCAAAAGGATAAAGATGACTGCAGTTCAGCACATAACACAATATAGTCGCATTTTAGCGAATCAAGCCACTGCATTCATTATGAAAATCTATTTTGGCTCATTTTTATTAATACTTTTGCTACCAACTTTAGCATACGCCACTACAGCTGCCAGTATTCCTTCTGTATCGACCATCTCTCGATTAGCTATAGCGGCAGTTGAAGAAAAAATTGAGGCCCCTGCAAAAGCAAGGATTAATATCACACCCCAGAGTCTAGATACCCGTGTCAACCTGCCCAATTGTTACTTACCCATAACCGCTGAGATTGCCAGTGACCGCGCGATCCGCCGAAACAATACCGTAAAAATCAGTTGTAATAGTCCTGACTTAAGTTATCCATGGCAGATGTTTGTATCCGTAAGAGTCGATATTCTGTACCCCGTTGTGGTCGCAAAATCGACCATGGGCCCAGGTGACCTTCTCTCTAGAGGTGATATTGAACTCGAATACATTGAACAAACCACATTACGGGGGCATCAATTTGAAGAGATCTCTGAAGTGGTGGGAGCGCGGCTAAAGCGACGCGTCGCACCTGGGCAACCGATTTTTGCCAACCAACTCTGTATTGTTTGTAAAGGTGATAGCGTGTCGATATATGCTCGTTCTGAAAACTTTGAAATTAAAACCGTTGGTGAAGCACTGCATGATGCTAATGTTGGCGATAAAGTTCGCATAAAGAACAGCCACTCGCATAAAAACCTCGATGCACGCGTCACTGGCGTTGGCCAAGTCGAAGTAAGAATGTAAGAATGTAAGAATGTAAGAATGTAAGAATGTAAGAATGTAAGAATGTAAGAATGTAAGAATGTAAAAATATAAAAAATCCTAAAGTAGCGAGTGATACTGCCGATAGTATGGGTAAGAAACTCTCTTTATTAACTGTTGGATCTCAAAATGGCTATTGATATTAAACAAATAAACCCTCATACCAATACACGTATCGGTACGGGTTCTAATGCAAAAAATGCAGCGGTTCAAACACCCGCAACTCCTGCGCCAACGATTCAGAAAAGTGATTCTGTTTCGATTACCGCACAGGCTCAACAGATTCAAAACGTACAAACTAAGATGGCCGACATGCCTGAAATAGACCAAAAGAAAGTCGACGAAATTAAAGCAGCAATTGCTGAAGGGCGTTATAAAATCGATCCTGAGAAGCTTGCCACTAACATCGCAAACTTTGAAAATGAGCTTAAAGACTTAAGTTAAGCTGTATCTACTCGCTATAAGCCATAACGGGTCAAAAGCTGCGAACTCAATAGAGCGAAAATTAACAAGGCCATTATGACAAATTTATCTCAACTCCTTAGCTCACAACACCAAGTGTTGACTGAGCTAAATTCGGTTATTAGCCAGGAAAAACAAGCCTTGCATGCACAGCAAGCCGATGTTTTGTTGTCGTTAGCCAGCACTAAGGCAAACCTATTGGCAAGCCTGAAGCAAAATGATGAGATAATTGCGCAGCAGCCCGATCTTGCCTTGTTAAATACAGACCCAGAGTTGTCTCAGCAAGTGAGTCACGCAAAGGCATTATTGGCCGAGTGCCAACAGCGAAATGCAGAAAATGAATCGTTAATTGAATTGAGTTTAGCCAGCTTAAATCGATTTTCACAAGCGTTACAGGTCAGCCGTAACGCGTCTAGCCTGACTTATGATGGTAAAGGCAAAACCTCCAGTATTTCAACGCTTGGAAATAATTTAAAAGCGTAAAAGAAGGCCCTAGGTTCTAGGTTCTAGGTTCTAGGTTCTAGGTTAAAGCCAAGACGAACGGCCTGCGGCCTTACGACACGTGACTTCGCCACTACGGAACGCTTCGCTTACGGAAAAGAAAGTCTCAAAAACAACGGCATAAATGCCATCCTAGAAGGATTGCGCCCTAGGTTCTTCTTCGCTTTCTCGGCTTTCCCTGCTTCTAACCCGTCTCAGCTTGTCCGGCCCTTAATTGTCTCAGCTCTTCCAGCCTTTAACCGTCAGCGCAGCGCTCGTTGAGTGTGTCTGCGAGCGTTCCGTCTTCCGTGAGCAAAGCGTTCGTCTCAGCTTGTGCTTTTTCTGGCACCTCGAAGCGAAGTACCCTAGATTCTTGTTAGCTTGTACCGTCAGCCCAGCGCTCGTTGAGTGAGTCTGCGAGCGCTCCGTCTTCCGTGAGCGAAGCGTTCGTCTCAGCTTCTGCTTTTCCTAGAACCTAGAAGGACGAAGTCCGTCCTAGAATCTAAAAGTAAGCCTGCGAACGTCCTAGTAACTTCTTAGCTTTAACCGTCAGCGAAGCGCTCTGTGAGTGAGCCTGCGAGCGTTCCGTCTTCCGTAAGCGAAGCGTCCGTCTCAGCCTTTGCTTGTGCTTTTCCTAGGATCTCGAAGCGAAGCGTCCTCGAAGTAAGCCTGCGAACGTCCTAGAACCTTCTTAACCTTAAAAATACGTAATCTCTTTGACTCGCTGTGAGCGGTGTTGTTGCTGATACAGCGCCCACACTTGCTCAAAATCCAGCTCGAGTTCTGTCACATAGTGCTCACCCGCAGGGTAACTCTTTAACACTTTAGCCCCGCGGATCACTCCTGATACCGATGCTTGAATTTCATCGCCCGATAACATCCACTCCCTGACCTGGCTGCTAGCACTCAACTGCTGACCATAAACTTGCTCGGCAAGCTCTCGATAAGCCGCTATTTTCGAGGCCTGCATAGCCATCAAAACCCGCTGAGAATGTTCGGCTGCAGGCTGAGTGTCCAGCGGTGCATAACCGATAGCGGTCAATTTAGGAAAAGATGTTGGCGCCTCAGTTTCATACTGCACATACCTGTCTTGCACGGAGCAAGCACAAAGGCTTAACGCTGCAAATAAAATAATGGCTTTCATCTATTTATCCCCCACGATTGTTACTGAGCGCTGTCCGCCTTGGGCGTTCCGGTACAGTAGCCCATGCTCTGAGACGACCTTTTCTGACAGCCCAATGTAATTAGGCATGGCACTGGCATTAACAAAACTTTGCGCCGCAGAAACCACTCGATTATTGGTAACATTAACGATGCGGCTGTTTAACGCCACACCTTGAGTCGATAAACTCATGGTAGAAACCACCACATGCTCAACAGCTAGATCAGCGGCTAGCTGCTGCCAATCACGAGTCAAAATAAACTCTCCAGTAGGCGTGACCTTAAGCGCGTCACTGACGTTGATATCGATTAGATTAAATTGATGATCATGTAGCGCCGCTATCAAGCCTTGTTGATATTGCAGGCCAAGAGCATTAGTCGATGTCATATCTGATAACAACACAGGCGTAGAAACCAGCAACGGCTGATCTGGGCGCAAACTGTCGTTCTGTCGTACTAACTCGTTTACCATCTGTTGTGACAAATGATTTATCGCAGCAGTATGCGGCAAACCATTGCCGTTAGTCATCTGCTGATCTGTATGACTATCCCCTTCCGTGCTTGCACAACCGAGGGTGAATAATAAAGATAGAAAAATGATTGGCTTGTACATTGTTTGATTTCCTATCAGGCGTTAATCACTACTGTGAGTTACAGCAATGATCCTGTACCTTATTGGTACAAATTAATGCTATTTCATTCTTATCGGCAATGCCGTCGATAACTTTATCGCTTTTCGACTCGCAATTCGCCGAGATATCCCAAGGCTGCAGCTTGTTATAGATGGGCCTAACTCCAAGGAAGTGTACATAATCTCCCCCACCGCGCTGTATCAAGCTGTATTTCCTCAAAGGAGAGTATCTAAGCTCTTTATACAGGCACGGTAATTGCTTAATAGAAAGCTAGAGATGTCAGTGCGTCAGTTATCCGACGTAAAAGCTATTCAAAGTACTTTGCAAAACGATGCAAAATGCCTATACAAAAATCAATGCAAAAACGATGCAAAAAGCCTTTTAAAAATACTATGTAAAAAATATGTCATCAATTTCTCGACTACTGGAAAGGTAAGATGAAACCAGCGCAATATTCAATAACCGCACTCGTATGCCTAATGTCATCAATATTGGCATTGCCTGTACAAGCCAAGTGGATCACCGCAAGTGGCCAAGCAATGATTACCGATAACAATGTCACCCAAGCCAGAGAAGATGCCATACATCAAGCCGTTAGCTATGCAACATTGCAATCTGGCGCACGCTTTAGTAGCCAGCAAACCGTCAGTAATGGCCAGCTTATCAATGACTCTTTCATGTTAGAGCACCAAGCACAGAGCCAGAATATTGAGCTTATCAGCGAACGTATTGAGAATAATGAGATCACCGTTAATGTTCGCATCGACATTGTTGAACCACTCGATGACACTTGCCAGGGAAACCCGCTTAAAGCAGCAATTTTAATCCCTCAGGCATTAATCAAAGACAGAACCCAGCTTAGGGTCGGCAATATCGGACTATTCGAGCAGAACCTTTCAGAACGGTTAGCGCTCATGTTAGAGCAGCACGCTAGTAATAGCTTTCCACAGACTCATGCCAATGAGCGTTTAGACATAGATCAATCCTTAGTGGATATTCGCGGCTATCGCTTACCCAGCTGGCTAAGCGAGATCACCGACAGTCAATATATTCTACTGCCAGAGATCATCGACATATCCACTGAAGATTTCACCAGTACTTTAGGGTTATGGGACAATGATCCGATGCGTAACTTTCAAATTCGCGTATCGCTATTTCACGGCATTAGCGGCGAAAAAATCTGGAGCCAGCAGTACAGCCAAGCCGCCGAGTGGGAGTTTTTGCGCCAGCAAACCGTCAACTCAAATAGCGAGAACTTTTGGGGATCTGAATACGGTCAGGCAATTGACCAAGTGTTGGCCGAAGTGAGTCGAGATATCGACAGCAGCCTAAATTGCCGGCCACTACTCGGTCAGGTGGTCTCTAGACAAACCGATAGGATTATCCTCAATCTCGGTAGACGCCACGGCATTCGAGTCGGCGACAAATTACAGCTGGTATTACAACAAAATATGCCCGATAGACTCGATAATATGCGCGCGGTTGCAGGCAAAAGCAAAGCGACTATCACCATAGACCAAGTGACCGAGGAGAGTGCGACTGCTGTACTCGATGGTATGGCAGCATCACTGAATATCCAAATCAACGACTTAGCCATAAAGCTATAAGTTGGGCTTGCTTGCCTCTATAACGAACAGCAATCTCAAACTGAAGGCTAAAATTGAAGGCTTATAGTTGCGGGCTATAGTTGCGGGCTATAGTTGAGAGTTATAGTTGCGAGCTAAAAAAAGAGCTAAAAGTGCAGGTTAATCGAAATTAATGGGATTAGCCTGCAAAACACCCACCAACAGAACATTTATTAAGCAACTAAATTTAAAGACTTTTCATCTCCCCTTTTCATCTAGAGTAAAACCAGTATAATCACTAGCGTCTCCCTATAGCTCAACAGGATAGAGCAGTCGCCTCCTAAGCGATCGATCGGGGTTCGAGTCCCTGTGGGGAGACCATATACACTCCTTTGTATATGCAATTCAATAAGCTATAGTTCTAATACATTCCTGTGCCGCCTCAGTGCGATTACAGAAACATCCTTTTTAGCTTTTACTAATGCCTTCTGTTTGCACCTTCTGTCAGCATTAGCCGAATATTGCTCGTTTTAGTCCATTATCCTCCGCCATAGACTTTCCACGCCATTTCTAATAGTTTCTCTATATGAGATAACAAGGAGGTCATATCACATGAGCAGTCAAAAATCGGTCAACACTTCGTACGTCAATTCATTGATGAAAATCAAAACTAGCAAACACTTAAAACTGATATAACAAAGCATAGAGCCCATATTAAAGCCTCTTAAAATGCTGGTGAAATTGACCTATGAATGAAAAATACATCACCCAAGCCAAACTGCTGTTTCCAGCTTCGCTGTATCCACTGCACAGCACTTTTGTCGACTTGCTGCTGCAGTGGATCACCAAACAAGACATAGATGTGTCAGCGATTGATATAGAAATCTTGTCTTTAGCTATTGGCGCTGATGCACATGAACTCTATAAAGTTATTGATGCTAAGGAAAATACGCTCGATAAACTCAAGAGTATTATTTTTGATGGACTCCAATTTAAAATTTCAGCCAAAAAAAGGCTCAATCAAACAGGGCTAGAGTTAGCAGCAAGCTCCAATAAACCCGTGGTTGAATTAGTATTCTCACAGTACCAAGCCAAACTTGATGCTATCGAAGCCCTCAAGCAACAAGCTTATATTGAGCAGCAAGCAGAATTACAACGAGAGATCCAAGCTAAAAATCAGGCATTACAGGAGCAGCTTAAAGCCCAAAGGCTGGCGTATGAGTCATGCCATGTAAATTATGAAGATTTCGAAATCCAAGGGATCAAGAAAAACTCACGAGTAGATAAATTGCTTTCTCAATTGCGTAAAAAACCAATCAGCGCAGACGAATTAAAATGGCTCGATGACGTCGGTTTCGCCAATGAGATGATTCAGAGAAAATACCATATCCAATTAGCCCACCAACATTACCAAAACTGGAAGCAAAAACACTTACCGTGGGAACTGGTTAATGCCAGTGCGGCTTATAGGAAAGCTGAGGAGGTCAGAAAAATCAAAAAAGCACTCGATGCCCTCTACCCGTTAAAATTTGCTAACAATGATACAAAGCTTAAGTCTGCATTGCTAACAACCTACGGCGGTGTTTGTCGAGATTTACAAAGTTTTGAACGAGGAATAGATCTTGGCCATGAAGCGCATAAGGTCACCCCATTGAATTTCAGACCATGTACCCTACTCGGCGCTATTTACTTATCAACCGGTGAGTTCACTCTCGGTCATGATTGGTATGACAAAGCAAAAGAACGAGGCTTTAGTCAGGCAGCTTACGAAAACGATATCAAATCCGTTTATTTCAGAGCAAGCAAAGCGATTAAAGGTAGGCTCAAACAGAACCTTATCGCTACAGGGCATAAGTATAAGTGGCTTTAATTACTACCGTCACACGGTAAGACGATAGTGTAGGCATTGCCGAAACTCATCCAACGATAAAGACAAGTAACCAGCCTGAAAAAACATGGAAGACCGAGCGAGACAGCGACTGTAATATGAAGCGAGCAAGTGCATGCATAGAGTTAAAAAGCGCATATAAAGAACGACACAGCTTAAAGGGCTTGTCTGCTTAGGCATAGAAATCATCACTCGCGTACATGAATGGTCTATCTCATTAGCAAAAAGCCAAAAGCCGTTAACTTGGAGTTCTGTCAATAACTGTACTAGAAATTATATAAAGTTGAATCTCTATACAATCCACATGACCTCTTTCGCGACAACGCTATTAGCTCCAGCCATAGTAAGCAACATTTGCTTATTTAACTGAGAAATCTGACCATTTTCATCATATCGAACACATTTTGAATATTGTTTTTCAATCTCAAGAGCCGCTGCTCTGGAAAATCCATAATCTTGAAGTGCGATAGTTTTAACGTCCATTGTCCCATACTCTAAAAAAGGCGATAAGTTGATTCCAGATTCATGTTCACCATATACCCCTAATAACACCTGAAAATAATGAGCACAATACATTTCAAGTTTAAAAGTAACTTCATTTTCAATTGTGGATATAACCTCCATTATTTTAAAGTTAACATGTTCTTTATTACACGGTTCAAATGTAACGTATTGATAACTAGCATCCTTGACAGATTTTGAATATTTTATTGAATCACTGATTATTTTCCTCAAAGAATCACCGTACAACCAAGAGTATGTTACATTTATTAGCTGAGATAAAGATGCTTTAGTTTTTCTTATTCCGTAGACCTCATCCAAAACATTGATAAAATCTTTCACTGAGTCTCTGGATAAAGATTTCAACTTATACCCTTTATCTTTAGCATAAACCCAAGCCTTGTAATGTTGCTCAGTACTAATTCGATGATTAGAAGAGTATGCCAAATGATTAATATCTCGAATTCCGTGTCGACAGATATACTGCCACCCCTCTTCAATTACGTTATCTCTAAACTTTTCAGGAATACTTAAAAGAACACTAGACATTGCCCCATGCCTCTTAAAACCCATAACATCAGCAAGAACTATTGATGTGACATCTTTTATAACTGCGTGCGGGTCCAATGTTTTATCATTAAGAATATTGCGAATCTTTCGATGTTTAGAAAATGTCTCATCCAATGGATTATTTATACTTACCTCTCTATCATTACTAACCAGCTCCCCCATAATTTCCCAGTCATTTCGATTGCCAAGACAGATAATATTTCCATTCAGTTCATTTTTGTAACGTCCTGCTCTCCCTGCCAAGTTCCAAAAACTAAGCTTTGATTCAACTGACAAAGTACTTTTTTTGTTTTTCATAGGGAAAATAAAAATATTTTCCGTTGGCAAATTAACACCTTCAAGAAGTGTTGAAGTACAGAATATGTATTTCAATCTTTTATTGGAATACAATTCCTCTACTCTTTTTCTTATAAAGTTAGGTAGCGTTCCATGATGATACGCTATTCCATGCCTCATTAATTCAGACAAGTTATAATCATCATGAATCAACCCCTTAACAATATCTGCTTCAATAGAAAGTTCTTTATCTACATCCCACAACAGCCCTTCTCTTTTTACAAAGTTCAAAAACTCCGAGGCTTTAAGAATGGCATCTGTTTTGCTGGATGAAAAAATCAAATTAGATTTAGATCTATTTCCAAGATAAGAAATAAGACTGTAACTACTTGTAATATTTTCTACTACTTTTAGTTTATCAAAAACCTTACTCCTAGGGTTATAAGAGGATACTATATTTTCTTGTAAGTCATAAACATAAAGACTCTGTGTAACAGGACTTTCCTTGACAGTAATGAATTTATTGTCACTGTCAATATTGAATGTTTTAAGGAATATTTCAGGGTTATGAATTACAGGGCTAGAGAAGTACAACTTCAAATTTGAAAACTTATCTATAGAACGACGTATTACTTTATATAAAGTAATACTCCTAGGGTTGAATTCAGACAATTTATGAGCTTCATCTACAATTAAAACATCTATATTTACTGAGTTAAAATCATCATCAAACAAGAAACTATTCAATCTTTCTTGAGTAAATATTAGAATATTCTTAACCCCTTTTTTTACGGATGAAACTGACTTTGCAACATTAACATCCATAACACCCTCAATAGAAAGCATCTTCCTCAAGTCATTGTGGTACTCTTCCAGAAGAGCTTTAGTAGGAAGGATAAAAACAATTATATTGTTATTATTCAGCATTTTAATAGCTGAATGTTTTAACAAAAAAGATTTACCAAGAGATGTAGGTCCTGAAAAACTGAAAACATTATTTTTACTCATTCCTCCATGAATTTTATACTGGGAGTCAGTAAAAATATCTTGACCTGCATTGATACTTTGAACCAATCTTTTTAGATTTCGTTCGTATTCTAATGAATCTGGTAAACTAAGTTCTTCTTTAACGAAAGACTCTTCAGCTCCAAACAATCCAAACTTAGAAAATATTGATTTTAGATGGACTTGGTAACCTTCATCATTGAAATAAAGTTTGTACAGTAAGGTTATAATTTGTAGAGCCAGAGTTCTATGTGATTCGACTGTGGAGTTAGAAAGAAAATCACTATACTTAAGAAGTTTCTTATATTCAGATATAAGAATATTATTAGTATCATTAACAGAAAAAAAATTTAGAGTTACAAGATTAAAAAGTTTATCAAAAACATTTTCAAACTCAACGCTACTTATGATTTTGTTACACAAATAAATTATTGCATCATCAGATTTTTGCAACTTCCGCCTCCAATAAATTTGCAATTTCTTGTCTGGAATTAACTGGTAAAACAAACAAATATAGATTAACACCATACTTAGTTCTATTTATTAAGTCCTCTTTTAACTCTTTAATTATCTCAATTATTTTTTCTGTAACTAAATCCCTTGAAGAAGTTAAAGATTGATCTAACTCGGTTAATGGGAATGTACAAAGTATTGCTATGGACTTTACTTTACAAGTATCTTCTGAAAATATCATTTCAAAAAACAATTCATAATCTTTATTAGAAGACAACCTTATTAATGAATTACTTTCCAATAAACTATATGAAAAGTCATTTATAGACCCAAACATATTTTCCACAGCGTATAAAATATTACTCTTAAGATCACCACTTCCATGAAAGTCAGAGTATATATACTCTGCAGTACCAGCATTTGCTCTTAAATGTAAATTATAATATCTATCACAATCAATGGTAGAAGAGAAAACATGTGGAGCAGATAAATATGACTCCATTATTCTGCTAGTCAATAATTTTTTTGCAGGTTCGTATTCTCTTTTTTGAAGTAGGACATTTACAGCTGAAATAGCCCTTTTAGCTTCATTAGTAGAGTTAGTTCCTAAGACTTCAACAAAACTTTCAGATAACTCTTCAACTATTGATTTGAAATTAAAAAATGGATACCCCAAATCTTTTGGAATTAAAGCTTCAACATTACAGCTATCACTTAACTTTTCAACATGTATGCTGTTGAATAATTTTTTTATATCACTAAAGCTATTAGGTGATAACTGACATTTTGATTTAACTGAAAATACTTCACATTTAAAATGAGAGTTTACATCATCCAAAAAATTGCCAGCTAAAAGTTCACAACCAACATCATTATTTTCTTCGTTATCAGTAACTACAGCATAAACTTCAATTATTGACTTGCCTTCGCCTCTAAAAATTACCGAACCTGAAAGACCATAAAAACTTTCACTTTTCTCAACTAATTCTGTAACTGCATTTGATGTAATGTTGAAATGTGCATATAGGTCATACTCTACGGGCTGCCCAACTAAAATTCGACCAGCTCGAGTTGAATCTTTTTTAAATCCATAAAATGAATATTCAACATCTTGCTCTATATTTCGTATATCTAATTCTACTTGAGAAATTTCAAACACTGACACTACAGCAATATCTTGATTTTTTGATATAAACAAGTCGTTAGGTGTTAATACTCTATCATCTTGCTTCAATTCTAAACCAGCTAAATCCTGCTCCTTAATACACGTTCTACATTCATTTAAATTTGATTCAGTAAAACTTTCACAATCATCCGTGTATTGACAAATTGAATGTTTCGAGGTCAATACGAAAGATTGAGAGTTACAGCAAGCCTTAAAAAACAAACCACTTCCAAACATATCGCCATCAGGATCATGTTTAATGACTTTAACAGCATTAACTTTAGACATAAACAATCCTATTCACACCTTCAGATGGAAAAGTAAAAGTAGCCTCATCAGTGATCTCAGATAACATCATTCTCAGTTTATCTGAATCGGTACTAAAATGAATTACTGGTGACTTTTTGATTCCTATTAATCGTGCCATCATCAAGGAGTCGGGGTGTGCATGTCGACTGGACTTATCAGCACAAATAATAAACTCCTTACTGATAACCGTCTTAAGTAGTTCATTGCTAGTATTTTTACGACTTCCATGGTGTGATATTTTTACGACATCAAATAAACATTCATCAGGTTCACGTGTTGAAAAGTACTCCTCAATATCCTTTGAGTGAGAATCTCCTAGGAATAACCCTTTGAAACCATCCCCTTCAATAATTACAGCCAAACTGGAACGATTAGTAGGTGACATGTCACTTTCAAATCTATAAGTATTAAAAGTTTTTAAATATTCCATTATCGATAACTCATTTTTTTCTTTCCCTGAAATTTTATGTCTACTTAACTTAGCTTCTTCTTTTTCTTTCCACTTCCCTAAATCTAACAGTGCGTTGTAATTAGGAGAAATAATTCTAACGGTTAGTTCACCAACAGTTATATTTGAATCCACTTTTGGATCATAATGTTTTGAAATAAGCTCAATATCTGTGGTTTTTACAAAACCACTTAATTCTTTATCTTGCCTATATGAAATTTTAGTTGTTTTTTTTCCGAGAATTTTATTTAAACTAACAACACTATTGAATAATATTTTTTTAACAATTATCGTATTCTCAGATATTAGTGTTTTAAACCCACCTATATGATCATCATCATTATGAGTAACTATGGCTAAATCGACGGTTTTGTCTGGAAGTAATTTCCCTAATGTACCTTTTACTTGTCGTCGTATCTTTAATTCTTTAGGCCCAGAATCAATCAGAATTCTAACACCATTAGAAACAACCAAAATACAATCACCATGAGCGGCATCAACACAGTACACTTCCACCATAATAAGAACCGAGATAAGTCTAAAACGATAATAATTTATCTCTTTATATCATAAACTTATAGCTATGTAATCTAAAAGAACCAGTCAATAACTTATAGTTTTAGTTTACAGCTAACTTAAATATTTATGAAATTTGGGGTTACTCGCAACAATATCAAACAGATCTCTTCTTTCCTCCTCTGAGAGCTGTTGCATCTCTATTCTTTACACTAACATTCATTAAATATCAGTAGCTTATCCACTTTCGACTCCATCACATTCAAGCCCATTAGTTCTGCCGTAGTAATCCCAAGCTCTGCCCAACTCCCTTTGTACAAGAAGGTTCAACATCTAAGTGAGCATAGATACTGGCGATGATACAGGCTATTGCTGACTCTTATTTAGACCTAGGCTCAGCCCTACTCCACTACCCGAGATGGCTTTGCCCATATGTTACAAAACAGACTCCCTAGGAGGGAGCTTTCCTATCCTGTTTTAGTAAAAATGTCCCTATAGGCCTTTCTTAAAGCATGGGCTAAATCACTGACCGTCATGGATTGGCGGAAATGCCTATAAATGTAGGGAACATTTGAGGCACTGATTTAGAAGCTTACACAGCACTTCAAGCAAAGCTTAACTTTAGCACTGAATCTAATGTGGATATGTTTAAATGAGCTTATAAGCCGTGTATCGCAGGGATGCGATAAGCGAGCCTCCATGGAAGGAACCCTCGGCGTGCTAATAAGCCATTAAACATAGCCTAATCCATAACTTTCATTCGTTTAATTTCAGGCAAAGCCTAATTGATGGTAACCACCTACAGAAGTAGGTAGTTACCATCACGATATACAAAGCTGCCGCCGCGCATGACGATCCAACTGGCAATGGTTCGCCATAAATCATGGATTGTGACGTTTTGCTGCTTACTCTCTAGTGTGAGCCTATCTGGAATTAGTCTGTGTTTGTTGGATCTGTTCACATCCATGTGAAAGTAAATGACTGTGTTGACTGTGACTTCTATTCGATGCCGTTGTTGATTTATTTGGCTTCACTTATTAACGGTTGAATGATCCGTGGTAACACTCCCTGAAGTTTTGAAATTGCGACGCCATAGTTGGTGATTGGCACGTTTCTACGTTCGCATTCACGGATCCGTCTTAGCATTTCGGTACGATTGAACATGCATGCACCACAATGAACCACTAGCGCATACTCTTCTAGGTTGTCAGGGAAATCATGACCACTTATCACGTCAAAAGTAATGTTTTTCCCGCTATAGCTACGGATCCAATTTGGCAACTTTACTCGACCAATATCATCATCTTGGGCATGATGACTACATGCTTCACAGATTAAAATCTTACAACCATCTTGCAACTTATCTAAGCTATTGGCACCGGCAACCATTGGTGGTAACTCGCCTTTAAAACGCGCAAATAAAGTTGAAAATGTGGTTAATGGAATAGTGGCTGGCACGATACTATCGACCTGTTTGATCACTTGAGCATCGGAGATCACCAGTGCTGGCGGGGAACTAAATTGAGTTAGAACCTGTGCAAGCTGAGATTCTTTAACTACGGTCGCAATGCAATTATTATCTAATGCCTCTCTCAGTACTTGAACCTGAGGCAGGATTAGTCGCCCTTTCGGAGCCGCTGTATCAATGGGGACTACACATAAGATATGTGCACCTTCATTGTAGAGATCGCCTGCAAGAGGAGGCTGCTCTTTAAGATTTGCTGGTACGAGCTCGGAAATTAGTCTTTTAACTTCTTTATCTCCCAGCCCTTTCGCTGCAGATACCGCAATAAAAGGCAGCTTTCTTTGTCGACAAAAGCCGATATCTTCAGCCGTTGGCATGCAAATATCCACTTTGTTAAATACGATTAAGAATGGGAGTTTTAATGCTGTCATTTCTTCAATCAGCGCAAACTCATGCTCGGTTAGGCCCTGATCATCAGCAACTAATAGCGCCATATCGGCGCGGTAAAGTACATGTCGCGTTGCTTTTACTCTTTGCTCACCAAGTGCTCCATTATCATCAATACCTGCAGTATCGAAAAAAGTGACCGGCCCTAACGGTAATAGCTCGTATGGCTTAGCGACTGCGTCGGTGGTTGTGCCTTTTATATCAGAAACAATGGCAACGTGTTGGCCTACTATCATATTCAGTAATGATGATTTACCAGCGTTGCGCCTCCCTAATATTGCAATTTGATAGCGCATCCCTCTGGGGGCTATTTGACCTTGGCTGGTTTCGGGGTTAACACCTTGACACATATTAATACCTTCTTGAGTCACCACGGCTACCGTTAGGTTGTAAGCCATGGTGTTGTATTTGTTGAAATATGGCCGCTACTCTTTGCTGAATATCACTGGTAGCGCTATTTTTACCTGGATAAATGTTATAACTGGCATAGACTTGTGAGGGCGTAAATGAGGGCATAACAACGTTACAGCCACGCATAAGTCCAAGTTCTCGCGCACCTAGTTCAATGACTTCCAATGAACTCGTTGCCGGGATGTTTGCACCTGGATTCATTAGCCGCAAGATCGCACTAACCCGATGGCTTTTGAGTACCTCGCCATTTGGACTTTGTGCAAAAGGGGTTTGAGCGTGTGCGACAAATGGGCCGCATGCCAACATATCGAGCTCCAAGCCAGAAAGCCTCAATATATCTGTGGCAAGAATTTTATCGGTCATTCCTGGTAAGTCTGTTATGACTCCCGAGCCAGTTTGATAACCGAGAGATTGAATGTAAGATAAGCGTGCTAATCGCTCGTCAAAGTTGGCATTAGGCCTACATTGATTAAATAGTTGCTCGTTAAAGGTTTCCATTTTTAGCAAATAACGATCTGCCCCCGCCTCGCGCCAAAGTTTAAGCTCTTGGTGCTTACGGTCACCTAGCGATAATGTAATTGCTAAATTGTGGCGTTCTTTGATGGTGCGAATAAGTTCCGCGATTGTCTCTGCGCGATATTGCCAATCATCACCTGATTGCAGAACAACTGTTCCTATGCCAAATTGCGCAATGTCATCGACAGCATCGAGGATTTCATCGACGCTTAATCGATAACGTTCAACTTGGCGGTTACTACTGCGCAGCCCGCAATAATGGCAGTTATGACGACAATGATTGGAGAACTCGACTATACCGCGGATAAAAACCTGATTATCAAATACCTGTTGGGTAACCGCTTGAGCGTTAGCAAACAACCATTCATCTTGGTTGCCATTGAGTAATTCAATGATCTGTTGTTCACAAAAATGCATAGGGGACTGTGATTTGCTAGCAGGCATCATTAATGTCTTCTTTAATATTTGGACGTTGAGGGAGTAGTAGCTGAGCTAAATTGGGCAGCTTGGCGGCATTCATCCACATAACGACTTATTACCTGTTGCCAGTCACCAGAGACTTCTGCAGGTAATCCTTGTTGATACCAAGATTGCAGCTCTCCAGGTTGCAGCCCCATTAATGAGCACTCAATCTGTAACCAAAGCCCTTGCGCTGAAACTAAACGACTATGGGCATACTGGCCGACAAATAGACAGTCACCAATGAGCATAATGGGCTGTAGAGGCAGCGCCTGAGTGAGCACTTGATTGACTTGTTTTGGGAAGTCAAAGCTAAGGGCTTCACTCCAACGCTTAGATTCGGCGAACATGAGGATCACTTCATCTTTTGTCATATTAGGGCGTAAAATTGCTACAAATTCATCGCGCCAATACAGATCGGGTTGTAACTCGATAATATCGAGTCGATGTAAACTACCATCAAGCAATTTTCTGCGAATAAGATTGCCCACTTCAGAGTGGGCAAAATTAGTATAAATCGCAGCATGTAGAACCATCGATGTCGCGCTTTCCATTGCTGTTAATAATGATTTCTTATCAAGACCAGCTGATGGACGTATGGCATTAATGCACATCGGGTACCTTATCTATAGTGAAATAATTTTGATGCCAGATTAAAGGTAGATATCTCGTTCGCCAGCTTCGGTTTTCGCCAAACAGGTACGTACGTTACGTTCTCTAGCTGGACTCATCGCTGCGAGTTCTCGTTCAATCAGAGCGGTACCTGCTGCACGGGTTTTGGGCCCTGCGTAATCATTTAAATACTCTTTAAAGGTGATTAATGCGTTAGGTTGGCAGAACTTCCCGATAAATTGTTGTTTCGCTAAGCCTATAAAGTGATCGCCAGTACGGCCCTTACGGTAGCAGCCCGTACAGAATGATGGGATGGCATTCGACTCTGTCACTAACTCATAAATAATGTCATCCATCGCACGATGATCTCCAAGACTAAATTGCTCAGCATCATGTTGATCTTGCTCGCTGTCTTGATAACCACCTGGAGATGTGCGGCTGCCTGCACTGATCTGCGATACACCGAGTTCTAATAACTCTTTACGTAAGCCAGCGCTTTCACGGGTACTCATAATTAGCCCTGTGTAAGGGACTGCTAGGCGAGTAATGGCCACGATGCGTTTAAAGCAGGCGTCGTCCACTTCATAGGGAGGCTTTTCACTTAGCGCGGAGCCATGTGCAGGTTCAATTCGTGGGAACGAAATCGTATGTGGTCCAATTCCGCAAACGGTTTCTAGCTGCGCCACATGAGTCAACATGGCTAATAACTCAAATCGGTGGTCATATAACCCAAATAGGGCGCCGATCCCAACATCATCAATACCGGCTTCCATTGCTCGGTGCATCGCATATAAACGGTATAGATAGTCTTTTTTCTTACCTTTTAAATGCACACTTTCATAGGTGGGTTGGTGATATGTTTCCTGAAAACACTGGTAAGTTCCTATCGCCGCGGTTTTAAGCACTTTGAAATCAGCGGTGCTCATCGGCGCACAGTTCACGTTAATGCGGCGGATCTCTCCCCCTTTGCCATCTTTAACGCTATACATGGTTTGAATGCTATCAACAATGGCATTGACATTGTTACGTGGGTGTTCGCCATATACGGCTAAAATCCGTTTGTGTCCCATCCCTTCTAAAATGGTCACTTCTTTTCTAATTTCTTCTTGATTTAACGTCTTGCGCTTAAGTGCATGGTTATCTGCATTAAAGCCACAATAGCTGCAGCTATTGGCACAATGATTGGATACATATAGTGGAGCAAACAGAACGATGCGGTTACCGTAAATGGTATTTTTTACCTCTCGAGCGACGGCAAACAATTCCTCATCTAATTGTTCATGCTGGTTTTGTAATAACAAAGCTGTCTCTTCAATGCTCAGGCCTTGGCATTGACGAGCTTTAGCTAGAACCTGACGCACTTGCTCTGCAGAGGGACTCGCGGCGTTATTTATCGCAGCCCAAATAGCTTGTTCATCAATAAAACTCTTATTAGCATCGTAGTGAGAAATGGAGATTGAATGCGGGTGTTCATTTGTAGTCATAACCGGTAAAACTCTATTTGTATAGCAATCAAAAGCAGCAGCTACCTAAAGGTAACTACTGCTTTGTCGTTAGAAGGTGGGGAAGATCAACTTATTTGTTGCGCTGTTGATTCGCGGTAACGGGAACGATTTCCTGTTCAACCCACAATGGTGTGTATTCTGCAGCATCGTGATAAGGCACGTTACCGTGAACCATCATCGCCTTGAAATCATCAAATCGATAGACAGCCAAGAATAAGTGTACTGGTAAGAATGCCGTTAGAATAAGACCTGCAACTAAATGGATTTGTCCTAATAGCCATACTAGATCACGCGGAGCCACATGTGGCACCAACCATAAGACTAAACCTGATAGTATTAACAGGGTGCCGCCGATTAACACACAGGCGCCAAATAACTTCTGACCTGAATTGTATTTGTTCATTGGTGGTACAGGAACTTTCTTACCCAACAAAAACTTCTGTGGGTAGCCACCTAATACCATAAACCATTTCACATCGCGTTCTGACAAGCTAAATACTCGAGCGATAAATAACACCACTCGATCGAAAGCTATCACAGTAAATGCGAGTGCATCTAGACTCAATACAACACCAGCAATAATGTGGATGTCATAGGTTAATTGCATACCTTCTTGCGATAGTGGCTTGAAAAACAATAGTAATCCAGTAGCTGCTAACGGTAAAAAGCTCAGTAATAAAATATAATGAAACACTCTTACATTAAGAGGGTGTTTCTGAATAGGTCTCATGTCATGCGAGTTATGATGCATTATCTCATCTCCATTAAGAGTTCAGCTTGGTACGGTCAACAAAGTGAGTGTGCAGCAGGTCGTGGGACATATGTCCTAGTGGCTGACCGCCAAACTCTTTGTAGTACTTTTCAACCGCTGGGTTAGCATGACTCACACGTAACTTAGCAATCGCATCATCTTTATATAAACCTGCACTACGTGCTTTTATATAGTCATTTCGCTTGGCCACTTTGCTTGCAAACCAGCCTACTGGAATCGCCATTACTGCGATAAAAGCCGCACCGATGGCCATAAATTTGCGACGGGATATAAA
This sequence comes from Shewanella halifaxensis HAW-EB4, assembly GCF_000019185.1. NCBI lineage: Bacteria > Pseudomonadati > Pseudomonadota > Gammaproteobacteria > Alteromonadales > Shewanellaceae > Shewanella > Shewanella halifaxensis. The sequence continues at coordinate 1,703,242 of NC_010334.1, read as the reverse complement.
AAAACTATCTTCAGCAAACACATGCTTTTTGTTGTTCATGGTGTTGCTCCTTATTAGATATTACCAATCCAAGATGAACCATTGCCGTCAATAGGCTGGCCACCGCCGTTTACGCAACCACCAGCGCAATTCATCACTTCAATGAAGTGATAAGGAGAAATGCCAGCCATTATGTCTCGTAAAATCGGCTCTACGTTATTCCCCATATCATGCACAACCGCCACGTTAACAGTGACATCTTGCGATAAACTTTGGTCAAATAACGTCACAGATGCAGCTTTTACACCCGCTAAACCACGTACAGGTTCGAACTCAAGTTTGGCCATTTCATCGCCAGTCAAAACCTTGTGTGCTGTACGCAGCGCAGCCTCCATTACACCGCCTGTCGCACCAAAAATGGTACCTGCGCCAGTATATTCAGAGAATAAGCTATCGCCTTCGTATTCAGGTGTTTTTGCTAGGTCGATCTCTAGTAACTTTAACAGCTGCGCCATTTCACGAGTGGTCAGTACAGCATCAACATCTCGATACTCTGCTACATTGGCACCCTGCTCTTGATTATATTTCCAAGCTGAATTGAACTCTGGACGAGACGCTTCTACTTTTTTAGAGGTACAAGGCATAACTGCAACAGTGAAAATGTTTTCTGGTTGCATGGCATAAACTTTTGCACCATAAGTTTTGGCTACTGTTCCAGCCATCTGCTGTGGAGACTTGGCTGTTGATAAGTTTGGTAGCAAACTTGGGTAGTTGGTTTCTAGGTAGCGAACCCAACCTGGACAACAAGAAGTAAATTGAGGTAATGCACCGGCATCAGCTTCCCCTTTCACGTTGGCGTGCAAGCGGTGTATGAACTCACTTCCCTCTTCCATAATGGTTAGGTCAGCGGCAAAGTTACAATCGAAAATCTTGAAACCTGCTTTATTCATAGCGCCGTACAGCTTACCAGTCACTAATTCACCAGTGCCTAAGCCAAACTCTTCACCGATGGCAACACGTACAGCAGGGGCAATAATGCCCACGACTTTAACGTCTTTATCCGCCAGTTTTGCAATTACAGTTTCTAGTGCAGAGTGGGTCTCGATAATTGCTCCAAAAGGACAATTGATGAGACATTGGCCACAACTCAAGCACTTCTCTTTATTAATCGAGTGTACAGCCCCTGATGCGCCTTCGATGGCATTGGTAGGGCAAAATTTCTGACAAGCATCGCAACCTTTACATTTGGATGCCTGTATCTCAATCAGCCCCTGGATCTCTCCGGGTTGATAGGTGGTGACAGTCATAGATTTACGCGTTCCTTATTATGAGCCATTAGTTACTAGTTAGTTTAAACCTTAGTTCTAATAGGCTTTATTTTTAGTTAGTAATAAAAAGTCGGCAGAATATAAAGTAAATATCAGACTTAAAATGTCTCACTGATCAAATTATTAGGATTTTATTATTTAAACAATCAAGCTTAATGTGACCCACCGAGCTAATTAATTGATGTAATTTATATTTCAGCGTAATACTTATTTGCTAAACTGTTGTAATTACGTTTTATTTGTTACAAATTTAAAAAACAACATCCACCACCAACACCTTGATTACAATAAGGTTTACTTACGCAAACAGTTCGATTCAGCACGTGATATGTTAATTATTTCTTGGCCAAGAGTATTTAAAATAATAAATATTTTATTGGTCACTCCGAAATCCGCAAGGCGAAGATTAATAAGCTGCATTAATAAGGCGTGAAATAACCGCCCCATTAACAAGGAGTAAATTAATAAGCTGCATTAATAAAGCGTGAATTAACAAATCCATTAGTAAGGAGTAAATCAATAAGCCGCATTAATAATGCATTAATTAACAAACCCATTAATAAGGAGTAAGTTAATAAGCGTCGACTTAACAAAGGAGGTGAGACGTGAGTTTATGAGGCGCATGTTAATAAGGTGTCGGTTATTAGATTGTGGTTATGTAACGCATACCAACTAAGGCATTAATTAATAATCGACACCTTAATTAGTTGTGAATGAACAGTTCACTTATAATAAATAAATGATAAATAAAATGCGATATCACCGTTACTTTTATCACTAATATATTAATAATAAACACCTTTATGAATATAATCATCATACTGATGAAGCTGAAATAGTAAAACTTTCAATAAACATATAATGAATATACCTAATGTAATGTATCGGGAACGCCATGAAAAAATGGAACTGTTCTCTCTAGAGAGTTTCACTCAAAGAAGCAAACTTTATTCGCCAGCACCTTCAGATTTACATCGTGTAGACTTTCACTGTTTACTTCGGCACAAGAGTCACGGAAGCCATTGTATTGACTTTAAAAACTATGAATATAAACCTGGCGACATGGTGTATATCGCTCCCGGACAAGTGCATGCCTACGACTTCAATAACACTCCTTGTGGAGAAGTGATTATTTTCACTAAGGCGTACTATCAAGAAATAAAATCTTACTTGCCTGATGATCCGCTACAACTCTGTAAGCAAGCGCCCGTTTGGCAGCCAGATCAGGCTCTCTCAGAAATTATTGACCGCACACTTGAGCTTATTGACCTGCAGCAGCACTCTGCTTTGCCTAGTATCAGCAACAAACTCTTATTCACTAATCTTCTGGTAAATATCAGTCAAACACAGAAAAAATTCATTACAGAACCACAGCAAAAATTTAAATATCAAGAGCTTATCACTTTAGTTTACAATAATATGAATACAACAAGGCATGCTAAAGATTATGCTAAATTAATGGCTATGAGTTATAGCAAACTCAATAATATTTGCTTAAAAGCCAGTGGTAATACATTAAAGCGATCCATTGATAATCAAATAATACTGGAAGCTAAGCGAATTTTAGTCACTGAAAGCTTGAATATCAATCAGTTATCTGAACATCTTGGCTTTGATGAAACGACTAATTTTGTCAAATTTTTTAATCGTCACACCGGCATCTCTCCTAAACAATTTCGTCAGCACCGATTGTAACATTTACCATTTTCGGCCCAAGTTTAACCTGCTAGGTTTCATTTAATGTCATTACTATATCAATATATTAACTAAGTAAATGGCCCCCTTAATGAATCTCAGACTGTGTAATTTATCCATCATTGTTTCTCTATTCTGTGCCCCGTTATCAGCTTCAACCCTTGTAGAACCAGAACTGGCAACATCGATGCTGCAAAATCATGAGAAGCATTTTGAAAAGCGGATTGTAAAAGTCGCGCCAAATGTTTACACAGCTGTTGGTTATCACGGCGCAACGACCTCCATGATTGTTGGCGATGACGGCGTCATTATTATTGATACGTTAATGGGGCCGACAAGCGCCAGCAACGCACTAAATGATTTTAGGAAATACTCAAATAAACCTGTTAAGGCAATTATTTACACTCATAGCCACGGGGACCATACTGGTGGTGCTGCATCTTTTGCTGAAGGGAATAAAATAGAAGTAATAGGCCATAGCAACATGGGCCACCATCATGGTACTGATAAATCACTTGATACCGTGATGCGTTTAAGAGACATTCGCCAATTTGGCAGACTATTACCACAAGAAGAGCAGAGTAACCGAGGTGTGGCAGCGGCTGTAACTATCGACCATGACCGAGGAAAAGGGTTTATCGCTCCAACATTTACCATCAGCAAACCACATAAAGTCACTATTTCCGGTGTTGATATTGAAATTTACCCCGCCGCAGGAGAAACCAATGATGCGATGTTCGTCTGGCTTCCACAGCAAGAGGTGCTCTTTAGTGGTGACAATTTTTATCAGGCATTTCCCAATCTTTACGCTATTCGAGGCACACCCTATCGCGATGTAAGAACCTGGGCTAACTCTGTCGCTCAAATGGCTGAATTTGAACCAAGCGTACTTGTTGGCGGACATACCACTCCCATTATCGGACAAGACAGTGCGACAACAGCATTACAAGATTACAGTGAAGCAATTCAGTCGGTATTTGAGCAGACAACAGCTGGAATGAATAAAGGATGGGATCCTATCACGGTCGCTCAGAGTATCGAGCTCCCTAAGCATTTACAAAACAAACCTTACCTTACTGAGTTTTATGGCACACGAGCCCATGCTTCAAGAGCCATCTATGCTGGCATGCTAGGTTGGTTTGACGGTAATCCAACCAACCTAAACCCGTTATCACATAAACAAAGTGCAGAAAATATTGCTAAGCTCGCTGGCGGAAGCGCTGAATTATTTAAGCAGTTTAATGATGCAATGAAAACTGAAAACTACCAATGGGCTTTAGTATTAGCAGACCATCTCAGCTATCTTGATAATATTGATCAACAAGCAGTTAAAAAGTCCAAAATTGCAGCTCTTAGAGCAATGGCAGCAAGAGAATATAACGCGCCTAACCGAAATTACTATTTCACCTATGCCAACGAATTAGAACAAGGCAAGTAACCAGCTGGTCACCTAAGCAGCCCTTTTGTGGTTCAACCTCAAGATGGCTAAATTAACGTCTTAGATGACCTTAATACTTTGAACATGGCTTTGGTATTAGTTATTACCTTCGCTTCGTTGCCACTTATCAATGACTAGGGCCGCGATGATATCGCCTTCAACATTCACAGCAGTGCGGAAGGTATCTAACGGCTTTTCAATGATCAGCAAGATTGCGATCGCTTCTAAGGGGATCCCTGCTGCAAGCAACACCAACTGCATGCCCGACATTGACCCCGATGGCATTCCAGGGGCACCAATAGAAGACACCATCGCCATGATAAAGATCATCACTATGCCTGATGTTGTCAGATCGACGCCAAATAGCTGCGCGAGAAAAACCGCGGCGACACCTTCAAATAGCGCAGTACCGTCCATATTCATCACTGACCCTAACGGTAACACCATACTGCTAGTGGTGGGTGATACGCCAAGCTCCTGGGCACTTCGCATCGACAAAGGCAGGGTTGCAGCACTCGATGAGGTCGCAAAGGCCATCGCTAAAGGGGCGCTAATACCTTTAAACAGCGTGGATATTTTGATCCCAGTCAGCAGCTTTGCCAAGCTAGGTAACACCACCAGCCCGTGGAACATGGTTAGTGCAAAAACCAAAAGTGCAAACAGCGCTAATTGACTAAATAGAGCCGTACTTCCTTTAAGGGAAAACTCCAGAACGATAGCGAAGATGGCCAGTGGAGACAGGCGAATAATACCGCCCACCATGGTGTTAATGCCTTTGTTAAGGCCTGATATCACCTCGAATAGCGGATGCTTTTCCGGTAATGCTGTTAATAGTGATATCCCAAACATGAAAGAGAACACCACCACTGCAAGCAGATTGCCACTAGCAATGGCCGCAACAGGGTTAACTAAGGCCATATTCAGCAGCTTAGTCGCAATCGCCCCGCCGCTCGCTGCCTGCTCACCAATTAACGTAGCCCCCTCAGCTAAAGGCACAGCCTGGGTCAGCGGTTGCCAAGCTGGCAGCAGTAAGGATGCCCCTAAGCCAAGACTTACCGCAATCATGGTGGTAAAGGTGTAAAACGCTAACGTACGCCCGCCTAAGGTTTTAAGCTTAGCTATCGCGCCTATGTTGCTGATCCCTTCGATTAACGACAGCATCACCATGATACCGACGACCATCTTCAGTAAACCGATATAGACCGTTTTACCCAACATTAAAAATTGATACCAAGCTTGCCGTTCAACTTCGGCTATCACGCTAGGGTGAGCAAGAGAGGTTAGCGAGGTTGCGAATAGCCAGGCAGCGCCTGCAGCCAAAACCAACTGCAGTGGCAGAGAGCCGCGAACTTTATTCCACATGGGGTATTCCAAATTAACTTAATTGATTTCGAGCTAGGAGCTAATGCTCTATAGCAAAGAGTTAGTATTTAACAACTGACGAATAGGTAGTCAATCGCGGTTCAAGCTATTGCGTGCCTAATAAGTGGGTCAGGGGGGCAGGATTATAGGGAACGTGGGGAAAATGATAATTGGCTATATCAGTAAATCACTATTACCAGTTGGTAATAATCTGCTTTTTGAGCGATTGGATTTACGGTGTAAGACTCTTCATCAGCCTTATAAGGTAAGTAGCATCAAGCAAAAGTGAGTCAAAGAGTACTGCTGCCCAGTATCATTCGATATTCAACTTAACGTTTCAGCCGAATGATACTGTACTCATCTTCAACTTTGCTTGTACTAGATTTTCACACAGGCAAATATGGCGTTACCAGAGACGCCATCCCAAGGCATAAGCCTGTCATAGTCATGCTCAAACATATGCACCTCAAAGTAAGGTTGCAGTAACTGTTTAAGCTCAGCAAAACCAACAGCCACCATAGGGTGCTCATCTTGCCATGACTGAGTGACCTCACCTGTAGTTTTTTGAATGCTAAGTTTTAATGCCTGTCTTTCACCCATTCCAGAGTAGTGCCAACCCGAGCTAAACACAAACTGACTGTCTTCATGGCTTGCGCTATGACTAACCACCGAGCTGTTATCAATCCTGCTCTTTTTAACCGCGTTAAAGCAAAACATACCACCCGCCGATAACGCTGTATGCGCGCTCGCAATGCACTCTTTAAGCTTTTCGATACCATCACTGTAGTGGATTGAGTAGAGAAAACAGGTGATCAAGTCTAATGGTTCATCGACCGTGAAGTTAGCCATGTCATGACAGACAAACTCTGCGTCGGGGCAGCGTAACTTAGCGATATCCAGCATCGGCTGGTTAATGTCTAGGCCGCTACTTTGATAGCCATTTTCAATAAAATATTGAACATGCGGGCCAGTGCCACACGCCAAATCTAGGTGGCGTGTGCCTCTATTACCGAATAACTGATGCAGACGGCGAATGCAGTCGCTCTGTGCTTGATAGTTTATATCGGCACACATTAAGTCATAATAACCAGATAGGTCAGTATAAAGAGCGTTGGTTTGCGTTGTGAGCAAGGGGGTTTACCGTGAATTTTTAGGGTGGCGCATACTATACTAATTGCCCGCATTTGCGAAGCAGATAAATTAGCCTTTATGAACATAGGGAGCAATACAAGAGGTTAGACATTGCAACCCTATGGTCATGGGAGAAAAACCGCAATTGATAGTGGTTGCCAACAATGGCTCACAATACAAACTGCACTTTGCATATATATTTTACGATATGACGAAGCGAAACAATTAAATAAGCATGACTTAACCTAATTAACACTCGGCATAAGCCCCACTCCTTGCTTAGTGAATCGTTGAGTTTTATGAGCTCACACAGAGCCCAGTTTATCTTATCTATATTGGCTCACCTTAATTTTGCCAAAACCCCTAAAATAACCTGACAAATGGTCGATAGATAAAATGGTGAATGCACTTACTGATGGGATAGATTCTCACCAGTCAATTCTCTAGAGTGTGGTATCCTCTTCCAGATATCACTATAAAATCAACATGCTTGTTTAGCTGAAACTTACAGCACTTATTTCATCCTCGGAAAATAGGAAAATTGAATACATGAGTCATCCCCTATTTATTGCAGAAGTCTCTAGCAACCACCATAAGAGCTTAGATCGCTGTATCGAGTTTATTGAAACCTCCGCAGCGATTGGCTGCGATGCGGTTAAATTTCAACTTTTTAAAATTGATGAGTTGTTTTCGCCTGAGATCCTTGAAAAAAGCGAGATGCACCGAGACCGAAAAGAGTGGGAACTCCCGGTCGAGTTTATTCCAGCACTACGGGAAGCCTGTGAGCACTTTAACATTCAGTTTTCCTGCACCCCTTTCTATCTAAAGGCCGTAAAAGAGCTAGAACCTTACGTGCACTTTTTCAAAATAGCCTCATACGAACTACTGTGGACAGATTTATTAATTGAGTGCGCTAAGACCAAATTGCCCGTTGTCATCTCTAGCGGCATGGCAACCATTGAAGAGATAGATGGCGCAATTGCCACCTTAAAGGAACATGGGGCTGAAGATATCACTCTACTCCACTGTGTTTCAGCTTACCCAACTCCTGAAGAACAGTGCAACTTAGCCGTATTACAAAGCTTTAGAGAGCGATATGGCGTCAAAGTTGGTTGGTCTGATCATACGGTATCGCCTGCGGTGCTCAATCGCGCGATTCATCGCTGGCAGGCCGATACCATTGAGTTTCACCTTGACCTCGATGAGCAAGGCGCAGAATACGCTGCTGGACACTGCTGGTTACCGCAACAGATTGCCCCCGTTATTCGAGGTGCAAAACTGATCGAAGAGATCGATGGTAGCTCTATCAAACAGTTTGTACCCTGTGAATCTTCAGATAGAGAGTGGCGCGCCGATCCAGATGATGGATTAAGACCTTTTAAACGGATCCGTGACAGTTTTCAGGGATAAAGCTTTTAGAATTAAAATTTTCAGGGCTAACCGCTTATAGCGAAACGGATCTCGACTCTAATAAAAAGCCCTTTTAAGTACGCTTAAAAGGGCTTTTTATTAATTGCTATACGGTAGTAACCTTCAAGGTGTCATACACCCATTTAATTCTCTGCTCCAGTTGCTGTCGATCATCGGCGGTGACGATAAAGACTCCGAATCGACTGGCGTGACTGGTGGTTTCAGGCACGACATCACCCACTTGATACCAGATCTCAAGCTTCTTAACAAAGTCTTCAGCTTGAATAGCTTCAATTCCCGAGATAGACGTGACTTTTCCAGGCTTGGGAAAGAAGTAACGATTCGCTACCGCTTGGTCGATAACTGGAGTTAGCTTCTCTAACTCTGGTGGCTCGCCCAAGGCTATTTTCAGCGCCGCTTCGACGTAATTAATCCCTAAACCTAAAGGAACCAGGCTTTCAGAAAAATCACCACCGCTTAGACGGGTTGCAACCTCAATAATTTTCGGGCCAACATCGGTATAAACGATATCCCCTTTAATCACGCCATCTGTCAGGCCAAGAGCCAAAGCCGCTTGCTCAATCAAAGCTTCAACCTTAGCTCTTTTTTCACCTTGAATTAAACTTGGCTGCCACCCCCCATTCTCAATAATATTAGGTGCAAAGCGAGTTAACATTTCGTAATTACGATCGACATAACCAGGTGTATAAGCTTGCCCACGATACATGATGGTTTCGGTACTGATCTGAGGCCCTGCAAGGTACTCCTCCACCATAACGTCACCAGCAAAAGACTCACTCTTCGCCTTGTGATAAAGCGCTGACAAATCCGAGTCCTGTGTCAGTAAAAACACACCTCTGGCACCTGAACGATCGAGTGGCTTGATGATTAACGGTAGCCCTCTTTTAGCTGCTATATCCGCTAAATGCTCGGTATTTTCTAATAAGCAAAACCAAGGAATTGCAACACCATGGCGCTCAAAACATTGCTTCATCTTAAGCTTATTGGTGGTAATCATTGCCGCTTCGATTGGAATATGTGGCACCCGAATATATTCAGCCAACTGAGCGACATATTGTGATATATCGCTGCCCATAACGCACACTGCATCAATTTTTCGCTGCTGCTCTTGGTAGTCATCGACAAAAGCTTTTAAGGCTTCTAAGTCCATGGTACTGACAACAGCATAATCATCGGCAATCGCAAAGCCTGGAGATGCAGGGTTCGCATCGACAACGACCGTGTGTAAGCCCATATTATTTGCTGTTTTGATCAAAAATAGCTGATCACGACTACCACCAAGTAGCAATACTGTTTTATGACATTTGGCTAGCGACATCCATTAAGCTCCTAAAATGGCGCCGCCACTCACAGCGAGTACCTGAGCCGTCATATACTGCTGCTCATCAGAGGCCAGCATCACACAAGCACTGGTGATGTCTTCCATACGAGCCGCCTTCTTTAGCAATGTCATATCGATCACTTTTCGCCCAGCAGGACTATCTATCTCATCGGCAGTTTGATCTGTACGAACAATCCCGGGCGCAACGGCATTAACAAGAATATTGTGCTCCGCACCGTAGCGGGCAATCACCTTAGTTAAGCTATTGAGTCCTGCTTTAGATACCGCATAGTGAACCGTTTTAGGACCATGGTATTGTCCGGCTACGGATGAGATATTGATAATGCGGCCGCCTTGCTGCGCTTGCATGTAAGGGAACACTTCTTGGCAACAGATAAATGGCCCTTTAAGGTTCACTCCCATTATCTCGTCCCAAGCTTCATCGGTCACCTCATCGAACCAACCACGCTTATTGATCCCCGCATTGTTGACCAAGATATCGATCTTTCCAAAAGCGGCTACGGCCTGTTCGAATAGCTGCTTTATCTCGGCTCGCTCGGTAACATCAGCCTTAATAGCAATGGCATTGTGTCCATCCTGATTAAGCTTATCGGCTAACGCCTGAGCTTGCGCTTCGCTATGAACATAATTGATCACCACCTTGGCTCCTTGAGCGCAATACTCCTGTGCGATCGCGGCGCCAATGCCTCTTGAAGATCCAGTAATAACTGCGACTTTACCGGCTAAACGCATCACTTGTTCACTCCTAAATAGTTTGGCCATTGCTGTGCAATTTGCTCAATGATCTGCCCTGGCATCATGCCGCACTCGGCGCTGCACTCATCTTTACTGCCTGGATAAACAAACTTGTCATCAACGCCGCTTCTTAGTACCTGCATAGATAAGTTTGCATCAGCAAGGGTTTCTAGCACTAGAGAGCCAAAACCGCCATTAAGCACGCTTTCTTCAAGTGTTATCAGGTGCTTTGTTGGTGCAACTAACTCAACGAAACGCTCAGCAGGGAAAGGTTTAATCGATTGCACACAGATGATGCCGTAGTCTTTGCCTTGCGCTTCCAATAGTGCTTTAAGCTCATATGCCGCAACTAAACGGTTACCCAAACAGACTAAATAGCCATCACGGCCCTGCACTGGGACAGATAAGCCACAAGGCTCAATCAAACCAGTATCGGGCTCTGGAGTTGGAATTGGCTCATAGGGATAGAGGATCACCATAGGTCCCTGAGGATTGTCGAGTCGCTTCTCAATCAGTTCTGTTAATGCTGCAGAGCTTGCTGGGTACACCAACTGCATATTTGGGAATGAGCGCAGATAGGGAATATCATAAATTCCGTGGTGGGTCGCGCCATCATATCCAGCAAAGCCAGCACGAACGCCAAATACCGTCACAGGTAAATCCATATAACAAGCATCATGAATAAGCTGATCGTAGGCACGCTGCATGAAGGTCGTTTGCATACAGACGACAGGCTTCTTACCACCCAGTGCTAGACCACAAGCCATACCTACCGCTTGTTGCTCAGCCATTCCCACATCCAGTGCACGCTCAGGAAACAGTGCTAAGCACTCATCCAATGATGATGCATAAGGGGTAGCTGGGGTCATGGCAAATACATCGTCATCCGTTGTCATCTTTTGCTTCAGTGCTTCAGCCGCAACAACCGCGTAGGTGCGCCCCACAACCGTTGCAGCTGCACCTTTACCAGTAGCAGCATCGAATGGCATGGAGAAGTGCATTTTATAGGGATGATCTTTCGCACAGGCTAAGCCTTTACCTTTCTCGGTTTTAACATGAACAATCACTGGCCGCGCTAACTGCTTCGCTGCAGCTAATTGCTCAAGCAGAGCCGGCATATCATGGCCATCTTCGACCAGCAGATAGGCAAAGCCCATCCCTTCGAAGAAGGCTCGGCTATTGCTCTGCCAGTTTTCCCCTGCTGTAAGATTGCGCATTCCTCCAACAGACTTCGCAATCGCCATTTCATTATCGTTAAGCACAATCACAAGCTTACTGTCTTTATCTTCAGCACAGTAATTAAGCCCTTCGAAGGCCATGCCCTCAACCATCGAGCCGTCACCGATCAAAGAAACAACATAGTTAGCCGGCGAAGTCAGCTTAAGGGCTTTGGCATAGCCTGACGCAATAGAGAGTGAAGTACCTGCATGTGACGCATCGATTGCGTCATGCTCACTTTCATCTCTGGCAACGAATCGGTTCATGCCGCGATATTGGTTTAATGTGGCAAAATTTTCCACGCGACCCGTTAAAATCTTATGGGTATAACCTTGATGACCCGTATCAAAAATCACTTTATCAGCTGGAGAGTCAAAGAGTGCATGAATGGCAACCGTGAGTTCTACCACTGATAAGTTAGCGCCGATGTGTCCACCAGTCGCAGAAATATTGCTAATAAGAAACTGCCTAATATCTTCGGCTAATTGGGTTAATTGCGCCGCCGACTGCTGTTTCAGTTCATTGAGAGTCGGCACAATTAATTGATGGGTTTTCATTATCAATCCTTACTATTAGGCTTTACGCAGATAAGCACAGTATTGGTGCCATAAGGGTCTGTTTCGTCATAAATAATGCCCGCTTTGATACCGATCACTTTGACGACAATAAAATACTGGTTAACGAGTGCCAGCAGCTCATCGAGAGAATATTCAATAAGGTGACAAGAGTTAACAGGGATATGGCCTATGCTATTTTGAGGGGTACTTAACACTAAGACACCGCCAGGTTTCAGCACGCGTTTGATTTCACTTAAGCACTCATGCTCTGGTACATGCTCAAGGGTTTCAAAGCTGGTTACAGCGTCGTAGGACTCATCGGCAAAAGACAACTTTGTGATGTCTTCGACAAAGTAATCGGTATTGGCAGCGCTGTTATTTTTCTTCGCAAATTCCACACTCAGCTCATCTAAATCGGCTCCATGAACCTCTTTTAAATGACTCGCCATAATGTTGACACCGTAACCATCGGCACAGGCGATGTCGATAATCTTCATATCAGACTTAAGATGCTGTAAGGCGAGCTCGTAATGAAAGCCTAATCTGTCACCAGAGACAATACGGTGCTCATTCACCTCTTGACGCGGGATCGCATAAATTTGTGTAGCTAAGTGGCGACACTCAGTCAAGTATTCATCAGCATAGCTTGGTAACTCTGTTAAGAACTTAACTCTATATCGCTGAGCATTCATCGAAAAGTAGCACTTAGGGTGCACGAGAAACTTGGCATCCTCAGGCTGAGTGAGTTCATTATTAATAGCTTTTAGTGCGCCGATACGAAAGATTTCTGAGGTAAAATGCACAGGAAAATCATCGGGTAACTTAATACAATCCAATTGCTCACTGATGGCGATATCTAGCATAGCTAAACTTGCCTGAGGGTCGAAGCAAAAATGAATGCCATCGACTCTGATCACATAATCGCTATCGGCTAAATCTGAACAAGCATCTATCATTCGATTAAGCGGGCTCGCATCGTGGCCGTAATACAGAGAGAGACGTTCATCATCGATAAGCTTAACGATCTCATCGAGCTCTCCACCACGATCAAACTCCGGAGCAACCAAGACAACATCTAAATCGGTAAAGTGGCTCAAGACACGGCGAATGGTTCGAACAACGGCAATCTCGCCCTCTACCATCCCCATGCAGATATCGACGCCACCAGCCCATGAGCGTGAACTGGCTTGCACTAATACTCTTGTTTTTATCATGTTAATTCCTATTAAGCGGCTTCATTTTGCATTAACTACTGCGCTTACGGGCGTAGATGCAGATCTCTCTGCCGACACCGATTTCAGCCATGGATTGATACCAAGCCCTTTTCAGATCATTCTGACCAGACTCGATAAGGCTCATTTCAAATTTCATTCGTTTCTTGTGACAAGCCCTGCCTAACTCATCGTTACCGACATAGTTATCCCCCATCAACAAGAACATATCTATCGGGAAACTAGACTCTTTCAAGAAGACATCAAACCCTGAGTTATTCAACAATTGAGTCAGTGAGTTGACATCAAAATAATTCAGATGATGAGGCGGCGCTAACCACCAGGGTTCGAGTCCATCGACCTCCCTGATGGTCTTTTGGAATGGGTTGTAATCATTGGGAACGGAGATACATAACAAGCCGCCATCTTTAACGAGTGAGTTAATACACTCGAGTAACTCGATAGGATTAGGAATATGCTCTAGAACGTTACAAGCATGAACCACATCGAAAGGCTCAAAATTGCTTACGCTATCAGGACTTAAAAAATCGCTAATCACATCCACCCCGAGTTCTTTAGCATGTGCACTTGCTTGCTTTGAGGGCTCAATGCCTTGAGTTATCCAGCCACGTTGCTGCCCATGGTGCAGGAAGAACCCCGGACCTGCGCCAACATCAAAAACTCTTCTATTTCCCGCGGGCAAATGCGCCTCAAAAGTATCAAATCGGTCCGCAAACACGCGTTCCCACCAGATGGCATCTTCTCTGCTTTGACTTAAAAACAAAGGTTTATCTTTGGTGTAATACTCTTCACGATAAACCTGCTCCAACTCCTGTGCCGTAGGCATAGGCGAGACATGCTTAAAACCACATACTTCACAATCTATGACATCGAAGCCATGACGAGTGTCAATGACGTTACCAGTGTGCTGTTGAGCATCGCGGTTTGAGCCTGCCATGTTTACTTCTCCTTTACGCATTATTAGCTGTGACAAGCAAAATGCATACCGATAAAATTTTGACGATAAAAAAATACTAAAAGTAGTGCGAGAGGCATATTGACTAAACCATTAGCATTAAGAAGGATAATCATTTACTTGCACAAATCGAGCCGCGAGTATTTTACTCATAATATTATCGATACCACTCGAAATTGAGCAACCTTTAGAATCGAATAAACAAATTTTGTCCAATTCAGTGACACCAATCGACTTGGCAATCTGTTTGTCAACAAAGCTTTGGCTAGCAATGTGATGATCAGGCTGGGTACAAATATGAAATGCTGGTACTTTTAGCACAGCAAGTTCGTATGCGCTCATACCAAAAGTAATAACGGCAAAATCCATCTGCCGCATTAGCTTTGCTATATTTGCGGGGTTGGAATGCAGGGTTAAATTTACAGACTGCCCTTGTTGTCTACTCAATTGAGCAAAATCGGGATGTCTCTCTTTAATAACGACATGTAGGGCTAACTGGCTATCTAATCGACGAAAATGCTCAATAACGGTTAAAGTTAAACGCTGGGGATCTGTCCCTCCCATCATAACCAGCACCTTCTGTGGCTGATTACAAGACTTCACAAATGGTGTATAAAACTCCTCCCTTACGAGCAAGTATTCCCAACCAGCATACCTTTTGCCATTAAAGCCCTGCCAATTTAACGCCTCAACCAACGGGCTCGGTGGATAAAACAGTAAATCACAAGCTAAACGGTAATCACTAGGCTCGTCGATTGCGACGGTCAAGATATTAGCCTGTTTCATCATCTCAACCGCCTGTATTGGTAGACCATCTCGGATATCACCGATAAATATATCGGGGCGCTGTTGTTCGATGACCTGCTGACACCATTCTAAATAGTCAGCCTGCTTAAACAGCTGCATATCAAGGTTAAGTCCTGCCAGAGCCTGTATAGCAATGACGTCATTATTAATGACAAAAGTAACCCGGTGACCGGCTTCGATAAAGGCATTGGCTAAACAGATACAGCGTACGATATGACCCATTCCGACTTGGATTGATGCATCACAGCGAAACATCACATGTTGAACAGTCATATTGTTTTAGTACTCATATTCGTACCCATAGGTTAAATGCCGCCCGTCAGGTTAAAACAAAGCACTCGAAAATAAAGGAGTCATCTGCTTACGACTGAATGAACTGCATTTTTAACACTTTTGTAGCTTAAACGGTAGCTTATAGCCATTAATTTGCTAACACGATAAAATAGATGCAGCTAAAAGCAACGATTCAACTTAGTTCACGACTTTCTTTTGTTATCATAGCCAAGGTAATTCCAGTGACTAGTGATTGAGAATCCTCTCATTTATGCTTAAACTAAAATTCTTCGACAGCTATAAAGCTGTTTATCAATACATATAATAAAAGTTTTATTGCGCTAAGAGTCCCTATGGCCAACACCCTGATCCCAAATGTCTACGCAATTTTTCATTTAAACTTAGCGTTTTCTTCTATCGACAATAGCGAACACCAGCGAGTAGTCGATCTGTGTTATTGGCCCTTGCTACACTTAATAGAAGGTAACAGTATCCCTTTAGGGATTGAACTCACGGCCTACACTTTAGAATGCATTCAAGCGGTTGACCCGAGCTGGATAGCAAAATTTAAATCTCTCCTCAAAGATAATCACTGTGAGCTTATCGCCAGCGGAGATAGCCAGATCATAGGTCCACTTATTCCTTCTAAAGTGAATATGCAAAACCTGTTACTTGGCCAGAAAAGCTATCAAGCTCTACTAGGCTATCTACCTAAGATTGCTTATATCAATGAGCAAGCTGTATCAGCAGGCTTATTAGATTGCTACATCGACTGTGGCTTTGATGCCGTTGTTGTTGAGTGGGATAACCCCTTTTCTCACAATGCTGATTGGGCTAAGTCGTCTCGCTATCAACCACAGCAACTTATTGCCGCCTCAGGACGCACTATCAAGGTCATCTGGAACCATGCAGTCGCTTTTCAGAAATTTCAGCGCTATGCCCATGATGAAATGACCTCGATTGAATATTTCGAATTCCTAGCTAGAGCCACAAACGACGCAAGTGCATTCTCGCTATATGGCAGTGACGCCGAAGTATTTAATTATCGACCCGGGCGTTTTAGCACCGAAACTAAACTCGATATTGATGAGTGGCAACGTATTGAACTGTTATTTACTGCAATTAAAGAACAAGAACATTACCGCTGGGTTTCACCTAGTGAGTTATTATCGCCTTCAGCACAGTACACTCGGCTTAAAGTTCAAACTCCCGCTCATCCAATATCGGTAAAAAAGCAGGCCAAATACAACGTGACTCGCTGGGCACTTAGTGGTCGAAATGACCTCAGCCTTAATAGCCTATGCTACCGAAAGTATTTAGCGTTAAAAGACACCCCCCTAGTCAGTGAACAACAATGGCGAGAGCTGTGCCGACTTTGGGCTAGTGATTTACGCACACACCTAACTTCTATACGTTACCAAGAATTACTAAACTACTACCCCGTTGTTTCGAATCCGACTGTCATCGCCGGTCCAAAAGCGAACTTAGACTCGGCCAACACAGCCAAAAGTGATTATCAGGTTCATCACTGCAGCGAACGTAACACTCTCACCGTTGAGCATCCTCAGCTTAAGCTGGTACTAAGTGGCAAGCGCGGTATGGCGATAAAGTCACTGGCTTTTGCACGTCACAATTTTGAGCCAATTATAGGAACACTCCCCCACGGTTTTTTTGATCATATCAGTTATGCTGCTGATTTTTATTCAAACCATTTAGTCATGGAGCGATATAGTGAGAGGGACAGAGTCACCGATTTAAGTCAGTGTCATTTTAATATTAATCATTCCGATACAAACCTATTGATAAGCACCGAGATCATGACACCACAGGGTAAGCTGACTAAATGGTACCGGCTCGAAGGCGAACAGATTGAGTGTGGTTTTGATTTTGAAAACCAACACAGACCCGAAGCTACTATCAGACTAGGCTACCTTACACTGCTTAATAGCAAACAGCGTAATTGGTTTGCCTGTCATAATGGCGGCAACTTATTAGAGATTTATCACGCAGAACAAGATTTCAATCATGGTAGCCCTGTTTCATCGATTGTTTCCGCCAACAGTGCCTTAGGGGCAACAGAAGGGGTTTTCTACACAGGGGTCGACAATCTAGGTCTTAAAATCAGCTGGTCCCCCGAGTTCTGTGCGGCTCTGCCCATGCTATCGAGTCAGGCAATTGACGACAGTTATTTAAACCGAGCCTGGCTTTCGCTCTCCGAGGCTGACGAAACACTCAAAGCAGATGGCCAGCTTTTGAATTTCAGCTATCAGATCACCCCATGCTTTAAAACGGATATCAGTTAAGTCATGAACGTCATTGCAATTATTGGTGCTCGACTAAACTCGAGTCGCCTCCCAGGAAAACATCTACTTCCGCTTGCTGGGAAGCCTATCATTCAGCATATCCAGAATCGTCTCGAACGCTGTAAGACACTAACAGATATCGTACTGGCAACCACCTTGGATGATTTCAATCGACCACTCATAGAGTGGGCTAACAATAATAGCCAATGTGTCGCCTATTCCGGTGACGTTAACAACTTGATGGGAAGGATAAATGAGGTCGTTGAGCAATATAAAGCTGATCTTGTAGTGTATATTTGTGGAGATTGCCCGCTTATTGATCCCGAGTTTATCGATCACGCCGTTAGCCAATTATGTCAAAACCCGGACGCAAACAGTATCGCACTGGCGCAAAATGTACGCTCTATACACGAAGGAATGGCTTTTTATACGCGCCAAGGTTGGGATAGCTTATTTGTTAATAGCATTAGCGAGATGGAAAAAGAACATGTCGGATATGCCAATCAAAGGCGCCATTGTCTTACCGCCCTCTCCATCCAAGATAGCGATGACTTTTCAGGCGTTGAACATAGGATATCTGTTGATACCGATGCCGATTATCGCTTTATGCAGCAGATATATCAGCGCTGGGGTCAGAAGCATGGCTCCGACTCTATAGTGTCACTTAAATGGGTAGTGCAAACACTCAAAAAAGAAGCTTCACTTAGGCAGATAAATGCCCATGTTAAGCAGAAAAAAGCAGATCAAAAATATCAATCAGTCTCACTTTATTGTGTTTATCAAGCGCCTGATGACGCCTTATATCAGCTCAGTGTAAAACTTGGCTCTGCACTGCAAGAGCACTACGGCTTAGGTACTCAGCTTCATGTGCTATCCAAAGAGTCACTTCAGGCCACATTGTCACAAAACATCCAAACCTATTGTGATGAACAGTTATTTATCCAAGCATTGAAACATGACAATAAGCGCTTATCTCTTTGCCTCATTCCTTCTCAATTACAACATAAACTCGAGCAATTTAAGCATGAGTTTTCTGGTAGTAACGGTCTTGTTATTGAGTTTTATAGTTCAGAAGAGCATAGTGGACAGTCGCAAGCATTAGCATTCATTAGGAAAAATAACCAACAAAATCAGACCAATAGTAAAGATAGTTTAATTAATGAGTTGACACTAAATGCACTCAGACAACTCATAACGAGTTTAATAAGATAGCGGCTATCAGTGATCGCCGCTATTAACGCCTCTGAGCCTAGTTTATCGAGGTATAAAAGACTTAAGCTGCTCACAAATATAATCGAGTTGAGCGAACTCTAGTTGTGGGTGTAATGGCAAAGTAATAATGCGTTGATAGAATGCCTCAGATGCAGGGAAGTCGCCCACTTTAAAGCCCAATTGGCCATAATAAGGCTGAGTATGCACAGGTATGTAATGTACATTAACGCCAATACCCGCCTCTCGTAACTGATCGAAAATAGCTTTTCTATCAATGTCCTTTGGTAATAAGATTATCATCAAATGCCAAGCGCTATAACTGTCTTCACAGGGTGCTACAAAATCAATATTTAGCGTTTTTAATCGCTCAGAGTAATAGTCTGCAAGGATATTTCTACGGCTGACTAACTGTGTCAATTGTTTAAACTGACTGACTCCTAACGCAGCCTGAAGCTCCGTCATTCGGTAATTAAAGCCTAATACTTGTTGCTCGTAGTACCAAGGCTCATCACTATGCTCTGTATGTAATTCGTCACGAGTCACGCCGTGACTACGCAGTAACTGCATAGACTTAGCTAAAACAGCATCATTGGTTGTAGCCGCTCCGCCTTCCGCTGTGGTGATTATTTTTACCGGATGAAAACTAAATACTGTAATGTCACTGTATTGACAGCTACCAACGGGACTGTCGTCATAGCTAGCACCGATACAGTGAGACGCATCTTCAATCACTTTAAAACCATACTCTTCCGCCAACTGCGCCAAAGACTTCATATCACAGCAGTGCCCAGCTAAATGAACTGGGATCACCACCTTGGGTAACAAACCTTTCCTCTTAGCATCGACTAGCTTGAGACGCAACTTAGCCATATCCATGTTACCCGTTGCCAACTCAACATCGACAAAGTCTACAACTGCGCCACAGTACAGCGCACTGTTAGATGAGGCTACAAATGTAATAGGGCTAGTCCAAACAATATCCCCTTTATCAACACCAAGGGCTAAGCTGGCAATATGGAGCGCTGAGGTCGCGCTATTAACCGCTACCGCATGTTGGGCTTGAGTAAACTGACATAACCGCGACTCAAATAATGGAACTTGCGGTCCTTGGGTCAAAAAGTCAGACTGCAACACATTCACGACAGCATCGATATCATCTTGGCAAATATGTTGTTTCCCGTATTGGATCATAAACCTAGGCTCTCATCCAAAGCGAGAATTTCATCCGGACTAAGGAAATGGGGATTATTACCAGAGTGATATTCGTAACCTAACTCAACAAGTTGACCTTGCTCGCCTAACATGTTGACCGAATATTCATTGCTTCTGCCAAAAAATGAGATGCTTGGTGTAATCACAAAATGATCTTCAAACTCTATGGTGTGATGCGAATCATCGGCAGGACACATGATTTCATGCATTTTTTCTCCAGGGCGAATACCAATAATTTTATGCTCTAAATTGGGAGCATAAGCTTTCGCTAGATCGGTAATGCATACTGAAGGGATCTTAGGGACAAAAATTTCGCCTCCCTGCATCCGAGAAAAATTCTTTAACACAAAATCGACGCCATCTTGCAAAGAGATCCAAAAGCGCGTCATCTCTTCATGGGTTATGGGCAAACATGTTTCGCCTCTTGCTACAATTGCTTTAAATAGCGGTACCACAGAGCCTCTAGAGCCTACAACATTACCATATCGTACAGCGGAGAAACGGGTTCGGCCCTCGCCAACAATGTTATTAGCTGCAACAAAAAGCTTGTCAGAAGCAAGTTTAGTTGCACCATATAAATTAATCGGATTAGCGGCCTTATCCGTTGATAGTGCAATGACTTTCTCTACCCCATTTTCTATAGCAGCCTTAATCACATTTTCAGCACCATGGATGTTAGTCTTAATGCACTCCATAGGATTATATTCTGCTGCCGGAACTTGCTTAAGTGCTGCAGCGTGGATAACAAAATCTACATCACGAAACGCTTGCTTTAGTCTATCGCCATCACGGACATCACCAATAAAGTATCTCATGCAAGGCTCGTTAAACTCCTGCTGCATCTCGTACTGTTTTAACTCATCACGTGAGAATATAATAAGACGCTTAGGTTTATAACGTTCAAGGATGGTTCTAGTGTACATTCTTCCAAATGAACCTGTACCACCCGTTATCAATATTGATTTATTATTAAACATTATTTGTCACCATCGCCCTTCAAATATAAGCTGTCAAAAAAATATCACTGGCGTATCTTTAGTTCTGCATGCGGCAAAATACATGCCACAAAATGCAGCCCTAATCGATAGAATCAGCTGTAAACTATAGAAAAACATACTAGCTACAGCATCGAATGACCAGAAAAGTTCTTTATACCACTAAATAAGCAATGTAATAGGAGCTAGCTCCTATTTATTTAAAAAGATGGTATTAAAATTGCTTTCTTAAAGCATACCGATTTTCTAGCTGTAATGCTCGTGCAATCATAGCTTCCAAAGCACCCGCGCTCAAAACACTGAGGACAAAATGCAAAACACTAATCTAAATACCTTTAATACTTTTGCGATAAGTCAGTTCAACGAATACTACTTACCCAGTGTAAACCGCCAAGCCTTTGAAACTATTGATTCAAAAACACACTTTAACAAATTATTTAAATCACTCTTTACCCAAGAAAATCAGTTACACATTATTATTGGTATCGATTCAGGATTACTTGCTAACTATGTTCTTGAGTTGGCTCTGCCTGCAGATAGCCAATTTATATTTGTTGAGTTAGATAATATATTGGAGCTTCTCAATGTAGATATACCCGATGCTTTAAAACAACAGGTCACTATCTGCCCAATTGATGAGCTTGCCGATCTACTCAACAGTCATAGCAACCCTATTTACATTATTAAAGATAAGCTTCAGGTTCATCGTTCTCTAGCAGTAAGGGCTCAGCATTTACTGGAATATACCCAACTGAATAACGATGTGATGGCACTGGTTAACCAAGCCACATGTGAACATAAATCCTCTTTTAATCAAGAGGTCTTCGTCGAACAGCAACTGATCAATTTAACCGAAAACCACATTCCAGCATCCATCCTAAGAGGTCATTATCAGGGGAAAACCTGTATCGTCACCGCTGGAGGTCCCTCTTTAGATGACCATATGTCGTGGATTAAGGCTAATAAAGACAAGTTATTTGTTA
Source organism: Shewanella halifaxensis HAW-EB4 (assembly GCF_000019185.1). Lineage (NCBI taxonomy): Bacteria > Pseudomonadati > Pseudomonadota > Gammaproteobacteria > Alteromonadales > Shewanellaceae > Shewanella > Shewanella halifaxensis. The sequence goes on along the minus strand of NC_010334.1, from coordinate 1,681,054 downwards.
TCGCGGTTTCCCGAGTCGCTGCAAAATTAACCAAAGAAGGCGTACCACCACAGATTATTGTCTCAATCGACCCTCAAGAACTAAGCTTAGAAGTTAATAGCGAAATGATGGCGCTACATAGCAGCAGTCTGCTCATTCATTCCTATCATATCTGTTCACGAATTCTATCTCAGTGGTGTGGCCGCCATCTATATGTAGGTAATCGCTTACTTTGGGATGAGGCTGATGACAAGAACAATATTGAATCTGTAGGCCCTACAGTCACCAATGCCGCGATAGCAATTGCAGCTGACATAGGCTTCACACAAGCACTACTAACAGGTGCAGACTTTTGCTACTCTAAAACAGGTCACACTCATACAACTGGCACACTGGAAGCCAACCTCGGTCCAAATATGGGGCATATTGGTGAATGGGTTGATACATATTCAGGAGATAAAGCTGAGACGATTTTCCAGCTGACTGAAGCTAAGAAAGCCTTAGCTCATCAGGTCATTAATTTGCCACAATGTAAAATCATTAATCTATCGGCTAATGCTGCAATAATACCCAATATTGATCATCTTGCTCTGGATGAAATTACCATTGAACCAGCTAATTGCAACCACGATGAGCTTTTTGCATTAGTAGATAGCCAAACAATGGACCTTAAAAAGCACTACCTATATTGTCTAAAACAGATGAACGATGCGCAATCATCAGTGCAATCGGTATTAAAGCTCGCGACCTCTGCATTAAAAATCAACCGAGAGCAAAACCAAGCTGCCCTGCTGGACAAAATTGAATATAAGATCAACAAACACCACGGTAAGCTCGCAAAAGTTATTAAATTTTACGGCTACCTTGAATTTAGTCGATTTTTATCCACAACTGACAGCGATAAGTGGTCACAATCACACGTTGAACAGATGACTGAAAATTACTACGAAGCATTTATCTGTGTATCTAAGAAGTTACTAATCATTTTTAAACAAACAGAAAAGCGCTGTTATTCACGCCTTAACGAATTGAGTCAACAAACTGATATAAATGCATTGGTCCAACAATGGCAGCAAGACAACCAACCAGGACGCTCACTTGTATGGGCACATCATTTAAATCGCGATTTATCCACTTTCGAGCGAGCGGCTATTGCTCCTTTAGTTAAAGAGTTTCAACTGCAACTGACCGATCATAATCGTTATAAGTCAAAGCTTGCTGCTGGCTACTCCCTAGAGGAGGCGTTTAATAAAATAATGAACTTGGTTATCAAAAAAAACCTGCAAGGTCTTGCATTGATGGTCAACACATTAAAACCTCGATCCTTAGAAAGTGATTTGGCCAAGCGCTTGTATCACCTAGCCAACTCATATTGCTTAGAGTTACAAGACGAACCACAACAAGCACTAACGACATTATTAGAATTAGGCTCTGAATTATTTACCGAAATTGAGTTCAAGCAAATTAGTGTACTATCACTCAAACTAGGGCAGTTAGATCTGGCAGCACTTGCATTGCAGCAACTTGTCAGCTTAAGTGACGAGTACCTACCACAATATGCCTACTTACTTAAACTTCAACAACAAGTCCAACCCGCATTGAACACCTATATGGATTACTTAAATAAATACCCTGATGACATCTTAGTATGGCTAAAGTTAGGTGCTTTTCTGAATGAAATAGAACAAACACAAACAGCTAAAGATGTTTTTAAGCAAGTACTTCATCTGGACCCAACAAATCAGATAGCAATCAATCAGCTAGCCAAGATTGCTTAACTCCTCATGCCGCTGCGAATATTGTATTCTGCAGCGGTATCTAAATCCCATACAAAGTCTTATAATTGCCATCATAAATTTTTCTATGATTTGGCTTCGGAGAGCATCGCTTGGCACATACCTATATTCCATTTGAACAATACAAACGTAAATGGATCTTTAATCATAAAGACCTTCCTGTTGCTGATGAAGACAAAGCGCTAGTCTTGCCGCTTGATCAAAAGTCATCAATGGAAGTTTGGAATAAGTGGATTAGCAACAAAAGTAGCCGCACTGAACAGTTTACTAAAGGTGACTGGGCAGCCAAAGACAGTGCTTGGGTGTTAACCGAAGACTGGCAAAATGCATGGGATAGCGAAGATCCTGCATTGCCTGAAGGTTTTTACGAGCATTTTGGCTGGGAAGATGACGCAACCGTCTATTTCTGCTACGAAAAGTATCAAGTCATTGAAACTCGCTGGGATGTATTTGTACGTAACTGGAAGTGCTTCCTGTTCTTCGATGATGGCCCGCTATTGATCTCACCAAAACAAAAACAAGCGGCATTGTTCCACCAAAATGGTCAATTCCAGTTAGGTTCTCGTGGATAATGGCCCTGTTCTCTATCATTTTGAGGTTATTATGAAGTCCCTCTCTACCCTACTATTAGCAACTAGTGTGCTAGCATCAAGCGTACTACTTTCATCGTCATTACAGGCCAAAGAAGTCTCTGGCGTACAGTTAGATGAATCCATCGATATCGATAGTCAAACATTGGTGTTAAATGGTGCTGGTGTGCGCAGCAAGTTCTTTATCGACTTGTATGTTGGCAGTCTCTATGTGCCTAAGATCCTAGATTCAACTCAAGCTGTACTCGATGCACCAACTGTTGCAGTTCGTCTTAATATCACTTCTGGCATGATCACCGCAGAGAAGATGAAAGATGCCATCACCGAAGGTTTCGATGATGCAACCGATGGCAATACCACGCCAATTGAAGCCCAAATTGAGCAATTTATGGGGCTATTTAGTGCTGAAATTGTTGAGGGCGACCAGTTTACCTTTTTAGCCGATAAGGCTAACGGTGTAACCGCTTACAAGAATGGTGAGGCTCAGGCGACAATTGCCGGTGAAACGTTCCGTCAAGCACTGCTAAAAATTTGGTTGGGTAAAGAACCTGCCCAAGACAGCTTAAAAGAAGCGATGTTGGGCGAGTAGTCTTAGCCAAAAAGATAATCAATAAAAATAAAAGGAGCTATTCGCTCCTTTTTTTATGATTCTAATCACTAACGGACTCTATACGCTCTTAAAAACATCTCTACGGTCTCGTTAATATATTGCTCTCGGGTATCGAGAAGATCGCTCACATCTAAGCCTAAATCCAGTCGCATACGCATCTCACCAAAAATCATCAAACAAAGACGCACGGCGCAGTGATGTGGGTTAGCAAAGTGATACACACCAAGCTCAGACACGCGGGTTAAATAATCTCTTAATAATCCTAAAATATGCTGAGGTCCAGCGCTATAAAACAGCTCTGAGAGCTCTGGATGCGAGTCTGCTTGGGCAACACAGGCCTTAAACACAGTTACCGCTTCAGGGCTGGTTATCACCTCACCAAAATGTTTGGCAAATAACAATAAACTATCTTCTGGCATAGTGGGATCGGAGAATACCTCTTGATTAACCCCATGAACTAGACACTTGGATTCAATTGATGCGACGAAGAGATCGTCTTTACAACCAAAATGAGAGTACACCGTTTGTTTTGACACACCCGCTAACTTAGCCACTTCATCCATGCTGGTATTGGGAAAACCCTGCTCGCAAAAGAGATCTTTTGCAGCCTGTAAGATCTGCTCACGCTTTTGCTCACTTCGACTCAATACTGGTGAATTCATAAAGGGCTTCACTCCGGCGCTTGGCCTTGTTGCTAAATCAATAGTGCTATTTAAGCACAATATGGACTACTCAGTCCATTTAGCTGAAAAATGGACTGGACAGTCTAGTTTTGAATCACTAGACTAGGCAGTCTAGTTTAACCATTCATTAACCTAACGCTCGAGACTGCGTTACTAAATACAGGCTGAAAGTAATGAATATCAAAAGAGTCATCACTCGTCGTAAGCTGCTTGCTAGCTTAGTTACAGTCAGTCTATTGCCAGCATGCCAAGACTCGTCGATCGAACAGGCTTCGACGCCGAGTTATCAGTCTGTTAATGCACAGTCGTTAAATCTCAGTGAGGGATATCAATTTGTTCAAGAGTTTTCAGGCACCATTCGCGCTGGCAATACCACCGGAATAGGCTTTGAACTGGCCGGGAAAATCAAAACCTTAGCGGTTGATAGTGGTGATAGAGTCAAGCAAGGTCAACTACTAGCAAAACTCGATACTCGCCTGTTAATGGCTGAAAAAAATGAATTAGATGCAAGTCTCGCACAAAACAAAGCCGACCTAGATTTAGCCAAGGCCACATTAGGTAGAAGCCTTGAGCTACAGCAACAAGGCTATGTATCTGAGCAGCAACTTGACGAGCTCAAAGGGCAACTCAGCAGCTTACTGGCAGCCAAAAACCGCTTAAGTGCATCATTACTTGCTAACCAATTAAAAATCGAAAAGTCGGATTTACTCGCACCATTTGATGGTGTCATAAGCAAGCGTAGCCATAACTTAGGTGAAGTCATCGGTGTGGGCAGCCCTGTTTACACCATCATCGAGCAAAATAATATACAGGCGTATGTGGGCGTTCCGGTGCAAATAGCCAATAACTTAACCACAGGTCAAAGCGTCGACTTAAGAGTCAGGCAGCAAGATTACCATGCAAGCATTGCAGGTATTGGCGCCGAGCTAAATCCGGTTACTCGCACGGTAGAATTAAGACTAACACTGCCGGATGACGCTAATGTTATTAACGGTGAGCTCAGTTACCTAAATTACAATAAAACCATTGCCAATCAAGGTTACTGGGTACCGATTAGCGCATTGACCGATGGGGTGCGCGGACTATGGAATATTTATGTCTTGAAGCCGTCTGATAATCAGCGGTTTAGTATTGAACGCCGAGACGTCGAGATCATCTATACCGCTAAAGATAAAGCCTTTATCAATGGCGCGATTAGTCCGAAGGAGCAATATGTCTCGCAAGGATTACATAAACTGGTCGCAGGCCAAATAGTCACCCAGCAAACTCAGCTAGCGACGAGGTAAAGCAGATGGTCAAGTCATTAGTTGAAAATGGTCGGCTGATAAGTTTGATCATCGCCCTGCTGATTGTTGCAGGCTTTGGCGCAATATCTAGCCTTCCGCGTATGGAAGATCCTGAAATCACCAATCGCTTTGCCTCGGTGATCACTCATTATCCGGGCGCTTCTGCCGAGCGGGTCGAAGCATTAGTGACCGAGGTGCTTGAAAGTGAACTTAGGCGCCTAGAAGAATTAAAGCTGGTGCAGTCGACATCGAGACCTGGGATCTCAGTCATCCAACTTGAATTAAAAGACAGTGTGGTTGAAACTGCGCCCGTATGGTCTAGAGCACGTGATCTCATCGCCGATGCAAAAGCCTTGCTACCAGTGTCAGCACAAACCCCCACCCTAGACGATCAGCTCGGTTACGCCAATACCGCCATACTCGGTATTGTCTGGCGCGGTGGTGGGGAAGTACGAACCGACATGCTCAACCGCTATGCTAAAGAGTTGCAAAGCCAGTTACGGCTGCTTAGCGGCACCGATTTCGTTAATCTCTATGGCCAACCAACCGAAGAGATCTTGGTCCAACTCGACGGCCATAAAGTTAACCAGTTAGCGCTATCAGCGCAGTCTATCGCACAGATTTTACAAAATGCCGATGCCAAGGTGTCCGCAGGTGAGATCAATAACGACAACTTTCGCGCTCTCATCGAAGTCTCTGGTGAACTCGATTCGATTTCGCGCATTGCTCAAGTGCCACTAAAAGTCACCGAAGATGGACAGATTATCCGTTTAGCCGACATTGCCCACATTAGTCGTCAACCCAAGGAGCCAGCCAACAGTATTGCGCTAATCGATCAACAGCAAGGCGTGATGGTGGCAGCAAGAATGCTCAGCAACACCCGTGTCGACCTGTGGCTTGAGCAGGTTAAGCACTCTGTCGATCAACTGCAAACCAGTATTCCGGCAAACATAGAGATTGAGTGGCTATTCGACCAAGAGGGCTACACCACTGAGCGCCTAAGTGATTTAGTCGGCAGTTTACTGCTGGGTTTTTTAATTATTTTAGCCGTACTCATGCTGACCCTTGGCTTAAGGAATGCGGTAATTGTCGCGCTATCTTTGCCGCTTACAGCACTATTTACCTTAGCCTGTATGAAATATATTGGCCTGCCAATCCACCAAATGTCGGTCACAGGTCTTGTGGTCGCCCTAGGTATTATGGTCGATAACGCCATCGTGATTGTTGACGCCATCTCTCAGCGCCGCCAAAAAGGCATGGATAGGCTCGATGCAGTGAAGCAGACGTTAGAGCATCTCTGGCTACCGCTAGCTGGCTCAACCATTACCACGATGCTGGCCTTTGCGCCGATTGTATTGATGCCAGGCGCTGCCGGTGAGTTTGTCGGTGGCATTGCTATCTCGGTGATGTTTGCCCTACTCGGCTCGTTCATCATCTCGCACACCATTATTGCAGGTCTCGCTGGTCGCTTTGGCGTTGATGGTAAAGGCACTCACTGGTATCACCGCGGTATTAACTTGCCCTTTATGAGTCACGCCTTTAGGCAAACATTGTCGCTTGCGTTATCACGCCCTCTGCTAGCTGCGGTGATCATCGGCGTATTACCCGTTATGGGCTTTATTGCAGCGGGTAAAATGACCGAGCAATTTTTCCCGCCATCAGACAGAGATATGTTCCAAATTGAAGTCTATCTCGCCCCTCAAGCCAGTATTAGCAATACACGGGCACAGGTCGAAAAAATTGATGCTAAATTACGCCAAACCGATGGGGTAACTCGAATTGATTGGGTCGTCGGCGGTAATGCCCCCTCTTTCTATTACAACCTATTGCAGCGCCAGCAAGGGGCGAGTCATTATGCCCAAGCTATGGTTAAAGCCCGAGATTTCGCTAGCGCAAATCAGCTTATTCCTCAGCTGCAAATGACATTAGATAAACAGTTTCCCGGTGCACAAATTATTGTGCGTAAACTGGAACAAGGCCCGCCATTTAATGCGCCTGTAGAGGTGCGTATTTTTGGCCCTAACCTTGATCAGCTCAAGCTACTTGGTGAGCAAGTTCGTAAAGCGTTATCGGACACTCAAAATGTTATCCATACTCGCGCCACATTGAGTGCTGGATCGCCTAAAGTCTGGTTACAGATAAATGAAGACGCCAGCTTAATCAGCGGATTGTCATTAACCGACATCGCCAAGCAGATAGAGATGGCCACCACAGGTATTAATGGTGGCAGTATTTTAGAGCAAACTGAATCCCTGCCGGTTCGCGTTAGATTAAGTGACAGTATTCGTGAGCAGCAAACCAAACTGTCGGCGATTACGCTAGTATCGGGGCAAGGCACAGGTATACCATTATCGGCTATTTCGAGCAGTCAAATTGAGGTGAGTCGCGGCGCTATCCCAAGACGTGATGGCCAGCGAGTCAACGTCATTGAAGCCTATATTACCTCAGGTGTACTGCCGCAAACCGTGGTTGATAATGTCAGCGATAAGCTATCTGCTATTGAGCTGCCAAGTGGTTACCGTGTAGAGCTAGGTGGTGAAAGTGCTAAGCGTAACGAGGCGATTGGCAACTTAATGTCTAACCTAGTGCTTGTGATCACCCTGCTGCTGGCCACAGTAGTGCTATCGTTTAATTCATTTAGGCTCACTGGGATCATTTTATTTAGCGCCATACAGAGTGCAGGATTAGGCCTACTCGCGGTATACACATTTGGCTATCCGTTTGGCTTTACCGTGATTATCGGCTTGCTAGGGTTAATGGGACTTGCGATTAATGCCGCGATCGTCATTTTAGCCGAGCTTGAGGAGATACCAGCAACGCGAAATGGTGATACTCAGTTGATTGTCGAACTCGTCACCCGTTGTGGCCGCCATATCGGTTCAACGACCATTACAACCATTGGTGGATTCCTGCCATTAATTATTGCAGGAGGCGGATTTTGGCCACCCTTTGCCATTGCGATTGCAGGCGGAACCCTACTGACAACCTTGCTTTCCTTAGTGTGGGTGCCAACCATGTATCATTTGATCATGCGGCCGAAGAAAGTTAATCAGCTAACTTCGAATGCGCCACGAGTAACTGGTAAAGTTGGTCCTTAAGCAATACCCGCTCGGCTTTTAATTCGATGAAGTGCACATCACTGGTGGGCACTTCATTTTCTTCCAGCCCTCGAATTTGATGATCAAGTTGGTGGTATCGTTTAGCTAACTTACAAAAAGCGTTATCGCGACTTTTAAGCTCGATAATGGCTGACAAGTATTCTGGAAACTCGTGAGTCAGCAGATGATTCTCGCCCAACATAATTCTTCTCCTTGGTATTTAACGCCTGTCGATTGGAACGGAGCTTTACTCAAAGCCTCCGATACACTCAATCTATGACATTTGATATTAGGTACCACTAGCCTATTATCGCTATTAAGCTCAAGCTTAGCTACAAGTATTGACTATTTTTCACCCACGCCAACTCAGCAATAACTCATTTTTATTCAACGAATTAAAAGGATAACTTTTAGACCTCCATCAACTCTTTTTTCGTAAAAATCAATTACATTGACGCACCACAAGCAAACTTGAATTGATATGAATTATAAAAATTGGCCTATAGCCAAACAAATAGGCTTGCTCGCTTTAGTCCTCACCGTGCTCGTTTTTGGTGTTCTTGGTTGCGTATCCTATTTAACCGCCTCCGATGTACTAAGAAATAAAGGGATCAGCGCGATGCAAGCGCAAACCGAAGGCACAGCAGATTTAATTGAGCTGCAATATGAAAGTCTGCAGTCACTTGCAGAACGCAATGCCGACGTGTTTCGCGCCATGTACCCAGGTAACTTCTATAAACCGGATAAAACGGTCAGAGTAATGGGGACAGAGACCCCAGCCTTGAGGCATGAAAAAGAGCAGATCAACGCCTCAAAGAGCAAGGTTGATCGCTACTCTAATCTGACCGGTGGCAATGCAACCGTGTTTGTCCGAGACGGTGATAACTTTATCCGTATCTCCACCTCGCTAAAAAAAGCCGATGGCAAACGTGCTCTGGGCACCAACTTAGATAAAGATCACCCAGCTTACCGCGCACTTATCAAAGGTAATAGCTACGAAGGCTATGCCCAGCTGTTTGGTAAAGACTACATGACTATCTACCGCCCCATTAAAAATAGTGGCGGCGAAACTATCGGGATCATGTATATCGGTTTCGATATTAGCGGCTCTTTGGCTCAATTACGCGAATCGATTAATAAGCTGCAACTTGAGGAGTCTGGCAGCTACCTATTGGTGCGTAAATCAGATTTGACGATTATTGCTCATCCACGGCACCAAGCTGGCGGTAAAGTCTCAACCGAGATACTTGGTGGGATAAGCATAGAGCAGGCCCTTACTCATCGTGGCTCTTGGGAGTACACCAACAATTTAGGCGCTAAGGCTTACGCTTATAGCATCAATATTCCTGGTTGGGATTGGGTCATCATTGGCCAAGTTGATGCTGCAGAGCTTAACGAAGAAAGCGTTACCCTATTAAACATCAATATGGCCGTGTCTTTAATTGGCATGATAGTGATTACCCTACTGTTATCTCTGGTCTTGTTTAGAACGCTTAAACCGCTAGGCTGCTTGCAAAATCAATTAGAGAAATTGGGCTCAGGCGATCTTTCACAAAAATTTGCTTCAATAGATGCAAGCAGTAAAAATGAAGTGGATCTCATCACCAATAGCACCTCTAAGATGGCGACTAACTTAAGAGAGCTTATCTTGGCTCTACAACAATCAGTTAGCGCATTGCAGGCTCACTCTAGCCACACTCAAGAGACTGCCCGTCTAAACGGTGAAGAGGCGCAATCTTTGATGGCACAAACGGATCAGATAGCAACGGCCATCGAGGAGATGTCAGCCTCAGTGCGCGATGTTGCTAACCATGCTAGCGAAGGCGCGACAATGAGCCAGCGTGTGGATGATGCTGCAAAAGGTGGACAGGCTAACTTAAACGATCTGGTCAACGGCTTACAAAGTCTCAGCAGCCAGCTTTCCGATAGTCATAATAGTGTCGAGATCGTCAATAAAGAGAGCCAAGCGATTAGCAAAGTCACCGAGGTCATCAACGCCATTGCCGAGCAGACCAACCTCCTCGCCCTTAACGCAGCGATTGAAGCGGCAAGAGCTGGCGAGCAAGGTCGAGGCTTTGCTGTGGTTGCCGACGAAGTACGCACGCTAGCACAGCGTACTCAAACATCGATTGCAGAGATCTCGCAAACCATTACTCAGCTGCAGTCTCAAGTAAAGCAGACCGCCGTGCAGATGGATCAAAGTAATGCTTTAGGGGATGCGTCTGCAGCCCAAGGTAATGAAGCGATTGCACAGTTAATTGAGATTAACACTAGCATTGCAGAACTCGCTACAACATCAACAAGCATCGCTAGCGCTACTGAGCAGCAAAGTGCAGTTGCAGAAGAGATCACCCGCAACCTACACCAAATCACCGAGCTTGCCAGAGATGGTGAGCAACGCGCGGGCGAGAGCGTCGACTCGGCGGAAAGCTTAGCCGCAATCGCCAATGAGATTAACACTAAGATCAGCGTGTTTAAGGCGTAATGTCTCAGCTTAAATCGCCCTATTTTATTGATTAAGTCATAAAGGCAACAGCTATCACACTGTTGCCTTTTTTATTCAAGCAACCGTCAGCAACTTCCAACTACACCCATGATTTTAAATGCATTTATCAAATTTACAGCTAGATTTACCAACTCGCGAGGATTTATAATCGCGCCAATTTCGTGTTTAAAAAATACCGACCTTTCATCATTACGAGTACAAATATGTTACGCAAGTTATTATTAGTCACTTTCATCGCTATTCTGGCGGGCTGTGCTAGCCCGCAGACCAATACGGTTGAAGGAAAAAAATTGTTGATTATCGCCGGTAACGGGCTCAACACCACCTATGAAGATAGCCCCGCTGCAAATGGTTTTCTTTTTGAAGTAGGTGAAACCTTTGCTACTGACCTTGGCAATAAACTGGAAGAGTTTGGCTTTGAATCTTACCTGTTTGTCAGTAAAGATTCGGCGACCTATAAACAAGAGTATCAACGCGCAGTAAACCGCTTAATGACTGACGCTACCATTGATGGTGTCGCCGAAATTAAAGTGCTGCATACTAAAGATGGAAAGGTCAATGAAATCGCAGTTTACGCAACTTACTTTACCACCGACCCTTTGATAAAAGGCTGCGACCTACGCACCTCTAAAAACTGTTATAGCGTCAAAGAACTAGACAAAATCGGTGATCGAAAATACTTAATAGTGGACCAAGCAACGGCAAGCTTTAATGACACTCCGGTATCTGAAATGGTAACCGACACCGCACTGTTCATCTATCGCGCCGAGCTGTAAATCTATTTATCTCGCTACAAGTTTTCTTGCTGCACTAGGCTTCTAAAGAGGCCTAGTCACAAGTTCTTTAACTAGCTACAGCTCTCCCTAGCCCTGCTCCTAGGTCGGTATTTATGCCGACAATTACTGTATATCTATTAAGATTGATGGGCTAAAGCCCAACCTACAACAAGCAGAAACGGCGCTTTTATCTTCGCCTTTCCATCTTAGCTTTCTCTTTTTTACCTGCTTTTCCTTCAGTTACCGTCTTAGTTCTTCCTAGAACCTAGAAGTGAGCCTGCGAACATCCTAGAACCTCGAACCTTCTTAGTTTTCCGTAAGGCCGCAGGCCGTTCCACTTTTCCATCTTTGCTTTCCCTGCTTATACCGTCTCAGCTCTTATCTGCTCTAACCGTCTTTGCTTTTTCTAGTTCCTAGAACCTGCTTTTACCTAGGACCTTATTTTAAAACAAAAAGCCCCGCGATTGCGGGGCCTTTACTTAAGTTTCTAACCGATTAGAGACTAATCTTCTGTCTCAGCATCACGGTCCATATTCTCAGTTGTCTCAAGCCATAGGGCGTTGATGATACCGAAAGAACAGGCCAACAACACGCCTAAAATCCACGAGAAATACCACATAATCTAGGCTCCTTATTAGTAGAGTGAGGTCTTATTCTTTTCGATGAAATCGCGCGATAAGCGACCGAACATCTTCAAGTAAGTCCAAACAGTGTAGCTAAGAACAATCGGTACAAAGATGATTGCAGCCCATGTCATAACGGTCAGTGACATCTCACTCGCTGTTGAATCCCACATCGTCAAACTGACGTTTGGCTCCAGTGAAGATGGCATAACGAATGGGAACATTGCAGCGCCACACGTTAGAATAACTGCCGCAATACCTACTGAACTAAAGAAGAACGCAAAACCTGAACGGTTCATACGGCTACATAGCAACACTAAGATTGGCATTAGTAAACCAAGCACAGGGAACAACATAGTGACTGGGTACTTATCGTAGTTAACTAACCAAGCGCCCGCTTCAACAGCAACAGTTTTAAGAGTTGGGTCTGAAACACCATAAGTGTCGATAGCAGAGGTAATCACGTATCCGTCAATACCATTAACTAACCATACACCAGCAGCGCCAAAGAATACGAATAATGCCACTGATAGCAACTGCGACATCTTAGCTGCACGAACGCGTAGCTCGCCTTCAGTCTTCATCTGTAACCAAGTTGAGCCCTGTAGCATAAACATGCTCACGCTCACTAGGCCAGCTAGAATACCAAAACCATTCAATAGACCAAAGAAACCACCGTGGTAAGTTGCACGCAGGTACTCGTCAAAGTTAAACGGCACACCTTGAAGCAAGTTACCGAACGCCACACCGATAATTAGCGGCGGAACGAAGCCACCGACAAACAGTGCCCAGTCCCAAGACTTACGCCATCTTGGATCTTCAATCTTTGAACGGTAGTCAAACCCAACAGGACGTAGGAACAATGCAAACAGAGTTAGCATCATCGCGACGTAGAAACCTGAGAAAGACACACCGTAGACCATAGGCCAAGCTGCAAACAATGCACCACCGGCGGTGATCAACCAAACTTGGTTGCCATCCCAGTGCGGCGCAATTGAGTTAATCATGATACGGCGATCGGTGTCATCTTTACCGATAATCGGTAATAAGGCACCTACACCCATATCGAAGCCGTCGGTAACAGCGAATCCGATGAAAAGCACGCCAATCAGTGCCCACCAGATGAATCTTAACATTTCATAATCAAACATAATCAGATCTCCAGTTTAGGCATCGAGTTTTTCAAAGTGATAGCGACCCGTCTTTAGACAGCTTGGGCCAATACGGGCGAACTTAATCATTAGATAAAGCTCAATCACTAGCAAGATGGTATAGAACAGCGTAATAGAAACAATACTGAACATTAGGTCGCCAACTGATAGGCTAGAGGCTGACATAAATGTCGGTAACACTTCAGAAATCGTCCAAGGCTGACGCCCGTACTCTGCCACAAACCAGCCACACTCAATTGCAATCCACGGTAGTGGTAAGCTATAAAGTGCCGCTTTAAGAACCCATGGTTTCTCTTCAATTTTATGACGCGTGCTCTGCCAGAATGCTGCAGCAAATACGAATAACATCACCATACCCGCACCCACCATCACACGGAAGGTCCAGAACATAGGTGCTACGTTTGGAATAGAATCATTTGCAGCCGCTTTGATCTGTTCATCTGTCGCATCAACTACGTTATCGGTATAACGCTTCAGTAGTAGGCCGTAACCTAGGTCAACCTTAGCTTCTTCAAATGCTGCGCGAATTTCAGGTGTTTCTTCACCGTTACGCAGCTTTTCAAGTAAACCGTAAGCCACCATACCGTTACGAATACGCACTTCATGCTCAACAATCAGATCTGTGATACCGGTAACTTGTTCATCTAGTGAACGAGTCGCAATAATACCCATCGCATAAGGGATTTTTATCGCAAAATCAGTTTCCTGAGTTTCTTGATTAGGGAACCCCACTGCTGTGAATGCTGCTGGAGCAGGTTCAGTGTGCCACTCGGCTTCAATTGCAGCGAGCTTAACACGCTGTACTTCACCCACCTTGTAGCCTGATTCGTCACCAAGAACGATTACAGACAAGATTGATGCCATACCGAAACTTGCAGCAATCGCAAATGAGCGACGTGCAAACGGTAGGTCACGTTTCTTCAGAATGTAATAAGCACTAATAGCTAGAACGAACATCGCACCCGCTACGTAGCCTGACGCCACAGTATGAACAAACTTCACCTGTGCTACTGGATTAAATAACACTTCACCCCAGCTGGTCATTTCCATACGCATGGTTTCGTAGTTGAATGTGCTACCTACTGGGTTTTGCATCCAGCCGTTAGCCACTAAGATCCACAATGCAGACAGGTTAGAACCTAGCGCAACTAACCAAGTTACCGCTAAATGCTGACGCTTGCTGAAACGATCCCAACCAAAGAAGAACATACCCACTAGAGTAGATTCTAGGAAGAATGCCATCAGGCCTTCAATAGCAAGTGGTGCACCAAAAATGTCACCGACGTAATGCGAATAGTAAGACCAGTTAGTTCCGAACTGGAACTCCATAGCCAAACCAGTTGCAACGCCAAGTGCAAAGTTGATACCGAATAATTTACCCCAGAACTTGGTCATATCTTTATAGATCTGCTTATTGGTCATCACATAGAGTGATTCCATAATGGCTAGCAAGAATGCTAACCCCAAGGTCAAGGGAACAAATAGGAAGTGATACATGGCTGTCATCGCAAACTGAAAACGCGACAGCTCAACAACCTCTTCTAAAATCATTTGTGACTCCTTAGGTGGTGCGTCAAATCACAATCGTTAGATCCCCATCAACGAAAGTGACTGCCTATATAGGAATAGTAATGCAGTAAATATAGTCTAACTTTGTTAACAAAAAGTCGACTTAACCGCGATTCATTGTTTAATTCATAAATTTTGTAATTTTAAGCCTAAAACCCCAGCAAATAACCACTTGCCATCACGTTTCAATAGGCTTCCGTGATACTCATCCCAAATATGCAGATAAAAAACAAACAAATTAGTTAATATCAGTCACTTGCAATAAGAAATAGAGCTGTCCACCGGGATTTTATAACATTCAAAATTGATTCAAATCAATCAATGCATTCGGTTTCAATGGGTTTTGAGGTGAAGACCACAGTTCTACACACCTGCAGATTGACGACGCAAAGAAAACATGCTAGGAGCGGTTAAAAAGTAAACAAAAGTACTTTTTTAAGCTGTTAAATAAAATATTCGACACAAAACCCATAAAAACGCAATTGTTAACAACTTTAGCAACAGTATTCATATTGAAAATCAATTCACAAGAAAACACACAAAAACATAAATTCGATAAATTACAATCGCTTACCAAAAGCGATTGGATGGGCGCGAATTAAACAAACAAATTTCGGATTAGGTTAAGTAATGGTTGAATGCAATTTTTCTCGCTTGATGAAAAACTAACACTCGCCTAAAATGTGCACCAAGTTAAGGAGACAGTCTTCTAAATCCGGTGACGTAGCCCGGCAGAGACTAACTCCGCTTAAATCATCAATCTATGTGGAGATACCATTATGACAAAATTATTCGAGCGTCTAGTTGTTAGCTATCAGCGTGTTTTTGTTGAACTTTATACTTCTAGAGAGCTGTAAACAGCAGTTTGTAATGCAAGATTTATCTTGAAGTTTTGTTAGCGCAAAGCGGCCCTTCTTGGAAACAAGGAGGGCTTTTTTTATATCTGCGACTCTGTAAGTCAATATTCGACACACCCGCATTAAAATTAGTAATAACTCTATGTTCTCAATAAACTATTAACAACAGAGTCAAAATGCCTTTATTAAGTATTACATGGAGCACTAAATAAAGATTAATCTATTGTTTAGTAATCGTTTTATCGACGGTAAACCTAAAGCAAAAAAAAGCCCCTACAAATTAGGGGCTTTTTTTAGCAAACGAATTGTTCGTAATTAAGTTTTTAGTTAATTAACCGACTGACTTTCTCACGTTTCGGAACATTCTCATCCAAGGGCTATCTTCACCCCAAGACTCAGGATGCCATGAGTTAGCAACGGTTCTAAATACACGCTCAGGGTGCGGCATCATAATCGTGACTCGACCGTCGGTTGAGCTCAATGCAGTAATTGCATTAGGCGAACCATTCGGGTTTTGAGGGTATTGAGTCGCAATCTGACCATTACCATCGACGTAACGCAGCGCAATCGTGCCTGAGGCTTCTGCTGCGGCTAATGCTTCAGCTGATGCAAACTCAGCGCGGCCTTCACCGTGTGATACGGCAATAGGCATACGTGAGCCTTCCATGCCTTGGAAGAACAATGACGGACTCTTCTGCACTTCAACTAAACTAAAACGCGCCTCGAAACGCTCTGAGCGGTTACGAACGAAGTGTGGCCACAACTCGGTACCAGGAATGATCTCTTTAAGGTTAGACAGCATCTGACAACCGTTACATACACCTAGCGAGAAGCTATTATTACGCTCAAAGAACTGACTAAACTGCTCACGAGCACGCTGGTTAAACAAAATTGACTTAGCCCAGCCTTCACCCGCGCCTAGTACGTCACCGTAAGAGAAGCCACCACAAGCCACTAGGCCTTGGAATTCTTCTAGGCTAATACGGCCGCTTAAGATGTCACTCATGTGAACGTCTGTAGATTCGAAACCGGCACGGTCAAATGCCGCCGCCATTTCGATATGCGAGTTAACGCCCTGCTCACGTAGGATAGCCATCTTAGGTGCAGCGCCTTTAAGGATAAATGGCGCGGCAACATCTTCACTTGGGTCGAAACTCAAGTCAACCGTCAGACCTAAATCCTTAGTGTCTTGCTTAAGCTCAAACTCTTCTTTCGCACACTCAGGGTTGTCACGTAGCGCCTGCATGCGGTAGGTAGTTTCAGCCCAAATGGTACGTAGCGAGGTACGCGTCTCGGTTAACACTTCACGCATCCCATCGAAGATAGCAATGGTATCTGCGTCAGTCAGTTCAGCTACCTTGTGACAAGGCACACCAGCGGCGGCAAACTTAGCTGTGATCGCTGCAGCATCTTCACGGCGAACCTGAATAACCGCGCCAAGCTCTTCGTTAAATAGACGTTCAACGTCTGTGCCACTTAATGCGCTCAAGTCGATATTCAAGCCTGTATGACCGGCAAATGCCATCTCAACTAGCGTGGTGTAAAGGCCGCCATCACTTCTATCGTGATAAGCAATCACAGACTTATCGGCCACTAGAGGCTGAATAACCTCGAAGAAGCCTTTTAGGGTCGCTGAGTTATCAAGATCTGGCGCGATATCACCAAGCTCACTGTAAACCTGGGCTAAACAAGAGCCACCTAAACGATTTTGACCTAAACCCAGATCGAGCAGTAACAGGTCTGTGTCGCCTTTATCGCTGCGAAGCTCAGGTGTTACGGTGTTACGCACATCTTGCACCACACCAAATGCAGTAATGACAAGCGACATCGGTGAAGTCACGGTTTTCTGTACGCCGTTCTCTTCCCACGCTGTTTTCATCGACATTGAGTCTTTACCCACTGGAATGGTTAAAGACAAATCAGGGCACAACTCTTCACCAATCGCTTTTACTGCTTCATACAGACCGGCATCTTCACCAGGGTGACCTGCTGGAGACATCCAGTTTGCAGATAACTTGATACGCTTGAATGAACCGATATCGGTACCGGCGATATTCAAGATTGACTCGGCAACCGCCATACGTGCAGAGGCGCCAAAGTCCAGTAGTGCAAGCGGCGTGCGCTCGCCGATTGACATGGCTTCACCCGTGTATGAGTCATAGCTCGATGCGGTAACCGCACAATCGGCTACGGGTACCTGCCAAGGACCCACCATCTGATCGCGGTTAACTAGGCCGGTAACCGTTCTATCACCAATGGTGATCAGGAAAGTCTTCTCAGCAATGGTAGGCAAACGCAGTAAACGGTACGCCGCTTGTTGAACGTCAATACCTGACTGGTCAAGGGCAGCAGAGTTAGCTTTAGCACTCACTACATCGCGGCTCATCTTAGGCGCTTTGCCTAATAACACCTCTAGTGGCAGATCGATTGGGTGATTTTCAAAGTGCTCATCACTTAAAACCAACTCTTTCTCTTCGGTTGCGACACCGACGACGGCAAATGGAGCGCGCTCACGCTGACAAATCTGGGTAAATAGCTCAATGTTTTCAGGCGCAATTGACATCACATAACGCTCTTGTGACTCATTACACCAGATCTCGAGCGGACTCATTCCTGGCTCATCTGACGGTACTTTACGTAGCTCGAACTTGCCGCCACGCTCACCATCATTAACCAGTTCAGGGAAGGCATTGGATAATCCACCCGCCCCCACGTCGTGGATAAACTGGATTGGGTTGTCTTCACCCATCTGCCAACAGCGATCGATCACTTCCTGACAACGACGCTCCATCTCTGGGTTTTCACGCTGTACAGAAGCGAAATCTAAATCTTCACTCGACTGACCCGAAGTCATCGATGATGCCGCGCCGCCGCCCAAACCGATGTTCATCGCAGGACCGCCAAGCACGACTAGCTTAGCGCCAACGGTGATCTCACCTTTTTGCACATGCTCTTCGCGAATATTGCCTAAGCCACCAGCAAGCATAATAGGCTTGTGATAACCGCGTACTTCAACACCATTATGGCTGTTCACTTCCTGCTCGTAGGTACGGAAGTAACCCACAAGTGCCGGACGACCAAATTCGTTATTAAATGCCGCGCCGCCTAATGGCCCTTCGGTCATAATATCAAGCGCCGTTACGATACGATCTGGCTTGCCGTAATCGGCTTCCCATGGCTGAACAAAACCAGGGATCTTAAGGTTTGACACGCTAAAGCCCGTTAAACCCGCCTTTGGCTTAGAGCCGCGGCCCGTTGCCCCTTCATCGCGAATTTCGCCGCCGCTGCCTGTCGCAGCGCCGGGATAAGGGCTAATGGCTGTTGGGTGGTTATGGGTTTCAACTTTCATCAAGATATGCATTGGCTCAGTGTGGTAGCCATAAACACCATCTTGTTTCGGGAAGAAGCGACCAGCAGTTGAGCCCGTCATTACCGCGGCGTTATCTTTATAAGCTGATAACACGTTGTCAGGCGTCTTCTCGAAGGTATTCTTAATCATCTTGAACAATGACTTTGGCTGAACTTCGCCATCGATTGTCCAATCAGCGTTAAAGATCTTATGACGACAATGCTCTGAGTTTGCCTGAGCAAACATCATCAGCTCGATGTCGTTCGGGTTGCGACCTAGACGGTTGAAGTTCTCAACGAGATAGTCAATTTCATCATCGGCGAGTGCCAAGCCTAACTGAGTGTTAGCCTTCTCAAGCGCGACTCGACCTTCACCTAATACATCAACGCTATTAAATTTTGCCGGCTGTGTACGTGCAAACAATACACTTGCTGCATCAAAGCTTGGCAAGAGCACTTCGACCATGCGGTCATGTAGCAATGCAGTTAATGTTTTAGTTTGTTCACTAGTTAATTCGTCAGTCACCACATAATAGGCAATGCCACGCTCTAGGCGCTTAACCTTATTCAGACCACAATTGTGGGCGATATCAGTTGCTTTTGATGACCAAGGAGAGATGGTACCGGGACGGGGTGTTACGAAGTGGAGATTGCCTTCTGGCGTGTGCGCTTCAATAGCGGGGCCGTAGGTGAGGATTTTTTCAAGCTGTTGACTTTCTTTTTCATTTAGCGACTCATTCAAATCGGCTAAATGGATAAACTCGGCATAGATTTGGCGCACTGGCAGTGCTGCCGATTCACAAGCTTGCATCAGCTTCTGTACTCTAAACGCCGAAAGTGCAGGGGCTCCGCGGATGATCTCCATCACGTCTTTTCACCTTATTAATTATAATTGCAGGGTCAGATCTGGCGCTATTATAGGGAAATGTTTGTCACAAATCACCAGCCGTCGCTATAGAAAACAGTGTTTCCTGTACAGGAAAAAGACCGGCTATTTTATTAGTTCGTTGATGAGCGAATTTCATGCAAAAAAGCGATTTAGAGTCATACTGGATCTAACAGCAACAGTAAACACGCCATTTTTTTACGGCAACCAAGAATGTGTTATAATCGACGGCTATTTCTTTATTTTCTTAATAATTTAAGTTAAGCGCTGACAAAAATAATCGATGAAAAAACTGTTACTTATTCTATGCTGTATCACCTTACTGGCTGCCTGCCAGAAGGTTGTCGTGGAACAAGAAGAGCCAGTCTTTATCCCTGAGCCAACCGAGTTAGTTGTTGGTACGCTATATGGCCCACAGATTTATTTCACCTCAGGTCAGGGCGACTCAGGTTACGACTATGAAATGGCAGAGCGGTTCGCTAAATACCTCAATCTTAAATTAAAAATGAGAGCCTTTGCCAATATTAGTGAACTGTATGCAGCAATGCGAAGTGGCGAAATTGATATCATTGCCGCAGGCCTTGGTGATACACCGGCCAGACGAGAACAGTTTAGGGTTGGCCCACCACTTTATCGCGTTGATCAAGTCTTGGTTTACCGTCAGGGTACCCCTGTACCTAAGAACATTAATTCGCTCAACGGTGAAATCACCGTCATTACCGACTCCTCCTTTGTAGATACCTTAACTGATCTACAAAAGTCCAATCCAGACTTGGTGTGGAACCAAGAAAAAGATAAAGATGCGGAAGAATTACTCACCATGATCGCCGCTGGAGACATCCCTTATACCATTGCAGATTCAACCAGTTTAGACATCAACAGACGTTTTATGCCTGAACTGCGTGAAGGGTTAGTGCTGAAAAAGAAACAACCTGTGGTATGGCTGCTCCCTGCGAATAATAGCGACAAGTTAATGAGCCAATTATTGGCATTTTGGCATATAGAAAAACGTAGCGGCACCTTA
The DNA here is from genome assembly GCF_000019185.1 of Shewanella halifaxensis HAW-EB4. NCBI lineage: Bacteria > Pseudomonadati > Pseudomonadota > Gammaproteobacteria > Alteromonadales > Shewanellaceae > Shewanella > Shewanella halifaxensis. The sequence continues at coordinate 1,660,251 of NC_010334.1, read as the reverse complement.
GCGCATCTCAATGAGAAATACTTTGCCCATGTAAAACGCTTTGATTATGTCGATACCCGCGCTTTTATTCGTGCTATCGACAATAAACTACCAAAGTACCAAAGTACCTTCGAGAAGTACGCCGGAGATATTGATTGGCGCAAGCTCGCGGCGACGGCTTATCAAGAGTCTCATTGGAATCCGAATGCACGTTCACCCACTGGCGTGCGTGGCCTGATGATGCTCACCTTGCCCACCGCTAAACAAGTCGGCATTAAAAACCGTCTCGATCCATACCAGAGTATTCAAGGTGGCGCCAAATACCTTAATAGCATGCTTGAGCGACTCCCAGAGTCTATTCCAGATAGCCAGCGCATGTGGTTTGCCCTCGCATCCTACAATATTGGACTTGGTCATGTTGAAGATGCGCGCAAACTGGCACAGACTCAAGGATTAAATCCGAGTGCATGGCGCGATGTGAAATCAGTCTTACCACTGCTGCAAAAGCGTAAATACTACAAAAAAACCCGTTACGGTTATGCTCGTGGCAATGAAGCGGTACATTATGTCGATAGCATTCGTCGCTACTACGACACCCTAGTGTGGATAGATAACCAGAATATGTTATTAGAATTAAAGAAAGAAAACATTCAAATGGCAGAAAACCTTGAGCAAAAGACTGAAGCTGCACAACCGCAACAACCTTGAGCTAGACAGCCTTGAGTCAAACACCCCCGCTCAAAACTCATGCGATAACAAAACCGCAGAATTGAGCGTTTTTCAGGCAAACAGCACACTACTTAGCTAGTTTTGAACGAATTCATCAAAGATTAGCCACACTCAGATAGACTTTTATAGAGTAAATTGCTAAAGCTCTTAAGTGTCAACATAAGTGAGGTCGATATGAGAAAAAAAACAATTAATAATGTCGCGGCGCGCCGTCGTTGCCAGTTAAAAACGCGCCACCTAAAAGTCCTTAATAGACAGAAACAGTTCTTCGCATTTATTAAGCCATCAGAAGACGGTTTCTTTAATCTTTAACGTCAGCGTTTAGGGCCTGCTGCTTAGCCAAGACTTTCGCAGCTTTGATCTCTTTTCTTCGGCGCTTGAAAAAAGCGCTGAGTTGCTCGCTACACTCAGATTCAAGCACGCCAGAGCTAACTTCAACCTGATGGTTAAAAGCACTGTGGCGCACGATATCGATAACGGTACCCGCGGCGCCCGTTTTTTCGTCTTTAGCGCCGAATACTAAACGGCCGATCCGAGAGTGCACTATGGCACCAGCGCACATGGCACAGGGCTCAAGCGTCACGTACAGGGTTGTGTCGAGTAAACGGTAGTTTTGCATTATCTGTCCAGCTTGGCGCAAACACTGCATTTCTGCATGAGCACTAGGGTCATGTAAACCAATGCTGAAGTTAAATCCAGCGCTGAGTACTTCTCCATCTTTAACTAAAACCGCACCAACAGGCACTTCGCCCTTCTCTTCCGCCTTTATCGCCATATCCATCGCCATTTTCATGAAATGAATATCCTGTTGCTCTTGTGACAATCTACGCCCCTAGTCTTTATCTAAAACCCAATAATACTGCTAACAACACTATTTAAAAGCATAGCTAATTTGCATGACGCAGGAGTATATCAAGCTTTATACCAATTGCATTAAGTATCTGTTCATTCAGTGGGAATTCAAAGCGCTGAAGGAAAGCTGGGAACTTGAAGCTAATAGTTATTCTATATCAATAGTTTACGGCGCAGCATGCAGTGCTTTGAAACCCACCCTGTGGGAAGCGCTCAAGCATTCCACTTCTGCTTTGCATCGACTCACAAGGGAATAACCATTCTGTCGTCCATGCGCCTTGAATTGAAAAGCTTGAGCGCTTCTGAATTGATTAAATATTTAATGCAATTGGTATTAATCCCGAGTGAGTCATCTATCGGTGATTTTCATTAACCCCAATTACAGCTTCTTTAGTTCAACACAGGCTTGTTTGGCCAAATCGCTGGTATAAAAAAGCGCGCACATATTGCTATGTGCGCGCTTTTCTCATCGGTATGAGTCTGAACGTTTGGGGGTTAGGCCTGAGCCATTATTCCCATTCAATCGTTGCTGGTGGCTTACCTGAAATATCGTAAACTACACGAGAAATACCGTTTACTTCATTAATGATACGGTTAGATACACGACCTAGGAAATCATAAGGTAGGTGTGCCCAATGCGCTGTCATAAAGTCGATAGTTTCAACTGCACGTAGTGATACAACCCAGTCGTACTTACGACCATCGCCCATTACGCCAACAGAGCGTACTGGTAGGAACACGGTAAATGCTTGGCTAACCTTGTTATAAAGGTCGGCTTTATGTAGCTCTTCGATAAAAATCGCATCGGCTAAACGTAGCAAGTCACAGTACTCTTTCTTTACTTCGCCAAGTACACGTACACCAAGACCTGGTCCTGGGAACGGATGACGATAAAGCATATTGTATGGAAGGCCTAACTCTAGACCTATCTTACGTACTTCATCTTTAAATAGTTCACGTAATGGCTCAACCAGACCCATTTCCATATCATCAGGCAAACCGCCAACGTTATGGTGAGACTTAATGCAATGTGCCTTGCCGGTTGCGCTACCTGCAGACTCAATCACATCTGGATAGATAGTGCCTTGAGCTAGCCATTTAGCGTTAACGCATTTCTTTGACTCTTCATCGAAGATTTCAACAAATACGCGGCCGATGATCTTACGCTTTGCTTCAGGCTCAGCTTCGCCAGCCATTGCATCTAAGAAACGGTTTTCAGCATCAACATGAACGATGTTTAGACCAAAATGATCACCAAACATCTCCATGACTTGCTCAGCTTCGTTAAGACGCAGTAGTCCGTTATCAACGAACACACAAGTTAGCTTATCGCCAATCGCGCGGTGTAGTAGCATAGCAACAACGGATGAATCCACACCACCAGATAGACCTAAGATAACTTCATCATCACCGATCTGAGCTTTTAAGCGCTCAATCGCATCTTCGATGATTGAAGCAGGTTTCCAGTTTGCAGCACAAGCACAAATTTCTAGAGCAAAATGCTCAAGCATGCGCTTACCTTGACGAGTGTGAGTCACTTCAGGGTGGAACTGAACGCCGTAGAACTGCTTATCTTCATTGGCCATAGCGGCAAACGGACAAGTTTCAGTTTTAGCAACGGCAACAAAACCTTCAGGAATTGCAGACACCTTGTCACCGTGGCTCATCCATACATCAAGTAGTGGCTTGCCCGTTTCGCTAACCGCATCTTCGATAGCTTTAAATAGTGCAGATTCAGTTTGTACTTCTACTTGAGCGTAACCAAACTCACCTTCACCCACACCTTGGATCACTTTACCGCCAAGCTGCTCAGACATGGTTTGCATGCCGTAACAAATACCGAGTACTGGTACGCCAGCGTTAAACACATATTCTGGAGCGCGTGGTGAGTTCTCAGCGGTAACACTTTCAGGGCCACCGGCTAAGATAATGCCGTTTGGAGCAAATTCACGAATTTGCTCTTCAGAAACATCCCAAGCCCAAAGTTCACAATACACACCGATTTCACGAATACGACGGGCGATCAGTTGAGTGTATTGCGATCCAAAATCTAAAATGAGGATCTTATGCTCATGAATGTTGCTCATGGGGTACCTTATGTCTATTTTTCTTCATTGTTAACTAACCAAGCAGTGAGTACTCTGCGAACCTTCTACTTGGCTTAATTTAAAGGCGACTTTATCTGTCGCCTTTAATATCTAAAAACTCTAATTAAGAACGAGGGCTATAGTTAGGCGCTTCTTTGCTGATAGTCACGTCGTGAACATGAGACTCGCCCATACCCGCTGCAGTGATTTTAACAAATTCCGCTTTCTCGTTTAGCTCTTTAATGGTTGCACAACCCGTTAGGCCCATGCATGAACGTAAACCGCCCATGTGCTGGTGAATGATCTCTTTTAGCTTACCTTTGTAAGCAACACGACCTTCAATACCTTCAGGTACTAGCTTGTCTGCAGCGTTATCACTTTGGAAATAACGGTCAGACGAACCTTGAGTCTGTGTCATTGCACCTAGTGAACCCATACCACGGTATGACTTATAAGCGCGGCCGTTATATAGCTCAGTTTCACCCGGAGCTTCTTCAGTACCAGCAAACATAGAACCCGCCATGATGCATGATGCACCCGCTGCTAATGCTTTAGCTAGGTCACCAGAGAAACGAATACCGCCATCGGCAATCACTGGGATATCAAGGTGTTTAACCGCAGCAGCAGCATCAGATACTGCTGTAATTTGTGGTACACCCACACCTGTTACGATACGAGTCGTACAGATAGAGCCAGGACCAATACCCACTTTAACTGCGTTTACGCCCGCTTCAACCAGTGCGATTGCACCTTCAGCCGTCGCGACGTTACCGCCCACAATCTGTAAGTCAGGATATTTAGCACGCGTATCACGAATACGTTGTAAAACGCCTTCTGAATGTCCGTGTGATGAGTCAATAAGCAAGATATCAACACCAGCGAGTACCAGTGCGTCAACACGCGCTTCGTTACCCGGGCCCGCACCAACAGCAGCGCCAACACGTAAACGACCTAACTCGTCTTTACATGCGTTTGGCTTACGCTCAGCTTTTTGGAAATCTTTTACTGTGATAAGGCCTTTAAGCTTGAAGTTATCATCAACAACCAAAACTTTCTCAACACGGTGAGAATGCATCAGCTTTTGAACTTCATCCAGTTTAGTCCCTTCTAGAACTGTCACTAGGCGCTCTTTAGGTGTCATCACTTGGTCAACCGTACGAGACCAGTCAGTGATAAAGCGTACGTCACGACCAGTAATGATACCCACTAATTCGTTAGCTTCGTTTACTACAGGGTAACCTGCGAAACCATTTTTCTCAGTCAATAACTTAAGATCGGCTAGTGTAGTAGTAGGAGTCACGGTCACTGGCTGCTGAACGATGCCCGCTTCGTAAATTTTTACTTTGCGAACTTCTTCAGCTTGTTGCTCAATCGTCATGTTTTTATGGATAAAACCTAAGCCACCTTCTTGCGCAATAGCAATTGCCAAGCGAGCTTCAGTAACAGTATCCATAGCAGCAGAAACGATCGGAGTATTCAACTCAATCTTATTCGTCAGGCGTGTTTTTAAAACAGCTGTATTTGGGAGGACGGTAGAGTGTGCCGGAACCAGCAACACATCATCAAAAGTTAACGCTTCTTTTTTCAATCTTAACATGCAACATCTCCCCAAGAGATTAGGAATTAGAGGTGAAATATTGCGGCGAGATTATACCTTGCATATATGGGTTGGTAAATGGAAAATAGACATTAATTCGCATTTGTGTGTAAAAAATTATGAAAACCCCAAAAAACGATGTTTATACCGTCTCTCGCCTCAATGGTGAAGTTAGACAACTTTTAGAGGGTCAGCTTGGCCGTATATGGCTAAATGCTGAAATTTCAAACTTTGCCGCACCGGGATCTGGCCATTGGTATTTAACGCTCAAGGACAATTTCTCCCAAATTCGTTGTGCCATGTTTAAGGGCCGTAACCAAGCCGTCACCTTTCGTCCTGCCAACGGCCAGCAAGTATTAGTTAAGGGCAATATCAGCGTTTACGAGCCCCGTGGTGACTACCAGCTGCTTATTGAGTCGATGCTGCCAGCAGGAGACGGTCTGCTAGCTCAGCAGTATGAAGCATTAAAGATGAAACTTGCCGCAGAAGGATTGTTTGCCAGCGACACTAAGCGGTCCCTGCCCGCAAATATCCAAAGAATTGGTGTGGTCACCTCACCCACTGGCGCGGCCATTCGCGACATCTTGCATGTACTGGCGCGCCGTGACGCCTCCATTGAAGTCATCATCTACCCGACTCCTGTGCAAGGCACAGACGCCGCAAAAAGTATTTGTGATGCCATCAACCTGGCTAACTCTCGTCGCGAGGTGGATGTATTACTGGTCACCCGTGGCGGCGGCTCATTAGAGGACTTATGGAGTTTTAACGACGAAGGCTTAGCGCATACCCTCTATAACAGCGGTATTCCTGTAGTATCGGCCGTCGGCCACGAAGTGGACATGACCATTAGTGATTATGTTGCCGACCTTCGCGCCCCGACCCCCTCTGCTGGCGCAGAGCTATTATCGAAAGATGCCGACAACAAGGCACAAAAGCTGTTATCGCAGTTATCGCGCCTAAAACAGAGCTGGCAGCATTATCAGTTAAAGAAGCAAAATCAACTGCAAGCTTGTGAACATCGCCTGCAAAAACAAGATCCGCAGCGCCGTCTGCAGATGTACGAGCAAAGCTTTGATGAGATGCAGCTGCGCCTACAACAAGCAATGCAAACCAAGTTACATGCTTATACCTTAAAGCAACAGAACCTAAGTAGCCGACTAGCCAGTCAGTCGCCGCAGCATAGGCTCGACCTTGAAGCCCAGCGTTTGAGTTATCTCAGTGCCAAGCTCAATGGTGCCATGATTGATAAGTTAAAGATGAGTGAGCAGCGCCTCGCCCACCGTGCGCAGCAGTTAGATACTGTGAGTCCGTTAGCCACACTCAGTCGCGGCTACAGCATCACCTTAACGGGTGAGGGAAAAGTGGTGCAATCACCGAGTGATACGTGTGTGGGGGATACGCTTACCACACGGTTACGTGATGGGAGTGTGACTTCCACTGTGGTTGAAGTGGGTTAACTTTACTTTGAAGTTAGATTCAAACTTCATTCGAAAATTTTTGTTCAAACGAAATTTTTGTTCAAACTTCGTTTGATAAAAGTTTGATAAAAAGTCGTGGCGCTTCGCCCCTTTATTTTGTTAAGAGTTAAGCTAAGGGGAAAGCGCTTGTTCCCCGCTCATTATTTGATAAGAATAAATCCTCAGCGCACTAGACGACTTATTTCCCTCGGCTATTTTAAAAATCGCTAACGCTTCATATTCGAGAGTTAACATTGCGGATAAGAACTCCCCCTCCTAACTAACCCTCCTCTATGGGCTCTCTCCTCACAACCTATCACTCAAATCACTCTAGTGGTGATTGATCTGCATCAATTAAATCACTCGACTCACTTGAGTTATCACCAATGTGTACGACTCTTAATATGGCTCCTGTGTAAAACAGGTATTTACAGATAATTTAAACATTTACATTTCACCGCCTCTTAGTCTCCCCCAAGAGATATACAAAAGGACTTGTATGAAAACTCAGCTCACAATTAGAAAAAAGATAATCATGATGGTTGCGCTCATCTTGACGCTTATTACAGTTTGCGGCAGCTACACCTTTTACTCCATATATCCCCTTTCCAAAAGCTGGAGCAGTTATCAAGAGCAAGTCTCCATGCGCCAACAGCTATTGATGAGTATTAAGGCAAACTTTGGCTATGGCGGAATGATCCACAATTTCAAGAACTATGTTTTGCGAGGACAAGATAAGTACCTACCAAAAATAGAAAATGACTTCAAAAACCTACTCGATGATATTGCAAAGTACCAGCTACTTGAAGGCGTAAGCCCACAAGAAAGCAAGGCTCTAGATTCAATCACTGAAGTTGCTAGTAACTATTATTCAAACAGCAAACGTATTAGTCATTTTTTTGCTGACGGGGAGTCACCACAATATGTCGATTCAGTAGCGAAGATAAGCGACAAGGCTGCATTAGAAGGCTTTGAAGTGCTCGATAAACATTATCAAGCACTCACACAGGAATACAGTTCGCGGATCAATGGAGCGATTAGCTCGGCGACAATGGCTACCGTTACCGGGCTCTTGCTGGTTGCATTGGTTATTACGTTTGTGCTGTTATGGCTTTATCGCTCACTTATTCCTCCACTACTGACACTCAATCAAACGATGACAGAGATAGCTGAAGGTGAAGGCGATCTTAGCGTAAGAATAGAGGTGGAAAAAGATGACGAATTAGGTGGCGTTGCCAAAGCATTTAACCTGTTCGTATCTAAGCTCGAAGTGATTATCGCCGAAGAAAAGAAGATTATCGCTCAGATAAACTCCAGCGCCGAAGACTTACAAGAAGTCACGCAAAGCAGTAACAGTGCCATTGAATCTCAACTCAGTAATACCGAGATGCTTGCCACCGCGATTAATGAGATGACAGCGACGGTTCAAGACGTTGCAGAAAATGCCGTGATGGCGTCAGACGCCGCAGTAAAGGTTAATACCAGCGCCCATGAGGGGCATAGGGCTGTCAACAATACGGTAGAACAGATCCTTAATGTACACCAGCATATCGACCAAGCATCAAACGTGATCCACGAAGTGAACAAGGCATCAGAAAATATCGATCAGGTACTAAACGTCATATCGGGTATTGCCCAACAAACCAATCTTTTAGCATTGAATGCTGCCATCGAAGCAGCTAGAGCCGGTGAATCAGGACGCGGTTTCGCCGTGGTTGCCGATGAAGTTAGGGGATTAGCACAGAGAACCTCAACCTCGCTTGAGGATATCAAGCAGATAATTGAGCAGTTGCAAACCGGTGCCAATAGCGCTGTCGCGTCAATAGAGCTTGGTGTAAATGAAGCATCTAACGCCTCTGAAATCGCTAGAGTTGCAGGCACAAGCATCGATGGCATCGTTGAATCAATTCAATCGGTTGAGAGTATGAACTTGCAAATAGCGACGGCAACAGAGGAACAAAATACCGTTGCCGAAGAGATGAACAAAAGTGTACACGATATCTCGACCATGACGTCATCAATTTATGATGGTTCGCAGCAGATCTCAAAGCAGAGCCATAATTTAGCGCAGACGACCAAGAGGTTAAAACAGCTAGTTGGCAGCTTTAAGACTCAAGTTAGTTAATGACGTTAGGTTCAAACTTCATTTGAAGAGTTTTGCCCCAAAGCAGCTTAACCTTTGAGTGAAGCTTGGTTACATTCATTCTTGGGGTGGTGCTACATACTAGTGTGTTTGAACTAGTAACTTCATGGTTACTAATCGCCTGCCGCGTGCTTATGTGCAGATACTGCAGCTTCATGCTTATCAATCGGCGGGGGCGGAACTGGATGTCCGAATGTCGTGATCACGTGGTTATTAATGCTCCATACATGGATAACCATGAAGGCCACCCATAATTATTTCATTTACTAGAATTAAAAATCCAGCCAACGATTATGGGTGTCACAGTTAATCGGCGCTACACAAGAACTTAACTACTCTGTAGCTGATTTTTTTTTATCTTGGGATGAAGCATCAAATTTTGCTTTCACCTTACGCACAGATTCGGCTTTACGTATTGTCTCAGGAACTGGACGCGGCAGAAGTAGGTTAACCATTAGCGCAGTCAAACCTCCAGCAATCGCTGGTGTTCCAAGCATTTTTTGCAGCATAGGCGGAAGCAGAGAAATTGCATCAGGTACAAACGCTGCGCCTAATGCGACCCCAATAGAGACCGAAATAATCATACTTTCACGGCGATCAAGTTTAACTTGGGTGATAATTCCTATTCCTGCAGCGGCCACTGTACCAAATAGGATTAATGTCGCCCCGCCTAAAATAGGCTTAGGCAATGAGGTAAAAATGATAGAAATCACCGGAAATAGGCCGAAGATAATCAGCAGCGTTGCAACAAATAGTCCAACCTTACGACTGGCCACGCCAGTCATCTGAATCACGCCATTGTTCTGGCTAAATGCAGTCAGAGGAAATGCGTTAAAAACCGATGCGATAGCGGAGACCACGCCATCTGCAAGTACCCCTCCGGAGATCCTTTGATTGTATTCTTTGCCCATTAGGGGTCTGTTACAAAGCATACAAGTCGCAGTTAACGCACCAACGGCTTCAATAATCACGACTAGATAGACAAAACCAATAAGAAAGAAAGCTTGCCAATCTATTTGAAACAGACCGAACTTGAAGGGGGCTGGTATGTTATACAGAGGTACATTGGAAAAAGCGCTAAAATCGGTTTTTCCCATATAGAGCGCGACTAAATAGCCAAGGGCCATACCCAAGATGATGGCGCTCATCCTGACATACTGACTGCGGCTACGGAAGAAAAGTAAAATACTGACAAGTACTATAAAGCCTAGCATCAGATTTTCTATAGAGCCGAATGAGCCGTCAAGTTTACTGGCATAGCCGCCAGCAAAGTCTGTCATCCCGACTTCAACTAAAGATATGCCTATCAACATCACTGTGATGCCAGAGACTGTCGGCGATATGACTTTACGTAGCATTGGCAATAAGCGGCTGGCAAATATAGTGACAAATGAGCCTGCAAATAGCACCCCAAAGATGGTGCTCAACATCTGATCTTGGCTCATACCCGCAGCCAAAAATGAGGTGCCGATTGAGATAATTGTTGCAGGATAGGCAAAGCTTGTGGCCTGAACTGTCAGTAGACCTGAGCCAATAAACCCACCAAGACGCTTTACCTGCACAAAGGTACCAATGCCTGACATAAATAGTGACATACTCACTAAGTAGGTGACATTCTCAGGACTTAGATTGAGTGCACTACCAATTAGAATTGGCGGTGTCGCCACACCAACAATCATGGCGAGCAAATGCTGCATAGCGGCAAATAGTGATGATAAGAAGGGCGGTTTGCTATCAAGGCCGTAGGCTAACTCGATACTGGTAGATTGGGTATTGTCCATAATTGACCTTAAATATCTGGCTGACTCTAGGCAGAGTCACATATAAAAATTAAGGTAGGAAAAACAAGTAATGTGATGCTGATTTAGTATTAGCACTAAATAAACAGGGCTTTCCTCCTCTATGTGACAGTTGCGATAGTGGCCCAATCAATTCATCCACCCGCCGGAAACTGGTTGGTTTCCCTTTAGAAACCATTAATATTTGATTACATTGTGTGCAGCAATTAAGTCAATTGCATTGATAAAGATCAAGAACTTGGTTGCTTATAATTCAGTTTGATCACATTTTTAATGTGTTTATTGTATTTTAATTTTCAACTGTGTGCCTAACTCTGAGTTTGAGTTTGTAACTAGTTCCAATGATAGTAGAAGGCAATCATATTAGATATGTGGTCATTCAGAGGGAGGTCAAAGCCCTTTAGGTAAGGCGGATACATTCATTGCCACTCATGATAAAAATAACATACTCACCAAAACTTAACCCTATAGAGTAATTATGGAGTTGGTTACGACAATACCATCTGTTCAATCGTAATTTTCAAGTTGAAATAAACTAAAATGAAGAAGCCCATAATTTAGGGCTTCTTATTATTCATCCTAATAGTTGCAGCAAAGGTTTTACAACCCCTTATATACAAAAAGTTAAGCTACATACTCAGCCAGCTCATAATGCCTGTTACCGCTACTTAGGAGGGAAGCTCTTCAACATGGCTGCAACGGCTTGATTAACAGCCTCAACACGTTCATCTGGCGTATTTTCATTTTGAATAGTATCAGCGACGGTACCACGCCAAATTAATTTACCCGATGCTCTATCGACCATATCTAAGATTAATGTGCCCACATTATATTCGCGAACAATCGTTTGCGTATTCATTGCAGGACTCATACCCCAATTATAACCATAGCCATATGGGTTGTAACCATACCCATATGGGTTGTAACCATAATTAGTATTAAAGGTATCTACATCAATTTGCTTATCAACCTTGGTTAAATAATTGACTAATACATCAGCAGTCGCAGCATTAGTAAGCTTAATGCCTTTTAGTGAAAGTTGATTATCTACCGCTGTACGCACACGTTGGTCCATCAACCCATCTAACTGATAGCTGTTGTCATCGGTTTTTCTCTCAACCCAAGCAAAGGTTTTAATATCGCTGAAATTAAAACTTGGATCATAATCCGAATCCGCTCTCATAGAACTGCACGCGCTAAGCGAACCAAGGGACAATACTATTAACAATAATTGGACGACTTTCATACTCACTCCGTAAAATTGATAGAACACCCACACTTTAGTTAATGCCACCAACATCCGCAACACTACAAGTCAATATATCTCTGTTAATACGCGATTTTCTTATCGCCTGTAAATACATTTAACCAAGTGTTTTGATTACGTTAATTTAACGTCAAGTTATTTAACCAAGCCTCTGACCGTTTAAATAATACTCTAAGATAAAAAAGACTGTCCGTAACTGAATTGCGAGCAAGCCAATAATACTAATTGCATTAAATATTTAATCAATTCAGAAGCACTCAAGCTTTTCAATTCAAGGCGCATGGACGACAGAATGGTTATTCCCTTGTGAGTCGATGCAAAGCAGAAGTGGAATACTTGAGCGCTTCCCACAGAATGAACAGATACTTAATGCAATTGGTATAAAAATAACAAATTAAAATCAACTCAATATATAAACAAAAAAGGAACCCTGAGGTTCCTTTTGTAAATTACTTTAACTATTTGCTAATCAGCAAAAGAGTTAATCCTTATTCTTATCGCGAATATGGCCAACCATACGCTTACGACGTCGCTCTTGGCTCACAGTAAGCTTCTTGGTGTTCAAGCCCTCAAACGGGTTGCCACCTTCTTGGAAGCGTAACTGGATTGGCGTACCAATCACCTTCAATGAACGACGGAAGTAGTTCATCATATAACGCTTGTAAGAGTCTGGAAGCTTCTTAACCTGGTTACCGTGTACAACCACGATTGGAGGGTTGTAACCACCAGCGTGAGCGTATTTAAGCTTAACACGGCGACCGTTAACCAACGGTGGCTGGTGATCGTCTTGAGACATCTGCATGATACGAGTCAGCATTGATGTACTTACACGGCGCGTCGCACTGTCATACGCTTCTTCGATTGACTCAAACAAGTGACCCACACCAGTACCGTGCAGTGCAGAGATAAAGTGAATACGGGCGAAATCGATAAAGCCTAAACGGCGATCAAGTTCAGTCTTCACTCTGTCTTTAACATTCTGATCAATACCGTCCCACTTGTTAACGGCAATAACCAATGCGCGGCCCGCGTTTAGCACGAAACCTAATAGACCTAAGTCTTGCTCAGCAATACCTTCACGGGCATCGATAACCAGCAATACCACGTTACTGTCTTCAACCGCTTTAAGGGTCTTAATCACCGAGAATTTCTCAACGGTTTCATGCACCTTGCTACGACGACGAACACCTGCGGTGTCAATCAATACGTACTCACGGCCTTGACGTTCCATAGGAATGTAAATACTGTCGCGAGTCGTGCCAGGCTCGTCATAAACTACAACGCGCTCTTCACCTAAGATACGGTTAGTTAACGTTGACTTACCTACGTTTGGCTTACCAATGATAGCAAGCTTAATTGGCAAGTCTTGCAGACGTTTCTGCTCAGCTTCCGCTTCTTCTTCGGTGAACTCACGCTCTTCTTCGTCATCATCACCGTCTTCTTGCTTAACGATACCCATCGCTTCTGCGTATGGCGCTAAAGAATACTCGATCATGTTGGTCACGCCGCGGCCCTGAGCCGCAGCCATTTGGTAAACTTCACCTAGACCTAATGACCAAAATTCGGCACAAGCTGAATCCGCATCGATACCATCAACCTTGTTAGCAACAACAAAGGTGGTTTTTTCACGGCTACGTAAATGTTGAGCAATCGCAAGATCGGCAGCAGTTAGACCAGCACGGGCATCGGTAAGAAACAGCACAACATCCGCTTCTTCAATTGCCGCTAGAGATTGCTCGGCCATGCGAGTTTCAATCCCTTCTTCGGTGCCGTCGATACCGCCAGTATCAACTACGATAAACTCATAACCTGCAAGATGTGCTCGGCCGTATTTACGATCCCGAGTTAGCCCAGGAAAGTCAGCGACAAGCGCATCTCTAGTACGGGTAAGTCGGTTAAAAAGGGTCGACTTACCAACGTTTGGTCGCCCTACAAGGGCCACAACAGGAATCATTTAATTGCCTCTATTACTCTATTTCTAATAACTAAAAAGCCCCCAGATACACATCCAGGGGCCTTATCATCTCTAACGACTTGGCTTACGGAAGTGTTACTCGAACCACTTGTCCACCACGAGTCTGCACATATAGGTTGTCATTAACGACCAATGGCTGACTGTATAAACCAGAGCTATCGACTTCTACACGTCCAACAATTTGACCGTCAGACTTATTTAAGAAGTGAAGATACCCCTCAAAATCACCCACTACCACGTAATCTTTAAACACGACTGGCGCGGTTAAATTACGGTTAGCAAGTTCTGCATTATTCCATAACTCTAGACCATTTCGTCTATCAACAGAATAAATGCGGCTGTGATCGTCGACCACAAATAGGCTTGCGCCCGAATAAGCCAGTTCATGGAAGCTTGAATAACTACGTGACCAAACGATACGGCCTGTACGCATTTCCATTGAAACTAGATTACCATTATAACTAACAGCGTATAGATTTTCGCCTACTAACAACGGCTTCATATCAACATCGGCCATACGCGAGAACTCATTGCCTCCCGATGGCGTGTAGATAGCTTGCTCCCAAGCAGCTTGACCATTGTTTTTAATCACTACGGCAATTTTACCATCAGCAGTGCCAACAAAGAATCCACCGGCTTCATATGAAGCTGAACCTGTACCACGTAGGGTCAGGGTGGGGAGTTGATTCTCATAAACCCACTGCAGAGTACCATCTTCCACGTCAAACGCTTCTAAGGTACCCGCACCAGTGTTGACCACAACGACGTCTTCACCAACCGTAGGTGCCGATAACAGCTCACCACCGGCAATAACATGCCAAACGGCTTCACCTGTCGCTTCATCAAATGCTGCTAACAGGCCGCTTTCTCCACCCACAAATACCTTGTTACGTGCAGCGGTAACACCGCCTGCCAAACGTGCGCCTTTGTTTTTGGCTAGAGCATTATCTCTAAATGCAGAGCTAAAGTCATTTTGCCAAACACGTTCACCCGTTACTTCATCGAATGCTTCGACCTTACCGTAACGGTCCGCAACGAACAGTTTGTCATAACGAGCTTCTGGACGCAGACGAGAATAATAATCGCCTACCCCATCACCCACATTCGCACTCCAGCTAACTTCAGGGAACACGCTAGCTTCAATCTCGCTAAGTGGTGTGATCGGCTCTTCTTCCACATCACTAGATGAACAGGCCGATAACATGCCTATGCTCATGCCACATGCGAGCAGTGTTTTGCACCAAGACTTCATGGGCAGATTCCTTATGCCTTGTTCAGATTATCAAGCTTCATTTGTAATGCTGGACTCGTCATAGTGCCACCATTGTCTACCGCAGTTTGATAGGCAACCTTTGCCTTTTCTGTTTCACCTTGGCGTACTAAGAAATCACCTTTTAGCTCATCTCTTTGAGCTACTGATGCTGGATCGGTAATTTGATCAAGCGTGGTAATTGCTGTCGCGTATTGACCTTTCTCAGCTTGCACACGTGCTAAACGCATCGTTGCAATAAGCACAATGCTGTTATCAACATTGGTTGCAATCACGGTCTTTAGCGTAGTCTCTGCTTTATCTAAATCGCCGGCTTCCACTGCTGATTTTGCTACTAATAGCTCAAGTAGTGACTGATAACCTTTTTGACCGTGCTCTTTAGCGAAGTTTTCTGCAGCGCCTAACATAGCTGCATCTGAGCTATTTTGGTTGCTCAACGCTTGGAATGACTCAGAAGCGGCTTCAGCTTGAGCCACTTGATAGTCAGAATAATAGTTCCAACCGAATAATCCACCTAAACCGACAACGGCGCCAACAACAACTGATGTGCCGTAATCTTTCCAGAACTGTTTGATAGCATCTACTTGTTGCTCTTCTGTGCTATAGATTTCCACTTAGTCTTCCCCTTTTAAATCAGTTCTGCAATATAAGTCGCCAACGCATCACGGGCAACTAATTCTTGTGCTTTATCTTCGCGAAGATGCTTCACTGCGACTTGGTTATTGGCAAGTTCATCTTCGCCAATCACTAGCGCAACAGTGGCACCACTCTTATCGGCACGCTTCATCTGCTTCTTAAAGTTACCGCCACCACAATGGCTCATCACTTTAGCAGTTGGCAAGCTTGCTCTTAGCTCTTGAGCGATCTTAATCGCTTCAACGCGGCAATTGTCACCCATTGCTGTCACGTAGACGTCGACGCTTGGACCAATGTCCTTGTCTAGTTCAAGTGTTTCTAGCAGTAATACGATGCGCTCAAGGCCCATTGCAAAACCTACAGCTGGAGTTGGCTTACCGCCAAGCTGACCCACAAGCCCGTCGTAACGTCCACCGGCTAAAACTGTGCCTTGTGAACCTAAGCTTGATGTGACCCACTCAAAAACCGTGCGATTATAATAATCTAAACCGCGCACTAGGCGAGGATTGATTGTGTATTGGATACCGACAGCCTCTAAGAGTTCACATAAATGTGAGAAATGTGAGCGCGTGTCTTCACCAAAGTAGTCCATTAACACTGGGGCATCGGCCAAAAGCGCCTGTACATCGGCATT
Organism: Shewanella halifaxensis HAW-EB4; assembly: GCF_000019185.1. Classification (NCBI taxonomy): domain Bacteria; kingdom Pseudomonadati; phylum Pseudomonadota; class Gammaproteobacteria; order Alteromonadales; family Shewanellaceae; genus Shewanella; species Shewanella halifaxensis. The sequence goes on along the minus strand of NC_010334.1, from coordinate 1,643,826 downwards.
TTTAGAATCGAGTACACGTAATGGGTTGCTGTACATACGACGCTGACTATCTTCGTCTAACACCTCTTTGTGTTGCTCTAAGAAAGCAATTAAGGCATCACGGTAAGCGGCGCGTTCTTCAACATCACCTAAGGTATTTAGCTCTAAGGTCACATGCTCGGTAATACCGAGTTTTTCCCATAGCTTGGCAGATAGCATTAAGACTTCTGCATCGATATCAGCCGTTGGGATGCCATAGACTTCAACACCAAACTGGTGGAATTGACGGTAACGACCTTTTTGAGGGCGTTCGTGGCGGAACATTGGGCCCATATACCAAAGACGCTGCTCTTGGTTGTATAATAAACCGTGCTCATTACCCGCGCGAACAGTTGAGGCAGTGCCTTCTGGACGCAGCGTTAAGCTGTCACCGTTTCTATCTTCAAAGGTATACATCTCTTTTTCAACGATATCAGTCACTTCACCGATAGAGCGCTTAAAGAGATCTGTACTTTCAACGATAGGAGTACGAATTTCGCTGTAACCGTATGAACCCACAGTCTCACGTAATACGGTTTCAAGTTTTTGCCATAAAGGACTTTGAGTAGGCAGAATGTCATTCATTCCGCGAATCGCTTGGATCTGTTTTGCCACTATTCGACTCGTCAAATTTGCTATATAAAATTAAAAAACGCCTCACATTATAGGCGTTTCGAGACTAAACGTACAACAGGTGCATTCACCCATAAAAAATCACAAGCACGCAGAGGCGGCTTGTGATGATATTGTACTTACTTATTTAAATCTTGCGCCGGAATACGACTTGCAACTATCGCCGCTTTCGCGCGAATTTTCGCTTCTAACGAATCAACAATATTATTGTTGTCAAAACGCTCTTTTTGGCGCACGCCATCGTCGTAATAACCACTCATGCGGTTACCACCGGTCAAACCGATATCTGACACCAGTGCTTCACCAGGGCCATTCACCACGCAACCTATAATCGATACGTCCATTGGCGTCACGATATCTTCAAGACGTTGCTCAAGCTCATTCACTGTTGAAATCACATCAAATTCTTGGCGCGAGCACGATGGACAAGCAATAAAATTAATACCGCGCGAGCGAATACGTAAAGATTTCAAAATATCGAAGCCAACTTTGATCTCTTCTACCGGATCGGCAGCAAGAGAGATCCGCAAAGTGTCACCGATACCATCAGCCAGTAACATACCTAGACCCACAGCTGATTTAACCGAACCTGCACGAGCACCGCCCGCTTCGGTAATACCAAGATGCAGTGGTTGTATAATTTGTTTAGCCAATAAACGATATGACTCAACGGCCAAGAATACATCTGATGCTTTAACACTGACCTTGAACTGGTCGAAGTTTAGACGGTCTAGAATATCCACATGGCGCATTGCCGATTCAAGCAAAGCTTCTGGCGTTGGCTCTTTATATTTGTCCATCAGATCTTTCTCTAATGAACCGCCATTAACACCGATACGAATGGGAATATTTTTATCACGCGCGCATTCAACTACGCTGCGTATACGCTCTTCGTTACCAATGTTACCTGGGTTAATACGCAAGCAATCCACACCGTACTCAGCCACTTTAAGTGCGATACGGTAATCAAAATGGATATCGGCGATCAACGGGATATTGGTTTGCTGCTTGATAAACTTAAAAGCTTCTGCTGCATCCATTGTTGGAACTGAAACGCGAACAATGTCAGCACCGACTTTCTCTAACGCCTTAATTTGCGCAACCGTTGCTTCAACATCTGTAGTGCGAGTATTGGTCATCGACTGCACCGCAATTGGCGCACCATCACCAATAGGTACATTACCGACATAAATTCGGCTTGATTTGCGTCTGATAATTGGAGATTCGTTATACATCGTCTTTGTGCTCTGTGATCTGTTATTGTCCAGCGTGTGGCAATGTCATTTTTGCCACCTTACCGCTAGGATACTGATCCAAACTAATGGATTTACCGTTTAGTTGGATGTTAACAACTTGAGGGGCTCCTAAGGTCACCGAAAACGGCTCAGCCCCTTTGAGATTAATTTCGCTGCCCGATTTTTTAAGGTCACTGACCAATACGTTACCATTGCCATCGGTCACTTTTATCCAGCAGTCACCTGTTAAGGATAGCGTAAGGGTCGAACCCAAGACCTTATCTTCACTCTCAGCAGACGCTTGAGCGTTAGGTTCTATCTGGGCTGGCTCAGTCGCCTGCGTTGCTGCTGGTGACTGAGTTGTTTGTGACTGTTCATTAGAGGCCGCAGTTGGCGCATCTTGAGCAGTGCTAACTGCACTTTCAGCTGGCTCTTCACTCGAGGATGCCATTTGCTCGACACCAGAATCGCTGTTATCGACTAATAATGCATCTATAGGGTTGGCAAGACCGACTTCTGCAGAAGCGGCAACCTCTTCTGCGGTTGGCTGTGAATAATCTACAGCGGAATCCATAGAGGACTTTTGAAACCACCAAAGTACCATCAGGCCAAGTAACACAAATACGATAATATAAGTGAGAGCCATTAAGCGGCCATCACGAGCCTGATGTGTGGTCTTACGCGAAAAACTCTGCATTGACGGTTTTTCTTCACTCTCAAGCTGCTTATCTAAGCATTCTTGTACCGTGAACGGGTCTGCTTGGACTGCACGAGCATAGTTTTTCACATAGCCTCGCACATAAGTCGCAGCACCCACTGCTTGTAAATTATCAGCCTCAATCTCTTGAATGATAGTAGGGCGCAAATGCAATTGTGATGCTATAGCCTCTATCGACAAGCCCTTACTTTCTCGGGCTGTTTTTAGCAAAACGCCCAGTGTGAGCGTCGGCTCATCCACTAGGCTTTCGTTGTCTACATTGGGCTCTTGATTCTGTTCATTTTTCATTAATGCATACTAGCCCGATATTGTTTGGCCTGAATCGACTGCGGAAACTTTGCCAGTAATAAGATACCAAATCGTCTTACCGCATCTGCGTCATTCAAACCTTGTTCAATTTTAATCCCGAGCGACAGACTGGTTGCAGACTCTGCCGCTACCCTATGGTAACGAGATAACTGTTCTCTAGCATCAACATACTCACCCTCTTCTAAATCGATCTCAGTGAGTTCAATAAGAGAGGTACGTCGTCTAGAGTCGTACTGCAGCGCCATTGCAAAATATTTTTTCGCTTGGCTAATTTTACCCGCTTTACGGCTACAAATACCTAAATTTTCATAGGTGGACGCCGAGCGAGTATACAGAGGTTGATCAACCGCTTTGAGAAACATCTTTTCTGATTCAGCATATTTACCCTGCTGACACAAAAATGCACCGAAGTTATTGTACGAGTCACCCGTGGCGTCACTCGCATTTATCGCTTTTCTGTATGCTTGTTCTGTTTTCTCTAGTTCACCTACGGATTGATAGTAATAAGCAAAGGCAATATGAACTTCTTCCAAATTTGGAGCAAAAGCCAACGCTCGATCGAGGTTCGCTTTGGCTTGTTCACTATTACCTTTTTGTAGATAGGTTAAACCGAGCTGTATCCGCTGACGTGCAGCAGAAACCTTATCGACTTTTCGTTCAGAGACAGGGATATCGGTCCCTGCATAGGTATCTTGGGTCACGCACCCCGTTGTCACCATAGATGACAATATTAATACCAGTGGCAACACCACCTTACTCTGATTCATTGTTGCGCCCATCTACCTGTAGATACAAAGAGTTAGTTCATTGTGACTGAAATTTGGCTCTCTTGCATTTGTTTTTTCGCTAAACGCTTGGTTCTATCGCGAATATCACCGGCTAGCTGGCCACATGCTGCATCGATATCATCGCCGCGGGTCTTACGCACGATAACCGTAAGACCATATTCCATCAATACTTTCGAGAATCTATCGATACGAGAATTAGATGAACGCCCGTATGGAGAACCAGGATAAGGATTAAATGGGATCAAGTTTACCTTACAAGGGGTATCTTTCATCAACTTGGCCAGCTCATGCGCTTGGTCGGTGCTGTCATTAATGTGATCGAGCATGACATATTCAACCGTCACTCTACCACGGTTAGCATTCGACTTAGCAATATAGCGGCGAATCCCCCCAAGGAACTCTTCTAAAGGATACTTTTTGTTAACTGGCACTAATACATCACGCAGCTCATCATTAGGCGCGTGGATACTCACGGCTAATGCGACATCAAGTGCATCACCGAGTTTATCTAATGCAGGAACAACGCCTGATGTTGATAGCGTTACGCGGCGCTTAGATAGACTAAAACCAAAGTCATCAAGCATGATATCCATCGCAGGGATAACGTTCTTTAGGTTAAGCAGTGGCTCGCCCATGCCCATCATAACGACGTTAGTAATCGGACGCTCGCCAGTATCTTTAACGAAACCGATAAAGTCGGCAACACGCCAAATCTGGCCAACGATTTCAGCAACAGTCAGGTTACGGTTAAAGCCTTGCTGCGCTGTAGAGCAGAAAGTACATTCAAGCGCACAACCGACTTGTGACGATACGCACAAGGTTGCACGGTCATCTTCTGGGATGTAAACCGTTTCAACTTCTTGGCCATCACCTACATTGATGGCGAACTTAATCGTGCCATCAACTGACTTTTGGTAGCTTGATATTTCAGGTGCGACAATTTCACATTTAGCGGCAAGCTTTGCTCGCAACACTTTGTTAATATTGGTCATCTCTTCGAAGTCACTAACGCCAAAATGATAAATCCATTTCATCAATTGATCAGCACGAAACGGTTTTTCACCCATTTCGGTAAATAGCACTCTTAATGCTTTACGATCAAGATCCAATAAATTGATCTTCTTTTCACTCATTTTGTCTAACCTCAAAAAACCTAAAACCTGCTTGCGGGCGGCGAATTATACAGATCTTAACAAATATTAGCCAGCAGGCTATCACCAAAGTTAAAAACCTGTGCTAGAATCCGCCCAGATTAATTTTGGTCTGCCATTTGGAGGTGTAATTTCACCTTTATGATAACTCTTATCATTATAATATTTGTCGCGATTACTGTCTCTTTTCTTTGTAGTGTATTTGAAGCTGTATTGCTTTCTGTTACACCAAGCTATATTGCCTCGTTAACAAAAACCAACCCAGCTGCTGCTAACAGGTTACGTAAGCAAAAAGAGAACGTTGAATCTCCTCTCGTTTCAATCCTTACGCTAAACACTATCGCACACACCGTTGGTGCTGCTGTTGCTGGTGCGCAAGCTGCTAAGGTATTTGGCGATGAGATGCTAGGCGTATTTTCTGGTGTTCTTACCTTCTTAATTCTCTTCTTCTCAGAGATCATTCCTAAAACTTTAGGTGCAAACTATTGGCGCTCACTGGCTCCAACCGTATCTATCGCATTGGTTTGGATGGAACGTAGTACTTTACCTCTCATTTGGATGTCTAATCAGGTTACTAAGCTGATGGGCAAAGGGGATGAAGGTCAGTATATTCGTCAAGAGATGAGTGCAATGGCTGAGATCGGCCGCGCATCTGGAGAGCTTGATGAGCAAGAGTCGAAGATTTTAACTCAAATGCTGTCAGTTAAAGAGATGCCTGTAACCGCCATCATGACTCCAAGAACAGTCATGTTTAGATTACCTACTGACTTGACTCAAGATGAGTTTGCCCAGCGATTCATGGCCAAGCCATTTACCCGAATTCCTGTCTATGATGAAGATCCAGATAATATTATTGGTTACGTCAATAGAAACGATATTTTGCTTGCTGAACGCTCGACGCCAAAAGAATCAATTGCAGTACTAAAGAGAAGTTTATTGGTTATCCCTGAGACAGCCAAAATCCTACCTCTTTTTGAGCTAATGATTAAGCGAAATACCAAGATTGCGATGGTAGTTGATGAATATGGTTCTAACGAAGGTATTGTTACCTTAGAAGATATCGTTGAGTCTCTATTAGGCCTTGAAATTGTCGATTCGAATGACCCTGTGGCAGACATGCAGCAATTTGCTCGTAAGCTATGGAGTCGCCGAATGAAAGATAAAGGCATCGTGTTATCTGATGATGGCGATTTCGAAAAAGAAAAAAGCTAAATTTAGCTAACTGAATTGAAAAAAGGGAGCTTAGCTCCCTTTTTTAATCTCTTGCGTTAACGGATGCGTCTATCCGGCATTCAGCCAGCCCCCAACTCAACGCCAAAAGAGTTAGATTAAAACTCGTTAACCCTGCCCGACTATACAAAGTTGACGTATTAATAGTCGTATCGCTCATGCTATACTCCTCGTTTGGTCCAGAGGAATAAGATGACAACAGCACAGTCCACTATCGCGCAATACAAGCTAAAGCTTGCTCATATCAACGATACCCACTCTCACTTCGATGCAAACCGTATTCAATTTACGATTTATGAGCAACAAAAAGAGCTGACTCTTTATAGCCATACTGGTGGTTACGCCCGTATCGCCTATCAGCTTAAACAAGCAAAATTAGCCGCCAAAGACAATCAACAGAGTTTTCTATTTCTGCACGGTGGCGACAGCTTTCAGGGCACCCTTTACTTCAATGAGTTTAAGGGCAAAGCTAACTCTGACCTGTTGAATATGCTTCAACCAGACGCAATGGTGCTCGGCAATCATGAAATTGATGCGGGTAATGAACCAGTACTCGACTTTCTCAATGATATTCACTTTCCACTGTTAGCTGGCAATATGGATCTTAGCCAAGAATGCCAGCAAAAGTGCGCGCGTCTCGCAAATCACCCTAAGCTGCTCGACTTAGAACCACTGACCCAAACGGCAAAAGTGTTGCTAAAGCCACTACAAGATAAGCAAGTGGCTATTATTGGTATCACCTTAGATCAGATGACTGAAATTGCTCAGCCAGATGATGATACCCACTTTGTCAGTGCTATCGAAACCGCTCGTCGCAGTGTAGCCAAGCTAAAAGCCGATGGCATAGACCATATTGTCGTGTTGAGCCATTTAGGACTCGATCAAGATAGAGTGCTAGCCAAAGAGGTCGATGGCATTAGCGTTATCGTTGGTGGTCACTCACATACACTGCAAGGTGACTTTCGCGCCCTTGGCTTATCTAATATGCCCTACGGTGAACGCATCAATAACACCGCGATATTGCATGCAGGTAAGTATGCCGAAACCTTGGGCATAGCCGATATTACCTTCGATGCCAATGGCAACGTGACCAGCCTATCAGGTGGCAATTACTTCATGTTAGATGAGCAATTTATTTTGCAAGCATCTGACGATGTGAGTCCGCAAGATTACCTCAACGTGAGACAAACATTGAAGTCTCACCCTCTTATATTATGGGATGATGAAGATAGCCAAGTACAAGCTCGGATCTTGCAAAAGTATCGCCCTAGCCTAGATGCATTAAATAATAAAATCTTGGGTTTTGTTCCCAGAAACTTAGTCCATACTCGCCTACCGAGCAAAGCCTTACCTCACGGCAGTGAAATTGCGCCTTGGGTGAGTCGTAGCATGTATCAAGAAACCCGTGAACTGGGTATTCAAGTTGATTTCGCGCTTCATAATGCTGGCGGAGTACGTCAATCGCTTGATAAAGGTGAGCTGAGTTTAGCCGAAGTATTGGGCCGCATTCTACCTTTTGACATCCCGCTGGTGACGTATGAGATCCAGGGGCAATATCTATTTCAGATACTTGAGTCAGCGATTAATGGCGCAACCAATAATAGTGTGATCGGCACTGGCGCCGGCAGTTTCCCCTACACTTATGGCTTGAAATACTTTTACGATGGCCGGCTAGCATTGGGTCAACGCATTATTAAGCTTGAAGTATTGCATATAGAAGACGGAAAACAGTTATGGTTACCTCTTGATGCCGACGCCTATTACACCGGAGTGTCATCGTCTTACACAGCGTCAGGCAAAGAGGGCTATTTTCCTATCTTGCAAGCGAATTGGCAGCGTGATGTTGAGGGCTTAAGTCTTCCCGGAGCCTTTACCCGTTTTATCAGCAAGGCGCAGACCTTAGATGAAGTGCTAGAGCCTCAGGTTCATTACACTAGCCATAATCACTTGCAGATATAACACAAGCAAAAAAACTGACGTTACGAGCAAGGGCAGAACCTTTTTGCCCTGCCCTTAAGCTGTACTTAAATGAGTGCATAGAAATAGAAGTTAAAAATATGCTTAAACCAGTGCTTTACTCATGCTGAAGTTCACTAACACTTGTTCACCCCGTTGATGGCTATTTTGACGTGTAGCGTGAAATCCAAATCGCTCAAAAAATGGCTTAGCTAAATAAGAAGCCTCTACCGTTAATTGCACCAAGCCTATCGATAATGCTTTGGCTTCAAGTACCTGATATAAATTACTCGCAGCTCCCACCCCGGTATAGTCTGGATGAACAAATAGGCAATCTATTTCCGCGCTGAGAACAATTCCTCCATTGCTCTTTGCTGATTCGACACTCTTAGCAAAATCAAATCCGCTAACACGTTTTAAATTTATAAAACCTATAACCTTTTGCTCAATTTCTGCGACCCAAGTATAAGTCCCCGCTAAACGCTCAAGCCAAATTTGCTCACTGCGTATTTTGGGCGACCAGGCTGCACGTTGCTGCTCATTATAGTGGGAACTTGAACCTTGATTGACACTTAAATGAAACACTTGGGCTAGCTGTGAGGCATCTTTATCGGAAAACGGACGTATAATACTCACTGTTGTCATCTTTTAAGTCCTTCTATGTTTCTATGCTGCTATGCTGGCTTACCTAACTCAATTTGGTTGCGAGCTTTAGTGGCTTACTTTAGAGGATTTGTTATATGGCAGATTTTAACACCTTGCTCATGTAATACCCCATGATCACAACGCCGCGCTTCTCTTGATAACTGCGATGACGAAGCTTAAACCCCATAGACGCAAATAACGACTTAGACAGTTTTGATGCATCGACAAATAATTCATCATACTCATGCTCAATTGCCCATAAGGCTAATGCGCTATAGAGTCGCTTTGCTACACCTCGTCCTTGATAATCTGGATGTACATAAAGGCTATCGATATAGCCACGGCTGTTAAAGTCAGTTTCTAGGTTGATAAAGCCACAGCAAAAAGCACGACCCGACGCTAACCGTTGTTCGTCAATCATTAACCATGTTTGAGACCGCGACAGACGCTTATGCCAGTGATAACTCGAACGTGGCGCAAACGACCAAGCCGTTCTTTCCTCGGCACTATAAACATCATCACTTATCTGGTTGATAGCGATGTGCGCGACCACAGACACCTCGGCAGCATATTCTTTTCGATAAGGGATGAGTTTCAGCATTAATCATGTTCACTTACTTTAGGCGATAGAGGGTTGCAGGTGATATGGCATTACAGCCCATATTGTGCGGCAGTTTGACACAAAATAAAATGGCGTAGACTCAAAGTCTACGCCATTTCGATTCATTCTTTAAACCAAGCCCTGTGGCTTATGGTATCAAAGCGAGATTACTTCTTATCGATTCGACCAACAAACAGTAGCTCATCGAAGGTACGGTTTAGAGTTTTGCTGGTGAAGTCGTTCATCCACATCTGCTCTTGAACAACGACAGTATCGCCTTTTTTCACTTCAATTTGTGGACCCGCTGCCCAAAAAGTTTTGTCAGCGTCTTTAATCTGTACGTAGGTATAACCGCCGCCATTCATGGTTTCCATGACAGTACCTTCATGCATAACACCTTGTGCCCATGCGCTTGAGATACCGAGTGCTAGAGTTGCTGCCGCAGCCAATTTCACTAATTTAGCTATCATCGGAAGTTTCCTTTAAAAGTAAGTTATTAATTCATAAGTATTAAAGCATGCGATAGATTATAAATCTCTAATTAGTCACAACTATAGTGAGTCAATACTCCACTATTAGATCCAACTCTCATTACAAAGTAATTTAATCTCTATCACGGAACTTTCTTAATTACAGTAGATTTATTGTTCAATTAGAGCCTGTACGCTTAGCTTCATCTAAAATGGGTTGCAACATACCTTCAAGCCCATTTAGTTTCACTTCATACATTAGCGCTAGTTGCTGACCCAACTTCCCCTCAGGAAAGCCTTTTGAGTGGAACCAAACTAAGTAAGGCTCAGGCAGTTCCAGTAAGCGCCTGCCAGCATATTTGCCAAAAGGCATCTTTTGAGTAATGGCTTCAAGCAGAAGTTTTTCATCCATCACCGACTCACCCCACTAAGATATTTAACCAATCAAAACTTGTCGCAGTGGTGCATTCTATCAAAGTTTCAGGGAAATACAGATCTAATACCAATCACATTATATATGTGATTGGTACAATACACGGACTAGCAGTAACAATGCCTAAATTATCAACAAATAGAGCTACACTCGCATATACTATTTAGTAATAGCAAAGAGTTTTTTATAGCGAGTGGGAATAACCAAGGCGGTTATAGAGCCGCTTAACGTAAAAATCAGCCCTGCATTTTTGTATCTAAAAAGGGTATTTATCTCCCCTGAAAAGCTAAGCAGCTAATTAACTTAACAAATAACCATTAACCGCAACACATCTTAATCTGGCGCCAAAAAAACAACGAAAGCAGCCAAAACGTCAAAAAAACATCGAGGGTCAATCCCAATAAAAACGTCAAAAATCATGCTGTTGACGAATTTAATAGATCAACCTAGATTTAACTTACAGTGACAGAACGATGAGATGGATGCCGTTATTAACAATAATCGTATCATCAGTACGCAAATGGTTACTAACCTTCACTGTTCTAATTGAGAAAAATAAATTCACCGCGTACAAGAGGAAAACAATATGATCATACTCGTCGGTGGCGAAAAAGGTGGTAGTGGTAAAAGTTGCCTAGCCCAAAATGTCGCTGTATTTCTAACAGCAGAATGCCAAGCCTCAGTCATTATGGTTGATTGCGATCCTCAGCGTACGACGTCAGATTGGATCCATGCTCGCAATAATAACGCCGATTTGCCAAGCATTAATTGTGTACAACTTTACGGTAAAATCCGTAATGATCTTCTCAGCTTAGAGCAGCATTATGACTACGTCATAGTCGATTGTGGCGGCCAAGATAACTTAGCACTACGTGCAACTATGTCTGTCGCTTCGCACGTACTGATGCCACTACGCCCTAAACGCCGAGATCTGAAAACCGTTAGCCACATGGATGATATCGTTGCTACTTGTATGATGATAAACCCTAAAATGCGCGCCACATTTGTTATTACCCAATGCCCTAGTTTGCCTAACCAAGCCAACCGTATCTTGGAAGCAAAAGAAGTTTGTAAGACATACGACATCAATGTGTTAGACGCGATTACCTACAGCAGAAACATCTATGATGACAGCGAAGAATCTGGTCTATCGGTACTCGAAATTGAACCTAAGGGCAAAGCCGCAAGCGAAATTAGAGGCATTGCCTGTGAAATGCTACAAGTCAATAATGCAACTGAAATTCGCAATCACCTTGCTGAAAAACACATGAACAAGATGAGAGGTAATTATGGGTCTGGCAGATCTCAAGAAAAACTCTACGCCGTCTAGTTCAACTCATAGGCAGATCCAAACGAGCCAACTGGCACTCGATGATCTGATTGATGACTTTATTAACGATGCGAGTCGTTACGCTTCAGGCCAAGAAGTACTCGCCACAAATCAAAGTAAAGTCATTGATTTAGAGCGACAGAAGGCGCGGTTTCAGCCTGAGTTTAGAAGTAACTTACTCAGTAATCAGCAAGCGGAAGAAACAGTTTTAACCGTGAAAAAGGGAAATGGCCCGGTGAGAAAGGCGACCTTCACCTTAACTGAGTCTGCCATCGCTCACTTAGCGACGCTTGCCAATGACTGTGATGTTGCAAAGTCGAAGTTAATTCGCTTCTTAATTGAACATCACTTTAATTTAAGCCCTGAACAGAGAAGAGCAAAAGAGAAAAGCATTATCGTTGAATGATAGTCGTTGAATAATGGTCTTTGAAAAACATGGATATAAAATAACTCTCCCTTCCCTTAGCTGGCAGTAAACCGACAGTTTTGAAGTATTACGCTGCCAGCATTTTTTCTCTCTACTCCTCAATCTTAATTGCCCTAGCGACTAAACCTAAATTAATACAAACTAATTTAATACATACTAATCCAACAAGCCCGTGGTTGAATCTTGTCCACCGTGTCCATATATCATGATTAACGCAAATAAATCTTAATAGAAAGGAAAGCTATGTTAGCTATTTTTCTTATCCTGCTTATCAGCGGTAGTGTGATTGCATGGATTGCAAGTGCGTCATGGCGCGCTCGTCGTCGACGAAAACATATTAGCCAACAGCCTTTTCCCCATGAATGGCGTAATATTTTAAAACGGCGTATTCCGTTCTTTAGAGTATTACCTGCGGATCTGCAGCTACAGCTGAAAAAACACATTCAAATCTTTATCGCAGAAAAGCATTTTGTCGGATGCGATGGCCTGCAAATCGATGATGATATTCGCGTCACTGTAGCCGCACAAGCCTGCTTATTATTACTCAATAGGCAAACCGACTTTTATCCAAGATTAAAAGAGATCCTGATTTATCCGTCCGCATTTATTGTCGAAAACCAGCAGCAACATGGTGCAGGAGTCGTGTCTGATCAACGAAGAGTGTTATCGGGTGAGTCATGGCAACATGGTCGAGTGATATTGTCTTGGCAAACAACCCAGCACGATGCCGCAGTACCAGATGATGGCAGTAATGTGGTGATCCATGAGTTTGCCCATCAATTAGATCAAGAAGATGGTAGTGCGAACGGTGCCCCAATTCTAAAAAATATCTCAGATTACGCATCTTGGTCTGAAGTACTAATGCAAGAGTATCAAAGCCTAGTCAATGCCACTCAATACGGTGAGTACTCACTATTTAGCTACTATGGCGCCACGAACCCTGCGGAGTTTTTTGCCGTAATAAGTGAAGTATTTTTTGAGAAACCTCATGAGTTTATCAATCAACATCCGGCGCTTTATCAAGAGTTGAGATCCTTCTACCAACTCGATCCAGTGAATTGGCAGTAACTCATAAACCTCTATAGAGTTAGTGTCAGTAAAACGGCTAGATGATTACAAGGATAGATATGTTCAAACTAAGTGCCTCGAAAGCAATATGTATTTTATTGTTACTCTCAAGCTCCATTTCAATCAATGCACTCGCAAATGCCAGCTCAGAAAGTGATAAACAGCAAGCTGCTGCGGTTTTAGATGCCTTAAACCAATACTCCTCCAATGCCGACTGGGATAGTTACTTTGCACTTTACGATGATAAAGGCATTTTTATCGGTACAGATGTAAATGAGCACTGGGGTAAAGCGGAGTTTGAACAATATGTCAGGCCAACAAAAGGCTGGCGTTACGATTTAACCAGTAGAAAGATGACGCAGCACGGTGATGTTATCTGGTTTGACGAAATATTATCTAGCCCCTCCTACGGCGTGAGTCGTGGCACCGGAACCTTAATCAAGACAACCAAAGGCTGGAAAATAGCCCAGTATCACTTAAGTTTTCCTATCCCTAATGCCATAGCAAAATCGATTACCCAACAGATAAAGACCGCAGAAAATAGCGACTGATAACAAGACAAACACGTGCTAAAACATAAATAACGCTGCAAGGCAGCGTTTTTGTTAACTTGAAATCTTAAGCCACAACTTAGTTTACGGTTCTTTCATATCAATTGCTTAAAATCAGCTATTCAATATGAGTGATTTAATATCTGTTACTCAATGCCTGTTATTTAATGCCTGTTATTTAATTGAGGCGGAAAAACAGACGTTTGCCATATCTACCAGATGGCTAAAGCTAGTAAAGTCATCGACCGATAAACGCCTTCCCGAGCTATCTCTGTCCGCATATACCACACCTATCGCAGTATGATCCATAATGAGCGGTGCCAACATAAACCCCGCTGCAGCCGTTAAAGATTTAGCTTCATCATCCATAAATAAACGCCACTTAGGCGAACGAGGATTATCAATGAACAGGGACTTCTTTAATGAAATACAGTCCTGAAATACGCTTTTAGCGCTGTTGTTCAATGAGATATTAAACGAGGCTTTCATTTGCTCAGCTCCCTCCCCATAAACAATCCTAGGGAGTAATGACTGTCGGTTCGGAGTCATCAACAACACACCGCACCGATCCACACCTACACCTGTTAAAACCCCTTTTAATGCGATGGTGAGTACCTGATTAAAATCTTGTTTATTTAACGCACACTGTGTGAGTTCTCGCAAACATTGCAACTGACGATTAGCATCTGCAACATAGATAACAAAAGCGGGTACGCTCTCCTCTAATTCACCGGAGAGGTATTTAGGCTCCGGTAAATGCTCCACTAATATCCGCGCGCCATAGGCGTCAGCCATGGTTTTAGTCGCTTTATGACAGCGGATCATCCGCCCCTTGAGTTCATCAACCTCTAAACCTAACATATCAGCAGTTTGTTTTAGTCGTTTCGACAACTCTGGCATGGATGGCTGGCTCTGACATAATATTTCACTGAGCTTATTCGCCAAAAAGATACTGCGGATCTCAGGTGTACGCTCATCGGGTTGGCTCAATGATTTTATCAGTAAACTGCCTAAGCCCCAGCTTCTAGCTAACCCTAAAGATAACTGCTCAAATGTGGCACCAAGTACCTCTCGAGTGGCCTTATTCGTCTCTTGAGAGGAGCTGCAATGCTTTAGTTTATGATCAAGCACTAAAGTTTCAGCACAGCCCGTACTCCAAAAAGCACTTTCACCTAAGTGATAAAGCAAAGAGGCAATAAATACCTCTTCTTGAAGTTCTTCATCGTAATCCTTGAGTAACATCTTTGTCAGCATTGCAGCCTGAAATGCCTGCGCCATCAGCTTCAGCATTCTGTTGTAAACACCTTCAGAGAGCCCTTCAGCTTCTAACAAACTGCTGAGCAATTTAGCCGTAATACAGATATTCTTAATCGTATCAAATCCCAACACGACAGCTGCACGACTAACAGTGGTAACCTGACTAACTCCCTTACTGTAAGTCACGCTATTTGCTACTCGCAAAATTCTGGAGGTCAATGCATTATCATGCATGACACTCTTACCCAGAATCGATAAGGAAGAGACATCGTCTTTTGCCAGCTTTTCGAGAGTTTTCACCGTTGAGCAAAGTGCAGGCATCTCTTGGTCACTAATACGATTAGTCCAATACTCTACGCCTTTATATCGACTGTTTTCTATATTACTTGCTTTCACGTTACTCTCATCTTATGACGGCTAGCCATCAAACTATGCAAGTGATGCCATGCTATGATTTCGTCCTGAAAATACACATTATTCGCTACAGCTATGCTCACAACCCTAATGC
Organism: Shewanella halifaxensis HAW-EB4; assembly: GCF_000019185.1. Classification (NCBI taxonomy): domain Bacteria; kingdom Pseudomonadati; phylum Pseudomonadota; class Gammaproteobacteria; order Alteromonadales; family Shewanellaceae; genus Shewanella; species Shewanella halifaxensis. The sequence continues at coordinate 1,628,498 of NC_010334.1, read as the reverse complement.
TCGCAACACCCACTTTAAAACCTATAATTACATTCTATACGTTAATAGCTAACAATAAAGCCTTTACAGTTTATTAACTTACATATCGTCAGTAAACTAGACCGATTTCAAAGCAAAAAAAACGGCTCCGAGGAGCCGATAATCACAAGCAAAACACACACAGCGAAGAGTGTAGTGTTAATAATTTAAAAACCCGCACAGCACGTAGGAATACTGTGCGGGGGACACAAGCTACAAAATGCAGCCAAACTTTTGCAAGGCAGGTTTTACTCCACCAGTATTTGATATCCCGGCTCCGTTAAGAAGTCGACCAGCTCGTCTGAAGTGGTGATCTGCTCTAACAGAACCGCAGCCTGAGTAAAACTGCCATGGGTAAAACGGTCTGCACCGACCTCGTCTTTAACGTGGGCGAGCTCCTCTACCAACATCTCTTGAAACAAGCCTTTAGTCACAATTGCGCCAGAGCTAAGCGGCTGCAGGTGCTTTATCCACTGCCAAATAGATGTACGAGATATCTCTGCAGTGGCGGCATCTTCCATCAAGCCGTAAATAGGCACACAGCCGTTGCCATTAATCCAAGACTCGATATATTGCAGTGCAATTCGAATGTTGAGGCGCATGCCCGCTTCTGTGCACTCCCCCTTTGCGGGCTTGAGTAGTTCTCTGGCGTGAATAGGAGCATCAACGTCACGAGTGATGTGTAGTTGATTAATATGATCTTCACCTATGTATTCGTTAAAAATGGCCATCGCAGTATCGGCAAGTCCCGGGTGAGCAACCCAAGTACCATCATGACCATTACGCGCTTCTAACTGCTTATCTTGCTTAACCTTATCTAGCACTTGCTGGTTAATCTCGGCATCCTTTGATGGAATAAAGGCCGCCATCCCCCCCATGGCTAAGGCGCCACGCTTATGACAGGTTTTAATCAACAAACGAGAATAAGCACTCAAGAATGGCTTATCCATGGTGACCGACTGTCTATCGGGCAACACCCTGTCGCTATGGTTATTTAGAGTTTTAATATAGCTAAAAATATAATCCCAACGACCGCAGTTCAGTGCAACAATGTTAGAGCGCAGTTCATATAAGATCTCATCCATCTCAAACACAGCCGGAAGAGTTTCAATTAAACAGGTACACTTTATCGTACCGGGCTGCAGGCAAAACCGCTCCTCAACAAATGCAAATACCTTAGCCCACCATCTAGCCTCAAGATGACTTTCAAGTTTAGGGATATAAAAGTAAGGCCCGCTGCCTTTACTCAATAACTTGCGGTAGTTATTGTAGAAATAGACGCAAAAATCAAACAAGCTCGCTGGAATTGCGACCCCACCAAACTGCACATGCTGCTCCAACATATGTAAACCACGCACTCGGCAGATGAGCACTGCGGGATTATCATTTAGCGAGTAATGCTTGCCAGTTTCCGTTGCGATATAGCTAATGTCGCCGTTAACTGCATCACGCAGGTTTATTTGTCCTTGCACGATTTTTTGCCAGCTTGGAGCAAGTGAATCTTCAAAGTCAGCCATAAATACTTTGGCATTTGCATTAAGCGCATTAATGACCATTTTTCTTTCAACAGGGCCAGTGATCTCGACGCGTCTATCTTGTAAGTCTTGGGGAATGCCGCGGATCAGCCAATCTCGCTGACGCAGCGCTTGAGTCTCTTCTAGAAAATCAGGCAACTCGCCTGAATCGATACGCTTTTGCTTAGCCTGTCTATTGGCAAGCAAATTGGGCACCTCTGCGGCAAACTGCTTGCATAAGGCCTTAAGCAAACACAATGTGCCCTCTGTCAGCACCTGCTCTTGGCCTGCCACTGCAGACCCATTAATCTGTAACTCTTGACTCGACACCAATGTATCTGAGCTCTCTAGTGCAGTTAATTGCTCCGTCATCTTTTATATCTCCTAAAACTTTTCCATATCCTTGATGACACCTAGCATTGGCAGCATTAGGTCGTCAGCGTTCAAGCTTTGAAGACTCAAAATATTCACATTGGTAAATAATGCTTGCTCCGAGTCTTCAAACTTATGACTTAGCCCATATGACTTAACTGGTGCTAAGGCCCCTAAGTCAGCATATGTTGATTTACAACAAAACCTACTGATTAAATGCTTCGGTTGCAAGCTAGCAGCAAACCATCCGCTCCCATTTCAGAACCGTTAAAACTGCGTAAACCCACAAATCAAAAAAACAACAAAAACCATGCAACCAACTGATTAACAATTAAAAAAGAAGAAAATAAATATAAAATACATTTTAAATATAGGACTTGTAAGACAAATTGACCATAGAGAGGTGGTTAAAATTAAATCCGTTATTAAATTTCAAAGCGTCAATATACTTTTACATCAAAAAGGATAAGCTAGCATCATAGCTATTCAGCACTGCGTTTATGTCTCACCTAATGGTTAACCTAATAACCACCTTTAAAACAAACACTTAAAACATACGTACATCGGCGCAAATTCAAACAACCGTTTAAACCTAACGTTTACGTTAACGAGATGTAGGCAGTATCAAGTATTTGTAATCCCCTGCGCGATAAATACTGACCAACATTAGGAAAAACATTGGTTCAAGTCTAAAAAAGTTTAAATTTTCCGAAAAAAGGCGTTACAGCAGAAGGGATTTGAAAAGAAGAGGCTACAGGCTCGAAGTATTGCCACATTATCTGTTGAGCTTCAATTAAGCCTGTCGAGATAACTAGCAAGTTTTTAAGCTGATATAACAGGCAGCCTAGTTAAATACGAGTGAGCGCTGGGTCTCGCTGCTGCACTGTAGCTCAAGCTCAGGGGTGTACAGCGTCACTCTATTGCGGCCTAAGTGCTTGGACGTATAAAGCGCGATATCGGCACGTTTTAGTAAAGGGTCTAGACTGAGATCCTCAAGTTTGTTACTCGACACGCCAAAACTAGCAGTGACTTTAAACGAATGCCCTGAGTACTTACTATCGATAGCAGCAATAGCCTCTTTACAACGCTGCGCGATGCCTAATGCGACCTCTTCACTTGAATAGGGTAAAAAGAGCGCAAACTCTTCTCCGCCCATTCGAGTAAAAATATCACTGTCACGAATAAGCGGTTTAACAGCAGATACCACATGCTTTAACGTCCAGTCACCCGTTGCGTGACCGTAACCGTCGTTAATGTTTTTAAATAGATCTAAATCAAATACCACTACGGAGAATTCAGCTTGGCGCATGCTGACCTGCACAAACTCATTTTCAGCAAAATCTTGTCCTGCACCACGATTGTAAGCGCCTGTCAGCCTATCGGTTAATGCAAGTTTACGATAACGTATTTTTTGGCGGTGACTATTAATAAGAAAAAACGACAAGAAAATCACGCTGCCAACCAACATACTCATGATCATGACATCGTTAGTGCGGTCAGATTGGTCTAACTCTTTCTGAGTTTCCACCAATTGCCGTTCCTGATTGAGTAAGGCAATCTCGCGCGCCTGCTCTTGGTGTTTAAACTTGGCCATCTGGTAGGCGTTAGCCTTGGCTTTAGTGTCATCGATAATCAGGTTAGTATAATATTGATGAGAGTCTAGATAGTCATAGGCAAGCTTATACTGCTTTGACTCTAAATAGAGCTGGGATAGTACTTTGGCGGCAATGGCTTTATACTCGATGTGACTTGGGTCATCACTTAACCCCATCACCTTATTCGCAAACTCTTCCGCTTGGGGGTAATCTTCTAACGCAAGGTAAGTTTGACTCAATAGTGCATTAACATGATTGATTTCAGTTTGAAAATTAAATTCTTGATAGGCTTTTAACACTAGCTCTAACAGGCTTTTAGCCCTCTTATAATCCTCACCTTGGATAGCGATTTCGGCTAATCCTTTTTGAGACATCAAGCCAATCAGCGGGAATTGATTGGCCTCACAAAAAATCTTACTACGTTGAAAACGGCTCTCAGAACTTTTATATTGTTGTTGCTTTAAATCGGCAACCGCAACAAACAATAATGCGAAACAATGCACTCTAGCTTCACCATCTTGACTAAGCGCCAAGGCTTTTAAGGCATACTCGCGCATATCGTCATAAGCATCCAGTGCCAGCGCCAGATTTGCCAAGCGTACGTATGATCCCATCTTAATATCAATATCGGTTATTTCATCTATGCGCTCTAAGTTTGCGGTCATTAGTGCTAGAGCAGCGGGATAATCTTTTAAAGCAATATAATTTGTGGATAAGTATTGATAAATTTTGTTAAGTGTTGCAGTGCTTGGGGTAAGTTGCTCGGCTTCTCTTAAAAGTTGTATAGAGGGATGATAATCCCCAGCATAGGTTTTCCCTATAGCTATATACATTTTTAATCTAGCCTTTTGTTCATTTGAAAGCTCTGTCCAAGAAGTTAACAAGGATTCAATAATAGCTTCTGCCTCTACTTGGGAAGAGCTACTTGCTTTATCAAGCTTATTTAAAGTTTCATCATAAGATTCATCGTTAGCATTTCCCGCTAGAGGAAATGCTAAACAAAAAAAGAGCCCCACGATGGAAACCCAGTTCATTATCGTGTTACTTCTTATTGGCATGAACGACCAAATACCCTTTAGTTCCCTTATCACCCGACAATGACTTAAGCTTGCTATCATCACCTGACATCACCGCTTGGATCTCAGCATCACTTAGACCATTGGCCTGCATCACACCTTGAGGATCTTGCTTATACTCCTCTAGCAGCTTGGCATCTGAACCTAGCTTCTCGAAAAACTCATTAAACTTTGACATTTTTATTCCCTTAAATTAAATGAAACTTACTTTTTGTTGATGGTTTTATCTCTGTTCTTATTACTCTCTTTACTACGTTAGCCTAACTCTTCGGCGGTGATCCCAAGCTTGGCCAACACTTCATGGTTAAACTCAAGCTCCCGCGAAGGCGGAATGAGCAAGGTGGTGATAGCTGAAAGTTGCGAAAATGGCAGGTCCTTCAACGCTACCTTTTCAATTCTTGGAGTTTGAGTCGGTAAATTAGGTGCCTCGTAGAGCACAATTTCATGCTCTAGCGGATACCACTCATTAAGCTGCTCTACTAAAACCTGTAACCTGTCTGATGAAGTATGAAATTCAGTTAAGGTATGCTCGCCGGCAATGCCAATTTGCCATAGCAAAAGGTGCGTTGTTGGATCCGGCGTGTGTTTATAGAACATAAATTGGCTGGCTTCGAAGCTTTGATGGCCTGATGCGCCGGGATCGATACCGACATCGGCCCATAAGCAGGCCTCGGCAGAAATACCCGGCTCCATTTGCGCTTGATAACCTTCTTCTCTAGCTTGAGTAATCGCAAAATGTGATACACAAGCAAACACGCCTGGGTGACCATATAGCGCACAGACGACCTTCTTACCTAGGCGCACCTGTTCCAGAATAGCGGCGACCATCTGCTGATAAGTATCGCGGCGGTTTTTAACCTCGCCCTCTTGGGCGTAATAGGGCTGAAGGCTGCGCACATCTTGGTTAAGTGATTCAAGCCAATGTTGTGCAAATCCGTCGGGCACCAGAGAAAACACCACATCGGCATGCTCTATGTAGCTTTTGCTCAATACGCTAATCTGTCCGGCCAAATTAAGCCCTGTGCCGACACAAACTAAAGTCCCTTTTTCTTTTGCTGTCATTTACTCTCTGCCTACTCAATGCAAATTATGTTTGTTATTGTTTTATTGTTGTTTCGCAGTTGATTAATTTTTAACTGAAATCCCGATACAAAACAATGTTAAATTAGGTAAGCCAAGTTAACACAACATTTATGTAACTTAAACTAAAAGTAGACTGATACATCTTCTTGCTCTCGGTCGCTTATTGCTTGTCAGTTAAAAGATTTACCTTGGCAAAATAACTTAAATGATTTGATAGCAAACACGCATTTTTCTCTCGATGGCAAAGCTACAAAGCAAAGCTTAAAAGCTAATCTTAAAAGCTAGGTTTAATTTCGACTGACTGATATAAAATGAACTTGTTCGCTATTATTGACTCAATATACTCACACCGCTGAGATGAATATTGAGTCCAGCATATAAGTAAAGAATTACGCCCTAAGCACGCCTTGACGCAATAGCTCTTGTCATGAGGGGGACTGCTTGGGTATTATGACCGACAGATTTTGATGAAGTAGCGCATTCAATGACAATTAAAAAGAAAAGTCTTACCCTTTTGGGCGCTACTGCGCTCTCGTTATCACTTAGTGCTTGTAGTGTATTTGACTGGTTGATCTATAAACCTGATATCCCTCAGGGTAACTATATGGAAAAGCAGCAAGTCGAAAAGTTGCGGATCGATATGACTAAAGAGCAGGTAGAATACGTGCTTGGACGTCCGGTTCTACGCGACAGCTTCTCTGACGATACTTGGTATTATGTCTACCACTATAAGAGTGGCCGTGACGCCAGCATTATTCATAAAGAACTTATTCTTAACTTTAATGGCGATATGCTAGCTGAAGCGAAAGGTGATTATGAGCTTAGCCCTGACTTTGGGATCCCGCTTGAAGAAAGCAAGTTACCAGAGGTCAACACCCCTGATGGTGATCCTTTGATCCCAGAGCAACGCCCTCAAGCTAAGCCTTTGATTGAAGAGAAACAAACTCAACCAGAGACCCTCTCTGAAAAGTTTGAATAACTGACTTTAAACAGATTAACTCAAATAAAATGGCGAGTTCCTATTGGAGACTCGCCATTTTTTATACATCTTATTTGCTAAATCTTACTGTCGATTTATTAAAGCTTGCTACCGGTCTTTTTATTGACTCGGCCTTCATCTTTCGCTTTTTCGACACGCTTACGGCGCACATCTTTAGGATCTGCGATTAATGGCCGGTAAATCTCAACTCGCTGACCAGGCAGCAACACTTCATCATGCTTTACTAAGCGACTAAAAATACCTAGTTTTACTGTTTCTAGATCTATTTCAGGAAAGTAATTCTGCATATCACTCAATTTGACAGCATCGATGCACGTCGTCCCCGGTGGGATCTGAAGCTTAATCAGCTTTTGCTGCTTTGGTAGCGCGTAAATCACTTCGACTAAAAATGGTGTTTGTTCACTGCTCATTTGTATATCACCTTTGCGCGACTGGTAAATGCCGTCACCATGGATCCCATCAGTTCTTTAAAGACTTTACCGAAAGCTATGTCGGCAATCGAGCTTGAGAACTCAAACTTCAACTCAAATTCCACCTTGCAGGCATCCTCGGTCAGCTCAGTAAACTTCCAATGACCTACAAGCTCTTTAAATGGACCATTTTCCAGCTGTAATTGGATACTTTTGCCAGAGACGACTTGATTGCGAGTGGTAAAGGTTTTACTGATCCCCGCTTTTGCTACATCAACCGACGCCAGCATGGTTTTGCCATCAAACTCGATCACCTTGCCACCGACGCAGCCCGGCAAGAACTCTTTATAAGACTCAACATCATTGACTAAGTCATACATCTGCATCGCGCTGAAGCGAACTAGTACACTGCGTGAAATTTGCGGCATTGACGATTGCTACTCAGTAATTTAAAACCAAAGGTCGATTTTAACATGAACACAAAAAAACGCATCTTTGATACCACTCAGCGCAATTAAGCGGCTAAAAAGCAAACAAACTCACCTATCACGGTAACAAAACATCGAATAAATCGATATCGCCAATTCCATATTTGTTTAGCGCGAGTATAATAGCTGCCTATGGCTAAGAAAAACGCAAAAAATTCAAAGAACAGTTCAGCTTCAATCGCCCGCAACAAGCGCGCGACCTTTGACTATAAGTTTGAAGAGAAGCTAGAAGCAGGCCTATCCCTCATGGGATGGGAAGTTAAGTCTATCCGCATGGGCAAGGTTAACTTGTCTGAGAGCTATGTGTTCCTAAGAGAAGGCGAAGCTTACCTTTTTGGTTGCACTATCGCGCCACTTAATACTGCATCCTCCCATGTCGTATGTGATCCGCTCCGCTCGCGCAAGCTACTGCTTAAACGTAAAGAGTTGGATAAACTTCAAGGTTTAGTTGACCGTAAAGGTTACTCTATTGTCCCAATCTCTATGTATTGGCAAAAAGGTGCATGGGTAAAGATTGAAATTGGCTTGGGTAAAGGTAAGAAAGAACACGATAAGCGTGACGATACTAAAGATCGTGAATGGCAGATAGAAAAGGCTCGTACCATAAAGAAGGCGGTACAGCAGTAATTTCAATAACGTACGTGGTCAATAACGTACGTATAACGAACAATCGATTGCTAATGCGATTTTTATGCTTGGTAAAACAAGGTAGGTCGCGTTACAATCACATTGTACTTGGGGGCGATTCTGGATTCGACAAGATTCTCGAAACCCTGGGAGCATGCCGAGGGGCGGTTGGCCTCGTAAAAAGCCGCACCGTTATAGTTGCAAACGACTCTAACTACTCTCTAGCAGCTTAGGCTAGCTAGCCATCTGTCCAAAACTTCTCAAATGGGTTTGGTTTATAGATGGTCATCTTACATTTGATAGCGAGGGAACCACGTTCAGGGGTGAACCGCGAAACAGTACTGAACTCGCCAATTGCAATCCTGTCTTTCGGAGTGTACTTGGTTAACCAAAAGAGAGACTAAGCATGTAGCGCCTTGGATGTAGGCTTTTTGGACGCGGGTTCGAGCCCCGCCGCCTCCACCAAATACTAGAAAGGCCAACCTTAACCGGTTGGCCTTTTTTTCTGCCTGTTTTCAGCCACTTACAGTCGACTTACTTGATAATTGGTGGCGTGTTTTGCTTAATCAGCGGTTAATCATCAATGGCGGCAAGTAGCTCAATGGCGGCAAAGTGGCGACAGCCGAATTAAAGTGGCGACATGGGCGGCACTGAATTACCCTCTTTCTTCATTTCAGTTTTATTATTATTTAACTTAATGTTTTTATTGTGTTTGATCGTTCCCTCGTTTTTTAAGCTTTGTTGCTAAAACCCCACGAAATCCAGCGAAAACCCAGCATTCATGCGGCTTTCACGATTGCTTGCGCTCTCACAGCTCCTGTATGGAACTGTAAAACAGTGAAATAAACCGCGATCATTTCAGATCTTCGATCCTTTAAAAGCCCTAGGAATGGCGCTGTCTGCGCCTATGAACTGCAATAATCTAAAACTGAAATTAAAAAATTATATAAAGCCCGCAGGAGGGGAGGAAGAGTGCGGATTTCGTGGCGCGGATTCTCTGTGGGGCTGGTTTCCGTGGGTAAACTCGGTGTTTACATCTGGGCGCGGGTTCGAGCCCCACGACAGGAACCTAACCGGCGTCGATGGTTTTGCTTTGATTAATTCATATCGAGCATAGGTAGGATTTGCTTTACTGCAGGTATCAAAAAGCCTCACTTAAAATGAGGCTGATGTGTGGTGAAGTCTAGACTTAGCCTGGTATATTAAGGTTTCTAAGTATTTCAACCAAGTTTTCACTGAACGTAGCAAGTTCAGATAGGCCCGAGAACATCTTTTGAATACAACGCTCTGCAGAGCTTATGCCCTCAACACCTTCAATCCAACTTTCCAAACCTTCTTTGACAATATCCATATTGTCTTCAATAAAATCTCTTATCTGTTTTTTTTCCATTTCATTTAATTTTTGCGATGCCTTTACTGCATCAGTAAAGTCTTTAAGAATAGTAACTTCTAGATTTTCTACTCTACCTTTAGTGAAGACTTCAGCCAACTCTGCCTTCCCGTTCGTTACAAACTCCAGCGGCGATATTTCCTTTTTAACGTAATGTTCTTCCATGCAACCTACTATTCATATAAATGTTCGGAATAAGCAGACTACATTATCACTTTGTTTCTGGCTACTTAGTGATTGGTCGAGTTTGCCATTTTGTTTGCTGGCCTGTGATGCTTCATTGATAACGGATTGCTCTGATAATAACGGCTATCAGCTGACTTTGTATGTGCCTGATGAACTGCCGCCTGTGACTTGCACTTGGGCGTTGCTGGTGATCTCGGCTACGACTGCGGCGGCTATGGCTTCGGCCATCTTGGCAGCAAAGGCGTGTTCGCCATTAGTGGTAAAGCCTCTGGCCTCTAGTTCGCTGACTATCTTGCCCTTTAGTGATGATTGACTTAATGCCATGTGACTTCCTTATGTTTGCCTTGCTACTTACCTGCAGTGACGGTTGATGAACCATCGCCATGTGGTGCGCCTGTAAAATGGCAGATGTGGGCACAAGTGACCACGGCCTTACCGCCATTCATTGTGATACGTTCGGCGGTGGTGGCTTTAGTGCCGCCAATAGTTTGGGTTAGATCACCTGCTATTTCTTCAATCTTGTTTTCTAGTATCTTGATGCGTTGGTTTAAGCATTCAAGCTTATCGTCTTTATCTGTTTTGTTGTCGAAGTTGCCCTTGTCATCAATATGCCGATACACCCCATCACGCACTTGATTGCGGGTTTCACCTGCTTTGATGGCTGGCAAGTCCCAGCCAAATGGTAATACGGTTCTGATGAATGGTTTGTCAGGTCTGCCGTAAGCAAAGCCTATTTCGACTATTGAGCCAATCGCAGGCGGTTCTAGTCTGCCTGCTTTATTGCCTGCACCAGGTAGTGGTAATGGCACGGCTTGCAATGGTTTTGATTTGGTTTCGGTACCGTTTTCATCAAGCAGCTGCACGTCAACGGCATAGCGTGGATAAAATGCATCACTGCCACGTTCGCCCTCTTCTGTTGGCAATTCTGGCAGTGCAACTACTTTGCCCCAGCGCGGTAAGTGTAGGCCTGATGTCAGCTCAGGAAACAGGCGGCGCACTATACGTTTGATTACGGTATCCACTGAGATTACTCCTTACCAGCTTATTATCATTTGGGTTTGTCTGAACTCAACCGATTTAATGCGCTCATTATTAGCGGTCACATGTGGCCGCACCATTGGCGTGGCTGGCATGGTGGCCGTTCTGCCTACTTGGTGGTTGGTCATCATGCTTGTTGGGATCACTACTGGCTTGTCGTGCCAAAATGAATCTTGATAGCTGCCGATATAGATTTTGCCATTGCCCTGCTGGTGCCAGATAAAATCTGGTATTTGATAGGCGCGGCCAATGTTATCTAAGATTTCATAGCCTGAACCATCACAGTAAAAACAGGGTATGGCGGTTTCGCTGTAGGCTTTATCGGGTACCACAAAATCTAGGCCTGTTTGCTTGGTTACTTCATCGAGTACTTGGCGCATGGTTGGGTGGCGCAGCATTACGCTTAAGTTAAAGGCGAGTGATGCGGCAAGCTCTCGACAAAACAGGGTATACCATCCATTAACTGCGGGCATTACTCGCTCGACGTAACCAATAAATACTCTATCAACCATGTCGCCCCAGCCTAAATCAAGCGCCACTTTATCCAAGCGATTCACTTTGGTATTGACGGTTATTTGGCAAGTACCTGGCGAGTCACTTTTTAACACTAACCAATGGTTTTTTAATTCCACAGGCTTAGCGTTAACCGTGGCACGGGCAATAAAGCGAGCGTTCGGCTTATTCATTAAGTTCTCAACTCACCAAAGTTTTCAGTTAGTAGCTTATCCAGTGAAGCATATTGCACACCGGACTGTTCAACTTCACCGCCTTGTTGGTTGGCGGTTGCCTGTGGCAAGCGTTGTTCCTTTTTCTCTGGCACTGAACGATATTCACTTAAGGTAAAGCTAACGCGCCATTGTCTTGTGGTTTGCTGCTCAACTGCATCAATCTTACTGGCAAAACGCACTTGCTTAACACCAAGCGCACTCGCTGTGTGATTGCTGATGCGGTAGATCATTCTTGCACCCGCCTCAGTCGCCTCGGCCATATTGAACAAGTCTGATAATTGCGCGACTTCAGTAAAAGGAATAAAGCCAGCCACACTTAGCATTTTGGCCTTAGCGCCTGTTTCGGCGCTATCGGTGCTCGAGCTCTGGCCGCTGGCGTCTTCACTGGCGAGTTCTTGACTCGCCGTGATCTGCAGAGCTTTGAGCTTAAGTGCAGCGCCATTTATTAATAACATAAATAGCCCTCATTACTCTGTCGCCACATATAATGTACTCCAGTCATCACCACGCCCATCATGCTTGAATTTTGACCACCCAAATAGCATTCGCCCATTTTCAGGCGTATTACTTGTGTTCTTGGTGAACATGCCGATAGGACAAGCATTGTTATATTCATAGTTCAGATATGGAGCAACATTAGAATACTCATCAAGCTTTCCCCACCAATCGTTACCAGAAAGCGTTCCGATTTTACCTGATGCATCCGCAACCTTTCCGGCAACACCTTTAAATTTATTATTTCGAACTATGCTTTTATTTTCTCCACGAAATTGGCATATAACCATTTCTTTTAATGTTTTCACTTCATTGTTTTCAATTGTAAAGCATGGGGTATTTCCATCACTATTTGATGATGCAAACGCGTAACCGTCACCAGTTAACAGTAAATCATTTCCTATTACTTTTGTTTCTATACTTGAACCGAAAATCTGCCCCCCTTTTGCTGCTACTCCTTTGTTTCCACTAAATAATTTAACATTGTAAATTAGCTGGCCGATAGAATATGAATTATAAACCACATTATCTGAAACTTTCTCGCAATTCCTAAACACTGTTTTAGCATAAACATTAAACATATTTGACTCAACATTACTCCAACCTCCTAAAACAATACAATTAATTGGTTTGGTATCAACTTGTTCAACTCGGTTTTTATTAAAAAATAATGCATCACCCTTATTTTTTATAAACCTAACAATATTGGCAATGTCTGTCCCATGCTTATTGTCAAACAATATATAATTACCTGACACGTCAATATTATTACATTTATTATTCACATCCCCATCATCACCAACTCTAAATATTGAGTCTGTAAATCCAGAATCTATAATTGTATTATTTGTAAACTTAACATTATTGACTCTACCATCTTTCGTCCCGTTAAATGAAAGTGGAAAAATACTTATAAATGTTCCATGAACATGCTTTTTAGCACTCCCTTTAAAGACATTGTTATTTATAGTTACATCATTTACTGCGCCGTTAACTCCAAATATTGCAAGAACTTCATCGCCTGAATCTTTATCAAACACTGAGTTCATTATATTAATATTTTTTGTTACCCCACCTACATTTATATTACGAACCCAACATCCCCCCGCATAATCACCTGTCTCATTCCTGAAGTATGACTTGTCTATATTTATATCTGTATTATCCGTTTCTATGTCAAAAGGATTAAATACTTGAGTTCGTATATTTGAGTGTGTTGATTTAAATCTATTTAAGCTTACATTTTTTGAATACCTCAACATTATCCCTGACGATGCTTGATCTTTACTTTGTTCATTATGTGCATCACATCGAATTTCCAAACCATTAATATCTAAATCAGTCACCCCCTGAATCAACCCTACTGCTCTTCTAGTAATTGGGTTGTTATTCGTGCTATCTGTCCAGTTATCATGAGCCCATAACGTAGCGTTATACCCATCTATTCGCATTCCACCTTTAAACCTAACTTGAGATGTAACCGCATAACCTTTTGGCGGCATAAATACATTGTATCCGCATGCAAAACAAGCATTCACATTGATTGTATTATCAGTTGCATTAACATTAAATATATCTTCTAAACCTGAATTTATTGTCTTTGCTACTTTTGAAGGAGAAGAAACAATCGCATCTCCTTTCCCGCCATATCGATACAAATGACCAGCCGGATATTTATTATTTTCAAGCAGTATTCTCTTTCCGCTAGTGCAATATAGAATCTGGGTCTCTCTGTCAAACCTCAGAACGGTTTCCTCTGAAGCAACCGTTATAAAACTTCCATTTTGTGCAATTTCAATATAGTTATCAGGATTAAAGTACAAATCTCCGTTAAATATAAAATTATTATTTTTAACTTTTGCGCCAACTATCAAGTTAATAATATTACTCTTCCCTGTTGCAGCCTGAAGAACATTAGTCTGCATTTCTGAGCTTGTATACCTTAAATCATCAACATCATTAGCCGCATTAACCACAGCAAGCTTAAACACGTAATGCTGTACACCTTGCACATCAATGTAATCATCCATTTCGCCATCGGTGACGGTAAACGCAACTTGTGGTGTCCAAACGCTGTTAGCTGTACCGCTAAACCACGCATCTACATACACAAACTGTGGGTATGACTGCAGGGTTAAAATATGTTCTTGCTTAAGTTCAATGCGTAGGCCAGACACATAACCCACACGGCAACACGCTAAAGCTGTTAGCTGTTGCACGTGGTACCACTTTAAAGCCGTCTTCAATAAACCAATCTTTGCCGTTCATGTCTGCGGCAAGCTGTTGCGTTAATTTATCCATGCCACCTAGGCGTGCAGTAAAATCTAGCTGCCACGTTTCAGGCGCTACGTTAATACCAGTGAGATCGGCAATACCTGAGTACTCAATACCAAAATTACGGTTTAGGGTATTACCAGCCACACCCGGCTCGGTGATGGTTTTTACCGTGGTTGGGATATGGTTAATTGCAACTAACGTTTGGTTAACTGACGAGTACAAGCCTACCCAGTTAAATTCAAACGGACCCGTTAAACTATCAAGTACGGCTGAGTAAACCACTACATTGTCGTTAATGCGGCCAACTTGCTGCACAATTTGCTCGTGCACCTTATGTTCGGTTGGTATTCCCTCTTCGCGGTTAATTGGCGCAGTAGGGTCTTGGTCTGGTACGTTAGCAAAAATAAAGGTGTCAATGTCTAGCTGCTCATTAGCTTGTGCTTTAGCTGCAAAGAGTTTTTCACCTGCGATTGTAATAACTGAAGCCATGTTGTTTCCTTATCTCTTACTAATGAGCTGTTTTTGAACGGTCATTTTGTTGGTAACCGTAAAATGTGATTCGTTATCCATTAGCGCTAATCCAAGCGCTGGGCGCATGTCATCGCTTAGGCTGGCAATTCCGGTTAAGCTGTCTAAAGAAAAGTCTGACGGTGGCGCCACAAGCGGCATGCTAGCAATGGTGTCAAACTGGTAACGTCTTGTTGTGCGGCCATACTGGCGACAAATGTTGTCAATTAAACCTGCTCTTTCTGCTAAGTCACTGTCGAGTAGCTGCAAACTCACCACATCCCAATCGGTATCACTCACTCGTTCATCAATGGTGATCCATGGCGTGCCCAGCTTTTCAAACATGTAATACCAGCCCTCTTTGCTCCCTGCGCCTTTGGCAAATTTAAGGGCGAACTTTACTCGCGTTCTATAAAGCTGCTCGGTTTCACCTGGTATTTGTTCAATGTCTCGTTCCCACGCTAACAAATGCACTAAGGCTAATTCGGCGGTCATGGGGTCGAGTTGCTTAGACGGGAACGCCAGCAAGTCGGCAAAGCGTTGCCAAAACAACACCGCACCTTGGCGTAGTTTGTCTATCTCGCTGGCTGGCCGCGCCAACCAGTACGGCATTTTGGTTAGGCTGTGCCAATTGATTTTGTCTAGTCGCATCATTTACGCATTACCGTTATCAATGGTTAACTCGCCAATACGAGGCACATCGTTACCGCTGGTAATATCCATTTGGTGCCAGTTCAATGACTCAAGCCCTGCAAATTCTTTATGCAATTCTTGGCCTAAGCGGCTAAAGCTAAAGCGGCTAGCGGGCTCGGTTCGCGTGGCGTTGTAGTTGCTGTTTTCACGAAATGCGCAGCGAATAAAGTCTTCAACACCTGCCAGCAATGCGCTAACTTCATCGGCTAGCAACGCTGATTGTGGGTACACGGTTACGCCAATGTTGGTGATCACCGCTGGCATGGCCATAACCTGCAGATCATCGCCATGGCCATGAAAGCCCTTTTGCATCACGTACTCGTTTAAGTCATTAATCAGTGCGCTTGATGGCTCGCTCGTATCAAGCAAAATAAAGGCATTCGCGGTACCTGGACCTCGCGGCGCATCATGTTCAAAAAACAAGTTGTCTGCGTTAAGGCCTGCGCGTTCGGTTAGCATGGCGCGGTAAACCGCATCGATATGCCAAGGCGCTGCTGCGGTAAAGGCGTTGCGGGTACGTAACTTTAAATCTTCGTTGCTTTCAGCATCGGCGCCGAGTACATCAATCCAATCAGCTTCATTGGTAACACTGCCAATGCCGGTGACTGACTCAGGCAAAATATGGTAATAGCCTGCGCCAAGGTTATAGGCCGCACCTGCATGTTCAGCCGTAACGAGTACCAACACACTGGCGGCGTTCTCGGCTAAGATCACATCGTCAATGGTTAACACGCGATACACCACGCCGTTAATGGCATCGGTTTGTATTACGGTACCAGCGCTAATCAATAGGCTTGGGCCACTACTGGCCGCACGTAGAAATTTGATTTTGCCCTTGGTAAATTCGGTCTGCTTACGGGTTAAATCATGCTCCCACGCTTTAGCCTCAATAAAGGCATCGTCGGTGGCGGTTTGTAAAAACAAGTTAGGTAAGATTTTTTCAACCAATACCTTGTTTACAATCCACGTGGCAGGCTTTGCCACTATGGCAGTGAGCAACCGCCAAAATGGCGAGAACGGCGCATCGTTAGCAACAATACAACCCGCCTCTTCAACGTCTTGCTTAAATAACGCTTTCCAGCCGTCTTCCGTGGTTGGAATGCCTGCATCTTCAACTATTTTTTTAAAGTTAATGTCAGACACTGTTTTTTCAGCCATGGTTATCTCCGTCTGTGCCAGTAGTAATCGCCGTACTTAACGGACCAAAATTAATCGTGTCGGCAAACACCCACCATTGACCGGCTTTTACTTGTTCCACTTTTACCGTGCCCGGCATAATGCGTAAGTCATCTTCAACCAATAACGTAATGCGGGTTTGGGTGTCGGCCGTTACGCCTGTGCCTCTGTCGCTCACTAATAAATTGGCAAGACCAGACTCAATAATCGCGTGCACAATGTCTTGGGCGATAACCGCACGTTCAGTTAAATAAGTTGGGTTTAATCCGGCATCTAACACCAGATCACCATGCTGAATATGCAAATCACGAAACAGGCAATCACTCATCCGTGCATCTCCACATAGTTCATAAAGTTCTCGTCGCCCTTAGCTGGGTACACGTTAACCGTGCCCACACTGGTTGATTTACTTTGGTTAGCCGTTGACAAGTTTTGAGTAATACCGCCGCGCTCAACACGGGCTTGAACGGGGGCCATTGCAGCCACGCTTGGCATGCTTGAACTCGACATTGATGCATCAATATCAACACCTGGTATTAAATTCAGCTTGTCGATAATCCAATCCATCGAGTCATTGAAGATGGATTTAACCCCGCCCCATACGGAGGCGAAAATGCCAGTAATAGCTTTAAGCCAGCCCCAATCACTAAAGGCTGATGTAAGATCATCCCAGTAATAAATCAGCGCACCCACGGCAACTATTGCCCCAGCGATTCCGGCAACAATCCATCCCAATGGCGTGGTCATCATCAACATGTTTACAGCAAACAAGGTTGTTCTAAGTGCCGTTAATCCAGATATCAACAGGGTATTAATACCAGCCCAAGCCATCGCGCTTACACCATAGGCCGTCATTGCCATTTTTGCGGCGCCCATCATCACAGTAAAGGCACCACCTGCAATCACTAATCCCGTAAAGGCGATAGCGGTATAGCCAATATATTTAGTTAAATTAGGGAATGTTTCGGTAAACCAGATCACGTCGTGGCCCATATCGGCAATCCAGCCAACAAAGCTATTAAATGCAGGCAGTACGGCGCTTCCTAGCGCTGCGCGGATAACGTACCAGCTCTGGCTTAAGCGTTCGCTTTGGTCGGTCATGGCTGCGGCCATCTCTTCGGCCTTGCCCATGCCTTTAACTTTGCCAAGGGTATTGATTGAGTCGCCAAGGCCGTTAATGTCGGCCATTAATAACTTAACTGTGGCAACCGCTTCTTGTGAGCCAAAGGCTTTGGCTAATGCATCTCCCTCGGCCACATCTAAGGTGTCGCCATACTTGCCTTTAATTTGGTTGAGAATATCGACCATCGGCAACATGGCGCCTTGGGAATCGGTAAAGCTTAGGTTTAGCGCATCTTGTGCTTTACCCACACCCGCTAAAAATGATTTATATTTGGTGCCCGCTTCACTGCCCGACATGGTTGATTGCAATGTGCCTAAAATCGCCATCTGCTCATGCATGCCAATGCCTGCACTGGTCGCTTCTGCGCCTATGCTGGTAAAGGCGCTCGACATCTCCGAACCTGTGGTTTTAAATGCCTGCACTGCTGTGGCGGTCATGCCTGTCACTTGGGCAACCCACTCGCTTTTGCCCATGTCATTGGCTTGATTTTTGAAGATACCAAACATGGTGCCCATGTAATTGGTAATGGTGGCGGCATCGGCTTTGGTGGCCGTTGCCAACACGTTACTTGATAACGTAAACGCAGACAGATCGGCATCACTTAGCCCTGCAATAGCTGACTGAATATCGTAGCTAGAGCTCACAAATTCGGTAGCAGATTTACCGTATTTAAGTGCGTATTCGTAAGAGGTATTCGAAAGCTGTTTAAGTGCAGAGTCTCGTACGCCAAGTGATTTAACCTCACCTAAAACGCGGTCCATTTCAATGGCTGGCATAAGGACACTTTGCAACGCCATACCTGCCGCCGCCATGCCACCCACGCCCGTAGCCATTTGCATGGTGCCAGCTTGGTAGTTAGCTGCTAGACCATTAAATTGCTGGCTAATCTTAGCGATCGGCTTAGTGATTTGGTCTATCAGTCCAACGGTGAACATTAACGGCTTAGGTAAGCTCATGCTGCCTCTTTTAAAGAACCGCTGATGGCTCTTTCTCTCTATTTCTACTTACCACCGAACGCCTTGCAAACGGCGTTGGTGACGATGGCTTCTAAATCTTCGCGCTGACGAGTTAACAACCAAGCCGCGCGGGCAATACTGATTTCGCTGTCATCTTCGTGCGGTAGCAAATGCCGCCGCACAATGAGCAATTGCTCAAGCTGGTTGTTGCCTATGGCGTCAACCAGCGCATTTATTTTTTTACGGCAATTTCAATCGCTGGTGCAAACTGCTGAGTGAGTAAACCCGCAATTTGCATCGATGCACCTGGCGAGTTATCCAGAACGCCACGCAGCTGCTCTTTGTGGTCAGTGTCGACGGTACGCATCACCAAGTTATGGGCTGGCGCGACTTTGTTATCTGGCATAATTTCATTCAGATAAGCGTTATAGTCGTCTGTGGTCACGGTAAAGCTAATGTCACTGCCTGCGATGGTTAATACGATTGGCTTTTTCATGCTGAATCCTTGTTTTTTCTGTTATTAAAAAAGTCTTTTAAGTTAGTGAAACCGTCTTTCATTTGGCGCTCGATACGGTCGCCCAAATCTTTTACGTCATCTTTGGTGGCATAGTTTTCGGCCACATGGGTTTTATGGTCGCTTAGCTCTTTGGCGGTATTCTTTTGGCTGTTAAATATGCTGGCTAACAGCGGCACTAAGATTGTGAGCACAATGCCGCAAATCGCTAAGAACACACGGATCCAATCTAGGCTGTCATTCACTTCGCTACTCCCTTAATCTTTTCGACCGTGCGTAGGCCTGCAAGACCTAGCATGGCGAGGGTTAACTCCATCATTACCTCTAGCGGCAACTCTGGTGTGCCGGCATCAGGCCAAATCCATTGCAAAATAGGGTTAATTAAAAATGCGAATAAAAAGCCAAAGCCACACACCCACATTAAAAATGGTCTTGCTCCTGCAACAAATACTGAGCGATGTTGCGCGGCCATAGTGTTAGCCAATGCCTGCATCAACATCGGCTTTTGTTTAATTTCGGTGAGGTCGTTATCTAACTGCTTGCGCTCTTCGTCAGAGGTAAACAGCGCATCACCCGCTTTCCCAATGGCTTCAATTGGGTTGGTACCTAAGATTGTTGAAAACCAGCTCATGATTAGCTCCTATAAATGCACTACACGTTGCAGCCAGCCAAACTGATATTTCTCTTGGCTTTCGTCTTTCACTGCAATGTTGATACAAAAACTAATTCGCATACCACGCACTGCTTCAATCAATACCTTTAAGCCGTTTTGCTTACGATGCTCTACATACTTATTTAGCGCGTATAACGAACGACTACCGACAATGCCATCGGCCACTAAGTCGGGGTAAAGTGTTTGGCGGTTATTCAGTACGTTAAGCACTTGCTGCAAACACTTGCCTGCGCGGTTCACGCCTGAGTTAACCCCAAAATCAAACAACTGCTCGGTAAGTGTTTCGCTAATGCGGCAAATGTCATCAAGCTTTAAGCGTGTCCAGTAGCGGCCTTGATAAATCTTGAACGCTAACTCATAAGGCAAGTCGCGCATTGCCCCCTGATAACCATTTTCACGAGCAACACTTAATGTGATGCCATACATGGTTTCACCACCGCGATCTGTTGGGTCGTTAACGTACCCGCCCTCGCGGTCGATCAACTCTTCAATCAATCTGTTTTTTAAGTTGTTCATTGCTTTCGCTCACTTAACGTTTGGCAGTCAATACACAACTGCACACCTTTTACCGCTTGGCGGCGTGGCTCGGGAATATCCTCGCCACACCGGGCACAATAGCTAGCACTGGCTTTTGCTACGAGAAGCTTCGTGGCGCGGCCTGCTAAGTATTGGTTTAGGGCTCGCGCTTGCACTCTTACTGACTCGTCGCCTTCGTCCATGCTAATTCACTGCCTATTGGTTAATGTTTTCGATTTCATCTGGGCGCAAATACGGCACGCCATCGATGTGCACAAAATCAGGGTCGGTGACATCAAATGGGATTTTAAACAAGGATGCTTGACCACCTTTTTTGTCGATATCCAAGATATCGCTGAGCTTGATACGGCATCCAAAGGCTTCGACTTTTGTCTCGTCTTTTGCCGTTTTGGCATAGAACATAATGTCGAATGGCTTCATACCACGCCACGAACCCGCACTTTTAGCAGCGTTCGATATCAACTTAAAGTTGCTAGCATTTACCGATAGTTCACCACTGGCCGACACGTCACCATCGACATAGCCATCGGGTACACCGCTGGTTTGGCTTACGCCGCTATTGTCGGTAATGGCAAGGCTTGCCGTGTCAACTTGGATCATGGTGTCGCCTAAGTTGACGTTAAAATTCATTCCAGATAAACGCATGTCTTTCTCCTGCTGCTCTGGTTATTAAAGGTTGCTTAGATCAAGCATGATGTTGACGGTGATCTCTTTTGGGCTGTTGTAAGGGCGCACGACCATGTAGATCACCACACTCTTGTTCGTTGGCCACTCGATAGTAATATCGCCATCTTTTGGCGGTTGAATATCACCTGGGAACTGAATGCCTAAAATGGTGTAGCTCTTACTCATGATGCGCAGTGGCTTGGTAAAGTAAGCCTTGTTCATTTCGATGCTGTTAGGTGTGGAGTTAAGTACCCGATCAGCAATGCGGCGAATCGCTAAAATACGCACTTCGCGACTGGCTTTGTGCACTACACGAAGTTGCTCAATGTATTGATAGTCACCGCCTGCAGCGTCAAGGGTTGAGCCATCGCCCCAATAAATGCCCTCAAAGTCTGGGTACCACTGCGGCACACTTAAGCGCGCATTGGCTAAGGTTTCTAACGTGGCAAGTTGCAGTGGCTCGGCGCTGCTATCCACTGGTGACTCACTCCCAAGCGTACCTAAGCCCATTACGCTACCCGTTGCCACACGCATTGGGCTGTCGGCAATACTCACGGCGGCATTACATAAGCGGCCAGCGAGTACACCCGCGTTATTGCCATGCAGCTGCGGCACTGGAATTACTAAGTGATTGGCAAGGCCTGTGACTAACGCCACGCTGGCGGCTTCAAATTCGGACCACGTTTGGCTAGCTGCATCGATACCCGCTAGCGCAACAATGCCCGATACAAAACGGCCTAGCTTGGCTTGCAAGCCAAATAGGTAATCGTGTTTGTCGCTGATCTCTTTTGCGGTTTTGCTTGGGTCACAGAACACCACGGTTTCAAAGCTTTGCACTTCGTTGGCGCGGTCAATGGCAGCAAATACGTCTTCGTCAACGGCAAGTGGATAAACGGCTGCTGTCCAGTTTTGGCCAGCGTTTAACTGCGCGGCGATCACTTGGGCGCGCAATGGACTATCAGCAAGAACGGTTTCAAGATCCGTTTGTGCACCAACGCTAAACAGCTGGCTTTCTTCATCAACATGACCTGAGCGACCAACAAAGAGAAAATGGCATTCGATGGCGTTAACGTCACCTTGTCCCAAATTCAAATTGTTGACTTGTACTTTACCTAGTGACATGGGGTATTCCTCTTTATCTTTGATTAACTTTATCTATGATGATGGCTAATTGGCGCTGTACGTTTTCAGTGCTATCGCCTAAGAATGACCTTGCTTTTACTGGAATAGACCAATTTTGCTTGGGCTTCTTATTTCTTAATGCTTCGAGCGCCATTTCTGCCTGACCGACAGTCATACTTGCTACCAATTCTTTAATGGTCGCCTTGCGATAACCTTTGCCTTTGGATTTTCTGGCCTTAGCGCCTAACTTTACTAACGCCTTGGCCTGCCCTCTGGTAATTGGTGCATCGTAATCAGGTTTGCCATGGATGCGCTTCATTCTGGCTGCACCCATTTTTTCGGTGGCGCCCTCTTGATGAAAAGCAGCAATTCGGCCGGTTAATTTGTTTTTGTGTTTAAGCTCCAGTCGGTTGCCACCCGTGACGTATGGCTTTAATCCTTTAGCAAGCCGTTTTAATGACTTAGATTCGCTATTTTTTTTGCGGGGAGCAAAGCTCTTCCCATCAATATCTTCTTGCTTGCGGATCCGTTCTCTAGCAAGCTTTCGCTCATACCTGCCTAACGTCCCCAATATAAGATTTCGCTTTTTTTCTGGCAGAGATATCAACAACAACTGTTGCTTAAGGCTCAGCGCCTGCTTTTTATTTGGCGTAATGACGAGGCTCATTCATCCCCCCTTTGCTGCAGATCAACGCTTTCGGCAATATTGATAGGCACTAGCGATACCCGATAGCGCCCACCGTTAAATTGCACAGGGCCGTTGTCGTCGGGAATAAGCTCTATGTCATCCATCAGCTGCAGTTCGATTAATATCGTGGCGTTGTCTTTGCTCACTACATCGATGTCGATTTCTGGATCATCTAAGCCGTAAACATCGCGTGGCCATTCGCTGTCAATGAGGTAAGCCGATACTATGGCAAGCAGGTTGTATGAGTTAATGCGGCGGTGCGGAAACTGCTCGAATGCAATAACAGCGTTGTACTTCCACTTGGCCACTTGGTAACCGTCAATGCCTTTATCTTCACCGCTTAAAATCAGGGTACCGCGTTCTTGCCAGGCATCGATGTTGTTGGCCTTGATCACCGGCTGCAAACTGGTAAGTAAGAACTCGCATAATTGCTGCAGTTGGGTTTTAGTCTGATATTGGGTATTGGCTTGGCTCATAGCGAATGCACTCCCGCACGGCCAAGGCCTAACAATAAGCGCACGCTGCGGTTAGATTGGCCAAGCAAGGCATTTTGCTGGTCTTCATCTTGGGCTTTATTGTTGCCCGCTTCTTTTTGGTCGACGGCAGAAAAATAGCCCAGCAAGTCGGCATGGGAACGGGCATAGACTGCCGCGCGGTAAATGCTGACCTGCTGCTCACTGAAATCAGGAACTAGACTGGCGTCTAAGGCGAATGGCACATCCGTGTTTTCTGTGTAATTCAGTATTTGTTGTTGCACTTCGGCAACGCTGCGATTGAGAGAGTCAGCAATGGCTTGCTCTTCAAAGGTTTCAGGTATGCGGCGATGGCGGCGAAACTCGCCCGTTGACAACGCAGGCCAGCCGCTAGCTTTGTCGATATCGATGCTTGCTTGTGCTGCTGCCTCAAATCCAAAACTACTCATAGCATGTTCTCATTCGCGTTTAATTAGGTTCAGTGCGGTTAGCGTCGACGTGGTTATTAACAGTCACCCGTTAAACACTCGGCTAGCGCACTGGAGGGTTGGGAGTCGGTCCTTTGCACTTTTAACTAGGCTCTTGCGAACCGCTCTCTTGTGAGCCATAGGCTTCAAGTGCACGTATTCTCATTTCAATCTTGTTGCGTATGGTTTTTACCTGGGCATGCTTATGCAGGCTGGCGGCTTTTTCCAATAACGCATCTGCTTGCTGTAAGCGGTCAATGTCGCCCACTTGCGTTGGCTTAACCTCGCCGTTCGTTGTGCGCAGTAACGCCAAACCAGCGAATTTGTAATACTTGGCGGTAACCACTTCCGGTAATTTCCAACTATTCGCAACATGCTTAAACACCTGGCTGAAATACGGCTCAATGCTGTGGCCGTTATCTGCTTGAATCTCACACCAGTCGAATACAGCATCGCTAATAAACCCTGCCCATTGGCGGCGAATAGTGCGCACCATAGGTTGGTTAAGCTCAATGGCTTTGAGGCCGAGTTCAATGCCTTGGCCGAGATCGTCAACGTCGAATAGCCAAACCACGCAATAAGCAAAAATAGGATTGTCAGAAATAGCATTTTTGTCGTTCTCCTTGACGCTTTGTAGCGTTGCTACTGTTTCTAAGTACTCGGTGACAATGGGTAACCACTTAGGCAGTAACACGTCACGTTTATGGGCAACTTTGTCTGCCCGCCTTACCAAGCCCTTGAGGCGTTTTAAGTCGTCCTCAAGTTCGATAAGTTGCAAGTGCAGGCTTGGCGCATATTGCGCGTCACCTGTCAGACCTACTTTTTCGAGCTGCTTTTGGCTTTGGCGTCTTTCTCGCCAGGCGAGGATGCTAGCTCCGCCGACGGCTTTTTTATTTCGCTTGCCGCCTCTTTAATGTCACTAGCAGCTTCACTAATGGTTTCTGCGTTGTAGGCCAGATCACTAGATGCTTCGCTTACGTCATTGGCAGCGGTTTCGACTTTTCCAGCGGCTTGTTCCACTGTGTGGGCGGCATCGGCGACAGTGTCGGCGCTGTGCTCTAATTCGGTTTGAATGTCAGTGGCTATGACCTGTGAAATACGGCCATCTTCATCGGTAGTCACTTCTGCAGTAACCGACTTGTCATCACCAGTTGCAGGGTCAACGTGAATTTGCATATCTACAAAGCGAGCTTTTTGGGCAACTGCTTCATGGGCTTTTTCGATGGCTTGCTCTTCTTCACAACCAAGCAAGTAAGCCAGTAGCGCTAACGCTTCATTTGCGGGTTTAGCTGTCACGGCTTTATGCTCGGCACAATCATGTGCTTGCTTGGCTTTTTCAGCGTCACAACGTTTTTTAAAATCGGCTATAGCACTCATGGCAATATCCTGTTTAGTCGTTCTAGTAATGAGTTAATAAGGGGTTGATTAGGCACTCGTTGAGTGCCTAATTGGTTTACTTAAGCCACTGGCGCTGGTGCAGGGCCAATATTCATATTGGCTTCATCGATAGCCGCATAGCCCTCGAACTCTTCAACTGCATAGCCTTCCATGCGCCAGTACTTATCTTCATGCTGTTTGCGGTCTTCAATATTTTCAGACTTACGCGAACGAGTGCCCACTTGGGTGTAAATATGCAGATTAGAAAGTAAGGTCACGACGATGCGTTTACCTGGGAAGAACGGCGGCGTATAAGCACGTAAACCACCAATGGATTTATCCATCTGCTGCGCAGCCACTTTCTCGCTTGGCTTGTCAGCTTGGTTCATCATCTTGGTTTGGGCTGTGGCGGTTAAGTCACTACCCACTAACACGACTAAGCGAGGATCATTACGCAGTGATGGATGGATAAGCGTGTTTTTCAGTTCGGTAACAATGGCGTCAAGCGTCTTGTATTCACCGGGTTTTAAATCTGCCGTTACCGCATCAGGATTGAAGTAGATTGGGTCGGTAACAATTTGGCCTGCGGCTTTTTCTTTAACGATTTGGTGCCAGCCTTTGTTAACGTCTTCGCCCATAGGGTTGTTAACAGGATCTGAGTTTTCGGCAACCGAGGTACCATTAAAACCAACACGGAGTAAATCCAGCGCAAAACGACGTGTAGCGTTTTGACTCATCAGCTTTACAAACTCGTTTTGCCTGCCAGCATTTGCCCATACTGCCAGTGTTGACCACTTAACCGATGCACATGAATCAGTTTCAGTCAGCTCGTAATTGTGACCACCGACGCCGTTGACAGTGTTGAATCGACCGTCTTTTTTACGGCCTGTGGCAATACCATAATCACCGACTTTAACCACTTGGCCTTTAATCTGGTCAACGTCCATCATTGAGATCAGTGATAGAAACTCAACCTGCTCAAGCAGCGCTGCTTTTAGTTTGGTTTCCATTGGGCCAGTAACGCTGAATTGATGTTGCACATCATCAACGCCGTAAGCCGTTGCCATGTTGCTGGTATATGCCAGCAAACAGGCTTTTGCGACTGGTGTTAAAAAATTCATTTTGCTCTCTCTTGTTTAGTGATGAATGTCAGCTATCAATTGCAGCGAGTTATACAACCGAGAATTGTTCACCAAGACCAGCAGGATCAGGCTCTTGGCCGCCCGTTTCTTGGCTTAGCGTTTTAAACTGAGTTTCCATACCATCAACTTTGGCGGTTAGGCTCGTTAGCGTTTCATTAAGCGTGCTGAACTGCTCTGCCGTGATACCATTTTGCGGCTCACCTGCAGGCGCTTGCTCTTCTTCGGTTTCTGGCGGCTTTACACTGAAAGCTTCTGTTTTTGCTTCAAGGCTTTCTAATCGAGTGCCGATAGATGCAAATTGGCCCATCAAGGCTTCATGCTGTTCTTTAGTCATGGGTTCTTCCTCAGAAGTGTTGCTTACATGCTCAGTGCTGTTTATCTGATGCGGCGTAAGGGATTTAAAAAACTTGCCTACAATGCTGAAAAACGCCTTTTGGTTTTCAGGGGTGATCAGCTCTTCACTGTCTACTGCTGGGTAGCTAATAACTAGCTGCTCTGGCGCGCCGTATTGGTGCGTTTCAAGACGCTCTTTAGCACCAAATTTAAGGCGGTCAGTGCCAAGGCTTGCAGGCTCATCGGTAACACCAAGGCCTGTTAGGTAGGCTTTGCCTGTGGCGGCAAAATTCGGGTCAAGCTCAATCGAGGTGTAGACCTTTTGGTCATTCTCGTTAGCCATAATAAATTGGGAGTTAGGGTTCAACTTACCAAACAGCACTAACTTGCCGTCATGCTCTTCGGTTTTCACTTCTATCACGTCACCCCACGCGCCATACCAACGGCGGTGATCAGGCCAAATGCGCGCACCATAAGTTTTAGGATCATAGGTTTCAGCAATATCGACTAGCCATTGACGTTCAATTGGGACATTACGAAACGTTGCGCCCTCAGTTGCGATGCGTACCCAGTCTGTTTTCAATTGGCTCATTACATAGTCCGGTTAGTGGTTTGAATGCGATAAGTTGAGATATTGCAGGCAGCATAGCCAGCTGCAACGGCGCTGGCACTCGGTTTGGTTCGGAGGAATTCGGATATAGGGCTATATCCGAAACAGGCCGAACATTAGTCCGTTATTGCCTTGTAACTTATGAATACACTGCAGGTCAGTTGGTTTATTTGTTCACTACTTACGGAGTCGAATCACTCACGCATGGCCTACTCTCCTGAAATTCGCGAAGCGGTAAAGCGGCTCTATTTAAGGCGCTGGACACCGGACGAGATCCGTCTCGAACTCGACCTGCCTAATACGCGGGTGATTTACTTTTGGGCTGACAAATACAGTTGGCGCGATCTGCTGCGCGAGGAAGAAGTCGACGAGGCCATTGCTCGGCGCATTGTGATGCTGACCGATATCGCTGATAAATCTGGCGGGCAACTTAAAGAGCTCGACATGCTGATTGAAAAGCATGTGAAGCTGAAAAAGCAGCGCTTAATCAGTGAAGGCCATTCGTTCGGTGCTAATGGCAGTACTAAGAACAGTGGCAAAAATAGCAAAGGCAGCGATCAGCAAAATAATGCAGCGCCAAGCAAGCGTAAAGGTCGTAAACGTAAGAATGACGTTAGCCATTTAACCGAGGAAGATTTTAAAGCCTGGTACGCTTCATTATTTGAATATCAAAAGGTGATGCATGAAAACCTGCATCGGCGTATTCGTAATATTCTTAAGTCGCGCCAGATTGGTGCCACCTATTACTTTGCCGGTGAAGCATTCGAGCAAGCGGTACTTACCGGGGATCCGCAAATATTCCTCTCGGCTTCACGTTCGCAGGCCGAAGTATTCCGCACCTATATTGTGCAAATTGCGCAGCAGTTCTTTGAAATAGAATTAACCGGTAACCCGATTGTATTGCACACCGCACACGGTGATGCCGAGCTAAGGTTTCTGTCGACGAATAGCAAAACCGCGCAGAGTTACCACGGCCATGTGTATGTGGATGAATACTTTTGGATAGGCAAGTTTGATGTACTCAACAAACTAGCCTCTGCTATGGCCACCCATAAAAACTGGCGCAAAACCTACTTTTCTACCCCATCAACCAAAGCGCACCCCGCTTACAGCTTTTGGACGGGGGATCACTGGCGCCGCGGTATGAGTGATCGCGAAGAGGTGGAGTTTCCCACCTTTGATGCCATGCGTGACCGTGGCCGGTTTTGCCCCGACAAGCAATGGCGCTATGTGGTCACCATTGAAGATGCCCTTGCTGGCGGTTGTGGACTGTTCGACATTGAGGAGCTGCGCGACGAATACAACGACGATGACTTTAAAAACCTGTTTATGTGCATTTTTGTTGATGATGCCGATAGCGTATTTAAGTTCAGCGACCTTGAAAAATGCATGGTCGAGTCGGCTCGCTGGCAAGATCACAAACCCAAAGAGCAACGGCCATTTGGCAATCGCGAGGTTTGGCTCGGTTATGACCCATCACGAACGCGCGACAATGCCACCTTAGTAGTGATTGCACCAGGTGAAAAGAAAGGCGAGAAATTCAGAGTACTTGAAAAACACTATTGGCGCGGCTTGAACTTTTCCCATCACGTAAGCGAAATACAAAAAGTCTATGCCCGTTATCGAGTCACTTACATTGGCGTTGATACCACAGGCATTGGCGCGGGCGTGTTCGACTCGATTAGCACCTTATTTCCGCGCGAGGCCACGGCGATTCATTACAGCGTTTCAAGCAAAACTCGCTTAGTACTGAAAATGATTGATGTGGTTGAAAGTGGCCGCATCGAGTGGGACGCCTCCCACAAAGACATTGCCATGAGCTGCTTATCAATACGCAAGACCACCACCGACACAGGCGGGGCTATCACTTTTAAAGCCAGCCGCGATAACGTAACCGGCCACGCCGATGTGTTTTTTGCCATCGCCCACGCCGTTATTAACGAACCACTGAACTTTGCACATAAGAGAACATCATCATGGACAATGCAGCATTAGCCGCCACCGAAGAGTTAGCAACCGAAACAGAAACGGCTAACGCGCCAGTGGTGTTTAGTTTACCCGAGCAAGTGATGCCTAACATGTGGCTCACCGATTATGATTCACTGTATTACAACGACGGTGAACAATATTGGGAACCGCCCGTTGATAGACATTTGCTGGCTAACTTAACCCGTCGCAATGCCCAACATGGCGGCATAGTGCAAAGCCGCGCCAATATGGCGACTAGTCGTTTTGTCTCTGGCAGCATGACTGCCCAGCATGTTGAGGCTACATTTTTAAACTTAGTGCAATTTGGTGATGTGGCACTGCTTAAAGTGCGCAATGGTTTTAGGCAGGTGGTGCGCCTGTTCCCATTACCTAGCTACCGAACCCGCGTGGGTAGTGATGGCGGCGCGGTAGTGCTTGAGCGTAATAACCAAGTAAAGCGCTATAAAGCCAAAGACATTATTTGGGTGCGCCAGTACGACCCAGTGCAGCAAGTCTATGGTTGCCCTGATTATCTCGGAGGGTTGCAAGCGGCACTGCTCAATGAAGATGCCACACTGTTTCGCCGTAAGTACTACATCAACGGCGCGCACATGGGCTTTATTATGTATGCCACCGACCCAAACTTAGATGCTGATGTCGAGAAAGACATTAAAGAGAAGATCCAAGATTCTAAAGGCGTGGGTAATTTTAAGTCGCTATTTGTCAATATTCCCAACGGTAAAGAGAAAGGTTTGCAGATCATCCCCGTGGGTAATTTTGAATCGAAAGACGAGTTTATGAACGTGAAGAACGTCAGCTCCCAAGACGTACTAAACGCCCATCGTTTCCCTCCTGGCTTAGCGGGCATTATCCCATCTAACACCGCAGGCCTTGGCGACCCGTCAAAGTATGATGAGGTTTACTATAAAAATGAGACTAAGCCACTGATCAGAAAATTAGTCGATGCTGTGGCGCAAGATAGCGAAGTCGGGGGCAGGCTGTCACTAGTGTTTGATTTGGGATAAAGGCTGTAGTGTAGCTACACAGCTACACTACTCGGTGCGTTTGCGTTACACCCGCTTAACAGGCAAATAGTGGTTAGCTATGATTGCGAAGTGATGGCCAACTATTAATTTCCGTTTAAGCAACTTGCTATGTAACTACTTAGGTGATGGGTAAAGGGTTTCATAACGAATAGAAATACAGTTACCACCAAGTTCTTCTAATACAGCTTTTGTTGTGCCGCTTTCATAAACAGATTTACCAGCAAGTTCAGAGTTGTATTTATAATCTTTATATATAGTTTCTCTGACTTCGTTGCATGATTTTCCAGGGAAAGTTACCATTTGCATTAAGGTGCTGTCACAATTACCGTCTACTCCTGGAGCGATAGACAAAGTAGCATACCCCCATGTGCCATCGTTATATTTCCTAATATTTAGCGATGAGAATATTCTATCTGATGGACTGTTTTTTGGGGCTGAAGACCATGCTCCACTAGCCCCACCTTTACCATTTAAAAAACTATCCATTTTTTGAATTTCTTGAATGCATTGGTTAACACCCCATTCTTCAGCATGTTTTGTAATAACACCATCAAACTTTTCCGTTGCATAAGCTTGGCTAGAAAATAAAACCAAGAATGACCCAATTAATATTTTTTTCATTTTATAATCCATTTTTATTTATATATTCTAATTATATAACGCCGTATTAAGGGGTGAGCGATGCTAAATACCACTGCTTCGACAAACAACTTAAAACGCAAAAGCTGAATTAAAACTAAAACTGCCAAGCGTTGCGAATCCAGCTTAAATGCCTCGTTATGTACGTTTTACCGTGTGCACTGGTACCCACCCGATTTCATCCGTTGACCTTGATACTCGATACCAAGAATTTAGTTCGAAAAGCACTGATAGTTTTTCACCTATAACTGTATTGAACTCCAAATTATCGTAATCTTGAAGCAAGATGCCCGTAGAACTCCCCACGACATTATCGATGTATTGGATTGGAGCCCAAGCTTGATCACCCGCGTCATTGGTTATAAAAATCCAATTGTGAAACTCATCATCCATTTCACCAAGGGTGACTATATCGCCTCGCTTCAAATAAACCGGATTTGGGTATTCTGATAGATGCCCC
The DNA here is from genome assembly GCF_000019185.1 of Shewanella halifaxensis HAW-EB4. NCBI lineage: Bacteria > Pseudomonadati > Pseudomonadota > Gammaproteobacteria > Alteromonadales > Shewanellaceae > Shewanella > Shewanella halifaxensis. The sequence continues at coordinate 1,597,031 of NC_010334.1, read as the reverse complement.
TCAATTACAACTACTTTCACACACCCCCCAAAAAGCACGTAACATCCTTTATACGACCTAGCAAGAAAATAACCTACTATAACCAGTGAAATGGCTAAGGATGTTGATCTATATCGATTTTATAAAAAAAATATCTCACATGACAAACATTACCATTACTGACTTACAATACTGTTCAAAAACACAGTATAGTGACGTAAACTAAGCTGATTAAATCAATTGGGAGATTGTGATGCGAGTGCTTTGTACTAGCTGTGGTGAAACAGCCATTATCGGTAAAACAAATCGGCTGAGTTTGGCCCATGCCGATTTGTATTGTTCTTGTTCTAACCCAGAGTGTGGCCACACTTTTGTAGCAAACCTAAGTTTTAGCCACACTCTGAGCCCAAGCGCTCAAGCAGCGAGTGCTATTGTGTCGGAACTTGCTCGAGCCCTCTCCCCAACTCAGCGTCAACAGCTGCAGCAGGAACTAAACCTTCTGTGATATGGTCACGTTCATATATTGCTAAAACATCGGAGATTATCGCATTACAGACATCTTTTTCATCCTCTGTATCTAAGTTAGAAAATAGGCCATTTAGCATGTCCACTTTCTGGTACAACATAGATTCAATAGTCATTTTATGTAATTCCATCATTGGCACACCAACTGCGGTGCCTCACCTATTATTCACATTTTTCGTAAATTCTATGATTGCCAAATTTGAATTCTAGTTTTCATTGAAAACTTGACTAAAGAAACAATCCTTAACCTCTACTACCAGGCCCTTTGCGAGTAGGCCCTTTTCTTACAGGTGATTGGGGTTCTGGTTCTGGTTCTGGTTCCACCTCAAGTGCTTGACTCAATTGTTCCAGCTGTATTGCTAACTCAAAGCTCTTCCGCAACGCCTCATACTCAGCTTTAGCCCATTGAACAGCGTCACCTAATGATTTAAACCCCTTTTTAACAACTTTTCCTGAGCCATCAATTACGATATAGCCCTTAATGACTTTCTCACCATCGATTATTTCATAGACATAACCAGCGCTAAACCCACCAAATTTACTTTCACATTTAAATTTTGTCATTTCAGTTTCTTCTACATAGAGTTTAATTTGTACGACTAGAGTTTCACACCAACTGCGGTGCCTCACCTATTATTCATATAGATAAAATCGTGCAACCACCTACTGCGCTATTTGAAAAAATGCCACAAACACACTTTGAAAAACGCGCAACTAACAGCTTTCATTGAAAACGACCCAGAGCAAGATTAATACGAATATAAACGCTGACAATGCTGCCCGTCAACAAAAATTAAAACAAAATCGTTGTAAATCAGCAATTTGCACTAACTTGGATACAAGTATTTTGTATCCTATCAGCTATCAGAAATACTCAAACTCGCTACTCTCTTCATCAAGCAAGCGCTCGAACTGCAACTGGCCGTTGCTCACCCACCAAATTCGTCCCGAATCAGTAAAAACCCTTAAACTTTTGGCAAGCTGCTCAAGCGAATAAGGATCGACTACACCATGAGAAGCAAGATAACGGCGCGACTCCTCTGAAAATCCAGCTGTTTGCTGCAACAAAACCGACTCTGTACAGTTATTCCCACAAGTCCGAGTATCGCCGCTGCCGCGACTCTTAGAGCAAGAGCAACTGCCAAGAGCAACAGCTTTAGGCTGCTTCCACTTTGGCATAGGCAGTTTGTCTTCTTTGTTCTCAATACTGGTGTTGGTTTTAAAAATGGCAGCACGCTCGGCTTTGAGCTTCTTATAACTACCCTTCTCGTTTTCATCCATGGTTCTAAGCGTCCACTTTTCACCACGGGTAATGAGTGACCTCACTTTGGTAATGCCATCATTGGTGGCCAAGGCGCAAAGCCCAAGCACGCGCTTGGTCATTTCGCCAAACTCGTTGCCGCACTCGGTTTCTTCATATTCGAGTTTGATAGGGTTAACCGCTAAAGCCTGTTCAAAGGCTTTCCAGTTTGAGCTTTCAGCTGCAGCCCTGGCATGTTCGATTTCGGCAGGTTGCGGGCACTCTTTTAAGCGCCTAAGTTCACGCCATACTTGAACTGATGAAGAGCCGAAAAATTGAAACTGTCGCAAACGATAACGGCTAGCCCAAGCCGCCGCATTTGCTGCACCGTCATTTGCCGACAAGCCAGATTCAAAATCTAACTCGCCTTGCATGTGCTCACCTTTAATGTTCTTTGAAAGGTACTTAACGATGTAGCCCACTGCCGAACCTTTGGCTTTATCTATAGGTTCAATCTCTAACCGGTGTTCTGCGGCGCCCTCTTCATCGCCATCAACCTCAAAGGCATACTTTTCGAGTAAGTCTTTGAGTACATCGCTATGGTCTGGATGGACGAAGATCAGCATATGCCAATGCGGTGTGCCGTCTTTATGAGGCTCGCTAACACGTAAGCCTTGAATCTTGATTTTGCGGTATGACAAAGCAGAGCGTATTTTGCTCCATTGGCCTGACAGGTAGGCTTGAGTAAATTGGGCGTTTTCGCAGTTCCACTTATCTGAATTGAAGTGATATTTACTCGGGGCCGTTAAGGTCACCATAAAGCCCACTTTGCCGCTTTCTTCTGCCACCTCTTCTAAGCCACGCGCTCTAACAATGAGTTCGACAAATCGATTCGATGGATTAGCAGTGCCTGCCATAGCCGCATCAATCAGTGGCAAAATCACCCCTGATTCAGATTCAATCATGGTGTTCTCTAACCACTCACGACCACTTCTTTGCTGCTCGCACCACTCGTTAAAACTCTCACGGCTTAAATAAGGGCTGTCTTCACCCACTAGGCCTGCTGCTACATTCAAGTGCTCACAGCATAAATCACGTAATGAGCGCAGTTGATTAAGCCACCATTTAGGGCTCGTCATGCGCAAAATGGCGCACTCTGCCGCCTCAATAATCTGGTTTCGTTTTACGTCTGAGTAATAAGGCGGCTTAACTTGCCATTGCTTACATACTGCAGCTGCAGCGTCATAAGCCTTTAAAAAAGCCACATCACCGCTGTAATGGTTGGCGGTGTCTTTCACTTCATCTAAAACAATCAGAGCCAGCCGATTAGCAACATCTTTGAGGCGCTTGCTTTTGCGGTATTTAATTAAATCAAACCCACCTAAATGCGTGGTTCTTCTGCCGTTGCTTTCGTTAACGTGCTTTGAAGTGGTACTTAAAAAGCTGCCCACGTTATGGAATGGGTACTTGAGCCACACCTTATTAATAAAGTCGGTAGTCTTGCGCAGATAGATATTGGCACTGCGTAATCGCTTACCTGAGTTACCACCCGTTAAGCTAAGGCGGCGCTGATACTCTGTACTGATTTTAAGACGGATGTTATTAGGCAGGTGGCTCAAACGCGCATTGGCAAAACTGCGATTACTATTTAGCACCGTATGGTTTGGCGAAACCTGCTCGAGTAGTTCGTTAACCTCTTTCAGTGCCTGGCGAGCATTGCTGTTCTTTGGCAATTCAGCGGTTTTATAGCCATCAAGAAAGGTTAGCTGTTGGTATTGCTCAAGCGTTTTGGGCTCAACTTTTTCAATATGTTGATAGTTAGCCGCAAACAAACACGTGCGCCCTTGCGGCGGTGTTTTAACTAATCCACAAAAAACAGCCGAGGGCAATGCCTCGGACTGTGGTGATAATGTAGGCCTATACATTACAAGCCCTCAAACCCATGATGTACCCGCGCTTTTGCCAACGTGCGCCGAATGCCTTTGGCTAGGTTGGTAAGCTCATTACCCAGCGCTTGCCAATACAGGCAATCAAGTGCACCTGAATATTTAGCGATGGCAATCAAGTTGCTGTTATCAATTAAACCGTCGTTATCGATAAGTGTTTGGATCTCTCTAACGAGTGACTGCTTATTGCTACGAAAGTGTTTTAGTAAGTGCTGGAATGCTGCGTTGCTCATACTAACCGCTCCGCTTCATCTTGCTTTGCATTGGCGATGCACTTAGGGCAGGCCGTTGAACAGACCTCATCGATAGTTTCGTAACCGTGCCAACCTACAGCGGCCGCTTTATCTACTGCCTCCTCGACGGTGCTAGCTGTGGTCACGTAAAATTTCTCATCACACATAAAGCAGGTGATGGCAAACAGGGTTAACTTCTCAACTTCGCTTATCTCAACATTAAGGAGTCTCATACCGCCTCCAACTCATTCAAACTCACGCCTAACTCACGTGCCATTTGGAAATCCTCAATGCGACGGCGACACGCTTTGGCACGTCGGTCTTCTGCGGTCACTTTTGGTGGACGGCTGGCATTGCCTAAGGTGCGATTTAAAAATGCAGTGCGAATATTGAAGTTTTGGTTATTGATAGATTCAGTTAATGCGCTCATGCTGCAGCCCTCGCTTGAATTTGATTAAGTTCTTCAAACGCTTCTAGCGCGGATTCCAACTCAAAGCACAACCAAAATAGCGACTCGTCATGCAACACGTACAACGCGACCTTTTTTAGCCCGATTACCATTCCGCGATACTTCGCAGCAGTAGTTAACAAATTCTCAGCCAATGCCTGCACATGATGGATATGAATATCCGCCATCAATTTGCGCATGGCTAAATGCTGTGGATTGCTAAGATCAAAAGCGGGGGTGTTGGCTGCTGGCACTGAATGAGCCACGTTATTTGAATGAGTCATATCAAGCCGCCTGTTGAATTTGGTTAACGTGAATATTGTTGCGAATGGCAACCAAACGAACGCGGAGTGTTTTGGCGATAGCGAGGTCAAGCTTTTCGGCGATGGCCACCAAAGATTCGATCACTGACTCGGCCACTATCGGCTCAATGGGGTAGTTGGAATGGTTTAAAGCGGTAATGACTCTATTTGCTTCATTGCGAATAGCATCATCTGTTGTTAAACTCTGTTTTGTCGGTTTCATAATGTAAATCCTTGAAAATCTATTGATTGAGTCGACACGGCCACATCCGCTGTAACGGAAGTGGCTTTTTTTGTGCCTGTTAATAGCTAACTTGAGCCATTGCGGCCTGATTACTTGCCAGCTCACCTGCCAGATCTGAAAAACTGTCTTCTGTTGGAGTCTCAACTTTTGCGGTAATGAATTTCTCTCGTCCCAGCCCAACCGAGCTGATCTCTTTTACTAATTCACGAATGGCTAGCATCGACATTCGCACCGCCTCTTGTTCATCAAACGTCATGTTTTCAAGCGGAATATGAATGTGGGTACTAGGTTTTAGGCGGGCGCCAAATAAAATGATGGCTTTTTTTTGCTTTGAAAGGCCGCTGTATAGACTGGCCGCGCGGTTGCGCCCAAGCATTGAACGCACAGCGGCAATACTCTGCTGACTAGACGGGGATGCAATATCGTTAGCGGCAGATTTTTCAATATGTAAGTCGGCTTCTATTCTGGGCACAGATTCATGCGCTGTTTGCTTTAGAGCATTCATATAATTCCCCTTCTACATCAGCCCTGGCATGGGCATGGCTTGCATTGCATCGCTCGCAACAGTGAGTACCGGAATGGCTTGAAACTTCTGCTCTACGTCATGCACAAAAATAGCAAGTTCGGCCATCACGTAAGATGCACGCCTTACTGTTTCATGGCGCATCCGTTCGGTTACGCGCTTAGTCGCTTTAACATCTAAAGCCAGCGCACCTAACTGTGCGGTGTTGGCATTAATGTCCAGCGCTCTATCGGTTAACGTGGTTTTGCTTGCATTGGCTAAGTCACCCAGCGATACCGATGTAACGCAGTTAAGCTCCAACAACACCCCATCAACAATGCAACGATTGCCGCTGGCCTTGGTGATTTTCACCAACTCACTCACGGTCAACTGATGCGGTTGCTCGGGTAGCAACTTATTGCGCAGCATCTGTGGGCGTTTCATTCCAGCAGACTTGGCGACATCACTAACTACTTCGTCATTTGCAAACTGACGCAGTGCACCGATTAGGTGAGCTTGCTCATTTGAATACTGTGTGTTGCTCGAATTGGCATACATAGACGCAAAACTCCATTTTGCTAATCTTCAATTGAAGATAAAAACACTCAAATGACGACGTTAATGTTTTAGCTCACTAAGCAAAGCTCAGAGGCTTCTTTCATTAACGCCAACATATTGATATATGGGCGTTCTTGGGGTCTGCATTTAGGGCGAATAGGTAGGCGTCCTTCACGGACGAGATAGCGGACGTTATCAACTGTCGTCCCGGTGCGGCGGGCATACTCTTCAAATGACAAGAAAGGTGCGTCAATGTGTAGTGATAGATTGCTCATTTGATGATATCCTCGAATTTATGTGTCTTTCTGTAATGTGGAGTTACAGAGCGTTAAACTTCATCTGCGAGGATTATTGATCATATGCAAACATTTAGCAAGGTCAACAATGCGAAATTTCGAATTCCTTTGTCTACAATTCCGACTTATGACGGTGGCCGAACCCTTGTAGATCGATTGGTCAGACTTTTCGGGGTAAAAAACCGACTTGAATTGGCCACCCTACTAGGTATTACTTCTGGAACAATTGCGACATGGCAAACCCGTAACTCAACCCCATATGAGTTATTGATTCGCATACATTTAGCTACAGGCGTACCAATGGAATACTTATGCTTTAGCAGTGAAGATGATATTCCAGACGTTATGAAATTTGCGAAAAGCAAAGTGCCAGAATATAAAGATGGGTCAGTAACTGTTGCCGCCGAAAATCATTTACTTCCGGCAGTAAAAATATTCGCAATTGAAAATGGTGTTCTTGCATTTGAAAGTAAATTTTCAGTCGACAATTCATTTATAAAATACTTTGGTATCTCACTAGAGAACGATTTTGCTGTTCGTGATAGTGGCCACATTAAGTTCATTAACTCTAATGAGAAAGTAGTAACAAAAGGAAGCTATCTGTTCAGCGTTAATAATAACTACCAGATAGGTGAACTTCGCCAGCTGCCGGACGGCCAAACCTACTTCTATGATGAAGGTGAGAAATACCAGATCAACGAAGAAACGACCAAAATCCACGGCAAGGTGGTATCAATTTTAGAAAGCATTTAAGTAATTAAAGGGATTGGTTATGAAAGCATTTGAGATTTGTTTTACTGGTTTTAACGCTGTTGAACGAAATGAGTTAGAAACACAAGCTGAATTGGTAGGTCTATCGGTCAAAAAAAACGTAACCAAGAACCTTCATATTCTTTGTATTGGTGAGAACGCTGGCCCCAGTAAAGTAGATAAAGCTCGCGAAGGCGGTTCAGTCGTTATCGATAAATCTCAATTTGTACATTTTGCAGATACAGGTGAACTCCCGCAAGCTACAGTCGAACAAATACTAACTCTAATCGAATCCCGAACCCCTATAAAACCTAAGCAACAAAAACCAAATGATACCCTTTTAAACAAGGATGCCCAGCCGTATGGCCGCTTTAATCAAGCTGCTAATATCGAAAAAGCAATTGCTTCACTACATGGCATTTTGTTAGGGATCACTGCCGATAGCAAACTTAAGCCAGCCGAACATGCCTTCCTCGATTTGTGGTTAAGAACTCATGGCGAAGTTTCAGATGATCCAGATATGGTTGATATCGTCGATGTGTTAAATGATGTGTTAGAGGATGGAATTATTGATGAAGATGAACATGATGATTTGTTCTGCTTAATAAATGATGTGAATGATGTACGCGGATTCAATGAACCTGGTAGCCATAACCAGATAAACCAACTACTTGGTCTACTTCAGGGAATTTCAGCTGATAACGAAATCAACGAAAAAGAAATTGATACGCTAGCCGTTTGGTTAGATGAAAACCATCAAATCCTAGATAAGTGGCCTGCTAGTGTCATTACATCAAAACTATGTGAAATTTTTGAAGATGGCATTATCACCGAAGACGAAAAGAAAGACCTGTTGCTAACAGTGCAGAAAGTTACAGGTAATCGTTTCTGCGAAACCGGTGACGTAACAGACAACACTACCGAATGCTTTGACGATATAAGCGAAATCCCACACGACAATATTGGTTTCTGTTTCACTGGTAAGTTTAAATCTGGTAGCCGTAAAACTGTAGAGTCTAAAGCTCAAAGTCTTGGTGCTATTACAAGTAAAGGTGTGTTGCTCTCTACTCAGTTTGTAGTCATTGGTACTCTAGCGAGCCGAGATTGGAAATATCTAAGCCATGGCCGAAAAATTGAAACAGCTATGTCACTTAAAGAGAAAGGACATGAGATTTATGTCATATCTGAAGAACAGTGGTTGAAATTTATTTAAATGACCATCCGTAACCTAAAAGACAGCAGCGATAAACCTTGGTTATGCGAATGCTATCCCAATGGCCGCGAGGGTAAACGCATTCGAAAGAAGTTTGCCACTCGTGGTGAAGCCACTGCATTTGAGCTGTTCACCATGAAAAAGGTCGATGACAAACCTTGGTTAGGTGAAAAGGTTGATAACCGCCGTTTATCTGAGTTAATCAAACGCTGGCATGATCTTCACGGCCAGCAACTAACTAAGCCAGAGCTGCGGTTACGAAAGCTGGATTTGATTTGCAATGGCATGGGCGACCCGATTGCCAGCAAGATCACCGTGAATGACTTTGCCAATTATCGCCAGATGCGCCTCGATGGTGAAATTGAAGATGCTCAAGGTAAGATGAACAAGGTTAAACCCAACACCATTAACCATGAGCATGCTTATCTCAATGCGGTTTTCTCAGAGCTGAAAAAGTTAGGCGAGTGGAAGCTACCCAACCCACTCGATGGCATATCTCAATTTAAAATTGAAGACACCGAGCTGGCGTTCCTCTACCCAGAAGAGATCCCCATTGTTCTAACCGAATGTGCTAACGCCGAATACGAACACCTCACCACGATTGTGCTGATCTGTTTAGCAACAGGTTGCCGCTGGTCAGAGGCCGAAGGTTTACGCGGCAGTCAAATAGCCCACAACCGCATCACCTTTGTTAAAACCAAAGGTAAGAAGAATCGAACCGTGCCAATAGCGAAAGAATTAGCCGACAAGATACCACGTGCAAGAGGCCCATTATTCAGACCTTGCCGCAAGTCATTTGAACGTGCAATTAAACGCACTAAGTTGAATTTCCCAGACAGACAGATGACCCACATTTTACGCCACACATTTGCCAGCCACTTTATGATGAACGGCGGCAACATTCTGGTACTAAAACAGATACTCGGCCACTCCGATATCAAAGACACCATGCGTTACGCCCACTTCGCACCCGATCACCTGGACGACGCAATCACAAAAAACCCAATAGCAGGACTACTGAAGTGATACAAAACAACGAGCTCTATTTAGAAATAGGAAAACTGTTATTATTAATAACAATGATAATAATAGGGGTGAGCATTCTCTACTGGTACCTTAAAAGAAGATTCCCTGCGGATGACACACTTGATACTTCTTTCCCTTTTTATTTTACTCATTTCGAACCCAAAGATGGGCTTGAACTTCAGACTCCATTTTGGGCTAGTATCTTCATCCCCATAATTTTATTTATATGCACTGGTATTTTTGCCTGGTCCGGATCAACTCCTGATTTATCAGCCCAAGGTTTTATAACATTCTTATTAATATCTCAACTTCCCATAGGGTTACTAGCTCTAGCAATTCCTTTAGCTGTGTTAACAGGCAGAATTCACGGTACTAAACAGACCGCATTACAAATTGAAAAAGCTAACGTTCAAATAGAGAACACAGAGAAACAAATTTTAGAGACGCAACAGAAAAATAAAACTGACTTGTACCTCGCCCACTATAAGCACTTTAGTGAGCACCTAGTTGCTCTAGAGGCAAAATGGAAAAACACCGTAAATGGCTCAAAGTAGAAAGAAGAGGGTGTATCCATAGATACCAGAATTATTTACAAAACTATATATCCAGATGCTTCTTTAAAAGATGGTCCAGGAACTATCTGTACTGATACCATAAATATAGTTGTTGAAAGATTAATTGAAAATATAAACACTTCTATGGAAATAATTGAATGCGAAAAATTAGACTCCAAGGCATTAGAGACTAATTTATTACGCGTACGTGCACATTTAGAAAGTACCTTTAGAGAATTACACTGCACAAAAGAACTAAGTAAATTACTTGTTTCACGTACTATATACGGTTCCCAAAAGACAAATACGTTTATATCATGTTACTCACATCAATATCAGGTCGTAAACTTAATTTATGAAATAGTCAATGATATTTATGAGTTTGACTCAGAACATAAACCCTTGCATTCATATCAACTAAATAGAGCCTTAGAAAATCTGAGTGAAGCATGCAAAGGAAATTATTCTATCAGAGAAGGCCTAAACCAATTAAATACAGTTCCTCATTCGAATGTGCGTAGGCGTACCTCGCCAGAACACGTAAATACAGATTTTTACAGAAGAAATAAAGCTTTGGTGCCGACCACTTTATGATGAACGGCGGCAATATTCTTCTTTTCGATAAAGTGAAGAAACAGATACTCGGCCACTCCGATATCAAAGACACCATGCGTTACGCCCACTTCGCCCCCGATCACCTGGACGACGCCATCACCAAAAACCCAATAGCAACGCTATTGGGTAAAAGTGAGATGACGGAGTAGGGTGAGTACGCCTTGGTCGCTGAAAAAATAATGGTTGGCTATTTTTACTAGCGATAGCCAACAGTTATTTTCCGTATAAGCAATTCGTTATGTCTTTTCTATACCGCATGTGCACTGATTAATGCTTTAACAAAAAAAGAATATTCTTTTTTTGTTTCTGCTTCTCTCCTTAATTCTGCTAGTGCAAAGTCTCTTAAACTAACATTACCTGTACGATAACATGCTGTGATTGCTTTTTGTATTTCTGTTATTTTTTCAAGACGCTTCTCTAGTAGCTCTGGTCTGTTTAAACCAATATCACGTATTGAAAGATCTGCTCTTTCACAACCATTTTTAACAAATAGCCACGTGCCTGCAGCATAAAAGTAATTGGCAGGTTCATCATGATAAGGATCTATGTATGGGGTATCATTATGAAATTTGTTAGACTTTTGGTTATTACATTTCTGGCAAGAGTAGCCTAAATTTTCCCAGACGAATTCTAAATGAGGGAATTTGTCATTATCTTTTGGCTTGAAGTGCTCAATTTCAGCAAAACTAATTTGAGATATTTTGCTTTCACAATACATACATTTATCAGAGTTAGCAGCCTTAAGTGCCTCTTTATTCGCCGGGTGTTTATAGTTTCCTCTAGCTAATGCATCAGGGTGCGGGCACACAGGTCTATTTAGCTTAATCATCTTGTCCCTCCATGATTCCTTGTATTGCCATAGGAACCATTTTCTCTAAGCCTAACTCTGCCAACTGGCTCCTTAACAAAGAGAAATCTCTTTCAGTTAATTTTTTATTACTGTATTCATCAATTATTTGATTTAACCTTTCTTCAACCCATATAGGCATTGTAAATGAGACCCCTAAAACCTCATCTAGAATTTCACTAGCACTTTTAGCTTCATTCAAAAAATCCAATTTTTTAGACTCAACTTTATTTTCTTCATTATAAGTTAAAGCATATATATTTGAGTTTTTTACTGAGCCTACAACTAATGGGCTATGTGTTGATACAATAAACTTCGCAGTGGGGAATGCTTGTAAAAGATCTGGTAATATCCTTCTCTGCATTATTGGGTGAAGATGATTTTCAACCTCATCAATTATAACGGTATAATCAGGATTATCTTTTGTTGCATACATATATATTTGCCAAGCAATATCGATAAGAGCACTAATGCCGCCAGAAGCCGTTTCTAATAGGAATTCATCAGAACCATCATTACAAATAAAAACAATTTCCATATTTCTAATTTCAAACTCTTTGAAACCTAAGGTTTTTGGAAGTATTTTTCTAAGCACTTCCTGAAATCCCTCATAAAATTTAATTTGTTCATTGTCCTGAGGCATTATTGTTTTATTATTATTCGTTACTCCATAACCATTTATAGCCCAACCAATAAGCGTAGTTTTCATTAAAAAACTAGCAGACTGATTACTTGAACTACCGTTATACCTTTGCTTGTTTGCATTTGAAACCTCATCAAATGCATTCTGTTTATTTTTTTTAGCAGTAGGTATATGGTTAAGAGCTTGGTACCTAAATATTGTACGATGAGAAGGTATAAAGAAACTTTTTAATGGCTGTTGATTCTGAATTTGTACATGATACTGAGCAACATCAGAATCTTTTACTAGTAGAAGGGCTTCTACATTATTTGAATAGTGTATTTTACCGACGGTATTGTTTGATTCACTAGTATTCCCCTTAAACAATCTAGAAAAATATTTAACAACACCTGTACTTGAATCTTTTTTTGGCGTAGATAACGAAATATTTTGCCAACCTGAATGCTTTGAAAATAAATTCAAAATAGTCGTTTTACCACAACCATTAGATCCTGTAATAATCGTTAATCGATCATGTATTGCTAGGTCGACAGTTTCAAATTGCTGCCAATGATTTATTTCCAATTTTTTAAAGTGCACATTTATTCCTTAAAGTGACTTGGTGACTATCGTTAGTCATAAAAGTAGATACTGTTTGTGTGTAGTACTAAAATATAACTGTTTTTATACAGATCTAATAAGGTAGTCTACCTTATTAGATAGAAGGCTACTATGTACAAGCGCACAAAAAAGTATCAATAGAAACTTGAGCAATTCACCCTGTTTCGCATGCAAAAAGAATACGTTAAGCTTCAAGGCGACGTTCTTAAAGCCCCTCACGCACTACCACATTTACGTCGAACGATTGTGATTACTGATTATGATTTTGGTGAACCGATAGTTCAGAAGATTGAGCAGATACGATGTGATCGCATAGATTGTTATGGCGCCTATGTCGATGGTAATAATGGCTGAAAACATTACCAGCCACTTTATGATGAACGGCGGCAATATTCTGGTAAAACAGATACTCGGCCACTCAGATATCAAAGACACCATGCGTTACGCCTACTTCGCTCCTGTTCGCCTGGACGACGCAATCACCAAAAAACCAATAGCAGCTCTATTGGGTAAGAATGAGATGATTAATTAGAGTGGTTACCAACGCCCTATTAACGGGCAAAATATTGTTGTGGAACGAAACACAGACAACTGCATTTTGTCTTATTAAACAAATTGTTAGCCTTAGTTCATAAATAATAACTCTTGGGCTAATTCTTTTAAAGGAGCTTGTAGCAAAGGCAGTACTTCACCATGCGCCCACACCACAAGAATCATAAAAAGAATAGGTTGACCGATTATAAATGCTATAACTCCGCATGCTTCAAAAAAGAATTTAACATTTTCACCTTTTTCTAACTTTATTTCCATGTGGGCAACTACATCAAAACCCAACTTCTTTAGAAAAAGTAATTCAACAATTGTTAAAACTACACAAATTATTATAAATAAACATAAGACTATCAGTATCTCCATTTGCATTATCCTTAAAAACTAACAGCTTATTATACAGTTCTTACAAGGTAGTCTACCTTGTACAAACATACAAAATATCCGCTAAAAAATTGACTAATCTTTCCAATGTCACATGATCAAAAATGGCGGCAAAGTGGCGGCAACCATTTAGAAAGGCTAACACTCTCTAACAGATGCTTAAACGTAACTATCTGAAAGTATTAAAATCTCGCGGTATAACGGGCTAAAAGATAGGATGTAGGCTTTTTGGACGCGGGTTCGAGCCCCGCCGCCTCCACCAATACTAGGTTAGCAATAACCTTCAAAGGCCGCTAAATCCCTACCAGACGGATTTAGCGGCTTTTTTGTATCTGCAGCTAAGCAAACATTATCCCTTCTTTAAAAAAACACTTCGCCCTCACCTAGATGACGAAAATAAAATCGATTTTTTCATCAGATATGACCTTATCAATAACACAAGTGCAATACTTCGCAGCACTGAAAGTTGTGAAGGTTCATTATGGAAATGGAGCCAATATTCGCAATGTGTAGAGCTTGCTGACTTACATTAGTTAAGTGATGACAAAGTGGCGACTAGCATTTAGATCGGCTAACACGATCTTACAGACACTAACCAGTAACATACTGTTTATGTTGTAATCATGCGTCATTACGGACTATTAGATAAAATATTAGCTTTTTGCACACAGGTTCGGGCGCCACCACCAAATATTGAGAAGCTCCAATATGAAAATATTGGCCATTTTTAATTTATGCCAGTGCGGGCGACTCTCTTAGTAACATTAATGCACTAGGGTGTCTGGAACAAACTTGAACGTCACATGCGATAGCCAAGAAGCGGGAGGCACATGGGAGTGCCGAATAAACCCGCCGCCATACATATGGCTGCACTCCTAACCGTTAGCAGTTAAGCTACACGACCATTTAGTGAAGTTTCACCAATCTCACCTAAAGCTCTTCATAAAACCAAGTATTCACTACCAAATAAAACTAGATAATACTTTTTAATTCTCAGTAACTAAAGATTGTACAAAATCAAAGAAAAGTGATATTCCTTATTGACTTACTAATTTGTTATGGATAGCAATACTTACCTTAAATACAGTAATAGAAACTCCTTAACCGCTGAGGAGTCGTCAGGCTTCACTATTCGTCGTATAAATGTTAAAGACTTCTAAACAGATACGAACTTAAGTGTATATACCACATCAAGCGTTGAAAAAATTGGGAGACTAATTATGAAAGCTTTTGAGATTTGTTTTACTGGTTTTAATGCTGTTGAGCGAAACGAACTAGAAACATTAGGTGAATTAGTCGGTCTATCGGTCAAGAAAAACGTAACCAATAGCCTCCATATTTTATGTGTTGGTGACAACGCTGGCCCCAGCAAAATAGATAAATCCCTCGAGGGTGGCTCGGTCATTATCGACAAACCTCAATTTGTGCACTTTGCTTATACTGGTGAACTTCCACAAACTACAGTCGAACAAATACTAACTCTCGTTGAATCCAGAACTCCCATTAAACCTAAGCAACAAAAAACTAATGATCTCCTTTTAAACAAGGATGCCCAGCCATACGGCCACTTTAATCAAGCTGCTAATATCGAAAAAGCAATTTCTTCACTACAAGGCATTTTGTTAGGGATCACTGCCGATAGCAAACTTAAGCCTGCCGAGTATGCTTTCCTCGATTTGTGGTTACGAACTCATTGGGAAGTTTCAGATGATCCAGATATAGTTGATATTATCGATGTGCTAAATGATGTGTTAGAGGACGGCGTTATTGATGAAGATGAATATGAAGATTTGCTCTCTTTAATAAATGACGTAAATGATATTCGCGGATTCATTGAACCAAATAGTCATAACCAAATTAACCAATTACTTGGCATGCTTCAAGGCGTATCTGCAGCAGATGACGTCAACGAAAAAGATATTGATGCGCTAGCCGTTTGGCTAGATGAAAACCATCAAATCTTAAATAAGTGGCCTGCGAGTGTCGTTACATCGAAGCTTTGTGATATTTTTGAAGATGGCATTATCACCGAAGATGAAAAGAAAGACTTGTTGCTAACAGTGCAAAAAATCACGGGTCGTCGTTTCTGTGAAACTGGTGATGTAACAGACAATACTACCGAGTGCTTTGACGATATAACAGAAATTCCACACGATAATATTGGTTTTTGTTTCACTGGAAAGTTTAAAACTGGTAGCCGTAAAACAGTTGAATCTAAAGCTCAAAGCCTTGGAGCCATAACAAGTAAAGATGTCCTGCTCTCCACCCAGTTTTTAGTGATAGGAACCCTCGCGAGCCGCGATTGGAAATATCTAAGCCATGGCAGAAAAATAGAAAAGGCTATGTTACTTAAAGAAAAAGGACATGAGATTTATGTCATTTCTGAAGAACAGTGGTTAGCGGCTGTCTGAATGGTAAAAAAGTTAACTGGGAATAAAGCATTTCAACGGAAATATCTGTTGCAGCTATTGGCGCAATAGCTGCAATTACAGTTGCGAACATTGGTTTATTTGTGGCCATTGCAATAGCTAAAGAGCAGAAAGTTTCTGAGTTTAGGCAGATTTGGATAAAAAGTTTATGGGTGATCCCCGCTGAGCGCATGAAAATGAAGCGCGAACACATCATACCGCTAACACCACAAGTTCTTGCGCTTGGTAAGCCCCTAGAACTCCTGGTCAGTTCCAAGCACTTTTTCTTCATGTAATCAGGACCATCAAACACCTTAATAAACTTCTCGCCAAGAAATAATCCTGTCATGGCCACGATAAGTGCCAAAATGAGCAGTGCCACGAGGATCTTGTAAATCACCAACGGCATTATAATTCCAATAAAACTTTAGCCATTTACTCACATGTTGCTGTAAGATTACCTCACCACCCGTATTAGGCGCAGGGAAATAGATTAAACTCTTGCCTAGCCCGATGTAACCAAATTGACCTCCCTCTACTGGCTGAGTGAACCCCTGTACAGCTTCCAAACCTGGCTCAGGTTTAAGGTATAAACCTGCATCAGCAGACTCTGTCGCACTGGTAGTATCGAACACAGAACAGTTATCTTCTGAATTGGTGAGCCACTCGCCGCTAGCCCCAACATATTGGGTTCCGACCTCCAGACGCAGCTCTTCCGACGATGGGCCATAAGCATTTTGCATCACAAACCGCCCGTAACGCAGCGCAAAAACATCGCCTTTAGCGATATCGTCAAAGGTAAAGCCAATACAGGCTGCATCGGCGCTGTCTTGATAACAAATACCATCCTTATCTGTCACATCAGCCTTTGATAGTTCTAAGTCAAACTGACCATTAAAGGGAGTCGCCAGCGATGCAGTGCGGCCGTAATGCAGCTGTGCACCGCTTAGGTAAGCCCGTTGCACACTATTAGTCCCATTAACCAGATAGTATTCCACAGTGCCGGAAATTGGGGACTCATCCACAATCAGCAAGGCTGCGCCATCCGCTGAGGTTGCGCCAGAAGTATCACTATAGCTGCGTTCTAGCCACTGCTTGCCATGATAACGCCACCAATCACCAACTTGGTAGTTGTTGGTGATTGCCCCGCTCTTGCTCTTACCTATGATAGACAGGGTTGGTTCTTCACCGGTAGAGAAACCGAACGGCTGATCCATATAGGTAAAGCTGCCACACTGCGCCGCAGGATGAGAAGTGTTAGCCGTCACGGTTAAGTAATATGGAGAAAAGCGCCCAAAGATCTCGCTACTTGAGTGGGTTTCAGGGATCGAGGCTCCTAGGTAATTCAGCTCACCATCGAGTGCAACACTCATAGCCCCCACTTCAAAGTATGTCTGATCCGTCAGTCTTAGCGGTGCACTGTTAGCCTTAGTGAAGCTCAAACTGGTTAGCCCTAGCCCACCAAGACTGCCATCTTTAATATCTCCATTCGAGACTAATGGCGCTTGTAGTACAGGTTTAATTTTTAAATCTGTTAATTGGAAGTTTTTAAGTGGCACTCGATCTTTATAAGCCGTGCCGTCATCGACACCACAAACCGCCTTTACGTTCATCTTAAAATCAGCGCCTGCCTTGGCAAACAGCTCGCAACTTGCCCCCGTACAGCCATCACGCCCAGAATCATTAAAGAAATGGAAGCCATCGGCTTTAGCCACAAATTGATCACTATGTTCGAGTATCAAGGTTTCACTGGTGCTACCATCGGTAGAGCTAATCGTTTCAGTCAAGATTGCCGCAAGCTCCACCTTACCCGCTTCAGGGTAGTTCACATTGAGCAGCGCTTTACCATTGGCATCGAAGTGAACTTGAAGCACCTCACTTGAGCCGCCATCGATCACTTTACTGGCATTAGGTGTATTGAGACTATTGATGGTTAACTTGGCAGCCTCGTTGATCCCCGCGGCATCTGGCGTAATATAGTTAAACACCATCGAAATAGGCTTAGTTTTATTAGCAAATAACGGTACACATTGCTGGGTAACTTGATCTTTCTTAACCGCAAATAACTCAAAGTTGTTGGAGTTTTTACAAGCCGTTGAATCATCAATATCAAAATAGATGCCGCTATCTTCAAAGTTGAGCTGACATTGAGCATTGGTGACGAGTCTACCATCGATATAACAACTGTAGTCTGCACTAGGTACGGTCACCCCCAAGCCTAGGGTAACCAGGCCACCTTGTGGGTGCCAAACCTCAGTACTAGTACTACCCGTAAACGTCTCTTCGCTGTAATTTGCACCGTTTTTCGTCAGGGTAACAAAGGCTGATTCTGTTAGCTGTGAGCTACAATTATCATTTGCACAAGCCTGCACAGAAATAAATTTCGAAGTACAGCTTAATGCTCCAGAATTAAAACTGATTCTAAAGTGACTTTTTTGTATTTGTTTTTTTTGATTAATAACACTATTACCATTCATTCTTAAGTAACGACTAGTTACACGTCCTTCTATGAAGCTTGAACCATTGAGGTAAACATGTTTATCACTATAAAGCTTACCCTTTACGTAAGAATCACCATTAACATTAATATCATCATATCCGAGCAATATAAAATTATCGATTTCAGATTCATTGACTTTAGCATCTGTAATATTTACTTTAGACTTAACAAAAATACGCACATCACCAAGAGCTACAATATTAGCTCCTCTATTTAAAGTAAGACTCTCAAAATAGTAGTCTCCAGAAGACAAAACAATTTTCGCCCCGCCACCCATTTCAACATCTTTGACTCTATACTCGCTATGATTTGATGAAAAAGTAACTACACATGGACTATAAAGTGTAACTCTACTAAACTCGGTCTGTTCATTTAAACCTAAGATAACATTTTGCCCACTCGAACATGAGTGAATTTGACCATCACTTACCGAACTGTATTTAAATTCATTTTCACCAGTTAAATCGATACCTTTAATATCAACTCCAGTTACAGAACAGGTTCTATAACCTTCTAAAGAGGTATCACAGCCATTACTTGGCAATCCGTGGCCTATATTGTTACTGCAAAACATTAGATCTTTATCCAAAGTTCCGTAAATCTTTGAAGAACCATTTTGTTCAAATTGAAATGAATCAATACCATCGCATGAATACTTACTATTGCCATGATGCCCTTGGACTACAGATGGAAAATACGTTACATCATTAACAAGTTCAAACGCAATCACTTTATCGGTAAGTATCAATAACAATAGTAAATAGTAACGCATTACCTTAACCACAGAATGACCTCATGATAAATAAAGTAGAAAACAATAAGACTTCAAAACTTCAGAATTAAACAGTTAACATTAAACAATAACTTTATAGTACACTGTCGACAGTTGTGAATTAACCTCTAGCTATTTCAATACTAACAGCGTTATCAGCAATTAAACTTTTCAACATTCTTTTTAATAACTTCTATTAACCCAGACAGTTCTAATGTTATAGCACTACTTTTCTCTGCTCCTACTGAAGTTTCATTTGATATATCATTTATTCTATTTACATTGATATCAATTTCACGAGTAACAACTGTTTGTTCCTCAGTTGCAGAGGCAATCTGAATATTCATCGCATTAATTTGCTCTACACTTTCACTAATTCTTTCCAATGCTATACCAGCCATTCTTGCTTTATCTGCTGTTTCTTTTGCTAGATTAAAACTTGTAGTCATATTGCTAACTGAATCGTTACTAAAGTCATGCAACTCTGTTACTACGGCCTTAATTACTTCTGTGGATTGCTGAGTTCGGTTTGCTAATGTCCTGACCTCGTCAGCCACTACAGCAAAGCCCCTACCTGCTTCTCCCGCCCTTGCAGCTTCAATAGCTGCATTTAAAGCAAGTAAATTTGTTTGTTCCGAAATACTACCAATAACTTCTAATACTGACCCGATTTTATCTATTCTAATCGAAAGTTCAGTAATAAGTTCACTTGTCTTTGTAATTCCAATATTTAAATCACAAATCATTGATATAGTATCTTCAACAACAACCTTTCCTTCAGTCACTGATAATCCAGCAATAATTGAAGAATCAGCAGCTTGAGCTGTACTATTAGCAACCTCTTGTACTGTACAAGTAAATTCATGCATAGCCGTTGCAAGCATTTGAATTTGATCTTGCTGAGTAATTACATTTTGTTTTGTTGTCATAGTTACTAAAGAACTCTCTTCAGCGGTTTCATTAAGATGAATAGCATTCCTATTGATGTCCAAAATTATTTTTTGAAAAGATTCAACTACCATATTTATATTATTTGAAATCTCTGTAAACTCATCTTCTCCCTTAAGTATCACTCTTTGAGTCAAATCTCCTTTAGTAACATTATTTGTTACTACATAGATCCCTTCCAATGCACTGTTTACTCGCCCAGTAATTAATCTTGATAGGCTATAGATCAATACAATCCCAATAAAAAAACTGAACAAAACAACATAGACACTATTCCAAATACGTTGTTCAGTCATATTGTACAAATACTCTGAATCTTTTAAAATTGATGAGTGGAATGACTTTGCTATTCCCGTAACAATTTCAGACTCCATATTAATATATTTGATTAACAACTCATTTGCAGCATAATAATCACCTCCAATAATTTCATTCACAGCTAGTTTAAATCCACTTTCATTCAACTTATGAAGATTAGTCATTAGATCATTAATCATTCCAGACTGCACATCACTTAGGTTGTTATTTTTCAAGAGCTCAACCAAATCATCGATTCGATTCAAAGAATCTGAAATTAAATCTAAATGGCTTGATATTGGGTGGTCATGTAATGATGAGAACACATTTGCTGGATCATGTTGAAATGATAACAACAATGAACTTCTAGCAACACCAATTAACTCTATGACTTCACTAGATATGTTGATACTTTTTATATTCACATCATACAGGAGCTGAATACTTTCAGCTGATTTTTTCATACTGTACACTGAAAAAATACCTACTGTAGTTAAAGTGAATAATGACAAAAAAACCATTAACCTCAATTTAAACTTGACACTCTGCATTAAATTTACCTTTAATAAACATTGACCATGTAAAACTCATAAAAAACGAATTAGAATAAACTTTTAACAAACGTCATATATAAGTATATTAGTTAACTGTACCAAGCTTATTTTCAAGTTCAGACCATTCCTTTGGATTAATAACCGGTTCTCCGGGATGCCAATTTGCTGGGCATAAAACCCCTTTCTTATCAATGATAGTTATCGCGTTTAAACTTCTAATGATTTCGCTAAACATAAATGATAAACTTTTATCATAATATGATAAATGCTGAACAACCCTTTTCGAATTAGTAATACATACATAATTAAAATCTGTCGGTTTCTCCTGATTAAAAATAGCAAAGGGATGCGTAAGCAAGTGTTTATACTTGGTTAAAATGATAACGTTGGCATCCATATACTTAAAATGCTCTAATGAGGAATAAATTTCTTCTATTATAATATTCATATCAATCGGATTAAGTCTGTCAATATTCATTACAATTAAATAATTTTCTGAAATATGTTCAAAGTAGACCTTAGATAAGACATTCATTTTGTTTTCTTCTCCTTTTCATTTTCTGCATTACTCCTGACGCTAAAGATATTGTATTTAATAAACTTGTATTTACTATGCTCGTTCCAAATGAAAATTGAATGCTACCTTTCAAAAAAACATTTATCATATGCAACCTTTTAGTTATAGCATTAACATCTTCTGTATCATGGAAGATTATGAATTCGTCTCCACCATATCGAACAATCAAATCACTTGACCTTACATGTTCTTTTAATGCAGCAGAAAATCTCAAAATCATCTCATCAGCATAGTCATACCCATGTTTATCATTTAACCGCTTTAAATTATCTAAATCTATAAACGTAACACTTTTTGCCCATGTATACTTACTGAAATCATGCCGAGTAAAAAAACCAGTTAAATAATCAATATTAATTGGTTCTACACCCTTAGTTATGATAGATATCATCTGCGAGTTATCATCTGAAATATTGATTCTATAAACATCAAAATGTTCGCCATCAAATACTTCGCTAACTTGAGACTGTATCTTTTTAGAGTTTAAAAAATATTTATCTGAATCAACACAGTTTGCATAATTTGAATTCAAATTCAAAACTTCCCGCTGACTAAGTTCAAATTTATCGGTACCAAGCATCACTCTATTCGATTTATTATGATATAAGATATCACCACAACTATTTTTCAATAAAAACAATGCATCCATTGAATCAATTTTCATTAATACTTCAGAAAACGCACCTTTTTCAGCATGTGACAATAGATTTATTATCTCATGATCACTATCATCACTATCATCACTATCATCACTATCATCACTATCATCACTAATTATATCGAGATATAGATTACGCCAAAAAAATGCCTTTTTACTTTGATTTCCTATTTGGAGTAATTGTAATGAAATTTCTTTAACCGACATACCAATATCTCTTTCAGGATAACCATAATAATATCCTTGTCTTAGTAAAGTTTTCTTTAAATAAATTTCAATAGCATTTACTACCTGATGCTGTTTCTTTGTCTCAATACCCTCAATAACAATATTTGAATCTGGAAAACTATTCGTTATTGAGTTTAAAACTCCAATTAAGATAGAAAAAGAGAAGTAGCTATGACTTATATTTCGAATAAAGCAAGCATCAACTTTAACAAATTCAAATTCAAAATTTATTAACCGTTCTATATTGGAAAAATTTGCTCCGAAGTCATCAAGAGCAAATTTTGCACCTTGATGACGGAGAACATACATGTTTTCCTTGATAGTTTCTACATCACAACTTTTTATTTCAGACTCAATTAGTTCAAAATATACCCAAGAAAAAACATCTTTCATTTTAAGCAAGTGTTCTACAAAAAGACTATTAAGTAACGACTCAGGGTGAATATTAACAAACAACAATACCTCTTTATCTTTATTTTCCAAAACAGTTCTAACGATACATTCGTAATCAAATAATGATTTATTTACAATTGTTGTTATGTGCTCAGAAATGTTCTCCACTCCATTCTTTCTTAGCAGAACTTCATATGAGAAGATTTCATCTTTATAATAAACTGGTTGATAAACATTATAATACATCTAGAACACACCTTCCTATTTAATCTATAAACTGCCTATATCTATTCAAAATAAGAATGATTTTTATTGTTTCAGGAAAATAAACTTACCATCAGGAATGTATTTACTCTTAAACACGATAAAGTAACAAAGCCCTATGACAACTATGACATTGCATTTGAACACACAGGACTAACAATCTTCGATTTCCAATACAACTTCACTTCTGTTAGTTGAATTATGTGTATGCCCATATGGCCTATAATGTATCTTGCATTTGTATCCGTCTATATCTGTATAACCACCGTCAATCGAGGGGAAGATCCAAAAACCATTTGTCGTAGCGACTCCATCATAATCATCTTCATAATTTAACTTTCCGTTATATGGCCCACCCACGTCATTATTTACATCAATATTCATAATAGTCCACAACTGATTTATCGAATCTCTATACGGATTAAATACTGGGTATTTATCACTTTTTGTATAAGCTATTTCAATCCCATTAATCACAATACAATTTAAAGTGTTTTGCAAATTTGCTGAACATCGTGTTAAATTAGACCTAGGCAAATCAACTTTAACGGAGAACATATCAAATGCACTTTCTATAGAACCTTTAGTCGCTTTTAACGTAGCAATCTTCGCATCACGATGTAAATTAATAAACCTTGGTATGACTATAACCGATAGCACTCCTAAAATAACTAAAACTACTACTAATTCAATTAAGCTAAACCCAAACGTTTTTTTAGTCATTTTTTAATATCCACTTTCAAAATAGCTATGTTATATACCTTATCAACTCAACAGATGGATAAATTTCATTTCTATAAATATCCACATTAGATATTTTATATCTAGGCCTCATAGCTTAAAAGAAACTCTTTCCTTAGTTTAGCAAAAAATCTCAATGTCCTACTGATGAACAAAACACTATTAGCTACAACTGAGAATGTTTATCTCTGTTTCTGCTCATCCATCTTTGTTCCTATGTCTTAGTTAATTCAATACCATCTCCAGCATTGCCTTAGGCTCTCCAAGTAGGAGAGTTCAGTATTATGCAACTAGTCTGCCCCCTCTCTAGCTCTAACCAATATAATAAATAGTGGTACAACTATAAATCGAAGCCCTGAGTTCTGTGCCTTTACGGTAGCACCTGCAATTTAACCACTCTTCGCCAAACTACCTTTAATAGTTTATTTTCTGTTTCTACTTTCATATCTAATGAACCTGAATTGTCTTGTAGAACTCGAAGCTAGTTGCGGTATGTCCACCTTCACTTCTTGCAGCAGAAAAGTCCCCTCCTAATACCAGCTAACTCCATCTGCACTATCTTCTGCCAGATTTTAACTAAACATAGGCTCATTGACATTGTGGCCTCTTTCATCATTTCTAACAATACTGTCCTACACACCCAATTATTTCATCAATAAATTAAAACAAGAAAATAGAATAATCAAATATAATCAGTCTCGCAGCACTTACTACTTTAGTAGTATTTATTTTTGGAATATAATAAATGAAAACCAAGTTAATAATGAGATCTAAACAACACTTATTACATTTAAACAAATAATTATCACACATGAAATCAAATAAAGTAAACTGACAAACGAAAGATTTAGATTAAGTGTGTTGTTAGTTTAGTTATTTTAATCGTATAAAAATAACTAAACCGGCAGAGCAATTACATTGACTAATAAATGTAAACTGACAACTTAGTTTAACTAGACTGAAAGTTTGTATATTTAAAAGGAACAAATAAATGAGAATACTTCCACCAATAAAATCCATTATTTACTTTGAATCAGTTGCACGTTTTCAAAGTTTTAAATTGGCTGCTGCTGAACAAAATGTGACACCGGGAGCTGTAAGCCATCAAATAAACAAACTAGAAGAGTTTATTGGAAAACCTCTATTCATTAGAGGAAATAGACAAATACAATTATCGAGCTATGGTATTAGATATTACTCTCGGATCTCTATAATCCTCAAGAATATCGAGGAGGCAACCATTGATCTTGGAATTGAAGGGAAAAGACCACAGATTAGAATCGCTGTACCACCATCTTTACTTAAGAACTGGTTGTTACCAGTATTAATGAATGACGCTAAATCGAACATCAATAGTAACATCGAATTTATTGACACGTTAGACTTTTTAGAGTTATCTAAATCAGACTTAGATCTGGCGATTAGATACGGTTATGATACATGGGAAAATATGTACTCGGTTCATTTGTTTGATGAGACCATGATCCCTGTTTGTCATCCTGACTATCTCAAAGACAAAGGCCAACACTTTGATCAAGAAACTATCGATAAAAGTACACTTATCTATACCAATAATCGGCTAGTGCAATGGGATATTGTATTGCAAAGACTAAATTTATTAAGTAACAATTTCACACAACAAAAAATTACCTTTCAGAACTCAATCCAATCTATTGAAGCTGCAAAGCAAGGTGGCGGGATTGCCTATGTTAATAGCATATTAGTACAGAAAGAGTTGAATAATGGACGGTTAATTCAACCTTTCGATATAGAGATCCCAGAACATAAACCTCCCTCTTATTACTTAGTTACAACTTATGAAAAGATGCAGCAAGAATTTACTGCTAAAATGTACTATACCATATTGAAACACTGTAAACAGAGCGTTTAAACTAGTTCTGTTACAATGTACTTACGTTAAAAGAATAATAAAACCAACTAGTTAATCATAGTTATATGTGTAGTAGCTCAGACTTTATCTGACAGTTACCCGTTTTTTGAAGGTATCTGTCAGCTTAGATTTGAGCTAAGTTTTTATCCGCCCAAACCTGTTTCCCATCGAGTAATGTTTCAAGTGGTGTTCGACCACAGCATATTTTCCCTTGATGGGTTCGATCATTGTTGTAGTAATTCATCCATTCGTTCAGATCTTTCTGCAAGCCTTCTAGACTGTCATACAGCTTTTTACGGAAGGTCACCTGATAAAACTCATTCAAGATTGTTTTATGGAACCGTTCGCAAATACCGTTAGTTTGCGGTGACATTGCCTTATTTTTTGTATGATCGATATCATTTATTACTAGGTACAACTGATAATCATGCTGCTCACTCGGCCACAGTATTCCGTCCCCCTATCTGTCAGTATTCGTAGCATAGGAAGCTCGTGTTGTTCGAAATAAGGTAGAACTTTATCGTTGAGCATATCTGCCGCGGTGATCGGTGTTTTCGTCGTATAGAGCTTAGCAAACGCCACCTTGCTATAGCTATCTACGAAGGTCTATTGGTAACAACAGACCCACTCCTTTTAGGTTACCAACATAAAAAGTATCTTGAGACCCAAGATAGTCTGGGTGGTGGGTTTCTATCTCACCGCAGGCTTCATCATCATGCTTCTTATTTTCAAGAGCGGCAACTTGAGCACCAGACAAAATTATCCTTTCGCGAGTGACTTTTTCTTCTAACGCTTTAAGTCGCTTTTTAAAGTTCTCTAAATTGTAACGAAGCCAGATTTAACGAACGCCACTGCCTGAAACAAAAACACCTAACTTGCGTAGCTCATTACTGGTTCGGTGTTGGCCGTGTGCGGGGAAGTCTATAGCGTATTGAATCACCGATTGTTCAGTTGCTTCGTCGACTCTATTTTTAAGGTTTGGTGTTCTTCGGGTCTTTTCGATTAACGCATCTATCCCACCGTCCTCAACAAGCTCCTGATAACGGTAAAATGTATCTCTTGATACGCCCATAACTTTACAAGCTCTAGAAACATTACCGAGCTCTTCGGCTAGATTAAGCAAACCAGCTTTGTGTTTAATGATTGGATTGTTAGTATGCAACATGAGAGTTACCTTTTTTGTTTTGATTAAAGATTAGACACCTTCTATCAAAACGGGTAACTCTCAACTAATCAAGTTGATATGTCAGATCTAGTCGGGATCTAATACATTATATGGTTAACTAGATAGCAAAATAACTTAGTTAACGCAAACACGGTTCGCCCACTCTGTTTAGCTATTTATAATGCTTTATCAGCTAGAGTAAGTGTATTTTTGATGTCTTTCGTATGTTTAAATGAGGGGGTAACCGATTCTGTGCTACTACTATTTAGTTACCGTCTCGTTAATATGTTTCACAAGTCTGTCTTCAAACTAAACCTTAATTCTTCACATGAATTCTTAGCTTCCTCATTTCCGGTTGAAGCCTTTAAAATATAAATTCTCCCCCCCCCCCCCCCGATTCTCGATAAAATGAACTCATCTAAGACTTTGTAGTGGTGCAGTGAATTTGGCCACCTGATTAGAGGTGATATCATCACTTCTATAATTAACAGTCAACATATTCTCATGTAAGAAAACGCTCACTAATGTGAGCGCTTCTACAAATAATCTTCCTAATAGCTCTAAGGTTTACTAGCTTGAATTAAGTGCCTACTCCTCTCGACACTAAGCCAAGCAACGCCTAAAAAGACAACATCTTTAAATATAAAAAACTCAGTAACAGGGACACCATCAACTATTTTCCAAACTCCTGATAAAGTAAAAAGAAAGCTCAGTGTAGTAATGAAGATAACTATTGCAGCTAGGCCGCTCCAATAACCCACTTTTGGTTTCCAGATACCAACAACCATTCCTATAGCAACTATAATCTCAGTAATACCAATTAGATTTGATACACTTTGTACGCTAAAAATACTGAACATCCAATTCATTAACGGATGACTTTCAACCAACGGTCTAATTGCTTCTGCTTCAGTTGGAGTAAACTTAAATACGCCAATCCATAATAACGTCAATACAACACCTACTAGACTTACCAAGTAACCTTTTTCTTGCTGCATAAATAACTCCTTTCAATATCAAACAGTAAGACTAACTAACGGGAAATCAATATCTGTTTGCGCTAAGTGGTTTGCATAATTGGTAAATATATTAGCCGTCACTAGGGCTAGCACTTCAAAGATCAACTCGCTATCAACTCCATTTTTATTAGCTATATCTAATTGTTCTGTAGTGAGTTCACCGCGCTGCTCAACCAAATCTACGGCTAAGGTAATCAGTGCTTGATCCAGCGCATTATCAGCCTTACCTTCTCTTGCTTCCTTAATATTTTTCTCACCTAACCCTGTACTACCAGCAATAAGGCTATGAGCAGATAAGCAGTACTGACACTGGTTTACCTGAGCTATAGCCAAAGCTATTAACTCTCGTTGTTTCGTACTTAAACGTCCTTTGGATAAAGCATCACTAAATGTAAGATACGCATTAAGCACCGTTGGTGAGTGACCAACTGTCGCGTAAAGGTTAGGTACCATTCCTAACTTACTTTTAATTGCAGATAGCGTCGTCGCAACATCACCTTGTGGGTTTGAAACTGGAAGAATACGGCTCATGCTGAGCTCCTTTGATTAAGTGAATTTACGTTATTGATATTGACACTCTCAACAATACGATTTATCACTATTAATCTAGATATACATACTCAGAGTCTCAAATGGATACCTTATCCGCATTAATATCTCACGCAGAACCAAAAGCGAACTTATTCTTCTCAGGTAATTTATGTGGAAGTTCTTCAAGTGCAGAGCACCCTACTGGTGGAGTACTACACTTAGTTCGCACAGGTGAAATGGCTCTATTCGAAGAGCATGGCTTAACATATAAAATCAACGAGCCAACACTCATCATTTATCCCAAAGGAAAAGCTCATCGTCTTCAGCCCCAAACTCTAGAAGGTTGCGATGTAGTATGTGCTAACTTAAGCTTTAAAGATTCGCCACTATACCGAGCTCTACCCGATGCTATCGTTCTCCCTCTTTCCGAGTTAGATAGTCTATCCAATACAATAAATATGTTATTTGACGAAGCTTTTACCTCACGTTTTGCTCAAGCAGCTATCATCTCAACACTACTTGATCTGCTGTTGTTACTGGTGCTCCGTCATTTAGTTGAAAACAAAATATGTCAAGAGGGAGTCTTATCAGCGTTATCTGAACCTAAACTTTCCAAAGCTATTGAACTGATCCATAAACAGCTAGATTATCCATGGACGATTGAGGAGTTAGCTAACCAAGTTGGTATGTCACGTGCTAGATTTGCGGCGCTATTTCATCACGTAATAGGACAGCCACCACTTAACTACGTCACCGAGTCACGGCTACTGTTAGCCAAAAAGTTACTGCTGAAGGGAGCTCCCATCAAATCGGTATGCTTAGAGGTGGGGTATAGCGGGAGTGTTGCATTTTCGCGTGCATTTCAACGTCAATTCGGTATAACTCCGCGAAGCTGGCATAAGGAACACAGCTAAGCAGCCACAAAAAAACCTGCACTAGGCAGGTTTTCTTTTACATCAAAACGCTTCTAACTGCTTGGCAGTTCGATTAGTTCTGTTTTCTTACAAACTTAGACTTAAGCATCATCTGGCCGTGACCATCAACTTTGCAATCGATATCGTGGTCAGCATCTACGAAACGCTTGATAACTGCTTTAGTACCCACTTTAAGAACTAGTGATGAACCTTTTACCTTAAGGTCTTTGATTAGCGTCACTTTGTCTTCTTCAGCTAATAGGTTACCCACTGCATCTTTTAAGATGATTGCATCTGGATCAACGATAACTTCGTTCGGATTCCATTCATGAGCACATTCTGGGCAAACTAGATTTGAGCCGTCTTCGTATACATATTCAGACTCACATTTTGGGCATGGTGGAATTGCGCTCATGGTATATTCTCTTTAATAAGTAATCTACTGAGCCATACTTGATACGCCACTTGTAAAAATGACTATCAATATGACTCGCATTTCAAAGACATATTATAATCAATATTTTGAATATCAGCTAGGTTCAAACCGCCATCCTGTGAGCACACTTCAATTTGCAATTTATCCGATATGATCAAGGTATCAGTTTCATCCACCTCGGATTGGCTTAAGCACACAAGTTAATTACAAATGATACGCTTAGTTTAAGTTCAGCTACCCTCAGTTTGCTCATTTAACAAATGTGCACAAAAATAGCTGCGAGGCTTTATCGCAACGCTCGAGTTAAAAAGCACATCAGATCGTGCCTAATACCAATCGTATAAACGATAGGAAAGTATTTAAGTGAGAGAGAAACCTTTTCAAGGCTGCGTCACTATCTACCTAGATGGGGCAATAAAAAAGCTCGCTAAAAAGCGAGCCTCAGAGATGAGTGAAAAGCGCGTCGGGGTAGCTAACTGTCACACAGGGTTATGCTATATCCCTCGTTGACCGCGCTGTAAGCCCAGAAACTTACGCGGTTGCTGCTCTTAGAGCCATGACCTTTTGCCTACACAGCCGCTAGCTTATACCTACTAACACTTACACATCCACTAGCCGACTTTTCTACTTACTACTTACAAAGGCTGTCACTGTCTAAAATACGCTTTTCATTATTCAGTATAGTCGATATTCATACTAGCACTAGAGTTGTGAGCTATATTTATGGCTAAATAAAGCCCATTTTGAATGGGGTGAAATTAGGTCATTGTTTTAATGGATTTTCAGCCAGTGATCGTTTTCATATATTGTTTCAATGAAATTCCAAACTGACTTTTGAAACGTTGGCTAAATCGAGCTTCAGATTGATAACCACAGCGGATTGCTAACTCTAATTGTGAGAGTGGCACACCATTACGAGCGCTTAAGGACTGCACGATACCGATAGCATGCAGCATCCTCACCCCTGCGAGGATCACTCTAAATGAGCTTCCTTCTTTGTTTAACCGCCGTATTAAGGTTGCTTGGCTCATGGCGAAGTGAGAGCAAGTCAGCTCAATCGTATGGCTGGCGGATGGGTCAGCCGACAAGTAACGGCTCACCTTTTCCCTTAGTGTAAGTACATCACTCTCAAAAAGTTTTGATAACACTCCTAACTCATTGAGATGCAGATAGAAGGCATCTAGATAGCATTGCTGCACTGCTGGGCTTAATCTTTGTTCTGACATAGCGACAAGTTGTGTAAACGCAAAGTTAAGACTATCACTCACGGTTAGAGTCGGTGGCGAAAGCAGCGGTGTTGAGGTGGTTTCAGGTTTAGCCATCTGCTTTAAAACCCTTTCAGATGGCTGCGATAAAAATGAGAGCTGAACTGACTGAAACCTGTTCTGATAAGGCTCATTAACAAAGGTAAGCTCCTGAGCGGAAGAGGCAAGTAGCCAATGGTTACGGTCGAATGTTAGCGTTTCCCCCTGCCAAAGCAGAGTTTTCACTCCAGATGTCACCGCAATAATACTCGGCGTATACACAGGTACATTCCGTAAAGGCTGTGATTTCTGACCATAGAAACGGTCAATCTGAACCAATGATGCCAATCTTACTCTCCTCTAACGATCATATTTAGCTAAATACTTTAATGACTAACGTACATAAGTGGCAGTCAATACCGCCTTATCTAGTGCCATTTTATTGAGGGTGAATCCCACTACTGCTGGAGAAATATCCGTTGGCAGATCAATTTTAGCCTCAGGAAGTGCCCAAATAGTAAATTGGTAGCGATGCATTCCATCCCCCTCTGGCGGACAGACTCCACCATAACCCGGCTTACCGTAATCGGTTCTGGTTTCGTGTCCCACTTTTAACTTTCCTGAAGCGCCTTGAGCTAACGATGTGGTTGTTGCAGGAATATTGAGTACGGTCCAATGCCACCAGCCACTTCCAGTTGGTGCATCGGGGTCAAATGCGGTAATCGCAAAACTTTCAGTCCCTTTAGGCACATCACTCCAACTCAACTGAGGCGAAAGGTTACCACCGCTGCAGCCCATACCATTGTACTCAAACTTTGACGACATCAACTGCCCCTCATTGATATCTGTACTCGTTAACTCTAAAGCGTAACTATGAGCAGAGAAGGCAATTAAGGCGATAGATAAAGTAAGACGTTTCATTTTGTTATCCTAGATTCCATAGTGAATATGCATCTAGTTTAGCCAAAATACAGGCCAAAAATTCACACCAGCAATCATTAACCGCTAAAAGACAAGTTTATATAATAGTTTCTGTAACAAAACTATTCAGTCTCACCAAAGTAGCACAACCTAATATTAATGTGCTTATCAAAGCCTAATCCTTTGACTCCTGTAAGTGACTTACTTAAGGCTGAACCCTTGTCCCTCAATATAACCTTGCATAAAGGGTCTAGATTCCTTATTTAAGGTCGCCGTAATTTGCTCTGACCAAGATGTCTGCCTGTTGTTACGGCTTCTGCTGGCATAATACATTTTTATATGCTGATCGTACTGCTCAAGTTCTTGCTTATCGAGGTTTTGATAGCGTTCTTGATGCACCACGATACTCAATGGCAAACGAGGTTTAACTTCGGGGAGTTTGGCACTATAACCTAAGCACATACCAAATAACGGTAGTACATGCTTTGGTAAGCCAAGCAGCTCGGTAACTTGCTGCGGGTTATTACGGATCCCGCCAATATAGACGCCGCCTAAACCAAGAGATTCTGCGGCGAGCAACGCATTTTGCCCCATGATCCCAGTATCAATCGCCCCAATCAGGGTCTGTTCGGTAAATCCGAGTTGAGCATCAGGGTGGATCTGTTGATGGCGATTAAAGTCAGCACAAAACACCAGAAACTCAGAAGCAGACTCCACATAGGTTTGCCCTCCAGCAAGCTCCGCTAGCTTGGCCCTTACATCTGGCAAGCTGACTCTAATAATACTGCAACATTGCATGAAACTTGAGCTTGATGCGGCATTGGCACAACGCAGAATCAACTCTAATTTTTCATCTTCAATTTTTTGCTCGGTAAAATGCCTGATCGAACGGTGCTGTAAAATAGCCTCTATAGTTGAATTCATACTCTATTCACTTCCTTTTGCAAAAAAATTTAACTTAATGCTCAAACTTTACACAAACAATAGACAAGCTAAAACTAGTTAAAATTCAAAAACAAATAGAAAAAGTCGACACAGGAGTGTGAAACCCGAGACAAAAACAATCAGAGCAAGCATCTAAATTATAATAAATCGCTCAAAAGCTTAACTAAAATTAAATGTAATTCATACTTATTGACCTGCCTACGCATCAGGACTAGCTTATAAATATGGAACCAAGATCACATTCTGTCATCTCGTTCAGCCATTACATTCATGGGGTATTCTAATGAGAAATCTTGAATTATTTAGCACAGCTTCTATCGACCATCTTATGTGGTCAACCAGCGGATATGCCGCCAAGCTAGACTCGTCTGCCCTATCCATCTTTACTGATTTTGATCACTCTCAGCCTATGGCGGTGGATTCATCGACTGGCGCAGTAGATACTGCCGACATCATGGAAAAAACTCATGCTTTTATGCGCCTTGTTGTCGATAAAGGTAATCGATTTCTTGGGGTTGTAACTAAGTACGAGCTATCCGATAGCAAAATGATAAAGTTAGCGAACCAACGTTCAAGCAATATCAAAGACTTACAAGTCACCGATGTGATGGTTCCGCGTGAAGCTTTAATGGCGTTAGACTACCATCAAGTCTCGACAGCTAAAGTCAGTGATATTGTCCGCGCCCTGCAAGAAAATGGCCTACACCATATCCTGGTTATCGACCATGAGTTGCACCATATCCGCGGGCTAATCTCGGCCAACGACGTAGCAAGAAAGCTCAATGTTCCCATTGATATCCAGCAGCCACCATCATTTATGCAAATTTTCAAGGCAACAAAGTGATCCTGCACCATCTTCAAAAACTGACACTTTCTTATCTTTAGCCACGCTACGATGCAGGAATAAAAAACAAATGCCTTAGCACGATTGTACTAAGGTTTTTTGTATAGAGGGGAGATAAATCACTTTAGGTAAGCACTAAGCTCCTTAACTGGTAATGCCCTTGAATAAAGCCAGCCCTGATGTAAGTTAACCCCGAGTGTTCTCAATATCTCTGCCTGCTCTTGGGTTTCTACGCCCTCTGCGATGACCTTAATATTCAACTCTTTCGCAATCGCAATATATGACTCGATTAGAGAAAGCTTGCTTTGTGGAGTCCCTAAGTGGCCAACAAATTGTTGATCGATTTTAAGGTAGTCAAAGTCCAAGTTTTGTAGACATAAGCTCCCGCCATAACCAGTACCGACATCATCGAGCTTAATCTTACAACCTAATTCTTGGCAGAGTTGAATGAACTGTTTAAGCTGCTGCCAATTACTAATCGGAACCCGCTCGGTTAACTCAAAACTCAAGTACTCAACGGGGTAGCCTTGTTCCACTAGATCATTTAAAAACAGTAGCATCTGCCCCTGCTCTATTTCCATTGCACTGACATTAATACTGCACCAGCGAATAACATTCGCATCCAGCAACTCTCTAAGCTCTGTTAGCGCTGTTTTAACAACCCAACGAGTAACCTCTGGCATAATAGGATCTCGTTCTAGTGACCCAATGAAGTCGCAGGTACTCCGAGTGGTTCCATCTCGACACGACCACCTTAATAGTGCCTCAACACCGAAGCAGTCTAAGTTTTCAGTATCGACAACAGGTTGATAAGATAAATAAAAATCCTTTTTATTCAGTGCAGTAGTAAACAATCTATGCCAGTAATATTGCCTTATTACTCCTTTTAACAGCTGCCATCCAACAAAGAGCATACTAAAAAAAGCAATGACAGCGATAAAGTAGCCAAACCACAGTAACGCCTTTGTATATAAATTAAGAGAGAATCGATATGTTAGCCCGGTAATTTCAGAGCTGTATTTCAAAGTCCCCCAATATAGATCACTGCTTTTAATTTCGAATAGTTCATATTGATTATCAAGCTGGATACTAAACATACCGCAATCTGAGCAATTATCTAACTTATCCTCGATATAAGGTAAGAGATCTATTGCGATAAACAACTGATACTGCTCAGTGTGTCGTCCCACATAGATAGGTTTCTTTGCATTAAGGTTACGACTATCCACCTCTTGATAAATGTGTAGTCCATTTTCCATAGAACCAATCACATTATAATATTGTGGCTGTGGTAACTGAGAAATGCCAAGCGCCGAACAGACAAGCTGCCCACCAGTAAACCTAACCCAAACAATAACTTGGTTATCCGAAGTTAACAGCTGACCTTTAAGTACATCAACAACCTCTTGCGAACAGGTATCAACAGTTAAGCCTTGTAGCTCCTGCTCGATAGCCACTAAGCTCCGATTAGCACTCTCTAGGCGCTGACTGTAAAAGCTATCAAAGTCATTAACCCTAGTTTCGAGCCTTGTGTAGATCTCATACAGAGTAAAAATGTAAGAGATCACGGCACACAACATTAAGGCAGCAGCAACCAGCCAAGGGAGATTCTTTGTATTCAACACACGGTTGAGCATCCCTTACGCCTTCACCGATTGAAAGCTACTGAACGGTAATGCGAGCCCCACACTGTAGGCTGCGGCATCAGCAATCCCAGTTAGTATAAGAGTGAACCCTCTCTCTCTCATGGTAAACAGAGAGTCAACGATCTCATTATCTTGTTGTTTCTCTATTGCGACTTCGAGGCTTTTACTGTCGAACATCAAAAAATCAAACGGATAGACGGTCTTTAAATTGTCATCAAATTTACAGACCAAGCAAAACTTAACTCCAGCGTCTCTCAGTAGATACTTAATATGAGAGGTATATTGGCTCAACTCTTCACCATCATTATTGAGTATTATCACCAGCGTCATTTCGAGGCGGCGTAACGCCGTGGCCAATCCCAGCAAGGCCTTAATGACCTCTGAGTCTAATAAAAATATTCGCTCAACGGCTAAGAACAGCTGTTTATTATGCTGACTAATGTTGCTGTCTTGCTCTAATCGAACGCTAAGCGTGGCTAGCATTCTCTTATATTCATTGATATGAGCGAGGTAATGTTGCGGTAATGGACGAGACGTTAATTGTAACTCTAGCCAACTAGACTTAATCTCTACGCCACAAAGTGTTCCCTTTCGCTCAACGATATTGCTAACACTGAAATGGTATAAGCATGTTTGACTAACATCATTTTTTCTATCTAAAGAACAGCTCTGTTTTAACATTTCATTTTGCTGCATGCAGCAGTGCTTAAAAAAACAATTCATCTAAAAAGCTTCTGATTTCATATACAAATATAGAGCGACTAGCTCAAAGGGAGCGCGAATTTACGCCTATTCAAGCAAGATTTCAACAACTATTTTGTATATAAACCAGACAAACCCACAAAATCTTTCAATAGAAAAACTAATGCATTTCAAATTTCCTATATCTTACGGGAGCTGCAGGCTTGTGACCCTATCTTGCTATTAAATCAAGCTGGCCAATATCATCAGCAAACTGAAACCTTAAAATAAAGGGAGTAAATCTAGTGGGCGAGTCGCTAGGTCGTTACGCCTAGGGGGGATTCGACACAACAGGGTTGTCACCAAGGGCTTATCCAAACTAGTACTAATAGATTTGCACCTTAAGGCCGTTTAGGGCTATGCTGGACTCGTTGGTGTTATGTAGATCTTAGCCTGAAATCATACATTCCTGACCTTTGAGGAGTCGCCCATTGACCTTCTTATCGAATCCCCTATCGCTCAGCAGAGCAAGCTTGGCGAGCCTGCTTATCTGTACCTCCTTCCCAACCTTGGCCGATCAGTGGCACTTTAGCTTTGATAACGATGTGGTAATTGGCCAAGATGGCGACTATTCCAATGGTTTCGTCTTCGGTTGGCAGGCGCTTCCTCGAGCTGATTTTACGCTAGCACCTTGGCCATTTAGCTGGCAAAAAGGGTTGCGCTTTTCAGACCCTAACAAGACAGTGCAATGGGGGGCAAAGGTTTATCAAAGAATGTGGACCCCGAGTGAGATTGAACATGATTATACCCAGCCCTATGATCGCCCCTACGCTGGTATTCTCGAACTGGAAAGCTTCACCGGCAGCTATAGCGCTAACTTGGCACAAAAGAATTGGTTTAGCATCGGCGTGATAGGCCCTGCATCTGGCGCTCAAGCCATGCAGGAGTTGGTGCATAAAATCACCCCTTCCACCCCTCCAAAAGGCTGGCAATATCAAGTTGAAAATCAACTGACTCTGCAGCTCGCTTATGAGGTGGATGCATTGGCGTTTCGTCGAGAGGTAACCTATGACAGTCAATGGGAGCTAAGTGGTTACGGTCATACCATGCTGGGAAACTTTCGTTCTGAAGCGAATCTAGGCTTTACCCTTCGCTGGGGAGATGATTTGGCAGATTCATTTGGCCAGTTAAGCAGCCATGCAGGACATTTCGGTCAATATAGTGCTGTGGCACGTAAAAATGGTAGTTGGAGTGTATATGCTCGCGCCCAGGCTGGGTATCGTTTTAATGATCTCACCATTGACGGAGACGTTCCCTATGACTCCTATGTGCAGATAAAGCACCAACAAGCGAAGGCGAGTGCTGGGGTTATTTGGGCATTTCCCACTTGGTCAGTGAGCTGGAGCTTTGAAATTTACACGCCAGAATATGAGCCTGATCCGAATAAGTGGCATGGCTATGGTGTGCTCAGCTACAGCTTTGTGTTGTAGCTAATCGTTAAGCCCAATCTTGTTAATGTTAAAAGCTGAAGGCCCACCCTATCTGCGGGCCTTTCTCGATAAAGTCCATCTCATACTTAACTCCATCGACCTCGCTATCATTACCGATTTGCAGATAACGATAACCTATCCATACGTTATGCAGATCGCCAAAACGGTATAACGCCGCAGCATTAAAGCCGTAGTCTCTGTCATTATCACCATAGATTTTTGTATCGGCGCCCACCGAAAGCCCCCAGGACTCTGAAACCCAATATCGGTAGGTCACGCCAACTAGCCAATCGAAAAGGTGCTCATCGGCAATGGGAACATTAGCGTTAATATGAATCAGCCCATCATCGCTCAGTGGCTTAATATTCAGATCAATTTTACTAAAAACATGACGTACGCCGGTAAATAAGCGTAGACCCGGCGTAACCTCATAACCCGCGAGAAAGTCATTAACCGCGAGATGCATATCGGTTTCGATATTGTGTCCCGGAGAGATAATACCGCCTGTAATAGGTCCTGTTAGTCCCTCCGTTTGAGTGTCACTTTTAATCCTTAAGTAATTAACCCTAAGGCTATAGAGCCAATCGCCTTTTTGGGCGTAAAGCTCCCCAATAACACCAAAGTTAAGGTTATCGATGATATTTTTAAACGGCACATCAATATCTACTCGTTCTGAGTCTGCTGAAATTGAACCTGAGATATCTGGTGCCCAAACCATCGGAAAGGCAATTAAATAGCTCCACTCGTCGTTACTCTCATCATAAGAGTCAGGTCCAATCTCATACTCTTCACTCGCAAAGGCCGCAGACTGAGCGACCAACATGAGCAGTACCACAGTAAGCTTCTTCACCAACAGTGCTCCTTGTCGCGTACGACTATACTTTTGTTATTGTTATTTTCACTCAACCCAATGTAACACATCCTTAATGACTGACCAGCGAGGCTTTTTCGGCTTAGCATTTTCACCTAAAATCCAATAGCCATAGAGCTTATCAACATAACCAGATGACTTTTGTAGTTCTAACCAACTGTTTAAAAAAGTTTGTAATGACGCATTGTCACGAGCCACCGCATAAGATGCCGGAAATGATTTAATCTCTTCACGATTATAAAGCGTGGTGTATTCAGGGTATAAGATTGTCCAAGTTTTTCCAGCCTCTAGGCTTATCATTAGTCCGTCCCAAGTTTGACCATCATCCTCAAAAAATAGGCGGTCAGACTGAATGGTCTCAAACTCCATATTGGGAAATGTCTCTTCTAAATGAGGAATAATCGTATATTGACCAACTGAAGCGATGCGGATCTTGTCAGCCTCGAGGATCTGCTTATCCGTTTGAAACTCATCTGCGCGGTGATCTTTCACCACAAAAGCGTAGTGCAGATCCAACACCGGGGTAGTAAAGCCAACGAGTTCTAATCGCTTCGTTGTCATCTGTAAGCCTGATATCGCAATATCAAACTGGCCTTGATTTATCCCGTCTAATACATTGGCAAAGGTATAAGGAACGAATGCAACTTTAAGCTCCATCTCCGACGCCAGCTTCTTCATTAATTCGACATCGAAACCAACTAATTGATTATCAGCATTATAGAAAGAGAAAGGCACCTGGATAGGGTTATAACCTACTCTCAATACGCCACTTTCCCTTATCTGTTGTATATTGCGTGGGCCTTTAGCTTCGGCAAGCTCACCCCAACTATAGGCGGTTACTTGATCCGGTATTTTTTCGGCAGCGCTCATCTGCGCTACGACATCATCCATCTCATAGTCGGTATCTACAATCGAACTCAGTAGCCAGCTTGAGCCTAACAAACAGCTACCGATAAACACCGGCGTTAACGCACTATAGATCACTAAACGTTTCATACTGACTTTAGCGACCCCCACTAGCATGGCCGTGCCGCCAACCGCTAAAATAAAGATATTCATCGCCGCTAATAGTGAAGTGAATCGGCTGGTGAACAAACTTGACACCATATACAGCTGAAACAGATCGGAAGAAAGCTCTAACGAGTCGAGCAACATTGGAATCGTTAGATAAACACTACCAAACAGGCTCACCAAGCCATTTAATGACATAGGCAAGTAAGTTAAAAAATCTAGCTCCTTACCTGAGAACCAAGCCGCAAATAACACGAAGACGATAGTGAGTAACTTGCCAAGATTAGGAAAGCTGAACACCACGGGAATAATAATATTGGCATAATCGTCACTCTGTTGACTGCCAAGATTGTATTTATGAAACAGCTCTTTGGTGCGCTCAATTAAAATAGGGATAACGATAAAAATATTACCCGCTGCAAACGCGGTGATCATCGCGTCTTTGGCAATGCCAGTAATGTCACGATAGGAGAACGGCGTGATCACCGCTAAAATCGCCGGCAACACCCAGTAGGTTAAAATAACGGTCATCACCACATGAGCTACAAAATAGACCTGCAGCTTTTGAAACTCATCAAAGTCCATGGTGCCAGCGGTGGCCGCCGTCATGGCAAAAATGCCTATAGGCATCAACTTAACGATACTTTGAGTCACCTTATTAAACGACTCACCCAAGAGTTGCATCGGCTTCATTAGCGATTCTTTATTATCGATAGAGATAAGTGCTATACCGGTCGCTACACAAAACAGCACAATCGCGGGAATATAGCTGTTAGAGAGTGAGAAAAAAGGATTTGACGGAATATAGATATCGAGCAGGTTCACAGAATTTGGATCTTCCAGAGCGGTAAGGCTAAAGAACTCCCCCGCCTGCCAGTCAGGAAAAGTGTATTTGATAAGGTACATCGTCAGTAGACCAAATATCCAGATCACCAGCATTAGCTTGCCGACCTTCACCCCCAAGGATTTGGCTTGTTCCATGGTTAAGCTACCAAGGCTAGAAACCAGTGAGACGATGATGTAGGGAATAATGGTCATCTGTAACAGTTTAATGAAGGCATCGCCAATCACAGACATCCACGCCAACATCTCCCCAAAAAACAGTCCGGCCGCAATACCCGCCGCAAATGACAGTAAAACCAACGTCGACATACTCATCTTTTGTTTGGGCTTATCTTGTTCAGCAAGCTTAGCTTCAGACTCTACGTTACTCGTTTCACTGCTCATTCGTGCCTCCTTGCAACGCTGGTTCTGATGAACACTTACTGCAGCAATCATCAATGGCCTCAAGATAGCAAGCTAAATATTGGGCAATCTTATCCTTTGGGTTAAATAAGTTAGCAGCCCGCTGCCTGCCAGCCTGCCCCATCTTAGTTTTCTTTTGCGGTTCAGTTAGAATTTGTGTCATCGCCTTTGCCATTCCGATGGCATCATCGGGATCGAACATAAATCCAGTTTTAGCATTGTCGACCACCTCGGGGATGCCATCGACGTTACTGCTCACCGTTGGTACAGCGCAGGCCATCGCCTCTAGCAATACCATACTAAATGACTCTCGATAGCTAGGTTGGATCATACAATCGGCATTGGGGAGATAATGTTCAACATGGGTTACATCCCCCATAAAGGTGACATGCTTTAAAATTCCTAGCTTTTCACACTGTTGCTTAATGCCATCGATATCCGGGCCACTGCCGAGCAGCACCAAGCGCGCCTTCACCTTTTTGCGTAAAATATAAAATGCTCGGATAACCGTATCGCTATTTTTTAGTGGCCTGAAGTTCGATACATGCATGACGATTTTTTCATCATCAAAAGCCATCTTCCTACGAGTATGAATATTGGCGAACTCTGGTGAAAAAACAGCTAAATCGATGAAGTTATGAATAACATCTATCGCCTTTGTCTTATCGAAATGACTATAAATATAGTTACGCTGATAATTAGATACCGTAGTGACTTTAGTACTTTTATGAATACTAAAACGATTTAGAGGATAGAGCGGCTTATCTTGGCCAACAATGGTGACATCTGTACCATGAATCGTAGTGATTGTGGGAAATTTATGTTCAGTGATCTCACCGGCTAAATAAGCACATAGTGAGTGAGGAATAGAGTAATGTGCGTGGACAATATCGAGCTTAAATTGCTCCACCACCTCAACTATTTTTGCAGTTAGTGCGAATGTATAAAGAGGATCGGAGAACAGAGGGTAATTAATTGCCTCTACGGAGTGAAAAAAAAGATGATTAGAATCTTCTATTAACTTAAAAGGACGCACACTCGAAATAAAGTGCACCTCATGTCCTAACTGAGCCAGTCCTAACCCTAGCTCAGTTGCAACCAAGCCTGAACCACCTATACTGGGGTGGCACACTATCCCTATGCGCATCCTAGACATACACTCCCCTTGCTTAGATGGTTAACAAAATGTTACAGCAAAGAAACTTAACACTGTTAAGCACTTGCTCCAAGTCATTCTTAATAATGCAGTGCAACAAGTATGGTCTATCGAACGTAATACCAACCATTATGTAATCCATCTTGAATTAGTTTGCCAAAAAACACTCCGAGCAGATTAACTTCTTATGCTGATTAGTATAAGAGGCCTACTCGCCCAAGAAGTATTTAACGATTTAGCGTAGAACGGCGGATAAGAAGAGCACTATTTATCCGTTACAAATAACCTTCATAAGTATAATTCTAGCCCATTATGGCTCTCTAGAGTTGAGTCCTCATTGCTTGACTTCGAGCTCAATTAATATTCGCAAAATGCAAAAAAAAATATCTTCGAGTCAAAGAGGGAATATAACCAACTTAAGCTAACATTTTGAAATAAAACGACAATAGCCAGCGGCACATCTTATGCATTATCTCATCACAACAGATAATATAACCGTGAGAGATGCATTATGAGAATATCCAAACCCATTCCATTTAGCTGCAGCT
This sequence comes from Shewanella halifaxensis HAW-EB4, assembly GCF_000019185.1. Lineage (NCBI taxonomy): Bacteria > Pseudomonadati > Pseudomonadota > Gammaproteobacteria > Alteromonadales > Shewanellaceae > Shewanella > Shewanella halifaxensis. Next base: position 1,554,679 of record NC_010334.1, on the reverse strand, counting down.
TAGCCTTACTCTTCGGGCTCTTCATTTCAGAAAATGTTAGTGCATCCGACCCATTTAGTGCATGCCCTACTGAGGCTTTCGTTATTCAAAAGCAATCAAACACACCTAAGAGCTATGGCGTGAATCTCGCGACCGGTAGCTATGTTGTGTTATCGGAGGATATGGGGACAGGTAACGGATATAACGGCGTAGGTTTTAACTATCATGACAATTATCTCTACGGTTGGGATTACGCTAGTGGTTCTTTAGGCCGGACCGGTATCGACTATCAGATAGCTGCGCTATCGGTCGTGAAAGACTCCTCTGCTTCAACTGCTGGCAACTTCTTTGTGGGCGATATCGCCATCAATGAGAATGTTTGGTATGGCTATAGGAAAGGTAAGGGGCTATTTAAAATCCCATTGGATAACCCTGCAAGTTACTCCATGACCGTCATTCCAGGGAGTATCAACTTCGCCACCTACAATATTACCGACTTTGCCTTTCATCCTAGCGATGGCTATATGTACAGTATCAGTAATGGCTCAATAGGTAAGCTGTTAAAAATAGACCCCGCCACGGGTGAGGCATCAAACCTAGGTACCGTCATTACATCGGATTCCGGCAGCTTTACCTTTGGTGCGCAGTTCTTCGATCCTAATGGTAATCTCTATTTCAGTAATAACAGCAATGGTTATATCTACAAACTCAACGTGAATTCCCCCTCACCTAGTGCAGTACTGTTCGCCTATGGCCCAGCCTCCTCAAGTAATGATGGTGCCCGCTGTGCTTTAGCCGAAGTCATTATTGGCGATGATGTCGACTTTGGTGATGCCCCTGACAGCTATGGCACCCTCTTAGACTCCAACGGAGCAAGGCACACCATGAGCGAGGACCTATATTTAGGTGCCAGCGTCGATAATGAGTCCAACGGCTACCCATCACCATTGAGTGATGACACGAGTGATAACTCTGACGATGAAGATGGTGTCTCTATGCCGACGGGGTTCGAAGTAGGCGAAAGCGCTATTTTACTGATCACCGCCAAAGGTAGTGACGGCTACCTAAATGCTTGGTTCGACTGGGACAGGGACGGCAGCTTTAGCTCCGATGAGCAGGTCATTACGGGTGAAAGCCTCAATGATGGACAAAACACCCTTAGTATCGATGTGCCGAGCTGGGCAAAGGCTGGCTCAACTTGGGCACGCTTTCGTTTAAGTACTCAACAAGTGATTAACCCAACAGGTGGTGTCGGTGACGGCGAGGTCGAGGATTATGCCGTCACAATAACAGAAACCGGAGTGACCATTAATTACTACCCCTCGTCTTCCACTTATACCACCCTTGCCTATGAGGATCTCTATCCAGATCAGGGGGATTTCGATATGAATGATGTGGTGATTCAGCTACGTCTTATCGAATATGTCAAAAACAATCAAGTAAGACGCATCGGCTTTGAGGCCCAACTGGCCGCGATGGGAGCCGCCTACCATAATGGTTTTGCCGTTCACCTACCCGGTGTCGAACGCAGCAAAATAAAAGAATCTGTCATCAGCTGGTCGATAGATGGCATTGAACAAATGGACTCCCCCCTCGAAACAGGACAGTCTAATGCGGTATTTGTCTTCACCCAAGATCTAAAACAGTACGTCACACTAGAGCAAGGTTGCCAGTACCTTAGAACCGAAACGGGTTGTGAGACCGCCTACAGAACCACTTGGTCATTCGAGATCCCCTTTGAAAGCCCAGTGGATGAGAACCTTGTACCTGCATTTCCCTATGATCCATTTATCTTTGCCACGCCCAATACCGATCATGGTCTGGCTGCGAAAAATGTCGTCGGTGCCAATCCTGGTCGTCAATTAGAGATCCACCTGAAGAATCAGGCTCCTACAGACAAGTTCTCGACTAACTACTTTGGTGCCCGAGATGATGCATCGACCCCTAGCGCTTCTCAATACTTCCAAGATGAAAACGGCATGGCTTGGGCTATCGAGATCCCAGTAACTTGGAAGCACCCGAAGGAGAAAGTTCGTCTGGACGATGCTTATAGCGAGTTCGTCGATTTTGCAGCAGATAGTAGCGGTGCTACCAACCCAACTTGGTATGAAAATGCCACTGAATCATTAACCTTTAACGACTAATGGAGCATGCCATGAAAATCCGATTCGAGAAAATCATCAATATCCCATATGGCTTGATGGTATGTTGCGCGCTGCTTATCACAGCTTGTGGCGGAGGGGGCGATGACGCCGCTCCCGAGACTCCGGTTCCAGTTGAAACAACAACGACAACGACAACGACAACCACGACTACCACAACCGAAGATCCCGCTCCGGACCCAACCTCACTGGACGATCTGGTGGTTGATGCCGATAACAAGCTTGAGTCAGCTTATATGTTGACGATAGATGTCGATAAAGACAGCATTCAAAGAGGTTACTTTTCACTGTGTGATGATTACCAAGCGCAAGGTGATGGCTACTCGGTTAACTTTGATTCCTGTCTTTTTAGAGGGCCACTAACTCAAGGTAAACTCAGCAAAGAGGTCAAAGTAGCCAATCATGAAAGCCAGCTCATTGCCGTTATTTGGTTCTATGAGGGCCAAGCTCCGCAGTATTCTGAATGGCAATATATACAAGACTCAAGCACTCAGGTACTAACCATGAATTAGCGATGAGTTTACTTTTAACCTGAGGTAAACACAGCCTCAGTGGAAACACTAAATGCACCTTAAATCAGCTTTTGCTGCGATGGGATCTCTGGACCATCGCAGTTTTTTTAGCATCAGTCTGCTTCAATTAAAATCCTTACTCATGCCTCACAACATCATAGTTATGATCGCGGCGATACAGTAACCACTCCTCCATAATCTGCCCATCAGGTAACTTACAGACTCCTATCTGCCCGTCTTTGCCTTTCTTTATGGCTAACTCACCACCAAGTGACACACAATAGTCAGATGCGGGGTTGGACATACTTGCCTTAGAATTGGCGCTTCGCTGACTGCAGCCAAAAATCAAAATTAATAGCACGACTAAAACAGCCGCTACACCGAGATGCTTGTTCATCTGTAAACTCCAATTAAGCAAAAGAGCGCCCTTAGGCGCCCTTACAATGTCATATTTAAAAATGCAATTAGAAGCGGTAACCGACTGTAAACATCCAAGTACCAAAATCTTTATTTTCTAAGTCATTCTTTGCTCGCCCTAAGGAGACAGCCTCTGGCTTACTATTGTTATAACCGCTTGCCGAGTACTTCATATCTCTTGCGCCATTTTGGAAGGTGTAATGCACATTAAAGTTAAGCCCATTATCCAAGTAATAGCCCACTCCCACCATTGGGCTGACTACTGTATTGCTTTTGGCTTCTAATCCCATACCAGCTTTATTTAAAGTTCCACCTTGGTTGTATTCAATAACATCAAACCCTGCGTTAGCGCTATATTTGGAAAAATCGGCACCCGCTTTAACGGCTAGGTGGCCAGGGCCTACAGCAAACTGATAACCGACATATAAAGTATGCGCTTTATATTTTTCTGTGGTGTATAAAGATGCATCAAAGCTACGCCAATCAGGGGCAGTATCTCCGTCATCAAATCCAAAACTCTCTGTATTGCTGCGCTTATCTGTTTCACTGGTATAGGTATAACCTAGGATAAAATCTTTATAACCGGCCTCTAGACCCGCAGCCACATTAGTGCCCATAGCCTTGTTTTTTGAGGCACCAACCATTGGGTTGATAGTAAAATCGCTAGCACTTGCTGTGTGTGAAACGGCCATTGCAGAAACAGCTAAAACCGAAGATAACACGCTTGTTAGTAAAACTTTTTTCATGATTCATTCTCTCTATGTAAATAAACTAAGGCTTCTTGCCTGAGTTACCACCTCATCCGTTGTCAGTGGCGATTAATGTCAGTTGAAATTGATGACGTTCTCTTGGTCAAACTGACTTTAAGGTCACTTAACAAACCTGTGATAACTGCGTTCGTAATCACCGATGTCGTTAAGATGAGCACATGGTAAAGAATGATGATTTACCAAACATCACTAAGAAAACTGGTAAAAACTAGAAATCTAAATTGGCCAAAGAGTGGCACGATAGAAAGCTGCTTTTGAGAGCATAAGTTAACGCACATAAATTAGAGTGCATCAGTTAAAAAGCCGGAAAATACCGCTGCAACGGTTAATACAAACTCCTAAGACGTGAAAAATCTAGGCATACAAAATCAGGGATAATAAGAGGGGTACAATTTCATGCCGTTATTCACACAAGTATTAACCCACTGACTTTACACATCGAGAACAAGTTGAGCTTTGAGGCGTGAGGCTTTGGACTTAATAGTCGGAATTAGGAGTTAGGAATAACGTTTTAGTCGTTACAATTTTGTAGTTTTATAGCTCGCACACAGTGCTCATATCATCAAACAGGCTAGAAACCGCTTAACAAGCAAAAGCTCACGGTTTATTTATTACCGAGCCGTGGCAACCACATTCGTTTCAGATCCAAAAAAGCCGCTAATTAATAGCAGCTTGCGCATCTCAGCAGAGTCAAGAGTGAGAAACCAAATAACAGCAGGACTCACAAAAATATAGGGGGCCATCCTTGGCTAGAGAGTCCATGAAACACCTATCTAGTTAACTTATGCCTGTAAGACTCATACCTACTCTAATCACCCCCTGTGACTGACATGGCATCTAGAATCGCTGGAATGATCTGCTTAAAGATCATCAAGGCCATTCTTGGCGGCTCCATATCACCAAAGCCCGAGTTCATCGCAATCACGGTTTGGCTCTCTAAGTCCATTGCCAGAATTTGTCCATGAATGCCGACCATTGCCAAGAACTTATAGGTTTTTCCTTTACCATTAGTAATATGCAGCACTCTAAACTGATCTTGATACCAGCCTTTAGCAAGCTTGGACTCCTTGCCCTGTAACCATGCGTGACGGACCTTGTTGTTGCCTTGCATCAGTGACTCAATAAACGCTATAGGGATCACCTGCTCACCCGCAAAGTTCTTACCGCCGTTGAGAATCACTTGCCCAACTCTGGCTAGATCTCGAGTCGTGATATTTAACCCACCAGATGCCACCACTTCACCATTTCGATTGGCCATCCAACGTACTGGATTTTCCACATCGATTCTATGCCATAATTTTTCAGCAAAAACCTCGGCTAATGGCTTACCCTGCACCTTTTCAACGACCTTACCCAGCAGTTCAGTATTGATATCCAAATAATCATAAACTTTGCCTATCGGGCGATGATTATCTAAGGTCTTGGCATAATCCATAATGTGGCGCATATTTGGATATTTACTATCGCCATTCCAGTCCTGCGCTTCGGTCATGCGATCATCCCAAAGTTTACCTTGAGTAAATTTAACCCCAATTCCCGAGCGCATATCGGCAACCTCTTGCACCGTCGCATCTTCAAAGCCACTATCGATAAGCTCAGGTAGGTAACTCACTATCGGCCGGCTCATATCAAGCTTTCTCTCTGCAACCGATATTGCCGCTAAGATTGCGGTAAATGACTTTGTCACTGACATCTGAAGGTGTGTTTGATTTGAGTCGTAACCATTGAAGAAATGTTGATGTACTAACTTGCCTCGATTTAACACCACCATAGAGTGATTCTTTAATCGGTCTCTGAGTAAAACCTCTAGGCTATGCTCACCGTCCAGATCGTTTGCTTTTAGCGACAATAATTCAATCGGTGTCGACTTCCATGGCTCTGCTGTACGTAGCTTTAAAGGCGTGATATGCATATAAGGTGTGAATCGATATGCATGGGGAAATGTCACCGCGGCATTAGCGGCTTGATCCCAATTATCCTGAGTCACAGCAAAGGCTGTAGCTTGTGTTACAAATCTTGTATCAACAGGCTTAAACTCAACGGCTTGAGTGGGAATAGCTTGGGCTAAAATAAACACACCAACGAGTGTATTGATAAGTAATGTTTTCATAATCACTCCGACTACGGCTAATGGTTAGTGGTTAATCACGGTTTCAAACTCAAAACAAACATGGCCATTATGGTCAAAGAACTCTGAAGAAGTGGTGATCCTGTGAGGTAACTTGGTTTTTAGATACGCGTTAGCCACCTTTCTTGCAGAGTTCTCGCTGGTATCGGCAAATAGACCCGTAGTGGTGAAGCAAGTCAGAAGCTTTGTCCTATCCGCCGATCTCGGCTTAGGAAACGTCATGCGCATCTCTTCGAAGGAAAATTCTGGCGCAGCGGTGCCCATCACCTCATAATTTGCCATCGCTTTTGCCGCCTTATATGCATGTCCTATTGAGCAGCCGCTCACCAGAGCAATGAGCATCATTATCGATAATTTTCTTTTCACAATCAGTCTCCATTTAATTTGATAACCGCAATGTGCCAAGCTATCGATTACTAGAAAACTACTCAGCTCTTAGTATTGCTTAGTAGTCCTTGGAAATTAGTCTGAAATAGGTAATATAGATCCACCGATTAGCCCCAAATGGATCCCACATGGAAGTTAAACTTTCACAAAAGGCACAAGCTGAACTTGGTACCTTAATGGTCAATACACCGGACCTGATTCACCTTCTTTCACTGCTGCCTAAAGAAAACTTAAGCGAATATCCGTTATTGCAAAAAGAGCTAACTAGCAAGCACCCAAATAGCCGAAGCTACAATAAGGCACTAAAAAATAAGACGTTTACTAAAGAAGAGTTTAGAGACCGCATCTTTGCAAGACTGGATGTTTTTGCCTATGAAATGGCAGTTAACCTCAATACAGACTACTTGGTTGAACGAGTGAGCTTGATCGTGGGTGCAGATATCGCTCGCATCGATGAGCTGGAGATCAATGAAATCGGCGCAGATGTGTTACAGCGAATTTTGACCGACTTAAGCACCGATGTTTGCAAACAAATTCAGCCCAAAGGGGATCATCCTTTTCTGGCTGAGCGGGGACGGATTGACCATGGGTTTTGGCGCCATGCCGACAAGGCCTATAATGCATACATCGATGGATATAATACCCAAGCTTCATTAGATGCTTGGTGCCAACTTAACTTACATACACGCTGCCCTCAAAGTTTCATTCGCTGGTTGAAAACCTACGGCAACCCTAAAGAGATTGCCGAATGGATGAGCTATGTAGCTTAAGTCTATCTGTATGACTCTATAAATTTTTAGCTATATAACCACACTTTCATAGTGTGGTTATTTCATTAAAATACTAATCATAAAATATTAGCCATAAAATGCTAACCACATTGAAATGTGAAAGCAGCCACAGTTCTATGACGATTTAAAATGCAAAAGTGGCCTTGTGACTAAGGAGTTGCTAAATTACCCGTTAACGCATAGCGCAAGTCCAACGGCACTCAAGTGTTAGACATAATCGCGCGACTATCGATAATTCAATAACTTAAATATTAATGGAGAATTTGATGATTGTTGTAACCCCTTACTGGGCAACTGTAGCACTTTAACCTCATACCTCTTGCTAGCCGCAGGAGTATGTTTAGCGTAAGCCTCTGATTTAAAATGAGCGGTAATCTCTATTACGCCTTTTAAACCTTGGTAGCAATAAAGCGCTTTGCCCGGTAGTGACAAACACTTTACCGGGGTCTTATCTATCAAGAGTCCCCCAGAATTAATATTCAGGCGCTTTGCGCTGGGGTTTATATGACAAAATCAAACCGTTTTAACCACCTAAAATCCAGTACATTTTCACGTACGGCTTCTTCAGCTAATACGTCATCACCGTTCTGTTCGGCTACGAGTTCGGTTACCAGTGTAGAAAACGCTCCAAGCGTGCCTACGCCGCTAGACAGTGGCTCTTTTTATAGCTTAAAGCAACTTGGCTGGAATCCGTTTTTTCAGCAACAGCTTCTTATTGAAACTCAAGAGTACGCGACTATAGCAAGGGTTAGTGCTCATCACCGTAGCCAGTATCAATTACTCACTGAAAACGGAGAGTCGACACTGGAAATCCATCAAAACATGCCAGATATGACGGTCGGTGACTGGTTACTGTTAGACAGTCAGCAGCATTTTGTCTCAGTACTGGAACGCAGTACATTGTTTAGTCGAAAGGCGGCGGGCTCTAAGGTCGAGCAGCAACTTATCGCTGCTAATCTTGATTGGGTATTTATCGTATCGTCACTCAATGATGACTTTAATATTAACCGCATCGAGCGCTACTTGGCATTGGTTCACGAAGCGAAAGTCACTCCGGTAATCGTGCTGACAAAAGTCGATTTATGTGATGATCTTACGCCCTATATAGAAGCGCTCAGAGAGTTAGATTCGAGTCTATTAATCGAAACCGTTAACGGTCTAGATGAGCAAAGCACTCGGGCACTCTCGAGTTATTGCGTTGACGGTAAAACCGTGGCTTTTATCGGTTCTTCTGGTGTGGGTAAGTCCACCCTAGTTAACGCACTATTAGGCGACAGCAGTCAGTTAACATCGGCAATACGCCAAGACGATAGTAAGGGACGACATACCACCACGAGCCGTTCACTGCATTTGACTCGCAGCGGCGGGCTATTGCTCGACACTCCCGGTATGCGCGAGCTACAACTGGCCGATTGCGAAGAGGGCTTAAATGAAACCTTTGCCGATCTTGTTGAATACGCGCAGCAATGCCGTTTTATCGACTGTCAGCATGAGAATGAGCCCGGCTGCGCTGTTCAGGCGGCAATTGAAAATGGCCAACTAACCGAGCGACGCTTACAAAGCTTTCAAAAGCTGATGCGGGAGCAGGCGTTAAACGGCGCCAGTATTGCCGAGAAACGAGCAAAAGATAAAAACTTAAGCAAGATGTACAAGCGAGTTCAGGGCGAGGCTCGAGTACATAAACGAGGTTAATAGGCCTAATACCTAGACCTAGAACCTAATAACAGGCGTACTTAAACCAAACATAAACAAGGGCGATATCGCCCTTGTTTTATTTTTGCCGTTTCCATGATTAAGCTCCTCTAATACCAACTCAGTATAACAAGCCATCTACCATCTCTATTGCTGCCTCAATTAAGTCATTATCACCATTGCAATAAAGTCATATCACTAAAAAATAATTTCATTCGAGCGTACAGCCGTAAGCTTATGAAATTTTTACCGTAAACAACCAAAACCGAACAAAACCTCAATAAAAATCCAAACAAGCGTTTAAATTTGTTGTTTGAAAGTTTGATCTACAGCTCATTTTGTGACGTAATGTGAACCATACTTCTGGTCGGACGAGCATATAATATGAGCATAAGAACACAATTTAGAAAAATATTGCCAACCATATCAACCACAGAGCAAGAAGCACTCGATGCCGGAGATGTGTGGTTAGAAGGTTCGATTTATCAAGGCGTTCCTGACTTTGCCGCCCTTCGCGAGATCCCAGTTGCAACACTATCAAACGATGAGCAAGCCTTCCTCGATGGCCCTGTTGCCACCTTACTTGATATGGTGGATGACTTTGAAATTCAGCAAAATAAGCACCTACCAGATAACATTCTTAACTTCTTAAAAGAGAACAAATTTTTCTCTCTTATTATCCCGAAATCTTTCGGTGGCCTCGAGTTTAGCCCTTATGCTAACTCCACCATTGTGGCAACCATCGCCGCTAAAAGCTCCGCTGTTGCGGTAACGGTCATGGTACCTAACTCACTCGGCCCAGGTGAGCTACTGATGCACTACGGCACCTCTGAGCAGCAAGATTACTGGCTACCACGTCTGGCTAACGGTCGTGAGATCCCCTGTTTTGCACTCACAAGCCCCGAGGCCGGTTCAGATGCAGGTAGCATTCCAGATATCGGTATCGTCACTATGGGTGAATACCAAGGTGAGCAGGTACTGGGTATGAATGTGACTTGGGATAAGCGTTACATCACGCTATCTTCTATTGCGACAGTATTGGGCCTCGCATTTAAAGTCGAAGATCCGAACGGTCTACTCGGTGGCAAAGAAGACTTAGGGATCACCTGTGCGCTCATTCCAAGATCGCATCAAGGTGTTCAGCTAGGTAATCGTCATGATCCAATGGGCATTCGCTTCTACAACGGTACGACCCGTGGTGAAAATGTGTTTATCCCTATGGACTTCATTATTGGCGGACAGAAGAATATCGGTCGCGGCTGGTCTATGCTCGTTGCCTGTCTGGGGGCTGGACGAGGGATCTCACTACCCGCCCTTGGTGCATCGGTCAGTCAGGCCTCTTTCAAGTCTTCGGCTGAGTATGCCGCTGTACGAGAGCAGTTTGGTTTGTCGATTGGTAAGTTTGAAGGTATTCAAGAAAAACTCGCCGATATCGCTGGTAAAACTTACCTACAAGAAGCGATGCGCGTACTGACCACAGAAGGCTTAGGTCTCGGTTTAAAGCCATCGGTGGTTACCGCTATCGCTAAATACCATATGACCGAGCTTGGTCGTAACATCCTAGAATCGGCGATGGATATTCAAGCAGGTAAGGCGATTCAGTGTGGTCCTCAAAATACCTTGGCCTCTGCTTATGTGGCGCAGCCCATTGCCATCACGGTTGAAGGTGCAAATATTCTGACTCGTAACCTGATGATTTTTGGCCAAGGTGTGATGCGTTGTCACCCACACTTGCAGAGTATGGTCGAGACCATCCACTCAAACGATAAGGGTGCCGATAAAAAGTTTAACAGTATCTTAAGTAAAACGATCGGCTACAGCGTGGGTAATAGTTTACGTGGATTTAAGCTAGGGCTACTGCCTTTTACCGCCGCTGCCAGCTCTAATCTTGCAGAGGTTAAACCTTACGAGCAATCGGTGAATAAGCTTGCCTCAAAGCTTGCAGTCTATGCTGATTTCTCACTATTAGTGCTTGGCGGTAAACTCAAGCAAGCAGAAATGCTTTCAGCGCGCCTAGGTGATGTGATGAGTTACCTGTATGCGGCAATGGCCTCTATCCGTTACTACGAAAAGAAACTTAGCGCAGAGCAGCGAAAAGAAGCGGCGCCTTACTTCCACTACGCCACGCGCTGGTCACTATGCCAGGCAGAGAAAGCCCTGTTGGAGTTCTTAGATAACTTCCCATCATCGGCAACACGCAAGTTTATGCGTTTAATCACCGTCACTTACTCGGCTAAGATGCCAAAAGTCAATGATGATCTTGTTCGTGAGCTCGCTAAGCAAGCTCAGCTCAATACTGAGTTTAAGAAGAACCTGACTCACCTTATTAAGCCTGTGGCTGGTGATGGTAACGATATCAACGAGCAAGCTTATCTTGCAAAAATGGCATGTTTACCACTACTTGCTAAGGTTAAGAAGGCCCTTAGGGCACGAACCTTTAAGGCTGGGGTTAAATTCTCGCTGACCTTAGATGCGGCGCTCGAAGCTAAGGTGATTACTGGCGATGAGCACAAGCAGCTACAAGATTATAATCTTAAACGTGAACGTGCGATTCGTGTCGATGAGTTTGATTTTGATATGAACTTAATTAGCGACAAGCCAGATTTAAAGATCGCTAACTAGTCGTTAGCTAATCGATAGCAGTTTGATAGCTGCTCAGTAATCAGTTATAGACTGTCACTAAAAAGCCACCGCAAGGTGGTTTTTTTAGCTTCGAAATAAGCTAATTGGATTTTTGTTTTTACTAGGTGTTCTATGGTTGTGAGTATTAAATCGATGCTCTAGAGTTATTAATCGCCTGCAGCGGGCACATGTGCAGATACTGCCGTGACACGCTGCAAGTCCATCCTTGGAATGAGGGCTGATTACATTTATTTTGGGATTGGTGTTACAAAGTAGCGCATTTGAACTTGTAGCTTCATAGCTATCAATCGCCTGCAGCGGAGTATGTGCAGACACTGCTGAAGCACGCCTCGAGTACGTCCATGTAGGCTCAACGAAAACATCCATGTGTTCGACGGCTTCAGCCGTATCTACACTTGATAATTGGTGTACTCATTCGGCTGAGAGGTTTGGTTTCTAACTTGAAAATGCCCCAAAGTGTGTTTACCTTTGAGTAAAGGTGTACCTAATCGCCTCCAGCGGGGTATGTGCAGATACTGCTGTGACACGCAGCAAGTCCGTCCTTGGAAGCTCGACCATGACGTCCATGTCATGGACGGTCACGGCCGCATCTACACTGGATAATTGGTGCATTTATTTAGCCGTGGTGGTTCGATTTCTAAATTGAAAATGTCCAAAAACGAGTTAGGGCTTTAGTCATAACTCAAAACCCTAGTAGCGCATTTAGGCCTGCAGAAAACACCCTCTCCCCATCGAAGTTGCCGAAGTATGTTGAAGAAATAGTCGTAATGCCCACACGGATGTGGGCATAGCTTTCGCGGGGCAGGATGCCCCATCGGAAGCGTTAGACTATTTCAATTAAGTATGAGGCTCGTATCTAATGCATGTAACTTCGTCGGGGCGTCATGGTGGATGCAACAGCAAAGGGGTCGGAGCGAATTAACTGGTGAGATGAATAATCAGATGTCGCTGCAGCTGTGGGCTTCGGTTTCAGGGATGAAACCGCAGAGCGGCCATGGATGGCTTTATAGCGTCCCACAGAAGTAGCGACATGTGAACTGACTCATTACTCGCTAAGCTCTTGCTAAGGAGTCACAATATTAAACACACCTTTGGGTTTATCTAACGATGAGAAAAAGCTGACTAAATCAAGCTTACTGCCCTCGATGGTTAACTCATCTGAAAATAGCACCTCTTTTACGCCAGCGTTGCCTATGATTAGGTCGACAAACAGCTCATGGCTGATGTTAAGTGTTGCGTTAGCACTCGCGGACTTAGGCGCAAGCTTGTGATGTAACACGGCATTTTTAAGGCTTAACAGGTAGTTTTTATCGAGATCGATAAAGTTAATATTAAACACAAACTCCTCACCAAAAACCTCTGGACCGATCACCCTCGTTGCCATCGACTGCATAAAGTTATCGAGAGGAGATTGCAGTAAAATCTGCTTCATCGAGGCCAGTTCAATCCCCTTTTCAGGGCTGCCATGTCGCAGCTCATAGGCAGCAGTTAGATATACATCTCGCCACGGTGCCGATTCTGCTTGATAGCCTAACTGATCATAAACCAGCGCCAACAAGGCTTTTGCCCTATCGTTATCATCGTCACTAACCACCAGATGATTAATCAGCTCTGCGGCCCAACGGTACTCTCCAGAGTCCACGGCCACTTGCGTTGCCGCCATAACCTTATCTGCTCCCCCCATCAGTTCAACATACTTAATGGCGGTTTTGGTCGCTGGCAGCGGATCTAAGTTAACTGGGTTGGCGTCATACCAACCTAGATAGGCTTGATACACTGCCTTGGCATTGTGCTTGGCCGTGCCGTAATAGCCGCGCGATACAAATGTGTTAGATAGCGCAGGTGGCATCTGGATCTGCTCGGCAATCTCTTCCGGCGTCAGTCCTGCATTGAGCATACGTACAGCTTGATCGTGGATATATTTATAAGTATCACGCTGCTTCTCCAAGAACTCATTGACTCTCTCTTGGCCCCAAATGGGCCAATGGTGGCTACCAAAATACACCTTGGTATCTCGCTGGGCCATTAGCGCCTCATCAATAGCCCGACTCAAAGTTAAGGCATCTCTCACCTTAGCGCCTCGCAAGGTATAGAGATTATGCATATTCTTCGAGACTAACTCGGCGCCGCAATAAGCTTGCTGCTCAGGCAGATAGAAAGTAAATTCTGCTGGCGCTTCTGAGCCTGAAACAATATGGAACTCGAACGGTACGCCATCTATCGTCATAGAGGCATCTTGCTCTACTATTAAGTTAGGATTCAAGATCCCAAATTGGCCAAATGCAGGTTCTTTACCTAGGCCAGAATCGATATGCCCCCGCTCCGAACGCGGTAGCTGCTTACCATACATATACATGGCGCGGCGACTCATGGCGGTACCTGCAATGACATTCTCGCTGGTCGCCTCATGCATAAAGCCTGCTGGGGCGATGATATCGACTTCCTCAGTAAAGGCCTCTCCCTCAGCCAACAAACCGAGTGCGCCGCCAAAGTGGTCCATATGACTGTGGGTGAATATAATCGCAGAAATCGGCCTTTTCCTTAATCTCTTATTGAGAAAATCAAAGGCGACTTTTGCCGTTTCTGCTGTGGTTAACGGGTCGACAATAATCCAGCCCTTCTCTCCCTCTATCACCGTCATATTGGCTAAATCAAAGCCTCGCAGTTGATAGACGTCCTTTGTCACTTCAAATAAGCCGTCAATATTATTAAGGCTCGCTTGGCGCCAAAGGCTTGGGTTAACACTGGCCGGCGCTTCTCCCTCAATAAAATCATAAGCGCTTCTATCCCAGACAATGCTGCCGCTCGCATCGAACACACTTAGATCTGGCATTCTCGCGATAAAGCCGCGATTAGCATCGTCAAAGTCCTCAACATTATCGAAAGGAAGCAGAGATAATAGCCGTTGATTAGCTTCTATGGTGTGGGAGCTCGCGGCAGTGAAACCTGCGCTATCAGGCTTGTCATCATAATTAGCTGACGCCTTAAATTCTGGTTGGCAGCCAACCAGTAAAAGCGTCGTTAATCCCGCAAGCAGATAGGGTTGCAAAGCCTGTTTTATCGTTATTGTTAGCATATGACCTGATCCGATGGTTAATCCATACGGACAAGCTATTACATTAACGCAACATTGTGGTTATCATTTTTCGCCAACTATCATCCGAAACCTTAGGCAAATCTCAATAGCTGAATTAAGCAATAGGCAATAGAGCGAAAACTTAGCTGAACTCTTGGGCTCTTTGCGAGTTTACTGTTCACGATGCTTTTCACGGTACAGTGAAGGACTGCTTCCCTGCCAAGATCGGAAAGAGCGGGTGAAATTACTCACGTTACTATAGCCTAAAGTGTCGGACAGTAAGCTAATGGGCATATCGGTGTTAATGAGATAATGCAGCGCTAACTCTTGGCGCTTAAGTTTAAGTAACTCTCTAAAACCTGTTCCTTCAAGTTGTAGGTAGCGACCTAAACTACGTTCGCTAATATTGTACATCTGGGCGATTTTCGCCGCCGTAGGCTCTTGGTTAAGCAAGGTAGCATGGATCCCTTGGCTAATTTTCTGTCGCCAACTCAATGCCTGCATATCATGCAGATATTGACGTACAGCCAGTTCATTAGACTCAGCCAATTGAGAGTCCTTGGTCAGCGCCGTCTGCTCCAGAATACTTCTGTCCATCCACATACAATTATCAGTGGCATTCATCACCACAGGGCAACCGAAACAGTCTTGCCATGCTTGATTTGATTTAGGCGCACTACGCATTAATTCAACTCTGCGCACAAAGTGACGATGACCTACCATCTGCTTACCCTGCTGCATCAAGCTGCTAAAAAACGCATCGATAGCTAACTCGCTAATCTCTACCCCTTTTAGAGGACTAATGGTAAACCCAAGCCACTGTGGTGTACGTTGCAAGCGGATCTGGCCACTGTTACTCACCAGTGCGGAATAATCGGGGAGTGCTTCGAAGGCTTGCGCTAATGAGTCAGTACTCATCATAAGTTTCCCCAAAGAGTGAAAATGCATGGGGAACGCATATTGGCCAACGGTTAGACCAAAGGCATCCGATGTTGACGCCTGCTCAGCCGCTCGCCAGAGCCGAGTCATTTTATCTATTTCGACTCGCTCGTAGGGCTGCGCTTCCAATGCATCAAGATCTAACCCGACTCGATGAAATAGCGCCTTAGGCTCGATATTGCTAACACTTAATGCTCTAGCAATCGCCAGAGACCAAGCCGCAATTGTGGTGTAGTTACCAGATCCTAAGTTAGCAGGGTCTAAGCTAGCAGGATTTATGTTAGCCGAGCTCAAGTTAGCGCCTTGCCATGAAATAAGTAACGGGTAAATAAACCAAAATCACAGCGTCTCACCATGACGACGAATATGACTGATACGCCCTTGCTTATCAAACTCTAAGCTAATCACACTGAGGCGGTCGATATCCAGCGACTGGCTCTGACCTGTGGGTTTAATTTTGCCTTTTTCTCGCAGCTTTAGTACCACGACGTTAGGCCCGACTATCATCTGCTGGATCTGCACTTGATTCTCTAGGGTTTGCTGTTTCATTTTCTCAATCAAGCGGGCGCGTAACTTGGTTTTATCGGCAGAAAAAGTCACCTTATAATGGACATACTCATCGATAAAACTCTCTGATAACAAGCTGAGGTAATGGTCGATATCCTCAACCCCGCTATCGAGCCTCTGCCTCGCATTCTTCGCCGCAACAAACTCCAGCCCTTTCTGCTTAAGCTGTGCTTCGCTCAAATTATCTAGAGCAAAGCTAGCCGTTGAAAAAAAGAGACTTAAAAAGCAGAGGGATAACTTGAAAACCAACATATTACGCATACCATGTCCTTATCGTTAGCTGCAGTTATTTTAACTGCACCTCTACTCTGTACAAATTTAACCAGATTATCAGCTTTAATAGATCCCTGTCATCTAGGAATGGGGATGATAAAAAAAGGCTCAAAGGAGAACCTTTGAGCCTTTAAAGCGAGTCACTAACTTAAGTCATGTTAGCCAAGCGATTAGTAACCGTAACGTGTCACTTCAGACCAGTTTTTATCGACCTCTTGCTTAATAAACTGCTGCTTCTCTTGAGTTAGCTTATCAAGTTTAATTCCGACAGCGGCTTGGGCCGACTCTTTGCTGCTAATGTCAGGGTAATCAACCTTAGTCACAGCGAACATCTTCAAGATTTCAGCTAGCGACTCTCGAGCATAGTTAACCTGTTTAATCGACATATCGAGCAGCGCGTTCCCTTCTTTAGGGTTGTGGGCATATAAACCATGAGACGCCATGGCAAAGTCCCAGCGCCACTGTGAGTGACGAATAGCCATAATCGCATCATTCATCAATGGCCACGTTGCACCCGCCTCCCACGCCGCTGCGGCCTCATAATGAGCTTTAACTAACAAGCCTTCGACTTCTCGAGCCTTGGCATCAATTGCCGCCTTACTGTTTTCAAGAGACTTGATGATGGTTTTTTCACTCTTATGGCAGTTTTGGCAAACCGAATCGAAATGATCCAGCGCTTTACTCACCTTATGACTGGTAAAGGTATTACCTTGTTTGTCTGTCTCTTCGGGCATATGACAGGTAATACAAGTCACTCCCGCCTCGGCATGTTCACTTCTCACCCAATGTTCAAACTCAGGATGACGCGCCTTTAGGATCGGTGTTTTCGAGATGGGATGGATCCACTCATAGAAACGGCGGGTATCGTAATACTTCTCGATATCGTCGACATTGTTACCAAAGATCCATGGGATATTGACCTTGTCACTGCGCTCAGGTTGAAAATAGTAAGTCACATGACACTGACCACAAACCTGTGCCCCTTGCATATTGGCATCTTGCTTATCGAACGGTAGATGCACCTTGGCCATCGCATCTTGGGCATGGGGGCGCGGCAGCGCCAACTCAGCCTTGCCATCCACATGACAATCGGTGCAGTACACCACGCTATTAACTTCAGTCCCAACATCAGTAAAGTTTTTGGCAGAAAAACCTTCAATACCTAGCTCTTTCATTAACCTTGGAGCATCGGGTGTTTTGCAGGTCCAGCAGCTAGCCGACAACCCCTTTTCTCCCGCAGCTGGCGGCACGCCGGTACGTAGCGTGTGGGTCACATCCGCCACCGCAAAATGGTGGCCACGGGGGCTGTTGTACTCTTTTGCAAATGAGGAGCCCGCCCATAAAATAATGGCCGCAGGGTAACTGGCGAGCATATCTTCACGCTCGGTTTGCTCAGAGGTCTCCTGCCAACTTTCATACTGCACAGGAAACTTAGCCCGTAGCGCTTTATCTATTTGCTGTTGCGCTTTGGCGCCTGCCGTCTGTGCATTGGCGTTTTCTTCTGCCTGTACACTGGTTATCGGCATTAGCAAGGCTAAAGATATCGACCCGGCGATTTTTATCAGATTTTTTACTGTCATTTGTTTTTCTATCAACCTTATCTGCTTTGTTCTTAACTGTTTTTTATTAAGTTTATTATTAAGCCGTTTTCTTTTAATAATAAAAATTATCCGGGTCGACCATCAATACGCGGTTTAGAGAGGATCGAGGCGTAATTGAATACAAACATAGCAAAAGCTAACGACCAAAAGCCGCCCGAGAGCCATAGCCATAGCTGGTAATGCTCTGGTGCGACAATCGGCATCACAGCACGTAATATTGCAGCGATAGGCAAACAGAGAAAGGCTAACACCATATTAGGGCCTTCGTAGATGTTACGACTGGTGTGGCCTAGGGAGACTCTGGAAATCATTGACAGACAAATCCCGGCCAACGAGCCAATGGCGAACAGGTGCAACAGATGGCGATAGGCCATGGTGTCATCGATGCTCCAAGCCATCGCCAATAATGTAATTGGCAATAGTAAGTATGAGATTTGTAGAGACCAAAGCATCGGCTCTTTGAGTGTCTTAAAGGGGTGCCAACGCGACCAACGCACTAGGTGTAATCCACCAGCAAGGTACAGTAACACTTGCTCCACCTCTTTAGGCATCACCTGAGTAATCGCCTGCACAACTAAGGCCACCATAATAATGATTAAGCTTCTATCAACCAGTGCAATAGGCTCAGGTTTGGTCTCCTTTATGCGAATTGCGGTAAAGAAGGGAATAACACGTCCACCGACTATAGTGATCAGCAGGCCTAACCACCACAACATGGATTGCCAGATCTGCTGACTCAGAGAGAAATCCCGCTCACTCAGGGCGTAGTAACTTAAAAGATTTATCAGCATCGCCACAAATAGCATGATAGGAAAGCCAATATTGTGCCACTGCTTCACTTTATAGATGCTGCGCCACAGCTTAATGGCGGTAAGGCCCAAGAACAGCGAATCCAGCAGCGCCGGAAGCCACAATGGAATAGATACGGGTAGCAGTAAGGCTAATCGCGCCAATAACCAGCAAGCGAACGTGAGCGCTAAAGCCCAGCCTTTCATGCCCGGCTGATTAGTCCAAGTTTGAACAGCCGTGAGCAGGAAACCACACACGATTGCCAGCGCAAAACCAAATAACATCTCGTGAGGATGCCACCATAGGGGAACCACTTTTACCCAAAAGTCTGTCTGAAACAAACTGTATTGAGGATAAAACCAAGTCAGTAACCATAAGGGTACAAATAACATAGCAACAATCGCGCCGCCTAAGAAAAAAGGCCGAAACCCTAAACGAAAAATAGCCGGGATTTTTTCAGTTGCAGCAGGATCGTCAATATTTAGCATCGTTATACCTCACTCATAACACACATTTTAAATACACCTTATCCAGCGTAGTGTATCTGCGTCCATTTATGATAACAATTGAAATTCGATAACATTGCAACTTATGTGAACTTTGTTGCTATCTGACTGTTTTACTTTATATCTTTATAGGTAATAGAGCGAGCAATTATCAAACAATTCATAGTCACTCCATTCTGGCACCTTATTGATCTCAATAAAGATAATGCATAAACAGTATTATAAATGATCAACGCCGACGACGATTTGGCGCTGACACTCTTTTTCAGCAGCAACACTCAGCAGGTTTCCCCCTAAAAACCCTTAGCGCATCTCCTTGTCTATGCTAGATTTAATAGCAATCGATTATGAAAGAACTGGGTAAAAAATGGCACAAGTGGCAAAAAAAATTCTCGTACTGTATGCACACCCCTCCCAAGAACGATCCGAAATCAATACTCCTCTATTTAAAACGACCCAGTTGCAGCCAAACGTAACCGCCGTTGATCTCTATGGTGAGTACCCCACCTTTAGGATCAATATTGACAGGGAACAACAAAGACTCAGAGACCACGATATCGTGGTTTTTATGTTTCCACTGTATTGGTACTCCACACCTGCGATTTTAAAAGAGTGGCAAGATCTGGTTTTAGAGTACAACTTTGCCTACGGTGCTAAAGGTAAAACCCTATGTGGAAAAACCTTTCTGTGCGCCCTTAGCGCAGGAGGGAGTGAGTCAGCATACTGCGAGGAGGGTTATAACCACTTTTCTCTAAGAGAACTACTGCGGCCTCTAGAGCAGATGGCCAACTTAACTGGCATGAACTTCTTAGCCCCATTCGCACTGTTCTGCGCCCGAACCGCCTCAGAGGAAAACCGAGTCGATACTCATGTTCAAAAATGGATTAGAACACTCAGGGCACTCAGTGAGGACAGATTCGATATCGAGTTCGCGCAATCGCTCGAAAAACTCAATGGCCATCTAGACCAACTGATCAGGGAGCACTAATGACAGCTTATTTTATTCAAGCTTTTATCTATTTATGCGCCGCAGTTATCGCTGTACCCATCGCCAAAAGACTCGGCCTAGGCTCAGTACTGGGCTACTTAATGGCAGGCGTTGTAATAGGCCCTATTATTGGCCTAGTCGGTGCTGAAACCAACACACTGCAACATTTTGCCGAGTTTGGTGTGGTGATGATGCTATTCCTTGTGGGCCTTGAGCTTGAGCCTAAAATGCTGTGGAATATGCGCAATAAACTGATCGGATTAGGTGGCCTGCAGGTGGGTCTATCTACGCTTGTGGTTATGGGGATAGCCCTGAGTTTCAACTATGGCTGGAGTATCGCCCTAACCGTGGGAATGATTTTTTCGCTGTCATCGACCGCCATCGTACTGCAGACCTTTAATGAAAAGAGTCTTACCAAAACAGAAGGTGGCAAAAACGCTTTCTCAGTACTGCTGTTTCAAGATATCGCCGTCATTCCTATGCTGGCATTTATCCCGCTGCTAGCTTTACCCGAGTTAGTCGAAAAGGCGCAGTCCGTTACACAAAGCGCCGCCGAGCACCACGATGAGCTGTCGTTAGTAGCGGGGCTACCGGGATGGGCATACGGTATTGTTGTATTAATGGCTATTGCCAGCGTTGTGGTTGGCGGCCACTACTTAAGTCGTCCGCTATTTC
The DNA here is from genome assembly GCF_000019185.1 of Shewanella halifaxensis HAW-EB4. Lineage (NCBI taxonomy): Bacteria > Pseudomonadati > Pseudomonadota > Gammaproteobacteria > Alteromonadales > Shewanellaceae > Shewanella > Shewanella halifaxensis. Next base: position 1,533,784 of record NC_010334.1, on the reverse strand, counting down.
GCTATGTTGCCAGTTCGGGACTGAGAGAGATCTTTACCGCAACCGCACTGATGCTCGTTATCGGCATTGCCGCGCTCATGAGCCTTGTGGGTTTGTCTCCCGCGCTAGGCACCTTTCTTGCAGGCGTTGTGCTGGCTAACAGTGAGTTTAGGCACGAGCTTGAGTCCAATATCGAACCATTTAAGGGGCTATTACTCGGGCTATTTTTTATCACCGTGGGCGCAGGCATAAACTTTGACGTACTCCTTAGTCATATCGGCCCGGTGATGGCTATGACGTCTGGCGTGATATTAATAAAGGCTTCCGTACTGTTAGTGCTGGCCTTTATTTTTAAGATCAGGGGCAGCGACCGTTGGCTATTTGCCCTGAGCCTAGCGCAAGCCGGTGAATTTGGCTTCGTGCTACTTAGCTATACCGTGCAAAACCATGTTATCACCAATGAACTCGCGCAGTTGCTGTCACTGGTTGTGGCCATCTCTATGTTCCTCACACCGGGGCTATTTATTCTATTCGATAAAGTCATACTGCCTCGCTATGAAAAAAACGAGAATACTCGCGAGCCCGATGATATTGATGAAAAAGGCACCGTGATTATTGCGGGTGTTGGCCGCTTTGGGCAGATAGTTAATCGTTTATTAGTGACCAATGGTGTGAAAACCATAGTACTGGATCATGAAGTTCAGCAAGTCGAAAACTTAAGGAAAATTAACACCAAGAGCTATTATGGTGACGCCACCCAGCCCGACTTGCTCCATACCGCAGGCATTGAACAGGCTAAGATGTTAGTCATCGCCATAGATGATCCTGAGCGCGCTGTTGGCTTAGTTGAATATATCAAACATACCTATCCTCACATTATTATCATGGCTCGTGCTTTTGACCGAAGGCACCTCTATCGCCTGCGTAACGCAGGAGCTGATTTTATGGTGAGTGAGACCTTCCATTCGGCGCTCAACCTAGGTAAGCATGCGCTGATAAGATTAGGTGTACATCCGTTCAAGGCCGAGCAGCAGCGGGCAACCTTTTATGAGACGGAAACCACCCATAAAGACACCCTGTATGAGGCATGGAAACAGTTTACTGAAGACGATAAGTATCTAGTCCATTACCGTGATATGTTCATTCAACTTGAAGAAACGCTAAGTGCAGCGATGAAAGATGAGCGCTATCGCAGTTTCTCAAAAGTGGAGCGTAGCTGGACTCCACCGCCTAAAGAAAATCATACTGAGTTTTCAAAGGCGGAAAGCGATTAGCGTCGCGCTAACAAGAAGCGGCATAGTCATCAAGCTGTGCCTTTTCGACTAGCAATGGTTCCAGATATTGAACTACTACATTGTTGAAACTAGAAATCGGTAGTTAAAAAAAAGCCCTCGTTACCGCTTGGTAATGAGAGCTTTATCTCTATTGTCGAGTGACAAAAATCTTAGATTTTGGGATTAGACTAAGTTCATCTCTTGAACTTTCTCATGTGCAATCTCAGGTGTCGTCACAACAGGCTTAGAATGTAGATCAGCCTTCAGTTGACCTTTACGATGCTTTAGTGCCGCATCGAGTTTTTTGGCTGCGTTGGTAATCGCTGGATACATAACGGGATCATTACCAGACGCCGAAATACGGCTTCCTTCATAATTGGTTCTGATTTCAACCTGGAATTCGCCATGCTCTTTCGAGATGATAATATCGAGTGCGATCAGGGTTGGAAAATGACTCTCTATCTTCGAAAACTTCTCTTGGACATGCTGCCTTACAACGTCAGTAACTTCAACGTGGTGACCAGAAAGATTTATTTTCATAGGGTTTCCTTTTTACAATGACTTCTTATCTAATACATTTGAGGCTTTCGCTTTAAATTACAAGCTTTATTAAAAATAATTTATACAAAATTTTGAGAAAATCATCCTTAAAAATCGCTGTAGCCCAGTCTGTATAGGGGAAGTACACATTTTGTTATATTAATAGTTTTAATCAAGCAATCACTTAACCATGGTTAAAACATAAGCTAATTGTGGCATTCATCAGGATACAATGCATTAGCAAACAGCAATCTAATCTCGTTGTTCCTCTACTAATTTAGACAAAAAAATTTGCTTTAGCTTGATTTTTATCACTCTTTACTCAAATAAAACTAATTTTATTTTGATGTCTACTTCTAATCAGACACTTACAAGCAAAAATCGTCATATCCGTTAGGATAAAAATCGCTCTGGTTTAAGCAATACTCGCCCCCTTAAGGCCCTTGAATAAACAACACATTTGAGAGCTATATCGCAGTTTGTAATCCCAAGCATTAAACACGAATGGAAACGGTTCTCAATTACACCTTTTAATGTAGAATGCAGTTAACTTTTTAGCGGCTTTTAAACTTACAAGTTAAATTAGGTGTACCTAGAAGTGCAAACAACAAAATTAACCTTACCTAAAACACTGGATTCGGACAGGCTAAAGATAGGCTTTCGCGCATTTTCCGCAATTTTTGCTGGCTATCTTTTAGCCGCCACAGTATCAGGTCTGCTTGCCATAACTCTTCCTTTCTCGGCGATAGACAACGTATTAACGGCCATGATGCTATCGTTTACGGTCTATGCAACAGCTGGGATATGGGCATTTAGTGTGCAAAATCACTGGCGCGCATTAAGCGATCTGCTTCTACTTAGCGGCCTTTTTTACCTGCTTATTCGGCTGATAGGTTAAACCATGAAAGAGACATTTTTTCGCAGCATGACTTGGCTGCACACTTGGGTAGGTTTGCTTGTTTGTTGGGTACTGCTGCTGGTCTTTTTTGCAGGGACATTAAGTTACTATCGTTATGAAATAACACTATGGAGCAAGCCTGAACTTCATAAAAATGTCATCCAGCAATATGACGCTAGCCAAGTTGCCAATGAGCTTGAGCGTGCTCAAAACTATCTAACAGAGCATGCGCCAGATGCACGTGACTGGCGAATCAACTTCCCGACAGACCGTAAACCCTATATGAGCTACAGCTGGCAAACACAGCCAGAAGAGGGCCAACGTCGTGGTAAATTTATTGAACATATCGCGCCAATTGAAGGTAATGACTTGATCAGCGATGTGCGAGAGTCAAAAGGCGGACACTTCTTCTATCGCCTGCATTTCGACCTACATTACATGCCCGCTAAGATTGCTCGCTGGATAGTCGGATTCTGCACCATGTTTATGCTGATAGCCCTCATTAGCGGTATTGTGATCCATAAACGTATTTTTAAGGACTTCTTCAGCTTTAGGCGCAACAAAGGCAGTCGTTCATGGCTAGATGCCCATAATGTAAGCTCAGTGCTTGCCCTGCCGTATCATCTAATGATCACCTACACCGGATTAGTGACCTTGATGATGATGTATATGCCATGGGGAGTGATGACGGCATACGATGGCGACTTTAAATCTTTTAGCAAAGAGTTACGTCCTAGCCGAGTACAAGTGAAACCTGTTGGGATTGAGGCGCAAACCGTCTCAATTAGCGCATTGCTACCACAAGTTAAAGCTATTTGGGCTCAGGATCCTATCAAGCAAGTCGTGATAAATAACCCAAGCGATCAAAATAGCAAAATCAATTTTTATCGAGATACAGGCGAAGCCGTCACTGATAGAAGGACTGCGATTATCTTTGATGGTAGCAACGGCGAACGACTCAACTCTGGTATCGAACCAAATTCTGGTGCGCAAAATACTCACGATACATTAATCGCCCTGCATACAGGACGATTTGCCGAGCCTCTACTACGAGCGCTATTCTTCATCTGTGGTATTTTGGGCTGCGCCATGATCACAACAGGAACCTTACTTTGGGCCGTTAAAATTCGTCAAAAACAACAGAAGCAGCTAAAGCAAGGCGCTAAAGCCAGCCTAGGGTTACGTTTAGTTGAAGGATTAAACTTAACATTCATCACAGGCCTTCCACTGGCTACAGCCAGTTTTTTCTATGCCAATAGATTACTCCCAACCAATCTTGCAGAACGGGCACAATCGGAAATCAACATCTTCTTTATTGCGCTTGTGACCGTAGCACTATTAGCTTGCTTTAATCGCTCTTTGGCGGCCTGGCGTGCAGTGATGATGCTCTCGGCAACAGCTTTAGTTGCCATACCCGTTCTCAATGCCGCCACCTCTAACAGCAACCTACTGGACAACATAAGCCAACGTCAATGGTCGCTGGTCGGCTTTGACGTAATGTGTGTATTTTTCGGCTTAGTACTGTTTTTCGCTCGAACGAAACTAATCAGTAAACAGGGTGTCTTTACTAAGAAAGCAGCTAATGCACGCATTGCAAACCATGAGGTTATGCTCCATACCTCATCAGCAACAAAAGAAGGAATATAGCCGTGATCTTAAGTCTTTTGGGGTTTAGCTATCTTGCATTTGGGTTATTAGCGCTGGCTATGTTTTCTCACTATCGAGATTCATTTGGTAAAGCGCCAAGCCCACAGCAAGCTAAATTACTGCATATTGCTGGTTGGGTAGGTATTACTGGTACGTATTGGGGCTGTATTACCAGCCAAGGCGCCACATATGGCAGCATCCTGTTTTTCGGTTTATTATCATTTGCAGGCCTGTTAGTCATATTAATGCTGAGTTATCGTGCTAAATTTCTGCCTTATTCAATGGCTATCAGTAGCCTATTTAGCACAATTTTGGTGTTAATAAACTAGTCGACAATTTGATTAGCGCAAGCATGATGTATAAAAGCCTTTTACTGTTCAGTAAAAGGCTTTTTATTATTTGTATTAGTAGCAAGCCTATTGATTATCAGCTCATCGCTTCGAAGATGGTTCAGCTTATGTACAGTAAAATGGCTTTAGAATATTAGTCAGATAAATCCAATCTATGACTGAGGTTCTATGCTTGTTTCACACTCTAATCCACTACCATTCAGTACCGAACAGACTCAAGTAAACCAGTCACAATCAAGCCTGTCGCAATCAAGCAAGGCCCCACAAGTTAGCAATGAGTCGCAGCTAACGAGTGTAAAGAGTCTCAACCCTACTCGGCAAACCTTACAACAAGATACTGTAACCCTTAGTCCTAGAGCGATAGAGCTTGCGAAGAAAAACCCTAATACTGATGATGTACAAATGCTACCGGCTGTCCCCGCATTACCAAATGAGGGCGAAAAAATTGAAGTCTATATAGAGTATAAAAAAGCAAAAATGCAGTATCAGATCTATTCAGACATGGCTAACATTGCCACTGGTAATAGCAATGCTGTATCTCCGACAACCGCATACTATCTATCAAATAACGAAGATGCACGTGCAGCAACGGTAAACGGAAAAGCTCAACAACAGCAAGTGGCAACTATGCAAACTTATGTTGATACCACTCAAAGCCTTAATGAATTGAATTAATAAAAGCTAGTCATATAAAATACTTGATGAACTACTTGCAAAAATAACGTTTAGAAACGCTTATTTAAAGTGATGATTCCCCCTAAAAAATGCTGTACCAAGAATCGATAAAATGGTCCCTATCATGCGTACCGCTTTCAGCACTTCTCAACCTTTCTGTCGCCAACTCCAAGATTAAGCCAATCACCTACTGTTGATTAAAATCAAATATCTATAGGCTTACCAAGAGTATGCTCCACGTTAGTTATTTGCATTTGCAACTTATTGACTTAAAGAGTTAGCTTAAACCGCTTCCCCCGAGTCATTAGTCATGCATTTGCATATTCATCTATTAGAAGAGTTAACAGTATGACTTTTAATATCAACCTCAGTTGGAGAGCCTCTGAGGAGCCTATTGCCGATCCCCAAAGCTTTTGCCGTGATCACCAAATTAGTTTTGGTAGCGGTCAGCAGATCCAAGCCTCATCCGCACCAGAATATAGCGGCAATGCGGCCAATGTTAACCCAGAAGAAAGTCTACTCGCAGCGCTAAGTGCCTGCCATATGTTAACCTTCCTAACCATTGCACACTTAAAACGCCTCTCCATAATATCTTATCAAGATAATGCCTATGCAGAACTCGGCAAGAATGAGGCGGGCAAAATCTTTGTGAGTAAGATAATCCTGCGTCCAGAGATCGAGTTTGCCACTGAAGTTGAGCAAGAAGTGCTTACTAAGATCCACGAAAAATCCCACAGCAACTGCTTTATCGCTAATAGCTTAAGCCCTGAAACTCAGTTTGAAATTAAGTACTAAGCTTAAATATTTGACTACCATGTAATTCAGGCATAAAAAAAGCTAGGTAACAACCTAGCTTTTTTGTTCAGATAGCTTAAGTGTTAGCCATCATTCTCAACGAAATCATCGCTAAAGTCAGTTTCCCAATACTTGTACCCTTGTACGGTGGCCTGAGCCGCAGCGCCCATCAAGTTAACTTGGTAGGTCTTTACACCTGATACATCAACCGACTGGTTTGCCGATGCCTGCTCGCCGCTGCCCTCATATTCGGCACTGGCCTCGGCTTGTGCTTGACCTTCATATCCCGACTCTTTAAAACGAGTCAATGCATCACGCTGACTAAAGGCTTGCACAAACGCCATCTGCTTCCAGCCAATACCAGCACCTACCCCACCCGTTGCGAAGCGATAATAGGAGAGCTTGCCACCTTCATGTAGCACACAGATCCCACCACCCGTCGATAAGGCAAACAGATAGCTATTACTACCAGTACATACTACGTAGCCAACAGAGTTTGCAACAGCCGTTTTAGCTGCAGGATGCTCGGTATAGATCTCCTGTAGTGCTGCCTGAGTCTCTTCTCTAGCATGCATTTTCTTAGCTTCAGGGGTATCACCTGTCGCACAACCTGCAAGTAGTACAGGTAGGGCTACTGCGGCTAATTTAAGTTTGCTTAGTCGAAACATAGTTTCATCCTTATCGGTAGATATTTATGAGTGGTCGATACACTCTCGTAGTATGTGGTGATCAAGAACCTGCGCTATTTAACATATAGCATATGAACCAAGTTATTGATTCAGTTATATATCATAATTTTGCTTAACCAATCCTTTATCAAGCTTTATCTCTGAGGTGCATACTCAATTAATCAAGGCTGCTTAGAAACAACCTCGCTATCGACTGCCTCACACTGTAAGTACTGGCCTCCATGTTATTGCTTATCACGACCTATTGATTGCCCTTTGGTGACATCATTATTAAACGAGTTGTTATTAACCTATAAAAAGAGGTTACCCCACGGCTTTGCTTTATAAGCTGTTGCGCTTTTTAAGAAACTTCCAATCTCTGGACTCTAAAAAGAAAGAAGCAAAAATCATATAAACGCCCACTAAAAATAGCTGTAAGATCCTAAGATAAAAGTTCACAGCCACATCTTTATCTGTCGATGATACCGTTGAGCCAACAACGACTAATAGCGCGGACAAAATGCCAGCATAGAGAGGCGCTTTAGCCGGGTCTGCGTAGATCTTTTGGCCGAAGAACAAGGCCGCTAACATCGACATGCCGATATAAAATTGGATCTCGGGCACTATGGTGAGTAAGTTATAAAATACAACTGCGAGTGCTCCCCCAATCCCATTAGTCACCAATAAAAACAGACTCACCTTCACGCTTTTTGCCCCAGCAGCCTGCAAAGACAAAATAGCGATAAATATCATGGTCAGCAGTGCGCCTGAGATTTCTAAGAAGTAAAAAAAACAGATCACAGGAAAAGCAATAATCAATGCGCGAAACGCCTCATGGGTTCGCTCATCATGACTCTGCTGTGCATCGGCTAATTGCTCTTTCTTAGGAGACAGGTCGGGAAGTAAGGCGTGCAGTAACGCAAATATCGCTACAGCGACTACACCAGAAAAACTTAACCCCACGCCAACCAGTATCGCGGCTCCGGGCTGCAGTAAACTCAAGTAAGGCAGTAGCAGCGTCGCCACAATGAAAATAGTGGCGAAGAAGTTCCATTTAGGGTCGCTAAACAGGTAGTAGCCCCATAGCATCATCATGGCGAGTAATGGCAATAACACCATAGGGTAATGAGTCGGACCAAAGCTCACTAACCAAGCCAAGCCGATAGTACAGATCATCGAGATAAGCAGCTCATACACTGTCTGCATTGTGGGCTCTTGCCTATCAACCAAAAACTTAGCCACAAATACCGGCACAATAAAAGCTAACGGCCAGGCCCAAATGGCTGACACTGCAACAGCAAGGCCTATCCCAAGGGTGAAACGCAATACCCTACGGGTGTATATCTCCTCTTCAGTCACACTGACTGCCGTATTTGAATCTGTGTGCACAGTTAGATGACTATCTGACATAGGAGAACCAGCTCACGAGGCGGATCCAGAACTTACCAAATAAATTTATAATACTGTTGTCGCTGGTGTAGACAATCACATCGGCTTGCCCACCGACACGCCTTAGGCCCACCGCTTCATCGGCAGGCAGTACGATCGTCACAGGGAAGCGCTGAGATTGACGCAACCAGCCTGTTTGACCCGACACCTGTGCCAGCTTGCCTGTTTGCTCACTCTGGCCCCAGTCGATACCGTAATCGATACTGCCTACTTTGGCTTTAAAGACTTCTCCTGGAGCATAATCGAGGGCAAACTCAACTTTGTCACCCGCTTTCATATTGCCTAAGCTGTTTTCTCTAAAATAGGCCTCAATCCACACATCTTCAGACGAGATAAAGGTCATCACAGGCTGGCCTGCACTGGCGTATATGCCCTCTTTTAGCCTAAAGTTTGACGCAACCCCATCGGTTGGTGCGGTGATTGATGTTCGTGCTAGATTAATCTGGGCTGTTTCTAAACTTAATAGCGCTGATTTAACATTGGTATTATTTTCCCCTTCCGCTCCTAAACGCTCCTGCGCCTTCGCCAGATCGGCTTTGGCACTCGCTACGCCAGCTTCAGCTTTTGTCAGCTCGGCTCGCGCATTATCGCCATCAGCCTGTGACATAACCGCCTTATCGACCATGGCAAAAATACGCTTTGACTGGACCTGTACATTTTTAAGGTTTGCCACAGCATTGGTCACTTTTGCTTGAGCGGCGGTCACATTGGCGGTCTGGGCGCCGACATTTTGTCCGGCTTTTTTTAGTGATTGCTCCGCTTGATGCAGCGCAATCTCATAATCTTGAGGATTAATTTTGGCAAGCACATCGCCTTGCCTTATTAGGGTGTTGGGTTCAACTAAAATATCGATTATCTCGCCGGACACTTGCGGACTAATAGGTACCACATAGCCGCGTATACGGCCTAAGTCCGTTGATGGGATAAATCTGTCAGCGATAAGGTGAAATACAAATAGAAAACTGACGACGATTAATATGATATTAGTCGCTTTACGGATTTTTGTGTTTTTCTGGTTTTCAGCCTGTTCGACCTCTTTACTGAGCTCATTTTTAGCGGCGTCATTCGCACTCACACCCTTTTCTTCCGTCATAGTCATCCCTTAAGTCGCCGATAAGCCTGTATCTAATTGCCATTAGTACAAGCGCTCAATATTGGTGTCGAATGACACGCTAATCACTGAACTATTTTTTAATCAGTTTAGTGCCTTAAACAGTTAACATTCAATACCTTTATTGAAATATTTAAGAAACCTTTCACCAATAAAAGCGCTTAAGATAATAGACTGATAATGATGAGTGACCAGTGCGAGTTTGGTAACGTAGATAAGAAAATGGACGTTATTAACTTATTGCTAATAACGTCCAAAACGACGGAGTTGCGCCAATATCAATGTAATATAGATTGGCGTAGCCTGTATTTAAAACGCCTTATGAACGTCTTCAGCCATCCCCTTTGTCGGCATAGGCTTTGGTTTTAACTCGCGAACGGGCTGCGCTTGCAAGGCATCCTTTAGATAGCTAATCGCTTTATCCAACTGCGCATCATGACCGCTAAATGTCGCATAGGGTAAGTTGTCGACCTCGATATCAGGGCTTACGCCCCGGCCTTCGATAATCCAACTGCCGTCCATCGCATACTGTGGATACTCGGCCACCCGCGCCATACCTTTGTCAGTTAGCGAGTTACGACCTGATAACCACACTCCTGCGCCTGCTGTTTGCTTACCGATTAACGGTGCGATGCCGAGCGCCTTAACTCCTGCCGAGAAGGTCTCGCCATCTGAGTAGGTAAGTTGATCGGTCAACACCACCAGCTGGCCTCTATAGGTCTGCTGCATATTACCGTTTGGCGTACCATGGGTCGGAGCCCAAAATGCCCATGTACGGCGCAGTAGTTTTTCAATGATCCAACTATCAATATTGCCGCCGCGATTACGGCGCACATCGATAATCAAACCATCTTTATCGATATTGGCATAAAACTCTCGGGCAAAGCTGGCGATATCCCCACTGCCCATGGCGTACAGGTGTAGATAGCCTATCTTGCCGTCACTGTTTTGGGTGACCTCATCACTATTGTGGCGCACCCAATCAATATACCGGAGCTTGGCATTTCTAGCCGCTGTGACAGGCAGAACTATGATCTGGTGGGTTTTACTGCCACGTTTAAGTGTCAGTAACACCTGCTTGCCATCTTGATTGCGCAAAAGCTTAGTCACATCGGCGAGATTGCTAAGTTTTTTCCCATTAATAGCCACAATCACATCACCGACTTTTGCGTCAACGCCCATCTGCATCAATGGGGCGGCCTGAGCAGGTAACTCGGGATCGCCTTGATAGATATGCTCAATAACTACGCCTGCTTTCGTTTGCTCCAATCGCGCCCCTAAGCTGGCAGATTTTGCTTTATCGGTATCTTTAGGTGTATCGCCACCGCGCACTTGAGAGTGCAGAGAGTCGAGCTCGCCCATCATCTGCATAAAGATATCATTGAGCTCATGTCTGTCTGTGAGTCTGTCGACCAAAGGCTGGTATTTAGCCTTGGTTGCCTGCCAGTCTAAACCGCGCATGTTTTTGTCATAGAAAGAGTCTCTATGCATCAGCCAGGCATCTTCAAACATCTGTTGCCACTCGGCTGCTGGCTCAATCGCAAGCTGCCATAGATTAGTTTGCACCTTGGCGTGGTTAAGCTCTTTAGGAAGCTTGTCACTGGCATCGACTATCAACATCTCGCTGCCTTGCTTAGACTGCTTGCGGATAAACAGCTTGCTGCCATCTTGAGACAGTTGGTACTCGCCAACATCTTTTGAGAACGTGTCAACTTTAGGACTTAGCGCATCGAACTTAACCACTTTAAGTGTCGACTTGCCACTCGTTGACCTGTCGAGGAGATAGAACTTATCTTTTGCCATCTGCAGCGAGTCATAGTTACCCGCAGCAATGGGGACTTGCCATAGTCGGCTAGATAAGCCGTCCCATTCGACCTCGGTTTCTACCTCATCGTTATCAGACTTTGATGGCTCAGACATCAACTCGTTAGGCTTTTGAAAGGCAAAGCGCGCATCTTCATTTAGGGCGATGGCAAACACTTGCGTGCGCTTATCAAACATCGGGCCTAAGTTTCTGTCTCCCCAAGGTGAGCTTGGGGTAGAGATAAACTGTCGATTAGACAGGAAATATAACCAGTCACCATCGGCGCTAAAGCTTGGTGAGAAAGACTCATATTTTTCACTAGTCAGAGATCCGCTGCGATCCTTCTTTAGCGAGTACAGCACGATTTGTGGCCGCGCCTTACCTATCTCAGCCTTCGTTAAAGCAATAAAACGACTATCGCCAGACCAGACGATATCGCCGTAGGGCCCAAGTCCTTCGCCTTGGGTGATAATTTTTTTATCGCTGCCCTTTTTAAGATCCAGCAACCAAACGTTGCCGTCGTAGTCATCATGGGCAAGGTAGCGGCCATCGGGAGACAGGTGTAGGTTAAGCCTTAGGCTTTTACCATCTTTAGTCAGCTGCTTAGCGTTATCACTGCCATCGGCGGCAAATTGCCATACTTCTTGCTCACCTGAGGCATCGCTAATACCGTAGATCCAAGCGCCGTCTTGACTCATTACCGCACTGCGAACACGGCTGTGTTTTGGCAATGCAATTTCAACTAAACGTTGGCCATCGGTACCCGCTATCGCAACATGACTTCGAGCGGTGATCACCACCCTGTCGCCCATGGGTGCTAACAGTGTCGAGGTAGCGTACTTCATCGGCTCTTTTACCCAATGCTCACGCTTTTGGGCAAAATCGGAAATAAGCTCAATATCGAGGGTCTGCTCTTCACCTGAATCAATTTCAAATAACTTGATATCGGCGCCCTGCTGAAACACGATACGGCCTTGATTTAAACGAGCCGTGCGAACTTGCCACTCTTTATAATGAGTGTGCTGCTTAATATCACTGCCATCAGTCGCCATCGACCAGATATTGTCATTACCATCACTGTCACTGATAAAATAGAGGCGCGATTGCCATAGCATAGGCTGTCTTACAGAGCCTTGATGAGACTGAGTCAGAGGCATCGCCTCTTGCTTGCTGCCTAATTTAAATTTCCACAGCTCGCCTTTAGCGCCGCCGCGATAAACCTTGGCGTTGTCCCCCGTTGTCTGCAATCCAAATCGAGTGAAATAAACATACTCGCCCTTGTCATCTATCGCACCTTCGATAGCATCGGCTAACGGTAGATCTGCAGTTATCAGGGTTTCGGGATCGACCGTTCTCAATACCCAGTAGTTCGCCGGACCGAAGGCATTATCCGTCGAGTAAAGCACTTTACCATCCGCAGTCCAACCTTGAACACGCACTCGACTATTTTCAAAGCTAACACGCTTAGCTTGCCCACCTGCAATAGGGATCACATAAACCTCAGATGAACCTTCATAGTTGGCGATATAAGCCACGTACTTGCCATCTTTAGAAATGCTTGCCCCAAACTCCTGCGCGGGTAAGCTCGTGAGACGTGTCGCTTGCGAGTCACCTAAAGACTGCGTCCAAAGATCGCCTTCCGCGGTAAAAACTAATGTCTGCTCAGCCAATGCAGGCGCACGAAAATAACCGGGTTTGACTGTGGACTCTGAGGCTAAAGAGGGATAAACATTAAAAGTGCCTAAGGCAAGCATGCAGCATGCAAGTGAGTGACGAAGTTTCATCTGAGCTACCAATCCTATTGTTTTTATTCTTAAACAAATTAATTTCGAGCAAATAAGGTAGCAAATTTTTCACAACGCAGCAGCAAAATACTCCCAAATAAGTATGAGCAAATGTGTTCATCGTAATTGATCGATCATAGATCTGTTGTTGATGGCCAAAGTTGGTGATAACCACTGAGGCTTAATTCATTTCAGCAGCTAACATACAAAAGCAACTAATTATCATGAGCGACTCATTCACAAAAAAGACTAATTCATAAAAAAGACTAGGCTTAAACAAACGCCTTGTTACGCAAAGGTCTGATACATACAACAACTGTCGATTGAGGTGTTAATGCCAGAAGAGTATATCCGTCCGTCACTTAAAGATGATACAAGGGTAAAACGAGCACTGGGTAATATGCCTAAGGTGCACGCTGATAGTTTTTCTGAGCTACAACTGCTCTATCTAAAACACGCGCTATCTAATAACCGATGGCAAAAACATATGGTCGATAGTCGCGGCAGCTTCTACCTGCCTTTTGTTGGCTGGCGTTTTTTCTATGTATTGCTGCTTGGCCGTAATAGACGCGCATATAGCCGCAAAGAGAAGCAAGTGTCATTAGCTCTGTTTGTGCTCTGTGTCGTGGGGTTTATCGTGATCAGCCTCGCGCTTGGCTTGTTACTGCTCTATCTGCTCAAATCAATGTTAGGTATTGACCTTTTTGAGGGGACGTCACTGGGGATCTGGGACTGGTTCCAAGCCCTTTAAGTTTGACGATTTAAAGCGCCATCCCCAAAAAAGCTCTAAAAAAGCCCGCAAAAGCGGGCTATGTTCTGGTGTCTTCAATCGGTACTATCAGAAGGGGCTTTAATGGCCTGACATCACCGCCTTTTTTAGCGTTAAGTACCTTGTATTTAACGGATGGCTTGCCTCTAATAACTGCGGTGTTTGCTCTGCCAACTGCTTAAGCAAACGATAGGCTTCTGCTATCTCTTTCTCCCGGATCAGTCGCTCGATATTGTTCAGTTGCGCCGTTAAATCTGCATCCACAGATCCTGACTCATTACCCTGCACTGCCTGAGTGGCTTTGTGATCCAAGTGCTCATCCGTTGGGTTAGGACTGTCCATCGAGCGCATCATCTGTGGCTTAGGTGGAGACGACATCATCACGGGCCCCCCTTGCTCTATACTATCGCCATTTTTCATCGCTGGATTTATCACAAAAAGTGTCACTACCACCAACACCGAGGCAGCAGAAGATAATGGCCAGCGATATTTGCGCCAAAAAGACTGACTCTGCGTAGGTTTGGCAACTTGGCTACGCGCCATATTGAGGATCTGCTCATCAAGCTCAGTTGAAGGCTGCTCCTTATCGATTTTTTGATAAAGCGACTTAATCTCAGCTTTAACGGCTTCATGCTCTTTATCTGTCATGCTCAGCTCCTTGCCATTTCAAGTCTACGCAATCTTTAAGTCCCTTATAGGCATAACGAATTCGACTCTTTGTCGCTTCTAAAGTTACTCCGGCTATATCGGCGATAATCGCTGCGGTAAAACCCATCTCGATATTGAGCAGAAATGCCTCTTTCTGCACTTGTGGTAAATTCGCCACACAGCCTTTCAGCAGAGTCGACTTTTGTTTATCTAACATCTGTTCTTCAGGATTAAAATCATCGTTACTGAGTTGAGCCTCCGCGTCTTGCTCCGGTTCAAACACCTCACTAAAATTATTTACCGGCTTAACGGCTCTTACGTGATCGATAATAAGGTTATGAGCGATACGATACAGCCAAGTGGTAAATTTGGCGCTGGTTTCGTAACTGCTGGCTGCCTTTATCACTCGGCTCCAAGTCTCTTGATAAAGATCTTCTGCCAACTGTTGATCATAGATTTGACGAACGAAGTAGCGGTATAGCGGACCTTTGTGCTTTCGGTAAAGTAACTCAAACGCTCGAGCACTGCCGGCTGCATATTGCAACATCAAGGCTTGATCGACATCGACCTCATTGGACGATTCGACTGAGGGCAAGGGTTGCTCCACGGTATTTTCCTAAACTAAAATTATCTAATTATTAAGTCTGCATTGAGCACTAAGTTTTGTCTAGTTTAATCCCCGTCTCTACATCTGCCTCTTTGGGGAACAAAAGAGAAACGTAAAGCCCGGTTATATGATGAGTCATTGTAAGAATGGGAGTTGAGATAAGGAGGTAAAATGCAAACAGATCAAACAAAAATGCCACCTAAAAAATTTTCTAGGCGGCATTTGATGTCGACAGGCAAATGCCTGTTTAATTAAGCTAGTTTAGCTTGTAGCGCTGCATCTTTAGCTTGAACGGCTTCAGCAGACTTAGCACGTTCTTCTTTAACGGCTACAGCCAGTGCTTCATCACCAACAGCTAACATTTGTGCCGCTAGATAGCCAGCGTTCTTAGCACCAGCACTACCGATAGCAACGGTCGCTACAGGGACGCCGCCAGGCATCATTACTGTTGATAAAAGCGCATCGTGGCCTTTTAGTGGACCACAATCAATTGGCACACCAATAACAGGGCGAGTAGTAATACCAGCAACAGCGCCAGCTAGGTGCGCAGCAAGACCTGCAGCACAAATAAAGACTTTACAACCCCGCGCTTCAGCATCGGTTACATAAGCATGGGTCGCGGCTGGCGTACGGTGCGCTGAAGTGACCTTTGCTTCAAAGTTGATTTCGAAAGTTCTAAGCACATCGAGGGTGGCTTGCATTGTGGGCAGATCTGAATCAGATCCCATTAATACTGCAACAAATGGTTTGCTCATTTTAAGTCCTTGAGTAGGGCGGTACATTATTATAATTGCGCGCATTATAATGAAAATTAGCACGCTTAGTAAACAGACTTCCCCCAAGCCTGCGGCGTAATTATCCCTAAGCTTTAACTCAACTGCAAATAACTTATTAATACATATGTATAACAAACAAGTAAAATAAGTTCTGGCAAAACAAATAGCCAAGGTGGCTTTTTCTGTGAAAGAGCAAGTACTGAGCCATAAGCCGGCTCCTAACAATAAATGTTACCTAGATCCCACAATCAAAATCCACTCACAGAGCTCCATTAAAACTAATTTAACTATTGATATAATGATTAACTTTGTCCGTGGTTTTTAATAAATAATGCTCATTAAAGATAGCTTAAAGAGAAAAAAAATAGACTCAATGGGGCTAAAAACGCACCTAGCGCTTGTAAGCGTCCCTATGCTATTACTGCTTGTCTGCTGGGAAGGCCTACTTAATATTAATGCTACTTTTTCTCTTGCATTCATCGCAGTTATCTACCTTATCGGCTACGGCCTGAGCTATAACTTTCATCAGCGCCGGTTAAATCGTCTGTGGAAGCATCTACAACAAGTTATTCACCTCAATAATACGACCTTCGAACTGGTTCATATTGCTAACCAATACCCAGATGAAGGTGAGTTTTTAAATGCCTTATTAGCTAAAGCGCTCAATAGCATTGATGCGGCCGAGATGGGTTCAATTATCAAAGTGAATAATGATACCGAAGAACTCTATTTCGAATCGGCCATAGGTATCGATATAGAAAAGCTAAAAAAGATTAACCTCAAGCTTAAAGAATCATTCCAATATCGATTTACAAAAGGTCGCTGTGATCGGGTGGTCGTAATTAATAACATGGCGAATATTAACGCCCACAGCACACTTGAACCGACTGACCAACAAGCATTACTCATGACACCCGAAGCACCAATAAAATCGACCCTGTCGAGCCCTATCCATATCGACGGTAAACTTTATGGCATGCTTAATTTAGATAGCGCCAAGCTCAAAGCCTTTAGCCATTACGATAGAAACTTGGCAGCAGTTTTAACCCATGAGGCCGCTAATGCGATTGCCCTTTATCAAAAGTCCCGTCAAATTAGTCACTTGGCGAACTTCGATAGCTTAACTCAGCTGTATAACCGTCAACGTTTCGAGGCTGGCGAGCAAGAGTGGCAAATAAATTCGGATTTAGGCAGCTACCTAGTCATCTTAGATTTAGATAACTTGAAAGCCATTAATGACACCATGGGTCATCAAGCGGGTGATAAGGCATTACAAGGTTTAGCCGCTGCTCTTAAGCAGCAATGGCACCTGAAACACTTGGTTGCACGGTATGGTGGCGATGAGTTTATTGCCCTATGTCATGGACCACTCGGCCAGATTGAGGACGACCTTAAGCAGATCCGGCGAACTCTGGCAGAGCAGTATGCCTGCGAAATCGCCTCAGAGGATCAGAATGCAGATGTTAAAGTGGAGTTTAGCGTCGGCATCGCCAAATACTGTGGAGATTGGAACAAATGCTTTAAAGCTGCTGACGATTATATGTATCAAAATAAGCGGTTAAATCGACAAGACTAGCTCTATAGTCATAGATGCGAGCACTGCGACAACCAGAAGCTTGACGAAAATTTGAGAAAAAAGCCTCTACAGATGTAGAGGCTTAGTCAGATTAGTCAGTCACTATCCAAAGAAGAGTCGCCATAGCCAAGAGGAGTCTAGATCTTCCTGACATTGCCGGTATTGCGCCGCGTAACGCTTAGAGCGTGCATCAACCTTACCAGCAACCTTGATCAACCAGGCTTTTTGGTTATAGGTTTTGCGTTTATAACCGCCCCAACCTTCGTGATAATTCAAGTATTGGTTGCGAGCATCCCACTTAGACACACCATTGATTTTGTGTGTTTTGTAAATAAACCAACCCATAAAATCCATCGCATCATCAAAATTACTGCGACTCGACCATGAGTTACCAGTCTCTTTAACATAGTCATCCCAGGTCATGGTTTTCGCCTGCGCGTAACCGTAAGCATCACTTGCACGACCGATTGGAATAAATCCCAAAAAGTATTCCATTGGTGGTGCAGCATTATGCTTAAAAGAGCTCTCTTGATACATCATGGCCAAAGGGATATGAACTGGCACTCCCCACTTTTCGCGGGTGTCTTTAGCGGCGCTATACCAAGAGCGATTCTCAGTATAAATAGAACAAAGATTCTCAGGATCTTTTGGTGGAGGGGTGGCGCACCCTGTCAAAAGGGTTGCAAGAATAACAGTCGCAAATAATGCAGGCCAATTCATAAAAAAGAATACCAATAGACAGTGATAGCAAAGCGTTAGTGTCACATTGATAGCGTAAAGATGCAATTAAGCTTTTAGAGAATTGTGTTACAAATCAAGTGGGATAAAGCTGAGACTATAACGGCTAACGCTCCGATTCAAATTCACAATCATGAGCTTCTTGTTGCCAAACTTCTGGCTGCCAAAAGCTATTATCATTACCGCGATAAACTTTGTCGACATTAAACTTGGCGCCAATATGATAGCGCTCATTATGTGCCACATTCACCGTAAGCTCTTTAGGTGTACGGGCAGCAAGCTTAACCTTCAAGCTCGGAGCATCGATTAACTCAGCAAGGGTGAAGGTATGTTTACCCACGCTTAAGCGGTAATAAGGTTTAGAGATAACCGGCTTTCCATCAAGGTGAGTCACCACGACGCGATAAATATCAGCGCCGTGATCGGGTTCCATATACGTAGCAACTGTCCCGCACTGATTAGCGGTATCGGGTTGTGTCGCACAGCCCGATATTAGCAACGCCAATGCGGCAACACTCACTACGCTTTTCAACCCCAGAGTCCCCAACGTTATGCCTTAAAATAGTCAGCTAAAAAATCATCAAAGCTCACGCTAGGCTCAGCTTCTAACCTAGCTTGTTTCTCAAGTGATGCTTGTGCGTCCTGCTCATAGCGCATTGTCACAGCCTCTGATAAAGGATAGCCTTTTAGCTCTTGATGGTACTGCTCTGCAAGCTGTAATACCCAATCACCATGATCAATTTGGTTGTCTTTAAGGCCTTTAATAATTTGGCCCGACAGAGTTGCATCAGGATCGTTGACGGCCTTCTGCCACTTAGCAAGTGCGACTTGGTAATCGTCTTGCCCTTCATCATCAAGTAATTTAGCGATATCGTTTAGATTACCAAATAGTGACTCAAGCCAGCCACTTAGACTCACCTCTTCACCTGCACGAGTTAATTTAAGCCCAGGTTTGCGTCCCTCTAACACCACGGCTTGCAAGTTAGCGGCAATCTCAGCCTCTTCACTTGCATCTGATGCTGGTGATGGCTGCAATAAGCAATTCAATAAGAACAAGTCAAGGAAACGAATTTGTGACTTTTCAATACCTACAGCACTATAAGGGTTAACATCTAATGCTCTAACCTCAATATACTCAACCCCCGCACGAGCAAGCGATTCTGAGGGCTTTTCGTTACCTTTTGCTACACGTTTCGCACGAATTGGGGAATAGAATTCATTTTCTATCTGTAAAATATTGGCATTGAGCTGACGATACTCACCATCAACTTTGACACCAATTTTTGCGAACTTAGCCGAAGGCATATTAATCGCTGATTTCATTCCTTCCAAGTAACAAGCTAAGCTATTGTAACTAATATTTAAGTTGTCTTGCTCTTGGTTGGTATAGCCTAAGTCGCTCATACGCAATGAGGTCGCATAAGGCAGATACAAGGTGCCGTTACCAATGACTTCAAAAGGAAACTCATTGGTCTTTGGATCTTGGATAAATGTGCTGCACAGCGCTGGTGATGCACCAAACAGGTAAGGTAGCACCCAGACTAGACGGCGATAGTTACGAATAAGACCGAAATAAGACTCAGAGATAAACTCCTCTAAACTTAAAGACGTGTCCGATAATTCGTACAATCTGTTCCAGAGTTGGTCTGAAACAGAGAAATTAAAATGCACTCCTGAAATAATTTGCATCTGTGCACCATATCGATAAGTCAGCCCTTTTCGATATAAACGCTTCATTTGTCCGGTGTTAGAGCTGCCATAATCAGCAATAGGAATATCGCCTGCGTCCCCAAGGTAACACGGCATACTAACAGGCCACAGGCGTTGACCGTTTAAATGACGCACACTATAGGCATGAGTTAAGGTCAGATCTTCGACTAATTCATCGATATCTTCAAAAACAGGAGTAATAAACTCAAGTAGAGACTCGCTATAATCAGTGGTGATCCGCGAATGCATTAATGCCGACCCTAGCGCTTTTGGATGCTTATCCAACGCCAAGTGACCCGACTTTTCAATTCTTAACGCTTCACGCTCAATACCTCGGTGCATTGATTTTAGCGCTTGACGACTTGCCGCATCCGACAGCTTGCCTACTAATTCATTGAAAGGTTTCAATATATTACTCTCTAGTACGTGACTTTAACCCATATAGCATGTCAGTCAGACCCGCTATAGCCAACTTAAATTTCAAGTCGTACCAAATTAGCGTTTTTTACAACTGCCACCATAATAAACGATGAGATGATGCCATAGATTTGGCATCATCTCATGGATATATGGACTAACTCAGTCTTTTACAACTGTAAAATTTCAATTGGGTAACCAAGTGTTGATAATTCAGGCTCAATTTTAGCCCTATCACCTACCACTAAAATAACCATATCGTCCAAATTCAACTGTTCTTTAGCCAACTGATTCAGCTCATTTAGGCCAATACTGTTCGTTATCGCCGTTTGTTGCGTACTATAGTTATCGTCCAAATTATAGCGTTGAATATTACGCATCAAGCCTGCTTTTTGATAAGGTGTCTCATAATCGAGTGCTTTTGACTGTGAAATAGAGCTCTTCATAAAGTCTAGCTCTTTTTCCGTCATCCCAGCCTCTTGAAAAGCATTAATCTCTTTAATAAACTCGATCAATGCCTTGGTCGTCACATCGCTACGCACGCTAGCCGTTGCTTGGTAAAAGCCCAACTCTGGACCACCAGAGAAATAGCTTCTTGCGCCATAGGTATAACCTTTATCTTCACGAAGATTGAGGTTAATTCGGCTATTAAATGCACCGCCTAGTGGATAGTTCATCAAATATGACTTATAGAACTCACCCGTTGCATCAAATTTAAGTCCGCGCTTACCTATCTTAATCACAGATTGCGCCGCTTCAGGCTTATCTACGATATAGATTTTTCCACCTTCAAACTTAGGCAGCTCAGCAAGTTTAGGTAACGGTGTTGCAGCACCTTTCCAACTTGAAAGCGTAGCAAGCTTTGTTAGCATCTGTGCTTCATTCAAACTACCTACCGCCACAATTTGCGCATTCCCGGCAGTATATTGCTTTTTATAGAAGGCCTTAACGTCATCCAAAGTCATTGCAGAAACAGTTTCAAGCGATCCACCAGAGCTAACACCAAATGGGCTATTTTCACCATATAACAAGCTGCTAAAGGCCGTTGATGCCAAATAGTTAGGCTCGGTGAGTTCACGCTGTAAATGCTGTAATTTTTGCTGCTTCACTCGCTCAAAGTCAGCAGCGGTAAAGCCTGGCTCAAATAGCTTTTCTTGTACAATCGCCATGGTCTTATCGAGGTTAGCCGTTAATGATGAGATCTTAACTTGGCTTTGATAACCACTAGCACTGAAGCTCACATTGCTACCTAGCATCTCTAACGCTTGCGTTAACTCTTCAGAGCTACGCTTTTGACTCGACTCGTTCATCATGGCAGCCGTCATACCAGCCAGCCCAGCTTGGTTTACATCGAGTAGACGATGGCCACCATTGAGGTAGATCACGATTTCAACCGTTGGTGTTTCTGTCGTCTGAGTACCGATAACCTCGATATTATTGGCAAGCTGACCTTTCCAGAGCTCAGGCATAGTCAACACTGGCGTAGCTCCTGCCGCTGGAATAATGCTTCTATCGAATGCAGAGCTGATCTGTGGCTTAATATCTAAGCTTTCAACTGCAACACTGGCAACCTTTTCAGCAGGTGGTACAAAGTTATCCGCTTTAGCTATCAGCTGAGTCTGCCCTTGAGGCACAACACTCATTACCACCATGGGCTTGTCTTTGATGTATTTGTTAAATACCCGCATCACATCTTCTTTGGTGACGTTTGCATAACGCGCTAAATCAAAGCCAATCATGTCTGGGTTGTCAGAGAAAGTTTCATTAAAGGCAAGACTAGCGACCTTACCTTGTACGCTTTGCAGCCCAAATATCGTGCCCGCTTCAAAGTTTACTTTAACTTTTTCAAGATCATCATCAGTTACGCCGCGCTTTTCAAACTCAGTAATTGAGTCTCGCATCGCTTGCTCAAGTTCAGCTAAATTGCCGCCACGAGCTGGGTTTGCTAATGCATACATAGAGAACTGACAGGCCAACTCTTGGCAAGGGTGGCTCACTCCAGCCTGTACCGCAAGGCCATCTTTGACTAGGTTTTTATAAAACAGTGATGTTTTACCACCACCTAAAATATTAGATAGCAGATCCAACGCCGCTTCATCTTCATGGCGTGCATAAACGGTTGGCATTCCAATACGCAGTAGTGGTAAGTGAACCCTGTCCTCCATCGATAGGTAACGAGTTTCATCAAGAGTCACCAACTCTTTTACTGGTGCATCGACAGCTGGGCCAGCTGGAATTTCACCAAAATACTTATTCACCCAGGCAAGGGTTTGCATCTCGTCAAAGTCACCACCTATGGTTAAGGTCGCGTTATTTGGTCCATACCAGCGCTGGAAGAAGTGCTTCACATCCTCAACATCTGCGCGATTTAAGTCTTCTGGCCAGCCGATCACTGGCCATGAGTATGGGTGACCTTGTGGGTAAAATGCTTGGTTGAAACGCTCGCCCATGCGGCCATATGGACGATTATCGATACGCTGAGCGCGCTCGTTTTTAACGGTTTCGCGCTGTACTTCAAACTTTTCTTCAGTTAAAGCGGGCAAGAAAAAGCCCATACGATCTGATTCTAACCAGAGCATTTTTTCAAGCTGATTATTGGGGACCGTTTCGAAATAGTTAGTTCGGTCGGTATTCGTGGTGCCGTTTAGCGTACCGCCAGATTCAGTCACCATCTTAAAGTGTTGCTCATCACCAACATTTTGTGAGCCTTGGAACATCATATGTTCAAACAGGTGGGCAAAGCCTGAGCGCCCTTCTAATTCACGGCCTGACCCCACATGGTAGGTCACATCCACATGGACCAAAGGATCGGAGTGATCTTCATGTAAAATAACCGTCAAACCATTAGCCAGTTGGTATTTTCGGTAAGGGATCCCTACTTGCTCTCCACTAAAGCTTACCGTTTCAACTAGCGTTACCCCTTCTGGTAGAGATGTTTCGCTCTGTTGCTGTCCTGCGCACCCCATTAATGCAGCGCTAACGGCCGCTGCTAATATCCATTTTTTCAATGACTCTCTCCTTTTTCCAACTGGCTGTTTTTTCTAACATTGACCATGTTGTTTATTAATCCAGCTAGTATTACCTACTACAGATAAAACAACCAGCATTGAAGTTTGAATTAATTTGCCATCAAACCTGTGGTTTTTTATAACAATTAATGGCAAAAAACGTATTAGTTATCGACTATGACATCTGGCTGTAAGTTCCTTAGCATATGAATTAACACTTTTTTTCACACCTCCAACCCAAACAAGCCTACAATGTTGCAACAGAGTTAAAAATTAAAGTTATTAAAACAAACTCTCTTATCACAATAAGTTATAACAAAATCGGTTTGTGATGCCAGTATCACTATCTATAGAATGAACGGCAACTGGGTAACTATATGTAAATATTGATAGCGATTGCCTAAAACTAACACTGGAGTGAACAAAGATTCACCCGTAAAGTAACTTTAGAAAACTAAAATAGTTGGAATTTCGATAATGTGGCAAACAATTAAAAATATCCCATTTTGGCAAAAAGTATTAGCTGCCTTTATCTTAGGTGCTGGCGTCGGTGTCATTTTCGGCGAATCAGCAACAGTACTAAAACCGCTGGGCGATCTATTTATTAGTGCGATTAAGATGTTAGTCGCGCCGCTAATTTTCTGCGCCATCGTTGTCAGTATCACTTCTTTAGGCTCTGAAGTCAGTTTAAAGAGACTGAGCTTTAAAACCTTAGCCATGTTCATGTTTACTGGCACCATCGCTTCACTGATTGGCTTAACTATCGGCTCAGTTATCGACATGGGCGGCTCGATGGAACTTGTTGCTACTGAAGTTCGTGAGCGAAATGTACCAGGCTTTGCTCAGGTGCTTCTAGATATGATCCCTGTGAATCCATTTGCCTCTCTTGCTGAGGGTAAGGTACTGCAGATCATCATATTTGCCGCTTTGATTGGTGTTGCGATTAATAAAGTTGGCGAAAAAGCTGAGCCCTTAAAACGCACTATAGAAGCCGGTGCAGAAGTCATGTTCCAGTTAACCCGTATGGTGCTACAACTTACTCCAATTGGTGTATTTGGTTTAATGGCTTGGGTTGTAGGTGAATACGGCTTATCGACTCTACTGCCACTGGGTAAATTTATCGGTGCTATTTATCTTGCTGCATTTATCCACATTATCTTCGTTTACGGTGGCTTGATTAAGTTTGCCGCTAAGCTAAGTCCTGTTCAATTTTTCCGTAAGGCAATACCAGCACAAATAGTGGCATTTACCACAGCGTCAAGTTTTGGCACCCTGCCGGCAAGTACTCGTTGCACCGAGTCTATGGGCGTTTCTAAGCGTTATGGCTCTTTTGTTTTGCCCTTAGGCGCCACCATGAACATGGATGGCTGTGGTGGTATTTACCCTGCAATTGCCGCGATTTTCATTGCGCAGATCTACGGTATCCCACTGGATATGACCGACTATATGCTTATCGCCGTGACGGCAACAGTGGCTTCAGTCGGTACCGCAGGCGTGCCGGGGAGTGCCATGGTGATGCTAACGGTAACCTTAGGTGTTGTAGGCTTGCCGCTCGAAGGTATCGCCTTTATCGCAGCAGTTGACCGTATCATCGATATGATCCGCACCGCCACTAACGTCACAGGCGACATGATGACAGCCGTTGTTATTGGTAAGTCAGAAGGGCAGCTCGATGAGGCGCAGTTTTATGCACAAGAAAACGCTCCGCTAGAGCAGGCCAGTAACTAAACAGCGTTTTTCATCGAATAAAAAGGCCGCAATCGCGGCCTTTTTAATTTATACTTTTCAATATTCTACAAAAATAACACCTTATTGGGGCGCTTAGATATGACAAAACTCTTCATTCTTCCAATCTTGCTGTCACTAGCATGGGCGCTCTTTCTTAACTATAACGGCGTACCATTAAAGCAGGGAAAGACAGGTTTTCTCTATATCATCGGCATCAGCCTAACCGTCATTTTTGCACTGGCACTTTTACTCTGGCTCACTGCGGGACAAAATCTTAAATCTTAAATCTTAATAAATGGCGCATCCAATTTGAAATAACTCACAAGCAAATATGCGGCCTATACCATAGTTTAAGTATAAAGAATCCACCTCCTGAAGAAGGTGGCTTTGCCCATATGTTACAAAGCAGACTCCCTAGAAGGGAGCTTTCCTATCCTGCTTTAACAAGACGCCATAAATATGTCCCTATAGGCTCTGCTAAATCATCCTGATTTAGAAGCTTGCACAGCACTTCTAGCAAAGCTTAACTGCATCGCTGAGTCTAACGTGGATATGTTTGAATGAGCTTATAAGCCGTGTATCGCAGCGATGCGATAAGCGAGCCTCCATGGACACTTTCTCTTCAACAAAAAGTCGGCGTGCTAATAAGGCATTAAACATGGCCTACTCCATAACTTTCACTCATTTTATTTCAGGCAAAGCCTAATTGATGATAATCACCTCCTGAAGTAGGTGGTTAAGGGCTGAAAATAAAAAAATCCTGCTATAGAGCAGGACTTTTTATTAAACACTTCAGCCTATCCAAGTACGGCTAACAAGACACCTGCCGCCACCGCACTGCCAAGTACCCCAGCGACATTCGGTCCCATTGCATGCATCAACAAGAAGTTTTGGTTATTGGCTTCTAGGCCAACCTTATTCACCACTCGCGCCGCCATTGGTACCGCTGACACACCAGCAGCACCGAGCAGTGGGTTAATCTTACCGCCAGAGAGCTTGCTCATCAGTTTCGCCATTAGCACACCAGTGGCTGTACCAATCGCAAAGGCAACGGCACCTAACACCAAAATGCCTAAGGTTTCCATCTGCAAAAACTGTTCGGCTGACAGCTTCGAGCCCACCGCAAGACCTAAGAAAATGGTCACTATGTTGATAAGCTCATTCTGCGCCGTGCTCGATAATCTATCGACCACACCAGACTCTCGCATCAAGTTACCTAAGCAGAACATGCCAACCAAAGGTGTTGCTGCAGGTAGGAACAAAATAGTTAACCCAAGCACCATCAAAGGGAAGATAATCTTCTCTTTCTTACTAACTTCACGCAGCTGCTCCATCTTGATTTTGCGCTCAGCCTCTGTCGTTAGCAAACGCATAATTGGTGGTTGAATAAGCGGTACCAAAGCCATGTACGAGTATGCCGCTACCGCTATCGCTCCGAGTAGATCCGGCGCGAGCTTAGAGGCTAAGAAAATGGCTGTTGGCCCATCCGCCCCTCCAATGATGGCAATCGCAGCCGCATCTTTCATTGAGAACTCAAACCCTGGTACCCAATTCAGCGCAATCGCACCGATTAAGGTTGCGAAAATACCGAATTGAGCCGCAGCACCAAGTAACAGCATCTTAGGGTTAGCGATCAACGCACCAAAATCGGTAAGCGCACCGACTCCCATAAAGATGAGTAGCGGAAAAATTCCAGTTTCAATACCCACATAATAGGCAAAATAGAGCAGTCCACCTTCCTCGGTAAATCCACCATTAGGGATGTTAGCCAATATCGCGCCAAATCCTATGGGTAACAGCAGTAAGGGTTCAAACTTCTTAGCAATGGCTAAATATAACAATAGGCAACCAACACCCATCATCAACAATTGGCCTGAGGTAAAATTAGCAATACCAGACTCAGACCAAAACGCAATTAATCCTTCCATGGTGATCCCTAGGCTAATGCCAACAATTGGCTACCAACCGATACAGCGTCACCTTCTTTAACCCAAACCTTCGAGATCACACCATCAGCTTCGGCGCGCACTTCTGTTTCCATCTTCATCGCTTCGAGGATAATTACCACGTCGCCCTCTTTTACACTATCACCAGGCGAGACATGCACTTTAAAGATGTTGCCTGATAGAGGCGCGTTTTGCTCATGCTTTACCGCTGATAGATCCACCACTGCTGCAGCCTGTGTTGGAGCAGTAAAAGGCACCACGTTTTCAGCGGGTGTGATCTGACTGATATCACCACCTTCGGCAACTTCCACCACAAAGCTCTGCCCCTGCACGGTAACAGTGTATGTTTCAGGGCCTTGCTTACTTGCAGCGGCAATCTCAGCCTTTTTGGCTTCCTCTAGCGCTTTAGCCGCCACTTCAGGCTTTGGCTCAAACGCATCGGGGTTATTACGGTTGCTAAGGAATTTGAGACCAATTTGCGGAAATAACGCATAAGTGAGTACGTCATCATCTAGCTCTTGAGCAAGTGCAATACCATCGGCAGCGGCTTTCTCTTTTAACTCCAGACGTAATTTGTCTAACTCAGATTCAAGCAGGTCTGCTGGGCGACAGGTGATGGCTTCACGCCCCGCTAATACGCGCTGTTGTAACTCCGTATTTACTGGCGCTGGCGTTGCACCATACTCACCTTTTAACACGCCTTCGGTTTCTTTGGTTAGCGACTTGTAACGCTCGCCAGTGAGTACGTTAATCACAGACTGTGTACCAACGATTTGCGACGTTGGTGTCACCAATGGTAAGAAGCCCAAGTCTTCACGAACGCGAGGGATCTCCTCGAGTACAAGATCTAACTTGTCAGCGGCGCCCTGCTCTTTAAGCTGGCTTTCCATGTTTGTTAGCATTCCACCTGGTACTTGAGCGCGAAGAATTCGTGAATCGATACCCTTTAACTCACCTTCAAACGCTGCGTACTTTTTACGTACTGTTCTAAAATAGGCCGCAATTTCCTCAAGCAGGGCCATATCGTAACCCGTTGCCCTGTCTGTACCTTCAACCATAGCAACTAAAGTTTCAGTTGCGCTGTGACCGTAGGTCTGGCTCATTGAAGAGATTGCCGTATCGAGCACATCGATGCCCGCTTCAATGGCTTTTTGGTAGGTTGCCGTGCTCAGGCCTGTAGTCGCGTGGCAGTGCAGAGATAAAACCAAATCGGTTTGCGACTTGATTTGGCTAATAAGCTCAAATGCTTCAAACGGCTTTAATAGCCCTGCCATATCTTTAATGCATAAAGAGTGACAACCCATATCTTCAATACGTTTTGCCATATCAATCCAAGTGTTTAAGTTATGCACTGGACTAGTAGTATAAGAGATTGTGCCTTGGGCATGACCGCCTACTTCGACAACCGCTTTAACCGCTGTTTCTAGGTTGCGCACATCGTTCATCGCATCGAATACACGGAATACATCAACACCATTGGTATGGGCTCGCTCAACAAAGCGGTGTACCAAGTCATCAGCATAGTGACGGTAACCGAGGAGGTTTTGTCCTCGCAACAGCATCTGCTGTGGAGTATTAGGCATAACTTTCTTTAGTTCACGGATCCGCTCCCAAGGATCTTCACCCAGATAGCGAATACAGGAGTCAAATGTGGCTCCTCCCCATGATTCTAACGACCAAAAGCCCACTTTATCGAGTAATGGT
This sequence comes from Shewanella halifaxensis HAW-EB4, assembly GCF_000019185.1. Lineage (NCBI taxonomy): Bacteria > Pseudomonadati > Pseudomonadota > Gammaproteobacteria > Alteromonadales > Shewanellaceae > Shewanella > Shewanella halifaxensis. The sequence continues at coordinate 1,505,183 of NC_010334.1, read as the reverse complement.
GCTATGGGTAACATATCTTCGGTACGCAAACGAGTAGCGAGAATGGATTGATGTGCATCTCTTAACGCAACATCAGTTAAAGCCAGTGGCTTGCTCATACAAAAACTCCCTACTTATATTATATTTTTTTTTCGGTGCTGATGAATTGCAGCAGTAATAACCGCCGCCATTAATGGGCTCACGGCAGATTGACTCGGTTGTGGTTGACTCTCTGGAGCAGAACTCGCCTCTAGCGCTGCAGGCCCAAATGTTCGAGCAACCAATTTCATAGCAAAAATAAGGGTACTTAGAAAAACAAATACCAGTGACATACCTAGTATCATAATCCCCAATGCGTCATATAACTGCTCAGATATTGAAGCCATCTCTTCCTCTTATCGATATTTGATTTGTGAATAAACATGGATGACACTCAATAAATATTCACCTACCATTCACATATTATGCAATTTATTCCATTCATTTTAGATACTGCTTCGCTGTCAAATGGTGACCACCGCTAAAAACAATAACTAATATATAACAAAATAGCGAGCCACTTGTAAATTGGTCGTACCATAAATACGATCATTAATCGCCATCGACTAATAAAATCACATAAAATCAACTAGAAAACTGAACATCCGATAATATACAGTCTTTTGTAGCCATTTTTTCTAATTTAACAGTGCATTTACGGGAAAATGAATTCAGAAAAAAGAACAGATTGGTGCGAGGAATACAGAAGTGACAATTTATGCAGTTTAGCAAAACAAAATTTCAATCATATTAGTTGGCAGGTACATCACAGGCATTAATAGCTAGGTTTTGTAGCCAATTAAGAAGCGACCTAATCATAAGGCAAAGAGCTACAGGACTATGGAGTGGAGCGAGTTATAGCATTGAGGAGAAATCAACAATCGAGTCGATGCGAAGCAAATTGCAGATACAAAAAAACCGCAACGAGTGCGGTTTTTTTGCATGTAATGATGGCGGAGAAGGAGGGATTCGAACCCTCGATGGGAGTTAAAGCCCATACTCCCTTAGCAGGGGAGCGCCTTCGGCCACTCGGCCACCTCTCCGTCAATTCATGGTGCGCGTGGGAGGATTCGAACCTCCGACCGCCTGGTTCGTAGCCAGGTACTCTATCCAGCTGAGCTACACGCGCAAAATCGGTACTACTTATATCAATGGTTTCATATGGTGCGGATGGGAGGATTCGAACCTCCGACCGCCTGGTTCGTAGCCAGGTACTCTATCCAGCTGAGCTACATCCGCTCATATAAAACTTAAACATCACAATCATTCTGAGGACAAAAAACCGCAACACTGTTGCGGTTTTTTGTTCAAATGATGGCGGAGAAGGAGGGATTCGAACCCTCGATGGGAGTTAAAGCCCATACTCCCTTAGCAGGGGAGCGCCTTCGGCCACTCGGCCACCTCTCCGTCAATTCATGGTGCGCGTGGGAGGATTCGAACCTCCGACCGCCTGGTTCGTAGCCAGGTACTCTATCCAGCTGAGCTACACGCGCAAAATCGGTACTAATTATATCTAATATGTTTTATATGGTGCGGATGGGAGGATTCGAACCTCCGACCGCCTGGTTCGTAGCCAGGTACTCTATCCAGCTGAGCTACATCCGCTCATATAAAATCTTAAATTCTTTTCACTCTATGGTGCGGATGGGAGGATTCGAACCTCCGACCGCCTGGTTCGTAGCCAGGTACTCTATCCAGCTGAGCTACATCCGCATATAGAATGCTTACTGCTATAAATGATTTAATGGTGCGGATGGGAGGATTCGAACCTCCGACCGCGTGGTTCGTAGCCAGGTACTCTATCCAGCTGAGCTACATCCGCTCACTAAAACATTTATCACGACAATAGAAATGGTGCGGATGGGAGGATTCGAACCTCCGACCGCCTGGTTCGTAGCCAGGTACTCTATCCAGCTGAGCTACATCCGCATCGTTGTCTATTGTAAGAAATGGCGGAGAAGGAGGGATTCGAACCCTCGATGGGAGTTAAAGCCCATACTCCCTTAGCAGGGGAGCGCCTTCGGCCACTCGGCCACCTCTCCGTTTCTTGGCGCACATATTACTGTCTGCCGAAAATAAGTCAAACCCTTTTTAAGAAACCCTCCCCCGTTTGAGCTGTTTTTAAGCAGCTTGCTTGTATAACAGTCTAACTCGTCCTATAAATTGGATTTACTGGGGATTTATGGAGGTTTACATCCCCCATAAAAATAATAAAGCCCGTTATTAACTGGCTTCTACTGGTTTCAAAAAAGGCTTAATTGATCTCATTCAGATCAAAAGTTACCGTCATCGATTGGCGTAGCTGATTTTTCAGACTGAATGGGTTGGTCAATCTCTTCACCATAGACAAAAACGATTAGGTACGGAGACCTCTTCTTTATGAGTGGATGCATTTACACCCAATCTGGCTAGGTTAGCCCTTAGATCGCCTTAGCAGCTTTTAGCGCCGAAGCCTCAAAACCCAAAGCCCAGAAATAAAAAAGCCAGTTATTAACTGGCTTCTAGAATTCTTATTTGATCTCATTCAGATCAAAAGTTACCGCCTTCTGATGGCGTACCTGATTTTTCAGACTGAATGCGTTGGTAAATCTCTTCACGATGTACAGAGACTTCTTTAGGTGCATTTACACCAATTCTTACTTGGTTACCTTTAACGCCTAATACAGTGACAGTTACTTCATCACCAATCATCAGTGTTTCACCAACACGACGAGTCAATATCAGCATTATGTTGCTCCTTTAGTTCCTAATTCTGCTTATACGGCATAAATCCGTTATATTTGTATTATAAGGTTAGCTTAGTACAAATTAACAGTATTCTATGAGAAAAGCGTTAAATAATTACACCTTTCCAGTATTAAATCACAGTTATGCGCTTGAAACCTTTTTAACCATATTAAGAATAACTTTTACCCGATAACAGCGATTATCAGCTGTTAACATTAAACTAGCATGAATTAGAACATTGCCCAGATGTAAGACTACAATATACAAACTTAAGCCAAACAACTCTCTAATTCAGTTTATAAAAAATACTCAGGCTCTTAAGCTTTCAGATATGCCACATCACTAGAAACCGATACCAAACTGACTTTAAAACGCTGCATTTTATACCAATCACATATTTAGCTCGATTGGTATTAGCTACGTGTGCGTGGTTGAAAAGAGTCTATAGCAGTTTGCTTATTCCATAAAAAAACGCCCATAAAGGGCGTTTCTAAATTTAAGGTATCCGACTATTTAAGACAGCTTAGCCGTGATCCATGGGATAACTTGCTCTAACGCACCGTCTAAGTTCTCTGGCTGGCTACCGCCTGCTTGAGCCATATCAGGACGCCCACCACCTTTACCACCAACTTGAACAGCGATAGAAGCGACTAACTCGCCAGCTTTAACTTTACCAGTTAAATCCTTCGTCACGCCAACAATCAAGTTAACCTTGTCTTCACCAGCGATAGCTAAAACCACAATACCAGATTGAAGCTTCTGCTTAAGCTCATCTTGTAGGCCACGCAGCGCGCCCGCATCGACGCCTTCAAGCTTCTTAACTAAAACCTTTACGCCATTAACCTCGACAGCTTCACCTGCAAGATCGGCACTGGTCGCCGCTGCAAGCTTGTCTTTTAGTTGAGACAGCTCTTTTTCAAGCTGCTTAGTCTTATCAAGCTGTGCTTTTAGCTTAGCGACTACTGAAGCGCTATCACCTTTTAATAGGGTCGCCGCCTCTTCTAGTTGTGCTTGCTGCTTAGCAACATATGCCATTGCCGCTGCACCCGTTACCGCCTCAATACGACGAATACCGGCAGCGATACCACCTTCAGAAGTGATCTTGAACAAACCGATATCACCGGTACGACCTACGTGAGTACCTCCGCAAAGTTCGATAGAGAAGTCACCCATAGTCACAACACGTACTTCAGAATCGTACTTCTCACCAAACAGTGCCATTGCACCTTTCTCTTTGGCGGTTTCGATATCCATGACTTCGGCGGTCAATTCGTGGTTACGACGAATTTGAGTATTCACGAGCTCTTCTACTTCTTTAAGCTCATTGGCTTTAACACCTTCAAAATGAGAGAAGTCAAAACGTAGACGCTCAGGATCGACCAAAGAACCTTTCTGACTCACGTGAGCACCAAGCACTTGGCGAAGAGCCGCATGTAAAAGGTGAGTCACAGAGTGGTTAAGCTCAGTTCTATGACGTAGCTTCTTATCAACGTTGGCAGTTAATGACTGACCCGCTTTAATTTCGCCAGTGACTACACGGCCGATATGACCAATTGCTTGGCCATACTTTTGTGTATCAATAACAGTGAACTCGATGCCATCTGCAATCAATACACCTTTGTCACCACTCTGGCCGCCCGACTCACCATAAAATGGTGTGTTATCGAGAACGATAACCGCTTCGTCACCCGCAGTAATAGTCTCTGCAGCTTCACCTGATTTGAAGATAGCCGTTACAGTAGCTTGGTTATTGAGTTCGGTGTAGCCTGTAAAGCTACTTTGCTCGTCAATCTTAAGACCTTCGTTATAGTCGGTATCAAATTGACCTGCAGCTTGTGCACGCTTACGTTGCTCGGCCATGGCGGCTTCAAAGCCCGCTTCATCTACAGTGATTTCACGCTCACGACAAACATCAGCGGTCAAATCGACAGGGAAACCGTAGGTGTCGTATAGTTTAAATGCTGTCTCACCGTCTAACACCTTGGTCGTTAGTTCATTGAGTGCCGCATCCAAAATACCTAAGCCACGCTCCAATGTACGCGCGAACTGCTCTTCTTCAGCTTTAAGTGACTTCTCTACGATAGCCTGAGTCTCTTGTAAGCCTTTAGCTGCATCGCCCATCACTTCAATCAATGTTGGTACCAACTTATAGAAGAAGCTTTCAGTAGCACCTAGCTTATTACCGTGGCGCACTGCGCGGCGGATAATACGACGAAGCACATAACCACGGCCTTCATTCGACGGCATGACACCATCTGCAATTAAGAAAGCACATGAACGGATGTGATCGGCAATGACGCGAAGTGATTTGTTCTCAAGATCGGTCACGCCAAGAATAGCAGCCGTTTTCTTGATCAAGGCTTGGAAAATATCAATTTCATAATTTGAATGTACACCCTGCATAATGGCAGCGATACGCTCAATCCCCATACCCGTATCAACAGATGGCTTAGGCAGTGGTTTCATCTCACCGTCAGCTTGACGGTTGTATTGCATGAATACGATGTTCCAGATCTCAATGAAACGGTCGCCATCTTCTTCCGGTGTGCCAGGACGTCCGCCCCAGATATGATCGCCGTGATCGTAGAAGATTTCAGAGCATGGACCACAAGGACCTGTGTCACCCATTTGCCAGAAGTTATCTGATGCGTAAGCTGCGCCTTTGTTATCGCCAATGCGAATAATATTTTCCGCAGCTACGCCAATTTTCTTATTCCAAATTTCAAATGCTTCGTCATCTGTCTCATAGATGGTGACGCAAAGGCGCTCTTTCGGTAGCTTTAATTCTTCAGTAAGGAAAGTCCAAGCAAAGTGAATGGCTTCTTCTTTAAAATAATCACCAAAGCTGAAGTTACCTAACATTTCGAAGAATGTGTGGTGACGTGCAGTGTAGCCAACGTTATCTAAATCGTTGTGCTTACCGCCCGCGCGTACACAGCGCTGTGAAGACGTTGCACGAGAATAGCTACGCTTATCTGCACCCAAAAACACATCTTTAAACTGGTTCATACCCGCATTAGTAAATAGTAGTGTTGGATCGTTCGCTGGAACGAGAGAGCTACTATCAACTACCTGATGACCATTTGTGCGGAAATATTCCAAAAAAGCACTTCGCAGTGCTGCAGTGGTTTGATACATGAAACCGTCCTGAATTAGGTTGTGCAAATAGCCCTTAAAGAGCTGAGAGATAAATTTTTATGGATAGCATTATAAGCAGAGTCATGGCTAACAACCAGCCCTGTTGATACAAAACTGTGTCGCTAATAGATAAATTGCAGTGAGACTACAGCAAGAGTGCAGTAAGACAGGAGCGAAATCAGCTTAATCACTCGCCATTGCTTGTGTGCATAAGCAACCAAACAACGCAACAGACCTTGATGTCGTGATTATAAGGTAATGCTAATTACCAACTATCTAGAGCTGATTTCAGATAAAGTATTGCTTGAAGTTTGCCGAACAATGTTAGCTCAGGGGGGATTGAAGGGATAGGTGCGCTAGACAGAGTACAGCTTAGATGAAGTTTGGTCGTCACTTTTAGTTAGCAGCTATTAAAACAAAATCGCGGCGTGCTAATAGCACACCGCGATATTCACTATCCATTGCCAATATCTATTGCTAATTGCGACCCAGCCTTACAACGCTAGGTCACTTAACTAGCAAATTGGTCTTAAAAAACTTCGCCAGTCTCTAAGTCAACGTTGTCACCGGCTGTATCTGCAGCATCTGGAGCAATTTTCTCACCATTGCCTAACAGCATAGCGCGTAGTGTCGTTTCAATTTCGTCAGACACTTCAGGGTTTTCGATTAGGTATTTACCCGCGTTTGCACGGCCCTGACCAATCTTGTTACCTTTATAAGCATACCAAGCACCTGATTTTTCAATTAGTTTATGCTGTACACCAAGGTCAACTAGCTCGCCGGTACTGTTAATACCTTGTCCGTAAAGAATTTGGAACTCGGCTTGCTTGAATGGTGCAGCAATCTTGTTCTTAACCACTTTAACGCGGGTTTCGTTACCTATCACTTCTTCTCTATCTTTAATCGCACCAGTACGGCGGATATCTAAGCGAACTGAAGCGTAGAACTTAAGTGCGTTACCGCCAGTAGTCGTTTCAGGATTACCGAACATAACACCAATCTTCATACGAATTTGGTTAATAAAGATAAGCAGAGTATTTGACTGCTTAAGGTTACCCGCAAGCTTACGCATTGCTTGGCTCATCATACGCGCCGCAAGGCCCATGTGAGAGTCGCCAATCTCGCCTTCAATTTCAGCCTTTGGTGTCAAGGCTGCTACTGAGTCGACAACGATAACGTCAACTGCGCCGCTGCGTGTTAATGCATCACAAATTTCAAGAGCTTGTTCACCCGTATCAGGCTGAGAACAAAGTAGGTTGTCGATATCCACACCTAGCTTTTTCGCATAAATCGGGTCTAGTGCATGCTCAGCATCGATAAAGGCACAGGTTTTACCTTGCTTCTGAGCCGCTGCAATAACTTCTAGTGTCAGTGTAGTTTTACCTGATGATTCTGGACCGTAGATTTCAACGATACGACCCATAGGCAATCCGCCAGCGCCTAAGGCAACATCCAAAGATAATGAGCCAGTAGAAATCGTTTCTACGTCCATTGAACGGTCTTCGCCTAGCTTCATGATTGAGCCTTTACCAAACTGCTTCTCAATCTGGCTTAAAACTGCGTTCAGTGCTTTCTCTTTATTTGGATCTGTCTTCATTCTGATATCCTCTGGATCACAGTGCAACACGGTATGGGCACTGATTTATCATTAGGGTGATGACTCATTTAAGCCTTGGCTAGAGCCTCAATATGAAACTAGTATACTGTACAATCATACAGTATCAAGTGCTGTGTAAAAATATTTTATAAACACTACTAAATCAAAAGGTTGAAAGCTATGAGCATTTATATACTGTAATTTATTACTGAAACACGGTAAGAATTACGACTAAACTCGACAAAAAATTGGTAAGATTGGCTTCAATATTGTGTAAGGCGCTTTTAAGTGCCAAAGTGAATGACAGGCAAAACAAATCGATGACCGCTATTGATCCGCAAGGCTTAGAAAAACACACCCCTATGATGCGTCAATATCTGACGTTAAAAGCCCAACATCCTGACATGTTGCTCTTTTATCGAATGGGGGATTTCTATGAGCTCTTCTATGAAGATGCCAAAAGAGCTTCAGAACTACTTGGGATCTCATTAACCGCACGAGGAAAAAGTGGTGGTGACCCTATTCCTATGGCAGGCCTGCCCTATCATGCGGTTGAAGGTTATTTAGCGAAGTTAGTACAACTACGAGTATCAGTCGCGATTTGCGAACAGATTGGTGATCCTGCAACGTCTAAGGGACCGGTTGAACGTAAAGTGGTACGCATCGTTACCCCTGGTACCCTAACCGATGAAGCCTTACTCCAAGAAAGACAAGACAACTTACTTGCGGCGCTTTACCAAGGTAAAACAGGCTACGGTTATGCTACCTTAGATGTCGCATCGGGACGTTTTGTCATTACTGAACTTGCCAATACCGAAGCACTAGAAGCTGAGTTACAGCGGACAAACCCAGCAGAGCTCCTCTATAGTGAAGACTTCTCTGAGATGAGTCTAATTGCTGCAATAAATGGCACTCGCCGTCGACCAGAGTGGGAGTTCGATTACGATACTTGCCATCGATTATTGCTCAATCAGTTCGGCACGAAAGATTTAAAAGGCTTTGGTATCGAGGACGCTAGACTGTCACTCCAAGCTGCAGGCTGCTTGATGCAGTACGTCAAAGATACTCAACGTACCGCACTACCGCATATCAACTCGATTGTGCGTTTTAACCAATCTGACAGCATAGTGCTAGATGCTGCAACTCGTCGTAATCTAGAGTTAACAGTGAACTTGCAAGGCGGCCGAGAAAACACCCTCGCCTCCGTGCTCGATAACACCGTGACACCTATGGGGAGCCGCATGTTACAGCGCTGGCTCCATCAGCCGCTTCGCGACCATGACATTATTCGCGCAAGACAGGTCTCGATTGAAGAGTTACTAGGTAACGCTAACTATGAGATTCTATCGGAAGATCTTAAGGCCATCGGAGATATTGAGCGAATTACCACACGTATCGCACTGCGTAACGCTCGTCCTCGTGACTTTGCTCGCCTGCGTCAAGCGCTCGCATTATTACCTCAGTTGCAACAAACGCTAACTCAAGCTGCTGCTCCGCACCTTAAATATCTATCACAAGTGATTGGTGAATTCCCCGATGAACTCGAACTACTATCGCGAGCCGTAGTCGATAATCCTCCGATGCTTATTCGTGATGGTGGTGTGATCCGTGAAGGCTACAATGAAGAGCTCGACCAATGGCGTAAACTCAGTGAAGGCGCAACCGATTACCTTCACGAGCTTGAAGCGCGCGAGAAACAGCAAACCGGAATTTCAACATTAAAAGTCGGCTACAACCGTGTCCATGGCTATTATATCGAAGTCAGCCGCCGAGAATCTGACTTAGTTCCACTCAGTTACCAACGTAGACAGACACTAAAGAATACTGAACGCTATATTATACCAGAGCTTAAAGAGCACGAGGAAAAGGTATTATCTAGCCAAGGAAGAGCGTTAGCGCTTGAAAAACAGCTTTGGGAACAACTGTTTGATCTTATCTTGCCTAAATTACATGAGCTGCAAGATTTTGCGAGAGCCTCTGCTGAACTAGACGTGCTATGCAACTTTGCTGAACGTGCAGAGAGCCTAAACTATCACTGTCCTGACCTATCAACTGCTCCTGGGATCCAGATAGAAGCAGGTCGCCACCCAGTTGTAGAGCAAGTTAGCCAAAGCCCGTTTATTGCCAACCCTGTTACGTTAAACAATGAACGCAAGATGTTAATTGTGACCGGCCCCAATATGGGCGGTAAATCAACCTATATGCGTCAAGTTGCGTTAATAACCCTAATGGCACATATTGGGTGCTACGTGCCTGCAGAGCATGCCGTTATTGGCCCAGTTGATAGAATATTCACTCGAATTGGTGCATCTGATGATTTAGCCTCTGGCCGTTCGACCTTCATGGTCGAGATGACCGAAACAGCCAACATCTTACATAACGCCACGCCTAACAGTTTGGTGTTGATGGATGAAATAGGTCGTGGTACATCGACCTATGATGGTCTGTCACTCGCTTGGTCTGCTGCGGAGTATTTAGCGAAACACCTACAGGCAATGACGCTATTTGCGACCCATTACTTTGAACTGACTCAACTACCAGAGCTACTATCAAATGTAGAAAACGTGCATTTAGATGCCGTCGAGCATGGTGATAGCATTGTATTTATGCACGCCGTACAAGAGGGTGCTGCGAGTCGCAGTTATGGCCTACAGGTAGCCGCTCTTGCAGGTGTGCCTAACTGTGTGATTAGCGCTGCAAAGCATAAGTTGCATCAGTTAGAAAGTCGCGATCATGGAAAAGAGTCCTGCGATGCCCAGCAGCCTTTACAGCAAAGCATAAGCTTTTCAGCACCAACGCCATCTCCTGCTTTAGAGGCGTTAGCCAAGCTAAACCCTGATGAGTTGACGCCAAGACAGGCATTAGATTACCTCTACAATCTTAAGAAATTGGCATTGTAGTCATCAAAGCTATCGTGCATTAAGCCAAAGTGCACTAAATCAAAATTCAGTATATTTTAGACACAAAAAAAGCGCAGTTGATAATCAGCTGCGCTTTTTAATTATCTTACATTTACTTTTTACACTCTAAAAATTGCCTCTACAGAAAGGCCCTGCGCCCCAAGTAAATCTTTTAAACGCTTAAGCGCCTCAACTTGGATTTGGCGTACTCTCTCACGAGTCAAACCAATCTCTTTTCCTACATTCTCTAGAGTCGACGGCTCATACCCTAACAAACCAAATCGGCGCGCTAGCACTTCTCGTTGTTTGGTATTGAGTTCATCTAACCACTTAACCACAGACTTAGATATGTCTTCATCCTGAACCTTATAATCGGGTCCTACGTTATCATCATCTGCGAGTACATCTAATAAGGCTTTATCGCTTTCACCACCCAGTGGTGTATCGACAGAGGTAATTCTTTCATTAAGCTTGAGCATACGGCTAACATCGCTACTCGATAAATCGAGTTGTTCTGCGATCTCTTCGGCCGTTGGCTCGTGATCTAGCTTATGTGCTAATTCTCTCGCCGTACGCAAATAGACATTAAGCTCTTTGACTACATGGATGGGTAATCGGATTGTACGAGTCTGATTCATAATTGCTCGTTCAATCGTCTGCCTAATCCACCATGTTGCATAAGTTGAGAATCTAAAACCACGCTCGGGGTCAAACTTCTCTACAGCACGGATCAAGCCCAAATTACCCTCTTCGATAAGATCGAGCAGCGCTAAGCCTCGATTGTTATATCGACGAGCAATTTTTACTACCAACCTGAGGTTACTTTCAATCATACGATTGCGAGATTTTTCACAGCCTTTTAAGGACTTTCGTGAAAAATATACTTCTTCCTCAGCACTGAGGAGGGGGGAAAAACCAATTTCGCCTAGATACAATTGGGTTGCATCTAAGTTTTTTTGTAGATCATCTTGTACTTGCTGTTCTAATTCAGCCTCTTTCACATCCTGTTTAGTAAGTTTATTCGTTGACTCATCAGAGTGGTTCTTGGTTTGCTCCACTACAACGGCACTATTTAATCTGCCCATAATATCTCTCCCGAATTTTTACATTTAACTACTGCACTTTACTATCCTCCGATTTGCCAAATTGGCAGCCCAACAACTATTGTTTAGGCAAAAATTTAACTGGGTTTACTGATTTTCCGTGGTATCGGATCTCAAAATGTAGCATGACCCGATTTGTACCAGTACTGCCCATTGTTGCAACTGTCTGTCCAACATTAACAGCTTGTTTCTCTTTAACTAAGATCTTATCAGCATGAGCATAAGCACTTAAATAGTCATCGCTATGCTTAATGATAACTAAATTACCGTACCCTCGAAGTGCACTACCTGCATAAACAACTCGACCGCTTGCAGCCGCTTTAATTGCATCACCTCGATTACCCGCGATCTTTATTCCTTTATTTCCCTGCTCTTTGGCTGAGAAAGTTCCAATCACCTGACCTTTCACAGGCCACGACCATCTGCTTACCTTCTTTGGAAGCTCGGCTGGCTTGTGGACAACTCGGTTAACATCTTGTTGATTGCTTGTTACAGAATACGCAGGCTTCGAATTTGGATCAAGCTGTTTTTTTGACCCCTCATTTTGACTAGCAGCAGAACTCGAATTAACACTAACTGATTGTTTTTCATTAGATTTAGCATATTTAACAGAGGGGAAAGGCGTTGAGTTCGCTGTTTTTTTGACGCTTTGGCTATTTGTAACATATTTTTTAGAGCTTAAGCTCAAAACTTGCCCAGGGTAGATGGTATAAGGCTTTGGCAGACGATTACTCTTTGCAATATCGACAAAATCTTTATTAGAGCCCCATGCGATTGAATATAAAGTATCGCCTTTTTTAACCACATAACGGCTGCCCGTTATCGATCCTTTACTGATCGAAGGAGTGGAAGGGCCATTTAACGACTCCACTGGTGCGGGCCTATCAGCCTTAAAGCTACAACCAGATAGCATCAATGTTATGCAGACACTTAAAAAGCAAACCAACCTCATGATTAACGCATCACCCCAAATCAACCTATTTCACTGTTTTATATTTATCAGTTTATGAATAAAACTATGCCAGCTCACCATTGATAAGCGGTACGAAGCGTACATCTTCTACAACTTCAGACCTGTATTTATCACCACTGCGTGTCACTTTTAATAACTGCTGAGCGATTTCCCCTACAGGGATCACTAATATGCCACCATCTGCTAATTGAGATACTAGAGCATCAGGGATTGAACTCGCTGCAGCAGTAACCATGATCGCATCATAAGGTCCTTTGCTCGGCCACCCTTCCCAGCCATCGCCATATTTAAAAGCGATATTATGCAGATCGAGTCTTTTCAATCTCTGCCTAGCTTGGATCTGTAAACTCTTGATCCGCTCCACCGTAAAGAGTTGTGGCACTAACCGTGCGAGAATAGCGGCTTGATACCCTGAGCCCGTTCCTATCTCCAATACTTTAGTGGGCTTAGTTTGCAAGATGATCTCAGTCATTTTGGCAACAATGTAGGGCTGAGAAATAGTTTGTCCCTGCCCAATAGGTAGCGCCGTATTTTCATAAGCTTTGTGACCCAGAGCTGCATCAAGAAATTGCTCCCTCGGAGTGTTTGCCACAGCCTGTAATACTGCCTCATTGCGGATCCCAGCCTCATACAGACTTCTTGCAAGGTTCAATGCTGATGTTGAGGCAACTGGGGTCATATTTCTGTTTTCCAATATTTAATTTATTCGAATAGTGGTGATACTGTCACGGAGCTATTCGTTAACTCTGCACGACCCTCGTAAACCGGGTCGTGCGTGAACTAATCGTGGATCTGGGTTAACCAAGACTCTAAGGCACTCAGTTGCTCAAATGCCGTTAAATCGACCGTTAATGGCGTGATAGACACATAACCGTTAGCTACGGCATAAAAGTCTGTACCATCACTGGCATCCTGCTCGTCGCCCGGAGGTCCTAACCAAAAAATCTCTCTACCAGCAGGATCTTGGGTCCTCACCATGCCTTCAGCTCTGTGCCTTGCACCAAGGCGGGTAATCTTAATGCCTTTGACTTCAGCCAAAGGAAGATCCGGCACATTAATATTCAAGATCTTATCTTGTGCAATTGGGCTATCTTGCAAGGCTTTAACAATTTTTAATGCATAATGAGCCGCGGTATCATAATGTTTCAACTCATGACCAACTAATGAGATGGCAATGGCAGGAAAGCCCAAGAACCGCCCCTCCATTGCTGCTGCAACGGTGCCTGAATACAGGGTATCATCACCCATATTGGCACCCGCATTAATACCTGAGACCACCATATCGGGTTCATCTTGGTACAACTCTCTAATTGCAAGGTGCACGCAGTCAGTCGGCGTGCCACTTACCGAGATAAAACCATTATCTAAGGTATTCAGTCGTAGCGGATTGGTCAAGGTTAACGAATTACTCGCTCCAGAGCAGTTTCTGTCGGGCCCTACGGTGAGCGTTTCTGCTATCTGGTTTAATGCGGTCGTTAAGGCAGCAATACCTTCTGCGTTCACCCCATCATCATTACTGATTAAAATCTTCATTAATCGGCCTCAGCGCTTCTTTGATCAGCTAGCATCTGTTGACGCGCGACCTCTTGAACATCTTGATACTGGAATAACTCACGTAGTACTGAGGTTGCATAAGACCCAGATGGTAATGCAAATTTAAGGGTAATGGTATCTTCATCTACTTGATATTGCAGATGTTGCGGCTCAAGTAACAAAGCACGTCTCTCTTGGCTAAGACCTGCATGCTCTAAACCGTCTTTGTCAATTGCGAGTGACTCAAGTGCGTCAGCCTCACACTGCGCCGCTTCAGACTGAGCAAGTGGTAAGCCACGCCCCCACAATGGTGCTGAAAGCTGAATATCTTTATTATTTAGACGCTCTATTAACGTTTCATCCCACTGCTCGGCAACAAAGTAACTTTTACTGCCTGCAAGCATGACACAATCACCTGCTAAGGCTTTAGTACCATGCTGCGCTAAACGACCTGAACAGGCCATATTAAACACATTCGAGCGAACTGCCGACAAATACATACTGCGCTTATTACGATCTTTAACTTTACGGCCAGTAAACATCTGCCGACCAAACTCTAAATTTTTACCATCATGCCCAAATCGCTGCTCACCAAAATAGTTTGGTACGCCCTGCCCTTTGACTAAGTCAATGCGTCTAATCACATCACTCATATCGCTGACATTACGCAATATTAAGGTAAAGCGATTACCAGCCAGCGCGCCAATCCGCAGTTTTTTACTATGTCTTGCAGCGTTAAGCACTGTAACTTGGTCGCTATTGAGCTGCTGCCAGTCAGGCGTTTCTTTACCTGGAATACGTACACCAAACCACTGCTCTGTAACCGCATGCTTATCTTTTTGCCCGGCATAAGTCACCTCTTTTGGGTGTACATGAGCAAAGATCGAGATCCTCTTAACGATTTCAAGGGTATTGAGCCCATCTTTACGTATGTGTAGCAGATGATGCTCCCCCTCACCTGTCGGCGCGAAAGGTAAAATCTCCTGCACTTGGAAATCACTATTGTGGGTACGTAGATCGGCAGTTGAAGTTGGCTTGCCGTATAAATAATGTAATTCACTCATATCGCTAAATTGTCTCGCTAAAGTATCTTGCTATCTCATAAAAATCTATTGCCACTATTGCTAGCTATAGCTTCTTGCCCACACGATTGGCTAGGCTTTTATCATCAACACCACAGCTTCAACTGCTATGCCTTCTTTTCTGCCTGTAAAGCCAAGTTTTTCCGTTGTTGTCGCCTTAACATTGATATCATTGATATCTGCAACTAAATCTGCCGCCAATACTTTGCGGATAGCTTCAATATGAGGAGCCATTTTCGGCGCCTGAGCAATAATAGTGACATCTAAGTTAGATAAGCTAAAGCCCATATCTGTGGCTAACTGATAGCAATGCCTTAAGAGTACACGACTATCGGCACCTTTAAACTCTGGGTCTGTATCTGGGAAATGTTTGCCAATATCGCCCAGAGCCATCGCCCCAAGAATCGCATCAGAGATTGCGTGCAGGGCGACATCTCCATCAGAATGGGCGATTAAGCCCACTTCATAAGGCACATCGACACCGCCGAGAATAAGTGGCGGCTCACCACCAAACTTGTGTACGTCAAACCCGTGACCTATTCTAATTTTCATCGGTGTTCCTGTTATTCAATGGGTTACAATAGTAGCTTGTTAAACTGCATTTTTGAGAAAGAGTGACGCAAGCTGAAGATCATCTGGATGAGTCACTTTAATGTTATCGGCACGTCCAGAGACAATCCCGGGCATAACTCCGGCCCACTCCATAGCAGATGCCTCATCAGTGATAAGCGCACCAGCCGCTAACGCATCAGTTAAATTTTGCATCAAACTTGAAACTGGAAAATACTGCGGCGTTAATGCATGCCATAGTCTTTCTCGGCAAACCGTCTCGCTAATTAAGCCTTTCTCATCGGTGCGTTTCATCGTGTCACGCACTGGCGCAGCTAGAATAGCCCCCTGTGGGAACTCATTAACTGACGCAATAAGCTTATCAATATCTCTATGTGTTAGACATGGCCGCGCAGCGTCATGCACCAATGCCCAAGCACCGGCCTCTGCAATTTTTAATCCTGATAAAACAGAATCAGCACGTTCCTTACCGCCAATGACACACTCAAGCTTTGGATGTTTCACTTGAGGCAATTTAGCAAAATAGTTATCAGCAGGATTAAGTGCGACGATCACCTTATCGATATCGGGATGCGAAAGAAGGCAATCTAAGGTGTGGCTCAAAATACTCTGTTCATTAAGCTGTAAATACTGCTTAGGAATTTCTGCGCCCATACGACTACCAATTCCGGCAGCGGGAACAATCGCAATAATTTGCTCGGGTGTTTGGCTCATGATAGAGCTCCATGTAATAGCGACATCTTTCTCTAATCGGCGTTGGACTTAAATGATGACACAAACAATCAATGGAGATTAATCATTTGATGGTTTGTCACGCTCGCCTCCAACTACGCGAAAGAAGGTCTCTCCCTCTTTAACCATACCTAACTCATTGCGAGCACGCTCTTCTAACGCCTCTGTACCACTACGAAGATCGCTAATCTCTTCTCTCAGTATTTGGTTACGGGCAACTAGTTGCGCATTACTTTGCTGTTGCAGCTTAATTTGCTCCTGCAGATGAAAAGATTCAGCGAGGCTCTTATCCCCAAACCAAAGGCGATATTCAAGCATGGCAAGTAGAGCGATTAATACAATAAGAAGGCGTTTCATGATTATCAATAGAAAGAAATTGAGAATATTAAACAGATAGTACAACAAAAAAGGCCACCGAGTGGTGGCCTTTTTAAAGTTTATAGCGATTTATGCTTGACCTTTGATCTCTTTAAGACCGTTATAAGGAGCTTTTTCGCCTAACTGCTCTTCGATACGAAGCAGCTGGTTGTACTTAGCAACACGGTCACTACGGCATAGTGAACCCGTCTTGATTTGACCAGCAGAAGTCGCTACTGCTAGATCGGCAATGGTTGCATCTTCAGTTTCACCACTACGGTGTGAAATCACTACTGTGTAACCCGCATCTTTCGCCATGCGAATCGCTGCTAAAGTTTCTGTTAGTGAACCGATTTGGTTAAACTTAATCAAGATTGAGTTAGCAATACCGTTGTCGATACCACGCTTCAAGATCTTAGTGTTAGTTACGAACAAGTCGTCACCAACAAGCTGGATCTTGTCACCCATGATTTGAGTCTGGTAAGCCCAACCATCCCAGTCTGACTCATCTAAGCCATCTTCAATAGAAGCAATAGGGTACTGTTCAGTTAGCGACTTAAGGAAGTCAGAGAAACCGTTAGCCGAGAAGACTTTGCCTTCACCAGATAGGTCGTACTGACCATCTTTGTAAAACTCAGATGCCGCGCAATCTAGCGCTAGTGTTACGTCAGTACCTAACGTGTAACCCGCTTTCTCTACAGCAACCTTGATGATTGCAAGTGCGTCAGCGTTTGATGCTAGATCTGGTGCGAAACCACCTTCATCACCCACAGAAGTGCTTAAGCCTTTAGACTTTAGTACGCTCTTAAGGCTATGGAAGATTTCAGCGCCCATACGTAGTGCTTCACGGAAGCTCTTTGCGCCAACAGGTTGAACCATGAACTCTTGGATATCAACATTGTTATCTGCGTGCTCACCACCGTTTAAGATGTTCATCATAGGAACAGGCATAGAGTACTGGCCTGGAGTGCCATTTAGATCAGCGATATGCGCATATAAAGGAACACCTTTAAATGCTGCAGCCGCTTTAGCAGCAGCCAAAGAAACAGCAAGAATCGCGTTAGCGCCTAGCTTATCTTTGTTTTCAGTACCATCTACGTCAATCATGATTTGGTCAAGTTCAGCTTGCGCTGTCGCATCTTTGCCCATCAAAGCATCACGGATAAGTCCATTGATGTTTTCAACAGCTTTTAATACACCTTTACCCATGTAACGTGCTTTATCGCCATCACGAAGCTCTAGTGCTTCACGGCTACCTGTAGATGCGCCTGACGGTGCAGCAGCCATACCCATGAATCCGCCTTCTAAATGAACTTCAGCTTCAACAGTTGGGTTACCGCGAGAATCCATGATTTCGCGACCGATAATGTTAATAATCTTAGCCATAATGCCCTCGATTTAAGTTTTAAAGATAAATTTAAAGATAAAAATAAAAAGAATTCTATTCATCCAAACGGATACCAATTGGTATAAAAAAGTGGTCGATTCAGAGTTGTTTTTACAGCTAAACTCAAAGCGAATGAGTGCAAGAATACCGATCCATTTTATACACCTTGAACGCTGAAGTGGCTAGCCAAAATACGTCTAAAAAACGGACTTGCTCTAGCGCAAAGAGCGTAAACGTAGAGTCACGATGTTGCTCACTCGTTGCCTTGCCTCTGTGGCGCTAAACTGTCATAAAAAACCACACATTTATACCGATTGATATTACGTCGTCACAAAAAAATCGCCATAAACAAAAAAACCGCTTCCATGCAATGGAAGCGGTTTCGTTTTATTTAGTCTTCTAAATCACGTTTTTGGTAGGTATAAGCGGCAGCTACAAACCCTTCAAATAACGGTTGGCCATCACGAGGAGTCGATGTGAATTCAGGATGGAACTGACCTGCTACGAACCATGGGTGATTCGGTAGCTCAATCATCTCAACCAGTGAGCGATCTGATGAAAGACCACTAAAGATCAGGCCTGCTTTTTCAAGACGCTCTTTATAGTTGTTGTTCACTTCGTAACGGTGACGGTGACGTTCAACACAAGTAGTAGACTTATAAGCTGCAGCCGCTTTAGTGCCTTCTTCAAGGTGACATAGCTGAGCACCAAGACGCATTGTGCCGCCTAAGTCTGACTCTTCATGACGCTCTTCAACTTGACCATCTTCGTTGATCCACTCAGTGATCAAACCAACAACTGGGTGCGGCGTGTTTTTGTCAAACTCAGTTGAGTGTGCACCCTCAAGACCTGCAACATGGCGTGCAAACTCAATCAACGCAACCTGCATACCTAAACAGATACCGAAGTAAGGTAGGTTATTTTCACGAGCGAACTGAGCCGCCATGATCTTACCTTCAACACCGCGCTCACCGAATCCACCAGGAACCAAGATACCGTCTAAGCCTTGTAAGACTTCATCGCCCTTAGCTTCTACGTTTTGTGAATCAATATACTTGATGTTAACTGACACGCGGTTAAATAAACCTGCATGCTTTAGTGCTTCGTTAACTGACTTATATGCATCTGGTAGTTCAATGTACTTGCCTACCATACCAATAGTCACTTCACCCACAGGGTTAGCTTCTTGGTAAACAACCTTTTCCCACTCGGCTAAATCAGCTTCTTTACAATCGATGCCGAAACGCTTTGTCACAAGTTGGTCTAGACCTTGTGCTTTTAATAACGCAGGGATCTTATAGATACTATCTACGTCTTTTAGCGAGATAACTGCACGTTCTTCAACGTTACAGAATAAAGAAATCTTTGCTTTTTCATTTGCAGGAATAGCGCGATCACCACGACAAACCAAGACATCAGGAGCAATACCGATTGAACGTAGCTCTTTAACTGAATGCTGTGTCGGTTTAGTTTTCACTTCACCTGCTGCACCTAAGAAAGGTACAAGAGTCAAATGCATAAATAGGGTTCTATCACGGCCAAGCTCAACGCCTAGCTGACGGATAGACTCTAGGAATGGCAGTGATTCAATATCACCCACCGTGCCACCGATCTCAACAATCGCTACATCATGACCTTCGCCACCAGCAAGTACTTTCTCTTTGATAGCGTTAGTGATGTGCGGAATAACCTGAATGGTTGCACCTAAGTAGTCACCACGACGCTCTTTACGTAGAACTTCTTCGTAAATACGACCCGTAGTAAAGTTATTACGACGATTCATCTTGGTACGGATGAAACGCTCATAGTGACCTAAATCTAGATCAGTTTCAGCGCCGTCTTCTGTCACAAACACTTCACCGTGCTGTGTCGGACTCATGGTACCTGGATCGACGTTAATGTATGGATCCAGCTTCATAATGGTTACGTTTAGGCCGCGAGCCTCTAATATTGCAGCCAATGATGCTGCTGCAATGCCTTTACCTAGTGATGAAACAACGCCACCAGTAACGAAGATATACCTTGTAGTCATGCTGAACCTGAGAAAATGAGTTGGAAATACGTGCTTGTAAGAAAGCACTAGGACGGGGCAATATTATACCAAAGCAACTGCGATTCGACAAACTACAATTAGCTTTAAATCTAAGTTATTTATTTCTCTCATCCTGTTTAACGCTATCCCAGTAGCCATCGAGCTCCTCTAATGTATGCTCATTCATGGCACGGCCATCCGCTTGAGCATAGGCTTCAACACCCCTAAACCTTCTTTCAAACTTATGATTTGCTTGCCTTAATGCCTTTTCAGGCTCAACACCTAAGTGTCTTGCAAGGTTCACAACGGCAAACAATAAGTCGCCCATTTCGTCTTGCACTTTTTGCACATCTACCGTTTCTTGCTCGACTTCAAAAATGACTTCATCAATCTCTTCATGGATTTTTGCCACCACGGGCGGCAGTTCAGCCCAGTCAAAACCCACTCGAGCGACACGTTTTTGAATTTTTATCGAACGCGACAGCGCGGGTAAACTCAGCGGAATATCGTCTAGTACAGAGTCGAGTGCTCTTTCACTACGCTCGATAGCTTTTAACTGTTCCCAATTTTGCTTGATCTCATCTGTACTCGTTGTCGCTAATCCTTCAAATACATGGGGATGACGGCGAGTTAATTTATCGCATATACGTTCAACCACGGTATTGAAATCAAAAAGCCCCTGCTCTTTGCCCAGTTGACAGTAAAATACCACCTGAAATAGCAGATCCCCTAACTCGTCAGGCAACTCATCAAGCGCCATACGCTCAATGGTATCGGCGACCTCGTAGGCTTCCTCTATGGTAAAAGGTACGATGGTTTGAAAACTTTGCGCCCTGTCCCAGGGACAACCTGTTTCTGGGTCACGCAGTTTTTGCATAATATTAAGTAGCGGGGTCGTATCGCCGACTAAGCTTGTCATTTTATTTTCCTACTTTCCGATATCGTTTATTTCGCACAGGGCTGAATACATGTTTGCCAACGTTTACTTTAAAAGTAAACCATATAAAAACGGCAACCATTGGGTTGCCGCTAATTTTCTAGTGATACCTATCGGTATTAAAGCCTTCTGGCCTGCATCACCCCTTCGACCTGATTTATTTTCGATAACACTTTAGACAAACCATCTAAGTTATATAGCTCAAGCTCCAACTCGATTATCGCGGTTTGAGTTTTCACATCAGAGGTCGAACTCATCGCCATCACATGGGTTTTCTCTGCCGCAAGTACCGAAGTTAAGTCTCGCAGCAAACCTGACTGATCATTAGCTAGAATACTTAAGCGAATTTTGTAGCCACCGGAATAATTCTCGCCCCAGACCACTTCCACAGAGCGTTCAGGAGAGGCGCGAATTAACTCTTTAACCTGATCGCAATCGGCCCTGTGTACCGAAATACCACGGCCCTTGGTAATAAAACCAAAAATCTCATCGCCAGGTACAGGCTGACAACACTTAGCAATATGGCTCATAAGGTTGCCGACGCCGTTGACTTCGACTTGGCCCTTACCGCTTTTTACTGACTTGCTTTGGCTCTTTTTAACTAAATCTTCAACCGCGGCTTCATCACTTAAATCTTTAGTGCGCAGACGACTTTGAACATGATTAACCACTTGGTTAAGGCGGATATCGCCGCCACCGATACCAGCGAGCAGATCATCCATGCTCACTAAGTTAAAGCGCTCTACGGCTGATTGTGCATCTTTAATCTGTAGATGAATTTTAACCAATTCGGTTTCAAGCATCTCACGTCCAGCAACAATATTTTTATCTCTATCTTGCTGCTTAAACCAGTGCAAAATTTTCGATCGTGCACGCGAGGTGCGAATATAGCCTAAATTAGGGTTAAGCCAATCTCGCTTCGGGTTAGGGTGTTTAGAGGTGATAATCTCAATTCGCTGCCCAGTTTCCACTTGATAGGTAAACTGCACAATGCGGCCATCAACTTTAGCGCCAATACACTTATGCCCAACATGGGAATGAATATAGTAGGCAAAATCAAGCACCGTTGAGCCTAAAGGCAAATCAACCACTTCACCGCTTGGGGTAAAGACATAGACTCTGTCTTCAAAGACTTGACTACGCACTTCATCGACTAAGTTACCGCTTTCAGCCACATCTTCTTGCCACTGCAGGATTTTACGTAGCCAGTTGATTTTCTCTTCATAGCCGCTTTGCTTACCGCTTGCGCTACCTTCTTTATATTTCCAATGCGCCGCCACGCCAAGCTCAGCATCTTCATGCATCTGCTCAGTACGGATTTGGATCTCAACCGTTTTATCTTCAGGCCCAACAACAACCGTATGAATAGACTGGTAACCATTTGGTTTTGGGTTAGCGACGTAATCATCAAATTCGCGTGAAATATGCTGCCAAAGTGTATGCACCACACCTAAAGCACCATAACAATCTTGCAAGCGGTCGGTGACTATCCGCACCGCACGCACGTCAAACAGCTCGTCGAACTTAAGCTGCTTGCCTTTCATCTTCTTCCAAATACTGTAAATATGCTTTGGTCGACCGTATACTTTTGCACGGATCTGATCTTTGTCTAAACGAGCCTGCAGCTGGCTGACAAAGTCATCAATAAAGGTTTCTCTATCAAGTCGCTTGCCATCAAGCTGTTTAGCGATATCTTTATAGGTCTGTGGATGCAGATAGCGAAACGAAATATCTTCCAGTTCCCACTTAAGCTGTCCAATGCCCAATCTGTTAGCCAGCGGTGCATAAATATCAGCAATTTCACGGGCGATAAGGACTTTAACTTCCTCATCGGCATTCTTAATCTCTCGCAGTAAGCAGATGCGCTCGGCAAGTTTAATCACCACCGCACGCACATCTTCCACCATGGCCAATAACATCTTGCGGATATTATCGATCTGCGGTTCACCATTACGAGTCTGATTATCAACTTTTAGCGCGCCAATGGCATTCATGGTCTCAACACTCGAGACTAATATGGCTAGTTTGCCGCCAAAACCTTCTTCAATATCTTCTTGAGTGATAAGCCCTGCATCGAAGACGACAAATAAAATCGCGGCCTGTAAGGTTTCAATATCCATATTGAGCGGCGCAAGAATTTCTATCATCTCACGCGCACGCTTTAACACGGTAACGCTCGCCTCTTGCTTTTGCCCCACAAGCAACTCGACCTGTTCAATTAAGGCCAAAAGAGTTTGAGCTTCTGAAGCATCACTTATATAACGTTGCACCCACTCTTCGAGTTGAAAATCAGGGTCGCTAAAATGTGCTTCACGAACAGATACCATAGTATTTAATCCCTTTACATACCGCAGATAGAGATTAACAAAAGTTTAACTCTACCTTTTAAATTGATAAGCACTATATTCGCCATTCAGCCGTTATTGTCAATGCGCAAAAGTAGACAATTGCTACTAAAAACACCTATAGTGCCAGACTTTGATTTGTATGAGTTATATTTAAGCAAAAGGTTTCACTAAATGTATCTAATTGTGTCTTTTTGTTTAATTTTTTAACTCAAACAGTGCCATTGACTCCAAGTGATGGGTTTGTGGAAACATATCCACTAATCCGATCTTTTTAAGCTGATAACCTTGCTTTAAAATCACCTCGCTATCACGGGCAAGGCTCGCTGGATTACAAGAAACATAGACTAAGGCTTTCGGCTTTAGTTTCTTCAGAGATTGCATGCTTTCGTATGCCCCCGCGCGAGCCGGATCGATAAGCATCTTATCAACTTTACCAAGCCAGGGTTCCTTCGACAGATCGGCGCTCAGATCGGCATGATAGAAAGAGACTTTATCTAAGCCGCTCTGCTTAGCATTAATTCTTGCCTGCTCAACCATAGCCTGCACACCTTCAACCCCAATCACCTCGGCGCCATCTTTCGCCAATGGCAAACTAAAGTTGCCAATACCGCAGAACAGATCTAATACCCGTTCGTCCGCCTTTGGTGATAGCCACTCAACCGCCTGACTGACCATGGCTTGGTTAACCTGAGCGTTAACTTGGATAAAGTTACCTGGCGAGAAGTTAAGTTTGACTTGGTTATCATCAAAACCATAATAAGGCTGCTCACCCGCTCCATTTAGGTGCTCGCACTGAGCATCATCATCTTGCAACAGCACTATGACCTGATGCTTATTCGCAAATTCAACTAACCTAGCCTTATCTTTATCCGATAACGCCTTAGTCACACGCAGCACCACAAAGTTACCGTTATCGGCTTGAGTCAGCTCAACGTGGCCTAGGGCTTTCTTACCGCTTAACTGGTTAAGCATAAATGCCAAGTCTGGAATTAACGCCGACAACGGCTCGGCTAACACAGCGCAAGATTGGATCTCAACCACGTCACTGCTGCTACTGGCTCTAAATCCAAGGCTTATGTGCTTGGTATTTTTATCAAACCAGGTCGCTAAACGGGCTCGGCGGCGATAATGCCAAGCGTTATCACTTAGGGTGTCACATACTTCACCAGCCTGGGTTTGAGCAAACTTATTCACCAAATCGACTAAGGTACTGGCCTTATGCTTACGCTGTGCATCGATATCAAGGTGCTGCAGATCACAGCCACCACATTTGTCGAAATGTGGGCAAAGAGGTGAAACCCGCTGCGCGGAGGCTTTATCAATTTTAAGTAACTTAGCTCGAGCAAACTTTTTCTTTTGCTCAGTCAATTGCACCGATACCGTCTCACCTGGCAACGCACCATTGATAAATACGATCTTGCCATCGTGGTGAGCGATACCAGCACCGAGGTGATCTAGCTGAGTCACCTTTAATGACAATTTTGATGATAATTGTTTAGATGTATTTGGTTTTGCTTTAAAAAATTGTGCCATTTTGCTCTCTAAATAGATAAAAATACTGGCCAACACAGGTTAATATCTGGCAGTCTATCGATTACTCACACTATATTTAATGGTAACCCATACAAAGAATGAATGATGCCAACAATATGACCAAATACAGCCTTCGTTCATGGGTTCTGGTATTGGCGTTAGCCCCTACAATTTTAGTGGGGATCTTATTAGGTGGCTATTTTACCATAAATAGATTCTATGAACTTGAAGATACGCTCATAGAACAAGCAAGTAATATCATCGAACCCTTGGCAATTGCCTCTGAAGTCGGCCTTGAGAGCAAAGATTTCGAAACCACGAAAAGACTGATCACCTCTGCACAATTAAATAAAGCCTCATTGGTGCAGTTTATTGCCATCTTCGATGATAATAACCGAGTAGTAGTAACCTCCCATCATTATAAAAATCATGAAGTTATGCGCTTCGATAAACCATTAGACTCGATGCTACGCACCGAACTTGAACAAGTCGGCGACAGCATGATTTTGCGTGCGCCAATTTTTAAGAGCAGTAATGCTCCAGTGCAAGGCCTTGATAAAAGCCAGCAAGCTGATAGTGACATCATAAAAATTGGTTATATCGCCATCTTAATCAATAGGGAAAATGCACTACTACAGCAGCACCGAGCCGCTGTCGCCGCCTTTATTATTGTATTAATCGGTGTGCAGCTAAACCTATTCTTTACCTTCCGTCTGGTTAAAAACGTCACGCAACCGATCACAGAGATGGTGCGGGTCGTTGCCAAAATTCGTGAAGGCAAGCTCGATACCCGCTTAACGGGCAACTTGATTGGTGAGCTCGACCTGCTTAAACGCGGTATCAATGCAATGGCGGGCTCGCTTTCGGAATACCATGATGAAATGCAGCAAAATATTGATCAAGCGACTTCAGATTTACGCGAAACGTTAGAGCAGATTGAGATCCAAAACGTCGAGCTAGACATGGCAAAGAAACGCGCTCAAGAAGCCAGTCGGATCAAGTCAGAGTTCTTAGCGAATATGTCCCACGAACTAAGAACGCCACTTAACGGTGTGATTGGTTTTGCCAAACAACTATTAAAAACCCCACTGCACTCTAGCCAGCAAGACTATATTCGAACCATTGAACGCAGCGCGACTAACCTGCTTAGCATCATTAACGATATTCTTGATTTTTCTAAGCTCGAAGCCGGTAAAATGGTACTGGAAAATATCCCCTTTTCATTGCGTGAAACCTTAGAAGAAACCGTCACTCTGCTATCGAGTAGTGCTCGAGAGAAAGAGTTAGAGTTTGTTATCGATGTCGACTCGCGCATCCCAGAAGATGTCACTGGCGACGCGATGCGCTTTAGCCAAATCATTACCAACTTGGTCGGTAATGCGATTAAATTTACCGATAAAGGCAGCGTGCAATTAAAACTGCAACTTGAAGAGATAAAAGAGCAAAAGGTTCACCTTAGATGTGAAATCATAGACACTGGTATTGGCATTGACAAACAACAACAGTCCTCACTATTCCAAGCTTTTGGTCAGGCAGATTCATCGATATCACGCCGCTTTGGTGGCACCGGGCTTGGACTTGTTATCACTAAACGCCTCATCAATCGCATGGGAGGGCAGATAGGCTGTTATTCAGAGCCTAAACAAGGCTCCACCTTTTGGTTCTCTCTGCCGCTAAATATTAGCCAATATCCTATTCACGATACCTTGCCGCTAGCAACCCTTGAGGGCAAGAGTATCCTGCTATTTGAGCCGAGCAATCTTTCACGTCATGCCATAGAGCGAATGTTGCAACGCTTGGGCCTAAGAGCCACTATCGCAAAAAATATCAAGCAGCTAGAGTTTATTGTGACGCAATCTAATAATGTGTTTGATTTTGGTCTAATTAGCTGCCGTGCTGTGGCGGCATCCCATCAGCCAGCAAATACCCTTAAACTCGCAAAATCTAAGATCGATTACCTGCTACTCATCTCTGATTGTGCCGAACAAGAAGAGGTGTTCTCTCTAGTACGCCCTTATGTGGATAAACAGCTTTCAATGCCCGTTGGTGAAAGACTACTTTCAAGTTCGCTACTCGATCCGCATTCGAGCTTAATCAGCGAAGCGTTACTCCCTATCGACGCGACACCTACGCCCGCAAAACGCGAGAATTTAAGCGTTCTAGCCGTCGACGATAATCCAGCCAATCTAAAACTTATTGATACCTTATTAAAAGAGTTAGTGACCCAAGTGCAAGTGGCTGATAATGGTGAGTTAGCAGTAAAGCTTGCTAAAGAGCGTAGCTACGATCTTATCTTTATGGATATTCAGATGCCGGGTACCGATGGTATTACCGCCACCAAGCAGATAAGGCACAACTCCTCAAACCGTAATACACCTATTATTGCCGTTACAGCACATGCTATCGCCGAAGAAAGAGAGCGTATCTCCTCAAGTGGTATGGATGGCTACTTACCCAAGCCCATTGATGAAGCGGCACTTAAAGGGGTGATCACTCGCTGGAAGACCAGACCTAAGTTTACCCACTTTGATCAACGGACATTGAATTGGGAGCTATGCTTGACCCAGGCCAATAACAAGCCAGACTTAGCGCTAGACATGCTTAAGATGTTATTAAAGTCACTACCAGAGACTGTTGAGCAGATAGAACTTGCTCTTTCAAGTTTAGATGATGATAAAATGCTCGCCTGCATCCATAAGCTCCATGGAGCTTGTTGCTATTGCGGCGTACCGACAACTCAGAAACTTTGCCAGGAAATAGAATCTGGGTTAAAGCGCGGCGAGACAATAGAGAATGTAGAACCGGAAATACTAGAGTTACTTGATGAGTTAACTAAGGTAGAATCTGCCGCTAATCAAGTGATCTCCCAGCTATCAGTGGATATATAAGATGACAAACAAACAGGGATTTTTTAAACGCCTAAAAGCACTAGAGTTACCTCAAAAAAAGCTTTTTGCGGTTGCCCTATGCCAACGTATGCTACCTAATTATCAGCTTTTTTCAGAAGTATGCGAATTTGGCGACCCCAAGGTACTCGATACCTTGCTTAACTTGCTTTGGCAGTCGATGTACGACAACAAGCTCAAACTGAATATCGATATTTACCTCGAACGCCTTGAAGCCAATACGCCAGAACCAAGCGACTTCGATGTTTACGGTGTTTACCCTGCAATGGATGCCGTCGTTGCATTAACTTCACTTATCAGTGCACTACAGAGCAAGGTAGAAGAAGATATTGTCAATATCAGTAAGCTGTCATCAGCGACGGTAGCTAACTATATCGAAGCGACTTGTGAGCAAGAATTTGATAATGAAGATGCCTTAGATGACTACATCTTCGCCCATGAAGTGATGCTTGAAGAGAAAGAGATGCAAAACTCTCTACTGCAAATTATCGAAGATAACCTATCGATGAAAGCTGACTTTGTGAAAGAGTTACGTAAGGAAATCGTTGAAATTGGTGTGTCTAACATTGGCATTGAAGCCACAAGATAACTCACCAATACAGTAAAAATTAGCGCATTACGACTCATCGTTTTGCGCTCCCCCTCCCCCCACACAGAGGCTAATATCTAGCTAAAGTCTCTACTCAAATACATTTATGATCCGCCTTAAGCTAGCTATGCATCGAGAATAAACCTTCCGCCTTAGATTGCATAAATTCGATAAACAGTTTCACCTTTAGGGGTTGATGGCTGCGCTGATGATATAAAATCGAAATTCGTCTTTTTTCACCAATCCACTCTGGCAGTAATCTCTGTAATTTCCCGGCTCTGAGCTCTTCTTTAACAAAGAGTTCCGGTCCATAGAGAATGCCGCCGTGATCAACCGTCGCCTCCACTGCGCCATGCAAATCGCTTAATGTCAGCTTGGCTTTACCATCATAATAAAATGATCCACCATTTGGGTGCTTTAGCGACCAATTATAGAGTGGCCATACTTTAATTAAGGCGTGCTCAGCAAGCTCTTGGGGGTGAGTGAGTACAGGCGCACTGTCGATATACTGTTGAGAGGCAAATAAACCATAATTAAGCACACCCAATGAGCTAGAGATCCAAGATGAATCTGGTTGGGTACCGCCCACTATCGCTACATCGACACCTTCATCAATTAAATCGATCACGTTATTGTTTTGCGTAATATGCAACTGAATATCCGGATACTGCTCGCAGAACTCATTGAGCGCCTTGATAAAAATCATCGAGATAATCGACACAGGGGCAGCAATACGTAACGTCCCCTCAGGCTTATCAACCGTAACCCCGCTGATGCTGTCAAACTGAGAGATAATCGACTGATACTGCTGAAACAGCGCAATGCCCTCTTCAGTTAGCCTCAGCTTACGAGTATTACGCATCAATAACTGTTTATCTAATACCGTCTCCAACTTAGTCAGCTTACGGCTCACTGTGGCAATCGGCATATCGAGCTCTTTAGCGGCCTGAGAAAAGCTGCCCGCATTCACCAGATGCACAAATTGATAGATCAGCTGTAATTCCAAACCAAAGTTGGTACTCATGGAGATAAATCCTACTACTTAAGATAAAACGGAACTGAACTCAGGCTCAAGCTCAAGCTCAAGCTCAAGCTCAAGCTAAGACTAGGCCTAGCCCTCATACTCGCCACAATATTATACCAAAACATAATTTGTATCGTGTTCTAGCGCAATGTTATCGAGATTTACCCTATAGCTATTCCGCAAGGCTTTAAGCTAAGCGAGTATGGGAGCGTATAATATCTCGCTGCCAGCCAGTCGCTCTGTGACGTCAGGCTCCAAAAGTAGGTGTCACCCAAGTCACGCAGATCATCAGCCGCTGCGCCAACGTCGTCAGACAGCTTTATGCAGAAGTGGAGCTTGAGAGTATCAATTATCAAGACGCCTACCGTCGGCATTAGACCGCTCCAAAGGTCGCACAGAGTAAGCGCTTACGGATAAGCGCTGATAATCCATAAGCATAGAGTTAGACTGCGTCTAACAACTAACGTCGTGGCGCTTCGCCCACACCCGAGCGAGAAGGAGCCCATTGTTATTTTTAAACTAAGAGTAGTAATCAGCAAAAGTGGTTCCAATTGCCTGCGGCAGGCGTATGTGCAGACACTTCTGAGACTCGCTGCAAGCACGTCTGACCGCCAAGGATGGTGGAAATGCCAAATTCTGTATGGAACAGAATTGGCCTTGTGAGTTCACGAAAACATCCCTGTTTTCGACGGTCTCAGCCGTATCTACACCGAATTTATAACAGCGCAACCTTTTACGGCTAAAGCCCTAAATAGTTATTGGACAAAAGCTATTCACCACGGCGAAACCATGTGCTAACAAGCGAGAGCTAGGGATAGCGAACTGGCCGTTAAACACGGATGTTATTGGAACACCGAGGCCACGAAGAAAGGCAATAATTAGCAGTAAGCTCAGATGTCGCTACTTCTGTGGAACGCTGTAAAGCCGTCCTTGGCCGCTCTGCGGTTTCATCCTTGAAACCGAAGCCCACAGCCGCACCGACATCTGACTATTCATCTCTGCGAATTAGCTCACTCAGATATTGGTGGTCACAGTTAACTCTTACTATTGCTGAAACGGTTTTGGACAGAAATATGTTAGTGCTAAGGCTCTAAAGGCGAGCGCTGGCATTAGGAAATGTATCGTAATTTGATATGCAGTAACGCTCTAAGAATGGGCAGAAATTGTTGGCAAAGATGTTAATGAACGAAAATAGCCAACTGTATTTTATCCTTACTTATTAGCTTGTTATATGTTTATTTGCTCAACTATTTCTTTACCGAACTTATCCATTTTGCAATCACATTTTGGACAAGTCCAACCACCCCACATTAGTTGCTGAATATTCTCTGGTATACGTAAAGCTGGCATTTTCTCATCACAGTTTGAACAGAAGACCTTATCTAAATTGACAGCCATTTTTGAACGCTCTGTATTCGACATGATCAACGTCCTTATTAAATTACACTCTAAACTTGAACAATATATAACGCCGCATTAAGTGGAGAGCAGCTACCACCCTACCTAAACCATTGTGCCATCACACTGTAACCGAAGAAAACTGAGAATGCCAAGCGTTGGGAATCCGCCTTAAACGCTTCGTTCAACGAATAAGGAAAAGGACGCGGCTGCGCGCGGCCTATCCTTATTGTATGGGTAATAACTAAAAAACGTCTAACAGTACAAAGTGTTTTGGTTGCTAGCTTACATTTTGCTAATCTGGAATAATCAACCAAAAATATAAAACATTTATGATTCATATTTCTCAAGTTGCACCATTAATAGACAGGCAATTCAAGCAGTTGCTGCCGAAAGAAGCTGTTCAGTTTAAAACTTACAAAAAAGATCGCGGTTTTTTAATCTACTGTATCGACCCTTCTCGCTTTGAAATTGTTGAAACTGGATTTTCCAATACTTCATCAGTCGGTGATATGGCGAGCATCAAAAAGCAAGCGCACAAAGCACTAAAGCGCGAATTCCCAAGGAGTAATATGGTTTGGGTTACATACTACAAAAACGTAGACTCTCCTTCCCACATTGACGACTCAAATTCACACCAAGGCTCGTTATTTTGATTTCTATATAGCATAACCGCTTATTGAATAGCAGCTCAAAATAACTGAGACAGCCATTATTAGTTGCAGTACTTATCGTCCTCAATCACTACTCAAATGGGCAAAGCTTTTGACTCATACATTGCCTAAGCTCTGCAATTACAAGCTGAACATGACTTGCGAGCAAAATATCAGCAATTGAAATAAAAATCACGCAGCAGAAACGCCAAATATCGGTCTGGTAGCGTAACAAGGTTTGAGTAAAGTTAACGGGTGAAAATTCAGAACTTTTAGAAGAAGCAAGAAAATCACTCAAAACAATGGAAAGCGAATTTGAAAAGCTAATCATTAAAGCTCAAGACTTGGGTGAAGTGGGTAAAGAGAAAGATGCTAAACAACTAGCACGCCAGATACAGATCTCAGGTCTGCGCACTTACGCTAGAGTATACGATGGTAATGTACCATTAGATTAGATGATCGAAGATTTGTTTACACACTATCCTTTCTCGCAATGAATTTGAATTTGCTGAAATATTCTTACTTTTTGCATATATTATTATGCGATTAAACATAACTTGAAGCATGATTAAGTTCGTAGATTTGTTTACGAGCTTCGATTACAGAAATGTCATCGCAGAGCTTACTGCTCCTGTCTTTCATAAAGAACGGCTGCGAGTCACTGCTGTACTACAAATAAAGTTGTTCCTTCACATCTGCCCCATAGGGAGCAGGGAAATATCATTATTATGTAGGGAACATCATTGAGCATATGAACACGACATTCGGACATCCTGTCCTGTACCTGCTGCAGGCGATTAATAACCATATAGCTACAATGTAGAACTCGCTTCCCTGTAGCAACCGCTCTGACAGAAATGTAATCAGCCTTCATTCCAAGGCTAGACTAGTCTCCCCTTTAGCTCTTTGAAAAACTAATCTTTGATTCCTAAGCCCACTAATAACAGTTTTATCTATCAGATTAACTTCACTTGAAACTGAAACGCATACATGTGATTAATATCGAGTGATCATACAACAGTTGTTTACTGTATAGATAAACAGTATATACTGTTTAACTATACAGTGTTTTGATAAAGGACATCACTATGCTTTGCCAACTCAGCATCAACAACTTTGCTATTGTGCGTTTCTTAGAGCTCGACTTTAAAGCTGGAATGACCAGTATTACGGGTGAAACCGGCGCGGGTAAATCGATTGCTATCGATGCTCTCGGCCTATGTTTAGGTAATCGAGCCGACGCCAATACCATTAGACCTGGTGCCACTAAGGCCGAAGTAAGTGCCCGCTTTTTATTAGATGATACTCCAGCAGCAAAACGCTGGCTTGAAGATAACGACCTTGAACTCGATGACGAGTGCATCTTGCGCCGCACAATTAGCAGTGATGGCCGCTCACGCGCCTACATCAACGGTAATCCCGTGCCGCTAACGCAAATCAAATCCCTTGGGCAGCGGCTTATCGGTATTCATAGCCAACATGCTCACCACGCTATGCTAAAGAGTGAGCATCAACTCACCCTGCTAGATAGCTATGCCAACCATAAGATGCTGCTCGACAGCGTCAGCGCTAGCTACCACAGATGTAAGACTATCGAGAAACAACTGCATCTATTAGAGATGTCCCAGCAGGAGCGTTTAGCGCGCAAACAGCTACTGCAATATCAGGTTGAGGAGTTAAACGAATTCGCTATTAATGAAGGCGAATTCGAGTCTATTGAGGCTGAACATAAGAAACTGGCTAACAGCACTGCTTTAATCGAGCTTTGCCGTAACCAACTGCATATTTTACAAGAGAGTGATGAGGGTAATGTTGAGTCGCTATTAAATACCTCGATCAGTCAGGGGCAAGATCTTGAAAGCTACGACCCTGAACTCGGCGGTGTCCTAGCCATGCTTAACGATGCGCTTATTCAGGTACAAGAAAGTAGTAGTGAGATAGAGCGTTACTTAGATGGCTTAGAGCTAGACCCTGAATATTTTGCTCATTTAG
This sequence comes from Shewanella halifaxensis HAW-EB4, assembly GCF_000019185.1. Classification (NCBI taxonomy): domain Bacteria; kingdom Pseudomonadati; phylum Pseudomonadota; class Gammaproteobacteria; order Alteromonadales; family Shewanellaceae; genus Shewanella; species Shewanella halifaxensis. The sequence continues at coordinate 1,471,654 of NC_010334.1, read as the reverse complement.
AGCTGCGCCTTTCTAAGACGATGCAGCTTGCCCGCAAGCATCAAGTGATGCCAAATGAGCTCTATACTCATCACCAGAGTTTGCTAGAGGAGCTTGAAGACTTAGGTTCTGACGACGACAAGTTAGATGATATTAGTGAACAGTTAAAGGCGAGCCAAGAGGCTTATCTGCAACACGCTAGAAAGCTCAGCCAAAGCCGCAGTCGTTATGCTAAAGAGCTTGATAAACAGGTGACCCACTCCATCCACGAGCTCAACATGCCTAAGGGTAAGTTTACCATTGCGGTTAACTTCAATGAGGCGGTTATCACCCCAAGTGGCTGTGACAGCATTGAGTTTTTAGTCTCGACCAACCCAGGTCAGCCTCTGCAGCCTATTGCAAAGGTCGCCTCCGGTGGCGAGTTGTCGCGTATTGGTTTAGGCATTCAGGTGATCACCGCCAAAAAGGTCTCGACGCCGACACTGATCTTCGATGAAGTGGATGTGGGTATTTCAGGGCCTACCGCGGCCGTTGTTGGCCGTATGCTGCGCTCACTTGGTGAGTCGACTCAGGTGTTTTGTGTGACCCACCTGCCGCAGGTGGCGGGTAATGGCCATCAGCATATGTTCGTCAATAAGAGCAGCAAAGCAGGTCAGACTGAGACCTCTATGGTGGCACTGGACAAAGCTCAACGCATCGAAGAGTTAGCGCGCTTATTAGGTGGCGATACCATCACCAGTAATACCTTGGCGAATGCGAAAGAACTGCTGCTCAGTTAATCCCTTTTATACCGGACTAAAAACAAAAATGCAGAGCCTTCGCTCTGCATTTTTTATGACTCGATATTTTAAGCGATTAAGCATCAAGCGAGGTAATAGGCTAAACCCTGTAAGCAGAGCATGGCAAAAATACCCGCTAATACATCGTCAATCATGATGCCAAAACCACCGTGGACCTTAGCATCGAGCCAGCGAATGGGCCAAGGCTTTAAAATATCAAAGAGACGAAACAGCAGAAAACCAATAGCCAACCATTGCCAACCCGCAGGGGCAGCAATCATGGTGATCAATAGCCCAGCAATTTCATCCCATACTATCGCGCCATGGTCGTGCACGCCCATGTCTTTCGAGGCTTTATCGCAGATATAAAAACCTGCAAGCACACTAATAACCGTCAGTGCGATATACCAAGGCAAGCTCAATGGCGCCATCAGCAGAAAAACCGGGATAGCTGCCAGCGTGCCAAAGGTGCCTGGCGCCTTAGCCACTAGCCCAGAGCCAAACCCAAGGGCGAGAAAGTGAATAGGATTCTTCAGTGATAGCTTAGCTAATACTGGATCTTTAGAGAGTAGATTCATTAATTAAAGTGCTCAAAGCCCAAGTTGACCGGTTCGAACGGCTGATTACCGGCAACTAATCTTAACTGACCACCGGTACACACTTGACCGATCTGGGTAAATTTCACTCCCGATTCTGCCAAGGAAATTTCTAGCATGCCTTTTTGCGCTTCGGGTACGGTAAACAGTAACTCGTAATCTTCGCCCCCTGTCAGCGCGTAACTGAGTGCTAACTCAGTTGAGACGCTGCGCGTCAATGGCTCAGACATAGGAATGTTGTCGACATTAATCACAGCCCCCACATTCGAGGCTTTTAGGACATGTTGGATATCTGATACAAGGCCGTCTGAGATATCAATTGCGCTGGACGCTATCGTACGCAGTGACTGGCCAGCCAGTACCCTTGGAGTCGGTCTGTAGTGACGATTAATCAGGTAACTCCGGTCCTCGCTGCTCACTTCAACTTTATTACGCAATAAGTCTAAACCAAGTGCCGCGTCGCCTAATGTTCCGGTCACATAGATCCAATCACCGTTTTTAGCACCACTACGAGTCAAGCCTTTACCTTTCGGAAGCTGGCCATTAATCGTGATAGTGATTGAACGTGGGCCGCGCGTGGTGTCACCACCAATAAGCGCCACTCCGTAGTACTCTGCAATCTCAAACAAGCCTGCGCTAAAGTCAGCCAACCAGCTTTCATCAACTTCAGGTAGAGTCAGTGCCAGAGTCATCCATGCAGGCTCTGCACCCATTGATGCAAGATCCGACAGATTAACTGCCAATGACTTAATGCCCAGCTCCTTTGCTGGCATATCAGGGAAAAAGTGCACATTTTCAACTAAGGTGTCACAAGAGATAGCAATACACTTGTTTTCAGCAGGTTGAACAATGGCGCAGTCATCGCCAATACCTACCGCAATGTCTTTGCGAGACTGGGCGCGCCCAGTAAAGAAACTTTCGATTAATTGAAATTCTTTCACAATACTAATCACAAATAAGAGGAAGGTTCAGGGAGATGAGATAAGTGTCGATCAGACCGTTACTCTAGCAAAGATTAAGAAATTACAGCGGCTTTGCTCTGAGTGAAAATGCGCGGACTGCTCTTGTCTCCCCATCGGGTATAACAAAAACGGCATCCTAGGATGCCGTTTCTACTATCTATTGCGTGCTACCAGCTTGTCGAGAATGCCGTTAACAAACTTATGTCCATCTTCTGCGCCGAATGCTTTTGCAAGCTCGATAGCTTCGTTAATCGCTACCTTATAAGGCACATCCTTGCGGAATGTCAGTTCATAAGTTGCTATGCGTACAATCGCTTTTTCTACTGGATCCACTTCGTCGAGTGGACGAGTCAAAAATGGAGTGATTAACTCATCTAATTGACTTTTCTTTGTTGCAACGCCACCTAATAGCTCACGAAAGTAAGCGATATCAACGCCAGCAACATCTTGTTCAGTTAGAAACTCATGCTCAACATCAGCAATATTGTTACCACTTAGCTGCCATGAGTAAATGGCCTGAACGGCTAAACGGCGGGCCTTACGGCGCTCTGAAGGCTTCATTAAATTGTCCTAAATTACAGCTGTTCTTCAAGTGCTTGCAGAACGTTAACCATTTCTAGCAGACCAAGTGCAGCTTCGCCGCCTTTGTTACCTGCTTTAGTACCCGAACGCTCAATAGCTTGTTCAATGGTATCAGTGGTTAATACGCCGAATGAAACAGGAATATCGAACTCAAGTGCAACTTGAGCCAATCCTTTATTACATTCACCTGCAACAAAATCGAAATGAGGTGTACCACCACGGATTACCGCACCTAGTGCGATGATTCCGTCAAATTTTCCACATGCCGCGACGCGACGTGCAGCAAGTGGCAGTTCAACAGCGCCAGGTACTTTAACTACAGTGATGTTTTCATCTGCAACTTGACCAAAACGCTTAAGAGTGTCTACCGCGCCATTGAGCAAACTATCAACAACAAAGCTGTTAAAACGTGAAACTACGATCGCAACTTTGGCGTTTTTCGATTCGATATTACCTTGAACTACGTTCATTTATCTTACCTAAATTAGCTTAATTACCCAGCATAGGGACGGAAGAGGCGGTATGATACCACAGCACTCCGCGCTGATCTCTATGCAATTAATAAGAAAAGTGTGAATTTAAGCCTCAAGCTGACAATCAACCTGAGGCCAGTATTTATTCTGCAATATATTCAGTTACTTCTAAACCAAAGCCTGAAAGAGAGTGATAGCGCTTTGGTGAGCTCAGTAGACGCATCTTAGTGACGCCCACATCTGCTAGAATTTGCGAGCCGACACCCACTTGGCGAGACGTACCCTGCCACTTCGCCGCAACAGGTGTGCTGCCATTGTCTTCAGCTTCAAACGCTTTAACTTTTGCTAAGATATCGCTGCTATGCTCATGGTTACCTAATAACACCAACACGCCGCCTTCATCACCAATACGCTTCATGGCTTTTTCGAGTGGCCAGCTACGCTGCTGATCGCGCTCAGAATGCAGTAGGTCATTAAAGGTATTTTGCAGGTGAACACGTACCAAGGTGTTTTCAGTGACTTCACCTTTAACCAATACATGATGTAGTTGGTTGTCGATTGTATCGCGGTAAGTCAGCATGTCGAACTCACCAAAGCGAGTTGGTAACTTACATTTAGCTTCACGAACGACGCTGGTTTCTTTGGTGTTACGGTATTCGATAAGGTCGGCAATCGTGCCCATCTTCAAACCGTGCTTCTGGGCGAAGATTTCAAGATCTGGGCGACGAGCCATGGTGCCGTCATCATTTAGGATCTCAACAATTACTGACGATGCTTCAAAGCCTGCAAGGCGTGCTAAATCACAACCGGCTTCAGTATGGCCTGCGCGAATGAGTACGCCGCCTTCTTGTGCCATTAATGGGAAGATATGGCCAGGTTGCACGATATCTGATGGCTTAGCATCTTTGCCAACGGCAGCGAGTACCGTTACAGCGCGGTCTTGCGCTGAAATACCCGTTGTTACGCCCTCTGCCGCTTCAATCGAAACGGTAAAGTTTGTCGAGAACTGCGCGTTATTGTTAGTTACCATTAAAGGTAAGTTAAGCTGCTGACAGCGCGCTTTAGTCAATGTTTGACAGATAAGGCCACGGCCAAATGTCGCCATGAAATTCACAGCTTCAGGCGTCACCATGTCGGCAGCCATGATAAGGTCGCCTTCATTTTCTCTGTCTTCGTCATCCATCAGGATCACCATCTTACCTAGACGAATATCTTCAATGATCTCTTCTATACTATGTAACGCCATGTTCAGACCTTTATTTTTTATCACTGTATTCTAAGTTACATACGCTAATAACGATGTTCTCAAAAATAGTGGCTAATGTAATGATTATTCTTGTTTCTATTGCTTGTTATAAGCGTCATTAAGGCAAATTTAATCGTCAAATTAGCCTTAAGCCAGTCTTTATCGTAAAAAACCTGAGCGTGCTAACAGTTCCATGGTCACTTCAGACTTGGGGCCATTATCTTGCTCTTGGCTGGGGTAACTCATTAGTCTCTCTAAATGACGGGCGATTAAGTCCACTTCAATATTGACGCTATCACCGGCTTTCAGATCCACTAACGTGGTTTCGCCCGCAGTGTGCGGTACTATGGTCAGTCTAAATCGATGGCCTTGCACCTCATTGACAGTCAAACTCACGCCATCGATGGTAATCGAGCCTTTATGGGCGATATAACGACCCAGCTCAACAGGCGGTGTTAACCAAAACTCAATCGCTTGGCCACGAAACTGCCTGTCGTCCACATGAGCAATACCGTCGACGTGACCACTAACCATGTGCCCGCCTAAACGGGTTGTAGGGGTAACCGCTTTTTCAAGATTAACGGCTTTTCCCACCGGATAATGAGAGAAACCCGTCAAACTGACAGTTTCGGCTGAAATATCTGCCACATACCCGTCGGCCATCAACTGAACAACGGTCAAACACACACCATTGGTGGCAATACTGTCGCCTAGTTTTACGTCTGACAGATCCAGCTTGCCACTGGCAACCGTTAAACGAATATCATCACCGCGGCGCTCTACTTTTCTTAAGTGGCCAACAGACTCAATAATCCCTGTAAACATAAACTAATTACTCACTCTTAACGTTAAGCGGGTATCTTTACCCACTTTGCGCTCATCGATTAGGTTGATACGCGGTATGTCGGACATGGCTTGAAAATCATCTAATGCAAGCAAGTTACGCCCCTGCCCACCTAAGATTTTCATCGCTTGATACAGCACGATTTCATCAACTAGCCCTTGGTTAACAAACGCGCCTGCAAGTGTTGCTCCGGCTTCAACGAGTACGGTATTACAACTCTTCCCCAGTAAGCTTAATAAGGCTTGCAGATCGATACGAGCATCAACTGCTGGCAATACCTGACTTTGAACATGTGCAGGCCAAGCAGCCTGAATACTCTCGGGATATGCGATTGTTGAAACCAATAGAATAGGACTTGCGCTGTTAAATAAGTTTAGCTCTGTACCCAGGCGAGCCTGACTGTCTAATACTACGCGCAGTGGCTGGTGGATCTCTGCTGGTGCAAGTTGACCTGCAAGCGAGCCTAACTCGCTATGACGCACATTTAAACACGGATCATCGGCAAGTATGGTTTCGACACCCGTTACCAAAGCGCAATGGCGTGCTCTAAGTCGCTGTACATCGCTACGCGCTTCAGGTCCGGTGATCCACTTAGATACACCGTTAGACAAAGCGGTCTTACCATCGAGGCTAGCCGCAAGCTTAACGGTCACCCAAGGTAAGCCTTTTTCCATACGCTTTAAAAAGCCTAGGTTCACTTGCTTAGCTTCTTCGGTCATCAAGCCGACATCGACTCGAATGCCCGCATCGCGCAGCATGGCAATGCCACGGCCTGAAACTTCTGGATTAGGGTCGGTAACGGCTATCACCACACGGCTTACACCATGCTCGATTAACGCTTTAGCACAAGGAGGAGTGCGGCCATAGTGGCTGCAGGGTTCTAGCGTGACATAAGCGGTGGCGCCTTTGGCGTCTGCCCCTGCCATATTTAACGCATAAACTTCGGCGTGAGGGCCACCGGCTCGAATATGGTAGCCTTCACCCACGATCTCGCCATCTTTAACGATAACGCTGCCCACACTTGGATTTGGGCGGGTGGTGTACATGCCCTTTTGTGCCAACTCAATGGCAAGGCTCATCATTTGACTGTCTTCGATAGACCACATAATGGCGGCAATTCCGATTGTTCGATTGATGGAGGGCTATACGTTGAACTTAGCCCATGTAGCATAGGTTACTTTTGCAGTTTAGCGATCGCATCACCAAACTCTGAAACATCTTCAAAGGCACGATAGACAGAAGCAAAACGAATATAGGCAACTTTATCTAAGTTGACTAAATGATCCATCATCAGGTTACCTATCATTTCTGATTTCACTTCACGCTCACCGGTCGCGCGTAAAGTCGATTTAATCTTAGTTAATGCCTGCTCAATTTGATCCATAGACACAGGTCTTTTCTCTACGGCTCTTAACATACCACCGCGCAGTTTTTCTTCATCAAACGGCTGGCGGCTGCCATCTTGTTTCACTACCCGAGGCATCACAAGCTCGGCACCTTCAAAGGTGGTAAAACGTTCATGGCATTGAACACACTCTCTACGTCGACGAACCTGATGGCCGTCAGCGACTAATCGCGAATCAATCACTTTTGTGTCAGTTGCGCTGCAAAATGGACAATGCATTTAGCCTCCGTTTAGAAATTAGTTAGTTTCACTCACTGGATTTAGCTAAACCTCAGTTCAGAAAGTATGCTCGAATCAAATGTATACTCGAATAAGAACAAAAATGGCCGCATAAATGCGGCCATTGGAGTCTACCTGATTTAACCCTTAAGGTTAACCGTAAACAGGGAACCTAGCGCACAATTCCAGAACCTGAGCCTTAACACGCTCGCTAACGGCAAGATCTGAAATATCATCTAAGATATCGCACATCCAGTGAGTGAGTTGCACAGACTCTTCTTCACCAAAGCCACGACGGGTAATCGCAGGAGAACCGATACGAAGACCTGAAGTCACAAATGGTGAACGTGGGTCATTAGGTACAGAGTTCTTGTTCACTGTGATGTTCGCATTACCTAGAGCTGCATCAGCATCTTTACCAGTAATATCTTTGCTGATTAGATCAAGCAAGAATAGGTGGTTGTCAGTGCCGCCAGATACCACATCGTAGCCACGCTCGATGAAAGTGCGTGCCATCGCCTTTGCGTTAACAACCACTTGCTCTTGGTAAGTGGTGAACTCTGGATCTAGCGCCTCTTTAAATGCAACCGCTTTAGCCGCGATAACATGCATCAATGGACCACCCTGACCGCCTGGGAAGACCGCTGAGTTTAACTTCTTATAGATATCTTCATCGTTAATCGCAGATAAGATCAAGCCGCCACGAGGGCCAGCGAGTGTCTTATGCGTCGTTGTTGTCACAACGTGAGCGTGTGGCATTGGGCTTGGATAGATGCCTGCAGCAACAAGACCTGCAACGTGCGCCATATCAACAAACAGGTATGCACCTACTTTATCAGCGATTTCGCGGAACTTACCCCAGTCAACAATGCCTGAATATGCACTGAAACCAGCGATGATCATCTTTGGCTTGTGCTCAACCGCTAGACGCTCAACTTCGGCGTAATCAATCTTGCCGGTTGTTTCATCAATACCGTACTGAACTGCGTTATATAGCTTGCCAGAGAAACTCACATGAGAACCGTGAGTTAAGTGACCACCGTGTGCTAGGCTCATACCTAGAACGGTGTCGCCACCTTGAAGCAGCGCCATAAATACCGCTGCGTTAGCTTGTGAGCCAGAGTGTGGCTGAACGTTGGCATAAGTTGCACCAAATAGCTCTTTAGCACGTGAAATCGCTAGCTCTTCAACAATATCTACATGCTCACAACCGCCATAGTAACGCTTACCCGGGTAACCTTCAGCATACTTATTGGTTAGCTGCGTACCTTGGGCTTCAAGAACGCGAGGACTGGTGTAGTTTTCTGAAGCAATGAGTTCGATGTGCTCTTCTTGACGGCGTGTTTCATCTTCAATTGCTGCAAATAGTTGTGGATCGTAATCCGCGATATTCATATCTTTTTTCAGCATTACTCACTCCAGCTGTAAAGTCTTGTAATAGGGTTGCGCGGTATTCTACAGCGCATTTGATCACAATCCCAGCATTTACAACATGAAATTACTTGCATTTCTAGATGAGAGAGTTTCGTAAAAAGCACCAATACGAGTAAAAAACACCCCAAGTCTCATCATTCTATTCAAGAGTTAACTCGTAAATAAACAGCTCGAATTCAGATTTAAGTTCTGCATCGAATCGAGTAGAATTAGCGCCATTCAACGTAGAAAAAATACAATCGAAGAGAAATAACATGGCTCAATTTGTATATAGCATGCTTAGAGTGGGCAAGATTGTTCCGCCTAAAAAACAGATCCTAAAAAATATCTCGTTAAGCTTTTTCCCTGGCGCTAAAATTGGTGTTTTGGGTCTAAACGGTTCGGGTAAATCGACCCTGCTTCGCATCATGGCGGGTCTTGATACCGAAATTGAGGGTGAAGCGCGCCCAATGCAAGATCTCAAAATCGGATACTTGCCGCAGGAACCTAAACTCGATCCAAACCAAACCGTGCGTGAAGCGGTAGAAGAGGCAGTTGCTGAAGCTAAAAATGCTTTAGTGCGTTTAGATGAAGTTTACGCACTTTACGCCGAGCCAGATGCCGACTTTGACGCCCTTGCTAAAGAGCAGGGTCAGCTAGAAGCAATTATTCAATCGCAAGATGCCCACAACCTAGAGATGGTATTAGATAGAGCGGCCAACGCCCTACGTCTTCCAGATTGGGATGAGAAAATCGAAGTCTTGTCGGGTGGTGAGCGTCGCCGTGTAGCTATTTGTCGCTTGCTGCTTGAAAAGCCTGACATGCTATTACTCGACGAGCCAACCAACCACTTAGATGCCGAATCCGTTGCTTGGTTAGAGCGCTTCTTACAAGACTATAGTGGCACCGTAGTGGCAATTACCCACGATAGATACTTCCTCGATAACGCCGCAGGCTGGATCTTAGAGCTTGACCGTGGTGAAGGTATTCCATGGGAAGGTAACTACTCTTCATGGCTTGAGCAAAAAGATGCTCGTCTACAACAAGAATCATCCACTGAAAGCGCTCGCCAAAAGACGATTGCTAAAGAATTGGAATGGGTTCGTCAAGGAGCCAAGGGCCGTCAGTCTAAAGGTAAGGCGCGTATGGCTCGCTTTGAAGAGCTTAATACTAACGACTACCAGAAACGTAACGAGACTAACGAGCTATTCATTCCGCCAGGACCACGTTTAGGCGATAAGGTTATTGAAATTAATAACCTAACTAAGTCTTATGGTGACCGCGTACTTATCGACGACTTGACTTTCTCTGTGCCTAAGGGCGCTATCGTCGGTATTATCGGTGCTAACGGTGCGGGTAAATCGACTCTATTTAAGATGATCTCTGGCGCAGAGCAGCCAGATAGCGGCACGGTTGAGCTAGGTGAATCGGTACAAATTGCCTCGGTAGAGCAGTTCCGTGATTCGATGAACGACAAGAACACCGTTTGGCAAGAGATCTCTGACGGCCAAGACATCATGCGCATCAACAACACCGAAATTCCAAGCCGTGCCTATGTTGGCCGCTTTAACTTCCGTGGTGGCGATCAGCAAAAGATCATCGGCACCCTCTCTGGTGGTGAGCGTAACCGTGTGCATTTAGCGAAGCTACTGCAAGCGGGCGGCAACGTACTGCTACTCGATGAACCCACCAACGACTTGGACGTTGAAACATTGCGTGCACTAGAAGAAGCGCTACTTGAGTTCCCTGGTTGTGCCATGGTGATTTCGCACGACCGTTGGTTCCTCGATAGAATCGCGACTCACATTCTAGATTACCGCGATGAAGGTAAGGTGAACTTCTACGAAGGTAACTACACCGAATACTCAACTTGGTTGAAAGACACCATGGGTACCGATGTGGTTGAGCCGCACCGCTTAAAGTACAAGCGTATGGTTAAGTAACTTTTACCACTCGATTTGAAAGGAGGCCTCGGCCTCCTTTTTTATTGCACTAATTTATTGTACTGATTTGTTGTACAAGCCCTCCCCAAGAATTCCCACCCCATAACGAATCGCGCCCCTCTAAGACCCAAAACAACACAAATATTTCGCATCTCAATAACAAAAGGCTTAATAATTATGCCAAAATACCATTTGGTATAAATTAGCCAATTGAAATAGCAGCGGTTCCTATCGCTAGAATAATAACAACACGCTATCAATGGACGATAAAGCAATGGACGATAAAGCGAAGCCCACGCCGCAGGAAAGTCGTACTCACGAAAACTCACCGGGTACTGCAGTGGAGGCCAAGACTCAAGTTAGTACTCAAACCAAGAAGTCCACCAGCTTCTTAAACAGTATTAATCACTTTCGCGGCATCGCGATTATATTTATCGTCATGGCCCACTGCTATCGCCCCGCTGGCTGGCAAATAGAAACCTTTGCCGACAAAGCATGGTTCAACTTAATGATGAATGGCACGGTGTTTTTTGTGTTTATCTCAGGTTTTCTATTCCACCATGTGTTTTATCATCGCTGGGACTATAAGAAGTATATGAAGAGCAAAACCAAGTTTGTTTTTCTGCCCTACTTATTACTGTCACTACCGTGGATTGTCTGGCACCTTACCGTCGGCACCGATCCTATGATGCATAAAGAACTTGCTGATATTACGATGCCAGCCGAGGCTGCAGGTTGGTATGTGATTACAGGTCGCACCCTTACCGCTTATTGGTATATTCCCATGGGCATGATGCTGTTTGCGCTATCGCCTTGGGTTATGTACCTGATTAAAAAACAGCAAGTGCTCTACTACGCTATCCCCTTGCTGCTTATCGCCATTATGGTGCACCGCCCCATATCCAATCTGAATGCGATTCAATCTTTAGTCTATTTCCTACCCGTTTATCTGCTAGGCGTTTGGGGCTCAGCCCATCGCGATAAGTTGTTTCCCTTTATCGATAAATATTGGCTGCCGATGCTACTCACAGGAATTGCCCTGGCACTCATTCAAGCGCAATACTTTGGAGCCGGTACGCTTAATAAAGCCCCATTTGAAATGACAGTGCCCGACTTAATGCTGCCACAAAAAATCTTACTCACGCTGGTGATATTGGCGATTTTGAACAAGTTTGAGCATATCTCGATTGCGCCGCTGCAAAAGCTGGCCGAGGTCAGCTTTGCGATTTACTTTATTCACCCTTGGATCACCACACCTTGGTGGATGATCTACGATAGCCCAGATCTATTAAACCTCGCTGGCCAGGGCAATATTTTTACCACCTTAATCGTCACCTTAGTGATTGTCGCGATCTCTTACATTATTGCCATCGTCATTAAGAAGTTACTCAGTAAACGTAGTCGCTACCTGATTGGTTGGTAATAACAAGCATTCGTTCAAAAATGAAACAGGTATAAACCAAAATAAAACTAACAACAAAGAAGTATCAATATATGTTTAAAACCCTACTCTATGCCACAGCGCTGCTAAGCTTACCGGCGCAGCTTAGCGCTCACGAGCCATTAGCTTATCAGTTTGATGGGCCATACCTTATTCAAGAACAGCAGAATCAAGCACCGACCGCATTCTGGATCTGTAATGCGAACCTTAAAACCACTAAGACCAAGCAACAGGTTGTTAAACGACCAGAAAACTGTGGCCAGCTGCCCCAGCCTATCCTCAGTGATGCAATAAAGCAGGTGATGCCTGACAGCTATGATGGCGTCAAAAAGGTCGTCGCCCTTAGCGATGTGCACGGCCAGTACGATGTATTAATCACCTTGCTTAAGAATCAAAAAATCATCGATGCCGATAATAACTGGGCCTTTGGCGCTGGCCACATGGTGATGACAGGGGATATGTTTGACCGCGGCGATCAGATAAACGAAGTGCTGTGGTTTATGTATCAGCTAGACCGTCAAGCCAAAGCCGCCGGCGGCATGTTACATCTACTAATGGGTAATCATGAGCAGATGGTGCTAGGAGGCGACTTAAGATATGTGCATGAGCGTTATGACTTAGCCAGCGAACTACTACACAGAAGCAACGACGCCCTCTATGGCGAAGACACCGAAATTGGCCAGTGGCTGAGAAGCAAGAACACCTTAGTCAAGATTAATGACGTGCTGTATATGCACGGCGGCATCAGCAATGAATGGCTTGAGCGTAAGTTAACCATCGAGCAGGCAAATCAGTTATTTCGCGCTAACATCGGCAGGCCGAAGGCGGAACTCAAACAAGATGAGCTATTAAGCTTTCTGTTTTATGGCAATGGCCCAACCTGGTATCGCGGCTACTTTTCAGAGGCTTTTACTGAGGCTGAGCTTGATAAAATACTGGCCTATTTTGACGTCAAGCATATAACCGTGGGTCACACCTCACAAAAACAGGTACTTGGGCTATTTAATAATAAAATCATCGCCATCGACAGCAGCATTAAGCGCGGTGAACAGGGAGAGCTGTTGCTTATCCAGCACAATGAGTTAACTCGCGGCCTCTATGATGGTTCTCGCCAACCGCTCTAGTTCTATCCCGCTATAGCGGCTGATGCTATCCAAATAAAGCCAACAATTTTTGTTGGCTTTATTTTTACAGGCTGACTTTAGCCGATAAATAGAGCTTGCTGAGTCAATTGATAAAACCATAAACGAAACAGTTAACGCTACAAGTGTTGCAATAAGTTAAACTATCAGGCAACTTGATCTAAAAAAGTAAAATATTAACTTCTACTTTTCTTTACTTTACATTGCTTTACCCTACAAGGCTGAAATTTTATCTAAAATAATTCCAACTTTGGCTGTGTAAGTAATCACTCATGAAACCTTTTTATTACCTTGTTCCCATTATGCTCGTTGTGGCTGGTGCAATCTCCTACAGTAGTTTCTCTGAAGCGAAACGAACTGACAGCAAGGATCGCCCTGTTCGTACGGTTCCAGTAGTAACAGGTATTGTTGAGCAGCATGAGCTTTCACAATCTCTTTCTCTAATAGGAAAACTCGATGCCGAGCAATCGGTTTTTATCGCACCGCAAATCGCGGGTAAGATCAAATCGATTCGAGTCAGTACCGAACAAGAGATAGACCAAGGTCAACTATTAGTGCAGCTTGATGATGCCAAAGCACAAGCAGCCCTAGCTGAGGCAGCGGCTTACTTGGCAGATGAGAAGCGTAAGCTGAAAGAGTTTCTGAAGTTGATCGATCAAAACGCCATCACCAAAACAGAAATCGATGCGCAAAAAGCCAGCGTCGATATGGCCAATGCTCGCTTAGCCGCCGCGCAAGCCGATCTTGATTATCATTATCTCAGCGCGCCCTTTTCTGGCACCACCGGCCTTATCGATTTCAGCCGAGGCAAGATGGTCACTGCCGGCACAGAGCTATTGACCCTTGACGACCTCTCAAGCATGCGTCTTGATCTGCAGGTGCCTGAACATTACCTATCACAGCTCAGTGTGGGGATGAAGGTCAGCGCCAAGAGCCGCGCATGGCCAAATCAAGTCTTTATTGGCAAAGTGCTCGCCATTGACTCGCGAGTAAATCAAGACACCTTAAACCTTAGAGTCAGAGTTCAGTTTGACAATCCTACTCAACAGCTAAAACCTGGCATGATGATGTCTGCCACCATGCTGTTCCCTAGCGTGTCTGAACCGGTGATCCCTGTACAAGCGCTTGAATACTCAGGCACTAACCGTTTTGTGTATGTGGTCGGTGAAGATGGCATTGCCAAACGCACTAAGGTGACACTTGGGGCTCGTATCGAAAATGAGGTATTAATTACAGAGGGACTCACCATTGGCGATAAAGTCGTGGTGCAAGGCCTAGTCAATATGCGTGATGGTTTGCGAGTCGATGACTTAGCCGAGTCAGCTGTGGCACAAAAAGAAGATAAACAGCAAGAAATGGCAAGAGGAAGCATCTAAATGTGGTTGTCTGATGTTTCAGTAAAACGTCCTGTCGTCGCTATTGTATTGAGTTTATTACTGTGTGTTTTTGGCGCCGTGTCATTTAGTAAACTTGCCGTACGTGAGATGCCTGATGTAGAGAGCCCGGTGGTCACCGTGATGACCACTTATGAAGGCGCCTCTGCAACCATCATGGAAAGCCAAATTACGACCACCCTCGAAGGCGAGCTAACCGGTATTAGCGGCGTCGACCAGATCCAATCGATAACCCGAAACGGCATGTCCCGCATTACTGTGACCTTCCTTTTAGGTTGGGATCTAACCGAAGGGGTGAGCGATGTGCGTGACGCTGTCGCCCGTGCTCAGCGTCGCTTGCCCGATGAAGCGAAGGATCCTATCGTTTCAAAAGATAACGGCAGCGGTGAGCCTTCGGTTTATGTCAATTTAAGCTCGTCGGTAATGGATAGAACCCAGCTAACTGACTACGCTCAGCGTGTATTGGAAGACAGGTTTAGCCTTATCTCAGGTGTCAGCAGCGTCAGTATATCCGGTGGTCTATATAAGGTGATGTATGTGCAGCTCAACCCTGAGCTAATGGCAGGACGTAACATCACCACCCGCGACATTGTTAATGTGCTTAATAAAGAAAACGTCGAAACGCCAGGTGGTGAAGTGCGTAACGACACCACTGTGATGGCGGTACGTACCGCGCGTTTATACCAGAGCCCTGAAGATTTTAATTACTTAGTGCTACGCACCGCAGCCGACGGCTCACAAGTGTATCTAAAAGATGTCGCCAATGTATTTATTGGCGCTGAGAACGAAAACTCTACCTTTAAAAGTGATGGTGTGGTCAACATCAGCTTAGGCGTTGTGTCCCAATCCGATGCCAACCCGCTAGAGGTCGCCCAAGATGTGCATAAAGAGGTCGAGCTCATTCAAAAATTCTTACCCGATGGCACCAAACTTATCGTCGACTATGACTCAACGGTATTTATCGACCGCTCAATTGATGAAGTATTCAGTACCTTAGCGGTAACGGCGCTGCTAGTTATCTTAGTGTTATATATCTTTATTGGCCAAGCCAGAGCAACCCTGATCCCTGCGGTAACGGTTCCAGTGTCATTAATTTCAGCCTTTATTGCGGCAAACGTATTTGGCTATTCAATTAACCTTCTGACACTGATGGCGCTTATTCTGTCTATTGGCCTAGTGGTGGATGATGCCATCGTCGTGGTTGAAAACATCTTCCATCATATCGAAAAGGGTGAACCCCCTATTCTAGCTGCCTATAACGGCACCCGAGAGGTGGGTTTTGCGGTGATAGCCACAACGGCAGTGTTGGTGATGGTGTTTCTGCCAATCTCCTTTATGGAGGGCATGGTTGGCCTGCTCTTTACCGAGTTCTCTGTCATGCTAGCGGTTTCGGTGCTGTTCTCATCGCTTATCGCTTTGACCTTAACACCGGTATTAGGCAGCAAGTTACTTAAAGCTAACGTCAAGCCAAACCGTTTTAACCTCTGGGTCGAGTCTGGATTTAGCAAGCTTGAGCACGCCTACCGCAATATGGTGGCTAAGGCAGTAACATTCAGAGTTGCTTCACCGTTAGTCATTATTGCCTGTATCTTAGGTAGTGCTTGGTTGATGCAACAGGTACCCGCTCAGCTTGCTCCACAAGAAGATAGAGGGGTCATTTTTGCCTTTATAAAAGGCGCCGAAGGCACCAGCTATAACCGTATGGCTGCCAATATGGAAATTGCCGAGAAGAAGTTGATGCCACTACTTGGTCAAGGTGTAGTTAAATCTTTTAGCATTCAAGCACCCGCCTTTGGTGGCCGAGCGGGTGACCAAACAGGCTTTGTGATCATTCAGCTTGAAGACTGGGATGAGAGAACCATTAATGCTCAGCAGGCCTTAGGCGTTGTAGCCAAAGCGCTAAAGGGTATTCCCGATGTCATGGTTAGGCCATTGCTACCCGGTTTTAGAGGCGGTTCGAGTGAGCCAGTGCAATTTGTACTGGGAGGCTCCGACTATGAAGAGCTCTTTAAGTGGGCAAAGCTGTTGGAGGAAGAGGCACTTTATAGCCCTATTTTCGAAAGCCCTGAAATTGACTATCAAGAAACTACGCCAGAGCTTGTGGTCACAGTCGATAAAGAGCGCGCAGCAGAACTTGGGATCAGCGTAGCTGAAGTGTCCGAAACCTTAGAGATCATGCTTGGCGGACGCAGCGAAACCACCTTTGTCGAGCGCGGAGAAGAGTACGATGTCTATCTTCGCGGTGATGAAAACAGCTTTAGTAACGTGGCTGATTTAAGCCAGATCTATATGCGCTCAAACAAAGGTGAACTTATCACCTTAGATACCATTACTCATATTGAAGAGGTCGCTTCGGCGCAAAAGCTAAGCCATAACAACAAGCAGAAGTCCATTACCCTAAAAGCGAATTTGGGCAAAGGTTACACCTTAGGAGAGGCGCTAGATTTCTTAGATGAAAAAGCGATTGAGATGCTACCCAGCGACATTTCGGTGGCTTATACGGGCGAGTCTAAAGACTTTAAAGAAAACCAGAGCAGCATATTTATTGTATTTGGCTTAGCCTTGCTGGTCGCCTATCTAGTATTAGCTGCGCAATTTGAAAGCTTTATCAACCCACTGGTAGTCATGTTTACCGTTCCTATGGGGGTATTTGGCGGCTTCTTAGGTTTGTATTTGACTGGCCAAGGGCTAAATATTTACAGTCAGATTGGCATGATAATGCTTATCGGTATGGTAACTAAAAACGGTATATTGATTGTCGAGTTTGCCAACCAATTGCGTGATAAAGGACTTGAGATTGAGCAAGCGATTATCGATGCATCGGTAAGACGTTTACGGCCTATTTTAATGACGGCCTTCACCACCTTAATTGGTGCAATTCCATTGATCCTATCGACAGGAGCGGGTTCTGAAAGCCGAATTGCAGTTGGCACTGTGGTGTTCTTTGGTATGGCCTTTGCGACTTTTGTTACCTTACTGGTGATCCCTGCAATGTATCGCTTGATCTCGGGAGCAACGAAGTCACCTGGTTTTGTAGAGTCTCAGCTAGATAAAGCTATTGAGGAACAGCAAACCTTGTCGCCACAATAGCAAGCAATGATCTTAAGCTATCTCCAATAAAACCGATAAGGGAGCCAAATCCGGCTCCCTTATTAATTGTTAACAGTTAACTGTTAACTCTAATAGTCGATTAGCGTTCGGCTAGCCTTTAAAGCTAATATCCCACTCCCGCAGAATCAGCTTCTCCCGCATCCTAGCAAATTTTACCTATACTCATAGCTATCTAAGGTGCCAAATGGCAGATCTCACAACTCGGGTCGTGCTTATGCTAAAACCAAAATCGCAATCACAGCAGCAGAATAATCAAGTTAATGCCAAACAACATGATCCTGTGGTGTATGAAACCGTCAGTATCAATGGCAGATTTATAGCTGAGCGTCGTTATAGCAATGACAGAAGAGCTTGCCACCACAACCACTGGCTAAACATTTACGATCGCCGCCAAGTAAAACTTCGCCGCATGCAACACGTTGATATCTTCATCTAAGTTTATACCTTACCAGACTTCGTATCCTCTATAGCCTACGCGTTAGTCGTGTAAAAGGCTGCGGGAAAACCTTTTCTATGCGATAGTGTCTTTCTATCGAATTACAGCCCTTTATAGTGGCATATGTAACCTGCGTAACATGCTATTTTAATGAGTATACAGTGAAGAAAATTGCCCTATTTGTCGATGTACAAAACATCTATTACACCTGCCGCCAAGCATATGGCCGTCAATTCAACTACCGCAAACTCTGGCAACACTTGGGCTATGAAGGCAACATTAGCGCCGCCACCGCCTACGCGATTCATCGTGGCGATGATGGTCAACTTAAGTTTCAAGATGCATTAAAACATATTGGGTTTGAAGTAAAACTTAAGCCTTTTATTCAACGTAGTGACGGTTCAGCTAAAGGGGATTGGGACGTAGGCATCACCATAGATATCATGGAAGCGGCAAGTGAGGTCGATTGCGTTATCTTGCTATCTGGAGATGGCGACTTTGATCTTTTAATGCAAAAAATTAAGCAAAAATATGGTATTGAGACACAAGTTTATGGCGTACCAAGCTTAACCGCCAAATCACTCATCGACTCTGTAGAGCAATTTCACGAAATTGATGACAGTTTATTACTCTAACTGACCTTAGGTAATTATATAACCTAAATCAACGGATCTGCTCACTAAGGTTAAATCAGAGCCTATGGTAACCTAAAGCACTGATATAAAACAGAATTCACTCATTGAGTTAAATAAATCGTTATGGGCAATTAGCGCGCCAACTTTATAAGCTAAAGCCATTTACGTCATAAAACTACAAGATCGGGAAGATAGATCCAACTTTCGTGCTATTTATCACCAAGCGCTGTCGATTATTAGAGCGAGATCACACCTTTATCCCATTAGTGTTGGTACTTTCATTACCAGAAAAGATAACAACTTTTAACATTAAGCGTATAGGTGATTCTTATGGCTGCTAAATTTTTCATCCCATCTGTCAATATCTTAGGGCAAGACGCCGTTACTGAAGCGATTGGCGATATCAAGTCACTCGGCTTTAAAAATGCATTAATTGTTACAGACAAACCTCTGGTTGATATTGGTCTAGTTGCCCAAGTCACTGACAAGTTGGCGAGTAACAATATTAACGCTGTGATCTTCGATGGTGTTCAACCTAACCCGACAGTTGGTAACGTCGAAGCGGGTCTTAAAATTTTAACCGCTAACAACTGTGACTTTGTGATCTCTTTAGGTGGCGGCTCACCTCATGACTGCGCTAAAGGTATTGCACTGGTGGCAACCAACGGCGGTAGTATTAAAGATTATGAAGGCCTAGATGTTTCAACTAAGCCACAACTTCCACTCGTTGCAATTAATACCACCGCTGGTACTGCGAGTGAAATGACACGCTTCTGCATCATTACCGATGAAGAGCGTCATATCAAGATGGCGATTGTAGACAAGAACACCACACCAATTCTGTCTGTTAACGATCCTGAACTCATGCTCCTCAAGCCTGCTGGTCTAACAGCAGCAACGGGGATGGATGCACTGACTCACGCTATCGAAGCGTATGTGTCTATCGCTGCGAACCCTATTACAGATGCCTGCGCCATTAAAGCTATCGAGCTTATCAAGGCTAACTTAGTTGAGGCCGTTGAAAATGGCCAAAGCATTGAAGCACGCGATCAGATGGCTTATGCCCAATTCCTTGCAGGTATGGCATTTAATAACGCCAGCCTTGGCTATGTGCATGCAATGGCACACCAGCTAGGCGGCTTCTACGACCTACCCCACGGTGTGTGTAACGCACTGCTACTGCCACATGTTCAAGCTTACAACGCACAAGTAGTACCAAGCCGTCTAAAAGATGTGGCTAAGGCTATGGGTGTCGATGTGTCAGCCATGACTGACGAGCAAGGTGCAGATGCTGCAATTACCGCGATTAAAGCACTATCTGTAGCAGTAAAAATTCCAGAAAACCTCACCCAATTAGGTGTGAAGGCTGAAGATATTCCGACACTTGCTGACAACGCACTTAAAGATGCTTGTGGTTTCACCAACCCTAAGCAGGCGACTCATGAAGAGATTTGCCAAATCTTTACTAACGCACTTTAATTCAGAGGCACTTTAATCCAGAGGCTCTATTAACTGAGCAACAGGTGACGGTAGCAGGCAATTTTTGCTCCCAGCAATTAGCTTGCTATCGCCCACTTCTCACTTCAGAGTCCAATACAAACACACATACCGGAACATAATCATTTGTAAATTTTACTTTTTATAAGTAAAAAGATCTGAATTGACGCAAAATTCAGCACAATATCACTATTTAATACTATTTCAATCTTCGTAGTGCGATACAAATGGATACACATTTGGTATAATCAACGGGTTCGCTTTTTCCCTGCAAAAGTTAAAGCAAGCTTAGAAGCCCACTCCTCGGAGTGGGCTTTTTCCTTTCTAGCCTTTCAAATACGGATGCAATTTGCTCCCCAGTTGTCTATTCAGGGCAAGTCATAGCCACCTGTCATTGACTTTGTTTCAGGTAAAGCCTAATAGATATATAGAAGTCGATCTCTGGCATAAAAAAGGCCTGCTATCAAAGCAGACCTTTAGCTTACTCAACAAGATAACAGTACAGTAACGCTCTAGTGACTCGCTTCTTTCGGCTCTTGCTCCTGAGGTTGCTCGGACTCTTTAGGCAAGCCTTTCGCCTTTTCACGCATTTTTTGCATGATTACGTAAAACACTGGTACCAGCAGGGTACCTACGATAGTGGCCGCTAACATACCGCCAAACACCGAGTAACCAAGGGCACGGCGACTCCCCGCCCCCGCGCCTGTAGCGATAACTAAAGGCAACACCCCCAATAGGAAAGAAAAAGCCGTCATCAGCACCGCACGAAAACGCAGCCTTGCCGCCGTCTGCGCAGCGTCAAGGATACTCTTACCCTCTTCGTGCAATTGTTTAGCAAACTCAACAATCAAGATGGCATTCTTACAGGCGAGGCCGATAAGCAGCACCAGACCAATCTGGGCATAGAGGTTTAAATCCGACCCAACGAGCAAGATGTTGAGAAATGCCCCCAGTACCGCAATAGGTACTGCGAGAATAACGGCAAATGGAATCGTCCAACTCTCGTACTGCGCCACTAAGAACAGGTAAGTAAACACTAATGCCAACGAGAAAATAAGCGGCGCTAGATTACCCGCTTTGATCTCTTGATAGGTTTGCCCTGTCCACTCGAAGGTATATCCTGCCGGAAGTGATTCATTGGCAGCACGCTCCATCGCAGTAATTGCATCACCCGAACTAAAGCCGGGAGCGGGGAAGCCATTGATAGTTGTGGAACTAAACATGTTGTAGTTATTCATCACGTCAGGCCCCAAAATTGGCGTCACTGTCACCAAAGTACTTAATGGCACCATCTCACCGGTGTTAGAGCGGACGTAGAAGCGCGAGATATCTCTGTCGGAATTACGATACTCAGATTCCGCCTGCAAGATAACCCTAAATACCTTACCAAAACGGTTAAAATCATTGACGTACATAGAGCCAAGCATAGTTTGCATGGTCGAGAAGATCTCATTTAACGAGATCCCAAGTGCTTTAGCTTTATCCCTGTCGACATCGACAAACATTTGCGGCACATCGGCGCGGAAGTTACTAAAGGCCATGGCAATTTCTGGTTGTTCATTGGCCTTCATAATCAAGGCGCGCATCACAGAAGCCAACTCTTGTGGTGTACGGCCTTGAGTGTCTTGCAATACAAACTCAAAGCCACCAACACTACCTACCCCTGGAATTGGCGGCAGTGAGAATGCCATCGCCTTCACTGCAGGATTGGCCGCATATTTAGCTTGCAACTTAGCCACAATCGCCGACTCAACCATGTCGGGAGATTCACGTTCACTCCAGGTCGACAGAGTAACAATCATCAAACCACCATTTGATGATACTGAACCGGTTAAAATACTAAAGCCACTGGCATGAATCACATTCTCCACACCAGGTTCGGCAAGTGTTAGTTCAACCAGCTCTCGCATCACGTCTTCGGTACGGTTAAGTGATGCGCCATCGGGTAGCTGAATATCCACCATAAAGGCTTTCTTGTCTTCCATCGGCACAAAGCCCGACGGTAAGATTTTGGCAACCCCACCAGTGACAACAATTAGACAAATATACACAACACCGACGATAGCTAACTTACGTGTCAGCAACGACACTAGCTTCATATACTTGCCAGTAAATCGTTCAAAGTACTTATTAAAGACTGCATGAAAACCCTTGGTGTGTGTCTTAGGCGGGCGTAGTAATGATGCACAAAGCGCTGGGCTTAAGGTTAGTGCGTTAATTGAAGAGATCAGTACAGAAATACAGATGGTCACAGAAAACTGAGCATACATCTGCCCTGTGATCCCCGGCATGACCGCCGTTGGTGCAAATACCGCAAGCAATACCAAAGTCGTCGCAATAATCGGCCCAGTGACCTCTTTCATCGCCTTAGAGGTCGCCTCTTTTGGCGATAATCCTTCATCTTGCATCAGACGTGTAACGTTCTCCACCACTACAATCGCATCGTCCACCACGATACCAATTGCGAGGATCAGTGCAAACAGAGAGACGGTATTGATGCTCATATCAAAAGCAAGCAAGAAGGCAAATGTACCGATAAGCGAAACAGGAATAGCAATCGCAGGCACTAATGTTGAACGCACGTCCTGTAAGAAAATAAATACAACCAAGACCACCAGTGAAATAGAGATAAACAGAGTTTGCACCACCTCTTTAATTGAGGTTTCAACAAACTCAGTTGTATCGTATAGAACTTCATATTCTAGATCGTTTGGAAAACGCTCAGACAGGTTTTCCATTTCGGCCTTAATGGCTTTACCGACTTCTAATGCATTCGCATCGGGTGACTGATAGATAGCGATAATCGCCGAAGGTTTGTTATTTAGCTTACCTTGAGCATCATAGGTTTGGGAGCCAAGCTCAACTCGTGCGACATCGCCAACAACGACTTTAGAGCCATCATTATTAGCCCGGATCATCACATCATAAAACTCTTTAGGATCTTTAAGGCGACCTTTGGTCTGCAATGTGTACTGAAATTGTTGCTCTGGATCGACTGGTGCGGCGCCAATTCGGCCAGCAGCCACTTGAATATTTTGTTCTTGCAGCGCAGCAATTACATCCGTTGCTGTTACCCCAAGACTTGCCATCTTATCTGGATCGAGCCAAATACGCATAGCGTAATCCAGTGCACCAATGACTTGCACCTTAGACACACCATACTGACGGGCCAGTGCGTCTTTAACGTTTAAGCCAGCATAGTTAGTAATAAACAGAGAATCAAAAGTTTCATTAGGTGAAACTAGGTTGACCACCATCAGCATGTTAGGGCTTTGTTTTTCGACTTTAACCCCTTGACGCTTCACCTCTTCAGGTAGACGCGGCATGGCCTGCTGCACTCGGTTTTGTACCTTCACCTGAGCCATATCGGCATCGGTACCAACCTCAAAGGTCACATTTAGCGAGTAGCTACCGTCGTTAGCACTTTTTGACTCCATATACAGCATGCCTTCGACGCCGTTAACTTCGGCTTCTAATGGTTGCGCTATGGTGTCTTTAACAATATCGGCGCTGGCACCAGAGTAACTAGTTGAAACGCTCACCTGAGGTGGCGCAATTTCTGGAAATTCTGAAACCGATAACACTGGAATAGCGATCAAGCCAACCAAGGTCAAAACGGTTGAGATAACAAAGGCAAACTTAGGCCTATTAATAAAAAAATCACTAATCATGACATTCCCCTGTTCAACAAAGGCTTAGTCACAACCAGCAAACTTAGAGCTTCTGTTCTAATAAAAAACTTACTCATCATGACATTCCTCGTTATACAAAGGCTTAGCCAAAACGGGGAAACTTAGGTCTTCAGCTCTAATAAAAAACTCATTCATCTTGACTGCTCCGACTATGATTTTTCATCTTCTTTGAAAGGCACCACTTCTTGCTCTACTGGGTTCACTTTCATACCTGGACGAATTTTCTGTAACCCCTCCACCACAATGCGTTCACCATCCTCTAGACCACTGAGCACACGCCACTCAACACCGAAACGGTCGCCCAGTTCGACGATACGTTTCTGTACTTCATCTTGATCATTAAGCACCATCACGAAACGGCCTTGTTGATCTTCCTGCACCGCAGCTTGAGGAATAAGTAGTGCATTTTCAGTAATGGGGGATTCAATCACTAGAGTGACAAACAAGCCTGGAAGCATCAGCTTGTCATCATTTTTAAATGTAGCGCGAACAGGCAAGGTACCTGTTGCGGCATCGACTCGGTTACCAATAAAGTCGATATAACCAACCTCATCAAACATGGTGCCGTTCGGTAGACGAAGGCGCATGACAATATCGGTAATTTTAACGTCTTTTTCGACAGCCTTAGAAAAGTTTTGTTGGGCTGAAATCAGCTTTTTTTCTGCAACTTGAAAGCTTACCCACATAGGCTGAAGCTGCACTAGGCTTGCCATTTCTGATTGTGGTGTAATGATATCACCGGTACTCACCTTTGAGTGACTGATCCGGCCTGATATTGGCGCATATACCTTGGTATAACTTAATTGCAGCTCTGCAGCTTGCACGGCGGCTTCGGCTTGTACGACTCCTGCGGCAGTGGTGAGTTTACGGCTAGTTAGCTCATCCATATCCTGCGCACTGATCATGCCATCAGGCAATAATCGGCGTCCACGTTCCCAGTTCATCACCGCCACATCCCTTGATGCAACAGCTTGCTTTAATACTGCATTTTGCTGTGCTAACTCAGCTTTATAAGTAGATGGATCGATTTCAAACAATAGATCGCCAGCGGTAATATCATCACCTTCAACGAAAGTACGTTTGAGCAACTGGCCATGAATTTGCGACTTGATAATCACATCTTCAGATGCCTGTGTACGGCCGACAATTTCAGATTTGGGCGTGATCAGCTCTGTATGAGCTGTGTTGACAATAACGCTTGGCAGCATAGCTTGTTGCGGTGCTGGCGCATCACCACAGGCTGACATTGCCGTGGCGCTAAAAACTAACATCCACAACTTAATTTTTGAAACTGATGAACCGGCCATTTAAGCCTCCTGATAAATAGGATATGTGCTTTATTTTTGTTCTGAAATTATAAGCTTAACCAATCAACAAATGAAACCTTTTATCCATAAAGCGTCATAACCATTAACATTAAAGAACGATTCAGCCTATAACCGTCAACTTCGTCCCTCATCAAACTAAACCAAGCAGAGCACTTAAACTGATGCTTTATTAGCCGAAGCCACTAATGAGCTTACCTCTATCGACAAAAGTGCGATCTGGAACAAGGATATTGAACTGAATGTCATGGTAAACAATAGGTACAGCAACTAAAGTGTTAACTTGGCGTTATATTAAAGCGCTATAGAATAGTAGATATTTAGTTAGCCCATTTTTGCTCGAACTACATATAAAGTACGCTCAAACCACACACGTGGTTGACCAAGATAAAAAACAATGCCTAAGATGGTATTAGTCACAGCGAACAGGTAGGTAATTTATGACAGCAATCTCTCATGTATACAACTACACAGTCCGATGCCCTCAAGTTAAGGATCCCGCTCACCCAACAAGCTGGCGCAATCATATTGAGTTAAACCGCTCTTGCGAAATCGCACTAGACAGAATTACTAAGTGGCACGGCCATTCTGGCAACCGACTGTTTGAACATGATGGGTATGTTGTTAGAGAATGCGAACAGGAGCAAGCCTACTTCGCGATGCAAAATAGTCGCCTAAATGATGACAAACATGCGTTGGTGACCTTTAAAGTGTTTATGGATAACAAAACCAAAGATGTATCAGTACAAGAGATCATGGAACATGTTATCGAAGACTATAAGTCTCGCTTAAGTAAGCTTTAATCATAGTCGGCATGCTTTAGCCCATAGAGCATGCCGCTTTTTATCTTTACACGTTTAAACGGACCTAGGTCACACTTTTCACTTTATACCTTATATTTAGCTCACACTTCCCCTACAACCTCTTAATTCCCGTGTTTGTAAAAATTTTCAACAAAAAACACAATAACCTTAAATTTCAATATGATAAGCCTACACTTTGGGATTACTTAGGTTTTCAGGCTAGCAAAGCGTCTAATTGCCGTTTTTCATATCTACTGCTACACTTTTCAGGCTTCTTTGTGGTAGCTATTCTCTATGTAGAACAATTGATGACCAGAGTGAAATTAACTGTGTTTGAGCGTCACAACAGGCTAATACCTATATTTATTTTACAGTTTTATCGACTTAAGGATTATAAAGCTCATGCATGAAATGGCCAATATTGTCATCGTTGGTGGTGGCGCAGGTGGAATGGAGATAGCAACAAAGCTCGGTCACCAATTAGGGCGTAAAGGCAAAGCCAGGGTCACCTTAATTGACTGCGCCGAGAGCCATATTTGGAAACCACTACTGCATGAGGTTGCTACTGGAGCACTAGACATTGGTATCGATGCGATCAGCTATCGCGGTCATGCCGCAAGCCATGGTTACCATTTCCAGCAAGGTGCGATGACTGATATCGATAGAGAAGCTAAGCAAGTTATTTTAGCGCCAATTAACGATGATAAAGGTCGTGAATTACTCCCTGCACGCCGCATCGATTATGACTACTTAGTTATTGCCATTGGTAGTATCGCCAATGACTTTAATATTACTGGCGTACGTGAGCACTGTGTATTTTTAGATAGCACCGAACAGGCGATGGAAATTCGCACCATGCTACTGAATAAATTCATGCGCTATGCTAGCCACCATCAGCTCGATGATAAAATCAAAATTGCCGTCGTGGGTGCAGGTGCAACCGGTGTCGAGATGTCGGCTGAGATGCACCATGCGGTCGAACAACTACGCGGCTTCGGTTATAAAATCGATAGCAGTCTATTGGAAATAACCCTTATCGAAGCCGATGAACGCATTCTTCCGAAGGTCGAGAAAGAGGAGATCTCGGCCTCTGTCGCTAAGGAGTTAACCTCTATTGGCGTGAAAGTGATGACCAGCACGCGTATTAATCAAGTCACAGAAGAAGGCCTACACACCTCTGAAGGCGAATTTATTCAGTCAGATATGGTGATCTGGTCGACAGGTGTTAAAGCTCCTGACTTCTTAAAAGAGATCGGCGGCCTTGAGAGTAACCATATCAATCAGGTAATGGTACAACAAAATATGCAGACCACCCGCGATCCAGCCATTTTAGCTATCGGTGACTGCGCAGCGTGCCCACAAGAAGATGGTAGCTGGGTTCCACCACGCGGCCAATCTGCACGCCAGATGGCATTAATGACTGCTGATAATATTAAGTTATTGCTAGCAGGAAAACCCGCCTCAAACAATTATGTCTATAAAGATTTAGGCGCCTTGGTCAATTTATCAAAATTCCACACGGTCGGTAATCTCATGTCATTCATCGGTGGTGGCATAATGGTCGAAGGTAAGATTGCTCGCTTCGTCTATACCTCACTCTATAGAAGACACCTTATCGAGCTACACGGCCCAATTAAAGGCACCCTGCTTATGTTTGCCAAAGGGATCAGTCGAATCGTACACCCACATTTGAAGCTACACTAATAAGCTTTGTGAATGTTGCTGGTAGTCTGGTTTAGCACCAGCAACATTTTCTGCCAAATTGAGTTGGCTTGCTCAGTTTTCCTAAACTTTAAACAAAAGTTTATTGGAACTTGCAGCTCTGCTACACCTAAAAGCCAAATCAAACTTCGTTTGATGATAAAGCCCTCAAAGAATCGATATATTTTTGGCTAAGAGTGGCATCCAACAAAAGTGGTTCCAATGGCCTGCGGCCAGCGCATGTGCAGACACTTCTGAGACACGCTGCAAGCACGTCCCTGTGAGCTCTACGATGGCATCCATGCCATCAAAGGCCTCAGCCGTATCTACACCGAGTTAGAAAAGCACAATCTTTAATATTTAGAGTTATGGCTAAAACTGTGATTACCGAGGGAGCCTGACGGAATAAAAGCCAAGCGACTTTGTCGTTCACTATATAGTCTAGCCTATCATGCTAGATTTCCTTATTTAGGGATGCAGCTCGTTTAACTCGAAGCTCTCTGGTATTCATCACCTCACGCTTCCAGATATTTCGGATCGTGGCACTGCTTACTGTGATGTTGTGATCCCTTTTAAGCTCAGTCATTAGTTGAAGGGAAGTACGATATGGATTGTTGAGTGTCAGCTTGACGATTTTCTCTTCTGTCACCTGAGGAATGCGATTTTTGTTTCTTTTTAAGGGCTTGTTGATACGTTTAAGCCCCAGCACACCCTCTTCTTCCAGCACCTTTTGATAGGTATAGATACTTTGCCGAGAGCACCCCGCAACTTGAGCAGCTTTGGTCACGCTACCTAAGGTTTGGGCTAGCTCGATCACATCCAACTTACGCTGAACCTCCATTCCGAACTCAGAGCCTCTTGGTGGTTCTTCTAGCTCTGTTATATGAAGTTTTCTATGGCCAAAATAAACCGAAAATGTCCCATCAAACTGACTGCGAATTTCAAGCTTTTGATTGACGATAGAATATCGAATTGGCGAGTCGATAACGTACATCTTGTTGTTATAACTAAAGGTATGGTCTCGTCGTACCTTCCGATATTCCTTGTACACACAGATAGTATCTAAGTCGATATGCTCAGGAACGGCTTTGAAGGCTGACAACTTACTTTTCGCTTTCACGGTTATTTTCTGTTGCCAATATATGGGGATAAACACCTTCTGAAGATACTCATTCGCACTGTGCATATCGGTGATATTGTGAAGCCTAAGCTCAGGAACCAGTCGGTCTTGGAACGTATCAAAACAGCGTTCAACTCGACCTTTTCCTTGTGGAGAATTGGCGAAGATGATTTCGATCCCTAACTCCTCACAAGCACGTTGCATCTGAGAGAAGTGACAGCGCTTGGGACCACCAAAAATACCTGCTCGGTCGACGTAAAGCGTCTTAAAGAGTCCTCGCTTCTCGATGTAAGCCTTCATGACTTTCATGCAACCTTCCGTCGTTTCTGAAGGGTAAAACTCAGCATGGATATCACTCGTTGCGTCATCGATAATGGCAATCAAACACGATCGACTATCACCAAACCAACGATGAGGGCTACCATCCATTTGCAGCATTAGCCCAGGTGATTCCATACGCTCTCTGTACTTTCTTACTTGACTGCGTCGACGTTTGGCTCGTTTAACATGTTTAATCTCGTGAGCCCAACCTCGCAATGTTTCACGCTTAATGCTCAGTCCTTCATTTTCAGCGAGCAATTCGGCAAGATGCTGTAAATTGAAGTCGTAATACTTGGTTTGAATGAGGTGTAGCACCTGTTTTTTCAATGACTCAGGCGTTCTATTGATGGGTGCACGACCTTTATTACCATGCACGATAAAGCGGATACCTTCAGCCCGATAACGACTGAGGTAACGTTCAATTGTTCGACGGGATTTATTGAGGAGCTGAGAGGCACTGTTGATGCTGATCTTACCTTGGGTGACTTTGGCGATCACATCAACGATAAGTTGAGAGCGAGAATCCATGATGATCATCCTTAATAACCCCTAAATAGTAATTAAAACTATTAAAGGATTATGTATAAAAATGGATCCGTCATTTTCCCTTGGTAATTAGCAAACCGACAAAATCGGTTGGTAGTTAAGATACGACATAATCGCTTGGTGATCACAGAGTTATGGCTAAAACCCTAGCTCGTTTATGGACAGAAACAAGTTAAAGTTAAGGCTCTAAAAGCCACTTCTGACATTAAAAAATGTATTACAACTGGATGCTCGATAACGTCTTATTCGGTTTATGGGTCAAAATTTCCTAACATCGTTTTTATACCGTTAGACGTTTTGTAATACTCAATCTGCACTCCGCCCCTCTCTACTAAGTCTGATATCTTATCACTGTGGTGACTGACTAGCCTTTCGACTTTATACATGTAATACGAGTTTAACTGTACGGATTTAATGGTGATCTTGAATGCAAAGGTCTTTGTTTGGGTGTTATCTCAAACATTTTAAAATCCTAGTGAACTAATACTCTTGATTGAATGCCTTATTTAGCAAATTAATTCCTGGAATAAAAAATGAAAAAATCAACGCTACTCTCTTTATTACTATTTACTGGCTTTAGCCATGCTAACATCACCCCGTTGCCAGAGTTAAATGAGATTAAAGATTATCAGCAGCTCAACTCTAAGATTTTAACCGCAGGTTTACCTACAGAAACACAGTTTAACACTCTAAGTAAAGCAGGTGTACAGTTGGTGATTAACCTAATGCCTGATGAGCAAAAGGATTCTCACGCGGATGAAGCCAAACTGGTTACCGATGCAGGAATGGAATATGTCTACATTCCAGTCGATTGGATAAATCCAAAAGTTGAGCAGGTGGAAGCTTTCTTCGAGGTGATGGACAAGAACCGTGACAAAGACATAATTATCCACTGCATGGCTAATTATCGCGCCTCGGCTTTCGCCTATCTAGATCAGCTACGTATTGGTAATAAGGTGTCTATGGAAGACACGATGATGGAATGGGGCGATCTACAGCAAAGTTTGCAAAAGCATTCTCAATGGGCTGAGCTAATCGAACAGGTTAAAGCTAAGTACAATCTCTAATTCCAGCGATTTATTATAACGGCTTATTCCAAGTAAAAACCCTAAGAACTGTTACTAAGGACTATTGTTAGTTCTCAGGCTAACTAGAAATATCCATGCTCGATCACTCAGGTTATTGGGCATGCTTGTATCAGCGACTTCTAACCTTTAATTCACGTGACAATCAAGGGATTTATACAAAGCTAAAAATATGCCTTAATTTAAAAAGACGAGAAAGGCATATCTTCTAGATTGTGCACTTCACGATTGAACGTGACTATTTTGAGTAAGTGCCTTTCAGATTAGCTTTCCTATAGACAAAGCTATACTCGCCCTATTTACCTTTTGAACTGCGAAACTCACTTTGGGGCAAAAGTAAGTTACGACACATGCAGAAAACACCAATCCCCCATCGGAGTTGCCGAGGTCATTGAAGACAAATCACGTGAGCGAGGCATGGATGCCAAGGTAGCCTTAGATGAGCCATGGACGGCGAATATGAGGCGATAGTGATTTTCGAAAATGAGTGAGGCACTATCTAATGCATGTAACTCCGTCGGGGCGCTGAGGGTTTGTTAAGGGGGACAAGCGCTTTCCCCCTTGGCTCGGGTGTGGGCGAAGCGCCACGACTTTGGTCAAGCGAAGCTTGATAGTTCCAAGGCAAACCAACTTTGGGGCATTTCCAAGTTTGAAACCGAACCACCACGGCTAAATAAATGCACCAATTATCCAATGTAGATGCGGCCGTGACCGTCCATGACATGGACGTCATGGCCGAGCTTCCAAGGACGGACTTGCAGCGTGTCACGGCAGTGTCTGCACATATGCCCGCTGCAGGCGATTAGGTTCACCTTTATTCAAAGGTAAACACACTTTGGGGCATTTCCAAGTTAGAAATCGAACCACCACGGCTAAATAAATGCACCAATTATCCAGTGTAGATGCGGCCGTGACCGTCCATGACATGGACGTCATGGTCGAGCTTCCAAGGACGGACTTGCTGCATGTCACAGCAGTATCTGCACATACCCCGCTGGAGGCGATTAATAACTCTAAAGCATCAATTTAGTACTCACAGCCATATAACACCGAACAAAACAAAATGTAACCAGCCTTCATTCAAAGGCCAACTAACCTTTATTCAAAGGCAAACACAAATATAGGTATTTGGATTTTGATAACGTGATGTTCTGCCCTAGC
Organism: Shewanella halifaxensis HAW-EB4; assembly: GCF_000019185.1. NCBI lineage: Bacteria > Pseudomonadati > Pseudomonadota > Gammaproteobacteria > Alteromonadales > Shewanellaceae > Shewanella > Shewanella halifaxensis. Next base: position 1,439,803 of record NC_010334.1, on the reverse strand, counting down.
GCAATTTAAACAATACTGGCACTATGTCAGCAATATGATAAGAAAGAGACGACTCCTCAATGAAACAGATAAGTTTAGTTGCTGCACTATTATGTAGCTTAATGATCTCAGGCTGCGCAGAGCTAAAAGACGCTGGACGACAAATTGGCCACACAACGAAGGAAGTGACGACAGATATTGGTCATGCGACTCGAGACACTACCCGCGCCATTGGCCATGCCTCTAGAGATGCCGTCAAATCAGTCAAGGAAGATCTTAGCGAAGATTAAATCCGGTTGATAATAACTGCCAACTCAAGTTTGTGACTAAAAACAAAAACCTAGGCTTAGCCTAGGTTTTTTATATTTAAGATAAGTAATCGCGGATTAACAGCCTTTTAGCAGTCCCTTTAATTCGCTAATAAAGTGCGTGATATTGGCTCTAGAAATATCGGCATGAGTCACCAAGCGGATCGTTTTACCTGGGCTCAGTAAAATACCTTTAGCCTTTAGCTCAAGCGCGAGCGCTTTAGTATCTATTTTGTCACTCACCACTGCAAACACCATATTGGTCTGCACTTGTGACATATCGACCTCGAAGCCTTCAATAGTTGCAAGCTCCGCAGCTAGATAAGCAGCATTATCGTGATCCTCAGCTAAGCGCTCAACCTGTTCGGTTAACGCAAGCGTAGCTGCAGACGCTAGAATACCAGCTTGACGCATACCGCCACCTAATACCTTACGCCAGCGTCTCGCCTTGGTAATTAGGCGTTCATCACCCAATAGTATTGAGCCTACAGGGGCACATAATCCCTTAGAAAGACAGATAGATACCGAGTCAAAATACTGAGTAATGGCGGTCATAGGTATATTTTGCGCCACTGCAGCGTTAGCCACGCGTGCACCATCGAGGTGAATTTTCAAACCGCGCTCGAAAGCTAATGCCTGTGCCGAAGCCAAGTACTCCTGCGGCACTATCTTACCGCCGATGGTGTTTTCTAAGCTCAGTAAACGTGTACGTGCAAAGTGGATATCGTCAGGTTTAATCGCAGCTTCGATATCGCTTAAAAGAATGCTGCCATCAGCCTGATTGGTTAAAGGTTGAGGCTGAATACTGCCTAGCACTGCCGCACCGCCGCCCTCAAACTTATAGTTATGTGCCTGTTGGCCGCATAGATATTCGTCACCACGCTCGCAATGTCCCATTAATGCAAGCAAGTTTGCTTGAGTCCCTGAAGAGGTAAATAGTGCATTGTCATAGCCAAACATTTCAGCTGCCATCTCTTCAAGATAGTTAACACTTGGGTCATCGCCATAAACATCATCCCCAACTTCAGCCTGACTAATCGCGACGCGCATAGCTGCCGTAGGCTTAGTGACCGTATCACTGCGAAAATCAATCATTGTTAACCTCAAGTATCTAATTCTGGAATTATCAAACAAAGGGCAATATTACTGCGGAGTGTAATGAACTACCAGTTCAAAATGTAAAGTTTACAAACATAAGAAAACACTAAGTAACGCACAACTTATAGGTATAGCGTGTAAATTTAACAAATATAAATACAATTAAAGGATAAATCTAATTTAAAACTCACTCAAAACCCAGCAATAGCCAGTAAAATTAGAATGCCAACAAAAAATGCATTAGAAAATATAATGAATAAACATAGCTTTTATCATTGTATTTTTGGCGTAAAAAGAGGCAGAATCATCTTCCTTTTATTTAGCTAGTGCAAAATATGTTAGAAGTTAAAGTTATCGGCTTTTTGTGGCTTATCGGTATTCTTGCCGAGGCGATGACAGGTGCTCTGGCTGCAGGTAAAAAACAGATGGACCTGTTTGGTGTAGTCATAATAGGTTGCGTTACCGCGATAGGTGGTGGCACGTTGCGCGATATTTTACTCGGTAACTACCCATTAGTTTGGATTGAAAATGTCCATTACTTGATTGCCATTGCTGCAGCCTCATTACTGACGGTAATGATAGCGCCAGTTATGCGTCATCTGTCTAAACTTTTTTTAGCCATCGACGCCGTTGGCTTAGCGGTATTTTCGATTATCGGCGCGCAAAAGACGCTAGTGCTAGGCTTTAGCCCCGAGATAGCGATAGTGATGGGCGTGGTAACGGGTGTCTTTGGCGGCGTCATTAGAGATATTCTTTGTAACCAAGTGCCGCTGATCTTTAAGAAAGAGCTCTATGCTTTGGTTGCCCTTTTGACTGCATCAGCCTATGTGGCGATGAAGTTTTACGGCGTCCCAGAATGGATTAATCTGTCCATATCTCTAGTGTTTGGCTTTAGCTTTAGAATGCTAGCCATTCGCTACAAATGGTCTATGCCCAAGTTTGATTACCAATATCAATCAGACAACGCGCATTAAGCTAGTTTTAAATATGCTAGTTTGAAAGAGAGAAAAAGGTCGGCATATGCCGACCTTTTTTATTACCTACTGACCAGTGAAGATGGCTCAACTTAAGCCGCTGGCGTCTCTTTTACATAGAGATCCATCTGCGGATATGGAATACCAATTCCCGCTTCATCTAAGGCATTCTTAATTTGCTCTAGAATTTCAAAGTGCGCTGGCCAGTAATCTGCGCCTTTAACCCAAGGGCGAACCACAAAGTTCACCGACGAATCAGCCAATTCTGATACAGCCACTGTGTAGGCCGGGTCTTTGAGTACATACTGACTGTTATCGAGGATGTGAGTTAATACCTTCTTGGTCTCGGCTAAGTTCGCATCATAAGAAACCCCAATCACCAAATCTAAGCGACGCGTCTCCATGGCTGAATAGTTAACGATTGTGCCATTCATCATGGCTGAGTTGGGTGCAATAACAAGCTTATTATCTGGAGTCAGTAAGCGCGTTGAGAAGATTGTGATTTCATCAACCGTCCCCGCAATCCCAGCAGCTTCCACATAGTCGCCGACTCGGCATGGTCTAAATAGCACCATCAATACGCCTGCAGCAAAGTTAGACAGTGAACCTTGTAACGCTAAGCCAACTGCCAAGCCCGCAGCACCAATTACAGCCACTAACGATGCGGTTTGCACACCAATTTGGCCAAGGGTTGCCACTATGGTAAATACAAACACCAATGCCCAAGCAATATTGGCAACAAACGAGACAACGGTAGTATCGACCTTACGTTTGTTGAGTATTTTTGTCGTTATTTTTTTTGCGACTTTCGACAGGAACTTACCGATGACAAATATGATAATCGCAAACAGTACTTTCATGCCGTAGGTGACGATTAACTCTGGTGCTTGCTCCATTAAACCTTGCAAGTTATCCATTTATATACTCCCTCAAATTTAAGATAAAACTATTGAACAATAACTAAAAACTCGACTCGACGATTCTGCTCTCGCCCCTGTCGAGTTCGGTTATCGGCGATAGGCTCTGCACTGCCAACACCAACCACCTGAAATCTGCTCGCAAGCAAACCAAACTGCTCGACTAATACATTTTTAACCTGTTCCGCTCGCTCAAATGACAGCTGTAAATTATAAGCGGGGCTACCTACCGAATCCGTATGACCAACGAGCAGTAAATCCCCCCCAGTCGATTTAAGCCAGCGCGCTATCACCTCAAGCGTCTGAGCCTGGCTGAGTAGAACATCTGCACGGGCAAACTCAAACTTAACCGCAATAGATGACAGCTTTGTACATACCGCAGGATATCGCTTGCCACCGTTCGTCCTTAGACATAAGTCTGGCGTGATAGCAATTGACGGGGTCAGTCCTCGCTCATTGGCAAGTGCTTTCTCACAACCATTGGCATCGACCACTGTGTTAGGCGGCGTCGCCGCACAAGCATCTTTCAGATCTGGTACGCCATCAAGATCGCTATCTTGCCACGGCTGGGCCCCTAGGGCCGCCGACAAGAGTATGGTAATAATCAAAACGAGTGTTAACTTTGTCATCATGTTTCACCTATCTCGCCCATTACACTCTGCTATGGTTTAGATGATAAGCATCATATTCAACCGCATATAACTGTATTCCCAACCGATATCAGTGATTAATGGCTAAAAGGTAACGGACGACATACTAACGCAATTGATACAAAAACACAGTCAAACAATTAACTTAAACAATACAAGCATAGTTAATATCTGCCAGTTTTCGATTTTGTCACCCTAGCTGAGGTGAACTTGTAAGGGGTTTGCAAAAGGCTCACCCCGCCTTCATGCCGAGCCGATAGTCGCTCAGCGGCAGACCAAACTAAAATAGGTAACGATATTGCAGCTGCAATGTGCGGGGGGCACCTAAGCTGGCGATAGGGTACTGCGCTTTATGGCCGTGCTTAAAAATACTTTGGGTCACCTCACTATCAAACAAGTTATCGACAGTAAGAGAGAGTTGTTGATCCTGCTGCTCTGTTATCCAGGCTTGAATGCCGACATTGGCTAGTAGGTAATCACCCGCGATAAGGCCATAATCGACAAACTCACCAACATACTGACCGCTTACCCAAACAGCTATATCGTCATTGACATCGTAGCTCAATTTCGCAAATCCGGTATATTCAGGCACCCGCTCAATCTGCTCCCCAGTATCCTGCCGTTCTGCAGAGGCATAACTACCACTCAGCTCCATTAGTAGCTGCGACGACAACTCGGTTACAAGATGTAGATCGATACCATAACTCTCAACACGGGCATCGAGATTATCGTAGATAAATTCAGCCCCTGTGATGGCGCGAGGCTCTATTAGGTTATCGATACTGCGCCAGAATCCATCAACTGTGAGAGAGATATCACCTTGATAATGGACACCTAGATTAATGCTGTTGCTCGTTTCGGCTATAAGGTCGGCATTACCTAGCGTTCCGACTTGGGAGTGGAGCTCTGAGGCGGTAGGTTGACGATATCCATTACCTAGGCTCGCCTTAAACTGCAGCCGCTGAGTAATATCCTGAGTTAAGGCTAGATTAGCGACCCAGATGGTTTCATCGTTTGCTAGATGATTAACCCTAGCACCAACTGATAACTGCGTATCGGGCAAGGCATCGATCTCAGGTTGGTACTGACTAAATAACGAGTAGCTTTGGTCTTTTTCTGCAGTAAATAGCATCACCTCATCGGCGCCTTCAAACTCTTCATATTGACCACCAAAAATCCACTGACTTCCCGCCTCAGTTTGATAATTCGCCGTCACCGAAGCTCCTAGATCTTTAAAACCCCAATATTGCTGCCAGTATGTCACCTCGGCGTTCCCCTTCTCATCCAAGGTTATTTCACTGTAGTGCGAATCCCAGTGCTGGTAGTTAACCTTAGCTTGCAGCAGAAATTGTTCAGAAACTTGTAGCTGCCAATCTGCATAGGCAATGGTTTGCTTACGGTCATTCTCACTTAAAATCGCGTCATAGGCTAAGGGGCGCTCAAGCAGTCCATCGCTATATTGGGCAAAAACGGTAAGCTGCTGAGCATCACTGAGCGACCAGCGAAGCTTGGCATTTAGGTTATTCATTTGATAGCCGCGCTCTTTATCTAACACTGCTGTTGGAGAGTACTCTTCATCGGGCCAGAGCGCATAACCTTCAGACTGACTTGAGCTTGCCGCTAAACTCAATTGAAACGAGTCGATTTCACTGCTTACAAAACCAGAGAGGTCATAGCTAGGCAAAGTGTCTGCGGCGAGGCTCAATTCTCCAGCATCGCTACCTTGATAGCTTTTAGTGATGATATTAATGACCCCCGCAATCGCTTCAGAGCCAAAAAGCACACTCTGGGAGCCTTTAATCACCTCTATACGTTCGATCATCATAGGATTGATGCTATCGGTATAGGTTGAGCCGTAGAGGCGGTTATTTAATCGATTACCGTCTAACAGCCAAAGAATATCTTGTGGTCGGCTACCTTGCAGCGAGTAATCGGTATCGGTATGACGCCCAGCCCGCCCATTAGCGAACAAACCCGGAACGAACTGACTCAGGATCTTATTGATATCCACGCCACCAGCAGACTGGATCATCTCATTACTGATAACCGTAACATCGCTGCCTAAGTAGACATTTGTGTAGGTACCATCGTCATGATGTTGTAAACCGTGGACGGTGATCTTTTCAATTTCATCTGCGAAAGTTAAAGGAGAGATAACAGATAAAGCGAGGGCTAATAGCTTAAGTTTGTAATGCATTTTTATATGTCCATATTGTTATAAGCAAGTGTTTAAGCTCATTTTTTCAACACGGACTATATATATTCGCAACCCAAATATTCGTGATGGAGATCACCTCAACACACATAAGTATGACGAATTTTAAAAAAGTATTACCGCAAAACCCTTTCCTATCACAACCCGATACCGGATTAAATAACCTACAGAAAAAAACCGCTGTTACTGGGTAACAGCGGTTTTTTCACAATTAATGACAAAATACTAGCTTGCCATTTTTAGCCTGCTCTTGATGTTGTCATAACACCAGTTGAAAGCCACGGCATAGAAGAAGAAAAAGACTAAAAAAACCGCTTCTAAAGCCAAGGCCTGTAGCAAGGTGATCCCTAAGAACCAAGCAATGGCAGGCACGGTAATAAAGATAAGCCCGGCCTCAAAACCACAGGTGTGGCCAATGCGCATCTTTAGAGTGCGATTAATTCTGTCACCGCCAAACTGCTTATCAAACCAGATGTTATAGAAGTAGTTCCAGATAACGGTGTAGATACTCAATCCGACACCTACAGCTAGCATAGAAGTTGCTTCTGTGCCCGATAACATCGATGCCGCCGGTACAATAATGCATAAGGCTACGGCCTCAAAAAGAATCGCATGAATAATTCTATCTTTAATAGTCATGATAAATAGCCCTAAAGTTAAGTTGCAGCTATTATCATCTTTAATTACGATACTTAAAAATTAGATACCATCACCTTTACTGATATGTTGACCATCGAACAGCTTTATTCATTTGTAACGACCGTCGAAACCGGTTCCTTCTCTGCCGCAGCCAGAAAACTTGGTAAGGTTCAATCTGCAGTTAGTCAGCACATTATCAATCTAGAGATTGATACCAATCAGACGCTATTCGATAGAAGTCACCGCTACCCCACACTCACTCGAGCTGGGGAGCAACTGCTGCCGCAAGCTAAAGCCGTTATTGCCCAGCATCAACGCCTAAATCAACAAGTACTCGCACTTGAGAGCCAAGCAGATTTAAAATTAACATTAGCTGTCGATGAAGGGATCCCTTACCAGCGCCTTATTCCGATAATCACTCAATTGTCTAGCCAATATCCCGAATGTGAACTTGAGCTTTTATGTGCATCGAGTGTAGACATCATTCACTTAGTGAACACCAAACGAGCCCATTTAGGCATTGTTTTTAGTGAATTAAGTTACCCTGAGAGTTTGGATTTTGAATCTATTGGCACTGTAGAATTTGAGCTCCTTGTCAATTCCAAACACCCATTGGCGAATGAAACGTCATCTCACATCGACATCCTTAAACTGCATCGCCAACTCATGATTGGCTCTAAAGAGAATCAAAAGGGCTGGTTCAACACACCACTCTCTCCCGATGTATGGCATGCAGATAACTACTATATGTTGCTCGAACTAACTAAAGCTGGATTTGGCTGGGCCTTGTTACCACTGCATCTATGTGAGTCTGCCATAGCCACAAAACAGTTGTGTAAACTGCAAATAGACTTTGAGCAATTAGGATGGCAGGCCAATGTTGATGTCATTCAACATAAAGGCCGACTTGATAATCAATTCAATCGCCAGATTAGAGTGTTAATGCGCGGCTTACTTAACTAGCAAAATCTTGCTGCACTATGTTGTTAGTAAAGGGTCACATGGAAACCCAATGGAACCTGCACTGCTCTACTAGAAGATAAAGAGCAATGTAAAATGCTAACGGAGCTTGAGTTAAGAGGAACAGAGATAGGTAAGTTAACCAACTTAACAGAACTTAATCCCATTCAATTGAGTGTATAAATGGAGATGTAAAGAATCCACCTTCTGAAGAAGGTGGCTTAACCCATATGTTACAAAGCAGACTCCCTAGAAGGGAGCTTTCCTATCCTGCTTTAGCAAGACGCCGTAAATATATCCCTATAGGCTCTGCTAAATCATCCCTGATTTAGAAGCTTGCACAGCACTACTAGCAAAGCTTTACTGTATCGCTGAGTCTAACGTGGATATGTTTGAATGAGCTTATAAGCCGTGTATCGCAGCGATGCGATAAGCGAGCCTCCATGGACACTTTCTCTTCAACAAAAGTCAGCGTGCTAATAAGCCATTAAACATAGCCTACTCCATAATTTTCATTCGTTTTATTTCAGGCAAAGCCTAATTGATGATAACCATCTACTCAAGTAGGTGGTTTAGGGCTGAAAATAAAAAAACGGCCTGATGGCCGTTTTTTTAAAGCTAGATAAGTTGAATGACTTATTACAGGTCTACTTGTTACAGGTCTACTTGTTACAGGTCTACTTGCCTTCAGGCTTAGGTGGGTAGTTAAGCAGTAATGCAGCTACGGCTTCATTCACCACTTCAACACGCTCTTCTGGGGTATCTTTATCGCGCATAGTATCTGCAACAGAGCCTCTCCAGATAAGTTTACCAGTCTTCGCGTTAACCATATCAAGAATCAAGGTACCCACTTCATACTCACGTACCGTCGTTTGAGAGTGACCTGTGCCGCCCCAGCCCCAACCTGGACCATAGTATGGGTTATAACCATAGTTGGTATTAAAGGTATCGACATTGATTTTCTTATCGACTTTAGTGAGATAATTCACCAATATATCGGCATTAGCAGCATCAGTCATTGTTAGACCTTTTAGCTCCAACTGAACATCAACAGCTTTACGAACGCGCTGGTCCATAAGTCCATCTAAATGATAAGTTGCATCAGCGGTTTTCTTTTCAACCCAAGCAAAGGTCTTCACATCTGAAAAGTTTACACCTGGATCGTAATCTGAGCTTGTTTTAAGTGAACTACATGCACTTAATGCCAGTGCTGCAATGACAACTAATAACTTCTTCATGTTTTCTCCAAAAAATAATCTTTTAGCACTTAATTACACCAGCTTACAGAGCAATTTATTAATCTACAACTCAATTTTAGTAAATAGTCAAAAGGTAAATCTTGACTTCAACAATACACCAATTGATAATGATTATCAATTAAGAAGTGTTTAAGAGAATGACTATGTTTTGGTTTATCGCTGCTTTTGCTATCGCCTCGGTTGTGTTTTTACTCACACCAGAAAAAATCATGGATAGCTCCGACAAGCGGACCTCCCTCGCCGATAAACTCAGTAAACACTCACTGGTTATTCTGCCCGTTTTAGTGCTTAGTTGGTTGATAATCGCAATTGCCAGCGCCCCAGTCACCCACTTTGCAGGCACGGCAATCGGATTTGTGCTGACCTCATGTGCGATTGCGCTTCCAAGCACCCACAAGTATCTCGCACCATTAGCAGCACTGACATTTGCTTCATTAATCATTGAGCTTGCGCTCTACCTATAAGGTCTTAACCTCTGCCAGGGAGCCTCATCAATCTAAATCCTTGGCAGACAAGTTTGATTATCTTCCCTCTCCCGTAACGCCAGCAACTTTGCTAAACTGCTCCCAACCAGTTCACCAGCGACCATATATATGAAATCCGATCCAAACGTATCTTTAGTCTATAGCACTGATAGTGGCAGAATTGCCCCTGAAAAACAGACCGAGTCAGCCCCTGAAGGCGACGGTATCGTTAGAATTCATAAAGACAGTAAAGGCCGTAAGGGCAAAGGTGTCTCTGTAATTAAAGGGCTAGGCTTACAAGAGAAAGAGCTCAAAGCATTAGCTCAAAAGCTAAAAAAACAGTGCGGCTGTGGCGGTACGGTAAAAGAGTTCAATATTGAAGTGCAAACCGATAACAGAGAACTAGTGAAAACTTTACTCGAAAAACTCAATTACACTGTCAAATTGGCGGGTGGTTAAACCAGCCTTATATGGAAAAGTCTATGGACAGTTTACAAAATCACTTTCTAATTGCCATGCCTTCACTGCAAGACACTTATTTTGAACGCTCATTGATCTATATCTGTGAACACGACGAGAAAGGTGCGATGGGCATTGTTGTTAATAAACCCAGTGGCATCATCGTCGACGAGCTTTTAGAACAGATGGAGCTAACAGAAGAGCCTGAACCAATCGACTCTTTAGCCGGAGAGGTATTAGTTGGTGGACCGGTTAACCCTGAGCGAGGTTTTGTACTTCATACCACGCAAGATTGCTGGAGCAACAGCGAGACTGTTAGCGATGACATCATGCTGACCACCTCTCAAGATATACTGACCTGTTTAGGCTCAGATAAGGCACCTGAGAAGTTTCTTATTGCCTTAGGTTATGCAGGTTGGACTCGTGGTCAGCTAGAGCAAGAGCTCATCGAGAACACTTGGTTATCGATCCCTGCTACTGCAGAACTACTGTTTGAAATAGAGCATGATCAGCGTTGGCAGCAAGCCACTGAATCGCTCGGTTTCGATATTTGGCAGCTATCTAACCTTACTGGCCATGCTTAATTGCCGTTACAGGCGCTATGGCGGCATAAAACACGAATAGGAAATAACTGAGATGGGCGATAAAAGCGTCTTAGGATTTGATTACGGTACCAAAAGTATTGGTATTGCCATTGGGCAAGAGCTCACGGCGAGTGCACGACCACTATTATCGATTAAAGCGGTCGATGGTATTCCTAAATGGGAAGAGATTGGCGCGCTTATCACCGAGTGGAAACCGGACTTAGTTGTAGTCGGTCTGCCACTCAATATGGATGGCACAGAACAAGAGATGACTCAAAGAGCGAGAAAGTTCGCTAATCGGATCAGTGGCCGTTTTGGGGTAAAGGTAGCGACTCAAGATGAGCGCCTCACCACTGCTGACGCCAAAGCGAGACTATTTGAGATGGGTGGCTACAAGGCTCTCACCAAGGGCCAAGTTGATGCCATGTCAGCGGTATTGATTGTAGAGAGTTACTTCGAGAATCAATACCAGTAGCGCCCCTAAAGACTTAATAATTAAGGGAGCCACTATTTGCATAGTGGCTCCCTTTTCTCACTAAGTAGACAGCCTAAACATAAGACTTAGCTATATGACTTAAATATGTGGCCTAACAATGTTCGCCATCATCTTAATATGGGCATCATCGTCATTAAGCGCGGCAATATAACGATACTTATCACCTCCCGCCTCCTCAAAGATATGGCGGTTCTCACCGGCGATCTCCTCTAACGTTTCTAGGCAGTCGGCACTAAAGGCTGGGCATACAACCGCAATGTCTTTTATGCCTTGCCCAGGTAAGGCTTCCATGGTGGCATCGGTATAAGGTGTTAGCCACTTGGCTTTACCGAAACGAGATTGGAATGTCGTAATATATTGCTCTTCACTCAAACCAAGCTTTTCAACCACCAGCTTAGTGGTCTTCATACAAAAACAGTAATAGGGGTCGCCCAAATGCAAATTACGCTCCGGCATACCATGGTATGAGAGCACTAACTTTTGTGGCCGACCATTAATCTCAAAGTCTTTAGCAATCGATGCCGCTAACGCATCAATAAAGTCAGGATGATCATGATAAGTATTGATGAAATGCAGCGCAGGCAGATAACGCCAGCTCATAAGCTCTTTGGCAATAGCATCGAAAGCTGAGGCCGTTGTAGGTGCCGAATATTGCGGGTAAAGCGGCAACACCACCAGCTTATCGACTCCCTCTTGATGCATTCTTTGTAGCGTCGATGATACCGACGGTTTACCGTAACGCATGCAAAAATCTACCGACAGCTCATCGCCCTCTTTTGCAAAATACTCAGCCAACTTTTGGCTTTGGCGGCGGGTGATATCCATCAAGGGAGAGCCCTGCTCAGTCCACACTTGCCGATAAAGCGCAGCCGATTTTGCAGGGCGCACACGTAAGATGATGCCGTGTAAAATACACATCCAAACTAGCTTTGGGATCTCAATGACACGTGGGTCGGCGAGGAACTCCGCTAGATAGCGCCTAACAGCCGATGGAGTCGGCTCATCGGGAGTGCCTAAATTAACTAACAATACGCCTGTTTTACCGCGATTTTTATGTCCAACGTCTTTGGTCAGCCCTAAATACTTAGCCAAGATAACTCCTTAACTCATAGAAAATCTGTTGATACAATCAACGCTCTTTATGACTCAAAAAAAACTGGCAATACAAGGTATTGCCAGTCTTCTAATAATCCACTCAAACTAGTCTAAATCGAGTGTGACTCCATCCATCGAGCTATTACTGCTTGGATCGGAGCTTTGCAGTTTAATCATCAAGCGCAGATCGTTTGGTGAGTCAGCATAATGCAAGGCATCGGCGTAACTAATCTCATCATCGCTATAGAGCTTTAATAACGCTTGGTCGAAGGTCTGCATCCCTTGCTCGTTTGACTTTGCCATGGTGTCTTTAAGCAAGTGAAGCTCATTCTTGGCGATCAAGCTTGCCACACGCGGCGTGTTAATTAACACCTCTATCGCCGCACGCCGTCCGCTACCATCGCTCTTGGGCACCAGCTGCTGCGCCACAATACCACGCAGGTTTAACGACAAATCAAACAGCAGTTGATGATGCTTGCTCTCAGGTACTAAATGCATGATGCGATCCAGTGCTTGGTTAGCGTTGTTAGCGTGCAAGGTCGCCATACAAAGGTGGCCGGTTTCAGCAAACGACAGTGCAAACTCCATGGTTTCTTGACTACGAATTTCACCAATCAAAATCACATCCGGCGCCTGACGCAGTGAGCTTTTGAGCGCAGCATCAAAAGATTCAGTATCAATCCCCACCTCACGCTGAGTAATAATGCTCTGCTTGTGTTCATGAACAAATTCAACCGGATCTTCGATGGTAAGAATATGACCACGGGCGTGGGAATTTCGATAACCGACCAGTGCAGCAAGCGAAGTCGATTTACCCGTTCCCGTACCACCAACCAAGATCACTAGGCCGCGCTTACTCATCACTAAGTCTTTTAAGATAGGCGGCAACATTAAGTCATCAACCTCAGGGATCTGTGTCTCAATACGACGCATTACGCAGCCGGGAAACTCACGCTGCCAAAAGGCACTGACACGGAAGCGACCAAGATCTTTTGCGGAAAAGGCAAAGTTACACTCGCGAGTTCCATGAAACTCTTGCTTCTGTGCCTCAGTCATTAACGACTCAACAAAGTCTAACGACTGCGCAGGAGTAAATGGATTCTCACCGAGTGGGCGCAGCTCACCATCAACTTTTGCGCTTGGCGGAAAACCTGCTGTAATAAACAGATCCGATGCCTTACGCTCAATCATCACCTTTAGAAAAGGACGAACATCCATAGACTCACTATTCCTATTACTTATTACTTACTACTTACTTAAAAGTTTGCTTGCTTATTCGAGCTCTTGGCCATGGCATCTTCACGAGTGATCTGGCCGCGATTAACCAAGTTTTGCAAGCACTGATCTAGTGTCTGCATGCCATGGGCCATACCCGTTTGGATAGCCGAATACATCTGCGCGACCTTATCTTCACGGATAAGGTTACGAATTGCAGGCGTGCCCATCATAATTTCGTGCGCTGCCACTCGGCCACCACCCACTTTCTTAATCAAGGTCTGAGAGATAACCGCCTGTAAAGATTCTGACAACATGGTACGTACCATGCCCTTTTCACCTTCAGGGAATACATCGACCACACGGTCAATAGTTTTCGCCGCAGAAGTGGTATGCAAGGTTCCAAAGACTAAGTGACCGGTTTCAGCCGCCGTCATCGCTAGCCGAATGGTCTCAAGATCTCGCATCTCACCGACTAGGATCACATCAGGATCTTCACGAAGAGCGCTTCGAAGTGCGGCATTAAAGCTGTGAGTGTGACGATGGACTTCACGTTGGTTAATCAAACACTGCTTGTTTTGATGGACAAATTCTATCGGATCTTCAATGGTTAGAATGTGGTCATGGCGGTTTTCATTCACATAATCGATCATCGCCGCCAAGGTCGTACTCTTACCTGACCCCGTTGGACCGGTCACTAATACTAAACCACGGGGAAAACTTGATATTCTCTTGAAGATCTCTGGCGCACCTAACTGTTCTAAACTCAAAATATCGCTAGGAATAGTACGGAAAACTGCCGCAGCACCACGGGACTGATTAAAAGCGTTAACACGAAAACGTGCAAGACCAGGAACTTCAAACGAAAAATCGATTTCTAAATGTTCTTCATAATCCTTACGCTGCTTATCATTCATGATGTCATAGACTAAGCTATGCACACCTTGGTGGTCTAAAGCGGGTAAATTAATCTTTCTCACTTCACCATCAACACGGATCATGGGAGAAACACCCGCTGAAAGGTGTAGATCTGACGCATTGTGTTTTACACTAAAGGCAAGTAACTCTGTGATTTCCATAGTTTGGGATATCCATTCAACCAAAAACTTACAACATGACAACAATAACAGACAGACTCGCTATCGCCCAGCATCGAATCGCTCAAGCGGCGCAAAACTCATCTCGCCGAGCAGAAGATATACAACTGCTTGCGGTGAGCAAAACAAAACCCAATAGCCAAATCATAGAAGCCTACCATGCGGGTCAACGCCGCTTCGGTGAAAACTATGTACAAGAGGGCGAATCTAAGGTTAATGCACTCAGTCAAGAGTTCCCAGATATTGAGTGGCACTTTATCGGTCCATTGCAATCAAATAAGAGCAAGGTGGTCGCGACACTATTTGATTGGATGCATACCGTCGAGCGTGAAAAAATTGCTCAGAGGCTTAATGAGCAACGTCCTGAATCAATGCCAGCTCTCAATGTATGCATTCAAGTCAACATTAGCCAAGAGCAAAGTAAATCAGGTGTGCCAGCCTGCGAGGTATTAGCGCTTGCAGATAAAATTGCACTATTACCCAAACTGACATTACGTGGCTTAATGGCTATTCCCTCAGCCGATGTCGATGAACTCACAGCCATACAAGAACTTGCAGCCTTACAGTCACTTTACAACGAACTCGCTCAGCGCTTCGATAGTGTCGATACCTTGTCAGTAGGCATGAGTAATGACCTTGAGCTAGCGGTTGCCCATGGCTCAACCATGGTGCGTATTGGTAGCGCTATCTTTGGAGAGCGTGATTACAGCAAGCTATAGCTAGGCTAAATACAGTTCCAATATGAAAATTGTTTAATACCATAAATTTTGTATTGCTCTTATCCGCCCAGATATTAACAGGTAAAATAGTCTTTATTTACTCTGTGCGGCTAAGATTTAGTGCAGCTAACTAATAACAACAAGAGATCTTCATGACACAAAATAAAGTATGCTTTATTGGCGCAGGTAATATGACTCGCAGCATCGTCAGCGGCCTAGTTAAAAGCGGTTACAGCTCTGAACTGATCGAAGCTACCAACCCAAGTCAGCCTAAGCTAGATGCTATGGTGGCAGACTTTGGCATTAAGGTATCGAACAACAACCTTGAGGCAGCACAGGCTGCCGACGTTATCGTGCTAGGTGTTAAACCCCATCTGATGCAAGTTGTAGGTGAAGAGCTAAGCGGCTTAGATCTATCCAACAAACTGATTATCACCATAGCCGCAGGTGTTACCGCTAAACGTTATAGCGATTATTTTAAGCAAGAGATCAAACTAATACGTACTATGCCTAATACTCCCACGCAAATCGGTGTAGGCTTAACAGGGCTTTTTGCTGGTGATGATATATCTACTGAGCAAAAAGCTATCGCAGAAACATTAATGGCCACTGGCGGTGAAGTTGTTTGGGTCAACAAAGAAGATGATTTAAACCAAGTGATCGCACTCGCAGGTAGCTCTCCGGCTTACTTCTTCCTGTTTTTAGAAGCTATGGTAGAAAGTGCTGTTAAAGGCGGAATGTCGGAATTAGCCGCAAGAGAGATGGCGCAGCAAGCAGCTCTTGGTGCAGCCTTAATGGTTAAGCAAAACCCTGACGTTAGCCTTGCCCAACTTAGAGCAAACGTCACATCAAAAGGCGGCACGACAGCGCAAGCGGTTGCCACTTTTGAAGAAGGTAACCTACGAGGCTTGGTCGATAGCGCAATGAACAATTGCATCGCCCGCGCCGAAGAGATGGCGAAGCAGTACTAGTTTTTTAATTTAACTTGAACAAGTAGAGTAAACAGATGAATGCATTTAGTTTTCTGATAAGCACGGTATTCGATCTATACCTGATGGTCGTGGTATTGCGTATTTGGCTACAATTAGCCAAAGCCGATTTTTATAACCCATTTAGCCAATTTATCGTAAAAGCCACCCATCCGATTGTAGGCCCAATGAGACGCGTGTTGCCCTCTTTCGGCAATTTTGATACCGCCTCCTTCGTATTGGCGATAACCGTTGTTATTACAAAATTTGTTGTCTTAAGCCTGATGGCCGGTGCGGCAATTAATATCCCAACATTATTGCTTGTCTCGCTGGTTTCAGTGATTAAAGAGGCGGGTGTACTGCTGTTCTGGATGTTGATCCTACGCGCAATTTTAAGTTGGGTAAGCCAAGGTAGTAACCCAATTGAGATGGTTATGGGTCAACTAACTGAGCCTTTACTTGCGCCTATTCGCCGCATTTTACCACCAATGGGTGGCCTAGATTTGTCGTTACTGGTAATGATGATTATCCTTAACTTCGTCAACATCTTGCTTGCGCAATACGTGCCATTTTGGGCTAGCGTATAGTGACTCCAGCACTAATGCAGCAGGGTGACCTGCTGCTGCAACTCTATATTCAGCCTAAGGCCAGTCGAGATCAAATCGTTGGCCTACACGGTGAAGAGATAAAAATCGCCATCACAGCCCCACCTGTCGACGGCAAAGCCAATGCCCACCTCACCAAGTATCTATCTAAAGCCTTTAAAGTGCCCAAGGGGGATATTGAAATTACCAAAGGCCAGATGGGGCGCCACAAGCAGGTGAAAATCACCGCCCCTAAGCTTATTCCGGCCGAAGTACAAAACCTTTTGTAACCTTATAGTTATCATTACAATAGCGCATTGAGTTCAACTAAGCTCTATACTGTTAACAAGATATCTTCTTAAGGAAAACAAATATGGTCCGTGCTTTAACCACTATGCTAATGCTCTGCTTTTGCCTAAGCAGCAACGCATTTGCCGAACAAAAAGAAAAAGTGGGTAACTACGATATCCATTATGTCGCGCTTAGCAGCACCTTTCTAACCCCAAGTATTGCCAAGTCTTACGGGATCCAGCGCAGTAGCTACACTGGGATTATTAATATTGCCGTGCTCGACACCAGCGTCAAAGGTAACCCTGCCGTCCCTATTGAGATTTCAGGTGTCGCCAATAACTTACTCGATGCTAGAGTCGATTTAAAATTTAGAGAAATTCGCGAAGGTGATTCTATCTATTACGTCGCCGAAGTTCCCTACCGTAATGATCAAGAGATCAACTTTAAAATCGCAGTGAAGTACGGCAAAAAACTTAATACCACACTTAATTTCAAACAGAAGTTCTACGTCGAATAGGCGCGAGTGAAAATTAAAAAACACAGGGGCCTAGCGCCCCTTTTTTTATACGCTTTGACTACCGAAACCCGCTTATCTCGGCTATCATTGCCGCCATTATTTACTGACTCATCTACAGGCATCCCATGAATCAAATCGTCCTCGCCAGCGGCAACAAAGGTAAACTCAAAGAATTTTCAGAATTGATGGCCAATTACGGCGTCGAGATCTTAGCTCAGAGCCAGTTCAATGTGTCTGAAGTTGCCGAGACCGGAACCACCTTCGTTGAAAATGCCATTATCAAGGCGAGACATGCTGCAGAGATCACCGGCCATGCCGCGATTGCCGATGACTCTGGTCTAGAAGTAGACTTTCTGCAAGGCGCACCTGGTATTTACTCTGCGCGCTATGCGGGCGAAGGCGCTAAAGATGAGCAAAATTACACTAAGCTATTAAGCGCACTTGAAGGTCAAACTGAGCGTAATGCCCGTTTTCAATGCGTCTTGGTTTATATGCGTCATGCAAAAGATCCGACCCCAATCATCTGCCAAGCCTCATGGGAAGGCACTATTGCCTTTGAAGCTCTGGGTGAAAACGGCCACGGCTACGACCCAATCTTTATTCCAGCAGAGCATGACTGCGCAGCAGCCGAGCTAAGCAGTGATGAGAAAAACAAACTCAGCCATCGCGGTAAGGCATTGGTATTGTTAATTGAAGCCATGAAGCAACAAGGTATCTTTAACTAATGTTAACCCTGCCACCGCTAAGCCTCTATATCCATATTCCTTGGTGTGTACAGAAGTGTCCTTATTGTGACTTCAATTCCCATGGACAACATGGCGAACTGCCCCAGACTGAATATGTCGATGCCCTGATTAAGGATCTCAAACAGGATCTGCATTATGTGCAGGGCAGAGCTTTACACACCATTTTTATCGGTGGCGGCACCCCCTCTTTGTTTGATGCCGCGCACATTGCGCGTTTACTGACTGAAGTCGATACCCTTATTCCCTTTAGCGACAATATTGAAATCACCATGGAGGCCAACCCTGGTACCCTAGAACATGATGATTTTGAGGCCTATTGCAAGGCAGGTATTACTCGCCTTTCAATCGGAGTGCAGAGCTTCTCTACCGATAAGCTCAACCTGCTAGGGCGCATTCATAATCAAGATGAGGCTCAGGTGGCTGCCCAAAAAGCGAAAGTCTCGGGCTACCAGAGCTTTAACTTAGACTTGATGCATGGTTTGCCAAACCAAAGTTTTGACGAGGCTCTGGCCGACATTGAAACGGCAGCAGAGCTTGCGCCGCCGCACCTGTCTTGGTATCAACTAACGATTGAGCCTAATACCCTGTACCACTCTAAACCGCCACAATTGCCAGATGATGAAAACTTGTGGCAGATCTATGAGCAAGGACAAAAGCGTCTAGCCGAACTGGGTTATCAGCAGTATGAGATCTCGGCTTACGCAAAAGAGGGCTATCAGTGCAGACATAACCTTAACTATTGGCAGTTTGGTGACTACCTAGGCATAGGTTGTGGTGCCCACGGAAAAGTGACCTTACTTAATGAAAATAAGATTATTCGCACCGTCAAAATTAAGCACCCTAAAGGCTATTTAGCGGCTGATATCTACACCTACGAAACCACCGAAGTGGCAGAGGAAGACAGGGCCCTAGAGTATCTGATGAATCGCTTACGCCTAATGAGTCCCATTCCAAAACTTGAGTTCGAGCAGCGCACCAGTTTGCCCCGAGACACGATTAGTGACGGCATCAAGCAAGCCTGTGCTAAAGGCTTAATGACAGAATCAGATGAACACTGGCAGTTGACTAGCAAAGGCCACCTATTCGTCAACGAGCTGCTGTCACAGTTCCTGTAGTGAACATTAAACCCTACTAATACTTATTAAGCCGTTGAATTAATGGTCATTAGGCTAACAATTTGCTTCTATAGAAATATTTTCTAACACTTAAAACAAAAAATTGACCGACGGCTTCTTTAGGATAACTAACATAATTCTAAGGAAGCCTAAAAATGCCCATAAAAACAAAAATTAGCCTTATCGCCCTTTCACTATCCATTGGACTAAGTGCCAACCCTACTATTGCCGCACCAACTTCCGCCTCCTTTTTAAGCCCAAGTGAGCCCGTAGCCCATAAGGCAGAGAGTGAGTCAGAAAAAGCTAACGCCTTGTTTGAAAGCATTTTTATGGAAAACGTGATGGCCAGCCCCATCTCTCAAACCCATCTCGGTATTAAAACCGATTATGATAAATGGGACGAGATGGGGGACACTGCAGACGATGCCGCCCTTGCACGCACGAAGAAACACCTCGCGCAGCTCAAACAGATCGATGTCAGCAAACTAACAGGCCAAACCTTACTCAGCTATCAGCTGCTGACACAAAAACTTGAGCAAGTCATTATCGATGACAAATGGCGCTACCATAGTTACCCCGTCAACCAGATGTATGGCGGCCACTCACAAATCGCCTCTTTCTTAATTAACCAACATCAGATTGGCAATATAGAAGATGCCAAGGCTTATATTAGCCGTCTACAAGGGGTGCCTAAGCGTTTATCTCAGCTACAGGGCGCATTAGAAGTGCGCGAGAGCAAAGGGATTATCGCACCGAAGTTTGTCTTCCCATATGTGATCACCGACAGCCAAAATATCGTTGCAGGTGCGCCCTTCACTGCTAAGTCTGATAGTGGTGAAAAGGCACAAGACAGTGCGTTATGGGCCGACTTTAAACGAAAAGTCTCAAGCTTAGAGATCAGCGATAGCGATAAAGAAAGCCTATTGCGTGACGCTAAAACCGCATTAGTTAACGATGTAAAGCCTGCCTACGACAAGCTAATCGCCTACATGACCAAGCTTGAAACCAAGGCTGATATCCGTGATGGTGCGTGGAAGTTCCCCCAAGGCGACACGTACTACAACAACGCACTGGCGCGCACCACCACAACCGATATGACCGCCAGTGATATCCATCAGCTTGGCCTTTCAGAAGTCGCACGTATTCATAGCGAAATGCGTGACATCATGCACAAGGTCAACTTTGAGGGCTCGCTGCCAGAGTTCTTTAAGTTTATGCGTGAGGACGAGCAGTTCTACTACGCCAACGATGATAAAGGTCGCAAGGCATATCTTGATGAGGCCACCGCACTTATCGATACCATGAGCAGCAGGCTCGACGAGGTGTTTAAGATAAAACCTAAAGCACCAATGATCGTTAAGCAGGTCGAAGCCTTTAGAGAGAAATCTGCCGGTAAGGCGTTTTACAATAACCCCTCTCCTGATGGAAGCCGCCCAGGTACCTACTACGCCAACCTTTATGACATGAAGGCGATGCCTAAATATCAGATGGAGGCACTGGCCTATCACGAAGGTACGCCGGGTCACCATATGCAGATTGCTATCGCTCAAGAACTTGAGAGCGTACCCAAGTTTCGTAAATTTGGTGGCTATACCGCCTATATCGAGGGCTGGGGTCTGTACAGCGAATACTTTCCGAAAGAGATGGGCATGTATTCAGATCCCTACTCAGACTTTGGCCGCCTAGCCATGGAGCTTTGGCGCGCATGTCGATTAGTGGTCGATACTGGAATTCATGCTAAGAAGTGGACCCGTGAAGAATCTATCGAATACTACGTATCGAATACCCCCAATGCTAAATCGGATGCCGTGAAGATGGTGGAACGCCATATCGTGATGCCATCACAGGCCACCGCCTATAAGGTCGGGATGATCAAGCTACTGGCCCTGAGAGATAAGGCGCAACAAGCCTTGGGCGATAAATTCGATATTCGTGACTTCCACACAATCGTCCTCAAGAACGGTCCTGTACCGTTGGATGTACTGGAAAGCGAAATCAACCTTTGGATTGAGCAAAGTAGCTAATCATCTAATGATGATTCTAGGTTAAGCTTAGAATCTGAACTAGAAACTCTGACTCAGGCTCTGAGTCAGAAAGTATCACCGGCCACAACACTGTTGTGGCCTATTTTGTATGACTTTTAGCTTTTATCTCGACGACTAAATAATCTTTCAAGCTTAGCAAAATGCTATCGACTCTCCCTTCAGTCACTGCACCAGCCTATCTTCGCAGGAAAAACAGATTCAACTTGTAGGAAAACCAATCCTGATATGCTCCGGCCAACTATATGGATAGGTATGTAATCATGATTGAACACGCGTTAACCGATACCGCTAGACTCGAGTTTGGCCTCAGTATGATGGTGCACCAGATTTTTGTGCCATTGTTTATAGGCCTGATGCTAGTCACTGCGATTTTTGAAACCTTATACGTCACTAAATCAAATGCTGAATATAAGTCGGCAGCCCAATTTATTGGCAAACTGTGTTTGCCAATTGTCTTTGTATTAATTATCACAGGCATACTCACACCGCCGATGCCGGAGGACTGGCAACAACTCGATCTCTTTATCAACAGCGTATTTAGTGAATATGTTGGACTACTTGGCACCATAGTGTCCACTGGCATGCTGATTTGGCTCACGGCTGTGGTCCTGTTCTATATCGGTTGGCGACACCTGCCCGCTAAGCTCCACCTTTTCATCACTTGGTTATTACCCTTTATCTGTGCCTATACCGAGCTGCCTGTCATCGTACTCAATGGCTGGATGCATGACCCAAGCTCTGCGATGCAATTTGATATCAACACCATGACATATCAAGCTGCATCGCTGTATGAGATTGTTACTACACCGATGGCAAGTACGCGTTTTGCACATATGTTTACCGGGGCATTCTTAATCGGCGGCGTGACACTGATCTCGCTATCTTGCTACTACCTACAGAAAAATAGCCAGCAAGCTTTTGGCCAAGCTGGGGTTGTGATTGGCGCCAGTATCGGCTTATGTTTCTCACTATTTGCCCTATTTAGCGGAGACATTCACGGCCGTGACGTTCATCAGGCACAACCGATGAAACTCGCGCAGCTTGAAGCGCTATGGGAGACAGAGCAAGATGGCGCAGATCTGGTGTTATTAGCACTACCGGATCAGCAAGCAGAAAAGAATCACTTCGAAATTAAAATTCCTCAACTCTTAGGCTGGATGCTATCGGGAACTGATAGCAGTGAGCAAGTGAAAGGGATCAAGCAGTTAAGAGCCGAAAATATGCAGCGTATTCGCAATGGACTATTAGCCCGTCAAGCAATCACTCGTTACTCAGACGACTCAAGTACAGACAAACAAGCCGATAGAGATCTAATCCAAGCCTATCAGCACAATCTTGGCTACGCAGAGCTAGTGCGCAAATATAATCCGCAGCTAATTGATGTCACCGAAGAGCAGATCCGCAGCGCAGCCAATGATACGGTTAACAATGTGAGCGTGTTATTTTTTAGCTTCCGAGTGATGGTGGGGGCAGGGCTGTTTATCTTACTGCTGAGCAGTTACTGGGTTTACCTCGCAGCCAAAGGCAAACTACAAAGTGCAAGTGATAGGTTGCTTAAACTCAGTACCTACGCCCTGCCCATACCCTTTATCGCGTACCTCTCTGGCTGGTTACTCTCTGAGTATGGCCGCCAACCTTGGGTAGTTTATGGCGTCATGCCAACACTACAAGGAGCGGGAACGTTTTCTGCTGGCGAAACCCATGGTTTCCATGTCCCGACCCTATTGATGAGCTATGGCGTATTGGCTGTTATCTTTGGTTGGTTACTAACTCGCTGGATCAAAAAAGGCCCTAATCCAGTTACAGCATCTACATCTACAAGTGCCAAACCTTCGGAGGGGTTATGATCTATTTCTCAGTGATTTTTGTCGCGATAGCAGCGGCTATCCTAGCTAACAGACTCATTAAGCACTAGCTACTTTTAGTGACTTTATGAGTGCAACGAGCCATTGGTACAATGGCTCGTTTCTATGTGTAGAAGGAATACATACTACAGAGCTTATCTCATTGCCTCGCTCGTCTAAGGGAAGCGCTTTTAAGTTTTTATAGCTGAGAAAACTCGGTAAAGGAGAGACACTGTCACTATATTCTAGGCAAGCGAATAAACTGCCTAGGTCTTCACACTGCAAGCGAACACTATGTTCAACCTCTCTTTGATATAGATATCGAGAAAAACGCACGGCGTCAGTATTCCAGCCATGGATCTTAAGAATTGCTAATGGAGATAGCAAAGCCTCACTCGCGGTTATCGCACTGTGTTTGGCACCAGTCATCAACATTATCTCATGTCGTTGGACTACATACTGCGTAATCGATTGTGTGCAATTTTCATTAAGAAAATGCAAGCCCGCATTAATACTGCCATCGAGTATTTTCTGGTAACTATCTTCTTGCCATTGCACGATCTCAAAATTGGCGAGTGGAGCTTGTTCTAACAAGGTTATCAATAGCTTGGGCTGATAATAATGCAGCAATGCAACGTTCGCAGCCAGAGTGATTTTGCCTCGATATAACTTAGGAGCAAATAGTTCAGAGTCAAATGCAGCATCGATATCTTTTTGAATTTTACTCAGCTTTGCTGCGAGCGTTAATGTATAGGTTGTCGGCTCTAGCCCCGACAACTGCCTGATAAAAAGTGGATCGCAGAGCTCCTCACGCAATCTCTGCAGGTTTTTCGATATGGCACTAGTCGTTTTACCTAAGCGCTGCGCGGTACGGCTCATGTTTTTAGTATGAACTAAATCTAATAACAGTCCGATTTGATTAAGATCTGAGATATTTCTTTTCAATGGCCACCCACTTTTTAAACGAGTCAAAAAGAATAAATAGACTCTTAGCGACCCTCCTTAGTTCAATATCGTTAGCATCAATTACAACAGTTCTTAACAGCGCGCCCTTTAATACCAGCGCGCTACCTCTTGTACATTTATCCCACTTAATAGCAGGATAGTGAAACGGCTAATTTGATTACGAATTATCAGCCTTGGTCGTTAGGCTCTTTTGTTTATCATTTATACACTCTTTAGCGTCGGTAACATGCCCATTGGCGGTACCACACGCATCGGCATACCATTGGACCTTAACGCCCCGTACGGCAGTATGCTGTGGGCCAGCCTGACCATTCCAACTTGCCTCAAGCTCGGCCTTACTAATGGAATTGTAACCACCAAAACCCTGCCCCCCTCCTCTAGCGTAAAGATTGCCACTGGTTAATGCGATTAACACGGCAAGTAGTAAATAGTGTTTTCTATTGATAATGTTCATTGCTGCATCCTTCTATATCTTAAGATTTCTAGATCTTATTAGCAGGTGATTACTCTTAGAAAGTTGAAATTATGCAACCTTTCTAGGCTCAACGTTGAGCAAATGAAAGCACACCCGAGGATAACTATTCGCATAACCGTTAGTTAACCGACACAACAGTCAAGGCATCTAGTTACCACTAAGTAGAAAGCGAGAGGATGGGTTTTATTGCACTTAATATTGACGACATTTGTAACAAAAAGCGATCTGTTCAATTACCACTAGCAAACGATTAGCCTTTTCTCTGTTAGCCCTACTTTTTCAGCCCTTCAATAGGGCTTAATGCATACTAAAGTCGATTCAACATTGTACTTATTACCTCAAACGAATTAGCTTTAATAAGATAACGTTAAACATTTAGCGGTAAGGAAATATATGTCTGAAAATACACCAATTGAGCTAAGTACAGAGATAGGTCCAAACTGGTTTGCCTCGGTTATGGGCACTGGCATCATCGCTAATGCCGCTATTGGACTGCCGATGTTCGGTGGCCATTTAAGTGGCATAGGGCTGATTATCTGGTTACTCGCATCCTTGATGTTAATCACTATGATATTGCTAAAAACGATTCAGACCATTATCAAGCCCCACATTATAAAGCGGCAATTTAACGATCCTGTTATGTCGCAATTTTTTGGTGCGCCTCCAATGGCGATGCTTACCATAGCAGGAGGAACCCTATTGTACGGCCAGCAAGTGATGGCCATTGATACCGCCATTACAATCGCTTGGGGTCTGTGGATAGTGGGGACTCTGCTTGGGCTCGTTACCGCCGTTATTATTCCGTTTCGTCTTTTTACTCATCATCAAGTCCGCGACGATGCCGCCTTTGGTGGCTGGCTTATGCCCGTCGTTCCGCCTATGGTCTCAGCCGCTATTGGCGCCATGTTAATCCCCCATGTAGAAAGTATCACCCTACAACAGACGCTGCTTTATGCCTGCTATGCCATGTTTGGCATTAGCTTGTTTAGTGCCTTGATTATTATCACAATGATCTGGAGTCGCTTAGCCCACTCCGGCACATCTGGCGGCGCACGTGTCCCGACTCTTTGGATTGTGTTGGGGCCACTAGGCCAATCAATTACCGCAGCAGGCGCCCTAGGTAGCGTGGCGCTACTCGTTGTCGACGAACCTATATCGACGGGAATGAATACCATGGCGATTCTTTACGGTGTTCCAGCCTGGGGCTTTGCTTTTTTCTGGTCGATACTCGCAAGCTTACTGACATTGCGGGCTCTGAGAAGAAAAATGCCCTTCGCTCTCACTTGGTGGGCGTTTACCTTCCCGGTGGGTACTTGCGTAACCGGAACGACGCAACTGGCGTTACATACTGGCCTGCCCGCGTTTGAGTGGGCGGCAGTTCTGTTATTTACCGGCTTAATTTTCGCTTGGATTATCGCAGCGATTGGCACTATAAAGGGCTTGAAAGGTGGCAAAATCATGAAGAACCCAACCACATCGTCCCATGTCGTTTCTAAAAAAGGCCAGCTCTAACACCTCTATTGAAACGCTATATGTCCACAAGAACCTCGGTTCTAGGTTCTAGGTTCTAGGTTCTAGGTTCTAGCATTTAGTCGTAATCACCGACATTGGGAACGGTAAAACTTTTATCATTCCAAGGCCAAGGCACTTTAGCCATAAAGTCTGCAAGCTCTGCGGTATCAGCATGTTGCTCACGGAGCACCACCATCGTCCTGTGCACATGAAATGGATGAATCGGCTCTTGGCCGTCAATGGCAATAAAGTATTCGGCAAGAATATCTAAATATTCACTCTTATCGGCCAAAGCTAACACTGCATCGGCCATAACCGGTGCACCTTTAAGACCCGACAGTTCAGCGGCACTATTCCAGCTAGCAAACTGCTTGATAATGCTCGCTAATAGCGCAGCCCCCTTTTCATCAAAAGCTGCTGAAGCAAACAGATCATATTCGCTTTGAACAATACATCCATTGATTTGCTGATTAACAAAGCCAAAAAATAGTGATGCCTGCTTACCCTGCGGGTAATGCACCTGTAGTTTAGGCATTAAGCTATTGAGCGTTTCAAGCTGTGCCAACTTAACTGAGGCCGCAGTTTCTTGTGCACTAATATCAACTTGCCCACTCGATGTCGGCAGCTCTGTCAGCCCTTTAGGCACGGCTAAATCGAATTCAGCCTGCTGGCAAGCAACTTGGACGATGCTATTGGTAAGGCTCTGACTTCCACTACATCTGATAAGATTGCTATTTGCCAGTAATGTGGCGGGTTCTACTCGCTCCATCTGCCAAATACGCGCATCCTCTTCTTCACCAACCGCCACTATCAATTGCTTGTCTATTTCACCTTGGATAATGATAGGCTCATGGGAAAATACCTGCACTGAACGTGAGTTATCTCCATTGCTAGGCTGCATCAGTTGCAGAATAGGGGATATAAGCTCACCGGTGAATGACAGTTGTTGCACCACACCATCTTGCCACCCAAGCCAAATACTGTTGCCATCAGCAGCAACCCTTGCAGAGGTTAAACACTCAACAAAGGTTTGCAGCTCATCATGGCACCTTGAACTGGTATCGCCTGCCGCTATCGCAGTTAATGACTCCACCAGCTCTTCAGTCTGATAACTGGCACAAATTTGTGATGGACTAAGCCCCCTAACACTGCGGCTCCACAGTGCCTTTTTCTGTTTAAAATCGATAAGCTGCAATATAAAATCAAAGTTTGGCGCTTCGGTGTGTTCAGAAGCCTCTCTCTCTACCAAAGTAACCGTCTCGGCATTAGCAAGCAGCGCAATACCGCGCTTATTATCCATGAAAAAGGTGTTACGAAACGAGATCTCTGTAGGTGCAGGCTTGCCCTCAAGCGGATGAACTTTAGTTTCAGAAGTGAGTGGGTTAAAACTCACAAGTTGATGCATTCGACGCTTTTCACGCTGATAGAACACGAACTCATTATCTGCGACACGAACCATGCTGGCATTAACAAACTTAAACGGCATTTCGTATCGAGTGATCTCCGCCGCATTGAACTCAAAATCGCTAACAATTGCCAGACTCTTTAAGGCTCGCTCTTGCGCTAACGCAATATCGACACAGAATAATGACTTCACGCCGCGTCGCCCGCCTTGCTTAGCGCCAACTATCCAAAGTTTACCATTGCTGAAGCAAGCATCCTCTGTCGGGTACAGTTGCAGCGTTGCTATAGCTGACAGGCTAATCTTGCTTGAATTGACTGCATTAAATTCAGCGCTAAAAATCCGACCTGTTGAGTCAACAGCAATAAAGCGCTCGTCATCAAGCCACTCAGCTAACAAGAGATCGCAATTACAACTACCAAGTAATTCAAACTGACTCAGTAACTCAATATTAAAGCCACTACGTTTAACGACTTGCAGCTGAATAAGTCCATGGTAATACAAACGATGATGCTGAAAAGAGTATTCATGTTGAGGAGCTTGCTTTGAGGTAACTTCTGGTGCTGTTTCAGAGTCAGCAGAACGAGAAAAAAGTGACTTAATTAATTTATTCAATGTAATACATGTCTCATGAAATAAATGACTCTACAAAGCAGAGAAAGCTGAATATTATTCAATATAATCTGCAGCTTAAGATGGTTCACCATCAAGTTTCAAGCGCTTTATTCTAAAACTAAGCTGTAACAGCAGTTGTAATTAAGACTCTTTACTAACTCGAACAACAATGCTTGTTATTACCTGCGGTCAATATAGGAAGGTATTACTGAGACAGATAAGCTGCAGCATTGCGCTTTTGGGCGAATGTGAACAGTAAGCACCACGACTTTCCTCATCTGCAAGACTGAAGTGATTCAACAACTAAAGTGATGGGTATAGGACAAACAGGAAACTGTTTTAAATGCAGAACAAGGGTTGGAATTTTAACTTTGTCACCCCCAAAAAGAAAATACCCCGATTATAAGTAATCGGGGTAAACCAAACTAGGTGATGGTTTTAAGGCTGACATTATTTTAGTTCTTAAACCGTCTGCCAGCATTGATACAAAATGCTTTTTAGCTGCTCTGTATCGCACAATAGAGAGGGGTCATTCTCGATTGCACTATAGGACTCAGAACTTTTGAATCAACTGGCTGCAATTGTATTAAAATGAGAACAAACTTCAACCGAAATGATTTAAAGTTATTTAGTTAAGGCTAAATTTAGCTTAACTAAATAACGAGTAACAAGGATTAAGTGATTGAATAAAAACCAAATAATCCTTCACCACATTAGATCAGTTTCACATTGTTTAAAATAGAAAACAATGTTTCCCCATTTCACTTACGTTTTGCATACAATTCTTTTAAAGGTGCATCCCAATATGGTGGGGTACCGATATGATCTTTTATAAAATCGATAAAGGCACTAACCTTTGGAGCCAAGTGTTTACGTCTTGGATAAACAGCCTGTAGTGGCAAATGATGAGTCAATTGCCAGTCCTGCATAATTGGGACTAGAGTGCCCTTCTCAAGCTCATCTTCAAGCAGGTAACTGGCAAGGTAAACCACACCTAGCCCACTCACTGCTGCAGATTTAAGCGCAGGGGCATTATCGACTCTAAAATTACCTGATACGCCTATTTCACAGAAATCATCACCTTGCTTAAACTGCCAAATACTGTGCTCATGCCATTCACCTTGATATACCAAGCAATTATGATCAACTAGCTGCTCAGGACGGCTAGGTTCACCGTGTTTCTCAACATATGATGGTGAAGCTGCTAACAAAAATTGGCACTTCATCAGTGGTCTAGCAACCATACCTAACGGTAATTGCTCTGACATGGTCAGCAATAGATCTAACCCTTCGTTGACAACATCAACTTTATGGTCAAGCAGACTAACTTGAAGTTCGAGTTCTGGATGTTTAGCCATAAACTCTGGCAAAGCTGGAATGATATGCATGGTACCGAACGACTGAGAGATCCCGACTTTCAATACGCCTCTGGTAGCATCATTAAGATTATGAACGCTAGCAACAGCTTGTTCGGCATCTCTTAATAGCTCTTCACCTTGCGTATACAGTAACTGACCCGCCTCAGTTAAACTCAAGCTTCTTGTGGTACGTTGTATCAACTGAACGCCAAGCTTATGCTCCAGATCCGCCACTTGGGTACTGACTTTAGACTTTGATATGCCTAACTTTCTCGCCGCAGAGCTAAAACTCCCCGCTCGAGCCACATGGGTAAAAATTGCGATTGGTTCTAAAAGTTCTAACATGTAAATCGCCTTAAGGTGTTTACGACAGTAATAGTACTTCCATCGCTAAGACATGCTGTTTTTATATAAAAACCAATATCTTAAGTGAGTATATGTACGCTAGAGTAGAGTTTCTATTATTTACCAATATTTGGATTTTGCTTTTATTTTTAGAAGTATACCAAAAAATCCTCATAACTCATCAAATATGTAGTTTGAGGGGGCTCTAAAGGGAGAGATAGTATAAAAATCTATAGAGGCTTAGAAACGGAAAAGCCCCTGCACAAAGTTGGGATGCAGGGGGGCGTTGCAAATCAGTAGAAGGCAACAGCTCTGTCTAGCGAAACGACATTTACTCTAGTAACCTAGCGTTTGCAGTCTCTACCAGGGGATAATTAGCTAACTCAGGGATCTCATCTCTTAGCTGCTGCTCAAGCACCACTAAGGTTTTGAATCTTTCACATAACTTTTCACCACGAGCCTCTATGTCGTCGGCTTGCTGCTCCATCTGCAGCTCAATCTCTTCGCCGATAGAATCCATCTTCTGTGAGAAGGAGTCCATCTTCTGCTCGAAGCTATCACCATCAGCCGACATCATCTGTGCGCCTAAGGTCATCATCATGCTACCGAGTGAGTTCTGCACTAGCTCTTCCATCTCTTGCTCAAACTCTTCACCAAAAGCATCTTCCAGAGAAGACTCGGTTGATCCAAGATAAAACTTATCACCATGCTGGTAGGCAACGCTTTCGATACGCTCCTCAAGACCGGCCATCATCTCGTCTATCTTGGCACCTGAGCTATCACCTAATAGTGGAGTCAGGGCAAGAGTCACTGCCGTTGATGCCATCTCGACGGCATCATTTACCAGCTCAATAACTTCAGGCACCTGCGAAGAGACTTCTTGTGAATACTGGCTCACTAAAGCCTGCTGCTGCTTGTTAAGTGAGACTTGCTTACCATTAACAAACAACTTGTCCATTTCGATACGATATTTCTCATCGCCGACCTCACTCACGATAAGCTTCTTAGGTTCGACTGTGACATCATAATTAAGCGAGACTTCGCACTCATTATTTACGTCATGGTCACTATGAGCGGCAACCGTCTGTAGGCTAGTTACCGAAAGTAATACCGCTGAGATCCCAACTGAGGTCAGTAATTTTTTCATCGCATCAATCCTTTATAGCTATTGTCTGTATGATTTTATTTTTCAATCTTGACAGGAATAAAGCACAGACCGTGCCAAATAGTATAAATCTTTATTTTTAAAGGATTTTGCTAGATGTGCATAGCAAGAACACTCACTGTGAAATAATATATTTGGCCAGTTAAACTAACAATTGGCCAAATATCACAAACCGCTGATGTAGGTACTGATATCGATGCAGATATAAATAATAGAGCGAGGAAAACTAAAAAATAGACCGGCCTAGAGTCTGGCTCAAGGTCTCTAACACTGCAGTGCCTGCCAAAGAGTTACCATTGGCATCAAGTTCAGGAGACCAAACACACACAGACATATCGCCAGGGATCACCGCGATAATGCCGCCACCGACACCGCTCTTACCCGGCATACCGACTCGATAAGCGAACTCACCCGCACCGTCATAAAGACCAGATGTGGCTAATAAGGCATTTAGCTGCCGATTTTGCACCGGCGAAATAAGTTGCTTACCTGCGAGGCTTTTACCAGAGTTAGCCAGATAAAACATAGCACGGGATAGATCGGCGCAGCTCATACGAAGTGAGCAATAGTGAAAGTAGCTGTGTAGCACAGTATTGACGTCGTTATTAAAGTTACCAAATGATTTCATCAGGTAAGCAATAGCGGCGTTTCTCGCACTGTGTTGATATTCAGACGCGGCAACGACTTTGTCGTAACCCACTCTATGGTTTTCACTTAAACCCCGAACAATTTCAAGCATCCGGTGCTTAGGCGCACCCAGGCGACTCTGCAGAAGATCGGCAATGACCAACGCGCCAGCATTAATAAAAGGATTTCGCGGTAAGCCTTTTTCTAATTCAACCTGTACTAAAGAGTTAAAAGAGTGGCCAGAGGGTTCTTTACCGACTCGTGACCAAATCTCATCTTCTTCATACAGCATTAGTGCCAAGGTAAGACTGAACACCTTAGAGATACTCTGAATTGAAAAGGGCTCGAGATAATCTCCAGCCCCTATTGTGACACCGTCAGAGGTGGTCACCGCAATACCTAACTTATTAGCATCGACTTGGGCAAGGGCTGGAATATAGTCAGCCACTTTACCCTGTCCTAAAAGAGGTCGTACTTTTTCGACGATCTCTTCAAGTAATGCCAATTCAGGCATTAGCCCCACCAGATATCGAAAAGCTCACCAATTTCTAGATCAGATACAGGTTGAGCATCGAAGAATGCTTTAACTGCAGCTCGGTTCTCTTCGGTACATTTGCCAATATCTTGAGTAGCAATAATGCCTTCCCACTCTTTGTGCCCGCCACCGTGATAACCAAGACCTGCTGGTTCAATGACTTCATCGATGAACTGATCAACGATTGCATCAATTTGCTCTTCAGTTACTGACTCATTAAAGGTCCAGTTAACGTCAAATCCAAACTCTTGGAACTCATCAACGCGTAATTTCTTACGTAAGCGACGGCTACGGTTTGCTGCCATGGTTGTTCTCCTAGATAGCTTATTTACAGTGTATAAATTCGGTTTAACGCTTAAACGCGCTCAAACATAAGATCCCAAACACCATGACCTAAACGGTGGCCACGCGCTTCGAACTTAGTCAATGGACGATGATCTGGACGTTCAACAACATCACCTGTCGCAGATTGGTTTTTATAACCAGGCGCGGCATTCATCACTTCTAGCATATGTTCGCTGTAGTTTTCCCAATCTGTTGCCAGATGGAATACACCACCCACTTTTAGTTTACTGCGGATCAATTCAGCAAATGGCGCTTGAACGATGCGACGCTTATGGTGACGAGTTTTATGCCAAGGATCTGGGAAGAATAATTGCACACAAGCCAAGCTGCCTTCAGCAATGCTATTCTCAAGCACTTCAATCGCATCATGGTGATAAACACGTAAGTTAGTCACGCCCGCTTCAGCAGCTTCGGCCAAACATGCGCCAACACCAGGTTTATGTACTTCAATACCAATAAAGTTAAGCTCTGGTGATGCTTTAGCCATTGCAACTAATGACGCGCCCATACCAAAACCAATTTCTAAAACGGTATCCGCTTCACGACCAAATACCTCAACTAAATCAATCGACTCAGGAGTGTAGTCTAGGCCCATAATTGGCCATTGCTGCTCCATTGCTTGAGCTTGGCCTTTAGTTAAACGGCCCTCTCTCAATACAAAGCTTCTCACTTTGCGAAGGTATTTACCTTCTTCATTGAATTCAGCGGTTGTTACGTCGCTCATTTTCGCCCTCGCTTTAAGCCTGCTCTCGCATAAGACAGCTATTATTTAAAAAAGAAAGGCATTATCCAAAGTTCAACCTTCAGTGCAAGCCTTATTGTGGCGAAATTATACCAATAATCTCAGTTTGTGCGAGCTGTGCCTTTGCTTTGCCCTTAAATAAGGTGTTTTTTTCACTATCCACCCACTATTTTGCCTTAAAAAGGCCTGTGCTTTACTTGTTTAAACCCAAGGCTGAAGTTACACTGCGCCGATGAAAACTACCGCGCTTTTTTCAACAAGAATTATCCAATGGTACGACAACTTCGGTCGTAAACAACTTCCCTGGCAACTCAATAAAACCCCATATAAAGTATGGATTTCAGAGATCATGCTACAGCAGACTCAAGTTGCCACGGTTATCCCCTATTTCGAAAAGTTTATTGCTCGATTTCCCGATATAGATAGCTTAGCCAGTGCCGAGCAAGACGAAGTGTTACATCACTGGACTGGACTTGGTTATTACGCACGCGCCCGAAACCTACATAAAGCCGCGCAGATAATGCAATCTGAGTTTAATAGCACGTTTCCAACAGACTTCGACCATGTCTTGGCGCTACCAGGTATAGGTCGCTCAACGGCAGGTGCCGTGCTCTCCCTCTCTTTAGGGCTCAACTTTGCTATTCTCGACGGTAACGTAAAGCGTGTTTTGGCTCGCCATGGTGCAATCGAAGGTTGGCCAGGAAAAAAAACTGTCGAACAAGCTCTTTGGCTATTAACTGAAGCGTTAACCCCTGCTAAAGATATTCAAAAGTATAATCAGGCCATGATGGATATTGGTGCGACTGTATGTACGCGCTCAAAGCCTAACTGCGCCCAGTGCCCTGTAGCCATAGACTGCAAGGCACAGTTAAGTGGACGACAGAGCGAGTATCCGGGTAAAAAACCCAAGAAAGTTATTCCAGAAAAATCAGCCTGGCTATTAGTCATAGAAGATAAGCATCAAGTGCATCTTGAAAAACGTCCTCCTGCCGGCATTTGGGGCGGCCTCTGGTGCTTTCCTCAGTTTAGTGACCGAGCCGAACTCGATACTTATATTAAAGATAACCAGTTAAGTGTTAACTCACAGCAAGAGTTAGTCGGCTTTAGACACACTTTTAGTCACTTTCACCTCGATATCCAACCGATGCTGGTACGTGTAAGTGGTATTAGCGATAACCAGATCATGGAACAAGCTTCCACTGTCTGGTATAACTTAACTCATCCACCTAAAGTTGGTTTAGCCGCCGCAACCGAGCGAATTTTGGCCGACTTAGGTTCTGTCTTAATTAAGGAGTAATCATGGCTCGCACTGTAAACTGCGTGTACTTAAACAAAGAAGCAGAAGGCCTAGGTTTTCAGCTTTACCCAGGTGACTTAGGCAAGCGTATTTTTGACAATGTCAGTAAAGAAGCTTGGGCACTTTGGCAGTCAAAGCAGACCATGTTGATCAACGAAAAGAAACTGAACATGATGAATGTTGATGACCGTAAGTTTCTTGAAGAGCAGATGGTAAACTTTTTGTTTGAAGGTAAAGACGTTGAAATTGAAGGCTACGTACCGCAAAAAGACGACGAGTAAAGCTCCAAACTCTATTTAAATCCAAATAAGACGTCGCTTAAAGTTAATTTAAGCGGCGTCTTTTTATTTGCCAACTCTCTATCAGCAATTTTCTAGCACCCATTCACTAAATACTAGCTAGCTAAAAGCTGGCCATTACATGTGAGGTTAAGCTAGTTTTTAACCCCCCATGTCACAATGATTGTTCTCATTTGCAAATTTGCACACAAACTAGCCGAACAGTCACCCGCAATTAAAAAAGCCCTTGCAGGAAATATTTCATCGCTATAAGATACGCGCACTCCAAACGAGACAGGCTTTAAAGGCCCAGTTTGAAGTAGCAAATCTAACGCATACATTAGTAGCGCTTAGTTGCCCGAATAGCTCAGTCGGTAGAGCAGAGGATTGAAAATCCTCGTGTCCCTGGTTCGATTCCGGGTTCGGGCACCAACATTTATTAATGAGTTACCTAACTTGATTAGTTAACTGGTTAAAAAAATAAGCCGGCATAGCTCAGTTGGTAGAGCAACTGACTTGTAATCAGTAGGTCCCGAGTTCGACTCTTGGTGCCGGCACCATAAAAACAAAAAAGCCACTCACTGAGTGGCTTTTTTGTATCTGCAATTCACTCTACTCCAAACTAAACCAAGTTAAGCTAGCCGTTCAACAAGAAAGCCCTATCCATGAGCGAGTGATTTTTTTGTTTCTAAAATGTTTGAATTTAAGCCTTGTTACCTCAAAGCTCAATAAGCTATTGCCTTCCAAAGCTATTCGAATAGTTGCCCAGCCTCACTCATCCCGCCTTGATAATTGAACGGCACTGCCGAAATATACCGCAATCAAAGCCTGAAATGAGGGATAATTCCACATAACGTCTATTTGTCACCCAGTCAGACTTAAAAGCACTTGCCCCCTCGAAAACATCGCTATATTATACGCGCACTCCAAACGAGACAGGCTTTAAAGGCTCAGTTTGAAGTAGCAAATCTAACGCATACATTAGTAGCGCTTAGTTGCCCGAATAGCTCAGTCGGTAGAGCAGAGGATTGAAAATCCTCGTGTCCCTGGTTCGATTCCGGGTTCGGGCACCAACATTTTTTAATGAGTCATTTAGCATTAGCGAATTACTTGTTAGACAAATAAGCCGGCATAGCTCAGTTGGTAGAGCAACTGACTTGTAATCAGTAGGTCCCGAGTTCGACTCTTGGTGCCGGCACCATAAAAACAAAAAAGCCACTCACTGAGTGGCTTTTTTGTATCTGCAGTTTGTCCCGTCCTGAGATAAGTTGACACTTTGGAGACTTATCTATGAAACCTTCAGGTTCAATCAGCTCACTCTGTTCCAAGCGAAGTTAAATTAAGTAAAGAAAGTCTTATCCATAAGCGAGTAATTATTTGTATCCTTTGCTTATCCCGCCAGAGATAAATTTCCCCTTTAAGTTAAGTGCTTCATGTTATAACTCGTATTTAGATCATGTCATTGAAGAAAATCAACGGCAGGCACCGAACAACCGAACCATAGTTACAAATAATACCGCTTCCAAAGTTAGCAGGCTTACTACTAGCGCTTTTTAAACCGATCAACAGAAGATAAACAAGGAATTAGGTTACTAATCGCGCACACAATAAAAAAAGCACTTGCACCTTTTAAAACATCACTATACTATACGCGCACTCCAAACGAGACGGGCTTTAAAGGCTTGGTTTGAAGTAGCAAATCTAACGCATACATTAGTAGCGATTAGTTGCCCGAATAGCTCAGTCGGTAGAGCAGAGGATTGAAAATCCTCGTGTCCCTGGTTCGATTCCGGGTTCGGGCACCAACATTTTTTAATGAGTCATTTAGCATTAGCGAATCACTTGTTAGACAAATAAGCCGGCATAGCTCAGTTGGTAGAGCAACTGACTTGTAATCAGTAGGTCCCGAGTTCGACTCTTGGTGCCGGCACCATAAAAACAAAAAAGCCACTCACTGAGTGGCTTTTTTGTATCTGCAATTTACTCGTACCTAGTCTCTTTTTTATAAACCAATGACGGCATAAATGCCGACCTACAGAGATCTTATCTTTTCGCCTGTGCTCTTCCGGCTTTTCCATCTGAGCTTTTTTCGGCTTCTACCCGGCTCTTATCTGGCCTTTACCGTCTTAGCACTTACTAGCTATCCATTACCTTTTTTAAAACCAATGACGCCATAACTGCCGACCTACAGAACTCTTATCTTTTCGCCATTGCTCTTCCGTCTTTTCCATCTGAGCTTTTCTCGGCTTCTACCCAGCTCTTATCCGGCCTTTACCGTCTTAGCACTTACTAGCTATCCATTACCTTTTTAAGACCAATGACGGCATAAATGCCGACCTACAGAGATCTTATCTTTTCCATCTTCGCTTTTTCCGGCTTCTCCCCGACTCTTATCCGGCCTTTACCGTCTTAGCTTTTCTCTATTTATCATGACTAAAAACAAAAAAGGAGCCCTTAGGCTCCTTTATAACTGCTCCAATCAAAATAGAGCTTGTGTCGAGTATTTACCAGCTACGCATCTTATGGCCTTTTAGCGCATAAAACAGGATGAACAGATAACAAGGCAGACCGACCCAATAAGCAACCTGAGTATTGTCAGCAAAATAGGCTACCTTACCAAAAATTAGCGGCAGTATTGCGCCACCCGAGATCCCCATGATCAGCAGTGCCGAGCCTTGAGCCGTATACTTACCTAGGCCCTCTAGTGCTAGAGGCCAAATTGAAGGCCAGACTAGTGCATGTGCCAATCCCATTAACGCGACAAAGGTGACGGTGTTAGGGATCACAGGAATACCACTCCAGCCCCAAAGGATATCGGCCATCAGTGTGCTTTCACGCGAACCTAGCGCCGCACCGACAATACAGAGGATCCCAGCGATTGCAGAGCCAAGCAAAGCTTTCTCTTGGCTAATGAACTTAGGAATACAGGTCACACCAATAATGTAGCCAAATACCATAAACACCATGGTGTAAGACGTTAGTGAGGCAAAGTTATGAACCCCTAAGCTTTCACCGTACAAACCAATAGTGTCACCGGCAATCACTTCCACACCGACATAGGCAAACAAGGCGACTGCGCCAAGGATCACCTGAGGGAAATGAGTAATGCTGCCTTTTTCTTGATGATCTTCTGCCGCTTCAAACTCAAGCTCTGGAAGCGATGAGAACTTGACTAAACCAATTAGGAAAGTCAGCGCCACAGCCATATAGATGTATGGCATAACCAATCTTGAAGATAACTCACTAATTTGTGCTAGGCGGTCAGCCTCACTCAATGCCGCTAAGTGATCTGCGGTGAAGTTTTCAAAGCCTGACAGCACTAATGCAGTAAACAAGATTGGCACGATAACGCCCGCACCTTTATTGATAAGCCCCATGATACTAATTCGCATCGCGGCACTTTCTTTAGGGCCGATATGCACTACATAAGGATTTGATGCGGTTTGCAAAATGGTCAAGCCCGTACCTAATACAAACAGAGCACCAAGGAATAGGGTAAAGTTTGCGCTCTGCGCCGCTGGGATAAACAGTAATGAGCCGACAACCATAATAGCCAAACCAATAGCCATACCGTTTTTGTAGCCAGTTTTTTTAAGTATCGATGACATCGGCAGAGCCATCACGGTATAAGCAATGTAAAAAGCAAACGTCACAAACAAGGCTTGGAATTCATTAAGCTCACAGATGATTTTAAGAAAAGGGATTAGCGAGCCGTTAAGCCAAGTCACAAATCCGAAGATAAAAAATAACACACCGATAATGGTCATAGGCAGTAAACTGCTCTTAGGGCTAGCTTGAGCCTGAGTCGTTGCTGTCATGTATTAAACCTGCTTCTTATAGTAATTAATTTTATGATACCAGATTAAACTGCTACCCCATCCTTCATTGTTACCGCTTTACCTAAGCAGCTTATCATCTGCTTATATTCTCAACTTTGACTTTAAATTTTAGACTCGTACAAAGCCTAATGTTTCACCGATGTTAAAACATTACGACCAAAAAGACAACGCTGTCATTTATACTCAAATAGCTAATTTGAACCTATTACCTCTCCCCTAGCCGCCTTCGGCTAAAAGAGCTTAATCAAGGCTGAGTATTAATAGCTTAAACCTTAATGAAGATGTTTCGCTTATACATCCAGTAAAGCACCAGCCACTGCACCAACAGTAGAGTGATAACACCAGCTAGTGCCTGAGCATTATTAGGCAGGCCTGAGATCAGTTGGCCAAATAAACTTTGCGCGGTGTATTTCCAATTTACGATACTGCTCGCAATGTAGATAACAATGGAGTTGCAGCCGATAACCGTAAAGAAAAAGGCCCATTTCTGCACCTTGACCACATCAATAACGGCGTAAAACAAGGCTAAGAAGAGTATGCTCCAGCCTGAGCTCACTAGGGTAAAGCTGCTGGTCCACAGAGTTTTATTCACTGGGATAAGAGGAGAAATAAGCCAGCCCAGCGCAACTAAGGCTACACCCGATGCGGCTAATACCGCCAGCTTAAACCACTCACCTTTAACGTGTGGCTTGACGATAAAGTGCCCGACAAAGACACCAAACAAGCCATTGACGACGGCGGGAATGGTCGAGAGTATTCCCTCGGGATCGACGGCAGCGTTCTGATAAGTTATGCCTGGCAATATCAGGCTATCGACGGCGGCGTTAATTGAGCCTGTTTGACTAAAGGCGCCGCTGCTATCTAATGTCATCATAGGGAAGGCTTGCAGCAAGGCGTAACCGACTAATACGACAATAGCAGTCACTATCTGAGTTTTTAAACTGGTGTGCCAAACCAAAAGTGCACAGAAAAACCATGCGAAGGCAATTCTACCCAGTACGCTAGCATAGCGAATATCACCGACAGCAAACGATGCTCCGGTGCCCCAACCATGGTTATAGATAACGCCAAAAAGCAGTAATAGGAACAGTCGCTTTATTGCATGTTTGTATAGTGGCAAGCGCGGAGGCAGGGGTAACTTGTCCAGTCGTTTCGGTGATAAGCCTAGCGCGACGCCTGAGAGGAAGATGAACAGCGGGAAAATCAAATCGTAGAAAGTAAAACCATTCCAAACACTGTGATGCATCTGTCCATCAAACCACTTAAAGCCAGCCCAACCAGTCAGTACTAATAACGCTGCAAAAATGGCCTCGCCGCCTAAGATCCAGAACATATCAAAGCCACGCAAAGCATCTAAAGACTTAAGCCTAGGCTTTGCTTCAGACTTGGCAATCGATTGAGTCTGTAATTTTAAGTGTGACTCGATAAGACTTGATTGGGGTTTAGTTATTATTGTTGTCATTTAAACAGCCCTTTTCTACCACTTTTCACGCACTGACTATAAAGCAAAGTCTCCGGTGTTTT
Organism: Shewanella halifaxensis HAW-EB4; assembly: GCF_000019185.1. Lineage (NCBI taxonomy): Bacteria > Pseudomonadati > Pseudomonadota > Gammaproteobacteria > Alteromonadales > Shewanellaceae > Shewanella > Shewanella halifaxensis. Next base: position 1,399,540 of record NC_010334.1, on the reverse strand, counting down.
TCAAGTTACTATTCACTACAGAGACTTTGATTGGAACCGATGAGCTCAACTGATGACTAGCGCTTAAAAGCGAGCTCACCAGCAATAAAGGTTTGCTCAACACCAAAGTTATTATCCAGAAGCACCATATCGGCTCGCCCGCCAACTTGCAGCGATCCCATCTTGTCACTTAACCCTAGAAACTGGGCGGGATACAGAGATGCCATTCGCAGTGCTTCAGCAGGTTCAAGCCCCAACATCTTGACCGTATTCGCCACAGCCCCAGCCATATCGAGCACGCAACCCGCTAGCTCACCAGTTACCGCATTAAGCCTATCGCCTACTCGCTGCACCTGAGTACCAAATAGCTCGAAGCTGACCTCTTCATCCAGCCCTACAGGCGGCATGGCATCGGTAACTAACATCACCTTGCCTTTAGGCTTGGCATTGATTGCCACTCTTGCCGAAGCGGGATGCACATGGTGACCATCAACAATCAAGCCACACCAAGCATCTTGACTCTCTAGCGCCGCACCAACCATGCCAGGGTTTCTAGAGTCCAGTGCTGACATGGCATTATATAGATGGGTAAAGCCTGTAGCGCCGGCTGCGAGTGCTCTTTTAACCGTATCGTAATCGGCATTCGAGTGGCCTAAACAGACTTTAACACCAGCTTTGACTAAGGCCTCTATCACCTCAGGTGAGACATTCTCTGGCGCAAGCGTTACCACTTTAATGCCTAAGTCTTGGCGACCAAAGACTTCAAGCTCAGCATCTGAAATACGCCTGATATGTGGCTGCGGGTGCACCCCTTTTTTAGGCACACTTAAGTGCGGCCCTTCAAAATGAACACCGACAACTCCTGCACTATTTAATTTTACCGCCTCAGCGACCGCATCAGCGGCCTGACGCATAACACTGACATCATCGGTAATTAGCGTCGGCAAATAAGCCGTAGTGCCAAATTTGGCATGAGCTTGGCCAATGGTTTCGATGCCTTTTAAACTCGCAGAGGCATTAAATAACACCCCTCCACCGCCATTAACTTGTACATCAATAAAGCCAGGTGCAATAAGGCCATTTAAGCGTGACTCTTCAGCCCCTTTCGAGGTGTCAAAAGCTAAGATGTGACCATCTTCAAAGGTGATAGGTAAGTCAGTATGGAATCGAGTTCCATCAAACACGCGATCTGCAATTATCGTCTGCTTCATTTTATTCTCACTTACTCAAGTGTGGCGGAGTATATTGGGTATCAACTTTTCGTCTATTTGCTATGTATGCAGCACTTAAGCGCTAACATGTTGTTGCTGAGCATAAAATGCTGCGCCCCACTCTGGTGGCTGTAAAGTGGGGGAAAGTTCGTTTAAGACATCTTCATCTAACCAAGACGCTAGAGGCTCAGCTAGCCCACCTATCATAGAAAATCGTGGTGGATTAAGCTCAAATAATTTTCTGGCAAGCTCGCTAATATAACTTGCGCCTTCACGAACAATATCCAGCGCGACACCATCGTTTTGCGCCGCGCATTCAAACACGATTCTAGCAAGCTTGGCGTAGGTACTCGATGACTGCCCTGCGAGGTTTTCAACAATGCCTAATGCACAATTAACCTCAAAGTAATCATATAGTCGCTGAGTTAATAAGGTTTTCTCACCAAAACCATCTAAATCTAACAATGCGCTCTCACTCGCCTTAAGTCCAAGCCAAGCACCACTTCCCTTATCACCTAAGGCAAAGCCGTGGCCGCCTAAGAACAGCTCTTTTTCTGCTACACGAGCGTAACCACAAGAGCCTGTACCGGTGATAATAACCGCCCCATCTTGACCTTGATGCGCTCCAATGCAGGCTGTATGTAAGTCGGTAGTCAAATACATACTGGCAAACGGATGCTGCCAAGTTGCAATATCTTGATAAAGCCGAGGCACATTAACGCCCGCTAAACCGAGGCCCGCGATTAATCGCTTGCTATCAGCAGGAGTAAGACCCGCATCAGTCAGTGCCAATTGAGTAGACTCTTCAATTGATTGAAATGTTTGGGCTAAACCATGAAGTGGATTGGCGCGTCCTGCGACACCCGTACCTAAAATGCGATAATCATGAGTGTAAATTGTTGCACGGCACTTACTGCCGCCACCATCGATTCCAATGTATAGGGACTCTTGTTTCATCTGGCTCATGCCCATGACAGACCTCTTTATTGTTCTCATTCTTTTAGCGCAGAATGGAGCTGGGCTTTATATACGCATAACGCGAATAACACCCACCAAGTTAACTTTATGTTACAACAGTAATGACAGCGTTGTCATTTGTTTTTTTAAACTTGCTCATTAAAAGCAAAAAAAACGTAGCAATGCCTTTAGCACTGCTACGTTCAAGCTTAACGGCTTCTTACATGTACAACTAACACACCTATTAAGCAATTGTTAATTAACAACTAAAATGCGCCCTTTACGCTTGCCATCAGCCGCAATCACACGCACCTCAACAGGCGCGGTAACCGTTACGCCATCGGAATATGCCTGCCACTGTCCTTTAGCATCACGGTATTCAATGCTAAGTCCTGGGAAAATAACATTGGCAAACAATTTACCGTCATTTATGACAGCACCGGGTGTCGGTACTCGATAGGCAATACCTGCTTTATCTAGCTTTAATAGCTCTTTAGCACCTAAGGTGTTTGCCACGCGGTGCCAATCTTTGGCTTGTGCTTGACGCATCTCTTTCGTGAAATAACCACTTTGCTGATTATAAACCGCACCTTGGTATTGATATGGCACTTCCCACTCTGGCTTGTGCCATGCACGCTCTGCTAGCATCATCAGACGAGGAAACATCATGTATTCAGCCACATCATCACTGCGCACTGTTTCGCTCCATAGTTGGCCTTGAATACCTGCAAAACGAATCGATGCTTTTAGTGGCCCACTAATGATTTTACCCGCTTCATCTTTTTTTAGCATATCGTCGGCTTCAAACGGCAGCGCTTCGATATCAGTCCATTGCTCGGCGTTTGCTGGTAAGTTACCCGCCATAAAGCTGTGGATTTTTTGCGAATTGGTATTACGGCTCGCCCAGTAATAGCCGTGCTCTTTTGGATCGGCCTCATAGGGAAAGTCAAAATAGAGGACTTCAGGCTGGCCTAATACCGCTTGCCAATTAAGATTAGCCTGAGTATGGGCGCGTTTATGTCCACCATGAGCAACCACGTCCCAAATATTTGATTGCACCTGCTTGGGCATATTTTCAGGGCGAGTATGGCTCATGCCATCGCTCCACCCTGCCGCTTCAATACCTTTGGCCGCTAATAACTTAGACGTTCTCTCGATAAAGTAGGCGCCAAGATCTTGCATATTTGTCACGCCTTTATCGTTATTGGCGATAAAGGCCTTACATACAGGCGACTCTAACCAAGCCCCAGCGGTTTCATCGGCGCCGATATGATAAAGATTAAGCGGCACACCCGCTTGTTGGTGCATCTTAGCAATTTCATCGATAACCTTATCGATAAAGGTAAAGGTCGACTCCATACACACATTCAAGGTGTTATCGTTATAGTACTGAATCGATGAATAAACCGTTTTATCTTGGCTATCTGATAACAGGTATTCATTTGCTTCTGCAGCTTTATCCTGCGCCATTAGCTTACGATACCTCGCTTCCATCGACTTGATTGCCGCGCGGGAATGCCCCGGCATATCCATCGATGGGATCACCTGTATTTGTCTCGCTGCCGCATACTGTAAGATCTCGATATAATCGGCTTTGCTATAGTAACCATTGACCTTAGTATTGCTAAAGGGACCACTTCCTAACTGAGGTAGTAGACAGGTATCTTCATTAAGATCATGACAGCGCTTGCTACCGACTTCTGTTAGCTCAGGTAAGTCTGCTATCTCTAAACGCCAACCTTCATCATCCGCCATATGCAGATGTAACTTATTGAGCTTATAGGCCGCCATCTGATCTAATAGATCTAAAACTAGCTGCTTGCTATGGAAGTTGCGCGATACATCGATATGCATTCCTCGAAAATCATAGCGCGGCGCATCTTCCACCAGCAGCGGATTAACGGTTAATGTATCAACATCAACCAATGCTGCCAGTGAGGCTAAACCATAGGAGAAGCCCGCATCATCTGCGGCAAAAACTTTAATCCCATTGCTTGAGATATCAAGACGATACTCGCCCTTTGCGCTAGGAGCGGTTAAGGGTAATAGTGCAGTGCTAATTCCACGACCAATCTCAGCATCACTTTGCCCAACACCAATACGTGCTAAACGCTGCAGCGCGGCATCAACGGCCTCTAGACTGACATCATTAAGCTCAAGCTTTAGCCCATCTTTTAGTGATACAGGTTTCGCATCTATTTTCAATGAAACCTTTGATGGTGTTGGTAAAATCGTATTCTCTGCTAAGCTGGCATCTACAGGCGTGTTGAGATTATTACGATATAATACCTCAGTAGTTGCCCACTCAAGCTTATCGGTTTCACGGCGTTTATATTGGGTATCGCTGTCGGTAAAAGCACTGACATAGGGGCGTACTTCCATGCCAGTTTCCGAGTCAACTGCTACCTGAGTACTGCCAATGATGACGGGTTCTAGATCATCGGCAACGATATAGTAGTTAGGCATGGCATCTGTTTCAGATAACTGCCACAGCTCACCGCGAAATTGAATCGTTTTAGTTTGGCCCTTTTTAATACCACTAAAGCCCGCTGCCGGAGCTATTTTGTGTAGATCGCCTTGAATACGAGTGATAGTGAACTCATCACCCACGATGCTTTGAATTGGGCGCATTTGCGAGTAGTAGATAGCCCAATCTTTATTGTCTATATCGACTTGAGAAGTCAGGTCTATTTCAGCCAAGAAACAGCGGCCATCTACCGTATTTTGGTCACAATGGCCATCGGGAACGTTAGTCACCACGCGATAGCTAATATCGAGCGTCTCGCCAATTTGGTTCAATGAAGCTTGAGTAAAGTCAGAGCCGTTTACAGGCTGACTAACAAGTGTGCTTTGCTCAGTGGGGGAGATAACGCTAGCAGTCTCTTCAGATTCATTCTGCTTAGAACAAGCACCAACAGACAACGCGAGTGCTACCGCTGAAACTATCACTTTAATCTTCATTACATTCCCTATGATTTCTATTGTTATTTAAAGGTGAAATGCTCAAGCTCTGCCTCGTTATTCCCCCCCTGATGGAAATTAACGAGAACTCGTTATTACTTAGGTAATTACTTAGGTTCTAACATGCTTGTCTCTCAATGTGCAGTCTAGGACGCTCCTATTGTTGCCAGATAAAAAAATGGCCGAGTACACATAAAGTACTCGGCCCACGCTAGTTTCTGGGGAGAGACTATATAGGAGTAACAAACATAATTGTTTGTCAAAACATGAGCGGGGAGACCTCTTCCCAGCCATGAATACCTTACAAACAAGCTGTCACACAAGCAGATGACAACGCTGTCATGTAGAATATACACATAATCGTACAAAACAACTACATTTATCTGACATTTAGCGGTGATTGATATTCGCCCCCTTCCAATGACGACTCTTATCGAAGCAACCTGTTGGTGGATATATGCCTAAAAACAAAAGGTTACACTATATCAAACTAGATAAACCCGACTACCGAGTAAGCTAAGGCACAGCGCTCCAGATCAGGAAAACTATTACGTCTAGGGTTTAATTGACAACGTTGTCACTTAGAAGTATACCTATTCACAACAAAACCAACACAACAAGACGTACAACAAGACGTACAACAAGAACAACCAGACGCGCAGCACTCAGGTGTTAGCCTTCTCATTGCTTTAACGCTCAAGGACCCAATAACAATGAATAATAATATCGTCCCACTTAACTCTGATACCCACCTTGAAATGTGCGTTAGCGAGTCTCAGGACTACCGCCGCTTCGCCGAACAGCAGCTTATTCCGGTTGTGTTCCACGAGTTCCATCAATTAGCGACCGAGTTTCCATTGGTGTTTGTTAAGAACAGCGAAACAGGACAGTTTATTCCTATCGCCATGATGGGAGTTAAAAACGGGCTAAACCTCTACTGCCAAACAGGTGAGTGGCCTGCAATGATAAAGCCTCGAGGCTTTAGTAATGCGCCCTTATCTTTAGTTAAAACCAGCAAAGAAAGTGATAACGTGCTTATCTGCATCGATACCGAGAGCCCGTTAGTGACTGAGGCCGGCGAGAATTCACAACGCTTATTTGACGATAATAAAGAACAGAGTGAGTACCTTAAAAAACGAACTCAAGCACTATTAGATATCGCCGCTTTTAATGAACAGACAGACAAAATTTGTCAGCTGTTAGCGTCCAAGAGTTTGTTCACGGCAAAACAGCTAACGATAAAGCTAGCCGAAAGTCAGCAGCCTATTAATATCGACGGCATTTACGTGATTGATGAGCAGGCACTAAATCAGCTGAGTAATGAAGAGTTCTTATCTTTTAAAGATAATGGCCTGTTGCCACTAATCTATGCGCACCTTCTATCACTGCAGCAGATCCCTCGCCTTATTGAAAAACAAAACCACTACGATTTGACTCGTTAAGCCCTTAAATATTGAGTCAAGTTCGCTATCATGGGACTTGGCTCATAACCGTAATTCACTATAGCTTTTGTAAACCGTAACGCTTTATTTTCTCCAGCAAGTCTCTATGCTGTGGCAGCTCGGTAACAAGGTGTGTGGCCAAAGTATTTAACCTCTGCTGTAAAACGTTGCTGTCTGCGCATCGCTGTTCGCAACAAACCTTACCCTTAGGTGTATGCTCCATACCATATAGAACATAGAGGTAATTCTCTAAGTCAAAGACCTCAAACTTGCTAAAGAAGTCCTCCCGACTCGGTACAAAATCTTGCCACATTGCCAAACGGTTTTTTAGCTCATCTGACATAGTTGCTGGATCGCGGTTATCCACCCAAAATGGTGAGTCATCGCGATCTGACAGGCAGTAATGCAGCTTGATAAAGTCGACGACTCGCTCCCATGCGTAGTTCATGACGTGATTAAAACGCTGCTGTATTCTAGGAAGCTGTAAAGTAGAAGTAGGGAAACGCTGTGCTAACAATCCGGCGGAAAAATCCGTTAAAAGAATCGAAGTGGCCTCTAAGGGCTCCAAAAAGCCTTGTGCTAAACCGAGAACTACGCAGTTTTTCTCCCAAGAGCGTTCGCGATAGCCAACTGTCATAGGGATAACTCGGTGTTGATGAGCAACAAGCTTTCCGCCTAGATATTTATTCAATTTATTAATTGCCGTCTCATCATCCATATACTTAGAGGAATAGACAAAGCCCACGCCACGGCGGTTACTCAAAGCAATATCCCAAATCCAGCCGGCCTGATGGGCGGTCGAGATGGTAAAGGGAGGAATAATATCATCACCCGCAGTAGGAACTTGAACAACAACCGCCTTATCGACAAACAGCTGTTCAGCCTTATTAACAAAAGGAACTTTGAGCGCCTTATCTATCAATAATGAAGCAAAGCCAGTGCAATCGATATAGAAGTCAAAATCTAATGTACCTGCGCTATCTGTAACTAGCGATTTTATCTCTCCGCCTTGTCCAAGAATAACCTCCTGCACAGTCGCGCGAATATGCTCCACCCTAAAACGCTCTTTAGCATTCTCACCGAGTAATTCGGCAAACTTAGCCGCATTAAGGTGGTAGGCATAACCAAGCTTTCCCGCATATTCCGGATCGCTTATATTCTTTGGCGCCCTAAAAGCCCCACACACTGCATGCTGCGGCGATACGGAGCCTGCGTAGCGGCTCTCTTTCTTCGATAGCCAGCGTTCGGTTAACTCCTCCATCACAGAACCCGGCATATCGAATAGGTGATGATAAAAATTATCTTGCCCATGTTTATGCTTGTCGAGCCAATTAACGAACTTTATCGACTGTTTAAAAGTCACATCACAGCGACGAATAAGTTCAGTCTCACTTATACCAAAGCTTTTAAGCGACTGACGTATAGCGGGCACAGTGCCCTCTCCGACCCCAATGGTTGGGATATCTGGAGATTCGATTAACGTGATTGATAGCTGCTCATTGTTAAGCAGCGCTTTACCTAGATGGTTGGCCGCTAGCCAGCCCGCAGTACCGCCCCCTACAATCGCAACTCTTTTAATATCCATCATTACCTCCAGTAAACAGTAAGATCTAGCACTTACCTGCCTTAATTTTATTTCCCGAAAAGGGCCACTGAGTTTAATTAGCGTTAACTGATTTTATATTTTCAATAAAAAGCCCAGCAAATGCTGGGCTTTTAGGTTACGACTATATTTTATTGACTAGAAGCGGAATGCTACACCAACCTTGTAGCGAGCTTCGCCTTCAAAGCTCCACACTGGGTAGTCAGCCTTAAACTCAGAGATAACATCAGGGTTATCTGCTGCAGCTACACCCGTTTGAACGCTATCTTCTTCTGTCAGGTTAACAGCTTCGAAAGTCACGTCCATCCACTCTGTTACGCTGTATGATGCACTTAAATCAAGTGTGCCATAGTCTTCGTGCTGACGGTTGCCGTAGAAACCTGGCAGCTCACGCATCATGTACTCACTGCGCCAGTTATAGGCAAGACGTGCGGAGAATGAGTCCATCTCATAGAAACCGACTAAGTTAACTGTGTGCTTAGATGAATCAGAGAACACACCCACATGGTCTGGGTAGTTTTCTGATGGAGATGCAGCATCAGCAAAAGTATAGTTCGCCGAGTAGCCTAGACCATTATCGAAAGAGTCCTGAAGTTGTAGTTCAACACCTTCGATGCGACCACCTTCAGCATTGTACTTCTCACTCACTGTCCAGCAATCGTAAACTCCATCACCGCAAGTGCTGCCACCTTGAGCTATCAAATCATTATCTTCGATTCCAATCTGCTGGTTAAGCTTCTGGCGAGTAGAGATAAACGAATTAACATCTTTAATGAAGTAGGTAATTGCAGCTAGACCTTCACCACCAAAGTACCACTCAAGACTCACATCCGCTTGAGTGGCTTTAAATGGGTCAAGTGAGACAGAACCACGATTTAACTTTTCGTTACCAGGCGTTCCGTCATTAAGACCTGGCAGTGTCGATGTCGCAAACAACTCAGAGTAGTTAGGGCGTGACATCACCTGAGCGGCGGTTGTACGTAAAATTAAATCTGAGGTTAAATCAAAGGCAATGTTAATGCTTGGTAATACATCACTGTAGCTGGCTTTATCAGTACTGAGGTTATCTGCAAACTCGCCGGTATTACTTAATGCATAATAATCAGACTTAACATCGCTAGACACATAGCGTAGACCGACGTTACCGCGAATACCTTCAGACTGGAACGTTGCCATGGCGTACATAGAGAAGTTTTTCTCATTCAATGTACCGTAACCCGACTTATCACGCTCAAAACCGGTAATAGCGGCATTCGCATCGTTGATCATTGCATCAAAGTTGGGTTTTGGCAGAGTAAAGCCCGCACCTGATGAGATGGTGCCATCGTAATAATATGATGCATCACGCACTGCAATGTCACCGACAGTTGCAATATCAGTTTGCTGAGTTACATCATGATCAGCATAACGAACGCCGGTCTTAAATGAGGTAATCGCACCTAACTCTACAGGGATTGTGAAGTTTAAATCGGCATAGGTTTCTTCATCGCTGTTTGGCTGCTTCTTCAATGCCCATGCGGCTGTAGACAGGTCGCCATTAAAATCACCAGCATCAAAGTCTTTATTGGCAATATCGATATTAATAATTTTACCAGTCGCATCATAATGACCAGCAAAATCACCAGGTTGGCCGATAGAGCCACCGTAGTTAGAGGTTAAGCTAGTACCACCATCTGATTTAGTGTTACCAACGCGGCCATCAACAGTAAAGTTGTCTGCTTCATAGTTGAAATCAAAATCAATGGTATCTGAAGTCATTTTTGCTTTACGCGCCCAGGTTTGAGCCCATGCAAATCCACCTTCACCAGTATGGGTAATATCAGTACAGACGCCGGCGGCATTTGTTTGATTACAAGTATTTTCGCCTTGCTGAGTAGGGAATAGGAAGATAGAGGTATTGGCATTATTTGCTTTCATCTCTAAGCCGGTATAAGTCACACCAAACTCTAGCGCATCGGTTGGACGATACTGCGCAGCCACATTGATGGCGGTACGCTTACGATCTTGTTGGAACGTTGTCGGAACTATCTCACCCCAACCAAGCAGAGTCTCAATACCGTTGCGTTGGTAATCAGTTTCAGAGCCCGCTGCAGAGACTAATATACCGAAGTTTTCGTTATCGTTTTTCCAGCTATAAAGACCTGAAAGCTCAGGGTCGGTACTCTCAGAAATCGTACCGTAATCGCCTTTTGCACTAACAAAAACAGTATTTGCATCAAGATCCAGTGGTTTACGAGTTTTAACGATTACCGTACCACCAATACCACCTTCTGGAAGGTCTGCTTGGGATGACTTGTAAACCTCAATACCACTTACCATCTCAGGCGGTAGTAGTGAATAGTTAAAGCTACGGTCAATAGCTTGCTGATCGAACCAACCTGTTGATGCAACAGCGTGGCCATTTAATAAGGTACGGGTTAGCTGGCTCGATGCGCCACGAATGGAAACTTGTTGACCTTGGCCAAACTGACGGTTAACGGTAACGCCAGGGATTCGAGCGAGTGACTCACCCACATCGCCATCGGGAAACTTACCAATATCTTCAGCCGTTATTGCATCAACAACTGAATCCGAAAATCTTTTTTCATTGATTGACGCTTTCATTGAGGCGCGCATACCGCGAACTTCAATTTTCTCAATGTTTTCGTCTGCCGCTGCGGTTTTCGCATCAGCCTCCGCTGCCATAGCAGAAACTGACATTGCTCCACTCATCAGCAGCGCGATATTTGTAGCTAGTACACTTTTCTTAAAGGTAGATGGTCGCATCTCGTTTCCCTTCCATAACTTATTATCTTTTTTTTATTTCCATAACCATTCCAGAAGCGGAATGACAACGCTGTCATGTCTAGGGCAAACATTACACAATAATTAACAGCTTCGCCACAACAAAATAACCGACCGGCTCATTATAATCGGATAAAACAACAACGACCGATATTATTCGATGTAATAATCATTAAAATACAGCCAGTTAAATAACCGTAACCATTGTGACCAACAAGTGAATTTTTTTTGGTTATGACGAAAAAAGACAAAAAGTTGCCAGCTTATCATTGCTAATTCGGATAAAACTTCGCACTATACCGCTAAATTTGAGGACAAATTGCACCATCTCAGCGCTGTTTGTTAATCTTGTGTTACCATGATTTGGCAGCACAGAATGTGTAACTAACGAGAATCCTGCTTAATGAAAGTCACCATAAATGATGTCGCCAAACATGCAGGCGTATCGATTAAAACAGTATCACGGGTCACAAATAATGAACCTTCGGTAAAGCAAGAAACTATCGATAAAGTGAATACTGCTATTAGAGAGCTAAACTATCAGCCTAACTTAGCGGCAAGAAATTTGGCTGGGACAAAATCATATGTAATTGGTTTTATATATGATAATCCCAATGCTTACTACATCATCGATATGCAAAATGGCATTCTCTCTGCGTGCAAAGATTTGGGTTACGAGTTGCTTATTCACCCGTGTAATTCCCGGGCAGATAACATCTGTGAAGACCTGACTAAATTAGTTAAGCACAACCGTTTATCTGGTTTAGTGCTAACACCGCCGCTGTCTGAAGATCCGGTGATCTTAGCGGCACTCGATAAAATCGATGCCAGCTATGTGCGTATTATTGCAGGTGAAAAAGTTGAATCAGGCTCAGGTTTAGCCGTTCTGGTTAACGACAGATCCGGTGCGATTTCAATTACGCAGCATCTGATTGATCTTGGCCATAAGAATATCGCCTTCTTGAGCGGTGATCATGAACATGAATCGACCAAAGAGCGTTTAGCTGGGTTTAAGCAGGCATTGAAAGATAACAATATCTCACTCAATGAAAGCAATATTATAGATGGGAAGTATTCGTTTGAGTCTGGCGTTCAAGGGGCGAAAATCTTACTTGAGAAACAGGTGAGGCCGACGGCTATTGTCGCTTGTAATGATGAGATTGCCGCAGGTGCATTATTTGCAGCAAGACTCGAAGGTGTCGATATTCCGTCTGATATCTCTATTGTTGGGTTTGAAGATAGCCCATTCTCTCGTCAAACTTGGCCAAAACTCACCACAGTGCATCAGCCTAACGAAGAGATCGCGCATATCGCAACTGAATTACTGATAGCTAGGCGCCGAGAAGAAAAGTCAGATCAGACCAAAGTATTCCTGCCAGAGCCTGTTATTAGAGACTCATCAGCCAAACCAAGAGCTTAACGAAAACAGAACTCTACTTCTTCGCATTATTTGCAAAAGCAGATAATGCGAAAAAGTCGCTCAATGCTATACCGCTTCTTCGTTCTCTTCACCAGTACGAATACGAATAACACGTTCAATATCAGTGACAAAAATCTTACCGTCGCCAATTTTACCTGTACGTGCAGTATCTACGATGACTTCCAACGCCTGCTCTAAAAGTTCATCTTGTATCACTAATTCAATCTTAACTTTTGGCAGAAAGTCGACCATGTACTCAGCGCCGCGATAAAGCTCAGTATGTCCCTTTTGACGACCAAAGCCTTTTACTTCAGAAACAGTCATACCAGTAATACCAATATCAGCAAGTGACTCACGCACATCATCTAACTTGAATGGTTTAATAATGGCTTCGACTTTTTTCATTGTAAAACTCCCTAAAAACTTGCTGTAAGACGCTATTTAATAACGACGTAGCTTATCACGCAGTGACAAAACTCAGAAGTCTAAAGTGATTTGTTGCTGCACTCAAAAGTAAATGCTGTCTTCATATAACCGAACAATATATCCATTAGTGCTTAAATTAGTCATTCGTAAGCTACACTTTAGCTTTAATCCCCTCCAATATTTACAGGATGTAAATATTAAAACTGACTCAAGGAAGAGTTAAAATGCACCACAGAACTGCCGGTTTTACCTTAATCGAGCTGATGGTTACTCTTGTCGTAGCGACGATTCTAATCGTGATCGCCGTTCCCTCGTTAAGCCAGTTTTACGAGGCACAAAGAGCCAAGTCAGCTATTCGTGTTATACAACAGACTCTACAATATGCCAGAAATTCCGCAATTAGCTTCGGGGTTAGGGTTACGGTATGCCCTATTGCAAGTGATAGTTGCAGCAAAGACTGGCGCTTAGGTCTTACTGTTTTTACCGATTCAGGTGACAAGAATCAAATAGATGATACCGATAAGATTCTCCTTCAAACATCTCCTTTCAATCCGCAAGATATCGTAAGCTACAATAGAACCTCCGTCCGATTTCACTCTGATGGCTTAGCATCCGGTTCTAACGGTACACTAAGGTACTGCCCCTCCTCCGCCACCAGCCCTTACTCCAAAGCAGTAATTGTAAATCAAGCCGGAAGGGTCCGATTCTCCCAAGCAACAAACATAGAATGTTCAAACTAAATAATATTCCACATGTCAAAACCGCTAAACATGACAAGATATTGACTTTAAAAAAGAATGACTTATATGCTGAAATACTAAACTTTCTCGCTTATAATGCTAGCAGGCATGAATTGGAAGGGACTGAAAGGATTGCGCATATGTTGAACAAGAAGCAAGGATTCACTTTAGTAGAGCTTATGATAACAATTGTTGTCGCAGGGATATTATTATCAATTGCGGTCCCCTCCTTAGTCTCAATGTATGAGCAAACTCGAGTTAATAGTAATGTTGAGAAAATCCACAACATCTTAGCTTTTGCTCGTAACCAAGCCGTCAGTTATGGCTCCAGAGTTAACGTTTGCTCATTGGCGAGTCAGACATCTTGCGGTAGCACAACAGATTGGCAAAAAGGGATCAGAGTCTACCTTACAGATGCTGGTGGCACGAATAAAGAGTTGCGTGCAATAGATGGTTTCAACACCAACGACAAAGTTAAAGGCCCGGCAGCCTTGATAACATTTTCCTCTGAAGGGCTTTCATCTGGCGGTGACATTATCTACTGCCCAAATGGTAAAGCAACTAACTCTAAAAGTGTTAAGGTTAGCGCCAGTGGCTTAGTTTCTTATGGCGCAGAGGGAAACAGCTGTTAACCTGTAAGTAAAAACTTCAAAAAAGATGACGCTCTAGTTTTCATTGCGAAATTATACTTAATAACTTCGTTAGATGACTCATTCCTCCCTTTAGTCGGTGTCTAAGGCATCTAAATTACCTCAACGCTATCTCAGTGTGCGTTCATCGACTCGCCTAGCCTTTTCAGAACTAAAGTCTTTAGTTAACGGAACGCACTCTGTTGCATCCCTAATAAAGTACTTTTTACCTTTATGATCCGTTAACTGCTTACCCGGCAAACTCGCGAACTTAAGCTTAAAATCTGATACCTTCCAGCGGTAAAAAACGACTTGTTCTCCCTTTTTGCTACTCACTACATGGCACTTGTATTCTTGATATTCAACAGCAAGCGCTTGGGAGGTCGGAAATAACAGCGCCGCTGCACTAGTCAAAAACAAATATTTAAGCCTTATCATTACCAACACTCCTTTGATGGACCCTTAATACCCGCATGAGTCAGAGTTATCGTAGCGCAAGTCGAGTCTCGACTAGCTTGTGCGCCTATTGCTGTCGCGGTGATGGTGAAAGCAGCAGTACCAGCAGAAGCAATACTGTAGTGGCCACTTTCAGTAATAAATGGGCTAGCGCTAAGTCCAAGCTTCTTCAAATCCGTAGCAAAAGCGCGATTATCCAAGTAATACTGCTCTTGAAGATTAGCCACTCTCAATACTGCCGCAACGCCTTCTGAACGAGCACTCTTTGTCACATAATCAATATAGGAAGGATAAGCAATAGACGCCAAGATCCCCACGATAGCAACCACAATCATCAGCTCAATTAAGGTAAAACCTCTTGTTTTATGCATTACTAATTACTCTCATCCAAATGGTAATAGATTCGATTAGTCGTTAAACCACTACCAAGCTCAACGGTTCCTTTACACTCGCCATTTTCGCACTCCCCTTTGCCTACACCGATAATATAGGCCTTTGACTCCTCTCCGTCTTCAGACTCAGGGATTACAATTTGTGGAGTGTCGGGAACTCGCTCTCCAACTTCATAATAAAGCTGACTATTAGTTCTCGTCCCTCTGTGTAAATCGAAGACATAGAGTCTACCTTGGCCAGAGAAGCCACAAATGCCAGCATCCAAATTAATTTCGTTGTTAGTTGGCGGGATAAAGGAAGTGAAGTAGACCTTACCATCAAAAATAAGTGCTGCAGAAAGGCTCTTCTCCCCCGTAGCAGATAACAAGTAATACCAGCCCCGCTTTTTGCCAAAGGCGACATTGTCACTCTCGGTTATTGGTGCTGACGAGGTAACATCATATAGGTCCGTCAGCTCCAAGGGGCTAGGAACATTCGTTCCTGAAAATGTCTTGGTAACTACGTTTCTGTCTTGGAAAACATAAAACATATCATCTGTACTGGTATTTAACGGGTTCGTACGGTTACCTGTTCCCACTGTGACGGCATCATAAGGGATGTTTTGATAACTCAGCGTTCCTGACTGACTATGAATATTATTAAACTGCGTTTGTGCGACTGCAGGTTCTGCAAAGAACATACGATTATTTGGTGACAAAGACGCGCTTATTGAAGCAAACTGAAACACAGACCAATCACTGCTTACTTTTGAAGGCAAGTCCATACGCCATACATTACCACTGATATCGGTTGCATAGATGCGATCGGTCACACCATCATTGTTACTGTCGAGCACAGCGACTTTATTGGGAATACTGCTCATACTCGAGTCTGTAAACTTATCTATGTAGGCGCCTGTATCGGCATTGACAATATAAACCGCTTCACCTGTGCCATCTGGTGACGCCATACCGCCACCGAATATCAATACCGGACTCTCAATTCCAGGAATAAAGGTAACTACTGGTTCTGACCATGTTTGCCCCAACTCTTCTAGACCTGTGGCATTAGAATCAATTTTCCACTTAAATTTCGGTTGATCGGGGTTAGTAATATCGAGCGCATAGTAAGACATGCCACCACGGCGCATCCCTAAATAAACCCAAGCTTTATTCACCTTTCCTGTAGAGTCAGTTTCGGTATAGGCAACAGGGGATAAGTCCATGCCATAAACACTGTGCTTACCGGTCGGTAGGTTCGATTTCAATGCCGAAACATTGGATAAAAGCTCTGCTGGAATAAATGCCCAAGACTCTTCGACTGTTCCCACTGAGTAATCTTTACTGCCGCTATCAGAGTCTTTAAACATATGTACTAACCCTTGGTTAGTCCCCACCAAGATCCGCACGTCCAAGCTTGTAGAAGATGCACCAAAGTTAATGGCTAACGGTTTAGAATGTAGCGGGTCCCCCATCACATCCATTCTCGCCTCAGTGCGATTCTCATCATTATCATCATCATCGACATCAACACCATAGAGCCAATCTAAGTGTTGCCGTACCGATATTGTTTCAGAATCAACGACTACAGAGTCGATGGTAGGTTTACCAAGCAGTGTGTACATAGATGAAGAAGCGACATCTTCAACGCTCAGTAAACTGCTACTGTTATTGGTATATAATACCCTGCTCTTAAGGGCCTTTCTTAAAGCGGGCAGTACCCCTCCAGAATTCACTTTATTACCATCTGCATTAGAAGATGTACATATATTCCAATAAGTGCAAGTGCTCGCACTTATATTGCCAGCGGCATCGATAGCCTTAGATGTACCACCAGGACCTACGATATCACCGGCCGATGTTACTTTTAACTTTTTAAGGTTGCCACTCCATCGTGGGCCATCTCCAGGTAAAAACATCGCAAAATAGGCGGAGTTATAGGTTTGGGTCTTATCGAAGTTATTACTGGCAATACTGGGTGAAGTAAACGAGGAGTCTACTGATAAAATCGACTTAAGTGCATCTTCTAAAGCTGTTTCCAACGCTAGCCCAGTTTTTGCCACATAGTAACCTTTAGACACACCATTATCTCTCCTAGCATAACCACCTCGATAAGCCGCCTCCTCTAATAAGGTGGCAGCCGCATCGGCGCCATCGGAAAAGCCAATCGTCGACAACATGACATTTTGCTTATTATCGACTCCAGAAGAGTCCTTATTACCCACCACAAGATCGTTGTTATACATATAAGACGCTAAGGCTGGAAGGTAACTGGTCTGCGTGTTCCCCCTCGTATTAGTAAAGTCGAAAGGTCCGTAGTTACCAGTTTCAGCAGCGTTATCAGTGAGCGTCTTAATGTAACCGTCTGCAGCACTATCTAAGGTAGGCGCGCCATCGGTAATATAGATCACATAAGCCGTATCAGGGCACTTCTTAAACGGGCTTGTATAACTTCCTGACATTTGGATACTAGGAGGACTATTGGGGACATAACCATCAATCTTGTAATGCCCTTGAGCATTACTGTCTTTATTGCCGTAGATTACAGCGCCACCGCTAAAATACTGATGAGCCTCATATAATGTCTCACATAAAGGAGTATTGGTTTGCGCTGGCATACCATTGATTAAAGAGATGAAGCTCGCTAAATTAGCAGTGTTTTGTCTTATATCTTTCATACTAGAGACAATCCTGCCACCATCGATTTCATACTCATCGGGGTAATTTAAATTAAATACTGCTAAGCTCGCTTCGATAGGGATTTTCAAAGTTTCCAAAGCGTTACTTAGAGCGGATTTAGCAACTTCCAACCGGGTTCCGGTACCGCCACTGTTCTGACCATCATCTGTTGTGGTCACCCACTGATACCAAACCAAATAATGCGATGTGTAAAGGGTTACAGGGTTCCCCTCTCCAAAGTCCGTCTCAGCAACACTCTGCGCTTGGGCTGCTGCATCTGAACCTGCGGTATACATGGCTTTTGTATCAATCGGATAACCATTATCAAATGCAACCGTGCCGCCGCCCTGCTTTTTCCTGCCGGGGTTTTTCGAGTCAAACTCCAGTATATCTTGTTGGCAATCGACTATTGCCCCTTGATTGAAGCCCTCGTTTTCAGCTAGTGAAACCCACTTACCAGTCTGACCACTGGATTTAAATTCGCGCAGGTAGCCGGTATAGCGACCTCTCTCTTTTAGTGCAATAGCGGCCTTATTGCAGTTATTATTATCAGCATAGAACCGGCGAGAATCCTTCGGCACGTCCGGCACAGGCATGCTGCTGGTATTATCTATCCCGCCAGCATTCCAATAGATCCCAGCTCCATTGATATAACCAGAATAACCCGCTAAGTAATCCTCAAAGCCATCGGCGTAACTACAGTCACCTGCCGCTTTTCCCGCTGCAGAGCAATACTTACTTACCGCATTCTGATCTTCTGTGGACATACTGCCGGAGTTATCAAAAATAAATAACACTTGAGGTAGTTTCCCCGTCGCCTTATTGGGATCGACAAGGTAAAGCTCCGTATCATCTGCAAAGCTACAGGCAGAAACGATTATCGAGGCAGCGATTGCACTACAAAATAGATTTTTAATCATAACCCTAATTCCCTGTCAGCACTTGTTGCTCTACACCCGAGGCAACTGTGAGTGTTCCCAGATTATCTCGACCAAATGTCACCGTGCTAGTGATCTGAACCCGCCGACAACTCACAAGATTTGCACCAGTTGCATTAGAAGTACGTTGACAAGCGACATCTCGTACTCCCGCTTCAGGTAACGGAGTCAGCACTTGAGACCCGCCAAACAGTTCTGCGGTTGCAATATCGGGAAGATTAGCGAAAGGAGCACCTGAGTTATCAGCGATGACCTGTGCCAATCCACCATCGGCAATCGCTTTGGCTTCAACTCTTTCCGCGCCAGCACCGGCCATACGCAAAGACTGAGTTGAATTAACAGCAAGCGCAACGCCTATCACCGTCATAATAACCAGCACGACCAGCGCAAAAAAAAGCACAACGCCTTGTTGTTTCTTCATCAAAGCCCCCGCTTAACTTCGAATGAGTACTGGGTTTTCCAGAACTACCGTTGTTGACATGATTTTACGTCTGTAATTATCTTTTGGTGCGGCGATTGTTTTGTCGCCCAACTTATACAACGTTTCGTTGGTATAACTCTTATCTTGCTCTGTTGAGCGCACTAAAACATAAATTTTGATGGCAACTAAACGCTGAAATGACTCATTGTCCCACATTAGGGAGGTCACACTTTCGGCAGGAATATAACGTTCTGGGGTGCTATCGCCATCGTTATCAAAGCCATATAGAAAACGGATATTCTCAATCCCCTCGACTAACTGCTCATCATTTTTCATGCCTGTTACGCTAAGGGTTTTGCGGTTTAACATAGGAATACCATTTGCTTCATCGATATAATATACGTGCTGTTGATACTCCCAAATTCGTGCATTTAGCAGATTAGAAGATGGGGTGCCATCATTAAAAAATATGGCCTGACTAGCCGTTGTTGACACGTAATATCCAGTATTTATACCTGCTGCAACACTAGGGCCAATAAAACGTTTTATCTGTATGACATCGGTCCTTTCTTTTACTCCAGTCAAACACGACAAACTGTCCGTACTCAAACCGCTTTCATAGCCCCACAATCGTCTAAAGTGAGCTGGCTGATTATTAGGAAGAGTCGCATTATTTAAGCCGGCACCAATACAATCATCGGCCGCGGCAAGAGCTGAATCGACAGTAGTATTAACACCTACAACAAAGTCGGTGCCAGTCAGATCCCCCATGAAACCAAGCTGGCTAATATCTCGCTCCATGATAGTCAGTGCAATACGACCGTTTTCCTGTAGCTGATTAAACTGACTGGTGGTGGTCACGTTAGATGAAGACATACTGAACATGGTAAGAATACCGGCAGACAAAAACAGGCTGATCACCATGGCAACCATCAACTCAACGAGTGACATGCCATACTGTATAGAGGGGCTATTTTTAGCGAAGTGTTTCATTTAAATAATCACCGTTTGAATGGAGTAAACTCGTCGGCGATCACTTGAACTTCCGCAATCGGGAAAGTTTGCAGAATCTGATGTAGACCTTATTCCCTGCCACGACATGATGACAGTGACTGTATTGCCGTTAATAGCTATACACCCAGTGGCTGTATCCAACCCTCCAACATTTTGAGCCCCGACAGTTTCTGCTTGCCCGATAAATGCTGCTCGCCACTCATATAGATCCCAGCCCACAGTCTGCGCAGGAGAACATAGTGCAGCCCCTGTACAGGCGGGGGTAGGAATTGGTGGCGTACCACTAAAATTACCAACATAACCTGCTAACTGCCCAGGATTAAGCCTCATACGGTTAATAATATCGTTAGCATAATAAGAGGCCTGAGTCTGCTGAAAAGACTCGAAACTACCACGTTTAGAAATGATATGAAGGTTAAAGACGCCAACTAGACCAACGGTTAAAATAACCAAAGCGACGAGTACTTCAATTAAAGAAAGTCCTTTCTCTCTGGTCTCCATTCCGTCAATCCTCTTGCATTCGTCATATTATTGACGTTAATATTTTGATTTTACCGTTTTAAATCGGTTACTTATAAGTGTTAAAACAGCATACACGTTAATAGTAAATTAGTCGAATGTTACAAAAGGCCGTAACCTTACTCCCTTCGTATTATCAACCGTTGAAATCACTAATTTTTAAGCAAAAAAAAGAGGCCTAAGCCTCTTTTTATTTATTTCAGTTTGGAGCCAACTTTCGTTATAGATCAGCGTAGCTCTGCGGGTACAGCAAACACAGTGTCCTCTAGACGTCCTTCGACCTCGGTGATCACACTCGGTGCCATTTTAGCTATAGCATCAACAACCTGCTTAACCAGTACCTCAGGTGCCGAAGCCCCAGCTGTGACGGCGACATGTTGAATACCGTTAAACCATGACGGATCAACATCGTCGGCGTTATCGACTAAGAAAGCCGTTGTACCTTTCTTCTGTGCTAACTCACGCAGACGGTTCGAATTTGAACTGTTCTTTGAGCCCACCACGATAAACAACTCAACTTTTTCTGCCACATTACGTACCGCATCTTGGCGGTTCTGCGTTGCATAACAGATATCGTCCTTACGCGGCCCCTCGATTGAAGGGTACTTGCTTTGCAAGGATGCAATCACATCAGTCGTATCATCCATAGACAAGGTGGTTTGAGTAACAAAACACAGATTATCGGGATCTTTAACCACAAGATTAGCAACGTCTTCTGGCGACTCAACTAAATGAACGCCGCCAGCGGGGTTATCATACTGCCCCATGGTACCTTCAACTTCAGGATGGCCGGCGTGGCCAATTAAGATGCACTCAATGCCTTTACGGCTAGCCCTTGCAACCTGTAGGTGAACCTTGGTGACTAGCGGACAGGTTGCATCAAACACTTTAAGGCCACGTCTTTTAGCCTCGTGGCGAACCGCTTGAGATACGCCGTGAGCACTAAAGATGACGATACTCTCGTCAGGCACCTGATCCAGTTCTTCAACAAATACTGCACCGCGATCTTTTAGATTCTGCACCACATAGCGGTTATGCACCACTTCATGTCGTACGTAAATAGGGGGCGAAAATAGTTCTAATGCTCGCTCAACAATGCTAATAGCACGATCGACGCCCGCACAGAAACCACGTGGGTTTGCCAAAAGAATATTCATAATTACAATACCTGTACCACTTCGAGTTCAAAGGTGAGCACTTGCCCCGCCAATGGGTGGTTCAGATCGATAGTTACCGAGTCGCCAACCACATCTCTGACCATACCAGGAATTTCACTGCCACCAGGGCCTGAGAAGCTTACGATCACACCGGGTTCAAGGGCCATATCAGCAGGAAAGCGGCTCCTGTCCATATGGTGCACCGCATCAGGGTTAGATTCCCCGAACGTGTCAGCACTCTGCAATGTAAAACTGTGTTTATCACCTTGTTTAAGGTTGATAATTTCAGCTTCAAACGCAGGGCTTAAGCTTTCATCCCCCACATTAAACCTTGCAGGCTTGCCACTTGAGCGTGTGCTTTCAGCGGTGGAGCCGTCTTCAAGCACGATATTCATATGACATAAAATTGAATGCATCTCTGACACTTGAGCTACTCCTTTATACCATCAGTTTTTTTATCATCTTTACCCGTAACAAATGAGTCTAAGATGATAAGTGCTGCGCCCACACAAATTGCCGAATCGGCGATATTAAATGCTGGGAAGTGACTGGTATTCCAATAAAAATCTAAAAAGTCGACCACAAAGCCATGCTGCAGACGATCAATTAAGTTACCTAACGCACCACCAATCACTAAGGTATAGGCTAAGTTTAAGCGCCACATCTTGCTTGGCTGCTGACGCAGCCAAACTGATAACACTACGCTAAAGCCAACCGCAACGAAGGTGAACAACCAACGTTGCCAGCCACCAGCATCGCTTAAAAAGCTAAATGCAGCGCCATAGTTGCGCACATAGGTAAAGTTAAAAATGGGCAATAACTGTATCGACTCGTAAAGTTCAAAATTCGACAACACCCACTGCTTAGATAGTTGATCGGCAACAAACACCAACACGACTACCCAATACCAACGCAGACCACTGTCTTTCCAGTTAGTTGGCATCTATCATTCCTTCTCAATCTGAATATTGTTTTGCCATAGCTTTAAGAGATGTCTCTCTTAAAAATGTAAAATTAGAACACAAAAAAAACAACGGCTCCTAAAGAGCCGTTGTTATTACTGATTAAGCGAACTGACGAACTTCGCCATCACCTTCGATGTTAGTAACACAACGTACACATAGCGTTGGATGCTCAGTAACGGTGCCTACATCTTCTCTATGGTGCCAGCAACGCTCACACTTCTCGGCCTCAGACTTCTTCAAGCTTAACTTAAGTGAAGCAAGTTCGGTTCCAATCGCATCACTTGGTGCTGCCGCTAGAGCTACAACTTCAGTTTTAGACGTTAGTAACACAAAGCGCAGTTCATCACCTAGCTTCTCAAGTACCGCAGATAATGCATCATCGGCAAACAAAGTCACTTCAGCTTCTAAAGAGCCACCGATCTGCTTCTCACGACGTGCATTCTCAATAACCTTGTTCACTTCAGCGCGAACGGCCAATAACTGATCCCAGTACTCATCACTTAAATCAGATTCAAGTGTGATTGACTTAAGGCCTTCATACCAAGTTTCGGTAAATACGTATTCACCACGCTCACCCGGTAGCAGCTTCCAGATCTCATCAGCTGTGAAACTTAGGATTGGCGCAATCCAGCGCACCATAGCCTCAGAAATAAGGTACAGCGCAGACTGACAACTACGACGCGCATTGCTGTCACCTTTTGCTGTGTACTGTCTGTCTTTAATGATATCTAGGTAGAAACTACCTAGCTCAACAGAGCAGAACTGCATCAGCTTTTGCGTTACTAGGTGGAAGTTATACTCATCGTATGCTTCCAGTAACTCTTGCTGTAGTGCAGCTGCGCGGCGAACAACCCAACGGTCCAATGCAACCATATCTTCAATGGCAACCATGTCACTAACTGGATCGAAGCCATTAATGTTAGCTAATAGGAATCGAGCCGTATTACGGATCCGGCGATAGGCATCGGCGCTACGGTTTAGGATCTGATCTGAAACCGTCATCTCGCCACTGTAATCGGTCGCAGCGACCCATAAACGAAGAATATCGGCACCCAGTTTGTTGGTCACATGTTGCGGTGAAATCACGTTACCGACAGACTTAGACATCTTACGGCCTTGTCCGTCAACGGTGAAACCATGAGTCAGCACTTGCTTATATGGTGCTTTACCATTCATCGCTGTAGAAATCATTAGCGATGACATAAACCAACCACGGTGTTGATCGCTACCTTCTAAATAAAGGTCGATATCATGGCCATGAAACTCTGGACGTGCAGCAACAACTGTCGAGAATGTTGAGCCTGAGTCATACCAAACATCTAATGTGTCGGTCACTTTGCGGTACTGATCTGCTTCGTCACCTAATAGCTCAGATGCATCTAGATCCCACCAAGCTTGAATGCCTTGTTGTTCGATACGAGCGGCAACACGCTCCATCAAAGACACGCTATCAGGATGAAGCTCTTCAGTTTCACGGTGTACAAACAAGGTAATAGGCACGCCCCATGTACGCTGACGTGAAATACACCAATCAGGACGGTTCTCTACCATCTTTTCAATACGGCTCTGACCCCAATCTGGGATCCATTTAGTCTGCTCGATTTCACTTATAGCCTGCGTACGCAGACCCTTTTGATCCATAGAGATAAACCACTGCGGCGTAGCGCGGAAGATAATTGGCGTTTTATGGCGCCAGCAATGCGGGTAGCTATGCTTAATCTGAACATGACTAAGGAGTGCGCCCTTCTCTTCAAGCAATTCAACTACGTTCTTGTTTGCCTTAAATACATGTAAACCTGCGAAGATCTCTGTATCTGGCTTATAAACGCCGTTATCACCAACTGGGTTTGCCACTTCTAGACCATATTTTTGGCCCACAACGAAGTCGTCTTGACCATGACCAGGCGCGGTATGAACCACACCAGTACCCGAATCAACAGTCACGTGGTCGCCTAAAATAACAGGTACGTCAAAATCATAGAATGGGTGATTAAAACGTAAAAGCTCAAGATCGCTACCTGCTACCGTCCCCAATACCGTGTGAGACTCTGCGCCAAAACGCTCAATACATGATTCATAAAGGTCAGTTGCAAGTACTAGTGCTTGAGTTTGGCCATCTTTAACCATCTCAACCAAGGTGTACTCAACATTAGCCGCTACCGCAAGCGCGCGGTTAGCAGGAAGAGTCCATGGTGTGGTAGTCCAGATAACCATTGAGATATTGTGAGCGTAGTCAGCAAGACCAAACTTAGCGAGTAATGCACTCTTATCTACAGCGGTGAAGGCGACATCGATTGCTGGAGACATCTTGTCTTCATATTCAACTTCAGCTTCAGCCAAAGCAGAGCCACAATCAGTACACCAATGTACAGGCTTAACACCTTTATGCAGATGGCCGTTCTCAATAACCTTAGAAAGTGAACGTACGATATTAGCTTCGGTGCTGAAATCCATCGTTAGGTACGGATTTTGCCAGTCAGCAAATACACCTAAACGAATAAAGTCCTCACGTTGACCGTCAACTTGCTTTGCAGCGTATTCACGGCACTTTTGACGAAACTCAGCTGCAGTAACCTTATGGCCTGGTTTACCCACTTTTTGCTCTACTTTCAGCTCAATCGGTAGACCATGACAGTCCCAGCCTGGAATGTACGGCGCGTCAAAACCAGACATGGTCTTTGACTTAATAATAATATCTTTAAGAATTTTGTTTACTGAGTGTCCAATATGGATATCACCGTTCGCATATGGAGGACCATCATGCAAAATAAACGGTTTAGCATCTTTACGGCTTTCACGGATCTGCTGGTACAGTCCGTTCTCGTTCCAAGATTTCAACATCTCTGGCTCACGATTAGCCAAATTACCACGCATCGGAAACTCTGTTTCCGGCAAATTCAAAGTAGATTTATAGTCGCTCATTGATCCTTTACCGTTTTGTTAGCTAAGCTGTTCAGCCTGCATCGCTACCAAGTAGGGCTTTCGCTCTATTGGCATCATCTTTAATTTGTTTTTTCAGCGCATCTAACGATCCAAATGGCTGCTCGTCTCTAATCTTTGCCACTAATTCAACTTCGACAGTTTTGCCATAAAGGTCACCATCAAAATCAAATAAATGGACTTCTAACTGACAGACTTGACCATTTACCGTTGGCCTAAAACCAACGTTGGCTACGCCTTCATATATGTCGCTATTATCCCAATATAATTTAACTGCAAACACGCCTCTAACAGGCGACACTTTGCGTTTTAAGGCAATATTAGCGGTAGGAAAACCTAACGTTCTCCCAATTTTTTCACCATGAGCAACCTTACCGCTTAACGTAAAAGGATGCCCTAACAAGCGTCTTGCTTGCTCTAAGTTACCCTTTGCAAGCAACTGTCTAACTTCCGTAGAGCTAACTCGCTTATCGCCCAGAATAAAACTCTGAGTGCTTACTACAGCAAAACCATGCTTTTCTCCGGCCTTGCGTAACATCTCAAAATTACCTTGGCGTTGCTTCCCAAAACAAAAGTCGTCGCCAACAACTAGGTACTTCACACCAAGGGCCTTAACGAGTAGTAGCTCGATAAAATCCTCTGCCGTAAAACTTGAAAACTTATTATTAAAGTTTACACATAATAAGCGATCGATCTTTAACTCATCGAGCAAGACTATCTTGTCTCGTAGCAAACTCAAACGAGCTGGCGCATTCTCACCCTGAAACAACTCTCGTGGCTGTGGTTCAAAAGTCATTACAACAGCAGGCAAACCTAAATGTTTTGCTTTTTTCACGAGCCGATTAATCACTTCCGCATGACCACGGTGAACACCATCGAAGTTGCCTATGCTTAATACGCAACCTCGATGTTTCGGCAAAATATTATGAATACCGCGGATTAATTCCATTATCTTACACGACACATGAGAGTAAATGGGCGGATTATATACCAGCTAGGCTTTATAATCAGCACTCAAACAGCAGCTTTCATCTTCCAAGGACGAATTCCGAGGCAAACTAAGCAAATAAAGTAAGCGATTGCTGCAAATACAATCAACTTAACTAAGGTATAACTACGCTCTATAAAAGATAAGTCAAGCCATTGCGGTATTGTCGGGTCAAATTGGAATAACACAAGCAACATCACCGCTGCGGCAACGGCTGATTTAGCAAAAAATACCAGCGTCGCCTTATTAGCACGATAAACATTAGCTTTATGCAGTCCGCGGTACAATAAACACGCGTTGAGCATCGCCGACATTGAGGTGGCGATAGCTAAACCGACATAACCGAATGGGATGGCAAAAATAAGGTTAAACACCATATTACTCACCATCGCGATAATGCCATAGCGTACCGGCGTCCTAGTATCTTGGCGCGAGTAATAACCCGGTGCCAAAATTTTAATCAACATAAAGCTCAATAAACCACTGCCGTAGGCCATTAAACTATAAGATGCCATTTCAACATCTTCATAACTAAACGCTCCGCGCATAAATAGTACCATCAACATCGGCTTAGCTAGCATAATAAGGCCACACATTGCTGGCAATCCGAGCAATATTATCGCTTTGACTCCCCAATCCATGGTTTTTGCAAACTCATCACTTTCGGCATTGACATGTCGCTTAGATAAAGCCGGCAAGATAACGGTCGCAATGGCAATGCCAAATAAACCTAACGGAAACTCCAGCAGTCTATCGGAGTAGTACAGCCAACTTATTGAGCCCGTCATTAAGAAGCTAGCGATAAAAGTGTCGAGCAACAGGTTAATTTGTGACACTGAAACACCAAAAAGTGCAGGGATCATTAAGGTGCGTATTTTGGTTACCCCTGGATGACTCCATCCCCAACGAGGTTTCACCAACGCGTTCTCTTTAATAAGAAAAGGAATTTGAAACAAGAACTGGATTAAGCCACCTAAAAATACACCACATGCCAAACCGATTTCAGGCTGTTGCATATTGGGAGCTAGAAAAATAGCCGCAGCGATAATGGCGATGTTTAGAAATACGGGCGTAAATGCCGACACAGCAAAGCGCCCACGAGTATTTAATATCGAACCCGCTAACGCAGTAAATGTGATAAACCATAAATAGGGAAAGGTAATCTTTAACATTAACGAGGCTAGTTCAAACTTTGCCCCATTGGGCTCGTCATTGACCCAAGCTAAAAACCAGCCCCCGCCAAACAGGGCCGCTAAGACTGGTGAAGCAATAACACCGACTAAGGTCACGATACTAACAAGTACACCTAACGTTCCGGCAACTTTTGCGATTAAATCCTTAATTTCTTCGCTACTATTTTTCTCTTGGTATTCTGTCAATACGGGCACAAATGCTTGTGCAAAAGCGCCCTCGGCAAATAGGCGCCTTAAAAAATTGGGGATCTTGTTGGCGAAAAAAAACACGTCCGCACTACTTCCTGCTCCCATAAGGTTCGCAATAACAACATCTCGAACCAAACCTAAAACACGGGAAATCAACGTCATGGCACTAACAATGATGCCTGACTTAACTAACTTTCTGCTCAAAACGCCCCCCACCCCTGCTACAGAGCTAAATAACTTTCGCTAATATCACGTAAAAATTGGTATTAGCTCTATTGTCTCATAGCAATACCTGCTAGAATTGCGCCACATATTACACGAGTTAGGTTGAAGATAGCCAAGTAGGTTGGATTATTTTGAGTTAATCAGATTGATTCAATCATTGTCATTGACAAAGTGACAAAAATAAGGCATATTCCTCGACCTTAAAAATACCAAACCCAGTTTTAGGAGTTGCACCTTGGCTAATAGCAAGTCTGCAAAGAAGCGCGCGCTTCAATCTGAAAAGCGTCGCCAGCACAACGCTAGCCGTAGCTCAATGCTACGTACTTACGTTAAAAAAGTAATCGCTGCAATTAATGCAGGTGACCACGCGACAGCTACTGCTGCTTTCGCTGTAGCACAACCAATTGTTGACCGTATGGCGACTAAAGGTCTTATTCACAAGAATAAGGCTGCTCGTTATAAGTCACGCTTAAATGCTAAAATCAAAGCACTTGTTGCTTAATCTTTAGCTTTAAAGCAAATGAAAAAAACCGGCCTTGGCCGGTTTTTTTATATCTGCAATTTCCAGTACACACCAACAGTTCACATTAGCAAAATTCAGACAAAAAAATAGAGAGGCAAGCCTCTCCATTAGTCATCCATTATATAGCTTTTGTAGAGTCAATAAAAACCAACCGTAACAAATTAAACTTTAACTTGCTAACAACTGACTTTAGATTGACTAAGCAACAGTCTTTAAGCTTTCACAATAGATGTTATTCAGTAATTTAATGATCTCTGCAACTTCTTCACTCTTTAACGAATAGTAAACCGTTTGAGCTTCTTTGCGTGTTTCGACTAAATTATCTTTACGTAACCAAGCTAAGTGCTGAGACAGAGCCGATTGGCTTAACCCCAACTTCTTATTCATTTCACCAACACACATCTCGCCTTCATTAAGAAGATAACACAAGATAAATAAACGACGTTCATTGGCTAACGCTTTCAACAATACAACGGCATGGTCTGCTCGTTGCTGCATTAATTCTATATTCATTACGAGCCATTTCTCCTAAAACAAACCGACGCCCTAATATAGCGTTGCCTTACAGATATAGTCGGGACATAAAGCACACTTTTTGCTAGATTGTTTTAAAAAGTGGGATATACATAGTAAAAAACAAAAAAACTTATGAAAAACAAGTATCTCAATATGCTTTGAGGATTAATTCCTCTTAACTTAATTGGTTGCCAGCACACAAAAAATAATAGAGACGAGGCCGTTTCCACTGATTTACAACAAAAGCCCTTAGCGACTCTTACTTACGAGCGAGTTGAATCTCTAACCGTTGAGCTAGACTCTCGGCTAGCAGGTAGTGAACGAGATCTTATTATTGTTCAGTGGGCAAAGGTTAAACTGACGAGGCAAGGCTTTGATAAAGTCTATAAAGAAGCGATACAAGTCCTCATGTGGCACAGTGCTGAAGCAAAGGCTTCTATAAGTTCCATTTCCACAACCACTCGTGATAACAGCCTTAGGAGGCTGCATTGCGACATTTAGAGGGGATCGAAGCTAATATCATCCGCTTTGATAGCTTAAAAACGTTGAAGCGGCACCAAAAGGCATTGTCGTCATCATAATCTGACTTTGGCACTGGTCGTATCTATCAAATCGACTTTAGAGCCTGTGAGTAAGGATATAAACAACTTATTAAGCTAATTCAGTCAATGGTAGCTAATGAGGTAGTTATAGGCTGTAACGCAGTCTCCGGCGGTCTTGATGTATCCATATAGCCACCTAAAGGTATATCAGTGGCATCCACAGGCCAGATGGTACCGATTACTTCGATTATCCCCATGCGCCTAACGACTATTGCGCTTCACGCAGGAATACTGGCTCATTAACTGTCGAGTCTTTTTCACTGTAGTAGTAACCCGCCGTATCAAACTTGATTAATGCCTCTAGCGAGTCGACATGGTTATCCAAAATATAACGCACCATCATGCCTCTCGCCTTTTTGGCAAAGAAACTGATAACTTTATATTGGCCATTCTTACAGTCTTTAAAGATTGGGGTGATCACCTGCGCATTGAGTTGCTTAGGTTTCACGGCTTTAAAATACTCATTCGACGCTAAGTTAATGATGAATTCATCGCCCTGCTCCTCTGTGGTCTTATTGATTTCATCGGTGATGATATCCCCCCAGAATTGATACAGATTCGTGCCACGATCATTAGCGAGTCGGGTCCCCATCTCTAATCGATACGCCTGCATCAAATCTAATGGCTTAAGCAAACCATATAAACCCGATAAGATCCTTAGTTGCTTCTGAGCTTTTTGTAAGCTTGCCTCTGACAGTGTATCGGCATCAAGACCTGTATATACATCGCCACGAAACGCAAACACTGCTTGCTTAGCGTTCTCAGGGGTAAAATCTTTTTGCCAAGAGCTAAATCTTGCCACGTTTAGCCCTGCAATTTTATCGCTTACTTTCATTAAAGTCGCAATATCTGTTGGGGTAAGCGTGCGACACACCTCAATAAGCTGTTTACTTTGATCGAGTAACGTCGGCATTGAGTAGCTTTCGCAGCCTGGAGGATTGTCAAAATCTAACGTTTTTGCAGGAGAGACTAAGATCAGCATACATGAGGCCTTTAAAGATAAATAATTAAGCTAATGATACTGAACAAAAACAAAAAAACCACGCTTAAACAGCGTGGTTTTTTAGATTGTACTGATAAAACTTATAGATTAAGCATTAGCGGCTTCAGCTTTCGCTACGGCCTTAGCTTGAGCCTTGGCTTCCTCTTCAACAGTTTTGCTCGTCCAAATTCCGCCTTCTAAATTAGATAGCTCTGGGAACTTGCTAGCGTCAAACGTTGGCGTCTCGCCGCTTTTCAGCTGTTGACGATAATCGTTAATCACTCGAATCGCTAAACCAGACAATAGCAGTAAGGCGATAATGTTCACCGTCGCCATTAGACCCATAGACACATCGGCTAAGTTCCACACTAGGCCAATTTTTGCGACAGCACCAAACATCACCATACCTAAAACACAGACTCTAAATATTGGTAGTGCTTTCTTACTATTACCCGATAAATACATTACGTTGGTTTCAGCGTAAGAGTAATTGGCAATAATTGAAGTAAAGCAGAATAGTAAAATCGCTAATGCAACGAACCCACCGCCCCATGGACCAACATGCTGTGTAAGAGCATCAATTGTAAGTTTGATGCCATCACTGTCTGAGCCTACGTCGCCCGCTAACAAAATGATGGCAGCAGTCGCAGTACAGATAACGATGGTATCAACAAACACACCCATCATCTGTACAAAGCCTTGCGATGCTGGATGGTTTGGGTTTGGTGAAGCACTCGCTGCAACGTTAGCAGCACTACCCATACCCGCTTCGTTAGAGAATAGACCACGAGCAATACCTGCTTGCATAGCCTGAGCGATAGTATAAGCCACACCACCAGCCACAGCTTCCTGCAGACCGAAGGCACTCTTAATCACCAGCATAAATACATCTGGTAGCTTCTCGAAGTTCATTGCCACAACAACAAATGCGATCAAGATATAGGCTAAAGCCATAATCGGAACAACGATTTCAGAGACCTTGGCCACCTTATTTAGGCCGCCCATGATGACAAACGCGCTAACAATCACTATGCCGATACCGACATAAGTAGGGTCAAAGCCGAAGACCTGAGTCATCGCACCGGTAATGGTATTGGCTTGAACAGCATTGAACACTAAGCCAAACGCAATGATCAGGAAGATTGAGAATAGGATCCCCATCCAACGTTGACCAAGTCCCTTCTCCATATAATAAGAGGGGCCACCACGATACTGGCCGTCTTCATCGCGCACTTTATAAACCTGTGCCAACGTCGATTCAACCATAGCGGTAGCCATACCGAGTATAGCAATAAGCCACATCCAGAATACGGCACCAGGACCTGCCGCAGTAATTGCAACGGCCACACCAGCCATATTACCGGCACCAACGCGCGCAGCCATGCTAGTACAGAAAACTTGAAAAGATGAAAGACCGCTTTGGCCTCCACCTTGTCGGCTTTTAAGCATAATTTCACCAGAATGCTTAAAATGAGTGAGCTGTATAAATGCCAGTCGAATCGTAAAATACAGTCCGGCACCGACCAGACCATATACTAAAAGCTTTCCCCAAAGCAGCGCATTGAGAAAGTTAATCGTTGTTTCTATCATATAATTTCAATCCCCATGACAAACAGAATCGAGCAAGACGAACGCTAGATTAGTTTATCCTGTTTTTATCCTTCCTAAGGTATTTAAATAACAGCAGTTTTTATTTTCAAATTGTCTTAACGTGAAAAAATTACATCACGCCTGCTGTATTCCGCGCAGCAAAATAGCATAGCATTGCTTCAATCCCGAGCGATGCAGATCACAGTTTCTCATTTAGCCGACATCTACATCACACCTGCACCAGAACAACACCAAAAAATTTAACCAAATTAACACGCCAGCCACATGCAAGTTAACTACATTAAATTGTACAAAACTCTTTCAATAAATCAGATATTGCACACGTTTTTGTAATAAAATTACAAATATAGTGAGTTATATAAAATTTGTTTAACTTTATGATTACGTAAATGGGGTTATTTATGGCACATCAGCAAGAAATTGTCGCACTTAAGAAATTTGTTCGAGCAACTAACTTTCTGGCGACATCACAAATTTATTTAAAGAAAAACGTGCTGCATAAACGCGCACTTGAACACTCCGATATTAAGCCTAGGCTACTTGGTCACTGGGGAACGTGCCCAGGTATCAATTTTGTCTACGCTAACGTTAACAGGCTCATCACCAAGCACAACCGCTCATTCGTTTATTTAGTTGGCCCCGGCCATGGCTTTCCAGCTGTTCAAGCAAACTTGTTTATGGAAGGCTCCTTAAGCCACTTCTACCCCGATACCATTCCATATAATGAAGACGGGATCACCGATATCTGCCAGAAGTTCTCTGCCGCTTATGGTTACCCTTCGCATGCGAACCCTGAAGCGCCAGGCCAAATCCTTGAAGGTGGTGAACTAGGCTATTCACTTTCTGTTGCTTGGGGCGCTGTTTTAGATAATCCAGATCTGATTGCCGCTTGCCTTATCGGTGACGGTGAGTCAGAAACCGGCCCACTAGCTGCCTCTTGGTATGCGAACCGTTTAGTGTCTGCAAAGAATAATGGTGCTGTTTTACCTATTGTTCATATCAACGGTTATAAGATTTCGGGTCCGACTCGTATGGGTCGTATGAGCCATGAAGAACTCGATCTTGAATTTAGAGGTCTAGGTTACCATCCCATTATTGTTGATGATCAATTAGAAGAAGACGTTTATCTTCAGATGGCTGCCGCAATGGATAAGTCATACGAAATGATCAATGACATCCAAACCCGCGCTCGTGCAGGTGAAGATATCGTTAAGCCACGCTGGCCAGTGATCTTAATGCGTACCGCTAAAGGCTGGACGGGTACTGCCGAGTTTGATGGTAAGAAATTAGAAGGTAACTGTGAATCCCACCAGGTTATCGTCAACAAATGTGCTAGCAACAAAGGTCACCTCGATGCACTAAATACTTGGCTTGCGAGCTACAAGTTTAATGAGCTTTATAGTATCAATGAAAAAGGCGAGCTGATCTTCGACGAAGATATTCAGTCCCTTCTACCACCAAAAGAACTAACCTGTGGTCGCCAGCATTTAAGTTATGGTGGTGAAGTGGTTCGCGCACTCGCTAAACCTGATCTAGAAAAGCTTGCCTATGGTCCTGAAACCCCTCGCGGCCATCGCGGCTTATCTATGTATAAGATGGGCGAATGGATGCGTGATGCATTTAAGCTTAACCGCGATCAGCGTAACTTACGTATTTTCTGTCCAGATGAAACCTATTCAAATCAACTACAAGCCGTATTTGAAGAGACGAGCCGTGCATGGCAGTGGCCTATCGAAAGCTGGGATGAAGATATGTCTCGTGACGGTCGAGTCATCGAGTTGCTATCAGAAAACCTATTATTCGGTATGTTACACGGCTACACAGTAACGGGTCGCCATGCCATGTTCCCAACTTATGAGGCGTTCTCACAAGTTGTTTCTTCAATGGCCGACCAATACTGTAAATATGTATATGCGAGCCAAGGCGTACATTTCCGTAAGCCTGTTCCTGCTTGTAACGTAGTTTTATCCTCACTACTTGAGCGCCAAGATCACAACGGTTATTCACATCAAAACCCCTCTTTCTTGGGTGCGATGCTTGAGAAACACCCGAAGATTATCTCAGCTTACCTTCCTGCAGATGGTAACAGCACCTTAGTTTATACTGAGCGCGCTTATGCCGATCGCGACAAGCTCAACATCTTAGTGGCGGGTAAGAAAGATCTACCACAGTGGCTAACACTCGATGAGGCTCGTCAACAAGCAAAAGATGGTGTCATGGTTTGGGATTTCGCATCAGATGAAAACCCAGATGTGGTACTTGTCGGTTGTGGTGATTATGTCACTCAAGAGGCGATGGCTGCACTGGTGCTTATTCGTGAGCTGCTACCACGTGTACGCATTCGCTTTGTCAGTGTTACAGAACTCACAAGTAGTGGTTTAGGTAGCTTAGAGTTCCAAGCTAAGCCTTGGTTGATGGATGAAGTATTCACGGCAGATAAAGGTGTAGTATTCAATTATCACGGTTATCCAAACACGATTAAGAAACTAGTGTTTGATTATAAAGGTAGCAAGCGCTTCAGAATTAAAGGCTATGAAGAGGAAGGCTCAACAACAACTCCATTTGATATGGGCGTTCGTAATGGCACATCACGTTACCATCTAGTCATTGATATGGCATACAAGCTCTTCCAGAGCAGCGTGATTGACGAGTCTCAACACGTGGCTATCACCACCGACATGCTGCAACGCTTAGTCGACCATAGAAATTACATCAAGGCCAACGGTGTTGATCCTGAAAGCATCGAAAACTGGGTTTGGACACGTTAACTCTTTATCTATTTTGAGTTGTAATTTTCAATCAATCAAAGGGCGCTTTTAAAGCGCCCTTTTTTTATGCAACTTTAGTTCTCTATGATATTTCACAATTGGAGTGGAAAATATCGCATTTGCAGTTGATAATAGTGTCAGCTAGCTAAAACATAAAGGAACTCCGTGATAAGTGCTAGTACTGCTTAGAATAATAGTAAGCAGGCGGAGACGTTTTATAAATAAAACATAAGGACTATAAATGATGAACAACACACTAAAAGCAGTTCTGCTTACTTCGATGTTACCTTTTGCTGCTAGCGCGGCTGACGGTATGAGCCCCTGGTATGTAGGTGGTGGGGTCGGCATCAACAACTACGAACCTAATTGCGATCAAAAAACCATGAAAAGCTGTGGTAAAGACGATCCCTATGCATGGGATGTATTCGCAGGTTACCTGTTTAATGATTATTTCGGCGCAGAGCTAGGCTATCGAGACCTAGGGCGAGCAGAATGGGTCGACTATTCAAACAAGCTCAATGATGTGGGAGCTAAAGGCATGAACCTTGGTCTAGTGGCTTTTTGGCCCTTTGCAGGTAATTGGAGCCTGTCAGCTGAAGCCGGTGCTTTCAACTATCTCATTTCAAATAACAAGAACTATGGCAGTGAATACTACAGCGACAGCGGTGTGGCTCCTTACTTTGGCGCGGGTATCGGTTATAACATTACTGATAACTTAAAAATTCAGGCTAAATACCGTCGTTATGAAAACCTAGACGAGGACAAGTGGAAAACCCTTGAGATGGAAAGTAACTATTGGGGTCTTGAGCTAAGCTATCGTTTTGGTAATAAGGCTAAGCCTGTTCCGGTCGTCGCCGCAATCATAGTTGTAGACTCTGATAACGACGGCGTGACAGATGACTTAGATCAGTGCCCGAATACACCAACTACCTATAAGGTTGATGCATACGGCTGTCCGATTTTCTTAGAAGTAGAGAGCCAGCTTGATATTGAAGCAAAATTTGCTAACAACTCAGCTGAAGTAGAAAAGTCTTCATATGGTGCCATTCGGGAGCTTGCTACATATATGAAGCAGCACCCTAATGCAGAAGTAACCATTTCTGGTTTCGCCTCTAATACGGGTAAAGCTGATTATAATATGGATCTCTCTGAGCGACGTGCAGCATCTGTTGCCGAAATTCTCATCAATGAATATGATATAGCGCCGGGCAGAGTGTCCTCAAAAGGTTACGGTATAACAAGGCCGCTAATGGAAGGAAGTTCCGCAGAAGCTAACGCCGTAAACCGACGTATCGAAGCCCATGTAACAGATCTATCTGTCACTCCAGTGCTTAAATAAAATTATGCTCTTTACCAAAAGCTCACGGCTATCACAACCGTGGGCTTTTTTAATATGATGGGTTTATAAAAACGCTATACTTCTTGATCAAACTTTTAACGAGCCCCAATTATTAGCAAGTTTTCGTACTTAGATTACTAAAACAGTCAATTTAAATGATTTTTAGCAACTTTTGTGTAATTTTTTTTCATATATAGTTGGAAAGTTCATTCAAATGGCTTTTAATAGCTGCTAAATTAATTGTCCAATAGATGCTGTTCCTAGAGTAAGGATGTAATACATATGGCCAACACATTAGAACAACTTAAACCTTTCACGACCATTGTTGCCGATACTGGCGATATTGAAGCCATAAAGCGTTACCAGCCAGAAGATGCAACGACTAACCCCTCTCTTATTTTAAAAGCATCAGAAATTCCTGAGTACAGTGCATTAATCGAAAACGCTATCGATTGGGCTAAAAGCCAAAGTGACGACCTAGCGCAGCAGGTTGAAGATGCTGGGGATAAACTTGCGGTTAATATCGGTCTTGAGATCTTAAAAATTGTTCCTGGTCGTATTTCTACAGAAGTTGATGCGCGTTTATCATTTGATAAAGAGGCATCAATCACAAAAGCGCATAAACTTATCAATCTTTATCAAGCTGCAGGTATCGACAAGTCTCGTATCCTTATTAAGCTAGCGTCAACATGGGAAGGCATTTGCGCCGCCAAGCAACTTGAGCAAGAAGGCATTAACTGTAACCTAACGCTACTATTTAGCTTTGCTCAGGCACGTGCATGTGCAGAAGCAGGTGCTTACCTTATTTCTCCATTCGTTGGCCGTATCCTAGATTGGTATAAGAAAGATACTGGTCTTGAATTCTCAGCGACTGAAGATCCAGGTGTCGTCTCGGTAACAAGCATCTATAACTACTATAAGCGTCATGGCTTTAATACTGTTGTAATGGGCGCAAGCTTCAGAAACACAGGCGAAATTATCGAGCTTGCTGGTTGTGACAGACTAACCATTGGCCCAGCTCTACTTGAAGAGCTACAAAACAGCACGACTCCTATTGTACAAAAGCTACTGCCAGCAACTGAAGTTGTTGCACCCGAAGCTGAAATGACTGAAGCGCAGTTCCGCTGGGAATTTAACGAAGACGCAATGGCAGTTGAAAAGCTTGCTGAAGGTATTCGCAACTTCGCTATCGACCAAGGTAAGCTTGAAGTTATGCTAAAAAACAAACTTTCGTCTTAATCAATAGGACAAAAAAATGACTGAACTCACTCAACAAGCCACTTGGCAAGCATTAGAAAAGCACAGTAAAACGCTTTCCCATATGCGCGAGCTATTTAGCACAGAACCTCAGCGTTTTAATGACATGTCGACTCAGGCCTGTGGATTGTTTCTAGATTACTCTAAAAACCGCGCCTCACAAGAGACGATGTCTCTTTTATTTAAGCTGGCGAAAGACACTCAGCTTGAATCAAAAATTAAGGCGATGTTTGCTGGAGAAGCAATCAACAACACAGAACAAAGAGCGGTACTACACACGGCTCTTCGTGCACCAGCAGACAAAGTTATTATTGTCGATGGCAATAATATTGTCGCCGAGGTTCAGCAAACACTGGCAAAAATGAGTGAGTTCGTCGAGTCGCTTACATCCGGAAGCTGGAAAGGCTACACAGGTAAAGCCATTACTGACGTCGTCAGTATCGGTATTGGCGGCTCTTTCTTAGGGCCTAAAATCGTTTCTCAAGCATTGCGTCCATATTGGACGGGTGAGCTAAATTGCCATTTTGTGGCAAATGTTGATGGAACCTCTATCACTGAAAAACTAAAAGGCCTAGACCCGCAAACCACCTTGTTTGTGATGTCTTCTAAATCTTTTGGTACTCAAGAAACGTTAACCAATACGCTTACCGCTAAAGCGTGGTTTTTAGGACAAGGTGCATCACAATCTGATGTTGCTAAGCACTTTGTCGCTGTGAGCTCAAATGTCGCTAAGGCAACGGAGTTTGGTATCGATGCCGATAACATCTTCCCTATGTGGGACTGGGTCGGTGGTCGCTATTCACTTTGGTCTGCAATTGGATTACCTATCGCTCTGCTAATCGGTATGGATAACTTTCGCGAGTTATTAGCCGGTGCTCATGAGATGGATGAACACTTTGCCAATACTCCATTAGAAGACAATATGCCCGTTATTATGGGCTTATTCTCACTATGGTATGGTAATTTTTTCAATGCTCAGTCTCATGTAGTGTTAACTTATGATCATTACCTAAGAGGCCTGCCAGCTTACTTTCAGCAGCTAGATATGGAGAGTAACGGTAAGTCTGTCACCCTAAATGGTACCGATGTTGATTACAGCACTGGACCTGTAATTTGGGGCGGCGAAGGAACTAACGGTCAACACGCATACCACCAGCTATTGCATCAAGGAACGGCACTCATTCCAGCCGACTTCATTATGCCACTCAACAGCCACAACCCGGTGGGTGAGCATCATGTTCAACTTGCTTCAAACTGCTTTGGTCAAACCCAAGCATTGATGCAAGGTAGAACCTATGAAGAAGCATTAGCAGAGTTAAGCTCTAGTAGCCTTAACGATGAGCAGAAGCAACTTATCGCTAAACATAAGGTGATGCCGGGTAATAAGCCGAGCAATACCATCTTAATGGATAAGCTTACTCCTTCAACGTTAGGTGCATTAATTGCTCTATATGAACACAGAACATTTGTTCAAGGTGCTATTTGGCAGATTAACTCATTTGATCAGTGGGGAGTCGAGCTTGGTAAGCAACTAGGCAACGATGTTCTCGATCGCCTCACGGCAAGTAAAGATGCCGATGAGCTCGACACTTCTAGTAATGGTTTGATTAACCTGTTTAGGCAAGGAAATATCTAAGCTCGTACTCAAGCTATAAAAAAGCCAGTTTCTACTGGCTTTTTTGTTTTTTACAGCCAAGCATTCCATATAGCTTAAAAAAAAGACCATATTTATCTCACCTCCTCTCATACTAAAACATTAAACATTCGTCCAATTTAACATTCCTGAAACATTTTGATTGCAAGGTGAGCAAAAATCATGCTATTAAATTGAAGACAAAATAAAAAAACAGGAGGTTGCCATGAATCGACTCGATTATGGTAGTGCGCTAGATAGTGTAGTTGAGAAGCCAAGCCGCTCAAGAAGCTCCAATAAAAAGCGGAAGTGGCGTGAAATTGAAGCTCTAAAGGAAAAGCACCGTTTACTTAAAGAACTTCAAGAGATAGATAATAATTTCAGTGGCGAGCTTGATACCCTCCTGATGTAAAACCAAATAGAAGAGCGCTTAAAGCGCTCTTCTTTAATTTTACTCGAACAACAAAATACCACAGGTTCGACAAAATCGTTATTCTGCGGTGTTCAAGTACTCTCTAAGCTCTTCAAACAGAACCTTATCACTATCACTAAACAGAGGGTCATCAATTAAGCGAGCATTACACATGGCCGCGACCACGTGCCAGTCATCATCGGTAATGACCTCCTTCCATTTCGGAAATACCGTCGACTCCTCAAATTCCATATGCGCTTGCTGCATCCGCACATAACTTTCTAGATCGGCAACTAACTGCTCTTTCGATACCACGGTATCATTCAAAATGAGGTTTAATGTCGCCATTAGAGACGCGGAGGCCTCGCCTAACTTCTGATGCTCAGAAGTCAGCTTTTCATTGATATGTGCTCGACCAAGCTTATTCCAATAAAACTCTGAAATGACCTCTTCTAACGGATGATGGCTATGCTCTGCATAACTCTGCATATACTCCACTATATCTCGCACTAGGTTATAGTTTATCGCTTCACCGGCGGACAGCTTAGTGTATTTATTCTTTAAGACCTTAAGTAAAATAGCAATATGCTTATGATCGTGCATGAGTCTCGCCAGCATAGTCTTCTCCATCCTAATTCCACCACTACCGTTAATATTAGTAAATCGTATAAAGAACACCCAATATAACAAGTGAATTACAACAAGACTAATGATAAAGATCAACTAACTTTAGATTAACTAACAAAGACTTGTGGGTGTCGAGCACTCTGAAAATAAATATTCACAGAGTGATCTAAACCACTTTTACGCTACCGTGGCATAATACCAAAAATAGAAATCAATAACGGAACAGAT
Source organism: Shewanella halifaxensis HAW-EB4 (assembly GCF_000019185.1). NCBI lineage: Bacteria > Pseudomonadati > Pseudomonadota > Gammaproteobacteria > Alteromonadales > Shewanellaceae > Shewanella > Shewanella halifaxensis. The sequence goes on along the minus strand of NC_010334.1, from coordinate 1,358,835 downwards.
CCAGATGCAAGCTTCACACCTTATTGGCGCCCATGTTAGCGCCGCTGGCGGTATCGCCAATGCTCCACTAAATGCCGCAGCGATTGGCGCGAATGCTTTTGCTCTGTTTACCAAAAACCAACGTCGCTGGCAGGCGAATGACCTCGAAGAGAAGCAAATATTACTATTCAAGCAGCATTGTCACGACGCTAATATCAGCCTCGAATCCATTTTGCCTCACGATAGTTACTTGATTAATTTGGGTCACCCAGATGATGAGCTGTTAGAAAAATCTCGTCAGGCCTTCTATGACGAAATGCAACGCTGCGAACAGATAGGCCTTAGTTTATTGAACTTTCACCCTGGTAGTCACCTAAGAAAAATACCTATCGATGACTGCTTAGCAAAAATTAGTGAATCGATAAACTTAGCCTTAGAACGTTCATCTGGCGTGACCGCTGTAATCGAAAATACCGCAGGCCAAGGTTCCAATCTTGGGCACTCATTCGAACAGTTAGCGCAGATCATCAATGGTGTGGAAGATAAGTCTAGGGTTGGCGTCTGTATCGATACTTGTCACCTGTTTGCAGCAGGTTATGATATTCGCACCCAAGAGGCTTGCAAGCAAACCTTTGATCTTTTCGATAAGGTCGTGGGTAATCAATACCTGAAAGCCATGCATTTGAATGACAGTAAAACAGCGCTTAATAGTAGAGTCGACCGCCATGAATCCTTAGGGCAAGGTGAAATAGGTCAGCAAGCGTTTGCTAGCTTGATGAAGCTAGATGTGATTAAAGGGATCCCACTTATTTTAGAAACGATACGCCCAGAGATCTGGCAGGAAGAGATTAACTGGTTACGTTTTCTCGCTAAGCAGTGATCTTAATTCCTAATTTGCTACATTAAACATTTGTAGATCACTGCAACCACTTTGGTAGGCTCGCCTAAGTCTGATTGCAACCATACGATATGGGTGCCTTTAAGCTCTTCACCTTGCTTAATGGCGCTCAATCTTGCGTCAGCGAGTGCATTATCGCCCCGTCCAATTCCAGTCACCATGGCAAAACTGTCACAGTGGGTTACTTCAAAGTCATAAGCTTCGTTGATCCGATGATAAAGTTCAAACTCTTCACTCGCACAACCACTTAAAAGGCTAACGCATAAAATAGCTATGACAAAACGAAACACAATACCGACTCCAATTTAAAAACTGCGGCGCACGATATAAAAATTTGCCATTAAAAATAGTGATACAGATCGCACCGCATCAGCTTTAGCTGTCACACTTGGTTTCAACTGTTAAAAAAAACAGATAACAATTAAATAGGTGAAAAAACAATTTGAAACACAGCTGCATATTTAAATTGCTACCCACAATTTATCAACAAAAAAAGGAAGCCTTAACAGCTTCCTTATTTAAGTAACATTTATGTTTTATCCTATTTAACCAGCCCAGTTAATCTAGCAACACCTTGAAAAGATGTTGTTTTAACAGCGCAAAATCTGCTGGTAACTCTGCAGACCAAATAGCTTTCGGGACGACACGAGCTAATGGCTCAGGTAAGGCTAGCTCAATATTGAGGATCTCTTCCACAACCTCATTAAATTTAGCCGGATGAGCCGTTGCTAAGAATATTCCCTTCTCATCTGCAGACATAGTTTGCTTAAGTGCCAAAGCAGCAATGGCAGCGTGAGGCTCTGAAAGGTACCCAGCGCTATTCAGCGCTTGCACCGAAGCCGCTGTTTGCGTCTCAGTGATCCCCAAGCCAACAATATCCTCCAAAGACCAATCCATAACCTCTACAATCGCTTCGACACGTGGCCAGTTACTCGGCTCGGCCACATCCATCGCATTGGACATCGTCGCGACGGTGGTTTCTGGCTGCCATTTGCCACTATCTAAATAGCGAGGTACGGTATCATTACTGTTTGTGGCAGCAATAAATCGCTTGATAGGTAGCCCCATGGCTTTAGCAAATAAGCCAGCCGTTAGGTTACCAAAGTTACCACTGGGTACGGCAATCACGGGATCGCTTTCATTATGTTGCTTAAACTGTGCAACCGCTTCGAAGTAATAGCAAATTTGAGCAAGCAAACGGCTGATATTAATTGAGTTTGCCGAGTTAAGATGCAAACCCTCCCTAATATCGAGATCTTCAAATGATTGCTTTACCAAAGTTTGGCACGCATCAAAGTCTGACTCTACCGCAACCGTATGGATATTGTTTCCTAATGTGGTAAACATCTTCTCCTGTAGTACGCTGATTTTGCCTTTTGGATACAGCACCACCACATTAATATTATCTAAGCCATAGAATGCATCTGCTACCGCAGCCCCAGTGTCGCCAGAGGTGGCTGTGAGAATGTTAATCTTTTCTGATTTAGCTAGTTCATTTAAACACTGGGCCATAAAGCGGGCGCCAAAATCTTTAAACGCAAGCGTTGGACCATGAAACAACTCCAAACTATACAGATTGCTATCAGCCTTCACTAATGGCAGCTCAAAGTTAAAGGCACGCTCTACCAATCTATCAACAGTATCTTGGCCAAGCTCAGAGGCCAACCAAGCACCAATGACTTTCTTACTTCTCTCTACAAATGGCAGCGCCAATAAGCTATCGACATCTTGCAACTGTGGGATCTGTTTTGGGAAAAATAGACCTCTGTCCTTTCCAAGGCCTAACTTGACCGCTTCAGTAAAGCTCACCACCTGTGACGGGTGCTTTAGGTTATATAACTCCATAATGACTTCCTTAAAATTCTGTTCATTGGGTCTAGTTAAGACGCTTAGTCGACTCTACGAGCCCCTTGGCTATCGATTCTGCAGATATGAGAGAAGCCTTTACTAGGCTCAACATAGTTCGCGTCCAGCCATTGCTGTGCTTGCTTAGCCACATCAAGATCATCGGTAATGCTAAACAGGGTCGGACCACTACCTGAAATCCCTGTCGTGAACATACCTAACTCGGCTAAAGCCGTTTTAGCATTTTGATAATTAGGGATTTCAGGCGCGCGATATGGCTCGGCCAACACATCCTTTAATACCGAAATAGCTAGATCTGCATCTTGCTTATAGGATGCGTGTACAAAGGCACTTAAGTAGCGACCAAAATCGATCGTCGTCTGCTTATCGAATTCATTGGGCATCAATTGGCGCATTCTTGAGGTTGATAGCGAAATACCAGGGTAAGCCACCACCCAATACCATTGCTTAAACTCAGGGATCGCTTCACAAACAGTCTTAGGCGTATCGAGCATCAATTGCATTCCGCCTAAGTAACAAGGGGCAACATTATCATAATGTATTGAGCCACTGATCTTGCCTTCGAACTCCCCCATTAAGCGCAGCAGTTCTTGCTCGTTAAATGGCTGCTCAAAAAATTCATTTAATGCCATTAGCGCGGCTACAACCGAGCTGGCACTCGAGCCAAGTCCGCTGCCTACAGGCAAGTTCTTCTCTAACGTTAATTTAAGCCCTGTGTCTTTACCTAGATGGCAGAGGAAAAACGCTGCACATTGATAGACAATATTCTCTTGCTCATTTTGCGGTAACTTACTTGCCCAATGGCCTTCAAGAATGAGTGAAAGTCCCTGCTCAGCAGATTCAACCTTAACCCTATCGCCAAGCAAACTGCCATCAATAGGGGCTAACGCCGCCCCCAGTAGGTCAAAACCCACGCCTACGTTGCCCATCGATGCTGGGGCATAAATGGTTACACTCATACCCCCACCTCACGAGTCCAATTTAGTGTACGTAAAATATCGGCAAATGCGCCCGCAGCAGTAACATCGGTACCCGCACCATATCCTCGAAGTACAAATGGGATAGGCTGGTAATAGCGGCTATAAAATGCGAGGGCATTCTCTCCCCCTTTAACGCTGTATAGCGGATCATTGGCACCGACTTCGACTATTTTAACCTTACAGCCTTCATCATCAATCTGCCCAACATAGCGCAGCACTTTACCTTGTCCTTTAGCGGCTTCAACTCGCAGGGCAACCTCTGCATCTAACGACGGCAGTTTAGCCATAAAGGCATTAACGTCGCCAGAGGCATCGAATGAATCAGGTAATACAGATTCAACATGGATATCGCTAAGCTCAAGCTCCATGCCCACTTCCCTTGCAAGAATAAGCACTTTACGAGCCACGTCCATACCACTTAAATCATCACGAGGATCGGGCTCGGTAAAGCATTTATCTCTGGCGATTGATGTTGCTTGGGACAGAGTCATGCCTTCATCAAGCATGCCGAAAATGTAAGACAAACTGCCCGATAAAATGCCATTAAAGCGCAGCAACTTATCACCAGCAAATAGTAGTTTTTTTAGGTTATCGATAACAGGCAGACCCGCACCAACGGTTGTCTCATACAGGAACTGACGACGCTGCTTAAGCGCTGTTTGTCTTAAATCTTGGTAATACGCCATATCGCGAGTGTTAGCCTTCTTATTTGGCGTAACAACATGAAGCCCTGCATTCATAACATCTAGGTATTTATTCGATACCAATTCACTCGAGGTGCAGTCCACCAGCACAGGGTTGAGTAGCTGCTGCTCCTTCGCCCATACCAACATAGCATCGAGATCCGCCTCTTGCTCACAATCGGCTAATACGCCCTGCCAGTTGGCTAAGTCGATACCTTGTGCATCGAGTAACATTTTTTTCGAATTAACGATCCCGCAGACTCGGATAGCAATATGTTGCTCTTTTAACATGCTACGCTGCAGCTTTATCTGCTCAAGTAAACCGGCGCCCACATTACCGCAGCCGACAAGAAATACATCTAGGTAATGCTGCACATCAAAGAAAGATTGATGACAGGCAGCGATAGCATGCTTAGTCTTGCGCTGCTCTACCACCGCAGAGATCGAACGCTCAGATGAGCCCTGGGCGATAGCCACGATATTTACTGTCGCCTGAGCTAACGCCTGGAAGAATTTGGCGGCCACACCTTTGTGGGTGCGCATACCATCGCCAATAAGTGAGACAATTGCTAAGTCATGACGCATCTCAATCGGCTCTAGAATGTCGCTTTTAAGCTCAAGTTCAAACTCTTGCTCTAGGGCAAACTTGGCTTTAATTGCGTCTTCAGTAGCGACACAGAAACTGATGCTGTATTCAGAGGAACTTTGAGTGATCAAGGACACCGACACACCAGAGCGAGAAATAGCGCCAAGTGTACGACTCGCCATACCGACCATGCCTTTCATGCCAGGGCCTGATACATCAAACATCGTTTGCGAGTCTAGATTAGAAATGGCTTTGACATTGAGCCCTGTTTCATCGGGCTGATCTGACACCAATGTGCCCACGGCTTCTGGATTGAAGGTATTACGGATATAACACGGAATATGGTACTGCGCGATAGGCGCTACAGTCTTAGGATGTAACACCTTTGCACCAAAGTAAGATACCTCCATCGCCTCTTGATAACTAAGCTGAGACAAAAGTTTGGCATCTGCAACCACTCGCGGATCGGTATTATAGACACCATCAACATCGGTCCAGATCTCACAACAGCTTGCGCCGATACAAGCTGATAATACTGCCGCAGAATAATCAGAGCCATTACGTCCGAGTGTGACCACCTTGCCTTCACTGTCACCCGCTGTAAACCCTGGCATCACCCATACTTTTGCCACAGATAAATCTAGAGCATTGAAGCGAAGTTTACTTGCTTCAATATCGACTGCAGACTCAAGACGTGGGCCATAACCAACGAGTAAAGACTCGGGCACTAATAAATCCGCACTATGGTTAAAAGACTTCATCACTTCAACCATTAACGCCGATGACAGCTTCTCCCCACCGACCAAAACCTGTGCTTCAACACTTTCAGGGCACTCGCCAAGTAAGCTCATTCCGTCAAGCTTACTCTGCCAAAAAGTTAGCTGCTGCTGTAGCTTCTCATTAAGCAAAATATTTTGTTCTGTACTTAAGCTAACCGCCGCTGCTGCATAAAGGTCTTTAAAAACCTGTTCTACCTTGGCTAGCACGGCACAGTAGTCCCCCCCTTTTACTGCAACATCAACCATCTCAATCAAGCCGTTGGTAACGGTGGCAGGGGCTGATAATACTACGGCTGTAGCTTGTGAATTAGCAGACTGACGGATAATCTCCGCAGCGCCTTTAAAACGCTGCCAATTAGCAAGCGAGGTTCCACCAAATTTCATTACTTTCATCAAAATCTCCTTGTGCCGCGCCACCTAAGAAACAAAAAAGCCCGCTCCTTTTGGGGGAGCGGGCTTGATATTTTACTTATATCAGGTTGTGCTTAGCCCGCCCCCACGTTGGTAATCGTGGTGGTTGTAATAATGGTGGTGTTCATTAAAACGTGGCTAAACATATAAATTAGTTTCTATCCAACTGGATTGATTTGTGTACCAACAGAATTGCTTTTTTTAGCAACGCATGTCAACCCCTAAACTCAACTATATTGTTATAATTAAGCCTATTAGATAAATAAAGTAGTAAATGAGTCATAAATAACGATCAATTTATGTTTACTGAAAAATTAACGAGGTAATTATTGAGTTACGCTTACGTAAACTAAAATTAGTAGACGAAGTAATATAATAATAATCAAAAGGATAGCCCAGCCCCCTAAAGCTAGAAATAACAGAACTGCTTAAAAATAGTGACTTAATTCTAAATTGACTCAAACATAATATTCTCAATAGTTCTGCGGAAAGGGACTATAAACTTACATAAAACCTATCGTATGAATAAATTTGCTCTCGATATGAAAATTAACTCTGTATCTCCTCAAACATGCTTAAGTGAGTACTAATTTTAAAGTGTAAAGATGTGGCTTAGGTAGCAGAAGTGCATTCATTCTATCGCAAATAACGTTAAAGCAGGCTAGAATGCGCGCAAATTTCCGATTGGAGCCAATATGAAAATCACCGAAAAATGTGCTGTTAGCATCAATTACCGATTATCAGATGCGAAAGGCCAGCTTGTAGAAAGTTCTTTTGAAGGCGAGCCAATGATCTATCTGCATGGTGCAGAAAACATGATCCCAGGTTTAGAAGCTGCGCTTGAAGGCAAAGCACAGGGTGACATCCTTGATGTAACTGTTGATGCTGAGCAAGGCTACGGCCCATACCATGACGGGCTTCGCCAAGAAGTCCCATTGTCAGCATTTGGCGACATCGAAGACATCGTTCCTGGTATGCGCTTTATTGCAGAGACAGAAATGGGTCAGCGTCCAGTACAGGTTACTGAAGTTAAGGACGACGTAGTCATTGTTGACGGCAACCACCCGCTTGCGGGTCAGTCATTAGTATTCCATGTGGAAGTACTTGACGTTCGTGAAGCAACTGAAGAAGAGATTGCACACGGCCATATTCACGCTCACGGCGGCGGATGCGGCGGACATGAACATTCTCATGAAGGCGGATGTTGTGGCGGCGGACACGATCACGGACACGAAGGCGGATGCTGCAGTGACGATGAGACCAAAGAAGCTAAAGAAGGCTGTGACGGTAACGGCGGCTGTGGCTGCAGACACTAAATCCTTCTAGTTCTTTAGAATGAATTTGAGCCCACTTCACTGATTTAAATGAAGCGGGCTTTTTTATGGTCTACACTATTTAAATTGAACAATGGAATTGCTCAGAAAAACCTTTTTGCAAAGGAACTGCAAATGTTATCAAGACCCGTTTATGAAGCCCTGCCCTACACTTATATAGCTCTAGGTAGCATTAGCTTGATGCTGCTGGAGCAAACTTATGCCCAACTCTTCGCTGCACTACTATTTCTATTAGGGAGTCGTGTCGATGTGCTGCGCTCTTGTTATCGCCGTACTGACTCTAAGAAACGTAGAAGAAAGGGCAAACTGCCCACCTTTATCTACGAGCACACCCCATACCTGTACCTACTAACCGCGTTATTACTACTCAAACTCGACTCAAAACTGGCGCCTGTGTTTAGTATTGCGCTAGTAAGTTATGCGCTCTATATCTTTGCGAGGCGCACAATGAACCGCAAACATAAAACCGTCACTTTGCAACGACTAGAAGATATCGGTAACACCCATAATCGATAGCAGATAGCGACTACAGGCAGTAACAATCCTAGTTGAGCCAAGCTGTTGGACGTCTATAAAATTAACCGCTGAATATTGTCTCTTTGCTGCAAACTCATATGCTTAAGATAATTAGAGCAGCGAGTAATGGTGGCGATACTTATTTGGTATTCTTGAGCGATTTGGCGCTGACTCATTTCGCCTTGTAATAGTGTTTGAAAAACCTTTAATCGCCCCGCCACGGCACTACGCTCCTCCTCTGTGAGTAACAACTCAAACAATACGATCAAATCGTCATGCGCTTGATGCGATAAGACTTTCTCTAAAACGGAACCCCATTCTGCTCGCATTTTATCTCCTATTTACAACTATCATCACGTACTAGTGCGTCATTACGCGCATTGTATCAAGAATGCGCCGCACCATGCACTTGTTATAAATTATTAGTTTTTGCTAAATAAAACTCATTTGTAACGAAGAGTAACTATTGTGAAAAACGATTGCAGTCGGTAAGGTAAAAATATATACAATAGGCAAACACAGTTCACATAACACAATAAAAACGTGAGAATAACCATGAAAATAACAGCAAAGATGAGCCTTATCGCGCTAACAGCAACTGCGACCCTAGCCACTAGTGTATATGCAAATAACTTTAAAGAAGCCGATGACGCAATCGATTACCGCCAATCTGCATTTAGCATGATTGCTCATAACTTTGGTGATATGGGGGCAATGCTTAAAGGAAAAAAAGAATTCAACGCTGAAATTTTTGCTATGCGAGCAGAAAATGTAGCCGCCTTATCAAAGCTTCCAGTTGAAGGCTTTGTTGCAGGTTCTGATAAAGGTGACACCGAAGCGCTAGCTAAAATTTGGAGTGATAAAGCTGACTTCGATGCCAAAATGAAGACCTTTCAAGAGAATGCTGCGATACTCGCTTTGGCAGCAAAAAGTGGTGATAAGAAAGAGATGAAGAAAGCCTTTGGTAACACAGGCAAGAGTTGTAAAAGCTGCCACGATGCTTATAAAAAAGACTAATATTTTGATTAGTTAAATCAGATTAAGCCTGTCATCAGACAGGCTTAATTTTATCTTCGATAAACTACAGCATGTCGATAACTGGTAGCATCAAGTAATTTAGCACCATCGCCCCGATTATCACGGTTAAAACAAGCGCCTTAAATACAGAAGCAAATTGAAGCTGATTAGGGTTAGTCCCACCCAACTTAGATTCAGGTAACTTCTTATAGCCACTAAACATAGCACCTAGGATCTTATCGCCTTTAATCATATGCACACCGACAGCAAATACATGCACAACAGCTAAGAGTAAAATAAGATCAAAGTTCTTCTTATGTAGCCAAGTTAGCCAGCCTGCGGTATCAGAGCTAACCGCTGAATAGAGTGGGCCTTCTGTGAAGATCTCATCGGTGGCGAATAACCCTGTAGTAAGCTGAACACTGACCAATGTGATAAGGGCTACCACCATATATCCGCCAACAGGATTATGGCCTATTGATGATGAAATCCCTTCGCGCCGGGCCCTACCAAGGTAGTTAATAACGGTTTTTGGTGAGCGTACAAAGTGACTAAAGCGTGCCGTATCGCTACCGACTAGACCCCAGATGATCCTGACGACAATAAACACCATCAGCATATAAGCCAAGAGTTGGTGCCATTCCATCTCACCGGCATCTGCAGTCCACCACAATCCTCCGAGTAAGCACAGCATGCCCCAATGGAAAAGACGAGTCGGAATATCCCACACTTTAACTTTGACCAGATTTTGTTCCATGTTCGGTCACTCTTGAAAATTAATTTATTCAAAGAGGCCATTATAAACGGGGAATGACAGGAGGGCTATCGAGTTATTTACACTAGAATTTTTGCTAGAAACACTAAATAAGGGACGACTTATCCAATCCAATATGACCTGCTTTTTCGGTGTTTACAAGGAAATTTGGTCAGTTATTGTCTATATTTGTCTAAGTGATCAAATAAAAAGCGAACAGTTTCAAATAGCCCACAAAACGTGATTTAGATCACGACTTTCCTATCTAATATTGGTAGTCTGAATACATGGAAACAACAAAAGGTTCGACATATGATAAAGATTACTAGCAAACACTTTGAAGTTACTGAATCTATCCGCGAACGCATTGAAACCAGACTTGATAAATTAGCAAGACACGATGTGCAGCTAATTAATCCACACATTATTATTGAGCAGGAGAAGCAAGGTTTTAAAATTGAAGCTTCTGTAGGCATTCCAAATGCCAAGTTATTTGCCCAGGCGAAACACGACGACCTCTATGCAGCAATTAATGCAATGGGACAAAAGCTGGAAAAACAGCTAAACCGCCTGACTCATAAACCTGAAAGTCAACGTCACGCAACACTTAAAGTAGAAGATGATGCCATTGATGACGACTTTGATGACAACTTAGAGGAGGAATACGCAGCTTGATATTATTGTTAAATTTACACGCAAAGCGCATCTTCGGGTGCGCTTTTTAATGCAAAAATTTCAAATAAGCTAAGTTTTGATTGACACTCAAGCCGCCCCGCTTTAGTTTTAATTCAATGAATAAAATCCATACTGCTTTTTTTACTTTCTTTTTTATGCCCCCCACCCTCGGAGGCGGAATTTCGGTGTAAAAACGAAAGTAAAAATTCCAAAGCCTCCCACATGGGAGGCTTTTTTATATCGGCTAAGATGAGCATACGTTAGCATGCTTATCACTAAGGTATTAATACTAAGCGCAATAGAAGAGTTAGAGGCGAAGATGAGCAAACCACAACCCTTAAATCACACTCGAGAGCAGATCACGAGTCTCGATAATGAACTGCTGGCTCTGCTAGCAAAGCGCAGAGAATTAAGCTTAGATGTAGCACGTAGCAAAGAGGTCGATGTGAGGCCTATTCGCGATACTATCCGCGAAAAAGAGCTACTATCACGCTTGGTAAAACAGGGGCGTGAACAAGGCTTAGATGCCCACTATGTCATCTCACTCTATCAAAGCATCATCGAAGACTCTGTACTTAATCAACAAGCTTATTTACATGGGCGCGCTAACCCTGAAACTCAACAGCAGCAATACTGCATCGCCTACCTTGGCGCTAGAGGCTCTTATTCGTATCTAGCAGCTAGCCGCTATTGCAATAGACGCCAGGTCGAGATGCAGGATTTAGGCTGCCAAAGCTTCGATGAGATAGTACAGGCCGTTGAGTCTGGCCACGCCGATTATGGATTCCTTCCGATTGAAAATACTTCCTCGGGCTCTATTAACGAGGTTTATGACGTACTACAGCACACCAGCCTTGCTATCGTTGGAGAAACCACCATTGAGGTCGGCCACTGCTTGCTGGCTAATAGCGGCAGCAATATTGCCGATATAAAAACAGTTTACGCCCATCCACAACCCATTAGCCAATGTAGCCGCTATTTGAGTCAGCGCAGCGAGTTCAAACTAGAATATTGCTCAAGTAGTGCCGAAGCGATGGAGAAAGTCTGTAACGCAAACGATAGCAGTGTCGCGGCTATCGGTAGTGCCGAAGGTGGCGCCTTGTATCAATTAGAAGCGATTGAAACGGATCTCGCTAATCAAAAGGTTAATCAAAGCCGCTTTATCGTCGTTGCACGAAAGGCCGTTGAAGTACCTTCACAGCTTCCAGCAAAATGCACGCTGATCATGGCTACAGGGCAGAAGCCTGGAGCATTGGTTGAGGCCTTACTCGTATTAAAGGCCCGTAACCTTAATATGAGTAAACTCGAATCCCGTCCGATCCCAGGTACTCCTTGGGAGGAGATGTTCTATTTAGATATCGATGCAAACCTCTCAAGCGAGCCGATGCAAGCAGCGCTAAAAGAACTGGAACGCACCACTCGCTTTATTAAAGTGCTCGGTTGTTACCCTTGCGAAACGGTAAAACCGACTCAACTCAGTAATAGCCAGTTGATGATTGAGCCTAACACCTCTAAGTCGACCGCTGTTGCAGCAACAACCAGTAATAAGCAGCAACGCTTTAGTAAGCAATATAAGAGTGAAGCAACACAAGTCGTTTGCGGCCAACTGGATCTTGGCAATGGAAATATCGGAGCCCTTGCCCAGATGCAACTCCCCATTGATCTTCTGCAGTTTGAACAGATGGCAAAGGAGCTTAAAGAGGCTGGTTTCCAAGCCGTTGCTATTCAAGGGTTAAGCCAACAAAGCGATGTGATTAACTCTATCGATAAATTTAAGCACGCTCTCGCTCAGTTTAATTTAGTTTGTGTCTTGGTAATCGAACATGAAACTGACTTAACTATGGCAACTCAGTTTGCGGATGTAGTAATGCTATCGGGCAACCTAATGTATAACCAGGCCATTTTAATCCAACTTGGCTCTCTACTCGTTCCTGTTATCGTAGAGCGTAATACAATGGCTAGCGTCGATGATCTACTCAATGCCGCAGAAATAATTTTAGGCCAAGGTAACCAACAGCTTATCTTGTGTGAATCGGGCGTCACAACCCTTAATAACTCAGGTAAACCATCACTGGATCTGGCTGCATTGGTTGAGTTAAAAGCCCTAAGTCACTTACCTATTTTAGTCAATCCAAGCTATGCGATTGAGTCCGAGCAAATGCCCACATTCGTTAGGGCGATAAGACAGCTGAAAGGCGATGGTGTCATGGTGAATTTGAGCGCGATTGAGCATGCATCAAAAGCTGACACAGCAGAACTAATTAATAAGATTTTGAGCAGTTTATACCAATCACATTAAATATGTGATCATTCAACGGGAAACTGGTTCTCCTTCTGATATTAAGATTTACGCTGAGCAGCTTGCTCAGCGTTACTCTTATCAATCAAACTTGGAATCGTCGTCCCTTGGACTAAAATAGAAAAAACCACCACCGCGTAAGTCATCACCATTAAGAGCTCCCGCAGATCAATATTACTGTCACTCATAATCATCAAACCAGTAGGTAAACTCATCGCCATCGCAAGTGCGAGTCCACCTCTGAGCCCTCCCCAAATCAAGATCTTTTCCGCATAGGAGTTATAATGCCTAAAACGCCTAAAACCTAAATAAGGCAGGTAAATGCTGATAGCTCGCCCTATCAACACTATCGGGACGGCAAGAAGCATAAACCACCACAGCTCAACATCGAAATGAATGAGTAGCAATAGCAAGCCTAACAGCAGGAACAATAACGAATTAAAGAATGACTCAATCAATAACCAGAAGCTCTCTAGGTGGCCTTGATCTTCTTCCTTTAGCAGCTTAGGCACACTCAGATTACCTATGATAATTCCTGCTGCGACCATGGCTAATGGCCCAGATACTCCCAGCAAATCGGCTCCGATGTAGCCAGCACTCGGCACCAATAATGTCATCAGTAAATACTGAGTCCGCTCTTCGGAAAAACGTAACATGCCATGTAATATGGCGGCTAATACAGCACCGTAAAGTAAACCTCCCAACGCTTCTCTAATAAACAGCTTACTCACATCTATAAATGTTAACGGCTCAGTTGAAAATGCCACTTGCGAAACAGTGATAAAAATCACCAAACCAATACCGTCATTGAAGAGCGATTCGCCCTCAACCTGAGTTGCAATATCTTCCGGCGCACCAAGCTGTTTAATAATTGCCAGTACTGCAATCGGATCCGTTGGTGAAATCAGTGCGCCAAATAGTAGGCAATGACTAAAATTTAAAGGTAAACCTATAACAGAAGCGACTAGATATAGCAGACCACCGACAATAAATGTTGATATCAGTGTGCCAACAAAAGCCAGTATAAAAATTTCCCACTTCTGTTTTTTTAATATATTTAGCTTAATCTGCAACGTGCCAGCAAACAGTAAGAAGCCCAGCATGCCGTTAAGCAGCAGAGCATTAAAATCAAGTTGTTCTAAATCAGTCACTAAGGTTGAATAAATTTTTATACCGAAAATTTTACCTGCAACTAAAATAACGAGGCTCAAACACAATGCCAGTGCAGTAATAGTGACGGTTTGCTGCCAGCGGTGTAATCGTGATGAAATAAGCGAAATAACAAGAGAAAGTGCAGATAGTAGACAAAGGATTTCGTAACTGGTCACAAGTAGTTCTCGGTAAGGAAAAAGAGAGACGATTGGAGAGGTTAAATATTGCGACCTTCAATTAAGCTGAGCCACCCCTTGATGATCCTGCCACTAAACCACACAGCAGCAAGAATATAAAGTGCAGCACTTAACCATACTTGGGTCGCTAGGTATCCAGTCGTCATCAGCAGAAACATCCCCATAATTGACCAGCGCTGCCAACGTAAATGAACGGCTAGCACACTATTTCGGTTTTGCTGAGGTTGATAAAGATTGATCAGTAGGCTTAAAGCGGCAGGCACTAGCATGATAGGAAAACAGGCCATAAGCGCATACAACAGGTGCGCAAGACTTTTGTCTTCCAGTGCTAACGATTGAGAATGTAATGTCGATGCCATACGCCACTCCATAAAGAGATTAGAGACAGGCACAAATCCATCATGGCCTGTCTTTAACCTTACTTTCTCATGATGAGTTACGCAACTTTCATTCCTGAATTATTTCAGATTTTTATCTTATAGCTTAGCTTGTATAGCTACAGCTCTAGAGTCACATCTGACTTTAACCTAGTTGAGCAAGCGAGCACATAACCTTGGGCTACTTCATCGGGTGTCAGTGCCATCTGGCTGGTAGACTCGATATCACCCTCAATGACTTTACACTTGCATGCTCCACACACACCCGAGCGACATGCAGCAATAATCGGTAATCCTTCCGCTTCGATACCATCTAATACCGTTTGCTCAGCAGATAAGGCTCGGCGTCGTTCTCCGATATTGAGCATAAAACCAGATGCCTTAGCACTATCGTCTTTCGCCGCAGCAAGCTCGCCCATATCACCTTTAAATGAGCCGAAGCTTTCTTGGTGGAACTGCGTCATATCGAACTCTAACGACTCAAGTAGCGCTTTTACCGCTTGCATATAAGGCTCAGGACCACAGACAAATACAGTTCGGCTCCTAAAGTCCGGCACTAAACGCTCGAGTTTTTCGGCAGTTAACCGCCCTGCTCGGCTATCAATATGGACGTCAGCCTCACAGGTTAGCTGCTCTAAGATATAGTTAAGATTAAACTGAGCATTGCGCTGTGCCATCTGCGCTAATGAGTCTTTAAAAATCAGATCTTCACTCGATTTTGCACTGTGCAGAAAACTAATGTCAGCGCCAATTTCGGTGTCGGTTAACCAACGAGACATGGAGTACATCGGTGTGATGCCGCAACCCGCACTCAAAAATAGGTACTTATCAGCCTGAATATCAAGTAGATTAAATACCCCTTCAGGTCCAAGAGCCCGTACCATATGACCGACTGCGAGATTATCGGCCAAGTAATTTGATACCTTGCCACCTTCTATACGCTTAATGGTCAGCACGATGGAATATGGACGAGATGGCGATGAGCTAATGGTGTAGCTGCGAGCGATTTTCTCTCCATCGATCTCTAGTAAGAGGGTTAGAAACTGCCCAGGTTTAAAGTGAAACTTAACTGGGGTCGTCCCACGAAAGCGAAAACTGATAACATCATGAGTCTCGTTCCACTTTTCGACACAAACGAGTTGATGCTCACCTGACTGCCACTGCTCTGCAGAAAACGACTCCACTGTAGAAGCTTGCTTATTGATTACCATGATAACTCTTCACCTAATGATTCAATTTGTAAGAGAAAAATGGCCACTCAGTGGCGGCCATTTTAAACTTACTGTTCAGCTAAACTGATTGCAATTATGCAACATTAAGAATGCGATTAAGATCTGCTTCTACCGTTGTCGTATTGCGAAGACCAAATTTCTCTTCTAGCACTTTAGCAAGGTTAGGAGTTAGGAATGCTGGTGCCGTTGGGCCCGTCATAATGTTCTTCACACCCAATGACAATAGCGTTAGCAGTACCACAATCGCTTTTTGCTCAAACCAAGAAAGCACTAAGGTAAGTGGTAATTCATTGATATCACATTCAAAAGCTTCTGATAGTGCGATAGCTAACTGAATTGCTGAGTAAGAGTCATTACATTGACCAATATCCAACAGACGTGGAATACCGTTGATGTCACCAAACTCAAGTTTGTTGAACTTATACTTACCACAACCTAATGTCAGAATCACTGAATCTGCAGGCGCTTGAGTCGTAATATCGGTGAAATAACCACGCTCTTGCTTATCGCCATCACAACCACCTACCAAGAAGAAATGCTTGATTGCACCGCTCTTAACATTTTCGATTACGGTAGGTGCCGCTGCCATCAGCGCGTTACGAGCAAAACCTATGGTGATTAGATGGGGGATCTCATCATAGATAAAGCCTTCTAAAGATTCTGCTTTAGCAATCACTTCACTAAAGTCGTCACCGATTAGGTGAGTCACACCAGGCCAGCCTACGATGCTACGAGTGAAGATACGGTCTGAGTAGTCACCGACATTAGGGTCGATGATACAGTTCGAAGTCATTACGACCGCGCCAGGGAATGTCGCAAATTCTTTCTGCTGGTTCTGCCATGCGCTACCGTAGTTACCCACTAAGTGTGGATATTTCTTAAGCTCAGGGTAAGCGAGTGCAGGCAACATTTCACCATGGGTGTAAACGTTGATGCCCTTACCTTCTGTTTGCTCAAGAATAAGCTCAAGATCTTTCATGTCATGACCTGACACCAAGATAGCCTTACCTTTTACAGACTTAGTGTTAACCTGTGTTGGCTCTGGGTGACCAAAGGCGTGAGTTTCACCTTCATCAAGCATCGCCATCACGCGGTAGTTAAGCTGACCAATCTGCATAGCCGTATTAAATAGCTTGTCTGCATCAACAGAGTCTTCACCTAGGAACGCCATGATCTCATGAAATTCACCGGCAACTTCATCGCTAGTTTGATCCAGTACGCGAGCGTGCTCCATGTATGCTGCCGCGCCCTTTAGACCATACAAGCAAAGCAAGCGCAGACCCATGATATCTTCATGAACCTCATCTTTACCGCGGTTTGGTACAGCTTGAAGTGCCTGAGTTAGCATTTCAGGTTTAGTGGCGCCCAATACAAGCTGCATAGGTGCGCTCATTGGCTTAGCTTCAATATTAAGCTCAGCACACTTAGCTTCGTATGCTGATTTTAAACGATTACGGAAGGTTTCAGCCTGAGTGGTATAGGCGATGATACGGTCATCATCGAAGTTAACGTTAGTTAATGTAGCGAAAAAGGCTTTCGGCACAAACGTATCAATCTCATGGTCGATAATGCCGACTTCACGAGCCAAGGCGGCATAAGACGACACACCTTGAAGAATATAGATTAGAAGATCTTGTAAGTCTGAAGTATCAGAAGACTTACCGCACATACCTTGAGTGTAACTACAGCCATTACCTGCAGGTGTTCTAATTGTTTGCTCACATTGAATACAAAACACAGCACTAACTCCTATATTATAATCATGCATATTATTTACATGTTTTAAGTATAGTCTACGCTTCTTGAGGAATTGCAAAAGGTTTTTTTACGTAAAATGGGAAAAAACATGAAAGAGATCACCTTAAGCAGTGACTAATTAATTTATTTAGGTAATATTAAATTAGTTGCTGCAGGAGAAAAATAACCATTCAAAATAGCAACTTAAAACATTCACCCCGACTAAAACACACTAAACCACTCGGTTTTGGGTACTAAAAAGGAGCCTAAGCTCCCTTTTTGTCGATATCGTTTCGGCGGTTCAACACACTAGCCGGTTTTCATATCATTAACGGATTGCAACATCGCACGGCTCTCTCTTTGGAACTGTGGCGCAAAGTCACCAAACCAGCGAGACACCTCTTCAAACTGAGCGACAAAGCCATCGCGATCTCCCGACTTGAGGAGCGACAGTGCTTGAGAGTAGTTATCCAAATAATCACTAATGGCGACTAAACTCTCTTCTTGGGCAAAAATAATATCGGCATAAAGCTCAGGACTTTGTGCAAACAAACGGCCAACCATCGCCAGTTCTAAACGGTAGATTGGCGAGCTAAACTGCAACAGAGACTCAATATCCGCTTCCTCTTTGTAAAGGTTTAAGCCATAAACAAAAGAAGAGAAGTGTCGCATCGCCTGTACCAGCTGCATCGCTTTATCATGCTTAGTGGACTCAGTTTCTACAATACGTGCGCCCCAGATCTGGATCTGTTCAATCAGCCATTGATAGGCCTCGCTATCGCGGCCATGACACACGACCACGACTTGCTTTGCAAGGCTGCCTACATCGGGGCCAAACATCGGGTGTAGTCCCAGCACAGGACCACTGTGTGCCGCCAGCATTGCCTCGACAGGCGCAGTCTTAATCGACGTCAGGTCCGCCAAAATACAGTTTGCAGGTAAGTTCGTCAGTTTTTGTGCTATCAGATCACAAGTGATATTGATGGGTACAGTTACGATCACTAGTCCTGCGCCAGCGAAGATAGCCTCACTATTAAGCCAATCATCTTTATCAAGCGATCTGACCTCATAACCTGAAAGCGTCAACATCTGTGAAAACAAGCCACCAAGCTTACCCTCACCGCCCACGATAACGACATGGCCTAAGTCGGCTTTCACCTGCTTAAAGCCGACATCCTTCTCATTAAGGTAAGACTCTCGCATCAAGCGACGCAGGATATCTTCAATGAGCTGCGGCGCCACATTCATTGCCTTAGCTTCTTCTCGCCGCTTAGCCAGCATATTGGCCTCGCGCTGGGGAGCATAGATTGGTAGGCCCGCACCATGTTTTACCGCACCAACTTGCGCCACAAGATCTAAACGTTTTCTCAGTAAATGCAGCAACTGCTGATCGACACCGTCAATCAAACCTCTCAGGTTCTCAAGCTCTGCAGTGGTCTTCTCATTCATCAATCTTTCTTCCATCAGCCGTTTGCTACTTTCAGCATATCAAACCTTGTTGGTAGTACCGACGCTAAGTCGCTGGCACCGGTACGTAATAATGATTCCGTTGTTGCCCAATCAATACAGGCATCTGTTACCGATACACCGTACGCTAACTCCTCCATAGGCAAGTCACTACTTTGCTTACCCGCATTAAGGTGGCTTTCTAGCATAACACCAATAATTGATTGATTGCCTACTGCTATTTGGTTAAATACATCCTCGCACACAGGCTTTTGTTTATTATGATCTTTTGACGAGTTACCGTGACTGCAATCCACAATCAATCGAGCATTGAGGTTTGCCGCGTGCAGCTGCTGTTCGCACTCCGCAACGCTCATAGCGTTATAGTTAGGCGTTTTACCACCACGTAAAATCACATGTCCATCGGGGTTGCCCGCAGTTTGCAGCAGGGCAACCTGACCGCGTTGATTAATCCCCATAAAGCGGTGCCCGCTTGCGGCTGACTCTAACGCATTTATTGCAACACCAAGTTTACCGTCGGTGCCATTTTTAAAACCAACGGGCATAGAAAGCCCCGACGCCATTTCACGGTGAGTCTGAGACTCTGTCGTACGGGCGCCAATGGCTGACCAAGTGACTAACTCAGACATATACTGTGGGCTAATAGGGTCGAGTGCCTCTGTCGCAACGGGTATCCCAAGCTCCGCTAGCCAGATCATGAGCTCTCTTGCTTGTCTTAAACCCTTATCAACATCGAATGACTCATCCATATCGGGGTCGTTGATCATGCCTTTCCAGCCTACTGTGGTGCGTGGTTTCTCAAAGTAGACTCGCATCAACACGTAGAATTGATCGCCTAACTCATCATGCAGCTGCTTGAGTTTAAGTGCATACTCTTTAGCGGCGCCAATATCGTGAATAGAGCAAGGACCAGAGATCACCAGTACGCGGTGATCTCGTTTATGTACAATATCTGAAACGGTTTTACGCGCATTAAGAACATATTGGTATGCATGCTTAGACAAAGGCAGATCGCGCTTTAGCTCCTCTGGAGTGACCAGAATTTGCTCTGAACTGATATGAACGTTGTTAATTGTATCTTGTTGCATGATTACCACCTGTATTTATCTCTTACCCGCTTTGCACTAACAGTCTTATATCACTGAAGAACGTCTCAACTGGAGTCTTAGTGGACCATATAGCAAGGCCACCAAAAGTATCACCGTAACGGTACACCATTACACCTTGAGAATACTATGCCTTTGACAACGAATGAGATCAAGCGACATTTTCAATAAATGAACAATTCTAATGATATGCAGAGCATAGAGAAATTTTGAATGGTGGATTTAAGCAGTAGAGCCTCAGCCACATGAAGACTGCTATTGAAGAAATTCAAGCAACAAAAAACCGCCATATAGGCGGTTTCTCGTGCGAACACTGCATCTTTTTTATAGCGAGTACTAAATTACTTAGTAGCAAGCTTCTCACGGATACGTGCAGACTTACCTGAACGATCACGTAGATAGTAAAGCTTAGCACGACGAACACGGCCGCGACGCTTAACTTCGATGCTAGAGATGATTGGGCTGTGAGTCTGGAACGCACGCTCAACACCTTCACCATTAGAGATTTTACGTACTGTGAATGCAGAGTGAACGCCGCGGTTACGCTTAGCGATTACAACGCCTTCAAACGCCTGTAGACGCTCTTTTCCGCCTTCTACAACACGTACTTTAACAACTACTGTATCACCGGCACCAAATTGTGGTACGTCGGTTTTCATTTGCTCTTCGTTGAGCATTTTGATGATGTTATTCATTAAATAAACTCCATACTAGTAATAACTGCGCTTCGACTAATCATCTTGTTTGATGGTGTCAACAAAATCGGCTAAAAGCTTTTCTTGTTCGCCAGTCAGAGCTAGATTTTCAAGTAATTCTGGTCGTCTCAACAAAGTCCTACCTAGGCTTTGCTGTAGACGCCAGCGTCTAATATGTTCGTGGTTACCACTTAACAATACGGCTGGAACATCCAGGCCATCCAAACTTTCAGGACGCGTATAGTGGGGGCAATCCAGTAATCCATCAGAGAAGGAATCCTGCTCTGCGGAAGCTTGTTTTCCTAGCACGCCAGGAACCAATCTAGATACTGAATCGATCAGAGTCATCGCTGGAAGTTCACCGCCCGAAAGCACGTAATCTCCTATCGACCACTCTTCGTCCACTTCAGTTTGAATAATGCGCTCATCGACACCTTCGTATCGTCCACACACTAAAACCAAACTGGATGACTTTGCTAACTCTTCAACGCCTTGCTGTGTCAGCTTACGGCCTTGAGGAGAAAGGTAGATCACCTTCGCCTCTTTTCCAGCTGCAGCTTTTGCTGCATGGATGGCATCACGTAGAGGCTGCACCATCATTAACATTCCAGGGCCACCACCATAAGGGCGGTCATCCACTGTTTTATGTTTATCATGGGTGAAATCTCGAGGATTCCACGTTTGCAACTCTAGCAACCCTTTGCTAACTGCACGACCCGTTACACCAAAGTCTGTTACGGCACGAAACATCTCTGGAAACAGGGTTACTACCCCTAACCACATATGTTGTACCTCGACTTAGAAGTCCGGATCCCAATCCACTAAAATCTGTTTTGCTGCCAAGTCCACCTTTTGGATGAACTGGTCAGTAACAAAGGGAATCATACGTTCCGCTTTGCCAAAGCCATCTTTCGCGTTAGCTTTAACTAGAAGTACGTCATTCGATCCTGTTTCCACGATCTCTTGCACCGTACCCATGTTGTAGCCTTTGGTGTTAATCACTTCGCATCCGATAAGATCTCGCCAGTAGAATTCATCTTCTGGTAAGTCTTGCATCTGCTCAGCAGGCACAGCAATCTCACAATTAGTAAGCGCTTGAGCCTCATCCCGTGTTGTTACGCCTTCAAGACAAGCAACGACTGCTTTACCCTGAAAACGCCACTGGGCGACTTTAACCTCGCGCCATTCACCTTGTTCTTTAATAAGCCAAGGAGAATAGTCAAAGATACCTTCAACAGAGTCGGTATAGGTAGTGATCTTCAACCAACCTTTAATGCCAAAACTGGAACCTAATTTCCCAAGGATGACGGGTTCTTGTTTACTACTCATCAATCTATACCCTAACGCTATTAAGCTGCTGCTTTACGAGCGTCTTTGATCAATTTTGCTACACGATCAGTAGTAGCAGCACCGTTAGCAACCCAATGCTCAACACGGTCAAGATCTAAGCGTAGAGCTTCTTCTTGGCCACGAGCTACTGGGTTAAAAAAGCCAACGCGCTCGATGAAACGACCGTCACGGGCGTTACGGCTGTCAGCTACAACGATGTTATAAAATGGACGCTTTTTTGCGCCGCCACGAGCTAAACGAATGGTAACCATGCGTTTTGTATCCTCTAATGATTTGCTTTTTATCAAGCAAAAATAAAAACTGAAACTCCGTGTTCGCGGAGAGCCCCAGATAGAAAGCCGGCAGATTTTACCTGACTGACCAGCGAATGCAACCGTAATCGACGTTTTTTACGCCTAAAACGATTTACAGACCAGCGTGAGTTTCACTCTGGTCTGTAAATTTAGCTTTGCAGAATTAAAAGATAGCCTAGCGGCCCGGCATTTTCATGCCCGGTGGCAACATACCACTCATGCCACGCATCATCTTTTTCATGCCACCTTTAGATGACATTTTCTTCATCATTTTCTGCATTTGAGTGAACTGTTTAAGCAAACGGTTCACATCTTGAATTTGTGTTCCTGAACCCATGGCGATTCTGCGCTTACGCGAACCTTTAATAATGTCAGGGCGTTGACGTTCACCTGCCGTCATAGAATTGATAATCGCTTCCATCTGCCCTGTCATCTTGCCGTCTTGAACTTGAGCAAGTGCTTCAGGTGGTAATTGACCCACACCTGGTAGCTTCTCAATCATGTTCATCATGCCGCCCATGTTCTTCATCTGCTGCAGCTGTTCGCGGAAATCTTCTAAATCAAAGTTTCCACCTTTTTTCACTTTAGCAGCAAGCTTCATCGCCTTTTCTTGGTCTACACCACGCTCAACCTCTTCAATAAGAGAAAGAACGTCGCCCATACCAAGGATGCGTGACGCGACACGATCTGGGTGGAATGCTTCTAACGCATCAGTCTTTTCACCGACACCTAAGAATTTAATTGGCTTACCGGTAATGTGGCGGATAGAAAGCGCAGCACCGCCTCGTGCGTCACCATCGACTTTTGTCAGTACCACACCCGTTAACGGTAAGGCTTCGTTAAAGGCCTTTGCTGTGTTTGCCGCATCTTGACCTGTCATGGCATCAACCACAAACAATGTCTCAACCGGGTTAATCACGGCATGAAGCTCTTTAATTTCATCCATCATGGCTTCATCGACGTGCAGACGACCTGCAGTATCGACAATAACCACATCAATGAATTTTAGCTTAGCATGAGCAATTGCCGCTTTGGCGATATCAACTGGCTTTTGGCTCACGTCTGACGGGAAGAACTGAACTTCAACTTCCGCCGCTAAGGTTTCTAGCTGCTTAATCGCCGCAGGACGATAAACGTCAGCAGACACAACCAGAACAGACTTCTTCTCACGTTCACGCAAGAATTTAGCAAGCTTTGCAACACTGGTGGTTTTACCCGCACCTTGCAGACCTGCCATCATGATAACAGCTGGCGGCTGAGCCGATAGGTCTAAAGCTTCGTTCGCTTCGCCCATCGCATTTTCAAGTTCGCTTTGAACGATCTTAATAAAGGCTTGGCCTGGACTTAGACTCTTAGAAACCTCTTGTCCAACAGCGCGTTCTTTAACGCTATTTACGAATTCACGAACCACAGGCAAGGCAACATCGGCCTCAAGAAGTGCCATGCGTACTTCGCGTAAGGTTTCCTTAACGTTTTCTTCCGTTAAGCGACCACGGCCACTGATATTTTTCAGAGTCCGTGACAATCTGTCAGTTAAGTTCTCAAACATTATCCAGCTCTTTACCGTTTAAAATTAATATTGATGGGGCTGTATTATAGCGATGCCCAGCTATTATGCTACAGAATGAAGCAAGTTACTTTTACAACTGGACCTGCCAATTGCATAAATTTGTGTAAAATCGGTTATAAAGCAAAGAATCGACCTATTTTTGCAACCAAGGTCACTGCCCAAATCACCTTTGCTCATGCTATTCTATCACGTAATGTTACGTGCAAACTCAGTGATTAAAATCGAAATGACTTTAGCAAGGAGACCGGGCACGATACTTTAGCTCGTTCAGTGATTAAATCACGCTACTATGCAACTAGTTTGGTCTACTTTACTTACAGATTAAAAGCATGCGTTAAAGCATCAGGTTCATAAATAATAGGTTAATACTCAATGGTCATTTTTTCAGCTTCAGCCATGTTTTTTTATAGTATTGCTTTGGTTCTCGTCGCAAGTCGCCTTTTTCATGTTGACGGACCAAACAGAAAGTTAGTCGCTGGCGTGGCTGCGGTTGGTGTTGTGCTGCACGCTGCGGCGCTATATCAAGCCATTGTCACCACTGATGGTCAAAACTTCAGCTTAACCAACGTGATCTCCTTGGTTAACTGGATCATTACCTTTAGCTTTACCATCTTGTTATTCAGGCTGAAGGTGATTGTTGTTCTACCTGTCGTTTATGCTTGCTCGGTGATCTCTGTAGCGCTGCTTTGGTTAGTGCCACCTGAATACATCATTCATTTCGAGATCCATCCAGACGTCTTGGTTCACGTTGTATTGTCGCTAATGGCTTACAGTGCACTGATGATTGCTGCGCTTTATGCGATCCAACTGGCGATTATTCAGAACCGTCTAAAGAGTAAGAAGTTTGTTCTCACTTCGGCTATGCCACCACTGATGACCGTTGAAAAACAGCTGTATCACTTAGTGATTGTCGGCGTAATTTTACTCAGTTTATCACTCGCGACTGGCTTTATCTTCCTCGATGACATGTTTGAAGAAGGTAAAGGTCACAAGGCTGTACTCTCTATTATGGCTTGGTGTGTGTATATCGCCATGCTAGCTCAGCAATACTGGGTTGGTTGCCGTATAAGAACGGCCGTAGCTTACACATTGACAGGCGGAGTGCTGCTGTCACTGGCTTACTTTGGCGCCCGTGTTGTCAAAGAGTTAATCCTCAACTAACGCCGCTATTTTGTTATTTAGCCCACCTTCAAATGGTGGGCTAAACTTGACACTTATTTGAAAGTTCTGTAATTACTAATTTTATTTATAGCGCTTTATTCAGTTTTTATTCGCCTCTATCTTTAAAACAACAGCGGAGCTCCAAGGTTTGGACGATATATCCACTGGCGTACTTTTATCAACTTTGTTCGTCTTGATTATACTCTCAGCCTACTTTTCAGGCTCAGAAACCGCCATGATGTCGCTCAATCGCTACCGCCTGCGTCACTTGGCAAACAGTGGCCATAAAGGTGCTAAACGCGCCATAAAAATGCTTGAGCGCCCTGATAGACTGATAGGGCTTATCCTTATCGGTAATAACCTGGTGAATATTCTCGCGTCGGCTATCGCCACCATTATCGGAATTCGTTTATTTGGTGACGTCGGGGTCGCCATCTCGACCGGTGTGTTAACGCTTGTCGTACTCGTATTTGCTGAAGTCACTCCCAAAACCGTTGCAGCCCTCCATCCTGAACGTATCGCTTTCCCCTCTAGCTTAATCCTTCGCGTACTATTAGTCGTATTATCGCCCTTCGTTAAAGTTGTCAATTTCATTACCTCGACCTTCTTACGCTTACTCGGTATTCGTTCTGTTAAAGCCGATGATGCCCTAAGCCAAGAAGAACTACGTACCGTTGTGAATGAGGCTGGAGCCTTAATTCCACAACGTCACCAAGAGATGTTGCTGTCGATTATGGATCTTGAAAAGGTGACGGTCGATGACATCATGATCCCGCGTTCTGATCTTTATGCCATCAATATTAACGATGACTTTAAGAGCATCAACAAGCAGGTGATCCAAAGCCCACACACCCGTGTTTTACTTTATCGAGATACCATCGATGACGCGGTTGGTTTTGTACATTTACGTGATGCGCTACGTCTGCAATCTAAAGGGCAATTTAGTAAGTCATCACTACTTCGTGCAGTAAAAGAGCTGTACTTTATTCCTGAAGCGACGCCGCTAAATGTACAACTATCGAACTTTCAGCATAATAAAGAGCGCATCGGCTTAGTGGTAGATGAGTATGGCGACATTCAAGGCTTGGTGACACTTGAAGATATTTTAGAAGAGATTGTCGGTGACTTTACCACCTCAATGGTGACAACTCCGAGCGAAGATATCACCCTACAACAGGATGGAAGTTATCTGATTGAGGCCAGTATCAACATTCGAGAGCTCAATAAAGAGATGAGTTGGCAATTTCCAATCGATGGCCCTAAGACCATTAATGGTCTAGTACTCGAATATCTTGAAGAGATCCCAGAGCCCAATACTTCAATGCGCTTATATGGTTACCCGCTCGAAGTTATTGATGTGGCCGATAATATGATTAAAACGGTAAGAGTCATGCCACAGCATTATCTACCACCAACAAAAGCAAAATAGGCTCGCAGCGTAATCTTTTAGACTTCTGCAAGAAAGACTGAAATGAAAGAAGACGCCATCAACGCCTTCTTTTTGCTGATTATGACTGCGATTATCCCGCCACTTTCCTCAGCGCTTCCAATTCACGCCGCTTAGTTATCGCCAGCGGCGTGATCTGTTTATTGAGATCATTTTCAAATCCCAACATAAAGTAAACCTCTGCCATCAAGAAAAAAGGGCCTATTAATAACTGGTTAAGATCATCGATAAATGCAGGTTTGGCCTTCTCATATTGGTGACCAATAAGCTGAATAACCCAAGCAACTACAAATACGACTATCGCTATCCACAACCCATATTGATGCTGGGCAACAAGGTTTGATGTATAGAGCACCGGCATGATAAACAGCAGCATTCCCAATGCCAGTCTCATATGCAACATCGCATAGTAGATAAGCACACCGACAGCGAAAACATCTGCAACATTGACCGATATCCCCTGCTCTGGCAACGCTATAAAATGAACTGGAATAAGGTTAAGCATCACAAACAATGACCAGATAATCAGTGGGACTCCCACAAAGTGGGTCTTAATATTGTTTGGGTTTAAGTGAACACTTTTATAACGAGCTAACTGCTCTACGGCGGATTTCATCTGCTCTTCTCCATCTTTATTTTTCTACGTTCTAATCAGTAATATTACGATTAACCTAATGGATTTGAACCTTGATTAACAGCGTAAATATTTTTGGCAAACAACAATAAGCTTTCAAGATGATAGCGAGACGTGTAGTGAAACAAAATAAAAAGGCCGCAAGTGGGAGGCGGCCTTTACTGGAGAAGAGCTTTTTTGAATCTATGCGAACTTGTCAGTTCACGGTCTAACTTAGCGTATAACGATCCGTTTATGGGTTAACCCTTGATGACAATCAATACAGGTTTCACCTCTTGCCGCTATCTTTTCATGATTCAGTCGCGCCCTTTGTGGTTGCTTGGCTAAATCAAAGTTTTCACCTTGATGACATTCGCGACAGTTAGCAGAGTCGTTCTTCTTGAAATCTTTCCAAACATTCTCTGCCATAGCGGGTCTATGTTCTTCAAAATTTTCCTCGGTGATGGTACCTACCATCATATGATATACATCCTTAAGCGCGATGGTCTTGACGATCATCTTATCGACAAAAGGATGAGGCACATGACAATCTGAGCAGGTGGCTGGAATCGTTTCCCCATCACCATAGTGGGATGACGCCTTATACTCCTGCACAATCGTATCCATCTTCAGGTGACAACTAAAACAGAAAGCGTTTTGGTTTGATGCCACCATCATTCCTTGAAACGATGCTGCTCCCATTACCATTAGAAACACTCCGATAGGGATCCCCAAAGCTAAAGGTCGCTTTAACCAGCTCCAAAGCCGTTGCCACCGAGTTCTTTCCCCTTTGTTATTCACTAGAGTCTCCTCAATTGGGGGAGGAAGGAGGTGATTAACACCCCCTTGCTCGGTTGCTAGTTACTTTCACTTAGATAGCGAGCTTTAAACTCTTTCTGGGCAGCTTTACGGGCTTCTTTCACCTCATCGGGTTCATTGCCGGTAAACCACGCGTGCTCTGGACGAGATAATATTTCATCAAGAAGCTTACGAGCCCTCTCTGCGCCCTCAGTATTACCATTGTGCTCGGCGACCTCAACAACTTCCAGATACTGAGGAACCATCTCGATGTAGAAACGCTCGGCGACTTCAAACATACCGTGCCACTGTACATAGTCAGGAGCCTGCATCGCTGCACCATGACGAGCACGTCGCCCTTCGTGATGCCATAAGAAGAACCAAGTCCACTCTATCTCTTCATCGAAGGCAGTCTCAGTGACCATATTTTCCTCTTTCAGCATCCCCATGAGACGTTTACCTGGGCTTGCAAACTTGTCGTTATAGAGGTTAACCAAAGAGTCGAATTGTAGATAGAAGCTGTCTGTCATCGATTTAGTATGACAAGACTGACAAACCTCTTTCATATCCTCACGTCTATCTTGCCAGCTCTTAACCTTGTGTCCCTGAGCGATTGCCTTTGCGTCGATTTTCTCAGATACGGCAGGTCTTAAGGTCCAACTAATTCTGTCACCAACATCATGGGTGATAGGCTGCTCACGTGTTGCAGACATATGACAAGTCGCACAAGTAGGCGCTGCATCATAGTCTTCACCGACAATCCACTTAGATGAGTCTAAGTTCATACGATCGACGTTAGCGTAGAAGTTAATCCCGTGTTTAGACTCTTCATAGACCTCTTTCTGAGGGTGATCGGGTCCCATGTGACACTTACCACAAGCTTCAGGGCGACGCGCCTGCGTCATAGAGAACTCATGACGTTGGTGACAGGCTGTACAAGCACCAATTGATCCATCCGGGTTAATTCGTCCTATACCCGTGTTAGGCCAAGTCGTAGGATCAAGATCGCCGTTAGGCAAAACTTTCACCTCTGAGCCATGACACTGCCAGCAACCATTGACCGCAGCAGGTGACTTGCCATTGAAGGTCATTGACCCTTCAACAACTTCAGCGAGGAAGTTATCGAGAGAGCCCATAATCTTACCCGCTTTGGCATGATGGCTCTTAGTGAACTGTTCAACCTCTTGGTTATGACACTGAGAACAATCTTTAGGCGAGACAATAACCGAGATTAAACTGCCCTCATGCTCTATCACATCTTTATCGTTTTTATCTGCTGCGTGACACTCATAGCAACCGACATTGGCACCGTAGTGCTTTGAACGCCCCCATTGGGCGTAGATTGATGGGTTTTTCTCTTTGTGACAGGCCGCGCATTCTGCACTTTCGTCACTTAACTGTTTGAAGGGTTTTAAAACTAGCGCTTTTGCTTCTGCATTTACTGTTGACGTCCATGATAGGCAAACCACTGCTAAGAGTGGAAGCAGTATAGATAACCACCGCCGTACACTTCGAGTATATTCCATTTTATACACCTCTATTGCACTTCAATTAACTCACTATTTGTAAATCATCATATTCTGATTATTCTTCTTATCTCACTGTTAATGTATTGATAATAACAATGAGTCGCCATGTTAAACTAGCGTTTAAATATTGTATTGATCTAAATCAATGGCAGCTTCAACTTGCGTGACAACCATCACACAATGAAAAGCTTTCATGATGCGCATCAGATTTATAGGAAGGTTTGTGATGAGCCAAAAAAACTAATAATGAGAGGCTTTAACCAAGAATAGAGCGATGGTTTTGAATTTTTATAACCACAGCAGGCTACCCTAACAAAACCAGTAAGGGCTGTATTAATTAAACTTTAAATCGTTGAAATATTCTTCAGCTCTGGTGGTAAGCTGACTAAAGTACCTAGCACTAGTAAGCCCTGCGAAATGAGCTTCAGCTACTCGATTGCAGCTGTTGGCTTCACTCAATAACTACCCTTCGTGAGTTATCCACTTACCAAACTCATCAGGGTAGCTCTTGTGGGTCACCTTGCCTTTAGCATCCAGCTTTTCAATAAATACCACCTGACCATTTTCGTCATAGGTTTTAATCTGTTTATCAGTCACAAGACCATTTACATAGGTACGACTGTTTCTCAGTTGTCCATTACAGTGATAATCCTTAAACTCTCCATCCGCAACCCCCAGATTGTAATGCTCCGAAGATTCAACTTGACCATTTTCATTACAAAAGCTCAACTGTAATCCATGTCTAGTATTTAGCGGGTTGTAGCCATAATTCTGCTCATCTCGCAGTTTTCCATTAGAGCCATATGTCTTTAACTTCCCCAAATTGGCCTTTCGGTCAAAGTGGAACTCTGTCTTCAAGCGACCATTTCGATAGTAGGTTTTCTCATTAAGTTTCTTATAATCGGCATAAATGAATTCACTATTACTCTCAAGCTGCCCGCCAGCATAATAGTCCTTGTGACGCTGCCGTTTTTCACCAGCAACAAAGTAATACAGGCGCCACTCACGACCTTTTTCATAAGAAATGCTCTCAACCTCTTCTTTGTTTTCAAAGCGCTTATAGCTAGTTACCACACCTTGCTCATCGTAGAGATAACGCTCGGTTTGTACACCCGCTTGATAAAGCCTTACCCATTGCGGCTTTCCTGTTGTGCTAAAGTGATACGTGGTATTTTTTCCCTCTAACTTACCAGCTTGGTACCATGCTGTTTCATTGAGTTGATTGTTTAGCGTGGAGAAGCTATAGCCATGCTCGAGTCCATCTTGATACTGAGTCGCTCTATAAAACCCCGTTGGCTTGCCATAAGTATAAGTCGCAATACCAGTAAATAACTCGCCTCGGTAAGACATTGGGCAATCACTTTGATATTGCTCGTCACAGGAGATTTGATCTAAGTCATCCTCACTAATAGGCAACTGCACCTTGCCATTACAAGCCGACAGTAACAAAGTACTCATTGCCAGCATCAATGGATAGATTGTTAGTTTTATTTTGTTGATAAACGCCATACTAGTGACTCTTGTGGTTAATTAGGGGGGGATAACAGCCAAGGTCTATAACCCTCACTTAGATAAAGCCCCAGGATACACAGAGCTTGTCCCGTTCACAAACAAGCTAGGTACCATTACTCATTTTATCGGTAAATTCACAACCGTCATCACTAAAATCAAGATCAACGAATGATGTGCGGCCCTCCGCACCGAAGTTGAGATAACTACTATGATTAACGGGAGTTAATTTCACATTATGATATAAAAGCGTATAGTTTTTAAGTACTCCAATCAGTTCCGCTACACTCTTTATTATGGAACTATCACAGCAATCCATACCTGACGGGGAAAACTTCAATGACACAGCTCTGCTTACTTGCACAATCAGGCGTTTTATCTAACCCGACCTCTCATGTTGAATATCTGACTTTTTGCCTAAAAGCTCATCCTGAACTTGCTGAACAAATTGGTGACTGCATCGCAGCTATTATCGGCATCGAGAAGTCGATTAACCAAAAAGATCTCACTGCAGGGTTAAATATCTCCATCGGTTTTTCAGCTAATGCATGGCCGCAGCTATTCCCTGAGCAACCTATGCCTGCAGAGCTGCACGTATTTCCAGCCATGAGTAATGGCGAGCGTCTATTTCCCTCCACCGCAGGCGATATCTTCGTGATGATAAAATCTGAACGTATCGATCTGAACTTTCAGGCCGCAAAATACATCCGTAATAGTTTTGAGGATATAGCGACACTGAGCGAGGATATCCAAGGTTATAAATACCTAGATAATCGCGACATGATTGACTTTGTCGATGGCACCGAGAATCCCACTGGCAATGAACGCACTGAAGCTGTATTAGTTGCTGAAGATGTCGCACTGCATCAAGGCGGTAGTTACCTGCATGTTCAGCGCTATATAGACCGCCAGGGGCTATGGGATAAACAGAGCACAGAATATCAAGAGCAGGTGGTTGGCCGTACCAAGATGGATAATGTAGAGCTAACTGATGATGTAAAACCCGCTTGGGCCCACAACGCTAAAAGCAAAGTGGAGATCGATGGTGAAGAGATTAAAATGCTCAGGCAAAACCGCCCTTACGGCAACGCGATGGAGCATGGCACTATGTTTGTCGGTTTTGCCGCCACGCCATCTATCATTGAGACCTCACTTAGCCAGATGATTAATGCCGACGAAAACGGTCATTATGACCGCCTTCTTGACTTCGTCG
The DNA here is from genome assembly GCF_000019185.1 of Shewanella halifaxensis HAW-EB4. Lineage (NCBI taxonomy): Bacteria > Pseudomonadati > Pseudomonadota > Gammaproteobacteria > Alteromonadales > Shewanellaceae > Shewanella > Shewanella halifaxensis. The sequence continues at coordinate 1,326,612 of NC_010334.1, read as the reverse complement.
AGGCTAAGACTGGTTGCCTATTCTTTATGCCATCAAAAACCTTTATTGAGCAATTTGATGACGAGTAAACACTAAAACTCGTTAAAACCATCTAACGCACGTTAAGCGCTTCTAAATGAGCTTAACGTGCACTGATGCCCACTCACGTTTCTTTCTATTGAATTAAGCTTGAGCCTTTGGCCGTAAAAGCAGTAATATCCGTCTCATTAGATGATTTAACCCAGCCAACAATGACACTCGCAGCGCCTTTACTCAGCATCCAACCCATTAATAACACGAACCTAGATGCATTACTTAAGCTACAGCTAAATGCCGACCAGAAGGGGTTCATTGAGTCTATTCCTGATTGCCTAAAAGAGGCCGAAGAAGACAAGCGCTACACGCCAGTAGCTCTTTGCTACGGTCAACAAGTGGCAGGTTTTGCTATGTATGGCTTATTTAATGAATGCCAAACGCAGCGGGTCTGGTTTGACCGATTCCTTATAGCTCAAGACTACCAAGGGCGCGGCTTGGGTAAAGCCTTTGCACTGTTGCTACTAGAGTTTCTATTTTGCCACTTTCAATGTCAGCAAGTTTTCTTAAGTGTTTATCCTAATAACCATGCGGCCATCGCTTTATATCATAAGCTAGGTTTTGAGTTTACTGGCGAGCAAGACATTAATGGTGAGCAGGTAATGAGTCTCTGCTCATAAAAAGCAGCATCAAGACTCTAGGATCACGGTCGCCGTTGCGTAGTGTTTCTCATCGGCTATGGAGAGGTGTGCTCGGCTTCCACCAAGCTGAGCCAAGCGTTCGGCAGCGCCGTCACTAAAGGCCACTAACGGAGCGCCATTGGTGTTATTACTGATCTCAATATGTTGAAATGAAACACCACGGCCTATACCAGTCCCCAACGCTTTGGCTGCAGCTTCTTTAGCGGCAAAGCGTTTAGCCAGATATCGCCCCGGTTGAGATGACGCAACAAAGAGTGCAAATTCGGTTTTGGTTAACACACGCTTTGCTAAGCGACAGCTTAATAGCGCTTCATCGCCTGCTGTAGGAATACGCGCTTCTATTCGCGCAATTTCAACAATATCGGTGCCTAAACCAACGATCATAACACTCCCCTATTTAGCTAAAACCAACCTAATCTCTAACCCTAGTGACTTTAAATTCGAGGCTTTAAGTTCGAGAATTAAATAACTAAACTTAAATAACTAAACTTAAAAACTAAGCTTAAATAACAATGCATAAATAAAAGCCGAGAACGTATGTCTCGGCTATCAGTAATGATGGCGTAAAAGCTTATTCGCCTCTACGGCCTTCTAACATCAATTGCTTCATATCGCGTACGGCAGTCGCTAAACCATCGATAGCGGCACGAGCAATAATCGCATGGCCGATATTAAGCTCATACAGCTCAGGTATCGCCGCAATAGCTTTTACGTTGTGATAGTGCAAACCATGCCCCGCGTTGACGACTAGGCCTTTACCATGAGCGTAAGTTGCCATCTCGGTAATACGTTGCAGCTCCGTCGCCTGTTCGGCGTCGGTTTCTGCGTCGGCGTAACAGCCCGTGTGAATTTCAATCACTGGTGCGCCAACCGCAACGGCGGCATCAATTTGAGCTTTATCGGCATCAATAAATAAAGACACCTTAATACCTTCTTGAGTCAGCCTAGCTACCGCTGCCGCAATTTTATCTTGCTGACCCGCAACATCCAGACCGCCTTCAGTGGTTAGCTCTTCACGCTTCTCAGGTACTAAACACACATAAGCAGGCTTAATATCACAGGCGATATCTAGCATCTCTTCGGTCACCGCCATCTCAAAATTCATACGCGTCTTTAAGGTTTTCGCCAACGTATAGACATCGCGGTCGATAATATGACGACGGTCTTCGCGCAAGTGAATTGTGATCCCCTCAGCGCCAGCATGCTCTGCAACGGCTGCTGCATGAACGGGATCGGGATAATTTGTACCGCGTGCCTGACGCAGAGTCGCAATATGATCGATGTTAACGCCCAATAAGATCCGGCCCATGATAATTCCTTAACAAAATCAGCTGAAATGAAAGAGCATATTGTACTGATAGGGTGGCAGTTTAGCCAGTACATGGAGCAGAACGCTATTGAATTTATCTTAGCTTGCTTCGCGGAATTAAGTCTTGGTTTGCTTAATAAACAAGCTTCTCGAGTGCAGTGGTTTATCGCCAAGTATTGGAGCTAACAACTGACGCATCAATCTTTTGGCTTCACTATAGTGTTCCATCGTTAATGTCTGCTGGTTTAACGCTACTAACATTTCTCCAGAAAAATACTTGTGTCGATTAAACTCTGTCGTTATCACAGGCGTGAAACCATGCGTTTGCTCTAATCGATAACAGCCACTGGCGGTGATTGGAGCATCGCTAGGGTCAAAGTCTAACGATGGCATAGTGCCTAGCTCTCTTAAGAGAGCATGCTCAAAGTACCTAAGCTGACTTTGATCAAATTTCGTAGCCATGGCTATTAAGGTGCGATGATAATCAAAAAATAAGTTCTCAGCATTATGCTGCCCGCTTAAGCAGCGGATCAGGAGTTCATTTAGATAAAGGCCGGAATATAAACAATCACCCGTTAACGGCACCGCAGGACTTGCTGCTTCGGTTTGTTTTAAGGTTTTAAGCTCCGATTTTCCCTGCAACTGAAAAATCAACGGCTGAAAAGGCTGTAAGATACTGCGAATCGAATTTTTAGCGCTACCAAGGCGAGCCACTGCATCGACACGGCCTTTACCGTCAACCAGTAAGTTAACGATTACGCTTGAATCACGAAAATGTCTGCTGTGAAGAACGTAGCCACGCTCCATGATGATCTCATTCCGATTGCAAAATAAACTGAAACAGTGATCAACATCATAAGATCTATTGGCCATTATACCAATCGGTATAAACAACTCGAACAGAGTGAGCCTTAATCTGTTGTCTTGCTATAAAAAAATGCCTCTTCTTATCACTAAAAAGAGGCACTATTTGCTAGATTAACTTCCAAACTAGCTTGATGTTACTCGTCGCCGTAACCTAGGCTACGCAGTGCGCGCTCATCATCGGCCCAACCAGATTTAACCTTCACCCACATCTCTAAGAAAACCTTGTTATCAAACAAAACTTCCATATCAACGCGTGCTGCAGAACTGATCTTCTTGATACGCTCGCCTTTGTTACCAATGACCATGCGCTTTTGCGTTTCACGCTCAACAAGCACCAAGGCATTAATCTGGTAAACACCGTTTTCCATCATCTTAAACTGTTCGATTTCTACCGTACAATCATATGGCAGCTCATCACCTAAAAAGCGCATTAGCTTTTCACGTACAATTTCTGACGCCATAAACTTTTGCGAACGGTCTGTTACATAATCTTCAGGGAAATAATGTTGAGCTTCTGGCACTGATGCAACAGCCATATCTAAAATACGCTGTACGTTAGTTCCCTGTGTTGCTGAAATCGGTAAGATTTCATCAAAAGGAAACTTCTTCGATAACTCTTCAAGATGCGGGAATAACGCTTCTTTATCTTTAATATTATCGACTTTGTTAATCGCTAGAATCGTCTTACGGCCATCATCACGGCTCTGCAGCTTACGCAGTACCATTTCATCATCTGGCGTCCAGTTCATACCATCGACAACAAATATCACCAAGGCAACTTCAGCTAACGAACTCGCCGCTGCGCGGTTCATCAGACGGTTAATCGCACGCTTCTCTTCCATATGAAGACCCGGCGTATCGATAAACACCACCTGACGTGGACCATCGGTATGAATACCCATGATACGGTGACGCGTGGTTTGAGGCTTCTTAGAAGTAATACTGATCTTCTGGCCTAACAACTTATTGAGTAGCGTTGACTTACCCACGTTTGGACGACCAACGATAGCGACCATTCCACAATAAGTCACAGCGTACTTAACCGCTGATGACGGATTGTTCATATTAGCCAGTAATTCGTCTAAGCTTGGCTCGTGGCTTTCAGGTAAATCTTTGTTGTCACTCATTTCTTCATTAACTCCAACACTTGAGCTGCAGCACTTTGTTCGGCTTTTCTGCGTGAACTGGCTACTCCAACAACGGCTTGGCTCAAGTCTTCAACAATACATTCAACGGTGAAAGTCTGCTCATGAGCATCACCTTCAGTATGGACCACTTTGTACACTGGCAGTGGTTTTCTAAACTTCTGCAAATGCTCTTGCAGCAAAGTTTTTGGATCTTTTTGGTTTATAGGCTCAATGACCTTTAAACGCGATTCATACCACTTCAGCACTAATGAGCGACATTTCTCGATTTCTGAATCAAGATAAATCGCACCAATAATGGCCTCGACGGCATCGGCAAGAATCGACTCACGTCTAAACCCGCCACTTTTAAGCTCACCAGGTCCAAGCTTGAGGTAGTCGCCAAGCTTAAACTCTATCGCAATTTCGGCCAGCATCTTACCGCAAACCAGTGTGGCGCGCATACGGCTTAAGTCGCCCTCTGTTGCAGTAGGAAACTGATGGTATAAAGCATCAGAAATGACGATTGAAAGAATCGAATCACCTAAGAACTCTAGTCTCTCGTTATGCTTATTAGACGCGCTACGATGTGTTAACGCTTGGTCTAAAAAGGCTTGTTCGGTAAATTCATAGCCTAATGTACGACACAGGCGAGGAATATTTTTAATCGGTTCCATATTACTCAATTCCGCCTACACGGTTAAAGCGAACCCCTGTTGGGATCCAAGTCGGCAAAAAGTCTGCTGGTGTTCTGTCAAATTCGAAGCTAATCCAAATAGCGACAGCCTTACCCACTAGATTTTCTTCCGGTACAAAGCCCCAGTAGCGACTGTCTTGGCTATTGTCACGATTATCACCCATAGCGAAGTATTGGCCTTCAGGAACAATAAACTCCGTTAGCGGTACATTTTGCTGACGGAAATATTGGCTAATCATATCAGGGCGAGTCGGGTTGATTAAGATGTCATGACTCACATCGCCTAACTGCTCTTTGTAACGGATCAACGGCGTGCCATTTTGAGTGAACTCGCCACGGTTAACTAAGGCTCTATCTACCATCTTCAGCTCTGGGCAAGGGCTTTGTCCCTCTGCACACGCGGGCTGGATATAAAGCTCTTTGTTACGATAAATGATACGGTCACCCGGCAAGCCGATAATGCGCTTGATATAATCGATTTGTGGATTGACCGGATATTTAAATACTGCAACATCACCACGCTCAGGCTTACCCGTTTCTTTTAGGGTTGTGCGCCATACCGGATCTTTAATCCCGTAACTAAACTTCTCAACCAAGATAAAGTCACCAACCAGCAAGGTTGGCATCATTGAGCCCGATGGGATCTGAAACGGTTCGTAAATAAAAGAACGTAAGATCAACACAAACGCGATAACAGGGAAGATAGACTTCGATGTTTCAACTAACGCTGACTCACGCATAATCTTATCAACGCTTTCTTCACTCAAGTCTGCCTGTGCAGCTTGAGCCATTGCCAACTTCTCACGGCGCTTAGGCGCAAAAAATAGTGCATCGGCCATCCACACTAAGCCACTGCTTAATGTAACCAACACCAAAATAAGAGAAAAATAGGCTGCCATTATTAATTAACTCCTGCCAAACATAGTCAGTTTTATGGCGAAAGTGCCATTGTCATTTAAGGTTATACGCCAGTAATGAAAGCGCCGCAAATTGCGGCGCTCAGTCTAGCGATAGATTAACAATGCTTAACGAATTAGTTTAATCGTTAAGCTTCAGTACCGCTAAGAATGCCTCTTGTGGCACTTCAACGTTACCAACCTGCTTCATACGCTTCTTACCTTCTTTCTGCTTGTTCAGTAGTTTCTTCTTACGAGATACGTCACCACCGTAACATTTAGCCGTTACGTCTTTACGCATAGCCTTAATCGATGAACGAGCGATGATCTGGCTACCAACTGCAGCTTGAACCGCAATATCAAACATCTGCCGAGGAATAAGCTCTTTCATCTTATTCACAAGGGCTAGACCTTTAGAGCGGATCAATCCTTTATGAATGATCATCGCTAACGCATCGACTCTGTCACCGTTGATCAAGATATCTAAACGTACCATGTCAGCGGGCTCGAAACGGATAAAGTTATACTCAAGAGAAGCATAACCACGGCTGGTTGACTTTAGACGGTCAAAGAAGTCCATTACCACTTCAGCCATTGGCAGTTCGTATGTCAAAGCCACTTGGTTACCGTGGTAAACGAGGTTTGTTTGTACACCACGCTTTTCAATACACAGGGTAATAACGTTACCTAAGTATTCTTTTGGAACCAAAATATTGGTTTCAACAATCGGCTCACGCATCTCAGCGATATTGTTAATCGCAGGCAGATCCGATGGGTTATCAACGTAGATAGTCTCGCCATTAGTCTGAACGATTTCATACACTACCGTTGGTGCAGTCGTAATCAGCTCTAGGTTGTATTCACGCTCTAGACGCTCTTGAATAATCTCCATGTGGAGCAGACCCAAGAAGCCAATACGGAAACCAAAACCGAGTGCAGATGATGTTTCAGGCTCAAAGAATAATGAAGCGTCATTCAAGCTAAGCTTGTTCAGTGCGTCACGGAAGTTCTCATAATCGTCGGTAGAGATTGGGAATAAGCCTGCATAAACTTGCGGTTTAACTTTCTTAAAGCCCGCAAGCGCTTTTTCTGCACCGTGCTTAGAGTGAGTCAGGGTATCACCTACTGGAGCACCATGGATCTCTTTAATGCCCGCGATAACAAAGCCTACTTCGCCGGTTTTAAGCTCGGTGGTATCGGTTTGCTTAGGCGTAAAAATACCCACGCGATCAGCATTGTAGTTCTGTCCTGTGGACATCACTTTAAACTTGTCCCCCTTCTTTAGTACACCATTTTTAATACGTACTAGAGATACGACGCCTAAGTAGCTATCGAACCAAGAATCGATAATAAGCGCCTGAAGTGGACCTTCTGGGTCACCTTCTGGTGGTGGAATTTGTGCAACGATAACTTCAAGTACGTCTTTAATACCGACACCCGTTTTAGCTGAACATCGAACCGCATCGGTAGCTTCAATACCCACGATATCTTCAATTTCTTCAGCAACACGGTCTGGATCAGCCTGCGGCAGATCGATCTTGTTCAGAACAGGAACTACGTCCATATCCATCTCAAGTGCGGTATAACAGTTTGCTAGTGTTTGTGCTTCAACGCCTTGACCCGCGTCAACCACCAACAATGCACCTTCACAAGCGGCAAGCGAACGTGATACTTCATAAGAGAAGTCAACGTGGCCAGGCGTATCAATGAAGTTTAACTGGTAAGTTTCACCATCATTAGCTAGGTAGTCCAAAGTCACGCTTTGCGCTTTAATCGTAATGCCGCGTTCACGCTCAATATCCATTGAGTCAAGAACTTGCGCAGCCATTTCACGATCGGTTAAGCCACCGCATTCTTGAATAAGGCGATCTGAGAGTGTTGATTTGCCGTGGTCAATATGGGCAATAATTGAAAAGTTTCTAATATGCTTCATTATGCTGGGATGACTTAACTCGAAGTTGATAAAAATTTTAAAGTGCAGAATTGTACCCGATCGCAGCTTTAATACCAATTTTTATAGTGTGATAACTGAGGAAAAAATAACTAATGGCCAGTGTAATGCCTAATTAGCTATCTCGATGGGCTTGCCCAGAGACTTGATGATGACAGGCTGTGCCTGCGCTTCTAATCTCTTGGACGCTTTTTTCCCGGCGGCCCAGAAACAGAAGCTTCCCACTAATGCTCCCGAAATAGATAACAGGTCGGAAGCGCCTCCAAATAAGAAGCCGATTTGATTTGCGCCGAAAGCGCCGATAAACAAACCGATAAGCGGTAAAATATAGACTAAGGTTGCCGCTTTTAGGATCACACTTTCCGGTAACCCCAATTTTAAGCGTTCACCTTTAACAAACTGCTGCTCACTTTGAATTGAAAAACGTTGTACTTTGGGCGAAAACGCTTTTGAAACAGCTGAAGTCCCACAGGAATCACCACTCTCGCAGTGATTACAGGCACTCTTCATTTCAACTTCTACAACGACCCAACCAGAGTTGCCATTGGCGACAACTCTAGCGACTTCTTCCATCATGATAGAACCTTCATCACTGCAACATGATGCTTTTAGCAATACGGCTTAAGGTTTCAGCAGGTACTTTACCAACAGCAACGACCTCGGCATTACCGACTCGCTCCGTCGCTAGAGATAAACCATTACGGGTAACTAACTCTTCAGGTAGTGGTGCTTCCCCCGCTTTAGCGACATAAACAGATATATTGGCTAAACCATCACTGATGGCAATATATTCAACCGCTTCTTTGCTACCAATCAACCTATGTTGATCTTTGACGAGTACTTTAAATCCCGCTGGCAACCAGCTAAATTGCCAATCCTCACCACCTTCTCTGTCAGACTGAGACATCACAGCTGGCCACTCTTGCTTGTAGGCTTCTTTTAAAATCGCAGGAACCTCGTCAAGCACGAGTAATTCAACAACCAATAACTGCTCTAGTAGTTGCTTATCACCACTAATCATATCGAAACGCAGCGGCAAGTAAGTATCCATATCTAACCAAATCTGGTAGCCATAACGGTTGTTATCGTTAGGAATAATACGTACAAGTTGCCCTGGACGACCCGCAATTCGGCTACGTCCCCCTAAGACAAACTGATAACCATCCTCAAGCTTAGAGACGTCATCGGCAAATGCACCAGGAATAACCCCTTGAATACGATTGGAATATACACTGTAAGCAGGTTGATCGTGCTCGATAAAAGTCACAGTATTTCCCACTCGCACAGCATTTTTAGGCGGTCCATTTAGGTGCTCTAAAAAGGCCACTTCTTCATCATTAACTTTACCGTGTATATAAACCAGCGGGCGGATATGATCGGCTTGAAGTTGGATAAGGGAAATTTTAAATTCTTGTTCTCGCAGGGCTTGGCTCATATTTTCTAGCCAAGCTTTGGCGGGCATATCTTCCCGCGCCATCGCGGGAAAACTCATGGCTATAATAGCCAATAGGATTAGACGCAAGCTAACTCCTCATTATTGAGCAACAGGTGTAGTATCGACCTCACTATTGTCGTCGATATTCACTCCATTATTCAATCTTTGTTGCAACATATGATCTTGGATATAGGCATTAATACGGCGACGTTGGTCGACTACCTGATCATTAGTATAACTTTGGTTCTGCTGTACAGCACCAGTTTGTAAGCTAACTGGAGATGCACTACCAATTAATGGACGCGTATTAAGCACTGGCAACGGAGAGTTGTCCATTAATGTATCTTGGTTGTAGTTTTGCACCCCTACAACCGCAACCATGGCGACAGTAGCAGCAATAGCGTATTGGCCAAATTGCTTAAACAGTGGAATAACCTTTCCACCTGATGCGCTATTTGACTCTTTCACTACTATTGTTGGCTGTGGCGCAACAATCGCAGGTTCTTCATCGATAGCCGCCATAATGCTTGCACTGAGATCCAAAGACATCGTCTTCGGTAGCTCACCACGCATCGCATCACCAATCATATGATAATCACGCCACTGCTCATGTGAATCTGCGTCAGCGACTAATTCAGCTAACGTGTGCTCATCAATTTCACCATCGACAGCAGCAGATACCCATTCCTGACCTAACTTATCCATTATTCACCTATCTTTATTTAAGATGCTAACGTTCTAGCAACGGCTTAAGCTTTTTATCGATTGCCTCTCGCGCTCTGAAGATCCGTGATCTTACAGTGCCGACGGGGCAATCCATGACATTGGCAATCTCTTCATAACTCATACCATCGAGCTCTCGTAAAGAAATAGCCATCTTCAATTCTTCTGGCAGTGTGTCTAAGGTGTCGAAAACAACCTTTTGAATTTCTTCTGACAAAACGAGACGCTCTGGGGAGGCAAACTCCTTTAACGCATCACTGCCATCATAATATTCAGCTTCTTCAGCATCGACATCATTCGCCGGGGCACGACGTCCCTGAGCGACCAGATGATTTTTCGCAGTATTCACTGCAATACGGTACAACCAAGTATAAAACGCACTTTCACCACGAAAGTTTGGTAGCGCTCGGTAAGCTTTAATAAAAGCTTCCTGCGAAACATCGGCAACGTCGGCCTGATTTCGTACGTAACGAGATATCAGATTCGCGACCTTGTTTTGATATTTCTGTACCAAAAGGTTAAAAGCGTTTTTGTCTCCACGCTGTACGCGCTCAACTAACTGTTGATCACTTATTTGTCCACTCATCCGAGCCGACTACTCCTAAATCTAATACTGATTTCTCAGCCGCTCGAATCATATTCACTTATGTAGACTAGCGCGTTTCAAAAAAGTTCTAAAAAAATTTGCAAAGATGTGATTTTCTTTTATAGAAGCGTTGATTTCTTTATATACACCTATGAAAGTATCCATATTCAGCGCCATGGTTTAACATAGTCGGACTCCCAGATAACTCTATGATACCTGATGAAACAAGTAGTTGAACACCAATCTGACGTTTTGGTTATCGGCAGTGGCGCAGCCGGTCTCACTTTAGCTTTGCATCTTGCTGAAAAATCAAAAGTTATTTTGCTATCCAAAGGGCCTCTCAGTGAAGGCTCAACCTATTACGCCCAAGGCGGTATCGCCTCTGTATTTGACGAAGGTGACACAATTGAGTCGCACGTTGCCGACACTTTAGTTGCCGGAGCCGGCCTTTGTGACGAACCCGTCGTCAAATTTACCGCCGAAAACGCCAAAGCAGCAATGCAATGGTTAATTAATTGTGGCGTGGCCTTCGATAAAGAAGAAGTTCCCGCTGGCAGTAATGTAGAAGCACCTTATCACCTAACCCGTGAAGGCGGCCATAGTCACCGACGCATTCTACATGCCGCTGATGCGACAGGCAAAGAAGTCCAAGTGACTTTACAAGACCAAGCACGCAACCACCCTAATATTCGAGTACTCGAACGCTATAACGCCATCGATCTCATTACCACTCGTAAATTAAGCCTACCGGGAAACCGAGTGCTAGGTGCCTATATATGGAACCGAGATGAAGAGCATGTTGAAACGGTTAAGGCGCGTTTCGTTGCCCTAGCAACAGGCGGCAGCTCTAAGGTTTATCAATATACCTCTAATCCAGATATCGCCTCTGGTGACGGTATTGCTATGGCCTGGCGCTCTGGTTGCCGCGTTGCCAATATGGAATTTAACCAATTCCATCCGACATGCCTATACCATGCCGATGCACGCAACTTTTTGCTTACCGAAGCCCTTCGCGGCGAAGGGGCATTTTTACGTCGCCCAGATAGCTCTCGCTTTATGCCTGACTTTGATGAGCGCGCAGAACTTGCCCCCCGTGACATTGTCGCGCGAGCAATCGACTATGAGATGAAGCGTTTAGGCTCTGACTGTGTCTACCTAGACATTACCCATAAGCCAGCAGACTTTGTTATTAAGCATTTTCCAACAATCTATAAGCGCTGTTTAGAACTGGGCATCGATATCACCAAAGAGCCTATCCCAGTGGTCCCCGCGGCGCATTATACCTGCGGTGGGGTGATGACAGATCTACATGGCCAAACTGATCTTAATGGTTTGTACGCCATTGGCGAGGTCGCATATACAGGCCTTCATGGTGCCAACCGTTTAGCCAGTAACTCACTGCTTGAATGTTTGGTATTTGCTAGAGCTGCGGCTGAAGATATTGAAAGTCAGCTAGGTAAAATCCCAATGCCAGGGACTCTACCTGCTTGGGATGAAAGCCAAGTATCTAATTCAGATGAAGAAGTGGTTATCGCTCATAACTGGCATGAGTTACGCCTGTTTATGTGGGATTACGTCGGAATTGTTCGTTCTGATAAACGGCTTGAGCGCGCGCTACGTCGCTGCGTGATGTTACAGCAGGAAATTCAAGAGTATTACAGCAACTTTAGAGTCAGTAATAACTTGCTAGAGCTACGTAACTTAGTCCAAGTTGCAGAGCTTATTATTCGCTGCGCGATGGAACGTAAAGAAAGCCGAGGCTTACATTACAACATTGATCATCCAAACAAGGATGCATCACCAAAGCCTACTATTCTACAGCCCGATTAGCCCTAGTCGCTAACCATAGTCATTAGCCTTTCACCTCTGGCTGGCTAACTGAAGTAGACGACACAAATGCCGGAAGTTTGTGTCGTCTAGCATATCAGCCCACACCACTAACCTTCTACTTTGCTTCGCTAAGCTAATATCAAACATAACAGCAAAAGGCGTAATGACCGGTTTTCCTATCAGAGCGAAATCCACATTACCCTCAAGTTTACCAACGCCATCGGCTCGTAAAACGAAGCGACAACGCCACTCTTTTAAACGCCAGAGTTGCCAGACAAAAAAAACACAGCAAGTGATGAACAGCAGCCCTTTGAACAAAATATAGAGGGTGTTTTCGGCGTAAGGCCAGATAAAGAAAGAGCTTAAACAAACAAAGGCGATAACGGTCAGCGAAAAACGCTGACCGAAAGAGGAGCAAACATCGAAACTATGCTGCTGGACGTCCACGGACCTTGATAATCATTTCGGCAAACGCCGGGGTTGGGCATACTTCATGGCCCATAAACCAAGCAAATAGTTCAGGGTCTTCACACTCGAGAAGTTTAACAAGCACGATTTTATCTTCTACGGACATCGCCTCATAATGCTCTTCAACAAAAGGCTGAAATAATACATCAAGCTCAAGCATGCCTCTACGGCAAGCCCATTTGACTCTTGATAATTTCATCGGTTCTTGGGTTGATTCAGACAAGGTGCAGACTCCAAACTGTTATCGTTATATTGCAGCTAAGTGTACCAGTTGCCACGCCTTAGTGTCGATAATTGCTACGCACGAATATCTAATCACAACTCAGACTGAGATAGTCGACTAAGATAGCCTTATCAGGAGTATGCTACAACTGCTGCACTTTTAAATCGTTACCAGCGAATAGCTCGGTAAAGTCGGTTTCTAACAGGCTCTTAACTGCCGGGTGCTGGATCATCCGCTCGGCAAACATCACATGATACACCTCTTTAATTTCTGATGTTTCACCAAGTAAGGTCATACCATGGGCTAAAATATCTTGCTTATAAATCGAAGGAGCAACAAAGATCCCCTGCTTGAAAAAACCAAAAGATTTCATCATCGCGGCATCATCAAACTCACCGAGAATACTCACATTCAACCCTTTCTCGTCGAACCAACGCACTAACTGTTGACCAAGAGAGCTACGTCTTCCAGGGATTAGTAACTTGCCTTGCTCTAAACATTCAGGGAACGGCTTCGAATAAGTTTCTGCAGAGAAAAACGCTATACCTGACTCCCCCAATTGCTTTGATAAGATCTCAGGATACTTAAGACTTTCACCTGCACAATCCGAGAGGATCATATCCAGCTTATGTTCACGTAACCTAGTCATCAAGTCTTCGTGAGTCGATTCATAGCAGGCTAAATGCATAGAGCCATCACTCGGCACAACCGAAAGTAAAACTCTACTGGCTAAGGCTTTTGACAAGGCTGCGGCAATGCCTACCTCAAATAAAATGTTCTCATCTTTTTGATAATTCAGCAGATCCAACATTTCATAGCTTAAGCTAAACATCTTATCGGCGTAACGAAATACCAATTCACCGAGCTCAGTAGGTTCTAATGTGCGGCCGACCCGCTTAAATAAGCTGCCTTTCAGGCTAGTTTCTAATACCCGAATTTGACCCGTAACCGTTTGCGGAGTTAAGCATAATGCCTCGGCGGCTTTAGCAACAGAGCCCTTCTTTTGGATCATCCAAAAATAGTAGAGATGATTGTAGTTTAGATTTGCCATAGTTGGGCCACCGTTGTTATAAATAAAAACGAGGCAACTTATTCAGTTACCTCGTTAGCTTTTTTAGGCTTACTTAAGACGTTGACAGTCCATTAAATCAAACATCGCAGTTGTTAAATCATCGCTGTTTTTGATTTCAGCTGCAGAGAATGCCTCAGCTAGCCCAGAAACCAGCGAATCTCGATCGGGTATTCTATCCCGGCAAAATTCACGGTTAGCTTCCTGAAAACGTTTACCACCACGGTATTTAAGCGCCCGAGACTCATAGCCATCTGTCTCTAATCGTTGGCCCACTGCCGCCCCTCTATACATCAAGGCTCCATCAACAACACCTTCGAGATAGTTCTTGCACACAACACTGTCGATATTTTGATTGCAGCTCTCAATCTGACTTGCTGTTGCAACAGAGCTAAACCCAAGACCAATAACTAATGCTAATAATCCTAATCTCATGCTTTCTCTCCTTTCTCAGGTAACACCTTCGACAACCAGAAATAACCTATCGTCGCTGATGCTATTGACCCTAATAAAATACCTAACCGTGCATAATCACCGTACATCTGCCCCTCACCAATAAAGGCAAGCGAAGAGATAAACATAGACATAGTGAAACCGATACCACACATCACAGCAACAGGAGTGATGTGTCTCCAGCCCATGCCATCAGGTAGAACTGCCAGCTTAAGCTTTACGGCAACGAAGCTAAATAGCATGATGCCTAATGGCTTACCCACTAATAGACCGAGTGCAATACCTAGTGGTACAGGCGATAACACTGAACTCAAGCTCATGCCACCCAAGTCAACACCAGCATTGGCGAAGGCAAATATTGGCAAGATAATGAAGGTACTCCAAGGGTGAAGACCATGCTCTAAACTCTCAGATGGTGAGGAGCCATCTTTAGCTCTAAGCGGAATACAGAACGCAATAATTACGCCGGCCAATGTGGCATGTACCCCAGACTTCAGTACCGCGATCCACAGAATAAGACCGAGTACACCATATGGCCCTAGAGCGGTGACACCTTTGCGGTTTAATCCTACTAGACCTAGAATCGCCACTGCAGCCACAATTAAGCTAATGGTCGACAGATCTGTACTGTAGAACAGTGCAATGATGACAACAACACCAAGGTCATCGATAATCGCCAGTGCCAATAGGAACACCTTCAATGCTACAGGTACGCGGCTACCAAGTAGCGCCATAATACCTAAAGCAAACGCGATATCGGTCGCAGCTGGAATCGCCCAGCCCACTTGGGTAATGGGATCAGAGTAGTTAAAAATAAGGTATACAGCAGCAGGGAAAACCATACCGCCGATCGCCGCAAATGTAGGCAAAGATGCCTGAGCACGGCTAGATAATGCACCTTCAAGCAACTCTCGCTTCACTTCCAAGCCGATAAGCATGAAGAAGATTGCCATCAAGCCATCATTGATCCAGTGAATAAGTGTCTTATCGATATCTAGGCTACCAACACGCACTTGCATTTCTGTGTCCAGAAAGCCTTGGTACATACCCGATAAAGGTGAGTTTGCTAATAACATTGCAAGCACGACGGAAATCATCAATAAGATGCCGCCCGCCGATTCCTGGCTTAGAAAATTCCTAATTGCCCGTTCCATTTTTACGCTCCATAAAATCTCAATACCGCGAGTGTAACTGAATACGATTAACCTGAATAATCGTTTGCATCAGCCATAAACATCGGGATATCCGAAGTATCAAGTCTAGTCCTAAGGAAAGTAAATATCAAACATCAACAGAATAATCACGTTTTAAAAACTCACAACAACAATTAGTTGCTATAGATCACACTTTTTTAGCAAATAAAACGGTGATCTATATCGAAAGTCTAGTTTTCCCTAAAAATGAGAGCCTAAATTAGCCACAGGTAAGGACTCGAAAAAATCGAAGTTTCGTTCGTTTTTCCAGCAAGCATTAACTGACGCCATGCTGAAAATAGATTTATGTCACCAAAGTAGCCGGAGTTTTATAACTGATAAATTCAGGACATTAAATAGAGGAAGGTTATACCAACCAGTATAAAGATTTGGTCGCTCAGCGAGAGTTTAGCGGTTCTGAGGCAAGGCAACGAGTGAAGAGCATAGTTGTTCTACGGTTAAGCTCGTTAACAAAGCGTCAGAGTCGCTAAAACTCGCCATTCTGGAGCGTTTTTGGCTGCCTACATCAGCGTTGAACAACTTTACAAGGGAATAGCCATTCTTACAGATATTCGCCTTGAATTAATTTGCCAAAAACCGCTCTGAGTAGATCAACTTCTTATACTGATTGGTATTACTCGAGAGTTTGGCCATTATTGGATAAAAAAACTCGCCATTTGGCGAGTTTTTAAAGCCTGATTTGTAATCAGGAAAAGTTACACTGAGAATGGATATTTAATCGCCTCGTGGTGTTCATAACCTGTTACTTCAAAGTCATCCATAGTCACCCAAGTCTCAAGATCTTCTAGTGACTTGATATCAGGGTTAATCACTAGCTTCGGCGAGGAGAGCGGCTCGCGCTTAATCTGTACATCTCGCATCAGTTCTAACTGATCTTCATAGATATGCGCGTTAACAATTTTATGGAATGCGGTTCCCGCTTTATGGCCAGTAATTTGTGCCATTAACGCCAATAGCGTAAATACCTGAACCTGGTTGAAGTTCAGTCCTAAAGGCACATCACATGAGCGTTGAAAGCTAGTAAGGTGTAAAGTATCACCCAGCAATGAGAAGTTATGAGTGTGCATACAAGGCCTTAAACACCCCATATGAAATTCACCCGGGTTATAGAAGCTCAAGATCTCACCTCTATCATCAATTCCCTTAGATAGGTCATCTACAATTTTACGTAACTGGTCGATAGTGCCGCCATCTGGTTTGCTCCATGCACGGCCCTGTACACCATAGACTCGGCCCATGTCATCAACACCTTTACGGTGTGGATTATTCAACCAAGCTTGATTGTCGTTAGCATTAGCGTTCCAAGTATTACAGCCTATTTTTCTAAAATCAGCGGCATTATCATAACCTCGGATATAACCCAGCAGCTCAGCGATTGCAGCCTTATAAAAGCTTTTCCGAGTAGTGATAAGTGGGAATTCATTTTTATCGACGTTATAAACCAGATCAGCATTAATAACGGTAAGACAACGTTTACCGGTGCGGCTATTCTCAACCCAAGTCCCTTCATCAATAATACGCTGACAAAGATCTAAATACTGTTTCATGATTATCTACCTATAAAAAAGAGTTGCTGAGCTGACTCTCAGCGCTAAACGAGAAAATACTACCAATAATTGCTCAGTAGAACATTATGCTAAAACAAGTTTCAAACCGACAAGGGCGAGGAATATAGCAAATACCTTCTTTAACTTTGCAGTAGGGAGCGTCGTTGCCGCCCTAGCGCCCAACGGAGCCATCAACATCGATGTCGATACGATACCAATAAGTGCTGGCAGATAAATATAGCCCAGAGTCCAGTCGGGTAAGCTTGGGGCATTCCAGCCAGCCAATGTATACCCAATACTACCAAACGAGGCGATGAGTAACCCTGTCGCCGACGAAAAACCCACGGCAAAACGCATCTGCAGGCCGCACCAAGTTAAAAATGGAACTAAGAGTACTCCACCACCAATCCCCATTAGAGCCGCGATAACGGCAATGATTGTTGCAGCAAAAAACAAGCTCATCTGGCCGGGCATGTTGTGGTTTGGTTCAGCTTTAAATGGGTACGCCATCTGTACCGCCATCAAGATAACGAATACAGCAAAGATTTGCTGCAGTGATTTAGCGGCAATCATCTCTGAGATAAAACCCGAACATAGAGCCCCCAGCACAAAACCGGGCAACATAGGTTTCAATAGCGACCAAGGTATATTTTCTCGCTTATGGTGAGCACGAGCAGAAGAGAGAGAGGTGAGAATAATTGCCGCTAAAGAGGTCGCAATAGCGACATGGGGTAGATTATCTGACGTTATACCAGCCTGGGGAAGAATATGCAGCAAGGCTGGAACTGCTATCAGCCCCCCGCCGATCCCCAAGAGCCCAGCCATAAAACCGATCACCGCACCTAGAATAAGACAAATACACAATATATATAGCCAGCTTTCCACAAGCGCTACCTTTAGTAGTTATTATTTATCAAGCTTAAAACAATCAAGATGGAGTTCATAGAGCATAAGCCCTTTTAACTTAATACTGACGCAAGACCCTTTTGCTCACAGTATTGAGCCACTAGCAACCTCACCTCTTCGCCACTATTAAGCTTTAACGCCTCACCCAGTAACTGATTCAACTCTGTTTGGGAAACACGCCTTAACAGATAATTAATCCGCGCTAAGCTTGCTTGGTTCATACTAAGTTGATCATAGCCCATTGCGACAAGTAACATGGCGCCAATCGGCTCACCCGCTAATTCCCCACAGACACTAATCGGCAATTGATGCTCGCCACAGCGTTCGACGGCAAATTTAAGCGCTCGGAGTACGCCAGGGTGATAGCTATCAAATAATGGGCTAACACTGGGGTTATTGCGGTCGACAGCCAATAAGTACTGAGTCAGATCGTTCGATCCCACAGAGACAAAATCCACACGTTTAGCCACTTCATCTAGCTGATACAACAATACTGGTACTTCGAGCATAATACCCACTTTAGGCATAGTAATGCTCTTGCCAAGCTCAGAAGTCAGCTCTTGACAAGCTTGCTCTAAATAGATCAATGATAAATCTATCTCTTCAAGATTACTGACCATCGGCAGTAATATATGCAGCTGCTCAGTGTCAATAGCCGCCTGTAACATTGCTCTAAGCTGAACGAGGAATAACTCAGGATGATCCAGCGATAATCGTATGCCACGCCAGCCCAAAAACGGGTTATCTTCAATAATAGGGAAGTAATCGAGCGGTTTATCCCCTCCAACATCAAGGGTTCGCATCACCACAGGCTTATTACCCGCCGCCTTTAAAACCTTGCGATAAATTTCTAGCTGTTCTATTTCTCCAGGGAAGCACTGTTTGAGCATAAACAGGATCTCGGTGCGATAGAGCCCAATCCCATCAGAGTCGGCACCGGTTTCAGAGTCGACACTACTCAACAATCCACTATTGATGTAGAGATAAATGCGCTTGTTATCGAGGGTAACCGCTTTAAGAGATAACTCTTGCGCATATTGTCTTTGTTGCTCTTCTTGCGCCGCAATTAAGCTTCGATACTCAGATAATACTAACGCTGAAGGTTCAATGATAACCTGACCACGATTGGCATTGATAATGATCTGCGACTTTTCGATATTAGCGCTTAAAATACCTTCGACACCAATAATTGCAGGTACCCCCATCGCCCTAGCTAAAATAGCCGCATGAGAGTTGGCGCCGCCAAGCTCGGTTACGATCCCCGCCAACTTTTGTCTAGGAAATTCTGCTAACAGAGTTGTACTGGCTTCACGAGTAATCAAGATCACCGGTGTTTCTGGCTCTAAAAAAATCTTATCAGGTTCGATCAACTGCCTAAGAACGCGCTGACCGAGATCTCTAATATCATTAGCTCGCTCTTTTAGATAAAGGTCACTCATCGAGCCAAAGTGTTCTATGTACCGCTTAGATACCTGACAAACAGCGGTTTCAGAACTCCAACCCGCTCTAACCTCTTCAATGTATTCACCGCCCAAACTGGCCTTCTCAAGCAATAACAACAGCGCTTTAAAAATCGATGCGGCTTCTTCATCTTTCTCCCTGTCGAATCGCTGAGATAGACCGACGAGCAAATCTTTGCAGCGGTTCATCGCATCTTGAAGGCGTTTCTCCTCCTCTTCTATTGAGTTTGCACGCTGCAAAGCAAGATCAAACGAGATCTGCCCCCCCAACATCAGAGCTTTTGCAATCGCAATGCCTTTTGAAGCTTGAGTGCCAGTATAATATCGCTGCTGTAGGCTACTGCTAGACTTTGCTCTATGGGTTAGCCCTTTAATTGCAACAGCCAACTGAGCGGCTAGCGTCATTAAGAAGGCTTCTTCTCCCTCACTAAACTGACGAGCTTGAACTTGCTGAACCACGATAACGCCAATAACCGACTTTTGATATACGATTGGCACTGCGAGAAAAGCACTATAAGCTTCTTCAGCCACTTCAGGGAGTAGTTTAAATCTAGGGTGGGATGGTGCATCGGCTAAGTTAATTGCCTCTTCTCGCTGAGCAACTAAGCCAACTAAGCCTTGTGTAACGGGGAGTTTAACACGATTAACAGCCGCAGGGTCTAGGCCGTCCGTTGCAGAAAGAACGAGTTGTTGCTCCTCTAATATATAGATAGAGCAACACTCTGTAGCCATAGCTTGTTTGGTTTGCGTAACAAGTAGCTCTAACGCGTATTGAAGATCGCGTGAAGACGCTACTGCCTGTGTAATATCTCTCAGTGTTTTTAGCACTACCGCAAACCTCCCTTATTTAGCTTCTGCGCATACCTCGTCTTCTGTTATTCGACTCTTTAACCTGCAAAGGCAAAGTGGTCGCAGCGAACTCTTTCATCACTTTTCGGTAAACATCTCTCTTAAAAGAAACAACTTGTCTTACGGGATACCAATAACTGACCCAACGCCAATCATCAAATTCTGGATGACCGCTGGCATTGAGATCAATAGCGTTTTCGGCACTTTTCAATTGCAGCAAAAACCACTTCTGTTTCTGCCCTATACACACGGGTTTACTATCTTGTCTGATTAACCGCTTAGGTAATCGGTAGCGTAACCATGATCGCGTCGATGTTAGAATTTGCACATGTTCTGGCTTTAATCCTACTTCTTCGTATAACTCTCGATACATGGCTTCTTCTGCTGACTCTCCATCGTCAACGCCACCCTGAGGAAATTGCCAGGAATGTTGGCCAAACCGTCTTGCCCACATAACCTGCCCAAAGCGATTACAGATAATGATGCCCACATTTGCGCGAAAGCCGTCACTATCAATCACATGGACTCCGAACTATTAACTATTAATCTTTTGATTGTTTCATAAAGCGTGTCCGGCGGCAAATATCAGTTACCCACAAACCTTTGGATAAAATGTCTTTTAACCCAACCTTATCAACAGAGAGGTAAAAGGATAACTGATGATATCCACAGAAACTGTGGATATCTCTGTTGGAAACTCAATTAAAGTCTAATAACTTATGCTTTTGCCATTGGTTTAATAATTTTACCTTAGTTACGAAAATAGTTTTAAAATTATAAAAAACATTAGCTTAGCATGCAGCGAAAAAACCAGTCTATCAAGCCAACACACAAGCGCTCAAAATTTAGCCAGCCAATTTAATTGGTGGAAATAGCCCATTAGCCGAAAGGTGTTATTCACAAGTGCAATAGTTTTCCGCTTAAAAAAAGCAAAAAAACCCCGTGTAATTAGATTGACAGATCACATTTATTACAGTAGTTGTTGAAATAATTTAAGTTATCCAACAAATCTGTGGATAACTATGTTGGAAAAAGAGGGAAAGCAGTGGTGTAACTTATCACAAACAGAACTCAAAATATAAAACACCATCAAGATCCGCATTAAATTCACTAACTTAAGTGTTCTTTTTAAAGTTATCACCAAGCAAATAAATAGTTGTTTGTTTTTTGCGCGCATTTGATAAAAGGCGCTATTTAGGTAAAATTGTAGTTATGAAGAAATCACTTAGCTCTCCAAATAGCATCGATGAGTTGATGCAACGCGCTGAATCAATGGCAGGTTTAACACTAGGGCAACTTGCAGATTATCACGAAATTGAGATGCCAAATGACTTGAAGCGGCATAAAGGCTGGGTTGGTCAGTTAATAGAACTGGAACTCGGCGCCTTAGCGGGCTCAAAACCTGAGCAAGACTTTGTGCATTTGGGCATAGAACTTAAGACAATTCCAGTTAGTCGACGAGGAAAAGTGTTAGAAACCACTTATGTAACCGTGGCGCCGTTAACCAATATTCAAGGGTTAACTTGGGAAAATAGTGTGGTTTGCCACAAGCTACAACGGGTATTGTGGATCCCAGTGCAGGGTGACCGAGAGATCCCCTTGTCCGAGCGCCAGATAGGCTCGCCCATTTTATGGCAACCATCGCTTGAAGAGCGTGAATTACTTAGGCAAGACTGGGAAGAGATCATGGAGTTAATAGCTATGGGTCAAGTAGATAAGGTCACAGCTCGCCATGGAGAAGTATTGCAGTTACGTCCTAAAGCGGCTAATAGTCAGGTCGTCACAGATAGCATTGGCCGCGATGGACAGCTCACTCAAACTAATCCCAGAGGCTTTTATTTAAAGACCCAATTTACTCAAAGAATACTTTCACAGTTGCTTTAAGTCGTTTTTTGGCCGAAAACCACACTTATTTGACTTAGATCACAAATACTACTAGTCAAACTAGGGGAATGTTCTATAAAATAACGCTCCTAAAATTATGTAGTATTTGGATACCCCTTTAATAGTGAAAGCACATATACAAGCGAAGAAATTAGCCTTTGCTATATTCGCTTGGACCTCGGCCATGGCGGCTTTCGTATTTTTTAGATACGCGCAAACTCCAGAACTTCCACAGTGGGCCATTGGTTCCGCTGATTTAGCCACGCTTTCTATTTATATGGGTATTATTTTCGGCAGCCTTCACTGGATGTCAAACTTGATTGCAGATTTTAGTGCTATCAACCGCTTACCTTATGTTTTTTCAGTCATATTCAAAGGCCTATTTTTATTACTAGGCGCAACAACGCTGGCCTATATCACCCAATATCTCAACATGTGGGCCATCGAGAACCATATGACCACACTGCGCCAAATGTTAACTGCGCACATTCTTTATAGCCCTTCATTCCAAGCTTTGATTGTCTACTTAGTCGTGGTTCGCGTGGGGCTCGCATTTATTGAGCAGATGGCATTATTGGTTGGCCCAAGAGTGTTATTTAATATCGGCTTAGGTAAATATCATAAGCCTAGGTATGAACAGCGACTATTTCTGTATTTAGACATGGTGGCATCAACCACCCATGCAGAATCGCTCGGAGATTATCGTTTTAGCCGCTTAATTCAAGACAGCTTTAGTTTATTGGCCGATACAGTCACCAATAACGAAGCCGAGATCTACCGTTATATGGGTGATGCCGTTCTTATCTATTGGCCTCTAAAAGACGGTATAAAAGAAGACAGATGCTTTAATATTTATTATGAGTTTAGCCAGCAACTAAGTTGGCAAAGACGCTACTTTGAAGAGCAGTATGGCTTTGTGCCAAAATTTAAGGCTGCTGCCCATTGCGGTCAAGTCGTAGCAGCCGTTGTTGGCGTACAAAAGCAGGAGATCAGTTTCTTTAGCGATGTGCTCAACACCTTAGCTCGATTACAAGATCAATGTAACCCACTCGGTCAGCGTATGTTGATTTCAGGCTCGCTACAATCGCGCCTTGAATACAGCGATTCAAAATACAATCTGAACAGCTTAGGGCCTATCAAGCTTAAAGGTAAGCAACACTCTATCGAAGTGTTTGGCGTTACACCTAAAAATAGCTAAATCTTAAAAAATAAAAAGCCGATAATCATATCGGCTTTTCTGTTTTAGCAATCCCAGCTAACTATTCATCATCTTGCTCTAATAACTTTTGGATCTCTAGCCCCATGGTTCTAAAGGTCAAAATACGGCTAGAGGTTTGGCGCCAAACCAAACCAATATCTCGGTATGGCGTTTCACCTGGCGGGGCCATAGTGATTAAATCGGTATTATTTAAAATACCCGCATCGATAGCCATCTGGGGTAAGAACGTTGTGCCGAGCTTACAGTTAACCATTTGCACCAAGGTGTGTAAACTCGTTGCCGCAAATGGGTTAATTTTAACACTCTCGCCTAACTGACAAGCCGTAATCGCATGACCCGTTATACAATGCTCAGCTTGCAGTAAAAATATACTTTCATCCGGCAGATCTTGGTAGTCGATGGGTTCATGGATCTCATCGCTCAAATCTTTATGCACCACCATTTTGAACGGATCGATCCCGACCTTCATCCTATGGAAGCCGCTGGTATCGACTGGAAGAGCAAGCAATAACAGATCCAGCTCACCTTTCCCTAAGGCATCAATCAGACGTTCGGTTGTGTCTTCCTTTAGAAACAGCGTCAGTTCAGGATAAACTTGTTTGCAATGCTGAACAACATTGCTCAGTAAGAAAGGCGCGATGGTAGGAATACAACCTAAACGGATTTCTCCCGTCATAGGCTCACCTTGATGCTTAACAAGTTCAACGAGATCATCAACATCGGTCAACAACTTACGAGAACGCATCACCACTTCCTCACCGATCGCGGTAAAGATAAATGACTTATGGTCACGCTCGATCAACTGATGGCCTAACTGCTCTTCAAGGTTTTGAATCCCACTCGACAAAGTCGACTGGCTAACGTGGCATATTTTAGCGGCTCTGTTGAAGTTCTGCTCTTGATGTAGATTCACCAGATAAAACAGATTCTTTAAACTGGGTAGATGTTTCATAAAATAGATTACCAGTGACATAATTTATCTAATCGTTCAATCTAACTCTATCATAAAACCCTAAGCTAACCCGGTTTTTGAGCGGATAGACTGTGAACTGAATCAAAAATGTACAAGATATTCTTCTGTAAACTCCAGATAAAAAAATAGCGCAGTGGATAAATCCAAACTGCGCTATCAATTTTGAAGCTAGGTCAATTAAGCCTTAGACTCCAAATATTCTTTTAATTGCTGTAGATCTTTTGATGCATAGGCAACAATTTCACTCAACCATGCAGCATGCCCTTGTTCCCACCCAGCTTCTTCACCATGTTGTAATAACTGGGCATATTGCTGAATACGTTTAAGGCCTACAGATCCTGCAGCACCTTTGAACTTGTGCGCTTCGCTGCAAAGTGTATCTTTATCGTTTGCTTCCTGTGCACTAACTAGGTTGCCAACATACTCGGGCATAAGTTGTTCAAATAAAACGACGCTTTTAAGTAGCGTACCGGCACCAATTGCACTGCAGTACTGCTCCAGTGTATTAAGATCTAGGATTGATTCTAGTTCAGTTGCTGCCATTTAGGCACCTCTCAAAATATTGTCGTGTATACAAAAACCAATTTTACCACATAATACCCGCTATAATCACAGGCGCAACACCTAGCGTCGCATGAGCCTCAAAAAGCCCTTAAATTTAACCATTTAACAACATAAAATCAAACAAAAGCACTCAAGTCTCACGATTTACCAGCCTACAGTGACAGTTCGTTATTCAACCAAGAGCACTGTGGGATCTTGCAAAGGCTCAAGATATGTCCCCTGGCCACCTTTGGCTTTAAGATCGTCAACAATTGCAACTAAACCATTCCAACGATAGGCACACCAGTCTGGCGCTAACAACATAGGTTTCTTCGCATAAGCCGTCACTCGGTGAAAAATCACCTCCTTAGGCGTCCAGCGTATCAGTTCACCGACGCTATAGGCATAAGTCTCTAATTCAAGCAGGCTCATCTTATTGTTACGCCAAGCTTTTGCCATGGTGCTCCCCTCGACAATATGTAAAGGATGCAACTTCAAGCCATCGACGCCAACGGCTAACACCTTGTCTAGGGTTTCTAGATAGTCTTCATGACCCTCACCAGGCAAGCCGAGGATTAGATGAGTGCAAACTTTTATTCCTAAGCGGCGTGCACGCTTTACGGTATCTTCGTAGGCGGCAAAATCATGACCTCGGTTTATCTTCTTAAGGGTTCTGTCATTTGCCGATTGTAACCCTAGCTCTAGCCATACATCGACGCCATCGTTTTGATAGCCCACCAATAACTCTAGCACCTCATCGGGAACACAATCGGGACGAGTACCCACACACAAGCCGACAATATCGCTATCTTGAATCGCCTCATCATACTTTTGCTTAAGGACGAGATACTCATCGTAAGTACTGGTATAGGCTTGAAAGTAGGCGATGTACTTAGACGATTTAGTTGACAGGCGCTCTCTGCCTTGAGCCAATTGCTCTTGAATAGATAGCTCGGTCTTGTGCTCATGACTGAACGAAGCCACATTACAATAGGTACAGCCGCCCTTTCCTAAAGTGCCATCGCGATTTGGACAAGTAAACTTGGCATCGATTGTCAGCTTACGGATCCGCTCGCCATATTTTTGCTTACACACACCACCGAAGGTATTAACGAAACTATCCAGTCCCAACTGTTCTATCACCTAGTAAAAAAATTTGCGTTATTTTAACCAGTTCTTAGAAACATTAATTAGCGCTAGCTCAAATAACCGTAAGACAGCATAGAGGCTGGTACAGACTTTTCACTCGCCTTGCTTTATATATTAACAGCTGCTTATGCATAAATAAGCAAAGCACTAAGTGACTACCATTTCACTGTATCTGCAAGAAAAATCACTTTATTGAAAACAGACATAATCAACATTTTCGTTACACCTCTACTGGCTATTACCCATACAAATATTAAAATTCTTTTTATTCAGAAGGTTATACGAGAGCTTTTACAGTTTACGTTAAGGTAAACCAATTGGAACTGGCGTATAAAACAAGAGTTAATAGTTAGTTTTTATGCAGTAATTAGGTTTGACCTTTAATACTCTTGAGGTTAATTTGATTGATTCGGGTGCATATCTATCAATATTTTTTGCTTTATCTCCCGAGTAGTATCAGTCGAGGTTAGGGAGTGTAGTAATGAGCTTATATCATCCAAGTTTTGAGCGGGACAATTGTGGATTTGGGTTAATCGCCCAGATGGACGGTGAACCAAGCCACCGTATTGTACGTACCGCGATTCACGGCCTAGACCGAATGAAGCATCGTGGTGGTATCGCAGCAGATGGTCGAACAGGTGATGGCTGTGGACTATTAATGCAATTACCAGTAAATTTCTTTAAAGCGGTCGCCGAAGAAAATGGTTGGCACCTTAGCCGTCGTTTTGCTGTAGGCATGCTATTTCTTAGTCAAGATACCGTTTTAGCTTCTCAAACCAAGCAACTACTTGAACAAGAACTCCAGAAGGAGACCTTAAGTGTTGCAGGCTGGCGAGATGTGCCAGTTAATACTGATGTACTTGGCCCCATAGGTAAAGCGAGTCAACCACAGATAGTTCAAGTATTGATTAACGCCCCTATTGGTTGGCGAGAAAAAGACTTAGAACGACGCCTATATATGGCAAGACGACGTGTCGAGCAGCAGCTTACCCACGATAAAGACTTCTATGTAGCGAGTCTTTCAGGACAAGTCATCGTCTATAAAGGCCTGATGATGCCCGCAGATCTGCCCGCTTTTTATAGCGACTTGGCAGATATCCGTCTACAAAGCGCAATCTGTTTATTCCATCAACGTTTCTCAACTAATACCTCACCCAAATGGCCATTGGCTCAGCCATTTAGATACTTAGCTCACAATGGTGAAATCAACACCATTACCTGTAACCGTCAATGGGCAAGAGCACGTGCCTATAAGTTCCACGCACCACTGCTACCCGATTTGCAGCAGGCTGCACCATTCGTAAATGAAACCGGATCCGACTCATCTTCATTAGATAATATGCTTGAAATGCTGCTCGCTGGTGGCATGGACTTGTACCGAGCCATGCGTCTATTGATCCCACCAGCATGGCAGAGTAACCCTGAAATGGATGCGGAGTTAAAAGCCTTTTATGATTTTAACTCCATGCATATGGAGCCCTGGGATGGGCCAGCGGGGATCGTGATGACCAATGGCCGCCACGCAGCCTGCGCCGTTGACCGTAATGGTCTGCGTCCATCGCGCTATGTCATTACAAAAGACCGTATTTTAACACTGGCATCAGAGGTTGGGATCTGGGACTACGCTGCAGATGAAGTGATCGAAAAGGGTCGTGTCGGTCCCGGCGAGCTATTGGTACTCGATACCTTAAATGGTCAGCTCTACTCCTCGTTTGAGATTGATAACGACCTAAAGCGTCGCCACCCATACAAAGAGTGGATGGCCAAAAACAGTAAGGTACTTAAACCTGCCGAAGAGTTCGGAGCTAATGATCAGGGAAAACGAGAGTTTGATGATGCACAGTTACTGCAATATCAAAAACACTTTGGCTATTCTCGTGAAGAATTAGAACAAGTCATTTGGGTGTTAGCTCAGAAAGGCGAAGAAGCCACAGGCTCTATGGGTGATGACACGCCTATGGCGGTTTTATCTAAAAAGTCTCGTACCATCTATGACTATTTCCGCCAAAAGTTTGCTCAGGTAACCAATCCCCCTATCGATCCACTGCGTGAAAAACACGTGATGTCACTAACCACTTGTGCGGGTCGTGAGCAAAACCTATTTAACGAGACCACAGGTCATGCTTATCGAGTGATGTTTAACTCGCCAGTGCTGCTGTTTAGCGACTTCAATCAGCTGATGGCATTAGACAGTACTTACTATCGTGCTAATACCGTCGACTTGAACTATGACCTTAGCGAAGGCTTAGAAGCCGCGATTAAACGCATCTGTGATGAAGCTGAACGTTTAGCTCGCTCTGGAACCACATTATTAGTGCTTTCAGACCGGGCCACTGCCAAGTCAAAGCAAGTGATCCCCGCCGCAATGGCAGTCGGTGCAGTGCAACAGGTGCTGGTCAACAACAGTCTACGCTGTGATACCAACATCATAGTTGAAACCGCATCGGCAAGAGACCCACACCACTTTGCCGTGCTGCTTGGGTTTGGTGCCACCGCGATCTACCCTTACCTAGTTTACGAGTGCATCTCAGAACTTGCCAAACGTAACGGAGTTGAAAACACTCGCGACCTAATGCTTAACTTCCGTCATGGCATAGACAAGGGTCTGCGTAAGATCATGTCGAAGATGGGAATTAGCACCGTCGCATCTTATCGTTGTAGCCAGCAGTTTGAAGCGGTAGGCCTTGCAGACGAAGTGGTTGAGCTTTGCTTTAACGGCGTGATTAGCCGTATTCAGGGGGCAAACTTTGAATTGATTGAGAAAGATCAGCAGATCTTGCACAAGAGTGCCTTTATAGCTCATCAGCAACTGCCACAAGGTGGCCTACTCAAATACGTTGAAGGCGGTGAATACCACTGCTTTAACCCTGATGTGGTCAACACGCTTCAAGCTAGCCTAAAAGACAAAGACTACCCAAGTTATAAGCGCTTTACAGAACTTGTCGACAATCGCCCTATTGCCACCTTGCGTGATTTAATCGAAATCAAAGGTGAGCTTGCCCCCATTGAGCTAGACGCAGTCGAAGCGGCTAAAACCCTCTACCCTCGTTTCGATAGCGCGGCCATGAGTATCGGCGCCCTTAGCCCTGAAGCTCACGAGGCATTAGCCGTCGCCATGAACCGCTTAGGCGGGCGCTCAAACTCAGGTGAAGGCGGTGAAGATCCACGTCGCTTTGGCACCGAAGGGAACTCAGCTATCAAGCAGATCGCATCGGGTCGTTTCGGCGTCACCGCCCACTACCTTGTGAATGCTGAAGTGTTACAAATCAAGGTCGCACAGGGTGCAAAGCCCGGTGAAGGTGGCCAACTTCCAGGTGATAAAGTCAGTGTTGAGATTGCCGCGCTGCGTAATGCGCGTCCAGGAGTAACCCTGATTTCACCGCCGCCCCATCATGATATCTACTCTATCGAGGATTTAGCGCAGCTGATCTTCGACTTGAAACAGATTAACCCTAAGGCGCTTGTGTCGGTCAAACTGGTTTCAGAGCCTGGCGTCGGTACCATTGCCACTGGCGTAGCCAAAGCTTACGCCGATATGATCACCGTCTCAGGTTATGATGGTGGTACGGGTGCAAGCCCAATTACCTCGGTGAAATACGCCGGTAGTCCATGGGAGCTCGGACTTGCCGAGGTTCATCAATCACTGGTTGAAAATGGCCTACGTCATAAGATCCGCTTACAAGTTGATGGTGGTTTAAAAACGGGTAAGGACGTTATTAAGGCGGCTTTACTTGGTGCAGAAAGCTTCGGTTTCGGTACTGTGCCCATGATTGCACTCGGTTGTAAGTACCTACGTATTTGCCACCTTAATAACTGTGCAACCGGTGTTGCCACTCAAAACAAAACGCTTCGTAACGAGCATTACCACGGCTTACCAGAGCGTGTAATGACTTACTTTGAATTTGTTGCGCAAGAGATCCGTGAATACATGGCTGCTCTTGGTGTAACTGAATTCGAGCAAATGGTCGGTCGAAGTGACTGGTTAGCGGCAATTGAAGGCGAAACAGCTAAACAACAACATCTTGATTTAGCGCCTATTTTGTATCGTCCTAAGGTGCCTGAAAGCTCTGCCGTTACATGGCGTGAAATCAATCAGCCATCAGACAAGGGCCTATTAAACCAACGTTTAGTTGAAGACTGTAAACAAGCAGTCAATGCCGGTGAATCCATTTGTGAGATGTTCAGCATCAACAATACCGACCGTTCAGTAGGTGCGAGCCTGTCTGGCTATATCGCGACCCATGTAGGGCGAGATGGTGCTAAAGCCCCTATCACATTGAAGTTTAACGGCAGTGCAGGCCAAAGCTTTGGTGTATGGAACGCACCGGGACTTGAGCTAATGCTTTGCGGTGATGCCAACGATTACGTCGGTAAAGGCATGTCGGGTGGTAAGATTTGTGTCTATCCACCACTGGGAAGTCCCTTTAAGAGCGAGCGCTCGGCCATTTTAGGTAATACCTGTTTATACGGGGCCTCTGGCGGCAAGTTATTCGCCTCAGGTAAAGCCGGTGAGCGTTTTGCGGTGCGTAACTCAGGTGCCATTGCCGTTGTTGAAGGCCTAGGTGATAACGGCTGTGAATACATGACGGGCGGCATTGTGGTTGTGCTAGGTAAAACGGGTGTGAACTTCGGCGCAGGTATGACTGGTGGCTTTGCCTATGTATTTGACCAATTTGGCCGCTTTAGCCGCCGAGTCAATACCGAGATGGTTGACACACACAAAGTGCAATCGCCTATACATCAGCAACATCTACGCGATCTGATAGAGCAGCACGTCAAAGAAACCAATAGTGATCATGCCAAGAAGATCTTGAGCGATTTCGAAAACTGGCTAGATTGCTTTATTTTAGTGAAACCCAAAAGCGTTGAACTAGACGATCTATTAAAGTTAGAGCAATCAGAACCTGCACTAGCAGTCAGAGCGGGGTAAGTAAAAATGAGCAATGATTTTCAGTTTCTTGAAGTGGGCCGCAAAGACCCAGCTAAACACGCCGCCAAACAACGTGCAACGCAGTTTATTGAGATTTATCAACCTTTTGCCCAACCTCAAGTTAAAGAGCAGGCCGACCGTTGTTTAGACTGTGGTAACCCATATTGTGAATGGAAATGTCCACTGCATAACTACATCCCTAACTGGCTTCAATTAGCTAAACAGGGGCGTATTATGGAGGCAGCGGATTTAGTCCACGAGACTAATACCCTACCGGAGATCTGTGGCCGTGTTTGCCCACAAGATAGGCTCTGTGAAGGGGCCTGTACCCTTAACGAAGAGTTTGGCGCAGTCACCATCGGTAATGTGGAAAAGTATATTACCGACACAGCTATCTCACAGGGCTGGCGCCCTGATCTGTCAATGGTCACACCGCGTAAAGAGCGCGTGGCTATTGTGGGTGCGGGGCCAGCTGGTCTTGGCTGCGCCGATATCTTGGCCCGTAACGGCGTAAAAGCGGTGGTGTTTGATAAAAACGTGCAAATTGGTGGTCTACTGACCTACGGTATTCCCTCATTCAAGCTTGATAAAGAGGTGATGCAGGTTCGCCGCACCGTGCTTGAAGGAATGGGCATCGAATTTAAGCTTGGCGTTACCGTTGGCAAGGATATCGACTTTAAAGAGTTAATCGAGCACTACGATGCCGTCTTTCTCGGTATGGGTACCTATACCGCCATGAAGGCAAACCTGCCTGGCGAAGATGCTAATGGGGTGTATCAGGCGCTACCTTACTTGATTGGTAACACCCATAACGTTATGGGCACCGAGTGTATTGAGACCCCCTATCTCAGCCTTAAGGGCAAACGCGTCGTCGTGCTAGGTGGTGGTGACACCGCAATGGACTGTGTCCGTACTGCGGTGCGTCAGGGAGCGACTCAAGTCATCTGTGCCTATCGCCGCGATGAACAGAATATGCCGGGCTCTCGCCGTGAAGTGCAAAATGCTCGCGAGGAAGGCGTTGAGTTTCTATTTAATCGTCAACCAACGGCAATCAAAACTGTCGATGGCAAGGTGGTGGGCATCGAGTGCATCGAGACCCAGCTCGGTGAAGCCGATGAAAGTGGACGTCGCCGCCCAGAGCCAATAACGGGGAGTGAGCAAGTGCTCGATGCCGATGCCGTCATTATTGCCTTTGGTTTCCAACCTAGCCCAGCAACGTGGCTAGGCGACTACAATATCGAGATCAATGATTGGGGCTTGGTCAAGGCGCCAAAAGTCGCCGATAATCCATTCCAAACCAGCAACCCGAAGGTGTTTGCTGGCGGCGATATGGTGCGAGGTTCAGACCTGGTCGTTACCGCTATTGCAGAGGGGCGCGATGCGGCTATGGGAATTTTAAATTACTTAGAAGACTAATATTTTAAAAGAGGTTTATAGAGGATGTTTAAAAGAGGTTTATAGAAGGCTGACTTGAATGAAAGCTTACTTATAAACCTCTAGCCTAAAACATTGGCGATTTAGAACTCTGGTTTGAATCTAATACAAAAGTTGCTTGTGATTATGCGCTCCCGATGGAGCGCCTTTTTTATATTTAGCGGCTTGCCTCCTATCACTCTCTTTCTCCCTCTATCACCGTCAGCCCATCAGTCCCCTTTAATCATCCCAAGCTGAATATCAGCCTCAAAAAAAACGGATAACATAGTCATACCATTAACCACTAACCTGCACTCACAGGATCTCAAACCAAGCCATTCTGATAAAGATTACAGTTGAAACTAATTTTTATTAAAAATTAATTTACATCTCATCTGACCTCTGCGAACAAAATTAAAGCGAGTTATTTACTCTAAAATAAACATGCACTTGCGCGTAAAAAGCTCCGAACACAAATCACCAAACCAAATCTGTGAACCTTGTCGCATTTTTACATAAAGCTTGATCGTTACAACTCTAACCATTAGAGTTGTTATTAATTGAACGTTCAATCAACAATTAAAAATACAAAACAGACACAAAAGCAGACGAAAAATAACAATAAGAATTAAACACAGGAATTTGCTCTTTTATGCCGCGCCCGCCAATGAAAACCGTTCGACAACAACAGCTCATCGACGCCACTCTTGTCTCTGTTGAGCGTCACGGCTTACACAACACCACCATCAATACCATTAGCGGTTTAGCAGGCTTGTCTTCTGGATTAATTAGTCATTACTTCGGTGGTAAGCAAGAGCTCATTGAAGCCACGCAAAAGTACCTGCTAGAGCAACTAAAACAAGCACTGTTGAGCCGCACGACAGACAGAGCACTGTTACCGATCGAGCGACTGCATGCCATTGTGGAAGCTAACTTTACCGAGCTACAACGCTCAAGGTCCGCCACTAAGACTTGGTTAAGCTTTTGGTCACAAGCCATGCATGAGCAAGGCCTTGCCAGACTACAACACATCAATAGCCAACGTTTATATAGCAACCTCCTGTTCTCTTTCAAAAAACTTCTTCCTAAGGCCCAAGCCGTTACCGCAGCCAAACAAACCGCAGCGATGATCGATGGTTTTTGGCTACGAAGTGCATTAAGCCCAACGCCAGAGAATGAGTTCCAACAGGCCCAAATTCTATCTAAAGCCTTTATCGAGGCAGTGATCATGCAGTACGGAGAAAACCGATGTCACTAGTCGTTTACCCCAATTATATCCACGGCAAAGCACTCAACAATTCCACTGGCGAAACCTTCGAGGTCATCAATCCAGCCAATGGAGAGGTGAGCTATTTAGTCGAAGTCGCCGATGATAAGATCCTACAAGCCGCCATTGAAAGCGCTAAAGTCGGTTTCGAGATCTGGTCGAAAATGCCCGCCATAGAGCGAAGCCGCATTCTACTTAAGGCCGTTGCGCTGCTGCGTGAGCGCAACGATGAGTTAGCCGCCATTGAAGTACAAGACACAGGAAAGCCTTGGCAAGAAGCCTCAGTGGTCGACGTTGTCACAGGCGCCGACTCTATCGAGTTCTTTGCAGGCCTAGCGCCCAGTATCGAAGGTAATCAACAGACCGTAGGCGATGACTTTTATTACACTCGCCGTGAACCTCTGGGTATTTGCGCCGGTATTGGCGCATGGAACTACCCGCTTCAAATCGCTTGTTGGAAATCCGCACCGGCACTCGCCTGCGGTAACGTGATGATCTTTAAGCCATCAGAGGAAACGCCCCTCGGTGCACTAAAACTGGCTGAGATCTTTACCGAGGCTGGAGTACCTAATGGTGTGTTTAACGTCGTTCAAGGCGATGGTCGTGTTGGCGCTTGGCTGACCAATAATGATGAGATTGTTAAAGTCTCATTCACTGGTGAAGTCGGTACAGGCAAGAAAGTGATGGCTGCAGCGGCAAGCTCGCTCAAAGAGGTCACCATGGAGCTAGGGGGGAAATCGCCGCTTATCATCTTCAATGATGCCGATATCGACAATGCCGTTTCAGCAGCCATGTTAGGTAACTTCTACACCCAAGGTGAGATCTGCACTAACGCTACCCGCGTATTCGTGCAAAAAGATATTTACTCGCAATTTATCGCAAAGCTACTGACTCGCACTAAAAACAATATCGTCTGTGGCGATCCAATGGATCCTGAAACCAATTTTGGCGCGCTTATCTCAAAGGCTCACCAAGACAAGGTTCTGAGCTATATAGAGATAGGTAAGCAAGAGGGCGCCGAGCTACTCGCTGGCGGCCATGCATTAACCCCTGAAAATAGTCCTAATGGTTATTTTGTCGCACCCACCATCTTTGGCAACTGCACCGACGAGATGACTCTGAGCAAAGAGGAGATCTTCGGCCCAGTGATGTCTGTACTGCCCTTCAATGATGAAGAGGAAGTGGTTAGCCGCGCTAACGATACCCGTTTAGGTTTAGCGGCAGGCGTGTTTACTCAAGACATTACTCGTGCCCATCGCGTTATTCATCAGATGCAAGCGGGCATTTGCTGGATCAACGCCTATGGCGCCTCACCCGCCGAGATGCCAGTAGGTGGTTACAAGATGTCAGGGATTGGCCGCGAAAACGGCAGCGAGACCCTAAAAGCTTACACCCAAATCAAAGCCGTATACGTGGGTATGCAGCCTCTTGAAAGTCCATTTTAAGGAGCAGACATGACCATAACCAATCCACAATACGACTATATTATCGTTGGCGCTGGTAGCGCTGGTTGCGTGTTAGCTAACCGTTTATCAGCCGACTCGAATAACCGCGTACTGCTGCTGGAAACTGGCGGCAGCGACAGGAGCATCTTTATTCAGATGCCTACCGCGCTATCAATCCCGATGAATACTAAGAAGTACGCTTGGCAATTTGAAACCGATGCAGAGCCCTATCTAGACAACCGCCGTATGCACTGTCCACGCGGCAAAGTATTGGGCGGCTCATCATCGATTAATGGCATGGTATATGTGCGCGGCCACGCTCGTGATTTTGATGAGTGGCAAGAGCACGGTGCAAAAAACTGGGATTACGCCCACTGCCTACCTTACTTTAAGAAAGCCGAAGACTGGGCATTTGGCGAGGATGATTATCGCGGTAACGATGGCCCACTTGGGGTCAACAACGGTAACGAGATGAAAAACCCGTTGTATAAAGCCTTTGTCGCCGCGGGTGTTGATGCTGGTTACCTCGCCACTGACGACTATAACGGTGCTCAGCAAGAGGGCTTTGGCCCTATGCATATGACGGTTAAAAATGGCGTGCGTTGGTCAACGGCTAACGCCTACCTAAGACCAGCAATGCAGCGTGAAAACCTCACCGTGATCACCCACGCTCAGGTGCACAGGGTGCTGTTTTCAAGTAAACCTGGTGAAGCCAACAAAGTCGTGGGAGTACGCTTTGAGCGTAAAGGAAAAATGCGTGAAGCTAACGCCAGCAAAGAGGTGATACTGTCTGCAGGTTCAATCGGCTCGCCGCATATCCTACAGCTCTCAGGTATTGGCGCCAGCGATACCTTAGCCAAGGCTGGCATCGAGCAAGTACATGAGCTGCCTGGTGTCGGTGAAAACCTGCAAGATCACCTCGAGTTTTACTTCCAGTTTAAGTGCCTTAAGCCAATATCGCTCAACGGTAAACTCGACCCACTCAATAAGCTGTTTATTGGTACTCGCTGGATCTTAAACAGATCAGGGCTCGGCGCCACCAACCATTTCGAGTCTTGCGGCTTTATCCGCTCAAAAGCGGGTCTCGAATGGCCCGATCTGCAATACCATTTTTTACCTGCAGCGATGCGATATGACGGCAAAGAGGCCTTTGCAGGCCATGGTTTCCAAGTACACATTGGCCACAACAAACCTAAGAGTCGCGGCAGTGTAAAAGTGGTTTCAAACGATCCCAAAGTCGCCCCAAGTATTTTGTTTAACTACCTATCTCATCAGGATGATATCGAAGGCTTCCGTGCCTGCGTTCGCTTAACCCGTGAAATCATCAATCAACCCGCTCTGGATGAGTACCGCGGTGAAGAGATCCAGCCCGGCACAGCAGTACAAACCGATCAGCAGATAGATAGCTTTGTAAGAAGCACGGTCGAGAGCGCCTACCACCCCTCTTGCACATGCAAGATGGGCGAGGACGAGATGGCGGTTGTCGACTCAGAAACACGAGTTCATGGAATACAAGGGCTTAGAGTAGTTGACTCCTCTATTTTTCCGACGATTCCAAATGGCAACCTGAATTCACCGACCATCATGTTAGCCGAGCGTGCCGCCGACTTAATCTTAGGTAACACGCCACTCGCGCCAAGCACTGCAGAAGTGGTCATTAGCCAAGATTGGCAACAGCAGCAAAGGCAAAGGCCACCAGCAAGATAAATGCTTCGGCTTAGCTCATGCACAAACGCATTAGTGCACTAGTGCTGTACATGGGCTAAGCCAAGCCCCTCCACAAACGAGGTGAAGATGTTCGGCATTCCTTCTGCTGCCTCTTCAAACTGTTTATGTATAGGCCCTGTCAGCCTAAGCCTTAGCGGCTAAATGGCATTAACCGCCACGTTTAATTTATCAAACCTTAACTGTCGTTAAAGCGGCAATTAAGGCTTGAGGGATTTTTGCGGCCAAAATTTGACTGCAAGCGGGCATAACTAAAATAAAAACAAGGACTAAAAGCATGCTTTTTAATAAAAAGGTTTGTACTCAGAATACGCTAGGAGCTCAACTATGACCACTTGGCTGACTATAGGAATATTATTTACGTTCGCCGCCATCGCCTTCGTGATCTACCGCTGGGGTAACGTCAAGTGTGTAGGCGTCACACCGGTGCGCACCTTTACCTTTATCGCCATCCTGTTTACCTCAGGTTTGGATGTGGGTTTAATCATGTTCCCACTAACCGAGTTTGCTGGTTACGCAGACTTAAGCGCGAGCCCCGAGTATGGCTTTACTAATCCATTAGCGATTGAGTTTGGTTTCTGGGCATTTTTAATCTGGGCATTTTACTTCTTAACCTGCTTCTATTTTTGTGTGATAGAGCCTAGGGTCAAGTTCTTCGAGATCCCAGTCATTAAGTTCATTAATAACTTAGTGATTATCGGCACCTGTGCCTTCACCGCTTATCTGCTATTGACCAACTTACCTTGGTACCTGCCAGAGATGGGTGATGGCGAGTCAGTGGTGAGCAGCTTCTACCTAATTGTGTTCGTGATTATCGCCGCTGCCGTGTACTCAAGTACTAGCATCCGTTATGTGCGCATTCTGAGCTTAGCTAGCACTTGGTTATTCCTAGGCTTAATCGTGTTGATGTGGGCTGGCGCATTTATGTCAAAAGAGTCAGGTATGGGTGAGTTCGTTAACACCTTCTCCCTGATCGGTGATTACTTTGGCAATATCCATCACTTCGTCCTGCCGATGAATGATTACCATGAGTTTTACCTATTTTGGTGGTTCGCTTGGAGCATCATGATTGGTCAGTTCACTTCACGCTTTGTGGGCGGTATGAAGACCTATCAAGTACTGATTGCCATGATGGTATTTCCGTCCTTGCCTATCGCCGTGTGGTTTACGGTACTGTACTACTACAGCGCAAATGAAATCGCCACTACAGGCTTCTATAACCTCGCGATGGTGATGGTAGGCGTTACCTTCGTGGTTAACTCGCTCGACTCGTTAATTCGTCTCTATACCGACAACCTAAACCTAACCGTTGAGCGCTTCGGCAAGACTAAATACATCATTGGTAACCTCGCCTTAATGAGTGGTCTCACCCTGCTGTTCCAGCTGAATTTCTTAGAGATCCAGTGGGTTGGCGCACTGGCTATCGGCCTCATCTTAGGCTGCTTCGGTTACATCTTAGCGACTAAATATAAGAAAGTGGCCGCGATTGAGCACTCACCAACAGAAAACAAAATCGACTTTAGCAAAATTGAATTAGCTAACTAAAAAGAAGAAAGGAAAATGATGAAAACAACAATTAAAAATCTTGCGCTACTGGGCCTCATCGCATTGCCAACAACGGCAATGGCTAACGTGAGCTCAACGATTAATGCCACTTCTGATTACACCTTTAACGGTGTAAGCCAAACAGATAACGGCCCCGCGCTGCAGGCAAGTCTAGATTACGCCGCCGATACTGGTTGGTATGTGGGCACTTGGGCATCGAATGTGGATTACGGCTCAGGTGATGACACTTGGCTAGAGCTAGATTTTTACGGCGGTATGTTTTTCCAGTTAAGCGAAAGCGTGTCGCTTGATGCGGGTATCGCTTATTACACTTA
Organism: Shewanella halifaxensis HAW-EB4; assembly: GCF_000019185.1. NCBI lineage: Bacteria > Pseudomonadati > Pseudomonadota > Gammaproteobacteria > Alteromonadales > Shewanellaceae > Shewanella > Shewanella halifaxensis. The sequence continues at coordinate 1,287,864 of NC_010334.1, read as the reverse complement.
TCATGGTGATTCGTTCTCAGATGAATACCAGTATCCAGAGGTGTACACTAAATTTGGTTATGGCTCATCTGTTGGTCAAACAGAGCTTAACTTCTGGTACACATGGGATTACTTCGGCGTTGATGCAGGTCATTACATCATGATGGCGGCGCATACATTTACGATTGCCGAAGGTCATGACATCCGCATCAGCTTTGACCGTTCAACATCAACAGATGTGAACAAGTGGTCTTGGGATGGCGATAAAGCTTATAACCATTACCGCGCAGAATACATGACGAGCTGGAAAGGTTTTGACTTTAACCTAGCCGTTGAAGATACCAGTATGGACATAGATACCGCCGATACTCGCGCTGTACTATCGGTCGCAAGAACCTTTAACTTCTAGACGGTTTAACGCCCGTCGAGTAACAAGTGCAAGCTTGCAGCTAAACTAAATTGTGCGGTATAACGCTGATCGTTATACCGCACTTTTTTAATCGCTGCGATGAACAGCAAAGCTATTAATTCAAAACTTAACGGCACAGGTACAGGCCTTTTGACCAAGGAATACAGATGGAAAAATATGAACAGCTATTGATTTCGCTGCGCCGAGTGATCCGAGCGATTGATATTCACTCACGCCAACTGAACAAGCAATCAGGCTTAACTGGACCGCAGTTGATGGTGATGCAAAGTATTGAACAGCTTGAAACGCCGCTAGCGAAAGAAGTCGCTAAAGAGGTCGCACTTAGCCCTGCAACAGTGACGACAATTATTGATAGGCTAGAAAGTCGTGAACTCGTCGTTAGAACCCGCAGCGAAACTGATAAACGCAAAGTAATCCTATCACTGAGTGAAGCAGGTAAAGCATTACTGAGCAGCTCGCCTAAGCCATTACAAGAACACTTTATTACACGCTATCAAAACCTTGAACAGTGGGAGCAGAGCCAACTGTTATCATCAGTTGAGCGCATTGCCGCCATGATGGATGCCAATGAGCTAGATGCAGCACCCGTACTGTTGGTGGGGCAAATTCAAGCTGATGAAGCGCTTTAGCCTTACGGCACTTCGCTTAAGTTATAAACTTAATTTTGTAGGCCTTAATTTTTGTAAGTATTAGCTTTGTAAGCTATTAGTTTTGAAACATTAGTTTTGAAACATTAGTTTTGAAACATTAGTTTTAAAGCATTTTACTCATAAAGCTGCTGTAGGGATCCTGCTTATAATCGCCAAATGGTGAGCACTCGGTAAAGCCAAACTGCTCATAGAGTTTACGAGCAGGTATAAAGGCATCCATAGAGCCAGTCTCAAGGCTGAGTCTTTGATAACCTCGCGCTCTTGCCTCAGCGATAATATGCGCCAGAAGCGTTTGCGCGACGCCTTGACGAAGAAAGTTGTTCGATGTTCGCATCGACTTGATTTCACCGTGAGTACTATCCAGCCGTTTAAGTGCGCCGCAACCCGCCAGTTCATCTTCGCACCAAAGGCTCCAAAAGGTAACATCGTCAGCCTCAAGTCCAGATACATTCAGCGCATGCACACTCTCTGGTGGAGAGTGTAATGCCATATCCTCATGGTGCTCTTGTAATAGCATCAGCACCTGCTCACTGCGCAGTTGCCCTACTCGAATCTGCATTTTTGTCTCAATTCTCAGGTGTTACGGCCATTTTTTGGGGTTAAAGATATCCAATGCCCATTGATAATGCTCATTGATATCATTCCGATTGATATAATACCGATTCGTACTAGGTCACTTGGCTACTAATATTACAGTGACTCGTCTCTGTTACATATGGTGATAGTGAAGAGGTATCCTCACTATCACTCGCTCAGTTTAACATTGAAGTATCAAAGAATTTATAATTTATACTCTCATCGCGTTTTACTGCGTACATAGCGATATCGGCCCGATTGATTAACTCACTGCTTTGTGATGAATCCTCTGGCGAAATAGAGATACCGATACTCAGCGATATATCGATTACGTTGCCCCTGCAAATAAATGGCGAGTCGAATTTAGCCAACATCTTTTCGGCTATCACTCTTGCATGATCCGCTTCCTTAATGTCATTGACAATAACAACAAATTCATCTCCTCCGAAGCGATACACAGCATCATTCACCCTCACCGACTCTTTGATACGTAACGCTGCTTCCTTGAGAATTTCATCTCCAACATCATGCCCTAAGGTATCATTCAGCACTTTAAACTTATTTAGGTCTATAAAAAATATTGCCAGTTTTCGGCCATAACTCAGTGCCTTTATAGAGTAATCAACTCCAGTATCTAAGCCTGTACGATTCTTTAATCCGGTGAGATAATCATGGTTAGCTTCGTGATCTAACACCTGTGCTTTAGCGTATACGGTTTCACTCATTTGATAGAAACGCGAGAGTAAATAGCCCATCTCATCTTTTGGCAGGATATCTGAAACTTCTTGCCTTTCGCCCCGCTCCATTTTAGCCGTAGCTTCAATCATCATGCCTAATGGTTGATAGAATTTATTTTTTACAAACATTGCTGTAATAATCGACAAAAAAATAAAAAACAGGATCTCAGCTCCAATCAATGTGGTGATATATGCCCGACTCTCGTTAAACGCGCCTTTCCTTTGTTCTAGCAGCACCAGCTCTTCATTATTAAACGAAGTGAGCTCATCCCTTATTGCATCCATATAGTCCTTACCACTGTTATTTTTAACAATGTTAGAGGCTTCAGATATGGAGGAGGGAGTATTTTCTTGGGTCAAGTTAATCGTTAAATTTAGCTCGGCTAACTTTTTCGTCAATAACCCACTTATATTTTCTAAGCGCTTCTGTTGTGACAAATTATCTATAGTTAATCGGAAGAGCTCTTGAAGGTGTGAATCCACCGAAGACACGCCAATATGGTACGGCTCAAGATATGCCGAATCCTGGGTTAAAAGGTAGCCTCGCTGACCCGTTTCAGCATCGATAACTGCGCCAATTAGACGTTCCGATTCAGTTAACACCTCATGTGTGTGGATCACCCATTCAAGCTTCTCCTCACCATACTCCTCAAGGATAAATGTGAATACAGTATTACCAATTGCAGCAAAAAACAGTAAGGACAAAAGAAGTCCGAGTTTGAAGCGTATGCTCATTCGAGCCCCCTTAAAGTTTACTGCTTAATTATTAGAATCAATTAATCGCCATATTATATTTATTCACTTAGCAATTAAATTATCTGGAACAAAAACGTTAACTAAATCATCTCATCAGATACAGCGTCATCTGTTTGCGCTCTTAGCTGCAAACCTAAACCCGTGAAGCTCCATACATGCTCTAGAATTAGAGTCTAGAACAAAGTCAACACAAAGCGAGTCAATAAATAAATGAATCAATTAAGGTTATTAATTTGCGACGGTTCTAACTTTATCATCACAAAATCATGAAGCCACTCCCCTTAGGCACAAGAAGAGCTAAATACAGATGGCCACAGTTATCGCTATCAGCCACGACTACACCGACTTTAGTCATCTATCTATCCGCAGCCTTACTTCTCATCTTATCTTCAAGGCTTTTTCACTAACGCCAAGTGCCGTGGTATATTAGCGCCCATATTCATTCAGGTAGTTAAAAAGGTCATTAAATGAAAATCGGTATTATTGGCGCTATGGAGCCGGAAGTTGCACATTTAGTTGAGTCGATGGAAAACCCAAGCTCTACAACCATCGCCGGTATCGAGTTTGTTGCAGGTCAGCTAGCGGGCAAAGACGTTATCGTTACTCGTTCAGGCATTGGTAAAGTAACAGCCAGCATTGCGACGACGCTGCTTATCGAAAAGTATGCACCTGATGTGATTATTAACACAGGTTCTGCTGGCGGCTTCGCCGACGAACTTGCCATTGGCGATATCGTGATCTCATCTGAAGTGCGTCACCATGATGTTGACGTGACTGCGTTCGGTTATGAGATTGGCCAGATGGCGCAGCAACCTGCAGCGTTTATCCCTGATGCTAAGCTTGTGGCTGCGGCGCAAAAAGCGGTTGCTAGCCTTGGTGAAGTCAAAGCCATTGAAGGTTTAATCTGTACAGGCGATAGCTTTATTTGCGATCCCGTTCGCACCAAGACCATGCTAGAGAACTTCCCAACGATGGCGGCGTGTGAAATGGAAGGCGCAGCGATTGCTCAGGTTTGTCACCAGTTTGGTGTACCGTTTGTGGTTATCCGCTCTCTGTCCGACAATGCTAACAACGACTCGCCTGTAGATTTTGACGAATACATTGTTAAAGCAGGCCACCACTCTGCATTGATGGTTATCGCTCTGCTTAAGCAACTTTAAGCTAAGCTGCTTTAAGTTAAAAAAGCTCTAAGCTAAAAAGCTTTTAATTAAAGACGAGTAAAGCAACACAAGGATAGCGCAGCAATATGGTTCCAGAGTTTACTAAAATCTTCTCTCAAGATAGTCAGCTTTACACTGGAGCCTTGGTGTTATTCGTGTCAATTTTACTGGCTCGAATCGCCCCACTACCGCGCCCCCTGCAGCCACTTGAGTGGTTATCTCAAGTGGCTAAAAACTTAAGCGCAAAGGTGAACCATGCTAACCGAGCGCCGTCACAGCAGTTAATCGCTGGCTCCCTCGCCATGCTGCTGTTAATCATTCCTTTTTGGGCTGTGACAAGCTTTCTGGTAGAACTTGCCGAATTCCCTTGGTTCTTTGAAACCATCATTATTTATCTTTGCTTACAAGACGATCATTTCAGATATATCGCCAACGAAGTGGCTATCGCCATCAAACGCGATAATAAGCCCCATGCACGTAGCCTACTACTACCTTGGGTAAGTCGCAGCACAGTTTCGCTTTCAAGTGTGGGCTTATGTAAGACCACCATTGAAAGGCTATCGACCACCTCAATTTACGGCACGGTCTCTGCCATTGTCTTTTTTGCTATCGGCGGCGTGCCACTGCTGATCATCGCGAGAATGCTCAAGCAACTCGAATCCGTCTGGCCTGCTTATAACCCTCGCTACCGCTACTTTGGTATGCCCGTGTATTTACTCAGTACCTTAGTGCACTATATTCCAGCAAAACTATGGAGCTTTAGTCTCGCCATTCAGGGTGGCCCAAAGAGCCTTATGAGACTATTTGCGCCTAAGATAAATGCGACACCACTGAATGAGTATCAAACCTGCGAGATCGTAGCCTGTACGTTAGCGATTGAGCTTGGCGGCCCGGTGAAGTTCAAAGAGGAAAGAGTCGATATGCCTAAGGTAACTTATGGCAAGCTACCCGATGAAAATGATCTATTAAGAGCGATTAAACTCAACTCTATTGCCTTTAGTCTATGGGCGCTTGCTATCGTTATCTTACCGAGTATTTGGGGGCTGCTGCGGGTGATGCAAGGCTAATGTCTTGAGTTTTGCTTAATAATCCCCTTTGTGAGCAACTTATTTATCCCGTAGATTGTAATCATCTTGTATAAATTGTTGGCGTTGGTATGATTCCTAAAATCGTATATTGACTCTTTTAGGGCTTATTCCATTGTTCGAAAATATTCATGTCTCACTGACAACGCCGGCACTCCTCTTTCCTGCAATCTCTTTACTATTGCTGGCTTATACTAATCGTTTCTTTGCCTTAGCAGCACTAATTCGTAATCTCAGTGCCGATGGTAAGCCTATTAATAATAGTCAGCTAAAGAATCTCCGTCAGCGGATAAGCATCATTAAGCGTATGCAAGAGTCGGGCGCATTAAGCTTTGCTCTGTGTGTGTTATGCATGATTTTTATTTACATCGGCTTTAACAAGGTAGGTGCTTTGATTTTTGGCTGTAGCCTGTTCTTACTACTTTATTCGCTACTGCTTTCAGTTATCGAAATTCGTATTTCGGTCGATGCCCTCAACATCCATCTAAAAGAGATGGATAGATGATCGATTGGATCTATTTCTTTGACCTTTGCGGTACGGCGGTATTTGCGCTTTCAGGTGCGCTTGCGGCTGGCAGGCATAAGATGGATCCGTTTGGGGTACTCGTGCTTGCCTCGGTAACTGCCATTGGTGGTGGTAGTATTCGTGACGCCCTGCTAGGCACAACCCCCGTATTTTGGATCCAAGACCATAATTACATCACGGTGATTTTAATTACCGTTATATTGACCTTTATTTTTGTGCGTAAACCTAAGCGGGTACCACGCTACATCCTGCCCGTTGCGGACGCCCTAGGTTTGGCGCTATTTACCGTGATTGGCGTAGAAAAAGCGCTGAATTTAGAACTCAGTGGCATGACTGCCGTGGTGATGGGTTTAATTACTGGCGTCGGCGGTGGTATTATTCGAGACTTGCTCTGTCAGCAGGTACCTATGGTGCTGCGCACAGAAATTTATGCAACGGCATCGATAATGGGCGGGATCTGTTACACCATTAGCCTGCATTTGGGAGCGGCCGATATGTTTGCCTTATTATTTGCAATGAGTACTGCACTCGTGATTAGATTAGCCGCTATTCGTTGGCACCTGTCATTACCAGCATTTGATTTAAAGACACCACAATAATGAGATTAGCTTTTTTTAGTTTTGTATTTCTACTCTTTAGCTTTCCAGCACTCGCTAATATTGGCGACATGCCCAAAGAGCAGCAGTTGGCGATCAAGTATATTCAAGCGCTAACTCATCAAGACTACTCCAGTCTGGGTTCTTTTTATAATCGTGATAGCGTGTTTAACGATAGAACCGCTGGGCGAAAATACACGGGTAAGCGCCATATTTTACAATTCTTGAAACGTGCCCATCGCGGAGTACTCGAGTACAACTTTAATATCGAGCATATGTTTAACTCAGGTTCGCTTGTGGTACTTATCGGTAACTACCGCTATAAAGGCCCAGGCGAACTATTTGGTAAGCCTGGCCGTATCATAGATATTGCCATCCCCGGCGTTACAACACTGAGTTTAGACATGACCCATGAGCGGATAAAAGAACATCAAGACTTGATGGACTATCAAACTATGTCTGATCAACTGTCAGTGCAGTAATCAAAGCAAAAATACACAGTAAGAGTCAGTCATTATTAACACGGCTTTTTAATATCTAGCAACTTAGCTCACAATTTACTCCACAGTGAGGAAACTTTTCTACATTCGCCTGTCAAAGTATTAAGTACCTTATATGCAGCAGGTTGTTATGAGTGTTATCAATGCTTTCCGGTCCATTATTGTCTTAGCTCCACTACTGTGTGGCTCAGCCTTTGCGCTAGAGCAACCCATAGTAGTGTCTTTTGCCGATCAGCCCATCAATAAGTTCAATCAAAAACTAGAGCTCGCCCAGCACCAAAAGCGCAACTGGAGCAAACAACCTGAGTCGATTTCGGCCCACTATGCCGGCAACCGTTTTCAGTTAGCCAAAGTCAAACAGTACCAAGGTAAAGTGGTGACTTATAACGTCAGCGCGGCAAAAGGCAAACACCCTAAAATGTTATTAATTATTTCGATGGAGAAGCAGCGGGATAACTGGATATTAGATGCGGCAAGATTAACTTGGCAATGTGAAAACGGCCTGCATTTTGGCACAGACCGTTGTTCGAATAACCACTAAACAATTTGCTGACAAGTGGTAAGCGGTTAAATTCGGCGAGTTAAGCCGAGACTTAATCGACTTAAATCAGAGTGATCTTAGCAAACTTGCGCTTACCCACTTGGAATACCGCTGTGGTTCCTGCTGTCAATTGTAGGCGGGTGTCTTCAATCTTATCGCCATCAATCTTAGCTGCGCCTTGCTTAATCATGCGCATTGCATCAGAAGTTGAGCTTACAAGCCCTGCTTCTTTTAGCAAGTTAGCAATCGCAATCCCTTCACCAGCAGCAATCTCTAACTCTTCGATATCGTCAGGGATATTGCCTTTCTGGAAACGGCTAATAAACTCTTGATGTGCAGCTTCAGCCGAAGCTTCGTCGTGGAAACGTGCGATGATCTCTTTCGCTAGTGCAATCTTCACATCACGTGGGTTAGCACCGGCTTCAACGTCAGCTTTAAATTGTTCAATCTCAGTCAACGGACGGAAAGACAGTAGCTCAAAGTAGCGCCACATCAACACGTCAGAGATTGACATGATCTTACCGAACATCTCACCTGCTGGCTCACTGACACCAATATAGTTATGTGCAGACTTAGACATCTTCTTAACGCCGTCTAGGCCTTCAAGCAGTGGCATCATGATCACTGTCTGTGGCTTTTGACCCGCAGATTTTTGTAACTCACGGCCCATCAGCAGGTTGAACTTCTGATCGGTACCACCTAGCTCAACGTCTGCCTCTAGTGCTACGGAGTCATAACCCTGTAGCAGTGGGTACATAAATTCGTGAATCGCAATCGACTGACCTGAAGCGTAACGCTTTTTAAAGTCGTCACGTTCCATCATGCGCGCAACCGTTTGCTGTGAAGCCAGACGGATCATACCCGCTGCGCCGAGTGGCTCTAACCACGTAGAGTTAAACTCGATACGGGTTTTAGCAGGATCTAAGATCTTATAAACCTGCTGCTTATAAGTCTCAGCATTAGCTAGAACTTGCTCACGCGTCAATGGCGGACGAGTACTGTTCTTGCCGCTAGGATCACCCACCATACCGGTGAAGTCACCAATCAAGAAGATCACTTCATGACCCAGCTCTTGGAAGGTACGCATCTTGTTCAAAATAACCGTATGGCCAAGATGAATATCAGGAGCGGTTGGGTCTGCACCGAGTTTAATTTTTAACGGGCGACCTTCTTTCAACTTCTCCAGTAGATCCGCTTCAAGTAATATCTCGTCGGTGCCACGTTTTATTTCTGCTAATGCTTGCTCTAAATCAGCCATATCGGCGCTTACTCCTGGGAGCCTAATCAAAAAAAATATGGGCACTCATGTTACTTGTTAGCAAGCACAAATGAAAGTGTGTACACTAAAGGGATCAATAAGAAAGAGTGAATTTGGTATCAAGGTCAATGGGAAAGGTTATAACTTTATTTAAATTACTGCCAAAATTACATCAAATGCTCTTGTGCGGTTTAGTTTTTGTCACGCTAATTATTATTTTTATGCCATCTGATGATGTTCAGGCGTCTAAACAAACCCCATCGACAAGTGGCGAATATGACGTCAATACCCGTTATGACGTACCACTCGCTTTTAGAAAACCGACACCACCTTCAGCATCAATGAGTGAGTCAACGCCATCTCAACGAACGAGCAGTGAAAAGCTAGCCTTCAACACGAGTGAACAATCCAAAAAGCAGGCGCTTGTTCAAGCGACTGACAAGCCTGAAATACAAGAACCTGCTGCACCAAAATTAAAAGAGAAACGCTTTCAAGTTAAAAGTGGCGACACCTTGGCCGCACTGTTTGATCGCGCAGGCTTAACCGCTAAGGATGTCTACGATGTAACTCAGCTGCCTAAAGCTAAAAAGGATCTGCTTAAAATCATGCCGGGTGATAACCTTGTTATTGCCAAAAATGATGATGGCAAGCTGGTTCAGCTGAGATATCACCTCGACAAAATCACCACTTTAATCATAGACCGCACCGACAGCGGCTATAAAGAGCAGATCGTCACCAAGAAGGTAGAAGCGCGCTCTAAGTTTGCTAGCGCGACTATTGAGAATAACTTCTGGAATGCCGGTGTTAATGCCGGACTGACACCAAATCAAATTATGCAGCTCGCCACCATTTTTGGCTGGGATATCGACTTTGCCTTAGATCTACGTAAGGGCGATCAGTTTGCGATGATATTTGAAGAAGAGTATGCCAACGGCGAATTCTTAAAAAACGGCAATATTCTCGCAGCCGAATTTACCAACCAAGGTGATCGCTATACCGCCGTTCGATATAAAGACGGCAACTATTATTCCGAAGAGGGCCGCAGCATGCGTAAAGCCTTCCTGCGATCACCTGTCGACTTTAAATATGTTAGCTCTAGCTTTAACCCGCGTAGACTACACCCGGTTACAGGCCAAGTTAAGGCCCATCGTGGCGTAGATTATGTGGCTGCTGTTGGTACGCCTATTAAAGCGGCAGGTAACGGCCGAGTGATCAAATCAAGCTATAACCAATACAATGGTAACTATGTGTTTATTAAGCACAACGACACTTACACCACCAAGTACCTTCACCTGACTAAACGAAAGGTGAAAACTGGGCAGTCCGTTAAACAAGGTCAGATTATTGGTACTCTTGGCTCCACAGGCCGGGTAACGGGCCCACACCTACATTATGAGTTTATCGTTAACGGTGTACATCGTAATCCTCGCACCATAAAACTGCCAAAGTCAGAGCCGATTGCGAAGAAAGAAAAGGCCCAGTTTGCTACGCTTAGTAAAACCATGATGGCTGAGCTTGAACATAACAAACAGGTACAGATTGCAGCGCAGTAACGCTGCGACAAGACTTTTAAACCGTCAGTCTTTAGTTTTATTCACTAGGTTTGATTTATAGGTTCGATGCGATGAATAACAGTTATTACGTAGGCTTGATGTCGGGCACTAGCATGGACGGCGTCGATGCAGTGTTAGTTAACTTTGATGGCGACCAGCCTAGCCTTATAGCCACTCATACCGAGGCGCTACCAAAGGCTCTTTTGAGCAATCTACAAAAGCTGTGCCTGCCGGGAAATGATGAGATAAACCGTCTGGGTCATTTAGACCGCGCCATGGGTAAACTTTTTGCTAAAGCGACCAATGCCCTGCTGGAAAAAGCCGGTGTCGACAAGTCGCAAGTCATCGCCATCGGTAGCCACGGTCAAACCGTGCGTCATATGCCCAATCTTGAGATGGGCTTTACCCTGCAGATTGCTGATCCCAATACCATCGCCGCCGAAACAGGTATCGATGTCATTGCCGATTTTAGACGCAAAGATATCGCTCTAGGTGGCCAAGGCGCACCATTGGTACCCGCCTTTCATCAGCATGTATTTGCCAACCCGAACCACCAGCGGATTATTCTCAATATCGGCGGCATTGCTAATGTGACCTACTTGCCGGGCAACACCCAAGATGTTACCGGCTTCGATACCGGTCCTGGTAATGGTTTGAGTGATGCTTGGATCCAGCACCAACTTGGTCAGCCTTTTGATAAAGATGGCGCCTGGGCTGCATCAGGAACGACGGATCAGAAGATGTTGCAACATCTACTGTCTCACCCCTACTTTGCTCTTGCCGCTCCTAAGAGTACGGGACGAGAACTATTTAATCAGGCTTGGGCCGAGCAGCAGTTGTCTGAGTTTGGTCACCTAAGCGAAGCTGATATTCAATCTACTCTGCTTGATTTAACCTGCTACAGCATCGCCAACGATGCCTTAACGTTATCAGATAATGGTGAGATGTATGTCTGTGGCGGAGGCGCCTATAACTGCGAGTTAATGCACCGCCTACGTAAACTGCTACCCGACTATAAAGTGGTCACCACCTCAGAGCTGGGCATGGACCCGCAATGGGTTGAAGGCATTGCCTTTGCTTGGCTCGCCATGAGACACCACAACGGCTTACCGGGTAACCTGCCAGCAGTAACAGGTGCCTCTAGAGAGGCCATATTAGGATCTTTCCACCCTGCGGATTAATCGTCTAAAACCGATAGCATTAGCCCGATATCATTAGTCAGTAATAACTCACATTACTGGCTAATCCTGCTTTAAGCCCCTAGTGACATTTCAGCTGCAACAGTGGACGCCAATCCTCTAATACAATAACTTATGCTGCAGCTTTATCACATCACGTTTGTAATTTCGCGATAAGGTCATCAGCAAGCTGTTATTACTGCCCATATAGGTCATGGCACCCGAACGGGGAATACTGCCCGAAGGTAACTTCAAAATAGGCGTGATAAGCCCTGTATTAAAACGCCAAAAGTTAATCAGCTGATAACCACTGCGGCTCGTTCTAAAGTAAACACCTTTATCGGTTGCCACCCAGTTATATCCTTCACCAAAATGGTTAGCACTAATCAGTTCACTAGGCTGTTCTGGGCTTGCTAGCGACAACAACCATAAACCGTTCTTCCCGAGCAGAGTAAAGACTAACTTATCTTCGGCTATCATCTTACCAAGACGCATGTCGATTGGGCTAATCACCTTAGGCAAACGGTTATCCAGATAAAACTCGGTAATGCCGTCTTTACTGCTCGCTAGTACCATCTCATCATTCCACCCCCAACTAGGACGATTGTGATCCAGATAAGGGGTCGCAAGAATGCTGATGTTGGAGGTCTTCATATCCAGCACGTGAATTTTATTGCCCTCATTTTTATCATCGGGGGCTAGAAATGCCACCTTAGTGCCATCATGGGACCAACTAGGATAGGCCACTCGGCGCTTAAGGTCGGTATGCTGCCGCCTTTGACTGCCATCAGTGTCACTGGACCAAATTTCATTGAAGCCTGTTTCATTGGACACATAGACGATACGCTGGGTGATTGATGAGTAATCGGGATTTCGGTAACTGTACTCTACCTGCAATAGTGGAAAAGTGGCGGTAGGGATAGATTGCTCTAACGCAAAAGAGGCCACATGATAGTCACGAATATAGTTGGAGTACACCAACTCATCGCTGTTAGGAATAGAGCGCGGGTAACTCATGCCCTCCACTTCTAGCGGCTGGATCTGTTTGTCATCAATCCCAACAATATAGCCATTTCGCACACCAGAGTTTTCGGTGCTAAAGATCAGCCGCTCACTATCTTGATGCCAGCTAAGGCCGCGAATATCCTCTAAACCAAAGGTTAAGCGCTGCTCCTCTTGCGTTTCTGTATGCCGAATAAAGATATCTTCGGAGATATTACCAAAACGCCGTGCAACCGCGAGCCAGCTGCCATTGGGACTGAAGGCGATATCACGGTCACGATAGCTACAGTTTTCAGTACAAGATAAGCGCTTGGGCTTCTCTCCCTCTATAGTAAGAGACAACTCATAGAGGCCGGAGCCAAACCCCTCTGCGCCATCCCAGATATACACTAGCCGGCTTGCATCAGGGGCGATATCAATCGCCGAGCTGTAGGTGTAACACTCACCTAACTTAAGGGCTTCATTACTGTCTAGATTGAGTTTAGTCAGGTAACACTTATCTTCGCTCCTATGTTCAGAGCCGTAATACAGTGCGCTACCATCAGGACTCCATACGGCTCTGAGCTCGGCAGTCTTAGTCGAGGTGAGTCGCTTAGGGGTTTCGGCTGGGTTTTGCAAATCTTTAAGATAAAGACTGGCGTACTTGTTACTGCCACGGCTACCATAAACCAGCCAGCGACCATCGGGAGAAACCGCAGGGTAAAGCTCTGAGCCAGCTTCCGTGGTTAAGTTTTGCTTGGTGGTGGGGACATAACGAATACTGTCTTGATAGAGGTGATACCCTAAAGCTACTGAAATCACACCGATAAATAATCCACCCGCTAGGGTAAGCCTTCGATTAAACCGAGTTAGATGCTTGATTTTAAGCTGTGCTTGCTGGAATAGATCTGGCTCATCGACCAGATCCGCATCATTAAACTCAGGCTCAACCAGTAAACGGTACCCCATCTTACGCACCGTCTCGATAGCTTGTTCAGCATCCGTCCGCTGATTGAGCTGCTTACGCAGATGCCAGATGGCATTGGTTAGCGCTTTACTTCCCACGTAGCTATTGCCCTCCCAAATATTGTCGATTAACTCCTCTCGGGTGACTACTTTGGGGTATTGCCGTGCTAGATAACTTAACACCTCGATAAATTTAGGCTGAATTGAAACTTTTTGACAGGAGCCGTTATCAGCGTCTGTATCATAAAAGTTCAGGCTATTATCACTGGGATTAACCTCACACTGGCCAAGCTTAAATAACGCCTCTTTCCTTATATCAAGCATCCTGATCCCATTTTTTATTTATCTTTTTTATATCGGTATCCATCACCAGCACGGAGCGCCACATCTTTTTAACATAGACAAAGAGTTCAACCCACCACCAAAAGATACACTAAGCCAATGAAAATATAAACAATAGAGATTAAATAGACATATAAACAATAAAGAAACGACTCCACACCGATTGCTGCGCGCTCACAAATTAATTACAACTAACCTCAGCCGATAACCAACAGCATTTCAATTGGAAACTCGACAGTATTCACCCTAGGAATGACATGCCTTAATCTGATGATGTTGTGCGTAAATATGATTATCGCGTTTAGGGAAATTATAAAAATAAGGACTGCAATCAATGAAACCAAAAACAAAACTTTCAGCATTGAGCCTCGCCATCAGTATGGCAGCGCTAACCCCTACAACCTTGTTTGCAGCTGAAGCGGCAGACAAGAGCGACGCTAAAAAAGAGATGGAAAAAATTGAAGTCACAGGCTCGCGTATTAAGCGTGCCGACTTCGAAGGTGTTTTACCTGTTACAGTCATTACAGCGGACGACATTGCCAATAGTGGCCTTAACTCTATCTCTGAGGTACTGCAATCCTCTGTTGCCAATACGGGTGGTTCACTCAACGGTGAGAGCGATGGTTACACTGATAGTGCTAGCTCTGTGAACCTACGTGGTATGGGCGCTAACCGCACCTTGGTTCTTATCAATAGCCGCCGTCAAGCCTCCTTTCCAAGTGCTGCCGGTGGCACCTCGAACTTTGTTGATGTATCAGACATTCCTGCAGCGGCAGTAGAACGCATCGAAATTCTAACCGGTGGTGCCTCGGCAATTTATGGTTCTGATGCCGTTGGTGGTGTGGTCAACATTATTCTTAAGAAAGAGTACGAAGGCGCGAAGGTTTCAGCTAAATATAATGACCCAACTCAAGGTGGCGGTGAGGAACTTGATCTGTCTTACCTACAGGGCTTTAATACCGATAAGAGCCAAACCCTGTTAATCCTCGAATATAAAAAAGCAGAGTCGATTCAAACTTATCAGCGTGACGGCCTATACAGTCCTGCTTACTATGAAAATGAAGATGGAGACCTTACTTGGGGTGCTGGCCCTTATGGCGATGCCGCGCCTTCAAGTTGGTCTTCAAGAATTACCGATTACAGCAAGGTTTATCACGAAGATAAGTACGTTAACCTGAGTGAACAACAGTGTGGCGAGCTGTTTGGCGATAAAGGGATTTACAGACCCACTTACAAATATGACTGTTACTACGATAAGTACGCTGACCGTGGCCTAAAATCAGCTTATGACCGATTCAACTTAGTGCTTAATTCGACTTACGACTTAAACGATGATTGGCAGCTTTACGGTATGGTCAACGCCTCTTACAAAGAATCGACTAAGTATAAAGACGAAAAAGGCTTCGGTACCAGTATTTATCAAGATGAAGCGACTGGTGCACTAAGCTATGACAAATATGAGTTTGAAGATGATAACCGCTTCTATCTAGCGCGTAGAATGGAAGAGTATCCAGGACCACGTACTTACGATACCCAAAATACTAAGGCTTCGCTCTCATTTGGCGCTGACGGTAACATTGGTGAGTACGAGCTCGATCTCTCTTGGTCAAGCAGCTACAACAAGTACGAAAAGCAAAACCATCACATGGTAAAAGCTGATGCGCTACTCGATATTGTAACTTTCGATCCAAATGATGCCGACCCATCTAAGTGGTACCCGAATAGTCAAATGACGACTGAACAAGCTAACATGCTTATTGCGGACTCAACTAAAAATTCAGATTCAAGCTTGCACCAGTTCCAAGCGGTATTTGCCGGTGATTTGATGGAGTTGCCAGCGGGCACAGCTGGCTTTGCAACCACTGCCGAGTGGGCGCGTGAAAGTTATGAAGATACCCTAGATGATGTTACCTCAAGCGGTGGCCTAATCGGTATGGGAGGTACCGGCGGTAAAGGCGATCGAGACCGCGTTGCCGTTGCTGGTGAGTTACAAATCCCACTGTTAGCCAATATCACGGGAATTAGGTCATTAGATCTTTCAGCTGCACTGCGTTACGACCAGTACCTAGATGATTCTGATGTAGGCGGCGCAACCACTCCACAAGTAGGACTTTCATACCGTCCAATTGATGAAGTCATGGTTCGTGCTAACTGGGGTAAGAGCTTTAGAGCACCAGACATGCACCGCCTTTATGCTGGGCGAACTATCGGTTTCGGTGGAACAGATTATCCACACCCAACCATCCCAGATGAGATTTATGAAGATGATTACCGCTCAATTACTCAAGGTAACCTAAACCTTGAAGAGGAAAAGGGTGAATACTGGAACTTTGGTATTGTAGCCAACATAACCGACAACGCCGATATCACTGTTGACTGGTGGAACATCGAACTTGATGGTGCTGTTAAAACCATATCAACCGATGAAATGTTAGCCGATCCTTCTTACTACCAAACGGGTAACTACACTAGTTGTGAAGAGATGGATAGAGTCGGTTACCTGACTGAGTACGATGATGACGGTATCGAGAATATCGCTTGTATGCGTAAAGGTCCAATCAACAGTGCTTATGAGGCCTCTGAAGGTATTGATACCAGCTTTAACTATCAGTTCCCAGAAACAGCGATTGGTGATTTCAAATTCAAAGTTGCCGCTTCTTACTTAATTAAGAAAGAGTACCAAGAGCGCATCGATAGCGAAATTGAAGAGCAAACTGAGACCGATTACTTCCCTAAATGGAAAGGTAACGCGAGCCTAAGCTGGAACTATGAAGACTTTAGCGCAACGGTTGCTTACTACTACACGGGTGAAGCACAAGGTGTCGATCTGTTCGAGTACCAAGATGAGAACGGTGATGATGTTGAGTCAATGGAGACTGACACACTAGATGCTTATCAAATCGTCAACATTACCTTGAGCTACTACGCACCTTGGGAAGGTAAGTTCACTGCGGGTGTTAAAAACCTAACCGATGAGATGCCACCTTTGTACGACGAGCGTAACGACAAGCACAATGACTGGCCTTTCTATGAAGATGACAATAGCAGCTATTCAAACACTGGCCGTAGTCTATTCATTGGTTATTCACAGAAGTTTTAATCTCGTTTAAATCTCCCTTCGATACGAGAAATAAGCGCCCAACTTTGGGCGCTTATCTTTCCCGCTTACCTCTTTCCTATTATCAGGAGATAAGAATGTCTCGCAACCCGCTCTTAATGTATGCCCTGATAGCCATCTGCAGTCTGCTGTTATTCAGCGCTAATGCGATGAGCAACAGCTATCAATTACCCACACAAGCATTACAGGATGTCGTTGAGCAAACTAAAAATGTAAGCACTCGCTTATCTCAAGATAAGCAATGGCTTGCGATATTAACCCCAAGAAAGCACCTTTCAATCGATACGCTGGCACAAACTGAGCGCAAGCTTGCAGGTCTAAGAGTCTCACCAGAGCTGCTGATCCCAAGCCGAATAAAGTACAGCTATTTGAGCGTCGAGCTAATTAACCTCACTAAATTAAAAGCCGATGCGGAACCTTTTACCATACCACTACCAAGCGCTATGCAGTTGGCCAATGTCAGCTTCTCTCCCGATAGTCGCTACCTAAGCTATATCGGCTTAACTAAGCATGGCGCAGATCTGTTTATTTATGATTTAGAAAAACAGCAGAGCCGCAAACTCAATCCAAGCCGCCTAAACGCCACATTGGGATTGAAATATATCTGGCAAAACGACAGCAAGGGAGTGTTTACTAACCTTGCAACAGCGACTAGTTCTAATAGCAACCCAGTGGCAACCGCACCGAATATCAGTGAAACCTCAGGCCAGAAAGCGCCGCGCAGAACCTATCAAGACTTGCTTAAGAACCCACAAGATGAGGCCGAATTCACCGCATTAACCACCAGTCAGTTAAGCTTTATCTCCCTTAATGGCGATGTTAAGCCTATCGGCAAGCCCGCCATTAATATCGGCTACAGTCTGTCGCCTAACGATAAATATTTAGTGGTCAAACGTATCGCTTCGCCTTTCTCTTATATGGTCAAATACTATGACTTCGCCCAGTCGGTAGAGCTATTTAGCCAGACGGGTGAAAAACTACAAACCCTTGCGCACCTAGAAAGCAGTGAGTACCGCCCTCCGGGCAGCGACTCGGTACGCAAAGGTCCGCGCATGATCCATTGGCGTAGCGATAAGCCAGATACCCTCGCCTTCGTGAAAGCCCTCGATAAGGGTGACAGTCGCATCAAAATCAACTACCGCGATCAACTGCTACAACTCAGTGCACCTTTTACTCAAAAGCCTATGCCACTCACCAAGACCCCTTGGCGGATCAGTAAAATAACCTGGGGAGAGCAAAACACTGCACTCGTCACAGAGCGACAATCAGATAAGAAACAGATGCGTGTCAGTCTGTTAGATACCTCCACTGACAGTTCTCAAGGGTTATCTCTCTGGTATCAAAAGGCAATTCGCGACACCTATAATGCCCCCGGTAGTCTTTATCGTCAAAACGCTAAGCTTAACGGTAAACATTTAGGACGAGTCTTCAAGTTACATGACAATAGCTTACTGCACTACGGTCTTGGCGCCTCACCTGAGGGCTATCAGCCTTTCTTACAGTCATCATTACTGACACCACTAAAAGGTGAGCAAAGCATAGCTAAACCAACGACCCTGTGGCAGTCATCGACGCAGCAATTGGAAAGAGTTAAATATATTCTCAAGCTTGAGCCGCTAACGCTGATCATCAGCAGGCAAGGCACTGATACCCCCTCGCACTTGGTGATGCTAGATGTTGCGTCAGGTGACGAGCAACTGCTGTATCAAAACCAACATAAGCTCGAGGCTTACCAAGGCATGACTCGCCAGCTAGTTAACTACAGCCGTGATGACGGCTTGCCGCTATCGGGCGTGCTATATCTCCCCGCAGGTTATAGTACTGAGGATGGCCCACTACCTGTTTTGATGTGGGCTTATCCCCGAGAGTACAAAAATGCTGAGGTCGCCAGCCAAGTAAACTACTCGCCTAATCAATACAATCAAATTAGCCCCAAAGGCCCGGTACCATTTGCCGCCAAGGGGTATGCTATTTTCGACAAGGTTGCCATGCCGATTGTTGGTGAGGGGAGTGATAAACCCAACGATAGCTTTCGCCGTCAGTTAGTCGCTAACGCCAATGCCGCAATCGATACCTTAGTGGAGATGGGCGTTGCCGATAGAGATCGCGTAGCCATTGGCGGTCACTCTTATGGTGCCTTTATGGTAGCGAACCTGCTGGCCCATTCAGACCTGTTTGCCGCTGGTATTGCCAGAAGCGGCGCCTACAACCGCACGTTAACTCCCTTTGGTTTTCAGCATGAGAAACGTAATTTCTGGGAGGCTCCGAGCCTCTACCAACAGATGTCTCCCTTTACCCATGCCGATAAAATCGATGAACCATTGCTGCTGATGCACGGCGAAATGGACTCAAACTCCGGCACCTATCCGATGCAATCATCGAGACTATTCAAGGCAATTCGAGGGCTCGGAGGGCAAGCACGTTTAGTGACCTTTCCCTATGAGAGCCATAGCTATAAAGCGAAAGAATCGATTATGCACATGCTGTGGGAACAAGAAACTTGGCTTGAGCAGTATCTAAAAAAGCCTGCTCTGGCTCGAGGCAGCGAAGCGCTTAAACAGAGGAGTGAGACTGAAACGCAAATGACTTTT
The DNA here is from genome assembly GCF_000019185.1 of Shewanella halifaxensis HAW-EB4. Classification (NCBI taxonomy): domain Bacteria; kingdom Pseudomonadati; phylum Pseudomonadota; class Gammaproteobacteria; order Alteromonadales; family Shewanellaceae; genus Shewanella; species Shewanella halifaxensis. The sequence goes on along the minus strand of NC_010334.1, from coordinate 1,268,341 downwards.
CATTAAACCTTAACCCCGATATAAGGCTGCACGAGCGCAATGAGTTGCAGCCATTTATTTCCCATTTGCGATTTTGGATAGCTGACCCATGACTAATTTAAACTCGATTGTTCGTTTATCGGCAATTTACTCAAGCCTTTTGTGTGCCAGTCTGTGGTGCACTTCGGCTCAAGCACAACCCGATGCCCCCTTTGCTCCAGTAATTGTAGCCGAATACCTTCCTAGAAATATCATCTACTTAATTGGTGACGGTATGGGACCGGCTTATACCTCTGCCTACCGTTTCTATAACGACAACCCGCAAACCCAAAGAGTCGAAAAGACTATCTTCGACCAACTGTTAGTCGGTATGTCGAGCACCTACCCCGACGATGACACCTATGTCACCGACTCGGCGGCCGCAGCTACGGCGCTCGCGACCAGCTACAAAACCTACAACGGTGCGATTTCGGTTGACCATCAAGGCGGGCCCTTCCCCACATTACTGGAAATGGCAAAAGCTCAAGGAAAAACCACCGCAGTGGTCGTTACCTCACAGATTAACCATGCTACCCCCGCCAGCTTTTTAGCCCACAATGAAAGTCGCAGGAACTATGACCAAATAGCCGATAGTTATCTGTCTAACCTTATCGACAAGCGCCCGGTTGCCGACCTCATGCTTGGCGGTGGCACACAATATTTTGCTCGCAACGACCGAGATCTAACATTAGAGTTTCAAGAGTATGGCTATCACTATATTGATAGCCTTAGCGATCTAAGCAGTATCGAAAATCTGCCCGCTCTAGGGCTGTTTGCCCCTAAAGGTTTACCCTATGCGATTGAAAGCCAAGACCCTCTTAGACTGACTACCATGACCCGCAAGGCTCTCTCCTTGCTATCGAATCAAGAAGCCCCCTTTGTGATGATGGTAGAAGCCAGTCATATAGATTGGTGTGGCCACAGCAACGATATCGCGTGCGCGATGAATGAGATGGATGACTTCGCTAATACCTTAAGTCTAGTTAAGCGCTATGTCGATAGTCACCCTGACACCTTACTCGTGGCGACGGCGGACCACTCTACCGGTGGCCTGACATTGGGCAGGGACGGTACTTATCAATGGCAAGGCCAGTTACTACATCAAGTTCACAGCTTGCCAAGCACGATTTCCCAGCTCATCATTGCCAACCCAGAGGTGCTAAATGATTTAGCCGCATTTAGTGCTTTTTTACGCCCCCATATCAGCATTGATATTGAAGACAGAAAAATGGATGGGCTAAGAAAAATGCTCAACTCTCGTTTGTCTCACCACAAGCATCAACAGAAAATAGAGGACGATCTAAAACAAACGATTGATAAGCTGACCTATACAGGATGGACAACGGGTGGCCATGACGCAATCGATGTGCCTGTTTACGCCTATGGCCAAGGCGCGCTGTACTTTAGAGGTCATAAAGACAATAGCGAAATCGCTGCGACGCTTATTCAGATGGTGCAAGATGAGCGCTACAAGGTTAAGTAACCGTTATATGAACCTGACTCAACAATGACTGCCGAGTTTATTGGCATACTTTGGCTTGTCTTGGGTGGCTGTAAGATTAGCTGTCAATATAGAGAAACAGAGGCTAATTAAGCTCTGTTTTCTTTTTCAATAGTCAGCTAGGTGCTATTATCCGTTTAATCGGCGCGTTATCCTTGTTTCAAGGCTCGCCTCATTTAAAATTAAGAGATGTAAACCATGAGCAACAAAAGCAAAAGCCTTAAACAAATTACTGAAATGACACCAGAATCTCGCTACGACTACCTAGTAGAGCAAGTTAAAGAGCACAAAACATTGTGGTCATTACAAGATTTAGATGGCTGCGTGATGCTTACCACAGAAGAGGAAGATTGCATTCCTATGTGGCCAACAGAGGAAGCTGCAGCACTTTGGGCTGTTGATGACTGGCAAGACTGCCAAGCCTTAGCTATCCCTGTTGACGAATGGTTAGAGCGTTGGGTACCAGGCATGCAGGATGACGACCTGTTCGTTGCCGTATTCCCAGTACAAGACGACCTAGGTGTTGTGATCCCTCCACACGAACTTGAAGATCGTCTAACGCCTAAGAAGCGTCACTAATTTACAATTAGTGATCTACGGTGGTAAGCCATTAAGGCTTATCACCTTCAGCCTTTTATCTGCTAATAAAACAATAAAGAGAATAAAAAGTGGATAGCAAAAAACCTGTAAATAATACTGAATCAGTTTCCGCTGCGCCTAATAACGATGCAACGACGGATTCAACTATCGATACAAAAAAATCTCCGAACCCGCCCTCTGCGGCTAAAATCTCCATGCCTAAACGCCTTATCTCCCTGCTTATCTTTTTTGTGGTGATCTCTGTTGGGGGCTTAATCACTCAGCAAGGCGTGCTACTTTGTATCCTGACCTTATTTATGGTGCTTGCCATCATAGGCAAACAGAAAGCAGGGTTAATCATGCTGCGGGTATACACCTCATTGCAACTGTTGATTGTTAGCGCTCTGCCCTTAATCGTTCATAACCCAGAAAACTTTGACCCGTCAGCCCCACAGAGTTTCGCTATCGGCAGCTTTAATAGCTCACTACCAGACTGGCTGATATTTGCTATTCTGATTTTATTGGCGATAGTGCAGGTATGGATAGCGTTTACACGCAAAGTGGGACACTACTTTAACCGCGAGATGAACCTCAATATTATGCGCTGATCTGTTTTGTTGAGTCTGCAGTTATAAAAAAAGCCGTCATTTGACGGCTTTTTTTACTTGCTCAGTTTGCCTTATCGAAAGGTTAAACGGAGAAGCTTGCACCACAACCACATGTGGTGGTCGCGTTGGGATTTTTAACGAAGAAGCGTGAACCTTCAAGGCCTGAAGTATAATCCACTTCGCCACCAACAAGATATTGTAGGCTCATAGGGTCAACAACTAACTGAACACCTTGCTTCTCTACAGTATAGTCTCCTTCGTTTATCTTCTCATCGAAGGTAAAGCCATACTGGAAACCTGAGCATCCGCCACCCGTTACATAGACTCGTAACTTAAGTGCGTCATTTTCTTCCTCTTCGAGCAGGGTTTTTACTTTTGAAGCCGCCGCATCGGTAAAGCGGATTGGCAAAGCATCTTCAGCTTGTTCAGTCATTACTACCTCTTACTTCTGTTTGCTGTGCAGAATTATCTAATACCTGAGTGTTTTGTTCAAGTAATATGCCCTGCTCTTTTTCATCCACAAGTAAATCTTGTGCACTATATTCCTGTTCAGTTTGTGATCCCTTGGTCCAGCGACTGGCTGGCACGATCACTTTGACCTTCACTCTAGACAAGCTAAAGCCTTCAGGCAATGTAAATTCGCCCTCTAACACCTGAAAATATCTAAATTTGAACTTAAACGAGGCATCACTTAAATCTGATAACTTAAGGGTAACCGTTTTACCGTCTTGCAAGCCAACTAAAGTCACTTCACTGCGGCCCAATAACGAACGCTTACGCTTCTCTAACTGTGTCAGTACGAGTTTAATACGGTACTGACGGGGCTGGAGGCTTGGCTCTAGCTCTAATGCATTAATCGCCACACCGTCGGCACTATTTTCTGGTGCCATCACACTACGATAAAACGCTAACTCACGCTCCAGCTCTTTTTGCTTCCCATTTTGCTCAACAAACATAGCTTGCATGTTACTGTTGGCTTCACGCTCTAGTGCTAACTCAATGTTACGAGCGGCCAAGGTCTGCGCTTGTTGCTGCAGCTGGTGGATATACAGTTCTGATTTATCAGCCTTAACCTCCACTTTTGGCAGGTAATGCAACTTTGCAACATCGTAACAAAGTGCACCTAAAGCAAAGAACACTAGCAATAAAAGCAATAAATAAACGCTTGAAGGTCTAATTTGTCGTTCAATCACTTGCAAGCGATCGATCCAACGATGATAATTTGGCATTAAGTAACAGCCCCTTAATAAAAAATCTCACATTTTGATATCAATGTGACAAACATACATTTTGGAAATTTCTGTGCATCAAACAATTGTTAAGAAGCGAGAGCAATTTCAAAAATACCTACATACCGACCTTAAAGATACGCTTTCGCAAGCCAAGATCAGTGTACAGCTATGTTTGCTCGCATTACTGTTTGCACTATTTGCGTCTGGCATCATTGTTCTTTTTAGGTTATTACTGCTCTGGTGCGACACCTTCACCAAAGCCCAAGAGTTGAATTTTACGGATATCATCGATGACTGGCGAGTATTATTACCGCTTTTCGGCTCATTTTTAATCTGGGGTGTCGCAAAAATGGGATCTCAGCGTTATAAACGTATGGGCATCGCCTATGTAATCCACAGAGTTAAGCTGCATTACGGTAAAATTCCACTGCAGTCTGCACCGGGACAGTTTTTCCAAGCCCTATTTGCCCTTGCTACCAACTTCTCTGTAGGCCGAGAAGGCCCAGCGATTCATTTAGGTGCGGTCAGCGCCAGTGTATTAGCCGAAAAATTTAAGCTACCCGACAACAGCGTAAGAGTTATGTGTGCCAGTGGTATTGCCGCCGGTATTGCGGCGATTTTTAACGCACCATTAGCCGCAGTGATATTTGTATTTGAAGTGGTGCTCAGAGAATACAAGATCCATTACTTTTTTCCGATTATGCTGTCTGCGATTTGCGGTGCTGTTAGCAGCCAGCTGGTGTTTGGTGACGTTCATGAGTTAGATCAAATTGGTGTGGCTGCAATCCCACTCACTCAATATCCACTACTGGCAATATTCGGTGTGATCCTTGGCTGCATCGCCGCCTTCTTTAATGCCAGCCTGCTTAAAGTTACCGCTATCGGACAAAACTGGCCACTGATTAATCGCCTATTACTCGCCGGTGCAGTTACTACTTTAGTGGGCCTAGTTTTACCGCAAGCAATTGGTAGCGGTGAGCTCGCCATAGCTGAAACCATTAACCAGCACCCGAGCATTTTATTCTTATGCGCCATTTTAGCCGGTAAGATCATCGCCACCATTGCCGCCATAGGCCTTGGCATACCAGGCGGACTTATTGGTCCACTCTACGGTATTGGCGCGTTATTCGGCACGATTTTAGCGTTAGTTAGCGCGCTCATGTTTCCAAGTATCGCTCCCTATATTGGCCTTTATACCATTATCGGTATGACGGGCATGATGGGCGTGTGTTTAAGCGCCCCACTAGCCGCACTAGTGGCGTTAATTGAGCTAACCAATAACGCTTCCATCATCTTACCCTCTATGTTTGTGGTTATCCCCGCTTTTTTGATTGCCCACCAAGGTTTCAAGACCAAGTCTATCTTCTTCGAGCAGCTAGAGATCATGGGGCTGGGCTATAAAGTTGCCCCAGTAAACCTTGGGCTACAAAAAGTCGGTGTGCGCCAACTCATGGATAAGCGCTTTGTGATTGTGGCTGACAATGACGAACTCTTGCTGGAGGTGCTAAAGCGTGCAGAGGGGCGCTCTGTGCTAATTAGAAATACCCAAGGAAAAGTTGATATGCTGCAGCTTGAGCTGCAAGTTAGAGATGAGGATACAACCTTGACTCGCCACCCTATTCAAGGTCTTCCGGATACTTCAACCCTCAATGAGGTATACGCCATTTTGGCCAAAGAGCGCCGAGGGGAGGTCTATATCTACCAAGATACAAAAGAACAGATTGTTGGTGTGATTAACTGGATTTCCCTACGAAAAGAGATCCGTTCGGGGCAAGTGTAAACAGTCATTGTTATAACCTAATTTGATAACCACAAGTTAATAACAACCACTATCCAGGCTCAGCCCCCTCCTAGACAATCGCTTCATCAGCTGCTAGGAAGTGGTTATTTCTCCCGTTATCTATTTATTTAAGTGCTGTTTGGACGCACTTAATCAAAACAGAAGTTAAATGACGTAAATAATAGCCATTATCAACACAAGCAATCTTGAAACAATTGCCAACCCAGACTCATCATCTTTAACATCTGTTATTTAATCCGACTTGTATCGCGAACCCATAGCGAAAACACGCCTTTAATCGTCTACTTAACACTCAAAACCAACGCCAAGCTGAAGTAGATTAATCACAACGCCGAGCTCATCTCCATAAGGCACTGCCTAAATATCAGCCACTTAACACCAGCAAACTAATCAACATCAAATGCAAAACCATCGAACAACAATAAAGCAATAATCACCACACAATATAACCTACTTGTGTTTCGGCCTGTAAATTGAAACAAAAACAGACAAACAGTCTACTTAAGCATCACTTTCACAACTTTTTAGATTTTTTCACAGGCTTATTGTCACACTTTTAGGTAGTTTTACGACTTCAAACGCTTTCATTTACGAATAACGAAAACAAGTACTCGGGAGCGTCGATGAAAATCAGTTGCATATTCGTAACATGGCATTCGAGCCCAAAACACTATGCAAAAAAGGTAATGCGATTTTCTAGGGGATCGCTTAACCAAGCGTAAACAACATCATCCCGATAAGGGCACACAATGAGTGTAAAAAAAAATAAATTAGCAGCATTTGTGGTGCTATCTGCCTCGATGGCTGGCTTTAACAGCCAAGCGTTTGCAGAGGACGACCAAAAGCTGCTCAACATGTGTATCGCATGTCACGGAGTCGACGGGAGTAACGACTTCGCTTCTATCCCTAATTTAAAGGGACAAAACGTGCAGTACATGGTTGGACAACTAAAAAACTTTAAAACTGACAAACGCCAAGATAAGACGATGAGTAAAGTTGCCAAACTGCTAACCGAAGAGCAGATGCAGGCAATGGCAGTTTATTTCAATACTGGGAAGGAGCAAGACTAATGGCTATCGATAGACGTAATTTTTTAAAGGGCGCAGCAGCGACCTCTGTAACAGCCATGCTGCCACTAAACTGGGCCTTCGCATCAAACCGCCCAGCCGGTATTGAGCCAATGGACGTATCAGCTGTTAAGTGGAAGAATGTTGAAGACTTACCAAGCCACTTTAAAGTGCTTAACTCAAGCCCACTGAACGCCTTCCCACCTGAGCACTTGCTTGCACCAGTAAAAACACCAGCCGACGTTGCCTTTATCCGCTGGAACGGCAAGATGCCAGAGTTCGACAAGATTGATCCCAATACTTGGGAATTTACCGTTGACGGTGAGTCAATCGAAACACCTAAGACCTACACCATCGCCGAGCTTAAAAAGAAGTTCAAAACTCACACTCAGCAGCTGGTTCTAGAATGTGGTGGTAACAGCCGCGAGAACTTCTATCCAAATGCTAAGGGTAACCAGTGGAGTAACACTGCGGTATTCTGCGCAGAGTGGACTGGCGTATTGATTAAAGACGTTCTTGCCGATTGTGGCGTGAAGAGTGATGCTGTTTATACCGCTCACTACGGCGCAGATAAGCACATCAGCGGTAAAGGCGCAGCTATCTCTCGCGGTGTACCTATCGATGCAGCCATGAATGAAAACGGCATGATTGCCTGGGGCATGAACGGCGAAGATATTCCATACATGCACGGCTACCCGCTACGAATTGTATTTGGCGGCCGTCCAGGTTCTGTTTCACAGAAATGTGCAACAGGTATGGGCGTTCGTGATCGCGTGCACGACGGTAAGAAGATGGGCGCACCTGCTTATCAAGTGCCAAAGTTCCCTGTTGCCCCTGGTGAGAAAGTCGATAACAAAGACTTTAAGATCATCGAAGAGATGATTGTTAAGTCGCTTATCACTGCACCTCAAACCGGTAGTGAGCTCACTTTAGGTAAAACGCTTTCTGTCAGCGGCCATGCTTGGGCAGGTATGCGCGATGTCGCTAAAGTCGAAGTCAGCTATGACTACGGTACTACGTGGCAAACAGCCGCTTTAACTAAGCCTGTGAACCCAACAGCGTGGCAGCAGTGGAATATCGACCTAAAGCTTCCTCAGGCTGGCTACTTTGAGATTTGGGCTCGTGCGACTGATACCAAAGGCGACACTCAGCCTATGGTTCAACCACAGTGGAACCCGAAAGGTTACCTATTTAACGGCTGTCACCGAGTGGCAGTAAGGGTCGTATAATGAGAAAGACTCTGTTTACGGCAAGCCTGCTTGCCTTAAGTTGCCTCTCTCCTGCGATGGCTGCCGATGCAGCCAAGAGCTATCCAGTCGACCCTGAGTCAGGCCTTATTATGGCACCAGGTTGGGAGATGGTTAACTATCAGTGTAACGCTTGCCATACCACGTCAATTATCCCGCAGAACAAGGGTAACCGTGAAGTTTGGCGCGATACCATTCAGTGGATGGTTGATACCCAGGGTCTTTGGGACTTATCTGATACTTGGGATCCGGTTCTAGATTACCTATCGACTTATTATGATGAGACAGGTATCGACATGAAGATCTTTAGACGCAAGCCTTTGGACGCAAATCAAATGCCGCCAATGCCTTCTTCGAATGAGGAAAATTAGCATGTTGAATCATTATTCGAAGTCTGTGTTAGCCGCCAGCTTGTCATTATTGGTATCAGCAAGCGTATCGGCTCAAGTTACCGATACCTCGTTTAAAGACACGCTAGCAGTATCAGAGCTCAAGCTTGAAGCCAAGATTCTGAATTACAAAGCGGACTCGAGCAAGGGCGAAACCTTGGCCAACCAACGCTGTATCGCTTGTCATGGTGATGCCATGCTGGGCATGATGAAGACCTACCCAGATCTTAAGGGTCAAAAGGCCGCTTACCTATTCAAGCAGCTAGTTGACTTTAAGCGTGGCGATCGCACCGACCCTTTAATGCAAGGTCAGGCTGGCATGTTGTCTGAAACAGAAATGAAAGACATCGCCTATTACTACTCTACGCAAACTGCGTCAGATTTGAGCCAATAGTCTTAAGCGGTTCTTAGTATTAGCATTAAGCGGTTCTTAGTATTAGGCAGTTTTTAATATATGCCTTAAGCGGTCATAAATATTAGCAAAAGCCCGGATAATGACATTATCTGGGCTTTTTTATTTAAGCTCGATGAGCTCTATACGGTAACAGTATCAAGCATTTACAATTTCATAACAACATCAAATATAGTAAGATGATGTTTTAGCTTATTAGCGCCAGATTTCAAGGACTGCATATGCTCAAGAAACCTCAGACTCTTATCGTTCTTACCCTACTCGCCGCCTTATTAATGCTATATGCCGCCAATACTCAATTTAATCCAGAAAGCGACACGGTAACCATTAAGCAAGCGCCTAAAACTGTCGCCGCGGATCTCGCCCCCACCTCAGACTCAGATGAAACACAAACTAGCTTTATAAAAGTGTCTGACGAGCGTCCAACCAAAGCCCCAGAAGATATTCGTATCAACTCCCTTGATGAGCTGATGACGCTATTTGACTCACTCAATTACAACACCAAGAGCTGGCAAGAGGGCAACAGGGAAGTCCCACGACTCACCTTTGAATCGGTTAGTGAGCGCTGGCAAAAGACATCGAATCAAATACCAGTACAGCAAAAGAAAATGGTATTTTTCCGTTTGCTAGCCCCATTAATCTTGGTTGCGAATGAAAATATTCTTTTAGAACGTAGGCTGATTGAATCGGCGCCATTAGATGATGTTGTTTTACAGAGAATTGCCCAAAAGTACAAAATCACCAAGGATGCTGAGACGCCACTAACCGAGCAGCAGAGGCAAACTTTGTTAGAAGAGGTCGATATCATGCCGCCATCGCTTGTGCTTGCACAGGCTGCCGAAGAGAGTGGCTGGGCAACCTCACGCTTTACCGTTGAGGGCAATGGGACTTTAGCGGCAAGGGCATGATCCCTAAACAGCAGCGTAAAGAGTTAGGCAACTACGGTTTAGCCCGCTTTGATACACCACTCGCTTCTGTAGAAGGTTATATGCTTAACCTCAATACAAACAATGCCTATAAGCAGCTTAGAGAATTAAGAGCAAGTCTGCGCGCTGACAATAAACCCATTACAGGGCTAGAGCTTGCTGGAACCTTAGATAAATACTCCGAACGCGGCCAAGCCTATATTGATGGTATTCGCCAGATGATTAGCTATAACAAGTTAGATCAAGTCGATGAAGCTTATCTAAGTGATGCCGCGCCGCTACACTTAATACCAAGACCAGACTAAGCCCTCTTAACACAAAAAAGCCGTAAGCGATTTGCTTACGGCTTTTGTTTTCTAGCACTAGTTATATCAAGCTTTACTCTTACGTAAATAAGGCATTAACAGCAGCATGATACCAACAAGCAGGAATGGAATACTCAGCAGCTGTCCAGCACTAAAGGTCCAAGTATCGGCGTAAACAGCCTGCTTGACCTTAACCATCTCAATCAAGAAACGAGAGCTAAACACTAGCACTAAGAACAAACCAAAGATCGCGCCGTGTTTTTGCTTCATATCGGTGAGTTTATAGATAGCCCAAAGCAGTATGAAGATAAACAGGTAAGCAATCGCTTCATATAACTGCGCCGGATGTCGCGGCAACATGTCGACACGCTCGAACACAATCGCCCAAGGAACAGTGCTTGGTAAGCCTAAGATCTCTGAGTTGACAAAGTTGGCCATACGCACAAAGAAGCCAAAAATCGCCGTCGCAATCGCCAAGCGGTCTAACAAGAATAGGAAGGGTAATTTAACCTGACGCTGATAATAGTACAGGGCTAAAATCGCACCTAAGCCACCGCCATGACTGGCTAAACCGCCTTCCCAGATAGCAAAAATCTTCAATGGGTGACTAAAGTAATAAGCCGGGTCGTAGAATAGACAATGCGCCAAACGGGCACCGACGATAATTCCCACAACACAGTACATCAAAAGATTGTCTAACGACTCGACTGGCAAGCTCTCTTTAATATAGATACGTTTCATCACCTGAAAGCCTGAGGCTATCGCCAGTGCAAACAAGATGCCATACCAATGTACTTTAAGCCCCATAAAGCTGATCGCAACGGGGTCAATATTCCAAATAAAATGGTCCAAACTAAACCTTCCAAATCGGTTGTTTTAAATCAAAAAGACGATAACTCATGGGCAGTTTTACGCGTCAAAAAGCCATTTGGCAAGCACCACAGCTCATTAAATCTGTATTTTTACCTCTTCTATAAGAGATTCCATATATTAAAAAGCTCAACCGTTATTAACTTTCCCAAGGCGAGACAAACATAAACATCAAGCTTCAAACATTAGAATTCAATTTAAAATCCAACAATCTTATTTAGATAAACCATATAAACAACACTGGTCACATATCAAACAGCACCCATATATACAAAAATCACATTCTTGATATGCATCACATTACATATTTCAAATTAAAGATATGTTTCAAAAAAAACTCAAACAAACATAATTGAAAACAATAAAGCTAATACTTGCATTAACAACATACCTAACTACAAACATTTGCTTTGCAGAGGAAGTTAAAACCATTAAAGGTTTCACAATGGGCAATAGTTATAACATCAAGTGGAAGGAGAAAAAAATATCCGCTAATAGAATGCACCATATAAATACAAAGGTAAAAGCAAAGTTAACAGAATTAAATGAGACCATGTCGAGCTGGGATAACAACTCAGAGTTAAGCTTATTAAACAACTCCAAAGAAAAGCAGTTCAACATAAGCCCAGATCTCGAGTATGTAATAAGCGAGGCTATCAGAATTCATCATGTTACTCATGGAGCATTAGATATAACGGTTGATCCATTAATTAGTTTATGGGGCTTCGGTGCAACTGATCGAGAATATAACGTTCCTAGTCATACAGATATAAGTAAAACATTAAAATTTGTCGGCATGGATAAGATTAACGTTGCAGATGGTGCTCTAACTCGGACTTCTACAAAAGTGACCTTAAACTTATCATCTATAGCAAAAGGCTTTGCGGTGGATGCCGTAACCATCATTTTAGAGAAGAATCATATAAAGGACTATTTGGTAGATATTGGTGGAGAGATTAGATTAAACGGAACAAATTTGAATAATAAAAGTTGGAATGTTGGCATTGATAAACCTTTTGCATATTCAACTGGGCAAATAGAAATTGTAAAACTAAAGAATAGAGCTATTGCTACGTCAGGGAATTATCGAAAATATTTTGAGAGTAATGGAAAACACTACTCACACATAATAAACCCCAAGAATGGACAACCAGTTGAATATAAAATCGTATCTGCAACCGTGATAGCTGAACGCTGTATGACGGCTGATGGTTTTGCAACAGCCTTTATGGTTTTGCCAGTAAAGCAATCGCTAGATATTGCAAATAAGCACAACATACCAGTCATGCTAATAGAAGACAAATTTGGAAAGCTAATAACTCATTACTCTGTTCCATTTAATCGTATACAAGAAAAACAACTAAAAATGTGAAGTAACTAAAATAACTAAGGGTTTTATGATGAAAACAAAATTTAAACTAAGCCTGATATGTGTTTCTCTTTTAGCACTAACAGCGTGTAACGATGACGATTCAGATACATCTGGATTAGAATCTCAAATCGCTACACTTAAAACACAAAATATTGAGCTTACAGCAAACAATACAGCTCTAAAAGAAACAAATGGCAGTTTAGAAAGCGATAATACCAGTCTACAAGAAAAGGCTGTAAGCTATATAAATACTTTTAAAGATCAGTGTGCAGAAGCTGGCGTGAATTTCGACTACGTTGATCCGAATGCGCCAGCTACAGAAATCAGCATGCTTCCTAACTATATGGCTGCAGCAGAAGAAACGGACTGTCTAGCCTGCCACACCTATGAGGAGCCAATTAAGGTTCCCCACCAAGATTTTGGAAGTACATGTGCCAATTGCCACGATAACCCGCACTCTGACGATAAGCCTGTTGTTCCAGGTAACCCAACAGATCCTAGCTTCCCTCAACCACAACCTAACGACAGCTTAGTTGATGGTAAAACAGGTGCATCAGGATCTTTCTATTATACTCCAGGTTCATATTTAAATGCTGACTACCTAGCCACTCGACTAAATGGATCTATATATAACTTTGAATGGGCAGCCCCAACCGAAGATAATCCGGGAGTTAATACTTTAGAAGCTGCTTGTCAGCTAAAAGATCGCCAACATATCAAAGAGATGTTCCCTACTGATGGTAAGAGCTACATTCTAAATGGTTTCAGTAATCAGATGGGGGCGAAGCTTATCTCTACAACCAACAAATTTATTGACGAAACAACTAACAAACTTGTTGAAACGCCAAACATTTCGACTTTTGGTTATGGCATGAAGAAAAACGGTAATGATTATAATGTTTCTATGAACATAGGTAAGAATAATACTTGTTATAACGCAATCATGAACGGTGAAGCGCGCTTCAGTTACTATGAGTACGATCCTATGCTCTCTGGTAAACAAGAGCGTAACAAGGGTGCTCGTATCCTAGCGAAAATTGATTACGCTAAAACGTCCCTGAAAGGCGTTGACTGGGTTACTGAAGTCCCAGGATTAGGTGCGGGTGAGAACTTCACACCAGACCAAGTGAACTGGACACAAGTTGGCGCTTGCTCCCTTGTATTTAAAGTAGAAAGCATCATTCCACTCGGTTAACCTACCACTTAATACTGGAACGAAGATGGCTACTTAGGTAGCCATTTTTTCTTTTGATTTCATAACAGAAGATACTTATCTGCAATTAGATTCTGCGATTGTGCCGTCCCAGCCACCCGATATACATTTTGAATATAGCAATGTAACGCCCCACACACAGAAATTGAAAATAATTACTTATAACTCAGTTTCAAGGGATGAGCATTCTGTCGGTAAACCAACTTGATTTGAAGCAGCTTTTCGAGCCGAGTACACGTACCTGTGATTAACGATGGCGATAGTTCCTATGAGCTCTCAAGCTTGGCACGACTATCTATTTACCATTCAAAATGAACTCGCTGCCAGTGGCAGTGAGATTAGCAGCATGAACATCGCCATGGTGGGCGACCTTAAATTTGGTCACAGCGTGCACTCGCTTTCTCGCTGTTATGCATGTATAAAGATGTCAGCTTCACACTAGTATCACCAAAAGAGTTGGCAATGCCTGACTCTGTGATCATTGAAAATGCTTGGCATAAGATCACAATAACAGAGCAACTTGAAAGCAACTTAGACAGCGCTGATATACTCTATCCCGACGCATAATCAAGAAGAACGCTTCCCTTCTCAAAAAGTAGCGAATAAATACCGCGGTAAGTTCCGATTAAACCAAAGTATTTATACACAGCATTGCAAATCAAACACGGTGATCATGCATCCACCGCCACGAGACTCTCGTGAGCAAGCAGATAATGGTCTGTTGAGCCGCATGGCACTGTTTGCACTGACGTTAGGTGTTGACTCTCAACTCGAGCAATATGAGCGTCCAGTAAATTGGTATTCACAAAAAGCTGAAATTGAATCAGGTACTGAATTTTAAGGATTAAAAATGACCCGTTCCGACGAACTATTTGAACAAGCTAAAAAAACCATTCCTGGCGGCGTAAACTCTCCAGTCCGTGCATTTTCAGGTGTGGGTGGCTCTCCACGCTTTATCGAAAAAGCTGATGGCGCTTATATCTTTGACGCCGATGGTAAAAAATATATCGACTATGTAGGTTCTTGGGGCCCAATGATCTTAGGCCACAACCACCCAAAAATTCGCGAAGCGGTATTAGCTGCTGTTGAAAACGGCCTATCTTTCGGTGCACCAACTGAACTTGAAATCACTATGGCTGAAAAAGTCATCGAGATGGTGCCTTCAATAGAGCAAGTTCGTATGGTGAGTTCAGGGACTGAAGCCACCATGAGTGCGATTCGTTTAGCACGCGGTTTTACTAACCGTGACAAAATCCTTAAGTTTGAAGGTTGCTACCACGGCCACGCAGACTGCTTGTTAGTTAAAGCAGGTTCTGGCGCACTAACATTGGGTCAGCCAAGCTCTCCAGGTATTCCTGAAGACTTTGCAAAGCACACCCTAACTGCTACTTACAACGATCTAGATTCAGTTAAGGCTATCTTCGAGCAATACCCAGAAGAGATCTCTTGTATCATCATCGAGCCAGTTGCTGGCAACATGAACTGTATCCCGCCAATCGACGGTTTCTTACAGGGTCTACGCGCTATCTGTGATCAGTACGGCGCACTGATGATTATCGACGAAGTGATGACGGGGTTCCGCGTATCTAAGAGCGGTGCACAAGGTCACTACGGCGTCACGCCAGATCTTACGACGCTAGGTAAAGTTATCGGCGGCGGCATGCCTGTGGGTGCTTTCGGTGGTCGTAAAGATGTGATGCAGTTTATCGCACCAACAGGCCCAGTTTACCAAGCGGGTACGCTGTCTGGTAACCCAATTGCGATGTCGGCAGGCCTTGCACAGATGGAAGCGCTTTGTGAAGAAGGCGTTTACGAGCAACTAGCGGCTAAGACTCAGTATATTGCAGAAGGTTTTAAAGCTGCGGCAAACAAGCATGGCATTCCAATGGCAATCAACTACGTTGGTGGCATGTTTGGTTTCTTCTTCACAGACGAAGCGACTGTAACCAACTTTGCGCAAGTCACTAAGTGTGACACTGCACTGTTTGCTGAGTTCTACCACCTAATGCTAGATGAGGGTGTTTACCTAGCACCTAGCGCTTATGAAGCAGGTTTCCTATCACTTGCTCACGGTGAAGAAGAGCTTGAAGCGACACTAGCAGCTGCTGATCGCGTTTTTGCTAAGTTAGCAAAACGCTAATCGACTCGAAGTCTTAGCGCTGCTTAATCGCTAATAAAAGGAACACTTAGGTGTTCCTTTTTTGTATCCACCAGTTAGATTCCGACTCTTACCAGCACACTAAGTACTTAACCTAAAAGCGAGTAACGCATCAACTACAAGCATAAATAACCAAGAGAATAGTAAATAGCCAAATTTAGTAAACTACACCACTAAAGTAAGCAAAAGCTAAATCAAGCCCATACAAACTGCTACATCACAACCAAATAGCAGCATATATAACCAACGCACCACCTTAACAGCAGATATGAATCACACTTCTAAGCAATAAGTGATCAAGATAACTATTGCCTTATGGTTTTCACTATGGTCTGATCGCCCCGCTTCAACCTCTAACCTTAAAATAAACTTAAAATTGGTGGCCCGACATAAGTTTAGGTACGCCATAACACTACCTATGTGAGTCGCCCTATGTTGTACACATTTTTAATTTCACTCGCTGTACTTGCTTTGCTCAGTATTGTGTTTGAAGAGGTCACCCACCTCAATAAAGCGAAAACCACCCTCTTCCTGGGCTGTATCTCTTGGGTCGCGCTGTTTATGGCCGCCGGCGATCCTAGCCATGAAAAAATTATTGAGCATCAGCTCAATGAAAACCTGCTAGAAATTGCAACACTGTGGTTATTTCTAATGTCGACCATGACCTTCGTTGCCTATCTTAATGCAAAGGGAATGATTCAAATATTGGTACAAAAACTGTTTCCTCGTAAAGTTTCAGTGCGCATGTTGATGCTGCAAGTTGCGCTATTTTCGCTAGTGTTATCGGCAATATGTGACAACGTCACCGCAACCTTAGTATCCCTAGGTTTGCTGACAACCTTTAAGCTTGAGAAGCAGGTGCGCCGCCGTATGGCTGTACTTATCATCTTCGCCGTGAACTCTGGCGGCGTTGCATTGATAACCGGAGATGTCACCACCTTGATGATCTTCCTAGGCGGCCATGTGCAGATGTCTGAGTTACTCATGCTATTTATCCCGGCAGGAGTCAGCGTGATGCTATTAGCCGTTTTATTCTCGCTCAAGGCTGAGGGCGAAGTCAGTACGACACCAATAACCAAGCAAGTGCGTGCGGTTGATCTCCTTATTGCAGCGATTTTCTTTACTACGATTGTGATGACAATGGCACTTAACATCCTATTTGGTATTCCGCCAGTACTGACCTTCTTAACTGGTCTTTCGGTGATGTTTTTAGTCGGCCATACAACGAGAAGTGATAAAGAGGAACTACAAATCTTGGAGTACATTCGTCAAGTTGAATACGACACCCTACTGTTCTTCTTAGGCATTTTGCTACTGGTCGGCATGCTTAAAGAGATAGGTACTCTAGATCTGCTCACCCAAGTCTACTCACAGTTTGACCCAAATATCTCCAACTTTGTCGCGGGGATCGGCTCTGCACTTTTAGACAATGTGCCGTTAACGGCTGCACTACTTAAAGCTGAACCCATACTCAACACTCCGGAATGGTTAGGGCTCACTTACGCTGTAGGCGTGGGCGGTTCACTGCTGGTGATAGGGTCTGCCGCAGGTATTATTGCTATGAGCAAGGTCAAGGAGCTTACCTTTGTCAGCTACCTTAAATATGTGCCCGCTCTGACCCTTTGCTACACGGTTGGCTACGGTTTGACTCTATTTTTAGGTTACCATTTATATAGTTAGCGGCCTCTACAGTCGATAATTTGATGATAAAAAGCAAAAAGGCCTAGCACTTAGTTAGGCCTTTTTCAAAACGGTGTTATCTGCTTAAATCGCAGGTACTTTAAATTCAGTCCCTTGCACCGCAAGTACTACATCTCTAGGTCTTATCTCAACGATAGTCAGTTTGCCTTGAATGCTATCGCCCTCTTGCAATTCAGCACCATCAACATTTAACCAGCGATTCTCAGGCACGCTCGAGTAAACATGGGCATTGATATTAAACTCAGGGACTTGTAGCTGTAAACCAGCGGGTAGTTGACCATACTTAGGGATGGCGTCAGACTTTGGCGTAGTTGGAATAGGATCCAGTTTTTCCTCCGTCACAGGAGTTGCCACCGAATTTTCACGCTCAACATCTTTAAGCGCTGCTTCAAATACGGCTAACAAATTATTATTGTTAGCCGCCGACTCTGCGCGCTCAAGCCCGACATCATTAGCGGCATATTCAACTTGATACTTGAGTGACTCAAGCAGTTCGTCTCCACGCTGATTACTATTAGCACCTAAAATTATCGGCTCACTCTGATCCGGCGCTTGATCAGTACCTTGATTAATACTTTGATTAGAGACGGATTCACTCGCTTGCTCTACACTCTGTTGCGCCTTTAAAAGTGCAGCCATCAGATCGCCAGACGGCTCCTCTGCTGCAACATTGTTTGTCGGCAACACAGAAGCGGTAACGCCTTTGAGTTGAGTAACCGCTAAAGGCTGAGCGATTGGCAGCGCAACCTTCCCAGCAAGGCGGATCTCGGGCACAGACTCCGGTGTAGACGCAGAGTCGACCTCTTGGTGACCCACTGGTTGAGTCGACTCTTGCTTAGCTAACTCTAGCTTACCCAGCTCTTGTATATTAGAGGTCGAGTGGCTTTTTGAGTTCACGCTCGCCGTTTCCCCCAATCCATTATTAACTGCCGACTCAGGATACAATGCCTGACTCAATAGCCAAGCGGATAAAATCATCAACAGCAATAAAGAGACAAAAATTGCGGCATGTTTAAGCCCTTTACCACGCCCTTGCTTCGCCTTATATTGCGCCCTCGGAGTTAACACCACATCATGGGTAATCGATTGAGATTGTTGCTTATCTCGAGTCACTGCATCGAGTAAAATCGACATTAATACAACCTCTGGCTTTGACCGAGTCGCGGCCCTGCATCACTTAAATACAGATTAAGCTGCACAAGGGTTTGCGTACCAGCGATCCCATCTGCAATCAAACCATGTTGACGCTGAAACGCCTTTAACTTCTGCTCAAGCTGCGGGTCAAAATGGCTAACGAGTCTCGGCGGAGTATCGGTAATGCGCGCCAAACTATTCTCTAACCATTGGATCTGCGCCTGATTGGCCGACTGGCCTATCTCTTTAGGCTGATGTTGAGGCGCTTGCCACAGGAGTTCAAAGGTGCCGGTAAAGTGACGATTAAACCAGTCTCGGCTCACCCATAGTTGCTGCTCATCAAGCTGCAACAAAATTTGTTCGCCCTGACGTGACACCACAGTGCCATAAAATGCTTGATCGTTATCATCGACCATATAGACAACCGCAGGATAATTTAGGCGTACTAAAGAGTGCCAATTCCCCTGTTGCTGGAAACAGTCTAGTCCCTGCTGCTTTGCCGATTGGCACGCCGATAGCCCAATGTAAGGGACCTTACCCCACAACCCCAAAATACTGGCGTAAGCAGTATCAATATCACGGCTTTGCGAGATAGCAGTATTAAGTACGCGTTGGCTATTGCTTAAGTGGTTACTACTCGTCTCCTGCTTAGCGGGGATCACCTGGGCCACTGGCGCAGCTTGTGTCGCCTCGACACTGGGACTCGCTATCATGCCAGATGGACTAAACAGGTAAAAAGCGATACCAAAGGTAGCAAGCAGCGACGCTGCGATCCCGGCAGGTAGCAACAGACTCCTCTTCTGTGGCTCTTCACCTAACACCTCAGCTGAAGCCAAGCGCACCATTTTATTATCGATAGGCACTTTAGATTGAGCATAACTGGCCATTAATGCACGCTCACATAGCAAGTTTATCAGCCTTGGAATGCCATCACTATATTTGTGCAGCGCCTTAATCGCACTCTTGTGGAACAGCGGCTCATGACGCCCGGCGACCTGTAGTCGATGCTGTACATATAGCGCAACTTCTTCAAGGGTTAAAGGTAATAGATGATAGCGGGCGGTAATTCGCTGGGCCAATTGGCGCAGCTCTTGTCTTTTAAGCAGTTGCTGTAACTCAGGCTGACCAATCAAAATAACTTGCAGTAGCTTTTTAGTATCTGTTTCTAGATTAGTGAGTAGCCTCAATTGCTCAAGAACCTCAGCCCTTAAGTGCTGCGCCTCATCGATGATCAATACCGTATTACGGCCTTTACTGTGATTCTCAAGCAGGAACTTACTGATGAGATCAGTAAGCTGTTTAAGGCTCGGATTTTCACCATAAACAATCCCTAACTCATCACACAGTGTTGCCAGTAATTCAGACTCTGTCAGTGAGGGATTTAATATAAATGCCGTATCGGTATTGTCTGGAAGCTGTTTAAGTAGGCAGCGAGAAACAGTAGTTTTCCCAGTCCCGACCTCACCGGTTAACAATACAAAACCACCGGTTTCACCCAGTCCATAAGTAAGATGTGCCAAAGCTTCTCTATGGCGATCACTCAAAAACAGATAATGAGGGTTCGGCGCGATAGAAAATGGATTGTCATTTAAGCCAAAGAAAGCCTTATACATGCGAGCTTTTATCCTTTTAAAACCATGTAGACCCAGTGACTACCACCGGGCTAGACCTATTACGCGCAATAAAAACACACCGACCGAGGGATCACATTACCGTGTTCTACCAGTCGATATGTCATTAATTTTATGTAGCGGATAAACGAAGCCGCATACCGTAAACATTGGCATAAATCTAGAATTATGCCTCACGTTAAAGCCAACAACAGGACTTGTCAAAATTTGCTGTAACTTATTCAGCTAAAGTACGTTCAATGTCAAATTCAGCTCAGTATCTACCAATTTCTAAAGACATATTAGACATCCCCCCCTCAAGAATTAGCCCTAGAGCCCAATGGATCCATGCTACACTCGCCACTAAGTTATCAAGTGAGAATCGATGTGAAAATTTACCTTGTTGGCGGCGCAGTCCGCGATAAACTACTCAACCTTCCAGTAAAAGATCTTGACTATATGGTCGTCGGTGCGACACCTAAGCAGATGCTTGCACTTGGCTATAATCAAGTAGGTAAAGATTTCCCCGTTTTTTTACATCCCAAGACTCAGCAAGAATATGCTCTGGCACGTACCGAGCGCAAAACTGCAGCGGGCTACGGTGGATTTAGTGTCGATGCAGCGCCTAGCGTCACCTTAGAGCAAGATCTTATGCGCCGAGACTTAACGATCAACGCCATCGCACAAGATGAAGAAGGTAACCTCTACGATCCCTACCAAGGCATTCAAGCCATCGAAAAACGCAGCCTAAGACACGTATCCGACGCCTTTGTCGAAGACCCATTAAGGGTATTGCGAGTCGCCCGCTTTGCCGCCCGTTTTCACTCCCTTGGCTTTACCGTGGCACCAGAAACTCTGACGTTAATGGCTGAAATAAGCCAAAGCGGAGAACTGCAAGCCTTAACCGCTGAGCGTGTCTATATTGAGTTAAACAAAGCATTAGCCACCGATAACCCACAAATATTCTTCCAAGTATTAAGAGACTGCGGCGCACTGGCGGTGTTATTTCCGGAAATTGAAGCACTATTTGGTGTACCGCAACCTGAAAAATGGCATCCTGAAATCGATACAGGTGTTCACACTATGATGGTGCTCGAACAAGTTGCCAAGCTAACCGATGATAACTCGGTGCGCTTTGCCGCATTGGTACACGATCTAGGTAAGGCATTAAGCCCTAAAGAGCACCTACCTAAACACCATGGTCACGGCCAAAAAGGACTCCCCTTAATCAAATCTCTGTGTGAGCGCTTTAGGGTACCTAATGAGTATCGTGACTTAGCGCTACTGGTCAGCGACCAACATCAAAACATCCACAAGATCACCGAGCTTAGGGCCGATACCCTAGTGAAATTGTTTGATAAGGCCGATTTTTGGCGCAAACCACAACGTCTTGAGCAGCTGCTAATCGCCTGTGAAGCTGACAGTAAAGGGCGCGCAGGACTTGAATTTAGCCCTTATCCTCAGGCTAGTTACCTTAAGCAATGTTTTGCCGCCGCATCGGCAGTAGAGGTCAAGTCCATCATAGAGCAGGGCTATAAAGGTACAGAGATCCGCGAGCAGTTGAGCATCAAACGAATTGCTGCAGTACAGGAAGTTAAAGGCTTGCAGGCAATACCTGCAGAATAAATAAACATAAAAAGTTTACATTTATAGACTAGTATTAGAGGTGTATTATTTGTGAATAATTTACACTTCACTAGCAATTGCTTAAATTTTCACTAAGTTATTCAGAGCTTAGCGTTAAAATGCATAGCAATAATTTTTGTGTGTGACATAATTAACTGGTTCAGTTGTGAATGTACAGCTGTACTTATTTAATCCAACCTATACAAAGGGAATTCCCGATGAACAAAAAAGTACTTATGATTGCTGGTGTAGCAATGACTGCCCTACTAGGTGGCTGTGCAAACACTACTGCTCTTGAAGAAAGCGTTGCCAACCTAGGTAACAAAGTTGACCAGCTTTCTGCTGAAGTTAGCTCTCTAAAGTCTGACCACGCTAAAATGTCAGCTGACATCAACGATGCCACTGCTGCAGCTCTAGTAGGTGTTGCAGAAGCTGAACGTGCTAACGCTCGTATCGACAACATCGCTACTTCTTACAAGAAGTAATATGTTTAGGAATTTGGCCTAGTTTTCATTCAGGCTAACTCCCAAGGCTTGGTTTCAAGTATTGTACTTAACCAAGCCTTTAATTTATCTGTTGTAGTATTTTCCTCTCGTTCTCCCGACCATCAAATTACCACTATCCCCTGTAGCCACGGATATCATTTATCTCGTGACAATAATTAAAGCAATAAAAAAGCGCCCAATGTGGACGCCTTCAAAATGATAAACAAAGCGATTAGCTTTGGATATTCACCGGGATCCCTGACCGTGTGAGTAAGGCATCATTGGCTTTGGTGTAATCGACATCATCTTTACCAATAAACTCAACCACACCACGTTTCATCTCACTCACAGTATCGGCCTTACCACCTGTGGTTGATAACGGAGAGTGCACCTCAATCAACTGACGTCCATCAGGCTCAGTCGACGTTTTAACCGTTTCATTAATAATAGTGACCCGCTCGCCGTACTTCACCTTATCGAATAACCATTCGATGTCATCTGGGTTTAGACGAATACAGCCCGCACTCACACGCATACCTATACCAAAGTCCTTGTTAGTTCCGTGGATGAGATAGCTACCGTCACCATAAGAGAGCTGAATCGCAAACTTACCTAATGGGTTATCCGGTCCAGCGGGAACCACACGCGGTAATTCTTCGCCGCGCTCCTCTAAGTGATCTTTACGAATGCTTGCTGGCGGTGTCCAACTGGGATTAGGAATCCGCGACTTAATCTTGGTTACCATTTCAGGGGTTTCACGACCAACGCGGCCAATCCCCACGGGGAACACATGCACTTCTTTACCGCCTTTAGGGAAGTAATACAAACGCAGCTCGGCTAAGTTAATCACTATGCCTTTATGCGGTACGTCTGGCAGCAACATCTGAGTTGGGATCAATAAACGGGTGCCTGGCGTTGGTAAAAATGGGTCAACACCAGGGTTTGACTCCATCAATTCCAAAATACCGATATTGTATTGCTTCGAAATCGTCTGGAAGAAATCCCCCTTTTGAACGACGTGCTCTTGCAACTCCCCAACTAGGCGACTGCCATCTTGAGGAATTGAATAAACATTGGCAAATGAAGCCAGTGGCAAAAATGCCAAGATGAACAACAGCAAATTACGCATCATCAGTTTTTCGGTTTCCGTTTAGTTGAATAAGCAAAGATTACCCTGAGCGCAGATTATTTTCTAGTCATCACATTAATAACAAAGTCGATTTCTAGTGCATCGAACTGAGCATGTTGAATTTGATGACGCACCTTATCATTTGCACGCCATGCATAAGGCGTCATCTCAAGTAGCGCAATAGCCTGTTCGCCTGACACGCTTGCAGTCAGAGATAAGCGCTCACTATGCTGTAATTCGAGCTCTTTCGGTAAATTATCACTGACCGCTTTTTCAGATAAGTCAGGGTAGATAAACTCACGTATTTGCCATAAATGCCTTGGACCTGCAGCCACTTGCAGCAACACGCCGTCTTGCTTCAAAATGCGCGTTAACTCTTTGCCTTTGAGTGGCTTGTCAATTAAGGTCACCAAGTCAAAACTGTCATTAGCAAAAGGTAAGTGCTTCAATGTCGAGACGATATAGGTTGGGCTAGGCTCTGCTTTAGCCGCGGCAAATATTGCATTCTCGGCTTCGCAAATACCCGTTTGCGTTAATGCCAGTTCAGGCTTTAATTCAGCTAAAATCCCCTTAACCGTACGCAAGAAGTAACCATCACCACAATCAAAGTCAAGCTGAGATAACGCCTCAGCAGAGGTGACTTGAGGTAATTCAGCAATCACCTTGGCAATCGCTTGTGCCAGCGGGATATAGATCCCCGACTCAAGTACATAGCGTTTAGCACGCATCACTGCGCGTGAGTCTGCTTTAGGTTTTTTGGGTTGGCTAAACACCCAGTAGCCCTGCTCATTAATGTCAAAGTGATGCTTGTTCTCACAGTGCAAGCCTTTCGACTCTTCATGCACCATAAAAGGTGACTGACATACAGGACAAAGATAAATACTATTCATAACACGCTCATCAATTAGCTTGAATGATAAATTATAGGGTGGCTTACCCTACAATTATAAAAAGATAAAACCACATAACACCGCACCTAATGCGAGGCGATAAACCACAAATGGTGTCATTCCCATCTTGCTGATGATCTTTAAGAAGTAATGAATACAGATGTATGCCGCAATAAATGACACCACAATACCCAGACCTAATGCTTGATAATCGATAACTTGACCGCTATCCAATAGATCTTTGGTCACCAGAATCGCGGCACCTAAGCTCACTGGTACCGACATCAAAAATGAAAAACGTGCTGCAGCCTCACGACTTAACCCCAGCATCAGTGCCGCTGTAATCGTCGCACCAGAACGAGAAGTGCCAGGAATAAGCGCCATCGCCTGTGCAATACCAATCACTAACGCTTTTTTCCAGCCAACTTGAAACTCGTTAAAACCTTCACGCTGCATTTTATCCGCCCACCACAGTAGTAGACCGAAAATAATGGTGGTAGCTGCAATGACTTCAATACTGCGAAAATGCGTTTCGATAAAACCTTTAGCGCTAAAACCAACAATCACCGCAGGAATAGTCGCTAAAATAATCCACCAAGATAACTTACTCTCTTGAGTTTGCTTACCCGTAACAATACTGCTTGTCCACGCGGTAAACATAGATAACAGCTCGCGGCGAAAGTACATCACTACGGCTAATAACGAGCCCGTATTGACCGCCACATCAAACGACAAACCTTGATCTTCCCAGCCCAACAGCTGAGCAGGTAAAATAAGGTGAGCGGAACTTGAGATCGGCAAAAACTCGGTGAGGCCCTGAATAAGAGCCAATATAATCACCTGAAAGGTATCCATAACTATCCTAAATCAAAAAAGGTTTTACTTAGACCAGCTAAATTCAACTGGCCATAATGATTGCTGACTCTTGTCGTAGCTATCCCAAAGGGTTTGATACGACTGTTTGACAACAGGGTGGGTTAAAGAGGGGGCGATTTCAGCTAATGGCCATAAAACAAAGGCATTATAAAGGATCTCCGCTCTAGGAAGCTCTATTGGCTGAGTACTAACTGTATCGTCATACAACAACAGATCTAAATCTAAGGTTCTTGGGGCAAACTTCTTGGCACCTTTCACTCGGCCGTGGCTTTGTTCAATCTGTTTAAACCTGTTAACCACGTCAGCTATCGGTAGTTCAGTTTGGGCTGCAACCACCATATTGAGAAAATTAGTGCCTTCAAAACCCACAGCTTCACTTTCAAATACCGATGACAGTTCGAGAGTTTCAAAATAGTAATCAAGATCAGTTAGCGCGGCCTTAAGGTAACGTTCTGGTTCAATATTACTGCCAAGGCTTATAAAAATCTTCGCCATCTATGCATAACCTCTTTCAATCTCAACACCCACTGCAGACGCTGTAGGTACAGCGCCGGGTTTCATCACCTTAACTTTTACCCATGGCACATTGAATTCACTCATCACGCAGGTCGCAATCATTTCAGCCACGGTTTCAATCAGCTCTATCGGCTTTTCAGTGATCAAAGCAGTCAAGCGGTTAGACACGGTCTCATAGCAAAGTGCATGTTGATAATCATCACTTGCCGCCGCTAAGCGGTTATCCCAAGCCATGTCTAGATCGATAAGCAAGCTCTGGTGGATCTGCTTTTCCCACTCATAGATCCCGATGACGGTTTCAATTCTAAGTTCTCTAATCAGTACTTTATCCATGATTTCTCCAAAACTTTAATCCATGACTCTGAGGTCAGATAAGCTAAAACGAACAAAAGGGATATAATCCGCCACAAAGCTGAAATATTACGCTAACGCTCTTTCTAACGAGACTAAACCAAAGTAGGATATCTCTCGCTATATAAAGAATTATTAAAAATTGTTGCTTTGAGAGCAAGGCTGCTATCAAGGCGTTTCAGACAATATTTGATGCACTCGTTATGTGTTTAATTCATCTACAACTAACAAAACACACAAGCACATTTTTTATGTGGCGCGATGATACCCTAAGACGGATAAGGAAACCAATTTGACTCTAACAGTACTCACCATAGTCATAATCGTGGGCGCCTATTTGGCGGGCTCAGTATCGAGTGCAGTTTTAGTATGTAAAATTCGTGGTCTTCCCGACCCTCGAACCCAAGGCTCGGGCAATCCAGGCGCGACTAATGTACTGCGTATCGGCGGAGCCAGTTCAGCGGCTCTAGTGCTATTTTGTGACATGCTAAAAGGCGCGGCGCCAGCTTATCTAGCTTTTAGACTCGGAGTCGATCCGATTGCACTGGGTGTTATTGCCATTGCCGCCTGTCTTGGTCATATATTTCCCATTTTCTTTGGCTTCAAAGGCGGTAAAGGTGTCGCAACAGCATTCGGCGCTATGGCTCCTATCGGTCATGACTTAGCACTTTGCCTCCTGGCATCTTGGATAGTTCTTGTTCTAGTCACCCGTTACTCATCGTTCGCCGCAATTTGTACAGCATTGCTTGCTCCGGTTTACACTTGGTGGCTTGATGACAGGTTTACCATTCCGGTTGCCATGCTTTCAACTTTGATAGTGATTCGCCATAAAGACAACATTAAGCGCCTACTTAAAGGTGAAGAGTCTAAGGTTTCACGAAAAAAAACATAGCGACACTCGCACAAAAAACCGTTAAAGATTAATTAACTAGCAATGTTTAATCTCATTAGCTTATAGCGCTTAAATATCCCCTATTGTTCGTCCCCTTAGCAAGAATGAATATTTCAGAAATGGCTTTTTAACCAAGGCTAGCTATACTTTCTCCGATTGCTTTTTATTAATCGCGTCAATTTTGACTGGGTTGCTTGCTTAACCAAGCCGCTCCCCGTTCTGACACTACCTCGAATACAGCGCTCAGCCTCTTTGAGCCTGTCAGTAAAGCTATTGTGTTCTCTTCTTTTGAGTACCTTTTTTATGGTTCCACAATTAAGTGAAGCTGATATGGATACCATTGCCGATGCATTGGTTGAAACCGGCTATATCGTTCTGCCCGACACACTACCGCCATCTGTATGTGAGCAGTTATTACAGAGTTCCAAAAGTGCCACTTGGGATGACTTTCGCCCGGCGGCGATTGGACGTGGTAGCGAACAACAACGGATTGAAAGTATTCGTAGCGATCAAATTCGCTGGCTTTCGGAGCAACATCCGACAGATAAATTCTACCTTGAGCTCATGACACAACTGCGCCAAGGCATGAACAAGCGACTGTTTTTGGGACTATTTGATTTTGAAAGTCACTACGCCATTTATGAGCCAGGTGCATTTTATCAAAAGCACTCTGATGTGTTGCAGGGAACAAGAAACCGTATTTTAACCTCAGTCTTATTCCTTAACCATGACTGGAGGAGCGAGCATGCGGGTGAATTAGTCATTTATGATGAAAACGATAATAAACTAGAAACTATTGCGCCTGAGTTTGGTAAATGGGTGGTATTTTTAAGCGAGCGCTTCCCCCATGAAGTGCTACGCACCGAAGTGAACCGCTACAGTATCGCTGGCTGGTTCCGTGTCAGTAACGCCAATCACGGATTCTGATAATCGAAACGGTATCAACAAAAACGGCGCTCTATGAGCGCCGTTTTTCTAGTTACCTTTAAATCTTAATCTACAGGCTCTAAGGTATCGAGCGGCCATCTTGGCTGCCCTTTTACCGCCAAATCTTCAACTTGTCCGGCTTTTAAGCGCTGTAAGCCCGCATAGGCGATCATCGCGCCGTTATCGGTACAAAATTCGCCCCGAGGGTAATACACTTTTCCGCCAAGGCCTTGCATCATTTCGCTTAACGATGCGCGTAAGCGGGTATTGGCGCTTACGCCGCCCGCTATCACTAAGTTTTTATAACCTGTTTGCTTCAATGCACGCTTACACTTGATCCCTAAGGTATCGACCACCGCCTCTTCAAAGGCACAGGCGATATTGGCGCGAGTTTGCTCGTCTTTAGGCTCTGCCGCAATGGTGTTCGCCGCAAAGGTTTTAAGGCCTGAGAAACTCATGTTAAGTCCAGGTTTATCAGTCATTGGGCGCGGAAAACGGTAACTGTTTGGCACACCTTTGGCAGCCAACTTAGATAGCCTTGGGCCACCTGGATAATCGAGCCCCATCAGCTTAGCGGTCTTATCGAACGCTTCACCCGCTGCGTCATCAACTGACTCTCCAAGTACGGTATAGCGACCAATCCCTTCAACACCCACAAGCATTGAGTGACCACCAGAAACCAATAGCGCAAGAAACGGAAACTCTGGTACATCATCTTCAAGCATCGGCGCCAATAAATGCCCTTCCATGTGGTGTACACCAATAGCAGGCTTATCCCATGAAAAAGCCAATGCGCGACCGACACAAGCACCGACTAGTAGCGCGCCAATAAGACCAGGTCCTTTGGTATAGGCAATACCATCGAGATCCTCGATAGTCATGTCAGCATCCGCTAACGCTTGGCGTATTAAAGGTACAATTTTGCGGACATGGTCGCGAGAAGCCAACTCTGGCACTACCCCACCATAGTCGGCATGCAATTTAACCTGACTGTAAAGCGCATGCGACAGCAAGCCTTTTTCATCATCATAAACCGCAATCCCTGTTTCATCACAGGATGTTTCAATACCTAGAACCCGCATTATTTCTCGTCTTCGGTTGACATAATTACCGCTAATTCTACCTGCTGTGCTTTAATTACTCCATAGTCCTATCGCGGTCTGCGGATAATATCGCCTAATATGCCCTATTCAGATCACTTTAAGGGGTTTACAAGAGGGTACGAGTCGGTATAGAATTCCGCACCATTTTTAAATAATCTGAGTCAAGTAATTGTCTCAATACAACCTACACCTAAGGGGTGATGGCGTATGCCAATTATTAAAGTACGTGAAAACGAACCATTCGACGTAGCTCTACGTCGTTTCAAGCGCTCTTGTGAAAAAGCTGGTATCTTAGCTGACGTTCGCGCTCGTGAATTCTACGAGAAGCCAACAACTGCACGTAAGCGTGCTAAAGCCGCTGCAGTTAAGCGTCTAGCTAAGAAGCTTTCTCGCGAAAACGCACGTCGCGTACGTTTATATTAATCTCATTATGAGCCTAATTGATCAGCTAAAAGACCAAATGAAAGAAGCCATGCGCGCGAAAGAAAAGCTGCGTTTGGGGACTATTCGTATGGCACTAGCCGCCGTTAAACAGATTGAAGTGGATACCCGCGAAGCTCTGACTAACGACCAAGCTATAGCGGTCTTAACCAAAATGGTAAAGCAGCGTCGTGACTCTATTGCTCAATATACAGCAGCAGGTCGTGACGAGCTAGCGCAGATAGAAGCAGAAGAAATTCTAGTTTTAGAAGAATTTTTGCCTCAACCTCTAACTGAAGAGGAAGTTACTGCGTTGGTTGATGCGAGCATCTCTGAGATGGGAGCATCCACCATGGCGGATATGGGTAAAGTAATGGGAGCATTAAAACCAAAGGTAATGGGTAGAGCTGACATGGCGGCAATTGGCGCTATGATCCGTGCAAAACTCAAGTAACTTTAGTTTTATTGCATGAATGAGCCGTGCTTCTGCGCGGCTTGTTTGTTTTCGAAATTCCCAAATTTATTTCACGTGATTTTTGATTTCACGTAACTTTTGATTTCACGTAAAAAGGCGGCATTTAACAACACTAATGGCGATACCTCGTGATTTTATAAATGAGCTAGTAGCTCGCACTGATATTGTCGATCTCATCGACCCTAAAGTGCCCCTAAAAAAGGCGGGTAAAAACCACTCTGCCTGTTGTCCTTTTCATAGCGAAAAATCTCCCTCTTTTACTGTCAGCAGAGACAAACAGTTTTATCATTGTTTTGGCTGCGGAGCACACGGCAACGCTATCGATTTTGTCATGGAATATGACCGACTCGACTTTGTTGATGCTATTGAAGAACTCGCCGGACAACTTGGACTCGAAGTCCCAAGGGAACAAGGCACTGGCAAACCACGCGATCAAGAGCTGAGTCGCGACTTATATCAGTTGATGGAAGAGGCTAGCCTGTTCTTTCAAAGCCAACTTAGGCAACATACAGACAAACAAAAAGTCCTTGATTATCTTAAACATCGAGGCCTTTCAAAAGAAGTGGTTGAACACTTCAATATCGGCTTTGCACCCGATGGCTGGGATGGTCTACTAAGCCGTTACCGCCAAAACCAAGACTCGCAAGATAAACTGCTTACCGCAGGCATGGTCATCGAGAATGACAGTGGCAAACGCTACGATAGATTCCGCGACCGTTTAATGTTCCCAATCAGGGACCGACGCGGACGAGTGATCGGCTTTGGCGGCCGAGTGTTAGGTGACGGTACACCGAAGTACTTGAATTCGCCAGAAACGCCCATATTTCATAAAGGCAATGAGCTTTATGGTCTATACGAATTAAAACAGCGTCACCGCGAACCGCAAAGAGTCTTGATTGTTGAAGGCTATATGGATGTTGTGGCACTGGCACAGTTTGACGTTGACTACGCTGTCGCCTCACTCGGTACCTCGACAACGGCTGAACAATTTCAGTTATTACTACGTAGTGCAAAAGAGGTCATCTGCTGTTATGACGGTGACAAAGCGGGTAAAGAAGCCGCATGGCGAGCGTTAGAAACAGCATTGCCACTACTCAAACCCGGTAATCAGGTTCGATTTATGTTCCTTCCTGAGGGGGAAGATCCCGACACCTTGGTTAGACAAATTGGCAAACAAGAGTTTGAAGCGCAAATCGACCAAGCTATGGCGCTACCTGAGTTTTTGTTTGAGAACCTTATAAAAACTTACGGCAATGAAGATAAGAGTGTTTTGGCAAAAAATGCCATTAAACTCATAGAAAAAGTACAGGACACCGTATTACAGAGCCTGTTACTCGAAGATTTAGCACATAAGCTAAGAATGAACGGTGCCGATGAACTTAAGCGAAAATTTAACTTTTCGACTAAGGCGGCCGAAAAGCCAAATCAGCACAAAGCGTTGAAAGGACGTGGTACGCCTCTGCGATTAGCCATTGCATTGCTAGTACAACATCCGCATTTGGGTGAAAAACTACCCGAACAACCAGCGCTAAAACATATACAGATGGCTGGCATTGATTTGCTAACCCTTGTATTAGATTTAACTCGCGGGCAAGTGATAACCAGCGCACAACTACTTGAACAGTTCAGGGGCGATAACCAATTCAGCACCCTAAAAAAACTGACCCAATGGGATCATCAAGTGGCGGATGAAAACTTGCTACAAAAGTTAAAAGAAACCCTCGTGTGGTTAAATAACCAGTATCTTGAACAACGTTATCAGGAACTGAGTATGAAGAAGAATCTCACGAAAGAAGAGCGGTTACAGCTTAGTAAGCTAATTTCAGTGATTAAAAACAAGGCTTAATTGAAAATACAGCCTCAAAAGTAAACACTTGGACTAGCACAGAGAAGCACCGAAGGCTATAATTGACGACTTGCGCGGCTGTTTTTTGCCCGTCGTTTTAACTGTTTCCCAACTTGGATGATATCTATGGATCATACTCCGCAGTCGCAACTTAAATTGTTGCTCGCCAAAGGTAAAGAGCAAGGTTACTTAACCTATGCAGAAGTGAACGATCACTTACCTGCAGACATGGTCGATTCTGACCAGATTGAAGATATTATCCAGATGATCAATGACATGGGTATTCGAGTCTATGAACAGGCTCCGGATGCTGATGAAATCATGATGTCTGAAGACAGCACCGATGATGATGCTGCAGAAGAAGCTGCTGCTGCACTTGCAACAGTAGAAGCTGAATTAGGTCGTACCACCGATCCAGTACGTATGTATATGCGTGAAATGGGTACCGTTGAACTTCTAACACGTGAAGGCGAGATTGTTATCGCTAAGCGTATCGAAGAAGGGATCAACACGGTTCAAGCATCTGTTGCGGAATATCCGCAAGCGATTGCGATGATCCTAGAGCAGTTCGACCGTTACGAAGCTGAAGAAGTTAGACTATCTGACATTATCTCAGGTTTCGTCGATCCAAATGCAGAAGATGTCGCTCCAACGGCAACTCACGTTGGTTCAGATTTATCTGATGATGATTTGGATGACGAAGATGATGACGATGATGACGATGATGATGACGAAGAAGAGGAAGGTCCAAAGGGGCCGGATCCTGAAGAAGCTAAAGAGAAATTCACTACGCTTCGCGTCGCTCATGAAAATGCATTAAGAATCATTGCAGACAAAGGCCGTGGTCACCCAGAGTCGACTGTAGCGCTATTTGAAATTGGCGAGATCTTCAAAGAGTTCCGTTTGATGCCTAAGCAGTTTGACCGCTTAGTTAAAAACATGCGCTCTATGATGGACAAAGTCCGTGTTCAAGAACGTTTGATCATGAAGCTTTGTGTTGAACAAGCCAAAATGCCGAAGAAAAACTTCGTCAAAGTTTATACTAGCAACGAAAGCAGCATCGAATGGTTCAACGAAGAACTTGCTTCAGGCAAGCCATACGCTGAAGGATTAAAGGTTGTTTCGTTCGATGTACAGCGTTGTCGTGCAAAGCTTGATGCGATCGAGACTGAAACTGGTCTAGCTATTGGCGCAATCAAAGATATCAACCGTCGTATGTCCATCGGTGAAGCGAAAGCTCGTCGTGCAAAGAAAGAGATGGTTGAAGCGAACTTACGTCTAGTAATTTCTATCGCGAAAAAGTATACCAACCGTGGTCTACAGTTCTTGGATCTTATCCAGGAAGGTAACATCGGTCTGATGAAAGCGGTAGATAAGTTTGAATACCGTCGTGGTTATAAGTTCTCGACTTATGCAACTTGGTGGATCCGTCAGGCGATCACTCGCTCTATTGCTGACCAAGCAAGAACGATCCGTATTCCAGTACATATGATAGAGACTATCAACAAGCTTAACCGTATCTCTCGCCAAATGTTGCAAGAGATGGGTCGTGAACCTTCTCCAGAAGAGTTGGCTGAGCGCATGTTAATGCCTGAAGATAAGATCCGTAAGGTACTTAAGATCGCTAAAGAGCCTATCTCAATGGAAACCCCTATTGGTGACGATGAAGATTCGCACTTAGGTGACTTTATTGAAGATACGACGCTTGAGCTACCTCTGGACTCTGCGACAGGCGAAAGCTTGAAGAACGCAACTCACGAAGTACTAGCCGGTCTAACGGCTCGAGAAGCGAAAGTTCTGCGTATGCGTTTCGGTATCGATATGAATACTGACCACACGCTAGAAGAGGTTGGTAAGCAGTTTGACGTAACACGTGAACGTATTCGTCAGATTGAAGCTAAAGCGCTACGTAAGTTGCGCCACCCTTCTCGCTCAGAGATCTTGAAGTCTTTCCTAGACGAATAGTAAATAGACGAGCAATCGTTATTGAAATACTCGATTTCAAACAGAAAGCTGCCCAAGGGCAGTTTTTTTTTGCTCAAATGAAACAAGCACTAAGCCAGATTGATTAACAGATAAGCAGTCGTGCATTTATAACAGCATTTCTAGTGAAAACGCAGGTGACAAGCGTTTGTAAAACTCGTATACTTCTCACCGCTTTCGATAGTGACGACTATCTTAAGTCGGCCCCTTAGCTCAGTTGGTTAGAGCATACGACTCATAATCGTCAGGTCCACGGTTCAAGTCCGTGAGGGGCCACCAATTTTGATAAGCCGCTTAAAGAAATTTAAGCGGCTTTTTCATGTCTAGAACATATATGCCACATCCCATGGATAGATGTGGTAGTCATGCTTGGAATATATTTTTCCCCTCAGCATCTAGATAACACTCTTCAATTTCATAATCGTCATCAATTCCAGCAGCTCAAGTCTGTGAGTGGCTGCAATTTAAAACGGAAAGCCTACCTCATGTAGACTTTTTTATATCTATAGTCGCTAATAAAACCTCACCATAACTGTTCAGGACTTAGCTCATCTTTTGCGAGCTATATCAAACTTTACAACCTGTTTTTGTGGGATATTTTCTAGAACGTATCAGTTTGTATCAAATATAGAATGAGGTCTTCTATGGATTTTATAAGACATGTACCCGCACTATTTTCAATGTTTGTGGGCATTGCCATTGTTGAGTTTGCAGTGGTGACTTTTGGATTAGTGGTCAATCGAGTCCAAGGCATCTCTAGCAGAAGCTAAATAATATAGGTTGATCAAAAATAATGGTCGCTATGCAGTCTGAGTATTTGCTCCCTCGCATACAGCGCCTATATTTAATGTAGCGAGCATTTAGCGCTACGCTATAAGTGGTTTAATCTATGTTATCAGTGCTATCACCCTCGAATTTCAACCTGTATTCAACAGGAGAATGTTATGCGAACTAAGCAGATCCTTTGTCCCACTGACTTTTCGGAGACTGCATCTCACGCAATAAGCTATGCCATCGAAATGGCAAACTTTTATAACGTTGGGATCTGTCTTTTACATGTTGTCGATAAACCCTTTGGCGATAAATACACTCGCGTCTTAGCAGAGACCCCCGATGAACTAATCGAAAGAATGGAAAAAGAGGCTGCCGAGAAGATGAAGCAATTTATCGCAACACTCGATGAGACTCTGTCTTTTGATACAGCTATTTGCCATGGCCATCCTGTTGAACAAATTTTATCGACCGCAGAAAAGGTGGATGCAGGTATGATCGTTATGGCTAGCCATGGCCGGAAAGGACTTGATCACTTTTTGAATTCCAATACTACCGAAGAGGTGGCCTGCAAAGCCCACTGCCCAGTGCTAGTCGTCAAGTAGTGCAATTAGAAAGTAAAAAATCCGAGACCAAAAACGGCTCTCGGATTTCCGCACGCATTATACTCAGCCCACCTTTTACTGATGATGCCAATTGGTATTAAACAGGCTTCAATACAACATCAAAACAGGCACGAATGATCTCCAGTCCCCTGTCAACCAGCTCATCGGGCGCCGTAAGCGGCACAAGGATACGTAGTACGTTACCGTAGGTACCGCAAGAGAGCAGTATAAGCCCTTTGTCTCGCGCCTCTTTAAGCATTTGCGCGCACAGCTCTGGCGCGGGTTTGCCCTCTTGCATGAGCTCGACCGCTATCATGGCGCCAAGACCGCGCACATCAAAAATTTGCTCATGCTTTGCTGCCATAGCTTTGAGTGACTCTTTAAGCTTAGCGCCAAGCGCATTTGCTCTTTGAAGTAGCTGTTCTTCTTCAAACACCTCAATCACCGCGAGTGCGGCAGCACAAGCTAGTGGGCTACCGCCATAGGTGCCACCTAAGCCACCAGCACCGATGGAATCCATCACTTCGGCTCGGCCGGTGATCCCCGATAACGGAAAACCTCCGGCGATAGACTTAGCAAAGGTGGTGATATCCGCGCTCACGCCCATCTGCTCCATAGCAAAGAAGGTTCCAGTTCGCCCAGCGCCTGTTTGCACCTCATCGGCAATCAGCATAATACCGTGCTTATGGCATAATTGACGTAAACGCTGCATAAACTCGACAGAGGTATGGTAAAAGCCTCCCTCGCCTTGCACTGGCTCGATAATAATTGCTGCGATATCATCGGGCTCGGCATCATTTTTAAAAATACGTTCAATCGATGCGATGGCATCGTCATCTGTCACGCCATGGAGCGCACAGGGGAACTCGGCTCTAAACACATTGGCCGACATCAAACCCATGCCTTTACTGTAAGGCGCGACCTTGCCTGTCAGTGCTAACGCCGCCATGGTGCGGCCATGATAACCGGAGGTAAAGGCGATAACACCGCTGCGCTTGGTATAAGCACGCGCCACTTTGACCGCATTCTCAACCGCCTCTGAGCCACTGGTAAACAATGCCGTTTTCTTGGCGAAGTCGCCTGGCACTAGGTGATTAAGTTTCTCACACACTTGAATGTAATTCTCATAGCCCAGCACCATAAAGCAGGTATGAGAAAATAGCTCGAGTTGCTCCGCCACCGCAGCTTTGACTTTATCGTGAAGATGCCCGGTATTGAGCACCGCGATACCACCAGCAAAGTCGATAAACTCTCGCCCTTCTACATCCCACACCGTAGCGTTTTCGGCGCGCTGGGTATAGATAGGGTGAATTTGTCCAACGCCATTAGCGACCGCCGCTTGGCGGCGCACCATAAGTGACTCATTAGTTGTCATAACGATTTCCTTTTAACTGACATACTGATGAACTTAATCTTCAAGTATTAAACAGACATGCAGATGTATTTCATCTCCAAGTACTCTTCGATACCAAACTTAGAGCCTTCGCGGCCCAATCCCGATGATTTTATGCCGCCAAACGGCGCCACTTCGGTGGAAATAAGCCCAGTGTTAACCCCTACCATGCCATACTCCAGTGCTTCAGAGACTTTCCACACCAGTGAGATGTCACGACCATAGAAATAGGCTGCTAGACCAAACTCGGTATCGTTGGCCTGCTCAATCACATCATCGACATCGGAGAACTTAAATAGCGGCGCTAGCGGCCCAAAGGTTTCCTCTTTAGCGACTAACATGCTTTTATCAACATTTGTAAGAATCGTTGGCTCAAAGAAGTTACCGCCTAAACTCGCTAGCTTGCCACCAGCAAACAAAGTTGCACCTTTTGACAAGGCATCATCCAGATGTCTTTGAACTTTAGCGACTGCGTCACTGTTAATCAGTGGCCCAGTGGTAACACCTGCCTCAGTGCCTACGCCCACCTTTAACTTGGCAACGGCAGCGGCCAGCTTCTCGGCAAACTCATCGTATACACGGTCTTGAACATAAATGCGGTTGGCACAGACGCAGGTCTGGCCAGCATTGCGATATTTGGCAATCATCGCCCCCTCAACCGCTGCATCGATATCGGCATCGTTAAATACGATAAAGGGCGCATTACCGCCAAGCTCCAGTGACATCTTCTTGAGTGTCGGCGCGCACTGCTGCATCAGCTTAATGCCCACGGGGGTGGAGCCAGTGAAGGAGAGCTTGCGAACCACAGGATTACTACAAAGCTCGTTACCGATGGCAATAGCATCGCCGGTGACGACACTAAATACACCTGCAGGAATGCCCGCACGCTCGGCAAGTTCTGCTAACGCCAGTGCGGTAAATGGGGTTTGTGGTGCAGGCTTAACCACCATGGTACAGCCTGCCGCCAGTGCTGGGGCGGCTTTACGGGTGATCATCGCCGCCGGAAAATTCCAAGGCGTAATTGCCGCAGTAACGCCCACGCTTTGCTTAATTACCATCAAACGCTTATCCCCTTGATGGCCCGGTATAGTATCGCCATAAACGCGCTTAGCTTCCTCGGCGAACCATTCGATAAACGACGCCGCATAGGCGACCTCACCCTTAGCTTCAGCTAAGGGTTTGCCCTGCTCCGTGGTCATCATCAGTGCTAAGTCGTCTTGATGTTCAAGCAGTAACTCAAACCAACGATGCAGCTTGGCGCCACGTTCTTTTGCGGTTAACGCACGCCAGGCAGGTAGTGCCTTCTCGGCTGCGGTTATCGCCGCTTTGGTTTCGGTGGTGCCCATCACAGGCACACTACCAATCACTTTATGAGTGGCAGGATCGGCTATCTCAACTTTCTCACCGTTGATGGCTTCAAGCCACTGACCATCTATATAGCATTGCTGGCGTAGTAAGCTCATATCATTTAACTGCACGGGTAACTCCTTAAATTGCTTTAACGCTGTTCAGGCGACAGACTAATATCAATCATATTAAATATCTGATTGGTATAGTCTTCGACCCCCTAAAGCCGAGTTGAGTTCATCATAAAGGTATAAATTTATACCCCCTAATAGTTATACACCTAACTTGTCGCGCATGGTGTAGTACCAAGCACCAATGGCGCTAAAGGGCACCTTAAACATATGCCCACCAGGGAACGGATAGTGCGGCAAGCCTGCGAAGGCATCAAATCTGCTCGCCTGACCGTTAATCGCCTCGGCTAAGATCTTGCCCGCCAAGTGAGTGTAAGTAACACCATGACCACTACAACCTTGTGAATAGTAAATATTGTTACCAATGCGCCCCACCTGTGGCAAACGAGACAGGGTCAGCAGGAAGTTGCCGGTCCAGGTGTAATCGATATTCACACCTTTAAGCTGAGGAAAAGTCTGGAGCATCTTAGGTCCGATGATCGACTTAATATCCGCAGGATCTCTTGCACCATACACCACGCCGCCGCCATAAATAAGACGGTTATCACCCGATAGACGAAAGTAATCGAGTAGGTAGTTACAATCTTCGACGCAGTAGTTCTGTGGCAATAGGCTTTTAGCCAGCTCTTCATCTAAAGGCTCTGTGGTAATCACCTGCGTGCCACAAGGCATAGACTTGGCTTGCAGCTTTGGCATCAAGCCGCCTAGGTAGGCATTACCCGCAACCACGACAAACTTAGACTTCACGCTGCCATGGCTAGTGTGCACCACTGGATTTTCGCCCTCTTCGACCTTAATCACCGCCGAGCCTTCAAATATCTGCCCACCTAATGACTCGACAGCCTGCGCCTCACCTAGCGCCAAGTTGAGCGGGTGAATATGGCCGCCACTCTTATCTAGCAAACCGCCAACATAAGACTCTGTGTCGACAACCTTACGAATGTCATTTTTATCTAACAGCTCGAGATGATTCATATGACCATGCTTTTCCCACAGCGCTTTTTGCGCTTGCAGGTGGCCCATCTGCTTATCGTTTAGCGCGGCAAACACGCCACCATCTTGTAGGTCGCAATCAATATTGTACTTGTTAATTCGTTCTTTAATGATGCGAGCGCCTTCAAAGGCCATCTCACCAAATAGCTTACCCGCCTCGGTGCCTACGGTTTTTTCGATGGAGTCGATATCACGACTAAAGCTGTTAACTATCTGGCCGCCATTACGCCCGGACGCCCCCCAGCCAATACGCGCCGCCTCGAGTACGGTTACCTTGTAGCCCATCTCAAGTAGGTGCAAGGCGGTCGATAATCCGGTGTAGCCGGCGCCAATAATGCAAATATCGGTCTCGATATTATCTTGTAGCATCGGACGCTCGGTCTTATCGTTGGCTGACGCCGCATAGTATGAATCTGCATGGGGTGTAGTAATCATGGTTTCCGCCTGTCTTTCATCGGTTATTATTGACATAACTTCTGTCCTTTTGTTCTTTACCCTTAGCCGCGGATCTCTTTATCACGATAGCTGAGCGCCTATCTTTAACAGATGAGTTTTCAACAAATAAGGGGTATCGATATAACTGACGGGGATAAAGGCAGACAATGCAACCTTTATCCCCGAGTAACACTGATAAGGTTACGCTGAGCTTGAGCGCTGCTTAATATCTGCACGACGTGCAAAGTACCAAGAGATAAATGCGATGAGCGACACAATAAGAATGATCAAGGTCGCCAGTGCATTGATTTTAGGTGAGACGCCCATTCGCACCGATGAGAACACCACCATAGGCAAGGTTGTTGCACCAGGGCCCGATGCAAAACTGGCAATCACTAAGTCGTCGAGGGATAAGCTAAACGACAGTAACCAGCCTGCGACTAACGCAGGTGAGATCATAGGAACGGTAATGGCGAAGAAGGTTTTAAATGGCGTCGCCCCGAGATCCTGAGCCGCCTCCTCAACCGAGCGGTCAATCTCACGTAAGCGAGATGACACCACTACCGCCACATAAGCTGCGCAGAAGGTTGAGTGGGCTATCCACACCGTAAGCATACCGCGCTCTGCAGGCCAACCGAAGAGGTCGGCCATATGCACAAATAGCAGTAGTAAAGACAGACCGGTGATCACCTCAGGCATCACCAGCGGTGCGGTGATCATGTTCGACAGGGTTAGCTTACCCCAGCCTCGTGCAAATCGAGTCATTACAAAGGCGGCCATAGTGCCTAAGATCACCGCCATGGTAGAGGCGTAAAAGGCCACCTGCAAACTGGTCCAAACCGCATCGAGGATCTGCTGATCACGAAACAGCTCACCGTACCATTTAGTCGAAAATCCAGCCCAGACGGTAACCAGCTTAGATTCGTTAAACGAGTAGATCACCAAGATAAACATAGGCGCATATAGGAAAAACATACCCGCCCAAAGCATAACGGTAGAGAAATTTAACTTCTTCATGCTGTCTTCTCCATCTCTTTAGCCTGATAGCGGTGGAACAGGGTTATCGGAATGATCAGCAGCCCTAACATCACAATCGCAAGAGCGGAAGCGACTGGCCAGTCACGGTTATTGAAGAACTCTTGCCAAAGGATCTTACCGATCATCAATGAGTCTGGACCACCAAGTAGCTCAGGGATCACAAACTCACCCACCACAGGAATAAACACCAGCATAGAACCTGCTATTACGCCGCCCTTTGATAAAGGTAGCGTGACTTTCCAGAAGGTATTTAAGCTACGAGAACCTAAATCGGCCGCCGCTTCTAGCAAGCTGCCATCTAGCTGAGATAGGTTGGCGTAGAGCGGTAAAATCATAAACGGCAAATAGCTGTAGATGATGCCGATATAGACCGCGGTATTGGTATTTAAGATCTGCAGCGGCTCTGAAATAATACCCGTCCACATCAGTAGGTTATTAATCACACCATTGTTACTCAATATGCCCATCCAGGCGTAGACCCTAATTAGAAATGAGGTCCAAGAGGGCAGCATCACCAACAGGATTAACATGGTCTGATTGCGCTTAGGCGCCCGTGCAATGGCGTAGGCCATCGGATAACCTATGAGCAAGCAACCTATGGTTGAGATGGTGGCCATCTTAAGGGAGCTAAGGTAGGCGTTGTAGTACAAGGAGTCATCGAGAATGAGCAGATAATTGCCTAAGTTAAGCATGATCTGCAAGGATTCTTCCGCATACTGAAACAATGGCTCGTAAGGCGGTATCGAGATGATTGGGGTTGAAAAACTGATCTTAAGTACAATAGCGAAAGGGAGTGCGAAGAACATCAGTAGCCAAAAGTACGGGACGCCTATGGTCCAGCATTGACCTTTGGGTAATCGAAATTTTAACGGCTTTTTCATGATCGAATCCTTATGATCTAAGGACCACTCCGCTGGTGGCCTCCCAGCTAATGAAAACCGCTTCTTCCCACGTTGGTGGGTCTGAGCGACGCTCTCGGTTAGTCATGATAGTTTGGATAAGCTGCTTATTGGGTAGACGGATGTAGTACACCGAAATCCCGCCAAGATAAGCAATATCTTCAACTACACCGCTAGACCAATTATGCTCGCCCTGTGGTTGCTCACGGGTAATACGCGTCTTCTCCGGGCGAACTGCAACCCATACACGCTTATCCTCAACACTGGTTGATACACCATGATCAATAAACAGTTTTTGCGATAGACCTTGGCTTTCGATAAGCAAATGATCTGCTTTATCTACAACTATCTCGCCTTCAAACAGGTTAACGCTGCCAATAAACTCAGCTACCATACGGCTATTTGGACTCTCATAAATATCGGTAGGAGAGCCAGTTTGAGCAATCCAGCCATCATTCATGATCGAAATTCTCGCCGCCATGGTCATCGCTTCCTCTTGATCATGGGTCACCATCACGCAAGTTACGCCGACGGCTTCTAGAATATCCACCACCTCAAGTTGCATCTGAGTTCGTAGTTTTTTATCCAGCGCTCCCATCGGCTCATCGAGCAACAACAATTTAGGGCGTTTAGCTAACGAACGTGCTAAGGCCACACGTTGACGCTGACCGCCTGATAGCTGGTTTGGTTTACGTTTAGCGTAGCTTTCCATATGCACAAGTTTAAGCATCTCTTGCACTCTAGATTCAATTTCAGCTTTAGGTAACTTGTCTTGCTTCAGACCAAAGGCAATATTCTGCGCCACTGTCATATGAGGAAACAGCGCATAAGACTGGAACATCATATTAATAGGACGTTCGTGAGGCGGCATATCGGTGATATCGACCCCATCGAGAAAAATGCGACCCTCAGATGGTTTTTCAAAACCCGCCAATATACGTAGCAGGGTTGATTTGCCCGAGCCAGAACCGCCTAGTAATGCAAAAATCTCCCCTTTTTTGACATTGAGCGTGACATCATCTACTGCACGCACCTCATCGAATAGCTTACTCACTCTGTCTATCTGAAGTAGCACTTCGCCCTGCGTCTTTTTAATCGAGTTATTGGTGACGTCTAAGGTACTAGCCATATTACTTCTCCAACTAAGGGCGATAATCAATGCCCTTTGTTTCAATTCATTTATTACTTACTGTGCCAAAATTAGCTGTTGATCAAAAAGGGCAAGGCGATGCCTTACCCTTATTTGCTTAGTAGCCTGATTTCACTTTGGTCCACACGCGCGTTAATGAACGTTGTGATTTCATTGGGCGTACATCGCCAACATACAATCGATCAAGCACTTCCTTTGATGGATAAATAGAAGTATTCGTACGCACATCTTCATCCACTAGAGGCAAAGCTGGAACATTAGGATTCGCATAAGCCACATAGTTGGTAATAGGGGCAATCACCTCTGGACGAAGCAGGTAATTGATAAAGGTGTGAGCATTTTTAACGTTAGCCGCATCCGCAGGAATCGCTAACATATCAAACCAAAGATTTGAGCCCTCTTTTGGAATGGAGTATTCAATCGTATTACCGTTTTCGGCCTCATCGGCGCGATCGGCAGCCTGGAAAATATCGCCTGAATAACCAAATGCCACACAGATATCACCATTCGCTAAGTCGGTGATATAACGCGACGAGTGGAAGTAGGTGATGTAAGGACGTACCTTAGCAAGCACTTCACCTGCCTTCTTAAAATCATCGGCTTTAGTACTATTTGGATCCAGCCCTAGGTAGATAAGCGCCATTGGGATCATCTCATCAGCGCTATCTAACAAAGACAAGCCACACTGAGATACCTTCTCGGCATACTTAGGATTAAAGATAAGTTCTAACGAATCGACAGGGGCATCTTCACCGAGTACTGCTGTGACTTTTTCCACGTTATAACCGATACCGTTGGTTCCCCATAGATATGGCACAGAGTACTGATTACCCGGATCAGCGGACTCTAACTGATTCATTAACTCAGGACTTAGATTCTTATGGTTTGGCAGTTGATTTGAGTCTAACTTCTGGAAAGCCCCCGCTTTAATCTGCTTGGCTAAGAAACTATTAGAAGGTACGACGATATCATAGCCAGAGCGACCAGAAAGCAGCTTAGCCTCAACCACTTCATTACTGTCAAACACATCGTAAACAACACGAATACCGGTCTCTTTTTGGAAGTTTTCTAGGGTATCTTCGGCAATATAATCTGACCAGTTGTAAACTCGAACCACTTCTTCAGCGTATACGGTAGTTGAAGCCATTACACTTGCGGTGACGAGGGCAAGTGTGGTCGCTTTTGTTAAAAGTTTCATGCTTTCTCCTATTTAGCGTAGCAGCAGTAAATCCACCTCTGCTGTCCATTCATTGTGTTGCCGATATACCGGCTTTAGTTCTTATTTTTCACCAATGCTACACCCGAAAAACCGCATCGGCAGTGTGGTACTGCTTTACAGCTTTCATATAGATAACACTCTTTAAAATGCTATCTATATGAATAACTCCTTTTCATATTTTCATTTTTTAGGCGGTTAAGATCCGTCCCCAAAACGAACCCTATCGCCTTTTATTTATTCTGAGAGCGTGATGTATTTATACTGTCAGCAGTAAAAACTTACGTTCCCAAGAACTAATCACCTGGCGGTAGTTTTCCAAATCGGCTTGTTTAACCGCTACATAGCCATTGGTAAAGGTTTCACCTAAATATTCTCTACAAGCTGAGCTTTCTGTCATTACCGCCAAGGCTTCCTCTAATGTCAGTGGCAATGCCGTTCCACTGCGAGTTTCATTGGCGCGGCCCTGGACGGGTGTTGATGGCTTAATGTCTTCAACCATGCCCATATAACCACAGAGTAAGCTGGCTGCAATTGACAAATAACTGTTGGCATCGGCGCCAGCGACACGGTTTTCAATACGC
Source organism: Shewanella halifaxensis HAW-EB4 (assembly GCF_000019185.1). NCBI lineage: Bacteria > Pseudomonadati > Pseudomonadota > Gammaproteobacteria > Alteromonadales > Shewanellaceae > Shewanella > Shewanella halifaxensis. Next base: position 1,224,117 of record NC_010334.1, on the reverse strand, counting down.
AGATTTTGCGGTGACGACTCAGGGATACGCAAACCACAGGTACGGTTCTCTTCACCCCACTCCAAGTTTACAGGTGCAGAAGCGCCCGGTAGGAAGCGGCGGAAAGAGTTAACGTTTGGCGCAAGCAATGGCAACAATTCAGGAATAAACTTTTGCAGCCCACCTATGTAGCTATAAAACAGCGGGCTCTTAGTACCATCCTCATTCGAGAAAATGTTTTTACCTGTTTTAACATCAACAATACTCTGATGCAGGTGCATCGCGCTGCCGGGTTCGTTAGTAATCGGTTTGGCCATAAAGGTGGCGCAAACATTGTGCTTAAGCGCGGCCTCACGCAGGGTACGTTTAAACACAAAGACTTGATCTGCAAGAGATAAGGCATCGCCATGTGAGAAGTTAATCTCCATCTGCGCCGTACCTTCTTCGTGGATCAAAGTATCGATATCCAGCCCCTGAATTTCACACCAATCGTACATATCTTCAAATAGTGGATCGTATTCATTTGCCGCGTCGATAGAGAAAGACTGACGACCCGACTCCTGTCGACCCGAACGCCCTACAGGGGGAATAAGCGGTTGATCGGGATCTTCATTAATGCGAGTTAAGTAGAATTCCATCTCTGGTGCAACCACAGGCTTCCAGCCTTTATCTTCATAAAGTCTAAGCACTTTCTTCAGTAGGTTACGTGGAGATAACTCGATAGGATTGCCCATCTTGTCGTAGGTATCATGGATCACCTGTGCGGTCGCTTCGATGGTCCATGGCAGTTTAAACACCGCGTTTTCATCGGGTACACAAACAAAGTCGATATCGGCCTCATCGAGTAGCGCATCGTAAGATGCGTCATCCACATAATCGCCGGTGACAGTTTGCAGCAACACACTCTCAGGCAAACGCATGCCTTTTTCGTCAATAAACTTACCCACTGGTGCAATCTTGCCACGGGCAATGCCCGTCATATCACAGACGACACACTCTACTTCGGTAATTTTTTGATCTTTTAAATAACTAACTAACTTTTTCATGATTATTTCACTCTGCTTGCTGCACGGTGCTGACATGCTTGACTAAAAGCATTAAAAATCGCGGTATAAAAAGGACTATCGAGTGCCTTCCATTCCGGATGCCACTGCACACCTAGTGCAAAATTCTTTGCGTCTTTGACAGAAAAAGCTTCTATCAAACCATCGTTTGCATATGCTTCTGGCCGCAACCCAACACCAAGACGGTCTACGCCTTGGGTATGGACAGAGTTCACCTCTGCAGAGCTGCGGCCCCATGCATCGTGAAGCAGTCCCCCAGGTTCTATTTGAACCTCATGGGATATGCCATATTGCACCTCTACAGGCTTGGTTTTGTCTTCTCGATGTTCAATAAACCCGTCCAGCTCATGCAACTTTTGATGCAAACTGCCACCAAATACGACATTCATTTCTTGAAAACCGCGACAGATCGCAAGCACTGGCACGCCTGCATCAATTGCCGCTTTTAACAAAGGTAGGGTTGTCGCATCGCGCTTGGGGTCATGATGTGTTCCCGCATCACTTGCGGGGCCGTCAAAATGGTGGGGTTCGATATTAGAGGGGGAGCCGGTGAACAAAATTCCGTCCAAACGAGAGAGTACGACCTCGGCAGGACAATGGCCTAAAGCTGGAATAACCAATGGCCAAGATTGTGTCGCATCTGCGATTGCGAGAAGATACTTTTCCCCCACAATATTAAAGGGGTGCAAGCCCAACTGCATATTACATGCTGTCACGCCAACAACTGCGAGCCCTACTTCTGACATAAAACACCTTCAATCCTTTGCTTCGTAATTTTTAGAATTATTTTTGAATAGTTTTTATCTTGATTTACGAAATCTTTAATAATGAACAGTTATTATCCAAATGTTCATTTTTTCACACACTACACGTAATCAATTAACTAGGCAATAGAGAAGGTGAAAGGATTGTTAAAAAATATAAAGTAAAGAGGTAAGCACTTTAATATCATAAGCTTAACGCAAAGCCTTTTTATAAGTCTTTATACGAAAATTCATATAAATAAGTTTTTTATGCATTATATGCATAACAAATAGATCTGACGGCGATCACACTTACGCATAGCGAATGCTTTATATTATTTACATGAGAGCATAAAAATAGCATCAGGCAGAGTTGCCTAGCGGGTAATGTTATACAAATGGAAAACTGCAGAATAATGATACGGATAGCAAGCTAGTTACCGTAAAGAATTCGATATTCTCTGCGGTAAGCTAGCTTTACAAAAAGAGGAGGGGATCTATTAGAAATTTGCAGGAGTGGTGGCGCTAACGATTCGGCAAGGCTCATCATATGGATTACGAAAACGATGAGGAAGCTCACTATTAAAGTAATAGCTATCACCCTCTGCTAATTCAAATACTTCTTCGCCGACAGTCAACTCTAAACGACCTTCGATAACCATGGCAGCCTCTTGGCCCTCATGTTTTAACATTTCGATACCGGTATCTGAACCTGAAGGATAAGTCTCACTCATCACAGACATCGCACGATTGGGAAAGTCTCGACCAATCAGCTTAAAGTCCAGCATGCCATCACCGATATCTAACAGTTCATCACTGCGATACACCACTTTTTGTTCAGTCTCTTGTGTATCTTCTATAGAAAAGAACTCCACCAAAGACATAGGTAAACCAGAAAGCACTTTTTTAAGTGAACTAACCGAAGGACTAACGCTATTTTTCTCGATCATCGAGATAGTGCTATTGGTCACACCAGCACGCTTAGCCAATTCTCGTTGGGACAAGCCCTTCTCTTTTCTAACCTTTTTAAGATTCTCACCAATATCCAAAATCTTTCCCCTAATTGAAGTAATCGTTCTTTGTCTCCAACAGCATGTAGAGCAATACAACCCATTCTCGGTACAACTTGAGTACCGTCTTGAAAAATACTAGACCATAACCTCTATCGAGCAATTTGTATTCTACAGGAAAGCATGTTAAAAATAACGAACATCTGTAAATAATTTATTCACAACAGTTTGGGTATATTACTGCTACAAGTCCAATTTACAATAAAAACATATATTTGGAGAAACGATGTTAACTAAGAGCCCAGTGCATAGCGACCAACACCCCGCATCTTATTACTTCGCAACAGCTAAAGAGCTGCATCAATCACCACGACTAGAAGAGGTGTTAGATGTCGATGTATGCGTAGTCGGCGGTGGATTTAGTGGTATCAATACGGCAATTGAACTGGCTCAAAAAGGCTTTAGTGTGGCACTTCTTGAGGCTAAGTGCATAGGTTGGGGAGCATCGGGCCGTAACGGCGGTGAGCTCATTCGTGGCATTGGCCATGACGTTAGCCAGTTTCAAAATATCATTGGCAGCGAAGGCGTTAAAGCCATCGAACAGATGGGGTTTGAGGCGGTAGATATCGTCAGACAGCGCGTCGCTGAGCACAAAATCGATTGTAATTTACAGATGGGTTACTGCGACTTGGCTATACGTCCTCGTCATATGACGGAACTTGAAGAAGATTTTGAACACCTCAATAGTATCGGTTACGGCCATAACATGACCTTACTTGATAAGTCTCGCATAGGTGAGGTCATCGGCTCAGATTTTTACCAAGGCGCACTGGTTGATATGGCCAGTGGTCATCTGCACCCACTCAACTTAGCCCTTGGCGAGGCAAGAGTCGCCCGCAACTTAGGGGTTAAAGTGTATGAATATAGCGCCGCACAAAAGATCGTTAAGGGCGATAAACCTAAGGTGATCACCGAACACGGTGAAGTGAATTGTCAGTATCTAGTCTTGGCGGGTAATGCCTATTTGGGTCTGGATTTAGAAGAAAATATTGGCAGCAAGGTCCTTCCTGCGGGTACCTATGTGCTGGCTACAGAGCCACTGACTCAAGAACAGTGTGACGCCATCATCCCACAAAATATGGCGTTTGCCGACTTAAGAGTCGACTTGGATTATTACCATCTATCTGAAGACAATCGCCTGCTATTTGGTGGCTTATGTACCTACTCAGGTAAAGATCCTAAAGATATCGAAGCAGCTCTCAGACCGAATATTGAGAAGGTATTTCCGCAGCTAAAAGGCGTGCGTATCGATTATGAATGGGGTGGTATGATGGGTATCGGCGCCAATCGTCTACCACAAATTGGTCGTCTGCCCGATGCCAAGAATATCTTCTATGCCCAAGCCTATGCGGGCCATGGCGTGAATGCTACCCATATGGCGGCTAAACTAATCGCCGAGGCAATTACCACCCAAGCAGAACGTTTCGATATCTTCGCCAAGGTGCCTCATATGACCTTCCCAGGTGGGCCACACCTACGTTCACCAATGTTAGCAATAGGCATGCTTTATCATCGATTTAAGGATATTTTTTAATACCCATTTTTAATCCCGTATCAATAATAAACGGACTTAATAGTCCGTTTTTTAATACCTGCAATCGGCATAAGTTTGTTCGGTAATAATACCAATCAGTATAAAGTCTTAGCTTAACGCCATATCCACCGCATATTCGCAGTGAATTGCTGTCGTGTCATACAGTGGCACTTGGGTATCTTGTTGGCCAATCAATAACGCTATCTCAGTACAGCCCAAAATAACCGCTTGGGCTCCTTGCGCATGTAGGTCATTAACGATATCTAAATATTGCTGCTTTGACGCGGGGTTAATCACGCCTCGGCATAGTTCATCATAAATAACATGGTGCACAACATTGCGCTCCGCTTCATTTGGAACAATCACGTCTATACCAAACTGGTTTATCAGGCGGCTTTTATAGAAATCTTGCTCCATGGTAAAACGAGTTCCTAACAGGCCCACTTTAGTGACACCGTTAGCCAAGAGCTTTGCTGCTGTTGCATCGGCAATATGTAAGATGGGGATTGAGAGCTGAGCCTGGATCTCATCAGCCACCTTATGCATGGTATTAGTGCAGATTAATAAAAAATCAGCACCACCTGCTGCAACATTTTTAGCGGCAGCAGACAAGATATCGGCAGTCTCTTGCCACTTACCCGCATGCTGTAGCTTTTCAATTTCCGCGAAATCAACACTGTAGAGGCACACTTTTGCAGAATGCAAACCACCGAGCCTTGCCTTTACACCTTCATTAACCGCCTTGTAATAACTGGAGGTTGACTCCCAGCTCATACCGCCTAACATTCCTATCGTTTTCATTGTGTTATGTCTCTACATATACTCTATACAAGGTAAATGGCTTCTATTTTGCTTCTTGCATACTACGGTATGATCTATGTTCAAGCTGCTCTTGTGTCAGTCCAAAGTGAGCCGCTAAGTCCACCAGCTCAGCTCGATAAATCTCTAACGAGTTTTCATCATCGGTCATGATGGCAAACTCGGCAAAATCACCTAGTCCTGCTAAGTGATCAAGCGTGATATGGAACTTACCGACAAAATAGATACTTCGCTGTTTCTGCATCTCTAAACACACCTGATAACCCATGGTTTTGAGCATGCTTTTAGCGCTATTAGTATCGGTGATATTGGTCGCTTCACAGCGATCGGCCTCCGGCCCCTTGACTATCCAGAGCTTAATACCTGACGGTTGGCACTCACGTATGCAGACACTCTTATTTTGAGCTAAAAGCTGCTGGGTTGGCGTATCGAAATAACAATCTGACTCGATATTATCTTCAAACATTATCTCATGTTCTAGCGAATTAAGTACCGCTAAGAATGCATCCCTGCACGCCAAACGGTACTTTAGCTCGACTTCAAACTGACCTTTAAAATGCTCATGACTCATAGGTTGCGGCTCTCGCTTAGACTGACTGACTTTTCTCTTAGTTCTCACTCAGCAGCAATAATATCCTTTTTATATTCAGTAGGTAGCGACGGAGTTAAAGTTTCTTGATTTATTAGCTTCAATAGCCAAAAAAACGATTACCAATACTCAGCTTTATTAAGCGCAGACACACAGCAGCAGCGACCACTTATTGGCTGCAGTGCATCAGCAGTAAGTGATTGGCCAAGCCAGCCTTCTGGGTAAGTTAGAGCAAGCGGCGCCTTAACAACATCTTCACTGAGCTGCTTAAACCCGACTTTTGAGTAGTAGTTGGGATCGCCATAGGTAAAGGCGAGTTCAACGCCCTTTTCCGCTAAGGTCTCTAATCCAAACTTAATCAGCTTCTGGCCAACGCCCTGACGTTGAAACTCGGGGTGAACGGCCACTGGCGACAAAATAAATGCAATGATGCCAGTTTCAAAGGTTAACCGTGAAAACATAATGCTACCAGCCAGCTTATCCCCATCTGTCGCCACAAAGATAAACAGGTCATCACTGCCTGTTGTGCTCATAAGCTCTGTGGTTAATTCACCAATGACTTTACCTTCGTCTGCGCCTTCTGAGTCGGTAAAGGTTTCATTGAAAAGCTGCGAGATCTCTTCGGTGTTATTTGTATCGTACGCTGTAAAATTCATCTCTATTTACCTAACTATCTTCTTAATTTAAAACTATTAATCTAAAATCATTAGTCGAAGCCTAATACTCGAAGGCTAATACTCGAAGGCTATACATATTGAGTCTTTAGACATTACATCTTCTTTAAAACCAACATTTGGTAGTCAAACTCACCTTGGCGCTTATGGAATATTTCTAGCTCCATTTTAACGTCAGCTAGCGCCTTTGAATTTGGCATCATAGCCTCTAACTCATCGACTCGCCCTTGAAGCGGCGCGTAATAATCACTCCACGCTTGTTCACTCAGAGGAAAGCTATCAATCAACTCATATCCCGCCTGTTTAGCTTGCTCGATACGCTGTTTTGCACTGACCATATCGGGATACTCTTGTAGCCAAAACGCACGCAGCTCATCGCAAGGATTATCGCTGCTCCAGACTAAATCACTGAGCACTAAATACCCTTGCGCTTTAATATATGGCTTCCAATCTTTAAGGGCTTGCTCTACCCCCATGATGTAGGCACCACCTTCGCACCAGATAACGTCAAACTGATCCCGCTCAAACGGCAACTCGGTCATGCTTGCACACACAGTGTTCACTCTTTGTTTGAGCGCTTTATCCAAGTTTTTATTCAAACTATTCAGGTTCGACTTATCATTATCCAGCGCCGTGATAGTAAATTCAGAATGCAGAGCCAACACACGAGTCGCCACCCCTTTGCCACAACCAATCTCTAGCAGTTCCCCCGAGTTAAACGGCTCAGCCTTGAGCGATTCAGTGCTCGATAAAACAGCCTTGAGCGGATCAGTGCTCGGCAAAGTAGCCTTAAGTGCTGTTAATGAATCCACCTCCGTACCAGGTCCTAGCCTTTCGAGCCCATCAAAGATCAGCTCAAAATCTGCCATATACAGCTCATGCTCATTCATATCTTTTGATAACCATTTAAGCCTTAACGCTTGTTTTTCATCGAACCCCTGCTTCATCAGCCAATCTAGATGCGCATGGGGGGCCTGTTTCTCTGTCGTTTGGTGCCAATCTCTCATCGAGCTCATGCCAAGCATGGCGCTAAGCAGCTCTCTGGCCTGCTGTTTCTCAGCTATCTCGTCATCCAACACCTTTAGCCGTTGCAGTAGTAACCCCCTGTCGATGCGACTTTCTAAGCAGGACTGACACTCTTTTAGGCTCAATCCCCCCGCCTGTAGCTGCTGCAATAGCTTTAAGCGTTGCAGATCCTGCTCAGAGTAACTTCGGTAGCCATTGGCTTGGCGCTTCGCCGAAATTAACCCCACCTTTTCGTAATACAGCAGAGTCGAGCGGCTTAAGCCGACTTTTTCTGCTAACTCAGAAATACGGTACATAGGTTTTCCTTTGTATATATCGTCACAGCTTAAACTATGAAGCTTTAGACAGGTCAAGGTTAATTCGAGCTAAATGTTGAAATACTCCAAACTCTCAACAACGGCTTCGCAATCAACAAAAAGCCCCCAAGTCTGCACTCGGGGGCTTAGAATATTTCGATAAATAATTATCGACCTTCTGAAAAGTTGCTTCAGGCCTGAAAGCTAAAGCCGTTCTCAGCAATCACTCTGTCACAGGGTTATTCCAACACCAACCAAGTGGCCTTAATTTCAGTGTATTTATCAAACGCATGCAGTGACTTATCCCGGCCATTACCCGACTGCTTATAGCCGCCAAATGGCGCCGTCATATCGCCGCCATCATAGTGATTAATCCACACCATGCCACTGCGAAGTGCCTTAGCCGTCTTGTGGGCCTTATTGATATCAGCAGTCCATACACCCGCCGCGAGGCCGTAGATGGTGTCGTTTGCTATCTCAATCGCCTGCTCCATGCCATCGAAAGTGATCACCGATAACACGGGGCCGAAGATCTCCTCTTTCGCTATGGTCATCTTATTGTCTACATCCGAGAAAATAGTCGGCTCGATATACACCCCGCCCGACTCTTGCATCACCTGAGTGCCACCATGATTTAAGGTCGCGCCTTCATCGATTCCCGACTGTATATAACCCAGCACATTATCTAACTGTTGTTTATCGACAACAGCGCCAGAAGTGGTACTTGGATCCAGCGGATGCCCTGGCGTCCAGCCCTTAAGCTCTTCGGCTATCAAGGCGATAAGCTCATCTTTTACCCCTGATTCCACCAGCAAACGTGAGCCAGCCGTGCAAACTTCGCCTTGATTAAAGGCAATTGCACAAGCTGCGGCCTCTGCAGCCTTTTTAAGATCCGGCGCATCATTAAAGATAATATTTGGGCTCTTACCGCCCGCTTCTAACCAGACCCGCTTCATGTTTGACTCACCCGCGTAGATCATCAACTGCTTAGCAATTTTAGTTGAGCCGGTAAATACCAAGGTATCGACATCCATATGCAGCGCTAGCGCCTTACCCACGGTATGACCAAAACCTGGTAGCACGTTTAGTACGCCTTTTGGCAGTCCCGCTTCGACGGCAATTTGCGCCATACGAATAGCGGTTAACGGAGACTTTTCAGAAGGTTTAAGTACCACGCTATTACCTGTGGCTAAAGCTGGGCCGAGCTTCCAACACGCCATCAGCATCGGGAAGTTCCACGGCACAATCGCCGCAACTACGCCTACGGCTTCGCGGGTGATCATGCCAATTTCATTATGGGCTGTCGGCGCGATCTCATCGTAAATTTTATCAATCGCTTCGCCAGACCAGCGAATGGCTCGAGCCGCACCGGCCACATCCACCGCCTTAGAGTATTGAATGGGTTTGCCCATATCTAAAGTTTCTAGCAGCGCGAGTTCATCGGCATTTTGCTCCAACAATTCGGCAAAACGGATCATCACTTGCTTACGCTTAACTGGCGCAAGGTTTGCCCACACACCAGTTTCAAAGGTCTCTCTGGCATTTTTAACTGCGATATTAGCATCGGCCTCATCGCAACTTGCCACCTTGACTAAGACTTTGCCATCAATCGGGCTGATACAGTCAAAGGTTTGCTTTGACTGCGCGTCAAGGTACTCGCCTGCAATAAAAGCTGAACCGTTTATCGACATAGAATCTGCTAACGCTTGCCACTGACTACGACTTTCTGGTGTGCTCATGATGACCTCTTAACGCTGAATATAATAATTAGAATGAGGGTTAATGCGGTTAAAACGCCCTCTACAGACGAATTCCCACAAAAAGGTGTGGCTAAAGATTACGCTTATTAGCATCTTAATTTCAATATATTTTACAAAAACTTCATTTTTGCTACAAATAAATGCACAAAAAGCTTCCATGTTCATTATTTCTGACATAGCATGGAAAATATCGACCGCTTGAGCAAAAAAGCAACAGATGACAAAACAATAATTAAAATAGTGAAACTGAATCAAGGGAGATGATATGGCAGATCCACAGATGCACAATCAACGCGATACGCAGTCATTAGAACATTACTGGATGCCGTTTACGGCGAATAGGCAGTTTAAGTCGAGCCCTAGAATGCTCGCCCATGCCGAAGGTATGTACTATAAGGACGTTGCTGGTCGCCCCATATTAGACGGTACAGCAGGTTTGTGGTGCTGTAACGCCGGACACGGACGTAAAGAGATCTCTGAAGCGGTCAGTAAACAAATTCATGAGATGGACTATGCGCCATCATTTCAAATGGGCCACCCGCTCGCGTTCGAATTAGCCGGGCGCTTAGCGCAAATCAGCCCTGAAGGGCTAAATAAAGTCTTCTTTACGAACTCTGGTTCTGAGTCTGTAGACAGTGCCTTGAAAATTGCCCTCACCTATCACCGCGCCAATGGTGAAGCCACACGAACGCGCTTTATTGGCCGCGAACTAGGTTATCACGGCGTAGGATTTGGCGGGATCTCGGTTGGCGGTATTGGTAATAACCGGAAGACCTTTAACCAGCAACTGCTGCAAGGGGTAGATCACCTACCTCACACCTTAGACATGAAAGACAATGCGTTTTGCCGTGGCATGCCTAAAACCGGTGCCGAAAAGGCCGAAGTGCTAGAACAACTGGTTGCCCTGCACGGTGCAGAGAATATCGCCGCAGTGATAGTCGAGCCAATGTCGGGCTCAGCCGGCGTTATTTTGCCACCCGAAGGTTACCTGCAAAAGCTGCGCGAGATCACCACAAAGTACGGCATCTTATTGATTTTCGATGAAGTAATCACAGCCTTTGGCCGTGTTGGTGATGCCTTTGCAAGTCAACGTTGGGGCGTGGTGCCAGACATGATCACCACGGCGAAAGCCTTAAATAACGGTGCCATCCCAATGGGGGCCGTACTGGTTGATGACAAGATCTATGATACCTGTATGCAAGGTCCAGAGAATGCCATTGAGCTATTTCACGGCTATACCTATTCGGGTCATCCCGTTGCTGCAGCGGCGGCGCTTGCCACCCTTAATATCTATGAAAATGAAAAGCTGTTTGAGCGCACAAAAGAGCTCGAAGGTTATTTTGAAGATGCAGTGCACAGCTTAAAAGGCCTACCGAATGTGATTGATATTCGTAATACAGGCTTAGTCGGCGGGATTCAATTTGCCCCTAGCGAACAAGGTGTGGGTAAGCGCGGTTTCGGGATCTTTGAGCACTGCTTCGAAGCGGGCACCTTAGTGCGTGCCACTGGCGATATTATTGCTATCTCACCACCGTTAATTGTCGACAAACAGCAGATAGACCAAATCGTTAATACGCTTGGTGATGCAATCAAGGCTGTGGGTTAATCCCTATGCCGAAGCCGTTATTGCGACTCGCAGTAACGGCATCGGCAAGTCATTAACATTTACCGATAAATTAGTCTCCCTTCAGGGAATAGAATTAGGATTTTGCGTTATGCACACCATTAACCATTATATTAACGGCAGCCACTCGGCGCCAAGCCAGCGTACCCAAGCTTTCTTCGAGCCAGCGACAGGCGAGCAGCGCGGCACAGTCTCTCTTGCCAGTGCAGCCGAAGTGGCAGGCGTGATTGAACTGGCTAAGAAAGCTCATGAGTCCTGGTCTAAAGTCACGCCACTTAATCGCTCTCGTGTGCTATTTAAGTTTAAGGCCTTAGTCGAAGCAAATATCGACCAACTAGCAGAGATGATCACCCGCGAACACGGCAAGGTGCTCGACGATGCTAAGGGTGAAATCATTCGCGGTCTCGAAGTAGTTGAATTTGCCTGTGGTATTCCGCACCTACTGAAGGGCGAGCATACCGAGCAGGTCGGTGGTGGTGTCGATGCTTGGACCCTCAATCAGTCGCTAGGCGTGGTTGCAGGTATTGCTCCGTTTAACTTTCCGGTGATGGTACCTATGTGGATGTTCCCAATTGCGATTGCTTGCGGTAACAGCTTTATCATGAAGCCATCAGAGAAAGATCCAAGCTCAGTGATGCGTATGGCCGAGCTACTGACCGAAGCAGGCCTGCCTAATGGTGTGTTTAATGTGGTTAACGGCGACAAAGAAGCCGTTGATACCCTGCTAACTCACAAAGATGTGCAGGCGGTCAGCTTTGTTGGCTCAACCCCTATTGCTGAGTATATCTATTCAACTGCATCCGCCCACGGCAAGCGCGTTCAAGCCTTAGGCGGCGCAAAGAACCATATGCTATTGATGCCAGATGCTGATCTTGACCAAGCCGTTGGCTCCTTGATGGGCGCGGCTTATGGCAGTGCTGGCGAGCGCTGTATGGCAATTTCCGTGGTATTGGCTGTGGGTGATTCTGGCGATGCATTAGTCGAAAAGCTTTTACCACAGATCAAAGCGCTCAAAGTCGGTAATGGCGTGACACCAGAGATGGATATGGGCCCACTTATCTCAGCCCAGCATTTAGAAAAAGTCAGCAACTATGTCGAGACTGGCGTTGCCGAAGGGGCACGATTACTGGCCGATGGCCGACAGCTGTCTGTTGCCGATCACGAGCAGGGCTACTTCTTAGGTGGCTGCCTGTTTGATCACGTCACCCCTGAGATGACTATCTATAAGGAAGAGATCTTTGGCCCAGTGCTGGCCATCGTTCGAGTTAAAGATTACAGCGAGGCGCTGCAGCTGATTAATGACCATGAGTTTGGTAATGGCACCGCTATCTTCACTCAAAGTGGTGAAGCTGCGCGCCACTTCTGCCATAACGTCCAAGTGGGCATGGTCGGAGTTAATGTGCCTATTCCTGTACCTATGGCATTTCATAGCTTTGGTGGCTGGAAGCGCTCACTATTTGGACCACTGCATATGCATGGACCAGACGGCGTACGCTTCTATACCAAACGCAAAGCCATTACCGCTCGCTGGCCGCAATCAGCACAAAAGAGTACTAATGGCACTAAGGCTGAATTTGTGATGCCAACAATGAAGTAACAATAACGAGGCGTGGCTTATGCCGCGCTTTTTTCGTTCAGCTTTATACGCGTCAACTTATCAGTGAAATGGAAGCACTAATGGCTCAGAACATAGATTCAATCCTCAATTTCGCCAAGCTTGATACCGCTATCGAGCGCTATAAACTCGATACTGAAAAAGTACTGATGGGCGACCCTGAGCAAGAACTGCAAAACCACTACTCAAGCGATTGCGAGCAGTTTCACGCAGGCGTTTGGCAAGGCGATATAGGTACTTGGAAAGTTAGCTATAGCGAACATGAATATTGTGAAATTTTAGCCGGTGCCAGCAAGGTCACCGATAAAAATGGTCACAGCATAACGGTAAAAACGGGTGACAGGTTTGTCATTCCAGCAGGGTTTGAAGGCACCTGGGAGGTGCTAGATAACTGCCGTAAGGTATATGTGATTTTCGAATCTAACGCGCAGTAATACCGATAGGTATAGGCACTAGAAAATCGCTTATCAGCCATGAGGTCGTAGCAATATGCTGCTGTTTGGCAAAACAAATTGATGCTCAATATCGATGTGCAATATGCCTTGATATTAACAATAACAACCAGCATCAAAGTCAACATAGTAAAATGGAGAAACTACCGTGTATAAAAAACTCAATAAAAAACGGATCGCCCAAGTTGTCGGCCTAACACTTTCAACAGCGCTAATTGCCCCTCTAGCTCAAGCGGAGTTCTCTGGCGAAATAGGTGTTACTAACGATTACCGCTTCCGCGGTGTGTCACAAACAGCGGGAGACTTTGCTGTTCAAGGTAGCTTAGATTACAGCCTGGAAAATGGTCTTTTCTTTGGTGCTTGGGCGAGTAATGTTGATAAAGATAGCTATGATGCCGATGTAGAAGTCGATATTTATGCGGGTTATTGGGGCGCTTTCGGTGCCGATGAAGAGTGGGAATATGACGCAACACTGACCTACTACACCTACCCAGGACAAGATGAAAATACTGGTTATTTAGAAGCGAATGTGGGTCTCTACTATTCAGGCTTCCACCTTGCACAGTGGTATACCAATGACTACGCTAACGCCGATCTTTCACTAAACTACACTGAGCTTAACTACTCTTATGAGATCTTCGAGAACTGGAGCATCGATGCCCATGTGGGTTACAGCTATGGTGAAGGTGTGAATGATCCAGAAATGGGTGACTGGGGTGAGGACTATGTCGATTACTCTATCGGAGTCTCTACTGAACTTGGTGGTGTAGGCCTGTCTCTAGCTTGGCTAGACACGAACTTAAGCGATGACAATATTATCGACTCGAAAGAGCCATGGAGAAACGACGGTACAGTGCTAGCTACCGTAAGCTATGCATTTTAAGCTTGCCTAAATAGTTTCCCTGCCAATAAAAAAACCGCCAACTGGCGGTTTTTTTATTGGCAGCTGTTGTTTGAGCACTATTTTAGCTTGGCCATACTCTCAAACTCCCCTTGCGTAATATGTTCGGCAACTTGCCGCCAGCGTTCGCTCAAGTGCACATGTTGATGGTTACGTTCGGGAAAGGTTTTAGATAAATTTTCAAGTAGTTGAGCCTGTTTCTCACAGAGCTCAAGCCAGCGATCGGTATTTGATATCGACATAGGGTGTTGTCCTTAACAGTAGACAGCTGATTTCAGATGACTAATTCCGCATAAGCAATTCATTCAGGGTAGTTTGAATCTCGTAAAAATTCCAATCTCGTGAGCTAACAAGCTTTTAAATCACCATAGGGAGGAGTATGTTAACTTTAGGGCTATAAGTGATTTACAGAAAAGGAAAGCGCATGACCCCAACCCTACTTAAAATTGTTTTTATTGCTATCGCTATTTTCATTGTCTACAAGCTTATCTTCAGTGGCAAAAAAGGATTAACCCTGTTTGAAATGCATTTTAAAGAAGGCCGCCTGACCTCCCATAAAGGCAAGATCCCCGATAAGTTTGCCAAAGAATGCCGCGCGATTGCAAAATCGGACAAGCTGACTTGCACTGTTAGAGCTGAAAAGCTTGGCGATGTACGCCTACATGTGTCAGCTAACGTCAGCGAGTCGATTACTCAGCGCATTAGAAATGTATTTCCGTTTGAGTATTACGACAAGAAGCAGGTCGATAACAGCCGTAAGATGTCATAACGCCTACTTGGCCTTCACTCTTTAGTCGCTGAAGGCCTAAAACTACAATTACGCATTTCTATCTACAACCTACAGCCAAAAAAATGCCAGCTCGTAAGCTGGCATTGTAAATACGTACTTATACCGACTGGTATAAAAAGTATTAGCGGCTCTTTTGCGCGAAACGCTCTAGGCCCCATACCAATAAAATACCGGCAAACATAGCGATAACCGCATACATCAACAGCGAAGGTTGACCGGTAATATGCTCATACTGCATTGGTGATAGTACACGCTCATCGAGTGGCACCATTTGTCCTTTTGAGTTTTCGCGAAAAGTCATCACCTCTTTCCATGGCCAGATCTTACCTAAAGTGCCGAGCATCAAACCAATTAAAAACATCAGTGTCGCATCATGGTACTTTCTAAGTAATGCCGACAGTACGTGACTAAAACAGAGTATGCCTATTGCTGCACCCGCCGCAAAGGTGGCCATAATGGCGATATCAAAATTCTTAACGGCGCCAATCACTGGCGTGTATAAACCAAGAAGTAGCAAGATAAAGCTACCCGAAATACCCGGTAGGATCATCGCAGTGATCGCAATACAGCCGCCTAAGAACACGTTGAGATAGGTCATCTCAAGCGCTATAGGGTTGAGCATGGTAATCCCCCACGCAAACACCGCCCCCAAGGCAAACAAAACCAAGCGTCCTAAGGTAAAGCCCTTCACTTGCTTGAGCATATGAATCACTGAGATCAAGATCAGGCCGAAAAAGAATGACCACACGGGAATTGGATGAGTGTCCAGTAAATAAGTGATCAATTTGGCCAGACTGAGAATACTGGTCAAGATCCCACCGAATACACAGACTAGGAATGGACCATTAATATGCATGAAAGCCGCTTTAATGCCCTGCTCTTTAATCACGCCCAGTAAAGAGGGTCTAATTTTTTTGATACTTTCCAATAACGGGTCAAGAATCGCCGTAATAAAGGCGATCGTGCCGCCAGATACCCCAGGAACAACATCGGCTGCGCCCATCGCCATTCCCTTGAGGTAAGTCTTTAAATAGTTCACTTTATTCCTTAATTTACTCAAAACTACTCGCCGGCAAAATTATACGTTCCAACCCTATAAGAAAGGAAATGAAGTTTACGTTTATAAAGGTTAATTAACCTACGGCTGGCATTTTATGTTAATTCGATGTTAATCTCATCAGGCCAGTTACACAAACAGGTAAGAAGATGAGACACCCCGATCAAAACAACAGACCGACAAAGGTCATGTCACTCTATAATCGAGTCACCCGACTGCCCTTTGGAAACAAACTCTTTTCCTTGATGGTTAGCCGTATGGCACCTTATTTTGGCACAGTAAAGCCCATCATAAGTGAATTAAATGTGAACCGCTGTATCTGCCAGATAAAAAAGCGCAAAGCCGTGCACAATCATATTCAAACTGTGCACGTTATCGCGATCTGTAATGGGCTAGAGATGGCGATGGGGGTGATGGCAGAGGCCTCTATACCACATCACTTAAGATGGATCCCAAAAGGAATGAGCGTGGACTACACCGCCAAGGCTGGCAGCGATATAACCTGTGTTGCCGAGGTGAAGCCAGAGCAGTGGGTACCCGGTGATATGTTAGTACCGGTAACGGCCTATGACACCGAAGGCGTCGTAGTAGTACAAGGTACAATCAAGCTATGGATCTCAGAAAAGCCAATAAAAAACTAATCCACATCAAGCCTTACTCAATGGGTGAGAAAAATTATCGTTTGATAGAAGGTTTTTCCCTGCTACTATTTCCAAAACTACCGAAACATATTTTTCTTTGTGAGTAAGCGTATGGACACTGAAGTTGCAGCAAAAGCACTGAAAGAGCTAGGTCACCCTACTCGGTTAACTCTATTTCGATGCTTAGTCAAAGCAGGGCGTAAGGGTCTGCCAGTAGGCCACCTACAAGAAAGGCTACAGATCCCAAACTCGACACTATCACATCATCTCTCAAGTTTAATGTCTGCTGGGCTGGTCAAACAGCACAGAGAGGGACGTGTGCTTCACTGTATTCCTCAATTTGACTGCTTGGAAGGACTTATACAGTTTTTACAAGAAGAGTGCTGCTCTGAAGAGTCTTGCTGACTCTGTTGCAATCGCCCCTCTATTCACTAACTGCGATTAAGTACACTGATATAAGCAGTGATGTTATCAATAATATTACAGTACGTAATGCTGCGAATAAATACAGATAAACCTCGATGACAAAAAAAGTAGTGGTATCAAGCGGTGTAATAGACAGTTGGGATGATGCTAAGGGCTTCGGTTTTATCCAAATAGCGAAACAAAAACAGCAGGTCTTTTTACACATTTCAGCCTTTGCCAGCAAAGGAATACATCCACAAGCGGGCAACCGAGTTCAATTTCATCTCGTTAAGGATAAGCAGGGTAAATGGCGCGCCGACAATGCGCAGTTGCTAAGTGGCGGCGCAATAAAGTCGAGTCGAAAAATTAGCTGCTCACCGAGCCGGTTTAGTATCGCTATTGCGTTGAGCTTTATCGCCATTTTGGCCATTAGCTACTCACTACAACATATCCCTCTTTGGCTGTTACTCTATTTTATCTCTGCTAGCCTAGTGACATTTATCGCCTATGGCTGGGATAAACACTCGGCACGTAACAATCGCTGGCGAGTGAGTGAATTAAAGCTTCACCTATTAAGCTTGGCTGGAGGCTGGCCTGGTGCCCTACTTGCTCAGCAGTGGCTCAGGCATAAATCGGCCAAGGGCCGTTTCAAATTCATCTTATGGTTAACGGTGCTTTGTAATCTGTCACTGATTTATCTGCTGCATAGACCGGAGCTTGACGTGCTGTTTATACAACCAAAATAATCTTTATTAATCAGTAGGTAATAATAAAAACGCAGCTTATTAATCGGCTGCGTTTTTCATTTTAACTGAGTCTATCCTTTTAAAAACCTTAAGGTGTCACGGTCACCTCTGCCGAACCAGACACCATACCCATAGTCGCGGTCACGGTGGCGTTACCGACACCTTCGGCGCGAACCACCTCTTGATGACCATAGGCGACGCTATCATCAGTTGAGCTCCAATCGACATATTTAGCGTAGTCATACACATCGCCATTGCTATAGGTCACCATCACCTGAACAATTTGATAATCTCCATTATTAAGTGTCAGTACATTTGGAATGATTTCAATAAGCTCTGGCATATTGGGTTTAACACTTAACAACAAGCTATCAGTAAGCCCCGCGTAAGACACAGAAATAGTTGCAGAGCCATCCTGCCCGACTCCCATGGCCTCGCCAGCACGGGAGTTCCCCGTTTGGATTGATATTGTATAGATGTCGTCACTTTTCCAATCCGCATCTAAGGTAATATCGACCACAGTGGCATCAGAAAAATACGCATTGGCATAAAACTGCTGCATATTTTCAGAGTAAATCGTATCGACTCTAGGGGTGATCTCTATGCGCTCTATCACGGCGGCAGTAACTTGCGCACTGACACTATCGACAGCGCCATCAAATTGAGCAGTGATCTCACTCATGCCCACGGCTTTAGCCGTTGCCGTGCCGCCATCGCTTCCCGAGGTAACGATATGTACCACATCTGAATGACTCGAAGACCAGGTGGCTAGCTCTGTCACATCCTCATCGGGCCTATCGATATAAGTTGCAACCGCTTTATAGCGTCCCTTAGTACCAATGGGCGCCGACAGGTTATCGGGGCTGATAGTCAGCCCAACAAGCTCACTATCATACACAGTAATTCTGCCTTGCCCCTGAACACCTTGATAAATCGCAAAGGTATCCGTTGCCCCCACTTCTATACCGTATGCAAGCCCTTTATCATCAATAGAGACTTTACTCGCATCTCCTGGTCGCCAATCACTGATATTTGTAACGTCTTTTTGAGTTATCGCTCCGCTATCATTTCTATAAACAGCAAATGCCTGTAACGGGGTCGTTTTATTCACGATAACATGAGTATCGGCAGGCTCGACTTGCACACCTAAGTATTCTAAATCACTGACTATAACTTGAGCCTGAGCGTCCATACCGTAGTAATGCGTTTTTACACTCGTCTGTCCGTGAACATCCCCAGTGACCTGACCTGCAGAGAACCCAGATGGAACAACATGTGCTATAGAGTCATCCGCTAAGGTCCATGTTGATACCGTCGATACATCATTTGAATAACCGTCAGAATAGAACGCCCTCGCGACATATTGCTGACTTTCATTAATATTTATCGTCGAGCTTACTGGCGTAACCTGAAGATCCACTAAAACGGGTTCATTAACTAAGAGTGAAGCCTTAGCCGTGAGTGATTTATAACTCGCTTGGATCTCTGTGTTACCCGCCAATAAAGTATGTGCGACACCTTGAGAGTCAACAGTGGCAATATCGGTTTCGCTGCTCTGCCAACTCGACGCTAACGTCACCTCTTTACTGCTGCCGTCGGAGAAGCGAGCAAAGGCTTGATAGGCTTGATCTAGCCCGGCTGCAACCGATGCATCCGGTGGGGATACGGTCAATTCGACTAATTCGGCTGGCGTTACCTTTACCACTGCGGTATCAGTTGCCGTTAAATATTGAGCCGTGATGAAAGTCTGCCCTAGTCCCATGGCGCTGGCAAAACCGCTGTTCGGTGCACCAGTACCAATATGCACTATCGCATCATCATTCGATGTCCAAGTTGCAACCTTAGTGATACCTTCTGAGCTGTTGTCGCTATAGAAGGCACGGGCAGTAAACTGGCCTTCAGTCCCTAACGGCACACTGATTAAGCTTGGTGTGACACGAATATAGCTCAGTTGTGCATCGGTCACATTCAGTTCAGCCGTTGCCTTAAAGCCTATATAGCTGGCACTGACGACAATATTGCCAGCCTTATAGCTTTGAGCAACGCCCAATCGATTAAGGGTTGCAACCTCACTATCTGAGCTGTTCCAACTGACAACGTCTGTAAGGGATTTATTGCTACCATCAGAGAACACGCCTGTCGCTTGATAGGGCTGATTGAGTCCTGCTGCAATACTGCTATAGGCTGGTGAGATCACAAGCTTTTCGAGTATGGCATCGGTTACCTTCACATTGACCTTATCGCTCTGCCCTTCAAAATCGGCTTGAACTTTTGTCATCCCAACCGCAATAGCTTCAGCAAAGCCCGCATCGCTTCCCGTTGCCGCAATATTAACTAGGCTTGGATCAATTACACTCCAAGTTGCTAAATGGGTGACGTCACTCGTGTGGCCATCGGAATAAAATGCATCGGCGCTATACTGCCCCGTCGTCCCCAACGGAACCGAGAGGTTTGCAGGAGAGACTTGAAGACTAGTCACTTCGGCATCGGTCACCTTAAGCTCTGCAACCGCAGAGAAACCGATATAACTCGCCTGGATCTGACTCGTCCCCTGCTGGTAACTTTGCGCTAAGCCATATTTATCAATCGTCGCAATCGCTAATGCGCTAGATTGCCAACTTGCCACATAGGTTAACTCTTTATGACTACCGTCAGAAAATATGCCAAACAGTCGATATTGTTGAGTATTACCTGCAGCCACCGTTGCCGTTGCAGGCGTTAAAGTAACCGACTCGAGTATTGCACTGGTGACATTAACATTGGCGCTTGCTTGCATGCCTTGATAGCTGGCCTCAACGGTCGAGCTTCCTTGAGCCACTCCTTCGGCAAGACCGGTGGCGTCAACTTGAACAATAGAGGACGACAGCGAACCCCAATTGGCTAAGCTAGAGACATCGCTACTATGACCATCTGAGTAATAGGCCGTTGCAATCAGTTGCTGGCTATAACCTACCGCGATGTTGCTCTCTGCGGGTGAGACCTGCAACTGAGTGATCACCGCATCAGTCACCACTAAATCGGCACTGACCTGCATGCCAAGATAACTGGCAACAATCTTTACCTGTCCCTCAACAAGACTATGCGCTAAGCCGAAGCGGTCAATGGTGGCGATGGCTGCATCACTGGTTTGCCAATAGGCGTAAGGCGTCACCTCTTTACTGCTACCATCAGAAAAGAGCGCGAACAATTGATAAGGCTGATTATTACCTGCTGCGATGCTCGCGCTAACAGGTGAGATAATCAGGCTCTGTAAAATTGCAGGGGTGACCTTGGCCGTCGTTTTACTGCTAATAGTTGACGATGCCCCAGTCTCAGCTACGGCTTGTGAATCACGTGGCGTCAATGCTGAGCTTTTTACTGAACTGACTCCTGAACTGAATCCAGAGCTTAGCCCTGCATAGGTCGCAGAGATCTCTACTAGTCCCTCGGTTAGTCCCATGGCATAACCGCCATCGACTCCTGAATTAACAATACTCACAACCTTTCGATTACTCGACAGCCAACTCGCCTGCTGAGTAACATCATTGCTATGCCCATCGGAATAATAGGCTATTGCAATATATTGGCCCTGTGTGCCTATAGGCACCTGCAGATCTATCGGTGAGATCTGTAAATTAACCACATTCGCTTGTGTAACGGTTAACTCTGTTGCCTGATTCTGCCCCAGATAATCGAAGCGGATCTCTGTAACTCCCGCTTGATAGGTATCAGCGATGCCTGAAAGCCCACCCGTTAAGCCAACTGAAGCGATTTGTGGCTCACTACTTTGCCAATACCCCAAACTCGTGACATCTTTGATGCTACCATCACTAAAACTTGCATGGGCATGATATTGAACCTGAGTGCCAGCCGGTACCTGAGTATTTACAGGAGAGACCTGCAGCGAGGTTAACACCGCATTGGTAACTTCTAACTGCGCATTTGCGCTTAGCTCTTGATAGGTGGCGGTAATGCTTGAGCTACCAAGCGCTTTTGCGGTGGCATCGCCAGCATTTTGCCCTTGTGCTGTGATGTCGACAACATCCGTCTGCGATGCAGACCAGAGTGCATCACGGCTCACATCTTTCACCTGACCATCTGAAAAATAGGCCGTTGCAACATAACTGCCTTTGGTTCCCACAGGAAATATCCCTTGGGCGGGAGTCACGATTAAGTTACTGACCTTTGCATCGACAACCGTTGCACTGGTTGTATCTAACAAGCTAATACCAGCAAATGAAAGTGTCGCCGTCACTCGTGTTTGCCCTAGTGTCTTAGCGACTAAAAAGCCTTGATTATCGATAGACGCAATATCGACAGAAGAAGAGTGCCACGCCGACTGCGTCGTCACATCTATACTCAAACCGTCTTCTAAGATAAGGTGCGCTTGGTACTGCAGACTGGTGCCATTAGGTAATACTTCATCTACGGGGTTAATCAATAACTGACTTGGTTTGGTCGCTAGCACAACTAATGTTGCTAATGCCTCTTGAGCAGAAAAATTCGCTTTCACCTGCGTCACACCAACAGTAACCCCTGTTGCGAGTCCGATTGATTCTCCAGCGGACTCTATTGTTGCGGTAGCAGTGTCTAAACTTGTCCAACTCGCATCGTTAGTCACATCTTGTTGATGGCCGTCTGCAAACAAAGCCAAGGCGCGATAACTCTGACTCATTCCAACCAATATCTGCGCCTGTCCAGGTTCAATATTCAGCGCCATCAGAGCGGCATCCGTCACTTTAAGTGCCGCGCTATCGGTTAATACCATGCCTCCTTCCTGCACGGGTGGGAGACTAGCAGTTATCTGCACCTCTCCTGCTAAGGCTCCCATAGCGACACCATTTGTAGAAATAGTGGCAAGTGTTGGCTCACTGCTCGACCAACTAACTTCTTGGCTGACATCTTTCGTTGCGCCGTCACTGTACGTCGCGAATGCTTGGTAGATTTGATGAGTGCTTACAGCGATAACACTGTTGCTTGGAGTAATATCAAGAGCGACCGCATAGGCAGGGCATGGATTATCGGGTCCACCGCAGGCCCCCGTTGGAAAGCCATCGTCATCGCCGCCACAACCAGCAAGAATCAATAAGGTCAGCAAAATCAACTGGCGATATACTTGTTTAAATATGGACATGTTTAGATCTCCGGCTTCATTTCTGATGTCGTTGATTGGATGTGTATTAACACCCGGCGGTTTTCATGGCGATGCTCAGGGGTGTCATTTTTCATTAGCGGGAACTGCTCACCATAACCATGGACCTCTATCTGCTCAGGTTTAATACCCGCTGCAATTAAGTAGTCGGCCACAGCTTGAGCCCTACGCTCCGACAGGGCTTGGTTGTATGTAGCGTTGCCTTTGGAGTCTGTATAGCCCTTTATGTTCGCTATAGCCTCTGGTGATTGTTTCAGTCGCTCAATCACCGGCGCTAAAGAACCAGAATGGGTTAACTCGCTGCTATCAAAATCAAATAAGCTGATTACCGTTAATGCTGGTAATACAATCTGTTTTGGTGTTACAGGGATAATTTTTTCAGGTAAGGTTACCGGAGTTTCTTTAACGGGCGGCTGAGCTTTAGTCGCTGATTGACCAAAACGATAACTAATACCTAAAGTCGTTAGGTGGCCGTTACTACCACCAATCAGATCACTGCCTAAGCTATCGATATATTGATATTCGAGTCGTGCGACCCAAGAAGGCGATAACTGATATTCTACCCCAGCCCCGAGCATAGGAGCCCAGTCTGAATCTGAGTTACGACTCTGAGGGCCGCGGTTGTCACCATCCCAATAGACGCTACCCGCCTTGGCAAATAGCTCAAAACTTTCACTTAAACTAAACCGGGTCACCGCCGAAATTTCCCAACCTTTCATGCTACCAGTATAAGTGTTATTTACACCGCTCTCTGAGTAATGCGCCACCGCCTCCCCCAAGTCGAGGTAAGCGGTCTCAAAACCTAAATATTGCCACGCTTGATAACCGACAAAACCGCCAAAACCTACATCGTTACCATCACAACTTATGCTCCAGCTTTCACAAGCATTTTGATAATGCATCTGACCAGCCTTTGCCCCAAGATAAAAGTAAGGATCAAACTCATTTGCAGCTTCAGAGTTGTCAGTTTCTGCCGCATAAACTGCGCCTAAAGACAGATATAGCAAAGTTGAAAAAACAATTGAGACATTCGCTATTGATCTCAGTTTAACCATGACTTACTCCTTGATAATGACGCGTTACAAACAGAGGCATAACTAAACACAATAACCCTAACGCGCTACAACACTCCATTGCCCGTAACAATAATCCGTATTAGCAGTGCTTATCAATCATTTATTCAATAACTTGATTAATACTTGATTAAACACTTGATTTCCTCACAAACCAAGTTCATATCATCAAGATGCCAAGCTCTATAAACTGCACTCTTAAAGAGAAGTACTGAGATTTACCTCTAGAGAGGGATTAGTTATCATGGGCAGTCGAATCAAAACAAGGTGACTCAAAAAATGAAGATGGTTTTAGCTGTTGTGGTAATTGCTTGTGTTGTGTTTTACTTTTTTTCGTCGATGAACAACCAAAAAGCGGCCAAAGAAAACATCGCGATAGGCAGTGCTTATTTAGCTGATAACAAACTAAAAGATGGCGTAACAACCACAGCTTCAGGTCTACAATATCAGGTACTAGAACCGGGTACAGGCACTGTGCACCCGAAAGCAAGCGATACCGTTACCGTGCATTATCATGGCACTTTGATTGACGGCACCGTTTTCGACAGCTCAGTTGAGCGGGGTGAGCCAATAGCATTTCCACTTAATCGCGTGATTAAAGGCTGGACCGAAGGTGTACAGTTGATGGTTGTGGGTGAGAAAGCGCGTTTCTTTATACCAAGTGAGTTGGCATACGGTAATCGTAGTGCAGGTAAAATCTCTGGTGGTTCAACCCTGATTTTTGATGTTGAGCTAATCAGTATCGATTAAGAAAGAACTAATAAGTCATAAAAAAGCCCGAATACGTAAACATTCGGGCTTTTTTTATTTGGCATAAAATTAGAAGCGTTACGCTTCGTAGCCAAATGGGTCATCAATTGAGTGCGCTGGCTTTGTAAACCACACAGGACCTTGTTCAGTCATATACTCTTGTTTAGAGAAATGATCTTCATTACGTACACCAAACTAACCCTATACACATAGCCCTTTCTACACAAAAATAGATGTCTCATTGCTTATGACGAGATATAACAATTATTACGCTTCATATCCAAACGGATCGTCAATTGAGTGCGCAGGCTTAGTGAACCAAACTGGTCCTTGCTCAGTCATGTAGAAGTGGTCTTCATGACGTACACCGAACTCGCCCGGTACACACAACATAGGTTCATTACTGAAACACATACCCGCCTCAAGGGGAGTATGATCGTTTAGCACTAAGTATGGCCATTCATGGATATCTAGACCAACACCGTGACCAGTTCTATGTGGTAGACCTGGTACATCATAACCTGGGCCAAAACCTGCCGCTTCGAGTACATCACGGGCAGCGCGATCAACACTGGCACAGGTTGCGCCAATTTGCGCCGCTTCAAATCCAGCGATTTGTGCGTCTTGCTCAAACTGCCACAACTCACGTTGGCGTGGGCTAGGCTCACCATATACATAAGTACGGGTGATATCTGAGTTATAGCCATATAACTGACAGCCGGTATCGATTAATACGGTATCATTAAGCTCTAACGCTTTGGGTGATTTAACCCCATGTGGATAAGCACTGTCTTCACCAAAGAGTACGATACAGAAGTATGAACCTGCTGGAATACCCACTTTAATGTGAGCCGCGTTGATAAAGGCTTCCACTTCGCTGGTGGTAATGCCTTCATGCAAGATGCGCGCTACGGCTTTATGCACCTCAAGAGTCATATCTTTAGCACGCTGTAGCAGGCTCAGTTCAACAGCCGACTTAATCATGCGACAACCGGCGGTGACGGGTTTAGCATTTATATAGTTATATTGAGGATGCGCTTGGCGAACGCCATCGAAAATAAAGAAAGCGGCAGACTCATCGATACCGATATCACCAGAGGCAATCCCCATATTAGCCAGCACTGCGCCAAACAATGCAAAAGGGCTTTCATCTTCTTGCCAAGTATTGACCTTACCTTCGATAACCATATAGCCGTTTAAGGTATCAACTTCGAACGCAGGCGCGATATATTCAACATCGCCATTAGCAGGAAGAATTGCGCCAACCATACGCTCGCTGGCATACCAACGAGTACCGGTGTAGTAGTAAAGGTTAGTGCCGGCGTTAAGGTAAATAGCAGCAATCCCCTGCTCACTCATGATGCCTTGCGCCTTAGCGATTCGAGCTTGATACTCTTCACGACTGATAGGCTCTACGCCTTGAGTCATATCGGTTAGTTTTGCTAATTCCTGCTCTGCGGTAGAACCGCCAACACCTAAGGTCATATGCTTACCCTTTACATTTAATTATTTATACTTAAATACAATAAAACCTTAAACAAGGCTCTATGGTTTGACTCAATCACAACGGCACACTTATCAGCCCCACTTTCTAGCATAAAATATACAAAACGTCAGTAACTAATAATCTAAAGTGCAAATAATTACTGACTAAATAACAGTAAAACTTACGTCGCCAATTCAGGAGATGGCGCAATTTCGGCACCAATCAAGCCTCCGAGTAGCATCATAAAAGTGGCACTCATCGCAAACGCCTGTGCTAACGTTAGCACCCAAACATTAAATGGCATAAATAAGCCTAGCCATAGTGGCCTGTTCACTTAGATGGAAAACCATTCCCCATTCTGCTTCCCTCCCTCATTAATGGTTCCTGAATAATTTCGGTCGCTAGCCTCCCAAGCAAATGCGCTTTATGGTAATCTCCGCGCTAAATTCGTACAAAAATAAACTGCCTCTAGTGAGTACAACAAGCTTTTGCGCAGATAACGGAGTTTGAATGTCAAATACAATTGCAGCACGTCTCAATGCCATCCGCACAGAAATGGCTAAATCAAATCTCGATGCTTTTATTATTCCTCGTGCCGATGAATACTTGGGCGAGTATGTCCCCGAGCATAATGAGCGCATGTTATGGGCCAGTGGATTTACCGGTTCTGCGGGAACAATTATCGTATTGAAGGACAGTGCCGCAATTTTTGTCGATGGCCGTTATACCGTGCAAGTGCGTCAACAAGTCGATCCGAGTCTATTTGAATACTTAAGCTTACACGATACCCCTCAAGCTCCGTGGTTAATTGAACAACTTGGCGCAAATGCAAAAGTCGGCTTCGATGCTCGCCTGCATACATTAGCTTGGTTTAACCAAACCGAAGCTGAACTTAATAAAGCGCAAATAGAGTTAACTCAAGTCGAGCAAAACCCCATTGACGTGCACTGGACTGACAGGCCTTCTCCAGCAAGTAGCCCGATTATGCTGTTTAGCGAGCAAAGCGCGGGGAGAACTAGCCTTGAGAAACGCAAAACTATTGGCTTAGAGATCAAAAAACAGGGCGCCGACATTGCGATTATCTCGGCCTTAGATTCTTTCTGCTGGTTACTCAATATTCGCGGCAAAGATATTCCATGCCTGCCCATAGTATTAGGCACTGCGCTACTGCGCACCAATGGCGATATGCTGTTATTTACTGACACTAAAAAGTTACCGGAAAACATCCTCGAGCATGTAGGTGAAGGCGTCAGCTTTAAAGCGGAATCTGAGCTCGCCGCAGAACTCGTCAGCTTAAACGGCTGTAAAGTGTTAGCAAGCCCAGAGAGCTGCAACGCTTGGCTGCAACTAACCGCTCAAGATGCTGGTGCACAGCTTATTGCAGGTAGCGATCCGGTCGCCTTACCTAAGGCGCAGAAGAATGAAGCTGAACTTACAGGCATGAAAGCCTGCCATATTCGTGACGGCGTGGCAGTAAGCCGCTTTCTTGCTTGGTTAGACCGCGAAGTTGCCGCTAACCGCCTATATGATGAAGCCGTACTTGCAGATAAACTAGAAAGCTTCCGCTTAGCCGATCCACGGTATCAAGAACCAAGCTTCGACACCATTTCAGCAACTGGCGCAAATGCCGCCATGTGTCACTATAACCACAATAACGGCACACCTGCACAGATGACGATGAACAGCATCTACCTTGTCGACTCTGGCGCACAATATCTAGATGGCACCACAGATGTGACCCGTACTGTTGCCATTGGTGACGTTACCGATGAGCAGAGAAAGATGGTGACCTTAGTACTAAAAGGCCATATAGCAATCGATCAAGCCAAGTTCCCCAAAGGCACTAGCGGTATGCAGCTAGACTCCTTTGCCCGCCAATATTTATGGCAGCATGGTTTCGACTTTGACCACGGTACAGGCCATGGCGTGGGCCACTATTTAAGTGTGCATGAAGGTCCACAGGGTATCGCAAAAGGCCGTTCAAACGTGGCTCTTCTCGAAGGTATGGTGCTGTCAAATGAGCCCGGTTACTACCGCGCCAATGAGTTCGGTATTCGATTAGAGAACTTAATCGCCGTACGTCCTTGTAAAGCCTTAGCTAATAGCGAACGGGAAATGTTGGAATTTGAGGCATTAACCTTTATTCCAATGGATGCTCGCTTGATCGATAAAAGCTATTTAACTGATGCAGAAGTTAGCTGGTTTAACCAATATCATCAGCAGGTTAGAGAAAAACTCTCACCATTTATGCGGGGCGATGATTTAACTTGGCTAAATAAAGTGACCGCAGCGATTTAACTCTGCCATAAACCGCTTCAATAACAGCAGCGCCCCGGCGCTGCTTTTTAATGGAAATTACCCAGAGTCTCCAACAAAAAGTGCAGGTTTTAAGCTAAAAGTTTGCTATACTCCGCCACCGCCATTTTAATGGTGTCGATAGATGCTAGCTTTACCTGTTAGCAATTGAATTGTTGAACATAGGACTCCTCAATCATGAGATTTGAATCTTTTAGTTTTGCTCCTGAGATTTTGCGCGCAATCTCTGAATGTGGTTATGAAAAAATGACACCAATTCAGCAGCAAGCGATCCCTGCCGTTCGCCGCGGTCAAGATGTACTTGCTAGTGCCCAAACAGGTACCGGTAAAACAGCCGCTTTTGCACTGCCAATCTTGCAAAAGATGCTAGATAACCCAAGCACGACGGGTCGCTCAAATGCTCGCGCATTGATCTTAACTCCAACTCGTGAGCTTGCAGCGCAAATTGCCGATAACATCAATGACTACGCTAAATACCTCGACATGAAAGTCGTAACAGTATTGGGCGGCGTAAAAATGGATAGTCAGGCAACTAAATTAAAGCGTGGCGCCGATATTATTATCGCAACACCGGGTCGCCTGCTTGAGCATATTGTGGCCTGTAACTTAAGCTTGTCGAATGTTGACTTTTTAGTACTCGATGAAGCTGACCGCATGTTAGATATGGGCTTTAGTGCCGATATTCAAAAAATTCTGCAGGCTGTAAACAAGAAGCGTCAAAACTTACTGTTCTCAGCGACCTTCTCTACCGCAGTAAAACAACTTGCCAACGTAATGATGGTTAAGCCGAACATTATTGCCGCTGATAAGCAAAACACGACCGCCGTTACGGTAAGCCAAGTGGTTTACCCTGTTGAGCAGCGCCGTAAGCGTGAGCTTTTATCTGAACTCATTGGTAAGAAAAACTGGAAGCAAGTATTGGTCTTTACTGCGACCCGAGATGCCGCTGACAAGCTAGAAAAAGAGCTTAACCTTGATGGTATTCCAACGGCTGTGGTTCACGGCGAAAAAGCCCAAGGCAGCCGTCGCCGTGCATTGCGCGAGTTTAAAGAAGGCAAAATGCGCGTACTAGTGGCAACTGAAGTTGCGGCTCGTGGCCTTGATATTCAAGGTTTAGAGTACGTGGTTAACTACGATCTGCCTTTCTTGGCTGAAGATTATGTTCACCGTATTGGCCGTACTGGCCGTGCTGGTAAGTCTGGGGTGGCGATCTCTTTCGTTAGCCGCGAAGAAGAACGTACCCTTGCCGATATCGAAAAGCTAATTGGCCAACAACTGCGCCGCATTAGCATCCCAGGCTATGAAGTCGGTAGCCGCGATCTTTTGATCAAACAGCTTCAGAAACGTCGTAGCTTTGCCAAGAAACAGCAGCGCGTCGATAATGCTGGTGCACAGGTTATTGCAGAGAAAAATATGCAAGGTCGCCGTGTAAAAGTAAAAAATGCATCACCAGCAAAGATAAAGAAGATAAAATAATCGCAGTACGGACATCGAATTATTTTATAAACAGAAAAGGCACCATTGGGTGCCTTTTTTAATCACAAAGTAGAATCTTTAGACAAATAATTAGTTCTACACATATCGAATTGATCGCGTTTTATATCGGAAACACAAGTTAATTTATACTTACAGCCCCATTAGGTATAATCCGTTTGCCGTCTCCTTTATTACTTCAACACGGCGGAGAGTCCATGCCAGATACCACCTATAACCAAGCTGTTTTAGAGTTCGCGATTGCGGGCCTAGAAGCGCTTTCACAAGCAAGTGCTAAGAGTAGCAGCGTCAGAACACCTACAGCCGAGAGTCACTTCCTTTGCAGCTGGATGGTAACCGCGTTAAAACAACGCACGTTTTCAAAATTAGTCGCCGACGACCTAACGCTGTGGGTCCGTCAAGGTCGCAGCATGGGGGCTGGTGCCGAACTAAAAACACTGCTAGAAAAAATTAAGGCTCAATATAGCTTTATCGCCGATAAGCAAACCGGCCTAGGCCTGTCTCTCAAATCAATGTTAGCGGAGCTTGAGAGCCAAGATTGGATTGTCATCACAGATGAAGAAGTGACTAAGAAGCTAAAGCTTGATAGCGATGGCTGTAATAGCTTAGTCATTTCAGATGAACAGTTTAGTCAGCGCATTGATGGTGATGAGATTATCAAACCTATCACCCTTTACGTTCGTGCCGATGAGATTGAGTTCGCTAAGCTTGCTTATCGCCACAACTTACTGTTAAGCCCTGGTAATAAGAAGAGCTCTTTGATTAAGCACCATAAAGCCTATCAAGTTTGGCCAAAGAACCTTCAGCCTGCACTCACGATACTGCAAACACTTTAAGCCCTATCAGTATCAAGATCAAAATATGCAAACACACATTTAGAACTGACTATAGCTTAAACATAAAAAAGGCCTGCATCAGCAGGCCTTTTGCTACTTGAGGTTAACTCTTAGAAGGTCACGCTGACATCGGCACTACAAGTTGATGTTCCGCTATCACAGGCCTTGTAGGTATAGGTACCACCACCTTTACTGGTAATGGTATCGGTATAGGTCGCGGCACTAGAAGCACTATCGATTTGCGTACCGTTACGGTAAACATCGATACTACTACCCGCTGCGCCACTGAAGCTAAGCTCCACAATCTTAACACCTTTTTGCTTATAGTGGTTGGTGGTTACGCTCAGGCCATCGCCCGTACTAGGCTCACCACCATCGCCACCAGAACAACCGTTTGTCGTTAGGTAGGTATCGGCGGCAGCCGCATCAGCAATACCGTGCCCAAAGTAGACATCGTGTCCGCTAGCACCAGAGTCTCTAGCACTCGCATTTAGCGCCGCACGGATCTCTTCACCTGTACATTGGTTATGGTTAGACCAAACGCGCGCGGCAATGCCCGATACAGCCGGAGTCGCCATTGATGTACCACTCATAAAGCCGTAATCAGAGGTACCAATTGAGAGGTTCGCACTGCTTGCTGCAATGATAGCAGTTCGGTCTTCAAATGTAGCACCGGCTGCAGGGATCGTCGTAGCATTGGTATCACCTAGCGTGCCATACAGCATACCTGGCTCATTGTTGATGATAATGGCACCGATCCCCCCCGAGTTCTCACAATTAAGTACCTTGTCATGGAATGAGATTGCGCCGCGATCAATCACACACACCTTACCATTGGCCGACGAATCTTGCGCTTCAGCGGTGCCCATATGATAAGTACTGCCGTTGACTGAACCCGAGTTCTCCATCGCTGAGCTGGCTAGCGGGTTACCATCGGCACTCATATTAGAGGCCGTCGCCATACCCGCAGGATAAGTCGAGAGGGTATCTACGCCACCTGCGGCGATCTCGACACAGATACTAGTGTCTGTGCGTTGCTTCTTGCCTCGGCCAGTCGTACAGCCTGGGTATTGTGAGAAGTCTGCAATCGTATCCGTCGCATCATTTGCCCCCACCATCATCACAGACGGATAACCTGCTGGATATGAACGTACGCTATTACCATCATTACCCGCAGCAGCCACGACTAGACCACCTGCATCACTGAATGACTGGAAAGCGTTAGACTCGGTAGAGTTAGAGCCTCCGCCACCTAAGCTCATACTAATAATATTCGCCCCCGCATCACTACATAGATTGGCTGCATGGGCGAGATCCGATGAGTAGCCCCAACCATCGGCATTGAATACTTTAATGATATGCATATCGACGCCAGGAGCCATACCCACAACGCCGATATTGTTGTCAGCCGCACCAATTGTACCCGCGACATGTGTACCGTGTGGCCCACCATTTTCGTCCCAATTACCGGTGCCACCATCGTT
Source organism: Shewanella halifaxensis HAW-EB4 (assembly GCF_000019185.1). NCBI lineage: Bacteria > Pseudomonadati > Pseudomonadota > Gammaproteobacteria > Alteromonadales > Shewanellaceae > Shewanella > Shewanella halifaxensis. Next base: position 1,191,762 of record NC_010334.1, on the reverse strand, counting down.
GTCACCACTAATATTGTTCCAAACAAAATCACCGTTACTTCTATCTAAACCTGAGTCGATTATACAGACCTTCATACCTGCGCTGGCATTGAAGCCTATATCATTAACGTTTGATTGATAAACAGCATAAGGGGTGATTTGCTGCGTCATTGGGTTACCCGCATCATCGCTAAATGACATTAAGAAACGAGGCTGATCCACTTCAACTAATTTTGCATGAGGGTTATTCAATAGGCCTTTAACCTGAGCTAAATCTTTACCCGAAAAGGTCGCAGCGATAAATCCATTACCATCCAAATTAAGCTCACCACCGACCTTCTTAGCAAGCGCCTTAATCACGCCTTTGTTATCATTATCAACCTGAATGACATACCTTTCGCTAGCCGAAGCGCCTGCTGATACGCCTAGAGACAAGGCGACTAGGGCCGTAGCTATTTTTGTTAATCTCATATTTATTCGCTCCAAAATCTTGATATTAGGCCGTAAACCCAAGCCAATTTATTGTTAGTTTTTTAAACTTAATTTTAGTGGTTTATTGGTTAAAAAAACCAGAACACGAAAATCAACCTAGCACAGCCCACAACTGATAACAATTTATTAACACACGTAAAGACCGATTGTTACATTTGAGTTGAATAATAGTTCAAAAGTATTCGTTAGGAGCCCAATAGGACAAGGGCAATACAAATTCATCTATTTAACGGTAAAAATAAATCAGCTCAAGCGAGCTCACCTTGAATTTAAATGCTGACAGTACGAATAAAAACTCAGTAATTTATTTTGCTTTAATTCTGGCTGGCTCGCAGCAGTAAAACCCGTTTTTAGCAGTGCTTTGCATCAATCCCGCGAGCCCATCAAGCTGAGCTGCAGCTCGGTTAGCGCTGGGGAAATAACCATTGGAAAACAAAATTGTGTGCTAGCATAATGGCAAATTCTCGGATTGAATTCAGACACTATGAGCACGAAAAGCAACCGGCATTACGATACCTTAGTTAAACACTTTCAAAGCATTAGCCACTTCGAGCACCTGAGCGCACTAGGTGATTGGGATCAGGCCACCATGATGCCGATGGGAGGTGGTGAAGCACGCGGCGCGGCAATGGCTGAACTTGCTAAACATATTCACTCCCTAAAGACAGCCCCCATGTTGGCGCAGACAATTAATGACGCAAAAGAGTTGCCACTGACAAATCATCAACAAGCTAACCTTGCCGAGATGCGTTACCAATATCTTCAGGCGAATCTTGTACCTGGCGATCTTGTTGAGGCTAAGACGAAGGCTGCCTATCACTGTGAGCAAGCTTGGCGGCAGCAGCGCAGAAATAATGACTGGCAAGGTTTTAAGCCAAACCTCGAAAACCTAATGCTGCTCGTCAAAGAGGAGGCCAATATCCGCGCCGAGGCGCAAAATGTCTCCCCTTACGATGCGCTACTCGATAAGTTCGAGCCTGGCATGACGACTGCTAGCCTTGAGCAGATCTTTGGCAACCTAAAAAGCTGGTTACCACAGTTGATCCTGCAGGTGCAAGAAAAGCAGAAATCAGAAGCTAACTTCACTATCCCTAACACCTGCGCAGAGAGTCAGGCCAAGCTGGGGCGTGAGATCATGAATATCCTCGGTTTCGATTTTAACCACGGTCGACTCGATATCAGTAGCCATCCTTTCTGTGGCGGTGTTGCCAGTGACGTTCGTTTAACCACCCGTTACGATGAAGCTGACTTTACCAGTGGTTTGATGGGAATTGTCCATGAAACGGGCCACGCTAAATATGAGCAGGGCTTACCCCTAGCATGGCGCGGACAACCTGCCGGTGTCGCTCGTTCGATGGCGCTGCACGAGAGTCAGAGCCTATTTTGCGAGATGCAAATTGGCCGCGGCCCCGCTTTTCTCAAGCTGATTGAGCCCCATTTAACCTCTACATTGGGCAGCCAATTGACTCATAGTCAATTGGCCAACATCTACACTCGAGTCAATCCAGGGCATATTCGAGTCGATGCCGATGAGGTGACCTACCCTTGTCATATCCTCCTGCGATTTGAGGCGGAAAAAGCACTGGTTAGTGGCAAGCTGGCCGTTGCTGATCTACCCGACTTTTGGTCGTCGCAGATGCAGTCACTACTGGGGATCAATACCGATGGTGATTACAGGAATGGTTGTATGCAAGATATCCATTGGGCGGTGGGCGAACTCGGTTATTTCCCCAGTTATACCTTAGGCGCCATGTATGCGGCGCAGTTTAGAAGTGCGATGGAAACAGAGCTAGGCTGCGTAGAAAGTTTGATTAACACTGGTAAACTGTCGAGCGTTATGGACTGGCTAAACGATAAAGTCTGGTCTCAGGGCTGCTTACTCAGTATCGATGAGCTAATGTGTCAATCAACAGGTGAGACTCTCAATCCTGCTCACTTCAAAAAACACCTAGAAACCCGTTACTTGTCGCGCTAGAGTATCAATATTCCCATTAGCAGCTCTCTGTTAATGGGAATAATAAGCGCCCCTATTTAGGATCTTTTTATGCAATTACGCACTATCGGGCCATCTGATTGGCCACACATTTTGCAAATCCAACTCGAGTGCTATCCACAGATAGAACCCGAGTCACTTGAAGTGCTGCAGAGTAAATGGCAAGCCTCACCTCAAAGCTGTTTTGTACTTGAGTCGCAAGATGACGTGATAGGTTATTGCCTTGCTCACCCCTGGGTTCAAGATAGCCCGCCGTCTCTCGAGCAAATGCTGGCTAAGGTAGATAAGCCTAATACTCTCTACTTACATGATATCGCTCTGTCTTCAAAGGCGCAGGGGAAAGGAGCTGGCCGCGCAGCATTAGCGATCTTGATTGAGTTTGCCCGCTGTCATCATTACCCCAATATCTCTCTAGTGGCAGTGCAAGGGGCACACCATTATTGGGCTAAGCAAGGCTTTAAAGCGAAAAGCATAAACAAGGACCTTTCATGTTACCCAGAGGACGCTTGCTATATGGTTTATACCTTATAGCCAAGATTTGCTATCATAGAGGCAATTTCATTAGAGAAGCTAAAAATGGCAACCAGAATTACCTATAAATTTAAGAACCAAGCAAAAGAGATTAACTTTGCTTACGACAAGTTTCACGACATCTACGAGGCCGTTGCCGCTGCAGAAGGGGTTGATTTAACACAATACCTGATGATGGAGCAGCAAGTTGCTATGACCTCGAAAGGCTCTTCTGCTGTTAAAGACTTTCGCGCTAAAGAGTTCGCTCGATTTGGCTTTAGCGACATCTACTACCATAAAGATGAACCGAAAAAGTCATAACGTTTAAGCCGATAACTGTTTATCACCATCCAATAAACCTAATAAAAAGTGATATTGATGACGACTTCTTATATGCCCAATAACGAACACGCTAACTTCCCACGCGCAAGCTTTATTAAGCGCTGTGGTGCAGGTGTTTATGACCTTCTTCTCGCTGTTGCCGTTTATATGGTTGCGGGCGCGATTGGCTTCGGTATCTTTACTGGATTGACTGCAAGTGGTCTAATCGATATGGCCGGATTTGAGCATGTCTCAGATCTGCTCAATGGTACTGCGCTATATAAAGGCATTTATCAGTTTTGGATTGTGCTGTGTGTGGGTCTGTTTTATATCAGTTTTTGGAGCAAGGGGGGGCAAACATTAGGTATGCGAGCTTGGCGACTTAAGATCCAGCATCCTAATGGGCAAAACCTCAGCATGGTGACTGCAGCAGCTAGACTTATTTGGTCACTGCTTGGAATTGGTAATTTATGGATCCTTATCAATGGCGATAAGCTTGCGCTGCAGGATATGATGACCCGCTCAGAAGTCGTCGAGTTGTCTAAAGAAGCTAATCAGATGCGTAACTGGCACGGTGTTTAACCTACAAGCCAGCGCCTCTAGTAAGACTTCTAGCTTAGCGGCTTAATGCGACAAAAAAGCCAATCGACAGTAATCTGTTGATTGGCTTTTTTAATGACCGCTTTTTCTGCACGCAAACTCAATCACGATTAAGCCGTGCAACTTAGGAAGCACTACTTCCTAATAAAGTAGAGCGCGCCGACACTGAAGATGAGCGCTGGCATCCCAGCACTAATAAAGGCGGGTAAACCGTAAACAATGCTTAATGGTCCGAAAATTTCGCTGCAGATATAGAAGCTAAACCCGGCAACGACCCCTAGCAATACTCTAGCGCCCATAGTGACCGTTCGCAGCGGCCCGAATACAAATGACAAAGCCACTAACATCATGACAGCGACTGTGACGGGTTGTAGCAGCTTACGCCACAAGGCAAGCTCATATCGCTCTGATGCCTGATTATTGCTCTTTAAATAGTCTAAATAATCGAGTAACCCTTCAATCGATAACGCTTCAGGCTTAACCGACACCACGCTCAGTTTTTCAGGTGTCAACGACGAGACCCACTTTTCCTCTTTAAGGTTGGTTAATACCACCCTATCATCAGTCAACGTGGTTCTTCTAACATCATATAGCTGCCAATATTTATCTTTATATTCAGCGGAATCGGCATGTATGGTGCTTGTTAGTGTCGTGGTATCATCAAACTCATACAGGGTAATATCGCGCAGATTATTAATATCGGCGGCACCGCCAATATTAACAAATAGATCGCCATCTTTTGCCCAGATCCCACGGTTTGAGTCGATTAAACTGCCACCAGATATATTGGTTCGTTTGATCTCTTTAGCACGCAGTTCCGCTACTGGAGCCACCCACTCGGTGAGCATCATTACGATGATCATTAGTGGAATAGCGGTTTTCATCGCCGACATGGTGATTTGCAAGCGAGAAAGCCCCGCTGATTGCATCACCACCAGCTCTGAGTTTGACGCTAACATGCCCATACCAATCAAAGCGCCAAGTAACACGGCCATAGGGAAAAATAGCTCAATATCTCTTGGGATCAAAAATAGTACGTATACACCAGCATCCATCATGGTGTAAGTGCCGCGGCCAACAAGACGAAGTTGGTCAACCCACTTGATAATTCCTGATAGCCCAGTTAATACCAATAATGCTAATGATGAAGTGCTAATCAGCGTTCTGGCAATATAGAAGTCTAATATTCTCATGCTCTGGCCGCCTTCTTACGCTTAAACAAACCAGAGACTTTAGCCCCTAACGGTCGCTCTTTCCCAAGCAGCAATATACCAATCGCGAGGGCGGAAGCATGGATCCACCACATCCCTAGATATTGAGGGATCACGCCATCTTCTAACGACTTACGACCAGCAACCATCAAACCAAAATAACCGAGATATAACAAAATAGCCGGGAACATCTTGGCAAACTTACCCTGACGGTTATTCACTCGCGCCATTGGCACCGCAATTAAGGTCATCAATGGAATAGCCAGTGGTATCGCTAAACGCCAGTGGAACTCAGCCGAAGCCTCAGGCGTATCAATATCCATCAGCTCACCAATTGGCATGGCTGATAATTTACGCCGACGCTCGCCAACCTCTTGCTCTTTAATCTGCATCTGGTAGCCGCCAAACTCAACAACCTGATAGTCAACACGCTTAGGACTGCCCTGATATTGCACCCCATCTTCTAGCTGCAAACGTTGACCGCCAGTCTCATCTTCGAGCACTTTGCCTGTGCGTGCCACTACCACGTTGGCGACGCCCGTTTCATCATCGGGCTCAGGTAACTGGGCAACAAAGACTTTATCTAACTGATTATCACGACCAATGCGCTCAACAAACAGCACTGCTCTGCCGTTAGGGCTGGTCTGGAAGCGACCTTGAGTCAATGCCGCCAAGCCAGCTTCAGACTGTGCATGTTCAAGCACTTGGTTTTGTCGTTCCTCTGCCCAAGGGGCGACATAAATAGATAGGAACGCGGTAAACACCATATTCATCACAGCAAGCAAGAGTGTGACTCGGGTGATATACCACTCGCTGATCCCTACGCCATGAAAAATAACCATCTCATTTTCGGCATACATACGTCCATGGGCTAATAAAATGCCCAAAAATAGACTCAGCGGTAAAACTAAAACAGTAAGAAACGGCATGTTAAGACCCAGCAGGGTCATAACTAGCGAGGCAGGAAATTCGCCGTCAGAGGCATCAGCAAGCACGCGTACAAAATGTTGGCTAATAAAAATAGCTAACAACACCAAAAGTACCGCAATTTGCGCTTTAAAAACTTCTCGAATCAGATATCTAAATACAATCACAGTGAGGATCCGGTCTCCAAACTTTCATTTATGCTGGTATCAATACAACTTTCATGTAGACTGTCTACTTTTAGTAGTTTTGTGACCAACAATTACATAACATGGCAAGGAAAACACTCGAAAAGAAAATTCTTGAGAGCGCCATATCTAAGCCCTTTTTGGGCACAAGCAGACATTATCTAATAAATAATAAAATTTGTCTTTAAGAATCTAGGAGAGCTCATGGAGTTTAGCGTAAAGAGCGGTAGTCCAGAGAAACAACGCTCAGCTTGTATCGTCGTAGGTGTATACGAACCAAGACGCTTGTCCGGTATTGCCGAACAGTTAGATAAAATTAGTGAAGGCTATATCAGCAATTTACTTCGTCGTGGTGATTTGGAAGGGAAGCCTGGACAGATGTTATTACTTCATCATGTCCCTAACGTACTCAGTGAACGTGTTTTGCTTGTCGGTTGCGGTAAAGAGCGTGAGCTAGATGAACGCCAGTATAAACAGATCATCACCAAAACAATCAACACCTTGAATGAAACGGGTTCAATGGAAGCGGTTTGCTTCCTTACCGAGTTACATGTCAAAGGACGCGATACTTACTGGAAAGTACGTGAAGCGGTTGAAACTACGCAAAACAGCTTATATAGCTTCGATGCACTCAAAACCCGAAAAGACGAAACCCGTCGCCCACTGCGCAAATTGGTATTTAACGTACCGACACGTCGTGAGCTGACTGTTGGTGAACGCGCTATTGAGCACGGCATGGCGGTTTCAGAAGGAATGCACCTTTGCCGCGACGTGGCAAATATGCCGCCAAACATCTGTAACCCAGCTTACCTTGCCTCACAGGCTCGCCAAATGGCGGAAAACACAGAAAACCTAACGGTGACAACTGTCGGTGAAGAGCAGATGGAAGCGCTAGGCATGAATTCATACCTCGCGGTTGGCCGTGGTAGCGATAATGAGTCAGTAATGACTATTATGGAATACAAGGGCGCTGTTGATAATACTGAAAAGCCAATCGTTTTAGTCGGTAAAGGACTTACTTTTGATTCAGGTGGTATTTCCCTTAAGCCTGGCGAAGCCATGGATGAGATGAAGTACGATATGGGCGGCGCTGCGGGTGTTATCGGTGCGATGAAAGCTCTGTGTGATTTGCAACTCCCTATCAACGTAATTGGTATTTTGGCTGGTTGTGAAAACATGCCATCGAGTAATGCATACCGTCCTGGTGATATCCTCACGACTATGTCAGGTCAAACTGTTGAAGTACTCAATACTGATGCCGAAGGTCGCTTAGTATTATGTGACGTTCTCACCTATGTTGAGCGCTTCGACCCAGAACTGGTTGTTGATACAGCAACACTAACGGGCGCTTGTGTTATTGCACTTGGTAAGCATGCATCAGGTTTGTTCTCTGGCCACAATCCTCTGGCACATGAACTACTCAATGCGGGTGAGCAAAGTGGTGATCGCGCATGGCGCATGCCTTTATGGGATGAGTATCAGGAGCACTTGGAAAGTCCATTTGCCGATATGACAAACCTAGGTGGCCGTGCAGCGGGGTCAATTACCGCTGCTTGCTTCCTGTCTCGCTTTGCTAAGAAGTATAACTGGGCCCATCTAGATGTGGCTGGTACGGCTTGGAACAGCGGAGCGAATAAAGGCTCAACCGGTCGTCCGGTGCCTTTGTTGACTCAATTTTTAATCAATCGCGCTGGAGTTGACCAAGGCGAGTAAGCCAAAGTTAAGTGCCACGACTTTGAAAGGCTAAACCTCATTGGTTTAGCCTTTTTTATTTCAAACTCCCACATAGCGACTCAACCACGATTTCCCGACCATGAACATTCGAAAATAGTTTGTTTAAAAATACTTCAAAAAGATGAGATGACTTGCATAATGTTTGTGATGCGTAGGGGCTAAAAAAGAGCAATTAGCAAGTCAGGAGTAGGTGGATATATGATCGGGAATAAAATAGAGGTGAGTCAAGACTGACTCACCTAGGTTTAAGACTATCGCTACAGCGGATTATCCTTAGGCTTTAAGGTCTAACTCTTCACCCTTACTCGACTCATCGATGCGGGTCACGAGTAACTGATCCACTTTGTAGCTATCCACATCAACGACCTCAAACTTAAAACCAGCATGGTTAACGGAGTCGGTACACTTTGGAATTTTGCGCAGCATAAACATCATAAAGCCAGCAATGGTTTCATAGTTATGGTTTTGTGGGAACTCTTCAATATCTAAGGCTCGCATCACATCGGTAATCGGTGTTACGCCATCCATCAACCATGAATGCTCGTCACGGGCAATAATCTGCTCTTCACACTCAGGTAATGACCAAGCGCCCATCACCGCATCTTGCAGATCTTTGGCCGTCACCACCCCCACAACTAAAGAGTATTCATTCATCACTATTGCGAAATCTGCTCGACTATTCTTAAAGTAATCCATCGATTCAGACAGGCTTAATGTGTCAGGAATGATAAAACAGTTGGTCACCAATTTTTTATCGGTAAGACTTATGCTTTCACCGTTAATTAAGCAAATCAGTAATTTTTTTGCATTAACGATACCCACGACTGTGTCTAACTGCTCATCACAGACAAGAAAGTTTGAGTGAGGCTGTTCTGCGATCTTAGTTCTAATTTCATCTTCACTATCTTGCAGTAAGAAGTAAGCCAAACTCTCACGTGCGGTCATCGCTGCAGTGACAGGAATGGTTTGCATCTCAAACACTTTTTCCATCATCAGCTGATCGCCTTTATCTAATACTCCCGCTTCTGCGCCCGCATCCATAACGGCATAGATATCATCGGAGGTCACCGCATCGTTACGCGCGGTTTGCACTTGAAACACACGAAAAACGAAGTTAGCCGAACCATTAAAGAACCATACCAGCGGTTTAAGCACCACGATGCAGACCATCATAGGGCCAACAAAGGTCATCGCCACCTTTTCAGGAAAGGCCATCGCTAAACGCTTAGGAATTAGGTCGGCAATCAAGATAAATAAGCTGGTCACAATCACAAATGACAACAGGAAGCTCATTTTGTCTAGCCAGGGGCCGGTCAACCAAGACGACAAAAATGCGTGAATATGAGGAGTAAAAGCTGACTCACCCACGATACCGCCCATAATAGCGACGGCATTTAAGCCTATCTGTACCACGGTAAAGAAGTTACCTGGCTGTTCTTGCAGTAACAGCACTTTATTGGCTCGAATATCACCCTCAGCCGCAAGCTGACGCAAACGAATTTTGCGTCCCGCCGCTAAGGCAATTTCAGACATAGAAAAAAAACAACTGACTCCAATTAGGAGCAATATAATCACAGCATTATCAAAGAAGCTCATTTAGCACCTTTCTAAAAACTTAAAACAGACTTATCCCTTTACTGCGTATCATTATTTCTACTTGGTGGTGTTCACCTTTCTCCAAGTAAATCTTTGTATAATGACCAACCACTGTTGGCGCGATCGCGGAGTATATCCGCAATATTGGCTTCTCACCAGCTAATAAATTGACCAATGTGAGCGATTAATTTTTTATCACTTAAACTTACCCCATTTGATGAAAGCAAGTCATTGGCTGTACACAAAATAGTCAACGACCAATATTCAACCGTGATAGTGTATGGCGTTCCACAAAATGAGATTAAGGATAATCTATGAAGTTTATTGCAGGGTTTGTACACACTTTACAATGGCTGGCAATTGCCGCGTCGCCAAGCCTATTAGGGGCAATGATTGGCGTACTGATGAGCTTACAGTCCGAGCAACTGTACTCAAATCTTGTACCACTGTGGACGGTTATCGGCTTTGTTGTTGGTGCATTTTGGGCTGAGCACGTTCGTAAAACCATCGGCCTTTCATCTTTTTTTGGTCGTCTTGTAGGCGCAAGAGACCTTCCAAAAACAACCCCCCTAAAAAGTAAGTAGGCCAAAAAAGTAAATAGCCAAGTAACCTTAGTCTTGGTTGCTATCTGTCCGCGCCGTACATCTCCCTCCCCCAAGTCATTCCAAAATGGAATAGCTACTATCAAGCTAAGCCTTATTATCAAAGGTAAAGCGAATAGTTAATATATCCTCATCGCTTTGAAAGCTCACATAACGATTTAACCGTTAACACAACAATCTTGAGCTAAGCCAAATTTCAGTACATCAAAGATAATATGAGGATTGATACCATGGATATGCAGCAGAAACTTCAGCAGTTATTAGATAAGCAAGAGATGACAGAGCTGATGTATAAGTTCGCTCGCGCACTGGACCGAGTCGATGGCGAACTGATGAAGTCAACCTACTGGGAAGATGCGATTGAAGAGCATCAAGATCCAATCTTCCCGGATCTGTTCTTTTATAATGATAATGCTCATCAATTTGTTGAGCCTGCTATGGAAGGCTTTAGAGCCCTAAAAACAACCCAGCACAGAATTAGCAATCCCTTGATAGAAGTTAATGGAGATGTTGCTACCGCTGAAGCTTACGTATGGGCATACCATGTACATGAGGAAAATGGGGTTGATAAAGAGGGAATTTTAGGCGGCCGCCACCATTTTCGCTTCGAACGTCGAGACGGTATCTGGAAGATTAAACATCGCTCTACCGTGTTTGACTGGAACCAAAACCAGAACGCGACAGCAATTTGGGCCGAAAACTTCAGCGATAAATATCGTGGCAAACGCAATCATCAAGATGACAGCTACAATTACCTCTCAATCTAACCTTTTTGACTGAAGTAAGTGATGAAGGTCGTCATCGGCCTTCGTCCTTCATTAACAGATAAGTACACATTAGCGGCTATCCGCCTAATTAAGGATAATGATATGTCATCAATGAAGTTTACCGCCGGCGCGCGCTTTCCTGATATTCAACTGCCCACCCTAGCGGGAGAATCAATAGCTTTAGGGACTCCAGCACAGGGAAGTGATTGGCGATTAGTGATTATTTATCGAGGAAAACACTGCCCACTATGCACACGCTACCTCAACGAAGTGGAGAAGTTAGCGGCCGATTTTCTAAAATTGGGCATAGATATCGTTGCCGCCTCAGCTGATTCTCTAGAGCAGGCGCAGTTTCATAAGACCAATTTAACGGCCAACTTCCCTATCGCTTATAATCTAACAATAGAAAATATGCAGCAGCTTGGGCTTTACATCTCCCATCCACGCTCAGAAAAAGAAACCGATCACCCTTTTGCCGAGCCGGGGCTATTTGTCATCAATGATAAGGGGCTCGTTCAAGTACTCGATATTTCCAATGGACCCTTTGCGCGTCCTGAACTGGCGACTTTGCTATCAGGCTTATCCTTTATCCGCGACCCAGAAAACAACTACCCGATCCGTGGTACTTACTCTTAATTGAAACAGGGTAAAATAAAGCTAGCCTAGCTTTATTTTACTTTTAATAACTGAAAAGCCAACACTTCTGTGTTGGCTTTCGCTTACCGATAGTTGGGGCTTTCGGCTAGACGCTGCTTAAGGTAATCAATAAAGCAGCGAGCTTTTAACGGCACATAGCGGCTCTGAGGATAGATAGCATTAAAAGGCAGTGGTTTAGCAATGTAATTGGACAGTAACACTTTGAGCCGTCCTACTTTTACATGCTCATCGACCATCCATATAGGTAGCTGAACAACGCCTAAGCCGTCGAGGGCGAGCTGTAATATCGCCTCACCATTATCACAGCGACAATTACCACTCACTGGCACAGAAATCTTATCATCGCTTTCTTTAGCTTGCTCAAAGTGCCATATATTGACCGACTTTAACATCGAATAGACGATACAGTTATGGGATCTTAGTTCCTGCGGCTCTTTCGGCTCGCCAAAACGCTTTAAGTAATCTGGCGATGCAACCACAACCATCGGGTTATCGAATAGATGTCTTGCGATTAGAGATGAGTCCTCAAGCTGCTTAGCTCGAATAGCCACGTCGACTCCCTCAGCAATCAAGTCCACGTGCTTATCACTGAGCATCAGATCCACTTTTATCTCTGGGTAACACTCGAGAAAATGACTCAAAAATGGCGCGATAAATTGGCAACCAAATACAATCGGAGCCGCCACGCGAAGCACACCTTTAGGCGATGCCTGTTGCGATCGTACTTGCGCCTCTGCTTCATCAAGTTCACCGATAATCGCCACACAACTTTCATAATATACGGCGCCGACTTCGGTCATCGAATTCTCTCTGCTACTGCGGGTGAGTAATTTAGCCCCTAGCTGACTCTCCAGCGCAGCGACTTTCTTGCTGATTGTCGCCTGAGTCGTATTTTGCTCTCTGGCTGCGGCAGAAAAACTGCCACTTTGTACCACTCGAATAAATGCCCTCATTGCGCCTAACTGATCCATCTAACCTCCAGAATTTAAGCCTTTACCCATGCAGGTATGCTTAGTGACGAACAGGTCTTTGTTTTATTTATATTCCAATATGGAATTAACACTATTCATTTCAGTCTAGTTCTATTCGCATTTACTGTCACCTATAGTTATCTAACACAATCTAATTTCTTTTCATCTTCTCAGAGATCCTCTAATGAAATACGCCCCCTTGTTTGAACCATATAAGCTAAGCGAACAACTGACACTAAAGAATCGTATAGTGATGGCGCCGATGAATCGTAGTATGGCTGATGAGGAATTTCTCCCTACAGCAGCGATGATGAACTATTACGCTGGTCGGGCCGATACCGGTTTAATTATTTCCGAGTCGCTTATGATCTCCCAAAATGCCCAAGGCTATCCCAATACACCCGCAATCTATTTAGCTGAACATGTCGCTGGCTGGAGAAAAATCACCGACAAGGTACATGAAAACGACGGTAAAATTTTTGCTCAGTTATGGCATACGGGCAGAGTTTCGCACCCTATTTATTTAGCAGGCCAGCAACCATGGGCTCCCTCAGCAGTGCCACTTGAGGGGCGTGTGCCTCGCACCGATAATTTGCAATATGGCATCCCCAAAGAGATGACGGAGCAGGAGATAAAGCTAATCATTACTGAGTTTGCTAATGCCGCAGCCAATGCAAAAGAGGCTGGTTTTGACGGGGTCGAGATCCATGCTGCAAACGGTTATCTACTCGATCAGTTCTTACATTGGGATACCAACCGACGCACTGATGCTTGGGGGGGAAGCGAAGAGAATATGAGCCGAATATTGTTTGAGGTTATCGATGCGGTAAAACAAAACATTACTCATGTTGGCGTCCGCTTGTCTCCCGTTGCTTATCTGAATCTTAAACATGATGAACGGGATATTCTTGTTTCTAACTACCTACTTCAACGTCTAAATGATTGTAATTTAAGCTACGTTCATACAGGTATGTTCGAAGACACTTATCAAGCGCACTTACAAGGTAGCGTAACCCAGTACATTAAGAGTCTATATCACGGAACCATTATCGCTTGTGGTGGCTATAACGCAGAAAGTGGCAGCATAGCCATAAATCAAGGTGATGCTAACTTAGTCGCAATTGGAAGACCACTGATCGCTAACCCTGATTATGTTGAGAAAATACGCACTAAAAAGCCACTAACCGTCTACGATGCAGAGATGTTAAATCAACTCATTTAGGCCTTGCCGATGATTAAAAACAACCGCGACAAGGGAGTCCTATTTTCCAATCTAGACCGCTATTTTAAACTGATTATTTAGCGGGAAATTTTGTCCGTTTAGCGGCAAAGTCTTTGGCGCTGCGCTTATTCTGGCTGCGCCTGTTTGCCTTCTTGTCCCGTGGAGCCCTTTTTCTCTCACCCGATGACGGCTGATCCGTCACCTCAAACCCGCCAAGAGCCTCAAGTTCAAGCTCTCGCCCAGTTAACAGCTGAATCGCCTTTAGGTTATCAGCCTCACCATGACACACCAGCGATATCGCTATGCCGTTATCGCCTGCTCTCGCGGTGCGGCCAATGCGGTGCACATAGACTGGAGCACTACTTGGCAAGTCGATATTGATCACCACAGGCAGTGCATCGATATGAATGCCACGAGACAACAAGTCAGTAGTCACTAACACCTGCAGCTCACAGGCCTTAAAGGCCTCCAGTGTTTGTTGTCTTTGCTGATGCTCTTTATCACCATGTAAGGCCATCGCATTAATATCCGCTTTAACTAACCTCTTGGCGAGTTTATCGGCGTCATCTCGTCCATTAATAAACACCAATACCTGTGACCACTTATGCTGTTTTATTAAGGCAATTAATGCCCTCGCCTTATCGCCCTTGTTAACTATGTAAAGCGACTCATTGATATCCGCCACCACACTATTAACCGCTTGGGCAGCAATCTTTTTGGGGTTATGTAATAGCTTAAGCGCCTTGTCATTAAGTTCTGGCGCAAGGGTTGCCGAAAACAATAAGGTTTGGCGTTTAGCGGGCACAAACTCAAGTATACGTTCGATGTCAGGCCAAAAGCCCATTTCCATCAGCCTATCCGCTTCATCGAGCACCAGCTGTTTTACCGACTTAAGTGAGAGCTGTTGCTGACGCAACAAGTCCAGCAGTCGTCCAGGTGTCGCCACGATAAGTTGAGGGCCTTGCTCAAGCTCTTTAAGTTGCTCAGCCTTATCGACTCCACCGCATAATACGGTTATCTCTGTGCTAGCCGACACCAGCTTAAGCGCCTCAGCGACTTGCAGTGCCAGCTCCCGAGTTGGAACCAGAACTAGCGCCTTAACTTCCCGCGACTCGACAGCATCATTGATGATAGTTTGCAGCAGTGGCAGGCCAAAGGCATAGGTTTTACCGCTGCCCGTTTGCGCCAATGCAAGCAGATCTCTTCCCGCTAATACTTCAGGTATCGCTAACCCTTGTATTTCGGTTGCAGCAGTCAAATTAGCAGGTAAGTGGTCAACAATTGTGGCTGAAAGCTTAAGGTCAGTAAAATTCATGGTAGCAGGCTGGTAGCAGAACAGACGCGAAGTTTAACCGCAGGCAGCGCAATAGTAAAATAGCCACTGCAAAGCCCAAATTCACTCCTAAAAATCCGCTTACCGCAATGATTTAAGCTGCTGCGGATCCGAGCATAAATAAATCGGTGATTATAGGCTGATCTCTGACCTACTTTTAGTGTAAAATCTCCTCTTTCGTCAGCCAAAAAGCCAAGCCATTAGCAAACTATGTTTACGAGCCAATCGTCAAGCCAGTCGCAAGCCCAGTTTTATCTGATGCCAAAGGACGTTAATCGAGCATCCAATGCGCCTAAAACAGCGTTAGAGCAAGTGTACCTGCTTGCCTGCCAATTGGCCGAGCGAGCGTTTACCGCACATGAGCTCGTTTATATTCATTGCCAAGATCAACAGCAAGCTTATGCCGTTGATGAGCTTCTCTGGCAATTTGAACCGCAATCATTTGTGCCCCACAACCTTAAAGGTGAAGGCCCATTAGGCGGTGCACCGGTAGAAATTGGCTTTGATAGACTTGGCGCCAACAAAAAACGTCATCTTCTTATTAATCTTGCAGACCAAGTGCCGCAATTTGCGGTAAACTTTGGACAGATTATCGATTTCGTTGCCAACGACGATAGCCATAAAGCGATTGCTCGCGATCGCTATCGGCAGTATCGCGCACTTGGAATTGCATTAAGCACCCAAGATATAGCAACACAACCTATTAATTTTTAGTTTGAGATAAACACGCCCCATGGAAAAAACATATAACCCGCAGTCTATAGAACAGTCTCTTTACCAAAACTGGGAAGAGAAAGGTTACTTCAAGCCACACGGCGATGAGTCTCAAGGCAACTATTGCATCATGATCCCGCCACCAAACGTGACGGGCAGCTTGCACATGGGCCACGCCTTCCAAGATACCATCATGGATACGTTAACCCGTTACCAGCGCATGAAGGGTAAGAACACCCTTTGGCAGGTCGGTACTGACCACGCGGGTATTGCCACACAGATGCTGGTTGAGCGTAAAGTAGCAGCGGAAGAAGGGCTAAGCCGCCACGATCTTGGCCGTGAAAACTTCATCGACCGTATCTGGGACTGGAAAGAGCAATCTGGTGGCACTATCACTAAGCAGCTACGTCGTCTTGGCGCATCTGTAGATTGGGATCGTGAGCGTTTCACCATGGACGAAGGCATGTCTGAAGCGGTACAAGAAGTGTTTGTACGCTTGTACGAAGATGACCTTATCTACCGTGGTAAGCGCCTAGTGAACTGGGATCCAGCCCTGCACACTGCTATCTCTGACTTAGAAGTTGAGAACAAAGAAAAGCAAGGCAGCATGTGGCACTTCCGCTATCCACTTGCCGATGGTGCTCTAACAGCCGATGGTAAAGATTACCTAGAAGTGGCCACTACGCGTCCTGAAACCATGCTAGGTGACAGTGCAGTTGCGGTTCATCCTGACGATGAGCGCTACCAATCTTTGATTGGTAAATTCATTTTATTGCCAATCGTAAACCGTCTTATCCCAATCGTTGCTGACGATTATGTTGATATTGAATTCGGTACAGGTTGTGTGAAAATCACCCCAGCGCATGACTTTAACGACTATGAAGTCGGTAAGCGTCACGCATTGCCTATGTACAACATCTTAACTATCGACGCGGCAATTCGTTCAAGCGCCGAAGTGGTTAACACCGATGGTACTGCAAACAACGACCTAGATAATAGCCTACCTGAGCGTTACGCCGGTCTTGATCGCTTCAAGGCGCGTACCGCCATTGTTGAAGAGTTTGAAACCTTAGGCCTACTTGGCAAAATCGATCCACACGGATTGAAAGTACCTTACGGTGATCGCTCTGGTGTAGTAATCGAGCCATTACTAACAGACCAGTGGTATGTTGCCGTAGCACCTATGGCAAAGACTGCGATGGAAGCCGTTGAAAACGGTGACATCAAGTTTGTACCTCAGCAGTACGAAAACATGTACAACTCTTGGATGCGCGACATTCAAGACTGGTGTATTTCACGTCAGCTTTGGTGGGGTCACCGTATCCCAGCTTGGTACGACGAAGCCGGTAAAGTTTATGTTGGCCGTGATGAAGCGGAAGTGCGTGCTAAACACAAGCTTGACGATTCAGTGGTACTTCGCCAAGACGCCGATGTACTCGATACTTGGTTCAGCTCTGCATTGTGGACTTTCTCGACACTAGGCTGGCCTGAAGATACTGCTGAGCTTAAAGCCTTCCACCCAACTGATGTGTTGGTAACTGGTTTTGACATCATCTTCTTCTGGGTTGCCCGCATGATCATGATGACCATGCATTTCATCAAAGATGAAAACGGTAAGCCACAAGTGCCGTTCAAGACGGTATACGTGACAGGTCTTATCCGTGATGAAGCGGGTAACAAGATGTCTAAGTCTAAGGGCAACGTACTTGACCCACTAGACATGATTGACGGTATCGATCTTGAGTCACTAGTGACTAAGCGTACTGGCAACATGATGCAGCCACAGCTTGCCGCTAAGATTGAAAAGAGCACTCGTAAAGAGTTTAGCGATGGCATTGAACCACACGGCACTGACGCACTACGCTTTACTTTGGCATCTATGGCATCAACTGGCCGTGATATCAACTGGGACATGAAACGCCTAGACGGCTACCGCAGCTTCTGTAACAAGATCTGGAACGCGTCACGCTACGTGTTAATGAACACAGAAGTGCAAGTTGAAGGCGCTAGCGACGATGCAATTGGCGAAGCCTTAGATTGCGGTCAAATTCTTGTTGACGGCAAGCCGGGCGAGATGGAACTGTCGATTGCCGATCGCTGGATTATCGGTCTGTTCAATGAAACCGTTAAAGCCTATGACGAGCACATGGCGAACTACCGTTTCGACCTAGCGGCTAACACTATTTACGAGTTCACTTGGAACCAGTTCTGTGATTGGTACTTAGAGCTAACTAAGCCAGTGATGCAAAGCGGCACTGAAGCTCAGCTTCGTGGTACACGCCATACGTTGGTTAACGTGCTTGAGCAGATGCAGCGTCTGATGCACCCAATGATGCCTTATCTAACAGAGACTATCTGGAAGCGCGTTCAGCCATTAGCAGGTGTTGAGGGTGACACATTGATGTTGGCCGCCTTCCCAGAGTATCAAGCTGATAAAGTTGATGCTGTGGCAATGGAAGATCTAGAGTGGGTTAAGCAAGTGATCACTGCGGTACGTAACATCCGCGCCGAGCTTAACATCGCGCCATCTAAGCCGCTTAATGCATTGCTACGTGGCGTGAGCTACAAAGACAGAGCACGTCTTGAAGCGAACCAGATATTCTTCACTACACTGGCAAAACTTGAGACGATCACCATTATGTCTGAAGATGATGTTGCGCCGATGTCGACCACACAGCTGATTGGCGATATGGAGCTGTTGATCCCAATGGCAGGCCTTATCGATGTGGCTAAAGAAGTCGCCCGTATCGACAAATTACTCGAGAAAGCGGCAGCTGAATTTGCGCGTATCGAAGGTAAGCTATCTAACCAAGGTTTCGTTGCTAAAGCTCCTGCTGCCGTAATTGAAAAAGAGCGTGCTAAGCAAGCTGAATACCAGCGCGATATGGACAAGCTAACTGAGCAAAAAGCTGAGCTGGCTAAGTTAGAAGGTTAAACTGAAAGGCTGGTAGCCTCGAAGTTATCCCATAAAAAAGGGCTGTCATCGACAGCCCTTTTTGTTATCTCAATTTCAGCCTCTAGCCTCTAGCCTCTAGCCTCTAGGCTCTAGGCATAGGTATAAGCACTAAAATCACACTCGGTAGTAGGCGATCTCTTGCTGCATACTTTCAGCAAGCTGAGCTAACTCATGGGTGGCGGCTTGTGTTTGCTCAGCACCTGCAGCGGTTTGATCCGAAATATCGCTAATATTGATGATATTACGATTGATCTCTTCCGTGACTAAGCTCTGCTCTTCTGACGCCGTCGCTATCTGAGTATTCAACGCATTGATCTGTTCGATGCTGGTCATAATTTGCAATAAAGCAGCGCCAGCTTGCGCCGATTTCTCCACGCTTAATTTAGCTTGCTCTGTACCGCGCTCCATCATCAACATTGAGTCACGTGCACCTTGCTGTAGACGTTGGATCATTTGTTGAATTTCCTCTGTCGAGTCTTGGGTGCGTTTGGCAAGCGAGCGAACCTCATCGGCCACTACGGCAAAACCTCTACCCTGCTCACCAGCACGCGCAGCTTCAATTGCCGCATTTAAGGCAAGTAAGTTAGTTTGCTGCGAGATCCCCTGAATAACATCAACGACTGAGCCAATCTCATCGGAAGACTTAGACAATAACTGCATCGCTTCTGTCGCACCATCCATCTCGGTAGATAGAGTCTCAATCACCGAGATACTCTCATCGACAACAGCCTGACCGTGATGCGCCGCATCGTTAGCCTCTAACGACGAACTTGCTGCTGCTTCTGCGCTTTGCGCCACCTCTCTCACAGTCGCAGTAAACTGATGAATCGCAGCGGCGATCTGCTGAGTTTGCTGTTGCTGCTCAACCACATTACGTTGAGTCTGCGTCGATACCACTGAGTTCTCTTCGGCCGCACTGGCTAAACGTGAGGTCGATTCATGGGTGTTTTGCACCGCATGCTGAAATCTTGCTGCTATCCGATTAACGTAATCAGCGATATGAGTAAACTCATCATCACCACTAATCACGATGCGTTTTGTCAGATCGCCATTGGCAATATCGTTGGCCGTCATCTCAATCTCTGTCATCGCCTTACCCATACGGCGAACGATTAACGATGAGCTAATGCTGATCACCAGCATACAAACACTCGAGAAGATCGCTACCAGCAAGATATACACTCGCATATCTTGATTAAACCCTATATAAGTCTCTTCACCGCCTGCAACCTGCAGATCTAAGAATGATTGCGCTTCGGCAGTAATGCTCTTAAAAAGCGGGTTAATCTGGGTCAGTAATACTCGGTTTGCCGCTTCATATTCGCCTCGCTGTAAGGCATCGATGGTTGGCGTGAATCCCAGAGCAACCACCTTGTCGAGCAGGCTCTTTAAACGGTTAACTTGCAGGCGCTCTTCATTATCTAAGTTTGCTCCTAAGATCTCATTATCTATGATGTTATGCAGCTGGGCGATTGCCGCTTGAGCCTGCGAAATATGTAACGTCAGTGGGTGATTATGCATTTCAGAAAATTGACTACTTGGGTCATGCTGAAATGCCAATAACAGTTCGCTACGTGCAATTGCGAGTTCATTAAGTACCTTACCCGCACGAATACTATGCTGCATACCTTGGGCATGCAGCTCGCCTATCGACTCCCCGGCATCTTGCATACCGGTAA
This sequence comes from Shewanella halifaxensis HAW-EB4, assembly GCF_000019185.1. NCBI lineage: Bacteria > Pseudomonadati > Pseudomonadota > Gammaproteobacteria > Alteromonadales > Shewanellaceae > Shewanella > Shewanella halifaxensis. The sequence continues at coordinate 1,171,313 of NC_010334.1, read as the reverse complement.
TGCCTTTATAGCCTAAGAATAAAAATGATATTACGGTCAGAAATACGATGAATTTAAGTTGAAATCGTACCGATTTAAAAAGCGAGATAAAGCCGGACTGTGATTGATGAGATTGGCGAACCTCATCTTGCCCTAACTGTTCGATTAATACAGACATATTAATTCCTGTTCCCCACCAGTATTGATGGAATCATGAAAACAAAAGCACTCTAACGCACTCGTCCTACCACAGGTAAAACGCTGCTGCTGCAGCATAGTTAAATTGTCCAAATTTGGTACTCAAATATAAAACATGTGTTTAAATTATTGATATTGCTCACAAGAGTAAGATTATTTCACTCAGAGTCGCTATCTTGGTCGCCTTACTCTGCAGGAGTTAAACTATTTTATAGGCTTTCGCTCAACTCCCCCCAATAGTCACAATCGACGTCAATTTGATGACAACGTCAACAAACTGCCTTACCCATTGTTTATTAAGGTTTATTCGCTGGATCCATTGATTTCAGTATCAAAAACACTCAAGATGTGAGCAAATCTCAATATGTGTTAAAAAAATGAAACCTTGGTTACTGTCGAGTTGCATATTACTAGGCTTATCGGCCTGCGGAGGGTCTGATGATTCAGATTCCGATGATAATGGCGGCGTAACACCGCCCTTAGCTCAAGCACCAAGTGTTGAACTTGGTGGCGGGATTACCGCATGGAACGATAAGCTAATGAGCTTAACGGCCACAGTGAATATCTACGCCTCTGGTAGCTCAACATTTGAGTGGCAACAAGTCTCAGGGCCGGAGGTGTCACTATCAAGCGCCAGCGTTGATGGTGTGACTATCGATGCTAGAACACTCATGCAAGACAGCAGCATAACACTCAGCCTAACGGTTACCGATAGCAGTAATCAAACTGCTAGCGATCAGGTAACTATCCAGCTCAACGATAGAATTAGCACCGCGATGGCAACTGGCGATGCCAGTATTGCCGCCGACCTCTCACCACAAATTGCCAAGCGAGCATTGACTCATATTGAGCAATATCGCTCAGATGGCGAAACACTCATCAACAACATCTATCAAACTGGCGTAGTGGAGTATGACCAAGGTCGTCACTCACAGATGATCCAACTTGCTGGCGCTGAGCATGCCTACCCGCAAAATAAAGCTTACGCCATCGTCACAGGCAACAAAGGCCTGACCTTTGCAGCCACCAATGATAAATCAGGTCAGCGCAATGCCGCTTTTGGTACCGATATCATTTCCAGCATGCAGCAAGGCAATAACGCCAGTTTCGAACCAAGCTTTAAGCGTTTGCTCGGTTGGATGTTAGAACAAGATCAAGCAACCCTTGCAGAGCCTAAGCAGATAAGGTTGTTTTTGATGGGCGGTAGTACCGTTAATCGCATCAATAGCTGGATTGGCGAGCATTACCCCAATTGGCAAGTTGAAACCTGTAGCGATGAAGCAACACTCTCAAGCTGCTTGGCCGAGGCGAAACTGGTAATAACAGGCTCATCAGAACTCTTCTCTATCGAGACCGTAGAGCCGCTTATCGCGCAAATACAAGCTGATAAACAACCACTGATCTATCTGCATCTACACAGCTGGAATAGTGTACCCTTAACCCAAACCGTGCTTAACCCTATGGGATTTAGTATGCAGGGGCCTGGCGGGCCGGGGAACTACTTCGCTCAAGACAAGGCTGATTGGCGCTCTGCAAGCACCATGCTTGAAAGCTACAGCGCACTCGACAGTGAGCAACTATGGCTAACACTGTTTGACAATGAGCGAGTCGACTTCAATCTTGCCAACTGCGCCAGCAATTGTGACGCTAGATTTAACGATGACTACCGTCCAGCTCTAGCGAGTATTCGTAGTAATATCCAAGCGATAGAAACAAGCAAACTTGATATCTTTAATCAGCCAGACTATTCCCTCTATAAGCTGCTTATTCTTTTAGGTGACAACTATCGTCAAGCTATCCTGTACCCGATGGATGTGGCCACCAGCGATAGCCTCCATTACCTTAAAGCCTATTACGCCGATCATAGCGTATATAACTTCCGCGATATTAATCCCGTACAAAAAGATTTAGGTAACTTTAGCCGCAGCGACTTTAGCCATATCACAGCCGTTGACCAAACCGTTAACTTAACGAGTAAGAAAGGTTTCCGCTCTGTAGGCGTGTACGCCCTACCGGGGCAAACAATGAGTGTGACCCGCAGTGACAGCAGTGACGTGCGCACTTGGGTGTTTATCAACACACTACGCTCAGGCTCAACCCATGAGTTTGCCAGCAACGGTTACAATCGCCCAAAACTACTGCAATCGACCCATATCGAAGTCAAAGCCGGTGAAACCATTAAATTCACCAGCCCTTATGGCGGACCGCTGCAGATCCGTTTTGATCAAACCGATCTGCCGACGCAGTTTAGCTTTAGCCAAGTTGGACTGCACCCATACTGGCGCGAAGGCATGGATGGCAATAAGTTCATGCAGGACTTAGCAGCAAACCAATATGACTGGAGCGAGCTGGCAACAGCGCATTTTGAGGTGCACTCCAAGCTCGATAAGATGCAAAAGACCATGGAACATGAGCCACTTTGGAATACGCCAGAGAAGATGGCAAGCGCCATCATGACGCAGGTGCATAACTACCCGCATCTGCTGGCAGGCTTTAAGGGACCCTTTATCGATGAGGTCGCAGAGATCAACGATTTTGCCGTGAACCAAGGCTGGCAAATCGATACCCTCGACACGGTCAAGCATATGAATGCCGACCAAGCCACCTGCGGCGCAGGCTGCTCAGGTAATCCATATGATGCTAGCTGGTCATTTAGTCCGACGGGCCATGGCGATATCCATGAACTAGGTCACGGGCTTGAAAAAGGCCGTCTGCGCTTCGATGGCCATGACGGTCACTCATCAACCAACCCATACTCCTACTACACTAAGTCTCGCGCTTATACTGAGCTAGGTAAACTGCCTTCTTGCCAAGGGCTCAATATTGATGATGAGTTTGCGGTGCTACAAGCGAGTATGAATCAAGCTGACCCGTTCGCTTATATGCAAGAGGCTAAGCTTACCAGCTGGTCAAACGGTATGGCGACCATGCTGCAGATGATGGTGGCAGCGCAAAAACACGGTGCATTGGAAAACGGTTGGCATCTGCTCGCTAGATTGCACATCTTACTGCGAGAGTTTGAACGGGCTAAGGGCGCTGAGGAGCTTTGGCTAGAGAAGCGTGCTCAGCTAGGCTTCAGTCAATTTAGCCTAGACGCAGCCAAGAACATCTCAAATAACGACTTCTTAATGGTGGCCATGAGTTACGCCACTAAACTGGATTATCGTGAGCTTTATCAGATGTGGGGCTTAGCTACCAGCCAAGCGGCCAAAGATCAGGTTGCAAGCTTTAACTTCAGTGTTATCGACAGGAAAATATATGTCTACAACCCAGGGGATTACTGCCTAAGTTTAGATCTGCTGGCGGTTGCCGTCGATGGTCAGCAGCCGTGGCCACTGTAGGCGGTTAGCCATACAATAAGCCGCTTTTAATAAAAAGCCATCTAATCGCAATCAGCATAATATTAGATGGTTTTTTTGTTTTACTTTCTGTTTTCGATGCTCACAGATGCTGTTATCAGTCTCATCGACTCAGCTAATTGAAACGGGGATCCTGCGTCGGCCAAAATGTTCTGGCGGCCCATCGAAGCAACCGGGGAGCTGAGTGCCACAATAGTCACACCGACCGCTATTATCTAAGTGATACTCGCCCAGTTCGTACCAATCTCTAGCTATCAGCAACTTTTTACAGTTAGCGCAGTAACTGCTGCCACCACTTGGATCATGAATATTACCGGTATAGACAAAGTTTAATCCCTGATTGATGGCTATCTCCCTTGCCCGTGTCAAGGTTGAAGCGGGAGTCGCGGGGGTATCCATCATGTGAAAGTCGGGATGAAAAGCACTGAAATGCAGCGGTACATCTGGGCCTAGATTATCGCTTATCCAGCGACACTGGCGCTCTAACTCTTTGCTGGAGTCATTTTCCCCGGGGATCAGTAAGGTGGTTAGCTCAAGCCAGACCTGAGTTTCATGATGCAGATAGAGCAAGGTATCGAGAACATCACTTAAGTGCCCGCCGCAGATATTATGGTAAAAATCTTCAGTAAAACCTTTAAGATCGACATTGGCAGCGTCCATAAACTTAAAAAACTCAACTCTGGGCTCAGGGCAGATATAACCTGCGGTCACTGCGACCGCCTTGATCCCGAGTTTATGGCAGGCCTTTGCAACATCGATGGCATATTCATGAAAGATAACCGGGTCGTTATAGGTAAAGGCAACGCTCTTACAGCCCATGCGTTTAGCGGCAGATGCCAAATCTTCGGGCATCGCTTTTGCTCCTAAGGTATCGAACTCTCGCGATTTGCTGATATCCCAATTCTGGCAAAACTTACAGCTAAGGTTGCAACCCGCGGTGCCAAATGAGAGTACTGAGCTTCCAGGATAGAAATGATTTAGCGGTTTTTTCTCGATAGGGTCGATACAAAAGCCACTGGAGCGACCATAACTGGTGAGCTTTATCTGATTATCGATGTTTTGCCGGATAAAACAGACCCCACGCTTACCCTCTCTGAGCTGGCAATGCCGAGGGCAAAGATCACACTGCACTCGGCCGTCATCGAGCCTGTGCCAGTACTGAGTCTCTACCGTAAAAATATCGCTATTATCGGTCGTAATCACTCCGTGGTTTGTAGACATAAATACGTCCCAAGGGCGCTATCTCAGTGAGCTATACTTAAAGCCTAGTTTAAAATCTTGAGCTCATCAGCCTATGTTTACTTCAATTCGCCCCGCTGCGGTTGCGGGTCTATTCTACCCAGCTGCTCCTGATGAGCTTAGGGCAATGCTCGAGGGCTATTTAGCTCGGGCTAGAATGAGCCTTATTAGCCAAGCAAATACTCAGCACTCCCAAGCTAAAGTCATTATTGTGCCCCACGCAGGTTATATCTATTCAGGCCTAGTCGCAGCCCATGCTTACGTCTTGATTGAGTCGATGGCTGCTACCGTCAACAAGGTGCTGCTAATCGGCCCTGCCCATCGAGTTTACCTACAGGGAGGCGCGCTGCCACAAAGCCAATATTTTGAAACGCCATTGGGTCAGATAAGCATTGATAAGCGCAGCGTGGAGATGTTGGAGTCTAATCCGCATATTACTGTCTCAGACCTTCCCCACCAGCAAGAGCATTGCCTCGAGGTGCAACTGCCGTTCCTGCAGCATTGCCTCAATCAATTTGAGCTAATTCCACTATTAATTGGCGAGAGCGATCCCCAAGAGACGGCAAAGCTATTAGAGCAACTATGGGGAGGAGAGGAAACTTTAGTGGTGGTAAGCACAGACTTAAGTCATTTTCATCGATATGCTGAAGCGACTCACCTCGACAAGCTAACTTGCCAGAAAATTTTACAGGGGCTGGAAACTATCTTCCCCGAGCAAGCCTGCGGAAGCTTCTGCCTCAACGCACTAATGCTGCAACTTAAACGTCACCAGCTGTGCCTTACCCAATTGAGTTATCAAAACTCCGGCGACACCGCCGGAGACAAAAATCGAGTCGTCGGCTATGCCAGCTTTGCCAGCCGTTAAACTCAGCCAATCAGAGAAGCGGCAACTGCTAACTATAGTCCGTGACACGCTTATTGCAGCCTTTTACCCTGACTATGTTGTAAAAAAACAACGGCAACTCGATGGTGGGCTTGAGCAACTAAAACTTGGCTGCTTCGTTACCCTAACCTTAGATGGAGAGCTCAAGGGCTGCATAGGTCATATTGAATCTGACCGTCCGATTACCGAGCTACTGCCCGCACTCGCAACCAGCAGCGCCTTCAACGATCGACGCTTTCCCCCCTTAGTCGAATCTCAACTTAACTCCCTTCGCATAGAGCTCTCCCTTCTGTCAGAGATGCAAGGGGTCGAAGTCAATGAGCAGGCGGAACTGCAGCGCTATCTTAAGGGGAACTCATTAGGCTTAGTGTTAAGTGAAGGCGATAGAAGAGCCGTGTTTCTGCCACAGGTTTGGCAGCAATTACCTGAGCCTAAAGAGTTTATCGAGGCACTCAAAGCCAAGGGGGGCTGGGACAGAGACTATTGGTCTTCTAATATGAAGGTCGAAGTCTTTAGCGTGACTCATTTTAGCGAAAAGCAGCAGTACAGCTAATACGGTTCCCCTTTTTAAGCTTTATCCATTCAACCTGCAAGGCAAGGCTATCACGTTTACACAAGCGCTAAATTATATTAAATTTAAATCAATATCTATTACTGGCAAGCGCCTGTACCTAGCGCAATAGGCTCTCGAAACTGAAAAAGGGAATGACGACATGGATACCAACAAGCTGTTACTCATCATCATCGCGATTCTACTACCACCTGTGGCGGTTTTTTTAAAAAGTGGTGTAGGTAAAGACCTATTGATCAACATTATTCTCTGCCTGCTTTTCTTTGTGCCAGGCGTATTACACGCGCTCTGGGTCGTTACTAAGTAGCTAATTACTAAGTAGCTACTTGCGAAGTAAAGACCCGATATCCCCCCCAAAAGCCTAGCTTTTACGATAGATGTAAACCGAGCTAGGCTTTTTGTTTTACCCACTCTTTATTTTGCTTAGCCCAATTCGGGGGGAGCTCTGCATTATGCGGGTACGGCAGTCTGTTCTAGTTGCAGCTTAACTAGCTCTATCATCGCCTTTGCCACACAATTCGAGGGGAGCTCTGCATTATTCGGGCACGGCAGTCTGTTCTAGTTGCAGCTTAACTAGCTCTATCATCGCCTTTGCCGCAAAAGAGAGGCTCTGCTGCTTGCGCCAAAATAGCGACAGCTCCCACCTGAGATCATGTGCCGCAAGCGGCACATTGACCACCGCATCGACGCGATAACGCTCGGCAATGATTTGCGGTAACACCATAATCCCAGTGCCTGCCGCGACCAGTGCGATACCAAAATCGGCATGACTGACTCGTGTTATTTCCGCGGGAATAAAACCGGCTTTATCGCAAGCGTTTAAGATCAACTCATAGAGGGCATATTCAGGCTCAAACATCACCTGCGAAAGAGACTGTAAGTCTTTAAGTTGCAGCTCCTTACATTCAGCTAGGGCATGGGTTTTAGGCACAACCACGACCATAGGATCATTGCGGATCCTTAACCCGTCGAATTCACCATCAAACTCGATAATCCCGGTCGCCAACTCAATCTCATCTTTCTGTAGGGCTAAGGTTTGCTCAATACCACCACGAACCAACAACCGCATATCCACCTTAGGGTATTGCAGCCTAAACTTGGCAATCACCGGGGCAAATAACTCGGCGCTGCCAAGGGGCGCCAAGCCTAACTTCAATGTACCGCCCGTCAGGTTTTTCAGTGCGTCCAGCTCAGATAGCATGGATTGGCGCTGTGACATCAACAGCTCTGCGTGACGATATACCACCTCCCCAGCCGCAGTAAGCTTAATCTGGGTGCCGCGTTTTCCTCGCTCCAGCAACACCATATCTAGCTCCTCCTCTAAGGCTTTAATCGCCTTAGAAAGTGCGGGTTGAGTGAGAAATACATTGCGACTCGCCTTGGCAAAACCACCTGCGTCAACGACCTGGGTAAAATAGTGCAGCGCTTTAAGATCCATTTAGATAACCAAAATTTATAGATTACATTATTAATATTCATTTTTTTTATTAATTAAGCAAGCGTAAACTCATGCTAAATCATCCTATTTGCTCACTTGGAACTCATCATGGCAAGCCTTGCCAAACGTGCTCAGGTTAACCTTAAACACCAAGCCCTTACTGGCACACAGATAGCCCTTCTTTGTTTGTTTGCTTGGGGCTGTCAAATCTTGGCGGACCAGGTTAACTCCCCGATCCCCGGTGGTGTTATCGGCCTTGGGATCTTATTGTTACTATTGGCCAGTAAGTTACTGCCCGAGACGAGTGTCAATCTAGGTTCAAGCTGGCTAATTGGCGATCTGCTACTGTTTTTTATTCCTCCCGTGGTTGCTGTGATTAAATACCAAGATCTACTTGAACATTATGGCGTGGTGCTTATTGGCTCTATGCTAATTGCGAGCAGTTGCGTGCTGTTAGGCACAGCATTTACCGTAGATAGGCTATTTAAATATGAGCGTAAAAAGCACCTAAGAAAACACTTAGCGTCTTCAAAAGCTCAAATTATACCGCTACAGCGTGTCGATTTACCGAGTAAAGAGAGGAAAGCAGCGTGAGCCACTCAGCCATAGGTATATTCTGTTTGGTCTTAACATTGGTAGGCTACTACGCCAGCAAGGCCCTCTATCGTCGTCAACGCAAAGTGTGGTTTGCCCCAATTATTGTTGCCCCGGTACTTATCTTGCTGGTCGTGATTAACTTAAACATTACGGTTACAGATTACTTTACCTATACCCATTGGTTAGCCGCAATGCTCACTCCCGCAACGATAGCGTTTGCGGTACCAATTTACCGTGAGAGGCAACTTATCAAACAGTACCCCTTAACCTTGACCCTAGGGGTGATCACTGGACTATTGCTGGGGGTAACCTCATCATGGGGATTGGCCCATTTAACCAATATGCCGGCACAGATCTCCCACAGTTTAATGGTGCGCTCGGTATCGACGCCTTTTGCCATCGAAGCCACCGGGGCGTTTGGCGGAGTCCCCGAGCTGACAGCCATGCTGGTACTGCTTACAGGAATTATGGGGATGTTAATCTGTGAGCCACTGTTTAAAGTGGCTAAAATTCGCAGCTCAGTGGCCAAAGGGGTAGCCTTAGGCGCATCGGCACACGGTGCGGGCGCAGCCAAGGCGAGTGAAATAGGCAGACAAGAGGGGGTTATTGCCAGCCTAACCATGATCTTTACCGGGATAGCCATGGTCTTAAGTGCCCCCCTATTTGCCGCCATATTAAAATAGCGTAGCCTAGCTGACAGCTCAGCAATACAGGCTACCCTCAGCTAAATTCAAGGCGACTTCAATATTTTTCACATCACTCACTTTAGGCGCTAACACTCGGCGAGCAACGACAACAAAACACCCCTTTTTTTATAGCAACTTGTTGACAAACCAATGCTTACCTAAGCAGTCCCTCCCTAATTTAGTGTTTCATTTAGGCTAATTTTTGCAGCATCTGCTCACGTTTTATTCTCGTTTAAAACATTCAGCCTCAATAGAACACAATTAACACTTTGGTGTTTAAAGCAAATTAGGTAAAGTGTCTGCTGCAATTACAAGCTTGCAGCGTTTTGGTAAAGAATGACACGGTCAATAAACCCAAAACCAACACAATAAAAAAAACATACAAAATAAATATAAATAATTAAAACATTTGAAGGGATAGTTATGAGCGATTCGAACGATGCTTATGCAGATAACGACCTAAGGGAAGTTAAGCAGCTAGGTATGTGGGCTTCTATTGCCAGCTTAAGTTACATTTTCTGGATTGTCGGTGGCATGGAGCTGGTTGAGCGAATTGCCTATTACGGCGTCAAGGCCAGTGCAGGCTTATATGCAAAGGCTCCCGTCTCTGAAGGCGGTTTGGGCATTAGCCTAAGCGATTACGGTATTATTATTGCCATCTGGGCATTTATGCAGACCTTTATCCCTGTTTTTACTGGCGGGATCTCGGACCGAGTTGGCTATAAAGAGACTATTTTCGCCTCGACTATTATCAAGATTGCAGGCTACCTAGTGATGGCCTTCTTCCCCAGCTTTTATGGTTTCCTTTTTGGTGCCATATTACTTGCGGGCGGTACCGGTATATTTAAGCCCGGGATCCAAGGTACATTAGTCCTTTCTACAGGTCGACAAAACACCTCGATGGCGTGGGGAATATTCTACCAAGTCGTCAATATCGGTGGTTTCTTAGGACCACTCGTTGCCGTACATATGCGCCAGCTATCATGGGATAATGTATTTTATGCCTGTGCCGCAATTATCTCGCTTAACTTCCTATTCTTACTCGCCTATAAAGAGCCAGGTAAAGAAGAGCGTATGGAGAGAAACCGTAAGATTAAAGCCGGAGAGATCCACCAAGAAGCACTCTGGCGTGATGCCTTACACGAACTCAAAAAGCCTATCGTTATCTACTATATGTTAGTTTTTGCGGGTTTTTGGTTCCTGTTCAACTCGCTATTTGATGTGTTACCAATCCATATTTCTGAGTGGGTCGATACCAGTGTGATTGTGACGTCACTATTTGGACCAGACGGTACCTCTAATGGCTTCTTCCAATTCTGGCTTGGACTCGATAATACCGGTACTAAGGTGATGCCTGAGGGCATGCTAAACCTGAACGCGGGTATGATCATGACAACCTGTTTCTTGGTTGCCGCATTAACCGCTAAATATCGTATCACGACAGCCATGCTAGCCGGCTGCTTGTTGAGTATTTTGGCGTTCGTATTGATTGGTGCGACAAACGCGGCATGGATGATTGTTCTTGCGATTGCGATGTTCTCATTCGGTGAGATGATGATCAGCCCAAAGAAAAATGAGTTTATGGGTAATATCGCACCAGAAGGTAAAAAAGCCATGTACTTGGGCTTTGTAATGTTACCGCAGGGTATCGGTTGGACGCTTGAAGGTTACTTTGGCCCTAAACTGTACGAGATGTATGCATCAAAAGAAGTTTTTTCTCGCGAACTATTGGCCGAACGCGGAATGAGCGCAGCAGATATCAGTGCGATTCCACAAGGCGAAGCCTTTACAACTTTGGTTGCCTATACTGGTGAGAGTGCACAAGCACTGACAACGCTTTTATATAACACCCATGACATAGGTATGGCTTGGTATATTATCGCCGCAATCGGTAGCATCTCAGCAATTGGTATTTACCTTTATGGTAAGTGGTTGTTTAAGCTTCAGCAGCGTTAAACCAGCACTGAGTCTTAGTGTGAAAGAGTAAAAATCAGATACAAAAAAAGCTGACCTAGGTCAGCTTTTTTTACGTCAATTGCTTATATCAAGCAATCAGCAAAAGTGAATTAGCAACACGCTTTCTTCTCTTCAACTGGCTCAAATGCAGCAACTGCAACTGGACCAACTGGTAAAATAACGCGGCCAAACTCAGCATTTAATACTTGTGCCATAGCAAAGTAGATTGCGCTTAAACCACAGAAGATACCTTCGTAGCCAGCGATAGTGCCGATTAACTCGCTACCAGTGAAATCACGTGCCGCTAGTAGGAAGAACAGAATAGTTAATGATGCAAATACAACTTGCTTAGCACGTGGGTAACGTAATGAGCCAACAAATAGTGCCGCAGTAAACAGACCCCATAGTAGCAAGTACCAACCCATGAATGCAGCTGGGCTTGCAGCAAAACCCATCTTAGGCATAACTAATAGGCCTACTAGCGTTAGCCAGAATAAACCGTAAGAAGTAAATGCTGTTGTACCGAAAGTATCGCCACGCTTAAAGCACATGATACCAACGATAACTTGAGCTATACCGCCGTAGAAAATTCCCATAGCTAGGATCATAGAATCAATTGGGAAGAAGCCAGCGTTATGGATGTTTAGTAAAACCGTAGTCATACCAAAGCCCATTAGGCCAAGTGGAGCTGGGTTAGCTAGTTGTGTCGACATTGAGTTCCCCTACAGGAAGTAGTCAATAAATATATGCGCACCGCTAAATGCGAATATTAAATTAAGTTAATTTGAGCGCGCGCATTCTAGTTGAAGCCATGGCGCTGAGCAAATCTATTAAGTTATGTAGGGAAAACCTTTACGAGGAGGTGAAACACCAAATACATGACAATAATCAACATGTTACCCAGAATAAACAGAGAGGGTGGCAGGCTGAAGACGTCGCGGTGACATTCATCACGATAACCTACCGTTTTGATAGGTTGAACACGCTTTATCTAATTTAGCACATTAGCAGCTAGTGAAATTGCCTCAGTAAAAGTGTCGAAAAATTGCACCAGCTCACAAACTAATAAAATGGATCTTTTTCTGTTGAATTTACATTTTAGTCGGCAAAAACTTGCAGTATTGCATCCTGAGAACTGATTGCTTACCTACAAGGTAAGCTAACACCGAGAGAGTAAAACACTGGACTATCCCTCCTAGGAGGAATAATCGTTAAACATTTTGAATTTCACTCTCCGACAGGTCCCGACTCTCTCCAACTGCCAGTTGCAAGCCCAGTTCAATCGTACCAACCGATAATCGGTGTAAACCAATAACCGGGTTGCGAAAACGACCAAACATCCGCTTAATCTGATGATAGCGTCCCTCAACCAAGGTCACTAAGGCAGTATGGTCATCGACAATCTCAAGTTTAGCGGGTTGAGTAGTGATATCCTCAAACGCAAAGTACATCCCAGCAGCAAAGGCTACGATATAGGATTCATCGATAGGGTTTTTAAGCGTCACTCGGTATACCTTATCCACCTTGTGCTGCGGCGACATTAACTTCTTCGACCAACGGCCATCATTAGTCAGCAACAGCAAGCCCGACGTATTCAAGTCAAGTCGCCCTACGATGTGCAAGCTATGCTTATCTTCTCTATCTAATAGATCGATAACCGTCTTGTGCTTATCATCGATTGTAGCACTCACCACACCGACAGGCTTATACAGCATCACATAGCTAGGCGCATTCGCTTGTAGCACCTGGCCATCTAAACTGACATGGGAAAACTGATCGATAATCAAATCGATATCGCGCGCAATTTCACCGTCCACCAGCACTTGCCCTTTAGCCAACAGTAATCTAACGTATTTTTTGTTAATGCCTGTTTTAACGCTGATAAATCTATCTAGCCGTGCACGTTTCGATTCCATAAAGCTCTATTTCTCATCTGGGTGGGGCTGTACTTTATAGGCACAGCGACGTGCACCTTCGATAATGTGTTCTTCGCGGCTCACTATCGCCTCATCTTGCAGCAAAGCCTGAAATAACTGTAACTCTGAGCGGCAAAAGTTAACACATGCTGATGCCGCGGCGCAGATAGGACAGTGGTTCTCAAGTAGCCAATAGCAACCGTCACTATATTTAACTGTCGCCATATAACCTTCGTCTGTACGTAGCTGAGCCAAGACTTGTAGCTTTGCCGCTAAGGTATCTGTAGCGGTTAATGCATTGCGATACAGCGCAAGTGACGCTCCTTCTCGGTGAGCAATAAGCTGATTTAAGCCACTGTCACCAAACACGGTTTTAACCGAATCAATCAGCTGCACGGTCAGCTCTTCGTGCCTATCTGAAAAGTGGCTATTACTTTGCGGCGTCAGTGCCCAAAAACGCGTAGGTCGTCCCCGAATCGCCTTTCTATCTTCAAAAATCACATCGCGACTTTCTTCGAGGCTTTGTAGATGCTGACGCACGCCCATCGTAGTTAGCCCTAACTCACTGGCAATCACTTTGGCGCTTAACTCGCCTTGAGTTTTTAACATCTGCAAAATCTTATCGCTGGTTTTCATTTAATTTCCTACAGCTTAGCTCATTGGCCACCGAACCATTATTGCTAAACCGAGACTTAAGTAAACTTTTTTCTTTACTTTGTTTTGTAAGGCGATTACTTTACCTAAAGCTTAAATAAACAAAAAGGTTTACTTAAATGGAATTAGTCATCGTAAGTGCCAGCCAGAGAAGCCAGTCACAAAGTGCAAAAGTTGCGCGTTATCTTAACGAACGAGTCGAGGGTTTTAGCAAGGTTAATCACATCGAGCTTTACCAGTACAACTTACCCTTTTGGGATGGTTCAGCGGAAACCAAATCTGCCGCAGGTAGTCGCTGGCCTATCATTTCTCAGCAAATAAATAAGGCTGATGCCTTAGTATTAATCACACCTGAATGGGGCGGTATGGCTTCGCCATTAATGAAGAACTTTTTGTTGATGTGTGACAAGCAAGATACCGCCCATAAACCAGCACTTTTAGTGGCCGTTGTCAGCGGGATCAGCGGCGCCTATCCCATCGCAGAATTGAGAATGAATGCCTTAAAGAACAATAAGCTTGTAGCAATACCCGATCACTTAATCATTCGAAATGTCGAGCAGGTGCTTAACCATGATAAGCCAGATGATGAGCGAGAGTTACATTTACGAGAGCGTATAGACTACAGTTTGCATATGCTAGAGCAATACAGTGAAGCCTTAAAAACGATCCGTTATCAGCACCAAAACCAACCTTTTCCAAAACAGCAGGAGTATAGCTACGGCATGTAGTCACAAAACAAATTATCGACCCGAACAGCGAGAATACAGTTACGCCATGTAACCGTAAGTCAATTTAGGACAATAATACAAGGAGTCAATTATGATGCGTTTAGAGCATTTAAATTTAGTGGTTAGAGATATTCCAACGACCTTGGAGTTTTACCAAGCAATATTTCCACATTGGCAAATACGCGGAGGCGGCAAATCTAGCTGGCATGGCGTAGAGCGTAACTGGGTTCACTTTGGCGATGATTATCAATACCTAACATTTAATGATGACGGTAATGAAGATAACCGCGACTTAAGCGGGCACCAAGTGGGTTTAGCCCACTTTGCTTATGTCACCGATGATCTTGATGGGGTAATTGAGCGCCTCAAAGCTAGCGGCTACCCGGTAGATAAAGCTGGTGCAGAAGAGCCCTATCGTCGTAATGTGTACTTCATCGATCCCGATGGCTACGAAGTTGAGTTTGTCGAATATCTCACTGATATCCCGACAATGCGCAATCGTTATGAGTAGTCACCGCGGTGTACTATAAGCGGGCAAACAGAGCTTGGATAAATATAACCTTTAATCAATAGCGAATGCTGTAAGTCGATGAGCCTGATCAACTCATTTTTCTTATCCAGCGACTCGGTATCTCCCTATGTAAGCAGTGAAGTATTGTCCAAGGCCAACCTCTGTTGAAGATGATGAAAGTAAACCTAGGGGCTAACTAGCGTGCATTGAATAGTCGGATTCAACTCAACCAGATAGCGAGCGAGAATAAGCCGATATAGAATGCAAATCCTACGAGAAAAGGTTTATCGGTTGCCGAGCGGCCTCTTATTTTTGCCTAAATAGAAACCTTGTCGGAGACAGGGGATGGTTAATTTTGCCAAAACTGGCCACTAGAGCCCACAGCATCACTTTGCGAGTTATCTATTCTTGATTGCATTCTGCACCTCCCTGTATCGCCCTTTCCCTACGCATAAAGCCATACCCAAGCTATAGATTATACCAATCAGTATAAAGATTTGGTCGCTCAGCGAGAGTTTAGCGATTTTGAGGCGAGGTCATTAATTGCTCCTGCATTAATGACATTCACCACATCCATGTGGTTTGCAACGAGTGAAGAGCATAGTTGTTCTACGGTTAAGCTCGTTAACACTGCATCAGAACCGCTAAAACTCGCCATTCTGGAGCGTTTTTGGCAGCCTTCTTCTGCGTTGAACAGCCTCATAAGGGAATAACCATTCTTTCAGCTATTCGCCTTGAATTAGTTTGCCAAAAAACGCTCCGAGTAGATCAACTTCTTATACTGATTGGTATTAATGTCAGGTTAGAATTTGTTAACAACAATAGTAGGCGTATTTGATTGAAAAAATTCATTGAAATAGTTTGAATGAGAGCTTCACGGGAGCGGGCTAAATCAATAACTTATGATTATGTAGATCAGAATGCGCTTACAAACCTTGCTTTAAGTGTGATTTAGTATTAGCAAACCCGTGTTTTTACCGGGTTTTGGGCTAAATTTACAGGATTACGGACAAGCGATGATCGCAAGGGAGTGTAAGGCTGACGGAGTACCTCCCTATGATTGCGTACCACCATACATTAACGGTGATAGATAATGACTCACCGGCACAATTTGCACTAAACAAGGCGTTACAGCTTGCAAAAAAAACCAACTCTAAAGTCACAGCATTAAAAATCGATCGCCCCTACAGCAACCTATTAAGCAAAATAGGGCTAATTCCAAATAACGCCCTTGACCCTATGCTTTTTGTAAAAAAACTTTTAGCCAAGTACCAACGTCAAGGCGTAGAGGTAGAGATAAAAAGCATCAATAACCTCAAAGATCATGTCGCGCTCCTCAATGAAACACAGAGTGGCGACTACGATTTAGTCATCATTAACAATAAACATCACAATGCAATCTTGAGTGAATTTATCCCTCGTGGTGAAGCCCATCTTCTGCGTGATTGCGAGCAACCCATTATGATTGTGGGCAATAAAAGCTGGCGACCTCAAGGGCATATCCTCACAGCCTTAGAAACTGCTGACTCCAATACCGAACACAAGGAATTAAACCAGTGCCTAATCGATGATAGCCAACAACTCGCATCTCTATTGGACAATGACATTCACCTACTTAACTGTTATCAGTTGGAAAACTGGAGTATGTCGGTCACTAAAGTGAGTCACCAAAGCTCAGATGAAGAGCAAAAAAAGCAACATTGGGACCGCTTAGTCAACAGCGCTAAAAGCTACCATCTAGCAGATGATCACCTGCACCTTGAGCAAGGGTTACCGGATCATGTCATCCCCACGGTAGCAAACCAATGTAATGCCAATCTTTTGGTTATTGGAGCCGGTGAGCACCATGGGGTAATCGGTGAGTTAAAAGGTCACACATCATCAGTACTCGTCGATGAACTTAAATGCGATATCTTAGCGATCAAGCCCCACCTGCACTAATTCCCCCAACTTTCTCCCAATAAAGTCGTAATAATTGAAGGCTTCAATCACGCTCAGATAGGTTTTGAACAACAATATCTGAGCTCTGTTGCGCCCAAAAATCGACTCTAAATTGTGTATCATCGGTGAGAAACTCCACCTTGTGCCAATACTGAGGAGGTGACACCCCTGTATCGCCGGCCTTGAGAATGAGCTCTTGCTCCACCTCACCTCGCCTATCTCTGAACCCGTAGAACTTAAGCGCTCCGCTTAACACCTGAATTTGACCGTAGACGCCAGCCTTAGTGTTATGCAGATGAAGAAACATCTTGGGCACATTATCTTTTTCAAATACCGGTGTGGATTTATAATTAACGTAATCAGTAGGGATCTTAGTCATACTCAATCCTTATATATAAAATCTAATTAATGCTATTTAAGCTCAAGTTAAGCGACTATCAGCAAACTAAGCACTATAATCAGCCGCACTTATACCGATATTCACTCGCAAGCCCTTGCAGTAATAATGAGAACTAATGAACGAACAATATAGCTACACCACTCAATACACATTAGATAAAAGCCATTTTAGTGAGTGCTACGATGAGTCTGTTGTGGTCGACACATCCATACGCGCGTACCGCAAGGCCATTATCTTCACGATAGTGGGTACCGCCTTAATGCTAACCAATATCAATGGTTATGCCTCTTGGTTCATCATCGCCCTAGGCGCACTCGAAGCCCTAAATGTCTACTTTAGAAAGCCGTGGTGGCTGATGCGCCAAATGATGAGTAAGGCCGCTAACAACGAAGTGACCCTAACCATAGACGAGTCAGGTATTACTAATGACTCCTTCTACGTTCAAGGCACTATTTTGTGGCAAGATATCAGTAGCATCACCTCCACAGAGCGAGGTTTCTTAATCAAACACAGCAAGGGAACCAGTTACCTATCTAAGCGCAGTCTAGATGAGCAAGCCACTCAATTTGTGCTAGCTAAGACTCCAGAGAAAAACAGTTAATCTCTGACATTTGCCATCAGAAATGCGTCTATATACTCTCCATTACGAAAAGCATATTCACGCATTTCGCCCTCAATCACGAAGCCATGTTTTTTATAGAGACTAATTGCTAAGTGATTATCGGTGTAGACTTCAAGTTCTATTCGTCTTACTGCAAGCCAATTTTGTGCAAGTGATATCATGGCTTCAAGCATTGCAGAGGCGATTCCAATTCCTCGATAGGCTTCATCTACAGCCATACCGATATTAGCTACGTGTTTACGCCGAGGATTATTAAACACCTCCATCCCTATTTGACCAACGATGTCTCCGTCTCTCACTGCAATAAGGCTATAGCAGTTATCTGGCAGATCCAGCAGACGTTTTTGCCATGAATGTAACGATGGAAAGGGGTGCTGTAGAGTACCTGCATAACAACTTTGTTGGCTGTAGAGCCGGCAAATACCATCAATATCGGCATCATGACTGTGACGAATATCAATATCTACCAAAATAGTTTTCCCCTTATCTAACGGGATCCGGTCTGCGATCACCACAAACTCCTTTTTTCTATCTCACTGATGAACAACTAACTTTCGACAAAATTACTTATATGTCAACAGTTAAGCATGAAGCACCGTTTAACACTACTGTTCAATCGATATTAATACCCCTGTCTAGCTGATTACTTTTCAACCTGTATCAGTTTGCAACAAGTATCTTATCCTCCATGCCGCACCTCGGAATAAATGATACCCTATAGCTTCATTTGTTAATTTTGTAATCAAGAGTCAATGTTTTAGATGCCATACTTATTAGCACTTCTGCTTACAGTCAGCTTATATTCGGGTGCCGCTTTCGCTGCCCCCCCAACAGCTTGTGATAACAATACAGACTGTATTGAAGTCGGTCGTTGGGATCTTGGCCTTGCCCTTGGCTATGGCAATAAGTCAAACCCGTTAAAAGGTTACAAAGATATCCCCCTGTATATCGTGCCAACCATAGCTTACTATGGCGACAGCTGGTTCTTCGATAATGGTAATATCGGTTACACCTTGGCCGAAGGGGAAAACTACACAGTCAACCTAATCACTACCTTTAGCAGTGACAGTGCCTTCTTCTATCGTTGGGATCCGTCGAATATCTTCCTATTCAGTGGTAGCAGCAATCAGCGTGCTGTTTCACCTGCGATCTCGACCTTTAGTGACAGAGCGACTCCAGAACCCGTTATCGGCGAACTGGAAAATCGAAACTTTACATATCTTGGCGGAGCCGAGGCTTTTATTTACACCCGATTTGGTATAGTGCATGCCAGCGTCGCTCATGATATTTTAGACGTTCATGGTGGCCTTGAGTCTAAATTGAAATGGTTCTACAACATTCCTTTAGACAGATGGAATTTTGAATTTGCTGCCGTATTAGACTGGAAGAGTGAAGAGGTCGTCGATTACTACTACGGTGTAAGGCCGAGTGAGAGCCTCTACTGGAATCAAAAATATCAAGCGGAGTCTGCATTGAATAAGAGCATAGAGTTTACGGGTCAGTATTTACTCACTGAAAACTGGAATTTACTCTTAGTTGCTCGTTACACTGACATCGCCGACGAAATTGTCGACAGTCCTCTTGTTGATAAAGATTACACTACGACCTATTTTGTAGGCGCAGCGTATAGGTTTTAATTCGAGTGTTTTCAAAATTCAAACTAATATTGTCCTGTTTGCTTTTGGGCTCGCTCATGAGCGCAACAGCTGCGGCAATTGATAGCACTGAAGAACCGGCGCCAGATCTTAAGCTTTCTCCTGAGCTCTGCATCACATCAGAGAATGCACAGTCCTGCGACATTGAAGTCACCTTAGAATGGCCAATGTTAACCAAACAAACAATCTGCATCATTTCTGATTACAAAAACCTAAAGAAATGGTGTTCTCCTTCACCAGACATTCACTCTTTGACCATCAATATTAGCTCTGATCGAGATATTCAGTTTGTAATGATAGACAAAGATACACACGAGACACTAGCAGGTGTAAAATTGAAAGTTACACCAGCCTCTTCGCCTCAAGTTAGGCGACGATATCGAAACCCATGGAGTTTATTCTAATGACCAACTCTCAATCTACGCATAGAGTATTATTAGTCGAAGATGATATTCGTTTAGCCAATTTGATTGTCGATTTCTTAAAGTCGCATGGCATGCATGTCGAAGTAGAGCGTAGAGGCGACACGGTACTGACCCGCCTAATTAACTATAAACCTGATATTATTTTGCTCGATATCATGCTTCCAGGCATGGATGGCTTAACCCTATGCGAGAAGCTGCCCGATTACTTTGCAGGTCCGATCTTGCTAATGAGCGCCTTAGGCTCAAATGAAGATCAAATTAAAGGACTTGAGCTTGGTGCTGACGATTATGTGGTTAAGCCTGTAGACCCATCTCTGCTGGTTGCACGTATTAATAATTTACTGCGTCGCCAAGCTAAACCTGCGCAAGTTGAATCTCACTGCCTAAGCTTTGGTAAACTAAGCATCGATCCCCATACTCAAGCGATCCGCTTAGGTGAAACCGAAGTGGACCTGACCAGTCATGAATTTGAGCTACTTTGGTTATTAGCATCACAAGCAGGCCAAGTAATGAGTCGCCAATATATCTATCAATACCTGCTCAATATTGATTTTGATGGTAAAGATAGAAAGATCGATGTGCGTATATCACGCCTAAGAAAGAAGTTGGGCGATAATATTGAAACCCCCTTTAGGATTAAGACTGTCTGGGGTCAAGGTTATCTGTTTGCCCCTGAAGCATGGAATAATTAATTCTGCTAACCGGTTAAGATGAAACGTCTTTTTATTAGCCTTTATCTTCTGCTCAGCCTCGGTTTTCTCGGTATAGGCTGGACACTCGATAATTTATGGCAAAACAACGTAGACGAAAAAGGTGCACTCGATGCACCTTTAGTCGCTCTGGCGCAAGTATTAGCAACTCTGCCACCAGCAGAGCGGCAAACGATGCTAGACGCTATCGAAGCCAACCCTGATTTTCCCCTGACTTTACTCGACTCTGACCAAGTGGCATTTTCTAGCGAGCAACTTTTAGGCCCAGATAAAGTGATTGCGACCCCTTATGACATCAATCACGAGTTTCATTTTGTGGCTGTGGGTGAACAAGTCTTAATGGCCGGACCTATCGCAATCGACCCTGTAGCCAGCTTGCGAAATATCTACAATATTTTCTTCTATCTATTATTGGCTTTTATCGCACTCATTTGGGTCTGGCCACTGTCGAAAGATCTAAAAACCTTGCGCAAGGCCACCAAAGAGTTTGGCCAAGCCAACTGGAACACACGGATCCAGTTAACCAAGCGCTCTCAAGTATTACCACTAGCAAATACCTTTAACGATATGGCCGCTCATATTAGTGCGCTTATCGAAAACCAGAAACATCTCTCTAACGCGGTTTCTCATGAGATCCGCACGCCATTAGCTCGCCTTAAATTTGCCTTAGCCTTGCTGCCTCAATACTGCCTACCAGAGTCCGATGTCGCTAAACGTCAACGCTTCTTAGATGAGATGCAGCTTGATATCAAAGAGATGGAAAATCTTCTGCAAGAGCTGCTTACCTATGCCAGTCTTGAGACCCAGCGAGAGTCGCTCAACTTTGAACGTTGCGATTTAAACGGCCTAGTGGCGCAGACAATCCGGCGATTACAGAGCCACCATCCGACGCCAATCATTCTCGATGTCCCTGAAGAGACGATATATTTGATTGCAGAACCATCATTAGTTGAGCGTGCACTGCAAAACCTCGTCACTAACGCGCAGCGATTTTCAACTGACGATATTATCGTTAAGATCTCTCAAGACAGTGATGGTGTGCGTCTATCCGTTACCGATGATGGCGAGGGGATTTTAGAGGAAGATCAGAGTAAGATCTTTGAGCCTTTCTACCGTAGCGCAAGTAGTAAAAACGGCAATAAAGGACACGGTTTAGGCTTAGCAATAATCAAGCGGATTATGGACAGGCATCACGGTGAAGTGAGCCTACAAAGCCGTCCAGGCTTTACCCAATTTACCTTATACTGGCCTGCGGCTAATCAAGTCTAAAATTGTCGATATCATCGCCAGGCTCAATTGCTGGCGCATTGTCAAAATCAAGACTGGCGTTCACTTTTGCTCTTTCGTCAAGTATTTGGGCTTTTTGGGCCCTTAACAGTGCAAGCTGGCGCCTCCGTTTACGCTGCTTACATAAACGAATCACATCATATTTTTGCGCATCGGAAAACTCGAGCCAATTAAAGCGCTCGTTTCGATTACGCAAACACCCTTTGCAATAGCCTCTAGCGTCGCTCTGACACACTCCGATACAGGGGCTGGGGATTTCAAAAAACTCTAACTGCTCCATCCCTTAACCATATACTATCTTGACAATGAATGGCTAAAATAAATACAGTCATTAAAGCCCCCTGTTTTAGCGATAAGAAAACTATCAACCCCTTGCCAACTCATAAGAGGTCACTCAATGATGCAACGACAAAAACCAAGTTACCTATGTTCTCTGTTAATTATCCCGTTCTTTTTGCTCGTAGCATGTAGCTCTACACCAAAGAATGATTACGACCTTGATTATAACTTTGCTAATTTAAAGAGCTTTTCGCAGCTGCCGCCACCAGATAATAGCGATCCACTGAGCGCTAACAGAATTAAACAAGCCATAAGCAATTCGCTTACGAGTCAGGGTTTTATTCCTGAGACTCAAGCAGCAGATTTTTATGTGGGTTATGGTTTTAGAATTGATGACAAACCCAAAGACTCAGGCTTTTCAATCGGCTTAGGTACAGGCACATGGGGCAGTTCTGGTGGCGCGAGTATCGGCACCAGTGTAGATGTGCCAGTCGGCAGCAATACTGCCAAAATTCAAACCATACAGATTGATATTATCGACCCAAAAACTAACCAACTGATCTGGCGCGGTACAGACAAGTTTACCTTCGATGAGGGCGGAGAAGCCAAAGCACAAGAAACCAATGCCACCGTTGCTAAAATCCTAGCCCAGTTTCCCCCTAAAACAGAGAAATAATTTCCCCTATAATGAACCGAACACCACTCGTTCGGTTCAACACTAAATACTTGTAGAGAACACCGTCATTCGAGCTTTGCGAGCTATTGATGAGCATTAACCGTCCGCCCCTCAGCCCATTGCCTTATCGCTTGCAGTTTTTCACGCATCACCACTGACAGTGGACGCGTCTTCATCAGCTCTTCAAGCAAAGCACTCTGATCCACCTCACGTTCCGATGCCTTAGCCGTATAAATGGCAGAGATCACCGCCTGCTCAATCTCGGCGCCAGAGAAGCCCTGGCTCACCTTAGCAAGCTGGGCTAAATCAAACTGCATAGGATCCAGCTGACGCCGCTGGAGATGAATAAGAAAGATAGCCTGACGAATCTCGGTATCAGGTAGATCGACAAAGAAAATTTCATCCATACGCCCCTTGCGCATCAGCTCTGGTGGTAACGCACTGATGTCATTGGCCGTAGCCACCAAAAATACGTCGGACTTACGCTCCGCCATCCAAGTTAAAATGGTACCTAAGATGCGCTTTGAGGTGCCATCGTCACTTCTGCCGCTGCTTAGCCCCTTTTCGATTTCATCTATCCAAAGCACGCAAGGCGACATCAGGTCAGCAAGCTCCAACGCCTTACGCAGGTTCTTCTCCGTCTCGCCGATGTATTTATTATAGAGCGCAGACATATCCATCTTTAGCAACGGTCTTTGCCACATCCCAGCGACGGCCTTAGCTGCTAAACTCTTACCACTGCCCTGCACACCTAAAAGCAAGATCCCTTTAGGTTTATCCTCAAGCATCAGTGTCTGTGATGAAGGCGTTCTATGACTCAGCCACTGCTTGAGATTATGTAAACCCGCCACTTGAGAGAAATCACTGCTGTCATACTCAAAGTGCAGCACGCCTTGCATATCGAGTAGGTCAAACTTGCCACGGTTAATACTATCCACATCTGAATGAGTAACAGCGCCATCATCGACTATCGCCTTATGGGCAAGACGCCTAGCATCATCAAAAGTGACTCCTCGCAGGTTTTCAGCAAGCTTTGCCACCGCACTATCATCGACATTGAGCATTACGCCTTGGCTGCGCACCTTATCGATCTGCTCATAGACCAGATTCATCAGCTGAGCCGTATCGGGTAGAGACAATCTAAAGTGAGCACAGTAGCGTTTGATCTCTGGCGGGATAGTAAACTCATGGCTAACAAGCACGACTGTATGTTTCAGCGCTTCATATTCTAGGGCGATCTCCTTGAGCAAACGCACATTTTTCGGCGCGTCCTCAACGAAGGGGTGGAAGTCGCACAATACATAGATCCCTTGCTGTTTTGTCGACTTGATCTGCCCAAGAATATCACCAGGTTCACAGTTAAACTTCTGTCGTCCCATGCCGCCATCGACACGCATTAAGCCCTGAGTAATGCTCCAGCTAAATAGCGGTTGATAGAGGATGTTGGAGACTTTTCTAAGTAACTCTATCACTCGATATTCCTCATAGGTCTCTATGATGACAATCGGAGTGTTCGAGCGCAGCACTGCAGTGAGATCTTGAATATCTTGCATGTTAGTCCCTGAGCAGAGCTCGATTAGTAAAAGGGTACGAATTTTCCCAAAAAGAAAGGGACGCCTAGGTCCCTTTATATCAATTGTCGCTCAATTTGTGTCTGCATAAGCCACAATTTAGCGCCACAATTCCAAACAGATTAATGGAATAGGTAGTTAAGCCAGCCCTGCATTCTTAAGAGGACTTTACGCATGATAGAGACATGGGCAAAGTGCTCGGTATAGATAGCGGCGTGCCCCGAAACACCAGCAGGGAACTCTGTTTTAACCTCATGATCTTCAAGCTTGATTAATACCAACGCACGGCCGCGATTCATCACTCGTTGCGATGATATCAATGAACCCGATGACTGAATTTCACCTTCCGCCATTGCAGGCAGAACTTTAGCTACTTTGCCTTTAAAGACCTGACCCGGCGCAGCATCGAGGATGATCTCCGCTTCATCACCCTCTTTTAATCTAAGCAATGAATTTTGCCAAAATGCACCGACGAACATACGCTCTTCATCAGGAATAAAGCTCAACAAAGGTCTTAACGGCATAGGCACGGCCACAATACCCGGACGTAGCGCCATCTGCGTTACCATACCATCAGCCGGAGCCTTGACCACAGTTTGATCCAGATCGAACTGCGCTTTTTCAAGCTCACCTTGAATACCTGCAACCTTAGTGTTGACTCCGTCAACATTAGACTCATAGGCTAAACGCATTCTTAACTCTTCTGCATTTGCTGCAGTCAGCTGGGCTTCTGATGCAAAGTAAAACTGGCGTTTATTGTCTAGTTCTAGCTCTGTAAATGGTGAGTTAACTCCGCCGCGTTTACGGCCTTTCTCATAACGTTCAAATGCCGACTTGGTTCTATCCCTATCGGCCGTAGCTCGCGTCACTGCAGCCTTTGTAGTTTCCCACGCGGCTTCAAGTTGCGGCACTTCAAGCTCTGCCGCAACTAACGCCGCACGCTTTTGTTTCACTATCGCTTGGAAAGGGGTTGGGTCGATTCTAAACAGCACATCGCCTTTCTTAATTGGCGTATTCGGCTCGACCTCCACCGACACCACAACGCCTCTAACGGCAGGGTTAATCGGCGTTGTCACAAAATACTCTTTCGCAAACGGCGTGTAGGGATGGTTGTAGTTCATCAATAAGATCAAGGCGCCGACGATAAAGATTCCGCCCAATATTGCGGTCGGTACGGTCCACTTAGTCAGTGGGATCTTAAAGATTTTAAAGATAGCGATACAGATAGCGGTATAGGTCAGTACGAGTAGTAAGTCCATGTTACACCTCCGCCTTGTCTGTTTGAGAAGAGGCTTTCTGAGAGTGACCAGTTTGAGATGCTTCCATCTCCGCTAACCTTTGCTCCAGTTTTCTGAGACTTTCAGTCAATCCTTTTACCTCGCTTTCCAGTACTTGCTCTTTCTCTACGACCTCTTGGAAACCCCAGCCACGATCCTCACGATAAAGGGTTGCCCAGATCCACAAAAATGGCCAGATAGCATGCAAGGTAAATAAGCTCACCCAGCCAGCAATGTGTAAGGCATCTTGCTGGGGATGATTACGTTTCTTGGCGATTTCATAGGGGATATCATGAATCGCGATCACTCCATAGAAGAGAAAAATCGCAACGAAAAATATAATTCCTAATGCAAAATAATCTAAAAACACGGCGCACTCCTTTTTAAACTCTCATTTACGGCACTCGCCCGCGCAAACACTCTAGCAGCATATTGGCAACATTGACCGCACAAATCCATTTTTTTTCACTAAAAACGGCATATTAGCGATTATCGATTTAGTGCTAGTAGTGATCTCGTGCACACATGCCGTTGAATCTAACCTTGATAGATAAGCCGCACGTTACACTACGGCAGAATAATAAAGATGGTGCTATTTGCGCTTTAAAAAATGTTGAGAACCTAAGTTCTACGACAAATAAAAATTCCCTACAATCTTCAAAAAGGCAGTAAAAATGATAGGTACAGCTTTATGTGCAAACGCCAAGCGCGCCATGTTGCTTGGCTGTGGCGAACTGGGTAAAGAGGTGGCAATTGAGCTTCAACGCTACGGCATTGAAGTGATAGGTGTAGATCGCTACCCAAATGCACCTGCGATGCAAATCGCCCACCGCTCACATGTGATCAATATGCTTGATGCCGAGGCGTTAAAGGCGCTCATCGAGCTTGAAAAGCCCGATTTAGTCATCCCTGAGCTCGAAGCAATAGCCACTCAAACGCTAGTTGAGATGGAAGCTAAAGGCGTCAATATCGTGCCAACCGCTAAAGCCACTCAGTTGACCATGGACCGAGAAGGCATACGCCGCTTAGCAGCCGAGACCCTAGCGATTCCAACCTCGCCCTACTTTTTCTGCGATACACTGCAGGAGTTCAACCATGCTGTAGCCACTATCGGCCTGCCTTGTGTCGTAAAGCCTGTGATGAGCTCTTCGGGTAAAGGCCAGAGTGTCATTCGCACTCAAGAGCAGATCCTTGCTGCATGGCAATATGCCCAAGAAGGTGGCCGCGCGGGAAAAGGACGCGTCATTGTTGAAGGCTTTATTGCCTTTGACTATGAGATCACCCTGCTGACTATCAGTGCGGTAAATGGTATTCACTTCTGTGACGCCATAGGTCATCGTCAAGAAGATGGTGATTACCGTGAATCTTGGCAGCCACAAGTGATGTCTGATGTCGTACTAGCCAAGTCCCAAGCTATCGGCAAGAAGGTCGTTGAAGCGCTGGGCGGTTATGGCTTATTCGGTGTCGAGCTATTTATCAAAGGCGATGAAGTCTATTTCTCAGAGGTCTCCCCTCGCCCACACGACACTGGCATGGTGACTCTCATTAGCCAAGATCTTTCCGAGTTTGCTCTGCATGTACGCGCAATCTTAGGACTGCCGATTAGTAATATCGCCCAGCACGGACCTAGTGCATCGGCCGTTATTTTAGCTGAAGGAAAATCAAGCAATATTCAATTCTCTGGCGTAGCCCAAGCCTTAGTCGAGCCCAACACTCAAGTTAGATTATTCGCTAAACCGGAAATAGATGGAAGAAGGCGCTTAGGCGTAGTGCTTGCAAGAGACATTAATATCGATAAGGCTGTCGAGAAAGCCCTAAACGCAGCCAGCAAGATTAATGTCGTCCTATAAATAAACTTGCCAATAAAAAGCCTCAGACTTTTGCTAAACAGATTTAGCGTTAAGTTTGAGGCTTATTTGTTATAAGACCCTATCTTGAATCGAATAAATGTCGAATAAGTTACTTAGGAGTTCAATTAACTCGGTTTTTCACTTGGCCTTGGCTAAAGCGCGTTAAATTGTCGATCGCGATATCCAATAAGTTTTGCCGCGCTTCTATCGTCGCCCACGCATTATGGGGCGAAATGCTTATATTCTTGGCGCTAAGCAGCGGATTATCAGCACTTGGTGGCTCTGTTGACAATACATCAACGCCAGCAAACGCTAACAGCCCTTGCTCCAATGCCGCCGCCAATGCAGCTTCATCGATGAGTCCGCCTCGGGCTGTATTAATTAATATTGCACTAGGTTTCATCATGCTAAGAACTTGCGGGTTAACCAGATTTTCTGTCGCTGCGGTGAGTGGGCAGTGCAAGGAAACGATATCAGCCTGTTTAAATAACGTAGCTTGTTCAACCCAATGACAGTTTTCAGGTAGTTTAACTTGCGGGTTTCGCGTATTGACGATGACCTTCATACCAAAAGCCAACGCGATCTGAGCTACTGCTTTACCGATATCACCAAAGCCAACTAATCCAAGCGTCTTACCTTTAAGTGATTGCAGTGGCATAAGAGTAAAACAGAAATCTTTAGACTCACTCCACTGCCCACGCTTTACCGCATCTGAGTGCAAAGCCACCTGCTGCGTGGCATGGAGGATATGCGCAAATACCATCTGTGCAACCGCATCGGGCCCATATCCCGGCACATTAGTAACCACAATGCCAAGCGCTTTGGCCGCGATTAGATCGACGACATTGGTGCCAGTTGCGAGGATACCGATATATTTAAGCTTAGGTAGCTGCTTTAGTGTCGTTTCATCGAGCTGGGTCTTATTGGTAAAAATAATTTCAGCATCCAAACTTCGTGCGACCACCTCACTAGGTGCACTGCGATCATAGCAAGTGAACTCGCCAAACAGTGCTAAAGCTTGCCAGCTAAGATCGCCAGGATTCAGCGTATATCCATCCAGTACCACTACTTTCATCTAAAACAGCCCTTGTTATAAATTAACGACACTAAATGGCTTTTATAAAAGTCCTTCTATAAACGACAAATTAGAACTTAAAGCTGGCGCCAATATTGGCTTGCCCCTGCCACATGATGTCCGACTGGATATTCCACAGACAGCCGTCATTACCACAAAACAAGGCGTTATCAGCATTGATAAAGGTCGCATAACCTTTGACTTCAGCAAACAGTGAAAATGCCTCAGTCGCTTGGTATTCAACACCGCCACCCAGCGCCACAGAAAAACGGGTTTCATTTGAATAAGAACCGCCAGGTCGCATATTAGTTAAGCCTAGACTGGTAGTGACATAGGGCTTAACACTTTGCATAGGGAAATAAAGACTGCCACCCACATGGAAATAATCCACATCCATAGAGGTAATCACATTAGGACTGAAGTTATCGCCGGTTTTTAAATCTGTCGATTGGTGGCTATAAAGCAGGTAGACATTACCGGGATCTTTCGTGGTAAAGCCCAGCATGACACCATAGTTTTGCGACTCGGCTATTTTGACCTTCCCCGCTTCGTCCGATTCGGTGCTGGCAATATCAAACTCGCTAGCACCGAAACTGTAGCCCCCGAAAGGTGCGACATAAACTTCAGCCGTAGCAGGTAATGCACAAAACGAACCCAGTAATATAGCTAAACTTCTTTTCATTATATGTCCCTATACTTTTGTTATTTATATAACTAACGCATGCCTCGATCACCTTTAACTCTATCATAAGCCGCTTGAATATCTTGTGCTTTTGTTTTGGCAAGCTCCATCATCTCGGCCGGCAATCCCTTAGCAACTAACTTATCGGGATGATGCTCATTCATCAACTTTCTGTAAGCCCTTTTGATATCTTGATCAGACATGGACTCTGCCACACCGAGTAAGTCATAAGCATCTTTTATTGAGGTCTGATTACCCGCCCCACCACTGCGGTGGAAGTTAAATTCTGCCTGCCAACGTGCCAATAAGTCATCGAGTTGCTTTTGGCTAAAACCTAGCTCCTTTGCAACAACAGATAAGATGGAAAGTTCTTCTTTATCAAGCTGCGCGTCTGCAAGCGCCGTCTGAATTTGGATCTCCAAAAACATCTGCAGTACTTCTTTACGCCCCATCGAAATAAGTCTAAAGGTTTTAAGACAAGCATTAAGATCAAAGTCAGCCTCTTTGCCTTCACGAAATGCCGCCTGTGCATCGGCCCTCATTTGACCGCTTAAGTTAAGCTGATCCATTAACGAGCTCGCCATGCGAATGTCGTTTTGAGTCACGTGACCCGATGCTTTAGCGACATGCCCCATCACTGCAAACGTGGTATTAAAAAATAGAGCCTGACGTTTACCACCGCCACCGAGACCTGCTTTTTGACTTTGTCTTCGGTCATACATATGCCCTAACCAAAGGCCAAAAATAGCGCCGCCTAAACGACCAGCCATATACCCAATAATGAAGCCAAAAACTTTACCCCAAATACGCATTATCTAACCTTTTTTATTTCACGTTTTTCAATTTGTGCGAGTCGCTCAATCGTGCCTACATCACACCAATACTGATTAAAATGGCCACCACTGACCTGTCTACTTCCCATGGCTTCGCGCAGCAAAGGTGCCAGTGCGAACGCGCCTTCTGGCGTATCTTGAAATAGAGCAGGATGATAAATCCCCATGCCCGAGAAGGTCAATCTAGACTCCCCAACATCACTCACATCGCCCCCCTGCAGTGTAAAATCTCCCTTAAGGTGATGCTGTGGGTTATCCACTAACCAGAGGTGAGCCAGTTTCCCCGGCTCCAGTGTATTAATCGTTGGCAATTCGTCGATAAATATATCGCCATTGATCACTAAAAATGGGGCATTGCCTAACAAATTCAGCGCCTGCCTAATGCCGCCGCCAGTCTCTAAGGCCGATGTTTCCTCGCTGTATTGGATACTGACCTGCCATTGACTGCCATCACCGAGTCGCTCAACCAACTTATGACCAAGCCAAGCATGATTAATGACTATTTCAGAGAAGCCTGCAGCTGCTAGCTTTTCTATGTGATAGACAATCAAGGGTTTACCTGCCACCTCAATTAGAGGCTTAGGAACAGTATCTGTTAATGGCCGTAAGCGTTCTCCACGTCCAGCCGCTAAAATCATCGCTTTCATTTACCGCCCTTTACTCTTAGCCTTAACCGCAGGAATGATCACCTCACCTATCCAACCACCCAGTACCTGAAGCTCGTTATAACGTCCGGCAATATCCCGAATATACTCGAGGGTAAGTGGAATATCAGCCATATAGGCAGGCTTGCCATCACGATAGTTAAGCCTTGCAAAAATACCTGCGGCCTTAAGGTGTCTTTGGATCCCCATCAAATCAAACCAACGTCGATACTGCTCAAACTTAACCTCAGCATCAATTAGACCACCGCTAACACACTGGTCATAATGCCGTTGCATTAGCGATTCAATATCGCTATCCGGCCAACGAATGTAGCAATCTCTCAATAGTGAAACCGCATCATAGGTCACAGGCCCGATCACGGCATCTTGGAAATCGATGACTTTTAACTCGCCACCTTGCAGCATTAAATTACGACTGTGGTAATCACGGTGCATGCCGACTTGTGGCTGAGCCAACGCATTATCGACTAATATCTTAAAGGCGTCATCAGTGTTCGCTTTAACCTCATCAACATCTAGCCCCAGATGATGCAGTGCTAACCACTCAGTAAAAATCGCCAGTTCTCGCACAACAAAAGCGGCATCGTATTGAGCTAGAGCAGCAGATTCTGTCCGAGTCACTCTTGCAATGTCATTAAGTAGCACTAATGCTTGAGAATAGTATTGCTGCAAAGTGCCTTTAGCCAGTACAGATAACAGCTGCACATCGCCAAGATCGCTTAATAGCATAAAGCCTTGCGCTTTATCGCTGGCGATCACTTCGGGTACGGCAATCCCCTGCTTCGAATAACTGTCAGCTAATTGAATAAAGGGGGTGATCTCGATAAGGTTAGGTGGTGAATCGACTACAATATAAGAGATGTTATCGATGATAACTCTGAAGTATCGTCTAAAACTTGCATCGCCGGATATCAGCTTTGGGGAAACTTTTACCTTAAAATACTGGTTTAGCCATGCATTTAACTGAAGAAATCTAGGATCTGACAAGGG
Source organism: Shewanella halifaxensis HAW-EB4 (assembly GCF_000019185.1). Taxonomy (NCBI): domain Bacteria; kingdom Pseudomonadati; phylum Pseudomonadota; class Gammaproteobacteria; order Alteromonadales; family Shewanellaceae; genus Shewanella; species Shewanella halifaxensis. Next base: position 1,139,660 of record NC_010334.1, on the reverse strand, counting down.
CACCTCATGGCTCTTAAGAAGAAATTGCTTTATTATAACGACAAAATGGAATCAGCTAAGCAATTGAAAAAAATTATTTGGCTGAGTTGCCCAGAAAAGGGTCAACTTTTCTCCTCTTTCACCGTCCAGACTAAGAAATCATAATTAATTGACCTAAGATGCAGATCCGTTATTTTCTGGCCTTGAGCCTGCTTCCCCAATTAGTCTTAGCAGACGAACCCGAAACTGTGACGCCACTTGCGTCGCAGTGCGTAGTTGAACCTCCGGTAAAGCCGTATGTACCGCTTTACGATATCAATAATCCAGCCGACTTAGCGCGGATCTATATTAGCTCTGATAGTTCTTCAGCCCAGATGGGTAAAGAAGCAACTTTCAATGGTGATGTAAACTTCAGTCAGGGCGGCCGTAATATCGCTGCCGATGAAGCGATTTTGAATCAGCAAACTGAAGAACTTCATGCCAATGGTAATTTAGTTTTTCAAGACTCTATGTTTACTGTCACCGCCGACTCGTTAGTCGCGAAGATGCGCAGTAACAGTGCCGTATTGAGTGGCGCGCAATATTGGCTTACCGGGCAACAAATTCACGGCGATGCCGAAAAGCTTGAGATCACTACAGATAACAACCTATTGCTGTCTGGTACTAACTTCACGACTTGCCCAGGTAAAGATCCAGCCTGGCTGCTAGAAGCCGATCGCATCAAGATTGATAGCTCTGAAGAGTGGGGCGAGATCTGGGACGCTAAGATTAAGATTGCAGGTATCCCTGTGATGTATGTCCCCTACATGACCATCCCGGTATCTGATAAGCGTAAATCAGGCTTTTTATTCCCAACATTTAGCACCAGTACTACCAACGGTGTTGAAGTGGCGACGCCTTATTACTGGAATATCGCACCAGAATACGACTTAACTTTTACGCCAAATTACATGTCTGCTCGTGGACTATTTACCAAGACAGAGTTTAGGTATTTAGCTGGCGAGAAACAGCATGGTCAGTTAAATTTCGAATATCTAGCCAACGATAATAAGCTAGATAATAGCCCTGATAGATACCTGTATCACTGGGATCATAGCGGCGCGATTAATGAAAACTGGCGCGTACTGGCTAATTATACCGAAGTATCGGATAACAACTATTTTAACGACTTAAACTCTGACGTTCAGCGCGCCACCGATAACCAATTAAACCGCATTGGTGAGATTGCTTATTTTGAACAAAACTGGGATTTCAGTGCGCGAGTTCAAGATATTAAAGTGCTGGGTGAAGAGGAAAAACCTTATCAGGTGATGCCGCAAGTTACCTTTAACTACCGTGCACCAAGCTATTGGCATGGCTTAGACTTTAAGCTTTATAGTGAAGCGACTAATTTCGAGCATCAAGATAGAGAATATTCAGCTGCGACTCGTGTGCACCTTGAGCCAAGCATCTCTTACCCAATTCATGGTCCAGCGGGCTCACTAACCAGTGAAGTCAAGCTACTGCAAACTAACTATTGGCAGGATGACAGGTCAGATCTCTCTGATTCAGAACTTCGCGACCGAGTTAACCGAACACTGCCAGAAGTTCGTATTCATGGTCAGGTGAACTTTGAGCGCTTTACGGATTACTTCGATACTAACTATCGCCAAACATTAGAGCCGCAGTTCCAATACCTTTATGTTGGCTACCAAGATCAATCTGATATCGGGATTTACGATACCGCACCGTTGCAAGAGGATTACAACGGTCTATTTAGAGATCGTCGCTTTTCAGGTTTAGATCGCATCGCCGATGCCAACCAGTTTACGCTCGGCTTAACCACTAAGCTGTTTAACGAACAAAACCGCGAAGTCTTTAAATTCAGTCTCGGACAAATTATTTACCTAGAAGACAGCCGTGTAGGTATTAACGACATCCCGGGTAGTAACGATACCTTCACTCAAGAGGGAACGTCCAACTCAGCCATTGCAGCCGAGCTGAGCACCCAACTCTACGCCGACTGGTTTTTAAGTGGCTCTATTCAGTACGACGCTAAAGAGAGTGAAAATAAGAAGAGCGAAGTCACCGTTGACTACCGCCCTGGTACCAACAAGCTGTTGCAAGCAAGCTACCGCTACGTACCCGATCTACTGAACACTAACACCAATGAGTCTGTCGATATTAAGCAGCTGGGTTTCCGTGGAGCCTGGCCGATTAACGACAGTCTCTATTTAGTGGGTAACTGGTATTACGATCTCAATGAAAGCAGAGCTGTAGAAACCTATACCGGTTTTCAATATGAATCATGTTGCTGGGCAGTGCGTTTGAGTTATCATTACCGCATCAAGACCAATTATATTGACGAAGATAATCCGGTACAGGATACTCGAGAGCTATTTGAAAGTGGGATCTACCTGAACTTTATCATCAAAGGACTCGGTGGTTCTGGCCCATTAGGGGTATCAGATATGTTAGATGACGGCCTATTTAACTATCGAAAACCGCTTTATTTGAAGAATTAGCAAATAAATAACGTAAATAAATGCTGAACCTAGCTGACGACATGCAGTCAAAGCAGAACTAAAGAATCATTAACCCGGTGAGTATTTGCCGTAAATGACACTCAATAAATGCCAAGGATTTTAGTGGATGAAACGCTGTAACCAATTGATTTTTGCTCTTATAACATTGGCAATGAGCCAGACAATTCACGCTGCGCCAGAACCTCTCGACCGTGTCACAGTGCAAATAAATGAAGGGATCATTTTAGAAAGTGAAGTGACGGGTATGGTAAAGACCATCAGGGCAAATGCTGCCAATGCGGGTCAAAAATTACCATCTGATACAGCACTGCGCACTCAGGTTATTGAGCGTTTAATCCTAACCCGTCTTCAGTTACAGATGGCTGATAGAATTGGCCTGCACATTGGTGACTTACAGTTAGATCAAACGATTGAAAATATAGCAAAAGAACAGAAAATGACGGTTGCGCAAATGAAGGCGCAAATCGAAAGTGAAGGGACCACATTTGCTCAATACCGTGAGCAACTGCGTGAAGAGATCACCTTAGGCGAAATTCAACGTATTCAGGTCCAACGCCGTATTCAGGTCTCTCCGCAGGAGATCAATAGCCTTGTAAAACTCATCAACGAGCAAGGTCTTAAAGAAGTTGAGTTCCAAATTGGCCATATCCTTATTGATGTGCCGAGCGACGCTAACAGTCAGCAGCTAGAAGCAGCGAGTAAACGCGCCGCAGTCGTCATGAAACGACTAAAAGATGGTGATGACTTTAGAAGTATCGCTATTGCCGCCTCTTCAGGCCCTAAAGCATTAGAAGGTGGTATTTGGGACTACATGAACATCAACGAGATGCCAACTTTATTTGCTGAAGTGGTCACTGATGCAAAGACGGGTGATATCATAGGCCCAATTAAGAGCGCATCAGGCTTTCATATCATCAAGGTTATGGATGCTCGCGGTCTAGAAACCAAAGAAGTGAAAGAAGTTAAGTCTCGCCATATTCTACTTAAGCCATCTCCAATTCTTTCGGAAGAACGCGCTAAGAGCATGATGGATAGATTCCTAACTCAAGTTAAATCGGGTGAGGCCAAGTTTGAAGACTTAGCACGCCAGTACTCTGAAGATCCAGGTTCAGCTGCAAAAGGCGGTGAATTGGGGTGGGCCGATCCAAACATCTATGTTCCAGCATTCGCCCAAGAGTTAAACAGTCTTGAAATTGGTGGCTACAGTGAACCGTTCCGTTCAACTCACGGCTGGCATATTGTTCAACTAGAAGAAAGACGCACAACAGACGCAACCGATAAATTTAATACGAATCGCGCTCACCAGCTGATCTATCGTCGTAAATTTAATGAAGAGTTACAAAACTGGCTAGATGAGATGCGCGCTGAAGCATTTATCGATATTTTTGAGCCAGAAACGAACCGAGGTTAATACTATTGTCAACTAAACGAATTGCCATCACGCCGGGTGAACCGGCGGGGATAGGCCCCGATTTAGTGATACAACTAGCTCAGCAGGCTTGGCCTGCTGAGCTAGTCGTTTGTGCTGATCCTGAATTGCTCAAGTCTCGAGCCAAGAAGCTTGGGCTATCGATTACGCTACGCCCATACCAACCTAACCAGCCGCCTAAGGCGCAAGAGGCAGGTACACTAACTATCGTGCCTTTTACCCTTGAGGCCGACGTGCATTGTGGGAAATTGAACGAAGCCAATAGTGCCTACGTTGTTGAAACCCTAAGATTTGCGGGTGAAAAGAACATGGTTGGTGAGTTTGATGCTGTAGTGACGGGCCCCGTCCATAAAGGCATCATTAATCAGGCGGGTATTCCGTTTAGTGGACATACTGAGTTCTTTGCAAACCAAGCAAATTGTCAGGATGTGGTGATGATGCTGGCAGCCCCTGGTTTACAGGTTGCACTTGTGACAACCCATATTCCATTAGCTTATGTGTCTAAAGCCATTACTCGCGATAGACTGCATCAGATAGTTAAAATTTTACATAACGACTTAGTCGAAAAGTTTGCTATTGAGGCACCGCGGATCTATGTCTGTGGTTTAAATCCTCATGCAGGCGAAGACGGCCATTTAGGCAGAGAAGAGATCGATACGATCATCCCTGCACTCAATGAATTAAGAGAACTCGACATGGATATCGTTGGCCCATTGCCAGCCGATACCCTGTTTCAACCTAAATACCTAGAAGATGCTGACGTTGTACTCGCCATGTACCACGATCAGGGGCTTCCAGTACTAAAATCTAGAGGATTTGGCAGTTCGGTCAATATCACTCTAGGATTACCCTATATAAGAACGTCGGTCGACCACGGTACGGCCCTAGAGCTTGCAGGCACGGGTACTGCTGATATTGGCAGTTTTGTTTGCGCATTAAATAAAGCCATTGATTTGGCTGCAAAGAATTAGTGATAAAAGTTACCTCATGAGCAATAAAGTACATTTAGGCCACACGGCCAGAAAACGTTTTGGACAAAACTTCTTAACTGACGAGAATGTGATTAATCGCATTGTCGGTGCTATTTCACCTGATAACGATCATGTAATGGTTGAAATTGGTCCCGGTCTAGCGGCACTAACAGAACCTGTTGCGAGTGGTATCGACAAGCTTATTGTTGTCGAACTCGATAAAGACTTGGTTGAGCGCCTACAAACGCACCCAGTGCTAAAAGACAAACTTGAGATCCACCAAGGTGATGCGCTTAAGTTTGACTTCAATCAACTCGTGCGTGAAGACAAGCAGATGAAGGTGTTTGGTAACCTACCATATAACATCTCTACGCCGCTTATGTTCCATCTGTTTGAGTTTGCTCAGCATATTGAGAACATGCACTTTATGCTGCAAAAAGAGGTCGTCTTGCGACTATCTGCAAGCCCTGGCACTAAGGCTTATGGCCGCCTGACCGTAATGGCTCAATACCATTGTCAAGTCATGCCAGTACTTGAAGTGCCACCTGGATGCTTTACACCACCGCCAAAAGTTGACTCAGCGGTTGTGCGTCTAGTGCCATACAAAAATAAGCCTTGGCCTTGTAAAGATGTCGACCTACTAAGAAACTTAACCACGACCGCATTTAACATGCGTCGTAAGACGCTTAGAAATAACCTTAAGCAGTTATTGTCTGATGAAGACTTTGCCGAGTTGGGTATTGACGCAACACTGAGACCAGAGCAGATCCGTGTCGACCAATACGTTGCTATGGCTAACCATGTTTTCGATAAGAAGTAACCTTATTCACTGAATAAGCAACTAATAAAGGGCATTAACTGCCCTTTTTTTATGCCCTTTTCAAAGATTAATTGGTATTAATTCGAACCCAGTCCCTTTAAGATGAGAGCGTACGCTTGATGTCAAATATCAGATAAACTTCATCTTTTAGAGGCCTATATGAGTCAATTAACATCGTCTGTTAGAGTCGACGTAAAAACAGAGTATATTGAAACCCAATCCTCTCCAGATGAAGATAAATATCTATTTAGTTACACGATTACCATCCATAATCTCGGTTCTGATGATGTGACACTAAAACGTCGCCATTGGTGTATTACCGACTCAAATGGGCGAAAAAGTGAAGTTCACGGCACGGGCGTAGTAGGCGAAACCCCGACAATCAAACCCAATAGCTCATATAAATATACCAGTGGCACTGTATTAGAAACCCCACTCGGGGTGATGGAAGGCAGCTATACCATGGTCGACAGCAATGGCGATGAGTTTAAAGCCCCAATATCCGCCTTTCGTTTATCAATTCCTGGTTTACTTCATTAATAACGAAATATAAATAACAACACATAGGTAAAAATGGCGAACTATTTTGTAGGTGATATCCAAGGCTGCTTTGATGAATTAACTCTGCTTCTCGATAAAGTCGCTTTTAATCCATCGAAGGACTGTTTATGGGCCGTTGGCGATCTCGTAGCTCGTGGCGCAGGCTCTCTTGAGACACTCCGTTTTTTCAAATCTTTGTCTGGTTCGGCCAAAGTCGTACTAGGTAATCATGATCTTCACTTGCTGGCCATTCACGGAAAATTGAAGCGGGCCAATCCAAAAGATCATTTAACCGCCCTTCTCGCCGCGGATGATATAAATAATATTATCGACTGGCTAAGGCTGCAGCCTCTCTATCAAGATTGGCCTGAAAAAAGGCTTATCATGACTCACGCTGGAGTGCCGCCTAACTGGGACTTAACCACCCTACGTAATGAGGCTGATCTTGTTAGCCAAGCGCTCAAGTCAGAAAACTACTTACAAGATCTGATCAGCGAGATGTATACCAACTCGGTAGATGAGTTTCATACAGGCCTGACAGCGCTTGAAAAACAGATCTATTGCATTAATGCACTGACCCGCATGCGTTACTTAAAAGCCGATGGACGCTTAGATTTCGACTGTAAGTCCCCACTGCACGATCGTGATAATGACGCACTGGTTCCTTGGTTTATCCAAGCCTCCAAATTACCTGACGACTATACCGTAGTATTTGGCCATTGGGCCGCAATTATGGGACAAACTCACCTAGCTAACCGACAAGCCCTAGATACAGGTTGTTGCTGGGGAGAACACTTGACACTTTGGCATCTTGAGTCGAACCAAAAAATCATTCAAAGCAAATTAAAAGACGTTAACAGAAGTTAAAAAAGAGTTAAACTATCGCTAAATTTGGCCGATAAAGTATTCGTTCTGCGTGTGAAGCGGATGCTGTGACTTGGATAAAAATAATAAAAATGGAGCTCCTATGAAGTTAAATGTAGCCACTAGAGTGATAGGTGGGTTTACGGTAATCACTTTACTGCTAATCGTACTCGGCGCCGCGTCTTGGTTCACCAACAATCAGCTAAAAAGCAGTACTCAAGTTCTACAAGAATTAAGCCTTCCAGCCCTAGAATCTAGTAATTTGCTTTCGCAAACACTATCGACGCAAGAAAAACAAATTTTAGTAGCCTATCACAGTAAGAGTGAGGCCGAGATCCCAGCAATTAATTCACAATTTTCTGCAGCCAATCAGACTTTTGAGAGTGAGCTAAAAAAGCTTGCAGCTTTAGTCAGCAACAACTCAGATTTAAATGCCATCATTCAAAACCTTGATAATCAATACGCAAAATTCAATACAGTTAGTCAAGAGCTGATCACGACTCACGAAACAGCATTAGTGACCACAAAGGAAATTAGCAGTAAATATGATGGCATCGAAATAACCGTCGATGACAATGCCTCTCTGTTACTTGATTTAATCGATCTGGAAATGAGCGAAGATGTCGTTGAACAAGAAATAGCGGCTACAGCAAGTAATTTAGAACTTAGTTTTAGCAGTATCGTCAGCACTAGCTTTGACTTGATAGCCAGCACCGACAAGTCAAAGTTCGATACTATTTCAAAAGAGCTAGACTATATCGTTAGTGATACCAAGAGCAAAGTCGATTACGTCACTAACCACTGGGAAGGTGTCGTGGATACGGAGCTCATTAACGAGCTTAATGCTGAAGCGAGCAAAGTGTTTAGCATGGTTAAAGGCAATAACTCACTCATCGTACTCAAACAAAAAGAACTCGATCTAAATCAAGCAGCAGTCGGTTTACTTACCGATGTTGAACGAGCAGCAACTAACGTCAATCAACAGATGAAAACGTTAACAACTAATATCGAATCCATCTCTCGTGAGATCAGTAGCGATGCCATAGCCAACATCGACAGCGCGAGTATGCGTACAGTGCTTTTGATGATGGTAGCAATTATCGTCGCAGTCGTTGTGAGTATCGCTGTCGTACGCCCCCTGACTCGCTCACTCGAGAAAGTAAACCATGCACTAAACGTGTTGGCATCGGGTGACTTAACCCACAAGCTCGATGACTCAGGCCATGACGAATTCGCTAAATTGTCAGCCAACTGCAACAAACTTGTCGATAGCCTAAGAAACTTGATCCAAGGGATCTTAGATCGCTCTGATCAGCTTGCAGCCGCAGCCGAGGAAACCTCCGCGATTACGGCGCAGACCACTGTCGGAATTCAAGAACAAAAGAGCCAAGTTGATCAAGTGGCAACGGCGACAACTCAGCTAAGCTCTAGCGCTCAACAGGTTACCGCCAGTGCCGATGAAGCCCTAAGCCAAATAAAAGCTGCAGATGATGAAAGCCAGCATATGCGTTTAATCGCTGACGAAAATAAGCGCACTATTCTTGCCCTAGCCGATGAAGTGTCTAAAGCCAGCATAGTCATCAACAAGGTGCATGCCGATAGCGCCTCCATTGGCTCTATTCTTGATGTAATTCGCGGCATTGCAGAACAGACAAACCTACTCGCACTTAACGCTGCAATCGAAGCTGCACGAGCAGGCGAACAAGGCCGAGGTTTTGCCGTTGTTGCCGATGAAGTTCGCAGCCTTGCATCGAGAACTCAAGACTCCACCCAAGAGATCCAACAGATGATTGAAGTCCTTCAACAAGGGACACAAGAAGCCGTCGCTGTAATGGACCTAGGACGCACACAGGCAAGCTCCTGCGTTGAAAAAACAGAACAAGCTAACAATGCTCTAGAAAGTATTAGCGACGCTGTACACCGCGCTCATGACTCAGGAACTCATATTGCTCATGCCGCTCAGGAGCAGAACCTAGTGAGTCAGCAGGTATCAGAGAAGCTAGAACATATTGCCGCCATTTCAGAGGAGACCTCAACAGGTGCCGAGCAAACTGCCCAGTCTAGCCATCAGGTGGCACAGTTAGCCGAAGAGTTACAGGCTTCGGTAAAAGAGTTCAAAGTCTAGAGTGATCACAGTGAGGCTCTGACGCTGTTAACTATGAGTTCAATATAAATAGAGGCTTAGCGCCTCTTTTTATTGCCTATAGGCTTGTTCTTGTCATCTCTTTTTCTATAAAAATAGGGTAAAAAAATACTGGGACAGGCCCAGTAATTTTAGATACGCTTTCAAGCGCCTAGCTGCCAGCAATGCGATCTTTAATCGCTACTGTGATTTCACTGCCACCATGACCGTTGCTTTCAGCCCACGCGACAATGCTCTGCCCATCGGCTTCCACTTCGTTTAAATCTGATGCAGGAAGACGTTTAGCCACAAAGGTACCTACTTTATTCGAACCGCTTTTTAACGCCGTTCTCAATAAGCTGTCGCCGCCACAAGACACGCCGCTGTATATATTACGAAGCTTTACACGGCTCTCTTTAAGCTTTTTACGTAAACGGTTTTTATCATCAGCCTGAACATAATTGCATATGTTTGCCGCCAATTGATCTTGGTTAGCTGTAGCGGTAGATGAAACAGAAATTGAAGATGCCACGATTAGCGTAGCGATGCTCAAAGACAACAAGCGCATCAGACACTCCTTATTTTTTAGTTTTTATTTATTAGAAAAGTAGCGCTATCTAGTAGCGCTCTTTTTTTGTTATACAGGGTACTAAACAACCCTTTGAATTTAACATTTTTTAACCAACTTGATAAAGCTATATTCAAGTTGTTTGTCATCTTCAGCTACATTTCTAGAAACTTCTTGCCAGCTACCATCATCCCACTCAGGGAAGTAGGTATCACCATCTACCGTTAATGCGATTTCAGTAAGGTACAAAATATCCGCTTGAGGTAGCAACATCTCATATAGCTGGCCTCCGCCCATCACCACTAGTTCCTCACACTCCCCGGCGGCAATCTTAGCCTCCGCAAAACTGCTGACGATTGTCACACCATCGATAGATAGATCGGTCTGACGACTAATGACGATATTATGACGTCCCGGTAATGGGCGTCCTATCGACTCATACGTCTTTCGTCCCATCACTACAGGTTTACCTAAGGTCATAGCTTTAAAATGGCGTAAGTCTTCAGGAAGGTGCCAAGGCATTTGGTTATCTTTACCGATGACGCGGTTATTTGCCATCGCAGCAATCATAGCTATTTTCATGATACTTCCCTTTTTTTTTATGTCGGCTACAGTGGATATATAGATTTCATCAAACCTTTAATCAACAAACCCTTGATTAACAGTTCTAAATGAATGAACTCTCGTTACTTAATGACTGAGCGAGAGCGGAAATAAAGTAGGCTCGGCATCGCAAGTCCGACCGAGAGTGCACCTAAGATAAATACCGTTTTAAGGCCATTACTGACGACTTGATAAATAAGCTCTGGGCTCATTTCAGCCTGCGCCGTTAATTGCACCAGACCGATAACAGTATTAAATGCGTAGGTACCAGGGATCATAGGAATAATTGCCGCTACCGCATACATTAATGGTGGCGCTAAATGTTTTTTAGCAAACGCTATCGTCACGATACCGACCAAAGCCGCGGCTAAGAAAGTCGCCCATTCGATTGGCAAGCCAAAACTTAACCATAGAGTACGGCTACCATGGCCCATCGCTGCTGCAATTGCACAATAGGGTAAAAATCGACGCGGCACATTAAATACCATTGCAAAACCAATTGCTGGAATTGCCGAAAAAATTGCGTCGTTAAGCATGGTTAAGATAAGCGACACCATTAGAACAGTCCACCGATCTGCATTGCGATAGTAATGCCAATAACCGAAGCAACGGTAAGCAGAGTGGCATGACCCCAGCGAGAAATCCCCACATTGAGATGGCCTTTGACCATATCCGATATTGAATTAATCATTGGGAAACCCGGCACTAACATCAATACACTTGCAGCCATAGGTAGCTTAGGGGTATCTGTCAGATCGAATTGATATCCTGTTTGTGCAATTAACGTAGTCACGAAGGCGGTAACACTAAAATTGAGCAGCAAATTAAAATGGTGTTTAGCAATTGATAGCCTGACAAACATACCGACTGCTGAAGCTAAAAAAGTAATTAAACAAGCCGCTAAGTCTCCACCGAACAAATGACAAAAACTTGCACATGATAACCCTATCATAGGCACGACATATCTAGCAGGGTAGGTTTTTGGCTCAATTCGACCGACACGCTTGCGTACTTCCGATAGGCCATAAATACCTTTCTCGGTGAGTAAACAGATACGCTGGAGTTCGCAAACCACGGTCATATTGATACCATGTTCGCGAATACGTCTCGTGGTCGTAATACAGCGACCAACAGATAAACTGGTGAGTACTAGGGAGTTAGAAGAGATGGAGATCTCGACACTTTCTAAACCTAAGGCGTGGCCTAGGCGCTGAGTGATCTCTTCAACAAGTTCAGATTCAGCGCCATAAGCTAAAAGAAGTTGAGCAACCCTAACGACTTGACGAGTAATGTCATTTTGCGTTGTAGCGTACACCTATTCTCAACTTCCTTTTATGCGAATACTTATCTTTGGTAGATAATCTCTACATCATAATCATCTTCATCAAAATCGTCATCGAAATCATCGTCAAAATCTTCATTGACTGATTCATTAGCGCTCTGATGATAGTTATCCCACTTAAACTCGACTTCAGCATCGGCATCCACTTCTTCTTCAGGTGGAAGTGAAGCAATAAAGTCTAATAGTTTAACGGCTAACTCAGCTGTACCTTCGCGGTTATAAGCAGAAATCGTGTAGACATCGCCATCCCACTCTAGCTCTTTAACGATATGGTCGATTCGCTCTTGCAGCTCTTCTTCCAACATCAAATCAGCTTTGTTGATCACTAACCAGCGAGGCTTGCCAGCAAGCTTCGGAGAGTGCTTCTCAAGCTCACCAACGATTGCACGAGCAGATTCAACTGGATCGCTACCATCAATAGGCTCAACATCTAGAATATGCAGCAATACACGACAGCGCTCTAAGTGCTTCAAGAATTGAACACCAAGACCTGCGCCATCAGCCGCACCTTCGATAAGACCTGGAATATCGGCGATCACAAAGCTTTGGCCTGGTCTAGGGTTAACAACGCCTAAGTTAGGAACCAAAGTTGTAAACGGATAGTCAGCCACTTTAGGCTTAGCCTTAGATACTGAACGAATAAAAGTCGACTTACCTGCGTTAGGCATACCTAACAAGCCCACGTCCGCTAACAATAGCAGCTCTAGCTTAAGGCTACGTACTTCACCGTCGGTGCCTAAAGTCTTCTGTCTTGGCGCACGGTTAGTACTACTCTTGAAACGAGTATTACCTAGACCATGGAAACCACCTTTAGCCACAAGCAGTTTTTGCCCGTGAGTGGTTAAGTCACCAAGTGACTCTTCAGTATCGTTATCGATAGCGCGAGTACCTACAGGCACTTTAAGGATCAAATCTTCACCGCCGTGACCAGTACAGTCACGTCCACGACCATTCTTACCACGCTCGGCAATATGGAAGCGTTCAAACTGAAAAGTGATCAGTGTGTTGAGGTTTTCATCGGCTTGTAGATATACACTACCGCCGTCGCCACCATCACCACCGTCAGGCCCACCATCAGGAACATATTTTTCACGTCTAAAGCTAACGCAACCACTGCCACCATTTCCGGCTTCTACACGGATAATAGCTTCATCGACAAACTTCATACCAACTCCTGGCACCACAGAATGAAAGAATTATACTCTTAACGATTCTAGTCGCCAAAACACAATTTACTTAATTTTGAAAAAACAAAGCCCCACCAATGGCGGGGCTTAATATTAATTATTAGCTAAGCTAAAAATTAATCTTCGATGCTGATGAACTTACGGTTCTGAGGACCTTTAACTTCAAACTTCACTTTACCATCGGTAAGTGCGAATAAAGTGTGGTCACGACCGATACCAACATTAACACCAGCGTGGAATTTAGTACCACGTTGACGAACGATGATGTTACCAGCTAGAACTGATTCACCGCCGAAGCGCTTTACACCAAGACGTTTACTTTCTGAATCGCGGCCGTTACGAGTAGAACCGCCAGCTTTTTTATGTGCCATGAGTTATTCTCCTAATTAAGCGTTGATAGCTGTAATTTTAACTTCGGTGAACCATTGACGATGGCCCATCTTCTTATCGTGGTGCTTACGACGACGGAACTTAACAATAGTTACCTTGTCTGCACGGCCGTGGCTGATAACTTCAGCAACAACCTTGCCACCTTCAACTAAAGGTGCACCTACGTGTACAGTCTCACCATCAGCAACCAAAAGAACTTGGTCGAATTCGATAGTTTCGCCTGTAGCGACTTCTAATTTCTCTAAACGAACTGTATGGCCGGCTTCAACGCGATGTTGCTTGCCGCCACTTTGAAAAACAGCGTACATAGCTATTTTACTCCGATATTTCTAACACGCCGCTCAAAACATATTTGTTTGATGCAGGGGTGCTATAAAAGCTTTAATGACAATGGTCGCGGAGTTTACGCTAAGAACAGGCTGCTGACAAGCCTTAATTAACTTAGAATAAAAAAAGACCCAAATAACTCTCACATTCATCTACAACTACTGTCTTGTACCGCAAATTTAGGTAGAATCCATTCATTATAACATTTAAGCCTTAAATGAGCTGCAATGTTACTCCGCAGCCAACAAGAACTAGAGCCTACTTATGGATTTAAACGCCATTCGTCAATTGACCGATAGCGATATGCAAGCTGTCAATCAATTGATCTATAAACAACTAGAGTCAGATGTTGCCCTAATTAATCAACTTGGGTTCTACATTATTAACGGTGGCGGTAAACGCTTGCGACCTCTGCTATCTATTCTAGCAGCACGCGCCATTGACTATAAAGGTGATTCTCACCTTAAATTAGCAGCAATTATCGAATTCATTCACACCGCATCACTTTTACATGATGATGTGGTTGATGAGTCTATGTTGCGCCGCGGCAGAAAAACCGCTAATGCCCTGTTCGGCAATAGTGCAAGTGTATTGGTCGGTGACTTCCTATATACCCGCTCATTCCAGATGATGACTGAGCTCAAGTGTCTAGATGTATTAGAAATTCTTGCAGATGCAACCAACGTACTTGCTGAAGGTGAAGTTTTACAATTAATGAATTGTAATGACCCAGACACCACAGAAGACAGCTATATGCGCGTGATCTACTGTAAGACTGCCAAGCTATTCGAGGCAGCGACTCGTCTTGCAGGCTTGTTAGCTGACAGCCCTATTGAAGTGCAAACCGCACTGGCTGAATACGGTAAGTATTTAGGTACCGCATTCCAGTTAACTGATGACCTTCTCGATTACACTGCCGATACAGAAGAGCTAGGTAAGAACATCGGTGACGACTTAGCTGAAGGTAAGCCAACGCTGCCGCTAATTTTTGCGATGGCAAACGGTAACGACACTGAAAAGGCGCTTATCCGTGAGGCTATCGAGAAAGGTGACGGTACTGAGCATATCGAAGTTATCCTCGCCGCACTTAATAACTGTGGTGCACTCAAGTACACCGAGCAGCGCGCTATCGAAGAGTCAGAAAAGGCCATTGCAGCACTGGCTATCATTCCTGAGTCTGATTATAAGACCGCATTAATCTCTTTAGCAAAACTAGCCACTCAACGTAGTAACTAATCAGCTATTGCCACCTGTAAGCTAAGAGCAGTGACGAGATAAATGTTGAAAATAAAAAAGGAGCCTAAGGCTCCTTTTTTATTTTGACCCACAAAGGCCCTTGCATCGATTACTTAACGAATTCGATACCTAGCTGAATATCAGCCTTTAGAGTGTCTAGCATAGCGTCACGAGCATTAGCTTCAAATGCACTTACCTCGCCATAAGCAAGTACCTGTTCAATGCCGTTCTTGCCGAGTACAACAGGTTGTGCGAAGAACTCAGTATGCTCACTGCCACCATCAACATAGGCACACTCAACAACATTTGCTTCACCCTGAAGACCACGAACAAGTGATAGACCAAAGCGACATGCAGCTTGACCCATAGATAATGTTGCACTACCACCACCGGCTTTAGCCTCAACCACCTCAGTCCCCGCATTCTGGATACGAGTCGTCAGTGCTGCAATTTCTGCATCAGTAAAGCTTACGCCTTCAACCTGTGAAAGTAGAGGTAGAATCGTCACACCACTATGACCGCCGATGACAGGAACTTTAACGTCAGCAACATTTAGGTCTTTTGCTTCAGCAACGAAGGTTTCTGAACGGATAACATCGAGTGTCGTCACACCAAACAGGCGATTTTTATCATAAACACCCGCCTTTTTAAGCACTTCAGCTGCAATCGCAACCGTTGTGTTTACCGGGTTGGTAATAATACCTATTAATGCCTTAGGGCAAGTCGCAGCGCACTTTTCAACCAAGTTACGCACGATACCTGCGTTGATGTTAAACAGATCGGAACGATCCATCCCAGGCTTACGTGCAACACCGGCAGAGATAAGCACAACATCAGCACCTTCTAGTGCTGCCGTAGGGTCTTCACCAGCGAAACCTTTAACTTCAACCGCCGTTGGGATGTGGCTTAAGTCAACCGCAACACCAGGTATAACTGGAGCGATATCATAAAGCGACAATTTTGAACCCGCAGGTAATTGAGTTTTTAACAGTAGGGCGAGCGCCTGGCCAATACCACCAGCAGCACCAAGTACAGCAACTTTCATAATCATCTCCATCAATTCTTGGATTTTTGTGATTCAGATCCATCTTTCCAATGTGGCAACAGTACTGGATTCACAAAAAAAATTCAATTATCCCTTAGTCGTGCTCAATATAATCTAGAACGCTAATATAAAGAAGCAGATAAACAAATCGAGAGAGCATCATGGTTACAGAGTCGTTTTCAAGGTAAATCAGCATAACGTTAATTAGAGCATTCATTCCAACTTAAGTTAATCCATCAAGTTAAATTAAGATTATCAATGAATTTTTATTCACAAAAACGAATACTAATTGACAAAAATGGCGAAAATAATCATGATAGTGCAGATTTTTTTGAATAAAGAATAATAATATATGCAAGCAACTAAAAGCCCAGATGATTTAGTTAAGACGTTCAAATCTATTTTAAAAGAGGAGCGATTTGGCTCTCAAAGTGAAATAGTTACCGCCCTTCAAGCTGAAGGCTTTAGCAATATTAACCAATCTAAAGTTTCTCGTATGCTAAGTAAGTTTGGCGCGGTAAGAACCCGTAATGCCAAGCAAGAGATGGTTTATTGTCTTCCTGCGGAGCTCGGTGTTCCTACAGCAGGAAGTCCACTTAAAAATCTAGTGCTGGATGTTGACCATAACCAAGCTATGATTGTCGTCAGAACCAGCCCGGGTGCGGCGCAATTAATCGCTCGCCTGCTCGACTCAATCGGTAAGCCTGAAGGTATTTTAGGAACGATTGCTGGTGATGATACGATTTTCATCTGTCCGTCTAGTATTCATAATATTGAAGACACATTAGAGACAGTTAAGTCACTATTTAATTACGCAGACTAAGCAGTGCCTCTTAAAGTGACTAGCTTATTAAATGCTGTACCCTCAGGGCTACAGCATTTTTTATCTCTATTAATACCAATTGGTATAATAACCGCATAGGCGACATCACTTGCCCTTTCCGTCTATGCACTTAATCTCAATCACTTACCTTAACGCTCGTTGTATAAAACACTCTGTTTTATACAATATATTGAATAGCGTCTTCTCTCTTGACCAATAATCGTTATAATCCCAAATGACAGTATTGTTAGTCGAGGGTAAATGATGAATAAAAGTAAAATAATAAATATCAATGATATATGCTGGGAATCTTGGCAGCATGAAGATCAATATGCCAGCGAGCAAAAGCATATTGGTGACACTGCCGGTGGACAAAAAATCGGCGTCACCATGGAACGCTTAGCACCAGGTAAGTCCTCTGCTGTTGCCCATTACCATACCAAAGAAGAAGAACATATCTACGCGATGCATGGCGAAGCGACGTTATACATCGATGGTGAGCCTCATCCCTTTAGTCAGGGAGAATATATCTGTTTCAACGCTGACACGGGGATTTCTCATAATCTTGTCAATCATAGTGAGCAAGAGTTTGTTTTTCTTGTCGTCGGAAACCGAGACATACATGATGTCGTTGTGTACCCAGAAAATAACAAGGTACTGGTAAAATCAGTCAACGAAGTTTATGCCAGACGTCCCACTAACTACTGGGATAAAGATGAAGTTGATAATGAATAATTCGCTTTCATACACCCAATAAAAAAACGCACCATACAGTGCGTTTTTTATTGGCTAAAAAGTCTTAATTAGTTAGACGAAATCATAAAATCTAACGATGGCGCAAAGAATGAAGAGCCAGTTAATGCCTGAGTGAAATGCATCAAGTGATCATGGTTACCCTCGCCATCACCATGCACCATACTCTCAAGCATCTTTTCGAAATTAACCGAGTTGCGGCAAGTAGAGATAAACATCAAACCTTGCTCTTTAGCGGAGCCGTAAGGCATGCTTTGTCGTAAGATCTCCATCGAGTTACCTTCGCTATCTTTCAAGTTCACACGCTTGATGTGACTCGTTAGCGGTTTGTCAGCCGATGCATACTCAATATTGTCAGCTTTAGTACGACCAACAATATCTTCTTGCTTCTTAACGGGTAGGCGGTTCCACTTGCTTAAGTTATGTGCATACTTTTGCACATGAATATAACTACCACCTTTAAATCGGCTATCTTCCTCGCCAATAAGTGCAACGTCCTGCCTGCTGCGTCCTTTCGGGTTTTCAGTGCCATCAACAAAACCCGTGAGATCTCGTGAGTCTAAGAACCTAAAGCCACGCTCTTCATCAACAAGTTCAACTAAGCCTTCAAACATCTGACAAACTTCATTGGCGACTAAATGTAAAATATCAAAACGGTCACAACGGACATGCACAAATAGATCATATTCGATAGCGGGTGCATCTCGAGTATCTCTATTCATTGCAGGGAAAGGTTTTAGCTGTTCCGGTCTAGCAATCGGGTATAGTGTGTCCCAATAATTAGCACCAATAGCAACAAAACCATTAAATGCACTATCAGAATATTGATCAGCTAATTCATAAACATATTGAGCGACATTAGCCACACAAGGGCGCATATCAGACTCAACACTATCATTAGCATTAAACATTAAATAGACACTGTGCAAGTTTCCTTCTGCACATACTCCAAGCTGTTCACGAGGCATAACCTGACTATCCATTATTATAAGTAACCCTTATCTTAATTAATTTTCGGCAACATTATGTACAACTTTAGTTATTAATAAAATTAACTAACGCACAATAACTAAAATCAATTTTAAATTCTTACTCTTAGCTGCTATTTAAGCAGGATGAAAAGTGGTCTAACACTTCCCCCTAACGCCTGTTAAGCGTTAGCTGACGTGCCAAACGGCTCATGGAGCCTATATCCAACTAGAACAACACTAAGCTATGACTCTGACACGCGATCGCCACACGCTGTCCTACAATTAAATCCAGCTGAGGACTATGAATATCTAAGATGTTTTCAGCGACTTTAACTTGATATTGACAGATATTGCCGAGAAAACGTCGTTCAATCACTTCGCCAACTCCGTTAGCATCTGCTTGCAATAATAGGTGTTGAGGCCTTAGCAACACCTCCGCTTGGGTGCTGATGGGTTGCGAAAGTAAACTTTCGCTTTCAATTTTGCCAATTGCAGTTGCAATACTATGGTCACTAATGACTTCAGCCTTAAGGTAATTCCCTGTCCCAAGAAAATCTGCGACGTACTTATCTGATGGTGCTAAATATAAGCCTTCAGCATCACCACATTGTACGATTTCACCGTGATTAAATAGTGCCAGCTTATCAGCAAATACAAATGCCTCATCTTTACTGTGTGTTACGAATACCGCGCTGACATGATGTTTTTTCAGGATCTGACGGATCTCGAGCATCATTTCACGACGCACTTTGGCATCAATATTCGAAAATGGCTCATCGAGTAATAGCACTTCGGGCTCATAGGCGAGCGCTCTTGCAATTGAGACCCTTTGTTGCTGCCCACCCGATAATTCATGGGGGTAACGCTGTGCCAACCCCTCAAGCTTAACTAAAGTTAGCATCTCTTCTAGGCGTGCTTGCCTTGCTGCTTTATCACGGGTTTGTAGACCGAAAAGGATATTCTCGGCCACGGTTAGATGAGGAAACAGAGCATAGTCTTGAAAGATCATTCCAACACCGCGCTGCTCACTAGGGGTAAAGCTGTCATCAGATGCAACAACCTTGTTATTAATGATGATCTTGCCGCTGCTTATCGCCTGCAGTCCCGCAATCGCCCGTAACAACGTGGTTTTACCACAACCACTAGGGCCGAGTAATGCCACGATTTCTCCTTTCTCAACGGTTAAATCTAAGCCCTTTAAAACGACTTGCCCTTGGTAGTCGCTAACGACCCGCTGTACTTGTAGTGTGGCCATATTAATTATCGTGCTCCAAGGAACGGTTAAGGTAAATAAGCGGAATTAGACCGACCAATACAATCACGATCGCGGCCAGCGCTCCGTGTTCTAACTGCTCGTCGGATACAAACTGAAATACATACGTCGCTAAGTTTTCAAAGCCTATTGGCCTTAACAGCAGCGCTGCTGGTAACTCCTTCATACACTCAATAAATACCAGCAATAGCCCTGCAAAAACCCCTTTTCTCAGCAAAGGTATATGCACCCGTCGTAACAGCCCAACAGGCTTAAGGCCCATAGTGATCCCCGCCATATCCAATGACGGTGAGATCCGTTTATAACTGTTCTCTATGCTGCCGATAGCAATCGCAGCAAAGCGAATACAAAAAGCACACACGATAATGAAGCTGCTACCGGTTAAAATAAGCCCGGGGCCCTCAAAACCAAAATATTCAACCAGATCATTTATCGCAAAATCTAAGTGAGTAAAAGGGACCAAGATACCAATAGCTAATACGGTACCGGGTAGAGCATAGCCCGTAGATGCTAATCGAGAAGGAAGAACATCTGCTCGTCTAGGACTAATACGACGAATAAACATCAGCAAAATACCAATGGCAACACAGATAAGGCTCACTAACACAGAAATCCATAAACTATTGAAGCTATATTCAAAGAACTCTTGATTCCAGCTTTGTGCAAAATACCCATAAGCGTATTTCACGAGTATGATGAAGGGCAGTAAGAAAGCGAGTGTGAGCAGTGCACTGCAATAGCCTGTCGCAGCCAATGCCTTAATACCCGATAAGGAATAAACATCGAGCTCACCCGGCGCAGACGGCTTCTGAAACAGTTTTTGTTTTCGCCTCGCGAAACGCTCAAAACCCACCATGGCAAAAATCACTAATAACATGATGGTTGAAAGCTTAGCTGCTGCAGTCAAACTGCCATATTCAAACCAGGTATCGTAAACAGCCGTAGTCAATGTTGGCACCGCAAAATAACTGACTGTGGCAAAGTCCGCCGCCGTCTCCATGGCCACTAACGCCGCGCCAACGGCTAATGCTGGACGCGCCATAGGTAAGCTTAATCGCCAGAAACTCTTCCAGGGACCACAACCCATCACCCTTGTGGCTTGGCTAAGGCTAGTAGATTGCTCCATAAAAGCGGTACGGGCTAATAGGTAGATATAGGGGAACAGCACCAAGGCCAACATGATTGAAGCGCCACCTAATGAACGGACTTCAGGGAAGTAATAATCTTGAGGTGTCTGCCAACCGAAAAAGCTGCGTAAGCTACGCTGCACAGGACCTGCATAATCAAATAGGTCGGTATACACGTAGGCCACTACGTAGGCGGGCATTGCTAGAGGTAACAATAGCGCCCATTGGAAAACGCTTCGGCCAGGAAACTGACACTTAGCCACCAGCCAAGCTGCAGGAATAGCAATAATAAGCGAGCCTATCACCACCCAAAATATCAGCCATAGGCTGTTGCTGATATAGGTGGGTAAAACGGTATCAAAAAGGTGGGGAAATACGGCTTCATCTGGCATCAGCGACTGACTTATAAGCGCGATAAGCGGCATAATAATCAGTAGTGCCAAGGTGTACCCTGCTACAGACCAGCCTTTAGCTAAGCCTAAAACCATAAGATTAACTACCTAAAAAATAATACATCCGTGTACTTTGATAAAAACAAGAAAACCTATCTAAGATAGGTTAACTGAAACAGTGGTTGACCGAGCTAACGGATTAACTTCAAGGCTATTGCTTAATTCTAGCTTGAACAGGTTAGCTCAACCTTAAGAGCCACGAACTACAGATCAAACTTAACTTCATCGAGTAGCTTGATAGCAGCGCCATGATATTCAGCCAATTTGTAAATCGGTAGATCGTCGGCTTTAAATGTTCCCCAGGAAGCGACTAACTTTGAAGGGGATACGTCTGCTTTTACAGGATATTCGAAATTAACTTCAGCATATACTTGCTGCGCTTTATCACCGGATAGGTACTCCATCAACTCTATCGCTGCGGCTTGATTCTTAGAGTGCTTAGCCAACGCCATACCCGATACATTGATATGTGATCCGCGGTTATCTTGGTTAGGAAAATTAATCTCAATCGCATCTGCCCACGCCTTTTGCTTAGGATCTTGCAACATCTTTCCCAAGTAATAACTGTTACCGATAGCGAGGTCACATAGGCCTTCACTCACTGCTTTAACTTGAGCTCTATCGTTACCCTGCGGCTTTCTGGCTAGGTTCGCCTTCCATCCCTCTAGCCAAGTTTTAGTCTCTTGCTCACCATGATGGGCAATCATTGAGGCCACTAATGAAACATTGTATGGATGCTTGCCACTACGAGTACAGATCTTGCCCTTATACTTAGGGTCGGCTAAATCTTCATAGTTAATATCAAGCTTACCGAGTCTGTCTTTAGAAGAGTAAACATTACGTACGCGCATAGTAAGTGCGTACCACTCATCGTCTGGCGAGCGATATTTCTCTGGGATATTTTGTTTAAGAATGTCACTACTGGCAGGCACAACCAGATCCTTTTCAACCAACTCCATCAAACGGTAAAAATCTGAGGTCAAAACGATATCAGCCTTAGATAGGCGCCCTTCACGCATCATACGTTCAGCAATGCCTTTTTTAGAGAAGACAACATCGACTTTAATACCAGTCTCTTTAGTAAAGTTTTCTAAGATAGGTTCTATCAAAAAGGCTTGTCGATAAGAATATACCGTTAGACTATCAGCAGCATTGGCGATAGATGCAAAACAAGTCAGTCCTATCACAGCTAGACTCTTTACCATTTTCATTACTCTTCTCCCTAGACAAGTATCGAAATTATCAGCGAAAAACGACTGATAATAATTCTCAATTGCAACGAGAGTAATCAAAACTCACACAAACAGCAAGTATTCGTCATATTTTTAACTCAAAAATGACAACTTGATCTACATGAGCAAACACTAAACTTACACTACCTTAGCTAGACGTAATGTCTTATTAACCGAAGATGTTAGATCACCAATATCTCTCAACGGTCACCTGCCCGGGTGCTCGGCGCAGATTCTTTGTTAATCCCCTTGCGCTAAGTACTTGTTGTGATGCGATGATCATCTCAGGATTACCACAGATCATCACTTGCGAATCCTTTGGGCTAAGCCTTAATCCAGCTTTCGCTTCTAGATCTCCAGAGATGATGCCGTCGGGGATACGACTCATTAAAGCGCCGTGATACTGTTCACGAGTTACCGATAATACCAGTCTAAATTGCTCAGGGTATCTCGCTTCAAAAGCCTTCAGCTGCTCAAGATACGCCAAGTCTTCAACTTTACGCACCCCATAGACTAATACTAACCTTTCATAGGTTTTCCAAGGCTCGCAGGTATTCATCATCGAGATAAAAGGCCCCACTGCCGTACCTGTGGCTAAAAACCACAGATGCCTTCCCCTGTGCTCATCTTTAGGCAGTTCATCGAGTGTCATAAACCCCGAGGCTTTGGTGGCAACATCAATAACATCGCCAATATTTAGCGCTTGTAGGTTAGGTGATAGTAGCCCCTCCTCAACAGCCACCGCCAACACCTCAATATAATCACACCCTGGCGGATTAACGAGTGAGTATGCCCGGCCGATCCTCTTATCATTCACGACCTGACTTAACTTAATAAACTGTCCCGCTTTAAAGTCTCCAATGTCGACCTTAATTTTTAGAGAGAACAGCTTGTCGTTCCAATCTCGCCGCTCGATGACCTGCCCTTCAATCCACATAAGACACTCCCCCGTTTCGTTTAATTCAGCATAAACTTTTATTCCGGCTTCACAAAGATTAATCTAAACGCTGTTGATATTTCATACAAGTAAATACTCGACAGCCTTTTACTTACTCAAGGTAAAGTAAGCCTAATAAAAACCCACTTTAGCCAAGCTACTCTAGATTAATGAGTCAGCCGACTAAACGATAAAAAACGATGAGATGTAGATAAAACAAAGGCGAAACGAAGACGAAATAAAGACCAAGTAAAAACAAAATGAAAATCAAACAAAGACAAAATGAAAAGTAAAGAGAATCTAGCAAATTAGACTTGGACTATTTGTATTTAGATGATTTAATGCCGACCTCACAAAAGCACCTTAAAAAGCAAAGTGCATCACATAAACAAAGTTTTATGCGAAACGTTTTTGCAAGAGTCTTGTGACAAAAAGCCAAGCGCTAAAAGTACACGCATAACAAACAACCACGATCAAGTACTGCTTTAACTCAATATAAGATTAGCTAAAGCCATTGAGACCCTAAGACTTACTGGAGACACACTATGAACAACTTAAATATACAGCCAAACACCAAAGTGTTTTCATCAGGCTGTAATAGTTGTGAACGTATGACTGTAATTGAAGGGGAATATATCTGCTTTAGAGAGGGAAGGATCACAGGTTTAACCCCGATAACAGACCACTCCCCAAAACCTAAGCTCGTTTGTGACGGTTGGAAAATTGGTAAACTGAACTTTTAGGCGCTCAACATGCCAGCATAATCTCGAGCCGAAAATTTTGGCTCATACAATAGACCTGGCAACGCCTCAGTAGGCGAAGTTTTAGCTAAACCGAGACCTCGAGTCGTCACGCGCATACCGGCACACAATTCAAAATATACGACTTCAAGTTCATCATTTTCCAGCCCGCGTTTTTTTAGCGTTGCCATAATCGCTAGCCAGTCTGTATTAACTTTGCTTTCTTGCCCTTCAATGTGGACCTGTATAGGTATATTTTTCATTGTAACCTTCTGCATTAGCTTCCCGTTAAATTATGGGCAATTATAGACATATAAAACTGAACCTATGCTGAATCCGACACAGACTTTTCTTAATCAATCTCTAATTTATCGACCAGACTCCTGCTGTACTCGCCACAAGTTGGCATAGAGACCGCAAGCGGCGAGTAAATCATTATGGCTTCCCGTTTCAACAACTTTTCCTTTACTCAGTACTATGATTCGATCGGCATCAACAACCGTAGAAAGCCGATGGGCAATGACTAAACTCGTGTGACCTTTCGCCACCTCTTTTAATGCTGTAAGAATGGCCTGTTCAGAATGACTATCTAACGATGAGGTCGCCTCATCAAATACCAAAATGGGTGACTTTTTCAATATCGCTCTGGCGATAGCCACACGCTGCTTCTCACCACCCGATAACTTTAAGCCGCGCTCACCGACTCGAGTTTGCCCACCATCAGGTAAGCTTTCAATAAATTGACTCAGATGTGCCATCTGAATTGCGCTATTGACATCCTCCATGCTAGCAGTTGGTCGACCATAACGAATATTTTCAATCAAGGTATCGTTAAATAACACCGTATCTTGGGGAACGATGGCAATGGCTTGCCTCAAGCTATCTTGAGTCACGGTGCGAATGTCGTGACCATCGATACAAATACGTCCATCAACCACATCGTAAAAACGAAATAGCAATTTAACTAAGGTCGATTTACCCGCGCCGCTATCGCCTACGATTGCCACTTTTTGCCCAGCTTCAATAGTAAAACTCACATCATCCAAAATGGCCCTAGAGTCATAACGGAATCCCACATGTTCGAATGACACTCGCCCCTGTGTTAGTGCTTGAGTTTTGGCATTGGCAGAGTCATTAATCATAGGAACCTTGTCCAGTAAAGCAAACATACGCTCGATATTGGCAAAAGCACCACGGATCTCTCGATACACAAAGCCTAAGAAATTAAGTGGAATAAATAACTGCATCATAAAGGCGTTGATCAGTACAAAGTCACCTATCGTCATCTTACCCTGCACAACATCATTCGCCGCCATACCTAACATCAGCGTCATCGCCACCGAGATAATACAAGCTTGACCCGCATTTAGCGCAAACAGGGATAAGCGATTCTTACGTTTAGCCTGCTCCCATAGAGCCAATGCTGCATCATATTGCTTAGCTTCATATTGCTCATTATTAAAATACTTCACCGTTTCATAATTAAGCAAACTATCAACCGCTCGCGTGTTAGATAGCGAGTCGGCTTTGGCCGCATCACGTACATAGCCGGTACGCCACTCGGTGGCGATAATAGAGTATGTCCCGTAAACAATAACCGAAAGCAGCGTTACGCCAGCAAAGGCATAGCCGTAGTTATAAAATAGGATCCCCACGACCAGTACGATTTCTAAAATCGTCGGCACGATATTGAACACCATAAAGCGCATCAAAAAGCTCATACCACTGGTACCGCGCTCAATATCTCGCGATAATCCTCCTGTTCTGCGCTCTAAATGAAATGCCATATCCAAACGATGTAGGTGCTCAAATACCGCCATGCCTAAACGGCGAATGGCTCGCTCAGTAACACGCCCAAAGAGGGTATCTCTCACCTCTGAAATGATGGTATTTAATAGACGTATTCCGCCATAAGCGATCACTAAAGAGATGGGGACAGCGATGAGTTTTTCGGCAGATGAACCAGAGAGGCCATCGACAAGAGCCTTAAGGACAAACGGCAATCCAACGCTGGCAACTTTCGCAATGACTAAACACAATAATGCTAAACCGACTCTCTGCTTAAACTCAATTAAATAGGGCCATAACATGCGCAGTACATGCCAATTTATGTTGCCTATCGGTTCATCAAAATATAGTGAAGGGCGCATTTTTTATTCCAAAAAATTTTAAAATTCACAAAGAAGGCATTTCTGATTTAATGACAACAAGTTAACGATTTCAGATGCTAAAAAACCTTGCCCATGTAATTAAAAAGTTAACAGACACTCGCTAAAGGCTATGTTATCGTGCGACTTTAGACTGAGCAGGTACCGATAACGCTTTCTAATTGGGTTAGTTTGCACATTTTTCGAAAAATTTGTACGAGGTAGCGCAAATTCTGTTAACCCAAAGAAAAGATTTTGATACCCTCAGCACTATAAAATTAAGAGTGAGCAGGTTAAAAGAGCTAAATACAGCTCTTTCAAGTTAACGACAAAAGGATGCAAACATGCTTGATTCATCCAAGCCCAAATATCCCCCTTTACCACTCATCCAAACATGGATATGGATGATGACCCAATCAGGGAACCCAGAAATACAAGAAAAGGGACAAAGTAATTTAATTGCTTCTTTTGGCAGCTTAGCTAAAGCCAATGAGTATTTACTTGAACAAGATAGAAAATAATTTTATCTCACTAAGTAAGTGATCAAAAAAGGAGGCTAATGCCTCCTTTTTTTGTTTTTATCAATTAAGCGACTCTACGCTTAACAACACTATCATTAAGTGTTGCCAGCAGCTTTTCAGTATCTTGCCAACCGATGCAAGCGTCCGTCACACTCTGGCCGTAGCAAAGTGAGTGTCCTTCGATGTGATCCTGGCGCCCTTCAATCAAGTTGCTTTCTACCATTACGCCAAAGATGGAGCTATCACCGTTCGCCATTTGTGCTGCAACATCATCGCAAACCAGCATCTGACGTTTGAACTGTTTACTACTATTTGCGTGGCTAAAGTCAATCATGATGTTTTTCGCAAGACCAGCCTTATCCAATTGTTGATTAATTTCGGCCACATGTTCGGCACTATAGTTAGGCTCTTTACCGCCACGTAAAATAATATGACAGTCAGGATTTCCCTTAGTCTCGACAATCGCCGAATGGCCAAACTTAGTCACAGATAAGAAGTGATGTGGTGCACTGGCTGCACCGATAGCGTCAATAGCCACCTTGATGGTACCATCTGTACCATTTTTGAAACCAACTGCGCTTGATAGACCCGATGCCAATTCACGATGTACTTGAGACTCAGTCGTACGGGCACCAATTGCCCCCCAACACATGAGATCGGCCACATACTGCGGCGTGATCATATCTAAAAACTCACCAGCCGTAGGCAGGCCAATGTTGTTTAAGTCTAACAGCAGCTTTCGCGCAGTACGCAAACCATCATTTAGCTTGAAGCTATTATCCATGTCTGGATCGTTGATCAGACCTTTCCAGCCAACAGTGGTGCGCGGCTTTTCAAAGTAGACTCGCATCACGATCTCTAGCTGTTCTTTGTAGCGCTCTCTGAGTTCAACTAAACGTTTACCGTACTCGATCGCTGCCGCGGGATCATGAATAGAACACGGGCCGATCACCACCAATAGTCGGTCATCTTTCTTCGCTAAAATATTATGTATGCTTTCACGGGCATTAAATACGGTCGCTGATGCGTTCTCTGTTGCCGGAAATCGTTCCAAAATTGCAATTGGAGGTAACAGCTCTTTAATCTTATTAATTCGAACATCATCATTTTGGTAATACATGGTAATACTTAGCTCCGTCTAGCCTATGAATACAGATCTCTCAATTGCGATACTGCATTCAATTTATCCAGTATGAACTTGGATTGCAATCAAGTTATGATTATTTCATATAAATATTTTTAACCATTTGTTTAAAAAGAAAATAGCATTTAAAAAAATATATAAAATGCTGGAGCAAACCAACAAATAGGCGGACTAAACTGTTAATTACTCTCCAAAGGTTACAGTTTAAAAGCTAAAGCCTGCTGTATGCACAAAACAATAAAGAGATAATAGCTATTAAATAACTCGGTACTGTTTAGCACTGCAGCTAATTAAGATCTGAGCAAACTCATCTAAAGTATCAATCAAATGGATTAAACCATTTAATTAAACCAATCAATTGAACTAAGGGCTTAAAACTTGAGGTATACGGGATCATGCAGAAAGTGAACGCACAGACTATTAGCTGACATAGGTTCTGTTAACAACAGAGTTTCTTAGTGACTGCTCATCGCATGCAGTTTCGATTGATATCGACGTTTATGCTGGCCATCTGTCGTTAAGCTGAGTGCCTTCTTTAAGCTCTGCTGTGCACGCATTTCATCGCCCGTCACCCAATACGTTCGCGATAGACCAAAATAAAACTCATGGCGGTAATCGGCTTTGGCTATCGCTCGCTTATACCAAAGTAGGGCGTCCTGATAGTCTTTATCAAAGTAAGCTTGCTGCGCCATACCATAGTAATAATAGGGGTTACGTATACGCGCTAGCTCCAACACTTTATGCACATCGGCCCATTCATCGAGTCTATCTTGCGCAGACAACATGATGGCGTAATTATTTAGCGCATTCATATCTTCAGGATTTACCCTCAAGGTGTATTGATAAAGTGCCTCAGCTTGCGAGCTGAGTCCTTTATAGCGATAGAGCACCGCCAGAGTATTCAAGGCAGGTAAAAAATGGCTCTGTTCGGCAAGTGCCAACTTCAGTAATCCATAGGCACGATCATAATCTCCATCAACTAATGCCTCCGCGGCAATATTGTTATAAAACATAGAGATAACAGTAGACTTGTTGACCCGTTGCTTTTTATATCCCTGCATAGCACGCTCAGGTAAAAAATCGATTTGTATAGAGCGGGTAGAGATGTTGAAGACATTGCCATTATCTTGAGGTAACAGCTTCAAGTTAATGTGACCATTAACCAGATAGAAGCCTCCTTGCCTGTCCCACACTGGCGGGATCCCTATCTCTTGAAACTCAACCTTAACCCCTATCTCTTCGGCGAGCGCAGCGGTTAATACCACTAACGACAAACAGTTACCCTCTCTGTCATTAAAAGTATCACTAGCAAGGCGAGTCACATTATCGGCGTAACGAAAACCGCCATCGGCTGCATTAATGTAGTTTGCTAACCATTCATGCATCATCACATTATTTTGCTGCAAAAAGCTCTTCGAGCGCATCAGTTCCCGCTTAAGGCTAACCACGGCCTCATCAGGTAAATCAAACAGCTCATCGGCACTTGGGAGTCCATTAGCCGGACTAAAATGCTGGTCATGAAAATAAGCATGTAGATCTTGGGCAGGTTCAGGCGCCTGACTCGCACAGCCGCAAAAGAGGCTGGTCAGCATAATCACTAGCAACAAAATAGTTCGATTCATTACACACTCAACACAAGGGCTCAGTGCATTAAGCATATGCCATGAATGACAAGCTATAGGGTAAATGCGTTACAAAACGTAAATCTAACGATTGACGCTTTTGCAGCGTATCCTAAGTGCTAGTTAAGTGGGACCTTAGGAGCCTTCTTTACTGGAGGGTCTATTTGAATAAAAAGCTCTTTATTATGAAAACCATAAGGTCGGTAAAATAAGCCATGGCAGGAAAAATATCGATAGGGCACAGCGAAAGGCACACAACCAAAAGGTAAGCTTTGTAATATTTGAATTTGTTGCTGATAACGTAAGGCTTCACGCCACTCATGCAGCCTTTGCACTTCATCTCTTACCGCAAATGCATCGAACGGCTCACTGGATTTTCGTACCACAACTTGACCCGCGCTCGCACTTACAGCCAGTGTTATAAGCAATATAGAGCTCAGTATTTTCAATACTTTCATAAAGGGTCCATTAACGGGGCACGACATGACTTACTTTAGCCTAAATTTATTGAGCATTAAACACACAAGTCACAAAGGGATACATGGAGTTAATACTCCATAAGGTTATTTAGGACTGAAAATAGGAAATCACCTTCTGAGGCTGCTGATTTAGGCCAAAAGAAGGGCCTATACCGAACGGTATAAGCCCTGAATTTATATCATGCCTTGAAACTGGCTATTGAATGCCTAGCTCCCTCCCTTAACCGATACAAATTCAGGATAAGCATCAATGCCACAATCAGAAGCATCCATTCCATTATACTCTTCCTCCTCTGTAACACGGATCCCCATGGTCACTTTCAACGTAAACCAAACCACTGTCGACGCCAAAAATACCCAGCCAAAAATTACTGCAGCGCCATATAGTTGAGTCATAAGTGATGCATCGGCATTTGATACTGGCACGAGTACAAGTCCAAGTAGCCCCGCCACACCGTGAACCGAGATAGCACCAACAGGATCATCGATTTTCACTCTATCAAAGGCAACAATCGAGAACACCACTAAGCCACCCGCGACAATACCGATAACGCCAGCCATCGTAAGTGATGGAGATAACGGATCGGCAGTAATTGCCACCAAACCTGCCAATGCACCATTTAAGATCATGGTCAAGTCAGCCTTCCCCCAAATCAGTCGACATACAATGAGCGCAGCAATAGCACCAAATGCGGCCGCCGAGTTGGTGTTAACAAATATTTTAGCCACGGCGCTGGCATTTTCCGCATCAGAAACCAAAAGTTGTGAGCCACCATTAAAGCCAAACCAACCCATCCATAAAATAAACATACCTAACGTTGCCATGGGTAAGTTTGAACCAGGAATAGGGTTCACTTGACCATTGGCACCATATTTACCTTTGCGAGCGCCTAAAAGCAGCACACCTGAAAGCGCCGCCGCAGCGCCAGCCATATGCACAATTCCGCTACCGGCAAAGTCGACGAAACCCGCTGTCGATAAGAAGCCGCCGCCCCAGGTCCAGTAACCTTCAACCGGATAGATAACGGCCGTCATAAATACCGAAAACGTTAAAAAGGCCCATAGCTTCATACGCTCAGCAACCGCACCCGATACAATCGACATAGCCGTAGCCACAAATACCACTTGGAAGAAAAAATCAGACTCTAGAGCATGGTCGGCCCCGTCAGCCTGGGAGCCAATAAGCGAGCCAAATGATGGTAGCCATCCTCCCTCGCTGTTATCAACATACATGATGTTATAGCCGACAATCAGATACATCACGCAAGCTATCGAATACAAACAGACGTTTTTAGTCAAAATTTCAGTGGTATTCTTCGAGCGTACTAAGCCCGCTTCTAACATGGCAAAACCTGCTGCCATCCACATCACCAATGCGCCCGAAATCAAAAAGTAAAACGTATCTAGGGCGAAGCGTAACTCTGATACCGTTAGTCCTAACTTAGTTAAATCATCCATTAGCTTGTCCCCTTAAAGTGCTTCGTTATCATGTTCGCTGGTTCGAATACGGATTGCCTGCTCAAGTTCCGTTACAAAAATCTTGCCATCACCAATTTTTCCGGTACGAGCCGCGCCGATAATCGCCTCAAGCAACATCTCTAACCTGTCAGCTTTTATGGCAATTTCTAGTTTCACTTTTGGCAAGAAATCCACTTGGTACTCCGCGCCGCGATACAGTTCGGTATGCCCCTTTTGACGACCAAATCCTTTCACCTCAGTGACGGTCATCCCCTCTATGCCGACACTCGCTATCGCCTCTCGCACATCATCTAATTTAAATGGCTTAATAATCGCGCTGACCAATTTCATGGTTATCTCCCCAATTGCATATCCAGTTTGCTTAAACATAATCCAAGCATTAGGCCAACTTTACTAAACCTTTAAATTCAACAAGATAAATTAGCAACGCTTTTCAGTAACGCATAAAAATGCACCATTCGAGTGCGCATATTCAACCAGCGCACACATATAAAGCACTCATATTGGAATTAGACCCATTTCTAATTGGAGAAGCCAAACAGATCTGATTTACTAGCAGGTTCACTCCCCTTGCAAATATAGAAAGGCCTAAGATGCTAAAAGCAGAAGAATGTGTATTGGTTATAGTGGATGTTCAGGGTCAGCTAGCGCGAGTTATGCATCATAGTGAGCAGCTACATCACAAACTAGAAGTGCTCATTAAAGGAATACAACTATTTGATATTCCGATTTTGTGGCTCGAACAGATCCCCGAGAAACTGGGCCCCACCAGTGAAAACTTAGCCATGGAGCTAACAAAAACGACTGAAGCTATCACCAAGCACCACTTTAGTGGTTGGCAAGCAGACGCATTCAGAGAAAGGCTCAGCGCGATGCAGCAAAAGCAGATTATCTTAGCGGGTATTGAAACTCATGTGTGTGTTTATCAGACTTGTAGAGATCTATTGGCTAACGGCTACCAAACTCATCTGGTAGCTGATGCTATGTCGTCAAGAGAACAGAGCAATAAAGTCAGCGGATTAGAGATGATGCTAAGCCATGGCGCAATGCAAACCAATGTTGAATCTCTACTGTTTGAGTTACAACATCAAGCTAAAGGCGATCGCTTTAAAGCCTTGCTTAACCTAATAAAGTAAAAGCAAAAAAAAGCCCTCCTAGGAGGGCTTCAATTCTAAACACTATCTTCTAACGAGAGTAATTCTAAACACTATGCAGTGTGAATAGACTTACTTGTAAGTTGCTTCGCGCTTTTCAGCTTCAGCATCCCACTTAGGTAGAACAGTCTTCTTGAATTCAGCTTTATCAGCGTTCATCTTCTTCATATCCATACCTAGAGCAGCTTGAGCCTTAGCTTTAGTAGAGATATCTGGAAGAGCGATAGGCTGCTTAACACCTTTCTTAGCAAGTAGTTGAGCTAGCTTAACGCGAGCATCAGCCGCTTTATTCAGTGCAGTACCCAATACACGTAATGCTTCATCTGGAGCGTGAGATGCAACACCGTGAGAAGCGATTGCATAGTCCCAACGCCATTGACCATGACGGATATCCATTAGGATTGGTGCCATTTCAGCTTCAGTTGCGCCAGCTTCCCAAGCAGCGCCTGCTTCGAAGTGAGCTTTAACTAACTGGTCTTCAGCTTGAAGTTGGATCTGCTTAACCTTAGCTTTACGCTCGTTATCTAGGTTAACCATGAACTCTTTGCTTTGCTCATGACAAGTACCACAAGTTTCTTCGAAACGATCAAATGGGTTACCCACTTTGTGATCGGTAAACTTGCGGCCTTCAGCATTCTTAACTTTAGGCATGTGACAGTCAGTACAACTTACGTTGTTCTTACCGTGCATACCTAGCTGCCAAGTTTCATAACCTGGGTGCTGTGCTTTTAGCATTGGCGTCTTAGAAACGGCGTGAGTCCAATCTGCAAAGTCGATACCGTCATAATATGCTTCCATATCTTCAACAGTCGTACCCTTGTCCCATGGGAACTTAACAAAGCCTTTCTGATCAGCAGTCTTTTCGAAGTAGTACTCTACGTGGCACTGACCACAAACCATTGATTGCTTGTCTTTACGAGAAGCTTCGTCGAATGGAGTGCCAATGCTTTCCATTGCGCGCTCAGCGAATGGACGAGAGATACGTAGTTTAGACTTACCTTTTTCGTGACAGTCAGAACAACCGATAGTGTTTACGATCTCATCACCACCTTTTGCCCACTTACCTTTGAAGTAACCGTCTTCACCTTGCTCTTCAATCATGCGAGGTACGTCTGGGCTCTTACAAGACCAACATGCCATTGGCATTGGACCGTCAGTATCAGACTTAGGTGCACCAGTACGTAGCGTGTTACGTACGTCAGTAACGGCATACATATGACCACGAGCCTTGTTATAATCCTTAGCAAAGCCGTAACCCGCCCAAAGAATAACTAGATTTGGATCTTGCTCAAGTGCATCGGTGATTTCAACACTGTCAGAAGTCTCGTGCCAGCTGTTATACTGCTTTGAAAACTTATCTTTGTAAACTTCGTTACGTGGTTCTGTTTTATCGCTTGCGATTGCGCTACCAGCCATTAAACTTGCAGCGACGATTGCACTCAGTGCAAAAGACTTTTTAGTTAATGTTTTCACCATCTCATCTCCATGTTACTTTTATATTTTTGTATAGTCCCACCTATTTCAAGGCTGAATTTATCACTTCTACGCAACAAAGACATACCTCCAACGAGGTATCCATACTAAAGCTTGCGGTAGATCAAATTGTGAATGTGTTGTTGCTCACACTTTTGCGTGTTTGTTAATGTAATCAAGTATCGACTAATGTTAAACCGCTATAAATTAATAACATATAAACTCCAATCATGAGATTTTTTAAATGAAAAAAGGCAGACTCACTTCGGCTATTTGGGGCTTTATGCTCACACTCATTTTATTGTCGAGTGGCTTGGCAATTTTTGCCATCATCAATCTCTCTTATAGCCTTGGGGACGCCAGAGCGATTAACGCCTCAGGCTCACTGCGCATGCAAAGTTACCGACTGATGTTTTACGCCAACTCAGGTAGTGAAGAGGCCAAAGATAAAATCAAAGAGTTTGAAAATACACTTAACTCTCAAGCGCTTAAGCAATCGCTCAGCTGGTTTACGCCAGAAGATTTAAAAGATAAATACTTAAGTGTTATCGATAAATGGCAAGTCATGCGTTACTACATAGAGTCTGAGAACTCCAGGCTATATGCGGCAGCGTTAAAAGATTTTGTCGATACCATCGACCTTTTTGTACTCGAAACTGAGCAGTACGCCGCCTTAAAATTACGGTTTCTAGCTGTGAGCCAGATAACTGGTTTAGCCTTAATGTTGTTAATTGCCTTCTTTACCGTAAGGCTCGCAAAACGCAAAGTTGTTAAACCGCTGCAACAATTGATGCAGGCTGCCGATACAATTTCACAAGGAAACTTTAATGTAGAAATGCCTAAAACAGAGTACCTAGAATTAAGTGCTTTAAGCACAGCGCTAGATTCGACGGTAAAAAAGCTAGCAGGGGTTTATCAAGGCCTGGAAGAACAGGTTCAAGAAAAGACCATCGCATTAACTCGTGCTAATAATGAGCTGACATTACTGTACGATAACTTATTAATGCTACATTCAAGTAAACTTGACTCAACCACTTTAACTCAAGCACTCAATCAACTTCAGGCCCACGAGAGTCAAGTACGTTTACGGCTCGTCATGGTTCAAGACAGTGAAGTCGTCGATATTATAACTACAGATAATGACGGTGAATGGCCGCACCATAGTGAGAATACCAAGCAGTTCCCACTCGAGTTTGAACAGACTAACCTTGGTTATTTAGAGGTACTCTCCAGCGAGCCCTTCTCCTTTCCGCTGTTTAATAACTTTGCCATCATGCTTGCTCGCTCTATGATGATCTACAGCGCTGGCGAGCAGCGACAACAACTCGCCTTGATGGAGGAGCGTGGTGTCATTGCCAGAGAACTGCACGACTCCCTAGGTCAATTATTATCTTTCTTAAAGATCCAAGTAAATCTACTCTCGAAAGAGCTAGATAAGACCTCAAAAAGCCCTCGGGCCGCAGAGCAGCTACAAGAGATAAATGAAGGGGTTAATACCGCCTATGTACAGCTTAGAGAGCTATTATCGACTTTCCGCCTAACGATTAAAGATCCTAATTTAGGTCATGCAATCGAAGCCATGGTAGACCAATTGCGCGGCCAGTCTAATGCTAGTATTACACTAGATTATAAATTACCTTTACAACTATTAGGCGCGCATCAACATATTCATATTTTACAGCTCACTCGCGAAGCGACCTTAAACGCAATAAAACATGCTAGCGCCAAGCATATCCACATCAGTTGCCAGAAGGTATCGAGTGAAAAAGTGGTTATCAGCATCAGTGATGATGGTGTCGGCATCGAGGAGTTAAAAGAAAGAGACCAACATTTTGGTTTAGGAATTATGCATGAGCGCGCCAGTCGCCTTTCGGGTGTGGTAGAATTTAGCCAAAATAAAAAAGGTGGGGCAACAGTGACCCTAACCTTCCCTCCCCAGCAGGAGCCAGCAGAATAGGAAATACACCTATCGAGCTCGTTTTCTCAAAGGGAACAATGATTTTTTAGCATATTTACTTAGACGTATATACCTCAGCAGGAGGCCTTAAAATGGGAAAGCCCTATTCGGTTCTAGTAATTGATGATCACCCACTATTACGACGTGGGATCTGTCAGCTTGTCACTTCTGACTCAGACTTTACCCTGTTTGGTGAAGCGGGCAGTGGTCTAGATGCGCTATCAGCAGTTAGCGATAACGAGCCTGATATTATATTGCTCGACCTTAATATGAAGGGAATGACGGGTTTAGACACACTGAATGCCTTAAGGCAAGAAGGCGTCACCTCTCGTATCGTGATTTTAACGGTATCCGATGCCAAGCAGGACGTGATTCGTTTAGTTCGTGCAGGTGCTGACGGTTATTTATTAAAAGACACCGAGCCTGATTTACTACTTGATATGCTCAAAAATGCCATGCTCGGCCATCGTGTTATTAGTAATACTGTTCAAGAATATTTGTCGGAACTAAATAGTTCAGTCAATGAGCAAGAGTGGATCGAGAACCTTACCCCTAGAGAGCTCGAAATTCTCCAGCATTTGGCCGAAGGTCAAAGCAACCGTATCGTTGCAGAACAGCTTCATATTAGCGAGGGAACAGTAAAGGTGCATGTGAAAAACTTACTGCGTAAAGCCAACGCCAAGTCTCGTACAGAGATGGCAGTACGCTACCTAAATCAGCAATCCTAAGCCAGTAAGATAGACGATTAGATCAAAAAAGCAGCCAAAGGCTGCTTTTTTCGTTCTTAATTTGCTCGAAAATAAATCTGAAGATCGGCAATCATTTTTCGTCGACGAAACGGCGCCAACTCACCAGCACTTCATAAAAATCTTCTAATCCACAAAAGGCTTCCGACTCGCCATCATAAAATGACATAGACTCATCAAGTTCTTGATCTTCGTTATCTTCGATATCGTTGGCAAAAACTCTTGCCTGCTCAGTATCAAGCTCAAGCGACAAGGCTTTACCCAGCAAACGCCATTCATTGCCTAGACCGCTTTGTAATCGCTCTATTTGCTGGCAGATCTCAACATACAGATCGGCATTATCGGCAAGCTCTTCTGATAACCAAAAACCTATTGCCTCATGGTCCATACTAAAACGAGCAAATACTGTATCGGTAATGGTGTTGCGTAAAAATTCGTATTCCATAATTTAGCTCAAAATAAAAATCACTCTCAGAGACTATTTTAACGCAATAACCACCAGCACGCCCATTCATTAAAGTTAAAATACCCCACCAAACCAAACTCACAAAAACGCAACCAATTTAAAACAGTCGAAACAAAAATTGATACAATCAACAAAATTTATTACAAGGACGACCGCAATGCCCACAACAAAACCAGTAGTCTGTTTAAGCATTACCACTGCGCTAGCCTTATCCACACTTAGCCCACCTTTATATGCTCAGAGTGAAATCTTTGACGGACAGTCAGGCACCATTTCAGACATAGGTGATGTGGTACAGATTGCTCTGCCCGCTGGTGCGCTTATCGGTAGCCTCTGGATCGGTGATACAGAAGGCGCTTGGCAATTAACCAAAGGCGTTGCGGCAACGGCCGCCATCACCCATACCATGAAATTTGGTTATGAACGGCTTCGCCCTGATGGTAGCGAGAGTAATTCCTTCCCATCGGGCCATACCTCCGCGGCATTCTCAGGTGCAGCCTACATTCATCATAGATACGGTAATACATGGGGCATACCAGCCTACGCAGCAGCCACTTTTGTTGGCGCAAGCCGAGTCTGGGCTAACCGCCATTATGTGGACGATGTTTTGGCGGGCGGATCGATTGCGGTATTAAGTAGTTTATATTTTACTGATCCTTACAATAATTCAGATCTGGTTGTAGTACCCAGCTTTGGTGAAAACCATATTGGGTTAGCAATGAGCTATACCCCAGGTCTCAATGGCCCT
Source organism: Shewanella halifaxensis HAW-EB4 (assembly GCF_000019185.1). Taxonomy (NCBI): domain Bacteria; kingdom Pseudomonadati; phylum Pseudomonadota; class Gammaproteobacteria; order Alteromonadales; family Shewanellaceae; genus Shewanella; species Shewanella halifaxensis. Next base: position 1,101,468 of record NC_010334.1, on the reverse strand, counting down.
AAAGACAAGAGGCCAAACCAAAATACCGAAATTTGGGGTGAAAAAAAACAGACCTTGCTGCACAGCTATTCGCTGTTAGTGGGTGGCTTCGATACCGAGAAGAACCAGATCAACGAAGTAGGCCAAGACAGCTTCGATCTTTATGACTTCAGCCGCGAATCGGAACCTAACACCTATGCCGCAGCGCAACTGCGCTGGGGACTCGATGAATCTCAATATCTTTCATTTGGTTTTGCCCCGATGGAAGCTCGAGACACCACGATATTGAAACAAGATATCAATTTTGGTGGAAAGAGTTACCACGCAGGTTCAGAAGTCGTTTCTGCCTATCGAAATTGGATGTTGAGTGCGGATTACGTCTACAAGCTACTCGCAGATAGCGACTGGATTCTCGATGTCGGTGGCGGAGTCAGTATTGTTGGGCAATCGATTCGCCTAGATAACATCAATGGTGAGAATTTAAGTGAATATGACGATCTGTTTTTTACGCCAGCTGCGAGTATAGAGGCGGGTTATCACTTTACCGAGAGTCTCTCGACCACCATAGGGTATCGCATCTCAGGTTTATCCGATTTCGATCAAGAAAGTCTGTGGCTAAGTATTAACTATCAGTTGAATGATCGTTGGGCTACCTCCCTGTTTGCCGGACAGATCAATCAAACTACTGATACCGATGACTACTACAACGATGCACAGTTCGATTATGGCGGATTTGCCGTGACTTACGCATTTTAATACTTAAATCAAGCCAATAAAAAAGGACGCATATTGCGTCCTTTTTCAGTTCAATCGTTGACGAGCAAATTAGTGTGCGTGTGCAGCATCTGCTTCAGCAGCTGGAGCCGCCTTTTCGATATCTAGCAATTCAACTTCAAATACCAATGTTGAATTTGCAGGGATAGTACCTGTATCACGGTCGCCATAAGCAAGGTCTGCTGGAATAACAAACTTGTACTTAGAACCCACAGACATCAACTGAACGCCTTCTGTCCAACCTGGAATAACACGGTTCAGTGGGAAGGTTGCAGGCTCGCCACGTGCTACTGAGCTATCAAACTCAGTGCCATCAGTTAATGTACCTACATAGTGTACTTTAACGGTGTCTTCAGCCACAGGCTTGTCACCCGTACCTTCAGTGATCACTTCGTATTGTAGACCAGAGTCTGTGGTCACAACGCCTTCTTTAGCCTTGTTAGCATCTAAGAAAGCCTGGCTTTCAGCTAGGCTCTTCTCTGCCAACATAGCAGCCTGTGCCTGACGCTTTTCATTTAGCTTCTCGTCAAGACTTTGCAAAATCGTTTGCATCTCTTCTTGAGTCAGTTTTAGCTCACTGTTTAAGCCTTCGCTAAAACCAGTAACGATTAGGCTTCTATCCACATTTAAACCAAGCTCTTCTTGCTCTTTGATGTGGCCAGCCATGTAGGTACCAATTGATGCGCCAACGCTGTAGGCTTCTTTTTGCGCTTCAGTTTTTAATTCAACAGGGGCATCGACAGCAACGGCTTGCTCTTGATTACACGCTGTTAGGCCAACGACGGCCAAAGCCACTAGTGAATATTTATAAATCGATTTCATTAAAGCTTCCTCAGCATTTTCGCGTGGTTACACTAACCTAATACTTATATTTAGGCGAACCACTCTATACTAGTTAAATAGGTTATTCCAATCAGATTAACGAAAAGCTTATTGATTGAAATTAACCGCACTTTTTCGATGCATATTATACCAATTGGTATTAATCAATTATGCATTGTGCGATAGCGATAGTTGCGGTTTTGGCCTATTAACTTAGCAATGATTATCTTATTCGTCATCTAGCAGACAGCAGAAATCGGTGCAAGTTCATTCATATCTGCAACTTAATGCACTTTTAACAGCTTCCATTCAGCTTTCAGACTCATAACTACGCGCTCAAAATCTGCTTCTTTTTAAAAGCGAGTTTCCATAAACCTAGGCAGGCGTTGTATACTCATAGCCACAAATAGGATCACAAACAGATCCTTATGTTCCCATTAAGTGGTGCACTCAAGCTATGAGGTCGCCCTATCCATCAGAGGTTAATTTGGATAATTTAGAAAATCGTGTCGAAGAGCTAGAAATGAAGATCGCGTTTCAAGATGGCACTATTGAAGAGCTAGATCAGCAAGTTATCAAACTGAACCAAGCACTTGCCTTACAACAAGAACAACTTAAGCTCTTAATCAGTAAATTTCAGGCGGTTGAACCGAGTAACATGGCTAGTCAAGCAGATGAGACTCCGCCGCCTCACTATTAACCGCCCCACCTTAAGATAAGCCGCGTAATCGAGCATAAACCGTACAAGAAAATGAGTACTAATTGCGCATAGATTTAAGGCATTCATCTTATGTTCAGCTTGAAAGCACTATAAAAGCCTTGATATAACTATGAAACATAGTAAGTTTTATAGTTATATCGATGAGTGATCCGTTACCATTTATAATCAATTTAGAATAATAAAGATAAGCCAAACTGCTTTAAACAATTCAGCCTAACTCTGTTAGCAATCAAGGAAGGCGATGCCACTAACGCAAATTAAAGAGATCCGGGAATGAGACGTTTACTACTGCTGGCTACAATAATGCTCAGCCTTAGTGGCTGCGCGTTTAACAGTATTTTTATTAATTACCCCTCTCAAATGGCCCCAGTTAAAGCTCAGCTCAATTCGCCCACGCCACAAAACGCAGCCAAGATAGTCGAGGAAAAGATCAATGGCGCTGATGGGCTACTCTACGCCCAAGAAGCGGGAAGAAGTGCGCAAATAGCCGGTAACTTCGATGCCAGCAAAAAATACTATCAGCAAGCAGTTTCAGCCTATTTAGCGTTCGATGATAAAGCCAAACTCAGCCTCAGCGATGCAGGAGCGACAGCAAGCAGCCTATTTATCAACGATAATGTCATTCCCTATCGAGGCCCCGGTTACGAGCGTATCATGCTGCACCAGTATCAGGCGCTAAACTACCTGTTTGCAGGCGACCCGCAAGGCGCACTAGTGGAAGTACGTCGCAGTAATGAGCTGCAAAGCCAAGAGCAAGAGCGCTACCACAAGTCTAACAAGTCAGTGCAAGCCATGGCCAACGGCACCATAGACGCCGAAATGAATAAACTCAGCAAGGCTGCGGGCACAACCACCAGCTCCTTCTTAAATGCCTATAGCTATTACACCACAGGCATGTTGCACGAGATCTTAGGCGAGCCCAATGATGCCTTTATCGACTATCGAAAAGCAGCGCAGATCACCCCAAATAACCCTTACCTGCAAAAAGACTTAGTCAGACTCGCCAAGCAACTCTCTATGCCACAGTATGACGAATTTAAGAAACGCTGGGGCGATGCGGTTATGCCAAATAAAGGTGATGGCCAAGTCATCATCATGTTAGAGCGCGGCTTCGTTCTAGAGAAACAAAGCTTTACCGTTCCCTTTACGATTCACGGCAATTGGCAGACGGCCTCGTTAGCCACCTATTATCCCAATAGACAGCCAGTGAGACAGGGACAGGTGCAAGGGTTAGGCACTGTGCTAAAAACGGCGCCTATTGCCAATATCGATGCCTTAGCCATCACAGCCCTAAAGGAGGAACTACCAGCCGCCCTTGTGAGACAGGCTGCTCGGATCTATGCCAAGTCTGAAATGGCTCAGAGCGTCGAGAGTCAAACTAAGAAACGCAATAATGATATCGATTACGCCTCTATCGCCATGCAGATATTTAACGTGGTTTCTGAGCAGGCAGATAGACGCAGCTGGTTAACCCTACCTGAGCAAGCCCAAATTGCACGTTCATACGTGAAAGCTGGTAGCTACTCACTAATGCTGGACAACGATCCAGCCGATCCCATTGAAGTTAAGAGTGGACGTACAACCTTAGTCTGGATAATTGACACTGGTAATTACACCCGTTTTTATTCAATAATCATTTAGCAATCACTTGTATGGAACTTACTATGAAACATCTAAAAGTCATTTTTATTCTTACAGCGGTAATAGGTTTATCAGCCTGCCAATCTAAAGTTGAATACGGTGATGCCACTGAGGTAGAAACCGTTAACGAAAACTTTGGCTCAACCGATCTACAGGCTATTGCAGCCAAGATGGTCGACAGTATGCTGACCTTTCCACCCGTTGTAGCAATGACGGCGAACGATCGCCCAATCATCTTCGTCGATAAAATTAAGAACAAGACTTCTGAACATATCGATACAGAGTCGGTAACCGATTCAATCAGCAACAAGCTACTACGCTCGGGTAAATTCCGCTTTATCGATATGACTAAGGTCGATTCTGTGCGTAAGCAGCTCGATTATCAAAACAACTCAGGCATGGTTGACCCATCGACAGCTATTAACTTCGGTCGTCAAATCGGTGCGCAGTACATGCTATACGGCAACCTTTCTAGCATCGTTAAGCAAGATGGCAGCACTAAAGATGTTTACTACAAGATGACCATGCGTCTAATGGATCTGGAAACAGGCTTAATCGAATGGTCTGATGAAAAAGAGATCCGCAAAGTTAAGTCTAAGTCTTTCTTAGGCCTATAATTCTCTAGAGAATGACCCATCAGTAATTAAGCCAGCAGTACGCTGGCTTTTTTATTGGCTCATTTGCTCACCGGCATTGCTACAAAAATGACGTGTTTTAATGCTTCTTCGGCAACTCGAAATAAGGTAACTTATGCCGCTTGTGCTATGGTTCCTTGGACTGATGGTTGTTGCCATAATTCCAATCAGTGGCACGCCGAAATCAGGCTAGAGTTTAAATAGAATAATAAGGGCTAAAGCCCGCTGGGTTTAATATTAAGGAAGTTGTTTTGAAGTTGCTGCACACAGGTTTTGCCGCCGCACTATGTTGTTCTTTGATCGCCACCAATGTCAGTAGTAAAGAGTTAACAGCCCAGCGCGATGCCACTCCTTATATTAGTCAACAAGTGGCCGCCGCGCGCGCCGAGCGAATTTCAGAAGTGGAATATGATCTCGACTTTACCCTGACAGAGCAGCAATTTAGCGCCATCAGCAAAGTCAGTTTTGAGCTCAGCGATACCAAGCAGCCGCTGAGTTTAGATCTCAATCAAGCTGTGATAACAAGCTTTGCCATCAATGGTAAGCAAGTCTACCCCAACTACAACAATAGCTATATCAAGCTTAACCCACGTTTACTCAACAGCGGTAGCAACACTATCGAAATGGCGTTCACTCGCCAGTACAATAGTGATGGCGAGGGCCTACACCGCTTTGTCGACCCTATCGATGGCAAGGTCTACCTCTATTCTCACTTTGAGCCTGCAGCCGCACAGCAGATGTTTGCGGTATTTGATCAACCCGATCTTAAAGCGACTTATAACTTATCAGTAACCGCTCCAAAAGCCTGGACGGTGATCAGCGCTATGAGAGAAACCTCGGTTAGCGAGCAAGGTGAGCAACGTCGCTGGCTGTTTCCGACATCACCTAAACTCAGCCCCTATAATTTTTCGATGCACGCAGGCCCTTATCAGGAGTGGACAGATAACTCAGGTCAATATCCACTGCGCTTATTTGCTCGCCAATCCGTCGCCAAACAGGTTGATGAGAAAGATTGGTTTAACTATACCCAGCAAGGGTTAACCTTCTTCGATGATTACTTTGATATCCCCTATCCATTCAAAAAGTACGATCAAATCTTGGTTCCCGATTTTCTCTATGGTGCAATGGAGAACGCGGCCGCTATCACCTTCAGTGAGAGTCATTTCCTGTCAAATAGCGAGATGACCGCCACCGAGAAGCAGCGTCTCGCCAGTGTGATAATGCATGAGATGGCCCACCAATGGTTTGGCAACCTGGTCACCATGAAATGGTGGAATGGCCTATGGTTAAATGAAAGCTTCGCCTCATTTATGGGGACTCAGGCCACCAGCCAAATAGACGAGTTTAGCCATGCTTGGCGCAGCTTCTACGCCAAGAACAAACAGGACGCTTATCATCAAGACAGCTTAGCCAGTACCCACCCTATTGAGGTTCCTGTCGCCACCAGTCAAAATGCCTTCGATAATATCGATGCCATCACCTACTCCAAGGGTGCATCAACACTAAAACAACTTAACCACCTTCTGGGGGAGAAAGTCTTCCAAAAGGGAGTGCAGCACTACTTAGCTCAATACAGCTACCAGAACGCCGAACTAAAAGACTTTATCGCCAGCCTAGAGCAGGTTTCGAAACGAGACTTAAGCCAATGGAGCCAAGACTGGCTTTACAAAGCTGGCGTCAACACAATACAAGCAGAGTTTACTTGCAGTAATGACCGGATCAGTAGCTTTAGTCTCAAGCAAACTGCGCCAAGGGGCTTGCCCACCTTGAGAGAGCAAAAGGTACAACTCGGCCTATTCACTCAAGGTCGAAATCGCTTATACCACAACATCAGCGTCCCCGTGACCTACAGCGGTGCCATCACCGAAGTGAAGCAAGTTATCGGCCTACACTGTCCGGCTTTGGTCTACCCTAACTATCAAGATTGGGGTTTTGTTAAAGTCAGCCTAGACCCAACATCATTTAAAGCGGCCCAAGCTAACTTATCCTCAGTAAAGGATCCATTTCTTCGCTCAATGCTGTGGCAGAGCCTGTGGGACAGCGTTGAAAATGGCAGCCTATCGTTAAATGATTACATGGGCACAGTGCTGATTAACTTACCCGGCGAGCGCGACCTCACCATCTTAGAACAGGTGTTAACGAGTTTATCTAATGCGCGGATCTATCTAGATAAGATGGCACCTATCAATCAAGGCTATGCCAAAAAAGCGATAAGAGCCATTGAGCAGATGAGTCTGAGAAAGGTGATGGTCAACAAAGGCAACCGCGACATTCAGCGCCGCTGGTTTGATACCTATATTGAATTTAGTCGCAGCAAAAATGCCTTAAATCATATTGATTCACTATTAAAGCAAACCGCGAGTATTAAAGGCATAGAGATAGACCAAGACCTTCGTTGGAAAATGGTTATTCACCTCAATCGCTATGGGCATCGTAATGCACGCTATTGGTTGGATATAGAGCGCTCTGTCGATAACTCTGATAGCGGTCAAAAGTCGGCAATCGCCGCTGAAGTCATCCGTCCGGCTCCAGCTAACAAGCAACGATGGTTAAGCCGAACGCAACAGGCAACCAACCTGCCTTTTGCTAAGGTGCGTACTGTGATGGAAAACCTGTACCCCAGTGAGCAGAAACGGCTAAGCGCCGCTACGGCGGAGCAACGACTCGCCACACTCGCCGAGCTAGAGAGGAGTAAAGACCCTGTCTTTATGCACAGCTACAATAAGTCGCTAATTCCAACGGACTGCAGCTATGCCAATGCCAATCGATTACAACAGCTCATAGGGTCAGTTGAGTCAGTTGAGTCAGTTGAGTCAGGCCAGACACAAAGGGCACTATCAGATACAAGCCTGCGTACGCTCAAAGAAGCTGCACAATATGAGCAGAAGTGTTTATTGATTAAATCTAAGATGAAGCATTAAGGCGAAATGAAGGTTCTAGGTCCTAGGAAAAGCAAGGATCAAAGCATCGTAATGTCCACTTCTTTGCTTCCCGATTTTCCTATCTTTTCCGTAAGCGCAGCGTTCCGTAAGTGACGCTGTCACGTTCCCTAGGCCGCAGGGCGTTCGCTGTTACCGTCTTTGCTCTCCCTAGAACCTGCTTTAAAACCTAACCCCTGTTTTGCCGCTATAATTGAGTAGCACTTTACTCATCAAGGAGCGACATATGGGGCCCTTTACGGTTGCCGCGCTGGCTATCATAGGCGTTTTTGCTTTCGCGGCTTTTAAGGAATACAACAAGCACAAAGGTCGGGTCGAACTCGACGAATTAGTGAGTGTTAAGACCGAGCTAGAAAGGCTCAGAGAGCGCGTTGGCACACTGGAAAAGATAGTGACAGATAAATCTTACCAGTTAAAAGATGAGATAGATAAGCTTTAGGTTTAGGAAAAGCTAAGATGGAAATGCTGGTACAAGCTGAGACAGAAAAAAGCCGATAAATGCCAAGACGGGTAGAGCCGGAAATGCTACGGCAAGACGTTTTTGTAAGTCGGCATTTATGCCGTCATCTTTGATGGGCTAAAGCCCAACCTACATTAAAAAACACAATTCCCTCTTTTTATTTTATAGCAGGACGAAGTCCGCTCTAGCCGCGAAGCGTCCTCGCAATGAGTCGCGAGAGCTCTAGATTCTTAAAAACAGGGTTAAATCCGGTTCTAGGCTCTAAACACAAAAGCCACCTGTCGGTGGCTTTTTAATGCTTGCTCAAGCTCCAGTGAACTTACACTGTAACAAGCTTAAACAAATAGGTGTTTAATGTTTTTCAGGTCACCCTTGCCTTCGGCAAGCTCTTCAGGCGACAGACCTGAAACTTCGTGCGGGAACACTAACCACTCATCCGATTCATGGATAAAATAGTCAGGCTTTAATGGCACCGCTGTATTTTGTGGCTTGTAGTATGGGCAAGCAATACGCACATCTTTTGGCATATTCAAGCGCATCAAATCGCTTAAGTTTTCCATCAATGCATGGATACTGCGACCCGAGTCAAACACGTCATCAACAATCAATAGGCCATCATCGGCATTGGCGTTTTCTACAATGTAATGTAGGCCGTGTACCTTGATCTGCTTGCTTTGCTTGTTAATGCCATAGTAAGACGAAGTACGTACCGCAATATGGTCAGTTTCAACCTTCTTGAAATCGAAAAACTCTTGCACCGCGATACCAATTGGAGCACCACCACGCCAAATACCCACGATGAACTGTGGACGGAAGCCACTCTCATAAACTTGCGCCGCTAATCGAAAAGAATCTTCTAGCAACTCTTGTGCGGTAATAAAGCATTTCTCTGACATCTGACCGTCCCCATCTTGTTATTAATATCTAAATTAGGTCTTATACCTATCACAACATCAATTGCTCTACTTGTAGCAACACTCTGACGAGGAGCATTAAAAATTAGATAATAAAAAATAATAAGTTAGCTCAAAGGGTATCTTTGCCTAACTCACTCTTATCCAATAAGAATAGATCAAAAACAGTTTAGCTGATTAGTATAAAAAGGCGGATGATGACATCTATTCCAAGATCAGCAATAGGGCCTGTTAATCGTCAAAACGTATTAACCGCTTAAAGTCTAAGCACCCACCAGATTTTGGAGGCGAATTCTATACTAAAACTGCCGTTATTACTGCAAAAAATCGAAAAACTTATGCCGCTACCACTAAAAAAATAAGGGCCGTCCTACGGCAGCCCTTATTTAAAACCAGTGAACCAGAGTCACACCCTTGGCGACTAAGACTTAACTAACCACTTCAAGCGTATGGTTACCCACTTTAGTCACCATAGAGAAATTACGTTCAGTATCTTCATTAAAGTCACGAGTATAGATGGTGTCGACATAGCGCCAGTCGCTGCGCACCTCTTGATGGGTAAAGGTCAATATCATCAAGCCGCGGTTCATCAAGTTGGCGTAGGCAAGATTATCGACCAGTTCGATAATTGCCGCCTCTGTTGCAGGAATATCTTTAGCATCGATACCGAGATAATACTCAAGACCGGGAGATGATACCGAGCTGGTTGCAAACTCGACTCCAACGGCGTCACCCGCCGCATCTTTGAGCTCATTCGCCCAAGCGTTATGGGTATCTCCAGCAATCACGACTAGGTTCTTCGCCTGTGATTTGACCGTCGCCAAAATCACTTCCCGCTCGTAGGCATAACCATCCCATGCATCCAAGTTATAAGGGATAGATGGCAGCTGCAGCAGAGCCATCGTTTCAGGCGTCAATTTATGGCCATAGAAAGACAGGTACTTAAGCTCATCTTCGGTTAACGTCGGGTCACCGGCTGCTTTGCGAGCAGCAAATTGGGCTAACGCTGCCAGCTGACCAAACTCAGGGATCGACAACTGTTGGGTGGCGATAGCCGCTGGCAACATCATCTGCCCCATCAATACCTGCTGACCCAGCACCTGCCAAGTTGTAGTGGAGGTTAGCAAGGCCGTTTGCAGCCAAGCTTGCTGTGTTTGGCCGAGCATGGTTCTGTTAGTGTCGGTCACATCCGCCATAAAGCGAGCGCCATCTAAGCCGCCAGTCGCCGCGTCCATATACTCGGCGTAATCCAGAGGCTTATCTCGGCCAAGTAGTCGGGTATCGAGCATATGCAGGTCGACCAAGTCACCAAACTGGAATGAGCGATAGATCTCTTCATGATTCCCCTCACGCCATGGACGAATCGGTAGCCACTCAAAATAAGCCTGCAGCGCCGCCTCTTTACGGGCATCGAAGTCGCCTTCATCATCGTTATGATTCTCCGCCCCATCACGCCAACTATCATTGGCCACTTCGTGATCATCCCATACCGTGATAAACGGCGTTTTACCATGGAGTTTCTGCAAACTAAGATCGCTGCGATACTGACCATAACGGGTGCGATAATCTGACAGGCTTATCAGTTCGCCTTCGGGCAGGACCTCACGCCCAAGCTCTGCGGCACGCTCACTGGCATAACCGCCACGAGCATACTCATAGATATAGTCACCTAAGTGGATCACCGCATCGAGATCGTCCATTCTGGAGGCCATCTCATACACATTAAAATATCCTGCAGGGAAATTCGCACAGGAGACCACGGCGAATTTTGCACTATCAATAGCGCCTTGCGGCAAGGTCTTGGTCATCGCTGCATGAGAAGTTTTACCGCCTGTTTTAAAGCGGTAGAAATACTGCATCCCAGCTTCAAGACCAACGGCATCGACCTTAACCGTATAGTCTCGCTCGCTGCTGGTCATGGTTTCACCATTACTCACTAACTGGGTGAATGCGGCATCGGTAGATACCTCCCACGACACCTTGATATCACCATCGCGCTTAGGTGTAACACGAGTCCAAAGGATCACCGCGTCATGACTAGGATCGCCACTTGCTAAGCCATGTAAGAATTCAGCATAAATGCCATTGTCGTCATCGTCACTGCTACAGCCCATCAGGCCATATGATACGACGGCCGCGCCTACGCCTTTTGCCGACATCGTCAAAAAGTCTCTTCGAGTGAAAGGTCGTTTCATTGTTATTATTCCTTTAATATTAGCGTTCTAGTTTTACTTATGTGGTACGAGGTCTAATCAGCCTGAATACTAAAGCACCACCATGACACGAAAAAGATAAATATGTAAATAGATTGTTAAATCTCAATTAATTTAATCGGCAGGTTATTATTGTCAGCAAAACATCAAGAAATTTAGTGGTATTCCGCCTAAAAGGAGCAAAGGATAATGTGTAGGGCTATTTCAGTATTGGCAGTATTGATTACGTTACTTAGCGGCTGTAGCAGCACAGAGCAAGGCGTGATCTTTGACGAGTTAGAGCAAAGAGCTGGTGTTATCTACTATCAAGACGCTCTCTATACTGGGATATTTATACATAAAGACAAACTGCAAAGAGTTAGGGCTAAAGGTTACCTTATCGACGGCCAACTCCAAGGAGAAGTTGTCAGCTATGATGGCTATGCCAGAGTAACAAGAACCGAACACTTTAAAGATGGCAAACCGCATGGGATCCTAACCAAGTTTTATGAAGATGGCACAGTAGAAGAACAAGGCCAATTTGAGGCGGGCGAAGCTGTCGGAAAATGGCTGCTTTATTATGAAAGTGGCGCCCTAGCTCGTGAGTCTTTTCACAAAAATGACCGACCAGAAGGACAGTGGACGTATTTTAATGAAGATGGAACGATTAAAGAAACACGAGTCTATAAAAACGGTCAATGGATAGAATAATACCAATCAGTATAAAGATTTGGTCGCTCAGCGAGAATTTAGCGGTTCTGATGCAAGGCAACGAGTGAAGAGCATAGTTGCTCTACGGTTTAGCTCGTTAACACAGCAGCTGAGCCGCTAAAACTCGCCATTCTGGAGCGTTTTTGGCTGCCTACTTCAGCGTTGAACAGCTTTACAAGGGAATAGCCATTCTTACAGCTATTCGCCTTGAATTAGTTTGCCAAAAACCGCTCTGAGTAGATCAACTTCTTATACTGATTGGTATAACATCTCTACAAAGCCAGCTTTAACGTTAGCGCCTAATGCGTAAGGTGCAAATAACCGGAGCGTGGTCGCTACTGTGGCTATCGCGCTCAAAGCTTGGGTTCACTAAGTGCCTGTCTTCGGTGTGATAATCACACACCTCGGCAATACTCTTGTGATAGCTGGGGTCGAAATCTGCCGACAACAGAATGTAATCCAGCACATTACCGCTGGCGCCGTAGTAATGAGTCGGCGTTCTTGATGCCCGCACTTTAGCCTGCATTAACTCTTCCTCTACAGCGACGTCATCAAGGTTTTTATCTGCAGTCTCCACGCCAAATAGATCCAGCAGTCCTTGCTGAAACAGCTTATAAGCATCGGTTAGCGGAAAATTCGCTAACTCGCCAAGCCCCTCTTTTTCAAAACGCAGTTCACGCGTTGTCAGTGCCGATAACACCGAGCTACTTAGCTCATCGTTAAAGTCACCCATTAACACCATAGGTTGATTAGTCTCAATGCGCCTTTGTAGCATGGCATGAAACAGTAACGCCGCTTCACTGCCGCGCTGAATACTCGACGCCCACTGACCTAGACTGTTACGCCCTAATAGCTCACCAAAATTAACCAAAGGTGCGGCGGACGATCTATTTGCTGTTTGAGTAAACTTAGGCTGCGGCAATTCATCCAGATGCGGGCGTTTAGATTTAAAGTGCACCACGTAGATATCGCAAAGGCCTATTTGCGGCAACTGCACCGTGGCGCGAAGTGGTTTACGGCTATAGGCAAAGTTTTGATTTAAACCAAGCCCAGCTGCATATTGGCTATCCACCTCTATCGACACCACCTCTTCAAAAGCAAATTTTGAAGCGAGACCCACAACGGGGTCGCGGCAGATATAGTCATCAATAATCGTCGGCGAATCGACCACCGCAAAATGCTTATAACCCGCCTCACTCATCTGCTGCGCTAGCGCATCGGCCGAGAACACCTCTTGGAAGCCAATCACATCAGGCTGATGCCGCGCCAAAAAGTCTGCTAGCCAGCGCTGCTTTTTATGCCACTGCTCTTTGCTGTAGATATTCTCAAAATCGTAATAAGCCAAAGGCGGCTCAATATAATTAAACAGGTTAAAGCTGGCGAGTTTGAGCCTGTTACTCATATTGCTTGGCCTACTCTCTGTCATTGAATGCTGTACCTATAAATTGTTCTTTTAGTTGTGTTATCTGCTATTTAGCCGCTTTAGCGTCGCCCTTAAGCTTCATAAACAGTTGCATCAGCAATACCGCCAAGGCACCAGCTATGACACCAAAGATGGCGTTTAAAATACTCGGCGTGATAAAGGCAACCACTGGGCCGACAAACTCAAAGGCCGCGATCCACTGCGCCGCATGGCTGATCTGCTCACCAACCCAATGCCAGCCGTGAGTTAAGATCCCGCCACCCACCATAAACATGGCAATCGTGCCCACGACCGATAAGGTCTTCATCAGATAAGGCGCTGAGTTAAGTAACATTAAGCCAAAACGACGCTTAAAATTGGCCCACAGCCCTTCACCAGGACGCTGACTCAAATAAAGCCCCGCATCATCGATTTTAACAATGACAGCCACTAAGCCGTAGACGCCAATAGTCATCACGATAGCGATTACACTTAGGGTAAAAAACTGAGTGCTTAGGCTCTTATCGGCAACGATACCTAAGGTGATGGCGATGATCTCTGCCGACAACACAAAGTCGGTGCGTATCGCGCCCTTTACCTTGTTGGCCTCATACTCTTTAAGATCGGTTATCTCCTCCTGCGTAGCCTGAGTCTCATCTATCTGATGATGCTTGTTAGCCGAGTAGCTATGATAGATTTTCTCGAAGCCTTCATAGCAGAGATAGAGGCCACCAAACATCAGAAGAGGTATTACCGCCCAGGGAATGAAGGCGCTGATCAACATAGCCGCCGGCACTAAGATACACTTATTCTTAAACGAGCCTACAGCCACAGCCCATACAACGGGTAGCTCTCTATCGGCACTGACGCCCGACACCTGCTGAGCGTTGAGGGCTAAGTCGTCACCCAGCACTCCCGCCGTTTTTCGGGCGGCGACTTTACTCATTGCGGCGACGTCATCTAAAATCGTCGCGATATCATCTAACAAGGTTAATAAGCTGGCCCCTGCCATATCGACTCCTTTATCACTGAGCGGCGCGTGTCCACGCCGATATTTAATCTAACTACCCATCTAAATAATACTTACACTATAGCGGCTATTGTGAATAAGCTAATGACAATAAACGGTTAGCCACAGCAGGAAATGCACCATCATTCGACTCAAGGTAAACATGATACGCCTCACGTGTCACTTTTAAAGCAAAATTCAGCCGCGCTCACCACGTTAAACGAGTATACTGACGGCAATATTTTTAACCTTGTCTTTAACATTATCTTTAATAAAGGATTTCATGATGACTCAAGATGAAATGAAAAAAGCTGCCGGATGGGCTGCTCTTCAGTACGTAGAAGAAAACAGCATTGTTGGCGTAGGTACAGGCTCAACGGTAAATCACTTTATTGATGCACTTGCTACAATGAAGTTCGATATCGAAGGTGCGGTATCGAGCTCTGAAGCATCAACAGAAAAAATGAAGGCCCTAGGTATTCCTGTTTTTGACCTAAACAGCGTCGACGAGCTATCTGTCTATGTTGATGGCGCCGATGAGATCAACGGCCATATGGACATGATCAAAGGCGGCGGTGCAGCACTGACTCGCGAAAAGATCGTTGCAGCCGTTGCCGAAAAGTTTATCTGTATCGTTGATAACACTAAGCAGGTTGATATTTTAGGCGATTTCCCACTGCCTATCGAAGTGATCCCAATGGCACGTTCGTACGTGGCTCGCCAGATTGTTAAGCTTGGCGGCGACCCTGTTTACCGTGAAGGTTGTGTAACCGATAACGGCAACATCATCTTAGATGTGTACAACATGAAGATCATGAATCCGAAAGCGTTAGAAGAGCAGATCAACGGTATCGTGGGTGTGGTAACTAACGGCCTGTTCGCCATGCGCGGCGCAGACGTGTTGTTAGTTGGTACTCCTGACGGCGTTAAAACAATTACTTATTAATTGTTTTTTGAGCCTTACTGTTCGGTGGGAAGCTTTCCACCATCGCTAAAGCCACTCGTTTGAGTGGCTTTATTGTTTTTTGCATCAAATTTTATTTAGGCGTTACCGAGGCACACTCTGCCAAGAGATAAATAGGCGCTAACTCCACCTGTCTATTCGGCTAACTCGACTAACTCGACTAACTCGACTAACTCGACCAAATCCTAATTCAGCTTAAGGCCCCTCACCAAGCTCTTCTCGCCAAGATCTTCTCGCCAAAATTCCCCTCACAAAATCCCCCTCTTAATTATTGTATAGAGGTAGGCTAGCTCCAATCAGAGTAAAGAGTCCGCCACAACACTGGTTGAAACGCTTGCCGCTACGGGCTAACCATGGACGAAGCTTAGTCGCGACCCTTGCTATCAGGTATTCGACAACAAATTCTATCACCGCGAACGTGGCGGCCATCACGATAAACTGCGCAAGCAGTGGCTGTTCGGGCTCGATAAATTGAGGCAAGAAGGCACCGAAAAACAATAGCACCTTAGGGTTAGTTATTGCTGCCAATGCTCCTTGTCTAAATAGCGCCAGATCACTCACTGATTGAGCCTTAGTCACGGGTTGCAACTCTATTGCCGGAGAGCGCCAAATACGTATCCCCAACCAAATAAGGTATATCCCACCTATCCATTTAAAGACTAAAAGTAGATCCGCTGAGGCCAGCAGCAATGCGCCTATGCCAAACATGGTGAGCGCGATCAATACAACAAAACCTAGCACGCCTCCAGTAATGGTAAATAGCGTCTTTCTATGTCCATACATTACCCCATGAGTTAATGCCATAAGTCCATTAGGGCCGGGAGCGAGCGACAAACCAATAATTGCCACGAGATAAATCAACCAAGTGTCTAGTGCCATACTTTTACCTTTAATTGAGCGATAGTATCTATATAAAAAACGGATTATAGGGGAAGGTAAGAATCGCCACTTGATACAATCAAGACAAAATAAGGTAATATTTAGACATTATTTTGTGAGAAATCATATGTCGAATTTAAATAGTAAGAATGCGGTGTCCAACAGCCCAATTAACGCCCCCGATGTACGCTTTCTTCTACTGCCCTTACCAGAATTTAGTATGCTGCCTTTCGGCGGTTTCCTCGATAAATTGCGTTTTTCTGCCGATGAGGAAGACTACAGTCAGCAGCAATATTGCGCTTGGCAGATTGTCGGGTTAGAACCTTGTCACCTCTTATCCAGTAGTGGGGTCTCAGTTGAGATCAAAACCACTATTGAGGACATTGAGTTAGCCGATTATGACTACTTGGTGGTATTTGGCGGCCGCAGCGCTCGAAGCTGCCAGCAGTTACCCAAACAATATCAAGATCTATTGCGCTTAGCGGCGGCTAAGGGAGTGACACTGGTCAGCATTGATAATGCCTGTTTTCTTTTTGCCGCAGCGGGCCTGCTTAATAACCACAGCGTAGCGGTTCACTGGCGTCACGTACAAGAGTTTCGAACCGCTTTTCCTCGCATCGATATTGGCACCGAACAGCTCTTTTGCATCGATGGAAAACGGATCAGCTGTGCCGGTGGCAGTGCTGCCATCGATCTGGCCGTAGAGCTATTAGCACGTCACTGCGGCCGCATAAAAGCTCTGAAGGGACTGGCGGATATGCTTGTGGATGAGGCAAGAGAACAGCGCCACCAACTCAAGTCTCTGGATGCCAATATTCAAATAAATAATACGGCTAGACGCCATGTTGGCCGCGCCATTAGTCTGATGCGCCAGTTGTTAGCAAGCTCTGAAACGGTCGATGAACTTGCAAATAGGTTGGCAATAAGTCGACGTCAGCTCGATAGGCAGTTTAAAGATTGTTATGGGCAGACAGCGCGTGAGTACTGGGCCGAAATGCGACTACAACATGTGTATTGGCGAGTGGTTAATTCTGATCATAGTTTGCAGTACTTGGCAGATGAAGTTGGCATTCAAGATGTGAGCTATCTGTGCAAGGTGTTTCGAAAGCGGTTCGGCAATAGCCCGAATTCATTACGCAAACCTATTGCCTTAGCAATAGATTAGCAGACACGTTAAAGATCGTGAGCGTCCAGCCACAGCAATCCCCGTTTTTTCAAAGCTAATACGCAATCAGATTTCACTCATCACCAACTTTACACTTGCCAATTATCGAGTCAGGTGGTTTTATCACCTCCCTCTGGAACAGTGCCATTCTCTTCCACCCACAAATAGGCGAGCTAGGGATCTTAATGATACCCGCAGATTCGATAATAAAACCTTAGCCAAGCGCAAGCAGCAAGCCCCGATGAGTGTGCCTGTGGATAGTCAGCTCCTTTAAAGGCTGCGTTAGTGACTAGCCCATCATTAAAAAAATTCATCTAGCTTAGGTTTATCAACAACACTTGATTTAGAACAATTCCTGTTCGTCAGTCCCCTGTAGTTTATCCACTAAAATCAGGGCATCAGGAAAGAAGATGACAGTCAAACAGATGAAGAACACTTCCAAGGATGTTGCAGTAATAGGTGGCGGCATTATAGGGGTCTGCAGTGCCTACTACCTCCATAAGGCAGGTAAGTCTGTGGTGGTTATCGACAAGGATGAGATAGGTAAAGCCTGCTCCTTTGGTAACGCGGGTTACATTACCCCGAGCCACTTCATTCCGCTGGCGGCTCCGGGCATGATCCAAAAAGGCATTAAGTGGATGTTAAACCCACAAAGCCCCTTCTACGTGCGCCCAAGTCTCAATGTCGATTTCTTAAAATGGCTACTGTCTTTCGCCAAGAAGTGTACGCCGCAACATACCCTTGCAAGCCAGCAAGCGATTTTAGATATCAATCTTAAATCCCTTGAGCTGTATCAGGCATTACACCAAGAGGCAGAGTTTGACTTTGAGTTCCACCAAAATGGCCTGCTGATGCTCTGTAAAACCCAGCAAGGTTTAAACGATGAAGCGGCAACGGTGATGGCAGCCAACAAACTCGGTTTGAAAGCGAAAATGTTAACTGCCCAAGCGCTGAAAGAGTTAGAGCCCAATATCAAACTCGATGTGATGGGCGCAGGCTTCTATCCAGAAGACGCGCATATTGCCCCTTATGAGTTTATCGTGGCGATGAAAAACTACTTAGCCGCTCAAGGGGTAGAGTTCAGGGAGCACTGCGAGATCACCGGCTTTACTACCGATACTAGCAAGAGCGAAATTTGCGCAGCAACAACAGCAATCGGCGAAATTAACGCAGATGAATTTATCCTCGCCAACGGCGCATGGTCGCCAAAACTCGCCAAACAGCTGGGCTTTAGTCTACCGGTACAACCCGGCAAAGGGATCTGTATCAGCTTCGATAGCGCTCCCGTTAAAGACGGCGCCAAGCTTGAGTGCCGCACCCCGTTTATCTTAAGTGAAGCCAAGGTTGCGGTCAGTCCGCTAGATAACGGCATTCGATTTGGCGGCACCATGGAGTTAGGGGTGTTATCGAGCCAAGAATCTTCAGGGATCAGCCACAACAGGATCAAGGGACTCACTAAATCCGCAGCACGTTATCTACCGGATTTGGATACCACTCAAGTTGACCCCAAAGAGTTTTGGTCAGGCTTTCGCCCTTGTAGCCCAGATGGTCTGCCGATAATAGGCAGAGCGCCTCAGTTAGCAAATCTCACCTTAGCAACCGGACACGCCATGATGGGTCTCAGTCTTGGCCCGATAACGGGCAAGCTGGTTAGCGAGATCATTGCCAAAGAGGAAACCTCTCTAGATCTCACCCCTTTTTCACCGCAGAGGTTTGGATAAAATGGGAGCTTTCTCTAAAAGACTAGTGAGAATGATCTAAACGAAAAATGGACACAAGCGGCTCACCACGGCGAATATGGCGAAGCCATGTGCTAATAAGCGAGAGCTAGGGATAGCGAACAGGCCCTTAAACACGGATGTTATTGGAACAAAGAGGTCACGAAGAAAGGCAACAGCTCGTAATCAGCTCACATGCCACTACTTCTGTGGGACGCTATAAAGCCCTCCTTGGCCGCTCTGCGGTTTCATCCTTGAAACCGAAGCCCACAGCCGCATCGACATCTGACTATTCATCTCTGCGAACGAGCCCACTCAGATGTTGGTGATCACTGTTAATTCTCACTATTGCTGAAACGGTTTGGGACTGAACCTCGTTAGTACAAAAGGTATGAAGGTAAGTCGTGGGATTAGGAAATGTATGGTAATCAAATAAAGTTTTCACTGACCCTGCCCCCAATTATTTGACCGTTGTTTGATCATGAGGATAGCGAGTTTGATTACTTCTGATTCACCAAAGCAGCTGTCTGTATTAATCCAAAGCCACAAGACCCGTAAGGGTGTGGCGGTGCAGCTAAAGCTGATGCGCAACAGCTGCCAAGCAAAAATCGATGCACTAATGGCGCACTTGGTTATTAGTTGCAGGAGGTAACTCCTGCTTAGACATATAGCTCCCGATCCAAGCTGAAGCTATATGCATAAATTAGTTAGAATTTATAAGCAAAGTTAATACGTGTAACATTCGCACTTATTTCAGATAGTTCGTCTAATTTCAGATTTCCAAACTCTGCAGAGATAACATAATTTTTAGCAATCTGCACTTCAGCACCGGCACCAACAAATATATAGTTGTCATCACCAGAATAATTATATATTGTGGCCTTTCCTTCGCCATAAGCCACTGTTAAATATGGATGGAACCCAAGATAATCATCTCCAAATTTGACACCTATTTTTGTATCAATTTGGATTTCCTCTAATTCTTCTATTTGTAAAACGTCTATATCTTCACCAAGACCGTAAGTCAAACCTACAGTTCCCCAGAAAGTTTCACCTTCAAAGACAACTCCTCCTTTCAGTTCTACAAAATTAACCCCATCAATATCAGCAACACCAGCACCAAGGTAAGGAGAGGTATCAACTGCCATGGCAGAAGTAGAAGCTGTTAATAATACAATCAAAGCTAGGGTAGATAATTTGTTCATTACTTAAATCCTTTTATAGTTGAATTTGTTATGCACAATCTAATATAGCAGGCGTCGGCAGAGCCGCCATCAACCTAGGCCTCATGTTTTCATTCGATGGGATGGAGAGTGTGACTAGTTCTTCCTTACTCTGCTATGTCCCCCTGAGCTTTCTATCTAGGTTATAGTGTAGTGGCACACTGAATTTGGCCAACTAAACAGAAGCTTTTGCATAAAATAATATATAGCAACTCCAGTATCACTCGATGCAGTCAAGCTCACGCCATAACTAACTTTGGGGCATTTTCAATTTATAAATCGAACCACCATAGCTAAATGAAGGCACCAATTGCTCTGTGTAGATACGGCTGTGAGCTTCGGTTTCAGGGATGAAACCGCAGAGCGTATAGGGATATATTTACAGCGTCTCACGGCAGTATCTGCACATGGGGGCGTTCTTTCACATCCATGTGATCACGACATTCGGACATCCTGTCCAGCACCCGCTGCAGGCGATTAGGTACACCTTTACTCAAAGGTAAACACTCTTGGGAGAAAAACTGAGTTAAGGCACTTATAGTAAACACTGGTTCCCCATCGGAGTTGCCGAGTTAATTAACCGTGAACTCACTCAGTAATGGGTCATCATTGGCTTATAAAAAAACCGATGCTGTTATGCATCGGTTTTTTATGGCCTGCTATTTAAAGCTAAATAACAATTACATAAATGCCAGTAATGGTGAGATACACAACAAAACACCCGTCACAATAATCAGGTTAGTTGCCCAACCCTTGTATTTGTTTAAATGTGGCACCTTGTACACCAAGTAAGCTGGGATTAAACAACCCACCATACCGAAGATAGGGCTACAGATAGAGGTGAATGATAGGATTGGTGCATTTAAGGCGATGGCAGACCAAGCCAGTAAAATAATGAATACTGTGATTAATTTATTGACTAGCTCTTTATTAATCTCTGATTCTTTACGGCTACGCAGCAATATGTTCATTGCAATACCACGGCAGGCTTCTTGGAAGGCTAAGAACACACCAAAGAATGACGTAACCACCGCAAAGATGTTAATCACAATACCGGTAACCGTCGCCCATGAGCCTGGGAAGTACTGCGCAATAATTGCCAGAGCTGATATGTTCTGGTTCATCGCCTCAGTCGCTTGCTCTTGACTGATGGCAAAGGTGAAGGATATCGCAAAGAAGAATACCACCACGAATAGGATGGAAAAGGCAATTTTCATTGCTCGCTCAGCCTTGAAGCGCGCAACCTCAATCGACTTTTCGTGTGAGCGATACGAGATAACCATTGGGCTTAACGATTGGATAAACAGAATCGAGGTTAAGGTAAATGGCAGCGTAATAATGGCATTTTTCAGCATTGGGCCAAAATCACCCATACTTGGAATATTCGCCATATCCCAACGCGCCATCAGTAGCACACCCATTACCGCCACTAGCGTCAACACTGTCACAGCCATAAAACCTGACAGTTTAAATAGCAGCTTTTCACCTTTTGAGCCGATAAAGGCCAATATGCAGATTAAGCCTAAACCATAAAATACATTGTCGTTAAGGTATCCCTCTGTGACGCCAAATGAATGCAGGTATGACGCACTGTCATTGGTCACGGCTAACGAATAAACCAGCACCCAAATGACCAACATCAAGAAATAAAGCACACCTAATGCAATACCCCAGTTTTTGCCGAGATAGTTTTCAATAACACCTGGGTAATCGGTACACTTTTTTGACTCCGCTAAGGTGTTAATGAATAACTTTTGAAATAGGTACATTGCTGGGTAACCAATAATGGATGACAACAAAAATACCCATAGTCCCATCACGCCAACCTGAACAGGTAAAAATACAATACCTGCACCGATAGCCATACCAATACTCATCACTATCCAACCCAGGTCGACACTATCAAACTTGGTGGCTTGCTGCCATTCAGCTTTCGTCATATTGGCACGTTCGTGCAAGGGTTGCGCTTGGCTATCACCACTTGGTGCGCCTTGAACTACTTCACTCATATATCAATCCCATTAAATTTGGCAAGTGCCACTGACATGATAAAAATTATAATTATGTTTATGAGAAAACAGGGGTTTTACCGCGTTTACTTAGCCTGAGCATACTCAAGGATGGAGAGAAATTTTTTATTAAAATTCATAGCTATTGGCGTAGATTTAGCAAAACATACTCTCAACTCAGTGATTTTTTCACATCGTTTTTCCGTACTGATCCAGATCAAGAGTTAATCACTTTTGACGGCTCAATAGTTTGATGCCCTTCACCTTATTAGTCATTACCCACCTGCTAACCAGCATTCAGAAACATGACGCATTTCACGATTTTGCTTTTTAGTCATGAGAGGCGTGGCGCACATTTAACGAATTAAAGTGATAGGCACAACTAAACAAAATCAATGCGTGAGCAATATCACAAGCCTATACTTCACCACAATTAGCTTAAAAATCAACCTGATAAGAGAGTTTTTGGCAAACTCACTCGAGACAGCTAGCTCATTTAAGCAAGATGGATGATTTAAGGCTGATGGAATGCTGATTTTGTGAAGCCATTAAACCGGAGGTATGACATGGATGATCAAAGAAAGAGCATTGCTAGAGCGACTAGCCATGAGTAAGAAGCTGTGAGTTTGAAGCCGTGAGTCTGAAACAAGGAGCAATAATTGAACCAGCCTCTCGAGCCTTGATGCATCGAGTCGAGAAACTAAAAAGCCAAGTCGACTCTTAATTGAGTACCGACTTGGCTTAAAATTCTAACTTAAGCTTTTTGATAAGCGCTATTAATCTACTTTATCAAAAAAACCGTGCTTACTTGTGAAGCATAATCTCTAAGATCTGCACATCGGTTTGTGTCATTGCGCCATTAGCCAATGTAGCAAGGTTACAGATAGTTTGATCGACATCATCGGCAACAATACCTTCAGTCCCCGTCACCCGAATGCCATCAATGGCCATCAAGGCAGATTTTACCGCAGATCCTGCTGATGAAGACACTTTCATTGCACAGGAGGCTTTTGCACCATCACAGATAATGCCACTGACGTCGCCAATCATGCTGCAAATGGCAGCACTTATCTGCTCAAGCTCGCCATCAAGCAGATAGGTTATGCCAGCCGCCGCCCCCATCGATGCCGTTGTCGCTCCGCATAAGGCTGAGAGTTTGTTCTGATAGCTCTTAATATAGATAGCCGTTAAGTGCGACAGCATTAACGCACGGATCGTTTGTGTTTCGCTGGATTTGAGAAACTCAGCACAGGCAACGACAGGCATGGTTGCCGCAATACCTTGATTTCCAGAGCCTGAATTACTCATCGCAGGCATCATCGCGCCATCCATTCGTGCATCAGAAGCCCCTGCAGTACGGGCCAATACTTCTGTCAGTAACCCACCAGACAATAAGCCTTTAGCTTGGTTTTTTACCAATGTCGCACCAATTTTCAAACCATAATTACCACTGAGTCCTTCAATGGATAAGGCATCATTTAGGGTTTTGGCCTGCATAATGAAACGAATGTCATCCAATGGTGCTTGCATGGCAAAATCATAAATATCTTGCAGTTTTGCCTCAGTAAATGGGTTGGCTTTGCAGCTGTTATCATTAGTCGTCTTGGCCTGTGACTCAAGTAAACATTGCTCGCCATTTTTTTCAATCGCAATAACTTTGGTGTGGCTATCGGCAATGGTGACGCTCGCCGTTTGCTGCTGATAATAAACGGTGACTTTGGCGTACAGGATGTTAGCCACATCGGCGACCCCAACAGTCACTAGCTCGTTCGCCAGCATCAATTTAGCGGCCTGAACATCGCTATCCTTGATGCTTTTTAACACTTCAAGACCGGCATGGCGATCGCCTGCGATGGCACCAATGGCTGCTGCAATCGGCAAGCCAACCATTCCAGTGCCAGGAATACCCACGCCCATGCCGTTTTTCATTAAGTTGGCAGAAACAGCAACGTCTATTTTAACGTCCAGCTTAACGTTACTGGCTTGGTTTTTTATGCCTAACTCATCAATGGCAATGGCGGCAGCTAATGCAACAGAAATAGGTTCAGTACAGCCAAGGGCTGGAACGACATCGCGTTTAACTGCTTCAAGGAATAAAGGCCATAAGTGTTGTTTCATTGTTCTACTCGCTTCTAGTCATCGACACTATTTGGAATAAAGTCATTGCAATCTTTGTTTCATTGTAATGGATTACTTGAAGAATTATTTTTCCATTTTTTCTACCAACAAGACAGAAAAGAGAATAATTTTCTATTACAATGCGATCACGAGTTATACAGATGCTTAAGTAAGCACAAATGTAATCAATAAATAATCAGTTGATAATCTCAGTAAGGAAGGACCTTGTGGTTGAAAAAGTAAAACTAGATAGAGTCGACCGACAGCTGCTCACCATGCTGCAGCACGATGTCACCTTATCGCTTAACGAGTTAGCCAAAGCCGTTAATTTAACGACCACGCCCTGCTGGAAACGCTTAAAGCGTTTAGAAGAAGAAGGGGTGATCAACAAGCGAGTCGCCCTACTCAACCCCAGTAAAATAGGCGTTGATTTCACCGCATTTGTGCAGGTTAAGACCTGTGATCACTCCCATGCTTGGTATGAGAAATTTATTGAAGCTGTCTACGCCATGCCGGAAGTGATGGAGTTTTACCGCATGGCTGGGGAGTATGATTATATGATGCGGGTACAAGTCGAAGATATGGCTGCATTTGATCACTTCTATAAACGTTTGGTCAATCAAGTGGCAGGCTTAACCAATGTTACCTCTACTTTTGCGATGGAATCATTGAAATTCAGCACGGTTTTGCCACTAAAGCCTGCATAGTTAACATTGCTAACTTTCTGCCCATAGCCGAGAAAAGGGGCTGAACTGAGCCTCTTATTAGTCAAGAGTGGGCTGGGGGATGACAGCTTATTCTGCTCGTCAGACCAAGTAAAAGCTCCGCTTTCATAAGTCGATGGTTTAGGGCTGAAAACAAAAAGGGATGCAACCAGTGCACCCCTCTACAATCCCTACTAAATTCCTACTTGGGCTCTATCTGCTCAACCATCAGCTGCAAACTCTGATTGCCCCTAAACTCATTCACATCGAGTTTATACACCACCTGTGCGTACTGAATGGTGGCATCGGGCCATGTCTTCAAGTCCACATTAAAGGCGATGGCATCGAGCATTACTCGGCCGCATTCGGTTTCTAAAATCAATTTCAAATGTTTCTCGCCAACAATGCGCTGCTGAATAACCCTAAAATAGCCATCAAACAGCGGCTCCGGGAATGACTGGCCCCACGGGCCAGCAGATCTTAGCTCACTAGCAAGCTCAAGTTTAAACTGCTCAGGCACCAGCTCGCCGTCTGAGACCAGCTCGCCAGTTAACAACTCAGGCGCTAATACTTCCCGTACGGCCTTGTCGTAGGCATCGGCAAACAGGGCAAACTGACCCGCTTGAATCGATAAGCCTGCGGCCATAGCGTGACCACCGAACTTTAGGATAAGCCCCGGGTGGCGGGTATTAATCAGCTCGAGCAGGTCACGCATATGCAAGCCCTTAATCGAGCGCGCCGAGCCTTTTATCTCGCCGTCACCCGCTTCGGCAAAGGCGATTACTGGGCGGTGATACTTGTCTTTAATGCGAGAGGCCAAGATACCTATCACGCCTTGGTGCCAATCGGCTTGATAAATGGCAATGCCCCATGGCAACTCCGCTTCGTTAAGCTCGATACTCTCAAGGCTCTTAAGCGCCTCTTGCTGCATATCGGCTTCTAAATCACGGCGCTCGGCATTGAGGCCATCGAGTTCAGATGCCATGCGACGAGCCAGCATGATATCGTCACACAGCAAGGTTTCGACGCCTAACGCCATCTCATCGAGACGGCCTGCGGCGTTAAGTCTTGGGCCAACGGCGAAGCCAAAGTCTGATGCGACAATACGTGAAGGAGTACGTTTAGCCACTTCCAGTAAAGCGGTGATCCCCACACGGCAACGTCCCGCTTTAACTCGCTGTAGACCCGCTTCCACTAAGATACGGTTATTGGTGTCGAGCGATACCACATCGGCAACGGTACCAAGGGCTACAATATCCAGTAGCTGTGCAAGATTGGGCTCACTAATGCCCTGCTCTAGATACCAGTTACGGCTTCTAAGCTCGGCTCTCAGCGCCGACATCAAGTAAAAAGCCACGCCAACACCAGCGATAGACTTACTGGCAAAGCCACAGCCATCTTGGTTTGGGTTCACGATAGCATCGGCATCAGGCAGGGTGTGACCCGGAAGATGGTGATCGGTGATAACCACTGTCATTCCACAAGCTTTTGCGGCGGCAACTCCTTCTATGGAGGAAATGCCATTATCGACTGTGATCAGTAGCTCGGCCTGCTTACTCGCAGCGACAGCGACAATCTCAGGGCTTAAGCCGTAGCCATAGTCAAAACGGTTTGGGATCAGGTAATCCACCTTCTGCGCGCCCATCATTCTAAGCGCGAGTATGCACACGCTAGTTGAGGTTGCGCCATCGGCATCGAAGTCACCCATGATCAGAATCGCTTTTTGCGCCGCTATGCCGTCGGCAATGATTTTGGCGGCTTGTTCTAGCCCGGCCATGGTATCGGGCCTAAGTAATTTAGCTAAGCTTAACTCGCAGTCAGACGCACTCAAGCCGCGGCTGGCATAGATCTGTTTTAAGATTGGCGAAAACGTATCGGGAAGGTGACTATCATCCACTCTGAGGCGGCGAACTATCTTATGGATCACGTTGGATTAAACCCTCAAAAAAATAAACCCTGTCAGCATAGCAAAGACTGCTGGCAAAGGGGCACAAAAAAGGTGAGCCTAGGCTCACCTTTTTGCTTCTCAGACTCAATTCCGGGCTGAATTCAAAGACTGAATTACTGTACCGACTCTAAAGTACGTAGCAGTGCCTTAGGAGGCTGGTAACCAGGAATGAGGGTACCGTCTTCAAGAATAATCGCTGGCGTACCGTTAATACCAAATGCTTGGCCTAACTCATACTGCTCTTTGATTTTTGCATCACATGAAGCTTGTTTAACCGCTTTGCCATTTTTAGCTGCGCCCATGGCTTTTAATGGGTCGGCGGCGCACCATACTGACTCCATCTCATCGGCATTGGCAGATGGAACCCCTGCACGTGGGAACGCTAGGTAACGCACGGTAATCCCTAGGTCGTTGTACTCTTGCATCTCGTTATGTAACTTACGGCAATATCCGCAGCTGACATCGGTAAAAATGGTCACGACATGCTTTTCGTTTTTGGCTTTGTAAACCAACATGCTGTCTTCAAGTGGCTTCATCATATCCACACGAGGGCCTGACATTGCGGCTTCGGTTAGGTTCTTCATGCCCTTATCAAGATCATAAAGATTACCGTGAAACAGTTTTGAACCATCTTTAGTAATGTAAAGCACACCACGATCAGTAAAGGCTTCATAAAGCTCTGAAATAGGTGACGGCTTAATAGAGATCACTTCAACGCTTAGCGCGTCACTTAGTTTTTGCTTTAACGCTTCAGTATCGTCGCCTGTACTGCTTGACGCTGCGAAAGCTGCTGGTGCAATCATCATTGCAGCAATCAGAGAAAATGTTCGAGTGAACTTCATTAGTTTTCCTACTCTTTGTAAGGGGCAGACTTATGGATATAATTAATTAGACCTTATCTGGAGCTGAAAAGTTACAGACTCACGCTATTTAAAGCAAATTATTTGCTGTAACTAAATCATACAGACGTGAAACTCATCAAATAATTCAACAAAGTACAAAATTATTGAAAGTTATTGCGCCCCCCAATTTCAGCTCAATAAGCCCAAAAGCACTTCAAATGCTAGCGTGAAAGCCTATCTCTTCTAATCAACACTTTTTCCTTCCAACTTAAACGCAATTGAACCCTGCTTAAAAATCAGCCTCGGGGATGATGTTCACTGTGCAGTGTTGCCAGCCTTGCAGTCGCAACATGGGTATAGATTTGCGTCGTCGACAGGTCGCTATGGCCGAGCAACAGCTGCACCACGCGCAGATCCGCTCCATGGTTAAGCAGATGAGTAGCAAATGCGTGCCTTAGGGTGTGCGGTGACAGTTCGGTGCTAATGCCAGCCCTTAAGGCATAAAGCTTAATACGATGCCAAAAGGTTTGTCGCGTCATCTGCTGCCCCCGCTTTGAGGGGAACAATACATCACTCTGCTTGCCCTTAAGCAGCTCGGTTCTGGCAAACTTAAGGTAGGACTCTATCTCGGTGATGGCCAGCTCGCCAAGCGGCACTAAACGCTCCTTACCGCCTTTACCCGTAATGCGCACCAGCCCTTGGCGCAAGCTTAGTTGCTCCATGGTCAAGCCCACCAGCTCAGAGACACGAAGCCCTGTGGCGTATAACAGCTCTAGCATGGCTTTATCACGGCACTCGATAGGATCGTCTTCAATAGGCTCCGCCAACAAACGGTCGATATCCTCTTCACTCAATGAGTCCGGGAGTTTACGGGAAAGTTTAGGTGACTCGATCAATGCCATGGGATCGGTATCGATCTGCTTTTTGACGATAAGATAACCATAGAAGCGTCTAAGGCTGCTCATCATGCGCGCACTACTGGTCTTAGCGCTGCCCTTATCGAAGCGTTCAGCAAGATAGTCTCGCACTTCAAGCTGAGAGCAAGTGACTAGCTCCCCCCCCAACTTTTGCAGGTAACGGTCGAGGTGACGCAGGTCGGTGCGATAGGCACTTAAGGTGTTATCGCTAAGCCCCTTGGTTGACCAAAGATCGTCTAAGAACAGATCAATTAAGCTATCGGGCGTGTACTTATCGGTCACTTCTCATTCCTATATAAAATCTGACTCGGCATAAATGCCGACCTACTTTAGAAGAAGATCCTAGGTTTTAGGACGTTCGCAAGCTCACTTCTAGGACGGCCTCCGGCCTGCTAGAAAAACAAACTACGCTACCTATAACCTTGCTTACTCTCTTCAATTTTTGCTAACTCGCCTTTTTGTCCGGCTTTTAACTGTCTCAGCCTTTCCTAGGACCTAGAACCTGCTTTCAAACCTGAGACGGCATAAATGCCGCCCTATAAAAGCGTCTTGCCGTAGCATTTCCGGCTCTCCCCGTCTCAGCCTTTCCTAGAACCTGCTTTTCCTAGGACCTAGAACCTAGAACCTGCCTTTCCTAGAACCTGCCTTTAAACAAAAAAGGCGATGCTTTATAAGCATCGCCTCAATATTATGTCATCGAGCAATTTTGCGCTATATACGCCACTCGACAATCTGCTTTAGCTATTCACATAAGCGATTTTAGTTAATCGCTAGCTGCTCGGCAGGCTTTTTAATAAACATGCACGCCACGATGGCGATAGCAGTCGGCAGTAACCATGCCATGCCTTCATTATGAAGTGGCATAAAGTTAAATACGCTTACATCAACCTTAGCGGCTCTAAAGCCATCGATGATACCGAAGAATAACGCAACGCTTAGTACGATACGGTGCGCCGCTTTCGGGTTAGCAAAACGCTCAGTCAAGAATGTCACCGCAACCAATGCAATCGCAACAGGGTAAACAGTCATCAGAACAGGTACGCTAATGTCGATTAACTGCGCCAAACCTACGTTAGCAACAGTTGCACAAACAATGCTTACCCCCACCACAAAACGACGGTAAGAGATCTTTGGCAGTAGCTCGTTAAAGTACTCACCACAGGCACTGATAAGGCCAACTGCAGTGGTTAAACAGGCAAGTGTCACCACAGATGACAATAACACCATGCCGCTTGCGCCAAATTTAGCGGTAACATAGTTAGTTAAGATCACGCCGCCATTCTCAGCCCCAGTAGCGAGGTCGCCCGCCGTTGCACCTAAATAGAATAGTGATATATAAACAAATGCCAAGCCTGCAGCCGCAATCAAAGCCGCTTTAATTAAATAGTTAGTCTGTGCTTTTGGCTCTGTGATGCCTTTCTTACGTAAGATATCGATGATCAACATACCGAAGATCAAAGAGGCCAAGGTATCCATAGTGTTATAGCCTTCCAAGATCCCCTTAGTTAGCGGGTTTGCTTGGTAATCACCAACCGCTGCGCCAATGTCGCTACCAGGAATAACAATAACTGAAATAGCTAGACCCACTAAAAGTAAAATAAGGATTGGGGTTAATACTTTACCTACGCTATCAAGTAACTTGCCAGGGAACAGAGCAAGCACCATAGAGAGACCGAAGAAAACTAAGGTATAAATAAGCTGAGTGAGGTTAAAAGCTAAACCCGCAATCATAAAGGTTGCACTAGTGTCTGTTAGAAACGGCTTAAAGCCCACTTCGTAGGCAACGAGTCCAGTTCTTGGTGCGGCGAACGCAGGGCCTATAATAATGAAAATTGAGACGGCTAATGCAGTTGCAGCGATGGGAGGCAGCAATTGCATTATTTTACCGTTCGCTTTAGCGACAGCGATAAGAGTTAGGAGAGGAAGACCAACCGCAGTAATAAGGAAGCCAAACATGGCTAGCGTGATATTCTCGCCCGCCAAAAAGCCAGCTAACGGTGGGAAAATTAAGTTACCCGCGCCTAAGAAGAACGCGAAGGTCATGAAACCTAACCCTAACGTATCTGCGATACTCATTTGATTGTTTTGCACTTTATGCCCCATCTAGATTTTATTTTAGTTAACTATTTAATGCCATCATGCCGCTAAGGCATCACATTTAGGATGACAATAAAAAGGTGTAATGATTAGTTTACACGACTCCATGGTAAATAAGGCCTATTCTTGGCGAGTTTTTGAACAGCAGCGAAAAGAGTAACGCTTCAATTGCTTTAAAACTGGTTTACCTTCTCTGAAATTGAGCTTTTACCCAACAAAGAGGGGCATACTATTAACAGAGTCCCCCCTAATAAACAAGCTAACATACGCCACAAAACCCAATCTCGATACAAGCTGCAACCGCGCGGCAACAATTGATTCCCATAACTTACATTCATCCTATGAGAACCCACAACCAGACACATCCGCTTTAATAGCCAGCAAGCACTTTAAAGCTAGTAACCACTCACATGCAAAACAGCTAAAGCTCCTGCAAAGCATTAACAATTAAACCTAGATTAGTAGATTACGCTACACGTTTGATTAGCGTACAATTAGCCGAATAGTCCAAACTAACTCTTGTTGCAATGCCTTTTACCTTCAAATTATTTCATGTCGATGATAGCCGTTGCGGCATGCCCGTCAGCACCGATGGTGTACTTTTGGGCGCATGGGCGCCATTAGTTCAAGCAAAAACCATACTCGATATCGGCGCAGGCAGTGGCCTGTTAAGCCTGATGGCTGCACAACGTAGTCAAGCTAAGATCACCGCGATTGAGCTCGACAACGATGCCGCCCTAGACTGCCAACAAAACTTCGATGCCAGCCATTGGTCCGAACGTCTTGAGATTATCTGCTGCGATATCCAAGCCTATTGCCAGCGCGAGCAAGCGCGTCAGTTTGATCATATCATCTGCAACCCTCCCTATTTTGCTAACGGCCCCCAGTCGAGCAAGTTCTCAAGAGCTACGGCGCGCCATACTGACAGTTTAAGTTTCGACGCTTTGCTACAGGCGATTAAGCAACTATTGGCACCCGAGGGACAGGCCAGCCTAATTTTACCGACGGAGTCTGTCAGCCTGCTTGAGGCAATTTTGTCGACGTATAATTTGAGACTTTGTCATAAACTGCTAGCTGCAAGCGTTGAAGGTAAAGCACCGAATCGTCAAATACTGGTGCTTGGCCATGATTTAAAAGCAAAAAAAATTCACAATTTCGGCACTGAGTTACAGGCGGTTGCTCAACAACAGCTTTATATCCGAGAGAAAACCGGTCACTACAGTCTGGCCTTTACCCTGCTGAGTCAGGATTTTTATTTAAAGCTTTAAGGATCTGGCGATCTAATCGTTTAAAGTCGCTTCTATAAGCATTATAATATCCGGCTATTATTTATTGAGATGCCACGCATGCAATTTGAAGATCTCCAGCTTGACCCTCGTTTGTTAGAGTCACTGAAAGCAATGGGTCATAACAAGCCCACTACGATACAACAACAAACAATCCCAGTTGCTATGGAGCAAAGAGATATCTTAGCTCGCGCGCCAACGGGTACAGGCAAGACTGCAAGCTTCCTTCTGCCTGCGTTGCAACACCTTCTCGACTTTCCACGTCGATATGGCGGCCGCGCGCGCGTGTTGATCCTGACACCTACTCGCGAACTTGCTAGCCAAATTCATCGTTATGCCAGCCACCTTGCTACAGGCCTAGGTTTAGACACGGTTATCATCACAGGTGGTGTCCCTTACGGTCCTCAAGAAGAAGCACTACAGAAGAACGTTGATATCTTAGTCGCCACTCCTGGTCGTTTAATGGAGTACCTAGACAAGGGGCACTTCAACGCTGAAGAGGTCGAAGTTCTGATCATCGATGAAGCTGACCGCATGCTGGATATGGGCTTCTCGGCAGTCGTTGAAACCATTGCTATCGAATCCGTTGGCCGTAAGCAAACCATGCTGTTTTCTGCCACGCTTGAAGGCAGCGATGTTGGTCGTTTCTCGCATGAGCTACTCACCAACCCAGTTAAGCTTGAAGCGGAAGCACCACGTAGCGAAAAAGCCAAAATTCATCAGTGGATCCACCTAGCCGATGATAAAGCGCATAAATTTGCACTGTTGTGCGCACTGTTAAAACAAGAAGAGGTGCAGCGCACCATTGTCTTCGTTAAGACACGTGAAGCAGTAGCGAGTCTTGAAGGCTTGCTACAAAAAGAAGGGATCACTTGTGCCTTTATGCGCGGTGATATGGAGCAAAAAGCGCGTTTCCAAGCACTAGGTCGTTTCACCAAAGGTGAAGTGAATATCTTGCTAGCAACAGACGTTGCCGCACGCGGTATCGATATTGACGATATTACCCATGTTATCAACTTCGATATGCCACGCTCTGCAGATACTTACGTTCACCGTATCGGTCGTACTGGCCGCGCTGGCGCTAAAGGTACTGCTATTTCGCTAGTTGAAGCCCATGATATTCGTGTTGTTGGTAAGATTGAGCGCTATATTGAGCAGCCACTGAAGCGACGTTTCGTTAAAGATTTGCGTCCGAAGAATAAAGAAGCTAAACCACCAGGAAAGAAGAAGCCGGGTCCAGAAGGCAAAAACTTCAGCAAGAAGAACAAGAAGAAAAAGAAGAAATAAATACAAGCCTTCTTTTTCGACATTAACATTAAAAGGCCACGTTTACGTGGCCTTTTTTATCGCCATTACGCAGGTATATGCACACCCAAACTACGCAACAGATGATAATAGGCCGTTACGGTTACCGCCCCCATACCGACAACCAAAAGGACGCGGTATTTAAAGCCATGCTGATGATGCTTTACTCGGTCTTTATGTGTCACTACATCCATCATTTCGTCTCCAAAATAGATCGACAAAAGAGTACCAAGTGCACTAATAGCCAGAATGCTCCAATAAGGAATAGGTTGAGTCAAAATATGTTGTAATAGTCGGGTAAGAAACGTCAATTGATAAGTACTTTCAGAAAAGCTGAGAAAGTAAATATTGACCCCAACGGCAATAAACCACAACACGACTTGGGTTATGGCCATCCTGACATTAAACAGTAAGCGCACAGGAAATGCGATTAAAAAGCCACCATCGGCAACAGGTGTGCATAGTACAAAAAAACTCCAACTCAATATCGCCAACGCAAAGCCAGTAGACGCATTATATTTCCAGCTCATATAACCAAAATAGACAACAATGATCGCCAGTAAAACAATAAACTTTATCAGTGTTTCTTTGTGCGTTTGGTGGCTCGGGTGAAAATTGGCCTTAATTGCGTTAAACATAATTAATCACCGTTAATATCCATTAGTCATTGCCCTAGTCGAATCATTGAAGTGGGCCTACTCGCGTTAGATCTTCATATTACGCTTAGACGGTATGATTTCAACCGAGACTAGTCACAACTTTAGTCAGAGAGCTGCCATGATGCCAAGTATTTAAGTTTGGTAATGGCTCCCTTGGTAAATCTCACACTCCACCTACAAATTTAAACATATTAGTTACAAATAAAGTTTTCACCTTGCCCTTGAGTCTGGTAATTTATGCAATCAGAAGAAGTCTTTGCATGGAAAAGCAGAACAGATGATAAATAAAATAAAAACCATCCTTCGGAGAATGACGCCTCTCTTTATTCTTTTAGGCTTCATTATTGCGGCTCAACTCCTGATCAGTACCAAGGAAGCACCAGAACAGAAAGCGGATGAGGTTCCAGTTCCGATTGTCGATGTCACACAAGTTCAGGTGCAAACCGTGTCGTTAAACCTGCCTTCATACGGTATTGTTAGCCCTAAATATAAGACTCAGTTAGTCACCGAAGTCCAGGGTCGCATGTTGTCTATCTCAAATAACTTTGTTGCTGGCGGCGTGGTAAAAAAAGGTGATGAGTTGGCCGTTATTGAGCCTTCTGATTACGAAGCGGACTTAATGCAGGCTCAAGCCTCTCTGGCAAAAGCCAAGGCAGCCCTAGAAGAGGAGCGCGCGAAAGGTGAAGTTGCCAAGAATGACTGGAAGGGTTATGACGGCGGCATTCCCCCAGAGCTTGGACTACGTCTCCCGCAGTTAAAACAAGAACAAGCCAATGTAAAGTTTCAACAAGCTGCGCTTGCCCGTGCACAACGCAACTTAGAGCGCACCGTTATTCGCGCACCTTTCGATGGCATTATCAAGGCCCGTAACGTCGATCTTGGTCAGTATGTCACCCTTGGCACGAACTTAGGCGAGCTATACGACACTCGTATCGCCGAAGTGAGACTCCCCCTATCAAATAGCGACTTGGCTTATCTTGAGTCGGTCGAGAACCCCGACACGGATGTGATATTAAGTGCCGACTTGGCTGGTAAAACCATCACATGGCAAGGACAGATAGTTCGCAGCGAAGGGGTCATCGATGCCGAAAACCGCATGGTTTATTTGGTAGCGGAGGTGAAAGATCCCTACCTTCGAGGTAATCGGAACGAAGGCCAGCTGCCGCTAAAATACGGCACCTTTGTGACCGCCATCATCAAGGGACGCACTGTCGAGGGTATCGTAAAACTCCCACGTCATTTGGTTCGCGATAATCGAGTCACCATAGTTAACAGCGATAACAGCATCGAGCTCAGACAGGTCAATGTGGTCAAAAGCGATCTCGATAATGTCTACATTAAAGACAGCCTTGTCGATGGTGAACGTATATCGCTCACCAACCTCACCAATATTGAAGATGGTCAAGTGGTAAAAGTCTTAGGCGAAGACGCCAATTCATCCCAAGATTCTGACACTGATAATAGCGACACTAGCGAAGAGCAACTTGCCAGTGCAGGAGTTCAATAATGACCACTGAAAACGACACCCAGAAAGGGATTATCGCCTGGTTTGCCCGCAACAGTGTGGCAGCCAATCTATTGATGTGGATTTTGATCATAGGCGGCTTATTCAGCACCTTGATTATCAACAAAGAAGTTTTTCCATCATTTGAGCTTAACTATCTACAGATCTCAGTTGCCTACCCAGGCGCCGCCCCTCAAGAAATTGAGGAGGGGATCAATATTAAAATCGAAGAAGCCATTCAAGATATCATTGGCATTAAAAAGGTTACCTCTGTCGCCAGTGAAGGCGTCGGCTCGGTAACCATTGAAGTCGAAGACAGTTACGATCCGCAAGATATCTTGGATGAAGCCAAGCTGCGCATCGATGCCATCTCCACCTTTCCGGTGAATATTGAAAAGCCTAATATTTTTCGTATCAAACCTGAAAACAATGTTATTTGGATCTCGGTCTACGGCGAGCAGTCTCTGCAAGAGATGAAAGAGCTAGCGAAAACCATTCGTGATGAAGTGGCCGCCCTCCCAGCGGTGACCCGTGCACAAGTGACTGGGGTGCGTGAGTACGAAATCGGAATAGAGCTGTCTGAAGATAAACTCAGAGAGTATGGCCTCACCTTTTCTCAGGTGGCGCAGGCGGTACAAAACTCCTCTATCGATCTACCGGGCGGCTCAATTCGCGCTAAAGATGGCGACATCTTGCTGCGCACCAAGGGGCAAGCCTATACCGGCGAAGATTTCTCCAAAATTGTGGTGAGTTCTCGCCCCGACGGTAGCCGAGTCATGCTGCCACAGGTTGCCACCATTAATGACAGTTTTGAAGAGCGCTTAGAGTACACCCGTTTTAACGGCCAGCCTGCTGCCATTATCGAAGTATTAAGTGTTGATGATCAAAACGCGTTGGATATCTCGGCTCAGGTTAAAGACTACATAGAACAAAAGCGTGATGCATTACCTGCAGGGGCAAAGCTCGATACCTGGGGCGACTTAACCCATTACCTTAAGGGGCGCTTGAACATGATGTTGTCGAACATGTTCTACGGTGCACTGTTGGTATTTATTATTCTGGCGCTGTTCTTAGAGATTAAGCTCGCCTTCTGGGTAATGATGGGATTACCAGTGTGTTTCTTAGGTGCCATGTTGTTTATGCCACTCGAGCCGTTCTCACTTTCAATCAATATGTTAACCCTATTTGCATTCATACTGGTGCTAGGGATAGTGGTGGACGACGCCATTGTCATTGGTGAGAGTGCCTATAGTGAAATAGAAAAGCATGGTCACTCCTTAGAAAATGTGGTCAAGGGCGCCAAGAAAGTGGCCATGCCCGCCACCTTCGGTGTATTAACTACGATTGCCGCCTTTATGCCGATGCTGATGGTCTCAGGCCCTCAAGGGATTATCTGGAAGTCCATCGGCATGATAGTGATCTTATGTCTGCTGTTCTCCTTGGTGGAATCAAAACTAATCTTGCCCGCTCACCTTGCCCATATGAAACCGCGCAAGCCCAGAGCAGAACTTGGGCGGCTGGGCCGCCTTAAAGCGGGTTTAAATGATAAGGTGCAATACTTTATTTATAACCAATACCGTCCATTCTTGGAGCGCTGTATTGTACAGCGTTACAACACGGTGGCCGTTTTTGTCGGTGTACTCATGCTCTCCATCGCACTGGTTCTCAGTGGTCAGGTGCGCTGGGTCTTCTTCCCGGATATTCCATCTGACTTTATCCAAGTCCGTCTCGATATGGATGAGGGTAGCTCAGAAGAGAATACCCTTAAAGTTGTGCAGGAGGTGGAAGAGGCTCTGTACGCCATGAACACTCAGATGGAAGAGGAGCTAGGCTACCCGGTGGTCAAGCACAGCTTTATCAATATGAGCTCTCGAACCTCAGCCTTCCTGTTTGCCGAACTAACAAAGGGCGAAGATCGCGATATCGATGGCGAAGCGATTGCTAGCGCTTGGCGTAAAAAAATACCCGAGCTATTGGCGGTTAAAAAGCTGAATATTAATGCCAGCACCAATGACGCCGGGGGCGATATCTCCTTTAGGTTAACATCGAGCAATCTTGAGCAGCTATCCAAAGCCTCTGAAGAGCTGAAACAGAAACTTCGTAGCTACGAGGGCGTCTACGACATTTCCGATAACTTCTCCTCCGGTAGCCAAGAAATTAAGCTCAAGATCCGCCCTGAAGCCGAAGCCTTAGGATTAACCTTGTCCGATCTGGCTCGCCAAGTCCGCTATGGCTTCTATGGTTATGAAGCCCAGCGTATTTTACGTAATAAAGAGGAAGTTAAGGTGATGGTGCGCTACCCGCTAGAACAGCGTCGCACCATAGGTCATCTTGAGAACATGCTCATTCGCACTCCAAGTGGCGCCGCAGTGCCGTTTTCGACCGTGGCCGAGCTACAACTTGGGGACTCCTACTCATCGATCACCCGTGTCGATGGCCGCCGAGCGATTACCATTATTGCTAACGCAGACACCAATAAGGTTGAGCCATCGAAAGTGGTTGCTGAGATCCAAGAGGAGTTCTTACCCGATCTACAGGCGAAATACCCAAATATCTCTACCGCACTCGATGGCGGCAGTGCCGACGAACAAAGCGCGTTAGTCAGTCTATTGCAAGGTTTCTTCTTCGCGCTGTTTACCATCTACGCTCTGATGGCTATTCCACTGAAATCTTATAGTCAGCCGTTGATTATCATGTCGGTGATCCCATTCGGTATGATTGGCGCGCTATTTGGCCACTTTGTCTTAGGCCTAAATATGAGTATCTTGAGTCTGTGTGGCATTGTGGCTTTGGCTGGGGTGGTGGTAAACGACTCGTTAATCTTGGTCGACTTTGTTAACCGCGCTCGCGCCGAAGGGCACAGCATCATTAAGGCTGCAGTCGATTCGGGGTGTTATCGCTTCAGAGCGATTATCCTCACCTCACTCACCACCTTTGTTGGCTTAGTACCAATTCTATTAGAGAGGAGCCTACAGGCGCAGATTGTGATCCCGATGGCCGCATCACTCGCCTTCGGTATTTTATTCTCTACCGTGGTGACATTAATCTTGGTGCCAATTCTGTACATCATCTTAGATGATATCAGACGTGGCTTTAGCCGGTTCTTCCACTGGTGGTGGCAGCCAAAACCAGACCATGAGCACGCTCAGACCTAGCGTAAGAATACCGAGTGAGGCTCGACTATTGCGAGTCGAAAAGGCAAGTAGAAAAAGGGAGGCATTTAGCCTCCCTTTTTAATGCATCTTAGATGACAGCAATGCCAATCAGTATCAGAATCCGATCCAGCAAACAGATTTTAATCAACTTAGCCGTTATGCTTGTCGGTCTTATTTTCAACAAGACGCCCTCATGACCGACAATCAACCTACCCTCGTTTACGATATACGCGATAGCCGCTACCTCAATATCACTGGTCGCTGCACCTTGAGATGTCAATTCTGCCCCAAGCATAATGGCAGCAAACAGGTTCATCAATATCAGCTTGATCTCAATCGTCAGCCAAAAGCCGACGAATTGATTGCGCAATTGGGTGAAGTGTCAAAGTTCGATGAATATGTATTCTGCGGATATGGTGAACCCACGCTTAATCTAACAAGCTTGCTTGATGTCGCTAAAGAGATTAAGCAGCAAGGTGGCAAGGTACGCGTGAACACCGATGGGCTCGGCAACCTATTCCATAAACGCAATATTCTGCCTGAGCTGGCCGCCTGTGTTGATAGCTTATCTATTTCGCTCAATGCCGATACCGAAGCGCTTTACCTACAACATTGCCGTCCGAAACTAGCTGGTGCTTACCCCGCCTTACTGGAATTTATTAAACTTGCACCGCAATTTATTGATGACGTCCAAGTCTCGGCGATCAATGGTCTAGAGGGCGTCGATATCGATGCATGCCGTGCACTTGTCGAAGCTAGAGGCGCTAGCTTTAAACAAAGAGAGCTCGATATCGTTGGTTAATCTCTGCAAGCTTAAATAACGAGATTATTCAGCTCGCCCTCCAATATCATATTGATGACGTCCAAGTCTCGGCAATCAATGGTCTAGAGGGCGTCGATATCGATGCATCCCGCACGCTAGTTGAGAGCAGAGGCGCTAGCTTTAAACAGCGTGAGTTAGATATTGTCGGTTAAATGTATGGTTGACGAAACTCAAAATACAAGATTAATTCGATGATATGCTATTAACAAACGCTATCTCAGATGTTAATTCGTGTTAAGATGCTGAGCATAATAACTGTAATAAAAATCGATACATGCTAACCCGTAAACTTCCCCTATTAGTCAGTGCTCAAGGGATCCATTGGTCTCAACAGCGCATCTTAGCCGCCGCTAGCCAGATCTGTATGCTGCTAGTTTCGGTGATCATTCTGACTAACATCATTATCACTTTAGGTGAAAGACGTTTGCAGGAAGATTGGGCAACCCAGCGCTACAGTGAGCTTCAGGCGGTTGGTGCGCTTATTTCAGATAAAGTGTCATTCCAACAGTTTAGAACTCAGATGGTTGCAAAATCTGAACGGCTAAAACACTACCTTAGCCTTCCCACCTCAGAAAACCAGCAAAAGCTACTTAGTAACTGGGACATTCTAGTCGATAATGTCCCTGAGCTTTTAGGGATCGCGCTGTTCGATCCACAAGGGCAGCACAAATTTGCAACCAGTAATGATTTTGGTGAAGACAACCTACCATCGGCTTTACTCGGTGGAACCAGAAATATGGGAGGGAATGAAATATATACCTCGCCATTGGAATTTACGCCAATTGATGGCCAGCTTGAGCCCTACCTATACCAGTTTGCATGGCTCGAGAACCCAGATCAGAGCATTCGTGGCTACCTTGTCACCTATAGCTCTATGTCTAAAATGCTTAAAGCGATTAAACCCGCCTATTCGAGCAAGCAAGCCCCCTTGATGATGCTCGATACCCAAGGTTTGCTCTATGCTGGTGCACAACAAAAACCTAGCATTAGTCGCTTACCGGAAACCATGGGCGGTAGCCTAAAGCTGTCTTACCCCGCACTTTGGCGCAAAATGGCAATGAGCAATTTTGGTCAGTTCCATGGTGATATCGCGACTTTCGTTTATTTGAAAGTTGAGCTAACAACCCAATATGAAACCCGCAGAGAGTACTTTTTACTGTCCTACATTAAGAACGAGGACATTGCAGCCAAGTTCTCTCAATGGCGAAATATTCTTATGATAGGGGCCACCCTACTCACGCTACTTGCCTGCTTAGTGATCTTTCTGGCTCATCTTTATCGATTAGTGCAGCGCTCTCGAGAGTTCAGTATTGATCTGACTAATCGCCTTTTTAATAGCGATTTAGGCTGTATCATCGCCAACGATAGCGGCCGGGTACTCACTGCTAACACTTCAGCATCAAAATTACTTTCACTGCCTATCGATGAACTCTCAGATCGCAGCTTACAGCGTATTTTGAATTTAGATGATGACCAATACCTTGATTTTATTGATACTGTTGACAAAACAGAGCATTGGGAATGCGAGCTATACACAGATACATCGCCTCATCTTTGGCTGCAGATCCTTGTGCGTATAGAAGTCAGTAAAAATAAAAAGCAGCGCTATATGCTGGTCACTTTCCAAGATATCAGTGAGCTCAAGCATAGCCAAGAGCAGGCAATGTTGAGTCACAAGCTCAACGAAGGCCCTGTAGCGAGTGTTCTTACCGACGCCAAAGGCAACGTGGTTAAGTCTAATGAAGCATTTAACACCTTACTACAGATTGAAGACAGCCAAGCACTCAATATTAGTGGCCTATTAAGCGAAGACTTTAGTAACCAATGGCCGCAAATAGCCCAAAAGCTGCAGATTGAAGGGGGCTGGAAAGGTCAGGTATTTGCAATTGATAACCATGGTCAAAACAGTTGTTTGCAGGCCACATTAAAAGGTCTTCTAGATAGCTCAGGTGAACTCGAGTTTATTCTTTTTAGTTTTGAGCAAGCAGTCGTTAAGCAGACCAACAGAGAGGACGGCAGCTTAGTACCGCATCGAAGCACTATTTTCAACCATAAAAGTGACTTAGAGCGTTACTTCAGTAATTTGAGCCAGCACTGTAAAGACTTTACTAGCCTGCTGATGATCGATATTAGTGCCGAGGATATGTTGAGTCATATGAGTGATATTGGCCAACTAGAATCGCGTCAAAAAGAAGTTGAGTTCCACCTACTACGCGACCTGCCTCATCGCTACCAGATGTCCCATTGGCAGCTGGGTAAGTTGATTGTCGTATTGCCCGATACCGATTCAGATCAGGCGCATTACTTTGCCATTGAGACCTTAAATCGCCTTAATGATAACAGCTTAGGAGAAGGGATTTGTATCGGTATAGCCTCTTATCAAGCAGGGCAAAGCCTAGAGCAACTGATAGCTAATGCAGAAGTTGCACTTAAACGCGCTAAACAGACTGGTGACCAGAATATCTGCCAAGCATATACCAGACTGCTCGTTTAAAACGGCTAGTTGTCCAGACTGTTTATCAGCCCTCACTCTACCAGAGGGCTTTTACCCTTAAGCTCCTCCTTAAAAGGGGCCTCTTCCATGGTTGCCACTCCTGACGGTAAATCGCTTTCGGTGATCTCAATAATTGCCGAACGATTCATGGTGATCTTATAGCGCGCATACTGTGGTGCTTGCTTACCTTCGCGCAATGCCAAAATCAGGTTCACTTGATATCGACGTTCAACGGACTCATTACTGATCTTGCCGTCTTGCTCTTTATAAATCTTAGCCTTACCACGTTCTAAGTTACGTGCAAAAGGAACAAAGCTAAAGTTAACCTGCTCTTGAATTGTTGAGTATCCCGCTAAGAAATCCTTCTGCGAAACCTTAGTATGGATCCCATAATGAAAGATCTCGGCATCAATTTTATTCTGGCTGTGTCGCTTAGTTAGGATCTGAGATACGGCATCTGGAAGGTCTTTTTTGCGCATAAACTCTAGCCAAACTAACTGTCGAGCGACGGTATTTTTACTGGTTGTATCGCTTAACGTTCGGCTCCAACGCGGCCGCCCTTTTTGGATCTGCCGCCATAGGGCATTACGAATATCATCTTTAAAGATTTCACGAAAACCGTAAATCACCGCAAGCGTCAGCACCAGCGCAATCGTTAAGCCACTAAAAAAACCCTGCGCCTTAATAATCAGTGCTGAGACAACCAACATCACCATTGCGGTTGCAATGCCCGTAGTCATCTTCTTAAGCCCTACGCCTAAGGTCTTCAAATCCTCTTTAAGTACCACCCCCTGCTGAATAAGACGCCTTAATAACAGCATCTTATTGGCAATACGGTTGGGATCTTTAATGGTTTGAGATGAGTTATAACTTCGCTCTTGACGATAAAGCGCCTCAGCCCGACAAAGCGCCACGACTCTATCGTTAATTTCATTAAAGTCACTGGTTCTAGGCGCATGAGCTAGCAGCTTAAGCAAGCGCTGCTCACATAACCAAGAAAGATAATTATCGGCATTTTCGAAGTATGATTTCCACTTTTCATCACTGGGCTCATTACGCCTAAAACGCTTGAGTAGATGAATAACTTGTTCGCTCAACTCATCGAGCGATGAGTAAAACCGCTCAAAATCTTCAATCTGAGCGAGCTCTTTGCTATCGGTCTCAATCGCCACGGAAAACTGGTAGGCAAACAAGTTCAAGTAGAGCCTAAACTCCTCTACGGTGCGCTTTTTTTGACTCACAAAGCGACTTTGTACTAAAGGCAGGTGCAGCCCCGATGAGTAGTATGAGCGGCGTCCTGTAATTGAAGAGTGATAATACTCTTCTTCGTTCAGACTTTGTGGGTTAATGCCCATCTCTTTAGGAAGAAAAAAATACAGATCCAGTCGACGGCTATCGCCCACCTCCATCTGATGGAGAAACTTAATTGAAAGTGATTCTTCCTGTTTGACTCTGACTTTAGACACATACACCTTTTTAAAAGTATTTAGAGAACCACAACGATGTGGATAAGGTTAACTAACTCTTTCTAGTCTAACCTATATTTTAGGACTTGCGGATAAGCTATAAGCTTTATGGCTACCTAACTGAACTTGGTTTTATTAATTTTACAAGCCCACAGACCGTTACCAGGCTGCACTTGCACTGTCACGACGTTGCTAGCTTTATTCATCTCCAGTACCTTAATTAAGAACTTATCACTCTTACCATCGCCTAACACGAGTTCAGAAAATCTAATCGCATCTTGCAACGACGACTCACTCTCAGCTTGTAATACCCCTCTTAGGTGTTGCTCACTAGCCAAACTGACTTCATAGCTCAGAATCGAGTCCTTAACTTTTTTAACTGTCCCTACGGCC
The DNA here is from genome assembly GCF_000019185.1 of Shewanella halifaxensis HAW-EB4. Taxonomy (NCBI): domain Bacteria; kingdom Pseudomonadati; phylum Pseudomonadota; class Gammaproteobacteria; order Alteromonadales; family Shewanellaceae; genus Shewanella; species Shewanella halifaxensis. The sequence continues at coordinate 1,057,600 of NC_010334.1, read as the reverse complement.
ATAAGTTTATGGATTAACTTTTCTCCTTTGAAAAAGTTCAAAGCCACCTCAACACCATTTCCGGTATTTTTCAGCACCAGTTGTTGATTGTTTTTAAAGCCCTCTCCTACACGGTAAGTATCAGAGTAACAGGTTAGCGTCGAGTTCATATCAGGATCAACCGTATGCTCAAGAAACAAGCATAAACCACATATAAAAGTTAGCGTTGCTAACATTGGCGTCGTCTTAAAGCCTAAAAAAGTATTCTCCTTCATAAATTTATTCACAAATCCCAGCCTCTTTTAGCCAGGCTAAATCAATAAAATGCCAATCTTTAGCCACATTAGTTACTTTTAAATTTCTACATGCTTTGCCATCATCGGCAATATTGTTCATAACAAACTGCAACTGGTTTCCATCACTTGAAGGAGCGAGATAGATGCGCTGCCACTTTACCACTTCACACTGTCCCAGCAATAAGCCAAACTCTTTAACTCGGCTCTGATAGTCTTCTCTATCTTTATCAGAATTATAAATAGGAACTAATATCGATTCGCTAGCTTTAATCTGGATCTTATCCGGCACAGATAAACGGATATCAGAGGTGGTTGCAAGATTCACGACCAAAAAAACAAGTAAAAAGATCCCAAGAATAAGGCACATTAGGTAGTTCTTAAGTGAAGCCGAATGCAGTGCACGATTCAGCATTGGCTTTTTTTGGGAACTGATATGCAACAGATAGCCTTGCTTAGCAATCGCCTCTATCCATGAAGCGTGCTCAGCACCGAGAAAGCGCTTAATATTTTGTACCGCTCTGGAGATATCGTGATGAGTCACTACCGTCGGCAAAAATTTATCGCGGATTGATTCGATAGATACAACCTGCCCTCTGCACGCCTGCAACTGTTCGAGTACAGAAAATTCAATGTTAGATAATTTAAACGCTGAAGCTTTTTCGGAGTCAATATGAATCAACTCTTTTAGCTCTACGTCAAATCGGTATGGACCTATATACACGTTAATAACTCGGACTTAATCACTGCCAAATAGTTTACTGGCATTCACGCTGGGAGTCCGTGACAAAATCCCTTGAAACTGGCAATGGATTTAGCTTTCGTGAGGTCTAGCACACTAATTTTATTATGATTTACAAAAACATTGTTACACCTTGATACCAAGGTGGCGAGCGAGTTAATACATTAACTTTATTTTATGTGCAACCGCTCAAAACAACACCGGTAAAAAAACAAAAAGGCATCTAAGCGACACCTTTTCTTTACAACATTTTACAAATGGATAGGTGACTGAACAATTTCAAACTATCCATACTGTATTTTTGTCAATATATTTAGAAAGCGTATAACAGAGTCATGTTTGTCTCTGTATCTGTACTCTCTTTATCATCTAACGGTTTATTATTATAACGAACAATAACCGCAAACTTCATTGCTAGAGCACCGATGATATTGGCAGTAATCGCCGACTCAGAACGCCCCTCTAAACTATCGCCATAGTCAGCAACGAAGAGTTGAGTGAACTTTGAGCTTTCGCTGAACTCATAGGTAAAGTTAACCGCACCGTGGGCAACGACGCTATCTTCGTTGTCAAAACCAAGCAGGGCCGATTGCTCGTCATCTAGCTTCTTATAAATATAACCAGGACCCACTTCGGCACTTAGAAACATATCCCCGCTGTCGATGAACTTATGACCGTAACCTGAAGAAACAACAGCTTTATAATCATAACCAGTGAAAGGATCGACTTCATAGTTGCCGGTGATATAGATATAGTTCTTTTCATCGAACTGATAGTCACCCTGAATGCCACCGTAATAACGTTTAGCGGTAACTTCGCCTGTATCTTCTTTATATAAGGCTTCAAGCAGATATTGGTTTTCCCAATTCCCCAGCTCTTGTAGCATGTTTAAACGGCCTTTCACCGACGAGGTTTCTGTGTTACCCGTGGTTAATGTAGCACCAAGTTCAGCTTCGCCAGCAAAAGTCTTATCACCTTCGACAAAGTCAGCACCGGCTTGCGCAGCAAAAGGAGCAGCCATTACCACTGCCATAACTGTAAGTATTCTTTTCATATTATTCGTACTCCATTCACCCAATTCCCTAAAAATCGGCGCAATATTAACATTTCAGTTAAATAATTGAAAATACCAGATACAAGTAACTTATATTTATAGGGATATCCAGCATTTGTGCGCAATGGATTAAAGAGTTTCAGGCAAAAAAATACCTGCACGTTGGCAGGTATTTTTTATCGTTCTTACTCGATCAATGTCGGCTCATACTTACTTGATCTGTGGGTCAAGCTCGCCTGACTGGTAAGCTTTATACATAGCTTGTAGTGACTTAGGCTTGATCTTAGACGCCATGCCGGCACAACCGAAGGCTTCGTAACGTGTAGTACAGATATCAGCCATCGCTTCCATTGACGCCTTCAAGAATTTACGCGGGTCAAATTCAGATGGGTTTTCAGCAAGGAACTTACGCACTGCGCCTGTCGATGCTAGGCGTAGATCGGTATCGATGTTCACTTTGCGTACACCGTGCTTGATACCTTCAACGATCTCTTCTAATGGCACACCGTAAGTTTCTGGAATCGCACCACCATACTGGTTGATGATCTCAAGCCACTCTTGTGGCACAGAAGACGAACCATGCATAACTAGGTGAGTGTTAGGAATACGCGCGTGGATCTCTTTGATACGATCGATTCGTAGCACGTCACCGGTAGGCTTACGGCTGAACTTGTAAGCACCGTGGCTAGTACCGATAGCAATAGCTAGTGCATCAACGTGAGTATCAGCAACGAAACGAGCCGCTTCTTCTGGAGTCGTCAGTAGTTGATCGTGGCTCAAAATACCTTCTGCGCCAACACCATCTTCTTCACCAGCCATACCCGTCTCGAGACTACCTAGACAGCCAATTTCACCTTCTACAGACACACCACATGCGTGAGCAAAGGCTACAGTACGGCGAGTCACGTCTACGTTGTATTCGTATGATGCAGGCGTCTTACCATCAGCCATCAAAGAGCCGTCCATCATTACTGAAGACATGCCTAACTGAATAGAACGCTGACAGATATCTGGATCGGTGCCGTGATCTTGGTGAATACAGACAGGGATATCTGGATACTGCTCAAGTGCAGCGGCCATTAGGTACTTAAGGAACTGCGGACGCGCATACTTACGTGCACCAGCAGATGCCTGAACGATTACAGGGCTGTCAGTTGCTTCAGCTGCCTGCATAATAGCGCGCATCTGCTCAAGGTTATTCACGTTAAACGCAGGAACGCCATATCCATGCTCTGCTGCGTGATCTAACATTTGACGTAGGGAAATTAAGGCCATTTTTTACTCCAATAATAGGGTGAGTCGCCTCACCAAGGTCACTATCGTTTGGATGGATTTTTATGCTCTAACGTTTCCAGTTCTAAGCTGGCTAACCCTAAAGCGGTTACTTTTGATTATTTTTCTTATTGTTATAAACAGCTGTTGTAAACAGTTTCTATATAAGACGCTTATAAACAGTTTTCTAAATCTGTTTTCACAGCTGCGATAACGCTTTCTATCGTAAGCGTTATCGCTAAATTATTGGCGGCTAGTGTAACCGTAGCATAGTACGATTTAAAGGCCGCCAACATACAGTTTGGTAATTTTTTGGTAACTGTTCATCGATTCGTATCAATTAACAGCAGATCCCATCGATTACTGTCCACGACTCTCGAGCATTGCTACAGCAGGAAGCTCTTTGCCCTCTAAAAACTCAAGGAAAGCGCCGCCACCTGTTGAGATATAAGACACTTTATCGGCGATACCATACTTATCAACCGCAGCTAATGTGTCACCACCACCCGCGATAGAGAAGGCGTTTGACTCGGCAATCGCCTGAGCAATACGCTTAGTGCCTTCACCAAACTGATCAAATTCAAATACACCAACTGGGCCGTTCCATACAACCGTACCGGCATTTTTGATGATCTCAGCAAGGGCTTCAGCGCTATCAGGACCGATATCAAAAATCATATCAGTGTCAGATACTGTGCTAACATCTTTTAGCGTCGCAGTCGCTGTAGGGCTGAACTCGCTTGCGACTACCACATCAGTTGGTACTGGAATATCACCACCACGGCTTTGCGCGTTAGCAACAAGGCGCTTAGCTTCTTCAATCAGGTCAGCTTCATAAAGTGACTTACCGACTTGGTGACCAGCAGCAGCAACGAAAGTGTTAGCAATACCACCACCAACAACAAGTTGGTCAACTTTAGTTGAAAGGCTTTCAAGTACCGTTAGCTTAGTTGATACTTTTGAACCACCGACAATTGCCACCATTGGGCGCGCTGGGTTATCAAGTGCTTTACCAAGTGCAGCAAGCTCACCTGCTAACAATGGGCCAGCACATGCGATTGGCGCGTGTAGACCCACGCCGTGAGTTGACGCTTGAGCGCGGTGCGCAGTACCGAATGCATCCATCACGTATACGTCACACAGTGCAGCCATCTTCTTAGCAAGTGCTTCGTCGTTCTTCTTTTCGCCCACGTTAAAGCGCACGTTTTCAAACACAACCACTTCGCCAACGGCAACTTCAACGCCGTCTAGGTATTCCGTTGCTAAGCTCACAGGGCAATCAAGTGCTTTTGTTAGGTAATCAACCACTGGCTGCATTGAAAATTCAGCATTGAACTCGCCTTCTGTTGGGCGACCTAGGTGAGACATCACCATAACCGCTGCGCCTTTTTCAAGTGCCAGCTTGATGGTAGGCAGTGATGCGCGTAAACGCGCGTCGCTGGTAACCACGCCATCTTTAACTGGTACGTTTAGATCTTCACGAATAAGCACGCGCTTACCTTGAAGCTCAAGATCTTGCATATTAAGAATCGCCATTTTCATGCTTCCTTACTATCTAAGTTAAAATTAAAGTTAAAGTTAAAGTTAAAATTTAAGTCGAGCTAAAAATTCAATCAATCGGGCTAACAGACAGCAGGGACACAACACCATGCTCTATTATGTCGGTTAGGCTTTAGCCCATCACCAGCTGCGCTATACATTACGTAGGTTGGGCTTTAGCCCATCATCAACTGCGCTATACATTACGTAGGTTGGGCTTTAGCCCATCACCAACTGCGCTATTAATAACGACAGCAACGCTCTCAAAGACGGCATCACTAACAATATCAATGACGATATCAACGACGGCATAAATGCCGACCTACATATTCGATCGTCAGCCTCACCCGGATATACATTATGTAGGTTGGGCTTTAGCCCATCACCAACTGCGCTATTAATAACGACAGCAACGCTATCAATAACAGCATCACTAACAATATTAATGAAGCTATCAACGACGGCATAAATGCCGACCTACAAAAAACTAGGAGCTTCTTTTCGCCTTTATCATCTCTAAGCTAGTGTCTAACATACGGTTAGCAAAGCCCCACTCGTTATCGCACCATAAAAGGAGTTTCACCAAGTGACCATCGCTGACTCGGGTTTGGGTGCCATCGACAATGCTTGAGCGCGGGTCGTGGTTAAAGTCGCACGATACTAACGGCTCATTGGTAAAGCCGACAACACCTGAGAACGAGCCCTCGGTTGCCTGTTTAAGTACCCGGTTCACCAACTCGATATCGACGCGCTTATTTAGCGTCACGGAAAGATCGATTGCAGTAACATTGATGGTTGGCACCCGAACTGAGATTGCCTCAAATTTGTTTTTCATATGCGGCAGAATGCGCTCAATACCACGGGCAAGCTTAGTATCAACAGGAATTATAGACTGCCCTGCGGCGCGAGTACGACGAAGGTCGTCATGATATGCGTCAATCACCTGCTGATCGTTCATCGCAGAGTGGATCGTGGTGATGGCACCACTTTTAACTTCGAAGTGTCTATCGAGCACATCGATCACCGGCACGATACAGTTGGTGGTGCACGAGGCATTCGACACAACGGTATGTTCGGCTCTTAATAAATCTTGGTTCACACCATAGACGATGGTGGCATCGACATCATTTGATGATGGATGACTAATAAGTACCTGCTTAGCCCCAGCTTTAAGGTGTGCTTCGCACTCTTGCCTATCGTTAATTACGCCTGTAGCTTCATAAACGATATCGATATCCAGCTCTTTCCAAGGCAGGTTGGCAGGGTTAGGTTCATGCAGCAGTTTAATGGCATCATCACCAATAATCATATGCTGATTATCTAGCTTAACTTGAGTGTGGAAGCGGCCGTGGGTGGTATCGTACTGAGTCAAATGAAGCATCGCTTCTGGTTTTGCCAACTCGTTAATCGCGACAATCTGGATGCGATCGCGTTTTGCAGACTCATACAGTGCACGAAGAATTGATCGACCAATACGGCCGTAGCCATTAATAGCGACTCTAATCATGTAAGCTTTCTATTCCTTTCACAGCCCATTTATTGATACGACAACGGCCTACCTCATTAGGTAAGCCGTTGTATCATAGCCTTAACACAGCTGTTGATTATAGACCGTTAACGGTTGCTACAACGTTTTCAACTGTAAAGCCAAAGTACTTCAGCAGGTCGCCGCCAGGAGCAGACTCACCGAAGGTTGTCATACCGACAACCGCGCCGCCAAAGCCAACATACTTGTGCCAGAAATCGACGTGAGCCGCTTCGATTGCAACACGCTTAGTCACGCAGCTTGGCAGTACAGACTCTTTATAAGCCGCATCTTGCTTGTCGAACTCGTTAGTTGACGGCATAGATACTACGCGAACCTTCTGACCTTGCTCAGTCAATGCTGCAGCAGAATCAAGGGCTAGCTGAACTTCAGAGCCAGTAGCGATAAGGATTAGGTCTGGCGTGCCAGCACAATCACTTAATACATAACCACCTTTAACCACGTTAGCTAACTGCTCTGCAGTACGTGCTTGTGCAGGTAGGTTTTGACGGCTAAAGATCAATGATGTTGGCGCATTGCGACGTTCAATCGCATTCTTCCAAGAAACGGCAGTTTCAGCCGCATCACATGGACGCCATACCGTCATGTTTGGTGTCATACGAAGGTTTGCAAGTTGCTCAACTGGCTGGTGAGTCGGACCATCTTCACCTTGACCGATAGAGTCATGGGTATAAACGAAGATGTTCTGAATGCCCATCAGTGCAGACATACGTACTGCGTTACGAGCGTATTCCATAAACATCATGAAAGTTGCGCCGTAGTTGATGAAACCACCGTGCAGTGATGCACCGTTCATGATACCGCTCATGCCGAATTCACGTACACCGTAATAGATGTAGTTACCAGCAGGATCGTCTTGAATACCTTTAGAACCAGACCAAAGCGTTAGGTTAGAACCGGCTAGATCTGCAGAGCCACCTAGCATTTCTGGTAGGATAGCACCAAATGCACCAATCGCATTTTGTGATGCTTTACGGCTAGCAATACCTTCTGCTTTATCTTGGCACTCTTGAACGAAAGCTTGTGCTTTCTCTTCAAACTCAGCAGGTAGTTCGCCAGTGATAACACGGCGCTTGTATTCAGCAGCTAGTTCTGGGAATGCTACTTCATAAGCTGCGAACTTATCGTTCCAGCTTGACTCACGCGCTGCGCCAGTTTCTTTAGCATCCCAACCCGCGTAAACATTTTCAGGGATTTCAAATGCAGCGTGGTTCCAGCCAAGGAATTCACGTGCAGCAGCAATCTCAGCATCACCTAGTGGTGCACCGTGACAGTCGTGGCTACCAGACTTGTTTGGCGAACCAAAACCGATCGTGGTTTTACAGCAGATCATTGTAGGCTTATCTGTAACAGACTTAGCTGCTTCGATTGCCGCACGAATAGCGTCGCTGTCGTGACCATCTACGTTAGCGATAACATGCCAGCCGTAAGATTCAAAACGCTTAGGCGTATCGTCAGTGAACCAACCTTCAACGTGACCGTCGATAGAGATACCGTTGTCATCCCAGAACGCAACTAGCTTACCCAGACCTAGGGTACCCGCTAGAGAACAGGCTTCGTGAGAGATACCTTCCATCAAACAGCCATCGCCTAGGAAGCAGTATGTGAAGTGATCAACAATATCGTGACCTGGCTTGTTAAACTGTGCAGCCAATGTCTTTTCAGCAATCGCCATACCAACAGCGTTACTGATACCAGCACCTAACGGACCTGTTGTCGTTTCAACACCTGGTGTGTAACCGTATTCTGGGTGACCAGGTGTTTTAGAGTGAAGCTGGCGGAAGTTTTTTAACTCTTCGATAGGTAATGCGTAACCTGTTAGGTGCAGCAAAGAGTAGATAAGCATAGAGCCGTGGCCGTTAGAAAGGATAAAGCGGTCACGATCAACCCAGTCAGGGTTGTTTGGGTTGTGCTTTAGGAAATCGTTCCAGAGCACTTCAGCAATATCAGCCATCCCCATAGGTGCACCTGGGTGACCTGAATTGGCTTTTTGAACAGCATCCATGGTCAATGCGCGGATTGCGTTTGCGAGTTCTTTACGAGATGACATGCTCTCTCCTGCTTCGTTTTGAGGTATTGAGGCTTAGATAAAGAAAAGGGCCACAAGTTTGTATTTGCTTTTCCCTTCCCTACAGCAAATTTTGGAGCCATATTTTCGCCTACTAGGCAGTAGGACGCAAATTTAATTCACCTTGAATGAAAAATATTAGCGCTTTTAACGCAGTTGAATAAAGGTTAAGCAACTTAAGCTCATCAAATAGTTGCTTTTATCGCCTAAAGTCTATTTTTTTATCTCGTAGCGGCAATTACCTAGCGTTTAAATGGTAAATTTTGATCATTCCCTAGTGAAAACAGCATTATTTAAAACCTGATAATAACCTTATTTTACAAATAGCTAATCTAAACCATAACACTCATTACCCATGCATCTACTCAATAAATAGCGCGCGTGACTGCACAAAATTTAGTGAAAGGGGTGTCATCGGCTCAGATTTACACTAGAATAGCCGTCTAGATGTAGATACTTCTACACATTCAAATTGTTCAACGACGAGATTTTCCATCATGGCAAAGCACTTGTTCACCTCTGAGTCGGTCTCAGAAGGTCATCCAGATAAAATCGCCGATCAGATTTCTGATGCGGTATTAGACGCAATTTTGGAGCAAGATCCAAAAGCTCGAGTAGCATGCGAAACCTATGTTAAAACTGGCATGGTTATGGTTGGCGGCGAAGTTACCACTTCTGCTTGGGTTGATATCGAAGAGATCACCCGTAAGACTGTACGTGACATCGGCTACACTCACTCAGATATGGGTTTTGATGCTGACTCTTGTGCGATACTAAATGTTATCGGTAAGCAGTCTCCAGACATCAACCAAGGTGTTGATCGTGCTGACCCTAAAGAGCAAGGCGCTGGTGACCAAGGTCTAATGTTTGGTTATGCCAACAATGAAACCGACTCGCTAATGCCTGCGCCTATCACTTATTCGCACATGCTAGTTAAGCGTCAGTCTGAAGTTCGTAAAGACAAGACACTTCCTTGGTTACGTCCAGATGCGAAGAGTCAGGTGACTTTTGCTTATAACCCAGATGGCAGCATTGCGGGTATCGACGCAGTGGTACTTTCAACTCAGCATTGTGACAGCGTAAGCCAGTCAGATCTGATTGAAGGTGTAATGGAAACCATCATCAAGCCAGTATTACCGGCTAAGTGGTTATCTAAAGACACTAAATACTTCATCAACCCAACTGGCCGTTTTGTTATCGGTGGCCCAGTAGGCGATTGTGGTCTAACGGGTCGTAAGATTATCGTTGACACATACGGCGGTATGGCACGTCACGGTGGTGGTGCTTTCTCTGGTAAAGACCCATCAAAAGTTGACCGTAGTGCAGCATACGCAGCACGTTACGTTGCTAAGAACATCGTTGCAGCCGGTCTAGCTGACCGTTGTGAGATCCAAGTGTCTTACGCAATTGGTGTGGCAGAGCCAACGTCAATCAGCATCGAAACATTTGGCACGGCTAAAGTTGGCGAAGAGCTATTGATTGACCTAGTACGTCGTCACTTCGACCTACGTCCATACGGTCTAACAGAGATGTTAAACCTAGCTCGCCCAATCTACCAAGCGACTGCAGCATACGGTCACTTCGGTCGTGAAGAGTTCCCATGGGAAGCGACAGACAAAGTTGAAGTGCTACGCGCTGACGCTGGTATTTAATCTTCATTGATTAACTCAGCGCTGTTTATTCAGCGCTAATAAAAAAACCGCCCAAGGGCGGTTTTTTTGTGTCTGGAACACTTATGACGATTTACCATGGATGGGGCTTTAAATTCTTCGCCAAAGTGCCCTGCTGATCATCCTGACTTTGGTCGGCAAATTCATTCGCTTTAGATTGGTTGAGATGATCCCTTTGGTAAAGCGGGTCTTCTTGCTGTAATCGATATTGACATCCAGCACCACAGGTATTCCTTGCTCGCTTAAGAGTACGGCCTTGGATATCTGTTCAGCCACCTCGTCATTGTTCTGTAGCCGAATGTAGCGACAACCAGTCGCCTCGACTAACGCCTTAAATTTAAACTCGGGAAGGACAGTACAGGTTGCGGCATTGTAAGGCACTTTTTGCGCCTGCGAGATCTGAGCAAGCTCACCATCGTTAAAGATGGTAAAGATAGCGCCAATACCAAGAGAGGAGGCACTAAACAGCTCGGATTGAGTCATCATAAATGCTCCGTCACCGATGATGCCAACCACCTGTTTCTCAGGGTTGGCAAGCTTAGCACCGATAACCGCCGGGATCGCATAGCCCATGCAGTTAAAATCTGTAGGGCTAAAAAAGTGTTTCGCCCGATAACAGGGCATCAGCTCCGCGGTTAAAAAGGTATGATTTCCGTCATCGGCGATCACTAAGGCATCGTCATCGAGTGACCGCCTAAGATGTTGAAAGAAAACGGCAGGATTAACTCTGTCACCACTGTCGTGAGCTAGCCACTCATCAATATAACTCTGCTTATCGCGCTTGATGGCCTGTTTAATGGCTTTGGCATCTTTATCTCTGATCTTTGTTTGTTGGAGCATCTGCAATAGCGCGGCTAAAACAGCGCCAGCATCTCCCTCTATGGCGACTTTAGCAGGGTAATTGGCATTAAACACGTTCGGGTTAATATCGATGTGGATTAGGTTTTCCGGCACGATCACCCCAAAGCTTCCTGTTGCTATCTCAGCAAAACGGGTGCCGATGGCAAGCAGACAATCACACTCTTTAAAGGCATTGGTCGCAGCGGGCACTGCCGCGGGGCCAAATCCCATTCCGGTATGAAGCGGATGCTTTGCTGAGAAGGCACTGAGCCCCTGCAGTGTTGTCGCAACAGGAGAGTGAAGTAAATCGGCGATCTGTTCGGTGCAATCACTCGCCTCGACGCCGCCCCAGCCCACAAATATGGCGGGGCTTTTAGCATTCGCTAATAACGCTACCGCTTGTGCTAATTGAGCATCGATTGCATGAGCCAATGACTTTATCGGCGCTTTATACATAGGTAAGTCTGAGATCTCGCCCCTGTCGAGCTGAAGATTCACCGGGATCTCGACAAAAACAGGGCCGGGTTCGCCATCATTGGCAAGATCGTACGCCTCAAAAAGTGTAGCGACCACATCTTGATGTCGAGTGACTTTGAAGGTTTTTTTGGTGATCGCTTCGAGCATTTTGTGCTGATCCATATCATGAAGTTGATAGGAAAATTTCGAATCGGTTCTCACGCCGCCACTTATGACTAGCATAGCAATGCCATCTAACGACGCTTCTGCAATGCCGCTGGCCGCGTGGGTGGCTCCAGCGGCAGGAACAATAAGTAAGGTTCCCATGCTATCACTACTTCTGGTGACGGCATCGGCCATAAAGGCACCATGCCCCTCATGGGTCACCAATATGGGTTCGATGCTATCCGACTGAGCCAACTCATCATAAATTTCAGTGTTATGCACACCGGGAATGCCGAAGGTATGCTTAATATTCAGTTGCTCTAGGGCGTAACGTGTCAGCCAAGCTGCAGTCCTTTTCAATGTGCTCTCCTTAGATTTCTTTTTTTATTTTTCGTTATTTATGGCTAGCTATGACTGCCAACAATAGCAGTCGCCGCATTGCGGGCAGTTAAGATACAAGCGGATAAAAATGTCCCCTCCAAAGAGCGAGCACCGTTGGCGCCGCCACCACCAAAACCCGCCGCCTCACCAACACAATATAAGCCGCCAATAGGTTTACCCTGCACATCCAATACTTGGCTAGATAAGTTAGTTTGCAGTCCGCCTAGGCTCTTTCGACTGATCAGCTTGAGTCTGATGGCAATCAGCTTATCTCTCTTTGCCATTCCAGACGATAATATTGGTCCGGGCTTACGGGTTCGTAACCTATCGGGTTTCCATTGTCTGGTATGATTAATACGTCTTAGCTGCTCATCATTATGCAACCTTACATCGGCCGCTCGCCGATCGTACAGCGCGATCTCTTGCGCTAAATCGGCACCATTAATATAGTTTTTCTTAGCCAGAGCGTTCATCTTATCCGTCAGTTCGTCGAGTGTATCGGCGCAGAGTACATCTGCAGATTGCTGTACTAACTCTTCCACTAACCTATGATTACCGAAAAATATCTCTTTCAAAAAGCTGAATATTTTTTTATCTCTAATAGAGGGGTTATGCTCTGAGCCTGACACCGCCAGCTCTTTTGCGGCTACGTCCCAATTCAGTACCTGCCAGGTCCAAGGCTTACTCAGCCCCGCAAGCTGCTGACACAGATAGTTGGTGTCAAACCCGGTAACCAGAGGTTGTGGACCGATCCGCTTTCCAAGGTGATCGAGCCAAAGGGCCGATTTACAGGGGATCAAGCTTAAACCATGCCCCTCAAACTCTGCCTGAGGGTGGGCGATTCCAGCCGCATAGTTCCACATCTTATCGATGTGAGTCACCTTGCCGCCTTGGGCCTCTATCTCGTCATGAAGCTGGCCATCTGAAATAGGATTAGCGCCATTAAATGGTGCCTCGGCCACCTGCTCACAGGGGAGCTTCCAATTCTGCTTTACCCTTTCGCTGCTGCCATTGATGCCACCACAGGCAATGACAACATGAGCAGCATTGATCAAAAACACAGCCTGACTCTGTTCATTTTTAACTTCGACGCCGATGACGGTTCCCCTATCGGTAGTAGGGCGCACAACCTTGTGACGATGAAGAATATTAAGCTTTCCCGTTCTGACATAGGGGGTCAACTTAGCCATTACGGTCTCGACTAGCGTCTTACCCGTTCCCCACAGCACATGGTAGCGAGGCACTGAATTACCTGGAACGAACAGCCCTCGCTCCACCCAGTTGACTGCAGGCAGAAACTTGAGACCTAAGCGAGTTAGCCACTGATAGACCTTTTCATTATTATGTTCGGCATACTCTTTTGCCCAAGCCTTAGGCCAGAGATCCTCTTTGGCAAAATCGGCAAAACTATGCCAATCCCGAAGCAGAAGAGCCGAGTCATCGGGGATCTTCATCCGCCTCTGCTGCCGAGTTCCGCACAAGGCCATCCCCCCAAAAGCCCAGCGGGCGAGGCCACCGATCCTCTCTGCCGTATCACGGTCGACAAGATAGACCGTCTGCCCATGCTTGAGTAATTCAAGCGCGGTGACTAGACCAGCAACGCCAGCTCCGGCGATGACGGTATCGCATTGATGATTCTCAGCTTGTCTCATTCCATTACCAGCTGTTAGCATATGAATGATATTTATACTGTTATGAATAACACCTTCTGGCCATAGTAAAAATTACCTAATGGGTTAAATATGCAAAGAGTTCCTCCCGACAACTTTATCAGTCGACTCTATCGGGAGTCGCCACGAGTATCGCTCGAGGAATTCCCCGTGTGGACATTAAACTTTCTGCGGCAGGTACTCCATTTTGATGGCGCTATCTGGGGAACGGGACATATCTCTACCAAAGCATTCCACACTCAGACTGCCATCAATATCTCAACTGATATTTTTGACCAGTTGCAAGCGAACCTAGCCATCAACCCCATCTTTGAAACGCTCTTTTCAACGCAAGGAGGCGCCGTAGACATGCGAGATGTATTCCCGGATGAGCAGTTCTATGACTCCACCCTTTATCACAACTGTTTTAAGCCATTTGGAATTGAGCGAATATTAAGTTCTCTGCATATTGATGAGCGAAGTGGCATTTTTACCCTGCTCACTCTGTATCGTTACAACCGAGAAGAGGGCTTCAGCGCAGAGGAAAAAAGTATTCAGAATCGATTACTCTATCACCTGCTCAGCGCAGCTTCTCATCGACAACTGCTAGCCCTTTGTGAGCAGGATGAAAACCCAAGTGTTCACTGCAGCGCCATCTGCGATTGTGAAGGTATCTACCATTGTGTCGACTCGAGTTTTCTGGACACCTTAGAGGCTCATCTGCAAACACCGGCAGTTCAGAAATTTCCATTTCCCATCGCGGCGCAAGCTCATCAATTTACCGAAGGTGAGCTTCAGTTTGACCAGACTCGAATGGGCGATCTCTATCGGATCTCCCTACGAGTAAAGAATCAGCTCGACGAGCTCACGGCAAGAGAGAGGCAGATCGTTGCAGAGATTTGCAAAGGGGGAACCTTCAAACAGATAGCCCGTAAGTTAGCGCTATCCCCATCGACGGTATCAAACCACCTCTATCGCATCTACGCAAAGCTTGGGATCAATACCCGCAGTGAGTTAGTCAGCATTGCTAATAATTGCAAATACTAAGTTAAACGATACACTGCCAGCTTTCCCATCATCTCTGCACTGCTAGAATGTAAAACAGATATTCAGTGCTATGACTCAAGACAGGACAAAACAGTGCAATTAACTTGGTTAGCCCCAAATGAGCGTATCGAGGTAAAGAAGTTCTATCGCCAACATATGCCCTACGCACGCTTGTTGCACAAAGAGTCTATCTGCGTTTTGACGCAAACCGGCTCGACTTCGGCTAATGGTATTGAAATCACTTCCTCTGCAATCAGTTGCTCTGAGATAGTAGCCAGTGCCCGTATTCGGCCCATCGGCCAGTTAGCGATTTTAACCGGCATGTTAGTCCATCCCGATTATCGCGGCCAAGGTGTTGGGCATCGGTTGATGCGAGAACTTTCACCCGTAATTAGTGACGGTAGCACTTACATCTTTGCGCTAGCGCATTTGGAAGAGTTTTATTCACAACATGGGGTCTCTGTCATTGCAGATGCGCCCAATGATATTGCGCAGTTGTTTTTGAAGTATCAGAGTTCCGATAAGGAACTTGTTTTAATGGGGTTAGCTGGTGCTATTGAACGATAGCTTTCGTTTTATTTATTTTAAAAATACTTCAGCAGCTTAGCTAACACAGGTTAACGAACTACAACTAATAACACCCATGAATGCCCAGTTCATAAGTGTTATTAAGGAAGGCTAAGAGTACCTAATTACCTGTATTCATACCAACAGGAAGTCACTGTGCGTGTTACTCGAGATGGGCTACCGTCTGGATTCACAATCGTTGAAGTCACGCTTGTTTTCTCACACGTTTTTACTCTTATTCCCCCATATAGAAAATGCTCTCCCCAAGCACGATTATTAGAAAATGCCTCATATTCACTCTGATTGAAATAAATTGTTAGTTGATTAAGCTCATTACGTAGCCCTTCTTCAACGGTATCAACGATTTTCCAGTAGTCATTACTTAGCTCTAATTTTAAATGCAGTACTAATCCATTCTCACCTTTCAACTCGATGTAAACGATTGGAGACCCTGCTTGGGTAATCAAATTATCCACAAAATTTTTCGCCAGAGAGCTAAGAAGCTCTCTTCGACTTGTGCTAAGTGAATTAGTAGTCGTAAATAACGCCGTTTTTCCAGCTTGATAAACAAAGTGATTTGCCGCGACTAAGTCGAGGAAAGGCTTCTCTCTTAGGTAATCGTTATAAAATATAAGTCTCTCACCTGCATGACGGTTTAAACCATCCATAGAGTCGCAGTCAACATCATCCTCACAGACAATCGTAATTGTGGTATCTATTGGTTTCGCCAAGGTGGGTTGATTGACAATTTCTCCCCGATACTGGCTCACTTTAAAGCTCACTTCTATTTCACTCGATATTTTAACTGGTGTGCCATCGGCAAGCGTATCGTCAATATGATAACTAACAGTTCCTTTGTCATAGCTGATACAAGGCTCATCAAAACAGGGAGGGTATGCATTCACAACCCCGCTAAAAAATAGGAAAAGAAGAGTAAATATCAGTTTAAGCATAATTCCATTTATCCTTAACGTTAAATTAGTAAGCACTAAACCTAGCACACAACTTTTTTAATTAGCCTGAATAATATTCAAGTCGGCTACATCTTCTTCGTAGACTTTTAGCTATATATAGCTGTTGCTGTTGAGCTATCAGAGTTCTGATAATGAATTGGTATTAATGGGGTTATCAGCAGTTATTGAACGATAGCTTTCGTTTTATTTTTTAAGCATATTTAACTCAGGTGAATGAACTACAACGAATAATACCCATGAACACACAGTTCACGAGTATTATTGAGGAAGGCAAAGAGTATCTGTTACCGGTATTCATACCAACAGGACGTAACCGTACGAGTCACTCGAGTCGGGATACCGTCAGAGTCCACAACCGTTGAAGTGACAGTTGTTTCTCTGCAGCGTTTCATTCTTATCAGTCCTGATAGAAAATGTTCTCTCCATGGGCGGTTCGCATAAAATGCTTCATATTCACTCTGATTAAACTGAATTGTAAGTTGATTAAGCTCATTTCGTAGCCCTTCTTCAGCCGTATCAGCAATTTTCCAGTAGTCATTACTTAGCTCTAATTTTAAATGCAGTACTAATCCGTTCTCACCTTTCAACTGGATGTAAACGATTGGAGACCCTGCTTGGGTAATCAAATTATCCACAAAATTTTTCGCCAGAGAGCTTAGAAGCTCTCTTCGACTTGTGCTAAGTGAATTAGTAGTCGTAAATAACGCCGTTTTTCCAGCTTGATAAACAAAGTGATTCGCCGCGACTAAGTCGAGGAAAGGCTTCTCTCTTAGGTAATCGTTATAAAATATAAGCCTCTCACCTGCGTGACGGTTTAAACCATCCATAGAGTCGCAGTCAACATCATCCTCACAGACAATCGTAATTGTGGTATCTATTGGTTTCGCCAAGGTGGGTTGATTGACAATTTCTCCCCGATACTGGCTCACTTTAAAGCTCACTTCTATTTCACTCGAGATTTTAACTGGTGTGCCATCGGCAAGCGTATCGTCAATTTGATAACTAACAGTTTCTTTGTCATAGCTGATACAAGGCTCATCAAAACAGGGAGGGTATGCATTCGCCCCACCGCTAACAAATAGGAAAAGAACAGCAAATATTAGTTTAAGCATAATTCCATTTATCCTTAACATTAAATTAGTAAGCACTAAACCTAGCACACGACTTTTTTAATTAGCCTGAATAATATTCAAGTCAGCTACATCTTCTTCGTAGACTTTTAGCTATAACATCGGCGCCCCTATGATATTAAACAGTTGTTTTAGAAGTATCAGGGTTCTGATAAGAATCTTGTTGAAACCACAGTCTAGTGGGGGTGAGGCCTTACGGCCTAGATGAAGTCTCAAGTTAGACTGCGTCTAACAACTAAAGTCGTGGCCCTGCCACATATCAAGCTTCGCTTGATAAAGGTCGTGAGCTTCCAGCTCACACTCGGGCAAAAGGGGGGCAACAGCTTCCCCCTCTTGCATCACCCGAGCCGCCCTTACGAAGTTGTTGATCCTCTGTCATTTTCGAAAATCGCTATCGCCTCATATTCGCCGTCCATGGCTCACCTAAGGCTATCTCGGCTTCCATGCCTCGCTCACGCGATTTTCTTCAATGACCTCGGCAACTCCGATGGGGAATAGGTGTTTTCTGTAAGTTTAGTAATTCACTTTCATGCAAAAAAGTTTCCGCTCAAAGAGAATTAGACATTATTGCCGCCACCATATTTAACACATTGTTATTATTCGAGTTGTAATCAATAATACCGTACACTCTTTTACCTCTACCATACGTAAAAGGCACTTAGGCATATTAAACTTTAAGCTCAAATGGTACATAGATGAATACTGTCGATAAAGGCGATAAGCTAGAAAAAACTATCTTCGATATCTTCTCCGATGATATTAAAAATGATCGATTTTGGGCGCGTAAAGACTGCTGCAAAATATTCACTAAAAAAGGTTATTACTCTAAAGATCGAGAAAAAAATATTACCTTCGACGTGTCTATTGAAATCTACCAGCCTGGGCAGAAAGAATACTCCGTATTAGTGTTGATTGAATGCAAGAATTACAATCACCGAGTGCCTGTTGATGATGTAGAAGAGTTTTATGCCAAAGCCCAACAAATTTCAGGAGCAAATATTAAAGGCATCATAGCCTCAACTAACTCATACCAAGACGGAGCTTTCAAATTTGCTAGGTCTAAGGGTATAGGCTTGTTGCGGTACTTCAATCCAGATAAACGTGAATGGATATTAAATCGTTCACCATCCCTCATAAAGGGCAGAAGCGAAAGCGTTACAGAGCGATTAACAGTATCAGAAGGCTTGCTTGAACAAGAGTATAAAAGCAAAGGCTTCGATTTCTACTGCTACTCGAGCGGAGCTTATACAACTTCAACTCATCAATTAATATCTAACCTCATTTTGCAAAATGAACCTAGAGATCATCAGAATATTGATACTCGCATTAAGACCACTCCCCCAAAAAAACACTCACTCGTAAAATACCTTGAAGTTGATGTCATAGAGGATCTGTGCGCAGATGTACTAAAAGGTATTAAGTATTTTTCCGGACCAGTATCCGTAGAAGATCTACAACAGTATGCTTTCGAACAGCATACTGTGAAAGTTAAGTTGGGTGTAAGCTTAGAGCTTGGTGTCCTAGGATGTGTAAACTTTGAAGATGGTGTTATAAATATTGACAACAAGCAATGTGAAACTGAATCAAGGACTAGATTTACAGTCGCCCATGAACTAGGGCACCTATTCCTCAAACACTCTGAGTTTATGGTTGGTGAAAACTGTTTAGACTCCCACCTTGTCAGTGTGGATCGTACCGATATTATATTAAAGGATGTCATGCGGATGGAGTGGCAAGCTAACCAATTTGCAGCATGCCTTCTATTGCCAAGGCGAGCATTTATTAAAGCTTTTCTAGCAGAAACTGAAAAGCGAGGAATTGTAGATCGTGGGTTTGGTTTACTATTTGTTGACGGACAAAGTTGCAATGTATCAGCTATGAACTCTATTTCAGTGTCATTAATGAAACGATTTAACGTATCAAAAACTGTTGTCATTATTCGCATGAAGCAATTACGTATTTTGCGTGAATCTGCAGCATAAGTTTCAAATAAAAGAAGTCTGAGTAATCTCTACTAGCTTCTACGCTGAACAGCCATTTCTTGAAGAAGCCAAACGAATCTTCAGACTCACAGAAAACACCAGTTCCCCATCGGAGTTGCCGAAGTGCGTAGATGAAAATGCCGTAGAGCCATCATGGATGATGGTTCAGGCTCGGGGGGACATAGATGTCCCATCTGAGCCGTTAGGCAATTTTTATTGGAGCATGAGGCCCGTATCTAATGCATGTAACTTCGTCGGGGCGTCATGGTGGATGCAAGGAGGATAAGGACGAGCAGTCCTCCTTGCCCTGGTGTGGGATGGAATCCCACGACCTTTATCAAGCGCAGCTTGATTGCTTATCGCTGTAAAGCGTAAGTCAGGCGCAACCTGACACAATTATTACTGATTGGCCAAAACCTCTTCCAGCTTAAGCCCAGTTAAATCATGGATAGTGCGCCATAGGTAATAAAATATTCCCATCATCATCACCATAGAAGGCAAGGCTATCATGGGGTAACTGTATAGGGTCAACTCTCCCAACTGTTCATTAAACTCAGGGGTACCCGTTGGGCTAGTCACTATCCATTTAGCCAATATGTAATTCATGGTGGCTGAGAACGCAAACGAGCCCGCAACCAAATAGGTGGCCTTCATCAATCGCTGTTCAAATGCCGCCACACAATTGTTCTGTTGCAGTCGCTTAATGATCTTGTCAACGTCCATTACCGCTGGATTAAATACAATGGCTTTAATTAGTGGCTTAGAGGTAAAGGTCGAAATAAGTACTGCAATGCCGATAGCGGCTGGAATAGCGGCCTCTTTGATTGCCAACCACTTAAGGTCAAGTTCCAGTAAACCAATGCCACCGGTTAACAGCACATTGGCTAATCCAAGCAAGGCAATAAAATTAAACTTCTTATACTTTATTAGCTCAAATATGCCCCACCCCAGCGGAAAGCTTAACGCCACCATTAATCCACCACTCGCCCCGAGCTGATCTTCACCACTTAGCTTCATTAGAATAAAAGCAGGTATGGCGATGCTCACTAACAGGTCAACCATAGGCCGAGGTTTATGTGTCGATGTACTACTCATGTGTTGTTTTCCAGGCGAAGTATGCAAGCTTCGCTAAAATTTTAAGATAAAAACCAGTACTGTTGCTTGTATGATGCCAGTTCTCTGATGCTAGCTTAGTGCTTCTAAGATGCCAGTATTGCGACTCAATAGCGTATAGCGACGTAAAAATACCTTGTTCTACGTCAAGTGTCACTCTTCATCAAACATTGCTGAGACCGAGCTAACTGGTGACTGCAACATAAATGAGGGGCAGAGTAAACTTTCTAGAACTTCTATGCTCAATAGCCATTGCTCACAGAAAACACCGATTCCCCATCGAAGGTGCCGAAGTGCGTTGAAAACTCTTTAATAAACGAGAGTCGCAGGATGTCGACAGGGATGTCGGCGTAGCTTTCGCGGGGCAAACCGTTCTATGGCATCTGACCTATAGGGATATTGGAAATGTCATTATGATGTAGGGAACATCATTGACCATGCCATCACGACATTTGCGAATCCATTTACATCAGATGCCCCATCGGAAGCGTTAGACTATTTCGAATAAGCACGAGCAGTCCTCCTTGCCGAGTGTGAGCTGGAAGCTCACGACTTTAATTGTTAGACGTAGTCTAACTTAAAGGTCAGGCATAGTCTGATATGTGGCAAAGCCACGACCTTTTATCAAACGAAGTTTGATTGCGTCCCCCTCATAAGTGGCGAAGCGCCACGACCTTTATCAAGCGCAGCTTGATTGCTTCAAAGCGTAAATAGTTAGATGCTCCCTAACTAAAAATAAACTCGCATTATCAGAGATCTGAGTTATAAATAGATAAGCCTGAAATCAAATGGAGCCAACATGAAACACTTTCTAATGACAGCAGTTATTGCCGCGATATTAACAATAAGCGGTTGTGCCCAAAAGCAAGAACCAACCGTCCCAGAAAGCTTTTTGACCAATGATGGCAATGTTAATATTCTTTGGCAAAACCCAAGTGACTATAGCGATATCGAAGCAACTATTGGTTTACAGTCTAAATTTGAACAATACCTTTTTACTCAACTTACTGATGAACTTGGAAACCTAGCTAATAAACACTTAGCTAATGACCAACAGCTCGACTTGACCGTGACAAACGTAGACCTAGCCGGAGATGTACAACCAACTTTTGGTGCGGCCGCTAACGAAATTCGCATTGTTAGCGATCTGTACCCGCCAAAAATACGTTTTGATTATGTGCTAACTCAGAATGGAAAAGTCATAAAATCCGGAAGTGAACAACTTAATAACATGGGCTTTCTATATGATATCCAACCCATAACCAATGATGCCTTCCCCTACGAGCGAGACTTACTGATTGATTGGTTTAAAAAGACAATAATGCCTGCGTTATAATGCAGAATAATGCCGACTCCCCAGTTTAATCTGGGGCGGCAGGGACTCTTTTGTAAGAATTAGGCTGGAGGGGCTTGCTTGTGCCCCTTCTTGGCTGAGTGTTAGCTGGAAGCTTATGACCTCAAACGAAGTTTGACTGATTTAGCTGTTAGAGGCAGCCTAACGGCAAGCTCAACTGTGCTGAGCTAACTTAAACGAGTTGTTAGTTTAATTTGCTTGAAGAACTACTGTAACCGTCTTCCATTATCAAATTTTTGGCCTTTTCAATATCAAGTTCTTCTATGGGCAAACTTAAATAATAGGGCAAGGATACAATTCTTTTACTCAGCTGGATAATCTTACCCTCTTCCAATCGTTCAATTACTGAGTGCAAGGTTTCCTCCAAATTTTCTGGAGCTCCCTGATATTGCCTGCTCATATAGTCAATCATTTGCTGAATAGTATGCTGGCCATCAGCGAGCGAGACGACAACGCCTAACCACTCATCCAAGGGGGTTGCTCTATCGGGATAGTCTATATCAACTAAAGATACCCTTTTGTTTTTGAAAGAAAAAACAGCATTTCGGTAAAAGTATTGCGTATTATCCATAAGACTAACCATCTCCATAACTACTTTGAAGCTCAATATGTGTACTGCTATTTGATACGGCTATCTAAAGCTAACGCTGTATTCAATTGCAGCACGATAACGCTTTTGGTCGCTCGATTAACGCACTAAAACTACCATTGCTAAGTGCCTGTTGCAAATCGAATATTTCTAGCCTTTCATCAATGTACAGCTTGAGGCTGATTAAATATGGCCTTAAAGTGATTATAGATTAGCGACAGTTCACGACGTTAGCGCATCCGTATGCAGCTCTAGCAGCAAACCCTAGCTACAAACCCTAGTTATAAACCCTACTTATAAACCAATAGAGCCACCAATGTTAAACGCCAGTTAAGTGTTTGCAATCACTCGATAAGTTAAACTTATCGCAAAAGTTCACAGTAAACACCTTTAACAATGGTCAAAGTGTGCATTCTCCATGCACATAAATTCCAGCTGTCGCATAGAAAGTACTGGTGGCTGCAGCACCTGAATCGATTCGGCTGTAATCGCTTCTAAGTCAGCGACTTCATCGATTTGATTAGCGTAAGAGTTAGTGCGGCCACAATAGATAAAGTGATGGTTCCAGCGCACTAGATAAGCAGTTTGCTGCTTACCGTCAACAGTCAGCTCAGTTTCTAGGGCGTGACACTCTTCACCTCTATCCGTTAATACCGCAACCACTAACTTAAGGTTGTCGAAAGCCGATAGATTTAACGTTAGGTATGGAGTAAAGATTGAGGCGACAGATTCAGACAACATAAAGATCCTTAGAAAAAGCTTTCGTTAGTTGGTAACACTAATAGGTAATAATCACGCCCATCGAAGCTGATATAATCGACAACTTGCATACCACCTTTACGAGTATGGGCGGCAAAAGAGCCTGCATTATCTTCGGCGATAAAGGTCAGCATGTAAGGCAGCTCGTTGGCGACCAGCTTCTTAACGAAGGTCACTAACGCTTCGAAAATACCTTGGCCGCGATGGCGACTGTCAATCCATATAGGCCCATATTGACAGCAGTTCTTCTCGGTAAGTTTCGCGCGATCATAATCGAGACGAGGTAAACGATTGAGTAAATTACGATAGATAGGCCATTGCCTGAAGAAAGACCATCGCCCCGCAATGACATAACCTACAATTTGTCCCTCAACTTCAGCTACGACGACCCAATGCTGGTTAACCAGTGTGGTTAAGTCTGCTTGAGTGAAGGACTGGCCATCAAGCGAATTGTCACGCTTATCCACTGCAAGCTCGTCCTGTAGGTGCTCTTGCTCCAGCGCAACCAAGGTTGCAATGTCAGCCTTTATAGCCCGTCTTATATTCATCTCTGTCTTCTACACTCAGTATCTACGCTCGGTCTCGACTCTGTTGGAGTAAAAACACTAATCTTTTGCTAATTATATCCGAATTACGGCTAAGGTCATTAGGCTTCAACTTATTGATCAATATCTGCCATATAAGCACTTTTACCCAAGTGCTCCGATGAGCACTATTCAAACATTCACAGATCAAGCTTTTACACTTTTAACATTTTAACAACCACAAAAAGTCCGTATAGTTATTCAAGCTTGATAAAACTATTTGCTGCCCTAAAAAATAAGCGAGCTCACTCATGTTAGCCCAAAAAATTAATCACAACATTTGGATTAGAGAGCAAGACCACCCCGCTATTAGCTTGCCAAGGTGGCAGCAACAAGTCGACTTAATTGACGACCTTTATCAATCTAAAGCCACGGTTATTATTCAGTCTAACGGTAATCAGGCCCAGATAACCTGCAGCAGTAAGCAGGCTGACAATATCTTCTCCGGTGGCGATATGCTCCAAAGAGAAGGACTCATCGATGCAATCTGTGAAACCATCAGCTACGGGCTAGTCCCATTTGAGCCCTCTAAAGTGGTTGGCAGCTTTGCTTGTTTCAACATATTGCTAGCTATCAAACTCAATTGGCCAGATGGCAGATTATTTGGCTGCCTAGTGATTTGCGATCCCGCGGCTGATAAAGTTAGTGCGACCTCTGCAGCTGTCTGTGAATCAGTGAAAGCACTGATTCAGGGTGAGTTGAAACAGATGTACCTGATGGAGCAACTGCAGAGAATGTCGGTACAGGATGAGTTTACCTGTATGCTCAACCCTTACGGCTTTAACCTAATGGCTCCTAGGCAATTGAGTTTAAGCCGCCGCTTCGGTTCTCATGCTGGAATTATTGTATTAGAAGATATGCCAACCCCTGTGCATCAACAAAAATACACTGAGTCACAACGGATCCGAATTATCGCTAGAGTCATTTCAGAAAGCATGCGTGAAGCCGATATTTCTGCTCGAATTCAAGATGAACAATTTATTATTCTCGCCTTTGTCGACAATGAGTCTAACCTCGATAGTTTAATTGCACGGTTACGTAAACGACTCAATAAGGAAGCACCGGAAATTAATCTCGTGACGGGTAAATGCTTTTTTACTCCTGACACTCAGCTGACATTAATTCCGATGCAACAAGAGGCGATCGCAGATCTTGAGAAAAATAGGAAATAATAGGTTCTAGGAAAAGCTAAGACGAATGAAGCCGATAGAAGCTGAGACGGCAAAGGCTGGTAAGGCAAAGACGAGACAAGCAGAAAAGCAAAACCACATCTATCCAATCCAATTGATAACACTTTTGCCCTTCTTTATCCTAGTACCTGATTTTCCTAGAACCTTCTTTTAATTTTGCTTGCGTGCCCACTCGAAGAAGAGCGCAATAGGAAACGGCGACATCATCACCATCCCCAGACCCGCTAGACTGGCAATAAGTACCATACCTTCTACTTGTTGCGACATATTGGACAAAAAAAGGACACCAACGGCACATAGCAGCATGCTTAAACCTATCCAATGCAATATTTTTAGTGTTTTAATTACATTTTTTTGCACTGCAAACCGCCTTTTTCTATTGATTTTAGACTAATATATTCACAATTAATTGATATTAACTACCTCGGATCCAGAACATGATAAAACAATCCTTAATCGTAGCAAGTTTGCTATTGGGTTTAGCAGCTTGTCAATCAACGCCTCAAGTTCAAGTAGAGGATTTAGCCATTGAAGGTACATGGCACATTGAGTCAGCACAAGGCCAGCCAGTCATCGATTACAGCCCTGCAGAACTGATTTTTGATGCAGATGGTAATCTAACAGGCAACAACAGCTGTAATAACTTTTTCGGTGGCTATGTACTATCGGGTCAGTCACTGCAGCTACAACCTGCAGGTAACACAATGAAAGCCTGCGTTGACGCACTAATGGCGCAGGAGCAACGTGTGATGCAAGTGATGCCTACGGTTACCCAAGCTCAAATGGAAAAAGGTAAGCTAGTGCTAAAAGATGCTAGCGACAATACCGTTATGGTACTCAGCAAAAAGTAATATCAATCGATATCAGTGCTGAGCAAGATGTGTGTTAGCAGCTAGAGTAGACTTTTACCATCCATGGTAAATCGTCATAAATGTTCCAGACATAAAAAAACCGCCTTTTGGCGGTTTTTTTATGCGTTAACACAATGGTGAATAATTAATTAAGCAATTAAGACTTTAACCTTTCAGCCATCTCTGCACTTTCTTCGGCATTGGCGTTGTAATGCTCAACGTCGATTTCGCCTTCAGATTTTGCAATCACAGTGGTCGCGACTAAGTCACCAGACACGTTCACAACCGTGCGCGCCATATCCAAGATACGGTCGATACCGGCAATCAGGGCAACACCTTCAAGCGGTAGACCCACTGTGGTCAATACCAAGGTTAGCATTACAAGGCCCGCTCCTGGCACACCAGCGGTACCAATTGAGGCTAACGTTGCAGTTAAGATGATAGTGATGTAATCGACCCAAGTCAGATCGATACCAAAAGCTTGCGCCACAAACAGTGCCGTAACGCCTTGGTAAAGCGCGGTGCCGTCCATGTTAATCGTGGTACCTAGAGGCAGTACAAAACTTGAGATCTTCTTGTTAACGCCTAAGTATTCGCTGGCACATTTCATACTGGCTGGCAGCGTGCCTGCAGAACTAGAGGTGGTATAAGCGACAGCAATCGCATTGCTAATACCTTTGAAAAATTGAATTGGATTAAGCTTAGCAAACACCACTAAAACAAAACTGTAGAAGCCAACAACATGCAAGAAGCAACCGATATATACTGCCACAATCACCTTGATTAACGGCATCAACATATCCACGCCGTATTCGCCCGCAACCCAAGCCATCAAACCAAATACGCCGTATGGTGCAAGCTTCATCACTAAGTCTGTAAGCTTATACATGGCTTCGGCTAGACTTTCGAACACCTTAATTGCTGGTTTGCCATGCTCGCCAATCAACACCAAGGCAATACCTAGGGCTACCGCAAATACAATAACTTGTAAAATCTGACCACTAGCAAGTGCAGCAATCGGATTAGTAGGCACGATATCAATCAAGGTTTGCATCACAGATGGCGCTTGCTTAATTACTTCAGCTGTTTCATGAGGCACCATATCTAAACCAGCACCAGGCTGCATAAATTGGCCAACCGCTAAACCTAGCGTAATGGCGATAGAGGTTGTGCCTAAGTAGAAAGCGAACGACTTGAAACCAATGCGGCCCATCTTTGCAGTATCTTGCATAGAGGTCACACCGACAATTAAAGAACAGAACACGAGTGGCACAATCAACATCTTGATCGTGTTAACAAATAGCGTTCCAATTGGTTTCAAGTAGGTCGCCTGCTCACCTAAGCCTATGCCAGTTAAAATACCTAATAGCATACCAATCATTATCTGTAGCCATAGGGGCACAGACATCCAGCTCGACCACACTTTTTTCACCAGTGAAGGTTGTTGAATTGACATATTTAAACCTTGAAACAATTGAAGGGGGGACTACCAGCGCATGACTAGCTCAAAAATAACGCGGCAGTTTAGCATAAGCTTTAGAAGCGAGAGATGATCTGTATCACGCTGATACATTCCATGGATTAGCCATAACAATAACAACTAGTGCACTGAGGAATTCATAATTTTATGCATCAAATTTTGAGTTTTTGTTATTTTTGGAGAAACGCATTTGATAAAGTGCAGCGGGAGGCTGATCACGTTCAATAAGATAACTCCAATAAGCATCATCAAAGCCTGAAAAAATCGCTTTGCCTTCGGCACGTAAAATCAGCCACCACCAAACGATCCCCCAGAGCCCTAGTGTGAGTAACGTCAGTACAAAATGCCTAGCATGCTTAATCTCTTGTGTCTTAACCACTGTCCGAGGCTGGTTTTTATATTTAGCAGATTCAGTCGATTTTATTGAAGTTTTTGTGGCTCTTGAGCTTGTAGCTCTTGAATCCGTTGATTGCGCTTTTTTCATCGCGACTCCACTTATACGAAGGCCATAGAAAAAGTCTAGCAGAGTTCGACTTTAGTCGAATAGCAATGACTAGACTTTAGTCGAATAAGAATGGTTAAAAAAATACCGGAGAAGCTTAAGCTTCATGCTAAAGTGGGCGAAAAAAGGAACCCGACAGATGATAATTCGTAAAGGACAGATAGCAGATCTGCAAGCGCTAGTTAACTTTAACCAGGCGATGGCACAGGAAACTGAAGGCTTAGTCTTAGATGGACAAGTGCTAACAAAAGGGGTGAACACCCTACTGACATCACCCGAAAAAGGCTTCTATCTGGTCGCAGAGATTGACGGTGAAATTGCTGGTTCTCTCATGGTGACATTTGAGTGGAGTGATTGGCGCGCTAAAGACTACTACTGGATCCAGAGTGTGTATATTCGCCCTGAAAATCGCCGCCAAGGGATCTATGGCAAACTTTACCAAGCGGTAAAAGATATCGCTGCTGAGAACGGTGGTGCTGCTAGCTTTAGACTCTATGTTGAGCAAGACAACACTAAGGCTCAGCAAACCTATAGTGCCTTAGGCATGGAGCAAAGCTACTACTTGATGTACGAACAGAAATAGTTGCTATCGCCGCTCCTCGACTTGAGCAAATGACAGACATTAAAAAGGCCATCATTTGATGGCCTTTTTGCTACTCATGCCAGACAGAATCTGGCAATAAAAAGTTAACCGCAGATGCTGGTTACCTTGATAGCCAAACCGCCTTGGCTGGTTTCGCGGTACTTAACGTGCATATCTTTACCCGTCTCGTACATAGTCGCGATAACTTTATCTAAGCTCACCTTTGGTGCGCAGTTACGACGCATAGCCATACGCGTAGAGTTAATCGCCTTAACAGCAGCAATCGCGTTACGCTCAATACACGGTACTTGTACTTGGCCTGCAACTGGGTCACAGGTCAAACCTAAGTTATGCTCCATGCCAATCTCAGCCGCCATACAAACTTGCTCAGCATTAGCGCCCATGACTTCAGCAAGACCTGCTGCCGCCATAGAACACGCTACGCCAACTTCACCCTGACAACCGACTTCAGCGCCAGAGATAGAAGCGTTGCGCTTGTATAATGAACCCACTGCAGCCGCAGCGAGAAAGAAGCGCGTGTATTCTTGCTTACCAACAGGTTTAATGAACTTGTCGTAATACGCTAGTACTGCAGGAATGATACCCGCTGCGCCGTTTGTTGGTGATGTAACTACGCGGCCACCAGCAGCGTTTTCTTCGCTAACAGCCATAGCAAACACGTTGATCCAGTCAACGATTTCCATTGGGTCGCTTGATAGACGTTCACCCGTTTGTAACTGGCGGTAAAGTGCTGGAGCGCGACGAGCTACTCGTAGCGGACCGGCAAGTACACCTTCAGTTTGACAGCCTTTTTCAATCGCCTGATGCATGGTTTCCCATACTGCACCAAAGCCATCGTAAATAGCTTGTTCACTGTTGAATGCCAATTCATTCTTGAACATGATGGTGCTGATGCTTAGACCGGTCTCTTTACAGATCGCCAGTAGCTCATCAGCAAAATTAAACGGGTATGGCACTTCAACAGGGTTTTCAACATCTTTGCCGAATTTTGACTCTTCAACAATAAAGCCACCGCCTACTGAGTAGTAGGTCTTACTAAGCACAACTTCATCGCCTTTATAAGCGTGTAGCATCATGCCGTTTTCATGCAATGGTAATGCGTGACTATGGAAAATCACCGCATCGTGACCAAAGTCTACCAGCTGCTTTTCGCTGCCCATAGGTAGCTTCTGAGTCTGCTCAACGTCAGCAATAAAACCAGGGATAGCATCAATATCAACGCTCTCAGGTGAGTTACCACCTAGGCCGACAATAATGGCGATATCGGTATGGTGGCCTTTACCGGTTAACGATAAAGAACCAAAAATCTCAACACTTAAACGAGTCACTTGCTCAAACTGACCGGTCTGACGAACATCATCGATAAACTCTTTGGCGGCCTTCATCGGCCCGACAGTATGAGAGCTCGATGGGCCCACACCTATCTTAAAAATATCAAATGCGCTAAACATTAAATCACCTCGGTAATAGAGGAGGACCAAGAGAACTCCTAGCCCATAGTCAAACAATATGGAACGATAAAACTTAACTGATAAAGCCTAGGCAAGAGCGCTAGGCTTTAAAAAAATCGGGCTATTTCAGTGTGCTAGCACATCTTGAAAACAGCCCAGCTTTTACAGTTATCTTATTACATCAAACCAAACAGAATCGCAGTCATTGCAAGTAGACCCGCAATCACAACGAAGATGTTGCTGAAACGACCACGGTATGCAGCTAAGGCTGGAACTTTGTGAATCGCATACATTGGCATTAGGTAAAGAATCGCAGCGATGATTGGACCACCTAATGCTTCAATCATACCCAAGATGCTTGGATTAATAATTGCTACGCCCCAGATAGTGAAGAACATGAAGCCTAAGATAAACTTGTTTAACTTAGAATCTGATACTTCTTTATTTGATGAACGTAATTGCTTAGTAATAATACCTTTCATGCCTTCAGTTGCACCCATGTAGTGACCGAAGAATGAAGAGATAATCGCAACGAAAGCAATGAATGGACCGAAGTAGCTTACAAATCCACTTTCATGCACGTTTGCCAAGTAAGAAAGAATTGGCAAGTTCAGCTCTTTCGCTTCAGCAAGCTGTGCTGGCGATAGTGCTAACACACATGAAACAACAAACATCATCACGAAACCTACCAACATAAATGTGGTGTTACGTAGAATGACATCGGCTTTACGTGCTGCATTTCCACCATGTTCACGCTTAAGTGACACAGAGAACTGTGAGATCGCTGGCGAGTGGTTAAAGGCAAAAATCAGTACTGGGATGGTTAACCAAACCGTACCTAAAAAGTCAACGGTGCTTGGCACAACTTTTAGTGCATCCATCTTCCAATCAGGAATAAGATAAATTGACATGAATGCCAAAATCGCAACTAATGGATATACCAATAGCTGAGTCACCTTAAGCATGAATTTCTCACCAGCAACCATCACTGACATCATGCCAAGAATAAGCACGCCTGACAGGATGAAGCGTGGAGGCGAAGCCATACCAAGCTGGTTAACGATAAAGCTATCAACCGTGTTGGTAATACCCACACCGTAGATTAAAACAATTGGGTAGATAGCAAAGAAGTAAAGCAAAGTAATTGCCTTGCCCGCACCCACGCCAAAATGTTCTTCCACTACGTCGGTGATGTCGCTGCCTGGCTTGCTTGAAGAACAAACAAAGCGTGACAAACCACGGTGAGCGAGGTAAGTCATTGGACCAATGATGGCAACCATCATCATTAGCGGCCAAAAACCGCCCATACCAGCGTTAATTGGTAAGAATAAAATTCCGGCGCCTACAGCGGTACCGAATAAGCTCAACATCCAAGTCGTATCTTGACGTGTCCAAGGCATTGACTTAGTCGTTGCCGTATCATTTTGTACCACTTCTTGTGCACTGATCGCGTCTTTTTGCATTCTTTGTACCTTAAAGGTGCTGAGAGGCACCGTTTAATTTTGATCTCAGGAGTAATTTCGCGGTTAAGAATATCCTAATGCATACTCCAAATATTGATCTGGGTTCACATTCTGTAATTGATTTTCAAATCGTAATCAAATTGAGAGCTAGATCGCTTAAATCATGTAATAAGTTTTCATTTGATCATCACGAACGCAACACAACCGAACCTTAAGTTAACATTAAGTTTACGTAAATCATGAATTACTCATGTACAGCCTCGAATCGTGAAAACTCAGTAGCGGACATAAGTCGCAAAAATATCAATTTGCCGACACACCACACCAATTCAGTATCGGTTTTTGAAGTGCGTCACAGCTTTTAAAGGCAAAATTCACCCTGCCATTAGCTAATCTAATGATGATTTTTGTTAATTTTTATTAAGCATTAGTTAACCGGGGTTAAATCCATATCAATGATGCCTTTACAGCCCTATTCTTTAATGATGAAAATAAGGAAGAAATACAATAAACTAGTGCGACAAAAGTGTTCCCTACTCGAGAAAACATAACCAAAATGAAAGACACTATTAGCATCATCGTTGGCTCAAAGAATCCCGTTAAAGTAGGCGCCGCTCAAAACGCCTTAGCAATCCTTTTTCCCAATAAGCATATCGAGTGTGAAGGTGTCGATGCGCCGTCATTAGTCGCAGATCAGCCTATGACTGAAGCCGAGACCCGCTTAGGTGCAATCAATCGCGTCAAATATTGCCAAGATAAGTATCAAGCCGATTACTTTATTGCAATGGAAGGTGGCGTCGACTTGTTTGATCATGGCCCCGCGACATTTGCCTATATAGCAATCGCACATAAGGCGCAGGTGAGTGTTGGGCGCGGCGCGCAATTACCTTTGCCCATGCCAGTTTATCAAGCGTTAACTCAAGGCCAAGAGCTCGGCCATGTGATGGATAGCATGTTCAATACCGTTAATATTAAACAGAAAGGTGGCGCAATAGCCTTGCTCACTGAAGGCCATGCGACTCGCCAAGGTAACTATACCCAGGCGATTATTCTTGCAATGGCACCGATGCTGCACCCTCACTTGTACATTAATTAGTCTTTACTTTATTATTTTCATCTTAATACGCTTGATTTTGAAAAAGAGTCCTCGTAAGTTAGATGCTAATCGCAACTAAATAAGAACTGTCGATGAATCAAGCTCAAGCTAATAACCCTTTTGCTGCTTCTCTGCTACGTCGCCTCTCTAGGCAACTTATCCGTCAACTCGGTTTGTTAGGTGCTGCCTGCGGTAACCAGCCTCTCTCCCCAGTTCAAGCCCATACCCTAATTGAGTTAGGCGAAAACAGTTACTCAATTAAGCAACTCGCTGAAATCATCAATATAGACAAATCTAACGCAAGCCGAGCCGTAAGCCAGCTTGTAGAAAAAGGGTTTGCTAAGTCGCAATCGAACCCGAAAGATAATCGTAGTTTAGTGGTACAAATTACCCCGAAAGGAAAGAAGCAGCTGCTTCAGTTAAATAAGCAACAAAACCAGCAGTTCAGCGACATTATGGCCCAGCTCCCCGCAGAACATATTGCAGAGCTGGAGCTCTCACTAAGGCGTTACAACAAAGCCGTGCTGCAGTCTAAGTCCCAGCAAGGCTATAGCATCAGAAGTATTACAAGCGATGACAATGCACAGATGGCCCAAGTGATCCGTCAAGTGTCAGCCGAATATGGCCTAACAGCAGACAAAGGCTATGGCGTAGCCGATAAAACTCTGGATAACCTGAGTGAGGTTTATCAAGCCCAGAATGCCCATTACTGGGTTATAGAGCTCGAGGGTAAGATTTTAGGCGGCGCTGGCATCGCGCCATTGGTTGGACACCCTGACACCTGTGAATTACAGAAGATGTACTTCCTACCCGAAGTACGCGGCAAAGGCTTTGCCAAGCGTCTAGCGCTGCAAGCTATTCGCTATGCTAATGTTCAAGGCTATACATCATGTTATTTAGAAACCACCGCTAACCTTATTGAAGCTATAAAGCTCTATGAATCGCTAGGCTTTAAGCATCTCGACGGGCCAATAGGCAATACTGGCCATGATGCCTGTGAGATCACCATGTTACGTCCGCTGAGCGCTGGTTAAACTATTTATCTGCTGAGGTATTCAAACTGCAGCTAAGTTAATGGTTTTTATTGGTAAAGCTTGCTAGCCTCAAAGTAAGTGGTCTTCGCATATAAGTGAGTTTTTATGGAATATAGACGTCTTTCGCATTCAAGTTTAAATGTTAGTCAAATCTGTTTAGGTACAATGACTTGGGGAGAGCAAAACACCCAAGCACAGGCATTCGAACAACTGGATTATGCTATCGGTGAAGGCATTAACTTTATCGACACTGCTGAAATGTACCCTGTACCACCAAAGGCTGAAACTCAGGGTGAAACTGAGCGCATCTTAGGTAACTACCTTAAGCACAAAGGCAATCGAGAAAACTTAGTCATTACCACTAAGGTGGCCGCCCCAGGTGGTAAGAGTGACTATATCCGCCCCAATATGGCACTCGACTGGTGTAATATCCATGCTGCAGTTAACGCATCCCTTGAGCGTTTACAAATCGATACTATCGATCTATACCAAATCCACTGGCCTGACAGAAACACCAACTTCTTCGGTGAGCTTAGCTACAACCAGCAAGATGAACATGAGAAGCTTACGCCGATTATCGATACTTTAGAGGCACTATCAGATCTCATCAAAGCAGGTAAAATTCGCTATATCGGCATCTCTAACGAAACGCCTTGGGGCTTTATGGAGTATCTGCGCCTAGCCGAGAAACATGACTTACCTAAAATAGTCTCGGTGCAAAACCCCTATAATCTGCTAAATCGTAGCTATGAAGTGGGGATGGCTGAAATTAGCCACCGCGAAGAGGTGCCATTACTCGCTTATTCACCACTGGCTTTTGGTGCGCTATCGGGCAAATACCTTGATAACCAATGGCCAGAGGGGGCGAGAATGACGCTGTTTAAGCGCTTTGCTCGCTATACTGGCACCAAGATGGCAACGGATGCCACAAAAGCCTATGTGGAGCTGGCTCGAGAGTTCAATATGAGCCCAGCGCAGATGGCCTTAGCCTTTGTAAACTCCCAAAAGTTTGTCGCATCAAACATCATTGGCGCCACCAATCTTGAGCAGCTAAAAGAGAATATCGACAGCATTCACTGCGCTATTTCTCCTGAGTTACAACTACGCTTAGATGAGCTAGCACTGATTTATCGCTTCCCTTGCCCTTAAAAGCGATGCTTTTAACAGTCTAAACTTGCTTTAGGCGCTCAGATCTTACAAGATCTGAGCGCCTTTTTATTTTTATCGATAACCTTGGATCAATTAATGGATCTCTCAACGCTGCGGTCACAGTTCCCAACCCTTGCTCAATCTAACGACGGCTACCCTCTGTGTTACTTAGACACGGCAGCAACGAGTCAGAAGCCCCAGCAAGTCATTGATGCCATGAACCACTATTATCATCATGATAATGCCAATGTGCATCGCGCAGCGCACCAACTATCGGCACGTGCCACCAGCCAGTATGAGGCGGTGCGTGACAAGCTCTGCAAATTTATTAATGCCTATCGACGTGAAGAGATCATCTTTACTCACGGCACCACTGAATCGATTAATATTGTCGCCAACGGCTTAACGGCTCAAATTAAGCAGGGTAGCCTGATTTTAATCGATAGCGCCGCCCACCACGCCAATATAGTGCCTTGGCAAGAGCTCGCAAAGCGCACAGGCGCAGTAATTAAGCCTATCCCACTGACGGCAGATTGCCGCCTAGACTTAGCGGCATTTGAAGCGCTATTACAGCAAAAGCCCGCCATCGTGGCGCTGAGTCATGTATCAAATGCCTTAGGTACACTCAACCCGGTTAACGAGTTAGTTGCCAAAGCCAAACAAGCTGGCGCTATCACCTTAGTCGATGGCGCTCAGGCTATCGCGCATATGAAGGTTGATGTTCAAACTATCGATTGTGATTTCTATGTGTTCTCAGGCCACAAGATGTATGGCCCGACAGGCATAGGCGTCTTATATGGTCGCTTCGATATTTTAGATAACCTAAGTCCCTTGATGACGGGCGGCGAGATGATCAAAACCGTCAGCTTTGAAGCAACCGAGTTTAATCAGCTCCCCAACAGACTCGAGGCAGGTACGCCACCGATTGCAGAAGTGATCGGCTTAGGCGCCGCAATAGACTTCATCGAGGCACTGCCAGCTGAACAGGTCCATGCAAAAGAGCGGGAGCTACTCAACTACCTACAAGCATCTCTAAAGAGCCTAGGGGATGTAATACTTTATGGCGCCCATCAGGACAATATCGGCGCAGTCGCCTTTAACCTCGCCGATGAGCACCATCAAGATGTGGGCATTTTATTAGATCAACAAGGCATAGCGGTGCGCTGCGGCCATCACTGCGCGATGCCCTTGATGCAAAGTTTAGGCTTAAAAGGCTGCTGCCGCGCCTCGATTGGCGTTTATACTAATAAGGCCGATATCGACCGCTTTATTATGGCGATGGCGTCGGTGAAAGAGTTATTACTTTAAAAAGAAGGTTCTAGGTTCTAGGAAAGGCTAAGATGGTAGCGGCCGAGTAAAGCAAGAAAAGCAGGAAAATATTAGAGCAACCGCAATCAAAGCCCATTGTAGGTCGGTATTTATGCCGTCACAGGTTAAAAGCAGGTTCTAGGGAAAGCTAAGAGCCGGAAAAGCTAACAAACGGCAAAGGTGGCGCTTTTGGCTTTTGTTGTTCCTAGTAGGGCGTAGCCCGTCCTCGCAGCGAAGCGTCCTAGGTCCTAAGCCCTATAAAAAGCAAAGCACATTTTTATTTAATTATTTATCAATTCAAATTAGGTCGAGTATGAGTCAGCAAGTTCAACCCTCTGCAGAGCAATTTTTAGCATTAACCCTTGAAAGTGATACTGCGGCAACCGTGGAGTTATTTGAACAAGCAGGTAACTGGCAGGAGCGCTATCGTCAGATCATGCTATTAGGTAAGAGCCTGCCAAAGCTTGATGATAACCTGCGTGTTGAAAGCGCACAGGTTCGCGGCTGTGAGAGTAATGCCTGGCTGTATCACAGTGAAATTGACGGTAAACACTACTTTATCGCCGACAGTGACGCCCGCATCGTCAAGGGCTTAATTGCCCTGTTATTGATCGCCTGTAATGGCAAAACCAGCAGCGAAATCACCGCGTTCAGCCCAGACAGTTATTTCACTCAGCTAGGGCTTCAGGGGCAGCTCAGCCCCTCACGCACCAATGGCTTGCTGGCACTCGCCAAGGCAATAAAGCTCGCGGCCGAATAATATCCCAAAAGAGCTATCTAGCTGAGCTAGCAATAAGCCCTATCAACAAGAGCTATAAAGATAGATTAGCGATGGTCTTTTGAATCCCCACCACATCGGTGCCGCGTTTTAGCTCTTTCACTAATGGATCTTTTTGACCCGAGATCCATATTTTTAGCTCAGAATCCATATCGAAAGTGCCTGCGGTTTCCACTTCAAAATGGGTTATCGACTTATATGGCACCGAGTGATAACTCACCTTCTTACCGGTAACGCCTTGCTTATCAATCAAGATCAGACGCTTGTTGGTAAACACGAACATATCGCGAATAACCTTATAGGCTAAGGTTAACGACTCATCATCGGCCATAATTGGGCTTAACTCTTGAGTTAACTCGCTTAAGTTAACCTCAGATGCGTTGCCCATCAGTGAATCTAATAATCCCATTGTCTATATTCCTTTATTCAATAAATCTAAAGCCTAGCCTAAAAGCTAAGCCTTAAATATAAGCGCTAAACCTAACAGGGTTAATCCTTTGAGCGAACTTGCCTGTTTTCACCGACCACCATCATTTCACATTTCGGGCAGTCAAACACCAGCTTTAATACATCTTTACCAATTTCTAGCACCATAGGATCGGCCTTGATCCCAGGCACCTGTTTCGGACACAAGTTGAAGTTAAAGCGCAGGCAGTGCTTAGTCACCATTAATGGCACATCTTCAGTGATACCGTTTTTCTCGTAGGTATCTTGAATTTCAATCACGCCATGACGTTGATAGAACGCCTTAGCCTTTTCGTTCGCCACATTACCTAGATAGCTCAAATGCTTAACAGGGTATACGGCATCTTGGTTATATGACCAAGCCTGAGGACGCTGATAATCGTTGGCTCTCGCCAGCTCTAGTGCCGCCACGGTGTCACGACGAAGACCATTTAGCAGTGATGTTGGGATAAACCAGGTCTCGGCAGTTTCGATGCTGATGTTGTGAGCCTTAAAATCGGTGCTACCCAGCTTTGCCAGCTGCTTGCGCAAGCCTTGCTGGGCTTTTTCGATATCGGTTGCCGCCGTTTTCTCAACGACTAATGACTCAGTGGCACTGTGACCATAAACGTCTGTCATGGTCAGTGACACGCCATCACAGGTATCGGCCAAGACTAAATCTACGCCGATGATGCGCTTAGCCGACTCTTTGGCCAATACCGCTTCAAATGCTTGATTATGATTACGGTAAATCGTCATGCCCACTTTTAGCTCTTTTGGCATGCGCAGCACAAATAACTTCAAGCCGTCGGCGCGGTTTACACGTAGGCCCTTTAGCTTGTCATCTGACTGCTTAGCCTCGGCATAATCACTTGGGAAGAAACACAGACCGTCGCCATTGTTAAAGGTTTCAGTTGAGGTCACTTCAATAAAATCGCTACCAATGTGTTTAACCGTCGCGACCTCTTCACCGATATATTTAGGCGAGCGAAAATCATTCATGCCTTGACTACGTTCATGGACAAAATAGTCTGTCTTACCGCGGTTAAAGGTCTTTTCAGGATCCGGGGTAAAGCTGTGCTCACAACGGCCATGGGATGAGGCGACAAACTCAGGACGCCTCGCAATAATCTTATCTAGCTCTTGACGATAATGGGCGGTGACGTTTTTAACGTAGCTTAAGTCTTTTAAGCGGCCCTCGATTTTAAATGAGCGCACACCGGCGTCGATCAAGGCTTCTAAGTTGTCTGTTTGGTTATTATCTTTAAGGGATAATAGGTGCTCATTTTGTGCCAACACTTCACCCTGACGGGTTTTTAAGTCGCCTGGTAGACGGCACATCTGCGAGCATTCACCGCGGTTGGCACTGCGGTTACTGAACGAGTGACTTAAGTTACATAAGCCGCTAAAGGCCACACAAAGTGCGCCATGAATAAAGAACTCTATCTGCATATTGGTGTTAGCGGCAATATCGCGAATTTGGCTTAAGCCTAGTTCACGGGCTAACACCACCTGAGAAAAGCCGACCTGCTCTAAGAAGGCGACTTTTTCTGGACTACGGTTATCCATCTGCGTACTGGCATGCAGGGCAATAGGCGGCAAGTCCAGCTGCAATATGCCCATATCTTGCACGATAAGCGCATCGGCACCTGCCTCGTAGACTTCCCAGATGAGTTTTTGCGCCGCTTTAAGCTCATCGTCCATCAAGATGGTATTGATGGCGACAAAGACTTGGGCGTGATATTGATGAGCAAAGGTACATAAGCGCGCGATATCTTCGACACTATTACCGGCAGTGGCTCGCGCACCGAAGGCGGGACCACCGATATACACAGCATCGGCACCATGGCGAATGGCTTCGATACCCAAGTCAGCATTTTTTGCCGGAGCCAGCAGCTCTAGACGATTGTTTTGCTTCTCTACAGGAGTGCGCGCACCGTCAGCTGGCTTGTCGCTGGGCTTATCGCTAGGAGTATAGATGCCAACATTGCTCATAAAAATCACTCAAAAAGGGTTAACACAAATATTTTGGGCGAAGATTATAGCAAAATTGGCAAGCTTTGGCGTTAGCTAATATTAAATCAATTTTTAAGCAAATTTGTTTACAACCTTATTTGTTTGCAACCTTAGTAGTGAACCGCTAGCCAGATAGTCTCAACCTCTTCACAGGTCCAGGCCACGCGATGTTTAACGTGGGCGGGTATATTAAGATACTCCCCCGCGCCAAGCTCAATCACCTCACCATCAATAAATTCAAGCCTAGCTGCGCCCTGCATTACCATCACCCATTCACTGCGGTGTTGATCGTACCATTCACCCAAAGGCGTAATATGCGCCTTGGAAATGATGCGCTCAATGAGCAGCTCACCTTGCTCCACCAGTGGCTCAAACGCCTCTTCAATTAAGTCTTGTGGTAATGCTTTTAAGATATTGTGCTTTTGCATCTCGCCTCACTTTTTGTCATTAACCGCCGCGCCAAGCTACGACTATAATAATAGGCTACTGCGATTATAAAATGGTGCAGATCTCCTCTAAGGACTTTTTCTGCAGTGCATGCTCAGGCACGGTCGCATCATCACTTGGGTAGCCGGCAATTATTAGCATATAGGGCCGTTCGTTATCCTTGTCGCGACCACAGACTCTACTCAAAAATGACATAGGTTTTGGGGTGTGGGTTAAGGTGCCAAGCCCGGCATTATGTAGCGCCTGAATAAGAAAGCCAGTGGCGATGCCAACTGATTCGTGCACATAGTAATTGGTTTTCTGCTCGCCCTCCTCTTCACTGCGCTTTTGACTGAAAATAGCAATCAACCAAGGCGCGTGTTCAAGGTAAGGTTTGTCGGCATTAGTCCCTAGAGGTTTGAGTGCATCAAGCCATTCTTCCCCTGCACGACCTGCATAAAATGCTCGCTCTAATGCTTCGGCTTCATGACGAATTTGGGCCTTTATCTCAGGGCTGTTAATCGCGACAAAGTGCCACGGCTGGTGATTGGCACCATTGGGCGCAGTACCTGCGGCGAGAATACATTTCTCAATGATCTCTTTAGGTACGTCTCTATTGGAGAATTTACGAATTGAGTGACGACGTTGCACCTGCTTATAGTTAGCATCGGCACGCTCAAGCATCTCAACTTGTGGGTATTCAATAAAATCATTAAGTGGCTGGTGTGCTTGAGTCATCTCGAATCCCTTTATTACGTTATTTACATCCCATTTATTGACCTAGTTGGGCGATGTCTGCTGCCTTTAACATCGCAAACTTACAATAGACATATTATTGCCGAAATAACAAATATCGGTGCGACAATATTTGGGGCTAAGCCTAAACGTAAGCCTAATCTATACGTAAAAAGACAAGCTCAGCTTGTCTTTTTATAGTGAATTGGCACCTAAACGGGCGTTTACCAATCTAGTCTACAAACCCAATCTCGCCATCAGCTTTTGATTCTCGACTTCGATGTGTTTATAGAAATCTCGGTCTGTCAGCTTAGAAGCTGCGGCTTCGTCGATCACTAGCACTGCATCTTGGTGTAGTTGCAAGGCTGATGCAGGGCAAGCGGCGGTTAATGCACCTTCAACCGTTGCTAAAATAGCCTCAGCCTTATTCTCGCCCGTTGCTAATAGCACGACTTTCTTGGCATCTAAGATAGTGCCAATACCCATGGTGATCGATAGGTGCGGCTGATACTCACCTTCTTTGAAGAAACGAGCATTGTCATCAATCGTCGCTTTAGTTAAGGTCTTCACTCGTGTGCGCGACATCAAGCCCGATGAGGGTTCATTAAAGCCGATATGACCGTTACGACCAATACCGAGTAGTTGAATATCGATTCCGCCTGCAGACTTAATCTTATCTTCATAACCCTGACAAGCTGCAATCGGATTTTCGGCGTCACCAGGAGGAACAAAGGTCTTGCTCTTGTCGATATCAATGTGATCGAACAGCTGCTCATTCATAAAGTAGCGGTAACTTTGTGGGTGCGTCCCCTCAAGCCCTAGGTATTCATCTAGATTAAACGTGGTGACAGCTTTAAAAGAGATCTGCTTATCTTTGTTGGCGGCTATTAAACCTTGGTAAAGCGACAGCGGTGTCGAGCCTGTGGCTAATCCCAATACCGAATCAGCCTTTTTCTGCAGCTGCTTAATAAAAATATTTGCGCCATATTCAGCAACCGACGCACTGTCTTTTAATATTACGATTTGCATAAACTTGATCCAATATCTGTTAGCGGCAGTTAACTATGTAACATTACTATAACCTTATACGAGCCGAATGACAACGCTGTCATTAGCTATTGTTTAAACCGTTTATCCGCTTTCTCGCTACTCAAGCGAAGCGCTTTAATTAACGGTATAATCAATGTCCCCTTGTCCAGAGTCTCTTGTATGTCTGTTGTCGATAAATCTAGCGAACCTAAGCATCAACACTTTTTGATCTACAAGCCCTACGGTTTTCTAAGTCAATTTGTACCTGAAACACGTAAGAGTAAACCGTTGCTCGGTCAGCTATATGAGTTCCCAGAGAAAACAATGGCAATTGGTCGACTCGACCATGACTCAGAAGGCCTGTTACTACTGACCACCGATGGGATGCAGAGCCACCTTATTCGTAGTAAAACCATTGAAAAGGAATACTATGTGCAGGTTGATGGCGAAGTGAGTCAAGCACAACTCGCGAAGCTACGACAAGGAGTAGAAATTGGCATTAGCGGGGGTAAATATCTGACTTTACCCTGTAAGGTTGAACTATTGATCCACGAACCAAACCTTCCAGCAAGAGGAAAAAAGATCCGCGATCCTCGCCACGGCCCAACCAATTGGCTTTCCGTTACTATAGATGAAGGTAAGAACCGTCAAGTAAGAAAGATGACCGCCGCTGTGGGCTTGCCGACGTTAAGATTGGTTAGAGTCAGGATTGGTGCTATTCATCTTAAGCAGATGCAACCTGGCGAGGTTATCCCTGTGACCGGTTTTGCTATCGATACAGAGCATCGATAGCAACGGCTTTAGGTATTACGACTTAACAACCTATAAGGATGGCGATTAAACTCTGTCGTCAGCAATTAAAAACGCTGTCAGCTCTTCGACTAATTTAGGCTTACTATAAAAATAACCTTGAGCGTGATCGCAGTGATTGTCCTTTAAGAAGTCTGCTTGGGCTTGGGTTTCTACCCCTTCGGCGACCACTTGCAAATTCAACGCATGCCCCATCGCAATGATAGCCTTGGCAATCGCGGTATTGTGGGTATCAAATGGTAAGCCAGCGACAAAAGACTGATCGATTTTAAGCTTATGGAGCGGCAGTTTTTTAAGGTAACTGAGTGACGAATAGCCTGTGCCAAAGTCATCTATCGACAACTCGATGCCCATCTGACCTAGTTTCGCTAGATCTTGGCTAACCAGCTCAGGATTGGACATCATGCAGCTTTCTGTCACCTCAAGCTCTAAGCTACTCGCTGGCAGCCCCGTTTGTTTGAGGATCTCAGCGACCTCATCAACAAAGCTACTGCGTTGAATCTGCTGGCCGGCGACATTCACCGCAATTCGGCCAAAACTCACCCCTTGCTTACGCCAGCGTTGCCCCTGCTCACAAGCACGCTTTAACACCCAGCGTCCAATATCTTGAATTAAACCGATCTTCTCGGCCAATGGAATAAAGATATCGGGAGAAATGCTGCCAAGAACAGGATCGACCCAACGTAGTAACGCCTCAAACCCAACCACGTCCCCGGTACGAAAACTGATCTTTGGCTGATACTCGAGATGAAATGCATTCAGCTCTAGCGCATCATGCAGTGCACTCTGTAACTTGAGTTTAGCAACTGACTCTTGAGTCAATGACTCGGTATAAAAGGCATAACTGTTTCGTCCATCTTGTTTAACCCTGTGCATCGCCACTTCTGCATTGACCAGTAATCCGCTGGAGTCTTGTGCATCATCGGGATAAATCGCGACCCCCATACTCGCAGTCAAGCGCGCCTGCCCATGCTCCGCCAGCAGAAAGGGTTGATCGAACATTTTTCGAAGCTTATTAATACTAAGCAGTAACCTGTCGTTACTATCGATATTGGGTAAGATCACCGCAAACTCATCACTGCCCAAACGAGCAACTGTAGCTAAATTGTCTAAGCCAAAATTAAAACGGCGACTCAGCTCAAGCAGGACTTCATCCCCCATGGGGTGGCCATAGCTTTCATTGATCTGCTTAAAGAGATCGACATCGATATAGACTAAACCAAGACGTGTATTGCTATGGCTTGCCTGTTTTAGCTCTTGCTCCAAGCCTGTATTAAGCGCCATGCGATTGGGCAGTTTAGTCAACGGATCGTGAAATGCGACTCTAGCAAGTTCGGCTTCACTCTGTTTTTGTGCCGAAATATCATTAAACACTGCGACAAAATAGCGGATCTGATGCTCGTCATCGTAGACAGCACTGATATTGAGCATCTGCGGAAAAATAGCGCCGTTTTTACGACGATTCCAGATCTCACCGTGCCACTTGCCTTTGGTCAGTAAGTCACTCCATAACTTGGTAAAAAAAACTTTATCATGGCGGCCTGAATTAAACACCCTTGGATTTTTTCCAAGAAGTTCCTCTTTTTCATATCCAGTGATCTCTTTATAGGCACCGTGGGCATCAATAACCGCACCATCAACATCGGTAATAATCACACCCTCTACCGAGTTCTCAAACACTCGTGAGGCCAGCTCGAGCTGATCTTTCGCCGCCTTATGAGATGAGATATTACGTGAAATGCCGAGCACCCCGGTTAACTCTCCATCATCATCCATAATAGGGACTTTGGTTGTCTCGAGCCAAGAGTCAACATCGCCAATGTCCAAGCCTTCACACTCTCCGGCCGATACTTCCACGCCTTTGCGTATAGACTCCATATCGCTGGCGATAAAATGCTTTGCTAAACGCGGCTCAAATAGCTCATCATCGGTAAAATTTAAGATCTGCTCTCGAGAACGATTCCATGCAAGCTCAACACTGTGATTAACCATCATGTAGCGTCCAGATGTATCCTTCATCCAAACATGCTCTTTCATGCAATCGATAAACGTTTGCAAACCCACAGGGCTCGCTTGGTGACCCACATCGCGAACCGAACTTTGTTTGCATTTAAAATCACGATAAATTTTACCCAAGTCCTGCTCTATGCTGTCAGCACATACTTTTAATAAGTGCCGGATCTCGGCCTGTAGCTCGCATACTGAAAGAGTAGAAACTTTATTTGAAGGGGTGATACAGAGATAGCCAAACAAGGCACCCGCAGGCCAATTAATGGGTAGCAGACACCGAATATGACTGTCGAAATAAGAGCTTGTCTCGCCAGTTCCAGTTAATTGGCTATAGCTATCGTGATAGA
Organism: Shewanella halifaxensis HAW-EB4; assembly: GCF_000019185.1. NCBI lineage: Bacteria > Pseudomonadati > Pseudomonadota > Gammaproteobacteria > Alteromonadales > Shewanellaceae > Shewanella > Shewanella halifaxensis. The sequence continues at coordinate 1,013,124 of NC_010334.1, read as the reverse complement.
AAAGCTCAGGACTAAGCTGCTGAGTTTTTAGCTGCTCAAGGCTAATATTGGCATAGCCGATAGCAACAAACTTATCGGTTTGATCTATCTGGAATAACGCGGCCCCGCACTGGGCTATTCGTGCCAGCATATCGATAGATTGCTGCCATTCACCCCGTTGTGCTTGCGTTATTTTGATATTAATCAACTCTATGTCCTATTAATCTTTCCATTGTGATTCAAAAAGTATTCTGTCAGCTATCGATGGCAATAAAAGTGAAAAAACACACTTTTCAAACAAAAATATCAAAAACAGGCTTAACCTTAGTATTTAAGACTAAAAAGATAAAGACGAACCCTAGATAAAATTGCAGGAAATCAGCACGAGACAAAATGGTAATATTTATACTAAAGAATAGTTTTTTCAGACGCGTAATCAGCGCGTTAATCTAACATTTATACTAACAAAATCATAGACATTAGCGTCAACCTATCTCATTAGGCACAAGAGCTACCCCCACTCTATACCATTAGAGGTATGCATTAGTTTTCACCTATATATAAAACAGTGACTTCTTTAGCCCAGTGCTAAATCAAACCAAGATTAAGGTGCGCTAAATTTTATAGCGACACTCTGCATCAGTAACTGAAATAAACTTAGGTCGTTAGCAGCCCAACAAAATACAGGGAATCAAATTATATTTGTTTGATAAACATCAATTAAATCGTGAGATAAACCTTTCATCAACGGCCCCTAGATCACAGAAATGCAAAATTCGAAATTGTGGTATAAAAAAACCAGCCTAGTGGCTGGTTTTTAAAGTCTTATAGGTATGCACCTATATTCCAGAGATTAGTTAGCCTGTGGGCGCATCGCTGGGAATAGGATCACGTCACGAATTGTGTGCGTGTTAGTGAATAGCATCACTAGACGGTCGATACCGATACCTTGACCCGCAGTTGGCGGTAGACCGTGCTCTAGTGCAGTGATGTAGTCTGCATCGTAGAACATAGCTTCGTCATCACCCGCGTCTTTAGCATCAACCTGCGCCTTGAAACGGCGGTCTTGATCTTCAGCATCGTTAAGCTCTGAGAAACCGTTAGCCACTTCACGGCCGCCGATGAAGAACTCGAAACGGTCAGTGATGAAATGGTTGTCGTCGTTACGACGTGCTAGCGGAGAGATGTCTGCTGGGTAGCCAGTGATGAACGTAGGTTGCATCAACTGAGTTTCAGCTGTTTCACCGAAGATCTCTTCGAGTAGCTGACCACAAGTCCAGAACTTCTCAACTGTCATGCCTAGGCTCTTAGCCAAATCACGCATAAATTCAACGTCTTTAACTTCTTCGTAAGTCATCGACTGGATTGTTGCATTGTCAGGGTTGTACTTCTTGATCGCATCCAACATGCTCAAACGTGCATATGGGCCACCAAAATCAACCGTGTGCTCACCGTATGGCAGTTGTGGCGAACCACAAAGCTCAGTGGCGATAGAGCTTAGCATCTCTTCAGTCAAGTCCATTAGATCGTTGAAATCTGCATACGCCATATAGAATTCCATCATAGTGAATTCAGGGTTATGACGTGGAGATAGACCTTCGTTACGGAAGTTACGGTTAATTTCGAATACGCGCTCAAAACCACCAACCACTAGACGCTTAAGGTATAGCTCAGGTGCAATACGTAGGTACATCGCGATATCTAGCGCATTGTGATGCGTCGCGAATGGACGTGCTGAAGCACCACCAGGAATGCTGTGCATCATTGGTGTTTCAACTTCCATGAACTCTTTCTTCACCATGAAGTTACGAATAGCCGAAACGACTTTAGAACGCATGATAAAGGCTTCACGTGACTGTTCGTTAACGATCAAGTCAACATAACGCTGACGGTAACGTGTCTCTTGGTCTGTTAGACCGTGGAACTTTTCAGGAAGTGGGCGCAGAGCTTTAGTTAGCAACTGGTACTCTTCCATGTTCACATATAGGTCGCCCTTACCCGATAGGTGTAGCTGACCCGTCACACCGATGATGTCACCGATATCTAGACCTTGGAATTTCTCTTTAAGATCTTTTTGAACGTCTTTACCCGCATAAGCTTGGATACGACCGCTCACATCTTGAATAACCAAGAATGGACCACGCTTAGCCATAACACGGCCAGCGATTGAACGCTCAATGCCCATGCCTTCAAGCTCTTCTTTGGTGTTGTGACCAAATTCAGCTTGAATGTCTGCCGCTTTGTGTTTTCGATCGAAGTTGTTCGGGTGACCGTTTGCAGGGCAGTTGGTACGAATGTGCTCTAATTTAGCACGACGCTCTGCAATTAACTTGTTCTCGTCTTGTGTTTGTTCAGTCATCTTCTTCTCTCGTTAAAGGCCAGATTTCAGGCTAGCTTCAATAAACTTGTCCAGATCGCCATCTAAAACGCTCTGGGTATTTCGGTTTTCAACGCCGGTACGTAGATCTTTAATACGCGCATCATCGAGCACGTATGAACGGATCTGGCTGCCCCAGCCAATGTCTGACTTGGCATCTTCGGCGGCTTGCTTGTCAGCATTCTGCTTAAGCATTTCTAGCTCGTACAGTTTTGCTTTTAGCTGTTTCATCGCTGCATCACGGTTCTTATGCTGCGAGCGATCGTTCTGACACTGCACGACAGTGTTAGTTGGCAAGTGAGTAATACGAATTGCCGACTCAGTTTTGTTAACGTGCTGACCACCCGCACCTGATGCACGGTAGGTGTCAATTCTTAAGTCCGAAGGATTGATATCAATCTCAATCGAATCATCAATTTCTGGGTAAACGAATACCGAGCAAAAAGAGGTGTGACGCTTACCTGAAGAGTCAAATGGTGACTTACGTACTAAGCGGTGAACACCGGTTTCGGTACGCAGTGAACCAAAGGCATATTCACCGGTAAACTTGATTGTTGCCCCTTTAATACCGGCAACATCTCCACCCGTCACTTCAATCAATTCAGGTTTGTAATCATGGGCATCACCCCAACGTAAAAACATACGCAGTACCATATTGGCCCAATCTTGAGCCTCTGTACCGCCAGAACCTGATTGAATATCTAAGTAACAATCTGACGCATCATGTGGACCCGAGAACATGCGACGGAACTCAAGTTCCTCTAAACGCCTCTCAAGATCTTGTAACTCAGCAGCGGCATCATTGAAGGTTTCTTCATCGTCCTCTTCAACGGCAAGTTCGAGTAATCCCTCGATATCTTCTAGGCCACTGTCCATATCGTCGATAGTTTTCACTACCGCTTCAAGTGCTGCACGCTCCTTGCCTAAGGCTTGGGCGTTCTCAGGATCGTTCCAAACTTCAGAGCTTTCAAGCTCTCGGCTGACTTCTTCTAGACGCTCACTCTTGGCATCGTAGTCAAAGATACCCCCGAAGAAGGTCGGTACGGTCGGCGAGCTCCTTGATTTTGAATTTAACTGGATTTACTTCAAACATGATTTAATCAACTTCTAATTGCTAAGTATTAACGGCCAAAAGCGTTAACGACTATGTTACTACTGATGGAAAACCCGCTATTTTAACCCATGCTTTGCATGAAACATAGCGGCAAAGGGCCACAAAATAGCAATTTTATTAAACAAAATAGCTTCAAGTAGCAAAAAGCAAAACTTCCCTCACAAGCAGGACTGCTAACATCGAGCCTATGCCCCTCAACGAGGATTGAAGCTTGGGGCTAATTCTGCAGATTTGATAGCGGCTGTCTATACTCATTATTACCGAGTCGCAATGATGGTTAACGCTATTTATGCCTACAGATAGCCAAGCATCTAATCTCTGTCGTTATCATGAAAACAATCAACACACCTGCCAAGAAACCGCCGGAGAATCTGGGCTGTGCTACTGGCATGATCCTAATATAATAAAAAACAATCCCGATGATATGCATAAGCTTGAGCTGTATGCTCGCAAGGGTGGCCAACTCAGAGGGATCTGCTTAAACCACGCAAAACTGGCCAATATCGATCTGGTTCGTCATCGAGAGAAAGTTGGTTTCGACTTGAGTCATGCAGAGCTGTACCGCGCCGACTTAAGTGGTGCGCACCTGTTTAATATCAATTTGGAAAATGCCAGCCTAATGAAGGCCGACCTGCGTGAAGCCAGTGTGCACTGCGCTAACCTTAATGGGTGTAATTTACTCGGCGTTAAATGGCTTGGCGCAAAAATCGAAAATATTCATACGGGTAAAACCTTACGCCAAGAGCGCATTGCTCGAGCGGCAGGAAAAGCCGGGGATAAAGACAGGGCTATGGATTACTTCGAGCAAGCCGAAGAGATCTATCGCGACTTACGAAAAGCTGCCGATAGAGAGGGCCTATTTGCCATGTCGGGGCAATATATCCGCAAAGAACTCACTATGCGCCGTCATCAAATGCCAAAACTCTGCTTCAAGCGCATCATATCAAGAGCTATCGATCTGTTCTGTGGTTACGGTGAAGCTCCACTTAGGGTAGTGGGTTTCTCGCTGGTTCTTATTCTGATTAGTGCCATCATGTATTTTTTTAGTGGCCTTAATTATGCGGGTCAGTTACAAGTTTTTAGTCTTAGCAATGATTTCGTTAGCAATTTATTGTTATTCCTCAACTGTATTTATTATTCAGTCGTGACCTTTACCACACTTGGGTATGGAGACTTTACCCCTATAGGATTTTCTAGAGCGATAGCGGCTTTCGAAGCCTTTACAGGTAGCTTTACCATCGCGTTATTCGTGGTGGTGTTTGTCAAGAAGATGACTCGCTAAGCCTATGATAATCTGTTAAAAAACACTCCTAACACTTCCACTTTTCCACGCAAGAGATCCAGATCACAGATTAGACCAGTAGCAACAATTAACGCGCACACTTCCAACACCACCTGTGAGCCAGCCTGCAATTTTAGCTAAAACTTAAGCTGCATTTTCTGCGTAAAAAAAGGCCGCAGGTATACTCGAAGCAATAATGATTTCGCCAAGTCCGTTCTCTGTGAATGCTGATGTTGCGCCTAGGCTCTCAATTCCTAGTAAGCGCATTAATCAAGCTGCGACCCTATAATTAAAGGCCCATGCGATGAAACAAATAATAATTGATGGCAAGACCCTAGTAGCCAATCAACGAGACACTCTGTTAGACGTCGCGCTTAATGCCGATATTGCCATTCCTAACCTGTGTAAGAGCAATGCCCGTTCTTTAATAAAGAGCTCTTTAGTTAATGACAGCAAGCAACACTGTAATCTTTGCCATGTAGAGCTCATTGCTAGCGATAATAGTATTACCAATGTTCGTGCCTGTGAGACCCTTATTGGCGATATCGCAATGCAGAATGTTGAAGTTATCACCCGCTCTGCTGCGCTCAGTAAACAGCGAAAAGCAGCCCTGCATACGATTTTATCAGATCACTTTGCCGACTGCGAAGCGCCATGCCAAACGGCTTGCCCAGCTGGCGTGGACGTACAATCTTATCTGTACCATATCGCTCAGGGCGATCACACCGAAGCCGTTAAAGTCATTAAGCAAACCTTACCCCTGCCACTTTCTATTGGCCGTGTTTGCCCCGCTTTTTGTGAGTCTGAGTGTCGTCGTGGCCTAGTCGACGAACCCGTCGCTATTCGCCAATTAAAGCGCCACGCCGCCGACTTAGATCTCGATGATGCCAACCCTTATGTACCGCCAAAAGCGCCTGCGACCAATAAGAAAGTCGCCATTATCGGTAGTGGCCCTGCGGGTATTTCAGCTGGCTATTACCTGTCTAACAATGGCCATGATGTCACGATTTTTGAGTCCATGCCGCAAGCGGGTGGTTGGTTAAGATACGGTATTCCAGAGTATCGCCTCCCCAAGGCCATTCTCGATAAAGAGATCGAGCTTCTCTGTAAAAACGGTCTAAATATTCAAACTGATACTCGTCTTGGCCGCGATATTCACCTCAATGGTTTGATCGAAGATTTTGATGCCGTCTGTTTAGCCATTGGCGCCCAAAAGGCGGTACCGATGAACTACCCAGGCATCGAGCTAAAGGGCTGCTATTTAGGGGTCGATTACCTCAAAGATTACTGCACCAATAAGCAATACAGCACTGGCAAAAAGGTAGCGGTGATTGGTGGCGGTAACACAGCCATCGATTGTGCCCGCACCGCTAAACGTGATGGCGCCGACGTGACCTTGGTGTATCGTCGTACTCGCGACGAAATGCCAGCAGAGCCCTATGAAATTCACGAAGCCGAGCAGGAGGGGATTAAGTTCCACTTCCTCACCAACCCGATTGAAAACCACAGCGATGAAGCGGGCCGAGTTAGCAGCGTTACCTTTGAAGTGATGGCACTGGGTGAACCCGATAGCTCTGGGCGCCGCTCACCAACACCGACAGGCGAGACCTTTGTCGAAGCCTTCGATACGGTTATTCCTGCCGTATCACAAACTCCAGACATGGAGTTTCTTGAGCATCCTCAGAGCCAGTTAGCCACCGGAGCTGTCGCCCTAACTCGCTGGAATACCTTTGAGGGTTGCGAGCACACCATGTCTGCGGGTCAGTCTGCCGGCCTTGATAAGCTGTTTGTGATTGGTGACTCAAGAACGGGCCCCGCTACCGCGGTTGCTGCTGTTGCCGATGGGCGCAAGGCGGCGGATGCCATTGAGAAATTACTCACACAAGGCCTAACTTGTGAGTTAGTAAAGCAGCCTTTTAATTCGACCAAGGCGGCTAAAACTAGCGCACTGAAATCACTTAAGGTGGACGCGCTTTATCCATCGACTAAGGTACAGGCTCGTAGCCAAATGCCTGAGCTTGATAAGCTACAACGTGCGCTTAACTTTAGCGAAGTGGAGCTTGGCTTTGAAGCCGATGAGGCGATGAAAGAAGCGGCGCGCTGCCTCGAGTGTGCCTGTCAGGCCAACACCGACTGTAAGCTGCGTGATTACGCTACCGAGTATAAGGTCAAGGCTAGTGAGCTCGATATAAGCCAAGCACAACACTTTAGTATCGACAGCAGCGCACCATTTATCACCTTCGATGCTAACCGCTGCATTAGCTGTGGCGCCTGTGTTGAAACCTGTAAAGGCGCTAGCGGCCATAACGCGATCTCTTTTGCTAAAGATCACTACCAAGCTATCCCTATCTCATGTGCTAGCTCATGTGACAGCTCATATGACAGTGATGAGCGCAAAGCGCCGCGTGTAGGCTTTAGCGCCAGCATGAATGACAGCGATTGTGTGCAGTGTGGTAACTGCGTACAGGTTTGCCCAACGGGCGCACTGGTTGATGCTCGCGATAAAACCCAAGGTTTAACGCCGGCACAAAAAGCACCGCTTAAAACCGTCTCTACCATCTGTACTTACTGCGGTATTGGTTGCCGTATCAACATGCAAGTGGATGAGCAAAAGAACCAAATTCGCCATATCGATGGTGATATCTCATCGCCGGTAAACGAGGGGATGCTGTGTGTTAAAGGCCGCTTTGGCTTTGACTTTGTCGGCAGTGATAAGCGCCTGACCACACCACTTATTCGTAAAAATGGTGAGCTAGTTCCAGCAAGCTGGGACGAAGCTATCTCTGTTGTGGCTCAGCGCTTTAGCGAGATAAAACACACCTATGGTGATAAAGCACTAGCGGGGCTATCGTCAGCTAAAGCCACTAACGAAGATAACTTCGTATTCCAAAAGTTCTTCCGCAGCGTGCTGGGTAATAACAACATCGATCACTGCGCTCGTTTATGTCACGCATCAACGGTTACTGCACTTCGCGAAAGCATAGGTAGCGGTGCGATGACCAACGATATTCCAAGCATTAAAGATAGCGACCTTATCTTTATCATTGGCTCGGACACCGAAAGCGCTCACCCAATTATTGCCTCTCGCATCAAGCAGGCAGTAACCGATCATGGCGCCCGCTTGATGGTTGCCGATCCAAAACGCGTCTCTATCGCCGATAAAGCCCAGCTTTATGTGGCACAAAGACCGGGTTCGGATGTGATGCTACTGAACGCCATTATGCAGCAGATCATCAAAAACGACTGGCATGACTTAGATTACATTCAAGCGAGAGTCGAGGGCTTCAGCCAGCTCTATGATGAAGTGATGAGCACCGATTACAGCCCTAAAAATGCTGAGCTCATTACTGGCGTCAGCGCCAGTGACATCATTGAGATGGCTCGACTGATTGGCACCGCTGAAAAAACCGCTATCTACTACGCCATGGGCGTGACTCAACATACCTCGGGTCACGACAATGTCACGGCTATCTCTAACCTGCAGCTATTGTGCGGCAACATAGGGGTAAAAGGCGCAGGCATTAACCCACTGCGCGGCCAGAGTAACGTGCAAGGTGCCTGCGATATGGGCGCACTGCCAAACTACTTCAGTGGCTACCAGAAACTTGACGACCCACTAGTACAGATGCGCTTCCGTGATGCTTGGGGCAAGGAAGATCTCTGTGCAGATATCGGATTCTCTGCAACCGAGATGATGCATGCCCTGACCCATGGCGAACTGAAAGGTTTGTATGTGATGGGTGAAAACCCAGTGCTCAGCGACCCGGATCAGAAGCATGTACTGCAGGGCTTAGCCGCAGCAGAATTTGTCGTGGTGCAAGATATCTTCTTAACCGAGACCGCCGAGCTTGCCGATGTGGTGTTACCTGCTGCGGCCTTCGCCGAAAAGCTAGGCCACTTCACCAATACCGAGCGCCGAGTACAGCAATTATTACCCGCTGTAACTCCGCCGGGGCTTGCTAAAAATGACTGGGAGATCATCCAGCTAATTGCCGTTCAGATGGGTGAAGAGTGGACATACCAAAATGAGCGACAGATTTGGCATGAGATCACCGATGTGACTCCGCAATATCGCGGTATTACTTGGAAAGTGATCGATAGCTTAACGGCAAATGGTCGTCTAGGCCTGCAATGGCCGTGTCCGGCTGAAGGTCACCCTGGCACGCCTATTTTGCATACCAATCAGTTTACTCATGGCAAAGGTAAGATGCGTGCTGTGCATTATCGCCTGCCGGCAGAGATGCCATGTGAGGAATACCCACTGGTATTATCGACGGGCCGTTTGTTGGAGCAGTTCCATACAGGCACCATGACTCGCAAGACTCCAGGCTTAAACCTGCTTGGATCTCCAAGAGTGATGATTTCAGTCTATGACGCTGAAAAGCTAAGTGTGAATAACGGTGATATGCTCAAACTCAGCACCAGACGCGGTGAGATTGAGATCCAAGCCTTCGTCACTAAACGTGCACAAGCTGGGGTATTGTTCCTACCGTTCCACTTTGCGGAATCCGCGGCCAATAAGCTCACTAACAACGCCCTCGACCCTGTGGCGAAAATCCCAGAGTTTAAGGTGTGTGCCGTCAAAGCGGAAAAAGTGGCTGAGAAGCTAGCCGAGGCAGAACTCGTCTAGCTAGAATCATAGTCGATCAAAAAAGGCGGTAAGAGCATGCTCTTACCGCCTTTTTATTTATCTGGACCTCTAAGGAGGCTAGCCAGCAAACGCGCCTATTACCGCCCCTGTCACGCCAAAACCTGTCACTAAGATAAAAATATTGGGCTTAAAGATTTTAAACAGACCAAAACCTAATACTACCAAGGCCATATCCAGTGGCGATAACACTGCGCTGATAAAGATGGGGCTATACAGCGCCGCCAACAAGAAGCCCACCACGCAGGCATTGACTCCTGCAACGGCGCCAATCACTTGTGGCCTTGCACTGAGTGCATGCCAGCTTTTAAGTGCCACCAGCATGAGTAAGAAGCCCGGCAGAAAGATAGCCAGTGTAGCTACTAAGGCGCCAATTAACGGCTGCTCCACCCAGATCTCAGCCCCTAAAAATGCCGCCAAGGCAAACATAGGCCCCGGTACCGCCTGTGCTAAGGCGTACCCCGTTAAAAACTGATCGTTACTCATGGTATCGCCAACACTCGATTGTAGTAGAGGCAGCACCACATGCCCACCACCAAATACCATACTACCCACTTGGTAGAACTGGCTAAACAACTCAGTTAAATTCGAGATCCCTGCTTGCTTAGATAGGCCGATAACCACCAATGACGCGATCAATAAGCCACTGAAGAGACTTAACCAAAAGAAGTTAAGCTTTATCGGTTGCTGTACTGTGGTTTTTGTTGCGGCTTTCGTTGCAGTTGTAGCCACGCCCTCATCCGGCTCAGCAGATAGGTAATATCGCCCCACCATGGCGGCGCTGATGAGCAAGCCAAACTGCACTAACATCGAAGGCTGCAACAAGATAATCGCGCAGCTTAGCAGCATCAATAATTTAGCCTGCTTACGCTGACAAAACTGCTTGAACATGATCCAAATCGCATCAGCAACTACCACTACAGCCAATAACTTAAGCCCGTGGATAATCCCTTGAGTAAATGAGTATTCCAGCCATTGACTACTGGTGACGGCAAGCAAAAACAATAGAATAAACGAAGGTAAGGTAAACCCTATAAAGGCAGCAATAGCGCCCAACAGACCACCGCGATGATAACCGATGGCAAAACCCACCTGACTCGAACCCGGTCCAGGCATAAACTGACTTAGCGCAACGAGACTGCCATAGTGTTTGTCATCGAGCCAATTAAGCTCCTGCACAAAAGTCTGTCTAAAGTAACCGATGTGCGCCGCGGGTCCACCAAATGACACTAACCCTAACGAGAAAAAACGTAGAAAAATTTGAAACATAACCATCCATCTGTGCGCTCATGCACTTTAAAAACAAACTATTCAAAATAACAACCCATCAAGAATATGACACTAAGGTTACAGAATAATGAAACTCATGAGCTTGGCATCATTTCAATCACCTCGCTACTGCCGCTATCTTTTTAAAATCGCATTCAAGGTTAATTAATCGAGTTGCAGTTTATCGAAATTGGCTAAAGATGGTCGCTCACCAATGGCATCTTCAACCCACTCAATCACTTCGGTTGCCGTGGTTCTATAGGTCGTGAGTTTACCGCCGTAAAGACTTAATAGCTTAGGATGGCTAAGCTGGCTTTTTTGCAATGTATCTCGCGGCTGGTCAAACGCATTGCCCGACAGTTTAGGTAGCACTCTCACACCACAAAAACTATCGACAACCCGCGCCTTCAAAGCGTCTATATCACCCAGACAGGCAAAATAGTGTTGATAAATGCCAAGCAAATACTCTTCCTCTGCGGCGGTGATCTGAGGTTTGTCGCTTAATTCATCAAGCACTACCTCAGTCGTACCAATTAATGTTTGTCCATTCCAAGGCATCACAAAAATAACCCGTTTGTCGAAGCAAGACTCCAGATAAAGGATGCCATCATTAGCTGGAATATCGAGCAGCAGATGACTGCCCTGCACCCACTCGATAGGCTCTGCTGCGATAGGCGGAAACACATTTTCAAGCACCTGATTCACCCATGGACCCGCCGCATTCACTACTGCCAGCGCTTCTACCTCTTGCGCTATTTCTTCCGTTTGATAGCGCACCACACAATGGCTCGGCAAATGCTCGATATGCGTACATTGAGCATGCTCAATCACATGCGCCCCTAAGGCACGAGCATTTTTTATCACGGCTTGTGTCAGTCGCTTGTCATCTGTTTGCGCATCCCAATATTGGTAAACGGCTTTTAGCCCCTTAAGTTTGAGTCCTTTAATTTTCGACCAATCTACAGAGGGAACTGATTTAAACAGCCCCAGCTCATCGAAATCACTGAGCACGGCATACAAACTAAGCCCCGCTCTTATCGCCCACGAACTACGATGGCTGGTGTCATACACGGGAATATAAAATGGGATTGGATTCACTAACGAGGGAGCCAGCTTAAGCAAGGCTTTTCTCTCGGCCAGAGACTTTCTTACCAAGGGAAGTTGGCCAGATTCGAGATAGCGCAGCCCACCGTGGATGAGTTTACTGGAGTTAGCCGACGTCTGCCCCGCAATGGTGTCTTTCTCTAACAGCAATACACTATAGCCAGCTGCAGCTGCGCACTGAGCGATACCCGCTCCATTGATCCCACCACCAATGACGAGAAGATCGACCGTCGCCATTTTTGCTCCTTGATTAGATTGATCACTCATTACCATGCATAGCCCAATAATTGCACCATGATGAACAGAGCAAACTACGCCACAAATATCTTCTAGAGCTGTGCAGAGTGCAGTTCATCATTAGAACATTTAATCTAAAGGTGATTGTATTTTCTCTAGTAATAGCATAAATTTTCGCACAATGGAGTAGCACTAAACCGCTCTTTAGGGTGATTTTAAGCTTAGCAAGGAAGTACGGTATGAAGTGGATAGCCGCAGTTTGTTTACTATTTGCCACAAGCACGATGGCTCAATGTGATAATAAAACTCACATTATCGATATTATTTATCCCAAAAATAGCTCTTATTTCTCAAGCCAGTACACATCTCAACTCGATGAGCTAACCAAAAGTACTCAAATCAATACAGGCTATTTACTACTTGAATTCAAAGTGAATCAAACCCAAGCGACAGAAGAAACACGTAACTATAATAAGTGGCTAGCAGAAAGACGTATTGAAAGAGTAAAAACCTATCTTAATGATGTCGCTTACCCTGCGCCGATTATCACTAAAATATTAACCGCGAGTACCGACGAAAACCGTAATGTGAGCCTAGTGTGGTGTACAGATGAAGCCGAACAACCGCAGATCCAAATCGCCAGTAAAGATGAGTAATTCTACGGGTTAAGTTTACGTTCAACGTGTTAACCAGCATTACAGCTCAATAGCAGTAAAGAAAACTCAAACTCAAACTCAAGCAAAACGAAACCACAACCACAACCACAACCACAACCACATAAAGTACATCAACAAAAGCTTAATCAAGCTTTTATAATTATTGCTAAAAGTTTAACTTTATTGTTAAAAATTGGTTGTAGTTCCCAAAAGTAAATTATTCGAGATTTAACCTGCAAAAACAAAACATTAATTTAGCCATTCCTAAGCATTAAAGTAGAGTATTAGTAACAAACACGCTTAATTCATGGCTAATACGTCTGCCGGAGTTCGCATGCCTAAGTCTATTATTCTTTTTATTGCCCTTTTATTATCTTGCCTATCTCTGCCCAGTTTTGCCGCTACAGAAGCGACAGCGACGAACAACATCTGGCATTACACCAATGCGCAGGGAGAGCTTAAGGTTAAACTGTATTTCTTCTGGTCTAAGACCTGTCCTCACTGCGCCGAGGCGCACCCTTTTATCGATAGCCTACCCGAGCGCTACCCCTGGATAGAGGTGGAAGATCATATGATCACCGCCGCGAATACGATGGAAGTGTGGCAAAACGTCGCTAAACAGACGGGAACCGAAGCGCGCTCGGTGCCCTACTTTGCCAGTGGCGAAAAAGCCGTTGTCGGTTACAGCAGCCAAGCCGTTACCGGCGAGTTTTTAGTGCAACGATTAAAGTCCTATTACGTTTCGCTTGGTGGCGTATTAGCACCAGAGGTCGAGGGCGACTACGCCACAGCTGCGCCTGTTTCAGGCGGCTTATTTGAAACCTGTAGTGAAAGTAGCAGTAAAAGTGGTGAAGGGATTTGCGATTTGGGTTTAGATACCAGCAGCAAACTCGCTTCTTCTGATGTACAACCCGTAGAGTTACCACTGGTTGGTGTCGTTCACCCTGAGCAGATGTCGCTGCCATTACTAACGGTGGTACTCGCAGGCGTCGACGCCTTCAACCCTTGCGCTTTCTTCGTATTGCTATTCCTGCTCTCTATCATGGTTAACGCTAAGAGCCGCACTCGCATGCTGATTGTTGGCGGCATATTTGTGTTCTTCTCAGGCTTTATCTACTTCATTTTTATGAGCGCTTGGCTCAATATCTTCCAACTGCTTGGTGCAGGTAGCGATGGCGGCTGGATTATTCTCGGTGCGGGGATGTTAGCGCTGGTAGCAGGGGCGGTGAACATCAAAGATTACTTCTTTACCAAGGGAGAGGTCACCCTGTCGATGTCGGCCAAAAATCGAACTGGTTTGATTAAACGCATGGGTAAACTCACCAGCGCCAGCAGCATGACCGCCATGATAGCCGGTACTGTAGTGTTATCTATCTTAGCCAACGCCTATGAGCTGCTATGCACCGCAGGCTTCCCGATGATCTATACCAGCGTATTGTCGATGCATGACTTAGAGACCTTCGAGCGCTATATGTATCTGGTGATGTACAACGTAGTTTATGTCATCCCACTCGCGGCTATCGTTATCGCCTTCAGTGTATCTCTAGGTAAACGCAAGCTCACCGAGAAAGAGGGTCAGACCCTTAAGCTGATGTCAGGCATCATGATGATGGGACTCGGTGGCATGTTGGCAGTTGACCCAACAGCGCTGCAGAATGTGGCCTTAGCGATCGGCCTTATCTTAAGCTCTATCGTGTTGACGGTGATTATCACGCTTATTCGTAAGAGTATTGAGAAGGCTCAAGCAGCAAAGTCTTAATGTTAATTACTAAAGGCCTTAGCTTGCTGTAAAGCTGAGGCCTTCGTTTTCTAAAATAAGGACCTAGATCCTAGGACGCTTCGCTGCGAGGACGGGCTGCGCCCTACTAGGAAAATCAAAAGCTGAAAGCACCGTCTTTGCACTTTCTTAGCTTTCCCGCTTTTACAATCTCTGCTTTTCCGTAGGTTGGCATTTATGCCGACAAGCCTTATATAAAACCAAAACTGATGGGCTAAAGTCTAACCTACAAATGAGCAAAGCAATGCCTTTCCCGTCTCAGCCTGAACCGTCTTTTCCCTTCGTTTTTCCGTCTTTGCTTTTCCTAGGACCTAGAACCTGCTTTTCCGTAGCTCGGTATTTATGCCGACAAATCTAGTATAAAACCATGATTGATGGGCGAAAGCCCAACCTACAAAAGACAAAGTGGTGCCTTTCCCGTCTTAGCCTGTTCCGTCTCAGCTTGAACCTTCTTTGCCTTTTGCTTGTCCGTCTGTGCCTTTCCTAGAACCTACTTTTCCTAGCACCTGCTTTTCCGTCTTAGCTTTACAACCGATACACTCTGTAACACGACAATCCTCAAGCCATGATGTGCCACGCCGATAACCGAATAACATTCCTACTTAATTGAGAAAAATATGGCTGTAACTATCTCTAGTGCGAATCTTCAACCGAACATGAGTCATGGTGATGTTGGCGTGAAAGTCGCTCAAATGGCTAAAGATCAACAAAAGATTGAGGGCGATATTGCATTAAGCTTGATCAATGCGGCGGCCCCTGAAGCGGCGAAGGCGCCTGTGGGTAATACTGGCCACAATATTAATACTACGGCCTAAGCGACGGTTTCACACTCAAGCTCCTCTCAGAGAGATCCCTACTCTGGGAGCGCTTTTACAGTGAAGGGGGGACTAAAGAGCCTTACTCTGAAAGGTAACAATCTCTACCCGCTGACTTGGCTTGATATAACAAACTGTCGGCGGTCTCTAGCAACTGAGCTGGTTCCATCCCCTCGTGCCACTGCGCAATGCCTTGAGAAACAGTAATAAAGTCTGAGACTCCTGAGCCAGGGTGCGCAAGCTCTGTATCGGCTATTGCCTGTTTAATCTTTTCGGCGACTTGAGTGGCACCGCTTAGATCAGTATCTGGCAGTGCAATCACAAACTCCTCTCCGCCGTAGCGGGCAACCAGATCCCTTGGCCGTTCGAGTGCGCTATTTAATACACCTGCGATCCTCTTTAAATATTTATCACCCACTTGGTGGCCAAGACTGTCGTTAAGCGGCTTAAAGAAGTCCACATCGACCATGATGATAGACAACGGTTTATTATTTCTAAGTGATGCCTTTATCTCTTGGGTTAGCACCTCGTCAAAATGGCGACGATTACTGATATTGGTCAAGCCATCAATCATGGCTAAACGCTTAAACTGCTGTAACAATTTCTTTTTTTCAATATTACGGCTCACCGCTTTGAAAAACCAACCCGAAATAATTTTTTGGCCTGATAATATGATGCCCAAAAAACATAAAAATTTAGTCAGCGGGTAAATCAGCACCTGAGAATACTGCATAGAGTGATAAACAGCGCTAAAGGCTAAAAAAGGAAATATGGCGAAAGCCATCACATTTCGATTAGGAAACAGCGCCAGTGCAAACACTAACACCAGTACATCGGCTAAAGACTCAATGCCCGGCATGTTCTGGTCAGATAGCAAAGCTAAACCCAAAAGCACATAACTCCAACCACTAACCAACAAGATTAAATAGAGATACGTTTGTTTTACTCCCACGTTTTCAAATCCAGCGAGCTTAATCGTTATTAAACCTAGTAAGAGCACTATAAATAGCGGGATAAACTTAAATTGTAATGAATGAAGATCAAAGTAAAAACCATCAAAAAAATAGCTATTTAGCAGTACAACAGATAATAGTACGCAGCTGACATAGGTTGCCCACAGAATACCGCGCTTTAAAATCGTAAAGGCTTCTCTCTTCAACTGAGGTTGGTACTGATATGACTTCAAAGGAATCCCTTCACTTATCATTATTATTCTGTGACTAGCTCAATAAAAAAGCCAGCATCTGCTGGCTTTATATTAACGAGTAATCCCTTTAGGCTGCAACATTATCTCGGCTAGACTCATCGACATCGTGACGAATTAAGTAGTCAAATGCACCCAGTGATGCCGTTGCACCACTCCCCATGGCAATAATAATCTGCTTATAAGCTGAGTTTGTCACATCACCCGCAGCAAATACCCCAGGTAATGAAGTTTCGCCTTTTGCATCGACAACAATCTCACCGCGCGCTGTCATATCTATGGTGTCTTTTAGCCACTCAGAGTTTGGTACCAAACCAATCTGTACAAAGATACCTGCCAGGTCAACATGATGGCTCTCGCCTGTGGCTCTGTCGGTATAGTTAAGGCCGTTAACACGCTTACCATCGCCAGTCACCTCAGTGGTCATCGCCTCGGTAATGATATCAATGTTGCCCATCGACTTTGCTTTACGCTGCAGCACTTCATCGGCACGCAATGTTTTATCAAATTCAAGTACGGTAACGTGCTCAACAATATTCGCTAAATCAATTGCCGCTTCAATACCAGAGTTGCCACCGCCAATAACCGCAACACGCTTACCTTTAAACAGTGGGCCGTCACAATGTGGGCAGTACGCCACACCACTACCACGGTATTCTTGCTCACCCGGTACGTTCATTTCACGCCAGCGTGCCCCCGTTGCCAGTAATATTGTTTTACTGCGCAGCACCGCGCCGCTTTCAAGCGCTAACTCAAACAGCTCACCCGACTTTAGGCTCAACGCGCGTTGATTATCCATAATATCAACATCGTACTCATGTACGTGGGCCTCAAGATTAGCCACCAGCTTAGGGCCTTCTGTCGCCTTAACTGAAATGAAGTTTTCGATACCCACGGTTTCAGCGACTTGACCACCAAACTTATCGGCAACTATGCCAGTACGTAGACCTTTACGTGCCGCATAAATTGCTGCCGATGCGCCTGCTGGGCCACCGCCAACCACTAATACATCAAACGCTTCTTTCTCGTTTAGCTGCTCAGCTTTTCGACCCGCCGCATTGACGTCAAGCTTGTTTAAGATCTCAACCGTGCTAATGGCGCCCATTGAGAACGGCTCGCCATTGAGGTACACAGAAGGGACCGCCATGATGTTGCGCTCATTCACTTCATCTTGGAATAGTGAACCATCAATCATCACGTTAGTAATGTTCGGGTTAATCGCCGCCATCATATTCAGCGCTTGAACCACTTCAGGACAGGTTTGACAGCTTAAAGACACATAGGTCTCGAAACGATACTCACCCGGTAGCTGGCGAATTTGTTCAATCACGTCGCTATCTAGCTTGATTGGGTGACCGCCGCTATGCAGAAGCGCAAGCACCAAGGAGGTAAACTCATGACCCATAGGCAGGCCTGCAAAGGTGATCTGACTATTCAATTGTGGATTGATGACTGACATCGAAGGAGTACGCTCACCCACTTGATCTATTACTGAGATGAGTGGAGACAAGCTATCGATATCTGCAGCAAGTGACTTTAACTCTTGGGCTTTTTTACTGTCATCAATAGATACAACCAGCTCAACTGGATGCTTGAGGTTTTGCAAATAAGTGCTCAGTTGATTCTTTACGTTTGCATCTAACATGATGACTCCTAAATATGTGAAAGCTAATCTGATATAGGTGAGCAGCAGGCAGCATTAGCCACAAGCAACTAAATGCTCACTAAAAAATAAAAAGTGGTCTTAAAAATAAATGTGTATTGCGACTAGCAAGTGTTCTGAAAAATAGTTCTGTAAAAACAAGTTCTGTAAAAATTTGTTCAGCTTAGATTTCAGGGGGGACACTAAGCTGAACAATGGAGATGAAATCGCTTGATAACTATCTAGGACATTAGCGAGAGGTGGATCTCGCTAACACACTGCTATCAATTATCTATCGCTTAAATCTTACCAACTAGGTCGATTGATGGTGCAAGTGTCGCTTCACCTGGCTGCCATGCTGCTGGGCATACTTCACCGTCGTGAGTTGCTACATACTGAGCAGCCTGAATTTTACGAACTAGTTCAGCTGCGCTACGACCAATACCTAGGTCATGTACTTCAGCAACTTTGATCTCGCCTTCAGGGTTGATAACAAATGTGCCGCGTAGTGCTAGACCATCTTCCTCAATCATCACACCGAAGTTACGTGTGATAGTACCCGTTGGGTCACCAATCATTGGGTACTGGATTTTACCAATGGTGTCAGAGCTTGAGTGCCATGCTTTGTGAGTGAAGTGAGTGTCAGTCGATACTGAGTAAACTTCAACGCCCATAGACTGTAGCTTCTCGTAATGGTCAGCCATGTCGCCTAGCTCGGTTGGGCATACAAATGTGAAATCAGCTGGGTAGAAGAATACAACAGACCACTTGCCTAGAAGATCTTGCTCTGTCACAGGGTGGAAGTCACCGTTGTGAAAAGCAGTTGCTGAGAATGGCTTGATTGTAGAGTTGATGATTGACTGATGCATGTGATGCTCCATTTTATCTGTTTTAATCGTTAAAGTTGAAAATACTATGTCTTAAAATTCAACAAACTGAGATGAGTGATGATGAGTCTCTTAAAGCCAGTTCGTTTTCGATGGGAGAATAGTAACGGAGCGCATAAAATTATGATAACGGGTAAAAACTATCAATCTAATCTATTTTTCCGAATAGGATTAACAAAGCTGAGATATTAGATGTTTAACAGTCACTTATATAAGAGCTAGATAAGAATTGGATAAGTGTTAGCGGGGATATGTCGAGAATAAACTCCTCTAACTAGCAGAAAATGAAGTTATTAACGAAAAAATCGATTAACGCGCCCCCCTAGACAAAGGACTCGCTAATACTAGAGCAGTATTAGCGAGATGCGAGCTAACCTACAGGGCTTACTCCCAAACATCGAATCGCGTCAGGGATCTGCCAAGCTGGAAGTCCAGTTGCTGCGACAAGGCCTGCGCCTTAGTTTTTAAGCCGCTAGTACTGATTTCACGCTTGGCCTTACCCGCAAACACCACCCAATTACCACTCCCTGTGAGGCAGGCGCGAACTTCGACGAAGTACTTATTAAGATAAGCCAGCAACTCACGGTTTTGGCTATGCTCTTTCCAGCAATTAAGCACAAGGTAACCATCGGCTTTAATTAAGGCGGCGCATTGGCCAATAAATGTATCCGACACCTGAGCAGAATCAACACCTTCGGCACTATAAATATCGGCAAAGATCACGTCGACGCGCTTATGATCGCCAGCCTCTAAAAACTGTTTCGCATCCTGATTAATCACCTTAAGCTTTTTGCTCAAAGGCAGCTGAAAATAGCGTTTAGCCAGCTCAATTACATCTGCTCTAAGCTCAACGGCGGTCAGTTTGATCCCCGCATCGAAGTGACGCAGTGCATGGATAAGCCCACCACCGCCTAACCCGAGTACGATAGCGCTTTTAGGTTGGCTATAGAGCAACACCAATAACATAGCTTGCACATAGGTGTGCTGCGGAATATGGGGGGCAGCTTTGAGTAACTTACTCTGCTCATCATTTTCACCAAATGCCAGAATTCTCGCCTCCTTATCTTCTAACACGATAAGCGGGCCATATTCATCTTGGGTTTGGTGCAGTACTTGGTAATCAGACATGGGGTCTCCAGAAATTGGAGCGCTATTATGCGTTAAATTCTGCTTTAATAAAATGCCACTGTTATCGCCACAAAATCCGATTGCAGCGAGGCTAAACAGTAACAACTAATACACATCAACGAGAAAAAATCAGCACCAAACCAACTTTAGAGATAAACACCACAGCGACCAAACAAATCACCGAAATAACACCACAAACAAAACATTTTCCCAACCCAGAGTTGCGAGCCTTGTCACATCTCAATTTTTACCGATACATACAATCAGCGCCATTCTCAATTCAGTAAGATTAAACCAATGAAAAAGACAATCTCTGCAGTCGCGCTAACTGCAATCCTAAGCACTCAACTTACCGGTTGTATGGGCCAAATGGGCCTAAGCGCCATGGTAACTAAGGCTAACCTTAGCGCTGTAGACAACCGTTACGGTCGTGCAGGCCTGTTCATCTTAATGAGCCCAATTTATGGCTTTGCTGCTACTGGCGATCTATTTATTATTAACAGCATCGAATTCTGGACTGGCACCAACCCTGTAACAGGCCGTTCACCTGCGGTTGTCGACATGCCAGTTGAAGCGATTTTCAAGGTTAACCAACACATCGATGGCGACCTAACAACCGCCCCGCTAAAGAACGTTAAGTTAACTAGCGCTTCAATGGTTGCAACTGACGAAAATACCTTGGCAATGACACTCATTTATGAAGATGGTAGCCAGCAGGTTATGTCTGGCGTTAAGCAAGATGAGCATGTTGATTTCTATCTAGATAACACATTCATTGCGCGCGTGAGCACTGATGAGCTTGCCGCGTACCAGCAAGGTTAATACCAATAGGTATAATGAATAACGCTTACTCCGTGATCTGAAAAGGGCCAGTCATACTGGCCCTTTTTTTATCCGTGTTGATTCAAAACGATTAACGCTTGCTGCGTTACTTGAGCGTATTTACTTGAACGTAGTTACTTGAGCGTTCGTTGAAAAAATGCCACCGCCTGCAGATACATCTGCAGTGCGAGCGCCGGGTCATGCCTAATATCTTCATCACGCATAAAGGCGTGTTGAGCGTTGACTTCCAACCAGTTAAACTTAGCCTCAGTTGCTTCAAGCTTGTCATACACCAGCTTGCGCCCCTCGCTTGAAACATGGGGGTCTTGTTTACCAAATATCATCACTAACTCGGCTGCTATATCGCCGGTTCGGCTCAAGGAGTCATTGCCTTTGTCACAAGGCAAAGTGTTGGAATGAATATCGGTTGGGTACAAACAGAAGGCTCCTTGAATATCGGGATTTAGCGCAGCGCGATAGGCTAAGTGCCCGCCAATACACACCCCCATGCTACCGATATGACTACTGCAAAAAATCAAACTACGAGCAAAGTCGACCAGTGCTTCGGTGTCACTGTCATGATGTTCAAGGCGCTTAGCAAACTTGTCAGCATTACCTTTGTCTTTACCGATATCGTCGTACGCCAGCACGGTGCCAATAGGATTAAGCTCGTGGAATACTTCAGGCACCAATACCACAAAGCCATGACCGGCGAGGATCGCTGCCGCACGGGCGATAGGCGCCGTTTGCTGAAAAATCTCTGAGTAGAAAATAATGGTGGCGAATTGCCCTTCGCAATCGGGACGATATAGGTAGGTCCGCATGGTTCCTGTCGCGGTCGAAATATCATGGACTTCTTGAGTAATGATCATCGGCTCTTTCCTTAGACGCTGTTAGCTAAGCTATGACTCGCCACATTTGCGACAAGCGGTAAGATAATGGCTATCTTCTTGTATCGATTATAATCTATCCTCTAAATAGCTTAAGCAAGTGGTTTATCGCTATAAAAAAGGCAGTAGCGCTCAAGTTATTTGCACCTAAGTCGCTCCTGCCCACTTATTACCTAACAAATTATTTTAATACAGCTGGTTGGGGCACTCTTCTCCCGCCAGTAGCTGGGTGACATTTGTCAGTGTCGTGTGTGCAATCGCACCTAATGCTTCTTCGGTTAAAAATGCCTGGTGACCTGTAAAAATCACGTTGTGACATGCAGACAAACGTCTAAATACGTCATCTTGAATGATTTCACTCGACTTATCTTCAAAGAAAAGCTCTTTCTCATTCTCGTATACATCTAATCCTAGTGAGCCCAGTTGTCCTGACTTCAGAGCTTCCATTGCATCGAGCGCATTAAGCAAACCACCACGGCTGGTATTGATGACCATAACGCCAGGCTTCATTTTTACAAAGCTGCCCTGGCTCAATAGATGAAAGTTATCTTTGGTCAACGGGCAATGCAGGCTAATGACATCACAAATAGGATACAGCTGCT
Organism: Shewanella halifaxensis HAW-EB4; assembly: GCF_000019185.1. NCBI lineage: Bacteria > Pseudomonadati > Pseudomonadota > Gammaproteobacteria > Alteromonadales > Shewanellaceae > Shewanella > Shewanella halifaxensis. Next base: position 990,691 of record NC_010334.1, on the reverse strand, counting down.
CAAGTGTGAGGTACTCAACGCCTAAATCGATCACGTCTTGGTTAGGGTAAGGATCGTGGGCCACCACTTTACAGCCAAAACCCAGCAATACTTTAATTGTCGCGAGGCCTATCTTACCCGTGCCGATAACCCCAACCGTGCGGCCATGCATATTAAAGCCCACGAGCCCATCTAGTGAGAAGTTCGCATCACGGGTACGCTGATAGGCTTTATGAATTTTGCGATTAAGAGTAAGCATGAGTGCTACTGTGTGCTCTGCAACCGACTCAGGAGAGTAAGCAGGCACATTAACGACCTTCATTCCTAAACGTTCGGCGGCTTCTAGATCGACATTATTAAAGCCAGCGCAGCGCATAGCAATAATCTTAGTGCCACCTTGAGCGAGTTCAACTAGCACTTCTTCACAAAGAGAGTCATTAACAAAGGCGCACACGACCTCAAACCCTTCAGCGAGTTTTACAGTTTGCATACAGAGGCGGTAATCAAAATACTCGATACTGGCACCAAAGGTCGTGTTGGTTCGATTAAAATGCTGCATATCGTAATGTTTGGCGCTAAAAAAACCAATTTTCATTGTAGAAACCTTATCTAAATGAGGAAGAAATCTAAAATAGTGTATTTGATATTAGCAGATTTGTCTTGAGGGCTATTGATCTAAGCATTGTTGGCGGCTATAGAATTGAAGAAAAAAAAGCGAGCTCCTGACAGCTCGCTTTCCAGCTTATTCTGAAGGCTTTGCTAGGGAGTTAAGGATAAGATATCTCCAGCATTCAGATCGAAGCTATTATTGACTGAGCATAAAAATATCAATAATAGCAAGGAGTAAGCATATGCCCACCATATTAGCACTATCTATAAAGAGGTACCGCCAACTGTCTCACAAATTTGCTGTACAAATGGGTATTAGAGCCGACTAAGTCAATAAAACCTCTTGTTAATCTGAGCTTGTGATCTGTCAATGCTTTTCAAATAGTCATTTCCTGATAAGATTTACCGCAACCTAGCAGCACAAGACTCCTTAAATATGGCCAGAAAAGAACTCACAGAAAAACAATTTATGGTCCAACGTTTTTCTAAGACAGCCCTACGCGCTTTGCATATCTTGGGGATCACCGGAGCTGGCGGTGGCATTTTACTGCATGTTCCCCAGGAACAATGGCTGCTCTACTGGATCATGGCCATGAGCACAGGCTCTGCCATGATGCTATGGGAAATAGTGCGTGACTGGCGCTGGCTAATTCAGCTAAAGGGTGTGCTGACTCTGGTAAAGCTCGGCTTGCTAGGCTTGTTTATCCCCTTTGCCGCATACAAGCCTGAGTTGCTGATCGCTATCGTGTTATTATCTGTGGTGGTATCTCACGGCCCTGCAGGGCTAAGACATTTTTCAATAGTACATGGACGCAGAATTGGTGGAAGAAAAGAAGTTAAGGGCTAACAGCGCAGAGCTTATAACTCAGTTTTCAGCGCTGACTGACTACCTCAAACCCGGTTGTCAGGTACTCGATCTTGCCTGTGGTAGCGGCCGCAATGGTCAGTGGTTTACCAACAGAGGATGCCATGTTAGTTATCTAGATAGAGACCTATCCGGGCTTGATGTGGTAACCGATGATGCCAGCTCCATAGAGTTACTCAAGTGGGATCTTGAAAATGGCTGTGCGCCTGCATTGCCTCAAGAGCGCTACGATATCGTTCTGGTGTTTAACTACCTACATCGACCACTGTTCGCGCAGATCATCGATAGCGTTAAGCCCGGTGGGCTGATTATTTACGAGACCTTTACCGAGCAACAAGCGCAAATCGGTCGACCACGCAATCCAGCCTTCCTGCTTAAAGCGGGGGAATTAAAGGCATTAGTTGCCAATTGGCGCACTCTCCATTACGCTGAAGATCTATTCACTGAATTACCCACGGCAAGCTATAAGGCACAGCTTATTGCTCAAAAGCCGCTGGTATAACAGCTATTGCTATAAAACAGCATGAAATGGAGGCTAGCTATGTTCCCCTATCCAGAACCGTATCGAATTGCGCTGCCACCAATGATCACAGGCTTTATGGTTATCTGGGCACTGCTCAGTCGGTTAGTGTTTGGCGATGCCAGCATATTAAGCCTGTATCCACTATTAGCTCTGTTTCCCATTATTATATTGCTGCATCTATATCTGATCTGGGATGCCAGAAGTATGGGGCGCTTAGATCAATCTTTCTATGCCTTGATCCACTGTGCACTGGCATTTGTGGTTTGGACCTTTGCCATCATGCATGTTAATGGCAGAGGCTTCTCCTAAGCCTTCATGAGCCACAACAGTCAAGTCGATTTAATAACGACGCTCTCGAATCTACTTGCATGACGAACGATCAAAGAGGTATCTTTGCCGCGCATTTTTAATAAGGTTCCATCATGACTGATTTCGTCTACTCACCTCCCACAACGCCTTGGCTTGAAATACTTCACCAAGATAAAGACATTATGGTCGTTAACAAGCCGTCGGGGCTGTTATCTGTACCGGGTCGTGATCCTGCCCACGCAGACAGCACCTATAACCGCGTACTAGCAGAATTTCCTCATGCAAAAATAGTACACCGCTTAGATATGGCAACCTCGGGTGTCATCGTGGTCGCTTTGCTGCGCAGCGCCGAATCAGAGCTCAAGCGTCAATTCAGAGATAGAGAAACCGAGAAGACCTACTATGCGAGAGTGGCAGGTCATGTTAAGGAGACCCACGGCACTGTTAATCTGCCACTTATTTGTGACTGGCCCAATCGCCCGAAACAGAAGGTCGACCATAAGATAGGTAAACCATCACAGACTCACTATGAAGTGATCAGTCGCGGAAAACGCTCAACCTTGGTAAAGCTCACGCCTATCACCGGACGCTCGCATCAGCTACGTGTGCATATGATGGCATTAGGCCACCCAATTTTGGGCGATAACTTCTATGCTGACCCATTAGCCAAGAGACTCGCACCACGCCTACTGCTGCATGCACAATCGCTAACGATTACCCACCCTTACACTAAAGAGCGAATGACCTTTAGCTGTGATGCGCCGTTTATGAATGCCGAGGGCGAGCAGTAACTTTTCTGGCTCCGAAGCAGAATGTTCCTCATTAGTCGTGCTTATAAATAGTGCTCATAAATAGTACTTATAAATAATGCTCATAAGAATGATGCGTCAACGGCTCCTCCCTTTAAGCGCTGACGCATTATATATTTATAATGATAATCACAACTTACTGAGTGTTAGACCAATTTTTAAGACCCTAGTGCCTACACGACCGTAGGCGCTAACGCTAAAAACCCAATAAGCGTTAACGCTAAAAACCCAATAAGCGTTAACTACGGCACGCCTTTGATGCTAGATGAGTAATCACACTCACTTCTTTGACAAATCAGTAGAATATTCATCAAAAAATACGTAAATTGTTTAATTAACCAATAAGCAATTGACCTATTTATTATGGAAGCCCCATTTCAAAGAGACTCACTCGACAATCAAATTTTGTCGGCATTAATGAAAGAAGCAAGAACGCCCTTCGCCGAATTGGCTAAACGTTTTGGAGTGAGTGCTGGCACCATCCATGTTCGCGTCGAAAAAATGAAGCAAGCAGGGATCATCACAGGGGCGCAGATCACCGTTAACCCTAAAGCCTTAGGTTACGATGTATGCTGTTTTATCGGCATTAATTTAAAGAGTGCCGGAGACTATCCTGCAGCCATATCTAAACTCAATGCACTTGAAGAGGTGGTTGAGGCCTATTACACCACAGGTAACTACAGTGTTTTTGTAAAGGTCATGTGTCAGTCTATCGATGGACTGCAGCATGTATTGATTAATCGTATTCAGTCTATCGATGAGATCCAATCGACCGAAACACTGATTAGTTTACAAAACCCCATCGTACGGGCGGTTAAGCCTTAGCTCTTGTCTAGATGACAATAAAAAAGGCTAACTGATGTTAGCCTTTTACATATTATGAGCTCGCTCATAGTTAAAGCTCAAACAGATTGGTCATTACCTTGTAGAGTTCGGTGCCCTGATAGACAGAAGCTGATGCAAAATGCAGGATAGGCACACAATCTTGCTTAAGACTTAACGGAGTCAACTCGTTATCAGTGCCATACAGATCCAGCCTTAAAATATTTGCCAGAGTCTCACCCGTTTGCAATGGCTCACCCAGCTCAGCTTTATACTCAACCATCCCCGCCGTTGGCGCATGAAACTTCTTATAGTCTTTTAGATAACAGCCGTACCTTGGCATTTGAGCTGGTGCAACTTTATCGCTGACCACACCACGATGACTCAAGTAGGCTAAGATCCCCTGAGCATCGTTAAGGGCATCATCCATATCGATACGCTCTTGGCTAGCTAACTCCAAAGTAAATGCAGATACAGGAACGCCTAGAGTGCGTCCCTGTGATTGCGCATAGTCAGCCAGCTGCCACCAAGGGCAAAACACCGCTTCATCCATGGCGCCACCAAAATCATTAGGGATCACAAGAGTAAAGGGAATAGAGAAATACGATGCTGAATCCACATCGTATTCGGGACAATACATATGCTTACAAGACTTAGGGCCAGTATGCAGATCGATAACGATATCGGCTGCATGGGCCATCGACTGCAGCGTCACCGCAAGGCGTTTGCCTGTGGTCACGCCCCACTCACTATTTAAGTGAGCCTGACATGACTCAATCAATAACAAACGGTATGCCTTGATCAACGCCTTGTCTTCTAGATGAGCATTCTCTTGATACCAACTGGCGACATCGAGTTTGTGATCTAGATATTCTCTGTTCCAGTTAACCCCAGTGATAGGATCGAAACGCCCAAGGGTGAACTCACCACTTTTTTGATTAATCCCTAACGGGTTAGCCAAGGGAAGTAACGTCACTTCCCCCTTAACATCCATCGTCTCCAGCTGCTTCATCAACTGAAAAATCACCGCGTTACCTTGCACCTCGGCGCCATGCACATTGGCCTGAATAAATACGCTCGGCGCACTAAGGTCCTGTGCAGGAAGTCGGTAAACAGGAACATTAAGCTCCTGCCCCGTAGCCAACTCACCTACCTTTAGGCTCGATTGGGTAAATTTCATCAATGACTCGGTTACCTTTCATCTCTATCTGTTAGCAGTTATCTGTTATCTGTTATCTAGGCTTCAAACAGGTTTTCATGCAGGGCGCGAATAACATTGGCCGCCTCTGATTCATCCACCAGAATACACAAATTATGTGGGCTCGCGCCTTGACAGATCATGCGTACATTATAGGTCTCCAGTACTTCAAACACTCTTCGGCACACGCCAGCGGTCGAGGCGATGTTGTTACCTATCACCGCCACTAAGGCTAAGCCATCTTCGACGCGCACCCGACAGTGTTGTGATAACTCTTGCAGCAGTGCCTCACTCAATAATCCTTGGCCGCTAGAATCTGACCCGGTTTTATCTAATGTCAGTGCCACGTTAACCTCGGAGGTGGTGATCAAATCGACACTGATCTTATGCCGTGCAAGCGTGGCAAACGTCTCGGCGAGAAAGCCTTGCGCATGTAGCATCTGCAAGCTGTGTAGATTGAGTAGAGTTTGATCTCGGCGCACCGCGACGGCACGATAAACAGGCTCGCTTTCAACCTTATGGCGGATCCAGGTGCCACCCTGCTCAGGTGCCCAGCTTGAGCCAACGAAGACCTGAATCTTTTGCCTCACCGCAGGTAAGATAGTTGCCGGGTGTAGAACCTTGGCACCAAACGTCGCCATCTCGGCGGCTTCGTTAAAGCTGATTTCGGCGATCGGACTCGCATTCGGGGCGAGACGAGGATCGGTGGTATATATACCCGCCACATCGGTCCAGATCTCAACGGCATAGGCTTGCAACGCCTCGGCTAACAATGCTGCAGAGTAATCACTACCACCACGGCCAAGGGTTGTGGTGTTACCTTCACTATCGGCACCAACAAAACCTTGAGTCACTATCACCTGATCGGCGAGCAAAGGCTTAAGATTAGTTTGCACTAGCTCAGCAATTTGCTCGATTTGTGGTTCGGCGCGGCCATGATGGCTATCGGTTCTAAGCACTTGACGCACATCAAAAGCCGATGCGCTAGCCCCCTTCTCTCGCAATACGGCGGCAAAGAATATTGAAGAGCACATCTCACCTTGAGATAAGAGCTCATCCATTACAGCCTTGCTGCGGATCAGCTTTAGTCGCTCCACTAGAGCCGAGATATGGCTGAGAGTGCGATCAATCTTTGCGGCCACATCACTGGGGTTACCGAGCTTATCGAGGATCTGATATTGAATTGAGGCGATCTTCTTGATCAGCGCCTTTGACTCATCACTACTGATTTCAGCCTGAGTGAGCGCGACTAACTGATTGGTCACGCCACTCGATGCACTCACCACCACAACCCGTGTTTGCGGGTTAGCAATAATAATATCGGCGCAGCGCTGCATCGCAGCGTAATCGGCAACCGAAGTGCCGCCGAACTTAGCAACCGTTAACTTAGAAACTGATATTGGAGATTCTGATGCTATAAACATAGTACAGCCTCCATGCAAAATAGAGATGACTGACACAGACAGAAATGGGTATTTTGAATAACTAACATGAAAAAGCTCCGAACTAACTTCGTCCGAAGAGCCTGGTGCTATTGATTGCACCCCAAAAGATGGGAAACAGCGATCGCAACCAGAAGCTCTCCACCATAAAAAACATTGGTGACAATCGACAGGATTCAGCCTGAACAACCAACATTCAAGCCCGACCAAATGGCTATGAATATCTCGGCGCTAATCTCCCTCATAAGCCATCATTGGGGTTTGGCCCCCTCCAACTTACTACCTAGTTAGCGCTCCTCTTCTGTAGTTATTTTGTATACCTGCATTATCTGCTTTGTATACAAAATAACAGAGTAAAAAATATCAAAAAATAACCAATTAAGTCAACGGAAATCTAAATAGATTTTATTTTAACCAATATCAGGAAATTCTAACAGCAGCTTGACCCGTGGCGAGAACGCACCTAAGTGAGCATCGAACTTAGCTACTAAACAGGGAATCAAATGTAAACAGTCCGCTTCAACATAATAGATGGCATTTTGGTTAAACTGACAACCCAATTTAACCGCTTGAGCCTTATCAATGACAACTGCCCAACTCTTCTCCATATGTTTTCTGTCATGGGAGGTACCTATCATAGCGCGATAAGGAAGACCTAATCTGTGTATTTCATGCTGAAGTTTCCGGTCAAGCAGACCATTTTGGCAAGCCGTTAGCACCTCTCCACAGGGGTTATATGCGGTGATAATAGCGAACGATAATTGCGAAGATAATATTTGAGTAAACAGAAATTCAGTTTCTTTATAAAAGCGCCACAGCGTTTCGATAGAGTCATTCATACTAACAATTTCTCAAATTGAGGTGGAATTATTATAGCAAACTCGTTAGCACCTCCTAACAGTGTGATCTGCATCACTATTTGCAATTCTATCAATTTCAATATAATCAACAGCATAGTTTTCAAAAAGTGATCTAAATCATATCGTCGAGGAATTTTGTTAACATTTCATTTGTTAACAAATGCCTAAAACGAGTACAATGGGCTTGTTGATTGGCTCACCTCGATACATGTAACGAACACATTTTGTTACACATATCTGAAACAGATAGAAGAGTAATCCACACAGCAGTATCAAATGTGGCCTATGTTTGATTTAACATTTAAACTTCATACAAAACGGTAGTTAAGGAACTTTTTCCTACTATTGTTAATCAAAGTTTATACAGTTCACGTTTTTCCATATGTGAGATACCCATACTTTGCTTATCATGCAGTGTGTTGCTGTTTCGAGCCAAATTTGAAAGCACCTACGTGTATCAGTGAGTTATCAGCATAACTAGATGGAGTATAAATATTATTATACTCATGGTTAGAATTGACAGAGATTAGGTAATTAATATGCAAAACCCGCACATTCTTATTGTTGAAGATGAAGCAGTAACAAGAAACACACTTAGAAGTATTTTTGAAGCAGAAGGATATGTGGTAACGGAAGCCAATGACGGCGCTGAAATGCATAAGGCTATGCAAGACAACAAAGTTAACTTGGTCGTTATGGATATTAACTTACCAGGCAAAAACGGTCTTTTACTAGCTCGTGAACTTCGTGAAATTAATAATATCGGTCTAATCTTCCTAACGGGCCGTGATAACGAAGTAGATAAGATTCTAGGTCTTGAAATTGGTGCTGATGATTATATCACTAAGCCATTCAACCCACGTGAATTGACTATTCGTGCTCGTAACCTATTAACTCGCGTTAATAGCACAGGTACAGATTCAGAAGAGAAAAGCGCAGTTGAGTTCTACCGTTTCAACGGTTGGAGCCTTGAAATCAACAGCCGCTCTCTAGTAAGCCCACAAGGTGAGTCATACAAGCTACCACGCAGTGAGTTCCGCGCGATGCTTCACTTTGTTGAAAACCCAGGCAAGATCCTAAGCCGTGCAGACCTTCTAATGAAGATGACTGGCCGCGAGCTCAAGCCACATGACCGTACTGTTGACGTAACAATCCGTCGTATCCGTAAGCACTTCGAAAGCTTGCCAGATACGCCAGAAATCATCGCAACAATCCACGGTGAAGGTTACCGTTTCTGCGGTAGCTTAGAAGATTAATTCTAAGCTACCCAAGCTGTACTGCTAGCGCTGCAGTGAATAAAAAGCCAGTCGATTGACTGGCTTTTTTTATGCTTAAATTTCGACACTATTGTTCTAACATGCATATTTAATATATGCTTAAATTAGAGTATAAACTTAAGTAAAACTGAAATTCACTTAGGATAAAACCTAATTATCAGCCATAAGAAATGATAAACCATTCAAATGTATACCTATAAAGCAATAGAGTCTCATATAATTCTACGCTCTACTTCCCTACGGCTAAGCATATAAATACAGATTTCGATTCAAGCCAGCCTTGTTGTTATTAATGATATTTAATTTCAAATTAACCTTAATAAAAAAGGCGTGGTCTATTAATTGCAGTCTATTAACCACAATTAACAGTACCAACGCCTGATTTATATCACACTAGCCATTGCGTTATTACTGCTTAAGTTCTCGATTTAAAAAATCTGCTAGTGAGCGATATAAATGTACTCGCACCTTTTCACCACGCATCGAGTGTTTCGAGCCTGGGTAATCGATCATCTGGAATAACTTGCCCTCATCCTGCAGCGCCTTATAGACTCGAGTGCTGTTCTCAAACAAGACATTGTCATCGGCCATGCCGTGGTACATCAACAGACCAGATTGATAACCACCAACATACGGCAACACGCTACTGGCCTCATAACCTTTGGCATTGGTTTTAGGGTGGCCCATATAACGCTCAGTATAATGGGTGTCATACAGAGACCAGTCTGATACTGGCGCACCAGAGATCGCCGCCTTAAAGTAGTCTGGCGCTTTAAATAGACTCATCAGTGCCATGTAGCCGCCATAGCTGTGGCCATAGATAGCGATATTATCAGAATCAACATACGGCAGGGTGCGCAGGTAATCCACACCGACCTTTTGATCGTTCACTTCAACCTCGCCAAGCTGCTTATAGATCACATACTCAAACTGGGTGCCACGATGGGCCGAACCGCGGTTATCGAGCTGATAAACGATATAGCCTTGCTGTAAAAGATGCTGAGTAAAGTAGTCTTGATGACTCCAGCTATTGACCACCAACTGTGCATGGGGGCCGCCATAGACGCGTACTACCACCGGATACTGCTTTGAAGCATCAAAGTTGGTCGGCTTGAATAGGCGGTATTGCAACATTTGGCCATCTTCGACTTTCAGCTCACCAAACTCCGGCACCTGCCACAGACCAAAGTAGTCATAAAGTGGATGGCCTTGTTTAACTTCGTTTTGCTCAACCCAAGCTAAGCGTTCACCACTTTTATCATGCAGGCTCACCTGTGGCGGCTGTGACAAACTGCTGAAGTAATCAAGGTACACAGGTTTATTGTCGGCAAATACCGTGGAGTGCATGCCGCTACGCTGACTGATGTCTTCAACCTTGCCACCAGCTAGTGCCACGCGGTAAAGCTGCTTCTCTATCACCTTGGTTTTACGACCAGTAAAGTAAATCTCCCCGGCTTTTTCATCGATATACTCGACCGCATCCACCGCCCAGTCACCTTGAGTTAACTGACTAATCACCTTGCCATCTAGGCCAATTAAATAAAGATGGTTAAAGCCATCTCGCTCTGACGCCCAGATAAATGCCTTTTGCTGCTTTAAAAAGTGCAGGTCGTCATTAAGGTTTACCCAAGCCTGACTGCGCTCTTTAACTAAGTCTCTATCATTTTTAATGTCATCAATCGCCACCACACGTAGATCTAGCGCTTGCTGATCGCGGCTCTGCCACTGATAAGACAGATGCTTACTGTCTGGTAGCCATTTTACTCGTGGTAGATAGATATCGGTCTCTTTGCCTAAATCGACCCAAACTACTTTTTTATCTTTAAGGGTCACAACCCCAAGTTCAACCTTGACGTTGTTTTCACCTGCGTAGGGATAACGCTGCTCGGTCAGCTTAATTCCGTCGGCGTAAATTTCGTTACGAGTCACCAGCTCAACACCCGCCTCATCGATGCGAGTGTAGGCAATCGCTGACTCATCGGGCGCCCACCAGTAACCCGTCATTCTGCCCATCTCTTCTTGAGCGACAAACTCAGCCATGGCATTTTTAATCGCGCCGCCACCATCAGTGGTTAAGGCTGTGATTTTCTGGGTTTTCAGATCCAATACATACAAGTTTTGCTCTCGCACAAACGACACAAAGTGGCCTTTAGGCGACAGTCTGGCGTCGGTAGCGAAGCCTTCACCCGTTGCAAGCAGCTTGACCTTGTTATCTGCAACTGAGTAGTAATACAGTTGACCTGCTGCAGGGATTAAAATCGCAGCGCTATCATCAGACCAAAAGTACTCCATGATCCCCTGACCATAAATACGCTGGCGCTCACGGCGCGCTTTCTCTTCGTCAGACAATTCACCCGCCTCCAGCTTATCGGCATCGATAAGCAGACTCTGCTTACCCGTTGCCACATCCATCTGCCACAAGTCGTAGAGATGCTGATCCTCTTTACGGCCCGCAAGGTAGGTGACGCGCTTACCATCGGGTGACAGTTTAAGTCCACGCGGGCTGCTTCCAGCCAAGGCTGGAGAGGCATACATGCGTTCAATGGTAAGAGGTTGCGTGCCGCCAGTAGGCGCAGGAGAGGTTTGGGCAATAGCCGCTGGCGCTAACACTATCGACAAAGACGCCAACAGTAAACTCATCCAATTTTTTTTCATTATTATTCCCTGGATAATACACCTCAAAGGTGCTTGGCTGAAAATTCGACTACATTGTGCCTTAATCATCACTAAAACAAAAATTGTGCAATTTTTTGCCAATCATTCCAGCCGAAAAGCCAATCTTTACAGCTGAAAAAACTGCCATACTCAGGTATCATCGCGTCAATAATAAAGAATACACTTTTGTCCTGACCTCAAACTCAATTTACTCACGTAAAATTGTATAGGAAACAAGATGCAAACTCTGGCTGAAAACCTGACATCACAAGCAATTTCTCCTACTCTTGAAAAGCTGATCCTGACCCTAGCTAACACCTCAAAAGAGATTAGCCATGCAGTACGCCACGGCGCACTCGCAGGCGTGCTAGGTGCAACAGAGCAGGAAAATGTTCAAGGCGAAACACAGAAGAAACTCGATATCATCACCAATGATATGCTCAAAGATGCCCTAAAGGCCGACGGTACAGTGCGTGGTATCGCCTCTGAAGAGGAAGACTATGTGGTTGAAGCCGATGCCAACGGTGAGTTCCTAGTCTGTTTTGATCCGCTAGATGGTTCTTCAAACATCGACATTAACTCACTTGTCGGCACCATCTTCTCGGTATTACCAGCGCCAGCAGGCGAGCTAACAGAAAAGAGTTTCCTACAAGCAGGTCACAACCAAGTTGCCGCAGGTTATGTACTATATGGCCCATCAACCATGCTTGCGCTAACTACAGGTCAAGGCGTACAGCTATTCACCCTAAACCCAGAGACTAACCAGTTCTTGCTAACCAATGCTGCTATGGCTGTCAGCAAAGACACCGGCGAATTTGCCATTAACATGTCAAACCAACGCTTCTGGGAAGCGCCAATGCAGACTTACATTAGCGATTTGCTACTAGGTAAAATTGGCCCACGTGAAAAGTCATTCAACATGCGCTGGATTGCAGCCATGGTTGGTGACGTGCACCGCGTACTTTGTCGCGGCGGTATCTTCACTTATCCGACAGATAACAAAAATCCAGAGAAGCCATACAAGCTACGTTTAATGTACGAAGCTAACCCAATGGCATTCTTAGTTGAGCAAGCAGGTGGTAAAGCGTCAACGGGTTATGAAACCATTATGGATATTGAGCCAACTGCAATTCACCAACGTGTTGCGGTGATCTTAGGCTCAGCCAATGAAGTTGATGCTTGTCTTGAATATCACGGTATTGATTACAGCGAAGAACCAGCTTTATAGGTTCTAGGAAAGGCTGAGACGGTAAGAGCCGAGAAAGCTAAGACGGTGTAGGCTAAGACGGTAAAAGCCGGAAAAGAAAAAATCTAAAAGAAAAGCACAATCCTATGTTAGTTAGGGTTGTGCTTTTTTTTGCGCCGAACTTTTTGGCGCAGGGAGCTTGTTGTTATCAGGCTACGCCTGACTTTTAAGTTAGACTGCGTCTAACAACTAAAGTCGTGAGCTTCCAGCTCACACTCGGGCAAGAGGGGATCAACAGCAATCCCCTCTTGCATCACCCCTGCCGCCCCGACGAAGTTACATGCATTAGATACGGGCCTCATACTTATGGATAAATAGCTAACGCTTCCGATGGGGCATCTGATGTGAATGGATTCACAAATGCCGTGATGGCATGGATGCCAAGGAGCGGCCTGTCCCGCGAAAGCTATGCCCACATCCGTGTGGGCATTACGGTTATTTCTTCAACGTACTTCGGCAACTTCGATGGGGAATAGGTGTTTTCTGTGAGCTAAATAGGGGAAGTTAAATTAGGTATTTGAATGCTTACTCTGATCCTACATATCTTAGAATGTTTACTGGTCCCACATATCTCTAATTATCCTGTCATTTTGCTTTTTAAGCATCAACGTTTCCGCGGAAACTTTCATATCATGCCAACAGGAAAATGAAGTATTGGCTGTAATAAATTCATCCCAAACTTCTAATTTAAGATCATCTTGTGTTTTTAGTTGTATGCCTGAACTCTCAACCATTGACTCTAAATCTGAAAAACTTGAGTTTTTTTGGATGAAGTCTGGAGAAAGAAGTTGGTTCAACAAGAATGTACTTTCGGCTCTTTTAGAAATTTGCTTTTCACATTTAACACATAGGAAGTACGATTGAAACTCACCTGCCAACTCTGCAATCTTCATGCGTGTTGTAAATGACTTATTACAACAAGAGCAATTTTGCGCTTTTAATGACGCTTGTTTATTTGTGCGGTTGTAGCACTTTTTACACAGAGCGAGCCGTTCTCCACCTTTTTCGAGAAAGTATCTATTCTGCTTTCTATGGCTAATAACTTCATCACACTCACAGCAAACCGAATGCTTTTTATCCATGTAGTATATGCATACCAAAAGAGTCACAATACCGCTAAATATCAAAGCTATAAGCTCATTATTTTCCAATTAGTTGCTCCGAATGTATAACGCCCGCGTCATTTGCCGCAGCGAAGCGGAGGTCAAATGCACGCGTTTGTTATATCACTCTAAATTACGAATCTTAATACTACTTTTCGCCACATAAGCTTGTTTAAACTTTACCTTATAGGGCAAATTTTCTTTGATGTATGACTTAGTCTTATCTGAAGTTCTGCACCCGAATATTATCGATTTAATCCATTCTGGCTGATATTTTACTAGTGCAAATTTTTCTCCCTGCTTCGAAATCAGGTGATCCATTGCATGGCTCATTTGAAATCGATACTCTGACTCATACTCCCATTCATCCAGCTTAATTAGAAGAGATTCCCAGATACGGATACCTACATCATCTTTAGACATCGATCCACAGTGAATTTTTATCAGGTCGAGAAGCTTAAAATCAGCTATATCACTTTGATAAGTTACCTTTTCAGCTTTGACCATGTTCGCGTCCCACTCTATACAAAAGCCAGCGTGTGAGCTTGCATAGTGTGACCACATCAAATTGCTTGTTTCACAATCTGTGACGCAGTAATACAGGTAACTGTCGAACAGTTTTTCAATGTCATCGTTAAATTTACGAATTTTTGCCTGCCAGTCTTCACCTAAATACAAGCGTCTGAATTCAGCTCGCTTTGAAGCAGGCAAGCTTCCTGCTATCTTTTTCAGCTGACTTCTATCAGGGGAAATGAAATTGATTTTTGAATCAAACAGATCATTGAAGTTCTTCCTCGTTGAGAATGTAACTTCGGAGTTAAAAAGATTGATCAGTGAATACTCTTGCTCAAAGTTTTCATCTTGATCAACAGGGCAATACTTATAGAAACTTGTATTGTTCAATTACTGTCTTCCTTGGATGATATAACAGCTTATTATCTAGCTGCTCGATAATGTTCCGTTTAAAATTCAACCTAGCTGCTACCACACCATACCAAATGGCTGTTTAATAATGAAAAAGTATGAAGCGTATAACTAAAATCTTTAATACCAAGCCCGAAAAATTGAGCGTCTTTATGTAGAGGTCTCTACATTCTTTTACCAATCATCATAAATTCAATAAGTTATCAAAATAGTGGAAGTTTATCGAGCATAGAACACCTGATTTTTTTTTGCGCACTTTACCAACTAGTTAGCAGACAGATAAACCTCTCTCTGTAATAAGCAAAAAGACAAACTCAGACACCACACTCACAGAAAACACCAAATCCCCATCGGAGTTGCCGAAGTACGTTGGAATAAATCGCGTGATGCCGACATGGATGTCGGCGTAGCTTTCGCGGGGCAGGATGCCCCATCGGAAGCGTTAGCGATTTATCCATAAGTACAAGGGAGACAACTTCGTCGGGGCGGCTGGGGAGATGCAAGAGGGGGAAGCTGTTGTCCCCCTCTTGCCCGAGTGTGAGCTGGAAGCTCACGACTTTAGTTGTTAGACGCAGTCTAACTGATTGACTTCAACAACGATAAACCACGCTATCGCTAGCGAGACTTAACATATGGTTGACCAATCGCCTTAGGCCCAACTGCGCGGCCGATAAAACCTGCTAGTAACAACACAGTTAAGATATACGGTAATACCTCAATCGCCTGTACTGGGATCTCGCCGACAAGTGGTAACTCAACACCTTGCAGACGAATCGCAATAGCATCAAGGAAACCAAATAGTAGACAACCAAATAGCACTGGAACAGGTTTCCACTTACCAAAAATCAACGCAGCTAAGGCGATGAAGCCTTTACCCGCACTCATATTAGGAACAAAGCCAGCACTGTGGGCTGTCGATAGATAAGCCCCCGCAATTCCAGCTAGAATTCCGGAAATGATAAGTGCACGATAGCGGATCCAAGCAACTGAAATACCTGCAGTATCTACAGCATGTGGGTTTTCGCCCGCAGCACGTAACCTAAGGCCAAAACGAGTTTTATAAATAACCCAATAACAGACTGGAACGGCAAACAGCGACAAATAAACTAAGAAATTATGGCCTGAGAAAAGTTGGCTATAAAATTGGCCGAACACAGGAACATCGGCTACCGCCTCAGCTCCCGGCAGAGTGATAGCGGTAAAGCGTGAGCTGTCAGTTAGCGCTGGTGTCTGCCCGCCTAAACCAAACCAGAAACGACCTAAGGTTACTGTCAAACCAACCGCCAGCATATTAATTGCCACACCGGATACGATCTGGTCGCCTCGGTGAGTAATGGATGCAAAGCCATGGATAAGTGCCAACAGCACTGAAATACCGATACCAGCCAATAGACCAAGCCAAACAGAGCCCGTTACGGCAGCCATTGCCGCTGCGGCAAAAGCGCTAGAGAGCATCTTACCCTCCAGTGCAATGTTGACGATGCCTGAACGCTCAGAGAAAAGTCCGGCGAGCGCAGCAAGAATAAGTGGAGCCGATACCCTTAGCGTTGCATCTAAGATCAGAATGATACTCTCAAACATAATTTATGCCTCCGCCTTAACGCCGTTTAGGGGCTTCTTCTTTTGATCAAGAAACACAAATAGCTTTTCAGCTGGTTTGACTAACATCAATGCCAATGCACCACTGAACAGAACAACAAGCGCCTGTACGACCTGAATCATCTCACGGTCGATATTAGGGTAATCAAAAGATAGCTCCGCACCACCTTGATAAAGTACACCAAACAGTAAGCTTGCTAAGATAATACCTATCGGATGACTGCGACCAATCAAGCAAACGGCAATACCGGTAAAGCCGTAACCGGCAACAAAATCAAGTTTTAGCTGCTGACTGTACCCCTGAACTTCATTCAAGCCCATCATGCCAGATAGCGCACCAGAGATAAGCATCACGACGATGATTAACTTCTTGTAGTTGATTCCGCCATATTCTGCGGCACTTGGACTCGCGCCCATTGCTCGAATGGCATAGCCCCAGCGAGTACGCCACAGCAGTGCCCAAACTAATACACAACAGATAAGTGCAATAAAGAAGCTTAAGTTCATTGGTGACTGTGAGAATGAGATCCCAAACCACTGGGTCATCTCATGAAACATCGGTAAGCCAGCGCTATCTTCAAATACTCGAGATACCGGTGCCATCTGCCCCTCAAGTTTAAGCACGTTTACCAGTAGGTAAACCATCAACGCCGAGGCGATAAAGTTAAACATGATGGTGGTGATCACGATATGGCTACCGCGATACGCCTGTAGATAGGCTGGGATCAGCGCAAAAAGCGCACCAAATAACATACTTGCAAGCATAGTGATTGGCAGCAGGGCCCAGAAAGGCAAGGTACTATCCAGTGCTAAACAGGCAAGTCCCACACCTAAGCCACCCATATAGGCTTGACCTTCACCACCAATATTAAATAGGCCTGCAGAGAACGCGACCGCAACGGCTAAACCGGTAAAGATAAAGTTAGTTGCATAATAAAGCGTGTAACCAATACCCTCTTGGTAACCCAAGGCGCCGCGTACCATTACGCCAGCAGCTTCTATCGGGTTCACATCAACCGCAATAAAGATGCCAGCCGCAAAGGCAAAAGCAAACATGATATTAATCAAAGGCAAAACAATAATATTTACCCATGATGGGATTTTAGAGTCATTCATACCTGACCTCCATTATCCGAAGCCAGCTCATCAGGCAGTATATTTGCCATCATCATTCCTAAAGTTTTCTCATCAGCCTTGCTGGCATCAATCTCACCAACCACATGGCCGTCAAACATCACGATGATCCTATCCGCAAGCGACATCACTTCATCGAGCTCAACAGAAACCAGTAATATCCCCTTACCCTGCTCTCTTAACTCGATAATACGTTTGTGAATAAACTCAATCGCACCGATATCGACACCACGGGTAGGCTGACCGATAAGCAAGATATCAGGATCTTGATCCACTTCACGGGCAATAATTAGCTTCTGCTGGTTACCACCAGAAAACAGTGAGCTTCGCAGCTTAGGATCGCGGGGTCTAACATCCCACTCCTCCATCAAACGGTTACACTCAGAGGTGATGTACTTAGGTTTATTAAGAAGCGCGCCGTTATACTGAGCCTGGTTTTGATGACCCAGTATCGATGACTCTTCTGCCGAGAACGACTTGATTAGCCCCATGGCCAGTCTATCCTCTGGAATGTGACCAACCTTAAGTTGACGCATATCGTCGGCGCAGCTTGGGTTTTCAGCATCGATAACCCTACCTGCGATTTTAATTGAACCACGTGTCGGTGTGATAAGCCCAGCAAGTGCACTTAATAACTGTGATTGACCATTACCAGAGACACCCGCAACACCGACGATTTCACCGGCTCTAATCTCAATCGACACCTCTTTAAGACGGTCGACGCCCATACTATCGGTATAGGTTAGGTTATGTGTTGAAAGCAGTACATCTGTTGGGTTAGCATCGCTTTTTTCAGCTTGAAGGCGAACCTTACGGCCAACCATTAGCTCAGCGAGCTCCTCTTTATTGGTTTTGCTAGTCTCTCTATGAGCAACCATTGCGCCTTGGCGCATAACTGACACATTATCAGTGGCCGAAAGGATCTCTTTTAGCTTATGGGTGATCAATAAGATAGTGACGCCTTGAGCACGCAAAGCATCAAAAATATGGAATAGGTGCTGGGTTTCTTGAGGAGTCAGTACGCCAGTTGGCTCATCGAGAATGAGGATTTTTGCACCGCGATAAAGCGCCTTTAAGATCTCGACTCGCTGCTGTAGTCCTACTGAAAGATCTTCAATTAGGCTATCAAGTGGCACATCGAGTTGGTACTCTTTGGCTAGACGTTCAAGCTCCTGTCGTGCCTTCTTTAGACTAGGTTTAAGTAAACCGCCCTCTTCAGCACCTAATATGACATTCTCAAGCACGGTAAAATTGTCAACCAACATAAAGTGCTGATGAACCATGCCGACGCCATAGCTAATGGCTTCTTTTGAATTAGCAAGCTTGCGCTCAATGCCATCAATCAGTATCTCACCTTTATCAGCGGTGTAGAAACCATAAATGATATTCATCAAGGTGGATTTGCCTGCGCCATTCTCACCGATAATGCCGTGAATGGTGCCAGCAGGAATTTTTAAGCAGATCTCTTTGTTCGCGTGAACAGCACCGAATTTTTTGTCGATACCACGAAGCTCAAGTGCTGTGGGACGGTCATCGGATTTTTCTTTTGAGTGTATGGACATGGTCATAATTCTCTCAAATGTCCTAATAGGTATTGATGAATAAGCATTGATCAAAAAGTGATTTGGAAATTAAACTCTTAAAAATTGCCACTTTACAAAAAGCTCCCTAGTCAAAAAACTAGAGAGCTTCATCTAACTTAGTACGGCTTAGTATTTACAGCTGTTGTCTTTCATATAGTCATGAACAACGATATCGCCCGCGATGATCTTTTTAGTAATATCGACCATTTTAGCTTCCATCTCAGGAGTCACAAGTTCACGGTTATACTCATCAATTGCCCAGTTAACGCCATTTTCTTTAAGGCCACGGCTATCGATACCGGCAACAAATTTACCTTGTTCAGCATCTTTAAATACTTCAAATGTTGCAACACCAACCAGCTTAACCATAGAGGTTAGCATTACACCTGGGTGTATGTAGTTTTGGTTTGAATCAACACCAATTGCGTACTTGCCTTCATCTTTAGCAGCTTGATAAACACCAACACCAGTACCACCAGCAGCAGCGAAGATCACGTCAGCGCCTTTAGTGAACTGACTCTTAGAAAGCTCTGCACCACGTGCAGGATCATTCCATGCAGCAATAGTAGAACCAGTCATGTTTTGGAAAACTTCAGCATCTTGACTGATGAACTTCGCGCCCTGCTCGTAACCACAAGCAAACTTACGAATTAGAGGAATATCCATGCCGCCAACAAAACCAATCTTGTTAGTTTCAGATTTCATCGCTGCAAGTGCACCGACAAGGAATGAACCTTCGTGCTCTTTAAAGACCAGTGATTTAACATTTGGAAGGTCAACGACTGAATCGATAATAACGAATTCAGTTTCAGGGTATTTCTTAGCCACTTTTTCAAGTGCTGAGCCATACATAAAACCAACAACAACGATTGGGCTAAAGCCACGACGTGCTAAACGTTCAAGACCCTGCTCACGCTGCGCATCATTTGAAGGTACGAATTCACGCACTTCAACATCTGAGCTTTCGTTAAACTTCAATACACCATTTTGATAAACGGCTTGGTTGAAAGATTTATCGAACTTACCAGTTGTATCAAAAGCAACAGCAGGCTTAAAATCTGCAGCTGTAGCAGCAAACGAACACATTGCTAGAGTAACTGCGGCAGCAGTTGCGCTCAGGATTTTCATCATTCTCGTCCTTTATTAGGTGTAGGTATTATTTTTGGTATTATCGACAGCTCTAAGCAGTTAAAACCCCGAGCTCGAAGCCATCATTTAAGATCAAGAATCCAGAGCTTACAGCAGCACTGAATATGATTACTAGTGCCACATTGCACGCAAATTAACGATAATTAAACAAGTCGTCACTTGTACTTTTAGTACAAATAACGGCTCAATCATGCTTCAAATCACTGTTTTAATCACACCAAACCGAGACGAGACGGCCCTACTTTAATCTCAACAGCATTATCCCACCAATAGAACGACCAACCCAAAACAAGCGCAACTTTACCAATAACATACAAGCACTTATGCTCACGCACAAAAACCAACCAGCAAACAGCCGCAGCACTGTCTTATATTTAGGATAAACCTCGGCATGAATTAAAATTACTAAACTTAAAGTTAAAGTAAGCTTATTTGGCCGCCTGAAGCGAATATCGGTAATTTAGCAACCAAAAAAACATCAGCAAAATCAATATTAAAAATTTAATTATTTTTACTATTTTTCCATTTGTTTGAGCTGCATCAGTATTTGAAGTATCACATCACAGGCTAACGGTAGTGGCACAATGAATTTGACCACGAGTAAACTCACTCACTTTGTAGCAGCTTGCGTATTTCGGCGATGGGGATCACCCACTCGGCTGAACCTGTAAATAATTAGCTGTACATTTGATGCAATCAGGCAACGTTTGATAAAGATCGCCTAACGGCTAAAATGGAATATCTGATGTGCATGGGCTAATTTTTTAACTGAATTTTTTAACTTAAGCCACCCATGTTAAATCAACAAGATACTACAGTTTCCCAGCCTTAGGTCCCAAGGCGCACTAAGCTATCGGCTCATATTCTTATGGGGGGCTTGTTAAAGATGGCAAAACACGAGCTGGTAATGGTTTAAGCGGTAGAGTGATGGATTTTAGGCAGCAAAAATTGGCTCATCGATTAACTCTATGAACAGAGGTGATTGTTTGAATGAATTATTTAGCTTGCCTGAAGGTACTGGCAACAATGTGAAAAATGCCGTCGACGCTTTTCTAGATGTTCACAATAATGAGTTAGCTCTTGTAAAGTCCCTACAGGCCCATGAAACAGCTTACCAAATTCTGAAGTAACCTTTATCCAGTTATCACTCGGAATATTGAGCCTATTCAGTATCTTTTCGGCATTAGCTGAAATTGCCCCACGCTTGTCATCACGAATGACTCGCCCCGTTTCATCAACAAGCGTTAAGTAATCCTGAAGCGAGAAATTAAAGCCTTTTGATTGCTGCTTTTTCTCGTTGCCAATAAAGGGCAATAGCTTAGCGGGTTGCTTGCCTTTTAGCGCTGCTTTCACTCTCAGCTGTAAACTGGTGTAGTCTGACTTTTCAGGCGTCTTGGCTATCTTAGCTCTGATGGGATTAAGTTCGACATAAGCCATACAGGCCAGCACTGCAGCTTCATCAAGTAGCGCTTGTGACTTAAAGCGCCCTTCCCAAAAATGACCAGTGCAATTGTCCTCATAATTAGCTTGCCTTGCTATCGGCTCATTGAGACAGCGCATAAACCAACTGATATCACTTAGGCGCGAACGGTAAGTAGCAATGAGGTGTTTTAATGTTGCTACCATGCACTCTTCAACCACGTCACCTTTAGTAAACTTTTGCGTTAAATCCGTACCGTTAAATAGCTTATGCCACTGTTCAACAACCTCTCTATCTGACCAACTATTTACCGTTTCTAAGTCAATGTAAAGCACTACATGCAGATGATTACTCATCACTGCATAGGCGGCTACATCAATCGCAAACACCTCCGTTAATTTCAGTATTTGCGCTTCGACCCAGCCACGGCGATGATCATAGTTCTTGCCAGTGTGCTCATCGTCACCACACAAATAGGCGCGCCGAACTACACGGCTACAACAATGATAATAGGGCGTATCTTCAAGGCTAATTAAGGTACTTCTTGCGCGGGGCATAACAACCTCCTACTTCAGCAATACCTAAAGTTTAGTAAGAGATCTCAAAACACTCCATTAAGGATGGGTGTCTAAGAATCATCTTTTGCTCCCCATCGAAGTTGCCGAAATGCGTTGGAAACTCTTTATAAACCAGAGTCGCGTGATGCCGACATGGATGTCGGCGTAGCTTTCGCGGGGCAGGCCGTTCTTTGGCATCCATGCCATCACGGCATTTGTGAATCCATTCACATCAGATGCCCCATCGGAAGCGTTAGTGATTTATCCATAAGATAGGAGGGAGACAACTTCGTAGGGGCGGCTCGGACTCTTTATAAAAGAAATGGTCAAGAGGGGGAAGCTGTTGTCCCCCTCTTGCCCGAGTGTGAGCTGGAAGCTCACGATGTTGGTCAGGCGTAGCCTGATGCATTAGCAATGTGGAGCAAAGCGCCACGACCCTTATCAAACGAAGTTTGATTGCATTAAACGCTAAGCAACTAAACGCCAAAGTAGCAGATACAAAAAAGCCTCCATCTATAAGATGAAGGCTTTTGCTTCTTAATCGAAGGCTGAAACTTAACTCAAATCTCAACCCCGACTAACACTTCCAAGATTAATCTAAAGAAGACTAGTTCTTCTTAGAGTACTCAGCTGCATTCTCACCAGCCATTCTACCGAAGGTGACGATATCAGAGATAGCGTTACCACCTAAACGGTTAGCACCGTGAACACCACCAGTTACTTCACCCGCGCCATATAGACCTGGGATAACTTGCTGCTTCGCGTTCATGATTTCAGCTTTAGAGTCAATCTTCACGCCGCCCATAGTGTGGTGAACACCAGGAGTCACTTCGATTGCATAGTAGTTACCTTCGTTAAGGGCACGAGGTAGGTTAGGACGACCGAAGTCTGCGTCCTTACCGCTCTTAACAAAGCTGTTGTAGCGTGCAACGGCTTCAGTAAGGGCTTTACCATCAATCTCTTCCATCTCGCCCAGCTTAATTAGCGAGTCAGCGCTTGGAGCAACACCTAGACCGATATACTTATCAATCTTACTCAGAGACTTACGTACTGAGTCATCGAAGATTAGGAACGCAGACTTACCTGTTTGGTTCAGAATCGCTGCAGAAGCCTTATCACGTGTAGTGATTTCGTTGACGAAGCGCTTACCTTCACGGTTAACTAAAATTGCACCGTTACCACGAACCGCTTCAGTTACCATCACACCACCTTTAACAGATAGCGTTGGGTGAGCTTGAATGTACTGTAGGTCTGTCATCGCAGCACCTGCATTACCTGCTACATCGATACCGTCACCTGTTGCACCGGGTTGGTTAGTTGAGATGAAGCCTTTTAGCTTAGGATCAAGCTTAGCGACACGATCGTTGTTCTTAGCAAAACCACCTGTTGCTAGGATAACTGCGTCAGCTTTAATCCAGTAGTAACCCTTGTACATACCTTTAACGAGCAGACCCTTAACGTTGCCTTTATCGTCTTTAAGGATTTCAATACCACGGGTGTTCATGCGCATATCAACGTCACGCTTAACCGCGTTATCGTATAGTACTTGGATTACGTGAGCACCCACACCTGCACCACCGGTTGGACGGTGTGAACGGTTAGCTGAAGCGCCACCCATACGACCTACGTCATTTAAATCTGCGCCCATGGCAGTCAACCAATCAACTGAACCTTTAGAGTGTGAAGTCAATACTTCAACTAGCTCTGGCTCATTTAGGTCACGACCACCTTTCATGGTGTCTTTGTACATAGACTCAACGCTGTCTTTGATGCCTTTTGCTTTTTGCTGATCGGTCCAAGCGGCGTTCATGCCACCCGCAGCAAGCTTAGCGTTACCACCAATGAGTGGCTCTTTTTCAATAAGAATAACGCTAGCGCCGTGATCGTGTGCAGATACTGCTGCAGAGAAACCTGCACCACCTGAACCTACAACGACAACATCAACGGTGTCACGCGGTGCTTCAGCAAGCGCCGCTTGACGATCTTCAGTGTCTTTTAATAGCTCATCGATGCTTGGCTCGTGACGTTCCCACTTCTTAGTGTAAGGCATGTCAAAGTCGAAGCTATGGCAAGAGTCACAGTAGACCATAGATTTTTCGTGAGCGCTGTGACAAGAAGTACAAGCCACTTCGCCAGGGAAATGAGAGTCATGGGCATTGTAGTGCTCATGTTTTGTTTCTTCAGCAACTTCAGCGAGTGTGCCGTGACAAGCTACACATTGTGCGTTCTCGTAGGTTAAGCTATCGTTTGAAAGCTCACCGTCTGGCATGTGGCAGCTATCACACTCTTGGTTTTCACCGTGGAACTCTGCCAAGTTATCAGCAGCAATGGCGTTAGACATAAAGCCTGCTGAGCCTAGAAGTGTTGCGATACACACTGCTTTTTTAAAGTTTTTCATCTCATTTCCTCGCCTTTTTATTGCTGCAATCAGCAGCGCAAAAAGCTATCACGTTATATACGACAGTCATAAATGCTGTCTTAAATACTCAATTCGAGGTAATTGTCTGCCTATTGAGATAAGTCAGCAACTGCATCTGCTCAATAGCGATGGAAACTGAACACTCGATCACAGCTTGTAAAAGCTATCATGCAAACATGCATAACCTTCTAGGCAGTTATGCAAAAATGCATAAGCTGACGTTAACAAGATCACAAACGGGCCAATTCAAAACCCGAGTATTCAAAAGCTGAGCCTTCAAAGTATGACTATTCTAGAAATAAGAAAAACCGGTTAAACCAAGAACTCAGTCGTTTTCAAAGCCTATTTATCTTGATTTAAAATCGAGAAATCCCGCACAGTTATCTTGTATAAGCTCATGCTAAGATTCCGTTATGAAAACATTTGTTAACTTAGTTTGCAGCTTTTGTACGCTTTGTGCCGTTGCATTAGCGGGGCTATCGCTGCCGGTATACGCAGACGAATCCTATGAAAGCCAAAGTATCGTCTTTGGCGTTCACTCAAAGACCGCCCCTCTAGAGTGGCGCAATAATGGTGTCGACCAAGGCTTTAACCTTGAGTTGATGGACCGCATCGGCCAGCTCATGGGCAAGCGCATCATCATTCGCCGTAAGAGCTTTCAGCAACTTTTAAAAGACGTGCACGACCGTGATTCTCTCATTGATGTCATTGCCGTAGTCAGCCCGATTACTGTCGATAGAGAGCTGAGTCAATCAGATCCTATTTACGCCACCCACGCCAAAGCCTATACCCTACAAGGTAAGTCCTTTATCAACGGCTGGAGCGATCTGGAAGGTAAACGCGTCGCCATCAAGAAAGGCGCCTTTGTCGATGTGTACATTTCAGGAAAAAAGCAGGATTTTACCCGTGTCGATGTCGATCTCTATGAAACGGGTTTTCAAAAGCTAATAAAAGGTGAAGTCGATGTGGTCATCGCAGAGAACTTTGTTGCTAGGCGTCTGATGCCACTGTACCCCTCTGTCCGTAGCTCTAGCGATCCTCTTATTTACGGCGCATTTAACTTTGTCAGCAACGAGAAGAATGCTGAGATGATGGCGCAGATCAATGACGCGCTCAGACAACTTAAGCTTTCGGGGGAATACGACCGTCTCGTCAATAAGTGGTTTGGTACCGGCCGTGAAAAAGTCGATCTCAACTCTGCTCAAAAAAGAATGTTGTCACTCGCTATCTTTGTTAGCTTGCTGTCGGCCGTCGGTATGCTATTAACGGGTTTTATCAGCCTCAGCCTACGTAAGCGCTCTAAGGCGCTTAAAATAGAGCTAGCCCAGCGTAAGAAAGCAGAATTGGCAATATCTAGCCTTTCTAAGCAGTTCCAATCCGTGCTCGACGGTATTCCCCATGGTGTGACCCTGTTTAACCAAGACGGTGAATGCCTGTGGAGTAATGATAATAATAACGACCTGCTGACTGATCCACTGTTTCACTATATTGATGGCGAAAGCTTTAACTTGAGCCATGCGCTATCGGATGTACTAGTTGAGCAGAAATCGCAAACTGCGGATATGCAGATCAATGACCAATATTGGCAGTTGCAGCTACACCCTATTAGCAAACAGCAGGTGGTGATTCTGTTAGAGGAAGCCACCGAGCAACACAGGCTGCGTCAAGCCAACGATGAAGCTAGCCGCCTCGCATCACTCGGTGAGCTCTCGGCCGGCATTGCCCACGAAATTAATAATCCAACCGGGATTATCGTTCACTCTATCGCCTTTATTAACGATGCGCTTAGAGATCTATCTGAGGCCAGTAATCATTACCAGAAGCAGAATCCCTTCTGGAGTGTTGCCGGACTCGCACCGGATCTTGCTATGAGTGAGCTCGAGTTAAGCAGTCAGTCTATTCATGAAGGGGCTGAGCGTATTAGTCGTATCGTTAACGACCTCAAGCGCTATGCATTGCCGACCTTAGCCGACGAATATCAGCCTATTAGTCTTAATGAAGTGGTCGCGGTATCACTGCGCCTTACAGCCAACCAGACTAAGATTTTCAATGTCACTACCGATCTGCTCACTCCCTCTCCTATCGTGATGGGGGATGCGCAACAACTACACCAAGTGCTGATTAATCTTATTCAAAATGCCTGTCATGCCATAAGACAGGACGCTGAGTGTTATGAATGCGGTAATCACATCGACATCAAGACCTGTGTCGAAGATAAACATATCTGCTTAATTGTCAGCGATAAAGGTGTGGGTATGGATAGAGCAACATTACAAAGAATTACCGAGCCATTCTTTACCACCCGTCGCTCAAGTGGCGGAACAGGCTTGGGTTTATCGGTCTGTAGCCGCATCATAAAAGAACATAAAGCCGACATGCAGATCACCTCCCGCCTTGGCGAAGGAACGGTGATTAAAATACGCTTTCCGTTGGAGTATTAATTCCTGAAATATTTACCAGCACAGCACTAATATACAGTACGGCACCGAATTAAAACCTGAGAAGCTCTGAACTGAACAGATATTTAATAGGATTGGTATCACCATGAAACTTGCTAGAAACATTCTCCTAGTTGATGACGAAGCCTCTTGGCTACGAACCCTGTCTATCACCCTTAACCGATTGGTGCCTGAAGCCAAAATTGATACCTGTGTCGATAGCCGTCAGGTGATGAGTCGGCTGCAGACGGGTGATTATGCCTTGGTGCTGCTGGATCTGACCATGCCGTTTCACTCCGGTGAAGATCTGCTAGAGATGATCCGTAGCGAGTTTCCTAAGACCCGTGTACTGATAGTCACAGGCGTAAACGAGGTCGACACCGCGGTGCGTTGCATTAAAAACGGTGCCTATGATTACTTTATCAAAACCGATAAGGTCGACGACCTTGCCCGCACCGTGCGCCGTGCACTTGAAGTGGTAGGCCTTGAACGTAACTATCTGCGCATCAAAGAGAGCTTTTTAAGCCGTACCTTAAGCCGCCCAGAGGTATTTAATAATATCCTCACCTGCGAGCCCGCACTGCTAGATCAGTTTCGTTATCTGGAGGCGGTGGCCTTAAGCCCAGAGCCTATCCTTATTCAAGGTGAAAGCGGTACCGGCAAAGATGAGTTTGCCAAGTCTTGCCATCAGCTTATCTGCGCCGACGCCCCCTTTGTTAACGTAAATTTAGCAGGGATCGGCACCTCGGCATTCGAGCTACAGCTATTTGGCCAACTCCACACAGGCGAAGACGGTCAGATCAGCGCGCAAGCCGGGGTGCTGCATCAGGTGCAGTCAGGACTGCTGTATCTAAATGAAATTGGCGACTTGCCCATTGAAGCCCAAGCTAAGCTTGTGGATGTGATTGAGCATAAGCAGTACTACCCTATCGGCAGTGACAGAGCCTATCCGGTACTGTGTAAGATCATCACCTCGACTCAGCACGACTTATTAGCCCTTAACCAAGCGGGTAAATTTAGAAGCGATCTGCTCTATCGCCTGCGTTCTCACACCATCAAACTACCACCACTGCGGCAACGTAAACTGGATCTGTCGATGCTGATTAATCACTTTATCAGTTTGGCGGCCAAGGAGATGGGACTGTCAGAGCCACAGCAACCCGCCTCCCTTGCCCAGCAACTCAGTGAATATGATTTCCCCGGTAATCTACACGAGCTTAAGGGGATGGTGTTTGACGCCGTTAGCCGCAGTGACGGTATTGCACTGAATATCACTCCCTTTATGGAAGCGATTAATCTCAGCAAGTCGAGTCATGCAACACAAAGCGATCAGATACTCTTCCCCAAAAACCTACCGACATTGGCGCAGATGAGTGACGCCCTCATTCAAGAAGCGATGAACCGCACTGCTAATAGCCAAACCGCAGCGGCGCAGATGCTAGGTATAAGCCAGAGTGCTTTGAGCCGGCGCATCACTAAAGAAAAATAACCAAAGATAAGAAACTAAAGAAAAGAAACAAGAAGCAGAAAACAAAAATGCCAGCAAGTTGCTGGCATTTTTTATCTTTAATAATAGAGGGCTCTACAGCGGATTATACTTGAGCCTGCGCTGCGACTAACTTAGCGTCGCCGCTCTTTTCTGTTTCATCAACAATAGTCAGTACTGCAGTGTCACCCACGACGTTACAAGAAGTCAGCACCATATCGATTAAGCGGTCTAGGGCTGCCACAATTGCGAACGCTTCGATAGGTAGCCCCATCTGATGGATAAGCACACCAATCATCACCATGCCGCCGCCAGGTACGCCACCAGCGCCGACTGACAGTAAGAAAATACTAAATAACAATGCGGGTAGCTGCTCCATCGGAATTGGCGCGCCAAATGCGTTAGCCACAAAGAAGATAGCGATAGTGATATAAATCGATACGCCGCCCATGTTCATGGTCGCGCCGAGCGGTACGCCAAAGCCTGCAACAGAGCGATTAACACCGAGCTTCTCGGTTAGGGTGCGCATAGTCACTGGAATGGTCGCATTTGAGCTAGCAGTCGACAGTGAAAACAAAATTTGCTCACGAGTCTTAGCGCGAAACTCTTTTGCCGATATAGGAGTAAATAGACTAACGGCGAATGGGTAGACCACAAAAATCCACAGTAATAATAGGCTTAAGATCAGCGCTAGGTATTCAACCACGCTGCCAAATATCGCCGCCTCTAGTGTCGCACCAAGCTTTAGCATCAGTGCAAATACACCGATTGGCGCTAGCTGCATCACTACACTTATCAGCTTCATCATGATCTTGTTTGCCACTTGGAAGCCGTTTACCGCGCTTTGCGCCGCCTCACCAAGAGATTTAATCACGCCACCGAGTAACAGTGCCATAAAGATAACTTGTAGCATGTTACCCGAGCCAAATGCGGTAATCGGGTTGCTCGGTACGATACTCACAATCAAATCGACAAGATTAGGTAGCTCCGTTGCGACGATATCGACACCGCCACCGCTAGACATATCAACGCCCTTACCAGGAGCGAGCAATAACGCCACGCCCAATGCCGCGAAGATCGCCACTAAGGTGTTGATGATGTAAAAGCCGAATGTTTTACCGCCTAGGCGGCCGAAGCTGTTGAGATCTTTAAGCTCACTCACGCCGCAAACGATACTAACAAAAACTAAAGGTACCACTAACATCATGATCATATTAACGAACATGGTGCCTGCGCCTGAGGCTAAGTCAACGATAGTGCCAGAGAAAAAACTAATGTCTGCGAGGAAGTATTGAATGATAGAGCCAAAAATTAGCCCTGAAAATAGACCGATAAAGATCCGAGTCGAAAGTGATTTTTTCATTTGCTTGCCTTATTGGGACATGTCTTAGCGCATGCCTTCTATTGCCTTCAATTTTGATGAGTTATAGGTTTTCATCTCTTTGTGTCGAGGATAGTGAAACATGCTGGCAAAAATTTCAATCTAAAAGGGACAAATAGTTTTGAAACAGCTTAGTAACGCCGACAAAAACAATGGCGCAAGCATCTGTTTTTATTAGAATTAAAACCTAAACCCACAAAGCAGCATTAGGCATAACTTTTACAACAGCAACATTTTCATATCATTTTAAGCACGAAAACTTAAAAACTACACAGTCAATTGCACTAGGCGTAACTGGTGCAACAGTTGATTCGTCTACAAGCCACACTGCAAAAAGTGATAACCGTTACGCACAAGCCAATACACCGATTAATGCTCATAAAAAAAGCACCTTTAAAAGGTGCTTTTTTTGTATCATTTACAGACCCCATCGCCATAAGTTAAAGCCTGTTAGCCCACGCTAAACACAGGTTATTACGCCAACCACAGCTCCACATCTTTGATGATAAAGTTACCACTATAGACTGGGTCAGGCTCACCGATATGCTCAAGCTCGAAGTAACTACGATGCTCTTCAGGCAGTCCCTCATAGCCGCAGATCACCTGATACAACCATGACTCTCGATCCCAAGCGAGCTGATGCTCATCGAGGTAATCCAGCGCCGACTGACTCTTACCCGAGTCGATG
The DNA here is from genome assembly GCF_000019185.1 of Shewanella halifaxensis HAW-EB4. Classification (NCBI taxonomy): domain Bacteria; kingdom Pseudomonadati; phylum Pseudomonadota; class Gammaproteobacteria; order Alteromonadales; family Shewanellaceae; genus Shewanella; species Shewanella halifaxensis. The sequence goes on along the minus strand of NC_010334.1, from coordinate 960,216 downwards.
ACCGCGCAGAAATAACCATCAACCGCCAGCTTGAGCGGGTTATCCGGAATATCGAAATCTTCCACTTGGGTTAGGTCTACAGAGACATCATGCTCACGCTGACTGCTCACCTCATTTAAGCGGTCGATGCGCTTAATGTTAGAGACTACCTCAAACAGCTCAGACTCCAGGCTATGGTTATGCACGTCCACGGCAGCCGGAGCCAGAAGGCGCTCGGCGATATTAAATAGCGCCGGCAGTTGCTTGTGACTGACATGGTCCGCAGGACGATAGTCTGGATGCAGGTCGGTATAGAGCAACCAACCTTTTAGTAATCGAGTACGGCCACGAATTTGGCGGAAACGTCCCAATAGTTCTAGCAAACGCGCCTGCACTACACTCAGCTCCTGAGTACAATCACTCAAGGTCTCTTGCAAGGTCGTCACCAGCAGCTTTCTTAACTCGCGAATATCACCGGCTATCTCACCGAGTTCGCTAAACTGAAACATCTCAAGACCGTTTAGCAGCTCTGTCACCTGACTCTGAGCCAACTCGTTCTCACGAATTTTGGCATTGATACTGCCCACATAACCAAACTCGTTGTTGATACGGCTCCACAGCACACGAATCGAGTAACGCAGTCCATCGGCGAAGCTATAAACATGCTCGCTCAAGTCGGCAAGATAAGCCTCTGAGGCACTGAAATCCACATTATGGCGCGCCTCTTTATAGTGGTCGGCCAAGGTCTTGATGGTCGCAAGTGATGAGCCCACATTAGAATCGATTTGACGGTTACGCTCATCGCTTAAGGCTTCCTCAAGCAGGGCCCGCACCGAGCGCTTAAGACGTAGCTCCTGCTCAGGCTCTGGTCGCCACAGGATATCGCTTTTCTGTAGCTTATCGATGGCTGCAGCGTTGCTCTCATCGACCGATACTGAGCCCGACAGATAAACGTCCATCACCAACTCTGCATGGCGTCCAAGCTGTTTTAGCAGCTTAACACCAGCTTGGTGTAAGTTACTGCTCATATTAGATCAGATCCCTTTGAGTTGCGGTCTCGGCCTGCGCTTCAAGACTTAAGCCTTCGGTCTCGTCGATAAAGCGGATCACCTCATACAGATAATCTAACTTACCGGTGGCGATATAAATTTGCTTCTCGCTGTTGGGACGAGTCAGATAACCCAGCTCCACTAAGCGTTTAAATACCAGCTTTATCTGGGCATCCACGTTAGTACTGGTAGAGCCAAATAGGCGGTAATGACTGATTTTTGCTAACTGCTCACGAAACGCAGGGGTATCTTCGATACGGGTTTGCAGCTCAGTTAAACGCACGGCGACGCCTTCAGATAGCGGCGCATCTTGACCACTGCCCTCTTGCACCAGCACTAACCACTCCACCAACGGAATAAGCGCGTTACAGATATCTTTAAACTGCGATGAGATCACCTTACGCTCGCTATCACCTAGCTGTTGATAACCACAGAAGAACACTTCACCTTCGCCTGCCGAGCCGATGGTGCGGTTGATCTGATTCAGATACTGCTCAACATGTTCACGAGTCGAGGGGCTTTTCAGTGCGCGCCAGCCGTCTTCATCTGTAGTGCGACAGATAAACTGACCTTTAAGCAAACGTTCAATAAGGGCGCTAGTGCCAACGATAGTGGTTTCGGTTGCTTGGCTCATTACACGGCCTCCTGAGTGCGTCGCTGATTAAGTTTTTCGGCGATAGGATTAACTTGAGGCTTAACCACCTGCAGTTTCTTGGTTTGTTTATTGATGATGTAACGGTTAGCAAATAAGCTCAGTACCTCAGACTCTGGATTCGGGAACGCCCCCAGCACCGAGATATTGTTGTTCTCACAGGCATCGAAAATCTTCTTCACGTTACCATGGTGCAAAGTCCCTAGCTCATCGATAGGCCAGTGAATGGTTACCTCGGCGCGACCACGTAGCAGACGGGTAAACGCCAGCAGGAACTTACACAAGATCAGGTACGCCATACCGTGACTCGATGATTCATTTAGCTGTCTATCGGTGCGAATAACCAGATCGCTATTGCCCTCTTTGAGACGCAGCTCAATTTCAAGCAGCTTAGCGATACCACCTGACAGTGCAGCTCGGCCGATAATGTCTAACGCGCGGCGCATGCTGTTGGTGTAATCTTCCCCCGGCAGGTCGTTAAAGCCGTCTGCTTTCCAACGCTTAAAGGCTTTTACAAACTGCTCCAACTCAGGCCAGAACTCTAGCTCACTGATGCGCGAGCGAATTTTAACTGCAGATTCTGATACGCCATCGAGGAACAGCTCTTCACCCACTTCACGGGTAATGCGCGCACTTTGCGAGGCGATGCGGCGGTCGATATCGGCGAGTACATCATAAAAAGCGGTCAAGTCGACACCAAAAATACGCCCCTGCTCACGCAGCGCCATAATTGACTGCGGTACCATGACGTTAAGCAGCTGCTCAAGTTGTGGCACTAGTTTGCGGTAATCAAGAATGCGGATGCCTTTGTCATTAACAAAGCTTGATTCTTCACGGGCACGCTCCCAAGTTTCAGATAAGCCTGAACCAGACTTGCTGGCAATAACCGAGTCAAAATGCTCAACATATTGCTTCACCGAGCCCATCATTGAATCACGCTTTAGCAGCTGATCTTCACCTTGACGTAGTCGCTCAGTCAAACTGCCTTGGGCATCATCATTACTGGCTGGTAACTTAAGCTCACTCAGTTTACGCATCACGCTGCGCAGCTTAGTTAAGTTCTCTGAGGCTTCAATTTGCACCACATCCGAGCGCTTACGCTCACCATCGAGCTCATTACGCTTAGCTTTAACTTCGTTGGCCTTACTCTTTAGCTGCTGCTCTAGATCTAGGCTGGCGTGTTTTACCTTACTGAGCTCTGACTGCAACTTAGGCTTACGCTTAAGCCAAGTGTGTTGGTACCAGTCTTCATAACGCAGTACTTCGCTGCGGCGCTGCTCCGCCTTGCTGATACTACTCTCGAGGGTGCGAATTTCTGCCTTAAGGGCGACGATTTTCGCTTCGTCGACGCCACGAGATTTAAGCTCGTTTTTGTACCACTGCTCACAGGCCTTTTGCTCGCTTGCAGCGTGGTCACGACGGCTCTGAATATTACTCTTAACTTGGTTTAGCTGACTGTCTAAGGCGCCAACCACTTCTTGCCAGTAAGCATTCTTTTCCATGCGCGCTTCAAGCGCTTGCTCTTTTTGCTCTTCGAGCCACTCTTGCTGCTGGCCTTGTAGCTGCTTGATATCGCTGTCGATACGAGCCAGTTGCTTTTGTGACGCCGCTTTACGCTCGTTTAGTGCAAGGTTTATCTTCTCCTGCTCGGCGCGCTTGTCATCAAACAGGCGGCGCAGGTCATCACGGCTATTCTTATAGGCGGTGCGGGCAAAAGTCAGCTCACGCAGTAGTTTATCGAGCTCGGCGTTGCTGGTAACCAAGGACTCTTCGGCTTCGGCCTGCAGCTCTTTAGCGCTAGCCAGCATCTCCTTGGCATTTTCATGCTTCACTCTCAGCTCTTGCTCTGAAGCTGCATACTCTGGCGCGTCAATGGCTTTTAAGTCCAGCGCGATGCCATATAGGGCTTCGAGACTTTCAGCATTCAGTTTGTCAGCAATCAGACTTGGGTGTAGGTCGCTACGGTGCAGTAACTCAGAGTTAATCACCTTACCGAGCGTGTTTTCCCAGCCAGTGGCCTCTTTGCGTAGAAACTCAAGCAGAGTGTGCGACTGTGGGAACAAAATATGAGTCAGCTCTTCAAGCTCACTTTGGCGCTCGGTAACACGAATACCAGCCACGCGCAGACTTTCGTTGGCCTGATCGCGCTTAGCTCGAAGCTTACGCTCTTCACTTGTTAGACGATCCACTTTAGCGTTGCAGGCTTCTTGCTCTTCGTCGGCGCGAGAGATGCGCTCATCGAATACCGCAAGCGCCAGCTTTTCCTCTTCTGAGTAAGTCACGCTGTCGACACGCACCTTTAGCTCGGCGGCATTGACCTTAAGCTGATAGGCTTGCTCGCTAAACTGCGCCTGACCTTTCTCGGTCGACTCACGCCACTGCGCTTCCAGCTCTGCTAGCTCGCTGCGGCCAATCTCTCTTTGCTTATCGCGCGACTCACGTAGGCTATCTTGCTCTTGATGCAAGTTTTCTAGCTCACGGTTAAGGCCTTCACCAATTTTACTGCGGCGAGCATTGTAAGCCGCTTCAATATCTTGATGCTTCTCGGTTTGCAGCTTATGACGCTCAGTTAGGTTCTCTAAACTGCCGCGCCAGCTCGGGAGCTGCTCTAGATCTAATTTAGCCTGCTCGATATCGGCATCTTGGAAGCTAGCATGCTGATCTTCAATCGAGTCCAGCTCATGCTCACATTTGGCCACGTCACCTTTGGCAGCCGACAAGTCTAAGTTAAGCTCATCGCGCAGCTCTTTCCACTCATCATCGAGTTGACGCAGCTGAGCATTAAGGGCTTTAGAGAGGTCTTGATGATGCTCTTGACGTTCAATCTCTGTAGTTTCATCTTTGCTGTAACCACGGCGTAGACTGGCAAGGCGTTGCTCGGTGCTAAGCAGTTGGTCAAACTCCTGCTCTAGCTTTTCAAACTCAGGGCGAATTTGCTCAAAGCCTTGGATTAGTTGGCTCTCGCGGATCCAGGCTTCGACCCGTTGCGGATTTAAGCGTGAGCTTGGCGGATTTACGCCATCTTCCTCTAGGATGGCCGCGATCATCGACTTGATCGTCTCCATCTTGCCCTCTTTCGAGTGCACCGCTTTAGCCAGCTTTTCGATATGACGCAGCGAGTGTTCCGCTTCACACAGTGAGAACTGACGCGCATAGTTACGCAGCTCATTACGATTACTACCCGTGCTTAACAGGGCACGGTCATTCTGGATAATGGCGCGATATTCGCGGGTATTGAGTAGGTTAGTCACCGCCACACCAGCGCGCTTCATCTCACGGCCAAGCTCAGCCATGGTAAAGCACTGAATGCTATCGCCTTGCTTGGTTTTGATGTAATCGTCTAGCTCAAAGCCTTTTGCGATAAAGCGGTAGTTAACGCCTTTGCCGTCGCCAGCAGAAGCCAGTACCGCCTGATAGGCTAGACCATCTGACTTGATATATTCATAAATAATAAAGCTTGAATCATGGGGCAAGTACCAGCGCTCGAAGCTGTCACGGGTTGATGGCACCACTCGACTCGGGTATTCACCATAAAAAACGGGGACCAGACGCTGCAAGGTGGTTTTACCCGATGCGTTAGTGCCGCAAATATTGGTGTGGCCATCCAGCGCCAGTTCTACCACGCCCGGTAGGTGAGTATCGATAAGTATGATGCGATTTAAGCTTGGCATTGCATTCCTTAATCCAAACAGAGCCGTAACGGTAAGCACGGTGGGCTTACATTAAGCTATAGGTGTCAGGTCTAATGTTAGGTCTATAAAAGTTTTGATGGTCACTAAATTAAAGGAAAGCGCTACGCTTGGCAATTATGCCAAAGTGACTAAAGCGGCGGTTTCTGTAACCAAATATCAGAAGCGAGATCATACGCCATTTTTAGGCATTTTGATGCTCAATCAATCGGCAGTTAACAAGCGACACTTGCAGCCAATAACTTTAGCCTTATCAAATAAAGAGCTGAATAAATTATCGAATAAAGAGCCCAAGAAAAAGCCCATCTCACTATTGATGAGATGGGCCTAATTTTGCTTTGATTAATTAGCTGAACTTTAGAGAATTTTCGGCTTTTAAAACTAATAGTCCTAAACGCTCAATGGTCTCGCAGCAATGACCAAGGCTTAAGCCTGCGAGCCTTGGGTCGCTAACACTTGCTGCTTAGCAAAATATTTGCGGGTCTCTTTTAAGATCACATGCCTTAGACCAATAAGTGCAATCAGGTTAGGAATAGCCATTAGACCGTTAACGGTATCGGCTAACATCCAGATAAAATCCAGATGAATAAAGGCGCCACCAGCGATTAACCCTAAGAAGGTAAATTGATAGATTTTGACTCCCTTCTCACCAAGACGGCTACCCGTTAGATAATACCAGCAGCGCTCGCCGTAGTAGTTCCAACCTAAAATAGTGGTAAAGGCGAAACAAACCAAGGCGATGGTCACCACATATTGACCTACAACCACTGAACCACTCGCCGCAAATGCCGCGCTGGTCATGGCCGCACCTGCGGTATCCCCACTCCAAACGCCGGTAATAATCAGCACTAAACCTGTCATGGTACAGATCAAGATAGTATCGAAGAAGGTTCCCGTCATGCTCACAAGACCTTGCTCAACCGGTTCGTTAGTCTTAGCCGCTGCAGCGGCAATGGGCGCGCTGCCTAGGCCCGACTCATTGGAGAACACACCGCGAGCAATACCAATTTGCAACGCTTGAGCAACCGTCGCACCTAAGAAACCACCCGCGGCAGAGATAGGTGTAAAGGCTGAATGAATAACCAACTCAAACGCTGGAATGATCTGATCACTAAAGGTAAACAGTACCCACATACAGGCTAATACGTAACCGATTGCCATGCTAGGAACGAGTTTTTGCGCCACGTTAGCGATGCGTTTAACGCCGCCCAGTGTTACCGCTGCAACCATAAGAGTTAGCACCACGGCGGTGACCCAAGCTGGAATTTCAAAGGCAATCGTCATGGCATCACTAATGGCATTGACCTGAGCAAAGGTACCAATACCGAAAAATGCGACACCGACACCGAAGATGGCGAAGATTTTAGCCAACCACTTAAGGCCTAGACCGCGTTCGATATAATACATAGGGCCGCCGGCAATATTACCGCGAGCGTCAGTGGTGCGGTACTTTACCGCTAGCATACATTCGGCATACTTGGTTGCCATGCCAAAAAAGGCCGCTAACCACATCCAAAATAGTGCCCCTGGACCACCAATTTTAATCGCGGTGGCGACACCCACAATATTACCGGTACCAATGGTTGCCGACAGCGCGGTACATAGCGCAGCAAAGGAGGACAAGTCACCTTTGCCAATTGCGGGTTTAAACAGTAAACCCAGTGCCATAGGTAATTTGAAGACTTGGATCAATTTCAGTCGAACAGTGAGATAGAGGCCGGTTCCAACCAATAAGCATAGGGTGATAGGTCCCCAGACAATGGCATTGATATCGGCTAAAAGCGCGTGAAAATTCATGGTATTCCTCGAGTATTAAACAACAAAACTCTCTAATTAAGAGTTATTAATAATCGGAGGAGGAAAAGAAATGGCTGTTGCAGATCACTGACGTATGCAACGAGCGATAGAGTCCACCTAGCTTCACTAAACGTGATTTAGGCAGAAAAAGGCGCAGCGACAAACGACAGTGACTTTATGTAGTTAATAATAACTAACACAGTCATCCTCTCCTCTGTCCTTTTGCCTGAGCGTTTCGCGTAAACTCAATGATAGAGTTTGCACTTTCGCCTTCGGCGCTGTGTGACAATTAAGCTTACGAACACTTATCTGCTCACAGTCTCTCCAGAGGCTCGTCCAGTAACAGTCCTCACCACCATGTGGCACCTGAAAGAGTGCTTTGTTAACGCGTTAGCAATAACAAAGTTGCCTCGTCGGTGTGGGGTTACTCCCCACTCTCCTGCTACCTTCATCCGAACGGATCCCAATCCTTGTCTCACCATTAGGGTCAGCAAGCGATAGGGACAGATAGAATGCGCCCTCGGCGCGCTTGCAGCAAGTGAGCTTAGTCACATTTTTAACACTAGCCATTTATTTGCACGCTTTTAACTCAAGTTGGTGCAATTTCGTTCTAAAATCCAAATCTCAAAATCTGGCACTTAAAACTAAAAAGCCACTTAAGCAAAATTGCGTTAAGTGGCTTTAACTAGAATTAACTGTAGTGACAGTGTTTAAGAGAATGCGATTCTGCGCCCCTCATAGGCATCAAACATCTGCTGCGCAGGCTCATCTTCATATGGACGCAGTCCGCTCATCACTAGCGTTTTGACACCAGTGCCCACGACGGCATCACCGCTGAGTAGCTCAAAGGTTAGGGTCACATCACCGCGCTTGCCTTCGATCTCAAGCTCTTGCTTAACCAGTTTCAGGCTCACCTCGGTAAAATCGAGCGTGGTTAAGTCAAACGACATGCTCTCGTAGATCACCAAAGGGCGAGCTGGATTAATCATCATCTGATGTTGTTTCATCATCGGCACCAGAATGTGCATGAAGTTCAGCCCAGAGAACGCCACATATTTACGAATAAAAGACTCTATCTGGGTCTCGCAATGACGTACATCACCACTGCTATGTACTTTGAGATAGCACTTATCTTTGTCATCTCGAATATCAAAGTCTTCTTTTACCGCATCTGGAAACTGCAGTTTGACACCATCACCCACCATACCGGCAAAGTTAAAGGTCATTTTCTGGCTTAAGCCATATTCATTCAATACTAAGGCAAAAAGCAGATCTCCTGGCACACAAAAACGCTTAGCGGCTACATCGTGGATCGGGTTGAAATCTTGCGCAACGATTTTGGCAAAATCACTCGCCTGCTGAGGAGTGATGGATACAGATTGATTTTCTTTTTGAAAATAAGAACTTAAAAACATATTCACTCAAACATCTAATTAGCCATAAAAATGACTCGACAGTGTATACCAAGATTTGATTTTGACTCACCCGATGACTTACTCCCCCATCGTGGTCTTTGACATAGTTGAGCGTTAACAAATGTAAAGATTTACACCATTAAGTTAATTTCAAGCATCGAAGGCTAAGATCTTGTTGAAAATGAGAATGAATAGCATTAAGATTCCGAGAAATTATTCGAAGCCTATACCCAATTGGGAGTTTCTATGTCACACCGTAAAACGCTATCTTTAAGTTTACTTTCAACTGCACTGCTCACTGCGCTTTCGCCTCAAATAATGGCACAGGAGTCAGACTCTCAGGCGACCATGGAGCAGATAAGTATCTTTGGTAAGCAAAACCCACTCAATACCGTTCCTGGTAGTGCATATAAGATCAATCAAGCCGAGCTAGATACCTTCAAATACACAGATATCATGCGCACACTCGCGAGTATCCCAGGCGTGTATATTCAGGAAGAGGATGGCTACGGGTTAAGACCGAATATTGGTATGCGTGGCACAGGACAAAACCGCTCTGAAAAAATTAGCATTATGGAAGATGGTGTCTTAGCGGCGCCAGCCCCCTATGCCTCCCCCGCCGCCTATTACTTTCCAACGCCTGGCAGAATGCAATCAATCGAAATTCTAAAAGGTAGCTCGACCGTTAAATATGGACCAAGAACCACAGGGGGCGTGATCAATATGCTCTCTCGTCAGATCCCAGAGGAGGAGCTAGCAGGCAAACTCGATGTTGCTGCAGGCCAAGATGGCTTCGGAAAGCTCCATGCCTATGCCGGTGGTCAGGGAGAACGAGTCGGTGCGGTAGTAGACTTCTATCGCTATCAAGCCGATGGCTTTAAACATATCAACGGAGTCGGTGGCGACACCGGCTTTGAGAAGAATGATGCACTGGCAAAAGTGAGCATTCGCTCCGCAGACGATGCCAAATATGCGCAGGTGCTAGAGTTTAAGCTGAAATATTCAGATGAGGTTTCAAATGAAACTTACATGGGATTAACAGATAGCGATTTCGAAACGACACCCTATGCTCGTTACTCGGCCTCGCAAAAAGATGTGATGAACACCGAACATAAGCAGTTGCAGATCAACCATATTATCGACTTTAGCAACAACCTTACCCTAGGAACCACAGCCTATTACAACGATTTTGCCCGCAACTGGTATAAAGCCGATCAAGTCGACGGGCTTAAACTCAATAAAGGTGGCATCGAAGCGGCCTCTGCATTTGATAAAAATCCATCAACGGCGCCAATGGATGTACGCGTTAAGGCGAATAACCGTAGCTATATTTCACAGGGGATCCAGACTGAACTTAACTGGTATCTCGATAGCCATGATCTGGCCTTTGGCGCTCGCTATCATGAAGATGAGATGGATAGATTCCAGTGGGCCGACCATTATAATCTAGACTCGAATCAGGTGATGACATTAACCGAGAGTGGTATCCCCGGCAGTGACTCTAACCGCGTAGATAGCGCAAAAGCCTTGGCGCTTTACGTTCAGGACAAGATCCAGCTAGGGGATTTCAACATTACTGCAGGAGTTCGCTACGAAGATGTTAAGACCAATCGTACCGACTGGGGTAAAGAGAACCCAGGACGTGACGGTCAGCCAAGCAAAGATATCGACAATAGTTTCTCGGCAACCTTACCTTCACTCTCGGCAACCTACCAGATAAACAGCGAGTTCTTAGTGCTAGCTGGCGTTCAGAAGGGGTTTGCGCCTGCTTCTCCCGGTAATTCCGATAAAAAAGAGGAGCAGAGTTGGAACTATGAGGCCGGCGCCCGCTATAACGCTGGCGAGCTTAGTTCAGAGGCGATCTTCTTCTACAGTGATTACAGCAATATGCATGGTGAATGTACGGCATCTATCGGTTGTGATGATGACAATATTGGTAACCAATACAATGGTGGCGAAGTCGATGTTAAGGGATTGGAGTTTAGCCTAGATTATAGCTTTAACACTCAAAACGATATCAGCTTTCCAGTGAAGCTTGCCTATACCTACACAGATGCCGAGTTTGCTAATAGCTTTAAGTCTGATTTCGACCCATGGGGTGATGTAACGAAAGGAGATAAACTTCCCTATATCGCTGAAAATATGTTGTTTGCTTCAGCTGGTGTCAAAGTCGACAGCTGGGAGCTTACTGTTGCAGCCCGCTACAGCGATGATATACGCACCAAAGCTGGCCAAGGTGAAATTGCGCAAGAGGATCTAATCAAAGCGAAAACCATTGTCGACTTATCTGCCCGTTATTTCATCAGCGAATCGCAGGAGCTTTACCTCACCGCTGAAAACCTATTCGACGAAAAATATGTCACCTCAAAAGTCCATGGTTCCAACTTTGTTGGCAAGCCGTTGACCGTGTCAGTAGGCTATACATATACATTTTAATCCAAACAAAAAGGTGAGCATTAAGCTCACCTTTTGTCACTTGGTGGGAAGCAAAGAAGGTTCTAAGTTCTAGGTGCGAGAAAAAGCCAAGACGGGAAAGGCCGGATAAGAGCCGATAGAGGCTAAGACGACACAAGCCAGAAAAGCAAAACCATATCTAGTTCAATTAATAGGTCATAGTTAATTGGTTATAGTTAATTGGTCATCTGTGATGGGCTAAAGCCCAACCTACATCAAAAATAGTTACAGGCTCTTGACGGTATAGCTGGACGCAGTCAGCTCTAGCCGCGAAGCGTCCTCGCAGCGAGTATACGAGCGCCCTAGGCTTTTTAGATTTTAGTAAGATAGAGTAAAGCCAAAACAATAACAAAATACGGAAATTAACCTGAGCGACTTCGAGTAAAACCATGCCATATAACGGCACAATATAACTTCAGTTCTCAAGCATGCTCTCTGTTGCACCACCGCCGCTTACACAAGGATATGCTAATGCTATATCAGAGTAAATATCACTACTCTTATCAATAAAAACAGTGCTAAATTATAGTTACCAATCGCTTTATCAATGGCAGAGTAATTAATGAATTTTAAAGTCAAAATCCTCGTGACTAGTTTGTTATGTCTTAACATCAGTGGCTGTGAATATATCGACAATATATTGCACCCTGACGATGGTGATGAAGTGATCGTCGATAAAAACTTCAGAAGTGATGCGCTACAACTCGGCTTATCTGATGACACCATAACCCGTTTATGTACAGCGACAAATAAGATTAGCGTTAAATGCATCACCGAACTTAATGTTGAAACAAGTCAACAAGAAGTCAGAATTGAATACGCTTACAACGATGTTATTCAGAAAAATAATTACGCCAAAAGCACGGTTGCCAGCCGAGTTATTTTTCATCTTCCCGCAGACGGTGCCACTGCCAATATTGAATTTGAAAATAGCCGAGCTTACCAGTTCAATGATGGTTATCAGTACACATGGCAGGAACCCTCTGATTTTGCTACCGCTGATTTGGTAAATGATGCCAAAGAGTCAATTGCAACACTCGCTAATTTTTCTGTGACAATTCGTGTATCTGATTCTGAGCTATCAAATATTTCAGCAGCTTCAATAAGTAATGATGATTACTCATTAACTCAAGCGCAAGATTTGATTAATGTAGCCAACACAGTGTTATTTCCCGAATTAATCGTCAATGTCACTAGCAGCGAACCAACAGTGCCTACTGATGCATCATTTGCGATGTTTACTGCGGGTCATCGCGCTATTTTAGCTGATTATTCTTCTGTTTTTTCAACCGCGATAGAACAAAGCTGGTTCTAGGTTCTAAGTTCTAGGAAAAGCAAGGTTCAAGCTAAGACGGGAAAGGCCAGATAAGAGTCGATAGAGGCTAAGACGACACAAGCCGGAAAGCAAAACCATATCTATCTATTTCAATTGGTAACACTTTTGCCTTTCTTTATCCTAGTACCTGCTTTTCCTAGAGCCTTCTTTAATTGTAGGTCGGCATTTATGCCGTCATTCTTGATGGGCTAAAGCCCAACCTACATCAAAAAGCAGAGCCAAACTAAAACAATAAAAATGGATGTTAAGATGAACATAGACGTGCTCCACGAAGAGGCTCCCGCAATCTTTGATGCCTTGGTCGATGGCGTTCGGCAGCATAACTTTGCCCATATGGGACCTGAATCCTCCAAGCCGCTAGCGGTTGTGGCTCATGATGGTGATAATAATGCCAGTGGCAAGTTGATTGGCGGTGTCGCGGGGTGCACTATCTATGACAACTTCTTGATTAACGTGGTGTGGGTCGATGAAAGCGCCCGAGGCACAGGACTTGGTCGCGATCTTATGCAGCGAGCCGAAGTTGAAGCCAAGCAGCGAGGCTGCACCATGGCACAACTCGATACCCTCTCCTTTCAGGCACCGGTTTTTTATCAAAAACTCGGCTTTGAAATTATCGGTACTGTGCCAAGCACAGCAAAAAGTCCAGAGCGCTATTTCTTATTGAAGAGGTTTTAAAAATTAAAAGAAGGACCTAGGTTCTAGGTCCGAGGAAAAGCAAAGACGATATAGGCTAAGCCGAGAAAGACCGGATAAGAGCCGATAAAAACAAAGACGAAGAAAGCCGGATAAACAAAACCATATCTATCCAATCCAATTGGTAACACTTTTGCCTTTCTTTATTCTAGTACCTGCTTTTCCTAGAATCTTATTTTAATGTAGGTCGGCATTTATGCAGTCATTGCTGATGGGCTAAAGCCAAACCTACATCAAAAACAACTGCAGGCTCTTGACCGTATAGCAGGACGAAGTCCGCTCTAGCCGCACAGCGTACTCGCAGCGAGTGTACGAGCGCTCTAGGGCTTTTAGCTTTTAGGACCTAAAAAACTGAAGCATAACAACTAAGACAAAACTGCTGCGCTGCTCACAAATCGCACATCCCACAACCTGCACCTTCACCTCCACTCTCGCCAAAAATCTCGTTTGGGCGTAGACTTGCCGCCCTTTCAATTTTGATTTAGACCCAATGAAACCAGACCCGATGAAACAGCGCCTTCTCAATTGGGCACCAGTATGGTTACTGGCTCTGACCGCCTTCGTTTTTGTCTCAACTGAATTTGTCCCGGTAGGCATCTTAGCCGCCCTCGGCCAAAGCTTTAATATGAGCGCCGTCGCTGTGGGTCCCATGCTTACCGTGTATGCCGCCGTAGTTGCGCTGGCATCTCTGCCTGCAGTGCTATTGTTTGCCCGCTTTGAGCGTAAAAAGCTGCTGTTAGGAATAATGGCGGTGTTCATCATCAGCCATGGGATCTGCGTCTGGGCGCCGAGTTACGACATTCTACTATCGGGCCGCATCGGTATCGCCTTAACGCACGCATTATTTTGGGCGATCGCCCCTGCTTTAGTCGTACGGTTAGCCCCTGAGGGACAAGGCGCCAAAGCCTTAAGTATCTTCGCTACTGGCTGCGTACTAGCGCTGGTATTGGGCATTCCACTCGGACGAGTAATAGGCCAATTAATCGGTTGGCGTAGCATTTTTGCCTTAATCGGCTTGCTCACATTCGCCATGATGTTACTGCTGTGGCGCGGTCTTCCTAATTTACCCGCGACCCATGGCGGCAGTTGGCGCAGCCTGCCCGCATTAGCACGTAACAAAGCCCTGCTCTGGTTGTATCTGTTAACCATGACCCTCGTTACCGCTCACTACAGTGTTTACACTTATCTGGAGCCACTGCTGCAAGAGCATTTTGGTTACTCGGCGAATATCACCACCATGATCTTGCTGACTTTTGGTGGGGCAGGCTTAATTGGTAGTGCGCTATTTAGTCGCTATCAGGCGCGTAATGCTCAACAGTTGCTGATGATCGCGATAGCATCGCTCGGCACTTGCATGGCGATATTACCGTTTATCGCGAGCCAAATATGGCTATTGCTGCCACTGTGTATTTTATGGGGCACTGGTATGATGTTGATGTGTCTGTCGCTGCAATCTAAGGCGTTAAAACTCGCACCCGATGCCACCGATGTGGCAATGGCTATCTACTCGGGTCTATTTAACGTGGGGATTGGTAGCGGCGCCCTGCTTGGCAGTATCGTTGCGGCGCAATATGGCGTCGTTCAAAATGGCACCTGGGCAACCCTATTGGTACTACTGGCTTTAGTGCCGCTGTTCTTTTTACTGCAAGCACGCCGAGCAACACTGGCGGTTCACTAATACCCTTTAATCTATTTACGCTGTGGCCATTTTATAAGCCAGAATGTATTAAGCCACTGTGCATTAATCCACAATGCATTAAATAATGTTGGCTGCGAAGCTTCTGTTTATTAAGAGTTTCGCAGCGAGTTTAGCTCTTTATGCCACAGTTCCCATGAGATAGCTCTTCCAGGAAATGCCACTTTAGCGAAAGGCCAACTCTCTGCCAGCCAATCAATAACGGTTTGATACAGCAGTTCATCTAACTCGATACTGTCGTCTCGAATCCAAAGGTGAACGTCGCAATCATAGTGAGCAGACTGGCTTGGATCTATGTATATAGAGCCCAAGCATTTGTCTTTTGATTTATTAAGCACTGAGTAAGCAAAAGCTTTACCTAAATAAAACTCCTGCTGATGAACTTGCAAGCTCAAGCTATTCTCAGCGAAAGTCATATCACTTCGAGGCCAATCTGATGCTGGGCCAAAAATGCCCTGTAGTCGTTGCTGGCTCGACATGACAGCGTCAAAGTCTAACGCTGCCACTTGATCTTCTAATACTCTGAAGTGAAAGTATGTTGATTCAAAACACCTTGGTGGCTCGAAATTATCGGCAATAAAGGGCTTAGCCACCTATCAGTTTCTTCCACCAAGGCAGTGGCTCACCGCAGTTAGCCACTGGCTGATAGCTTTCTCTCAGCGCAGGCACCTTTACCACATTGGCGCATTGTGGCTCTTCCGCCTTACCCGTATTGCGTTCAAAGTAACCTTGAACCACGCCATCGACAGGCGCCATACGTAAGCTCAATGGCGCACGGTTATTTAAGAAGGCCTGATACACCGCCATCGCGCCGCTACTACCGTATAGCCCCGTCTTGCCGTTATCATCTCGGCCAACCCAAATAGCGGCCACGTTTCGCTCATCGAAACCGGCAAACCAAGAGTCGCGCGAGTCGTTACTGGTACCGGTCTTACCCGCTAAAGTTACATAGGGGAATGCACTGCCCAAACGTCTCGCCGTACCCGACTCTACAACTTGGGTCATGGCATATTTAACCAAGTAGTTACTGGCAGCAGGAATACCCTGTACCGCTTGCGGCCTAGAGGCTGCCAGCGGTTGGTTTTCGGCATTCAATACTGTCGTCACCGAATTTAAGTGGCGATAGCGTCCATCATCGGCAATGGTTTGGAATACCTGTGCGACCATTAATGGCGAACCATTCACCGCGCCAAGTAGCATAGAGGGATATTCAGGGATCTTATCCTTCCAGCCTGCTTTATCTAGCGTTGTTGCCACACTACTCACACCAATCGCCATCCCAAGGTTAACCGTCGGCACGTTCATCGATTTTTTAAAGGCCGTTAACAGTGGCACTTGATCACGGAACTTTTTATCGACGTTCTGTGGTGACCAAGTCTTGCCTTGGCCATTTTTCAGCGTAATAGGTTGATCTTTTAGAGGCGACATCAAATTGTATTGCTTGCCATCACTCAAGGCCGTGGCATAGACAAATGGCTTGATTAATGAGCCTATAGGTCTGCGAATTTCTACCGCGCGGTTAAAGCCTTTATAGCTTGGTACCTTATCGCCCACCATAGCGGCAATGCCCGCCGAATATTTATCGGTCAGTACCATGCCCACTTGCAGGCTTTTATCGTTTTTCCCTAGCTGCTTAAGGGTCTGTTCAACCGCTTTTTCAGCGGCCTCTTGCGCCATAGGATCCAGTGTGGTGTAGACCTTTATTCCAGATTCCTGCAACAGAGCATCGCCATAACGGTTAGCAAGTTCATGCTTAACCACAGAGAAGAACGCAGGCAGCTTTTGATGCACTGACTTGTTGGCTAATCGAAGCCCCAGAGGAGACTCTACCGCCGCTTGATACTGGGTTACATTCAGGTCGCCCGCTTCCATCAGCAAACGCAATACTAAGTCGCGTCGCTTCTGTGCACGCTCAGGGTAACGCCACGGGTTGTAATAAGAAGGCCCCTTAATGACCGCCACCAAAAATGCCTGCTGCGGCACCGTTAGCTCAGCAATTGGGCGACCAAAATAAAACTGCGAAGCTAAGCCCATACCGTGCACGCCACGGGCTTTATCTTGCCCCATATACACTTCATTAAGATAGGCTTCTAAGATCTCATCTTTCTCATAACGAAAATCGATAATGATCGCCATCAGCGCTTCGCGAAGCTTGCGGCTAAGCGAGCGTTCACTGGATAGGAAGAAGTTCTTCGCCAGCTGCTGAGTCAGGGTCGAGCCACCTTGTACAGTACGTCCCGCGCTGATATTCACCATAGCGGCACGAATAATGGCAAACGGATTAACGCCGTGATGCTCATAGAAACTGCGGTCTTCAACTAAGATAAGCGCATTAACGATAGGCTTAGGGATCTTATCGGTCGCCACAAACAGCCTATCTTCACCGTCACCGGTAATAATTCTGTCCAGCAGTACCGGCTCAAGATGGAACACGGCTAACTGGCGCTTATCGCTGCTACGGGCGACCGACACCACACCGTTACTGTCGAAGGTGATCATCACCCTCTGCTCGGCTTGATCCCCTTGAGGGTGCAAAAATGGTCGACGCCATAGATCGATTTTAGTCTTAGATGCTGAAAATTCACCGACTTGACGCGGGTTAGCCACCTTACGATAGCCAAGCAACTTAAGTTCTGACATCAACTGGCCATGGCTCACCGCAGCACCAGGATAAAGTGCCATCGAGCGGCTAAACACCTGTGCCGGTAGATGCCACTTTTGCCCCTCAAATTTTCGAGCAATAATTTGGTCGAGGTAGATCCCATAGGAAGCAATAGCCACAGCTAAAACTAAGCCCAGTTTCCAGCTGATCGACCAGAGCTTCTTGCCCCAACTCACACCCGCTTTCTTTGGAGCTGACTTTTTAGCTCGCGGTTTTTTAGCGGCAATTCTCTTCTTCGCTGGCGCTCTTTTAGCGCCTGTTTTAGGTGTAACTTTATCTGTCATTATCGGTCCGCGACGTGCTCAAGCTTATTGCGAGCTAAACGTCTTCTTTTTAGTAAATTTGGTCGGTTGGGTATTGGCGGGATCATCTGGCCATAAATGCTTCGGATACCTTCCCTTCATCTCTTTCTTAACATGCTCATAGGGGCCTTGCCAAAAACTCGCAAGATCGGCGGTTAACGCTAACGGCCTATGCGCGGGGGACAACAACTCCATCGTCACGATGAGTTTGCCCTGTGCAAGTACTGGGCTTTGTGCCATGCCCAATGCTTCTTGTAGTCTTACGCTCAACAATGCGCGGCCGTTAGTATCATAATCGATTCTAACTTGAGTCCCCGTCGCCATTGGCCAGCTTCTTGGAAGTAACGCCTCAAGTTGCTGCTGCAACTCCCAAGGTAATAAATTAAGCAGCAGAGTATAACAATCTATTTGCTGTAATTGTGCCAAACTGCGCACGTCATCCAAGTAAGGGGCGAGCCAGGTATCAAGGGTATTGAGCAGTGAGTCATTATCGAGAGCTGGCCACGCATGTTCTGGGCAGTATTGTTTGGCTAAGGCGACACGATTTTGCAGTCGCTGGCATTTACTGTCGAAATTAACTAATGCTAAGCCCTTTAAGCTTATCTGCTCTAATATAGCGCCCTTGATTAAACGTTTATCGACGACTTTTATCGCCTCTTTGGTTAATAAGATCTGGCCAACTTTACGCTGTTTTTCAGCGTAAAAACGGCCTTTAACATCGTCCCAGCCGCAATACTCTATGCTATCAACCAATCCGGCTAACTGTGCATCAAATAATTGCTCATTCAGCGATGCAGCAAGATACACCTTGCCCTGACTGCGGCCTTCTGTTTCTTGAAGGTCAGCAACCACTAACCAACTCGCTCCCGCTAGTGCATCGTCATTGGCCAGTTCGACACCACTGCCATTGGCCAATTGATAGCCGCTTACCCCACGGGCCTTGGCGATTCGGTCAGGAAATGCAAAAGCCAGTAACATGGCGATATTATCATTGCTGGCATGGCGCACCGCATCGCTAAGTTCGATATTGCCTAATGCGGCCAGATTTAGCGTGCTAACCCAATTTCGGATCTGCTGGCGTGTCTCGCCTTGAATGGCTTCATTTAGGTAACGGCTAATATCCGCACCTTGCCGGCTACGACTACGCGACTCAAGGGTCGCCGCTAAAATACAGGCCAGTACGGCTAAATGAATATCTTGTTGTTGCTTGGCTTGCTGCTTAGCAAGCAATAACATGTGCGCCAGTCTCGGGTTACACCCGAGCTGGTGCGCAGCGCGGCCGTGGCGAGTGATCAGCCGTGAATCGTTAACCATCCCCATAGTATGAAGTAAGTGCCAACTTACATTTTCATTTACCGCCGATGGCTCGGTAAGCATAGGTAGCTCGCTCAAGGATTTAACTCCCCAATAGGCTGCATCGAGTACCATTGACAGTAGATCACTATGCACAATCTCAGGCTCGTCGGCCTTTAATAACCGCCCATGCTCCTCTTGGCTCCATAATCGAGTACAGAAACCCGCCATAAGACGACCTGCTCGACCCGCACGCTGCGCTGCCGATGCTTGGCTAATTCTTTTTAACGATAAACGAGTGACACCCGTTTTAGGGTTAAAACGTGCCTGACGCTTATAACCAGAATCGATAACCTGAGTAATCCCCTCAATAGTCAGACTCGACTCGGCGACGTTAGTAGCGAGTACCACTTTTCGCATGCCACTTGGCGCGGGAGCTATCGCCAAGTCTTGTGCCTTAGCGCTCAGACTGCCATAGAGCGGGCAGATAATAGACGTCTTTGAGTCTAAACGTGCGCTCAACATGGTGTGTAAACGGTTGATCTCGCCCTGACCAGGTAAAAAAGCCAACAAAGACCCCTGTGAGTGTTGATCAAGACTATTGATGATCACCTTGGCCATATGTTCGAGCCAGTGCCCCTGGTTGGGGACGCTGCTATAACTATGCTCAACAGCAAAGCTGCGGCCTTCACTCTTTAATAACGTGGCTTCTGGCATTAACTCAGACAGAGGTAAGCCAGACAGGGTCGCAGACATGGCGAGGATCTTTAGGTCTTCGCGAAAGCTCGCCTGGATCTCTAGCGCCAGCGCCAAGCCGAGATCTGTTGTGAGGTGCCGCTCATGGATCTCATCGAAAATCACCATCTCGATCCCCGATAATTCAGGATCTTGCTGGATCATACGGGTAAGAATACCCTCGGTAACTATCTCTAAACGCGTATTGGCACTGACCCGCGAGTCACCTTTGACTCGATAGCCCACCTCTTTGCCTAATTCGCAGCCCCGCTGTTTGGCAATAAACTGCGCTACATTACGCGCAGCGACTCGCCTAGGCTCTAGCATCAAAATCTTACCGCTTATCTCTGACCAATCGAGCATATCAAGCGGCAGAGCGGTCGACTTTCCGGCACCCGTTGGCGCTTCGAGGATCACCTGCTGCTGACACTTAAAAGCGTCACGCAGTGGTTGTAGCAGTGCATGTATAGGTAATGAGGTCACGAGAGGGTCTGTTACCGTTATGTTCAAATTCATGTACTCAGTGATAAACCTAAATAAACTTGGTAGCGTCAACGAAGAGCAACACGAATGGACTGGTTCTGATTGCCCACTAGTGTACTCTAAAAGGGGCTATAGACTAAACTGCTAGTATTATCGCAGCATTAAAAATTCAGGAAACCTTGGATGCCTAACAATACAAAGAGCCAAACTAAGCGTGTCTTCTTAGGTTTCTCTCTCGATAGTCTTCAAACCCAGAGCATCATCGCGATTCAGGGCCAACTTCCCAATAGCGTCCGCTTAGTACCTAGTGCTAACCTGCATATGACACTCGCCTTTTTAGGTGCCGCCACCCCAGCTCAAATAAATGCCATTATCGATAGTGTCGATAAGATGAGTCGACCTAAGTTTAGCGTTATGCTCGATAGCTTAAGTCATTGGGAAAAGCCAAAAATTCTCTGTCTTAGAGGTGATGCGACCGATCCAGGCTTACGCCAATTCGCACAGGATGCGCAGTGCATTGCAGCAGAACTTGGCTTACATTGCAGCGAGTATCACTATAACCCCCATATCACGCTTGCACGCAAGACTAAGGCAGAAGTAAGAGGAGTCGACTACCCGCCCTTAATCCTAGCCCCGTCGCAACTGCAGCTGTTTGAGTCATATTCCGGCCTTAATGGGGTCGAATATCCAACACTTCACTGTTGGCAACTCGCTTAAGCCTTTGTCATCGATTCAATCTGAGCTACCCTATGTAGCATTAAGTTCTAGCTATTTGAGATAACCATGGAAACGACCGAAATAACTAAAGCACAACTACTTGCCTTACTGACTTCTTGGAAGCTAGGTGAGATAGATGCCGAAGCGCTACAAAACTGGATGGTGACTCACTACGATCCACCAGAAGTGAAAATTGGCACTGGTGAAGCGGAGTGGACTCAAGAAGCGATGAATATCGTGATGAATGAGTATGAAATTGCCAAAATCGCCAAGTTCAGATTAGACAACGCTCAATACGCCATCGATTTTGTTAATTGCATTGAGAGCAACTTTAATCAGACTAAGCATCTGTTTATTCAAGACGGCTTTAGCGATTAACTTCCAGAGTTTGTTCGGCTAAAAACAGGCGAAAAACAGACAAAAAAAGGCCACCTCTCTCTAGGTGGCTAATCGAAGAACCTTTGTAACAACAGAGCACTCTTAATTAAGATCTTTTAACTTAACTAGTCAGTAATAAGAGCCCTGTCCCCTTGCTGCATCACTAAACAGCAAGTTAACAACCTGTTAAATCTATAGGTATCATAGCTTCTCTCAATTACCTACTGAGAAAATTTGAAATTGTTTGAAAAGTTTTGAATTTGAATCGTTTAGCCATTTATTTCTGTTCAACGTGGCTCAATACCAACTTATAGAGCGATTCAGAATCGAGCACCACGGCCTGTCCGCCACTTTCATCGATCGCATCTACAACCCCCGCCGACTCGACATAGGTGTATAGATAAAATGGAGTCTTGTTGCCACTCGCCCTAATGGATTGCAATAACTTGAGCCCCGCTAACGAGTCGCCGTGACGTCCCATGTCCGAGATCACCGCTTGATAGTGATACATAGATAACAGCATCAAAGCTTCTTCTGAGGTCACCGTGCTATAAACTCCAATCCCCTTTTGCTCAAAAAAGGCTTTTTCTACCAAGTTATTTTCCGGGTGATCATCGACCCACAGTATTCGGCCAGTCGCCCCATTTAGCTCGCTGTAAGCCAACTGCCTTGCGGGGGCTTTATCATGATTTAAACCGTCAACATGCTCGTGACTTGAACCGCTAACATGCTGATGACTTGGACTACTCGCATGCCAAAACTGAAATATCAGACCGATCACCAACAATAACGCGATCAGCGCTTTAGCAAGGTTTTCCCACCAGGCAGATTGATTGGAGGTTTGCGTTTTTTGCTGCAAAGGAGGCTCAGCTGACTGGGCGCTCTTTTCAGGCTCAACTGTTCCTTGAGCGGCATCAGATTCTTGCGCTTGGTTTTGCAGTTCTAACGGAACCGGCGCCACAAGTTGCTTACCCAGCACATGCTCTAAGCGATAACCGCGGCCATGAACCGTTTGAATAAGCGGGCCTTGATAGCCTGCTTGATTAAAGAGTTTTCGAGTATCGGACACAAGCTTAGATAAAGACATATCCGAAACGACAGTCTCTTGCCAGATCTGGCTTAAACAGTCTTGTTTACTGCAGTGTTCAGGGTAGGACTGCGCCAAGATAAGCAACAGAGTGACATTTCGTTCATCGATAGCAACGCTTTGATTGCCGACATGCAATTCAAAAGTTTCACTGTCGATAGAGAATTCACTAAAAGTGAGCTTCATATGCAGAGGAGCCTTTGCTAGTGGTAACCAATAATAAAGTAACAATAGTGCAACAATAATGAGGTTTTAGCAAAGGCTGTTTGCTCGGGCTACTCGAGCGTCCATCGATGGCGTCTGTAAATAAAAACCCTACAAAATGCAGGGTTTACAGTGACTCATGCCGTAGCGATTAGTCTTCTAATAGGCCTGCAATGGTTAATACGCCGTGGGTCGTCGCACCCGCTGACCATAAGGCATCCCCCGTATCTGAAAACGCCGAAGCTAAATCGATATGCAACCAGTTGGCTTCTGGTGCAACGAAGCGCCATAAGAAACCAGCAGCATTTGATGCACCGCCCGCTCCGCCGCCTTTCATGGGACGACTATTTGCGGTATCAGCGTATGCACTTGGGCAATTATCTTTATGCCAAGGGTCTAGCGGCAGTGGCCATACACGTTCCCCCACAGCCAATGCTTTTTGCTGTGCCAATGCTAGCACTTCAGCCTTTGGTGAGAAAATCGCATTATAGTTAGTGCCTACCGCCATAACCGCGGCGCCTGTAAGTGTCGCGGCGTCGATGATCAACGGTGCCCCGGTTTCAGATGCCGCTTGTAAACCATCGGCTAACACTAGACGACCTTCGGCATCGGTGTTAACCACTTCTACAGTGACACCATTTTTATATTTAAGAATATCTCCGAGCTTGTAAGCGTGGCCACTAATCAAGTTTTCTGCGCAGCATAAAAACAGCTTTACACGTTTATTGAGACCAGACTTCATCGCAAGACCTAGCGCCGCCGTCACGGTTGCAGCGCCACCCATGTCGCACTTCATGCCCAGCATACCTTCTGAGCCTTTAATGCTATAACCGCCTGAGTCAAAGGTGATCCCTTTACCAACAAGGGCAACGGAGACTGCGGCATCAGAGCCTAACGGATTAAAATCTAGCTCTAGCAATGCCGGTGGACGCTCACTGCCACGCCCAACCGCATGAATACCAATCCACTTTTTCTCTAATAGCGCTTCGCCTTCAATAATCCGGTAGCTAACCTTGTCACCACCGATAGCGCTTAGCCACTTTGCCGCTTGAGTCGCTAGTGCCACTGGCGATAAGTTTTCAGGAGTTTCATTAATGAGATGGCGCGCAAAAGTGGCACTTTCCAGGCGGCTGGTTAGCAAGGCCTGAGTAGCGTCATCACCCGTCCAGTGAATAACAGGAGTGGTCAGTGCGGTGGCAAACCCTTGGGCAAATGCCCATTGCAGATCTAAGCTCCATAACTCACCAGTAAGGGCAACCTTAGTCACCCCTTGAAGCTCTAACTTACGCGCCGCCTGCTGTACATGCAGCAGGACGTCTCCCTCTATTAAATGAATAGAAGCGACATCCCCTTGAAAAGTCACATCGGCTTTCCCCCAATGGGCGGCAGCGGCTTCGTGAGTCAGGGTGACTTTCATTAAATCTGTCATTCTAGGTCCTTATTATATCAATCTATGTTCCGATAACTGCAGCTATGTTGCTTGAGTTATCGTCAATTAGCCTATTTTTAGTGCAAGCAGTCTACTGGATCCTTACCGATTTCTAAAGACTAGAGAGATAACAAGCACTGATAACAAGTGGCACTATATAAAGACAGATAAAAGCCGCTAGGTTTTGCTGCACAAAACCACAGCAATTCGCCGCCAACTGAAGCTGAAACTCTGTTAACCTACCGCAAAACAAATCAAATAAAGATGACTTTATGGAATTTAGTTCCGCTTTCGAAAGTGGTGTGCTGCTGCAACGCTATAAGCGCTTTTTAACTGATATCACGCTAGATAATGGTGAAGAGGTGACGATTCACTGCCCTAATACAGGCTCGATGAGAAACTGCTTATTTGTTGGTGAGAAAGTCTGGTTCTCGGTGTCTGATAATCCTAAGCGCAAATATAGCCGTACCTGGGAGCTAGCCCAGACGCCAGAGGGCCACATCATAGGGATCAATACCGGCCGTGCCAATGCGCTAGCAGAAGAAGCCATTAACAACGGCATCATCACCGAACTGCAAGGCTATGGCTCACTGCGCCGAGAAGTAAAATATGGCAGCGAAAATAGCCGTATCGACATTCTGCTCGAAGACGCTGATAAAGCTAACTGCTATATAGAAGTCAAAAGTTGTACCTTATTAGAACAGGGGCTGGGATACTTCCCCGATGCGGTAACCACTCGTGGACAAAAACATCTAAGGGAACTGATGGAAATGGTCGAGCAAGGACAACGTGCAGTCCTGCTATTTGTTGTTCAGCATTCGGGCATAAATTGTGTGCAAGCTGCCGCACATATTGATCCAAGTTATGCAGCACTCCTTAGCGAGGCTCATGCAAAAGGTGTAGAGATTATCGCCTATAAAGCCGACTCATCGCCTATAGAGGCACGCTTGGTTAAATCCTGCCCAGTTAGGCTTTAAATCAAAAGATAGGGTTGAAATTGTTCTTAATAGCGGACATAGTCAAAGAATAGACCCCGATTAACACAAATTATTTGCCTAGTATAAAGCTTTCTGGTATAGATAGCGGCCGTTATTAAAGACGCCCTACAACGCAAATGATTAACAGGAGATGCGTTATGCCTCAAGGCACTAGAAAACTTGGCGTGCTCGCTATCGCAGGTGTAGATCCTTACCAGGAAAAACCAGGTGAGGAGTACATGAACGAGGCTCAATTGGGTCACTTTAAGAAGATTCTTGAAGCATGGCGTAACCAATTGCGCGAAGAAGTTGATCGTACCCTTAATCACATGCAAGACGAAGCTGCTAATTTCCCAGATCCTGTCGACCGTGCAGCTCAGGAAGAAGAGTTCAGCTTAGAGTTACGCGCTCGTGATAGAGAACGTAAGCTAATTAAGAAGATCGAAAAGACAATGCAACATATCGAAGAAGACGATTTTGGCTTCTGCGAATCTTGTGGTATCGAAATCGGTATTCGTCGATTAGAAGCACGTCCAACAGCCGATCAGTGTATTGACTGTAAAACGCTTGCTGAGATCAAAGAAAAGCAAATGGCAGGTTAATTTCTGCCTAAAGTGCGGAGCTTAGGCTCCGCTCTTTTGTTTTATTATCAGTAAATGGTTAATACGACTCCCTATATAGGCCGCTTTGCGCCTTCCCCATCTGGTCCTCTTCATTTTGGTTCATTGGTTGCTGCCCTCGGCAGTTTTTTGCGTGCCCGCTCCATGGGCGGAAAATGGTTGGTTCGTATCGAAGATATCGACCCGCCACGAGAGATCGCAGGCGCAAGCAGTGCTATTTTGAAAACCCTTGAAGCCTATGGCTTAGAGTGGGATGACAGCGTGCTCTATCAGAGCCAACGCCTTGACGTATATCAGGCTAAAATTGATCAGTTACTATCTGATAACCAAGCTTATTATTGTCAATGTACGCGCAAACAGATCCAGACCATGGGCGGAAGCTACGATGGCCGATGTGGCGCACTATTACAGCCACTGACCCAAGGCGCAATTAGAGTTCGTAACCCGCACGCAATCGATCATTTTGTCGACCTGCATATGGGACGAGTATCTGTAGATAAAGGCTTTGCTGCAGAAGACTTTATTATCAAGCGTAGCGATGGGTTATATGCTTATCAGCTCGCTGTCGTGCTCGATGATATTCATCAGCAAATTAGCGAAGTGGTAAGAGGATGCGATCTGCTTGAGCCAACTTGTCGTCAAGAAAGCTTATATCAAATCCTAAAAGCACCCGTGCCCAAGTGGCTACACTTGCCATTGGCCTGTGCAGAAAAAGGCAGAAAACTGTCTAAGCAAAACCATGCGGCTGCAATCGATAATTGTCACCCGCAAGCCAGTATTAATGCGGCCTTAACTTTCTTAGGCCAACGTTCGGTGACTATGGAGTCTCATGTCAGTAAGATGATTGAACAGGCCGTGAGTCAATTTGATTTGACCAAGGTGCCAAAACAATCGGAAATACTGCTTGATACGTGAGATCAATCGTATACTCATTAAGCTTTAATTGAGTTATCATAGCCCACTTGTTTTTACCCAAATTAAGATCCAAATCAGAGGTGTCCCATTTTTCGCCGTATTAGCCAATTCTGTAAACAGCTATTTGAAGATACTCCAAAAGCTGAAGAAAACACGCAGACAGGTCTTAGTTTAGAGGTCGTGCCTAGAAATGCGCACGCTATTTCTCGCAGACAGATCAGTGACAATGCGATCAAAGTACTCTATAGACTGCACAAGTCAGGCTTCAAAGCCTACTTGGTAGGCGGTGGTGTACGCGATATTTTATTGGGCTTACAACCGAAAGACTTCGACGTTGTTACCAATGCCACCCCTGAAGAGATTAAACGACTATTCCGTAACTGCCGTTTAGTTGGTCGTCGCTTCCGCCTCGCTCATATCGTTTTTGGGCGCGATGTGATTGAAGTTGCGACTTTACGCGGCCATCACGTAGATAGCGAAGAGAAGATCTCTAAGACCAATGAGTCTGGCCGTCTATTGCGCGACAACGTCTACGGCAGTATCGATGAAGACGCCGAGCGTCGTGACTTTACCGTTAACGCCCTATATTACGACATCAGTGATTTCTCTATTCATAGCTACGGCGGTGGGTTACAAGATCTAGAGTCTCGTACAATCCGTTTAATTGGCGACCCAGAGACTCGCTATCGTGAAGATCCTGTGCGTATGCTACGTGCAGTGCGTTTCGCGACTAAGCTGGATATGACCATTGAAGCGAATGCCGCAAAACCGATTAAAGGTTTAGCGCGATTGCTTAAAGATATTCCTGCTGCTCGTATGTATGAAGAAGTACTGAAGCTGTTTTTCGCCGGGAAAGCACTTGAAAACTTCCATATGATGCGCGAGTTTGGACTATTTGAACCGCTATTCCCTCAGGTTGAAGCACTGTTAAAAGAATATCCAAGCGGTGAAACCGCTAAGTTATTGCAAGAGATGATGACAAGTACCGATGAGCGCGTCGCACAAGACAAGCCGGTTACCCCAGCATTTTTCTATGCAGCGCTGCTTTGGTACCCACTAAGTCAGCGTGCTGACGATATCGC
This sequence comes from Shewanella halifaxensis HAW-EB4, assembly GCF_000019185.1. NCBI lineage: Bacteria > Pseudomonadati > Pseudomonadota > Gammaproteobacteria > Alteromonadales > Shewanellaceae > Shewanella > Shewanella halifaxensis. The sequence continues at coordinate 932,572 of NC_010334.1, read as the reverse complement.
CCTAGAAAGCGGTCTATCAACCTATGACGCTTACACTGCGGCCATGGGTGATGTCATGGAGCAGCAATGCCGCACCATTAGCATACCGCGCCGCTTTAGCACTGTGACCAAAGATATTTGGCAGCTACAACTTAGGTTCGAACGTAACAAGGGCACCAAGGCATTTAGATTCATTGAGCATCCTAAGTTTAGAGCCGCTTATGATCTACTCTTGCTACGTGGCCATGCCGAAGGTGGTGCTACCGCGAAGAATGCCGCATGGTGGAAGAGCTTTGTTGAAGGCAATGAAGATCAGCGTAATGTGATTGCACGCTCAGCCAATAAAGGGGGTCGTAACCGTAACACTAATCAACGTCGACGCCGCAAGCCTAGCACCAAACCTGCAGAATAATGGCTCAAGTCTACGTTGCGTTAGGCGCAAACTTAGCCGATCCGATAAGCCAGCTCAATAGCGCTTGTGAAGCCTTATTGAGCTTGGCAACTGTGGACTCACTTGCCACCTCCCCCTATTATCGTTCAGCCCCCATGGGCGATGTCGAGCAACCTGATTACGTCAATGCTGTCGTGGGATTTCAAACCATGCTCGCGCCTATCGAGCTACTCGATGCATTACAAGCTATTGAAAACCAGCAAGGCCGCTTAAGAGAGCTACGCTGGGGTCCAAGAACACTCGATTTAGACCTATTACTTTACGACGATCAATCTATCGATACTCCTCGTTTAGTCGTGCCTCACTATGGCATGCGTGAACGCAGCTTTGTACTGGTGCCTCTGAGTGATATCGCTCCAGAGCTCATCTTGCCAGACAAAACGCCATTATCGAGTCTCGTCAATAAGTCATTGAAAGCAGAGTTAGTATTGGCACAAGCGCCAACTGTGAAATAAGTGACATTCAGCCAATGTTGTTTTCTGCTAGTATGGCCAGTATCCGTTTAAAAAAACATTCGACACCGAGAACATTGAAGTTGAGCCTTTATTGGCATATAACAACGTCACAAATTGGGTTTTAAAATTACCATTATGTCCAAAATTACAAGTTCTACACTGCGTACCTTTAAGCAAGAAGGTAAGAAATTCACTGCATTAACGGCCTATGATGCCAGCTTTGCCAGCGCGTTCGATAGCGAAGGTATTGACGTGTTATTAGTCGGTGACTCAATGGGAATGGTACTACAAGGACATAGCGACACTCTGCCGGTCACGGTTGACGATATTGCCTACCATACCCGTTGTGTACGTCGTGGTATTGAGCATTCACTGTTGATCGCCGATATGCCATTTATGAGCTATGCCACACCAGAGCAGACCATGGTTAACGCCACCACGCTAATGCAAGCAGGCGCAAGCATGGTCAAGGTTGAGGGCGGACATTGGCTACTAGAAAGTGTCGCCATGCTGACTGAACGCGGTATTCCTGTCTGTGCCCATTTAGGCCTAACGCCACAATCTGTTCATGTTTTTGGTGGCTTTAAGGTACAGGGTCGTGACGCCGATAATGCACAGCGCATCCTTGATGAAGCTAAGGCGTTAGAAGCCGCGGGAGCACAACTACTGGTAGTTGAATGCATACCCGCATCGTTAGCAAAAGCGATTACCCAAGCCCTCACGATACCTGTTATCGGTATTGGCGCAGGTAAAGACACCGATGGTCAGATCTTAGTGATGCACGATGTGCTTGGGATCTCCAGCGGCTATATTCCCCGTTTTTCTAAAAACTACCTCAAGCAGACTGGCGAAATCCGTGCAGCCGTTCGTGCCTATATTGACGAAGTGGCTCAAGGTGTTTTCCCAGGCGATGAGCATACCTTCAACTAATGATATGCTCTCGATCCCCTGATTGAGAGCGCACTTTCAAATTAGTGTTAGAGCAATAAAATCATGATCACGACTCAATCTATTTCTGATATCCGTGCCCAAGTTAAAGCATGGCGTCAAAAAGGCGAAACCGTTGCATTTGTGCCGACGATGGGCAACCTGCACTTAGGCCATATCACTCTAGTCAAAGAAGCTAAAACACGTGCCGACCATGTAGTTGCTTCTATCTTTGTTAATCCGATGCAATTTGGTCAAAACGAAGATCTCGATGCCTACCCAAGAACCTTAGCCGAGGATCAGGCCGCATTGACTGCTGCGGGCGCCGAACTACTGTTCACCCCAACACCTGAGATCATCTATCCAAAAGGCATGGATGCACAAACCTATGTTGAAGTGCCGAGTATTTCAGATCTGCTTTGTGGTGCTAGCCGTCCTGGACACTTTAGAGGAGTGGCAACCGTCGTCTGTAAACTGTTCAACATAGTACAGCCAGATATTGCGGTATTCGGACAAAAAGACTTTCAGCAATTATTGGTGATACGGACCATGGTGGACGACTTGTCTATGCCAATTGAGATTGTCGGTGTTGATACCATACGCGAAGCCTCGGGTCTTGCCATGAGTTCACGCAATGGTTATCTCAGCGCGGAGCAAAAAGATCAGGCTTCGCAGATAAAGCGCAGTTTAGACAAGATGGCCGAGTCGCTCAAAGCTGGCTTAGCGTTCAAGGATATTATCACTCAGGCGCAAACAGAGTTAGCCGAGGCAGGCTTTAGAAATGATTATCTAGAGATTAGAAATGCCAATAACTTCGCTATCGCAGACGCTGGTGATGTTAAGTTGGTCATTTTAGTTGCCGCCTACATGGGCTCGACTCGACTTATCGACAACCAAGTCGTTACGCTCAACGCCTAAACGACAACGACTCCACTCGACTCTACTCTACTCTACTCTACTCATAGAAACAAAAAAACGGTATAACCTAGAGTGTTAAGCCGTTTTTTTATCGCTCCATCATAACTCTCAATTTGCCATCAAAAAACTGGTGTTATTATGTTACTTACGCCATAGTATGCGTACTGTTAAAATTGTGGAACTATTGTTAATTTAAAGCGATAACCTCAAAATTGGCATAGCTTGTACCTGTCATTAACTAAGCACCAAGCTCGATAAGGATATTTAGCCGGATGGCGAGAGTTATTTTCACACTGGTTTGCCTTATGCTAACAGGCACAGCACAGGCAAATAGTATTTTTAAGTGCATAAAAGACGATAAAATCGTCTTTAGTCAGCTGTCATGTCCAAAAGAATTCCGCCAGCATAAAATCGAGTACCAACTGGGGATCACTACCGAAATCGATTCAGATAAACGCATTAAAACCCTAGATCCGCTGCAAGCTTTACTCAACAAGAAAACTATCTCTAAAGAACGTTTACTCCAACTGCTGGATAGTGAAGTGTATCGCCTACGCCAAGAAAATAGTTACTACGAAATACTCAGAGCGAGTGAGTTACAGAAACTTGAACGCAATCGTTATTGGCAGAAGAAAGAGACTGACGATCCTGAGTATATTGAATCGCTTAAAGAGATGAACCAACACTTCGACAATCTTATCGCCAATAATACCAAGGTTATAAATTTATTAGGCGATCACAAACAACAAATTGAACAGGAATCCCCCTCTATTCAATTGATAAGTCGCTAGCCACAGCTTATGAGTTGCTCTAGCCTTTGATAGCTGCAACTCCTTCAGCTAAATCCGCCTGAAATATTTAATAGTCTGCCCAAAACAGTCTATGGCTTGAACACACGCAGATGCAATGGGTATAAGCCTATTTAAGCGACACATAAAAAAACCAACAGCAAGCTGTTGGTTTCTAGAGAAGAAATAATTACGAAATAAAGCTAGCTTCTAAGGCCGATACCACGAGAGATCAAGTAGTACGCCACACTCCACAGACCGACACAGAATCCCACCATCACAGCAACGGATAAAGGCACGCTAATATCGGCGTATCCTAAGAAGCCATAGCGGAATACGTTAATCATATAAACGACGGGATTTAGCGCCGACACGCCCTGCCAGAAATCGGGTAGCAGAGACAGCGAGTAGAACACACCGCCCAGATAAGTTAGCGGCGTGAGCACGAAGGTCGGTACGATACTGATATCATCGTAAGTCTTGGCAAATACCGCATTGATTAAGCCACCTAAGGCAAACAGTATCGCCGTGAGTAGCACGGTCACCATCACTAAGCCTACATGATGGATACTAATATCGACAAAGAACATTGCCACCATGGTAACGATAGCGCCCACGCATAGGCCGCGTGCGACACCGCCGCCAACATAACCTGCAATAATCACATAATGCGGTACGGGCGCCACGATCAGCTCTTCTAAATTGCGCTGAAACTTAGCGCTGAAAAATGAGGAGGCCACATTAGAGTAAGAGCTTGTGATCACCGCCATCATGATAAGACCGGGTGCGATAAACTCCATATAGGAGACGCCGCCCATATCACCGATACGCTTGCCGACCAAGTTACCGAAGATCAAAAAATACAAGGTCATAGAGATCGCAGGCGGCACTAAAGTTTGCACCCAGATACGGGTAAAACGGTTAATCTCTTTGGTTAAAATACTTTTAAAAGCCGTGAAATACAGCGCCTTCATGTTCATTTCACATCTCCGCCATGCTTACCTTTCTCAACTAGCTCAACAAACAACTCTTCCAAACGGTTTGCCTTGTTGCGCATCGATAGCACCTGAATACCTAGCTCATTAAGCTGCACAAACACGCTGTTTAAGCCCTGCTCCTTGGCAACATCCACCTCTAGCGTATGGCTATCGCTCAAGCGACACTGTACACCGCTAAGCTCAGGCACTGAGTTGAGATCATCTTTCAGATCAAGAATAAAAGTTTCCATATTCAAGCGGCTTAGCAAAGACTTCATACTGGTGCACTCCACCAGCACGCCTTTGTCGATAATGCCTATATTACGGCATAACATTTCCGCTTCTTCTAAATAATGGGTAGTAAGAATAATCGTCACGCCTTGAGCATTGAGCTCAGTAAGGAATGTCCACATTGAACGGCGCAGCTCAATATCGACACCAGCCGTTGGCTCATCAAGGATCAGCAGCTTTGGCTCATGCATCAAGGCACGGGCAATCATTAAGCGACGCTTCATGCCGCCAGAAAGCTCACGAGCTGCACTATTGCGTTTTTCCCATAAGTCGAGCTGACTTAAGTACTTTTCGGCTCTAGCAAGTGCTACATCGCGTTTTACGCCGTAATAACCAGCCTGATTGACCACAATTTGCAGTACTGTCTCAAATTGATTGAAATTGAACTCTTGCGGCACTAATCCAATACACAGCTTCGCTAGTTCTAACTCTTTATCGATATCGTGTTCGAACACCGAGACTTTGCCAGCGCTCTTTTGCACTAGTGAGCTAATCACACCTATCGTAGTCGATTTTCCTGCGCCATTAGGTCCTAAAAGTGCAAAGAAATCACCTTTATTGACCGTTAAGCTGATCCCTTTAACCGCTTCAACTCCGCCTTTATAGGTTTTCTTTAGAGAGTCGATAACGAGGGCGGCTTCTGAATTTGCCATGCTTGTTTCAATCCATTTGAGATATATAAAAACTCCCGCGATTGCGGGAGTCGATAGTCTAATTGCATCCCTAATAGCAGCGCAATCCGTTAACTTAACTAACGAGTCACTTTAAGGCCGATATTAGGGCTGAAATTTAGTCCTCTAGCGGCACAACTTTAGCGATGTACGGCAGATTACGGTACTGCTCCGCGTAGTCGATACCATAACCAACGATAAACTCGTCAGGGATAGTAAAGCCAATAAAGTCAACGGGTACATCAACTTCGCGGCGTTCAGGCTTATCCAATAGCGTACAAAGCGCTAGGCTCTTTGGCTCACGGATCATCAGCATTTCGCGTACCTTGTTCAAGGTATTGCCTGAATCAATAAGATCTTCAACGATCAGTACATCACGCCCCTGAATTTCAGACTGGACGTCTTTTAAGATTTTTACATCGCGGCTGCTACTCATCTCATTACCGTAGCTTGACACCGACATAAAATCGATCTCAACGTGACCTTTAATGCGTCTGCAAAGATCTGCCATAAAAACAACAGAACCTTTTAGCAGGCCAACCATAAGTAGGCGGTCGCTATCGGCGTAATGAGCATTGATCTGCTCTGCCAAAATATCCAATTTTTGATCGATCTCTTCAGCAGTGATCATCACTTCAGTGGTGTGTTTCATAAAACTCTCAGTAGTCGATGTCGCTAACGTTATGCTTGTCATAACCCCAACGATTCGTTAGTGCATGGTTAACGCCCAAATGGTCAAGAATTCGAGCGACCATGAAGTCTACCAGATCTTCGACCGATTTGGGATTATGATAAAAGCCTGGTGCGGCAGGCATGATGGTCACCCCGAGCTTAGAAAGCGACAACATATGCTCTAAGTGTATGGCGCTAAACGGAGTTTCTCTTGGTACCAAGATTAATTGGCCACGCTCTTTTATTACCACATCGGCGGCTCTTTCAAGCAAATTATTACTCATCCCGCTAGCAACTGCCGCTAAAGTCCCTGTGCTACATGGACAGATCACCATCTGCTTAGGTGCTGCAGAGCCAGATGCCGGTGGTGAAAACCACTCTTCTTTGCCTAATACTATCAGCTCACCAACGACGTCGCCAAACTGGGCAAGTAGCTGCGCCTTGGCTTTTTGGGGGTTAGCACTGAGTTGAAGCCCTTGCTCCGTTGCCAGCACGACCCGAGCGGCAGAAGAGATCATCAGAAATACCTGATAATCACTATTCAATAAACACTCTAGCAGCCTAAGTCCGTAGGGAGCGCCAGATGCACCTGTCCATGCCAAGCTGATTGACTTTTCTGCTTTACGATATGTCACACTCATGACTAATTATTTACCCATTTGACTGCGAAGTTTAGCAAGCAGCTTTTGATGTAATCCACCGAAACCACCATTACTCATTACAATAATAGTATCTGTGCTACAGGCTTGAGCAGCGACCTTGTCAACAATCTCGTCAATATCATACAAGACCTCAACCGGAATAGAGGCTGAACTCATAGCAGAACGCATGTCCCAGTCAATATTACCCGCTTGATATAGATAAGCATTACTGGCCAACGCTAACGAGTTAGCTAAAGTATCTTTATGCACGCCGCTTTTCATGGTGTTAGAGCGGGGCTCTAAAATCACTGTCACCTTAGCTTCGCCTACTCGAGCACGCATGCCACTCAGTGAGGTAGTAATCGCCGTTGGGTGGTGAGCAAAGTCATCATAGACTTCGATACCATTAACCGTATCGAGCAGTTCCATGCGGCGCTTAGGCGGTGCAAATTGCGTTAATGCCGCAATCGCCGCATCGGGTTTTACGCCCACATGCCTTGCTGCAGCTATCGCCATAACGGCGTTTTCAATATTGTGCTGACCGATTAACTGCCAGTCTAAAACACCTTGCGACTCACCATCGAAGAAGACTTCAAATTTGTGGCCATCTTGGGTTAGGTTCACCGCATGCCAACCCTGTGAGCTTGGTGCAAGATGATAAGTCTCTTGCTCGCTCCAGCAACCCATTTCGATCACTTGCTGCACACTGACCGCATCGGCTGGCCATATGATTTTGCCTTCTCCCGCTACGGTACGTATTACGTGATTAAACTGACGTTGAATGGCTTTTAAATCATCAAAGATATCCGCGTGATCGAACTCTAAGTTATTAATCACTAAGGTGCGCGGCTGATAGTGGACAAATTTAGAGCGTTTATCGAAAAATGCACTATCGTACTCATCGGCTTCAACGACAAAAAAGGGTGAGCCACCAAGACGAGCCGATACACCAAAGTTCTGTGGTACGCCGCCAATCAAGAAGCCGGGCTCATAGCCGCAATCTTCTAAAATCCACGCCAACATGCTCGAGGTCGATGTTTTACCATGGGTACCCGATACCGCTAACACCCAACGCTGGGGCAGAATATGCTCGGCAAGAAATTGCGGACCCGAGGTATATTTAAGGCCGCGATTTAATACCGCTTCGACGCAAGGGTTACCTCGGCTCATAGCATTACCAATCACGACCAAGTCGGGTGCGTCGTCCTCAGAGCTTCCCAGCTGAGACGGATCGAAGCCTTGAATAAGCTCAATGCCCTGCTCTTCAAGCTGAGTGCTCATCGGAGGATAAACATTGGCATCGCTGCCCGTTACCTTGTGCCCTTCTGCTCTAGCTAATAGCGCTAAGCCGCCCATGAAAGTGCCACAAATTCCTAAAATATGTACGTGCATGCCTGTCACTCTGATGAATGAAAAATCTGCCTCATTCTACCCAATTGTGACAAGCTTTGTCAGTTAACTCGCGTTTAAATCGACGCAATTACAACAGACGGGCTACGAGCTGCAGCAATAAAGCTTTAGTAAGCCGCTATGTCCGAATTTTTTCATCAGTTCCAGTTCACATTCTTTGCAAAAAGTTGATCAATTCAATGCGCCCTATCACCTTGTGAAACTCCCGCTATTTAAGCATTCATTAACATACGGTATAACCAGCTTTTAGAGGCCGACATCATGGACAGTGTCTATGTCAGCACTCTGTCAACGAGTCGCTTATCCGCTTAAAGGAACCCCGCTATGTTCTTCATACATATGCTCTTATTATTAACTGTTATTTTTGTAGGGATCCGCCATGGTGGTGTGGCCTTTGGTCTACTCGGTGGCTTAGGGGTATCGATATTAGCCTTTGTATTTGGCATTGCCCCCGGTACTCCCCCTATCAACGTGATGTTGATTATTTTAGCGGTAGTCGCTGCATCGGCGACACTAGAGGCGACGGGCGGCCTTAAATTACTGGTGCGTTATGCAGAAAAGCTGCTGCGTAAACACCCAAACCAAATCGTATTTCTCGGTCCATTGTGTACTTACTCACTCACCGTTTTGGTCGGTACCGGTCACTCTGTTTATCCTCTACTTCCGGTTATCTATGATGTTGCCTATAAGAAAGGCATTCGCCCTGAACGACCATTAGCTGTGGCGACAGTCGCCTCACAGATGGGGATTACCGCCAGCCCTATTGCAGCTGCGGCGGCTGTAGTGATTGCCACCTCAATGGAGAATAATCTCGATATCAGCTTAGTGGACGTACTCCTAGTCACGATTCCATCGACATTAATCGGTGTGTTAGTCGCGGCCACTTGGAGCCTTAATCGCGGTAAAGATCTCGATAAAGACCCAGAATTTCAAGCTCGTCTGCAAGATGAAGACTTTAGAAACAGCCTAGTTGATACCGAAATTGAATCTAGCGATGTGGCGAAATCAGACAGTACCGCCAAGAAAGGCCTAACCATTTTCCTACTGGGTATACTATCTGTGATTGCCTTAGCGATATTTAGCGACCACTTGCTACCTGAAGGCGTGAAAATGTCGGTAGCGATTCAGTTTATGATGCTATCTGTGGGTGCGGTTATCTTGCTTGCAACCAAGATAGACCCGAAAAAAATCGTCCACAGCAATGTGTTTATCGCTGGTATGACTGCGGTGATCATTATCTTCGGCATCGCTTGGCTAAGTGACACCATTATTGGTCACCACAAGGCTTACTTAATCGAGTCGGTAAGCGATATCGTCCATGCCCATCCGTGGTCATTTGCCATCGCCATGTTTACCGCCTCGGTATTCCTTAAGAGCCAAGCTGCAACCCTGACGATCATGCTACCACTTGGGTTCTCTTTAGGTATTCCAGCCCCAGTGCTTATCGGTGTCTTGCCTGCTTGTTACGCCTATTTCTTCTTCCCATTTTATCCAAGCGATCTGGCGGCCATCAGCTTTGACAGAACTGGCACCACTCATATCGGTAAGTATATAGTCAATCACAGCTTTATCATGCCGGGATTTATCGGGGTTATTACAGCAACCGTGATAGGCTATTTCATCTCTATGATGGTCAATTAGTTTCAAGTTTACCTACCGCTGATTTAGCTGCATATTACAGCTAATACGGATATGCTTTAGGCGCCCTAATGGGTGCCTTTTTTATGCTTGCCCTTTCACGATAGAGACAAATATGAGCCGACAATTTACGTTAGATGATAGCCAGTTACTCGCCGACATTATTCAGCTAAGACGCGATGTGAGAGGTAATCGCTTTCTATCAAAGCCCATCGATGATGACACTTTAGATAAACTACTCGATGCCGCACTCAACGCCCCTTCCGTTGGTTACTCTCAACCTTGGCAGTTTGTGGTGATCCGCGAAGATGCCGTTAAACGGCAAGTGCATCACTCTTTTATTGAAGAAAATGCCTCAGGTGCAAAACTGTTTAATGGTGAAAAACAGAGGCAATATCAAAACTTGAAGCTTGAGGGGATCTTGGAAGCCCCGGTCAACCTCGCGATTTTTTATCGACCTAAACCGGGTGCGGTACTGGGACAAACTAGCATGGCTGACATGGGCCGATTTAGCGTGGTATGCGCCATTCAAAATCTGTGGTTGATGGCTCGTTCACTCAATATCGGAGTCGGCTGGGTCAGCATTATCGACCCAGAGTCGGTAAAAAAGATCCTCAACGCACCTCAAGATGCCGAACTTATTGGCTACCTCTGCATAGGTTATGTTGAAGATTTTCTGGCCGAACCTGAGTTAAAAACCCTTGGATGGGAAAAACAAAAAACCAAGAGCCAAGTGATATTTAAAGAGACCTTTAATTCGTCTTGCACGGAGGGGCAAAGCGCTTGATGCGGGCAACACCAAAAAAATCATAAAAAAAAACTCTTTTTTTAAAAGGCTCCGTTTGTACTAAACAAGACAAGCAACTAATACTTATAATCAGTTTTTACTTTTGGAGTCATTATGAAATCATCAATTATCGCCGCACTTATCTCAGGCTTTATCGCTTCGACTAGCATGGTCGCCACAGCTCAGGCTGCCGATGTCGATTTTCCTAGCCTGAATACTGTAGGCAGCAGCCAACTCACCGTAGAGGCCGACATGGCTGAAGTAAATGTTGAAGTGGTGATTAAGGCCAAAACTGCACTAGAAGCCAAAACTGCGTCAGACAAAGCGGTAGCCAACTTTTTAGCACGCCTTGAAAAGTCCGGTATCGATAAAGAGCTTGTGCAAAGCGCCAATATCAACCTGCAGCCGCAGTACCACTATGAAAAAAATAAGCCTAATCAGCTTATCGGATACAGCGCTAGCCGTCGTATTACGGTCACAGTAATGGATCTAGCCAACCTCAATCGCATTCTCGACTCAGCCCTCGAGCAAGGCATCAACCGCATCAATAATATCGCCCTTAAATCGAGTAAAGAGGCGCAATATGTTGAACAGGCGAGAATGGCTGCAATTAAAGATGCCCAGCAGAAAGCTAAGATATTGGCCGAAGGCTTTGGTGAAAAGCTCGATGGGATTTGGCAGATCAGCTACTTTGAGCAGCGTCCAATTCAACCTGTGATGCTAAGAATGAACTCAGAAGCAAAAGGCTTTGACGCGGGCCAAAGTTACCAGCAAGGCCAAGTGACTATCCAAGATAGAGTCGAAGTGACCTACCGTTTGAAATAGTCTTAGGCTAATCAATCAAAAAAGGCTTATCAAGCATCTAGATGAACTTGATAAGCCTTTAATATAAAACATTAAGTTAGCCTAAAGAACAAAACGTACACCTATCGCTACGCCATCATCTTCTGGTATACCCATCATCTCTTCCTGCACTTTATTGGTACTGTCAAAGTTACTTAAATCTTTACGCCCTTCAAGATAGAAAATAACACTGTTATTCCAAATATAGTGGCCACCTGCAACGAGTGATTCACGCTCAAAAATATCGCCGTTATAGGCAGCCTCATACTCATCACCAGCCTTTAAAATATTGTATGAGAGGAAAACCTTGAAATCACCTTCAAATAGATAGGAAAAAAGTGACTCGAGACCGGTTGCATCAGGGATCATACGTCCAAGGTTATCTGTATCGTGGTATTCTTGTTGGTTAGCATTGAGCGCTGCATAAACCCCTTGATCGTCCCATGACCCCCAAGTCACACCACCACCATAAACATAATCAGTTTCGGTCAGTCGCGAACCATTAGAAGCTCTTGCTTTAAACTCACCAAAGTTAGCACCCGCTGTGAATGTTAGTCTATCGGTTGCATCTAGAGTAAGACCCGCACCATAGGTATAGTTATACTCTACATGAGTCACTGTTGTTGGAGTCGTTACCATTGCAGCAGCTTGGTCTACCGGCTCTATGACATCGAAGGAATCATCTTTTAATTGCACCTGCAGCGCAAAACTAAACATACCGAAGCTATTACGGTACTGCACCGCTTTATCGGCACGGCCTGTACCATTAAAGGAGCCATCTCCTTGATAAGTGTACGTACCTGATGCATTACCATCCCATACAAAGCCATAGTTAGTATTGTAAACAACGTCATACCATGCGCCCCACTGCTTACCTATTGCGAGAGAGCCTAGCTTGTCATTACTCACACCAACATAACCTAAACGGTTGCTCAGAAAATTATCTGTGGTTGTCTCAAAGAAACTCTCACTGCTATATGACAAGTTGGTGTCACCAAAGGGGTTTACCCCCCACTCTAGCTTGGCATAAGCCTTCCAGTCATCAGACATTTCACGGGTAAAGCCAATATTGACTCTAGAGCTACCGTTTACGACTTGAGTCTGACCTTGGGTATCAATAATACGAGCATCAATATAGCCGCCAATTCCTATAGAGTTTTTATCATCCTTATAGATTTCAACAGCAAGAGCCGATGGCATTAAAACCATTGTGGCAAGGGGGAATATTGCTAGCGCTTTTTTCATGGGATCTCCAACCTTGGTTATCAATTTATCAATCCGTTCAGCGAACATCCTAGCTGGCATCGTATCGCGCTTTGGCACGAACACACTTCAGCACTCGCTAAATAAAAAACATAGCAAACAAATGACTTAATACAAGTTTGAGCCCCTGAAATTCTCAGGAATGAAGGCGATAGCTCCATACCGAGAATTAGGCTTAGGTAGTAATTAGGTAGTAATCAAAGCGGGATTAAGCGAACTGCTCAACAAGATAGACTTGATTCTTGCCAGAAAATTTAGCCTTATAGAGTCCTTTATCTGCTTGATGGATCAAATCAGTCAAACTCATTTGAGGAGATTTTAATCCAGCGACTCCTAGGCTCACCGTTAATTCAATAATCACATCATCAAATTGAAATGGTTGTGCTGCGATCCCCTCACGTAAGCGTTCAGAAATAGCAGATGCCTCCGCGTTACAGGCATCAGGCAGGATAATTAAGAACTCTTCACCACCAATTCGACCAATTAAATCGCCCCCTCTCAGCCAACGGGCACCGCGTTTAGCAACGGCTTTAATTGCCAAATCACCAATATGGTGACCATATTGATCATTGATCAACTTGAAATTGTCGATATCAAAAATAATCACAGCGAAGCAACTCTGCTTCTTAATTGCTTTATCGAGCATTCGCTGGCCAAATTTAAAGGTATGTGCGCGGTTAGCGATACCCGTTAAAAAATCAGTTTGAGCACTATGCTTAAAGGCTTTACGAGATTGCCACAGAAACAAGATTGCAATTAGGAGCACCATAGCCACCAAGAAAAAGATGCTTAGCCTTAAGTCATAGATCCGTGCTTTATCCGCTACCGCCGCTAAGCTCAGCTCGTTAATCGCCAACTGGTTAGCTAACAACTGATTCTCAAAATCGGCCAGCTTAGCGCTATGCTCTAGCGCTGAATCGATCACCTCATTGTCGATAATCTGCTTATTATTTTGTCGTTCCTCATCGATCACTTGGAGCAAAGTATTCATCGCAGGTAAATATTGATGCTGCTCAAATGCAATAATAGCGTCTGCAGTTAACATCATGCTGGACATATTTTTAGGGAAATTCTTGTCTTGCCTAAATACGCTTGCCATTTGCGCCGCTTTTTTTACATCACCTACACGCAGATACGCTAAGGAAAGAAACTGATAGCTACTGCTAATAAAATACTGCTCACGAGTTGTTTCTTTCAAAGATATAGCATGCTTAAGATGTTCTATTGCTTCTACATAATGATGTGTCGCTAACTCGACTCGCCCAGCATTTAGGTGGGCAAAAAAACCAAAATCTGCAAATTCAGGTGTAGATCTAACCAAAGCAAACTGTCGTTCAATATTGTGTCTCGCCTTCTCCCAATCCCGCAGCTTAATCGCCTCGCTGATCATGTTATGCAGCATATTAAACATGTCTTGAGTATCATCGACCTCACTCCATGCCTGGTAGGCTTTTTCAAAATTCATATAGCCGCGCTTATGCAGACCCACGGTGCGATAGAGAGAACCAGTCGCATTATAGATCATCGCCTTACGGGTATGATTTGCACTGCCGTCGGTGTTGATAATCAGCATAGCTTCATCAAGCAAGGCGAGCCCTTGATGAACGTTGGTGACTTTGTTATAGCAAAATGCATTCTGAGTTAACGTCTTAGCTAGCAGCTCGTTATTACCTTGCTGCCTAGCGAACACCAAGGCCTTTTTTCTATCGACACAATAAGCCTCGGGATCGTTAGTCTTTAAGTAGAGGACGAAAGAACGTTCGAGATGACTTTCAATGAGTAGATCCGATACACCTAATGGCTGCATCAGTGCAATCGCCTTATCATAGCTGGCTATCGCCTGATCTAGCTTACGGTTTCGCTCATATTGCTTGCCATATAAAAAACGTAATTGGGCTAACTCTTGAATGCTGGCGTTGTCAGCGTCGAGTTTAAACTGACCAAGTAAGATCAGCGCATTGGCAGGAGATGAGTCTTCAAGATCTTGCTCTAATTGAACAAAAGGATCGGCTGCATATCCGCATAGGCTCGTCAAAGAGGTAAAACTCACCAGCAAAGAGAGTACCATTATCTTGAGCCATTTTTTTACTGTGTACACCCGAAATCCAGATTATTTACAATGAACCTCAAGCAGCTTAACACATCGAAATACTATATTTACAGTGCTGAATTAAAAGACATTATTTGATAATGGATCCAGTCAGAAAAATAGCGATTTATCACAAGCTATCACCATAATTAAACACAAGAGACTAGTCGATAGGTTTAAAAGAAGGTGCTAGGTCTTAGGCAAAGCCAAGGCGGGAAAGGCCGGATAAGAGCCGATAAAAGCTAAGACGAAAAAGCTAAAGCGAAAAAACCATTGTAGGTCGGCATTTATGCCGTCATCGACGATGGGCTAAGACGGACAAGCAAAAAAGTAAATGCAGCCAAACCAGCTTAGTGCTTTGGCTGCATCTGATAGGGTTCGCTAGTCTTAAACCGCTTTATCCAGTGCCTGCGCCACGTCGCTAATAATGTCATCGATATGCTCAATCCCCACAGAGATGCGTACTAAGTCTTCACTGACGCCCGCCTTAGCAAGCTCACTGGCATCGAGCTGCCTGTGAGTCGTCGACGCTGGGTGACAGGCTAACGACTTAGCATCGCCGATATTGACCAGTCTTAAAATCATCTGCAGCGCATCGATAAAACGGCCACCAGCGACCTTGCCATCATCTGCTTTTATGCCGAAGCTGATGATCCCCGACGCTTTACCGCCAGTGATCTTGTGGCAGTTATCTTGAAAGGGGCTATTTTCCAGCGCGGCGTAATTAACCCAGCTCACCTTAGGATGAGACTCTAAATACTGGGCCAATGCCAAGGCATTTTCACAATGGCGCTCCATTCTTAATGCTAGCGTTTCTAACCCTTGTAACAGCAAGAAGGCACTTTGAGGCGATAACGCTGCGCCGGTATTACGCAGTGGCACCACGCGGCAGCGACCGATAAAGGCGGCTGGGCCGAAGGCTTGGGTATAAATCACGCCATGGTAAGAGGGATCCGGCTCATTGAGCAGTGCAAAACGCTTAGGCTCTGCCGCCCAGTCAAACTTGCCGCTATCGATTATCGCGCCACCTATGGTGGTGCCATGGCCGCCAATATATTTGGTCAGCGAATGGATAACAATGTCGGCGCCATGTTCAAATGGCTTACACAGCACCGGAGTCGCCACCGTATTATCAACAATCAGAGGAACGCCGTGCTTGTGAGCGATTTCGGCTAAACGCTGTAGGTCGACAATATTGCCCGCGGGGTTACCGATAGACTCACAAAACAGCGCCTTAGTGTTATCGTCAATCAAGGCATCGAGCTGTTCGAAATCATCGAATGCAGCCATACGCACCTCTACGCCTTGGCGCGGCAAAGTATGAGCAAACAAATTATAGGTGCCACCATAGAGCTGACTGGTACTAACGATATTGTCGCCCACCTGAGTCAATGCTTGAATCGCATAGGTAATCGCCGCCATACCCGATGCAAGTGCGAGTGCTCCTATGCCGCCTTCTATCGCCGCAAGGCGCTGCTCGAGCACATCTGTGGTGGGGTTCATGATGCGAGTGTAAATATTACCCGGTACTTTCAGATCGAACAGATCGGCGCCATGTTGAGTGTTATCGAAGGTATAGGAGGTGGTCTGATAAATAGGAACGGCTGCAGCCTTAGTGGTCGATTCCGATTCATATCCGTGGTGCAGCGCTAAAGATTCGAGTTTCATCGCGTCATATCCTATTTCATTGATTGAAATAGCAACATAACAGCTGGCCATCTAGAAGTCTAAATAAAAATACACCACTCACTAGATGGCCGATAGAGGCGATGGTCCAAACGGGATTAGATCTGCTCTAGCATCTGTGGCTCAAACTGCTCCGGAGTAATGGTTAAACCCAGTGCCGCAATTTTGTTATTTAATTGCGCAAGATCATTGTCGACCGTGGATAGTGTCAGCGTGTTGTCATCGAGCGTGTAGACCTGCTTTAAGCTGACAAAATAGAAACTCAAGATAATAAAGGCGTTCACCTCTTCATTGTCGGCGGCTAGTTTTATCTTGGCCAACTTTCGATAAATTTGATTATGTAGCTGCTTTAAGCGCCAAACGTAATACACCTCGCGCATAAAAGGCTTCTGCTTTTGGGTATTGAGTACGCCACCACAGGTGAAAATGGCGAGAATGACACCCATCAGATTCAGGTGAAAGTTACCGGTAGACTCGCCGCTTACCGCCTCGGTTGCGCCGAAAAAGTGGATCAATACAGCGCCGTATACTAGCGCCAATATCGCCAGACTCGCCACAAAGCTCATGATCACTAGATTGGTATTCTTACGGTAGGTTTGTTTATCAATATCCATCAACTGCATGATTCATCTCTTTTATTATTTGGTCTTCCACAATGACTTGTGCCTCTCAAAAAGCACACACTCATTAAGTACGTTAGCGCGATCGCGTCACCGATTGTGTACTAGAGCTTAGCATTGAAAGCTAAAGCCTAAATGAACTTTTGTTAAATTAAATTGCTGCACCGCCCAGCTTATGAACAGTTTGCAGTAAGTGCAAATATTGAAAAGGCTTTGTGTTTTTCCGCCAAAGTTGGCAACTTAAGCCATTACTTAAGAGTTGACTTAAATAGCGATAACTAAGCCAACCGAGTTCACAAGTTTCATCATTTACTCGATTAGCAGTAAAAACATCTAGACGTCTAAATTGACAGACGTCTTTCGATCTCATATCCTCTCAACTATTGAGATGTACCATTCTATGATTTAGCAAACACTAATGACTAGTCTGTTCCAGCTAGGAGGGCGATGGGAACAATGGTTCGAAGATAGATTGAAGATAAGAGAGATAACATTGACGACTTCCAGTAATGCCCAAAATGCTGCAGCGACCACTGCACCATCGTTTTTAGCCCTGACGCCACTATTTCTGTTCCTTGCACTTTTTATTGGTGCAGGCGTTTACTTTCAAAGCCAAGGCGTAGATTTTGCCTTTTATCAATTACCAAGCGTAGTGGCAATTTTACCGGCCATTATTTTTGCCATTTTGATTTCAAAGCAAAAACTTAACCAAACGATTGAAACCTTTATCGCAGGCATTGGCCACTCAAATATCATCGCCATGTGTATGATTTATTTGTTGGCGGGTGCCTTTGCCGCAGTCGCTAAAGCCACTGGTGGTGTCGATGCCACTGTCGCCTTAGGTCTGTCGCTAGTGCCATCTAACTTACTGCTACCAGGCTTCTTTGTGATAGCGGCATTTATCGCAACAGCCATGGGTACTTCAATGGGCACCATCGCAGCGGTAGCGCCGATTGCACTAGGTGTCGCCAACGAGGCACAAATTGACTTAGCCATTATGGCGGGTGCGGTGATCTCGGGCGCACTATTCGGTGACAACTTATCGATCATCTCTGACACCACTATTGCAGCCACTCGTACTCAGGGCTGTCATATGAGAGATAAGTTTAAAGAAAACCTTATCTTTGCTATTCCTGCTTCAATCATCACTTTAGTGATATTTACCCTTGCAGGACAAGGCCAAGCGGATGTTGCCCCACAAGATGTCGACTTTATCAAAGTCATCCCATATCTAACGATTTTATTCTTAGCCGTTGCCGGTGTTAACGTATTTGTTGTACTGACAATCGGTATCTTACTCGCGGGCGTTACAGGCATAACCACTATGGATTACGGCGTGATCCAGTTCGGTCAAGATATCTACGCGGGCTTTGGTAGCATGCAAGAGATCTTCATCCTGTCTATGTTAGTCGGTGGTTTAGCGGCACTAATGCAGCAGCAAGGTGGCTTAGCGTTTGTTAGCCAACAGATTGAAAAGCTAATCGGTCGTTTCTCTAAAGCTAAAGGCGAAGCATCATGCCGCGCATCAGAGCTTGGTATGGCAGCTATTGTGGCAACGACTAACACTTGTGTGGCAAATAACACGGTATCGATTGTCGTTACAGGCGATATTGCTAAAGACTTAGCACAGAAGCATGGCGTTACACCAAAGCGTGCGGCCAGTATTTTGGATATCTTCTCCTGTATCATTCAGGGTCTTATCCCATACGGTGCACAGGCGCTATTAGTGGCCTCAACCTTTAGCCTATCTCCGCTTGAAGTTGTCAGCCACGCTTGGTACTGCATGATTTTAGCAGTAGTCGCCGTTGCGATAGTCATCTTGCGCAAACGTCATTAATCAGGCTGTTTACTCGTTCGCGGTAAAAAAAGTGTGTTCAAGATGAACACTCTCATATAATTAGAGGAGTACATGTAGATGTGCTCCTTTTTTTATTGCTCATACACAGAGCATTGCTAAAACTAAAGAATAATAACTTAAATTGCGAAGGCAAACATGGACGATAAATTACAGCACCAATCGATACAGTATGATCTTCACCGCTTAGTGGTGTTGATGATTTTTATCGGTGCCTCAATTGCAGCAACGGGCGTGTATTTATCCGTCTGGTTTGAATATCAAAATATAGGTATCGACGTCTTAAATCATCGCGCCGATTTTCTTGGAGACTACACCAAAACGCCCTATGCCTTTATCTACAATATGTCCTTAATGGTTGCAGGGCTTTGTACTTTACTATCGATGACAGGTTTATACCTGCTACGGCTCAGCTCCTTTAGTCGTTACTTGTCGCTTAGCGGCTCTGTAGTGGGTTTATCTATTGTCTTAATGGGTATGTTCCCCATTAATTACCTTGAAGTTCATCGATTAATATCGACTTGCTACCTCATCGGTACGGTAGTGATGTTTTTTCTCTGTATAAGCGACAAGTTTAGTCATAATTCAGTTTGTAGCTGGCCAGTATTCTTTTTAAGTGTCCTAGGTTTTATCGCTGCATCTGGGCTGGTGCTTCAACTTAACTGGCACACCTTAGACTATACCCCTTGTATCAATCACACGATTAAACAGCATTACTGCTGGGTTGCTATTACTATGTGGACCCTGACCAATATCATCATGCTTTGGTGTCTTGCATTCGCTTGGAGCATACGTAATATTGCGATTAAAAATTACCTAGAACTGTCACAGCGCTACTTAGCTGGAGAGTATTAAGCCCCTCATGAGACTCGCAAAATACCTTGCCCTAACCGGCTGTTGCTCCCGTCGTGCGGCGACCCGCTTGATAAGAGACGGCCAAGTTCGCATTAATGACCGACTCGCAAATCATGTCGATAGCGTCAGCCTCATCGACACCCCAGAAGGACAGCGCAGCGCCGAGCAGATCTATGTTAACGATGAGCTCGTTTGCCCTATCGAAGCCAAGGCCTATTGGTTGTTTAATAAATCCGTCGGCACAGATAGCCGCTTGCTCGCTCATCTACCAAACAGTCTAATACACCTTTTGCCAGAGACACCGCGGCTCTACCCCATCGGCCGTCTCGATAAAGACAGTCGTGGCTTACTGATCTTAACCAACGATGGTGAGCTGACCCATAAGCTAATGCACCCCGATTTTGGCCATGCTAAGACTTACCATGTGCAGCTCGACCGTGATTTTGATGATGCTTTTCTGGCAAGCATGGCCGCCGGGGTGAGTTATAAGGATGTCACCACCTTGCCGTGTATCATGCAGCGTTTAGCTGCTGATAAGTATCAGATTACGTTGACCCAGGGGCTTAATCGTCAAATACGCCGTATGTCTCAGGCTTTGGGGTTTAAGGTTATCGACCTTAAACGGGTATCGATTCAGAGTTTGCAGTTAGGGGATTTGGCAGAAGGGTCGATGAGACCTTTGAGTTCTGCAGAGTTAGCAGATTTGTTGGCTTCTGTAGCTTGCCCAGAAAGCAGCGCTTGAGCTTGGAGTTAGACTTTGTCTAACAAGTTCTGTTGGAGGTAATCAAGCTGCGCTTGATTAGCTTACAATGGTTACACGCAGTCTAACTGAAAGCTCAATACCAACCTTGGGCGTATGACCACCACCAAACAAACCACCAAAGATCAAAAAAGCCGAAACACTTTCATGTTTCGGCTTTTGCATCCAAAAGACCTATCTAACCTTGGTCTATAAGGTTAATTAACAATTTCCATCTCTTCTAATAGGTTATCGGCATTATCTAAGTACTTCATTACCCAAAGCATATAACGGCTATCCACTTGGATAGAACGGTTAGTCTCAGTATCGTAACCCCAGTCACCGATAATGCTCTCGTACACACCGTCAAACAGCAGGCCAACCAACTCGGCGCGACCATTCAAAGTGGGTGAACCAGAGTTACCACCAGTGGTATCGAGAGTCGATAGGAAGTTAACTGGCACTGAGTCCAGAGACTTTACATAGTAATCACCGTACTGCTTGTTCGCGATAAGCTCTAGCTCTTTAGCCGGTGCGTTAAACGGCTCAACACCCGTGTCTTTCGCTAAAATACCCTCTAAACGAGTAAACGGCTCTGCGTAAAGGCCATCTTCAGGTGAGTAACCTTTCACATGACCCACGGTCACACGTAGGCTTGAGTTGGCATCGGCGTAAACTGGCTTACCTAGCTCGCGGTTATAGGCGATGATGGCGTCCATATACATAGGACGCACCTTCATTAGCTCACCCGCTAACTGCTTTTTCTCTTTTTCACGCTTCATGCGCTCGTCATAAGTCGCTACCGCGTACTGAATGAACGGGTCTTTTGAGTTGTTGAACTCAACTACAGACTTCTCCATCCACGCTAGGCGCACTTCTTTATCAGAAAGCGATGTGTTGGCGTACATCTTATCAAGGGTCTTGTTGAGCTTAGCCGCATCGAAGTTATCGGTGATCCCAAAGGCTTTATCAAACGCGGGTAGGCGCTGATCTTTCGGTAGCGCTGCGTAGCGAGTAATGAGATCCGCTAGCATGGCTTTATCAACACTGGCCGCATAACGGCGCTCGATACGCTCCATGCCCGAGGTAAAGCGAGTCATATCACGGTCTTGGTAACCTGGCTCACGCTCCATATCTGGCAGGGCTTTTTCATTGGCGAGACGATATAAGCGATTTGCCGTGCTCATCATGGTGCTGTAACCCATGTAGCCTAGTAGTAGATCACGCTCTTGGTCTTGCTGGCTCTTGGCGATTAACTTATCCAGCTCTGCGAGCACTTTACCGTATTGCTGCTTACGCTTGCTGTCAGCATTAATCCAGTTAGCCAGTTTTTGCTCGAGCGCCTTACGGTCATCAAGCATGGTTGATTTGCCGTAAAACTCGATCATCGAGGTGAAGTTTTTAGCATAGTTAGCAAGGCCTGCAATTGAGCTTTCATACTTGATGCGCTCATCGCTGCCCTCTGGCGCGGTTTCTTTGATGATCTCGATTAGGCGCTCACGTAAGACTTTACCTTCTGGATACGACCACTCAAACTGGTTTTCCACTTCGTAAGCGGTGCGGTAACGGTTGGTACGGCCGGGATAGCCTGCGACCATCACGAAATCACCTTCGCTGACGCCTTTAGCCGAGACTTTCAAGAAGCTCTTTGGCTCAAATGGCACGTTGTCTTTGCTGAAATCTGCAGGCTTGCCATCTTTCGATACATAGGCGCGGTAGAATGAGTAGTCGCCTGTGTGACGTGGCCACATCCAGTTATCGACATCGCCGCCGTACTTACCTACGCTTGCCGCTGGGTTATATACTAGGCGCACATCGCGAATTTCTAACTGCTTAACTAGGTAGTACTCGAGGCCGCCGTGGAAGCTGTATACCTTACAGCGGTAACCGTCCTCTTTCTCACATTCGGCCACTAAGCCTTTCTCTTTTTGCTCTACGCCTTTGTAAAACGCATTACCGATTTTGTTTTCAAGGCCATCTTTTACCTTGTCGGTCACATCGACAACGCTTTCTGTCACGTAGACACGCGAGCCTGGGGTTGCCGGCAGCTCATCGGCAAATGTCTTAGCGAGAAAACCGTCACGAAGCAGATTGTTTTCTGGTGTTGAGTTGTACTGGATTGAGCCGTAAGCGCAGTGATGGTTAGTTACCACTAGCCCTTTGGGTGATACAAATGATGCCGTACAGCCGCCAAGGCTGATCACGGCGTTCATTGGAAATTCGGTCAGTTTTGAAATTGAGTTAACGTCAATTTCTAATCCCTTCGCTTTCAGTTCGTCTGCCATGGCAGGAAGTTGATGAGGCTGCCACATACCTTCGTCAGCTACGGCACCAAAAGAGGTTGCGATAGCCGCTGTCAAAAGCCATTTTTTCATTTTATAAGTCCATTTCTTATTTATTTATTTATATTATTTTTAAAATTTTTGTTGATTGCTTGTCTCTCGATATTCAATTTATAGCACTTGGATAAGCCAGTTATAGCGTTAACCCCGTACTATTCTTGGGCCGTAAAAAGCAAAAAAGCCGAGCCCAATATTTTCATATTCGTGCTCGACTTTATCATAGGTGGCTGCGTTGATAACAGCTTCTGAATTAATCTCTTACAAAGCTATAACTTTGTATAGGTAAGAGTCGCTAAGGTTGTTACAGACTGATGCTGTCATTTATTAAAGTGCAACGATTAAAGTGCGACCCATAGCTGAGCCAAGATAATAGTTAAACCCGCAACGGCCGCTAAGCCTAGCGCCGCGTTGCCACCAGATACCTGATAACCACCCAAGTTTTGCTTACGTAGGCCCAATGCCATCGCTATCGGTAGGAAAATAATCATCACTACCAGTGGAATTGCCGCAAAGCCCAGCACCTTGAAGAAGCCATCTGGATAGTAAAGGGCACACAATAGCGGTGGTATAAAAGTCAGTAACCAAGTCTGTGCACGTCCCTTCCAGCTCTCTTTCGCGCGAGTCAGCTCGGCAACATAATCAAACAGACTCATGGTTACGCCAAGGAATGAGGTCACCAGCGCAAGGTTGGCGAACAGATCGATAAAGTGCTTCAGGATTGAAGACTCGGCAACGCCTTGCAGCGCCGTTACTAGCAGTGGCAGTGAGCCATCAAACTCATGAACCGTTTTGCCGCCTAACGTACCCAAGGTCACCACTAGCCACAGGATATAGCACACTAGCGGAATGGTTGAACCGATAATCAATACCTTACGCAGCGACATGGCATCGCCGTCTAAGTAACGCACGATAGTGGCGATACAGACATGGAAACCAAAAGAGGTAAACACGATTGGAATAGCCGCCAGCCATAGGTTAGTCAGATCACGCCCGTCGACTAAGCTATCGGTAGTGTTGGTCATCATCATGCCCATGTCGACTTCTGGCATCAAGTACGCGACGACAACGACCAGCAACGCGATCATAGTGGTAAACAGCACACGTGAAACTTTATCAATCCAGCCGACACCAACGGCAATAAAACCACCGAAAATCAAGGTGAACAGCAGCACTGCAAACTGATTGTCCATCTTCATGCCAACCAGTTCCATTTTAGACTCAAGCAGCGAAGAGCCGCCCATCAGATAGACCATGGTAAGCGCAAACAACAGGCTTAAGAATGAGCCGCCTTGAATAAGCTGACCTAGCTTACCTAAGGTTTTACCCGTGATGCTATGCAGGTTTAAGCCAACACCAACACGTAGGTTAATTTCAAGCATTAATAGGGAGGTATAGATAGATACACCCCAAATCGTGATAAGTAACAGCAGCGCGGGAATGGTACCTAATGAAGCAGTAGCCAGCGGTAATGCCAACATGCCACCACCAATTGCCGTTCCGGCAACAATGGCGATAGAGCCAAGTATTTTTGAGTTCACAAAATTGTCCTGTTAAATTTTATTTATTTATTTAGATAGGTCAGATTTAGAACGACTTTGAGGGAGAGGATTTTGCAAGCTAACAATATCATTAACAGCCCCCAATCGAATCTGGTCATCATCGACCTTGCGATTCCAATTGGCCCCAACGGCTAGTTAAATAATACGTGTATTCACCTTATCAACATAGCCACTGAGGCTGGATAAATCGTGGAAAATACAGATTGAATTGCTTCATTACGGCTCTACTCTAAAATTGACTGAGTTGACATTAACAGCTGCGCCCCCTGCTAGCAAGCCATCTAGAGCAGTTAAAACCAACTCGGCACGAGTTGGTAACATAGCTGCAAAACTTAAGCAGCAGTTACATTACGTTCCGCTTATTTTGCTAGGAATTTCACGCCACACACTCGCTAACATTGATAAAAACAAGCCAGTCGCTATAATGCCGCCTCCGCTTCAGGGGAGTAGCTATCGGTAGAGTGACTCAAGGATTACTTAAGTCTTCTACTGAGTATGTATCAACATAATTGGCCTAATGCCATGGTGCATACAGCAGCTTGATGTGCAGCAGCACATCGAGTTTGCCCAGCAAGACCTGAGCACCGCACCTCTTAATTTGGGGAAGAGTTGCAGTGCTTAGAGTTTGCTATTTGCCCCCATTATAGGATTGAACCTTGGAAGCCCTGCTCGCCTCGACGTTTACCGTTGCCATCGCCGAAATCGGTGATAAGACTCAGCTATTAGCGCTTATCTTAGCCGCTCGCTTTAAAAACAAGACAGCCATTATTCTCGGCATATTTCTATCGACTCTAGTTAACCACTTTGCTGCGGCATGGCTTGGTCAATGGGCTATCTCTTGGATCAGCCCTGAAACGGGACGCTACTTAGTTGCCGCCTCTTTCTTTGCCATCGCGCTATGGGTATTAATTCCTGACAAAGTCGATGCAGAAGAAAGCCATTTCTATTCAATGGGGCCATTCTTAGCCACCTTTATTTTGTTCTTTATCGCCGAGATGGGCGATAAGACTCAGATAGCCACCGTAGTGCTATCGGCCAAATACGACGCCTTAGCCATGGTGGTGATGGGCACGACCTTGGGGATGCTCATTGCCAACGTACCTGTGGTCATTGCCGGACACTTTAGCGCCGAGAAGCTTCCCATGAGCTGGATCCACCGCGGCTGCGCAGTCCTGTTTGCACTGCTCGCTGTCGCGACTTTGGTTTTTTAAAGAAGAGCCGAACCGAGACGGCTTAAGCTGGGACGATACTGGCTAAGACGAACAAACAAGAAGTAAAAAGCCTGTGAAGATAAACTCCACAGGCTTTTTCTTTTCCGGCTCTTACCGTCTCTGCTTTATCCGGCCTTTAACGCTTCTTTGACTCGCTGACCGTAATCGCTATCGGCGGCGCTGAAGTGCTCGACCATCTTATTTTGGGTCGCTTCGCTCACTACACTTAACGTGCTAACGATGTTAGCAACCAATCTTGCCTTCTCATCTTCAGGCAATAAACGGTATAGATCACCGGCTTGACTGAAGTCATCTTGGTCATAACGGCTGTAACGGTCAGCTTCACCATCTAAACGCAATGGTGGCTCGGCAAATTGCGCCAGTTCTTGCAGACCATCATTGCTGTTAGGGCCATAGTTACTGCTTGCATCGCCACCAGTCTGGCTGCCTGAGAATGGGCATTGTGTTCCCGCCATCGCACCACCACGTTGGTGATGATTAGCCGTAGTTGCATGGGGGCAGTTTACTGGTAACTGGTTATAGTTGACGCCTATGCGGTAACGCTGGGCATCAGCATAAGCAAATAAACGCGCTTGCAGCATCTTATCTGGTGATGCACCCACTCCTGGTACTAGGTTGCTTGGCGCTAACGCTACCTGCTCAACCTCAGCAAAGTAGTTTTGCGGCATACGGTTAAGCTCAAGCTCACCAATTTCAATCAGTGGGTAATCTGTGTGTGACCATACTTTAGTCAGGTCAAACGGGTTGATCTTATAGGTGTTCGCATCAGCTTCAGGCATAATTTGCACGTTTACCGCCCACTTCGGGAAGTTACCATCGCTAATGGCGGCAACCATATCGCGCTGAGATGAGTCTGGATCGATCCCTTTTAGAGTATCTGCCTGCTCTGCCGTTAAGTTGGCGATGCCCTGCTTAGTCTTATAGTGGAATTTAACCCAGAAACGTTCACCTTCTGCATTCCAGAAAGAGAAAGTGTGCGAACCATAACCGTGCATCTGACGGTAGTTTGCAGGAATACCGCGGTCTGACATTAAGATAGTCACTTGATGCATGGCTTCAGGGTTTAGTGCCCAAAAGTCCCACATCGCATGAGGATCTTTAAGGTTGGTTTGCGGATTGCGCTTTTGAGTATGAATAAAGTCTGGGAACTTAATGCCATCACGCAAGAAGAAAGTCGGCGTGTTGTTACCCACGATATCGTGATTACCACGTGTGGTATAGAAACGTAAGCCAAATCCGCGAGGATCACGCTCGGCATCAGCGCTGCCCATCTCACCACCTACCGTTGAGAAACGCACGAAAGTTTCAGTCTGCTTGCCCACACCGTTAAAGTGATCGGCAATGGTGTATTCGCTCATGTCACGGGTTAGCGTAAATGTGCCATACACCCCGGTTCCTTTTGCATGCACGATACGCTCAGGAATGCGCTCGCGGTTAAAGTGGGCAAGCTTCTCAATTAAATGCCAATCTTGCAGCAAAAGCGGGCCACGCTCTCCAGCGGATAGTGAATTTTGGTCATCGCTGATTGGTGCGCCATTTTGTGTGGTAAGAACTCGGTTATGCTGACTCATTAATTACTCCTCAATCTTGGCGTGCTCGAGCCAAGTTTCAATTAAATCAAAAATTGTGGCCATGGTTTATCCCCTATATGCGATATGCTATGGCAATACAGCATAGATGCCGTATGTCGATGAACAGATAATAGGCCCACAACAACAAACAATAAAGCGATTAAAGGCGATAAGCTTAATCTAAATAACAGGTTAAACTTGTAACGAACGACTGGTTAAGCGATGCGTTGTGAATTGCTCAAAAAAACATAGATAAAATGTTATTTAATTAAGTGGTTGCAGAGTAATCTTGATAATGATTAGCAATTGTGATGTTAATCAATAAATTGAATGTTTGAACTTATTCGCTAATAGGTAGCTAACTTGTAAGTGCCAAATACTGGCAATTGCGATTTAAGTTAACAAGAAATAGTAGGAATTATTTTATTTAAGCGTTTTCACGCCATTTACATTTGTTAAAAAGGAGGTAAATAGATTATTTCCTCCTCAGTTAACTGTACTTCAATGTATTAAAACCCTTTTAGAGTTCTGTAGAATCTTTCATATGTGAGTCAGCTTTGTACAGTTTCACCAAATAATAGGCATCAATAAGCACAATAAAGAAGTTAACCAGAGCCACCGGAATCGCATCAATAGCTAATCCATAGGCGACAAAAAGTGCCGCGCCGATTAGATTCCACCAACGTAGTTTTTTGATGTTTGCCATCATTAGCGATATCGCGACAACGACCGACGCTAGATACCCGACCCATTCCCAAATTGTTGCGTTATCCATGCGCTATCCTCATTGGTTTTTGTCGAAGTAAGTTATGCAGTAAACATAACTTGAGAGTCCAATAAGTATGAGCAAAAATTAGCTATTAAAACAGCCCGTAGCCAAATAAAATTGCTCACTTCTTCGCAGATAGTTACCGTCGGAAAACAGGCCTAGAAGTTAACCACGCCCTTTTTTTGGCCTAACCATTAAGCCTTTAATGCTTAACTATTAACTCTTTAGCGCTTAACCACCGCGGCTGTCATACGAGAGATACAGCACAGCTCCCCTGCACTATTATGAATGAGCACTTCCCATACCGAGCTGCGCTTACCTAGGTGAATAGGCTTAGCAGTGGCGGTAAGTATGCCATTACGAGAGGCTTTAAGATGATTAGCGTTGATCTCTTGGCCAACACAGTAATAATTCTCAAAGTCGACAGCAAAATTTGCCGCGTAACTCGCAACGGTTTCAGCCAATGCCACATTGGCCCCCCCGTGAACAATCCCTAGTGGATTATGTACCGCTGGTGACGCAGGCATGGTTGCCTTCATATAGTCATCACCAATCTCGGTAATAGTGATCCCCATCGTCTGCATTAAGGTGCCTTTACCATGCATACCGGCGTCCATTTTCGCGCATACCTCAAGACTTACAGGCTTAAACCAAATCGACATATTTAATTTCCACTATTGTTGTTATTCATTCTTGACGTTTACTGCTAGTACTTATTTCTTAGCGCTTATTCTTAGCACTCATTCTTAGCACTGGGCACAGTCTACTTTGTCAGACAGGATCTTTAAACAGGTAAGATGAGTGACTTAAACTGGCTTATTGAAAGTAATTGCTAACAGATTGTGTCTTGCGCTCGCTTTGTGAGGCACTAGGTCGTGCATGAAGAGTATCAATGCCGAGTGAGTAGGAGTGAAGAGTAATAATGAGAGAGTAAGTTGGCCCGCGAGAATACTTAATATTTTTTGTCGATTACGTAAACGTACAACTTAGTGTGCATAATCGCGGGCCAGAGGGTAAAGAGATACGCTGTTCTATTTTTCTTTGTAAATAGTCGCGCAGCCTATCTTGCCAAGCTGAATTCTTTATTAAAGAAGATCTTCAACAGCATCTAATGTGAGCTTTATCATATCGTTTAGTGTCTGCTGACGCTCTTCGGCCGTTAGGTGTAAGCCTTGGCGAAGGTGATCGGTTACCGTCATCATAGCCAGTGCGTTAGCACCAAACTCGGTCGCTACACCATAAAGACCTGCTGCTTCCATTTCGACACCTAAGATGCCGTACTTTTCCATCAAGTCGTAACGGTTCTCATCGCTGCTATAGAACAGGTCTGAAGAGTACAAGTTACCCACATGGTAGCTAGCACCTAACTTTTCAGCAGAGTCTGCAGCACGCTTCAACAAGTTAAAATCGGCAATCATAGCAAAATCTGTGTTAGCAAAACGGGTTCTGTTAACGGCAGAATCTGTGCTCGCGCCCATCGCCATTACCACATCCATCAACTTAATATTGTTACTTACCGCACCACATGAACCAATGCGGATAATGTTCTCAACGCCATATTCGGTGATTAGCTCTTTGGCATAAATTGAGATCGATGGGATCCCCATGCCTGAACCCATTACAGAGATCTTCTTGCCTTTGTATTCACCGGTATAACCCAACATATTACGAACATCAGTCACTAGTACTGCATTATCTAAAAAGTTGTCTGCAATGTATTTAGCTCTTAGCGGATCGCCAGGCATTAATACGGTTTTAGCAAATGCGCCATCAGCGGCATTGATATGTGGAGTCATGATATTTTCCTCAAAAAATTTAGGTGCTTGCTTGCGCTATGTAAGCAAGCACTTTTCATCTAAAAACTAATAAACAAACACATTATTTACCCAGCGAGTTAACCCGCTAAGCTATATAGTAAACCTGCGATGGTACCGCTCATTAAGTTCGCTAGAGCAGCGGCAATCAGTGCCTTCATACCTAGAGCACTTAAGTCATGGCGACGTTCAGGGCAAAGTGCCGCTAAACCACCAATGACCATGGCCAGTGAGCCGATGTTAGCGAAACCGCACAGTGCGAAACTGATAATGATTTGGGTCTTTTCTGATAGCTGGTCAGACACTTTTAAGAAGTCGATATAAGCAACGAACTCGTTAATCACCATCTTCTGGCCGATAAACGACGCCGCTTGTGTCGCTTCACTCCAAGGCACACCCATCACCCATGCAAGTGGTGCAAGTAGGTAACCTAATATAGCCTGCATGGTTAGGTCTTCAATACCAAACCAACCACCTATGCCGCCTAAAATACCGTTAACCATGGCGATCAGTGCGACAAACGCTAATAGCAGCGCTGATACAGACAATACTTGCTGCATGCCCATTGCTGCGCCGCCCGCTGCTGCATCGAGAACATTAGCTGGCTTGTCAGTCACATCGTCCATCACTTTCTTGATGTCGTTTAGTGGTGTTTCGGTCTCAGGCCATATCAACTTAGCAAACAGTAAACCTGCTGGCGCCGTCATAAATGCAGCAGTAAGCACGTATTTAACGTCAACGCCCATCTGGATATAACCAATCATGGTGCCGCCAGCAACCGATGCCAAGCCGCCAGTCATTACTGCGAATAGCTCAGAGCGAGTCATGTGCTTTACAAATGGGCGTACCATTGAAGGGGCCTCAATTGGGCCTACAAAGATATTGGCTGTTGCTGATAGTGATTCCGCACGGCTAGAACCCAGTAGCTTTGATAAACCGCCACCAATAAGGCCAATAATCAATTGCATAATACCAAGATAATAAAGTACGGCGATCAATGAGCTAATGAAAACCACAACAAATAGCACGTTAATAACAAAAATGAAGCCAACACCAAATTTAGCCAGATCACCAAATAGGAATGCTAAGCCTTCATTGGCATAGCCGATAACGTGCATCACACCACTTGATGCACCATCAAGCACTGCCTGACCCATAGGAACGTACATAACAAAGGCACCAAAGGCGACTTGAAATGCCAGCGCACCCAGTACGGTTCTAGGGTTAATTGCTTTTCTATTTTCTGATAATGCAACCGCTAAGCCCATAAGGCAAAGCATGCCGAACAAACTGATGAAAACTTCCATACATTTATTACCATTTAAATATCAATATGACGGCAGTGTATACAGACGGAATTTTGCTGCAAGGAAATTGCTCTAGTTTGGCGAAGATAAACGATGTTTTTATCGGCTTGGACAACAAATCTTAATGAAACGGGTGAAAAACAAATAAAACACAACAAGCAGAAAACACAAAGGCAGTACATGACTTACAATAAGACCACCAACACACATAACTTTAAACATAAGAGTTAAAATTTAGGCAGCTTATAAACAGCCTAATTTGACTCTTAAAGCACAAAAAACAGATCAAACAACTACAAAACTGAAAGTTTACCACCTAAAAAGTGAGGTTCAATGAATTCATTTAGCAAAGAAGTTGTGGTTTTAACTCCAATCTTTGCGCCATTATTAGCTAACTGATCTTAAATCGAGGTTAAGGCATACTAGAAATTGCACCTTTCCGTCTTAGCTTTTCCTAGGGTCTACAATCTGCTCTTCCTAGAACCTGCTTCTAACCTGTGACGGCATAAATGCCGACCTACTTTAAAAGAAGGACCTAGTATAAATAGGTACTAGGCGCAAGGCAGGTCGATCATAATTTGTCTTCAGCTAGTTTTACTCGTAACTGCTTATCATGTACACGACTGAGCAATACAATGGCAGATATTGCTCCCACCAGCGCCATTGCCATATCGGACTGGGTGTCCCACACGTATCCTTGCGTGCCTAAAAACGCCTCGGCATCCTCACCTGTCAACTCGGCAACCCACCACTCTATTAGCTCATAAAAAGCAGAGAATGCTAAAGTAAAACAGACTGCAAGAAAGTTACACCAAGCACCTAATTTAACAACACTGAGGCGTATAAACACTTCACGCGCCAAAATAGCGGGAATAAAACCTTGGGCAAAATGCCCGACCTTGTCGTAGTTATTACGCTCCCCGCCCGTCCAATCGCTAATCCAATCAAACAGCGGCACCTCGGCATAAGTGTAATGCCCACCGACCATCAAAATAATGCAGTGAACCAAGATCAAGCCGTAGGCCAAATTCGTTAATGTGAAGCTATTGCGGGTGTAGATCAGAATAGGCAGGGCGATTAAGGCCGGTACGACCTCTAAAAACCAGGTAAATTGATCCTTAGGATTAATCCCTGACCAGATTAATACGGCGAAGAATGTCACTAGCCATACAGCACTTTTATTCAAAATTTCGCCCTCATATACCATATTGTTCTAAATTAAGAATAAACACTTTAGCCATCTAGCCCTCCACAGCCACCATAAAAAGTGCTACTTTGTTACCTCTGTTACGCTTTCGAAGTAAATTTCAGTTGTGAAGGCTTTGCAGTCCTTAGTACATTGGTAGTCTATACCCAAACCACTCCTACAACGTAGAGTTTAGTCGTCTCTGCGGTGGCATTAAGTATACATAATACATATAAACTAAAAGGGTACATAAATCATGGCGAAACATTCGCTGGACAAGGATAAAATTAAGATCCTGCTGTTGGAAGGCGTCCACCAATCTGCGGTAGATGTATTTGAACGTGCGGGTTACACCAACATTGAATATCACAAAGCATCACTAGCTGAAGATGAATTACAAACAGCGGTTAAAGATGCACACTTCATTGGTATCCGCTCCCGTACCCAATTGACTGAAGAAGTATTATCCCAAGCCGACAAACTCATCAGTGTTGGTTGTTTCTGTATTGGTACCAATCAGGTCAGTCTCGCTGCGGCTGAAAAGCTGGGGATCCCGGTATTCAACGCGCCTTTCTCAAATACCCGTAGCGTAGCGGAACTGGTATTGGGCGAGATCATCATGCTACTGCGTGGGATCCCACAGCGTAATGCATTGGCTCACCGTGGTGGTTGGCTAAAGAGTGCTTCGGGAAGTTATGAGGCTCGCGGTAAGACCTTAGGTGTCATCGGCTACGGTCATATTGGTACTCAGCTTGGTATTCTTGCAGAAACTTTGGGTATGCGCGTTATCTTCTTCGATATCGAAGACAAGCTACCACTGGGTAATGCACAGCAAGTGCACTCTCTACAGCAGCTGCTATCACTTGCCGATGTGGTGAGTTTACACGTACCAGAAACACCACAGACCAAAGAGATGCTCAGCTATGAAGAGCTGGCCTGTATGCGTAAAGGCAGCATTTTAATTAATGCTTCTCGCGGTACCGTTGTCGATATTGATGCGCTCGCGGCTTCATTAAAAGAGGAGCACCTTGCTGGCGCCGCCATCGACGTGTTCCCTATCGAGCCTAAGTCGAATGACGATGAATTTATCAGCCCACTACGCGGCTTAGATAATGTGTTGCTGACGCCACATGTTGGCGGTAGCACGGCTGAAGCTCAAGAGAATATCGGTATCGAAGTCGCGGGTAAGTTGGCTAAATACTCAGACAATGGCTCGACCATGACGGCGGTGAACTTCCCAGAGGTGTCACTTGCTCAACACTCTGGTACGTCGCGCTTACTGCATATTCACCGTAACCGCCCTGGAATCTTGATCCAAATTAACTCCGCGTTTGCAGAAAAAGGCATTAACATTGCTGCTCAGTATCTACAAACAACCGCTGAAATTGGCTACGTGGTAATGGAAGTCGATTCAGATCAGGCCGAAAATGCATTGGTTGAATTGCAAGCGATTGAAGGCACGATTAGAACCCGTTTACTTCACTAAAGCTGGGGAAATCTGGGTAAATCAGAGTCATGACTAATTCAGAGTCATGACTAGTCGATTCAGGCTTAGGTTAAGAACAGAAGATGCGTTGGTTGAGTTGCAAGCGATTGAAGGCACGATTAGAACCCGTTTACTTCACTAATAAACTTGTACTTGGTTTAAATCGATGAGTAAGGCCGTATAATTCACATTATACGGCCTTTGTTCTTTATATATATTGAGTAGCAATAGTTTGAACTGCTGCGCTTGCACGGCAAGATTTTAGCGGTACAATCATTGTCCTTATTGGTTTAATTCTTGGATCCTCATATGACGCTGTCAACTTCTCAGCCAACTTGGCCTCTTAATGGACAACAGCCTGAACTGCTTTTTTCTGAATTAACACACCTAGGTTTAATCTCAGTCACTGGGGAGCAAGGTCGCAGCTTTATTCACGGCCAAGTCACTACCGATATCAGCTCGCTTGAAAGCGACCAATGGCGCTGGGGCGCGCATTGCGATCCTAAAGGTAAGATGCTGGCCAGCTTTAGAACCTTCGCCAAAGGTGACACCCTTTTCTTGATGATGCCAAAAGAGACCTTGGCACTGGATCTACCTCAGTTGCAAAAATATGCGGTATTTAGTAAAGCTGAGCTGTCTGATGCCAGTGATCACTGGTTATTGTTAGGCGTGGCGGGCGAACAAGCTAAAACATGGTTAACGGCTCAGTTTGGCGAGCTTACCGATGAGCTAACCTTAATCGATAACGGCATGATCATCCACGATGCGGGTCGGTTTATCCTCGCGATAGAACAAGACCAAGCCGCATCACTTATCAGTGCTATCGAACAACCTATCTATGATGCTACTGCATGGCAGGCACTGGAAATCGCTGCCGGTTATCCAAACCTAGGTGCTAATCATCAAGGACAGTTTGTACCGCAGATGTGTAATGTCCAAGCAGTCAATGGGATCAGCTTCAATAAGGGCTGTTACATGGGACAAGAGACGATTGCTCGAATGAAGTACCGCGGGGGTAACAAGCGTGCGCTTTACATTGTTAGCGGCACGGTATCAACACCTTTAACAGCCGATAGCCAGCTTGAAATTGCACTAGAAGACGGTGAAGGATTTCGCCGCGCAGGCACTATCATCGAGGCTGTTCAACGGGGTGACCAGGTATTATTAACAGCGGTATTAGCTAATGATACTCAACTTGATGCTAAGTTAAGAGTTGCCGATGATGCGAGCTCTGAACTGACATTAATTGCGCTGCCTTACTCGCTAGAAGAGCAAGATTAATCCAGCCCCCAATTCGTTCGTAATAGAAAAGGCGCTTTATGCGCCTTTTTGTTTATCCCGACTAATCAAGACTAAATCTAACCCGTCTCATTGTGAGCATCGCGAACTTTAGTCAGCTCATCAACAATCTGCTTAAAATGCTGCACTAACTTTGGGTCAAACTGCTTTCCAGCTTCACTCTCGATTAAGGTCATGGTCGCCTCCACTGTCCACGCTTTCTTATAGGGGCGAATCGAAGTTAAGGCGTCAAACACATCGGCAATCGCCACTATCCGACCCTCTATTGGGATCTCCTCAGCCGACAGCCCATTGGGGTAACCGCTGCCATCCCATTTCTCGTGATGTGTTAAGGCGATTCGACGCGCCATCTCCAGCAATGGATCATTGTGCTCACCGATGATCTCGGCGCCGATTTCGGCGTGAAGCTGCATCTCCACCCACTCTGTAGCATCGAGCTTAGCTGGCTTTTTTAAAATAGAGTCTGGTGTGCCTATTTTACCGATATCATGCATAGGCGCAGCATTGTAAATCAGCTCGCAATAGTATTCAGGTAAACCCGATTGAACCGCCAACAAGCGCGCATAGTGACTCATTCTGACAACATGTAAGCCAGTCTCGTTATCTTTATATTCTGCTGCGCGGCCCAGACGACGAATGATCTCGAAACGTGTTTCTTCGAGCTCTTTAGTTCGCACTTTAACTTCCTGCTCGAGTAGACATTTTTGGTCGTAGAGAGCCAAATGGGTTTTTACCCTCGCCTTCACAACAGGCGCACTGACGGGTTTTGTAATGTAATCGACGGCGCCAAGCTCAAACCCTTGCGTCTCATCGGCGACATCGCTAAGGGCGGTGACAAAGATGACGGGAATATGGCAAGTTAATGGTTCTTGCTTTAGTCGCTTACATACCTCATAGCCATTCATTCCCGGCATCATCACATCCAGAAGAATAAGATCCGGTGTGGTTTTACTCGCCAATGCAAGGGCTTTGGGGCCATCAATCGCAACCTTAACTCGGTAGTCCCCACCTAAGATCCCAACCAAAATATCAATATTCTCGGGGGTATCATCCACAACTAAAATGGTGGCCTTATCCATTAAACCATCTCTCCTTTTAGTATTCACGCTAGCAATCAAGTATAGCTGCTCGCTTATTATGCTTGGCACTAAAACAGCTTAGGTTACCTATGATATTTTTACTGTCACGACCTGTCTTTAAACTGCTCTTGAATCAGCTCTGCCGCCTCATCAAACTGGTAGCTGTTAACCATGGCTACTGCAGGGCTCATCTTCTGCCATTGCAATTCAGTGACTCGCTCCCTGATGTCATTCATTTTATCAACCGCATCGGAGTCAGCCTCCTCTAGCATCTGTAATAGCTGTGTCACTTCCTGACTTAGTTCCTTATCCGACAACAAAGACTCTGGTGCGCCACTTGCCTCGACCTCAACAGCGTCATCCAAACTCGCCTGCCAGCTCGCTATTGCCGCACATATCGATGTCGTTAGCTCGGCTATCTGACTCAGTTCATCTGTCACATCTGCCTTTGGTGAGTCTTGCAGCTTAGCCTCAAGCTGACTGGCTAGATCGACCAATAGAGGCGAGCACAAATTACCAGACACGCCTTTAAGGGTATGGGCATAGCGGATCGCGTCAGCGGTCTTACCTTGGCTAAGCGCTGACTCTATCTCCTCGGCGATATTACTTTTACCACTATGGAAACGTTCCAAGATCCTGCGATAAAGCCGCACAGAGTTCTGTACCAGCTGCAAACCTTTGTCGATATCTAACGCCTCATGCTGCGGCCAAAACGGCACATTTTCGCTCTCCTTACCGTCTAAGTTGGTAAGCGTAATGGCCTGCTGACTATCGCCTAAATACTGCAGCAAGGTGCTATAGAGTCTCGCCACCTCAATAGGTTTGGCGATATGGTCATTCATGCCTACTCGCAGACACATCTCCTTGTCGCCTGCCATCGCATTCGCCGTCATAGCAATTACTGGTAACTTTTCTAGCCCTGGCATTTTCCTTAGCTCTCGCGTGGCTTGATAACCATCCATCACCGGCATCTGACAATCCATCAGCACCAGATCGAAGCTTTGCGTTGCCAGTTTTTCCAGTGCCACTTGACCGTTCTCGGCGATAGATAGCACCACCCCAACCTGCTCAAGAAATTCGGTGGCCACCTCCTGATTCATATCATTGTCTTCAACCAACAAAACTCGCTTGCCCTGCAACTGCAAAAGCAACTCTTGGCTGATGTCGCTCCCTTTGCGACGAACCACCATTGCGCCATTTTGGCCGAGCGAAGACATGATACCGTCAAGTAAGCGCGAAGCACTGATGGGTTTAGTGATGTAACTGGCTATGTCACTGTGCTCTACCTGCTCGATAAACTCGGCATTGGCATGGGCCGAGACGATCAATATTTTGGGGGGATGTTCTTTCCCAGATAGAATTTTCTGCGCGGCCTCGATTCCATTCATCTCCGGCATTAACCAATCGATCAGCGCCACCGGATAGTCAGTATGTTGACAATGCTCAATCGCTTCGGCACCACTCTTAACGGCATCGACCTTAAAGCCCATGCTCTCAAGGGTGGTACGCATAATATCTCGAGCGGTAGCGTTATCATCCGCCACCAAGATCCGCATCCCTTCAATCTCACGTTTCACTTTTAACAGCTGATTATTGGCAACCTTCAGCTTCACGCTAAAGTAGAAGCTACTACCATTGCCAAACTGGCTTTCAACACCAATCTCGCCGCCCATCAGTTCCACGAGCTGCTTACTGATAGCCAAACCTAGCCCTGTGCCGCCATACTTTCGAGTGGTTGAGGTATCCGCTTGGCTAAAGGACTTAAACAGTCGTTCACGCTGCTCTTCGGTGAGACCTATACCGTTATCTCGCACACTAAATCTAAGCACGATGTCATCTTCGATGCGCTCTAGCTGACTGATGGACAGCAGCACCTCTCCCTGCTCGGTAAACTTAATGGCGTTACTCATTAGGTTGATAAGCACCTGACTTAGGCGCAGTGGATCGCCCTGCAACTGCCTTGGAATATTAGGAGCAACCGCGAAGAGCAATTCTAGCCGCTTATCGGTTGCCTTGACCGAGAACATGTCACTCAAGTCTTCGAGCAGGGTATCGAGCTGAAAGGGGACTGACTCGATATCGAGCTTGCCTGCCTCTATCTTAGAAAAGTCCAGAATATCGTTAATGATCCCCAGCAAAGACTTAGAGGCTCTATCAATTTTCAGCACATAGTTTTGCTGCTTTCTGTTCAGCTCAGTCTGCAAGCAGAGCTGTGACATACCAATGATGGCATTCATCGGGGTGCGAATTTCGTGAGACATATTGGCTAAGAAATCACTCTTTGCCTGATTGGCCGCATCGGCACTGTCTTTAGCCTGCTTTAGCTCTTCTGAAAGCTGTTTCAGCGAAGTGATATTGGCCATAGACAGCACAACAGAGGTTAACTTGCCTTGAGGATCTTGCAGCTTAGTCAGGGTGATATCCATCCAGATACACTCACCCGATTGGTTTAGCAATCGTAGCTCGGTGAGCAGATTATCACTGCCACCCTCGGTAAGGTCGGCAAATACTTCTCTAGCCTTTTCACGATCATCTAGGTGTTGAAAATCAAAGAAAGAGCAACTCTTTAATTCGGCTACACCTGTCTGCATATAAAAGCTAAATTGCTCGTTGCAGTCGAGAATATTACCGCGCTCATCGACATTGACGATACCGATCCCCGCATTATCAAAAAGTGCTCTAAAGTGAGCCTCACGATCTTCTAACTCCTTATCAATCTGTTTGCGATCAGTAATATCCATTAAGTAACCGTTCCAGATAATACAACCATCGGCCTGCAGATCTCCGCGAGCGCCAGCTTGAAGCCAGCGGATCTCACCAATCGGGTGGCGGTACCTAAACTCTTCGGTCCACTGCAGCCCTTTACTCGTTTGGCCCGAGAGCGCCTCAATAATATGCGAGCGCTCCTCGCTGATAATACACTCGGCAACTAAGTCAAAATCATTCATGACTTCGTCACGGTGAAAGCCTAAGGTGGTGATGCAGGCACTAGATAGGAAGGTAAATGTACGCTCACCGCTACTGCACCAATGCAACTGGTAAACCGTACTTGGTATCGATTCGGTAATCGTCTCCAGCTGCTGTTGAGACTGGACGATCTCCTCTTGAGCTAACTTACTACTGGTGATGTCATTAATACTGCCATCGAACCAAAGCACGCCCCCCTCATCACCGTAACTCGCCTTACCTTTCTCATGGACCCAATGGATACTGCCGTCTCGGTGCTTGATTCGATATTGAATTTCGAAGCTTTTTTGCGCTAGCAGTGCCTCCTCAATAGTACGAGTTGTGGCCTCAAGATCTTGCTCGATAATCAAACTAGCAAAACTACGACTGCTATTTTCAATAAAGTCCGATGCGGGAAATCCAGTAATATCACTAATATTATTGCTGATATACTCCATCACCCAGCTCTCGCCGATCCGAGTGCGGTAGACAGCTCCAGGAATATTAGTCACTAAGC
Organism: Shewanella halifaxensis HAW-EB4; assembly: GCF_000019185.1. NCBI lineage: Bacteria > Pseudomonadati > Pseudomonadota > Gammaproteobacteria > Alteromonadales > Shewanellaceae > Shewanella > Shewanella halifaxensis. Next base: position 892,910 of record NC_010334.1, on the reverse strand, counting down.
CTCTAAAGCGACTTTCGCTATCTTTTATCCGCTGAGCAACCTCAAGCTCAACCGTCATGTCTCTAACCGTTGCTGCCACTTGACGCTTGCCATCATCGGTTACTGGCAGCAAGCCTAAACTTATCTCTACAGGAAACTCACTACCGTCACTCTTACGCGCATTAAGCGTCTGCCCCTTGCCCATCTTGCGATCGCGTCCCTCCGCTATAAACTGAGTTCGCAATGCAGCATGTCGATACCTAACACCGTCGGGAACTAACTCATCCACTGACATCGCCAACATCTGCTGCTTATCGTAACCAAACAGCTGTTGGCAGCGACTGTTGGTAAACACCAGCTGTCCCGATTCTTCGACAATCAGCATCGCCTCTGGTGCAGACTCGAGTACCGCATTTGACCAAGCGACGGCAGAGAACTGCTCAGTCACATCATTAAATAGCATCTCAATCGAAAGCAGTTCCCGATTGTCAGATAGCAGAGGCTGCATAAACAGATCCAAGCGGCGGAGCTTACCGAAACCATCGATCATCTCTATCTGGTGCGGCGGCACATTCTCACCAAGCAGAGCCTTGTCCATATACTGCCAATTTAACTCGTTAATGGGATTGTCAGAAAACATCCTTTGATACTTACGCTTGAGGAGTTCAGGGGTGACCCCCAATACCTTTTCAACGCCATCACTCACTTGATCAATCACTCCATTTGGAGCCACAGAACAGTAGAAAGACTTATCACTCATACCATCGATCAACTTGGCAAAACGATTGCCACGAGAGTCCAGCAGCGCCTCTTCCCGCTCCTCCAACACCTCAGCCATATCATTGAATTTATCCGTTAAGGTAGCGATTTCGCTCATCGCACCAATTGGCTTTTCAATCCGTTTAGTTTTTCCAGCACCAAAAGCGACAATGCCAGCTTCTAACTCTTCAATCGGTCGAGTTAAGCGTCTAGCAGTAATATACCCAGTCAATAAAAGTAAGACTGAAAGTAATAGTAAGTTGAGACTCAATGAGGCTATATCACGAAAAAACTCGTCATAAAGTAGTTGCTCGGAAGTCATGATAACCACCCGCCAGTTCAAGGCTGGAACCACCCCGATACTGGCAAGGTATTTTCCCCCAATGCTGTCTTCTATATAGGCGTAACCCGGTTTACCACGGTGAACTAAATCGATAAATTTTTGGTTTTCTTTTGACTGGGAGAGCCAGTTATCGACCCCATTCTTAAGCAATAAGTCGTTATTTTGATGATAAATTAGCTGACCTTTGTCATCGATAACCACAATGCGATTTGCTGAGTTCCCCACCATTTGTGGAATAGAGTTAAGGGCAAGATCGACAGTCACTACCCCCAAAAAAGGCCGCGGCTCACCAAATGGTTGCGAGAAGCTCACCATTAAGACATTCCCAGCACCTTCATCTAAATAGGGTTGTGACCAGTAACCATCTTCATTATCAATAGCTTGACTCCACCAACCCCACTCACCATTAGTGTAATCGTAACCCTCAACACCGATATCTATCATGCTAATCTTGGATTTATCACGATAAGCGTAAGGCGCAAACAGTTCACGTCCCTCGACAAAAAACTTTTGAAACGCAATTGCACTGCCGTAAAAATCGCTATGGCGTTCGAGACGGTGGCTTAACAGCAGCTGAAGCTTTGCTTTGTCGGCCAACTCCTCTCGACTCCCCATCTCGGTCAGCAGCTCGGCAAATGAGCGGGTATCGGTTTCAGCGGTGACAAGAAAATGATCTAATCTCAAGGCTGCATTTTCGGCAATTTTCCCGATATGCTGATAGATATCTTGCTCTTCATCTTGAAAATTAATCCAAGCATTAACGCTAGAAACGGCAGCCATAATTGCAATCAAAGGCAAGGCTATTTGCGATAAAATTCGGCTACGAAAGGTGCGAAGTCTGCTCATATCCCTGATCCATAGTGACTAACGTTTTATTGGCTTACAGCAAAGAGCGGCCTTATTCTCACATTAAACGGCCCATCGCATGCCTTACCTAAAATAACTCAAGCTTAGTTTAGGTAAGACTGTGACTTCACACCGAATAAAAGAGATCCATTCACTTTTAAAGATGCTAACTCTATGATGAAGTTGAAATAACACATTTATTAAATCACCTTAAACAACAGCATTCAATATAAAAACCGTTTATTTAATAAGCTACAACATCAGTAAAGCATGTTAGATTACTATTTGAATTAAAGGATAATAGTGCAGCGACAGGGGTGATAATGGGGAGTGAAATTGTCTGGCTGAGTCGAGTCTCAAAAGGCTTTAACGATGGTGACAAATATCACCAAGTTTTAGACGATATTAACCTTAGGCTAGGTACTGCCGACACCGTTGCATTAACCGGCCCTAGTGGCAGCGGAAAAAGCACCCTGCTCAATATCATCGGCGGCTTTGAGTTCATTAAACAGGGCCAGCTATATCTCAACTCGAGTAACACTTCTAGCTGGCAAGATAAGCAATGGAGCCAATTTCGACGCCAACACCTAGGGATGGTGTTTCAGCAATTTAACCTATTAACGCCACTCAATGTTAAAGACAATATCGCCTTTTCTCTACGATTAAACCAACAACAATGGACCCCTTGGTGTGACTACCTCATTGAGCAGCTTGGATTAGAGGAGGTTAAACATAGAAGTGTAGAAACCTTATCCGGCGGCCAGCAGCAGCGTGTCGCCATCGCTCGCGCTCTTGCCCATAAACCCAAGTTATTACTCGCCGACGAACCCACGGGTAACCTAGATGAAAAAGCGGGTCAACAGGTAATGACCCTGCTTACTCTGCTCGCTAGAGAATCTAATACCGCAATCTTAATGGTCACCCACAGCAGTGAGTGCGCCGCCTTTATGAAAAGGCGCTGGCACCTCGAAAAGGGTAAGATCCATGAGTAGCCTAGCGGGACAGGAGCTGTGGCTTACGATGCGTTTAACTCTGAGCGTATTTATGCGCCACTATCTAAAATCCCCACTGCAAGCTGGAGCTATTTTACTCGGCATCATTTTGGCGGTCACTCTACTTATTGGGGTCAGAGCCACCAATGAAAATGCGGTGCGCAGTTACTCCGAGGCGACCGAGCTCCTAAGCCAAAGAGCGCAACTGCTACTCACGCCTCTGAGCGGTAACAAATCAATTGAGGAATCGGTTTATTTCACCCTGAAACAAGCCGGTATAGCCCAAACGTTAGCCGTTTTAACTGGCACTGTCACCGACGATAGAGGTCAGCGCTGGGATATCCAAGCGAGCGATCTTGTTGCCGCCTTATCGATACAAACTAAGGGCTCATCTACAGGTAGCGAACAGCAGAAAGCCGCGTTATTTTCAGAAAAACTCCCCCTCGCCAAACTGTTATCGGGCGAACCTATCATCCTAATGAGTCAAAGCCTTGCGGCGAAGGTCGCCCCTCAAGCAAAAATGCGGCTATATGGCATCTCCCTTAAGGTGATTTCATTAGACGATGATCTTGGACTCGGCAATGCTATTCTAATGGATATCTCACTCGGGCAAAGACTGCTAAATCAAACAGGAGAGCTCAGTTATATCGCCCTGTTTGGCGATCCAGATAACTTAACGGAGCAGATCTACCGAGCCTTTAATCAGCAAACGAGTAAGCACTTTGAATTGACCCCTCAAGATGGCGGCGAAAGCCTGACGAGTCTCACTCGCAGCTTTCACCTAAATTTGAGCGCAATGAGCCTACTGGCATTTATTGTCGGGTTATTTATTGCTTATAACGGCGTGCGCTACAGCCTATTGAAACGCCAGAAACTATTGGTACAACTGCAACAGCAAGGCATACCACAACGAGCCTTGTTGCTGGCACTGTTACTTGAGCTACTCGCCTTGGTGCTAGTGGGGTCTATGGCCGGGTTTATTCTTGGCTTGCAGTTAAGTCACTGGCTACAGCCGATGATTGCACTGACACTCGAGCAGCTTTACGGTGCAAGGCTGATGCCTGGAGTCTGGCAGTGGAGCTGGCTATATCAGGCGATTGGACTCACTTTTGTTGCGGCTCTACTTGCCTGTTATCCACTGTTTAACAGCTTAGCTAAACAGCCGCTGGCTCGAAGTGCCAGCCGATTCGAACTACAGAGTCATGCAAGAAGACAACACCTAAGACTCTTTATCATTGCGATAATACTGCTCGTTATTGCCGCGGGACTATTTCCACTGACACTGGAATACCAACAAAGCCTCGTCCTGCTAGGCGTGGTTACCATCGCAATTCCACTACTACTGCCACAGGTGTTGCATGTGGGATTATCCCTTGTCGAGCGAATCACTCCTGCAGGACTGTGGCAATACGGCGTGGCAGAAAGCAAAGAGATTATCGGCCCGCTTTCTCTCGCCATGATGGCAATGCTATTGGCGCTGACCGCCAACATCTCCATGAACACCTTAGTTGGCAGTTTCGAAATCACCTTAAAACATTGGCTCGATGACAGGCTCTATGCCGACCTGTATATCCGCCCTCCAAGCGACAAAGTGGTCGAAACTAAAGCCTTACTGGCAAGTTTACCCGATGTCAGTGCTATCTATGGTCAGTGGCTACACACGAGCCATTATCAAAACGATCCTGTGAGCTTAATGACCCGCGATACGCACTCGCTGCGAAACAGTAATCAGATAAAGGCTCAATCGAGCGATCATTGGCAAGAATTCTTTAATGGTAAGACACTGATGATCAGTGAACCGATGGCGATTAAGTACCGCCTCAATATTGGCGATAAGATCTCACTGACAGAGTTTGAAAGAGCCTCGCTACCTCCTCTGCCTATTGGGGCCATTTTTTATGACTACGGCAATCCCACAGGCCAAGTGATTGTCAGCCAAACCACTTGGCAACAGCTGGGCTTGCCAGCCGCTCCTAGCAGCATTGCCGCCGATTACGATAAGCAGATCGGTGAACTTGAATCGATACTGCAAACTCAGCTGTCGCTGTCTGCCGCGCAGATGTATAGCCAAACTAAAATCAAGCTTCGTGCACTGCAGATCTTTAAGCGCACCTTTTCCATTACCTTAGTACTCAATAGCCTCACCTTACTGGTTGCCGCCATCGGTCTATTTAGCGCCTGCTTGATGTTGACCCAAGCTAGGCAAGCCCCCCTAGCAAGGCTCTATGCTCTGGGAGTGAGTCGAATCCAGCTGCGCACTATGGTTTCAGGGCAGATGTTACTGATCGTGCTATTCACCTGCTTGCTTGCCCTGCCAACGGGAGCCTTACTCGGTTACCTGCTGATTAATAAAGTCACCCTACAGGCCTTTGGCTGGAGTATCGCAATGGTGTGGGACTGGTACGCCTATTTCCGAATGTTAGTCATCGCCATGATCGTCAGCGCCGTCGCGGTGATCTTGCCGCTGCTGTGGCAGACCCGGCGTCCATTGAACAGTCGCTTGCAACAGGAGGCGCTATGAAAACGTTTTACCGTTTAGCTCTACTATTTCTGCTTAGCGGCTGCGACTCTGAACCAAACTCGTTATCTACTGGTATGGGACAACTGCTCGATGGCAATATTCAGGGTTACACAGCCGTAACTGAGGGCAAGCAGCTATCGTTTCCTCGAGATCACCAGGCGCATGATGACTTTCGGCAAGAGTGGTGGTACTTAACTGCCAATCTAACCACTGAGACTGGTGAGCATCTGGGTTTACAATGGACTCAGTTTCGTATTGCGCTTGCTCCGCCCGCTCCAGATACAGCTAATGGCAATGGCCTGCCATCTAGTTGGCAAACAAAGCAGCTATATATGTCGCATACTGCGCTCACCAGCAAGCAACAGCATTTAGCCGAGGAAAAGTGGTCTCGGGGCAACCCACACTTTGCCGGCACCCAAGTGTCGCCACTTGCGATCCAACAAGACAATTGGCAATGGCGAAGCAGCAATGATGAGTTGTTTCCAGCCACTTTGTCAGTCGCAACCGACGAGTTCAGTTACCAGCTCAAGCTCGAAAGCCAGTCACCTTTGCAACTACAGGGCGATAACGGCTACAGTCGTAAAAATGCCAGCGGCACAGTGGCGAGTTACTACTACAGCCAACCTTTTATCAGGGTAAGTGGCACCATCGAACGAGATGGGAAAACAATGATGGTAACCGGAGATGGCTGGCTAGATAGAGAGTGGAGCTCACAATTTCTTGCTAAGACTCAGCAGGGCTGGGATTGGTTTGCCCTAAGGCTAGATGATGGCTCTGCGCTGATGCTGTTTCAACTCAGGGATAATAGTGATCCTAAACAACATTTTTATAGTGGTAGACGTATGTACCCCGATGGGCGCGGTAACAACATTAATCATCAGCAGATTTCCATGACTGCAACCGCTTGGCAGCAAACACAGTCAGGCCACTATCCTGTAAGTTGGCAGATCGCCATTCCCTCAGAAGATATTCAACTGACCACTCAAGCCCTCAATGCCAATTCAACCATGCCGCTGTCTATCCCTTATTGGGAGGGGCCCATCAAAATTAACGGTAGTCACAATGGCTTAGGCTATATGGAACTCACAGGATATTAATCAATATTTAATAACATATTTACCTAAACCCTGATATATTCCCAATTCGTTTACACAGCCAAAACCAAGTGTAAATGAAAATCATTATCAATAATTAAGCATCTGAATATCAAACCTTTTTAATGTAGCGCAAGCTAACATTTCGAATGATCAAAATTCAAACAACACGCCGCTATTCATTGATAAATCTGTGAATCAGATCACCATGAAAAAGTTGATCTCGGTCTACAAAAACTACCAATACCCCTTGCGAGGTATACCCACAGTTTCTGTGAGGTCTAGACTCGAGATAAACCTTTGGTAGAGAACATCGGTATAACCCACCTAGGTGAGTTAGCCAAATCAATAAAAGGTAGAAAGATGAGCCAAGAATTTCATATTACCAGCCTAGTCGTGCATGCCGCACCGGGTGCTGTGACTGAAATTAAGAATAAAATATCAGCTCTTGAAGGCACCGAGATCCATGCCGTTACCGATGAAGGCAAGTTTGTGGTCACCATTGAAGGTGAAACCCAACGCGCCATCCTCGATAACGTTGAAGCGATAAACGCCCTAGAGGGCGTGTTAAATAGCAGTCTAGTTTATCATCAAGTCGATCCAGTAGAAGAAAAGAGTGAGGAACACCATGAGCATTAGCCGTCGCGAGTTTCTAAAAGCCAACGCCGCCGTTGCAGCAGCAACAGCTGTAGGCGCGACTCTGCCAGTTAAGATAGTCGAAGCTGCAGAGCAAAAAGATAACATCAAGTGGGACAAAGCACCTTGCCGTTTTTGTGGCGTAGGTTGTAGCGTTCTCGTGGGCACAGATAATGGCAAAGTTGTCGCCACCAAAGGTGATCCAGAAAGCCCTGTGAACAAAGGCCTTAACTGTATTAAAGGCTACTTCCTTTCTAAGATCATGTACGGTAAGGATCGTCTAACTACGCCGCTTTTGCGTATGAAAGATGGCCAATATGATAAAGAAGGTGAATTCACTCCAATCAGCTGGGATAGCGCATTTGATATCATGGCTGACAAGTGGAAAGACACCCTTAAGACTAAAGGTCCAACTGCAGTTGGTATGTTTGGTTCTGGCCAGTGGACTGTTTGGGAAGGCTACGCCGCCTCTAAACTACACAAGGCGGGTTTCTTAACCAATAACATCGATCCTAACGCACGTCACTGTATGGCATCAGCGGTAGGTGGCTTTATGCGTACCTTCGGTATCGATGAGCCTATGGGTTGTTACGATGACTTAGAAGCCGCCGATCAGTTCGTGCTTTGGGGCGCCAACATGGCTGAGATGCACCCAATCCTTTGGGCTCGTCTATCAGATCGCCGCCTAAGCAGCCCAACGAGTCGCGTACACGTATTATCAACTTACGAAAACCGTAGCTTCGACTTAGCCGACAACGCCATGGTCTTCCGTCCGCAGTCTGACTTAGTGATCCTTAACTATGTTGCCAACTACATCATTCAAAACGATGCAGTAAACAAAGACTTCGTTAACAAGCACACTAAGTTTGCACTCGGTACTACCGATATCGGTTACGGTCTACGTCCAGATCATCCACTAGAGAAAAAAGCTAAGAACCCTGGCAACGGTAAGTCTAAGCCTATCAGCTTCGACGAGTACGCCAAGTTCGTTAGCTCGTACACCCTAGAATATGCAGCCGAGATGAGTGGTGTTGAGCCAGAAAAGCTAGAGCTTATGGCTAAAGCTTATGCCGATCCAAACGTGAAGATGATGAGCCTGTGGACCATGGGTATCAACCAGCACACTCGTGGTGTTTGGGCCAACAACATGCTTTACAACATTCACTTGTTAACCGGTAAGATTGCCACTCCTGGCAACAGTCCGTTCTCACTAACGGGTCAGCCATCGGCTTGTGGTACAGCACGTGAAGTCGGAACGTTCGCGCACCGTCTACCTGCTGACATGGTAGTAGCGAATCCTAAGCACCGTGAGATCACCGAAAAGTTATGGCAAGTTCCAGCGGGCACGATTCCGCCAAAGCCGGGTTTCCACGCAGTATTGCAAAGCCGTATGCTTAAAGATGGCAAGCTGAACTGTTACTGGACTATGTGTACCAATAACATGCAGGCCGGTCCAAACATCAACGATGAAATGTATCCAGGTTTCCGTAACCCAGAAAACTTCATCGTGGTATCGGATCCATACCCAACAGTAACAGCTATGGCGGCTGACTTGATCCTACCAACGGCGATGTGGGTAGAAAAAGAAGGGGCCTACGGTAACGCTGAGCGTCGTACTCACATGTGGCATCAGCAAGTTAAAGCACCAGAAGGTGCTAAATCTGACTTGTGGCAGCTAATGGAGTTCTCTAAGCGCTTTAAGGTCTCTGAAGTATGGCCTGCAGAGCTTATTGCTAAGCAACCAGAACTTGCAGATAAGACACTATTTGACGTGCTTTATGCTAACGGCGTGGTCGACAAGTTCCCATCGTCTGAGTGTAAGGGTCAGTACAACGACGAAGCTGATGCATTTGGTTTCTATGTCCAAAAGGGTCTATTTGAAGAATACGCTCAGTTTGGTCGCGGCCATGCCCACGACTTAGCGGACTTTGATACTTACCATGAAACCCGTGGTCTACGCTGGCCAGTGGTTGATGGTAAAGAAACCTTACGTCGCTTCTCAAAAGGTGACCCTTATGTGAAAGGCGATAAAGAGTTTGATTTCTACGGTAAGCCAGACGGTAAAGCGGTGATCTTCGCGCTACCATTTGAGCCCGCAGCAGAAGAGCCAAACGAAGAATACGATATCTGGTTATCAACTGGCCGTGTGCTTGAGCATTGGCATACAGGTTCGATGACGGCTCGCGTTCCTGAGCTATATCGCGCCTACCCAGATGCACAGATCTTTATGCACCCAGAAGATGCTAAAGCTCGTGGTCTTAAGCGTGGCGATGAAGTGATCGTTGCCTCACCTCGCGGTGAAGTGAAGACCCGTGTAGAAACTAAAGGCCGCAATAAGCCGCCAAGAGGCGTGGCATTTATGCCATTCTTCGATGCGCGCCAGCTGGTCAACAAGTTAATACTCGATGCGACAGATCCGCTGTCAAAAGAGACAGACTTCAAGAAGTGTCCAGTTAAAGTGATGAAAGCATAAGCTTTTCACTAACAAACTTAACTTTAATCGCTTAAGCAAAAGCGGAGAAAACTAACGCAAATGAGTACGGTCAATCAAAGTAAGTTCGCAGCCAAAGGCGTTAATCGCCGCCAGTTTTTAGCCACATCGGCAAAAGCTACCTGCGCTATGGGCTTACTAGGAATGGGGTTAACGGCGGTTGCTAAGCAATCTAGTCAGTTAGACCCGCTCGCGATAAGACCGCCAGGTGCATTAAGTGAAGACGATTTTCTCTCGGCCTGTGTACGCTGTGGTTTATGCGTAGAAGCCTGCCCCTACGACACCCTCAAACTGGCTCGCTGGTTTGAAGGTGCGCCAACGGGCACGCCCTACTTTACTGCACGCAATACTCCCTGTGAGATGTGTGAAGATATCCCCTGTGTTAAAGCCTGCCCATCGGGCTCGCTGAACCATGAACTAACGGATATTGACGACTCAAAAATGGGTATTGCAGTACTGACCGATGAGAAGAACTGCCTTAACTTTAAAGGGTTGAGATGTGATGTTTGTTACCGGGTTTGCCCGCTAATCGATGACGCTATCACCCTAGAGATGCAACACAATGCTCGCAGCGGTCACCACGCGATGTTCCTGCCCAAGGTCAACAGCGACAGCTGCACTGGCTGTGGGAAATGTGAACATGTGTGTGTACTAGAAGAGCCTGCGATTAAGGTGTTACCGACTCATATTGCTTTAGGTAAAACGGCTTCACACGATACCTATATCAACACCGAAGAGACTACGCTTGAGATGTTAAACAAGGGGCTTGAGTTATGAGCCAGACACTAAAGCAAAAACCGACAACACATGGCTTTGCCAAGGCGGCAATTAAAGAGTTAGGATGGTGGCGCGCCCACAAATTCCTATTTCTTCGTCGCCTATGCCAAGTCTGTGTCTTTGCACTGTTTGCCATTAGCCCTTTCATCGCAACGTGGGCTGGTGTTTGGTTGCTTAAGGGCAACCTCTCTGCCAGTGAACTCTTCGGCGTTGTCCCTTTGTCTGATCCACTTGCCAGCTTGCAAGTATTGATGACAGGACATTTACCCGAGCTGAGCTTATTACTTGGCGCCGTCATTATCGCTCTGCTGTATGCAGTGCTTGGCGGTCGAGTATTTTGCAGCTGGGTTTGCCCCGTAAACATGGTGACAGATCTCGCCAGCTGGTTACGACGTAAAATGAACTTGCCTCGCACTACAGAGATGCCAAGAAACTTACGTTACTACTTGCTTGCACTCGTACTGATCTTACCCGTACTGACTGGCCTTACTGTTTGGGAGTGGGTAAATCCCGTTCCTGTACTGTATCGCGCGGCACTGTTTGGTGCTGGCAGTGGTTTATGGATCTTGGCCGCCATCTTCTTACTGGACATGTTTATCAGTGAGAGAGCATGGTGCGGACACTTGTGCCCAACGGGTGCACTCTTTGGCCTTATCGGCAAAGTGAGTCCGGTAAAAGTATCAGCCGTAAACGCAAAAGATTGCGATAACTGTATGGATTGTTTTGTTATTTGCCCTGAAAGACAGGTATTAAAGCCTGCACTCAAAGGCAAGCAACCCATGATAACCGACAGTGATTGTACTCAATGCGGCCGTTGTATCGACGTTTGCGCCCAACGCGTTTTCCAGTTTCAGAATCGAAAGAACCAAAATCGAATTGCCCTAAAGGCGGAGAACAACCAATGAAAAAAGTACTCACCTTAGCTGCGCTAGTGATGGCGCTTAGTGCTTGCTCTGGTCAGCAAGCAAACACTCAAGCCGAACCCGTTAATGTTATTTCACTAGGTAAGTCTGAGATCACCGATATTCGTGCAGCCGATCCTGCGCCGCTTTATCCAAAGCGCGGTAAGTCTATCGAGCGTACCTTCGTGCATCAGCCTCCTATGATCCCGCATAAAGCCGATTACCCAATCACGCTGAAGAAAAACGGCTGCATCAGCTGTCATAGCCCAGCAAAAGCTAAGCGTATGAAAGCGACTGCAATTGATCCTTCTCATATGTTGGCCAACGGCAAGCTAAACAACGAGTACTACAACTGTACTCAATGTCATACACCGCAAGCTGAAAATAAGCAGCAGTTGGTCGAAAACGACTTCTCTGTTCAATAAGCTTTAGCTAGCTTTAAACCATTAAAAAACCACCTCAATTGAGGTGGTTTTTATTTTATTCACTCAGAGATAATTATTCCAAAGGCTCCAACTTCCCTTCGCGTGCCGGAACAATCAGGACATTGGCGCGAATACGACTAAGTATAGATTCAGCCATATTGCCAACGACAAAGGCGTAGACTCCTTGACGCTGCACCGTACCAAGCACTAAATAGCGTACCTTATGCTTACAAGCTAATTGATAGATACACAGATCGGGGTCGCCAACGGTAATATGAACACACTTAGGGTCGATATTGAGCTTATCAAACAGCGCTGATACTTTGCCCGAGACTGTCTAACCATTGCATGGGTGTAAACTATCTCCTATCAACTATCTCCTAGAGGCTGCAATACCCCCTCGCGCGCAGGCACAACCAACACATTACTGCGGATACGACTTAATATTGATTCTGCCATATTGCCAACCACAAAGGCGTAGACTCCTTGACGCTGTACCGCACCAAGCACTAAATAGCGTACCTTATGCTTGCAAGCTAATTGATAGATACACAGATCGGGTTCGCCAACGGTAATATGAACACACTTAGGGTCGATATTGAGCTTATCAAATAATGCTTGATGCTTTTCTCGAGCTTTTTTTATCATCGCATAGGTATCGACGATCTCCATATCATGGATCACCTGAGGCAATCGGATCACAAATGCAAGATGTAGCTCGCAGCCAGTCGCTTTAGCCAACGCGATAGCTTGACGAATAACAGATTGATTTAGTTGCTGCTTTAAAGTTTTTTTACTGTCAAGATCTAAGGCCATCATCACGGTGTTATTCTTCTGTACCGGATGATCGGTCAGTAGCATCAATGGCACTCGGGTGTGACGGATAAGATTCCAGTCTACAGGTAAGTAATGATCGGCATGGTGCACCGCTTTAACGATAAGATCGAAGCCATGGCGGTCTGAATGATGACAAGCATGCTCATAAAGATCTTTGCTCCAGACACTGTGGATTGGTGTATCGGCGGCATCGATACTCTCTAACTCCAGTTCAATCTTAGCCATGCGTTGCTTCATCACGTGCTTTTGCGCAACAGCAACAAACTTGGGATTGTAATATTCGGCATTACCAAAGTATTCAAAACTATAAGCAAATACTTCGGCGCGCTTTCCTAACTCTCTGGCAAGCTCAACCCCTGCCGATATCGCATCGACATGAGCCTCTTCTCTCTGGGAAATAATGAATACTTTGTCCATCGCACTCTCCGGTTACTACTACCTAATACTAGCTTAGACAAGTTTGTCCCTATGTGCCGTTAAACCGATACGATTAACGATCCGGATCAAAACATGAAAAAGCTACCTCTTAGGTGGCCTAGCCTCAGTAGGACTCGTCACCACGGTGACCTAATCATCGACAACAAGCTTGGAGTTTTCAATAGATTAAACTGCCGTTATCAACGCTATGTCACTTGCTATAGTCCTATTTTCAGGTAACGTTATAACAACATCAATTGACATAAGAAGCGTTAATATGAAGTCAGGTAAGCACGATGCACAGCTACTCAAACTTGCGTTAGAAATTGGTGTTGGCTACGCCAAGAAGAGAGGTTTTGCCGATTTTGGTCAAGGGATCTCTCCAAAAGACAAAGTTGAATGTATTTATCGGTTACTGGTGCAAGATAACCTTATCCAAGCATTATCAAAAGACAAAGAAGATGGCCCCAATATGAAACACAAACTGGTGTTATGGATCAGCCGCCAACTGCCACCAGAGCATGAACTGCTTAACTGATCATTACTTGTCACTATCAATCCACCTGCTACGCTCAGTGGCAGGTATTACTCATCGAGGTCTTCCCTCAAAAAAGCAGTAGCTTAAACCTATTAGGTAAGGCCTAATGCAGGGAATATGACAAAGTCATCTTTTATTTTAAGCAAAATACTCACGCCAAGTTTGAGGGATTTTGACGCGAGCAAGTGCAACTAAAGATGCAAGGTTTAACGCAAACCTTTATCAAGCTAAATCACTAAGCAATAATGTTATGAAGCCAGTTTACTTGGCTTTGTCTGCTCTTGGGCTAAAGATTGCTGCTGGCGAGAGGCATTCTCGAGCTTTTGCTTTTCGGCTTTATCCATTGGTTTAGCGGCTAAATATAGAGCTTGAGCGAATAAACCTTGATATGACTTCATTTTTTTTCCTGTCGTTACTATAAAAGTAGTTGCGATAAAATAGTCGAAATAGTGTGCTTGCGGTCAAAGTAATCCTTATCCTACTATTAGTAAAATGAATAATAACCATCAACTAAATTCCATTTAAGCATGAACATACAGATTAAGAGCTTGCACTGCTTTGTGACCTTACTAGAGGTTGGTAACTACACCCGCGCTGCAGAAAAATTACACCTTACTCAGCCGACACTGAGCAAGATGATCCAGCGCTTAGAAGAAAATTTAGAGCAACCGCTATTGATTAGAAATAATCAAAAAGTGATCGCAACTGAAGCCGGACGAATGCTTGCCAATAGCGCTCAACAAATAGTTGGACAGTGGCATCGATTACAAGAAGAGTTGAATAGCTTGAATGGCCTGCAAACAGGACAGTTACGATTGGGTGTCTGCCCCATGATGGGTGAGATGATTATTAGTCTGCTCAGCGAATATCGTAAACGCTTCCCAAAAATTGAGGTCAGCATCGTCGAATTAGGCGGCTTCGGTGCAGAGCAAGCACTACTCAATGACACCTTAGATCTCACCTTTACCGCGCTTCCTACTACACACTCGCAGGAGTTTTATAGCCATAACCTTAAGGGTTACCCTCTATTAGCATGCATACCCAACGGCCATAAACTTGAAAAGTCAGAGGCTATTACATGGGCCGCTATTGAGCCTCACCCCTTTATTCTCTATAACGATGATTTTTCTCTTACAAAACTTATCCATAGATTAAGCCGCAAGGCCAATGTGGAACTCAATATTGCGGCCCAAAGCGGCCAATGGGATTTTATTGCCGCTATGGTAGAGGCCCAGATGGGAGTCGCCATCTTGCCAAAGCCTATCTGCGACAAGGTAACCTCAGACAAGCTAGTTTATCGGCCATTGTCGCCGAACTTAACCTGGGATCTGGCGCTGATTTGGCGTAAAAACTTACCACTAACGCCTGCAGCAGAAAGCTTCATCAACTTAAGCCGCGAGCTAAGTCCTGATACCCCTCTGTATAAATAATTTTGACTCCTTAGATCCTTTAATCCTCGTCACAACCAAGCCTTGATGCGATCAAGCCCCAAACTTTATTTCTTTACCTATAATTATTGACTATAGAACAAGGGATAAACAAATCTGGATAGCGGGGGATAATGTGGCTGTGGCAACTCAAGGACTGACGACCGTTCAGGCACTGGCGCGGTTGCAACAGTACGGTAAGAACTGTTTGCCAAAACCCTCAAGAAATAGCTTCTTATCGCTATTTCTACTCCAGTTTCGTAGCGCATTTATCTACGTACTACTGGTGGCCGTTATTGTCTGCTTGCTGCTGGGGCAACTTATTAATGCATTCTTTATCTCAGCAGTATTACTGATCAACGCTCTCATTGGCACCATTCAAGAGTACTCGGCGCAGCAGGCTGCCGATTCATTGGCTCATATGGTACCCCAGCAAAGTCGTGTTTTGCGTGATGCTCACCCTATACTCATTCCCAGTGAGGACGTAGTTCCTGGTGATTGGCTCATACTCAATAGCGGCGACCGCATCGGTGCCGACATAGCGCTTAAACAATCCACCCAGTTTCAGGTCGATGAGTCAGCCCTAACAGGAGAGTCAATCTCAGTTAGCAATACGAAACAAGCATTTGCAGGTACTTTAGTCACTCATGGCCGAGCAGAAGGCGAAGTCATCGCTACAGGGAGTAAGACTCAAATTGGCCAGATAGCCAAGCTTGTCCATCAAGGCGAGCCAACCAAGCCGCCGCTAATGCAGAGGATCGATCAGTTTACCCTGCGGATCGCAATCGCGATTCTCATCATCATCGCCTTTATATTTGGCCTCACTCTCCTGCGTGGCGCCGCCCTCTCTGAGGTCTTTCTACTCGGCGTTGCATTAGCCGTATCGGCCATCCCCGAAGGTCTCCCTGCAGCGATTACCGTGGCGCTTGCCATCGGTATGAAACGCATGGCGAAGGCAAACGTCATCGTGCGTAAACTGGTTGCGGTTGAGGCGCTCGGCTCCTGCACCTTTATCGCCTCTGATAAGACTGGCACCTTGACGGTCAACGAGATGACCATAGGTCAAATCTGGCTGGCAAACGACCAGCTATATGATGTAACAGGAGAGGGGCTGAGCCCAACGGGTCAGGCATACCGTCACGGACACGATAGCCCGGTCGACTTGCAGCATGAAACTGCACTCAAACAGTTAGTCACCGTTGGAGTCTTTGCCAATGAGGCACACTTGGTCTTTGAGGAGGATAAGGTTCATGCCGATGGTGATGGGGTCGATCTGGCATTTCTCATTTTAGGCCACAAGCTTAAAACTCTCCCCGATACAAGGCGTAAGCGGCTGACTCTGTTTCCCTATGAGTCGGAGAAAGGTTTTGGTGCCAGTGTCGATGAAACAGAAGCGGGTCCCGAGATCTCGGTAAAAGGGGCGGTAGAGAAGATCCTACCCATGTGCTCAATGAGCAAAGAGATGCGGCAAACCATTCTTAGCCAAAGCCACTCTATGGCTAAGCGTGGTTATCGAGTCCTCGCCTTGGCTCATGGTACAGGCACGCCACTCGATGATCACTTCAATGGCCTGAAATTTCTAGGCTTAGTCGCCATGAGCGATCCCTTAAGGCCCGATGCTATCGATGCGGTAGCTGCCTGTCGACAAGCTAAAATCAAGGTGGCGATGATCACAGGAGACCACCCAGCGACTGCACTGAGCTTATCACAACAGCTCAAAATTGCCGGTGAGACCGATAGCGCAATCACGGGTCAGCAACTCGAACAAGCAAGGCTTGAGGATATCAATTCCTTTGATCGACTGGTGGCTAACCATAGAGTGTTTGCCAGGGTAAAGCCCAAACAGAAGATGGAGATCACCGAGTCGCTTATCAGACAGGGCGAGTTTGTCGCCATGACCGGAGACGGCGTCAATGATGCTCCAGCACTAAAGCACGCCCATGTGGGGATCGCCATGGGTCTTAGGGGGACCGATGTGGCCAGAGAAAGCGCATCCTTGGTGCTCACCGATGATAAGTTTAGCTCCATAGTAAAGGGGATTATCGAAGGGCGCATCGTCTATAACAATATCCGTAAGGTGATCTACCTGCTTATCAGCACTGGAGCCGCTGAGATCTTGCTGTTTATCCTCAGCGTATTATTTGCACTGCCAATTCCCCTCTTCCCGCTTCAGATCCTCTGGCTCAATATCGTCACCAATGGTGTGCAAGATGTTGCGCTTGCCTTCGAGCCTGCCGAAGGCAGAGAGTTATCTCAAGCCCCGCGATCACCAAAGGAACCCATTTTCGATCGACTCATGCTTGAGAGAGTCTGCAGCAGTGCTCTCACCATGGGCTTGGTGGCATTCGCTCTATTTGCGAGTTCGCTACATATGGGCGTCGATGAAGTTGAGGCTCGAAATCTAACATTAATGTTGATGGTGTTATTTGAAAACGTTCACGCACTCAACAGTCGCTCTGAACACAGATCTTTACTGCGGACACCTCTGTTTAGTAACCCAATATTGCTTATCGGCATTCTTGTGGCCCAAGGGATCCATATTGGTGCCATGTATACACCTGGACTCAGTGATGCACTGCAGCTCAGCCCTATTAGCCTAGAACAGTGGCTTGTCTTGCTCGCCACAGCCTCAGTGCTCTTCGTTGTGGACGAAGCACATAAAAAGTATTGGCACACTAAGCATCATCCTAAATCAGCAGTCTCGATAGCTGAACATCCGCGAGAATAGTAACGATTTGTAAGGTGGAGTACCGTGACTAGGTCAAATATTAGACTTAATACAGGCCCACAACTATTCTAATATTAGTCAACCAGAGGGTTGGAAATACAGATGCGCTTTCTATATTTAGTTCTTGTATTGCTAACAGTTACCCGAGTATTTGCGGTGCTAGCCAAACGGTTAAATTTGCCGCCAATCGTGGGTGAGCTGGTGTCAGGGATCGCACTGGGGCTGTTTCTTCACCGTTTTCAAGACCTATTCCCCCTGCTATGGCAGGTGACTCAAGGTGAAGCGTTTGAGGCGCTGGCCGATCTGGGGATGTTTTTCCTCATGCTATTGGCGGGCGTGAGAATGAGCCCACTGGACTTTAAGAAAACATCCAGCTCAGCCCCCGCTGTGGCGGTCGGCGGTATGTTAGTGCCTATTATTGCAGGCACCCTGATAGGACTGATGCTATTTCCTGAGTCCCCCTTCAAGACAGTCCAAAGTTGGTTCTTAGGCACTGCCCTTGCGGTTACCGCCGTGCCAGTAACCATTCGAATGCTGATGGAGTTTAACCGCTTAGATACCGAAGAGGGCAAGACCATTGTCGCCGCGGCGCTTTGGGATGACTTGTTAAGTTTATTTATCCTCGCACTGTTGTTAGCGACCATCTCCAATGGTGGCACCCTCTCTTTTAGCTTGGGCTTATGGGGCCCGCTGTTAGCCAAGGTGCTGTTGTTCTTCGCGATTACCATCCCTGTCGGTTACTACCTGTTTCCTGTGGTCGGCCGTTACCTTAAGTACGTCAATATTCCCGATATCGATTTTAGTATGCTGTTGATCGCCTCTCTGGCGTACGCGGTGCTGGCGGAATTGCTGGGGCTACATTTCATTATCGGCGCCTTCGTCGCAGGCATGTTTTTTCATCCTGCCGTGGTGGAAAAAAAAATATATGACCGAGTAGAGAGGCAGACCTCCGGCATCACCTCCGGCTTTCTCGCACCAATCTTTTTCGTGTCGATAGGGTTCCATCTAAACTTAACCGCTCTGGTCTCTATCCCCTGGTTTGTCGCGTTACTCATTATCGTCGCCGTGCTCAGTAAGTTAATAGGAGCCGGACTCTGCGCGCGCGCCACAGGCCACAGTACCCAAGAGTCGCTGCGGATCGGAGTCGCGATGAGTGGCCGAGGAGCTGTCGAGATTGTTTTAGCAGGTGTTGCCTTGCAAGCCGGACTATTCAACCACCCAGACCCTACCCCGCCGATTATCTCTGGACTCTTCTCAGCGATTGTGATCATGGCAATTGCCACCAGCATTATTACCCCACTGTTATTAGCCTTTCTAATTCGCTATCACGGCGTCGATAAACAATAAGTTTCAGATACCCCCCTTCCTACGCAATCCCTGCGTTCAGGGATAAGTAGTTCCATGTACAAAAAAATACCCACATTACGTGGGTATTTTTAGTTGATTAACTTTCCTCTATTACCTTCAATCAGGCCTATAGGGGAATAACTAAACGGTTAGGCAACGGGTGATACTACGAAGAGTAATTCACCTTGAGACACCTGTTGACCGTTACTGTTAAGAATACGCTCAATACGATACTGCTGATCTTCAGGGTAAAGTACTGCATTCTTACGGTTAAAGCCGGCTAGCGTCACCTGCGAGAACATCTTCATCGCTTCTGTAAGCGCTAAAGTCTGATCTACAGTAACGATGTCGCCTTCCTTAACGAAGTCAGCTTCACCCGGTGCTGGAGAGGTATAGAAGATACCTGCGCCTTGAGCCATAACTTTAAGCTCATTACTCTCACCCACGCGAAGTGATGCTGTATCAACACCAACAGTCTCTGCAGCCGCTTCCATTTCAGCAATCATCTCAGACACGTCTAGCTCAGCCATAAAGCGTGGTAGATAATTAGTATCGTATACGCCTTCATTGAAGGTGCCATCTTTAAGGATGCGCGTTAGCAATGGAATATTGGTCGCGATACCTTTAATCACGACTTGATTTGCTAGGTAGTCGTGTAACTTAACAATCACATCTTCACGGCTCTCACCACGGCAGATGATCTGGGCAATCAAGCTATCGTAGTAAGGAGAAACCTCTTTACCTTCGCCAGCGATTGAGATGATTTCAATGTCATCGCGCTCAGGCATCTGGTACTCAGTGATTAGACCTGGGTACGGCAGTAACTGCAGTACGCCATGGCTATCAAGGGCGGCTTTCTCTGCCGTTACACGCACTTCCATCGCGTAGCCGATATTTTGTGGCTCTAGCTCGGCAATCGAGCGACCCGCAGCGATATCAAAACCAGCACTGACAATATCGATACCTGATGTGGCTTCAGTAACGGGATGCTCAACCTGTAGGCGAGTGTTCATCTCCATAAAGTAGACTTCATTCGCGTCTAAGTTATAGATAAATTCAACGGTACCCGCGCCCATGTAATCAGTGGCATCACCCAATAAACGGGTATATTCCATCACGCGCTGCTTAAGCTCATCTGGCAACATCGTTGAACCAGACTCTTCAACCACTTTCTGGTTGTTACGCTGCACAGAACAGTCACGTAGACCCAGTACCTTAGTGTTACCAAACTGGTCACGTAGTAACTGGACTTCGATGTGACGTAGTGAAGTCACATATTTTTCTAGGTAAAGATCACCATTACCAAATGCAGCTGCCGCTTCAGTAGAGGTCTTTTGGAACAAGGAGATCATGTCGCCTGGACGCTCAACAACCTGAATACCTTTACCGCCACCACCTTGTACCGCTTTAAGCAGTACTGGGTAACCGATTTCGCTCGCAACGTTTACCGCTTGCTCAGCATTAGTCAAAATACCATGGCTACCAGGTACAACTGGCACGTTTTGCGCCTGTGACGTCTTAATCGCATTCGACTTGTTACCCATAGTCGTCATGCTGTGCACGCTAGGGCCGACAAAGTTAACGCCGTTGTTGACACAAAGTGCAGCAAACTGCGGGCTCTCAGATAAGAAACCGATACCTGGGTGCAATGCATCAACGTTTTCGTATTCGGCGACTTTAAGCACCGAATAGGCGTTTAGATAACTTTCATCTGAAGTGTTACCACCGATACAA
The DNA here is from genome assembly GCF_000019185.1 of Shewanella halifaxensis HAW-EB4. Taxonomy (NCBI): domain Bacteria; kingdom Pseudomonadati; phylum Pseudomonadota; class Gammaproteobacteria; order Alteromonadales; family Shewanellaceae; genus Shewanella; species Shewanella halifaxensis. The sequence continues at coordinate 872,117 of NC_010334.1, read as the reverse complement.
ACTAGCTTGTCGTTGTCTTTTAACATGTCTGCAGGTACAGAAGTCATATCTGGGTCTGATGCAACCAGTACGACCTTGATATTGTTATCATGGGCCTTACGGATAAGCTTAACCGCGGTACAACCACGAGCATGAACCAGTACTTTCTCAATCGGCTTCATTAGCTGACGAGGGTCATCCTGAACAATCACTTCTTCAGCGATCAATCTTTCAGGTACCAGTGTCGATACCGCGCTAGCAATCACATCAACAATCTTAGCCGTTGGCTTAGGCATCAATGGATCGATGCTTTGTAGTTGATCGTCAATCGTGTCACTAAATGGGTTGGTAACTAGGGCATCCATCGCGCCAGGTACTTTAGACAAGTAGTTAGATAGCGTTGAAGTAGACGGTAAGTATGCCGGAACAACCATTTGACCAGCAAACGGCATGTTAGTACCTGATAGGTAATAAGTTTGCACCAGAGGGTGAGTCACAAAACTCGCCTGTGCACCACCAGTACAGTCACCGAAACCAAACATCAATACTGGCAATTCGTTATCGCGAATAAAGCGAGTAATACGATCGTTTACAACAGCCATAGAGAATAGCGCCGCAGCACCTTCTTTAGTCTGCATACCACCCGAGCTGATAAAACAGATAACGGGCAGCTTACGCTTAGCACACTCAATCAATAGCGCACTAAATTTCTCAGCTGCCGCCATATCGAATGCACCCGCTTGGAATGCCGTATTTGATACCGCCACACCCACGCGCATTGGCTGACCGTTATGCTCGAAATCCGCAAGACCGGTGATTAAACCACATGGGCGAATGCCCCTGTCTAATGCATCTTCGATTGAAAGACGAAAGCCAGGGAAGTTCAATAAGTTAGCTGAAATCTTATCACCGTTAATCTCTTCAAATTCGGTGAAGAACTTAGCGACAATTGATTCCCAACCCATTTTGCCTGTGCGCTTTTCGTCACGTAGTACTTTCTGGATTAGCAAATCTTGGTAACCCATAGTCAAACGGTTCCAGAAGTCTTTACGACGACCGATACGCACAGGGTTAATTGCGCCAGTGTATTCACCGCTCTCTTCTTCGCTGTCGAAGTATTCAGGCAGTAAACGCTCGAAGAAGTAAGTCAAAATAACGAATAGACTATCGTTCAACTGTGGGAAACCAACACTCTTCCACTGCTCGGTACGAGTCAGTAGCTCGGCGCGGTTTGACTGTGACATAAAGTACTTCAGCCACTTGTAGAACTTGCTCTTGTCGTTGGCAACATTTTGCGTTGAAAGCGCACGGTCTATCGAGTCGTGTAGCAGGTTATCAACTGAGTTACGTGACAAGCTCTTAGACATCATGGCTTCTTTTGCGATAGACGCAAGATTGCCCACGACGTTGTCGTAAAGCGCATCAAATACCAAGATATTATGGCACTGCCAGATGAAGTCTTCACGAAGCTCGTCATGAACAATCACATCTAACACGGTTAACTTGTTAAGCTCTGGCCAATCAGCTTGAGTCACTTCAGATGGTAGTGTCTCTAGGTAGTGAATTAGCCCCTTGAAGTTGTTTTCAGCGTTACCTTTCCAGCGATGGTATAACGACCAGCTAATATTAAAGATCAGCGCCTTACGGGCTTTCTTATAGTTCTCTTTTGGTTCACCCAAAATCAAACGCGTTAGCATGTTACGCTCGGTAGACACATCATCACGCTTAGCGATGAAGTTGCCCCATAGCTTGTTCAAATCTTCGTCATAAACCAGTTTATCAGGGCTTGATAGCCAAGATTGGAACACTCTGTCTTGCTCTTGCTGAATACGTGCAAGCAAGTCCCCTTCAGGCACGCTCACCTTAGATAGGCGACCATACTGTTCTAGTGAGATAGAGTGAATACGACTACGCAGCGTTAAGTAACGCAAATAACGGTAAGCACTACCAAATAGATTCAAATGCATGGTTGGGTTGTTAGCAACCGCCAATTCTGCATTAAGCTCTAACGCTTCTAGACTCTTAGATGGGTTTAAGAAACGAGCTAAACTGCGGTTGTAATGCTCACGTAAGTCTTCTGACTCACTAACAAAGTTTATCGCTGCTTTCTCTACTGCTTCGATGCTGCTGATGATTGCACGGCGCAGGTTATGTTGACGCTCATCTTTATCTGATGGCGAGAAGTCGATGATGCCATCGATGCAACCAGAGGTATAAAGCTCTTCTGGCGATACACCTACAGATTTCGCACATTCCTGCCAAGACAAGTTGTACTTACGCGCAATGCTTTGCAAACCTTGTGGCTGAATGGTGTTAAAAATACCATCACGTAGCGATAGCAAGATGTTTGCGGCGGCGAGTGGTATAGCGCCGCCAGAGTAGCCCGCACCGATAACGATACCGACAGTTGGTACGTCAACGTTGGCGCTCTCGGCAATCGCTTTAGAAATAGAGTGTGCTTGGTTCTGGCTGTTGGCGACTTCACCCGCGTCGGCACCAGGAGTGTCGATAAGGTAGACAATCGGCATAGACAGTTCGGCGAAGTGACGAATGGCTTTACAGCAAGCGATGTGATGCTCTGGCATCCACGCGCCGTTTGCCGTTGTACGCTCTTGGGCTACAAAACCGATACGGCGAGTACGAGATCCAAAATTCAGTTCAATCTCTGCACTATAAAAAGGGCCGATATGGGTTTCGGTAATGAGCTTACCTTTAAGGTCGGCAATGATGCGCTTAGCACCAGGGCGATTTTTATCTTGAGTCGGTTGGATCACCTTAGTGACATAACCATCAACGTCTAACTGAGCCAAGTCTTTTAGGTTAGCTTGAATCGCGTCATCGTCTAAAAGACCTTTAATCTCTTCTGAAAGCGTCTGCTTGCTGTGCTCTGGGAACAATGAAAAGTCTTTCGCTAACTGCTCTGCTTTTAGAAAAAGTGGATCGGCAGTTTGCACTTGAGTCATGTTAGCGGGCTGATTTTTGCTGGTCATCGAAAGATCCTCTGCTTTTAGCCTCTGAAATTTTTAGCCCGTAAATATAACTTTGTTATCCTGTCAATTGCCATTAAACTGCACTAGACGCTTTGTTCCATATTTGAGACAGTGGAGATAACATGCCTGATTTAAACGGTATGATGCTCTTTGCGGCAGTTGTTAGAGCTAAAGGTTTCTCTCAAGCTGCCCGTGAAATAGGCATGCCAAAATCAACCATTAGTCGCAAGGTTGCCCAGCTAGAAGAACAGCTCGGCGTGCGACTCTTGCAACGAGACACCCGTAATCTGAGCCTAACTCAGGTCGGCGCGCTGTTTTTTCAGCATTGCTCCAGTATAAGCGATGAAATAGAGGCTGCCAAAGCCACAGTAGAGAATACCCATAACGACGTTTCCGGCTTGTTGCGTATCGCAATTCCCGTCTCTTTTAGCCAAGAGTTAATTGCCACATTGTGTAGTGGCTTTCTGCGTCTATACCCCAATGTTGAGCTCGACGTGCAGTTTACCGACAGCGACGTGGGTCTAGTGGGTGAAGGTTATGATATCGCCATTAAATATGGCCCACTACAATCGTCCGATTTAGTGGCAAGACTGTTGTTTGAACGTCAACCGATCTTGGTCGCAAGTCCAGGCTACTTAAAAATACATGGTACTCCTGCAACACCTCAAGATTTAGCCGAGCACAGTGGTATTTTATTGGGGACGTCACGTTCTGCGCCTATCTGGCCTTTAGGCAAAGGCGCTAGAAAAACCATGGTCAACTTTCAGCGTAAAGTGCGAGTCAATAGCGCTGTTATGGTTAAACAATTCGTTATGGATGATTTTGGCATCGCCATGTTATCTAACTCTGTTTGTAAAAACGAATTGGCTAGCGGTTCTCTAGTGCCACTCTTGCAAGAGTGGCCAATGGAAGCATTTAAGGTTTACGGGGTGTATTCAAGCAGACGACAACTGGCCACTAATATTAGCGCCTTCTTAGACTTCTTCCATAAACGTTTCACCAGTCAGGAATCTCTGCAATCATTGATGATGTAGAAGCCTCTCAACTTACCCGCGTCGAGACGCAATAGGATAGCCAACCTAACTATATCGCTAGCGCATAATTCACACGACTTTCAATGATATTTATTGTGGTGCATACTGAGCAATACAGATCTCAAAAAACAATGTAAAACTGCAACTTACTCTACACTAAGCCTGAAATGGATAAGCTTGTGTTGCAGCAATAATATCAAAGGAACTGGCAATGAAAAAAACTCGTTCAGCACTGCTTCTTAGTGCCTTCACCGCGCTTACGCTGCCTCATAGTGCCTTTGCTACACTCGACATTGAAGAGTCGAGACTTGCACAAGCGAACCAAGCTATGCCACAGGTAGTCAAGCGCTATCAAGCCTTTGTTGGCGGCTTAGGCGAAAAGTATCGTCAGCATTCCGATGAGCTAAAAGTCACCCAGATGGTAGCCCATCAAGGGCTTAGATTATGGCAACAAGCGGTGAGAGATGTGCAGTCGGGCCATTTAGATGATCGCTCTCTATATTGGAATCGCCTCGCTATGCGTGAGCTACTCAAGACCCAGAAACCTGACTTCAATATCGCTTCCTGGCAGCAAGAGATCTTGATTAAAGCCGTTGAGAAGTCATCACGTGGTTTTAGCGATCTCGACTTTAAAGACGACGCTCAGATAAGAATTCTACTCACAGGCTTTGACCCTTTTTTTCTCGACCGCAATATAGAACAGAGCAACCCGTCAGGACTCGCAGCGCTGGCACTAGACGGTTACCGCTTTAAGGTCGATGGTAAACAGGCACAGATAGAGACCGTAATGATCCCAGTGCGCTTTGCCGATTTCGATGAGGGCATGATTGAGTCGCTGCTCACCCCCATCTATCGTGATAACAGCGTCGATATGATCTTTACCGTCAGTATGGGACGTGATGATTTTGATATCGAACGCTTCCCTGGCCGCAATCGCAGCGCCGCAGCACCCGATAACCTCAATGTGCTAACAGGCGCAAGCAAACAGACACCGATTGCACCTAAATTTAATGGCGGCAGTTTAAATGGCCCAGAGTTTGTTGAATTCTCTCTGCCTATTACGGCAATGCAAACGGTAAAAGGCCCGTGGAAAGTCAATGACAACCACACGGTTTCAACTCTAGAACAGGGTGAATTTGAAGCCCGCTCCCTAGCGCAACTACAAGCTGCCACATCGGTAGAGGGTTCTGGTGGAGGTTACCTGTCAAACGAGATCTCATACCGCGCTATATTGCTGCAAAAGCAATTTAACAGCAGCATTCCTGTAGGGCATATCCACACTCCGCGTATCACCGCTTTTGATGTCAAAACCGAGAGTGCTATCGTGACACAGGTTAAAGATATGGTGATCACGGCAGCCAGCACTCTCTAAATTGTAACTAGGCTTAATCTAGCTCGTTTGTGTACGCGTGTGCTTAAACGAGCAAGCAAGATAGTTAGACAGTACTTAAATCAGTAGCAGTGCTCAAGTCAGTAGACAGTACTCAAATCAATAGACAGTACTCAAATCAATAGACAGTGCTGAGCACAAGCCTAAACTCGCCCTCCCCCATAGACTCGAGTTACGCTGGTCTGCCTCCTTCCTCTAGGGTAAAATAACCAAGCTTAGCTTGTTGAGTGCTATTATTTCAGTCCAGTTTTCAGTCCAGTATTTCAGTTTGGAATTTCAGTCCAGTTGTGAGAATAAATGTTCAAATCGCTTAATCTTTTCAGATCCTTACCGGGTATAAAGTCATCGCTACCGACTTTAAAGTCTCACCCTGTCGTGACCTTTTCAGATCCGTTACAGCAACAGCTGGCTCAGCAAGTCGAGCATTGCTACCAAATCGCAGAATCTAAGCTTGGCAAACGCTTTCCTAGGCCGGAGATAAGTTTTGCTCTGCGTGGCAAGAGTGCTGGCACCGCTCATCTACAGTTAAACAAGTTACGCTTTAACCCCAAACTACTTAACGATAACCAGCAAGCCTTCCTTGATGATGTGGTTCCCCATGAGATCAGCCATCTACTCGCTTACCAACTCTATGGTCGAATAAAACCCCATGGGCTTGAGTGGCAACATCTGATGCAGCATATATATGCTAGGGTTCCGCGCACAACCCACAGCTTCGACACCCGCAGCGTCGAGGGAAAAACCTTCGAATATCACTGCCAATGTGGTCCTGTGGATCTGAGCATTCGCCGTCACAACAAGGTGATTAGAGGCGAAACCCAGTACCGCTGCCGCAGATGCCGTCAACAATTAACATCTGAGCCAGTGTCCTTATCTAAGTAGCGTCTCACGGCAGTTTATCTGCTTATCGACTCGGTATCTTTTCCCCGTAACATCGCGACAAATCTAACATTGCGACAAACCGGCCGCTCACATACAATCCTCGGCCAGCGAACAAACGATTCGTTATTTAAAGTTATTTTTTAGGGATTTTTTTAGATGTCATTTATTAAAGTGCTCACCGTAGCGCTCGGCCTTATGTGGCTGTTACCTCAAACAACGCAGGCTTCCCCCTCTCATCCAAAAAGCTTTAACCAAGCGAAAAAACTGGCCAGAAGCATTTATCTTAAAAACTTACCCCAAACCAGTTTTTATTGCGGCTGTGACATTGAAGTCAAAGGTAAGAAGTGGACTACCGACTTTGAACGCTGCGGCTATGAAGTTAGAAAACAGGAAAAACGCGCCGCGCGCATCGAGTGGGAACACGTTGTCGCCGCGTGGGAATTTGGTCACCAACGCCTTTGCTGGCAAGAGGGAGGACGTAAGAACTGTGGCCGTAAAGACAAGGTCTTCAAGAAGATGGAAGCCGATCTACACAACCTAGTCCCCGCTATTGGCGAAGTTAACGGTGATCGCAGTAATTATCGATTTAGCCAATGGAACGCCAAGCCGACACAATATGGTCAATGCCAAGTGAGTGTCGACTTTAAAGGCCGTAAGGTTCAGCCACCAGCGCACACGCGTGGCCAAATCGCGCGAACCTACCTCTATATGCAGCAAACTTACTCATTGAAAATGTCCAAGAGCCAATTAAAGTTATTTAAAGCATGGGATAAAACCTATCCAGTTGATACTATTGAATGTCGACGCGATACAGAGATTGCCAAAGTTCAAGGCAATCACAATGAGTTTGTACAAGCTCAATGTCAGCGCTTAAAAGACTCGCAAACATACGCAGAATAAGGCTAGTAAAATCATGAGAGTGCCAAGAATTTATCAAGAATCATCGCTAGTCATCGGCCAGGCAGTCGCTTTAGATGATGAGGCTGCGGGTCACGTTGGTCGCGTCCTAAGAATGTCCGTTGGCGAGCAAGTTAGCCTTTTTAATGGTGACGGCAATGACTACCTAGCCGAAATCATCAGCGCCAGTAAGAAAAATGTCGAAGTCAAGGTCCTCTCTTGCGAGGCCAATAACAGCGAGTCACCACTGCACTTACATTTAGGTCAGGTGATTTCACGCGGCGATAGAATGGATTTTACCATTCAAAAGTCTGTAGAACTTGGTGTAAATACGATTACACCACTGTTTTCAGAGCGCTGCGGCGTTAAGCTTAGCGGTGAACGCTTAGAGAAGAAAATTCAGCAGTGGCAGAAGATTGTGGTCAGTGCTTGTGAGCAATCGGGTCGCAGTGTCGTTCCTGTAATTCGCCCAGCTATGCAGCTTAGCGATTGGTGCGCCGAGCCGTCCGATGCCGTCAAACTCAATCTACATCCAAGAGCCTCTCACGGCGTGAATGGCCTAACCTTACCGAATAACAGAGTAAGACTCGTTATCGGCCCAGAAGGTGGGTTATCCGCACCCGAAATCGCCATGACCGAAGAGCACCAATTTACCGATGTATTGTTAGGACCACGCGTACTGCGCACCGAAACTGCGGCACTAACAACAATCAGTGCTCTACAGCTCAAGTTCGGGGATATTGGATAAGCCCACGGGTATTGCTACACCTCAAAGCGGTGGCCTGTATCACGCACCGCTACATAGAAACGTTTATGAGTACAACGCTAGAAAATAGGCTCACTCGCCCCCATATTTATCGTTGAAACGAATACAAGATAAGGAATACGCTCCATGATTAAACTCGGCATCGTGATGGATCCCATCAGCGAGATCAACATCAAGAAAGACTCAAGCTTTGCCATGTTAATGGCTGCCCAGTCCCGTGGTTATCAGCTTTTCTACATGGAGATGAAAGATCTTGCCATGGTAAACGGCCAAGCGATGGCGACCATGAGCGCACTGACCGTTAAAAATGATCCCCAGCAGTGGTATCAGCTCGAAGAAGCTATCGATACACCACTTGCCGATCTAGACGTGATCTTAATGCGTAAAGACCCTCCTTTCGATACAGAGTTTATCTACGCGACCTATATGCTTGAGCGCGCCGAAGAGCAAGGCGTACTAATTGTTAATAAACCGCAAAGCCTGCGTGATGCTAACGAAAAGCTGTTTACTGCTTGGTTCGCTGAGTTTACCCCTGAAACCATCGTGACCCGCGATGAGCAGCGCATTCGCGCCTTTCATCAAGCCAAGGGCGATATCATCCTCAAGCCACTCGATGGTATGGGGGGCACATTGATTTTCAGAATGAAGGCTGGCGATCCTAATACGGGCGTGATCATCGAAACCTTAACCGAGTACGGACAGCGCTATGCGATGGCGCAAGCCTTTATTCCCGATATCACCTCAGGTGACAAGCGCATCTTAGTGGTCGATGGCGAACCGGTACCCTATTCGTTAGCACGTATACCACAAAAGGGCGAAACCCGTGGCAACCTAGCCGCCGGTGGTCGAGGTGTGGCGCAGCCGTTATCAGAGTCAGATTGGCATATTGCCCGCACAATTGGCCCTGAACTTAAGAGGCGCGGCCTTATCTTTGTCGGCCTAGATGTTATCGGTGACAAGCTTACCGAGATAAACGTTACCAGCCCTACCTGTATCAAAGAAATTGAAGCGGCGTTTGATGTCGACATCACCGGCATGTTGATGGATGCTATCGAAGCACGCATTAATAAGTCGGCTTAGCCAAAGGATCCGGCATGAACTTAACAAAAACACTCACTTGGACCATTAGCGCCCTAGTTTTGTTGCCCCTATTTGCAGCGGCTAACGTCGATATTCACGATGCGCCATCACGCCCTAAGAATATGATTATTATGATAGGTGATGGCATGGGCCCGGCGTACACCAGTGCCTATCGTTACTACCAAGATAATCCTGATACCGAAGAGATAGAGCAAACTGTTTTTGATAGGTTACTTGTCGGCATGGCATCGACTTATCCAGCAAGGAAAAGTGGTTATGTGACTGATTCTGCCGCCTCAGCGACGGCGCTTGCCACTGGCGTTAAGAGCTATAACGGTGCCATCTCGGTTGACGTAGACAAGCGCCCGCTAACCACCATTATGCAGATGGCTAAAGCGCGCGGCATGGCAACTGGCGTGGCCGTCACCTCTCAAGTCAATCATGCTACCCCCGCCGCGTTTCTTACTCATAATGAAAGCCGTCGTAATTACGACGAAATAGCGCAAAGCTACTTAAGCTCTGATACCGACGTCATACTCGGTGGGGGACAGAAGTTCTTCCCTGAAGCGTTACTTGAACAATTTACCGCCAAGGGTTACCAGCATATTAGCCAGCTTAGCCAGCTCGATACGCTAACCCAAGGTAAAGCCTTAGGTCTGTTTGCCGAAGTGCAGATGCCATGGGTTATCGATCAACAAGACTCGGCTCAGTTAAGCTTGCTGACCCAAAAGGCCTTAGAGCTACTGTCACAAAACGAAAAAGGCTTTGTACTACTGGTTGAAGGTAGCCTAATTGACTGGGCGGGGCATAACAACGATATCGCCAGCGCCATGGGCGAGATGCATGGCTTTGCCAATGCCATCGAAGTTGTCGAGCAATTTGTGCGCGCTAACCCAGACACCTTGATGGTTATTACTGCCGATCATAATACCGGCGGCCTCTCTATCGGAGCCAATGGCGAATATGCTTGGGATACCGCTTTACTCCAAGGTATTCAAGCAAGCCCTGCTACCATAGCAGAGCAAGCGATCGCCATCGATGATTGGCAAGCGTTTGTGAGTCAACAGCTAGGCTTTGAACTCAAGCAAGATGAATTGCAGCGCCTGAGTAATGCGCGTATGCAAGGTAAGGTCGCACTCGAAACCAGCCTAAAACAGCTTATCGATAGTCGTAGCTTCACCGGCTGGACCACCAGTGGTCACACGGGTGGCGATGTACAGGTTTTTGCCGCGGGCCCTGCGGCCGATCTGTTTAAAGGCAATCAAGACAATACCAATATCGCCGAAAAAATGATGAGTTTATTGCCACGTCAGGAGCAGCCGTAGTCAATACGCTTATCATTTAATACGCTTCACTTAAATCAGGAAAGGCCGCTGTCATCTGCGGTCTTTTTTATACCTATCCAATCTTCGTCAACACGCAAAAGAGTGCCAAACTCGCATTCGAAGGCGGTTTGGGTATAATTACAGACAATTAAACTTCGACCTTGAATACTCATGCTAACCAACGCTTCGCAAGTCCTTCTCAGAAACCGTGATTTAGTCAAAGACCAATCTGTATTGGTGCTTAACTATGAAGGCGACCATCTACCCAAAGAGCTTTTGAATACAGCCCGCAGCGTATGTGGATTAGCATTAGATTATCATCATCACTTGATGATGCAGCCATATGCGGCGGCTAATTTAACACTCCACTTTGGCCATCAACTCCCCAATGATGAGAGTTTCGATACGGTTATTGTGTACTTTCCAAAAGCCAAAGCGTTAGCGCCATACCTATTTAACTTGGCGGCAAAACACCTTAAGCCTCAAGGCCAGCTTATCGTCGTGGGGGAAAATAAAGGTGGCATTAAGTCTCTGCCTAAACAGTTACCAAGTTACTTTGATAAACCCTTTAAAGCCGATAATGCCCGTCACTGTATCGTATTTTTAAGTGAGCTTAATGCAGCTGCTCCGACATTAAAACTAACTGACTGGATAAGCCGATATCAACTCGACACCCCACAAGGACAGGTAACCATCTGTAATTTAGTGGGTGTATTTAGCGAGAAAAAACTTGATGAAGGCACAAAACTGTTACTTGAAAATCTACCTAAAATGCGCGGCAAAGTACTCGACTTTGGCTGTGGTGCAGGCGTTATTGCCGCCGCATTACTCAAGGCTCAGCCTGAGCTAACCCTTGAGTGTGTTGATATCAATGCGATGGCACTAGCCTCCTGCGAGTTCACCCTACAAGCCAATGGATTTAATGCCAAAATCTTCGCATCTGATGGCCTAGCACAAGCCGCTGGCCGCTATGACGGTATTATTTCCAATCCACCATTTCATGATGGCCTCGCTAGCACGACTAACATCGCCACTAATTTTGTAAAAGACAGTGCAGCAAACCTAACCACTGGCGGGTTATTCCATATTGTCGCAAATCGCCATCTGCCTTATTCAGACACCATAGCAGAACACTTTGGTTCAGTTGATGTCACTGCCGAGAACAATAAATACAAAATTTATTCCAACGTAAAATAACTACCCGCAAAAATCAGCTCTATGGCATGAGCTCTATCATGTCTTAGAGCCCTTATCTCACGCCCTTGATTCACACTATTTATCACAGACGCTTTTTAACCAAGCTTTTATATGGTTATACTCGCTAAGCAGTCTCTTATACCTATTGCATTAATAAAAATAATAAAAAAACAGCGGGGTTTTTTATGTTACGCCCAGAGCTCATTGAGTTTAGTCAAGATAACCAAAAAGCCGAGTTAAGAATCGTCCCCAGCCTCCATGGACCGATCACCGAGGATGACCTACGACAACTGTTGGCTCTACCTGACTTCTCTTGTTTGGGCCCTTTACAGGCAGCGATCACCCAAGCGGTCATTCAAGTCAACCAGTTGCACCCGAAAGATGAGGGTAAAATTGAGCTATTTTTTGAAATTGGTGAAAGGCGTGACGCCGAAATAAGCTTCGATGTCTCCAGCGATAAAATGCAGGCCAGCATGATATTGACCGCAGCCTTCGGAGGCAAAGACTTAGGGCTTAGAGATGTACTGCGAAACCTAAAGCTACAACGCATTAGCATGGGGCTTAGCAAGGCCAAAATTGATGCGCTACTTACCGAATTTGCTACCCTTTTACCCGGCATAAAGTGTCATGGCATTATCGCTAATGGTCGAGCCGCTGTGAACGGCACTTCAGCTAAACTAGATCGAAAAGTGTCCCTCGCTAGGGAGCGATTGCTACAACCGCAACAAAATAGCGATGGCACCGTCGATATGCGTAATCTCGGCGCAGTTATCATGGTCAAGCCTGGCAACCTGCTCATCGTGAAACACCCAGCAACCCAAGGCGTTGACGGCTACAACGTCTATGGCGAAAAGCTAAATGCTAAGCCAGGCAAAGATATTAAATTCACCGCAGGCAACGGCACTGAGTTCAGCCCAGATGATCCTAACCAACTCATCGCTACCGTTGCAGGGCAACCCGTTGAAACGCCATCGGGAATGCAGGTCGATGATGTACTGCAGATAAAAAATGTCGATGTTGGCTTTGGTCATGTCGATTTTAAAGGCAGTGTGTTGATTACTGGCGATGTGGGCGAAGGTATGGTCGTAAAAAGCCAAGGTGATATAACAGTAATGGGCTTTGTCGATTCAGCCACCTTAGAGGCTAAAGGCGATATCACCGTCAGTAAAGGGATCATTGGCCGCCAACTTAAAGACTTAAGTTTATCGACTAAGTTAACCGCTCAAGGTCAGATCAGCGCTCAATTCGTGCAGTACTCCCAACTTAACGCTCTAGGCAATATCCTCGTTACCAAACAGCTTTTGCATAGTCACACCAAGACAGAGCAGCAACTGATAGTGAGTGATGCCAGCGGCCGCCGTGGCGATCTTGTTGGCGGCAAGGCTGAAGCGAATAAAGGTATCAAAGCTGTAGCACTAGGTGCGACTGCAGACACAAAGACAGAAGTCTTTTGCGCCATGGAGCTGACTGATTTGAAAGAACAACTCAAGCAGTTAGATCAAAGTATTAAATCGATGGTTGTCGCAGGTTTAAATATCGAGGCTCAACTAAGAAAACTGCCGCCAAAGACACAGTGGCAAGGTGACGCCATGATGGTAGAACAAGTGACAGTGATGCTTGATGAAAAGCGCCGAATAAGCGCAATAAGGGCACAAGAAGAGCTCGAATATGACACACTAAAGATGGAAGTGGACAATTATTACAAGCACTATTACATCGATGCGCGCAAACACGTCTTCTCCAATGTTGAACTCCATATAGGAACCGCGTTTCAACGAACCCAAAGAGAGCATGGACCTTGCCGTATTAGGAACCAGAATAAAGAAATAAACTTCGATTACAGCCATTAACGGTTAATTATTACCTACTCAGGAAAGTTCGACAGCTTTCGACTTTCCTTAAGCTGGAGATCCACGGCATAATTAGCCTACTTTTCTTCTTTGAGATTTAACGTGGAATTATTGAAAATCGATTGCCTTGGAAAACCGCTGCGCCTTGAAGGCTCTTTGGCAGGATGGCAACAGCTATTTTGGGGCGACACCTTAGTCTCAGTTATTCAAGCCAGCCCCGATAACGAAGGCCTAAAGAGCCATAGTTTTGAGCTATCAATTCAAGATCCCGCTTTTGTGGCGGCGATTGATGCCGAATCAGAGCCTGCTCAGACAGTCACAATCACCCTTGAAACCGACCTACAGTGGCAACCCTTTATCATTGACTACCGGCTGCTAAAAGACGGTGAGGTGATGACTACGGGTCAGCGCACCACTAAAGATATTGAACGCCAAACGCCTACGACTCCCATCCCAGAGAAGAGACAATTTAGTGTGGTGGGTCTCGCATCACTGGGCTTTAAACTGCTAAAGAGTGCCAAGATGATTAAGGTGCTTTTGGCTGGGGCGAGTGTCGCCGCATACTCTTGGCTATTTTCATTCCAATTTGCACTGGCGCTTATCGCCTGTTTAGTCTTCCATGAGTATGGCCATATTCGCGCAATGAAATACTTCGGTATGAAAACCAAAGGCATTTACTTGATTCCGTTTATGGGCGGCCTCGCCTTAAGTGATGAGAAGATAAATACTCGCTGGCAAGATGTGGTGATCTCCATCATGGGACCGACTTTTGGTCTATTTATGTCTCTAGCATCACTCGTCGCTTACTGGATAACAGGTAATATATTCTTTGCCGGTTTGGCCACGTTTAACGCCCTACTCAATCTATTTAATCTGTTGCCTATTTTACCGCTCGATGGTGGTCATATCCTTAAAAGCATCAGCTTTTCGATGAACAGTAAGATGGGATTGGTGGCCTGTATTCTTGGCGCCGCCGTTGGTGTCTATATCAGTTACTCATTGGGTCTAGCCCTACTCGGTTTCTTACTGCTTATTGGCAGTGCTGAAATTGTGTTTGAGTGGAAAACCCGTCACCAGAGTCATCTTCTGCCATTGGATAGATATGGGCAGATTTTCTCAGCAGTTTGGTACTTCTTAACCGTTGGTGCCCTCATTGGCATCATCTGGTACTTCGCCGCCAGCGGCGATGAGATGTTGGCGCTACCGTTAGAGATCTTAAAGAGCTAACGGCTACCGTTAAGGCAATAAAAAAGGGCATTATTGTATGCCCTTTTTAAATTGATGATTCATAAAGGCACGCTTTCAGAGCTAACATACGAAACATAACAATGGCGTTCATCACTGTTGCAAACACAGTTCGCATTGCACAATAACACCGCATAATGCCCACCTAAACGAGATGGTGTTGACGACCAATAAGCGTTCGCGCTCGTCGGCCAGCTCCAATCGCTGTTTTTGCTTAGCCAAAGGTGCAGTTCATGTAGTTCTGTGGATGTGGGTAATCGTTTACCTAGCTTTTTAGCCAAACCGTTAGCACTATGAAAATCCATGTCAGCAAAGCCCTGCCACTCATCAGATTCTATCTCAAATGTATCTGCAACTGCTTTTGACACTATAGGAGAGAAGCTTAATTTTGCCCCCCAACTGGTTTCAAAGGTTACTTCATTCATAGTAGTTTCCTAGCAATAATTTATGAGTCACTAACACAAGAAACAAAGCCATAGTAATTGTCATCAATACTGTATGACTTGCCGTTATGCAGCCGGACTGAATAATGAGTCCCATCGCTAATAGTTGTAGAAGACCGATAAATATTATGTGGCGGCCAATCCTGCTCAGACTGCTGATTAATCCATAGGTGTAGCTCATAGAGCTCTGAGGATGTCGGTAACCGCATCGCACATTTTTGTGCGAGAACACTTGCAGAGTCAAAATCGAGATCGGCAAATCCCTGCCACTCTCTACACTCTATTCCAAGCGCTCGCACCGCCGCAGCAGTCATTGGGGGACTAAAGGTTAGCAAGCTTCCCCAGCTAGTTGTAAAGCTGATATTATTCATATTGATTCGCTCCTTTTCACTCTGGTTCGATAATCACTTTGGCTCTGCAGCGATCGCCAAACTAAAGCCCTTTTATTTTGACGTTCACAACTTGCGAATGCTTGCCACTGAAGGGACTTTCTGTTTGTTCCAGCCAGGTTCAAGCTCGTTATCAGCAACATCACCGGGTTGTACTAGCCTGTTAATGTAGCGAGTCCACTGCGGCTCAAGTTCATTTTCTAAGACCTCTGTTTCGATAGCATCATTACTGCCATTAAATGGTCTCACTCTACGCTGCAGCTCGCCAAGCTTTGCAATACCTAGCCCTAAAGCGGGAATAGAGCCGAGTTTCTCTACCCCAGTAACCACCACCCCATTACTATTACTAATATAAAAATCAACAGAAACATTTAGTTTCTCATTAATATTAACTGACTCTAGCTGATCCTTTAATGATTTGGCTTCACTGATGGCGACATTATATTAATAAAAAGTAATTAAACCTGCAGCTAAAACAATAATAAATACATTAAAATATTATTGTGACAAGACTCAACTTAGCTAGCATTAAGTGCATTTATTTGAACAAACCTATACAACTCATAAAAACAAGATCTAAATTCAAATGCAAAATCAATATTTCAATTATTAGAATTCAAAAAAACCATCTGTGACACAAGGTGTATAGTTTAAAGATAAAAACCGCCAATTGGTTAATTGTGACCACAATCAATTTGTTCAATTATTAGTTAGTAAATACTCAAAGCCCAAAATAAACACCCTAATTACATTTTTAATTTTATATTACTAAAGAGGAAATCAAAAATGATTACAAGGAGAGCACTTCTTTCTAATGGAGCCAAGGTCGCTGTAGGGACAGTTTATTGTGGGTCCTTGGTTAGCTTCCTTACAGGTTGCAATAGCGATGATGACAATATAAAAATAGAAGTTTTACCTGGCGGTTTAATGGTCGTTGATCCTGTACTTTGCGTGGGCTGTAGGCGCTGTGAAATCGCCTGTAGCTGGAGCCATGGCAAATCTGCTGTAAGCCCAAATACAGCTCGAATTAAAGTTGTCAAAAACCTCAATTTTGGCCCTCATGGTGTACAAGATAATTACCATCAACAGCGAGGTGAAGAAGGCGATGGCACTATCGTTCCAGAGACTTGCCGACAGTGCAATGTGTGTATGGCCGCCTGCCCTCAACAAGCCATTTCAATCGATGAAGCTACCGGTGCACGTGTGGTTGATGAAGAACTTTGTATAGGCTGTGGCTACTGCGCAGAAAACTGCCCACAGCAAGTTATTACAATCGATAAGCTCACTGAAAAAGCATTAAAGTGCGACCTCTGCCAAGGTAAACCCAACTGTGCTGAAGTTTGCCCTACTGGTGCAATTAAATTTTATACATGGGAAGAAGCTGTCGCTGAAGTTGAGCACCATGAAAAGTATCTAAAACTAATTTAACTATTTATAAATGTCATAGGGACTTATATATGAATACCGAATTTGGCGGTTGGGCCGGTTATGTCTTACGTGTAGACCTCACAAACAATATTATAAAAAAAGAAAGTACAAATAAATACCACAACTATATCGGCGGGATGGGCATTGGTTATAAAGTATTATGGGATAACCATAAGGATGGAATTAAAGCCACAGATGAAGGAAATAGATTAATTATATCTGCTGGACCATTAAGTGGTTCAGGAGCTATATGTTCAGCAAGAACGACTATTACTTCTAGAAGTCCTGTAATTAGACAGCATTTAATAACTGACGGCCATTTTGGTGGTCATTTTTCGCCCGAATTAAAATATGCTGGATATGATGCGATTATCATTGAAGGTAAATCACCAACCCCAGTTTGGCTAAAAATAATAGACGATGAAGTCACGTTAGAGCCTGCCGATACGATATGGGGCAAAGGTATGTTTGATACTTTTGCCGCTGTGGCCAAAATGATGGGACAGCAAGCCCAAGTTGCTGCTATTGGGCCAGCGGGTGAAAACTTAGTTTCTCAGTCAACTATTCAAACACAAGGTGGTCACTCTGCAGGCGGCCATGGGGCAGTATTAGGCTCAAAACAACTCAAAGCCATCGGCGTCATAGGTAGCGGTGTAGTGAATGTAGTCGCTAACAATGAACAGCTCAGGAAGTTAGATGATCATATCTTAGGCATTATTGGTGCAAACAACCAAGGTGTTGTTCCTCACCAACCTCAGACTTGGGCTGAGTATAGCTCCAGTATTAGTCGCTGGCGCGGCGGACCTGGCGTCAAATGGGGCGCAGCCGATAATCCTGTCGATGTTGGTGAAACGCCGTGGAATGATCGCCAAAAAGTGGGGATGCGCACCTCAATGGCTGAAATGTATTTCGGCCGTGAAGAAGCAAATAAAATCTTTAAGCGTCCGAGTGGCTGTCATTCATGCCCTATTCGCTGCTTTTGCGAAGTTAAAAACCCGAAAATGAAGACTGAATACAAGCTGCCAACCGACAATATTTCCAATACCTGCATGGGATTCCTCGACCCTTGGTATGTAATGGGCCTACCTGGAAACTCTGAAAAAAGAACAGATATTCAAACAGTTGGTGCTTACCACATGGATAACTACGGCGTATGGAGTGCTTACGGCCAGCTATCCCATATTATGCGGGAGTTTATCACCCGTGATTTCTGGAAAGAGCTATTACCAGCACAAGAATTTGCTGCGATTAACTGGCAACAGCAAAAAGATCTCGACGCCCATTTTATGGAAGATTTCTATACTCGTCTCGCCTTTGGTCTGCAATATAACGGCTCCAACATTCTTGGGCGCTTCCTCGGTAAAGGCGTGCATGAGTTTATTAACGAAGAGGGCGAGCTCTACAACATCCAAGATGTTCTCAACGGCGTTGAGACACCGCGTATGGCGAAGCTAAGCTTTAATCTTGAGAGCGATGCAGCCTATGGCTTATTAGGTAAAACTTACAGCGTATTCCTCGATAAAGGCGTCAAAGTCTTCAACCGTTCTATGGTTGGTGGAACCCACCATGCGAGTGAAACAGCGGGGCAAGTTGGCGCGCTACTCAATACAGTATTTAACCGAGATCCTCAGTGTCACTCACACATCAACTTGGTTAACTGCGGCCTACCCTATGGCAAGATCTCAGAGGTAGCCGACAAAATGTGGGGCGCGGGCGCGTTTGACCCAGTTAAACACTATAAACCAATGAATATTGCAAAAGCCAAATTTGCCAAATGGTGCTTAGTTAAAAACGTCTTACATGACTCGCTAACATTATGTAATTGGATGTTCCCTCTGATTGTTTCGCCCGATGCCAAGAAAGACTATCAAGGCGATAGCTCAATTGAGTCACAAATGTTTAGCTTAGTTACCGGGATCCAAACCAGTGAGCAAGAACTTGACGACAAGGCGGAGGGGATCTTACAACTTCATAGAGCACTTTCAGTCCTTCAGATGCAGGAGATGGATCAGCGCAATCAACATGATGTGCTAACAGAGTGGGTTTACGACTTAGATCCTGACAAAGTCTTTGGTGATGAAGGCACGATTAAAATGGGCCGTGAAGATATGCAGCTTGGTCTAGACCTTTTCTATGCCGAAATGGGCTGGGACAGAGAAACTGGGACGCCCACTCGTGCAACGCTAGAGAAGTTCAAGCTAGGTTACGTTGCAGACAAACTTGAAAGCTTAGGCTTGTTACCGGCATAAGCATATGGAATCTTTAGTCGATTTTATTCGCTTATTGAGTGAACACGGCCGCCTAGCGACGGCCAATCAAGTGATTGCAATTGCTGGATTAGAGCTAGAGATTGATGATCCAGAAGCTGCGTACCTGAAACTTGTTGAAGATATTCAGTATAAGGATATCAAGCTAATGGATGGAGACTCTCAGAGCTACTTTTATTCTGATAGATACATAGTCGATAGCTACGCTAAGCAATGGCTAGGTGTTAATGAGGGTAAGTTAGCCTTCACTATGGCTGAATATATTAGGCGTTACTCGGCATTGGGTGAGCTGGTTCCTGAGGACAACTTTAGCCATGCACCTTATAGCTTATCGACAGCAGAATTAAAACTGCTGCCAACACAACTCGGTGAATCAAGCCACTGTAATGATATAGCCTATCAAAAGGGCAAAGACGGTGCGGGGTACTACTATTCGTTGCAGCACATCACAAGTACTTATGCCCAAGTACTTGCTAACCACGATCCATTCGAGTGGTCGGTATAGTCAAACAGCAGCTAGGCAATCATGCCTAGCTTCTTTAGCAACGCAATCAGATAAAATATCTGCAATCATCTATCAGTAACTGTGGGGGAAATATTTTGTTGATGGAATGGAACTGAAAAAAATAAGAATAAATTGTTTTTTATACTAATCGATTTAACAAAGCTGAATCTGTTCTGGTAAAGTATATACTCATCTACAGTTAGACAGTGAATCCACCTAATAAAAATAATTGTTGGATAAATGCAAGATAAAATATAAACCCATCGATACTCTAAAAGTCAACCTCACTCTATTTCAATATACAACATCACTACCCCTATCTTTAGTTAATACTTTCAAACCTATTAACCTTTAACATCCATAAGTATATATAGTCTATTTCTATAAAGAGTATATAGCATCCTAAACCACTACAGTTTTAGCAATGAAAGTAGGGAAACAAACTCACCCTCATAGGAAAATAACTTTGTGTGCAACAAAACATAGATACCCATCGGTTCTCAAAAAAACCGTGTCATATATTGCATCACTAACGTTTCATATCCGAGCAGCATTCCGTTAATAGTAAGCATGATTTCGATATTAACATTAGGGTTTAAAGGTAATTATAATCACCATTGAAAGGGTTAAAAAGAATCACCATTTCAATCGCAATATATTGTCATATAACTGGAAAAAGCCATAGAGCACCAAATTAAGATGCTGGTATGGATGGATTTTTTCATTGCCAAACAGGAACGGCAAATAGTCCAGTGATATGCATTAACCAACTATTTTATTATCATGTTTCATTCTCTTGGAGAGTTTGTAATGAGTGTTTCTAATGATCTATACCCGAATGCTTCAGCACCACTAGAGCGTAAAGAATCTGGTGTTCCTCACGTCCGCAAAGGACTTAAAGTTGAATCATATAATGACTTTGACCCACTAAAGCACGTGATTGTTGGTATCGCAGACAATCAGTATATTCCTGAAGCATGCCCTGCAAGTAACGAAAAAATTCCTGCTGACTCACCAATGCGCGGTGGTAAAGCCGGTCGTCGCACTCAAGAGAGTATTGATCAAGCAAACGAATGCTTAAATGGTTTCGCTAAACTGCTTGAAGGTCGCGGTATTATTGTCGACCGCCCAGGTGCTGTTGATTGGAATGCCCGTGTTACAACGCCTGACTTCTCTATCAGTTCTGGTTTCGGTGTTATGCCTCCTCGTGACTGCCTATTAACTATGGGTAAGAGTATTCTAATGGCACCAATGAGCTTCCGCAGCCGTTACTTTGAATATTTAGCGTTTACCGATTTGCTACGTGAATATTTTGAATCAGATCAAGAGTGTTTAATAGAGCAAGCACCACGTCCTCGCTTGTCTGATGATAGTTTCCGTATGGATTATGTGGCAGCTTATGAGTTCCTCTCTGATGAAGAGACAATGGCACGCTCTTGCCGTAAGGAATATTCAACCAGAGAAACAGATATTTTGTTTGATGCTGCTGATGTTATGCGTCTAGGTAAAGATATTTTCGTTCAGCATGGCTTAACCACTAACCTAGCGGGTATTCGCTGGATCAAGCGTAAGTATGAGCCACAGGGATATCGCGTTCATACTTTAAGCTTTAAAGATAACCACCCTATACACATTGACGCAACATTCTGTCCATTACGTCCAGGCTTGATGTTGTTGAACCCACATCGTCCTCTGTTCGACGGTCAGCGTGAGATCTTTGAAAAGAATGATTGGCAAATCGTAGAAGCAGCTCAGCCTGCTTGGGATACGCCACCACCACTATGTTACTCAAGCACTTGGTTATCTATGAATACTCTGATCCTTGACCATAAGACAGTGTGTGTTGAAGCGACTGAAACCGCTCAGATGGAACAGTTCGATAAGCTTGGTTTCAACGTTCTTCCTGTTAACTTACGTGATGCTTACGCCTTCGGTGGCGGTTTACACTGTGCTACCGCTGACGTACTTCGTGAAGGTACGTGTGAAGACTACTTTGCAAACCAATTCAAAGGGGCTCATAACATCGAACATTGGGAATATTAATACTCGATATTAGAGAATAGATATTGAAACTGAAGGCCTCTTTATTTGAGGCCTTTTTTATGTAAATTTCACATGGCAATAATAAATATATATTCTTTAACACTGTATATTTGACTTAAAACTTAACTCCCCACTAGCAGGATTCCGTTAAACCATAGCGTAATTCCGATATTAACCTCGGAGGAATCAGGCAAAATATATAAAAGGTCATGAATTAAGTCATACAAAGACGAAAATTCATCGCACCTGTTTAATATTGGAATTACTTAATTTAGCCTATAAAAAGAGAATAGATCATGGTTAATCATTATGTGGGTTCAGAAGTTGGTCAATTACGCAGTGTACTACTGCATTATGATAATCTGGCATTTGAACGGTTAACGCCATCAAATTGTCACGAGTTATTGTTTGACGATGTGCTTTCCGTAGATAAAGCCGCAGAAGAGCACAAGCAATTTGCAACTATATTAGAGCAGCAAGGTGTTAATGTTTTATATTTAAATAAATTATTAGCTGAAACGTTAGCATTACCAGAAGCTCGTCAATGGCTACTCGATACTCAGCTCAGTAATTATCGCTTGGGAACAAGTTTAGCGAGCAGTGTAAAATCTTGGCTTAGTGAATTACCCAATGAGCAGATAGCTAAATATCTTACTGGCGGTTTGGCTTATAATGAAATTCCGGAGCCATTTTTTAAACCTTTGTTCGATTCTTATGACTGGGAACATTTTATTCTAAAGCCGCTTCCTAACCACCTATTTACTCGTGACACATCGTGCTGGATTTATAATGGGGTCTCACTTAACCCTATGGCTAAATCTGTCCGTCGTCGTGAGTCAAATAATTTAAAAGCCATTTATCGTTGGCACCCACTGTTTGAAAAACAAAATTTCAATTACTACCTAGGTAATGAAAACGTGAACTACGATAACGCCACTATTGAAGGTGGGGATGTATTAATTATTGGGCGTGGTGCGGTTTTAATTGGGCTTTCAGAAAGAACCTCACCGGAAGGTATTGAAGCATTAACACGTTCATTATTTAAAACAGGCCAGGCAACTAAAGTCGTGGTGCTTGAATTACCCAAAGATCGTGCTTGCATGCACTTAGACACAGTATTAACTCAACTCGATATCAATGTTTTCTCGGCCTATCCTGCCGTTATTAATGATTCAACACGCTGCTGGACACTCACCCCAGGTGTTAACGATAAATTAGATATCAAAGAGGAAGCGGGATATCGGCAAGCAATAATGAGTGCATTGAGTTTAAGTGATATCAAAGTCATTACCACTGGCGGCGATATATATGGTCAGGAGCGTGAGCAGTGGAATGATGCCAATAATATGCTGACTATCCGTCCAGGTGTTGTTGTGGGCTATGAGTGTAACACTCTAACGAATGATAAATATGCAGAGGCCGGCATTGAGGTACTGAGTTTTCCAGGAGATCAACTCGGCCGAGGAAGGGGCGGTGCCCGTTGCATGAGCTGTCCACTCGAACGTGACAATATTTAATTAACTGATTGTTCACTTATTTATTTACTTATATTAGTTAGGATATTAAAAATGACAAAACCGACTCTTGTTGTTGCCCTTGGTGGCAATGCCCTGTTACGTAGAGGCGAACCTCTAGAAGCTGATGTTCAACGCATAAACATAGCATCTGCCGTTAAAGCTATTGCAGCACTCACGGCAGATTGGAATGTAGTGCTGGTTCATGGTAATGGACCACAAGTTGGTCTACTGGCT
Source organism: Shewanella halifaxensis HAW-EB4 (assembly GCF_000019185.1). Taxonomy (NCBI): domain Bacteria; kingdom Pseudomonadati; phylum Pseudomonadota; class Gammaproteobacteria; order Alteromonadales; family Shewanellaceae; genus Shewanella; species Shewanella halifaxensis. Next base: position 848,656 of record NC_010334.1, on the reverse strand, counting down.
TTACAAAATTCTGATTACAAACAAGTGAAGCCTTACCCACTGGATATTCTGGTTGCAGAAACCCAGGGGATGATCGGTTATATGTTACAGCAAGAGTTACAAAATGCGCTTCCAGAAATATCCATTGTAACAATGCTAACCCAAGTTGAAGTAAACAGTAAGGATCCGGCCTTTTTGATGCCAACTAAATACATCGGCCCAGTCTACGACAAAGTGGAAGCCGACGTATTATCAATTGAAAAAGGCTGGGAGTTTAAAAATGATGGTGATTATATCCGTCGGGTTGTGCCATCTCCAAAGCCGCTAAATATTATTGAGTCCGCAAGTATTAAGCAATTAATCAGCCATGGTAGTTTAGTTATTTGTGCTGGGGGCGGTGGAATACCTGTAGTCCGCAAAGATAAAAAACTGCTAGGTGTTGAAGCTGTGATTGATAAGGATCTCTCTGCAGCATTTTTAGCGGAACAGATAAACGCCGACGCCCTATTAATTTTAACTGATGCTGACGCAGTTTATATTAATTGGGGAACGGATAAGCAAATGGCATTGAGTAATGCCCAACCGGAACAGCTGGAAAAAATGGAATTCGACGCGGGCTCTATGGGACCAAAAATTAATGCCGCATGTGAATTTGTTAATGCCACAAAAGGTAAAGTGGGGATCGGTTGCCTTGCCGATGGTTCGCAGATTTTAAAAGGTCTTAAAGGCACATTAATTACCGAAAAACCTGTTGCTAAAAAAAATAACATCAAGCTTTAAAGTGCGTTAAATTTCATCTCAGTTAATCCAGCAGACCATTTCTCTGCTGGAATTAAAATCTCAATATTATTAAGGATATTAATCATGGCTTTTAACTTAAAAAATCGTAATTTTCTAAAATTATTAGACTATACACCTGCTGAAATCATGTTCCTGCTTAATTTATCAATTGATCTTAAAAAAGCCAAGTACGCTGGCATTGAGCAAAAAAAACTAGCGGGTAAAAACATAGCACTAATTTTTGAAAAATCCTCAACCCGTACCCGCTGCGCTTTTGAAGTAGCAGCTTTCGATCAAGGTGCATTCGTGACGTATCTTGGCCCAAGCGGTTCGCAAATCGGCCATAAAGAATCCATGAAAGATACCGCCCGAGTGTTAGGCCGTATGTATGATGGCATCGAATACCGTGGTTTTGGTCAGGAAATCGTAGAAGAGTTAGGTCAATATGCAGGCGTTCCTGTTTGGAACGGTTTGACTGATGAATTCCACCCAACTCAGATCTTGGCTGACTTTATGACCATGATGGAGCATTTACCAGGCACTCCGTTAAACAAGATCAAGTTTGCCTATATGGGAGATGCACGCTTCAACATGGGGAATTCACTGATGGTAGGTGCCGCAAAAATGGGCATGGAGATCCACTTAGTAGCGCCTAAGGCATACTGGCCAGATGAGAAGTTAGTCAGGGAATGTCTTGATATAGCAGAAACAACCGGTGCCAAGATTGTGCTAACCGAAAATGTTGAAACCGGTGTTGCAGGTATGGACTTTATCTACACCGACGTTTGGGTCTCTATGGGTGAGGCAAAAGAAGCATGGGCTGAGCGTATTCGCGTAATGACACCTTATCAGGTGAATATGGACGTGATTAAGCAGACAGGTAATCCTCAAGTTAAGTTTATGCACTGCTTACCCGCATTCCATGATGAGCATACCACTATGGGTAAAGAGATCGAACAAACCTATAACATGAAAGGCTTAGAAGTCACCGATGACGTGTTTGAATCCCATCATTCAATCGTATTTGATGAAGCTGAAAATCGCATGCACACCATTAAAGCTGTGATGGTGGCCACATTAGGGGCTTAATTCACTAAGGCGCTAAACAAGAGTCAATTTTAGCGCCATTGCTAACATATGTTTAGACGTAATAGAGCGTAAAGCAGGTTCGGGCTCCTTAACTCCGCATCGTTTGCGACTGAACCTGCCAACTAAATCAATATAAATACGTTGTTACAAAAGGATGAATATAAAATGAGTAGCGATATCATAAAGCTTTCAAGAAACACTGAAAATGCACCAAAAAATGCTGTATCGACACAGACTGTCGCTTTTTCTCATTACAATAATATTTCAGCTCAATTACCTATCGATCCTAAAACGGGTGAAATTGTAATTGGCTGTATAAAAAATCAAGCGAAGCAATGCTTAGCAAATATTAAAGCAATTGTAGAGAGCATCGACCACGTTATGGACGACGTCGTTAAAATCAATATATTCGTTAAAAATATCTCAGATATTGATCATATAGACGAAATTTATACCGAATTTTTCCAAGGCCCCCTTCCTACACGGACGGTCGTTGCAGTTGCAGCCTTACCAATAAATGATGCTTTAGTGCAAATTGATGCACTTATCTCAAACGGAGAAGGTACAGCTCCACAAGCCCCCTGTGCTCTGGTTAAAGTATCAAGAAACACAGCCAATGCACCTAAAGGCTTATATTCGCAAACTGTCGCATTTTCTCATTATAATAATCTTTCATCTCAATTACCTATCGATCCAAAAACAGGTGAAATGATAATGGGGGGGATAGAAGAACAGACTGAGCAGTGCTTAAACAACATTAAAGCGATTTTGGAAAGTATCGACCACGTTATGGACGATGTAGTAAAAACAACCATATTCGTTAAAAACATCTCGGATATTGAAGCTGTAAACAAAGTTTGCATGAAATTTTTCCCAAGCTATGTTCCTGCACGGACAATAGTTAACGTTTCAGCTTTACCTATGGATGCTTTAATACAAATTGATACTGCTGTGTCACATGGAGATGGTACCCCACCACAACTTCCTGAAGATACCCGTCTACTTATCATAGAAGCAAGCAATACGGAACATGCACCAAAAGTGCCATACTCACATACTGTCGCATTTTCTCATTACAATCATATTTCAGGTCAACTACCTTTAGACCCGAAAACTAATAAAATAATCGTTGGTGATGTAGCAGCACAGGCTAAACAATGTTTAAAAAATATCCAAGAAATTGTGAAAAGTGTCGATCACGTTATGGACGATATCGTAAAAATAAATCTTCAACTTAAAAATATTGCAGATATTGATGTTGTAAACAACGTTTACAACACATTTTTTAAGAGTGATCTTCCTGCAAGAACAGTCATTGGCGTTTCAGCTATCCCTATGGATGCTTTAATACAAATTGATGCCGTTGTTTCTAATTGTGAAGGTACACCGCCATAGACATGACAGGCATATGATTACTGATGGGTAGTCTTCAGTCTTTGTAAGTTGAATTCAACTTACAAAGACTTGGGTTGAGTTTTATTGTTAATAGTTTAAATGACGATCACATGATAAAAATCAGCCCATTTAAGCTCAATCCCATCAACACCAAAACGCGCAACCTAATAGATTTTCCATAATAAAATCAAGAAAATACATTATTAACTTTCAACGGAATATTTAGGAGCGCACACTATATTGAACTCGAGCAGAATTCCATTAATAGTGAGCATGATTTCGATATCTATCTAGATGCTTATGCATAAAATGCTTAAATAACAAAGGTAAAAATAGACTACACGTTACAATAGAGAGTTTCAGTTCATTATTAGAGAGGAAACAACCTAGATTAGAGCACTGACTTAGATAACAACGGGTTTATTTTTGGACACCGTAAAATAAACTTAAATTACCAGTTGCTTATTTAAATAAATACAACAAAACATATAGTCACTATTAATCAAAGATATCAACAAGAAAAGCAACCACTATTCAAACACATGAACACAATATTCAAATTAAACCCAACAGACAACCGATTAAATAAGTTCGAGGTTATTTGTAAAGGCATTATTACATATTGCAATAGAAACGATTAAGTTTCATTTAACTAAACCTCTCTATCGAGTAACGCTATGACTTAGACACAGGGTATAGCAATATACTCTCATAACAGTGTTTTTGATAAGTGAGCAGAAAGTAACATTTACATTTTATAAGGATTCACCATGAACTTTTTAAAAAATGCAAAACATGTTGGTTTTGCCAGTGCTTTCGGGGCTGCAACCCTAATGGGGTTAGTTGGTTTTTTTGCCCGAAATATTGATGCACAAGGTGATGTAATTGCTTTTTCTAGAATGCTATTCGGTATGATACTTTTTTTTATCATTCTAAAATCTTTAAATCGAATCGGAGACTTGAAAAAATATAAACTATCACCTTCCATGGTATTTAGTGGTATATTTATGGGTGTATGCTTATCTGCTTATGTTGCATCAACTCAGCTCACGTCAATAGCAAATGCAGTTTTCTTTATCTATATTGGCCCTATCATCTCGACTGTGTTAGCCATTATTTTTTTAAAAGAACCTCTTAAGCCTATTACCATATTCTCAATAGCCTTTGTATTCATTGGAATGATGTTTATTGTTGGGTTAGTCCACTTTACACCAGAGGGTATTTCATTTGGCATGAGTTTCTCAAAAGATACTTTCATCGGTGATATGCTTGGTTTAGCTTCTGGTGTTGGTTATGGTCTCTTTTTATTCTTAGGAAGATATAGAACTGAGGTCCCCGGTGATGTTCGTTCATTCTGGAATTTTTTATTCGCACTAATTGGTATTTGTTCTCTATTTTTATTTACCAATCCTTCCACTTCACAAATGACAAGTAGTGATTGGGTATGGTGGATAGGGATTGGTTTAGTCTGTGGTTTCGGTGCACTATCTCTTTGTACCATTGCAACTAAAAATCTATTAGCAGTTGAATTTGCTTGTATCTCATATTGGGAATGTGTAGTCGCTTCAATTATTGGTATTCTCGTATTCACTGAACCACTGTCAGGAGTGCAGATGGTAGGCGGTTTACTGATTATTATTGGAGGGGTAAGTGAAATGGTCGTGAGTTTGCTACAAAATACCAAGAAAAAAAGATTGGCAGCAAGTCTATAATAATCCATCACAAGAAGCTGGATAACTTATGATATCTCATATTAGTTCACTGACTATTGAGCCTAATGTATCAAATGATACTGAACAGACAACTTTAAAGCGAGCTTCAACAGCTTGCTTTATTGGTAATTTCGTCGAATGGTTTGATTATGCATCATACGGCTTTTTAGCAACCATTATTGCTGTATCATTTTTTCCTAATTACGATACAACTAGCGCCCTAATGGCTACTTTTGCTATTTTTGCTATTTCATTTATTGTTCGCCCCCTTGGAGGGATATTTTGGGGGCATATTGGTGACAAGATTGGTAGAAAAACAGCACTTTCAATGTCGATTATCATTATGTCTTGCGCCACATTTTGTATTGCCTTACTACCTGACTATAACAGTATAGGTATAATGGCACCTCTCTTGCTGTTAGTTGCCAGAATGTTTCAAGGATTTTCAGCTTCAGGCGAATATGCTGGTGCAGCAACATTTCTAACCGAAATCGCTCCTAAGGAAGAAAAAGGTTTCTATGCTAGCATAGTCCCAGCCAGCGCTGCAGCAGGACTGTTATTTGGTTCGATATTTATATCTATCCTATATGCATTTCTATCATCAGCACAATTGCATGAATGGGGATGGCGCATCCCATTTTTATTAGCTGCGCCATTTGGATTAATTGGTTTATACATTAGAGTTAAGATTGAAGATTCACCACAATTTGTAAAATTTAAAGAAGAAAATAAAGAAAAACAATCACCAATTCCATTACAAGTAATATTAGCACATCATAAGAAGCCATTACTATTAGGTTTTCTTGTGACTAGTTTGAATGCATTGGGATTTTATTTATTACTTAGTTATATGCCAACGTATATGACAGTACATTTAGAGGTAAAAGATACTACGGCTTTCGCAATATCATCGATAGTATTAGCTTTCTACATTTTATTTGTTTTTAGCATTGGTAAGTTGTCCGATAAATTTGGCAGGCGAAAATTACTTATGTTAGCTTCGCTTTGTTTCATATGTTTGTCTATCCCAATATTTATCATATTAGAATCTGCAAATATTTTTCAAATGACATTAGTATTAATTTTATTTAGCGCCTTTCTAGCATTAAATGATGGCTGTTTATCTTGCTATTTATGTGAGCTGTTCCCAACTAACGTCAGATACACTGGATTTGCTCTATCATTTAATAGTGCTAATGCCCTATTTGGAGGTACTGCACCATTTATCGCTACAACTTTAATTGCAGTAACAGGATTAAGTTACGCCCCTGGATTTTACTTAATGTTAATTGCATTGATGACATTTATTGCAATATTCAAATCGTATAAACAATGACACTTAAGGAGTAGCCCTGTTCTACAGCAATCTAGCTGTACCTGAGAGGACTTATTCATTACTTTTTTGCATTGAGCTCTCAGTTTGTGACAAAACCGACACTCGGCTATACGAAGCGAGTAATATTCACCTCGTTCTACGCATCGAAATAGAAGACTTACTATATGACTAATACTATTTATAATAAAAATATAATATCGATCTCTGATCTGTCTCGTTCAGAACTTGAGCTTATTGTTGCCACAGCAAACGAATTGAAACAAAATCCACGTCCTGAATTATTGAAAAATAAGGTTGTCGCAAGTTGTTTTTTTGAGGCTTCGACGCGTACTAGGCTATCTTTTGAGACTGCAGTACAACGGCTAGGGGGAAGCATTATTGGCTTTCCGGATGGAGGTAACACTTCATTAGGCAAGAAAGGTGAAACCTTGGCCGATTCGGTACAAGTAATTTCTTCCTACTGCGATGCTTTCTTTATTCGTCATAATCAAGAGGGTGCCGCTCGCCTTGCGAGTGAGTTTTCATCGGTACCCGTTATTAATGGAGGGGATGGTTCGAATCAGCATCCGACTCAGACCTTGCTCGACTTATTCAGCATTTATGAAACACAAGGTACCTTAGAGAAGTTACAAGTGGCTTTTGTCGGTGATCTAAAATATGGTCGCACGGTACACTCTTTAACTCAGGCCTTATCCCTTTTCGATTGTGAATTTCATTTTGTTGCTCCTAAAGCACTATTAATGCCGGACTATATTATCGATGAACTTAAAGAGAAAGGATGCAAATATACTCTGCATGAAACGTTAGATGAAATTATGGATAGCCTAGATATCTTGTATATGACTCGTGTACAGAAGGAACGTTTTGACGAAACTGAATATCAACACTTAAAATCTAGCTTCATTCTAACTGCAAACATGCTTAAGGGTGTGAAAGATAATCTAAAAATCCTACATCCTTTGCCTAGAGTCGATGAAATCACCACTGATGTTGATAGCACACCTTATGCATATTACTTCCAACAAGCAAAAAATGGTGTATATGCCCGTCAAGCTCTACTCACCTTAGTTTTAACAAATGAATTTGGAGACCTGTGATGAAAAAACATCTCAAGGTAGAAGCTATTGAACAAGGTACTGTAATCGATCATATTTCATCCGGCCAAGGTATCAAAATATTGAAATTTTTTGAACTCAGTAAAGGGCTACAACGCGTTACAATAGGCTTGAATTTACCGACTTATAGTGGTGGAAACAAAGATTTGATCAAGATAGAAAATACAGTATTTGATCAAAAGGAGGCTAATCAGCTATCTCTATTCGCGCCACAGGCCACCATTAACGTGATCGAAAACTTCGAAGTTGTTAAAAAGTTTAAGCTGGCATTACCTGAACAAATATCAGGTGTATTAACCTGCCCTAATAGTAACTGTATTTGCCATAACGAACCTGTTGATAGTCGCTTTAGCATCAGGCAAGAGCCCGTTGCAGTGAAGCTAAAATGTCACTACTGTGAAAAATCATTTACAGCTACATCCTTTCAAGAGCTGCGCTAATAGCTAATCAATCAGCCTTTATCACTTATCAAATGAAGGCCGCGATTTCTATATCGTGGCCTTTTATTTGGGTCGACACCCAAGGGCGAGTCTATAGTTTTCAATACTAACCAACACACAGGGACTAGCTTGAAGAGTCAGTTGCTTATAAGCCTCAGGCTCTCACACAATCCGCCAAGGTCACCACTGAAATGGGCAACCAATATAAGCAACTGGCACCAAAAGAAAGAAAATAGATAGAACCAGTTAGTAAACTTCGTCGAAGTAATCAAACGATTTCCAACAAATTCTCTTTGCCACTTCTAAACTTTCCCAGCAAAGCTTGATCTTCCCCCGTATTAATTAAATGCAGGCAGTGCTAATGTCACAAATTCAATATTAATACATAACTTTAGCTACGGTAATTTTTTTGAATTGATGAGATAAGCATTTATGCCTACAAAGATCGTTTCTAATACTCCCAAGTTCGTTGTATTTGATTTGCAAAAATTATCCGCAACACAGCATATGATTTTTGGTGCTGATTATGTGTTAATACGCCCCAAAACAACGGGATGTACTTTACACCTGACTAATGCTCATTACCGACTTAATATTGGACAGATTGTCCTGCTTGCCCCCTTTAACCCATTCCGACTTTCTCTAGATACCAAATCATCGTATCGTAATAAAACTTTGGATTGTGATGTACTGCACTTCAGATTAAATGGGATGGGATTGACCTTCATTGACAGTCAGCAGTTCGCTAAGGTGAAGTCTATGTTGGAGAACGCCAGATATGGATTATTATATGAAGGGGAGCAAATAACTGAAATTGGTAAAGTATTCAACCTGATAGACAACTCCTTTGACTTTTCTCAGATATTGAACATTCTCGGTATACTCGACAAATTATCCAAACACGAACCGATGAAATGCCTACTGAAAGATCATATTGAAATAAACCATGTCAAAAAGATTGAAGATAAACTTAATACATGCATTAGCTATATTCAAGAACACCTTACTGAACCACTAACGGTCGCAATGGTAGCTAGCCACATATACATGGGAGTGAGTACCTTCTCACGCTTCTTTAATGCCAATATGAGCATTACCTTTTGGCAATATGTTATTGAACAGAGAGTTAGACGATCGGCAAGGTTACTGGTTAAAACCGACAACTCCATTTCCTATATTTGTGCAGAAGTAGGGTTTACGTCGATCTCGAGTTATAACACTAAGTTTAAAGAGCTAATGAAACTTACACCAAAACAATACAGAATTAATCATATGGATATGAGAAGTGGGATAGAAACATCTTGTATAGTAGAAACACAAATTAACAAGCATGTTGCATTAATCCCGACTAGATCTGACATATCAACTTAATTAGTGAGGAATGCTCACTTCCTATGACTTGAAAGACTATAAGCTTCTGGCTGGTGTCGTCAGAGGCGTTAAATTCAAAATGGGGGGATTACCTCAGGACTGAGCCATTACAGCTGAAGAGGCTAAACTAAGCATTTTACAGGCATAAAAAAACCTGCTCGATGGCAGGTTGCTTTGTTGATAATGGTACCTGAGGACGGACTTGAACCGTCACTTCTTTCGAAATCGGATTTTGAATCCGACGTGTCTACCAATTCCACCACTCAGGCATTATCAACAATACTCAAAGAAATCTTCTCGACCTCAGTAAGTGAACGGAATTATACCTACCAGCTGATGAATGGCAAGCACTTTGAATTGAGTTTTGTATCAACTGGGTGTTTTTCACACTCAAAGGTCTATAAGCGCTCACTATACACACAAAGGCATGAGCTATCGATTAGCGTCGCTGCCTACGCAGAATTAGCAAAACATGATTTACAGCACACCCATTAGCAATAACCACTCATTTATTTAACAACTTAAACCGTTTTTGACTAAGATCAAAAAATACACAGCCACTGAAGTGTATGGTTAACTGGAATTAAAAAGAAAGAGGATTTCGCAAATGGCATTCTGGTTAGATTTGATGTTTGGCAATCCAATAGGGTTACTTTCAATGATTGTTATCTTCAGTACGATTGGCATCATCTCGTATCTAATGTGGATGTTCTATACCATGTCTGCGGATCCCGAGAATTAATTTTCGATATTAATACTAATGCAGGGGGCTATGTGCCCCCATTTTTTTGTCTAAATTTCGTATGTATTTACGCTGTGATGGCTAATTGCATATTAAGCGGCATGCTTTCGCGGAGTGACAAAGCTGTTGACGAAATGTGGCCTAGCCTTAATCAAGTTCTTCATATCTTCAGGGCTTGGCTCTCCTACTGGAAAACGCAAAACTTGACGATTAAGGTGAACGCGAGCACGCATTGAAATCTTAAAATCTGCAGTCGATCCTTGGATGGCGTAGTGCTTCTGGTTACCTAAGTGCTCCAAAATACCTGCCTTCAATAAACTTTTAACGGCAGTCTCTTGCTCTGGTAAGGTTAATATCGTTTCACCTTGTAAGAAAAACTCCCTTAATAGGGCCCTCTCCGTCGGATCGAGCAGCTTTACTTTTTCCTCAATAATTTCAATGGAACGCTTATCACTTAAGTGGCTAATCGCCTCATCTAGGAAATAATTTAAAATCTGTGTCAATAAAAAGGCAGCACCAATGATTAAACCTAAACCAATAAAGTGTGCATGCTGTTGAGAAAAGTCATTAAGGCTTAATGAGGTCAACAAAGCTTTAGGGGCAAATAATAGTGCAGCACACGCCAGTGCAAGCCATAGCATTGCTGTAAAAATCATTTTTTTTACCGACATCATTTTAAAAGAAGATAGTTTTAAAGCCACTTTTTGCATACCCGTACCCAGTGTCAGAAATCTGTTCCTGCCCAGATAAAAGCAAAAATAGTGCCAATATTCACACTGATATAGTGTTAATTTAGCGAGTTTAAGGCGATAGAAAATAAACAGAAAATAAAAAAGGCGTCCTATGGACGCCTCTGCAATACAGAGCTGTTGTTCTAATTTCTGTCAATTAACGCCTTTTATTTAGCGTTCGCCTTAGCAGCAAGCTTGGTCAGTACCCGACTCGTCGCAACAAAGCCAAAGGTTCCTGTCACTACGGTGACGGCTCCAAAGCCAGAGGCGCAATCCATTCTCATACTGCCTTCAGCCGTTGCCTTGGTACTGCATACAGTGCCATCGGCTTGTGGGTAAACCAGCTGCTCAGTGGAGAATACCGCCTCGATTGAAAAGCGGCGAGCCACATTCTTAGAGAAGTTATATTCACGTCTTAATTGGTTACGCACTTTTGCCAATAAAGGGTCCTGATAAGTCTTAGCTAAATCAGCAACCTGAACTTGAGTCGGGTCCATCTGGCCGCCAGCCCCACCCACGGTAATAATGGGTAGCTTTTGACGCTTACACCAGGCAATTAAAGCTGTCTTGGCCTTAACTGCATCGATACAGTCCACCACGTAATCTATGCTACCGCCCTGTTTTTTCCCCTGAAAATATTCAGATAAGTTTTCAGGGGTAATGAAGTCTTCTACCTCATTAACGATACACTCAGGGTTAATTTGTTTTAGGCGCTGCGCCATCACCTCGACCTTAGACTCGCCGATGGTGTCTTTTAACGCGTGAGCTTGCCTGTTGGTGTTAGTCACACAGATATCGTCCAGATCGATGAGGGTGATCTGTCCGATACCACTTCTTGCCAAAGACTCCGCCACCCAGGTGCCAACACCGCCGATCCCAACAACGACCACATGGGCCTGTGCAAAAAAGCTTAAAGCGTGTTGGCCATATAAACGACCGATACCTGCGAAGCGATTCAAGTAAGCGTCTGACAAGGTGTGATTATTCAAAATGATACTCTATGTAAAAAAGTCAAAAATATAGAAAGCGAAACCGCGTATAGATTTTATCTTAAAAGCTGGCAAAACTCTAAAAAATTATACCGCACCACTGAAACATTTGTGAACGATTCTAAATGAAAGCACGCGTTAGACACCTGACTTGTATCAAGCGTTAATTTGCATGCAAGCTATTGTTTAATAGCGGTAAATGCATACGACCAATATCACGCATTTTCCAGTAAACGTGATAGACATCACAAACAAAAAATCTCATTCCGTGCAAGAATCCACCCCGACAAATACAGCTTCACTCTTGTTGGCCCACGATATAGGGCTAACGATTATTGATAGCCTGCAAACTCAAATAGCAATTCGCTACAGGAAGATAAAAATGAAAAAAACTGTTCTGTCTGCCACCATTATTTCAGCACTAGCCGCCACCTCTTTTACAGCACTAGCTGATGGCCCCAATTTCTATGGCCGTGCCGATCTTGCCATCACTAACTCTGACATGGGCATTGCAACGCAAAACCAAAAGTCAGGTACTGTTATTGAGAACAACTTCTCATGGTTGGGTGTGAAAGGTACTGAAGCGATCAACAGCGAGCTTGAAGTGGTTTATCAGATGGAGTTTGGTGTAAACAACTTCGATAACTCAGGCAACACTTTCTCTGCTCGTAACACCTTCCTAGGCCTTAAGTCTGCTACTGCAGGTACTATCCTAGTGGGTCGTAACGACACCGTATTTAAAGCTTCTGAAGGTGGTTTCGATATTTTCGGTAACACTAACTCAGATATCGACCTATTCGCTGCAGGTCAATCTCGTAACGCCGATGGTTTCACTTACTACTCGCCAAAAATTGCCGGCCTAGTGACATTAAATGCTACGTATTTAATGGACGATAACTATGCTCAAGAAGTTGACGGCAAGAAAGTTGACACCGACAACATGTATGCCCTAAGTGCAACGATTGGTGATAAGGGCTTAAAAGCCCAGAACTACTATGTTGCAGCTGCATATAACGACAGCATAGATAACGTTAAGGCTTACCGCGGCGTGGCTCAAGTTAAACTTGGCCAGGTTATTCTAGGTGGTTTCTACCAAAACAGTGAGCACGTTGACAGCAAGTACGCCAACCTTGAAGGTGACACTTACTTCGTAAACGCTGCATACGTTATGGGTGACCTAAAGCTTAAAGCTATGTACGGTAGTGACGACTCTGGCTTAGGTAAGTATGTTAGCCGCTATGTCGGTAGCGTTGACGGTGCCACACTAGAAAATGTTAGCGATGTCGATCTACAGCAGTTCAGCGTGGGTGCTGACTACCGTCTAAGCAAAAATACCTTAGTATATGGTCACTACACTAAGTACGATGGCGACATAAAACTAGCTGGTGCAACGCAAGATCTAAGTGATGATATCTTCACTGTTGGTATGCGCTTCGACTTCTAATCTATTGGTTAGAAAGTTAAATAAGCTTTAACAAATAGACTTTAAAGGCAGCACTAGCTGCCTTTTTTAATTTTGTGGTTCGTCTAAAATCAAGACTCCCCCCCAAAAAAAATTAAATGCCAAAGTACGACTTTTAATAATGCTCAATGTTGAAGGCGGCAATTTTATAGATGATTTAATTTTCGGCATGAGCAACTCGCCAACACACAAGGCTTTTACAACAAAAACACAACATTTACCCTCTTCTCTCTCATTTTCGCCTTATAACCGTCACCGGCTAATTTTTCAACAGCAGTATAAGCGCAGAAACAAGCCATTTACAGCCTTAGTAAATACTAAATAAGCAGGGCACTTTATAGTTACAACCTGCGGAAATACTCCTTTAGGGATACATTTAAGTAGTTATTTCCAGAGAAGATACCAAATAAACAACCAAACTTCTCCAAACATCACAAAAAAGTAGCAATTACATGCTTGACCATTGAAAACATGATCTAGTCCACAATTTCAAATCCACAAAACTGTAATATCTAGCCCCACAATTGTTGTGAGCTAGGATGCTTGTAGCAAAAACAAAAGTTTATGCAATAAACCATAAGAAACGAATAGGAACTTAGGTTCTGGGAGCAAATGATATGAAAAAGACACTAATCTCTGCATCAGTGGCATCAGTTTTAACCCTAGCTTCTTTCGGCGCGCTAGCCGATGGTCCTGGCTTTTACGGCCGTTTAGATCTAGCCGTAACAAACTCTGATACAGGTGCAACAACTCAAAACGGTAAATCAGGTACTGTTTTCGAAAACAACTTCTCTTTCGTTGGTGTTAAAGGCACTGAAAGCCTAACTAACAACATCGACGTTGTTTACCAGATGGAGTTCCAAGTTGAGAACACAACTAACTCTGGTGAAACTTTTAAAGCACGTAATACTTACCTAGGTCTTAAGTCTCAAGCAGGTACCGTACTTGTAGGTCGTAACGATCACGTATTCAAGCAGTCTGAAGGCGGCGTTGATATCTTTGGTAACACAAACGCCGATATCGACCGTCTAGTTGCTGGCCAAGACCGTGTTGCTGATGGTATCTGGTACTACTCACCAAAGATTGCTGGTCTAGTAACATTGAACGCGACTTACCTAATGGAAGACAACTACATCGATGCTGATGATAAAGATGCAGTTGCCTCTTATGACGCACAGTATGCACTAAGTGCAACTATCGGTGACAAGAAACTTAAAGAGCAGAACTACTACGTTGCAGCAGCTTATAACACTATCAAAGGTATCGATGCATACCGTGGTGTAGCTCAAGTTAAGTTAGGTGACTTCAAAGTAGGTGGTCTATTCCAGAACACTGAAAGCCAAACAACTGATCAAGAAGGTAACTCTTACTTCGTCAACGTTGCTTACAACCTAAACGGCGTTAACCTAAAAGCTGAATACGGCATGGACGAAGGCGGTTTCGGTAAGTACTACCAAAACTCTGTACCAAAAGTTGATGGCAGCAAAGTAATTGGTACTGATATCAACGTTCAAGTGATCACTGTCGGTGCTGACTACAAGATCTCTAAGTCAACTATGGTATATGGCCACTATGCTATGTACGAAGGCGACCATAAAGTTGCTGGTAACAAATTTGACCTAAAAGATGACAACGTATTCACCGTTGGTCTACGTTACAACTTCTAATCGATTGAGTCATCAGACTCTATAACGATTTTAAGCCATAAAAAAGCGACCTTAGGGTCGCTTTTTTGATCTGGTTAGATGATGAGAGAAGGTTCGAGGACGCCCTTCGGGCTACTAGGACGTTCGCAAGCTCACTGCTAGAGCGGACTGCGTCCTGATTGTCGCTTTTCCGTAAGCGAAGCGTTCCGTTATCGTTGAGCGAAGCGTTCGCTAGGCCGCAGGCCGTTCTGCTTTTATCGTCTTAGCTTTTCCGTCTTTGCCTTTGCTAGTACCTAGGACCTGCTTTTCCTAGAACCTTCTTGTCAGCCTTTTCGAATTAACCTATAGACCGATTCAGTCAACCAGGAAACCTGCTTTTTAACAAAACGAGGGTTATCTCTGAGTACATCTTCACTCGCGAGACGTTCAATCTTAAAGTCTTGGCTTAAGTTGGCCTGAACCCAATCATCAGATACCGCAAAAGGCGGACCATTTAACTCGGCTTGGGGGTAATCTAAGGTGATCAATAAGCCCACACTATTAGCTGGAATGAGCTTAGCAAGCTGACGCGCATAGGCTAAACGCATCTCCTCGGGCCAGGCGATTAATGCCGCACGATCATAAAAAGCTGTCGTACTAGGCATCTCAGCAACATCAAGGCTAAAGATATCCCCCTGATAGATGGTCACCTGCTCGGTATGGAAACGCTGATGCTCTGCAAGCTTAGTGACATCAAAGGCAAGTGCGTTTTCTCGATAAAACTGCTGCACAGCCAGCTCGTTTAACTCACAACCCAAAACATCGTGACCTTGCTCAGCCAAAAAGCACATATCTAAAGACTTACCACAAAGGGGAACAAAAACCTGAGAATCGGCGTCAAGTTCAAGCTGTTGCCAGTATTTTACAAGAAGGGGGTTTACCGCACTCAAATGAAAGCCTATCTGCTGGGCATCCCATTTTTCATGCCAAAAACTTGGCTGCATATTCAAGATCCATATCAAAGAAACCAAGGTATGACCGAGTACTTGAATAAAATTAGGAGAGGAGCTAGCAAGATCTCACTAAAAGAAGTGATGACTCAAGACTGGGTATACCACTATGGCCTTCACTCTATAGACAGAGTTGAGCAGAAGCAAAAATAAATGCGGTTCACTTAAAGTACTCACTCCAAACTAGACACTCATTTACACATTGAGCACTTGTTGCACTTTCTTTAACCATACACAGTTTTCACATTCACATTGGCGACGGGATAGGTGATGTGGAGTTAAACTCGAATCAATAAAATCAACCGCAACTAATAGCTGTTGCTTCAGATCTGCAACCGACTTTCTCTCAACGGCAATCGTTTCATCGTTATGATTCATCCAAGTACATTCCATACCCTGGTGGCAATTAATACACTCCATATCGGTGTGATTAAAGAACCCAGCATGGGGACAGTAGTTCAGCTCCATTGACTGAAGAATTCGACGCCTAGGGTATTCAAGCAATTCAATTAACTGTGTTTTATCCAATCCTGACATAGCCACCTCTGGTTGATATCCAAGCCTTTTACCTGGCTTATATCATTTATACTAGTACGAGTTAAAGATTACCCTCCTCTTATTCCTGCAGGTTTGATGTGTATCAATATCTCACCCGAAAATATTGGCTAGGTGTGACCCAGATAGGCTTTTTACACCTTAGCTGCAAGCTTCATTATTCTATGGCCTTGGACTTTATTACAGCTTATTGATTTAATGGGGTTAACAAAAGAGGGATCTCACTTGCAAACACCAGAACTCCAACACTTTTACATATCAGAAGAGCAATCTGTCTACCTGCTGGGTGCGCAAGATGCCCGTAAACATAGAGCTTGGATCCGCCTGTGTAAACAGCAGCTCGGTAAGTTAGGATATCAAGAGCTAGAGCTCGTCGGTAAAGGCGCTTATGGATTTGTGTTTGCAGGAGTCAATAAGTCTGGACAGGCTCATGTGTTTAAGTTCTCCCGCTTAACCTTACCGCAGCATATTCAAGATAGGCTTGAAGAGGAAGCCTTTATGCTTTCTCAGGTGATCCATCCTAATGTGCCACCGGTAATCAAGTTTGAACATGTAGGTAAGCAAGGGATCTTGGTGATGGCAAGGGCTCCAGGCGAAGACCTCGAACGGCTTTGTGTCAGAGTCGGCGCTCTGCCCGTTGCCATGGTGATGAATATTGCCCGCCAACTCGCAGCCATCTTACAATACCTGCATCACGGTAGACCGCTCATTCATGGTGATATTAAACCGTCAAACCTCGTCTATGACATTAACACCCAACACCTCTCCCTGATTGATTGGGGCTCGGCGGTATTTGCACAGCGAGACACCCAAGGTAACCCCGTTAATGGCAATGTGATGGACTTGATGTCGAGCGATCAACAACACACTAATGCCCGCATGGGGGATGTATATTTTATTGGTGAGGAACAACTTAATGGCGCCCTCTCTAGTCCAAGATTTGATGAACAAGGCGTTGCAGCCACCCTTTACGCTTTAGCATCGGGGCAAGCGAGCCGTTTCGGCAGTAAAGTAATCCCGGCTACCAGTATCGGCTTGCCAATCGAGCTAGCTCGAACCTTAGATGGCATGCTCAGCGATGACCCACAGCAACGCAAAAAAGCGGGCGATTACTTCTTAAAAAGTATGGCTCACAGCCACCGTATGCACCTGCCAGAAATTGACACCACACCGCTCGTTGCTGAAATTCCGGTTTGGAATCTTCCTAGAGATAAAGAGGTTGAGACCGTGAGCTACAGCTCGCGAAAATCATTTCTAAAAGAGCACAATGGTGACGATCCCATAGCCAAAATGGATGATCTACAGTTAGAAAAATACTACCGCAATTTTATGGCGGGAATGGGGGATACTGAAAAAGGTTTTATTGCAGCGGTTGGCCGCCTAAGCCAATATGCTATTGTTGGCGGACTGGCGATTCACTGGCGTGAAACCGGTGTGTTTATCGACTCTAACTTGGCTATTTATAAGGCTGAACAAAAACATGCTATTACGGTTGCCGTCAACAATATGGTGACGCTTGCTCGTGGTATTCGCCGCATTGGCGTATTTAAAGCCTGCTTCTTTAATGCTCGCGACACCTTGCACATCGAACGCCAAGACAGCACACAACCATTTGTGACTGGCTGCGATCTCCAGCTCCCCTTTGAGGTGGGTAATGTGCCATCGCTTGAAGATAAATCACGACTACATTCCTACTTTGAAGATGGCCGCGATCCAGAAGAGAACTTAGAGTTACCAAAAGAGATCATGACCGAGCTTGGCTGGATAAACCAGATCCATCATACCGGTTGTATCATTTTTGAAGTGCTGCCCAATCACATGAAGATCCACAGCTACTTGCGCTTACTTAACCCCAGAAAGCAGGCCGCTTTTCGTGCCAGCTTAGATAGGATCTTAGCCCATGTAGATAAGATCCAAGGCAAAGGGGTGTCAGGCTTTATGAAACTGCCTTATAAAAACACCCGTAAATTTAACCTGATAGAACGACGTGCCGACCACTTTTACCCTCGAAACCCTAAGCAATTAGAGCATGAACAACCATAGCGTTAGTGCTTTGGCAGTTGTTTATCGTCGGACTCTTTATCCGTTTTACGGGTAACGGTTTCGCCCTCAAAGGTCGATCCCTTTACTTGATGGCTCTCTGGGCGCTTATCACTTGGGTCGGCTTTACGTTCAAAGTCACCATCGAAAGTATTACCTTGATCAAAGGGTGACTGACCACTCTCATTTTCAAATGGATGTTCAAATGGGTTTTTTCCTTGTGGCCCCATTCCAGCACCAAAGCCTGGGCCAAAACCTGACTGGAAACCACCTTTTGCCTGCACTTTATGCTGCATACGTTTATAGAAGAACCTAGCAACAGGAATACGCATAAACGGTGTGAGTAGCAATAGACCAATAAAGTCGGTTACAAAACCAGGAATAAGCAACAGTAAGCCTGCGACCGCTAACATCATTCCTTCAACAATCTCTTGGCCTGGTGCTTCGCCACGAGCCAGCTTCTGCTGCACTTGCATCAAGGTGCTAATGCCTTGGCTGCGCACCAAAGACACACCGACTACGGCAGTAAAAAGAACCAATGCGACCGTTGTCCAGCTGCCTAACACTTCACCCACGCGGATCAGTACTGATAGCTCCATCACAGGAACTAAAACAAAAATTAATAACAAAATAAAAAACACACTGACCTCACATTTTTTGCTGGTGATGAAAACTAAATTGGGGTAACTCGGTCTATTTTCAAGTAGCTGCCTGTTGAGAGACTGCAATTACCTGCTGTTAGCCTGTAATTAATAGTATAAATCCTAACAGGTGCCTCAATTAGGAGACTAATTGTAAGCAAAAACTACTGGCATCACTATTTTAGCGATGCCTTAATGCAAGCCTAAGTTAAAACACGTAAAGTATCGATTAGCTTTTTAAAGCCGTTCGCCTTATTGATAGCCATTGTACCTTGATTGGCATAATACAATAGTTGGCTTAATACAATTTTAATCTGTTGGACAATAGAAATAGTTTAATGCAAAACGAATTTTTGTTAGTGATCACCAGCTGCCCCAGCGAGGAGCAAGCCAAAATTCTTGCTCGTGAGCTGGTTAAAAACAAGCTTGCTGCCTGCGTACAGATCTCTCAAGGGATCACCTCCGTATATGAGTGGCAAGGAGAGCTGTGTGAAGAACAGGAGTTCAGTTTGCAAATTAAATGCTTAGCGCAGCATTACAGTGCTATAGAGCACACACTCTCTAAGCTGCACCCCTATGATGTACCCGAGCTAATTGCAGTTCCTGTTACCCAAGGACTGCCAGCCTATTTTGATTGGATAAAAGAAACTACACAGCCATGAAAAGAATCATAAACCTGTTTTTAGCCTCACTACTGCTGCTTACGCCACTGGCGCACGCTGACGGCATTTTCAGTAGTAATAAGTTTGACTTTTTAAAGGGTGAGCCAGAGCTCATGCCTGTCGACCAAGCATTCGTGTTCGACTTTAAACAGCAAGGCGATAAAGTAAAAATTAGCTGGGTCATTGCCGACGGCTACTATATGTACCGCGACAAACTTAAATTTGAAGCCGCTGATGGCGCCGTTTTAGGTGAAATAGCGCTACCTCAGGGCAAGCCTCATACTGATGAATACTTTGGCGAGCAAGAGGTTTACTACTCTTATGTAGAGATGCCAGTTGCGATTAAAGAAGCCAGTGCTGGCAGTAAATTATATGTCACCTTTATGGGCTGCGCCGAGGGCACACTCTGTTATCCGCCAACTAAGAAAACGGCCGAGTTAACGGAGGTCATCGCTAACGACGGCTTGCTTAGCGA
This sequence comes from Shewanella halifaxensis HAW-EB4, assembly GCF_000019185.1. Lineage (NCBI taxonomy): Bacteria > Pseudomonadati > Pseudomonadota > Gammaproteobacteria > Alteromonadales > Shewanellaceae > Shewanella > Shewanella halifaxensis. The sequence continues at coordinate 828,507 of NC_010334.1, read as the reverse complement.
TACAGACAAAGCCTTAGACGCATCAGATGCCACAGCCAATGAAAGCGCAAAGGCACCAATTACCCAACAAGATACCCTAAGCGCTATGCTATCAGGCGACAGCCTTATCTGGACCTTAGTTATCTTCTTTGGTCTGGGTGTCGGCCTTGCGCTAACTCCTTGCGTGTTCCCTATGTATCCAATCCTATCAGGGATCATCGTCGGTCAAGGTAAGAAGCTTTCTACCGCAAAAGCCTTCAGCCTATCTATGGTTTATGTCCAAGGTATGGCTATCACCTACTCGCTAGTGGGTCTTATCGTTGCCTCTGCAGGCATGAAGTATCAAGCGGCGCTTCAGCACCCTGCAGTACTTATTGTGCTAGCGATACTCTTCTTTGTTTTGAGTTTATCTATGTTTGGTCTGTATGACCTGAAACTGCCTTCTAAGTGGCAGGAAAAGATGAATTCATTCTCTAACAACCAAAAAGGTGGCAATGTCATAGGCGTGTTCGTCATGGGCATTATCTCTGGCCTAGTAGCGTCACCTTGCACCACCGCGCCACTGTCAGGTGCGCTTATCTATGTGGCGCAAACGGGCGATCTACTCCAAGGCTTCTTAGCCCTTTACGTGCTCAGTATGGGTATGGGTCTTCCGCTACTGATTATTGGTACCTCTGGCGGTAAGCTGCTACCAAGAGCCGGTCGCTGGATGGACATCATCAAGACTTTCTTTGGCTTCCTACTCATCGCCGTATCAATTGTGATGTTAGGTCGAATTTGGCCAGGCTTTATCTCAGACTTACTTTGGTCAATCTGGGGAATTACATTAGTCGGTTATCTGATGCACCAGAACAAACTTACCGAGTTTAACTGGAAGCAGACCACTCGCTCGGTATTACTGATGTTAACGCTACTCGCTAGCTTCTCTTATGGTATGCAAGCGGTTATGGCTAAGCTGGGTTTTAGCTCTCATACTGCGGCAATCGCCGGTAGCGAAGCCCAAAGCCACGGTTTTAAGCGCATTAAGTCATTAGACGATCTAAATACTGAAGTTGCTGCAGCCAGCGCTGAAGGAAAGACTGTCATGCTAGATCTTTATGCTGATTGGTGCGTTGCTTGTAAGGAATTTGAGGCTATCACCTTTAAAGATCCGCAGGTGTTAGAGCGCATGAATAAGATGGTAATACTGCAAGCCGATGTCACCAAGAACGATGATGTCGATATCGAACTACTCGAACACTATGACGTGCTGGGCTTACCAACACTATTGATGTTCGATGAAAACGGTGCGATTCGTGACGATCTTCGTGTAACAGGCTTTATGCGACCAAAGGCCTTTGCCGAGCATTTAGATCACTTAGTTAACTAAGTCGTTATCGCAAGTCTAAGCTTATCCCTAGAAGCCCGGTTTATCAGTGATAAACCGGGCTTCTCTTTAACCGTCCCTAGCTCACAACGCAGCTAATAACCATTAAATTTAATCACAATTTTCAGTTCAACTTCATAAATTTCTTATACAATGGTGCATCACTATACCCTGGAACCTGGGTATCTATTTTATTGAAAAGGAGCATCATGGAACCCGCTATACTCATTATCACCTTAGCCTGCGGTATGTTAGTTAGCCGCGTGGGACTGCCCCCCTTAATTGGCTATCTTGTTGCGGGATTTGTGCTGTTTTTGTTCGGTATTGAAGAGTCCAGTTTGCCTATGCTGGAGCAACTTGCCAACCTAGGTGTCACGCTACTGCTCTTTGCCATTGGTCTTAAATTAGATCTGCGCAGCTTATTTAAAGCAGAGGTTTGGGCAGGCTCCAGCCTTCATTTAATCGGTTCAATGCTCTTTTTTATCCCACTGCTGAAACTGCTGGGTATATTAGGGCTTGAACAGCTCACTGGCCTAGAGATAGATCAGCTAGCGCTACTTGCCTTTGCATTGAGTTTTTCCAGTACGATTTTTGCGGTAAAAATACTGGAAGATAAAGGTGATATGCAGTCACTTTATGGCCGAGTCGCTATTGGTATCTTGATTATGCAAGATATCTTCGCCGTTGCTTTCTTAACTATCTCTAAGGGCGATATTCCCTCATATTGGGCACTAGGCTTACTGTTACTGCCGCTAGCAAAGCCTCTCATATATAAAGCCTTCGATCGCGTTGGCCACGGTGAACTGCTAGTGCTATTTGGCTTAGTGATGGCACTCGTGATGGGAGCGGGCCTATTTGAGCTCGTCGGTTTAAAGCCTGATCTTGGTGCGCTAGTCATAGGTATTTTACTGGCGGGGCACCCTAAATCATCAGAGCTGGCTAAATCACTGTTTTACTTTAAAGAGCTATTCTTAGTCGCCTTCTTCTTAACCGTTGGCCTCAATGGCTTACCCACCTTCTCCGATATCGGCTTAGCTGCGATTTTAGTACTAATAGTACCGATTAAAGTCATTCTATTTATGTACTTGTTAACTCACTTTAAGCTGCGTTCTCGTACCGCATTAATGAGCTCGTTTAGCTTAGGTAATTACAGCGAATTTGGCTTAATCGTTGCGGCAGTTGCGACCTCAAAAGGTTGGCTTCCACCACAATGGATGGTTATTCTCGCTGTTGCACTCAGCTTTAGCTTCCTGTTTGCCGCGCCGCTCAATACCGCATCTAATCGTTTATATCAGAAATTTCAAAGCAGACTCAAGCGACTAGAGAAACCCCCTCTGCACCCAGAAGATAGGCCTATACCTGTAGGCAACCCACGCTTTTTAATCTTAGGTATGGGCCGTATTGGTTCTGGTGCTTATGATGAGCTTAGAGCCCGTTATGATGGTGAGATTTTAGGTATTGAACATAAGCAAGAATTAGTGGATTTCCATATAAAGGAAGGCCGAAACGTGGTGCAAGGTGACGCCTCCGATACCGATTTTTGGGAAAAGCTCGATAGAGCCCCTAACCTCGAATTGGTGTTGCTGACCATGCCTCACCACGTGGGTAATCAATTTGCGGTTGAACAACTTAAGCTACTGGATTACCAAGGAAAGCTCAGCGCCATCGTTAAATTTAAAGAAGATGCTCAATCACTTAGCGAGTCAGGGGTGCATAGTGTCTATAACCTCTATGAGGCTGCAGGTGCAGGTTTGGTTGAACATTTAGTCAAAGAGTTGCTAGCCCCAAGTGGTACCGCACCAGATAACCCCAATGCAATTAACCATCAAAATGAAGCTAAAATTCCTGCAGACACTGATGTTATCAAGCATCAAACTGAAGCTAAAACTCCTGCAGATACTGATGTGAGCAAGCAGAAAAAACAAGCAGATAACACCGATACTGCAAATGTTACCAAGCATCAAAATGAAGCTTGAACGGTTGATATCTCGCAAAAAAGCTGATTGTATACATTATTCGCTTTATAGCGTATGTTATTTGTCATCGAGTATAAGATGACCAATAACATCCAATGCCAAACCATAATAACAATACGACTCTGGCGGGTTATGGGGTTTTAACGGCCCTACTTCTAGTCCCCTGCAGCGCCCTAGCTGCAGGGTTTGATATCTGGATCTACAAACTTAATTACCAAGATAATCAACAGCAATGGACTGTCACTGATGGTCGTCCCGTCACAGAGCGAGACGGTTACGATAATCAGCCCAACTTTAGCCCCGACAGCTCACAGCTACTCTTCACCTCTGACAGGCAAGCAGCGCCCAATTCAAACTCGCAAACTCCAGCTGCCCACAATGATATTTATCAGTTTCAGATAGCCGATAGTCACATAGAGCAGTTAACCTTTACCCCTGAGCAAAGCGAGTACTCTCCCCAAGCCTTTAAAACAGATAAGGCAACCAAGCAAATTACTTATGTGGTCGAGCAAGGTGTGCCCCATCAAAGTGTGTGGCAACAAACAGGCAATGCACCACGTAAGCGAGCTATCAAGAGTTTAATTCCAACGGGTTACTACGCTACAAACGAAAATCTAGGCACGCTACTTTGGGCTAGATACGCCTATAGTCTCTACTTCGAGCCCAATGGCGAAACCGCCGATGAACGTCACTTTGTGGTAGCAAATGTAGGCAGAAGTATTCATGCAATTCCTAATGATGAAGCCTTTAGTTATCTACATAAGCAGCTAGATGGCGACCGACTCATTAAGCGCTATTCACCAAAAGATAACAGCCACACAGCATTAATCGCACTCCCAAATAGTGCCAGTGAAGACTATGCCTGGAGCCAGAATAACTGGTTATTTAACATCGATAATGGCCAGTTAGTAGCCTGGAATCGAGCAAGCAAAAATAGCTGGCAATTAATTAGCTCAATCCCGCTGCCAAATGCGAATTACCTTAGCGCATCAAGGATAACCATTAGCCCTGACAACCAGCATTTAGCGATAGTTTGGCAGCGAAAATAGCCAGCACATTATAAAAAGACCTAAACAACAACAGAATAATAATAATGAAGAGTCACACCTTTATGAATCCCCTACAATCGATTACCAAAAAAACCACTCTAAGTCATAGGCTTACCGCTCTATTTGCACTTTTAGTTTGCCCGGTTAGCTTTGCCAGTGATACGCCTGAGCGCTGGCAAAACCATCAGATTTTTGAGCAGAATAAACAAGCTGCCCACGCCAGTTTCTTTGGTTATTCGAGCTTAGCCAAAGCGCTAAAAGATCAGCCTAAAGACAGTAGTAACTTTATCGACCTTAATGGTCGATGGCAGTTTCATTACGCTAGAAACCCTTTTAGTGTTCCAAAGGATTTTGCTCAAGCAGAGGCTAACCTTGAGAGCTGGCAGAGTATTCAAGTGCCCGGCAACTGGGAGACTCAAGGGTTCGGCCATGCCATCTATTTAGATGAGCGCTATCCATTTACCACGACTTGGCCCGATGCACCGGAAGATCACAACCCAACGGGAAGTTATCGTCGTGAGATTAAGTTCCCTGACGGCTGGCAAGATAAGCAAGTTTTCTTGCATATTGGTGCTGCGCGCTCGGCACTGACGGCTTTTGTTAATGGCACCGAGGTGGGATATAGTCAAGGCGCTAAAACCCCCGCCGAATTTGATATCACTCCCTATTTGACCCAAGGAAAAAACTTACTGGCCTTACAAATTATCCGCTGGAGTGACGCAAGCTACTTAGAAAGTCAGGACATGCTGAGGGTCAGTGGTATTGAGCGTGATGTCTATCTCTACGCCACCGAGAAACAGCGCATAAGCGATATCGACGCCAGCTACAAGATGTCAGCAAGCCTCGACAAGGCCGATGTAACGCTTAAACTAAAACTAGAAAACCATGCTAAAGCCAAAGATGTCAGTCTAAGCTATCAACTGCTGTCGCCCCAAGGTGTTGAGGTTAGCAGCGGTGAGCAAGCGGTCACCAAGCTCAAAAAACAGCAGAGTCATGAGATCGATTTTGCCCTTAAGACTCCCAAGCTTTGGAGTGCAGAAACCCCTAACCTTTATCAACTTATCGTTAGCCTTAGCGACAGCCAAGGAAAACTGCTGCAAGCCAGCAGTCAACAGATAGGCTTTCGCCGTGTCGAGATAAAAGGTGGCCAACTCTTAGTCAACAACAAGGCGATTACGATCCGCGGCGTCGACAGACACGAAACTGACCCAGATACCGGCCACGTCGTGAGCCGAGCCAGCATGGAAACCGATATCCGCTTGATGAAGCAAAACAACATCAATGCCGTGCGCTCAAGCCACTATCCAAACGATCCCTACTGGTTAAGCCTCACCGATAAATATGGCCTGTATGTAGTAGATGAAGCCAACATTGAGTCCCATCCATTGGCGATTGATGAGAAGACTCAACTGGGTAACGAGATGAGCTGGCTACCAGCCCACAAGGCGCGTGTTGAGCGCATGGTAGAACGCGATAAAAACCATCCTTCGATCATCATCTGGTCACTGGGGAATGAGGCTGGTGAAGGCAAGCTATTTGCGGCCCTTTATGACTGGATAAAGCAGCGCGATCCTAGTCGTCCAGTGCAATATGAACCCGCAGGCCAACACGCCTATACCGATATTGTCGCGCCCATGTACCCATCGATTGAGCGAATTGAAAAGTATGCTAAGACGCATACCGACAGACCACTTATCATGATTGAATATGCTCACGCTATGGGAAATTCTGTCGGTAACCTACAAGATTACTGGGATGTGATCGACCAATACCCTCAGCTGCAAGGTGGCTTTATTTGGGATTGGGTCGACCAGTCTCTCGCCTTTACCAATGACAATGGCCAGCGCTATTGGGCTTACGGCAAAGACTACCATCCCGATATGCCTACCGACGGTAACTTCCTCAATAATGGCTTAGTGGATCCTGACCGCAACCCACATCCCCATCTATTTGAAGTGAAAAAAGTCTATCAGCCATTTAAGCTGACGGGATTGAGTATTAAGCAGCAAAACGTCGAGTTCACACTGAGCAATCGCTATGACTTTATCGACACCCAAGGCTTAAACTTAGTCTGGACAGTGCAGCAAGACGGGCAGTCTGTGGCTAACGGGTTATTGGCTCTGCCACAAGTAAAAGCCGATACGAATAAAGCGATTCGTTTTAGCTTACCTAAGGCCACGATGCAGCTAATGCAGCAAAGCCCGGAGTTCGAGTATCAACTCTTACTGGAGGTAAAAGTCGATACGCCACAGCCTATGTTACCCAGCGATCACCTGATCGCCTTTGAGCAATTCGAGCTCCACACGCCTAAAGTTGTGGCGGTAAAAACCATTGATGCAATTGAAGAAACCAGCAAGAGTTGGATATTAGGTAACGGTAAAAGTCAGTATTTTATCGCCAAAAGCAGTGGCTGGCTCAGCAAGATTAAAGCTAATGACGAGTTACTGCTCGATAGCCCACTCATGGCAAACTTCTGGCGGGCCCCAACCGATAACGACTTGGGTAACCAGATGCCCAAATGGGCCGATATGTGGCAAGACGCTGCTACAGAGCTAACCCTAACCTCTATCACCCATAGCAGTGGAAAAGCACCTGCGCTCCACGTAATCCACCAGCATCCCACGCTTGGCTTTAGCTTAAAGACCCGTTACAGCGTGAGCCTGCAAGGTAAGCTGCTAGTGAATAGTCAGTTTATTCCAGGTAGCATCGAGCTTGCCGACCTGCCTCGGTTTGGCTTCTCAGCTAAGCTGCCTTTCGAGATGCGCTTTATGCACTACTTTGGCCGCGGCCCTGAGGAGACCTACGCCGATAGAAAAACGGGGAATCCTGTCGCTTGGTATAGCCTCCCCATCGAGAAAACCTTCCACCGTTACTCAAGACCACAAGAAACCGGGCAGCGCACCGATGTACGCTATGTGGCGGTAACAAACAGTAAAGGTGCGGGCTTACTTGCCCAAACCACCATGGAAAACGAGTTATTGCAAACCAGTCTATGGCCATTCGCTCAAGCCGATATCGACTTTAGAGACGGCGATGCCGAAGGCTCAGCCTCGGGGTTAGTACCTGTAACCGCCAACCATGGCGCCGAAATTCCAATTCGTGACTTTGTCACCTGGAATATCGATTACAAGCAGATGGGCGTCGGCGGTGACACCTCATGGGGGCGCCCTGTGCATACCCCATATCGGATCGCACCAGAGGCGATGTCGTTTGGCTTTAGCCTCACGCCACTTTCTGCTCAAGGTGACATAAAAAATCAGGCGAGAATCCAACTATAGTTTATGGCCAATGATGCTCGCACAAGCTAGTGTCTAAAACGAATTTAGCTGAACAACGGATATTAAAACTAAAAATAGCAGTGAAGGATCAACATGGAACAGACTATTCAACTGGTTATATTTTTTGGCTTAACCGCCTTGGTAGGCTTAATCACCTACTTAAAGTGTCGCAAAATCACCCGCAATACGAGTGATAGCAAAGATTACTTTCTGGCTGGCGGCGGCTTGAGCTGGGTCGTCGTCGCGGGGTCTTTGATGATGACCAACATCAGCGCCGAGCAAATTGTGGGGATGAACGGCGCGCAAACCTTACTCGTGGCATGGTGGGAGATCGCCGCAGCAGTGGGACTCATCATCCTAGCGAAATGGCTGATTCCGATCTATTACAAATATAACTGCACCACCACCACTGAGCTACTTGAGCGCAAATATCAAGATAAAGGGATCCGCGCCATGGTGTCGGTACTATTTATGCTTGGTTATGCCTTCATCTTGCTACCTGTCGTACTTTATACCGGCTCATTATTTATGAAGTCGATGTTTGGCTTATCGATTTCAGTGACAGTACTCGCGGTTATCTTTGCAGTCGTCGGCGCTATCTATGCTATTTTTGGCGGCCTAAGAGCCATCGCAATTTCAGATAGCCTCAATGGTGTTGGATTGTTATTCATGGGGGTCGTGGTTTCTTACCTAGCGCTTAATGCCGTCAATTGGGACCTATCAGGGATCCCGATTGAGCGCATCAGCTTGATTGGCGACAGTCAATCCGATATCCCTTGGCACACTCTGCTAACGGGTATGATCTTTATTCAGATCTTCTACTGGGGCACCAATATGGTGATCACCCAAAGAGCTTTGGCAGCCAAATCGGTGAAAGAAGCCCAGAAAGGCCTTTATGCCGCAGTCGTTATGAAGCTTATCATCCCTATTATCGTGGTATTACCTGGGCTTGTTGCCTATAAGCTTTATGGGGATGTGGGTGATGTAGCCTACGGTAAGTTAGTTGGTGACATCTTACCAAGTTGGATGTCTGGCGCATTTGCCGCCGTGATGGCGGGGGCAGTATTGAGCTCGTTTAACTCATGCTTAAACTCAGCAGCTGCACTTTATACCTGTGACATCCACCAAAACTACGTTAACCCTAATGCCGATGTACGTAAGATAGGTACCCGAGTGGCGTTAGTCTTTACGCTTATCTCATTATGCTTAGTGCCGGTATTTGCTCAGTCGGCTAGCATCATCTCCCTGCTGCAGCAGCTAAATGGCCTCTACTCCATGCCGGTATTAGCCGCCTTTATCTGCGCGCTTGCCTTTAAGGATGTCAATGCAAAAGCCATTAAGATAGGTCTAGTATTTGGTGTACTGGTGTATGCGGTATTTACCTTTGTATGGAGCCCTCTGCACTTCATCCATATGATGGCAATAACACTCGCCGCCACCATATTGGTCACCCTAGCACTGAGCAAGTTTGTATTTGGGCCCCAAAGCATCAATAGCCAACTTGTAACCGACTAACTCTAGCGATAACTCTTATGCCCTGCGATAACAGTAGGGCATAAACGCCTTTTGTCTACAGCGTTCTATTTGCAAAAAAACTCAGTTACACAATTTACAAAGTCATGCTATAAAACAAGAGATGGATATTGAGCAATATAATATGACACAAGTTTAAAAACCTGAAGTCACTAAAACTAAGCCTCATCTCCGCTCAATAAAATGTAACCTATTACTATTAATTTTATGTATGCCGCTGTTATTAAATTGGTCACCAGAATCAAACTCAGCAACCAAAGAGTTTATTGCAATGTTTTGTGCTAAACGTAAATATTAACATTCGGAAATTTGAAATTATGTCCAATCCAGCTCAGCGAGCAAACAAACTGTTTGTGCAAACTTTTGGCACCCAAGCCGATGAGCTTTATTGTGCCCCTGGACGCGTCAACCTTATTGGTGAGCATACAGATTACAACGATGGCTTTGTACTTCCCGCTGCTATCAACTTCCACACTGCTATTGTAGTAAAACGCCGCGATGACTTACGCTTTCGCGCCGTCTCCGATGCCTTTCCCGGTGAGATTGAGGAGTGGATATTTGGTGAAGAAGGCACGCCAGTTAAGAATCATTGGTCGAACTACCTAAAAGGCTTTACCGCAGCAATGGCCACCTCGGGCCTAACGGCAAAAGGACTCGATCTGGCCGTTGTCAGTAACGTACCAATGGGCGCGGGCCTTTCATCCTCCGCAGCCTTAGAGATTGCTTTTGGCACCGCCGTTAACGATTGCAGCCAAATACAACTCTCACCACTTGCCATCGCTCAGCTGGCCCAGCGCGGAGAGAATCAATTTGTCGGCTGCGCCTGCGGCATTATGGATCAGATGATCAGCGCACTGGGTCAGCAGGACCATGCGCTGCTTATCGACTGTCTCGATTTAGACAGTGAAGCGGTCAGTATTCCCGACAGCCTAAGCCTGATTATTATCAACTCGAATGTTCAGCGCGGTCTCGTTGACTCCGAATATAACCTTCGCCGCGAGCAGTGTGAGCAAGCAGCAACTCATTTTGGCCTTGAGTCACTACGAGATCTTGATTTGGCCAGCCTCGAAGCTGGTAAATCTGAATTAACTGCAGCTTGTTATAAACGAGCAAAACATGTGGTCACTGAAAATCGACGCACCCAAAATGCCGCATGGGCACTAGAGTCTGGTGACATAGGAAAAGTCAGTCTTTTAATGGCACAGTCGCATGCATCAATGCGTGATGATTTTGAGATCACCACCAGCGAGATCGACTACCTTGTCGAGATAATATCAGAAGTCATCGGTAATCGCGGAGGTGTACGCATGACAGGTGGTGGCTTTGGCGGCTGCGTTGTCGCGCTAGTCGATCACGAACTAACCGATTCAGTTGTCTCGATCATTGAACAAAAATACGCAGATAAGACTGGGCTAGAAGCCGACATATATCTGTGTTCAGCCAGCGATGGTGCTAAGCGCATCGATAATTAACAGGACTAATAATGGTACGTATTCGCTCTCTCGAACCTTGGACCGATCCACGTGGTGGACAAATTGAGCGACTGCTCATCGACAACGGCACGCTCGCCATTGAGGTATTAAGCCTAGGTGGGATTATTCGCTCTTTATGGGCTCCGGATAGAGACGGCGAACGCGCCAACTTAGTTTTGGGCTGTGATAGCGCCGAGGGTTATCTAACACAAGACGCCTACTTAGGCGCTATTGTTGGCCGATATGCAAACCGAATTGCCAATGGGCAATTTAATGTTGGCCAAACTCAGTACCCTCTCGATACCAACCAAGACAGCAACTGTTTACACGGCGGCAGAGAAGGCTTTCACCGCCAGCAGTGGCAACTTGGTACTCTCCCCGATGGTGTTCGCCTCAGCCTAAGAAGCCCTGATGGGGATATGGGCTTTCCGGGAAACTGCAATGTGCAGCTAGATTATCGCCTCGTGGGCAATAATCTCTATGTGGAGATCTTAGCCAGCTCTGATAAACCTTGCCCCATCAGCTTAACTCAACATAGTTATTTCAATTTAGATGCCAGTGAATCAAGCCTAGATCATCAACTGCAAGTCGATGCGACTCAGTATCTCGAAATGAATAACGTGGGAATCCCTAGCGCAATTCGCCAAACCCATGGCAGCGGCTTAGACCTGTCTTTACCGACTCAATTACAGTCGCTAATAGGTAGAGAAGAGTTAACTACGACATCGGGAATCGATCACTGCTTTTTAATGCCAAGCACTGAGTCGAAGTTACAGCGATTTGGCAGTTTAAGCTCACCGCTCAGTGGTCGCAGCATGACGCTATATACTAATCAGCCTGGTGTACAAGTATATGGAGGAAATGGCTTAGAGGGTGTGGTTGGTAAGAACCAACATAGATTGAATCAGTATCAGGGGGTTTGTTTGGAGCCTCAACAGATCCCAGATGCACCTAACCAACCGCATATTGCGGGTGATGCCTTGATAGCACCGGGGGAGATTTATCATCACATCAGTCGCTATCAATTTGAAAATGATGCTTAATCAAAAGAAACAAAAAAACAGCGCCTAGGCGCTGTTATTTTTATTGATTAATCATCGTAATCGTCTGACCAATCATCATCGTAGTCATCGTCGTCTGCAGATGCTAACTCTGGCTCATCGTCGTCAGCGACAGGTGCAGCCTTTGGCTTTTTAGGTGCAGCTGCACTCTTAGGGTTATTTGCCTCAACCCAGCCTTGATGCTTAGCCATAAACTCTTCTCTTGCAGCAAACCAAGCGGCGCCACAAGTTTTATCTACCTCAGCTATCGCCTGCTCATCAAGCTCATGCAAGTTAGGCTTAACGATATCTTCTGCATACTCAATGATTGACTCTCGAGTCGCGTTATAGAAGTAAACACGTCCAGCTGAAGCATCAGGAAACTGTTTATCATGAATTAGAATGGTATTGCCACGAGCCGTTCTTAGCTCGCCGTACCAAACTGGTTTTTTTGTCGTCTTATACATATATGTTAATGCCCTTAAATCAACACATACAAAATAAATAAGAAGTAAATTGCGCTAACATTTACTTCCGTTTTCCCTGTATTTCGCCATCAGAGACAGAAGCGGTATTTTTACAGATTTTTGCCGAATATCAATAGTTGAAAATACGAAATATCACTATTAGAGCTGAAATAAATCACATAAATTATTCAGTCCTTATCGAATTTAGTTCAAAGCAGCCGTTATTCAAGTTTTTCGTTATCAATAAATTCAAAAAATCACCGACTAAGTTAATAACCCTCACAACATCAACCGTTTAAATAACAACAGCCGAATAAAGGCAACAAGCTATTTCGTTGATAGAAAAAGCCTACCACTATAGTGTAAATGCAGTATGACAAGCGCACGCCGACGACCAGAATATGAGTACTCTTTGGCTAAGAGAAGCGCCGCTTTAAACATCACTCTAATGGAAGGTTTAGCGTTAAATCGAGCTATCCCCCTCCTTTCTTGAAACAATTTTGATAGATTAATCTCCCTTTACTCCATTTGATTTCAAGCATAAAAAAGCGACCATAGGGCCGCTTAGTATTACCGACTAAAATTACGACTCACTAATAGTATTGTTCACTAAGCAAACCTAACAAGTGGCTTGGTTTAGCTATCAATTTTTAAATGATATGAATAAAGCATAAACCATAAGCTACAGCCCCAACTTCTATAACGGGAGCAGCAGTTTTGATAGCGGCTACAGTAGATGTGGCGTCGCCAGCTGACATTTGCGTTACAGCAGTATCTCCAGAGTCTAAAGATCCAATATCATCAGTGGCTGTAGAACTTTTAATATTATCAGTCATTATTCTATTCCTAACGTTATTCGCCATCACTTAAGGTTAATGAACACTAGACTGACAGAGTCTCAAGTCTGCCAGTCTAAGTCCTATGCCGTACTTACTTCAGGGTTAACTCACTTCCATATCATGCTCTGTCTCTGTCTCAGCTCTAGCCTTAGCCACCTTTGCGACTTCAAGTGTGGATATATTTTCAGTCTTATTGACTTCAACCTTTGCGACTTTAATGGCGCAGATCTTAAACTCGGGGATCTTAGCGACAGGATCGAGCGCATTGATGGTGAGCTTATTGGCTGCGGCCTCGGCAAAGTGGAACGGCAGGAACAAGACGCCAGCTTGAGCACGCTTAGTGACGAATGCGGCGATCTCAATCTCACCGCGGCGAGAGGTGATCTGCAGCATATCGCCATTAGCGATGCCAAGCTTCTCGGCGTCATAGACTGAGATCATCACCCGTGGTTTACCCAACTCATCGAGTCCAGCCGTTTTGCGGGTCAGGGTTCCAGTGTGAAACTGTTCCAGCAAGCGTCCAGTCGACAAGGTTAGCGAGTACTCACTACAAGGCGGTTCGGCAGGCAATCGATAGTCCATCGCTCTCATCTGGGCGCGACCTCGAGTAAACTCTTTCATATGCAATATCGGCGTGCCTGGATGACCAACCTCTGGACAAGGCCACTGCAAACCTGCGATACCTTTGTCACTGTTTGGATCCATAGTTTCCCAGCTAATACCGCGATATTGTGGCGTTACTTGGGTTATCTCATGCCAAATCTGCTTCTCATCCGTATAGTCCCAGCTCCCCCCCAATGCATTGGCGATGCTCTGCACTATCTTCCAGTCGAGCTTGGCAAGTCCTGGCGGCTTTACAGCGACTTGGAGCTGCTGTACGCGGCGCTCGGTGTTGGTGAAGTGGCCGATTTTTTCGGCGAATGACAGTGCCGGCAAGACCACATGAGCCATGGCGGCCGTTTCAGTTAAGAAAATATCCTGAACGATTAATAGCTCAGCCTCTTTCAGCGCTTCGATCACATGGGTTTGATCGGGATCGCTTAACGCTGGGTTCTCCCCCATAACATAGAGCGCTTTGAGCTTGCCCTTCATCAGTGCATGCATCACTTCAGTGGCGGCTAAGCCTATTTTGTTTGGCAACGTCTCACAATCCCAAGCTTGCTTGAAGCGTCGCTGCACCGCAGGGTCGTCGACCTTTTGGTAGCCCGTGAAATAATTAGGTAGAGCCCCCATATCACAGGCACCTTGAACATTACTCTGGCCGCGAAGTGGATTGATACCTGCGCCGCGAATGCCGATATTGCCACACAAGAGTTGCAAGTTGGCAATGGCGGTGACGTTGTCATGGCCCGAGGTGTGTTGAGTTATGCCCATGGCGTAGTAGACAGCGGTTTTCTTGGCAGTGCCTATCATCTTGGCCAAGGTGGCTATTTCAGTCGCATCGACTCCGGTGATGAGTTGCGCATTCTCTAACGAGTATTTCTCCTTCATGACCTCGCTGTAGAGCGCTTCAAAACCATCGACTCTAGCTTCAAGGTACGCTTTATCATGCCAGTTATGCTTAATTATCTGCTGCATCATGGCATTGATTAACATCACATCGGTGCCCGGCTTGTGGCACATATAGAGCTCGGCGTGATCGGATATATCGACGCGCTTAGGATCGGCAACCACCAAACGCGCACCATGTTCGGTGATCGCCTGCTTGATCTTCGAGGCTATAATCGGATGAGCATTGCTGGTGTCAGATCCGAGGATAAAGATTAGATCCGATTCTTTAATATTGGGAATATCATTGGTCATGGCACCGCTACCGAGCACGTCATATAGGCCTGTTACGGTCGATGCGTGACAAAGACGGGCGCAGTGGTCGATATTGTTGGTGCCGATAATGCTTCTAAACAGCTTTTGAAAAACATAGTTATCTTCGTTGGTCGCCTTGGCAGAGGCGAGTCCAGCGACGGCATCGCCGCCATGGGTAGCGATGATGCTACCGAGTTTATCACCAACATAATCGATGGCTTCATCCCAAGATACTGGGATTAACTGGCCATTTTTACGAATAAGTGGCTGTGTTAGTCTTTGCTCACTACCAATAAAATCAAAGCCAAAGCGACCTTTAACGCATAACATGCCTTCATTAACCGGAGAGTTACCATCACCGCTGATGTGCTTGAGGGTGTTATTTGCCGTATCCACATGCATGATCAGGCGGCAACCTATTCCACAGTAAGTACAGACGGTCGATACCTGAGTTAATTCATCGGTCACGCCCTGAGTCTTGTTTCTAGCATCGACAAGTGCGCCAGTTGGACACACTTGTATGCAGCTACCACACTGGACGCAATCACTGTCTCTCATGGTGACATTAAAGCCAACACGTGGTGCGCGGCGCTCTGGTGACAAGCTTGAGTCTGGTAATACCTGATAGTGGTTTTCGGACTCGAAGCTAATGGCACTATGGCCGCACTTGTTATGACAGATATCGACACAAGCGCCACAACTAATACAGCGATTAGCATCAAAAGTGATAAAAGGACTAGAGTCATCGACACTAAACTGACGCGGCGCATCTACAGGGCTTTGAGGTACGAGTGATTTACTGTCGACTTTATATTCAGTGGCGTAATCGCGCAGCTTACAATCGGTATTGGCCTGACAGGCACACTCAAGGCAACGCGCGGCCTCTTTCATGGCTTCGTCGGTTGCAAATCCTAGCTCAACTTCGCTAAATCCCCCCATTCGGTGTAACAGGCTAAGCTCAGGCATTTTGGCCTTAGCTTCAACCTTGGTATGAGGGTATAAGGCCGATGACAGTGAGGCTGTCTTACTCGCCTTGGTGGCATTGAACTTAAATTTAGTCAATTCACAGGTCAGGCCTTGGTTGAGCAACTTATCTATGGCAATAGCGGCTTTGCGTCCATCGGCGACAGCGGCAACTGCAGTGGCAGGGCCTGTTCGCGAATCGCCAAGAACAAACAGTTTTTCAGTGCCTGATGAGTGACCCGCAGACATGGTGTGGTCGCATCCCTCGAATGTATTCCAGCGAGTGAGGGCAAGCTTGCCCGTTGATAACTGACTTTGTGGATGGTTAAGAAAATCCATATCCGGCATCTGAGACACGGCGGGGATCACGGTATCAAAATCTTCAGTGAAGGTTTCACCTGTCGCTACCGGAGCGCGTCTGCCTGAACTATCTGGCTCACCAAGAGCCATTATCTCAAAAGTTACACTCTTAACGCGGCCTTGCTCATCACTGTGATTTTCAATCGGATTGGTAAGGAAATGGAAGTTAACGCCTTCGTGCTCAGCTTCGACTATTTCATAATCTTCTGCAGGCATCTCCTCCTTGGTACGGCGATAGATCAAGGTGACGTCGGCACCTTCACGCTTGGCGGTGCGGGCACAATCGATGGCCGTATTACCTCCGCCGATAACAGCCACTCGTTTGCCGGTGGTAAATCTCTTATCCAGACAGTGATCTTTAAGGTAATCGACGCCTAAGTAGCACCCCTTGAGATCTGAGCCTAGGTAGTTCATCGGTACCGCTTTTTGCGCACCGATGGCGAGACAAACCGCGTCGAAGTTTTCTACCAGTTGCGGGAGATGGAGCTCATGGCCTAATCTCACATTGGTTTCAATGTTTAAGCCATTTTGGCAGAGCAGGTCTATCTCTTTATCGAGTATGGCCTTTGGTAGGCGATACTCTGGGATCCCATATCGTAGCCAGCCCCCCGCCTTTGGCATCATTTCATAAATGGTAACTTCATGGCCTGCGTTTGATAGAAAATATCCGGCACTAATGCCTGCAGGTCCGCTGCCTATAATAGCCACTTTCTTACCTGTAGCAGGCGCTCTTGGCGGTATATAGCTCTGGCTATCATTAAGGTCGAGATCGGCAGCGTGGCGTTTCAGTTGCCTAATGGCAACGGGCTCATCGACTAAGCCCCGACGACACTCTACCTCACAAAATGCCGGGCAAACTCGCCCTATCGAGAGAGGCAGTGGCAGCATTTGCTTAATCACCTTAATTGCTTCTCTATGGTTACCTTGTGCGATATGGAAAAGATAAGATTGCACATCGACGCCAGCAGGACAGGCTTGTTGGCAAGGTGCTTCGCAGTCGGCAAAATGGTCGCTTAGAATTTCGGTCAGTGCCGCTTGTCTTAGTAAACTCAGATGAGCAGATTGAGTGATAATCTCTATTGTCTGTTCATCCGCTGAATAGAGAGAGTTGAGCTGGGTATCACAAGCCCGGACGGTCACGGACTCATTGTGTTTGCTATTTCCTGAAATGCGTACTTCCACCTGACACAAGTTACAGTGGCTTTTCTCTGTACTCTTTGTGGAAAAACCAGTGTCATTATGTTGATGACATAGGTTAGGAATAGTGATCCCCGCTTTTTTTGCAATGTCGAACAAGGTTGCTTCGGGACTAACTGTGAGTTGATTACCATTAATTATAATATTTTTCATGGCCTTACCTTATCATTCCATCTCAACATATGCCCTTAATGAGGAAAGGGTACGACCATACCTGTGATCAAGAAAAAGAAGACAGCCAGCGTGATCCGTTGAAGCTTGGTAGTTGAATGCGTCTTGGTGCTTATTTTAGCCCTTTGAGGGCCTCATCAAATGAGCCTCCGGCTTTGCCGGAGGTCATTTACTTTATTAAGTCTAAAAAACTTAGACTGCTCTATAGATGATATTTAACAATGAATGAATAGGTGTTTTGATCGATCCCTTCGACACCATATTTATTCTTCCAGTAGTCATACTCGATACCCACATATAGGTGGCCTTTATTGCCCTCACCCATAATGGCAGCACCTAAGTCATATTTAAGCTGCGGGTTAACGTGTACACCTGTAGAGTAATTCGCATCATCTACTGCAAAGACCCAGTCCACATAGCCATCAAATACGATGCTTGAATTACCGACAGGGAACTCGATCTTAAATGAAGGAGATGCTTGCCAGCCATCACTAATATTGTCATCGCTGATAGCCGAACGACGGTATAGATTTAGGCTAAAGAAACTAAAATACGGGATATCAATATCTGAGCCGATACCGTAAAGAAAGCTCTTAACCGGTCCTTCACCCTCTTCTAAACTTAAGGCTAGGGATAGATCCGTTACTGGGCCAAAACCCACCTTAGTATCGAAGATTTTCCCCGCACTGAAGCGAGTGGTTATTTCACCGTAGGTAGTTTGTTCCTTACCCACATTGGAACCATTAAAGTAGGTGAAATCCTGGAAGGCAAACCAATCACCGTATTTCCAACCGCCAGCGGTTTCAAAGGTAAGCGTGGTTTGCTTTTCTGAAGGAGCAAGATCATAATTTTCGCCATATAGCGCGGATAAACTTACATCCCACCAGTGAATGATATCGCCAGCAAAAGCCTGTGGTGTTAATAGTAGAGTTGCAAAGATCCATTTATTGTTCATTTTTCTGACCCTATAAAATTGATTAATTGTTATTGGTTAATTCAAGATTAAATCGCCCAGCCACCTGCATAAAAAATTATTAAAATGACACTAATAGTTACAGTTCCTATATTGAGCTTGCGCCAGTCACCAGAAATAACCCGGCCTACCACAAGTGAAGTAAAACCAAGCATGATACCGGTAACGATATTGCCAGTAAGTACGATAAACACGGCGCAAACCAATCCAGAGAGGGCATCGACCGAGTCATTCATATCCAGTTTGCTAACATTGGACAGCATCAGCAGTCCCACATACATCAAAGCGGGTGCGGTTGCGTAAGCAGGCACAAGATAACTGATAGGAGCTAGGAAAAGCATGCAAGCAAAAAGGCCGCCTACAACCGTGGCTGTTAAGCCTGTTTTGCCGCCAGCTGCGGTACCTGCTGCAGATTCGATATAAACTGCTGCTGGTGCGCCGCCGACTGCACCGGCAAAAATGCTACTGATAGAGTCTGATGTCAGCGCCTTACCACCATTGATAATTTGGCCTTTGCTATCAAGCAAGTTTGCTTGACCTGCAACGGCGCGAATGGTGCCAGTGGCATCGAAAATAGCCGTCATCACCAAGGCTAGAACACTCGGTAAAATGATTGGATTAAGCGCACCCATAATATCCATGGTGCCGATTAGGGAGTTTTCGCCGCCAAAACTTGGCATAGCAAAGAAGCCCTGATACTTGACGTTAGGATCGAATATTAGCCCTAAAATTGAGATAGCAATGATCACCAATAAAATACCACCAGGGATGCGACGCTTCTCAAGTCCTAAAATTGCCGCTAAACCTAACACTGACATTAAAATTGGCAGGGAGGTGAAATCACCGAACGCTACCGGTAAACCGGCATGAGGGTTTTTAACCACCAAACCAACACCGTTAGCAGCAATCAGGAGTAAAAACAATCCAATACCGATACCGGTGCCATGGGCAATACCATGGGGTAAGTTAGTTAAGATCCACTGTCGTACGCCTGTTACTGTAATTGCAGTAAACACGACACCCATAAGGAATACCGCGCCAAGCGCAACGGGTATACTCACCCCTTGACCTAGCACTAAGCTAAACGCGGTAAATGCGGTCAGCGATATGGCGCAGCCAATCGCCATAGGTAATTTGGCCCATAAGCCCATTAACAGGGAGCCAAAAGCGGCAATTAAACAGGTGGCAATAAAGACCGCACCGGGATCGAACCCCGCGGCGCCTAGCATACTCGGCACCACAATGACCGAATAAACCATGGCCAAGAAGGTGGTCACTCCGGCAATTAACTCTTGTCGGACTGAGCTCCCTCGCTCTGTGATTTCAAAATAATTATCTAATTGATTCCGTGAAGCTAACTTATTTTGTTGTAATGATTCATTGTCTACCGTATTAGTATCTGACATCTCATCTCTTCCTTTATTGCCACAAAAGTGGGCGTTAACACCATCTTGCAAGTGTCTATTTGACTTCAAGTAAGGTCGTCACGGCAAAGCACACTAGGATTTAATCCGTGACTTGGTGTTTAAATAGCGCATCAATTTTGAATATTGATTTATATTTTTAGCCCACATTTCCCGAATATGCCTAATTAGCAAAGCTAGGCATGCCTTTGAAATTATTATGTAATTTACGTACGTTCAAAAACCAGGCGACCATCAACATAGGTACGATAAATACTGCGATCGTCGCCTAAGGTGATCAGCACAAACAGCTTCTCAGCTAAACATTTTGAATTGTCATATCTTAATTGCTGCAAAGGTGTGGAGCAGGGATCTATCACCACAAAGTCAGCTTCTTTACCGACATCAAAGTTGCCAATGACGTGGTCCAACGACAAGGATTTTGCTCCACCTAAGGTTGCCATATAGAAGGCTTCAAATGCCGATAGGCGATACTCTTGCAGCTGCATGACCTTGTAAGCCTCATTCAAGGTCTGCACTATGCTAAAGGTGGTTCCAGCACCAATATCTGTGCCTACGCCAACCTTTACATTGCGCTTCCATGCCTCTTTGAGATTAAACAGACCGCTACCGAGATAGAGGTTAGAGGTAGGGCAAAACGACACGGCGGAATCGGTTTTTTGTAAGCAATCCCACTCACAGTCTTCGAGGTGAATACTGTGGGCAAACATACTCTTAGGGCCAGTTAGGCCGTGATGGTGATAAACATCTAAGTAGCTAGTACGGTCAGGAAACAGCTCTTTGACCCATTTAATCTCTGATTTATTCTCACACAGATGGGTATGGACATAAGTATCAGGGAACTCCTGCTTAAGCTTGCCGGCCATGTCGAGTTGTTCAGGCGTTGATGTAGGAGCAAAACGCGGGGTAATGGCATAGAGTAAGCGTCCTCGTTTATGCCACTTCTCAATCAGTGCCTTACTCTCTGAATAGCTAGTCTCTGGGGTGTCGACAAGGTAGTCAGGTGCATTGCGATCCATCATCACTTTGCCTGCAATCAGGCGCATATTGATGTTCTCAGCCACTTCAAAGAGCGAATCAACAGATTCAGGATGCACGGTACCAAATACTAGCGCTGTGGTGGTGCCATTACGCAGCAGCTGTTTGACAAAAAACTCAGACATCTCCCTGGCATATTCTTTATCTTTGTAACGAGCTTCGGTGGGAAAAACATAGTTATTCAACCACTCCAGCAACTGTTCGCCGTAGGCGCCAACCATCTCGGCTTGGGGATAGTGAATATGGGTATCAATAAATCCAGGCATTACTATTTTACCTGGATAAGTGCGCACCCTAACGTTAGCTGGAATTCGAGATTGCCCCTCCTCCCACGTGCCAACCCACTCAATATGTCCGTTGGCCACGAGCAATAAACCATCTTCAATAAATCGTAGGTTCTTTTCTATATCTTTTGGGCTATCAACGGTACAAGCGATATCCAATATCGATGCCCGGATTGCTTTGATTGTATGGCTATATTCCATGTTGACCTCTAATATTATTCATAATCTAGTTCACTTCGATTAGTGGTTGAGCACTATCGACAGGTGTTACTTTTTCATTTTTACTTATTGAGCTATGAGCGATTTAAAATCACTCATATTGATTTAGCGTTTGTTATCACTATGGGTTCAATCTGAAACTAAACACGAGTCACTTTTACACGTGCAGCCTCTTGGTCTGCGAGTGCGGTGTTGCATGATTCACACTCTTTTATCTGCTCTCTCAATGACTCGCGCTTCTCTTCGGCGCACTGCGCTTCATCGGATCGGCTCACTCTGAGCACGAGGTTTAATAACAAGGCGACCAAGGAGCCAGCGGTAATGCCTGAGCTAAAAATGACTCTGATGTAATCGGGGAAATAAGCCAGAATTTCCGGGCGCATGGTGACGCTCATACCAACAGCAACACCTACGGCGATGATCAGCATGTTGCGTTTAGTGAAATTGATGCGGGCTAGAATTCCGATGCCTGATGAGATGATCAT
The DNA here is from genome assembly GCF_000019185.1 of Shewanella halifaxensis HAW-EB4. Classification (NCBI taxonomy): domain Bacteria; kingdom Pseudomonadati; phylum Pseudomonadota; class Gammaproteobacteria; order Alteromonadales; family Shewanellaceae; genus Shewanella; species Shewanella halifaxensis. The sequence goes on along the minus strand of NC_010334.1, from coordinate 806,591 downwards.
GGCGAACATCACCAGTCCCGCGCCGCCAAGTACGGGAGATGGAATCGTCACCACTAAGGCGCCAACCTTAGGAAATAGACCTGCAAACACCATGATAAGGCCGGTTAATGCCACCACATGACGACTGGCAACCCCAGTGATTGAGACGATGCCGACGTTTTGACTAAATGATGAAAACGGTGTGGTGCCAACGGCAGATGCTAAGGCGCTACCCACGCCATCACAGAGGATGCCTCTGGAGAGCTTTTTACCCGTTAGCTTGGTATGAGTGGCGTCACTGAGGGCCAGAAAGTCTCCTGTAGACTCCATAATCGTGACCAGATAGGCGATCGACATGCCGATTATTCCACTGATGGTAAAACTAATTCCAAAGGGTAATAATGTCGGTAACGCAAAGTTTTCAGCGGCAAAAACAGGGGTAAAATCGACTATGCCTAGCATAATGGACACGAGGTAACCGACGAACATGCCGATAACGATAGCGGCAGCGGAAACAATGCCCTTCCCCCATTGCGACAGAGCAATAACCACCACCAGAACCAAGAAACCCAAGGCTAGATTACTATGATGACCATAGGTTTCCTCACCGACAAAGCCACCAGCAAACCAGTCCACTGCCACAGGTAAGATAGTTAAACCAATAAGCAGCACGACGGTGCCCGATACAACTGGAGGGAATAATTTGCGAATTTGAGGCATAAAACGACTGCCGATAATCATCACTAAGGAGCCGATAAGCGCCGAACCAAAAATGGCCGAAACGCCGGACTCCAGACCGATGGAAATCGATATCGCCACAAAGGTAAAGCTGGTGCCCATCACGACGGGAAGACGAATGCCTACGGGCCCTAAGCCTTTACACTGGATCATGGTGACAACACCTGACACCATAAGGGCGGCATTGACTAGAATGACCATTTCATTAACGGGTAGCCCTATGGCTGAACCGACAACGAGGGGAACCGCAACGATAGCTCCCATAGCTGCGAGCATATGTTGCAACGCCAAAATAATACTGACGCCCATGGGTGGTTTATCTTCAACTTGATATAACAGTTTCATCTCAAATCCTTTTCTCGGCTCTAAACGGCGAGTATGGTGCCTAAAACAAGCTCAATAGAGACTCAGTAACAATCAGTACTCGACGCTTTAGGTAAATGTCAGATCAAACAACTTAAATACATGAAAGAAAAACGGCCAAACAACCAACGTAAAATAGGTAAAACAGACAAGCATATAGAGGCGAACTCGATTAATTCGAGAACGCCTAACTTTGACTAAATAACGATTTAAACCAGCTCAGCTAATTCACGTTTGAAACTGGTTTGCTGTAAGAATTACAGCTTGTTGAGCCCTGCCAACACCTTTTCTGGTGTGAAAGGCCAATCTCTTATCCAGACACCACAAGCATCGTGAATAGCGGTCGCAATTGCGGGAGCTGCGCCGTTGACACCAATTTCTGAGATAGACTTAGCACCATAAGGGCCGACCTTGTCGTCACTCGGTACCAAAACGGCTCTAAAATCAGTCGGGATGTCACCAATCATAGGCGCACCATAACGCTTAAGATCTCGAGTCAATGGATTGCCGCTGGCATCATAGATAAGCTCTTCGGTTAAGCTGTGACCGATGGCGCGCATACTGGCACCATAGATCTGCCCTAAAGCGAGATCAGGATTGATTGGGGTACCGCAATCGAGCAGAGCATAGAACTTCTCTAGCTTGATCTCACCGGTGCGAACATTGACTGCCACTTCGGTAAAGTTTGCCCCATAAGGGAAGGCAAATAGTGGCGTGATGAAGCAACCACTGGCAAGCAGTTGACCCCAGCCAGTACCACTTTCAGCGCGGCGAGCAATATCAAAATAGCTCACTTCACCTTTTTTACCCTTCACTAAACCAGGTGCTACAATCGCGACATCTTCTACAGGCTCAGACAACATCTCGGCGCCACAGGTTAAGATCTTTGTGCGCATGTTTTCGGCAGCGATTTTAGCGGCATTACCAGAGAAGCAGGTACCCGATGAAGCGTAGGCGCCCTTATCAAATGGAGCGTGGTCGGTATCACCCGAGTGGATAGTAATGTCATCTAACTGACAACAAAGTACTTCTGCGGTGAGTTTCAGTAGGACAGTATCGAGACCGGTGCCGATATCGGCGCCTCCAGAGTGGACGATAAAGGTACCATCTGATGCCATCTTGATGGCACAGTTCGCTTGGTCGATATCGGGGATCCCCGATTTCTGTTGAATAATGGCCACACCTCGGCCTACTCGCCAGTCACCATCGGCTTGCTTATCACTATCCCAGTTAATTAGCTCACGGCCTTGCTTAAGGATGGGCTCAAGGGCGCAACTCATTGCTCTTGGTGGCGTAGAAGGCATCTTACCCTCACCAATGGCTCCGAGGATTTCAAGTTCTTGCCCTTCGCGTACACGGTTTTTCTCAACCATGTCCAGATGATCGATACCCAGTTCCGCGGCCATTTCAGCCATAATCATCGTTAATGCATAGTTGCCTTTTGGTGCACCATAGCCTTGATATGCGCCTGTTGGACAGATGTTAGAGTAATAAGTAGTGACGCGGAAATCGACGTTCTTACAAGGGTATAGTGGTAAAGAAAGCGCTGGGCCATTACAAGGAACAGTCAAAGCATGATTACCATAAGGACCGGTGTTGGCTAAGAAATCCATATCGATAGCGGTAAGCGTGCCATCTTTTTTAGCACCAATTTTAACATTAATTTTAGCCACATGACGGCTAGAGTTAGCGATAAACTCTTCTTCACGAGTATAGTGAAAATAGACACCGCGGCCGGTTATCCAAGTCGCCCAACCACAGACATCTTGCAATAACACATCTTGCTTAGAGCCAAATCCACCACCGACACGCTCTTTAATGACGTGGACCTTATTTTGTTTTACGCCGATGATATTTGCTACCTGACGACGCACATGCCAAGGCACCTGAGTCGAATCATGCATGACTAAACGGTCACCATCCATATAGCTATAACAGATGTGAGTTTCTGTCGGCAATTGTTGCACTTGCTTAGACTCATAAGTGCGCTCGATAATATGATCAGCTTCAGCAAATCCCTTATCTAGATCGCCGATATGACCGCGTACGCTGGCAGCAATATTCTTTCTTGGGTAGCAACCGATAGGGAAGTTGACGATAAACTTGCCTTCATTAATATCGGCATTGGCATTTTGCTCTTCAAGATCAGCTGGAGCACCTACCTTATATTCAATCGGACCGTTGTGTATGATCGGAGCATCCGCTGCGCGCGCCTCATCGATACTCAATACTGGCTTAAGCACCTGATACTCGACTTCGATAAGCTTCAGAGCCTGCTCGGCAATCTCTACCGACTCAGCAACGACGGCAGCGACACGATCCCCTACATGACGCATTTTTTTGCAGAACATGCGTCTGTCTAAAGGTGAAGGTTCTGGGGCACTTTGTCCGCCAGGGGTATAAGCGATATCAGGGCAGTTCTTATGGGTAATTACGGTAACGACCCCCTCTAAGGCTTCGGCCTTAGTGACATCGAGATGGGTGATCCAGGCGTGAGCATGAGGGCTACGCAGCATCTTAATCACACAAGCTGAGTCAGGAATTCTGTCTTCCACATAGCAAGGTTTAGCTTGCACCATGATGGCGGCATCAGTTTTAGGGGTATTTTTACCGACAAAGTTCAGCTCGTCCTTGAACTCTGGCGCATAACCCGATGCGAGCTGTGGATTTGTTAGGCGTGCAACAGCGAGTTCAATAACTTGATAATACTGTTGATAACCCGCGTCACGACTGAAAATCCCGGTTAGCGCATCATCAATCTCAGCACGATTTGGGTTAGAATTATGTTTAAGCAGTTCAGTTAATATCAGTGCCATAGCGGGGTCGTTATAACCCGATTGAACCACGCCCACATCAACCATGGCCTGCTGCACATGATTAAGTTTATTCCACTCACCTAATGATTCAGCGGTGAAGATTTCGCTATCATTAAGTTGAGCCGCAATCAGCAAGGAAGCATTAATGAGTTGGCCATTAAACAAAATAGTGTCAGAGCCACTAAAGCCAAAACCATCATCACTGTTGCGTACTGAGTGGTAGCCTAGTTTGTGCAGCAAAGTCTGAACATTTTCACCAACGCGACAGGTCAACACCGTTTTACGGCCGTTTATTGTTAGGTTAATACTCATGATTAAGCCTCCTTTACTAAGCGTTGGCACTCGATAAACAGGTCTGTCACTAAGATGCCCGCAATATACTGCTTATATTCAATGCTGCCGCGAATATCGGCTTCTGGAAATACTGCCTGAGCCACTGCTTTTTCTAGCGCCTCTTCATCTAAATCTTGGGCTTCGATATCAGTCAGTCTGACGGGGGTGCTGTAACCGGCTCTACGGGGAGAGACGCCATCTATCACGATAATGGTTTCACCTGTTTGCGATAGAGACACTGCGGCATTAACGATCGAAAGACCAGCTGCAGAACGCGTCATATTGAAAGCCAAACAAACAAGATTTATATCAGGAATAACGACTTGCAAAATCAAGTCACGGTTATCTTGTTGCAGATATTCTTCGATTGAAATATTGCTGGCATCGGCGGTAATAACGTGAGCCTTTAATGCCATCAATGTGGGTAATAATAGGGATTCATCTTGGTAAGCGGCAATCTCGCCACCGAGTGTTGCTTGATTACGTAGATGTTTGGAGTAGATAAAGGTTGCCGCTTGCTTAAGCGCATAGGGAGTTAATTCGCTATCAATCAGCGATTGAACTCGGCACATCGCGCCAATATGTAAGGCTTGGCCTTGTAACTCTATCTTATCGAGTGAGAGATGATCTAAGGAGATCGCTATCGTTTTCTCTGTTAATGTTGGTTTAGCATTGAGTTTTGATCCTCCAGCAAACCAAGTTGCGCAGGCGCTATGTTGCTGCATCAAATCCAATGCCTGTTCTGTATTATCAGGCTGTAAAAATTGCTCAATCATAATACTTCCTTCCCAAGGGTTTCTATTTTGAAACCATCAATAAATGCAGCTAAAGAGGTGCTACAAATAAATATATAAGAGCAACTATTAAGCCAACATCATGATTAAATTTCTAAATGAATTTTTTTTATGACTCGGGTCAAGTTTTTCTATACGTAAAAAAATGAATTTACTGTGGGATAAGCCGATCGAAGCAACAAGTGTTATATGCAGGTGATAAATAATTTAGCTTAGATGGTTGATATGCTGGAGGCTGAAAATAAGAGAAGAAAATAAGTATCAAAATAAGAAAAGGCTATCATATTGAGACTGATAGCCTTTAGGATAAGATTTACTAATAAATTAGTGGAGTTCCTTGAAAACCTCTGAGATAAATGACTTCTCGCAGTAATGACACTTAAGTTTCACCACTCCAGACTCTTGCTTGATATTAAAGCGGCTATCTACAGGCTCATTGTGACTGATACAATTACTGTTAGGGCATATTAGAACGCCGGCGATCTGCTCAGGGATTGCTACTTTAAACTTTTTAACCACCTCAAAGTTTTCAATTACATTGATGGTCGCCTTAGGCGCAAATAGGGCTAATTGGTTGGCCTGATTTTGATCGAAGACCGTATTTTCAATCTTGATTAAATCTTTATGTTCACCAGCATATGTCGGCAGATTCAAACCTATAGTAATACGCTGACGGCCCTTTGAAAGTTCAAAGAATTTTAAAATCTTGATACCTTGACCAGGAGCAATATGATCGATAACTGTACCTTGCTCAATAGCTTCAACTTTTAGATGCTTTTTCATTACTTATCTCCAAATTCGTTGGTCAATACCAAGGCAAGCAAAGCCTGACGAGCATAGACGCCATTTTTAGCCTGTTGGAAATAGTAAGCATATGGAGTGCTATCTACATCGGTGGTGATCTCATCAACTCTAGGGAGGGGATGTAATACTTTAAGATTATCCTTTACACCTTCAAACATCTGAGCAGTTAGGATAAAACTGGATTTCATATGCTGATACTCAGTTTCGTCGAAGCGCTCTTTCTGCACTCGAGTCATATACAGAATATCCAGTTTCGAGAGTACGCCATCTAAGCTGTCATACTGAGTGAATGTGCAGCCTTTTTCCTTAAGCTCATCGATAATATATTCGGGCATAGAGAGTGCTGGAGGCGCAACAAAGTGGAACTCACAATCAAACAAAGATAAGGCTTGGGTCAATGAATGGACGGTGCGTCCATATTTTAGGTCGCCAACAAACGCCACCTGTAACTTATCTAAGGTCCCTTGGGTCTCATAGATACTAAACAAGTCGAGCAAGGTCTGAGTCGGATGTTGATTAGAGCCATCGCCACCATTAATCACGGGAACCGATGAAAATTCACTAGCAAGTCGCGCTGCGCCTTCTTGATTATGACGCATAAAAAATGCATCACTATAGGAGGAGATCACCTGCACTGAATCCGCTAAGGTTTCACCTTTCTTGCCCAAAGAGGTATTGCCACTGTCAGGGAAGCCAATAACGCTACCACCTAACCTTTGCACCGCGGTCTCGAAAGAGAGGCGAGTGCGGGTCGAGGCTTCAAAAAAACAGCTGGCGATGACTTTATTTTTTAATAAATCAGGGCGAGGGTGTTGCTTCAGTTCATTTGCGGTAGAGACTATCAACTCAAGCTCAGCACGAGACAAGTCGGTAATTGAGATTATATTTTTGTTGTATAGGGGGTTACTCATTGTTACAGCGTCCTTTTCCGGTGGCAAAATCGATGTAAAATCGTACTCGTTTACCATCAATGAGTATAGATATATCCCGCTAGTTCGAGGTATATACCTATACTGATGCTAATTAGCCTAACCAGCGGCGCAGTAAATTCATCGCCGCACACCTACGATACTCAGCACTGGAACGACAATCGTCAATTGGCGAGATCAGATCACTATAATATTTGAGTATTTCGGTACGTGTTTTGCCTTCTTTTAATATCGAAGCATTGCGCCCAATGAGACTATTTTCAAACTCAACACTTCTGACCACCGTTGGCCCTACGGCGCCAAACGTTAATCGCCAATCCATGATAGTGCCTGATTCAATTCTTACTGCAGCCAATATCGACAGTTTGGTCAGAGCATTGGCGGCGCGAGTCCCCACTTTATGATAAAAATAATCATCGAACTGGGATAACGTCAGACTCACACTGGTCACAATCTCATCGGCATTAAGTGCTGTTTTGCCCGGTCCTAGAATAAACTCATCTATAGGTAGCTGTCTGCTACAGTGCTTACTGGTAAGATCAACACGGGCATCCAGCAAGTAGAGCGCGGGTAACATGTCAGCTGCTGGAGAAGCGTTACATATATTACCTATCAAGGTCGCTCGATTTCGAAGGGCTGGGGCTCCAATGCGGTTAGCGGCATCTTTGACCATTAAGGGGGTTAACTCATGGGCAATCAACTCATGCAAGGTCACCCCTGCTCCAATTACCACTCTGGACTCATTGCCTGAATTCACTCGTTCAATCTTTTTAAGCCCGTCAATATTATCAAGAAAGAGTATCGGAGCCTCACTATCAATTCGGTTTTCCAGACCACGAACCATGATATCTGTACCACCAGCAAAGAGGGTGGCACCCCATAGCGCTTTATAGTTCAATGCCTGAGGTAATTTAGTTGGACGATAGACTTTTATCATACTTCCCCCCACAGCTTCGCAGCAATTTTGGCCGCTTCAACGATCATTCCGTAACCGGTGCAGCGACAAAGATTACCCGCTAAAGCCTGACGAATTTGCTTATCCGTTGGCGTTATATCCGCATAAGTGCGGTTGTCGAGCAGGTGATAAAGCGCCAGTACCATAGAGGGGGTGCAAAAGCCGCATTGCACCCCTTTAGCCTCGAGCAATGCATTGATAACGAGCTGTCCCTTAGGGGTATCCCTTAACCCTTCAAGCGTGACTAATGCGGCTCCTTTAGCCTGAATCGTGGGGATCAAACAGGTATTAACCATTAAATTATTCATGATAACAGAGCAACTACCACACTCACCTTCACCGCAGCCCTGTTTTGCTGCCTGCATGTGTAACTCATCCCTTAGGGTGGTCAGTAAAGGTTGTAATGGGTCGACATCGACGGTGACCAATTCGCTATTAAGTTTAAAGCTGATTTTCATGGCCTTGCTCCTCTTGAGTCATTGACTCTAAACCACTTTTCTTGCCATAAAGCAAAGAACACACGACCTCGGGGGTCACTGGGATAGCATTGATAGGATGATTGATGGCACACTCAATAGCTGCGCAATATGCTGCAGCGCCACCATTATGAGTTAACTCGCCGCCACCTTTAGCACCTTGAGGACCGTATTGATAGGGGTTATCTACCACTGAACTGTGAATTTTTGGAACATCTAACGCGGTAGGAATAACGTAGTCGGCCATATTAGTTTGCTGGAATCGCCCCTCACTATCGAGCGTCATTACCTCAAGACCGCCATAACCTAATGCCTGTACAAAGCCACCGTCTATCTGTCCCTTGAATACTGCCTCATCGATGACATGACCCACATCATAGATAGCCCATAATCCTGTTATTTCGCTTACACCTGTAGCGCTATCCACTTCAAGCTCGACCACATTGATGCCATAACTGGTTGCCTGATAAGCGTTGCCTTTAAATGCCTGCTGATCCCATTGATGGTAATCAGGTTTGCTATATCTCTGCTCAACACTCTGTGCTGTACAACCCAGCCAAATATCGGTTAACTTTTCTGCGGCTTTTTCTAACAAGTAACCCACAATCACAATCGAGCGAGAAGCCACCGTTGGACCCGAATCAGGTACATGCTGAGTGTCGACCGCTGCGAGTCTTACCGAGCTCAAAGGCCGCTTCAATGTATCTGCCACTATTTTGCAAAATGTCAGGCTTAATCCTTGGCCAATATCAGTATTAGACACTTGGATCTCAATCTCATCATTGTCATCTTTTACTAGGCGCACAACAGCCTTAACTAAGGTGTCTTCAAGATCGCCAGCAAAACCGCAACCATGCTGAAATAGCGCCATTCCAATGCCTGATAACTTGTTAGCGCCTCTATCCTGCTGGCGATAGGCTTGCACTTTAGCGTGATAATCACTGCTCTCACAAATCTCGGCATACATCTTCTCCAGCACTAGGTCGCCAAAGATATCGGCACCTGTGAGCGTTTTAGATTTTGTGGTGAGCAGATGGGCGCGCTTAAACTCAGCTGCATCCAAACCTAATTTATTGGCAATATGATTAAGATGAGTCTCAATACCAAAGCAGGTCTGTGGTGAACCAAACCCTCTAAAGGCACCGCTAGGCACGGTATTGGTCGCCCAAGCCGTTGCCTCGACTGTCGCATTAGGGATATCGTAAACATTAGTGCAGGTAGTAATGGCCCGCTGCAAGACGATTCCAGACAGACTCAGGTAAGCACCAGCATTGATATCGACCTTGACGTCCATAGCCACAATTTTGCCCTGGCTATCGACTCCAGTGCGATAGTGAAAATTAATCGGATGGCGTTTAGTTGTAAAAGCGATATCCTCATTGCGTGAAAGTACTAACCTTATAGGCTGTTTTAATCTTTGCACGGCAACACAAAGTGCACCAGCCAGTACATCGGGATAGTCCTCCTTACCACCAAAAGCTCCGCCAGTAGGAGTCTGTATAACGCGTACATCCTCGCTTCCCAGTACTGTTGATATACAGTGATGCACATACCAAGGGCACTGCATCGAGCCTTCGATTACGACTTTTCCATCTTTGTGATAGCCAACCATGCCTTGAGTTTCAAGATACATATGTTCTTGATATCCAGTGCTTATCGACTCTTCAAATATATGCTCTGCCTGAGAGAATCCTGCAGCCAAGTCGCCTTTATTAAGCTTGTGTCTGTCGAACACATTCTTTAGATCATCAATAGCGTCTTGATTATGAATGGCGCCCTGAATAAGCTGTTTCGAATCTTGGGGCGTAAACGCTGGGGTTAACTGTTGATATTCTACGTGGATTAATTTTGCTAAACGGTCGAGCTCCTTAAGATCGGGCCCCACAAGCAACAGAATAACTTCGCCTAAGTAGCGGACCTCACTGCTGGCAAATACAGGCCAGTCAGATAGCACTATAGGTAACTCGTTTCGCCCGGGTACATCTTTTGCACCAAAGACAAAATACCCGGAGGGGAGCTTGGGCAGTGTAATATTAAGTATCTTGGCCCTTGCACATGTTGAGCGAAACAGTTTCGCCTCTAATAGATTATCGAAATGGCGATCGCTAATAAATTGAGATCGCCCTGTCGCCTCTTGCCATTTAAATGGAATATTTACCCTATCCATAATACCTCACACTCTCACTTTTCTTAACGAAAAGCTAAAAAGTTAAAAAGCTCTGGCCACATTTACATGTGACTTATTTTAGATGCCGCAAATGGATTAATAAAAGCAACTATTAAGCCATAATTAACTTAAATTCATTAAAATGAGTTATTTATGATGGGGATCGAGTTAATTGAGGTGCAAAACATGAACTTGTCGCGACACCACAGGTGTCGAAGTCACAAATGTTATATTTAGGTATTAATCATTCAAGCGCGGATGGTTAACCTGAAGAACGCGGAGTATAAAAAACAATAGTGTCAAAGCAATTAAGTATCAAAATAATAAAAGGCTATCATATTGAGACAGATAGCCTTAATTTTAACAATCGATATCTGATTTAGTCATTATTAAACTTGTGGAGGTGTCCCCTCACAGTTAGAAACAACAGCATCAATTTGTACCAAAGCATCCATAGGAATAGCAGCGACACCATAGACTGTTCTTGCTGGAAGTTCACTATTGAAGAATGTGGTGTAAATATCATTTACAGCATTAATATCTGCAATATTTTTCAATTGAATATTTATTTTAACGGTATCATCCATAACATGGTCAACACTTTCCACAATTGCCTTGATATTTTCTAGGCATTGTCTAGTCTGCTCACTGATCCCCCCCTCAACCACTTTACCCGTTTGCGCAACAATAGGTAGTTGACCAGAGATATGGTTGTAATGAGAAAAAGCGACCGTATGTGAGTATGGCGCATGAGGAGCATTTTCTGTATTGCTCGCTTCTATCACAAGCAAACTGGTGTCTTCTGGTAATTGTGGAGGAGTGCCATCTCCGTGTGATACCACGGTATCAATCTGTACCAATGCATCCATAGGTAAAGCTGAAACGTTAATGATTGTTCTTGCTGGAACATAGCTTGAGAAGAATGCAGCACAAACTTGGTTTACAGCATCAATATCCGCGATATCTTTCAGGAATATTGTTGTTTTAACGACATCATCCATAACATGGTCGATGCTTTCTAAAATTGATTTAACATTTTCTAAGCACTGCTTTGTTTGCTCCGCTACCCCGCCAGAAACAATCAAACCCGTCTTTGGGTTGATAGGCAGTTGAGATGCAAGGTTATTGTAATGAGAAAAAGCAACGGTTTGTGAATATAGGCCTTGAGGGGCATTTTCCGTGTTTCTTGAAACTTTTATCAGTTTACAAGGTGCTTGTGGCGCAGTACCTTCCCCATTTGAAATAAGTGCGTCCATTTGTACTAACGCATCACTCATCGGTAAAGCTGCCACCGCGACTGTCGTGCGTGTAGGAAGCGCATCCTGGAAGAAGCTTGTATACACTTCGTCTATCGCGGCAATGTCAGAGATATTTTTAACGAATATATTGATTTTAACAACATCGTCCATTACGTGGTCGATACTTTCTATAATGGTTTTGATATTTAATAAACACTGTTTTGCTTGGTCTATTACACACCCAACGACAATCTCGCCCGTTTTAGGGTCTATAGGCAATTGAGCTGAAATATTATTATAATGAGAAAATGCTACCGTTTGTGTTGAGACAGAACTTGTTGGTGCATTCACTGTGTTTCTTGATACTTTTATAATGTTATTGTTCATATCTATATTTCCTTTATTTCTAAATGTCTTTTAACTTAAGTTAAAAAAATGTGGTTTATATAGGCTAAAGCGCCCCAAAGCTTAAGAGATCGACTTACCTAAGGTATAATCAATCCCTAACGAGGATGTTTGTCCTAAATTTTTAATATTTGCTGCGGAATGACGCCTTTAAGACATTTGACTATTAATCTCTAACGTTTTTACTTCATCTGTTAATAATGAAACACTAAAAGACGTTGGCCATTTATATAAATAACAGTGTTGTTTATATAAAATGATCGCAATGCATTCTCATTTTTAATTAATCTAATTTACCCACTATATTTTTCCAAATACGCTGAACCATTTTTCTAACTGACTTCAGCGTAAGCGTAGATGGGATTTTAGTTAATCTAGTTTGTCCAGATCCGCTGAGCAGCCTTTCGTGCTTCAACGCAAATAGGAGCCTCATCGAATAGGTTTGTATCGTGGGCTTGGTACCCTCGATACCAGTGCTAACCCAGCGAATTGGCATGTACCGAGGGCTTGATGCCCTCGATAAACCTAAACGAAGAGCAAATCCAAACTAATCGAGTTTGTCCATATTCGTCCAGATCCGTTGAGCGACCTTTCGTGCTTCGGCGTAAATAGGCGCCACATCGAATGGGCATGTATCGAGGGCTTGATGCCCTCGATAAACCTAAACGAAAAGCAAATCCAAACTAATCGAGTTTGTCCATATTCGTCCAGATCCGTTGAGCGACCTTTCGTGCTTCAGCATAAATAGGCGCCACATCGAATGGGCATGTATCGAGGGCTTGATGCCCTCGATAAACCTAAACGAAGAGCAAATCCAAACTAATCAAGTTTGTCCATATTCGTCCAGATCCGTTGAGCGACCTTTCGTGCTTCGGCATAAATAGGCGCCACATCGAATGGGAAGGCGCGGTCTTGATACACAAACCGTCCCTCAACCATCACAGAGTTCACATTGCCGGCATTGATACCAAAGGCGATATGCCCTGGGAAGTTATCGGCAACTAATGGTGTTGGACTGGTGTAATCCAATATAGTCAAATCAGCCTTATACCCAGCTTCGAGTCGACCAAATTGAGCGTCAAAGTTATTGGCTAATATCTGATTACCATTCCACAGGTGGCGCAGGAAGCTATCAGGCCATAGTGGACCGCCGCTATCTCTGTGCTTGAAGAAAGCAAACTTAAGCTCTTCAAACATGTCAGCACCTATGCCATCTGTGCCCAGCACCACATTGTCAAACTTGCTCAACTTGTTGTTATAACCAACATTATTATTCATATTTGAGCGAGCGTTATGGGCTAGGAAACCGCCTCTAGCGTTTAAGATCTCAATATCTCTATCGGACAAGAATAAACCGTGAGCCAATAAGGTTTTGTTATTGATCAGGCCATATTTGTCCAAGCGTGCGACGATATCTTGATCGTAATGATGATGACTATGAGTCACATCATACTTGTCTTCCGCAACATGGATATGCAGTCCGCGCCCCGTGGCTTTAACTCCCTCAGCAAGCATAGATAAACCATCATTTGTTACCGTAAAAGGTGCATGGGCACCAATATGGGCTTCAACGAGATAGGGCTCATCACCCTTTGCTTTTGCTGCATCAATCAGCTGAGCAAAGGCGATATTCTCCTCAACCCCGGCACTCATCTCTTTTACGCCACCGTTTCTATCTGTGGTTTCGTAGCAGGTCATGCCCCGCAGTCCAGCCTTAATGAAACCGCTGCGCAAGGTCTTAAGAGAGCCTGCAATATAGTTAGGTGAAGCGTGATGATCGATAACACTAGAGCAACCACTTTTAATCGCTTCAAGCGAGCAAATTAGACCACTGTAATAGATCGCTTCCTCATCAAGCACCTTATCAAGACGCCACCACAAGTTCTTCAAGATAGAGATAAAGTCAGGACTTGGCTTAATATCTGCCATCACTCCACGAGATAAACCCGAATAAAAATGATTATGGGAGCAAACAACACCCGGCATCACTAACTTGCCTTTCATATCGGTGACTTGAGCATCTGGGTACTTAGCTTGTAGGTTAGTGCCAACAGCCTTGATGATACTCCCCTCAATCAAGATATCGACCCCCTCTTTAACGAAGCAAGGCTCAAACTGAACTGCGGTTGCATTTTTTAATAACATCATAATATTATTCCTTATTTATCCACATTGCCCAGTAGATAGTCATGCTTGCTAAGCACATAACTGATAATGGTAGATACGTCATATAATGTTCCTGGTAAGGTAAATTGCATATTATCAGTGAGCCCGCAGCTATAGATCTCTTTATTAGCACGAACCAGTAAACGCTTACCTTCGACTAGGAAACCTGAATTCTCACTGGTCTCAAAATCTTCAAGGCGATTGAAAATAGTAAACTTACTCTTATAAGGTTTGCCATCCCAAGGACAGAACTGAGCACAGTTACCACATTCGTTACAGTAAGCATCGATATGCAGTACTTGGAACTGATCCTTAAAGCCAGGAATTGGCAACGAGATATTAGCGCGGTTAGGACACACATCGACGCACTTGCTACACACATAAGAGCACTCTAAACAGCGCTTAGACTCTTGCTCAATAAAGGCGACTTGATCGTCTTCGCTACTTAACAGCTTCACCTGAATTTCGCCCTTACGGGCATAGATAGCCTTAACATCGATATCCGATTTAACCACTAGATTTGGCTCATTGAGCAACTCTTTGGCAAGAATGGCTGATGAAGCTTTACGACCACCAGAGATAGCAGAAACGATATTCGATGGGCCGGTGCTGGCATCGCCAATTAGATAGACATTCTCAAGACTTGTCTCACAGGTTGATTTCGATACGACTGGCCAGCCATCTTCTCCCATTGGGATACCGATACGGCTCAGTACTGCAACGTTACTTTGCTCACCCACTGCAGTAATTACGCTGTCAATTTCAAGTTCGACAGTCTCATTGGTGGCAACAGGACTGCGACGTCCCTTAGCATCAACTTCGCCTAACTCCATCACTCGTGCGACTAACTTGCCATTGGCATAGAAACCTTCAGGATTAGTGAGGAACATAAACTGAACCCCTTCAGCTAGTGCCTCTTCATACTCTTCTTTGTAAGCTGGCATCTCAGCCACTGTACGGCGGTAAAGTACAGTAACCTGCTCAACACCACTGACTTTAAGTGCAGCTCTAGCGCTATCCATGGCAGTATTACCTGCACCGATAACGGCGACATGTTTACCCAGTGGCGCCTTATATGAACTGACGTCGAATTCGCCCTTGTTGTATTGAGATAAAAAGTCCAATGACTTGTAAATATGGGTGTTGTCACCCTCAAGTTTGATAGGGTTACCTTTATCAGCACCGATCCCTAAACAGATATATTTGAAACCGCTCTCTTGTAACGATGATACGGTAAGATTATCACCGCAGCCGTACTCGATATTAACTCCGTGAGCAGTCACAAACTCGATATCATGCTCGATGGCAGAAGCGGGTATTCTAAAGTGAGGAATGATATTTTTAACGACGCCGCCAGCATTATTCTCTTTTTCAAAGATGGTGACCGGATGACCCGCTTTGGCTAAGAAGTATGCCGCCGATAGCCCCGCAGGACCGGCACCTAATACGGCTGCAGGAGCCTTATTTTCAAGACTTGGCTTATGCCATTTTTGCTTATATTCATCCCAACCTTTTTCCAGCGCAATCTTCTTCATCTCGCGGATATCAATTGCACCTTCATAGTCACGGCGGGTACAGTTAAACTGGCATTGGTGATCACAGATCTGTCCTGTAATGGCAGGTAGTGCATTACGAGAATAGATAAGCTCTAGTGCCTGAGCATATTTTTGCTCGCCCATAAGGCGTAGATACTCAGGAATATCTTGGCTGATAGGACATGCTGTAACACAGGGTGCTACCGAACAATCAGTGAAAGGTAGTGCTCTATTGACTGAAATATCTTCTGGTCCACGCCACTCTTTTTGAGTGTAATCAACAGTTAAAGATTTTTCTGCCAAAGCCGCTAGCTTGACAAGGTCAACTTTTTCCATCTGCCAAAACTTGCTGTCCGCCAACTCATTAACACAATCGGTTAAGCGCATGTAACCACCTGGCTTAAGCAGGTCGGTGGCCATAGTAATGGGGCGAATACCCGTTTCAAATATCTCTTTAATGTTGAATTTACTCGCGCCGCCAGAGTAAGAGATTGGTAGTTCACCATCAAACTCTGTGGATAGCTCTAGCGCGACATTAATAGATAATGGGAACAAGGCGCGACCAGACATATACATCTCTTTGTCTGGTAGTCGGCCTTTCTTATTAATCGTACCTAAGGTGTTAGTCAGTTTGACACCAAAGCCGATATCAAGGCTCTTACCTAACGCCATCAAGCGGCCTAACATGGCTTTAGCATCGGTAAGTTTTAAATCGTGACCAAATGCCTCTTCACTCAATGCGATATGGGTGAAGCCTGCATTATCTAAAATTGAGCGCACTCTAGGGTAACCCAACAAGGTTGGATTAAGCTTAACGAAGGTATTGATGTGTTTATCTTCAATCATGTAACGGCAGATGGCCTCAATTTCATGAGGAGGACAACCGTGCATGGTCGATAACGTGACACCTGTAGATAACTGTGGGGAGATAGAATCAATCAGGTTATTAGTGTTTACACCATAGCGCAGTTCTAAATCATTATCGGTGATAAACTCGCGTAACTCTTGTTGGTACTTAGCAAATAATGGATGCTTACTTGAATCTATCATGTCATCGATATAAGCCTGCATAGGTGCAGTCTTAATACCAGCAAGATCGTAACCTACGCTCATATTGAACACGAATGACTTAGGCTCACCTTCCGCTAGCGGCTGAAACACCTCTTCAAGTAAATATAGAGCAATCCAAGCTTTCAGATACTCATCATAGGCCTTTACTAGTGTAAATTCAGTAGACCACTCGGTATTAAAGCACTCATCTTCGGCGTCGATGCAAGGCTTAGCAATTTCTAAGGTATCGAGTTTCTGGACAGTCTTAAGCTCCATAAAGCGACCGCCAGCCAACCAAGAGCAGATAATATTTTGCGCAAGTTGGGTATGGGGTCCCGCTGCAGGGCCTACTGGTGTCTGACAATTTTCGCCCCAAACTGCAAGCTTGTTGGTATCTTCCTTATGATAGAATTGCTTCGCAGGGATCCCAAAAATTGATCCACTGCTCTTGTACTCACTGAACATACGATTAAGCAGCTCTCCGAACGGAACGGGACGCATAATGTCTGCCATGATATTTCTCCTTGGTACGACTCTGTTGTTATCTGTAAAGCCACTACATTTGCCAATCTAGGTTTAAGCAATGCTGGACTCATATTTATAATTCTTTGTCTTGAACAACGCTTTGTTTTGAATAGGAGCAACTAACACGCCAAGCTGATGGCTTTGCCGTGATAACCAAGCAAAAGCGTGACCACGGTCAAGATTAATCATTTTTTTGCGAGAATAAACCAAGGAAAATAAGCTGAGATGTGCTGTTTAGAGAGGAGGTTATTAAAGAATTATCAACAGTGAGAGCTTAGATGATTGATACCAAGATAAATTGGTATCAATTTGATAAGTGGTGCGGAAACTCTTATAGGGCGGCGATAATAATTAGCGTATTTATTATACTGATTGGTCTGATTTAAGTAGGGCTTGATACGCCTCAGGAGTATCAACATCAAGGTGTATATTGACTGTTGTTAACGCTAAATATTCGATTCTTTGCTGCTTGATAATGGACTTCATTTTACTCTCCTTTGCAGCGCCAACGACTAATGGCACGATAGACCTAGGCAGCAATACCGGATGACCAGTGCGCTCAGGATTGCCTGGAAATACCACCTTACCTCTTCGCTGCCACATAGCATGAAAAACCCTACTATCTATCATAGGCATATCACCATGGGTAATGAAAAAGTGCTCGGTGCTAACCTGTTGAACACCGAGCTGAATTGAGCTAAACATGCCCGTGGAAAAATGTTCATTGATAACGACCAAAATATTAGGTTTGTCCCGATATCTCAGCATCAGCTCTTCGCCTCTAAAGCCTGCAACCAGAATAACTCGAGAACAAAAACTCAGTGCGTTTTCAATGCATTGATCAAGTATTGTGTGATTTTTATATGCTAGCATCAGCTTCCAATCACCCATACGAGATGACAAGCCTGCAGCGGGTATTACGCAATCAACCGCAGGGGGTTGAGTCTCTTGTAATGGCATCTATATTCTCCAAGATGAGGACGCTATGTTAGTTGACGCGCTTATTAATGCCTGTGCTAATGATCAAACAATAACCCTTCAATCTAAGTTATCGAACCAAGCTCCAGTACCCAGTCTACTCGTAGCCTTAGTCGGCGGCGGAGGCAAGACCAGCACGGCTTTTCGCTTGGCTCAACAAGCTAAGGCTCGGGGAATGAAGGTGCTCATTACCACAACGACCAAGATGTACCTACCAAGTGAAAGTCTGTGTGACACTATTATCGATAGCGAGAACTTAATCTATCAAATTGATAGGCTTAGTGACGTTGTTGATACTCAACCTGAGAGCTATACAGTTAACAAAAAAAACACTATTGTGAGCCACCTCAATATTCTAAAACCTGCCACCTTAGAGGCTGTCAGTCATCGCGAAACAAATTCAGTTTTAAACCCCGTATCGCCAACTCACTATACTCCCTTATCAATTCCCCCTGCAAGCGTCTACTTCTGCTATCAGAAAAAACTAAAACCACTTGAAAATAAAGAAAAAAATACAGATAAAATAAAAATATCTGGTTTGTCTTTTGCCGAGATAGAGCAGATAAAAAATGCTGCAATATTCGATTTGATCATTATAGAAGCCGACGGTGCAAAACACTTACCACTCAAAGCACCTTCTAGGCATGAGCCTTGCATTCCCCCCTATGTTGATATCGTGATAGCTGTCACCGGATGTGAAGTGATTAATCAGAAAATCCAGCCAGAGCTTGTACATCGCTGGGTTGATTTCCAAGACATCACTCAATGTCAGGCTGGCGACAAGCTAGATCGACGGGTTTTGGCCAGGTTAATAGCCCATAAAGATGGCATGTTTAAGCATGCTCCAGCTAACGCTAAGCGAGTTTGGTTGATCAATAAAGTCGACCTAGCAAGCAACTATGTTGCAATCAAAGAGCTCGCAAAAAGTTTAGTTAAACAGGGAGTACCACTTGATGTCATCTGGCTCGCTAGCATGCAAACAGCCAACCCGATTAAAGAGGTGATAACTGGAAAGTATACCCAAGCCACTTGAGAATGCTTGATTCAGTGGGAATTTATAGGTCGCTTGGGGATAGATCACTAACACAAATGAGAAAGCGAGCTAACCGCTTTCAATGGTACAAGGTAGATTTATGAATATTTTTGCCCACGCGGCCCAATTAGAAGAACTTAATACTCCTTTCGCCCTCACCAATATTCTCGAAACATCTGGTTCAGCCCCCAGACACCAAGGTCAGATGATCGTTAAATTAGATGGCAGCATCATCGGCACCGTCGGCGGCGGCATGATTGAGCGCTACGTCATCGAGCAAGCCATCGAAGCCATCAAGCAAAGAGAACCCAGAGTCGTCAAGGGACGCATGACTCGCACAGGTCCCGATGCCATGGGAATGGATTGTGGCGGCTCGATGACTGTGCATATTGATGTATTTGGTTTAAGAGCGCCATTAGTCCTTATCGGCGCAGGTCATGTTAATCGCGCTGTAGCTAAAGCGGCTCATGTATTAGGATTTGATATTACCGTAGCGGACGCCTTTGCCGATAGTCTAGCTGAGGAACACTTTCCTCAGGGCAGCAAGCTCATCCTTGGCAACACCATGGAAGAGGCTATCGATAAACTCACTATTAATAGTGCAAGCTATGTGGTTATCGCGACTAACCATCAAGATAAAGACGCTATCTCTAAAGTCGTTAAACAAGATGCCAAGTATATCGGTCTAATGGCCAGTAAACGTAAGGTACAAACCCTGTTTACCCACCTTAGAAATATAGGCATAAGTGACGAGCGCATCGCTAATGTTTACTCTCCCATCGGCTTTAGTATCGGCGCCGAGACACCTGAAGAGATTGCCATTAGCATCATGGCTGAAATATTAAAGGTGAAAAACAGTGCGGCTGGTGGCTTGATGAAGGACGACACGCGGATCAATCGCAAGCGCCTAGTGCTCATACGGGGGGCTGGCGATATCGCCACTGGCGTTGCGATTCGATTGCATAATTCAGGCTTTAAGGTCGTCATGACCGATATTGCCAAACCCAGCGTGATCCGCCGCAGCGTGGCCTTTGCCCAGTGTTTATTCGACTACAGTGTTACAGTTGAAGGCATTACAGCTAAAAAAGCAGATTGCAGCAACTCCGTCTATAAACTTATCGATCAGGGGATGATCCCCGTATTGGTAGATGAACAATGCACCAGCGCGGCAAAATTACACCCAAGCTTTGTCGTCGATGCCATATTGGCCAAGCGTAACTTAGGCACATCGAAAGAGCTGGCTCCACACACTGTCGCCCTAGGCCCAGGTTTTATGGCCGGTGTCGATTGTGACGCTGTAATCGAGACTAACCGAGGCCATCATTTAGGCCGCATCATCTATCAAGGTGAAACTGCGCCTAATACAGGTGTTCCCGGAAATATTGGTGGCTACACCCATCAGAGAGTATTAAGGGCGCCCCATGCAGGCGTTATGCATTGCCATGTCAAACTCGGCGATATCGTAAAAGAGGGCGATCTTATCGCTCAAATTAACGATACCCCCATCAATGCGCCGCTCTCTGGAAAAGTCAGAGGTTTACTCAATGACGAGTTAGAAGTATATGAAGGATTAAAGATTGGTGATATCGACCCAAGAGGTGAGGACGCCGATCACCTTAGTGTCTCCGATAAGGCCCGCGCCATTGGAGGCAGCGTGTTAGAAGCCCTACTGCAACTAGAAATGCAAAGTTAGTACTCACTACTACTTCATACTTAAGCATTCCAGCAAAAACCGATGAGCCAGAAGATAAACTTCTGGCTCATCTTTTTTTTATAGCTTAACCATCTGTCAGTTAACCAGTTGCAAATATCTTTTGGTGATGCACTTCTACTTTGAACAAGAGGATGGTCTAAATCAAAAAAGACATGGTTGCCCTAGCTTTTTCTATCTATTTTTCAGAGATGACACCATGTGGGATGAGAATACTTGTGCAAATAAACTATTGACGCCATAGTCATTTTTTATGTGTATTGACTAATTAGTGAACAAGTCGAAAATATTACCCAAAGTACTAGTTTTACCCCGGTAAAATTCTGTATAAGTACAATTAGAACATATTACAGCTGTGAATTTTCGATTTTGCATATCAAATATCTTAGACCAACCACTACCTGTAGTTGCAATTGTATCCGTATCATAATCCCTGCAATCACATTTGGGACATTGCCAATTATTAGACATATTAACTCCTTGTTTTGATGATAACTCTAATACACATAATCCCCAACTCAGCGGGAGCAACTTGATTGGCTAAAATCTGCGAGGTACAGCGCAGCCAACCAAGTTGAAGTTCGCCGACGGTGCCTTGTTAACTGTCGCCTGCTCCGGGCAAAAAGAATTCAACCTTGCCGCATGACTCACAAGCGTACATATCAAGAGCCTGTTTATCTACAAACAACTCTCCGATATTGCCCAATGCGCCCCAACGAGTCCCTTCATGGAACTCTTTGGAACCCAGCTTGATCATGGGAGACTCACAACGCAGGCACTCCAAAACTTGGCTTTGGGATTCAGATAGTTTTTCCTGTCCTCTCTCACAGCCACAGTTCCAACAAACTTCAAAGCTAGTTTCTTCGATCTCGGTACTACAGTTTTGACATTTCCAAGCCATAAAACCTCCTAGAAAGTTAACGTCGTAATAATGGGCAAAAAACTTATTGGCTAAAATAGCGACGAAAGAGCAAAAGCCAACTGTTTTTTGTTCTGATTAATTTGCTTGTTATGTTTTGACTACCCCATACGCTTAACTTCAAATGACATTTGAACTTTAACTGGTGTCTTTTGTGCGTTTAACTGAGAAGGCTTATATTTTATTTTAGGTATCTTATTTAAGTGTTTTTGAGTCATCCACCCATCAGGAGTAGAGCTAACCAACTCTTTAGTGATTTCATTACCATTTGAATCAATGACGATAGAATATGTTCCTTTTCCTTCTCCTTTTGGTAACCAATCGGGGCGTCTTGACAGCATTTTTATTTTGGTTGGATCTCGAACCCAATAATTATTTAACTCTGACTCTTTAACTTCAATAATAGCCCCAACATATGACGGCTCATATGTGGACTTACAGCCAATTAAAATCAATGTTAAAGATAAAGCTACTAGAATTATTTTATTCATAATCTAATTCCTTGTTGCGAAACTAGTAAAAAACATAACAGCTTATTGAATAGCGGCTCAATAATATTCCGGTTAAAATTACAACTCAGTAGCAATCAGCCAAGCTAACCCGCTGTTAACAAACAAAAAATAATATAACTGAAAATTAATTACTCAATATAAAGCCCTCAAAATTGAGCGTCTTGCTCTAGAGGCATCTAAAAAATTTTACTAAATATTTTTATTTCAATAACTTATCAAAACTTAGGGAGCTTATCGAGCGTAAAACACCAGTTTTCACTCACTTTTTATAGCCATTTTCAAAAATGAGTTACTACCGAATAGCGCTTAGAATATACAGCTGTAATTAAAAAGGGCTCTTATGAATAGACCATCTACCGATAATTAAGTTAATTTTTGTATGGTTATACGCGATGGATCTAGTGCTGACGAAATCACTAGCCAACTAACTAATGAAGCATTTCCTTGTTACAGATGACTTAAAATTAACAATGGGTATCATTAATTAGCCTCCTCCATAGATGGCAGCGTGTTAGAAGCCCTACTATACCTAAAAATGCGCAGTTAGCGCTCACTACCACTCATGCATCTGCTTTTTTTATAGCTTAACCATCTGTCAGTTAACCAGTTGCAAATATCTTTTAGGTGATGCACTTCTACTTTGAACAAGGGTTTTACGAGGGATAGCAAACTTCAACCATAGACAAACATAATAGTCGGTAAATTAATATGCGATTAATAATGACTGGTCTGATTTATTTCTGATTTATTTCTGATTTATTTTTTAAGTCTGATTTATTTCATAAATGACCGCAAGCTAGTCAATCGTTCACGGAGCCATAAAGATAACTTTTAACTGAAGTTAGCCTAACAAAACAGCTTAGATCCCACTATCAAAATCATATAAAACCAGCTATCAAAATGAGATTAACAACGATAATACTATCAATATGATTCTTTTTGTTTTTCATACACTTAAGCAGCATTCTTTTCGGTATATTCAGGCTAAATTCGTGATCTACGCCACATTATCTTTCTCTAAAGCTAAGGTAGTATCAAAAGAATACCTCTTTTTATGTACCTACATTTTAGGTATTTCTATCCACATTAGGCCTGAGCTAAGCGACGTCTTTTTTATTAGCGCCAACGGCGTTTTATGCAGATCAAATAGATAATTGATCACATATGTTAGACGACTGAACTAGCCTAATAAACTTAGGAACGTCATGTTATGTCTTCATCTGAGCAAAAAATCAGTAAAAATAAGCAACAAGAATGTATTTCTACGCAATATCCTGGTTTAGATACCGTAATCCATGGAAATGGCGCGGTCGCCCACGTAATGAACTATGTTTGTGGCGGTGTGATAGGTTACCCCATTACTCCATCAACAGAAATTTCCGAAATCTATGAAGAGTTTCGCGCCCAAGGTGGCTGCAACATCTGGGATCAACATCCCTTCTTCTATGAGCCTGAAGGTGAACATTCTGCACAAAGTGGTGCATTGGCCGCAGCCTTAACCGGTGGTAAGTACATCTCTAACGCCTCTTCAAGCCAAGGCATTCTCTACGCGCTAGAGTCTCACTATGTCACTGTTGGTAAAAAAACCGCAGGATTTGTGCTGCATGTTGCTGCACGCTCGGTCTCTCGTCACTCGCTTAACGTGATGGCAGGCCATGATGATGTTTACGCTCTACTCTCTGCAGGTTACACCACGCTATTTGCCAGCAATGCTCAAGAAGCAGCCGATATGGCGGCAATCTCTTATAAAGTGAGCGCGCAATCACTTATTCCAGTCGCTAATACCATGGATGGCTTTGCCACCAGCCACATTCAAAGCAAGGTATACCTTCCAGAGCCGGAGCTACTTAAGCAGTTTCTTGGCAACCCAAGCGATCGTATCCCTGCCCCCACAGAAGCCCAGCGCCTACTTTATGGTGCCAAGGGACGTGTATGGCAACTGGGCCACTTTATCGAGCTGAATCAAGATGAGTTCTGGCCAGAAAAGCGCTCAGAGCTGCAAGCGTATCTGGCGAGTAACAGCGATAAGGTCGAGACAGACAGTAGCGGCGAACTCATTGAAGCAACAAAAGAGTGGGTTCCAACTGAGCTGCAAAACAAGTGGCGCCGCGCTTGGTTAAACGCCTATGAGAAAGACACTCGCCAGCGCGTACCAGCACTGGTTGATACCCACAACCCAGGGTTAACGGGTGGCGTGCAGAATCAGCCAGATTACCAAGCGGGTATTGTCGATCACCGCACTCACTTCCTTAGCGATGTGCCGCAGTTTATCGAACAAGCGATGGCGGAATATGGCGAATTAACAGGCCGTCACTATGAGCCTGTTATGGAGTTTATGTGTGAAGATGCAGACCATGTCGTTATCGGACTCGGTTCTGTCACCGATGACGCCGAAGCCGTTGCCAGTTACCTGCGCGACCAAGGCAAAAAGGTGGGCGTACTATCACTTAAGCAGCTCTATCCATTCCCAGAAGCCAAGTTAATTGAAAAACTTGCAGGCAAAAAGTCAGTTACCGTACTTGAGCGCTGTGACGAGACTCGCTTAACAGAGAGCGTGTCACGCTCACTAATGAAGGCCCGTGAAAATGCCGATGAAATGCGTCACCCAGGTATTATGCCGCTTAAGAAACTGCCTCAGCTCAGCACAGGTATATTTGGTCTAGGTGGTCACGATCTTCAGCCATCTCACTTGATTGCTGTATTTGATAACATGTACGCCAAGGCAACTAAGCCGTTCTTCTATGTTGGCACCACCTTTTTCGATGACGCGGCAACGGGTGAGCTAGAGCGGGTACAAAACCGTTTACGCCAAGCTTACCCAAGCACAGAACTAATGGCACTGGAGGTGGGTGAAAATCCAAACCTTCTACCCGATAGCGCCATACGTATCCGCTTCCACTCTGTCGGTGGCTACGGCACGATCGCAACGGGTAAACTGCTCACCGATATTCTATCTGGCGCACTGGGCTTACACTCTAAATCGATGCCAAAATATGGCTCAGAGAAGAGTGGCGCACCCACCAACTTCTTTATCACGCTGTCTCCCGATCCAATCAAGCTGACCAACGCCGAGCTCAAACAGGTTGAGGTGGTGTTATCGCCTGATCATAAAGTATTTATGCATACCAACCCGCTAGCTGGTCTGCAAAAAAATGGTACCTTTATCCTGCAAACCCACCATACCCCAGAGCAGGTATGGCAAGAACTCCCAGCGAGTGCCCGTCAGTATATTCGTGAAAACAACATCCACTTCTATATTGTCGATGCTTTTGAAGTAGCACGTAAGCATGCACCGACACCTGATCTTGAGATCCGTATGATGGGTATCGCCTTTATTGGTGCACTATCAGGCCATGCCGATCAGGTGACAGGTGACACCGATCCACTGCAGATGCTTGAGCGTATCGAGAAGCAGATCAACAAGAAGTTTGGTGCTAAGGGCGAGAAGATTGTTGCCGGTAATATGGCGGTGATCAACGATGGTATCGAGGCGACTCAGGCCGT
Organism: Shewanella halifaxensis HAW-EB4; assembly: GCF_000019185.1. Taxonomy (NCBI): domain Bacteria; kingdom Pseudomonadati; phylum Pseudomonadota; class Gammaproteobacteria; order Alteromonadales; family Shewanellaceae; genus Shewanella; species Shewanella halifaxensis. The sequence continues at coordinate 780,661 of NC_010334.1, read as the reverse complement.
TAACTATGCTGATTTTGAAGATAAGTCTGCAGCATCAACCGTCATCTCTAAACAACAGAAGCGATCAACTCAGGCAAGTTGTGGCCTATTTGACCAGAGCTACTTCGACAATATCGCCGGTAAGAAATACGCCGATGGCACTATCGGTGATGCACCTGTCATTCCAGGTTCAGGTATGTTTATCCCGCCTTCAAGTGCGATTACTAAAGATAAGGGACTGTTCCGCCTCAATGTGCCTAAGTTTGATCCAGATAGCTGTACCGGCTGTATGGAGTGTACGATTGCCTGTCCAGATGGTGCGATCCCGAACGGGATCTATGAGCTACACGACCTACTGACCCACGCCCTTAACAAGCTAGAGATCCCACCCGCGCAGCTTGAGCAGGCGAAATCACAGATCCAACCTATCTGTGACGGTATTCGTCATCACTACCGCAACCTTGCTAAAGGCGAGTCAGCTTCGTTGCCACAAATTGTAGCAACCGTTGTCGATAAGATGGCCTTTAGCGGTCCAGCTGTTAAGCATATCGCCGGTATGTGCGTAGTACTTGAAACTATGCCTATGAGTTTCACTAAGCCATTTTTCGACGCGATGGAAAATGATATTCCAGGCTCTGGCGGGTTATTTAGCCTAGCGGTCGATCCGAGCAAGTGTACTGGCTGTATGGAGTGTGTCGATGTATGTGGCCCTAAGTCGCTATCAAAAGTGCGCCAAACTACAGAGCTATGCAATGAAATTCAGCAGCACTTCGATACCTTGGCCGAGCTACCCAATACGCCAATTCGCTTCCTCGAGCAGGCAACCCAAAATGCGAGTGAAGCCAAGCGACTACTACTCGATCGCAATAACTACTACGCCATGAGCTCGGGCCATGGTGCCTGTCGTGGTTGTGGCGAGGTAACCGCACTTCGTCTAGTGACTTCGATTAACCGCGCGCTACAGCAGCAGCGCTATAAGGCACATATCGTTCAGCTTGAGGAGTTACTTGAGCAACTAGAGGCTAAGAAAGCTAGCCTTCTGGCCGATAATGCTACAGATAACAGCGATCCACAGCGCTTAGCGCGTATCGAGCAAACTATCGCCCAGCTAGATAAGCGTCTCTATCTATTTGAGCAGGGGCCAACGGGCAAAGGTCCTTCGGATGCACTGATCGCTAATGCTACAGGTTGTAGTAGTGTTTATGCATCGACCTTCCCATCAAACCCGTACCAAGATCCATGGATCAACAGCTTGTTCCAAGACACGCCAGCTATCGCTAAAGGCTTGTTTGAGGGTGAAGTTGTCAACCAGCTTGCGCAAATTAAAGCGGTTCGTAGTGCCAAGCTAGATATTAACGATCAATATGATCCTGAAGTTCATGACAAACAGCTTCGCTACCTTGAGTGGGCAGGTCTTAGCGACAGTGAGCTTGCCCTACTTCCAACGGTATTTAGTGTTGGTGGTGATGGTGCCACCTACGATATCGGTTTTGGCGCGTTATCTCGCCTACTGACTACATCGACTCCGATTAAAGTGCTTGTACTCAATACTGGTAGTTACTCAAATACCGGTGGCCAGGCTTCAACATCAAGCTTTACCGGACAGGACTCTGACTTGAGCCGTGTTGGTAAAGCTCACAGCGGTAAGCAAGAGGTGCGGAAAGAGCTAGGTATTATCGCCAGCTTCCACCCGAAAGTGATGGTTATTCAAACCTCTACTGCGCTGCAGGGTCACTTTATGTCGAGCCTAATAGAGTATGTAAACTATCAAGGTGCGCCTGCATTGCTAGATGTTTACACCCCCTGTATGGGTGAACACGGTATCGCCGATGATGCTAGTACACGCCACTCTCGCTTAGCAGTTGAGAGCCGCATGAACCCGGTATTTATCCACGACCCACGCAAGGGTGAAACCTTAGCCGAGCGCTTCTCACTAGACGGAAACCCTGAGGGAGACCAAGACTGGGCAACCCAAACTATCACTTACGTCGATAGCGATGGCATGACGCAGCTTAAGCAGGTGCCGTTTACCCCAGCCGATTTCGCCCTATTTGAGGGACGTTTCAAGAAGCAGTTCAGAGTCGTTAGCGAAAGCGATGATGTTGTTGAGGTCGCTGAATACCTTAAGCTCAGCAAATCAGAGCGTGCGGGTAAGACTCCAGTGATCTGGGCTACAGATAAGCAGCAGCACCTTATCCAGCTAGGCATAGTCGATTCCCTCGTCGCCCTTTGTGAAGAGCGCCTTCGTAACTGGAAGATGCTGCAGTACCTAAGTGGCCAACATATGAAGCAGGTTGAGCTTAGCTACCAGCAGCAACTTGAGCAATGGCGTCAACGCTACGAGCAAGCTATGGATGAGAAAGAGATCGCTATCGACAGCATGGCTAACGGCCTAGCTGAACTTGCCATGACCGCTGATACAGTCTCTTCCAGCGCTCTTGCTGCAGGCAATCGTATCCCAGTGACTCAGCTAGATAGCAGCGCAAATGATGCGCCTGCTGCAGGCGGCAATCAGCCTATCGTTGTTATCAGCGAAGAGGAGCAAGCCGAGTGTAACGATTGCAAATCTTGCTACCAACAGGTGAGTGAGCTATTCGAAAAAACCACCATTATCTGTAACGGTGAAGCTAAAGTGGTTGCTCAGGTGATCCCTGGAGCTGTCGACAGTGTCGCGCTAACGGATGATCTTGTTAGAAGAGCCAAGCGTATCGTCGATGAATGCGATGCCGAGATCATTCACTTTAACGCACCAGCAACTGCAGGAGTGTAACTATGACTGTTTCTTTATCGCAATCCCAGCGTGACTTGCTGATGCAGAAGATGGAGCAAGATCCCCAACGCTTCCAGCAGATGGTGATTGATGACAGCATGCAAGCTATTCGTCAAACCATGAAAAATGGCAAGTTAAACGCGGCCTTTACAACTAAGTTATGGGAGCTGCTGCTACAAGATAATGATCTTAGTGTCTCGTTGCAGCGCTATCTATGGCGAATTCCGCTAAAGCAGAAACGCACCTTTATTCAAGGTATCGATCAGCACCTAAGTGATCGCTACCCTATGTTCAAAGGTTTGTCAGAAGGCTGGCCAGGCAAGAACAATATTCCGCCTTATGTGCGCCCAGCCGAGGAGCGACGCCGTGACTTTGACCTCGTAACCCAAGGCTACCTTGGCTATATGGGGCTAGGTTATAGCCTGCGTGAAGTGGAGCTATTTGTCTGGCTAGAAGTTATTCGTGATAAGCAGTGTGAAGACAGACCCTGTGAGATCGGTGTTCCGGTGTGCAACGATAAAGGCGAAGAGCAGGCCGAGAGTGATGGCGGCTGCCCGGTTAAGATCCATATCCCCGAGGTATTAAACCTGATGGGAGAAGGAAAGCTCAGAGCCGCATTTGATCTCATTCGCGAAGCCAATCCGCTACCGAATATGACCGGCCGAGTCTGCCCGCAAGAGCTGCAGTGCCAAGGTGTGTGTACCCACAACGAGCGTCCAATTGAGATAGGACAACTCGAGTGGTTCCTGCCTCAGCGTGAGCGTGAGTTAGGCACCGACCTCCCCCAAGAGTGCATGGTTAACCCTTGGGTCGCGGCTAACAAGCCACCTATCGCCATCATAGGCTCTGGCCCATCAGGGCTTATCAACGCCTACCTGCTGGCCAGCGCGGGGCATCCGGTAACCGTATTTGAAGCCTTCCACGCCTTAGGCGGCGTGCTGCGTTACGGTATTCCTGAGTTCCGTCTACCGAACCAGTTAATTGATGACGTCGTCGCCAAGATTAAAGCCCTTGGCGGACAATTTGTGACTAACTATATCGCGGGTAAAACCGCAACCTTTGCCGATCTTAAGCGTGCAGGCTTTGCCCGCGTGTTTGTTGGTACAGGCGCAGGTCTACCGCGCTTTATGAATGTGCCCGGTGAGCATCTCAATAACATTATGTCAGCTAACGAGTTTCTAACTCGCGTCAACTTGATGCAGGCTCACAAAGACGATTATGAGACACCGCTTCCGGATGTTGACGGTAAAGAGGTGGTGATTATCGGTGGTGGTAATACCGCTATGGATGCCGCGCGTACCGCTTGCCGTTTAGGCGCTAATGTCACCATCGTCTATCGCCGTACTAAAGATCAGATGCCGGCACGTGTCGAGGAGCTACACCATGCTCTCGAGGAGGGCATCGTGGTTAAAGAGCTCTGCTCACCAAGTGAGTTCCATGGCGATAAAAACCATGTTCTGTCCAGTGCAACGCTTGATCTGATGACATTGGGTGAGCCCGATGCATCGGGACGCTGTCGTCCGCAGCGCACCGGTGAAACTGAGCGAATGAAGATAGACCTTGCCATTATGGCGCTGGGTAACGACTCTAACCCCATTGTTAAAGATGCCGAGCCACAACTTGAAACCTCTAAATGGGGCACATTAGTGGTCAAGAAGGACTCGCAAGAGACCTCACTTGCTGGCATTTACAGTGGCGGTGATGCTACCCGTGGTGGCTCAACGGCGATTAAAGCCGCTGGAGATGGTCAGGCAGCAGCGAAAGAGATCATCAAGAGCTTGGATTTCAATCCTAAAGAGATCCAAACCATGGTCGCAGCGGCGAAAGCCTATACCGATATTGGTCAGATGCCATCTAAGATCGTCGGTCGTCGTCAGTTAACCGACGAGATTGTCGAGTTCACTATCAATGCGCCCTTTATTGCGCGCTCAGCCAAAGCTGGACAGTTTGTGCGGGTACTCGCGACCGAGAAAGGCGAGCTTATCCCACTGACACTTGCCGACTGGGATGCAGATAAAGGGACTATCGTTCTAGTGATACAAGGTCTGGGTAGCAGCTCAAACCTTATCAACCAGATGCAGGAAGGCGACTGCTTCACCGCTATCGCTGGCCCACTGGGTCAACCTAGCCATGTGAAGCAGCATGAAGAAAAGCGAGTGGTGTTTGCTGCAGGTGGCGTAGGCCTACCCGCAGTACACCCCATCATGCGAGCTCACTTAGAGTTAGGTAACAAGGTCACTTTAATCTCCGGCTTCAGAGGCATCGAGCAACGCTTCTGGACTGATGAAGGTGACAAGGTTGAGGTACTTCGGGCGCAATACGGCGAGCAGTTTGAGGTGATCTACGCCAGTAACGATGGCAGCTTCGGTATCAAGGGCTTTGTGACTACGCCGCTTGAAGGCATGCTTGAAAACCATCGAGATGGAAAAGGTGAACCGATAGCAGAAGTCGTCACCATCGGCCCACCTATGATGATGCGTGCCGTCAGCGATCAGACTTTAGGCTATAAAGTGCCTACTGTTGCAAGCTTAAACGCCATCATGGTCGATGCCACGGGTATGTGCGGTGCCTGTATGGTGCCGGTCATGGAGAATGGCAAGCTAGTGCGCAAACACGCCTGTATCGATGGCCCTGAAATTGATAGTCACATTATCGACTGGGATAAGTTACTACCACGCTTTAATCAGTTTAAAACTCAAGAGCGTCGCAGCCAGATCAAACATAAGTTTATTGAGGAGTAACCTTATCGCTGTAAGGCCCAAAACGAATAGCTTCAAGTAGTAAGCTTTAAGAAAAGATAAAGCCAGTTCAGTTGATTAAACTGAGCTGGCTTTTTTAGTGGCTGACATTCTGCAATCCCTTACTACCCCTTATTATCCATGACTATCCCGTTATCCTGCAGCCAATCACTACTGCCCTGCAGCCGCTGTTTCAACAGACATTTAACTGGAATAAAGGTGGATGCTAGCGCCAAGGACGACTTAGACAGCTCTATAATACCAATTGCATTAAGTATCTGTTCATTCAGTGGGAATTCAAAGCGCTGAAGTCAAGCTGGGAACTTGAAGCTAATAGTTATTCTATATCAAGAGTTTCCGGCGCAGCATGCAGTGCTTTGCCACTTGCTTTTAACATCAGCCACCCTGTGGGAAGCGCTCAAGCATTCCACTTCTGCTTTGCATCGACTCACAAGGGAATAACCATTCTGTCGTCCATGCGCCTTGAATTGAAAAGCTTGAGCGCTTCTGAATTGATTAAATATTTAATGCAATTGGTATAAGCACTTAAAAAGACAAGGAGTGTCACTAACATTAATAATAAATGTCTTGTGACTGAGGGGGCATGTAGGACATTGTCGTTCCGACTGGGAGTGTACTTGCGGCTTATCGCAGAAGTATCGTATATGGAGGCTGGGTATACTGAAATTAGTGGTGCAGTTCTACTTTGAACAAGAGGCTGATAATTGATCTCAATGTAGAGGCGGGCTTCATTGGGGGGAATAACAGATGAGCTATGAGCTAAAAATAGAATCTAACTTCATTTAAAGGCTAGCATCCTTACAGATGCTAGCGCTGTTGGTTAGCTTAAACTTTCAAGTGACAAGCTGCCTTCATAAGGCTAACGCAGGTTCCTGAACGCTCTGCTAATACATCGAGTCCATGCTCAAGCGCACCGATATAGGCTTTGCCACCCGACAAAGCAAAGTCGGTAACCGCTTCAACTTTTGGCCCCATGGAGCCTGCAGCAAAGCTGTACTGACTCAACTCTTCTGGTGTTGTACGGTGCAGTGCCCTTTGATTTTCAGTGCCCCAATCAAGGTAAACGGCATCAGCATCGGTAAGGATCAGCAATTTATCGGCTTTCAATTGCTTGGCAAGCAAGGTAGCAGACAGATCTTTATCAATAACACCTTCGACGCCGATATAGCCATGATCACTCTTGCACACAGGAATACCACCACCGCCACAACAGATAACAATATGGCCAGAACCCAACAGGGTGTTGATAGAAGAACGATCCAATATGCTCATCGGCTTTGGTGACGGTACCACACGGCGAACATAATCACCGTCGCGTTTCATGATCCAGTTATTGGCTTCGGCTAAGAGACCTGCCTCATCTTCATTATATACAGGGCCTACAAACTTGGTCGGATCCAACATGCTAGGATCTTGTGAGTCGACTTCGATGCGGGTCAAAATAGTAGAGACCTCACTGTGAGGCATCACATTTTGCAGCTCTTGGGCCAGCATATAGCCAATCATCCCCTCACTTTCGGCGCCCAATACATCTAGCGGGTAAGGAGCAACGTCTTTATAGGACAAATTTTGCAATGAAATCAAACCCACTTGCGGTCCATTACCATGAACAATCGCCACACGGTATTCTTTGGCGATTTCGGCGATAGCCACTGCAGCGATCTTGATATTAGCCAATTGATTTTGAAAACTCGGGGCATCGCCACGACGTAGTAAGGCGTTACCACCAAGGGCAACAACAGCAATAGGTTTCATAGATATTCCTTAATTTTCTGTCACTTAGCTCTACTTTAATTCATTCTTTGCTAAGTGATAGAGATGACAGATAATGACTAATTAGATTTTGTTTTTATCGAATGGCAAACGATGCACAAATTGACCAGCACCGGCTTTCCCGAGAAACTCACCATTACATGCCACGACTTCTCCACGACTGATAGTCATGACGGGCCATCCGTTCACTTGGTGTGATTCATAAGGGGTATAGTCACTATTGTCATGTAGGTTTTCATGACTGATATGGACCTTAAGTTCCGGATTGAATAACACAATATCCGCATCGGAACCGGGTAGAAGGCAGCCTTTTTGTGGATAAAGGCCGAACAGTTTTGCAGGTTTAAAGCTAGTTATTTCAACGAATTTTTCTGGGGTAATTCTTCCCGACATCACTCCCTCTGAAAACAGCAGCGGCATACGGGTTTCAACTCCTGGCATGCCATTTGGGCAAACAGAAAAGTCATCATTACCTGATACTTTTTGCTCTTTATAGGAAAAAGCACAGTGGTCAGTCGCAACCGTATCTATGCTGCCATCTTCGACGCCTTGCCAGAGTTTCTCTAGCTCAGCCTTGGGCCTAAGTGGTGGGCTCATTAAATATTTAGCACCATCCTCATTTTCATAAAGCTTGTCATCAAGAAGTAGGTATTGTGGGCACGTTTCGCTCCATACTGCTTGCTGATTCTGCTTTGCCAAGCGGATATAATCCAGCCCTAGACCATTGGAGAGATGAACAATATAAAGCGGCGCATCATCGGCAAGTTTTGCCAAATTAATCATCCGAGCAATCGCTTCAGCTTCACACTCTAATGGACGACTGATCGCATGATATTTAGCTGAGGTTTTACCTGCTTTTATTAGTTGGCTGCGTTTTAAAGCGATAGCCGCATCATTTTCGGGATGCACAGCAGTTAAGGCTTGAACTTGGTTGAGGCGATTAAGGGCCTGCAAGGCACCCGTGTCATCGAGCTTATAATTATAAGTCAGATAAAGTTTAAAACTTGAGATCCCCTCACGATGTACCATGGCATGCATATCTTCGATAACTTCATCATTGATATGTTGGATCACCCCATGAAAGCTGTAATCGATTACCGCCTTGTCTTTAGCAAACCCTTTATAGACCTTAAGCTGGTGAAAAAGATCGCAACCTTTCGGTCCAAAGCCCATATGATCGATAATCATGGTGGTGCCACCGCAGGCCGCAGAGCGAGTCCCGGTATAAAAATCATCGACACTACGAGCGATGCCCACATCGATATTAAAATGGGTGTGTACATCGATACCACCAGGCATCACATAAAGACCTGATGCGTCTATAACCTCGGTATCAACGGGGTAATCAGTGATCACCTTGTCGACGGCTGCAATTTTGCCATCAATAATGAGCAGTTGTTGCTGTGACTGTTTCTGGGCGTCGACAAGGGTGCCGTTAATAATGAGTGTAGATTTTGACCCCATGATGTGCTCCTGAAACTAAAATAATGTTTAAATAAATAGTGTTGAAAAAGTACTTAAAGAGTAAGTAAAACTATGAAAAAGATGAATAAAACAAAAAGTGTTGCTACTGAAAAAAAAGAAAATGCTTGAATCAGATCAGGGTAAAGAGTGGTGGAAATCACCCTAAGGGCTGGGAGTTGGCCCTCAGGGTGCAGTCTTATTACTTCTTAAGCTGAGCTAGATACATCTGTGGGATCACTGCGTACATTGCAGCACAAGTCACAAGGTGATCTTTCCAAGTCTTCTCGTTTGGTGCGTGAGCCTCTGGCTCTTTACCAGGACCGAAACCGATCACTGGGATACCGTGACGACCCATGATAGATACGCCGTTAGTAGAGAAAGTCCACTTATCAACAGTAGGCTTCTTGTCAAATAGCAGTTCAAAAGACGCTTCTAGTGTCTTAGTTGCAACATGCTCTTCTTCAATCTTCCAAGTTGGGAAGTAACACTCAGTTGGGTAAACAAGACCGGTGTAAGCAGGACGGTTGTATTCGTACATAGATACAACACCACCCGCTTTCTTAACAGCAGGTAGAGCGCGAATTTCATCTAGTGCGCCTTCCCAAGTTTCGCCCCAAGTAAGACGACGGTCGATAGACACTGCACAGCTATCTGCAACAGCACAACGGCTTGGAGAGGTGTAGAAGATTTCAGATACAGTCAATGTACCTTTACCTAGGAAAGCATCATCGCCTAAGTTGCCAGCTAACTGCTCAAGTTCACCAAGGATGTGGCCCATTTTGAAGATAGCGTTGTCGCCACGCTCAGGAGCACTGCCGTGACAGCTGATCCCTGGAACGTCGATACGGATTTCCATACGACCACGTTGACCGCGGTAGATTTGACAATCAGTTGGCTCAGTAGAAACGACGAACTCTGGACGGATCTTGCTTTCTTCAATAATGTACTGCCAGCAAAGACCATCACAATCTTCTTCCTGAACGGTACCAGTCACAAGTAGTGTGTACTCATCTTCAAGACCTAGGTCCTTGATGATCTTACCTGCATAAACCATTGAAGCCATACCACCAGACTGGTCTGAAGTACCGCGACCACCGATCACTTCATCATCTTCCATACCTAAGTAAGGATCAAAATCCCAGTTATCTAGGTTGCCCACACCAACAGTATCGATGTGTGCATCCATAGCGATAAGGTGTGGACCGTGACCAACGTAACCTAGTACGTTGCCCATTGGATCGATTTCAACTTTGTCGAAACCCACTTTTTCCATCTCTTCTTTAATACGTAAAACAACTTTCTCTTCGTCACAGCTTTCGCTTGGAATAGCGATCATGTCACGTAGGAATTTAGTCATATCAGCTTTGTATGATTCTGCTTTTGCTAATACTTCATTGAAAGGAATTGCCATTATATTTCTCCTTCAACAGCGCCTTTAAAACGCTGGGAATAGTAATGTGTGAACGTCCTAAGCCTGAGTTCTTGACAAGATGACTATGGGGTTCACATTGGGTTATTTAGCTGTTGTTGGGTACTTACCTTCCCAAACAACTTCTCTATAATTCTTGGCGTCAGTATCACCCTCGGTGTTAATAAGCAGCACCACAGAGTCTTTGTTCAAACCGACCTTTTTCATCAGAACATCTTTATCTTCATGGAAGTGGATGGCAGCTAACATACCTAAGCCGACCGCACCAGATTCACCTGATATGATTCGAGGGTCATTCCCTAGTGGATTACCGAGAACGCGCATACCTAAAGCAGCAACCTCATCATCACATGAGACAAACTGAGTAGTGCAATCACGCATTACAGGCCAGCCAATCGTCGTAGGCTCACCACAGGCAAGTCCAGCCATAATGGTATCTAGATCACCATCGACATTAACGATCTCGCCTTTTTCGGTGAGGCTTGAGCGATACATGCAGTCCGCCTTAGCAGGCTCAACGATGATTGAATGTAGGTTATCGGCACCGTAAACATTGGTGAGGTAACCTAATGCGCCACTTGCCAGAGCTCCAACACCCGCCTGAAGTAGCACATGGGTCGGTGCTTTAACGCTATGTTCTTCCAGTTGCATCACTGCCTCAATTACCATCGCAGTGTATCCCTGAGAGATCCAAGTCGGGATCTCTTCATAGCCTTCCCAGGCTGTATCTTGAATAACTTTCCAGCCATTTTCGTTGGCTGTTTTTAGCACTAAACGCACGGTATCGTCATAGTTCATATCAGTAACAATACATTCGGCGCCGAGTGCTTTAATGTTATTGACACGCTCTTCGGCTGAACCTTTTGGCATATAAACAACGGCGTTTTGACCTAGCTTCTTAGCAGCCCATGCAACACCACGACCATGGTTTCCATCAGTCGCTGTGGCAAAGGTCATCTTCTCTGTGATCTCATTTTTTAGCTTGTCAAAATCAAATGCATTGATATCAAGCTTGAACTTATCGCAAAGTAGAAGTGCAATAGCATAGGCACCACCCAACATTTTGAAAGCATTCAGACCAAAGCGGTGTGATTCATCTTTAACTAAGATCTTACCGATACCAAACTCTTCGGCTAGACAATCAAGAGACAAAAGGGGTGTTGGCTTATAGCCATCAATACTGCTATGAAAAGCAAGGGCTTTTTTCGCTTCTTCAACAGTAAAAAGAGGAGACAGTTGACCATTGAAATGACGGTTATCAGCTATCTCCATATTAAGAGAGAATGTAGACACGGGCATACCTCACAAACGAAACTGATAGAGGGGCAGAACCTGCCCCCGATACTCTTGCTTGAAACAAGAGTCAGAAGAACTTAGAGTGAGGTTATTTCACTCGTTTTTTGTCATCATCAAGTAGCTGCTGCAGGATAGTTCCTGGGTTAGCATACTTGCGGTTAAGGATCATAGAAGCGATGATATATGGCTTCCAGCTTGCTTCTTTGTAAGTTGCGATACGGTACTTTTCAAATACTGCCTCTTCAACTTCACCTTCTTTACAAGAAACACCTGTGATATCAGCAGGTAGACAATGCATGTATAGTGCTTCGCCTTTCTTGGTCTTCTTCATCATCTCTTCGGTACAATGCCAATCTTTGTGCTTAGCATTTTGTGCAAGACACTCTTGCTCTAATGATTTAAGACCAGCTTCGTCATTGGCACGTAAAAGTTCTGTACGCTTGCCCATAACCTGGTAAGGAGCCCAAGACTTAGGGTAAACGATGTCAGCGCCTTCAAACGCTTCTGCCATTGTGTCTACTTGAGTGAAGCTACCACCAGATGCAACTGCATTTTTCTTCGCTTCTTCAACAACTTCAGGGATTAAGTCATAACCTTCTGGGTGAGCAAGAGTTACGTCCATACCGAAGCGAGTCATAAGACCGATGATGCCTTGTGGTACTGAAAGTGGCTTACCGTAGCTTGGAGAGTATGCCCAAGTCATAGCAATCTTCTTACCTTTAAGCTCTTTAAGGTCACCAAAGTGCTCTTCAAGCCAAGCTAGATCTGCCATTGACTGAGTAGGGTGATCAATGTCACACTGCAGGTTAATTAGTGCTGGGCGACTTGGCAGTACGCCTTCTTTAACACCGTCATCTAGTGCTTCACCCACTTCACGCATGTAAGCGTTACCCGCACCTAAGTACATGTCATCACGGATACCGATTGCATCGGCACAGAATGAGATCATGTTGGCCGTTTCACGTACTGTTTCACCGTGAGCAATTTGAGACTTACCTTCATCTAAATCTTGTTGAGCAAGACCTAGCATGTTGATAGCTGAAGCGTACGAGAAACGAGTACGAGTTGAGTTATCTCTAAATAGTGAGATGCCAAGACCATTGTTAAATACGTTGGTTGCAATATTTTCTGCACGCATAGTCTTTAACACTTTAGCAGTCTTAAGAACGCGTTCTAGCTCGGCAGGAGTTTGCTCCCAGGTCAACAGAAAGTCTTTTTGATCTAACTGAGATTCAAGTTCATTGATTTCCTTGATAAGGCTATTGATGCTTTTCATTATTATTCCTATTGCTGTATTTTTGTCATTTGTGCTTATAGATAAGGAGCGGTTTACTGGAATTTTAGAAAGGTAATTCTAGTTACTTATCGATAAAGCAAATAGGGTGCCAAAAATTAAACGCAAGCATAACCAACTGTTAATTAAGGCCTTTTGTTATTTGCGCAGAAAATAGCGAGAGAAAAACAGGGGGAGACTACTATCATTGATAGCGATGAGAATGATAGTCAGCATTAAGAAATTATCATTCTGATATGCTTATGTGACTTGGCTAACATTACAGCGCAAAGAAAAAACTACACATATCAAACTTATTCTAGGTCACAACAAATAAGGAGCAAATCATTAATATAGATAGCCCTATAAATAAAAATAAGAACACAGCATTGAATACTACCTATATGTCTGAATTAATGAGGCTTCAGCCGACTATAATACAATTCACGGAGAAACTATCCACGGTGCTGCAGCTCGATGCTGAAGTCGTAGATGCTGATCTTGTGCGTATTGCGGGTACTGGTCCCTACAATAAGTCTTTAGGTAAAAAGCTCAATAATAGCTCGCGGATTTTCAGATATATTATTGAAACTAAGCAGAGCAAAGTGGTGGTAAAAACGCGTTCAGATCCTATATGTGAAGGCTGTTCCAACCATGATAATTGCCGCGAAACCGCCTTTCTTGGCGTACCTATTATGCTCGATGACCGCTGCATAGGGGTGGTCAGCTTGGTGGCGTTTAATCAAGAGTCTGGTGACAGAATTAAAAATAATATTCAGCTGTTTCTTGATTATATTGAGCATATTTCCCAGCTCGTTGTTATCAAAGTTTCTGAGGCGAAGAAGAATGGATCTAATCTCGATGAGGTTTTTTCTAACCTGATCAACAATATGGATCAAGGTGTACTGGTACTTGACGATGCTAACCGTGTACTTCATGGTAATCCTCAAGCTTTGGACATATTGAATATCAGTCACAGTGAACTAGCGCTTATTGAAGTCAATATCCAGCCCTTATTACCCCATAACAATAAATTAAAAGGACCGGAGCAACACATAGTCACCTTAGGTGAATGCCAAGAGTTAGTGGTTGGTCAATTTCATGTTATCGCCAATAAACAGCTGTTTTTGATGTCCTTCCATCAACCCAACACCTCTATCACTGCCGATGACACACCAGCGAGTCCATTTTCCAATATTATTGGTGAATCGAATAAGATGCTGCAATTGAAAACCTTAATTGCGCGGGTCGCTAAGAGTCCATCGAGTATCTTAATCAGTGGTGAGAGTGGCACCGGTAAAGAGGTGTTTGCCCAGGCTATCCATAAATACAGTGATCGCAGTGAACAGAATTTTGTCGCTATTAACTGTGCTGCCATTCCAGAGCAATTACTTGAAAGTGAGCTGTTTGGTTATGTAAAAGGTGCCTTTACCGGCGCGCTTACCAAGGGCAAGGTTGGCTTAATTCAGGCGGCCAACAATGGCACTCTGTTCCTTGATGAAATTGGCGATATGTCGATGACACTGCAGTCTAAGTTGCTACGAGTGCTAGAGGAAAGAGAGGTGATGCCACTGGGTTCTAATGCCTCTACCCCTGTAAATATTCGTATTATTTCAGCCACTAACCGCAACTTCGCCGAGATGATAGCTGCAAATGAATTTCGTGAAGATCTCTATTATCGCCTCAATGTGATCCCGCTATATTTACCCGCTCTACGAGAGCGAGAAGGCGATATCGAACTGCTAGTCTATTACTTCCTCGACAGGCACTCTCAGGCTATAGGTACCTGTTATCCAGGTATTACAGAGGAGGTGATTAATAGCCTTAATGCTTACCACTGGCCGGGAAATATTCGCGAGCTAAGCAACCTCGTTGAATATCTAGTGAACATCGTCCCCAGTGGCGACCAAATTGATATCGACTTATTGCCGCCCTATTTTGATACTCCACAAGAGAGCTGCACACCTATGGTGAGTATTAATGATGATAACGTGAGTCTTGAGGAGATGGAGAGAATTAAAATTGAAGATAGCATCAATAGATTAGGGAACCGCAAGCTAGTAGCAAAAGAGCTAGGCATTGGCGTCGCTACCCTATACAGAAAGTTAAAAAAATATCGCCTATCTTGCTAATTTTTAATTAATTTCTCAAGGTACTTGGAGTCTATCGGAACGAAAAGTTACTATAGAATTCAAGTACCTCTTTAACCGTTGCTTCCATCGCCATTCTACCTCTATCTCCCACCAACTCTTGCCAATACATTTGGTGATACTATCGAATTAAAATCAAAGTGTCAGAAAAAGAAAAACCCAATCAAATGACTGGGTTTAGGTTACTTATACTAGTTAATCTTACATAACTATAATAACTGGGATCTAGAACGGGATATCGTCGTCCCAGCCATCATCCAAATCTGGAGTGAAGTTCTGCTGTGGCTGCGGAGCTGGGCGCTGTTGTGGCGCTTGCTGCGGAGCTGGAGCTGATTGTGGCTTAGGTGCATAACCACCTTGCTGAGGCGCTTGCTGCTGTGGTTGCTGTTGGTAACCACCTTGCTGAGCTGGAGCCTGTTGTGGCTTAGGTGCATAGCCGCCCTGCTGCTGAGGAGCTTGTTGCGGCTTAGGAGCATAACCACCTTGTTGCTGTTGTGGCTGCTGACCATAACCTGAGTTACCACCTTGTGCTGGTGCACCAGCATTTTGGTTACGGCTACCCAGCATCTGCATGCTGCCACTTTGATCGACAACGACTTCAGTGCTGTAACGATCTTGACCACTTTGGTCTTTCCACTTACGAGTCTGTAGCTTGCCTTCAAGGTAAACTTGAGAGCCTTTACGTAAATACTCACCAGTGATTTCAGCTAGTTTGCCGAACATCACAACACGGTGCCATTCAGTACGCTCTTGCTGCTGACCTTGTTGGTCTTTCCAAGACTCACTTGTCGCCACGGTAATATTGGCTACGGCATTGCCGTTAGGCATATAACGTACTTCAGGATCTTGTCCTAAATTACCGACCAAAATTACTTTATTGACACCACGACTAGCCATTGAAATCTCCTGGAACGTATATTAAATTTTACCTAATCGACAGAGCCTAACACAGCTCTGGCTTCTCTCAAATCGAAATGGTCATCTACTTTTAAATAAGCCACTTTTTCTTCGAGTACAACGATAGCTTCTGACACGCCCGCTAACGCCGACAACTCAGTAGCCATGGTCACTGCACTCTGTTTATCGGTCACATTCGCTTCCAATGTGTAACTCTTGAGTAGCACAGGATTTTTCATGCCGAAGGTCAGTAAAAACCACAGGCACATTAAGCCTAATGCAACCGCAAAGACTCCTGATGCACCGACCAGCTGATAGGCGCCACCGCCCAATAAACCACCACAAAACGCACCTAAGAATTGGCTCGTCGAATAAACGCCCATTGCAGAGCCTTTATCACCAACGGGACAAAACTTAGCAATCAAACTTGGTAATGAAGCTTCTAGGTAGTTAAAGCCGGTAAAGAACAGCACCACGGCAATGCTCAATACTACTAAATTATTGGCAAACATCGCCATCGAGCCCAGTGCAACCATCATAATAATGAGGGCAACTTGAAACATGCCTTTAGTATTATTGCGTTTAACCCCAATAATAATCAGCGGCACCATCAAGAAAAATGCCCCCATAAAGGCAGGGAAATAGAGCATCCAGTGCTCTTCTTTCGGTAGGCCTGCATCGACTAAATCTAGGGGAAGCGCCACAAAGACGGCCGTCAGCACTAAGTGTAAAATAAAAATTCCGGCGTCGAGTCTAAATAGCTGCGGGTCAAGCAACATACGTTTAAGCTTTTCAGGCGCGGCGACCGTATCCCCCTTTGGGGCCTGACCGACAGGAGTCGGCACTAACAGCTGTACTATCAACATCCCTAGCAATGCCAGTCCGGCCGTCATAAAGAACAGCCCCGACAAGCCTAAGTGCTGCGCCACAATGGGTCCAACTAACAACGACAAGGCAAACGAGAAACCGATACACATACCGATAATTGCCATCACCTTGGTACGTTGCTCATCGCGAGTTAAATCTGCCGCTAGCGCAAGAACAGCTGCAGCAATTGCCCCCATGCCTTGCAGAGCTCGACCAGCAACAACGCCATAAATCGTCTCAGCATTGGCGGCGACTAAACTGCCTAAGGCAAAAATCAATAATCCTGTGAGAATGATTGGCTTACGGCCAAATTTATCAGATAAGATCCCCATCGGGATTTGTAGAATCGCTTGGGTTAAGCCATATGCGCCGATGGCGATACCCACCCATAAAGGTGAAAAACCTTCTAAGTGCTGCCCGTAAAGTGCAAATACAGGCATGATCATAAACAAGCCCATCATTCGCAGCCCAAATACACTGGCTAAAGAAAATGCGACCTTTTTCTCAGTCTTGGAAAGTCCCTGGTTGGCCATGCCCCGCCCTGATCTGTGAACTTGAAATAAGTCGCGCAGTTTATCACGAAGTTTTTCAATAGCCCAAAAGTAAAAATAAAAGATGCAAAGTTAAACCATGTTATATGTTTGCCTCTCTTCAAGGTCGCAATATCACAGGGATTAAGGTCTGTACAGAAGCGAGCTCTTGATTATCACCTACAATTGATAACCAGTTCTGTCTGTTTCCTGTGGCGATTTTGTGAGATACTTAACCACTTTTTTCGGCTTTGAGATCTGAACGCTAGATGGAATATATTGAAGTTCGTGGTGCTCGTACCCACAATCTTAAAAACATCAACCTGACTATTCCTCGTAACAAGCTAATTGTTATCACTGGACTATCTGGGTCAGGCAAATCTTCTCTTGCTTTTGATACGCTATACGCTGAAGGGCAACGACGTTATGTCGAGTCATTATCAGCTTATGCGCGTCAATTCTTAAGCTTGATGGAAAAGCCTGATGTTGACCATATTGAAGGTTTAAGCCCTGCAATTTCTATCGAGCAGAAGTCCACATCTCATAACCCGCGTTCAACTGTGGGTACCATTACTGAAATCTACGATTACTTAAGACTGCTGTTTGCCCGTGTAGGTGAACCGCGTTGTCCGACTCATGGCAAACCGCTAGCGGCACAGACCATCAGCCAGATGGTTGATAAGGTACTAGAACTGCCTGAGGGCAGCCGTCAGATGCTATTAGCTCCTGTCGTTAATAACCGAAAAGGCGAACATGTAAAGCTATTAGAGAGTCTATCCGCACAGGGCTATATTCGCGCTCGAATCGATGGTGAAGTATGGGACTTAACCGATCCACCGGAACTTGATCTGCATGTAAAGCATACTATCGAAGTGGTGGTCGACCGCTTTAAAGTACGTGAAGACATGAAGCAACGTTTAGCCGAGTCATTTGAAACTGCGCTCGAACTGTCTGGCGGCATAGCCACGATTACCAGCATGGAACCCGTCGAAGGTAAAGCTAAGCCAGAAGAGCAAGTTTTCTCGGCTAACTTCGCCTGCCCAGTCTGTGGCTATTCAATGGCCGAGCTTGAACCAAGGATCTTCTCATTTAATAATCCAGCAGGTGCTTGCCAAACGTGTGACGGTCTTGGGGTACAGCAATTTTTCGATCCTGAGCGGGTGATCACTAATACTGAATTATCACTCGCTGGCGGCGCGATCCGTGGTTGGGATCGACGTAATTTTTATTATTTCCAAATGCTTACCTCATTAGCCGATCACTACAAATTTGATATCGAAAAGCCATTCGAACAGCTAAGTGATGAAGCACGCAAAATCGTGCTTTATGGTTCAGGTAATCAGAGCATCGCGTTTAAATACATTAACGACCGTGGTGACGTTGTTGTCAGAAACCATCCCTTCGAAGGGATCTTAAACAACATGGACAGGCGCTATCGCGAAACCGAATCCAATGCAGTCCGTGAAGAGCTAACCAAGTTTATCAACACTCAGTCGTGTCAAAGCTGCGGTGGCTCTCGTCTGCGTGAAGAGGCCCGTAACGTATTTATTGAAGAGCTTAATCTCCCAGTATTGACCCAATGGTCTATCGGTGAAGCCGCACAATACTTCGAGCAACTCGAACTCACGGGCCAACGTGCGCAGATAGCCGATAAGATCTTAAAAGAGGTACGGGATCGTCTTGGCTTCTTAGTTAATGTCGGTTTGAACTACTTAAGCTTATCACGCTCTGCCGATACCCTCTCTGGTGGTGAAGCCCAGCGTATTCGCCTAGCCAGCCAGATTGGAGCAGGCCTTGTTGGCGTGATGTATGTACTCGATGAACCCTCAATTGGCTTGCATCAGCGCGATAATGAACGCTTACTACAAACCCTTATCCATCTGCGTGATTTAGGTAATACGGTGATCGTAGTTGAGCACGATGAGGACGCGATTCGCATGGCGGACCACGTTATCGATATCGGCCCCGGCGCTGGCGTTCATGGCGGCCAAGTTATCGGTGAAGGGACCCTGCAAGACCTGCTCGACTGTAAAGAGTCGATCACAGGTCAGTATCTGTCGGGTGAAAAGCAAATTCACATCAAGACTGAGCGTACTCAATACGATCCAAACAAGCTGATAGAGCTATTTGGGGCATCGGGAAATAACCTTAAAGATGTCGATCTGCAAATTCCTGTGGGCTTGTTCACCTGTATCACTGGCGTCTCAGGGTCTGGTAAGTCGACACTGATCAATGACACCTTCTACAAGATTGCTCATATGCAGTTAAATGGTGCAACGGTTGATGAACCTTCTCCTTATAAGAAAGTGGTCGGCATGGACCATTGCGATAAGGTGGTCGATATCGATCAGAGCCCGATTGGCCGTACACCACGCTCAAATCCCGCCACCTATACTGGCATTTTCACACCAATTCGTGAGTTGTTCGCCGCAACCCAAGAGTCGCGAACCCGCGGTTACCAACCGGGCCGTTTCTCATTTAACGTCAAAGGCGGACGCTGTGAGGCTTGCCAGGGTGATGGTTTAATCAAGGTGGAAATGCACTTTCTACCCGATGTGTATGTGCCATGTGACAGCTGTAAGGGTCAGCGCTATAACCGCGAAACCTTAGATGTACGCTTTAAGGGCAAGAACATCCACGAAGTGCTGCAGATGACTGTTGAAGAAGCGCGTCCGTTCTTCGATGCGATTCCTGCCGTGGCTCGAAAATTACAGACCTTAATGGATGTGGGTCTGTCTTATATCCGCTTGGGTCAAAGTGCGACGACCCTATCGGGCGGTGAAGCGCAGCGAGTTAAACTTGCCAAGGAACTCTCTAAGCGTGATACCGGTAAAACCTTGTATATTCTTGATGAACCTACAACCGGATTGCATTTTGCCGATATCCAACTGTTATTGGATGTGTTGCATCGCCTCAAATCACACGGCAACACTATCGTAGTGATTGAGCATAACTTAGATGTAATAAAGACGGCAGATTGGATTATCGATCTCGGTCCAGAGGGGGGTTCTGGTGGCGGTACGATTTTGGTTGCAGGTACACCTGAAGAGGTTGCAGAGCATACCGAGTCGCATACAGCACGCTTCTTAAAGCCACTTTTAAGCAAAGCATAGAGCCAGTTAGAAACTCGATGCACTTTAGAAACCTCTTCTTAAGCACAAGCCTAGTGATGATGCTAGGCTTGCTGCTTATCGCCGTATTCGATCCCCTCATAGGTAATGGTAAGCCAGTCAAGGCCAGAGTGATTAGCAGTGATGATGAGTCAAGTACCATAGCCCTACCCGATGGCAGTGTCGCTTGCCTAACCGTTGGTAATTTAAAAAAAGACTCACGGGTACAAGTCACAGCCAAACAGCGACTGTTTTCACAGATCCCAGTTTATAAGCTCAAGGAGAACAAACCTACAGCTCAACAGCAAACGAGCATGAGGTGAGCAAAATATAATCGCCAAACAGGAAGTAAGGCGCTAATCTCATTAAAAGGGGTTCAATACCATTCAAAGGGCATAATAACAAAAGGCAAAATGGATGCTGCGTTTACTGTTAATTACAACGGCTTTACTAGGCTCTTCAGTACTGACTTCCTGCGCAACTCGCCCTCATTGCGATAAGGAGCCCGCAATCTACTGGGCCGATGTCAGCACCATTACAGCCGATCTACAGGCCCTAAGCTCGCCCCGCTTACAGGGACGCAAAACAGGAACCGAGGGCGCCGCCCTAACCCGAGAGTTTCTGCAGCAACGCTTCGAGCAAATAGGACTCCTCCCCTGGCAAGGTCAATATCAACACCCTTTTAGCTACCGCCGTTCATTCAGTGATAGAGTGGGGATCAATATGGTCGCAATGCTCCCTGCAAAACAGGAAACCCAAAGTTGGCGCGTCATCATAGCCCATTACGATCATCTTGGAGGCAGCGACAGGCGTTATTATCCCGGCGCCGATGATAATGCTTCGGGCATCGCTGGATTACTGCAATTAGCCCAATTTGCGAAAGAGCAAGGTAGCAAATTCAATCTGCTATTTGTTGCTACCGATGCCGAGGAGCCTGGGCTTTACGGTGGGTACGCACTCATAGATGCACTTAAGCTTGCAAGCACAACGCCCAATATCGAGCAGGTAGAGCTGGCGATAAACCTCGATATGATCGGCAGACCCGACCGAACTGGCGCCCTCTACATTGAGGGGGCAAGGCGCTTCGGTTCCTTCTCTGAGATGCGAAAGTCAATCAGGCAAGATAACCAGATCTGCATTCGCACTCAGCAACCTAAAGCCTTCGACGGCTCAGTCATCTCTATCGACTTTTTACGCGCCTCCGATCATTACCCTTTCCATCAAGCAGGCATTCCTTGGCTCTATTTTGGCGTACCAATCCATAGGGATTACCACCAAACAACCGACACTGCAGATAAAATAGATATTAACTTTCTTGCTGCTGTAAGCGAATCAGCCTACCAACTGCTAAAAATAGACAGCTTACTGCTACAATAACATCACAAAAATGGACAATCAGTTACTTTTTAAACAACTCAACTCATTAATTGGCCTACTATTTGCTATGAAATTTAGATAAAACACTTGGATTGATTGGTATTACCAATTGGAGCCTGCTATACTAGTCGGCTTACTGATACGTTTTTCGGTGCGGGAAGTCGACACGGGGTTGATTTTCTGTCTTAAACATCGGCACATTCCAAGTGCTCTGCTATTCCACAAGGCTACAACCCATGTCATCCAATGAAAAAACTTTCCGCGAACTCGGTCTAAACGAGTCTTTAGTGCGTGCTCTTGACGATCTTGGTTATGAAAAACCAACACCGATCCAAGCCGCAAGTATCGAGCCTCTTATGGCGAATAAAGATATTTTAGGTCAAGCGCAAACTGGTACAGGTAAAACAGGTGCTTTCGCACTACCTTTGCTAAACAGCATTGACCCAAATACTAATGCACCACAAATTCTAGTACTAGCGCCAACACGTGAACTTGCCGTTCAGGTTGCTGAAGCGTTCGCTAGCTACGCAAAATACATGAAAGGCCTACACGTTCTGCCAATTTACGGTGGACAAAGCATGCAACAGCAGTTGAATGCACTACGTCGTGGCCCTCAAATCATCGTTGGTACTCCAGGCCGTGTTATGGACCATATGCGTCGTGGCACACTAAAGCTTGATACATTAAAAGCTATGGTTTTGGACGAAGCTGACGAAATGCTAAAAATGGGCTTCATCGATGATATCGAATGGATCCTTGAGCACACGCCTAAGACTCGTCAACTAGCGTTATTCTCGGCAACTATGCCTGAGCAAATTAAGCGTGTTGCTAACAAATATTTAGATAACCCTGTTCACGTTAAAATCGCGGCAACAACTTCTACAGTTGAAACCATCGAGCAGCGTTTCGTTCAAGTATCACAGCACAACAAACTAGAAGCACTTGTACGTGTTCTAGAAGTTGAGAAGACTGAAGGTATCATTATCTTCGTTCGTACTCGTAACAGCTGTGTTGAATTAGCTGAAAAACTAGAAGCTCGCGGTTATGCATCATCACCACTACACGGTGACATGAACCAGCAAGCACGTGAGCGTGCTATTGACCAACTTAAACGTGGCCAACTAGACATCATTATTGCTACTGACGTTGCTGCACGTGGTCTTGACGTTGAACGTATTGGACACGTAGTTAACTACGATATCCCATATGATACTGAAGCTTATGTTCACCGTATTGGCCGTACTGGCCGTGCTGGTCGTACAGGTATGGCGATTCTTTTTGTTACACACCGTGAAATGCGTATGCTACGCACTATCGAACGTGCAACTAACAGCCGTATTGCTCCAATGGACGTACCAAGCCCTGAGACAGTGACTGAACGTCGTCTTTCTCGTCTAGGTGAGCAAGTAGCTGAAATCATCTCTCAAGATTTAGAGTTCATGAAAGGTGCGGTGGCAACACTTTGTCAGCAATTAGAAGTCGATACAGACATATTAGCTGCTGCACTACTTAAGCAAGTACAAAAAGATCGTCCATTGCAACTACATACAATGAACGAGCGTCAACGTGATAGCCGTGATGACCGTAATTCACGTGATCGTGATGACCGTGGTTCTCGTGACCGCAATGATCGTGGTCCACGCGATCGCAGCGACCGTCCACGTCGTGAGTCTCGTCCAACACCTGCAAACTTAGGTGCAGCGGATTCACTGAAGGACAATCCAGATGTTAAAATGTGCCGTTACATCATCGATGTAGGTCGTGACAATGGTGTTGGTGTAGGTAACATCGTTGGTGCCGTAGCTAACGAAGCAAACATCGATAGCCGTTACATTGGTCAAATCCAACTGTTCGATCAAGTGACTGCAATTGACTTGCCAGATGGCATGCCAAAAGAAGTTTTACAGCACCTTAAGAAAGTGCGTGTTTGTGGCCGTCCACTAAACATCCGTGAAGCTGCTGGCGAAACGTTTGCAAACACTTCTGGTGGCGATAGCCGTCCACCACGCCGTCCACGCAAGCCAGGTGGTGAGCGTAGTGGTAGTGACCGTGGTGACCGTCGTCCTTCTGGTGACAGAAAGCCGCACCGTAAAGGTCCAAAAGACGCTGAATAAGTCTAAGTTGTTGGAACCTCTGTTCCAACAAAATTAGACCAAAGAAAAGGAGCCATTCGGCTCCTTTTTTGTTTTCTGTCTTATAGACTCCGTACTCGATACACCTACCGACCAGCCTTCAGCGCTTTGAACTCCCACTGAATGAACCGAGATTTAATGCAATGGGTATAATGCAATTTGTATTAATGCAATGGGTATAAGACAGGCCCTAGTAACCACTAATAACTATTGCTAGCAGCCCCTCAGGAATCGCTATGGGTTAATCAGCCCTCTAAGGAACCCACCTGCTCAAAAGAATAACCGAACACAAGAGCGGTACCTTACAGCGGAAACATACCCCGTTTTTAGGCGCATAAAAAAGCCACCCTATTAGAGGATGGCTTATTCATGTCTTGCTGTTTAGGCGGCAACCTGAACCGGTTTTAACGCCCTACGTTTCTCCCAGATGGGAGACAACTGCACTGCAATCACAGATACCAGAATTAACACAATTCCGCTAAACGATAACGGGTCGATAATCGCCCCCTTGATGATGTCACTCCACCAACCTAAACTTACCACCACCGCAGTTAAGCTAAAGCTGATCACAGGACTCAATGCCAGCATGGCGCTCACCTGCCCTGTGGGCCAATACTTCATAGACTGACCAAAACAACCGTAGGCGATAACGGTATTAATCGCACAAAAAATCGCGATAGCCCACTGGCTCGAATCCATTACAGTGAACTGACTAAAATCGCTAAAAGGGGCCATAGCAAAAATGCCAAATAAGTAGATAAACAATAAAATGTTATTCGGCGACAAACGCTTAATCATCGACTTTTGGATTAATGCATAACTTGCCCATGACAGTACAGAAAACTGAATGATCAACACTCCCTTCCATACATCTGACGGCCCCGAAGTAAAGTCTAAATAAGGATGGAAGAACATCAACATGCCTAATCCCAGTGTCGCGAAACAACTGAGTTGTATTGCATTGAGTCGCTCTTTAAAAAACAACATCCCACCAAAGGCCAGAAAGAAAGGCGCGGTTTGAAAGTTGAGCTGAGCCGAACCCGGCGCAAGATACTTAAGCGAATAGACAAAAGAAACGTAGTTAAAAATTAGCAACACACCAGCTAAAGTCATTTTTAACCAAGACACTTTATCGAGTCCCCTAAACTGCTTGATGCTGCCACTTAGATACTGAATGGCAAAGCCTACCACCAGAGCAACCAAGAAACGGAACCAGGTTAAGGTAACGGCGTCGATAAATAGCCCCGATAGCTTGAGTGCTATCGGCAATACCCCCCAAAAAATAACTGCGACAGAAATAAAGATAAATCCGAGTTTAAACTCGGAGCATTGAGCGCGCGGATCCATGAATATGGCCATTGAAGAAATAACAAGATCGGCGATTTTGCCCTATCGGTCGCTTTAGGTCTAGTAGGCTAATCGATTCTCTTATAAAGCGTGCGACCTTTGACCTGCAACTGCCGCAGTCGCTGCAAACAAGCCTCACAAATACAAGCAGTTCCATTCAGACCAACCAGTTCATTCGCCTCTAAAACACTCACTAATAGGCTCTTGTCTGGAAACTCTTGTTTACTGCACCAACACTGTTCTATACCCGTGCCAGATTGCGCTGCACAATGATTAAGGCCCTGACACAAGGGGCAATGGTTAGCGTTATGGCGCATAGCTTGCTGACCCATTCAATTAAACTCACTATCGTAGCGGTCTGCAGGGTGGTTAATACCATCCATCACTGGGATCTCGCCAAGATCATAAGGGTTAACTCCCTCAATACAAGCCACGTTCACACCAAATTGCTCAGGATTGGAACGGCGCTGATGATGAGTATAGATCCCACAAATCTTACAAAAGAAATGTTTCGCAGTGAAGGTATTAAACTGATATTGAGACAGTTTATCGGTACCCTTAAGAATATGAATACTATCGAGAGAGACGGAGGCCACTACTGCGCCTCTCCTACGGCACATAGAGCAATCACAGCGGCGTAAATCTACAAGACCGTCGAGTAAGATCAAACCTAGCTGCACTCCCCCACAATGACAACTGGCTTTATGAGTGTATAGCATTGCTAACAAGCCTCCTTTATCGTCGTAGCCTAAGATGCTTTTGCTCTAACTCACCTCTAACCAAGCTTATCAGAAATTCCTACTCTCGATATCCCCATACTTAAAGTATGTAACTATCGTTATTATTAGTTAGCTTTTTTGAGGGAAACCAGGTCAGCTACTTACCCGGCCTAACCCCTAAGGTGTGGCAAATAGCATAAGTTAGCTCAGCACGGTTTAGGGTATAGAAATGGAAGTCTTTCACCCCTTCACGAGACAAGACTTTAACCATATCGATGGCAACATTCGCACCAACCATCTGGCGTGTCGTAGGGTCATCCTCTAGCCCTTCAAACTGACGATGCAACCAACTAGGAATAGACACATTGGTCATCGCTGCAAAACGCTTAGTCTGATTAAAGTTAGTGACAGGCAAGATACCCGGTACGATCTCGGCGTCGATCCCCGCCGCGGCGCAGCGGTCACGGAAACGTAGGTAAGACTCAACATCGAAGAAGAACTGAGTTATCGCACGATTAGCACCAGCATCGATCTTCTTTTTTAGATGAATAAGGTCAGACTGGGCATTACTCGCATCGGGATGCACTTCAGGATACGCAGCCACTGAAATATCAAAGTCAGCCACCGAGCGCAGTAAACTCACAAGATCATTAGCAAAACGCGTAGGCTTAGGGCTACCCTCTGGCAAGTCTCCGCGCAGGGCGACGATATCACGAATACCGCTGTTCCAGTAATGCTTAGCCAGTTCTTTTAACTCTTCGTCACTGGCGTCAACCAAGGTAAGGTGCGGCGCAGCCACTAAGTCCGTTTCTTTTTGGATACGCTCGATCACACCGTGAGTTCTATCACGAACGCCTGAGTTTGCACCGTAAGTCACAGAAACAAACTTAGGATTTAATGGCTCTAAACGACGAATAGAGTTCCAAAGTAGCTTTTCCATCTCTGGAGTTGAAGGCGGGAAAAATTCAAAAGAAACGTTAATGTCACCATTTAGCTCAGATAAGCTCTGGTTTAATGATGTTGCATGTTGTGCGTGATGAAAACCCATTTCAACTTCCTCAACTTCAGTATTAATTTGCATTCCAATATAGACGTTTGGACGTCTATATGTCCATATACTAGAGAAACTGAGTTTGAAGTCAAGCGCAAAAAGCAGGCAATTGAGTTTTTTTATTGGGACCGTAAAAATATCTACTTTCTGAAGAATGTGGTTTAGGGCTGAAAACAAAAAAGGGACTCAAATGAGTCCCTTTACAATTGATTAAAATGAAAATTATTCTTGCAGCAGATCTCGACAAATATGCGCTAAGTCTGACTGTACAGCCGCGGCGGTCACTAAGCGGCCAGCCCCAGGTCCACGAATTATCAATGGATTGTCTTGATAAAACTCACTACGGATAACAAACACATTATCACCTGGCGTTAAGTTAGCGTAAGGATGAGAAATATCGACCCACTGTATACCTACCTCAGCCTTTAGCTCACCATCGACCTTATCTAAAGACGCCACATATCTCAGCACTTTATCTTGCTCTGCCGCAGCGACGAACTGTTGCAGCATGTCGGCGTCAAGTTCACTTATCCGTAATAAAAATTGCTCTAACGGCAACTCAGCAAGATTATCCGGCACCAAGGACTTAAGCTCGATATCTTCAAGCTCAATTTCAAAGCCGATTTCACGAGCCAGAATAAGCAGCTTACGCTGCATGTCTCGACCCGATAGATCATCACGCGGATCGGGCTCGGTGATCCCTAAGCCTCTAGCTTCTATGACTAGCTCAGAGAAAGGTTTCTTAGCATCGAAGTTTTCAAATAACCAACACAGGGTACCTGAAAAAATACCGCCAACAGCCTCAATGCTATCGCCACTATTATGCAGATCATTCAATGCATGCTGTACCGGTAGACCGGCACCGCAACTGGCGTTATAACGCCAAAATAGACGGCGGTTATCTAACTGCTGTTTCAGCTCTCGATAGAAAGTTAGTGGCCCTGAGCCCGCTAGCTTATTTGCACTGACAACATGAATTCCACGAGCAAAAAACTCTGGGTATTGAAGAGTCAGATCGGCGCTGGCACTGATATCGAGTGCAATCACTTCATCGCATTCAAGCTCATGCACTTCATCAAACAGGTGACTATACTGCCAAGGTGTCGCATGCTCTTCAAAGGCCTGCTTCCACGAGCCCAACTCGATGCCCTCGTCGCTGATCAGTGCCTTACGTGAACTGACTAATCCGACCAACTCGACGCTAGCTTCAAGCTCTTTATTCAGTGCCGACTTAGCACCACTAAAGAGTTCAATCCAAGCTTCACCAATATTGCCCACCCCTAACAAGAGTACGCCAATACGTTTTCGAGGACCGGCGCAGCGACGGTGTACTTTTTGCGTGAGCAAGTTTACTTGTCCCTGTGGCACCAAGGTCACAAGGCTCATACCATCATTAAACAGCGGTCTAGCATTACGGCTGAGTAATCTGGCAAAGCCGCGGCGATACAGGCTTGCATCTGCGCTCACAAGCGCCACTAAACCAAGATCTTCGGTGATCTTAATGTCACTCACACCTAAGGCATCACGGTTAACGTCCAGCAATGCCAATACTTGCTTGTGGTTCTCTAGGGTGACAGTGAGCTCTACACGGTCTTGCCCTAGCTCCCAATAGGCCAGCGGACTTAAGCCGGTTTCTTCAAGAAGCTCAATAAGCTGTTTAAAATCACTCTTAAGCTCAAGGTTAAATAGCGCGACGCTGCTTAGATTAGTGACCACTGGCGCACTCGCCGATGAGCTCTTAGGTGCGATCAAGGTAAAATCTGTATGAGATGCATAACTTGAACGTACAGCTAGGCTTACTTGAGTATCAAACAGGGGTTGTAGAGTTCTGTTATGCAGCACCGGAGAGCCTAGGTGCGCCAAGCGGTTTGCTTCGGCTAATGACAAGCTACTGAGTAACTTAGCATCATTAATCTTATTCGGATCAGCATTAAACACGCCCTCTACATCGGTCCAAATAGTTACCCGCTCGATATCGGCCAAACTGGCAATCAAGGTGGCGCTAAAATCGGAGCCATTGCGTCCCAGTAGCAAAGTCTCGCCACGGTTATTAGCACAGATGAATCCGGTAATAATTAAACGCTCATTAGGGTACGTTTCGGTCATGGCATGAACGCGTTGACGAGATTCCTGCAGGCGAATTTGTGGTACCGCAGCCTCATCGGCAATCAAGAGTGTGCGCGCATCAACATCGGATGCCGCCACACCAGACTCACGCAATAGCGCCGCCAATAAACGTGCAGACCAGCGCTCACCAAAGCTCACCACCTGGTTGCTCTGGTAATCACTAATAGACTCTAGCGATAACAAGCTGATCAGCTGCGCCTTATCGTTAGAGAGTCGCTCCCTTAGAGCGCGCGCCTGTTCATTTGAGAGCAACTGCTCTATCAAATTTTGCTGGAAACTAATCAACATTTGTAGCTCTTCTTGCCACAACTGTTTACAGGAACTTAGCTCAAGTAAATTATACAAGAAGTTGGTGCTTTTACCCGCGGCAGACACCACCACTAAATCATCACTGTGACCATGAGTCAGCAGAATATGAGCAACGCGACGGTAACAGTCAGCATCCGCAAGACTTGAGCCACCAAATTTATGTAAGTGACAGCGTGCCATCGTATACCCCTTTAATTAACAAGCGGCTGCGGCATTAAGCGCAGCTTCAATATCGGCAACAAGATCATCAGCATCTTCGATACCAACAGAAAGACGGATAAGCGTATCCTTAACCCCAGCTTCAGCGCGTGCCTCTGGCTCCATCGCCCTATGCGTCATAGTTGCAGGTACGGCGACTAAGCTTTCTACGCCACCAAGACTTTCTGCAACTGAAAAAAAGTTAAGATTTTTTAAGAATGCGACCAACTGTTCTTCGCTACCCTTGAGCTCAAAACTCAGCATGGCCCCATAGCCCTTTTGCTGTTTAGTCGCAATTTCATGACCCGGATGCTCTTTAAGTCCCGGGTAGTATATCTTGGACACGGCCTGATGGTTAACAAGGGTATCAAGAATTCGCTGTGCATT
Organism: Shewanella halifaxensis HAW-EB4; assembly: GCF_000019185.1. Lineage (NCBI taxonomy): Bacteria > Pseudomonadati > Pseudomonadota > Gammaproteobacteria > Alteromonadales > Shewanellaceae > Shewanella > Shewanella halifaxensis. The sequence goes on along the minus strand of NC_010334.1, from coordinate 750,717 downwards.
CGCCTGATGTTCACGAATTCTCACTGCAAGTGTACGAATTCCGCGCAAAGTGAGATAACTATCAAATGCTGAGCCCGTTAGCCCTAGCGTATTTGACCACCAGTGCAGCAGTTCACCCAACTCCGGATCTTTTGCCACAACCGCGCCGCCCACCACATCACTATGACCATTGATATATTTAGTGGTTGAATGGATCACAATATCTGCACCAAGAAGCAGTGGCTGCTGTAAAATTGGCGATAGAAAAGTGTTGTCGACAACCACCAATGCGCCAACCTCATGACTGGCTGAGCTGATAGCCTCAATGTCTACCACACGCAGCAGCGGGTTCGATGGAGTTTCTAACCAGACCATCTTAGGTTTCTTGGCGATCGCCTGATTGAGCGCTTGTGAGTCGGTTTGATCCACCACTAATAACTTAAACTGGCCCTTTTTAGCTAAATTGGTGAATAGACGATAGCTGCCGCCATAACAATCATGGGGAACAACGAGTAAGTCATCGGGTCCTAGCAAGCTTGTCGCTAAAGTAATCGCAGCCATTCCGGTACAGGTCACAACACCAGTTGCGCCTTTTTCCAGCTCGGCGATGGCATCGCCTAGAATAGATCGGGTTGGATTGCCTGAGCGGCTATAGTCGAAGTCTCTTGGATTGTTATGGCCATCAAAAGAGTAGTTAGTAGATAGATAAATCGGCGGAACAACGGCACCATGCTGACTATCGGACTCAATTCCTTGACGTACCGCCGCAGTGGCTGGTTTACGCTCAGTCATGTACTACTCCTTTTCCTGTTAATTTTCAGCCAAGAGATGTCTGGACGTCTAAATGTACCTAAGCACTCACGCCTCGTCAACCATTTTAGCCGTTTAGACGTCCATGCATATAGAAATCTATTTGCAATTGTCATAAATAAGAGGCAATAATTTGACTGCACAATTTAAAGGGTTAAAATCTGCCCCGAATTTAGAAATAACAGGTGAGTCAATGACTGAGTGGAATGGCGATTATATCAGCCCCTATGCTGAACACGGCAAAAAGAATGAACAAGTGAAAAAAATCACTGTGTCCATTCCTTTGAAAGTACTTAAGGTGCTTACCGATGAGCGTACACGCCGCCAAGTAAATAACTTGCGTCACGCCACTAATAGTGAGCTGTTATGCGAAGCATTCTTGCATGCTTACACTGGCCAGCCACTACCAAACGATCAAGATCTTACCAAAGATAAACCCGACAGCATGCCTGCTGAGGTTAAGCGTTTGATGGATGAGATGGGTATTGAGTGGGATGAACTTGAATAATCTTCACCGATTATCAGTAAACATGATCTCCAGATAAGGACTGCTTAGCAGTCCTTATCTGTTTTTGGCCTAAATATGAGATCCGCTACCTCGTAGCAAGTTAAAATACCTAAACCTTCAAGTCGAGCGTAGAGATCCCCTCCTCGCTTAACTTTAGCCCAGATGGCTGGATAACCTAATGATCGATCCCACTACACTATTACTCGCTTCGCTCATTATCTTTTGTGGCGCACTGACCCAAAGCCTAATCGGTTTTGGCCTAGCCGTCGTTGCAAGCCCGCTGCTCTATATCGTCGATCCCAGTTTAGTTCCGGCGCCAGTCATCATGATGGGGTTCTCGATAGCGTTACTGACACTGTTTCGGGAGCGAGGTCAGCTCGAGTTCAACGGTCTACAGTACGCGTTATTGGGCCGTATTCCCGGAGGAATACTAGGTGCAACCCTCATTTTAATCGCACCGCAGCCGATCTTAGGTCTTGCGATTGCTGGAATTGTCGCCTTAGCCGTCGGCCTGAGCCTAATGAAGTTAAGCATTCCTGTGAACCGTTTCAGCCTATTCATCGCTGGGGTATTATCTGGCGTCTTCGGTAATATCGCCGCGATTGGTGGACCACCGCTGGCCATTTTACTTTCAGGTAAAGATGCAGGCCAATTTCGCGCCGCCCTGTCGGCCTTCTTTATCTTTAGTTCGATGATCGCTTTGATCATTCTGGCACTTGCAGGCCTGCTAACCCTAGAGCACTTTTACATCTCATTGATGTTACTGCCGTCAGTCGTTTTGGGGTACCTCGTTGCAGGCCGCTTGATTGGCCGCGTCGACAAACAAAAAACCAGAGCATTCACTCTGGCTTTATGTGGCTGTAGCGCTGTTATCCTAACCGTTAAATCAACAATAGAGCTAATGGGTTAGCTTGGTTAGAAATGATAGGAGGTTTGCAACACCCCTCCTACCGCATTGTCATCGCCGAACATACCAGTAAAATCTAAGAAAAATGAATCACCGAACGCAAAGCCTGTGCCCAAAGAGTAGAGGTTGGCGGTAGAGTCTTTCATATCATGGCGATAACCGAGGCGTAACGCCATCCAGTTGAAGGCTCTCACTTCCCCGCCTAGACGCCAGTATTGAGTACCATCCAGCTCTTTAAATTTCTTATTCTCAATCAGATCAATATCAGTCGTTACCGATAAAATTTCCCAATCATAAGCTACGCCTGCTGTTACGAGAGGTTCAACACGGTAAGTAAACTTCTGCCCTTCCACCTCTATGGTATCCACATCTTGGCTGATCAGATTTCGTCCTGATAGACCCAGAGTTAAGCCATCAAATGGCTGCATAGCCACCCCGACATCTAAATTAAAATTGGTCTCATCATTGCGATACATAACGTCATCAAAGTCACTGGCATCGAAGTTGTTTGCATTGGCGATATAATTGTAGGTATCAATTCGCTGAAACTTAGGTGATATTCCAACAGAGATAGGCATATTCACGATAGAGAGAGGGAAGCTTAAGGCGACGCCAAGATCTGATATCGCACCGCCAACCACTTGGCCTTGTGAGTTCAGATCAGAGACTTCGGGTGGATTTTCAGGATCCAAATGATTAAGCGTATCGATATCTGACTGGGCTATGTCGGCCACACCAACTGCGTTAACATAGCTCTTATAGAAGATAGCCATCGGCATTCTCTGGTGCGGAATGGCAACACTGAAACCTAGCCCTGCACTGGCATAGGCTGAAGTCCCTTTTAGAGACTCAAGATCGCCAACCAGATCATCACGAAACTTCGTAATATCGTCACGGTTCTCAGCATCAATTGCAGCAGCAAGAGCATCGTAAGAATTAATCAGCGAGTCGAACTTATCTATCATGTCATCGCTGTCAGCCACATCTATCCCTAGCACAGGCATCAACAGTACAGCAGAGTTGTCTTTATGCGCATTAATCGCAAGCAGGGCCGGGTTAACGAAGGCGGCGCCCTCTTTGTTGGAAGCGGCAACCCCTGCGCCGCCCATAGCATCGCTGCGCGCCTCATAATACTCCTGCCCCGCCTGTGCAAAAAAGCAGGGGAATAAGGCGCAAGCCAATGCAATTTTATGTAGTTTCATCCATTCCACCCTTTTTATGTCCTTAACGTTCTAAGCTGCAATACGGCTCAAATCGAAAAAAGGTTATTTTGTTCTTAAAGTATTCTAAGACAAAATCAGATAAACAGGAGGTTAAACTTAACTTTAAATCTACATTCTAATAGCAATTAGGTCGAAAGATGGATGACCCGAGTGACTCAAGCCTCAAGAGGTCAGCTACCTAAGCTTATTTAGGCATTTGGTAACTCGACATATTTCATAAAGTTTTGAATGGTAAATTCGATAAACTGCCTCAACCTAGCTGGCTGAAATTGATCTCGGTTATAGAGCAGATAAAGCGGCGTATCTGAGATAGCCCAATCATCAAACAGATGTACCAGAGTGCCCGCGTTGAGCTCTGCACTGCAGTAAATCTCTGGCAAGCGCACGATACCATTTCCCGCCAAGGCGCTACTTTTCATCACTCTGCCATTCTTACACAGCAAGGCTCCAGTAATCGTCACCTCTGTCTTATGACTCTTATTGCTACGACGGTGATAACTCCAATGATGAACCGAGCCGGTAACACAGGCATGATGCTTGAGCTCTTTAGGGTGTTCGGGTCTGCCATGCTTGGCGATATAACGTGGCGATGCCAAGGTACAATTTGCAATATCCATCAGCTTTCTGGCCACTAAGCCTGAATCCTCAAGCTCACCCATTCTAAAGACCAAATCAAACTCATCGAGCACCAAGTCGACTCTCTGGCTACTGAAATCTAAGTGCACCTGAATATTGGGGTGCAGAGTCATAAAGTCATTAACCAGTTGGTTCACGATCTCCTCACCGATATAGCCTCCCACACAGTTGATGTTAATCTTGCCCTGCAGGTTATGGGCATCATCAACCGTCTTCGCCACCGCTTGCTCCATGATGTCTAGCGCATGTTGGCAGCGCTCATAGAAAAAGCGTCCCTGCTCAGTTAACCGCTGAGCCCTAGTGGTGCGGGTGATCAAGGTGACACCTAGGTAACGCTCTAACTGAGTCAATTGCTTAGAAAGGTGTGAGCGAGAACAACCGAGCTTTTCAGCGGCAATGGTAAAACTGCCCTTTTCCGCTATCACGGTAAAAGCTCGCACATCTGCTAAATTTAGGTCTTGATACATAAATAGGAACTCGTTTTATCTTAGATAACAGAGACTGATTAGGAGTCATATGTAAACAATCATATTCTCTATAGATTATATATCAACAATATTGGGTTCGTTAGAATACTCACCAATAAAGACCCCCCCTATTTGAGGCTGATATGAAACAACTAATCGTAATTACAGGTGCATCTTCTGGTATTGGCGCGGCCATGGCTAAAGCCTTCAGCGCAAAAGGCCACCCTCTACTGTTATTGGCACGCCGCATTGAGCCGATGCAAGCATTAGGCTTAGATAACTGCCTAGCCGTTAGCGTTGATGTAACAGATGCTGATGCCATGAAAGCGGCTATTGCAAGCGCTGAAGCTAAATTTGGTCCAGTTGGCTGCTTAATCAATAACGCTGGCGTAATGCTACTCGGCGCTGCAGATGTACAAGATCCTGCTGAGTGGAGCCGTATGCTTAACATCAACGTGATGGGCGTACTCAACGGTATTCATGCAGTGCTTGCCGATATGAAGGCACGTAAAACAGGCACTATCATCAACGTCAGCTCAATAGCAGGCCGCAAGACGTTCCCGAACCACTCAGCTTATTGCGCTACTAAGTTTGCAGTGCACGCTTTAACAGAGAACATTCGTGAAGAGGTGGCAATGGATGATGTTCGTATGATCACTATCGCACCAGGTGCCGTAGAAACTGAACTACTGAGCCACACCACTAACGATGATATCAAAGCGGGCTACGAAGATTGGAAACAGCATATGGGTGGGGTTATTGCACCTGAAACCATTGCCGAAGCAGCGCTGTTTGCCTTTGAGCAACCACAAAATGTGTGTGTACGTGAAATCGTATTAGCGGCGACACGTCAAGAGCCATAGGCTCTGCTAATAGCCACGGCTTTCATCTGTTCATTTAAGGTCCCTTCAGCGATGCTGAAGGGACCTTTTGTTTACCTAATGTCAACACTCAACTATCACTTTAGTAATAGTTAAAAATCAAAAGTGTGATCTAGATCTGTTACCAAAATAGCTGAACTGGCAGTTCAAAAAACTCCAACTCAAACAAAAACCATATAAAATCAAAGTTATAAGTCATCGAATAACCATCAATTAGATTTTTCTCCATGATATTTTGTTCAATTAGATTTTTATCATGAATATGATCAAGCTCAACAATTAACCACCACTTGCCTGCTAACTTTAATAACAAGGCAGAAGCATTTTCGGAACACTCTGCTAACCAGCAAAGGACGGCGTAATACCAAAAAATAAAGAGTAAGGAGTTGATGATGAAAACTATCACTAAAATCGGTATAGGCCTTGCGCTAGCATTGTCTTTAGGGCTTCAAGCTCAAGCCGCCGATGGCGGTAACCCCAAGAAAGGCAAACACCTTTATAAGAAAGAGTGTAAAGCTTGCCATAGTCAGGGCGCAGTGGGAGGCGAGATCACACCAATGAGCAAAACCATGAGTCAATGGGATCGCTTTTTTAAGCGTATGAAGCATAAAGGCGATCAAGAAGCCTTTGATGCTTTGTCCAAAAAAGATCTAAAAGATATTCAGCAGTTTCTCTATGACCATGCCGCAGACTCAGATCAACCGCAAACTTGCGGCTAACACCAGTTAAGCGGCATTACTGCTTAAAAATTTTTTAACCAACAGATAAATAAAAAATGGGGAGGTACCTCAGGGCTTCATGCTGCCAAAAATCAGCAGTTCTGAGTAACCGCCTTAAACTGAGTCGAGTTTAATTGATTGAAAATAAATTAAAAACTCGAAAAGGAGAGATATTATGCGTACCCTTATATCATTGCTTGTTGCCAATGCTATCGCTTTCTCTGGCAGCGTCTATGCAAACGAAAATGATGCTCAAAAAATTGCCGACCTCAAACAGCAACTCGAAGAGATCACCAACGAAATTGACGATCTCAATGATCGCGTCGATCAAAACGAACGCCATACCGCCCTCGACCGTATCGAGCTAACGGGCGATTTTCGCACCAAGGCTCACTCGCTACATTATCGAAACGTCACCTGGAACCCGGCTATCAAGGTCAACTTTAATGATTTCGGTGCCAAAGCGATGGCAGGTGATTTTGGTATGCCAAATGATCCTAACTCCCCCCTAGGTAAGATGATGGCCGCGGATCCCAACCTCGCAGCCGCATTTCAAAGCGGACAGCTTCAAGGAGTCATGCCCTATGTCTTAGCGCAAAAAACGACTCAAGATATCGACAATGACATCCTCTACACCACAAGGTTACGCCTCAACCTAAAAGCTAAGGTGTGGGATAACGTTAGCTTTGCAGGCCGACTCTCTATGTATAAGAACTGGGGCGACTCAACTGGCGTTCAAGTATTCGATTCTTGGCGTTCATTCACTATGGATGGCACCAACAGCGGTAATACCAGTGGCGACTGGTTAAGAGTAGAGCGCGCCTACTTCGACTGGAAAAACATCAATGGCTCGCCGCTCTACCTATCTATTGGACGTCGCCCTTCAACCTATGGCCCACCGACTCAGTACCGTGAAAACGAAAAGCGTGGCGGCACCCCATCGGGCCACCTAGTCAACTTTAACTTTGATGGTGCCACCTTAGGCTACAAGCTAGGGGAATTGACGGGTGTCGAAGGCCAAGTGGTTCGCATCTGCTACGGTCAAGGTTTTGAATCTCAATGGGGTAACGGCGAGATGTTTGGCGATATCGTCACTAAAGACACTCACCTTGGCGGCTTCAATATCGATGCGATAAATGATGGTAGAAACTTCCTGCAATTCACCCTGTTTGGCGCCAAAGATGTCAACGATGGCTTTAAAGGCACCATGGCCTTCCCCACTCAGCTAGCCGGTATTTTTGCCCCAACCATGTACCAAGATATGCAGAAGTTCAGCAACTTTAACTTCGAGACTCGAGTACAACCAAGCGGCGTCATTGGTGACATGTTCCTCGGCGGAATTGGTTTCGCACGTGAGGAAGATAACGACGTGAAATGGTTCGTCTCTGGTGGCTGGACTCGCGCCGAAGGCAACGGCAATGCCGGTATGTTTGGTGGCATGCTCAGCGATGCGGTATTTGAAGCGCAGCTCAATGCCGATGGTAGTGAGATTATTATGATGGCCGCTAATGCAGAAGATAGCGATCCTAAGGATGGCTACGGTGTCTATGTCGGTGTTCAGATCCCGGCGCCTTACGGCAAGGTTGGCTTTGAATATAACTATGGTTCTGAATACTGGACTCCATTCACCCAGGCGCAAGATGACCCTATCGGCAGCAAGCTTGCGACCCGCGGCCATGTCGGCGAAGCCTATTACATGTTTGATATCAATCCACGCATGTTCATCAAGCTAGCAGGCCTCTACTACGACTATGAATATACCGGTAGCGGTACTCCCGTTGGTGCTCCGCAGGATATCGATGAGGTCATCGCTGGCACAGCTTACTCCATGCTGCCAGTTGTCGACACGGCCTTCGATATTAACGCCTCTGTCACCGTCAACTTCTAACGCCACTCAGATACTCCTCGGTTAACGCCGAGGAGATGGAGCATATTTATGAAAACCTTACCCATCACACTGAGCCTGCTAACAGCGCTACTGTACTGCACTAGTAGTTGGGCGGCTCAAGATCATAGTGAGTTTATTGAAGGCCCCTTTAGTAAAGGCTCAGATGTCACGACCCAGTGCATTGAGTGTCACGAAGATCATGCCGCCGACTTTATGAAATCGTCGCACTGGACCTGGGAGCTGGAACAGACTCTCTCTGGGCGCACCGTCAAGCGGGGCAAGAAAAACACCATCAATAACTTCTGCGTCGCCATCTCAAGTAACGAACCTCGCTGCACTAGCTGTCATGCGGGATATGGCTGGAAAGATAATAACTTCGACTTTAGCGATATGACCAAGGTCGACTGTCTCATCTGTCATGACACCACGGGCACCTATGTTAAAGATCCCGCTGGCGCTGGAGAAGTCTCTAGCAAGGTGAACCTTGAACGGGTCGCCAAAAATGTCGGTACGCCAGTACGAGATAACTGCGGTACCTGTCACTTCTATGGTGGCGGCGGGGATGGTGTTAAACATGGCGATCTCGACTCTTCGATGGCCTATCCAGACAAACGCACCGATGTGCATATGGATGTCGACGGTAATGATTTCCCGTGTCAGGAGTGTCACACCACTAAAGAGCATCAGATCACCGGTAACGCCATGGGGGTCTCTCCTGGCGGTGACAATCCTATTGGCTGTAACAACTGCCATGATAGCGCGCCCCATGAAAAGCAGAAGCTCAATGACCATGGTCAGGCGATAGCTTGCCAAACCTGTCACATACCAGAGTTTGCTAAAAACGAACCCACTAAGATGAATTGGGATTGGTCTACAGCGGGCTCCAGTCGTGAGCAGACTGTTGATGAGTATGGCAAGCACAGCTATATGAAGAAGAAGGGCGACTTCGTCTGGGCTAAGAATGTAACACCTCAATATGCTTGGTATAACGGCAAGGCCGACGCCTATATGGCTGGCGATAAGATGCAGGCAGATTCTGTCACTAAACTGACTTATCCATTAGGCGATATCAATGATCTCCATGCCAAAATCACCCCTTTCAAGGTACACACGGGCAAGCAGATCTATGACAAGAAGTTAAATATCTTCATTACTCCTAAAGTGTTTGGCAAGGGAGGCTACTGGAAAACCTTCGACTGGGATGAAGCCGCGAGGTTAGGTATGGAACAAAACCCAAATATGGTCGATAAAGGGATAAAATACAGTGGTGAATATGGCTTTGCCGCAACTGAAATGTGGTGGCCAATCAATCATATGGTCTCACCTAAAGAGGACGCCCTTAAGTGTAAAGATTGTCACAGCCAGCAAGGCCGACTCGACTGGCAGGCCCTAGGTTATGACGGCGATCCCATGAAAGTTAAAGGAGGGCAAAAACACACCAAGTAACCAGTCACTAGAGCAAGTACTGAAACTGCTAATCAAACAACGACCAGAAACAGCCATCCCACCAACTAGCCTTGCTACCTCTCCTTAGCAAGGCTATTCGTCAGCCATGCTCTTAGCAGGCTGACGCTTTTTAATGCCCACCTCATACAAATGAGTAAACTCAGGGCCTATCGCAGAGATCAATTCAACAAAAACCAAGCACAACTGACTCTATAGGAGGAAAGTTCAGTGTTTGCGCATATTGGACCAATTGACCATAGAAAGTTAAACCTCTAGCCAACTTGTCTCAACCTAGATGGACAATTGCCGTCTTAACAGCATTTTGTTCCCAATTTTCGGCATTAAAACTGGCATCATTCTTGCGATAGTTTAAGTGTTCTTTTCCCACGGCAAGCTATATGAGATGTAAGACCAACCGATTCGATAGTGTTAACCAATATTCAGGAGAGTTTAGCGGCGCCTTCGCCGATTTAGGTACCTTTTTACCCTTAGTGCTCGGCCTTATTGCCCTAAACCATTTTTCCCCTCAGGGGATTTTTATGGGGTTTGGCTTGTTTGCCCTGTTTACCGCTTTTTATTATCGTCGTCCCATTCCGGTACAGCCGATGAAAGTGATCGCCGCGCTGGTGATTGCCCAAGGACTCTCGCCCGGTATGCTGCAAGCTAGCGGTATATTGATGGGGGTTATTCTATTAGTGCTCGCCTATAGCGGCGCTATCAAATGGATGGCTAAGCAGTTGTCTCCCGCCATTAGTATCGGCATTCAGCTAGCCATAGGCCTACAGCTAATCTGGATGGGCGGCCAGATGATGAACCAAACTTGGTATATCGGCTTCGTTGCATTTATCGCCCTATTCGCCAGTAAATTCTTTCCCATGCGCTATTTGGCGATGCCACTAGTCTTAGCCCTAGGTATTTTATGGCAACTTAATAGCGGTACAGCCCCAAGCTTTGATCTTTCAGTCTATACGCCATGGCAGTTAAGTTGGCCCAGCTTAGATGAATGGAGTTCGGCCGTTGGTTTATTAGTGTTACCACAGCTGGCATTAACCCTGACCAATGCGGTTATCGCCACCTCTGCGATGGCTAAACAAAAGTTTCCTGAAGACAATAAAGAGAACTTTGCCCCTCAGCGATTTGCCACCAGCTCAGGCTGGGCTAACTTACTGCTGGCTCCGTTTGGTGCAATGGCTATGTGCCACGGTGCTGGCGGCCTTGCGGTGCAACATCACTTTGGTGCGAGAACCTGGCTAGCCCCAACCATTTTTGGTAGTAGCTGTTTGCTAATCGCCGCCTTTTGGGGCCAAGGCATTGCCACCGTTTTATCACTTATCCCACTTGCCGTTTTAGGTAGCTTACTGGCGATAGCGGGAACCCAGTTAGCTTGGTCACAACGATTCATCGACGGTAAACCATTCTGTATTTTTGTGATCCTATCCACCGCTGCGATCTGTTTGCTAATTAACACGGCTGCGGGATTAGCCACAGGATTCATTCTTGAGATGGGACGACGTCAATGGCATATCTACTCTGATCTAAAATCTTAAGCCTAGCTAGGCACTTATGGAGTTATCGACTCCATAAGTGCAATCTAAATGTTGTAGCAAAACGATGTTCTTTGTTATCGAAAAGCGCCCCCAGCACAACATCCTGTATTGGCACCGCCACCGATAGCTTTACTAGCGAGCGTGAGTTCATCTGTAAAATATTAAGCGAGCGATAGCTCTCGATGATCAGCCGTGGGTTTCTTCAGTAACTTACGCTGTAGAGTACGCCTATGCATTCCAAGTTGGCGCGCAGTTGCAGACACGTTGCCACTATTGGCATTCAATACCTGCTGAATATGCTCCCACTCCAGACGCTTAGGCGATAATGGCTCCTCTATCAAGGATTCAATCATACTGTCGAAGGGAGTCGTCGATAGCGCATTAAACAAGGTCTGAGTATCGACAGGCTTCGCCAGATAGTTATCAGCCCCTAAGCGGATAGCCTCTACGGCGGTGGCAATGCTGGCATAGCCCGTAAGCAATACCATCACCACATCCGGTAGCAACTGCCTGAGTGGCGAGATGAGTTTCAAGCCATTTTCTTGATCCAACTTCATGTCTAACAGCAGATGAGTCGGGCGAAACTGTCGTGCTAACAGCAGGCCCTGAGTCGCATCATGACACTGTTGACACTCAAACCCCTGCTTGGTCATGCGCCTGACAAGCACACTCGCTAAGGCGATATCATCCTCAATAATGAGTAGTTTTTTAGTCATGACACTCTCCATCGACGCCTGCATGCCAAACCGGGAAACATACCTCGGCAACCGTGCCGCCCTCTTTCGCTGAGCCCAAAAGTAGCTGCCCACCCAGACGTTCGAAGCTTGCATTACTGAGCAGCAGCGCCATCCCCATACCACGCTCACTCTCGACAAGTTTATGTCCTAGCTGTAGTAGCATCTTTTTAGGGATCCCAACGCCAAAGTCCCTCACCGAGATACATAGACGATCTCTGTCTGTTGCAGCCATAACCGATACCAGCACTTTAGCCTCACCGATATGGGCTAGGCTCGCGCTCCCTGCATTTTCAACTAAAGCCAACAGAGCCGGAAGCAGGCTGGCATCGCTCTTGATAGCTCTCGATTCAGAGTCTTCTGCTTGGTTATTTTTAACATGCTTAAGCTCCAAGTTAATCTCAGGCATCAACAATAAGACTTGCTGCTTAAGGGTTTCCAGCAACTCATCGGCCGTTAGTAGGCTTTGTTTCTGCTCGCGAATCGACTCGGTGGCCATGCGCAGAGAGTTCAGTGTCTGCTCACAGCGCACCAGCGCCGTATTCATCTCCTGTAAGATCTCACTATCACTGACGCTATCTTCCACCGCTTCATCCACCAGCAAACGCAAGCTAGCTAAAGGAGTCGCCATCTGATGCGCCATCTGCGCCGATGCCGTTCCCAGTGCCAATAACCTCTCTTGGCGCAGCTGCGCCTCGCGCATATAACTGAGCTCAACTTCCTGCTTACGCATTCGCTGGGCAATATACGCCACACTGGTGGTCAGTACTAATGCCGAGATCACGAAGTTAAACCACATCCCCAAGTAATGGGAGCTCATATCCATACCATGGTGCTTCATCTGGCTCTCTGGCACCGAAAAAATCATCAAGCTATAGGCAAGGGTCGACAATAGCGCTAAAGCCCAGGGCGCCCACTGAGGCAGAACAACCGCGGCAATCGCTATCGGTAATAGCAGTAGTGAGATAAAGGCATTGGTCGCCCCACCAGTAAAATAGAGCCAGGAGATCCAAAACAGGGTATCGATAAGCAAAACAATGAAAAAGCCGTTTTTCAACCGAGCAATCGAACCACGGTGCCAGAAAGTAACACCTAAATAGAGTGCCTCTAAGCTCATGCCCCAATAGAGCACCGGACTGGTATGCGACAAGCCAAAGGTATCAGCGGCAAAAAAGGTGAGTCCAATCTTGAGTAACAGGGCGCCAAATCTGAGCAAGGCTAGCTGATCAGTCGCGCCAAGGTTGCGTATGGGTAAGTTTTTAAAACCAAGGTTTTTCATCGTTTATTGTTCTTATGGTATTCGTTACTTGTGATATTTGCCGCTTGTGAAATTAGCTTCTTACATTATCAACTTTTAAGTAAGCAGCCGCACAGGGAGAGTCCTGCAGCGCTCTTTTAAATCCAATCCTAAAAGGTACCTTGCTTTCAATCTCTAAACTGACAAGCCGCTCACAGCTTAAGGTACTGTCTTTTGGGCGTTTTGCACTATCTGTGGGAGAGGTCACAGGAATGAGGTGCCCAGTGGCTAGCCCCAGCAGCTCCCCCATCACCAGCAACATCTGATACTTGGTCATCGTCTCTTTGGCACTGAAGTGATAATGGCCCGCTAAGGGCTCTCCAGCCTGCTTAAGAGCTATCATTTTCGTGATGGCCGCAGCCACATCGGCGGTAGAGGTGGGGCTTCTAATTGCCCAGTTATCGATGGACTGCTCAGCCGTATCGACCAAGTGATTAAGTAGCACCATCACCGCAGACTCATTTAACGACTCCACCTCACCGTAGAGTATCGGCAGGCGCAAAATGGCAAAACCTTGCTGCGCATCGCTAACGACCAGCTCGCCCTTCAGCTTAGATTGACCGTAAAAATTAACGGGATTGGTCTCGGCATCTTCTCGATAAGGGGACTGGCTGCCATCGAACACATAATCGGTTGAGATATATAACAGCCAAGCGCCATGTTGACTGGCAGCCTGAGTTAAAAACTGTGTGGCCTCGCTGTTAAGCGCCAATGCGGCTTGGGGATCTTGCTCGGACACATCCGGTCTACGCTCAGCCGCGCAGTGCAAGATAATATCGGGCTTATGCTTAGCGACAAAAGAACTCACCTGCGCCGCTTGAGTTAAGTCGAGCCTCTCTATATTTGGGCCAAACCGACTGTATCCGCAAGCAATTATCTGCTGCTGTGAGTTTTGACCCAGCTGTTTTATCAGCGCCCGCCCTAACAGCCCGCTTGCGCCTGTAACCATAATCTTCGCCATTTTCTTCATCCATTGAATTGCTCAAACTGGTCATCCATCTTAAGGGGTTTTCATCCTGTTACCACTGGTTTACTCTTGCTACAGATAACTTTTCATTGAAGAACCTATCGATGCCATCAGCAAGCGCTATTCCGCTCATTATTGCCGGCCCAAGCCTACGTCACTGTGATCAACAGCACTTCACCTTGTGGTTTATCTGTAAGCAGCCTCTGTCTAGTTTACGTTTAGCATTAGTTGGCGCCGAGTTTGACCGAGAGTTAAGCAGTGATGAGGTTCACTGTATCCCACTGGGTGAGCATGCATTTCAATATCTGATCCGTGTCAGCCAAGATCTGTTATTACCTAAAGATGTCGCACTCGCCTATCGACTATTTGATAGCGAAAAGGGTGAACTCTTTCATCAAATCGATGAGTTACATTACCCAGACGAACAGGCCTGCAGATTTATTATCAAGCCCCAAATCGATAAACTGATGCATGGCTCGTGTCGCAACGCCCATCATCACAGCAGTGATGCCTTAGTTGCCGCCGATACTCAGTTGATGCAGAGCAGCGATATTACAGAGCGTCCCGCACTCTTGATGATGAGTGGCGATCAGGTCTATGTCGATGATATTGCGGGGCCCATGCTGTATGCGATTGGCCAAGTCATCCAACTTCTGGGATTACATCAGGAGCAATTCGTCGACGCTCCACTAGCCGATAGCAGTCAGATCAGCTATCAGCCTGCAGCCATGTATCGACGCCACCTACACCTGCTGCCTAAGACCCAATATAAGGCGAAAACGGCCATTAAGGCCTGGTATATCAACCACCCTATTTTTACCTCATCGCTAGCCGAAAACCACCTAGTCAGTCTCAATGAATTGATGGCACTTTATCTACTTTACTGGTCACCCGAGCTATGGGATCTGATTGAGATCCCCAAAGAGGTCGCAGGACTTAACAAGACGCTCAGTCAGAGATGGCAAAAAGAGTGGACAGAGCTGTTAGCGTTTAAGAGCGGCCTAAAACAGGTGCGTCGATTGATGGCACATCTACCCACCTACATGATCTTCGATGATCACGACATTACCGATGACTGGAATCTCACCGCAAGATGGGAGCAAGCTGCCTACGGACACGCATTCTCAAAACGCATCATAGGTAATGCACTCATTGCCTACACCATCTTTCAAGGATTAGGTAACGCACCGAGCCGCTTCGACGCCGAAATCACTCCTGATCTAGATGCTTTTCTAAAAGATCCGACCACCAGCGCCCAAGATGCACTCATCGACAAACTGCTTAGTTTCGAGCGTTGGCATTACAGCCTGCAAACCTCGCCTAAACTCTTGGTACTCGATACCCGTACACGGCGCTGGCGCAGTGAGTCAAATCTCGCTAAACCTTCGGGATTGATGGACTGGGAGGCCCTGATGGAATTTCAGGCCGAACTGGTTAACCAACCCAATGTGATTATCATCTCTCCCGCGCCTATCTATGGGGTGAAGCTGATAGAAACGGTGCAGCGTATGGCGACACTATGTGGTGGATCTTTACTGGTCGATGCCGAAAACTGGATGGCCCACCCCGGCACGGCTAACACCCTATTGAGTATCTTCCAGCACAGAAAGACACCGGAGCAGTTCATCATCCTATCTGGAGATGTGCACTACTCCTTTAGCTATGACGTAGGTATTCGTTTTCGCCATGGCGGCCCCCAGATCTATCAGATCACCTGTAGTGGTTTTAAAAATCAATTTCCGGAAAAACTATTGCCGATTTTCGATAAGTTTAACGGCTGGCTCTATGGCCACTTTTCACCACTTAACTTTTTCACTAAGCGTAAGCGTATGTCGATCCGTGGCCGCCGCCCTAATGGTGAGCGTAGCAAACGCTTAGTCAATCAAAGTGGTGTCGGCATAGTAGAGATAGCTGTCGATGGTGCGCCAACCAAGATAGGCGTACTTCATGCCGATATGAGTGAAACCGAGTTTTTACCACCGAGGCGTTAGATCATAGAGCACCGGTTCTAGGTTCTAGGTGCTAGGTAAAAGCTAAGATGTAACAGCCGATAAAGGCTAAGACGGAAAAGCAAAAGTTAAAAGGTAAAAGCTGAATGCCATCTTTGGGTTTTATAGCAGGACTGACTGTATAGCAGGACGCAGTCCGCTCTCACCGCGAAGCGTCCTAGAAACGAGCATGCGAGTGCTCTAGGCTGTTCTAGGTTCTAGGTTCTAGGTCCTAGGTCCTAGGTCCTAAGCACTTCATCCTGTAAGTTAAATCCTTCGCAACTCACATCGATGCGCTCTTGAGTCATAGGATCGGTGAAGCATAAACGCTGCGCCATCAGCTTCAGCGGCGCTGCAAAATCATCGGCGGCTTTATCGAGCAACTCCGGGTAGAGTCTGTCATTTAAAAGCGGCATGCCCAGGCTCATCATATGTACTCTTAATTGATGGGTTCTTCCGGTCACAGGCGCTAACTCAAACAGACCATAACCGTTATGCACCTCGATTAAGCGGATTTCAGAGTGGCTATTGGCCTCGCCATCGCCAATACACATCAAGAAACTGGGAACCGTTTTCTGCAAACGGTTCTTAACCGTCCACTTCATGGGAAGAGTCAATGTACCTTGGACTATCATCGTCTTAATTTCGCTATTTAATGGCGCTATGGCTTGATAAGTCTTGCGGATCTGGCCGCTCTTAAACAGCTCATGGTAGTCATGACGAGAACCACTATTTAGGCTAAGCAACATCACGCCTGCTGTGGCTCTGTCTAACCGATGTGCGGCAACAATCTCTTGATTACCCGTCTTAATCCGCAGCCTGTTGACCAAACACTCATTAACGAAATTACCGCTTGGATTCACCGCTAGAAAGTGAGGCTTGAATGCCAACATAAACTCACTGGTCTGCAGCAAGATCTGCTCCTCAAAAGGGATTATCGTCTCCTGCTCGACCTCACGGTAATAGTAGATCCGCTCACGGGGGATAAAGCGGCTATCTAGGGTAATAGGCGTGCCATCGCGCCAATGCACTTTGCCGTCCAGAATACGTGTTTGCCACACGCTTTCCGCTATCGCGGGAAACTTACTTACAAGAAAGCTAAACACGGTAGGTTTATCGGTTACCGTATCCGGTAACACTACATAGGAGGCTTGGGTAGCGCGAACAGAGGAACTCATAAGACTCAAACTATCAAAGTGTGCAAAACAAAGTGGCGCTACTTTAACAAAACTCGGCTTAAGAGTGTTGATTATCTCTAGCGTGGGACTTAATCAACTCAAGCACAAAGTTCATGGTTTTGTGGCAATTAGGCTGATTTAGCAAACGTAACTTGTCTTGATTATAGAGTGGCAGCACCTCTAACCAACGCTGACTCACCCAAGAGGCATCTTCAAGATGCACATCATTTTCATATAAACCGAACAGTTCGGGATTAACCTGATAAAACTGCTCTAGGGCGGCACTGATAAGTTCAAATTCACCATAAATTGGCTCATGCTGCCAATTGTTACAAGGTAATACTCGGCTGATCCAAGTACCATTGCGGCGCTGTGCTGCAGAAAGCACTCTAACTCTTTGCTTACCTTCTATCACTATGCCTAAAGAGTTATCATCAAGCTGATTAAAATCAATAACTTCACACTGAGTCGCCGCTTCATAACAAGGCAGTTCGCAGTCTACTTTACTCATACCAAAAACAAGCGGGTAATGGCCTTTTAAGCTCTCGGCGATCATGCTCAGGTAGCGAGGATCGATCACTCGGATCTCGACTCGACCTTCAGGTAACAACAAGGTGTCATGGGTCAATAACGCCATCTCTTGTGTTCGCATAATAACCTCCTCCCTTCACTAGGTAGGCCTCATAATTTAACGACTCCCAATAAGGCTAAAGTGTAGCAGCTGAACAAATTTCAGCCAGCTTACAAAGCAAACCCACATCTTACTTAGGAGACAGGAAAACAACGCGCTTTATTACACAAACTCGCTGGAAAGCTATAGCTTCTCTAACCGCTGTGGCAGAGTGCCTTTATCTATAACATCAGCTAAATCATCGGCTAACACCTGGCTCATCAACGCCGCTTTACGCCAATACTTGATTCGAGTATCACTATCCAAGCGTTTAAAGTCCTCTCGGTCAGGCAACTTGCCGTAGGGCAAGCTCTGCAAGTAAGCATCGGTAGGCGCTAAAATTAGCGCATTATCATAATTAGCCTTAGCCAGACGCCATGATAGCGACTTATCGAACCAGCCCGGTGACATCTTAGGATAGAAATGCGGATACAAGGTCAAACCAGGGTTGCGGTTAAGCGGCAGATCGAAGTGGTAATCGGTGATCCCGCCATCGTAATAATGGCCTTTTGGTGCGCCCTCTATTTGGGTGACGGGAGCAAGTACCCAAGGAATCGAGCCTGTCGCTAATAGCACCTGATGAATATTACTGTTTGAAAGAGCGTAAAACTGACTAGGAAGATCTTGCAGTTGGGCAAAGGGAGAGCTGGGTTTATCGACACCAAAAACACAGCGTTTAAAGTGCCAGGCTAGGCTCTTACGACTGACAAAGTTTGTCATTGCAGCTGTCGCTAAACCAAACGCCAGTGGCGCCTGCCCGCCTAGCCGATTAATATGCCGAGCCTGACAGGCAATATAGTGGCTGTTGATCTGGGAATGACTCACTATCTCGTCTGCGCCACGACTGCCCAGCAAGCCTTCGATAACCCCTGTCACCTGCTGTGATACCTCGACCGGCGTGGGTTTTGTATCATATCGCTGACCGATATAAAGCTCCTCTAACCGATCGTAAGCCGATTGCGGATTTTCCTGAGCTAAACAAGCTAGTCGCCACGCTCCCGACGAGGCTCCTAGCGTGTGCAGCGGCTGACTAAGATCTTTAAAAAACTCGCAAAACAGGTAGCGATCAAGGCCCGCGATACCGATCCACTTAGGCCCACCCGAGGCTGCAAGCATCCGAGAAAATAGCTCTGGCTTAAGGCCGCTTTCACTCAGCGTTTGGTAGGCCTTAGGCCCTGCAATCAATCGTAACGAAGCCACATTCATCCTTAAAGTCTAATTATTTTCGCTCTCAATCTGTCTACGCCATACCCTAAACTTCATGCTCGCTAGACGCAACTCAGAAGTATGCTCGATATTAGCCAAAAACCATAAAGTTGCGATCGAAGCAAAAGGCACCGAATTTGAAGTGAACTCTTGTATCGCCTAAGACGAGTTAAGGCTACACTTCGCTTTTTATATGACAGGCGTTTCAGCCTGGCTTTGTCTAACTAATTTTAATGGTCAACATTAGACCTATTGTGAGTAAACATCATGATTGTTGATACTTTAGCGAACCGCCAAATCTACACTGCGATCAATCCTCGAATTGCTAAAGCCCTCGAACACCTTGCTACGACCGATTTTAGCCAGCTTGAAGTAGGAAGATATGAGCTAGAAGGCAAAGATCTGTTTGTCATCGTGAATGACTACCAGACAAAACCTAAAGAGCTAGAGCCGTTCGAAGTCCACCAGCAGTATATTGATGTGCAATATGTGGTGAGTGGTGAAGAGGAGTTCGGTTATCTGCCTTTGGCTAATCAGATACCATCGAAGGCCTATAACAGCGAGCATGACTATGCCAACTTTGATTATGAATCGAATAAAGATGATGCCGCCTTTATCCCATTGAAGGCGGGTATGTTTGCGCTGTTCTTCCCTGATGATATCCATATGCCAGGCACAGGGGCTAACGCAAGCCAAGTCAGAAAGGTAGTGATTAAAGTTCGCGCATAGAGCGACTAGCATTAAAGCCAGTCTAAGTAGCACTTAAGTCAGCCTAGCGTTTAAGCCCGGATTCACTCCAGAGCAATAGGCGTTAAGGCAAACAATAAAGCGCACCTACACGGGGCGCTTTGTACTCTCAATAGAGCTAACTCCAAACCCTCACATCCGCATCTTCCCTAACATTAACAACAACTTGGCACTACCACTACTTAGCTGCGACAACGGCTTCGCACAGCTTAGGCTTTCGCTTGGCTTTTACCTGCTTCGGCTTAACTTTTGGTTTTTCGACTTTTGCCACCTTGGCCTGCGTCAACCGTTGCCTCCACCAGCTTAGCTCGCTACAACCGTTACCCTTAGGGATTTTCGCCTGCTCACGGCAGAACTCATCCCCCTTTGGGCAGCGCAGTCTCACATGCATATGGTAAGTGTGCCCCCACCAAGGACGCACCTTCTCAAGCCAAGCGTCATCATCTAAGCCTAAATCACACAAGTGCTGCTTTATCACTGGGCTAACAAAAATTCGTGCAACGCGCGCATCTTGTGCAGCTAGCTTGACCATCTGGGTCTGGGTATTCGACCACAACTGAGTATCGAGTTTAAACTGCTTTTGGTTAACCAGCTTGAGCGGTGTGGGCTGCTCTCGCTCACTGTCTAATAATGGCTCCGCCGTAAGTTTAAGCCAGATATCAACATCGAGTCCTATCTGATGGCTCGTGTGGCCTTGGGTAAAATTACCCCCTCTTGGCATCGACATATCAGCAATCAAAATATCGTCACTGCCAAGGCGATTCAGACTCGTGGAATACTGCTCGATGAATTCGATAAGCTCAGGGTGGCCATAGTATCGCTGCCGTTGAGGACGGATAACCTGATAGCCGTTACCGTTTAACGGTAGAGCCTCAGCCCCTTTTAGGCAGCCATTAGCATAACTGCCGATAGCGCTAGCTTGGCTAACATAGGGAGTATCAGCGGCCTCCCATAGATTAGCTATCGCAGCCGAGGAAACGAGTAGATTTAAACCGACAATCGCCAGCGTCCGCCGTAAAATTCCCCACAACTTACTCGCCAACATAATCACCTCAGAATCATCGTTTAAGATCATCTATAAAAGATAGCTGAGATTTACGCTGATGAATTTCCCCAAGACAAGGCACTGGGTTTAGCCGAGAAGTTAGGAAGAGAGAGAAAGAGAGGAAGAGAGATGTGTAAAAGTTGAAGTAAAATCAGTGCACGAAAAATGCGGAGCACTCCTGCTCCGCGTACTAAATAAGCCTGCCATGCTAGGCACGTTATCCATTAAGGTGGTTAGGCATAACCGCAAACTAAACTTCAGATCGCCTTAATGGACTCAATACCGCTTAATGACTCGCGAACCGTATCTAAAAAACAAGATGCAGCGGTGATGGCAGACTAATGCGTCACCGCCATTATCAAGCCTTCTCTACCATCCATGGTAAAGAATGAATAAGCCACGGCTCAATGGAGCCGCGGACAGACAAGCATTACTTACGACCTTGGTAGATCCAACGGTAAAGTGTTGGCAACACAAGCAAGGTAAGCGCTGTTGAACTAAATAGACCGCCGATGATCACCACAGCGAGTGGCTGCTGGATCTCACTACCGACTCCCGAAGAGAGCAGAATTGGGATCAAGCCAAGGGCCGATGTCAGTGCCGTCATCAATACCGGACGTAGACGCCCAACCGTACCTTCGTAAACCGCATCATAGAGTGACTCATCGGTCTCCTCTTTGACGCTTGCCCGGCGCTGATTGATAGAGTCTACCAACACCACGCCATTAAGTACCGCTACACCAAATAGGGTGATAAAGCCGATTGAGCTTGGTACCGACAGATAAGTGCCACTGGCAAACAGGGCCACGACACCACCAATCAGCGCCAGAGGTACGTTAGCCATGATCAGACCAACCTGCCTCACCGAACCAAATGAGAAGAACAGTAGCAAGGCAATCAAGGCGATAGAGACAGGCACTACCAACATCAGCTTTTGCTGCGCACGCTGCTGGTTCTCATACTGACCACCCACCACAACGGTGTAACCAGGTGGTAATTCAGCCTGCGGCACGATAGCGTAGATATCATTTACCACTGAGCCCATGTCACGATCAGCAACGTTAGCCTGTACCACCACTCGGCGCTGAACGTCGTCGCGACGAATGTTTGGCGGTGCCATCTCTATCACCACATCGGCTACTTCGCCTAGACGTACGGTTGCACCGCTCACACCGGTAAGCAGTAGATCCTCTAAGATATCTGGCGAGCTACGATACTGCTCGCCTAGGCGAACATAGATATCGTAACGGGCGTTACCGTCGATCACCTGCCCAGCACTCGCGCCACCAACACCTTGGCTAACCAACGCCATGATCTCATCAACACTAATGCCATAACGCGCTAACTGATCACGCTTAGGACGAACCACTAACTGGGCTTCACCACTGACCTGCTCAAGTGATACGTCCACCGCGCCCGGGATCTGTGACACTAACTCGGTTAGCACTTGGCCGCGCTCAGACAATACATCTAAGTCCGGGCCAAAGATCTTAATCGCTAGCTGCGCCTTAACCCCAGATAGTAACTCATCGACACGGGTCGCAATCGGCTGAGAGAAGGTAAACAGTAGGCCTGGGTAGACGTTGAGTTTTGCTTCCATCTTACGCTGCAGTTCAAAGCGGTTGGTCGCACTAACCCACTCATCGACAGGCTTAAGACCGATGTAGATCTCGATGTTGTTCACCGGCTCAGGATCGCCACCTAACTCGGCCGCGCCGATACGGCTAAGGGCGTAATCCACTTCAGGGAACTCAAGCAGCAGTGCCTCAAGTTTTGGCGCGACATCCAAAGAGGTCGCAAGGCTTGCCGTAGGCGCTAGGGTCACACGTAGGTTGATGGTGCCCTCTTCTAGTTCAGGTACAAACTCTGTCCCTAATCTTGGTAGCAGCATCATGCTCATTGCAAACATCACAACGGCCGTGATCCCAACCACTTTCGGATGCGCCATGGTTGAGGTTAGCAGCTTACGGTAAACCGATTCAATCGGCTTTAGTACAGCACTTTCACGTAGCACCACACCACGCTTAAACAGGTATACCGCCAGTGCAGGCACGGCAATCAAGGCCACTAACAGAGCAGAGATCATCGCCAAGATAATACTCACAGCCATCGGCTGGAATAACTTGCCTTCGACGCCCTCTAGGGCAAACAGCGGGGCAAATACCACGATAATAATCGCCGTTGCGAAGAAGATTGGACTACACACCTCTTTTGCCGCCAGCATAACGCGCATAGTGATACCGCCGCTAGACTCACCATGAGCAGTCGTATTGGTACCATCTTCGTCAGCGTGGTAAGGGTCATCTTCATCCGATGCGCGCTTTCTAGCATTGGCCAAATGGCGTCTGTCAGGTTGAGTCAGGTGCTTGAAGATGTTTTCCACCATCACCACCGAGCCATCCACCAGCATACCGATAGCCACGGCTAAGCCGCCTAAAGACATCAAGTTAGCCGACATGCCAAAGTATGACATCACAAGCAGAGCCAAGCCGATAGAGACCGGAATGGATAGCAGCACCAACATTGTCGCGCGGATGTTGACGAGGAACAGCGCTAAGATCACCACGATAAACACGAATGCCATCAACAGGGCATCACGCACCGTAGTAACAGCTTGATTAACGAGGTCTGATTGGTCGTAGAAGACTTCGAACGACACGCCATCGGGCAGCGCCTGTTCAATCATCGCTGTACGAGCACTGATATCGTCGATGGTTTCTTTAGTGTTAGCCCCCATACGCTTAAGTACAACACCGGCCACGACTTCACCCAAGTCTTGGGCGTTACCCGCTTCATCACGGCGAGTCATGGTCACCGCACCGACGCGAATTTCACTGCCGTAATCCACCTTAGCGATATCACCCACACGCACTGGCGTACCGGCAACTTCGGTCAGCGGAATTTGCGCAATAGCCTTAAGACCTGCATCTCCCGCAGGTAATAAGCCATAGCCACGTACCACTAACTGTTCTTGGCCTTGGTCCATAAACCAGCCACCGGCGTTGCGGTTATTACTCTCTAACGCGCTAGTGACCTGCGCCATAGATAAGCCGTAGCTCAACAGCTTGTTTGGCTCAATTTGCACCTGATACTGACGAACTTCACCACCGAAAGATAACACCTCGGTCACGCCGCCCACAGGCATCATGATAAGCTTTACCATGTAGTCGTTGATGCTACGCAGCTCAGATGCATCGACACCCGACTCAGGTGTGGCACGCAAGATATATTGATAGATCTGTCCAAGACCCGAGGTATTCGGACCAATCTCAGGCACACCGACCCCATCAGGGATCATTTCACGTGCAGCTTGTAACTGCTCGAACACCTGCTGACGCGCGAAATAGATATCCGTGCCCTCAGCAAATACCACAGTCACAATCGACAAACCGGTACGCGAAAGTGAACGCACCTCAGTTACCGCAGGTAGGGCGTACATCGCCGACTCGACAGGGTAGCTGATCAACTTCTCAACTTCTTCTGCCGCTAAGCCTTCGGCCGCAGTGTTTACCGTCACCTGAACGTTGGTCACATCAGGAAAGGCATCTAAATTTAATTTTGGTAGCATGGCTACGCAGGCAATAATCAAGCCTACCAGCGTAAGCACTACCATCAGACGATTGCGAATGGCAACGTCTATGAGTTTCTGTAACATTGCAGCAGCCTCTTAGTGGTTGTGGATATCGAAACCAGATTTAGCCTGTTCAGAGGCAAGGAAAAATGCCCCAGATACAACAACCTGAGCATCTTTTTCCAAGCCACGAACTAGGTTCATGCCTCGCTGGCGCTCAACCACTTCAATCTCTAACGCTTCGAAACCCTCAGCGCCTTCGATAAATACCTGCCAATGACCATCGCTGCTACGAGTCAGTGCCGAATCCGGTAGGATCACACCGCCTTTCGATGCATCCGGTAGGTACAATTCAGCAAATTGGCCCGCGTGTAGCACATGGCCTGCGTTTTCAAACGCCACTAAGATCTGCTCGGTACGCGTCACGCTATCAAGCTCATGTGAACGGCCGATAATGGTGCCTTCCATGCTCTTGTCACCGACTTTAACCACGGTTTTGCTACCGATGCTGACTTTCTCAGCTTGAGTTGGCGTCAACTCGGCTTCAACCCAAAGATGTGATTCATCGGTTAGCTGCATCAGCGCCGTACCTGCTGGTACGATTTGACCTAATAGTGCGATATCTTGCTGAACACGACCGCTGATAGGTGCAATTAACTGATAGCTACCGATAGTTTCCGGTGCATTAGCCAGTGCCTTGATCTGCGCAGGCGTCATCTTCATCGCTTCTAGGGTTGCACGCTTAAGCTCTGCATCCACTTGCGCCATTAAACGACGGCTAGCACTAACAGCACTGGTGCTCATACGCTTCACACGACTCCACTCAGCAGCGGCATTGATATAATCGGCTTGCGCCTGAGCAACTGCAACGCCACCTAGGGTGAGTAGTATGTCGCCTTTATTCACCTCTTGACCCGGAACCACGTTTCTTTTCAACACTCGTACATCGACCTGAGGCGCAATGGTGACGGTTCTATCTCTATCTACCACTATGGTTGCTGTCGCTACATCTTCTAGGCTGAATGTCTGCTCGCTAAGCTGAGCCACTTCAATCTTTGCCAAGGCTAACTGCGCAGCCGTCAGCTCGATACCGTGAACATCTTCCTCGGCTTCTTCTGCGCCGTGTCCGTGACCATCATCTTTCTTCTCTGCTTCATCATGACCGTGACCGTCATCTTTAGCTTTTACCTCTTCGGCATCATGATCATGGCTATCTTCATGGGCACTCGCTTCTTTGGCATTATGGTCGTGGCTATCATCATGGGCCGTCTCTTCTGCTGCATGGTCATGACTATCGCCTTGCACTTGAACCAACACCACCTCTTCAGCTCCGTGATCATGGCCATCACCTGCAGTGGCAAGCGTAGGTAGCACAAATGCCGTAGTTAGGCTCATTAAGAAGCCAAAGCTCATGGCGCGAGTGATCGCATTAAGATCGAATAAGCGAGATTTTTCAGTGCCGTTAGTAACCATCATTGTGTGTACCATTTTTTTATTGTTCGTTTTCATAATCAAAGCCTTAATTCACTTGAACAGAGGCTGATGCAGCGCCCTGAGTCGATAACTGGCTATTGAGATAGCCTTCCAATTGCCCACTTGCTCCCATCCAGTTGAGCCAATTTTCATAAAGGGCTGATTCGAGCGTTAAGCCTGCTAAATAGCTGCTGCTCATCTGCCTTTGGCTCTGTAGGTAGTCGCTAGTATTGATATCTCCGGCCTGCCACTGTTGAGACAGTGAGCTTGCGGCCTTTGAACCTGAGGTCAGTACTAACTCACTCCAGTCTTGGTAGCGTTGGGTTAATCTTGGAAGGCTTAACGAAAATTGTTTCTGCTGCTGCAGCAAGATACGCTCAGCCGCAAGATAAGTTTGCTCAGCTATCACCACGCCTTGATTAGCGACGGCAATCGCCTCACTGTAGTTATTTCGGATCTGTAGCGGAATCGATACACCGACGCCAAACTTATTCTCATCGCCTTCACGCTCTGCGCTAAGGCTAATACTTGGGTCGGCGCTACTGTCTGCTTTAGCTTGCTCTGTGCTCACCTTGGCTACCAACACTTGCTGGTAAGCACTCTTAAGTGCGGGTAGCTCCGGAGAGACTTGGATATGACTCGCCTGCAGCGACAATGCGTTAACGAAATCCTCGAACGGTAGGTCAAACTCCCCAAACAGGGCTAACACCGCGCCGTCTGCGGCGATAGAGGCTTGTTCTGCTAATGCATAATCGGCGGCATTGCTGGCTACATCGAGCTGCATAAGTTGTAGCTCAACCTGAGACATATCACCCACCTCGGTACGCTGGCGAGCGATATCTAACTGAGCCTTAGCAATTTCAAACTGTTGGCGCTGAAACTCAAGCGCCTTGCGCGCCTGACTCTGACTGGTTAATGCTAATAGTCTCTCGGCCAACATCTGGTTACGCTCAAGCACGATATTAGATAGCAAGATTTCACTCTCTAATTGAGCGATACGCGTTGCCACGCCGCGCTTATCACCCCAGTCGATAGTCTGGCTGATATCTAAGCTGTAGGTATCTTCTGTGGCATTTTGGTAACCCAGCCCTAGCTCTGGGTTATAAACAGCTTTGTCAGCCGCCTCAATGCTCATCTGTGCCTGCTGACGGCGCGCTTCTTGAGCTTGCACTTCAGGCAAGCTGTTAAAGCGTTGCATCACTTGAGGAAGCCAGTCACTAAACTGACCAGCTTGGCTTGCGCTAGCGCCAACCTGAGCCTGAGCAACTGCCAGACTATGAATAGCCTCACCTGCAACGGCTTGAGCTACTGTTGCTGAGCCTGCAAAAAGGCCTAACAACAAGCTAGCGATTATCGTTTTTTTCATCGCGGATCCTATCAACCCGGCAATATCAATTGATACAGCTATCCATGAGCCTAGATATTGCTACTGGCTCAATTTAGTGCTGAATGACTATTGCTCGGGTGTAAATCGATATTAGGTCGGTATGAAGTTCACTGCTTAGCGAGCAAACATGAATAGCATTCAGTCAGCCAATCACAGCGAAAATCACACAGTTTTTTGATAAAGATTTAGCGAAGAGGAAGTCAGGCTATTTGAGCCACTGAGGCATAGGTGAGCAACCACCAAACCGAACTTCAACCCCGATAGGGCTAAACGATTGGAGGGCGGTAATCAGGACGTTGTTCTGGTGGTAGATACAGGGCATCGATGCTGTTGAGTTCATCACTCACGGGCACTGATGGCACCATAGCAACAAATGACATAGTGGTCGCATAACCGCCATGACAAGGGCAGTCTAAGCAAAGGTCGAAATTTTTAGACTCGGTTTTACTAACGGTATGGTCGTGCGCTTGCTCATCGACACTCACACTCGTTTGCGGATCCAGTGAACAGGTACAGTCGACGCACTCGCTCAAGGTGATAACCTCGGCGGTAAACTGCAGATGTGGATGCGACGAACTTTCCTCCTCGTGATCTCCTAGATGCAACTGGTGCGCGCCGATGTTGCCGCCTGCAAACTGCAGGAGTACAACGGCAATCAGCAGAGCTGCCATTCTATATAGAGATTGAGGGGTAAATAAACGCAAGCCGCACCTATAAATTTAGTTTTAAAATCTTGGTGTTAACACATTCTAACCAATATGACCCGCATCATAACGTAAAGTTCACTAAGAACAAGCTATTATCTCACTCTTAGTGAACTCGCTCTCATTTTAATACGAGTCGACTAAGCTATTGATATTTACTTAAATACACAATGCTTTGCATAATCAGCGGCTTCATTAGCCGTCCAATCGCCTGATGGCTTTTCTTTCATCTGCTTACACCAAGCTTCGCTGCCAACCTCTGGCGCGCACGCACTAAGGCCGAAAACAAGTGCGCAAACCAACGACAGTCCTGACAGTTTAGATAAAGACATTTGTAAATCCTTCTATATTTATTCGCGACATTAAAAAGCAATCTTGGCTAATGATACCAAAATTTAATCTAAATTAATCACACAGGTCGGTACGCGCGGCAATCCATTCTACGGCTAGCGCTTTCTGCTCTAGGGGATACCAAGCCACCTCACCTTGCATGAACGGTCCCATCAATCTTACTGCGTTACCAAACCAATCGGGCCCCCCCACAAGCACTAGGGCGTCAAAGTTAGGTAGTTGCACCTCACCGCTTCCTGCTAACGATTGCTGTTGCCAGCCCTCTAGCAAAACATCGGCTTCTACGTAGATACAGATCTTACCGCTTGAATCGCGATAACTCTCAATCAATGGTTGCATGATCTGACCGTAATCTTCTGTAGATAGGCGGCCACTGGCAAATAAACTGATCACACCCTTAGCAATATCAGGGATCTTACACAGCATACATCGGCTCCGTAATTATCAATAGCGACTTAATTATTGCTTGATAATAGCAAACCCGCCGCGAAGGAAAAGTGGATCATCACCTTATTCTGGCTAAAAGTCTGTTAATATTGACCTAAGGCAATCTAAGACCGAGTGTGAACAGAATTTCAAAACACACTCGCAATAGTGGATGTGAATTTTTGGCAGCAATAAAAATATCAAACTCAGTATCGATTCAAGACAGCGAACTCGAGTGGCAATTCATCCGCTCCAGTGGCGCAGGTGGCCAGCATCTCAATAAAGTATCGACGGCAGCGCAGCTGATCTTTGATATCAAAAGCTCCTCTCTACCCGAGTATTACCAGCAGCGTTTACTCGCCAAAGCCGATCACCGTATTACAAAAAGTGGCAAAATCATCATCAAGTGCCAACAGAGCCGCAGCCAAGATTTTAATCGCCAAACGGCACTTGAACAGTTTATTGCACTGGTTGCGAGCGTAAGTGCCGTGCAGAAGAAACGTATCGCCACCAAGCCAACTAAAGGTAGCCAACGTCGCCGTGTCGATACAAAAAAACAAAAAGGGGCGACTAAAGCGCTTAGGCAAAATAAGTCCAATTTTTAGCGCATCACTCGTACTCGATATGAGAAATACTCACAATTTTCACCTTTCGCTCTACAATGTTCGACAAGCAGCTGATTTTTTGTTGAAATCAACGCTATAAGCGCATACACACTCAGCGCACATTTACCGCGTATTGCAAGGGAATATTCATGAGCAGCCAACCCAAGATCCTATTAGTTAATGGTCCTAACTTAAACTTACTCGGACGTCGTGAACCTGGGCATTACGGCCATCATACTCTTGAGCAGATTGTCGATGACCTTAAGCAAAGTGCGACTCAGGCTGGTATACAGTTAGATCATATTCAATCTAACGCCGAGCATCTGCTTATTGAAGCCATTCACAACAGTGACGCCGATATGGTGATTATCAATCCGGCAGCCTTTACCCATACCAGTGTCGCCCTTAGAGATGCATTACTTGGCGTTGCGATTCCATTCATTGAAGTGCACCTTTCCAACGTGCACAGCCGCGAGCCTTTCCGTCATCACTCCTACTTTTCCGATAAAGCTATTGGGGTGATCTGCGGTTTAGGTGCTCAAGGTTATCAGTTCGCACTACAAGCAGCGATTGCTCGCATTCACGCTGCAGAAAAACAAGGTTAACTACAATCCATGGATATTCGTAAGATCAAGAAGCTTATCGAGCTAGTGCAAGAATCTGATATTGCAGAACTTGAAATTAAAGAGGGTGAAGAGTCGGTGCGCATCTGTCGTCACAGCCCAGTGCCAATGCCGGTAAATACTCAGACTTTTCTCGCTCCAGCGAGTAGTGTTGCGGCAGCAATACCGCACCCAACAAGCTCAGATAATGCTGATGATAACGAGGCGCATAGACTATTATCACCTATGGTAGGAAGGGTTTATTTAAACGACAAAGCCAGCCAAGTGCCTCTTTGTACTCTAGGTCAAAACGTTACGATTGGAGAGGTCGTGTGCATTATCGAAGCCATGACCATGAGTAACCGTATCACTGCCGATAAATCAGGCGTGATCAGTGCTATTTTAGTCGAAGATGGCCAGCAGGTAGATTTTGAGCAAGCGATTCTCGAGATTGAATAACCTCACTTAATAAAAACAACATCAGCAAACCATTTAGCAAAGAGTAAGGACCACTATGATACTCATTACCGGTGCCAGCAGCGGATTAGGCGCAGCGCTCGCCAAGCAGTATGGCAAAGAAAGTCCAATTTGCATCAGTGGTCGCAATAGCGAGCGTTTACAATTAGTCGCTACAGAAGTTTGCCAATCTTGCCAGACTCAAGTTACCGACCTTTGCGATGCAGATGCCGTAGCAGCCCTATTCGATAGTCTAGCCACTTCGCCATCACTGATTATCCATAGTGCAGGCAGTGGCTATTTTGGTCCTATCGAAACCCAGTCTCCACAGGCAATTCAGCAGCTGCTCAATAACAACGTCACCTCGGCAATTTTTTTACTACGGGAAGCGGTTAAACGTTATAAAGATCAATGCGTGACGGTGGTGATTGTTATGTCGACAGCTGCACTCACGGCGAAAGCTGAAGAATCGACCTACTGCGCAGCAAAATGGGCAGTAAAAGGCTTAGTCGAATCCGTACGATTAGAACTAAAAAATAGTCCAATGAAATTAATTGCAGTTTATCCTGGAGGCATGGCCACCGATTTTTGGCCCACCAGCGGTAAAAGCGCAAACACCGCCAGCTTTATGACTGCAGACGAAGCAGCGAGTATGCTAAAACAGGCACTACAGAGTACCGAGCACGGCTATATTAGCGACCTCACTATCGCCCGTGGCTAAGAAAGCAATTTTAAGAGAGTGATATAGAGAAGGATGAAGGATAAGGACGCTAAATAAAATGAAATAGCTGTCGCGTTTTCTATACTTACAACTTAGCGTTTCTGATGCCGCCTAGAGACTGGCAGTGTTCCTAATCAAGGAGAATGAATGCGAACTTGCCTACTCATGCTGGCTTTTTCAGTTTTATGCCTATTTATCGGCTATCACGCCTATCTGTTTATTATGCCCAGTGTAAAAGTCATTAATCAGTCTGGGCAGCTACTCACTCGAGTCGAAGTCAGCCTGCCGAGCAATAACTTAGTGTTTGATAATATCGGCCCTTCACAGAGTGCGCGCATTCACCACAGCACAGAACAAGCTGACGGAGACTATGCTTACCGCATCCGTTTATCATCGGGAAAACATATCAATGGTCGGTGCGGCTATGTCACTCACGACCAATATATGAAAGTACTGAAACTCACCGTAAACAGAGACGCCAAAGTAAAATGTGTCGAATAGCCCTTATTCACTGAGCAACGAGCCGATTTGTTGATAACTGCTCTGAGGGTCTTGGTAATCAACTTCGATCACGTAAAACTCACCATTTACTAATAACACTAATGAGGGGATACCTTGAATAGGCAGGTGCCTTGTTCGGCTTATCTCTTCTTCTAGCTTCACCTTACTTTCTTCACTCATCAACGTCGTTGCAAACTGCTGACTATCAAGTCCCAAACCTTTAGCTAACTCAATTAACGTAGCACTATCAGACGGGTTCCTTGCCTCTAAATAGTAGGCACGCTGGATCGCGAGCAACATCTCTTGCTCAAGGCCTGACTCCCTAGCCAGTAAAGCGGCGCGACAAGCTGAATAAGTAGAGCGACGTGGCTGACATTTCTTCCAAAAGTCAAAGTTAAACTCAGTACCTAACTGCAAAGCAATTTTATTCCAAGTTTGCTGCAAAAATTGCTGCATATCTTCGGGCATGGGCTCATCACTATCGGGCGCTAAGCCCCCTAATCGATATTCAATATTGAGATCTGGATAAGCTGCTTGCAACTTTGATTGTAACACCAACCAAGCTGGCCTATAAGCCCAGCACCAGCTACACATAGGATCGTAAACATAATACAGAATCGCTAAGTTCATTAAATGATATTTCCCCAGTCCATTTGAGGACTCCTAGACTACCTAGCTAGATAAAAATGTCTAGCCATTCAGACCATTCCAACCATATCTCTTGAAATATCAATAAAACCTATCGCCATAAAAGCCTAATGCGCTTATTACAAACCTTTCAATAATGGGTCATCACATTGCTGACACGCAAAACGCATCTAGACTTTTGATGAACTCATGCTAATTCTGCGTCGTGGTTAACATTATCAAACTAAAGATAAACCGATGATTTATTTGTAGTCGCCCCTTTGTATAATCCCGCGAAATTTGCCTCTAAGGAAATACTCGACCTGAACTATTAAATTCAGTCAGCAAATAATAATGCCTAAGACTTTGCAGCCCCTTCGAGTCCCCCCCTTCATCATCGGCTAAACTTTTTTTCGTTTTAAAGGATCTGTATGCGCGCCTTCTCGATAGTCAAAACCAAAACTAGTTTAGGTTATGTCTCTTATTCGTACTCTTCATATCAGACTGTGGGTCTACCTAAAACCAGGCAAACTGAGTTTACGATTACTCTTTTACGATTACTCTGTAGCTAACAAAGGCTATAAATAATTAGCAAGAAACCAAGAAGCCCTGGCATTTATGTCAGGGCTTCTTATCAAGTGGGGACAAGCGCGATAATTAATTGCTTACGCCTACCTCTTGATAGCTAAACTTACCACTGTCTAACTTCTGTTTACGTTCCTGCTTAACGGTAAAATCTAACTGCTTCAGATCGACTCGCTTAATCGTGCTGTCATGCATGGTCTTATAGAACAGTAACCCATGACTCTGATCGATAACCGAGGTCCACTGCGTTGCACTGGGCAGCTCTGGGATATGAGACTTATCGTTAAACTCACTGCCAATGGGAATATCGAAGTTATTTAAGATATGGAACGCCTGTGAAACCGCTTGTTCGGCAGTATTCAACTTAGGCGCAGTATTCACGTAAAACGCTGCACGCACGAATCGCGATGGCGGTGAAATATCTCCCGGTAAACCAACAAAGTTAGAGCCAACACCAAAAGATTGTGCCTCTACACCATTAATCTTCTGAGGTGGGCTGATCCCAGGATGCAGATTGATATAATTATTAAGGTTGGTCACCTGCCAGTTGTAATCTGGCGAGTTGGTTAGCACCTTAGCCGTGTTCTTATGAATATTGATTTTGCCGTGATCCATGATTTCAATCACAATGCTATTGCCCTGCTTATCAGACACGCGCCAGTGCGCCGTCGGCGAGGCGTTACCTTGCTGATCAAAATAAACGGTGACAATCTTAATTTTATCTAATGCCGCCTCGACCTCGGCAACGGTTTCAAACTGGGTTAACATCCAACGCACAAAGTCCATATCGGTAATGTTGTTTGCTGTCTGCTTAGGGTCATACTTGGCCAGAGAGCCATAGTTGCGAAAATAGAATAACCCGGCAGTCAGTCCTTTCTCGTTAATTCCCTCGGCAATAAAGCGATCGTCACTCACCGAGATCCCAGCAAAGCCATATTGACTCTTCCAGGTGAGACCTTGCTGCTGATCGGGCATAGTCGAAGTGTATTGGTGATTACGAGGCGAGATAACAAGCTTGCTGTTGAGATCACTATGGCCCCACTCTATGGTGCGAGCCTGAACCTGATCATTGTCTGTGGTTGATAGGGTAATGCCAGTACAGGCACTTGCGTGATAACTGAAAGCAGAGGTTAGAAGTAAAGCGAGTAGTGATTTTTTCATGATTTCAATCTTATACCGGTTGGTATTCATCTAAGCCAAAAGAAGATAGCTAAAACCAATCCTATTTGAACGATTGCTATCCGACAAGTTAAGGTACACCCGAAAAGCAAAAATGACAAAATCTTAAGTCAACCCCATCACATTGCATTTGCCATTGATATCGGGACGTCATGCGTCTGCACTTATCATTGATAGTTTATACCAATTGCATTAAGTATCTGTTCATTCAGTGGGAATTCAAAGCGCTGAAGGCAAGTTGGGAACTTGAAGCTAATAGTTATTCTATATCAAGAGTTTCCGGCGCAGCATGCAGTGCTTTGAAAGCCACCCAGTGGGAAGCGCTCAAGCATTCCACTTCTGCTTTGCATCGACTCACAAGGGAATAACCATTCTGTCGTCCATGCGCATTGAATTGAAAAGCTTGAGCGCTTCTGAATTGATTAAATATTTAATGCAATTGGTATAGGATATAGCGAGTGCTATAAACAACCTAAATTGTTTAGCCAAGCGCTTATACTAAAAAGCCCATTGCGTTAGCAACGGGCTTTATCGATTCTCTTTCGAGAATCCTGTTTTGTCTTCACTTTTACTAAAGTGAAATAAAAGTGGCGCCTGGAAATGACCGAATCGGTTCGCGCAGCAAACACATGGGGGTGAAAGTAGGGCGTTTTGAATACGCAGTATTCAGCCTTGCTTGAACGCGGAGAAGCTTGTCTTCGTAGCCGGGGACCCCGCTCAGCGGCGGGTCGACATCGGGAGTAGGCATTGCACGTACGTGCTTAAGTGAAAAACCACCTGCCTACATTGAAATTGGCTATGGAAAGCAACGTTGGAGGCTTATAAAACCCAAACGCAAAAAAGCCACCTTATGCAGGTGGCTTTTCGACTTAAATAGGCGCCTGGAAATGACCTACTCTCACATGGGGAGACCCCACACTACCATCGGCGATACTGCGTTTCACTTCTGAGTTCGGAATGGATTCAGGTGGTGCCACAGCTCTATGGTTTCCAGACAAATTTGGTAAATTTAGAAAGCTGGACTCGCTATGCAAGTCTTAAAAATTGGGTTCAAGTACATGGATGTACTTTGTGTCATAAATGCAGGAGCAATTTTATGACCACACTACATTAAGTGCTTAATTCTAATTCTGGTTTCTACAAGAAACATAGTTAACTCATAAAACCCATTAGGGTTGTATGGTTAAGCCTCACGAGTCATTAGTACAAGTTAGCTCAACGCCTCACAACGCTTACACACCTTGCCTATCAACGTCCTAGTCTCGAACGGCTCTTTAGAGGAATTAAATTCCTAGGGATGACTCATCTTAGGACTCGCTTCCCGCTTAGATGCTTTCAGCGGTTATCGATTCCGAACGTAGCTACCGGGCAATGCTATTGGCATAACAACCCGAACACCAGCGGTTCGTCCACTCCGGTCCTCTCGTACTAGGAGCAGCTTCCTTCAATCATCCAACGCCCACGGCAGATAGGGACCGAACTGTCTCACGACGTTCTGAACCCAGCTCGCGTACCACTTTAAATGGCGAACAGCCATACCCTTGGGACCGACTTCAGCCCCAGGATGTGATGAGCCGACATCGAGGTGCCAAACACCGCCGTCGATATGAACTCTTGGGCGGTATCAGCCTGTTATCCCCGGAGTACCTTTTATCCGTTGAGCGATGGCCCTTCCATACAGAACCACCGGATCACTATGACCTACTTTCGTACCTGCTCGACGTGTATGTCTCGCAGTTAAGCTGGCTTATGCCATTGCACTAACCGTACGATGTCCGACCGTACTTAGCCAACCTTCGTGCTCCTCCGTTACTCTTTGGGAGGAGACCGCCCCAGTCAAACTACCCACCAGGCACTGTCCCGAACCCCGATTCAGGGGCCGCGGTTAGAACATCAAAACTACAAGGGTGGTATTTCAAGATTGACTCCACTCCATCTAGCGACGAAGCTTCAAAGTCTCCCACCTATCCTACACATGTAGGTTCAATGTTCAGTGCCAAGCTATAGTAAAGGTTCACGGGGTCTTTCCGTCTAGCCGCGGGTATACGGCATCTTCACCGCAATTTCAACTTCACTGAGTCTCGGCTGGAGACAGCGTGGCCATCATTACGCCATTCGTGCAGGTCGGAACTTACCCGACAAGGAATTTCGCTACCTTAGGACCGTTATAGTTACGGCCGCCGTTTACCGGGGCTTCGATCATGAGCTTCTCCGAAGATAACCCAATCAATTAACCTTCCGGCACCGGGCAGGCGTCATACCGTATACTTCCTCTTGCGAGTTTGCACAGTACTGTGTTTTTGATAAACAGTTGCAGCCACCTGGTATCTGCGACTCTCGGCAGCTTAGGGAGCAAGTCCCATCACCACTAAGAGCGTACCTTCTCCCGAAGTTACGGTACCATTTTGCCTAGTTCCTTCAGCCGAGTTCTCTCAAGCGCCTTGGTATTCTCTACCCGACCACCTGTGTCGGTTTGGGGTACGATTCCTACTAACCTGAAGCTTAGAAGATTTTCCTGGAAGCATGGCATCAACTACTTCAGTCCCTTAGGACCTCGTCATCAGTTCTCAGCCTTAAGTACACCCGGATTTGCCTAAGTGTACAGCCTACAACCTTAAACGCGGACAACCAACGCCGCGCTAGCCTAGCCTTCTCCGTCTCTCCATCGCAGTTAGCAGAAGTACGGGAATATTAACCCGTTTCCCATCGACTACGCCTTTCGGCCTCGCCTTAGGGGTCGACTCACCCTGCCCCGATTAACGTTGGACAGGAACCCTTGGTCTTTCGGCGAGGAGGTTTTTCACCCCCTTTATCGTTACTCATGTCAGCATTCGCACTTCTGATACCTCCAGTGTGGGTTACCCCTTCACCTTCAACGGCTTACAGAACGCTCCTCTACCGCACTAGAACAAGTCTAGTACCCATAGCTTCGGTGTATTGCTTAGCCCCGTTAAATCTTCCGCGCAGGCCGACTCGACTAGTGAGCTATTACGCTTTCTTTAAATGATGGCTGCTTCTAAGCCAACATCCTAGCTGTCTAAGCCTTCCCACATCGTTTCCCACTTAGCAATAACTTTGGGACCTTAGCTGATGGTCTGGGTTGTTTCCCTTTTCACGACGGACGTTAGCACCCGCCGTGTGTCTCCCGTATAGTACTCATTGGTATTCGGAGTTTGCAAAGGGTTGGTAAGTCGGGATGACCCCCTAGCCTTAACAGTGCTCTACCCCCAATGGTATTCGTACGAGGCGCTACCTAAATAGCTTTCGAGGAGAACCAGATATCTCCCGGTTTGATTGGCCTTTCACCCCCAGCCACAAGTCATCACCGCATTTTTCAACATACGTGTGTTCGGTCCTCCAATTGATGTTACTCAATCTTCAACCTGCCCATGGCTAGATCACCGGGTTTCGGGTCTACACCTTGCAACTAAACGCGCAGTTAACACTCGGTTTCCCTACGGCTCCGCTATTCGCTTAACCTTGCTACAAAATGTAAGTCGCTGACCCATTATACAAAAGGTACGCAGTCACGGTCTCAAGAACCGCTCCCACTGCTTGTACGTATACGGTTTCAGGTTCTATTTCACTCCCCTCACAGGGGTTCTTTTCGCCTTTCCCTCACGGTACTGGTTCACTATCGGTCAGTCAGGAGTATTTAGCCTTGGAGGATGGTCCCCCCATGTTCAAACAGGATGTCACGTGTCCCGTCCTACTCGTTTTCACGTAAAGTTAGTTTTCATGTACGGGGCTATCACCCTGTGCCGCTGTGCTTTCCAACACATTCCACTAACACCCTCTACGCTTAAGGGCTAATCCCCGTTCGCTCGCCGCTACTAGGGGAATCTCGGTTGATTTCTTTTCCTCCGGGTACTTAGATGTTTCAGTTCCCCGGGTTCGCCTCATTAACCTATGTATTCAGTTAATGATACTAGCTTATGCTAGTGGGTTTCCCCATTCGGACATCGTTAGCTCAAATGCTTGTTACTAGCTCGCCAACGCTTTTCGCAAGTTACTACGTCCTTCATCGCCTCTGACTGCCAAGGCATCCACCATATACGCTTAGTCACTTAACCATACAACCCAAATAAGTCTCTATGAGATTATCCGTTGTTTTATCAGGGTAGATAAAACAGCCGTATCGTAACTAATGGTTTCTACTTTCGCCAAAATTAGAATTTTTTACTTGAAGTCGTTAAACAACAAGCCAAGACACTTAATGTTAAGTGTTTTAGAACTCAATTTTTTAATTTCGCAATAATCTTAAAGATTATTACTATCAGCTTTCCAAATTTTTAAAGAACGATATCAACTACGTGAAGTAGGATATTTTGTCGCTCGCCTCTTTCGAGACAAACAAGCAATCTGTGTGAACACTCAACAACTATCAAGTTAGTCGTATAGGTAAGGAGGTGATCCAGCCCCAGGTTCCCCTAGGGCTACCTTGTTACGACTTCACCCCAGTCATGAACCACACCGTGGTAAACGCCCTCCCGAAGGTTAAGCTATCTACTTCTGGTGCAGCCCACTCCCATGGTGTGACGGGCGGTGTGTACAAGGCCCGGGAACGTATTCACCGTAGCATTCTGATCTACGATTACTAGCGATTCCGACTTCACGGAGTCGAGTTGCAGACTCCGATCCGGACTACGACCGGCTTTGTGAGATTAGCTCCACCTCGCGGCTTCGCAACCCTCTGTACCGACCATTGTAGCACGTGTGTAGCCCTACTCGTAAGGGCCATGATGACTTGACGTCGTCCCCACCTTCCTCCGGTTTATCACCGGCAGTCTCCCTAAAGTTCCCACCATTACGTGCTGGCAAATAAGGATAAGGGTTGCGCTCGTTGCGGGACTTAACCCAACATTTCACAACACGAGCTGACGACAGCCATGCAGCACCTGTCTCAGAGTTCCCGAAGGCACTAAGCTATCTCTAGCGAATTCTCTGGATGTCAAGAGTAGGTAAGGTTCTTCGCGTTGCATCGAATTAAACCACATGCTCCACCGCTTGTGCGGGCCCCCGTCAATTCATTTGAGTTTTAACCTTGCGGCCGTACTCCCCAGGCGGTCTACTTAATGCGTTAGCTTGAGAGCCCAGTGTTCAAGACACCAAACTCCGAGTAGACATCGTTTACGGCGTGGACTACCAGGGTATCTAATCCTGTTTGCTCCCCACGCTTTCGTACCTGAGCGTCAGTCTTTGTCCAGGGGGCCGCCTTCGCCACCGGTATTCCTTCAGATCTCTACGCATTTCACCGCTACACCTGAAATTCTACCCCCCTCTACAAGACTCTAGTTTGCCAGTTCAAAATGCAGTTCCCAGGTTGAGCCCGGGGCTTTCACATCTTGCTTAACAAACCGCCTGCGTACGCTTTACGCCCAGTAATTCCGATTAACGCTTGCACCCCTCGTATTACCGCGGCTGCTGGCACGAAGTTAGCCGGTGCTTCTTCTGCGAGTAACGTCACACCCAAACGCTATTAACGCTTGAGCTTTCCTCCTCGCTGAAAGTGCTTTACAACCCGAAGGCCTTCTTCACACACGCGGCATGGCTGCATCAGGCTTTCGCCCATTGTGCAATATTCCCCACTGCTGCCTCCCGTAGGAGTCTGGACCGTGTCTCAGTTCCAGTGTGGCTGATCATCCTCTCAGACCAGCTAGGGATCGTCGCCTTGGTGAGCCATTACCCCACCAACTAGCTAATCCCACCTAGGTTCATCCAATCGCGGAAGGCCCGAAGGTCCCCTCCTTTCCCCCGTAGGGCGTATGCGGTATTAGCAGTCGTTTCCAACTGTTATCCCCCTCGACTGGGCAGATACCTAGGCATTACTCACCCGTCCGCCGCTCGTCACCTCAGGAGCAAGCTCCCTTGTGTTACCGCTCGACTTGCATGTGTTAGGCCTGCCGCCAGCGTTCAATCTGAGCCATGATCAAACTCTTCAATTAAAGTTTTTTTGCTTCTTCCACCTTACAAGTAAGGCTAAATCAGCGGCTCAACGAATTCTGTATTACATATTGCTATGAACACTCATTCATTAAGTAATTTTTTGATTGCCTCGTGAGAGGCAATTTCGAATAACTTAATCTCTGTGAGTGTCCACACAGATTTGCTTGTCATATTGTTAAAGAGCGGTGCTAATCCTATTAAGAACAAGTCTTTCAGTTAGCAGCCTAAGACGCTAGGTCGTTGGCTTGAGGAGGCGTATTCTACACTCTCCAGTGGCGGCGTCAAGCGCTTATTTTAAGAAGTTTTTCAAGCGCTGATTTGTTAATCGCTATTGCGAAAAACCATCAAAACCCGAAGCCCTTAAAGCGATTGTCACCTGAGATTAATTTCCGTAGAAGTTAATCTCTCTAACTCGATCTGCTAGGCTAGTTGCCTGCTTCACCGTGTCAGTGGGGTCGCATTATAGGGAGTTTCGGGATCAGCGCAAGGGGCATTATTAATAAAATTAGAATATTCGAATCAAATGCATAGTTATCAAACGATACGTACAAAAAAGGGGCTTAAAGCCCCGTTTTTATCGTCAACTCATACCAGATAACAATCATATGGATTGGAGGTATCCGAGTTACAGCAACGGAAAGAATAGTAGATATACTTCATCTCTACTATATAGAGGGTGCAGAATAGAGGGTGCAGATGAGCATGACATAGATAGCAGCTCGTTCAGTTACCATATAAAAGCTACTATTTACCTGTTGCCGTATATCTATTGCATAATGAGTGTCGTATTTCGACTTCAGGCAGAGCTAAGCTGATGATAGCCACCGCCTAAAAGATAGTTTAGCGCCGAAAACAAAAAAGGGCCCTAAGGCCCTTTAAAAACATACTAACGATTTAGTAAACGCCTTGCGCTTTCATGGCGTCGGCTACTTTTACGAATCCCGCAACGTTAGCACCCAACTCATAGTTGATGTGTGTACCTTCACGGCCATACTGCTCACAGGTGGCATGAATAGAGTACATGATATCACGTAAACGCATATCCACTTCATCACGGCTCCAACTTAAACGCAGCGCATTTTGGCTCATCTCTAGACCTGATGTCGCAACGCCACCCGCGTTAGCCGCCTTGCCCGGTGCAAACAGCACTTTAGCTTCATGCATTAACGCGATAGCTTCAGCCGTGCTTGGCATATTCGCGCCCTCGGCAACCATCTGTACACCGTTAGCGATTAGCATCTTGGCATGCTCGCTATCTAGCTCGTTTTGAGTCGCACAAGGTAGAGCAACTTCTGCAGCAAACTGCCATGGCGTTCCGCCTGTCACATACTCTAACCCATTCTCATAGGCGTAATCAGCAACACGTCCGCGGCGATCGTTTTTAACTTCCATTAATTTAGCAAGCTTCTCAGGGGTAAAGCCTTCTGGATCAAATACCACACCACTAGAATCTGAAGCCGTAATTACCTTACCGCCCATCTCCATCGCTTTTTCGATAGCATATTGCGCCACGTTGCCCGAGCCAGAAACAGTGACAGTTTTACCTTCTAAGGTTTCACCTTTTGCTTTTAGCATCGCTTCAACAAAATACAGTAGACCATAGCCAGTCGCTTCAGGGCGGATCAAACTACCACCAAATGTTAGTCCCTTACCGGTAAACACACATTCAGCGCTGTTAGTCAGCTTTTTCATCATACCGGTCATGTAGCCCACTTCGCGGGCGCCCACACCGATATCACCAGCAGGAACGTCGGTATCAGCACCTAAATGACGATGCAGTTCAAACATTAACGCCTGACAGAAGCGCATAACTTCGCCATCGCTCTTTCCTTTAGGGTCGAAATCGCTACCGCCTTTACCGCCGCCCATAGGCAAGGTCGTTAAGGCGTTCTTAAAGGTTTGCTCGAAAGCCAAGAACTTAAGTACTGACTGGTTAACAGAAGGGTGGAAACGCATGCCGCCTTTGAAAGGACCAATAGCAGAGTTGTGCTGGATCCTAAAAGCACGGTTTACCTGGACTTTACCTTGATCATCAACCCAAGAAACACGGAATTGGATCAGACGCTCCGGCTCAACCAGACGTTCTAAAATCCCTGCATCCAAATATTCAGGATGCGCTGCAACAAAAGGCCAGATAGAAGTGAGTACTTCTTTAACCGCTTGCAAAAACTCAGGCTGGTTAGGGTTACGCTCAGCAACAGTAGAAAGAAAACTATCAAGAGTCAGATCGCAGCTCATTTTGGTGCTCCAGGGTATACAAAGAATTGAGATTGCTACTGCTTGGATTACGCTAGGTAAACCCGCAGTTTATTGTGTAGAAAGGTTTATATCAGGAATTGATGGTTAATGAATACAAGACTTTACGAATCTTGCGTGTTACCTCAAGAAAATCGATCATTCTACCCCTGCGTAATTAATTCCTCAATAAACTAGCCACTTAAATGAGAAATCATCAATAATTTCCATACAATGCAAGTTGATGTATCCCTGAGTAATACTGGTGTCACCTCCGAAGATTTAAAAGGTCTACAAACCTGTTACCCAAATTGAGTTTTCCAGTGATAACAGGTGCGCCTTCGCTCTAGCTCTCACGATGACTTTACGGAGAATTTTATCCAAATGAAAATGGGCTCCACTCTTTACAAACAAGAGTGGAAGCCCTTTCTCTAAATGTAGTGCCCGGATAGCTGACTTTGAGCAAACTTTAAAAACAGGAACACTAAGGTTCTTTTTATAAATCACAAAGAGCAAAAAGCCCGCTATAAAATAGCGGGCTTTTCTATGTATGGCGTTGGGGTAGCTGACTTTTAAACTAACGTTAGAAACAGGAACCCTAGGGTTCTGATCTGCTTTATATCCGAAACGAAAAAGGGCTTCCATTACTGGAAGCCCTTTCTCTAAATGTGGCGGAGGGATAGGGATTTGAACCCTAGATGGGCTATAAACCCATGCCGGTTTTCAAGACCGGTGCATTCGACCACTCTGCCATCCCTCCGAACGCCGCAGATAATAGGGATACTCGATGCCAATGTAAAGCCAAATTTGATTCAAATGGCTAATAATGCGAAAAGCCCCTACATTCTGCTGAAAAATCACCCAAAACTAATGGTAGATAGCCAATTTCGAACAACAAGCCTCTAGGGTTTGTTATTCCTACTCCGCAAACGAAAAAGGGCTTCCGCTCTCTATTAAAAGAATGGAAGCCCTCTCTCTAAATGTGGCGCAGGGATAGCTGGCTTTAAACTAACGTTAGAAACAGGAACACTAGGGTTCTAATCAGCTTTATACTCGAAACGAAAAAGGGCTACTCTTTTGAGTAGCCCTTCATCTTGAATGTGGCGGAGGGATAGGGATTTGAACCCTAGATGGGCTATAAACCCATGCCGGTTTTCAAGACCGGTGCATTCGACCACTCTGCCATCCCTCCGAACGACGCTGATAATAGGGATACTCGACGTCAATGTAAAGTCCAACTCGAACCGAATGACTAAAAAAACAACCAACAAGGCAAAATATTGCTTAATCAGCTATTTTTCAGTCAATTACTCAGCAAGATAAGTGTCTTTTATAAATTTGTAACCTATCAACCTACCGCAGGCAACAGATTAAAAATCTGCATAAGCTGGACGCTAATGATCAATACACCAGCTAATGTTGCCGCGATCAAACCCAAGTTGCCGCCTTTCACTCGATACCCTTGCAAGCCTGCTTGCTTACGCTGTGCGCTAACCATAGCGACTGGCAAAAACACTGCCAAAATCACTAAAGCAAAAGCCGCATAGCCCAGTGCAGTGATAAAACCTTGAGGGTAGAACAATGCAAAACCCAGTGGCGGTAAGAAAGTCACTAAGCCTACCTGCACTCTGTGACTAGCCTTAGTGCTACGCTTTAGTAAGTCACCGATAAAGTCGAACAGGCCTAAACTCACCCCAAGGAATGATGTCGCTAACGCTAGATCGGCAAAGATAGATACCGCATTAGCAATCATAGGGTTTTCTAGCATTCGGCTCAGAGAACCAATAAAGCCATTCAGACTTTGGCTAGCCATTAGATCTTGCTGAGGCAATACCCCTTGGCTGGCTAACATCCATAACACATATATCATTAGCGGCAATGCAGAGCCCACGACAATGATCCAGCGCAGCGCCTTGGTATCTTTACCTAAGTAGCGCACCACTGATGGAATAGAGCCGTGAAAGCCAAAAGAGGTGAATATCACTGGCAGAGAGGCAAATACCAAGCCTTGATGTACAGGTAAAGCGACTAAATTCTCGACAGAAACATGGGGCAGTAACAGAAACAACATCACCACTAACGCGATAAGCTTAAGCGAGAACAGGCTTCGATTAATCATATCGACCGAACGAGTGCCTATGGCCACAACGGTACCGATTAGCAAGGTAAAGATAATTGCG
Source organism: Shewanella halifaxensis HAW-EB4 (assembly GCF_000019185.1). Taxonomy (NCBI): domain Bacteria; kingdom Pseudomonadati; phylum Pseudomonadota; class Gammaproteobacteria; order Alteromonadales; family Shewanellaceae; genus Shewanella; species Shewanella halifaxensis. The sequence continues at coordinate 706,325 of NC_010334.1, read as the reverse complement.
CCAGCTTGCATCGGCAGCTCGAGTCCAAACCAGTTGGTTAATTTACTGTGGATCTGCTCACCGCCACCGGCAATATAAGCAGCACATAATGCGTAGAAGAGAAACATCATTGCAAAGCTTGCTATGACTTGTCCTTTACGACCCAATAGTTTGTGTGCCAGCGTGTGCAGCGTGGCATCGACTGGCGCATGTTGATGCACTTCAATCATAAGCAGTGCGGTATAGGTCATCAAAGACCAAATCAAGAGCATGATAATGCTCGCCATGCCAAAGCCAAGACCCGATGCTGCGAGAGGTAATGCCAACATACCGGCACCGATTGTGGTACCCGCAATAATCAGCATACTGCCGAAGATTTTACTTTTGTTCATTTATGGTGTTCCAAATTAACGATAAAGTGCTCGGAACAGGCTTTGATGGTGGCCAGCTTCCGAAAGATGGAATTGCCACAATGGAGTGATTTAAAACATGAGGGGAAGTGAATAACCTCTATCTACGCCATTGTGGCTATAGATAGTAATAAGCCTTGTTCTGTGTTATCAACACGTGATAATCCTTAGTAAGCATTGTTAATCAAAGAGTTAACTAACAGTATAATAGGTAAGGCTCCAAGATAGGGGGTCATTGTTCGACTGTCAACAATCATTGGCGATTTTTTGTTAAAAGCCGACGCAACGCGCTTTAATAAAGCTACCATCGATACAAAGCTAAAATATCAAATAGTCAGTTACATGCTGTTTCAACCCAAGCTTATACATTCGATCACAGCTCTGTTAATTTAACAGAGCTGATCTTGTGAGTTACATTTGTTTGCTCTTTTATGAATGACTAAGACATTTAAAAAAGATAATAATCTTGTAGGTATAGCAAGGCTATATGTTCAATCGCGCTTACACCAATTAAAAAAATGGATGCCAATGAAAACCCTTAAACTAGTTTTAGCCAGTCTATTAATGCTGACAATAACAGGCTGTGCCACGACCGAAAGCCAACCGGAATACCACACCTATGTAAAAGTTGGCGATAATGTTCCCGTCACACAGTTCGTCGATACTCAGGGTAATAGCATTGATTTAGCCGAGTCAAAAAACCATAAGCTGTTAATTCTATTTGCCACTTGGTGTCCAGACTCACAGCGAGCTATGAAGTATTTAGTTAAATCCGATCTTCACCTAAGTCCAAATGTCGACATCATAGGTATTGGCCGTGAAGAAACTAATATCGAGTTGAACAAGTTCGGCGCTGAATATGAGCTCAATTTCCCACTGGTGGCCGATACCGATAGACAGATCTATTCACAATTTGCCAATGCAGGCATTCCAAGATTGATCTTATTAGATGCTGATAATAAAGTGGTTAAAACCATTATTGGTGAAACAGAAAACCCAATCATAGAAGTCGTATGGTGATAGCGATTGGCATTAGAGATTAAATATTAGACAAGGATAGCTCATGAGTAAGCTCATAACTAAAACAGCGCGGTTAATTATTAGGGAGTTTAATCTCGATGACATACAAGCGGTCTACGATTTCAACGCCGACGAGAGAGTCAACCGCTATACAGGCGATGCCGGCGTGGTGCAGTCACTCGCCGATGCCGAACGCATCATTCGCGACATTTGGCTTACCGAATACCTGCAATTTGGCTATGCACGCTGGGCTGTGGTTTTAAAAGAGACCAACAGCGTCATTGGGTTTTGTGGTTTTAAAAATGATTACCGCATCAATGAAACTGATATAGGCTATCGTTTTGCACCAGAACACTGGGGCAAAGGCTATGCAACGGAAGCCAATCAGGCATGTATTGAATACGCCAAAGATCATTTGGATTTAGACTATATCGTTGGCGATGTGGTTGAAGAAAATCTCGCCTCTATTAATGTACTACTAAAGCTTGGGATGACATTTAATAAGAAATTTCAAGATATGGGCTTTACGGTCATTCGCTACGATATGTATCTGAAGTCAAAAAGCTAACATTCTCATCAATGTTAGTCGCGTCAATGCCTGCTCCGTCAAAATGAGTATTTAACGGAGCCCGTTACTCCTATTAACTGATCCGCTGTTGAATCGAGGGGGCACTGGCCTGTAATACGAGGGAGTTAAGCCATTAAGGTGCTCTATCAGCTTAAACCACAGCTCGATATATTGAATCGCTTCGGCCTTACCCACCTCATAATCCACCGCATGGGCAACTCAATTATAAATTGCCTCCAGCTCATGAGACATTCTTCCCTGTGTTAACTATTTTATCTTGGTGAAGGGTAGCAAGATTATTCGACTGATAAAACGGTCTACACTATCAGGGATCAGTTTATTTTTTGATAGGTTTTAGTTTTCCAATCAAATACATACTCAGTGCCTTGCCACTCATATATTGTGCGCCCATCTCTTTGAATAACCCGCGCATTTTCGGGTAGCCGATTAAGGCCAGTTGCATAGCTAACACTGGTTGTCACCCGCTCTGGTGGGGCAATGACTTTAGGCTCCGGCGCTTTATAGGTGGGTCTGTCGTAGCGATAAGGCGAGTAATAACGATTGTTGTAACTATATGGATAGCGCCAACGAGAGCCTACCCCCCAGCTATAGCCAGGTCGCCAACCGGGTCTGTAATAACCACTGCGATAAGGATAGCCGTACCAACTGTTAGATACCCCGACATTCCAGCGCCAAGGATCGCGGTAATCGTAATTACTCCAGCCCACTCCTACGCTCACGTTATTGTGAGCCGATGAATTGGCAAAAAGGTATCGATGTTGTTGGTTAGCAAACTGACTCGGTGGCTCGACAGCAGCAGCGCCCGATACGCCGAAGACGAAAAGGAAGCTCTGACTCCATTTAACGGTAATCATGCTCATAGGCATAGTCATCCTCCTCGATAAATCAGTCATTACCTATTAGTTAATCTTACGCTTAATAACCTCATACGCCAATGTCAGTTCAAAATACAGGCTGATAACAAACTCGAGTTCAGTAATCGCTAAATATTTACGATGTTCTACATTGATGAACAAGCGTTTAACGCACGTTGGAAATAGTGCTATAGTTCGCGCCATATCACAGTTTATAGCGATGAGAATTCCCCTATGAGTTTTAAGGATTTACGCAGCTTTATAGACCACTTAGAAACCAATGGTGAGCTTAAGCGCATTAGTCATCCCGTCGATCCTCATTTGGAAATGACAGAGATTGCCGATCGTGTATTGCGTGCCAAGGGGCCGGCTCTGTTATTTGAAAATCCAGTCGGCAACGACATGCCGGTACTGGCCAATCTTTTTGGCACCCCAAAACGGGTGGCGATGGCATTAGGTAAAGAAGATCCTATCGCGCTGCGCGATGTGGGTGAACTACTCGCTTTTCTAAAAGAGCCCGAGCCGCCTAGCGGCTTTAAAGATGCCATAGCTAAGATCCCAATGTTTAAGCAAGCCTTAAATATGCCGCCAAAGACGGTACGTAATCCACCTTGCCAACAGGTCGTCAAAACTGGCGAAGAGGTCGACTTGACCAAGCTGCCAATTCAGCACTGCTGGCCTGGCGATGTTGCGCCGCTAGTCACTTGGGGACTCACCATCACCAAGGGGCCACGCCAAAAACGTCAGAACTTGGGCATTTATCGCCAGCAACTGCTTGGCAAAGATAAGCTGATTATGCGCTGGCTAGATCATCGTGGCGGTGCATTAGACTTTAAAGATTTTAAAGAGAAACATCCGGGTGAGCGTTACCCTGTGGTCGTGGCATTAGGCGCCGATCCTGTGACCATTTTAGGCGCAGTGACTCCAGTCCCCGATGCCATGAGCGAATATGCTTTCGCGGGCCTATTGCGCGGTGAGCGCACCGAAGTCTGTAAAGCCTTAAGCTGTGACTTAGAGGTCCCTGCCACCAGCGAAATAATCTTAGAAGGTTATATCGATCCCGAAGAGATGGCAGAAGAAGGCCCTTACGGCGATCACACAGGTTACTACAACGAAACCGACTCATTCCCAGTGTTTACCGTGACTCATATGACTCACAGAAAAGACGCGATTTACCACAGCACCTACACCGGCCGTCCACCAGATGAGCCAGCCATGCTAGGTGTGGCACTGAACGAGGTGTTCGTGCCGATTTTGCGTAAACAGTATCCTGAAATTATCGACTTTTACCTGCCACCAGAAGGTTGCTCGTATCGTATGGCGGTGATCTCGATTCGTAAGCAATACCCAGGGCACGCCAAACGTGTGATGATGGGCGCATGGTCATTCCTACGCCAGTTTATGTACACCAAGTTTATTGTGGTGGTCGACGAAGATGTCAATTGCCGTGACTGGAACGATGTGATCTGGGCGATTACTACCCGTATGGATCCCAAGCGCGATACCGTGATGATTGAAAATACCCCTATCGATTATCTCGATTTTGCCTCGCCAGTTGCGGGTCTAGGCTCGAAAATGGGGATGGACGCCACGAACAAGTGGCAAGGTGAAACCGACCGCGAATGGGGCACTCCCATTGTAATGGATGAAGCTGTTAAACAGAAAGTCGATGCTATCTGGAATGATCTCGGTATCGATGATGCACCGACGCTGTAGGAATTTTTAGCGATCAACATTCGCTAAACTTTAAATAGCCTGCTGTAAGTTCGCAGGCTAAAAATTTAATATTGAATAAGCTTCCACAGAGAAGCGCATCAAGGAATAAAGATGAACACCATTAGCTGTACGATTGAAAAAGTAGCGCCGTTTAATAATGCCGTATATCAGGTGATTTTAAAGCCGAGTACCCCATTTGACTTTAAAGCTGGTCAATACCTTTGTGTCGTCATGGGCGAGAAAGACAAACGTCCATTCTCTATCGCCTCTGCGCCAGATGCTGAGCATATTGAGCTACATATCGGTGCAGCCGTGAGTGAGAGTTATCCTATGCAAGTGGTTGAGCGTCTCAAAGAATGCTTAACCTCTGGCAGCAATATCGAGGTTGAAGTGCCTGGCGGCGATGCTCACCTACGAGCAGACAGCCTACGCCCTCGCCTACTGATTGCTGGCGGCACAGGGTTCTCTTATATCAAGAGTATCGTTGAGCAGAAGATTGCTTTAGGCCAAGAGATAGAAACCACCCTATATTGGGGCTGTCGTAATCAAGAAGCGATGTACTTTGAAACCATTGCGCGCCAGTGGCATGAAGCGCACCCATGGCTACACTTTGTACCTGTAATAGAAGAAGCCACTGCCGACTGGAAAGGCAAAGAAGCTAACCTTCTAGAGCAGATTAAGAATGATTTTGATAACCTAAGCGGCTATGACATCTATATAGCGGGTCGTTTCGATATGGTTGGCGCAGCGCGTGAAGTGTTCCGCACTATGGGCGTTGACGAAGACCACCTGTACGGCGATGCGTTCGCGTTTATTAAGTAAGCTTATCGGTATTAGCTTATCGGTATTAGCTTATCTGTATTAGCCTATTCAGTTGCTATAGGCGAGTGAGTCATTAGCTATGATTCACTCGCGATTTATCCTACTTAACTATTTTCCACATTCTTTCTTCAAACTCTTTCTTCTAAACTCTATTTTTTACCTTTGACTCACGCTGGCGCGCACCGTCACTCTAGGCTCAATATCCATAAATTGTGGTGGCAGGTTTGGATCTTGCAGTCTGGCAATCAAGGCATGCACCGCCGCCGCACCTAAGCGTGCTTTCGACTGATGAATACTGGTAAGCGCTGGGGTCATAAATTTAGCTAATTGAATATTATCGTAACCGATAACCGATAACTGCTCGGGGATCTGCACCCCAGTGCGCTGCGCTTCATGTAATACACCAATCGCCATCATGTCATTACACACAAAAAGTGCTGTCGGTAAGCTACCCACCGCTTGTAGCTTAGCAAACGCCGCCTTACCGCCCTCGGTTTCAAAGTTCCCTTCAACCACCCAATCAGGGTTAATCGGTAGATTAGCCGCTTGCATCGCATCGACAAAGCCCTGATAGCGCAGATCGGCCTGCTGACGATTACGTGGCCCGGTAATACAGCCGATTTGAGTATGCCCGTTATCAATCAGATATTGAGTCGCCAGTATGCCACCTTGGCGGGAGTGGCCCTGAATTTTGTCACAAGGAAAATCCACCTGCCCCCAATCCATCACCACTACAGGTAGCGAGTCTAGACGGCGATAGATTAGTGCATCCTCGCCTTCTAACATGGCGCACATCATGATTAAACCGTCGACACGGCGCTCAATTAACGTCGTTAATGAACGTTTTAAGCGCTGGGCATCACCTTCGGTATTACACAGAATAAGGTTGTAACCCTGCTGGTAACACGCCTGCTCAACACTACGAACCACCTCAGCATAGAAGGGGTTGGTCGAGGTGGTCACCAACATGCCGATGGTTTTGGTGCAGTTCTGTTTAAGGCTGCGGGCCACCGCCGATGGACCGTGATAGTTCAGTTGCTGCGCAGCCGCTTGCACCCGCTTGGCAATATCCTCACTCACAAAGCGGGTAGCATTCATCACATGACTCACCGTAGATGTGGATACGCTGGCAAGTTTGGCAACATCTTTCATGGTGGCCATGGGGGTTAACTTCCTATCTGAATCACTATGTTAAAAGCGGTATTAATAACTCTCTCAATAACAGTATTCACTGCTATCTAGTGCGATTTTAGTGCGCAGCTAAGAACTGCTCAACTTCTTCCCGTGTTGGAATAGAAGTTTGTGCGCCAAAACGGGTCACTGAGATCGCCGCCGCAGCATGGGCAAACACAATCGCTTTATCTATTGTCTGGCCTTCGAGCAGTGCCGTAACAAAGGCACCATTAAAAGTATCACCGGCAGCGGTAGTATCGGTCACTTGTACTTTAAAGCCCGCAATAATTTTACCTTCACCTTGCTCACTTAAATACACGCCTTTTGAACCTAAGGTGATCATCACAGTAACGATGCCTTTATCGTGCAGTACTTTCGCAGCTTGAGCGGCGCTATCGGCGTCTGTAATCGCGACTCCAGTTAATAGCTCAGCTTCTGTCTCGTTAGGAGTAATGATATCAACCATCGCCAGTAAAGTATCAGGCAGACTACGTGCAGGCGCTGGATTCAATATCACCTGAGTTCCTTGGGCTTTAGCAATGCTAGCGGCAAGCTCAATACCCGGCAGTGGCGTTTCTAACTGCATCAGCAAGTACTGTGCTTGCTCGATTTTCAAGGCGTGCTGCTCAACAACCTTTGTCGTTAATGCATCATTAGCGGCGGCAGCAATACAGATACTGTTTTCACCACTATCGGCCACTTGGATCATCGCAATGCCCGTTGGGGTATTTTCCACCATATGTACAGCCGACACCTCCATACCATCTTGCTCAAAGGTATGACGGATGTTTCTACCAAAACCATCGTCTCCCACACAAGCGATAAAGCCAGTATCAGCACCTAGGCGCGCAGCAGCAACGGCCTGATTAGCCCCTTTACCACCTGGGATAATTTGGTAATTGTAACCATGCAAGGTTTCTCCCGGACGCGGGAAAGAGGCAACTTGCAGTACATGGTCGGCATTCACACTGCCTAAAACGATTAACTGAGACATTTACATATTCCTTGATGTTCTCTGAGTCGCTGCCAACCGATTATGATGTTGGGCTCAGAGCAAAACGCGCCTTGAATCAAGTTCAAAAGGCGCAGCACACTAGTGTGACAAATTATGAGTAAAATTACTGTGTTGCAGTAATGATTTTTAACGCAACAGGAATCGATTTTTCAACCTGCTGGCCCTTTAAGATCTTGTCGGCCATCACAATAGCCGTGGCGCCGAGTAGTTCAGGTTGCTGGGCAATGGTTGCCGATAACTGATTTCGTCTTACAGCAGCAATGCCTTCATCGGTGCCATCAAAACCAATCACCATCACCTCTTTACCCGCCGCTTCAATGGCGCGTAGGGCACCTAAGGCCATTTCATCATTTTGGGCAAACACCGCCTGCACATCGCCATTGGCGGCAAGCATATTTTCCATCACGTTTAAGCCTTTTGAGCGGTCAAAATCCGCTGGCTGACTAGATAACATATTTAAGCTATGAGCCTTAACGGCATTGCTAAAACCTTCACCACGCTCACGAGCGGCAGAAGTACCCGCAATGCCTTCAAGCTGAATCACCTTGGCATTAGCGCCTAAGGTGTCGGCAATAAACTGCCCAGCTAATTCACCACCGGCAATATTATCTGATGCGATATGGCTGGCAATGTCGCCGCGTTCTGCGGTTCTGTCTAAGGTAAGTACTGGAATATTGGCCCGATTAGCGGTGCGGATGGCGTTAGTCACCGCCATTGCATCGGTCGGATTAATCAAAATAGCCTTAACACCGCGCATGGTGAGATCTTCAACGTTTGCCAGCTCTTTGCTTGGGTCGTTTTGCGAGTCCAGTGCAATCAGCTTATACCCAAGCTCTTTGGCCTTGGCTTCAGCACCATCTTTCATGGTCACGAAAAAAGGGTTATTCATCGTCGACAGCACGATAGCGATGGCATCTTGGGCGCTAGCGCCAAAAGATACCGAGCTCGACAGTAGCGCTGCCGCTAACATCACTGACACTTTCTTGTTAATAGGTTGTTTCATAATCGCCTTTCAATATCCAGCCTTTATGATAGTAGGCTCTAAAATGATAAGAACTTTCAGAACAAAAGCAGGAACGACAAACGCCCTGCTAATCAGAAATTACGCTTTTTGCTTAGTGTCGATAAGTACCGCTAACAAGATGACGCTGGCTTTAGCAATCATCTGATAATAAGACGAGACATCCAGCAGGTTTAACGCATTATTTAAGAATCCAATAATCAGTGCACCAATTAAGGTACCGACGATACGACCCTTGCCACCCATTAAGCTGGTTCCGCCTAAGACCACGGCTGCAATCGCATCAAGCTCATAGCCCATACCCGCGGTCGGCTGCGCCGAAGACAGCCGCGCCGTCACGATAATGCCAGCCAGTGCGGCCATTGAACCACAGATGGCGTAGGCAGCAATCTTGACCTTATCAACCGCAATACCCGATAAGCGCGCTGCAGACTCATTGCCACCCACGGCATAGATATAACGACCAAAGCGGGTGTGGTTAAGCAAGTACCATGCACCAGTAAACACGATAGCCATCAACCAAACTGGCACAGGAATACCCAGCACATAGCCCGTTCCCAGCCATGTAAAGCTATCAGCAGTTTCGCTAAAACCTGTCGGCACCGGGCGACCATCGGTATATACCATTGTCACGCCGCGCAGCAGTGTCATGGTCACTAACGTTGCGATAAAGGCCTGCACCTTACCTTTGGCAACGATAATGCCGCTGATAGCACCTAACGCCGCGCCAGCAATCAAAGCCACTGGCAGCGCTATCATGACTGGCACATCCATGCCAATTAAGGTCGCGACAATTGCGCCACTTAGGGCCAAAACCGAACCGACACTTAAATCGATACCCGCAGTCAGAATAACGATAGTCATGCCAACGGCAATAATTCCGTTAATCGAAGTTTGGCGTAAAATATTAAGGAAGTTATCAACGGTTAAGAAGTTAGGGCTCAGCAAAGAGACCACAAAAATAAGACTAAACAGGGCTATAAGCGATTTTTGCTCAATCAACCACTCTTTGTTAATACGCTTATAAAATGGCTGCGCTGTAATTGACTGACTCATGCAATATCCTTGTTTAATGTTTTACCGACTGCACAAGCAAGAATAGTTTCTTGATCTGCTTGGGCGGCATCAAATTCGCCACTGATCTGGCCTTGGTGCATAACTAAAATACGATCCGACATCCCCAATAGTTCAGGCATATCCGATGACACTAAAATGATGCTCATGCCTTGAGCCTTGAAGCGGTTGATAAGATCGTAGATCTCTTTTTTCGCTCCCACATCCACACCACGAGTTGGCTCATCTAAAATAAGCACCTGCGGCAGAGTCATTAAGCCTTTGGCGATTGACACTTTTTGCTGATTACCGCCAGATAAGTTACCAATGCGGGCATCGCGGCTTGGAGTTTTAATATTAAAGGCATCAATAAAACGGTCGACTTCGGCCATTTCATCGCGGTGGCGCAGTTGTAGCCCAGAACTTAACTTGGCTAATGCGCAAATAGACATATTTTCTTTGACCGACAGCTCTAGCAGTAAGCCATCGCCTTTGCGATCTTCAGAAATATAAGCAATACCGGCATCAAGTGCTTGCTGTGGGTTATTGATCTTAATATCACAGCCATTTAGCGTTATCTGGCCCTGGGTTTTAGCGCCAGCACCAAAGATGATTTTCATCAACTCAGTGCGCCCTGCGCCCATTAGTCCAGAAAAACCTAATATTTCACCTTGGTTAAGGGTAAAGCTGACGTTTTCAACCCCAGGTCCCGATAGTTCGCTAACGGCGAGTCTACAGCCCTGATGTGTATTGGCGATACGCGGATATTGCTCTGCCAATTTACGGCCCACCATGCGCTCAATCAGCTGATCTTCATTAATGTCGCTAATCGCACACTCATGAATAAAGCCACCATCTCTAAGCACTGTCACCGCATCACAAATAGTAAAGATCTCTTGCATACGATGAGAGATATAAACGATACCGCAGCCTTGCTCACGTAACTCATGAATCACTTTAAACAGCGATTGAGTTTCAATATCGGTGAGCGCGTCGGTGGGTTCATCCATGATGATCACTTTCGAGTCGAACGAGATAGCTTTGGCAATTTCAACCATCTGCTGTTCGCCCAAACTCAGCTTGCCAAGCAATGTTTGCGGTGCATGAGATACAGATAAGCGTGTTAATAACGCCGCAGCTTGAGCATTCATTTCATCCCAAAGTATGCGGCCAAAACGCGAGGTAATTTCACGCCCAAGGAAGATATTTTCGGCGATGGTTAGCTCAGGCAGAAGATTGAGTTCCTGATGGATAATGCTAATGCCAGCTTGCTGTGAATCACGCGGACCATCGAAGGAGCGCGCCTTACCTTGATAGACGATACGGCCAGCATCTAAGTTATAGCTCCCGGTGAGTACTTTCATTAATGTCGATTTTCCAGCGCCGTTTTCTCCCATCAAAGCCATCACCTTGCCTGGATAAACATTTAAGCTAGCTTTATCTAGGGCTTTAACCCCGGGGAAAGACTTTTCAATCGCTTGTAACTGCAATATTGCTTGGGTCATACGTGACTCCGATAAGCTTAAAATACAACACCGGTTTTAAAAATCACATTGGCATAGGGCGTACACTCACCGGTACGGATCACCGCGCGGCTATTGTGAGTGCGCTGTTTAAACGCTTCATGGCTAACGTATTCAATACTAAAGGTACGGCCCGTTGCTAATTGCTCTGCCTCGATTTCAACCAATAGCGCTTGATGACACTCAGGGCTAACATCGGCAAACTCTTGCGCCAACACAACGCCCTCGATTTGTGAGCTTGCTAGCCAGATTTTAACGGTAGCAATAAAGCTTGGTACGCCATGGGTCAGAGCCAGATCGATGCGCTGCACTGCAGCAGGGATCGGTAAGCCAGCATCACAAATGGCGACCTCATCGGTATGCCCCAATGTGGCTACTAGGTAATTCATATCTGCATTGAGCAAAGCGTGTTTGTTCATCTATCAACCTAAAGTATTTTTATATGCATCACGGCAGATATTCTTTACCGCAAAGCCATTCGATCGAAACGTTTCGATAAGACAGGACAAGACTAATCGAAACGTTTCGATATTGCATGAAGCAAGAATGAGATCTGTGAAGGATCTAACAGAAATGCCTGCGATCGATGGGGGAGTGATGAGTAAAGAGGTGAGTAAAGGGGGAGCTCTGGCTTTAGCGCTCGGTCAAACGATACAAAAAAGGCAAAACAGCGTTAACTGTTTTGCCTTTGATTTATCTCGTTTGACGGCATAAATGCCAACCTACAATGAGGTTTTTAAAAGAAGGGGCTAGATCCTAGGGCGCTTCGCTGCGAGGACGGGCTACGCCCTACTAGGAACAACAAAAGCCAAAAGCACCACCTTTACCACTTCTTAGCTTTTGCTTTACCCGGCTTTTCCCGTCTCAGCTTTTCCGGCTTTTCCGGCTGTTCCGTCTTGGTTTTAACCTGCTTTTCCTAGGACCTAGGACCTGCTTTTAACCTAGGACCTGCTTTAACAGCTATTAAAGCTTCACCTTGTCATATTCATACCAAGCAACTAAGTTGCCTAGGATCGGTACCACCCAGACGGCGGTATCTGCATCTTTGTATATACGATAGAAATACAGGTCACTATCGATGATCTCGTGTTTACGGATCTCACGGTAAAAGTGCATTGCAGATGAACTCACTTGATCAGGCTTAACTAACTCTTTTTGACTGACCTTAACGTGAAAAACATCCACATCGAGATCATTCATCTGCTCGCGGTACTGTTTAAAGTCACCCTTGATCTTATACTTGATAGGCGTCGTCTTGCACTCTTCATCGGTTACGCAAGCTGCAGAATAAAACTTACCGCTGTTTTCGCCATCATAGATAAGTGACAGACTGATGTCTGAGCGCACCAACATATTACCTTGAACAGGAAAATAAACATCTGCGTGATAATGATGCTCAATAAAGCCACTGGTACCGGGCTCGTCATGGGGAATAATGACTCGGTTATAGCGGATGCGCTGTTCCATCTTATGGCTCAGCTCGGTAAAATTCTGCATATTTAAGCCAGCTGGCGTCAGATCAATCGCAGTGATATTGATTAAGCCTTTTCCTGAGCAGCCATAGCCGCTAGCTTCAGGACACACAGCCATCGAGTAGTAATTACCATCGGTGACCGCAAAGCCCTTAAATTGATTAATATCGGTTAAATGATTCGACTCTGGAGCAAGGTGTTTTTGCCACATGGAGGCATGTAAGTGGCTAACATCTTCTTTATGAATAAGCTGCACGTCTTGTTTGGTGCCACCAATATTCAGCTCAATTTTCTTATCGGCATCCCAGCTGTTCTTGGCTTTAATCACGCCGTGATAATCACTGAAATACCATAGAGATAAGCAGATGAGTATCGCAATAACGATACCACTGATTTTCACCAAAAGAGAGACATCGACAATAGCGGCACGCATAGACTCAGCATCATTTACCGCTAACATCTTAATATGCGAGCGAGCCGATACATTAAGCTGATAGCCGCGACCCGCAATCGTTCTCAGCATCACCTCAGGATAAGGTTCAAGTTTCTTTCTTAGAGTACTAACACATTGAGTTAGCGAAGTGGCGGCAACGACACGATCGGGCCAACCTGCAGCCAGTAACTCTTCTTTAGTGCATACCGAACTAATTGCGAGGATCAATCGATGTAAAACTGCGGACTCAGATACCGTCAAAGTGATGGTTGTGTTGTTCGCATGATCAATTAATTGTTTTGCCTCTTCATCCAACTCCAGATAAGGAGTAACTTTATGCACCTTAAACTCCTTTAAATCAGTTAACTACAATTGAGATATTAACGAAACTTAATGTTAGTTTACTAAAATAAATTATTAAAAATGTGATTTCCGCCGAAAATCAAATCAACCAATCCCGATCTGCTTGTTTACGTTCACATATCTCACATTTTAATGGAACTCTGCATCCAACATTGAATACAAGTGTCCACTTTCCTTCCCTATTAACAGGATAAAAAGTGGACTCATCACTCATGGTATAGAAAGACGACATCGACTAGGCTAAGTCGTTATAATCACAGAGTTCGACGCTGAAAGACTCGATTGGCGATAGCCAGCAGTGCCAAGATCCACAATAACATGGCGCAATAGAAGCCAAGCTTTCCCATGGTCGATGAGGAGAGTCGCGCAAGACTGCCGCTAGCCACATCTGAACCGATTAAGTTAACCGCGCGATACAGATCCGTTGGATTTAGCGCAATAAGAAAGTTGATCATGTACTGATTCATAAAGGCCAGATCAGCAACTAATATCGCCAGCAGTATCAAATCGTAAATCAACACAAACAGAAACCAAACAAACAAAATGCTGCCCACCGCCTTGGCTTTTTCTGTCGATTTAAGACTCACTATGTAGCCCAGTAAAATAAAGGTGATGGCAAGCAAGATGCTGCTAAAGATAAACTGCGCAAACTTGCTTAGTATCACTTGAGACTCATAAGCCTCACCGAAGATTAGCAGTAACACTGCGGTTAACCCGAATGCAAAACAGCTAGTCGCACTCATGATCAGGCTATGACCCAATAGTTTACCCAATAAGATCTGCAGCCGACTAATCGGGTATGACATTAATAGCAGCAGAGTGCCAGATTCATCTTCACCGACAAAGGCGTCATAGCTCACTAACATGGCTGCTAAGGGGATTATAAATACCGAAACCGTCGACAGACTCGACATCAAAGTGTCGATCTCTGGCAAAGACAGATGTCCGGCTACTGCGCTTCCGGCAAAAGTCACACTCAGAGACAAAATCAAAAATATTAATGAAATAAAAATAACCCAACGATTGCGCAGACTATCTTTGATCTCTTTTTTGGCGATAACCATCACCGGGGATTGCCTCATCATATTAACTCACCACTTCGATTTGAGCGCATTGACCCATATACAGGTGATAAATATCGGCCAGAGTCGGCTCTTTAAGGTTGAAATCAAACCGCTGGCACTCAGACATTAATAGCTGCAGCACCTTAGCCTTAGAGTCGACATCCAGCAGCAGCGCATCATCGATATAATAGGGAGCCAGCCTTGGCTCCTGCTCTACCCACATCGCCAAATTAGGCGATGTCAGCCGAGTTTTAAGACCACTGTTTTGCCTAAGCTCGGCCAGACTGCCCTTCGCTAGGCTCTTACCCTTAGCTAAAATCAGCGCAATATCGATGTTGTTCTCAATCAGCGATAACTCATGGGTACAGACGATGATCCCGCAGCCTTGGCGCTTAAGCTGGTCAATCTTGCCGTAAAGAAACAGCGAGGCCACAGGGTCTAAGCCCACCGTTGGCTCATCTAATAGTAATAGCTCTGGCTCGCACAAAATCGCCTGGGCAAAGCCAAGGCGCTGCTTCATCCCTTTCGAGTAAGTCTTCAGCGCTCTGTCTTGGGCGTACTCTAGTCCAAACTCTTCGATAAGCTGGCCAACTCGTGATTTAGTGACTCTTTTAAGCGCCGCAAAGTAACTTAAAATCTCCTTGCCCGTCAGTTTGTCGTAGAAGCTGACATTCTCGGGTAAGTAACCAATTTTCAGCTCGGCGCGATCGCTTAAGCGAGCCAAATCTTGCCCCAAAATACTCACCTCACCATGAGTGGGTTTGATCAGACCTAACAGAATTTTAATCAGGGTAGATTTACCCGCACCATTATGACCCAACAAGGCCATAGTCTGTCCACGTTCAACCTCAAAGCTGACATCATTAAGGGCGGTAAAATCGGTAAACTGATGCGAGATATGACGCGCTGATACTGCTAAACAAGGATTCATTGATTCTCCGAACATGCCCAATAGCCAAGCCTCTAGGGCAAAAAAATCGCCTAATGGCTGATATTTACTGCCAGTTTGTTAATCATTGCCTATTAATAGTCAAATGCGGGATTAGGCGTTAACAGGGGAAAACTATCGACTATGCCGCTAGGCTCTGTTATTTCAAATTGACTCTGCACCCAGCGAAGTACTACAACAATAGGGCTATCCATCAAGAAGTTAGCTTCAGGATAAAGCCAAAACAGTTTATCTATATTATCATTAGGACGGTAAGCCGTGTTGCCTACATCATCGGAACTGTGACCCCAACCTAGGTATCCACTCCAGTAATTACCACGACCAGTTTGACTCCACTCCAGCAAGACATCGCCGACATATTTAACTTGGGAAAAGTTATCAATAAACTGATTACCATAAACCTGATTGCCCTCGCCGCCCATGGCCATATAGAAGCCTATATCATTGTTGGCAAAGCGATTATTAATAATGGTGTTGTCTCGGGCGCCGTAAACAAAAATACCTTTACCTTCTTGGCCCTGTATTTGGTTTTCGCTGCGATTAATAATCTGTTCGACCCGATTAGACTTCACCAACGAGTCTTTGGTCATATTGAGCAAGATACCAAAATCAATCGCATCCCAAACCTGATTACGGTGCAGGTAGATACGTTTCGAGTCCATCAGTGCATAACCACCATCAACTTGATAACTTTGGTTATCGAAAGCTTCGTCATCGGTGGTATACATATAGTGGATACCATACTGCTGGTCGAAAAGTTGATTTGCATACACTTTACTTTTACTGCCAGACTCAAGGTAAACCCCATCTCTGACCTGCGAGATAGTATTGCCCCATATTTCAGCACCGATAACATGTTGCAGATGGATACCATCACCTCTATCTAAGATGTATAGGCTGCTATTGCCCACAATCACGTTATTGTGGATCTTTATATCGTTTAGCTCATCGGCGCGAATACCAAAACCATTGCCAGTCAGAGAGTTATTATGAATTCTTAGCCCATGATTTCCAGGCTCAACTAAAATTCCTGCATCACGCTCGTAATGATCATTGCCCCAGTTTTCAATTCTCAGGCCTGAGATCTCAACATTTGGCGCAAATACCTTAATGGCACTGCCTATACCATTTGCATCTATGATGCTGTCGCCAAGGCTTGAAAGAATAATCGACTGATGAATTTGAAGTGGGCCTTGATAACGTCCAGTATCGAGAATAATTCTATCCCCCGATTTGGCATGAGTTAGTGCATGCTTTAACTCTTCAGTACTAGACACTGACAGGTTCTCAGCGTAATTATTAGCACTATAACCAAGAGTGACAGCCAATATAAACAGGCGAAAAATAGCGGCTCTACTTGCCCGGCTAACAACGTTTAACAGTGATATGTTCATCGCTTAATACCACCTTCACTAATCATCAAACCTAAATCAACTCGCTTTTTCTAGCTATTCGCCAGCCAGTAGTTCAATAGTGATCTGCTCATAGGTTAATACTGCACCACCAAACTCTTGTGCAAACTGAGTCGCACCTTCTTTTGTGGCAAAAGACGCAACAGCAGGACCCATCACCGCCTTTTTACTGGTACCATAAACATACCAAGCAGAGGCACCATCAACAAAGGTGTTATCGTCAGGATTTTCCCAATCTGCAACCGACATATCATGCACCTTGAGATACGTGATCTGTCGCTTATTCTCAGGCTGTAGCGCAAAATTAAACATGTCTCGAGTGGAGCAGAACTTTGGCACTATCGATTCATTCTTCAAACCCAATTGCCCTTTGGGCCCTGGGTACTTTTTGATCATCATGCCGCATAGATGACAACGTTCATGCTCATGAATTGCCTGCGCTTTTGCTGATTGTGAAACGGCGTCCCCTTGGCTACAAGCAAACATTAGCGGGACAAATAACAAGATGAGCATCAGTTTTTTCATACAAGTTCCAACTTGAAGTGACTCAGAAGAGGCACTCGTCACCTTGCTAACCCATGGAGGTAAGCGAACAAGGTGAGAGTATATGATTTCAACAGATCCGACTCCTAATACCTACCCTGCAGGGACGGCGTATTAGGAGCGAACCAATTGAACTCAGCTACCGACCCTAAGGTTAGATAGCAAAGTTTTGACCTGCGTACAGGATAAACATACGCAGACACATCATGCCGGTAACAGCGCATACACCCGATAGATAGAATGCTTTAGCTGAATGGCTAAATGACTTACCCGTAGCAAAGTTAAGCAATAGTGGACCACCAAAACCTAGACCCACAACACCAAACCAGAACACCGCAGCCCACTCTCCGGTATGGAAAGCAGTAAATGCACTCTGTGCTCCCGCATTACCCGTCATTAGTGATGTCACTATCATGAAGATGAATAGTATTTCAGCAATCATGATTGGCCATTCTGCACCGTGCAGTAACTTCATATCTTGGCTATGTAAGTCTTCTTTAAACATCGATACCGCAAGCATTTTGGCTGCTGCAGCACCCGCTGAGATACCAGAGGCTATAAATAGTGCCGGTAGTACAGAGGTGTTGATGATAGGAAAACGGATCAAAGCCGAGATAAGGAAGCCTGTATAAGCACAGACAGCAAGTGCTAGTACCAGTACAGTGACTTCACATGGACGACGAATGCCCTGAAGCTTATCAACCAAAGGTACAAGCATTTTAAGCGCAGGTACCGAGCGGATCTCTTCTTCGAATGCGTATAGGCAAATTAATGCGACCAGCGGGATGTAGACCGACAGCGCGATAACACCGATAGACATTACCGAATTTAGGTTATAGAAAACTAAAATTCGCCAGAAGAACAGCGGATTGGTCAAATCGAGAACCAAACACAACATACCTAAGCTGATGGTTACCAATGAGATCAATGCTGCCGCTTTATAAAATGGCGTATTGGTTGTCTGCTTTTTGTAGAATCGCAGGAATAGCGCAGTGGCTAGCGCACCACCCGAGATCCCGGCAAAGAACAAGTAAACAGCAATGGGCCAAGGCCATGCAAGGCCCTCGGAAAGCCCCATTGTAAACTCAATATTTCCGTCCATATCTATACTCCCTGCTTAACAATAGGTATGTAACGTAAGCTTGGTTCAGTACCAAACCCTGGCTTAATACGCACAGAGTCTTTAACTCGTAATAGCTTACTGATATAGGATGTCGGATCGTTAACATCACCAAAAATCAGTGCATCATAACGGCACTTCTGCACACAGGCAGGTAGCTCACCAATGGCAAGTTTGCTATTCAAGCAAAAATCACAGTTGTCAGCGACATCGGTTTCTTTATTAATAAAACGCGCATCGTATGGACAAGCCGCAATACAGTACTTACAACCAGCACACTTACTCGCGTCCATGGTCACAATGCCAGTCTTCTCATCACGGTGCGCCGCGCCTGTAGGGCATACGGTGACACATGGAGCATTCTTACACTGTTGACACGACACGCGGACAAACTTACGTTCACAACCACATTCTTCTGTTTTACCGCAGTGTGGACAAGGCTGACCTTCTACCGCACCAGAATGCTGTTCCATCAACAGCCTAGATTTACCTTCTGGTAAGTTGTTGGCTAAATTACAGGCCTCCTTACACTCGCCGCAGCCGGTACATTTATGTTGATCAAACACCATCGCATAATGGGGCTTGTTTGCATCTGACTCACCCTCTTTGACAGAACTGCACCCTAAGGGCGCTATTATCAAAGAGCTGGCTCCTAAGCACTTAAGGAACCTCCGTCTCTCTATATTTTCACTCACAGCATCCTCCAGCTATCAGCTATTTTGCTGATATATTTATACTTATTAGGTTTACGTGACTCTACTCAGATGCAGCCACTGAACGATTAGCTATTTTTTGCTCGGCTCTATAAATTGCATTATTAATTGAGGCTCGGTTAATGCTCTGGTTGTCACTTTCGAGTAGCTTCAGCCATTGCTCGATGGCTGGTTCAAACTCACCATTTAGGTAAGCGTGGGTCGCAAGTAACAGCCGAGATTGCGGCTCATATTCGTCGAGCGCCAGGGCTCTGGCGATAACCAAATCAATGTCTAAACTCATTTCACGGTTGTCGCGGTAATACATGGCATTGGCTTTCATTCCCAAAATGCCGGCATCATCACCCGTGAGTTTGAGTAGTTCATCGAAGGTTTGTACAGACTCGTTATACAGGCCGCCATCCACATAGGATTGAGCCAAATTTAATAATGCAATTTGATTACTAGGTTGCTCATTTACTTTCTTTGCGTTTTTATTGATCTCTGCGGTGATCAGATAATCAATATTTTCGTCTATCACTCCCTTATTCCAACCATCGAAATGGCCAATTTGTGAGTAAATTAAAAGTGTCGATGTAAAGAGCACCACAGATAGCCCTGCGGCAACCTTAATATCAGCCTGTTCATTGCTTTGGTCATCGTTAAAGGAGTTAGCTACCAGCGTTACACCATGCTTTTGACAAGAGTGATGATGACGCAAAATTAAAGTGATAACTGCACATAGGGTGACAGCAATGCCGATAGCTAAACTATTCATAGTGACTCTCTACAAACGACACAAACAAACTACAATTCAGATCTAAACTGCTCAGTTAACTCAAGTGACCTGCGCCATGTACGCTAGCAACGGTATGAGTTAAGTGAGTACATACTATTAGTGACCGCCGCCCATCATGCCGCCCATGCCCATGCCACTTAAGCCCATGCCATGAGAGTTTTGGCCTGGCGCTTCAACTTTAACCAGTTCGACTTCAAACACTAAAACCGAACCAGGCGGGATAATGCCAACTTGCTTATCGCCATAGGCAAGCGCTGCTGGAATAGATAATTTGTAAGTCGATCCCTCATTCATTAGTGGGATCCCTTCTTGCCAGCCTTCAATAACACTCATCAAGGCAAAACGGTTTGGTTCATTACGCTCATAAGTACTATCAAACTCAGTCCCATCTATAAGTGAGCCTTTGTAATGCACAGTAACCACATCTTGAGGATCAGGTTTACGACCTTCACCTTCGCTTATGACTTCATACTGCAAGCCAGATGCCGTTTCTTTAACACCCTCTTTTTTCTTGTTTTCAGCAAGATACTCGTTACCCGCAGTTAAGCTCTCCAATGCTAACTTAGCTTCAGCCGCTTCTCTGGCTGTGTTTAACTGCTCAGCACGCTGATTGAGGTAAGTTAAAATCTCTTCGTCTGAAAACCTTGGGTTATCTTTAAGCGCATCGACCACACCTTCAATCACAAGGTCTACATTCACTTCTGCGCCAAGTTCAGTTTGGTTATAAATTTGACCCGAGATGTACTTACCTAATGAAGCGCCAATGCTGTAAGACTCTTTTTGTACTTCGGATGTAAGCTCTGTTTGCGCCATGGCGTTGGCAGACATACACAGAGTAAAACCAGTCACAACAGCTAGGGTGGTTTTTGTAAATTTTTTCATAATTATCATCTCTTTAAATAAACAATTTGCGTTTAACTCTTGTATCCAACATCCAGCTGTTACGGTCTTTCTGTTACTCGGTTAGAGAGGCGCCATCCATAAATACCATCAGGCATCTGTCTAACATTGGTGTAGCCCATCTTCATCGTATGATGTGCTGCGACTTCACTCGCGTTACAAAGACGGTTTGCGCAATAAAAGACCATCAGTGCGTCTTTATTAGCAGGCAGTAATTTTTTCCAATCTTTAACGTTGAAATAAATAGCACCTGGAATATAGCCTTCTGCCCACAACTCCAATGTATTAACATCGAAAAAGTACACGCCCTCTTTACCAATTAGACTCTCAGCTTCCATCATGCTAATCGTGTGAAGCTGGTGCTCATAGCGCGGAGCGGGTGCCATGTCAGAGCCACCACCTGCTAAACAGCTTGCTGAACTAGCAAGTAAAGTGAAGGTTACAAGAATTTGACCAAGTGCTTTTTTCATAATCTTTCTCTCTATTGCCTCGGCAATTATCGCAGTGCAATGCATGCCGAGGCGGTTAAGTTAGGCGGCTTACTTAGCTGCGTAACCTGTTCCATCTAGAATGTTTTGCGCTTGCGTAACATACGTAAGTGCAGCATCTAGGCGCTTCTGGCTATAACGGAAACCGTGAACACCCCAAGAACCATCTTTCTTAATTAGATCAACAGTCTCTTGTGCCTTCTCTGCTAGCATTAGCACTTGAGTCTTGTCTTCAACAGACAACTTAGTGACTTCTAATAGCTGATCGATACGTACAAGAGCTTGTTCAACTTTGGTGAAAACTTCCTTAACTGGAGTTTGCATCTTCATTACTTCGCCGTAGATCTCTAACTGATCTTCGTAATGTAGACCTTTCTCAAGCTCAGACTGGAACTGGCTGTGACAACCCTTGTTCTCTACCACATCGTGGTCAGAGATTGAGGTACGAGCACAAGACCACATTAAGTCGAGGTATGAGCGACCTTCTTCGTTCTTAGCAACAGTCCAACCTTTAACACCGCTTGGGCCACCAGCACGAGACTCACCTTCAGGCGGGTTCAACGTCTTCAGAGTTGGGTCGACTTCAATCTTCCACATGTGAGACTTACGTACCGCGTCAAATCCAGCTTGGTCAGGGAACTGCAATGCCTTGAAGTTTTCACAGCTACCCATGTTAGGCATGTGACAGCTTTGACAAGTTTGCTGGTTGTGAGTATCTGAGTTCTCAGCAATCAGTGTTTGCGCTTCATGACAGTCTTTACAGTCTTTCTTAAGCTTTGGTGTAGTAAAACCAGACATCCAAGAGCCGTCAGTCACTTCGTGCGGATCGTGACATGTAGTACAACGCATGCCCTTCTCGTAGTGCTCAGAGTTATACATCTGAGAACCTTCAGTACCACATGATGGACATAGAGACTTCATCTTCACACCAAAGGCATACTCGCCTTTCTCTTGTGCTTCAGGTGTATCTTGAAGAGTTGGGTCATACTGGAAACGCTGGTGACAACGTTCACAGTTAGACTGCATGCCGCCAGTACCACCATCTAAGTGACCACCTGCGCCATGACACTCTTCACAAGCAATACCACGAGAAATCGTGTGCTCTTGAAGTTTCTTCGGATCGCCTAAGGCATCAAAGAATTCTTCCTTACTCTGGAAGTCAAACTTAAACGTATGACAGATTTCACAGTAAGAGCTTGCTGGTTGGAAAAGCATTTCTGTACGATATTTAGCACCGTATGAACTCATGCCTTGCTGATGAGAACCAGACGCACCAAAACCTTCTAGAGTTATTGGGAAGTCAGGTATAACATCGTTAATTTTCTTAGACATCTCAGGGGTTAGCCATTCAGCCCAACCACGAGAGAACTGGTTAGCACCAGCAACCATCTTGCCTGTGCCGTCGCGTAATAGACCGCCTTCAATATGATAAGTACCACGTACTAACCAAGAATCGATGAAACCATATTTGGTACGCGGTGTACCAACAGTTGCATAGATAGCATCTGGCGTAATGCCGTCAGGTAAGATTGAGGTATCTTTAGTGTTGTACATGGTTTTTTCAATGTCGTTATCCACTTCTGGGTGTTCGCCAGGGAAACGAATTGTTTTAGCATGACGCGAGCGCTGCCACTTTTCATATTGAGTCGCATGACATTCAGCACACTTCTCAGGACCAACGAAGTTGTTTGGATAATCTAAGATAGATTTAGCACCTAGGCGGTACTGCACCGCACGAGGCTTACCAACACCTTTACTATATGCAGGGCTGTGGCCCGTATCTAAATACTCTTCACCACGGTCACTGATGTGGTAATCACCCACTAAGTTTCCAGATTGCTGGTATTTAAACATTGGATGGTTTTCGAATAGGAAATCGAATAATTCATCCTCTTGTACAATATAATCTTGCAGCGTTTTAACGCCGTTGATCTGTTCTGTTCCTTGATAGTTAGCTATCGACTCTTTAGCCGTTTTTCCCATTTGAGGGATGCTATCGTACTTTCCAGCAGCGTTCGCATTGGCAATGGCACCAAAACAAAACAGCACGCTTAATGCTACCTTGTGTTTCCAGCGTCTCATCATTCACTCCTACTTATATTATTTTATTTTTTTCACTGTTTTTAGCATGTTTCTAAAACACACTTTTTTAAATCTAACCGTTCACCGATTGAGCTAAACATCTGAGCGACGCCTATTTTCCACATAAAAAACAGTAAAAATCTGCGCTACAGCACACTTAAAAAAGCATCAGAACCGATTAGATATAAAAACAACATTTACAATAAAAAACAGTAGGTTAAATAGTTATCTATAGATCTTTTTAGATATAAAAATCACAACTTAACGTTTTTTGAATCGCAAAAAAGTTGCAAAATCGGTCACTTACAGCGTAAGTCTGCGCTGTTTTATTTAACGCAAAGTAAGGTGACATAAGGGATCGCCCCCTGGTAGCTATTAAGAGGTAGGTGTAATACGGTGGATTGCTGCGAAATATAGAATGGATAGCCGCTCACCGCCCCAATAGGGTACTAAAGACCTTTTCAAGGTGTTTTAAGGGAGGGGTTAAGGGACTAAAAGACTAATAGCCTTCAGAGTAGATTGGCATCGAGATGATGCACAGAAAGCTGTGAGGAGGTTTACGTTATCTCGTAGTGCTTAAGATTAAAATTAGACATAAATTTAAATTAGACTGAGCCTTTTTAAAGATGATTGCAGAGGATGGCTTTATTACAGCTTAATCACAGCATTGTTATAATAACAGCTGTAATAAAGCCACCCAGAACTGTCAGCAACTAAGAGCGGTTACTAAATAACTTTCCCGCCAACTGTTTTACTGCGCTAGAACAGTCCTGCAAGAAGCTCTGTGCAGTGATGTCGGTCAGTGACTCAGCGCCTTGCAGCATCTCGAGTAGTTGCACTCGTTCATTCGCCGTCAGCCTATCTTGCATATCCGGCAAGCGGTTTTCAGCTGCCAACCTGAGTACAAACTCCTGCTGTTCGTAGCCCTCGTGTACGGCAAAGTACACTAGCGATGTTTCCGGTACTCCTGCCCTGTCGAGCCAATTTAATGCCCAGCTTTGTTTAGCCACATCCAGTGCACTGTCCATATCACAATCTCCATGGCGCTCATTGCCGACCTCGCAGTGACTCCAACGCTCTGCCATTGTGATTTCACCGCTTTGGATTCTAGAGGTCACATAGGCCTCCTCCACAGAGCATCGACCCAGCCAGTGCAGACCACGCTTACCTAACTGTGCTAAAAACAGCGTCAAATGCTCTGCCATTTCACTTGGCAGCAGCCAGACAAAATCGGCAGGCCCCACTTTGCCGCGATACATAGGATAGGGGTTCCACCCCTGAAGTTTTGATAATTTCAGCGCCTGTGGGCTCAACTCCTGTAAGCCTTCACCGCTGACAAGATAGGCCATCAGTTTGTCATACACAGTTTGCGCGGTAGCATCGTCAAAATCTTCTTTTAGCGTATTGATTAAAGCCGCTTCAAACATCGGCATTATCGGTAACTCAATCTCAGGGTTAACCGCCTTAACATGCTGAAAAAATTCCAAAACCTGATCTTCACGGCAATACTCAAGTTGCTGTAATAGCGTCTCAAATTGCTTTAGCTGCTGACGCCCTATCATGCTGGTATCTGCACTATCTAATGCCGCATATTGCGCAACTTTGTCAGTGTAGCGGCGGGCAAATCTAGGATCGGCTGGGCGGTAATCAGCGACTTGTTGATCTGTCATCAGAGTAAAAGCCTCAAGCATGGCTTCAGATACGCCATGTTGATGCAATAAATTGAATAAAGCAGTCTCGGTATCTTGATCATTAATCGCGGCATAAAGCGGGTAATCGGCCTTAAATTTTACAATGCGATTTATCACTCGCTGGGGTGCAATCGATAGCCAGAGTTGCCAGTGCCTTTTGGCTAGCTGCACGACTGGGCTAGAACCTTCACCCTGATTTAGTTTACCCGCGCTTTGTAATAACAAGGTGGTTAACATGCAGCGTTGACCACCATCATAGTTAAACAAGGTCCAATAAGCCGCCTGTTTCGCGCTAATTTCAGGCCCAGACTTACCTCCATCTTTTGCCATGCCAGCGCGCACCAGCTCGATCATTTCTGCGTCGTTCTGTTGAGTAGCTTCAGCATCAGAGCCAACACCAGACTTTTCTACATACGTCAGCCACTGGCGTAACACCTCAGTATCAGCTTCTGCTACATCGCAATACTTGAGGACAAAATCAGTGAGTAGCTTACTCAAGTGCAGCTCAAGCCATTGCTCAATCGCATCACGCTCCGCAAAACTTGGTTGCTGGAGCAACCTATGTGCAAGATAAGCACTACTACCTAGATGCAGCGGCATATAAGGTAAGGCTTCAACAATCTCTAGACCACCGCGATAACCAAGCTCATCACTCAGGCGCTCAAGACGGTTTTGCGTCAGCAGTTCGAGTCTTGGGTTGAGACAGCTAAAGAATGAACGGCCGCTTTTTTCATCCCACAAAATCGGCTCTACTTGTGCTAGTTCAGACAGGGATTCTTGTTCACTTTCTTCCTCTGCTTCAACTTCAGCCGGCTCCATCCAAACCTGATAAGCGTTATCAAGCCCATTTAACTGAGCTTCTGCTACCGAGAAATACTCAGACTCGTTGCGAGTTTCAGTGAGCGTTGCCGCCAACGCTATGATTTCGTCTTCAACTTTAGCGCCACAAATAAGCTGCTGCTTTACCCTGTCTTGCCACTCTTCTTGCTGTTCTTCTAGCTCCCAGCGCTCGCATCCCACAGACCAAACGCCCATGCTGTCATAATATTCAAACAACATCTCTGCTAGAGAGGTCGACTCGTCAGCAAACACCAAAATAGGGCTGATCTGCAATCGCGCTAATAGCTCATGTTTAAAATAGCTGTAATCGTCAGGGTGAGATTGTAGGTGCGCTAACAAGTCTGGCTGCGCCGCGTTATAACCCTCATCTTCAAAAGAGTCGCTTTCATAGAAGTAGCGGCGCACCTCAGCCCCATCGCACCACACATAAGCCTTGATCAAATCACGGCTCCAGCCATGCTTGTTAACTAAATTGCTAAGCAAGCACAGCGGTGCAGTCATGGTCTGGGTATCCCAGTAAGGCACAAGGAAGCGACCTAGCAGCGGGCTATAAGAAGCATCGCTTTCTATCAGCATATACAAGGCTTCGATACCGAGCGCGTTGCAGTCATCTATCCAGAGATCGTTAGAATCGTTACGGCTACGAGCAAACGCCACCAAAGCTTCAATCGTTTCAACCACCGCAGGTATCAACTCGGAGAAGTTTAACGCAGCACCAAACAACACAGGCTCGCTGATATAGCTCAACTTCTGTTCATCGCGACAGGCATTAATGGCCTGCTCTACCAAAGCGTGGTTACTCCCAGCATCGTCCAAAGTCAAAGCGCTGCCGTCAGGCTTAATAAACTGCACATTGAGTAACAGGTTCATGGTTAAGCGAAACGCCGAACCGTTCTCTAGGCGCTGGCGATACTCGGCCAGTGCATTGGCAATACTCTCTGCAGAACTTGGATCGACAACGATGGAAACATACTTATCAAACTGGGCCATACGGCATCCTTGGCGGTGGAATAGAATAAGAAAACAAATAGATAAAGCGACCGAAGATTATCTCTGTGCACAATAAAATGCGAATAAAAATCGTAGGGATATGAGGTTGCGCCACACCACTAACCACTACTAACCACTACTAACAGCTTGAAACTATGGTATTTAACAGCAATCTCTGCCGTTTAACGAGGAAAGGTAATCTCGATTATCTAAATTTTCATGGCCCCATCCAAAAGGCATTGCTCAAAAACAACCTTAGTGGTAACTTGCTAATATCATTGTAAATAAATGACTCTTCACCCAGACGAGATACCGCTAATCCCCCGCAGACTATTATCGAAGTTAGCGCTAATACACTGTTATCTTTTATTGTAATTTTTGTGTTTTTTTATGGAGTCACTTTAGATGGACATAAGCTTGATAGGGATTTTTGCTACTGTTGCCTTTGCTCATTTTTTAGCATTAATTAGCCCAGGCCCTGATTTTGTTATCCTTGTAAAGAGTGCCGTTAAAAATGAAAGCAAAAAAGCCATAGGAGTCGCGCTGGGCATATCAATTGCAAATGCATTATATATAGCATTGTGCTTAATTGGCGTGGGTTCATTATTAGCAAGTTCTGTATATATTATGATAGGGCTAAAAATTGCAGGAGGGTTGTTTTTAATATATTTAGCAATTCAAGCCTTACGTGCAAAAAAAAGCGATTACGCTGGTTTGTCTTCTCAAGTCAATCGTGGGGATCATAATGAGACCACTTTTTTCAAGGAGT
The DNA here is from genome assembly GCF_000019185.1 of Shewanella halifaxensis HAW-EB4. Taxonomy (NCBI): domain Bacteria; kingdom Pseudomonadati; phylum Pseudomonadota; class Gammaproteobacteria; order Alteromonadales; family Shewanellaceae; genus Shewanella; species Shewanella halifaxensis. The sequence continues at coordinate 678,543 of NC_010334.1, read as the reverse complement.
TTATTGTTGGTTTTATGTCTGCAATTTTAAACCCAAAAAACATTCTATTTTATTTAAGCTTATTTACGGTTGTGTTAACTAAAGATGTAAGCCTTACATTTAAAATCATGCTGGGAATTTGGATGACTTCCATCGTGTTTATATGGGATTCAGCAATTGTGATTTTTTTGTCTGGCGATAAAGTCAGGAGCAAGTTTTCTAAGCTGGCTTATTATATTGATAAAGCAACTGGTGCTATTTTAGGCTTAGTCGGCTTTACAATCGTGAAGGCCGCGTTTACTAAATCAAACGTATAATAAATGCTTAGTTGGAAAACCACCGTTGGCTATCGCTCCATGCTTTAGCCAACCAATAGTTTCCACTTTGCAAAAGGTTAAGCCCCATCTCAGCCTAGAAATTTAATGACCAACTAGAATTAATTGAACTGAAAGATAAATCCCTTTTGGTTGATACTGTTTTTCATTACCAATTAAAGCAACTGCTTGGCGGGCAGCACCTCCTTAAGAGCTGCATTCACTCGTTGTTGTGTGCTGATGTAGTCTGACATTCCTGATGTTTTAGCTACCTTCGCGCGAATAGACTCTCAGTCTGGCCAGATATTAGTTATTTCAAGGGCAATAGTAAGTGTCACATGCTGATGATCACTCCCTCTCTGTCACCAAGAGTGCATAGGATACGACATCAACCACAAATAGCTTCCGTTAACTTCAATATTTGTTCCTCAACCCATCCACGGCGATGGTCATAGTTCTTACCTGTGTATTTGTCATCACCACACACTCTTTTATAGCAAAGAATCGGGCAAGCCGAACCACACGGCTACAACAATGGTAATACGGTCTTCTTGTTAAGTAGAAAGTTCCAAACTAATAAACGTACTTCTGGGATAGGCTTACAAGGAGAAGCATAACCACCTCCTACTTCAGCAATAACTAAAGCTTAATAAGAGGCTACAAAACATGCCATTTATCTTGGGTGTCTATGGTTAAGCGATTGCACACTATTCATTAAATGGCTCCCATGCTTCAGCTTCAAGGTCACCGCACTCAGAGATGATACTGCCGTTTTCATCATGAATTTTGTATGTGTGTTGAATATCTCCAATTGTTCCGCAACCATCCAAACCTAACAAAATTGAGTAGAATACGTCATTGAGTATTCCATCAATTACCGCATTCATTTTCTCCTGCTGATGATCTGAAAGCCCCATTTGCTTTATCAGTTCTGATACTGCAGTAGCTGGCTCGCCAGATGTATAAAGTTCAAGACAGTAATCTTTCTCTTTCTTGAAATTCTGGACAAATTCATTTGCGTTCATATGTTTCCTTACGCTTAACGCCTGCATTTGGAGCACGCAGTGCGGAGGTCACAGTCCACGAAGTGGGCGAACAACATGCACTTGTTATGCGTGCTCAATCTACCACCTTTAGTTGAATTTGAGCGCCGTCGGGGAGGTCTTTGATTTGGTTGGCCAAATCACCAGAGAAACGTACAAGCTCAATTAGTGGTGCCGTTTTAATATTAGAGATAGCGTACTCGCCACCGAGAACACTGGGTGTAACGAGACAATATTTATCTCCCTCGCTAAGCGGACCAAGATGTTGGTTAGCTTGCTCTACCAACGCTTGCATGTACCAATCTTCCAAGAACTCTTGATCTGTGGATAAGCGATCAAGATCTTCTCTATTCTTGGCAACAAGTTCACAGTAGACGTCTTCTGGGCATAGCCGCCAGTACTGACCCTTTGAATCCTCAATCATAAGATTTCCGAAATCGTTTTGTCCTACGATCTCGATAGGGTCAATCCCGACCCAGCCCCATGACTCTTTAACTGCCTGAATGATTCTCATGACTTCCTTTACGCATAACGCCCTCGTTAATGGGCAAAATTTAATGGGCTAAAATTGTTGAGGAACGAAAAACAGCAACAGTATTTTGTCCTGATTTAACAGCTTGTTATATTTTTTTACACACCGTAATTTCGTTGGTTTCACTATTAATTTGAACCCAACGATTTTCATTTATAGACTTAGTAATAGTTGACGCTGTGTCAGCTAACATAGCTTTTCTCAGGCTTTCTTCGGCACCCGTAAGAAAACCTGTCTCATCTTTAATTATTGCTATTTCTATTGAGTCTATCTGCTCTTTAACTGTAAGATACTCTAATTGAAAAGTACCTACGGTGGTAGATTCTAAAATAGATTCGACTCCATCTTTTTGTATAAAAGTAACCTTGCCATTATGCGTGAAGCTCATGTCTTGAGTACGATATTCGACAATACTAATGAGTGCCATTTCACCATTTGCCTCAGGTGAGCAATCCCACTTACCATTTATTTTCCATTGGTCATTTTCGAACGCAAAACTATTAAGACTAAATAACATAAATAAAACTAGAATTTTGCGCATACGTTTCCTCGAAATATAACGTCTTATTAAACAGCAGCAGCGCTAACATTGTTATCGCTGCTGCATTTTTAAATATTATCAGTGCGTCTTGATAATGTTCTACGCAAAAATATAACTTATTGTTTTAAAAGATAACACAAAAACAAAAAAGGCATTACCCGTACAGAATTATATGCTTTTTATAGCAACTGGTTTGCTGATAAGCTCGGCGTAATACTGAACTCACAGAAAACACCTATTCCCCATCGAAGTTGTGAAATACGCAAATGAAAATGCCGTGGAACCATCATGGATGATGGTTCAGGCTCGGAGGGACATGGACGTCCCATCTGAGCCGTTAGGCGATTTTCATTGGAGTATGAGGCCCGTATCTAATGCATGTAACTTCGTCTGGGGCGCTGAGGGTTTGCTAAGGGGGACAAGCGCTTTCCCCCTTAGCTCGGGTGTGGGCGAAGCACCACGACATTAATTGTTAGACGCAGTCTAACTTAAAGGTCAGGCGTAGCCTGATAGGTGGCAAAGCCACGACCTTTATCAAGCGGAGCTTGATTAGCTATATATGGGACGCAGTCCCATAACGTTAGTTATCAAGCGCAGCTTGATTGCACATATTGACAAAGCTCAACTGTGGAGCACCACAGCCAAACCAAGGGCACAAAAAAGCCCACATAACCGTGGGCTTCCAAAGAGGGACGCAGTCCCATGATGCTAATCGTTAGACGCAGTCTAACCAAACAGCTCTGCTCGATATGAGCCCTGATATCGACCTAAATATCGAATCTCTCATAATGGTACCAAGCCGTAACTTGGCCAAACAACGGAATGACCCAAACCGCCGTCTTGTGATCTTGATGAATTCGAATGTAATACAGCTCTTCATCTTTAATATTACGCTTGCGTAAATCGCGATAAAAACGCACCGCTGAGCCATTCAATTTATCGGGGCGGATCAAGTCTTTCTGCTCGACTTTCACCTGGAAGATATCGGCCTTAAGGCCATCAATCATGCCGGAATACTGTTTAAACTTACCTCGCACCTTGTACTTAATCGGTGTGGTTAAACAGTCTTGGTCGGTGATGCAGGTCGAGGAGTGGAATTCACCGCTATCTGACGAGTCATAGATCAGTGACATGTTAATATCGGCGCGGATCAGTAGCTCATCTTTCACCGGAAAATACACATCGGCCTGATAGTTATGCTCAAGCAGCGCACCACTGGTATCGGTACTTTCAGGCAGCATCACGCGGTTGTAGCGGATGCGTTGCTCCATGGCACTGGAGAGATCGACAAACTCCTCCAAATTCAGCTGTGCTGGCTCTGAGTCCACCGAGGTTAGGTTAATTAACCCCTTACCCGCACACTGCTCTTTATCACTACCGGGGCAGATAGCCATCGAATAATTTTCGCCATCTGTGGCAACATAGGCATTGAAATCTTCATGGCAGGTTAAGAAGCTGTTATCTGGAAGCAGGTGTTTCTCCCACATAAACGGATGCAGATGCGGCGCGTCATCTTTATAGAGCAGCTGAGCATTGCCCTTTAATCCACCCACTTGCAGATCGAATTGCTCATCGGCACTCCAGCGAGCCAAGTTCTGCTTGGCCTTGTGACTATCACTAAAATACCAAGCAAGTACTAGCAACAATAGGGCGATAACGATGCCGGAAATTTTAACTATGAGTGAAACGTCGAAAATCGCGGCGCGCATCGATTCGGCGTCATTGACCGCTAACATCTTCACATGGGATTGGGTCGAGATGTGTAACTGATAACCACGACGGGCGATGGTTTTCAGTTGTACCTCACGATAAGCGTCGAGCTTTTTACGCAAGGTACTAATACATTGAGTTAACGAAGTTACGGCAACGACGCGATCGGGCCATCCAGCACTAAGCAGCTCCTCTTTAGAGCAAACTGGCTTGGAGGAGAGCAGAAGACGATGCAGCACTGCTGACTCGGAGAAGGTTAAAATGACCTTCTTACCACTCACATGATCAACTAACTGGTGAGCTTCTGTATCTAACTCCAAATAAGGAGTGATTTTTAACACAACTAACCTCGACTACTTATTATGCGCAACTGATGCCTGAATGTGAGAATTCTACAACTAAGTGCTTAAGTAGAATGTGATTATTGGCTCAAAATGGCCGCCAATGTGCGGCCAATCATCGCCAATGTTCACAGATTTAGAAATTAGTGATATTACTCATTTAGTTGTAGGCGCTTTCTGGCCCATTAAGTGGATTTATTCCGGCTGAATTAAAGCGGCTTACGCTTAAAGATCCGATGCGAGATAAGCGTCAAAGAGACAATCCACAGCAAAAATAAACCGTACATGGCCGATAAGCCCCAATCCGTCGTAGCTATCATCGCCAAGCTGCCTGTCGCGCCCTCGCCCTCTATCGCCACTAAATTGATTGCACGGTAGAGGTCTGTTGGGCTCATGGCGATCAGAATATTAATCAGGAATTGATTAGCGAAGGAAAAATCAGAGACCAACAGGGTCAAGAGCAATAGATCATAGATCAGCACAAATAGAAACCATAGCAACAGTAAACAACCGATCGCCTTGGCTTTCTCGGTGCACTTGAGGCTGACGATGTAACTGAGCAGAATAAAGGTCAGTGCTAACAAATTACTACTGAGTAGGAACTGCGCAAACGCCGCCACTAACTCGGCGCCATTGTACTGCTCACCAACGAGTAGCAGCAGGGCTGCTGTCAGTCCAAAGGCAAAGCCTGTCGCAGTCAACATCACTGTGATATGGCCGAGTAGTTTACCGAAGATAATCTGTGAGCGCGTCAGCGGGTAAGATAGCAGTAACAATAAGGTACCCGCCTCCTCTTCACCGACAAAGCTGTCGTAACAGAGCAAAATCGAAGCCAGCGGGATGATAAATACCGAGATGGTCGATAGGCTGCTCATCAAACTACCAAGCTCTGGCAGATACAGGCTGCCTGTCACTGCGCTACCGGCGAAGCTGACGCTCAAAGAGAGCAGTAAAAAAATACTGCCCATAAAGGTAAGCCAGCGATTACGAGAGCTATCGCAGATCTCTTTATGGGCAATAATCAAAATCGGGGATTTAAGTCTATTCATCTGCATTCTATGACTGCTCAACCGAGGAGCGTAAAGATTGCCCCATTAAATCGTGGTAAATATCTTCGAGCCTTGGCTCTTTGATTTCAAAATCAAATATTTGGCATTGTGAGACTAAGTGCTTAACGATGTCGACCTTCTTATCCGCGTCAAACTGCAGTAAGCCATCTTGGTAAAACTGCTGCAGATAGGCATTGGTCTTCACTCTTTCACTCAGCTCACTAAAGTGGATACGGGTCTTGATCGAGCTGGCATTTCTCAGCTCGGCGCAGGAACCTATGGCGAGGCGCTTTCCCTTGGCCATGATCAAGGCTCTGTCCAGATGGGATTCAGCCAGAGACAACTCATGGGTCGAGATCACCACCGCGCAGCCCGCCAGCTTTAACTGATTGATCTTGCCGTAGAGGAACTGTGATGCCTGAGGATCGAGCCCCACCGTTGGCTCATCGAGTAGCAAGACCTTAGGCTCTGATAAAATGGCTTGTGCCACCCCAAGGCGCTGTTTCATCCCTTTAGAATACGTTTTTAGCTGTCGATGCTGGGCGTATTCGAGGCCAAACTCCTCAATCAGTGACGCAACACGAGGCTGATTCACCCCTTTTAACGCCGCAAAATAACTTAGTACCTCACAGCCTGTCAGCTTGTCATAGAAGTTTGCATCCTCAGGCAGATAGCCAAGACGCACGCTATTGTGAGCCTGACTTTCCTGTGCATTCTGCCCCAAAATATTGACCGTTCCGGATGTCGGCATGATCAGGCCTAGAATGATCTTAATCAGGCTAGACTTACCGGCACCATTGTGACCGAGCAGGGCCATGGTCTGGCCTGCCTCGACATCAAAACTGACGCCATCGAGTGCGGTAAAGTCGTTATATTTAAGGCTAACATCGGTTAGCTGTATTGCGAGTTCTGACATTGTGGTCTCTGCTCTGCTCCTATGATTGCCCCTAGGTTGTGGGGTGGCTGTGCTCATCAGTACTGCGCCCTATAGACGCTACCTGTACTGCCAGTGCTGCCCGCACTGATCAGGGGAAAGCTGTCGACAATGCCTGTAGCGGCGCCGACTTCAAATTGGCCTTGCACCCAACGTAGCAGCGCAACCACGGGGCTGTTCATCAGGAAACGCGCCTCAGGATAGAGCCAAAATAGCTTATCGAGGCTGTCGTTAGGGCGGTAAGGTTTATCGGCGATGCCGTCATGGTTTGCATCCCAGCCCATATAACCGCTCCAGTAATTCCCACGTCCTTGATGACTCCACTCTAAGAGCGAGTCGCCCACGTATTTCACTTGGGTCTTATTATTGACAAACTGATTACCGTAAACCTTATTCTTCTCACCGCCCATCGCCATATAGATACCGATGTCACTGGTGGAGAACAGGTTATGGCTCACTTCATTATCGCGGGCGCCGTAGATAAAAATCCCTTTACCCTCATTGCCAAGCTCAGCCGTGCCTTGTGGGTTATGCCCCAGCGATAAGCGGTTATGACTCACGATGCAGTGGTTACTGATATTGAGCAGCACGCCAAAGTCTAAGGTATTGGAGGCCTGATTTTGATGTAGGTTAACGAACTCTGAGCTCATGATGGCGTAGCCACCATCGACGTTATCCACCTCGTTGCCATAGCCTTCATCATGCTTGGTATACATGTAGTGAATACCATACTGTGCAGAGTGGAAGCGGTTATCGAACACTAGGCTGTTAGTGCTGGTTTCCAGATAGACACCATCCCTAACATGGGAAATTTTGTTGTCATGCACCACAGGTGCATCGACCCCCTTGAGATAAACGCCATCGCCCCTGTCGAGCTTATACAGCGCGGGGTTGCCAGTGATGACATTATTCACCACGGTAATATGCTTGCTATTTTCCGAATAGATCCCAAAGCCATCACCTTTAAGGTGACTCGACTCGATACGTACACGGTCGGCGTTATCTTGTACCAAGATGCCGGAGTCGAGCTCATAGAGATCAGCGCCCCAGTTTTGAACTTGTAAGTTGGAGATGGTGACATCCGAAACAAACACACTAATGGCGCTACCACTGCCTTGGGCATCGATAATCGCGCCCTTTTCACCCATTAGCATGATGGGCTGATGGATCTCAAAATGGCCAGAATATTCACCCGCCTTTAAAACAACGGTGTCGCCCGCTTTAACCATCAACAGTTGCTGTTTAAGGCCTTCGGCGTTCGACACCGAGTAGTTCGCCGCGACGGTAAGCGGGCTAACAAACAGGCAGAACCAAGTGCTAAGGCAGACCTGTTTCGCTGCCTTTCTCAAACTGTTACGCGCCAGCTCTGAGCCACAATTTTTCATGAGTTTCTTCATAATTTAGTAACTAACCATTGTAAGCAACCATGGTAAGTAACCACTCACCTACAACTATTCGCCCGCTAACAGGGCGATATCAATTTTTTCATATGGGAGAACGGCGCCGCCAAACTCCTGAGCAAACTTAACCGCATCGGCTTTATTCTTAAAGCTGGCCACCGCTGGACCCATTACCGCTTTTTTAATGCTGCCGTAGACATACCAAGCCTGGGTTGCATCGGTAAAGGCGTCATCTTTAGGTTGTTCCCAATCTGTAGCTGCTACGTCATGGACAAAGAGCGCTTCGATTTGGCGTTTGTTCTCGCTCTGCAGTGCGAAGTTAAACATATCGCGTGTCGAGCAGAACTTGGGCACTATCGACTGTTCTTTTAGGTGAACTTGCCCCTTAGGCCCTGGATACTTAGTGATCATCATGCCGCACAGGTGGCAACGGTCATGTTCATGAATGGCCTGGGCCGTGTATTGCGTTGCATCCGCGCTGCTATCGCTACACGCACTCATTAGAGGTAAAAGGAATAGTAAACAGATTAACTTTTTCATTGTATTTCCAGAATCAAATATGCTTTCAGGCTACCCCTTCAATAGCCTTGCAGGGGCGACATTGAAGGGCTAGCTTACTCACAGCTAGCGAAATTCAGGAGGGTGGAGCTAAAGCGAATTGTTCACTAAGCGCCCATAGGGAAAGCGCTCAAAGACCACATGCTTCAACACCACCACCATTTGAACTTACTAGCATTATTAGTATTGAGTCTTTGATCACTCCATCGTTAAGGGGATACCTAAACGACTTGGGGAGGAGTCACCCCAGACTCACTACTTTTTACACATCAGATTAATCAATAGCGGCGTTAACTTAGGGGGCGTTAACGCGTTATCGATAGACTCCGACTAGATGGCATTTAACTGACCGGCGTAAATGATGAATAAACGCAAGCACATCATGCCGACTACTGCACACATACCAGACATGAAAAACGCTTTAGCCGAATGGCTGAACGCTTTACCTGTGGCGAAGTTAAGCAATAGTGGACCAACAAAACCAATACCCACAACACCCATCCAGAACACATTAGCCCATACGCCGCTATGGAAAGCGGCAAATGCACTCTGTGCACCAGCATTACCCGTTGCTAAAGACATGACAATCATGAATAGAAACAGGGCTTCGGCTGCCATTACTGGCCATTCAATGGCATGTAACGTGTGCATATCTTTGCTGTGTAAGTCTTCTTTAAATACCGAGACTGCAACCATTTTTGCAGCAGCAGCACCGGCTGAAAGACCTGACGCAACAAATAGCGCAGGCAATACAGAGGTATTGATGATTGGGAAACGGATCAAGGCCGAGATCAAGAAACCAGTATAGGCACACACTGACATAGCAAGTACAAGTACTAGCTTTTCAGATGGCGCGCGAATAACGCGTAACTTGTCGATAATTGGCAACAAGAAATGCAGTGGCTTACATGCCTTAATCTCTTCCTCGAACGCGAACAGTGTCACCAACGCAACCAAAGGAATGTATGCATTTAGGACAAGAACACCCACAGACATCACAGAGTTTAGGTTGTAAAACACCAAGATTCGCCAGAAGAACAGCGGGTTAGTCAAATCTATAACCAGACACAACATACCTACCGCAATCGTGACTAATGAAACTAAAGACGCCGCCTTTAAAAAAGGCGTGTTTTCAGTTTGTTTTTTATAGAAACGAATAAACAGCGCAACCGCTAATGCACCACCAGAGATACCAGCAAAGAACAGGTAAACCGCAATTGGCCAAGGCCAAGCGATGCCTTGTGAAAGGCCCATTGTAAATTCAATATTACCGTCCATGACTATACTCCTAGCTTCACAATAGGGATGTAACGTAGGCTAGGTTCAGTACCGAAGCCCGGCTTAATACGTACCGAGTCCTTAACTGCTAATAGCTTACTCACATATGAAGTTGGATCGTTTGCATCACCAAAGATCAGCGCATCGTAACGGCACTGCTGCACACATGCAGGTAACTCACCAATGGCAAGCTTGCTGTTTAGGCAGAAGTCACAGTTGTCGGCTACGTCAGTTTCTTTGTTGATGAAACGTGCGTCATATGGGCAAGCACCGATACAGTACTTACAACCCGCACATTTCGCCGCATCCATGGTCACAATGCCAGTCTTCTCATCACGATGTGCAGCGCCCGTTGGGCAAACTGTTACGCAAGGAGCGTTCTTACATTGCTGACATGAAACGCGCACAAACTTACGCTGACAACCACAGTCATTGGTTTTACCACAGTGTGGACAAGGTTGACCTTCAATGGCGCTTGATTGCTCTTCCATTAATAGTCGAGACTTACCTTCGGGTAAGTGGTTAGCCTTATTACAGGCTTCCTTACACTCACCACAACCAACACATTTGTTTTGGTCGAAAACCATTACATAGTGCGGCTTGTTGGTGTCTTCCTTATCTTTGACCGAGCTACACCCAAGCGGTGCTAATATCAAAGAGCTGGCTCCAAGACCTTTAAGGAACCTCCGTCTCTCTAGATTTTCACTCACAGCATCCTCCGAATATCGGTATTCAACCGACACGTTATTTTTTTAATTTAATATTTTTACTAGCGTTTATTTAGGCGTTAATGAGTTAGTCGAAATCAACTTGCGTTAATTTTTGCTTAGACTTTTCAATTGCAAAATTAATAGCGTCAGAATTAAAAACTTGAACCTTATTGGTTAAAACAATATTCCAGTTATCTATCGCCTTCTGATAGTTACCGTTTAGGTAAGCATCGTTGGCAATAAGTAAGCGGGTATTGAGCTCTTCGTGATGCAGAGTTAGCGCCCTCGCGATCACTAAAGAGGTATCCATGCTGATTACTCGACCATCTCGGTAGTACATGGATGATGCTTTTAACCCTAAGGCCTCAGTATTCTCGCTGTTAATCACCAGCAATTGATCTAAGGTTTCGATCGCATCTTTATATAGGCCGCCATCGATATACGACTGGGCTAAGCCTAATAACACTAGTGGATCATCAGGGTTTTTTTCGGCAAGTTTCTGTCCCTTATTGATATCAGCAACCAGTAGATAATCGACATTGTAGTCAGCCATCGCTAAGTCCAAGTCCTGGTATCGACCTAACATCAAATAGAGGAATACAGAAACACTGATTAAAAATACACCTATGAATCCAAAAGGATAATTATTGTTTGAATTAACATCATTTGACGTGATGTAATTATTAGAGCCAAAACAGTCTCCAACCTCATTTTCTAAGTCTTGGATTCTTGTGCCATATTTAAAATGATGGCAAAAAAGAAATGCAAACGAACAAAATAAGGTAATTGAGATACTAATAAGTACAGTATTCATTTCGGCTCTATATCAATAATTAATATCAAATTTATTAGTGTGGATTGGCGCCCATAGAGCCGCCCATCATGCCACCCATACCCATGCCACTTAGACCCATGCCGTGAGCACCTTCACCAGGCGCTTCAACTTTGACTAATTCAACTTCGAATACCAAAGTTGAGTGAGGCTGAATCATGCCAACAACACGGTCGCCGTAAGCAAGTGCAGGTGGAATAGCTAACTTAAATTTTGACCCTTGAGGCATTAAAGCAAGGGCTTCTTGCCAGCCTTCAATAACGGTAACTAAAGAGAAACGGTTTGGTTCGTTACGATCATAAGTACTGTCAAACTCAGTGCCATCAATCAAGGTACCCTTGTAGTGAACAGTGACAACATCATTGCCTTGCGGCATTGCACCTTCACCCATGGTGATCACTTCATATTGCAGGCCTGACTCGGTCTGCTTAACATCGCTGTTTTTAGCATTTTCAGCCATGAAAGCTTCACCAGCTGCTAAGTTCTTAGCAGTCAGTGCATCTAACTTGACCTGCTTAGCCGCATTTAGCGTTTCGGCGCGCTGGTTTAGGTAAGTCACGATTTCCTCTTTAGACATTTTTGTTTCGTCTTGTAACGCATCGAGTAAACCATTTACAACTTGACCCATATCAACTTCAGCGCCGAGCTGAGTTTGGCCATATACCTGACTAGAGATATGGTGACCAAATGACGCACCTATACTGTACGATTCCTTTTCAACGTCAGTCGTTAGGTCGCTATTCGCAAAACACGACACCGATACTGATAGGGTTAGACAAGACACAACGGCCAAGACACTTTTTTTAAGCTTTTTCATACAATCAATCTCACTAAAAATAAATAAACATAATCCGTTATGGCTTTTCTGTTACTCGATTCGATAAACGCCAGCCGTAAATTCCATCTGGCATTTGACGAACATTGGTATAACCCAATTTCATCACGTGTCGAGCAGCAATTTCACTGGCATTACAAAGACGGTTTGCACAGTAGAGAACCAACTGTGCGTCTTTGTTTTTTGGCAGCAAGTCTTTCCAATTTTTAACGTTGAAATAAACAGCGCCTGGAATGAATCCTTCTGCCCATAACTCCAATGTATTGACGTCGAAGAAGTAAACTCCCTCTTTGCCCACTAAGGTTTCTGCTTCTACCATGGTGATCGTATTAAGCGGTTCATCATAATATTTAGCAGGGGCCATCTCTTGACCACCACCGGCATAACTGCCCGCCGATAGCATTGATAACAAGACGGTGAAAACGACACTTCCCAGTACTCTATTCATAATTTCTCTCTTAGTTACCTCAACCTAAGTAGCCTTAGGTTGAGGTCGGTATTAACTCAATTACATTTTTTTAGCGCTGTAACCAACACCGTCAAGAATATTTTGAGCTTGGGTAACATAAGTTAGGGCTGCGTCTAGACGCTTCTGGCTGTAACGGAAGCCATGAACACCCCATGAACCATCTTTCTTGATTAAGTCGATAGTTTCTTGTGCTTTCTCAGCTAGCATTAGGACTTGAGTCTTGTCTTCAGTAGACAGCTTAGTCACTTCTAGTAGCGTATCGATACGTTCAAGAGCTTGTTCAACTTTGGCGTAAACATCCTTAACAGGTGTTTGCATCTTCATCACTTCGCCATAGATCTCTAACTGGTCGTCGTAATGCATGCCAGTTTCTAGCTCAGACTGGAATGGGCTATGACAACCCTTGTTATCCACTACGTCTTTGTCAGAAATCGCTGTACGAGCACATGACCACATTAAGTCTAAGTAGTTGTGACCTTCTTCGTTCTTAGCCACAGTCCAGCCTTTAACGCCTGAATCACGTGGTTGACCTTCAGGAGGGTTCAATGTCTTACGCTCTGGGTCGATATCGATCTTCCACATGTGTGAACGACGTACCGCATCGAAACCTGCGCTATCTGGGAACTGAATCGCAGCGAAGTTTTCACAGCTACCCATGTTAGGCATGTGACAGCTCTGACATGTTTGGTTGCTGTGAGTGTCAGTGTTGTCAGCGATCATTGCTTGCGCTTCGTGACAGTCAACACAGTCTTTCTTCAGCATTGGCTTAGAGAAACCAGATAGGAAGTCGCCATCAGTCACTTCGTGTGGATCGTGACAAGTTGTACAACGCATGCCTTTCTCGTAGTGAGAAGAAGCAAACATTTGCGAACCTTCAGTACCACAAGATGGACAAGCAGACTTCATGTATACGCCGAATGCGTATTCCATCTTCTCTTGTGCTTGTTCTGTATCAGCTAGTGCGTCAACGAAGAAGAAACGCTGGTGACAACGTTCACAGTTAGACTGCATGCCGCCAGTACCGCCATCTAAGTGACCGCCCGCGCCATGACACTCTTCACAAGAGATACCCTTAGAGATAGTGTGCTCTTGTAGCTTCTTAGCGTCGCCAAGTGCATCGAAGAACTCTTGCTTGTTTTGGAAGTCAAACTTGTATGTATGGCACATTTCACAGTAAGAGCTACCAGGTTGGAATAGCATCTCTTTCTCGTACTTAGCACCGTATGAAGTCATACCCCACTGGTGAGAACCGGTAGCGCCAAACTCTTCTAGCGTTACTGGGAACTCAGGAATTGCTTTATTAATCTTCTTCGCCATCTCTGGAGTTAGCCATTCAGCCCAACCACGAGAGAACTGGTTAGCACCGGCAACCATCTTGCCTGTACCTTCAGATAACAAACCGTCACGAACGTGGTAAGTACCACGAACCAACCATGAATCTAGGAAACCGTACTTAGTACGTGGTGTACCAATAATGGCGTACACGTCGTTAGCACGAATACCGTCTGGAAGCATTGATGCATCACTACCGTATAGCTTTGCATTCAAATCGCCATTTGGTACTTCTTTATCGGTAATTTCGCTTGGGAAACGAACTACGTTAGCGTGGCGCGAACGTTGCCATTTCTCGAACTGAGTCGCGTGACACTCACCACACTTCTCTGGACCGACGAAATTGTTTGGGAAATCCAGTGTAGATTTAGCACCTAGACGGTACTGAACAGCACTTGGACGACCCACACGCTTGCTATATGCCTGGCTTCCACCAGTGTCTAAATATTCTTCACCACGGTCACTAATATGGTAATCACCAATTAAGTTACCTTCTTCCTGATACTTGAACATTGGATGGTTTTGAAATAAGAAATCAAATAACTCATCTTCTTGAACAATATAATCGTGTAGTGATTTAACACCTGTTCTTTCTTCTGTACCAGCATAGTTTGCGATTGCATTCTTAGCAGATGCACCCATTTCAGGAACGCTATTGTACTTGCCACCAGCGGCATTTACAGAACCAATAGCGCCGAAACAAAACAGCACACTCGCGGCTGCTTTAAGTTTCCAACTTTTCATCATCACTCCTAGTTATAACCTAGTTATAGTATTTTCATCATCATTCAACTAAGGCACTCTCTTGTTTAGCGAACAACTGAACAATTGAGTTGAGGCTATTTTCCACATCTTTTTTGGAAAGAATACGCGTCACTGCAAGAAATGAGATCTAGAAAAGCACAGATAGTAAAAAATCAGTGAAAAACAAATACAAACAATGACTTAGATTAATTATTGCAGTGTGTTTTTCACTTGTAATCGCACCTTTTGACATCTAAAAGGATCTAAAAAATCCTGATTTAGACGTGAAAAAACATCAGAAAGCAAACGGGATACTATAAAGGCTAGAGAGGTCACAAAACACTTCGCTAATATAACCTACCCTTGAGTTCAATGACGTAAAACAGTCGTTGCTAAAGCATCGAATCTGGCTAATGGTTAATAATTAGCAGTCAAAACAATTTAATGAATCGCTAAATTCAAAATCAAGCAATAGTGAAAAGCCAATTAACAAAGCATAAATTTCACACAGGCTTTTTGAACTTTTAAACGTAAACAAATAGAGAAGTTAATAAGATGATCCCAGAGTTAGGACTTATTTTCCTTATCATTAGCACAGTCACTGCTGTGTTACTTGCGTTTATTCCGCTCTATGCGTCATATACTAAAAACCATTATTTATTTAGTTATGTAAAAACATTAACCGCATTAATGACGGTCACCATTAGCGCTTCTATATTATGTTTGCTTATTTCATTTTTACTCGATGACTTCTCGGTTGCCTATGTTGCCAACCATTCCAATACGCAATTAGCCACCCTATATAAAGTCGCCGCGGTATGGGGTAGCCATGAAGGCTCAATGCTGTTTTGGGTGGTATCGATAGCCATTTGGGGCTGTTTGATTGTGTTCTCATCGCGCTACCAAGATCCACTGTTTATTGGCCGCATGATTGCCATCTTGGCATTTGTTATTGCCGGCTTTAACTTATTCATGCTGTTTACCTCTAACCCCTTTGCGCGCTTGCTGCCAAACTTCCCGGTTGAAGGTCGTGACCTTAACCCAATCTTGCAAGACATAGGCCTTATCTTCCATCCGCCGATGTTGTTCTTAGGCTATGTTGGCTTAACCATCACCTTTGCCGCCGCGATTGCGGCGCTACTGGGGGGCAAGTTTACTCAACAACATGCTGGCTATTTGCGTCCTTGGGTGCTTATGGCCTGGGTCTTTTTAACTGGTGGTAATGCCTTTGGCTCATGGTGGGCCTATAACGAACTTGGCTGGGGCGGATGGTGGTTCTGGGATCCGGTGGAAAACGCCTCGTTTATTCCCTGGTTGGTCTCCACTGCATTACTGCACAGCGTGGTACTGAGTCAGCAACGTAGCAGTTTTAAGATCACCACCCTGTTGCTGTGTTTACTGGCATTCTCATTGAGCTTATTAGGCACCTTCTTAGTGCGCTCAGGTATCGTACAATCGGTACACGCCTTTGCGTCAGACCCGACTCGCGGCATGTCAATTCTATTCCTATTGGGTGTTTTTGTGTGTGGCGCCTTAACCCTGTTTGCCTTAAAGGCTCATTTGATTAAGTCTAAGTCTGACTTTGCCCTCATCTCACGAGATAGCGTGATGTTGCTCGGCAACATCGTCTTAATCGTGGCAGCTATCTCAGTGCTACTCGGCACCTTCTATCCACTGCTATTCGAGCTATTAAATCTAGGTACCCTATCTGTTGGCGCGCCTTATTTTAATAGTATGTTCGTGCCACTGACCTTTGTCGCCGTATTGCTCATGGGCGCTGCGCCGCTTATTAAGTGGCAACAACAGACGTTAAATAGCTTATACCCACTACTTGGATTATTTGCCGCGGCCGCAGTGATAGGTGTGCTGGTCGCAATACAAACTCGTGATGGCTTTAACCCTTGGGTATGGATTGGTGCCACTTCAGCTAGCTGGATATTGCTAACTCTTGGCTACTTAATGTTTAACCTACGCCAGCAAGGATTAGCCGTTATCGCTAACAAGGCTGCCATGTTGATCGCTCACCTTGGTGTGGCTGTCACAATTATCGGCGCTACAGCCGTATCCAACTTTGAAACGCAGGAGTTACTCAGAATGGGGCCGGGGCAAGGCAAGGTCGTTGCTGGATACACCTTTGTGTATGAAGACACCGTTGATGTGGATGCCACGAGTTATACCGCGATTCAGGCTAACATTCGCGTCACCGATAGTGATGATAACTTTATCGGTTATATCACCCCACAGCGCCAAACCTTTAAGACTAACGCCATGGAGACGACTCAAGCGGGCATTATGCGTAACTTAGCGCGCGATCTATATGTCTCCAGTGGCCAACAATTGAGCGAGACTGAATACTTGGTACGTATTAGCCACAAACCACTGGCGTGTTGGCTCTGGATTGGTGGCTTGATGATGATGTTTGGCGGCACTATTGCGGCTTTTTCAGGCTTACATAACCTCCGTCAGCAAAAAGCAAAGGCTCACTCCTCGTCCTCACAAGTCACATCTAAGTATACCGAGGAATTAGCATGAGCAAAGCATACACGTCGACGTTAATGCGCTTACTTGCAGGCCTAGCCATATTGCTTTGCATAAGCATCTCTGCGCAAGCGGCGAGCGATAAAATCCATTACACCCAGGACCAAATTCGCGATTTGGGTTTTGAGATTGCCCATGAGCTACGCTGTCCAATGTCTGTTAATCAAAACCTATTTGACTCAAGTGCACCTATCGCCAGCGAGCTTAAGGGGCAGATTTTTTTGATGCTAGATCAAGGCGAGTCTAAGGCTGAGATCATCGATTTTTTAGTGCAGCGTTACGGCGAAAAAATCCGTTACCAGCCAAGTTTTTCAAGCGCAACGGCCCTGCTCTGGTTTGGTCCATTACTCCTTCTATTCGGCATAATCGCCTTCGCTGCGATTTGGATCCGTGAACAACGTAAACATCAAGATATTAAGGCTAACACCCATGAATAAAACACATTTACTGAGCTGCTTACTGGTTTTCTCATCCCTGCTTATACCAGCACAAGCTCAAGTCGCCTCAAATAAGGTTTATAGCACAGGTAAAGCCATTGAGAAGCCGCTTATCATGTCACGCTTTATCGAGATGCAGTCGGCTCGCTCGGTACCTGAAGTGATGTTTACCGACACTAAAGGTGAGCAAATTAGCTTAAAGCAATACAAAGGGAAATTAGTATTAGTAAACCTTTGGGCAACGTGGTGCGCACCGTGTATCAAAGAGATCCCGCAGATGGAAAACATCCGCCAAGTTAATAAAAACAACAACTTGGTTGTGGTTCCTATCTCAATTGACGAAGAGAGTGACAAGGTACAGGCCTTCTTAGAACGCCATGAACTTGGCCATTACCAGACTTGGTTAGATCCTCAGAAAACCATCGACCAAATTATGCCAGCCGACGTGGTACCTGCAACTTACGTGTTTGACGGCTCAGGCAACCTAATAGGCTTTTTACGTGGTTATCTTGATTGGGGCGACAAAGAAGTGCAGCCGTATCTTGAGAAGCTAACGGCAAAGTACGCGCATCGTTAGTTCTAGGATCAAGCTAAGACGGTAATGCCGATAGGGGCTGAGACGGAAAGGCAGGATCAAAACCCATTGTAGGTCGGCGTTTATGCCGTCTTTTGACTGTATAGCAGGACGAAGTCCGTTCTAGCCGCGAAGCGTCCTCGAAACGAGTATGCGAGCGCTCTAGGTCCTAGGTCCTAAAGTGATTTAAACATTGCTTTCCTTGCTAAACGCCCATTTCGATGGGTTATGACTTTCACCCTCTCCATGGTGAGATTTGGCTTATTAATAATTCGATTAATAGCTACGCCAAGTGCCTTGTCGATTCCTAACCGACAAGGCTTTTTTTTGTCCTGACTACTACCAATGTCTCACGCCTGCTTAAGCAACGGCCTCTTGTGCCTGTGGTACTTCAGCCTCTGGCAATCGCTCGATTTTAAAGTCGTATTTCGCATAGGCTGCGCTAATAAGTGGACACACTAAGTTAAAGAAGGCGTAAGGTAGATAAGCCACTGTCGCCACCCCTAAGGTGCTGGCCATATACGCGCCACAGGTGTTCCACGGAATAAGCGGGCTAGTAATCGTGGCCGAATCCTCTAACGCTCGGCTTAAGTTAACCGGTGCTAAGCCTCGTTTTGCGTATTCCACTTTAAGCATACGCCCCGGCAAAACGATTGCGATAAACTGATCGGCGGTGATCAAATTGGCGCCGATACCGCTCGCTAATGTCGTCAAAATCAAACTACCGCTGGACTTCACTAGACTCAGAATACTCTGCAAAATGCGCTTAAGCAGACCTGTAACCTCCATGATGCCACCGAAGGTCATGGCGCAAAGAATTAACCAAACCGTATTCATCATGGTGCTCATACCACCGCGACTGAGTAGATTGTCTAACACCTCATCCCCCGTACTGGCGGTGTAGCCATTAAACATCGCCACCCAGATCCCTTTAATCAATGCCACAACCGGCATCAAGGTTTCGTCATCTGCAAATTTGACCACATTATCAAATTGGAATAGCGCCGCGCAGACAGCACCGGCAATCGTGCCGATAATCACAGTCGGAAAGGCCGGGATTTTTTTCCAGGCCAAAATAAATACCACTAGCAAGGGTAAGAGTAGATGAACGCCAGGATTAAAATCGGCTTGAATGAGTGACAGAGTGGTTTCAAAATTATTGTTATCCATGCCTGATTGGGTGTTAAAGCCCAAGAATAAAAAACCTATCATGGCGATAATAATACTTGGTGCCGTAGTCCATAGCATGTGTCTAATATGACTGAAGATATCGGTTCCTGCGACCGCAGGCGCTAAGTTAGTGGTGTCTGACAATGGCGACATCTTATCGCCAAAATACGCACCGCTAATAATGGCTCCGGCGGTGATTTCCACATTAAGCCCCATAGCAGAAGCCACTCCGACCAAGGCAATGCCTAAGGTACCTGCAACCGTCCAAGAGCTACCGATACTGATAGCAACCACAGCACATAATAAGCAGCAGGCAACATAGAAATACTCGGGGTTGAGTACCAACATGCCGTAATAGATCATGGTCGGTACGGTGCCTGCAAGGATCCAGGTACCAATCAAGGACCCAACGGTAAATAAGATTAATATAGCACCAGTAGCCACACCGATACTGCGGACAATGCCTTGCTCCATTTCCGCCCAGCTATAGCCGTTCTTCCAACCAATTAATAGCCCTATACAGCCAGCCATAATCAAGGCTATCTGGTTTGCACCGTAAGAGCTGTCGGATGAAAACAGATACACTGCGGCGGTGAGCATCATCACCAAGGCAATTATCGGGATCAGGGCATCGAGTAATGTTGGAGCGGTATGTCGACTATCTTCTAAAGGGTCAATAGTCACAGACTCTGACTGTTGAAGATCATTATTTGAGCTCATGAAACATCCTTATTATTTTTATTATGTCCTTCAGCTCTATTCGCTTTAAAAACGAATTTAATTACGAACTGTTCACCATACCGCAATGGTTTAGCGTACCGAGAAGAATATCCTTACATAAAATTAACAACAACGTCTAGCATCGTCCCCCCAGCCTTATTACACAACAGTCCTTTTTATCTGACGCGCAAGCCTAGTTATTCACTAAAAACATCGAACACTGACTAACCACGCAGAAAAATAATATTTTTAAAACCTTGAAAGACTAATGATAAAAATTCACCACCCGTCTCACAACCAGCTAAAAATACAACAATTATGCAGAATCAATGAAAAGCGAATAGAGAACCACTCACTTTGAGAGCGGGATTTTGACAAACTGACCTTATTAAAGTCGGTTGCAAGGGAGTGATGGTCAGAATTTGATAGGCTGGTAGGTAGCAAGATTGCTACGCATCAAGCAGCGGTTGGCTTTCATTTATAGCTTCAGTTCTTTAGTATGGCGGCTCTTAACCCTATTTTGCAGCAAAGGCACAATTGAGATGAAATTATCCGCTTTGGATCAACCACTATACGATCACCTATATCGCGATATTCGAGAGTTTCGCTCAACTTTCGATCTACCGATTGAGGATAGCAATACACTGGATGATAAAGCCGATACACTGCACACATCCTTAGCTATCGAAGAACTTACTGAGCTTGCTGAAGCCGACAGCCGTGTAGAACAGGCCGATGCCATCGTCGACTCTGTCTATGTATTGATGGGCCGTCTAGTACATTTGGGCGCAACCCAAGTTAGCGATAGACTCGAGATCAGCTACGTCATCGACCTGCTGCTACACGTAGCTAAGAACCGTGAAATCGACTTTGTCACTTGCTGGGATGAAGTGCATTCTAGCAACATGAGCAAGGTATGCCGTAACGAGCAAGAGCTTGAAGAGACCATCGCTTTCTATGCCAAGCAAGGTGTTGAGATTGTTGGCAGCACCAAGGGCGACTTCATCATCGCCAAGTGCGCTAAAGACGTCGATATGGCGGGTAAAGTGGTTCGCCAAGGTAAAGTATTAAAATCCGTTTACTACCGCCCAGCGGATCTAGAAAAGCTAGTTAAAGCTTAAACTTTTATCTCCTGATCAAAAGTGTCCGCTTTTAAGCAAAAGTCAGCAGAGCCAAAGGCTCTGCTGACTTATAAGATACCTTCTAACTGGCTTCTCTTAGCCGTTTTATTTTATCGCCAGCGATAAACTCAGCCACCGATAATGATTATTTATCGTGCTAAATGTAAGAGATTTCCCCTAAAGAAAAGGTTAAGCTATTACCACAACTAATGGATAAGTAGAGCCGACAATGTCCTCCCGAAACTGCAATGCCCCATTACTTAGACTCATGCTTTGCAGCATACTGTTAGCAAGTTTTTTCCCTACTACGTGCATGGCGAATAAACCCGTTATTGAAGCCTCGGCACACTTAACCACCCCCTTTAGTATTCCCCGCAGCCATACGGTGCAAATTAACGATAAAGAGCGCAACTATAAGCTCTATATCAAGCTACCCAAGGGCTATAAATCCTCGGCAAATAGAGACAGGCAGTATCCGGTGATCTATCTCACCGATGCCATGTATACCTTTCAGATCATGTCTGGCGTGACCCGCTTTCCGATGAACTCAAAACAGATGCAACCGACGATTATCGTCGGGATCTCATGGGAGTTAGGTCTTAGAAGCGATCATAGCCGAGTAAGGGACTACACCCCTACCGTAGACACCAGCTGGAAAAAAGTCACCGGCGGGGCAGATAGACATTTGCACTTTCTAAAGAGCAAAATCATCCCCTATATGGAACAGAACTTTCGTACGGTTCCAGAACAACGCACTTATGTCGGTAACTCTTTAGGCGGACTATTTGGCGCCTATATTCTTTTAAAGCAGCCTGAACTTTTTAGCAATTACTTGTTAGGCAGCCCCTCTCTTTGGTGGCAAAAACGACAGTTCCTCACTCAGTTCGCAAAGAATATCGCTTCGCTCAGGGAGATAGATGCAAATGTCTTTATCGGTATCGGTGCCTTAGAACATAACGGTGAAGACGGGGATTCTCAGCACAATATGGTGGCCGATGCACAGCACTTTAAGGCGTTACTGAACAATCTTGAAGTGAACAACCCGGCTTTAAACAGCAAGCTATTGATTATCGATGAGGCTCACCACGCTATAGCCTTTGCGACTACGGCTGTTCATGGGATGGACTGGCTGTTTAACAGTAAACGAGGTAAAAGCATTGGAAACCAGACAGCCCTCACGCAAGAGCTTGCAACGACAAAAGAAGAAAGATTCTAAGTAAAGAGTGCTATCAACAGCAGTCTCGATTAGTACGAATTAAACTGCCCGCCGCTCAGTCTTTAAGATGCAGGCTGTTTTAGATAATAACTGAGTTAATCTAAAGTAAGACTATAAGATTAAATAATCTAAGGTCAGTGCAATATATAACACCATGCCTGCCCAATTATTATTGAGAAAAGCGGTAAAGCAGGGGCCGCGTTCACGTCCGTAAATCAACTTCTGTTGATACACAGCAAAGCCGATAAAGGCCAATATTCCTAGGCCATAAATTTCACCTCGCCCAGCCAACATGCCCGCAATAATAAAACAGCTTAATGCCGCAAGCTGAAAGGCAGCGATTATCTGTCTGTCATAGCGACCAAAAAGAATTGCCGTCGACTTGATGCCGACTTTTAGATCATCGTCACGATCCACCATGGCATACATGGTGTCGTAGGCTACAGTCCAACACCAGTTAGCCGCAAATAGCCACCAAGCCTCAATCGGCACTGTACCAGTTTGCGCCGCATAGGCCATGGGAATAGACCAGCTCCACACCGTGCCAAGAAACATCTGCGGCATATTGGTGTAGCGTTTGGTAAAGGGGTAAATAATGGTAAGAATAATACCGACGACGGAGAGCTGTACGACCAGAGGGTTGAGCATTAGCACTAAGCTAAAGGCAAATAGACCCATCACCCCAAACAGCAGTAGTGCTTCTTTACTGGAGATCTCGCCACTAGCAAGGGGTCTCGCTTTGGTGCGTTCAACATGGGAGTCGAGATCCCTATCGGCATAGTCGTTGATGATGCAGCCGCAAGCTCGCATCACCACCACACCAATAACAAAAATGATAAACACTTTGAGATCTGGCAGACCACCTGCGGCAAAAGTTAAGGCCATCAAACAGGGCCACAACAACAACAAGGTACCAATGGGACGGTCCATACGCGCGAGTCGCATATAAACGTCAAGTTTATCCCTAAAACTCATTTATTAGGCTCTCCTACAACGTCTTCGGCCTTTAATCTTCTACCCGCATTATGACTGAGCTGTAACAGTATTCAACCAGTATTGAGAATAATTTGTAGCGATAACTTTGCTTATAAGAGAGCCTGTTAATGAGCCGATTTGATTAAAGCGCCTCCAAGCGAGCGTAAGCGATTACTAACCACTTGCTGCCAACATCGAAAAAGTTAACCTGGATGCGCGCCTGAGCTCCACTTCCCTCATAATTTGTTACCGTGCCCTCACCGAATTTGGGGTGCATCACACGTTGGCCAATCTTAAAGCCGGAGTCATTAAAGCTATCATCTTGTTTACTAAAGCGACTGCTAACGGCCGGCGCTGAAACCTGAGTTCGCATACGGATCTCTTGCACATATTGCTCAGGGATCTCTTTAACGAAGCGCGAAGGTCTAGCAAAGCTCTCACGGCCATAGATACGTCTCGACTCGGCATAGGTGATATACAGCTTCTGCATGGCGCGGGTCATACCCACATAACAAAGACGACGCTCTTCATCGAGACGATCCCCTTCATCAATTGCCATCTGGCTCGGGAACAAACCTTCCTCCACACCAGCCATAAATACCATTGGGAACTCAAGACCTTTAGCCGAGTGCAATGTCATCAATTGTACGGCATCGGTAAACTCATCGGCCTGCCCTTCACCCGCCTCTAACGCGGCATGGGATAGGAAGGCGTTAAGCTCGCCCATATCTTCAATTTCTTCTGGCATCACAAAGCTACGGGCAGCAGTGACGAGTTCCTCTAAGTTTTCGACACGTGCACGCGCTTTCTCGCTCTTTTCTGCCTCATACATCGCCTTAAGACCCGATGTTTGAATAACATGGTCAGTCGTGCGCTGCAGCGATAGCTCATCGGAGTCCATTCTCATGGCGATAATCAAGTCCATAAAGCCACGAACCGCATTAGCGGCGCGACCATTGAGGACCTTCTCCTCGATTAAGCGAAGACTCGCTTCCCACAGCGTCATCTCTTGCTGACGCGCCGTGGTACGAATAATCTCTAAGGTGCGATCGCCAATACCACGGGTTGGGGTATTCACCACACGCTCAAAGGCGGCATCATCATTCTTGTTGTTGATTAGCCGCAGGTAGCCCATGGCATCTTTAATCTCTTGGCGTTCGAAGAAGCGTAGGCCACCATAGATACGATAGGCGATGCCCTTATGTAATAAGGCTTCTTCCAGCACTCGAGACTGAGCGTTAGAGCGATAAAGAATGGCGCAATCCTCTAACTTACCGCCTTCATCCTGCCAGTCAGTGATCCTACCCACGATAAAGCGCGCTTCATCCATCTCATTGAAGGCGCAATAAAGCCCAATCGGCTCACCGTCTTTATCATCGGTCCACAGCTTCTTGCCCATACGATCTGGATTATTGGCAATCAGCTGGTTCGATGCGTTAAGAATATTACCGCTCGAGCGATAGTTCTGCTCTAAACGAATGGTTTGCGCCGCAGGGAAGTCGGCTAAAAACTTATGCAGGTTCTCCACCTGAGCGCCACGCCAGCCGTAGATAGACTGATCGTCATCACCCACAATCATCACGTTAGCCGTTGACCCGGCAAGCACACGGATCCACGCATATTGGATGGCGTTAGTATCTTGAAACTCGTCGACTAATATATGCTTAAATCTATCTTGGTAGTGATCCAAAATATGTGGTTTGTTAAGCCATAGCTCATGGGCTCTGAGTAAGATCTCTGCAAAATCCACTAAGCCGGCACGATCGCAAGAGTCTTGATAGATCTGGTAGATCTTCAGTAAATTTTGCTCAATCGGGAAACCGCCCGCATCGATATGCGATGGGCGTAGACCTAAGTCTTTCTTGCCGTTGATATAGCCTTGCGCTTGTCTTGGCGGATACTGTTTCTCGTCCAAGTTAAGGCTTTTTAGAATTCGTTTGATCAGACGCAGTTGATCGTCTGAGTCTAAGATTTGAAAGCTCTCAGGCAGATTAGCATCTTTATAATGGGTGCGTAGTAAACGATGTGCTAAGCCGTGGAAGGTACCGATCCACATGCGGCTCATGTTGCCACCAGCGACCTTTTCAACACGCTCACGCATCTCTTTTGCCGCTTTATTGGTAAAGGTTACCGCTAAAATGGCATAAGGGCTTTGCTGTTCAACCTGCATCAACCAGGCAATTCTGTGGGTTAACACCCGCGTTTTGCCACTACCAGCTCCCGCCAAAACTAGCATGCTAGATTGCGGTGCACCAACAGCTTCACGCTGCTTGTCGTTTAGGCCGTCGAGTAAAGAAGATACGTCCATTATTGCCTCCAAAAAATCAAGCGGGCAGTATAACAGAACCTGAGAACTCGGGGATAGAATTCGCGCGAAGAGCAGGGGTTAAAAGCAGAAGAGAGAATTACCGAAGTGAGCTTTCACCTCGGTAATGAAGGCTGTCTATGATTAAGCTTTTTCGGCTGCAACGACAGAGATCTCAACCAATAGCGCATCGCGGGCCATCTTAGCTTCAACACAAGCGCGGGCGGGTGCGTGCCCTGCTGGTACCCATGCGTCCCAAACTTCATTCATCTCAGCAAAATACTGCATATCTTTAATGTAAATTGTTGCTGACAGAATATGCTCTCTGTCACTGCCTGCTTGCTCTAGTAGGCTATCAACCTTTTCCAACATGGTACGTGTCTGCTCGGCAATACCTTGCTCAGCATCCTTAGCCACCTGACCACATAGGTAGACGGTGCCATTGTGTTTAACAATACGGCTCATTCGGGCGGCGGTTTCAATTCTTTCTATCGTCATTTTTAACTCTGCTACTCAATTAATTGGATTGTTAGTGTCATTCTAAATAAGATTCTATTGATTAGCATCTGATTTATCGCTGAAAAATATTTAAGGGGTCATCTGACGTTTTGTTACATTTATGGCTATTTACCATTTGTAGATTTAAGTCCTATACTTAATGCGATAGATAATCAACGGATTTGATTTCTGAATTTTTAAGGGACTAAATATGGCTTATCCAGATACCAAGCTCAGCTTCTTATTTTACCAATTGCATTCAGCCTTCAACCCTACCCTTTTAGCTCATATCCGATCTGCGGCAGCCTTGTTAACGATTTCTGAGGCTCAATTATTCTCTCGTAGCAGCAGTGGTAGTTAATATATGAAAACAAATACAAATTTCCCGATCAACTCAGGTTATCTTTGCCTAACCATGGTCATTTTTAATGCCTGCATAGGCTTATTTTGTCTATTGGGTCTCCCAGCTCAGAGCTCTACACTACCACTTACGATACTGTTGCCATTAGCCAATATCATCGTATTTGGTGTCATTTTCAGCCGTTTTTATAATCAACACAAGCACGCCTGCACGCTAAGCGAAGCTCCATTAAATACCAATGAATTAAGCCTGAAAGTGGATCATAAAACCGCGCAGTTAAATCAACTGAGAAAAACAGAATTAAGCGCCAGAACGGTCAGTAAAAATGTCCAACTTGAAGTAGAAGTAGAACAAGCTCAAACCATAATGACATTAAAAGATGATTTACAACTTCTATCTGCCATCTTAGATTCCACTGCTGTCGCGATTTATGCCGTGGATAATAAAGGCCTGTGCATCTTTGCAAATCCTCAATGCGCTCTGTTACTCGGATATAGTCACCCTTCGCAATTACTTAAATCCAATATGCAGCAACTGGTTAACCAAAGAGCCGAGTCACCAAATACTGAGTCATCAATCCAAGATCTAGAAAATATTAAGGAAGACATTTTTTGGAAGGCTGATGGTAGCAGTTTTCCTGTCGAATATAATTCACAGCCTCTAACCTTAAATAGCCACGTCAATGGTGCAGTCATCTCTTTCTATGACAATAGTGAACGCCGAGAAGCAGAAGAACTGATCCGCCGCCAAGCCCATTATGATACGTTAACTGACCTGCCCAACCGTTTCTTGGCTTTGAAGCGTCTTGAGCAATTAGTTGAGTCCAGTGAAAGAAGCGGTAAAATGCTGGCGGTCATCTTTCTTGATTTAGATGACTTCAAAAAAATTAACGACTCTTTAGGCCACGAGGCTGGAGATCTACTGCTTATCACTGCATCGGAGCGGCTATTAAAAACGACTAGAGCAGAAGATACTGTAGGGCGTTTAGGTGGCGATGAATTTATCATTTTACTCGATGGCCTCTCGAGCGCTAATGATGCTCAGCCTATTGCTGAAAACCTAATCGGTGGCTTTAGGAAGCCATTCTATATCGACAACCGACAACTTATCCTCACCGCCAGCATCGGGATTGCTATCTACCCTAACGATGGTGAAACCCCTTCAGAATTATTACGAAATGCTGATTCCGCCATGTACCACACTAAGAGCATAGGCCGAAATACCTACTCATACTTCACCCACGCAATGAATAAAGAGGTTTCTCGTCGTCTTGCTATCGAAGAACAGATCCATGGTGCCTTAGAGCGCGGTGAGATCAGAGTACACTACCAGATCCAACTCGATATCAGGGATGGCAGTATAATGGGGGCCGAGGCGCTATTGCGTTGGAATAACCCAACTTTAGGCAGTGTCTCTCCGGCTGAGTTTATTCCAATTGCCGAACAAACCGGCATGATTGAACCTATGGGCGAGTTTGTTCTACAACAAGCATTAGAAACTGCACACATTTGGCAGAGAAAGTTTAACGACAAGTTTAGAGTGGCAATAAACTTATCACCTCGCCAATTTAGAAATCCCAAACTCGTACAAACGATCATTGATAAGGTTGAGAAGCTAGGTATGCATCCTAGTGATCTTGAGTTAGAGATCACAGAAGGAGTACTACTCAGTGGTCATGCTTATACACTCGGTGCACTCATGCAGTTAAGTGAAGCAGGCTTCTATATATCAATGGATGACTTTGGTACTGGGTATTCTTCTCTTAGCTATCTAAAAACTTACCCATTTACCATACTGAAAATCGATCGCAGCTTTATTCATGACATGAATAAAGACGATAAGAGTAACGATCTTATCATCGCCACAATCGAGATGGCTCACGCTTTAGGCATTAGAGTTATTGCAGAGGGAGTAGAGACCCAAGAACAACTCGATGAGTTAAGCTTTATGATGTGTGATTACGCTCAAGGCTTTTTGATCAGCAAGCCTGTGCCGCTAAAAGAGCTATTAAAAATTGGCTCTCGCTATAGAAAAATGCATGAACAGAACACATTTCAAGGAGAGTCTGAAGCCTTAAACATCGTCTAGCGATTAAAAATATACGGCTAATATGTCAGATCTAGTCTGGACTAATACTTACGGCTAATCACGGTACCGTTATAATAAAGGCAGTCTTCAACTCTTTGTTTTTGAACATCTGGTAGCGAAGAGATCGGAGCAAATCGATATTCGCTATGCTCATCACTCAAGCATATTTGGGCAGCTTGTGGCAGCTCACACAAGAAAATAAATACCCGTGAGTTGTAGGCTTTATGATAATAAACTCCTGTAAGGTAGTTAATCTGCACCAGTACTCCAAGCTCCTCTACACATTCCCTCAATAACGCCTCATGAATGGTTTCTTCTGGATCTAAAGCACCGCCGGGGACTCCCCACGCACCACTGCCATAATCAGCTTTGAGTAACAGCACACTCGGTTCAGGCAAATCCTTACTTATAATCACCGCGTGACTACTGATACCAATCAGTATAAAGATTTGGTCACTCAGCGAGAGTTTAGCGGCACTGAGACAAGGCAACGAGTGAAGAGCATAGTTGAACTAGGGCTTGTTCCTTAAGAGTCACAGTATCAGAGCCGCTAAAACTCGCCATTCTGGAGCGTTTTTGGCTGCCTACTTCTGCGTTGAACAACTTCACAAGGGAGCAACCATTTTTTCAGTTATTCGCCTTGAATTAGTTTGCCAAAAACGTTCTGAGTAGATCAACTTCTTATACTGATTGGTATGAGTCTAAACTTATCTTCAAACGCCATGGTGCCTTTCCTTATGAAACGACCGATTGGTACCTGTCACCCATAAAAAATGCTAACTCCCATTTTAGAAGCTAGCATGTTTAGCAATAGTTCAGACTGTTATTTAGGAGTCTCTTCTAGTCCGATACTATTCATCCAGTGGTCAAAGTCCATCATATTTCCGGGTAAAATAACCTTACTTTGGCCAGAGCTGACGCCATCGAGCTGTTTAAGGTATTGCGCACCTAACTGCATACGCACCACGTTTTTTCCGCCTGGCGCCGCAATAACGGTGGCCATACGCTCAATCGACTCTGCCGTGGCTCGTGCAATGGTTAAGATCTCCTCCCCCTTACCTTCAGCCTCGTTAATTCGGCGCTGCATCTCACCTTCTGAGTGGTTAATGGTTTCCGCTTTGATACCTTCAGAGCGATTAATCTTACTCTGCTTATCACCTTCACTCTTGGCCAGTAATGCACGCCGTTCTCGCTCGGCATTGACCTGCATCTCCATGGCATTTTTAACCGTTTCAGGCGGAGTAATATTTTTAATTTCATAACGGTGTACTCGAATACCCCACAGTGCACCCGCTTGATCCAGCACTTCAACCACTTTGGCGCTAATCACGTCACGCTCTTCAAAGGTACGGTCTAGATCTAGGGTACCAATCACGCTGCGCGTGGTGGTTTGCGCTAACTGAATCGCCGCATAACGGTAATCGGTAACGCCGTAACTGGCTTTTACTGGGTCAACCACTGAAATATAGATAACCCCATCAACTTCTACATTCACTTCATCACATGAGAAGCACTCCTGGGGTGGCACATCAATCGTCTCTTCTTTTAGATCGTGTATATAAGCCACTTTATCGACGAATGGCACTAAAGCGTGAAAGCCCGCATCCAAGGTTGAGTGATATTTACCTAAACGCTCCACGATATAGGCCGACTTTGTAGGCACTAAGCGAATCGATTGAAATAGCTTAACCACAAAGATGGCAAAGATAAGGCCCCAAATGCCCATTACAATTAGATCGGTATCAATTCCTGCAATCATCATTAGCGTGCTCCCTTAACTGAGTTGGCTGACACTGCGTTAGTGACCTGTTCCATGCCTTCGAAGAATCCCTCAATCTTGGCCAGTTCTGCTGGTACAACAGACACATCTGCCTCAGCCAAAATCTTACCTACTTGGGTGATGAACTGCTCTTTTAGCTGCATATTCATCGCTTCGTTACCGCCATCTTTAGCCAGCGCAGCAGACACTAACTCCATACCTTCAGCCTTCGCACGAGCAACAATTGCAATTTCTTGCGCGGTACCTTTGGCCTCATTGATGCGGCGTTGTTTTTCACCCTCAGACAAGTTAATCGCTTCTTGGCGCTCACCTTCAGATAGATTAATCATCGCGGCTTTTTCTGCATTTGCCAAGGTGATCTCGGCGCGCTTACTGCGCTCCGCTTCCATCTGCTTCTCTAGGGTGTGGATGACCTTACGCGATGGGGTGATATTTTTAATCTCATAGCGCAGTACCTTGATCCCCCAAGGATCCGATGCTTTATCGATTTCGCGCACAATCGACTCGTTGAGACTATCTCGCTCTGAGAATGTCTGGCTTAGGCTTAATTTACCTATCTCTGAGCGCATGGTGGTTTGTGCTAGGTTTACCGCCGCGCGGCGATAATCTTCAATACCATAGCTGGCAAGCTTGCCATCCATCACCTTCAGATAAACAAGACCATCGACCTCTAGCTGAGTATTGTCTTTTGAGATACAACTTTGTGGTGGTACATCGAGCACTTGTTCACGGATTTCATGCTTATAAGCCACGCGGTCAAAAAACGGGATTAAAAAATGAAATCCAGGTTGCAACACGGTACGAAACTTACCTAGGCGCTCAATCACGTTGACCTCACGCATAGGTACAATTAGCAGCAATTTATAGAGAATAAAAAAGACGAATAAAACAAAGAGTGTAAATGCAAACATAGAGAGATCCTTTCCTGACTAAAACCCATTACTTTTCTGCGCAGTGCTCATCTTCAGCCTTTATAGGCTCAACCACTAACGCAATATTATCTCTGCAGATAATCCGAACTACAGAGCCAGCAGCTATCTCGCTACCATCTCCCAGTGCAGACCATTCACAGCCCTGAAACTCGACTCGCCCCATCTGTTGTGCCGGGCCAATAGTTTGTTTGACAGTAGCGAGCTGATCGTAAATATCCAACTCTTCATCGGTATTGTCGATGTGGGCGTCTCCGCCAACCAACTTTTGTGTGATCTGGCGAAAAACCAGTAAAAGAACCATAGCGGCAATAAACCAAAGCGTTAAGCTTTGCACTATGCCTTCGACTAAACCTATAGCCAAGGCGCCTGCGACAACCAAGCAAGCCGCACCTATGAGGATCACTATACCACCCGGTAAAATGATCTCTGTCAGCATAAGAAAAATGCCGATACATACCCAGATTAGAATGGGATTTGAAAACTCCATATTTCCCCCAAAAAATGAAAGAGCCTAACAATGACTATATCAGCTGCACAAGTTTTGTGCGACATATTATGTCAACAAGCCTCTATCTAAGGACTGTAACACAGGTGGTTGAACTCCTCTAGGTCACTGGCTAACATGCCTTTGATTTGAGCTTATGACTCATACCACGAGTGTTCAAGTTCTCGTTAAAAGACAATGCCACATGGTCAAGACTATAAAAATAAGCAGGATTATCATGGTGTTATAGCGTCACCGTAATGTCATCACCAAAAAACCACAACAAATACTTTGAACATTGTTCACTTTGCGCCTATATTCCCCGCCAGCGACAGACATGCTTAGCTCTAGTGTTAAATCTAACGCACTGAGATCTCATAAAAATAAAAGGTTTTACGATGAATAACAAATTACTTTGTTTGGCTTTACTAGTGAGCCCAACAGCAATGGCAGACAATATGGTTAACTGGTGGGATGTAAGTGTCACTGCGCTATACGGTGAAAACTACGACCTAGCTCCATCAGAAAAACAGACCACCCTAACCTTTGAAACCGCTGGTGATTGGAAATATGGCGACTGGTTTGCCTTCCAAGACGTGACTTACTTTAACGGCTCAAATGTCAGCAAAGACAACACCACCTATGGAGAGATCTCGACTCGCTTTAGTGCTGGCAAAATTTTAGGTAAAACAGTGGGTTTTGGTCCAGTGACCGATCTATCGCTAGCACTCACACTGGAAGAGGGGGAAGGCCCTGTTAAAGCTTTCCTGTACGGCGTCGGTATGGATATTAAGATCCCATATTTTAGCTACTTCCAACTTAATACTTACCGTCGACATGCAATCAGTAGCGATAATATCAGTGATGGTTGGCAGTTAACGCCTGCTTTTAGAATGGATTTCCCTATTGGCAATTCAAATATTGTCTTCGACGGTTTCATTGATTGGGTATTCGTAGCTGACGAAGCTGTTTACGAAACTAACTTCCACTTCAATCCACAACTTAAGTATGACTTAGGTGCGGTCATGCTAGGCGAGCATCAAAAAAACAAGCTATTTGTCGGTATCGAGTACGATTACTGGAAGAACAAATATGGCGTCGATGGTATCGAGCAAAACACTTTTTCGGTGATTGCTAAGTATCACTTCTAATCTCAATTTTGAAAGCGAGTGTTATAGACCAACAAAAAAGGCGCATATAGCGCCTTTTTTACTGCATAAACATAAGCTTATGCGAGTAGCTTCTTAGCTGCCGCTACGACGATAGAAACGGCACTGACCTCAGTCTTCTTCATTGTCGCTTCATCTGGGATCTCTTGTTGAGTACGGTTAACAATCACACCCGCAACACATGCCGCGCGCCAACCTTGTGAAGAACACATGGTAAATAGCGTCGAAGATTCCATCTCGTAGTTCAAAACACCTAAGTCTTGCCACTCTTGCATAGACCCCTTGAATTGACGTGTTATGCGACCCGAAACAGTATCGTAACGCTCTTGGCCTGGATAGAAGGTATCTGATGATGCTGTAATACCAATATGTGGCTCAAGCCCTGCTTCGCGACTTGCGGCAACCATAGCGGTTGTACACTCAAAGTTTGCTACAGCTGGATACTCCATCGGCGCGAAGTGCAGGCTTGCACCATCTAAACGCACCGATGCTTGAGTCACAATCACATCGCCCACATTCACATGTGGCTGAATCGCACCAGTGGTACCGACACGTAGGAAAGTACGCACGCCAAGCTGCGCTAACTCCTCAACGGCGATCGATGTCGATGGGCCACCAATACCCGTTGAACACACAACCACAGGCTTACCGTCTATGTATGCCAAGTAACTGGTATATTCACGATGACTCGCTAAAAATGTCGCATTCTCCATCAACTCGGCGATACGCTTAACACGCTCTGGATCGCCTGGTACGATCGCTAAGCTAGCACCATCTAACATCTCTTTCGTTAAGCCTAAATGAAATACATCAGACATCGTGAAAACCCCTTTCATTTTTGAATTTATAAATCTAATTAATGCGACTTTAACCTAGTCTCGACGCTAAAAAGGTTAAACTGATCACACTTTACCCGCCAAGAGTAAATGATTTGTCGTAATCTAGTTACTAAATCAATTAAAACTCTGAGCTAGAATATAGCAGCTACTCAGCATACTGCCAGCGATGAAAAAGCGGTGACAGCTATAGATAAGACCAAAACCATAACCACTATCTTCAAATGAATAAAACAAACATTAGCAACTGTTTAGCTATATATTGCGACTCGCTCTAGACCTGAGCTCATAGGCTTTAAGATCTGCTTATTTGAGGGCTTTTTAGGGAAGAATAACAACATAAGAATCGCAACGTTCCAGCCTACAAGGTTAATCGTTCACAATTTGATCGATATCACGTTTGGCCATACTAAATCACGCTAGTTTAAAACTGTAGTAAATGACCTATCCGAAAAAACAGCTAAAAAGGACGCCTGCATGTTTCCAGAGTACAGAGAACTTATCAGCCAACTAAAGACATCTGATAGCCACTTTCAGAAGAAGTTTCACAAACATAACGAACTCGATGAGGAGATAAAAAATCTGGAAAAAAACATCGCTAGCGACTACAACTCAGAGGTGCATGAACTAAAAGTAAAGAAACTACATTTAAAAGAAGAGATCTACGATATTTTGAAGGGGCATTCGGCTTAACCGAATAAGAATATTAAAAAGGGCGCAAAGCGCCCTTTTTTGCATCAAGTTAGCGTCTTATTCTGAAGTGTGTTTACAGATTTAGAACGCGAGTGGTGCTATTTCAAGTCTGCTAACAGAGCATCGGCAGTCTCATAGAAAGCAATCTTAGTTATCTGGTTATTATTAAGCTCAACCAAGGTCGCTTGATCTTTTTGCGCAGGTAACGGCTTAGTCTGTTCACCTTCATTATCCAACGCAACTCTATAAGGGAACTTCTTAAACTGAGGCAGAGCAACAAAGCGTGCAATCAAAGATGGCATGCCACTGATATCAGCCACATAAACCAAGCTATTATCTTTCACCAACTCAGGCTCAGCCTCTAGCGCTTCTTGGATAACCGTGCCGCCATCCATACTACGACTAAATAAAACCCGAGTTGTGCTGCTATCTACTTGGTATTGCGCTTCATTCTGATCTTGCAGCTTGATATCAGTAATTTGATCACCAACCTGATACGTGTTTGCCCAAACAGACGTGGCCAATAGGCTAGATAAAACAAAAATAAGTGCTCTCATAATTAAACTCGGCAGATTAAAGTTAACGAGAAGAGTAACCTATTCTTTGGGGGCCAACAGTAAACTTAATGGCAAAGCATGATCCCCTTCACGCTAAGTGGCTTAGGAGAAAAATGTACTCATAACCACTCACATACACGCAAATACTGAGTTACAAAATTGTTTATTGTCAGTAAGCTAATTGATAAGCGTTTAATAGAGGATTGGATAAATGAATGATCAAGGGCTAGACCAAGAGATTGCACAACTGCAAAATGCTTATACTGCGATAACTGAGTTTCTGGTGCAATATAGCTTTAGTATTCTTGGTGCCGTCATCATCTTCTTAATTGGCCTGTGGATTGCGGCGAAAGCGGCTAACCTCGTCACGCGTATTTTTGAAAAGCACAAAATAGATATTACCCTCAGTAATTTTACCAGCAACTTCGTCCGCATCTTAGTTATCGTGATGGTGGGGGTGATAGCCTTAGGCAAGCTAGGTATTAGCGTCACTCCAATGGTGGCCGCTATTGGTGCAGCCTCTCTCGGTGCTGGTTTAGCACTGCAGGGAATGCTATCTAACTATGCTGCCGGAATTACAATTATTGTCACTCGACCCTTTATTGTTGGTAATACCATCGAGATAAAAGGGGTCGGCGGCTTAGTTAAAGATATTCACCTTGGTATGACAGTGCTAACCAACGAGGAAGGTGAAGAGATCAATATACCCAATAAACATATCGTCGGTGAGATCTTACATAACTCCTTCGCCAATAAGCTGGTCGAAACCAAATTTAATATCAGTTATCAGTCCGAGCCACAGCAGGTCATCGCCCTACTCACTAAAGTCTTGAGTGATAGCTCAAGAGTCTATCAAGGCACTAAAGCCCAAGTTGGCGTAAATGACTTTAACAGTATTGGGATTGAGATAGGGATTCGCTATTGGGTTGCGACCCAAAGTTATTACCAAGACAAATACCAAACCAATGCAGCACTATTTAAAGCACTAAAAGAGGCCGATATCGAGATCCCCTACCCCGTTCAGCAGATCCATATTCAGCAGTCTTAAGTTAATTACCCCCATAGCGGCGTAAGATTCGCCGCTATCTATTGCTATTTTTCATCATCCAATCTACTTATGGAAAAAGCCCACACACTCGCATTTTTGTGACTTTCGACGTTTTGCCACGACCTAATCATAAGTAAGGCAAATAATCATTATTGCATTTACTCTATCGCTCTAATTTAGCCGATCCCGCAAAATGCGCTCCATTGAAATGAGAGACGAATTAAAACTCACTGGAGATAACATGATGAACAAGACACTAATTGCACTAGCATTAATGGGTACATGCGGCTATGCCAATGCAGCCGATATCGATAACACTTGGTACATAGGTGCAGGCGCAGGTCAAAGCAACTATGAGTCAGTTGACGCCGCTAGCCACCTAGGTGACGACAGCGATTTAGCTTGGAACGCCCTAGTAGGTTATCAGCTAAACAAATACTTGGCCTTCGAAGCGGGTTGGCAAGATCTTGGCACTAACGATGACACTCACCTTTGGGGTGGTTTAGACGGCAGCCAAGAGATTGACGTTGACGGCTTTACTCTTGGCGTTGTGGGTACCTTACCACTGTCTGAAAAGTGGTTCTTAACTGGTGAAGCGGGTGCTTATCAATATCACTTAGCACACCAAATGAGTGCTAATAAATATGTGAGTGCTACCGATACCGCTCCTTACTTTGGTGCGGGTGTGGGTTACAACATCACCGATTCTTTAGCTATTTCAGCTAAGTACCGCCGCTTTGCCAATATCGATGAAACGGCATGGAACACGGCAAACATGGACGCACAGACAGTGGGTCTACAGCTAACTTACCGTTTTGGTGTTAAAGCTGCGACCACAACTGCAGTTGTACTACCGGCTGTGATTGAAAAGCAGACTAAGCCAATGCCTCGCCCAGAACCAAAGCCTGAGCCTAAGTATGAAATTCACACTGAAAAAAGCAGCGTAGCCGTACTATTTAGCTTCGACTCTTCAGAGCTAACTAGCGCAGCCAAGGCCAAGCTAGACCAGGTTATCCAGCTATCAAAGAGCAAAGATCAAGACGTTATCTTGCTTAATGGTCAATCTGATAACCAAGGTGATAGCCAATACAACCTTAAGCTATCTGAAAAGCGTGTGCAGCACGTAGAAGCCTACTTAGTTTCTCACGGCGTAGAGGTGAAAAAAATCGACACTCAAGCCGTTGGTGAGCAAGATGCCCACGCTAATTTACGTAAAGACCGCGCACTAGAGCGCCGCGTAATAGTGACACTAACAAGCCAAGAAAAAGTATTAGCTTCTTAAGCTGAACTTTACAAAATTAGTATCACCAATAGGGACCCGACGTCGCTAGGATGGCGAAACGATACACTAGGATCCCTTAAATCTTGTCATGCCCCTTGGCATAAGGTTTAAGGGTGTAGGGTTTACGTTAACTAGGACGGTTGACGTGAATACTTACCAAGGAAGTATGCAGGGACAAATTGCACTTAATCTAATACCAATCAGAATAAAGATTTGGTCGCTCAGCGAGAGTTTAGCGGTTATGAGGCAAGGCAACGAGTGAAGAGCATAGTTATTCTACGGTTAAGCTCGTTAACGCAGCATCAGAGCCACTAAAACTCGCCATTCTGGAGCGTTTTTGGCTGCCGACTTCTGCGTTGAAAAGCTTCACAAGGGAATAACCATTCTTTCAACTATTCGCCTTGAATTAGTTTGCCAAAAAGCGCTCTGAGTAGATCAACTTCTTATACTGATTGGTATAAGAGCAAAAACAGGGATAACCATAAGCCAGGGACGGCTTCATTCACTCCACATCAACTCACACCAACATGGCCTATTCAAGCTGAAATTTATCGTTTATAGTCAAGTTGATAATGGAAGATAGGTAACATAATGCTAACTCAGCTCAATCTTGAACGACTGAAAAATTGCGATTTAAACCTATTGCTGGCACTGGCCGTACTGCTCAACGAGGCCCATGTTTCCAATGCTGCTAAGCAACTGGGTCTGTCTCAATCGGCAATGAGTCAGATGCTAAAACGCTTACGCCTAATGTTTGCCGATCCCCTGCTGCTCAAGAGCAATAACGGCATGACCTTAACCAACAAGGCTCAAGCTATCGCATTAGAGTTAACTCCTCTTCTGGATAAAACCGCCCGCATCTTAGAAGCCGAACACTTCACCCCCAAAACGGCCCAGGGTAGAATACGCTTTATTATGAGTGATGTGACGGCCCAGCTAATTATCGCCCCATTAATCGAGCTGATGAGCGAAAAAGCCCCTGGAATTGAGCTGGAATATATCTCGCAAAACGCCAATGGCTTTCAGTTACTCAGACGAGGACAAGTTGATGCGGTCATCGGCTTCTACGACAATGTGCCAAGCCCGATTGTCAGTGAGCCCATAGGTCTCGCTCCATGGCAAATGGTCACCCATAAAGTGACCAACAAGCAAAATATCCATGCAGATAAAGATGCTATCAAACTCTTACGCTACCAATTTCAAGAGCATAACCAGCTGCATTCGATTGAAGCGCTAGAACACCTAGATGCACTCGATGCGGCATACGC
The DNA here is from genome assembly GCF_000019185.1 of Shewanella halifaxensis HAW-EB4. NCBI lineage: Bacteria > Pseudomonadati > Pseudomonadota > Gammaproteobacteria > Alteromonadales > Shewanellaceae > Shewanella > Shewanella halifaxensis. Next base: position 639,890 of record NC_010334.1, on the reverse strand, counting down.
TTTGACAACGAACTCTTTAAGCACGCTGCTTTATGCGTTGCAAACCAATAATACCGTCACCCTACTGCCTCATTTCGCCATGGGGATCCTAGCAGAAGATGAGACTAAAAATTTTGACTGGCTCGGCTCGCCAATCAATCTCGAGCTCAAAATTTGCTGGGATCGTCACCAAAGAGCGCCAGAGCTGCAGCAGTGGTTTAGACGTCAGTTGGTCACGCTTTTTCATAAACACTTTCCCTTAGAACAAGCCCTATGAATCCAACTGACTTAAAAATTATTCAACAGTGCGATCTCAACTTATTGCTAAGCCTAGCGATCCTGATTGAGGAGCAGAGTGTATCTAAGAGTGCAGACAGGCTAGACATCTCCCAGCCTGCCATGAGCCAAAACTTAAAGAAATTGCGCAATATGTTCGATGACCCCCTGTTTGTAAAACAGGGTCAAGGCATTCGTGCCACCAGCAAGGCTCTGAGACTATATGCCTCACTCACCGAATGGCTGCAGATGAGCGATCGACTGATCTCGCAGATCGCTTTCGATCCTATGGAAAGTCATGGGGTGATCCGCATCGCATTTATGGATGATCTCACCCAGACCATGATCCCCATGATGCTAGACAGGATCCTCGCTTTTGCGCCCAATGTTGAACTCGAGTTTGTGCACAAGCCTAGAGATGTATTTTCGCTGCTAGAATCTGGCGAGATAGACATCGCTGCAGCGGGTACAGATGCCCCTCCTGCGAATATTCATGGCCGCCATATCAGCACCGATAATTACTGCGCCGCCTACAGTCTAAAGCATCCCTTAGCCAAAATTGCACAACCGACACTGGCGCAGATTTTCTCCTATGATACGGCTGAATATTCAGCCTCTAACTTAGTCGAGATAGAGATCACTCAACTTGCATTACAACACCAACTACAGCGGAAAATCACCTTTGCGACGGGCTCGTTTCTAGTCTTATTACAGGGGCTACTCGCCGGAAAACATGTTGGCTTTCTGCCTCAGCGTGTTCTCCATTCTGCAAAATGGCGCTCACAATTAAAGGGAGTCGTGTTCACCGATCTACCTCAGCTAGACAGCACCCTCTACTGGCACGCAAGAGTACACAAAGACCCATTGATCCAATGGTTTAAAGACCAATGCCTAGATATTGTCAGCCAACTACAACTGCAAAGAGGTGGAGGTTAAATCAACAGGCTAGACTTATAGCCCTCTTTGCCACTCCTGCCGTAATTCAATTTTACTCGGCGTATTCATCGCAGCTTCTACCTGCGCAACGAGAGCTTGCTTATCTTTACCCAGCACGCCCTTTAGCACCAAGTAATTGGAGGCGTGATCCGAACGAAATACCGTTTTATTCAGCTCAAGCTTACTCAGTAGAATATGCATCTCTTCAAACAGCTGCGCCTGACTCGGCAGCTGAAAGTGGCCGCCAAAAGCCTTGTCCATCCGCTCAGTACCCAGCGGCAGGGTAACGACTAAGGTCGACAGGTATTCAGGCTGCGCCGCATTCATCAACTTGGCTGAGTTTTCGGCATGCAGCTTGGACAATTCAACCCCGCCTAAGCCATTTAAAATCATCACCGAGGCTTTAATCCCCGCGGCTTTGATCTTCAGTAATGCCGCCAATGAGGAATCAAAGGTTTCCCCCTTATTAATGCGCGCTAACACCTCATCATCACCACTCTCACAGCCGATATAGAGCAAGGTGAGTCCAAGTTCTCTTAAGCGCTGCAACTGTTCAGGGGTCTTATTATCGATATTACGTGGCAAGCAATAACTGCTTATTCGCGTCACGTTAGGCAAGTATTGTTTTATCAATAAGCAGATCGCCTCAAGGCGTGCAAAGGGAAGCGTCATAGCGTCACCATCGGCTAAAAACACCCGTGAGATATGTGCCTGCGAGTTGGCGACCGCGATAAGATCTTGTTCAATCTTGTCCGCTTTTTGTGCTCGAAAACGCTTCTGTGGCTCGGTATACATGTGCTAAGTATCACCCCTAAAGACGTAATATATTCGTACCACAGTAAGAGTGCCAGTATATAAACCCATTATTTACAGTAATTAAAGTCAAAATAAAATAGTACACTGTGTAGTATATCGATAATAATCATATACTATTTATTGACCCCCATACCAATACATTCATGTCCTGGCACGTCTTGGAGCGATCAACCTAAGGCGTTATTTCCCCAGAACAATTTTCCTTCTCGTTACCTAAAGTTTGAATTTTACCCCAACTAACTCCACAACCTAAACACTTGAAAAAATTACGTTTACCTTCAAATTCATAGAATTTAAAGAGACCAGAAAATTCTCAATTATCTAAATTTTGGCTTTACCCATCTAAAAAGCTCATTGCCCGAAACAAACCTTAGTGCTAACTTATTAATATTATTGTAAATAAATGTTTGTTTTGACGAGATACCGCTAATTACAGCAGAGTGTTTAACGGGATTATCGCTAATAATCTGCTATGTATTTTAGGGAGACTAATGTGGAAAGAGATTGGAACGATTTTAAGGGTATGTATGGCAATAAGGAAGGAGCTAGAGCTGCCTTCGAAAAGGTTTGCGGAGCTTTATTAAGGAATAAGTATCCTAATCGAGCGTATGAAGTGGAAGTTTCTAATGGTGATGATGGTATTGATATTTTTGTTGGTAATGGAATATTCGATAAAAGCTTAGAAGTATTCCAATGTAAATTCTTTATTGATGGTTTCTTTAGTTCTCAAAAACAACAAATGAAAAGTTCATTTGACAGTATAATTAATAATGACAAATATTCAGTAAAGAAATGGTATATAGCATTACCAATAACGCTAAATAAAGAACAACATAAATGGTTTGATAAATGGAAGCTTGAGCGGTCGAAAGAGCACGCTATAGATCCGGGTAATATAATACTTTGGGATGGTGATTATTTACTTGACCAATTAAAAGAGTCTGGATTGTACAACACCTGGTTTAAGATAGAAGACTCAAATAAAATCAAAGAAATTCATGAATATATATTAAATAAGGATGATAAAACCCTGAAAATCAAGGGTGACAATGAAATCAAAGGGTTAAGTGAACATTTAAATAGGACGTCTAGCTTTATACCTTCAGAAACTAGGTTAGACTTTACTAAAGTTTTGGCCGAGTTGGCACAAAATGCAACGCAACACGGTGGAGGAAACTTCATTTCTGTATGTTCTAACAATGGTCAGGTTGAACTAAAGTATGATGGAAAGAGGTTTAACTCATTAGATTTTGTAGTTGAAGAATATCATGGTTTGGGAATTCGTAGTCTGAAGTGTTTTTTAGAAATATATAAGGACTCTGTTGAATGTTCATATAAGTATGATAAAAGCAATATCCTAACGTTTAAATTTTTAGATAATTTGTTACCTCACCAAACAGATAATCCATGTTTCATATTTACCTCGCATTCAATTCATTCTTTGTCTTCAGATGTTTTTAGAGCTATTAACCACGACTGTGAAGAAGTGGAAATAGATCTGATTAGTACACATATGCACTTTAGCAATTTACATATTCTTATTAATGACTGTGTGGCAAAAACAAGAAAATTTAACACTAAATTTAAATTCATTATTGGTGACCGAGCCATGAACAAGCATATGGTTTCCCATTTAGATTCCAGATTTTCATCAGAAGACTTATCTAGAGTTGAGTGGGTTTTTAAGTAAAATACATAACATAAATGGATAAGCCGCCAAAAGCGCTGCTTCGCAGCAACTAGTTCATTAACTCAGCGTTAGTATGGAGAATATTCTTTGACTATCAATGAAATTATTACATTAATTAAAGATATAGTATTGGGTTTATGTGCTTTAGGAACAGTATCTGTAGCTGTTTATGGAGTAAAAAATTGGGCTCGAGAGTTAAAGGGGAAAGCAGATTTCGAAGTGTCTAGACAGCTTATCCGTGCTGTATATAAATTTAGAGATGAGATTGAGTATTCTCGTTCTCCAATGACTTTACCCAGTGAATTTCCAGCAAACTATGATCCAATGAATAGAGCAGCAAAATACAAAGCAGAGTCTTGGTCATATGTGTTCTCTAATAGATGGAAGCCTGTGGTTGAAGCTGTACAGGAATTGGAGGTACAGGGTTTAGAAGCAGAAGCTCTATGGGGGGCTGAGATTAAACAACTTGTGCAAGAACTTAGAAAGAATGCACGATTGTTACGTGTTGGAATGCAGGCAGTTGTTGATAACGAAATGCAGGATAATGAAAACTTCAAGTGTAACTCTGACTTAGGTAAAACGATGAAAAATCGTGTTTGGAAATCGATGTTTGAAGAAAATGATGAGATCACAGTGGCTATAAACTCAACGGTTGAAAAGTTAGAAAATTATGTTCGCCCGCATTTAAAACGCAACTAAATAAGACTATTTGTTATGGCTTAGTAAAATGGCCACTATTTCATAGTTAATATCTATGTTTAGCATAGTCAGATGCTTATCTAAACAAGTGACAATACCGTTACTCTTTAACTCTGAAATGTCCAGAAACATGCCAAGGGCGTAAATCATTTATGCCCCATTCGTTGTTACAACTACATTAGGAAAGCACTTTGTGAGCTACAGAGCAGACTAAATTTTAGTAATGCTTCAGAATGTGGTGATTCGGATTGCATACTATATTTTGATAGATATTTTAGTGGTTTAATATAAAATCAAAACCATATTAGTTGATAATATTATTACGCTAGAAGAGGCGGAAATGACACGAAAAACAGAGAAAAGGAGATCCAGTTGAGCATAGTCGTGCGCGTCCTTAAAGCAAATCATGGAGATTGCATACTGGTTAGCCATGAAGGGCCTTCGAGTGTTTTCAACCTACTGATAGATGGTGGGACATCGACGACTTTCAGACATGGGCCTAGGCAGCGCTATGCGGGAGCCTTATGCAATGCTCTTGATGATCTGAAAAAGAGGGGGCAGCACGTCGATCTGGCGATCCTAACCCATATTGATGACGACCATATCCATGGCCTTATCAAAGCTTTCGAAAAGCCTGGCTACCTCGGTCAATTAGTTAAATCAATCTGGTTCAATTCGTCTCGGTTAATAACACGTCATTTTAATGTTCCTGAGATTTCGGAAAATAATATTCTATTGACTGACGATTCTCCTGAAACAAGCGTGAGTCAGGGGAAAGAGCTCGAGACATTACTCGATGATATCGGATGTGAGCGAGCGCCTCTTATTATGGCTGGCCAATCTTATGAAGTCGGTCCGTTCACTTTGAAAATATTGTCACCGGAGCCAAGGCAGCTGGAGCGGCTTTTGCACAAATGGCCAACTGAAGTCGAATCAGGTGCGACCTCATCGCATGACAATGATTACCACCTTTCTTTAAGCGAGATCTGGGCAGAAGACAAGTTTAAACCCGATCCGTCTATTTACAATGGAAGTTCTGTTGCATTTATCCTTGAAGCAGACGGCAAGAAAATGCTTTTTCTTGGGGACGCGCACGACCAGGTCGTTGCAGAAAATCTAAGAGCATTTGGTTACAGCGACACGAATAAGCTTAAGCTGGATCTCGTAAAAGTCTCACACCATGGCAGTCAGAACAATACAAGCAATGAGTTTCTTTCACTGCTGGATTCGTCACGTTACGTCATTTCAACTAATGGTTCTAAGCATGGGCTTCCTAATAAGAGGACAATTGCTAGGATAATGAAATCAACTAGTGGCAACGTGCTATTTAATTATAGGGATGTAATAACGCCCTTGCTTTTGGCTCATGAAATAGAGAGCTATTCCTCTCGTCTAGAGGTGCTCGATGATGAGATCAGATTTGAATAATACAGATGCTGAAATCATGCAGTCATACACTGTTATGGTTAATGGAGGTAGTGGTGTACTCGTCAATGCTATGACATTGGATTACTCCTACGTACTAACCGCAGCCCATGTAATTCGTAAGAAGAAAGGTGATATTGCCGTCCTTGATTTAGATGATATTAATGTCTTAGATTATAAAAGTGAGAAACTCAAAGTTTTAGCTGTGCTCATTGACCCCGCCCCCCACGATGCGGAGGATCCTACTTATGATTGCGCAATTTTAAAAGTTGAATATCAGGCTAGAGTGTTACAAAGATGTTTTGCTGCTTCTAGATTACCTCATCTTGCCGCCATTATATTAGTTGGATATCCAGCAACTGAAAGAGGAAGTGCAGATCAAATAAAGCAGTATGATGGACATAAGACAAGTGTGGTCAACAAACTTGTCATTCTCACAATTAACGGCGTTCCAGCTAAATCGACGATCCAGGGCATGTCTGGTGGAGGCGTTTACCACATCCAAGCTGGAAGTCCATTTCTTATCGGCGTTGAATTCCAGATGGACGGCACCGGCGAAGAGCAGCAATACGGCCGAGTACAGTGCCACAGTTTAGCTAGATTTGAGGAAATCATAACTGCATGTACAAGTGCGCAGATGATTCCTGCTCATTTGGAGTGCTTTTCTAGAATGCGGGAGATGATATTCGCGTTCAATGTTATTGACCCAAATAACGTTCACCAGCTAAAAGTGGCGTTAGAGGGCTTTGCCGATTCGCTAATAAGGGGCGGAATTCCCGCGCCTTATGAGGTCATGGAGCAATATGATTTACAACTGCTAGTTGATTCCAAGCGACCTGACGAACTCAAAAATCAAGAATTATGGGTGGCTTACCTAGAGTTTTTAGTGATCTGTGCTTTGATGGATAATGTTGGAGCTGCGGATGCTAATTACATAAAAAATATAGAGCGAAAGCGACGGCTGTTATATACCAGTGACGGTTCTAATTGGCTTCGTCGCCTAGAAGAGCTGCTTAAAACTGCGCGCAAATATTTAGATAAAAATGGCACGCTCATCGTTGCGTCACCAGAAGCCGCTGCACAGCTTTTACCACCGAATTTTACGCTTAAAAATGTGATAAGTAATATTGCTGTAGTGCCAAATGAAGGCCCATTAGCTATTGATACAGTTGAAAGCGCCATCTATACGAGCTTCAAACTTACTCATTTGGAAGGGCTTCGAAAGAATTGTGTGATTGATAGCGAGGATGAATATCAAGGCTTGCCTTCAGGTCGCGCGCAATTGCAGTTGTTTAAGGATAAGCTTAATGAAATTATTAACTAAAGAAGTCGATCTGAGCTTCTTATCTGATCATTATGAAAACATTAGATTTCATATGTTTTGTTCTGATGACCCTCTTTCCTTTATTTCCTGCATAGCGTGTGTATGTGAAACGTCTGCAGAGGTTGTCGAAAGTTGGTCTGAAATCCAGAGCATGGTCTCTGTTTACTACCAGCCCTCAGGCAACTTGGCATCATGGAATGTGTACTTGGCCTTGATTACAGTTGAAAGTGTTCCAATTTGGGAAAAATATCAAATAGAAAATAACAAGTATGCAGCTCGTAAGATCATACTTGATGGGCTCCCAGAAATACCTTGTATTGACCAGATGGCTATTGAACTACAGAAACAGCTATTGGGCTCAGATTTAGCACTTTATCCCCAAGTCAACGAGTCAAGAGAGGCTTTGCTGTCTATAGAAGAGTACATTCGTGGTACACCTTTAGATTCAAAAAAAGAGTCCAAAAATAAGCGCGCCTTGGTGATCGACAACATAATTGAGCTCTTGAACAATAATGAAAATTAAAAAAGTTGAAATCGAGGCATTTCGTGCCTACAAGTCAAAGTCGGACGGAACTTTTGATTTTACGAATCAAGGGGATATACCTTCGAACTTTGTCGCAATATATGCTCCTAATGGTTTCGGTAAAAGCTCATTTTACGATGCAGTTGAATGGGCGGTTACTAATCATTTGGAAAGACTTGGTGGGGAATATAATCGTTCTAACTTTGTAGATGCAGCCAAGATCACTAAGGACAAAAATGTAGGACAAAAAATTCTTCGTAATAAATATGTTGATGACAAAGTGGTCACAAAGGTCGTGGTATCCACTACTCGAGCAGGACTTTTTGAGCGTAAGCTGCCGAAAACGAGATCGAACAGTCGAGACTTGCGTTTTGGAGTTAAAAGCCAACGAGAAAATGAGTTTTTCCGACGTGTAATTTTAAGCCAAGATGAGATTGATAGATTTCTTCGGGAAGCAAAGCCAAAAGAGCGTTATACCAAGTTCATGACGAGTTTCGGTGGTGATATCGAGATAGCTCGGCAAGAGTTGTCTGTTCTCATCAGCGATAATGAGACTGAACTGAATAATCTGAACAACCAGCATGAATTGCTTATCAAGGAGATAAAACAACCAATTGATCTTTCAGTATTCGAGCATTTCAATTCAGTTGCTGCAGAACTCAATGCGGTGGGTGAGAATATTATATTACCGGATGAAAAGTTTTCGTCTCAAAACGAACACCTGCTTAATGCACATCTTGTATCTCGACAGCATGAACTAAACACATCGTTCCAAGCAAATACTGAAACAACAGAAGCGCTTGTAAATAGGTTGGAAAAAATACCAGAAATAGAGATCCATGTCCGCGATCTGGCAGAACATTCTCCTGATCTGACTAGGCTATCGAAAGGGATTACCGACGCAGACAAATATCAAGCATTACTAGACTCGCACGAGAAATATGTGACAGCGCAAAAACAAGCACATGCGCGCCTAAATAGTCTAATTGTAATAGCTGAGAGCACAGATACTTTTTTACAAATTGAGTCACGTCTTCTCGAATTATCCACGCAGAAAAAAGCACTGACAGAAGAACGATCCAAAACCTCCACACAACTTGAAGCACTTAATCAGACATTAAGTGAATTGAACACTGAGCTTAAAGCTGTTGATAATAGGACTTTACTCCTAAGAACTTCTATCGACAACGCTAGTCCAGTTTATACCGAGATTTCAAACCGCCGTGCTCATTTCGCTGCTCTAGGACTGCAAATCGCGGAGAAAGAAATTGCTATCCAGAAAGAGAAGGTCCAATTTAACGTATTGAATCGGGAGCTGAGTGAGATATCCACACTAAAAATCACACCAGATTTATTATTAACCGGTAAGGTGGATGCTTTACTTTTCGAACAAGGAAAAATCGATCAATTGACGAGATGTTATGCTGATCTTGATTTGATCGAGGTGAACATTACGGCCTTGCATACCACTAAAAAGGCCTTAACTGAACAGATGGAATTGCACGAACGGTTGCTTTCCATAGGTCTAGATTACCTTAGTGTACAACCTTCCAATATTTGTCCTTTGTGTACCTCCCCTCACGCATCCGTAGAGGCTCTGCAAGATAAGATTAAGAACCGAAATCTGTTGTCTGATTTAAGTCAGGAGAATACTAAAAAACTTTCTCTTTCCTCGAAACGTCAGAAAGAACTCAGAGATATAATCCAATCTATTGTTCAACAGGCGATCGAAGCACAAGTTAAGCAGCTCAACGGCCTGCATAATAAAGTTAATGAAGTTGGTGCGAGACTTACTCAAACGGAGCGAGATAAATCTACTTTAGAAGCTGAGTACAAGAGCATAGAGAACAGAGTCGTAGAGCTGGAAAAATCAGTTTGGGGACTTTCACATGTTGAGCTAGTTTCACGTGTTGAAGCTGAGTTGAAAGAACTTTTAATAAAACGGTCAAATCTACTTGAACAAAAGACCTCTGCCACAACTCAAATTACGTTGTTCACTAAGTCGTTCAAAGCTAAAGACCTCGAATTGCAATCATTAATTTCTGAGGTGGAGAGAAAAGGTAGTGAGCATGCCTATGTGACAGTGCAGGCATACCTTAATGAAAATGCTATCGTTGCTTCTAGCCTTCAAAAACATTGCGAAATTAAGAGAAAAGAGCTTGATACGGAAGTCCTCAAATATAAAGTTGAAGTTGAATCTTTAACTAGCCAGTGCAATGCTTTGCAACAGGAAATGCAGGTGGGCGGCACATGGATAAATTTCCCTCAGTTGAAACAGCAGAAGGAGGCTTTAGAATTAAGGCTTGCCCATTCTCAATCGGCAGTTAACGCTTTTTATGGGAGCTTATCCCATATTATTTTGGTTCGCTCTGAAGATACACTGGAAAAAGTCAAAGAGTTCATAACAGGGGCGATTGAAGAACGCCAGCGTCGTTCTGAAGAGCTTAATATATTGTCGAGCAAAATTAAGTTGCTCTCGGAGCTATTGGCTTCGTTCAAGCCTTACATTAGACGTATCTCTCTACAGGAAGAGTTGACAGACGTAGAGCGTCAGCTAGAACAACGTAGTCAGGTCTATGAGACTTTAGCTGCGGAAAAAGAAGTAGTCGTGGGGTACCTAAAAACACTCATTAATAATTTCTTCTATGAAGATCTTATTAATTCAATTTACAGGAAAATAGATCCACACCCAGCCTTTAAAAAAGTGGAGTTCAAACCTGACTTTGATTCAGGTGAGCCTAGCTTAAATATCGTGGTTAGTGATGGGGATGGAGAACTGATATCACCGATCCTCTTTTTCAGTACTGCTCAAATAAATATTCTTAGTTTGAGTGTATTTTTAGCAAGTGCACTTCATGCGAGAGATGATGAAGATAAACCTATTGATGTTATTCTGATTGACGATCCAATCCAATCAATGGATTCTATTAACATACTCTCGACTATTGACCTCTTGCGCAGTATCAGTCTCCAGTTTGATAAACAAGTCATTATTTCAACGCATGATGAGAACTTCTTTGGTTTACTTCAGCGCAAAATTCCTGCGGAGGTTTTGGGGTCAAAATTCTTAAAATTGGAAAAGTTTGGCGTAGTTGTGCCAGTCGAACCGTTCCTCAATTAGGCGGGCTAGTTTTCTCCGTGTCAAAGGTAAAACTCTGGCAGGCTTAACATATAACTCAAGCTGCCATTAAAAATGGTGGCACCATAAATAAGGTTTCTGCATCAAAAAGGTGAGTTGAAAGTGGATACCACCTTTTCTCTAAAACCACCTAAAATCTCAAAAGATGGCGAGTTTACCCAAGTGAGATTTTGATTGTTAGGTGGTGCTAAAATGGGGAAGTGTGATTGATTTATGTGTGGTGTACTAAACCTAACTTTATGTTCATTTTGAGATAGAAAACTAGTTCTTACTATTTTGCTTTCCCCCTGCTTAACGGAGACCGTAACCGTTTCAGATTCCCTGAATATAATTGGCACATCTGGAATCTCTTCAGCGATGCGATTTGCAAACTCAACAAGCTTTGGTGCTGCAAAAGTGTATAGCCAAGCTTCTTGGTTTTTGCTTTTATTTGTCCGTAAAATTCTACCGAGTACTTGCCTAAAATAGAGTTCGGTTTTAACTCTGCTTAGGTGGCAACACACCTGCAAACGCGGGATGTCAGTACCTTCGCTTATCATGCCAACACTGACAATCCAGTTTGTTGTACTGTTCCTAAACTCATTGATTTTAAGTGAAGGCAGCTCTTCTTTATAGGTAACTATTTCGGCAGTTTCCCCATATTCATTTCTGAGCATATTCAGAATGTATGTAGCATGCTCTATCGATGATGCAACGACAAGTCCAGCAGCATTAGGGTTATGCAGTCTAATGTCGTCGAGCTTGCTAGTCGCCAGCGTTAAGGCATGCCGAATGGCTACATCATTTTTGATGATCGATTGGTAAGAAACCAATGAACCTTTGAATAGAGCGTCTAGGCAATTAAACGTCTTAGTTTCATTTTCTTCGTCAGTTACCGAAATTCTTTCATTATCGATTAATACAATCTTTGGGCTTCGGCATACACCGTCTGCAACGGCTTCCCTTAAACCGTAGATATAATCACACTGTATTTGATTGTCTGGGTCTGTATAACGAGATAAAGCTATCGGTGCTTGATCTGAGCGCCACGGAGTGCCCGTTAACGCTAAAGTGTATTCGGCTTGGCTTTGAATATTCAGTAGGATCTCTTCCCCCCAGGCGTTGGCATCTTCAAGAGAACTGCCTGAGCAATGGTGGATCTCATCAAATATCACGAGTACCCGATTTTGTTTTAACAGTTGCCAGAAATCCGCTTTGAAAGACAGCATGCTTTGATACGTATAAGAGCAACCAACGGCACCTATGACACCATCGAAACGACATTCCAGCCGTGTCGAGAAAGTTTGCTTAATACCCTGCGATATATTTATCGAAGGTGAAAAGCAAAGCACAAAATCGATAAGGTCTTGCTCAAGTAAATGAAAAGCGACTTCTGAAGCCATAATCGTCTTACCAGCGCCTGGAGTAGCCAAACAAAGGAAGTGTTTCTGTTTGGCACTAAAGTGCTCTAGAGCGTGATTGACGCACTCTGATTGCCATTGTCTTAGATGCATTAGGTTACTTTCGTTGATGAGCGAGAACAGATTTAATCGCTTTGATTTGACCAAGTAGTTTTGAGCTGTTTTCGCGAGCTTGTAAATACTGGGATTCAAGGTGCGCTTTCATCTCTGGAAAGGATTGATACAACCGCATATATTCTTCTGACTCGCCAATGCTAGTGAGTAAATCAACTTCAGATTCTTTAAGGCGCTTTTCAAGCTGTTCGACTGTAGTGTTTATGCCGACAGTAACTGCTTTGGGTCGATTCACTTTATCCTCAGTTGTACTTTGGACGACGAAGTTAGTTTTAAAGAATAGATCTGCCTTTTGGTACACAACTCTTTTTGAGCTTTTGGTTCCTTTCTTTAGCAGTAAGCCTTTCTTAAGCAGCCTAAGAATTTGCCTATAGACATATTTGCGAGCCTCAATGGGCTCTTCAACCGTTGAAGACATTGCTAGGTATGCATCACGCAATTGCGTCACATTGAAGTCGTCAAAGTTCTCATCCTGGAGAATTGCATTTAGTTGGGCATTAATTTTGATGGATGGTTTTGACATTACTTTCTCGCAAAGAGGCTCTTTATCTCTAACTCACATGGCTAGGATAACTTCACATTATTAATACGGATTATAATCCGTGGCTTTATAAGCCGCAACTTTGGATAGTCTTTCTCTTTAACGAGATTAAAAATGAAAGACTTAGCGATCCAATTTGGTACAAAATTGCGTGATAAGCGCAAGGCACTCGGCATTTCTCAGGATAAATTGGCGTTATTAGCAGAGATTGATCGAAGCTATGCAGGACGAATTGAGCGCGGTGAAGTCAATATCACCCTCGAAAAGGCATACCAATTAGCAGAAGTTTTGGAGTGTGATGTAAGGGAGTTACTCCCTTAAGTTATATAGCTGAATGACCCAACCATCTATAATGCTTGGATGGCGTTTATTCTATGAATAACACATCCGATTGAGAAGCACTTGGCAAGCGCGAATGCTCAGTCACCTGATAATATATAGTTCATCACTGAGCCAACAATACATAAAACCGCTACAACAGCCAAAATGAGTCTTAGAACTGATTGCTCCATGCTTGTCCCTTAACGATCCTTGTCAATGGTGTAAAAAGTATAGCAATAGTTCAATTTAAGGATGATGGGAATTATCTTATTTTGCTCATCTATCTTTCAAGGTGGAGTACAAAAGCATGTTTGGCCACTTGAAAGCAAATCGCGCGCCCATGTCATATATCACAATGACAGTGTGGGTACTTATCAATTTTGACAACACTCAGTGGTGAGCATATTAAGCTGAGGATGAGTGGTTTGTTTGAAGGTTATACTTTCATTGCTATCTCTTACCTGCTTTGCCTTTGTTCAACTCGCTTATGTCCCAAAGTTTATTGGCAGCTTGTTTGTACTGTCCCATTGACTGAATTTTTCTATGGCTACATAGTGTCTAGATAAAGGATGGTCATTCAAACTCAAACCTATCAGGAAAGTTTCATGAAATTTGCTTTGATAAACGGAGAGCGTGTTACACCCGCACCAAAAGCCAGGGGAATCTGCCCTGTATGCAAATCTGAGTTAATCTCAAAGTGTGGTGAGTACATGTTATGGCACTGGGCACATAGGTCACGCAAAAACTGCGACCAGTGGTGGGAAAACGAAACTGAATGGCACCGTTCATGGAAAGATTTATTTCCTGATGATTGGCAAGAAGTAGCAGAAAAAGATCCCTATACGGGAGAAATTCATGTCGCAGACATAAAAACTCCTAATGGTTTGGTAATCGAGTTTCAACATTCCACGATCAACTCTGATGAACTTATCTCAAGAGAGTTATTTTATAAAAAGATGATATGGGTTGTAGATGGATGCAAAAATGAATTTGATATGTACAACTTCAGTAATATGCGAAGTCGTCCAGATGCTGAAGGTATTGCTAATTTTCATTGGTTTGGGAGAAGCACGCTCTTTAAACGCTGGTATTCGAGAAAGCCTATATTTATTGATTTTGGACCTAAAGGATTCTGGAGAGTTCTTCGGTTTGATTTGAAAACAAAGAAAGGGTTAGTAGGTATTGTTGATAAGAGTGATTTTGCAAGCCTCATTATTAAAGATACAACAGATTTTAGCGATTGTGGGGGACCGGCTTCAAACTAAACACTGCGGTGAATGGACGATGGAAGTGTCTACTGTTCTAGGGACTTACCATTCGGTGGGTAACTAACCGCTTACGTTTTAGCTGCTTAATTAGCCTAAGGATGCGAGGTCCATGGTGGAGTAATGTTATTCATTCTTTTTTCAAACTCTTCCCCTCTGGGAGCATCCACGCTTTTTACGAATGAGATGTAGCCGCATAAATGATTGTAAAAACCAAAGGTAGAATCGAATTTTTCATGTGTTGCAACGCTGTCCAGCCCAAACTTTTCGATGGCATATAAATATCTGTCGAGCTTTTTATACATTTGTTTAGATAGGCGAGGCTGTTCACCATCAACAAGTAATCCTAGTATCATCTTTTTAGAGCCAGGACCTGCTACGGAAGTTTTTTTTTCGTTTTCTTTGAACCCTTGCGCTTTCATTATGCCTGTAATTTCAAATTGAATTTTACCAATGCTTTTTTTCTCGGGAAGATCAATAGCAGAAAAGGCTAAATCATCTGCATAACGAGTGTAAGTAAAACCATTTTCAAGAGCGTATTGTGTTAGTTGTTCATCAAGCTTGGTTGCAATTAAGTTAGAGAGCATTGGGCTAGTTGGCGCTCCTTGAGGTAACACGCCTCGGCATCCTTCGGGTTGGTAATAGAACTTATATTCCAAGCGTGATGAGTTTCGACTTCGGATGTATTTTTGATGTTGTATTGGTAGGCGTAAAGTCGTGCATATTCTTGCCAGTTCAAAAGCTAACAATGGCCTGTAACCTAGGGATACAAAAAATTGGTAAACATCAGTTTCATTGATGCAATAAAAGAAATTAGAGATATCGAATTTTAGGATCCACCTTGCACCACAATGCATAGCAGCACACTTTTTTATGCCCCCATTAGCATGAAAAGCAAAGGAGGCATTGTGTGGCTTTTGTTTTTGTAAAATTTCGGTGTTTATCCATTGTTGAACGGGCTGTAGTTGGTTTGATACTGCGTGTATGAATCTGCGGCCACCCGAACGTTTACTAATCGAGAACATTTTGTAATTGCTGTGCTCTCGTTTCCTTTCGACGGTACTACGTAAAAATGTGTATCTCTTCTCCATAATTTCAGAGAGGTGTTTGAGCGTGAAGATTACAGGAGTATTTTTACTGATTAAGTTCCTAGCGTAAAAAGTTAAGTCTTTTACTTCGTCGTTACTTAATGTTTCTAATGCTTTTTTATTTAAATGGTGTGCTGACCAACTTTCCATTCACTTTACCTTTTGCCCAAGGGCCTAGTATGTCGTCTCTCTACCGAGTCTTCGATGGATACTGAGAGATGACATACTAGGGCGGCGAAGCCGCCATTGCGACAGTTTTTTCCAGAGAAACCTCTCCGATTTCCCCATCTATCAGAATTTAAAAATCCCAGATAGAATCTGCAAATTCTTCTTGGTCATTTGACGAGTCATTTGACGCTTTTTGTAGAAGAGTTTGCGGCTGATTGGAGGTTGAATCAGCACACCAAGACGTCGGAATATACAGTTTTCTGTTTCGTTTTTCGAGTTTTTTGTTTCTCGTAAACTTAAACACTAATTCATAACCCACTTTTGTGAGTCGATGGTTTTGATTAATAAAGCCTGATTTTTCAGCCATATCAAAATATGCCAGTATCAATTTGTGCTCACAGTTGAGTCTGTGGGCTATTATTGTTGTGTTTTTCACCCCTTTTTTTATTAACGTGAGCAGAGCTTGCATTTGCTCTGAAACACCTCTTGAGGAGTTAGAAACAATGCAAGCATTACTGTTAATGAGTAAAATAAACCAATCAGGTAGTGCTCTTTCAGGGAGTAGGGCATTCCATCTGTTTTGACGGTCTTGAAACCATAATAAGCCAGGGATGTTGTTAGGCACACTGTGTTCAAAGATAATATTACCCATCACGCGACCATAACCTCTTAGGGCCCATTTGGGGATTAGTTTAATTGAATAACATAAATCAAGTATGGACTGATAGTTGTCGCCCCACCGTTTAGATAGTTCTTCTTGATTAAATACAAAGTGACTGTTAAAGGTGATTTTCTCTGATTTTGGATAAACTCTTTTGCCGTGATCTGACCCTTTTACTTGATCAATAATTTTGGCTTGTGCGCCAGCTGGTCGAGCATAAGATAGTACGGTTATGTGCATTAACCCTAGAGACCACCAACTGAGAAAGGAATCATGTTGTAGCATGGCGTTGATGAAACTAGCCACTCGGTCACCACTGCCTATTGAGTCATCAATTAATAGAATGTTTTTAATTCTATTTTGTTTTAAGTCAGCAATACTTGGATGATCTAGAGCATTTTGGGTTCGGCGTGAAGCATTTGAAATGAGAGAGTAGACTAAATCTTCACTTCCTTGCGAGGTGCCGGGTCTGAGTTGTATCGCTCCACTTCTGTCCCAAAGTGGTGTGTTTTTGGGCAACTTCCTTACTGAATACATGGCGTAATTGCCTGTCATACTGAGAGAGTTTAATGCGCTATTGAACCATTGTGCGTAGCCATCTCTGGAGACAAAACGAAGTCTAGTAAGTAGCTGTGTTGCAATGGGTTGCTTGTCTACTGGAAGTTGACCTAGCCACTTTTTTATTTCATCGCTGCTTTCGATTTGATTTAGGGTTAATTGTTTCACACTGAGATAGATAAGTAGTAGTGGTTTGAAGTGCACTATATCATGGTGTTCTGTTTATTAGGAGGGAGGTAAATGTGGCGAAAGCATGACCTTTTTAATAAAATCGGTCCCCCTTTATTTTAAGTAGTGAATTGCATATTATCTCTTTAATATATTGGAGTTTTTATAATTAGGCTGTAATGACTATATACACCCCTAGAAATTCAATTGAGTCAGACTTTTATGAAGTAGGAGATTTACAAGCTCAAATCTCTTGGCTGAATGACCCGCGCTATGAAAAGGGACTTCACGGACTTTTGGAAGAGTACAAATCACCGGAAGAACGTCAGGCGCTCATGATACTATTTGAGAGGTTTATCCATCATGAGCAGAGGGATAGACTTGATGCTGTAGATTATCTTGTTGAGGTCATCCAAACAAAGGGATTTACACATGAAGACACTTTGTTAGTAGCGACTTCAGACGGAAAGGAGTCTGATGGCTCAACGGCTGGTTTATACAACTTCAAGGAGGCACTCTCTCAAATAGATCAGCACTGGAAAGAAAAAAATTTAGTACCTTCTCTTGCCGAGTCTTTTGACAAATTTAAAAACCATAATATTAAAAACGTTGTAATATTTGATGACTTCATCGGTAGCGGAAAGACAATAGTTAAAAAGGTCAATGAGTTTCGCCAAGAGATGCGAAATAGGGATATATTACATGTCAAAATTTATGTTTTTTCATATGTAGGTATGAAATTTGGAGTTAAGCACGCTACTCAAAAATTGAGTATAGAAATATTTTGTCCGCTTCAACTTCAGAAAGGTATATCTGATTATAAAAATAGTAACCCTGAAATTCTGAAATCTACGGTTTTGGGTATGGAGAACAAACTTGGGAAAAATTGGAAGAAATTACAGCTTCAGGATTTTAAACTTGGTTATAAAGAATCGGAATCTCTGTACCAGCTATTCCGTTCAAATTGCTCCAATAATGTTTTCCCTATTTTTTGGTGGCCTAAGAATGTTTCAAAGAAGCATCGAGTAACTATCTTCAACAGGCTTTACTAGATGATTAATATTCACATATATTTGGCTATTCGCCTGATTAGAACTGGAAAATCAAGTACACTTTATGAGCTTCATTGCCGCTTTCGCTTAACATATACACAAGCATTACAAGCAGTTAAATATCTTGAGGATATAGGTCTTGTTAACTTTGATGGTAAAACGTTTTGTTTGAAGCAAGGCATTACTAGGTATCAGCTCAAAGAGCTATATTTAAAAATTCGCTATAGAAATCTAAAGCTAGACAATAGAGCGCTAGATGCTTACAGAAAAAATGCTCTCAGCCCTGACAGTTTGTACTTTCCCAAATTATTTCTTTTAGATTCAACGCTAGTCGTTGACGACTAACGATATATAGCTATCATACTGGGTGGCTATCCAGCGTTAGTTAGTATAGGTGAATCGCCTATCTTGTTGAGGTCCTTTTTAACCTCATCAATTCTATTACAAGCTCCGGTTCGTGGCGTTGGGTAGCCACCAAATTTTATAAGGAAGTTTTTTGGTATTTCAAGAGTCGCGTTGGTTTCAGTTCTTCATTGAACACAAATTATCTTCTAGACAAGCAGCCTTACTTACAGAGTATGCTATAAATCTTGAATGCAACTCCGTACCTGTCATTTTCGAAATAGAGCACTTATCTAAGCTGTTAGGAATAGAGCTATCTTTGGTTAGCCGCATGACTGGAGTTAGTAATCTTTTTTATCGTCAGTTCCCTTTGAAAAAGAGATCTGGCGGCATTCGTACCATAGAGTCCCCGTATCCCAAATTAGCATATGTTCAGCGATGGATAAAAAATCATATATTGGAGATTAAACCAATTAGTAGCAATGCTTTAGCGTATGTTCAAGGAAGCTCTCACATAGAGAACGCTAAACGGCATATTGGAGCAAAGGAATTACTAAAAATAGACTTAGTTGATTTCTTTGAGTATATAAAGTTAAGCACAGTAAAGTCTATATTTACAGAGTGCGGATATACAGAAAAAGTAAGCCATCAACTTGCTAAATTATGCACACTTCGGGATAGGCTCCCTCAGGGAGCACCTTCAAGCCCAGTAATAAGTAATCTGGTACTTGTTGAGCTTGATAAAAGACTACAAAGCATATCAAAGAAGCATGAGTTGGTTTATACCAGATACGCAGATGATTTGTGCTTCTCAGGACACGCTATTTCGGATGAATTTTTCTCCTTAGTTAAAGATGAAATTGAGTCTGAGGGCTTCGTTGTAAATCAAAATAAATCTGGTGTTGTTCGAGGTCATAAACGAAAACTAATTACGGGACTAGTTGTTAGTGAGTATGGAGTTCGTGTTCCAAAAAAAATGCGTAGAGAATATCGAAAGCAGGCTCACTATATGCTCAAGAATGGTATTGAACAGTTGAATGGTAATATGGGGATGCTTAATCCACTTCATATTGATGAAGTAATAGGAAAAGGACAATATATACTCTCTGTAGAACCTGGTAATGCTTATGTAAAAGACTCACTATGCATGTTGCTTAAGTTAAAAAATAAACTGCTAATCAAATAGGTACAGCTTTTCATTACATGAGCTAATCTTTAGGTTTATTTTTTAGAACCTCCAACCAAAACTCAAGCCTGTTCAAGAGTGTGTCAGCGGTTGCTCACTATCCTGACACAGGGGGCCCCCCATTTTTAATGGAGTTCAGAAGTAGACTTGTTAAGTCTCGCAATGCTATTGAACACATGCTAGGTATATAATTTTTGCTAATAGCTATTATTTGTACAATTATAAATTATTATGTTGGAATAATTAATATGGGGTGGAATCAATGGATTGGGGCGTTATTGGTGTGGCAGTTCTCGGTGGAGGCATTGTAGGGCAAGTTTTTACTGTTTTTTGTACAAACTATCTTACTGATAAAAGAGAGTATAAGAAATGGCGTTTAATTGAGAGACATAAGGCCTCAAGTGAATTACTCGATATCTTAGCATCAAATCCTCAAAATGAGAGTGAACTTTCAAAATGGACACATAATATAAGAAATGGATCTTTGAAGGTTCATATTTTGTATAGAAATGGCGTAGCTCCTGAGAAGTTGAACCATGCATTAGAGGTGGCTTTTAAACTGGCCCAGAGGGAAAAAGATGGAGTTTCATCCGAAAACTGGTCTCAAGAATTTAGAGTATCTGTATCTGAACTGCGGAAGCAATTGTCTAATCACATCAATCATGATTAGGTGTTCGTATTTAGCATTTTATATAAAGTAATGCGTAGGGTTATAGTGGTATATGCTGACATGCCGCACTCATACTCGAAAAGGAATTTCGTACAAAGCGGTACAGCATTATCTAACAACTAACCTATCCTGCGGAGGCAATTGGGTAGGTACCTTATTTTCCTTACATATCTTAATTTAAACTTGCCGAGCTAGAGCAGGTCTTCTAGCTCATTTTTGTCCCGAAATCAGCTAGATAAACCCAAAAGTGGTGGCCAGTTTTGTTGGCCACAATACTGGATTAACTTATGCCAAGAAAATAAATAATTTCATGGACTAAATCAGTTGTGAGAATTTGGCACTTACAGATCAATGCCTTATAAAGATAATATTTTTTCAATAGCATCGACATAACCCGCTTTGAATATTGTATTACCATTACGATCTTTAACTCTTCCACGCTTATCTGCTATCCAGCCATTTTTTTCAAATCTATCAGGGTCAATAGAGTATGATATAGCTTCTACTTCAGTTGGGAGTAGATTCGACTTAGTTAAAGATAGATGAGATGAACTTTCCATTGCATTGTTATTAGCTACTGGTCTTAGATCAATATTAATATTTGATAGCTCTTTTGCTAATTGAAGTTGCCCAGTTAACTTACTATTTTGTGCTATTAAATCCATTACGAGCCATTTGATACGGGCATCGTCAATATCATCAACCCATGCATTTTGTTCTTTTACTTTGCTTGTGATAACTTTTAAGGGCTTTTTATATTCTGCCCATGATTGAATAAGTGCTCGGTATTTTTCACCTGTTTTATTTCTGATGGCCTGTGTCTTCGGGCCATTAACAGCTTCACTTAAACGTCCAATCGTCGCTATTGTAAAATCACAGGACCCACGTTCAGACTGCTCAGTGCATATCTGATGAATTAGCTCTATTGAACTTGCTGTTTTGGGTGTAGAAATTTGCTTAAGTGCTTCACAAAGTTCATGAGGTTCATGACTCATACTGCCTCCAATAAAGGCTTGTTAATGTTCAGTTGATTCGCTTGGCTTTGGAGTAAGATCTTCTTCACTTCATCATGAAGCGGCATGAGCTGATTATCATCATTAAAATCACTTAAAAGGATCTCTGCCCTCATCAGTTTTTCAACATTTTCCCATGACTTCAAACGACTCTTTAAAAGCTCACTCATTTGGTTCCCAACTTCTAGCTGCTGCTCAGGGGAAAGCATGCACAACCATGGCTGAATGCCGTTTTGGTGCGCCATTTTGTCAATTAATTGAGAACGCCTAGCATTGGCCAATGATGCATCACTTAGTGTAAAAATAGCTGCATTCTCACACACAGTGCTTAACTGATGAAACTCGCTATTAGTTTCATCAATGCTCCAGTCAATAGAGGACGATTCCGTATTTGCAACTAACATAGTTCCGGTATCTTCCTCCGCTTCAATGGACTGGTTCAATAGGTTGCTACACTGCATAATAAGCCGTGCAATATGCACTGTATCAGTCGCATACATACTGGTTTCTTTAGCTATCAGTTCAAGATTTGATGCCGCTTTATCTAACTCCATTGATTTAGTGAACACCTTTTCCTTTTTTTCAGCGTCATAACGTTCATCCTCTAATGACTCAATATGAATAATTAGATTCTGTTCTTTTTGCTTAATATAAAACTGCTTTAATGAAATCTCGTTAAACACTGCGGTTAACCCCCCCAAAAAAGCAGGGCTTGTGATAAAAAAACGGCAACGAATACAGTTCTTTTCACCAAGGTGGCCTGAGGCTACTGGTAAATATTTTTTATTTTTGACTTCACTATTTTCAACCTCGCCACCCTGTTCACACTTTCCCCCACCCATAGGGCATATACCTATATCAGTGAAAGAAAATGCTGAAGCTGGATAATCGTTATTTAAATTCTTAAAGGCTAATAGATCATTCGGAACCAATGAGTCTCTTATTGCTTCAAATTGTTTATTTCTAATTTGTTGCTGAACTCTTAGTGGTGCAGCGGCTAAAGCTCGTTTATTTGCTGCATTGAGTTCATCACGTATTTCAGCATGACCTACCTTAGTGTAATAAATCGTCATAACTAATCTTGCATGACCAACCAATTTTTGAACAATATGGATAGGCACTTTTGCATCAACAACAAATGCTGTAATTAAGCTTACGCGCATTGCGTGAGGTGTATAATCTGATTTGTACGAACCCACATTCCCTGTACTACTAACTTTATTTGTTAAGGGATTATCCTTGCTTTCTATTTGATGCAAAACATACGCAAGTAACTTTGAAAAAATGGGCTGCTGGTGAGGTTGACAACTATTGCCCACTCTAAATAAAAAACAATTAGCACCTCGTTGCTCTAGAATCCTATTTCCAATGGGTACCCTCAACGTAAGGTCCGTCCATTTTGTAGGCTCAGTAATGGCATTATATTTTGATTGCCAATTTCTAAGTTTAATCATCCAATAGTCAAAATTTTCAGGTACCCAAGGGATGTCGTAGCCCCCCTCGTGATACGATGTTTTGTTAGTGGTAAAATGTAAGCCCTGCTCAGTTTCTGAATATTCTTTTATGAAACCTTGTTTCTTTGCCCTCCCAGCTAATAAACCCGTATTCGCTACCCACTCGACTTTACCATTCACAAATTCGGGAACTTTTTTATCTGCTTCTCCGCTATCGCACCAAAGTATCTGTTGCCCTCGAGCTGGGACACTCAATAACGTATATAAGGCAAAAAAACGAGCTGGTGACCACACTTGACAGACTGTTTCGTTATACGCCCCAATTAACGCGCCTGTATGTTTTCCTTTGCGGCGATCTTTTTCTACATATCTATAGACACAATCTGGATCACTTTTATCAATTAGCGAAGGGTCTACGTCAAACCAATCGTTTTCCATCAAATCGTGTAAATGATTTAAATCACGTAGATTTTTCGATTCTGGTGGTAAAACCCACTCTCTTGCTTTAACCACATAAGTATAAGCTAAAAGAGGTTTATCTGATTCGGATAATCGACTGGGTTTAATCTCCAGCAAAGGACTTTGAAATTTACTTAATGGGTTACGAAAATCAGGATGAATTATTACTTCATCTTCGTCTTCTAAGGTGCATAATTGAGAAAGGCAATATTGAAGGAATTCAAGAACAATTACGTGGAATTTAGACTTCTCTTGTTCGCCAAAAAACTTGAGGAACTCCTCGTACTGATTTTTATTAATCTTTGTTGTTTTAAGCAGGAATTCCTCTGGTTTTGATGGGTAATTGTTTTCCATGATGAATCTGCAGATAAAGCCGATACAAACTCTTTTTTTCGTTACTATGCCACGCTGGGATAGTTCGATAAAGGAGTCAAATAAATCAGCCCATCTATTAAATTTTTGACTTATATCCGCACGAGTATAAGGTTTTTGTTGACCCCAAAAACCATACCATGTGCCAAACGCCTGCCAGTCATCGCTGTAAAATCTATCAGGGCTACTATGCAGCCTAGGGTCTTCCTTATAGCGTTTCATGTACTCAGGTTGCGTTTTAATACCGAGCTTGATGACCGCTTTTGAAGCTGCTTCTATCGTTGGGTAATAATCAGGAATGTCGTTACCTAAAAAACCATACCATTTACCAAACGCCTGCCAGTCATCACTGTACAATACAAGAGGGCCACTAGGCAGCCTAGGGTCTTCCTTATAGCGTTTAATGTAATCAGCTCGCGATTTAATACCGAGCTTGATGGCCGCTTTTGAAGCAGCTTCAATCGTAGGGTAATAATTAGGAATGTCGTTACCTAAAAAACCATACCATCTGCCAAACGCCTGCCAGTCATCTCTATACAATCTATTAGGGCAACTATGCAGTCTAGGGTCTTCCTTATAGCGTTTCATGTACTCAGATTGCGATTTAATACCGAGCTTGATGGCCGCTTTTGAAGCAGCTTCAATCGTGGGATAAGAATCAGGAATGTCGCTACCTAAAAAACCATACCATTTGCCAAACGCCTGCCAGTCATCGCTGTAGAATTCACCAGGGTTGCTAGGCAGCCTAGGGGCTTCCTTATAGCGTTCGGCGTAATCAGGTTGCGATTTAATACCGAGCTTGATGGCGGCTGTTGAAGCTGCTTCAATCGTGGGGTAATAATCAGGAATTTCGTTACCTAAAAAACCATACCATGTGCCAAACGCCTGCCAGTCATCGCTGTAGAATTTACTAGGGCTACTAGGCAGCCTAGGGTCTTCCTTATAGCGTTTCATGTACTCAGGTTGCCTTTTAATACCGAGCTTGATGGCGGCTGTTGAAGCAGCTCCAATCGTGGGGTAATAATCAGGAATGTCGTTACCTAAAAAACCATACCATGTGCCAAATGCCTGCCAGTCATCGCTGTAGAATTCACCAGGGCTACTAGGCAGCCTAGGGTCTTCCTTATAGCGTTTCATGTACTCAGATCGCCTTTTAATACCGAGCTTGATGGCGGCTTTTGAAGCCTCTTCAATCGTGGTGTATTTACTCATAAGCACTCCTTAACTCTAATATTCTTTTAGTTTTGCTTTCTAAGCATTTGAACTCGGAGCGTATCTCTTTTGGCGATAGCGATTTATAAGAGTCTTGAGACTTTATCGATTTGTGATGTACTGCGTTGGCTACGAACAGGTTACCTACACCAGCTTTTTCTAGACGATTTATATAAGCATATCGGTGGCCATGTGGCGTTGTCCCTAAATCTTTCTCAAAAACAAGCCCAACCCGTTCAATTGCTTTTTTGTATTTTCGTTCAAAAGCATCTATCGAGTAAGGGTCACCAAATTGATTAGTAAATGCATATGGATGCTTGCGATTTTTATGTGGACTAACCCTTTGTTTAGATAAATACAAACGCCAATAAAATAAAAACTGTTCGCCAGCTGATGGTTCAAACCAATTCACAACCATATAATTTTTTTTTGATGGGGATAATTTATTATTCTTCCAACCTGCATAAACCTTTTTACTTTTTTCATATTTGTTTCGGGGCAAGAGTTGGAAGTTTTTAGCTAGTGTTTCTTCACGAACCTCAATGCGCCCATTGGTATACGACACGGGAGACTGTCCGATTTCAGGTTCGTATACCAATACTAAAGCTTCATTTGAATTTTCAGGATGTAGTTCTATATCCTCGAGCCATAAATGAAAAGGCTCCGATCTTCTTAACCCGCCAAAGTGAAGTAACATAGTGATGAGTATGTCCCTTAATTCAAGGCGGGTATAAGCAGGGGCGGTAGCCAAAACACCAGGCTTTACAAACCCTTTATGAATTAAGTCGTCAATATACTCATCAGGGAATCTGTTCAAAGCAGAGTTATTATCATTGGCCCTATGATCTTGCTGGTATCTAACATTTCTAGATGATTTGTTTCTATCTTGCGCTGTTTTTTTTGACCATGTGTGCGCTAGAAAAGCATTTTTATGTTTATGTGAATATGCTGCCCAATTTAATCGTTCTTCATGGCTTGTAGCTTCACGCCAAGGATTAAGGTTGTCTTTGTTGTTAAGTTCTTTATGGTCGCAAAGCCAATCAGAGTATTGAGTCACATACGAAATGATTTTATTGCCATTTTGTATACTTCGCTTTCTCCATCGGAGTCCCGTTGGATCTTCACCATTTTGATTGATTGTTCCTGAGAATAGTTTGTCTGAAAAGGCTGAGAAAAGGTCTGCAGGATATTTGAAATACGTGCTATTGAATTCTACAAATTCGACAAGTAAGCAAACTGCTCGAGCACTCGCATCAATCCAAGACATGCTCTTATTTCGTTTATAGATTGAATAATCTAGATATGATTTTAAAACCCCATTTTGCGTGTAAATAACAGGCAGTCTTATTTCATTTTTTTCTTCAATATGTATGGTTGTTCTGATGACTAAAGGGTGAAACATAAGAGCCCCTATATAATATTAATTACACTTTAGGGGGGCATACTAAAACAAGCAAGGTATTAACCTTGATCAAAATCAAGATAATCGTTTAAAAAGGATATAAATAGTATAAAGAAGTTAGGGGTTATACTCGCAAAAGCTGCATTGATTCCAACTGCAACCATTGGTCACCTGCAAAATAAGTGATTTCCACTCCGATGGTGGACGAAATACCGGTTCGATATAGTTGAGCACAACTCACTCCTTAATACACTTGTGATACGCACGAGAAAAGTTGAACACCTTTCTTCACAAAAATAAATATTGTCTCATTATTTGTCGGATAAAAACTAGTCATATTAGCTGGCGGTTGTATACTTAAACCTTATCGGTCCCACTACGATACTTATAGAGAGATGAACATGCTAGTTGCATTACATTCTAAAGAGAAGCGAGGGGCTACACTCGATCATGACACTCATTGGGATGCCATGAGTGCGGAGCAGAAGATTGCTCTGTATGATCTACATAAGTTTGGCTTCCGATTACTGTTTGTCCGCCACTTAACTAGCGGTCCACTGGCATTTATTATGCAAAATAAAACCCTTGCAGTGATCAGCAAAAATGGTGATGTCGACTACTCACCCGATGTAAAGTTACGAGCCTAACCAGTTAACCTATTTGTGATTGGTCATAACGCAAAAAAGCGCACTTGAGTGCGCTTTTTCATATCGATTATTCAATGCTAGTTGTTTAAGGTTAACAGCATATCAATATGAGGGATACCATCCTCAAGATACATCTCTGAAACAGGTTCAAAACCTAACTGCTGATAAAAGCCTTTTAGGTGTTCTTGACCGCCTAGCTGAATATTGTGCTCAGGCCATTTCTTAGTAGAGATAGCTATCGCTTTTTGCATTAATACGTGAGCGACCCCGCCACCTCGGGCAGACTCTGCAACGATTACGCGGCCGACACTGGCATCAGGATAGCTCACCCCAGGGGCTAAAACCCTCGCATAAGCTTGGATCACTCCCTGCTCATTGAGCCCAAGTAGATGCTGAGTTTGACTATGGCGGTCTTTATCGTCTAGCTCTGGATAGGCACAGTTTTGTTCAACCACAAATACGTCCACCCTAAGCTTAAGCAGATCGTACAGTTCATTTAGTGATAGTTCAGAAAAAGATAAAGATTTCCAGAGCATAGGAAGCTCTCCAAAACAACGCAATAGAGCCCCAGTCTAGCACTTAACCCTAAGTAATAACTATGCCAAAGTCGCGTTAAATCAACCTCTGCCGTATAAAGCAGCGGTTGAACGGATTCATTTTGAGTGATAGAGGAAAGTCTCTTTGAATAAGATCTAACCAGCTTGCTGTGGTATCGGTTTGTGTATCGACAATACGGCAACGACGGCCACCACGAGTAAACCTGCCATGATGAAGAACACGTCATTATAGGCTTGCACCATCGCCTGCTGCTGCATGGTTTGCCCAAGCAATGCCGAGGCTTGCTGACTCGCGGTAACCGGATCTGACCCCGCCGCTTGCAACATAGCCGCTGTACTGCTTAAGTAATCATTTGCCAAGGGGCTGACCGCTGGCAATGTTTCTTTCATCCGCGCGAGGTGAACTCGGCCTAAGTTATCGGTCAGGGTTGATACCATCGCGATCCCTACCGCACCACCTAAGTTTCGTACGACGTTTAACACCGTCGATGCCGAGGCATTCTCGTGCTTTTGCAACCTAGCCGTTGCCAACATGCCAATAGGTACCATGATAAACGGTTGGCCAATAGCACGTACCACCATAGAGGCGATTAGCTGAGGCCCAGCAAAATCGGCAGTCATATGGCTGTTCATATAATAACTCACACCGAACATGAAAAAACCAAATGCCGCTAGATAACGATTATCGAAACGCTGCATCAACATCGGCATAAATGGCAAAATCAGCAACTGTGGAAAACCCAGCCACATCAAGACTTCACCTATCTCTAACGAGTTGTAATCTTGGATCTGCGACAGATATAGCGGCACCATATAGATGGATGAAAACAGCGCTAAACCTAGTAAGAAATAGGCAATGGTTGAGATGCTAAAATCGCGATTAGCAAGCAGCTTTAAATTAACCAGTGGCGCCTTGCTTTTTAACTGCAGATAGACAAAGAGCGCAATATTCACCGCCGCGACGATGGCAAGGTTACGTATGAAGTCTGAACCAAACCAATCCTTACGATTTCCCTCCTCTAGCACCACCTCTAAACAACCCATCCCCAATGCCATGGTGATAATACTGCTAACATCGACATTCTTAAGCTCAGGCCAGTTAATGGGTTTCTTCACCAGGCCGTAGGCAAGCATCGACATCACCACAATCCCAGGTGGCACATTGATATAAAACAGATAATGCCAGCTAAATTGCTCGGTTAACCAACCCCCTAGAGTGGGGCCAATCGATGGCGCAAAGGTCGCGGTAACCCCAAACAGCGCCATGCCGACGGCACGCTTACTATCGGGTAGATACTCTAATATGAGCCGAAACGCCATCGGGATCAGGGCGCCGCCAAAGAACCCCTGCATCGCCCTAAAAGCGATCATCGATTCTAAATTCCAAGCAATAGAGCACAGCAGCGATGCAAAGATGAAGATAGCACTGTTCCACAGCATATAGCGGCGTATATCTAAGCCTTTACTGAGCCAACCCGATAGCGGAATGGCGATCATCTCTGCCACTAAGTAAGCGGTGGCTATCCAAGAGCCCTCTTCAAGCGTGGCACCTAAGCCGCCTTGGATCTCTTTCATCGACGCATTGGTGATCTGAATATCTAAAATCGCCATAAAGGCGCCTATCAGGCCGCCAAATACCGCGATCCACGCTCTGCGGCCACCCGGCTCGACCTGTTGAGTCATCGCACCATCAAGTTTCGCAACTCCAGCTTGGGTAGCAGACATTACTGTTGCACTCTATTGGCAACAATAGCTGAGTCTAAGCCATCGCTTGCGGTATCGACTTTCACGAGTGCACTCAAGCCCGGCACGATTCTGCCCTGCTCAAGCTTTTCAGCAGCATTTGAATCTAAGCGAATTCTCACCGGGATCCGCTGTACGATCTTGGTAAAATTACCCGTGGCATTTTCCGCAGGCAATAAGCTGAATTTAGCTCCCGAGGCTGGAGATAAGCTATCAATGACTCCCGAAAACTCCTTTCCCGAAAACGCATCTAACTCAATCGTCACCTTCTGCCCTGCATGCATCTTGGCAATTTGGGTCTCTTTAAAATTAGCGGTGATCCACACCGCTTCATCAGGCACTAGACTATAAATCGCTTGTCCAGGCTGTACATATTGGCCCTGCTGCGCCCCACGCTTACCGATTATTCCTGTAAACGGGGCCGTAATTTGGGTATCTGCCAGCTGAATTTGCGCTAACTGTAGCCCAGCCTTCGCCTGCTCAACACTCGAGTCGGCCTCAACTAATTGTGCATTAAAGACTTTAAGCTCTCTTTGCTTCGCCACTAATACGGCATGTATTTCATCGACATGGGCTGTCGCCGACTCGAAAGCCGCTTGCGCCTCATCCACTGCATCTTGAGAACTGTAATTCTTCACCTTCAGCTTTGTGGCTCGAGTCAGTTGCTGCTGACTACGCACCCGCTCAGCCTCTGCCGCAACCACACTGGCTTGGGCCTGAGTAATAAGCGCTTGCTGCAGGTCAATCTGGGCATTGAGCGTCTGTAGCTTGGCTTTGGCACTGGCTAGCACGGCTTGGTTTTGCGCGACCTTTGCTCTGAATTGATTATCTTCCAATTGGGCAAGTAATTGACCTTTTTTGACATGCTGATTATCGGTCACAAAGGTGGCAGTAACATAGCCAGGGACTTTAACGCTGATATGAGAGATATCGGATTCTACATAGGCATTATCTGTGGACTCAAAATTACGTACTTGGGTCCACCAATAATAACCGCCGGTTAATAACGCAATAATAAGAACAGGAATCCCGAAAAATAACTTGGTTTTAGACATGATTGACTCCTTGATTAGTGAGTCATAGTTTACTACTGTCTCAGTATATTTATTAGATAGCTAAAAAATCACCCACTGTTTCACAGGTGTAACAATGATAGATCTCAATCGCATCCAAATGTTTGCCCAAGTCGTCGAGCAAGGCAGTTTTACTCGAGCAGCCAACGCCTTAGGTCTGACTAAGGCTACCGTGAGCCGAAAAGTCGCCGAGCTGGAAGCCGATGCTGGGGTGCAGTTACTGCATCGGACCACTCGCGCACTTAAGCTCACCGAGGCCGGAGCCGACTACTTTCATCGTGTAAACCGGATCTTAACGGATCTTAAAAATGCCGAAGATCAGCTCAGTGCTCGGCAGCAGACGATTAAGGGCCACCTTAAGATTGTCTGCCCAATCGAGATGGGTCAGCTCTATTTTGGGCGGGTCTTCGCCCAGTTTCTGGCGCTCTACCCCGATATCACCATCGAAGCCGAGCTGACTAATAGACAGGTAGATGTGATAGCTGAAGGGGTTGATCTATTGTTTCAGATCACCGCAGAAACCGATGATAGATTAAAAAGTTACGCCCTTATCAATACCCCAAAAATCTTAATGGCAAGCCCTGAGTATCTCGATAAATTCGGCGAGCCCACAACCCCAGAGCAGTTACAGGAGCATCAATGTATCCGTATTAGCTCGCCCCATATTGACGGTAACTGGACACTGTTTAATGGCAAAGAATGGGTGACGATAGAGCCGGAATCGAGACTTGAGACCAACAATATTACCCTGATGCGCGAAGCAGCATTAGAAGGGTTAGGCATTGCTGCCATTCCTTTAGTGATTGCAAACGATGCCCTAGAGAAAGGGAAGCTCGTAACGGTACTGAATGACTTTCCGATGAAACAAAGTCTGGTCACCATGAGCATGCCACAGCGAGTGTACCTGCCACGGCGTTACCGTGTGTTTATCGAGTTCCTCTATCAAGCATTATTTAATAACTGGCAAGATAAAGTACTAGATCTACCTGATTTTATCGAACGCCCCGAATTCAATAATAATTAAGAGTAGAAAAAAGGCGCTAGATAAACTCTATTCAAAATCAGCAGAAAACTATCTCGAATAGAGGTTAAATCGCGCCTCAAAAAGTCATGGGCTAACTATTTGCAGGGAGAAGCTAGCCCTTACTTTTTATTCTTTACGGTCAAACACGTGATACTTCTCAATTCCGTATGAGCGCCCCTCTGCATGACACGTTGCACAAGACTCAGATGTGCCTTGGGTAAACCAATCACCCGCTTTGTTTACTTCAAGGTTAAGCTCACCACCGTTTGAGATCATATGGTTCAGCGCTTGGTCATTATTATGACAGGCAAAACAGTTTGCGGTAATAGGACTTGAGGCAACACCAGACTCTCCGGCATTTCCACCATTGAAGGCTCTAGAAAGCATATACTGGTTTGGTACAGCGTTAAGATCGATACCATCGGCATGACAAGCCACGCAGTTATCGGCATTCAGCTTTGCCGCTGAGTTTGTTAGCGCAACCTCATTATCTCGGCTAATTTCAGAGCCAATAACAGACTGCAATCCCCAGTGTTGTGCATGCACTAACGGACCAAAGCCTGGCGCACTATTCGCTTTCCAACCCGTTTGTTCTCCATCGCTATTCTTTACTGCAATGGTGTAGCCAGCATTAATGCGGAAGCTATCGGTTTCAAATGCATCCATTGCAACGACTCGCTGTCCTGCGCGATCTTGACCATTGTTATGACAAGCCACACAATCTAAACCACCATCACTATAGCTACCATTCTTGTGATAGTTAGTCTCGTTGTTATGACAAGTGGTACAGCTATCAAGTGTGACGCTGTGGCGACGGTTATACTCTTGCAGTTTTTCCTCATTTCTATCAACAACGTCCGAGTAACTCGTCAGTGAAACACCATCATAGCCGCCATCGTCATCTTGCTGCTTGAAGGTCACTCTCGAGCTTGCGGTAAAGCCTGCATTAGCGAAGCCTGCATCAATACCATCTAAGCGCACGTAACACGCCGCTCTAGAGCCATCAGGATTTTCAATATACTGGCTATTTGTTACGCCACCAGAATCTCGTGGGCTTGGGCGACCGACTATTGAATCATTGTCATAGGCGTGAATATAGGCTCCCGCATAGGTTAACGTGCCTGCTGCATATAACTGTGCAATATTAAGCTGTACGTCTGTTCCTGAATCGGTATTAAACAGTGCGATATCAGTACACCAGCCTCCGGTTGTTTCATGGTCATCCCACTCCAAACTGCTATTGGTGTATGGGGCTGATGTCGTCGTGTAATGCTGCGCTCTAATGTCGGCTCTTTCACCCACTTTCTTATGGAATTGACGCACGTCATCGGTCTCGTCGAAGCTACTGTAGGTCATCGCAACCGAAGTCGTACCAACGCCTGCAGCATCATGACAGTCGGTACAGGTATCCATGCTATTTACCTTGGTGATAGGCTCTGCATGACAGGTGTAGCAATTAGCAGGCTCAAAGTCTTTTTCAAACTTCTGATGATTGATATGACCAATCTTCTGCATTGTATTTTTTGCATAACCGCCTTTATCACGCACCACATTACCATGACAAACCATACAGCCTGCGACCAGATCGGTTTCGCCATCGGTATTAATGGCCGTGTAGCTTGGATGCTTT
Organism: Shewanella halifaxensis HAW-EB4; assembly: GCF_000019185.1. Lineage (NCBI taxonomy): Bacteria > Pseudomonadati > Pseudomonadota > Gammaproteobacteria > Alteromonadales > Shewanellaceae > Shewanella > Shewanella halifaxensis. The sequence goes on along the minus strand of NC_010334.1, from coordinate 606,963 downwards.
AATTTAGACGCCGCATAATCGACGTGACAACCATGACAAGTCGCCGTTGAAGTGGTGTGTAGGCTTTCCGTCTTATCAACGACAATATAGTTTGACTTGGCGATATTCTCACCGCCTCCGACTGCGAGTCGAATGATCCCCTCTGTCCCTGCATTGACTGCTGGCATGGGTGCTAAAAATTCATAACGACCATTTTCAGTCATGTTGAGACTTGCCCCTTCAGTCTCCTCATTAGCATTACCACCAGCAATGGTGCCTTCGAAATCAGGACGGCTGCGTGCGATGCCTTTATCTGTCAGCTCCGCAACCTCAGCGCTCACTTTTTCGAGGCCACTGACAAGCAGCCCCTCCTCGTTAGTGACTTCAAACTCAAAACGCACCACGCCCTCTTCTAGGGTGTGGCTCAGCACTTCAACATTGGTGATCTCTGTCGCGTCGACGACGGGTGGCAGCGGGCTGATGCCATCTTCATCATCACTACCATCTTTACCGTCACTACAGGCTGCTAGACCGAAAGCGGTGGCGACAATTAATGCCACACTACATTTATTAAATTTTCTCATCATCACTCCATAATTTTTATTAAGTCGTGACCTTTTACTCCCCCGTAAATACCTTATTAGTAGTAACGGCTCATTTTTGTGACAAATTCCCCAACAATTAATTTATTTAATATAAATGGCGAAATTAACAAACAAACATCAATAATACATAAAATGATTAATATTTAATTAATCAAACAAAAACCAGCGCAGGAAATTAAAACCCAATAAAAACAAGTGCAAGCATAAGAATTGTAATAATACAAAATCGACAGCAACAACAAGCAACGGTTATCAATTAAGGATTAATTAAGCGGACGCTATACCGTATAAAGGGAAATTATCGAAATAGTTAGAAGGAAAATAAAAATGCTCTGATAAATATGCCAGAAAACCTGTTTAAACTAGAAGTAAGATCATACTCAACAACAAATGTAACTAGGTAACTAACATTTATTGATGATAATTAATCGCCATAAATCTAAATCAGCATCAACGGATTAGGTTACATTACCAAGCAGCTTTAGTCATGCCTTTAGCTAGGTATCGATACGAGCCAACTCTCATTATTAATCTCTAGCTCTAACCGCCACACTGAGTTCGCCGTCTTAGTGCCATATTCTCATCAATAGACGGGATACCCACCACGATGTAAGCGATTACCAATCAAAACTAGGGGGAAATCTAGCTTTAGCGGCTTTAGTCGCTAGGATTAAACACAATTAATGGCTAGGATTAGTATTTTTAAAGGTCTGCACCTGATTTGTTTCGATAAATCTGCTAACATTGCTGCCAATTTTTTAAGCTTAGTGAGAAAGATCAAGATGGGCAGAGCATACCAAAACAAAAAAGAATCCATGGCGAAAACCGCTGGGCAAAAAACCAGAATCTATTCTCGATATGGGAAGGAACTGTACGTTTGCGCCAAGAATGGTGGTTTTGATCCTGACGGCAACCTTGCACTTCGCACCATGATCGCCAAGGCAAAGAAAGACCAAGTACCTGCACACGTTATTGAACGCGCAATCGAAAAAGCTCGTGGCGGTGGTGGTGAAGACTACGAAACAGCACGTTATGAAGGCTTTGGTCCTGGCGGTTGCATGGTAATTGCCGACTGCTTAACTGATAACGTTAAGCGAACTTTCACCGAAGTTCGCCAAGCATTCGTTAAAAACGATGCCAAGCTAGGCGGTCCTGGTACTGTTGGCCACATGTTCGATCATCAAGCGGTATTCGTATTCGCTGGCGATGACGAAGATGCGATTCTTGAAATGCTAATGATGGCTGACGTTGATGTAACTGACGTTGAACTAGAAGATGGCATGATAAGCGTTTATGCACCGCACACTGAATTCTTCAAGGTTAAAACAGCATTAGCCGCTGAACTACCAGAAGATACTGACTACGTTATGGAAGAGATTACTTTCTTACCACAGACAATGACAGCCATTACTGATGCGGAAGAGATTGAGCAGTTCGAAAAATTCCTAGCCGCACTAGAAGATTGTGATGACGTGCAAAACGTTTACCACAACGCAGAGCTTCCACAGTAAGAGTTACTACTATTAACGCTTACCTCTACTGACTCGCGAAACGCGAGTCAGCAAAAAGGCACTCAATGAGTGCCTTTTTTATTGTCTGCGATTTGCAATTACTTCTTCAGTAAGTAACGTAGCATCACACCCTGCTGGCTGATATCGAGAACCTCGTAACCGTGGTTCTTAGCATCGTTAGGAATATTATTGATCGACTGTGAACAATCGGTAATCACTTCTAATACTTCACCCGGTTTGAGTGACTGCATCGCCTCAAGTGTCGCCACGGCAGGGTAAGGACAAGGCTCACCATAAATTTCTAGATTGTAATCAGGTACGATAGTTGCTGGCATATTATGCTCCTCAGCAAAAAAGGCTCAAATCAACTTGAGCCGAATATAAAGTAAATGCTGTTATCAATATAGCCTTTAGCCTTTAACGCTAGCGGCCTCTGCTTGATGGGCGACATTGGCTAGTGCAGCTTCTTTCAAGCTGTTTTGCTTTTTAAAGAAGCGCTGCTCCCAGACTAAAATCAGCACAAAGGATAAGCCCAGCAATAGATAGGTGACACCTAGACCGCCTAACGGTCCAAACAGATCGAGTAAATTGATTTTATCCCAGTCAGTTGCTAATGGGGCGGCAATATCATCCCAGTAATAAGCCAAAATGGTCGCGCCGATAATGTTACCAAGCCCCACCCACCAAAAATGCACTTGGCCTTCTAATGCACGGTACATCCAACCGGTTTCACAGCCGCCCGCGATAACAATACCGATGCCAAATAGTAAGCCACCAATCACCGCATTCGGACCAGCCCACAGGGTTTTAGGCGTCATGCCTAGCTGCACATAGCTGTAAATGCCGATAACACTCACAGCCATGCCTAAGATAATCGCCTTAGCCATATGGGTACGGCCAGTGATCCACATATCTCTAAATGCTGAGGTAAAGCAGATCTGCGCGCGCTCAATCAACAGGCCAAATATAATGCCCATTAACATGGCAATGCCCAGCTTAGTCGAGCTCTGCATGATATAGAGTGACCCCACTATCATGGCTGCAAACACAACCCAGCCCAAGCGGAAACGGTTTTGTACCTGATTTGGATTAGGCTTGGCAATTTTCTTAAGTCCACCTAACTTTACCGTGGCCGTTGAGCGGAAAAACGGCAACAAGGTGATCTTAGCGCCAATATAAGTACCTGCGGCGGCCGCAAAGGCAAAAATCCACGCGTGCAGCGTAAATTGCGGAATACCGGTGAAGAAAGCAGCCAAGTTACAACCCATGGCAAGGCGCGCGCCAAAGCCTGCAATCATGCCACCTATCAGCGCCTGTGCGATGCGCTTCTTGGAGCTTGGCATACGTAGCTTCATGTTGTTGGCCCATAGCACCGCAGCTAAACAACCACCAAACATACCAATAATCATCACGCCGCCCACACGGTCCAGCGGTGTTCCCTGTAAACCAATGATCTTAAAATATTGCCATGACTCCGGCTCTGCGCCGAACCACTGCAATATATGCCCACCCCAGCGAGTAAACTCCCCCGTTACCGCCCAAAGTGATCCGGTAAGACCAAAAAAGTAGGTCGACAAAATACCTGCCGCAATAACGGCGGCAAAAGGCGACCAAAATTTAATAAAAAACTGATTTTTAAACGTTAACCACATAGTTAAAATTACCAACTAACATTAAGTGCTTAAATTACAACCTAAATTAAAAGATTGAATTACAAGCCTAATTACATAACAGCTAAGTTATTGTTATCAATATTACTTAGTGTTTCATTACATAAATACAACCTTTCGGGATGGGTATATATTGTCACTCTATTTTCACGACAAAACCCAACCAAAGTAATATTCGATCGGTTTGCGATATCAATCGCTAACGAAGTTGCAGAAGAAATTGCAAATATAATACTAATATTTGCAATAGCGGCTTTTTGCACCATTTCAAAACTGGCTCGACTGGTTAATAGCAACGCCGAATGACGAGCCTGATTATCGCAGCTGATATGACCAATTAATTTATCGAGGGCCACATGGCGGCCAACATCTTCGAAGCAGCACATAATATCACCTTCTGTCGACAACATGGCAGCAGCATGTGTCGCTCCAGTCAAATTAAATGCATTTTGATGCTTATAAAGATTACTTAAGGCTATTTTTAAGCTGTTTAGATTAAACTTTTCAGCCCCTGTGACTTTTACAATCGGTTTAACCGTTTGCTCTATCTGCTCGATACCACAAAGTCCACAGCCTGTGCGCCCAGCAAGGCTACGACGATGCTCTTTTAACTGCATAAAGCTGCGTTGGCTTATCTCAATGTGCACCAATACTCCGGTAGCTATCGTTTCTATTTCGATGGAGCGGATCTCTTTCACATCTTCGATAATCGATTCAGATAAACTAAAACCGATGGCAAACTCTTTTAATGCCGTTGGGCAGGCCATCATTACCACGTGGGAGATGCCATTATAAATCAGCGCAACCCTGACCTCTTTCGCCACCGTTTCAATTAATGCTTGCTCTCTATCATTGCGAAAACAAGTGACTGCAGTCTGCTCGGTAATATTATTTAAGCCACACACAAGTTCCGTCATAGCGTTGTTCCATTTCTTCTGCTAAGTAATGTTCCACCTAACGATTTGAGTATCGATAAATGGATAGATGTAAATAGGACTCACACTTCGTAAACATATAAGTCGATTAATATCGTTAAAAAAACACACTCTCTGCCATCGCAGCATTCTGTGGTCTGGTAAATAATGTCCCACTTAGCGATCTGAATATCGATAAATGTAACTTGGACTCACATTTAATAAAGTTTGAAACCGACCGATATTGTTTAGCTAAAAACAATTATCTATTATTCCCGCAAGTGATACGGAAGAACGTCGTTTCCGGTGAAACGTCTGGATTTCAAATCCAGGTGGGGCTGCCAGCAGTCCCGGGTAGGTTCAACTCCTATGTTCTTCCGCCAAATCACTCGATATAAAGATGCTACTGTCTCTTATGACCCTCGAATTATCCTTTCGCTTTCGCCACGTTAATCCACTGCGGTCATAAAACTCTAAAAGTTGAATACTGGCTTTTCTGCCTAGCTTAATAATCGAATTAAAATCGGCGGTTTTTATTTCGCCACAAACATTAATTTGTTGTCTGATAACATCGGCGTAAAAATAAAGACTTTCGGTTAACATAAAGCGGTCTTTAATAATGGCGGATAAGTAACCTAATTGAATCAACTTACGGCAAAGTAACCGCACAACAGTTAGCTCAAGGTTAAGTTCCTTAGCCAGATCAGATGACCACAAAGGACCATTTGCTGCCAACATCAACTGTTTAATGCTGAGCCACTGCTGTTGCTCTTGCTCCGATAAGCTTAAGCTGTGCCTCGGTAGGTGCAACAGGCCGCGGGTGCTCTGCAGCAGTTGCTGCTCACGCAGACTATCCGTAAGCTTGAGCAGTACAGCCAAAGGATATTTTCCATGAGTCATGCGCTGTAGGCGGTTAATGCTTAGTCCAAGCAGTTCTGGAGATGCCTGATGGTAGTCTTCCACTAGGGTTAATAGCTGAGTCTCAATCTGCTGCTTTAATGTGTGAGATAGCAGGTAGCCATCAAGCTCTAGTAGCTGTTCATCGGCTAATAGCCGAGCCTGATCCGTTAGCTGATTGGCCCACATGAAGTCAGACTTCTTCACGCAGTGATCTTGTGTTTGAACTTGCAAGCTGCGCTTAACTGAGCTGCACTCTTTTAGTGCCTCTATATAAGCCAAACGTTCAGGACTACGCTTGCCTCGTTTTGGCGGATTAATATCTAACACTCGCAGCGCACCTAGAGTGGTCTTAGCCGCACTATCACGCACAATGATTCGGTCTTGTTCCACGCAATGAAGTGACTGCTCACACTGAAGTTCCACCAAGGCTTTGCCGTCGGCAAGGCTCTGCAATAACCCAAGACGAGCCGTGGTGTGGCTATTACCTAAGTGCACTTGCACAGCTTGCCAGTGCTTAAATGAAGAGCTGGATTCGAACACACCGCAAATCACCTTAGGCGCTTCAATAACTGCAACAGCAGGCTCAAGTGCCGTTAGCCAATCGCCGCGCTGGGCGCCCCGATGTTGGTCTACTCCGGTTAAGTTAAGCGCCACGCGCTGACAATGATGCGCCTTATCAGTGACACGACCTTGGCTATGTAGGCTTCTGACTTTTACCGCTTTACGCTGCCCTGAAAGATATAGACTTTGCCCCTGACTCACCTGCCCACTAATCACGGTGCCGGTGACGACAAGGCCTGCACCTTTAACGCTAAAGGCTCGGTCGATCGCCATGCGAAAGCTAGACTCTACACTTAACTGATTCAGCGTTTTTGTTTGGGCTTCGGCCAGCAGTTTAATGGCAAGGCTAAGCTCAGTAATGCCAAAGCCTGTCTGCGCTGACACCACATAAATAACACTCTGCCTGTGATGGTGCGCGAGTAGTTCACTCACCTCAAGTTTGACAATCTCAACGCGTTCGCTGTCAACCTTATCTTGCTTGGTCAGCACCACGATTAAGTGCTCAAGATTAAGCAGCTGTAAGATGGCTAAATGCTCATGGGTTTGCGGCATCACGCCGTCATCACAGGCGATAATCAATAGCGCATGCTTGGCGCAGCTCACTCCTGCGAGCATGGTATTGATAAACTTACTGTGGCCCGGCACATCGACAAAGGCCAGACGTTTATCATCCGCCAAATCCATAAAGGCATAGCCCAATTCTATGGTCATGCCACGCTGTTTCTCTTCCGGTAAGCGGTCGGCATCTGTACCGGTTAGTGCTTGAATTAAACTTGTTTTGCCGTGATCTACATGGCCAGAGGTGACGATAATCATTGGCTCACTCCTGAGCACTGCGCAGCGATATTGGCGGCTATCTGTACTAATACCTGAGCCAGTTGTTCATCGTTATCACTCCCACGCAGATCGAGCCAAAGCTGATTCGCGGTAATGCGGCCGATGATCGGGATCTGAGCGGTTTTAAAGTGGCTATCGAGTTGCTGCAGGCTTAACTGACTATCAGGTTTTTGGCTAAAGCAAAGTGATACCGAATCCAGCAATACATCGGGCTGAGAGCCGCTTCCCACCTGGGTTTGACTTGCCTTAATCGTCACATTGAAATGGGATAAAAACTCGGTACAGACAATGAGCAGTTGCTCTGCAAGTTGCTCAAGCTCTGGCTGTGGCCGCGATAACTTTTTAAAGATCGGCAGCAGGCTATCTAATGATTCAGGGTTACGGTATTGCATCAAGGTGGCTTCAAGTGCCGCCAAGGTCATCTTGTCGCAGCGCAGCGCCCGCTTGAGTGGGTGCGCTTGCAGCTTGGCGATTAACTCTGAATCACCAACCACTAACCCAGCTTGCGGGCCACCTAGTAGTTTATCGCCCGAAAAACTCACTAAGTTAACACCATCGCTCAGCATCTGCTGCGGCATCGGCTCTTTTGATAGCCCAAAGCGCGACAGGTCGGTGAGTGCACCGCTACCAAGGTCTGAGATGAGCGCGATGCCTCGCTCTTGGCACAATGCGGCAAGTTCAGCTTCTTCGGTCACCTTAGTAAAACCAGAGATATGATAGTTACTGGTGTGCACCTTCATGATGGCGGCGGTGTTGTCGGTAATCGCTGCGGCGTAATCTTTAAGGTGAGTACGATTAGTGCAGCCCACTTCCACCAGCTTGCAACCCGCCTGCGCCATAATGTCGGGAATACGAAATGCGCCGCCAATCTCCACCAGTTCACCGCGAGAGACGATCACCTCTTTGCCTGCCGAGGTTGCGGCTAACATCAACAGCACTGCAGCGGCATTATTATTAACGATGCAGCAACTCTGTGCGCCTGTAAGCTCATGAATAAGCGCCGATATTGCGCTATCACGGTGGCCACGCTTACCTTGGCCCATATCAAACTCCAGCGGCACCGGATGACGCATCACCTTAGTCACGGCATCGATAGCGGCTTCGCACATCTGCGAACGCCCCAAGTTGGTATGCAATATGGTGCCAGTGAGGTTGAAAACCGGCGTCATACTTTGGCGCAGGGCTAAAACAAGCCTGCGCTCAAGCTCAGTGACTATCTTTGTTTGATTCAAGCACCAGCTTGGCAGGCTTCGACTCTTTGCGATTTGCTGGCGCGCATCTTTGAGCATTTGTGCTAATAAAGATTTAATCCAAGGCTTGCCCTGTTGGTCGGTAAAACGTATCACTTGAGGTATCAGTAGCAAACTGTCCATTGCAGGTAAACAACGGTAGAGGGCTTGGGTTGAGTTGATAGCTTGAGTCATAGGTCTTCGTCTGGTCGTCTGTTTATAAAAAAATGAGTTATAAAAATTTGTTAATTGAGCGAGTTAACTGAACTGGGTTGATTTAACTCAGTTAATAAAAGAGCCGCACCGAAATACGGCTCTTGTTTGACTTACTTAGGAGTGACTAGTGGATGTTACCCACTTTAGGCTGAACCACAGACTCCTGAGGCTCATTCTCTAGCTGAGGCTCTTGCTCATGAGCTAGTAGCAGAGGGTTAACCGTGGTTGCACTATAACCTTGCTCAACCAAATGGCTATCCATCACCAGAGTCGCTAAATCGTCTGCCGCTACCTCAAGTCTAGGGTTGATGTCGGTAAAGAACATCTTGGTATAACCCTTACAGGTATCGCAGCTTTCAACACGAATAGCAGCCTTAGTTTCGGTTTCAGCCCATAGGAACACGCCTTTGCTTTCACCACATGAGGTGCACTCGGCGCGCACTTCATGCCACTCGGTTTCACACAGGCTGCAATGCAAGTAGCGCAGTCCAGTGCGCGGCACTTCCTTGATCACGCTGCCTACAGGGTGGCTGCCACAAACGGGACATAATCGTTTGTGGGCCTGTGCCGCGTCAGCTAATCCTTGTGCCACTTCAACCGCCCAATGTGACCAATACACCGACAGTGCCGCCCAAATAAATAGGCTGTACTGCGCGGGTACTTCGGCAAAGCGTCCGCTAAGCATGGACTTGGCATAACCTTGCAACACATCGGCTTCAGCTTTAGCCAGTTCCTTTAGTACCACATGCAAGTCAGTACTGACTTTTGGCATTAACTCACTAATCAGCTCCAGCAATACCGACTGCCAATAGTTGCCCCACTCAAAGTGCTGCTGCGCCATCGGCTGGCTTTGGCTTAGATCTAACTTTGGTTTTGGACCAAAACAGCTCTTTGCCGCCTCACCATACAGTGCCGCTACCTTTTGCTGAGCACCAACTAACTGCTCGAGCAAGCCAAAGTATTCTGCTAGTCCAGACTCCTCGGCTAACTCGGCGAGTCGCTGCGCCCTAAATTGATAAACGGCTTTGGGATCAGCAGGGATCACGGTTTTGATCTCCAATGACTGAGTTGGGATCTTTTCGGCGTCGAGTATTGCTGTGCTCATAATTAGTGTTTTTCCTGCTTATTAGTCTTTAATTCAGGATCGTTTAGCATGTTAGGGTGATGCTTCTTGCACCAAGCCCGCGACACATAGCCGTACAACATGCCAGCAACCGATCCTTCCACCCAAGTGGCCATCCAAAAATGCACAATCACAAAGATCAACATGATCACTGCGCAGATTGCGTGGATCAAAATGGCCCACTGGATTGTTATAGCCGCGAAGTGTGGGGCAAAGTAAGGCTGCCACATCATGAAACCAGTAATCGTCAAGCCGATTGAGGTCACCACGAAGGTGCGGAACAGCACTTTTTGACCTGGGTTGTAATGGCCGATAGCGGGGATCTTGTCCTCGTTTTCGAACATCACATCCTTAATCGCTAACATCCATGTCAGGTCATTCTTTTCCCACTTGTTATGGTGGTAATAGCGCACTAGCATCAGCATTAGCGGTAAGCACATCAGCAAACCGGCAATCGGATGAACAAAACGCGCCATCTGTGGCGTACCTGCAATCGATCCCAACCATTGAAATGATGGGAAGAAGAATGCAAAGCCTGTTAGGAATGTCACCAAACCTGCGGCAACCACAAACCAGTGACAGATGCGGTCGAACAACTTATGACGCAAAATCATATTCTGCTTATGCATGAGTGTTACTCCTTATCTGACTTGTCTGAGTGAGTGTGGTCAAACGCTGCCGGCTCATCTTCTTCGACGATATTACGGCCCACAGTGATACGGTGTAGACAGGCCACCGCCACGGTCGCGAGAATACCCGCTGTACCTAATGGCTTAACCACGTCTTGCCACAGTTTCACTGGCACGCTTGTTTTTGGATCGGCTGGTAAGCCATAGTTTTCAGGCTGGCTAACATCATGCAAGATCATCATCATGCCAGTGCCACCCACGCCCTCAGGACTGTACAGACCCGCTTTAGTGAAGCCTTGTTTATGCAGTTCTTTAATTCGAAGGTCTGCAATAAACAACATATCTTCACGCGTACCGTATTTAAGCGCCCCAGTAACACAAGACTTCACACACGCTGGCTCTTGACCAACTTGTAGACGGTCAGAGCACATGCTGCACTTGTAGGCTTTTTGATCGATAGGGTCGAGTCTTGGTACATCGAACGGACAAGCCGATACACAGTAACCACAACCCGTACACTTATCAGATTCAAAATCGACAACGCCGTTAGCACGCTGAACAATCGCCCCTTTAGTCGAGCAAGCCGTTAAGCAGGCTGGATCAGCACAATGCATGCAAGCACTATGAGTAAAGTTCCAGCGTAACTTGTTGTCCTGCTCAATTTCGTTGTACTTCATCAGTGTCCAGCACTCTGAAGACAGATCCATTGGGTTCTGGTAACTACCTTGGAAGCTGCCGACTGGCGCTCTGAGGTCATTCCATTCAGAACAGGAAACCTGACAAGCTTTACAGCCGCTACACTTAGTGGCATCAAATAACTTGGCCACCTTGCTTAATTTGCGGCGTACCTGCGCAGCAGGGGTGAGCTCTGATGTACCAGAGCTTAAAATAATATCTTGAGCAGACATGATTACACTCCCTCAGCCTTAGTAATATCCACTAGGAACGCTTTATATTCAGGTGCTTGAGTATTAGCATCACCCACTTCAGTGGTCAGTACGTTACAGCTAGAACTTCTACGAGTTAGACCGTTATAGCCACCATGACGTGGCAAGCCAACCGTATGCACCATCTGCCCGTTAACCTTGAGTGGTTGTAGACGCTTAGTCACCAAAGCCTTGGTCATCAAGCTACCACGCTTAGAGCTAACCTTGACCCAATCACCATTGTTAATACCCTTCGCCGCTGCCAGAATTTCATCCAGCTCAACAAAAGTTTCAGGCATAGAGATAGCCGCTAAACGACAGTGAATCGTCCAGAAGTTAAAGTGCTCTGTTAATGAGTAAGTGGTACACACATAAGGGAACTCATTATGTGAACCAAGCGTTTCGGCCACGCCAGGTAGCATGCGAACCGCAGGGTTACTGATCACGTTCGGGTGCAATGGGTTGGTGCCGATAGGCGTCTCCATTGGCTCGTAATGTTCAGGGAATGGTCCTTCAGCTAACATTTTTAGCGCGAAGAATCGGCCCACACCCTCAGGCTGCATGATGAACGGATGCGCCGACTCTTTTGGCGATAACTTCATATTGAAGTCACCCACATCGATGCCATGCCACTTACCATTGGTCCATTCAACGATGACGCGACTTGGATCCCATGGCTTACCGTTAACATCACAAGATGCACGGTTATAGAGTACGCGGCGGTTTGCTGGCCACGAGAATGCCCAACCCGGTGTAATACCCTTACCTGAGGTATCAGAGTTATCACGGCGGGCCATCATGTTGCCCTGCTCAGTCCAACTACCCGAGTAGATCCAGCAACCACATGAAGTACTACCGTCATCTTTTAACTGGCTAAAGCTATCTAGCTGCTTACCTGTTTTAAGATCGATACCGTTAAGCTCTTTTGCCACTTCTTCGCCATGTGGTGTATGTGGATTATGGTAGTCCCATTTCACCGCATCAATCGGCTCAGGTAATACCCCACCTTCGGCTTTATAAAGCTCACGCAGCTGCATCATGATCCCCGATAGGATCTCAGCATCTGGCTTAGATTCGCCCGGTGGATTCGCGCCCTTCCAATGCCACTGCATCCAGCGACCCGAGTTAACGATACAGCCTTCTTCTTCGGCAAATAACGTCGTAGGTAAGCGGAACACTTGAGTCTGAATATCGCTTGGGTCAACATTGTTGTATTCGCCAGCTTTTTTCCAGAACACCGAAGTTTCAGTCGCTAACGGATCCATCACCACTAAGTACTTAAGCTTGCACAATGCAGCCAAGGTTTTATTACGGTTTGGCATAGAGTTAATCGCGTTAACCCCTTGCACAAAGTAGCCGTTAACCTGACCGTGGTACATCATGTCGATATGTTTTGTATAGTCGTACTGCAAGTCCCACTTAGGTAACCAGTCATAACCAAAGTTATTCGCCGCGGTTGCATTCTCGCCCCAGAAACTCTTCATCTGTGAGATAAAGAACTTAGGATAGTTAGACCAATAGTTAGTTTGGCCTGGACGCAACGCTTTAGGCGTATAGTTTTCAAGGTATGTGGCTAAGTCTGTATCGTTATCATTTGGCAGCTTCAAATAGCCCGGCAGGTTCTGGCATAGCAGTCCCATATCGGTTGCGCCCTGTACGTTTGAGTGACCACGAAGTGCGTTTACACCGCCACCCAACACGCCGATATTACCCAGCAGCAACTGTACCAACGCCATAGAACGGATGTTCTGTGCGCCTTTGGTATGGTGAGTCCATCCTAGTGCGTACAAGAATGTCGCCGCTTTATTATGAACGTGAGTGCTACCAATAAGCGCACAAACTTTCTCATAATCTTCAACGGGCGTACCGGTAATATTACTAACCGTTTCAAAGTCATAGCGATCGACATGATGCTTTAATAAGTTCCACACACAACGTTGGTGCTCATAAGTGTCATCGACTTTAGCGTAGCCATCTTCATCTAATTCGTAGTACCAGGTTTCTTTGTCGTAAGTGCGGCTCTTATCATCAAAACCACTAAATAGACCTTCATTGAATTCGTAATCATCGCGCACTATGTAACTAGCGTTGGTATACGCTTTGACATAGTCGTAGTTAATTTGTTTAGTCTCAATAAGGTATCGACATAGACCTAAAAGGAATGCGATATCAGTACCACTACGAAGTGGAGCATAACAGTCAGCTAATGCAGCACTGCGGTTAAAACGTGGATCAACAACCACCAATTTGGCGTTATTGTGTTCCATTGCTTCTGTAACCCAGCCGAAACCGACAGGATGTGCTTCGGCGGCATTACCGCCCATGATCACCACGACATTTGCGTTCTTAATATCGATCCAGTGGTTGGTCATGGCACCGCGCCCAAATGTTGGAGCAAGACTTGCTACCGTTGGGGAGTGTCAGTTACGCGCAATAGTGTCGATGGCCACTAGGCCAAGAGAACGAGCAAACTTATGAGTGATAAAACCACCCTCGTTTGGCTGTGCAGACGAGGTCATCATGCCTGTGCTCAACCAACGGTTTACTGTGGTACCGTCACTGTTCTTTTCAATTAGGTTTGCATCGCGGTCATCTTTCATTAAACGCGCGATACGACCAAATGCTTCATTCCAGCTAATGCGTTTCCACTCGTTAGAACCAGCCTCACGCACTTCAGGGAAATGGTTACGATTAGGGCTATTTACATAGTCCACCAATCCTGCACCTTTAGGGCATAATGCGCCGCGGTTAACCGGATGGTCAGCGTCGCCTTCAATGTGGAAAATTGCTTGTTCGGCATTTTTGCCGTTACTGCCATTGCTGTACATCAGCAAGCCACAACCCACTGAACAATAACAGCAGTTATTGCGGGTCTCTTTTGCTCTCAACAACTTGTACTCACGAGGCGCCGCCATCGCAGTGCCGGGCATTAGTCCCAGCGCTGATATTGCCGATGTGGTCGCTCCGCAGGCACACAGTTTAAAAAACTGTCGTCTGTCCATATCACCCTCACACAATTAGTATTTTCTACTCTGACCGACTAACTCATCTCGGCATGTAGTTTTGGTTTTTCCGTTAATCCACTTTTAGTCCAACTTGTGCTACTTACCCGCAAGCTAAACAAAGGTTAATTAACGCGAGAGGATTATCCCTAAAGTCAGCTATACGAACAATTTATAACACACGACGTGGATCACACTAAAATCACAACAAAATAAAACACCAAAATAATGACACCATGAAAAACAATCAACCATAAGCACGCTAAAAGAACACTTAAAACCAGAGCAAATCCGGCGAAACCATAATTGACACCAAAGAGACACAATGACGCACCACCAATGGACAGTATGTCTCAACAGCAATGCGAATTAGATGTTAAATAGATTTAAGAGGAAACAGATAGCGATCTACATAAGGGGGCATGAGAGCAGGTCTAGCAAAAGATAATTAGGCAGGTTGCGCGATAACCGCTTTTTAATAACAGGCTCAGGCTATCTTTATGTTAGCAGTTAGCGGGTCAAGCTTAGACAATATGGCACACCTAAAACCATTGCATTATGAACGCAATGATCTGTCAGGCCTAAAAATAGAGTGATTTGCCGTTGAGTAAATTTAAACCGCTGTTCAACTAACCATGCTATTTCTGAATTTTCCAACTTGGTTGGTGGTGATTTTTCAACCAGAATGGCTTAATTTATGAGCCAAGAGTTTGGTTAGTATTAGGGATTGGCGAGCCTAGCTTTTTCCAGTTCAACTAAATAGCTGGCGATATCCATCACCTGCTTGGCCGAACTAGCCGAGTCATTCAGCACGATATAGCGGCCATTGACTAAGATGGTTGGCGTGCCATTGATCTCAGCCGATGACATCAGCTGTATCGCTTGCTTAAGCTTAGAGATGATATCTGCCGAATTGAGTTTCTCGTTAAACTTCTGCTGCGTTAAGCCATAACCACTTAAGAATACGCCAAGCTTTGCTTGCTGTTCATTTAGGTCTCTCACTTCCCGAAGGCCAACTATTTCTTCAAAAAGCGCGGCGTGCACCTGCTGCATATTTTCCATCTGCTGCACAATGAAAAACACTTTGGCATGTAGCTTCATGGCCTCACTCCACACCGCTGGCGACTGCACTAAGGTGACGCCATCAGCCATGGTTTTCTCCCAATCGTGTAGTGGTTTTTCAAAAAGCTGACAATGGGGACAGCCGTACCAGAAAAACTCGGTTACCGAAATATCATCATTACTAGCAGGGATCGGTGTTGCTAAAGTGCGGTAATGCACGCCTTCGACAAAACCTTCAACAAGGTTGCCGTCGACGTCCAGTTTAGACGGCTCGGAACAAGCTATCATAGCGAAGGTGAGAAACAGACTAACTAAGCGTTTTTTCATGACAGGTCCTTTTGTTCGCGTGATTGACTATATAGCTGGCTATTGCCAGTTAGACTCATCACCAGCACTCATCACATATTAGCCCAAAAACAAAAAGGCACTCAAATGAGTGCCTTTTACCTTACCAAACAACTCCCTGCAAAGGTTGTTTAATACCAATCAGTATAATTCTATTTATGAACAGCAATCTCGGCGCCACCAGTTTTTAGGAAGCTTATCCAAGAAGACTTTAGCCATTAGTATCGCAAGTATCACACCAGAGGTGTAAACGATGCCAGCCGGTAATAACTCATGCTGCTCACCAATTTGTGGCATCACCACAAAACCAAAAGTATCCACTAAGTAGTTAACCAATATGCCTGACACTAATGCCACGCCTAATACACCGCCCAAATAGCCATAGAGCGCACGCTTACCGAGCTCTTTAGTCACCACGCCAAGCGTTGCAATGTTCGTTGCTGGACCTGCCAGCATAAATACCAATACCGCACCAGGAGATACACCCGCTAATAGCAGGCCTGCCGCGATAGGCGTTGATGCCGTCGCACAGATATACATAGGCACAGAGATAAGCACCATCACTAGCATGGCGAGTATGCCATCACCCCACTTCGCCATAAAGTCAGCCGGTACGTAAGTTTGTACCAGTGCAGCGAAGAATAGACCTATCAACAACCAAATGGTGGTATCACGCACAAGATCGGTCGCCGCATAATGTAAACCTTTACCAATTCGGCTAATAACAGAGGTGCCCTTTAATTCTGTGGCGATATCTCTGGTGGACTCGCAGCAGCCTTCCGCTTCAGTGTCAGCCTGACCATGTACATGGCTGGAAGACTCGGCTTTTTTACTGCTACAACAGGATGACTTTTCAGCAACTACGGCCTCAACAGCTGGTGCTTTTTTACTTGAGCAGCACGATGCTTTCTCTGCTTTATACTCAACTTTTTTGCTACTACAACATGAAGCTACTGGCTCCACTTTAGCCTCGCCCTTGTTATTGCTACAACATGAGGCAACGGGCTCCACTTTTGGCGCTGATTTTTTACTGCTACAGCAAGATGCGGCAGACTCAGATTTTGGGGCGGCTCCTGCCTTAGCCTGCTCACTAACAACAGGCTTTCCATCATCGTCATCACGACCAACCAATAAGCCCGCTACGATGGCACTGATCACCGCCGCAATCGGTCTCACTATCGCCATAAATGGACCGAGAAGTACATATGAAACTGTCACCGAATCCACACCAGTTTCAGGCGTAGACACTAAAAATGAAGTTGTCGCGGCTTTCGATGCACCGCTACGACGCAAGCCCACTGCCGCAGGAATAACCCCACAAGAACACAGGGGTAAAGGTGCGCCAAGTATCGCAGCCTTAACCGTGGTTTTAAAACCGTGACCGCCTAGCTGCTTTTGCATCCAGACCATTGGCACGAACATTTTCAACATGCCTGCTAATACTAAGCCCAGTAACAACCAAGGCGCGGACTCTAGAAACAGCTCAATAAAGTTTTCAAATAACATAACTACTTCTCGTGTGTTTTCTTCGTTATCGATTTAGCTATCGATTTATCACTGCAGGTCTTAGTGAACTCTTGCTCACCGTGACGATGCTTGTCATTTTCACAGCGGATGCTGTCGGTATTCGACTCCAATGCTTCAAGAATCGAACAGTGCTCTGCGCTTTCAGGACCACCACAACAGGCCTGAGATAGGCGCTGCAGTGACAATTGAAAATGGTTTAGCTCGGCAATTTTCGCTTCAACATTAGCAAGTTTAACATCGACTAAGCCCTTCACATCGGCGCAGGCCCAATTAGACCTATCTAGCTCAATAGACAGCAGCTCAGTGATCTCCGCTAAGGTAAAACCCACCGCTTTAGCACGCAAAATAAAGCGTAAACGCTGGGCATCGGCCTCGGTATAGATCCGGTAACCGGAATCGGTACGAGACGATGGCGACAACAAGCCATGCTTTTCATAAAACCTTAAGGTATCGGTCTTCACTTCACACTGTTGTGCAAGCTCACCTATTCGATACATGCCAGCTCCAAATCAACCTTGAATTTAATATCGACATCAGAGAGTAAATCTTCAAATTGGTCTGATTTACTCGCTTGAATTTCTAAAGTATAAACCTTGGAGTTGTATCCAAGGTCAAGGGTTATTCTGCGCTTAAATAAACAAGAAAGCTTGTTCTGCTGAACGTATTGTGAAATCGCGCAGAAAAAAACACCGCCACGTAGAAATTTACGTTAAAATACGCGCGCCGTGACGGGAGAGTAAAAACTTGAGGGACTTTTGGAAAGCAGTATTAGCCGTTAAAGAGGATGAGACTGTTCTGTTTTCCGAAAGATCCTTAAAAATAACTACTGGACCCTGTACCTACAATGAATAATGCCAGACCTATTCGTCGCGCGCTGTTAAGCGTTTCAGATAAAACCGGAATCCTAGAGTTTGCACAAGCGCTGCATGCTCAAGGTGTTGAGCTACTTTCTACTGGTGGCACCGCACGCCTGCTGGCTGATAATGGCGTGCCAGTCATTGAAGTATCAGATTATACTGGTCACCCAGAGATCATGGATGGCCGCGTTAAAACCCTGCACCCTAAAGTGCATGGCGGTATTTTAGCGCGTCGTGGTATCGACGAAATCGTAATGGAACAAAACAACATCAAGCCGATCGACTTGGTGGCGGTTAACTTGTATCCGTTCGCAGCAACTGTAGCAGCTGAGGGTTGTACTCTTGCCGACGCTATCGAGAACATCGATATCGGTGGCCCAACGATGGTTCGCTCTACCGCTAAAAACCACAAAGACACTACCATCATTGTTAACGCTAACGACTACGGTCGCGTGATTGCCGAGATGCAAGCGAACCAAGGTAGCACCACGCTTGAGACTCGCTTTGACTTAGCGATTGCCGCGTTTGAGCACACAGCAGCATACGATGGCATGATTGCTAACTACTTCGGTACTAAAGTGCCAGCACACAGCAAAGATGAGTGCCATGAAGACTCTAAGTTCCCACGTACTTACAACACGCAGTTAGTGAAGAAGCAAGACTTGCGCTATGGCGAAAACAGCCATCAAACCGCCGCTTTCTATGTTGACACTCATCTTGATGAAGCCTCTGTTGCTACCGCAGTTCAGTTACAAGGTAAGGCGCTTTCTTATAACAACATCGCCGATACCGACTCTGCACTTGAGTGCGTAAAAGAGTTCGACGAGCCAGCTTGTGTAATCGTTAAGCACGCTAATCCATGTGGCGTGGCGATTGGTGAAAATCTACTTGAAGCCTACAACCGTGCATTCCAGACTGACCCAACCTCAGCCTTTGGTGGCATCATCGCCTTTAACGGCGAATTAGATGCAGCAACCGCAAGCGCAATCGTTGAACGTCAATTTGTTGAAGTGATCATTGCCCCTAAAGTCAGCCAAGCGGCACGTGACGTTATTGCCGCTAAAGCCAACGTACGTGTACTCGAGTGCGGACAGTGGGCAAGCAAGACCACCAGCTTAGACTATAAGCGCGTTAATGGCGGCCTGCTCCTGCAAGACCGTGACCAGGGCATGGTTGGAATCGATGATGTTAAGGTGGTTTCTAAGCGTCAGCCAACGGCAAGCGAAATGAAAGATCTGATGTTCTGCTGGAAAGTGGCTAAGTTTGTTAAATCAAACGCGATTGTCTACGCCAAAAACAGCATGACTATCGGTGTTGGCGCAGGTCAAATGAGCCGAGTTTATAGCGCTAAAGTTGCCGGCATTAAAGCGGCTGACGAAGGGCTAGAAGTACAAGACTCTGTGATGGCGTCAGACGCGTTCTTCCCATTCCGTGATGGTATCGACGCTGCAGCAGAAGCTGGCATCAGCTGCATCATCCAGCCAGGCGGCTCTATCCGCGATGAAGAGATCATCGCAGCAGCAGATGAGCACGGCATGGCAATGGTATTTACCGGTATGCGTCACTTCCGTCATTAATTTGTATGAAGCTTTAGGTTCTAGGTTCTAGGTTCTAGGTCCTAGGAATTTTGCCTCAAGCTTCTAAAAATTGATTTTTAACGTTTAGCGCAAAGTCATCGGTTATTGAGCAAAGAAAACACACGGAGTGTATGCCAATACATGAGTATGTTTGATGCCGTTCAAGGACCGATGAAGAAGCGATTAAGGATTAAAAAATGAGAGTATTGATTATAGGTGGCGGCGGTCGTGAACATGCATTGGCATGGAAAGCGGCGCAATCGACACAAGTTGAAACCGTCTTTGTTGCTCCGGGCAACGCTGGTACGGCATTAGAGCCAAAGCTTGAAAACGTAGCGATTAATGTTGAAGAGATCTCGGCATTGGTGGCGTTTGCGACAGAGCAAAAAGTCGCGATCACCATAGTTGGCCCAGAAGTGCCGTTGGCACTGGGTGTGGTTGATGCTTTTAACGAAGCTGGCCTACCTATCTTTGGCCCAACCAAAGGCGCCGCGCAGCTAGAATCGTCTAAAGCTTTCACCAAAGACTTCTTAGCGCGTCACAATATCCCTACTGCGGCTTACTCAAACTTTACCGAGATAGCTCCCGCTAAAGCCTATGTGACTCAAGTTACTGGCTTAACGGGTTTCCCTATCGTGATTAAGGCCGATGGCCTAGCGGCAGGTAAAGGCGTGATCATCGCAGCAGACCAAGTTGAAGCCGATGCCGCTATCGAAGATATGCTGGCAGGTAACAAGTTCGGTGAAGCGGGTTCTCGCGTGGTTATCGAGGAGTTCCTCAGAGGTGAAGAAGCCAGCTTTATCGTGATGGTGGATGGTAAGAACATTCTTGCTATGGCCACCAGCCAAGATCATAAAGCGCGCGATAACGGCGATCATGGTCCCAACACTGGCGGCATGGGCGCATACTCACCAGCCCCCGTTGTGACCCAAGCGGTTCACGACTGGACTATCGAGCACGTTATTCGCCCAACCGTTGATGGCATGGCAGCTGAAGGCAACGTCTACACAGGTTTCCTATACGCAGGCCTGATGATTTCACCTGATGGCAGCGCTAAAGTGCTTGAGTACAACTGTCGCTTTGGTGACCCTGAGACGCAGCCGATTATGATGCGCCTACAATCAGACATCGTTGAGCTTTGCTTAGCCTCGACTCGCGGCGAGCTTGACCAAGTCACTGCGGAGTTTGATGACCGTGCGGCCGTCGGCGTTGTGTTAGCCGCTGGCGGATATCCTGATGCATACCGTAAGCATGATGTAATTGAAGGCCTGACTTTAGGTAACAATCATGCAAAAGTGTTCCATGCGGGAACCTGTATGAAAGAGGGACTCGTGGTGACTAATGGCGGCCGCGTATTATGTGCGACAGCACTGGGTAATACAGTGACTGAAGCACAGCAATCAGCTTACGCTTTAGTGGATGCTGTCCATTGGGATGATGCCTACTTCCGCACCGACATTGCATACCGCGCAATAGCTCGTGAAAATGGCGAAGGTTAACTAACTAAAAACTATTGGGATGATGGCTGTTATAACTTAACAGAACCGACATTTTCCGCACCGACATTGCATACCGCGCGATTGCTCGTGAAAATGGCGAAGGTTAACTAACCTTACAGCTAACTCCGATTATGAGCCCTGTTAGCACAGGGCTTTTTTATGCCTGTAATGACTCTCAGCTTCTCTGACTCTTGCCGACAATCTATCGTTACCATCAAGCAATCAACAGTTTTGTGACATAGGTAACACAAACTCATTATTCGAAGGCGCATTCTAAATAGATCAGCAATTGAACTCATAAAGTGCGAAGTGAGTGATTTACGCTACAAGATTTCAAAGAATTAAACTTAAACATCAGGGGTTAACTATGAAATATTCCATTGGCGATCTTATCTATCAAGGTGAAACATCTGGCGTTCACAACTGGGACACTCTTTCAGGGTCATCTTTTTACTGGCACCCAGACTGGCTGCATATTGCAGAAAATATGACTGGCCACAACGCTACGGCTCACATTGAGGCCAGTGCAGAGAAAGCAACCAAAGCCGAAGCGACTGAGGCGATTGTTAAGCATCTCAATAAGTAGCCATAACTTGTTCAGAGACGGTTTCACTTTGATAGGAGTCTAATGCTTGAGGTCGGCCTATACCGTATCCTTGAGCATAATTAACTCCTATGACTTCGAGTCTATCAATAATCTCTTGGTTTTCCACAAACTCTGCAACGGTTTCTATCCCCATCACGCGGCAAACATCGTTGACTGATTTAACGATGGCATAGTCTTTGGCATTACTGGCTAAGTTTTTAACGAAGCAGCCGTCAATCTTGACATAATCGACAGGCATCTCTTTAAGATAGCCGTATGAAGCAAAACCACTACCAAAATCATCTAGGGCAAAAGCAAAGCCTCGCCGACGTAGATCTGCAATCATCTTCAACGCGCGACTGTGGTTTTGAATCGCACTCGTTTCAGTGATCTCGAAGCAAACGCAACTACTCGGGATCCCAAAACGCTTTTGCTGTAGCAAAATAAAGTCAATCATACCTTCTGCCCCAAGGCTATTACCTGACAAGTTAATTGATAGACAATGATCACTCCAAACCTGCTCATTTAAAGACAGCCACAAGAAGGTCTTTCTGATGACCTCTTTATCTACTTCAACAATCAACTTAAAGCGTTCCGCAGCAGCAATAAATTGTGCAGGGGGTAGAATTCTTCCCCCCGCATCTTGGATCCTGAGTAATATTTCAAGACGCTGCCTATGGCTATGAGAAGAAAGACACTTTATCTTTTGATAGTAGAGAATGAGTTCATTATGCTCAATCGCCTGTACAATTCTAACCGCCCATTTAGGCGCATTACGTTGATAGCTTAGGTCTTTATCGCGACTATCATAGAAGTGCACTTGATTGCTGCCCTTACGCTTTGCAGCAAGACAGGCGATATCGGCATCTTTTAGTAGCTCTAGAGCATCAGTTTGTTGATTAAAGCGCGCCAAGGCCACCCCGGCACTCAAGCCAACACGATAGCTGGTGTCGTTATGCTCGATCGATTGGCAACCCACACTGGCAATAATCTTCTTAATCAACTTTGCAACAGCAAGGGCAGAGCTGTCTTTAATAATCAAGCCAAACTCATCTCCCCCTATGCGCCCCAAGAGCATATTGCTCGATAAACTAGATTCAATCGCCTTAGCCACTTTACTAAGCATCTTGTCACCTGCATTGTGGCCACAAGAATCATTGATTAATTTGAATTGCTCCAGATCGAAATAAACTACCGCTATAAACTGAGATGATTGAGCATAACCAACAAGCCGCTCTTCAAAAGCCGCCCTGTTAAGCAGACCTGTAACGGGATCTAAATACGCTTGTCGCTGTAGTTGCTGCTTTAATAAGACTTCTTGAGTCGTGTCTTTCAATACCAGCACCGCACCAATAATGTCCCCTGAATGGTTACAAAAGTGACCGAAGGTGCCACTCATTAACTTGGGGCTATCGATATTTAGGCGCAAGCGTATCGAATCAATACTAAGCGATGAACTTTGCATAAAGGTGGTAATCTTATTGTTTAAACTTTGATTACCCGGTAATAGCTCATGAAGCTTCTTACCCTGTGCTTGCTCATTGCTGAGTTTTAGTAGGTGCTCTGCATACGGGTTGATATAACTGACGTTATAATGAATGTCAGTCAAAATAACCATGTCAGTAATAGACTCTAAAGTGACTTGAGAGAGCTTCTCTTGTCGATAGTGCCTCTCTAGTAGCTGATTAATATTCTTAGTAACTTGGCTTAACTCATTATCACCAGCACTCTTAATATATTGTCGGTCTTTTGAGTTGGGTTCTAGACTCAAAACTTGTTCTGAAAGCTGGTTTAAAGGCCTAATCACGGCGGATCTAAGCCAGAAAAATACCAATAGCAGTAATACAGAAACAAGCCCCAATAGCCCGAACGTCTGTGCGCTGTACAGCCTTGTCATCCCCGAAAAGAATTGATTCGAGAAGGTAATAGATAGATGCGCCTGCTCTTGATTTAAAAGAGCAGGAACATTCAATTGAGCGATGACGGTATTACCCCGTAACCCCCCCCCATGCTTGGCACTTCCTGCTTCAATCTCAATCTTGGTGGCAAAGTCAGCGAGACCTAATGTCGCAAGATAGTTATCGGTGAGCCGACTAATTAGCACTAAACGCTCAGGCCTAATGTCGCTCTCTGCTTGTATGCCGATGACATAACCTACGGCTTGCCTGCTGTCAAAATACACCCCAGACTTAGTCTGTTTGCTCGCAAGCAGCGCCGTGGGTAACATTGGCTCCATTGGCTTTGATTTATCAATGGGCTGAAATTTACCGTCAATAACTTGCTGAACTTGTGTGCTGCCAAACACGGTTATTTCTGGTAATAATGAGATGGGTACACCCGATTGAGGATGAAGCGATGAAGTCTCCAGCTGAAGCTGAAAACGTTCGAGATCTCGGTCTATTCTTGACTGAATACTCTCGAGCTCTTTTTCTATGACATAGCTACGTATAGCGTCAACTTCGCTATGTAGCCAGCTTATTGCTATAAAGCTGGCAGCAACTAGGAGGGGGATACAGATCCCAAATATCACTAAGACAGCTTTCTTACCAATTTGCATCTGAGGTCAACTTCTCTAATTCAAAACCCGCCAGTAACTCTGGCTATAACTTGGTTTGCGTTAGCAAAGTACCCCATTTCGGCAGCAGATAATACCTAGTATGTGCACAGGCGTTGATAAAAACATCAACAAACTCATTATCTTTATTGGATCTCATCATCGACCATGCTGAATCGCCAAAAATGATGCTTCTAAAGATTTGAACGCTTAGCGAGAGTTTAGCGCTTTGTGATACCCAAGCGGTATCCAGCTGAAACGACTTTGCTAAACCACAGAAACAATAAAGGCCCAGTAAACTGAGCCTTTATTTAATCGCTTAGCGTTTATGCTAGTTGATTACTTGTGGTACTTAGCCGATAGCTCATGTACTGAGTTGATAAACGAGCCCGCGCGCTCAGGATCAACGTGCTGGTGAATACCGTGGCCCAAGTTAAATACATGGCCAGTACCTTCACCATAAGAAGACAGGATTTGATCCACTTCTTGATGAATGCGCTCTGGTGTACCGTAAAGTACTGATGGGTCCATGTTACCTTGTAGGGCAACTTTATGACCAACACGGCGACGTGCATCACCGATATCAACAGTCCAGTCTAGACCTAGTGCGTCACAGCCAGTTTCAGCCATAGACTCAAGCCATAGTCCGCCACCTTTAGTGAACAGAGTCACTGGTACTTGGCGACCGTCTGCATGGCGAGTTAGGCCATCAACGATTTTCTGCATGTAACGTAGTGAGAATTCACGGTATGCGTGGTGAGAAAGCGCACCACCCCATGAATCGAAGATCATAAGAGATTGTGCACCGTTAGCAACCTGAGCATTCAGGTATAGCGTCACAGAGTCTGCTAGCTTATCAAGCAGCATATGCAAAGTTGCTGGCTCTTCGTAAGCCATCTTCTTAATCTTTTCAAACGCCTTACTAGAACCGCCTTCAACCATGTAAGTCGCTAGTGTCCAAGGTGAACCAGAGAAACCAATTAATGGTACTTCACCTTTAAGCTCACGACGAATAGTGCTTACAGCACGCATTACGTAGCCAAGCTCATCTTCTGGATCTGGGATGCAAAGCTTTTTGATTGAATCGATGGTGTCTGTAGGACGTTCAAAACGTGGGCCTTCACCAGTTTCGAAGTACAGGCCTAAGCCCATTGCATCTGGCACTGTAAGAATATCAGAGAACAGGATTGCTGCGTCTAAATCATAGCGACGTAGTGGCTGAAGAGTCACTTCACAGGCTAAATCTTGGTTCTTACAAAGAGACATGAAGTCGCCAGCTTCTGCGCGGGTGGCTTTATATTCTGGAAGATAACGACCTGCTTGACGCATCATCCAGACAGGAGTTCTGTCGACAGGCTGTTTTAATAACGCACGTAAATAACGATCATTCTTTAATTCTGCCATTTGGCTTGATTCCTAAACTTATAGTGATATCCGCTTGGGGCAGTAGTTTAGCATTTACGTTAATAAAGTAACCTGAATCCGTAAAATAATGTGACAGATAACGCGACAAATTCCGCCAACTCTGAGGTAGTTAACATTATTAACCGATTAAGCAGTAAAATTTTCAGGCTACAAATCATAGTTCACAGCTTTAATTGAAAACGTGAAATAGATTCACAACTTGGCTTAACCTAAGCTGTATGACTCGCAATGTGGAAGAAAAAAGTTGCACCAAGGTGCTAGCTTTGGTATAAAAAGTCTGCGCTAGCAAGAACAATCAAGAAGCTCGTCACATCGAGCCCGCTACAAACTTTACTCGCCCAGCGATAGATTTCTATCGCTGGGCATTTTATTTTATAACGTTTCGTTTACATCCCTTTCGCTGGTATGTCCATTTAGTATTTCCTCATAAATCGATCAAAAATGGTTGATCAAAACCACATTTTTCCCCTACATTAGAGATACAGAGATGGATTTTTAACGGGGAAGATCATGCTAAGAAACCTAGAGAAAGCCGAACAAAAATGGGGCGGCTCAAATACTCTTATAGATCAATGGTTAAATAATCGGCGCAACCTGCTTATTAACTATTGCCAGATTGCAGGGATCCCGCCGTATGAGGTAACTGATAAGTCACTGCCCGCCTTTGCTTCCGTAAAACAGTTTTGTGACCAATTAATGGATTATGTGTCAGAAGGCCATTTTGAAATTTACGATCAAGTCGTCACAGCCTGTGAAAAGAATGGCTCTTCAAGTCAAGAACTCGCACAGCAATTAGTCCCGCAAATTAGCGAAACCACAGATACTGCACTCGACTTCAACGACAAATATACCGAAGCCGAAGATGAGCAAGTACTATTTCATTTAGATAAAGATCTGTCATCTCTTGGTCACGCAATGGAAACACGTTTTGAACTTGAGGATAAACTGCTAGAAGTGTTGCACGCGAAGCATTCTTAAAGCTTCTAGGCGCTATAGAAGGTCCTAGGTCCTCGCAAAAATTTAAAATGAATTAACAAAAAGGCCTGCTAATTAGCAGGCCTTTTTAGTTTTTCTATTTCAGAGCATCAACTTCAGTGTATCAATCAGGCTTAAACCGCCGTTTGGAAAATCACTTCGTCAGCTTTTGCCGTGTACGATGCTATCTTATCGAAGCTCAGGTAACGGTAAGTGTCGGCTGCAGTCGCATCTAACTCTTTCGCGTATGTCTGATATTCATCAGGTGATGGTAGACGACCCAGTAGCGCAGCGACGGACGCGAGCTCTGCCGAGGCTAAGTATACGTTAGCACCTGTACCTAGACGGTTCGGGAAGTTACGTGTAGATGTTGAAACTACAGTCGCACCTTCGGCAACACGTGCTTGGTTACCCATACACAATGAACAACCCGGGATCTCAATTCGAGCGCCCACGCGTCCGAAGATGGCGTAGTAGCCTTCCTCAGTAAGCTGATCGCGATCCATCTTGGTCGGTGGAGCGATCCACAGACGTGTTGGCAGCGTCGATGCAAACTTATCTAGCATCTTACCCGTCGCGCGGAAGTGACCGATGTTGGTCATACAAGAACCTACGAATACTTCGTCGATCTTAGTATTAACCACTGAAGACAGTAAGATGGCATCATCTGGATCATTTGGCGCACAAAGAATAGGCTCTTTGATTTCGTTCAAATCGATTTCGATAACTTCAGCATACTCAGCATCGCTGTCCGCCTCCATTAGCTCTGGGGTTGCTAACCACTCTTGCATCGCTGTAATACGACGTTCGATGGTGCGACGATCGCCATACCCCTCGCTAATCATCCACTTAAGCATGACGATGTTTGAGTTTAGGTATTCAATAATCGGTTCTTTATCTAGCTTAATAGTACAGCCCGCCGCACTACGCTCAGCCGATGCATCTGAAAGTTCAAATGCCTGCTCAACTTTAAGCTGCTCAAGACCTTCGATCTCTAGAACGCGACCCGAGAAGGCATTGATCTTACCCTTCTTCTCAACGGTTAGCAGTCCCATCTCAATGGCTTTATGTGGAATCGCATGTACCAAGTCACGTAATGTAATACCAGGCTGCATCTCACCCTTAAAGCGAACCAAGATTGATTCAGGCATATCAAGAGGCATGACACCTGTTGCAGCAGCAAACGCCACAAGGCCAGAACCTGCAGGGAACGAGATACCGATTGGGAAGCGCGTATGAGAGTCACCACCCGTACCCACGGTATCAGGCAGTAGCATGCGGTTTAACCAAGAGTGAATAACACCGTCACCAGGACGTAGTGAAACACCACCGCGATTCATGATGAAATCTGGCAGTGTGTGGTGCGTGTTCACGTCAACTGGCTTTGGATAAGCCGCTGTGTGACAGAAAGACTGCATGGTCAAATCGGCACTAAAACCAAGACAAGCTAAATCTTTAAGCTCATCACGCGTCATAGGACCGGTAGTATCTTGAGAGCCAACAGAGGTCATCTTAGGTTCACAATATTGGCCAGGGCGAATACCGGTAACGCCACATGCCTTACCCACCATCTTCTGCGCAAGGGTGAAGCCCTTACCCGTGTCTGCCACATCCTTTGGACGAACAAACTCAGTTGATGCTTCAAGGTTTAGCGTTTCACGAGCACGATCGGTTAGGCCACGACCGATAATCAATGGAATACGGCCACCCGCACGCACTTCATCCATCAACACATCTGTCTTTAGAGAGAACTGTGAAATCACTTCATCAGTGCCATGACGCTTAACGATGCCTTCATATGGATAGATGTCGATAACATCGCCCATCTCCATCTTGCTAACATCTAGCTCAATCGGTAGTGCACCTGCATCTTCCATGGTGTTGAAGAAGATTGGGGCAATCTTGCCACCTAAACAGAAACCACCAGCGCGCTTATTAGGTACATTCGGGATATCATCTCCCATGAACCACAGCACGGAGTTGGTTGCAGATTTACGTGAAGAACCGGTACCCACAACATCACCGACATAAACCAGTGGGAAGCCTTTAGTCTTTAGTGATTCAATCTCTTTGATTGGGCCCACTACGCCAGCTTCATCAGGCACAATGCCGTCCCGAGCATTCTTAAGCATCGCGAGTGCATGCAATGGAATATCAGGGCGTGACCATGCATCTGGTGCTGGAGACAAGTCATCGGTGTTGGTTTCACCCGATACTTTAAATACGGTCAGAGAGATTTTCTCGGCAAGCTTGGGGCGAGATAGGAACCATTTAGCATCAGCCCAAGCATGGACGACTTGCTTAGCGTAGTCGTTACCCGCTTGCATTTTGTCCACTACATCGTGGAAAGAGTCAAACATCAAAAGTGTATGTGACAATGCTTTAACGGCAAGTGGGGCTTGCGCATCATTATCTAACTGAGCAATTAGCGGCTCGATGTTATAACCACCTTGCATCGTGCCAAGCAGCTCAACTGCGCGCTGAGACGATAAGATAGGAGATGCTATTTCGCATTTTGCGACAGCATCTAAGAAACCCGCTTTAACGTATGCGGCTTCATCTACACCCGGTGGGATACGGTTTTCAAGTAGATCGAGAATAAATGCTTCTTCACCTGCTGGTGGATTCTTTACCAATTCGACTAGCTGTGCCACTTGTTGGGCATCTAATGGCTTAGGGACTACGCCCTCTGAAGCACGTTCTGCGACGTGTTTACGATATGCTTCTAGCACGGCAACCTTCCTCTTTGTTTGGCGTTCTAACAGCGAAACTACTCGTCTTCAAACTGAAACTGACAGCTCGGCAGGCTCGCCCCTTATTTCGAGCGCCATTATACTACAGCTTTACAAAAGTATGAATCCGATCACATTTCGGTAAAAGTAAAATAACGCCCTGTCGACATCTCGAGCTATACAGTAAATCCATTTGCTCAAAAAGAAAACTAGACCATAGTGTGAAACCTTGATCTAAATTATATAAATCATGCATTTATATTTGTTCTAATCGATTATTCTGGGCGGAAATCACCGACAAAGCCCTGTGATTTTCAGCAAATTAGTCGTATGATTATTCGCAAAACTGACTCTTTACACAGCTAATATTCATCAAAGTTATAATGAATATAATTGGACACTTATGAGTATACCAGAGCTAAAAGCCGTAATTTTCGATATGGATGGCGTATTAATTGACTCCGAGCCTGTTTGGCAAATTGCCGAGCATAAGGTACTAACCGAGCTAGGTTTAAACGTCTCTATTGAGGATATGACTCTAACCACAGGCCTGAGAATCGATCAGGTTGTTGACTATTGGTATGCCCGCTTCCCCTGGAGTAACGACAATCATCAACAAACAGCACAGGCTATTGTCGACCAAGTTGTTAGCCACATCTCGGCCGACGGAGAACCAATGAAAGGTGTTATCCAAGCGCTTAAAGCTTGCCAAAAACACGACCTCAAAATAGGTCTGGCAACTTCCTCTTCCAGCGATATCATTCATGCCGTTTTAAACAGGTTAGAGATAGGCACTTATTTTCACGCCATTAATTCCGCTGAACACTTAGCCTATGGCAAACCGCACCCTGAAGTTTATTTAAGCTGCGCTCAGGCTCTCGATATTGATCCCATCAATTGTTTAGCGATTGAGGATTCATTTAATGGATTAGTGTCTGCTCGCGCTGCCTGTATGCAAACCATTGCGATTCCTGAAGCGAAACATGCGGCGCTCAGCAAGTGGGTCATTGCCCACCAGCAACTCAATAGCTTAGAAGCTTTACCCGACTTTTTGGCAAAGCGCTGTTAATTTGAGCACGGCTAACCTGATCACAGTTAACCAAGGCACTCTCAAGCATACAAAAGTTAGCAACTCTAATACTTATCGGTATTGAGTTTTGAAGAGGGTGACTTAGGGCTGAAAACAAAAAGCCCATCTTTCGACGGGCTTTAAATAGAACAAGGTAAGCTTACCAATTCTTACCGATAAACAAGAATACGGTTTTTTCACCATCATCTGACGCGCCAAAACCAAAGGCGGCGGGGCCGACGCTGGTATCGATACCTAAGTACAAGCTTCCGGCATAGATCAAATCCTCTAACGACACGCTATCTTTTTGGTTCCACACATTACCCGCCTCGATACTGGTACCCAAGTAGAGTGGATATTCGGTCATGCCCAGTACATCTCGGCCTAAGTCATACTGATAGACAAAGGCACCAAAAATTTTATGCGAACCATACAGTGCATTCTTGTGGTAACCGGAAAGATTTAAAAATCCGCCAAGCTCAGACACGTTAACGGTAAATGCACCGTCTTTATCAACCGTTGCCAGTGATGCTATACCCACAAAGGCGTGGTTACCCACCCCAACGGCTCCACGCCAGTCAGCCTCATACTGCATAGAGAAATCAGAGGAGTCACCGACACCATCAAGCTCATAGCCCTCCTTCCTCATGTACACATTGAAGGTAAAGCGGTTACCCGATGTGGGAAAGTTGATGCTGTTTAAGTCATCATAGGCAAACTTAAAATAGCCACCATAACCATCGTAATCCACCTTACCAAAACCCCAGAGATCGTTTTCAAGATCGCCCATTTCACCTAGTATGCCGATTTCAACCATACCATTTTGAGTGTAATTGATGCCTATGCCCAACTCAGTGCGATAGGCCGTTTGCTTCAGCTCTAACACCCGATTATTGTTCTCAAAAAAGCTCCAGTCTTTGAGCTCATACTCCACCCGTGCCCGGCTAAAGTAAGTTTGATCTTTTACAAGCGGCTGATAAAACTCCGAGGCAATTAACTTATCGAATCCGAGTGAAACTTCATTGCGCCACTCACCGCCATTTTCTGTTAGCTCTGTCATGGTATAAGCCATGTCGAGTGATATTACCGAGTCTAGACTAAAGTCATCTTCCCAACTAAAGCCAAGCTGAAAAAAGTTTGGCCCCCAAGATTTTGCCTTGGTCGTCACGGTTAACACACGCCCATCTTCAGTATCTGTAAATTCGGCATCCACCCGTTCAAATTTATTCAGAGCATAAATTCTATCTAAGCCAGCTTCTAAGGCTTCAACTGTCACGTTGTCCCCTACGTCCAACTCTAAATTATCAGCCAGTAATTTCTCGCTGATCTTAGAATCATTGTCATAAATGACTTTAATCAATGGTCGATCAATATCCGCAAGCCATTGCAGACTCTTCTCTTTTTTATCAGCTAAATACTGTTTGTATTCAGTATTCTCTACACTGTATTGTTCGAGCTTGCCAACCTGCTCTCGCGCGGCAATCTCTCCTAAGGGGAGTGCGATTGGCATAATGCTAAAGTCTGTTGTACTCAGTTCGCCAATATTCGGACGGATCAAGATATCATGATCGGTTAATAGCGCTTTTTGTCTATCTGAACTGGCATTGGTAAGGATTGTTGATAATTGATTGAGCACTGCAATCGTACTGTTAAGTTCAGATTTGTCCATCAAGGGTGAGCCTATATCGACGGCGATAACTATATCGGCCCCCATGGCCTTGACCACATCGATAGGCATATTGTTGGCAATACCACCATCGACTAGCAGCTTGCCGTCAATAACTGCAGGTTGCAACGCTCCAGGTACCGTCGCCGACGCCTGCATTGCTGCAACGACGCTCCCAGAACTTAACACCACCGGCTCGCTAGTCGCTAAATTAGTCGCAACCGCTCTATAAGGGATAGATAGATCATCAAAATCACCAAACTGATGCACCAGATCTGTAGAGCTGCGCAGCAACTGGGACATGGTTTGACCACGCAGCAAACCGGCTGGGGTTTTTACCTGCTCATCGCTATAACCAACATTAAGTGGAATATTAAACTGATCACGCGTTTCTTTATCGCGATAACTTAATGATTCTCTGGGAATAGTATCTGAATAGCCTTGACTCCAATCTGTGTTCATCATGATAGCTTCAATTTCGGCGGCACTATAACCTAACGCATACATACCGCCCACATAAGCACCGATACTGGTACCCGTTATATAATCGATGGGGATCTGCTTTTCTTCGAGGACTTTAAGCACCCCGATATGTGCGGCCCCCTTAGCACCACCGCCACTCAAAACTAAACCAATTTTTGGGCGTTCTTCTGCGAATGCAACGTGGGGGCTAGCAATGGCTAAACAAAGAATAATAATTCTATGTATCATAATGACTTATTCGACTCTTCTGATGATGTATTAACGTATTTTATTTAGTGTCTATACGCAAGTGATAGCAAGGAATGACAAACAAATTTCGATTTAAACCTCTAAGCTTAACGCTTGATTTAATCCCATATAAGATTCAATTTCAGCAGCTGGCATAGGCTTGGCAAAGTAATACCCTTGAATGACATAACAGCCACGACTAAAGACCTGCTCAAGTTGCTCATGAGTCTCCACACCTTCAGCAACAACATCTAGCTTAAGATTTCTCGCGAGCTCGATAATACTACTGGCAATCGCCTGATCAGCCTTATTAGTTGCGATATCAATCAGAAAGGAGCGATCAATTTTAAGAGTGTTAACTTCGAAATGTCGCAAATAAGCCAGTGACGAATATCCCGTACCAAAGTCATCGATGGCCACATTAACTCCTAGGCTCTTAAGTTCTTGAATATGTTGCTTAGCTACTTTTAGCTCTTTCATCAACACACCTTCTGTGATCTCAAACGATAACGCAGTGTTAGGCATGCTGGTTTCAGCAAAAACTTGTTGTACACCTTTAATAAAGTCAGGCTGACGAAAGTGTAGCGCAGAGATATTAACCGACACCTTTAGCGGTTCGGGTAAGAGTGCAGCCCAGCGAGCCCCGTAAATGCAAGCCTCACGCATAACCCAACGGTCTATCTCAACAATGAGCCCGCACGCCTCAGCCACCTTAATGAAGATGTCGGTACGAACCAAGCCCTCTTTAGGATGATTCCAGCGCAGCAATGCTTCAACGCCAACCAATTTGTCATTTTGAAGGATATCAATCTGTGGTTGAAAATGCAGTTCTAGCTCATTTCGCTCAATCGCTTTTCGCAGTTCGGCTTCAAGACGAAGGTGATAAAGCGCTTCGGCATTACGTTCCTCAGAGTAATACTTGAAGTTACCTTTGCCCTCTTCCTTCGCATGATACATAGCCAAATCGGCATTTTTAATCAATGATTCGGGTTGTTTTGCATCCTCAGGCCATAGACTGACACCAATACTGGTTGAGATATAAAACTCACGGCCATAGAGCTCAAAAGGCAACTCGATGCTCGCTAATAAAGCATCACAGAGGTGATTAATAACATCAATATCAGGGTTGTTACGCAGTAAAATAACAAACTCATCTCCACCAAAACGGCACAATACATGCTCATCTGAAATAAGCGCCTGTAATCGGTTTGATGCTTCAACTAGCAATGCATCTCCCATACTGTGTCCATAAGAGTCATTAACATGTTTGAACCTGTCGAGATCCAAAAATAGTAGTGCTAGATTTCCCCCATCTCTTTCGGCTTGGTACACAGATTGAGAGAGTTTACTGGAAAACAGTGACCGATTAGGTAACCCCGTTAATACATCATAATTAGCTAATCGACGTAAGTCCGCCTCGGTTCGTTTCCGCTCAGTAATATCGGAAAACACCACCACATAGTGCGTTGTATCACCATTGGTATTTAAGATAGATGAAACGTTAAGCCAGACGGCACACCGTAGGCTATCCTCCGCATTAATAAAACACTCCCCCGCCCAACTCAATCCCTGATCTAGCAGGTTAACGATACTAGAGTTTTTCTCACCACCTTGTAATACTTGCGAAAACTGTAGACCTATTAAGCGTTTTGAATCGAGTCCCATCATGTTCTTGGCAGCTTTATTGGTAACTTGAACTCTCTCTGCGCTGTCAAAAATAAGCACGGCTTCAGAGGTGTTCTCAAACGCTTGTGCTAATAAATATACATCGTCTTTCAGTTTTCGCTGCTCGGAGATATCACTATAAATACCAGCAACACGCTCAATCACTCCTGTTAAATGATTACGTTCAACAGGGCGCCCCATGACCCTAACCCAACCCCATGTGTTGTCAGCTCTGCAATAGCGATACTCGACTTCGAACCTATCAGTACGTTCCAGTAACATATCTTGCCATGCAGCCATCACTTCACTTGCGTCATCTCTATGAATAGGGAACTGCTCTAACTTAAGATAAACTTGCGGCTCTCCATCGCTAAATAACCCTGCAATGTTTTCCAGACAAAATAAATTGCTGCCTAGTTGCCACTCCCAGCGCTCAGAATTACTGCCTTTAAGCGCTTGTTTGAGTCGATTCTCACTGTCGGTAAGCGCTAAATTAATTTCCCTAAAGGCCTTCACTTGCCGCTGGCGAATTAATGCCCCTCCTAATCCTACCAACAATAAAATCAGTAAGAGCACACTCTTGAACCAAGAGGTCTGCCACCAATATTGTTCAACATAAAAATGGAAAGAAAACGGAGTCTCAGACCAAATGTTATTATCTAAACTGATAATATCGAGTACGTAGGAACCAGATCCCAACCCTGAAATATTGAGGTGAGACTTACCTTCGAGAAAAATATAACTCGCCTCGTCATCTGAAGCACCTTGTCGCAAACGATACTTTAACCGCATAGGTTTTGCGTCGAGATAATTGCGTCTAGCCAACTGAAAACTGACCAACTGTGCACCGGGCAAAATATGGTAATCACTCTCTGGCAGCAAACTCAATTCGGTGCGGTCTTCGAAATAGATCTCTATTGACTCCAATAGAACCGACTCGTTAGTGACTCTATTTTTTAGCAAATCAATATCGATCAACATGGCACCATCAGGTGTTCCTAGAAAAAACCCTTCTTCAGAAGAAAAATAGGCTCCCTCGTTCAGCTCATCACTTATCAAACCATCCAATGATGAAATCGTTATTAGCTCACCATTAATCATATTCTGACGGATCAGCGACTGAGGACAGCCGATTAAACGGTAATGGCTTACCTCTTCAATAAAATAGACCCCTTGGCAGGTTACATTCCAGCTATCCGTTAGGTTCTTAAGCTCACCCGTATGCATATTAAAAGACAATAAGCCATGGGATTTCAACCCGAGCCACAACTCATCCGGACCAACCTCTTTAATGAAGCGAACGCTAGATTCAACACCCTGTGTTGATAAAGGCTCCATCTTAGGATGAAAGGTAAGTTGGGCGTCTAAATAGCCAAAAATACGGTTACCACCAAGCCATAACCGATTACTGCTATCTCGAGTAACCGCAGTTATTTCCACCAAAACATGACTATTAAGCGCACTGCCGATACGTACAGGCTTAGGCTCCTTAAAACCTTGCTCCCAATAATATAGTCCGCTGCTAGTTGCAAACCAGATCCGCCCTTCGATGAAAGGATCAAAATAGGTGTTGTAAACGACTTTATATTCAAGCGAACTTTGGCCACCAGACCAGCTAGCAAAACTTTGGCTATGGAACGTACTTTTGTTAACCACCGACAGGCCATTGGTGGTCGATAGCAATAGAAAATCTTTATTTAAGGAATCGATTTTATAAATGCTGTCATTGAGGCTAATACCATGAGGATTAATCAAATAAGATTTCTGTGTAAGATTATCGACTAATATTAGCCCTGCATCAGTACCAAACCACACATGGTTATCTTCAGCATAGATAGTCCAAATCACTTCATCTTTTATTTTGTAGGGCGCAGTTTTAGTGTATTTATCTTTTAAAAAATTGGGCTCAACCGTTAAAATTGCCACGCCATCACCAGAGCCTCCCACCCAAATCAGCCCTGTGTCATCTACTGCTATGTCGTAGGTATAATCGATATTAGATTTAAGTTTTAACTCGTTGCCATAAAGGGTGCCTTTTTCGGCATCAGGAAACCATCGCAGCAAACCTGCTCGGGTAGAGAGCCATAAATAACCATGTTTATCTTCGGCAATATTTGTAATGTAATGCTCAAGCTGCTCGACTCGTGTTATCGACAAGGTTTTTTGGTCAATTTCAAATAAACCTTTACTTGTGGTTATCCAAGCGCGACCACTAGAGTGTTTAAAAACGTTCTTGATCTCCCCCCATGCATCACTCCATGGCAGTACCTCTAATCTAACACCATTAATATCGCGAACTTCTAGGTGACTCTCTTTACCAACCAGTAAACGGTTTTCAGACAGCGGCAACATAATTCGCCATGGATGATCAGGATTGCTAGGAAGAAAATTTATTCGCTGCAGCGTCATATTTTGATAGTTAAATCGAAGCAATTCACCATCATAGGTTAAAAATATTCGATCACCACCGCTCTCTTCCACTTGAGAGACGATGCCGCCACCGCGATATTCTGGAAATAATTTGGAACTACCAAACTCAATAAATTCATTGCGATGAATATCATAAAGGTAGATTTGATAAGCACCACTAACAAGGATATGGTGCAGGCCCAGTGGTTCAGCAAGGTAGAGAGCGCTGTCCCCGAGTCTTGAATTTAAGCCGAGCTTATCGATACGGCGGACTTTGTTACTACTAACACGATATAAGCCCTCCTCTGTCGCCAACCAAGTAAAGCCATGCTTATCGAAACTGATGTCCCATACAGTCGCGTTATTCAGTCCATCGTTTGCGGTAAATACCCGCTGCACCGCACCGCTGGCCAAAGCAGGGACAGCGTACGTAATGACTAATAACAGTAAGCTAAGCCAAATTTTTTTGATTGTTATTCTCATCTGCTTTGTGGCTTTTCGAGATTAACCTGAATGTATCATTTAGATAACAGAGATTCACCCTTTGATTACCTAAAAAATCATTCATCCGAGCAGCTGAAAATAATAAAGCGCTCAAAAGAGCGCTTTATTGGATTGGAAGCTATTTATCTTAACAGCTTACTTTTTCTTCTTTGCCTTTGGGTTTGGCAAATCGGTGATAGAACCTTCGTAAATCTCAGCCGCTAGGCCAACAGACTCATGCAATGTTGGATGAGCATGGATAGTTAGAGCGAGATCTTCCGCATCGCAACCCATTTCAATTGCTAGACCGATTTCACCTAATAGTTCGCCACCATTAACACCAACAATAGCGCCACCAATAACACGGTGAGTCTCTTTATCGAAAATGAGCTTCGTCATACCGTCAGCACAATCAGAAGCGATAGCGCGGCCACTTGCAGCCCATGGGAAAGTCGCGGTTTCGTAAGCAACACCTTGATCTTTTGCTTCTTTCTCCGTTAGACCAACCCATGCGACTTCAGGATCGGTATAGGCGATTGATGGGATAACCTTAGGGTCGAAGAAATGCTTAAGGCCTGAAATCACTTCAGCAGCAACATGGCCTTCATGCACACCTTTGTGCGCTAGCATTGGCTGACCAACGATGTCACCGATAGCGAAGATATGCGGCACGTTTGTGCGCATCTGCTTATCAACATTGATGAAACCACGCTCATCAATCTTCACACCCGCTTTTTCAGCGTCTAAGCCTTTGCCATTTGGAATACGGCCAATGGCAACCAAAACTGCATCATAACGAACAGGTTCAGCAGGTGCTTTCTTGCCTTCCATCGTGACATAGATGCCGTCTTCTTTGGCTTCAACTGCAGTCACTTTCGTTTCAAGCATCAAGTTGAACTTCTTCTTGATCTTCTTAGTGTATACGCGAACAACGTCTTTATCGGCTGCTGGAATAACTTGGTCAAACATCTCAACCACGTCAATCTCACTACCGAGTGATGAGTACACGGTGCCCATTTCTAGGCCGATGATACCGCCACCCATAACAAGTAACTTACCAGGAACTTCTTTAAGCTCTAGCGCGTCAGTCGAATCCCATACACGTGGGTCTTCGTGTGGGATAAATGGCAATTGAATTGGG
The DNA here is from genome assembly GCF_000019185.1 of Shewanella halifaxensis HAW-EB4. NCBI lineage: Bacteria > Pseudomonadati > Pseudomonadota > Gammaproteobacteria > Alteromonadales > Shewanellaceae > Shewanella > Shewanella halifaxensis. The sequence continues at coordinate 568,578 of NC_010334.1, read as the reverse complement.
CGAGAACCCGCTGCAATAATCGCCTGCTCAAAGTGAACGACCTTAACGCCATCTTCACCTTGAACTTCTAGCGTGTTAGGGCCTGTGAATTTGCCTAGACCATTAACCACGTCAACTTTACGCATCTTAGACATTCCGCCCAAGCCGCTAGTGAGCTGACCGATAACTTTTTCTTTAAAGCCACGTAATTTATCAAGATCGATCTTCGGTTCACCAAAAACGACACCGTGATCGGCAACAGCTTTAGCTTCTTCAATCACTTTAGAAACATGAAGCAAGGCTTTAGAAGGGATACAACCTACGTTTAGACAAACACCACCCAATGTACTGAAACGCTCAACGATTACAGTATCTAGGCCTAAATCCGCAGCACGGAATGCAGCAGAATAACCAGCAGGGCCAGCGCCTAGTACAACTACCTGAGTTTTGATTTCGTTACTCATGTTTTCCTCTATTCTTTTTATGTCGTTGGCGGCATCGACTTAACGATAAGTACCGACTCAACGATAAACTGTGGCCAAATCCTTTGTAAGGTGGCCGCATTTTAACCTTTGTTTGATACGGATCACAATCCTAGTAGCGCTTAATCTTAGTGATGATTATTAATAGTTGAAAATTAAGCAATCTAGAAAAAAGGCTACTCAATCTGAGTAGCCTTTAACTTTACAAAATAAGTGTGCGAATATCACTTAGAATGCTGGAAAGCGTGACACTGAATCGTGCAGCCATCGCGCCATCAATCACACGGTGATCGTATGACAACGACAACGGCAACATCAACTTAGGCTCGAACTCTTTACCATTCCACTTAGGCTTAATCTCAGACTTAGACACCCCCAAGATGGCAACGTCAGGGTAGTTAACGATTGGCGTAAACGCCGTGCCGCCAATACCACCAAGACTTGAAATAGTAAAACAGCTACCCTGCATATCAGCCGCTTTCAGCTTGCCGTCACGCGCCTTAACAGAGATCTCCGTTAACTCACGTGATAGCTCTACGATGCCTTTCTTATCGACATCACGTACCACTGGCACCATCAATCCATTTGGCGTATCAACCGCAACACCAATATGGAAGTATTTCTTCTGGATGAGTGATTCACCATCGGCACTCAAGCTTGAATTAAACACTGGGAATTCAGCCAAGGTTTTAGCCACCGCTTTCATCATAAAGACTAAAGGCGTGATCTTATAATCCGCTTTCTTCTTTGCAGCGACGGCATTTTGATCCTTGCGGAATGCTTCAAGCTCAGTGATATCAGCTTCATCAAACTGCGTCACATGTGGGATGGTTACCCAGTTGCGATGTAAGTTTGGACCAGAGATCTTCTGAATACGACTGAGTGGCACTTCTTCAACTTCACCAAACTTAGCAAAATCGACTTTTGGTGCAGCAATCACACTCAATCCACCTGCGCCACCTGCAACGGCTGTTGCAGCAGAGGCTTTAGGACGACTGAGCTCATACTTGATAAATGCCTGTACGTCTTCCTTAAGAATACGTCCTTTACGACCCGTACCTTTTACCAAAGTAAGATCTGCACCAAACTCACGTGCTAAACGACGTACTGCAGGTGAAGCATGTACGGCACCGGTTTTAGGCTGACTGCCCGCACTTGGATGATGCGGCACAGGCGGCTTGTTTGCCGAGGCCGCTTGAGCAACGGGTGCTGGCGCAACAGGAGCTGGAGTGCTTGTTGCAGGAGCTGCCACAACCGGTGCTGCAGGAGCAGCATCGCTAACTTCAAGCATCAATACCAGTGAACCCATCGATACCTTGTCGCCAACGGCAACTTTAAGTTCTTTAACGATACCCGCCGAAGGTGCTGGCACCTCCATGGTCGCTTTATCTGTCTCAAGAGTAATTAAGCCAGTATCGGCATCAATCTTGTCGCCCACGGCAACTAAGACTTCAATCACATCGACATCACTTGCATCACCAATATCTGGCACGCTAACTTCAATCACCTGAGTTGTGCTTGCAACCGAAGCCGCTGGCGCTTCTTCTGGTGCTGGAGCCTGAGCGGCAACAGGAGCCTGAACGGCGTCAGGGGCAGCTGGTGTAGACTCTACCTCAGTAGGAGCTTGTGCCCCCGCTGCAGACATCATGGCGATAAGTGTACCTTCTGAAACCGTATCACCTACCGCAACTTTAAGTTCGCTCAATACGCCAGCAAAAGGTGCAGGGATATCCATCGTCGCCTTATCACTTTCAACCGTGATAATTGACTCTTCAGCGGCAAGCGTGTCGCCGACCGCAGCACAGATCTCAATAACCTGAACTTCATCGCCACCGATATCAGGAATCAAAACTTCTTTTAATTCAGCCATTTTGTTTCCCCTTTACGCGTACTGTGGGTTGATCTTGTCAACGTCGATACCATACTCTTTGATAGCTTTAGTTAGCACATCAACAGGTAGCTCGTTACGATCAACAAGGGCTTTAAGTGAAGCGATAACGATAAACTTAGCGTCAACCTCAAAGTGATGACGTAGGTTCTCGCGGCTGTCTGAACGACCGAAACCATCAGTACCTAGTACTTTATAGTCAGTGGGTACGTAGGCACGTAGCTGCTCGCCGTAAATCTTCATGTAGTCTGTTGCAACAATCGCTGGCGCATCGCTAGCAAGCACTTGGGTAATATAAGGTACTTTTGCTGTTTCAGTTGGGTGTAACATGTTGTAACGCTCTGCCGCTTGGCCGTCACGCGTTAACTCGTTAAAGCTGGTTACACTGTAAACATCTGCGGTAATGCCAAAGTCTTTAGACAGTGCAACCGCAGCCTTACGAACTTGCTCTAAAATCGTACCGCTACCCATTAGCTGTACCGAGCCTTTACCACTACCTTTAAGGGTTTCAAGCTTGTAGATACCTTTAACGATACCCTCTTCAGCCCCTTCAGGCATTGCGGGTTGTTCGTAGTTCTCATTCATCGTTGTTAGGTAGTAGAAAACATCTTCCTGCTCACCGTACATACGACGAATACCGTCTTGAACTACAACGGCAATTTCGTAGCCGTAAGTGGGGTCGTAAGAGATACAGTTTGGAATGGTGTTAGCCAAAATATGACTGTGACCATCTTGATGCTGCAGACCTTCACCGTTCAACGTTGTACGACCTGAAGTACCACCAACCATAAAGCCGCGAGCACGCATATCGCCAGCGGCCCAAGCCATATCGCCAATACGCTGGAAACCAAACATTGAGTAGTAGATATAAAACGGGATCATCGGCGTGTCGTTAACTGAATAACTAGTTGCCGCAGCAACCCAGGATGACATTGCGCCTAGCTCGTTGATACCTTCTTGCAGAACCTGACCACTCTTATCTTCGCGATAGTAAGCGACCTGATCTGAATCTTGTGGTACGTACTTTTGTCCTTCATGGGCATAGATCCCCACTTGGCGGAATAAGCCTTCCATACCAAAGGTACGCGCCTCATCCGGGATAATAGGTACAATCTGTTTGCCAATCTTCTTGTCTTTTAGCAATGCGGTAAGAATACGCACAAACGCCATTGTACTTGAGATCTCACGACCATTTGAGCCCTTGAGTATTGAATCAAAGATCTTCAGTGATGGAACTTCAAGCTCTTGTGAGAACTTTGCACGACGAGCAGGTATCATGCCGTGTAACTCTGCACGGCGAGCCTTAAGGTACTGCACCTCTTCCGAGTCTGCACCTGGATGATAGAAAGGAATATCTTCTAACTGTTCATCACTAATTGGGATATTGAAACGATCGCGGAAGTATCTAAGTGACTCAATGCCCATCTTCTTCACGTTGTGAGCGATGTTCTTGCCCTCACCCGCATCCCCCATGCCATAACCTTTTACCGTTTTAGCGAGGATAACCGTTGGACGACCTTTAGTGTTCTTAGCATGCTGAAGTGCCGCAAAGATCTTAACAGGATCGTGACCGCCACGGTTTAGACGCCAGATGTCATCATCTGACATATTGGCAACCATCTCAGCCGTTTCTGGGTACTTACCAAAGAAGTGCTCACGAGTATAAGCGCCGCCCTTAGCCTTACAGTTTTGGTATTCACCATCGACGGTTTCTTCCATCAACTGCAGTAACTTACCGCTAGTGTCGCGAGCAAGTAGTGGATCCCAGTAACGACCCCAAATCACTTTAACCGCTTCCCAGCCTGCGCCGCGGAATTCGCCTTCAAGCTCTTGAATAATCTTACCGTTACCACGTACCGGACCGTCAAGACGCTGTAAGTTACAGTTAACGATGAAGCAAAGGTTATCTAGCTCTTCACGTGCTGCAAGGCCGATTGCGCCTAAGGCTTCAGGCTCATCACACTCACCGTCGCCTAAGAAGCAGTAAACCGTTTGCTCAGAGCAATCTTTGATCCCACGGTCAGTCAGGTACTTAAGGAAGCGTGCTTGATAGATAGCTTGTATCGGACCCAGACCCATAGATACCGTAGGGAACTGCCAGTAATCTGGCATCAACTTAGGGTGTGGGTATGATGATAGACCTTTACCATCGACCTCTTGACGGAAGTTGTTCATCTGGTCTTCGGTGATACGCCCCTCAAGGAAAGAGCGAGAGTAGATCCCCGGAGCAATATGTCCTTGGAAGTAAACCAAGTCGCCGCCATCTTTTTCATTTGGACCGCGGAAGAAATGGTTAAAACAGACGTCATAAATGGTTGCACTCGATGCAAAGCTTGAGATGTGACCACCTAGCTCTAGATCTTTCTTAGAACCACGCAAAACCATAGCCAAGGCATTCCAACGAACGATAGCGCGAATACGACGCTCCATCTCTTGGTTGCCAGGCATATGTGGCTCTTGGCCCGCAGGGATTGTGTTTAAGTAAGCGGTCGTCGCTTTATAAGGTAGGTGAGTACCATTACGACGTGCTTTATCAATCAACTTCTCCAGTAGGTAGTGCGCGCGCTCAGGGCCTTCTTGCTCTAATACCGCTTGCAGTGAATCTACCCATTCCTGAGTTTCTAGTGGATCTAAATCTTGTAGCATATGTTCAGACATGACGCTGTCCTTCCCTATATACAATAGTTGTAATAATTAATGGTCATAGCTTTGCTAACCCATGGTCTAAACACCACTTTTTAAGCGGCGCAGACTACGTTGCAATCGGCTATCTTCTTCCCTCACAGACAACATGACTTCTTCAATGTAACTTAAGTGTTCATTGGAAGCTTCGCGTGCTGCTTCAGGATCTCGACGAATAATGGCGGCCAGCAGTGCTCGCCGGTGATCATTTGCCGTAGTAGAGGCCTCTTCGCGTCGGCTTAGAAGCTCTAAGTTTTGTGTCACGTTTTTATGCAGCACTGGAGATAAACTTAATACTAGATGCAGCATAGCCACGTTATGTGATGCTTCTGCGACTGCACGGTAAAAGCGCACAATGGCATTAGCTTGCGCTTCGACATCTTTCGCGGCTTCAACCTCAAGGATCGTACGCTTGATATTTTGCATATCAGCATCGGTACCACGAAGTGCTGCAAAGTACGCCATCATGCCTTCAGTGGCATGACGAAACTCCAGTAAGTCATACTGACTTTCAGAGTCTGAGTGCATAAGTTCAACGATTGGATCGGCAAGACTTTGCCAAAGCTGTTCTTTTACATAGGTGCCACCACCTTGACGACGCATCAACAAACCTTTTGCTTCAAGCTTTTGGATCGCTTCCCGCAAAGAAGGTCGGGAGACTTCAAACTGCAACGCTAACTCGCGTTCAGGGGGAAGCTTCTGCCCGGGTTGAATACTGCCTTCCAAGATCATCTGTTCTAACTGTCCCATGATGACGTCGGATATTTTTGGCTGGTTTATTTTGCTATAAGCCATATGGGCCTCAGCTCCTATTGTAAATTGGTCTTACCAATTTAATTGACTGGGCGCACTTTATCAAATCACACTTTGGATGTCCAGCAAGTGATCCAAGTCAAATCTACTCACAATGTGTGAGCATAACCGATTTTTCACTGTAGGGGTCAGACCAATGTGCCAACCTTGATAATTAGCGCGTTGATAATAATTATTATAAGCAATTAAACATGGAGAGATTTTTAGTAAATGAATATGGATAGAATAAATCATGCGATTAACAAAAAACAAATTAATCGCACAATAATCGAACATCCGAACGGTGTAAAACTATTTTTTGATTAGCAATTATTTTCTCTTGTGCCCCTGCAATTTACCTACTAACTCACTACGCCAAATATGGTCATTAGCGACAGTACAGTAATGAGTAAGATGAAGTTACGCTTACTCAGTTGCAGTAATGCGATAGTCGACTGCAAACAAATGGGTGCAGACGAGGATTCAGGCAATGTCTCGGCAGCAACGGCGACATGAGTAATCATGTCACGAGCTGAAGATTTAGGGTTCAGCGCAAGGGGGAGCCAAGTAGAGATAGCCAATCTGAAGTGGCCACTCAGCACATAACCAAATGAAAACAGTCTGCTTGGGAGCCAATCTAAAACAAAGAGCAAGCTATCCACGACTGGAAGCGACACCTCACTCTTACGGCTCTGCTCACTATAGAAACGCACAGTACAATAAAGCACGGCACCAACAGGCCCCAATATAATGAGGTAAAGCGCGATAGCACCATAGTAACGGTAATTAATCCACGCCACACTTTGACCGACCTTCTCCCCCAACTCTTTTTCATTTACCGAATCTAGACATTGACTCGAGTCCAACTCGTTTGCGTAATGAAAACAGGCTTGTGGATCGGCCCGGCAAGCAGCTTGTATATAACTTTTAAACGCCTGCCTTTGAGCGTTATGGCTAAAGCACAACACAGCTATCGCGACCCATAGGGCTAGGCTAATAGATCCCCACAATAGGCCTGATACCAGCCACGACAAGAGATAGACTATTGCAGCCGGGAGCAAAATAGCCAATGTCACCATAGATAACGATTGCTTCTGCTGCTCATTAACCAGCGGCTTATGATACTTAGACAGCAAGGCATCAAACTGCCAAGCATTAGGTAAAAGTCGTAATCGCTCAACCAAAATTGCGACTAATAACGCAAATAAAGCCATAATTTTCACCTTAATATTAACTCGCTATAGCTGAATGCTTACAGCTTACTGCATGGTGCTTACTACAATAGTGCATTGTCAGATATAGCGCCCAATTTACAACGCAGCTTTATAGCGCTGCCAATCAAAACTATTACCGGGATCTGTTTTTCGCCCCGGTGCAATATCACTGTGACCTGTAATTCGTGTCGACGTAATTTCAGGATAGTGGATCATCAAACTCTTAGTCAGCTCAATCAAGCTTTGATACTGCAGATCTGGATAAGTAAGGCTATCCGTGCCTTCAAGTTCAATACCAATCGAAAAATCATTGCAATTGCTACGACGTTCAAATTCAGATACGCCTGCGTGCCAAGCCCTATCATCACAACAAACATACTGCACCAGCTCGCCATCACGGCGGATCAAGAAATGTGCAGAAACGGCTAAGCCTTGTAATGCCTTAAAGCTCTTGTCGGCCTCAATATCTAAACAACCTTGAAATAACTGGTCGATATAAGGCTCACCGAAACACCCCGCAGGCAAACTGATATTATGGATAACCAACAAACTCACTTCATTATCTGGTCTTATATTAAAATGCGGAGAGGGACAAAATCGAGCCTGAGTCACCCAGCCATCAAGTAAAGTCAGTGACAAAAGAGCGTTCCTAAAGCAAAAATATTGAACTTACTTTAGCAGTTTTAACCCTATGAATATAGTCACGCTTTTGAGATTTATCATCCTAAAAATACAAACAATTCCAGAGCATAGGCTGCAATATTGCTAACTCTTCCCCCAAAGCTTTATGTTAAGATTAAAACCACTATTAAAGCGTGTCCCATGTATACCTCAGTTATAACGTCAGTTATGACCTCAGTTATAAGCCAGTAAGGATTGCCCACCATGCTTGAAAATGATATTCGACTCTCAGTCAAAGCCGCCTTGGACGAAGATTTAGGCCACCAAGATACCAAGTCGACTCTAAGTTCAACTCAGAGATCCAACGCAGACATCACCGCACAGCTTATTTCTGCCGATAAAACGGCGCAAGCCACATTGATCACTCGTGAGGAAGGCGTTTTTTGTGGAAAAGCCTGGGCAGAACAGGTCTTTAACCAGTTAGGTGGTGAAGTTGCTCTACACTGGCATGTTGATGACGGCGACTTAGTCCTGCCTAACCAACTACTTTGTGAACTCGAGGGCCCCGCTAGAGCGATCCTAACCGGTGAGCGCACGGCGATGAACTTTATCCAAACATTATCGGGTGTTGCCACGCTCACCAAGCATTATGTGGATAAGCTAGCGGGAACACATACCCGCCTGCTAGATACCCGTAAGACAATCCCTGGCCTGCGTACAGCGCAAAAGTATGCGGTTTCTTGCGGTGGCGGCCAAAATCATCGTATAGGTTTGTACGATGCATTTTTAATTAAAGAAAATCACATCATGGCCTGTGGCGGCATAGCCAAAGCCATTGAAGCAGCCAGAGCGTTACACGCAGATAAGCTCGTCGAAGTTGAAGTCGAGAACCTGAATGAGTTAAAACAGGCGCTCGATGCCCAGTCTGATATCGTGATGCTAGATAACTTCGACATCACTATGATGATAGAGGCCGTTGAGCTTAACAACAGCTATAAAACCAAAGGGCAAGGCGTGAAGCTAGAAGTCTCAGGTGATGTGACCATAGACACGATTGCTAACTTTGCCAAAACAGGTGTCGACTATATTTCTGTTGGCGCGTTAACTAAACATGTACGCGCACTGGATCTCTCATTAAGGCTTAAGTAACACGTAAGCCTTATTAGCATCATAAGTCTAGCCCAAATAAGAGTCTAAAGTGTCAACTTATCTCAGGACGGCACTTATCTCAGGACGAGACAAAGGCTAAAACAAGAAAGGTTAAGCGAAATGCTTGGCCTTTTTTAGCCGTCATTAGAACCCAATCAATAAAATAATAAATAAAATAATTGAGCAAAATAATAGAGCAAAAACTCACCACCAAAAAAATGACACTTCAATAACAAGCGTCAATCTTTACAACACAGCCAAACAACCGCTATAACCAAACTACCTACAATTGCTTATTTTTTAGAAAAATTAGTAATTAAACAGCCACTTTCTGGCAAACAACTATTCCATTTCTGTTAACTTTGTACTAACTTGCACTTAGGCGAGATTGCCAGCTTGGTTAACTCGTTATTGATATAGCTTTTAATTTTACTCTGGCTTGAACTTTAAATTTGGTTTTAACGATATTGATTAGAATATTTATTAATCAAACATGAGTAGGCTAATTTAGCTAACCATTTAGTTAGCAATTTAGTTAACAATAACGACGACTGACCTTTAAATTTAACTTTTTATATTTAAGATAGACACGGATACCTTAAGTCGCGCTAAGCGTCACTAAATCATTATGATTATGATTATGGTAGATACCCTTAAACAATTGGTAGTATCAACCTTAGAGTGACCATTAGCACAAGGAGTCGCGACATGCTAGCGCAGGAGCATCGAGCAGGGTTGAAGCACTAGCTTACTGATATAACCGCTTTCTAATGGAGATAGACATGAAAAGCATGATGAAATCAAACATGAATAACGCTAAGGGCTTCACCCTAATTGAATTAATGATCGTAGTTGCGATTATCGGTATTTTGGCAGCGATTGCATTGCCTGCTTATCAGGATTACACAAAGAAAGCTAAATTTGCTGAAGTTGTGACATCTGTTGGTGCAGCAAGATCTGCTGTGGAACTTTGCTTCCAAACAGAAGGGGCGCTGGCAAATTGTGATGCTGGCTATAGAGGTATTCCAGCAGCTGTCGTTACAACTACTTATGAAAACCTCGATACTATGGGGATTGCAAATGGCGTTATTACCGCTGTAGGTACAGCAGGTGTAGATTCAGCTAACTATATAGCAACACCTACAATTGCAGATGGAGAGACAGTACTAACATGGACTGCAACTTCAACAACTACCCCAAGTTGTATAGATAAAGGCTGGTGTTCAGAATTCTAAGAAAGCTTAGATGAAAGGATAACCACAATAAATTTTGGTTATCCTTTCATTACTTTTAAGCGATACAATATTTTATGCCTACAACAGGTCTCCACCTAGGACTATCTACTCTCTTTATTCGCAAAGGATTACTTAGCGAAGAGCAGATCGCATCGGCAATATCCACCTCACGTAAACATAAGACATCGCTCGTCAGCACTATCATCAGCAATAAACTGATCTCAGCACGGGATATCGCCGAGCTCTGCTATGAAGAGTACGGCACACCGCTACTCGACCTCGATGAATTCGATATTGGTTCCATTCCTGAAGAGTTTCTCAATAAGAAGCTGATCGAGAAGCACAAATGCCTGCCGCTATTTAAACGCGGTAACCGCCTCTATATCGCTACATCTGATCCCACCAATATTGCAGCGTTGGAAGACTTTCAATTCAGTGCTGGCCTGCACGCCGAAGCCATTCTGGTTGAAGACGATAAGCTGATTAAGGCACTTGAAACTATTCTTGAAGAGGATATCAGTGCGCTGGATCTCGATGGTATAGACGAAGAATCCCTTGCAGGTATAGAGGTCACCGATACCGATAAGCGTGATGAAGAGGAAAATAGTGGCAAAGATGATGCGCCGATTGTCATCTATATCAATAAAATTCTCACCGATGCCATCCGTAAGGGCGCATCAGACTTGCATTTCGAGCCCTACGAGAAACGCTACCGCATCCGCTTTCGCATCGACGGTATCTTGCATGAAGTCTCCGAACCGCCAGTTAATCTTTCCGGCCGCATCTCGGCGCGCTTAAAGGTGATGTCAAAACTTGATATCGCCGAGCGCCGCGTACCGCAAGATGGTCGTATCAAGATGAAGCTGTCGCGCACCAAGTCCATCGACTTTCGTGTCAGCACCCTGCCCACTATCTGGGGCGAGAAGATAGTAATGCGTATCTTGGACTCGTCTTCGGCGCAATTAGGTATCGAGAAGCTCGGCTATGAGGAAGACCAAAGATTATTGTACGAAGAGATGCTGCAAAAACCTCAGGGGATGATCCTCGTCACCGGCCCTACCGGCTCGGGTAAGACGGTATCGCTTTATACTGGCCTCAATATTCTCAATACCGAAGAGCGCAATATCTCTACCGCCGAAGATCCGGTCGAGATCAACCTCGAAGGGGTCAATCAGGTTCATATTAATTTAAAGGCGGGCTTAACCTTCGCCTCGGCGCTGCGCTCATTCCTACGTCAAGATCCCGATGTGGTGATGGTGGGTGAAATCCGAGACTTGGAGACCGCAGAGATTGCCATCAAGGCGGCGCAAACCGGTCACTTGGTATTGTCGACACTGCACACCAACTCTGCAGCCGAGACTCTGACGCGATTAATCAACATGGGCGTTCCCGGCTATAATATCGCCAGCTCGGTCAACCTGATTATTGCCCAGCGATTATCCAGGCGCCTCTGCCCTAATTGTAAGGCACCGGAAGATATCCCCGCAGCAGAACTACTAAAACTAGGGTTTAACCAACAGCAAGTCGATGCCGGGATCACCCCCCACAAACCTGTAGGCTGCGATCAATGCTCCGGCGGCTATAAAGGCCGAGTCGGTATCTATGAGGTGATGAAGATGTCAGATGAGATAGCCCGAACCATCATGGAGGGCGGCAATTCACTGCAAATTCTTAAGCAAGCCAAACATCAGGGGATGCGCGACCTGCGGGATTCTGGACTGTTAAAGGTGATTCAAGGTGTTACCAGTATCGCTGAAATAAACCGTGTCACCAGTTTTTAGTCCCTCCTATTTTAACGATAACACCATATATCAAAAGGATACCTTATGGCGACGGCAACAATGAAAACTAAAAAGCCCAGTGCCAAGAAAACAAAAAACCAACCCAAAGTCCTCACCTTTCAGTGGAAAGGCACCAATCGCGATGGCGCTAAAACATCTGGCGAGCTAAGAGGCGTATCGAGCGCCGAGATCCGTGCACAACTTAAAGCTCAAGGTGTCGTTCCAAAAAACGTTCGTAAAAAGTCGGCACCGCTGTTTAAGTCAGAGAAAAAAATCAAACCCATGGATATCGCCATGATGACTCGCCAGATAGCCACCATGCTGGCTGCAGGCGTACCTATTGTGACGACTCTCGAGCTGCTTGGTAAAGGCCATGAAAAAGCCAAGATGCGAGAACTACTTGCCACCATCGTCAACGATGTACAATCGGGCATACCTCTCTCTGACTCTTTAAGACCCCATAGAAAATATTTTGATGATCTCTATGTCGATCTGGTCGCAGCGGGTGAACACTCCGGCTCACTGGATGCGGTATTTGACAGAATTGCGACTTACCGAGAAAAATCTGAGGCACTAAAATCAAAAATTAAGAAGGCGATGTTCTACCCCGCCGCCGTGGTTATCGTCGCTATTATGGTAACAGCCTTACTGCTGCTATTTGTCGTTCCCCAGTTTGAGGATATTTTTAACGGCTTTGGCGCAGAACTCCCTGCATTTACACAATTCATCATTAGCATATCTCGCTGGCTACAGGCTTCTTGGTACATCTTTGTGATCGCCATTATCGTTGGCATTTGGAGCTTTAGGCGCGCGCACCTTAATTCACAAAAATTCAGGGATAGGGTGGATGAGTTTGTACTAAAAATACCTGCCATCGGCGATATCTTGCACAAAGGCGCCATGGCACGTTTCGCTCGCACCCTAGCAACCACCTTTGCCGCTGGTGTGCCGTTAATCGATGGTCTAGAGTCGGCAGCAGGCGCATCGGGTAATGCGGTCTATCGTAAAGCTATTTTAAAAATTCGCACCGAAGTGATGTCGGGCATGCAGATGAATGTCGCCATGCGCACCACGGGGTTGTTTCCCGACATGCTGATCCAGATGGTGATGATCGGTGAAGAGTCGGGATCACTTGATAATATGCTCAATAAAGTCGCTAATATCTACGAAATGCAGGTCGATGATGCCGTCGATGGCTTATCAAGCCTAATCGAGCCCGTTATGATGGTGGTTATCGGTACCGTGGTAGGCGGCCTTATTGTGGGTATGTACCTACCTATTTTCGAAATGGGTAATGTAGTAGGATGATGAATCGAAAATCTCAACCGCATTCACCCTAGCGAGCCAATCATAATCTTGGTCGCTTTTAGAATTTAAGAAAAATAATGACTGAACTAATTTCTGTTTTTGGCCAGAATCCTTGGCTTTTTATCGCGTTAAGCTTTGTCTTCGCCGCCGTTATCGGCAGCTTTTTAAATGTAGTGATTCACCGTATGCCGGTGATGATGAAGCGTGATTGGCAGCAAGAGTGTAATCACTACCTCAGTGAATATAAAAAAGAGGTGTTCGATAGCAACAAAAAGCAGCTCGAAGCGCCAATCGATGCTTTCCCTGAAAAGTACAACCTGGTCGTGCCGGGTTCTGCCTGCCCAAAGTGTAAAGCCAATATCAAGGCGGTACACAACCTGCCGATCCTAGGTTGGTTAATGCTTAAGGGCAAATGCGCCACATGTAGCACAAAAATCTCACCTCGTTACCCTATTGTCGAGCTTATCACAGGCGCTTTAGTCGCCTTCTTAGCCTGGCACTTTGGTCCAACCTTAGAGTTTGCGCTAACCAGTTTACTGACTTTTTGTCTTGTTGCCTTAACAGGCATAGATCTAGACGAGATGTTATTACCCGACCAAATTACCCTGCCGTTATTATGGCTGGGGCTTATCATTAACTTGAGTGGCACCTTTGCGACCACATCCGATGCCTTAATTGGCGCCGCAGCAGGTTACTTGAGCCTATGGAGCGTTTTCTGGCTGTTCAAGCTGCTAACGGGTAAGGATGGTATGGGTTATGGTGACTTCAAGCTGCTAGCGGTATTTGGTGCTTGGTTTGGCTGGCAAGTGTTACCGCTGGTTATCTTACTTTCATCACTTGTTGGCGCCGTAGTGGGTATCGCACTTATCGTTTTCAAGAAATTAAACCACGGTAACCCGATTCCGTTTGGGCCATATATCGCAGCCGCAGGCTGGATTGCCATGATCTGGGGTGAGAGTATTACCAATTGGTACCTGTCTACCCTATAAAGGCCATTTAAGGAATTAAGGAACAGCGATGGCTGACTATATAGTTGGACTAACAGGTGGCATTGGTAGCGGTAAAACCACCGTTGCCAACCTTTTTGCAAGACTTGGCATCACTCTGGTTGATGCCGATATCATCTCCCGCGATGTGGTAGCTAAAGGCTCTACAGGCCTTAGTGAGATTGTTAAGCACTTCGGTAATACTGTTCTATTGAGTGACGGCAATTTAAATCGCTCAATGCTAAGGGAAAAGATTTTTGAGGAAGATAGCGAGCGTGTCTGGCTAAACAATCTATTACACCCGATGATTAGAGAAACCATGCTTCAACAGTGCAAACAAGCACAATCAAGCTATGTAATTATGATTGTGCCCTTGCTATTTGAGAACGGGTTAGATAGTTTAGTAGATCGAACGCTCTTGGTGGATATTTCGCCGGACCTGCAGCAACAAAGAACCATAAGCAGAGATACCGTTAGCGCTCAACAAGTTAAAAATATAATAGGCAGTCAGGCTTCAAGAGCTGAGAAACTGTCAAAAGCTGATGATGTCATAGACAATCAAGGAGAGATATCGGCGTTAAAGTGCAAGGTAGAAGCACTACATAACTTTTATTTAAAATTATCCAGTAATTCTTGAATAACGCCATGACTGAATTGATCTATGAACAGCCTTTGAACGAAAAAACTCGTAGCTACCTGCGCCTAGAATACTTGGCACAACAGCTACAGGCTAACCTAGATCAAGATCATCAGCACCGTTGTTTTTACCCTCTCTTCTCTTTATGCGAACTCACCGAGCGTTGTGATTACCGTGGCGAAGTCATCAAGGACTTAGATAGACAACTATTTGCATTATCAAAATGGCAATCACTGCCTTCAATAAATGATGAGCAAGTTGAACTATATATCTCAAAATTAAGTACTTGCAGAGACATATTACAAGCCTCTCAACGGCCCGGCCACGAGTTAAAGCAAGATCGTTTCCTATCAGCCCTAAGGCAAAGGTTCAATATGCCCGGTGCCAGTTGTAATTTCGACTTGCCACAGCTCCATTACTGGTTAGCTAAACCTTGGGAAGTTCGCCAGAGTGAATATCAAGATTGGGTAGGCCACTTTGCGAGCTTACTTGCACCTGTAAATTTACTTCTAGATTTAACCAGACAGACAACGGAATACCAAGTAAAACAGGCAAGCGGGGGCTTTTATCAAGGTAGTAGTGAGCAGGCCTTATCTCTAATACGAGTCAAGCTCTCAGCGGAGCAAGGCTGTTATCCAACCATAAGCGGCCATAGAAACCGCTACGCAATCCACTTTGTACAGTTTGATCAACAGAAACATTCTGACCAAGCTATCGAATTCGAGTTGGCAACCTGCAGCTAACACTTTAAAATCTACTAATACACTTTTAAGCGTCAGCCCCCTAACTGACAAGGTTCATTATGTCTTTAACCGTAAAATGCCCAACATGCCAAGCACCTGTAACTTGGAGTGCTGACTCTGAATTTAAGCCTTTTTGCAGTGAGCGTTGTAAACTGATCGATCTTGGAGATTGGGCGTCAGAGAAAAATGTTATTCCAGTCAAATCTGAGTTCGATCCTGAGATGCTAGATCAATTAGGTTATGATGAAGCCGATTTTTTCCTTGATGAAAATCCTTTTAAGGATGACAAAAACCAATGAGCCAGCAAATTCATGTTGCCGTTGGTGTTATTCAAGACTCAGATAATCGAATCCTCATAGCGAAACGCCCAGAACACCTTCACCAAGGAGGAAAGTGGGAATTCCCAGGTGGTAAAGTTGAAGATTCAGAAACGACCTCTCAGGCGCTAATCAGAGAGCTTAAAGAGGAAGTAAACCTAGATGTCGTAGAAACTTTTCCTCTAATGGAAATCCACCATGACTATGGTGATAAACAAGTCTTCTTAGATATCCATTGGGTGACCAATTTTAGCGGCGAAGCAAAAGGCCTTGAGGGCCAACAAGTCAGCTGGGTTGAGAAAGCACAACTCCGGCAGTACGAGTTCCCAGAAGCCAATAAAGCTATTTTAGAAAAAATCCTCGGCTAACAAACAGCCTTGAGCCATAAACAGCCCTGAGCCACAAAAGTGGCTCTGCTTTACCCTATGGTCAGCAATAGCCATAATCATCCCTCTACAGGTTCTAGCGTCCCACTCTAATGCTCTAGCTCATTCTTTTTCTTAATCTGTAATACCAATTGCATTAAGTATCTGTTCATTCAGTGGGAAGCGCTCAAGCATTCCACTTCTGCTTTGCATCGACTCATAAGGGAATAACCATTCTTTCGTCCATACGCCTTGAATTGAAAAGCTTGAGCGCTTCTGAATTGATTAAATATTTAATGCAATTGGTATAGGATATAGCGAGTGCTATAAACAACCTAAATGGTTTAGCCAAGCGCTTATACTAAAAAAGCCTATTGCGTTAGCAACGGGCTTTATCGATTCTCTTTCGAGAATCCTGTTTTGTCTTCACTTTTACAAAAGTGAAATAAAAGTGGCGCCTGGAAATGACCGAATCGGTTCGCGCAGCAAACACATGGGGGTGAAAGTAGGGCGTTTTGAATACGCAGTATTCAGCCTTGCTTGAACGCGGAGAAGCTTGTCTTCGTAGCCGGGGACCCCGCTCAGCGGCGGGTCGACATCGGGAGTAGGCATTGCACGTACGTGCTTAAGTGGAAAACCACCTGCCTACATTGAAATTGGCTGTGGAAAGCAACGTTGGAGGCTTATAAAACCCAAACGCAAAAAAGCCACCTTAATAAGGTGGCTTTTTCACTACTCTTAACGAGTAAAATAGGCGTCTGGAAATGACCTACTCTCACATGGGGAGACCCCACACTACCATCGGCGATATTGCGTTTCACTTCTGAGTTCGGAATGGATTCAGGTGGTGCCACAACTCTATGGTTTCCAGACAAATTCTGCTTTACTTTCAGTTTTTAAAAAACTAAAGGTAAAAAAGTTTGAAAAGCTGTTACTCGCCGGAGCAAGTAAACTGAAATTAAGTTTTGAGTTCGAACACACATTAAGTGTCACTCTTTTCAGAGTTTGTTCTAATTTTGATGATGTAAAAACATCAGTCTCATAAAACCCATCAGGGTTGTATGGTTAAGCCTCACGAGTCATTAGTACAAGTTAGCTCAACGCCTCACAACGCTTACACACCTTGCCTATCAACGTCCTAGTCTCGAACGGCTCTTTAGAGGAATTAAATTCCTAGGGATGACTCATCTTAGGACTCGCTTCCCGCTTAGATGCTTTCAGCGGTTATCGATTCCGAACGTAGCTACCGGGCAATGCTATTGGCATAACAACCCGAACACCAGCGGTTCGTCCACTCCGGTCCTCTCGTACTAGGAGCAGCTTCCTTCAATCATCCAACGCCCACGGCAGATAGGGACCGAACTGTCTCACGACGTTCTGAACCCAGCTCGCGTACCACTTTAAATGGCGAACAGCCATACCCTTGGGACCGACTTCAGCCCCAGGATGTGATGAGCCGACATCGAGGTGCCAAACACCGCCGTCGATATGAACTCTTGGGCGGTATCAGCCTGTTATCCCCGGAGTACCTTTTATCCGTTGAGCGATGGCCCTTCCATACAGAACCACCGGATCACTATGACCTACTTTCGTACCTGCTCGACGTGTATGTCTCGCAGTTAAGCTGGCTTATGCCATTGCACTAACCGTACGATGTCCGACCGTACTTAGCCAACCTTCGTGCTCCTCCGTTACTCTTTGGGAGGAGACCGCCCCAGTCAAACTACCCACCAGGCACTGTCCCGAACCCCGATTCAGGGGCCGCGGTTAGAACATCAAAACTACAAGGGTGGTATTTCAAGATTGACTCCACTCCATCTAGCGACGAAGCTTCAAAGTCTCCCACCTATCCTACACATGTAGGTTCAATGTTCAGTGCCAAGCTATAGTAAAGGTTCACGGGGTCTTTCCGTCTAGCCGCGGGTATACGGCATCTTCACCGCAATTTCAACTTCACTGAGTCTCGGCTGGAGACAGCGTGGCCATCATTACGCCATTCGTGCAGGTCGGAACTTACCCGACAAGGAATTTCGCTACCTTAGGACCGTTATAGTTACGGCCGCCGTTTACCGGGGCTTCGATCATGAGCTTCTCCGAAGATAACCCAATCAATTAACCTTCCGGCACCGGGCAGGCGTCATACCGTATACTTCCTCTTGCGAGTTTGCACAGTACTGTGTTTTTGATAAACAGTTGCAGCCACCTGGTATCTGCGACTCTCGGCAGCTTAGGGAGCAAGTCCCATCACCACTAAGAGCGTACCTTCTCCCGAAGTTACGGTACCATTTTGCCTAGTTCCTTCAGCCGAGTTCTCTCAAGCGCCTTAGTATTCTCTACCCGACCACCTGTGTCGGTTTGGGGTACGATTCCTACTAACCTGAAGCTTAGAAGATTTTCCTGGAAGCATGGCATCAACTACTTCATCACCTTAGTGACTCGTCATCAGTTCTCAGCCTTAAGTACACCCGGATTTGCCTAAGTGTACAGCCTACAACCTTAAACGCGGACAACCAACGCCGCGCTAGCCTAGCCTTCTCCGTCTCTCCATCGCAGTTAGCAGAAGTACGGGAATATTAACCCGTTTCCCATCGACTACGCCTTTCGGCCTCGCCTTAGGGGTCGACTCACCCTGCCCCGATTAACGTTGGACAGGAACCCTTGGTCTTTCGGCGAGGGGGTTTTTCACCCCCTTTATCGTTACTCATGTCAGCATTCGCACTTCTGATACCTCCAGCGTGGGTTACCCCTTCACCTTCAACGGCTTACAGAACGCTCCTCTACCGCACTAGTGCAAGCACTAGTACCCATAGCTTCGGTGTATTGCTTAGCCCCGTTAAATCTTCCGCGCAGGCCGACTCGACTAGTGAGCTATTACGCTTTCTTTAAATGATGGCTGCTTCTAAGCCAACATCCTAGCTGTCTAAGCCTTCCCACATCGTTTCCCACTTAGCAATAACTTTGGGACCTTAGCTGATGGTCTGGGTTGTTTCCCTTTTCACGACGGACGTTAGCACCCGCCGTGTGTCTCCCGTATAGTACTCATTGGTATTCGGAGTTTGCAAAGGGTTGGTAAGTCGGGATGACCCCCTAGCCTTAACAGTGCTCTACCCCCAATGGTATTCGTACGAGGCGCTACCTAAATAGCTTTCGAGGAGAACCAGATATCTCCCGGTTTGATTGGCCTTTCACCCCCAGCCACAAGTCATCACCGCATTTTTCAACATACGTGTGTTCGGTCCTCCAATTGATGTTACTCAATCTTCAACCTGCCCATGGCTAGATCACCGGGTTTCGGGTCTACACCTTGCAACTAAACGCGCAGTTAACACTCGGTTTCCCTACGGCTCCGCTATTCGCTTAACCTTGCTACAAAATGTAAGTCGCTGACCCATTATACAAAAGGTACGCAGTCACGGTCTCAAGAACCGCTCCCACTGCTTGTACGTATACGGTTTCAGGTTCTATTTCACTCCCCTCACAGGGGTTCTTTTCGCCTTTCCCTCACGGTACTGGTTCACTATCGGTCAGTCAGGAGTATTTAGCCTTGGAGGATGGTCCCCCCATGTTCAAACAGGATGTCACGTGTCCCGTCCTACTCGTTTTCACGTAAAGTTAGTTTTCATGTACGGGGCTATCACCCTGTGCCGCTGTGCTTTCCAACACATTCCACTAACACCCTCTACGCTTAAGGGCTAATCCCCGTTCGCTCGCCGCTACTAGGGGAATCTCGGTTGATTTCTTTTCCTCCGGGTACTTAGATGTTTCAGTTCCCCGGGTTCGCCTCACTACACTATGTATTCATGTAGTGATACATGCTTATGCATGTGGGTTTCCCCATTCGGACATCGTTAGCTCAAATGCTTGTTACTAGCTCGCCAACGCTTTTCGCAAGTTACTACGTCCTTCATCGCCTCTGACTGCCAAGGCATCCACCATATACGCTTAGTCACTTAACCATACAACCCAAATAAGTCTCTATGAGATATACTCGTTGTCTTGAGCGGGTAAGCTCAACACAGCCGTACTGTAACTAATGGTTTCTACTTTCGCCAAAATTAGAATTTTTATCTCATCACTCAACAACTTAATGTTAAACAACGAGCTAAGACACTTAATGTTAAGTGTTTATAGAACTCAATTTTTTAATTTCGCGCTAATCCTATAAATAACAACACGATAAATCGTAGTCGTTATCCCTTTCAGATTAACACTATCAGCTTTCCAAATTTTTAAAGAGCGGGCTTAAAAAAGCCAAAGATAAATTCTGCATTTATCTTTGGCATCTCTTACCTGTGCATATGTCTTACTCTTATTGAAGAGAAAGATGTAAATGGTGGAGCTATGCGGGATCGAACCGCAGACCTCCTGCGTGCAAGGCAGGCGCTCTCCCAGCTGAGCTATAGCCCCATTTACATGCAGTCAAACAAATTTACGTTAAAACAAAATCTTTCTTTAGGAGAAAATAAAGATTTTGGTGGGTCAGAGTGGACTTGAACCACCGACCTCACCCTTATCAGGGGTGCGCTCTAACCAGCTGAGCTACAGACCCAACGTAATTTGCTCTTTCTTTACGACAAGCATATCTGTGTGAACACTCAACAACTATCAAGTTAGTCGTATAGGTAAGGAGGTGATCCAGCCCCAGGTTCCCCTAGGGCTACCTTGTTACGACTTCACCCCAGTCATGAACCACACCGTGGTAAACGCCCTCCCGAAGGTTAAGCTATCTACTTCTGGTGCAGCCCACTCCCATGGTGTGACGGGCGGTGTGTACAAGGCCCGGGAACGTATTCACCGTAGCATTCTGATCTACGATTACTAGCGATTCCGACTTCACGGAGTCGAGTTGCAGACTCCGATCCGGACTACGACCGGCTTTGTGAGATTAGCTCCACCTCGCGGCTTCGCAACCCTCTGTACCGACCATTGTAGCACGTGTGTAGCCCTACTCGTAAGGGCCATGATGACTTGACGTCGTCCCCACCTTCCTCCGGTTTATCACCGGCAGTCTCCCTAAAGTTCCCACCATTACGTGCTGGCAAATAAGGATAAGGGTTGCGCTCGTTGCGGGACTTAACCCAACATTTCACAACACGAGCTGACGACAGCCATGCAGCACCTGTCTCAGAGTTCCCGAAGGCACTAAGCTATCTCTAGCGAATTCTCTGGATGTCAAGAGTAGGTAAGGTTCTTCGCGTTGCATCGAATTAAACCACATGCTCCACCGCTTGTGCGGGCCCCCGTCAATTCATTTGAGTTTTAACCTTGCGGCCGTACTCCCCAGGCGGTCTACTTAATGCGTTAGCTTGAGAGCCCAGTGTTCAAGACACCAAACTCCGAGTAGACATCGTTTACGGCGTGGACTACCAGGGTATCTAATCCTGTTTGCTCCCCACGCTTTCGTACCTGAGCGTCAGTCTTTGTCCAGGGGGCCGCCTTCGCCACCGGTATTCCTTCAGATCTCTACGCATTTCACCGCTACACCTGAAATTCTACCCCCCTCTACAAGACTCTAGTTTGCCAGTTCAAAATGCAGTTCCCAGGTTGAGCCCGGGGCTTTCACATCTTGCTTAACAAACCGCCTGCGTACGCTTTACGCCCAGTAATTCCGATTAACGCTTGCACCCCTCGTATTACCGCGGCTGCTGGCACGAAGTTAGCCGGTGCTTCTTCTGCGAGTAACGTCACACCCAAACGCTATTAACGCTTGAGCTTTCCTCCTCGCTGAAAGTGCTTTACAACCCGAAGGCCTTCTTCACACACGCGGCATGGCTGCATCAGGCTTTCGCCCATTGTGCAATATTCCCCACTGCTGCCTCCCGTAGGAGTCTGGACCGTGTCTCAGTTCCAGTGTGGCTGATCATCCTCTCAGACCAGCTAGGGATCGTCGCCTTGGTGAGCCATTACCCCACCAACTAGCTAATCCCACCTAGGTTCATCCAATCGCGGAAGGCCCGAAGGTCCCCTCCTTTCCCCCGTAGGGCGTATGCGGTATTAGCAGTCGTTTCCAACTGTTATCCCCCTCGACTGGGCAGATACCTAGGCATTACTCACCCGTCCGCCGCTCGTCACCTCAGGAGCAAGCTCCCTTGTGTTACCGCTCGACTTGCATGTGTTAGGCCTGCCGCCAGCGTTCAATCTGAGCCATGATCAAACTCTTCAATTAAAGTTTTTTTGCTTCTTCCACCTTACAAGTAAGGCTAAATCAGCGGCTCAACGAATTCTGTATTACATATTGCTATGAACACTCATTCATTAAGTAATTTTTTGATTGCCTCGTGAGAGGCAATTTCGAATAACTTAATCTCTGTGAGTGTCCACACAGATTTGCTTGTCATATTGTTAAAGAGCGGTGCTAATCCTATTAAGAACAAGTCTTTCAGTTAGCAGCCTAAGACGCTAGGTCGTTGGCTTGAGGAGGCGTATTCTACACTCTCCAGTGGCGGCGTCAAGCGCTTATTTTAAGAAGTTTTTCAAGCGCTGATTTCTTAAGCAGAAGTCAAAACCCGAAGCTCTTAAAGCGTTTGTCACCTGAGGCTAATCTCCGTAGAGGTTAATCTCTCTAACACTGTTTGCTTGGCTAGTTGCCTGCTTCACCGTGTCAGTGGGGTCGCATTATAGGGAGATTCGAAAAGAGCGCAAGTGCTTTTTCATTAATTTCTCGTCTTTTTTCAATGTTTTTAATTAGACACAACTTAATCACCAGTTACTCTCAGAGTTATCCACAGCTATCTTCAAAAGAGCCTGTTTTTCGCACTTTAAAGCGGTTCAAACTCATTTCCTAAATATCGCTAATACTCTTAATACATAACCTCTAGTCACTCTTCAGCGTATAAGTCCGCAATAACCTAGCCAATATATATAGCTTAACTTTCTTTAAACTGCCAATGAGCTCTGTAATAGCTAATTTCACTAAATTCAATTTCGAGCAATAAAAAAGGGCGACTCAATGAGTCACCCTTTTCTTCAGTATACATTTGCTATATTAGCTAAGCTTGCCATGGCATTGCTTGTACTTCTTACCAGAACCACAAGGGCATGGATCGTTACGGCCAATTTTCTCACCGTCACGTACTGTAGGCTGAGTGGCCGCTAATGCTGCACTTTCCTCTGCACCAACTAACGCTTCAGCTTCTGCATGTTGATAGTCACGACGGATCTTTGCATCTTCTTGACGGCGACGCTCTTCCATCTCTTCAACATCAGATTGAGCCTGTACCTGTACTTTAGACAAGATACTAATCACATCATGCTTTAGTGATTCAAGCATCTGCTGGAACAGCTCAAACGATTCACGCTTATATTCTTGCTTTGGATTCTTCTGTGCATAGCCACGTAAGTGGATACCTTGACGTAAATGATCCATCGCAGAAAGGTGCTCTTTCCACAGGCCATCTAGCGTTTGCAGCATTACTGCTTTTTCGAATTGACGTAGAACTTGCTCGCCTACCATCTCTTCTTTGGCTTTATATGCATTAACCCAAGTATCAACGATACGCTCACGTAATGTTTCTTCGTGTAGGTCGTCTTCTTTATCTAACCACTCTTGGATAGGTAAGCTCATTGCATATTCTTGCTTAAGACGCTGCTCTAGGCCTTCTATGTCCCAAAGCTCTTCTACAGACTGGCGTGGGATATACTGATCGACTAGACCATTAACCACATCTTCCTGAATATTGGTAATCGTATCTTGGATGCTATCAGCATCCATCAGCTCGTTACGCTGCGCATAAACTACCTGACGTTGGTCGTTAGCAACATCGTCAAACTCAAGTAACTGCTTACGAATGTCAAAGTTACGCGCCTCAACTTTACGTTGTGCGTTTTCGATAGCGCGTGACACCCATGGATGCTCAATCGCTTCACCTTCTTCCATACCTAGCTTCTTCATCATTGAAGACACACGGTCAGAAGCAAAGATACGCATTAAGCTATCTTCCATAGATAGATAGAAACGAGATGAACCGGCATCACCTTGACGACCAGAACGACCACGTAACTGGTTATCGATACGGCGAGATTCGTGACGCTCAGTACCTAAAATATGTAAACCACCTGCGCCAACCACTTCATCGTGACGAATTTGCCAGTCAGCCTTGATCTTAGCTTTCTGCTCAGTTGTCGGATTAGCTAACACTTCAATTTCCATGTTCCAGTTACCGCCTAACACGATATCTGTACCACGACCTGCCATGTTAGTTGCAACCGTTACCGCACCGGTTCGACCCGCTTGAGCAACAATATCCGCTTCACGTTCGTGGAACTTAGCGTTCAAGATCTCATGCGGGATCTTTTCTTTCTTCAGTAAGCTGTGTAACAGTTCCGATTGTTCAATCGAAACTGTACCGACCAATACGGGTTGTCCACGTTCACGGCAGCCAACGATATCTTTAACGATAGCGGCATACTTCTCTTCAGCTGTAAGATAAACCAGATCCGCATGATCCTTACGAACCATCGGACGGTTAGTCGGAACAACAACGGTATCAAGTCCGTAAATGTGCTGGAATTCGAACGCTTCAGTGTCAGCAGTACCTGTCATACCGGCAAGCTTTTCATACTGACGGAAGAAATTCTGGAAAGTAATCGATGCCAAAGTTTGGTTTTCATTTTGAATATGAACCCCTTCTTTAGCTTCTACCGCTTGATGCAGACCTTCTGACCAACGACGACCAGGCATTGTACGACCAGTATGTTCATCAACAATAACTACTTCGTTATCTTGAACGATGTAGTCTACGTCTTTTTCAAACAGGGTATGCGCGCGTAGTGCTGCGTTCACATGATGTAATAAAGAGATGTTAGCCGCTGAATAGAGTGAGTCACCTTCGGCTAGCATGCCGCGCTCAGTCAATAAGACTTCAACCTTCTCTTGACCACGTTCGGTCATGTGTACTTGCTTTGACTTCTCATCGACAGAGTAATCACCTACACCAATCTCATCTTCAGTATCTTCTTTATCTTGCGCGATAAGGTTAGGGATCAGCGTATTAATCTTGATGTATAGCTCAGAGCTATCTTCGGCAGCACCAGAAATAATTAGCGGCGTACGCGCTTCATCGATAAGAATCGAGTCGACTTCATCGATTAGAGCATAGTGAAGTGGACGCTGTACGCGCTCACTTGGCGAGAACGCCATGTTGTCACGTAGGTAATCAAAACCGAATTCGTTGTTAGTACCGTAGGTAATATCTGCATCATAGGCCGCTTTCTTTTCGACTTGACCAAGACCCGCAACGTTAATACCAACGGTTAAACCAAGGAATTCAAAAAGAGGACGGTTATTTTCAGCGTCACGTCCAGCAAGGTAATCGTTCACTGTGATGACGTGTACGCCTTTACCCGTTAGACCATTTAGATAAGCTGGCAAAGTTGCCGTAAGGGTTTTACCTTCACCAGTACGCATTTCTGCAATACGGTTACTATCCAGAATCATGCCACCAATAAGCTGCACATCGAAGTGACGCATCTCAAATACACGCTTCGATGCTTCACGCACTGTAGCAAATGCTTCAGGCAACACGCCTTCTAATGTTTCACCACCGTCTAAACGCTCGCGGAAGTGGAGCGTTTTTGCTTTTAATTCTTCATCAGATAGCTTTTCGTACTCGGCTTCTAGTGCGTTAATTTTAGTAACGACTTTACCAAATGCTTTAAGTGTACGATCGTTGCGACTACCAAATACTTTTGTCAGTAATTTACCAAACATCTGAACCACTTCTATGTTGTTGGCCAAGTCCCTTTGAGAGCCTGAAAGCCTATTTTATGATTAACCTGCCTTTCGGTAGACATACTTTTGCGGATCGATCTGCTGTCCACCGCGCAACACTTCATAGTGTACATGAGGCCCTGTTGAGCGCCCAGTACTTCCCATCACAGCGATTTTATCGCCTTTAGCGACCACATCGCCCACATTTACTGACAAAGCTTTATTATGACCATAACGAGTACTCAGACCATTTCCATGATCAATTTCGACTAACTCACCATAACCAAACATCTTGTCCGCCCATGTAACTACGCCACCAGCTGTCGCGATTACATCGACGCCCTCTTTTCCGGCGAAGTCGATGCCTTTATGCATCGTTCTTTTACCGTTGAAAGGATCATTACGTAAACCATAGGGCGAGGATAACCAACCTTTGTGGATTGGTCGCCCAGATATATAACGTTCTTCATCTATATGGAGATTAGATGCTACCGTTTCAAGTAGTGAAAGCTGAACATTATTATTATCTATTCGAGACACCAGCTTATCCATATCTGCGATAAGCTGATCGAGTTCGATGTTAGTACCTAAATCACTGATACCACCAACACCGACTTCTGAAGAGAAATCAAATTGATCTTCTAATTGATTATTGAGAGCAACTTGCTGACCCAGCACTTCTAAGCGTGTGAGTTTAGCTTGCATACGAGCGACATGGGCAACCAACATCGAAAGTTGAGTTTCTGTCGCACTCTTTAGCGCGATCAACTCATCTTTTTGTTCTTCACGAGCCATACGCTCGCCATCGACAGTAGCTTGTTGCTGTGTAAGTTGCTTAGCATTGTGCTGATAAAGACCCGTACCTGCTGCAATAAGCAGAATCGGCAATAGCAACCAACGCTTTCCTGGCTGCCAGCGTGTGGCACCATTTCGACCTTGAATAAAAACTGTTACACTCATAGCCTAATTAAGCCATTTTATTATCATATGAAAAAGCCCCCTCAGGATCTCAGTCAATTACTGCATCAGCAAGGGACTATGCCCAATTTAGCTGAAAAAGCAGAACTGTTATTACACTTAGATCACTACGTGAAACAAGTGCTAACTGGTCCAGTGACAGAGCAACTAAAGGTTGCCAATTTACGCCAAGGGATCTTGGTTATTGAAACAACTACGGCTGCTTGGGCGGCAAGGATTAACTTCCAAAAGCCCAAAATACTGCAATTACTGCAAGCCGAAACGCTACCCATGCTTACCGCAATCGAGGTTAAAGTCAACCCAAGCTTGTTATTGTATGCAACAAAACCCAAGGTGGTTCACAACCTGATAAGTGAAAATGCCGCCGCTCATATTGAAGCATTAGCTGAACATACTGAAGGGACATTAGCGGTAAAACTAAAACGGCTGGCTGCATTAGCCAGCCGTTCAAGGCAATCTTAATTCGCGATTAAGCGAATACAGCACCCGCAGGTACTGAGAAGCTGACGGGTGCGTCGGCTTCTTTTTCAAAGCTCACGATTTCCCAAGCGTCTTGCTGTGCAAGCATGGCGCGCACTAACTGATTATTAAGTGCATGTCCTGTCTTAAATGCACAGAACTCACCAACAATCGCGTGACCCGCTACATATAGGTCACCAAAGGCATCAAGGATCTTATGCTTAACGAACTCGTCCTCATAACGCAGGCCATCGGGGTTGAGGACGCGATACTCGTCAAGTACCACAGCATTTTCCATGCTGCCACCTAGTGCAAGGTTATTCGCTCTTAGGTATTCAATATCCCGCATAAAACCAAAGGTTCTTGCACGGCTGATATCTTTAATAAAAGCAGACGATGAAAAATCCATAACCATATGCTGTTGACTACGAGCGATCTCTGGGTGATTAAAGTCAATTGCGAAATCGACTCTGAAACCTTTAAACGGTTTCAACTCTGCCCACTTATCACCGTCTTCAACACGAATAGGTTTAGTGATTTTAATGTATTTCTTAGCTGCGCTTTGCTCTTGAATACCTACAGACTGAAGTAGGAAAACAAAAGGACTCGCACTGCCATCCATAATCGGGATTTCAGGCGCGTCAACTTCGATAACTGCGTTATCAATACCTAGTCCGGCTAGCGCTGCAAATAGATGCTCAATTGTTGAGATACGAACACCGTCATCATTTACCAAAGCAGTACACATAGTCGTCTCACGCACTTGATCGGCAACAGCTGGGATTTCCACTGCTGGCGATAAGTCAGTACGAACTAGCTTAATGCCGGTATTAACGGGTGCGGGCTTAATGGTCAAAGTCACCTTGTTGCCGGAATGCAATCCAACACCAGTAGTCTTAACCATTTCTTTGACAGTTCTTTGAAAAATCATGTGTTTACCCGTTTATTATCTCAACAAAAAAGCACTAACTACACACGTTTTAGTCGTGTATAGGCGATGCTGGTCGGATATCTTAGCATATCTTTGCAAATTAACCAAAATTCACTCAGCTTTTAGACAACACTTTAGTATTGCCTTATATTTCTTAACTATTTATTAACGTTTAAGTTAATCAGCTTGCTTACGCAAAAACGCTGGAATATCTAAGTAGTCAAGTTCGTTCTTTTTCTCGGCCACTGGCGTTGCGACTTGTGGCTGAGTTGCCGCTGCAGTATTACCGTGTGACATAGTAGGCGCAATCGCATCTTCAGCAGCAAAGCTCTCTACGCGAGGTTCAGCCGGAACAATTGGTTCTGGACGTGGAGCTGGCTTAGAGACAAGCTGGATATCTGGCTTCTTTTCAGCGCCAATACCCGTAGCAACAACCGTTACACGTAGCTCATCTGACATCTCTGGATCGATTACCGCACCCACAACCACTGTTGCGTTGTCAGATGCATAAGCCTTAACGTGGTTACCCACAGTCTCGAACTCTTCGATGCTCATATCCATACCAGCAGTGATATTCACAAGAACACCGCGAGCGCCAGCAAGATCGATATCTTCTAGTAGTGGACTGGCAACAGCTGCCTCTGCCGCTTCTTCGGCTCGGTCTTCACCGCTCGCAACGCCTGTGCCCATCATGGCATTACCCATTTCTGACATAACCGTTTTCACGTCGGCGAAGTCGACGTTAATCAAACCAGGGCGAGTAATTAGCTCTGCAATACCTTGAACGGCGCCAAGTAGTACGTTGTTAGCTGCGGCGAACGCATCTAACAAAGAGGTGCCACGACCTAACACTTTAAGTAACTTTTCGTTTGGAATCGTAATTAGCGAGTCCACATGCTTAGCAAGCAGCTCAATACCTTGATCCGCGTAGGCCATACGCTTCTTGCCTTCGAATGGGAAAGGCTTAGTCACGACAGCAACGGTAAGAATACCTTCTTCACGTGCAATCTCTGCAACCACTGGTGCAGCACCAGTACCGGTACCACCACCCATACCCGCTGCGATAAAGATCATGTCCGATCCCTTAATCGCATTACGAATGTTTTCTCTGTCTTCTTCTGCCGCCAAACGACCGATTTCAGGGTTTGCGCCTGCCCCTAAACCTTTAGTTACGTCGCGACCTAATTGAATTGTGGTTGATGCAGCAGACTTACGCAGCGCTTGTGCGTCAGTATTTGTTGCCACAAACTCAACACCTTCGATGTTGTGTTTAACCATATGCTCGACAGCGTTACCGCCACCGCCACCGACACCGATGACCTTAATCACCGCTTCGTCTGAATGACTATCCATGATCTCAAACATGGTCTTTTCTCCGTTCTGCCTGCGTTATTAACTAAAACTCGCCTTTAAACCAACTCTGGACCCGATTCCAAAGACTGGTGACCCCTTGTCGCTCAGGACGCTCGAACTGACGTTCGATCACTCTGCGCGCACCATAATGAAGCAACCCAACTCCGGTAGAGTAAATAGGTTGATCCACATATTCATGTAATCCTTTAACTGGCAGCGGCTGCGCCATTCGTACTGGCATGCCAAATGTTGCCTCGGCAATATCCACAGCACCTTCAATTGATGCCGTGCCGCCGGTAATGACAATGCCCGCCGCAACCTGATCTTCTAAGCCACTATCACGTAGCTGCTTTAAGATCAGTTCAAATAATTCTTGGTATCTAGGTTCAACCACTTCCGCAAGTGTATGACGCGACATACTACGTGAAGGGCGACCGCCTACTGAAGGAACTTCAATACTATCTTCACGGCTCACCATCGCGCTGCGGGCGCTAGCGTGTTGTACCTTAATCTGTTCTGCATGGGATAACGGTGTACGGAATATCTTAGCGATATCATTAGTCACCTGATTACCCGCAACAGGAACCACAGCGCAATGACGTAGTGCGCCATTGGTATAAACTGCAATATCTGTAGTACCGCCGCCGATATCGACTAAACAGACCCCTAGATCCTTTTCATCATCAGTAAGTACAGAGTCGGCTGAAGCGATTGCTGAGAACACAAGGTCATCAACTTTTAAACCACAGCGCTCAACACTCTTAGTGATGTTCTTCGCCATATCATTGGCGCAAGTCACGATATGTACTTTGGCTTCCATACGCATACCTGACATGCCAATCGGGCTCTTAATCCCGTCTTGAACATCGATTGCGTACTCTTGTGGCAACACATGCAAGATACGACGTTCTGTTGGGATCTTTACCGAACGAGCGGTATGAATCACATTGTCGACATCTTCTTGAGTCACTTCTTCATCGTTAATCGACACCATGCCATTTTCATTCTGGCATTCGATATGCTTGCCCGAAATACTCAAATATACTGAAGAAACTTGGCAGTCAGCCATTAACTCAGCCTGGTCCAGTGCTCTTTGTACACTGCGGACGATAGAGTCGAGATCGTTAACGCCGCCTTTGTCCATCCCTCTCGAAGGATGGTTTCCAAGGCCGACTATGCTGATCTCACCGTCAGGCAATACTTCACCAATGATCACAGCGACTTTTGATGTCCCTATGTCCAATCCCACGATCAGATTTCTATCTAGATTCTTGGTCATTAATTAACGGCTCTCTTTTTGTGCATCATCCCAACCTACGGCCAAACCTGTGTCGTAGCGCAAATCCACAATAGCTACCTGTTTATCTTGCTTAGCAAGTTTGGGGTAGACGTGGATAAATCTCTGTATCCTTGCCATCTTGTCTTCTCGACCGAGCTCTAGCTTAATGCCATTGTTTAACTCAGCGTGCCAAGCATGTCTTGGGCTTAAACTTAAACTTTGTAAGTTAAAGCCATTAATTCTTAATAACTCACCAAGCTGTTGGTAAGTCGTAAGCACCGACTTACTTTGTTCTTCAGGCCCGGTCAATAAAGGTAAATTAGATATACCTTCTTTCACTGGTGCATCAAACACTTCACCGTAAATATTGAGCCAAGCATCACCATTCCAATGTGCAACTGGTTTTTGTTCAACCAAATACACTTTTAACTTGGCTGGCCACTCACGTCGTACGGAGGCTTTATAAACCCAAGGTAACGCTTCCAGTGCTTCTTGCACTTGAGTCACATCTGCCGAAAAAAAGCTCCTCTGCATCAAGTCTTGTAATGCTATCTGGATCTCTTTATCGTCTGTGTATAAGCGCTCTCCTTTAATCGCAACCGCCTCAATCGGTAACGCATCAGCATCATTTAATACGGCATTGAGCTTCATCACTGCCATTGATAAGCCTATCAATACACACAGTAAAAACACCACACCAAAACACAGATACCAGTCGGCTTGCGAAAGCAAGACTCGAACACGCTGACCTTTCTCGCGCCAAGACACCTTTAGGCTTCCTTTTGCAACCGTAACCCCAGAAAACCGGCCATTATATAGCCCTTATCCCAAGCGTCAAAATTTGATGTGTAACTTAACTTATCTAACGCTAAGTTACGCATTTTTTTCATCTTTACCCGTAGCAGCAAAACCTAGATTAGATTCGGTAAGACTACGTGATAACAATCCAATACTGCCAGCCCCTTGAGTCAACAGTAAGTCACCGCCTTGCAATATCTCTGGCAAGATAGTTTCTAGCTGCTCAGTGCTCGCTACAAACACCGGCTCAACCTGACCACGAACTCTAATCGAGCGGCATAGGGCGCGACTATCGGCACCAGGAATTGGCGCTTCACCCGCGGCGTATACATCTAACATTAATAGGCAGTCTACTTGCGATAAGACCTCTACGAAGTCTTCATACAGGTCGCGGGTACGACTGTAGCGATGTGGCTGGTAGATCATCACCAGACGACGCTCAGGCCAACCAAGTCTGGCAGCCTTAATCGTTGCAGCCACTTCACTCGGATGATGACCATAGTCATCGACCAATTTAATCTCGCCTTTGCTTGTCGCGAACTCACCAATTTGTTGGAAGCGTCGTCCAATACCTTGAAACTCGGCTAGCGCTTTAATGATGGCTGCATCTTCAATATCATCTTCAGTCGCAACGGCAATAGCAGCCAGCGCATTTAACACATTATGCTCACCCGGTAAGTTAACTGATAAGCGCAAATCAGCTAGCCCTGCACGCTTAACCGTGAACTCACAGCTATAACCCGTTTGTTTAAAATCTAGCGCCTGTACATCCGCGTCATCGCTAAAACCATAAGTCACGATGCGACGACCAATACGTGGAATAAGCTCACGCACAATAGGATCGTCGATACAGACGACGGCAACCCCATAGAAAGGCAAGTTATGCAGGAAGTCGACAAAAGTGGTTTTAAGCTTCTCTAGATCGCCTTCATAGGTGTCCATATGGTCAGCTTCGATATTGGTCACCACACTCACCATCGGCTGAAGATGCAAGAAGCTCGCATCACTCTCATCCGCTTCTGCAATAAGATAGCGGCTATGGCCTAATCTAGCGTTGGTGCCTGCACTATTGAGCAAGCCCCCGATCACGAAGGTAGGGTCGCGCTCTGCTTCGCCATAAATGCTAGCGATCAAACTCGTGGTAGTGGTCTTACCGTGGGTACCCGCAACAGCGACACCATGGCGATAACGCATCAGCTCGGCTAACATTTCGGCACGGCGTACCACGGGGATCCTAAGTTCTTTTGCTGCAACTAATTCTGGGTTGTCAGCACTGATAGCGGTTGACACAACCACTACATCCATACCTTTCACTTGGCTTGCATCATGGCCAATATAAATTGTCGCGCCAAGTTGAGCTAATCGCTGAGTTACCGCACTTTCAGCGATATCTGAACCACTTAACTTGTAACCTTCATTAACAAGCACTTCCGCTATGCCACCCATGCCCGCACCACCTATTCCAACGAAATAGATGTGCTTAACCCTGCGCATTTCAGGGATCATGGATCTTAGCTGCGAATACTTCTCTGCTTTGTTACTCATCTCAACCCTTTTCAGCTAAACGAATGCAGACGTTGGCAACTCTTTGAGTTGCATCTAAGATTGCTACGTCTCGAGCACGCTGGCCCATATTGCATAATTCTTGTTTATCAGATGCCAGCATCGACAATTTAGTCATTAACTTGCTGGTATCGACTATTGGCTGTGGCAGTAAAAATGCTGCCCCAGCGTTGACTAATACTTTGGCATTTTTAGTCTGATGATCATCTACGGCATGTGGATATGGCACTAGCAGACTCGGTAAACCGACTGCGGCCAACTCCGATACGGTTAACGCTCCTGAGCGGCACACCACTACATCCGCCCAGCGATAAGCCGCTTCCATATCATCAATAAACTCGGCGACGCTTACACTGCCATCTTGACCTAATCGCTGATATTCAGCTTTAACGGTCGCTAAGTTGTCACGCCCAACTTGATGCCAAACCGTCATTGAATGGGTTTTGCTCACCCCTTCTAATACACTTGGCATGACATCATTAAAAATCTTTGCTCCCAAGCTACCGCCGACAACAAGTACCTTGAGCGAATCATCGTCACAAACAGGCTTTCGCTTTTCGCCTAGGGCAATAAGCTCTTTACGAATAGGGTTACCGACGGTTTCAGCTTTAATGTCGGTAAATGTACCGTCAAACGCGCATAATACCTCTGAGGCAATACGCGATAACAACCTATTGGTCATTCCCGGAATCGCATTCTGTTCATGCAGAACCAAAGGGATACCACTCAGTTTTGCAGCGACGCCACCCGGACCGCTAGCAAAGCCGCCCATCCCCATCACCACATGGGGTTTAAACTTTTTAATCACTGCACGAGCTTGCATCACCGAGCGGATAATCTTAAACGGTGCTGCGAGCTTTCGCATCAAGCCATTTCCGCGCACACCTTTAATATCAATAAAATCGATATCGAAGCCATGTTGAGGGACTAACCTCGCCTCCATTCGCTCGGCGGTACCTAACCAACGCACTTTCCAGCCTTGCTGACTCAAATATTTAGCAACCGCTAGCGCAGGAAATACATGACCGCCAGTACCGCCAGCCATGATTAAAATGCGTTTTTCTTCAGCTTGGTTAGTCATTAATTCACTCATTGTTTACTTGTCCGGCCTTCAACGGCCTGAATAACGCTTAATCGTCTTTCATGATCAATCCGGATAAGCAGCATGGCTGCCGCCGTCATGACCCATAAACTACTACCGCCATAGCTAATAAATGGCAGAGTTAATCCTTTGGTTGGCAACATACCAATACTGGCGCCAACGTTGACCACGGTTTGGAAGCAGATCCAGATCCCGATGCCATAGGCAAGATAACCTTCAAATGCTCGCTCAAGTGCTAAACACATACTGCCTAGCTTAATCGCTCTAAGTGCGACAAATAGCAACACAGCTAATACGGCGATAATGCCGATAAATCCTAACTCTTCACCAATCACGGCAAAGATAAAGTCGGTATGTGCCTCCGGCAGATACTCTAACTTCTGAATACTGTTGCCTAAGCCCTGGCCAAACCAATCACCGCGTCCATAAGCCATCAGTGACTGAGTCAGCTGATAACCGCTACCAAACGGATCTTGCCAAGGATCGAGGAACGAAGTCACACGTCGCATTCGGTAGGGCTCAAGTAATACTAAGGCCACAAATGCCAATATCCCGGTTAAGATCAGCGCGAAGAAATCCAGTAATCTCGCGCCCGCTAAAAACAGTAAACCGACGGTACCCACAAACAGTACGACCACGGTGCCTAAATCAGGTTGCATCAAAATCAGAAAAGCATACACGGCAAAAACAGCAATAGGCTTATAGAAGCCTTTGGCGTTTTCTCTAATCTCTTGGTGACGACGTACCAAGTAGCCTGCCATGTATATGGCAAAGGCAAACTTAGCAACCTCGGCTACCTGAATACGGATAGGCCCAATCGATAACCAACGCGTTGCCCCGTTAACGGTTGTGCCCACAAACAGTACCGCTACCAGCATGATGCCAACCACAACCAGCAACCATGGGCTAAAGTGTTGCCAATGACGCATCTCTATTTGCAACACTACCGCGGCAATAATTACGCAACCGATTAAATAAGCACCATGACGCCACACAAAATGAAACGGGTTACCCGTTAACGTTTGTGCCTCAGGCATAGAGGCTGACATCACCATCACAAAGCCAAAACAGATCAACGACAAAACAGCAAATAACAATGCTCTATCGTACAGCTGCATCCCTGGAGCAGAGTTATCATTAAACAAATTCGGCAACGACCACTTAAAGCGGTTGCTAAATAGGCTTAACTGCTTCTCACTACTCGCCATGAAGCGCTTCTACCAAGCTGCGAAATTCATCGCCACGCGCCATAAAATTAGGATACATATCTAAGCTAGAGCAAGCGGGTGATAAAATAACAATATCACCTGCAGTGGCAAGTTCATTGGCTTTCAGCACAGCTTCTGCCATCGTGGTCACTTTTATCGCCTCAGGTTTTAATGCAGCGATCTTGTCAGCGTCTTTGCCTAAAACGATTAGCTGACTCACCTTCTCAAGCACAGGCTCTAACGGTTTAAAGTCTGCGCCTTTACCGTCTCCGCCGGCGATTAAAATCAGTTCACCTAAGTGCTCGCTTAAGCCGTCAATGGCTGCGACCGTAGCACCAATATTGGTTGCCTTAGAGTCGTTGACATACGTGACACCGGCAATTTCAGCAACCACTTCGCAGCGATGGGCAAGACCTGAAAACGTCTTAGCCACCTCAATTTGAAAGTCTCGTTCAATACCTGCGGCAGTCGCTAACGCCATCGCTGCAATGATATTGGCGTGGTTATGACTACCCACTAGCGCCACATCGCTAACGGCCATGATCTGGCTACTACCATGTACTATCATTCCGCCAGAAATTCCCCATGCATCCATTTCTGGCGCATCTAAACCAAAACTTTCTTGGTTGGTTGGGTTATTCGGTACTGTTAACGCATCTTCACGGTTAAACAGCACCATTTTGCTCTGCTTATACAGCTTAAGCTTGGCCTGACGATATGACTCTAGATCGCTGTAACGATCCATATGATCTTCGCTAATGTTGAGACACGTTGCTGCAGTACACTGCAAGCTATGGGTTGTCTCTAGCTGAAAACTCGATAGCTCCAAGATATATAACTCTTTAGGCTCGAGCAGTAGATCCAGTGCAGGCACACCAATATTGCCACCGACGGCATAAGAGCAGCCACAGGCTTTAGCCATCTCACCCACTAAGGTAGTGACAGTGGTCTTGCCATTAGAGCCTGTGATCCCGATAACCTTGGCAGAACCTTGGCTCACCTCTCGAGCAAAAAGTTCAACATCACCGATCACCTCGATCCCCATATCGAATGCAACCCTGACTTCAGGTGTTTCACACGCAATACCAGGACTAATAATGATCTGCTGTGCCTGTACTAAGTAACGACAGTCAAAACCGCCAGTTACCAACTCAACTTGAGGAAACTCTGCTGCTAATGTGTCAGCCCCTGGAGGCTGGTTTCGGCTATCCATCACTAAAGGAACGATGCCTTGCCCACACAGGTAACGCACTACAGATAAACCTGTTGCGCCTAAACCTAAAACTATGTGTGAATATTGCTGAGCCATATCAGACCTATCTAATCCAGTTTAATCCGTTATCTAAGTTTCAAGGTTGCCAGTCCAAGTAGGACTAGGAACAAGGAGATAATCCAAAAACGAACGATGACTCGCGGTTCCGGCCAGCCCTTCAACTCATAATGATGATGAATGGGAGCCATGCGGAAGATACGCTGTCCACGTAATTTATAAGAGCCTACCTGCAGAATTACCGATACCGTCTCCATGACGAAGACGCCGCCCATGATCACCAATAGGATCTCCTGGCGTACCAATACTGCGATAGTGCCTAATGCCGCGCCAAGTGATAGTGAACCAACGTCGCCCATAAACACTTGCGCAGGATAGGTGTTAAACCATAAGAAGCCTAAACCAGCACCAACAATTGCCGTACACACGATCACAAGCTCACCCGCACCAGGCAGGTAAGGAAGATGTAAGTAGCTAGCAAACTGAACGTGACCAGACAAATACGCAATCAAGGCAAATGCTGCCGCGACCATAACGGTAGGCATAATCGCCAAGCCATCGAGACCGTCAGTTAAGTTCACTGCGTTACTTGAACCCACAATAGTGAAATAAACCAATACAATAAAGAACCCGCCAAGCTGCGGCATCACATCTTTAAAGAAAGGTACCACTAGCTGGGTTTCCCCGGGGCTTTGCGCCGAGGCATACAGGTAAACCGCAATCAATAGTGCGGCCAAGGATTGCAGCAGATACTTCCATCTAGCAATCAGTCCCTTGGTGTCTTTACGGACCACTTTACGATAATCATCGATAAAGCCAATTAAGCCAAAGCTACCGAGCACAAACAGCACGACCCATACATAGCGGCTATCAAGATCACCCCAAAGCAAGACGCTGATAAACACACCAGCAAGGATCAATAGGCCACCCATCGTCGGCGTGCCACGCTTGCTAAAATGTGATTCTGGACCATCGTTACGCACGACTTGACCAATCTGCATCAGCTGCAAACGGGCAATCATCTTTGGTCCCCACCAAAGACTAAACATCAATGCAGTCATCAAGCCAAGAATGGCTCGAAAGGTGACATATGAAAATACGTTAAACCCACTGTAAAACTGGGTTAAATACTCAGCCAGGTAAACCAGCATTAAACAAACTCCCCGCGACCATAAGCCGTTGTTAAAGCTTCAACTACACGTTCCATTCTCGCACTGCGAGAACCTTTCACGAGTACTGTGATGTCAGCAGGTAATTCATTAATGTATTGAACTAACCCCGCAACTAAGCCATCGATATCGTGATAGTGTTTGGAACCAAAAGCATGACTCGCACCTTCGCTTAGCGTACCAACACAAAATAGCGCACTAACGCCTTTGGCCTTGGCTAATTCTCCAAGCTCGCGATGCAAAAGGGCGGCATTGTCGCCTAATTCGCCCAAATCGCCCAGCACTAAACAGCGATTTCCTTTAATTTCTTGAAGCCAGTCAATTGCAGCCCCCACTGAAGCAGGGTTGGCGTTGTAACTGTCATCTATCACAGTTACTCGTCCAAGTTGACTTGGAAGCATGCGCCCTTTTACTGGTTGTAGCAGACTAAGCCCTTGGCAAATAAGGGGCAGGGATAAACCTAGCGCGATACAGATGCTGGTTGCCGCCAAGGCATTAGACACTTGATGACGCCCTGCTAACGGCAACTCAACTCTATGAACTTCTGCATCATAGCAAAGGCTAAAGGCATAACGCCCATAGGTGTCAGCAATCAAATCTGTCGCAAAAACATCAAGATCTCTCGACGCTTCATTTTTAACACCAAAACATAACTGCTTAACGTGACTAGAGGCCTGAAGCATGACATCAGCAAATGCATCATCAGCATTAATAACCGCGGTGCCACCAGTACTAATATGGTTAAAGATCTCAGATTTTGCCTTAGCAACGCCTTCAAGAGAACCAAAGCCTTCAAGATGGGCCGAAGCCACGTTATTCACCATGGCCACACTTGGCTTAACTAAGCTAGAGGTATAATCAATCTCACCAGCGTGGTTTGCCCCGAGCTCAAACACGCCAAACTCGTCGCCTTGTTGCAACCTCAACAAAGTTAACGGCACCCCAATTTCGTTATTGAAGTTACCTGCGGTATAGAGCACTTGATGCTTTTGCGACAGGATAGTCGCTATCATCTCTTTTACGCTGGTTTTACCATTCGAGCCGGTCAATGCAACACAAGTAGGTGCAACTTGCTCACGCACATAAGCGCCAATTTCACCCATAGCCTTCTGGCTGTTATTGACGATAAGTTGGGTTGCATTTATCGGTAACTCTCGTTCTACGAGTAGCGCATTCGCGCCAGCATCGACAGCGGCTTGTGCAAAAGCGTGGCCATCAAAGT
The DNA here is from genome assembly GCF_000019185.1 of Shewanella halifaxensis HAW-EB4. NCBI lineage: Bacteria > Pseudomonadati > Pseudomonadota > Gammaproteobacteria > Alteromonadales > Shewanellaceae > Shewanella > Shewanella halifaxensis. Next base: position 529,358 of record NC_010334.1, on the reverse strand, counting down.
TTTCACCTTTCAGTGCTACAAATAGGGTTTGACTGTTTACAGCACGGCTATCACTGGAGACACTGTCGATAAACAGATCATCACCAATCAACTGACCTTTTAAGCGTGTCGCTAGCTCGGATAAAGAAACACTAATCATGCTTCACCTTCGGCAATCGCTTTCGCGAATGCTCTTTCATCGTAATTCAATCTTTCACCATTAATCTCTTGATAGGTTTCATGGCCTTTACCCGCGAGCAATACCATGTCGCCAGCGACAGCCTGAGCCACAACGTCTTTAATGGCCGTTTGGCGATCAACTTGTGTTAACGCGTTTTTGGGGTGTTGTAACCCAGCCAAAATATCGGCAATGATCGCATTTGGGTCTTCACTACGCGAGTTATCGCTTGTCACCATCACCCGGTCGGCAAATTGTTCGGCACTGGCAGCCATCATAGGGCGCTTGCCCCTGTCTCTGTCGCCACCACAACCAAATACACACCAAAGTTTGCCTTTACAATGCACTCTAAGCGCTTTTAGCGCCTGCTCTATCGCATCAGGGGTATGGGCATAGTCCACAACCAATGTGACTTCATCTTTAGTGGTAAAACGCTCCATGCGACCCGCAACCGGCTCGAGCTTCTCAGCAAGTGCCACTAGCGCATGCATATCTTCACCCAGTAGGTAAAGCGCGCCGAGCGCCGCCAATAAATTTGAAAGATTAAAATCACCCAATAACGGTGAATTAAGCTTGGCCTCACCCGTTGGCCACACCAGCGTGCACGACACGCCACCATCGTGGAAATGACAATCTTTGCAATAAATTGCAGCCTTAGAATCGCCTTTGATACTAAAACCAATAACCTTGTCTGATGCTAAATCAGTAAGCCATTCTCGGCCGAGTGCATCATCACAATTAATTAAGCCCGCGCGTAAAGTGGCGAACTGGAATAAACGCTTTTTAGCTGCGCCATAGGCGTCCATCGTATGGTGATAATCGAGGTGGTCGCGGCTTAAGTTGGTAAATACCGCTACATCGAACGGCACAGCCTCAACTCTGCCCTGCACTAGCCCGTGGCTAGAGACTTCCATTGCACAAGTATCGGCACCGCGTTGCTCAAAGTTTTGCAGCTGCTTAATAAGAGTGATGGGATCGGCCGTGGTATTGCCGCTATCGACTAGCTCACCCCATAGGCCATTGCCTAAGGTGCCCATCACCGCAGTTTGCTTACCTTGTAGCAACTGCAACTGAGCAATCAGTTGAGTTACCGAGGTTTTACCGTTAGTGCCCGTCACCCCAATAATCTGCGGCCGTACTTGAGACAGCGGGTAAGCTTGTGCAGCCAAGGCAGAAATTTGTCTATTCAGCTGGAAAAATAAAATCTGTAAGCCCGCCTCATGAACAAGCTTACCGTGCTCCTCTGGCGAATCGGTATGCACTAAAACTGCACTTGCGCCACGCTCAAAGGCGGCAGTTATAAACTTTCGACCATCGACTTGATAGCCTGGAATCGCAACAAACAGCGAGCCGGACTGAACAGCACGACTATCTAATGTGAGCTCAGAGAACTCTTCGGCTCCCGAATAATGAAACCAAGGCGCTAATAGATCGCGAATTAGCATTATTCAACACTCCTAGAATTAGCTGCTAAACGGACCTTCTCACGTTTTGAAATAGGCTCAACGTTTAGCATTTGTAAGGCACCTGACATGACGGCCGCAAAAACCGGAGCGGCGACATCGCCACCGTAATAACGATCACCTTTAGGTTCATTTATCACCACGGTAATGGCTAATTTCGGTGTATGTACAGGGGCCACACCGGCAAATATTGCCACATAGTCTTCACCATACCCGCCAGCAACAGCCTTACGAGCGGTACCGGTTTTACCCGCAACAGGATAACCTTCAATGTGTGCCTTACGTGCGGTGCCACCTTTTTCGGTCACCCCCACCAGCATCTCCATGACATCTTGCGCGACCTGTGGTGAAATGACTTGTGTGCCTTGTGGCGCTTGTTTTAGTTTTAAAATTGACACGGGATACTGCACGCCTTTATTTCCCAAAGTGGCATACATTCTGGCAAGCTGCAGTGGTGTGGCCATCAAGCCATAACCAAATGACAAAGTGGCGCGCTCAAATTCAGACCAGCGACGACGGTCATGGATAAGGCCTGCGCTTTCACCCTCTAAATTAATCCCTGAATAATTACCGAGCCCCATTGTTTGGTAGGCGCCCAATAACTCTTGTACTGGCATAGACAACGCAATTTTAGTCATACCAACGTTGCTTGAGTGAACTAATACGCCGCTCAAAGATAAATCACCGTAGTTACGCCCATCACGTACAATTTTGCCACCGATACGCATACGCCCGGGGTTGGTCTTAATGATTTGATCTGTCTTAATTGTTCCGGCATCGAGTGCTGCAGCAACCACAAATGGTTTGATGGTTGAACCCGGTTCATAGGCATCAGTCAAAGCCCTATTTCGCATGCGATAGCTCTGTAGGTTTTCACGAGAGTTGGGATTATATGATGGCGTATTTGCCATCGCTAACACTTCCCCCGTTAGTACATCTAGCACCACGATTGAGCCCGATGTGGCTTGGTTGATCTCAGTGGCTTTTTTAAGCTCTCGATAAGCCAGCTGCTGGATGCGCTGATCGATACTCAGCACTAAGTCATTAGGGCTTTCACCCTCTTGCACCATGTCTAGGCGCTCAACTACGTGACCATCACGAGACTTACGTACTTTTTGCTTACTCGGCGTGCCAGTAAGCCAGTCGTCATAGGTATTTTCTAGCCCTTCGATGCCTTTGTCATCGATATTGGTGATCCCCACCAATTGCGCCGTGATCTCACCAGTTGGATAGTAGCGACGTGACTCAGGTTTAAGGTAAACACCCGGTAAATCCAATTGCTGAATATAATTAGCAACTGCAGGGGTTACTTGACGTTTAAGGTAGGTAAAACGCTTACGAGGATTCGATTGAACTCGTTTAAGGATATCTTCTTTCGGTTCATGCAGTACGTCTGCTAATGCTTGCCAACGACGCATATCGGCAAAACCATCCTCATCATGTATAACTTTAGGATCGGCGTATACCGCTTTTACTGGCACACTCACCGCTAACATTTCACCATTACGGTCGGTGATTAAGCCACGTTGCACTTCACGACTCGTGGTACGCAATGTGCGCATGTCACTTTGGTGGCGTAGCATTTCGGGCTCGATGATTTGAATGTAAGCGGCTCGACCAACCAAACTTGTAAACAACAGGCAGACAAAAGCCACCACGACGTATAAACGCCATTGGATTAACTGTGGTTTCTGTTTACGCTTTGCCTGTTTGCTCATGGCACTCTTACGACAACCTCATCTTTGGGTAGCGGACGATTCATATTTAGCTCTTTGGTCGCTATCCGAGTTATCCGGCTATGTTCAGAACGTGACTGCTCCTCTAAAAGCAAGTTACGCCATTCAATATCCAGCCTGTCTCTTTCCTGTAATAACTGATCCCACTGGCTAGTGTACTTTCGCCCTTCATAGCTGGTGTACACAACCGCAATGGCATTAAGTACAACTAGCAATGCTAAAATCATTACCCATTTGTGATGCCAAAGATCCAGCAGCACAATTCGAGTTAAATTCAATTGCGATTTACTCACGCTAGCCTCAAGCTCACTTATGCTTCGTAAGGTAAGCGTTGGGCAATACGTAGCACCGAGCTGCGCGCTCTAGCGTTACGCTCAATTTCTTCGGCTGACGGCTTAATCGCCTTACCTACGCCCTTCAGTTTACGTGATTTGTTAATCTCTTCTTCAGTGATAGGCAGGCCATGAGGCACACTTTCACCTTGGCTATTACGACGAATAAAACGTTTCACCATACGGTCTTCAAGCGAATGGAAGCTGATCACAGATAAACGCCCTTCAGGCGCCAATACCGTTAATGCGCCCTCTAGTGCTTGGTCAATCTGCTCAAGCTCACTGTTGATATAAATACGGATAGCTTGGAATACACGAGTAGCTGGATGCTTGTTACGCTCTTTGTTCTTAGTGATACGAGCAATTAAATCTGCCAGTTCTTTGGTACGTAAAAATGGGGCTTTCTCACGGTCGGCGGCAATACAGCGCGCAATATGGCGAGAGTTTTTTTCTTCGCCATAGGTTTTAAATACCCACGCCATGTCTTCTATCTCGGCACGCGCCAACCACTGCGCTGCAGTTTGCCCTTGAGAGTTGTCCATACGCATATCTAACGGGCCGTCTCTTAAGAAACTAAAACCACGCTCAGCATCATCTAACTGCGGCGATGACACGCCAAAGTCCAACAATACACCATCAATTTTGCCTTTCAGGCCTAAGTCTTCGACGTAGTCGGCCAACTGACCGAAACCACCATGCACAATTTGAAAGCGGCTATCATCTTTAAACTGCTCAGCCGCTGCGATCGCCTGTGGATCTCGGTCAATAGCAATCAATCTTCCATTCGGTCCAAGTTCCTCAAGAACTTTTCTAGAATGACCACCACGACCAAATGTGCCATCAATATAGATGCCATCAGGTTTTATGTTTAAGCCTGCAACCGTTTCCGTTAACAGTACTGATAGGTGTTCAAATTCTTGTGTCATGGGTTTCTTCTACTTTTAAGTATCACTCGCTAAAGTGAAAAATCTGCCAAACGTTCGTTAGCAGCCAAATCTTCATTAAGAATCGCTAATCGACTCTGCTCAATCTGTTGTTGCCATGCCGCCTCATCCCAAAGCTCAAACTTATTGAGCTGGCCGACTAACATCGCCCGCTTATCTAAGTTGGCATATTGACGTAAAGGCGTTGGCAACAGCATGCGGCCGTTACCATCTAATTCACATTCGTGGGCATATCCGAGCAACATGCGTTTAATTGCTCTTTCGGTAGGCTGTGTGTCGGAAAGTAACGCGAGTTTAGCTGCAACTTTTTCCCACTCTTGAATGGGATACAGCAATAAACAAGAGGATTGGATATCTACAGTGATCACAAGTTGACTATTATGGCAGGCGTGCAGCGGCTCACGGTATCGCTTCGGAATTGCGATCCGTCCTTTTGTATCAAGGTTTATAGCGCTGGCCCCAGAAAACACCTTATTGTCATCCCTGTTGTTCTATAAATTACCCACAAATATCCACATTTCCCCACAACAGCTAAGTTTAGGGATAGAACGCAAGACTTGTCAAGGAAAGCCGCTTATTTAAGATCCAGCAACCAAGCGGGCTAGCAGCGTATTTTGATTCTAATGAAACGAAATAGCGTACTAGGGATTTATGTGGAGATCACATGCCACTTCTTAGCTAAAAAGTAGGAAAAACAGACAGAAGACAGGGGTTAATTGGCAACAATGAAAGCCCTATGTGGATATTATTCCCATAAACTTGGCTTTGAAGAGAATTAAACTAATCAAAATTGGCAAGATAAATGCGCAAGTATCTCGAGATAGGGGAGCTGTAAGTTAAACATAATTAACCAAATCAGTTTCAAATTTAACCAATCACTAAAAGGACAAATAGCCACCCTCCCAAACAAAGGCTAAATTTTAATCAGCTCATGCCGATAAATAGGTAACCTTACTTAACACTAGGAGTGTCAAATGATTAGCTTAGATAGTGTATACGCCATGCTTGCTAAGCCTGTCCTTTCCAAGTTGAAGACTAAGGCAATAGTAAAACGTATCGATAACAGCGCAGCAATCTCTGCCGATAGCCATGAGCCGCCGCAGTCTCAGCTTCCGCCTCACCTAGAAAGACGCTCTTCAACCGATGATAGGCGTAAAGACCAACAAATTGCTTACCAACTCGACCCAGGCCTAGAGAGAAGAAAAGGCTCAAGAGGAGACCGGCGGACTAAAGAAACAGAAGATGAGGAGCTAGCACAATCACAAACCGCTCAATCGACTGAGTCAACTGAGTCAACTGAGTCAACTGAGTCAACTGAGTCAACTGAGTCAACTGAGCCTGCTATCTCAACAGAGCGGGGGGAGTCCTCTGCAAAGCAGAGAGAGTCCTCAACGAAACTAAAAGAGTCGACCCACACTAAGATCGACATCAATGTATAGTTTCAGTTTAAGTAGTTGCCGTTATGACTTATCGAGTCCGAGCCACCGCATTTTGCCAACCTTGGTATAAACTATCGCGCTTTTGTGCCGTTATCTGCGGCGTAAAGCTGCGCTCCACTCCGGCCTTAAGCTTTAGTTCATCCGTTGAATCCCAAAACCCGACCGCCAACCCAGCTAAAAATGCTGCGCCCATGGCCGTGGTTTCAGTCAAATCTGGTCGCTGAACTTCGACATTGGTAATATCTGACTGAAACTGCATCAAGAAATCATTCGCCACCGCACCGCCATCGACCTTAATCTGCTTAAGTTCAACACGACTATCTTTAGCCATGGCATCGAGCAAATCACGACTTTGATAGGCGATCGCCTCAAGTGCGGCCCTGATGATATGGTTACGATTAGCGCCTCGAGTTAACCCCACTAAGGCTCCTCTTGCGTCCGGATCCCAATATGGTGCGCCCAAGCCAACAAATGCAGGAATTAAATATACCCCGTGAGTATCTTCAACCTTAGAGGCAAAGTACTCGGTATCTTGCGCATCACGAATAAGCCCAAGCTCATCTCTAAGCCACTGCACCGTAGCACCGCCCATAAATACCGAGCCTTCTAGCGCGTAATTCACTTCGCCATTAGCCCCAATTGCGATGGTGGTTAATAACCCATGTTGTGACTGAACGGCTTCAGTACCAGTGTTCATCAACAGGAAACACCCGGTACCGTACGTATTTTTGGCCATGCCCTCTTCAATGCAAAGCTGACCAAATAGCGCCGCCTGCTGATCGCCCGCCATACCCGCAATAGCAATATGGCTACCTTCACCCACGATACGGGTATGACCATAAACCGCCGATGAAGGTTTTACCTCAGGTAATATTGAGCGCGGAATATTGAGCGCCTTAAGCAGAGTCTCATCCCACTCTTGGGTGTGGATATTAAATAACATGGTACGTGATGCATTAGTCGGATCGGTAACATGGGCTTGCCCCTCGGTTAGCTTCCATACCAACCAGGTATCAATGGTGCCAAACAGTAACTCACCTTTTTCAGCACGCTCTCTTACCCCATCGACATTATCTAAAATCCACTTAATTTTGGTGCCAGAGAAATAGGGGTCGAGTAGTAAACCTGTTGCTTGCTTTACATAATCTTCAAGCCCCTGTGTTTTTAGCTCATCACAGATAGCTTTACTACGACGGCACTGCCACACGATTGCATTGTAAACGGGCTTGCCTGTGGCCTTATCCCATATCACCGTGGTTTCACGCTGGTTAGTAATACCGATGGCGGCAACATCTTCACTATGAATGTCGGCTCGGGCTAATGCCTCAATGAGAGTCGAGCTTTGCGAAGCCCAAATCTCCATTGCATCATGTTCAACCCAGCCCGGTTTAGGGTACATCTGGCTAAACTCACGCTGACAACTAGCGACCATATTAGTACTGTGATCAAACACTATGGCTCGAGAACTGGTTGTACCTTGGTCCAGTGCAATGATGTATTTCTTTGACACTTATGCTTTCCTTATTGACGCGTTTCTTTTAATAGGCCGATCTCTGGCTGAACAATTTCAGGATCACTGCCATCTACCCATATGGTTTCATCACAAGCATGGGCAGGGTAATACCAAATCGCACTAATTTTATCGCCAGATAACTGATAAACCCCAAGGCTACATTGGCTACTGAGCTCACCTTCATGACTCCAGGTCACCTCTTCAACCGTGCTCACATAATTTGCCGACACCACTATCTGCCTGAGCGCGGCTTTAGCATCGGTAAGGTGAGCAAAATAGTCTGTCATCGCTGCCCCCAGTTCATGCTGAGTGGACGTTTCAACATCCATTTTCGTGCCCGATAAATTAAACCAATGCACATTGGGCGTAGTCTGTTGCAGCAACTGCTCAACACTATGATTATTAAAACCTTGAATAAACTGCTTTACCACAGTCACTGAATCGGGCTGTTGAGTTTCAATTGGTAATGGATCACTCGCGCTAACCAGTGGTGATACGCTAATCAATGCTGAACCGATAGCCAGTAACCAAATTTTGGGTTTCATGGTGAACCTCTTATTTATTTTGATGCTTTAGGGCGAATGGATAGAATTGTACACAGCAAGGAGGTCATTGAGACATTATTACCTCAGCCGTTATTCTTTTTTACCACGAAACTGACCACTCATCCAACTCGGCTGCAGCTGAGTCAAAATCAGCATTAAACTCTGAAGTGGGTGGTTTAGGGCTGAAAACAAAAAAGCCCCGCATATGCGAGGCTTTTGGTTAACACCATAAGGGCTAACACACCTTAGCGTTGGCTAAGGCAAATCCGTACTGGAGCGTTAAATTAGAAGCGGTAAGTCGCCTGAACACCAACAAGAATGATGTTGCCGCTAACTTGACCTTCAAACGTACCACCAAACATGGCAGATTGTTCGTCGTGCTCATGAATTGGAGACTCGTCAGCAAAAATATAAGTTGCACCAAAATCGAAATCTAGGTTGTCGCTATACTGGTAACCGTAGCCCACACTCAACCATAAACGGTCAACTTCTGGAATGGTAGTTGTACGGTTAGCATCAGAAACAGCAGCTTGGTCATAAGCAACACCAGTTCTTAGGGTCGATTTTTGTGATAACTGGTAAGTTGCACCAACGGCAAAACGGTAGTTATCTTCCCAGTTCTCTTGCTTCACTAAGATTGGGTCAGCTGAGATCTCAGGGATCATTGCTTCAAGCTTTTCAAATGAGCTCCAATCGGTCCAGTTAACACTGGCATGGATAGCAAGCTTATCGGTCAATTGATGGAAGCTAGCAATTTCAGCAGTCGCTGGTAACGCCAACTCCATAGAGCCCGCATACTGACTTGAAGGTGCTTTGCCTTGCATAATCATTGCAACGTCAAAACCTAAACCTTTGGCTTCGCCTTCAAGGTTTTGTTCAACTTCAGAGCGATAGTTAAAGCCAATACGATTGTTGGCGTTAATCTGCCAAGCACCGCCTAACTGCCAACCCCAAGAGATATCATCGCCTTCCATGTACTTAAGCGTTTTACCTTGCAAAGGCCCTTGAGAAACTGGCGCTTGTGCACCAAAGCTACCTTCGCCTAATACCAAGCGAACACCAGCACCGACGCTGAACTGCTCATTAATACGGTAAGCCACATTTGGGTTAATTTCGATTGCCATAATTGAGGCTTCGTTACCAAACTGGGTGCCAAGGAAACTATCGTCTAGTTCTGTAGCCATACCAAAGTTGCTACCTAACGCTAGACCTAAATACCACTGCTCATTTAACTGATGAGAAACGTAGAAGTTTGGTACAACGGCATCGCCTGCGATGTCTTTTGCTGATGATGGTGTGGTAACACCATTTGATGTCACTTCACCGTCGACATCAATATCCGGCATAACCAAAATCGCACCCGTGCTCACCTGAGTACCTTCAAGATAAGTTAGCATCGCAGGGTTACGAAATTGCGCCGCAGCGTTATCGGCCATCGCAGCTTCACCAGCGTACGCACGACCTAACCCAGTTGCAGAGTATTCAGCCAATTGAAAGCCAGCAGCTTGAACCTGTGTAACTGTCCCCAAAAGTGCTGCACTAACAGCAAGAGTTATTAAACGCTTATTCATTTGTTATCTCTAATTATGTTAACAAGAAGTAGAGTATTAACTCCACTTTTTAATGGCGGCGATTTTACAACTGCAGAATATCTTTTCAAGTACTTTATAAAAAACAGCACAAAACACTGGCAAAAATAACTATAAGCAGGAGAAAGCTAGGATAGGTCACATTTTAAAACACAAAAACAGTATCAACATAGGCAGTTTGCGTCGCTGAACAACATTGAAAACCGATAACCAAGGTAAACAAATAAGGATGATAATCAAAAGGATAAGCACGGAAATGCCGTGGTACATATGTACTCTATAAATTTAACCAAATAGCAGTGAAAAAAACTACCACCTTTATCATGTGACAGCGAACCGGAAAGGCGAAAAAATTTAAAACAATAAAAACAATCGCTAAGCAAATAAAGCAAAGGCTAAATTAAACAAAGCCATTTATAAAAAATCTAAATGGCTTCAGCAAAACTCAATAATGGTACATATGTACGCTAACTTTTAGGTACTATTTCAATGCTATCAGCCTCTCCAAGATGGAATGTTAGCTTCATAATTAGCAATCGTATCGACGTGTGACAGCGTTAACCCAATCGCATCTAATCCATTTAATAAGTTATGCCTTGCCGACTGAGCAATTTCAAAATGGAATAAAGCGCCTGATGGACTCGTCACAGTCAATGCTTGTAGATCAACATCGATCTCAGCCCCTTCTTTAGCCTCAACCTCAGCCATAAGCTGTTTAACTTCGGCATCGGTTAACCTGACAGGCAACAAACCATTGTTGATTGAGTTGCCATAAAAGATATCGGCAAAACTAGGCGCAATAATCACCTTAAAACCAAAATCAGCCAATGCCCATGGCGCGTGTTCTCGGCTTGAACCACAGCCAAAATTTTCCTGCGACACCAGAATAGACGCCCCCTTATATCGAGGCTGATTCAGATTAAAATCTGGGTTTGGCTTATCGCCAGCCTCATCGAGATAACGCCAATCATGAAATAAGTGAACACCAAAGCCGTCTCGGGTCACCTTAGACAAAAATTGTTTAGGGATAATCTGGTCGGTATCGACGTTTGCACTATCTAAGATAACCGCAAGCCCTGTATGTGAAATAAATGGTTGCATGCTGCTCTCCTAGTATGGTTTACGAATATCAACAAAATGGCCTGCAACGGCTGCAGCTGCCGCCATGGCAGGGCTCACTAAGTGAGTACGGCTACCACGCCCTTGTCGACCTTCAAAATTACGATTACTGGTCGACGCGCAGCGATCGCCCACCTCTAACTTGTCATCGTTCATTGCCAAACACATAGAGCATCCCGGTAAGCGCCACTCAAAGCCCGCTTCCAAAAAGATCTTATCTAAACCCTCTGCTTCTGCTTGCTCTTTCACTAGGCCCGACCCGGGTACCACGATAGCTTTAACCCCGTCAGCAACCTTGCGGCCTTTGGCATGCACCGCTGCAGCGCGCAGATCTTCAATGCGAGAATTAGTACATGAACCGATAAACACCTTGTTAATACTGACATCTGTCATCAAGGTGCCTGCGGTTAAATCAACGTACTGTAAGGCATTTTCAATACTGGTACGCACGGTAGGATTGGTGGCATCTAACGGGTTAGGCACAAGCTGATCAATCGCAACCACTTGGCCAGGGTTAGTCCCCCAGGTTAATTGCGGGGCAATATCTTTAGCTTCAATCACAACAGTGGCATCAAATACTGCATCGGCATCAGTCTTTAACTGACTCCATGCTTCAACCGCCTGCTCCCAACTTGCTCCTTTAGGTGCAAACTCGCGACCCTCTAAGTACTCAGCAGTAGTGGTATCGGGTGCGATCATGCCCGCTTTAGCGCCCATTTCGATGGCCATATTACAAACCGTCATCCGCCCCTCCATCGACAAGGCTTCAATCGCCTCACCACAGAACTCGACCACGTAGCCTGTACCGCCGTCCATACCAATTTTACCAATAATCGCCAGCACGATATCTTTAGCCGTAATACCATCAGCCACTTTGCCACGCACCTCAATTTTCATCGTCTTAGCTTTAAGCTGACGCAAAGTCTGCGTTGCCATCACATGCTCAACTTCCGAGGTGCCAATACCAAAGGCAAGCGCACCAAAAGCGCCATGGGTTGCGGTGTGGGAGTCACCACAGACAATCACAGTGCCCGGTAGAGTAATACCTAACTCCGGCCCCATCACATGCACAATACCCTGGTTTTTATGGTGGATATCATAAAGACGCACGCCAAACTCTTTACAGTTTCGCTCAAGCGTTTCAACTTGCGTTCGCGCCATTGGGCTTAACGCATCTAAACTTGCACTTGTAGTTGAAGTATTGTGATCCATGGTGGCGAAGGTTTTTTCTGGCGCACGTAACTTGCGGCCCGCCACTTTTAAGCCACTAAAGGCTTGTGGAGACGTCACCTCATGCACTAAATGCCTATCTACATAGATGATTGGCGCCTCACCTTCGCCAGCAAACACAATATGGTTATCCCATACCTTTTCATACAATGTCTTCGCCATGGTTACACTCCTTCTCGCACAAGCTTGGCAATATAGTCACCCATCTCACTGGTTGATTTTGCATTATGGCGCTCTTCAATTGCGAGTAGCTCACCCGTTAGATAACCATCGCTCAAGGCTTTACCGACTGCATTCTCTATTACTGTCGCCGCCTCTTCCTGCTTGAGGCTATGACGTAGTAATAGCGCTGCAGAAAGGATTTGCGCCACAGGGTTAGCAATGCCTTGACCGGCAATATCAGGCGCACTACCACCCGCAGGCTCATATAAACCAAAGCCTGCGCTATTCATACTGATAGAAGAAAGCAAACCCATAGAGCCTGTTAGCATGGCAATTTCATCTGAGATGATGTCGCCGAAAAGGTTAGAGCACAGCATGACATCAAATTCATCTGGACGACGTAGTAACTGCATCGTCGCGTTATCGATATAGATATGCTCGAGCTCGACATCTGGAAAGTCTTTAGCAACCTCTTCAACCACTTCTCGCCATAAAACTGAACAAGCGAGTACATTGGCTTTATCGACTGAAGTGACTTTTTTACGGCGACCTTGCGCAGTCTCGAAGGCGATTTTTGCGATACGTCTGATCTCTTTGCGGCTATAGCGCATAGTATCGAACGCTTCTTCATTCTCACCTTCTCCTATGCGACCTTTTGGCTTACCAAAGTAAATACCACTGGTTAGCTCACGCACACAAAGCACATCGAAACCACGAGAAGAGATGTCGCTGCGTAGTGGTGACATATGCTCAAGACCCGCATGTAGCTTTGCCGGGCGCATATTACAAAACAACTCAAAGTGACCACGAAGAGGAAGTAGTGCACCGCGCTCAGGTTGATCGTTAGGCGCAAGGTGCTCCCACTTCGGGCCGCCAACAGAGCCAAATAAAATCGCATCGGCCGCTTCACACCCTTTAAGCGTGGCATCAGGTAGCGGGCAACCATGATTATCGATAGCCGCGCCACCCACATCGTACTCGGTATATTCAATAGACAGTGCAAAACGCTCTTCTGTTGCCTTTAGCACTTTGCGCGCTTCAACCATCACTTCTGGCCCTATGCCATCTCCCGCCAGTACTGCAATCTGATAACTCATACGTCAGCTAACTCCTGTAATTTGCTCTTTAATTTAATTTTCAATTTATAAGTATTGGGTGACATTAAATGGGCAAGCTTATACGCTGCCGAACTCTTGTTTATTCTGTTGGATACGCTGTTTGCAATCAGCCACTTTATCGGCGCGCCATGTCAAGTTCATCACATGGATTAAGGCCTTGGCAGAGGCTTCAACCACATCAGTTGCTAAGCCCACACCATGGAAGTTTTGCTCGCGATACTTGGCGGTAATATCCACTTGGCCTAACGCATTGTGACCTTCGCCTTTTGCACTTAACTGGTAACTGGTGATGTTGGTTTTACAGCCACTAGCACGGGCAACCGCCTTATACGCCGCATCGACAGGACCGTTACCCGTTGCGGCTTCGGTAATCGTCTCACCATTAACCGCCACTTTTACCGTGGCTGTTGCGCTGCCTTCGGTTGAGTCTGAATGCACAACCAATTGCTGCAGTTCAAAATGATCATCGTCTTCAGCCTGCGCCTCCATAAAGGCCAATGCTTCTAAGTCATAATCAAACACTTGACCCTTTTTATCTGCTAGAGCTAAAAACTCTTCATACAAAACATCCATATCGTAATCTTGCTCACCATAGCCAAGCTCACTCATACGATGCTTGATAACGTGGCGGCCTGAGCGTGAGGTCATGTTTAAGTTATTACGGTTAAGGCCAATACTCTCAGGCGTCATAATCTCATAGGTATTTTGCGCTTTTAGCATGCCGTCTTGATGAATACCCGATGAGTGAGTAAAGGCATTCGCCCCCACTATCGCCTTGTTTGCTTGCACTGGCATATTACAAAGCTGGCTCACTAAGCTTGAAGTGCGGTGGATCTCTTTAGCGTTGATCCCCGTCTCTAGGCCTAACTCACCTTTGCGGGTCGACAAGATCATGGCGATCTCTTCTAGCGAGCAGTTACCCGCGCGCTCACCAATGCCGTTTACGGTACATTCAATTTGGCGAGCACCGTGCTGCACTGCGGTAATAGAGTTTGCGACTGACAAGCCTAAGTCATCATGGCAATGCACCGAGATCACCGCTTGATCAATATTGGGGACGCGGTTAAACAAGGTTTGAATAATGCCGCCAAATTCGCTTGGCACCGTATAACCAACAGTGTCAGGAATATTAATGGTGCGCGCTCCAGCCTTAATGGCCTCTTCCACCATACGGCACAAATTATCGATAGGGGTACGACCGGCATCTTCACAAGAGAACTCCACATCATCGGTAAATCGGCGCGCGTACTTAACCGCTCCTACCGCCATATCGAGCACTTGATCGAATGAGCGCTTTAACTTGTTTTCAACATGAATGGTCGATGTCGAGATAAACGTATGAATACGGAACTGTTCCGCTACCGACAAAGCCTGAGCCGCGGCGTCGATATCACTTTCTAACGCCCTCGACAATGCACATACGCGGCTATTCTTAATCGTTTTTGCAATGGTTTGCACCGACTCAAAATCACCTGGTGAAGAGACTGGGAACCCCACCTCCATCACATCAACACCTAAACGCTCCAACGCCAGTGCAATCTGAAGCTTTTCTTTAACCGTTAAACTTGCTGCTAATGCTTGCTCACCATCGCGTAAGGTGGTGTCAAATATAATCACTCGGTTAGACATCTATCTTCTCCATTGAACATCATTGTTCGGTTATGCGTTCTCGTAGCTATTTGGCGTTTAATACCGATTGCTATAAATACAAAAAACCCCGCGTTATTAGCGGGGTTTATTAATGCAGGCTTATTTTCAAGCGTATAGCACTAAGTCCTCCGCGCAGAGTCTGCGAGAATGAGAATAAGGAGTCCTAGTAATACACGGTTATATTTCATCACTTTTTTCAGCCTAATCTGTTTTGCCACAACTTTTTATTTATCGTGATTTCTATTCACAATAATTGGATAAATATTCCCAACGCAATAGCTAGGATGGTTAATTTTTAACGTGCATCAGCATCGGTGTCAACCACAAATTCGCTTACTTCAGTTATTTTCAGGCTAATTATCGCTCAAAAAAGCGATATAAAGAGCGCAAATCAGCGCAAAAACATCCAAACCCGCCTTTTTATCGCAAAAAAGCATACATATGATCAACCTGTCGCAATATTCTCGCGCCATCAGCTTTTTTATGCATATTTTATTTAAATTCGCTATAATGCGGGTCTTATTCGAAGGAAAGTGGATAAGGGTTACCCTTAGGAGCGTTTTAAAATGGATTTTCGTATCATAGTCCTCAGCTTTTCGCTGTGGCTTTCACCTGCGTATTCATTAACCTTAGAACAACTCGAGCAACTTAATACCTCTGTCTTTCAGTATCCGAGCAAGGCATTAAATAACATCCACGATATAGAACAACAGCTTCACGCCTATTTAGATCCCAAAGTTTTACAGCTTCGAATGAGCGCATTTAAGTGTGAAACCTATCTACAGCTTGGTGAGAATGCAGCCGCTATCAACTTGGCTCGATTTAACGATGCTAAAGCCAAACGGTTAAAGCTAGAGCAAGCTCGACCTTACTTTCTCAACTGCATGGCGCAAGCCTACGTTAACTACGGTAATTACCAGCAAGCCCTACCGTTAATTCACTCTTCAATCACCCTGTCTCGTCGCTTAGAACAACCTCAAGCCTTGATTAATGGGCTATGGCTCAGAAGTCAGCTAGATGCCAAGGTTCAGCATAACGACACGGCGATCGAAGACTTACGCCTAGCGCTAGATCTTTACCCGCAAGTTGAACAGCAAAATGAACAGTGGCTGCTTACCCCAATCGCATACCTAAATGTCTCTATGGCTAAATTACTGATGGGGGAAAATGAACAAAAAGAAGCCAATGGCTTTCTAGATAAGGCGCTTAAAGATGAGGGCTCGGCAGGAAAAATAGCACTTAATTTGTCAATTGATGCCGCTAATCTAGCCCTATCGAATAATCACCCTAAGCTAAGGGATCATTATGTACAGATAGCACGAAGCAAACTTCCCGAGCTCGGCAGCCCTTTTGAATTGGCCGAAGCCTATAAGCAAATAGCTTTTATTGACTTTAGCAGCGGTAAATACAGTAGTGCAGAGCAACTGCTCCACTTAAGCATTAACACCTTTAAAAAAGAATCTAACGCTAGCGCAACCATCAGCGCCTTGCACCTGTTAGCCCAAGTGAAGTTAGCCCAAGGTCAAGAGAGCTTAGGCCTAGAGCAGATGACTGAAGCCATAGTGATTGCGGATCAAAAAAACCGCTATACAGATCTTAAACTTTGCTACGCCGTACTGGCTAAATACTTTGCCGAGAAGGGGAGTTT
This sequence comes from Shewanella halifaxensis HAW-EB4, assembly GCF_000019185.1. Lineage (NCBI taxonomy): Bacteria > Pseudomonadati > Pseudomonadota > Gammaproteobacteria > Alteromonadales > Shewanellaceae > Shewanella > Shewanella halifaxensis. The sequence continues at coordinate 512,713 of NC_010334.1, read as the reverse complement.
CGCTTTAGCCTATGATTACCAACTAAAGCAATTTCAGGCCGCTGAAAATGAAGCTCTTTTCATCCAAAACATCTGGTTATCTCATTTAAAATCAGACTTAAGCCGTCAACAGCAGGCATCAGAAGAGCTACAAAGTAGCGACGCCGTCGTCATGCCCAGGCAGCTAATTCCAAATTCATTCTTGCCGATTATTTTTGTTCTATTCAGCTTAGCTATCTTTATCACTTGGTATCACAGGCAAACGCCGAAAACATCGCCAGAAACTAAAGAGCCTATTCAGATAAAACCTAACGCAACAGGTAAGCAAAAACTGGAAGATATGCTTAGCGTTAGTAAACATGCACATTACCCACTGTCATTATTAGTACTAGATCCAAGTGGGGTTTTGAGTAGCGACATTGCGGTTATGATAGAGCAACTAAAGACCAAACTGAGAGAGCAAGATCTGTTATTTTTGCAATCAGAGCAGCAACTATTAATCATGTTACCGCATACTTCAGAGGATGCGGCGATCAATGTCATCGAGCAGCTATCGGGCATAGTGGCGGTGTGGCAAAATGACAGCAAGGTCAGCATCGGCCTTGCCAGTATGCAGCAGTTTGATAATTTACAATCTATGGTAAAGCGCGCCAATGTTAGTCAACTGAGGCGACTAAAACCTGTCAGTAAGCGTTTCTCAGTAACAACCGCCAATGAGTAATTAAGAACTGCAAGGCCGTTATTTCAAGCAAGGCGACTAAAACCTATCAATAAGCGTTTCTCAGTAACAACCGCCAATGAGTAATTAAGAACTGCAAAACAGTTATTTCAAGCAAGGCGACTAAAACCTATCAATAAGCGTTTCTCAGTAACAACCGCCAATGAGTAATTAAGAACCGTAAGACAGTTATTTCAAGCAAGGCGACTAAAACCGGTCAGCATGCGTCTCTCAGTAACAAGTGCCAATGAGTAATTAAGAACCGTAAGGCCGTTATTTCAAGTAATGACAGACTAAGAACGATCGATTAACCTTCTGCGAGGTAGTCCGCTATTTCATCAAGAAACTCACCACCAAAGCGTTCTAACTTGCGTTCACCTACGCCGTTTACAGCCAACATCTCGCCAGGACTGGTTGGTAGTATTGCAGCCATTTCAGCCAAAGTTGCATCATTAAACACTAAGTATGGCGGCACATCTAACTCCTCTGCCAGCGTGCGACGCAACAACTTAAGTCTTGCGAACAACTTACGATCGTAATTAAGCGGCGCACGTGAATTATTACTGCGGCGCTTAGTGGTTTGAATGACGATTCTTGGCTCAGCAAGCAGTAACTCAACTTCACCTTTTAGTACTGCACGTGCAGATGGGTTAAGCGTCACCGAAGAACCTCGGGTAATGTCCTGATTGGCAAGCCCTAGATGGATCAACTGTCTTATCACGCTGAGCCAATGCTCGTGGCTCTTCTCTTTACCAATGCCCCAGGTAGATAACTTGTCATGCCCACGCTCAATCACGCTCGCCGACTTTGACCCACGTAGCACTTCGATAAGGTGGTTAATGCCAAAACGTTGCCCAATCCGGTAGATGCAAGACAGCACTTTTTGTGCATCTTGAATACCGTTGTATTTTTTAGGCGGGTCGAGGCAAATATCGCAGTTACCACACGCCTTTAGCGCAGGTTCATCGAAATAATGTAATAACACTTGGCGACGGCAAGTCTGCGCCTCGGCAAAAGCAGCCATAGTATTGAGCTTGTGAAACTCAACTTGTTGCTGCGGCCCAGGCTCTGACTGCTCGATTAAGTGCCGCACTCGACCGATATCGGCAGGGTCAAATAGCATCAGAGCTTCAGAATCTAAGCCATCTCGCCCAGCACGACCAGTTTCTTGGTAGTAAGCCTCTACGCTCTTAGGGATATCGTAATGCACCACGTAGCGCACGTTTGACTTGTTGATCCCCATACCAAATGCCACGGTTGCCACCACAATATCGAGCTGGTCTTTTAAAAATCGGTCTTGAACATCAGCTCGCTCTTCTTGAGTTTTACCCGCATGGTAAGCTTCGGCTTGATGCCCCTGCAGACGCAAGCGCTCTGCGACCTCATCGACTCGACGTCGACTGCTACAGTACACAATGCCACTAGTCCCGTTTTGCGCATCGACAAACTGACGCAACTGATTCGCTGCATTGAGCTTTTCAGCTACGGTATAGCGAATATTGGGTCGATCAAAACTGGTCAGTAAAGAGTGCGGCGTAATGGTTAAACGCTCACAAATGTCGGCTCGGGTCGCTTTATCGGCCGTCGCCGTCAGTGCCATGATAGGGACTTGGGGAAATTGCTGGCGTAAGCGGCCTAATGCGGCATATTCGGGCCTAAAGTCATGACCCCACTGCGAGATACAGTGCGCCTCGTCAATCGCAAACAAAGAGACATTAAGCTCATGTAGCCTATCGATAAAACTTGCTTGTAGTAGACGCTCCGGCGATACATACAGCAACTTTAGCTCGCCATAGCGCATCTTTTGTAAGACTTGTAGACTCTCCTCTCTTGGCAGAGATGAGTTTAAGTAGGCCGCTGAGACGCCGGTTTGGATAAGGCTGTCGACCTGATCTTTCATTAATGAGATCAGCGGAGATACCACCACAGTCAAACCGGGCATGATTAATGCTGGCAATTGATAACACAGGCTTTTACCGCCACCCGTTGGCATGATCACTAGGCAATCTTGTCCCGCGCAGATCTGTTCAATTACCTCTCGCTGCCCCTCTCTAAAAGTACGATAACCAAATACCGACTGAAGGGTGGAAGATAACTGATCGACTGAATTATCGAGCGCGGCCTGATCCATAGTGAACCTGTGTTAAAAATAGGGTCGACTATTCTAAATGAGCGTGAGGCTATTGTCTCTCTCGATTGTCGTTACTGAATAAATTTTGAGCTTGCATCCTCCTATCCATTAGCGATAGATTAAATACTCTAATAGGATTACTTATGACATAGGGACGCTAAATGAGTCAGCAAATTCAGCAAGAAACATTACGTAGAGTCGCCGAAATTTTTGACCAACACGTGCCCTTTCACAACCTGCTGGGCATGGATATCAAGCGCTATGATATGGACGGCGTAGAAATTCAAGTGACCATGAAACCTGAACTAATAGGCAATATCCATCAGCAGATCCTTCATGGTGGAGTAACGGCAACGGTTCTCGATGTGGTCGGTGGTCTCACGGCTTTTTCTGGATTAGTCGCTAGCCGGGATGATTGGAGCCAAGAAGAGCTGGAAAACCGCATCAAAACACTCGGCACCATCGACCTTAGAATTGACTATTTGCGTCCGGGTCGTGGCGAAATATTTACAGGCACGGGCACAGTGATCCGCGCAGGTAATCGAGTTTCGGTATCACGAATGGAGCTTCATAACGAAAAAGGCGACCATATCGCTTTTGGAACAGGAACTTACATGGTTGGCTAAGTTTTGATAATAAGCGACTAGCGATTTTATCAGAAGTGGCAGCTAAGCTTTCCTAACTGTCACATTCAAACAACAGCGGGCCATTTCAATAAAGTCGTTCACTGCTTGAGTCTATTGCTTAGCAAGACTACAATCTGCGGCTACTTCCCTATTTAATACATTCCAATGCAAGAAACTGAATACCGTAAAGGCATAATCTATGCAATTTGCGCCTATACCCTTTGGGGATTTGCAGCGCTTTATTTCAAGCTGCTCGACAAGGTACCCGCAGCAGAGATCTTATTACACCGAGTACTTTGGTCATTTGTCTTTGTTACTATTTTAATCGCACTTTTCGGTGGTTTTGCCCGACTGCGCAACCTGCTTAAACAACCCAAGCAGCTCGCTGTACTGTGTGTAACTTCGGTATTGATTGCAGGTAACTGGCTACTATTTATCTGGGCGGTCAATAACGACCACATGCTCGATGCAAGTTTAGGCTATTTCATAAATCCGCTGGTGAATGTCAGTCTAGCCATGATATTTCTAGGTGAGCGCCTACGTAAACTGCAATGGGCGGCAGTTGCACTCGCAGCAACAGGTGTAATGATCCAGCTGATCTCATTTGGTTCAATTCCATTAGTGTCGCTAGGCTTAGCCTGTTCATTTGCTTTCTATGGCTTGCTACGTAAAAAAGTCAATGTCGACGCCAAGACAGGCTTACTAGTAGAAACCGCTATTTTGATGCCAATCGCGCTTATTTACCTGGTTACCAATATGGGAGATTCATTAACCCATCTGCTCACTAACGATTTGAATTTAAATCTACTCTTAGTTGCAGCGGGTATCGTAACGACCATTCCTTTACTGTGCTTTGCCTCCGCAGCCGTTAGGATCCCATTTTCAATGCTAGGTTTCTTTCAATATATAGGCCCAAGCATTATGTTTGTGCTGGCTATCGCCTTGTTCAACGAGCCTTTCGATGCGGAAAAAGGCATTACCTTCGCATTCATCTGGGCGGCACTGCTCCTGTTTACGGTAGATATGTTCTATAAACGAAAACCTAAGCTATAACGCCTAACAAAAAAAGCGAACCTTATTCTGGTTCGCTTTTTTTTTTGGCTATCGACTCAATAACCTATCCGGCTCTTGTAGACTCAATATGATCCGGTATCCACGGAGCGTTGGGATCATCACCAGATTTTGTTCTTCGCTCATTGCGACAAAGGCTTTTTGTTTATTGGACAATTTAAACCAACCTAATTGATAACCCGCCATACCGACACCATTGTGACGAGACTCGAGTTTTAAATCGGGATCCCGCTGCCAATCTAGACGCTGGATCTCTTTTATCTTCACCTCGGCAAGCGGCAGGGTGATCGCGTAAAATGGCACATCAAGGGTTAACGTGTCATCGCCAATAATCAACTTAGAATCATCTGCCTTATAGAACACCCAACTAAACGCAAACAGCGTGAGCAGGAGTAACCCAAAACTGATGATTTTACTGATCTCGGGTAGCGTACTGAAATAGATAAAAGTCAACAATCCGACTAAAATCGCTAGCAAAGCAATGAAGCTCCAGTAACCCCCTGACGTGAGTGGTGCCAGTGCATAAACCTGAGGCATGGGCGCTCCTAATTAGCTATGGTGTTCAGATTTTTAGATGACAATAACTTTTGTCATCCTTTAAGCCTTTCTTCCATATGACTCAAATACCAATCAGTATAAGTCTAGCGCTAAAATCTTCGATTTGCGTTGATAGTTATACAGCTGCTTTTTCTTCTCTGGCAACGCTTCAACTTCAACCATATTAAACCCATGCTCTAAGAACCAATGGATACTGCGGGTCGTTAAGGCAAACAAACGCGAATAGCCTCTCACTCTTGCCTGACCAATAATATTTTGTAGTAGCAAGCTGCCTCTATCGGCATCGCGGTAGTCGGGATGCACCACTAAACAGGCAAACTCACCCGCATTATCCTCCTCAAATGGATAAAACGCCGCGCAGCCGATCACTAGGCTGTCGCGCTCAATTAACATAAACTGCTCTATCTCCACCTCTAGCTGCTCACGTGAGCGCCGCACTAAGATCCCTTTCTGCTCCAGTGGGCGGATAAGATCTAATATGCCGCCGATATCACTGATCGTTGCTCTACGTAGACGCTCGGCGCTTTCGGTTACAATCTGCGTGCCGATACCATCGCGGGAGAAGAGCTCTTGCAACAGTGCACCATCATCGAGATAACTCACAAAGTGACAGCGACTGACCCCATTGCGACAAGCATCGATGCTGGCCTCCAAGAAAGCCTTGGTGCCAACACACAATGGAGAGACCTCGGGAAACTCATTTAAGATCTTTTGCGCTTCGGTGGGCATCAACTCAGCGACAACCTGACCATAGTTATCTAAAATACCTTTCTCGGCGCTAAAGCCTATCATCTTGTCTGCTTTGAGTTTTATTGCAATCTGGGTGGCAACCTCTTCTGCAGTTAGATTAAAGCTCTCCCCCGTCACAGAGGCTGCTACAGGGCCAAGTAATACGATACCACCACTGTCGAGCTGACGCTTCAGCCCCAGGCTGTCAATACGACGCACCTTACCGCTGAGACAATAATCGACACCATCCTCGACCCCTAATGGCTGAGCAATGACAAAGTTACCGCTGACCACGTTGATCTGTGCGCCCTGCATTGGCGTGTTACTTAGACTCATCGATAGGCGCGCGGTGATATCGAGGTGCAAAGCACCTACCACTTGTTTAATGACCTTAAGCGCGTCTTCTTCCGTGACTCTCACACCATTGTAATATTCGGCAGCCAAACTGCGCTCGGCCAACGCTTCATCTATCTGCGGCCTAGCGCCATGAACAAGGACTATCTTAATCCCAAGGCTGTGCAGTAGCGCAATATCATTGATGATGGCGCGAAACTGTTGCTGTGCGATAGCCTCGCCACCCAACATAACGACGAAGGTTTTGCCCCTATGGGCATTCACATAGGAAGCGGAATGACGAAATCCATCAACAAGTTCTGTGGTACGCACGTTAACATCACCTTTAAAATAGATAGGAAAGATATCCGAAGCTTCATATTTGATAATTAGCTCAGTTATACCCAAAGATAATAGTGCATTTAAATTCATTTAAAAAGCATTTATTATCACGCGTTATTTTATTGTAGCGATGATGCTTTATGTCGACAGGTTCGCATGACATTCAATCGTTTTTTATATAAACCCCAGAAAAACCTATATTTAAATAGGCACCTCATACAGCAAAGCTATTAATTAGCGACGAGTCCACCTGACTAAGTGCCTACGACTGCACGGTATAACAACACCGGCATTAGTGAATGGTTACGCAATTTGAATGCCGAAAGACATTAAAAACTGATTGAAAGCGACTTTGATAAGATCTTTGAGTAAGAAATATGGGGGGATTGAAGCGATGTCAGTAAATTTTAGGCAAAAAAAAGCCCCTATAAATAGAGGCTTTTTCCAAGATGCTTAAACAAGTAATTACTTGATTTTAGCTTCTTTGTACATAACGTGCTGACGAACAACTGGATCAAATTTCTTGATTTCCATTTTTTCAGGCATGTTACGCTTGTTTTTTTCAGTCGTGTAGAAGTGACCAGTGTTAGCGCTAGAAACTAGCTTGATCTTCTCACGATTACCTTTAGCTTTAGCCATGGTTTATTATACCTTCTCGCCGCGGGCACGAAGTTCAGCAATAACAACTTCAATACCTTTCTTGTCGATGATACGCATACCTTTAGTAGATATACGTAGCTGTACGAAACGCTTTTCGTTTTCTAACCAGAAACGGTGGTTCTGTAGGTTAGGTAAAAAACGACGACGCGTTGCGTTCTTCGCGTGCGAACGGTTGTTACCAACCATTGGTCGCTTGCCAGTTACTTGGCATACTCTTGACATGTCAATCTTCTCCAAAACAATATATTTAACGCTCGAGCATTAATGCACCTCGAACACGGCCGTCGCCTGAGGCACACAACAGAGGGCGCATTTTATACAGGATCTAAAATAAAAGATCAAGGGATAGATTAATCTATCCATCCCCGTTCAGCAAAAGAAACGATCTCTCGATCGCCTACAACCATATGGTCCAACAAGGAAACATCGATAGTTTGTAAGGCTTGTTTCAATCGCTCAGTAATTCGTCTATCGGCTGTACTTGGTTCTGCAATCCCTGAGGGGTGATTGTGACACACGATCACAGCCGCAGCCTTTTTTTCAAGCACTAAACTTACCACTTCACGTGGATAAACTGATGCTGAATTGATTGTACCCCTAAATAATTCAACGAATTGAATCACTCTATGTTGACTATCTAACAATAAAATAGCGAACACTTCGTAAGCACGATCAGACAATTGTCTCATTAAATAGTCCCGAGTTAAATCAGGATCAGATAAAATTTTTCCTCTTTGTAGATTTTCTTGCGAAATTCGCGTGCCTAACTCCACTGCAGCCTGCATTTGCGCGAACTTAACAGGGCCTATCCCATCGAGGCGACAAACTTGTGTCTGAGACGCTGCCAGAAGGCCTCTAAGGCCACCAAACTCATTAATCATAGTTCTAGCTAGCTCCACAGCACTTAAGCCTTTTAAACCCACTCTAAGCAAGACAGCCAATAATTCAGCATCCGATAGCTGCTTCACCCCTTGATTTAATAATTTTTCTCGTGGACCTTCGCCAACGGGCCAGTCTTTTATCGCCATAACAACCTCCTTGTTGATTTTATCTTCGAGTATGGTCTAGATTTTCTGAAGTTGTTCATCACCATTTTATGGTTTGTGATATCTTAGGCCCAACCTCTGCAGCGTGATAAAATGTTTATCGCCGAAGTGATGACGAAAAGAGTTAAGTATGGGTCTCAATAACAAAAAAGTGCTACTGGGTATTGGCGGCGGCATTGCCGCATATAAATCAGCTGATCTGGTACGTAAGTTAAAAGAACGCGGCGCCGATGTCCGAGTTGTTATGAGTCAAAGTGCGCAGGAATTTATTACCCCGCTAACTTTGCAAGCGCTGTCCGGTTATCCGGTGGCAACCGATCTGCTTGATCCTACAGCCGAAGCCTCTATGGGGCATATCGAGTTGGCACGTTGGGCAGACTTAGTCATTATAGCTCCTGCGACAGCAAATCTTATCGCGCGTATTAATGCGGGTATGGCCGATGAGTTGATCACAACCACCTGCTTAGCTACCGAAGCGCCTGTAGTGCTTTGTCCAGCCATGAACCAACAGATGTATCGCAATGGCGCGACTCAAGCCAACTTAAAGCAAGTGGCCGAGCGAGGCATTCACATCTGGGGGCCTGAATCTGGCTCTCAAGCTTGCGGAGAAGTCGGTCCAGGCAGAATGCTTGAGCCGGTAGCAATTGCAGATAAAGCGGTTAATTTTTTTGGCCCTAAGCTACTGCAAGGCATGTCACTACTGCTTACAGCAGGTCCGACTCGAGAAGCAATCGACCCGGTGCGTTACATCTCCAACCACAGCTCAGGCAAGATGGGCTTTGCACTGGCTAAAGCCGCCGCAGAGATGGGCGCCGAGGTGACGCTAGTTGCAGGTCCCGTCAATCTAGCGACCCCTAACGGCGTGACTCGCATCAATGTTGAGTCGGCTCAAGAGATGCTGGACGCGGTGATGCCGCAGGTTGAGAAGCACCAAATATTTATCGGCTGCGCCGCCGTTGCCGATTACCGCATCGCAGACGTGGCTGAGAGTAAAATAAAGAAATCGGCTGAACAGATGCAACTTGCGCTAGTGCGAAATCCTGATATCTTAGCCAGCGTTGCCAGCCATGCTAACCGACCTTTTACCGTCGGATTTGCAGCTGAAACCAACGATGTAGAGCAATATGCACGCGGAAAACTGACGCGTAAGAAGCTCGATATGATTGCCGCTAATGACGTATCAAATAGCGCCATTGGCTTTAACAGTGACTCCAATGCACTCAGCGTATTTTGGAGTGATGGTAGCACCGATTTACCCGCTGTGAATAAAGACACTTTAGCCAAGCAATTGCTTACTCTAATAGCGAACAAAATAAAAAACTGATGAAAACACCAATCGAATTAAAGATTTTAGACTCACGCATCGGCACTGAATTTCCACTCCCAGCTTACGCAACACCAGGCAGTGCAGGAATGGATCTTCGCGCCATCACCGATACCCAACTGGTTATACAGCCGGGTGAAACGGTACTTATCCCAACAGGGATTGCCATTCACGTAGCAGACCCAAGCCTTGCGGCGATTATTTTACCTCGCTCAGGCCTTGGTCATAAGCACGGTATCGTTCTGGGCAACTTGGTTGGTCTTATCGACTCAGATTATCAAGGGCCGTTAATGGTCTCTTGCTGGAACCGTGGCAGTGAGCCTTTTACAATTGAAATTGGTGACAGACTCGCTCAGCTGGTATTTGTACCCGTTGTACAGGCAGAATTTAAACTTGTAGACGAGTTTAATCAGTCTGATCGCGGCACAGGTGGATTTGGTCACTCAGGAACCAAATAGTCGATTTCAGCGAACTTAGCTTAAATCAATTTAAATGGATAGCATGGAGCAATGTTTCCTTGCCGTCTCGCTCAGTAGTAATCGAGTGAAGGACAGATAAATGGCTGCAAGCCCGAAGATAAACCGTCGAGAGCATATCCTCCAATGCTTAGCGACTATGCTAGAAACAAGCCCTGGACAAAGGATCACCACCGCTAAATTAGCCGCAGAAGTTGGCGTATCAGAAGCAGCACTTTATCGCCACTTTCCAAGTAAAGCGCGCATGTTTGAAGGACTGATTGAGTTCATCGAAGAGTCACTTCTCTCACGCATCAACCTGATCATGGATGAAGAAAAAGACACCATGAAACGTTGTCAGCAACTGCTGCAGTTACTGCTGGTATTTGCCGAACGTAACCCGGGGATCTCGCGCGTATTAAACGGTGATGCACTACTGGGTGAAAACGAGCGTCTGCGTAGCCGAATTAGCCAGTTATTTGCAAAAATAGAAACCCATTTAAAGCAAATTTTGCGTGAGAAAAGTTTACGTGAAGGCAAAGGCTTTAACCTCGATGAGGCGGTGCTTGCTAACTTACTGCTTGCCGTTGCCGAAGGCCGAATCGCACAATTTGTGCGTAGCGAGTTTAAACTCAAGCCGACAAAGCACTTTAATGAGCAGTGGACATTTATTCAGCAACAACTGCTTCAAAGCTAATTATTCTATAAAAATGGCAGCAGACCATACATGCTGCCATTTCCTCCTACGACTATTGTTTCCCCCCGCCTTTTAGTTTACTTTCTCTGTAGAAAACACATAAAAATAACATTTGTTTCCACAAGGAAGTTGTATGAAACTCATCAAAACTATTGGCTTAGCTTGCCTAGCTTGGCTAAGTTGTCACGCGTCAGCAAACACCGATGACGCCGCTAATCTGTTCAGCCGTTCGGCGGAGTTCTCGCAAGTCAAAATCTCCCCCGGCGGAGACTACCTAAGTGCCATCACCAAGAAAGACGGCAAAAACATGCTGCTTATCTTAAATGCCTCGGACAAAAATCCCGTTCACGCAGTGTTTTTTGAAAGTAATGCTCAAGTGGGTCATTACGAATGGGTCAACGATGAACGCGTGGTATTACAGAAAGAATACCTCAAAGGCTGGAGCGATCACCCTCTCTATTATGGCGAGTTAATGGCGGTCAATGCAGACGGTTCCAAAGCAATTTATCTATTTGGTTACCAAGGGGGTGAACAACAAGTTGGCTCAAACATTAAAAAAAATACGCCTATTCGCGCCACCGCCTATATCCTAGACCCAATGCCCGAAGATGAGCGCTATATGCTGGTTCAGGCACTCCCTTGGGGGAGTGGTGGCAGCAACATGGCGGAAAATACTCAGCAAGTGTATCGCGTCGACGTTTATAAGGGCAGACGCAAGAAAGTCGCAAGCTCTCCAATCCCTTATTCAAGCTTCTTAACCGACCATGATGGTGACGTGCGTTTTGTCAGTGGTACCCGGGACTTCGTAAATTCCAAGTTATATTACCGAGACGATGGCAGCTGGATAGACACCGATAAGCTTAATCTTGGCTTAGATGGCATAAAACCCATTGCCTTTAGCGATGACAAAGACAGCCTATATGTCACCGCCAGCGAAGCGGGCAAGCCTGCTGGCGTGTACCTAGTTAATATCAAAACCGGCGATAAAAAGCTCGTCAGCCAAGATAAAGTGGTCGATCCCAGTAACGTCTGGATTAATGCGACCACCAAGAAACTCTATGCCGTCGAATATGAAAACGGTTACCCAACTTACGAGTTTGTCGATTCAAAAGACCCTTCGGCGAAATATATCAAGCAACTTTTAGCATCTCTTCCAGGGCATCAGATCCACTTAGTCAGCCAAACAACCGATGCCGATAAAATCATTATTAAAGCCTTCAATGATCGCAACCCTGGCGACTATTACCTGTTTAATACCAAAGCTAAAAAACTTGAATATTTGGTGTCGAAAAAGAAATGGATCGATTCTAATAAAATGGCTGAGATCAAACCGATCCACTTTACCAGCAGAGATGGCGTAGAAATACATGGCTACATTACCTTACCTCAAGGAGTTGAAGCCAAAAACCTACCACTGGTTGTAAACCCTCATGGTGGACCACATGGCCCAAGAGACTGGTGGGGTTTTGATCCACAAAACCAAATGATTGCCAGCCAAGGTGCAGCGGTTCTACAAATCAATTTCCGCGGTTCTGGCGGTTACGGCAACGGGTTTGAAAATGCAGGCCACCAAAAGTGGGGCACAAACATTCAGTACGACATTATTGATGCCACCAAATATGTTATCGAGCAAGGCATGGTAGATAAAGATCGTATCTGCATCGTTGGAGGAAGTTTTGGCGGCTACTCGGCAATTCAGAGCTCCGCGATAGAACCCGACTTGTTTAAATGTGCTATTGGTTTCGCCGGAGTTTATGATCTACAGCTCATGTTCGACGAGGGTGATGTTCAAGGCCGCCGTGCAGGTAAGCGCTACCTAAAAGAGGTGCTGGGTGAAGATCAAAACCTATTAAAGTCTATGTCACCGACCCACAATGTCGATAAGCTCAAGGCCAACATCATGCTAGTACATGGCGGAGAGGACGAACGAGCGCCTATCGAGCAGTTCGAAGCCCTTGAAGATGCCCTAAAAAAGCAGAAGTACCCCTTTAAAAAGCTGGTCATGGATGATGAAGGCCACGGCTTCTATGATGATGCCCACAGGGCTAAATACTACAATGAGATGCTTGGCTTCTTAAAAGAAAACTTGAATCTATAGACACGCTGCAATTCAAAAAGCCGATAAGAATTATCGGCTTTTTTGTCTTTCTATAGCAGATTTATGGTATATATTTAAATCAAATAGCGGTATCCTCCGGTCCTCTCTAAATACAATGCGAATAGTTACCAGTCTAATTTTTCATTTTTTATGAGATAACTCAGTCTCTCCACGAGACTTACAGCCTAGTACGAAGGGTACGAAAATCACCACTCAATGTTTTGGTGGAGGAACTTATGACATCAAAAAACGCAATCCTCAGTGAATCCGCTCAGATAGTAAAATCTGCCTTAATTGAGCGCGGCCTCGAGACCCCGATGTTGCCGAGCGAGCTAACAGCTGAAGAACGTAAAGACAAGATTGAACAGCATATGCGTGAAATCTTGACCCTAATGTCACTGGATTTGAGCGATGATAGCCTAGCCGATACCCCACGCCGTGTCGCCAAGATGTATGTCGATGAAATTTTCTCTGGCCTAGACTACGCCAATTTTCCCAAGATCACCGTTATCGAAAACAAGATGGGCTTCGATGAGATGGTCAAGGTTAACGGCATTAACCTAACCAGTACCTGTGAGCATCACTTAGTCACTATCGATGGTCTCGCTACCGTGGCCTACTTACCACGCAAGAACATCATCGGTCTGTCTAAGATTAACCGCATCGTGCGTTTCTTTGCCCAGCGACCACAAGTGCAGGAGCGTCTGACTCAGCAGGTTCTAGTGGCGCTACAGGCGCTATTAGGCACTAAAGATGTGGCAGTTAAGATGGATGCGGTGCACTACTGCGTAAAATCTCGCGGCGTGATGGACTCGACCAGCTCGACCACCACCACAGCACTGGGCGGCATCTTTAAGTCTAATCCAGCGACACGGGCTGAATTTCTTAGTAATTAAGTTTAAAAGAAGGTTCTAGGTTTAAAAGAAGGTCCTAGGACGCTTCGCTTCGAGGACGGCCTTCGGCCTGCTAGGAAAAGCAGAAACCAAAAACAAAAACGCTCCGTCATAAACGCAGCGTTTTTTCGTTTTCGGCGAAGCAATCAAAGATTCTAATAGCAAGCTCCTAGAACCTTTTTTGAACCTAACACTTTCTTTAAGTAGGTTGGGCTTTAGCCCATCAGCATTAATGACAAAATCAAAATAACTGACGGCATAAATGCCGACCTACAAGGTTAAGGTGCTTTACCTAGAACCTAGAACCTAGGACCTAGGACCTAAAAACCTTAAATCCCGTACTGATCGCGGTATGCGCTAACAGATGCAAGCTGCGCTTCCATACCTGACTTTTCAGACAAGTAGTTAATCAAGTCTTCAAGCTTGATGATTGAAACGATGTCACAACCAAAGTCACGTTCAACTTCTTGAATCGCAGAAAGCTCGCCCTTGCCCTTCTCTTGGCGATCAAGTGCAATCAACACACCAGCCAGTGATGCCTTATGTGCTGCAATGATCTCCATAGACTCACGAATAGCCGTGCCCGCAGTGATCACATCATCGACTAGCATTACGCGGCCTTGAAGCTCGCTACCCACTAAGCTGCCACCTTCGCCGTGATCTTTCTTCTCTTTGCGGTTAAAGCAGTAAGGCATATCGATATCATGGTGATCACACAGGGCGACCGCAGTCGTAGTAGCAATTGGAATGCCTTTGTAGGCAGGGCCAAATAGCAAGTCATACTCAATACCAGAGTCAACCAAGGCTGCAGCATAGAAACGACCTAGACGCGCCAAATCACGACCCGTGTTAAACAGGCCCGCGTTAAAGAAATAAGGGCTAGTGCGGCCTGACTTTAACGTAAATTCGCCAAATCGAAGTACCTGACGTTCTAGGGCAAATTCAATAAACTCACGTTGATAGGCTTTCACAATCTCTCCTTAAAAATGTAGGGGTAATACGCTATGTATTATTTAGTAGCATTTAGTATTAGTTGATTTTTTTTACTTACAAAAAGGACCCCGTAGGGCCCTAATAACAAAAACGATGATTAGCTTAACGAAGCTTTCTGGATATCAACGATCTCGCGAATACCGTGCTTAGCCAATTCTAGAAGGCTCAATAGCTCTTCGTGGCTGAACGGCTCACCTTCTGCAGTACCCTGGATCTCGATAATCTTACCGGTCTCAGTCATTACCACGTTCATGTCAGTTTCAGCAGCGCTGTCTTCGATATATTCTAAATCGCAGATTGGCTCGCCCTTATAGATACCAACACTTACCGCAGCAATAAGGAACTTAAGTGGGTTAGTCTTCAAGATGCCTTTACCACGAGCCCAGTTAAGCGCGTCAACGAGCGCAACACATGCACCAGTGATAGCAGCGGTACGTGTACCACCGTCAGCCTGAATCACATCACAGTCGATAACAATGGTGTTTTCGCCTAGAAGCTTCATGTCTACCGCAGCACGTAGTGAGCGGCCAATTAGACGTTGAATTTCTTGAGTACGACCAGACTGCTTACCGCGAGCAGCTTCACGCTGCATACGGCTATGCGTTGAACGTGGCAACATACCATATTCAGCAGTTACCCAACCTTGGCCTTGGCCTTTAAGGAAACGCGGTACGCCTTCTTCAAAACTAGCTGTACACAGTACTTTGGTGTCACCAAATTCTACTAAAACCGAACCTTCGGCATGAGCAGTAAACTGGCGAGTAATAGTCACAGGGCGAGACTGTGCTGGAGTTCTGTTGCTTGGGCGCATGATGAATTCCTGTATTTAAGGGCATTGGGGTAATTTGGCTGCATATTATAGGGACATGTTAGCCACTATGCTATCTGAATCATAAAACAGCGCCTCAAAAACCTAAGCACTATCACCATTGTCTAAGGCTCATACTGACTACTGACGAAAATGCTCTACAACAGCTAATCTCATCGACTTTGCATGAGCAAAATTACCACTAAAGCCTGCATCTTCAATTTATTTGGGTATATAATCACAACTCACTTAGACGAACTACACTGGAAATCATCCATGATCCAAAGCATGACAGCCTACGCTCGCATCGAGCACAAAGCAGATTGGGGCACCGCCTCTTGGGAAATCCGTTCAGTTAACCAGCGCTACCTAGAAACCTACCTGCGTCTGCCAGAACATTTCCGCAGCTTGGAGCCTGTTCTTAGAGATCGTCTACGTAAACGCCTAAACCGCGGTAAAATCGAAGTTAACCTACGCTATGACTTAAACGAAAAAAATGACAGCGAACTACAGCTAAACCAAGATCTAGCTAAGCAGATCATCAATGCCGCTAACTGGGTTAAAAACGAAGCTGGCCAAGGCGAGCTAAACGTGGTTGACGTATTACGCTGGCCAGGTGTGATGTCAGGCTCAGAGCAAGACATGGATGCACTAGGTAAAGAGTTGTTAGTCGCATTTGATGCGGCAATCGATCAGTTTATCGAAGCTCGAGGCCGTGAAGGCGATGCCATCAACACCATGCTACAAACTCGTCTTGATCAAATCGTTGAGCAAGTCGGCATTGTACGTGGCCACATGCCAACCGTTATGCAATGGCAGCGTGACAAGCTAACGAACCGTTTAGCGGAAATTACCGGTGAACTAGACCCTGCTCGTATGGAGCAAGAGATGGTACTGCTAGCGCAGAAGATGGATGTTGCCGAAGAGATGGACCGTCTCGATGCACATGTAGCTGAAACTCGCCGCATTCTTAAGAAAGGTGGCGCACAAGGTCGCCGTCTAGACTTTATGATGCAAGAGTTTAACCGTGAGTCAAACACCCTAGCGTCTAAGTCTATCAGTGCCGAAGTCACTTCTGCAGCGGTAGAGCTTAAAGTGCTTATCGAGCAGATGCGTGAACAAATTCAGAACGTAGAATAAGCTTTCTGCGTTTATAGAAGTCGCTGTAAAAGACAAATAGTAAAAGATACAAAGCCCAGCTAAATGCTGGGCTTTTTGTTTGCCCTTTTGGAGCATTGAGCTCTTTGACGAGAAAGTTAACCGCTAATTACTCAGCCATCTGTCGCTTTGCTCTACCCTTTAAACCATCCAAAATGAATCCCTTATATGTACAGGTAAATCACCCGGCAACTGAACTTTTATCTGGTAAGCCCCTAATTTATTAGACACTTAATTGTTTCTCAAAGTACTGGTTTTCAAACTGTGCATCAATAAGTGTACCTTGCTACCCTTTTAAAGTTCGCAACCGTACACTTTCGCTAAATGTGTACGATCATGCACTTTTAGGTAAAAACAGCTGCCACCTGCGCTAATAGTGTAGGTTGTTACACTTTCAGCTTGATTCATGATATACAAAGCACTAAAGTAACCATAAGTACACTTTTAATGGCGGCACCATGGTCACTCAACTCGATCCAAGCACCTTAGGCAAACTAATCAAAGACCGCCGAAAGGCCGCTAACATGACTCAGGAAGTCGCCGCATCATTCTGTGGTGTTACCAAGAAGACCTTAATCAGAGTGGAAAAAGGTGAAGATGTATACTTTTCAACTATCGTCAAAATCCTCAGTGGCCTTGGTATAAAGCTGACCGTCGATACACCTAATAGCAAAAACAACTTAGGGGGCAGCAATGAGTGGTTCTAACTTTCACGCCCTAGAGATGCACTTTAGAGGCATGATTATTGGGTCGATTGGTTTTGACATAGACACTGAACAATTTTCTATCGAATACACTAAAGCTTGGCAGGAAAATGGTTTTCCTATTTCACCAAAGCTCCCACTTAATGGACAAGCTAGCAGTTCGCAAATCTCTATTTACCTCACTAATCTACTACCCGAAAATAAAGGCCTTGATCACCTTATTGAAGCCCTAGGTATTGCCAAAAGTAATACATTTGGTTTGATCAAAGGCATTGGGTTCGATACCTCTGGTGCAATATTGTATCTGCCTGAAAACACCAAACCACCAGTAACGTCTTTTACCCCGATTAGCAAAGAAGACCTTATCAAGCGAATCGAAGACCCAGAACATTGGCCGATGGAAATCTGGGACGGAAAACCACGTCTTTCCGTTGCAGGGGTTCAATCAAAAATAAACCTATTCCACACCGACACAGAATACGGATTTGGTGAAGGTCAGCTCTGTTCAACTCATATCATTAAATTTGAAAAAAACAGTCAGCAGTACCTCGTACTCAACGAATTTATTACCATGACACTTGCCGGGCTCATTGGTATACAGGTAGCCAAAGTAGAGATAATGCCAATAGGGAAATACAAAGCGTTATCCGTCACTCGCTTCGATCGCATGTACGATCCTGAGCGCCATATTGTCATGCGTCGTCATCAGATCGATGCATGTCAAGCTCTGGGCTTTTCCGTCGCAAGAAAGTATGAACGACATCTTGGTAGTGGTCGTGACGTACGAGATATTCGTGAAGGAGTAAGCCTAGAAAAGCTGTTTAGTATCGCAGAGTACTGTGCTAACCCTGCAAAAGCCAAGTTTGACATGCTTCGTTGGACAATCTTTAATTTACTCGTTTGCAATGCGGACTCACATGGCAAAAACTATTCATTCTATGTCACTGCTAATGGGCTTGAACCGACCCCATGGTACGATCTTGTCAACGTGCAGATGTACCCTGATTTTGATCAAGAGCTTGCTATGGCTATTGGAGGTGAGTTCGAGGCTGACAAGATCCACGCCTACCAATTAATGACATTTGCTGAAGAATGCGGAATTAAGCAAAACATACTTGAATTAACCCTCAAACAACTGGCGAAAGCAATTATCGCTAATCTGGATAAAGCGGCAAAACAAGCTGGGGAGCTTACGGATGCAGAATCCAAGTATGTTGGAACGTACAAAGCAACCATTCAAGCACGATGTGAATACTACCTGGCTCAGGTTGAAGAAATGAAGCACATTGAGCTATAGCGAAGTAACAACGCTAATATCGATACCATGTAACAGGACATTCAACCCTTCAAATTGATTCTATTAAACATAGAAGTAGCTTATGGGGGGAATCAAATCTCTTAAGATTTATTAACGCAAGTCATGAAATGAAGCAGGTGATCCTTCACAGATAAACCAAGTGGAGAGTATATCGGTAGGTAAAATGAAAACTTGCTTCAGAAGCCAAGCAATAAAATATAAGAGAGCCCAGCTAAATGCTGGGCTTTTTGTTGCCTGAAAATAAGTATTTCAGGCTCTGAGAATAAGTTTTAATGCCCCTACTTATTTCTATTAATCAATTCGGTTACTCTTAGCTAACTTTAAATGATAAAAGCATTTTTCATGAACCAAACCGGCATATACGAGCAACTGATAACTCAATTGGTCGAACAAAAATTAGATCGCAAAGCTTTCTATGTTGGCGAACGTTCGTTAGAAAATGGTGAAGCAGCTTCTTGGCTATCACGCTTTTTGACTCGAATAATCGAAATAGCAATAGACTCTGTTCCTAATGGCAATGATCGAGTTTTCGAGCAAATCAGTTTAGCCAACAAAGTCATCGAATGGCTTAGTTCTAATATTGGCGATAGTGAGCTGATTACTGAAAACTTAATTGATACTCAAGGAAAGATTCTGACAGCATTGCTCGACAAGCAGAATCCAATCTCATCAGATTTACCAAAGTACATTGATGGCATCATGCCACTAACAGGCCTCACTCAAAGCGAGCTATTTTGTGGCAGTAATGTTGGAGTTTCCCTTGAAACTGAAATAAAGCGTGAAATTCAGTCCTCCGATAAAATCTATTGGCTGTTATCATTTATCAAATGGGCCGGTATCAGAATCTTTAAAAAGGAACTAGAGGAATTTACTCGCAGCGGTAAGCAGTTAAAAGTTATCACTACCTCCTATATGGGAGCGACTGACGCTAAAGCCGTTGAGTTTTTAGCATCTCTACCAAACACACAAGTGAAGCTAAGCTACAACACCAATAGAGAACGCTTACACGCAAAATCCTATTTGTTCATGCGTAATTCGAGCTTCCACACTGGTTATATAGGTTCATCCAACCTGTCACACTCAGCTTTAACCAGTGGCCTAGAGTGGAACTTAAAGATCACCTCACAAGAGATCCCACATATTATTGAAAAATCTCTCAGTACATTTGAAACGTATTGGGAGTCACCTGATTTTGAGTATTTTGATGGTAAGACTCAAAGCAAAGAGCGATTAATCAGTGCATTACAATATGCGAAAGGAACATACGACTCAGCTGAACCTAGCTTTTACTTTGACATTAAACCTCATTCCCATCAGCGAGCTATTTTAGACAAACTAAAAGTAGAGCGTGAGCTACATAGCAGATATAGAAACCTTGTTGTCGCAGCAACAGGCACAGGCAAAACCATCATTTCAGCGTTTGATTTCGCAGAATTTTATGCAGCGAATCCTGAAGCTAAGTTTTTATTTTTGGCTCATCGAGAGGAAATCTTAAAACAAGCAAGAAGTGCCTATCGCGGCGTTTTAAAAAGTAACCAGTTTGGTGAGTTACTCGTAGGTCAAAATAAACCACAAAAGTTTAATCAGTTGTTCGCATCAATCCAAAGCTTAAACAATCAGCTAGCGACCATTCAATTAACCGAAGATTACTTTGACTACATTGTTATCGATGAAGTCCATCACATTGCAGCAAGCAGTTACCGCCCAGTTCTGCAACACTTTAAACCACAAATCTTAGTCGGTTTAACTGCCACACCGGAGCGCCATGATGGAGCCGATATTCTAAAAGACTTTTGTAATGTCATTGCAGCTGAAATCCGGTTACCAGAAGCAATTAATCAGCGCCACTTATCACCGTTCCAATACTTCGCTGTTGATGATGACACCGATCTCACAAAGATTTCATGGGCAAAAGGCCGTTATGATATAGCTGAACTGACTAAGCTCTACACTTACAATGACCAAAGGGTCTTGCGAATACTGCAAAGCTTAGAAGAAATAGTCACAGACATATCACAGATGCGCGCATTGGCGTTTTGCGTAAGTAAAGATCACGCTAACTTCATAGCGCAAAAATTCAATTTAAAAAATATTCCGTGCGGCGTGCTAACTAGTGATAATTCAAAAGAACGGGAGATTCTGCAGCAACGTTTAAAATCAAAAGAAATTAATGTGTTGTTTGTTGTTGATATATTCAACGAAGGTGTCGATATACCAGAGCTGGATACATTACTGTTTTTAAGACCAACAGAAAGCCTGACCGTATTCCTTCAACAGCTAGGGCGTGGGTTAAGGCTAACTAAAGATAAAGAGTGCTGCACCGTCATTGATTTCGTTGGTAACTCTCGTCCTGAGTATGATTTTTCTCATAAGTTTAGAGCGCTTATTGGTAAAACAAACCAATCGATCTCAAAAGAAGTAAAACAAGGATTTCCGCATTTACCTTTAGGATGCCGGATTGAGCTCCAAGAAAAAACTCAGCAAATGATCTTAAGAAACATCTCACTGGCGACCTTAAACAAAAACAGGCTGCTTAACTTAATTTCAAATTACCCTCACGTAACGGATTTGCCTCTCACGTTAAGTAACTTTCTACATATCTACCCTGATTTATCTTTGGAGGATATCTATAAAGTAAAAGTTGGCAAGTTTGGCGGATGGCAAGCACTGGTTGCCACAAGTCATGGAGAGGAGATAAAGCAATCTGAACAAGATGTTTATGCCGCTTACTATCGCGCAATCAACAATCGTTTACTGAGTTGTACTTCTATCTCATATTTGCTGTTCATCAAAGGCTTATGTGAAAGTAACTTCTCACTGCCGAATCATGCTTGTGATGAGTCTGTAGCTGAAAAACACAATCAGCTTTTCTCACTTATGTGCCATTACGACTTTTGGGATAAAACAGGTAAGCAGGCTGGTTTTAACACGCTTGAGAACAGTTTGTGTGCGCTCAAACATAATCAACTGCAATACGAGCTTAGTGATGTTATTTCGCTTCTTATCGAACGCTTAGCGACACAAGAATTTAGTATGCCAGCCGCTGGCAATGCAGTAGTGGATAACTCGCCATTGAAGATGCATGTGCGTTACCCAAAAGAGCACATATTAGTCGCATTTGGTGATAGTACATTTGATAGGAAATCATCGAGCAGAGAAGGTGTGTTAAATATTGCAGAGGCTAATACTGAACTGCTATTTGTTACCTTAGATAAATGCGAAAAGCAGTTTTCAGCAACGACGATGTACCATGACTACGCGATTAGCCCGACGCTATTTCATTGGCAAACTCAAAATAGTGCCAAGCCAACCTCTGGTAGAGGGCAGGGCTATATAACGCAGAAAGAAAACAACAAGACATTCATCTTATTTGTTAGAGAGCAGGCTAAAGATGAATACGGGAAAACCATGGGATTTGTCAATTTTGGCCCTGTGGACTTTGTTAAGTATGAAGGCTCTCAACCAATGAATATTACATGGAAGCTAAAACAACCGATGCCAGCATATATGTGGCATGACGCAGCTAAGTTAGCTGTTGGCTGACAGATAGCTTTGCTAAGCAAAGCCACCAGCCTATTCCCAATGCTAAAATGAGTGGCCCTTGCTCAAAGTAGAAGTGCGCCACTCGCTCATCTGAGCAAACACAATTTCACCTTAGTCGAGCCAGTCTTTTACCTAACTCTCATCCAACTCAAGCCCCACTTTTCTCACTCTCCAACCTCAACTCAGCTGCAATCAAGCCCTACTGAATAGCGTGTTTTCTTAAACACTGTTTTCTAATTTAAAATCATTGAAAAACCTAACACGCTCAACAAATAAACACCTTCTGAAATATGCTTACAAAACAAGTAATAACAACACTTAAAAATTAGCGGCCCCAGCCAATAACTGTACGATTTTCAAGCCACCGAAACGGCAACAAGTATTTTACTTTTCATTTCGTTGTTTTGGCACATGCCGGATTGCTAATATCCGCGCACTTTCCATTTGAAGTTATTTGTCATGCCAACTTGCGAGCAGCTATTAACTGAAAAGTTAAACTCTGAACACTTAAACCCTGAACAGTTACACAATGAAAAGTTACCCTCAAAAATGCTAAATCCTATCTTAGTTCAAGGCGCGATGGACGTTGAAGTCGAGACTCTTGTTGCCGCCCTTAGCGATGTAAAACAAAAGACATTTGGTGCGTGGACTTTCTGGCAAGGTCTATTAGATGGCTACCCAGTTGTAGTGTCACGTACCGAGATTGGTTTGGCTAACGCCGCCGCATCTACAACACTGGGCATTGCGCACTACCAGCCAAAAGTTATCATCAATCAGGGCACCTCTGGTGGCCACGATCCAAAGCTATTTCGCTCTGACATCGTGATTGGTGCAACCAGCTTTAACATGGGCGCTTACAAAATTGAGTTCGTAGAAAAAGGCCAAGGCATACACCCAACCACTTGGCAGAACTTCGATATGCCAATGTACCTACGTGAAAACGGCGTTGTGGTTGAGCACAATCACTTTAAAGCCGACCCAGCGCTAGTTGAAATCGCCCTTTCGCAAGCAAGTAGCTACACCCACGGAAAAGTAGTAGTGGGTAGAATTGGTAGCTGTGACGAATGGAACCGTGAAGTTGACCGTATTAACTGGTTCCACGAGACCATGGGCACCTCAGTTGAAGAGATGGAAACCTCTGCGGCTGCGCAAGTTGCCGAAGCTTACAAACTCCCTTTTGTGAGTATTCGCGTACTGTCTAATACCGACCAACATAAGCAAGACTTTGAGCCGCAAACGGCGATTGATTGTCAGGTTTATGTGCTTGATGTCATTAAGGCATTAATTAAGACCTTTTAAAGCCAGTTTTAACTCTGGTTTTAGCTCTGGTTTTACTAGCCGTTTTACAAAGCACCTAAGCGACAGGATGAGTGACGGGAATAACAATCGTATTCCCGCCCGCTTTCGCTCGCTTTTAAAACGCTAATTTAACGCCTAACCGCTTTAAAGATTGCTTTAACCATTGATTTAAACATCGGGGGGAGAACATTAGCCTCCCCGTTACTTCAACTTATTTAAGTTATTAACTTATTTAGTAATAGACAAAATAAATGCAAATTTTAATCAGTATTGTTGGCATCATCACCCTACTTGCAGTGGCTTTTCTGGCGTCTGAAAACCGTAAAGCCATTAACTACCGCACGGTTGGTTTGGCGTTTTTACTGCAACTTGTTATGGGTGCGTTTGTCATCTATTCATCGTTCGGCCAAGCCGTTATTTTTAATATGGCTGAAGCGGTTTCGACCGTGATTGGTTACAGCAACGAAGGCATGTCGTTTATGTTTGGCGGCCTTGTTAGCGATAAAATGTATGAACTGTTTGGCCCAGGCGGCTTCGTTATCGCCTTTAAAGTTCTGCCCATCATCGTGTTTTTCTCGGCAATTTCGGCGATTCTGTATTACCTAGGCATTATGCAATGGGTGGTTCGCATCGTCGGTGGCGCACTGCAAAAAATCCTTAATACCAGCAAAGCGGAATCTATGTCTGCCAGTGCCAATATTTTCTTAGGTGTGACTGAAGCGCCACTGCTAATTAAACCTTATATTCCTAAGATGAGCCGTGCTGAGCTGTTTGCGGTTATGTGTGGTGGTTTAGCCTCGATTGCTGGCACCATGCTAGCGGGTTATGCCCAGTTAGGCATTAAGATGGAATATCTGCTCGCAGCCTCGTTTATGGCGGCTCCCGGCGGTTTACTGTTTGCTAAGCTATTGATCCCGCAAACAGAGAAAGTAAACGACCAAGACCTAACGGTTGTAGAAGAGAATCCACCAGCGAATATTATTGACGCTGCTACAACAGGCACCATGAATGGCCTATCGTTAGCCATGGCTGTGGGCGCGATGCTGTTTGCCTTTGTCAGCTTAGTGGCGCTAATGAATGGCATGCTAGGTGGCATTGGCAACTGGTTTGGTTTTGAAGGCTTAAGCTTACAGCTGATTTTAGGTTATCTGTTTGCGCCTATTGCATGGCTAATGGGTATTGCTTGGGATGAAGCGCTATTAGCGGGTTCGTTCATCGGCCAGAAGATTGTTATCAATGAGTTCTTTGCTTATATCAACTTAGCGCCATACCTAAGCGGTGATGCGATTGTTGAGGCAACAGGCATGCCTATGTCTGAGCGCACACAAGTGATTCTATCGTTTGCACTTTGCGGCTTTGCTAACTTAGGTACGGTGGCGATTGCGATTGCGGGTATTGGTGGCTTAGTGCCAGAACGCCGCTCTGAAATTGCATCACTGGGCTTAAAAGCACTACTTGCAGGTGTACTATCAAACCTTATGGCGGCAACGATTGCCGGCTTGTTTATGAGTCTCGCTTAATCAGTATATTGTCAGTGATGACTTAAAGCACAGGCCCATGCTGACACTTAGAATGTCACATGGGCCTTTTGTTAACCTCAACTACTTGCCGCCTAACAGCCTGCCTACCGACTTAATTACTTCTTAGCTCACCTAGCCCTCCCGTATCAATGAATTAACCGGCACACAAACTATCGACCCCACGGTGTTTCCCGCAAAAACTTCAGCAGCGAACAATCCAGTAGCTAAACTTAAATCACACTGGCTCTGCAGTATGTAGCCTTAATCTATCCATTTTATTTAAGGATGCTTAATGAGTATTTTAAATACTGGTGATACTGCATTTATGCTTTTGTGCACCGCGCTTGTGCTGTTAATGACTCCGGGGCTTGCCCTGTTTTATGGGGGATTAGTACGCGAACGTAATATGCTAACTATTATGTTGCAGAATTTTATCTGTATGGGTGTTATCGCAATTATTTGGGTTTTTGGCGGGTTTAGCCTAGCCTTTGGCGATGATATTGCTGGCGTTATTGGTTCACTCAGCCAATATTTTGGAATGTATCATATTGGCGCCGTTCCCAATGAGCATTATGCATCGAGTATTCCTTTCATCATCTTTTTTGCCTACCAAATGATGTTCGCTATTATCACTCCAGCGCTAATGACTGGTGCATTTGCCGGGCGATTGCAGTTTCCAGCCTATTTAAAATTCATCATCCTTTGGTCTCTGCTGGTTTATATTCCTGTGGCACATTGGATGTGGGGCGGAGGCTTTTTAAGCACTATTGGGGCTGTAGATTTTGCAGGGGGCATTGTAGTACACACCACAGCGGGTATGTCTGCCTTAGCGGCAGCCGTTTACGTTGGTAAACGAAGGAGTACCCGCCTTGGCGAAACCGAGTCCGCAGCGAGCTTACCCTTAGTGGCTATTGGCGCAGGGTTACTCTGGTTTGGTTGGTTTGGGTTCAACTCAGGCGGCGCATACGCTGCCAATCAATTAGCCGCATATGCCTTTACTAACACCACTCTTGCTGGTTCGACCGCAATGTTAATGTGGATGTTTTGGGAGTGGCGCGAAAACGGCCGCCCCTCTTTTTCAGGCACCTTGGTAGGCGCGGTAGCGGGGTTAGCAACAATTACTCCTGCAGCGGGATACGTAGAGCCCGCTTCAGCTATTTTTATTGGCCTAATCGGCGCTACAGCTTGCTATTTTGCCAAAGCGATTCAAAAAAAACTGGGAGTCGACGATGCGCTTGAAGTTTGGCGAGCTCATGGTGTCGGTGGCATATTAGGCTCATTACTCGTCGGGCTACTCGCAAGCGATGCTATAGATGAAGTTCAAGCGGGGGCATCTCAGTTTTTAATTCAACTTGTTGCCGTTGTTGTTGTCGCGATCTACTCGTGGTTTATCACAACTCTCATCCTAAAAATTATCGACAGGAATGGTAGCCTTAAGGTGCCTGATGACATTCAAGAAAGTGGGCTGGACTATGCTGAATTAGGCTCTAATGCGTACTCCCGAGATGACGCTAAACCAGTGAGCCAAGCCACACAAACAAAACAGCAGGAGCGTCCCGAAGATAAGCACACAAAGTAAATACCTACATATAGCACCACGTTGCTAAACGTGGTGCGACTAAAAACGACTATAGCGCTAAATTGAAGCAGACAAGGTTACTCTATCTGCTTGTAACTAATCAGCGCTACGCGTCATCGGTGTGATATTGGCCCTTGCTTGCTGGGCTGCAGTTTCAGCGTCGCCGGCACAGATGGCTTGCACCAATGCTTGATGGCTAGAAGCACTATCAGACAGGTCATAATCTTGATGGGTAAGCGCAATGTAGGCCTGCAACGGATATAAAATCTGCTTATATTGGCTTTGCATGCGCTCACTGCCACACATTTCAATTATCATCTGGTGTAGTTGCCAATCCATTTCGCTAATGCGGCGGGTGTCACCACTGTGTTGTAAACACAGCAATTGGTACTCTTGAAAAAAATCGGCTAAAAGCGCTTTATCATCACAGCTTGCCCACTTTGCGGCCATTGCAGCCGCTTCGCTCTCTAGGGCTACCCGCAAATGGTATAGCTCCCACAGATCCTGCTGATTAATCTCAACCACTTGCCAGCCTGAATAAGGCTTTTGGATCACTAAGCCTTCGTTCACTAACGAGTTCAGGGCCATACGCACTGTGCTGCGCGATAGCTCTAGCTGCTTGGCTAACGCACTTTCCACCAGCTTTTCGCCTAACTTGATGTGACCTTCCAAAATATGGGTTCGCAGATAACGGACGGCTTGAGACTCCAAACTTTCTTTAGTGATTTTCATATCGTTTACTGATGGCTCAAATAGTTGATGCATATGATGTTAATAGATTAACAAGCAAGGTAACGTCTTACATAATGACTATAACACTAGCCTCGTAGCATCTAAGTCAGCATGGCTTCTCTGACAAATTGCATAAAGCTAGTGGCTTGTGGCGATAACGACTTATTCTTACGGGTTAAAATATAATATGCGCGCTGATGGCGCACCTTTAACTCTGGAAACGGCATCACCAAACTCCCATCGGCTAACTGCTCCTGGATCTGCTGATAAGCACATACGGCAACGCCTAAGCCACTCATGGCTAGCGACATCACCACTTGGCTTTCACTGGCGTAATGGCACTTTTGCAGCTCTAGTTTTGCGACAGGATAATAATTAAGCCAATACTTCCAATCGAAGTTGTCTCGGTCATGGATAATGTTGGCATTGGCTAAGTCTGCTGGCACAGTTAAAGGTTTGCGTTTTAGGTACTCAGGAGAGCAAACAGGCACATAATCCAAGCTGCACAAAAACTGCGAGTCAAAACCTTCCCACTCACCGTCGCCCCACTTTATCGCCAACTCAGTTTGTGGTAAAAAATCGAAATGATTGGTAGTGAGCATCTGCCCGACCAATAGCTTAGGGTATTTAGCCAAAAACTTGGGTAATAATTTGCTAATCACTTGGCGGCTAAACACTGGCTCCATCTCAATATGTAGCGTGTAATGCTCGGCATCATGATGAAAGCCATCAACGACACCCATTAACTCTTGAATCGGTTGATTGATCTGTAACAGTAATCGCTGACCATCTTCGGTCAGTTGAATTTGACGCCCACCACGATAGAACAGCTTGGTACGCAGCACAGCTTCAAGCTTAGCCACTTGTTGACTGATGGCGGATTGAGTCAGACATAGCTCACGGCTGGCCTCGGTAAAACTTTGTTTATCAGCTACCGCTTTGAATGCCATAAACCAAGATAACTGCGGTAAGCGGGCACTTGGACTAACTTGAGTTGTATTCATAACATCCTGCGATAATAAGCCCCGGCTACAACTATGTGTAGCAAGGGCATTGCATTATTAATGACTAAATCTAATGGTTAAACATTTAGCAGCCGGGCTTAAAGCGCAGCAAAGTCTCTAAGCGTTGGTCTTTCTGGTACAAGCTGCAGTAGCTATAACCAATCTCTTCAATGTTAGTCTGCCCGCCTTGAGCAACAGTGCCAACTTTGGCAACGATACGCTCAGCGACACTTTCCACGCCTTCTTCGGCTCGCATAATACCAGAAGCGTCGATATCAATATCCTCATTTAGCAGATATTGGTTACCACTGATACGAATAACAGGAACGATTGGGTTATTAAAGCCTGCCCCGCCCGTGGTCCATAGAATCAGATGCGCGCCCAGTGAGGCAAAATGCATACCGGCACTACCACATAGATGAGTGGCTTCCGATAGGTAGAAACCTGCAGCCTTGGGCTTTTCATGTACCAGATGATTTATCTGCAATACATCTTGAATGGGACGAGTGCCAGTTTTACTCAGCGCACCAAAAGACTTTTCCTCTAGTGTGGTTAAGCCACCAACACTATTACCAATGCTCATGGTTTCCACTTCTGCGCCATCTACGTGCCAGCGCGCTTCTTCTTCATGAATTAAGCGCTCTAGTTTGTCAGCAACCTCTGGCGATACCGCGCGCTGACGTAAAATAGTTTCACAGCCGACTAATTCAATCAATTCACCGGCAATCGCGGTTGCGCCAAGATCGACTAACTTATCGACTGCGCGGCCAACGCTTGGATTAGAGGCGATGCCTGAGCTGGTATCTGAACCGCCACATTTCACCCCTATCACTAGCTTAGAAATGGGCGTTTCAATTCGAGGCGCGGCTTGTGCAACTTGCTGTAGCTCTTGCGCCAACGCCTTACCTTGGGTAATGGTTGCGCGCGTACCTTGTTGCTTCATACACACCAGTGAAAAAGCAGGACGACCGCTAACGCGGATAGGCGCAGCTACAATTTCAGGATCAATACTGCCACAACCCATTGCTAACACGAGTACCCCGGCCACGTTCGGGTTATTGCCCGTATGTACCATGGTGTTGATCATCTCTTCGTTACCACCATACATACAGGTGTTGTAGTTGGTCACTACGATTCCATTATCAATACTGTCGGCAATAGCACGGGCGATGCCGTCACAACACTCATCCACCGCCATAATCAATACATGGTTACGAATACCCACACTGCCATCTGCACGGCCAAAACCAATAAAGCTACTCATCATGCTTGCTCAATCCGCATCTGTTTAATAATTTCTTCAATGATATTGTCTGGAATATCTAAGCGTTGGCTGCGCACATTTTGCACATGGGCTAATTCACCACGAGGGATGGCCATAATCGCAACGCCTACTGGGTAACCCGCTTTAGTAATAAGCTGCTGGTCGGCGATATCGGTTAATGCCACCTTATTACCAAAAGTAATGCCTTGAAGGCAGGTCACCACATCAATGACTTGGTTATTGGTTGAGATAATTTCTATCTCATCGCCTTTAACAGCATCAACAAGTAGCGTGGCTACATTGTCGACAGGATCGAGTTGAATTGCTTTTTTCATACGAGTTAAAAACAGGATTGTAGGACAATCCGACAATATAGTCAGTTTTTCTGCTGAGTTAAAGCAGAATTTGACGCCATAGTGACGCCAATTTGAGTGTTTTTTATGAAATGTGATGTAACGTCCATTTTGCGATGTATCTCGTTTGCTAATAGCAATGCGGGCTTAGCTAGTTAGCAGCTCAAGTTTTTAGTCAAACTACCACCAGCAAACCATGACTTTTGCATCAAAGCGGCAAAGCCATCCACACAATGAGTCACCAAAGAAAACATGCTAGCAACAGTCATTACACTGCTCCTACTTGACCTCAGTAAAGACTACATTTACCTAGGCGATTCAGCAGTCACAGTAACAAAAGCGTATATGTGACCCAGTTCTTACTATTACATTTAGTAATGACTAAATAAGCTTTTATTGTTGTCACTCAGCGCCTACTTCGCTCAAAATCCGCCCGAATAAAATTCCCCGGTGTGGCTTACACTCAACCGTAAGCCGCATTACTACTTTTGTAAGGATGTAGTTGTGACTGATATAACAACGACCCCCGTGACAGACGAAACTGTTACTCAGCAATCCCCAGTTCAAAATGATAAAGTTCAAAACGACAAACTGCTGATCTCAGTGAGTTTGGCTGTTGTATTTGCTGTTGTAATGATGCTGATCTTTAACCCAGATCAAGTACAAGCTGCTGGTAAAACCGCCTTTGCTGCATTAACCAATACATTTGGTTCTTTCATCCAGCTGTTTGCCTTTGCATCTGTGTGCACCATGTTGTACATCGCAGTAAGCCGTTACGGCACCATTAAGCTGGGCGAAGGCCAACCTGAATACAGCAACATGAGCTGGTTGTTCATGTTTATCTGTGCCGGTTTAGGTTCAGCCACTATGTACTGGGCGTTCATGGAGTGGGCTTACTACTACAACGGTATTGGTCTAAACATTGAAGGACAGAGCAACGAAGCGCTGCGTACTAGCTTGTCTTACGTGATGTTCCACTGGGGTATTACGCCTTGGGCTATCTACGGTCTAGCGTCTATCACTATGGCGTACCACTTCCACGTTAACCGTGCTAAAGGTCTTAACCTGTCATCGCTAATGGTATCTATCCTTGGCATGAAAGAAGACAGCACTGCTAGCCGTGTTATGGGTCGCTCTTTGGATCTTATTTTCCTATTCGCGACATTTGGCGGTCTAATCCTAACGACAACAGTTACCGTAAACACAGTTTCTACTGGTTTCGCTGAACTGTTCGGCATGGAAAATACCTTCGCAATTAAGGCTATCCTGCTAGCACTGATCACCCTAACCTTTACCCTAAGCTCTTACATCGGTATTGCTGAAGGTCTGCAAAAAATCGCTCATGCCGCTTGTGGTATGTGCTTTGTGTTTGCTGTGTTTGTACTAGTATTGGGTGACACAGGCTTTATCGTTGATTTCTTTGTGAACTCTTTGGGTCTGACCCTGAGCAACTTCGTTGAGATGAGCCTGTTCACTGACGCGACAAATGATGGCACCTTCAACAAAGATTGGACTGTGTTCTACTGGTTATACTGGTTCACCTACACGCCAGCGGTAGCGATTTTCGTAACCCGTATCTCTAAGGGTCGTACTATCCGTCAAGTCGTATTGGGTCTTATCGCAGGTGGCTGTGGTGGTTGTTGGTTCTTCTTCGGCGCCCTAACTGGCTACTCAGTTGACGCAATGGTAGACGGCGTGGTGAATGCCCCAGCTCTACTAAACAGCGCTACTGGTGACATCGCAGTGGCCCAGTTAATTGCTAACCTGCCATTCGGTACCATCTTGTCAGTATTCTACTTCGTACTAATGATGCTGTTCCTAGCTTCTCACTTAGATGCGACTGCGTTCACCGTAGCGGCGGTAAGTACTAAGAACCTTAAGCAAGGTCAAGATCCGACTCGTGAACTACGCGTGTTCTGGTGTGTGATGCTAAGTCTACTACCGCTAGCGATGCTGTATATCAATGCATCACTAGATACCTTGAAAACAGCGGTAACCCTAACTGCGGCTCCGTTCGTAGTGGTACTGATGCTGTGTATGTACGGCCTAAAGAAATTCCTGTCAAACCACAAGTTTGATGACTGTTCTGAGAAATAAATCATGCTAAAAATTACCGATATTGAAGTGATCCACCTGCGCGTACCTGCAATGGATGCCGATTGTGAGTGGGGCGAAGACGCCGTTATCGTTAAGGTGCATACCGATAAAGGTATCGTGGGTATTGGCGAAGCTGACTCTAGCCCGCTAGTGGTACAAGCTTGTATTGAAGCACCACAAACTAACTTCTACTGTAACGGCCTTAAGCGTCTGTTGATCGGTGAAAATGCACTGGAAATTGAACGTCTGTGGAACAAGATGTACTGGGGTTCTAACTACATGGGCCGTCGCGGCGCTGGCATCCATGCCATCAGCGCTATCGACATAGCTCTATGGGATATCGCAGGTCAGTTCTACGGCGTGCCAGTACACACGCTACTGGGTGGTAAATACCGCGAAAAGATCCGTTGTTACGGTACCTTCATCCCGGCTGATAAGCCTGAAGACAACGTGGCGATTGTGCAGGGTTTGAAAGACCAAGGCTTCACCAGCATTAAGTTTGGTGGCGGCGTGATGGGCGATGACCCAGACACTGACTACGCGATTGTTAAAGCGGTGCGCGAAGCGGCAGGTCCAGAGATGGAAGTGCAGATCGACTTAGCGTCTAAGTGGCACACTTGTGGTCATTCAGCCATGATGGCGAAACGTCTAGAAGAGTTTAACCTGAACTGGATTGAAGAGCCTGTATTGGCAGATAGCCTGATCAGCTATGAAAAGCTGTCTCGCCAAGTGTCGCAAAAGATTGCAGGCGGTGAATCTCTGACGACGCGTTACGAGTTCCAAGAGTTCATCACTAAGTCTAACGCCGACATCGTTCAGCCAGACATCACCCGTTGTGGTGGTATCACTGAAATGAAGAAGATCTACGACATCGCACAGATGAATGGTACTCAGCTGATCCCTCACGGCTTCAGCACAGGCATTCTGTTGCATGCTTCGGTGCACTTCTTAGCGGCTTGCGAACAAGGCACGCTGATGGAGTTCTCTCAGAGCAGCAGCCCACTATTCACTAGCTTAGTGAAGAACCAACTACAGTTCGACAACGGCTTTGTCGCCGTATCTGACGCACCCGGTTTAGGTATCGAGCTAGACGAAGAGTTGATTGCAAAGTACCGTGTGAATTAATAGCGACTGATTTACCCGCTAAACAACAATGCCAGTAAGTTAAGCTTACTGGCATTTTTTATTGCTGAAACTGTTTTTTCTAAGATAGCCTTGATTAAAATTATATCAATTTTAATCTCTATAACTAAAAGGCAAACTTTTAAGAAATAACATACAAGCGTTATTCCTACTGAATTTAGTACAAAACTCACTAAGGGGTCACTGCAATCGTTATCGACTTTAGTAATACTAACGACTCTCTATACTTAGCTAATACGAACTCTGCTTAGGGTGCTCTGTAATGCGATTTTTATACTTAGCCAGCCTTCTTCTCTGTTTACTTGTGCCAATAAAAACGCTGCAAAGCCAGCCCATCGCTCAAACGCAGACAGCTAAAACCGATCAGATCGTGGCTGTGGGGGTATTTGCGGATCGGGGACTAGATGAAGCTGTGCAACGCTGGCAGCCGACCATAGATTGGTTAAGTCAACATATTGAAGGGTATCAGTTTAAGTTAATCCCTCTGTCACTTTCTCAACTTCAAAATGAGCTGAGTCAGCAAAAGCTACAATTCATTATCATCAACCCATCTGAGAGTATCCGCATTGCTCGTAGACAGTCACTTTCCTGGTTAGCAACCCTATTAAGCCCCCTTAATGGTGGGACCTCAATTGCTACAGGTTCAGTAATATGGGTCAAGTCTGACAGCCCTTACCAAAATTTACATCAACTCGCAGGACAAAAAATTGGTACCGCCAGTCCTCAGGCCTTTGGCGGCTATATGGCAATGCAGCGGGAGCTTCAACGACTTGGGCGCGACAGTGACCTTCTAATCAACACAAAAGTCATTGGTTACCCCCATGAATCTGTGGTTGCAGAGCTGCAAGAAGGTGATATCGCAGCGGCTATTTTACCGGTTTGCTTAGTTGAATCTATGATACGTAAGGGGCAAATCTCTCCCAATGAACTTAGACCAATTAATGATATGACTCCTTCAGGCTTCGAGTGCCGAGTCTCTACTCGTTTATATCCAAACTGGGGCTTTGCCATGACAGGTAGTGCCGATCGCACCTTAGCACGAGAGATCCTGCAATCTTTACTCGCGATCCCAAAAAACTCAAATACGGCACAAGCGGCGCAATCCCTTGGTTGGACCGTACCAGAGAGTCAGATTGAGCTGGATAATCTATTTAATGATCTGGGAGTTCACCCTCTACAGCAGCCCTGGTGGCAACTTTTGTGGAGCTGGGTACAAACCCACTATTACCTGATTATCTTGATGCTTATTGTGGCGACATTTTTACCTATCCAGCATCTAATCTTAACGCTTCGCTATCGCCGTAACAGTCGAAAACTCGGCTTGGCCCAAGCAAACCTGCAACAGGCACAACGACGTGCATTAGTCGATAAAATGGGTTCCAGCTTAGCCCATGAACTCAACCAGCCTTTGTCAGCAATTCGCCTCTATACTGAAGGTGAGCTATCTCGTCGTCAAAAAGGCAGTAGCCAAACTGATATTGATCAGCTGCTCGGAAAAATTCGCCGTCAGGTTATTCGAGTCGATGAGGTCGTTAGCCGCTTCCGCCAGCTACTACATAAGCAAGCAGTACAAAAATCTCAGCTAGATATTGCATTACTCCTGCGTGATACCGTCAGTTTAGTTGAGCTTTATGCACATACCCACAAGGTTGAAATAACCTTTCACCCTACTCATGATGAAATGATGTTTTTTGGTGATAGAGCAGGATTAGAGCAGCTACTGGTCAACTTACTGACTAATGCGATAGATGCATCGGCATCATCGAGTAAAAAGCAGGTATGGGTCACTTTAACCTTAGCCAGTAGCCGTATTAAAATAAGCATACAAGATACTGGACAGGGGCTCGAGAGGCCCATAGCTGAGTTGCTAACCCCTTTTGTTACCACTAAAAAAGAGGGCGTGGGACTCGGATTAAGCATCTGTAAAGAGGTGGCTGAATCTCATCTTGGGCACCTATCATTTAACAATCTAGATAATGGCGGCTGCTGCGTGAGCATCGAGTTTCCAATACCAAATATAAGAGATGATAATGACAAACACTAACCTTTATCTAGTTGA
Organism: Shewanella halifaxensis HAW-EB4; assembly: GCF_000019185.1. Classification (NCBI taxonomy): domain Bacteria; kingdom Pseudomonadati; phylum Pseudomonadota; class Gammaproteobacteria; order Alteromonadales; family Shewanellaceae; genus Shewanella; species Shewanella halifaxensis. The sequence goes on along the minus strand of NC_010334.1, from coordinate 477,479 downwards.
CGACGATGAGTCTGTATTAGACGCACTAGACTTTGCCCTGCAGGGAGAGGGCTATCAGCCTCTGTCATTTAACTCTGCCGAAGCTTTTTGGCTGTGGGCAAAACAGCATGCCGATAAAATGAACGAAGGCGGTTGCTTGATCTTAGACTCTCGGATGCCAGGTATGAGCGGTCAGGAACTTCAGTACCAGCTTAGCCAAACAGACTGTTCACTAGGGATTGTATTTCTTACCGGCCATGGAGATGTCCCTATGGCGGTTGATGCCCTTAAGCTTGGAGCCGTAGACTTTCTGCAAAAACCGATTGAAATTACCAAGCTTCTTAAGGCCGTATCACAGGCGTTCGATGCATCTACATCCTCCAAAGAGTTGAAATCTGCCATTCGCTGCTATGAAGAGTTAACGCTACGTGAGCGAGATATACTGCAACTACTCGCCCAGGGTAAAACAAATCAGCAGCTGGCCGAGCTGTTATTTATCTCAGCGCGAACTGTTGAGGTACACAGATCAAATATGTTGAAGCATTTACAGATGGACTCACTTGCTAAGATGGTACGCCTCTATACTCTAGTAGAGCCGTACTTAAGCAGTATAGCCCCACCTCCTTTACGAATTCGTCGTAAAACAAAGCACAATGATTAATTTATTGCTCTGTGCCCTGCATCACTCAAGTTCACAGCAAAATATAGAGAGCAGCTCACAACCACACTAACTATGTGGAAATCCCTTATAGAAGCCTATCTGACCATTACCTAGTATTCGACTAAATTACTCCCCAACTTTGGTCGTCAGTATGAAACTAGAATACGGATTTTATGTCGATAGCAGTAAGTGTACCGGCTGCAAAACTTGTCAGGTTGCCTGCAAAGATAAAAATGAGTTACCGATTGGTGTTAACTATCGCCGCGTATATGAATACGCAGGTGGGGAGTGGCTCAAGGGTCTTGATGACACATGGCAACAAAATGTATTTGCCTACTACCTATCAATCAGCTGTAACCACTGTGCAGAGCCTGCCTGCACCAAAGCTTGCCCCACTGGTGCCATGCATAAACGGTCACAAGATGGCTTAGTTGTTGTCGATACCGATGTCTGTATTGGTTGCCGCTATTGCGAGATGGCCTGCCCCTATGGCGCGCCACAATACAATCCAGAAAAAAAACATATGACTAAGTGCGATGGCTGCTATGAGTTGTTAGCCCAGAATAAGAAACCAATCTGTGTCTCATCTTGCCCTCTGCGGGCATTAGATTTCGGCCCTATAGATGAACTTAGAGCGAAATATGGCGAGTTTGCTGATATTGCTCCACTGCCAGACTCTTCTCTAACAAAGCCTTCACTGGTGATAAAACCTAACCGTCACGCTAAACCTACAGGTGATAAGAGTGGTGCGCTTTGTAATAAGGCGGAGCTTTAATCATGCATGAAATCCCATTAGTGATCTTTACTGTGCTTGCCCAAGCGGTAGCTGGTAGCTTTATCCTGCTATGTGCCCTGCGTCTAGCATACCCTCAGCAGCTTGGTGGCAACAGCCAACTATTGCAGCGATGTTTTCTATGCCTTTGGTCTATATTTGCCATTGCTGGTTTAGCCGCGACTACCCACCTAGGCCAACCGCTTAGAGCCGCCAATGTACTCTTTGGCCTCGCTCACCTCTCTCCCATGAGTGTTGAAATAATCATGGTATCGATTTTTGGTGCTCTCGGAACAGGCTCAAGTTTACTACTATGGCGCAAGGCGGATAGCCGCTTAGTGAATATCTTACTATTGACCGCCGCTCTAGCCGCTATCGGTCAACTATTTGCCATCGCCAACGTCTACAGCTTGCCGACAGTCTATCTGTGGAGCAACCACTGGACGCCAATCAACTTGGTCTTTAGCGGGCTGATCACGGGATCCATGTTAACGAGTCTTTTACTCAATACATGTCAAATACAGCCCGTAAAAACACCATTAAAGCTAAGTGCACTCAAGCCTATCTTGGCCATTATATTCCTACTAACACTCGTATTAAGCACCGCTTACGCCATGCAGTTAACCGAGCAACTGCATAAGCTAGGAGCATCACTACCCGTGTGGCTACAGCTACTACAAATAGGCCGCATATCCCTACTCGCTATCGGCTTTATCAGCTGTCTAGTCATCAAGTTAAACACCTACAAATCCACGCCGTTGTTACTGGCAACCCTTACTGTGTTAACCGCTGAAATACTTGGGCGGATATTATTTTACGAACTCGGTTTACTCCAGCAGCTCTAGCTCTGCTTTTAGGTTATAGGAACTTTCATTATGTTTAATAAGCAAAAAAATACCTTAAGCACCGAGTCACAGGGTGTATCTCGTCGTGGCTTTCTTAAATTAGGTGCCTCTCTTGGTGTAAGTGCTTTCATTTCGACTCAACCACTAAACGCTATCGCTGCCATGGTGATCGATAAGCATGTGGGTGAAGTTGCCAAGTGGCATAACTGTTGGGCTCACTGTCACTCAAGCTGCCTACTTAAAATCATTACCCAAGATGGCCAGATAAAACGCATCGAAACCGATGATCAGGGCGATGATGTTTTTGGCCGTCATCAAGTCAGAGCTTGCTTACGAGGGCGTTCGCTGCATAAACGCACTTTCTCACCAGACAGACTCAAGTACCCAATGAAACGAGTCGGTAAGCGCGGTGAGGGTAAGTTCAAGCGCATCAGCTGGGATGAAGCCTTAACTGAAGTTCACAGCCAGATGAGTAAGATCATCACTGAACATGGTAACCAAGCTATTTTCAGCCGTGTCGGTTATGGCAAACCCCACGGTCCGTATCACTATGTACCTAGATTTTTAAACCAGATTGGCGGCTTCTTATCGCCATCGGGTAACTACAGTAGCCATCAAATTGATACTGCATCGCTATACACCTATGGTGATAAGTCTTATACCATCGGCAGCGCGCCAACCGAAATCGCTCACTCAGATCTGGTGGTTTACTTCGGTAATAACCCAGCCAATACACGAATGAGTGGTGGCAGTGATACCTATCATTATCAAGAGAGTAAAAGCCAAAGCTCTGCCCGTACGATTATTATCGACCCGCAATACACTGATACCGCCTGTGGTCGTGAAGATCTTTGGCTGGCGATCCGCCCCGGTACCGATGCAGCCTTAGTAGAAGCCGTAGCTTGGGTATTAATTAACGAAAAATATGTCGATGAAGCGTTTTTAAAGAGTCATTGCTATGGGTATGATGCCGAGCCAGGTGATGTTAGTAAAGGGATCCCATCACTGGATCAATCTTTAAGTTACAAAGCCTACATCTTAGGTAAGGGCGCTGACGGTATCGAAAAAACGCCTGAATATACCGCTGCAATCTGCGGGATCCCTAAAGAGCAGATCTATCAGATGGCACGCTCACTCGGCCAAGCCAAGGCACCCTTTATCGCTCAGGGCTGGGGGCCACAACGCCACGCAGCAGGTGAACAAACGGCTCGCGCAATCTATATGCTCCCAATCCTTTTAGGACAACTTGGATTGCCCGGTACCAATAATGGTGGCTCAGACTTCCTGTTCCATAAAACTGATATCATGCAGATGCCTACTGGAGCTAACCCAGTTAAGGCTAAGGTCCCTTGTTTCAAATGGCTAGAAGCCGTTGAGCGGGGCCATGAGATGACAGAGTTTACTGATGGGATTACAGGTGCAGATAAGCTCACCAGTGACGTTAAGTGCGTCTTTATGTATCAGGGAAACTGGCTGCTAAACCAACACTCAGACTGCAATGCCACGGCGAAGATCCTTGCCGATGAAAGCAAATTAGAGTTCATCTTCGTGATGGACAACCATATGACAGCAAGTGCCAAATATGCCGACATTCTGCTACCCGATATAACTTGGTTAGAGAACTCACGCATAGTAGCTTTCTCGACTCACCTCACCAAGACTGAGCATGTGCTCGATCCTATGTATGAGTGTCGCCACCCTTATGAAGTATTTGCCGATTTAGCCGATAAATTTGGCATTCGCCAGCAGTTTACCCAAGGTCGAAGCTGGGATGACTGGCAACGTCATCTTTATGAACAAAGCCGTCTCAATCACCCGCAATTTCCACCATTTGAGGTGTTAGATAAACACAAAACGATTCGGATCCCATTCGATCCTAATGAAGAGAGATACACCCTAAAAGAGTTCCGAGAGGATCCTCTTACTAATCCATTAAAAACTGAATCTGGAAAAATTCAGATTTATAGCCATAAGCTGGCAAAATTTGCGGCGACTTGGACCTTACCTGTTGGTGATAAGATTTCGCCACTCCCCGAATACACGCCAACTTGGGAAAGCTATGCTGACAAAAAGCAGCTTGTAGAACATCCACTACAGCTTATTGGTTTTAAATCTAAGGGACGTCCCCACTCTACCTTCCATAATGTACCTTGGTTAAGGGAAGTAATTGAAGACGCCTTGATGATGAACCCTATTGACGCTAAAGATCGACAGCTAAAGCAAGGCCAATTGGTGCATGTGTATAACAACCGAGGAACGATTCGTATCCCAGTTAGGATCACCCCCAGAATTATGCCCGGCGTTGTCGCCATGGGTGAAGGTGCCTGGTACAGCCCAAATGAGCTTGGCGTAGATGTTGGCGGTTGTATCAACACCCTAACCAACTTGCGACCGACTGCACTGGCAAAGGCTAACCCCCAAGGCACCAACCTAGTTGAAGTCTGCGGTATCTAGAGTAATAAATTGCAGTGTCACGAATATGTTGGCACTGCATTCATTGAACGAAGAAAGTAATTGTGGAAAACACACCATGAGCAGTGAACAACTCATTAATCATAAAGATGAAATACAAGCTATCGATGATGACTTGATACTAGCGAGCCTTAACTTACTGTATCGATTTTTTTACTTTGAGCCGGAAGATTCTCTATTACTCAAGGTTGAGGAGAGTCATATCTTGCACTTCTGGCAGGCAGAGATGGGGATATCGACACTGGAGACTGAAATATTTCTGTCACAAGCATCGGCTTTAGAGCAGTTGCAGTCTGATCACCTTAGCCTGTTTGTGGGGATAGGCATGCCTAAAGCCATGCCTTGGGGATCGGTTTATCTCAGTGAGGATAACCTACTACTGCAAAAATCCACCTATGCACTAGCCGGATTTCTTGAAGATAAGCATTTAAGGTTTCAACTCGATGAAAAGCAACCTCTCGATCATATCGGCCTATGCCTATCTGCTTTGGCCAGCTTACTTGAGCGTCATATCAGAGCTAAAGATGCTAGCAGCGAAAGGTGTGTGTGTGAGTTTTTATGCGTGCACATACTCCCTTGGAGCTTCCGCTTTACTGAGCTACTTACGAAAAATGCCGAAACAGCGCTATACCGACTTTTAGGTAAAATAACGCTACACACCCTCACTCAGCTGCAAGCGAAATGGCAGTTAACCCCAGTCCAAAGACAGCTGTATTATTAACTCGAATAAGTTAGCAAATGATCCGTAGCTTTATAATAGACCCGATTATTTATAGCGAGTTAGCTAAGTTAACCGTGGCACTCAACCAAAGCGGATCCTGTATTAACTAATGCTGTAATAAATCTTCCCCTTAAAAGTCTAGTGTCTGGAGTTTATACCTGTAAGTTCGCTTAATGGCATTTTGCTTCGCAAAAAATATCCCCTATCGTTACAATCACTAAACTAGACTTAATCCTAGTCAATGGATTGATTAAGTATTCAGGATGAATAAACCACCAATTGAGATAGTTTATGACGATAGAGAACGTGCGGAGATATTGATTAAGCAACTATCAAAACAAACGGATCTTCGTTTAGTCAGAAAACGACTAAACTTGGGAGATTATCAGATAAACGAATGGCTTATTGAAAGAAAAACACTCTCAGATTTCGTTATTTCACTTTGTGATGGCAGACTATTTTCACAGGTATCAAGGCTATCAAAAAGCCCTAATAATACAGCACTGCTTATTGAGGGTTCATCGCGAGATATCGCCGCTTATGGTATTACTCGAGAGGCTGTAATGGGTGCGCTATGCTCTATTGCTATCAACTTCAACATGCCTATCTTACGCAGTTTATCTCAGGCAGAGTCGGCTAAAATCCTCTACTTCTGTGCCACTCAATTAAATAGCTGGGAAACAGGAGTCATCTCCAACGGCAGAAAACCTAAACGTCACAAAAACCGACAACTCTTCATACTCCAAAGTCTTCCTCAAGTTGGTCCAAAACTGGCTAAACGTTTATTAATACATTTCGAGAGTATTGAAGCGGTCTTCACTGCCCCTGAAGAGGAACTGTTAAAGGTAGAGGGGATCGGGCAAGAGAAGGCTAGAGGGATACGAGGAATATTAACGTCAACGAACAAAAGAGGCCACAACCAACCCGATTAAGCAGTATTGCCTACATAAGGCAAACACATACAACATACTCGCAACAAAATAATCACCAGCTGATACAGATATAGGAGGCGAGCACAATGCTATGTTTGATATAGTAAAATGCACATCAATAGCAGTTCTTGCTAATGTAATATACGAAGGTTTTGATTATGGAACACAGTCTCAGTGATCTCGTTATTCATTTATTCTCTACGTTTGGAAATATGGTTTGGCAAATATACTGGCCTCTGGTATTTGGCCTGATATTATCATCTTGGATACGTAATATTATACCGGTATCCAGTGTGGTTAAGCACCTAGGTAAAACCAGCCTGACCAGCTTAGCCTTAACGACCGTTCTCGGTATGGTGTCATCTTCATGCTCCTATGCCGCCGCTTCACTTTCTCATACCTTACTGGAAAAAAAATCAACAGTAGCCAATGCGATGGCTTTTTTAGTTTCCAGCACCAACTTAATTTTAGAGATGTTTATTGTATTAGTGGCCTTAATGGGCTGGACCTTTTTATGGGGAGAGATACTCGGCGGACTGATATTAATTGTTACCGTTGGCTTTCTATTTCATCGCTTCTACCCTAAAGATGTTGAACAAGAACTACGTCAACATTTCAATGCTAGTCAACAAGCTACTGCCAACACCGCCATGGATATGTCCAAAATGAAAGAAGGAAGCCGCGGTGCCGACATGGATATGTCCAAAATGAAAGAAGGTAGCTGCGGTGCTGACATGGATATGTCCAAAATGAAAGAAAGTAGCCGCGGTGCTGACATGGATATGTCCAAAATGAAAGAAGGTAGCTGCGGTGCTGACATGGATATGTCCAAAATGAAAGAAGGTAGCTGCGGTGCTGACATGGATATGTCCAAAATGAAAGAAGGTAGCTGCGGTGCTGACATGGATATGTCCAAAATGAAAGAAGGTAGCTGCGGTGCTGACATGGATATGTCGAATATGAAGGAAGGTGGTTCCGGCGCCAATATGTCAGCTCCAGAACCGGTAGCGGGCTTTATGGCAAAAGTATCTAAGTCGGCCGGATTTTTTCACATGGATATTGCCATGATTGGCAAAGAGATCTTAATTGGCGTAGTCATCTCCTCCATTCTTATCGCTATTGTGCCACTCGATGGCTGGCGCAGCCTATTTATCAGCAACGATGTAGGTTTACCAATCTGGCTACACTCAGTGATCGATGTTCTTATTGGTATTTTTGTCGCGATGCTTGCTTATGTGTGCTCAGTGGGTAACCTGATTTTAGCCGCAGCATTGTGGCACGGCGGGATCTCGTTTGGCGGGGTCATAGGTTTCATCTTGTCGGATGTATTAACAATCCCGATGATCCGCGTTTATACAAAGTACTATGGCGTTCGTCCTACCAAATGGATCGTGGGTTTACTATTTATCGCCATCTTTTTCACTGCTCTTTGTATCGATGCCATCTTCAATGGCTTCGGATGGATAATAGCCAGTGGCGGCGAACGTACTATTAATCAAGCAGGCTTAGGCTGGAACTTCACCAGCATAATGAACCTGATCTTTATCCCACTCTCTATTTGGTATTACTATTTAGGCAAAAAAGCCAATGCTAACATGCATATGAGCATGTAACCGTTAGCCTTTATTAACGATAAATCTTGGAGCGAATGTTTCTACTTAGGCAATAAGCCCATAGATGCTTCAAAGGATAACTTAACCAAAAACCGGCCTGCTACTCGTTAGTAACAGGCCGGTTTTCAATGATGACGAGGTCACTACACCTAGGTCTTAGCTATGCAACTTGCAGCTCATTCGTGTCACTTAGCGCAGCATAGATTTTTGAAACCATAAATTCAGATATTAAGATAACAAATACAACGGCAAAGAAAGCGACGACACCATTGAACGGCCCGCTAAATGAGACCTTTTCGCCAAACATCACATTTATCGCTTCAAGGATCATAAACTTGCTACCCACCAAGATAATGTAGGTGCTAATGCCTCGATATACTTTTGCGGCCCTGCCCGGTTTAGCCTTAAAAAAGGCGGCCACTTTATGCTCGGTTTTAATCGACAGCTTAAGTAGCGTCAACAAAAGCAGTGCTGCAACAAGTGAAACGCTAAAAGACTCAATATTGACCCACTGCCAATACTCATTAAAGAAATTGAGCACAGTTAAATAAACCAATACGGCTAGGCTATAACCTACAAATCGTTGCTGAGTCATACTTCCTCCACTCTCTTTGCTCGTTGAATTCATAACGTTAAACCGACTTAGGCAGTAACGCTTTTTCGATGTTAAACGCTTCAATGATCTTGTTTGCTGAAATATCAATATCCTCTATCGAGGTATGATAATTCAGCACTGAAAACAGCATGGTCTTTAGGCCTTTGTAGCCTGATGTTGATGGATAAAGATATCCCTCTTGCTGCAGTCTATGCACAACTCTTGCTGTTAGCTCGTTGCGATATTCCACATCACCGATGCCAAATTGCGCAGAGAATCGATTCGACACCACATCATTAAGAATGGTCACGCCGTCCACTTCTCTCAAAATATCAGCCATGCGTTTGGCCAAGGCGCAGCAGTTATCTAAATGATTGACGATGCCTTGCTTACCCAGCGACTTAAACGCGGCGTAGACAGGCAGACCACGGGCGCGTCTCGATGCGGCAATACCAAAGTTAATCGCGTTACGATCCGGTTTATCCATGGCATCATTTAGGTAATCGCCCATGTTGCCGCCGCCCACCGCCGTGGTGATTTTGGCAGGATCTTTCACTATCACCATGCCGCAGTCATAAGGCATGTTGAACCACTTATGGCCGTCAGTGTCGATAGAGTCGGCTCGCTCAATGCCTTTCAACAGATGCTTTTGCTTATCACTCGCTGCCGCCCACAGACCTATCGCGCCGTCCACATGCAACCAAGCGTTACCATGCTTGGCAACCGCGTCAGCTATCTCGTCGAAAGGATCGAAAGCCCCTGAGTCGATACAACCCGCTTGGGCACAAACCAATGTTGGCCCGCTTATATCGGCTAACACCCGCGTAAGCTCCTCAGGAATAAGACGAAGATTATCGTCTGTTGGCACTTTAACGATGGTTTCAATCCCCAAACCTATCATTGAAAGCGCGCGCTTAATGGTTGAGTGAATTTGGTCACTCACGACCACATTCACTTGCGGCGCGCCATATAGACCTTTAGTAGCCACATCCCAGCCTGCATTTTCTAGCAGAGAATTACGCGCAGTAATTAACGAGGTATAGATCGCCTCTTGAGCGCCTGAAGTAAAGCCCACCGCAGAACCTTTGGTTAAGCCAAGCAGCTCTACCATCCATTCTGCTGCAGCTTCTTCGGCTACCGCCATTGCAGGGCTAGACACGTAGTACGGCACATTTTGATCCCATGCACTAACTAACCAGTCTGCTGCTAATGCCGCAGGAAAAGTACCGCCGATGGCATAGCCAAAAAATCGTGGACCACCCGACGCGACTAAACCAGCATCGAGCGCATATGCCATTTCATCGATAACCTGTTCTGCTGCTACCCCTTGTTGTGGTAATTCTCCTGCAATCAAATCTCGCAACTGTGCAGAGGTGATATCTTTGGCAACAGGGCGCTCATCTAGCGACTCAAGGTAAGAGACCGCATGATCTAAAGAACGCTCTAGTGAACCGCGGTAATCTTTAAAATGATGTGACATAGTTAATACTCTTCAAGTAGGAATGTCCGTCTAATATACCAGCGATATTTTTATAAAATGGCCATTTGGTGACAGTCAAAACAAAAGGTCATCACTGGCAAGAAGTGCCATATCGCAGATAGCAAAACGGCGCCTAGTTGTGTGAACTAAGCGCCGTTATTAGGCCGTTAAGTTGCGATAGCAGTCGCGATTACAGCAGCGATTACAATAGCGATTACAGCGTGTTTTTGTAGATGACGCCGTCTTTCATAATCACCTTTTGCTTATTGGTATCGGCAACGCAGGCAACCCCTTCAAGCGGATTACCCTCAATAATCAGCAGGTCAGCATAAGCGCCTTCAACCACTTTACCTAAACACCCCTCCTGATACGGGTGCTGATAGGTCGACATTTCAAATAAGCGTCCGCAGTTTGAGGTCGCCATACGTAAAGCGGTTATCGTGTCAAAGGTCTGCTCAATCGCACCTAGCTCATTAAGCTGAGTGGCGTGTACGCTGGCTTCACCGACGCAGTCGGTACCAAATGCGATATTGTCGATCTGATATTTCTTAATCAGTTCGGCAGATTTGAGCATCGCCTTACCTACCCGCTCAGTTTTGCGATAGGTCTCTTCGTTAGGTAGCGGGATCTTACGCTCTGCAATCAGTGATGAGGTAAAGTAGGATGGGATCACCCAAATGCCTTTGTCTTTAATGGTTTGGGCAATGTCATCATCCATAATGGTGGCATGTTCAAACGACATCACTCCCGCCTCTGCGGCTCGGCGCATTGCGTCGGCGGTATGGATATGCGCCGCAACATAAGTGCCGTAATCCGTTGCTGCCTCGACGGCCGCTTTCATCTCATCGAGGGTAAACTGCAGCGTATCGAGTGGGTCAAAGGTAGATGATGCGCCGCCACCGGCCATGATCTTAATTTGCGATGCGCCCATAAACAGTTGCTCGCGCACCGCTTTTAATACTTCTGATCTGCCGTCTGCGACCTTCATTGCGCCAAGCTTCATCATAGGCGAGTCTTCATGTTTGCCGATCCGCTCCTGCGCCTGATTTTGACGGTAATCGGAATGGCCGCTGGTTTGAGAAACCGCTGCCATTGATGGCAGAATGCGTGGCCCCTTGGCGTAACCTTTGTCGATACTATTTTTAAGGCCGAGGGTGTTACCAGCAACATCACGAATGGTGGTAAATCCACGCATCAACATCTCTTCCGAAATACGCGCTGAGCGAATCGCCACCTCTTCACGGGTCATGGTGTCGATCACATTAAAAGGGGCCGACAAGGTAATATGAACGTGTGCGTCCATTAGACCCGGCATCACGGTGCCACCTTTAGCGTCAATCACTTCATCGGCAATCGACAAATCGATGTCATCTTGGCGACTAATTTTACTGATCAGGTTATCTTCAATCAGCACTGCAACATTCTCTATGAGTTGATTGTCTGTGCCGTTAAAAACATTGGCGTTGATAATGAGTTTTTTCATCGTTGATTCCTCGGTAGCATTGCTTCACTAAAATGATGTCATCTAACTGATAAACAAATCTTACCAACAGCCTCCTCAATTAAATGGCCATTTAGTGACACAAGAATTAACAATGGGTCCCTATTTTTATCTAGCTATACTCAGCTCAAAATCATTCATATACTCAATACAAGTTCTGTTTACGGTGATGCGCTATGTGTGGTCGACTCAATATTATTGATGACATGTTTGTACAAACATTGATGGATGATTTGCGGATTAGCAATCAGCAAGAGATGCTGTTTGGTCGCTTTAAAATGCCGACCAATGACATCAGTATTGTGCGTGAGATTGATGGTGAGCGCCGCTTGCAAACCGCCACCTGGTGGTTACTGCTTGAAACTTGCTATGAAGGCTTTAAACCCAGCCGTTACACCTCATTTAACACTCGATTCGATAAGTTAAATACCCCCAATAGCGCAGGTTTTCAGCCATTTAGAGAGAGTCGTTGTTTAGTGATTGCCAGTGGCTTTGGTGAAACTGAGAAAAGAGGTAAAGATACTTATTATCACGACTTTATTGCCGAGAACTCAGCGATAGCTTTTGGCGGGTTATTTAGAGACTGGCAGCACCCCAAAACCGGCGAAGTGACCACATCCTGTTCCATCATCACCAATCCGCCACACCCAGACCTACTTCCGTATCACAGCAAAGCCAGCCCGATGATCTTGCCGCAAAATGATGAAGTGATCGATGCGTGGTTAAACCCCGCTAACCAACAAGTTGAGATGTTTGATGACTTACTCAAGCCTGCTCTTAGGCATGACTTTATGGTGCAGCAAATAAATAAGCCGAGTCAGCATCAACCCATTGGTCAAGCTACCCGGCTTATTCCTAACGATTACCTTGTGTAAGCTGTAACTAAACACTGAATTGAGATAAGCGTTCGGTATCAGATAACAGCATGCCTAACTCACCTCAGCAACAAAACAGTTAAGTGATTACACCGTTAAGCCCCACATATCAAAAGTCTCTCGGCATAGCAGCTCTCTAAAGTCTGGGTGAGCGATATCGATCAGTGCCCGCGCGCGCTCACGCAGGGACTTGCCTCGCAGATTGGCAATACCAAACTCCGTCACTATATAGTGCACATGAGCGCGTGTGGTCACCACTCCAGCGCCTGGAGACAAGACGGTGGCGATTCGCGATACCGAGCCCCTAGCAGCAGTGCTGGGTAATGCTATCACTGAGCGACCCCCTTCTGATAGCCCAGCTCCGCGAATAAAGTCCATCTGCCCTCCCACTCCAGAGTAAATACGCGTGCCCAGAGAATCTGCACAGATTTGCCCTGAAATATCCACCTGCAGCGCTGAGTTAATGGCCATTACATTGGGGTTTTTACGAATGATAGCGGTGTCATTAACCTGTTCAATATCCATAAAGATCACCGAAGGGTTATCGTCAACAAAGTCATATAGCCGCTGGCTTCCGAGGGCAAATCCGGTGACCGTTTTGCCTGGATGCACTTTTTTAAAGCGATTAGTGATCACCCCGAGTTCGACTAAGTTAAGCACACCATCGGAGAATAATTCGGTATGTACGCCAAGATCTTTATGCTCAGTTAAACATGAGAGTACGGCATCAGGAATTGCCCCAATTCCCATCTGCAGACAATCTCCATCACGCACTAACTGGGCTACATTTTTACCGATAGCTAAACTCGTTTGATCGCTCGCGGCTAATGGGTGCTGCGGCAGTGGCATGCTCTGCTCATAAACAGCAGTAAATTTACTGTAATGGATAAAGCCATCGCCGTGGGTTCTCGGCATCTGTGGGTTGATATGAGCAATAATCTTTCCCGCCATTTGACAGGCTGCTAAGGTTGCTTCAACCGAAATGCCTAATGAACAGATCCCATGCTTATCGGGAGGAGAGACTTGAATAATTGCGGTATCAATTGGCTGCTCACCCGAACGAAATAGCTTAGGTACTTCAGAGAGAAAAATAGGCACATAATCGGCATCACCCTGCTGCAATAGCAAACGTGTTGGCAAACCACCAAAGAAACACCGGTGTCGTAGGTGCCCCTTAAGCTTTTCATCACTTAACGACTCAGCACATTCGGTATGTAACTGTAATAGAGTGAGATCTTTTTTGGTTAAAGCATGCTCAGCGAGGGCATTGAGTAATAGGGTCGGAGTCGCTCCCATTGAGTGAGTCCATAACGTCTCACCACTCTCAATTAAAGATACAGCCTCTAGAGCACTGCCACAGATAATTGGCGCCATAATGATACCTAATATAATTAATCTGTTCGCAGTGTATGAGGTTACGTCTTGCTTTAACAGTGCTTAAACACTCAGTTAACTTAAATTTGATCTCATACCAATTACATTAAATATTTAATCAATTCAGAAGCGCTCAAGCTTTTCAATTCAAGGCGCATGGACGACAGAATGGTTATTCCCTTATGAGTCAATGCAAAGCAGAAGTGGAATGCTTGAGCGCTTCCCACAGGGTGGGTTTCAAAGCACTGCATGCTTCGTCGGAAACTCTTGATATAGAATAACTATTAGCTTCAAGTTTCCAGCTTGCCTTCAGCGCTTTGAATTCTCACTGAATGAACAGATACTTAATGCAATTGGTATTACCAAGATAAAAATCGAATTCGTTCGCCCAAAAGCAGCCTGAGTCGATCACTTTATTAATACTGATGAGGATAAAAAGGGGAACAACTCCCCTCATTATTTAAGACTGCAAAAACTTGCAGAGCACTTCTTGTTGGCTCAATAAGCTTTGATACAGGGTAAACTGATTGGCTGCGCGCTCTAGGTTATGGCCCGCATGATGAATTTGAAAATACACATCACCATTTAAATGATCGGTTAAGAATCTCACCCCAATCATCAAACACATCACTCTAGCGCCTAACCACAAGCTTTTACGCTCTTGCTCCGATAACACAGCGCCTAACTCACTCAAGTAACCACTGCAGATAGCGCCAAAGATAGACTCTCTCACTAGCACCTTATCTAGCGCGGTCGAGTCTTCCTCTTCTGGGCTATAGAAAGTTCGCACCATATCGCCAAAGTCATACATCAGATAGCCTTTCATACAGGTATCTAAGTCAATAATCGCAAGACTCGTCATATCACGCTTATCAAACAACATGTTATTGATCTTGGTGTCGTTATGGCAAATTCGGCGTGGCAGCTTACCCTCTACCTCGGCTAACTCTTGTAAAAGTTCGCTTTGCGACATCACAAAGTCAACCCACAGCTTACACTCTACAAGACGTCCATGGCTATCTGCTTCCACGGCTTGAGCAAGTAGCTCAATACGCCCTGGCAGATGATGAAAATTAGGGATCACATCCTCTAATAGTTCGGCGTCAAGCTCAGTTAAGGCACAAGAGAAGTGTCCAAACGCTTTCGCTGCCATTTCAGCATCGGCTTCACTACCCACCACGTCGATACTATGGCTAAACGGTAGATAATTAATGGCGCGCCAGAACCCTTGCTCGCCAAGATCGACAAATAGCTCATCGCTGGCAGTAAGCTCAGGTGAAACCACTTGTAATTGGTACTCACCCGCTGCGGCTTTCATTTGTAGGTGCTGGCTGATTTTATCGGCATTGTTCACCAATGCCGACGGCGTCTTGAAAACATCTGTATTAATTTTTTGCAGTACAAATTCGTTATCATTGCCACGCACCAAAAAAGTATGGTTAATATGGCCGTTGCCCAATGGGGACACTTTGGCACTTGCTGCATCAATACCAAAATGGGACAAAATATTTTGTCTTATAAAATCGATCACCCAACACTCCAGTTATTCTTTTAGATCTCTTTTGCTATCTGGGCTCTTCTCCAGACTTTCCGTGCAAATTGATTATTAAATTAGCTTCGAACTAATTACTGCAAAGAGTTTGCTGCAATTTCTGCCTAACCCATTGCACATCTTCAGGGTAAGTCACGCCGTACCAAGATTCCTTGGCGACACTGACGTTTACCACCTTGTTAGCCTGAGCATCTGACGGGGCATCGAGTCGAGCTTGTACCACTGTAGGCAAGTAACACTCGGCTTTTGGATGATGACCATTGTGTTCAAGGAAGTGACTAAACTGTTGTTCAATCACCTCGAAGATATCTGGTTTGAAGCCCCAGCAAGTCATCGAAACCACGGCATCGTCGGCAATGGTTAAACGCTCTCCATCTAACGTACCAGTTAAACCCGATGGTTCACAGCGAATATCAAGCCACTCGGCCACATCGATAAGCTTACCGGCTTCAACTTGGCATAAACCCCGGTTAACGCCACCATTATCAGACAGGGTTAAGCCTATTGGATAAGCCACCATCATCCAGTCGTCATTAGCCGTTGATAATCCCTCGCTAAGCAAGCTAAAAGCGCTGTCGCCATAAAAATCGTCGGCATTGATCACTGCCATAGGGCCAACAACATGATTTCTCGCGCTCCAAAGCGCATGGGCTGTGCCCCAAGGTTTTTGTCGCTGACTCGCATCGGCAAATTCGCGCGCAGACGCTGGTAAATCATCTAACGACTGAACGCAGTACTGGCAGCTGAAATCGTCACTAAACTTACCCGCTAAGGCTTCATCTAGCATGCTGGCTAATTCTGAACGAATGACTAAGACCGCACGAGAAAAGCCCGCTTTATAGGCGCTCTGTATCGATAGCTCCAACATGGTTTCACCATTTGGGCCTAGCTGCGCTAACTGCTTGTCGCCACCAAAACGGCTGCCTAAACCCGCGGCAAGGATCACTAAGGTTAAATCCTGCTTGTTATTACCCATTACTCTCTCTCAAACAATGACACTCCCTCAGACAGTTGCGGCTTCGCATCACGATAAGGCGAAGCAGTTTAATGAGTCTATAGGCTAATATCCAGCGCTAATCGATGCTAATCAGCTCTACAATTCCACGCTTGGATTCAGGGTTATAAATAAGTGCGAAAAGCGGCGACCTTGCCCAATGCCGCCTGACTGCCCTTCAAGCTAAAGTTATATCCGCAAAGGCTGACATTTCCTCGCCTCGCCATGTCGACAATAATCGCCTCGGTATCCAGAGGTGAGAATCGGGCTTCGGTGCCAGTATCCGCAAGCAGATCAACCATCAGCGGACGATATTCGGTGCCATTATTAAAACGCATCAGCGAACAGGTTTTATCGCCTTTGGCCGTGGCCAAAGACCAGAGGTTAACTGGCGACCCCGTTTCGCCCAGCCAGCGCATGATCAACACATCATCTTCGAGGGCTAAGCTAAAGCCATCAGGCATCGATGTCGAAATACGGTTAACCGGTACGAGCTCTAAAGTCTCATTAACGACTTTAGAGTCACTGTCGCTAGCAGTTTCAATGTCAGCCTCAGATGCCGGGATTAACGACAAAAGACTCACCATCAACATCACACCCACTACAGAGCCAGCTGCAATAAAGACTATCTTTTTGTTTGTTAGCAATAGACTTTGTAGCTGTGCCATATTCAATGCTGCTTGCTTTTTGCCTCTACGAGAATGCTGTTGATACTCTCTAGCAGCCTCGGGAGCTTGCTGCTCTTCAGCACGGGGATAGGTCTCGTCAGTACTGTTAATAGCCATACTTTCAGCGACCTCCTCGCCGCCTAAAGTCGGCTCGACTCGCACTCGAAAGTTTGCCATTCGGCCGGAGCCTTTGCTGCTACTCATATCCACCGGCCCCGCATAGCCTTGTACATAATCAACTCTTGAGGCGGCAGGCAACACAGCCAAATAACCTATAGCTAAGCCTGCGATGACGAGAAGCGTCAACAACAGCATCATACTGTGGACATGTACTAAAGTGATCAGTGCCAGCCAAAACGGTACTAAGGTTAACAAGGCTAACTGTGGCGGCTTAGCGCAATCACGCAATCTGCGCAGACTAGTAAATGCCAGCACTGGGGTGAGTAATAGCCCGACAAAGTACAAGGCTAAAGAAGGGCTAAAAATCACAACAGCCAGCAATAAAGTAAAATAAATCAAACCACTAATTGTCGCGAAACGCTGACCACTATCTAAACCATTGACACAAAAAAACGACTTAACCTGCATATTGGTACCGACCTTAACAATATTCTTTAATTCGGCTGCTCCAAAATTGTTCAGTAGCAGCGCACCCTATTTCTATGCCCAGGCGAAAGCATAAAACGTAATGAAGTAGCCTACCCAATTTAGCCATCAATGTCAGTGTTTTCGGGCAGTTTTGTCACTTAGAACCGATAATAAATGCTTAAACTCAGCAAGAATAGAATGTCAATTAGCATACTAATTCACACAACTGCGACTAGCGTAAATATCACCCTAGGCTGTATAATGGCTCGCTTAATCTTTTACTCGACCTATTTGAGCTAACATGGCTCTAATAGTGCAATCATCGGATATGCAGCTCATGACCGCTCGTGGAAACCTATTTATCGTCTCGGCGCCAAGTGGCGCAGGTAAATCATCGCTTATTTCAGCCTTGTTACGAGACCAGCCTTTAGATATGCAAGTTTCAGTTTCGCATACCACAAGACAACCACGTCCTGGCGAAGAGAACGGTCAACACTATCATTTCGTTAATCAAGATGAGTTCAAGGGCTTAATTACCGATGGCGCTTTTTTTGAGTGGGCTGAAGTATTTGGAAACTATTATGGTACCTCTCGTGTCACGATTGAGCAGACTCTAGAGCAAGGTATTGATGTATTTCTCGATATCGACTGGCAAGGTGCTCAACAAGTTAAGCAACTTATGCCTGAATCTATTGGTATTTTCATTCTACCACCGTCAAAAACTGAGCTAGAACGCCGTCTAACAGGCCGCGGACAAGATAGCGAAGAAGTGATTGCAGGCCGCATGGCGCAAGCGGTTTCAGAGATGTCGCACTACAATGAATATGACTTCGTTTTAGTAAATGACGACTTCGACAAGGCATTGGCCGATCTTTTAGCGATCATTCGCAGTCAAAGATTAACCTCTGCTAGCCAAATTCATACACAAAATGATATGATTAAAGATCTGTTGGCAGGCTAACTGTCTTCATGTACAATTTTGCGTCATTTTTTCAATCGATTAAACACTGGAGTTTCCAAACATGGCTCGCGTAACTGTAGAAGATGCCGTAAACCAAATCGGCAACCGTTTTGATATGATTCTGGTTGCAGCGCGTCGTGCTCGCCAAATCGCTGTGCAGGGTAAAGACCCTATGGTTGAAGAAGAGAACGACAAACCAACGGTTATCGCCCTGCGCGAAATCGAACTAGGTTTAGTCACAGCTGATACTTTGGATGCCGATGAGCGCCAAACAGTTCGTGAACGTGAAGCAGCTGAAATCGCTGCTGTTGCTGCCATCGCTGAAGGCCGTAACGCAATATAAGGAGTAGAGTCACTTGTATCTGTTTGAAGGTCTCAAGGAGTCTGCATCAGGTTATTTAGAACCTGAACAGGTAGAATTACTCAAGCAGGCCTATCAGGTGGCGCGCAATGCCCATGAAGGTCAGATGCGCACGAGTGGCGAACCTTATATTACCCATCCGGTTGCGGTCGCCCGCATCCTGGCCGATATGCGTCTCGATCATGAGACGCTTATGGCCGCACTCTTGCACGACACTATCGAAGACACCCCGGTAACTAAAGAAGAACTGGCTGAGCTATTTAGCGAGTCAATTGCTGAACTGGTTGAAGGCGTCTCCAAGCTCGATAAACTCAAATTTCGCGATAAGAAAGAAGCCCAAGCTGAAAACTTCCGCAAAATGATGATGGCGATGACCCAAGATATTCGAGTCATCTTGATTAAGCTTGCCGATAGAACCCACAATATGCGCACCTTAGGTGCTCTACGGCCCGATAAGCGCCGTCGCATCGCCCGAGAAACCCTCGAAATTTACGCTCCAATCGCCAACCGTCTTGGTATTCATAATATTAAGATTGAGTTAGAAGATTTAGGCTTCCAAGCCTATTATCCAATGCGATATCGCGTACTCAAAGAGGTGGTGAAAGCCGCTCGTGGTAATCGTAAAGAACTTATTCAAAGTATCGAAGCTGCAATCCATACTCGACTCGAAGACACTGGCCTTGAAGGCGCTGTAAAAGGTCGTGAAAAACATCTTTATTCCATCTATAACAAGATGCGCAATAAAGAGCTGCAGTTCCAAGAAGTCATGGATATCTATGCCTTTAGGGTCATCGTTGACTCTATCGATACTTGCTATCGCGTTATGGGTGCCATGCATGGCCTTTATAAGCCTCACCCTGGTCGCTTCAAAGATTATATCGCTATCCCTAAAGCCAACGGTTATCAGTCACTGCACACTTCACTTTTTGGCCCTCACGGCGTGCCGGTTGAGATCCAAATTCGTACCGAAGATATGGACCAGATGGCAGATAAAGGGGTCGCGGCTCATTGGCTATACAAGAAAGGCAGCTCGGCAGAGCAAGGCACCACCACTCAAGTGCGTGCCCGTAAATGGATGCAAAGCTTGCTTGAACTGCAGCAAAGCGCCAGCACCTCTTTTGAATTTGTTGAAAACTTTAAGACTGAGCTTTTCCCTGAAGAGATCTATGTCTTTACCCCTGAAGGCCGTATTTTAGAGCTTCCTGTGGGAGCAACCCCGGTCGATTTTGCTTACGAAGTTCACACCGATGTAGGTAATACCTGTGTTGGCGCCAAAGTGAACCGTCAAGCCTACCCATTAAGTCAGCCATTGATCTCAGGCCAAACCGTCGAGATCATTATCGCTAACGGCGCACGCCCGAATGCAGCTTGGCTTAACTTTGTGGTGACGGGTAAAGCACGAGCTAAAATCCGTCAGCTACTGAAGAGTTTAAAAGAGGACGACGCTATTTTGCTTGGTAAGCGTCTGCTCAATCATGCGCTGGGAGAAGCTAAGCTTGATAGCTTGTCGGCAGAACAGATTGATAAAGTCGTTAAAGATACCAAGCATGATTCACTCGACTCTTTGCTTGCCGACATTGGCTTAGGCAATGCTATGAGCATCGTTATTGCTCAGCGACTTCTTGGCGATCAAATTGCTCCTGAAGAGTCAAAAGAAAACCATACCATGTCAATACGCGGCGCCGAAGGTATGCTAGTGACCTTCGCAAATTGCTGTCGCCCAATTCCGGGTGATGCGGTTATCGCCCACGTCAGCCCTGGCAAAGGCCTAGTGGTACACATGGAAAGCTGCGCTAACATTCGTGGCTACCAAGGTGAGCCTGACAAGTACATTCCAGTACAGTGGGATAGTGCCGAAGGCGTTGAGTATCAAGCTAACTTGCGCGTAGAAATAGTTAACCACCAAGGTGCACTCGCAAAAATCACCTCGATTATTGCTTCTGCTGGCTCAAATATTCATAACTTAACCACAGAAGAGCGTGATGGGCGTGTTTTCCTCATCAACTTGCGGATCTCTGTGCGTGACCGTATTCATTTAGCTAACGTGATGCGTCGAATTAGGGTACTTCCTGAAGTGTTACGTACATCTCGAAACCGTTAATTATTTCAATACGCAGATAGAGGAAAGATCATGGCAGAAAAGATCATCATCGCAACCGATAAAGCGCCACAAGCAATTGGCACATACTCTCAAGCAGTAAAAGTCGGTAGCACGGTTTATTTGTCAGGCCAGATCCCACTCAACCCTGAGACAATGCAGATAGTTAGCGATGAATTTGAAGCGCAGGTTGTGCAAGTATTTAACAACCTAATTGCGGTTTGTGAAGCCGCTGGCGGTTCACTAAGTGATATCGTTAAGCTAAACATCTTTATGACCGATCTGAGTAACTTTGCCACGGTAAACGAAATCATGGGCCGCTACTTTGATCAGCCTTACCCTGCACGTGCCGCTATCGGTGTTAAGCAACTACCGAAAGACGCACTTGTTGAAATGGATGGAGTCATGGAGATCTAATCTTCCACTCCTCTACCAAATGGGTGCTACGGCGCCCTTTTATTGTTAAAACGTCTTACTAATTAGAAGTCCATCATGAGTCCTGAACGTTTCGCCCGTATCAACCAGATGCTTGATAACCGCCAACCCGATCTCACCGTATGTCTAGATACCGTGCATAAAGGCAATAACATTGCCGCCGTGCTGCGTACCGCTGATGCGGCGGGCATACATGAAGTCCACGCGGTTTGGTCTGAACTAGAAATGCGCGTATCGGGCAATACGGCCTCAGGTAGCCAACAATGGGTAAAGACGCGCGTGCACCAGAGCATGCAACAAGCCGTCGATGAGTTTCGTGGCAAAGAGATGCAAATTTTGGCTACCACCTTTTCTGATACCGCAGTCGATTTTAGAGAGATTGATTACACTCGACCGACCGCGATTATTTTGGGTAACGAGCGCGACGGTGTCAGCCCTGCAGGCATCGCGGCAGCCGATCAACATATCATTATCCCGATGATAGGCATGGTGCAATCACTTAACGTCTCGGTTGCCGCGGCGCTGATTATGTATGAAGCCCAACGCCAACGTACAGCTGCGGGCATGTACGGTACACGTAAGCTTGATGATGCCTATTGTCAAATAAAGCTGTTTGAGGAAGGCCACCCAATTTATGCCAAGGCCTGCCGTCGTAAGAAACTACCTTACCCAGCCATAGATGAAGCAGGCCAAATCGTTGCCGATGAAGATTGGTGGCAAAAAATGCGTGCGCCTTTAGACTAAGCGTAAAGCCCATCAAAAAATACCAGCAGCCCTGCTGGTATTTTTTTATCTCTAACAACGAAATCACCCAGCATATTAAAATTACCGCCTACGCCCTCTCCCCCTCAACAAACAACAAAATTGTAACACCCGTTTGAAAAAGTTTGTCTTAGATCACATTTTTCGCCATAATCATTAATTATACAGCTTATTAAACGAACGATTAAAACAAGAATAGATAACTAGGCTGAACTGAAATTAACTACTATCAATATGGAAATGCGATGGAATCTTCTATGAAAACCCCAATTGAGATGCTTGAACATTGGGTTGAAAAACAAGGTGATCAAGTTTACCTAAAGCAACCTATTGACGGCCAGTATAAAACCTTTACTTGGCGCGATGTGCAAACCAAGATGCAGCAGATTGCAGGCGCACTGAGACATCTAGGCCTTAACCCTGGTGATAAGATTGCCGTGCTGTCTAAAAACTGTGCAGAGTGGTTTATTACCGATCTCGCCCTGATGCACGGTGGTTATATTAGTGTGCCTATCTACCCTACCGCCAATGCTGACACCATTCGCTACACCTTAGAACACAGTGAATCTAAGGCGATTTTTATCGGTAAGCTAGATTATTGGGCCGACCAAGAAGCAGGCGTCGGCGGTGATATCCTGCGTATCGCCATGCCTTACGACACGATGCCGTCTCAGTACCACTGGGACAAAATGCTAACCTTAGGTCAACCACTAATCGATGCCCCTCTACCGACTGCCGAGCAGGTGATGACCATCATCTACACTTCAGGCTCAACCGGTAGGCCTAAAGGGGCTATTCAAAATTTTGCCAGCTATGTCTGGACCTGCACCGCCGTAGTGCGCGACCTTAAAACTGGTGTTGAAGATAGATTGCTTTCTTATCTTCCACTGGCACACATTACCGAGCGTGTGGCGATTGAAGGTTCATCCTTCTACTCAGGTAGCAGCGTCGCCTTTGTAGAGAGCCTAGATAGCTTCGTTGCCGATGTACAGCGCGCAAGACCAACGGTGTTCTTCTCGGTGCCACGCCTGTGGAGCCTATTCCAAAAGAACATTATCGACAAGATTGGCTACAGCAAACTCAACTTTTTGCTTAAAGTGCCGATCATTAGTGGCATAGTAAAACGTAAAATCCATCAAGGTTTAGGCTTAGAGCATTGCCACCTGCTTGGTTCTGGCTCTGCACCAATCCCACCATCGCTCGTTGAGTGGTACCACAAGATAGGGCTCGATATCAGCGAAGCCTGGGGCATGACAGAAAACTGTGCCTACTCAATTATCAACTATCCGTTTGATCCCCGTAAAATTGGCTCGGTTGGTCGCGCGATAGAAGGCTGTGAAGCCAAGTGTTCGGATGTTGGTGAACTGCTAGTTAAGAGCCCAGGCTTGATGCAAGGCTATTACAAGCAGGAAGAAGAGAGCGCTAAGTGCTTCGATAAAGAGGGTTTCTTTCACACTGGTGACTTATGCACTATCGATGATGAAGGCAATGTCAGCATTACTGGCCGTGTTAAAGACAACTTCAAAACATCGAAAGGTAAGTATGTGGCTCCAGTGCCTATTGAGCGCAAACTAGCACAAGATCCTCACATCGAGATGCTCTGTGTTATCGGCTCAGGTTTACCGCACCCTATCGCCTTAGTTCAGCTCTCTGAAGGTGCCGCGGTTCAACCAAGAGAAGAGGTAAGGCTTTCTCTCAAAAACACCATAGATTCGGTCAATCCACACCTTGAATCCCATGAGACTGTCGATGCTATTGTTATCGTCACTGAAGCTTGGGATGTCGAGAATGACGTGTTAACACCGACCCTGAAAATTAAACGCCATGTACTGGAGAAGAAGTTTAGCGACAAGGTCGATGGCATCCGTGGTGGCAAGGTCTGTTGGGAAGATGAAATCTAGCAATTACTAGCGATTTCCCCCATAAACGGTACACTTTTCAGTGTGCCGTTTTTTATTTAGAGCAAAAATCACCCAATTAACTAAATTTAATGGTGGATGAACAGTTTTTGATTGCGCAATTTTTGAAAAAAACTATTCTTGCCATCCTTTCAAAGAAATCCAATTTATAGAGTTGATCATGTTTATTTTATTGTCGATACTCGGCGGTTTTTTAATTCTGACTGTAGGTGCTGAAGCCTTAGTTAGAGGTGCAAGCCAAATAGCACTGAGATTGGGGCTTACGCCTCTGCTCATCGGCCTGACTATTGTTGCCTTTGGTACCAGTGCACCAGAGCTTGCTGTTAGTGTTAAGTCTGCGATTGCCGGTAATAGCGGTATCGCTTTGGGTAACGTGATTGGCTCAAACATCGCTAATATTGGCCTTATTTTAGGTATCACTGCACTTATTCGCCCAATTAAGATTGAGTCACAAATGGTACGCCGCGATATTCCTATCATGATTGCTGCGTCACTACTGTTTTGGAGCCTATTACTCGATGGTGGCTTGAGCTTCTGGGATGGTGCGATTCTATCTGCGTTGCTTGTCGCTTACTTAACCTTCAGCTACTTAACCGCAGAAAAACAAACTGACGACGATATTGAAGATGCTCAGCAAAACCCAATGCTATCAGTATTGTTTATTGTTATCGGTATTAGCATGCTTGTGGGCGGTGGTATTTTATTCGTTGACGGCGCAGTCGCTATGGCAAAATCATTCGGCATTAGCGAAGTGATTATCGGTTTAACGATTGTTGCGATTGGTACCAGCATGCCAGAGCTTGTCACCTCGATTGTGGCAGCGCTTAAAGGCCAGAGTGATATTGCAATTGGTAACGTTGTTGGCTCAAATATCTTCAACGTACTCGGTATTCTAGGTGTAACAGCGCTAATTCACCCGATTATTGGCAGTGAAATTAGCAACCTAGATTGGGCTGCTATGATTGCCCTAGCGGTGTTATTGCTACCTTTTGCTTACACCGGCCTGCGCATTGGACGCCGTGAAGCGAGTTTATTGATTGCAGGCTATGTAGCCTATATCGGCTATATCGTTTCACAAGCCGTTTAATTAGCGACGCCCCAGAAATTGCTTAAATGAATAGGCCTAACGTGCAAATTATACGTTAGGCCTTTTTTGTTTTATATACACTGTTATCATCAGATTTGCGTAAACCGATATCTCTGATAATATATGTATAAATTTACAGTGTTTGAGTGCTAACCGTTTGCAAAGACTCGATCTTGTTCCTATAACAGATCTTAAGGGCGTCGCCAACAAGATGGCCGAGAGATTAGCCAAGCTGAGTATAACAACAGTGCAAGACCTGTTGTTTCATCTGCCGCTTCGCTATGAGGATCGCACTCAAGTCTACCCAATTGCCTCGCTTTACCCGGGCAGTTACGGCACCATCGAAGCCGTTATTCAATCAAGCCAGATTATTCAAGGCCGTAAGCGCATGCTGACCTGCACGGTGCGCGATGATACTGGCAGCTTAACTCTGCGCTTTTTTAATTTCTCTGTCGCGCAGCGCAACGGCCTAGAGATAGGTATGACCATTCGTGCCTATGGTGAAATTCGCCGCGGTAAGCATTTTGCAGAGATCATTCATCCAGAATACAAGTTGATCTCCCCTGGTGAAGATCTGCAGCTGAGCGACACATTGACGCCGGTTTACCCCACGACCGAGGGCCTAAAACAAGCAAGCTGGATTAAGCTCACCGAGCAAGCACTTGCCATGTTAGACAATGGCGGCTTACAAGAATTACTGCCGCCAAACCTGCAGCCAAATAACTTGGATTTAAAGCAAGCGTTGCAAATCCTGCATCGACCTAATAATCAGGTGTCGCTATTTGAGCTGGAGCAAGGCACTCATCCGGCGCAGCAACGCCTGATTCAAGAAGAGTTACTGGCCCACAACTTGAGTATGTTACGCCTACGTCAGCGTAGTAACCGCGACAAAGCAGTCAGCATGCATGCCACGGGGCAGTTACTCAATCCGTTTTTAGCCTCGCTCCCCTTTAAACCTACTGGGGCGCAGCAACGAGTGGTTGCAGATATAACCCAAGATTTAGCTAAGCACGAGCCGATGATGCGCCTAGTACAAGGTGATGTGGGTTCAGGTAAGACCTTGATTGCAGCCCTTGCGGCACTGCAAGCGATAGAAAGCGGTTACCAAGTGGCCATGATGGCGCCAACCGAGCTATTGGCCGAGCAACACGCGCTAAACTTTAGCAGCTGGTTTGAACCATTAGGCCTTAAAGTCGGCTGGCTTGCAGGTAAGTTAAAAGGTAAGGCCAGAGCCCAGTCGTTAGCCGATATTGAATCAGGCGATGCCCACATTGTCATAGGTACCCATGCTATTTTCCAAGAGCAAGTGGTGTTCAACAAGCTGGCACTGATTATTATCGATGAGCAGCATAGGTTTGGCGTACATCAACGCTTAGGTCTGCGAGAAAAAGGCATCAGCCAAGGCTTTCATCCTCACCAGTTAATTATGACCGCGACTCCCATTCCGCGCACGCTCGCCATGACGGCCTATGCCGATCTCGATACCTCGATTATCGATGAACTTCCACCGGGAAGAACGCCGGTTACCACAGTTGCAATTTCCGAGCAGCGTCGAGATGAGGTGATCGATCGAGTCAGACAAGCCGCCATTAACGACAAGCGCCAAACTTACTGGGTATGCACCTTAATCGAAGAGTCTGAAGTACTCGAATGCCAAGCTGCAGAAGACACGGCAGAAGAACTTAAACGCGTTCTGCCCGAGTTAAAGGTTGGCTTAGTTCATGGTCGTATGAAGCCTGCGGAGAAGCAGCAGATCATGGCCGACTTTAAAGCAGGTGAGCTAAATCTATTAGTTGCCACTACAGTGATTGAGGTCGGTGTTGATGTGCCCAATGCCAGTTTGATGATCATCGAAAACCCCGAACGTTTAGGCTTAGCACAGCTGCATCAGCTTAGAGGCCGCGTTGGCCGTGGCGCAGTGGCCAGCCACTGCGTGCTGCTATACAAGCCGCCGCTATCTGCAACAGCCACCAAGAGGCTCGGCGTACTCAGGCAGAGTAATGACGGCTTTGTGATTGCTCAGCAAGACTTGGAGATCCGTGGACCAGGTGAAGTATTAGGCACCAAACAGACTGGCATCGCCGATATGAAGATTGCCGACCTGATGCGCGATGAAGCCCTTATTCCTCATGTGCAGAAACTGGCTGCACATGTTATGCAGCAGGCACCTACGAGTGTCGATGCCATTATTGAGCGCTGGCTTGGCGATAGAGAGCAATTCGTACAAGCGTAAAGTGCTAATTTTGCCGCTTTTTGAAATTAAATATTCTTAATAGAGCTTCTGCCTATAGACAATCTGCTCGATTTTTGCAGAATGGATTGAAGCTATACTTTATATAATTTGTCGTATCACTGCGCGATAGCGGAGGAGTTAAAATGCAACTCAGTCAAGAAGATAGAATTTCCCCTCAGGAAAAGAGTTCAGGCACCAATGGTCTGGCGATTTTGGCTATAGTTGCTGTTGTGGCGCTATCTGCTGGCGGCTACTACTATCTCAGTGGTAATGAAAAAGTCGAAGAGCTGCAAGTGATTGCGCCAATAGTGATCCCAGACCCAATACCTGAACAACCTCTTGAGACTGAAGCGGTTCCAGAGCCAGAGGTGATTGTAGAAGCCGAGTCGGTGCAGCTACCAGAAGTCGATCCTGTTCCACAAGTTGAGCCATTACCTGCACTGGCCGATAGTGATGAATTCGTTCACCAGAAAGTCACTAACGTAGCCGACGGTATGGCGATTGAGCCACTATTGATTGAAGATAATCTTGTGCGTCAATTTGTGGTGTTTGTCGATAATCTGGCTCAGGGTGAACTTGCTCGAAAAGTCAGCCCACTTAAGGCACCAAACAATAGTTTCACCGTATCGGAGATCGCCAACAAGACCTACATCAATCCAGATAGCTACCATAGATATGATCTCTATGCAGACTTCTTGGCCAGCCTAAATGATGAAGAGTTAGCGAAAACATACAAGGAGCTGACTCCATTATTGAGCGAAGCATTTGTCGAGCTCGGCTATAACGACATCTCATTCAATGAGCGTATGCAGCAGGCGATCGAGGTGATGTTAGATGCACCGATTATCGAGCAACCGATCGAGCTAGATGGCGTGAGTGTGAACTACCAGTTTGTCGATCCAAAACTGGAAGCACTACCGAATGCACAGAAGTTAATGGTTCGCATGGGACCTGAAAACTCACGCAAAGTAAAATCTGCACTGCGTCGACTACAGAAGCATCTAAACTAGCTACTCAATCGAGTGAGTTCGTCCCTCGAGAGCCCTGAATTAACAGGGCTCCCTCGCAAATCCAACATTTTCTCACCGATAGCTCACCTTCGAGCGACATCTGTATCGAAAGAGCTTATTAAGCTCATCATTTATGATGTAGAATAGCCGCTCTAAATGACGTTATATTTGACCACTAGCAGACGTATTTGCATGAGTCGGTCAGAAGTATCTTTTTATTAGTCAAGGTGATACGAAAGGATTTTCGGATTTGAGGCGATGCATTTGAAGTTTAGCATTCTTTCATGGGGCGCATGGTCGCCACAATGCCAACAAGCCAGTGATTGGTTAAATTGGCCAACAATCGCCTCAGACGATTCTGCGCAGCAATCGGCTGTGCCCAAACTGACTCATGTACCTGCTATGCAACGCAGAAGACTCAGTAAACTCACCAAAATTATTCTTGAAGCCGTCTCTCAGAGCGCTCCACCTGAGCAGTGCCGCAGTATTTTTGCCTCGCAACACGGCGAAATTAACCGTACGATCGGCTTACTTAACGATATTGTTGCCGAGTCACCGCTATCGCCTACCGGCTTTAGCCAGTCGGTGCACAATACTGCCAGCGGCATTTTCAGTATTTTAACGGGTAATCAAGCATCTTCCACCTCGATCGCTGCGGGGAAAAACACATTTAGCCAAGGGTTTATCGAAGCCTTTGGTCAACTACACGCTGACCCGGCCCCCTTGCTATTGGTCTATGCAGATGAACCCGTGCCTCAGGTTTACCGTCAATTTTCAGCAGACCCTAAATGGCCTATCGCTGGCGCTTTTATGCTTGCTCCCGAAAATTGCTCACAAGCGGCTCTCGCGACGCTGAGTTTAACCGCAGATACCCGCGAGCATAAAAATGATCATGAACAGCTTAGCCTTGAGCAACTTATCTCCAGCCTTGCCACTAAGCAGAATGCCTCTGGTTATTTGGCTGGTTGGCACTGGGAGCTAACCTGCAGTGACTAAGCCCGTCACCTATAAGCAGCCGCTAGCGCCCAAATTAACAGGCTTAGCTTACATTCCACGCTGGCTTGGCGGCACCGCCTGCTACATGGCTTTTGCTCTTGGCGGATTGCTGAGTTCGCTCACCATACTGCCGATCCTCAGGTTCTGGCCAGGCAGCCCGCAGCAACGCATCGAGCGTGTACAGCGCGCCGTGCACCTCATGTTCAAGGGCTTCGTCAAAATGCTCACTTGGGCTGGCGTGATTAACCTCAGCCATGGAGACTTAAGCCGTCTTCGCGATGCTAGAGGCGTAATCGTCACGGCGAACCACCCCACCTTGGTCGATGTCGTCGTGCTAATTAGCTTGATGCCAAACGCAGGTTGCATCGTCAAGCAAGGCCTATGGCGCAACCCCTTTTTACGGGGCGTAGTCTCTTGCGCGGGTTACATTCCTAACCGCGGCGCCGAGCTACTCCTAGAAGACTGCAAATCAGTGCTTGAGCGTGGCACTAATGTAATTATTTTCCCCGAAGGAACGCGCACCGTCATAGGTGAAAAAATTAACCCTTTTGCCCGCGGGGCAGCCAACATAACGCTTAGAACTCATAGCGATCTATTGCCAGTGTTTCTAAAAACCAATACTGTTGGACTCAGTAAGCAGCAGGCTTGGTATCAAGTACCGAGGCGAACAATTGGTATGCATATCGAAATAGGCGAAACACTGCCCTATTTACGTTATGATGCGAATGCGGGCGGCGATGCAAAAATGGCACGGCAAATGACTCGTGACCTTGAAAACTATTATAAACAACAATTAGATAGATACTTATGAGCCTAGATAACGAAGTAAAACAACTGATCATCGACTGTCTCGACCTTGAAGACGTTAGCATTGAAGATATCGACTCACAGGCGCCGCTATTTGGGGAAGGTCTTGGACTCGACTCTATCGATGCATTAGAGCTTGGCCTTGCCATCAAGAAGCAATTTGATGTGAAGATTGAAGCAAACTCAGATACGACAAAACAGCATTTCTATAGCGTTGCTAGCTTAGTCAGTTTCATTGAGTCACAGCGAGTCTAGGGGGGAATTATGCAAAGTCGTGAACAGATCCTAGAGATGCTGACTCAGATCCTCGTCGAAGAATTTGAAGTTGATGCCGAAGAGATCACCCCAGAAGCTTCTCTATACGAAGAGCTCGATCTTGACAGCATCGATGCCGTCGATTTGGTGATTAAGCTGCAGCAGATGACAGGCAAGAAGATTAAGCCTGAAGAGTTTAAAGCGGTTAGAACCGTTAATGACGTCGTCTCGGCTATCGAAGGCTTAGTCAAAGAGTAATGCGGCTCTTCCTGCAAATAGTGACGACCCTTGTGGTAATAGGCTACCCACTGGCGGTCTATTTTGGTCTGCACTATTTGCCCGCTGGCAGCATAGCACTCGCCTTGTGCGCCATTTTAGTCCTACGACTTGTGCTGCAACAGCAGAAAGTAAAGGCGCTCATGCTGCCGATCCTTGTGGGTATAGGTTTGACGGCTGGCAGTTTTATTGCCAAAGAAAATCACTGGTTACTGTTTTATCCTGTGGTGATAAACCTCACCATGTTGACACTTTTTGGCTATTCACTAAAACGTGGTCCCAGCATGATAGAGAGATTTGCAAGGTTAAAGGAGCCCGAGCTGCCTGATGAGGCCATCGGCTACCTCAAGAAAGTAACCTTGATTTGGTGCGGCTTATTTATCTTTAACGGCGCAATGGCGCTTTATACCGCACTCTATACCAGTATCGAAACATGGACGCTTTATAACGGGCTGATCGCCTATCTGCTTATCGGGTCGCTACTGGGTGGCGAATGGTTATACAGAACATTTTGGTTGAAAAAGTCATGACGGAACTACTTAAATCTTGGCTATGCCAAGGCCCAGCTGCACAGCAGCTAATTAGCTTCAATCATCACGATATCGTGACGGGTTCAGCGTTTACCGCCCAAGTCGCGCAGCTGCAACAACAACTCACTGACTCAGACTCCCAGCGCTGGCTGCTATGTTGCGATAGCAGCGATCTGTTTGCCGTTGGACTGTGTGCGGGTTTACTTGCTGGTAAACAGATTATCCTGCCAGCGAATACTCAAGCGGGTACCTTAAGTGAACTCACTCACGAGTATGATGGCGTACTCGCCAACATGCCCATCTGTGAAGGCAAAGCGTTTTTACGTCTCGATAAAGATCTCAACCCACCCACCAGTGACTGGCCGCAAACAGACAAGTGGGGCGAACTCGTCCTGTTTACCTCAGGTAGCAGCGGTAAACCTAAACGAGTGGTTAAATCTATCGATCAGCTCGATGCCGAAGTCAGCGTGCTAGAGCAGACTTTTGCCCAGCACCTGCCGCACTGTAGCGTCATCTCCACCGTATCTCACCAGCATATTTACGGTCTACTATTTAAGATCCTCTGGCCTCTGGCTGCGAGCCGCCCATTCTTAAGCGATCTGGTCGAATACCCAGAGACCTTAAACTACTACGCGAACCTGTTTCCAAATCTGTGTTTGATCAGTAGTCCGGCGCAGCTGTCTCGGTTACCCGATGCCCTAGATAACGAGCGTCAACTGCGCGCACCAAGCCTGGTATTTAGCTCTGGCGGGCCGTTAAGTTTTGATGCATCCAAAGGCGTGGCGAACTGTTATGGCCAAGCACCGATTGAAGTATTTGGCAGTACCGAAACGGGTGGCATCGCTTATCGTCGTCAGCAGCAGCCTAACGCCGACTGGCAAGCTTTTGCACCAATTGAGATCCAGCAAGACCCACGCGATGGCGCACTACTGCTGAAATCGCCCTACCTGCCAGATAACCAATGGCTAAAGTGCGATGACAAGATTGACCTGCATGCCGATGGTAAATTTACCCTTCAAGGCCGCTTAGACCGAATTATCAAAGTCGAAGAGAAGCGCCTGTCGCTGGTGCAGATGGAGTCCCTATTAGAGAGCCATCCCTATGTGGCCAAAGCCGCGCTGCTGATGCTTGAGCAGCCTAAAGTGCAGCTCGGTGCTGCCATTGAGCTTTCAGAACAGGGGTTAGAACAACTCGAAGCAAACGGCAAGTTAGCCCTCAATAACCAATTAAAAAATCACCTATTATCACAGTTTGAGCGGGTCACCCTACCAAGACGCTGGCGCTATGTAGAGCAGCTGCCACTGGATCAGCAGGGTAAGCGCGTTCAATCTTGCATGTTAGCCCTATTCGATATCGATAAGTTTAAGAGCAAATGATTAAATCTAAATTGCCCACCATCATCAGTTGCAGCAAGGCTCAAGACTCTGTGACTTGGCGGCTCGATATTGCTGCCGATCTCGACTATTTCAATGGCCACTTTCCAGAGCAGCCAGTACTGCCCGGCGTGACTCAGCTCGATTGGGCAATAAAGCTCGGCTGTGAACATTTCGGTTATCCCATCGATGTCGCAACCTTAGAGGTTCTTAAGTTTCAGCAACTTATGCTGCCAGGCTCTCAAGTCGACCTCAACGTTAGCCACAATGCGGCCAAGGCTAAACTGACCTTTGCCTACAGCGATGGCGATAAGCGCTTTGCGTCGGGACGCATCGCCCTCAATAGCGAAGCTGCGCCATTCACCAACAGCACGGATAGCCACTAATGCGTCTGGCCCTCGTTATTCCCAACTACAATCACCGCGGCGCTATTGAGCAGACATTAGAGCGCCTCGCGGCCTTCGAGCTCCCCTGCTATCTCATCAACGATGGCAGTGACGATGACACCCGCTTTCTACTCATCGAGCTGGCTGA
This sequence comes from Shewanella halifaxensis HAW-EB4, assembly GCF_000019185.1. Classification (NCBI taxonomy): domain Bacteria; kingdom Pseudomonadati; phylum Pseudomonadota; class Gammaproteobacteria; order Alteromonadales; family Shewanellaceae; genus Shewanella; species Shewanella halifaxensis. The sequence continues at coordinate 444,220 of NC_010334.1, read as the reverse complement.
GAAATATGATTGGGTGACGCTCATTCACCACCCATTTAATCGCGGCAAAGGTGCGGCTGTGATGACGGGGCTACGCACCGCCTACCGCGATGGCTTTACCCATGCATTGCAGGTCGATGCCGATGGTCAGCACGATTTAAACGATATTCCGGCGATGATCGCCCGCGCAGAATCAGCGCCTGAAGTGCTGATCTCTGGACTGCCACAGTATGACGAATCCGTGCCTAAAGGTCGCTTATATGGCCGCTATATCACCCACTTCTGGGTGTGGATAGAGACCTTAAGTTTCGATATTCAAGACTCCATGTGTGGCTTTCGGATTTATCCACTGGCGGCAACAGAGAAGCTATTTTTAAGCCACGCCTTGGGCGAGCGCATGGACTTTGATATTGAAGTGTTGGTGCGCCTATATTGGCAAGGCGTGCCAGTTATTCATCTGCCAACACGGGTGATCTACCCCGAAGATGGGGTAAGCCATTTTCAAGGCCTCAAAGACAATGTGCGCATCTCACTGATGCACAGCAAGCTCTTCTTTGGCATGTTATTGCGCCAGCCCAAAAAACTGTGGCACAAGCTCACCAGACCCAGTCAAAACAAGCACTGGTCAAGCATGCGTGAGCGTGGCAGTTACTGGGGGATTAAGCTGTTAGCCCAAAGCTACCGTTTAGGCGGGCACTGGCTGTGCCGCGCGATCATGTATCCAGTGATCTGCTATTTCTTTATCACCGGAACGACGGCACGCGCCGCATCGAAACAGTTTTTAACCCATGTTAAGCTCAAGCAACCCAATCACCCACAGCTAGGTGAGCCACTCAGTTGGCGCGATAGTCTGAAGCACTTTTTCGCCTTCGGTAACGCGGCGCTCGATAGGATCGATGCTTGGTGCGATCGCATCAAACTTGAAGAGGTGGATTTTCCTAACCGCGAGATGCTCGCCAGCGAACTTGCTGCAGGTAATGGCGCCGTATTACTGGTTTCACACCTAGGCAATTTAGAGCTGTGCCGCGCCATCTCAATCCACCAGCGCCAAGTCAAGGTCAACGTCATGGTGCTGACGCAAAATGCCGAGAACTTTAACAGGGTGCTCAAGCAGCTCAACCCCGACAGCTCGCTGAACCTTATTCAGGTGACCGAGCTCGGCCCGAGCACCTCGATGCTACTACAGCAAAAGATTGAAGCGGGTGAACTGGTGGTGATTGCCGGAGACAGAACCTCGTCTCAAACGGCTGGACGGGTGATCTATCAAGAGTTTCTTGGTGAACAGGCCGCATTCCCACAGGGACCGTTCATTCTAGCAGGGCTGCTCGACTGCCCGGTTTATACCATGTTCTGCCTGCGCCAAAATGGTCGATACCATGTTCATCTTGAGCACTTCGCCGATACCTTAAAAGGCCCTAGAGCTGGGCGCGCCGAGAGGCTCGAGCAAGCCGTAAACGAATTTAGTAGTCGCTTGGAGCACTTTGCTCTGAGTGAGCCACTGCAATGGTTTAATTTTTATGATTTCTGGCGCAAGGATGAAGAGTTCCAACGTGCCGATGCGCAAAGCAGTGATTGCAGCAGTAAAGGACAAGCAAGCAAATGACCCAACACAATACCTATAATCTTAGCCAGCAAACCGTTGAATTTGGCTATAACAGCCTATCGCTTGAAGATGTGGTGGCTATCGCCAAAGGCGCGACAGCCAAGCTAAATCAGACTGGAGAGTATCGAGCCTATATCCAAAAAGGCGCCCAGTTTATCGATAGCTTACTTAAAGAAGAGGGCGTGGTTTACGGCGTTACCACAGGTTATGGCGACTCTTGCACTGTGACTGTTGGCTTAGATTTAGTCCATGAGCTACCTCTGCACCTAACCCGTTTTCACGGCTGTGGCATGGGAGAAATTTTATCACCGATGCAGGCCCGCGCCGTAATGGCATGCCGACTCAGCTCACTCGCCGTAGGTAAATCTGGCGTGAGTTACGAGCTACTCGCGCGTATCGAAACCCTACTCAACCTCAACATCACCCCAGTGATCCCTGAAGAGGGCTCGGTCGGTGCCAGCGGTGACTTAACGCCACTGTCTTACCTAGCAGCAGTATTGATCGGCGAGCGCGATGTCATCTATCAAGGTGAGCGATGCCCAACCGGCGACGTATATAAAGAACTTAATATCGTACCCCTTAAGCTACGTCCGAAAGAGGGCTTAGCACTGATGAACGGCACCGCAGTAATGACGGCTCTGGCCTGCTTGGCTTTCGATCGCGCCCAATATATGGCGCGCCTTGCCAGCCGCATTACCGCCATGGCTTCATTAACCCTCAAAGGTAACTCGAATCACTTCGATGAGATCCTATTTGCCGCCAAGCCACACCCGGGGCAAAACCAGATCGCAGCGTGGATCCGTGAAGACCTCAATCATCATATCCATCCACGCAACTCAGACAGACTGCAGGACAGATATTCTATCCGCTGCGCCCCCCATGTGATTGGTGTGCTGCAAGATGCACTACCGTTTATGCGCCAGTTTATTGAGACTGAGCTTAACAGCGCCAACGATAACCCGATTGTCGATGGTGAAGGCGAGCATATCTTGCACGGCGGCCACTTTTACGGTGGTCACATCGCCTTTGTCATGGACGCAATGAAAAATGCGGTAGCCAATATTGCCGATCTTATCGATCGTCAGATGGCGCTGGTGATGGATCAGAAGTTCAATAACGGCCTACCCGCTAACCTTTCCGGTGCTCAAGGCAAGCGTAAGGCGATTAACCACGGCTTTAAAGCGGTGCAGATTGGCGTATCGGCTTGGACGGCTGAAGCCCTTAAGAACACTATGCCAGCGAGCGTGTTTTCGCGCTCTACCGAGTGTCACAACCAAGATAAGGTAAGTATGGGTACCATCTCTGCACGCGACTGCATGCGCGTACTACAGCTAACCGAGCAAGTGGCCGCAGCGGCGCTTCTAGCCATGTCGCAAGGCATTCGCCTGCGTATCGCACAGGAGGAGCTGGTGCCGAGTTCGATTACCCCATCGCTGGGTAAAACCTTGGCCCAAGTCGAAGCAGACTTCGAACTATTGACCGAAGACAGACCGCTAGAGCAGACCCTACGCTCAACGGTGGATAAGATCCAAAATGGCTACTGGGAAGTGTGCAGCTAATGAAGGGCATTCTACATACTGAACTGGAAGTAGAGATCCCTTTTCACGATGTCGATTCTATGGGCAATAACTGTTGGCATGACTTACCTGTGCCAAAAGTTGAGCTGACTTCCGAACTAGGAGCCTGCCAATGAAAGGTATCTTATTCGCAGAACTGGTAGTAGAGATCCCATTCCATGACGTCGATTCTATGGGCTATGACAGATGGCATGGTAACTCTTTACCTGTTACTCATCTGAATATCACACGGAGAGTCAGCTAATGAAGGGCATTCTACATACTGAACTGGAAGTAGAAATTCCATTCCATGACGTCGATTCTATGGGGATCACCTGGCATGGCAACTACCTACGCTACTTTGAGCTGGTGCGCTGTAAGCTGCTGGATAAAATTGGCTACGGTTACCGCGCCATGCAGGACTCAGGGTTTAGCTGGCCGATTGTCGACGTGCAGATAAAATACGTGCAGTCGAGCACCTTCGAGCAGACTATTATCGTCAAGGCGACTCTGGTCGAATGGGAAAACCGCCTCAAGATAAACTATCAGGTGGTCGATGCCCAAACCGGTAAACGTATCACTAAGGGTCACACCATTCAGGCGGCGGTCGATATGCAAACCCAAGAGCTTTGCTTTGTGACGCCTGCGGTTTTCCAGCAGAAGATAGCCCATCTACTGCCTCAGCTATCCAGTAGTGAGCAAAGCGAATGAAACGCCTCTTTCCCCTAACACAGGCTCGAGCACTCGCCCTAACACAAGCCCTACTGCTGTCGGTACTGATCAGCAGTTACGCACAGGCTGACACAAACGCCGATTACTCGGAGCTATTTCAGCATGAGGCGAGCAGTGCAGAGCTAACAAAGCTAACGACTCAGCTATCGCCAAGTGCGCAGGCTAAAGGGGATTTCAGCCAATATCGCTACCTCAAGGTGCTTAAAAAGCCGTTAGTCAGCCAAGGTGAGTTTATCTTTGCAAAAGATCTCGGCGTAATTTGGCAGCAGAATATGCCTTTTTCCAGCACGCTGATCTTAAAGGATAAGCAGCTTATCCAGATAGATAGCCAAGGCAATATCAACATCAATAACGCCGAGCAAGCTGGCAGTGGCAATCAGATCAGTGACGTGATGCCAAAGCTGTTAAACGCCCTGTTAAGCGGTGATATTCAGCAGCTAGAGCAGCACTTTTCACTCAGTCTGCTGCTAGAGCCTAATACCGAAGGCCAAGCGCCTCAGCAGTGGCAACTGGGGCTAAAACCCACAGACCCATTGCTAGAGAAAGCGATGCCGCAGATGGTACTGGCTGGCAATGAGCAGATCCAAACTCTGGTGCTGTTTAGCCGTAACGGCGATCGCAGCCGCATCGAATTTTCGGCCATCGATGAAAGCCCATTAACGGCAGCGGACAAGCAGCGCTTTAGCCCCGCTTCGTTATCAGATCCATCGGTTAATAACGCCCCCAATATCGAGGGCAAATAGCCATAATGAAGCCGAGCTTGAATCAATTTCTAAGCCATAAGACCGCCAAGTTAAGACTACTCATTTGGCTAACCCTAATCGCTATTACCTTAGCGACAGGTCTTGTGTTGTGGCAAGGCGGCGCTCGGGTACAAAGCGATATTCTCGCCATGCTCCCCAAGGTGAGTGAGAGCCCGATGACCCAGCGAGCGATGGCGCAGGTCGAACAGCAGTTAGCGAACCGAATTTACTTAGGCTTCATTAGCGATAACGAGCAGTCGGCAATTGATGCGGCCAAGACCGCAATGGCTAAGCTTAAACAGCCCTCGAAAGACGGGACTCAAGTAAGTCATCGGGAAAGTGCCTTTATCGATATTAGCAGCGCGGATATGGCGCAGGCCGAAGCGCTAAACCGTTATTACTTTAATCATAGATTTCAGCTACTCACCGATGAGCAGCAGCAACTGCTTGAGCGGGGACAGTGGCAGCAACTCACGCAAGCCACCCTCGAAAAGCTCTATAACGCCTTTAGTTATGCTAACAGCGACTTGCTGAGTCATGATCCACTGCTGCTCTACCCTGACAATCTGATCGCACTGGCGCCATCGCAGCAGCTTAGCGTTAAGCAGGGAGTACTGCTCAAGACTATCGCCCCAAAAGTGCTAAACCAGAGTCCCCAATTTGCCGCCATTGTAATGGCTAAAGGCCGTGATAGCGCCTTTAACCCTAACGCACAACAGCTACAACTATCAGCACTGACAGCGGCATTCGATGCGGTAAAGCAGCAAGACAGCGATATTGAAATCATCAAGGCAGGCGCATTATTTCATGCAACGGCGGCAACCGATAACGCCAAGAAAGAGGTCTCGACTATCGGCCTTATCTCACTGCTGGGTGTTATCGCCTTAGTCTGGTTCGCGTTTCGCTCCTTTAGGCCGCTGACTATCGCCTTGGTTACCGTCAGCAGCAGCTTCCTATTTGCAGTGGTAACAACAACGGCAGTATTTGGAGAGCTACACCTACTGACGCTGGTATTTGGAACTAGCCTTATCGGGATCTCGATTGACTACTGTTTTCATTACTACTGTGAGCGCTTAAATCACCCGAGTCATAGTAGCGACCGGGTTATTCAACAGATTTTTATCGCAATATCACTGGCGCTACTGACCAGCGTTATCGCCTACAGTGCCATAGGCCTCGCCCCCTTCCCAGGGATGCAGCAGGTCGCGATATTCTGCGCCTCAGGCTTAGTCGGTGCCTACTTAACTTTGCTACTGGCCTACCCAACTCTTGCCGCCAGACCACTGCGAGATGGGAATCGGGCCCTAGATTACGCCAGTCGCTACCAAGGTTTTATGCTTAGCCTAATGCCAACAGTGCCTCGTAAGCGCCTACTGCTTGCGGTTGGAACCTGCATGTTTATCATCATAGGTTTTACCCAGCTGACCGCTAATGACGATATCCGCCAGCTACAGCATACACCTGCAGATATTCAAGCCGAGGAAGATGAGCTGCGCACCCTGCTCAGTGGCGGCACCGACAATCAATTTCTACTGGTAACGGCTGATAGCGAACAGCAAGTCACCGATGAGCTCGCTCAACTGGAGCCGCTCCTCAAGCAAGCGAAGCAAGATAACTTAATAGGTAACCATCTAAGCCTAAGCCGCTTTCTGCCAAGTCAGTCAGCGCAGGAGCGCCACTACCAACTACAGGGGCAGATCTATCGAGAGTACTTAGATGAGATCCTTGCCCGCTTAGGCTTAGATCCCAGCATTAAAGGCGCGCTTGTAGAGCAATACCAAGCGGCAAAGGGGAACTTCATCACTGCCGATAACTTGTTAAATCATGCTGCGGGCGAAAGTTTTAAGCCGTTATGGTTATCGCCACAGGAGGGTGAGACAGGTTACGGCGCTATCGTGCTGCTTGGCGGGATCACACAGTTAGAGGCGCTGACTCAACACTTTGATGCCCTGCCTCATGTTGAGTTGGTTGATAAAGTCGGTGATATCTCAACAGTCATGGGCCACTATCGGCAGATTACCTTAGGATTGTTAGCACTAGCGCTACTTATCGCCGGGATCATCTTCACCTTTAGATTTGGCGTGAGACTCGCAGCTGTGGTCGTCGCAGTTCCAGCCCTGTCGGCCCTACTGACTTTAGCCTGCTTAGGCGTCAGCAATAATCCACTAACCCTATTTCATGCACTGGCACTGATCTTAGTCTTCGGCATCGGCATCGACTACAGCCTATTTTTTGCCGAGTCGAAGCAGCAGACTCGCGGGGTGATGATGGCAGTGTTTATGTCAGCCATGTCGACCCTATTGGCCTTTGGCTTACTAGCCTTCAGCCAAACACCAGCAATTAATGCGTTCGGCCTAACCCTATTGCTGGGTATTGGTTTTACCTTCTTGCTCTCCCCTTTTATCCAAATTTTTACAAGGAAGTCTAATGATGTCGACTGATCAAGCTGTTCAGGATGAATTGGAACGATACCCAACCGAAGCGGTCGATATTGCCATTATTGGCGCGGGACCATCGGGTAGTATTGCCGCTAGCTTGCTACACGCTCAAGGTAAGAAAGTATTAGTGTTAGAGAAACAGCATTTTCCGCGCTTCTCTATCGGTGAGAGCCTGCTGCCTTGCTGCATGCAAGTTATCGATGAAGCCAATATGCTTGAAGCGGTCAATCAAGCAGGATTCCAGTTTAAAAACGGCGCCGCTTTTCGCCACCAAGATAAATACACCAGCTTCGATTTTACCGATAAGTTCACCCAAGGCCCCGGCACGACCTTTCAGGTAGAGCGCGCTAATTTCGATAAACTGCTAGCCGATGAAGCTGTCAGTCAAGGTGTGGAGATCCGTTACGGTCACACGGTCGAGTCGATAGATTTAAGCGCCGAGCCAAGCCTTAGTGTGAGCAACGGTAAGGGCCAGACCCAAACCATCAATGCCAAGTTTGTGCTCGATGCCAGTGGCTTTGGCCGTGTGCTACCAAGACTGTTGGACTTAGAAAAGCCGTCTACCTTACCGACTCGTAGCGCCGTGTTTAACCATATTCACGACAACATCTCAGACCCTAACTTTGACCGCAATAAGATTTTGATCAGTGTCCATCCCGATAACCAAGATATCTGGTATTGGCTCATTCCTTTCAGCGATGGCCGCTGCTCGGTCGGCGTTGTGGGAGAGCCTGAACAACTCAGCTCTCTAAGCGGTTACGCAAGTAATGGCTTTAGCGATGAGATCGGCAATAGTGACTTAGATAAAATTCTTAAGACCATGATTAACCAAGAGCCGGGATTAAGAGCGTTACTCGCAGATGCAGAGCTGATTAATGAATCGGGCCTACTCAAAGGCTACTCGGCCAATGTGAAGACACTAGCAACCGATAAGTTTGCCCTGCTGGGTAATGCTGGCGAGTTTCTCGATCCGGTATTTTCATCGGGGGTAACCATAGCGATGCAGTCAGCCTCCATGGCGGCAAAAACAGTAATAAGACAGCTCGATGGAGAGCGGGTCGATTGGCAGCAGGACTATGCAGAGCCATTGATGAAAGGGGTCGATACTTTCAGAACCTATGTCGAAGCTTGGTACGATTACAGCTTCCAAGAAGCGATCTTCTTCGATAAGCCCGATCCGAAAATCAAGCAGATGATCTGCTCAATTCTTGCTGGATATGCTTGGGATGACAACAATCCTTTCGTTAGCGAATCGAAGCGCCGACTCAATATGGTTGTAGAGCTATGTCGAAGTTAAGTAGAAGATTAGCCTTTGTGGGCCTTTGCCTATTAATCACAGCCTGTAGCCAGACCCTGCAGCGTCAAACCTGTGTCGAATTGGCAGCAGATGTGAGCTACTGCTTAGCACCTGTCACTCAACAAGTCTTGGGGGCTAAGCTCATCGATGATAGCCTTTTGGAAGTAAGCCAAACAGCAGTCAGTGCCACTCAAAAGGTCAGCATCCAGACTCAAGATAGCCAACACGAGCTGCTAAGTCAGTTAGAGCTTGAGCCGCAGCAGTTAACTCTAGTTGGTCTAGCCCCACTCGGACAGGCGCTGTTTACCCTTACCTATGATGGTAACACCTTGATCAGTGAGCAGAGTCAGCTACTCGGCGATCAATTTAAGGCAGAATACCTGCTAGCGATTATGCAGCTTATCTATTGGCCCGATGCGAGCGTCAACCCGCACTTACAAGGCGCCAAGATGCAGAGCTATGACTGCGATAGCGCTTTGTGTCGCGGGCTATTCTTTGCTAACAATAAGGCTAAAAATGGGACGATTGACTCAGCAGCTGACAACCAACCGATAATAGCCATACGCTATAGCAGTTTAGACAAGTGGCAAGCTCATGTTAGCCTAAGTATTGATGCTGCAAACTTTAAGCTGGCCATCAGCCCGTTATAAACCTGATTTAGTGGAAATTTAAGTGAACTCAACAACACAAATCGCGATAACCCATCTAGGTTTATGCTGCCCTCTAGGTCAGTCACCGCAAGCTGTGCTCGACAATCTAGTCCAAGCCAGTATCGCAGGCATGCAGTGGCGTGACGATCTGCTATTTGAACACCCTGTACTAGTTGGCCAAGTCGATGTAGAGCTGCCTGTGATCCCATCAGCCTTAAAGCGGTTTGATACCCGTAATAACCAGCTTACTCTGTTGATTGCTCGGCAGATAGAGCAAGCCGTTGAGCAAGCTAAGGCACGCTACGGATGTGAACGAATCGGTATTATTATCGGTACCAGTACCTCAGGCATTGCCACCGGCGAAGCTGCGCTTAGTGAGCATGAAACTCATGGCGAGTTTCCAAAAGAGTATGATTATGCCAAGCAAGAACTTGGGGATACGAGCCAGTTTTTGCAAGCCTACTTTGAGTTAACAGGCCCTTGCTATACCGTATCGACAGCTTGCTCCTCTAGCGCCAAGGTCTTTGCCAGCGCCAAGCGCCTTATCGATGCCGAGATCTGCGATATGGTGATTGTCGGTGGTATCGATACCCTGTGTAAGCTCACCCTTAACGGCTTTTACTCGCTCGAATCCATATCTAGCGGCCATTGCCAACCCTTTAGCGCTAATCGTGATGGTATCAATATCGGCGAAGGTGGCGCCCTCTTTCTTTTAGAGAAAGTTACACTAGAGAAGCTTGCTCCTGAAAAAACAGCGAAAGATGGTGAGGAGAAAGTGATAATTCTCAGTGGCATTGGCGAGTCTAGCGATGCCCACCATATCTCAGCACCGCATCCAGAAGGCAGAGGCGCAGTCAATGCGATGCAAGCCGCCCTTACCATGGCAAATCTTAAGCCTGAGCAGATCGATTACCTCAACCTGCATGGCACTGCGACACCTAAAAATGACGCCATGGAGAGCCGCGCTGTACATCAAGTCTTTAGCAATAACTTGCCTGCCGCGAGTTCAACCAAACCACTCACGGGCCATACTTTAGGCGCTGCGGGTGCGATAGAAGCAGCGTTTTGCTATCTACTGCTCAGTGATTACAATACTCACCAGCAATTGCCACCGCAGGTGTGGGATGGGAAGCAAGATCCTAATGACCCAAGCCTGCCGCTAGTCGCAAAAGGGCAACAGGCCAGTATTAATCACGTAATGAGTAACTCTTTTGCCTTTGGTGGCAGTAATGCTAGCCTGATCTTGAGCCGTAACAGCTCAAGTCGCGAAGCGCTAAAAAATATAGACAATGACTCAACAGAGACAAACCAAGATGCTTGATGTAACTCCGTGTGATGCAAACAAGTGTGATGTGACTAAGTTCGATGTCACTAGGCTTGCCGAGCAAGAGGTGGAAAAGTTTATTCCCCATCGCCAGCCGATGATCTTAATCAGCCAGCTACTGCACTATAGCCATGATAGCTTGCTGACTCAGACAGATATTTCGGCCTCAAGCGCCTATTTCGATGCCAACCTCAATGGCGTGCCCAACTATGTCGGCATCGAGTATATGGCACAAAGCATCGCGGCACTGGCAGGCGTAGAAGCCCATCTACGCGATGACATTATTCGAGTGGGATTCTTGCTGGGAAGCCGTAAGCTGAAGATGCATATCCCACAATTTGAGCTTGGACAAAGCTATCAAACCCGAGTGACTCGCCTCTACCAAGAGGAGTCAGGTTTAGCGGTATTTGACTGCCAAATTTTACATAACCAAGAGGTCGTGGCCGAAGCCAATGTGAATGTGTTCCAGCCACAAGATGCCTTAGCCTACATTGCCGAGTCGACTCAGTAATTTATCGATAAAAATACCAAGGTGCTGCGTACCCACTCAGTCATAATTCGCCTCACAAAGGCAACCACAAACAACAGACTAACTAGGGCGCTACGCAGGGAGTAACAGTATGACAAAAAGAGTATTAATTACCGGTTCAAGCCGCGGCATAGGCAAAGCTATCGCCCTAAAACTTGCCGCCTCAGGCCATGACATTGCGATGCATTTTCATAGCAATCAAACCGCCGCCGATGCCACCAAGGCGGAGCTTGAGCAGTTAGAGATTAAGGTCAGCTGTCTGCAGTTTGATATCGCCGATAGAGCCGCAGTCAAGCAAGCGATTGAGCAAGATATCGAGCAACACGGCGCCTATTACGGCGTGGTGCTCAATGCCGGGATCAATGCCGATACCGCGTTTCCGGCGATGACAGAATCTGAGTGGGATAGCGTGGTGCACACCAACCTAGATGGTTTCTATAACGTTATCCACCCAACCGTTATGCCTATGGTACAGGGTCGTCAAGGCGGACGTATCATCACCCTTGCTTCGGTATCGGGCATCGCAGGCAATCGCGGTCAAGTTAACTACAGTGCCTCTAAGGCGGGAATTATTGGCGCAACTAAGGCGCTCTCCTTAGAGCTCGCTAAGCGTAAGATCACCGTAAACTGCATCGCCCCTGGGCTTATCGAAACCGACATGGTCAGCGATATCCCCAAAGAGATGGTCAACAACCTAGTGCCGATGCGCCGCATGGGTAAACCCTCAGAGATTGCAGGCCTAGCAAACTACTTGATGTCAGATGACGCCGCCTATATCACCCGCCAAGTGATCTCGGTGAATGGAGGCATGATATGAGCCAAGCAACTTTTCCTCGCCGCGTCGTGATCACTGGCGTTGGCGGTATTTCAGCCCTCGGCCATGATTGGCCAACGATTGCTGACAGCTTGAAAGCGCAGAAAAACTGCGTGGTGCGTATGGACGAATGGGACAGGTTTGCCGATCTGCATACCCGTTTAGCCGCCCCTATTACTGACTTTGAAGTGCCAAGCCACTACAAACGTAAAAAGATCCGCTCCATGGGGCGGGTGTCGATTATGGCGACCCGTGCCAGCGAGCTTGCACTGATTGATGCTAACTTGCTTGATGATCCTGTGGTGACATCGGGTGCCATGGGTATCGCTTACGGTTCATCCACGGGCAGTACCGATCCTATCGTCGCATTCGGTGACATGCTTAAAGATGGCGATATGTCGGGTGTTACCGCCACCAGCTATATCCGCATGATGGCACACACCACGGCGGTTAACGTTGGGGTTTTCTTTGGCCTCAAAGGCCGAGTGCATACCACCAGCAGCGCCTGTACCTCAGGCAGCCAAGGCATAGGTTATGCCTATGAAGCCATTAAGTATGGCCAGCAAGACTTAATGCTGGCCGGCGGCGGCGAAGAGCTGTGCCCAACCGAAGCCGTGGTCTTCGATACCTTATTTGCCACCAGCACCAAAAATGACACGCCAACCGAGACGCCGCGTCCCTTTGATAAGAGCCGTGATGGCCTAGTGATTGGCGAAGGCGCCTGCACGCTAGTGCTAGAAGAGCTGGAACATGCCAAGGCTCGCGGCGCCAAGATCTATGCCGAAATAGTTGGCTTTGGTACCAATGCCGACGGCCTGCATGTGACGCAACCCAATAGTGAAACCATGGAAACTGCGATTCGCTTAGCCCTGAAAGATGCCGCCATCGACGCCGATAAGATTGGTTATGTGAATGCCCACGGCACCGCGACCGATCGCGGCGATATCGCCGAGACACAGGCCACGCATGCGGTGTTTGGTGCTAAGCAGCCAATCTCATCACTCAAGAGCTACACCGGCCACACACTGGGGGCTTGCGGGGCATTAGAGGCTTGGGTGAGCATAGAGATGATGAACGAGGGCTGGTTTGCCCCGACACTGAATCTGACAGAGGTTGATCCTGAGTGCGGCGAGCTGGATTACATCAAAGATAAGATCCGTCAGCTTGAAACCGATTATGTGATGAGTAATAACTTTGCCTTCGGCGGAATTAACACCTCGCTGATCTTTAAGCGGTTTAAGAGCTAGGTTCTAGGTTCTAGGAAAAGCAGGTCCTAGGAAAAGCAAAGACGAACGGCCTACGGCCTTACGGACGTGACTACGTCACTTACGGAACGCTGCGCTTACGGAAAAGATGGGACAGACCGAAAAAGCTAAGAAGCGGCAAAGATGGTGCTTTTGGCTTTTGCTGTTTCTAGCAGGGCGCAGCCCGTCCTCGAAGCGAAGCTCTCTAGAACCTAAATCCTTCTTTTAAAGCTAAGACGGAAAGTTAAACATCTTTGTAGGTCGGCATTTATGCCGTCATGTCGGTTAAAGAAAACAAAACAGCGCTAAACCTAACTGCAAGATGCAGTACGCACTAAATTCTAAGTAAAAAATAAACTAAGGCCTCCTAAAATGGAGGTCTTTTTTATAGCTGATTTTCATTGCTAGTTTTCATGTTCTAGCCATAAATGATTTACATACTAAATCAGCATTAGAAAAAACTTATTGAAATTAATCTAATTAAAGGTTTAAATGTCTGCACAAGTTTTGTTCAGCTAGCTTCAAACAAAACCTAACAAAATCAATCAGCATAATAAATAGAGGTGGATATGTTAAACACTCAAATATCAAAGTTATCGACCAAGCCTGCTAGTAGTCAATGCTGGCAGTTGATAGAAGAAGGTGCGACCGTGATTGATGTGCGCTCACCGCAAGAGTTTGCCAGTGGTCACCTGCCGCAAGCGATCAATGTGCCGTTAGACAACTTAAATAAGTTAGATACTTGGCTGCACAAAGTGGAGAACCGTCAGCAAGTGTTTGTACTTTATTGCGGCGCAGGTATCCGCGCGCAAAAGGGCTGCGATATCTTAACGGCTAACGGCTTAGAGTGCGTGATCAATGGCGGCGCATTAAAAGATCTGCTTGGCTGTCAGCCAAAGCGCTAATACTGTTCGGGATAAACTTACCTCCCCTTGCTGACATAAAGGCCTGAAAAGCAGGCACACAGCTTGTCGTTACAATACAACTCGACCTCTAGCCGTACCTTTACGCGACGGCCTAAGGCTAGTTTTGATAGATCGCAGTCAGGCCAACTCACTTTGGCAATAGGCTGACTGTCGATGGGGGCGATATAACGCACATTGGCATCGGCCAACACAATATCGCCCTCTTGCCCTCTTGCCCTGCCAATTTTTGTTGCAGCCATAACATCCCCCAACCCGTTAAGGTCATTAGGGTGTAAATACTGCCGGCAAACATGGTGTGGTGCAGATTGATATTGGGTGCTAGCGGAGCAGAGACTTCGAAAGTCTCACCATCAAATGCCAACGGTGCTATCTGCATAAACTCACTAACAGGTATGGTTTGATGCCAAGTCTGCTGCAGTTGCTTTAGCAAGGATTGATGGTTTGAGTCTGTCACAGGCTTATCCAAAATAATCCGCTGCTCACCATAAAAGCCCTAGACTTGCAGGTTAAAGGTCACTGGACCGTCGTTAACCAAAGAGACTTTCATGTCTGCGGCAAATTGACCGGTTTGGGTGTTAACCCCTTTGGATTTGCAAAAATCGATAAAAGCTTCATAGAGTTCGCGCGCTTGTTCCGGCGTACCCGCACCTGAAAAACTCGGACGCAACCCTCGCCCCGTATCTGCGGCTAAAGTAAATTGTGATACCACTAACAGACTGCCACCCGCTTGTTCAAGATTAAGGTTCATCTTGCCATTCTCATCGGAGAACACCCGGTAGCTCATCACCTTGGTAGCCAACTTTTGCATCTTCTCAATGTTATCCTCGCGCTCAACACCGAGTAACACCAATAGGCCTCTATCTATCTCACCGATAGTCGCGCCATCAACGACAACTTTTGCTTCACTCACACGTTGAATTAGGGCAATCACGTACAACACTCTCCGATAAAAAATTAATAACTTAAATGAAAAAGCGAAGACGAACGCTTCGCTTTAAAACAAGGCACTAGGTTCTAGGACGCTTCGCTCCGAGGACGGGCTACGCCCTGCTAGGAACAGCAAAAGCCAAAAGCACCACCTTTGCCATTTCTTAGCTTTTCCGGCTTTTCCCATCTTTCCGTAAGCGCAGCGTTCCGTAAGTGACCTAGTCACGTCCGTAAGGCCGTAGGCCGTTTGTCTTGTTCCGTCTTAACCTTTCCTAGGACCTTCTTAGCTTTTCGACTTTCTGTAGGTCGGCATTTATGCCGACAAATCCTATAAAAGACCAGAATTGATGGGCTAAAGCCCAACCTACAGCAGAGAACATGCTTTTCCGTAAGTGACGTAGTCACGTCCGTAAGGCCGTAAGGCCGTAAGGCCGTAAGGCCGTAAGGCCGTAAGGCCGTAAGGCCGTAAGGCCGTAAGGCCGTAAGGCCGTAAGGCCGTAAGGCCGTAAGGCCGTAAGGCCGTAGGCCGTTCGTCTATTATCGTCTCAGCCTTTCCTAGCACCTAGAACCTTTATCAGCTTTTCCTAGAACCTTCTTTAAATAGACTGAATATTCTGCATCACAGGAATAGGCTTAATCACGTCTTCAGCGCCTTCTGGCAATGACTCACCAACCTGACGCAAACCTTCATCTATCCAAAGGATAAAGCGACGTAGCTCTTCCATGGTGATGGTGTCGACAAATGTTGCTGCGCCTTGCACCTGAATCACCGCGCCTTGGTCACGAATAACAAACTTGGCAAAATTTAGCTTTTGGTTCAAGGTGCCGATCATCAATAGCATCTCTTTGCTACCCACATACTTAGGATGAATGGCATAGAAGCGATTCATCATGATGCGATCGATACCATCAGGATTGATACTAGGCTGCAGAATAAATTGGCTATTATCAAAATTGACCGCCACACCATTTGGGCCTGCGCGAGATGCCAAATAACTCTTATTCAACAGTGCTTCTAGCAGCTTAGTGGTGGCTTCTTCGTTAGACAAACCACCTAAATCCACACTGTCAGGCGCTTTGACTGCGACTTCTGCCTCTGCGGTTTTTTCTGTTGAAGTACAAGCCGTTAGGCTCATAGTTAAGCCCATAGTTAAGCCTACAAGGATCAGTTTTTTCATAGCGTCTATAATTTCCTTTTTTATTGTTTAGCCATTTCCCGTATGGCGTTCATTACCGCTTTCGCCATCTTAACATCGGCCAAAGCATGATACCCACCTTTAATCTCCGTCACCTCGATCAGTTGACTTGCCCTGCCCTTAAAGAAATTCTGCAATACCTTAAAAGGACACACCCAGTCCATCTCTCCTTGAAGTACATAGGTCTGGCTCTGAATCAAAGGCAATTGAACGATGAGCTTTTCAAATGCACCAAAGTAATCATTAGCTACATAATAAAGCTCAATGCTTGCTAGAGACTGACTGAAGGGCGCATTTATCTCACTGACCATAAAGCCTGGATAGGCTAAAGCCATCTCCCAACTGATCCAGCGCTCTGTAGCAGAGTGACGAACGTCTTGGCACTCATCTTCTAATCTGGAACGATAACTTGTGAGTAAAGTTGTTAACTGTTGAGGGTCTACACCATCAGCAAAGGCCCTATATTCATCTTTGAACAAACGGGCGGCGCCGCTATTACAGTAGAGCCATTCGATGCCCGCGGGGTTAGGAATAAATAAGCCCCACAGTACTTGCGAGATCACCCGGCTTGGATAGTAAGCCGAATACAGTAGCGCCAAGGTTGCGCCAAATGAGCCTCCAGCCAGCATCCATTGAGAGATATTAAGCCAGCAGCGCACTCGCTCGATATCGTCCAGTAAACTGGAGAGGTTATTATGTTTGAGTTCTCCGCGAGGGCGAGAGCGTCCAGCACCACGCTGATCAAGTAAAATAACCTGATAAACAGACAGATCGAATAGCTTTAACTCTTCAGTACTACAACCTGCGCCGGGCCCGCCATGCAGATACAACAGCGGGATCCCATCGGGATTACCATACTGCGCCACATACAGCTGATGCGTATCGCCGACATCCAGCCAGACTCGACGAAAGGCTTTGGGCTGCGCAATAGGCACTCGCCCTACTTATCCCTATCGGCAGACTCGGCCTGCTTATCAGGAGCTGGCTCGCGCGTTTGTTCACTCGTTTGCTCGATTTGGCTAACCTGTTTTGAATCTTGCGCCAACTCTTCAGCCTCATCCTCGGCTAATACTTTTTCCCGGATCAGCTGACACTCATGCAGGTACTCCGGTAATCCGGCGGTGATTTCCGCCCCCACCAGCACGATCACCCAAGACACATAAACCCACACAAATAAAATGGGTATTGTCGCTAGGGCGCCGTAGATCGCCTCGTAGCTCGGGAACTGAGTCACGTAGTATGCGAAACCCTTCTTGCCCAATTCAAACAACATGGCAGCGACCAGTGCACCTAGTAATGCATGTAAGAATTTCACCTTCTTAATTGGTACAACCATATACAAGAGTAGGAAGGCCGCGACAGAAAACAGCATAGGCAGGCGCTCAATCAGTATTGGTACCACCCCTGAGAGCTCTGAAGTATTGAACACCTTTAACGACACTATGTAAGATGTTGCAACTAAACTTGCCCCCACCAGCACGGGCCCTAAGGTCAACACCATCCAGTACATGGAAAACGACACCGCCGCCTGACGCTTCTCTTTAGTGCGCCAGATACTGTTTAGTGCCTTATCGATAGCCGAGATCAGCATCAATGCCACCACCACTAAGGCGGCGATACCCACGCTGGTGCCCTTAGAGGCATTGGCGACAAACTCATTAATGTAGATCTGCACCGTATCACCAGCGGCTGGTAGAAAATTGTTGTAAACGAACGCTTCTAACTTTTCCCGAATGCCTGAAAAAACTGGGAACGCCGACAACATAGAAAACATCACCGCCACTATCGGCACCAGTGATAACAGGGTGACATAGGCTAAGTGTCCAGCCTTGATATTGACTTGGTCCTCTTTAAAACGACTGAGTAGATGTAAGAAAAATGCCCAAATACTCAGTAAAAAAGAACGAACCTGATTTATCACAATCTTATTTTTCACTTGTTACTCTTGATTCTGTTAAAGTTGGTCTTAATCTATTAGACGATAAATGATCTGCGAATCACTATCTTGGTACAATAAAGCTTATAACCTTCTCTTTACAAGCATAAGGATTGAATTCATGTCTCAACAAGGTTCTTCAGGCAATGTTATTGCCGCAATCGCGAGCTTTTTCTTCGCTGGATTAGGCCAACTCGTTCAGGGGCGCATACTCGCTGCCATTCTCTTTTGTTTAACCACCTATGCAGCATACGGTATTGCTTCATTCACATTAGGCATATTTTTAATTATCGCAATACCTTTACACATTTGGTGCATTGTTGACGCAGCTAGATACCGCTCGTAGTCACTCACCGAATTTTCAGGGATAAAAGAAGATGAAAAAACTAATCACCACAACGATTCTTGGCACTAGCCTGCTACTGGGTGGCTGCCAGAGTGCTTATTACGGTGCCATGGAGAAAGTCGGTTATCACAAGCGCGATATCATGGTTGACCGTGTCGAAGATGCTAAAGAATCTCAAGAGGAGGCGCAGGAGCAGTTCAGCTCGGCGCTTGAAGAGATGCAGGCACTGCTTAACCACGATGGTGGTGATTTAGAAAGTGCCTATAACAAGGCCAAAGACGAATATGAGTCGGCACAAGACGCGGCCGATGATGTCACTAATCGTATCGACAAGGTAGAAGATGTTGCCGAAGCGCTATTTGACGAGTGGCAAACCGAGATCGGTGAGATCAGCAAAGCCAGTCTACGTCGTAACAGCGAAAGCAAGCTAAGAGAAACTGAGCGTTCATACACTCAATTGGTTAAGAGTATGCGCCGCGCCGAGAGCAAGATGGAACCAGTACTCGTCGCAATGAAAGATAATATGCTGTATTTAAAGCATAACCTTAATGCCCAAGCCATTGGCGCCATTAAAGGCGAGTTTGCTAGCCTACAGACTGATATCTCTGGTCTAATTAAAGAGATGAACAAGTCGATTAATGAATCGAACAAGTTTATTGCCTCGCTCGAAGGTAAATAAGTAATGACTAAAGTTTGGTTCCTAGGTATGAACTCTTAGGAACCAAACTTGTGAGCTAGTGCGATATTTTCAACGCTCAAATCTTAATTTTTAGATCTCGTCCACAAGCTAACAACCCCTTCAGAACCAATTCTCAAAAAAAGTTTCACACTAGTATCAATAACAATTGAACAGATACTCATATGAGCTTTATCGAATCCTTAACCCTTGCCCTAGCACTAACCTACAGCGTTAGTCTTATCTATTGGAGTGGCAAGAAATGGGGGGCACTGATTACAGGCCTATTAATTACAGGAGCCATTATCTCCAGTCTTTATTGGCCGTTAATCGCCGCACTAGCCATTGCAGTCGTTATCATAGGCTTAGTCTACAAATTCCAACCAAAGGTCGCTCAAGGCGATATGAGGGCCAATAACCTACGAGATGGTGTTCAGCATCTTCTGGCACTTTCAATGCTATTGGTTGGCGTACAATTTGCTGTTAATGCTGCGTTATTAAAATCAGGGATCACTCCGTGGTTAATGCGCCCCGATGTGGGCGATGCCTTCTTGCCGATTGCTGGCGGCATCGAGATCAAGGCGATTTTAAGTTTAGGGATCTGGGATCAAAACCACCCTGCTGCAGCGGTCATGCTAACCGTGGTATTACTAACAGGCCTGCTGTGTAAGCGCGCCTTCTGCGGCTGGGCCTGCCCACTGGGCTTGGCAGGAGAATATCTCTATAAACTCAGAAAACGTTTTATTAAGCAGGAGCTATTGCCACCGGCTTGGATAGACTGGCCACTGCGGATGATAAAATACCTGCTATTACTGGCCTTGCTGTACATCATCGTCGGCATGCCAACCATGAGTATTCCCGGCTACCTGAACAGTAATTACCACAAGATTGCCGATCTCAAGATGGCACTGTTTTTTATCACTCCAGGGCTCGTGACCTTAATCTGTTTCGGCTTTATTCTTGGGCTTGCAGCTTGGCGTCGCCAAGGGTTTTGTCGCTACATCTGCCCTTATGGTGCGCTTTTAGGGCTACTGAGCTTTCTTAGTCCATTCAAGATCCGTCGTAATACCAAGCACTGCTTGATTGAGACTAAAGGCATGAGTTGCGACAAGTGCAGCCGTGCCTGCCCAGCTAATATCAAGGTGCATAACCAAATCAACATTCGCTCAGATGAGTGCCAAGCCTGTATGCGTTGTATATCGGCTTGTCCTAAGAAAGAAGCGCTACAGTTTAGTACTCGCAACGGTTGGAAGCTTTCAGCACGAGGCTTAACGGTTATGCTACTAACCATCATGTTCCTGCTACCGCTTATCGCTTATCTAGCAGGCTTCTGGCACAGCGAAACGCCCGTTGAGGCGCGGATGTATTTGATTCAACATCTAGATAGGATTGGGCATTGATAGAAGGTCCTAGGTCCTAGGAAAAGCAGGCTCTAGGAAAGGCTAAGACAGTACAAGACGAACGGCCTGCGGCCTTACGGAACGCTGCGCTTACGGAAAAGATGGGGTAAAGCAGGGAAAGGCTGAGACGGTTTAAAGATGGTGAAAGCAAAGACGGAAAAGCGGGAAGCTAAGAAAGAGTACTGGTGATGCTTTTTTCTTTTGCTGTTCCTAGTAGGGCTTTAGCCCGCCCTCGAAGCGCAGCGTCCTAGGATCTAGGCCCTTCTTTTAAAGCAAAGACGACTAAAGACTAGCGCAGCGCTTACGGTAATGGCTAAGAAAAGAGCCTGCTCCCTGAATGGAGTAGGCTCATTAAATTCCGCCTCTTAACTCTTATACTAATGAGCTTGAGTTAGTTTACTCGCTTGGCGTGCGCCTTAATTACCGGCGATGCAATGGCATCCTGCGCGCCAATTAATTGTAGCTCATAAGCGCCTTGGTTAAAGGTCTCTAGCAGTACAGCATCCACTGAGGCATTAGTGCGCTCAAATGCTTCAACTGGGCTAAAACCAGCTTGCAGATTAGCCAACATCAAGCCACTGATTAAGTCACCGACGCCCACAGGTTGCTTTTCAAATTCATATAAAGGACGAGAGATTAAGTAACTGCCAGCCTTGGTCACCAGCAACATCTCAAACTGCTCTTGGCAAGTGGCGGCCTTAGCAAGGTGCTTCACGACTACCATCTCAAGCCCTTTTTCTAGCAAGCATTCACACGCATTTATCACCTCGTCCAGATTATGCAACTCTCTATCTGTGAGCGTTTCCAGCTCTAACAGGTTAGGCGCGATAATATCGGCTTCAGCCAAAGCTTGAGTTTTTAGGAACTCTTGCACGCCCGGCGCAACGATGCAGCCCTTCTCTGGGTGGCCCATCACAGGATCGCAGAAGTAAATCGCATTAGGATTGAGGGCTTTCATCTTTTTCACGGCTGCGACAATTTCACCACCTTGCTCTGCACTGCCAAGATAGCCACTGAGAATGGCATCACAGGTTTGCAGTTTACCGATATTGTCTAACCCTTGTACCAACTCGGTGATCTGACCCGCAGGCATGACAGTTCCCGTCCATCCTTGTGCATACTGAGTATGGTTAGAGAACTGCACCGTGTTAATTGGCCACACCTCCATACCGAGACGACGCATTGGGAATACGGCGCTACTGTTTCCTGCGCAGCCAAATACCACATGGGATTGAATGGATAAGATCCGCTTCATGGTTACAACCTTTAATTTTATTAGCGATTTAATAGAGGGTGCTCTACAGCTGCTTGTTTACAGCTACTCGAGGTTTTCACGGATTATACCAATTAGTCTCATACCAATCAGTATAAATTAGTATTGCCAAACTTAATCAGCCTGTGAGTGATTGCACTAGGATTTATGTGATTCACAGTAAATCGTTATCGGTATGAGTAAGGACTTGCCTGAAACAATGCAAAAAGCCCTTAACCATAGATTAAGGGCTTCACTCTCACTCTAAATAAGCAGTAAATAATTACTGCTGAACTTGGTAGAAGTTAACGCGGTTATTACCTTCTGTTGCATCTAATACTGCAAACTCACCATTCACAACTGTCATCGCTTGTGGGTTAGTCAGACCCGCAATATCGCTAGCCGCAACAACGGTATTTGAAGCCAAATCCATGGTTAACATTTGCTGACCAGAATGGCTAAGTAAGTAAGCTTTATCGTCTGCCACGCTAATACCGGTTATATTCGGGTAAGCCTGAGCGTCGATGCTAATAATAGCTTCGCTATTTAGCTCGTAGTCTTTACCGCTTAAACGTGAAACCACAAAGTTATTACGCTTAAGATCTGGCAAAGTCACCATTAAGTACTCTTGAGTGTTCGCATCCCAACCAACGTTAGCAACGTAGTTGTACTTAGCACGCACTGTCGCAAAGCGGCTGCGCTTAAGTTCACGAACGCCATCGGTTCCTTCGACGAATCGACCGTAAGTATCATCAAACTTCACGCTAGGGTCGTACTCAACGCGTACAAAACTCTTATGATCTGCTGTCACCAACACCGAGGTTTCGCCATCAAACGTCACACCGGCTAGGTTTGATATTTCAGCAGAGAATGCTGCATCAATTTGCACCTTAGCCAAAATTTCAGTCAGTTCTGCATTTAAGAAATAAACCCAGTTATTACTGGTAACCACTGCAAATAACTGGCTTTGTGGGTTATAGCTAATACCTGTCGCTAGACCGAAGATCTCCGCCGGCAAAGTAACACTATCAAGCGCAGTTAATTCGCCGTTAGCCGTCACTTTAGTCGCATCATTCTTTGTCATAGCCGCAAAGTCAGGCTTCTCGATTGAGTAAGCACCACGGGCTGATAACTTTGACAATGTAGGCCAGTTAGCCGTTGACCAAATTGTTTTCTCTGAATCAAATGTCATACGAACAGGGTCGCTTTGACCAATATATGGGAATGGTCCTGTTTGCGTGAATGCTTGCACAATGTTGAAGCCAATAATCACTAAGAACACATTTACAGTGATCTTGTTCAATAGGCTCCATTCACTGCTATCGCTCTTCTCAACTAGCTTATCGCCTTGTAGCAGCATTAATACGCCAGCAAACAATAAGATAATCGCAAAGACCACAATCACCCACACATAAGTGTGTACGCCAAAAATAGCCGGGCCAAAGCCTTGGCCAATATCACGCAGAATATGTGCCGAACTATGACGGTAGCCCGCCCATAAGCCGTATACAGCGGTAATAATCAGTGCACCAATATACTTTGGCTTTAAGCCGTAACGCATGATAAAAATCGCAATTAGCGATACCAGCACCATTGCTGTACGCTCTTGCCAGCAAAGAATACACGGGGTATCACCCATTCCAAAACCTAAGATGATACAGGCAATACCCACAGGCAAAGCTATAAGTGCCAATGCCGCCAGCGACACAATTCTGTTTAACGTTAATTCATTCATCTTCGTGTTCTCACAAGTTACCGGCAGGAACTAGCATGCCCCAAGTCGCCATCAACCAAATCCCCATGCTCATTAAAATGCTTAGAGCTAAAAAAATGTGCGCCATTCTTTGTTTATGTGGCTTAAAAGCCACCAAGAAACATGTAATAAAAATTAGGCAAAAAAGTAGAAATTCCACAACTTTCTCCAATAGAGTTAACTAGAACTCAATTCAAAAATGCGCTTAGCAAGCCAAATAGCGGCTCAAAATTGTCTGCAGCATTCGCTGCAATGCTTTGTAAATTGGCAATGCAAGTTACTAAAGCTGCAACTAAATTACGGCAAATCTGCTAGAAAAAATGTGTCGTAACCGTCATACCTCCAAATGAGTATTAGCGCATTCTTATTTTTGCTATCTGGATTCATTTATCGCTAAATTAGTGAGCGCTAGCGCTTGAGGCGAACTGATAAGCTAGTGGAGATTCACACTCTAAAGCGAGTTGTGAGCCTAGCCTAAAAGCATTGATTATTGAGGGGGCAACTGCAAAATAGCGGGGTAGAGTGAGCAACAGCACTAAAATACAAAACTACAGACAACAAAAAGGCCCTGAACATTTGCATGCTCAGGGCCTTTTTAATACTTAACCCATTAAGGGTTGAAGCTAAACGCGGTCATTACTTACGGTTATGACGCTTACGTTCGTTTTCAGTCAAGAAACGCTTACGAACACGGATGTTCAGTGGCGTTACTTCTACTAATTCGTCATCATCGATGAACTCAAGCGCTTGCTCTAGTGTCATTTCGATATGCGGAGTTAGTACCTGAGCTTCGTCAGTACCAGATGCACGCATGTTAGTTAGCTGCTTACCTTTCAAACAGTTAACTGTTAGGTCGTTAGCACGTGCATGAAGACCAACTACTTGACCTTCGTATACTTCTGATGCGTGAGTAATAAACAGACGACCACGCTCTTGTAGACCGAATAGTGCGAATGTTAGTGCTTTACCAGTAGCGTTAGAGATCAATACACCACGTGCACGTTGACCAATATCACCACCTTTCAATGGACCGTAGTGGTCGAATGAATGGTAAATTAGACCAGTACCAGAAGTCGCTGTCATGAATTCAGTTTGGAAACCGATTAGACCACGGCTAGGGATAACGAAGTCGATACGTACACGACCCTTACCATCTAACTGCATGTCCTTCATGTCACCCTTACGGATACCAAGCTTCTCGATCACGGCACCTTGATGTTGCTCTTCAACGTCAACAGTTAGTGTTTCGAACGGCTCACACATCTCGCCATCGATCTCTTTTACGATAACTTCTGGACGAGATACAGCTAGCTCATAACCTTCACGACGCATGTTTTCAATCAAGATTGAAAGGTGAAGTTCACCACGGCCTGATACGCGGAAACGATCTGGGCTGTCAGTTTCTTCAACGCGTAGTGCTACGTTGTGTACTAGTTCTTGCTGTAAACGCTCAAGAATATTACGTGAAGTAACATACTTACCTTCTTTACCAGCGAACGGAGAAGTGTTCACCTGGAAAGTCATGGTTAGTGTTGGTTCATCAACAGACAATGGAGGCAATGCTTCTACGTTAGTAGTTGCACAAACAGTGTCAGAAATTAGCAATTGGCCAAGACCAGTAATCGCAACGATGTCGCCTGCTGTTGCATCAGCAACTTCGTGACGCTCAAGACCCATGTAACCTAATACTTGGCCTACTTTACCGTTACGCTTCTTGCCGTCTGCGCCAATAATGGTCACTTGCTGGTTAGTTTTAACACTACCACGCTTGATGCGGCCAATACCGATAACACCCACGTATGAGTTGTAGTCGATTTGCGAAATTTGCATCTGGAAATCACCTTCAGCATCAGCATCTGGTGAAGAAACTTTTTCAACGATCGTTTCGAATAGCGGCGTCATATCAGCGCTAGTTTCGTCTGGATCTAGTGTTGCAAAACCGTTTAGCGCAGAAGCATAAACGATTGGGAAATCTAGTTGCTCATCAGTCGCACCTAGGTTGTCGAACAAGTCAAATACTTGGTCAATAACCCAATCTGGACGTGCGCCTGGACGGTCAATCTTGTTAATAACAACGATTGGCTTTAGGCCTTGAGCGAAAGCTTTCTTAGTCACGAAGCGAGTCTGTGGCATTGGACCATCTACTGCGTCAACTAGTAGTAATACTGAGTCAACCATAGATAGAACACGCTCTACCTCACCACCGAAATCGGCGTGACCAGGAGTATCAACGATGTTGATACGGTAATCGTTCCACTTGATGGCAGTGTTCTTGGCCAGAATCGTGATACCACGTTCCTTTTCAAGATCATTTGAATCCATCACCCGCTCAGTGGCTTCTCCTCGAGACTCAAGGGTTCCTGACTGCGCCAGCAACTTATCAACCAAGGTAGTCTTACCATGGTCAACGTGTGCAATAATGGCGATGTTACGTAAATTCTCTAACACGGCTAAACCTCTTACCATCGGTATAAAATATAGGGGGGGTTACTGACAACAACTAAAACCAATCTAGTATAGTAGTTGCAATAAAAAGCGTGACATTCTACTCTAGCTCGACGTTATCTCACAGGATTATTTTTAACCAATCGTTAAAAATAACTCTTTCGCATTGCTTTTTTTCGCTCTAACGTCCGCTTTTTATACACTTTTTTATACTTTACCCACACTAGACTAATCGTGTCAGCCAGCTTAAACCTCCTCGCTATATCCAACACTTTGGCTGTTTTAGGCGACGATTTCAGATCTATAAGTAGCTAAAACACGCTCAATAATCCTGCGGTTAAATGACTGTCTTTAATCCCAATAACACTTATTGAAAATCCAATGTTATTTCCTTGACTTATCCCCTATAAAATTGGTCATAGCTTAGTTATTCTGTGTACCGATTTTAAACGAGATGCCAATTAAGTATCTGCAAGACAAATGGCAACTGCACTGTTATAGCGCGCACCACATTGATCCATTGGTCGCACCAAAATAGTGCGACAAAGAAGTTACCAACAAAGCCAAGAAACGACTAACTCATAATATTCAACAAGTTAAAGAGTTGGCACGAGTCTCGCTATATGAAGACCATAATCGCATTAAGCGCTAAATATTAAAGATAAAACAAAGGGACGACCCTTTACCCTACTCGGAGACTTTAGAATGTCAGCAGAATCAGTTTTACAACAACTAAAAGAGTTAGAAGTTAAGTTTGTTGATTTACGTTTTACCGATACGATAGGTAAAGAGCAGCACGTTACAATCCCAACTCACCAAGTTGATGCTGACTTTTTTGAAGACGGTAAAATGTTTGACGGTTCTTCAATCTCAGGTTGGAAAGGCATTAACGAATCAGACATGGTATTGATGCCTGATCCAGCAAGCTTTGTTCTTGACCCTTTTACCGCTGAAACGACTGCAAACATTCGTTGTGACATCCTAAACCCTGGCACAATGACAGGTTATAACCGTGACCCACGTTCAATTGCAAAGAAAGCTGAAGATTACCTACGTTCAACAGGTATTGCCGATACAGTATTGGTTGGTCCAGAGCCAGAATTCTTCCTATTTGACGATGTCAAGTTCGGCGCTGACATGTCGGGTTGTTTCTACAAGGTTGACGCTGAAGAAGCGGCTTGGAACTCAGGTACCAGCTATGAAAATGGCAACAAGGGTCACCGTCCAGGCGTTAAAGGCGGTTACTTCCCAGTAGCACCAGTAGATTCATCACAAGATATCCGTAGTGCTATGTGTTTAGTACTAGAAGAGATGGGCCAAGTTGTTGAAGCACACCACCATGAAGTTGCTACAGCGGGCCAGAACGAAATCGCAACACGTTTCAATACACTAACACTGAAGGCCGACGAAGTTCAGGTACTTAAGTATGTTGTACATAACGTTGCTCACGCTTACAACAAGACTGCGACATTCATGCCTAAACCAATCGTTGGTGACAACGGTAGCGGTATGCACGTGCATCAGTCTCTTGCAAAAGACGGCGTGAACTTATTCGCTGGTGACAAGTATGGCGGATTGAGCGAAACAGCACTATTTTACATCGGTGGTGTTATTAAGCATGCTCGCGCAATCAACGCATTTGCTAACCCATCGACAAACTCATATAAGCGCCTTGTACCACACTTCGAAGCGCCAGTTATGCTTGCTTACTCAGCAGCTAACCGCTCTGCTTCTATCCGTATCCCAGTGGTACCAAGTGCAAAAGGTCGTCGTATCGAAATCCGTTTTGGTGACCCAGTAGCAAACCCATACTTAGCATTCTCTGCAATGCTAATGGCGGGCCTTGACGGCATCCAAAACAAGATCCACCCAGGTGAGGCAATGGACAAAGATCTATATGATCTTCCAGCAGAAGAAGCGGCTGAAATCCCAACAGTTGCCACTTCACTAGAAAATGCACTTGAGTGTCTAGACGCTGACCGTGAGTTCTTGACTCGTGGCGACGTATTCACTAACGACTTTATCGATTCTTACATCACACTTAAGTCTGCAGACGTTGAGCGTATCAACCAAACTACTCACCCAGTTGAATTCGAGCTTTACTACAGCTTGTAATTATCTGAGATGACTCGCTAACCGCTAGAGTGGTTAGCCTTACAGCCCTAAACAGCAATGTTTGGGGCTTTTTTTTTACCTTGTTCGCCTGTCTATCTACTGTTGACCTATAGTTTATCTATCCCTATTCGCTTTCGTCTGCGAAAAAGCTAATACCAACCAGTATAAGCCTTCTATGGGTATAGCTCACAAATGGAATGACTTTATGTGGCAAAAAATTAAGCCCTATCGCTCCTCTATTATCTTACTTTCGGCTTTGATGCTAGGAGGACTGATTGGGATCCTCTTTCCAGTGTTTGCCCTTAAGCTAAAGCCCTTGGGCCAGATATTTCTAAACTTACTGTTTATGATTATCGTGCCATTAGTGGCGATTAGCGTCACCTCCTCTATCGCCCGTATGACAGACTTAAAAAAACTCGGTGTGATCCTAGTGACCATTTTCATGGTCTCTATTGTTATGGCGATTATCCCAACAATAGGAATTATCGGCCTCGCTTCTATTTACGACCCAGCACAAGGGGTAACCCTAGATCTGCATCAACAAGTGAGCACTGGCTCTGGAAGCATGGATTTTGTTAACCTGCTGACCACCAACGACTTTGTTGGTTTGCTGTCTAAGTCCAACATTCTGGCACTGATTATCATGTCAGTTATTTCAGGCATTGCTATTGGGCAGTCAGGAAAGGATGGCGAGAAGGTCTCGGCCATGCTCGATAGCTTAAATACCGTGATCATGAAAATCGTCTCTATTTTAATGATCGTTGCACCAGTGGGACTCGGCGCCTACTTTGCATCGACGATGGCCAGCCAAGATACCGAACTCTTGAGTACATTTGCCCGTGCTATCGGCCTGTTTTTTATCGCTGCCGCACTCTACTACACCCTTGGTAGCACGCTATACGCCTGGTTAGGCGGTGGCATTAATGGCATTAAGCAATTTTGGCGCAACGCCATTGAGCCATCAGCGACGGCATTAGGAACAAGCTCCTCCCTTGCATCACTACCTGTCAATATTCGCGCCGCTAATAAGATGGGCATTAGAGAGGAGATTGCCGATATCTGTCTGCCCTTACTGGTAAACCTAAACAAGGGCGGCGCAGCCATGACCACGGCCCTTAAAATTGTGTTTATCTACTCGATTCTCGGATTGGATTTTACTGCAGATATCTTTGCGCTAACGGTACTGATTTCTGTCCTCTCAGCCTTTGTGATTGGCGGCGTGCCAGGCGGGGCTTTTCTTGGCGAGATATTTATCGTCACCACGTTAGGCTTACCGATAGAGGTGATCCCCATCTTAGTGATTATTGGTGCGGTTACCGACGCCCCAGCAACGGTGATCAACGTGATCCACGACCTCAACGCGACCCAAATAATCGAACGGATTAACGGTAAGCGTTATGCAAGAAGCTGAGGCTATAGTGACAAACGCCAAAACCTTAGCGAACTAACGACCTCCTTTACCATTGATAGCATATTAAGCAAAAGCATCTTAATTACAATCAATTAGGCATATGACACTTTAAGTGTCATATGCCTTTTTTACGCCTGTCACATTCATGACGCCGTCACCGAACAAAATTTATGCTGAACTTGCTCTCGTCAAATTCAACTGTCAACATAGCAAGGAGCAAATATGGAACAATCAATCACTCGACACAAAATGGACACAACAATGGACACGGTCACGATTGCAAATGGATATTGGTACTACTTCAACGATGAAGAGGTACGTATAACCGCCCACGGTTCAGGTTTTACTGGTAAAGAAACTATTTATGTCAATGATGAACTGATCACCGAAAAGCGTAACCTTGGGATGAAAAGCGCTCACGAATTTTGTTATTTGGGCAATGACTACCAAGTGACTTTTGAAGTCAGTAGCTTGCTCACTGCAACCGTTGTATGCACCCTATATAAAAATGGCAAGTATATGGCGACCGAAACTAAAGCGTATCTCAACATGGACAGTAAGTCAGCGCTCAAGCGCATATTCATGTTCTTTGTCGCCGGTATGGTTTTTGGCGGCTTAGCTGCTTGGCTAGTACACCAGTTTACTGGTTAGGCAAATGCTAAATAAAACTAAGGGAGCTAGCGGAGTCGAACATGGAGATTAATGCGATAACAGTAAAAGAATTGCGCCAATCTAAGGGCTGGACTCAACAGCACTTAGCGGATGCCTGTGCTATTAGTTTACGTACAGTTCAGCGAGTAGAGAAAGAGGGCAGTGCCTCTAACGAAACCCTATTGGGATTATGTGCCGTCTTTGAAGTGGAACAGAAACAATTGCAGGTGATCCCAAAGCCCACTCATGCTCAGATGCAAAAAGTATCTCTATACAGTCAGTGGTTGCTATTCGCCTTAGCGACCTTGATTGGTGGCTGCGTGGGTGCTCTTATTATGTATCTTATTTTGGGCTAGCCCCCCAACAAAAGCCCATCGATTATAGGACAAAATGCTTATTTGGGCTTTTGCTAATCAGGAGCGACTATTCAAAAGTATACACGGCGACTCGACCACCATGGCCCCCTGCCACCAAAGTATTACCGTCAATCGCTAGGGTGAAGAAGCCCTGAGCCTGACCATTGATTAGCAGTGGTTGCCAGCTATAACCGTGGTCACGGGAAATATCACTCGAAAGTTTGCCTGTGGCAATACAGGTTTCTTCATAGCACACCATGGCCGTGCGTAGGCCAGGTGTCGTACCCGGCGCTTTATGCCATACATAGCCCCTTCTATAGACCATATTCGCATCATACTTATCCCGTTGCTGATAATCCCCGCCCACCACAAATAGATCACCTAAATGATTAAATGCTAGCGCATAGCCACCTGCGGTTTGAGTATCATCATAGAGAGAGATTGGACGCCGACGCCAATGTTGCCCCGAGTCGGCGCTGCTGTAGGCAGAGCTGCTATAGCCGCCGGTGGTAAACCAAGCCCGCCCCCTTTTGCCAACGATTAATGTATTACCGCTGGCGGCAAAAGCGACCTCTTTATCGAGCATTTCTGGTAACTCCCCTTTGGCGATACGCTGCCATGTTTTGCCACCATCTGCAGTGCGTAAGATAACGTAACAACCACCAACGGGATCGCCCAGCAACAAACCATTATTGCGATCCCAAAAAGCGATTGAATTAAAGAAGCCCAGTTCATCGGGATTATCGAACAGCAACTGCCAACTCAATCCTTGGTTCTGCGTTATATACAGCTTAGAGAGTCCCCCCTGACCCGCCCCCATAACAATTGCCGTGTTAGCATCGAACACTTCAATATCGCGAAAATCAGTCAAAGGCTGATCTTTAACCGATACATCTAACCAGCTGTTACCGCTGTCTTTGGAGATATAGACGCGGTTATCAGTCCCCGTTACCCAAGCGACTCCCTCGAGTACGGCGCTACCTCTAAATGAAGAACCGGGAGCTAGGCTTTGAATATTCCATTCCATCGCCGAAACGCCAAAACAACAAAAACTGATTAACAGCATGAATATCTTCATTAATTTCCCTAAAATGAATGACAGCTCAATGTGGTTACTATCGAATAAACCTCGTCGTTAAGCAAGCCCTTCATCCCCCCTTATCCTTTAGAGAAGCATTCCATTAATCTAGCACGCTAAATTAGCAATTCATGAATAAAACAAGATTAAACAACAACTTAATAACAAATAGTTCTGGACACTATCTAAACTATATACTAAATTAAAAGTGTGACGCAGATCACCATTTTAGTAATAAGGAACCTACTATGAGAAAAAAAGCAACTCGAGTCGCACTGCTAAGCGCAGGACTACTACTTTCAACGACAAGTCTTGCAGCTATGAGTCCGATTACAGAATGTAATGATTGCTCCAGCCAAGCAGCACAAGAAACGGCAAAAGCGCAGCAAAGCGATAGTGTTTATGTAGTAGATTTTGTTAATCGCACCGCGCAAAAATTTGTCACAGATGACAAGGGTACGACATTACTGGCCAAGTTATCAGTGGGTGAATTAAATCATCTCAATCAAGAATTCAATCACCGTAAGGTATATTTAAGAGCGGTAACACCTTAAGTTAAAAGTGATATCTCAGGCCTTAAATTAAGGCCTGTTTTTTATCTTGCTATATGACTTTCATTACTTATCTTCTTTTACGATCGACATCTGCTTTTACTATCGACATTTGCGAATATCTAGGCTCATTAGCGCCCTCTAAAGGTAGGCTCAACTGCGCATCAACGGCAAGCAGCCATATACAAGCCTACGTCCCCAATCAAATCCAATGCGTGATCAAAGCCTTCATCTTAGATTACTGATGCAGTATCCAATCAGCGTAAACCCGTAAATTTTCTCTAATAACTTCCATTTAAGATTGGAATCCCCTATAAAATAGCTAATTGATACTGACTTTCACCATAAAAATAAAAAGGTTGTCCCATGGATGTTAAGGACCGCAATATTCTCGCCATATTACAACGCCAAGGCCGTATCGCGATCTCAGAGCTCGCTGCCAAGTTAAATATGTCCGATACTCCCTGCCTTCGCCGAGTGAGAAAGCTGGAACAAAGTGGCATAATCCGTGGTTATGCGGCGCAAATTGACCCAAAAGATGTGGGGTTCAACGTAGTGGTGTACGCCTTTGTACGCCTCAAAGAAAACTCAGATCAACATGCGATACTTTTCGAAGACAGCATGGAAAATCTTGAACAAGTAATGGAGTGCTCAGTGGTCACCGGAGCTCACGATTACCTCCTAAAAATCGTCGCCAGTGACCTGCTAAGCTATGAAAGCTTCGTGAAAAAGTCGCTTGGGAGTCTAAACTGTATCGCAGGGATCGAATCGACCGTAGTGTTAAAACAGAACTTCTCACGTAGTACATTGCCGCTGTAGCGGCATTCAAGCCTCAAAAAATAACAGGGTTGAACCAAGCACGCTAACTCAATGTTAGCGAGCGCAATAAGCCACTAGATCATTGGCCTACTAAGCTTTAAGTATTAATATCACTCGACGCACTGAGCTCGACTATAGGAACGATTATGTACAGCTTCGATTATTACAACCCAACCCACATCTGCTTTGGTGAAGGCAAAATTGCCGAGCTAGATAACTTAGTCCCACAAGATGCAAAAGTTCTAGTCCTATTTGGCGGTAATAGCGCCAGAAGTACAGGTACACTCGATGAGGTTAAAGCTGCACTTAAGCAGCGTGAGGTTGTTGAGTTTGGTGGTATCGAGGCTAACCCAACCTACGAAACATTAATGCAAGCGGTCGATGTGGTAAAACAGCAAAATATCGACTTCCTGTTGGCCGTTGGTGGTGGCTCGGTTATCGATGGCACTAAGTTTGTCGCTGCTGCCGCACTATTTGAAGCTGAGCCATGGGACATACTTTTAAGTTGGGGCGAAAAAGTCACTCAGGCTATGCCATTCGGTACGGTACTAACCTTGCCAGCCACTGGCTCAGAGATG
Source organism: Shewanella halifaxensis HAW-EB4 (assembly GCF_000019185.1). Taxonomy (NCBI): domain Bacteria; kingdom Pseudomonadati; phylum Pseudomonadota; class Gammaproteobacteria; order Alteromonadales; family Shewanellaceae; genus Shewanella; species Shewanella halifaxensis. The sequence goes on along the minus strand of NC_010334.1, from coordinate 410,895 downwards.
AATAGTGCCAGCGTTGTCACTCGTAAAGAGTACCAATCAAAGCTGTCTTTCATGAGCAATCACGTCTTTCCAAAATTCTCAGTATTAGACCCAAGCAAAACCTTCACACTGCCTGAGCGCCAAGTGGCTAACGGGGTTGTCGATGCCTTTATTCACATCACAGAGCAATACCTTAACTACCCAGTTAATGCGCCAGTACAAGACAGATTCGCCGAAGGCTTGCTGCAAACCCTTATCGAATTAGGCCCAAAAGCATTAAGCCAACCTAAAGACTTTGATGTGCGCGCTAACCTGATGTGGGTAGCAACCATGGCCCTGAGTGGCGTGATAGGCAAAGGTGTGCCACACGACTGGGCAACACATATGATTAGCCATGAGATCACCGTCCTTTACGGAATTGACCATGCGCGTACTATCGCGATGATTCTACCTGGCATGCTCGATGTTCGCCGTGACGCTAAGCAAGAGAAGTTACTGCAATATGCCGATCGCGTTTGGGGCATTAACCAAGGCAGCAATGATGAAATCATCGATGCGGCTATCAGTAAAACCCGTGAGTTCTTCGAAACGATGGGCATTAAAACTCGCCTTTCAGACTACGACTTAGATAGTAGCAGTATCGATGAGATCATCAATAAACTTGAAGGCCACGGCATGACGGCACTGGGCGAAAATCAAGATGTTGATCTGGCTATGAGCCGCAAGATTTTAGAACGTAACTTATAACCCCTAATAACCACACAGATACAAGCGTAAAAGAGACCTCAGCTAATTGGCAGGCATCACGTAACAAGGATGCCGCTAATTGGCAAACCAACAGATAAAAAGGACGACAAAATGAAGATATTGATGGTACTCACCTCACACGACAAACTTGGCGACACAGGCTTAAAAACAGGCTTCTGGCTCGAAGAATTTGCCAGTCCTTTTTATCGCTTTAAAGACAGTGGCTTTACTATCACCTTAGCCTCTCCTGCTGGCGGTCAACCACCACTAGACCCGAGTAGTGAACAGCCGGGCTTTCAAACGGCGGCGACCGATAGATTCAATCAAGATGAACAAGCCAAGCAGCAACTGGCTACAACAAAAGTGCTAGCAGAGATAAACCAAGCTGATTACGACGCCGTTTTCTATCCCGGCGGCCATGGTCCGTTATGGGATCTCACCAACGATGCCCATTCTATCGCATTAATCGAAGCCTTCTACCAAGCTAAAAAGCCTGTTGGACTAGTGTGTCACGCGCCGGGGGCACTTAAAAATGTCAAAGCCGCTGACGGCTCACCTTTAGTCGCTGGCAAGCAAGTAACAGGCTTTACTAACGGCGAAGAGGCTGCAGTGCAGCTCACCGAAATCGTGCCTTTCTTAGTGGAAGATATGATGCTGGCAAATGGCGCCTTATATAACAAGGGAGACGACTGGGCTAGCCACCTTGCCGTTGATGGCAACTTAATCACGGGGCAAAACCCGGCATCTTCTGAAGCGGTAGCTGATGAGATCATCAAGCAGCTGAAGTAGAAATATGGCGGCTTATACTAAGCTGTTGAACCAATCGCTAATAATATTCGATATAGAGCAGCAATACGATAAAAGCCAGCAGCTAGGTTAAGCCCAAGACGACAGCAAACAAAAAGCAGCCGACAAGCTGCTTTTTTTGTTTGCTAATCGCGATTATAAGCTTGCTAGTTCAACCTAGAACCCCGTTTACTTATGTAATTTACACCGATAGCTGTCATCAAAGAACTGCACGCTTGCTTCGCCTTGATGCTCCCAAAACTCAAAGTTACGTCCTTGATATTTTGCGCCGCTGCCACTGCGCACATTGGTTGCCTGCAGTTGCTGTTCACCCATTTTCTCACTCGAAAAGGTAAATACCGCCGTTACTGGGTCTAATTGGGTATAAAAAACAGCGGTTATCTGTGGATGATGACCACAATCAAATACCACGGCTGGCGGCACCTCCAATAAGCCGCCTTGGATCTGCAACTCGATAATCCGCCCCTTATAGTTTTGCAGTGTACACTCACGCACATCTTGCGCCTTCCAGCAGTCATTACGGCCTTTAATCCAACCTCTCTGCGTCGCCTTAGGTTGCTCTGACGCTGGGATATTAACGACAGCCGCTTTATAAATCTGCTCCATCAGTCTATCGAGCTGCGCAAGTTCAGCGTCATGACAGATGAGTGTTTCAACCTGCCCCTGAGCCTTAGCGCAATCAAAAGTTGGAGCAACATGCATATCGCTAACGGGTACAACGAGCTCGCTGTCAGCTTGCGTTGGTTTTATTTGAGTTGCCACCGTCGAACTACAAGCAGCCAACAGAACTAAGCAGCCCAGTAAAATAGTTTTTTGCATCTCTTATCCTTTACTTACTCTCTGCAGCTAGCGTCTCTCTAACCGCACTCAAATTGATCTAACTCTACAATAGTTAATATTCTAACCAAGCTAATTTACCCTATCACTATAGATAGCAAGTTTCTGTATTGGCCATAATTTTCTTCGGACTTCACAACAAAGTTCATGATTTTTTATGGAAAAACAGCTACTCTTTCAGAGATTACAACCCTGTAACAAAGGACGTCACGATGCGTGTAGGCTTAGCTTTACTACTGTTATTAGTTGCCACCTTAGCTCATGCAACTGTTTATAAATGGGTCGATGAAGAGGGTAAGGTTCACTTCTCTGACGAACCGGTAAAGAATGCCGAAGTGGTCGAGTTAAAAGAAAACACTCAAAACAACATCAAACTCCCCGAAGTAACTGTCATTCCCAGCTATCTAAAAGCACCTGAGGCTGCTCAGCCTAGTTACAAGATGAGTATTGCATCCCCAAGTGAACAAGAGTCCATTCGTAGCAATGATGGCAACATCACTATTATCACCAATATCACTCCGAAAATCGCAGATGCACATCAATTTGCGCTGTACATGGATGGCAATCAAATAGGCAATAAACAAACTATAGGTATATTTAAGCTAAGCAATATTGATCGTGGTGAACACCGCTTTGTCGTTAAGGTATTGGATCAGAACGGCAAAAGAATTGCATCGACTCCTGTAAGAACGATTTTTCTTCATCGGACGTCGATTAATGCGCCTACTCGTATTAAACCTCAACCTAGAGTCAACGAGTAAAAGCCTTTTAATATAGAAGCTTAGGATTATATTGATTTAGTCTACATTCCGATGAAGTCTAGTTGCAGGCTGCACCACTTTGGTGCACCATAGTGGTGCGATCAACTGAAATGCCCAAACTGGTGCATCTGCATAATTCGGAGTAGCTGATGGATACAAGTTTATTGCTCAATCATTTAGTAACGGCTGTGCTCGTTATCAATGAAGAGCTTGAGTTACTCTACGTTAATGCGGCCGCAGAGCAATTGCTCGGTGTTGGCAGTAACCGCCTGAGCGAACACCCCTTACCCGAGCACTATCAATTACTCGGCGTTGACCCTCAGGTACTAAAACTGGCTATTTTCGAAGGCCAAGGCTTGAGTATTAATACCGTGCCCTTAGTCACTCTCGATGCTCAACACCATACTGTCGACGTCACGCTGACGCCTCTTGAGCAAGAGAAGTACCTTGCTCTGATTGAGTTACGTCAGGTCGATCAGCAGCGCCGGATCCACCAACAGTTAACCCAAGATGCTCAGCAACAGGCGGCGCAATATTTAGTGCGCAACCTCGCCCATGAGATCAAGAATCCATTAGGTGGATTACGCGGCGCAGCTCAGCTGTTGTCCCGAGAGCTAAAAGAACCTGAACTTCACGAGTTTACCGATCTTATTATTGAGCAGGCCGATAGGTTGCGTAACTTAGTCGATCGCTTACTCGGCCCGCAGAGGCCGACTCAACATAGCCTGTACAATATCCACGAAGTGATCCAAAAAGTTGTCCAGCTAGTGAATGTTACCCTGCCAAGCAATATTGAACTCACTCAAGATTATGACCCCTCGATCCCTGATATTGAGATGGATCCAGACCAGCTGCAGCAAGCTATTCTCAATATTGTACAAAACGCGATACAAGCCTTAGAGCCTAAGGGTGGCAATATTCGCCTTAAGACCCGTACCCAACATCAAATAACCATAGGTACCAAGCGCCACAAGTTAGTGCTTATGCTATCTATCATCGATGATGGACCGGGCATTCAGCCCGAACTAATGGACACCCTATTTTATCCCATGGTGACAGGACGAGAACAAGGCTCAGGCCTTGGACTATCAATCGCCCATAACTTTGCCCGCTTGCATGGCGGCCGCATCGATTGCGACTCAACCGTCGGTCACACTGAATTTACCATCACCTTACCCATCAATAGTTAATAAGAGGAAGACCTAGAATGACTGAACAAGTATGGATCCTCGACGACGATAGCTCGATACGCTGGGTATTAGAAAAAGCGCTGCAAAGTGCTAAATTTAGCTGCGCTAGCTTTGCCGCTGCCGAGTCTCTTTGGCAAGCCTTGGAGATGACGCAGCCTCAAGTCATTGTCTCTGACATACGTATGCCCGGTACCGACGGTTTGACTCTCTTAGAGCGTCTGCAAAATCATTATCCGCATATTCCGGTTATTATCATGACGGCACATTCCGATCTCGACAGCGCTGTGAGCGCCTATCAGGCCGGAGCCTTTGAATATTTACCCAAGCCTTTCGATATCGACGAAGCCATCTCGCTAGTTGACCGTGCTCTCACCCATGCAAAAGAGCAGAGCTCGAGTATCACCGTTGAAGAGCCGCTAGTCGCCACACCAGAGATCATAGGTGAAGCCCCTGCGATGCAGGAGGTATTTAGAGCCATTGGTCGCCTTTCCCGCTCCTCGATTAGCGTATTAATCAATGGTCAATCGGGTACGGGTAAGGAACTCGTCGCTAGCGCGCTGCATAAACATAGTCCACGCAAGGGTAAGCCATTTATTGCGATAAACATGGCGGCGATCCCTAAAGATCTGATTGAGTCAGAGCTATTTGGCCATGAGAAAGGCGCCTTTACCGGTGCTGGCAGCGTCCGCCAGGGGCGCTTCGAGCAAGCCAACGGCGGCACCCTATTCTTGGATGAAATTGGCGATATGCCTCTGGACGTTCAGACTCGATTACTGCGAGTACTAGCCGATGGTCAATTTTATCGCGTGGGTGGCCACTCACCAGTACAAGTGGATGTGCGCATTATCGCCGCAACCCATCAAGACCTTGAACAACTCGTGTATCAGGGGGGATTTCGTGAAGATCTATTCCATCGCTTAAACGTCATTCGCGTGCATCTGCCGCCGCTGTCTCAGCGTCGAGAGGATATTCCTCAGCTCGCACGTCACTTCCTGATGATCGCCGCCAAAGAGATCGCCGTAGAGCCTAAAGTGCTGACTAAAGAGGCCGCGACTAAGCTATCGCAACTACCGTGGCCAGGTAACGTTCGTCAGCTTGAAAACACCTGCCGCTGGCTAACGGTAATGGCCTCGGGTCAGGAGATCTTGCCACTCGACCTACCACCAGAGCTATTACAAGAGCCTAAACTCAATAACGCACAAACGAGTGACAGTGATGACTGGCAAGGCGCGTTGAAGCTATTCATCGATCAGCGCCTCAGCGATGGCGATAGCGATCTGCTCACCGAAGTGCAGCCAGCTTTCGAGCGCATCTTACTGCAAACCGCCCTTAAGCATACCAATGGTCATAAGCAAGAAGCGGCAAAACGCCTAGGTTGGGGGCGCAACACCTTAACCCGAAAATTGAAAGAGCTAGAGATGGATTAGCAGCTCCCTCAATACGGCTTGCAGTAAAGAATCCACCTTCTGAAGTAGATGCTTTAGGGCTGAAAACAAAAAAGGAGATCAACAGGATCTCCTTTTTTGATTATAAGCCAGTCACTACACCGGATCTTGGTGAATAATCACCTCAGAGTCGACAAACTCCTGTCGCACCCTCTCGGATGTCTCCACGGCAATTTTATGTGCTTGCAGCAGACTCAAATCACCGTCTAACTCAAGATGAAACTGGATAAACATGGTCTTACCCGACTCGCGTGTACGTAAGTCGTGGATCCCTTTCACCTGCGGATCACGCTTAGCAATTTCAGTGATTTTACCGCGCGTCTCATCATCTAACTCTCGGTCGAGTAAAGACTGCACTGAGCGATAAGCTAAGCCAACCGCCTGTTGACCAATGAATAATGCAATTAACAGCGCAAATAAACCATCGGCCCACAACCAGCCGTACTGCGCCAAAACTAGTGCCAGCAGTACTGCGGCATTGAGAAATAGATCCGATTTATAGTGCAGCGCATCGGCTTCTATCACGGTACTCGATGTTGCCGCTAATGCACGCTTTTGCAGCATAACCAATGCAAGTGTCAACACGATAGCAATAATGGATACCACCACACCTAAGGTAGCATGCTGCACCTCAACCGGATTGATCAGACGCTCACCACCATGAAGCAATAACAAGAAAGCGGAACCAAGAATAAAGGCCGATTGCGCCAATGCCGCTAGCGGCTCCGCCTTACCGTGACCGTAGCGATGATCCTGATCGGCTGGCACGATGGCGTAACGAATCGCGATAAAATTCACAATAGACGCGAGAGTATCGGCAAAGGAGTCCGTTAACGAGGCGAGCATACTGGCAGAGCCGGAATACATCCACGCCGCAAACTTGATAGTGATAAGGGTTAAAGCTGTCGCAACGGCTGCGCGGCTGGCCAGCTTAACCCAGAAGTCATATTGGGAAGTGTCAGTCATAAAATCTGTTTACTTGTACAGTAAGGGAAACACAGATCTTAAGTTTATAACAAACGAGAGAGAAAAACTGATGATTTCCTTCAAGTTAAAACCAATTGACCCAATAGATAAAAGCTATTGGGTCGATTAGCCTTCAAAGCGAAAGCTGATTACCTTTTATGATGCTTAGCAAAGCGCTGCTTAAATTTCTCTTGCTGCTCAGGGGTCAGCAACTGATACGCTTGGTTTTGTAGCTTAATAATACCCACAGCCTTTTGCTGACGAGCTTCTTGCTTAGCCACTAGTGCCTGTTTCACTTCAGCTTCGTTAAAGTTAGGTGACGTAATAAAACCTAACATCTGCTGTTTTTGTGCAGCCCGCGCTTCTTTAGACGGACGGTTTTGTTTCATCTCGTCACGATGAGCACTAAATAGCGCTTTCATCTCAGTCTTCTGCTCATCGCTTAGATCTAAACCGTGAAACATCTTACGCAGATCGTGATGACTGCCACATCCACCTTTCATCTGATGATGACCTTGCTTACCATCACGTGAACCATGGTAGTCATTAGCGGCGCTAACACCCGCTGTTAATAATACTGTGCTGGCCACTATGGCAAGCAAACCTGCTTTTAAATTATTCTTTTTCATCATGGTAGCCTCTATTAAATTTACTTAGCCCCGCTAAGCTTGATTTGACGCTTACCAGTTTAGACTACTCAACGTAAGCTAGGGTTTAGGTAGCGTAAAACACTGTAAAGCAGTTTAAATTAAGTTAGGTACCACCAATGACTGTGGATCTTTACTTAGCATTACACTCCTAAACTGCAATTGACATCAAAAAGGGTATACTCACAGTAAGAGTACATTAGAAGGGTAATTATGAGCCGTATATTGTTGATAGATGATGACTTAGGTCTATCTGAGCTGCTTGCACAGCTGCTAGAGCTTGAAGGCTTTGAGCTAACACTGGCCCATGATGGTCAGTCGGGACTCGATCTTGCTATCGAGCAACAATTCGATCTTATCTTGCTCGATGTGATGCTGCCTAAGCTCAATGGTTTTGAAGTGTTACGTGCACTCCGTAGCAAGAAACAAACACCGGTACTAATGCTGACAGCCCGTGGCGATGAAATCGATCGCGTCGTGGGGTTAGAGATTGGCGCCGATGATTACCTACCTAAGCCTTTTAATGATAGAGAACTGGTGGCGCGTATTCGTGCCATTATCCGTCGCACACATAGCCAAGCAAACGAAACACCGCTATCGACACGTCAGTACGGTGATATAAATTTAGATCCTGCCCGTCAAGAAGTGCACTGCCAAGATCAGCTCATCATCCTCACTGGCACCGAGTTTAGCTTACTGTTTGAGCTGGTCAAAAGTGCCGGAGAGCTTGCAAGCAAAGAAGTATTAAGCGAAAAGGTGCTGGGTAAAAAACTGATGCCCTTCGATCGCAGCTTAGACATGCACCTTTCTAATTTACGCAAGAAAATGCCTGAACGCGATGACGGCCGCCCACGAGTAAAGACGATTCGTGGCAAAGGCTACATCTGGTTACCCTAAATGCAGCTGAGAAAAAATCCCAACAATATATTCGTTAAACTGCTACTGGGCTTCTGGCTCTGTAGCTCGCTGATTATTACCCTGGTAGGCTTACTTCCTCTGCTGCAGCAAAATCACGATCAATCTGAACTGCCACCCCAGCTTAAACATCTGCTTGAAACAGTATCGCAAAAAATTATCAATAATCCCCAAGTGTTAAATAACGATAAAATGAAGCGCTGGGATCGGTTTAAGGAGTTTAACGGTCGACCGATACGGATTTACCTGGTCGATGAGAATGCTAACGTACTCAATACTCACAAACCCTCTCGGACATTGCGTCGCTTTATGTTGATCGCCGATGAAGCTGGCAAACCGATAAAACAACAGTTTAGAAATGAACTCATGTTTGGTCCCTATAGCTTCCACGTTGAAGGTAAAGAGTACAGCTTGTATGGCCGTATTCCAGAGCATCATTCACGGCCCTGGTTCTTCTTTTTTAGCGATAATAAGATCTTAACCCTCAGTATCGCAATTTTACTATCAGGCCTCTTATGTGGCTTATTTGCTTGGCATTTAGGTAAGCCGTTGCGCTCACTTAAACGCAGCGCCGACGCACTCGCCGGTGGTGATTTAAGTAGCCGAGTCGATATGGCAACCGCCCTGCGAAACGATGAAATTGGCCAGCTAGCCCAAGCCTTTAATAGTATGGCTGACTCGGTAGAAGATATGGTCAATAGCCAACAAAGACTGATCAGCGATATCTCTCATGAGCTACGAACGCCACTGACAAGACTGAAACTGTCTTTGGCACTCAGTCGTAAAAAGGGTCAAGAAACAGCTGAAACTGAACGTATTGAGTATGAAGCCGACCAACTTGAGCAGATGATTGCCGAGCTGTTAGAGCTGTCTAGAGTCAAGCTCAATGCTAACGAGACCAAGCGCAACCTCGAGCTTTCCGAAACCTTAAGCCAAGTCTTAGACGATGCCGATTTCGAGGCTCAGCAGCAACAAAAACAGCTGCATATCGACATTGATGAATCGATTGTTGCACCGCTATATCCACGACCTTTATGCCGCGCAGTTGAAAACTTGCTTCGCAATGCGATCCGCTATGCCAACAGCCAAGTCTCAATTCAAGCCATAGCCACTGCAAGCAATATACAAATTGAGATTATTGATGATGGCCCAGGGATCGCCGACGAGACCGACTTAGAGGCGATTTTCGAACCTTTCTACCGCCCACAATCGGCACGAGATAGAGAGTCCGGCGGCTGGGGCTTAGGTCTCGCGATAGCCAGAGCCGCAATTCAGGCCCATCAAGGCAAGATAACGGCTGAAAATAATCAACATAGTGGTTTAAAAATCACCATCAACTTGCCTATCCAATAAATACCATCACTCAACTACGCGGCGTTTGCCGCGGGTTCGAGTCTGGCAAGCCAGTGTGCGTAATCTGCCTGCTTAGGAATACGTTTATCTGAATGCCCCATCAACTGTGCTAAGGCATAGCTAAATTGATAGTACAGACTCGCGTCGGTATATTGCTTACCGGCATCATCACAGTTAATCAGTGCGCCACGCAGGTAGTTGGCAACAAGTTCGGCGCGGTTAAAACCTTCAACCACACCTATAGCTTTAATCAAATCATTATTCCATCGAACATATTCACCATAAACCTGCTCGAATGTCTCGCGATTATCATCGGTCACTTGTGCTAATAATTCAGAATTTGGCATCACGCGTGAGATAATAAAACGATCGTATAACAGATCATCACGCAGCCCCCAGCAATGGTGCATCAAGAAACGAGTTAAATAGTCTTGATATAAATCGTCGTCAATCGCAGCTCTCTCAAGACGTTTTCTGTAATGCGCCGTTGCCACAGCCACCACTAAATCGGCTTCCGTTGGAAAATGATTGTAGATGGTTCCCTTAGAGATCTGACTCGCCTCAACTAGGTGAGAACGACGTAGATCAAAGCTTTTATGCCCCCGCAAACAACGCTCGGCGATATCCGTTAAGTAGCTTTCTCGCTGCTGCCAGTTACTCATGTCGACCTCTTCACAAATCTAACAATCAATATTATTTAAGTTCACATTCATAAGGTAGCAGCCTAGTCCCATCACGGGTATTGAGTAATACTGATAGCATCATGAATAAACTCAATAGCCCATGTTAAAAATTGAACTATTAGAAAGCTTTATTGCGGTAGTTGAATGCGGAAACCTGTCAAAGGCTGCGGAGAAACTTTGCCGAACTCAATCTACGATAAGCTTGCAGATCAAGAAGTTAGAAGAGAGCGTTGGCAAACCTTTGTTACTTAGAGATAACAAAGGCGTCACAATGACAGATGCAGGAAAGACGCTACTCAACTATGCCTATAAGATGCTACAGCTCAGTTCACAAGCTATTGATGAGCTAAAAGATTGTCAAAATCGTGAAGTCATACGCCTTGGGGTACCGACTGACTATATCAATCGTTATTTAGGTAGCTTCTTATTAGAGTTTATTCGCGAATTTACCTGTATCGAATTAGTCATCGATACCGATGTCAGTGGCAACCTCTACAAACGGCTACATAACGGCGAATTTGATGTGATTGTCGCGACACACTGGCAAACGCCAGCGGCAGGTCATGGCGAATTACTGTTTGAACGACGTTTTCATTGGGTGGCAGCCAAAGGTGGCAGCGCCCATAAACGCGAAACTGTACCTATGGCGCTGTATCCAGAGAATTGCCCGATCCGTGCTCAGGTTTTTGCCAATCACCAGATCTCGATGCGCCCGATGAGTGTATTACTATCGACGCCATCGCCAACGGCCATGTGTATGGCGGTGGAAAATGACTTAGTGATCGCGCCAATTGCCGAGTTTCGTATTAACGATAAGATGCAGATCATCGATCCTATCGAGCACAACATTCCGCCACTGCCCAGCTTTAATGAGTCGCTCTATATCAACCCAGAGACTCAAACGGCAGCGACTAACCAGTTAATCAATTTGATCAAGGCTAACGTGCAAGGACTAGGTGAAGTTAATAAAGCACAAATGCTTGGCTAATTGCGTTAATAAAAGAGGCTAAGCTAGAAAACAAGCCTCCATAAAAACGCGTGATTGAAACTAAAAAAGCCAACCTTTTAGGTTGGCATTTCTTTTAGCAATAGTAGCTAAATACCGCGCTCTATCGCCCTCTATAACTTAAAAATAATAAGCAAAGTTGATGTTAAAGCGGTGATCCCAATCATCATCGGTTTGCACTAAACCTAAGCTGTTACCACCAAGCCACAGCACATTTTTCGCCATGTAATGATCGACGTAAATAAATAGTGGTCCATAGGCAATAGAAACACCGGTTGTATTCAAAATTGAATCATCAAACTCTTCTACATCTGGCTGCACCATGCTGAAATCATTGTACACCGTAAGCGAGCCCCAAGAAGTGGCGATGTTTTTAGAAAGGTTAGCAGTGTAAATATTACCTTTACTTGCCACCTCATAAAAACCACCTAGCATGCCCATACCAATCTTATCTGGATCAATCTTGCCATCATCATATTGGTCAAAGTCATACGCCAGATACTGGGCTTGCAAACCCCAACCGGCATAGTTCATATCTAGGTGCAGTGCATAATTGAACGTATCGCCGTTTTCACCATATTCAGAGTTATACAGCTGACCATATTCAACAGAAGCTCCCACTATCGTAGTTAACTCACCATTGGTTAATGTGAAGCTTTGACGGCCAGCTAACGTATTGGTTTCTTCATTGTTATAACTGGTATCGCCAACAGTACCCTTGGCTACCGTACCGGCAAAATCACGGTGATCAGTACCGCCATAGATTGCATTTTTAATAAAGGCGAATTCAGATAAAGAGATACCATTTTCATACTGCGCACTCACACCCACGCCGTAATCATCTTCAAAGCCCATGTAATAATTTAAGCTGTACCACCAGTTGTGAGAAGCATAGCCTTTATTACCAAAAGGTTTGCTGATTGCACCACCATTAATCGTTAGATCTTCATTAACATCCCAGAATGCATAACCATATTTTAAATGATCGTAACCGTCATAGAATCGATATTCAGCTTTCACGCCAATATCATTCCACTTATCGGCAAAGGTAATGGACACTAAGTTAAAATCGAAATCACCGCCTTTATCTTTAGAAGACTCGGAATAATCGCTATAGCTGTAATTAGCTCTAACAGAACCACCAATATTTAAATCATCTGCAACTGCTGGAGCAGCAAAAACTGGAAGCAATATACTTGCTACTGCTAAATTAATAATAGACTTTTTCATAACCACCCTTCATTTAATATTAGAGGGGTTCAGCAAAATCTAAATATCATAAAAATCAATTCATGGATTCAATATCCATTGTCATACTTTAATAATTAAGATATCTAAATTCTAACCCCATTTTTATAATTTATATTTTTATTAATATGCTGAAATCAATGTTTTCCTTGGTAAGGGCGCCAAAGGGAGCTCTAGGCGCCCACACCTAACGATGAATTACCATTTAACTTTGGTTAAATCACACTGAATAACTTCACCACGCTTAGCGGGTGTACCAGGGTTTGCAGCAGACTCACACAATAATGTTGTGCCATAGTCATTGCGCTTGTCATTGGCGTTACTGCGAGCCCAAACAGACACAATCGCACGCTCTTCTGGCTTAGTTTCACAGCTGCCATCAACATCGAATGCATGGATGGTATTTTGATGAAAATAGATCAGCGAGTCTTGTTCTGCACTGCCAGATAACCACATGGTTTGCGAGTTATGTTGGCCTTCATCAAACTGGACACGGCGCATGGTGTCGTCTTCTTTTACCGTCTTAACTAACGGTGAATCTTCACGTACTGCAATGGTCTTGAACTGATTAGTACAAGCAGGCACGCGCATGTTGTAGTACATTTCAGAAATTGCATGGTTGTGGAACGGGTATAGCGTATCAACCGATTGCACCGTCATGCCTACTTCAGCGCCAACCTTTTCGCCATTGATTTCATCAATGCGTAATAGGCCCCAGTGACCAAAGATTTCAGCGTAAGCATAACCACCACGAATATTGTCGAAGTTCTTATCGTTGCGCTTGCCTTCTTCAGCATACATAGGGAACCAACCTGCAGCCGCCCATAGGTTTGGCAAAGAGTTAGCGCTGATGTCATATGGGAATACTGCTGGCATTTTTACTTCATCGCCAGTCACCATCTTGTAGAAATTATTAGTGAAGTTTTCGCCATGTTTTTTAACTTGTTTGTCAGTAACTTTGTTATCGAAAAACTCTTCGAAAGTCGTGCGCTTGAAATGCTGTGCAACTGGAGAGTTTTCAGTAAGTTCTCCACCTGGGTTATAAATCCAACTCACATCTTCACGGGCGCCAAAACATTTTTTGGCTTCATCTGCGTTATTGATAACTTGGTAGATATTCTTAACCATCAGTTTCATATCGCGGCGATCCATCACACACATGTGCTGACCACCTTCAGTGGAGTCAACCATTGCCATATCAGAGTTTAGGCAGCCACTGTTTTGATCATTAGTTAATGCTTCTGCATAGGCTCGTAAATAAGTCAGTGTTTCATCCCACAAAATATCAATATATTTTTGATCTTGTGCATTGTAATTAGGCGACTCACCTAAACATTGAAATTGCGCATCATTAATATCTTTTTTATCTAGGAAGTCAGGAAGCTCAGCAGCAACTAACCCATTTGATAATAGTAAACTGCCTAACAGCATTGTGTACTTCATATTTCATCACCCTATATTTAATTATTATGAAACTATTTGTTAATTTAAATGATATAGATGGAACTAATTCCAAAAATCTACTTATGCGAAACTTCTGCGCCTAATTAGCTACCAATGTCACATTTGTAAATAAAATAATTCTCAAATTCGATATTCTTTTGTACAAAAAAAAGACCACAAATGTGGTCTTTTAAAATTGCAGGATTTTATAAAGTAATAGTAAGAGATGAAGTTACCAATTACCTTTCAATAAACTAAAAGTTTACTCTTTATGCTTGTCATACTTAAAAGTATGACAGTTACTACATAGTGGCTTCTTAGTGTCGTGCTCACTATGACATTCTTGGCAAGGTAACTCTTTACCATAATGTAAGTTGTCATGTGGATTCTGCCACTTATCCTCTTCACTACGTGCCGTTTGCTCAGCTAAATCATCAACATCATGGCACTGCAAGCAAGCTTGATCTGATGGAAACTGCTTGATGCCATTGTCATGACACGTCTTACAATCCTTACCAATCACTTCTTTATGGTGGTCGCGGATCTCCACAGCTTGGGCTGATAGGCTTAGAAAGCAACCAAAGGTTAGCGCTAATACCGCTTTTAAATTAATCATCACTCATTCCTCTTATTATCTGGCAAATTTAGGCTTTCATCATGCTGCGTGCAGCAGTCATACCCATCACCATGCATTCAGGAATTGAGCAACTACCCAAACGGCTCACACCATGAATACCACCACACACTTCGCCCGCTGCATATAGACCTGGAATCGCCTGGCCCGTAAAGCTGTCTTTCACTTCAGCATTAGTGTTGATCTGTACACCACCTTGGCAGTAGTGCACTTTTGGCCATAAGCGAACTACGGTAAATGGTGCTTCGATATACTTGTCTTTGGCTTCGGTCATGTTCTTGCCAAACTGAGGGTCATTTTGAGCCTTAACGTACTCGTTGTACTCAGCAATTTGTGCTTTTAGCGGTGCTAATGGCACATCAAAGTGTTTAGCTAACGCCTCAACTGAGTCAAACTTCCAACCTACGTTGTACTTGATCACTTTCTTGGTATTCGGATGCTTCTTAGAATCCTTGTAGCTAGTGATCAAAATTGGAGGTAGGGCATTTCCTTGTGCGTCGCGACAGTTCAACTCAGCATCGGCGCGAGTCTTACGGTCAGCAATTTCATTCATGAAACGCTTACCGGTTAAACGGTCAATCGCCACTGAATGCGGGAAATTGTAGATTGAGTAATTAGACACGTAACCAAAACCACCTTCATCAGGTGATGCCCAGGGACCTGATTGAATATGTGCAAGATGCACTGGAATTGCCCCTAGACGGAACATTTCGTACATACCTTCACCCGTAGCGCCTGGTGCGTTAGTACAGCCCACTTCAGCGGTAAGAGTTGGGTCTTGCGCCATACGTAAGTTAACGTTTTGCGCGAAACCGCCGGTAGCCATAATCACACCGCGCTTAGCACGGATATTAATGACTTCACCTGGTTGGTCTTCACCGAAGTGATAGTTTTGACGCATTTTAACGCCAACCACTTCACCCTTATCACCCACTAAGAAACCTTCGAACTTAGCGCGGTTATGAGTATGAACGCCTAATTTACGACACTCTTGTAGCAATGGCTGAGTAATACCCGCGCCACAGCTCACTGTAGTTTGGTAGGTACGTGCAACTGAGTGGCCACCTAACTGCTGTAGATATGGGTGATATTCAGAACCCGCATCTAATGTCATCTGCAGTGCTTCTACAGCGTGCTCAGCAACATGGCGAAGTAGTGCTTCGTCGGCAATACCGCGACCCGCGGCTAGCTGATCGGCAACCATAGTGTCGACTGAATCCTTAACGCCTTCAGTCTTTTGCATTGGTGTGTCTGGAGCCGCAAACAGGCCACCATTGATTGCTGAGTTGCCACCAAAATATGACATTTTCTCATAAATATGAACATCTTTTGCGCCTTTACGCGTAGCTTCAATCGCCGCCGCTAATCCCGCAAAACCCGAACCGATAATTAGAACTTCAACTTGTTGGTCCCATTTAACGCCATCCGCTTTCTCAGAAATGGCGAGTGCTGGTGCAGCCATTGCGACACCTGCTGCCGCTCCCATTCCTTTAATGAAATTACGGCGTCCTAGCAGATTGTTATTACTCATCTGTCATCACCCTATTAGTTTTATTAGACGCAACAATCATAGGGCTGGAATCAGTTCCAAAACGGGAGTTACATAAGGATTCATTTAAAACAATAAAATAACATTCACAAACTCCAAGCTAGATCCAATGTTTGAGCTTTTTACTACTTTAGAAGTGTTTTGGAACCTGTTCCAAACGCTGATAGATAGCAAACTATCAAGTTTCAACATCAATACAGCTCTGACTTAACACTGTTTTATTTGATTTATTCGATTAGCCAGATAGCGCAAACCAGGTGACATACAACACCTATATTCGGCACAGGCCTCAAAAGTTAATTCATTGTAAAATTTAGACTATTTAATAACCTCAGCACAAAGTATCCTTGCTAAAAGTAACGTGCAGCGTTATTGGATAATATTTTCGGCTTACAGACTTCTATGCCATCATTACGTCTGTAGGTTTTAATAACGATTTACACTGTCATCACCCTGAGGTTGGCAAGCAAAGGACATTATGGAATTAGAAGAGATCTACCGCCAAGATCTAAGCCTGTTGATCGCGCTACAGATCTTGGTCGAAGAGCGCAGCGTCACTCAAGCGGCTAAGCGTTTACACCTAAGCCAATCGGCCACCAGCCGTATTCTTGCACGCCTTAGGGAGATGCTCGATGATCCGCTATTTTCTCGTGTTGGTCAGCAGCTAGTACCGACCTCGTTCGCACTTGAGTGCTACCAGCAGTTGCGCCAACCTACTGGACAGTTGATTGAACTGTTAACCCCTAAAGCCTTTGTGCCCGAAGAGTGTCAGCAACAGTTTTCTATCGCCGTAACCGATTATGCTATGCAGGCGTTGGTGCCCTTCATTTTGCCTCATATTTACCAAAAGGCGCCGCAGATCAGATTAGAGATTGTGCCAGTACAGCAGAAAGAGTTACAGGCGCAGCTCAGTGTAAAAGGTGCCGATATGGCCATCTGCCGCGCCATTGGTCAAACCGGAAACCTGCAGCATAGCTTTCTGGGTAAAGTCGGTGTCAGTTGTTTACTGTCCCCTAACCACCCACTCGCGGATAGCGATATCAGCTTAGAGGATTACCTGCACTACCCTCATGCGACCATTGCGATTAGTGATGGGGTAAAGGCGCTGCTCGATGATGCCATAAGCCAATATCCGCCGCGCACCGAGTTATTAAGAACGCCGCACTTAGATACTGCGCTGGCACTGCAATCGATAAACCCGCTGATTATTACCCTGCCAGAGGGCATGGCCGCCATTGCTGCCGAGCGTCATTGTCTTAGAGTCAAACCCCTGCCATTTAAGCTGCAAAGCTTAGATTACAATCTATTTTGGCATTCACGCTGTGAGCAAGATAAGGCGCAAAAATGGTTACGAAATGAGATTATAGAGGCCACTCAAAGCCTGCTAACACAGACACCACAAAACCTGTAACGAATTAGGTTTCCCTGGGCGGACTTAATAAACAAGGTACTAGATCCTAGGACGCTGCGCTGCGAGGACGGACTGAATAAACAAGGTACTAGGCCCTAGGACGCTGCGCTGCGAGGACGGGCTGCGCCCTACTAGGAAAAGCAAAGGCAAAAAGATATATATCAATAAGATATCGATGGTACTGCAGATTGGAATCAAGGATGAAGGACTCGCGCCTGATGGGCTAAAGCCCAACCTACAATAAAATACGAGTTAGCTTTACCCCGGCTTTTCCGTAAGCGCAGCGTTCCGTACGTTCGTCTTAGCTTTCCCTAGGACCTAGAACCTTTCTTAGCCTTTCCTAGGACCTAGATCCTTTCTTAGCCTTTCCTAAAACCTAGAACCTTTCTTAGCCTTTCCTAGCCCCTGCTTATAGCTGTACTAACACGCGGCCTGTTACTTGGCCTTTGATGATGCGCTGTGCAAATTCAGGTACTTGCTCTAGGGCGATGGTCTCGCAAGCATCTTCAAAGTAGCTAGCAGGTAGCAAATTAAGTACTTGCTCCCACGCTGCTTGACGCTTCTCAAATGGGCAAGCAACCGAGTCAATGCCTAGAAGATTCACGCCGCGTAGAATAAATGGCATCACCGTTGTTGGCAGTGCAAAACCGCCCGCTAAACCACAGATAGCAGCCGCGCCGCCGTAGTTCATTTGTGCCAATGCAGTAGCGAGTACCTTATTACCTACAGTATCAACCACGCCAGCCCAGCGCTGCTTCTCTAGCGGACGTGAGTCCACTTCAAGCTCGCTGCGATCGATAACTTCGCTGGCACCAAGCTTAGTTAGTAGAGCACCGTTTTGCAGGGCGCGGCCTGAGCTTGCCACCACGCGATAACCTAACTGCGCTAGCAAGGTCACGGCAACAGAGCCCACGCCACCACTGGCACCCGTTACTAATACGTCGCCATCTTCAGGCTTAATACCCGCTTGTTGTAGCGCCTGTACGCATAACATCGCCGTCAAACCTGCGGTACCAATCTGCATCGCTTTAGCGGCGTCACAGTTAGTTGGCATCGGCACTAACCAATCGGCTTTAACACGCGCTCTTTCGGCTAGACCACCCCAGTGGTTTTCACCTACGCCCCAACCGGTAAGAATAACCTTATCGCCGACTTTATAACGCTCATCGCTTGACTCAAGCACGGTACCGGCAAAATCGATACCCGGCACCATAGGGAAGTTACGAATGATCCTACCGACGCCAGTAACCGCTAAACCGTCTTTGTAGTTTAGCGATGAACACGCCACATCCACCAACACCTCACCCTCTGGTAGATCTGTCTCTGAAATTTGACAAACATTAGCGTGAGTAAGCTTTTCTTCTTGGGTCAAAACAAGTGCGTTAAACATGACTAGTTCCTATTTAAACTGATGGGAGAAGCATAGGCTATAAACCTCTATGAATGAAGTGCATATTTTGCATAGAAACAATGCGCGGTATTCATGACCTATGTTTGTAGGGAGAGTTTATAGCTAGAGCTCATAGCTAAAGTTCATAGCTAAAGTTTTATCACAGCCGATGCTGAATATAACCTCAAAGCTGACAAACAACCCAGCATTAATCTACTCGACTTTCCTCCTATCTACTCAGCATCACATTATCAGCTACACTGAGTTGTCGCTCAAAAAACTTACAAGGAATAGTTATGATCTATAGCAAGCCAGGAACCGCCGATGCCCTCATTAACTTCAAACCTCAATACCAAAATTTCATTGGTGGTGAATGGGTTAAACCTGTTAATGACCTTTACTTTGACAACACTTCCCCCGTCGATGGCCAGGTCTTTTGCCAAGTGCCACGCTCAGGCTCCGTTGATATTGAACTGGCACTCGATGCTGCCCATGAGGCTAAAGACAGTTGGGGCAAAACCTCTGTCACCGAACGCGCAAACATCTTGCTGCGCATTGCAGATCGCATCGAGCAAAATATCGAGCCACTGGCTATCGCCGAGACTTGGGACAACGGTAAAGCGGTACGGGAAACCTTAGTCGCCGACCTGCCGCTAGTGGTGGATCATTTTCGCTACTTTGCAGGCTGTATTCGCGCCCAAGAAGGCAGCGCTGCCGATATCGATGCCAATACCGTGAGCTATCACTTTCCAGAGCCTCTAGGCGTGGTCGGTCAGATCATCCCATGGAACTTCCCACTATTGATGGCCGCGTGGAAGATTGCTCCAGCACTGGCCGCTGGTAACTGCATCGTGCTAAAACCTGCCGAGCAGACGCCCGCCTCTATTTTAGTGCTACTCGAGCTTATTGAAGATCTACTACCAAAAGGCGTGCTTAACGTAGTTAACGGCTTTGGTACCGAAGCCGGTCAGGCGCTCGCCACCAGCAGCCGAATCAACAAGCTTGCATTTACAGGCTCGACCCAAGTCGGTCAGCATATTTTAAAGTGCGCCGCCGAGTCGTTAATCCCGTCGACGGTAGAGCTAGGTGGTAAATCGCCTAATATCTATTTTGCCGATGTGATGGATCATGAAGATGAATACCTCGATAAGGCGGTAGAAGGCATGCTACTGGCCTTCTTTAATCAAGGTGAAGTCTGTACCTGCCCATCACGAGCGCTTATTCACGAGTCAATTTATGACAAGTTCATCGCTAAGGTTATCCAGCGCGCTAAGACTATTAAGCAGAGCAACCCACTCGATACCGACACCCAAGTGGGCGCACAGGCCTCACAGGAGCAGTTCGATAAGATATTAAGTTATCTGGACATAGGTAAAGATGAGGGCGCAGAGGTGCTGATTGGCGGCAACATTTGCAAACTTGAAGGTGAGCAAAGCCAAGGCTTTTATATTACGCCGACTATCTTAAAGGGCACTAACGACATGCGCATCTTCCAAGAGGAGATCTTCGGCCCGGTGATCTCGGTAACCACCTTTAAGGATGAAGCCGAGGCCTTAGCGATCGCTAACGATACCGAATACGGTCTAGGCGCTGGCGTATGGACTCGCGACATGAATACCGCCCAGCGCATGGGGCGTGGCATTCAAGCGGGTCGAGTGTGGATAAACTGCTATCACGCCTACCCAGCTCATGCCGCCTTTGGTGGCTATAAGAAATCCGGCATTGGCCGTGAAACTCACAAGATGATGCTAGACCACTATCAAAACACTAAGAACCTACTGATCAGCTACGATGCTAACCCTCTGGGCTTCTTCTAACACAACCCCCTGGCTAACGGCCTAATAACTCTAGTGCCAGTGCAGGCTAGCTATTTCCATCGCTAGTCTGCAATTTCCCCCCTAGCGAAACCACATAGCCAAACCGCATCGCTAATCTGCTCACTTTCATCTAAGGTGAGATCTCCCTATTCGAATTTCCAAACTGGAAATCACTGTTTAGCAGTTTTTCACTATAAGAATTTAGCCATCGCGCCGTAAACTAGCTCCATAATATATTAGTGGATATTGCATCATGACCTTGCAGCATAGAATCACTCAGATAACCCGTGACCCTAACCTTTCGCCAAAGCAAAAATCTAACTTCTTAGCCCTAGAAGCAGAAGCGAGTCTGCCCTATATGGCGCTGTCTGATGCGGTGACCGAGGCGAAAGAGAGCGGTATTATCTGTGATATGTTTGAAGGTAATGCGCCATTTAAGCCAAGATATGTACTGCCTGATTACGCTAAGTTTCTGCAAAATGGTTCTGAGTATCTAGAGCTAAGCCCGGTGCAAGACTTAGATGAAGCGCTAAATGCACTGACTATCATCTATCACCACGTGCCATCGGTCACCAATATTCCAGTCTACCTAGGTCAACTCGACGATATTCTACTGCCTTTCTGCCAAGGCCTAGATCCTGAGACTATCTACCGTAAACTCAAGCTATTCTGGATCATGCTAGACCGTACCCTGCCAGATGCCTTTATGCATGTGAATATTGGTCCGACTGACAATATTGTTTGCCGTACCATTTTACGTGTCGATGCCGAGCTTAAGCAGATAGCACCGAACCTGACCTTTATGTATGACCCACAGATCACCCCTGATGAGCTATTACAAATCGCCGCCAGCAATATTTGTGAATGCAGCAAGCCACATATCGCCAACTACCCGCTGCATGCCAATAGCTTCGATGAAAAAGGCTTTGGTATCGTCAGCTGTTATAACTCGCTACCACTTGCGGGCGGTGCTAATACCTTAGTCCGCATCAACCTAAAAGAGGTGGCATTAAAAGCCAGCAGTGTAGACGACTTCTTTAACCAAGTGCTGCCACACTATTGCCAGCTAACCTATGAGTTAATCGAGGCACGCGCTAAGTTTTTGCATGAAGAGTCTAACTTCTTCAACAGCTTCTTAGTTAAAGAGGGGCTAATTGAAGAGTCGCGTTTCGCGCCTATGTTTGGCATCTACGGCATGGCAGAGGCGGTTAATATTTTGCTGGGCACGCCTAGCAACCACTATGGACATAATGCGGCGGCCAATGAGCTGGGGCACAAGATCTCTAAGGCACTCGATGCGATAGTGAAATCGACACCAGTGAAGTATGGCTACCATGGCCTAGCGCTACTGCACTCACAAGGCGGTATGAATGTCGATAAGGATGTGACACCTGGCGTGCGTATCCCTTACGGCACCGAGCCAAATCCGATTGTTCACATTCAAGCCCTCGCCGAGCATCACCAGTATTACACCTCAGGTATTAGCGATATTCTCACTATAGATGAGACCGTTAAAGCGAATCCACTGGCGATGATGCAGCTGTGCAAAGGCGCACTGAGTCTAGGTTTCCGCGAATTTTCCGCCAACGTGGCTTCAAACGATTTGATCCGCGTGACAGGCTATATGATTAAGCTGTCAGATATCGCTAGCTTTAAGCAAGCAGGCTCACGCACCAACACCACTTGGTTAGGCGCAGAAGCCGCGGTCAACACTAAGATCTTAGAGCGTCAGCCACGGGTCATTGCTCATGAGCAATCACCTACACACGCTAAATAGCCGTCAAATAACCTATTAGACTGATCGAGTAGAGAAAGTAAGGATTAAGATAAAAGATGGTCAGAGTCGCCACGGTTAACCAGATTATTCCCTTCTCTTGTGTCGATGGTCCAGGCAGTCGCTTGGTCATCTTCCTGCAAGGGTGTAATTTTAACTGCAAAAATTGTCACAACCCGCACACCATAGATATGTGTGACAGTTGCGGCGACTGTGTGGCTACCTGCCCTGTGGGCGCGCTAAGTCTTTCACTATCTGAAGTAACTGAAGCCGTAATAACAAAACCAAGAGTCCTGTGGGACAGTGACAAATGCACCCAGTGCGATACTTGCTTATCGACTTGTCCTAAGCAATCTAGTCCTAAGACTCGCCAATACAGTGTGCCGCAGATGCTGGAATTGATCCGCAGCCAAGTGCACTTTATCAACGGCATCACCGTCAGCGGCGGTGAAGCCACCTTGCAACTGCCGTTTATCATAGAGCTGTTTCAAGCGATAAAAGCCAGCCCAGATTTGAAACATCTAAGCTGCATGATCGACAGTAATGGCTATTTATCTGAAAGCGGCTGGGAACAGGTGATGCCCTACCTAGATGGCGCAATGATCGATCTTAAATCCTGGCAACAACACACCCACCACTACATCACAGGCCGTGATAACCACCGGGTATTTATTAGTTTAAAGTTACTCGCCGCAGAGGGAAAGTTATACGAAATACGCCTACTGTATATTCCGAGAGTAAGTGATTTTGACAATGAGATTAACGCCGTTGCAGGCTATTTAAGCCAGCTACCCGCAAGCGTAAGAGTCAAACTCAACGCCTTCCAACACCACGGGGTAACAGGCGAAGCCCGCCAATGGGGCACTTGCAGTGAGCAGCAGATGCAGCAGTTAGCCGCACAGTTGTCGCAGCGTGGAGTGCGTAACTTGGTGTTACCCAATGTTTATTTGTAGGCGTTCTTGCCAACCGAATGGGGGCGCTTTGTGGTAAAGCGGTGAACCTTTCTCTTACCATTTCACAGGTAGTATTTGCTGTATCTTCCAGCATCAGTGGTTCCAATTTTTGAAACTGTTACACAGTTAAAGCTAAAGCATGAGAACCTTTAGATTCTTCATCACTTGAATCTTCAAACCAACTTCATACATTTATGGTTCCAATGGCTTGCAGCCGGCGTATCTGCAGACACTTCTTAGGCACGCTTTACGTCATCCCTGACCGCTCTGCGAAAACATCCATGTTTTCGAAGGCCTAAGCCGCATCTACACTGGGTTGGAAAAGCGGAGTAATTTAGCTTTAGAGTTCTATTCATTAGGAAGAGAGCCATTAAACTTTAATTAAGCCTTATCGACTAATTGAAACTATGTTTTATCACTTTAGCGACTTGAGTTGGATTGGCTTAATAAAGAAGCTGCCAACATTTTTGTATCTTTGTCATATTTTGAGCTTTTCAAAATTGCTGAAAGTTCAGATTCCATCTTCTTCCCAGTCTGCTTCGTTGTACGAGATTGAGCCAATACACTTCCAGACAAATGCTTTTTTATTTTTGAAGAATTAGCATCAGAAAGAAATTTTGCAGCTGTAGAAGCTAATTGTTTAGTTGTTCGTTTTGAATTTTTAGCCATGTAAACCTCATTAGATTATTGATTACGAATACTTTACCTTGCAACAACATAAGAGTATTACGAATAAACCATTAGATCAACTGGTAAGACCACCTTAAGGCAAAAAATGTGGTAGCCGCAGATTGATTGGCAAATAATCAGCTATACCGGCGTCTATATAGAACACCCATTTCCCCATCGGAGTTGCCGAAGGCATTGAAGAACTCTTGTAAACATTAGTCGCGTGAGCGAGGCATGGATGCAGAGGTAGCCTTAGGTGAGCCATGGACGGCGAATATGAGGCGATAGCGATTTTCGCAAAGGACTGAGGATCAACAACTTCGTTAGGGGCGGCTCGGGCTCTTTATGAAAGAAATGGCCAAGAGGCAGTTACTGTTGACCCCTTCTTGGCCGTGTGTGAGCTGGAAGCTCACGACCTTTATCAAGCGAAGTTTGATAGCTTAAGCTCAAGTGCAACTTGATTAAATTGGTATTCCAATCCGAAATTTTAAACAAAAAAAAGCATCCCGCTGGGATGCTTTTTTATTTTACTGCCTAACATAGAACTAAATTTGTTAGGCTTATCAAAGTTACCCGAGGGTAACTCAATGGGTATCCGATAATGTACGCAAGATTCGGATTGAAAAGTAGTTCGGTCGAAGCTTCTAAGTAGCAATGCCTCAGCACTGTCGACTCCGGCTCAGCCTGCGTAGCGGGCTAATGTCGGACTCCCAGTTGATTGAGTCTTCGCTCTATCGATGAAAACCTCGACCAAAACTGCTATAACCAACACTAGCAAAAAAATGTGACGCACGTCAAATTTTTATTATTTAATACTTAAATACTGTTAAGGCGGAGCTTCTAAAAAGTTAACTCTACTGGTTGACGCTAAAGTTACCGATAGAAAAGCTATTCACCACAAAGATCACTGAGGACATGAAGAAAGGCAGCAGATAAAACCGTTTGAGATAATGACTTCCGTTTGTTCAAAAAAGCGCAACACTTACAAAAAGAAGTTTGCGATTACGAATGACACAATAAAAATAACAACGACAGGGAACCAAGACTTTAACGGATTTTCAAGGTCTATACCGCACACAGGACAATGTTCAGAACGAAAATCCGCACTATTGATACGAGTATATTTAACCACTGGCGACAAGACTTCAGATTGACACTTACGACACTTCATAATTGTATTACTAAATAGGCAGCTTAATACTCGCATTAGACGATAACGGGTTTACTGACTAACGCACACCAAGTAAAGAGTATCAAATGTCACAACAGTTTACCTAAAAGCGCAGACGCTTCTGAGGCACGCAGCAAGTACGTCCATGTATGCTCGACGGTGGCATCCATGCCACCAACGCCCTCAGTCGCATCCACACTTTTGTGTTTATCTATCAATTTGTATTTTGGTAGTTGAGTAAATTTTGGATCAAAATGAGCTAAACCTATATCCAGCCCAACACAACTCATATTACGCTAAATATGTTGGATTTTTAGACAACACTTCTGTACAAAGATGCTCTGATTACTCTATTAATACACTCTTCATAAAAGTCTTTTTTGCGAACAACATTTTCTCTACCAATTCAGTTTGAAGAACTTCTCCAGTTTTAACATTGACTAGGGTTGGCGAAAGAGAGCACAAACAATTTTTAGGATTATCATTCTTACTGTAGAACAATCTAGCTTCTTCTGTTGTATATACAACGCCATGACGTTCAGCATGACCAGTTCTTGATGTAGGAGCCAAAGCACTGAACCAAAGGACTCCCATTTTCCAGTCAGAGTCATCATAAATATCTTTATTTAAAGCATCTATACTATCTAATGCTCCAAGCCTCATTCTCATGAGGTCATCATCATTACTCATTTTAATGCCTTACTATTTACTATTATTTTAAACTTAATACTCTCAATTTTTTTTAAATACATATTTAAGGCTATGGCCAAGCGCACGCTGATACTAGCGGCCTTTAATCGTCATATAGAGTAGTAATGCCTGAGGTGTATATCTCTAGATCTAGCATTTCTTGGAGTTCTCTTTTTAATTTTAAAATTCTGAGTGTATTTTGTGATATATCTCTGCTATTTATTGAACATAAACACTCAACTTCTAGTTTTTCAATCTCATTTTTTATGAAATACTGCTCTAAAACAATTAATTCCATGGTTCTACCACATTGTTTTCTTTTCACGGATATAGACTCCTAATCGAATAATCGTTAAGAAATATCTCATTAATTTCCGTGGTAATCAGACATCAAAATCGGATCATTTTCTATCTTAGAAGTGAATATAAATTATTTCTTGAGGATCAAACTTATGACTTCTTAGCCTTTTACCGTTTAACTTTGCTGATTCATATTCGACTAATTGTAAGCCTAAAACAATTTTAGCTAAATCCAATGCCTCTGGGAGCCATGAGGGATCATGAATAGCAGGCTTAACACCATAACAAAGCTGTCCCGTATCCGTAGCCCAACCTTTTAACTTAAAACTTTCAACTAATCCCCATGTTAGGTGTAAAACAGGCCTAGACTGCCTAAAAGTTCTTTTTAGATTCTCAATCCTCGTTTCTGAATCAGATACTTTAGATTGCTGACTTTCGTATGCCGTAGAAATCTCCCCAAGCACTTGCTCAAACGTTAGGTTTGCATCATCAGAGAGCGCGCTATCATAGGCTCTAAAAACATGATAGGAGTGGAATCTATCTATGAGCTTCTTCGTACCTCCCCCATCTTTTTTTGTACCTCCTGTAATTGCACGATCAATATCTCTCCAAATCATATCCTTACTCAATCCAAGCCGCTGAGCTAGCATCGTTTTATCAGCCTTTCTTATTCCTCTTGTTTTACAGCTTTCTTTAAGCAAGGCTGAAAGCATAGCATCTTTAAAGTTAGACCTTTTTTCATCACTTCTTATCGATGGGTACGCCACTAGAGCTAAATAATCAGCCGAACCAAAAATGTTATTAGGAATCCGACAACTTTTTCGAAAAATCCCTGCATGTTGATACTTATCTACGAGAGATAAACCTAACTCAACTATTTCATCCATACTTTAACCATCTCTGTTTAAAAGAAAGTTGTTACCAGCCATATACCATCAATAACATAATAAGCTCCTTACCTGTAATCAAGACTTTGAAGCTTGATACTTCTCTTTAAATAAGTATGAGAATGGCAAGCCTGATAAAAAAGGAGGGGAAGTTAAGCGAAATCGCCTACAAGATGATGAATATCCTCATACTCCACAAAACTCACAGGAAACACCAATCCCCATCGAAGTTGCCGATGTTATTGAAGGCAATCGCGTGAGCGAGGCAGGATGCCGAGATAGCCTTAGGTGAGCCATGGTCTTTCTCGTGCATCCATGCACTTCAAGACATTCAGACTTCCTGTCTATCAGATGGCGAATATGAGGCGATAGCGATTTTCGAAAATGACGGAGGCTCGTATCTAATGCATGTAACTTCGTCGGGGCGTCATGGTGGATGCAAGGAGGATAAGGACGAGCAGTCCTCCTTGCCCGGGTGTGGGATGGCATCCCACGACGTTGTCAGGCGAAGCCTGATGCATTACCAATGTGGTAAAACCACGTTTATCAAACGAAGTTTGATTCGCCCTCAAACCCAATGAACCAATAAACTTTTGGTGAAGTTTATTGAAACTCCATTTGGGTAAACTCAACCAACTGTTGATACAACCACCGCAAAGCGGGGTCATTCATACTCTGCTTATGCCACACCAAACTATAGGCCACCTCGCCATAGTCTAAGGGCAATGCCTTAGTCACCAAACCTTGGGCCTGAAGCGCCGTTTCAGCCCAACGCCGCGAACAAGTAAACAGCAGATCACTGTGATAGCACAGTAACGCCGCACTACCAAAGTCGGCCACTGAAATCGGCACAGCGCGATTGCGTGCCCGCTGGGCTAACTGCATCTCAAAAAAGGGCGTATTGAGGTCTGCATCGCTAATACCTATGTGGCTGAAACTCAGGTAATCCTCGATAGAGATCTGCGCCTGAGTCGCCAATGGATGCGCAGGCTTCATCAGACACACCATCTCGTCATTAATTAAGGTTTCCCATACCAGTTCATGCAGGGAGATCGGTGGCTGACTTCTATCATGGGGCAGCAGGATAAAATCCAAACTGCCTTTGACTAGCCCCTCAAAACCCACACTGTCTTTAGCGAAAATATCTAAACGAATATTGGGCGCGAGCGTCAGTACGTGAGCCATAAATTTTACCGCTAACAGCTCAAAGGTACTCTCGCGCATCGCCAATGAGAAACGCCCCTCATAGTCTGCAGGGTTAAACGCCTCCTTGGTCATCAACTGATTCATATCATTGATTATTTGATGCACGCTTGGGCCTAGTCTGCGGGCTAGCGGTGTGGCCACCAGCTTATTGCCGTGGCGGTAGAACAGCTCATCGTCCAGACTGAGCCTAAGTTGACTCAAGGTCTTACTGACCGATGATGGACTCAAACATAAACGCTCGGCACTGGCGGTGACGCTCAGGGTGTCGAGCATCACATGCAGAGTGATCAGATGCTTCATGCTGATCCGAGAGAGTTTTGCGAGATCCATCAGTTTGCCTTTTAGAGAGCGTTTTATTTATAAACTAGATTCATAAACTGGAATATAGACGTAAATATCGGTGCGGTATATTGCTAAACCCTATATTCACGAGCGGCATCGCATATCGCTAATCACGCATCGCCAGCGTGCGCCACCAACATCCGTTTTCCGTGTTCGATTTTTTGCCGTATAATCTCGGCTCACCAATTTTTAGGCAGGCCAGCATGTTCCATATCGCGCTTTACGAACCCGAAATCGCCCCGAATACCGGCAATATTATCCGCTTAATTGCTAACAACGGCTGTAAACTGCATTTGATTGAGCCTTTAGGTTTCGATTTAGAAGATAAAAAGCTGCGTCGTGCGGGTTTAGATTATGCCGATCTTGCCAATGTGACCCACCATAAAAACTTCGAGGCTTTCCTTGAGGCGATGGATGGCAAGCGCATCATGGCCTGCACCACTAAAGGTAGCCGTCCACACTCTGAGCTGACCTTTAAGCAAGACGATGTGTTGCTATTTGGCCCTGAAAGCCGCGGCCTACCCGCCGATATTATCGATTCTATCCCGACCGAGCAGCGTCTACGCATCCCTATGATGTCGACTAGCCGCAGCTTAAACCTGTCGAATGCGGTAGCGATTATCAGCTACGAAGCTTGGCGTCAGTTAGATTACGCTGGTATGTAACGCCCGATTCGAGCATAAAGCCAAAAGCTACCCATCCTTGGGCTTGTTTCTGACATAAATGTTCCAGACATAAAAAAGCCGCGATAGTCGCGGCTTGTTGCTGTGTATATTTAAGCATTTACAGCTCTAACTGAGCTTAGCCACCAAAACCGACTTCGGTGATATCAACCTGCTTAACCTTGCCATACTCTTTGGCAATCGGCGCTATCTTAGCGGCGTTACCTATGATGACAAACTGTAGGTTTTCTTTCGGGAAGTAAGTATCGATGAGTCGCTTAGATTCCTCTAGCGTTAAACCGTCTACCTTGGCCTGAAACTCATTGATAAAGGCATCATCGAAACCATACAGGTACATATCAGACATCAAACCTGCTAACTGACCACTGGTTTCATACTTTGGCGGAAACTGCCCCTTTACATAGGCTTTAGCTGAGTCTAAGGTCGCTTGATCTAGGCCCTGCTCCCACAGTCTTGCATAGGTTTTTAAAGCTAGATCGATAGTTTCCTTGGTGGTCGCCGTCTTAGTGAAGGTGCTGATCTTAAAGGTGCCAGAGGCTGAGTAAGGCACAAAGCCTGAACGAGCGCCATAGGTTAGACCGGCATTGACCCTTAACTCGTCATTTAGCCATGAGGTAAAGCGGCCACCTAAGATGGTATTGACCACAGTGAGCCCAACAAAGTCTGGATTATCTCGGCTAATGCCCATACCGCCAATCAAGAAGGTGGTCTCGATAGCATCTCCCTTATCCACCAGTAACACATCGGCTTCATCCAGCTTAGGCAAACCTTTTGACAAGTCGATTCGCGTGACTGGCTCAGAGTCTTGCCAGCTGGCAAACAAGGTTTCTAGTTTGGCCTGCATCTGTGCCGGTTCAAAGTCACCCACCACGCTAATAGCCGTATTCGATGGCTGATAGTAGCTCTTATGGAAGGCTCGCAGTTGCGGAATTGTCAGCTCGGCTAGCGAGTCGCTGTTACCCGAGGTGGCATTGCCGTAGGGATGATCGCTAAAAACCAGCTTGTCGAAGTAACGGCTGATCACCGCTCGCGGGCTCTCTTTCGATTGCGATAAGCCTGCAATTTCTCGCTGACGTAACTTATCAAACTCTTTGCCATCAAAGTCTGGTGAAACCAGCATATCCTTAATCAATGGCAGTATCTTATCGGCATCTTTCGCCATAAAATCGCTACTAATATAACTGCCCTCTTTTCCAGCGCCGCTGCTTAGGCTAGCCCCTAAGAAATCCACCTCTTGCTCTATCTCAAGCTTACTCTTACCCCCCGCGCCCAGCATCAGACCTGCGGCGGTCATCTCGGCTACACCAGCGGTGGTGTCGTTAACCGCACCTGCACGGACGATAGCATCTAGCGTGATCAACGGCACTTCACGCTGGGGCATCATATACACGGTTAAACCGTTAGAGAGGGTCACCTGTTGATAGGCGGGTACGCTAAAGCTGCCGGTATCGACAGTCTTGTTGCTCTCGGCGGTAGCAGCACAACCAGATAAGGCCAGCGTACCCGCAACGGCCATCGCCGTGAGTAGCCTCTTAGATTGCAGCAAAGTAGTCGAGGCGATTAGGGTTGAATTACACTTTTTCATTGG
Organism: Shewanella halifaxensis HAW-EB4; assembly: GCF_000019185.1. NCBI lineage: Bacteria > Pseudomonadati > Pseudomonadota > Gammaproteobacteria > Alteromonadales > Shewanellaceae > Shewanella > Shewanella halifaxensis. The sequence goes on along the minus strand of NC_010334.1, from coordinate 379,804 downwards.
TCAGCCTCCTCGGTTGCAGCCAGTACGGCAACGGTACGGTTTGCACGTTTCAGGTAAGTTTGCGCAACACGCTGAATATCTTCAGGCGTCACCTTGTTGTAGGCTTCTGGGGCATTAAACAGCTTGTCGTAACTACCGAAAAACAGCTCATAGGTGCCTATGGTATTAGCCTTGCCATTGATCGTTTCCATGGCGCGATAAAAGCCCATTAGCTTGATATTTTTTACCTTTTCAAGCTCTTCGGCCGTGACACCGTCACGGGCAACGCGGTTAATTTCGCTGATCATCGCATCTTCCAACTCGGGAGCCGTCACACCAGGATTGGCCACGCCCATCACGTAGAATAGGTTAGGATCAAATGACATCGGCATATAGGTATCAACTTCGATGGCCACCTGCTTGTCGACTAAGCCTTGATACATGCGAGAGCTGTTACCCGTGGCCAAGATAGATGACAGCAGATCCAGTGCATAGTAGTCGGCATTTGAGGTCGCCGGAATGTGGTAACCTAGCATCACATTGGGGGTACTTACCGAGGGTTTCTGAACGAAGACGCGGCGCTCACCTTTTTGTAGCGGCTCTACGGTTTTTACCTCTCTTGGTGGCGTTTGTGCAGGGATTGGTGCAAAGTATTTATCGGCTAACTTTTTCACTTCAGCCAGTTTCACATCGCCGGCAATGACCACGACCGCGTTATTCGGTGCGTAATAGGTTTTGTGATATTGAGTCAGGTCCTCAAGGGTCCAAGCGGCAATATCCGACTCATGGCCGATAACCGACCAGCTATAAGGGTGTGCTCTAAAGGCCGCGCCTTTTAGCTCCTCCTGCAACACGCGCCAGTTAGAGTTTTCAAGTCCAGTTAGACGCTCCGATGCCACCACACCGCGCTCACTCTCAACCATCTGCTCGTTAATATCGAGACTCTCGATACGGTCAGCTTCCAAGTCAAAAATGGTCTCTAGCGCATTAGCGGGGAACCAGTCTGTGTATACGGTAAGGTTCTCAGTGGTGTAGGCGTTGTTCGCCCCGCCCGCCGCTTCCATAGTGCGGTCGAACATCTTAGGCCCATATTTTTTAGAGCCGTTAAACATCATATGCTCGAAGAAGTGCGAGATCCCAGTGATCCCCGGTACCTCATTGCGTGAACCCACCTTCCAAAAAAGGTACATATTGGCGTTTGGTATTGAACTATCTTCCAGTACCATGATCTTCATGCCGTTGTCCAAAGTGAAACTTTGAACATCTTTGGCCTGTGTTGCTTGTACCATTGGTGCTGCTAATAGCATACCAATAGACAATAACAATGCCTTAGTGTAGCGCTTCATTATTCGCTCCTTGTTTAAGCACCCTTGCCATCTCTAATCTATTCCAGTCAGAGCATGGCGAATTGTATATCCCGCTTGTGGTTGCAAACTGGTGATATTTGCTAGACATCACATTGACCACAATAAAATCAGTTAACATCAGAAAGCAATTCGTGATGGAAATCAAATTAACCGAGCTAAACATTTGTAACGTCAAGTTAACCTGACACAAGAGTAGTTGCATGCTACTTTAAATTACGTTTACATATAATTTCGCTTCAGAACCTGTTTCATTGACCAAGGGATGCTTATGTCATCGGAAAAGGATTTCAACACGTTAGATAATCTCACCTGCAATACCGAGGTGCATCTACAACTGCTCACGCCGACAAAAACCATACGCCTACGCAGTCGCTTAATCGGGGTGGATCCCGGGCGTGCGGTGATCTTAGCCCATGGCAATGATAAGAGCTGGCGAGGCACAAGTGCGTTTATCACCGACAGACAGAGCGTGATAATTAGAGTCGTAAGTAGCGATGAGCAAGATGCAAGTATCTTAGCGTTTAGAAGTAATATTCACCAAGTCATCTCTGTGCTGGGGCGCTGGATCGTTATCAATTATCCGAAAGAGTTACAAACGCTTTCCCTGAGGCAGCATTCACGAATTCCAATCAATATCAAGGCTAGCCTAACAGCGATAGAATCGACTGAAGCCCTCTCGACAGGGTATCTAAAGGATATCTCAATTAAGGGAGGCGCCTTTGTCAGCGAGGCTAGCGGCAACTTTAATGTCGATAGCCAGTATCGACTTAAGATGGACTTAGACGGCGAGGAAGAGAGTATCGCTATTACCATAAAAAACCAGCAAGAGCTCGATCCCTCTTCAAGGCTCGCTCAATATGGGTTTACTCTCGACGCCGATATAGAAGAAAGCGAGAAGGTCGTGCAAAAAGCTATCTTGCACTACCTAAACCAATAATTCATAACTTTGAAGACCAGACGACTAAACCTCGGCATCAAGCTAGGCGTTAGTCTCTATGCTAGAACATAAATTACTGAGCCAAAAATACCTTCTCAATCTTGTGAAGCAATTTTGGCGATTTAAGCTCTGTTTCCCCCGTCATCAACAAGGAAAAATTTTCAGCGATAATCTCTTCCGGATGAATAATATAGTTAGTATTACGGCCTATCTGCTTAAAGAAACCTTTAAACTCTGACACCTTTACGATCTGCGCATTATCAGGGTCGTAGCTAAGAATATTAGCTTGCTCATCATGACCGACGATAACAAACTTAAACTCTAGGTAATCGAAAAACTCACCGCCTTTCTCAAGGCTATATTGCTTATCTGCTGAATACAGAATTGGCACAACCCAAACCCATTTATCATCATGACTAACCTTAATGGCAAAATCATTTATCGGCGCATCTGGGTTTGTAATTTTTTGCTTGGCAAACGATGTAGGAAACGAAATTTCGCCGACGGGATAGTAGCCGATCGCTTGATAAAGCTGCTGCTTCACCTCTGGATTAAACCGAGAAAAGACGTGCAATAACTCATGGGCGATCAAACTAGGGAGCCTTGGCTCACTGGCAAGCTGTTTCTGCTGCAAGATGATAGCTTGCCCCCGAGTATAAGCGGCGCCTCCCTCCTCCAGCCCAGTGGTTTTAATAAACTCTATCGGCGTAGGTAGCCCAACTTTTAATGCGCTTAGCTTAGGTTGAAGCTGATTAAACGCCTGAGTCACGGCAGCACGCTCTTGGGGGGTCCAGTCTAAGGTCTGTTCAGCAACAAAGGCTAAGTACTCGCTCTTAGTGGGACTATCTTCACGCTTCATCCGTGAAGCCATATCAAATTGACTGATGCCGCGCACGAAGTCATCTTCTTGAGTTAATACTTTGGCGGCATCGACTCTATTTAAAAATGCGATCGAGTCACTCGTCGCTGCCAGCGCAACGCTCGATAGCGTAACGCTCAAACAGAGCCAGAGCGAGTAGATAAATGTCCATCTTGTTATTCTCATGTCGTTCATTCCTTTGTCTATATTTATCGCAAACACTTGCACATCAGCCTGTCCCATTAAGGCTTGCTTACTTAAGATTGAGTCAACTTAAGATTTGGTAAACAACACCACATCATTACCCAGCACTTCAAGCGTCCAACCGTAGTGCTTCGCTATCCACTCAAACGTCGCCGTTGAGTAAAAACGGATATGAGTCGGATCGCCTTTATAATGCCACCTGCTGAAAGCCTCAAGATCGCCGGCACGCTTAGTCATAATCACCAGTAAGCCGCTCGGTTTTAACAGGCTATCTAATGTCGCTAATAAGGATTTAGCATCTGCAACATGCTCAATCACTTCAGTGATAGTGACAAAGTCATATTGCTTCTGCAGTTTTTGAGGATCGTTACAATAATAAAGGTCATAGTTATCAACCTTAATGCCCTTTTCTGCAGCCATCACGCTAATCGTGGGGCCTGGGCCGCAACCAAAGTCTAAGCCCTCAGCATCTTGAGTGACTCGCTCAAGAACAGGATCTAGCGCCCTTGATAAAAATTTACGGTAGCCGAGATCATCAGGATTATTTTGATGCTGATCGTAAACGGCTTTTTCATCCGCTGTATTGAGCAAGAAGGATTCAGGCACACTGACCAGCAAGCAATTATCGCAGCGCTGATACTCTCTAAACTTATCTTGATGGAAAGCCTGTAAATCAGGCTGTTGACACAAGGGACAAATACTCACTGGATATTCCTAACTCTACTTATTTCGTAATAATTCACTATTAAAAGGTTTGGGGATTTTGCGTTCGCTGCTCGCCGCCTCTCGAGCTTCTCGTAAGTACTTCTCTTGGAGCGTTCCCCGTTGCTTAAATTGCTTCTGTGCTTTTTCCTTTTGCTCCCCCTCCCAATCACCAGACTCTTGTCTTTCAAGCACTTTAGTTTCACGCTCCTCCCTGCTCTTGGCTGCGTCACGGGCTTTTTGAAGTTGCTCCTGTTCGACTCGATACTTAGTTTTTTCCGCTTGCTCCGACAAAGAGTGCCCGCTGTTTATTGTGGGTTCTGCTTCGACAGCCTCCACATTTAAGCTTACAAACATAATGACGATTATCGCTAAGCTTTGGCTAGTTAATATTATTTTTTGAATGGCCACTTTTATTCCTTTCCTAAGAAGCGCTTCTATAAATGACCTATTCTAACCAATTCATTCACATTGACATCACCTTTTATCCAATCCTTGAGGGTATTCTGCTCTAACTAGAAAATTAAGCTTAAGTTCAGTACGTTAAGAATATACCCCCTACAACTTCTTAAAATTATTTCAAGGTTATTCATGAGCATTTGTACATTTTTTTAGCGTAAATGTTCTATAGATTCAATTTTGTTACATCTTAATTGTGCAAAGCGTCAAATAAAGGTATTTTTGACGCTAAACCGACTAAGCTATATCAAAACAATTATTTTAATCGCTGAAGTAAGAGTCATTTACGTATAAAAATGTCATGCCAAAAGGGAAGAGTGTATGAGTGTGTTAATCTGGTCTAAGTTGTACCCGCGTGTATCTTCTTCTGATCCAGCACTATCTGAACAACTCTCGCTCTGGCAACATGAATCAGAATCGACAGCTCTAGCTATAATGCAGGGACATCACTTTCTTGCTGCCAGTCCTGCAGCTCTCAGTTATTTTGAAAGCCTAGAGCAGAATTTTATTCACGCAACCCCCTTCGACTTCTCTCCCCGCTTGCAATCATCGGGTAGAAACAGCGTAGAGTATGGTCTGCAGATGATAAAGAAGGCGGCTAAGGGTGAGGTTGTCTCATTCAATTGGCTGCATATGAGCCAGCAAGGCAAAGAGCTGCCTACAGTTGTGACCCTTCATCCGGCGCAACTTGACGACAGCCGAGTAATACTGGTTTCGTTCAGACCTATAGATAGGCGTAAACGTAGTCGGATGAGTATTAGTAATGGCTTTGAAAAACTGCCAAAAGAGCTAATGTCGATAACCTTAGAAGACAGCGCCGAAGCCGTTTATATCACTAATGAAGACAATCTAATATTGGCCGTCAATAAGGCGATGTGCCGGATCTGCGGTTATAGCGCAGAGCACTTGTTAGGTAAAACGCCACAGAACCTTAAGCTCGAATTACAACTAGAAGATCAAGCCCACGATACTCCCCTAAAAGGCAGAGGAAGCTGGCAAGGGGAAGTCTGGAAATGCCGCTCTGATGGTTCAACCTTCCCAGCATGGCAAAGCTGCCGCCGGATCTACGCAGATAATACGGTTTTTTTCGTCAACTTATTCAGTGACATTAGTGAGAAAAAAACGCTTGAAGCCAAACTGACTCAGCAGGCCATGTATGACAAGCTGACGGGTCTACCCAATCGTTTTCATCTGATCCAAATCCTCAGTAAAGCGATAAACAATATCAAACGCTCTCCCGAAATGATTGGGGCCTTGATGTTCTTAGATCTCAACGGCTTTAAGAATGTTAATGACAGCTTTGGCCACTCAACTGGTGATAAAGTCCTGCAGCTTGTTGCGGCTCGTCTCGAAGCGTGCTGTATCGAAAATGCCGAAATCGCCCGTCTCGGTGGCGATGAGTTCACCTTAGTATTGCCTGAGTGCCATAATAGGCAAGAGATAGAAACATTTTCTGAACTGATTTTGTCTCTATTTGAGGCACCATTCGAAATTAACGGCCAGAAATTCTATCTCGGTACCAGTATCGGGATCTCACTCTTTCCCCAACAAAGTGACGATCCCAATCAGCTGTTAAGCATGGCCGATACCGCTATGTATTCAGCGAAGAGGAGCCCCAACCATGTTCGTTTTTATAACGCGACTATTCGTGAGGCCGCCGAGAAGAAACTGCACACCTTAAATGACCTACGCCATGCCCAAGGGCTTGGACAGTTTAGCTTGGCCTATCAAAGTATTGTCGATTTAGAGTCTAATGACATCGTAGCGGTTGAAGCGTTATTACGCTGGACTCAAAGCCATGGCGAGATCATTGAAGCACAAGACTTCATTCCACTGCTCGAAGAGGCTGGCCTGATGGTCAATGTTGGCCAATGGGCATTAGAGCAAGCCTGCACGCAGATGCTGAAGTGGCATCAAGAGTTCGACTCCAGCCTTAAGATCAGCGTCAACATTTCAAGATCACAGCTCGAACACCCAGACTTTATTCCTATGCTTAAAGGACTACTCACACGAACTCAGCTCCCCGCTAACGCATTAATTATTGAGATCACCGAACGTACTTTTATACGTCGGCCTAAATTAATGACAAAAGTCTTAGTTCAGCTAAAAGAGATGAATGTCGCTATCGCAATAGATGACTTTGGTGCAGAGTTATCCTCTCTAGCTCGACTCAGTAGCTTGCCTATCGATAGCCTAAAAATTGATGCAGGCTTTGCCCAACGCGTAGACAACAAGCAAGGTCAAAAGCTCTGCAAAGCAATTATGCAGTTAGCGCAAACTCTAGAGATTGATTTTGTTGTCGAGGGAGTCGAGACTCAAGCTCAAAGAGACCTGTTATTAAGCTTAGGAAAGGGTATGGGCCAGGGTTATTTCTTCGATAGACCCGTGATAGCCGAGAGCTTTACCCTTGAGCTACTTAGTCCAATTTATGCTACACCGCAGACCCGTTATCGGGTGTTAGGAAGGTAGCTACGCCAGCACTCTGAATAAGTTATTCAGTGTCGCCCCCTGCAAAAGCTGTTGCCGGCGTAGCCCCCATCATCACCATAAGATGATGGACTCATTAAACCTTATTCGTCAATAAATTAGCGTGATATCAATAGGGTTTTTTCAAGGTAAAAGCGATATAAATCACAAAAGCTTACATCAATTTTTTACCTAAACTCCACTGAGTTTCTTTAGCTTCAAACATTGAATATAAAAACAACTATCAATAATAGATGTTATCGATATCGAGCCCGCACATCGGCAGGCATTGAAGCTAATCTTTGCTCAACCATAGCACTTAACGCATTAGTTAAAGGTGCAACATCTTGCTCTTCATCGATCGCCTTAAGCATCATTGCCGCAGCTTCTAACGTAGACAAACTATCACTACGGCTCGCCTTACGTATGGTGTAATTTGAAGCCGAATCCAGATCCAGATGTAATGCAGGGTAATCCTGTAGCCAAGGGTTAAGCTGCAACAGCTTGTAGGCCTTACGCCATGTGCCATCTAATAAGAGAAGGATCACCTCCTCTTCAACCTTAGTCTCATTGGCCGATATGCTGTTCTCTGATGGGTAAACTAAGTAGACAGGTTTTTCGGATGCAGCCAATTGTTGACGCAGCGCAGCAAAATCATCGGCAGTTTCACCCACCACGACTCGAGTTTCTGCAATAACCAGCTCTAGCAGGCGCACACTATTCTTCGCATGCCCAACTTCACTTGGATCCTGCAAAATAATCAGTTCAGATTTGACCTGCATGGTTTCAATACTGGCACACAGACAGGCATTTTGCGGATAGTGACAGTTGGGACAAGTTGGACGGGACACGAGACCTCAGAGTAATTGTTTAGCGTAGCCTGCAAATTGTAGCTGAGTGTTGCTACAAATTACACGATAACTCGACATTACAATCGCAATAAATTTAGTGTAAAAAAAGCCCGCATAGGTGGTTAATCTATCCAGGCTTAGGGTGAATCAATATGGGGCAAGCAAACCTTTAATAAGCGTGCTGCTCTTGATGCCAGTGATCAAACTTTGGCATCGCCATCATAGCGAGTAACGCTATGGTTCCTGTGCCCATCAAAAGCGCTACTGCATATGGGGCAGGTAGACTCGTTTGCTGCACAAGTGCCGTCAGCAATGAGGCGCCACTCATCTGAATGAATCCAAGCATTGCCGTTGCTGTACCCGCTCTTTCACCAAAGGCTGATAACGCCATGCTGGTTGCAGGGCCAAGTAATAGGGCAAAACCGATACATAGCAGCATCATAGGTAGCATATAACTATAGGCTGCCATCAAGCCTGTTTGCGGCCCAACTAGCTGCACAACGACCTGAGTCACCGCCGATACCAGCATCAATACCAAGGCCAAAATAACGGTTGGTCGGTTGCCTAACTTCTTAATCACTAAGGGCGCGGTAAAACAGGCAATGATATTTACCACGGCATTTAAACCAAACAGACCACTGAAAGTGAGCTCCGACACACCTAGGTGTCCGATAAGCCAGACTGGCGCGTAAGAGACATAACAAAGAATCGCTGCCATACCCGCCATACAAGAGATGGCGTAAAACAGGAAGTGCGGCTCGGTGATCACAGGCTTATAACGTGCCCAGCGATATAGCGGGCCATCACTCACGGTATTTTGTGGACGAGTTTCAGGTAAACGCAGGCTCACCAAAGCCAAAATAACTAGGCCATACAGCGCCATAAAGATGAAGTTAGATCGCCAACCAAACTGCAGTGCTAACATGCCGCCTAGCGTCGGTGCTAAGGCCGGAATAATACAGATCATGCCGTTTAGATAGCTGTAGTAGCGTGCGCCCTCTTTCGGGGAGAAGCAGTCTCTAACGGCACTAAATACCACTATCGAGGTTGAACACGCCGCTAGGCCCTGCATCACTCGGGCGATTTGCAGCCAGTGAAACTCTACCGCAATAGCAGCTAATACACTGCTAATCATATAAAAAATGATACCGCCAATGGCAACGGGGCGGCGACCATAACGATCAGCAAGAGGGCCAATTAATAACTGGCCTGTACCCATGGCGAACAGGAAAAGCACCAGTGTCGATTGGATCTCACTGGCAGACACCGAAAACTCAGCCGCCATGACAGGCATGGAGGGAAGGTAAATATCGATAGCCAATGGGCTTAGGATCACCATTGGTAATAAAATAGGTAGCAAACTGCGACGCATGATCTTTCTCAGAATAAGGAAAACAGCGCTATAGTAATCAAACTATGGTATGAACAGAAATGATATTATTTCCATAACGAATTTCCATTGAGGAATATCTTTGAAACTTGAAAACCTTGCGCGTATCGATCTAAACCTATTGGTTATCTTACAAGTGTTATTAGAAGAGCAGAGCGTCACTCGTGCGGCCAACCGCCTGCATGTCAGTCAGTCGGCCCTGAGCAAGAGTTTAAACCGTTTAAGAGAAACCCTAGGGGATCCTCTTTTCTTGCGCACCGCTCACGGGCTTAAGCCGACCGCTCATGCTGTACAGTTGGGCAAAATCCTGCCACAGAGCTTGCTGAGCTTGTATCAACTGACACTGCCACCCAGCTTTACGCCCGGTAACAGCACGCGTCAGTTTTCATTTGCCATGGTAGAGAGCGCCTACGAAACATTGATCCCTTATTTTATTGGCACTCTGCTCAATCGAGCACCCAACCTTAAGCTAGATAGCTTTGTCTGGAGCGAAAACTCGATTCAGGCGATTCAACAGGGACAGATTGATTTCGGTATTGCTGGGCGTGATCTACACCCACAATCGGCCTTTCAAGTAAACCGATTACCCGAAGGCATCGCTCACCAAACCCTATTTACCGATCATCAGGTGTGCTTAGTGCGCCAGAAGCACCCTATGCTCTCGACGATAGCTGCAGGCCATTGGGATCTGAGTGTTTATTTAGAGATGTCCCATGTACAGGTGCGCTGTGAAGGCAATGATTGGTGGGCGTTGGACTATCATCTGGCCGAATTAGGCCATCACCGCCGTCTGAGCACTATCGTGCCCGATTTCTATGGCGCCGCCAGTGTTTGCGCCCATAGCGATCTGATCTTTACCCTACCAGCCAGCTTTGCCCAACATGCTAAGAAGCTTTACCCTTTAGTTGAATTGCCTCTACCAATTGAGTTCATCCCACAGGCTTACGTCCTGCTGTGGCATGAGCGTAACGCCGACGAACCGGGGCATAGATGGGTAAAAGAGATCATCTGCGAGAGCGTGGCCAAGGCTCTTTCTAGCAACAAAAGTTAATACCGCCGATTAAGATGAAGCTTTATTAACGTGATCTCCGTTTAAATATTCGGCAAGATAATATTCAACAGTTAGCCTTGACGAACAAAAGACCAAGCCATTCAGTCTTCATTCATCTTCTTCGTGTAAGCTAACATTAAGATATTTTGGAGAACATATGATTTATAGCCAATTTCAACACAATCCGATGCAGAATCGATTTTCTGGCACTCGCGGTTGGTTAGCTTTCGTTATCGGTTTAGCTTTTATGACGCTAGCGCTAGTCGCACTGCCGTTTTTATTACTATTTGGCGCCATTACTTTTGTCGCACTGAGTCTGTTTGGCCGAGTCTTCCTAAAGCGTCAACTCGCTCGCTTTCAAAAACAGCAAGCGACTCAAGAGTTTCACTGCCAAGGCGAAGAGTTTCAAGAGGCTATTTATAAAGAAGTACCGACCTCAGCACCACGCCAAGGCCGCACTTTTGAACACAACCCAAATGAGCCCGTTTAACTAAGCTGACCAATAAGCTAGTCGTTAAACAAGCATATCCGATGCGTTTAGAGGCCTAGATAATATGCTCTCGAAACGCGTCCATTTCTCTACTGTCGTCTCAGCCTTAGCCTCCACCCAAGCAGCAACGGCATCTTCGCCTACGCTATAGTTAATCACATATGAGCGATTACGTTCAAAAAACTGCACTCGCTGTTTAGCACGTGATTGTGGATATAGAGCGCCATCAATTAACATCTTTTGCGCCATTTCGGCATCAACCAGCTTGTCAGTTAAACACTGGCTAACATAATTTTCATAGTAGCCAAGTTTCTTTACCAGCTTTAATATCTGATGGAACAAAGCCAAATCACCCTCCAGTCCAGCAAGAGGCATTAATACGTCACGCTCAAAATCCACCACCTCGTCATCAGACATAATCAAACTCAAGGCATAGTTTGCGCTACCCTCTGAAAGGTAAGAGATCGGGCTATATAGCGGATAGATGGCATATTCTAGCCATTGCTTAGCCTTCACCAACTTCTGCTCTTGTAAGACATTAAATACATGGTGCCCCGGATACCCTTCATGGGACGCCAGCTCTAAGTAGCGCTCGATACCTAAGGGTTGGTCTTGATTTAACTGAATTAAGCTGTGGGAGTCACCCTTATACCAGTTATATGCCGTCCACACTTTGTCGTTCACATATTCAATTTCAAAACTTTCGTTTTCAGGCAAGTGCATATGCATACTGGTGAGTTTTCTGGCGATATCAACCGATGCAGTAAACACCTCTGCCGCCTTGTCTTTTGGGACAATAAATTGAGACTTAAATTGGTTATAACGATTGGTAAGTGAGCCCTCTCCCGGTAATAACGCTTCGATATCAGCCAGTACTTGTTGATGCTCTAGTAATGAGTAGGGAGTTAAATGGCAGTCGTATAAAGCCACCGCCTCTTCATTGAAACTGTACTCTTTACCCTGCAGGAGAGCTAAATATGCACCAATCGACAGCCACTGTGTTTGAAGAAATTGATGACGCTCGACTAACTCGGGTTCGCTGAGCCGTACCGCCATAGCCTCTATTAGCTCACTCCCCTGTAGATATTGACTCTGAAGATCGGCGAGCGGTTGCCAATAGGTCTCTTTTTGCCACTCTTCAGGCCCATAGTAAGCATCGACATAGTAGCAATCGTGCTGTCCAACGGCTAAAACGAGCTTAATGTAGCGCTCTGCAAACTGATTAAGGGCTTGCTGTTGTGCTTCAAACGGTAAAAATTTAGCACAGCCTTGCTCGACTTGTTCAGTATCAAAGTGTGGCAAAAAAGACTCCTAGCAGGTAGATGAGAGTCAAACTTACATCATTTGCATACATTATACAATGTGTGGCAGGTGAGAAAAGTTGGTTAGCGAGTCAAACTTAACTGCCTAACCCACTTACTAACTTATCAGCATAACCACATAGTTATTATGAGATTTGCGGCTCACTGAGCAGCTCAGCAGCCTTGTTTAATGATAGCCGCTCTTGAGGCGATTCAGTCATCTCCAGCACAGTATCGACTTGTAGAGCCAGTGACTCCCAAAGGGGTAAAATAACATCCAATTCAGTTTGGTTAGCCCTCTCTCGCGCCATTTTAAGCAGCGCGGCAGCAGAAACCACATCAATATGCCCCAAAATGCCATCGGCAAGGGCGATACTCAACTCAATCATTGCCGGGACACTGTGGCCGTACTTAATCACTTCACGTAAGTAAGACTCTGCCTGGGAGAGATCTTGTCCTAATGCATTATCATCATGCAACATGGTTTGTGCGCACGACAACATAGCATCGTTCTGCCCCTGCTCGGCGGCCTCGGCCATCCAATAGGCACTCTTAATCGCGTCCTGTTTGCAGCCTTCACCACGAGCTAGCATCAAGGCTAAATGGTACTGTGCCTGAGGGAACCCAGCCTGTGCGGCGCGATTAATATACTTATAAGCCGCTGGTAAGTTATCTTGCTGATAATAAAGCACCCCAAGATTTGCCATAGCCTCTGACTGCTCAAGCTTAGCGGCCTGACTCAAAAACTTTTCAGCCTGATTAAGCTCGACACTAAATTGTTCACTGCCAACCAAATAGAAATAGCCTAATAGCGCCATCGCATTTGCAATACCAGCATCGGCAGCCTTGGCAATCGCCAGCTCCCCGGCGATCACATTAGTCTCTCCACTGTAGCCGTGGATCAAAGCCACCCCATGTTCATACAAGGCGTTTAAGTTTTTCGTTGAGGCTTGCTCGAACCAGTAGCTAGCTTGTTTCAGTGAAGCGGTCGAGCGATCTTCAACCGCATCATCACCGCTATCTTGTAATGCTAGCTCCTGCTCACGTTGCATCAGCGCTCGTGTTTTCAGAGACATACCAACCAAATACTGAGACTCAGGATCTCGCTCCATCACCGCACGATAGCAGAGATCTCGGCCCGCCAGCGAATCAAACTCTTCGAAGTAATAGTCGGGTTTGTCTTGCTTGGTCACGGTCACAAACAGCGATTCAACCAAAGACAAAAGGTGTTTGATCGAACGCTCACTTAACTGTTGCAACTGCTCTGGGGTAAGGTGATATTTTTCAGGATGGGCACCACGGTTTCCATCGCCTCTAAGCTTATGCAGTGCACGGGTAGTTTTAACATCGATGAGTCGACGTTGATTTAACTGCTCGATACGGTCATACAAATTGGGGCTTTCAAACTGTACCTTCTTCGGCTCAGCAAGTAGACTGGTTAGCTTATGACTGAAGCTACGAACATGCAGCAAAGCTTGTGTGGGAACATCTTTTACATAGCTTTTAGCCTTGCGATAATCCGCGCCTAACTCAGCTGAAAACAGATTCACGAATTCAATATCGTTTAACAAGACGTTTACCCCTAACCACAACCTAAAAAGTATCGCTATTTAAGCGAGTCGCAATTTTAAACTAACAGGCTAGCCTTACAGCACTTTACTCAAAGCAAATCGCTGCAAGGCCAAATACAATTCTTATTTGCTGCTCTCGTCATCTTGAACAATGTTGCCAGGTGTTTCTGGTGTAGGACGCGATACCATATATAAACGGAAGAGTGCAACGTTCACGAATAGGCCAAAAAACGCCACAATGACTTCACCAATAAGCTGTACTGGCATGCCACCTAACTGAGTGATTTGCACCAATAGGCCACCCAATAGTGACAGCGGAATATAAAGCAATAACACCACGATAGTTTTGAGGGCGATAGGACCACTAAAACTAAAGCTACGTTTAATCGCTTCCATTGGTGTAAGCCTTTCAACTACAACCATAAAGTTGACGAATGCCAAACGAGCAAATAGATAGATACTTCCCACCAGACCAATAATGCCCAACGTCGGATTAACTGCCATAAGAATAAAGACAGGCGCAAGGACCGCAAGACCCGAAAACACACCCGCTAACAGCAGTGCAGGAACAAAATTCAAAGCCGTCTTTAAGATCATTGCGTTACTAGGGCTGTGACCTTGAGAGCGGATCTCTAGAAACAGGGTTAGCGCGGCAATCAAGAACGAAAACACCAGCAACAACACCATCATGGCGACCATGTGGCTTGTGCCAAATTGTGGGTTTTCAAGATCGGCAGCACTAATTTCTAAACTTAGCCATAGTTGTATACCAACTTGTACAAATAAAATTGGTACAAACAAAAACGCTAACTGACTAATATTGTTTCGAAAAAAATTAAAAGCTTGAGTCAAAATTGCTGACAATGGCATAGGGTTTTCCAAAAGATAAAATTCAATAACATGAGTTAAAGCTAAGGATACCCAAGTTTATAAATTAATGCACAATTGAAATCACCAATTCCTTGCTCCATAGAAACAAAAAATGCAAACAAATTGTCAAAAGCGCTAGAATGGTCAATGATTGAGTGATTAAACGACACAAGGATAGCCGCGATGAAATTAATAACTGCAACTCTGTTTACCATGACAGCCCTTTTGAGCATGCCAACAAATGCAGGAATTTTAGATCAGCTAGCCCAAGCGACTGAACCCGCTAAAGTGCAAACCCAGCAGGCTCAATCAAATGACTTAGTTGGTGCGGTCATGTCTCAGCTGGGTCTTAGCCAAACACAAGCAGAAGGTGGATTAGGCAGCATACTGTCACTGGCGCAAAGCACTCTAGGCAGCAGTGACTTTAGTTCAATATCTGATTCGATCCCTGGTATAGACGGGCTCTTAAGCGCAGCACCAGAGCTCGATAGCGATTCAGGCATGTCAGGACTTCTCTCAAAAGCAGGCGATTTGGGGCAGTCTCTACAAGGTGGCGCCATGGTTTATGACGCCTTTGAAAAGCTAGGTATTTCAAAAGAGTTGGCAGCGCCTATGGTCGATATCGTTAAGAGTTATTTAGACACTAACGGCAGCGCCGGCACATCAAACCTATTAATGAAAGGCCTTAATTCCATTTTATAGCTCCCTCTTTTGCCCTTCTCGGCTAGCAACTCCTGGCTGAGAGGGAACTCTCTGCCATAATTAGGCTCTAATATCCATCAGTACAAGGTTAAGGAGCCGATATGATCGCTAAGCTCAAACAGTTTTTCGCTAATCCACACACTCAACTCTCAGATGAGGAGCGTGCGGAGCATTTAAAGCTTGCTGCCGCTAGCTTATTACTAGAGGTGGTGATGGCAGATGAAACCATGTCGGAACAAGAAGCAAAGTTACTGCCGAGCTTATTGACGACAACTCTAAACTTAGCCAGCGACGATGTGCATGGCTTAGTCCATGATGCTAAAACATCACAGCAAAATTCCATCTCGCTATACGAGTTTACCCAAGCGGTTAATGACAATTTTGACATTGACCAAAAGCAGCAGCTTATCCTCGCCATGTGGCGTTTAGCCTATGCCGATGGCCATCTATGTCAATATGAAGACCAAATCATTCGCCGCACAGCAGAACTGCTGTATTTACGTCATAGCGAACTTATTCAGATGCGAAATATTGCCATGGAGCAGCAAGCCAATCCCTCTTAGGCTTGTCTCATTTCTAGATTGGTTCTAGCTTTACAACATTGCCAGTAGCACTTTAGCTTTACAGTAATGCCAGTAATTCACACACAGTTAAAGCAAAGAAGCCACCTTAGTTTAAGGTGGCAAACCCATTTGGAGGTTGGGTACTTAGTGATTAACCACTAAGTTGCTAAATAAGGCATCCTGCCCAGAAGCGTCCCTGCGAAGCATGGAGTAGTTTTTTACGACTCTTTTGCTTAATTTCTTATATGAAGATTAGTGACAGCTTGCACAACTATCGTTAGCCGAAGCCTCCCCGTGCACAACATGGCAATCACTACAAGTGATGATACCGTCATGCTGCTGATGCATTTCACCATCAAGGTCTTTCAATGAACCATGACAGCTCACACAGGTTTCATTCTCATATGCCATATCCGCCGATGGCGCACCATCTTGATGACATGACTCACAACCTGCCATCTCAGTATGCGAATCAGCAACTGAAGTCGCCATTGCAGCACCAGAAAAGCTCAATAAAACTGTTAACCCTAAAACTTTAAGCATATCCAAACCCTCAGTAAATAATTAAGCAACCGTCATTTGGCCGGTATAAAGAATGAAATTACGCAGTAACAGCACGCCGATTAAACTGCAGCTAGCTGTAATAGCCACATAAGAGAACTTGCGCTTAGAAGATGCTTTCATAAATAGGTTAAAGGCCAGTGGCATACTCAAACCAACAACAACGATACCCGCCCAGAAAATCCAGCCCCAGAAGCCCTCTCCAATTGCAGTAAATGCTGCCACTTGGCTCTGCCCTCCGGTTAAAATCAAGCCGGCAAAGAAGGTGAAGATCAGCACAATTTCCACCAAAATCATCGGGATCTCAATATTGTGGATAAAGTGCACTTCCTTACCATCAGGATTACCTTTGAGCAATACGCCGCCAAGTAGAGTGCCCGCCGCTCCCGATGAAAGACCAGAGACTAAAAACAGCAAAGGCAATACCGGATTATTTAGCATTGGATAGGTCGTTAATGCCGATAATAGGAAGCCGGTATACGCACCTAACGACAAGGCAAGCATCACCAAGAAGCCAGTAATGGTTGCTTCATGCTTAGCGATTGCATTAAATAACTTCTCAACAACTGGCCAGCGACCGCTACACCAGGAAAGCGCAGGCTCTTTAAAGACACAAGCTAACCAAGCGAACAGGGCTACCTGATAGACCATCAGTACAGCGACACCAACGGACATCACAGAAGTTGGGTTGTAGAAGAGTAGGATTTTCCAAAAATCAAACGGCTTAGTTAAATCGATAACTAAAATGCCAAGGCCTGCAAATACAGCCAACGGTGCTATAAGACATGCGGCCTGAACAAAGCCCGATTTATAGGCATCACGTCCCAATTTAAAGTGTTTTAGCAATACTGCGAAACAGATTGCTCCAGCGGATACACCCGCTAGAAATAGGTAGATGGCAATCGGCCAATGCCAAATTAGGCTGTCAAAATGAAATGGACTCATAACTTTATCTCCCCGCTTTGTGACGCGATACGGAACACCTTAGGTCTAGTCCCGAGATCGGTTTTGCTGCGGTAGCTAGGGGTTGATTTAAGCACTTGTACGACTTGAGATTGTGGATCGGTAATATCACCAAAAGTTAACGCTTTAGTTGGACAGGCAGTAACACAAGCAGGCAACTGGCCCTCTTTAAGGCGAGTTTCCTTACAGAAATCGCATTTATCAGCCGCTTTAGTCACAGGATTAATGAAGCGGATTTGATACGGACAAGCCGCAATGCAATATTGGCAACCGACACACTTCCATTCATCGACACTTACGATGCCTGTTTTTGGATCTTTATAGGCAGCCCCTGTTGGGCATACCTTTACACAAGGCGTATCATCACAATGTTGACATGATTTACGCGTAAAACGAAAATGCTGATTTGGATACTCACCAAATGGACCTTCACGCTCGATCTCTAATCGACTTACACCTTCTGGAACTTGGTTGACTTCACGACAAGCAATAGAGCAAGCATCACAACCGATACACTTGGTTTCATCATGTACTAAGGCATAGTTGCAAGCGGGTTCAACGTCACCACTTGTCGTGCTTCTTGCCATTGCGATGGTAAAACCGGAAGCCCCAACCGCAGCAGCGCAGGCACCTTTTAAAAACAATCTTCTTGAGTTAGACATATAGTTCCCCTAATTACTTGGCCACGTGGCAACTGCTACACAGTTCACTACGCTCTTTTGCAGATACGCCTAGCACAGGATCTGTGTTGGGATGTAAAAGATGGCAGCTAGCACAATTCACCTTATTAGAGTGAGCGTCATGGCTCCAATCACGCTCAGCTAATACGCTATGGTCATGACACTTCAAACAACTTTGAGTTTGCGCATTTGCATCTGAGGTCGGCTTATTACTAAAGCCGATTAAATTAGATGCCTTTCTTGGATGTCCCTCTTTTTCTCCATGGCAATCCTGACAACGGATATCCAAGGCGTCATTGGCGTGTACGCCATGCATTATTCCATTGCGCTTGTGGCACATAATGCATTGTTTATTTTTGTTAATTTCAAATTCTGCAGCAATGGCCTTGATCGGTGCAGTCGAAGCGGCAACTACAAGTAAAATGCTAATTAGCACGGAAGCTAAATATTTAAATAGGCTGGACATGGGGTGTCCTCACATTACTAAGTGATAAATAAAGAGGGTTGGGGATTGAGGTGTTGCAACTGATGTTGCAACACCTATTGACATTATGCGACTAACGAGCTTTTGATCAGGTTTGCATCGCAGTCATTCTTGGCTAAGTGAAGTACTTTCACACCCATTTTGGCTAGTGTATCGTCGATGAATCTGTTGTTCTCTTCAGAGTTATGCTGCGGGTCTGTAATAACGAGTTTTACGGCTGAAGACTCACTATCCACTAATACATAATCAAGATGGCAACCCTGCAGGTAGCTATGAGCATCTTGCTCTTTTTCATTCTTATCAACGTCACAAAGGCTATCTAATGTTGTGCCGTATAGCACATTGTATTTACCCACAACCAAGTCGTTTAATTTATTGATAAAGCTGACAGATTGATCTCCCAACGAGTTTGGCTTCAATTTGATATTTGATGCTACAAATTCAGTTGATTTAAAGAATTTTATACATGTCATTGCAAATGTTGCCAATACAAATGGCACCACAAGGAACAATACAAAGTACATGAAAGCATAACTTAACATTACAGATGCACTCATAACGACCTCCAAACTTACATTTTAATTATTAATAGTTTTTTTTAACGCCCAATCAGTATTGTTATTAAAGCAGCCCCAAACATTGATACAAATCAATTATTGAAACTGATACGTTTTATTAATCTTTAAAGTTAAAAGCACATCTAATTAGCTAAATGAGAAATTTGCAAATTCAAAAAAGGAATGTCTAAAATGCGAAATTAAACTTTTTGCAAGAAAAGAACTATTAAATATCAAAAACAAAAAAAACATATAAAAAAATATAAAAACAAGCCATAAAAAGTCCCCCATCATCTTGCTGCACAATTTTAACTATTTAAGAACAGACGCTACAATTGAAAGCCGGATCCAATATACCTCTACAAAAAAACAATCGAGCTAAAACCTGTACACCGATAGAGATATGCTTAATCTATATTTCTGGAATTTGGCATATAAATAACTATACAAGCAATAAAAAACTTTATTTAAAAATCAGCAAAATAAAATTAGTATAAAAAATTCAAATTGGTTATTATCGAATTCAACATTTAACTTTCATTAACAGGTATTTAATATGAGAGATATAAGTTTTAGTGACTTGGATTTATTAAGCATTAATATACTAGTTAATCTTTATGAGCATAAATCTGCTACTTTTGTCTCTCATAAATTGAATGTTCCTGCACCAAAGATAAGTCGCTGTCTTAAACACGCAAGGGAAGTTTTTGGTAATGAACTTTTCATTCGTAAAAAGCACGGCTTAGTACCCAATGAATTTGCAGCTAAAGTCTACCCTATTGCGAAAGAGATCATTGAGTGCTCTAAAAATTTACAGAAGCTAAATGGTATACATGAACTAAGCCCGACTCATCATTTCGAAATTGTGGCTCCCGATCTAATCTCATATCCGTTTCCTAAAGTACTGCTTAACGCCATCAAGAATGCGGGTAAAGAGGTGAGCTTCAACATTGCCCCTTGGACTAAGAGTTCAATCAACGACATTATCAATGGCGAGGTCGATCTCGGCTTATGTTGTAGTAAGATGCTAGATAGCATTAAAGATACCGATGACTCGCTTAATGCCATACCACTGAAGAAGTTAAACAAAGTCTTCTTGGTTTGCCATCATGAGCATCCAATCTTAAAAGAAGAGATCACCTTAGAATCCATTGCAGGATATCCATTTATTAATAGTAACATGGGCCAATCAGAACTGGAGCAGAGTCCTTTCCAAGAATTTTGTCAATCACAGCAAATTAAGCTCATCACTGAGATGAACTTAACCGGGTTAACCGGGCTATTTGAATACCTGCGTTCTAGCCAAGGTATCGCATTGTTACCTTACAGCTCTATATTCACAATGATTAATAACACTCCAGATCTGCATGCTTGCCGCTTATCTGACGTAGAATCTGAACGCCTATATATGCATGTGAAAGAACCATACCTTTATTTGGTTTATAGCGACAGCAACAAAGACCCAAACTTACGCTGGCTCTCTTCAGAGGTAAAAGAGTTAGTGGAGCTATTGTTACATTAACGAATAGCCTGCCGACTAAAATAAAAAAGAGTGCCTAAGCACTCTTTTTTATAGCTAATAATGTAAACTAATTTGCCATACTCTGCTGCTCATACTGCTCTTGAGCAAGCGCCAGACTTTGCTGCAATAGCTTAGATAGCGCCGTTGAAAAGTCATTATCATGGGATTGATGATACTGCAGGTAATAACTGTAGCTGGCAAAGTCTCCATTTGGAAACAGTACCTTCTCATAAAAATCTGTCACATCAATATAATCGATATCGCTGCGACTATTGAAATAGAGGTAAGAAAAAATAGACGCTGTCCAACAGATATCATCGGTCTTAGCCACATGATTAAGCGCCATCGCTAAACTTGTTGTTTTGAAGCTCATCTTAATATCTAAGGAATGATCTTTTGTATAGCGTTCAAACCAGTGCTCTATCAAGCCCACCTTAGCGTAATTGATAAATACCAACTTATTCTCAAGCAAACGACTCAAGCTAACCTCTTTATCAAAAAAAGGATGAGCTTTTCTAGCTGCTAAAAAGTAATTTTTGACATCACCAATTTTAAAATTTCTCACTGACTCAGATTGTGTTGAGTTAACGGTTATCGCATAGTCAATTTTACCTTGGGCCAATAGCTCTTGAACATTATCGCTCCAAGCTTGGATGCTTACCGAAATTTCTAGCCCTTGGCGCTGACAGACTTCAGAAATCGAATCAACCAAGAATCCGGCCAAATGCTCCTGAGCGGCAATAATTAATTGATTTTTTTCTGGAAGCTGAGCTGTCACATCGGCCATCTGCTCGTAGGCTTGAACAATAGACTTGGCAATAGGATATAGCTTGTCCGCCATGATATTCGGCTCGACACCATATTGACGCCTAACAAACAGCTCATCATGAATGACTTCTCGCATATTGCTCAGCGCACGACTCACCTTTGGCTGTGTCGTATCAAGTTTCTGGGCTACAACAGAACCATTTTTAAACTCGACTAAACCAATAAAGACCTTAAGAGTAAAATAATCTAGCTTAGAAAGTTCCTTACGCATCAAATCCTTTGCCCAGCAGCATGCTTTATAATTATTGTATACAAACTATAACACTGAATAGTATAGGATTTTGTTATACCAATCACATATATACCTAATTATAGGTACAGACCATTAAGTGACTGACTGATGCCAATCAGTACTACTGACAAACAAAGCGCTTCATAAAGAAAACATAAGAGCGATCATACTCCTTTAGGCTAAAGCAAGTTAAACTAAGGCTATCAATAAGATGGTACTTATCTATGCAAACCGAACATACAGCTGAACTGAACCTGCTTTGGGGAACGTTAATCTTAGAAGAACTGGCCCGTCTTGGTGTCAAACACGTCTGTATGGCGCCAGGTTCCCGCTCCACTCCATTAACTCTGGCAGCGGCAAAACAGTCGAAGCTTAGCCAACATATTCATTTTGATGAAAGAGGCCTGGGCTTTATGGCACTCGGCTTAGCTAAAGCGAGCCAAGCTCCAGTTGCGATTATTACCACTTCAGGGACGGCAGTAGCCAACCTTTACCCTGCGATTATTGAAGCTTGGCTCACTCACGTTCCTTTAATCGTGTTATCTGGCGATAGACCACCAGAGCTCATCGACTGTGGTGCTAACCAAGCCATTATTCAGCCTGCTATTTTCGCTCAGTATGCCAAACAGCTCAATTTGCCAACCCCCGACTTGAACATAGCGCCCCAAGCACTACTGAGCCTGTTAGATGACGCTGTGTGTAATCAATCACAACCCGTGCATATCAACTGCATGTACCGTGAGCCTCTATATCCAAATGAGCCTAGTGTCGACTTTTCACGTTATTTAGCGCCCATTGCAAAGTGGCAGCAACAAACTAAGCCTTATAGCCAGTTCGCCACAATGAATTCAGGTCAGATGCCGACATCCGATGCCCTCGCACGTTTTGTTCACGGTAAAGGGGTGATTGTTGCGGCAACACTAGCGCCTGAGCAGCAGAGCGAAGAGCTTATTGTGCTTGCACAAAAGCTTGGCTGGCCCATTGTCACCGATGCTCAGTCACAGCTCAGACAGCACGGCGGCGCAATCGGTAATATCGATCAATTGCTGCAGCAGCCAAAATCTAAGGCGTTATTAGCCCAAGCAGAAAAAGTGCTTGTGTTTGGCGGACGTATTCTGTCAAAACGCTTGATTAGTTATCTCAATGATCAAGATTGGAAAGATTACTGGCAAGTGCTCCCGCAGCAACAGCGACTTGACCCAAGCAATAAACCTAAACAGGTTTGGATTGCTCCGGCGCATCAGTTTGCTGCACTAGCATGGCCAAGATCATCACAGGCCAATTGGGCACTAAACTTAGTACAGTTTAACGATGAGCTAGAAACCCTCTATCAGCAGCAAATTGATCATGCTGAATTTGGTGAAGCGCAAGCCATTCGCGCTATTGCTAAGCGCCAGACCAATGAGCAACAGCTGTTTATCGGTAATAGTTTGCCAATAAGACTGTATGATATGTTTGCGCCAATCACTACCTCTAGCGCCAATGTATTTACTAATCGCGGCGCATCGGGCATCGATGGCTTACTGGCAACGGCATGTGGCGTTGCCATAGCGGGGGCGAAACCAACGACACTGATCATTGGTGATATCTCGGCTTTACATGATCTTAATTCGTTGGCGATTGCACGCACGGTAACCAGCCCTTTCGTGATCGTTATCCTCAACAACGATGGCGGTAATATCTTTAATTTGCTGCCCGTGCCGAATGAACAACTGAGAAGCGACTACTACCGCTTGTCACACGGACTCGAATTTGGCTTCGGCGCGGCGATGTTTGGCCTAGCCTACAATCAGGTTGACTCGTTAAGCGACTTTATTGAGTCCTATGAGTACGCCATGACCTACTCGGGTCCCTCTGTCATTGAGGTCACGGTTGCGCAGAACCAAGCCAGTGAGCAGATAGCTCAGATATCAAGCTGGGTAAAACAGAGCTAATGCTGAGCTATCGCTGCAGAGGTCAAATAGGATCACCAGCCGTGGTACTGCTACACGGCTTTTTAGGCAGCAAAGAGGATTGGAATGAAATCATCGAGCAGTTAGCCGATGATTTCTTCTGCATCAGCATCGATCTTCCCGGCCACGGCGGTCATTGTAGTCATAACAGCCATGGCGATACCACACAGGCCAGCGGTAACAATCAGCTCGATTTCACGAGCCAGAGTCTCGAGTTACCGACGCCGGGGTTTAACCGCTGCGCCGAGCTTATTCACACCACGCTCGAACAACTTAATATCAGTCAATATCACTTAGTGGGTTATTCACTTGGTGGCCGTATCGCGCTGCATTTAGCGCGTCTCTACCCACAGGCATTGCTAAGCCTTTGCCTAGAGTCGTGTCATCCTGGATTGCAAAATCAAGCCGATAGAGTCGCTCGTAAAGCCAATGACTTAGCTTGGGCGAGTAAACTAGAGACCCTATCTATCAGGGATTTTTTAAGCCTTTGGTATCAGCAAGCGGTATTTAGCGACTTAACCGAAGCGGAGCGGGCAAAGCTTATCGACAAACGCGCCGATAACCGCCCTTTGCAGCTACTAAATTGCTACCTCGCAACCTCCTTAGCCGAGCAGCAAGACCTTTGGGATACCCCGAGCTGCCTACCTGTTGACTGCCACTTTATTGCCGGTCATCAAGACCATAAATTTATGGCGTTAGCCAAACGCTGGCAGCAGCAACAGCCACTATCACTACACTGCATCGAAGCCAGTGGCCATAACGTACATCTGGCAGCTCCCGAGGCTTTTGCAGAGCAACTCAAAACCATTTTTGCATCGAACTCTAACTTCTAACTAGACAGTGAGCACTCCATGACCGCGACTCTACAGCAAGCAAAGCCATTAACCTTAGCTAGGTTAGGTCTGTATCAGTTTGCTATCGATTTAGATAAGCCGCTGCCTGTAGGCAAGCAACGCATAGAACAGCGCCGTGGACTCGTGCTGGTAGCACAGACCCAAGAGCGACAAGAATGGGTAGAGATCTCGCCGCTTTGTGGTGTCGATAACCAAGGTGAAACGATTTCAGGCTTTAGCCAAGAGACGCTCGAGGGGGTGAGCCAGCAGCTACTGAATTTACTGCCAGAACTACAGCAGCAGCCTATCGATTGTTTATTAACGCTTGCCGAGCAGAGCAAGCTGCCGTCATTAGCCTATGGTTTGAGCCTAATGCATGCCAAGCTAATGGGTAAGCTCGACGGACACACATTAACTGCGCGCACAGTGCCACTTATCTATCGCCAAGCTGATGAGTCTCTTAGCCTTGTGGCTAACAGAGTTAGCGCGCTGCCTGAGACCATACTTTCAGTCAAAGTGAAAGTGGCTCAAGACTCATTAAAGGATGAGCTGCAGCTAATCCATCATATCTTAGCGATTCGCCCTAAGCTCAAGCTGCGCCTAGACGCTAACCGTGGCTTTAGCCTAGAGCAGGCTATCGAGTTTGCCGCCTGTGTGCCACTCGACAGCATCGAGTACATCGAAGAACCTTGTCAAAATCCTCAAGACAACCGTGCTTTCTATCAAGCCATTAAGATGCCTTGGGCGCTGGATGAGTCACTCAACAGTCCAGATTATCAATTTTCAATGCAGTCAGGGCTAAGCGCACTCATCATCAAGCCAACCCTGTTAGGCAGCCTCGAAAAACTACAGCAGCTGATTGATACCGCAGCAGAGCATGGCGTACGCACTGTTTTGAGTTCAAGTTTAGAGGCAAGCTTAGGTATTGAGGCCATAAGCCGACTGGCACAGATCTTCACACCCGACGAAACTCCCGGTATAGATACACTCGGCGCCTTTAGCCAAGATCTGCTGGTGAGTTCAGGTAAAGAGTACTGCCTAAAGCTTGAAGAGTTAACGCCGCTACTCGAACTAAGCTAGATTAGGCTAGGTTTGGTTAGATTAGGCTAGGTTTGGTTAGATTAGACTAGATGTGGCTAACATAAGACTAGAGTCGTAATAGCCTAGGTGGCGATACCCTAATCAGTCAGATAACTTCAATAATGGATCTCTGCATGCAAACTAAAACGCTCTCCCCCATCCATCGAGTCGCACTGCGCAGCAGCACGAGCGTTGCCTATCGATTGATGGGGCAAAGTGTTAGCTACGGCGCTCTCAGCCAAAGTGCTATCGCTTTGGCCGAGCAGTTATCAGCCATGGGCCTAAAACGCGGAGACCGCTTGGCTTGTATCGCGCATAACTGTCCGCAGCTATTGCAGCTGTACTGGGCCTGTGTCGACAGCGGTATCATCTTTTGCCCCATCTCGCCGCGCTTTACCGCTAATCAAGTGGTTGAGTTGATGCAGAGCCATAATTATCACCACTACTGGCTAGAAGCCTCACAACAATCTGACTCCAGCCTTATTGATACGCTCAACCGTCAGCCACAGCTAAAAGCTATCTCACTAGTCTTTAATCCGAGTTTGCAAGCGCAGCAAACAAGCGAGAAAGCGCAACTAACAAGCGAGAAAGCGCAACTAACAGTCGAGCCAGCGCCAGTACTTGAGCCACACATCGCCGTCAACGCCATTCTCACCTCCGGCAGCAGCGGCACACCCAAAGCGGCGGCCCATAGCCTAGCAAACCATATCGCCAGCGCCGCAGGCTCGAGTGAGTTAATAAAGTTAGCAGCTGAAGATAGCTGGTTACTGTCACTGCCGCTGTTTCATATCGGCGGACTCGCCATTTTAAACCGCTGTGCCCTCGCTGGCGCCTGTGTAGTATTTGAAGACAAGAGTCTATCGCTGGCAGAGCAGCTAACCCGAGATAGAGTCACTCATCTGTCCTTGGTAAGCGCCCAGTTACAGCAACTGCTCAATATAAATGGCGATAGCGAAAACAATGCCAAAAGCGACTGCTTAAGCCAAGTCAAAGCCATGTTACTGGGCGGCGGCGCAATCTCAGCCGACCTGCTAACCGAATTAGCTAAGCGCAATATCAAGGCCTACACCAGCTATGGCATGACAGAGATGGGATCGCAGATCACCACAGGCATCGCCTGCACTGATGGCTCAAGCGGCAAGCTGTTATCGGGACGCGAGTTGAAGATTATCGAGAGTGAAATATGGGTAAAAGGTGACTGTCTGTTTCTTGGCTATTTAACCGCAGAGGGTTTTAATCAGCCCATTGATAAAGACGGCTGGTTCTACACCAAAGATTTAGGCCACTTTGATGATAACGGCAATCTATGCATCGACGGTCGAGCCGATAACATGTTCATCAGCGGCGGCGAGAACATCCAACCAGAAGAGATAGAAGCCGCATTAAAGTTGCACCCGTTAATCAGCGATGCCATCGTTTTCCCCATCATTGATGCCAAGTTTGGCAATCTGCCAGCGGCCATTCTAAAACTGGTGAGTGGTACCAGTAATGACCAAGAGCAGTTGCCCTCGGAAGCCGAGTTAACTGCATTTCTAGCGAGCAAAATCGCCCGTTTCAAGCGACCAAGGCGTTATTACCCTTGGCCAGAGGTTAGCAGTGCTGGGATTAAGGTTATCCGCAAACAAGTGATTGCAGCAGTTAATCTCGCGAAATAGTGAGTTGAATTTCAGTCAACTTTTGACGCTTCAATCAAGCTCTGCTTAATAAAGATCGTAAAGTGTCATTCCTCTGCAGAGAGGAAACCTCGGGCTACAGTGGTTCCAATGGCCTGCGGCCGGCGTACTCTCTGACACTTGTTACACATAGCCTAACTCCAACAATCACAGCTGCTTAACTGTTTCTATTTCAGTATCTAATGTCGTCATTAGTCACGGCCTCCATCAGATGCAGCTAATTGCCTGCAGCAGGCATATGTGTAGACACTTCTTAGGCACGTTACAAGTACTTCCCTGTAAGCTCTACGATGGCAAACAACATCCCTTTTTAAAAGCCAGTTCGGTGTCCCTACCTCTCGTTCGAGAGCTTGATAACTTCGTTATCTCTCACCATGCCATCAAAGGCCTAAGCCGCATCTACACCGGGTTAGAAAAGCACTATCACCTAAGCTTCTAATCTCGCCTTTTATAGACATGCAAAACTAACAATCGTCACCTAACTCACAGGAAACACCAATTCCCCATCGAAGTTGCCGAAGTACGCAGATGGCTCTTTATCTAAAATAGTGCCGTGGAACCATCATGGATGATGGTTCAGGCTCGGGGGGACATGGATGTCCCATCTGAGCCGTTAGGCAATTTTTATTGGAGTATGAGGCTCGTATCTAATGCATGTAACTTCGTCGGGGCGTCATGGTGGATGCAAGGAGGATAAGGACGAGCAGTCCTCCTTGCCCGGGTGTGGGATGGAATCCTACGACGTTGGTCAGGCGCAGCCTGATGCATTACCCATGCGGGGCGAAGCACCACGACCTTTATCAAGCGAAGCTTGATTGCTAACACTTGTTAGACGCAGTCTAACTTAAAGCTCAGGTGCAGCCTGATATAACTGACATTTAACAAGTCGAGCAGAAGATCGGGAAATAAAAATGCTCGCACTGTAAAAACAATACGAGCATTGGCGTTCGTTAA
Organism: Shewanella halifaxensis HAW-EB4; assembly: GCF_000019185.1. Classification (NCBI taxonomy): domain Bacteria; kingdom Pseudomonadati; phylum Pseudomonadota; class Gammaproteobacteria; order Alteromonadales; family Shewanellaceae; genus Shewanella; species Shewanella halifaxensis. Next base: position 351,723 of record NC_010334.1, on the reverse strand, counting down.
ACTCTAACAACGATGAGAGGAATTACTCAGGTGCCATCTCATTGGTGATTTGTTCTAAATTCACCATTGATACTCTCGCATCATTTGACAGGATATCGAGTAAAGCTGACAGCTCCATATCTTGAGGTGCTTTAAGTATGGCAAGCTTACCCTTGGTAAACTCGACTCCAAGCCCATGGCTTTTTGCGATAGCCTCTATATCTGCTTCATTTTTAAGTGATAGAAAGAACTTGCCATTTAAGGTTGCTACTTTTGAAACTTGGCCGCCTTTAATCATGTCACCTGCAAATAATTCAACGGGCCCAAAGGCACGTTGCATCATAGCAGGCCCACCTTTAGCCTCATCTTTAACGACTTTTTGGAACTTTTCACCCTGCAGATACACAGTGCCAATAGTGGAGTAGTCTTGTGTTACCACAATAGGTAACTCTTTCGTCACTGACGCGAAGGCTTGACTGGAGATGGCGAAGATTGCCATTAACATTATTGTTTTTTTCATTGTTTAGTCCTCCTCGTGACCAATAAAGCGTACTGACCAATTCTGTATAATACCTGGGCTAACATTGTTAGCTTGAGTGACATTTTCTACTGGATACCAAATAAACTCACCATCACCTTCACCACCGGTATCAACCACTTTCAAGGTCCAATCTCCTTCAGCCTCTTCACCATAGAAATGCGTTGAAGATAACAGCTTATTCACGTAAGCATCACCACCAAAAGCTTGACCGTACATACCATTTCTTGGGGTCATTAACACACTACGGGTACCTTCAGGAGAGATAAGTTCAATCGCTAAATCCGTCACTCTTGGATGATCTATGGTCACTAAGACTTCAACGCCCTCAATAACAAAATCATCTAAATCAATTTCCAGAGAAGCTGTTCCGCCGTTTGGATCGACGTCTGGCACTTCTACATTGACAGCTTTAGCATGCCATTGACTCACTAACTGAGGCGGTAGCTTGATATCTTCTAAATCGTCTTCAGACTCATGCCTTACAAGCTGAACCGCCTTGCTAACATTAGGACGGCCTAAACCGTAAAACAGGTGATAATCAAAACCTGCATCATTTTTCTGCCAACCATCAATTGCAGGGTATTCAACTAGATTTCCGTTAATATCAGTAAAGGTTAACGTTACCCCTTTATTGTTAGGATCGGTCTTTTTAGCCGTTAGCGCTAATACATGCTTTGCATCACGAGTCGTTAACTGAGGGTTAGCTGACATAACAGCCGCGATCGCCCCCACCATACTCGGTGCAGCAGATGATGTACCATTCATCACACTGGTATAATTACAATTAGGGTCATCAGCAGTCCCCCCATGAAGACCGTTTTTACCTAAACCAGTGCTATCATTAAAACCACTATCACAGCCCATCAGATCGGTCGTCACCATAGCAGGCGTCTCAGAACCATACTCTCCCCCTGTAGCCGCCATAAATACGTTGGCACCCACAGTCGAGTAGCTAGAGCGTTCACCATTTGCGTTAATGGCACTCACCGTTGTGCTCCAGTGAGTCGCTTTACTATTGGTCATATTACTATTTTGCATAGGTAGACCATGGTTACTCGCTTCAACATCGAAGTAATCGGCGGGTAAAAAATAATATCCTGCGTACCCATAATAGTTATAAGAGTTACCAGCAGAAGATACAAATGCAGCGCCGCGACCATTATTGCTATTACTGGCGACATCCTCCATCACTGCATTTTCGATAGCCAGTTGGGGATCGTTTTCAAGATCAAATTGAGGAATGAATAACGCTTGTGAACCATAGCTTTGATTAAATAGTTCGGTATTTTCAGTTCCCTCTCCATACCCGTGAGAAAGCAACCAAGAGTTCATGCTCTGTTCGAAAAGAAAATTGAAACCATTAATACCCGCTTTCGGAGCAATGCCTCTAACGCCCTCCCCGTTAAACCCTACCGCAGCAATAATCCCCCCGACAGCAGTACCATGGCCGTGTGTATCTTCTGGATAATCACTGCCTGTGATCAAATCCATAGAGCCCGGTACAACATTGTCGGCCAAGTCGATATGATCAATCTGCAGACCCGTGTCTACAACAGAAATTTGAACCCCCTGCCCAAGGGCCCCCTTTTTATGCGCTTGTTTGGTTTTTAAATCATTGCCAGCCTTGCCCCCATTTTCTGAGAAGGCGGCTTGGCCGGTATTTTTCAAATGCCATTGGTGTTTATACAGGGGGTCGGATTCTCCTGCATAACTGACTGTAGATAGCATCAGCGGCAAAAGCGCCAAGCTACACTTAGATAATTTAAGCGTCATATTGTTTCCTTTCATTTTTATTAGTTATCCCTAGCCACCATCGAACGTTAATAAAACGTTAAATCAAGGGCGGATTTAACAAAATACACACAATTTATTTTTTTTCAATTTGTATCACTATCAGAAGAGCAGGATAAGCAGTTAAAAGGAGGCGAAACCGTAAATAAATTGATACAAGCCTTAAGCTAAAGAGCGAGATGATTTTATGCTTAACAAAAATACCGACATCTACGGTTTTATCTTTTCTGCTACGCGGCGGCTTAGTTAAGCTAACTAGTGGGTATCTCCTATAATTAAACTGTTCAAAAAAACCACACACACCTAAGAGTAAATCGTTCGATGGCTCCAAGAGCGAATAATCAATTATGAGGATAAGAGCAATGAGTTTAGCTGATACCGTACAGAGAGGTTGGGAAGCCGTAGCTGCTGGAGATTTTGACAAGCTAGTCGCTGATTATGTCGAGGAGATGGTCTTCATCATGCCGGGGCAAACAGATATTTTAGAGGGACGAACTGCGTTCCGCTCAGCCTTGGACAGTCTTGGGGATCTCCTCCCACTAGGTTTTGAAATAACAGACCTGCGCCAAATTGAAGGTGACAATGAAGTCGTCTCGATTGTTGCTTGGAAGTCTGAGAAAGTCTCTGGCTCTCAATTTTCAGTATTATTTAAGTTTGTTGACGGAAAAATTTATGAGGAAAGATGGTTTGTAGATACTGAGCAATGGAAGGCTGCTTTGTGATCTCACAAAAAACATAAGTGGTGTAATTCAGGCTCTCAAAGGATGACATGTCACTTTTTATGGTGATGGTTTCAATGACCTATAATCAGCGCTGCACACGGATGTGCGAATGTCGTGATCGCATGGTCAATACTGTTCCCTACATCACAATGACATTCCCCATAGCCCTATGGGTCAGATGTGAAAGAGCGATCGTATATGCAGGCACTTCCGTGACACGCTGCGACACTTTATAAAAGAAAGGGCCCTGTCAGCTCTACAATGGCAAACAACATCCCTTTTTAAAAGCCAGTTAGGTGTCCCTACCTCTCGTTCGAGAGCTTGATAACTTCGTTATCTCTCACCATGCCATCAAAGGCCTAAGCTGTATCTACACTGAGTTAGAAAGGCACAATCACTAGGTTTCAGTGTTCATCACAGAAAAGCACAAGTCTACCAGTCGCTAATCAACTCACAGAAAACACCAATTCCCCATCGAAGTTGCCGAAGTACGTTGAAGAAATAACCGTGATGCCCACACGGATGTGGTCATAGCTTTCGCGGGGCAGGATGCCCCATCGGAAGCGTTAGGTTATTTCGAATAAGTACGAGGGAGACAACTTCGTCTGGGGGCTGAGGGTTCGCTAAGGGGGACAAGCGCTTTCCCCCTTGGCTTGGGTGTGGGCGAAGCGCCACGACGTTAGTTGTTAGACGCAGTCTAACTTAGAGATCAGGCGTAGCCTGATATGTGGCTTGGCCACGACTTTTATCAAACGAAGTTTGATTGATACAGAATTACCTACATGCCTAGGTAAACTCTAGGCATAAATGTTTCAGACATAAAGCTAAAAGCTGCCCATCCATGGGCTTTTGGCATAAATGTTCCAGACATAAAAAAACCTGCTTGGGTAAGCAGGTTTCAATTATCGCTAAAACTAGTGAAGCGGCTTAGTGGAGTTAAACCTCCATACACCCTTTCAGCTTACTCATCGCATTCTTTTCCAACTGTCGAATACGTTCAGCAGACACTTGATAGGTCGATGCTAAATCTTGCAATGTGGTCTTATCTTCATCTAACCAGCGCGCCTTAAGGATATGTTGGCTACGCTCATCAAGAGTCTTGATGGCCGATAGCAAACGCGCTTGATTATTCTGTTCCCAGTTGTCACTTTCAACTTGAGAAGCTAAGTCTGATGAATGATCTTCAAGATAATGCATAGGTGCATAATCATGCTCGTCATCATTGTCGCTAGCAAGATCAAATGCTGGATCTTGCGCTGCCATACGTGATTCCATCTCGGTCACATCGGCTTTCGACACCCCTAAACTGTCGGCCACCATTCCCACTTCACTATCGCTAAACCAACCTAAGCGCTTTTTAGCTTTACGAAGATTGAAGAATAACTTGCGCTGCGCTTTGGTGGTGGCAACTTTTACGATGCGCCAGTTTTTAAGCACATACTCATGAATTTCAGCTTTAATCCAATGCACGGCAAACGATACCAAGCGCACGCCCACATCAGGGTCGAAACGCTTAACCGCTTTCATCAGGCCGATATTACCTTCTTGAATTAAGTCAGCTTGCGGTAAACCATAACCAGAATAACCCTTTGCAACATGCACTACGAAACGCAGGTGCGACATAATCAACTGTTTCGCAGCCTGTAGGTCACCGGTCTCCTGTAGACGCTTCGCTAGCTCATATTCTGTATCGGCTTCCAACATCGGAATGTTGTGTGCTGAATGAACATAAGACTCGAGGCTTCCACTACTCTGAGGAACCATCAGTGCCATTGTTTGCGTTTGAACTGTCATTTACGCTCCTACTACTTTCTTACAAAAGGTCTAGCTAAAAATCTACTTGCGGATCCACTCATTGCTGAAATGGACTGTGAACTATCGACTAATTGACAAAATATGTCAACCATCCGCTTTATCTAATATGAGTCAATACTCATTATAGCCGGATAGAATCTTACACCGAGTCATTAGCAACGCAAATGAAAAAAAGTTCATCTTTTAAGCGTTGTTCACTAATACTTAAGACGGCTCTATCGCTCTCAAATGCTGACGTACAGAAAGATAGGAGCCTAACCAGCCTAAAAACGAAGCTAGCAGGACTAACTGCCCTAACTCTCCAAAGGTAAGAGACTCCAGATGCAGTGTACTACCATATAAGCCTAATAATTCCACTAGTGCAGAGTCCAAATACCAAACTAATAAGTTAATGATCACCCAGGCTAAGATCCCCCCAATAACCCCATACCAGATCCCGGTATAAAGAAAAGGGCGCTGAATAAAGGCTTCTGTGGCACCAACCAGTTTCATGACTTCAATTTCGCTGCGACGGTTCATTATCGCTAAACGTATGGTATTGCCTATCACCAGTACCACTGCTAATACGAGTAACGCTGCAATTGCGAGCACTGTTCGCTCCAATAACTTAACCACCGCCTGCAGACGCTCTAGCCACTCAATATCTAATCGACCAAAACTCACCTCAGGCTCTTGCTCAAGCTTACGCAGTAACTCTCTCGCTCCTGCTGGGCTTGAATATTTAAGGCTTGGCGTCACCATAACTACCGCAGGTAGAGGATTAGAGTCCAGATAGGAGAGTGCCTCACCAAAACCCGATAACCGCTGAAACTCTTCTAGTGCCTGATCACGATCGATATAGTTCACGTCACTGACTTCTGGGTAGACCTTAAGGCGGGTGATCAAGCTTTGGATCACCGTCTCGCTGCGGCCTTCATCGATAAACAGCGATATCTCCGCAGCGCTATTCCAAGATTCGGTAATGGTCTCTGCGTTTTTAACTAATACCTGCAAAGCGGCGGGTAAACTTAAGCTAACACCAAGTACTGCCATCGTCATAATGGATGAAATGGGGTTACGCCATAACTCACCAAGGCTAGCCATAGCATGTTGAATATGGCGGATAAAGAACATCACAATTCTGCCAGAAAATGGCAGTTTGCTTCGATTAAGCTGAGGTTGCTGACTCATTATTTATCCTCAGCTCTGCCAAAGTGATCGTGAGCATTTAGCTCTTCTGCACCTAACACCCGCCCTTGCTTGAGCGTGAGCGTACGGTATTTCATCCGTGCAATTAAACCGAGATCATGGGTTGCGATAAGTACTGTAGTACCTGCATCGTTGAAGGTTTCAAACAAGCGCAGGATATCCATCGATAACTTAGGATCTAGGTTACCCGTTGGTTCATCGGCAAGTAGCAGTGGCGGCTTGTTCACAATCGCGCGAGCAATACCCACACGTTGCTGCTCGCCACCAGACAACATAACTGGGTTATGGCGCTCTTTGCCATACAAGCCCACCATATCGAGGGCACCAGCAACACGCTTACGAATTTCACCAATAGAGAAGCCTTCAATAATCAAAGGCAAAGCGACGTTATCGAACACGCTCTTGTTCATCAATAGATGGTGGTTTTGGAAAATCATACCGATATCACGACGCAGATAAGGCACCTGCGAGCGAGTCACCTTGGCGATATCATGGCCATTAATAGAAACCCGACCGCCGTTAGCCCTTTCGATAACGGTGATCAGCTTGAGCAGCGTACTCTTACCTGCGCCAGAGTGGCCAGTTAAAAAGGCCATCTCACCACGCTTTAGATGGAAACTCACATCCGACAGGGCTTTTTGCCCGCCGGGATAGACTTTACTTACCTGCTCAAATCGAATCATTAATTAGATTTCTTGTTAGTTGGCGATATCGCATCGAGTATGCTGCTTAGATTATCTTCTTTAAGCTAACGCTATTTAGCGTCTTTGTCGTCTTTTGTCTGACTAAACAAGGCTTCAATAAAGTCTTTAGCATCGAAGGTTCGTAGATCGTCGATCTGCTCACCCACACCAATATGGCGAATTGGAATGCCAAACTTATCGGCGATAGCAAAGATAACCCCACCTTTTGCGGTGCCGTCTAGCTTACTGATAGTAATACCAGTTACGCCAACAGCCTCTTGGAACAGCTGCGCCTGACTAATCGCGTTCTGACCCGTGCTCGCATCTAAGGTTAGCATCACCTCATGTGGCGCTGTTTCATCTTGTTTCTTCATCACTCGAACGACTTTCTTCAGTTCGTCCATCAAGTGCGCCTTGTTCTGCAAACGACCCGCGGTGTCGGCGATCAACACATCGACCTTACGAGCACGAGCGGCTTGCAGTGCGTCAAACAACACCGATGCACTGTCGGCACCGGTATGCTGGGCGATAACAGGAATGTTATTACGCTGACCCCAAACTTGTAACTGCTCGACGGCAGCTGCACGGAATGTGTCACCCGCCGCTAACATCACAGACTTACCTTGTGCCTGATACTGCTTAGCAAGCTTACCTATGGTGGTGGTTTTACCTACGCCATTGACGCCAACCATTAAGATCACAAATGGGCCATCGGCATTTTCTGGCACTAATGGCACAGAAACCGGTTCTAGCGTCTTTTGCATCTCCTCACGCAGTAACTCATATAGCGCTTCGCCATCTTTTAGCTGCTTACGGCTAGCCTGCTCGGTTAAATTCTTAATCAAGCGCGTAGTCGTTTCCACGCCCACATCGGCAATCAATAACTGTTCTTCTAACTCTTCGAACAGATCGTCATCGATCTTCTTACCACTAAACAAACCAATAAAGCCGCTACCGATACTCTCACTGGTACGCTTAAGGCCGCGCTTAAGACGAGCAAATAGACCCTCTTTAACCGGCTTAGCCTGTGGTTCTGGTTGCTGCTCCTCTGCCGCTTCTAGTTGTGCGGCTTGGTCTGCAGCTTCAGCTTCAATACGCTCAGCTTCAATACGCTCGGCTTCAATGCGCTCGGCTTCAATGCGTTCTGCTTCAATGCGTGCAGCTTCAATGCGTGCAGCTTCAATGCGTGCAGCTTCAATGCGTTCAGCTTCAATGCGTGCTGCTTCAATGCGTGTAGCTTCAATTCTTTGGGCTTCAGCTTGTTCAGCTGCGATACGTGCTGATTCAGCCTGCTCGGCCACCACTCTTTCAGACTCAATACGCGCAGCTTCAATGCGTTCTGCTTCAATGCGTGCAGCTTCCGCTTGAGACGCTTGCTCAGTCGCAACTCTTTGAGCCTCAGCCTGCTCGGCTATCACTCTTTCAGACTCAAGACGCGCAGCTTCAATTCTTTGGCCTTCAGCTTGCTCTGCTGCCTCTCTTTCAGATTCAAGACGCTCAGCTTCGATTCTTTGAGTTTCTGCTTGAGCCGCCAGCTCTGCTGCTAAACGAGCCTGTTCAGCTGCCGTCTCTTCTGCAACTCTTTGGGCTTCAGCCTGCTCTGCCGCATGGCGCTCAGCTTCTACACGTTCCGATTCAATACGCTCGGCTTCAGCCTGCTCCACAGCTAGGCGTGCTTCTTCTGCAAGCCTTTCCGTTTCGGCCTGCTCGGCAGCGAGACGCTCAGCTTCAGCTCTTTCAAGTTCAAGCTTTTCAGCTTCTTCTAATTCAAGCTTTTCAGCTTCTAATTTCGCCGCTTCTACAGCCTGCGCTTCTTCGTTAGATTTATCCTTGCGGAACCAGGAAAAAAAACCTTTCTTTGCCATGTGTTATACCGGTGCTCAAATAGCTGTACATAAATGCATTAGGGTGGAGGACGTTATATCAAAAACCAGCTCAAATTACGCTGATAAAAACAGCGAAAACGCCATTCTGACGGATTCTAACGACTGCTTTTTACCTTTTAGCTGTGCTTTGATATAAAATAACGACCTAAATTCAGACGCCATAGTCTACCACTTTCTTTCATTAGGCAAAATCACGAGGACACCATGGTCAAAAAAAGACCTTCTAGCGGTCAAGTTAGGATTATTTCAGGCCAGTGGCGCTCTCGAAAGCTGCCCATTCACGACCTTGAAGGGCTGCGCCCAACCACAGACCGTGTCAGAGAGACTCTGTTCAACTGGGTTGCCAATGACATTCGCGGTGCTCGCGTACTCGACTGCTTTGCCGGTAGCGGAGCGTTAAGTCTTGAGTCACTGTCACGATATGCCAGTTACGCCAAGATATTTGAGCTACAAGTCCAAGCCGCTAAGCAGTTGGTAGCTAACTTAGCCACGCTAAAGTGCGATAACGCCGATGTGATCAAGGGTGACAGCCTAGCTCTGCTGGCTAATAAGCCCAGCGAAGGCTTCGATCTGGTCTTTATCGACCCACCTTTTAGAAAGTCACTAGCCGAGAAAAGCATTAGCCTTATCGATCAGCACCAATGGCTTAACGACGATGCGCTTATCTACGTAGAAACCGAGAGTGAAATCGCGATGCTAACCGTGCCAGGGAGCTGGAGTTTGCTTAAAGAGAAAAAGGCTGGCCAAGTGATCTACCGTTTATATCAATATTCAGCCGAGTCTGCGCTCGATGAAACGACATGTGACACCGAGGAAACCAATTAAATGAAAGCTATGCTAGTTCTAGGTAAAATTGTTACCGCATTCGCTTGGTTAATGATGCTATATAATTTAGTTTCGCCTTTTGCAGGCAATATTGCGGTGATCCTCAACATCCTGTTTGCAATGACTATTTTTATGCACTGCTTTCAGACGCTTATCTTCCACACTATGTTTAAGCCCCTGCTGCCACTGAAAAAATCAGATTACCTGCAGGTATTCCTTTTCGGCGTATTCAGCCTACTGCAATATCGCAAGCAGGTAATGGATAAGCAGGTTCAAAACGGTTAAAGACCGGACAAGCCAAGACAGTACTAAAACGAAAAAGCAAAGACGAGCGCTTCGCTTACGAAAAAGCTGCAATGACACCAGATTGCAGCTTTTTTAGGGACTAGATCCTAGGACGCTTCGCTGCGAGGACGGGCTACGCCCTGCTAGGAAAAGAAAAAGCCTTACGGGCTAAAGCCCGACCTACTGAAAAATATGCTTTTCCGTCTTAGCTTTTCCTAGGACCTAGAACCTTTCTTCGCCTTTCCTAGCGCCTTGCTTTTCCTTCTTAGCTTTACCCGGCTTTCACCGTCTCAGCCCTATCCGGCTTTTATCATCCCAGCCTTATCCGACTTTCATCGCCTTAATTTAAAAACAAAAAAGCCCCAATTAAGGGGCTTTTCACGATTAACCTGCAGACTTAACGGTCTGGACTAATTCTAAAGGAGCTTGCGTATTATCCCTTAGGATAAACGTGAGCAACACCTTTGTGACAGTCTACACAAGTCTTACGCTTGTCTTCAGCTTTCTTGAAGTTGTTAGCGTGCATTCTCTTCGCCATCTTCTTCATAGACTCAGGCTGGTTCTCGTAGATACGAGTGTGGCAGTGTCTACAGTTAGCAGAGTCATTACCTTTGAAATACTTAAGCGCTAGATCGGCTTGCTCTTTACGGTTTGCATCCAACCACTCTTGAGTGTTGAAACCGTCGATAGTTAAGTAGCCGTATAGATCTTTAGATACAACGATCTTCTTAATTAGGTATTTAACTGGGTTGTGTGGAAGGTGACAATCTTGACATTGTACCGTAACACCAAAGCTATTACCGCCATGAGGTGAAGCTAGCACTTCATCTTTCAATGAGTGGTTGCTGTGACAGCTCATACAGAACTCATCTGTACTCGTAGCGTGTAAAGTTTGCTGTGTAGCAAAGTAGCCAACAACACCGACAACGATACCGACAACTAGTAATGCCAGAATCGAATATTTTGCGCTAGGTTTAAATAGTGCTCGCCAGTTCATCACTCTTCTCCAAGTATTTAATTTTTATATCGATGTAAGTTAACTTCATCTCTATTTATGTCACGCAGTATAAACTAAATCCTACTCATTGTTCTGGAACTAAAAGTGCAAAATGAGACATGGCTCTAACTCTCATTTTTGAGTTGGGACCGGCTTATATTACATGCATCATTACTAAAGCTACGTTAAGGCCTTGATTATAACAAGATTAACAACCTATCAACTTGATACATGTGTGGTTTAAATTATTTTCTTTGAAATTCTTTTAGATGTAAAAGTGAAGCGGCACACACACTTAAAATCAAAAAAATTCTAAATTTTTGAAACTTTTTCACTAAAAGAGAGGTCTTTTAAATTACATCAACTTTGTGACACAACTTTAAGGTTAGGCATGCGTAAGCAAATAGCATATTTAGCATTTTTCATCGTACTGGTTGGACAGTTTATTCTGTCTCCAGCGATGGCTATGCCTAAATATTTGCATGCCAGCTCTCATACTTACCAACATATCGAGTCACAATCCTCGCTCGTATCCACTCCCCCCTTGATAACTGAAAGCAATACGCTCTCCGATATCGCCGACTCACAGATGAACTGCGCATCAAAAGTACTAAACTTGACCTTGGTTAACATCGATTGTGACGCCCTATGTGAGATGCTAGGCGCCAGTGACTGCGTCTCCAGCTGCGTCTCGGCTCCCGGCATTGTGGAGCAAGAGCAATTACCGCTTACCGCTCAAAGTTCAATCGCCAGTCTACAAACGATTTTTTGGTCTTTGCAGACCGCTGAACTCTCCTCGGTCAACCCTCCTCCCATCAGCCTTTAAGCTTCATCTCAACTCAAATTTAGTACTTAGTCTTGGATATGAGTTTGAACTCAATAATAACATAAGTACTTAACTTTACATACATATTGCGCCCTATAGTTTCACATATCATTTGATAGTGGCCAGTAGCGAACTGTCTCACATCATTTTGACGCTAAAGCGGTAATGACTTTTCACATAGCTCAGCAGAGCCTAAAGAAATTACCTCTCTGCATCGTTTGCAGAGGCACTCAATAGCCAAAGAGATATTCGCATTAATAACCATTTAATTTTATTTGGAGTTTATTATGAAAAAGTTTATCAGCGTAATCGCATTATCATTATTTAGCTTTACCTCTTCTGCCGCTTCGGTGTCCTTTCCTGAGTCGATTGAAGTATTAGCCGTTAACGGATTAAGCAAGGTTAATAGCCAGTACTTGCAGCTCGATGAGGGACAAAACTTGATTGAGCTACAGTATCGAGATCTATTTGAAAGCAATGCAGAAGATTCGAACTGGGTGAGATCAGAACCGCTTTACCTCTATATTGACCTCGAAACAGCCGCTAACTATAAGGCGTTCACACCGAGCATCTTGTCTGAAGAGGATGCTTACCAATTTATCGATAACCCTACCATTAAGCTTAACGATGGTATGGGTAGCGAGAAACAGGTTAGCCTTATGACCCATGGACAACTGATGACAAAATTACTACTGTCAAAACAGTAATATATTAGTCAAATTATTTATAGGTTTGGCACATTGAGCAGATGAATTTGTGAAGTTTATCAATGTGCCGTTTAATTCCTATGGTAGACTAAATACTGCTTATTATTTGGAAACATCATGCTTAGCATAATCCGTCGTCATACATTACTAGCCTTTACGCTACTCGCTTTGTTGAGTCAGTTAGTGCTATCTAATGGATCGCTGATGGTACCCAGTGCTTTGGCTGATGAAATGACAATGATGAGCATGCAAGACGGAACTGGATGTCATCAAGTTCAAATGGCGGAAGACACTCATTGCTGCGATTCTGACGAGCAAATGCAAATGCTTCCCGGCGACTCTAAGCATTGCTGCAACGGCAACGGATCATGCCAGAGTGACTGCAACCATTGCTTGGTTATTTCAGTAACAGGTACCCTGTTTAGCGTATCACCTTGGTCAGGGTTCAACGCTTCCGAAATTGCAATGGCCACTCCAATGCCTCATTTCCACTCTATTTCATTGCCACAAGATTTAAGACCTCCAATAGCTTAAACAGAGACTCACCGTCTCGTTGCGACTATCTGTTCGCAAATAAAAAACCGTTATTAATCTTAATCAGCAATTATTTTAGCCGTTAATTGTTCTGTTGCTTATGCTAAGCACAGGCATTCGGCCATCTATACGATGGAGTTGAGTTATGAAAACCCTTATAAGTTTAGCCTTATCTGCCCTGTTATTTCTGTCTTGGACGGGTACAGCAACAGCAAATGAGCACCATAATGGTGCCCATAAAAGCCAGCATGCTGTACAAAGCCAAGATTATGCTTGCCCTATGCACCCTGAAGTAACTGGCGTTAAAGGTGATTCTTGCCCTAAATGCGGCATGGACTTAGAAGCAGCTAAAACTGCGACTAAAGGCCACGCTAAAAACTGTGATTCTTGCCCCAATAAAGAGTCGTGCCCTAATAAAGCTAACAAGCACCACCAACATATGAGCAAGCATACCCATGCATGCCCTATGAACCCGGCTATTACTGGCAAAGCAGGCGAGAGCTGCCCTAAGTGCGGCATGGACCTAGAACCTATCGCAAAAACCGATAACGCTAAAAACTGTGACTCTTGCCCTAACAAAGAGTCGTGCCCTAATAAAGCTAACAAGCACCACAAGCATATGAGCAAGCATACCCATGCATGCCCAATGAACCCAGCTATTACAGGTCAAGCAGGCGATAGCTGCCCTAAATGTGGTATGGACTTAGAACCTATCGCGACAGGCGATAAAGCGACTAAATCTGATCACATGCATCACTAATATTTAGGGTGGAGATAAGGCATTATGAGTTTTTTTATATCAAAAAAAATGCGACAAACTACAGTTTGTGCACTGAGTTTAGTGATGGCATCTACCCCGCTAATGGGGTTCAGCCAAACAACTGAAACAACTAACAGTAAACAGGCTCAAGCTCACCAGCATGAATCAAGTCAACATGAGTCTGAGTACTACTGCCCCATGCACCCTGAGGTGACCAGCCATGAGCCCGGTCGCTGTCCAGAATGTAAGATGTTCCTCGTGAAAGACGAAGCTAATAGTAGTACTTCTGAAGCAGCCGCTATAGTCGAAAACTACTACTGCCCCATGCACCCTGAAGTGACCAGTCATGAGCCCGGTCGCTGTCCAGAATGTAAGATGTTCCTCGTAAAAGAGGAAGAAGAGGAAACTCTCCCTGATGAGCATGTTGGTCATAACCACGCTGATAAACAACACAAGAACTCTCAACAGCAGACCAATAAAACTGCAGCTGATAAGATCTTAAGTAAGCCCAAGCCTACTCTTATACCTGCTGCACAGAGTAACGGTGACGGCAACATCAAGTATGTTTGCCCGATGCACCCTCATGTTGTCTCTGATGTACCTGGCACCTGTCCAATATGCGGCATGGATCTGGAAAAAGTCACTATCGGTGGTGTCGGCGAAGAGGTTGTCGTCGGTGTTTCTGGCGGAATGCAGCAAGCGCTCGGCATGCGCAGTGAAGAGGTTACACAAGGCACCCTATGGAAGCTGGTCAAAACTATCGGCACGGTAGAGTACAACGAGAATGCCATAGGTCACAGCCACACACGCGTTAACGGTTGGATAGAAACCTTAAAGGTGCATAACGTCGGCCAGCGAGTAAAGAAGGGGCAATTACTTTATGAGCTTTATTCACCAGAGCTCATCAATGCTCAAGACGATTACATGCAAGCGATGGACTACCTTAAGCAAGATAAAGATCGCGGCCAAGCGTTGCTTCGCAAGGCGCGTTTACGCCTTGAGTTATTAGGGGTTAGCTCTGACACGATTAAACAGTTGGAACGCACTGGAAAAACCATTTATCGCGTGCCATTTTATGCAGAGCAAGACGGTTTTATCAGTAAATTAACTGTGCGTCATGGCATGTATGTACAACCTGGCGATACCCTATTTGAGATTGTTGACTTAAGCAGTGTCTGGGTCATCGCCGATGTGTTTGAGAATGAGCAGAGCTGGCTAGAGCAAGGTCGCCCTGTGGAGGTGACTTCTGCCGCTCAAGGGCTTTTCGATATCGAGTCAAGCATTGACTATATCTATCCAGAACTGGATCCCGTATCGCGCGCAATGCGAGTCAGGATCAAGCTAGACAATCCCGATAAGCTTCTCAAGCCCGGCACCTTAGTCGATGTAAAACTGTTCGGAGGTCCGAAGCAGGAAGTGCTATCGATTCCAACTGAAGCGCTGATCCTCACTGGCCGCGAAAATCGTGTCGTAGTACAACGTGACGATAACCGCTTTGCTTCTGTTCCGGTCAAAGTGGGTATGATTGCCCAAGGTAAGGCTGAAATTATTGAAGGCCTTCAGGTCGGCGATAAAGTGATTGTCTCTGGTCAGTTCTTACTGGATTCAGAAGCCAGTATTCAAGGTAGCTTACAGCGCTTAAGTGGCAGTAACAGTGGCAGTAACAGCAATAGCAGCGCAGCTAGCGATCCACACGCAAACCATTAATCGGAGGCAGTCATGTTAGAAAGAATTATCAGCGCCTCGATTAAACAGCGGGCGATGGTGTTAGTACTTACTGCGGTGATTGCCTTAATCGGTTATCAAGCGATGCGCATAACACCACTGGATGCACTACCAGACTTGTCTGATGTGCAGGTTATCGTAAAAACATCTTACCCGGGGCAAGCGCCGCAGCTCGTTGAAGATCAGATCACCTACCCATTATCGACAGCTATGCTGGCGGTACCGGGCGCGAAAACGGTTCGCGGCTTCTCTATGTTTGGAGACTCCTATGTCTATATCATTTTTGAAGATGGTACCGACATCTATTGGGCGCGATCTCGAGTATTAGAGTATCTGTCACAGACTCAAGGACAGCTGCCCGATAACGTTACGCCAACTTTAGGGCCCGATGCTTCGGGTGTCGGCTGGGTGTTTCAATACGCCTTAGTCGACCGTAAAGGACAGCACGACTTAGCTCAGCTGCGCTCTTTACAAGACTGGTTTTTAAAACTAGAGCTACAGAGTGTGGCTGGCGTATCTGAAGTGGCCACCATTGGCGGCATGGAGCAGTCCTATCAGATCATCGTCGACCCACATAAATTAGCCCTATATCAAATTGATCTGATGACGGTAAAAAATGCCTTAGATAACTCCAATAGCTCTACTGGCGGCTCCGTTATCGAAATGGCTGAAGCCGAATACATGATCACCTCGTCAGGCTATCGCCAAACCTTGGCCGATTTTGAGGAGATCCCACTAGGAATAGTGTCTGAATCAGGTACCCCTGTACTGATGAAAGATGTGGCGCAGTTGCGTACGGGCCCTGCAGCCCGTCGCGGCATTGCCGAACTTAACGGTGAAGGCGAAGTCGTGGGTGGCATTGTTGTCATGCGTTATGGCGAAAACGCCCTCGCAACCATCAATAATGTTAAAGACAAGCTCAAAGAGGTTGAAAATGGCCTACCCGATGGGGTTGAGTTAGTGATCACTTACGATCGCTCTGAACTCATTCTCAACTCGGTAGATAACCTCACTCATAAAGTGCTGGAAGAGATGCTTGTGGTCGGGGTGATCTGCCTAATCTTCTTGCTGCATGCCCGCTCGACATTAGTTGCGATCATCTCACTGCCAATATCGATTCTAATCAGCTTTATCGTGATGAATATAATTGGGGTAAACGCTAATATCATGAGTCTAGGCGGTATTGCCATCGCCATTGGTGCCGTTGTGGATGCTGCCATTGTGATGGTCGAAAACACCCATAAACACCTAGAGCACTACCGAGAACAGCATGATGGCGCCACACCTACGGGTGAAGCGCATTGGGAGTTGGTGCGCAAGGCCTCGGTAGAGGTTGGGCCAGCGCTGTTTTTCAGCTTGCTGATTATCACTCTAAGCTTCGTACCCGTGTTTGCCTTAGAAGCGCAAGAGGGGCGCCTGTTCCATCCACTAGCCTATACCAAAACCTTTGCCATGGCGGCGAGTGCGATATTGGCGATCACCTTAATTCCAGTATTAATGGGCTATTTCGTTCGCGGTAAGATCCCCGATGAGCGTAAAAACCCGATTAGCCGGTTTTTAATTGCGATATACGAACCCACACTTCGTCTAGTATTACGCTTTCCAAAAACAACCATTTTGCTAGCGATGCTCACCTTAGCAAGCGCCGTATATCCGATGACAAACATTGGTAGCGAGTTTATGCCTGAGCTTGAAGAGGGTGATCTGCTCTATATGCCAACGACACTCCCAAGTGTCAGTGCTGGTAAAGCGGCGGAAATCTTGCAGCAAACCGACAGACTGATAAAAACCATCCCAGAAGTTAAACGGGTATTTGGTAAGGTCGGTCGCGCTATGACCGCAACGGATCCAGCGCCATTAACCATGTTAGAGACCACTATCATGCTTAACCCGAGAGATACTTGGCGTGAAGGCATGACACTGGAAGGCATTATCGCCGAACTGCAAAAAACCGTAAAAGTGCCGGGGATGACCAATGCTTGGGTGCAGCCGATCAAGACCCGTATCGATATGCTTTCAACGGGTGTCAGAACCCCTGTAGGCATCAAAATATCTGGGGCTGATATCGAGGAGCTACAACGCATTGGTACCGAGATAGAAGCGGTTGTCAGTAAGTTACCCGGAACGACATCAGCATTTGCCCAACGAACCAGTGGTGGCCGCTATATAGATATTGAGCCCAACCTAAAAAATGCCGCCCGTTACGGAATGACGCTCAAAGACATTCAAGACGTGGTGCAGATGGCGATTGGCGGCATGCAGGTAGGAAAATCGATTCAAGGCCAAGAGCGCTATCCTATCAATATCCGCTACCCAAGGGAGTTACGCGATAGTATTGAAAAGCTCGAAGACCTGCCTGTACTCACTAAGACAGGAAAATACCTGCCTTTGGGTAATCTTGCTAGCATCACTATTAGTGACGGCGCACCAATGCTTGCCAGCGAAAATGGCCGCTTAATTAGCTGGGTATTTGTCGATCTGAAAGATATCTCTATCGGCGAGTACATCACTACCGCAAGAGCAGCACTAGATGAGCAGATCGCCTTGCCACCGCGTTACAGCTATAGCTTTGCAGGGCAATATGAGTATATGCAGCGCGTAGAAGCCAAGATGCAGCTGGTTGTACCGTTAATGCTAGCGGTCATTTTCATGTTATTGATGATGACATTTAGCTCATTTATTCAGGCTTCGGTGATCATGCTAAGCCTACCCTTCTCACTCGTGGGTAGCGCTTGGTTACTGTACTTTTTAAACTTCGACTTCTCCGTAGCGGTATCGGTGGGGATGATCGCGCTTGCCGGTGTTGCCGCCGAGTTTGGCGTAGTCATGCAAGTTTATTTGAACAACAGTATTAGGGACCGAAAGCTCGCAGGGCTATATAACAAGCGCAGCGACTTAAGCGAAGCGCTTATTCACGGCGCGGTTATGCGTATTCGTCCTAAAGCCATGACGGTAGCCACCATCTTCTTTGGCTTATTACCTATCATGTGGGGCAGTGGTACGGGTAATGAAGTGATGCAAAAGATTGCCGCGCCTATGGTCGGTGGCATGGTCACCGCACCGCTGCTGTCGCTGTTTGTGATCCCAGCGATCTACCTGCTGATCTATGGCAGATCCTTAAACAGGGAGTAGCTCTAGCGCGTCATAATGTCACAAATAGATAGGGTAGCAATATTGCTACCCTATTGCGCTTCTGGCGTTGCGTCTAATTTCCCATTCGTAGCTCTATAACCGAAAACAAACCACCATCGGGATCGTTTATCACCGCAAAGCGACCCACGTTGGGAATATCTGTTGGAGGCACACACACTGTGCCACCAAGTTGCTCCACTTGCACAGCTTTGTCATCGCAGCTCTCAACCGTAAAGTACAGCATCCAATGCGCCGGCATGTCGCCCCACTCTTCTGTCATCACCAACATACCACCGACATCCTGAGCACCGACTTGCCACTCGGTGTAGTCCATACCTTGCATATTTGTCGCTCTTGAGCCCCAGCTAAGCACATGCGGATAAAACTTTTTAGCCAGCTCAGGATCGCGACAAGCAAGCTCTACCCAGCACAAGGTGTTAGGCTCTGCCGCACGCTTAGCACCGATATGGTTTTTAGCTTGCCACAGAGCAAACCTTGCACCTTCGGGATCTTGAATGATTGCCATACGCCCAGCCTCACCCACATCATGCGGCCCAATAATCAAGGTTCCCCCCGCCCCTGCGACATCGACTAGGGTGGAGTCGAGATTTTCAACCGCAAAGTATACCGTCCATTGTGTCGTATCACCGTTAGCCACCATCTCTTCGGGCAACTGGTACATTGCACCTATATCATCACCATCGATAGCAAGCATGCTATAGGTGCCTTGTGGAACGGGCATATCGATAATTTCCCAGCCAAATAGAGCGCTATAAAACGACTTACAACTATTGATATCCAAACAGGCTAACTCGACCCAACAGGGCTGGCCTTGAAAATACTGGTCAACGTTCATTACTTCTATCCTTTTTAACTCAACCCTTTGAGTTAAGACCGATATAGCCAGCCTGTCCAACTATCAACGATGACCTAGCATTAATTTCATGGGGGAGGACAACAAAGCTCGGCTATTGATAATGAGCTATAATCTAGATCTAGCCGTTATCAAGGAGGATTGGGAGTGCCAGTATTAGAGCGAAGCCTACGTTATCTCTTTGCCCCAATTGTTCTTACGTTCATTGGTATCGCCGCGCTCCAGCAGCTAACGGCAACATGGCAGGAGTGGCTACCGAGTTTTCACGAACTCCCCTACTACTTGCTAGCGCTTTCTACACTGCTGGCTCTGCAATTTAACTGTGGCCGCATTAGCTACCTCTCGCTATTGTTGCTGCTTTATTACTATCTTAGGCAAGTCGCTCCGCTTGCTGCATTAGACCAGGATCAAGTCTTTCTTGCTGGTACCCTAATCATCACCTTTTTTGCTATCAGCAAGGATAGAAGTCCATTTTCTATCCATTTTTTTAAGGTATTACTTGGGATCTCCCTTTGCTTTGCGCTAGCCTTTGTCTGGAAGGCCAGTGCCTCTGGACTAGCATCATTTAACATTACTCAATTACCCAGTATGCTTAACTTGGTTGCCTCCCTGTATATTCCCGTCGGGATCTCATGCATAGTGATTAGCATCTATACTGTTTTGCACGCATCCGGAACTAACTCAACTATTGCGCTGACACAGTTTATCTGGCTATTTCATCACTACCTTCCCAAAGAAATGCCACTTGCCATCTTGCTATCGATGCTGGCAACTGCGTACTTATTCTCTATGCTTTTCGCGCTCTATGATCTCGCCTATAAAGATGAGTTAACCGGACTATCCTCCCGACGCGCCTTAAATACCATGGCGTTATCACTCAATAACCATTACAGCCTCGCCATGATTGATATCGATCATTTCAAAAAATTTAACGACACCTATGGCCACGATGTGGGTGATCAAGTACTGCGCTTAGTGGCAAAAAAACTCAGTAAAGTAAAAGGCGGTGGACAAGTCTTTCGCTACGGCGGTGAGGAATTTACCATTGTGTTTGAAAATAAAAATATTGAACGAGTGCTACCTCACCTAGAGGAATTAAGGCATAAAATCAGTCACTACGATATTGTACTACGCGAGCAGGGGCGAAAAAGTAGGAGTAAATTAGATAGGAACAGCAAGCATAAGGCGAACCAGGCGCTAAATATCACCATTTCAATTGGTGTCGCCGAACAGCATGGTGAGACCACATTTGAAAAAACATTAAAACGCGCTGATGAGGCGTTATACAAAGCTAAGAATAACGGTCGAAACTGTGTTTTTGCCTAAGCTAAAAACAAGCAAACTGAATAAGAGATTAGATTAAGATAACCCAAAGCTTTATAGGCTTGGGGTTATCTTAGTGAGACTAGATTAGATGGAGTAGAAGTAGTAGATTTGCGACTTCATTCTGATCACGATACCGCGGATCACATCTAAGAATGCTAAGAACTCAATCGGTTTGGTACCGGAGATCCAGGCAAGGCCAACCGAGCCCACAGGAATATCGTAATCACCCGTTTCAGTCAGTTTTAGCCTGACAAAATGGTGCTTATTATTGATATTCTGCCCAGTGGTTTGTCTAACATTATCATCTAAAGCCACCAAACGCCCTTGCGCCTCTCCCGTGGCTTCAACTATGCCTTCGACTTCGGCGCTAAATACCTTTCCAGGATAAACCGCGGAGGCAAATTCAGCGAGTTGACCCACTTTAACATTACGAATAGCCTGATGGTTTACCCGCATCAACACATACTTTTCATTGGTGTACATCTGCATACGTGGGGCGACGCCTATATACTGCCCCTCACGCATAATAAAATTAGTCACATAACCATCGGCAGGAGCATAGATCTTAGTGTTATCCAAGTTCCACTGCGCCTGAGCCACATTCTCATGCTCGCTATCCAGATCAGACTGACGGCTCTGCACTGCAAGATGTGATTTCTCAATATTAAGCAGCGCGGTATGCTCTGCCATCTGCGCTTTTTCAATTTGGGTTGAGTAGGTCTGTACCTGCGCCATAGCAAGGTCTACCGCTGTTTGTTGCTCATCGAGCTGACTCTTCGTTATCGTATCTGGTACCACACGATTCTGCTCGATATAACGCGCCAAGTTTTTTTGTTTCCACGCCAGATCTTTAGTGGCTGCATTGAGCTGATTCTTGGTAATACTCACATCGGCAATGGCCACCTCGTGTTGCTTTAATGCCAACTTTACATCTTCAGCCGCCAGAGAAAGCCCTACATTGGCACTTTCTTTTGCGACTAACGCTTTATTTAAAGCGATTTGATAAGGCTCAGCGTCTAGGTCATAAACTAGCTGACCCGCCTCTACTTTCTGATTCGGCTGAACGTAGATGTTGTCGACAGCCCCTCGAATCTGACTATTAGCAGGACGCAACTGAATGTGCGGTGATTGCACCAAAGAGCCGCCAGAGAGATCCATCGGGGTATAGTTGAGTAAACCCACCCAGACAAACATTAACCAACCTGTTCCACCTAAGTAAGCAAAAGCCTTACTGTAGGTGTTCCATGGCATACCGACTAAGCGCAGTAGATAAATAAACAGTGCCCATACCGCTAACCCCTCAAGCATTCGTTTGCTCCTCTTTGACTGTTACATCTGTTTGCTCTGTAGCGGGTTCATTTTCGCGCCACACATCTCTAATTCGGCGCAGGGCCTTTTCACCATCGACAAATGCAACTATTACCGCAATAACCCATACCCAGTGCCAAATAAAACCTATCCAAGTCAGCGCAGT
Organism: Shewanella halifaxensis HAW-EB4; assembly: GCF_000019185.1. Taxonomy (NCBI): domain Bacteria; kingdom Pseudomonadati; phylum Pseudomonadota; class Gammaproteobacteria; order Alteromonadales; family Shewanellaceae; genus Shewanella; species Shewanella halifaxensis. Next base: position 329,653 of record NC_010334.1, on the reverse strand, counting down.
AATCAAACCTATTTGGTGATGCTGTTCCTTGTGTGCTTTATTAATTGGCATGTCGTGAATTTTCCAAAATCCAAATGCAGCAGCCGCAACCGTAAGCACCATAACCACTGCAGCAACACTATGCAGCGCGGTATCAACTCCAGAATCAACAAATGGCATGCTGAACAAGCTCATAGATAAAAACCTCAAAAAAGTGTTTTGGCTGCGCAGTTTGCCTTTTATTTTCATCACCACAAGATGAAGTACACTTATGTATCAATTATCGATACTTTATGATTCAATTGAGTCACTATCGGTTGCGGATATTCACTATGTTGCTCAATACTGCCTTTATTCGATCTTGCTATATTTCACCGGTATTAGAGGGGGTTGAGGCTCATTATGGGGTAACGCCTGCAGATTTAGGCATCCCTGCCTTACTACTGCAAGATAGGATGACGTTGATCCCTTTCACTGAAGTGTCTAAGTGGTTTGAACAGATTGAGTTGCTAACTGGTGAAGCCGATTTCATGGTGAAAATTCAGCAGCACCTGACTTTACAAGGGTTAGAGGTTCCCGGGAATTGGTTTTTGCGAGCACCAGATTTAGCCATATCCTTTAGGCGTATCAACCATGGCGTGTGTTGTTTTCAGTCGGGGGCTTGTTACTATGCTCAGCAGTCGGGGAAGATTTTAAAGTGGTGTTACAGCAATCCATTCGTCAAGGATAAAGCACGAGCTCATGACTCTTTGCGGGTTGCTTTTACCCTGTTTAATGCCATCAAAAACTACGTTGGCGATAGCTATAGCCCGCGTAAAGTGCGTCTTAGCGGCCCACCGATCCAACAACAAGAAACAGAACAGCTCTTTGGCTGCCCTGTTTCTTGGAACGCCCCACAAACTGAGATCTGGTTAGGCATTGATCAACTACTGATGTCTACTGATGACTACTGCTATATGCCTGAGCCTGTTACAGCGTCAATTCCGCTATCTCAGCTTGAGAAGTATTTAAATATGCCTCAACCTACCGACACCCCAAAAGTGCTTTACGAAATGGTCAATTACTCACGTTATTACGGCTTGCCAAATGTAGATACCGTCGCAGCGCTGTTTAATATCTCTCGACAACAACTGCAAAGGCGACTGCAAAAGTTAGGCTTCACTTTTACCTATCTATCTGGCTATATTCTGTGTAATCAAGCGATAAGATATATGTTGGAAGGGATGGATATTGCAGAGATTGCCAGTCGACTAGGTTACGCTAATACCCACAGCTTTAGCCGCTCATTCGCCCGTTTTCGCCGCCAAACGCCGACTCAGTATTTAAGTCAACTCAAGCTAGAAAACAAAAAGCCTCTTTAAAGAGGCTTTTTTTGATTGACTCGCAGGTAACGTTTAACCGTATAGCGGCAACATACCTGCCATCGCCAACAGGTGACATGCTGCAGTAATAACGCCAAATAGGATCACGATAACAATCACCGCGTTGCCACCAGGCACTTTATAGCTAGCGCTATCTGGATACATAACCCTGACTTTATAGGCCATCATAGCAGGTACAATTGCTGCCCAAATGGTGGCAGCCAGAGCAGCAAAACCGATAGCGACGAGAAAGCCATCCGGAAACAAAAGACCCAACACTGTTGGAGGTAGAAAGGTCACCGCTGCGGTCTTAAATCGGCCAGAACGTGACTCATCAAAGCCAAATAGATCCGCCAGATAATCAAACAGACCTAAGGTGACCCCTAAGAAAGATGACGCTACGGCAAGGTTGGCAAACAGGGTTAGCATGGTCGTTAGCCAATCACTAGTCATCACGCCGGACAAGGCATTCACTAGCACGCCCATGTTACCGCCCTGCTCTATGATGCCAATGAAATCCGTTCTAGAGATATTTCCCATGGTTGCAACAAGCCAGCAGATATAGATAACCAGTGCGATACCAGTACCGATCACTATGGCTTTGATGATGGTGCGGTGATCTTTACCGTAATATTTAACTAGGCTGGGTACATTACCATGGTAGCCAAAACTCACTAGGCCAAAAGGCAGTGCAGCCAACATATAGGGCAGATACTTGTTCTCACCATCAGGGCTAAACAGCTTCACCGACTCGACATCGAGTAACAGATTACCCACGGCGAGGAAGAAGGTGATAAGCATGCCACCGAGCATGATGGTGGTGATCCTATCGACCGCCTTGGTGCTAATAAATACGATAAAGGCCAGACCAAGGGCGAAAATAAGACCGGCGATCCCCTGAGGTAATTCGATCCCCGCAGACGCTAAGTTATAGTTAACAATCGATCCACCGCCACTGATATAAGCATAGGCAAGAATGTAGAGTACAAATGCGATAGACAGGCCGTTTACTATCCGCCAAAAGTTACCTAAGGTGGTACGAGTCAGAGTATCGAAACTGTCGCCAGGCTTAAAATGTAGATTGGTTTCGAGCAGCAACAGGCCTGAAACCAACATGCAAAACCACACACCCGCCATCATCAATAGCGAGTAACCGAACCACATACCAGCACCAACGACAGGCAAAGAAAACATACCCGCGCCGACAGCCGTGCCCGCGATGATCATTGCTCCGCCCAGCAGAGACTTGCCGCTGGTCTCATGACCCGCGGCATTCATATGATTAGCCATTAAGCGATGTGCTCCGCGTGAACACTATCGACAATGGTCTGCTTCACTGATGAACGTAACAACAAGTTCGCTCTTTCTTTAATACGTTTGATATCGCTACACCCTTGATTATCAGTTAGGTAACCTAACTCTTTTAATTTGACACTCAGCGTAGCGTATAGCTTCTTGTCATAAAACTCTGGTGCTGTAATACCGTGAAGTGCGCCTAATCTTTGTGCCAGGCGGTGGCTGTCTTTCTCAAGCTCAGAGCGCTCCATATTTGGCTTAACTTCAAGTAAGTTAAACAAAATTGCATAACGCTGCATGGTTTCGCTGATAGTGCCTGACAAGAGTAACAACTGGTTGATACTGCTATCAACAACCTCAAAATGATCGCATTCAACAACTAGCCCTTGAGCCACTAAGATATCGAGGATCTGGTTTGCATACTGACTTGGATCTTCAATCCCCATAAATAGCTCAGCTTCAAGCAGTGGGTAGAAGTCATTTACAATACTAATAACGTCGTTACGGCCACAGTTCTCTTTACGCAGCAAACAGGCGGCGATTAAAGACGGTAGAACCATAAGGTGAATGATGTTGTTGCGATAATAAGTCATGGTGATCGCAATACTTTGATCGATTGAGATGATATCGCCTAGCGGATCACTTTCAATCTGCAGCTTTTTCAGCTCTAAACCTTGAGACACCAAGTCATGACCCGTTCCATCAGGCACAGAGGTATAGTCAGTATATGGTCGCTCTTTGAGCAAGGTTAAATACAGATCTAGCTGCTTCTCTAACTGAGAGCGCTCCAACGCATTTTGCTCAGAAGCCAGCAACACCATACTGGTTAACGTCACCGAGCTTACCGCCGCAGCATCGTTAATATTGGTCATCACTTGGTTTGCCAAGGTATTAACGACAGGTGTTAACCAAGTTGGTTTTTGATCGGGATCTTTAGCAATATCATCACGCCAGCTAGGCACTTGCTCATTCAAGAAATTATGCAAGGTAATTGGCTCGCCGAAGTTCACATAACCTTGACCAAAGTTACCTAACTTACGGATAGCACCAAAAATCTGCCAAACTGATTCTTTCTTTTTCTTCTTACCGCTGAGCTCTTTATGATAAGTTGCCACTTCCATTACATGGTCATAGCCTAAATACACAGGCACTAAGGTGACTGGACGCTCTACCCCACGCAGCACACTGTTTAATGTCATCGCAAGCATGCCCGTTTTAGGTGCAAGCAAGCGACCAGTACGTGAACGACCACCTTCAGTGAAATACTCTACCGAATAACCCTTAGTAAATAACTGATCGAGATATTCACGGAACACTGCGGTGTAAAGCTTATTACCACCGAAACTACGGCGAATGAAGAAGGCACCACCACGGCGGAACGCTGGGCCTGCAGGCCAGAAGTTAAGGTTAATACCTGCAGCAATATGCGGCGGAACCATACCTTGATAATAGAGAATATAAGACAGCAGTAAGTAGTCCATATGACTACGATGACACGGTACATAAACAATCTCATGACCATCGTGGTGCAACTGTCTAACCTGCTCAGCACCTTTAATATTGATGCCTTTATAAAGCTTATTCCAAAGCCACGTTAAGAAGCGCTCGGCAATACGCACTAAGCTATCTGAGTAGTCTGCAGCGACTTCATCTAGATACTCCATCGCCTTAGCACGCGCTTCGGATTCAGAGATCTTCTTGCTTGCCGCTTCCTCTTTAATCGCTTTGGTAATCGAATCTGATTTTAGCAGCGCATGAAATAAGGCCTGACGTTTAGGCAGCTGTGGCCCCGTCATCACTTTACGCTGACGTTCGAAATGAGCTCGTGCTACGCGAGCCAGTTTTTGCGCGATACGTTTGTCAGTACCATGTTCATCAGCCATATAACGTAGTGAGACTGCATTAGAAAACTGGACAAAGTTATGACGCCCTAAGAAAAGGATCATCAAGCACTTGCGTAGCCAAGTCGGATTTTGGCGCTCGAGTACCGCAGCGCGCATAGTATCGTCTTCTTTACCAGGCGTACGTCCCCAATAAAGACTAACAGGTACTAATTGAATATCTAATTCAAGATTTTGCTTATGTACGCTAAGCAGTCTCTTGAAATAATCTATGTATTGCTCTCCGCCTTCACGCTGGCCAAAAAGAGGCTTACTCCCCTCTAGACAAACCACTCTTGGCGCCCTAATACCATTGACCTCAAGCTCCTCGTAAGGGCTTGGTAAACCAAGTTTTTCCGTCATCTCACTAAGCGCAGCAATGTCACTGACAGATTCAGTTTTCATTACATACACGAGTGGCTTACTTGGATCTAAATTGAGATCGTCGAATGGATCGTGGGGCACCACGACAGTGTGAACTAATTTACGCTGCAGCCAACGTAAAGATTTGAACCAAAGAGAGTCTTGTTTGGACATGATTTATATGCAATGTTAGTCGCTTCTAATAAGGCGCTAGAATACCAGATATTGAAACAGTTTGCGCGATTCTCTTGTTACCGCACTCTATCCTGTTTGTATATTTATAGAACAAAGACTTAGAGTGAAGATATGCTAGAACTCATTAATAATACAGGATTAAATCTCGTTCATTCCCTCTTAATCTAAGCTCACATCTAGAGCTAAATAAAATCAAACTTAACTTATCTCAAGCTATCCTGATTAGTAAGCTGCGACGTTAAAAATACCAAGCGAGTTGCGCATATAGTAATAACTCGAAGCTAAAGTACTGACCGTCACTAAACTTTAGCCCACCATATTCGGTACCATTCGCCCCAATAGGCACGGTTAGCGCCGTGGTTAAGCGAAGCTCATCACTCAAACTGTTCTGACTAAGCACCTGATACAGCGCCGAATTATCCGATGCATTATAAAAAAGGTTTTGCGATACCGACCAAAGTGGCGTCATCTCGATATAAAGGCTACCGGTAAGATAGTGCCGCGCTAGGTTATACAGTTCACCCCGCTCTATCTTTGCCACCAGCTCAGGATGTTGTAACAAGGACTCGGGACTATAGTCTCCATCGCTAATGCCGAGGCCGTTATAGAAATATTCTAAGGTTCCGCTCATATTGCGCTCGAAGCCAACCCAGGAGTAACCCCAGTTACTCACCAGAGAGAGATAATTTGTCTCACCCCAGGTAGCGACCAGATCCGTTGCCCAAATAGCTCCGCCAACACTGATTATGCTAGAGACGCCTGCGACAGTATTGTCATAATGCTCGGCCAGCAATAGGTCATACTCATATATATAATCAATAAATCCATGATATTTAAGCGCTAGAGTGGCGACATCGGCGGTGATATCTGAATCACCGTCTCGGCGAATAACATAGGCTGCCTGTAGATCGCTGCCATCTTGCAGAAGGTGCTGACCATACACCATGTCATCGCCGGTTTTATACTCCTTGTCGAGGGAGGCGGGGTCAAACGGATTAACGAAATCCATCGGATTAAAAAATTGACCATTGCCCCAAGTGATCGCCTGCCGGCCAAACTTAACGACATTGTTATCCGTCTGATAGCCGACAATGGCTCTATCTAAGCGCTGAAGCATCACAAAGTCTCGATGCTCCGAGAGTGTATTGGTAAGATTAAACAGTCGCAGCTCATCGTCAATCACCGAGCTTAACCCCAAATAACCATTCATCAATGGCGTCGCTTGAAAGCGATGTTCTCCATATCCAGCCAGCAGTTGATAATCGACTTCGACTAGCCAGCCCGATTGCCAGCGACTGCCTAAGTGATAACGAAGCTGCGCGGTTTGATTAACTTGATGCTGACCATAACGTGCTTGGTAAACACTCGAGTCTGAAAATGCATAGCCATCATATTCATACTTAAGATGGCCGTGATGCTGCAATTCAGCAGCCGCTAGAGAAAGAGGCAAACTGCAGAGTCCAACAAGATAGGCTAGGCAATTGCTCTTACGCCTTAGCAAAAATCTATCGATTAGCTTACTGCAACATCCTTTCCCCATCGTTCTACCTCAACTCGTTGAATCAGTGACTATTTTACCGTCAACCATATAGATATGACGCCGACAATAATCAAACACCTGCGCATCATGGGTGGCGATTAAAAAAGTAATGCCATGTTGGCGATTAAGCTGGGTAAACAGCTCCAATAACTGCGCCGATGTTTTGCTATCTAAGTTGGCGGTCGGTTCATCGGCTAAGATCAACACGGGTTTTGAGGCGATGGCGCGAGCTACGGCCACCCGCTGCTGCTGACCACCGGAAAGCTGCGCTGGTCTTCTCGTCTCCAGCCCCGTTAACCCCACTTCGCCCAAGATCTCTTGGCTACGCTTTTTACGCTCAGATGCAGATACCCCCTGCAACTGCATAACAAACTCGATATTTTCTTGGACGGTTAAAACAGGAATTAGGTTATAGGATTGAAAAACAAAGCCTATTCGCTGCAAACGTACATCGGCGCGCTGTGACTTTGTCAGCCCGGTGATCTCAACATCCCCCACATAGACAATGCCGCTATCGGGCTCATCTAAGCCGCCTATCGCATTGAGCAATGTGGTTTTGCCTGAGCCCGATGGACCAGACAACACCGTCATCTCTCCCTGCTTAATCGTGAGTGAGACATGATCTAAGCCATAGATTGTCTGATCACCCTGCAGGAATGTTTTGACCAGTTGCTTACAAACTATGTTACTCATTGATTACCTTCTTATATATTCCACCTAGCCAACCTAAGCTGCGGTATTAATGGATTCTATAGGATTAGAACGTGCCGCCTTAATCGCTGGCCATAAACTGGTGATAACTCCCAGCACCATAACGATAATATTGGCAGCAATAACATCTTGGCTATAGACCACGGGGTATAGCGTGGTATCCATACCAGCCATTGCCAATCCATCAGCGATAGAGGATAGATCGACCCCTGCCGATAAAGCATTGGTGGTGAGCAGTGCCAGCGTATCGCCGAAGATCAATCCGCTGATAAGCAGCAAAACAGCCTCTATCACAATCATCAAAATGACCGCCTTAGACTGTAATCCCAGCGCTAAAATCAAACCTATCTCTTGCTGGCGTTCAAATATCGACATCAGTAGGGTGTTGGCTAAGCCAAAACCGAGTACACAAAAGACAATCACGATAAAGATAATAATGTAGCTATTCATCAAATCTGATATTGCCGCAAGATAGCCATTGAGTTGCCGCCAAGTCGCAACGTCATAGCTATCATCAACAGCGGATTCAAGACTCGAGACCACCTGCTCTAATGGCTGATTGGTATCGGTAAACACTGCGATTTCGGTCACCATTCCCGGCATGTTTAACAGTTTTTGAATAAAGCCTTTACCGGTATAGATAGTCGCTAACTCTTCCTGCTCTGTTGGTTTATGATAGATCCCAACAACACGAACCCCAGATTCGGCGATCTCATTGTCTACATCCTGCAATGTGATAACGACTCGTTTATTCAGAGCCGTCTTTAGGCGAGTCGCCATTTTTTGGCCAATGATAATGCCGTTATCCTCACCATCCTTAAGCATTCTCCCGGCCACCAGCTCGAGTTCATTAACGGTAAAAGGCTCTTGCTGCGGCGCAATGGCAATTAACTGCGAACCTAATGTCACTCGCTCGCTGCCAATCATCACTGGAGAGCGAACCCTCGAAGCCCACTGAGTAATCCACGACTGATGAAGTTGCTGCAGCAACGCGCCTGCAGGCTCAGGAATATGATTCATGACATTCTGATCATTGAGAAAATCACGCTGATGAAGCTGGATCTCTCCCGGCAGATTATTTAGCGAAGTCTGGTTCATGCCATCGACCATGCCACGTAGAAATGCCGAAACCACTATCATCGACCAAACCCCAAAGCTGACCGCTAACAACAGAATTAGGGTACGCCTACCGTTGCGCCATAGGTTACGCCACGCTAAAACAAATAGAACAGGATTAAAAATGTGCCCCATATTACTTACTCTGCATCGCACTAATAGGCTCGAGGCCTAAGGTTTTAAACGCTGGATAGATAGAGATCAGCACCGAACCGACACAAACCACCACCGGGCCAATCAGCACTGAAAGTGGCGATAACAGAGGATATATTCTATCGCCAATACCAAACTGTGCCCCAATATCCCCCATGCCCGGTAGCGCGATACCAACTAGGCTAAAGTAACCCGCAACAACACCGCCAAATAGGGCTCCGAGCAACATGCCAATGATGCCCATCATTAGCGTTTCAATTAATACCTGTGTAAATAGTCGACTCGGTTTAGTACCTATCGCCAGCATGATGCCAAACTCTTTAGTACGTTCCAGCACGGCCATAAGCTGGGTATTCATCACGCCTAAGATCACCAGTAATACCAGCACCGCATACATGATGACGGCACTGGATAGATCCGCTTCGATCCCCTGCTTGATCCCCGGATTAAGTTGCTGCCAATCATGAATCGTTAACTTAGCCTCGGCGCTCGAAAGCTGTAAAAGGCTTTGCAACTGCTGTTGGTAAAAACTCACCTGTGACATGGAGGGTGCGTTGATACTCAACAAAGACACTTGATTGGGCATCTCAAATAGCCGCTGAAAAGTGGCTAAAGAGACTTGCGAAGTTGTACGATCGAGCTCATTAATTCCGCTGTTGAAGATCCCGACTATCGATAATACTCCTGCGGCAAATCCCCCCTCCATGGTTGAGCCCATCACCGTGAGTTCATCACCAACCGTGACCTGTAAATTTTTAGCAAGACGCTCCCCTAGAACGACTAGGTTATTATCGCCAGCTTCTAAATAGCGACCGATAATGATCTGCTGTGGAATGCTCGAAGCAAGGCGCTCCTTATCAGGAGCGACACCGTTAACTAGCATGCCAACACTGCGCTGTTCACTAGCGGCCAATAAAAAGCCGCGACTACGGGGGATCACTATCAGCTCAGGAAACTGCAGCTCTAACCTTGCGACTAAATCACTACTATCGAGAATGCGTAAACGCAGTTCAGGCTCATCCAAGTAACCCTGCTGATTAATCTGCAGTTGGCTGGAAAAGATCCGCAGGGTATTTTCGATCATCATCGGATAGGTACCGGCTTGAAGAGTGATCATAAACACCAAAAGGCTATTACAGAAAATCATCGCCCCAAGGGTTAGCCAGGTACGACGCTTATGCTGCCAAAGGCTGCGCCAAGCCAATAGAATTTGGCCATTCATCAGCGAGGATTTCTAAGGTTAGAAAGAGTGAACATATAGCTGGGCAGGATAATATCGAAGTGGACATTTTGATTACGGATCTCAGTCCACTCTTCGACCTTCTCAACCTGAGACATACGACAACGCATCGCAACGCTTCGTTTACCAACGGGCTCAATATCATCGCACTCCATGGCTTTCACCAGCTGGTTATCTTGATCCCAGAACTCCTGACGTAGCATCACCCAGTCATCCCGAAGCACGGTGACCTGCTTACCCCACACCACAGGCGCAGACTCATGGGGAATAGACTCGATGGTGTATACCCTATGTCCATCAAGCTCTTCAGTCGCAATTAAACGATGTGAATAGTCATCGAGAAGCTCCGTGGTACGGCTAACATCTTTATTGGAAAAGTCACTGCCCATCCAACTTTGACTCATCATCGATGATGGCACTTTTATCACCCGATTAATTTTCGGCGAATAACTCCACATCTGTTTGTCATCGATAAGAAAGGCATTACCCGCATCGACCTTGGGGTCTGTGACCCTGACTAATGATTGCTTATCCCCCTGAGTCCAGCCCTGTACCGTCATCGAGCGCTCCCAGTCGGGACGGTGGATCACCATGGTTAACAGACTCGAAGAGGTCAGCCCACGCCAATTATCCATCGCTTTTTGGATCATCTCTTGTGCAGACTCATGGTTAGCGAGTTGATTAGAGGGTTGATTAGAGAGCAGGCTAGAAAGTGGAGTGGACTGAGGATTAGAAAATTGAATCGATTGCTGAGTAGCGCTTGTGGCAGGATTAATCTTATCGGAGGCAAGAACGGTTGCAGTCAGAGCTGCCGACAACATCACGGCATTAACCAGCTCCAGTGGAACCGACCTCAGACGATTTAAAGCAGGATAATTGCTAGCTAATCGAGCCATGATGTCGCTCTCGTAAAACGATTTGCGTTAATAATAGCCTAGTTTAAAAAACCGTATTTTTTATTGATCTTACATAAATACGAAAGTTGGCTAAAGTCTGTACTCGTAAGGTGGTTAAGGGCTTTGAAAATGCGCGGATTCATAGCGTTAACTTTGCCGAGGCGATATAAAATTTGCCGAGGCGATATAAAAGAGTGGCGACTCAGAAATAGTTAATCAATGACGGGTTAGCGAGTATTGCTTTAGATTGTCGTGCTCAATTATGTCAAAAGCTGTATTTGTGTTGTTAAATGACGTTTTTCTGAATCAACTTATTATCTAAGACCTATGTTTTGGTTGCGATTGAGGCGGGTTACCTTAATCATGATTGGCTGGCTTACTGAAATTAAATGGCTATTTGTGACCCTGGTTTGATTTTTGATATCTATTTTTCATGCCATTAGCTAAACCAGCATCCGCTAATGAAATGACAATACTAAGTGTTACTATTGTGGCAATTACCTGTTGCTAAATTAGAGTGATTAACGGCGAGAAAGCGTTGTTTTATTTCATCAGTTATCGCTGACAACTTAATTCGCGGCTTAAATTTTCACGGTTTTAACAGTAATGTGCATAGGTCACGTTATTCACCTCTCTAACGGACTTATCCACCTCCTAACTTTATATTGTCGCCAAATTGCAGGGCAAGTCATTGCCTGCGCACCCTAGCTACATTTTCATAAGGTGAATCAAGGTGAAAAAAGTCTTCTTCAAAGTTGCGGCTGTTTCTCTAGCTCTGTTATCTGCTAGTGTTTACGCTAAAGATTATGAAATCGTCAACGTGGTTAAAGTTTCTGGTATTCCTTGGTTCAACCAGATGGATAAAGGGGTCGAACAGGCCGCGGCCGATTTAGGGGTCAATGCCCGTCAAGTAGGGCCTGCTACGCCAGATCCTGCTCAGCAGGTGAAGATGATTGAAGATCTTATCGCTAAGGGCGTCGATGCCATCACCGTTGTGCCAAATGATGTGACCGTGCTTGAGCCAGTATTTAAGAAGGCGCGCGACAAGGGCATTATCGTACTGACCCATGAGTCACCTGAAAATCATAATGCCGACTGGAATATCGAGATGTTAGATAACCTTGCTTATGCCAAAGCCACCATGGATGAGATGGCAAAACTTATGGATAGCAAGGGCGGTTATGTGGTTTTTGTGGGCTCGTTGACTGTGCCGCTACATAATAACTGGGCCAATCTGGCCATCGATTATCAAAAGAATACTTATCCTGATATGTATGAAGTCACCAGCCGTATGCCTGTGGCTGAAAGTGTCGATGCCTCTTATGGCGCGACCAACGATCTGATGAAGGCTCATCCAGATATGAAAGGAATCATCTCTTACGGTTCATTAGGTTTGATTGGTGCTGGTGAAGCGATTAAGAAAAAACGCGCCAAAAATAAGATAGATACCGTTGGTATCATCATGCCAAGTCAGGCAGCACAATACCTTATGCGCGGTGAGATTGATAAGGGCTTCTTATGGAACCCTGCCGATGCGGGTTATGCCATGGTTGCCGTCGCTAAGATGATGCTTGATGGCAAGTCGGTCGAAGCGGGTGTTGAGTTTGATAATCTGGGTAAGGCCGAGATCAACACTCAGACACGAGTGATTAAGTTCAATAAGATCCTTGAAGTCGATAAGTCTAACGCCCGTAGCCTAGGTTTCTAGGAGCTTAGGCTTCTAATTAGATTATCTACCTTAGATAACAGCTTATAGCGGGTTGCCAATACTTCATAGGCAACCCGCTTCAATGTTTAAAGCCACGCTTCTCGTCATTTTTGTCAGGCAAATTAACTCTCTGGTATACGCATGTCCAAGCAAGCCTTTATTACCCTCAAGGGTGTGTCGAAACATTTCGGCTCAGTCAAAGCTCTCAGTGATATTAACCTCAGCTTTAACCGCGGCGAAGTTCATTGCCTAGCAGGTAAAAATGGCTGTGGGAAAAGCACCCTATTTAAAGTGATTTCTGGTGTACATGCCCCTGAGGCTGGCAGTGAAATTACTATCGATGGTAAGCACTATAGCCGCCTCACGCCGCAGCAATCTATCGAGCATGGGGTACAGGTTATCTACCAGGATTTGTCGCTATTCCCTAACCTGAGCGTGGCAGAAAATATTGCCATTCAGGACCATATTCATTGGTATAAGGGGCTAGTCAGTCGCGCGCGTATTCGCACTATTGCTCAAAAAGCCATGGATAGTGTCGGTGTGAGTTTACCTCTAGATACCCGCGTTGAGCAGTTATCTATCGCCCAGCGTCAGTTAGTGGCAATTTGCCGCGCGATGGCCGCCGATGCCAAGCTGGTGATTATGGATGAGCCCACTGCATCCTTGACTCGCACCGAGGTTAATCAACTTATTAAGGTGGTAGCAGACCTTAAGTCGCGCAACATTACCGTGGTGTTTGTCAGTCATAAACTCGATGAAGTGATGGAAATTTCCGATCGCATCACAGTGATCCGTGATGGTTGCACCGTAGGTACCTATAACGCAGCGGACGTCGACAGCGATGAGCTGGCTTTTTTAATGACAGGCCAACGCTTCGAATTTACCCCCATTGGCAATTTTGAGCCTAAAGCTGATGACAGCGACATTAGGCTCTCGACCTGTAAGCTCACTAAGGCGGGTCAGTTTTATGATATCGACCTCACAGTGCGCAGTGGTGAGATAGTCTCCATTACTGGTCTTTTAGGGGCGGGGCGCAGTGAGTTATGCATGGCCTTGTTCGGCATGACTGTTCCCGATAATGGCGTGATTAAGCTTGCTGGTGAGTCGGTACGATTTAAATCTAATCGTGATGCGATTGCTCAAGGCATAGGTTATGTCACCGAAGACAGAATGACCACAGGTTTGGTGATGAATCAAAGCATCAGTGATAACACTATCGCGACCGTTTTACCTAAATTGTCGCGCCAAGGGTTGGCTAAAGGTTTATTGGATCACTCCAAGGCCAAAGCCTTAGTCAGTAAGCTGATAAGCTCCTTGTCTATCAAGGTATCTGACCCGCAGTTACCAGTAAGCAGCCTCTCAGGTGGTAATGCCCAGCGCATTGCTATCGCTAAGTGGGTGGCAGCCGAGCCGCAGGTGCTTATCTTGGACGCGCCGACTGTGGGGGTCGACATTGCCAATAAGGAGAGCATCTACCAGATTGCGAAAGATCTCGCCGCCAAGGGGATTGCCATCATTATGGTCAGCGATGAAATACCTGAAGTCTTTTATAACAGCCACCGAGTTATCGTGATGAAAGAGGGCCGTTTTACCCATGAGTTTTCACCCTCATCTTGTACTCAGCAGCAGATAATGGAGGCCGTTAATGCTTAGTCTGCACAAAGATTCTTTCTACTCCCTGTTTAAGCAGCATGAGTTTTATTTAAGCTTATTAATCGCCTTGTTGATCCTAGGTTTATCTGTGGCCACAGAAGACTTTATGACACTGGGCAATATCTTCGATATGACGGTCAGCTCGGCAATTCTTGGCATCATGGCCTGTGGCCTGTTTGTGGTATTAATTGCTGGCGGTATCGATATCTCTTTCCCTGCCATCGCCGCCATTGGGCAATACCTTATGGCCACTTTTGTGCTTGCAAACGGCGGTAATTTTGCCATCGCTTTTGCCATAGCAGCACTGACGGGTATCGCCCTAGGCATGGTCAATGCGGTGTTGGTATATAAACTAAAAGCTCCAGCGATTATCATCACCATCGCCATGCTCAACGTCTATTTTGGTCTACTTATCTATTTCAGTAATGGTGAGTGGCTATACGGCTTTCCCGATTGGTTTATGGATGGCGTCGAGGTACTGCGTTTCACTGCCAGCGATGGCTATGACTATGGCCTGAACTTACCCATGATGACCCTATTGGCCGTTATCGCATTGACCTCCATATTGATGAATAAAACCCGTATCGGTCGGCAAATTTACGCCATGGGTGGCAATAGCGACGCAGCCAGCCGTATCGGTATCAATGGCTTTGGTCTTAACCTGTTTGTTTACGGTTATATGGGCGCGATGGCGGGTATTGCCGCCGTGGTGCAAACTCAAATTACTCAGTCGGTAGCGCCGAACTCGTTAATGGGCTTTGAGCTGACTGTACTCGCCGCGGTAGTTTTGGGAGGCACGAGTATGAGTGGTGGTAAAGGCACTTTACTCGGGGTCATTCTCGGTGTCGTACTGTTGGCGGTTCTCAAAAATGGTCTAACTCTACTGGGTGTGCCCTCATATTGGCATACGGTCGTCACTGGCCTGATTATTCTTATCAGCATTAGCATGACGGCGCTGAACGAAAAACAACAAGCTAAGCAGGTGGCCTGATGGACGCATTAATGAACACTTTAAAACTGCCAACGGACCGTAATATTCGTTATCTACTGATGATCTTGGCGGCCATTATGGCACTGATGGCCTTTAGTCTGGGAGGGACCTTTTTCTCACTGACTAACCTGCAGTCCATGTCATCGCAATTGCCGTTGCTGGGTATTTTTGCCTTAGCGATGGCGGTATGCATGCTGACTGGTGGTATTAATCTCTCTATTATTGCCACCACCAATGCCTGCTCTTTGGTAATGGCCAGTATCATCACCCTAGCGCCTGACAGTAGTTTGATGTTAATGGCGGCGCTGGCTGCGGGTCTTGTCACGGCGGTGATAGTCGGTCTGGCAAACGGGTTTTTAATTGCCTATATCGGCGTGTCGCCTATTTTGGCCACTTTAGGCATGATGACCTTTATCAATGGCCTAAATGTATTGGTGTCTGGTGGCAGCGTGATCTCAGGTTTTCCCGATGCGTTACTACTCTTGGGTAATGGCGATATTTTAGGCGTGCCGATGCCGCTGATATTCTTCGCTCTGTTCGCTATTGGGCTGTGGGTGATCCTTGAGCACACGCCGCTTGGACGTGCGATTTACCTGATTGGATCCAACGAAAAGGCCAGCCGTTTCTCAGGCATTAACACTCAGAAATCTCTGGTGTATGTCTATATCATCTCATCGATTTTATGTTGGCTTGCCGCCATTATTATGATGGCGAAATTCAACTCGGCTAAAGCCGGTTATGGCGAGTCCTATCTCTTGGTTGCTATCTTGGCTTCTGTGCTGGGAGGGATTAACCCAGATGGTGGATTCGGCCGCATTATCGGTATCTTCTTAGCGTTATTGGTATTACAGGCGCTGGAAAGTGGATTGAACTTACTTGGGGTGAGCAGTTATCTCACTATGGCGCTGTGGGGCGGCATTCTCATTGTTTTCATTGCCCTACAAAAGTACAAATCATAGGAGCGAATATGAGCAGTTATTTTATCGGTGTAGATGTGGGTAGCGGCAGTGCCCGCGCTGGCGTATTTGACAGCCAAGGCCGTAAGGCTGGCGAGGCCAAACGCGATATCAGTATTTTTAAACCTAAGGCGCATTTTGTTGAGCAATCTTCCGATGATATTTGGCAGTGTGTGTGTTTGGCGGTGCGTGATGCTATGTCTCAGGCCAATATTGACTCGGTTCAAGTCAAAGGTATTGGCTTTGATGCAACCTGCTCCATGGTGGTTCTGGATAAGCATGGCTTACCGTTAACCGTCAGCCCAACGGGGCGCAGTGAGCAAAATATTGTGATGTGGATGGATCATCGCGCCATTGCTCAGGCCGAGCGCATCAATGCCAGCAAACATCCTGTGCTAGCCTTTGTGGGTAACCATATCTCTCCCGAGATGCAAACACCTAAATTACTGTGGCTGAAAGAAAATATGCCTTCTACCTGGGCAAAGGCGGGTTACTTCTTCGATCTACCAGACTTTCTCACCTGGAAGGCAACCAATGAAAACAGCCGCTCTTTGTGCTCTACCGTGTGCAAGTGGACCTATCTGGGTCACGAAAGTAAATGGGATAAAGATTACTTTAACACCATAGGGTTAGGCGAACTGCTGCAAGATGACGCTCGCATTATTGGTAGCGATATTCGTCCCATGGGCGAGGCTATCGGCAATGGTCTAACGGCGCAGGCCGCAGCCGAGCTAGGACTACTGACAGGCACTAAGGTGGCGACCTCGATTATCGATGCCCATGCTGGCGGGATTGGCATATTAGGTGCGGCTGGAATGAGCGGTGAGGCGGCAGATTTTAATAAGCGATTGGCCTTGATTGGTGGTACATCGACTTGCCATATGGCGGTATCAAAGACCGCTCGCTTTATCGACGGCATCTGGGGCGCATATTATAGCGCAATGATCCCTGGTCTCTGGCTTAATGAAGGCGGCCAATCTGCAACAGGTGTGCTGATTGATCATATTATTAATGCCCATCCTTATAATGCACAGGCCGTTGAGCAAGCTAAAGCGGCTGGGATCACCATCTATCAGCTATTAAACGATCGGTTACTCAATCTTGCCGGAAGCAAGGAAGATATCGCCTTCTTGACTCGTGATCGCCATGTGCTGCCCTATTTTAATGGTAACCGCTCCCCAAGGGCCAACCCGCATTTAACCGGCACCATGACAGGCTTGAGTATGGGCGTCACCTTGGATGATATGGCGCTGCAATATTTAGCCACAGTGCAAGCCATTGCCTTGGGAACACGACATATTATCGAAGAGATGAACAAGTCAGGTTATGCCATCGACACCATCATGGCTTGTGGCGGTGGTACTAAGAATCCAGTCTTTATTCAAGAGCATGCCAATGCCACAGGGTGCGCCATGTTGCTGTCAGAAGAGAGCGAAGCCGTATTATTAGGTTCTGCTATGTTAGGCGCTGTCGCAGGGGGGGGCTTTGACTCTATTCCGGATGCGATGAATGCCATGAGCCGCATCGGTAAAACGGTGACGCCAACGGCCGATAAGAGCAAGCGCTTTTATGATGCGAAGTACCAGGTATTTCAGCAGATGTATGAGGATGATTGTCGCTACAAGGCGATGATGGCAGCGGTATAATACCAACCAGTATAAAGATTTGATCGCTCAGCGAGAGTTTAGCGGCTCTGAGGCAAGGCTGCGAGTGAAGAGCATAGTTATTCTACGTTTAAGCTCCCTCTTGTTCCTTAAGAGTCACAGCATCAGAACCGCTAAAACTCGCCTGTAAGGAGTGTTTTTGGCTGCCTACTTCTGCGTTGAATAAACTCATAAGGGAACAACCATTATGTCATCCATTCGCCTTGAATTAGTTTGCCAAAAACACTCTGAGTAAATCAACTTCTTATACTGATTGGTATAACGCGCCAATAGACATTTGAGTTATGACAATAAAAAATGGTGCCCTATGGCACCATTTTTTATATTTTGTTTAGCCACGCTTAAAATCCTAATTCCCCCCAAAATACTATTTATATTTAAAAACTGAGATTAGAAAATCACAAAGCCAAAACTAGCCATTTCAAACTAAAGGCAATGCAATACACTGATTAGTCACAGATGCCGTCAAAGATTGAGTTTCATATCGCCGGATTTATTTCATTTGAAACTGGATCCCACACTTGCAAAACAATATAACTGGTTATTACTTGCACTCGAAAAATTACTGTATATACTGACAGGTACTGTATAGAAAGACAGGGTTAACCATGAGACCACTTACACCGCGCCAAGCTGAAATTTTAGAGCTAATCAAACGTAATATTGCAGACACAGGCATGCCGCCAACCCGCGCTGAGATCGCAAGACGTTTGGGTTTTAAATCAGCCAACGCTGCTGAGGAGCATTTAAAAGCCTTAGCCAAGAAAGGCTGCATTGAAATTATGCCGGGTACGTCTCGCGGTATTAAGTTAACCCAAGAAAACACCGAAGATGCAGATTTAGGTTTACCCCTTATCGGCCAAGTTGCCGCAGGTGAACCGATTCTTGCTCAAGAACATGTAGAGCAACACTATAAAGTGGACCCAGCCATGTTCAAGCCATCAGCAGACTTCTTACTCAGAGTCCGTGGTGACAGTATGAAGAACATTGGCATACTCGAAGGTGACCTGCTAGCCGTTCATAAGATACAGCAGGCTCGCAACGGCCAAATAGTAGTCGCTCGCGTCGAAGATGATGTTACCGTCAAGCGTTTCGAGAAGAAAGGCAACAAAGTTTTCTTACATGCAGAGAACGAAGAGTATTCACCAATTGAAGTGGATCTAGCGAACCAAAGCTTAAGTATTGAAGGTTTAGCCGTTGGTGTGATCCGTAATGGAGACTGGCAATGAACAAACTGATGGGCACTAGCCCTCGCCACCCAGGACTATGGCAAGATATGCCATCGACTAGCATGGTGAGTAGCGCAGGTAATGAGATCACCACTATGGTGACGCAAACTCAAGGACGTGACGAGCTTAATCAGATTAGTGCTCAGCTTTCACAACTGAGCCAACAAGGCCGTTGGATAGTGCTTATCAGTCCGCCAAATATTGGTTACAAGCAGATGCTAGCCGCTGCAGGCGTTAGAATGGATCGTATTTTACTGGTGCATGCTAAAGATGAAGTGGAAACACTTTGGGCGATGGAAAAAGCATTAATGAGTGGAACCTCTAGTGCAGTGATCACTTGGACTAATTCATTAGATGCGCGTGATAGTCGACGCCTACAAATCGTTGCCAAAAGCGCACGAGCAGCCGGCATTATTATTGAAAATTCGATTGAAAGTGCTAATAAAAATACGAGTAGTCACTTACCAATTTGCACAATGAATATGCAGGATAAGACTTTTGCTCAAGCCGCCCTGTTCGGTGCCGTTCACTAACGGAGCTGTCAGCCCATCTTTCTAATACATTATTTCTTTGCTAAAAACCTAAGGCTCTCAATCGAGAGCTTTTTTATCGCCTATACTAAGCAAATGAATCAAAAAGTGATCTTGATCAATTTTTATTCATCAAGTAAGTTAATAAGTAATAACAACGATATACGTAATAACAACGATATTTTGTTATATCTGAGCGATTTTAGTCGTTGGTCTGGCTCCACGGTTTGAAGCCCAACTGGAAGTTTAGACTGAGATCGACCTGATATATTTCAGCCGTAAGTGCCAACGTGGTTACATCTGCAGTGAACATCACTGAAATACAATAGCCTTTGTCGCAAACCTATTTTTAGCGACTCGATAGGCAAGCCACTCGCGCACTTTGAAGTCATCGTTGCTTTTTTGGGAACTGAAGAGTTTACATAGAGCAGAGACTTACTGTGTGACTCTTCTTTGTCTTGTCGACAGAGGAGAAGTCTAGTGAAGCAATTGTTGTATTGTGTGCTGGCGTTACTATTTTCGCCCGTACTTTTTGCATCAGAAATGCCACTGAATATGACAGAGGGTGTTACGGAGATCAGTGGGCGAATTTACAGCCTTCACATGGTTATTCTGTACATCTGCTGCGCTATTGGCATCGTGGTTTTTGGCATCATGATTTACGCCATGATCAACCACCGCAAATCAAAAGGCGCTGTCGCCGCCAACTTTCATGAAAGTACTAAAGTCGAGATCCTTTGGACTGTAGTACCTTTTATTATTCTTATAGTCATGGCTATTCCTGCAACCAAAACCTTGATTGCAATGGAAGATCCGAGCAACGCCGATCTCACCATCAAGATTACTGGCTCACAGTGGAAATGGCATTACAGCTATTTCGATCAAGATATTGAGTTCTTCAGCCTATTATCGACACCTAGGGAACAGATAATAGGCGATGAAACCAAAGGCGAAAACTACCTGCTAGAGGTTGATAAACCACTGGTTCTACCTATCAACCGCAAAGTGCGCTTCTTAATGACCTCCGAAGACGTTATCCACTCTTGGTGGGTACCCGCTTTTGCAGTCAAAAAGGATGCCAATCCGGGATTTATTAATGAGGCATGGACCCGCATCGACAAGCCCGGCACCTATCGAGGTCAATGCGCCGAGCTCTGCGGTAAAGACCACGGCTTTATGCCGATTGTGGTCGAAGCAGTATCGGAAGAGGATTTCGATGCCTGGCTAATCACGCAGCAACAACAAGCGCAAAATGCTGAAGCGGCTGCCAAGGCGGCATTATCGCAAACCTTAACCATGGATGAGTTAATGACTAAAGGTGAGCAAATCTATCTTGCTCGTTGTGCAGCCTGCCACCAGCCTAATGGTGCAGGTCTACCCGGTGTATTTCCTTCTCTTATTGGCAGCCCAATTATCAAAGGGCCTGCTCAGCTTCATATCGATATCGTGTTAAATGGTAAACCGGGCACTGCCATGCAAGCATTTTTAAACCAGCTAACGGCGACTGAAATTGCAGCCGTAGTGACCTATGAGCGCAATGCTTGGGGCAATAACTCAGGTGATACCGTTCAAGCCTCTGATGTGAGCTCAGATACGACCACACCAGCGACATCCGTAGATTCAAGCCCTGCCACCCCAACCACTTTACCCGCAACCTTACCTGCAACACGACCTGAGGTTAAACAAGCTATAGCCTCAGAAACCCAAGCCGATGACCAGGTAGCTAAAGAGCTTGCAACGGCTCCATTAGGTGATTTAGCCATGAATGAACTCATTACCATGGGTGAAAAAGTCTATATGGCTAACTGTGCAGCTTGTCATCAAGCTGCTGGCACAGGTCTACCTCCTGCATTCCCATCATTAGTGGGCAGTCCTATCGTCAAAGGCCCTATAGCTGCTCACCTTGATATTGTTATCAATGGCAAACCGGGCACGGCAATGCAGTCATTTAGTGCAGTGCTGACACCACAACAGCTTGCTGCTGTGGTGACTTATGAGCGCAATGCCTGGGGTAATGACTCTGGTGATGCGGTTCAAGCTTCTGATGTTGATGGTCACGCAAAGTAAGGGATTAACATGAGCACAATTACACAAGACTCGCCAGCCGCTCACGACGATCACCATGATGACCATCATCATGGGGCGCCAAAAGGCATTATGCGCTGGTTGTTAACGACTAATCATAAAGATATCGGCACCCTCTACCTTTTGTTCAGTTTAATCATGTTTTTTGTGGGTGGCGCGATGGCCATGGTGATCCGTGCTGAACTGTTCCAGCCTGGATTACAGCTTGTCGAACCTAACTTCTTTAATCAGATGACCACGGTTCACGGTTTGGTCATGGTGTTTGGTGCGGTGATGCCCGCCTTCACAGGCCTAGCTAACTGGTTGATCCCCATGATGATAGGTGCGCCAGATATGGCTCTGCCTCGCATGAATAACTGGAGCTTCTGGATCTTACCGTTCGCATTTACCATTTTGCTCAGCTCACTCTTTATGGAAGGGGGCGGCCCCAACTTCGGTTGGACATTCTACGCACCGCTCTCAACCACTTATAGCCCAGATAGCACCGCTCTATTCGTGTTTGCCGTTCACATTATGGGAATAAGTTCGATCATGGGGGCAATTAATGTCATCGTCACCATCGTCAATTTACGAGCACCGGGTATGACCTGGATGAAACTGCCGCTATTTGTATGGACCTGGTTAATCACCGCATTCCTGCTGATCGCGGTTATGCCGGTTCTCGCTGGTACCGTGACCATGGTACTGACCGATAAATACTTTGGCACCAGCTTTTTCGATGCTGCAGGCGGCGGCGATCCTGTGATGTTTCAGCATATTTTCTGGTTCTTTGGCCACCCTGAAGTTTACATCATGATCTTACCGTCATTCGGTATCATCTCTGCCATCGTGCCCGCCTTTAGCCGTAAGCGACTATTTGGTTATTCATCGATGGTTTATGCCACAGCGAGTATCGCTATCTTGTCGTTCTTAGTTTGGGCACACCACATGTTTACTACCGGTATGCCGGTATTTGCCGAGCTGTTTTTCATGTATTGCACCATGCTAATTGCGGTGCCGACCGGTGTGAAAGTATTTAACTGGGTGGCGACCATGTGGCGAGGTTCTATCACTTTTGAAACCCCCATGCTTTTTGCGGTCGCCTTTATCATCTTATTCACCATAGGCGGTTTTTCAGGCCTTATGCTAGCCATTGCACCAGCGGATTTCCAGTATCACGATACCTACTTTGTGGTGGCCCATTTCCACTACGTACTGGTGACTGGAGCGATATTTTCCATAATGGCAGCCGCCTATTATTGGCTACCCAAATGGACTGGCCATATGTATAGCGAAACCTTAGGCCGTTGGCACTTCTGGTGTTCGGTAATTTCGGTCAACATTCTGTTTTTCCCGATGCACTTCTTAGGCTTAGCTGGCATGCCAAGACGCATTCCTGATTATGCTATCCAGTTTGCCGATGTAAACCAAATCGTATCGATTGGCGGTTTCGCCTTTGGTCTTTCACAGCTGATCTTTTTAGCCGTAGTGATTAAATGTATTCGCGGTGGTGAGAAAGCCCCAGCCAAGCCATGGGAAGGTGCCGAAGGACTAGAGTGGACGCTTCCAAGCCCAGCGCCTTACCACTCGTTTACCACCCCTCCAGAGGTGAAATAAAGATGGCAGAGATTAAGCGCTACTCCAATCGCAAACTGATCGCCGCGCTAATTATTGGCGCTGTGGGCATGTTTGGCTTTGGCTTTGCCCTTGTTCCTTTATATGACGTGCTGTGCGACACGTTAGGCATTAACGGCAAAACCCAAAGTACTGCCAGTGTGTATCAGCCCGTCGTTGTCGATAAAAGTAGAAGCATCACAGTAGAGTTTGTTTCTCAGGTGCAAAGCGATATGCCTTGGACATTCACGCCACAGGTAAACACCATGCAAGTGCATCCTGGTGAGCTTATTCGTACTCATTTTGTTGCCACGAATCTGTCGGCAACACATATTGTTGGTCAGGCTATTCCATCGGTTTCTCCCGGGCTGGGAGCAGCCTATTTTAATAAGACGGAATGCTTCTGTTTCAATCAGCAGGTTTTGCAGGCTAATGCTGCAGCCAATCTACCGCTCATCTTTTTTGTGGATCCGCAATTGCCGGATTCAATCTCGACCTTGACCCTCTCTTATACCCTCTACAACATCACGGACAAGGGCTATGTAGTCAGTGCCGCAAGTAATGCTGTGGAGCAAGGAGCTGCACAATGACAACTGAACATGAATATAGAGCTGAAAATTACTCTAGCAGTAAAAGTGTTGCTGTGACTAAAACAGTAACTAAACTGCGCCTAGAGCTGCTACAGAGCAAGGAGCAGCTAAATGACAACTGAACATAAGCATGATAATTATTATGTACCAGAGCAAAGCGCCTGGCCGATTATTGGTGCAGTAGGCCTCTTTCTAATTGCCTTTGGCGCAGGTAGCTATGTTTCTGAACTAAACAGCCAAGGTGGTTTTGGCGGTTATATCTTGCTGGCAGGTATTGCGGTCATTATTTTTATGATTTTTGGCTGGTTTAGAACCGTTATCGCCGAATCAATGGCAGGACTCTACTCCAAACAGATGGACCGCTCATTTAGGCAGGGAATGAGCTGGTTTATCTTCTCTGAAGTCATGTTCTTTGCCGCCTTTTTTGGTGCACTATTTTATGCCAGAATCATTGCGATACCTTGGCTTGGCGGCGCATCAAATAATGCCATGACCCATGAGGTGCTATGGCCAATGTTTGAAGCGGCCTGGCCTTTACTAACAACTCCAGATGGTAGTCTCACCCAAGCGATGGACTGGACAGGGCTACCGCTCTACAACACCCTAATACTTCTGACCTCTTCGATAACATTACATTTTGCTCACCTAGGGTTAGAAAAAAATAAGCGCAGCGCATTAACGGTTTGGCTAGCGATAACCATCTTACTTGGGGTTGCGTTCTTGTACCTGCAAGTTGAAGAGTATCTCCATGCCTACCAAGAGATGGGGCTGACTTTAAATTCTGGTATTTACGGTAATACTTTTTTCTTATTAACGGGCTTTCACGGCATGCACGTTACCTTAGGAACCGTATTCCTCATCGTGCTGTTTTTCAGAGTTCTCAAGGGGCACTTTACCCCCGATAAGCATTTTGCCTTTCAGGCCGGCAGTTGGTATTGGCACTTTGTTGATGTGGTTTGGCTGTGCTTATTTATCTTCGTTTATGTACTTTAACGGCCATATTTAACGAGCTGAAACTCAAGAAGTAAGCCATTAGTAAGGTCTGGAGTTAGGCGTAATGACTCCAGTCCCTAACGCCACAAACAGTAACAGCACCACTAATACAGAAAAGAGCACTCGGCGACCCAAGTATTGGCTCATTAGCACACTCTTTTCTCCTTTCACCATGATAAATAGGGCTCGAGCTAAATTAAACAGTATGAATAGCAGTAGCAGTACTAAGACCAACTTAAAGATAAACAAAGCAGACATGGCGCTTCCTCGCGTTAAGATGAATCTTGCTTGGTTGTTTGTTGTGCTTTCTACTGTGGTTGTGTTTTCTATTTTGGTCAAGTTAGGTTTTTGGCAGCTGGAAAGAGCCCAATATAAGGCTCACTGGCAGCAGCAACTGACAAATCGGCAAGCGGCTTCAGTGTTAAGTTATCGGCAACTACTCAATTTCCCCAAAGATGAACCCTTAACAGGGTTTAAACTAAAAGCCGCAGTCACTCCTATCTCGACAGATATTTTTCTGCTCGATAATCAGGTCTATAAGGGCAAAGTTGGCTACTTAGCCTTGCAAGCTGTGCAGGTCAACGAATCCGAACCTTGGTTGTTAGTCGAGCTCGGTTTTATCGCTGCGAGTATGGATCGCGCTAAGCTACCAAGCGTAACAGCTATCACTGCCCCCGCGATGCTAGAAGGGCGCGTTTACCAAAAGCAGTTGAACCCCATGAGCTCAGAGCTGATGCCCGAAGCGGGTTGGCCTAAGCGCATTCAAAATCTCAATATCCCTCAGCTGTCTGAGCAACTCAATATGCCCCTCGCGAGCGCGGTATTGCAACCGAGTAATCTCGCTAACTCATATTCTCATCCGTGGCAGCCGATCCCATTATCGTCACAGAAACATCATGGCTATGCCGTGCAGTGGTTTTCAATGGCTGGCGTATTTGCATTGCTCATGGGATATCTGCTTTTTCGTACGTTAAAACAACAGCATAATAAGTAGGAAAATTGATCTATTGCTAACTACAGTTAGACGATGTAGGTTAGAAATTAAGCTCCTAGCCGTTACGGGAAGACTTAACTCTAATCATCAAATTTGATGGATTTTAGTGACATAAAGAGGAGATGGAATGAACTCCCCCCAAAAAAACGGCAAAAAAACATTACTGCTACTATTACTGGCTTTCGCCCTACCTGTGATAGCTGCAAAGCTAGTACTCAGCTTCAACCTGTACCAAGGCGGAGTCACTAATAAGGGGCAACTGCTCGACACCGATATCAGCTATCAAAGCCTAGCTATGGTTAATCCACAGCCTCATGAATGGCAGCTGCTTTATCAACTGCCTAATCACTGTGATGCCGTCTGCAAAGACAGACTCTATATTCTGCAGCAGAGCCATGTGGCACTGGGTCGTAACCAAGACCGCGTACATACCATTATTATGATTAACGAGCACAGCGACACCGCCGCTCTCGACTCCTCTGATTTTGTAACGGCGATCCCCTCTAAAGCACTCAGCCAGCTTCTTGCTCAGCAAGAGTTAGTCATCGTCGACCCGCTAGGTAGCTTAGTGATGAGTTACCCGATAGCTGCAGATCATCAATCACAAATCATGCAAGGCAAAGCCTTAGTGGCCGATCTGCGTAAGTTACTCAAACTGTCACGGATTGGCTAAGGAGACGTTTGTTATGCAGATTAAGCCGCTATTGAAAATCACTCTGGTTTTTACTTTGTGCGTAATATTAATGGGTGCTTACACTCGCCTATCCGATGCAGGCCTTGGCTGCCCTGACTGGCCTGGCTGCTACGGCATGCTCAAAGTCCCTAGCCAAGCCCATGAACTAAACCAAGTACAACAAGCCTTTCCTGAACATACCGTTGAAGCCGATAAAGCTTGGCTTGAGATGATCCATCGTTACATTGCTGGGACATTAGGCTTATTGGTGTTACTCATTTTAGCCATCAGCCTTAAGACTAATGATGCTCCTAAGAAACTGCCAATGTTCATCGCTGCCCTTATCATCTTTCAAGCGGCTCTCGGCATGTGGACTGTGACGATGAAGCTGATGCCGATTATCGTCATGGCCCACCTACTGGGCGGATTTGCACTATTCTCACTGCTGTTATTACTGTATCTGCGCAGCAAGCCGCTTAGGATCCCTGGCGGTGATCTGCCAGCTCGTAAACTAGCAGGCTTCGCAGCCATCAGCATTGGCGTACTTCTACTGCAAATCATCTTAGGTGGCTGGACATCATCAAACTATGCCGCGCTGGCCTGCACCACCTTGCCATTTTGCGAGGGCAACTGGGTCGATAACCTCAGCTTTGCTAAAGCCTTTTCGCCGTTTCAAGGCGAACATGCCAGCTTTGAGTATGGGGTTTTAGACTATTCAGCCAGAATGACTATTCATGTCGCCCACCGCGTAGGCGCCATCATCACCACAGCGATGTTGCTGTATTTGGCTTTTAAGCTCATTCACACGGCAAAATCCACCACGATACGCAATGCCGCTTGGCTGCTAGCCGTATTGGTCGTGGTTCAAGTGATACTTGGGATCTCAAATATAGTGCTACACCTTCCCCTAGGTATCGCCGTTTCCCATAATGGCGGCGCAGCGCTATTACTACTGACATTAGTCTTTATTAATTACGCCCTATGGCGCAAAGCATAGCGAGGTTTAACTTATGCCAAAACCCATCGCACTCTCAAGAAACCCATCAACACCACTGTTTCAATGGCGTGCTTATTACGAAATGACTAAGCCTAAGGTCGTGGCACTCATGCTACTCACCGTATTAGTCGGTATGTGCTTAGCCGTACCTGGAGTCGTACCTATAGTCCCTTTAATTGCTGGCATGGCAGGAATTGGCATGATGGCAGGCTCGGCGGCGGCCTTTAATCATCTCATCGATCGTCGTATCGATGGCTTAATGGCGCGTACCTATAATCGTCCACTGCCCAAAGGGCGAGTATCGATAGCAAAAGCACTAACCTTTTCATGTAGTCTTGGGATCCTTGGCTTTGTGGTGCTGTATGTCCTAGTCAACCCACTAACAGCATGGCTCACCTTTGCGAGTTTGATAGGTTATGCCGTGGTTTATACCGCTTACTTAAAGCGTGCGACACCACAAAATATTGTAGTTGGCGGCTTAGCGGGTGCCATGCCGCCACTACTTGGCTGGACAGCGGTAACAGGCGAGTTTCACGGTAACGCGCTGCTACTCGTCATCATCATTTTTGCCTGGACGCCACCGCATTTTTGGGCGTTGGCTATTCATCGAAGAGTCGAATATGCCAAGGTCGACATCCCTATGCTGCCAGTGACTCATGGTGTCGAGTTCACCAAAACCTGTATTTTCCTCTATACCATCTTGTTAGCTATCGCTTGCTTATTGCCAGTATTAGTAGGCATGTGTGGCCCGGTTTATTTGGTGAGTTCAACACTACTCAGCGTCACTTTTATCTATAAAGCTTGGCAACTCAAGTTCCATGAAGAACCCGGCATGGCGATGAAGCTATTTAAGTTTTCAATCTATCACCTGATGCTACTGTTTATTGCTCTATTGGTTGATCATTACTTGTGGCTATAAATCTATGGTTATAAATCTATGCCTATAAAAATTATTAGTATTAGCTGTCAGGTATTGGGCGCACTTCGTCATACGCTAGGAGATAAAAGATGAGGCTCACATGGATTATTACAGCCATTTTAATGGTCGCTGCGGGGGTCTACGCCAGTATTGGGCTCAACTCACCTAAACCGTTAGCGCTGCAAACCAGCTTTGAGTATCCATCGCCGCAGCCATTAGCGCCATTTTCACTCATTGACCAACACGGTAACACATTCACTAACGCCGACTTAAACGGCAAGTGGAGCCTATTTTTCATCGGCTATACCTCTTGCCCCGATGTTTGCCCAACGACTATGGGTAAGTTAACCTCGGCGTACCCGAGTCTGGCTCAAGGTGAAGATCTACAGGTTATCTTTCTATCCGTTGACCCACAAAGAGACTCTACGAGCACATTAGAAAGTTATATTCGCTTCTTTAATCCTGAGTTCGTGGCTGTAACCGGAGAACATAAACAACTACTGCCGGTAACCCGTAGCCTAGGTTTTGTTTATGCCATGGTGGGAGAAGGTGAAGACTATCAGGTCGATCACAGTGCCTCATTTGCCCTAGTCTCGCCTAAAGGTGAGAAAGTTGCGATTATCAAGCCTAAGTCAAAGACTCCAGGACAATTGCCTCAGATCAAAAATCGCGACTTAATTCATGACGTAAACGCAATTATTGATAAATATTCGGGTTAATACCGTTCACGGAAAGGAATTGCTCAGAGAAAATGCGTTGATTTAGAAAGATAAGAATGAACCACGAAGGACACAAAGAGCACGAAGTGAGCGCTTCGTGGTTTATCGCTTTTAAAGCAAAGAACCCAGCTTATGCTGGGTTCTTAGTTTTGTATTTAAGATCTTGGCTTAACTTAACGGCATTGCCTTTGCCGGCGTTTTTTTAGCCGCTAATCTATTCAGCAATCCACTGACCATTAGATTTAGGTCGGATCCAGGGCTGTGAAAACCAGTAGTAACTACCTTTACTCTTACTCGGAGCAGTACAGTTATAACGTGAACGACCCGCTGGCAGATCTAGCTCTGCTTGAATGCTAAATTGGTTATCAGAGATCCAATTAGGCTTCTTAGCTCCCTGGCCCTGAATAAAACACATCAGCTGTGAAGCATTGATATCGCTCATATCCAAGGTCACTTTAATCTCAGGACGCCACTGACCTTGCGGCAACTGTGGATCGCTATTAGTCTGCGAAATCACCGGCATATTTAAGCTATGCAGTTTTACCTTTAAGCTGTTGAGATCGGCATACACGCCAGCAACAGGAAAACGCGGCAGTGCCGTTAATGGTGAATACGGACCTGCGGCACCAGACTGTTGGCCAAATGCCACAAAGCCATGTTTATCGAGCATATCTTCAATCTGTTGATTGTACTCCCCATAAGGATAAGCCAACATTTTTAAGTTTTGTCCGGTAGCCTTAACAATTTCCGCTTCGGTTCGTAAAATGTTTTCCTCGATACGCGCTAGCCATTGCTCGTCGGTTTCATCCGCATTTTTACGAATTAAGTGCTCGTGGCCCCAACTGTGATTGGCAATTTCTGCGCCTTCATTAGACAAGGTGATCAGCTGCTGCCAGCTCATCATTTCACCATACTCTTTTAGGATCGGCTCAACCGATACAAAAAGGGTGTAGGGGAATTTATATTGCTTTAAAATGGGGTGCGCGGTATTAGCAATGCTGCGATAACCATCATCGAAGGTGATCGCAATCGTTTTCGCTGGCAGGGCTTTTTTCGCCTTGATTGACTCCACCACTGTTGAAAGTGGTACCACATTAAAGTTGTTTTCCGCCAGGTACTGCATCTGCTCTTTGAACTGCGCAGGGGTAACACTGGTGACCGCAGGCGTACTATCAGATACATGATGATACTGTAGGATCACCGCCGCGTGAGCCGAAAAACCTGTCAGCGCAAGTAGCGCTAGCAACACGTTTTTAACCATAAATATTAGACCTCTAAAATGATTGCCTTACTGTTAAACCCACAAAAAAACCGACAACTCTTTGCCCTTGCGCTACCCATGATCCTCTCGAATATCACGGTGCCGCTGCTAGGACTCGTCGATACTGCCGTTGTTGGACATCTTAGCAACGCCTATTATTTAGGCGGCGTGGCAGTTGGGTCAACGATTATAACCTTAATTTTGTGGTTGCTAGGATTTTTACGCATGGCAACCACTGGATTAGTGGCGCAAGCCTACGGCGCAAACGACACTGAGCAACAATTTAAATTATTGGTGCAAGCCGCAAGTTTAGCACTACTATTTGGTATTGCCGCCATTGCGCTGCAACTCCCCATCCTCAACTTAGCTATGGCGATGTCAGACGCCAGTGTTGAAGTTGAACGCTATTGCCGTGAATATTTCCAAGTCAGGATCTGGTCGACTCCGTTTGCACTAATGAATTTAGTCATGCTCGGCTGGCTGCTTGGACGCCAACAACCTAAAGCTGCGATGTGGCAGCTTATTATCGCCAACCTAGTCAATATCGTGTTAGATATCGTCTTCGTTCTTGTTTTAGGCTGGGGAGTTAAAGGCGCGGCATTCGCCTCTGTCATTGCCGATATTTCAGGCTTCTTAGTGGCGCTGACTATGGTGCGCGGACAGCTCAATAAACTCGGTAATTTTAAGCTATTTAACGTGGCTAAGCAGCTAACACTGCAAAGCTACGGCAAGTTGATGGGCCTCAATACCGACATCTTCGTGCGTAGTTTATGTCTACAGCTATCGTTTGCCTTTATGACATTTTACGGCGCAGGCTTAGGTGACAATACCGTTGCCGCTAATGCCGTATTGCTTAACCTGTTACTGCTTATCTCGTATGCTCTCGACGGCATCGCCTATTATGCCGAAGCTGAAGTTGGCCGAGCCTATGGTCAGAAAAATAGTCGCTTAATGCAGGAATCAGTAACGTTAGCCTGGGCTTGGTCTGCTATCGCCGCGTTAGGCTTTACCCTGTTTTTTGCCTTGGCTGGGTCACACATTATCGCGATGCTAACCAGCATTACAGAGGTCAGAGAGGTCGCTGAGCAATACATTATCTGGGTGATATTCCTGCCTTTGCTCGCCTTTGGCTCCTACCTGTTTGATGGTGTTTATATTGGTGCTGCTCAGGGTAAGGTGATGCGTAACAGCATGATCCTATCTACCTTTGGCGTATTTTTCCCAGTATGGTACTTGCTAGAACCACAGGGTAACTTTGCACTATGGGCAGCCATGAGCTGCTTTATGTTAGCCCGTAGTGCCTCACTGTCACTGCATTACTGGTTCAAGCTCCGACTGGTATTAAACTGATTTAGGCAAAAATAGACATAAAAAACTGACATAAAAAAACGCGACTTAGACTAGAGCTAGAGTCGCGTTATTTTTAATAATACCTTGGTATTACTGGTAAGAGTGCTCACCGTGTTGGTGCTCTGTAACGTCTTTAACGCCAGTTAGCTCACTAGGGAACATCTCAAGTAGTTGCTTCTCGATACCGTCTTTTAGCGTCACATCAACCATAGAACAACCATTACAACCGCCACCAAACTGAAGTACAGCAATGCCCTCTTCAGTAATTTCAACTAGCATGATGTTACCGCCATGGCTAGCAAGCTGTGGGTTGATTTCAGACTGGATAACGTACTCGATGCGCTCTGACAATGAAGCATCATCAGACACTTTACGCATCTTAGCATTAGGTGCTTTTAGCGTTAACTGAGAACCCAACTGATCGGTAACGAAGTCGATAGTCGCTTCTTCAAGGAAAGGTGCACTTTTTTCATCAACCATTGCATTAAAGCCGTTGAATTCAAATTCAGTGTCGTCAGCCTCAACCGCATCGGGTGGACAATACGATACGCCACACTCAGCCTGCGCAGTGCCAGGGCTGATAACAAATACTCGAATGTGAGTTCCTTCAGGCTGATCTGATAACAATTTAACAAAATGCGCCTGAGCTGTTTCGGAAATGGTAATCATGAAAACATGCTCCGTCAGGGATAAACCTGAGTGTTTTAGTAAGAATTAGCCCTATAATACTCTTACTCTGCAATCCTTTATAGCCCCCTAGGCTCACAGATTGATAATAAATACCGACTAGATCACAGTTTTTTATCTTAGCCTAGAGTGGTTTTGTCAACGCTGAGCTGTTAATTTAACAACAATATTATAAATATAACGAAAAACTCCATGCTTAGAATTGGTCTTATTTTTTTGTGCGCTTTTTTGATATTGCCCTCCTTTCTTGCCGAAGCAAAAAAGACGCGCTTAACCGATAATCCCCTTTACGGCGTGACAACGACCAGTCCTGAAGCGTTTTTAGGCTACCCCCTTGGCGAGCGCTTACTGCGCCATGATCAAATTAACACTTACCTTAAAGAAATTGCTCAGCAAAACCCCAGAGTTTCCATCGAAAATACCGGCCAAAGCCATGAAGCAAGACAACAGCTTACCGCGGTGATCACCTCGCCTGAGAACCAAGCCAAACTCGATGAGATCTTAGCCGAGCGACAGCAGATCAAATATCTAGGCAAGCAAGGTGGGCCACTGATCATATGGCTAGCCTACTCGATTCATGGCGATGAAATTAGCGGGGCCCATAGCGCCATTAAACTCAGCCATATGCTGGCCACCAGCGAAGAGAAATGGGTCGTCAATCTACTCGACAAGGCCGTAGTACTGATAACGCCGAGCCAAAATCCCGACGGCTTAGATCGCTTTTCAACTTGGGCTAACGGTTATGCCGGTAAAGTGACCGTCAGCGACCCTAACCACAAAGAGCACAAGCAAGGTTGGCCAACAGGCAGAAGTAATCACTATTTAGCCGATCTGAACCGTGACTGGCTGTTCCTACGCCATCCTGAATCACAGGGGCGTGTTGCACTATTCCACCGCTGGCAACCGCATTATGTTGGCGATTTTCACGAGATGGGCCATAACTTCACTTATTTTTTCCAGCCCGGTGTTCCCGAGCGAACCCACCCGTTAACGCCCGCTGGAAATCAAAAGTTAACCGCCAAGTTAGCGGCCTATCACCAAGCCGAGCTCGATGCTAAAAAACAGAACTATTTCAGCCGTCAATTGTTCGATGATTTCTTCTACGGCAAGGGGTCTACCTACCCAGATATTAACGGCGCCATCGGCGTGCTGTTTGAGCAAGCCAGTGCCCGTGGCCAGCAGCAAGACTCTGTCAATGGAGTGCTTAGCCTTCAAGAGGCGATAGAGAATCAATACGCCACTTCAATATCGAGCCTTAAAGGGGCAATAGCCTTAAAGTCTGAACTTGAACACTACCAAGCCGAGTTTTTCAAAAATAAACATCAAAAGGCGATGAAGAAAAAGCCTCACCAAGCAGGGCTATTATTGAGTGCCAACAATGATCAGGGCCGAATCAACGCACTGACTAAGCTGCTAGATCAACATCTGATTGCGTATTACTATCTCACTAAGCCACTAACCCAAGGTGGTGTCGAGTTTGAGGTCGATAACAGTCTTTTTATCCCACATAATCAAGCGCAATCATCACTACTTAAAGCCATGTTTGATGATAGAACGGAGTTTGTCGACCCGACGTTCTATGACATTTCAACTTGGAACTTACAGCATGCTTTCGACTTAACCCTACGCCGTAACATCAAACTAGAGTTGAGCGTGCTGAGCCAAACAGCCCCCGAGTTCCAGCCCGATAGCTGGGGCGATAATACTGTCGCTCTGCTCATTGATTGGCGCCAAAGCCAAGCGGCCTCGCTACTACAACAGCTCTTAGAACAGGGCGTGATGGTAAAGTTTGCCGCCAAGCCCTTTAGTATCGCTGTTGCCGCTAAAGAGAGCGATTTTGCCGCCGGGACACTGCAAATCCCATTAAAGCAGGACAATTTATCCGCTGATGAGATCAGCCAAAAGGTAGGCAAACTCGCCCAAGAATTTAAGGTTAATATTGTGGCAGTGGACACCAGCGCTGCAACTCAGGGTATCGATCTTGGCAGCCCAGACTTTAAGGTCATCAAGCCTATCCGACCATTAATTATCAGCGGTAAAGGCACCTCAATTGCCGAAGTTGGTCAGCTTTGGTATTACTTAGATAACACCTTAGGAGTCGCCACCACCTTAGTCGATATTAATAATCTTGCTTTGGTCAAGCTGAGCGACTACAGCCACGTTCTTATGGCCGATGGCAACTATTTCACCTTAAATGAAAGGTTTGCTCGTAAGCTGGGGCAGTTCGCCTCAAACGGCGGCGTAGTGATAGCGCAAAAAGGCGCGCTAGATTGGCTCAGTAAATCGAATCTGTTAAAAACCAATTTGCGCAGCGATCGTTTTTACAAACAGCTGTTCGATGCCGATGGCTTAACCTTCGACAAAAAATCAAAATTCAAAGCTGAACAAGAAATTGGCGGTGCAATTTTGGAGTTAAAACTCGATACCAGCCATCCGATTAACTTTGGCCTAAATGACGATCGGCTTCCGGTGCTTAAAAACCAAGTCTTAGGATTTTCTCAAACGACCAACGACTTTACCGTCGCGGCAAAGTACGCTTCAGATCCGCTACTCAGCGGCTATTTAGCCCAAGAGTATCAGAGCAGCTTTAGCAACTCGCCCGCAATTATCATCGAGTCTCACAATAAGGGCGCTGTTGTGGCGATGGCTGATAACCTGCTATTTAGAAATATCTGGTTAGGCAGCCAAAAAGTCTATGCTAACGCGCTCTATTTTATTCCTGCGTTGCATTAATTTCTTATCGATATAAATGGCTGAACAAGATTAACTCAGGCCCGGTGCTTCGGCTCTTGCTAGGCACCACACTTGTACCTGAGTATGCTTACGCTGCAATAACCTCGCAATTTCATCAACCGTGGTACCGGTTGTTACCACATCATCAATCAAGGCGACTCGCTGCCAATTAAACTCAGCTGATAGCTCAAAAGCATTGTTAAGGTTCTTGCGCCGCAGTTTTCCGCTGAGTCCAGCCTGAGGTTGTGTGTCTATGGTCCTTAGCAGCAGATTGTCGACAAGGGGAATATCCAGCCGCTTTGACAGCGCATGCGCAATTAACCATGCCTGATTAAAGCCTCGCTGTTGCAGTCTTTTTCGGTGCAGTGGCACTGCTACCAACACTTGGGGCAACTCTATGAAGCCCAAGAACTCTAGGTACAAAATTCGCTGTACTAAGGCATCGACTAACACATCAATCACAGCAAATTGCGCCTGATACTTAATCTGCCCAACCCAATGCCCCATCCCTTGATGGTAACTGCAAGGTGCAATCACTTTTAATCTGGGGGAAAGCATACAGCGCCCACAAAAAGGCATCTGCAGTAATATTTTGCTGCCACAGCCTAAACAGATCTCAGTTTGATAACGGCAAGCATGTAAACACACAGTACATATTCCGTGATGCTCTGCCTCTATATGTTGATGGCACATCAAACAGCGATTGGGTAAAATAGCCGCGAGCCATCTATTCAAGAACATTATCTTAATAGGTGAAATCCTTTTCAATATTCCCCTGTTAACCAAAGACAACACGAATTAGGTAACCCCTTTTCTACGTTGCCTCGTTAAGCTATGAGGTCCTAAGTGAGCCAAATAAAGTTACATGTTGAATCTATCGGCCAAGGCCCTGACGTCGTCATGCTCCATGGTTGGGGGGTTAATAGCGCCGTATTTACTCCACTTCATAGTGAATTAAACAATTATAGGTTCCACTATGTCGATCTGCCGGGATTTGGCCATAGCCAGGCCGTTATGGGCAATATTGAACATTGGCTTGAAGCTATTATGGAACAGGTACCTGAGAAGGCTATTTGGACTGGGTGGTCACTGGGGGGGCTGGTTGCCACTCTGGCAGCAATAAAGCAGCCACAGCGTGTATCGGCCCTATGCACTATCGCGTCATCGCCTTGTTTTATGGCTCGTGAAGATTGGCCGGGGATCCCTGCCGAGGTGTTAGGCCAGTTTGCCAGCCAACTGACTCAAGATCTCGATAAAACGGTCGAGCGCTTCTTGGCGATTCAAGCCATGGGCAGCCAAACGGCTAAGGCCGATATTAAACAGTTACGTGAATTAGTACTGGCTCGTCCCAGCGCACAGCAACCAGCACTCGCTCAAGGCTTGGACATGCTTGAAAATGTCGACTTACGTTCGCAGCTATCTCAAATAGATCAACCCTGGTTGAGAGTGTGGGGACGATTAGACGGCCTAGTGCCTCGCAGAGTCATTAAGGCAATGCCACAGGTTTCTGCCAGTGAAGACATGCTGCTTACCAAAGCCTCTCACGCTCCGTTCATTAGTCATCAAGCAGAGTTTCTCGATGGTTACAAACTTTGGCTAGATAAGATAAGCAACTGAGAAATCGATACCAAGCGTTAAGGTGAGTCTGACCATGGCGCTTTATTTTTACGCTGAATTAGGTTAAGATTTAACCACACTTTTCAGCGGGAAATATTATGTTAGTGGTGACCAACTATCCCAACGTGCCGATTGCAACATCTAATGCTGCAACCGATTCTGCGCGCACGGATAGTCAGCAGCGCCCACCCATTATTCCGCCGCAACAAGCCACCAAAGGCCATGAAGAACGCGCCTTTAACCCGCAGCATGAACGTACTGCAGACCATGCACAAAACCAAGCTAAGCTTCGCGAGTCGGTGCAACAAAAGCAGCAAGGCCAATCTCAGCAGCAAGAGCAATCTGGTCAAGAAAAACAGAAACAAGCAGCCAACTTAAATTTAAAGCAGCTGCTTAGCCAGCGGGCGCCACTCAAGCGCAGCGATATTAAACTGCCTGGGCAACAGCCACCGCCAACCGATACAAGCCCAACCAACCAAGCGATGCCTAACGAGACATTACAGTTTTACCAAGCCTTTGGTGTGCGTATTGAAGCCTTTTACCATCAACGAACCGAACCCGATACTCAGCCAAACCTTTTAGAAACGGCATAAAAAAACCGACAAACTCAGTTGTCGGTTTTTTTGTGTCTCGCTTAAACGATTACTTCTTCAATTTCGCGAAGGCATCGGCAAAAGCGTTACCCATGGCAGCATTGGCTTGCTGCTTAGGCTTATGGCTCTTCTGTTGGCCGCGTTGCTGATTAGTGCCTTTATTCGCAGCGCCCTTATTCGGGCTTGCTTTGTTGTAAGTAGGACGTGGCGCACTCTTATGGGCATCGCCAGCCTTATCATCAAGACGCATACTTAGCGCAATACGGCGACGCTCGGCATCCACTTCCATCACCTTCACTTTAACGATATCGCCGGCTTTAACCACCTTATGTGGATCGTCGATAAACTTGTCGGTCATCGAAGAGATATGCACTAAGCCATCTTGATGAACGCCCACATCAACAAAGGCGCCAAAGTTGGTCACATTAGTCACCACACCTTCTAAGATCATATCTAGCTGCAGATCTTTAATCTCTTCTACGCCCTCTTTAAAGGTCGCAGTCTTAAACTCACCACGAGGATCTCGACCAGGCTTATCAAGCTCAGCCAGAATATCGGTTACCGTAGGTAGACCAAACTCGTTGGTAATGAAGTCTTTTGCTTCCAGTAACTTAATCAGTTCTGAGTTACCCACCAATTCAGCAACAGAGACAGCTTTATCCGCAGCAATAGACTCGACTAATGAGTAGGCTTCAGGGTGAACCGAAGAGCTATCGAGTGGGTTATCACCGTCGTTAATACGCAGGAAACCCGCTGCTTGCTCATAGGCTTTAGGCCCAAGGCGCGCGACTTTAAGCAGTGCTTTACGGTTGTTAAAGCGACCTTGCTCGTCACGATGAGTCACGATATTACGCGCTAAGGTTTTATTTAGACCCGCCACCTGTGCAAGCAGTGCAGCTGACGCCATATTAACGTCAACACCAACGCCGTTCACACAGTCTTCGACAACCGCTTCTAGTGAACTTGATAGCTGACTCTGACTCACATCGTGCTGATATTGGCCGACACCAATCGCTTTAGGCTCAATCTTAACAAGCTCTGCCAACGGATCTTGTAGGCGGCGTGCAATAGACACCGCGCCGCGAATAGATACATCGATATCTGGGAACTCTTCCGAGGCTAGCTCAGAGGCTGAATAGACAGATGCACCCGCTTCGCTGACCATAATTTTGGTCAATGTTGGCAAGTCAGCTTTTACTTGGCTGATTAAGTCTGCAGCTAGCTTATCGGTTTCACGCGATGCGGTGCCGTTACCAATCGCAATCAACTCAACCTTGTGCATCTTAACTAGGTTACTTAAGGTTCTTACCGACTTATCCCACTGATTTTGCGGAGCATGTGGGAAAATAGTCGTGTGCGCCACCAGCTTACCCGTGTCGTTGACAATCGCTACTTTAACGCCAGAGCGAAGACCAGGATCTAAACCTAAGGTCGCTTTAGCACCCGCTGGTGCCGCCATCAGTAGATCGCCTAAGTTACGGGCAAAAACCTTAATCGCTTCTTGTTCGGCGCTATCACGCATACGGCCAAGAAACTCGGTTTCCATCTGTAGGGCAATCTTAACTTTCCACGTCGCCGCTACCACTGTTTTTAGCCAAGCATCAACGCCAGTATCTGTAAGCCCCAGCTTAAAATGCTCAATAATGATCACTTCACAATAGCTCGCTTGCTTAGGCTCTTGATGCGGGTCGGCATTAATATTAAGGCTCAACATGCCTTCATTGCGGCCACGCAGCATCGCTAGCGCACGGTGTGATGGCACTTTGGTCAGCTTTTCAGAATGCTCGAAGTAATCTCTAAACTTTGCGCCTTCTTTCTCTTTGCCCTTAACCATAGTGCTTTCAAGTACGGCATTTTGCTCAACTTGAGTACGAATTTTTTGCAACAGCTCTGCATCTTCAGCAAAGCGCTCCATCAAGATAAAGCGTGCGCCATCGAGCACAGCCTTGGCGTCGGCAAAACCTGCGGCAGCGTTGATATATTCGCTAGCAGCCGCTTCGCAATCGACTTGGCGATTAGCTAACAGGTAATCGGCTAAAGGTTCGATGCCCGCTTCAATCGCAATAAGACCCTTAGTGCGACGCTTTGGCTTATATGGAAGGTAGAGATCTTCTAGACGCGTCTTACTATCGGCAGCAATAATCGCTGCTTTCAGCTCAGGTGTTAACTTACTCTGTGCTTCAATACTCGACAAAATTACGTTACGACGATCATTGAGATCCCGTAAATAGCCCAAACGACTAAATAGGGTACGCAGTTGAACGTCATCTAAGCCACCAGTGGCCTCTTTACGGTAACGGGCAATAAACGGCACGGTTGCGCCGTCATCGAGTAATGAAATGGTATCGATAACTTGTTGCTGACGAACATTGAGTTCCTCAGCGATGAGCTGTGCAATATTTTGCATAAATAGAGGTCGAGCCTAGTTGATAAAAGGTATTGCACCAAAGATACCACAGCGCATGGATTTGGTTAATGCAAATACTAAGACAATTATGTTATTTGCGCGGTATAAATCGCGCAGCCTACTGTTGAGGCTGCGATTTTATTCGCCGAAAATATGGAGGCGGATTATTCGAAACCTTGATAGGAGATACGATTGATATACCAAACTTGCTCACCGGTAGGTGTCTTAATTACCGCTTCGTCATCGACCTCTTTTTTCAACAAGCCACGCGCCATAGGCGAGTCGATGGAAATGTAATCTTTACGACCAAAAATCTCGTCATAACCCACAATCTTAAACTGTAATTTATTGCCATCATCGTTTTCGATTTCGACCCAAGCACCGAAGAATACCTTACCCTCTTGTGCCGGAGAGTAATCAACGACTTGTACATTTTCGAGCGTCTTACGTAAATAACGCACTCGACGGTCTATTTCACGCAGCTTCTTTTTATTGAAGGTATAGTCAGCATTTTCACTACGATCGCCTAAGCTCGCAGCCCAGCTCACAATTTTAGTGATTTCAGGTCGATGCTCACGCCAAAGGTAATTTAGTTCTTTTTGCAGTTTCTCGAAACCTTCACGGGTGACGATAGCGGTTCTCATAGGTTCTACTTTCTAAAAGGGATTAATCAAAATTGATGGACAAAAATCATAGCACAGATCCAGTCAAGCTGAGCTATGCCAGTTCAAATAGACTCACTGTAGAATTTTCCAGATAAGTCAGTGCTATTAATTTTCTTACAATTTCAAATAGACGTCGACAAAGCCATATTTTCATTGATATTCAGCATGTTAACTATAATTTACGCAAACATAGCCATCGGCATTAACCTATTAGTTAAAATGCCTGCTAGTCATTAACATATTAAAACAGCTATATTAGGATGATTCGCATTCAATATCAGCCATTTGCCTAAAGATAAGGGCTGGCCGCCGAGCAAAAGGACCACAAGCATGGGACAAGAAACCTCAAAAATTCTCGTCGTCGACGATGATATGAGACTACGCGCTTTATTAGAACGCTACTTGATGGAACAAGGTTATCAGGTACGTAGTGCTGCCAATGCCGAGCAAATGGACCGTTTATTAGAACGCGAAAACTTCCATCTACTGGTACTCGATCTTATGCTTCCTGGCGAAGATGGTCTGTCTATCTGCCGTCGCCTGCGCCAAATGGGTAACCCCATCCCTATCGTGATGCTAACAGCCAAGGGCGATGAAGTGGATAGAATTATCGGTCTAGAACTGGGTGCCGATGACTACTTACCTAAGCCGTTTAACCCACGAGAGTTGCTCGCCCGAATTAAAGCCGTTATGCGCCGCCAAACACCTGAAGTGCCTGGCGCACCAACCCTGCAGGAAGAGGAGATCACCTTTGGTGAGTACTCCCTGAATCTGGCCACCCGCGAGATGTACCACGGTGAAGAAAGTATTTCGCTAACGAGCGGTGAATTTGCGGTACTTAAAGTGCTAGTTAGTCATCCACGGGAACCTCTTTCGCGCGACAAATTAATGAATCTTGCTCGTGGCCGCGATTACTCGGCACTCGAGCGTTCGATTGACGTACAAGTTTCGCGCCTGCGTCGACTGATTGAAAAAGATGCCGCTAACCCACGCTATATCCAAACCGTGTGGGGCTTAGGTTATGTATTTGTACCTGATGGCCAATCACGCAAATAGCTAGGCGACGATAACTAAGTGATAATAACTAAGTGGCTATAAACAGACGATGGTGGCAACGCTTTTTGCCACGCAGTTCCTTCAGCCAAACCGTAATGCTAATT
Organism: Shewanella halifaxensis HAW-EB4; assembly: GCF_000019185.1. NCBI lineage: Bacteria > Pseudomonadati > Pseudomonadota > Gammaproteobacteria > Alteromonadales > Shewanellaceae > Shewanella > Shewanella halifaxensis. Next base: position 288,156 of record NC_010334.1, on the reverse strand, counting down.
GGCTGCCTGCTGCTAACAAACCAACTAGTGTCATACATCTCTGTTGCGGTTTACTTTATAAAACCCAGCTATCAGCAGATAAACCAATTGATAGCACGGCAAGTGAAGCTATTATTTGTTGGCGGCATCGATATTGGTCGTGAACACCTCACCATGGTCGATGCCCTCAACGCCAAAGTGCGTGATGACACCATGCAGTTTTATAACCTAAAACAAGCTCGCCAAGCCGGTATCGATCGTGCGACTTACTACAGTTTTTTATCTTCTCAAATGTCCGAATACCTAGGTGGCGAGGCTGAAGTGCGCATCGCTCAGGGGGAAGAATTTGAGATCTGGATCCGCCCTCCTCAAGCGCCCTCAATCTGGATCAGAGTGCCATTAACCGGGCTCAATGAGAAAAACCTTTCACCGCTTACCCTATATTTAATGGTTATTGGCGCCCTAAGCGTGGCCGGAGGCTGGTGGTTTGCCCGGCAACAGAATCGTCCGTTGAGGCGATTACAAAAAGCGGCGATTGCCGTATCACGAGGTGATTACCCTGACCCTTTACCATTGAGTGGCTCAACAGAGATTGTTGAGGTGACTAACACCTTCAATCAGATGTCTCATAGCATGAAGCAGCTGGAGCAAGATAGGGCGCTGCTGATGGCTGGCATATCTCATGACTTACGTACCCCGCTAACTCGCATTCGACTGGCCTCTGAAATGATGGTCGAAGAAGATCAGTATCTGAAAGATGGCATAGTTAACGATATCGAAGATATGGATGCCATCATCAATCAGTTCATCTCCTATATCCGCCAAGATCAGGAAGGCACTCGAGAGTTAGAGCAGATAAACGACTTAATTCAAGATGTGATTCAGGCCGAATCTAACCGTGAGGGCAGCATCGATTCAGAGTTAGTTGAGTGTCCACGCATTCCGATGCAAGGTATTGCCGTAAAACGTGTGCTCAGCAATTTAGTCGAAAATGCCTACCGCTACGGTAACGGCTGGGTAAGAATTAACTCACAATTTAATGGTCAGTACGTCGGCTTTAGTGTCGAAGATAACGGTCCTGGGATCGATGAAGAGCAGATCCCTAAACTCTTTCAACCTTTTACTCAAGGTGATACGGCCCGCGGCAGTGTTGGCTCAGGGCTTGGTCTGGCGATTATCAAACGTATTGTCGATAGGCATCAGGGCAAGGTGATCCTTACCAACCGCAGTGAAGGTGGATTGCATGCTCAGGTCTGGTTGCCGATTGAATAACCTCTAATTAACGGTTATTAATTGCGACACTATTACCCATAATAGTCAGAATTATCAACTTCTAATAATAGGGGCGACCTCTGGCCTTTCATATTGACGAGTAGCAAAGCGCTTAAAAGAATTATAAAGAAACTCAATTAAGTAATTAGTTTCCTGTGAACCATAGCGTGTCTTACTGATATAAAGCCGGTAGTTGCATTCGACGGCATCAAGTGCTGCAGGCGCCTTAAGTAGAGATAAGCCTGACAGATCCTTAGGTAGAGACACGGCTGAAGTGTAGGTAATCGCATTACAGCCCTGTAACGCACTAAAAATGCTATTTACATAACCTAAGCGCCCTACTAAATTTGCTTTAAGGCCGTGGTTTTTAAGGACGGTTTCCATCACCGAGTGACCGTTATTATTCCAGCCAGCTAAGTCATTCAAAATTACCGGATACATAGCCAGATCTTCCAGCGTTACCTCACCTTGCGACACCAGAGGATGCCCATCTCGCACCACACATAAACGATAGCAGGGAGCCACTTCTAGATCATAAATCCCCTTGATACCGCTTTGCATAATATGCAATCCAAAGTGAACGGCGCCGTTATCTAAGTCTTTCATTGCATTTAGATACCAGGGACGGGCACACAGGTTTACCTTAGGCAGTGCCTTGTGCAGATCGACAAATAACTCCCCAAACCAACCACAGGCAGTATCATCAGCAATTAAACTCAGCTCTCGCTCAATATGGGTTGCCTCAAAGTCATTACCGTGAATTAATTCCTCTTCAACACGGTTAATCAAGTCTTGGGCAAAATGACCAACTTGAAGACAGCGCTCGGTGGGTTTAAGCCCTTTTCCGGTTCTTACAAACATCTCATCAGAAAAAATACTTCGCACGCGACGTAGATGATAACTGATTGTCGACTGACTCATACCGAGCTCATCTGATGCTACGCAGGCGTTTCCATGCTTAATAAGACAGACTATTAGCTGAAGGTGAGCAACAGAAAGATCTTTAACACTCTCATTGGTGTTCATCATACATCCTTGGGAACTTTAGCGTATATGGCTAGATATTAACCGTAACAATAGAGGCAAAATAGCACCCAATACGTTATCTCATAAGGTGTTCACATATATTGAAAAGTTGGGATATGGGATACTCTGTATTCATAGCTAAAGGTTTATAGCTAAAGCTTTATGACTAAGTATCCCACTGACTCCTAGAAATTGTACCCCGCTTCGAATAGCAACTCTCCACCACCATTGAGTGCTCCACCCCAGCTCTGCCTATGTTTATACAGGGTGCTAACGAAGAACTGAGAATTAAACCTGTAATCCACACCGACAATAGCCTGATGGCCGTATGAGTCGAATCCAAATACCTCCCTATGTTCGTCACTTCGGTTAAATTGAGCTTCGTAATAAGCCTTAGCAAACCAATGCGGTGTTAGCGGGTAGCCCAGCATTATCGTCGCAGCAGTACCAGAGGCACCATTAAAGGACTTTCCTGTTGGGGAAAAACTGCCGTACGCATACTGCATACCGACACCGACTGTGCCTTTGAGTTTTCCAATAGCAACATCATAGGAGCCACCTAAATAGAAGTTTTGCTCCACCACTGGTTTATTGGCGCAGGTAAATGACTGCACCCAAAGGTTAAATGGCGAGTCACCAAGGTTATAATCAAGCTTTAACCAGGCTTTGGTTGTTGCTCCGGCATCTTTCCCTTGCTGGTTTTCCGAGCTGTCCAGTGGGTTTTCAAACCGCAACCACCCCGTGGCGCTTCCCCAGTCGGCGATTGTGGTATGACCTAGGATGAGGTGGGCTTGATCATAGAGATTGGGGTTTTTATCTTCGGCATCGAGTAAATACTCGTAGCCAACAATCACATTATTTTGCTGAAATAGCACTTCAGCACTCGCCGAACTAATACCGCCAATTCCCACTAATACGGCTAAGACAGATCTAGATAATTTCATTGTGAGCCTCCTAAATTAGCGGGCCCATACGGGCCCGGAATTCATTTTTTTACAAGCCAAATTGGCTAGTAGGGTTCACAATAATTGCGCGGTAGTGAGGAGAGTTTGCCTTGTCAGACAACACGTCTATCTCTACTTTGACCTTCATATCGTCATAACCGATCTCATTGATTTTGCCGATAGTGCGCTCACCAGGGGTATAGAGATGAATCGAACCACCGAAACCAAACATGGTGTTCTTATCTTCCATATACTCCACGTTAGACGTGATCGGGCTGTACCAGTCATAACCACGATCTTTACCGTATTCCCATGTCTGCTGCACAGTCATGTTTTCGTCGTCAATTTTGTATTCGACGAAACGGGTATACTTCATAGTTGGTAGGGCTGGTTGCTCATGGGCACGACCGTCACCATTATCCAGAACCGTCAGATTGCCTGTGGTGTTATTTAGCCATGCCGTGTGCTGAGTATAGGTAAAGTCGAAGTCACCATCACACACACCTTTATCGGTACACTTGATAGGCTTACCATTCTTATCCACTGGCTTAAGCAGTTTCTTTGAAAGCTCTTTGTTCCAACCTTCATAAGGTGCCAAGATCCACTTCACTTCCTTATCACGAGTCACTTTGGCTACACCTTGATGACGGAAAGAAAGGATAATAGAGTCATCTTTTGGATCATATTCAATAGAGTTGATATGAGCCCAGTTACGACCGGGGGCAATACCTGGAATATCGCCATAAGGGGCATCAATTTCCATTTCTGCAGTTTGACCCATCTGATCGATATCGACGTTCAAACAAACCGCTCCCATATCTAAGGCTTCAAGCAATGCATCACGATATGGATCCATAATTTCGTTCAGGTTCCACACATCAACCAAGTTACCCTGTTGGTCAATCTGTAAAATATGGTCTCGTACGGTATGAACGATATCGCCTTGAGGGTTTTTATAGTTAGCCTTAGCCGCACGAACTAAAGAGTGGCCATTTGGCATGATGTTATGTTCATGGGAGGCGTCAACATATCCACGTGGCAAGCGACGTTGTTCAAAGTTACCTAACAAGTCAAAGGTGCCGTACTGCTGGCCTTGAACAAAGGTAATACGGCCTTCACCATTATCATGCAGTCCCATCAAGTATCCACGCTTGTTTACATCGATTCCTACACCGTCATAAACCGCATCCTGATCTAACCACCAGCGAATATCACCATTTGTATCAACGACATAAGTCATAGGGGCGTTATCGAATGGTAATGAACCCATGGCTGGCGAAGATTCAAATATACCTGCATCTTTACTCTTTTGACCTGACCAATGCAGATCTGAACCTTGCTGGTTGTAAGTATGACTGTTGACCATATACAAGCGGTTTTCAAAGCCTTTGGCAACCTTCTTCACCTGAACTTCCTGCATAACAGTGATATTTCTGTTATCCATATATTCGTTAGTGATAGGTCCGGTTAGCACCTTATAGTCTTCTTTGACCTTTTTACCGTCTAGGTTGTATTTCACTGTCACTTGGTTGCTGTGATCAGCATATAAACCAAACAAGGGAATACCGTCATGGGTATTGATTGTTTGCTGACCCACAGGGTAACTAATATCAACTCCTTTATTGCCCTTACCATGAACTGTTACCGTCACATCAGTTGGGCGCTTACTGCCCAAATCTAATACCGCAGTTAGAGGTGAGTTACCATACGGATTAACAAGCACCGCACCTAGTTGGCCCGCTGCAGGTGCTGGTTTAAAACCAGCGGCATTTGATTCAAAAGAAACAACTGACTGAAATAATGCAGCAACAATAGCTGCAGTTAAAATATTACGTTTCATGACTTCTCCAATTAATAATTATTTTGTAATCACTGTAATCAACCCTAAAAACAATAATTAACTAGAACAACTTTATTTGAGAATGATGTCACAATAATCAAAGCACCAACTTTTTTCATCACCACAATATAACGACCAACAAATAAAAAACCATGAATTAAAGAAATGCGAATTTACATATCGATTATATAAATAACATAAAACAATGAACTTTATACATCTAAAACTTATAATTCATGAGGGTTTCAGCTAATAAAAGATAAACCAACAGGGATCAAACCTTATGGAAACCAATGTTAAAAATATCTAAAAACCATAAAAAACAATAAAAAAACATCAACAAAATCAAAGTAATCACATACAAAACAACACGTTGCGACCACAACAAAGGAAACCAATACAGAATGAACAGATCCAATGATATTGATTTTTTCCATAAACATAATTCAAAAACTAAAAATTGAATATCAAACTCCAGCCGACTTAAAATTAATAACACTTATAAATAGGACTGCAAATAAAACGTGACCACCATCACAATCAATATATGTCATTTAAAAATAAGATAGTAACGAAATAGCCAGCATCCAATATTAATCAAATTAAAATCTTATAGTTATAACAAACAATGACGTTTTATTTTTACATCGACAAAAACAATAACTATTAACAATATAAGTTTTCAAAATCCAACAAATTTAATATATCTTTGGAGATAACATGAAAAAAACACTTACCGCCATCGCAGCAACTCTATTTCTATCATTTGGTGCCCATGCAGCAACAGAGGGAGTTGAGTACCAAGTATTACCGGAAGTGGCTCAATTTAACGCCCCAAACCAAGTAGTGAAGATCTACTCGATTAACTGTCCTTTCTGCTACAAGTATGAAAAAGCAGGTATTCCTAACGATAAGTTAATGCCTGCTGGCAGCACTTTGGATCAGTACCATATCACCAGTAAACCACCTTTTGGCGTAGAGAAATCAACGGCATTGGCCATCGCTAAAGAGATCAAAGGCGAGAAGACATTCAAGCAATTAAAGGACAAGTACTACGACCAGTACCACGTCAAGAAGGTCAAATTTAAAGATGCCGATTCTACCATTGCATTTACCCTCGATACATTAGGCATGAGCCGTGCCGAGTTTGATACTCATGCTCAAAATCCAAAAGTAAAACAGCTAATGACCAAATGGGATAAAGGGGTTGAAGTTGCAAAGATCCAAGGTGTGCCTGCGATTACCGTTAACGGCAAATACCTGATCAACACCAAATCAATCCGTTCGATGGATATGCTCAAAGAGCTTATCGCTGAACTGTCTGCTAAATAGGGGATTATTATGTCATTGCAGCAACGATTGAAAGAGTTCTGGAGGCAGTTTAAGGCCACCCCTGCCGACAGCTTAACCCATATGCAAGACCATCGACCCATCTGGTTAGTGATGGTTGGAGGAGCACTATTTCTTATTTTGTCGGCCATCTTCTATTTCCAACTGTTCTTGGCGATGGATCCCTGTGAGCTATGTGTTTACATTCGCTTTAGCCAGTGCTGTATCGTGCTTGCGGGTCTGATCATTCTGATCGATCCGAGAAATCACATACTCAAGTTCTTAGGTTTATTACTGGCGTGGTACGCAGTCATTCAGGGCTGGATGTGGTCTGTTGAGTTAATGAAGATCCATGATGCGGCGCATATGGTAGTCGATGAGACGATGGACTTCTTTGCTGCTGCAGGCGATGCTGCTGGCTCAGCTTGTTCAACCGATCCACGCTTCCCACTCAACCTACCACTTGATGAATGGCTACCATTTGAGTTTGCTCCAACGGGCGGCTGTGGTGAAGACGATTGGACTCTACTGGGCATGAATATGGCACATTACTGCATAATCGCTTATACCGTATTTATGGTCTGTTTGGCGCCGTTGACCTTTGGTTGGGTTCGCTCACTGAAGAAGCTTCTTCCGCTTAAGAAGTAATGACTAATCAACCATGCGTTATTAAAAACTGTGGCCACTAACTTTAGTGGCCACAGTTAACAGTGACCAAAACATCGATAATTTAACTGATCTGTTACCCATAACCGTCGCCGCTGATAACTGGGATAACGGCATAACTTTACTTTCCCTGCATTGAGTCATACTTCAAACACATATGGCATTTTATGAGCAGTTCCGTTACCGAAGACCATGCTCTGTGATTAGGATATCTGCTTGTTGGATACAATGATTAATTAAATGGTATTCGAAGCCCACTTGCTTAAAACAAAATTCAATAATCCATTGGGTTGTGAGATTCGCTTCTGCACTGCAAGCTCTACCTACCTCAGCACAAGATACAACTTCCTGACCTCTGATAATCATAGAGATCAGTGCACACAGTCTAGTAATCGCTTGGTCACAGAGTTGACAACTCCCCTGCCCTCTAGCCTGCTGCAATAGCGCAATAGGTGTTTGCCAAAAACCATAGGCATTCTTATTCAATGCGCTGATATGAGGGTGAGCAGAACGACCGCAAATAAGCTGATTACTTGTTAGCGTTGACATAGATGAGTAAAAGGGAAAATCATGAGCGACATCTAACTGTAAAATATAATAAGCAATGACTTTTATTAGCGCATCACCTTCTAAATTTAACCACCACTTTTTATTTTTGGTGTTCATAAAACTTTTACTTGCCAAAGCAACCAATATATCTTCTTTATTTCCAAAGAACTTATATAAGCTAGTTGTAGAGATTCCAGCTTCTTTTGCTACAGTGCAAAACTTAAACCCGATCACACCATCTTTATAAATTAGCTGTTCTGACACATTTAAAATATGTTCTAAAGTCTTGCTTTCCATTTTTTTGTGAATCCCATCTCTAAAAAAAATAATTTTTTATTTTTCATGCCTACAATCAAGGTTTAAATAATATAAAGATATTCTAATTTTTTTTTGTGAGCCTCCTCTAGTTATCATCGCGCTTCAATTCATAACATCGCAATCACTTTCAATAGAGGTGAGTTATGAATAAGAAATTACAATCAGGAATAGCTGCGTTAGCTCTCAGTATTTCCTTTTCTTCGAATGCAGCAATGTTAGCCGTTGAGACGGGCTTGATGGATTGGAGAAGTAGCGCATCTGACTACTTTGGTGAGTCAAAAAATAATAATCCATACATCAAAATGATAGGTGCACATGGCACTGCACTTGGCGATATCTATGGTCATGTCACATTGGAAAACTTCGATAATACAGACATTTATGGGACTGAAATAAATCTAGTCGGTCAAATAAATATTGGCGAAACGGATTTCAACTTATACGGCCAAGTGTTTGATAAATCAATGCCTGTCTGGGGAGAAACCAATACATTGCTTGGATTTAGCTGGGATAAAAACTATGACAATACTTATGTACAGCTAGCGTTCGCCGCACACATAGTGAATGCCACATATAAGGCTTTTGACTCTAATTTTGATGAGCAAGGTTTTAATGGTGGCTACGCGTATTTAAATATTAGTCATGATTTATCATTATTTGATCAAGATTTTAAATTTGTCTGGTGGCAAGAGTTTTATTTCGGCAGAAATGAACAATATTTGGAATTAGCAGGCGACATGGAAGACTTTGGTTTTAATGGTCAACTACGAGCAAACTGGATAATCAACAATAATTGGTCAGTGGGTGTCAGTTATCGTTACGCAGAAAATAACTTAGGTAAAAAAGGCTATCACGATGCATTTTTTTACTCAGTCCAATATAAATTCTAATAAAGGGATTAACTATGAAACTTAATAAAATAATGTCAGCGATTTTAACAGCCTCGGTGCTTACTTGCTCGGCAATTTCATTATCAGTAAATGCTGCGGGAAATTTACCAGGTACTTCATCTTCCGCTGTTGCTCAAGGACAATTAGGCTTTGTCTACGTTGACCCTTATGACTTTAGTCCATTGGTTGCAGTGATTGATTTGGGAGGTAAAACGATTACAAACGCCACGGTTTCCGTCAAAGGTAAAGACCGTAAAGGCATTGATATTGATTATCCCGTCAGTACTACTCAGTTGAATACACATAACGGGATTCCGGTGTTTGGTCTCTACCCTGACCACCTTAATGAAGTTGAAGTCTCCTACAAGCTTGATGGTAAAAAAATTAAAGAGACATATAAGATCCGTACCAATGATATACCACATCAACATATTGATGGTCAGGATAGAACTCAGTATGAATATGAACCGATTAAAGTTGCTAAGGGGTTTGAAGATAGATTTTATCTAGTCGATGGCCAAGTCATCACACCCGATCTGCGTGATAAGTGGGATTGGAAACCAACCCAGAATATTATTGATACCAACGGTGATGTACGCTGGCACTTAAGTGCCGATGTAATTTATGACCGTCCAGGCGGGTCCATGTCATTTAAACAAACCCGTGACGGTAAGCTTATCTTCGGTCAGGGCCTGATGTTTAATCAACATAATGGCTTCCTGTCACCTTACTATGCCAAGTACGACTTTATCGGCAAACCAATTTTCAAACGTGATCTTCCTCGCGGCTATATCGGTTTCTCTCATGAAGTGACTGAAATGCCAAACGGCAACCTGTTGCTACGTGTGGGCAAAAAAGACTATATCACTCCAACAGGGATAAAAGTTGACTCTATTCGTGACCATGTAATTGAAGTTAATAACAATGGCGAAGTCGTTAAGGTATGGGACTTCAATAAGATCCTAGATCCATTACGTGATGATGTATTGAGTTCATTGGATATGGGCGCAGTGTGTCTAAACGTAGATGTAGCCTCTGCGGGTAAGACAATGTCAGCAGAAGAGCTAGCAAATGAGCCTTATGGCGACGTTGCCGGTGTAGATACAGGTCGCAACTGGTTACATATCAACTCTATTGGTTATGACGCAGAAGACGACAGCATCATCATCAGTTCTCGTCATCAATCAGCAGTGATTAAGATTGGCCGTGACGATGAAGTGAAGTGGATCCTTGGTACCCCTATCGGCTGGGAAGGAGATCTAGCAGATAAGGTACTCATCCCGGTTGATAAAAAGGGCAAAAAGTTAAAGTGTGATGCCAAAGATTGTGAAGGTGACTTTGACTGGACATGGACTCAGCATACCGCTTGGCCTGTACCTGAACGTGGCACAGTTACAGTCTTCGACAATGGCGATGGACGCTCTCTTGAGCAGCCAGCTCTACCGACAATGAAGTACTCTCGTGGTGTTGAATACAAGGTCGATATGGACAATATGACGGTTCAACAGACCTGGGAATACGGTAAAGACCGCGGCTATGAGTGGTACAGCCCAATTACCTCTATTACTGAATTCCAGCCAGATCATAACACCATGTTTATGGCATCAGCTTCAGCAGGTCTGCTAGAAAGTGATAAGGCTCCGGAGCATTGGATTACAGAGGTTGATCCAAAAACCAATGAAGTAAAAGTTGAAATCAAGGTTAAAACCCTGACTAAACACGAGCCGGGTTACCGCTCAACAGTAGTTCACCCAGAAGCCATGTTTAACCAGTAATAAACCAATGGCAGCGCCTTTTAAAAGGCGCTGACAGCTGTTAACCCTATTTTTAATGGAACTCACTCATGAAAAAAACACTTTCCGCCATCGCAGCAACTCTATTTCTATCATTTGGTGCCCATGCAGCAACAGAGGGAGTTGAATACCAAGTATTGCCAGAAGTGGCTCAATTTAATGCCCCGAACCAAGTAGTGAAGATCTACTCGATTAACTGTCCTTTCTGCTACAAGTATGAAAAAGCAGGTATTCCTAACGATAAGTTAATGCCTGCTGGCAGCACTTTGGATCAGTACCATATCACCAGTAAACCACCTTTTGGCGTAGAGAAATCAACGGCATTGGCCATCGCTAAAGAGATCAAAGGCGAGAAGACATTCAAGCAATTAAAGGACAAGTACTACGACCAGTACCACGTCAAGAAGGTCAAATTTAAAGATGCCGATTCTACCATTGCATTTACCCTCGATACATTAGGCATGAGCCGCGCCGAGTTTGATACTCATGCTCAAGATCCAAAAGTAAAACAGCTAATGACCAAATGGGATAAAGGGGTTGAAGTTGCAAAGATCCAAGGTGTGCCTGCGATTACCGTTAACGGTAAATACCTGATCAACACCAAATCAATCCGTTCGATGGATATGCTCAAAGAGCTTATCGCTGAACTGTCTGCTAAGTAAGGGATTATTATGTCATTGCAGCAACGATTGAAAGAGTTCTGGGGGCAGTTTAAGGCCACCCCTGCCGACAGCTTAACCCATATGCAAGACCATCGGCCCATCTGGTTAGTGATGGTTGGAGGAGCACTATTTCTTATTCTGTCGGCCATCTTCTATTTCCAACTGTTCTTGGCGATGGATCCCTGTGAGCTATGTGTTTACATTCGCTTTAGCCAGTGCTGTATCGTGCTTGCGGGTCTGATCATTCTGATCGATCCGAGAAATCACATACTCAAGTTCTTAGGTTTATTACTGGCGTGGTACGCAGTCATTCAGGGCTGGATGTGGTCTGTTGAGTTAATGAAGATCCATGATGCGGCGCACATGGTAGTCGATGAGACGATGGACTTCTTTGCTGCTGCAGGCGATGCTGCTGGCTCAGCTTGTTCAACCGATCCACGCTTCCCACTCAACCTACCACTTGATGAGTGGCTACCATTTGAGTTTGCTCCAACGGGCGGCTGTGGTGAAGACGATTGGACTCTACTGGGCATGAATATGGCACATTACTGCATAATCGCTTATACCGTATTTATGGTCTGTTTGGCGCCGTTGACCTTTGGTTGGGTTCGCTCACTGAAGAAGCTTCTTCCGCTTAAGAAGTAACGACTAATCAACCATACGTTATTAAAAACTGTGGCCACTAACTTTAGTGGCCACTAAATCACTCTAAACAATGCAATATTTAACTCTCTTCCACAGTTTCCCCAATCACGAGTAAACCTTCTCCCTCAGCTTCTCGATTAGTACTGATACAGCTTTAATCAGATAAATAACAATTGCGGCTAAGATACGCTGCCCGCATATTCTTTAATTATCCAATCGACAATCTTGGTTATACGGGCGTCCCGCTTTCTTGAAGACTTATAAGCGATTGAGTAGGTCCAGCCTGTATAGCAATGGGGGAGATCTAACTTCACCAGGTTTCCTGAGTCTAATTCTACTTGTAGCGTTTGCTCTAGGCCTAGCACGATCCCCTGACCAAAAATTGCTGCCTGAACTGCCAACATATTATGGTTGAAAATAATTTTTCGCTGTAATGGGCCGACAGCGACTTTGTTATCTCTAAACCAGCCTTCCCAATCGACACCATAATCTTTGTGTTTTGAGTAAAGTAGTGTCTGCTCATGGAAAGTACTTAAGGAGATCTCTGGGTGTTTTTGCAAATATTCAGGGCTACAAAAAGCCACCAGCTTCTCTTCGACTAACGGAGTAATGGTATAGCCGTCTTGGCATTCGCGGGTGATAATAAAGATATCGGCGATCATATCGCTCATCTCTACATCATCTTGAAACATACCAACATTGATGTTGAACTCAGGGTGCTCTTTTCTCAGCTTAGCCATCTTAGGTACTAACCAACGGGCGGCTAAAGAGTTATAAGAATGTACTCGAACTTCGTTAGACATATCGGGCACCAAACTGGCACACACACTGTTTAAATCATAAAAAACCGGCGCTAATCTTTGCCTAAGTTCAAGCCCTGATTCAGTCAGAGTAATTTTGCCCGCATTGCGGTGAAATAGCTTTTCTAAGAAGTAATCTTCAAGCAGCTTTATCTGTTGAGAGACCGCGCTCTGAGTGATGCATAACTCATTCGCAGCAAGCGAGCAGCTTTCCAGCCTTGCGCATGATTCAAAAACCTGTAACGCCCTTAATGGGATGTTATTATTCATATTTTATATACATAGTTTAAGTGCATGATGCACGAGACTAGCACAAGGTTTTAGAGTAAAAATGTAACTGTGAGCACAATAAGATGCGAATTAATTTTTCTAGAGGAACAAGTTGATGATTCTTCGAACAAGCTCACGAAACCGTTTGTTTCGTGAGCATTCCCAAGTTATGTTTTTAACTAATCACACCTAGATCTCTAACAGATCTTGCTTAAGTTCATCTAGAAACTCATCGGCCTGATCAAACACCCCAAGCATCTTAATAAACCCATGGATCACGCCGTCAAAACAGCGGTATTTGACTGTAACACCACTGCCTTGTAATTCTCGGGCATAGAGATAGCCGTCATCGCATAATGGATCAAACTCTGCGGTATAGATAAGTGTTGGCGGCAGATCTTTGTGGCTCAGGGCATTCAGCGGTGAACAATAGGGATTTTGTGCGTCGGCTTCGCTACGCAGGTAGTGGCCCCAGTAATACTTCATACTGGCCTGTTGCAATAGATAACCTTCTGCATGAGCGATAGCCGATGGCGTTTGCCAACCATATTGCACCGCTGGATAAACGAGTACTTGGTAAGCCAATTTTGGCCCCTGTTCGTCACGCAGCCTTAGCGTCACCGCCGCTGCTAAATTACCACCGGCACTGTCACCTAAGATGCCGATACGGTTCGAGTCTAATCCCAGCAAAGTCGCATGCTCAAAGATCCACAATGTCGATGCATAGCAGTCATCCATTGGGATGGGAAACTTGTGCTCAGGTGCCTTTTGATAATTAATCGCGATCACTACCGATCCGGTGCGATTAGCGAGGGCACGGCTAAAATGGTCATTGGTCTCTATGTTCGATACCACCCAACCGCTGCCATGAATAAAGATAATCGCCGGCTGTAACTCACTCGTGTCACCTTTAGGACGGTAGATCCGAATGGGCAGATCTGCAGTGGGTCCAGGAATAAAGCTATGCTCTATCGCGGCCACGGGCTCTAACACTCGATCGGCTTTCGTCTTCGTCAGCTCATTCATATCGAGGCGTCTAGACTCTGCGGGGGTCATGTCTTCATAGGCTTGTGCGCCAGAATCACGCACTTGTTGCAAATACAGTGCGACTTTTGGATCTAACGGCATACCGCTTTCCTTCTCAATTGCAGTCTGCCAACCATGGTTGTTCAGCTGCCTATAGTTTCAATTAATAGTTTCAATTATTAAGCGTGCTGCCTGAGGTGCTAATCGGTTTAAGCGTTATTGGGTTGCACTCCCTCTTAAAGCTTGAGCCTCTATGACTCACTCTGGAACTTTGATTAACCGGCTTGTGTTTGCTGCGCCTTGGGCTGCACCTCGGTCACCCCTTTTAATCTGGGCCTGTTAACTTCCTGCTGAGTTAACGGCGTAACAGGCTGCATTGTTTTCGCCGAGCGCTGGGCTAATACTTGGTACTCCAGCGTATTAAGCCCTTTCCAATGCAGATCTTGTTCGCTCACCTGGCGCATCACTTTTGCAGGCTGCCCCATCAACAGCTGTTGCGGCAGGCCTTGAAAACCCGCTTTAACAAAACTCATGGCAGCGACGATGCTATCTTCACCAATCACAGCCCCATCCATCACCACCGCATTCATTCCAACGAGGGCATTACGCTTTATTACGCAGCCATGCAAAATGGCACCGTGGCCGATATGACCATCAGGCTCAACAACTGTATCCATATCGCAGTATCCATGCATGATGCAACCATCTTGCAAATTACTACCTCTCTGCAAAATCAAACGTCCATAATCACCACGCAGTGAAGCATTGGGGCCGATATACACCCCAGCCTCGACAATGACATCTCCTATCAGCACAGCTGTTGGGTGCACATAAGCACTCGGGTCGACAACAGGAATTAATCCTTCAAATTCATAGCAGGGCATAAATTGTTTTACTCTTAATAAATCACACGACTCACTACTTAGCTGTTGCGCCTCAAACATTAAGACGTCACAGCTAAATACTAACGTTGATAAATGCTATTTCTCGTCTAGATAGGAGGCTAAAGCCTCCTACAAAGGCTTACTTCCACTCAACTAAACCAAAGTTAAGATAAAAAGTGTCAGGATCGTTGGCATCCATCACTCTGAAATGGACACAGTTATCATCCCACTTCCAAATTTGGGTTTTGACCCTTGCGCCGGGATACAAGGATTTAGTTAGCCGAGTCTTAAAGCGTGTTAATCGCTCCGGTTCACCGGGAAACATCGCCTGAATGATGTGACGACAGGCCACACCTGCAGTGCTAACACCGTGCAGATTCGGTTTTGGGTGACCAAACTCTTGCGCATATTCCCAATCCACATGCTGAGGATGGTCATCGCCCGATAGTCGGTAGATAAGCGCTTGGTTTAGTGGAATATCTTGTTCAATTTCGAAATCTGGCGCGCGCTCTGGGATCTCAACAATATCTGCTGGCGCTTTTGGGCCGCCAAAGCCGCCATCGTATAACGCGCAATCCCAACTCTCGTTAGTAAACAGTTTAGTCCCCGTCTCATCGAAGGTTTCACCTATGTGTTGCGCCAAACAACCGCGTCCTTCCCCTCGGTCGAACAGCCCCTTCAACAACACCTTGGTGCTCAATTTGCCAGGATTAGTAGGCAGTGGCTGATGAATATGCAGGTCAAAACCCCAATGCAAAGATCCGCCCCAATTAAAGCCATAATCGATAGTCTTAGTCACCTCTGCATCGACAATTTGCGTCGCAGCAAAGATAGGCAGTACCTTTAATTGCTTCTCATACACATAATCGAGATCAGTTTTACCGTCACTGCCAGCACCACAACCCAGCGCGAACAGCATCACATCTCTAGCGGTATACTCATTAACGAATGGGCCGTAGGTTTGCCCTTGCATCTCTAATTTCAACGCCATTGGTGAATCCTTCCATTACCGACAAACAGTTAAAATAAAACCCGATATCTCATGGGAAATATCAGGCTCTATTTCGATTGATAGCACTGAAACCTATCTACCCTTCCACACAGGGTCACGCTTCTCTGAGAAGGCTAATGGACCTTCTAATGCATCTTCAGAACGCAGTACCGATGGGTAATTTTTCAAACCACCAGCACGAATATGGCGATAACCCTCTTCCACCGATAGCTCGCTAGTTTCACGATAGATCTCTTTGATCGCCGCGATAGCTAATGGCGCACCTTGAGCAATTTGCTGAGCCAGTTCACGAGCACTGTCCATCAGCTTGTCACTCTCAACCACGCGATTCACCACGCCCCAACGTAGGGCTTCTTCGGCGCCCATACCACGGCCTGTCATCATCAGTTCGTTGACGATCGCAGGTGGTAATAACTTAGGTAGACGCAACATTCCGCCACTATCAGGTACGATACCCAATTTAGCTTCTGGCAGGGCAAAGCTGGCATTTTCAGAGCAGATAATCATATCGGCCGCAAGCGCTAGCTCAAAACCACCACCGAATGCATAACCGTTTACCGCAGCGATAACCGGCTTATCTAAGTCAAAAATTTCAGTTAAACCCGCAAATCCGCCTGGACCAAAGTCAGCATCAGGTGCTTCACCCTCTGCAGCGGCTTTTAGATCCCAACCTGCAGAGAAGAAGCGCTCGCCTGCACCAGTAATAATCGCCACACGCAGTTCAGGATCTTCACGGAAAGCGAGGAAGACCTCACCCATCTCAAAACTTGTTTTTGCGTCAATCGCGTTGGCTTTAGGTCTATCAAGAGTAATTTCTAAAATAGCGCCATTGCGGGTAACGTGTAATGATTCACTCATGCTAATACTCCAATATAGAGCCACTTCAGACTCTTTTATTAAAAAGCTAAATTAAGTTAACTTCACATAAGAAGTTTTTTTTGTACTTTGCAGGTACAGGTTCTTGGGAAAGACTTTTTTATTTCAACAAAAGATGGAACTTTAAACTTCGCCATATTTTCAGCGCAATACTGTAAAATTTGTTCGACACTTAAAGACACACCCTCATTAAATATGACAAATGCTTTAACGGCTTCATCTCGAATTAAATCTGGAACACCAATAACGGCGGCATCTTGAATATAAGGATGAGACATTAAAACTTTTTCTATTTCACTACTGGAGATGTTCTCACCGGAGCGCTTAATCATATTTGTCTTTCTATCGACAAAATAAAATAAGCCATTGTCATCTACGTAAGCTTTATCGCCAGTGTAGAGCCAACCCTCGGCACTGAGTACTTCTTCAGTGGCTTTCGTATCTTGGTAGTAGCCCTTCATGATCGTTCTACCGGGCACACCTTTAACCCAGAGATCACCAATCACGTTAGGGGCAAGCTCTTGACCATTCTCATCGGCGATCTTGGCCTCATAACCTAACCCTGGTCGTCCAATTGACGGCCAGTGACGCTCCTCGGCTGGACTATCACCAATCAGTCCGACTAAGGTTTCTGTCATGCCATAGGAGTTAAACAGCTGCACATTAAAACGTGTTTCAAAGTCCAGTTTTTCTTGGTCTGAAATATGTAGGAAAAACAACATATCACGCAGGCAATGATCACGTTCAAATGGCGTTGCAGGCTGTAACATCAAGGTACGCACGATCATCGGCATGCTATGGGTAATCGTGGCTCTATAGTCACAGATCTGTTTCCAGAACTTGCGGGCACTGTACTTCTCAAGCATCACAAGCTTTGCACCGACGGTAAATGCGGCCATGGCTGCATTACATTGAAAATCGATGTGAAAGCTTGGCATCATAGTCAAATAAATATCATCGCTACGAAGACAGGTTTGCCACGCCGTAAAATAACCTGCGAACTGCAAGTTACAGTGGGTGATCTCCACGCCTTTAGGCCGTGATGTCGTACCCGAGGTAAATAAGATTTCGGCCACATCGTCACTACTAATCGTCACGCGCTGAACCAATTCAACGATTTGCTGACTCAGCAAAGTATCGAAGTTCATCGAGTCCGATATTTCAGGATTGGCCGTTCTTGTAACCAGAATATTATTTATTGAGTTACCCGTCTCTTGTTTCATGCGTGTATAGATGGGTAGGAACTCTTCCTCAATAACAACAGCTTTAACGGCACACTTATTAATAATGTATTGGCACTCTGCAAACAGGTATTGGTTATTAATAGGCACGATTACCGCGCCTATCTTAGCCAATCCAAACCAGCAGAAAATAAATTGTGGACTGTTATATAACTGTACAGCCACTTTATCGCCTTTATTAATTCCTAAGCTAAGGAATAAATTTGCCGCTCTATTTATTTCGGCATTCAGATGACTATAAGTATATTCTTGGACATCGCCAGCAGCATCCTCATAAACCAACGCTGTGTTATTACTGAATTTGCGAGCACGCTCTTCCCACATGCATCTTAATGTTTTGCTACCAACGATATCCATTCTTCTAGCCTCACTTACACTCAGATACTTTTGCTAAGCCTTTTTCGCTTAAGCTCTGAATTTGCTCTTGTGAGTAGCCGATATCTTCCAAGATTGCAGCAGTATCCATACCGTGCTTTGGCATACCACGCCAAATTTGGCCAGGATTGTTCTTGAACTTAGGCATGACGTTAGGGCCTCTGTAGGTCTTACCGTCGATGTTCTGCCACTCGGTAATAGACTCACGAGCAATGTATTGTGGGTTGCTATCAAGCTCAGGGATCGTTAATACCTTTGCACACGCCACATTGAGCTCTGCAAATCGTGCCAATACTTCTTCGATGCTCTTTTGCGCTAGGTATCCGTCTAATGCATCTTCAACTTGATAGCCGAATGGACATTCAATACGGTGGATCAATTGAGTGCCTTCAGGTACCTCTTC
This sequence comes from Shewanella halifaxensis HAW-EB4, assembly GCF_000019185.1. Taxonomy (NCBI): domain Bacteria; kingdom Pseudomonadati; phylum Pseudomonadota; class Gammaproteobacteria; order Alteromonadales; family Shewanellaceae; genus Shewanella; species Shewanella halifaxensis. The sequence continues at coordinate 269,356 of NC_010334.1, read as the reverse complement.
GCCACCATATAGGTGCATGATATTCATATCCTTGAACATCTCTTTAATCTGGTTGCCGCCAACAAGCTCCATCACGATATAGCCATCTTCACACTTATATAGGCCACAACCTGCGTAGTAAGGGTCTTTACCCTTGGTCATACGTGGGCAAACTTCGCCGCCATTGAAATGATCCATCATGAAGTACTGACCCATGCGCAGCATGACTTCGTACATGGCGATGTCGATACTTTCGCCGACACCGGTTTCGCGTACACGGTATAGCGCCGCAAGTGCCGAGGTGGTTGCTGTCATACCAGAGAAATAGTCTGCCGTGTAAGGGAAGGCAGGCATTGGCTGGTCAACATCACCATTTTGAATAAGGTAGCCACTAAATGCCTGAGCAATCGTGTTGTAGGCTGGCAGATTAGTATACTCATCCGTGCCGTACTGGCCGAAACCAGATAAGTGTGCGATAACTAACTTTTTATTTTGTTCCCATAACACTTCATCGGTAATACCACGACGTGCAAACGCAGGACCTTTACTGGCTTCAATAAAGATATCTGTTGTTTCCATCAATTTCAGGAATGCATCGCGGCCTTCATCTTTAAAAATATTTAACGACAATGCATGCAGGTTACGGCGTGATAGCTCTGGGTAGTTTGGCTGTACACGGATAGTATCCGCATAGGCTACGTTTTCAATCCAGATCACTTCAGCGCCCCACTCGGCTAGCATTTGCGCTGCGAATGGGCCCGCGATTTCAATTCCGGAAAAAACCACTCTCAAACCAGCAAGAGGACCGAACGTAGGTGTGGACAATTTATTTGACATGATACCCATCTCTCTTAATATTCGAACAAAAACTCATCACAGCAACAGCGCCGGGAAGATAGTCATTATTGGGGGTTATCTAACGCAACATGGCTCAATGGAGTCGAGTTGGGGACCTGAGAAGCAGTGTCGATCTGCTTAAAATATTAAGAGGCTCTCAAATCCCACACTAGAATCGACCCAGACTAAGTACTTACTAGCTCACTACTTACTAGCTCAATAGTCACTAACTCAGTACCTAGCCTGTTTATCACCGCGGTTTATTAACGATAGCGCTTCAGTACTTCACGGCCTAAGGTTAAGATCTGCATTTCATCAGAACCACCTGAGACACGGTCAACACGAATATCACGCCACATACGGCTGATACGGTGCTCACCAGCAATCGCGTAACCACCTAGTACTTGCATAGCAGAGTCGATAACTTCGAAGCCGGCATTGGCGCAGTAGAACTTACACATTGCCGAATCGCCCGATGTCATAGTGCCGTTGTCACACTTCCACGCCGCCTCATAGACCATGTTCTTCATGCTGTTAAGCTTGATAGCCATGTGGGCAAACTTCTCTTGGATCAACTGGTAACGACCAATAGCCTCACCGAACTGAACACGTTGGTTGGCGTACTTAGCCGCATCTTCGAATGCACAGTAAGCCGCGCCGTAGTTAGTTAGGGCCACAAGGAAGCGCTCAGAGTCAAACTCCTCTTTAACACGCATGAAGCCATTGCCTTCGATACCAAACATGTCTGACTCTTCTAGCTCAAACTCGTCAAACTGTAGCTCACAACAGCTATCCATTCTTAAGCCTAGCTTTGGTAGCTTGCTTAGCTTGATACCTGGCTTAGACATATCGACGAACCACTCGGTGAAGATTGGCTTTTCTGAGTCAGCATCTTTAGCCATAACCACGATGTAAGGAGCACCTGCAGCACTAGTGATGAAGCACTTACTACCAGTTAAATACACCTTGCCATCACGACGCTTATAAGTGGTTAGTAGGCTACCCACGTCAGAACCCGCACTTGGCTCAGTGATAGCTGAGTTCCACATCTGCTTACCCGTACCACGTAGCGTCATGATCTTATCGATCTGCTCAGGGCTACCGTGTCTTAGCATGGTAGTGATACCTGGCAACTGATATAGCACGTAAGTTGGCGCACCTAAGCGACCTAACTCTTCCCAGATCACCGCTAGCGTTACCATGCCTTCGTTGAATCCGCCGTGCTCCTCTGGCAACAACAAGCTGTCGATACCCATCTCGGCTAGCTCTTTAACGAAGCGCTCTGGATACTGACTATTCTCATCACATTCTGCGAAATAGCTTTCCCAGTTCTCTTTAGCCATCAGGTCACGGATACCTGCTACAAATAACTCTTGTTCGTCGGTTAATTTAAAATCCATTATTTATTCCTCTAAATTTTAGCTGTGGAACCTAGGTGTGGCTTAGCCTCTTCACCGACAGGTTTCCAATTATTTTTACGGGCATCTTTTAAGAAAGAGAATATAATCATAACGTTAACTATGATTAGTGGTGCGCCACCGGCAATGATTGCTGTTTGCAGTGGCTTCAAGCCGCCGAGTGACAACAGAACGATGCCGATAACACCCACAAGTACAGACCAACCAACACGAACCCAGATTGGTGGCTCGTTATCAGCATCGGCGCCTTTACAGGTCGACATGGCTAGGGTGTAAGAACAGGCATTAACTAAGGTGACCGTTGCGAGGAAACATAGAATGAAGAAGCCCCACATGGTGATAGTGCTGAACGGTAATGCGGCCCAGGTTTCAATAATGGCCCTGGCGGCACCATACTGTTCGATAAGTTGCGGCATGTTGATGAGGTTTTCATTCATCAAATTCATAGTGTTACTGCCAAGGATGGTCCAGAGGAACCAAGTTGAAGCAGTTAAACCAGCAACCATAGTCAGACAAAGCTCACGAACGGTACGCCCACGAGAGATCTTCGCTAAGAAGATACACATCTGGATGCCATACACGACCCACCAAGCCCAGTAGAATACGGTCCAGTCTTGCGGGAAGCTGCCTTCACTGACCGAAGCGGTGTTGAACAACATACGAGGAAGTAGTTCTAACATGATGCCCACTGAGTCAGTGAAATAGTTCACAGTGAAACTGGTTGCGCCAATAAGAAATACCCAAACAAGCATGATGATACTTAAATAACTTCTCAAATCACTGGCGATCTTAATGCCTTTAGTCAGACCAAAGGCCACACAAATTGCGTTGAAAACAATCCATGAAGAGATAACGATTGTGTCAACTGCTGGGGTGCGTGGGATACCAAATAACCATTGAATACATTCAGTTACCAAAGGTGTGGCCAAGCCAAGACTGGTACCCATAGCAAGGATTAAAGCAACAACGTAGACGTTATCGATAAAGGTACCGATAAAGCCTTTATGGTGCTTACCCAAAATAGGCTCTAAGGTGCCACTCGGGCGAACCACATCCATTTTCTTTACAAACAGGAAGTAACCCAAAGCAACAGTAAAGAAGCCATATCCCATCCAAGGTAAAGGTCCCCAATGGAATAGACTATATGCGAGTCCTAGCTCTTTGGCTTGAATAGACAAAGGCTCAATATCAAAAGGAGGATAGGTAACATAGTAGTAAACCTCTAAAGACCCCCAGAACAGCACTGCAGCCGAGGTACAAGAGGCAAACATCAGGAAGATCCAGCTAGCTGTACTAAATTCTGGTTTTTCCTGACCTAAGCGATTATTAGAATAAGGTCCCCAGGTCAACCAAGCCCAACCGGCTCCCATGAAGATCATGTACCACTCAAAAAGCCACCCCCAAGAGTGAGTTAGATAGTGGAAGACTTCGCTGATAGCTAAATTAGCGGCATCCAAGTCTCTTACTGTCAAATAAGACAGTAATATGACGGCAAGCAATGAAGGAAAAAAGATAGTCGGGTCAATAGTAACCTTCTTCTTTTTTACTTCTGTGGCATTTACATCCATCGTTTTATCGTTCATATCAATACTTCTCCCTCTCTGTTTTAGGAGGATAATAGTTAAAGTTTTAAACTGAGTAGCTATCGAACCAACTTTATTCGTTTTTAGCCAAACGAATACCATCAAACTTATATAACTAAAAAACAAACTTATTATTAAATAATATGTCGAACCATTTAATAGCCAGGCCAGCCACCAAACAATAAATTTAATTATTTTCGATCCGCTGATTTGCGTAAGAATCATGCCAGCCAACATTTGGCTATACAGTGATCGTTATCACGTTCAATTGAAATAGAAAATAATCGACAAAAAAGTCGATATCCTTAATAAGTTGCCACGCAAAATAACTGTGACCTACCCCTCAAGATATACGCTGTTAGCTATCAACAAACAGCCATCAGAACCCACCTTTCACCAAGAGAGAAATGAGCGGAAAAACAATAACTTAACCAATTGCAAATGTATTAATGATGAGGTTTAGCTAAAGAAAAATAGAGCAAAAACCTCATATAAAAAACATCTACAAGAAGTAAAAAACTATAATTCTAATACTCGTATTAGAATTACTTAACTACCATTTTAAGCCTAACTAATACCTCTATTAGTTAGGTAGACACACCCTATTAGGATAGCTAATAACATTATTAAATTTTCTAAAATACGCCGTGTAAAAGTATATTAGAGCAACTAATATCACTGTTAGAAAGACTAACCAAGCATCGATTAATAAGTGTGACACACATAACATTAGCCGATTTATTTATAGTCCTATAATTGCTTCAACTTAGAACGTTAAACAGAAATAAAACGTTTAAGACTAGATATTAAAAATGTATTCAACAAACAAAGCTTTTATATAAAACAGTAAGTTTAAATCTAATTACTTTACTCGTACCACTGGGTAGACGTTAAGTTTAAAACAACTACGTTAAGTAAGTGATGCATAAAAAGTACATCTTTATATTAGGTTTATAAATACTTGATATTCTAACGGGAGAAATAATGAAAATTATTACGTGTTACAAATTAGTGCCTGAAGAGCAAGATATCACAGTAGCTGCCGATGGTAGCTTAGATACTAACAAGGCCGCACCTAAAATTAACCCATTCGATCTCTGTGCTGTTGAAGCGGGTGTTCAACTAAAAAGCTTAATCGAAGGATGCAGCATTACTGCAATGAGTGTTGGCGGCAAAGCACTAGAAAACCCTAAAGCACGCAAAGATATTCTTTCCCGTGGACCAGATGACTTAACCGTCGTTATTGATGAAAAATTTGAACAACTGCTACCACACCAGACTGCCAGAGTATTAATGGCGGCGGCTCAAAAAAGTGGTTTCGACCTAATTATCTGTGGTGACGGTTCTGGCGACCTTTACGCTCAGCAAGTTGGCTTACAGTTAGGTGAGCTACTCGGTGTTGCGAATATCAATGCTGTAAGCAAGATCATCTCAGCAGAACCTGGAAAACTTACCGTAGAAAGAGCGTTAGACAATGAAGTAGAAGTCCTAGAAATTACTCTACCGGCTGTTATCTCCGTTTCTGCAGACATTAACGAGCCAAGCATTCCATCGATGAAAACCATTCTCGCCGCCGCGAAAAAGCCTGTCACCAGCTTAAGCGCGACAGAGCTCGAGCTAACAGAGTTCCCTGCACTGGTTGAGCTAGTTTCAGTTATCGCGCCTGAGCAAAAAGCACGTCAGAAGATCGTTATCGAAGGTGATGACGAGCAGCAGATCGCCCAATTCGCAGAACACTTACGTAACGCACTTAACTAATTAAGGATAAATGATGAGCAAACTATCTAATATTTGGGTATTTAGCGATATCGCTTCCCGTTTACCTGAAATGATCGCGGCTGGCGTAGCGTTAGGCGAAAAAGTATCAACATTTGTAATCGGTACTGAAGCCGATATCAATGCAGCATTCTCATATGGTGCAACCCATGTGTACTATCTTGGCGACAAAGACAGCCAGAAGATCACCGAAGATTACAGTCACACCATGGCGCAGACTATTTCAGCTGCAGCAGAAAACACACTAATGCTACTTGCACCCACTAAGCGTGGTAAAGCACTGGCAAGTAAGCTAGGTGTGCAGCTACAAGCAGGTGTCGTTAACGATGTTATTGAGATCAGCATTGAAGACGGTATCCGCGCTAAGCATATGGCCTACGGTGGTTTGGCTATCGCAGAAGAGAAAATCAATAGCCCAGTAGCCATTATCACCCTCAGCAGCGGTGCATATGAAGTGCAAGCTGCAGATACCGCTCGCACTGGTGAAGCCGTTAGTGTGGCATTTGTAGAGCCTGCATCAACTATCAAGTGCGTAGAGCGCCGTGCTAAACAAGGCGAGAGTGTAAACCTAGGCAAAGCTAAGCGTGTTGTCGGTGTCGGTAACGGTATTGGCAGCCAGGAAAACCTACAGGTTGCGGCAGAACTTAGTGCACTGATGGGTGCCGAGCTAGGTTGCTCACGTCCTATCGCTGAAACCGAGAAATGGATGGAACGTGAGCGCTATATCGGTGTTTCAGGCGTGATGTTAAAGCCAGAAATATACTTCGCACTGGGTATCTCAGGCCAAATTCAACACATGGTAGGTGCTTTAGGTTCACAAACAATCTTTGCCGTAAACAAAGATAAAAATGCGCCTATTTTCCAATACGTTGATTACGGCATTGTCGGCGACGTCAACAAGATCATGCCTGCACTAATCAGCGCCTTAAAAGCCTAATCAAAGCACAATTTTTATTGTTCTTTCAATCGCCTCTTATCCTAGTAGAGACAAGAGGCGAATAGCCAAATTTATGTAGAGAGTGACGAGTATGTCAGAAGAATCATTTGACGCTATTATTGTAGGAGCTGGGCTAGCGGGATGTGTTGCTGCCTATGTTCTTGCCAAAGAGGGAGCGGACGTTCTCGTAATCGAGCGCGGAAACTTTGCCGGCAGCAAAAATATGACTGGTGGTCGCCTGTACGCCCATAGTCTAGAAAAAATCATTCCTGGTTTTGCTAAAGAAGCGCCAATAGAAAGAAAAGTCACTAAAGAGAAAGTGACCTTTCTGACCGATGATACTGGCGTCACTCTCGACTACCATAACGGCCGAGAGCAAAACTCAACTCAAGAATCTTACACCCTGTTAAGAGGCGATTTTGATCAGTGGTTAATGGGCAAGGCCGAAGAGGTTGGTGCACAATTCATTACTGGTATTCGTGTTGAAGAGATCTTAACTCAAGATGGTAAGGTCATTGGCGTAAAGGCCGATGGCGACGAACTTACCGCCAAGTCGGTTATTTTAGCCGAAGGCGTTAACCCAATACTGGGTGAACAGCTAGGTATGGTTAAGAGAGTCAAAGGCGATGTGATGGCAGTTGGGGCTAAAGAGCTTATCGAACTACCTCAAGAAGTGATCCAAGATCGCTTCAACGTCAGCAAGGATGAAGGTTGCGCTTGGTTATTTGCCGGTTCACCAGCCAATGGCCTAATGGGTGGCGGCTTTATCTATACCAACAAGAACTCTGTTTCATTGGGTATCGTTTGTGGATTGCATGACATAGGTAGCTCTAGTAAAACTGTGCCGCAAATGCTCGAAGACTTTAAAAATCACGCAATGATTAAGCCACTGATTGAGGGTGGAAAGCTACTCGAGTATTCAGGTCATGTGGTCCCAGAAGCGGGTATTAACATGGTGCCTAAGCTAGTCGATGACGGCGTACTGATCGCAGGCGATGCTGCTGGGTTCTGTTTAAACTTAGGCTATACCGTACGTGGTATGGACTTGGCTATCGCTTCTGGCGAGGCCGCGGCAAAAGCAGTATTAGCCGCACGAGAAAAGAATGACTTTAGTGCCGAAGGTCTCTCTTCTTACCAAACATTATTAGAAGACAGCTTCATTATGAAAGATCTTAAGCTATATAAAGATCTACCAGCCTTTATGGAAACACCACGCATCTTTAACCAGTACCCAAAGATGGTGGCCGACATAATGCAAAGCATGTTCACCGTTGATGGCACTCCATCACAACCAATAAGAAAAACCCTCATGAAGCACTGTAAAGAAGTGGGCTATATGAATCTGATCAAAGATGGAATTAAAGGAGTGACTTCAATATGAGTGAAATAGTTAACGTCGATGTCAAATTAGGCGTCAATAAGTTTCATGTCGATGAGGGCCATCCTCATGTTATCTTAAAAGACAATCCAGATATGAACGAATATCGAAAATTAGTTAATGCCTGCCCTGCTGGTCTTTATAAACTGGAAGATGATAGCAGTATTAGATTCGACTCTGCGGGTTGTTTAGAATGCGGTACATGTAAATTCTTATGTGGTGAAACAATTTTAGAAAAATGGGAATATCCTCGCGGAACATTTGGAATTGAATACCGTTACGGTTAAGTAAACGACTAACAAAACAAATTATAAAACAGAGTTGGAATCATTATTCCAACTCTTTGTCGCATCTAAAAAAAAGTAAAACGTTGTAACTTCACAAATATAGAAGCTTTAATAAGAAACATAGTAAAACATTGGTCGCATCACCGTTTTAATATTTTTACAGGGTAGTATTTTACATTAGGTTATGAAATAGCCAAATGGAGAATTAACTCCATAAAAATAATTACAACAATCATATAGCTTTATATTTAAATTTATATTGGTGGTAAGTAGCATGAAACCAAGAACAAACTTCGATGATATGGAGTTTACTCCATTACACAGAAAAATAATGTTGTGGGGAAGTGGAGGCCCTTTCTTAGATGGCTATGTTTTGGTAATCATCGGTCTAGCACTTCAACAGCTCACTCCAGCGCTCGAACTCGATGCCCAGTGGATCGGTTTAGTCGGTGCGGCAACACTAGCCGGTCTATTTATCGGTACCGCCTTATTCGGTTACGTGGCAGATATCTTCGGTCGTAAACTCATGTTTATGATCGATATTATTGCAATTGCAGTGCTCTCATTTGCGACCATGTTTATCTCCTCCCCTATTGAGTTAGTAATTTTACGTTTCTTAATCGGTATCGTTATCGGAGCCGATTACCCCATCGCGACCTCTATGGTTGCAGAGTTCTCTCCCACTAAAAAGCGCGCCTTCACCATGGGCTTCATTGCTGCAATGTGGTACGTCGGAGCAACGGCGGCCAACATGGTCGGTTATCTATTATATGATGTTGAAGATGGTTGGCGCTGGATGTTCGGAAGTGCGTTAATTCCATGTTTTATCATTCTATTTGGTCGCTTCCACCTACCAGAGTCACCACGTTGGTTACTCAAAAAAGGTCGCGTGAAAGAATGTAAAGAGACCATGGAAAAGTTCTTTGGTCCCGATGTAGAGATCAGTTTTGAATCGGCAGAACCGACTAAATATGGCAAACTTTTTGAACCTGTTTACTTAAAAAGAATTTTATTTATCGGTATTATTTGGACTTGCCAAGTTATACCTATGTTTGCCATTTATACGTTCGGTCCGCAAATCATTGAGCTGTTAGGCTTCTCTGATGGAAAAGATGCCGCACTCGGAAACATTGTGATTAGCTTGTTCTTTATGGCTGGCTGTATCCCCGCAATGTACTGGCTCAACTCAATTGGTCGACGGCCACTCCTTATAGGCAGCTTTGGCATAATGACCGCCTCCTTAGCACTATTAGGCATAGTACCGGACCCGAGTATCTGGCTCATTATTTGTGCTTTTGCTACTTATGCTTTCTTCTCTGGCGGGCCAGGGATTTTACAATGGCTCTACCCCAATGAACTGTTCCCAACTGATATTAGAGCCTCGGCGATTGGTGCCGTAATGTCATTTAGTCGCATAGGTACCATTGTATCAACCTATGCTCTGCCTATTTTCATGACTACTTATGGCATTTCTGCCGCCTTATTAGTCGGTGCAGGTATCTCCTTACTCGGATTAATTGTTTCAGTATTTATGGCTCCAGAAACTAAAGACTTAAGCTTAGAAACCACAAGTTCAGTGGAATTTAAATGTAAAGGTACCGCTGCAGCACCTAATACATACAAGGCTATTTAATGGGTAAGGAATGATATCCAACCCCATTAAACAGCCTAGAATTAATACAAGCTTGGTCAATTAACACTGGGGTTAATTGACCACAGAATATATTAAATATTCAAAATAGGAGTTTATATTAATTTGAAAACGACCATATCCACTGGCGCTAACCATTAGTAACTAACAAAACAATAAACTTAATACATAAAACTTAAATACATTGGGATATTATGATTATGAAAACGAGAAAAACCTTCTACCTTTCTCTAATTGCGAGTGCGGTTGCATTAAGTAGTTTTCACACTATAGCGGCAGAGCAAGAAGAAGATGGTATTAATATTCACGGCGGCGTGCGCATTAATTACGCTTATAAAGATTATAGTGATAACTCAAAGGATAAAGCTGGAGACGTAACCTTTGACATGCTCTCTCTTCGATTTGACGCTAAGCACGGCAACTGGGGATTAAAGTCAGACTATCGTTTTACCGCCAATACTAACTATATTAAGTTTGGTTATGGTTATTACGATTTCAACCCAGATTGGCAACTACAGTTTGGTGTTAATAAGGTGCCATTTGGTAATATCGGCTACATCTCAAACAGTTACTGGTTTGGTTTACCTTACTACTTAGGCTTTGAAGATGACCATGACATCGGTGTGAAAGCGGTTTATGAGCATAACGGCTGGCAAACAGATATGGCGTTTTATAAAGGTGCCGAATATGGCCCGACTGAAAACAAACGCTATGCGGCCGATCTTTATAGCGGCACCATCAACGGTACCGAATATCACAACGAAGAAACCAACCAAGTTAACCTACGCCAAAGCTACACCATGGAGTACCAAGGTGGATCAACCACTTTCGGCGCCTCAGTTGAAGCGGGGCAGATCTTTAATTCTGAGACTGGTCACAATGGTGATAGATATGCGTTCGCAGCCCACCTAGATAGCACGTTCAACGGCTGGAACCTACAACTACAAGCGATACAGTATGAGTTTAATGCCGCCGATAGCGCTGACGATAACAAGATCGCAGTATCTGTGGTTGGCTGGCAGTATGAAGTCGCGTCTAAGGGGCAGGTCTACAGTGCTAACATCGCCAAAACAGTCCCAACCGATTGGGGTAATGTTAAGTTCTACAACGACTTCGGCTTGATGACACCCGATGTCGATGACGATAGCTATGATAACAGTATGCAAAATGTATTAGGTGCCGCTATTTCGGCTGGCCCAACCTACACCCAAATTGACTTTATCATGGGCAAAAACATGACCTTCTCAACCGCCAACAACGACCATATCGGTCTACCAGAGGTGGGTGATGATTGGGACAAACGTGTCAATGTCAGTGTGGCCTATTACTTCTAATGGTAAAAAGATACTAATTGGTGGGGCTCACATTTTTGCTTAACTTAGATTCGTCACTCTTAAAAATGTTGATTTAACCACATCACCTATAGCCTTCATCTCAATGAAGGCTTTTTTTTTCAGATAATTCAGTAAATTTTCACACACTTAAATTGTAAATCCTCCTGCGTAATCGAGCCTCTCAGCTATATCACCTCAACAGCACAAAATGCTATTATTGGCGTTATACCAACAACGACTCGTAAACGCATTGCTGGTCAGTAGTTTAATCAACTTTTTCAAATTAGTTTTTCAAAGCCTCACTTAAGGTCAGTTAACCATGTCATTGCCAAAAGATGAACACCCTATCGATAACCGCCAACAACCAAGCGAAGCAGAATATGAAGCGCCGGAGTTAGCTATGGTAGAGGTGAGTCAATCTGTGGAGCAACTGACCAATGCAGAAGGCGAGCAGCAAGCCGAACTGTTCAATGACATGCTAGAAGAAGCGGAACCTGGCACAGTGGCTTTACTACTGGAGTCATTACCACTAGATGAGCGTTACGAGCGCTGGTCTCAAGTCGATGCTAATGAGCGCATTGGCGTATTAGACCTGATGCGTGCCGACCCACGTAATGGCATTTTGAAAGAGATGCCAGAAGTCGAATTAGACTCTCTGTTTTCGCAGATCTCACCAGAAGACTTGATTGAGTGGAGTGACACGCTCCCCGAGGCAATGACCGATCGCGCCCTGTCACAAATGGGCGAGCGTCAAAGAGAACATTATGACCGCTATGACCAATACTCAGAAAACGAGATTGGCCGTTATGCAGAGCATCAATTCTTAGCGTTAAACCTCACATCGACGGTTTCACAGGCGCAACGTTTCTTTCGCCGCATCAAACTCGACTGTAATGACCATGTATTTCTGCTCGATGATGATGACAAATATATTGGCAGCGTGCGTCGTCACGACGTATTTCGTGCCGCTCCTGAGAGCACCTTAGCCAGTCTGCTTTGGGAGGACAGCCGCTCTATTCTTGCCGATTCCAGTTTGATTGAAGCCGCAGAAGCCATAGAACACAGTAATGAACTGGAAATAGCCGTTGTCGATGTGAGCGGCATCATGATTGGCCGCATGACACTGCGCACCGCCACCGCCCTAGTGCGTGAACATTATGAGTCGCAGTTAATGGCAACGGCCGGTATGGACGAAGACGACGACTTATTCGCTCCTATCACAGTCGGTGCCCGTCGCCGCGCAGTATGGCTAGGGATTAACTTGCTTACCGCATTTTTAGCCTCGGCCACCATTGGCCTATTTGAAAATGTGCTGGAGAAAGTGGTCGCTTTAGCAGTACTGATGCCAATAGTCGCATCAATGGGCGGGATTGCCGGCAGCCAGTCACTCACCTTGATGATCCGCGGTATGGCGATGGGACAGATATCCTCAGGTAACGTCGTGTCGCTGCTGAAAAACGAGCTGGGGATCGGCATTTTGAACGGCGTACTATGGGCGATTGTGATAGGCTTGATTGCCGGGTGGTGGTTTGGCGATCCCATCATTGGCACCGTAATCGGTGCCGCCATTTTAATTAATATGACGGTGGCCGCTATCGCAGGTGTCATGGTGCCGATGATATTGCAGAAAATGAACCAAGACGCAGCACTGTCGGGTTCAGTTATCTTAACCACTGTCACCGACGTAGTGGGCTTTTTCTGCTTCTTAGGCCTCGCCTCAGTTCTGTATCTATACTAATCTGTATCCATACTAAGCTTATACAATAAAGCCTAGCTAACACAGCTAGGCTTTTGTTTAAAAGGTGCTCTCTACTCAGCGACAGACGCTGCCTGTAAACACTAGCTATTTTTGATGTTAAGCCGTCATTGCTGCCTTTACGTAGACATCAAATCTGTTTTTCTTAGTGGCAATCACCATACTTGGCTTTACGCCATCTAAATCATCCGCATAATCAGGGCGCTTAACGACCACGCGTTTGCTGGCGAGTGCCATTGCGGGAGCCAGTAAGCCATCGGCATCGAGATCGGCGCCCACTAATGATTGGAATACCCGCATCTCTTTCTTTACTAGCGCTGACTTTTCACGGTGTGGGTACATGGGGTCGAGATAAACTACATCGACTTCTGTATTTGACGCTTGAGGCGCATCGGCTAATGAGTCAATGCTCGAGCCATGAAATAAGCTCATACGCTCACGCATCCAATCACCTATTTCTGTATCTTCATAGCCGCGGCGCAAGCCATCTTCTAAAAGTGCAGCCACAATCGGATGACGCTCAACCATAATCACCTTGCAACCTAAACTTGCCAGTACAAAGGCATCGCGCCCGAGGCCTGCCGTGCCATCGACCACGGTCGGTGTTACACCCTGTTTAAGTCCAACCGCTTTGGCAATTGACTGACCACGGCCGCCGCCGAACTTACGCCGATGGGCCACGGCACCAGTAACGAAATCGACAAAAATGCCTTTCAGCTTAGGCTCGTCACGCTTGATCAGGGTCAGGATGTCATTCTCAAACACCAATTCAAACTCTGCGTTTGCATCAAACTCCAGCCCCCAGCGCTCGCAGGCGGATTCAAGGGTTGGATAATGGCGATTAAAGAAAATGCTGGTCACGATTAGGCTCTATGTTTGAGTGTTAACCTGCAGATAATACCACTCCTGATTAAGAAACTATATCGACAGCGAGCGCCTGTTTTACCGAAATCAGGCTTATTTTGCGCAATTTTGCCCCTAAAAATTCCTCAAAACAGCTCAAAGCTGCTGAAATCGGCCTAAAAAACTTCAATATAACTATAAATAGGTATCCGTTCACGTTGCCTCTTTCACGCTTAAGGCACACTTTTTTGCGTCGTTGACAGATCAAACGACTTAAAGAAGATATAAAAGAGAGATAAGTGATGATGAACGCAAACAAATTCAAAACAAGACTGTGCTATGCCACGCTTGTCGCGGCCTGCTCAATGAGCATGGTGGCGTGTTCCGGCGATGATGGTAAAGACGGTGAAGATGGTCAGCCTGGTGGTAACGTTACTACGTCGGCTGAGGTGTTAACTGTAACCATCGACAAGACCACGATTACAGATAATACCCTTAGCATCGATTTTAGTGCCGAGAACGAACTCGCTATTCCAGTCATTAAGATTGCTGCAATCAAGATCAATGCCGCCCAACTATTGCCACAAATTGAAGGTGAGCGCTCACAATGGCAGAAACTTGCCAGCGAAACCTGCTCACCAGAAAAGGGTTGTGACGGTAACTTAGTCGACAACATGGATGGTAGCTATAGCTACACCCTGCATGCGCCATTAGTCGCTGGCGATATTGCCCACAACGGCGATTTTACTCAGCGCGTACTGTTTAAGGTACTGGAAACTGACAACCTGCCAGCCACCGAAGTGATTACTGACTACAATCTAGATGGCAGCGAGATCAGCGACAATCGCAGCATCATAGATGGCAGCTCATGCTTAAGCTGTCACGATGATATCGCCTCGATTAAGCATGGCGGCGACAACATTGAAAACTGTGCCAGCTGCCATACCAGCAACTACATGTCAGACGCTAGCAAGGTGTGGCCTGTACTAGCTCATACCGTGCACATAGGTATCACTCCACAAGCGTTGGGCAACTGTACGACTTGTCACGCTAAAGAAGTCAGTGAAACAGAGCTACAAGCAACTAACTGGAACCTAGTACCAACGCGTGAGACCTGCTCTAGCTGTCACGATATGACCACTAACCCTGTTTACGATCACAGCACTCAGCCTGATAACGGTAGCTGCTTGACCTGTCACTCACCAGAGAACACCTATGATGTTCATATGAGCAAGTCAGAAAAAGCGGTTGAGGAAGATCAACGTAATATCGTCAACATCAGCCTAGAAGACGCTAAGCTGGTTGAGCAAAACGGCGAGCATTTCGCAGAAATCAGCTTTGCGCTACTTGATAGACAAGGTCAGCGTATCGCCGTTGCCAATAACAACCCAGCTGACGCCGACTGGATTAAAAACCTGCAGCTTTATGTCAACTGGGGCACCTCGGTAGACTTCACCACCAGCCGCGGTTACAGCATCTTCGTTAAGAGTAACAAGAAAGACATTACTCAAGATGGTAGCGATGGCATCACTCCAGCGGGTGAGCGTGCGCGTACACCACTACACAAGTCTGAAGGCAATGTGTTTACTTACCTTATGGGTCCCGTTGTTACCCAAGATCAGTTCTCAGGCGATCTACTCGGTGATGCAGGATTTATCACTAACCGTATGATTTACTGTTTCGACAGTGCGCAAAATCTAGTGAGCTGTGATCAGGCTGGCCATACTAAAAATGCTGAAGTTAACAAGCGTTGGTTCTTCGACAAAGATGGACTCACTGAAGCACCAGAAGCTAAACGTCCTTTGATTGTGAGCAACAAAACTTGTGGCTCGTGCCATGGTTACGATGAGTTTAACGACAACTCTGAGCTAGCCTGTCGTAACTGCCACAGCCGCAAAACCGAGATCAACAAAGAGCTGGCGGATACCACCTGTTTCTCTGGCCATGACCACGATGAACTCGGCGAACATGTGCGTCCATTTGAAGAGCGCGCTATGGTTGCCAAAGGTAAGCCAGGCTTCCTAAGTTCGACTGCCGATATCGTTGACCCCTGTTTAGCCTGTCATAACCCGAATACGCCACCGACTCAGGCAATTCGTGAGATGCACACTAAAGCGAGTGATTGGGACTTTGTTGAGCAGCTAACCGTAAGCCACCCAGACCACAAGGTATGGATGCACTCACTTCACACTAACCAACGTGCGACTCAAGACCGTGAAAATGGTGTGCGTAACATCGAGTTCCCAGCCGACAAAGCTAACTGTTATCGTTGTCACGAAGGTGACACCTTCGGCGTTGAGCGCCTAACCGCTGTGGGTCGTCCATTGGCACTGGATCTGGACTACAACCCAGACTCAAGAGTTCACCCAGCAACCGATATCACGATTGATGCTTATACCTCACCAGTCTCAGCGACTTGTTATGCGTGTCATGCTAAACATGAAGATGCCGACGGTAAGATGGTAATTAACAAGGCTGTGCGTGCGCATATGGAGCAAAACGGCGGTCGTTTCGGTGTGACAGCTAACGAGCTACAAGTAGAGTCTTGCGGCGTTTGTCACTCACTAGACAACCTTAAGAAGGTGCATAACCTTTAAGGTTAACACCGCAAATAGTAATTGATGTCCCTGCAAGCACATCAAGCAGCTCAACGCTCTGCGTTGAGCTGCAACTTTTTTAGCGTTCGATTAAAAAACCTGTAAATATGTGTGTGCTAGCCGTGCTAAATAACACAACCTTCATGCAAATCTGGAAGTGGCTCAAAGTTTACGGGCTAAAATTTCCATCGCTTTAAACCTATGCGAGTAGATAACACTGAATTAGTAATGTCTAGCAAGGAAGTTACGATAAAAAAACCTGTAAATATGTGTGTGCTAGCCGTGCTAAATAACACAACCTTCATGCAAATCTGGAAGTGGCTCAAAGTTTACGGGCTAAAATTTCCATCGCTTTAAACCTATGCGAGTAGATAACACTGAATTAGCAATGTCTAGCAAGGAAGTTACGATAAAAAACCTGTAAATATGTGTGTGCTAGCCGTGCTAAATAACACAACCTTCATGCAAATCTGGAAGTGGCTCAAAGTTTACGGGCTAAAATTTCCATCGCTTTAAACCTAAGAATATACTGAATTAGATTTCCATTTTGTTAGAGAATTTTTGTGCAGCTCACTCCTAAGTTAAGCTTAAATGTGGCCCAGCAACATCTATTTGATGCTGAAGACTCGTCACGTATTGAACTCAGCTATGCCGAGACCGCAGTGCTGCAACTCATGCTCAAGCATCAGGCCACCCTTATCACTCGCGAAGCCTTACTCGAAGCGGGCTGGCACGACAGAGTCGTTTCCCCATCGTCTTTACAGCAATGCATCAGCGTACTGAGAAAGAAGCTAGCAAACTATCCAGAGATCGAGCTAAAAACCATTCCACGCCACGGCTATATTCTGCATTTATCAACCACAGAAAAGCCCAAGAAAATCACAGCCAAAAATAAGGCTGCCGGGCTGTTTTCCATTGCGGTTTTCGCCTGTTTATTACTGATGGCTTATGGTTACGCTACCCATAATCAACCGCCTTACAGTGAAACCCAAATAGATAGCCAGTTAAGCCAAGTTAAGGGCGAGATGACGCTATTCTCTCCTAGGCAAAATGAGACGATTTCGGCCTCTAAAGCCAATAAAAGACTTAGCAATCAGATAGGTAACGAGTTAGATTGGCGAGCCCCTTTCAAGACCTTTAGCAGTTTTGGCCTACTCACAGATAAAATGGACAACTTTGCTATCTGCCCAGATTACCAAGATAAAATCTGTAGCGGTAAGCAGCTCATTAACATCAGTAGCGAAAAAGACCATGGCAGTAAGCTTGCTCTCTCTAACTTTCTGACCACCAAGATTAGAATGGAGCAGAAAACCTATAACAAGCTGGATCTGCCTGAGCTTAGAAAACATCAGGGAGAGTTAAAGGAGCAGATCTATCATGGCGATCTGTACTTCTCTATTGATGATCACCGCCTCGTACGCAGCGATATCCGTATCTCACTAGTGGATCTAGCACCAGACAGTGGCATCTTCTATTTTGCCGCCTGCATTACCGATGAGGACTGCTATACCACACCTATTCGCTACGAGATCCGTGGTCAGTTCAAACGCACTACACAGAAGTGGCAGCAGCGTAAGGTGGAGCGCTTCGATATCGAGGTCAGCAAGACGACACTCTCTTCTCCTGATGCGCTATCGGATACCGCGCAAATTATCTATCTTGCCCTTAGAAAGCAGCACCTAACTCAAGCAGGGGTGAGTTTTTACCGCGTCTATCAAGACGATGGCACGGCAGTTTGGCAGTTACCCATGGTTAATCAGAACATGATGTGGATGCAGCGACAGACACTCAAATTATGATCCCTTGCCTGAGTTGTTATATAATCTAGTCTCTGTTCCTTTAGGCTAAAAACTCAATGTTAAGTTATCGTCACGGCTACCACGCTGGCAATTATGCCGATGTTCTCAAGCACGCTATTTTGCTGCAAGTGCTCAAACTCATGCACAAAAAAGATAAGCCAATGGCTTATATCGACACCCATGCAGGTGCGGGCGGCTATGCGTTAACCGATGAGTTTTCAAAGAAAACCGGTGAATACCTAGATGGTGTTGCCAGACTTTGGCAAAGAACTGACCTACCCGAGTCATTAGAGCAGTACATCGAAGATGTGAAGCACTTTAACCAAGGTAAAGAGGAGCTGGAGTTTTATCCAGGCTCTCCGGCTTTTGTTGATATGAACATGCGTGAAAAAGACCGCATGGTGCTACACGAGCTACACGGTACAGATTTTCTAACCTTAGAAGAGCAGTTTACTGGCGATCGCCATGTTCGCGTGATTAAGGGCGATGGCCTCAAAGGCTTGATTGCCGCAGTACCGCCACTGGAGCGTCGCGGCGTGATTTTGATTGATCCAAGTTACGAAATTAAGACCGACTACCAAGATGTCGCCAAGGCAATTATTAAGGCGCATAAGCGTTTTTCTACTGGCGTATTTATGCTGTGGTATCCGGTTGTAGATCGTGACCAAACAGAAGGCATGCTTAAACTACTCGCTGAAAGCGGCATCAAAAATCAGCTGCGTATCGAGCAAGCGATTAAGCCTGATAGTAATGAATTTGGCATGACTGCAGCAGGACTGTGGATCATCAATCCACCTTGGCAGCTAGATACTACCGCCAAAGAGATGCTAGATTATTTAGAGCGCCGTATTGGCCATAACGGCGGCAAGACGGTTGTTAAGCAGGAAGTGCCTGAATAAAAGATAGGTGCTAGGACCTAGGTGCTAGGACCTAGGTTCGAGGTCCTAGGAAATGCTAAGACGAGGTCGGGCTTCACCCTGCGAGGACGTGACTTCGTCACTTCGAGAAAAAGAAAGATCCTAGGTACGAGGTTCTAGGCCCTAGGAAAAGCCAAGAAGGAAAATCAATAATCAAAAGATTACCGGCGCTACGAGTCAGCTTTGGCCTTTGCTTTTAATCTGTTAGCTTTTCCTAGCAGCCAACTTGTTGGCGTCCTAGCAGTGAGCTTGCGAACGTCCTAGAACCTAGGTCCTAAAAACGAGCTTGCGAACGTCATAGAACCTAGGTTCTATCTCCTAACCTAATCCTTATAAACACTCTGTATCATCGTTAAGCTGGCGACTAAACACCCCAAGAATTGCGTTTAGGATCCCGACTTCGACATCTTTATTATCTTGCGTCGATGCTACCGAACTCTGCCCTATTTGTTCTCTCTGCTCTCTTTGCTGTTCGTTACGATGCGCGCCGCTGACAAAGTCACATCCGGCATTTGCCACTGTTGTTGACGAACATGCCATACTGTTTAATGCCAACAGTGCCAGTAATATTACCGAAATCCGTTTCATATTATTCCTATAAGTTAATCCTTTATTAAACCATACCACTTTCCAGAGCCTAGATTCTAGGAAGAGCTAAGACGACAGATCCTAGGTGCGAGGTTATAGGCCCTAGGAAAAGCAAAAGATTTAGATCAGCCTATCTTCAAGCCTGCCTAGCAGGTGCGAAGCACCACCCTAGAACCTAGGCCCTTCCTTTCCCCTAACTAAGCACCGAATGCAGCTCGTCAAACAGCCAGTGCATCACAGGGCCTATCTGCTTATCACGGCGATTTACCACGCCCATCTCAACCAGTAACGGCTCGGTGATATATTCGGTCGACAGAGACGCGAGATCATCGATATACCACTCTGACTTTGCCACGTGCTCAGGCACCAATGCCCAGCCAACGCCCTGCAGAACCAAGGCGACGATGTAGTAATAACTATCGATATACCAATAGTTTGCCGACAGCGGCTTGGTATTCGAGTGCCCAGCTCTATCGCAGATTGCTAACTGGCGATATTGCATCAACTGTTCAAGCGTCGGCGCAGAAACCGCTGCCAAAGGGTGTGATGGCGCGACCACTAGGCTCTGCTTAAACTGGCCAATCGACATAAACTCAAGCGAATCAGGTAGTAATAAAGTCGCGTGAAACATGATGCCGATATCGGCTAGTCCCTCATCGACCCAGATAGCAATATCTTCCTGGGAGCCATTAATAATGGTGAGTTTCAGTAGTGGGAACTTGCTTGAAATCCGCTGAAACAGAGCTTCAAATGCGTTGACCGGCACCGCCTCATCCATCGCAACCGTTAACACCACCTCTTCACCCGAGGTTACCGTCATCGCTCGTGCATTAAGACGCTGACACTGAGCAAGCACTGACTGCGCCTCGATAAACATCTCCTCGCCTAGCGGAGTAAGTACAGGCAACTTAGCACTACGATCAAAAAGCTCGAAGCCGAGCCCGGCCTCTAAATTGCTGATTGCGGTGCTGATCCGCGATTGCGCCTTACCCATCTTCCTCGCCGCTGCCGAGAAAGAGCCTAGTTTTACTGAGTTAACAAACGCACTGAGCTCATCGAGCGTCCAATTCATACCTTTAACCTGCCCAACCTATATCTAAAACAGATAGAAGCTAACTTTATTCAATCTGAATAACAGAGTAACTTGCCGCTCATTATTCTCCAAATTTTGTACCTAAATGTTAGCCCAAAGTATCGAAAACAACTCAAACGACTCCATTAGCCGTACCTTTTGGCGTTACACCCTGCCAGCAATTGCTGCAATGCTGGTTAACGGCCTATATCAAATTGTCGATGGCATCTTTATCGGCCATTACATCGGTTATGAAGGCTTAGCCGCCATCAACATGGCCTGGCCGGTTATCTACTTTATGGTGGGTTTTGGCATCATGATCGGTATGGGCAGTGGTAGCTTGTTGTCGATTCAACGTGGCAAGGGCGATACTAGCGCTGCCCCGACAATTTTGACCACCAGCTTGCTGAGCATGTTGGCACTAGCAGTCGCCTCCAGTGCAATATTATCAATCTTAAGCACCTTCTTCCTTGAGGCTCAAGGCGGCGCAGGCACAACCTTAGTCATGGCCCAAGACTATATTAGCGTCTTCAGCTGGGGCACCGCTATCACCATCATAGCCTCGGCACTGCCACTACTGATCCGCAATGATGAGAGCCCCAATATCGCAACAGGTCTAATGGTATTGGGCGCCTTTATTAATATTGCACTCGATTATCTATTGATCGGTGTCTTCGAGTTTGGCTTACTTGGCGCCGCGATTGCGACAATTACCGCCCAGCTAACGGTTTGTATACTCGGGCTGGTGTACTTTTGCTCGCGCATTAGCAATATCAGCTGGCCAAGTAAATTTCGCTATTTCAATGCGTCCTTTGCCAAGCAGATCGTACTCTTAGGTTCATCGAGCCTATTTATGTACCTGTATACCAGCTTCGTTTTTGCCCTGCATAATCGACTCTTTATCGAATATGGCACACCGTTAACTGTAGGGGCATTTGCGATTGTTGGCTACCTTATGGTGCTGTATTACTTGGTCTCCGAGGGAATTGCTGAGGGTCTGCAGCCTCCGGTGAGTTATTACTATGGCGCCGAGCAACACGCCAACATAAATAAGATGCTTAAGCTTTCTATCAAGGTGACACTCATTGCGGGTACGAGCTGGATTCTATTACTCAATGCGATCCCTGAGACTATGGTAAAGCTGTTCAACAGCAGTGATAGTGAGTTGATTGCAACGGCTGTCGATGGCATACGCATGCATCTATTTGCCATGCCTCTAGACGGTTTTATTGTTCTGTCTTCAGTGTACTTTATGGCGACTAATCAAGGCGTCAAAGCACTGGTTATCGCTTGCGGCAATATGCTTATTCAGCTGCCATTCTTGATGATTCTACCTAAGTTTTTCGGCGTCGACGGAGTGTGGATGGCGATGCCAATCTCCAACATCGCTCTGTGTCTAATTGTGGTGCCTTTAGTTTGGTTAGATGTCAAAGCGCGGGCTCGCAAATTCGGGCCGACAACAACTGAGGCTGTGATAGCAACCGCCTGAACCCGGCACTAGGTTCTACGATAGCGCTTTAGCAATATCTGCACTCGCTCAACATAGGCTTGGGTCTCGGGGTAAGGTGGCACCCCATTATACTGCTCTACTCGGGAGGCCCCAGCGTTATAGGCTGCGCAGGCTAGAGCGATGTCGCCATCGAAGCGCTTGAGTAACAATGCCAGGTAGCGGCTACCCGCCAAGATATTTTGCTCGGGATGGAAGGCATCGCTTACCCCTAGCTCACCAGCGGTTGCTGGCATCAGCTGCATTAAACCTTGAGCGCCAGTTTTTGATACTGCAGTCGATTTAAAAGCCGATTCTGCGTGGATCACCGCACGAATGAGGGCGGGTTCCAGCCGATACGCTCTTGCCGCCATGGCGATCTGCTGCTGATATTGAGCGGTAAAAAGTGGAATGGTGTTCCAGTTAATATTGGACTGCGGCTTACAGGCGTAGCAATCAAACAGCAATACCTGATAATGCCCCTGCTGCGGTGCATGATCGCTAAACACTAGCCCGCCATCAGCACTCAGATAGTGGTAAACCTTTTCGCCTTGCTGCAAGGTCACTCCAGTGCTTGGAGAGGTGTTGTGCTTATCATTATTAGAAACGGTTTTGCCCAGTACACTCTTACTCGACGGCTTGGCGACAAAGTGAGGCTTATCCGTCTCAGCGATTGCAGCCACTGAGGTTAATAGCAAACCTATCAGCACTCCCTGCTTCATCATAATCCGGTTGTTCGCTCCAGTTGCAGTACATCAACTATAGCAAATAGTTGCTTCATCTCTTTATTGATCTGACTGAACTCATATTCAAATGTCGCAGCCTTGAAGATGGACGTCATCTCGAAGCGGTTGTCTTTACTGCCTAGCATGATCAACAACTTATTACGGTAAAAAGCACATTGAATTTTATTGCCAAAACTGGCCGATAGCTCCTGCAGTCGCTCCATAAAAGTCACGGTTAACAGGTAACGGGCTTCTATTTGATCGGTAGAGAACACATCAAACTGTTTCTCGAAGATTGGATCTTCAAGCTTTACTCGCTCCAAGCCCTTAAATGAATCAGATAGGAAATTAACCAAACCACCACGACTCTTCACCACCACGGTATGGCCGCGAAAATCTTTATGGTTACTGAGCTCAATCATCACCCCTTTAAAGACGGTAACGGTATTGGTATTTTTCTCGCGCTTAACCTGCTTGGTTAGATGCAGTTCGTTAATAGCGATCTCAATGCTCTTATATGTACCCTGCACATAATCATCAAAATTAGCGGCATCGTAATAGGGCAGTAACTTCGACGCCTTTAGTGTAGCAAGACTCATCTTATGCTCTCGGCAAAAGATAAAGTCATGGCCAAAGTATTTAAAAATTAGCGGGTAAATTCTCTGCTTCACATCGGCTTTATAATGCTTAATCGGATTGAACACCCACCAAGCAAACGGCAGTGCCAGTACTACTAACCCAATAAGATAGATGATCATAGGATCTGAAATATTTAAGTAAGGCGTAAACATAAATGCCAAGGCCACGATACCAAGATAGATGGCGCTGCAGAGATATAATCGCTGACGACAGGACTTTAGACTCGCTACTCGTGCACTTTCAAACTTACTCGTTAACGGTTCAAGGTATTGTTGGTAATACAGCTTAAACTCTGCAAGCTCATTTGGGGCTGCAGTTAAATTATTACTGTTACGGATAGGCTTTATCGGCGCACCAAATAGGAAGCTAAAGATATTCATTTTATTGCCTGTACGCTGCAAAGCGATTTAATAGCGACAAGAATCCGCAGCGCAACTCTGCGCTGCAGCAATGATAAGGAGGGATTACCTTAGATAATCAGTGGCATTTACCGGGGCCTTTGATGCCTCATCGGCTTCATAGAAAGGCATCACCTTCACATTTGCTATCGATGCAATGATAGAGCCGGGGAAGATCTCTACTGCGGTATTTAGCTCTGATACTGCAGCGTTATAGAAACGACGTGCAGCAGACAGCTGAGCCTCAACCTCGTTATAGGTCTGCATCGCTTGTAGCATGGTATTGTCTGACTTCAACTCTGGATAGCTTTCGACACTCACCATCAACTGTGACATCTTTTGATTAAGCTTCTCTGATACTTCGAGGTGAGTTTTTACGGCAGCGGGATCGACGCTATCATAACCTTTAGTGGCTAAGGTTCTTAATTCGGTGATCTCTGTTAGCAGAGACTTCTCATGATCCATATATTTTTGCGCAATCTTGAGAATATTGGGCACGAGGTTAGAGCGCTTCTTAAGCTGAACGTCTATGCCCGATAGCGCCTCACGCCCCGTATTACGTTTTTTTATTAAACTCACGTACCAAAGGTAGGCAATAATCACGACTAAGCCTGATCCCAACAAAATCCCTTCCATCTCGGCTTCCTATTTATTTTTTTAATTGAAACGGCTTCACTTTCACCTTCTGAACTATATGCCTTTTAACCAAAATAAAAGTGATACGCCATTTACTTATAACTCATAATGTTACTTATTTAACCAATGAAATCTAGTCTCTCTATAGATTCACCGCCAAAATTTAGTGTTACTTTTTGAGCAAGGGGGCAAGGAACTGATAAGAAAACAGAATAAAACTTCAAATAAACAGACACTAATCTCATCTTAATCGATTTTATTTACTAAGCAGCGGCAAAAAACATTAGTTGTATACTATCCACTCACGATAGAAACTAATCAGTTATAAAATCAATAA
The DNA here is from genome assembly GCF_000019185.1 of Shewanella halifaxensis HAW-EB4. Lineage (NCBI taxonomy): Bacteria > Pseudomonadati > Pseudomonadota > Gammaproteobacteria > Alteromonadales > Shewanellaceae > Shewanella > Shewanella halifaxensis. The sequence continues at coordinate 244,383 of NC_010334.1, read as the reverse complement.
CTAACGACATTATTAAACCTGTGATTTTTTGAACTAAGTAAAAATCTTTCAATTGTTTTTGGCGAGTAAATCAAGAGATCAGCCTCATTTATCAGCAATTTTGTTTAACTTTAAGCTTACGCTTTCATTTATGTGGCTTTCTTTATCAACCAAGGTTAATTGCACACCAATGTGTTCAGCTTAGATACAGCTTACCTTAGCTATAGTAATCCCAATCCCAACGGAAACGGTTAATCAATCCCTTTTGGACTCATCCTATATGAGTCCTTTTTTTTGCCTGAAATTCACTAATCCTCTTCTGCTTCTTTGCAACTTCCCCCCCTGCAAAGCCGTACAAGCACTAACAATTACGACCTATTTCACTAACAACAAATAGATCGATTTAAGGTTTAATTAATTTTAACCACCCATCATGCTACATAGGCTTAATAAATATTTAATACAATTGACACAAAAGTAGCCCCACATTAGCTGTCACTCCAGCGCACAGAACAACAAAAATAACAAAACGAAAAGCATATTGAAGGAAGACACGATGAGCAGTAATGACGGCGATAGCTTGCCTTTATCTAGCCAAGCCCCCTTAGAGCCCAGTAACAAACCCAATGGTTGGTTTGTCCGCTTCTTAAACGGGGTGGAACGGCTCGGAAATTTACTTCCTCATCCCATTACGCTATTTGCACTATTCTGTGCTGCAGTTGTGGTCATTAGTGGCATTGCGGGCTATTTTGAATTAACCGTTGTTGACCCAAGACCAGAGGGTGCATCGGGTCGCAGTAGCGATGGACTTATCCATGTTGTCAGCCTGATGAACGCTGAAGGCTTACGAATGATAGTCTCGAACCTAGTGACTAATTTCACAGGCTTTACGCCACTAGGCACTGTGCTTGTTGCGCTACTTGGTGTCGGCATTGCCGACCGTTCAGGCCTGTTGTCGGCCGCTATGCGCTTACTCGTGATGGGGGCATCAAAACGCTTAGTCACACTCACATTGGTGTTTGCTGGTATCGTATCGAATACCGCATCAGAACTAGGCTACGTGGTATTAATCCCAATGGCGGCGATGATATTCCACTCCTTAGGTCGTCACCCACTTGCCGGTCTCGCAGCCGCTTTTGCTGGCGTATCGGGTGGATATAGCGCTAACTTACTACTGGGAACCGTTGACCCATTACTATCGGGGATCACCGAAGCTGCAGCGCAGATGATCGACCCAGACTACCTTGTTGGCCCAGAAGTAAACTGGTACTTCATGTTTGTCTCCACGTTCTTAATCACCTTCCTTGGCGCACTCGTTACCGAAAAAATCGTTGAACCTAAGCTAGGTAAATACGATGTGAGTGAAGCAGCAACCGACCTTAGCCAGCAAAAAATGGACAGTGTTAGTGCCCTCGAAAAGAAGGGACTTAAGATTGCGGGACTGACGATTTTAGTCATGTCGGCAGTGTTAGCACTCACCATAATTCCTGAGGGCGCGCCATTAAGAAACCAAGAAACAGGCTTAGTGGCAGGTTCACCTTTCTTAAAGGGCATTGTGGCCTTTATCTTCATCTGCTTTGCCATTCCTGGCTTAGTGTATGGCCGCATTGTGGGCACCATGAAGCGCGATATTGATGTGATTAACGCCATGTCTAGCAGCATGAGCAGCATGGGCATGTATATTGTGTTGGTGTTCTTCGCCTCGCAGTTTGTGGCTTTCTTTAAGTGGACTAACCTAGGTGCTGTATTAGCGGTATCTGGCGCGGATGCCTTAAATGCAGTGGGCTTAACCGGACCACTGGTATTTGTGCTGTTTATTATGATGTGTGGCTTTATCAACTTGATGCTTGGTAGTGCCTCTGCGCAGTGGGCGGTTACCGCACCTATCTTCGTACCTATGTTGATGTTGGTGGGCTATGCACCTGAAACCATTCAAGCGGCTTATCGAATCGGAGACTCGGTCACTAACCTTATCACCCCTATGATGAGTTACTTTGGTCTGATCTTGGCGGTGGCCTCGCAGTATAAGAAGAACTTAGGTATCGGTACGCTGGTCGCCACTATGCTGCCATATTCAATCGTATTCTTTATCGGTTGGACCTGTTTCTTCTTTCTCTGGGTATTTGTGATTGGTTTACCCGTCGGTCCGGGCGCTGCAACCTATTACACACCTTAAAAGAAGGTTCTAGGAAAGGCTAAGACGAGGTCGGGCTTCGCCCTGCGAGAGCGCGACTTCGTCACTTCTAGGAAAGGATTAAAAGATAGGTCCTCGGTGCGAGGTTCTAGGGAAAAGCTAAGAAGGTAACAGCCGGATAAGGCCGGGTTAAATCCGGAAAAGCAGAAAAGCAAAAGATAACAATGTGCCTGATTTTGATTGTATAGCAGGACGAAGTCCGCTCTAGCCGCGAAGCGTTCCGTCCTAACCGTGAGCCTGCGAACGCCCTAGGTCCTATCCCCTAGCAGTGTACTTGCAGTTACGACTGCCATTTTATAGCCCTGTGTATCAAAGCCTGCCCATCACTAATAACCTTTTCTCTATAAAGCCGTGCTGTGCGTCACTATTGCACTTTATGCTTTATTAATAAGCGATTATTTAAGGTTCAATTAATTTTCTTTATCCATGATGCCAGCACCTTCGATTAAACCGAAGTCAGCACCATAGCGCCAACGCGTCGCTATTCCAGCCGCTGAAAATCAAAAAAACACCAAAATAAATAAAAAATAATAAGAACATTTTGTAAGGAAAAAACCATGAGCAGCAATAACGGCGATAGCTTACCTATGTCAAGCGACGCCTCTTCAGATCCTAATAATCAACCCAGTGGTTGGTTTGTCCGCTTTCTTAACGTGGTTGAAAGACTAGGAAACCTATTACCTCACCCCATTACCCTTTTCGTAATTTTTTGTGCCGCCGTTATCGTTATCAGTGGCATAGCGGGCTATTTTGAGTTAAGCGTTGTTGACCCCAGACCTGAAGGCGCATCAGGCCGCAGTAGTGACGGTATGATCCATGTTGTCAGCCTGATGAATGCTGAAGGCCTGAGAATGATCGTCTCCAATTTGGTGACTAATTTTACAGGCTTCACACCACTAGGCACCGTATTAGTCGCCTTGCTGGGTGTCGGCATTGCCGATCGCTCAGGATTGCTATCTGCTGCGATGCGCTCGCTGGTTATGGGCACCTCTAAACGCTTGGTGACACTCACAATTGTATTTGCAGGTATCGTCTCAAACACCGCAGCAGAGCTAGGCTACGTGGTACTTATCCCAATGGCGGCGATGATTTTCCACTCCTTAGGTCGTCATCCACTGGCGGGCCTTGCGGCCGCTTTTGCCGGTGTATCGGGTGGCTATAGTGCGAACCTACTGCTCGGAACCGTCGATCCGCTGCTATCGGGGATCACCGAAGCCGCGGCGCAGATGATCGACCCCGACTACACCGTTGGCCCAGAAGCAAACTGGTACTTCATGTTCGTCTCAACCTTTCTCATCACCTTTTTAGGTGCATTCGTCACCGAGAAAATTGTTGAACCTAAGCTAGGTAAGTATGATCCGAGCGAGGCTGCAAGCGACCTTGGTGAACAAAAGATGGATGGTGTAAGCGCCATCGAAAAGCAGGGGCTAAAGGCGGCAGGACTGGCGGTTTTAGTCATGTCGGTACTATTGGCACTAACCGTTGTACCTGAAGGCGCCCCCCTTCGGAATCCTGAAACGGGCCTAGTGTCAGGCTCTCCCTTCTTAAAAGGGATCGTCGCCTTTATCTTTATCTGCTTTGCAATCCCGGGACTCGTTTATGGCCGAATAGTTGGCACCATGAAGCGTGATGTGGATGTGATCAACGCCATGTCTCACAGCATGAGCAGCATGGGCATGTATATCGTATTGGTGTTCTTTGCCTCGCAGTTTGTCGCTTTCTTTACTTGGACCAACTTAGGCTCGGTACTGGCAGTCGCAGGTGCTGACGCATTAAATGCAATAGGTCTCACTGGCCCGTTAGTTTTTGTCGTGTTTATTGCCATGTGTGGTTTTATCAACTTAATGCTTGGTAGTGCCTCAGCGCAGTGGGCAGTGACAGCTCCGGTGTTCGTGCCTATGTTGATGTTAGTGGGGTATGCGCCTGAAACCATTCAGGCGGCTTATCGAATCGGTGACTCGGTGACGAACCTAATCACCCCGATGATGAGTTACTTCGGCCTGATCTTGGCCGTCGCGTCGCAATATAAGAAGAACCTAGGTATAGGTACGCTTATCGCCACCATGCTGCCTTACACTATTGTGTTCTTTATTGGTTGGACGAGCTTCTTCTTTATCTGGGTATTTGGATTTGGATTGCCTGTAGGGCCAGGTTCTGCAACTTATTATACGCCTTAGAAGGTAAAAGATAGGACCTAGGTTCTAGGAAGTGCAAAGACGAGGTCGGGCTTCGCCCTGCGAGGACGCGACTTCGTCACTTCTAGAAAAGACTGAGACGGAAAGGAGTAAAAGATAGGACCTAGGTTCGAGGTACTAGGTCCTAGGAAAAGCTGAGACAGTAAAGCACAAGATGTAGCGCTGTTATCTTTAAGCTTTTCCTCGCAGGTGCGTAGCACCGACCTAGCTGTGAGCCTGCGAACGTCCTAGGACCTATCTCCTAGAGGTGAGCCTGCGAACGTCCTAGTATCTAGAACCTTCTCAGCTCTTACCTAAACGGTAATACCAAATCGATAGCGGTATAAAGATAACATTCATCACGGTGGTGAAGTTCCAACCAAAGCCACTTTGATGCAAAGTTCGTATAGTCTCTTTCGAGGCCGACCAATCTACATTCATATAGATCAAATCAATGATGATACCCGTCGCAAGTATACTCAAAAATAACAGAGCCCCTATCCAGCGTGCCGGTTTAGCCCCGTAGTATTTAGCATAAACTCCCAACATCGGAATGGTTAGTACATCAGCCAAGATAAATCCGATAACACCGCCAAACGAAATGCCGCCATGCCAAAGTGCTGCTGCTAATAATAAATTTCCCACAGAACACACATAGGCAATGACCGCGACAAAAATGCCCACCAGCACATCCAGTAAAGAGTGCAACCAAGCCGGTAGATTAACCTGACTACTAATGAATAACTCTCGCCACCAATCTGCTGGCACCAAGGCTATCAACACCGACGAAATCACCACACCGATGATGATATCTTTACCTATCATGCCTAAATCCATATAGAAATAGCCCGCACTGCGACGCACCTTATCCATATAGTGGGACTCTGTTGTTTTATTTTGTGCTGAATCGCTTCCAGACATATCGGCACCACATTTACCTGCGCCACACTTCATCTCTGCATCACTCTTATGTGAGTTTGAGTTAGGCGCAGGGTCTGAAGGCGCTTTAGCCATACCCGCCATATCTGCCCCACACTTCATCTCTGCATCATTCTTATGTGAGTTTGAGTTAGGCGCAGGGTCTGAAGGCGCTTTAGCCATACCCGCCATATCTGCCCCACACTTCATCTCTACATCATTCTTATGTGAGTTTGAGCTAGGCGCAGGATTTGTAGTTGCTTTAGCCATACCCGGCATTGCCGCACCGCACTTCATCTCTGTCGAAGCGCCTTTCTCTTCGGACTGTAATTTGTCACGCAATGCTCGAGACTGCGCCTTGGGATAGAAACGAAATATAAAGCCCACGATAACGACGAGCAATAGGCCACCACTTATCTCCCCCCACAAAAACTGCCAGCCCAGCAGCGAAACCAGCACGATAAACATTTCTAAAATCAGATTGGTACTCGCGACGAGAAATGCCATGGAATTGGCTAAGGTGGCATGCTTAATCAATAGCGTTTTAGACATGGATGCCGCAGCATAGGAGCAAGAGGAGGAAACCATACCTAAAAGAGTCGTCAGAACAAGACTTCTGCCATTGGTTTTACCTAGGTGTTTCACCACGACATCGAGAGGCAGAATGTTACGTAATACTGATGACAGCATTAATCCAAAGGCTAGCGGCCAATAAATCTGCCACACCATGCCACTAAGCGTACTAAGCACATGCCAGATTAGCTCGAATAAACTCTGTATCATATTCGCCTCTATCTATTAAGTTAGTTGGCTGTTATACGGGAGTATTGCTGACTAAAGCGATTCATTACCGCTAACAAGAGATACTAAGCTCTCCACAACAATACCTGTGATTATTCTAGTTGACCCTAGCTGTTTCATCGATTTTTAGCCGTTAAGTTTTATTATTAATAGATTTATCTAAAAACAAGGCTATATTGACGATCTGTTTTATCATTCTAGGCATATAGCCCATGAAACTTTTTATCGCCTCCGATCTACACGGATCTCTGTCTGCAACTAAAGCCATGCTCACCCGTTTTGAGCAATCCGGTGCTCGTTATTTGATTCTGCTCGGAGATCTGCTTAATCACGGCCCACGTAACGCTATCCCAGAGGGATACGACCCCGTTGCCTTGTCTGAGACACTGAATGCCTATGCAGATAAGATAATTGCTGTTCGTGGCAACTGCGACAGCGAAGTCGATCAGATGCTACTGCAATTCCCGATTACCGAGACATATGCTCAGATATTGATGCCGCAGATGCGCTTATTCTTAACCCATGGCCATGTTTATAGTCCTGATAAGCTACCACCACTGCAAGCGGGAGACGGTTTACTCTATGGCCACACCCATATTGCCGTAGCTGAATATCGCGACGATATATTGCTGTTTAATCCTGGCTCAACCACCATTCCGCGCAATGACAGCCGCGCCTCATACGGCTTGATCACTGACACCGAATGTCAGATCCGCGCACTCGACAACGATGAGCTTTTGCTAAGCTGTCCAATTCGCCACAGGTTGTAATAGATTCTAGGTCTTAGGAAAAGCTTAAAAAGTAGGTCCTAGGTCCTAGGTGCGAGGTTCTAGGACCTAGGAAAAGCTAAGACGGAAAGGATTAGAAGATAGGTTCGAGGTCCTAGGAAAAGCAACAGATAGGTCCTAGGGAAAGCTAAGACGGAAAAGCGACAGGCAAAAGATATCAAGCTCAATGGGTCAGCTTTTGAGATGCTTTTACGCTTTTCCTCGCAGCCAACTTGTTGGCGTCCTAGAACCTAGGTCCTAGTAGGTGCGCAGCACCGTCCTCGCAGCGAGCCTGCGAGCGCTCTATATTTAAGATAACAAAAAGCCCAGCATCTGCTGGGCTTTTTAGTCTTAGCGCATTAACGATATAACCCTAAGGCTATTTGTTAGCTTTCGCCGCTTTGGCTTCCGCTTTTACTGCTCTAGCTGCATCTCGCTCGCGCTTACTGAACATACGCTCAACAATCACGAAGAAGATTGGGATAAAGAAAATACCCATAAAGGTCGAGCTCATCATACCGCCAAGTACCGCAGTACCAATGGCGTTCTGGCTCCCTGAACCCACACCACTACTGATTGCTAACGGCACAACACCTAGTCCGAATGCTAGCGACGTCATCAAGATTGGACGTAAACGCACTCGAACCGCGTGTAAGGTTGCCTCAACGAGTCCAGCACCTTTCTCATAGTATTCTTTGGCGAATTCTACAATCAAGATAGCATTCTTAGTCGCTAGACCTACGGTGGTTAGTAGACCGACCTGGAAGAACACGTCGTTAGGTAAACCACGACCATTCATCGCAATCAAGGCACCGATAATACCCAGAGGTACAACGAGTACTACCGCAAATGGTACCGACCAGCTCTCGTATAGTGCAGCTAGTACAAGGAATACCACCACAATAGACAAGGCGTAAAGCATTGGCGCTTGGTTACCCGACAGACGCTCTTCATAAGAAAGACCGTTCCACTCGATACCAAATCCAGGTGGCAGCTTCTTAACCATAGCTTCAATATCATCCATTGCCGCACCAGTACTGTAACCTGGTGCTGTACCACCTTGAATGTTCATCGCAGGTAAGCCGTTGAAACGCTCTAGACGTGGAGAACCATATCCCCAAGTGCCTGAAGCAAAGGCAGAGAAAGGAACCATCTCACCTTTAGAGTTACGTACATACCAAGAATCAAGATCTTCTGGCTGCATACGGTACTCAGCTTCACCTTGAACGTATACTTTCTTAATACGGCCACGGTCGATAAAGTCATTAACGTAGTTACCACCCCAGGCAGTACCTAATACGCTGTTAACCGATTCAATATCGATACCTAAGGCTCGCAACTTACCATGATCGATATGAACTTGGTAAAGTGGTGCATCTTCTTGACCATTTGGACGTACGCCCACTAGGTTTGGATTCTGCGCTGCCATACCCAGCAACATGTTACGCGCTTCAACCAACTTTTCATGACCTTGGCCATTCTTATCCTGCAGGTAGAAATCGAAACCGTTAGCGGTGCCCAATTCGATTACCGCTGGCGGTACGAAGGCAAACACGAAGGCTTCTTTCATCTGCGAGAACTTGGCCATGGCACGGTTAGCAACTGACTGTACGTCTTGACCTGGATTCGAACGTTCAGACCAGTCTTTAAGACCGACGAACGCGAGACCCATGTTTTGACCCATACCCGCGAAGCTGTAACCGGATACGCTAAATACTGATTTAACGTTGGCACTTTCATCGTTTAGGAAGTAGTCAGACACTTGCTCAAGTACTTGTTTGGTTTCTTGCTGAGTCGAGTTGACAGGCAAAATAGCCTGAGTAAACAAGATCCCTTGGTCTTCGTCTGGCAGGAATGCTGTAGGCATACGCATGAAGATCCAACCCACGGCAACCGTGATAGCAAGGTAGACCATCATAGTGCGACCAGTACGCTTGATCATTGCCGCAACGTTAGCTTCATAACGAGACGTTAATGCATCAAACTTACGGTTAAACCAACCAAAGAAGCCCGTTTTTGCATGGCTTTCGCCCTTAGCAATTGGCTTAAGCATAGTGGCACACAGTGCTGGTGTCAGGATGATAGCAACCATTACCGACAGTGCCATCGCCGATACAATCGTGATTGAGAACTGACGGTAAATCACACCTGTTGAGCCCGACATAAATGCCATCGGAACAAATACAGCAGACAGCGTTAGACCAATACCCACCAGCGCGCCGGTGATCTGATCCATCGACTTCTTGGTGGCCTCAATTGGACTGAGCCCCTCCTCCTGCATCACACGCTCAACGTTCTCCACCACCACAATCGCGTCATCAACCAGAAGGCCAATTGCCAGTACCATAGCGAACATGGTTAAGGTGTTAATAGAGAAACCTGCTACAGCCAAAATTGCAAATGTACCCAATAGAACAACTGGCACTGCAATCGTTGGAATTAGCGTTGCACGGAAGTTCTGCAAGAACAGGTACATGATCAAAAATACTAACACCACAGCTTCGAGCAGTGTATATACAACACCTTCAATTGATTTCTCAACGAATGGTGTGGTGTCGTATGGATAAACCACTTCCATCCCTTCAGGGAAGAAAGGCTTCAGTTCGGCAATCTTTGCACGTACACCTTCAGCCGTAGCCAATGCGTTTGCACCCGTTGCTAACTGAATACCAATACCAGCTGCAGGCTTGCCGTTATAAAATGACTCAACTGCGTAGCTTTCAGCACCCAGCTCAACACGCGCCACATCTTCTAGGAACACCTTAGCGCCCGAAGTATCGGCTTTAATGATGATTTTTTGGAACTGTTCGGCCGTTTGTAGTCGGCTCTGAGCCGATACTGTCGCGTTTAGCTCTTGGCCCGGTAGCGATGGTGCACCACCTAACTGCCCCGCTGAAACCTGAGCATTTTGCTCTCGAATCGAGCTAATAACATCTTGGCTTGTTAGGTTAAATTGCGTCAATTTTAGTGGGTCAAGCCAGATACGCATTGCATACTGCGCACCAAATAGCTCAATAGTGCCCACACCAGGAACACGGCTTAGCGGATCCTGAATGTTTGAACCCACATAATCGGCAATATCATTTTTATCCAGTGAACCGTCTTCAGATACGAAGGCAGCTACCATCAAGAAACCAGCACTCGACTTAGTTACGTTAACACCCTGTGCCTGAACTTCTTGCGGTAATAGTGGCATAGCAAGCTGTAGCTTGTTCTGCACCTGTACCTGCGCGATATCAGGATCGGCTTCGGCGTTAAAGGTTAAGGTAATTTGCGCATTACCAAAGCTATCGCTGGTCGATGAAATGTAGCGCAGGTTATCAAGACCTGTCATTCGCTGCTCAATAACCTGAGTTACCGAGTCTTCCATCGTCTTAGCCGATGCACCAGGATAAACGGCGCTAATCACAACCGACGGCGGTGCAATACTCGGGTACTGAGATACGGGTAGGCCCACAATAGAGAGCACACCTGCCAGCATCACAATAATAGCGATCACCCATGCAAAAATAGGGCGATCGATAAAGAAACGTGCCATAACCCTATCCTATTTCTGTTGTGTTTCTGGTTTCTTATCAGCGGCCAAAGGTCCCGCTTTAACAGGGGCTCCAGGACGAATTTTTTGAAGGCCTTCAACGATTAGCTGTTCGCCTACTTTAAGGCCGCTGGTAATACGCCATTGATTGTCAATCACTTCAGCTGTAGTCACGATGCGCGCTGCAACCTTGCCATCTTCAATAACCATAGCCACAGCCTGTCCCTTAGTATTACGAGTGATGGCTTTTTGTGGGACAAGAATCGCTTCAGGATCGGTACCCGTATTCAATACTGCACGTACATACATGCCAGGCATCAACACACCGTCTGGGTTTGGAAATTCTGCACGGATAATCACCGAACCGGTATTTTCGTTGACCGTCACCTCAGCAAACTGCAACACACCAGTATGATGGTACGGAGTACCGTCTTCTAAAATCAGCTCAACATTGGCATTTGCCGCAGCCTCAATTTGACCACGCTTTAGCTGAGACTTAAGACGCAGCATCTGCGTGCTTGACTGAGCGATATCGATATTCATTGGGTCAAGTTGCTGAATCGTCGCCAAGGTTTGGCTCTGATTTGCGGTAACAAGTGCACCAGCAGTCACATCAGACTTACCGATACGGCCAGAGATTGGCGCCGTTACCTTGGTGTACTCTAGATTAATTTGAGCAGTATTAATATTCGCTTCAGCAACCGTTACACGTGCTAGAGCTTCTTTGTAAGCCGCATCCGCTTCATCATAATCTTGCTCACTGATTGAGTTAAGCTTGACTAGTTTTTCAAAACGCAGTGCCTTTGCTTTAGCCGAAACGAGACCCGCTTGCGCACTCTTAAGATCGGCTTTAGCACTAACGAGTGCTGCTTCGTAGGTTGATGGCTCGATCTGATATAAAGATTGTCCTTTTTCGACATCCCTACCTTCAACAAAACCACGTTCCATAATAATACCGCTTACCTGTGGACGCACTTCAGCCTCTAAATAAGACTTACTACGACCCGGTAATTCAACCATGATTGATTGAGGCTTAGCAGCAATAGTTATAACCCCCACTTCCATTGGTCCACGCTGTTGCGGCCCCTGTTCAGGTTTTTGCTCACAGCCACTTATCCATAACGCCACACTTAAAACAGAGGCAATTTTCACTATTTGCCGCATGAGAACTCCTAATAAAAGCCATCTACTCGGTAATATTTTTTGAAAGCAGAAAGTGCCATCAAATCCACCTTTGGAAGCATAAATTGTTGTCGAATATTTAACGCACCTTTATCTCACAATGTCCATGAGTCAACAAGGAGAACTCCTAGTTTAAATTGTAAGGTAATGAAAATTTTTACATGAAATCAGCCGCATATGTTTAATAGTTGTTAATGGGTGGGTGTATAAACACAGTTTGTTAACTCAGCGTTCGAACAAGTATGATTAACAATTAAAGCATTAACATTAATCTAGTATTACTCGTTAATTTAAAAGGTTTTTATGCCGACTAACTCATCTCAAAATACAGGTTTTAGTTTAAACACGATTATCACCAACACTGCAGGCTAAGACTCTACTGATATCGGCTAGGCTACGACCCGATTCTTGCTGCCAGTGGTTAAACACGCTCTGCACCTGCTTCAATCCTGCCTTAGAGCTAAAGCCGTAATCCACGAGGCCGTGGCTCTTCAAATACCCTTGCACATCAGCCGTTAATAGAAAGGTGTCCTTGCCCATAGAGCGTAGGAAGTAAGGGCCAGTGTTACCACCGAGCCTAGCACCTTTACGTTTAAGCTCGGCCCAAAGTCCGGTAATATCTTCACTCGGCCAGTCTGCAATAAACTTGGCGAAACTGCCGTGCTCACCCGCAAGATCATTCACCATATGGGCATTGTCATAGATCGCCATGGTTTTTTTGAGGTGGCGGATCAATTTAGGATCACTTGCGCGATCTTGTAACTGTTCCGGCGACAACATCAGCACTTTAAATGGCTCAAAGCCAAAGAAGGCTTTCTCATATTCCGGCCAATTGGCTTCGACAATCCGCCATACAAAACCACTCTGAAACACCTTCTTGCTGATCTCAGATAACAGAACAGCATCGGAAAATTGTTCTATCTCTTCGCTGCGAAGGCCTGTCGGTAACAGGCTTCCTAGGCTTTGGTCGCCCCCTTTTCGCTGCGATGCTCTGGCATAGATAGCAGCAAACGATTCAATTTTGCTCATACTTTTCACTCTTCAAAATTAGAGATTAAATAAATTAAGCCATCCCTTATATTCACTAAACAGTTGAAGCGGCATATCTTTATCACTCAAAGATCTGAATAGCCCAGAGCCCCCACCGTCACTGACATTGAGAGTCCCAGTGTTAACGACTAGAGTTAATAATAACCTTTGCATTTAACGAACCCTCATCGGCTATGGATCTGTATTACCATCCGCTGGCACGCCAGTCACAAAAAACGCTTATTGCTCTCTATGAGAAACAGGCAAGCTTCAACCCGCACATCATCGACCTTGGCGACGCTTTTAGTAGACGCAGTTTTCAGCAACTTAATGCTGCGTCTAAACTGCCACTGTTACACGTACGAGCTGGAGAGTCATTTAACGACGCCAGCATTATTATCGAATATATAGACAACTATATTAGCTCCGGCACCCAACTTATCCCAATAGACAAGACTCAAGCCCTGTATGTCAGGCTCTATGATAGGTTAAGCGACAACCAACTAGACAGAGAGATTGATGCCTGGTTACAGGCCGTTAGATCCAGCAATAATCAGCTCTACACCAAGCGGTTAGAAAGGGCGATGCTGACTAGCTTAGAACATTTTGATCGCCGCCTAGCCAATAACCACTGGGTTTGTGGCGAAAGCTTTTCCCTCGCCGATTGTGCATTCATCCCCTGCCTGAAAACACTGGAGAGTCGACTGCAATTGTTAGACTATGAACACATTGGTCGCTACTGGATCCAAGCCAAGTTACGCGGTTCAGTAAACCAAGTGATAGAAGAGATCGAGCTCACCCTCGCCACAACAGGCCAAAATGAGCAGGTAGTGCACACTTAACTCGCCGCTCTAAATTCTATCGGCTCCCCCGTAGGGCTTGGGAGGTTGCACTCTTTCTTAAGCTGCAAAAAACTCTTCCACTTAATCACCTCTGGCGGCAATTGAGGTGCAGGCTCATTAAAGCCCACTTCTTCAAGCATGGTAGTGATAGCCACTTGCTTGCGCTTACAGACAAATACGCCACGCACATGAGCAATACAATGTAAGCCGCGCTCACTGACGAAGCGCTGTTCAATATAGAAATACTTTTCATCCCACCCCACCAGCTTGGTTTCAATTTCAAACTTAGCGAACGGCTTGATGTCGCGGATATAGGTAAATTCCGCAGCGTTAACGATAGGCATCCAGCCTAACGTTAAGAAACGTTTCAAGAAGCCCATCTCGGCCATCATATAGGTACGCGCGAGATCCATAAACGCGGGATAACGAGAATTAGTCAGGTGGAAATTGATATCACAATCTGTCGGCAGTGCGCGATATGCCAAGCGGCTAGTGCCTAAGAAGTCGATCTTGTTGCAGTGGCGCTTACGCCAAAGAAATAACCAAATAAGCCTAAAATAGAGATTCATTGATGACTCACAGCTTGCAACCTAAATATGAAGCGCAAGGCTAGCAGAGGTCATACCTGATAACAAGTGTGAACTGACGCATGTAAAAAAGGCGCTTTAAGCGCCTTTTTTACAGATGGATATCGACAGTTAATACTAATCGAGGTTGTTATTAACCATTAATACCACTGTGTCTTAACAGCGCATCGGTTTGCGGCTCACGACCACGAAAACGTTTGAATAGCTCCATTGGCTCTTCGCTACCGCCCATCTCTAAGATGTTTTCAAGGAAGCGCTGTCCAGTTTCTGCATTGAAGATCCCCTGCTCTTCGAACAGTGAGAAGGCATCGGCCGATAACACTTCCGCCCACTTATAGCTGTAATAACCCGCCGCGTAACCGCCCGCAAAGATATGGGCAAAGCTATGTTGGAAACGGTTGAACTCTGCCGCCTCGATTACCGCAACCTCTTGACGAACCTCATCGAGTTTTTGCTGGATCTCGGCGCCTTTAGCAGGATCAAACTCTAGGTGCATTTTAAAGTCGAATAGTGAGAACTCAAGTTGACGTAACATCATCATGCCTGACTGGAAGTTTTTCGCCGCTAACATCTTGTCTAACATAGCTTTAGGTAATGGCTCGCCAGTTTCGTAATGGCCAGAGATCTCGGCCAACGCCTCCTCCTCATAGCACCAGTTCTCCATAAACTGGCTTGGCAGCTCAACCGCGTCCCAAGGTACACCGCTAATCCCCGATACGCCGCCCACATCGATTTTGGTCAGCATATGATGAATACCATGGCCAAACTCGTGGAATAGAGTCGTGACTTCATCATGAGTAAACAGCGCAGGCTTACCCGCCACTGGCGCGTTAAAGTTACAGGTTAAATAGGCCACAGGATCTTGTAAGCCATTTTCTGTCATGCGGCGCGCACGGCAGTCATCCATCCATGCACCGCCACGCTTACCTTCACGAGCATAGAGATCGAGATAAAAACTGCCGCGATGCTCATTGTTACTGTCGGTAATATGAAAGAAGCGCACATCTTTATGGTAGCTGTCGAACTCTTTTTGCTCTTCGACTTTCAAACCAAATAGACGTGATACCGTATAGAACAGACCCGATAAGACTTTATCTTCAGGGAAGTATGGACGCAGCAGTTCTTGTGAGATCTCATACCTATGGTGCTTTAGCTTTTCAGCGTAGAAGCTTAGATCCCATGGCTCGAGCTCTGTCACTCCACACTCTTTTTCAGCAAACTCTTTTAGCTCTGCCAGCTCTGTCTCGCCTTGCGACTTAGAGCGGGCCGCCAATTCGGTTAGGAAGTCTAAGACTTGTGCTGGTGACTCAGCCATCTTAGTCGCCAGTGATTTATGAGAAAAGCTATCGAAGCCTAATAGATTCGCTAACTCATGGCGCAAAACTAAAATTTCATCCATCAAGGGACCATTATCGAACTCACCGGCATTCGGACCCTGATCCGACGCGCGGGTGATAAAGGCACGGTAGCACTCTTCACGAAGCTCGCGATTTTCACTGTACATCATTACTGGCAGGTAGGACGGAATATCCAGGGTAAACAACCAGCCGTCTAGCTCCTTGGATTCTGCCATCGCCTTAGCTGCTGCAGTTGCTGATTCAGGCAAACCTTTAAGATCGGCTTCATCGGTGATCAGCTTAGTCCAAGCTTGCGTGGCATCGAGTAACTGATTAGAAAAGTTGCTGGTTAGCTCTGACATACGCTTAACCAATTCACCGTAGCGCAACTTGTCGCTATCGCTTAGACCAATGCCCGATAATTCAAAGTCTCGCAGGCTGTTTTCGATAAGCTTCTTCTGCGCTTGTGAATAATGAGCAAACTCTGCAGATTCAGCCAGTGATTTGTAAGCTTGATACAAGCCCTGATGCTGACCGACAAAGGTACCGTATTCAGATAATAGAGGTAAGCAAGCATCATGAGCCTTGCGCCACTCTTCATTACTCACCACCGAATTCATATGCGAAATAGGCGACCAGATCTTGCCTAGCAGATCATCCGTCTCCTCTAGCGGTGCCACAAGGTTATCCCATGTAAACTCACCTTGATGCTTGAGCACCTCTTCGATTTTTTGGCGACAATCGGCAATACCTTGCTCGACAGCGGGCTGAATATGTTCTGGCTTAATACTTGAAAAAGGCGGTAGCTTGGCGCTGCTTAGCAAAGGATTGCTCATCAATGATTCCTTAACATTCTATGTTGATAGTTAAGAGATAAGGGCTAACGAGTGGTTATTCAATATTTAGCCCATTATTCTTTGGAAATAATGTCAGCTCTAACAGCTAAAAACAGCTTTATCTAGGATCTAGATCAAATTTCGCCCGTGCAAACTTTACACAATATTGATATTGTAAACCACGTCGCAAATACGTCCCATTATCATTTACATTCAGCAATTAAAAACTACTATGTCAAGGGTCACTTTCTTTCGCCAATATTTCGAGTCTAACAATGAACAAAACCAGCTTATACACAGCATTAGTAACACTATTAATCAGCCCTTTAGCCTTTGCAGATGACGCGGTAAGCATCGATGACTCCCACACTATTAAAGTCATTGAGCAGCTACCTTCAGACGATAGCGGACAAGTTCAAGGGCTTATCGATCTTGGTTGGGACTCAAAATACATCTCAGAAGGCCGCAACAATCTAGAAAAAGGCGGCATCTATTGGGCAACCGCAGCGGTACAAAAAGACAACTTTAATATTTATGCCACCGTGGGCCGTGGTGATAGCCAACACTATACCGAATGGAATTTTGGTATTGAGTATGGCTTCGATCTTAGTGAAAACTTAAGCGGTAGTATCGGCTATCAGCGCCTAGAGTTTTATGGCGACGAACGCGCTTATGACAACGAGCTGTTTAGCTCACTAGAATACACCGCCGTTGATTGGTTAGTGCCCTCTGTTAGCTACACTTATTCGACCGAAGCTGCTGGCTACTTTGTCGAAGTTAGCCTACACAGTAACTGGGAGCTGGCTGACGGCTTAAGCGTTAGCCCGTATGTTACTCAAGGTTTTGATTTTCAGTATGTCACCGAAGACCATGATGGCCCTAACCACTTTCAGTTTGGTGTAGAAGCCGAGTACCTATTACCTAATAACTTCGTTGTGTCTGGGCATATCAGTCACACTATCGCTCAAGAAGATATTAAGCTTGAGGCGCGTAATGATGGTATCACTGGCAGCCTTGATGAAACCTTTGCCGGCCTACACTTAAGCTGGAATTTCTAGCCGACGGTTTCTAGTTAACCGTCTCTAATTAACGGCCTCTAATTAACTGCTTCTAGTTAACCCCCTCTAGTTAACAAGAGTTAGCTATACTAACAGCTCATAGCTAACTGCTTTCGCTCTTGCTTAATAACGCCAATTTAGGCAAGAGTGAAGCCGCGCCACCTTATCGATTACACGGACAGTAATCTCGATTAAAAGGAACAGGGAATGTTACTTCTATTGCGCCTAGTCATAGGCATGTTTGTCATATTTTATAGCCAGAGCTGCTTTAGCAGCGACCCCGATACCTCCTCACTTGTCTTAGGCAGCGTGCTTAACGATAAGGGGCAGCCTATCGAGATCCCAAGCAAGCCCCAAAGCGACTTTAATTATTCGCCGCCAACCATTGAAGAGTCCAAGCGCTCCTCAACGCAAGCCCGCGTGGCGAAGAAGAGTCCACCTAAGAAAGACAAGAGTCGCAAGCAACAACTCGCCAGTCGCAACAGCGTAGCCAACGACCCAGGTTGTCGCTGGCTTAACGGCCGCATGAACAGCCTAGAGCGCCACCTTAGCGCTGGGGTGAACTCTCGCAATCGCCACTACCAGACAGAACTTAACATCAGGCAAGATGAGTGGCAGTGCATGAAATGCGGCGCAGAAGGCCCCAAGCAGAGTGACCACGCCTCTTGCCAATACCGGCGCTAACCCTATCGCAAACCATAGAATAGTTTAGCCTTGACTAATAAATTTGAAGACCACTTAAATCATCCCGATATAGTGAACAGACTAGCGATATTTTTAATGCTCAGAAATATCATCTAATTCTGTCAATTTGTCATCGGATAAGGTCTGGTTCAAATAAAATTTTACCTCTACAATGGCTAATCTTGATTTAGCAAATGTGGCCAGAAAGTTAGTTCGTTTCTTGGATCATCGCTTTTTGATCTAACAAGCGTATTAATGATAATTACAGGTACGAAGGCCCATATTCGTTTGCTTTTGTCCATCGGTTCGCAACTTTTATTGGAGATACACATGGCTCAACATTTTGATTATATCTGCCTTGGTGCAGGTAGTGGCGGTATTGCATCGGCTAACAGAGCCGCCATGCGCGGCGCAAAAGTGCTACTTATCGAAGCAAAAGAGCTAGGTGGCACCTGTGTAAATGTAGGTTGCGTACCGAAAAAGGTGATGTGGTATGGCGCTCAGGTTGCCGAAGCTATGCACCTTTACGCTAAAGATTATGGTTTCGACGTGACCGTGAATAAGTTTGACTGGAGCACCCTTGTTGCCAGTCGCGAAGCCTATATCGACCGTATCCACGGCTCATATGATCGCGGCCTAGAGAGCAATGGCGTTACCCTTGTTCGTGGTTACGGTCGTTTTGTCGACAGCAGCACCATCGAAGTGAATGGCGAGCACTACAGCGCCGACAATATCTTGATCGCCACAGGCGGCGCAGCCACCATTCCAAATATTCCTGGCGCCGAGCACGGTATCGACTCAGATGGTTTCTTCGCATTAGCCGAGCAACCAAAACGCGTTGCGGTGATTGGTGCAGGCTACATTGCCGTTGAAGTGGCTGGCGTACTGCAAGCTCTAGGTAGCGATACTCACCTGTTTGTGCGTAAGCACGCCCCACTACGTAACTTTGACCCTATGCTAAGTGAAGCGCTGATGGAGTCTATGGCCACTGACGGCCCTACGCTGCATACTCACAGTGTGCCTGAGTCGGTCACCAAAAACAGTGATGGTAGCTTAACCCTTAAAATTGAAAATGGCGAAAGCTATGATATCGACTGCCTGATCTGGGCTATTGGTCGTCAGCCATCAACAGCAAACATCGGCCTTGAAAACACCAAGGTTAAGCTAGACGAAAAAGGCTATGTGATCACCGATGAGCAGCAAAATACCACGGACACGGGCATTTACTGTGTTGGTGATATCATGGCGGGCGGCGTAGAGCTAACGCCTGTCGCAGTTAAAGCGGGCCGTTTACTGTCAGAGCGCCTATTTAACGGCATGACAGACGCCAAGATGGATTACAGCTGCATTCCAACTGTCGTATTTAGCCACCCAGCCATCGGCACCATGGGGTTAACCGAGCCTGAAGCCAAGGCTGAGTACGGCGAAGATAACGTGACGGTATACACCTCAGGCTTCACCTCTATGTACACAGCAGTAACCGCTCATCGTCAGGCTTGTAAGATGAAACTAATCTGCGCCGGCGATAACCAGAAGGTCGTGGGTATTCACGGCATAGGTTACGGTATGGATGAAATTCTACAAGGCTTCGGCGTAGCGATGAAGATGGGCGCAACTAAGGCAGATTTCGATGCGGTTGTGGCTATCCACCCAACTGGATCTGAGGAATTTGTCACCATGAGGTAATTAGTTGATTACAAATAAAAAAGCCGCTTATTAAGCGGCTTTTTTGTATCTAAAACTTAAGGTCATATGTCAGTAAATCCTTTTACTGACATAGAGCTAATACGCCAAACGGCGCTAACAATATACCTGTTAGTTCGGCGTATTCAGTCTTGCTTGAATTGCTAGCTTAACTTCTTCTTGGGCTAACAAGGCTTCCTCTTGTTCTTTATCACGCATTAGCGCATCGAAGGCTACACGCGCTTCTTGTGCAAGTTCAGATGCTGCAAGTTTGGCTTCTTTCGCCTTCATCGAATCATCTGTTAACTGGCGTAGCTGCTCGATGATCTCATCGGGTGCATCACCTAACTCTACACTCGACTCTCCACGGGCTAACGCTTCTCTACGCAATTGCTTTTTCAGCATCCAGATTGCATCATTGGCTTCACGCTCTAAATCCGCTGCATTAATCGCTTTATCACGTAAAGCTTCAAAACGTGCCAGTGCCTGACCTTCTTTACTCCAAGGATCAACATCGGGTAGATCTGAAATATTGATCACAGGATCCACATAGTTATCTTGATGGCTTAAATCTAACATCGCCGCCTTAACGCCTGAGATCATCAGCATCACCGCAATAATCAATAGCGGTAAACCACCGACAATGGCCGCTGTTTGCAATGTGGCTAAACCGCCCATAAACATCAGTGCCGAAGGCATAAATGATAGGGTGAAAGCCCAGAACAAACGGTTCCAACGCATTGGATCTTCAGTTACGTTAGTTTGCACAACTGACGCCAAAATATATGAGATAGAGTCAAACGTTGTCGCAGTGAAAATCACACATAACAGAGTAAATAGTGCGATGATCAATGTACTAAATGGCAGCGTTTCTAAAATTGCGAAGATTGCGCGAGTCGCGCCCTCTGCATTAAGAATGCTCACCACATCTAATTGACCAGATAACTGCAGTGATAAACCGTAGTTACCAAGAATGATGAAGTACATAGAGCAACCTAGTGAACCGAAGAATACGGCACCAGACACCATCTGCTTAATCGTTCTACCACGTGAAATACGCGCAACAAATAGACCCATGCTAGGTGCAAAGACTAACCACCACGCCCAGTAGAAAATGGTCCAGTCTTGTGGGAAATGCGTGTCTTCAAAGGTACCCATACCACCAAAAGGCTCTGCCCAAGTCGCCATAACAAAGAAGTTAGACAACATACGACCGATTGAATCTAAGCCTGTTTCCAACATGAAGATTGTTGGGCCACAAACCAGTACAAACAGTAGTAAGCCTAGGGCACCCCAGAAGTTAATATTACTTAAAATCTTAATGCCTTTGTCCATCCCCATGTAAGAAGAGTAAGCAAAGATAGCAGTACATACCATCAGCACTAAAATTTGGCTGCCAGTCGTCGCAGGGATACCAAACAGGTAACTAATGCCTTCGTTAATCAGTGGTGCCGCTAAACCTAAGGTGGTTGCCGCTCCGCCCAATAGGCCGAAGATAAACAGAATGTCGATCACTTTACCTAGCTTACCAAAGCTATTGGCTTCACCAATAACAGGCATTAAAGCAGCAGAGACTTTTAATACAGGCTGTTTACGTACATAGAAGAAGTAAGCGATTGGAATAGCTGGGATCATATAGATACACCAAGCAATGGGTCCCCAGTGGAACAGACCATAAGTGGCAGCCCAACGTACCGCTTCTTCACTACCCGCTTCTAACTGAAAAGGCGGATTTTGGTAATAATAGGCCCACTCAATGGTGCCCCAGTACAAAATACTGGCACCGATACCGCCACAAAATAACATTGCCGCCCAAGACGCCAGTGCAAATTCAGGCTTTTCATCAGGATCACCCAGTTTGATCTGACCGATATCAGAGAAAACGATATAGATCATGAAGAAAAATGCCGCTAAACCCAGACCCAAATAAGCAAAGCCTAGTTTGTCTGTCATAAATGTTTTAGCAACTGCAATCCATTCAGCCCCTTCAGCTGGAAACAACAGTAAGGGAATAACAACTGCACAAAGCAGTAATAGTGCGCCGAAAAATGTCGGCTTATCGATAAGCTCGAAGTGTTTTTTCATTTTTATTGTCCGCAATAACTAAATACAGATTTGATTAAGTGCACGCCACAAGGACCTAGCCGCGTAAAAAGCAGGTAGGTTCTATACTAAGTCGAAGAGTATGAATATTGTGTGTGAACCGTTCTTTTTGTAAACCTAATAACACCCGAAAGTTGCCCAAATTAAGATTAAGATAGGCTTAGGATAAAATAATGTTAATCAGGCTGTCTGTCGACAAACTTATCTCTCGAATCAATCCAAATTGTGATGCAAATCTCACATGTAAATAAGCGAACATTATCTAAGGATTATTAATGCCGCATAAGTAGGCTAAACGGCTTGCCAACGGTGTCTATGGGTCATTTTGTTCACAGATAAATGTGATGTTTATTTTAGCGGCAATGTAGGGCTGGGAGTTGAGCGAAAACGAAGCGGCTACGATGGGGAGCATTAGGGTAAAAATTAGGAAAAAGATAAAGAGGTTGGCACGATAGTAATCGTGCCAACCATGCAATCATAAGCTTAAGCGGCGTTACGCTTTTTATACACCACACAGAAATTACCACGTTTAGTGCGGCATTTTGAGCAGCGCTCACAATCTACTTCCGCTCTACGGCCATCTGACCAACGCTTTATGAGCTGTGGCTCGGCAAGCAAAGGTCTTGAAAGCGCAAAGAACTGAATATTGGTGGTCGCCGCGATCTCTTCGATGGCACAGAAATCGGCAAGTCCGCCAACGGTAATAATTGGTAGATTTACCTCTTGGCTTATAACGGCGCCATATTCACGGAAGTAGCCTTCCTGTTGAATAGCGTGACCGTCAAACGACTCACCGACTACCGTACAGGCGTTACCATGAATGTTGCCAGAAATTATAATGGCATCAACACCTACCGACTCTAGCTTCTTACAGATAAGACGAGTTTCATCAAAAGTTAAGCCACCGTCGAAAAACTCCGATGCGGTTAACTTGACTAAAATAGGATAACTCTCGCCAACTCGCTTTCTGATCTCGGTGTAAATATCCAGCAAGAAACGCATACGGTTCTCAAGGCTGCCGCCGTATTCATCTTCACGCTGATTATAGTAGGGACTCAAGAACTGGTTAATCAGGTAAGTGTGCGCCGCATGGATCTCAACGCCATCAAAGCCGGACTCTTGGGCTCTGCGGCTCGCCAGTGCAAATGCTGAGGCGATATAGTCTATCTCAGTTTTGGTCATTGGCTTACCCAGTGTTTGGGTGCCGCGCTCTGCCACTGCACTCGGGGCGAAGATCACTCGCTCACCCACATTGTAGGTGGTCTTAGTGCCGCCATACGCCAGCTGCATAACGATTTTCGAATCATACTTATGCACTAACTCGGTCAGCTTCTGGTATTCAGCGATAAACGAGTCGTTATACATACCCATCATGCCAGCATTGGGCTTCTCTTCGGCGACAATATTGGCATAGCCCGTGACAATCAATCCCACCTCGCCTTTAGCCAGCTCTTCATACACCGAATATAACTTGTCGGTCATATGGCCATCTTCCGTCGCCATATTTTCCCAAGTCGCGCTTCTCACAAAGCGGTTTTTCAGTGTCATCTTGCCAATCCGGGCGGGTGAAAACAAAGTGCTCAAGTGCAATCCTCTTAAAAATCAATTTATACCAATCGCTGTTGCAGATTGGTATGTCGGCTATCCACCAGCCTTGCCAAAGATCAAAAACACAACAGCCATGCAATAAGGCATGGCTGTCAGATAGCTAATGTTTAATGTGTCATCGCTGAATTCTTCGTGCGACACCTCGTTTAAAAGGCACAACAAGCGGCAGATACTGGATATTACCTGCAAAACAGAGCAAAGTCCTTAATCTAGATTAAGCTTCTGGCTTTTCATCTTGCTGTAGGCACTAAAGCATTAAGTTACTATGGCTGAAATAGAGATCTTTTACCGCCATCGATACACTTAACGATAAGTGCAAACCCTACTGTAGCTCGGAAGATTTTTCCTTCATGCAACGTGAAGTGGCTAGCTGCTATATATTGGTCGTCAATGGCACCAAAGGAGAGAAAGGGAGCGTCGCGCTACACCTACCACATTATGATTTTAACGACGAGCTACTGATGGTTAGCGTCAAATTTTGGGTTGAACTAGTTCGAGATCAATTACCGAGTGAGTGATTTAGTTAATAATCGTTCAAGCCTGTTGGAGACCAACATACACGGTCTCCTTTTATGATGAGAAGCGCCCTATGTTGTTTTCTGGTAATTCAATCGCGGTTTGTGCCTTTTTGGCTTGGGGCTTACTGCCGCTCTATTTTCAATTTATCCCCAGTGCCAATGTGCTCGAGTTATTATCGATTCGGATATTATTCTCCATTCCCTGTATTTACCTGTTACTTAAAGCTAAATCTCTTCCGATGGCAAAAATATGGGCAGCAATGCGCAACAGAAGAGTCTTGTTAATCTGCTTTTTAGCCGGGATATTTAACCTCACCTCGTTATATAGCTTCACTTGGGCAGTGACCAACGGGCAAGTGCTAGCAGCCAGTTTAGGCTACTTTATGAACCCGATTTTTTCGATTGCCTTGGGCGTACTATTCCTCAAGGACAAACTGTCGACTCTTCAGTCTGTTGCCGTAGCACTTTCTATTGCTGGTATTGGTCTACAAGTGCTCTATTATGGCGAGTTGCCTTGGCTTTCAATCATCATGGGTGGCACTTTTGCCCTGTACGGTTTGATGAAGAAATTCGTCGATTTAGACGCGCTAAGCATCATGATGATTGAGCTGATTTTGATGCTACCCTTTGCCCTGTGCTTGATCATGAGCGATCTATGGCATCAAACTTCCGTTTTATATTCAGATGACAACAGTAAGATTTTGCTGTACCTACTCTCAGCGCCAGTCACCCTAATCCCATTGGTTCTGTTCTCTCTTGCAGTGGAGAAGATCAGTCTGATCATGATTGGCTTTATTCAGTATATAGAGCCCAGCATTCAGTTCTTGCTGGCCGTGATGATATTTGGCGAGGTGTTATTACCGGTGAAGGTGGCAAGCTTTAGCTTGATCTGGTTAGGCTTACTGCTCTGTATTGCCGATATTGTATTTAAGAAACGAATGTCTCCTACAACATCGCGGTTATAATTTACAAGCCTCCAGCAATACCTGAGAGACCATGAAGCTCTGTTTTCATGGTCTTTAGTTGAGCTTTCAACTTTCTCCCTTGGTGCTAATTTAGAGTAAAAACTAATACTTTCCTCACCTTACATTTTTGTTAAAAACACGCCCCCGGTGAAAATCACGCATAAAAATAATTCGAGACATCCATCACACAACCGTGCCACAATTGACGCAGATCAACACACTTTTTCAACACGTGATCAACAATACCGTGCATTACAACTACATAATTTCGCGTATAAAACCTTCTGGAGTCGACGTATGCAAAATAACGGAAGAATGAATCTGCTAAATTTGGCGGATCCTAAAATAAAAATGCTCCACATTACCTGGTTTGCGTTTTTCCTATCCTTTGTGGTGTGGTTCAGTCACGCCCCCTTGATGGTCTTTATCAAAGAGGCTTTTGACCTAACAAGTGATCAAGTCAAGGCTTTGCTCATCCTGAACGTGGCATTGACGATTCCGGCGCGGATCATTATCGGTATCCTCGTCGACAAGTTTGGTCCGCGGATCATTTATAGCAGCCTGTTAATCCTTTCCTCGGGGATCTGTCTCACCTTCGCCACGGCGACCAGCTTTGAACAGTTGGCCTTTTTCCGATTTTTACTCGGTTTTGTCGGCGCGGGCTTCGTGATCGGCATCCGTTTAGTGGGTGAATGGTTTCCAGCAAAACAGGTAGGTATTGCTGAAGGTATCTATGGCGGTTGGGGTAACTTTGGTTCGGCAGCTGCTGCGATGACATTACCTACCATAGCCTATGCTTTTGGTGGTGACGACGGATGGCGTTATGCCCTAGGGCTAACGGGTGTCGCAGCAGGACTCTACGGTATCTTTTTCTACATAATGGCCCGCAATACCCCTAAAGGCTCGACCTACTTTAAACCCAAAAAATCTGGTGGACTTGAAGTCACCAGTTGGAAAGACTTCTTTTTCTACCTAGGCATGAATGTGCCAATGTATATCGCACTGGCCGTTTTAGCGTGGAAGCTATCTCCTGCTGGCGTCAACCTCTATGCAACAGAAACCATGTACATGATGTGGGTGGGTCTTACTGCTTTATTCTTTATACAGCTCAATTCAATCTGGCGCGTCAATAAGGAAAACCTCACCCACGGTGTCCCTGATATTGATAAGTATGAGTTTAAACAAGTTGCAATCCTGAACGTCGCCTACTTTGTCACCTTTGGTTCCGAACTTGCCGTAGTATCCATGCTACCACTGTTCTTCCTAGATA
This sequence comes from Shewanella halifaxensis HAW-EB4, assembly GCF_000019185.1. Lineage (NCBI taxonomy): Bacteria > Pseudomonadati > Pseudomonadota > Gammaproteobacteria > Alteromonadales > Shewanellaceae > Shewanella > Shewanella halifaxensis. The sequence goes on along the minus strand of NC_010334.1, from coordinate 218,313 downwards.
CATTCGAAGGTCTGGATCCTGTTAAAGCGGGTCTGTTAGCCTCTGGATTCGCCTTTATGAACCTAGTTGCTCGCCCCACTGGAGGCTGGCTCAGTGATAAATTTGGTCGCCGCCAATCTTTGATGATTTTCATTGGGGGTCTAACATTAGGCTATGCCATGCTGAGTCAGATAGACGGAACCTGGTTTATCCCCTTCGCAGTGATGGCAACTATGGTCTGCTCTTTCTTCGTTCAAGCAGGTGAAGGAGCAGTATTTGCCATCGTGCCACTGGTTAAACGTCGAATGACAGGTCAAATCGCCGGAATGACGGGAGCATACGGCAATGTCGGTGCGGTGATCTATTTAACCGTGTTGTCATTTGTTGATTACAGTACCTTCTTTATGGTCATCGCCGCTTCGTCAGCCGTGATGTTCTTAGCTGTACTCTTCCTTAGTGAGCCAAAAGGTCATATGGCGGAAGTTAATGAAGACGGTACTGTTGAGCTAATTGATGTCGATTAGTGACAAGCAGACGGCAACCAGTGGTTGTGGTTGCCTAGTCAACAGCATCTCAGGATTGGCTATGACCCATAAAAAAAAGTCAAATAAGCTTACCATCGATCTCGCCAGCCATAGCACCCGCGGCTTGAAAGAGATCAATGAAGATGCTGTTGGATTTTTTTCTCCATCAGAAGAAAGACTACTGGAAGGTAAAGGGATTGCTCTCGTCGTTGCCGATGGTGTGAGCAGTGCTGAAGCAGGCAAGGATGCCAGCGAAACGGCAGTAAAACGCTTTATTGAAGATTATTACCCAACCCCAGATACCTGGTCTGTAAAACATGCCGGACAAAAGCTCCTCTCCAGCATTAACATTACACTTTTCAAACGTAGCCATGAATTTGCAAGCGAAGAGAAAGGCTATCTGACAACGTTTACCGGACTCGTGATTAAGTCTCAAACTTGCCACTATTTCCACGTTGGTGACAGCCGAGCTTACCTATTTCGAGACGGTAGCCTTAGCCAGCTGACCCGTGACCATATTGCCAGTATCGCTTCAGGAAAGAGCTTTCTATCCAGAGCATTAGGGATGGATAACTGCTTACAAATTGATTACAGCAGTCTCAATTTAATCAAGGGCGACCAACTCCTGCTAACCTCAGATGGTATCCATGACTTTGTAGATGAGGAAAATCTAGTAAACACCCTGTCAGACTCAACCTCTCCACAGCAAAAAATCGACAAATTAGTCTACTTGGCACTAGAAAATGGCAGTGATGACAACGTAAGTGGCGTCATTGGAGAAGTGACATCTCTCCCCAATGAAAGTCTCAATGACTACAACTCCAAGCTAACCATGCTACCTTTTCCACCACCATTAGACACGGGGGTAAAGTTAGATGGATATAAGGTTATTAAAGAGCTGTTTGCCAGTAGCAGAAGCCAAATTTACCTAGTGAAAGATACTGACACGGGTGAACTGATGGCCATGAAAACGCCCTCGATTAATTTCGAGGATGACGCAGGCTATATTGACCGGTTTATACAGGAGGAGTGGATCGGAAAAAGGATCAATAGCCCTTACGTGGTTAAGGTCATTGAGCAGAAAAGAAAAAGAACCTGTCTGTACTATCTGATGGAATATGTCGACGGCATATCACTCGATAAATGGATGCAGCAAAATCGCTTTCCAAAGCCTAAGACTGCAATATCCATTGTCGAAGAGATTGCCAAAGGCTTAAATGAATTCCATAAGATGGAAACCATACACCAAGACTTAAAGCCAGCCAATATCATCATTGACAGCGTTCTGAATATCAAAATTGTTGATTTCGGCTCAGTATTTGTTGCCGGAGTCGCTGAAATATTTATTCCACTGGAACACGAGGGGGTGCTTGGCACCGCCAGTTACTCCGACCCCAAGTATCTTCTTGGAAAAAATACCGGCATTCAAGGCGATCTTTATGCCTTGGCCACGATTACTTATGAACTGTTTTGTGGCGAACTCCCCTATGGGAAAAAAATTGAAGAATGCCAAACGGCATTTGAGTATGACAGATTACGCTATATTCCTGCCAACAGTCTAAACCCGATGATCCCTGTCTGGTTTGATAGAACGCTGCAGCGCGGTGTCATGTTTGATTTAGAGCATAGATATCAGCGTATAGCTGACTTTCTGAAGGATCTTAAAAATCCTAATTCAAATTACTTAAGAGACGATCCACAAATCCGAAAGAACAAGAGCCAAATCCTGTTTTGGCAACTCCTATCCGGATTCTGGATCTTAATGCTGCTACTTGTAATAGCAATGTTCAAACATAACTAAAACAACTACCTAGATGAGTAAAAATACGATGATTGCGAATTTCGACGAATTACTAAAAATGACAAAGAATCAATCTAATCCACAACGACTCTTGCTGCTGTTTGCTAATGCCGAGTCCGTTAATCCGAAAAAAAGTAAAAAACATCAAAAAGGCACCATTAGCCCAGTAATGTGTGTCGATAAGTTACCTGAAGAGATCGCTTCCTTTAGCGATCTGGTTGAGGAAGCTGACAACATCAATAAGACTTGGAACTTCATTTTCATTGCCAGCTTAAGTGGTGAAGAGGGTCAAGCTCCTAGCTCAAACGATGCAGAACAGTTTTTGAATAAGATGGCCAATGATGTAGAAACGGGCAATGGTGTTGGAAGATACGTAGTATTTGACCGTAAAGAAAGTCCGATTGAGATAGAGTCAAATATCTAGTGTGAGCCAAAAGTTAGGCTTCAGTGAAGTGACCGGGCATCTTATACAGCTAACAGATGCCCTTTGCTTCCTCCCTCTCCCGAGATCCGTTTCCAGCTAATATCTATCACCTTCAAAACTGCCCCCACCAGCAAATATAAATCGACATATCTCCCCCAAAAACAACTACTAAAATCCATTCTCTGCGCCACTATTCACCTTGAATTAATTAGTAATTCCCTATTCCTAAACTATGCTTATTACTAATTAGCAGGTGAGAATGAGCCGCCAGTACTTATGAAAAAAATGTCCAACACCGAAGTCATTGCATCAATCATTGGGGCATTTTTTGCCACCCTTTGCGCCTCCTTTTTCAGTAACAGCATTTTAGAAGCCAACGATATGCCGATGGTACTCGCCTCTACCGGGGCGTCGGCCATGCTGATATTTGCCATTCCCCACAGCCCTGTCTCTCAGCCATGGCCACTGATTGGTGGCCATCTGATTGCCGCCTTTATTGGCATCACTTGCTATTTTTTAATTCCGAATGCTGTTGTCGCCTCGTCAGTGGCTATTGGACTCGCGATGTTAGCGATGCACTTTACCGACTCTATGCACCCGCCAGGGGGCGCGACAGCGGTCACTGCGGTCATTGGTGGTAACACGGTTCACGAGCTGGGGTACTACTTCATCATCGTACCGGTGTTCTTCAATGCCATCATTCTGCTGTCTATCGCGATGGCGGTGGGATCATTTAGAGAAAAAAACCCCTACGTTATTAACGGTAGGGGCTGAGACATGCGGTTATACCCAAACGACAGTTGAGTAATAGGATTAAAGCCTATAGATGAATATTTAGCTCAGGTGCAAAACCCACCTCTATCCCTTCGATTTCGGCAACCTCTACCAGCCCATGGATATAGGCTTGGATGGCGAGTCTAGAAGCTCGGTGAACTAAGTAACCTTTAACCTTGTCGGCAACCATGTTGTAGTCGAGCTGCTTGCCATCCACTTTCCTGGCAATATTCACGACATGAAAACCGTAGCGTGAAGCCAGTGGCTGCTCAACCAGTCCTTCACCATGTTGCATCAGTTGCTGTTCAAACTCCGGCACCGTCTGGCCACTACTGATCTGCCCAAGCGAGCCGCCCGTTTCTTTTGAGGGACAAGCAGAGTACTTTTTCGCTAACTCGGCGAAACAGCTAATGTCTTGTGATAACTGTACCAATATGTTTTCAGCATTTTGTCTAGCAACTTCCTTGGCCTCTTCATCTTCTGCTGAAGCCGGAAGTAAAATATGGTCAACCTCCAATAGCGGAGCGGTGACAAATTTTTCTCGGTTATTTTGAAAATAGCGCAGGCAATCCTCTTCGCTAGGCTCTTGATAAACGACTTTATCTGCCAATAGCTGTCCGATACCCTGCTCCTCATTATCGGCAGTAACATCCACACCATTTTGTTTCGCTTGCTCAATCAACAACTGACGAATAACCAACGTTTGCCCTGCCTGTTGAACCACTACGTCAAAATCACTATTTGAGTGATACTGCAGTTCGTTCGCAAGCACTTCTTCTTTAATGGTAACGCCATTCACGCTAATGATTGGCAACTTCTGTTCAGAAGGAGTCGCTGATGCATGTTGTCCACAAGAACCCATAAGAAAATTACCTTGTCTTTTTGTTTTAGGGCGGAAGACTCGATCTGCTCTTCTCAATCCCGCTAAATAAAAATGTGTTAATTACTAAAAAAAGGGCTCAATAATAAGTAGTAACACCACCTAAAACTGAGCCCGATGAGTAAATTAACGCTGACGAACGATCTGATAACTTCTGGTGAAGTACTTCACCGGAACACTAATCACATGCACCAAACGGGTGAATGGGAATATCATTATCAAGGTTAATCCTACAAGGATGTGTAACTTATAGATGATATTGACCGACTCAATTGACTCTGTCGCTTGAACGCCCTGCAGAGTCACAATACTTTGCGCCCAATTAGCGAGTAATACCATCACCGAGCCATCTAAGTGCTGAGCCGATGCGATAATCGTCAACAAGCCTAAAGAGACCTGTAGTAGCAGCAAGAACAACACCACTAGATCCGAACGCTTGGTATTCGCCTTCACTCTATCATTGTTTAAACGACGACGAATCAACATCACAGTACCAATAAAGCACAGTATGCCAAAGAAGCCACCACTCACCATAGCCAGTAACTGCTTGTCAGGCGTAGAAATGAAGTGGTGATAGATAGATTCCGGTGTTAGCAAACCAACGAAGTGACCACCTAAGATAAAGATGACACCGATATGGAACAGATAGCTGGCCAAACGGAAGCCCTTTTGATCGAATATCTGACTCGAGTCAGCCTTCCATGAATAGGGCTCACGGTCGTAGCGGATCCAACAACCTACAACAAATACCGTTATAGCGATAAAGGGATAAATCCCAAACAATAAAAAATTTAAATTTGACATTATTTTCTCCTTACAATCCTGCAACTTGTGCAGCATCTGCGTCATGCCACTTAATAGGCACTTGATTTACAGTATTGGGATCAAGCGAGTTCTGCGATTGATGGACTCCCGCGCTTGGGCACTGCCCAACCATAGGGTCATCAAAGCGGATCTCTTTATCCTCCCACTCCTTATCAATTGCCTCTACAGTGTCATCACGCTCCTCTTTACTGACATTGTCAGCGATTTCGACGCGGTCGACTTCTACACCGGACACCTCGATAAGAGAATCAAGAAGAACACTGTAATAGCATTCACGATCGATCAATCGTTCAGACAGCATGGTCAAAATATGACAGATATCCCCGAGCCACTCCTCAATATACTCAGGAGACTGTTCGCTCAAATACTCAAGGTATAGCGGGATATAATCTGGCAGTTGTGATGAATCAACTTCAAAGCCGTTGGTCTTATAGACGTTCATAAGATCGACCATCGCCTGACCACGGTCACGGGATTCACCGTGCACGTGTTCAAACAACAGTAGTGAAAGTGCGCGACCACGATCAAACAGTAGGTCGTAACTTTCTTGAGCGTCATATAGATCCCTTGCAGTTAGTTGGCGGATAAACTCCACCAACGCTGCACGGCTTTCAACACTGAGTTCACCCGACTGCTCCACAATAGCGATCATCTCGTCGGCAGCACCAAATAGTGCCTCTGTTGGATAATCGAGTAGACGTGAAACAACTTTAAGGATTAGCACAGTATTAGTCCTCCACACTCACAGTTTTAATGATATTACGGCGAGTAATCTTCTTTCCGCCGAACATATTGACGCCGTTATGGCCATCGCTACAGCCATTACCAAAGGTGAAGCCACAACCGCTCTTCTCACCATAGGCCTCTGGTACGTTCATCTCACGGTGTCCACTTGGGATAACGTAACGATCTTCGTAGTTAGCGATTGCAAGATAACGATACATCTCATCAGCCTGCTTCTTGGTAAGACCCACTTGCTGTAGAACCTCTAGGTCTTCGACACCTTCGACATTCTCTGCACGCTTATAAGCACGCATTGCCAGCATACGCTCAAGCGCAGTAATAACCGGAGCCTCATCACCTGCGGTTAGCAAGTTAGCTAGGTACTTAACAGGAATACGCAGTGAGCGTACATCAGGAATGACACCCGCTTTACCTAAGGTCCCAGACTCAGCTGCATTCTGAATTGGGCTCAGAGATGGGATATACCAAACCATAGGTAGCGTGCGGTACTCTGGGTGTAGTGGCAGTGCCAGTTTCCAATCCATCGCCATCTTGTAAACTGGCGACTTTTGAGCCGCCTGGATGACAGAATCTGCAACGCCGTCCTTACGAGCCTGCTCAATCACTGCTGGATCGAATGGGTCTAAGAAAACTTCCAACTGCTTCTCATACAGATCCTGCTCAGATGCGGTCGATGCCACCTCTTTGATCTTGTCTGCATCATAAAGTAGTACACCTAAGTAACGGATACGACCTACACAGGTCTCTGAACAGACTGTCGGCATACCGGCTTCAATACGCGGGTAACAGAAGATACACTTCTCTGACTTACCAGACTTCCAGTTGTAGTAGATCTTCTTGTATGGGCAACCTGAGATACACATTCTCCAACCACGACACTTCTCTTGGTCGATAAGAACGATACCGTCCTCTTCACGCTTATAGATTGCGCCCGATGGACATGAAGCCACACAGGCTGGGTTCAAGCAGTGCTCACAAAGACGGGGAAGATACATCATGAATGTATTTTCGAACTCGCCATACATATCTTTCTGCATGTTGTCGAAGTTCTTATCTTTACTGCGCTTCTCGAACTCAGTACCTAAGATCTCTTCCCAGTTTGGACCCCACTCGATCTTCTCCATACGCTTACCAGAGATGACAGAACGTGGACGCGCCGTAGGTTGGTGCTCAACAATCGGTGCTGTGTGCAGGTGCTGATAGTCATAATCGAATGGCTCGTAGTAGTCATCGATCTCTGGCATATCAGGGTTAGCAAAGATGTTAGCCAATATGCGATACTTACCACCGATGCGAGGCTGAATATCACCGTTAGACTTTCTCTCCCAACCGCCATTCCACTTATCTTGGTTTTCCCACTCTTTGGGGTAACCAATACCGGGCTTAGTTTCAACGTTGTTGAACCAAGCGTACTCAACGCCTTCGCGAGACGTCCATACGTTTTTACAAGTAATTGAACAAGTATGGCAACCGATACACTTATCAAGGTTAAGTACCATACCTATTTGAGAACGTATTTTCATGGTTCTACTCCTTAAGCTTCATCTGGGTTGGTTGGCAATGGACGCGGCAGGTCATCGGTATTAGAACCCTCTAACCAATCAACTTTATCCATCTTTCTAATCACAACCATCTCATCACGGTTACAACCCACGGTACCGTAATAGTTGAAGCCCCAAGACTGCTGGGCGTAACCACCAATCATATGCGTTGGTTTCATCACAATACGAGTAACTGAGTTATGGTGACCACCACGGGTACCGGTCATCTCACTACCTGGTACGTTAACGATACGCTCTTGAGCGTGATACATCATGGTCATACCTTGCATTACACGCTGCGATACCACAGCACGACAAGCGATAGCACCGTTAGCGTTGAATACTTCAACCCAATCGTTATCCTCAATGCCCGCATCTTTAGCATCAACTTCACTCATCCAGATGATGGGTCCACCACGTGAAAGAGTCAGCATCAACAAGTTGTCAGAGTAAGTACTGTGAATACCCCACTTCTGGTGCGGCGTGATCCAGTTAAGCACAATCTCTTTATTACCGTTTTGCTTAGTGCCCTTAACAACATCGATCGTCCTAGTGTTGATAGGCGGACGATAAGAGACAAACTGCTCACCAAACGCCTGCATCCACTTGTGATCTTGATAGAACTGCTGACGACCCGTAATGGTTCTCCATGGGATCTGCTCATGCACGTTGGTATAGCCTGCGGTGTAACTCACATGCTCATCTTCAAGGCCTGACCAAGTCGGTGAAGAGATAATCTTACGTGGCTGTGCCTGCACATCACGGAAACGGATCTTCTCTTCCTGCTTAGGTTTAGCAAGGTGAGTATGGTCGATACCGGTAAACTCACTAAGTGCAGCCCAAGCCTTAACCGCTACCGCACCGTTAGTTTCTGGCGCTAGCGTTAAGATGGTTTCCGCGGCATCGATAGCAGTCTCGATAATTGGACGTCCCTCGCTGACACCCTCGTCGGTATTGCGATGGTTAAGATCGCCTAGCAACATGATCTCATCATCTGTGTTCCAGTTGATGCCCTTACCACCGTTACCTAACTTATCTAGCGCTGGGCCAAATGAGGTAAACTTCTTGTAAGTACTTGGGTAATCACGCTCAACTACGACCATATTCGGTGCAGTCATGCCTGGGATAAGGTCACATTCGCCCTTCTTCCAATCTTTAACATCAAATGGTTGAGCAAGCTCACCAGGAGTGTCGTGAAGCATTGGGACAGTGACAAAGTCAGTCTCTTTATCTAAGTGTCCAACACAGACCTCAGAGAATGCTTTTGCAATACCCTTATAGATTTCAAAGTCAGATCTTGCTTCCCAAGCTGGGTCAACCGCCGTAGAAAGCGGGTGGATGAATGGGTGCATATCTGAAGTGTTCAGGTCATCTTTCTCATACCAGCAAGCGGTAGGCAGTAAGATATCTGAATACATACAGGTCGATGACATACGGAAATCGAGCGTCGTCACGAGGTCTAATTTACCAGTAGCGCCTTGATCGACCCACTCAACCTCTTCAGGCTTAAATCCACCACTCTTGCCCAGATCATCATTCATCAGGCCATTCTTAGTACCCAGTAGGTACTTAAGCATGTACTCGTGACCTTTACCTGAAGAGCCTAATAAGTTAGAACGCCAGATAAACATGTTACGAGGGAAGTTCTCAGGCGCATCTGGCGCCTCACAAGCAAACTTAAGCTCGCCTGATTTAAGCTGCTGAACGGCGTAGTCTTTTGGCGACATGCCAGCGGCTTCTGCATCCTTAGTCAGCTGCAGTGGGTTTCTATTTAGCTGAGGTGCCGATGGTAACCAACCTAAGCGTTCTGCCTTGATATTGTAATCAAGCATATGCTCTGGGAACTGAGACTTATCGGCTAATGGCGATAACACCTCATGTACACTCACCTTCTCATGACGCCACTGAGAAGAGTGGTTGTAGAAGAAAGAGGTACTGTTCATTTGGCGTGGAGGACGTGACCAATCTAGACCGAATGCAAGCGGCTGCCAGCCAGTTTGAGGGCGAAGTTTTTCCTGACCAACATAGTGTGACCAACCACCACCAGACTGACCAACACAACCACACATCATTACCATGTTGATAAGACCACGGTAGTTCATATCCATGTGGTACCAATGGTTCATCGCCGCACCGACAATGATCATCGATTTACCATGTGTCTTATTTGCTGTATCAGCAAATTCACGTGCAACCTTGATCACCTTGGCACGAGAAACACCGGTGATTTTTTCCTGCCATGCTGGAGTACCAGGAATATCTTGATCGTAGCTAGAAGCCACGTTTTCACCGCCTAACCCACGGTCCAGACCGTAGTTGGCCATCATCAAGTCATATACGGTAGCAACGATTAACTCTTCGCCATCGGCGGTAGTGATCTTCTTACTTGGAACATTACGAACCTGTACCACCTCTTGATCACAAGAAACCCAATGCTTGTTGGCATCGTCACCGGCAAAGTGCGGGAATGAAACAGGCGATATATCACCACCAATTAAAGAGAGTTGCAGCTTGGTTTCTTTACCTTCTCCACCTTCACGCTCTCGAATATTCCACTTGCCCTTCTCGCCCCAGCGATATCCGATAGAACCCGTTGGCGAAACAAACTCGTCTGAATTCTCATCGATTGCAATCGTCTTCCACTCAGGATTGTTATCCTGACCTAAGTTGTCAGCAAGATCTGAGGCACGTAGGAAACGGGTAGACTTAAGTGAGGCATCATCATGCTTCTCAAGTACCACAAGCATAGGGAAGTCGGTGTATTGACGTACGTAGTTAGTGAAATACTCACTAGGATTATCGAGGTGGAACTCACGTAAAATAACGTGACCAAATGCCATACCTAATGCAGCATCGGTACCCTGTTTAGGGTTTAACCACTCATCGGTAAGCTTAGAAACTTCGGCATAATCAGGTGTGATTGAAACCGTTTTAGCACCCTTATAGCGAACCTCTGTGAAGAAGTGAGCATCAGGTGTACGCGTTTGAGGTACGTTAGAACCCCAAGCAATAATGTAATTAGAGTTGTACCAATCGGCAGACTCTGGAACGTCGGTTTGCTCACCCCAAGTCATCGGAGACGATGGCGGTAGATCGCAGTACCAATCATAAAAACTTAGACAAACACCACCGATAAGCGACAGGTAACGTGCACCCGCGGCATAAGAGACCATAGACATTGCAGGAATGGGTGAGAAACCAATGACGCGGTCGGGACCAAATGTTTTCGTGGTATAGACGTTAGCTGCAGCAATAATTTCATTCACTTCGTCCCAGCTAGAACGAACGAATCCACCCATACCACGCTTTGACTTGTATGAATCGGCTTTAGCCTTATCTTCAACAATCGATGCCCATGCATCAACCGGATCTTGATTTAAGCGAGCCTGACGCCATAGTTTTAACAGCGGCTTACGAACTTTTGGATACTTAAGGCGGTTAGCACTGTATAGGTACCAAGAGTAACTTGCACCACGAGGACAACCACGAGGTTCGTGGTTAGGCAGATCTGGACGTGTACGAGGATAGTCTGTTTGTTGGGTTTCCCAAGTTACAAGACCATTTTTGACATAGATCTTCCATGAACAGGAACCGGTACAGTTTACACCGTGAGTTGAACGGACAACTTTGTCATGCTGCCAACGCTGACGATAGCTGTTTTCCCACTCACGGCTCTCATTGGTTGTGTCACCATGACCATCACTGAACTCACCTGTTTTCTTTTTGAAAAACTGTAAGCGGTCAAGAAAATTACTCATCTCAATACTCCATTTTCGCATTTGAGTGGATGATATCTTGCCGATATCATCCACTTCTCATTGTTATATTTTGCGTTTATTGGCTAGGATTGCCGTCGTGTAGAAAACGGCAAAGTCATTATGGATTCTTGTATTCCGCACCTGGACGCAGATAGAACCACCAGTTAACTAAGATGCATAAGCCATAGAAAACAGCGAAGCCATACAATGCATTTTCAGGGGTTGTCAGCTTAATCTGCTCACCAAGCACTTTAGGAATGATGAATGCGCCATAAGCAGCAACGGCAGACGTCCAACCAAGAACCGGTCCAGCCTGTTCTTTATCAAACACCATAGAGATAGTTCGGAAAGTCGAACCGTTACCAATACCCGTTGCGGCAAACAGCACTAGGAACAACACAAGGAACGGAACAAAGAACTCTTGTGGGGTTTCCGAGGAATATGCAGCCTTCATGAAATAAGCCACACCAAGAGCGCTCGCCACCATGACAATGGCACAGATCTGTGTCACTTTTGCACCACCAAACTTATCAGCAATCCAACCACCGACAGGGCGAATAAGCGCACCGATGAAAGGCCCCATCCATGCGTACATCAGTGCACTTGGGCCGTTAGGGTTAATAATGTCGTGGGTCATCACACCATCGACCATCACATGCTGATATCCGAAGATAACTTTGATTGATAGACCAAAGCCTGCAGAAAAACCGATAAAAGAGCCAAAGGTCATGGTGTAGATAACACTCATTACCCAGGTATGGGTATTGCCGAATATTTTGTATTGGTGGGTTAAGTTTTCCTTAACCTGACCAGGAATAAGCTTAAGCAAGAACACGGTCAGAGCGATCACAATTGGCAGTACGATCCACTTGCTCAACTCTATCCCAGAACCACCGACCTTTTCCGGTAGCATCAACCACAGGCCAAGGATAGAAGTAAGGAAACCGATAGCCAGCATGCCAGAAATAATGCCGAAAGAGCCTACAGGACTAGGTAATCCCGGTGTGACATGAGATGCCTTGATATTATTCATACCAAACCAGCCAACCACGGCTAACGGAATCAAAAACAGCAGCCAGACATAACCCGCATTTTGAATCCAAGCATCAGATCCCGCAGGGATCTTGCCAATCAAGGTGCCAGAGGTATTAACCAGTTCCATCGGCTCACCGCCGAAGATGCCAAATGTCATCACTAGTGGAACTAGGATCTGCATGGTGGTTACACCAAAGTTACCTAGACCCGCATTTAATCCAAGTGCCAATCCCTGCTGCTTCTTAGGGAAGAAGAAACTGATATTTGACATTGAAGAGGCGAAGTTACCGCCACCTAAACCTGACAATAAAGCAAGACCTTGGAATACCCATAGCGGTGTATTCTTATCCTGCAAGGCAATACCCGTGCCTATAGCCGGGATCATTAATAATGCGGTGGTAAAGACGATGGTATTTCTGCCACCACATAAACGAATGAAAAAACTGCTTGGAATACGCAATGTTGCGCCGGTTAAGCCGGCAATAGCCATCAAGGTAAACAGTTCTGATGTTGCATATGGGAAACCCAGATTCAACATCTGGATAGTGATAATTCCCCAGTAAAGCCAAACCGCAAAACCGCAAAGTAAACTCGGGATTGATATCCAAAGGTTTCTATTGGCGATTTTTTTCCCTTCTCCGTCCCAAAATTTGGGATCCTCGACATTCCATTTATCTATATCGGACATTGGTTTCTCCAATCATTAAATCACTTAATTAAACTGGCCAGTTGCAGTTGCTGATATTGGGCAGGATAATCAGTTTCTTTTTATGTATATTTGAAACATCTTACTGATGTTTAATTACTTATTATTAACACGAGTCTGCGAAGAGGTTAGCACTGGCATCAAAATGAAGTTTGACCTAGATCATATTTATCTAAGTAAAACGATAGCGGTCACACTCAAGCTACCACCTAGGTATTAGTCTGAAACTGATTGTATCTAGTTGTATTAATAACCTTTATAGTTGAAAACTGATTTTTTCCTATAACCGTTCTACCAAAACAACTATTTGGTAGTAGTTAGCGCCCTAATACGAAAATCACTTAACAAAAGGCAGCGAAAAATGGCTGAACCCGATAACGTAAAACACCTACCGTTGGTTCAATCGGAAGATAACGACAATGTATCTTCATCCTTAGTCGCTACCGCCGGTTTATACATGGCCACAATCATCTCTCTCGCCCTGATGAGCATGATTTTTTCAATTCTGGTAACCGAAAAACTGGCTGGTGGAGCCGAATTAATAAACAATACGGGTTCGCTGAGAATGCAAGTGATCCGCATATCTCGAGCTCAATTCTTAGAAACAGGAAGCGCAAACCATTTAATAGGGGAGGAAAAAAAAGCTTTTGAAACCAAACTATTCAAACTAAAGCAAACAACCTTAGGAACCAGCTTCAACACCCCTGAGATCGAGAAGCAATATCAACAAATTGTCTCACAGTGGCAGCAATTAAATTCTGCGCCTAAAGCTGCACTGCCAGAGGATTACGATCAGTTCACCAGTAAGTTAGATAATCTTGTTCATTTAATTCAACTTGAATCAGAGAAAAAACTCACCCTATTACGGCTGATTCAAAGTATTGCCGTATTGCTTATTCTTGTTATCAGTACAATCGCTCTAATCAAGATAAATCAACTACTTGCAGCACCACTTAAGAATCTAGTGCATGTAGCCGAAGAGGCGGGAAAGGGAAACTTCAGTGCACCGATAGAGTTTGAAGCGGATAATGAGCTTGGCTTACTGGCCAAGACCATCAAGCGGATGTCGAGTCAGCTGGCGTATACCTACCAAGACTATGAACAGATAGTGGCAGAAAAAACTCGCGAACTCACTCGCAGCAATGAATCTTTAGAGGTGCTTTACAAGGGTGCAAGACTACTATCGAATCAAGAGTATGACCGCGTTAAGTCAGTTATTATTCAAGATATGCAAGCCCTTATCGGTATCGGCACGATAAAGATAAGATTGATCCATAAACATATCGATAATCTAGTCGTGTTTCAGGCAGGAGAATCCGGCCACCCCTCCAATTACAAACATAGTTATCAGTTCTCTCTAGAAAAGCATAACAAGGTCTTTGGCGATATCATTTGGGAGGTGCCAGAAGGTCAATCTGTTGAGGACTGGCAGAAACAGTTGATTCAAGCCATGGCTGATATTGTTGCAACCGCGATAGAGTTAGGGCATCAAAAAAATGCAGAAAACAGGCTACTCATTTCGGAAGAGCGTGCCATTATTGCCAGAGAGCTGCATGATTCATTGGCGCAATCACTGTCATTCTTGAAAGTTCAAATGAGCCTGCTAACGCGTAAAATGGAGAAGAAACTCCCCGAAGAGCAAATTGAAGAGACCATAGTCGAGATCAAGAGCGGTCTCAATAAAGCTTATCTGCAACTGCGAGAACTACTAACCACCTTCAGACTCAAACTTGACGACCCCTCTATAGAAAGTGCTCTGCAGGGCACAATTGCCGAATTCACTCAGAAGTGCCAACACCCGATACGCTTCAGCTACGACCTGCCACAACACTGTTTATCTGCCAACCAAGAAATTCATCTACTGCAGATCATCAGAGAGGGGCTGTCAAATATTCACCGTCACGCCAAGGCCTCCGAGGCAGGGGTTAGATTATCGCCAAAAGGGGAACTAATTAAGCTCGATATATGGGATAATGGCGCAGGCTTACCTGGTACGCTTCAAACTCAAGGCCACTTTGGCCTAGGGATCATGAGAGAGAGAGTGAGTTCTCTGAAGGGGCAAATGTACCTAAAAGATCACTTACCTTCGGGCACTATGATTTCAATTACGTTCGAGAATTAGATTACCGGATAAAGGATTAGAAAAATAAGATGCCTATAGCCAAAATACTACTCGTTGATGACCACCCCGCCCTACGCCAAGGACTCGCGCAGCTCATGTCTCTGGAAGAGAGTCTGGATGTCGTCGCCCAGGCAAGTTCCGGTGAAGAAGCTATCAGTCTCGCCGTTCAATATGAACCCGATATCATACTGCTGGATCTCAACATGAGAGGGCTCAGTGGCATAGACACTCTTATCTCACTCAAGAATGCTCAGGTAAAAAGCAAAGTCATTATTTTTACCGTCTCAGACAACGAGAGTGACGTAGTGCAAGCCATAAAATTCAATACCGACGGCTATCTGTTAAAAGACTCCGAACCTGAAGAACTGATTGAGAAAATTCATCTCGCTCTCCAAGGGGAGTTCGTTATCAGCTCGCCACTGACTCAAATTCTTGCACAATCATTAAGAAGCGGCGGCAAAAAAGTTTCCCAACTTGAAGAGCTGACCCAGCGTGAACTGCAGATCGTTAAGCTCATCGCCTCAGGAAAAAGTAATAAGGAGATCGCCAACAAATTGGGGATCACCGACTCCACGGTGAAAGTGCATGTCAAAAATCTGCTGAAAAAGCTAACGCTGAAGAGCCGAGTTGAAGTGGTGCTTTGGGCCGTAGAGAATAAGATTAGCCCATGAGCCACAACTTATTGACTAAGCTAGGTTAGCCCCCCAAGTAAGCTGAAAATAGGCTAAAAAACCCGAGTTTGTCGTCGCTCTCTACTAGCTTACTCCTCTAGTAGAGAAGCACTCTCCGATATAGAGCGACGACATCAATGAGCCTTAGCGTGCAGTACGTTAGGGCTAATCCTTTTCCAAGAAATTGTTCGCAATCGCTTCCTTAAGCAGTTTCTGCTCCCGCTCGGCCCTAATAGCAAAGTACATCACCACCATACACAGAGCTAACACGCCATACAGCAGCATAAAGCACGCGCTATATACGCCGATCACGTCAACAGACAGACCAAATAAAATCGGTAGCGTACAGCCACCCAGCGCCCCCACTGCAGCGACGACGCCCCCGACGCTCCCCATATGGTGTGGATAATAGTCATATATTGTCTTGTAGATACTGGCTCGACCAAAACCCTGTGCCAAACCGATGATCACAATCAGCAGAGTAAACAGCCAAACATTAACTTCAAACGCAACGGTGACATCTTTTTCTACGCCGTGGACCGTCATGGTTGTTGGAGGGTAACTCAGGAAAAACAGACACACCATGCAGATCCAAAAGGCGCTCCAGTTAACCGTGCGAGCACCAAAGGTGTCGGCAAACCAGCCCCCCACCGCACGCACAATACTAGAGCTAGTAACAAACAGCAGAGTCAGCGCCAAGGATTGGGTCAAAGACAGACCGTATGCCGATACATAATATTGTGGCAGCCAAAGCAGCAAGGCCAGAAAGCTGCCAAAAACAAAATAGTAATAGAGCCCAAAGCGCCATACCTGCAGCTGCTTTAATGGCTCCCAATAGAACTCAAAACTCTTAGTTTGCTGCTTATTCTTATAAAAGGCATTAACCTCTGGAGCAAATAGGCGAAACAGGATAGCCATAAATATCATGCCAAATCCGTACACTGTGCCGATGGTTTTCCAGCCATAAAACTCCACGACCAGAGGTACCAGCACCAGAGTGATCGCCGCCCCGGCGTTACCGGCGCCGAACACCCCTAGCGCAAAACCTTGGTGCTTGGTTTCAAACCAATCGGTAACGTAGCGGATGCCGATGGTGAAGGAGACACCACTAATCCCGATTAAGAACCCCAAGGTGATATAACCGGAAAATGTTTCGACATAAGGAAGGTAAAAAAGTGGAGGAACAACCGAAAGCATTTGCCAGAAAAACAGTGACCGACAAGAGACTTTCTCAGCTAAAAAACCTATCGGTATACGAAAGATCGCCCCGGTAAAAATGGGCGCAGCCAGTAACAGACCAAACTCAGTCGAACTCAGATTGAGCTGACGTTGTAGCTCAATCCCCAGAATTGAATATAGAGTCCAAACAGAAAAACATGCAGCAAATGCCAGTGTCGCTAGAGTAAGGGCGAGATATGATTTACGTTCCTGGTGGCTCATAATTAAAACCTTAATCATCAATGATATAAGAGAATTACACTAAAACGACAACTTAACCCATCAACAATAACCAATGCTTAAATAAAAATCAAAAACTACTCACAGAAATATACACACTATTAAGGGGAGAGGTCTAGCGTCATCTAGAACTGAACGCTTTGATTTCCAATCACTAATCCGCTAATGTTGCCACTTAAAATATTGGCCTATCTATCGGCCACCTTTGCCCTTTTAGGTCACCTTTCAGAGACCGGCCCCATGCACATTCAGATGTTACCTAGCATTTTAGTTTCAAGCCTGTTACTGCTCTCAAGTATTACTCTACCGGCATTTGCCGCCAATGATTTAAGCGGAGTCTGGCAAGGCACCTTAGGTAAGAGCAAAATCCGCGTCTGCTTTAATGAATACGGCACTGGCAGTTATTACTATCAGCGCTACTTAACCCCAATTAGACTCGAGCAAGTCGATAACCATTGGCAAGAAGACAAGCAAACAGGCTTCTGGCAGTTTGAAAGTATCAGCGAACAGCAACTTACCGGGCTTTGGTTCAATAAAGAACGCTCTAAAACCGAGAGGTTCAATAAAGAGTGGTCTAAAAATGATCCATCTAAAACAGCCTCTAGCAAATCATTAGCCATTACGCTTGAGCGTCAAATCAGCCCTGACGGTATAAATGATTGCAGCAGCGATGCTTTCAACCAGCCGTTAGAAACAGCGCCAAAACTTCGCCGTGGAAAATGGCAGCAGTTTGCCGATACTGACTCTCAGCAAGAGAACGCTAACCAAGCTAGCTCTCACCAAATTAGCTACAGCCAACTGACATACGGCACTGAAATCGGCCTAGAGCTTAAAGCTGAACAAGCTGGTATAACCGCAATTAACCAGTGGTTAAAACAGAAACTGACAAGTAAGACTCAACTTGAAGAAACCTTTGAAACCCGCCGCAGAATGCTGGCTCAAATAGGTTTACCAATCGCAGATGAAACCGGAGCCGAGATCGAATTTGTTAATCAACATTGGTTAAGCGTGCGATTTTACCGCTGGGCAGCAGGCTATGGCGCCAGAGGCATCAATCGCACATTCACCAGCTTCAATCTTAGCGATGGCAAACCATTCAACCCATGGCAATGGTTTAAACAAGACGTAGCCCTTGATGAAATGCGTCATCAACTACCAGCCGCACTACGCGAAAAGTTATTTGCCGACATGGAAGTTTTTGAGGATTGTGATAACTCAGACGGATCAGGTTATTTCTACCTAACCCTCAGCCCAAAAGGCATCGCGTTGTGGGAAACACCCAATGGCAGCGGCTGCGAAAACGAATTCACCCTCAGCCCCAAAGAGGCAATGTTGTTCGCTAACGAATACGGTAAGAGTCAGCTTACACTAATGGAGTAATATCCATTTCTAGGTCAAATGGTGGAACCCTTGGATGGTCTTTAAGCTCAGCTTAAATCAACTCACAGAGGTTCCAATGACCTGCCTCAAGAAGTTAGTTGAGGCTAAACTCTCAACTAAAGGGTGCAATGAACCTTTGCTTCATAACTTCGCCAGTAATACTGAGACGCTTTCAACATAGTGGTTCCAATGGCCTGCGGCCAGCGCATGTGCAGACACTGCTGAAGCACGCTGCAAGCACATCACTGTGAGCTCTACGGTTTCATCCCTGAAACCGAAGGCTTCAGCCGTATCTACACCGAGTTAGAAAAGCACCAATCATTTCACCCATTGAGTTCTCAATAGAAATGCGAGACTGACGTACATACTGAAGCAACAGGAAACACCAGCCCCCCATCGAAGTTGCCGAAGTACGTTGGAATAAATCACGTGAGCCCGACAGGGATGTCGGGTTAGCTTTCGCGGGGCAGGATGCCCCATCGGAAGCGTTAGTGATTTATCCATAAGTATGAGGCCCGTATCTAATGCATGTAACTTCGTCGGGGCGGCTCGGACTCTTTATGAAAGAAATGGCCAAGAGGGGGGAAGCTGTTGTCCCCCTTTTGCCCGAGTGTGAGCTGGAAGCTCACGACCTTTATCAAGCGCAGCTTGATTCGCTTAAATCTTTAAGCCCGATATGGGATGGAACCCCATGACTTTAGTTGTTAGACAAAGTCTAACTTAGAGTTCAGGCGCAGCCTGATAGGAATATCAAACGAAGTTTGATTGCATTAGTCGTTAGACGAAGTCTAACTCTCCCCCGTGCGGCCCCTTGGCGCAAAACCAAGGATCAAAAAAGGCTATGAACCTAAGCTCATAGCCTTAATCTAAACACTGCTATTTATAGTAAATAGTTTATAACGAACTATTTAGCCAAACATTGTTCAACAAGTGTCTGCCAATATCTCAAACCTGGAACCAAGATATTGTCATTGAAGTCATAAGTTGGCTTGTGTAGCGCCACGCTACCACAACCACAACCTGCGCCGTTACCTACTAGGATGTAACAACCTGGCGCTTCACGTAGCATAAACGAGAAGTCTTCACTGATGGTAAATGGCTGACAGCTACCATTCACTTTATCTTCGCCAACAACAGTTTGTGCTGCGCGAACCGCATATGCCGCTTCAGCTGGAGTATTGATCGTCGATAGGAAGCTGTTGTTGAACTTGTAAGTGTAATCAACGCCTGCTGACATACACTGACCTGCAACCACACGCTCAAGCGCTTTTTCGATCTTGTGCAGTGCACCATCGGTAAAGCTACGGGTATCACCTGTGATAGTCACTTTAGTCGGGATAACGTTAACCGTACCGTTAGTAGCAAATTCAGTTACCGAGATAACCGCAGTTTCGTCAATCGCGCTTAGGTTACGCGATACAATTGTTTGGATAGCAGTAACAATCTGTGCGCCAACAACGATAGGGTCGGTGCCCATGTGTGGCATTGCCGCGTGGCCGCCCGTTGCTAGTACTTCGATTTCGAAGCTGCTTTCGCTTGCCATGATTGAGTGCGGGCGAGTCACGAAGTGACCTGCTTCAATACCCGGTAGGTTATGCATCGCGTAAACTGCGTCGATTTTCCAACGAGTAAATAGGCCGTCAGCGATCATCGCTTTAGCGCCAGTGCCACGCTCTTCATCTGGTTGGAAGATGAAGTAAACCGTACCATCGAAATTCTTAGTTTGTGCTAGCTCATGAGCAGCAGCGAGTAGCATTGCCGTGTGACCATCGTGACCACAAGCGTGCATTGCGCCTTCGTTTACTGATGCGTAATCGAACGTGTTTTCTTCATGAATATGTAGCGCATCCATATCGGCACGTAGACCAATTGAATGCTCGCTGTCACCACACTTTAAAATACCCACAACGCCCGTGCCGCCGATCCCTGTATGCACTTCAATACCAAACTCTTCAAGTTTGCTTGCTACAAATGCTGCAGTCTCGTGCTCTTGGGTACCAAACTCTGGGTGCTGGTGAATGTGATGACGCCACTCAATAACTTTCTGTTCGATATTCATATGCTTTTCTCTTATAACAACAAACCGGTGACTAGGTCACCGGTGATAAAAATTGATTCAATTTGCTGACTGAATTAATCAGTTACTGGCTGCGGCAAGGCTTAGGTGCTACAGCTAGCTCAGCCTCAACTTCTTCTGCTTTGGCCTTGTTCTTGTTACCAAGCTTCATGAAAGCGATCATCGAGGTGATTACCACTGCGATAGCGACTAAGCGCATCGGAGTGACCTGCTCACCTAGAGCAAATACCGCTAGGATGAATGAAGACAGTGGCATTAGGTTTAGCGCCATACCGGTACCATCAACACCGACACGTTCCATACCGTAGATATAAACTAGGTAGCTCATACCTGAGATACATACACCTAAGATAACGATACAAAGGATACGTAGTGGTGAGCTAAATACGTTCAATGCTGAGCTGAAATCAGCGCCAACAACTAACAGATACAGACCAAAACCTAGTGATGCGAACACAAACTGGTGGAACATCGTCGCTACTGAACCATACTTGTCTGCTAGTTTGGCACGAGCGTAAGCCATTGTTGCAAAGCTTGCTGCAGAGCCTAAACAGATCAAGTGACCAATGTTGAAGCCTTTCGTTTCAGACTGTGGGTCCATTACTAGAATCGCCACACCTAGGAAAGCACCTAGCGCACACATGATTTGCATTACAGTGAAACGCTCACCGTGACGTAGGAAACCCACACTCAAGATAAGGATTGGGATCAAACCTTGGATCACGCCGTTTTCAGAGGCGGTAATATAATCCAAAGATAGGAATGATAGGAAGCTGAAAGCACCTTGACCGATGATACCGCAACATGCAGCCCAGAAAATATCATTACGGTTTGCCCAGTTAAGCTTAAAATCGGTTTTCTTCTTCATCTTGCCAGAGGCAAGACCGATGTTGAAAATAAAACCTAGAGTCACAAAAGCAACAGTATAACGCAACCAAACTAGTACTTGAGGATCCATCACCTCAAGAATTGGTGTACCTACGATCCACGGGATACCCCATAGTAGACCTACGAAAATAGCAGCCAACCAACCTTTCTGTGTATTAGACATTATTTTTATCTCAATAATTATTATATTTTTGCCAACAGCTTAAGCTGTTTTAGCGTTAAGTAATTTGCCGTAGCCAGGGCATTGCGCCACGTTGCCAGTCAGGTGCATTGCATGCCAGAACATCGCAGAGTTACTGCATACCACTGGAATGCCGAATTTGGCTTCGATCTCTTCGATATAATCGAGTACGCGTAGGTTAGTGCATGACATAAACACCAACTCTGCGTCAGAATCTTTAAGCATCAACTCAAGCGCGGCGAACATTGATTCTTTAGCCACTAAAGTGATGTCGGTATCGCGTTCGATACCTAATGAACCTAGAGTCACTACATCAAAATCTGCATCCGTTAGTTGTTGATACAGTGGGTAGTTAACGCTAGTTGGGTAAGGAGAAAATACGGCAATCTTCTTCGCATTTAAGTGCTTGAATGACGCTTTAGCCGCTGTCCATGGGTTGGTCGCAGGGATGTCACCACGGTTTTGAGTCAATAGTGAGGCGACTTTTTCTTCACCGATAATGATTGAAGCTGATGTGCAGCCAAATGCCATCACATCCATTGGTAGACCTGTTGCGATCAAGTCAGACGCTTCAACGATTCCGCTAGCGATCTGATCGAGTGCTTCAGGAGTCATTTCGCTTGAGTAGAACACGCGAGAGCTAAACACGCCTGCTTGTGTACCTAATAACTTAGCCCAGTCCATTTCTAGACTGTGGTCTGTGCTTAACTGCACTAAACCGATATGTACGCGGTTGATTCTTGGTGCCTGCTTATGTTCAAGCGGCTTTTCAAACGAGGTAAAGGCTTCAAAACTCATCATAATGAGATGCTCTTTTAGTAATGATTTCTCCGGCTCCCTCCGGAGAAATCAATGGCTATATTAAGTTATTTGATAATCAATAATTCTGGTTCTGCGCGCTTGCTTAGCCACTCTGCACCGTTCTCGGTAATCACGATGTTTTCTTCGTGAACCATAGACTTACCTGGTGCGTAAACCATACCTGGCTCTAGAGTCATGATCATGCCAGGCACTAATAGTGTGTTGTCTGTTGCCGTGTTTGATGGACGCTCAGTCAACTCGATACCTAGACCGTGGCCTAGACGACCCACGTCGTTACCCAAAGCGCCGTTAGCTTCTAGTACTTTCCACATTGCGTTGTAGATGTCAGAAGTCGTGTTGCCTGGACGCGCAGCTTCAAAGCCCATAGTGGTTGCTTCGTAAGTTGCACGGTAAGCCGCTTTAGTCTGCTCGCTTGCATGGCCGAAGGCCCAGTTACGGTCAAAATCTGAGAAGTAACCGTCGCGTACCGCACCGGTGTCAATAATTAGCACGTCGCCATCTTCAATTACGCGGTCAGTTGGACCCATGATGATGCTGTCGTAACCGTCTTGGCCTGAACCTGCGATGATGTATGGACATTCATCGGCGCCTTCCATCAGCATGTCGATACCGAACTGCTTACAAATTTCGCGCTCTGTCATACCCGCTTTTGCATAACCAGGGATCTTGTCGAAGCCCACGTTAGTGATGCGGCAGATTTCACGAACCTTATCGATTTCAGCCACAGATTTAACTTGGCGAAGTTCATGAATAGCTAGAGAAACGTCAACGAATTCTTTATTAATTAATGTCGTTAACTGTAGATAGTTAGCGACTGGCATACGTAGGTGAGATTCAATACCTAGCGTTGCACCTACACGGCCAAAGCGTGAAGGTAAGCTGTTAAGTACGCTAGCTACGATGCTAATACCATCGTCATCTGGACGTGGAGACGCCCAAGTGTGGATATCTTCAACCCAAGTACCCGCCATACCGCTAGCGCCGATCTCAGGGATAACGGCAATTGGCTTGCCTTCGGCTGGAAGGATTAGGAACCATGGACGAGTTGGGCTGTGCCAGAACTGGGTGTGGAAGCCTGAAAAGTAACGTACATTCGGCTCAGTAGTTAACAGAATCGCGTCAACTTCTAACTCGCGCATTTTTTGCTGAGCTTTAGTTGCACGCATTTCAAATTCAGCTGTTGTAAATCCACGCTGTAATATGCTTTTCATTTTTATCTCCACATCCCACACAACTGGCCTATTTGCCAAAAGGTCACTAAAGTGACCGGAAAACCGTTTTAGTCAACTATCGTTAACTTGGTGCGCATCATACTGTTTGCAGAATTTAAAAATGTGACGCATATCTCACAGTCAAAATTTGTTAACTAAGAACTACTACTCAAACTGAGATTTCATGATCAAAGTCAAATAAATTGAACCATAGTTAAATTTAACTTGCGCAAAAGCCCAAAAAAACGTCCTATAGTTACATAAAGTTGATTCAAGGCTTGTATTGACGAGCTAAAAAGTTGACAATAAACGCATCTATAGTTCACAAAAGTAATCTCAAATGATTAAAGCGGCAGAACAGGCCTACAAAACGGAATTTACAGCTAGAGATCGGCAGCTACTGCAAGGCCATTTCCATTTAGCCGAAAGCATGGCCGATCTAATAGGCCCTCACTGCGAAGTCGTTATTCATTCTTTAGAGAGCTTTGAGCAATCGGTCGTCAAAATTGTTAATGGCCACCATACAGGCCGTAAAGTGGGCTCCCCAATCACAGATTTGGGCTTAAAGATGCTGCGTCTTTATGAACAAACTGGCGAGATCACCCCTAAGAGTTACTTCAGTAATAACAAGGGTGGTGAGATGTTGAAGTCGAGCACCTGCATTCTTATGGGCGAAAATGGCAAACCTATTGGTATGTTCTGCGTCAACATGAACTTGTCGCACCCGTTCCCTGAGATCATCAAGACTCTGATGCCAGATACAACACAGCATCATAGTTTCGATATGACTGAAAACTTCAGCGCGTCGGCTGGAGACGTGGTTGAGCAAGCCTTAAACCACGCAGTAATTGAGGTCGATGCTGACGACAGCGTTAACCTAAAAGGCCGTAATAAAGCGATTACTAAGGTGTTGTTTGATAACGGCATCTTTGAATTGAAAGAAGCAACTAACATAGTTGCTAATCATTTAAGTATTACCAAACATGCGGTGTACAAGTACATCCGTGAATTTAAATCCTAATCATCAGAGATAACTAAACTATGAAAACTGTAATCCATACTGAAAATGCTCCAGCTGCAATTGGTCCATACTCTCAAGCGCTTGCTTTCGACAAGTTAGTATTCACCTCTGGTCAACTACCTCTAGATCCAGCAACGATGGCTTTCGTAGAAGGTGGTATTAAAGAACAAGCTTACCAATCTCTAAAGAACCTTAAAGCTGTTCTAGAACAAGCTGGCGCAGGTACAGACACTGTACTTAAGACCACTTGTTTCCTAGCTAATATGGAAGATTTCGTTGCTTTCAACGAAGTTTACACTGAAGTTTTCGGCACTGAAGCAGCTCCTGCTCGTTCATGTGTTCAAGCGGCTCGTCTTCCAAAAGATGCGCTAGTAGAAGTTGAAGCGATCGCCTTCACTAAGTAATAAGCCTGTTATACAAGCCCCTGTCTGTCTTTCTATTCAAGAAAGATGGGCAGAAGCCTCTTCGTTCATAATATATAGTGGTTACTATGCTAAAGCTGACTCAAAATGATTTCTTTAACGGCGAGACCTCTGAGCTTTTTACAGCCCAGGTTGCTGAACAAACTCGTCAATTCCACCAGCAGATCGAAGCTTACCAGCCGACTCCGCTTATCTCACTAGAGCAGCTAGCGGCGCGTTTAGGCGTTAAAGCGATTCTGGTTAAAGACGAATCTTACCGTTTCGGTCTAAATGCCTTTAAAGTATTGGGTGGCTCTTACGCATTAGGTAAGCAGTTAGCTGAACACTTAAATGTAGATATCAGCGAAATTGATATGAAAACCGTTGCGGCTAAGCTAAGCGAGCCATTGGTATTCGCTACCGCAACAGCGGGTAACCACGGAACAGGCGTAGCTTGGGCTGCACGTGAAATGGGCCAAAAAGCCGTTGTTTACATGCCAAAAGGCTCATCTCAAGCGAGCGTAACTCGCATTAAAGGCCTGGGCGCTGAATGTATCGTTACTGATTGTAATTATGACGATACCGTACGTATTGCGAATCAAACAGCTGAAGAAAATGGTTGGATGCTAGTACAAGATACCGCTTGGGAAGGCTACGACAAGATCCCAACTTGGATCTCGCAAGGCTATATGACTATGGCTGTTGAAGCACAAGAGCAAGTTGAAGCGATGGGTCTTAAGCCGACTCACCTAATGCTACAAGCGGGTGTTGGCGCAATGGCTGGCGGCCTTCTTGGTTACTTCGCCGATAAAGTTGGCGCAAACAACTTCAAGACCATTATTGCCGAGCCAGCAAAAGCAGATTGTATCTACAACTCTGGCATTAAAGGCGAAATGGTTGCCGTTACTGGCGAGCTAAACTCTATCATGGCAGGTCTTGCATGTGGCGAGCCTAACCCAGTAACTTGGCCTATCCTAAAGCAGTGCAGCAGCTTCTTCGCATCGGTTGAAGATCAAGTGACTGCGACGGGTATGCGTATTCTTGGTAACCCACTAGCAGGTGACACTAAAGTTGTTAGCGGTGAGTCAGGTGCACTAACTCTAGGTCTACTGTACATGCTAGCAAGTCGTGAAGAGTACAGCGAGTACCGCACTCAACTTGGTCTAGACCAAGATGCCGTTATCATGCTGTTCAGCACTGAAGGCGACACTAACCCAGACCGTTACCGTCAAATCGTTTGGGAAGGCATGCTGAGCACAGCTCAATAAGTCTCTGACTTAACAAACACCCCTAAAAAGCCGCTATTAGCGGCTTTTTTGTTATCTCAAGAAAGGCCGCTCGCGGGCTCACTTATAGGAGACAGGCCCTAGGACGTTCGCAAGCTCACTGCGAGGTCGGTGCTACGCACCTGCTAGGACACCAACAAGTTGGCTGCTAGGAAAAGCAAATCAAAAGCCTCCGTACTGAACTCGATATATTTTGCTTGTCGCTTTCCATCTTTGCCTTTTCTAGAAGCGACATCGTCGCGCTCTCGAAGTGATGAAGTCACGCCCTCGTCTCGGCTTTACCTAGGACCTTTCTTTTCCTAGGACCTAGAACCTTTCTTTGTCTTTCCTACAGCCAAGATTCAGTTTTACTGAAGCTAACAGTAAAGTGTATTTAATTTATTAAAATTTAGCCTACCGCTATAATCAACGGCTGACCTGTAGCCGTTAATTATTAATCCCATGACCAACGAAAGCCCAAACAAAATCCATTTAGCTGTGTTTATCTTAGTAGGCTTACTGTGCCTTATGCCGATGGTATCCTCGCCTGTCGCACTGATCTTGGGTTTTACGCTTGCCAGTATCGGTTGGGCACCCAGCCAGGTACACCTTGGCACCTTAACTAAAAAGCTACTCGCCTACTCTATCGTGGGTCTGGGTTTTGGTATTCAGCTAGACGCCGCCGTTAGTATCAGTCTAGAGAACCTGCCACTGATCCTTGGCTCAATCATTTTCACTCTGATTTTAGGTTTTGCCCTGACCCGTTTGCTAAAGATGGATCATAAAACGGGCCACCTTATCGCTTCGGGCACAGCAATTTGTGGTGGCAGCGCCATCGCTGCAGTATCACCTGCAATTAGGGCCAATAGCGAGCAAACGGCTATCGCACTGGCCACGATATTTATCCTTAATTCCGTGGCACTGTTCCTGTTCCCGGCCATCGGCCATGCCCTGTCTATGAGTCAGCATGATTTCGGAGTCTGGAGCGCAATAGCCATCCACGACACCTCGTCGGTCGTTGGCGCAGCCTCGGCTTACGGTAATGAAGCCTTAACCACTGCCACTACCATTAAGCTAGCACGCGCACTGTGGATCATTCCAATCGCACTTATCAGCGCCATGCTATTTAAAGGTGACAAGAAGAAGATAGCGATCCCCTACTTTATCGGCTTCTACTGTTTAGCTATCGTAATGGTCCACTGGCTACCTGCAGGCGAAGTGATTTACAGCGCGATATTTGAGGGGTCTAAGCGACTGTTGGTGGTGTGTCTGTTCCTGATTGGCGCAGGCATTACCATCCAGAGGATGAAAGCTACGGGTCCTAAGCCACTTATTTTAGGTGTATTGCTATGGATTGCCATCGGCAGCAGTTCACTAGCGTATATTTTACTGCTTAACTAGCTAGCTATTAATAAACCCATTAAGCAGAGAAAGTTTGATGACTTCGAAAGATAACAATTAACCACAAAGGACACAAAGAGCATGAAGACAAACAATCTCACGCTTTCTCTTTTCTTCGTGTCCTCTGTGTAGCGAACGAAGTGAGCGCTTCGTGGTTTATCGCTTTTAAAGTAAAGCCCTGCTTGTGCCGGGTTCTTACTTTCTATTTTGAATCAGGTTTGGAATCTTGTTGACTGGCAGTGCCTTTATAGGCGCTGCTTTTCATTGCGGTGTCTTATTGAGCTCTCGACTACTATGACGCCAAACCAATAAGCTAAGCAAGCAACTAAATGCGCCTAAGTCGATTAAGGCGCGCGTTAGCCCGCTAGTCAGTAAAGAGGCTGCAATTAACACTGCGCAACACAATAATATTAACCCGTTATTCAATGTAATCTCCCCTCTTAGGCAAGTTAAATGAATCACTATTATTGGTGCTCAAGCTAAAAGCCGCCAAGATCCTTTATTACTAATTAATAGCTTAATTGGATAAGGCTAGATCATTTACTTATGAAACTCTTTTACAACAAACGAGTAAAAGACGGCTATTTCTAAACCACGGCATAGGGATCGTTACTGGCATCTTGATTCCAGCTGTACTCGGTTAAAGCTTCAATCCGCCTCGCTTCCTGCTCACCATGCAAGTGTTTAACCCAAAACAGCGCCGCATCGGTGCCTGCAGAGACCCCTGATGAAGTTAAGAACTTACCATCAAATACCCAGCGCGCTTTGGGTTGCCACTGTGGGTTATCATTCAGTGATGTCACCCACTCAAAAGCCATTTTATTGGTGGTGGCTTTACGCCCGTTAAGGACCGAGGTCATGGCCAGCAACGCAGTGCCAGTGCACACGGTAAACACGTTTTGACTGCGAGTAACCTGCTCTACCAGCCATTGGCGCAATGCTATATCACTGACTAACGTGCGAGTGCCTAGCCCACCAGGGATTAACAATAGGTCGCAGTCGTATGTCTGGTTTGTCAGGCAATCGGCGACCATCCGTGGCCCCTGATAGCTTTTGACTATCTCCTTGGTGGCCACCAGCTTGATCTCGGCATTCGGCATATGGCCTAACATCTCTACCGGACCATGCAGATCTAAAGTTTCATAGTCGTCAAACACTAAAGCCAAAATACGATATTTTCCGGCCTGGAACGGCGAGAAAGTTACTGTTGGCTTTGCCTGTGTGAGCGGCGCGGTAACACCCGCGGCCAACATCAGCGAAGCCCCTTTTATAAACTGTCTACGTTGCACTATTTGTTCCCCATCAACCTCTGTATCTTATGCAGACTTAGTCAATGAAAAAAAAGATTAATTCAATGATAACTAAGTCAAAATACCATCCGTTCATCAAAAATGGAGCCGGCTCAAGCTTTGAGGATAAATGAGAGATATGGCGATACAAAAAAGCGCCGAGTTGCTATCGGCGCCTAAATGAGCAAAATTGAGTTTAATAGAATGGAGTGGGGTCGATCTCTAAGCTACTCGGCGATATGCCTTTCTCGATATTCAGTGGCGATCTGAGCAGGTCGACAACCTCCACTTGGGTATAGCATTTATGCTTCACCGAATAGAAACACTTAACCTTAGGATGTAGCACATCTCGGCCCTTAGCTTCCCATACAATCCCGATACGTCCATCCGACAACTGCACCAACGAGCCAACCGGATAGACACCAATACAGCGGATAAACTCGTAGACGAGTCCTTGATCTAAATGCGTTGGAGTCATGCCCAGCAAGATCTTAAATGCCGATGCTGGACTCATCGCTTCTTTGTAGCAGCGAGTTGCCGTTAAGGCGTCGAAGATATCGACGATGCAACTCATACGCCCATGAATAGGGATCTGCTCTCCCTTGAGACCAAGAGGGTAACCACATCCGTCGAGTTTCTCATGGTGCATTAGGCTAATATCTTTACTGATCTGAGATAGGCCTTTGGTTTGACCCATGATCTCAATGGCGTAAGTCTGATGCAGCTTCACATGCTCAAACTCTTCGGCAGTTAACTTACCGGGTTTATTCAAAATTTTACTATCGATCTTGATCTTACCGATATCGTGTAAAATACCACCAATAGCGATTTGCCGCAGCATATCAGCATCGAAGTTCAGATAGCGTCCAAACGTCACCAGCAAGAAGGCAACATTAATAGAGTGTTCAAGCAGGTAGACATCTTTTGAGCGCATTGCAGAGACACACTTGAGGGCATCGGCATCCAGTAATACAGACTCAATCATGCTGTCTGCTAACGCCTCGAACGGTTCAACCTCTACCGCTTTACCTTCAAATGTATCAGACAGCACCTTTTGGATGAGATCTTTTGCCTCAACGATTAACTCCTTGGCCTGCATCTGAGTCGTTGCACGTTCAACGGTGACTTTTCTGATAAAGGGTTTAGGTGCAGAAGCGACTCTGCCCAAGCCTAACTCCGGCAACGAGCGTTCACCATTGACCCACACATGAGTCACATTACTCTTATGCAGCCTCAGTATCGCCTCGGCACTGCGAATTTGGCCAGCATTAGCGATATTGACTAGACTCTTATTCTTGTCGATGGCCTCAACAAACATACCCACTTTTAGCTTAGAGACGGGTATTTTGATTAAGCTGCTTGATTCAATTGAATCACCCATTATCTTTTAGGTCTCCGGATGATTTAGCTTTAAATACAGCGACTAATCAGCCACTGCACCCCTCACTGCAATTCGATGTTGTGACTCAGCCGATACCGAGTTCATCTTATAATTTACCGTAAGAAGTTGGCTATTCTATTCTCTGAACTGTTAAATCACCATAGACAACGTTAATTAATACACGATAAATACACTCCAAACCGTAAGAAAATACTACATTTAATGAGTAATTTTAATCTCGTTATTCAGCACGACATTTATGGCATTGAAAGCTCAGCGGTTGCCAACGACGGTACATGCAGTTATAACAGGAGCGTAAAACATTATCGGTATGCTCATCTTCGTCATCGCTGAGAAACACCTCACAATGTGCAGCTGCTTCACGCGCAAGAAGATGATCTTCAATGCCAAACTTAAACTGCCATAAACCATCTACTTGGATAAACCACTGCTGCATAATCCTCTCCAATTCTAGCACCTAATATTAATAAGGTTTTAATTCTTGTTTAGTCGCATTTAGCCAGCGCCCTGAATCACCGCAGACTAACAGCGCAAATTGATATTGAGTCAATACCGCTTTGATCTTACCTTTAAGTGTCAGCACCTGATCGCCCGCGAGCTTCTCTCCGTCAACCGAGATCACTGCCTGTAGTCCAGTCGCTGCTAATACCTCTGCAACACTCATCTGCACTTCACCTGATCCGTCTGACGTTTGTCCTAACTTTAGCTGGCCTTTAACACGACCATCTTGACCACTGAGTCGTAACCCCAAGCCTGCGAGAGCACCAATGATGCCTTGGCCCGTGCCGCCATGCTCCGACAGATCAATGCCTAACACCTCTGCCAAAGTGTAAGCTTGATCTTTTGTCTTCACTTCAACTTTAGATTGCTGACCAAAGGCGATAAGTTGCTCGATGTCATAGCTGGAGGCTAAATCTAAGATGGCTAGCCCGGGATCGGAAGCCGCTGCAGACTCTTGCTTTAAATGCGCGATACAGATTGCTTTTATCTCATCGAAGCTGAGTTCAGTTTCAATCTGAAAACACATGGCGCTATTATGCGAAGTATAAGGAATATCTGGATGCACAAAGAGTTGATGGCGGGTCACAAGTCGGGTAACGGGTATTTTGTCATCCGCAGTGAGTGGAGGGGGCGCAAGTTTGGCCGCAATCTCTTCGGCAATTTCTCCCGTGCCTTTAGTGCCGATATCATCGGTGTCATCAATGCAGATCAACCAAGCTTTCATCTAAAACCCTTATTTATTTTTAGTGTAATACCAATATAGAAAATTACGTTATTTATCTTCAATCTGGCCTCGATGTAGCAAGTCATGAGCATGTAACCGTTTTAATACTGGAGGCACTAACAGCGCTGCGGCGATGGCAAATGCACCACCTTGTATAAAACTGAGTCCAAATTTTGCCAGCGCAACTTGGCCACTCATCCCTACGAGTAGATTGCCTATCCATCCCTTTCCAGCCCAAGCCAAACAGCCCACCAGCGCTAAGATAATGCTTCGCCAGCGTAAACTAAACATCCCTGCCATAAACAGTAATGCTAGATCCATGGCCATAGCAGGCAAGCCAAACTTAAGCAAAATCATTGGTCCACCTTTGCCAACACTGAGCATCATGGCGATCAATCCCGCTAACAAACCACAAGCTGTAATGCAGCCAACTCTACCGACAGCGCCATAGCAGATTAGGTAGAAGAAAGTCATCAAGAACATGGAGTGACCACTCAAGCCTAGCTTGAGACGTAACATACTTTTTAGCACCACCAGTAATGTGGCGCAGAACCCTATAAACAAGGCATCTTGTAGATCGAATGGAGATTTCATTAATCGTCTCTTGTTGAAGGCCAATGTGTTGGTTGGCTAACTTTACCGAAATGGCGCAACTTAGCCGCTTTTGCCATCTGTTTTGATAGTTTTAATAATTGAATGAGCACTGGCAGCACCACACAGTAGATCAGCTCTGGCCAGTTTTTAGGGTTCCTTAGTGCTTTAGGCGTAATGTTAGCCCCGCGTAAGCACTGTATTGCGTATATCTCTTTGGTCTCTTGCAACATATAAGGCAACAAGCCAATTGAAGCGGCAATAACAAATGCCCACTTAGCGGGTAAGCCCCAACTCAGCACTTCGCCAAGTCGTTCTGGACTCTGAGTACTCGATAGCCACCAGCCTGGCAACATGGCTAGAAACACTCGCAGAACAACAATCACGCCCTCAAGCAGTTGAGCTTCACCATGCAATAGATAATAAAGCGGTAGGGTCAGCGCTAGCTGCGCCGCCCCTAACTTGAGTAGAGCGGTGATCTTGTTCTTTAGGTACAGGCCATGGATAACCAATAATATATCCACCAGCACCAGCCAGACGAGTCCACTATTGGGCAGGAAAAAGGCGCAGCTCGACAGCACCAAGCTCAGCACTAACGCCACTGCACAGTATTGGGTCGCACTCAAACTAAAGCTTGAATGGATCGTGTCTGAACGCTTGTTGACGCCTCGGCGTATGTGACGATTAGCCCACATTCAATTGCTCAATATGTCCAGCTCCATCCATCAGCTTTCCTGATTCGATCAACCAGTAACGATCAACATCAAGTGATGGGATCGCGCGGTGACTAGTCAGCAAGATCCCGCAACCTTGCATACTCAGCTGCTGTAGCAACAGAACCACTTTTTCTACATGTTGCTTATCGAGTCCTGCAAAAGGGTCATCAAGCAATAAAACCTTAGGCTGCAAGCAAACCAGAGACGCCAAGGCGATAATATGCTGCTGACCGTAAGACAGTTTATGCGGCGAACTCTCGGCTAGATGGGTGAGCTCCAATGCTTGTAGCACCTGCTCAGCACGAGATAACGGCAGCTTGAAACGCTTCAAACTAAACTGCAGCTCAGCCTGCACAGTTTGTTCAAATAGCTGACGATTTGGGCGCTGCATCAGCAGACCAAGCTCGGCGCCGTAGATCCCGAGTCGTGGACGCTTACCCAATACCGAGATAGGAAAGGTTGGAATATTGGCCTGAATACCCGCCAGTGTTTTGAGTAAACTACTCTTACCGACCCCATTATCACCAACCAAAGCGACAACCTCACCGCTATAAAGTGACAAGCTTTGTTGGCAATCGAAGAGACACTCTTGCTCTATAAACCGAAAATGATGTGGCTGAATTTTGATTAGACATTCGCTGTTATCGAAGCTAAAACGAGATTTAAGACTAACAACATCTTCTTTATCAAACACTTGCTCATTGCTCGCTGCAACGTTGTTCACTGCAACGTTGCTAGGGTCATTCTGACCCGCATCGAGTCGCCCTTCTTCGAGCTGCCCGTCTTTAAGTAACCCGTCTTTAAGTAACCCATCTTTAAGTAACCATAGATAATCGACTAAGTCCAAAAATGCGCCGGGGTTGTGTTCAACCATCACGACAGCAACGCCGTCATCTAACAGGGTTTTGAGCACGGCATACAGCTCTTTCACACCACTGTCATCAAGCTGGGCCCAGGGTTCATCGAGCAGTAATAAAGATGGCTTAAACACTAGCTGCGCCGCAATCATAAGACGGTACTTCTGCCCTAATGACAAGACTTCAACCGGCGTATCTAGGCTGATATAAAGCCCTACTCGCCTCAGTGACTGCTGCACCTTTTCAACCATGAGCTCGGCGGCAATACCGAGGTTTTCGAGTCCAAAAGCAATTTCGGCCCCAACACTTTGACGCAAAATCTGCACATTAGGATCTTGCATCACTAAACCGACCAGCAATGAGGGAGCTCGATAAACCTCCCCCTCATAGGGTCGAGAAAGCTCTCCAGCCATCAAGTGCAATAAGCTTGATTTGCCAGAGCCTGTCGGACCGTTAATACAGTGGCATTCCCCACGATTAACCACCAAATTGAGATCGTCCAAGATCTCGCTTTGGTGCGATCCATAGCCAAAATGAATCCCTTCTAGTGCTATGAGTTTCATACTTTTCCCCGAAAGACCTAAACCTGCCAGTTAATGCCGATGAATACCTGACGACCCGCCTGTGGCATAAAGTCACTTTGATAATAAAGCTCATCAAATAGGTTCGTCGCTCGGACGTATAACTCTAAATTGTCATGCCAAATATTTTGACTCAAACTTAGATCGACTAAGGTGTAATTATCTAATTGAACACCTTTGCCGTTCACTTGATCAATTATGCGTTCAGCGTTTAAACGTGTCGTTAAACCGAAGGAAAAATCATAACTCGCTTGCAGGCGCAGATTGTGAGTCGGACGGTATTGCAAACGTTCATTGGTAGCACGATCTTCGGTATCAATGTAGCTATAGGCAAACGTTACCCCTAGGCTATCGAAATATTGATTCGTCATCTGCAAATCAACACCCATAAAGCGAAAATCACCAATGTTTTGCTCTTGGTTGTTATCATCTTTAGCTATGTAATCATTGGCATCAGTAATATAGCTACTGATATCTAGCTGAGTATCGAAAGGTAGAGATTGCTGTAGACCCAGTTCAAACTGGTTAGCAACTTCCGCTTTTAGGTTCACGTTACCGCTGTTAGCCGCGTAAAGATCGCTGATTGATGGATAACGTACTTTTCGAGCAAGACCTGTATGGATACGGCTTGAGTCAGTGGCTTGATAAAATGCAGACGCTTGCACTGAAAAATCTGTCTCACTGTTCACATCAAGATCGTAATTGTGTACCGCTACACCTAAGCTGTAGCCATATTTGCCGTCATCTTGATATTGATACTCTGCAGCACCGGTATAAACAATAAGGCTTTCATCGATATCACCTGACCCGCCTTGACCGCCGCCAGTGCCGCCACCGCTGCCTGTTCCTTTATCGCTACGAAGTTTATTTGTATGAGAGAACCAATCTTGCTTTTCAACAATGACAGAAGTGGTCAACACAGCGCCATAATCAAATTCGCTAATAAATTGAAGATTAGTGCCGCTGACTTTAGAGGTACTTTTAACAATACTATTTAAGTTATTCATTCTATGGTTATAGAAATTCTCAACCATATCTGTTTGGTTATAATAAACAAAACCACGAACAACATACTGCTCGTTTATTTCATGTGCCGCACCAAGTTGCATACTTTGTTCGTTGAAATCTTCAATTCTTGATGGGGCTTTTTTACGATCAACTGTAGGCGATTTGCCCCACTCACCATCACGTTGAGTGTAGTTGGCCATTAACTTAGTTGAATCGTTGATGAAGTAACTACCTTGCGCATAATAGTTAGTTAATTTCCTATCGGAGTTAAAACGCACATCACCGATTTGATTACGCGTATCTTCAAAATCATCAGGCATTGGAGTGCCATCAGTTTCTTGATGAGTAACGCTCATAATACCTTGCCAGTTGTCACCTGAACCCGCGGCGCTTAAATCACCATTAAAGGTGTTGTCTTGTGCCGCTTCTAGGCGACCAGAGAAAGCTGACGCATTATCACCTTGCTTAGTAATAATATTAATGACACCCGCGCTTCCGCCTGGGCCGTACAACACGGATGACGGACCAACAGATACATCAACTCGGGCAATTTGATTTGTTGGGATAACACTTGGATCAAACTGACCGTCTTCAGTGCTACTTGCGGGAACGCCGTTAATTAGGAAAGTAATGTGACGTGTTTTTAAACCTCGAATATCAACTCGAGGGGTTGAATCTCCACCGACTCGAACATATATCCCCGGTACGTTTTCAAGTACTTGGTCTAAGCTCTGCGCTCCTGATGCCTTGATCTCCTCAGCATCGATGCTCCAATTTGTTGTCGCTGCCTCAGTAACAGAAGCACGCTCACCATGCACCACAATCACTTCAGATACATTAAAAATAGGGTCTCTTTCTAGGTCATCTGCTTGAACTTGATAGGCCAAGCCCATCGCCAATGCAAGAGTGGATACTCTCAGCACCTTTTGTTGCTTTTTCATCTGATTTCATCATCCTAACGATTTATTTTTTGTTATTTTCAAAAAGCACTGACCAACACTCAAGTAAATAAAATCATAAAACAAACCTGGATCGACTAATTTGAACATTAAGGAAAGGACTGCTACCCAGCAACAGACAAATTGACCCACCCTTTATATTCAAAGGACAAAAGGGGTCATGGATATCACAAATCGGTATCGACTCGATAGGTCGAGTTATTCCCTAAATTTGTCATCAA
The DNA here is from genome assembly GCF_000019185.1 of Shewanella halifaxensis HAW-EB4. Taxonomy (NCBI): domain Bacteria; kingdom Pseudomonadati; phylum Pseudomonadota; class Gammaproteobacteria; order Alteromonadales; family Shewanellaceae; genus Shewanella; species Shewanella halifaxensis. Next base: position 181,575 of record NC_010334.1, on the reverse strand, counting down.
TGAACTCTTATTGGCTAAATCTAAAGCATGCTGATTAAATAGTCAGTGGAAGCTCACACAGGTAGAGTAATCAACTTGACACTGTATGCGCAGACTATTAGTTTGTGGTAAAGATTCTTATTACCAATGTGCGATGGGTGTATCCCGATTAGAGGCAGCTCCTCTAAGCAAGCCCTAATGATATTTGTTTGGAGTACTTATTGACCATCCCCTTGCTGCCTCAAGCCGTTAAGTCTTTAACCGACAAAATCAAATCCTTTACTCTTCAACCAAACAGCGACCCCATTGTCCAGCTGTCCGTGGTGGTTTCGCCGATCCCAGTTATCGCTTGGCTAGCAGCACAATCAACTTACCCGAGAGTGTATTGGAAGGGACGTGATACCGAAGAGGAAGTGGCCGCCATTGGCAGTTGTAAAGACTTTTTCTTTGGTGATGAAGTTGATGATATCGAGCTGTCTGTCGAATATCAGAAACAAAGGGCACTTACCAATAATCAAGAGATCCGTTATTACGGCGGAGTGGCTTTCGACCGTAGAAACGAAAGCTGGCCTGATTTTGGTAAAGCGCATTTTGTTCTGCCTCGCATAGAGCTGCGTCGCAGTGGTAATGACTACAAACTTTTGGTTAATCTCAACTTTACCGAGCAAGAATTCACTCAAGAAATTGATGATGCGCTGCAATCATTACAAGCCTTAGACGCACCTAAGCCACTAGCACCACCAAATAAAGTGGCACTAATGGGCCGTAGCGATCGACCCGATCGGTATCGTTGGGACGAGCTAGTTAACCGTGTAACACATCCCAAGTTTATTGAAGACACCCCCAAAGTGGTCTTGTCGCGACTGACTCAACTTGAGATTAACGAGCAGGTTGACCCTTGGATGCTATTGGCTTGCTGGCAAGGTCGTAACCCTAATAGTTTTCAATTTGGTTTTCAGTTTAGCCCAGATAGTACCTTTATCTCTTGCACCCCAGAGCGCTTGTATCGCCGTCGTCAACGTGAGCTATTTACCGAAGCACTCGCTGGCACTACGATTCGAGGGCTAAACCAAGAAGAAGATAAGGCGCTAGCGCAGGAGTTACTGGATGACACCAAGAACAGTCATGAAAACCAGTTGGTTAGGCAGCATATTGTCGATGTACTTAACCCACTGAGTAACTATGTTGGCGCTGAAGAAACCCCAACAGTATTTAAACTAAGCCATATTCAGCATCTACACCGCTCTATTCGTGCCGAACTAAAGCCCGGTGTGAATGACTTTCAGCTGATCCAAGCCCTGCACCCAACACCTGCCGTAGGCGGCCTTCCAAAAGAGTCGGCTATGAATTTTATTCGCCAGCAAGAAGGTTATGTAAGAGGCTGGTATGCGGGAGCATGCGGTTATTTTAATAAGTATGAAAGCGAATTTGCCGTGGCAATACGCAGCGCATTGATTGAGCCCGGTCGTATCAATCTATTTGCTGGTGCAGGCATTGTCGCGGGCTCAGAAGCCGATAAAGAGTGGACCGAGTTAGAAAATAAACTCACCACCATTTTGTCTATCTTAACTGAATTGTAATCTCATATCAGGCTTCAGCTAATGTTAACTATACCAGAGTCGCACATTTGAGTGCAGTATAACTAGCCGACGAACACCGGCTAGTATAACACCATGATATTACTGATATCACATAACATTCCATAGGCTGAGTCATGGTTATCCCTCGGGCTAGCTACCCCTTCTAAAGTGTTCATCTATTTCATCCCCCCTTATGCAGAGTAAAATCGAACCATCTATAAATCGCTTTTCTAAGCGATTTTGGCTGCCGACCTCTGGGTTGATTAGTCTTACAAGGAAGCTACAATTCTTTCAGCTATTTTCCTTGAATTAGGTTGCCAAAAGCACTTTGAGTAGATCAATACCTTATTCTCATTGGTATTAATTGAAGCTCACTGCCTACCACCCAATAACCTTGAACTAATATACCCAAAACCTGAGCTAATCACTTCCATACTGCAGAAAATTGAGAACAAAGCGTGTAAGTCTATTTGATAAAGACCCTCCCTTCCCGAATCTAGGTATCTAGCCCTCTAAAAGTTAAAAAGAATTAGCCAGTTAAGGAGTATAGGCAAGATTTGAATTTGTGATCTTTAGCTGATTATTTTTCGAACAATAGTGGTTTGATGCCACCATAACTGATCACATTACGAACAACTCGAGGGCGTGGCTATGATAAGAATAACAGCAGTCGCTTTATTAATAGGAATGAGTTGCTTGGCCTTAAAGGCTAATGCGCAGGTATTACCTCAAGTCCCAATGGCACCCGATGGCAGCCCATATATTGATGGTGGTGGCGGGCTAATCAGTAATCTCGCTGAGTTACGTTGGCTCAGCGAAACCCCATCGGCCTGGGATGAGTCCTGGCTACAGACGCAAGACATAGATGCCAGCGAGACTAAAAACTGGAATTTAGGTGACCATGATCTGTTACCAGATACTCCGGATGAGCCTATGGGATTCTCACCTATCGGCGATAATTCAATAGCCTACAATGGCTCATTTAATGGTGGAGGATTTAAAATTCATGGTTTATACATCAATAGGCCACAATCCGACAACATCGGTTTCTTCGGCAAGTTAACCGCCGGATCATTAGAATACATTAATTTAGAGCGGTTATATGTAGCTGGGGATTATTACGTTGGTGGGCTGGCTGGCAATGTAATGCAATCATCGATTGTTGATTGTCATACATCAGGAGAAGTTAAGTCTGTTGGTCGTCTGGACAGTGATGTATACCCCGATGAAAAACCTGGCAGTTATTTAGGTGGACTGATTGGTTATGCTAGTCATCCGACAATTGAGCATTGCTCTTCGACCGCTCTGGTAACTATGACGCTTGATAATCCGAGTGTCACACAGCCAACTGGTGGGTTGATTGGAACACTATCAGGGGGAGAAGTCATCGCGAGTCGATCTGAAGGCGACGTTCATGGATATTCCAGCACTGGCGGATTTATCGGATCAACTTTTGGAACTCCGTTAATAACAAACAGTTTCGCTCGCGGCAATGTTATCTGTGACTCTAACTGTGGTGGACTTATCGGAGACGCAGATGGGGGACGAATAGAAGATAGCGTCGCAACTGGCGATGTGGCTTCAACCAGTGCCTATGTCGGTGGCCTAGTCGGTGGGCTTTACAATGCCAGTATAGTGCGCTCTAGCGCATCTGGCCAAGTGTTAACTACCAGTTGGGGCGTAGGTGGCTTGGTGGGACGCTGTAATTCAGACCCAGACAAGCCTCTCAGCTCAGTCAGCGATAGCTATGCGAGTGGTAAGGTAAGCGGCAATACAAGTGGGGCGTTAATTGGAGTCACTTGGGATGGTTGCCGTGTATCTAATAGCTATGCCACTGGATTTAATAGTGAGCTTTTCGGTAGAGCAGAAGGTATTGAGCCTATAATCGAAAATAGCTTCTTTGACTGCTCAGGCTCTGAAACTGGCTGTAGCCAACCGTATGCAAAAACGACCCAAGAGTTACACAATCTGCAAACTTTCATCGATGCAGGCTGGAATATGGGCAGTTATAACCAAGCTGGAACTTGGCTACTCAACCATAAGGCCTATCCTATTTTAAGTCATGGCAAAGCGGTTTTGTTTACCACCTTACCTGAGGATATACAGCTCCAAGGAAGCGAAGACCTGCTATACGAGTTAACCTTGCAGGTTGAAGATATCCCAGCCAATCAACACGTTGCTTTTGAAGTGATTGATGCCCCGGCTTGGCTCTCATTACAGCCACAAGGAATAACCGCATCACTCAGCGGCACAGCTGATGATAGCGGAGTAGGTGATAACATTGTGGTTATTGCCGCAGTGAGCCAAGGTGTACGCAATGACTTCCCACTTCAGCTAGTCAATATATCTAATATCAATGATCTGCCTGTTGCATCGAGCGCTCAATTAGAAATAGTAGAAGACACTTTACTTAGCATCGACCTGTCTACTCTTGTAAAAGACGATGACTTTATTCATGGCGATGAGCAACACAGTTTCAGTGTTATTACCCCTTTGCCTGACGGCCATGGAAATATTGAGTTAGCTGGAAACAATGCTAGCTATATGCCTGCGGCTAATTTTTTTGGCGCCACTAAATTCAAGTATCAGGTAACTGACATAGCCGGTGCCACAGCCAGTGGCTGGGTAAATGTGAATGTAGCGCCAGTAAATGATGCTCCCGTTGCCAGTGCGGGGCAAATTATCGTCAATGAAGATGCAACAGCTAGCTTGAATTTAATGACCTTAGTACAGGATGTCGATGATAATGAACTGTTATTCTCGGTGTCAGGAGGCTTATATGGTCAGCTTTCTCTTAACGGTACCATGGTCAGTTATACCCCTAACAAAAACTACTTCGGAGCAGACAGCTTTAGTTATACCGTGGATGATAAACACTCAGGGATTAGGTTGATCGCTGGCGCTCAAGTATCGGTAGCGGTATTACCCGTTAATGACGCGCCAACAGCGCAATCAGCCAGTTATCATATTGAGGAAGACCGTACGTTGCAGGTTAATCTAGCAAGTTTGGTTAACGATATTGACGGAGACCTACTCAGCTACTCAATCTCTACTCCTCCAGCTGCTGACACTGCATCCATAGCCCTTGCAGGGGCTATGGCAGTATTAACACCGACCGCTGATTTTAATGGTCAGGTAAGTTTTATCTATGCGGTTACTGACAACGCAGGTGGACAAGCCCAAGCGGCTATCAATGTCGAAGTGATACCGGTCAACGACTCACCTTCGGCTAATAGTGGCAGTTTAACAGTCTTAGAAGATCACAGTGGCACAATTAACTTAGCGGCCTTGGTGCAAGATAAAGATAATGATCCTTTAAGTTTCAGTATCAGTCCAGCGTCTCATGGCAGCGTGTCACTATCGGGTTCGGTTGTCAGTTATCAACCTTATGAAAACTATTCAGGCACAGATACTTTTAAGTTTAGTGTTACAGATGGCTTTCAGACCATTAGTAATCAGGTTCATATGACCATCGAAGCTGTGAATGACGCACCGACTATCAGTGGAATACCTAAGCCATCGGTGGATCTCGGTAGTCACTATCAATTTGCCCCTAAGGTGAACGATATTGAAGGCGATCGCTTAAGTTTTAGTATCAACAATAAACCAGCGTGGGCCAGCTTTAATAATAGAACCGGTGAGCTAGTCGGCACTCCGTCAGCTGAGGATGACTTAGGACTACACGAGCGAATTAGGATCCGTGTTTCAGATGGTATTGATGTCACCTTCTTGGCTGACTTTACTATAGAAGTAACGGGCGAGCCTGAAGCGAATTTTGCCATAGCCGATAGCTTTACTTTGCCTGCCGATCAAGATGAACGCTATGTACTTAACGTTTTGGACAATGACAGAGTCGCAGAAGGTGAGACACTAACATTGGCCGCAGCTCAAACGAGTAATGGTCAGGTAAGTATTGATGGTCGCAACCTAATAGTGGCATTGAATCAGCCGTTAACACGGGTCACATTGAGCTACTTTGTCGATAACAGTCTCAATCAACAAGACAGTGCCAATGTTGTTCTTACACTGGAACGAGAAGAAGATGAAGGGTTACCCGTCATCAACTTACCCGAACCTATTTGGTTTGATGCAACAGGAGCTTTATCTGAGATAGAGCTGCCTATACCCGATGCTTTTGATGCCGAAGGGGAGTCGCTAACGCCAATACGGAGTGATGATAAGATCTACTTTCCCCCGGGGCGTCATACTGTGGTTTGGCAAGCAACTGACAGTAAAGGCAATAAGGTAGCTGTAGAGCAACAAGTGAATATACGACCACAGGTCACGTTACCACGTGATGCCTCGGTACACTTGCTCGGTTATGAGAGTTACAGTGTCAAGTTTATGCTTAATGGTGAGGCCCCTCAATATCCAGTAATGGTTGATTACATACTGACTGATGAGCTCAGTGGCATGACTACTGAGGAATCATTATTGATTGAGGCTGGTACAGAAGGAGTTCTAGACTTGATGTTGACTGATAATGTGGGTGAGCACTCTGTTGTGGCTTATCGTGTCGCATTGGCGGATTCGACTAACCAAGGAGAAAATAATACCTTCGCATTATCGATTCAATCTGAGCCACAGCCTCCGCTAGTCAGCAGTGTGCTGACCCAAAATGGAGAAAAGCGCTCCATCATTGCCATTCCGAAGCAGGAGGGCTCTGGACAAGGTGTTCAGGTTAATTTGCTAGTACAAAATGCCAAAGATGGTGAGCAATTTAATTTTGAATGGCACAGCGATGATATCGCTTTGACGATAGAAGATGACCTTACCAGTAGTATAGCTAAGTTTGTACCTCAAATCGGTATGGATGAAGGTGTACGTAAAGTCAGTGTTGATGTCACTAGGTTGGGAGAGCATGACGTAACAAAACATCATTCTAGACATGACTTGTATTTAGATATACGTAGCGAACTACCAGCCTTATCAGCAGTAGCTGATACTGATGGTGATGGTATTCCGGATAAGCTTGAGGGAATGACAGACTCGGATCAAGACGGCATTCCTGATTACCAAGACGCAATCATGGTTCCAAATCTAATGCCTGCCATAGTAAATAATCAATCAAGCCACTTGATTGAGGTTGAGGCTGGCCTTAGTTTGAAAAAGGGGATGACGGTTCCTGATAATCATAACGGAGGTCTGTTACTGGATCCTGAGTTAGACAACATTGTCATTGATACCGAAACGTCAGTCGTTGGGGGGATCTTTGACTTCATCGTACAAGGGTTAAAGATCCCAGGCGATACCATTGCGATAGTATTACCTCAAATGAACCCAATCCCAGCAAATGCTAGCTATCGCAAGTATCAAGTCACGCAAAATGGTGAGGCTAAATGGGTGGAGTTTGATCTCTCAGCTGGAGCTATTTATTCAGCACGAGGTAAATCAGGCATTTGTCCTGCTCCTCACGCTGAAAGTTGGAGCAGTGGTTTAACACGGGGGGACTGGTGCGTTAAATTAGTCATCATTGACGGAGGCGCTAATGATGCAGATGGCATTGCTAATGGCACCGTTGTTGATCCTGGCGGTGTTGCAGTATTGCTCAGCGGTAACACCTTGCCAATACTCAAGGACGATAGTTTTACCTTATATGATGATGAAATAGAGGTGAACCTAGATGTATTGGCAAACGATCTAGATGCTGAAGATCCGTTGTCAATCATCAGTGCAACAACCAGTCATGGGGTAATCACTCATGATGGACAAGCTCTGCAACTCACATTGCCGACCTCTTTACCTGAAGAAATTACTATTGAATATTCCGTTATTGAGCTTAGGGAAAATGGAGTTACTCAAGTCGCTAACGCTAGGGTAAATTTCATTGAACGCCCTATAAGTAATGATTCGGGTTCACTGACATGGATCTGGTTATATTGCTTAGTTTCCTTGCTCGGTTATCGACGCTGGCATGGTCGATTGAATAAGCAATAACCTTACACTGAGCCATAGGTATATCAAAGACAGCAGACTCTCTGCTGTCTTTTTTAACATTAGCCAATATTAGATAACAGGGTGCCAGTCAAAACTAAAATAACTCTTTTAATGACTATCAAAGACAAAGTTAATCGCACGTCAAGATTTATACTTGCTCAAATAAAAAACTGCTCTATAATTTGCCGCCCCTATATCATGTAGGGGACGAACCACTATGTTTAACCAAAAATTGTAAAATTATAGCGATGATCGCTATTGCGGGTTCCCTAACCCCGCCCGATTTATTTAAAAAGGCCACAAGATGTTGATGTTGACCCCTGCACAGATTCGCCGTGCATTACTGCTATTAGCAGGCTTTCATATTGTTATTATTTGTGCGAGTAACTACCTTGTACAACTTCCCTTCCAGATATTTGGCTTCCATACCACATGGGGTGCATTTAGCTTTCCATTTGTCTATTTAGCCACAGATCTCACGGTTCGAATTTTCGGCCAACAAGCGGCAAGAAAAATTATCTTCCTCGCCATGTTACCTGCACTAATCATCTCTTACTTGATGGGCGTGGTGTTTCACCAAGGTAGCTTCCAAGGCGCTGAAGCGTTGCTTGAGTTTAACAGTTTTGTATTCCGAATCGCTTTCGCTAGCTTCGCGGCATACCTGATTGGTCAGCTGATGGATATTTTTGTATTTGCCAAGCTCAGAGAAACCAAGTCTTGGTGGGTTGCACCTTCTGCATCAACCATCGTCGGTAACCTTATAGACACTATCGTATTCTTCGGCCTAGCCTTCTACGCCTCAACCGATGAGTTTATGGCAGCACACTGGCCTGAAATCGCCACCGTTGACTACGGTTTTAAGTTGATTGTGAGCCTTGGCCTATTCTTACCTGCATACGGCCTGTTATTAAAGTTCTTACAAGATAAGATCTTACAAGACGAAGCTCGTAAAACCGCCACCTAACGGCAGTTAACGCTTAACAACAACTGGACTGACCTGTTATAATTTCGCCAATTCGTTCACCTTTCAGCCAATGGTTTGGTTGTATTACTGGGTGAACTGGCGAAGTTATAGGTTATTGAGAGTTAGAAATGTACACCATTGAAATTGAAGCTGTTACCGAGTTTACGCCTGAAGTCTTCGAACTGATCCAAACAAGCTATTCAAGCATTCCTGAATTTGAGCAAGGTTATGCTAGCCAAGAGATCGCTACACGCTTACTCGCGGGCCCGGCATTATTGCTTATCGCAAGAGTAGAGGGTGAGATTGCAGGCTTTAAGTTGGGCTACCAAACTGAAGACCAAGTTTTTTACAGTTGGCTAGGTGGTGTTGCACCTGATTTCCGTGGTCTAGGCTTAGCTAAGAGCTTACTTGAGTATCAAGAGCGCTGGGCGACTGAGCAAGGCTATCAACGTATCGATGTTAAAACCCGTAACTGCTTCCCTAGCATGCTAAACATGCTTATCAGCAGCCAATACCAGATCACAGCAATGATTAGTGATACTCAGAATCACAGTCAAAATAAGCTGCACCTACAGAAACAGTTCTAACACTGGTTTTGTATGAGCTTAAGAAAAGTGAGTAAATTTGCTAAAAACGTGTAATAAAGCTTGCAAAGCCAAATGAGAATGATTATTGTTAACTTGCGTTCTAGAACTCGAATTAACAAATAAAGTTCTCATCATCTCGATTTGTTAAATGAGTTTTTACAGCATGATATTGCTCACACACTCTTAAGTGGCCGGGATGATTTCTCGGCTTTTTTTTGCCTGTAATTCACGGTCAGTCATATTTCAACTTGGAAGCAGGGTTTACCATGTAAACAATCAATCGTAATTGCATGTTTTTGCTGAAAATAATTAATTTACAGCAAAAAGTAGCACTTTTTTTACTATATATACTTGCAACACCAAATGATAATGATTATTATTTGCATGCGTTCCAAAACTCGGAAATAACTTAAAGGCATCTCATCTCCTGCAAGTTAGAGTTTATTTAAAGCACGACATTGCTCACACACTCTTTTGGCCGAGATATTATCTCGGCTTTTTTTTGCCTGAAATTCAGTTGCCATCTAGAGAAATAGAGAAGAGATTAGGAGCAGCGAATGGGCAAGCTATTCAGCACTACCCACACTCTGTATGATTTCTTGTATACCAATCAATGATTATTGTTTCGACATGTCATTGTGCTTACCGCTAAACAGCAAGCCTTCGTAGGGAGCATTACTCTGGTCTTCAATAGCCTTATGGTACAAGCCGATGGTAAATAAGCTCCCCTTACCCACTGTCGAACTCACTTCAATGGTGCCACCAATACGCTTAATAATGCCGTAGCTAAGCGATAACCCTAGGCCAGTACCGTCCTTACGGGTGGTGAAAAACGGATCAAAAATGCGGTTAAGTTCCTCTTCCGGGATCCCTTTACCTTCATCTTCCACTTCGATTTTTACCCCGATAGGCTCGCCATGCTGCACCCAATCGTAAGTGCGGATCCAGATCCGTCCCTTACCATTCATTGCATGGGCCGCATTTACCACAAGGTTAATCAACACCTGCAGCAGTTGTGGGCGATTGACCTGTATAGGATAGCTGGCATTAAGCTCTTGATTGAGCACCACCTCCTGTTTCTGAATAGAGTGGCGAACCAACACCAACATCTCTTCAATAATTGGCGTGATCTGATGCATCTCAAGTGGTGCATTAAATTCGCCTGGACGGCTGTACTGCAACAAACTACGAATAATGGTGCTAATCCGTCCCACTTGCTGAATAACCAGTTCTATCTCTTCTTCGACATCAACCGCTCTATCGCCTAGCTCGTATTTAAGTAACTCCATATTGCCTAGGATCACCGCGGTCGGATTGTTGATCTCATGGGCAATACCTGCCGTTAATTCACCCAAAGCGGTCAATTTCTCATTGATCACCAGCTGTTGGCGGGTCTCATTTAACAGGGCCACGTTGGCCTGTAGCTCTTCGGTCTTTTCTTGCAGGCTACGAGTACGCTCCTCAACCTTGACCTCAAGTTGCTCGGCGGCAGCTTGAATTTGGCTATTGCGTCGCTGCAACAGATCCAACATGCGGTCAAACTGCTCGGCAAGATTAGATAGCTCGTTGTCACTGTCTAATCCCAGTGAGCCTATACGCAAGTTTCGACCGGATTGCACCGCTTTAACCACATGGTGAATACGCTCAATCGGTTGCAATAAACTGTAGGCACCACGATATACCAACCAACCCGATACCAGCAGCACCAACATCAAGATGGTACCGAGCTCAATAATGTTGAGTAAGTAGTTATGGATAAATGGGGATTCAGAGAAGCCGGTATAGATCATACCGATCCGCTTACCGTTAATATCTTTAAGTGGTGAATAGGCCGAGATAAACCAGTCGTTAAAAACAAAGGCTCTATCGACCCACAGTAGCCCTTGATTTAGCACCTTCTCGCGTACTTCAGATGAAACCAAACTACCTAGCGCACGACCTTGTTTATCATCGCCTTGTGGAAAAAAGTGCAGCGGAACATTGGTACTGATGCGGATATTATCGAGAAAAATGGTGACGGTACCGATAGAGCGTTCAGGCAAAGTCCCTTTGTCGTACACTAAGTCTCGAATATGGTCGACAATACGCGTATCACGATTAAGCATGATGCCGCCATCTAGATACCAAGCCACATTGCCATTAATATCGGCAACTGGCAGCAAGCTTCTGCTTAACAGGCCACGCTTCTCTTCGTGTTTATTTGGCTCATGTGCCCGCAAGGTCTTAATGACGGTCACTTCCGCTCTTTCAGCGAGCTCTGGGTCGATGCGAGATAAACGACTTGGTTCGAGCACCATTAACCCAGAAAAAGGTGCTAATCCTTCAATATGCGGCAGCATCTGCCTAAGATCGGGGTCAGCTGCAGCCTCGGACACACTGACTAAACGTAAGAAATCTAAGTTAAGGTCTTTTTTTGCCTTATCCAAAACCTGTTGCAGATTATTGCGCTGCAGGGTGGGGTGGTTACCTATTTGACGAAAATCATTCTGAAATGGCCAAGATTCCATCACCAGCTCAAGCTGTTTCTCTTGATTGTCTTGAACGGTTATCAAGGTGCTATTGGCGACGGTCAAATCGGCTTTGACCTTCATAAACAGCTGCTTACCCGTATAGCTTATATTCCAATAGATAGTAATAAAAACCAAACTCACAAGTGTGAGTAGGATAGGCAACAAGGTCAAAATCAAGATACGATAACGCACCTTCGCCTGCATCTGCTGCCAACTCACACCAAACATATTGGAAAAAAACGACACCGATACTCCTCCTAGAGCGATCTCTTTATTATTCTTCTTTGTCGGCTTCGCCGCCAAACCACTCTTTATACTTACGATCTAGGGTTTTACGTGATACTCCTAGATCCCTTGCCGCCGCAGATTTATTACCACCATGCACGTCAACAACGCGAGTCACATGGTCACGCTCAACATCTTTAAGCGCCCATTGCAGTGGGTAACCCGATTCGCCCAACGTTTCAGCCTTAGGTTGTGCTTTCCAATACTCGGCAGGTGGTTTTCCCAGTAGGATACAGCGTTCAATCATATTTCGCAGCTCACGAATATTACCTGGCCATTCGTGTTGTTGCAGCTTTAATAGATCTTCATGACTCCAAACCACCTCTTTTACACCCAATTCGGCAGCTAACTGGCAGGTAAAGTGATGAGTTAGCTCTACAATATCTTCTGGGCGCTCACGCAGAGGCGGGATCACGATATCGAGCACGTTGAGGCGATAATACAAGTCACGTCTGAAGTTACCCGCTTCCACTTCTTCTGAAAGCTTACGATTGGTTGCCGCTAATACGCGCACATCGATGTTAATCTCTTTCTCACTGCCGACAGGGCGAATAGTACGCTGCTCGAGCACACGCAATAATGCCGTTTGCATCTTAAGCGGCATTTCACCAATTTCGTCGAGGAAGATAGTCCCGCCAGAGGCAAAGCTAAATAAGCCTTCTCTGTTACCTTTCGCACCAGTAAAAGCGCCTGCAGAGTGCCCAAATAGCTCACTCTCTAACAGTTCAGGGGCAATAGCGCCACAGTTAACCGGGACAAATGGACCTTGGCGGCCACTGAGAATATGCAGCTGTCTGGCCACCAACTCTTTACCAGTGCCTGATTCACCCTCGATCAAGACCACTGCATTGGTCGGCGCCACACGTTCGATAACATGCTTCACTTCTGTCATCGCATCGCTTTGACCAATAATGGTCGAAGACTGATTGAAAGACACTTCTCTGCGCAGCATCAAGTTCTCACGCTTGAGTAAGCGGCGTTCGATACAGCGGTCAACGGCCTTCATCATCTGTTCAAGGTGGAACGGCTTCATAATGAAATCAGATGCGCCAGCACGTAATGCCTTTATCGCCACATCCATATCGGCATAGCCGGTCATAAAGATAATATCAGAGCGTCTCTCTTGATCGTTAAGCGCCTCATGCCACTCGATCCCCGAGCGTCCAGGCAGACGAATATCGACAATTAGCAGATCAAAATGGCAGCGTGAACGCAGTTGCTCCGCATCTTCAACACTCGAAGCGGTTTCAACTAAGGCAAATTTCTTCGCTAACGCTTTCTTTAGAAAGCTGCGCATGCCCGGTTCATCATCGACGATCAATACAGATACAGCAGAAGGAAGTGGCTTCATATTATTCATTCTCTGTCCCACCCTGTCTTATGGAGGGACATTTTGACTCATTATGAACCGAGTCTATCATCGAACCAGTCCCAATAGGTCACTATGAACCATGTAATCGCGATCTTGGGACATAATGTCTGTGCTTTTTTTGTCATCGATGCGACTAAGCTCACACCGGAGTTACAAATGTGAACTGAAATAAGCCAATTCAAGCATGGCATCAAACTTGCTTTTCATGAGCACTGAATTCGATTTTTAACAGGCGCTCAGGTATCGAGTGGCCAATTTTAATTTTCCAAGGAGTAAAAATGCTAAACCTTAAACGCGTTATTGGTCTTGCGGTTACCGCAGCACTAGTTGTTGGTATGCCAGCCCAAGCTAACGAAGTTATCAAACTTGCGACAACAACCAGTACTGAAAACTCAGGCCTATTAAAGAACCTACTGCCAACCTTTGAAAAAGAAACTGGCTACAAGGTACAAGTTATCGCGACGGGTACTGGTAAGGCGCTTAAACTTGCTCGCCAAGGCGACGTTGACGTTGTAATGACTCATGCACCAGGCGCTGAAGCGAAATTTGTTGAAGAAGGTTATGGTCATCTACCACGCGGTATCATGGAAAATGATTTTGTTGTTCTAGGCCCAAAGAACGACCCAGCTCAAATCCGTTCAAGCAAAACAGCCGAAGAAGCTTTTGCTAAAATCGAAAAATCAGGCGTACCTTTCATTTCACGTGGTGACAACTCAGGCACCAACATGAAAGAACTACTGATCTGGAAGAATGCTAATATTACTCCAGACTTCAAAGGTTACACGGCTGTTGGTCAAGGTATGGGCAAAACCCTACTTATGGCTAGCGAATTAGAAGCTTATACACTATCTGACCGTGGCACTTTTGTTGCTTATTCAGGTAAAATAGACTTAGCAGTAGATTTTGATGGCGGTGCAGCACTGGCTAACCCATATCAAATCATACTAATCAGTGAAACCAAGTACCCAACACTAAACCACAAGGGTGCTAAGGCATTGAGCGACTGGCTGATCGGCGCTGAAGCGCAAGGCATGATCAACAATTATAAAGTTCAGGGAGAACAATTGTTCAAGGCAACTTATAGCGAATGAATGAAGGCTGGTTAGCCCTTATACAGCAGGCATTAAGCCTGCTGTTTTCATTGGACCCAGAAGTGTGGTCCATCATATCTGTCTCTTTTTCAGTATCATTTGCGGCTTTAGCGATCACGCTACTGCCTTCGATGGTATTGGGCTTTCTATTGGCCTTTGCACGCTTTCCCGGCCGCTGGTTAGTCACCAATCTCGTCCAAACATTGCAATCTATCCCTACGGTTGTGATAGGCCTGCTGGTCTATCTGCTACTCACCCGCATGGGGCCGCTTGGCGATTTGAAATGGCTGTTTACCCAAAAAGGCATGATTCTTGGCCAGATGCTTATCTGCGCCCCAGTACTTGTTGCCATGAGCCAAGCCGCCTTTACCAGTGTTGATCGCAGAGCATGGGAAACTTCCCGTACCTTAGGCGCACCAGCATTGAGTGCGATATGGGCGGTCTGCAGAGAGCTTAAAGTTCCACTATTATTAGCTATTGTTGCCGCGTTTAGCCGTATCTTGACGGAAATCGGTTGCTCCATGATGGTTGGCGGTAACATAGCGGGAGTGACTCGTAACATTCCTACCGCTATTGCACTAGAAACCAGTAAAGGCGACTTTGCACAGGCGATTGCACTCGGACTTGTGCTACTCGTCTTAGCACTGATTTTAAACTTTGCCCTAGGTACGTTAAGAGGCAAAGCCGAGCCGAGGAGTCATTAAGCAAAATGGCAACTATCAATAGAAAAATCAACGCTAGGATCATCGCAACAAATATTGAGATGCGTTTTGAGAACAAGCACCTTTTTAGCGCAACTAAACTGGTGTTCGAGCAAAACCGGGTGATCCACCTGCAAGGTGACAATGGCTGCGGTAAAACCACCTTGATGAAGCTACTCGCTGGATTTATCGAGCCAACGGCAGGAACCATTCAAGCACAAGGTTTCTCGGCTGCCCCATGGTGGCGCAGCAACTCTATTACCGGCAAAGCCATCTATCTACATCAGCACCCTTACCTTTTTGAAGGCAGTGTGATGTATAACTTAACTTATCCATTAAGATTTTTAAGTACAGATAGAGAGATCCTCAAGGACCGAACCGAGCAGGCGATAGATAAGGCGCAACTGCGTCACTTGCTCACTCAGGCCGCCTCGAGTTTATCTGGTGGTGAGAAACAACGTTTAGCGATCGCCAGAGCCTGGATTATTCAGCCCAAGCTATTAATGCTAGATGAACCTACTTCCAATATGGATAAGCACTCTCAACATCTGGTATTGCAGATGATTGCCGATCTAAAACAACAAGGCACAGGCATGCTAATTAGTAGCCATCAGACTTGTATGCTGACTAAAGTGTGCGATCATGCCTGGCTAGTTTGCGATAAGACCATTACAAGCAGTAATATCAGTGCCAATCAAGATATTGCTAAGGCTCACATAGATGTCTCAACGAGACTCAATGTGTCGATTGGGTAAATTCATTGGTAATTTCAAATAAAACTGCAATAAACAATAGGATAACAGTGATGACAGCACAAGTTGATGCAGTAATCCTTGCTGGCGGAATGGCCAGACGCATGGGTGGAAACGATAAGGGCTTAGTCGAACTAGAAAATCGCCCTATGATTGAACATGCAATCGAGCGGATACAACCTCAAGTTAAGGAGATCCTGATCAACGCAAATCGAAACCAAAACCGTTATTCTGAGTTTGGTTTTAAAGTGATCAGCGACCAAGATACTGGCTATTTAGGACCACTTGCTGGCATGATCACCGCAATGAGCAATACAGACGCGGAATATTTATTAGTCATTCCTTGCGATTGCCCACTGTTACCGACAGATTTAGTCGCTAGAATGCTAGCGAAATTGACGGCTGAAGACGCAGAACTCGCCGTCGCTAGCGATGGCAAGCGTGAGCAACCCGTTGTTATGTTGCTAAAGCCAAGTTTACGTGCATCCATGAAGGCATTTTTAGATGCCGGCGAACGCAAGATCGATTTTTGGTACGCCAAGCATCACTATGTGGTCGCCGAGTTTTCAGATCAGCCAAATGCATTCGTAAACGTAAATACGCCAGAACAAAAACAGCAGCTTGGCGAAGCCATAGCTAATGAGAAAAATTACTAGAGGTGTAAATGAGCATACCTTTTACTAATCCGTTACCTATTCCTGTACTCGGATTCTGTGCTTATAGCGGTACAGGCAAGACCACATTATTAAAGCAATTAATCCCGGAACTTAATCGCCGCGGTGTGCGACTCGCAGTCATTAAGCATGCTCATCATAATTTCGATGTCGATATCCCCGGTAAAGATAGCTATGAAATGCGCAAAGCCGGCGCAAAGCAGATGTTAGTTGCTTCCCATGTGCGCTGGGCATTGATGACGGAAGATGCAATAGACTCAGACCCAGAGCTACCTCACCTGCTGAAACAGATTGAAGCCGACAAGGTCGATATCGTCCTCGTCGAAGGATTTAAAAAGCTCGAACTGCCCAAGATTGAACTTCACCGCGCCGCTCACGGCAAACCTTTCATCCATACCCATGATGACAATATCCAAGCTATTGCCTGCTGTGATGACACCCAGCTACCAAGTGAGCTGCGCCGTCTAGATATCAACAATATCGCTCAAATCGCGGATTACGTTAGCGAGTACATTGCCGCGTGGAAACCTTGCCCAATCGACCTACCAATGGCACCAACCTGTGGCTGTGAGCTAGATAACAGCAGCACACTGTCTGTGCGCCAAGGTATCGATAGGATCCTATCTTATGTAACGCCTTTAACTGCCACTGAATCTGTTGAACTTGATGAGCTAGAGAGCCGTATACTAGCCAGTGATGCAATCTCACCAATAAATGTGCCACAACATATCAACTCGGCGATGGACGGTTACGCCTTTAAGCTAAATGACGAGCCAAACGCATCTTACAAGATGGTTGGCGAAGTGATGGCAGGCTATGCCTATGATGGCACACTCCAAGCGGGTGAAGCGGTACGCATCATGACAGGCGCGCCACTACCAGCCGGAGCCGATACGGTTCAGCTGCGTGAGCTTGCCAATGAGCAAGACGGCGAAGTACGCTTTGAAGGCAAAATGAGCCTAGGGCAACATATTCGCCAAGCGGGCGAAGATATTGCACAAGGTGCAACCGCTCTTGCTGCTCACACCCGCCTACACGCTGCAGAGCAAGGTCTATTGGCTTCATTAGGCTTTGGCGAGTTACCGGTATTTAGACGTCCTAAAGTTGCCGTATTCTCTACAGGCGATGAAGTTTGCCAACCGGGCGAGCCGCTGAAAGCTAACTGCATATTCGATTCAAACCGCTACACCATCAAGTCGATGGCGAAAAAGCTGGGTTGTGAAGTGATCGATTTAGGGATCATCCAAGATTCAGAAGCGGCGCTCGCTCAGGCGCTAAAAGATGGCGCAGCGCAAGCCGATATCGTGATCAGCTCTGGTGGTGTGTCGGTCGGTGATGCCGATTATATTAAGACGGTACTTGAGCAAGTTGGACAGATTAACTTCTGGCGTATCAATATGCGCCCGGGGCGTCCACTCGCTTTCGGTCAGATTGACGACTCGCTGTTCTTCGGTTTACCGGGTAATCCGGTTGCCGTGATGGTATCTTTCCTGCAGTTTGTGCAGCCAGCGATCCGTAAGCTTGCTGGTGAGCAAAACTGGGCACCGACTATGGTGCCAGCCATTACCGATAAACCACTGCGCAGCCGTACAGGTCGTACAGAGTTTACCCGCGGTATCTATCACTTAGCTGCCAATGGCAAGTTACATGTAACCACAAGCGGTGCTCAGGGCTCAGGGATGCTTAGCTCTATGGTAAAAGGAAACTGTCTCATCGTGATTGGCGAGAAAGATGAACAGTTAAATCCAGGTGACACAGTTTACATTCAACCTTTTGCCGACCTCCTTTAGGGGTCATGTAGGTAGTTAGTATGAGTTTAATCGTTGACACTTTTGGTCGCACGGTAGAATACCTGCGGCTATCCGTCACAGACCGCTGCGACTTTCGCTGCGTGTACTGCATGAGTGAAGATCCCTGCTTTTTAGGCCGGGAACATGTACTTAGCCTAGAGGAATTGGCTTGGGTCGCCCAAGCCTTTACCGAATTAGGTGTTAAGAAAATTCGTTTAACTGGTGGTGAGCCCTTAGTGCGCACTGACTGCGATCAGCTAGTGAAGCTATTGGGTAAGTTACCAGGGCTTGAAGAGTTGTCGATGACAACTAATGGATCGCGCCTGACCCGCTTCGCGCAAGAGATGCACGATTCCGGTTTAAATCGACTCAACATCAGTCTAGATACGTTAAAACCGGACCTATTCACAGAGCTGACTCGTAACGGCAAAGTCGATCGCGTTATCGCCGGTATCGATGCCGCTATTGCCGCAGGCTTTAAGAAGATCAAGGTCAATGCGGTGATCCTGCGCGGCCAAAACGATGATGAAGTCTTAGATCTGATTGAGTTTTGCCGCGAACGCGACTTAGATATCGCCTTCATCGAAGAGATGCCACTTGGGGTGATTGATGAGCGTAAGCGCAGCCGTCACTGCAGCAGCAAAGAGATCCAAGAGATCATCAAACAGCGTTATGAGCTCATCCAGTCCAATAGACGCACCGGCGGTCCAGCGCGTTACTACACCATGCCCGGCAGCGATATTCATGTGGGCTTTATCTCGCCTCACAGCAATAACTTCTGCCACGAGTGTAACCGCGTCCGCGTCACGGTAGAGGGCAAACTGCTACTCTGCTTAGGTAATGAAAACTCGGTCGATCTCAAAGCGATTGTGCGTGAATTCCCCGGTGATATTGAAAAGCTCAAAGTCGCGATTCTAGAAGGCATTCAGCACAAGCCAAAAGAGCACCATTTTGATCCCAATGGTGAAACGCAGATCTTGCGGTTTATGAATGCAACAGGTGGTTGATTTAACTGTTGCTTGAACAGTTAATTGTCGCTTGTTTGGTGGTCTGGTGTTTTCTGCAGCCACAGAGTTTGATTGTTAGCTTGTGCTATATACACAAAACCCGACGTCACTGTCGGGTTTTGTTTTATTTAGGGCTACGTCCCCAGAAATAAATTAGCCACGAGCCCTTTCAACTAGTGATTTAGCATCAATAATAACCTCTTCAAAAAACCTTGCAGCTAAACGCTCTCCAGAAGGGCAACCCAACCTTGGCTTATTATGACGAAGGCTTAAATTCTCGCACCACGTAACTATTTCCAATTCCTTAGCACTTGATAAAGCCAAAACCTGATTATCAAACCACTGCCGTACAGTAAGTCTATATTCATTTTGAGAATTACTACTTTCAAGTTTTTCAATACGTTCTTTTACTTCAGAAATATCACCACTAACAGCCTTTACTTCCTGCTCTAGTTTATCCTGTTTTAGAATCGTATCAGCTAGAGCTCTTGAGTTTTGAGCAATAATTTCAGCCATTTGTGATAAAGCAGAACCTTGCGGAGTTATAGGTGCGGGATATACTCCATGCTTCGTTAACGAGGGTACAACATCGTGATACAACCAACGCTGAAATTTACGACCTGCTGGAGAGTCATCAGACCCCATTACACGGTTTAATCCTGGTTGGGTGACAAAAGTTTCCACTTCTAACCCTGGAGTTGGTTTTGGATGTGGCAGATTCTTAAATTCATCGTCATCTAAATCATGGATTTGGCTTTTTATTAAATTAGGGATATATCTTGCAGGATTCCTTTCCCCCATGCCTTTGTTTTCTTTATTTAAAAGAATAAAAACATCATTTAGCGAAAAATGAAGTATGTTATCTATGTAAAGCGTTCTAATATCAGTTTCACCAGAAGTACCTTCATAACACACATTAACTAAATTATTATCCATCTAAAAGCTAACTCCAATGTTTCATAAACCCCACTAAAGTTTATTCTATAGCGGCATGATTCCCTCTTAATATCCAACCCACGTTATCACCACTAAGTAACTGTTGCAAATAAACTAATACATAAATCAGGTTTTAAAAAAACTTAAGATATCAGAGATGAAATGCATCTTATTAGTTATTAATTTTTGAATTTTTTTCTCGATGCTTACAGTCGTTCCATCGTGGTTCCAATTGCCTGCGGCAGGCGCATGTGCAGATACTTCTGAGGCTCGCTTGTCGTCATCCCTGACCGCTCAACGAAAACATCCATGTTTTCGACGGCCTCAGCCGCATCTACACCGAGTTTGAAAAGCACAACTTTTCAACTTCTGCGTTAGACCTATAAAAAGAAAGAAAAAAACAAAGACACAGCACGACCAATATCAACTCAAAAGTTAAAGGAAACACCGATTCCCCTTCGAAGTTGCCGAAATACGTTGGAATAAATCACGTGAGCCCGACAGGGATGTCGGGTTAGCTTTCGCGGGGCAGGATGCCCCATCGGAAGCGTTAGTGATTTATCCATAAGTATGAGGATCAACAACTTCGTCGGGGCGTCATGGTGGATGCAAGGGCGAAGTCCATAAATATGGACTCTCTGAGCGAGAGCCATGGACGGCGAACTGGCCATTGAACAAGGATGTTCTTGATAAGGACGAGCAGTCCTCCTTGCCGGGTGTGGGATGGAATCCCACGACGTTGGTCAGGCGCAGCCTGATAGATTTATCAAACGAAGTTTGATTGATCGAGTTGTTAGACGCCGTCTAACTTAAAAATCAGGCGCAGCCTGATGCATTACCAATGTGGAACGAAGCGCCACTACTTTAATTGTTAGACGAAGTCTAACTTAGAGGTCAAGCGAAGATTGAAAGCAAAATAAAGGGCACTATAAGCGCCCTTTATGGTATCGAGAGAAATGGCTAATGAATGGTAATCGGGATAGTAGTCACCAAAGTATCCACCCCATTTGGCGTTTGCACTTCGATTAACAGTGCACCCGAGTTTGCAGTATCTTCCCCCTTTACGAGTATGCCAAAACTTAGCCCGCCTGAAGCATTAGTCGAAGGCCAGATGTAACTGCTTTTACTCACAACCGTTCCTGCCGTTGCGCTGATACTCACCTTAGTTCCGGCTGGCATCTGTTGAGCATTGATATCTTTTATGATCAGTGAAACCTGCCCCGTCTCTTTGCCATATAAGTCCAATACACCATCGCCGTTGTCATTTGCACTGTCTAGCACAGTAATATCACTTCCATATGCAGTACTTCCCGACATGATCAAAACTAGACTACCTCGAACATTGATAGACTTGGAGTTAGAGACTCCATCAGCGCAGCCACTATGGACAGGATCGCTACACAACACACCATTATAGAGCTGGTCTCGCACAGTAAATGCACCGTCACCATTAAAGTCTATCAACTCCTCTAGCCCATCTTCATTGAAGATGCCATCTTCGTTGTAATCGTTAAAGGCTTCATCCATATCATTTGAGCGCCCCGCGACATCTTGCGCCAAAAAGGCCGTCATCTCGGTAGCATCGAAGCGACCATTACCATTAGAGTCTGGGAACGACTCTTCACCAATCGCAGTAGCCGTAATCGTCGCACGGCCATTTAGCGGGCGTGGGTTCTGACTCGTCCAAGTCACACTACACTCCCCACTTTCCGTGAAGCAAGAAGGGCCAATTGCTCCTCCCTCGGTGACAAATGAAACTGCGGTGCCATCGGGTGCGAGATTATTGAAAGCATCGGCTAACCTAGCGGTCACCTGCACCTGCTCGCCATCATAGCTCCAGCCCTCGGCGTTTAAGATCTCTGCAGAAAGTGAAAAACTATTTTGATCTGGGATCCCGGTCGATACGACTAGGGTACTAGATTGGCTGGATAAAAGTGGATTACTGCTGTCGATAGTTGCCGTGACTCTTACCGGAGTCGCCACAGTACCAGAGGTCACAATGGTTTGGACTATACCGCTTCCGTTGGTGCTCGCCTGTGTAGGTTGTATTTTTAGTCCACCAACTTCGGTATTCAAAGCAAAATTCACTGAAGCATTACTGACAGGGTTGCCATTGGTATCCAGCACCTTAAATAGAACCGTCGATGACTCCCCCCTTCCTGAGCCCAAGATACCAATATTACTCGGTGTCGCCGAAACAAATACAATACTGCCCCTTTCAGCCGCCAGAACACTAATGCTTCCGGTTGCAAACAGGTTGATCCCCCCAGCGTTGGCACTGATATTAATGGTATCGTCACCAACGCAGCCCTTGGCTAGATAAGTACTCGTTGCGACGCCATTGACTAGCATCACCGGCGAACTCATCTCCGCTAACGGCGTCGACAGTAAAGAGCAACCAGAGCTAAAGAAAACGTCTATGGCTTCCTTAAAAGGCTGCCCTTGTTCATCGACAATCATCACAGACACACTCGCAGTGCCGCCCGCCGACAGCGAACTTGTGCTCACCTCGGCAACACCAGGTTGAAGTGGATCGCCGCTGCCAATCTCTAAGTTGGTGGCACCGATGACGATAATTGCCGTATCTTGCTCACCAGACACAAGGCTTGCGGTTACCGTTCCGGCTCCGAGTTCACTACCGGCATAGATAACCACACTGGCATTACCTTCATCATCGGTAACTGCGGTTGTAATGGGTAATTCTCCAAGCGTGCTGCCAAAGGTGACAATAACAGACTCGGTGATACCACTGACATTAGCGACCAACTTACCCGGATTTATCGAGGAGATAGATGAGATCTCATTACCCTCAGCATCGGTAACGGTTAGAGAGACCTCATAGATAACAGCCGCTGTAGGCGCTGCATTATCGTTGATTAATTCACAGGGAACATTGTTAGGACATACGGGGCCATCACCATCATCTCCACCGCAAGCTGTTAATATGAAACTTAAAAAGACAAGAGCAAATATTTTATTGAAGGGCACCATATCTATCTCCATATAAAGCTTAGGTGTATACGAGGTGTATAAAAATAAAGCACTCAATAGGTATAGGTGAATATCCGTAATATTTCACATTTAATTTTGCTAAGCAGTGGAGTATCAACCCCTTGGTTCTGAGCTCTTAATCTCAGATTTTTCGCTTCATAAAACCACTGGTGACTGACTGTTGCTTGAACAGTTTGCTCGCTGTTGGTGGTTTGTTTTGCCTACGCGGTGAACCTTTGCTTCATCAATTCTTAGGTAGTTCTTGATACCCCTTTCAACATAGTGGTTCCAATGGCCTGCGGCCAGCGCATGTGCAGAGGTAGGGCTCACCCAAAGCGGTGAACCTTTGCTTCATCAATGCTTAGGCTGCATTTGATGTATCTTCCAACATCAATAGTTCCAATGGCCTGCGGCCAGCGCATGTGCAGACACTTCTGAAGCACGCTGCAAGCACATCCCTGTGAGCTCTACGGTTTCATCCCTGAAACCGAAGGCTTCAGCCGTATCTACACGGGTTAGAAAAGCACAAACATCACCCATTGAATTCTCAATAAAAATTCGAGACTGACGTTCATAGTGAACTTACGGAAAACACCGACTTCCCCATCGAAGTTGCCGAAATACGCAGATGACTCTTTATCTAAAGTAATGCCGTAGAGCCATCATGGATGATGGTTCAGGCTCGGGGGGACATGGATGTCCCATCTGAGCCGTTAGGCGATTTTTATTGGAGTATGAGGATCAACAACTTCGTCTGGGGCGGCGGGGACTCTTGTGAAAGAATTAGGCAAGAGGGGATTGCTGTTGATCCCCTCTTGGCCGAGTGTGAGCTGGAAGCTCACGATTTTTATCAAGCGCAGCTTGATTGCTTACCGCTGCAAAGCGGCGATCTGGGATGGAATCCCACGACTTTGGTCAGGTGCAGCCTGATAGATTTATCAAACGAAGTTTGATTGATCGAGTTGTTAGACGCAGTCTAACTTAAAAGTCAGGCGCAGCCTGATGCACCAAAAAGTGGTAAATGACGGTACACCCACCGTTAGCATAATTTGTGGTTACATCAACTTGCAGATACACTTATCAGATACCCATATCAAACAAAAAGCTGAAGTAACAATCATGGCTTTATCCCGTAAGAAGTGGAATACCATCATCATCCTCGCATCTATTTTGATGATATCGGTGCTGACCGTCATTGACGATAACAGTAAGATAACGCCACTGCAGACCCAAGCACTATTCGACAAGTCAGCACCATTGTCACAACTACAATATGGCGAGCTTTGGCTGCAGAAACGCCAGTCTGGCTGGCAATGCAGCGCTAGAGTGCTCAACTGTTTAGAGTGGGCTAATGCGTGGGATCAAGTGCATATTACAGCTCTAACCGATAAACCTGAGACTGAAGGTGAGCCTGTCGAACTGGTGATCCAAGTCGACGATCTGGTTGATGCCCAGCTGTGGATTTTATTTAGTCAGCAAGGCCTGCTAAAGTCACCTGCGGGCAATTGGTACCAGATCCCTCCAAGCTTACGAGAAAGTTTAGCTCCCATTGTTCGCGCTCAAGCAAACTAAGCTCGTAATCTAAGGCTGTAATCCAAGGCAGTAAGCTAAGCCTGCCTTATAACGAAGCTGCAGCTATCACTAAGATAACCATAAAAGAGAAAGCAAATGCCGGAACTCCCTGAAGTTGAAGTCACCAGGCAAGGTGTATCGCCTTACCTTATTGATAATCAAGTTACTGACTTAATCGTCCGTAATCCGTCACTAAGATGGCCCGTTCCCGAGATTGCTAAGCAGATTATCGGCCAAACAATTCGTAATGTACGTCGCCGCGGTAAGTACCTGCTGATTGATACCGACGCGGGTACCACCATAGTGCATCTGGGCATGTCGGGTAGCTTACGCATTCTGCCCGCCTCTACCCCAGTGGAAAAGCATGACCATATCGATCTGGTGCTCGCTAGCGGAAAAGCACTGCGCTTTAATGATCCAAGACGCTTTGGGGCATGGCTCTGGTGTGAACTACCTGAGCAAGCGCATCCGCTACTATCTAAGCTGGGCCCTGAGCCGCTGACAGATGCCTTTAACGCCCCTTACCTACTCGCAGCCTTGGCCAATAAGAAAAAGGCGATAAAGCTGTGCTTGATGGACAATCATATCGTAGTGGGTGTCGGTAATATTTACGCTAACGAGGCGCTGTTTGCAGCAGGCATTCACCCGCAAGCCGAAGCGGGTAAAGTGGATGCCGAGCGCATTGAAATTTTAGTCAGTGAAGTAAAACAGATCTTGGCTAGTGCCATTAAACAAGGTGGCACCACCTTGAAGGACTTTACCAATGCAGACGGTAAACCGGGCTACTTCGCCCAGAAGCTACATGTCTATGGTCGTGGCGGCGAGACCTGCACCCAATGTGGCCATCTACTGAGTGAGATTAAGCTTGGTCAGCGAGCAACGGTATTTTGTAGTTTGTGCCAAAAGCTTTAAAAGAAGGACCTAGGTTCTAGGGCGCTGCGCTTCGAGGACGGACTACGTCCTGCTAGGAAGAGCAAAAGCAAATGCCAAAAACACTACCTTTGCCCCTGCTTAGCTTTTACGTAGGTCGATATTTATGCCGACAAACCCTTTATGTAAAACCAAGCTTGATGGGCTAAAGCCCAACCTACAAAAGAACACATTCTTTCCCGGCTTTAACCGTCCTTGCTTGTACGGTCTTAGCTGTTATCGTCTTAGCTTTTCCTAGGTTTTTCCTAGAACCTAGATCCTAGGGCGCTGCGAGGGCGGGCTGCGTCCTGCTAGGAAGAGCAAAAGCAAATGCCAAAAACACTACCTTTGCCCCTGCTTAGCTTTTACGTAGGTCGATATTTATGCCGACAAACCCTTTATGTAAAACCAAGCTTGATGGGCTAAAGCCCAACCTACAAAAGAACACATTCTTTCCCGGCTTTAACCGTCCTTGCTTGTACGGTCTTAGCTGTTATCGTCTTAGCTTTTCCTAGATTTTTCCTAGAACCTAGATCCTAGGGCGCTGCGAGGGCGGGCTGCGCCCTGCTAGGAAAGCAAAAGCAAATGCCAAAAACACTACCTTTGCCCCTGCTTAGCTTTTACGTAGGTCGATATTTATGCCGACAAACCCTTTATGTAAAACCAAGCTTGATGGGCTAAAGCCCAACCTACAAAAGAACACATTCTTTCCCGGCTTTAACCGTCCTTGCTTGTACGGTCTTAGCTGTTATCGTCTTAGCTTTTCCTAGGTTTTTCCTAGAACCTAGATCCTAGGGCGCTGCGCTGCGAGGGCGGGCTGCGCCCTGCTAGGAAAAGCAAAAGCAAATGCCAAAAACACTACCTTTGCCCCTGCTTAGCTTTTACGTAGGTCGATATTTATGCCGACAAACCCTTTATGTAAAACCAAGCTTGATGGGCTAAAGCCCAACCTACAAAAGAACACATTCTTTCCCGGCTTTAACCGTCCTTGCTTGTACGGTCTTAGCTGTTATCGTCTTAGCTTTTCCTAGGTTTTTCCTAGAACCTGCTTTTCCTAGAACCTTTTTTAAACCGTCTCAGCCTTTCCGTAGGTCGGTATTTATGCCGACAAACCCTTTATATTAAACTAAGGTTGATGGGCTAAAGCCCAACCTACAGAAGAGAACATGCTTTTCCGTCTTCGCTTGAACCGTCTCAGCTTGTATCGTCTTAGCCTTTCCTAGGTCCTAGCCCCTGCCTTTCCTAGAACCTAGGACCTAAAATCAATCCATCCACCGTCCTGGTGTCGGGGTGAAATACTGATAACGCTTATCAGGCTCGGCACAGGTGGGCAGCAGATTGTCTTTGCTTAACAGTACCCAGTCATCACGGTGAGCAACACCCATGCTTTTCGCACCAGTAAAGTTAAAGCAGTTAAGCTTTTGATGATCGCCGACTAAGATAAAGCGCTTATCTCCTTCATGCATCCACTGCCATGCATTACGCTCTTGCTGCTCAAGGGGTGCAAGGTAGCTAAAGTGGGTAATATCCACCGGAGAGAACAATATGAACTGCTCTTTAAATTTAACTAAACCAAGCTGACCATCTGGGCCTATCGCCTTAGCCGCATTGGCCATCAGGGCTTGCGGCGTGCGCATAGGCTCTAAAATGCTGTAGCCCCATGTGCCCATTACAATCCAGGTTAGTGCTAGGCTGATCCCCATTCTCACCATGGCTTGTGAACGGCGCAGCAGCAATAGAACTGCAAACCAGATAATACCCACCGTCAGTAGCAGGTAGCCCATATGCGTTAAGTCAGCCGAATAATCGGCCATCGCCTTAACGATAGCGGGGTGATGAATAAGCGCTAAAACACCAGCTGTGGTGAATACCAATCCGAGCAACCAGAGTAAGCCTGTTAGGCCCCATTCAAACCAGCGCTTGGTATCTGCACCAGTAATAATCGCCGATAGTGCTAATGCGAGCATAGGCAGTGCTGGCAAGATATACACACCACGTTTGCCTGGGCTAATGCTAAAGAAAACCAGCACTAGCACGACCCAAACCAGCAATATGGCAATGATAGGCTCAGCTTTGATCTTGGCAACCACTCGTTGCCAGTGAGCAATAAACAGCAGCGGCAACGGGAACCACATTACCGGCACCACACTCACTAAGAAGTAATACCAAGGCTTGATATGGTGCCAAGCATTAACGTAACGCTCACCCGTTTGCTTAAATAGAATGTTGTTTTGATATTGGATCAGCTCTGGTGTGCCCTGACTTTGGACAATCAGCACCATAGGCACCAGCCAACAGGCAATCACTGCCAGCATCGCCAATGGCCCTGCTAGGCACCACCATTTAAGGCGGCCTTTAAAGAGATCTTTTTGGATTAGTGCGTAAGCGATAATCGGGAGCAGCATCAGCAGTGGCAAGAAACCCACGCCTTTGGTGATCACCCCTAGCCCCATAAACGCCCAGCCCGCGAAATACCAACGCCAATGAGGCCCCGTCATAAAGTGTCGCAGCAAACCATAGCAGCCCAAGGTGATCCAACACATCACCATGGCATCAATCTGCGCATTTTTACTCTGAATTAAAAACTGCGGAGCCAACATCAACAGTAGGGCGGCATTGCGGCCGACACGCACACTCCACAGTCTCGAACCTAGATCATAAACCAGAAATAGCGTTAGAAAACCAGCTAGGGCATTCGGCAATAAAAAAGCGACTTTTAAGCTGCCCGTTAAGCCATAAAATAGCGCGATAGCCCACATAAACACGGGTGGCTTATCAGGATAGAACTCGCCTCCGCGTTGTGGGAAAAACCATTGACCAGAATCCACCATCTCTCGGGCCACTTCGGCAAAACGAGGTTCGTCGGCCGGCCAAGGAGAACGCCAGCCAATGCCGACAAGCAAAATCACTGCGGCGAACAGCAATAGCATGCTCAGCACTTGATAATAGTCATCACTATTGAATCGTTGTTGTAGCGATTTCAATACCATTTTTATTAAACCTTGTTGTTAAAGCCAGTTGTTAAAGCTTGTTGTTAAATCTTATTATTCATCGGTGACGATCTCATCGACCTGTTTACGCAAGCGCGTTTTATACAGATAAGCACCAATCAGCGAGGAGAAAATAAACAGCACGATACTAATGATTAAATTGTTATGATCTGACAGACCGATGCCGGCACCTGCAAAGCTAAAAATAAGCATCTGCGGCAGATATCCAACGCCACTGCCCGCAAAAAACTTCCACGCACTCACATGCGTCGTGCCTGCAAATAAGTTAGTTAAGGCGTTACTGCCAATAGGCAGTAATCGAATCATCAGTACCTTCAAAAAAGTACGATGAATGATCAGCCGCTCAAAACGAAATAGTTTATCTTTAAAGCGTTTCTTAAGGCTGCTTCTGAAAGTTAATCGAGCAAAATAGAAGGTGATCACACAACCGAGCAGTGCTGATAAGGTTGCTAGCAGTGCGCCATACACACCGCCTAAGGCAAAGCCCAATACGAACGCTATAACTTGACGGGGTCCACCCACACTGGTGAACGCTGCCCCCATAAGAAACAGCACAACCAAGGCGCTGTTTCCGTTATTTTCGACGTAGTTTCCTACCCAGTTGCTATCAGTTAAGTGCTCAAATAGCCCCTGCTGGGCAGCAAACATCAGCAATACTAGTATCGCGATGACGACTAATGTTTTAGCTAAGCGCTTCATCGCTACTCAGCCCTTGTCGTCTCAGTTTTGACTACATTGGGTAAACGTGTTCTACGGTTAAGCCACATCACTCCCATGATATCGACAATCCCCACCCAGACGCGGTTCCACGCAGTGTACTTAGACTCACCCTCCATACGATCTCTATGATTCACCACCGACACTTTAATCTCGCCGCCATGACGACGAATAAGAGCAGGGATATAGCGGTGCATATGATCGAAATAGGGCAGCTTCAAGAAGCTAGCTTTAGGAAATACCTTTAAGCCACAGCCAGTATCGGGCACACCATCACCGAGTAGCGCATCACGAATTTTATTGGCGACGCGAGATTGAAAACGCTTCCAAGAAGTGTCTTTACGGTTCTTACGGTAACCCGCGATACAAAAATCACTGTGAGTCATGGTGGGAATAAGATCTAACATGGCGGGAATATCGGCAGGATCATTCTGACCATCGGCATCTAATGTCACGATAATGTCACCGCTAGCGTTTTGCACACCAGTATGCAGCGCGGTACTTTGGCCAGTACTTTTTTCATGGCGAATCGCTTTCGTTGAACACCCGAGTCGCTCACCTGTACGCAATAACTCTCCGAAGGTGTCGTCGTTACTGCCGTCATCCACCACGATCACTTCAAAGGGCGTTTTGTCTTTTAGGGCGCGATGGATCTCTTCCACTAAAGGGCCAATATTAGCTTGCTCGTCTTTTGCTGGGATTACGACTGAAATCAAAATACTTACTCCAAAAAGTGGTTAGAGCTAAAACATAGCTCTGTTCAATCTTTAACTGAAACCATTACAAAGAAGTGTGTTAACTCTTGGTGAGCGCAGGGAAATTCAGGCTTTCCTCTATTACTACCACCATGCCTCTCTATACCGAAACGACTTAAGTTTCCGGTGTAACTTACAGAAAAAGATAAGCTTTAAAAATACTAACTTACTTCAACCCATCATTATGTAATTTTTAGCAAATGGGCTCAAATAGAGAGCAGCACAAGTACCATCTTCTGCACTGCAGTTCTCATATTTTTCAATACGAAAAAGCCAACGCTTTTGGCGTTGGCTCTATTCATTTAGCTAGAACTTGTACTCGTAAGTACTAAATACTGTGGCATTGTTTTCGTTGTTTTGCGCCTCAAACTCTGATTGAGACACAGTGCCACCCACACTCATCATGCCCTTCCAAATTGGCATGCGATAGCTCAGTTCCAGCATCAACAAGTCCTCTTTAAGAGGTTGTGGCGCCCAACCATGGCTCGGACTCTTACCATCTTTATTGAGCTGAGCATAACGCAGCAGCGAGGTAAAACCTTTGCTATTAGCAAACTGACCAATCAAGCCCAAAACATAGACATTGGCGTCACTGTCATAGGTGCTGCCTAAGGCGCGGCCATAGTAACGTGAACCACTCTGATAAGTTGAATGCTCATAGAAACAGTTGAAGGCGTTCTCATCTTCGCCGCAGAACACCATGGTGTCGGTATACTCGAGAAACAACTTATACTGCTGACCATCTAAGTTAAAGCGGGTATCGGCACCAAACATCGAGCCACAATCTACGATATCCCATGGCGCAGAGCTTTTAGCATCCTCACAGGTTCTCTCGTAGTAAAGCCCAAACGGTACATTGTACCAAGTGTCGCTAAAGCGGATGTCGTAACCCGCCATCTGGTTGCCGTAGTTACTGCAACCCACTTCATCAACGTTATCGGCACGGCAATCGCGCTGACCCGTGATCGATTTAAAGGCACTTTCCCACGTACATTCCTGGCCATCACCACAAAATTGTGTGGTCCACGACAACCCGATTTCTAACTGTCTAAAAGGGCGGATAGAGCCGCGAAAATTCCATAACAGTGCATTAGGAGCATATCGCTCCTCTTCAAAGCGGCTAATACCAGCGGTAAATGTCCAAGGCCCAAGCCAAGACAGCCAAGGTGTCTCGAAGGCCTGAGCATTATTACGGCTCATCATGAGTGAGGGCATTGGCCTGGCATTATTAGACTTATGTAGCGCCGAGTCGAAACCTGGGCCCCACCACTGTTCGACGGCGCCAAAGGTAAACATCCAGTTGCCTAACGCCATGGCAAGATAGGAGTCATCGAAGCGAAACTCTTCGTCATCACTCGGTTTGTAATTGGCTGAAGCCGAGATCTTATAGGCAAACCTTTCACCTAAATACTCGTAAGATGCGCCCAGCTCACCCTGCTCACGGTAATCTGAGCCAAAGTGTTGAAAACGCGCAGGGTCACTCGCTGCTGCAAGCTTAATACTGGTATTACCGCGATTATCGACCGCATTACGGTAGTAGTAATTCACACGAGCAAAGGCTTCTACTAACCCAGGACTTAGTGTCGAGGGCTCTACCTTGGCTAAATCACCACCAATCCCCGACCACATCAAGGGGTAGGTATTAACCGGAACGGTAATGACTCCCGCATCGGCAAGAGCTTGAATATCGGCTCTCAGATAGATATCGGAGGTATCGACCCAAGGTGCTGCAATGCTAGCCCCTGAGAAGACTAAGGCTAAAACAGATAAGAACCTAACAATATAAAACCGAATAAACTTATGCATGGACAACTAGTTAGCCTTTTTTGTTAATGCATTTGCGACTTCTGCGTGAACAAACTGACTCACATCGCCACCATGAAGAGCCACCTCTTTCACTAAGGTCGATGAGATAAATGAGTTCTCTTCTGCAGGCGTGAGAAACACGCTTTCAAGATCAGGGCTTAAACGACGATTCATATTGGCTAGCTGAAATTCATATTCAAAATCCGATACCGCGCGTAAGCCTCTGACCAACACGCTGGCATTTTGCTCCTTTGCAAAATCAACGAGTAGACCACTAAACCCCACCACCTCGACATTATCTAGGTGCGCAGTAACCGTTTTGAGTAGCTCGACTCGTTCTGCAAGGGTAAATCTAGGCTGCTTTGAAGGGTTTGCCGCAATGCCGATGATGACATGCTCGAATAAATTTGCCGCACGCTCAATCAAATCGGCATGACCATTGGTAACAGGGTCAAAAGTTCCTGGATATATGGCTCGCTTGTGCACGTTAAAGTCTACCCTTAGTGTTGTAACTTAGCAGTCTGAACTACCTAGAAATTCATAGCCCTAATGTAAGGGCTTTTTAAGGCCCCTATCCTACTCGTTATCGAGTGAATTGTGAATGCAAAAGCCGAGATAAGCGACAATGCTCACCGAGCCATTAACTTATCCCGTCGATCGGAAACATAGGGTTAACACTATTAACTTGCACTAGCCTTTTTCAGTTTAGGCCAGTCTAATTGGTGGGGCTGCTGCCAAACGTTAAGCTGCTGGCAAACGGCACTATCTTGGAAGTGGTCACCGGTGACGGGGGCAACGGTATATTCATACTGTTTGTCTTGGTAATCAAAGTGCAGACTGTAGGCATGCAGATAGCCTCTATCGGCCTCTTCACCACCGTAAAGGGTATCGCCTAGGATTGGCACGCCTATGCTGGCCAGTGCCACTCTAAGTTGATGAGTTTTACCGCTATGGGGTTTGAGCAGATACAAACGCTCCCCCTCGGCAATAGAATGGGAAAAGAACTGGGTAATTGCCGGGTTGTCGGTACTGCGAAGCAGTTTATGCATACTACGACGAGACTTAGCCATATCACCAATCACCCAGCCTTGTTTCTTCTTCGGCTTACCCTTTGCTAGCGCTAAATAATACTTTTGCACCAGATGCGCCGAAAACATGCGGGTAAACTCTGCGGCAGCGGCACTCGACTTTGCCAGAATAATAAGCCCTGAGGTCAGGGTATCGAGTCTATGTACGGCGTAGAGCTTAATCCCGAGATCGGCCTCGGCTTGAGCGACAACGCCAGCGCTGCCATCTTGGCTATGAAAATGCACTTCAGTTGACTTATTAATAACAATAAAGTCGTGCTCATCGGCAATGACTCGATACATAGATAGGGGGTTCCACAGGTTGGCAGTAGCGTAGCTTGGCTAGCACAAAGATTAAAAAGTAATAATAACCTTTAGGCCAGGCTGATTATCGGTTAGCGCTATTTTAGCATTATGTCGCGACAGAATCGCCTTCACCATAGATAAACCTAACCCTGTGCCTTTGTGGTGACGACTGGGGTCTAAACGCACCAAGCGCTCGAATACCTTCTCACGAGAAGCCTCAGGGATCCCCGGACCATTATCTTGAATAGAGATGACATTGCGATTCTGTGAAATGCAAATTTCAGCACCTTCTCCAGAATATTTAACGGCATTATCGACCAAGTTAAATAGCGCTTGGAACAATAGATACTTGTCACCACGGACCTGAAACTCTTCACCCGTTGTCAGTTTCAATGATTGACCATTAAATTCGGCCATCGCATCCGCCATTTCAAACAGATCTTGGCTGATATTGATTAA
Source organism: Shewanella halifaxensis HAW-EB4 (assembly GCF_000019185.1). NCBI lineage: Bacteria > Pseudomonadati > Pseudomonadota > Gammaproteobacteria > Alteromonadales > Shewanellaceae > Shewanella > Shewanella halifaxensis. The sequence goes on along the minus strand of NC_010334.1, from coordinate 147,817 downwards.
GCTGACATCTTGTAACTCCAGAGTTTGCTGACCCTCTTCGATGCGCGTCAACGACAGCATGGCATCGAAAGTCGCTAAGCAATGATCTAGCTCTTCGGTGAGGATGGCACAGCCCTCTTCAAGCTCCTCTTTGGGTTTACTCGGCAGTTGCTCAAGCCCAATACGCAAGTGAGACAAAGGTGTACGTAGATCATGGGCGATATTGTCGGTGACCCCACGCACAGCCGCTAAGTTCTGCTCTAGTGCATCGAGTACTCCGTTAAACTGCCGTGCCAGCATATCAAATTCATCTTGACGCCAGCTCACTGGTAATCGAGTCGAATATTGCCCCTGTTCAATCCGCTTGCTCAAGCGGTTGTACTGTACGAGACGGCGTAAAATGGCTTTAGAAAATAGATAGCCCAGCGCCAGCGTCAGCACAAGGGTCAACATCAGTGCAGTAATTGCGGCATTGGTAAATTTATCGATTAAGGCACCGAGCTGATCCACTCGGGTCGCGATAAGCATAGGACCATAGCGCGTCATCACCATGCCACCAGTTAAGATGTGTAGCTTTTCGGGACCACCAGTAAATACCGGAAACTCATGCTTCTCGGGCAACATAGGCATATCTTTAGGGATCATGCTTAGAGAGCCGACAAGATCGGCGGTGTCGCGCCAGACAATCAAGGCAACTTTAGGATCGGCACCGCGTACCTGAGTCGCAAAGCTACGTCTATCCAGGGTCAGTGCCATCTGTTGATAGCGAGTCCTTTCAGCATCGAGATGCAGGTCCAACTGATGCTCTTGTTCATTGATCAGCTGACGATACATCCCCAGTAACAAGGTGCCAATAATGACGGTTACTAGGGCTGAAAATATGATGGTAATGCGCCAAGCACTACTCTGATAGGGCTTAATGCCCTTGGCGTAACCGATATCCAGCACCTCGAACCGTTTCGATTAATTCGCCATGGCCTAGCTCTTCAAACTTACGTCTTAGCTTAGCGATATGCACATCGATAACATTAGTACGCGGATCGAAATGATAATCCCACACAGCTTCAAACAGTAGCGTGCGACTGATAACTTGATTCACATGTTCCATCAGGTACTTAAGTAACTGGAACTCTTTCGGCTGCAGCAAGATCTCTTGCCCATCTAAGGTCACTTTACGTGTCAGCAGTTCAATAGTGAGCGGACCGACATTCAAGTCGGTAATAGTGGGCAGCGATTCACCACGTTGCATTAACTTTTCGGCGCGAACCAACAATTCAGAGAAAGCGAAAGGCTTTGTCATATAGTCATCGCCACCAGCACGCAAACCTTTGACTCGCTCGTCAACGTGACTGAGTGCAGACAAGATCAATACTGGTGTTTGACTACCCGTGGCGCGTAGCGCCGCTAACAGTTTTAGCCCGTCTAGCTGTGGCAACATACGATCCAAAATGATCAAGTCGTACTTCATGCTGGTAGCCAGCAATAAGCCTTGATGACCGTCTGTTGCCGTTTCTATATTGTGCCCTTGCTCAACAAATCCCTTTACGACATATTCGATGGTAGTCGCATCATCTTCAACCATGAGTATTTTCATGTTTTAGTTCCATTTGAGCAGTGGTAATAATTGTTTATTTTCAATATCGAAGGCTAACTGACGTTTACCATCAATATCAAGTATTTCTAATTCTATATAGCTGATCTCTAGATCATTATCAACTTCAGCTTTGACAATATGACCGCGGGTTTCTTCGCCGACTAGGATTAACATCTCCGACAGCGATAAACCATTTTGTTGTAGCATTACTACACCAGCAAGCTCGTCATTATCATCTTTTTTAAGACGCCCGACTTCGCGCTCTTTTAAGCTGCCATCTATCGCTCGATATTCGTAGCTTGTAATGGTTTTAGCTTGCGGATCGATTATCTTGAACTCATAAACCAATTCACCATTTTCGATATCCACTTCAAATTCAGAGATCACCCCTTCATGCTGCAGCTCAAGCTTCTGCATTATTTCTGTAGGCGAGGGATAATTCCCCGTAGACATCATTGAATACAAGCCTTGTCCAGCAAACGAACTACCAGAAACTAACAACAAACCAATCAGCCAGCGAGCCATGGCTCCTCCAAAAAATAAAACACTAAACCACTTTCAATAAAGGATTATTCAGAAACCAGACGTATGCTGTCAATTTCTATTTCAATACCTTGCCACTCATCATCAACTTTACCGACAAGTTTGACTTTAGAGTCATCCGATACTTCAATATCACGCCAAAGTACGTTATCAATTTCAACTTCTACCTCGCCACTATCGTCGCGAAATAGGTACTTTTCATCGCCTAGGTTTTGTACTAAATAACCCGTTAGCTCAACTGGAGTGTCATCTTTTGCTTTAGCTGCGTCTGACGCCGTCTTAACCTGAGTTGCAGGGCCTGGACCATTGTAAGCAGCGAAAGCTGGTAGCGTTAATACCGCTGATAATATGATTAAGCCGGTTAATTTTTTAGACATAAAATAGTACTCCTCTCAATATATGAGTCTAGTTTATGCCATTGTGCATAACATCTAGATGGAGCAAAGATTAAACTTTGATCATATGGCTAAAGCATAGGAGAACGCCGATAAACCCCACCTAAAAAGGCGACTTTTCCAGTATATGGATTAGCTCAGATTTTAACGCCACAGTGGTTTGTGTGCCTACGGTTAACTCCAATTCCTGCGCTAAGTGTAATGGCACTTCGGCATGGATCTTATGCTGTACGCCAGCGACACTAGCAAGCACTCGCACCGTCTCCCCCATGGCCAACATAGAGTCAATAGTAATATCGAGTTTATTGAAGCTACGGCACAAACGCCCCTTCTTAATCGAGTTAAAGCGCACGCCTTGGTTAGGCACCACCCAGCGCACCTTAGTGCCAACATCTAAGCTATCGAAATAGGTACTGGCGATCAGATGTTCACCAAACTTAAGCCAAGTGATCTGCCGCTCCTCTTCCTGAGCAATCACATGAGCATCGAAGATATTACGCAATCCCATCTGTTTAGCCACAGCCTCATCTCGCGGGCGCGTCAGCACCTCACGTGGTCGACCTTGTTGCAGCATCTTACCTTGGCTAATCAAGATCATGCTATCCGCTAACAGCATGGCTTCATTCAAATCGTGAGTCACCATCACCACAGGGATCGCTAACTGCTCTTTAAGGCGAGCCAGCTCTAGATATAAACGTTCACGGGTTTCTCTATCTACTGCAGAGAAGGGTTCATCCAGCAGCAATACCGAAGGCTCACGCGCCAAGGCACGAGCCAGTGCCACCCGTTGGCGCTGGCCGCCAGAGAGTTGCGCCGGCAATCTGTCAGGCAGACCATGTAGGTTCACCCGCTCAAGCCAATCTTTCGCTCGGGCTTCTCGCTCAGCCTTAGGGATATGATCCAGCGCGGCGACCACGTTCTCTAACGCGGTTAGGTTAGGAAACAAGCCAAAATGCTGCGGCACATAACCCAAGTGACGTTGCTGCGGCGTCAGCTGTATGCCCTGCTCTTTGCTAAACCAGTGTTTATCACCATAGCGGATCTCACCACCTTCAGGTAGCGTCAAACCTGCAATCATCCTCAGTAGAGTCGACTTTCCGCCCCCTGATGGGCCAACAACCGCTAAGACCTCGCCAGCCTTACAACTGAACTCGGCATCTAATTTAATGTGTTTAGTCTGTTTTATACGACAATATAGATCAGCGACGCTTTGCGACATACTGTCCTCCAACACGACGCGATAGACTTGTCGTTAACGCCAGTACGGTAATCGCAAACAGCAGTAATACCAGAGACATATTGCCCGCGCTGGCAAAATCAAACGCCTGCACGCTATCATAGATAGAGATAGCAATGGTCTTAGTCTCACCGGCAATATTACCGCCCATCATCAGTACCACGCCAAACTCACCGAGAACATGAGAAAAACACAATACCATTGCGGTTAACACGCCGGGCCAGACCATAGGCAGTTCAATTTTAAATAGCACTTTCAAGCGACTCATACCACAGCAAGCCGCCGCATCACGTACATCTTCAGGTACCGCTTCAAAGGCGCGTTGGATCGGCTGAATCGCAAAAGGAATATTAACGAGGATGGAGGCGACGACTAAGCCGGAGAAGTGAAATACCAATTGGTGGCCAAGTAGTTGTTCTAGCATTCGACCGAGCCATGACTCACTACCGAGCCCCACCAGTAGATAGTAGCCGATCACCGTTGGAGGTAGCACCAGCGGCACCATCACCAAGGCTTCGACCCAAGACTTACCGGGAAAATGTCGATAAGCCAAAAAGCGTCCCGCTAAAATTGCCAGCGGGATCAAGATAAGCACAGTCACACTACTGAGCTTAATCGATAGCAATAACGCTTCCCAATCCATTAATTCATCGCTCTCGAAAAGCCATAATTAGCAAATACACCTTGAGCCTGTTCAGACTGCAGATAGGTATAAAATAGCTTGGCCGTTTCACCCGCTTTTAAGGTTAGCACCATACGCTGATCCAATGGTGTATAGTATTTTTGCGGGATCACTACGTAGTTAGCACGCGCTTCGAAAGGTTTTGCCACGGCCAGCGACAAGGCAACGATACCACCTTGAGTCGCACCGCTCACGGCAAATTGCGCCGCTTGAGACACGTTTTCACCAAACACCAGATATGGTTGAATCGGCTGCCACAGCCCTAATTTTTTAAGCACCTCTTCGGCACGCTCACCGTAAGGAGCATGATCAGGATTGGCTATCGCAAAACGTTTTAGCTGGTTTGCGGCCATCAACTGCTTAAGCCCCTCTAAGTCAGGGTCTAAGGTTAATGGCGACGACTTAGGCGCGGCAATCGCAAGCTGACCTACCGCATAAACCACGCCATCATCGAGTGTCTGCTTAGCCATAGTCAGCTGCTTGATATAACGCTCGTCGGCAGAAAGGAACAGCTCAAATGGGGCTCCATGTCGGATCTGGGCAACAAAATTGCCAGAGGAACCATAGGAGATCCGCACTTTGCGCCCAGTCTCTTGGGTAAATTGTTTGGCAATATCATCGAGGGCAAACTTAATACTCGATGCCGCAGCTATCGCTGGTACATCTTGCGCCGCTGACGCGCCGTTACTTATTGCTAAAAAGGGCAGCAATAGAGCAAGCACCATAACCCTAAACTTCATTGAGCTGAACTCCTTGAATTAAAGCGTTTGCTACGCTTTTTTATCCCACATTTTTGCGGCTTGTTCATCGGCGTCACGGGCTTCAACCCAGTTTGCGCCTTTATCACCCGCTTCTAATTTCCAAAACGGTGCTTTTGTCTTAAGAAAATCGATCAAAAACTCACAAGCAGCAAAGGCTGCCTTGCGATGAGCACTCGTGACACCAATAAATACGATCTGCTCACCCAGAGCCATGGCACCAACACGATGAATAATGGTGACCTTGTTTAGCGGCCAACGCTCACGCGCCTCGACTTCAATCTGATTCAACACCGCTTCTGTCATGCCAGGGTAATGCTCAAGCGTTAGATCGGTCACTGCACTGCCATCGTTAAAGTCACGTACCTTACCGACAAACGTCACTACCGCACCATCGCTGTTATCTTGGCTGATTAAGTGATATTCCTCTGGGACATTAAAGTCTTGGGTCTGAACACGGATCATCTTAACCTCCAGTTACTGGTGGGAAGAATGCCACTTCGTCACCATCAACAATCGGCGTATCCCACTGGCTGATGGTTTGATTTACTGCAACCAATAGCTTGTCTGACGCCATAATCTTGGCCCACTTGTCATCGGTCGCGGCTAACGTTGCACGCAAGCCTTCGGCTGTTTGAGTGTGTTCACCCGCTTCAATTTTAACGCTAGCGGTGCCAAGCAGTTCTCTAATTTGTGCGAAAAATAATACGTTAATCATATTGGTCTCTATACCTTAAAGTGCCCAGACTTACCGCCACGTTTCTCTGTTAAACGAACCTGAGAAATCACCATATCTTTTTGAACTGCTTTACACATATCGTAGATGGTCAGTGCAGCAGTTGAAGCCGCCGTTAATGCTTCCATTTCAACGCCAGTCTTACCCGAAAGCTTACAAAGGCTACGGATCCATACGCGGTTATGCTCAGGTTGTGCTTCTAGCTCAACCTCAACCTTAGTCAGCATTAGCGGGTGACAAAGTGGAATGAGATCGGAGGTCTTCTTCGCCGCTTGAATGCCCGCAATACGTGCGGTAGCAAATACATCACCTTTGTGGTGACTGCCACTCATGATCATCTCTAAGGTTTCACTCGCCATCTCAATATAGGCTTCGGCTCGCGCTTCACGCTCGGTAACAGACTTATCTGTCACATCTACCATGTGAGCATTACCATCGGCATTAATATGGGTAAAAGCATGGGTCATTGGGTTTACGCCTTCTAATAAATTTGGGTCAAGGTACCTAAAAACAGCACCGTAAAACTTGTCTCGATGAGACCTATTCGGTGATTTTTTTTACATGCATCACAAAGTTACAAGGACGATGTGTTGCATCAAGTTGTTCTTTAATCAGCTTATTCCAGCCAGTCTTGCAAGCACCTGTGGAGCCTGGAAGACAGAAGATAGCGGTTTTATTGGCGATACCACCTAAGGCACGCGACTGCACCGTCGAAGTACCAAGCTCGGTATAAGTGATATGACGGAAAAGCTCTCCAAAGCCTTCGATATCTCTATCGAACAATGGCTTAACCGCTTCAGGGGTATTGTCCCTATCGGTAAAACCTGTTCCGCCAGTGGTAATGATCACCTGCACATCATCGGAGGCGATCCATTGGGATAGTACCGAACGGATCTGGTATTTATCATCTTTGATAATCTGACGTTCGGCAAGCTTATGCCCAGCCTCAAGCAATGCGCTCTCAAGAAAAGCACCCGATGTATCCGAATCAAAATCGCGGGTGTCAGATAAGGTTAAAACAGCAATGTTTAGCGCCGAAAACTGGCTTTGAGTGCAGTGTCCCATTATGGTCTCTTATTTATTCGAGTCATAGCGATAATTATACCTAGCTTCTGACGCAACTAAGTTGCGTCAGATCAGAGTTTAATTAGCCGCCGATAGAAGCGAGGTGCTGCGTAACACCTGTAATGCCATCGTGTAAGAAGTGCGTTTGCTTCTTCTGCGCGAGCTGGCCATGCAAGCGTTCAACTAACTCCGCTTGCTGATCGCTCGTTTGCAGTAGATCGCGCAGGTCAACGCCATTTTCGGTGAACAGGCAAAGATGAAGCTTTCCATTTGCCGACACACGTAGGCGATTACAACTGGCACAGAAATTCTTCGCGTAAGGCATGATAAGCCCGATGCGACCTTGGTAGTCTTGATGACTGAAGTTTTGCGCTGGACCATCATCAGCCGCAGGCGTATCGAATTGCCATCCCGCCTGTTCTAGCTGCGACTTGATGTCGTTACCCGCTAGATGGTGCGCCTTGAAATAATCATGGCCTAAACCCGTTTCCATCAGCTCAATAAAGCGTAAATCAATGGGGGTGTTTTTAATCCAGTGCAGAAAACGTGGCAGATCTTTATCGTTGAGGCCTTTTAGCAGCACGGCATTGATTTTAACGCGCTCGAAGCCTGCTTCTAGCGCCGCATCCACGCCACGCATCACCTCATCAAATTTATTCTCACCAGTGATCTGGTAAAACATCTTTGGATCTAAGCTATCGACCGAGATGTTGATACGTCTAAGCCCAGCGTCATACCACTCTTGGGCATGCTTAGCTAAACGGTAACCGTTGGTCGTGGTGGCAATGGTTTTAATCTTATCGTTGTCATTAACGATACGAATAATATCGGTGAAGTCTTTACGTAGGGAGGGCTCACCACCTGTGATGCGGATTTTTTGGGTGCCGACTTGCGAGAATGCCGAAACGAGGTGCTCGATTTCATTGAGATCGAGAAACTTGGGCTTACCGTCAGGGCGGTAGCCATCGGGGAGGCAATACGTACACTTAAAGTTACATACGTCAGTGACTGACATACGCAGGTAATGAAACCGTCGACCAAAATTGTCTTGTAGTTGGGACATGATCACCTTTCCAAGTAAGGGGAGGTGAGATCATTTCTTTTCTCACCCCGGTGGCGTTATTGCCACGGCTAAAAACCCGTATCTGTCTCGACGTAGGGTAAGAAGCTCGGAGAACCGTCAACCTTGATTATAGGCGTATTTTTGTGACAAACCATACCCCAAACCCCACATTTGCCGTCAAAAACCAACACATATAAAGTTTTTGTGACAGTTATCACGCCAAAAAATGCTTAAAATATCTGCATACTTAGCTTAGAAACGCTGTGCCCTTGACTGATTTTGAGGTAAGGTGCACTAAAACATTAAAACACCCGTTTATAGTCCGATGGATGCAATCGGCACTATTGTCATCGGGGGAAATAAGAAGGAAAGGTGATCTGATGGAACGCGAATCGATGGAATTCGATGTGGTAATCGTGGGTGCTGGCCCAGCAGGTTTGGCAACGGCATGTCGTTTAATGCAAATATCTCAAGACACTGGCCAAGAGCTAACAGTCTGCGTGGTCGAGAAAGGCTCTGAAGTCGGTGCACATATCTTGTCTGGCGCAGTGTTCGAACCCAAAGTGCTCGATGAGTTATTTGACGACTGGCGCGATAAGAATGCTCCTCTACTCACCGCCGTGACTCATGATGAAATTCATATGCTCAGCTCGGCAACCGCTGCGCGCGCCATGCCTAATGCACTTCTCCCTAAAACCATGCATAACGAAGGCAATTACATTATCAGTGTCGGTAACCTTTGTCGCTGGCTCGCCGAGCGCGCCGAAGAGTTAGGTGTCGAAGTCTTCCCGGGTTTCCCTGCAAGCGAGTTACTGTTTAATCCTGATGGCAGCGTTAAAGGCATTCAAATTGGTGACATGGGGGTCGGCGAGGATGGTCAACCTAAAGACGGCTATGAGCCGGGCATGGAACTACACGCTAAATATACCGTATTTGCTGAAGGCTGCCGCGGCCACCTAGGCAAGCAGCTTATCGAGAAGTATCACCTCGATAACGGCAAGACTGCGCAGCACTACGGTCTCGGCTTTAAAGAGATCTGGACGGTACCGAGCGAGCAACATGAACTCGGTAAGGTTGTGCACACCGGTGGCTGGCCGCTCACAGAGGGCGCCTCTGGTGGCGGCTTCATGTATCATATGGAAGACAACCAAGTTGCTGTTGGTTTGATTATCGACCTTAACTATAAAAACCCCCACCTAAGCCCGTTCGATGAGTTCCAGCGCTATAAGACACACCCCGTTATCGCTAAGACCCTCGCTGGCGGCGAGCGTATCTCTTATGGTGCAAGAGCCATCACGAAAGGTGGCCTAAACTCATTGCCTAAACTGACCTTCCCGGGCGGTATGATTATCGGCTGTGACGCTGGCACGCTGAACTTTGCCAAGATCAAAGGCACACATACGGCGATGAAGAGTGGCATGCTAGCGGCAGAGACACTGGCACAGGCTATGATGGCCGGTGTTGAACCGGGTAAAGATCTCGACTGCCTACAAGACCGTTTCGATGAAAGCTGGCTCAAAGAGGAGCTATATACATCACGTAACTTCGGTCCGGCCATGCATAAGTTTGGCACCTACTTAGGCGGCGCGTTTAACTTTATCGATCAAAACTGGTTCGGCGGTAAGTTGCCTATTACTCTAAGGGACGAGAAGCCTGATTATGCGCAGATGGCTGAATCCAGTGCCTACAGCAAGATTGACTACCCTAAACCTGATGGCAAACTGAGTTTCGATAAGCTCTCTTCGGTTTATCTGTCTAATACCTTCCATGAAGAAGATCAGCTCTGTCACCTGCGCCTTAAAGACGCTCGTATCCCCATAGAGGTGAACTTGGTGAAATATGATGAACCAGCGCTGCGCTACTGCCCTGCTGGTGTGTATGAAATTGTCGAAGAAGCGGGTGAGAAGAAGTTTGTTATCAACGGACAAAACTGCATTCACTGCAAGACCTGTGACATCAAAGATCCAAGCCAAAACATCACTTGGGTCACTCCAGAGGGCGGCGGCGGACCAAACTACCCCAATATGTAGTTGCGCTTACGACTAGCCCAAGTAAAGAACCAAACAAAAATGCCTATCGAATATCATCGATAGGCATTTTATTTTTCAGAGCACTTAAAATAGGTTAATTACACTCTTGGCTTAATGAAGTTAATCGTTAGCGGATATTTGTAACTCACGCCGTCACTCGCCTTAATCGCGGCGATAATTGTCACTATGACATCGAAGATGGCTAAAATACCAAATAGAAAAAATCCGATACCGACGAACATAAGTATTCCACTGATAATAAAGTAGATAATGATACTTATCTTAAAGTTAAGGCAGTTTCGCCCACAGCTTTCCACAAATGCATATTCATCGCGCTTCATCAGCCAAACGATAAGCGGGCCTAAAATACTGCCAAAAGGGATCAGGTAACCCGAAAAACTCGCCAGATGTACCAATACCCCCATATTCTTTTCATCTTGGGTCATACTCTCCACTCCTTGAAATCACTTGTGTCCATTAGTTTGCTTGCGGGCCATATAGGCGCATTTGCCAATCTTCGATGGCATTGTTTTCAATACGGCGTTGCAGGCTATGTACCCAAGCAACGGCTAACCCTTTGCAATCAGCTAAACGTTGATATTGTTCGGCATTAAATTCAGGTAAGAAATAGATATGCATCGCCTCGGCGACACTGATATCGGTCAAGCGCTCAAGCAACACCACACTGTCGGTTTCATAAATAGTTCCGGGCTTTATTACTCGATAAAACCAGCCGCAACGTCCACTTTGCTGCATAGCTAAAGCAAACTCGTTATGACCGAACTGCAAATTAAGTTTAAAGCAGGGTGAGCGCGGCTGAGTTACTTGCAGCTCGACTTCACCGATTTTAATAATATCGCCAATATGGACTTGGGTTTCATCTAAGCCAACGGTGCTGATGTTCTCCCCCATGGCAGGGGCATCTTTAAAGCTTGCCATCATGTCCCAACGACGATACTGACCGTAATGTTCTCGTGGAAAATGATGCAACACCCGATCAAGACCACCATGATGCTTAGGATCGGCTTGAGTATCACCGACAACAGCTTGGGTGCCGACTTGTAGCTCTGTGGCTCTACTCTTGTGATTGATCCCCGAAGTTACACTAGCTAGCTCTACTATCGCTTCACCTAGGTATAAACCAGAGATCTGCTCAACTAATATTTGAGATTCCATCAATATCGACTCTGTAGAAAAACGTAAACTATGCTAACACCATCACCTATGGATGTAGCAGCTTAATTGAGTTGCAAATTAAAGTGATACTCTATATCCGAGTTAACCCGCTAATAGGAAAGAACCACTCGATTACGTCCCTGCTCCTTGGCTTGATAGAGTGCAATATCAACACGATTGATCAGGTCTTCGGCCGTTTCAGATGCGCGGTGCTGCGCAGCACCACAGCTCAAGGTGACATTGATTTCACAACCATTGACTCGCAATAGTCGCCCTGCCACCAGCTCTCTTATCCTCTCGGCTAGCTCACTGCTCTGGCTTAAGCTGCAGTTAGGCAGCAAGATCAGAAACTCCTCACCGCCCCAACGACAGAGTAAGTCATCCTCTTTAAGCTGGCTTTTTAGCATATGACTAACGGTTTGGATAACCAAGTCACCAATATTATGCCCGTAAGAGTCATTGACTAATTTAAAGTGGTCGATATCCATTAATAGTAATGACATCGGCCTGCTATCAAGCACGGATCTCGTTAATGAGTTTGCAAAATGTTCTTCGAAAGCTTGTCGATTAGCCGCACCTGTTAGCTTGTCGGTTGATGCCATCAATTCCAACTTTCGCTGATATTTACCCAAGGTCATATTAGCGATGATCAGGACCCCGATGGTGACTAACAAACTTAATCCGATATTAGCCCAAAAGGTGGTTAACAGCTTTTGCTCACCCCGCGCTTCATCCTGCTCCACAATTAAGTGCCACTTAAACTCCGGCACCAAACGACTATTAAGGAAGATAGTTTTCCCCGCTTTTTGATACGAGAATGAAGTGCTTGGGCTGGCAAGTATTCGAATTGCTAGCTTTTCAAGGCCGAGGCTAGTTTGTAGGGTCGCAGCACCATCATACTGTTGACTATGCAAGGTAATATTGCCTTGCCTATCGGTAAAATATACGCTGCGGTTATAACGAGTTTGATAGAGTTCAATGAGACGCTTTACACTTTCAACCGCCAAGCCAACCCCGGTAACCCCTATAAAGTTTCCCTCAAAATCAAAGACCTTATAGTTAACGTAGATAACGGTTCGATTCTGATCTGCGGTATCTGGATCGATATTCACTTCATATTGTTCATATTCGGGTAGGGAGCGTACTCGAAAATACCAGGCATCTTCCGGATCAATATCTTTAATCCGTTTGAGCACGCCACTCGAATGGTAATAGTTACGCGTAGCTTCTGAAACAAAAAAGCTGGTGACCGTGCCATACTTATCTTGGATCTCTTTCAGATAGCGAATAAGTTTCTCAGGGTTCTGTTCTTGGTTAATGGTCCAATCTCGAACGAAAGTATCCTGTGCCATCAATGAAGAGATAAAAATAGGTTTAAGCAGATCTTGTTGAATTTCTGAGTAAATATTATCGCTAGTGAGGGGTAAATTATTTTCTTTTATTTGCTCAGTTAATGAATCATGGGCGACCTGATAACTAATTCCACTCGTCACCACGAAGGCAACTAATAGCAATAAGGATAAAATCCAAATAAAACGTTTCTTATCGTTCCAACCCTTATCACCCATAATAGCCCTCACTCAACATCAGCAAACTTAGCAGTTTAATTGCTCGATATTGTTAAACTTTTGTGAATAATAACTGAAAACTAAGGTGCTCGCATCGCCTTTTACTCTATTTAAGGCATAGATAAAAGGATACCCTGTCGGAACAACAGGGCATTAGAGTTATAAAATGGGGGTTTTCGGTCAGCTTGCTGAGCAGTAGAGCGGAGCAATACAAATATGAGACAGCTCCAATAGCACCGCTACTCCGCCGTTAAATAGTGTTTCAAACCCTTACCTGGAATTGAGCTATTACAGGCCACCGCAAAACCAGACCAAATGGCTGCTTCCTGCATTGCTGCGACGATCTCTTTTTGACTAACTAAGGCGTGAATAAGCCCAGCCGCATAGGCGTCCCCCGCCCCTGTGGTATCTACAACTTGACTGGGTACCGCCGCGACCAGTACAGACTCTGCTGCGCTATATAGCATCGCCCCGTTTTCACCGTCGGTAACCACAAAGTACTTTAGATCATTCCCTGATATCGATTTTGCAAACTCCCATGGGTCGCCTTCACAGCGGCCTTGCATATCACTCAGTGAAGCAATAAGTACATGACAGGGTCGTGCCCGTTGATCTTTTGCTAGCTGAGCGACCACCCAGCAATACGGCATAGCAGTCTTAGCCCAACTGGCAGCCCCCTCGCTTGAAGAGTTGATATAGAGGACATCGACATTTTGCCAGTTTGGCGGCAACGGCAGTTCGAACTTGGGTCGCTCGGGTCTGATGATGGTTCGCTCACCGTCCGGCGTCATCATCAACAGCATCTCACCAGTACTACCTGCACGGCGCTGGATCAGGCTGCAATTAATTCCTTGAGTGCTGGCCTCGGCGAGTAACCAGTCTCCCACATCATCGCGGCCTACCTCTGTGACCAGTGATACCTGATGCCCGGCCCAGACGAGGCCAATACCCGTATTGGCACCGCCGCCACCTAAGCGCTGACCACCATCTTTATAATGAAATCGACCACCGGTTTTAATGGGATGGTTAAGCAAAAAAATACGATCACAATTGAGGTTTGCTACCAATAATATATTCGCCATGACAGCTCGATAAGAATGACTATTAACTTGATAGTAAGAGATTTCGACAGAGGTGCCAAGTCAGGCTTTAGTTTCCAATGCTTAAACAAAAAGGGTGAGCCCTTAAGCATCACCCTTTCTTTGGTCTAGGCCTGTAATCCCAATCGGTATCATCACCAGCCTATCAAAATTAAATCAGCATACGATTACATATCGCAAGCTTTAAGTGGCTTACGTAGCTGAGCACGTACGTTATCCATACCCGAATAGAACTCTTTCATCATCAGCAGTCCCATCATCTTACCGTTATCGGTAACGATCAACTTATCCGGGTCTGTTGGATCATTTTTAATGGCGCCAATGGCTTTCATCGATGCCATCTCTTTGAACAAGGCAGTATCGAGATTCACCCCAAAGGTCTCACGGAAATACTTACGCGACAGACGACCAGAGAACATACCCAGTAAAAAGCGGTATTGCATCACTTCCTTGCGGCCATAATTCTTCTGCTGATCCACGCCCATACGACCAGTTGCAATCCGCTCTTGGTAATTTCTTAATGAGAAGGTATTCACATAGAGTGTATCGTTTAAGAAACTAAACGAGCCCGAACCTACACCTAAATACTCATCGTAATCGATAACGTATTCGTCGAAGCCTTCATTATTCGCCTTACCAAATGCCCATGCCGATAGCTGGTTATACTGACCATTCAAACTATTTAGGATCTGGCGGTACTGACGCGCCATATCGCCATGTGGGGCCGCCAACTTACCCTTTACGCTCTTACGTGTTTGGTGAGTAATCATCAGCGGATAAGTGGTGATTTGGCGTGGATCCAAACGAGACGCCATATCCAAGTCATGCTGAATCACTTCATCGGTTTGACCGCGGAAGCCAAAAATCAAGTCTACGTTGATAATTGGAAATAGCTCTTTTGCCGCCATGATCTTATCAAAAGTTTGCTGACCCGAGCCAAACTTCTCGATGCGATCTGTCATGGTCAGAATATCATCGTTAAAGCTTTGTACGCCGATAGACATACGATCGACCAAGCCTTCAAGCTGTTTAAAGCCAGGGCTATCAAGATGCTGTGGATCTGACTCACACGACACCTCTTTGATACTCGGGAATAGCTTTTTTGCGTGCTCAATGGTACGGGCAAGCTCATCTTCTAATACGGTTGTGGTGCCACCACCGATATACATGGACTCAAAGTCGTAACCTAGGGCTTTAACCATATCCATCTCTTTACGCAAAGAGATAAAATACGCGCGCGCCTTATCTTCTTTAAACAGAAAGCGGTGGAAAGTACAGAATGAGCATAGGGTGTGACAGAAAGGAATATGCGCATACAGCATGTACTTCTTGCCTTCGATAGGATTAGGCATCATCTCAGCCGAAACCGTGTCCAGTCTTAGATTGCGATCAACATAAAACTGCATGACTTTCTCCATACCGCTAATCATCCAGTTAGGTGTGGTGATATCTGCGTTATATGGTTGAGCAGTTTCAGGCAAAATAATTGAAGACATAAAAGTTCCTATAGAAGAATGCTAATTACAAAAGAACCGAAAAATTGGAATGCACTAGCGGGAGGCAAAATTAGCACTTTAAATAAGCACAAAACGTGATTTGGTTATAACTTAGCGTTTCCTATCAATGAAATGTAGGGATTTTTGTTAAGCGGGTCATACTTTAGCGATTGCGCATAAAACATACAACCCCATCCACATATAAAAACACCCCAACTACTAATAGCTGAGGTGTTTAGGCATTAAGTGTAAAGAGGATTACTCTTTGTACTTAAGAGTACCGTTTTCTTTGATCTCATCGAACCAAAGATTGTGGTGCTGGCTGGCCCATGTTTCATCACAGTAACCTGAAACCATACACTCCATACCACCTTCAGACATAACCGTTGCCATAAAGATATGCACGATTGAGAAAGCAGTAATGATGATTGCAGCGACAGAGTGAAGAATTAGTGCCACTAAGCTTAGCGTACGGCTAGGCTCGAACAGGTTCGGGAATAGCAACAGCATACCCGATGCTGAAACCACTAGACCGAACACAGCGAATGCCCAGAACCATAACTTCTCACCCGCGTTAGCAAAACCTGCATCAGGATGCTTGCCTTTAAATGGACCGAAGTTGATGTAACCACCAACAACCATCATCCACTTAAGGTCATACATCTTAGGCATTTGGTTCTTAGCCCACAGCACTGTCATAAGCGCCCAACCGATCATGAACGGGATCGCCATGATGTCGTGGATCTGCTTAGCAGCGTTAACTAGAGCGCCCCAGAAGCCTTCACCGATGTACGGCTGGAAGAAGAAGCGTCCAGCAAGTAGCGTTAAGCCTGTCAGGATCAATAGCAGGCAAGGGATCGCACCTAACCAGTGAATAGATACGTCAAACTTAGACCAACGGTATACCAGCTTACCAGAGTAACCGCCATGAAGCTTAGAGATGCCGTTCACTTTGATAAACAGTACAAAGATGATGATCATGCCGAAAAGGGCTGCCATCATTGCTGGAGCAAGAATATCACTACGCAAGTCAAGTACACGTAGGTCATACATGTTAATTGCTTGACCGTGGAATTCACTTGTTGAAGTCGTACGACCCTCTTCGCCAGCTTTAAGCTGGGCCCAGACTTGGCCGTTGTTCACTTCAATGGTGTCGCCTACTTTGTCACTTGCGTTAGCAAATATAGACACACTGAAGAACAGTGCAATTGCCACGCCTATGTGTTTGAACCATTTGTTCATATCAACTCCTGATTGCTGCAAGCCACCTAAAATAGACAGCTTGCAGCGATTATGGACTAACTTAATATTTAAGGTTTAGCCCCAAACATTTTTGTTAGAACCACGGTATGCAACACGCTCACGGAAGATGGCAGAAACAACTTCTGCGTCACCCGCTAGTAGTGATTTAGTTGCACACAACTCAGCACACATAGGTAGCTTACCTTCAGCAATACGGTTTGCACCGTACTTCTGACGCTCTGCATCAGAGAAGTTCTCTTCTGGGCCGCCGGCACAGAAAGTACACTTGTCCATAACGCCACGAGCACCAAACGCACCCTGTTTAGGGAACTGAGGCGCGCCGAATGGGCAAGCGTATAGGCAGTAACCACAACCGATACAAGTATCTTTGTCGTGCAATACGATGCCATCTTCTGTCTTGTAGAAACAGTTTGCTGGGCAAACAGCCATACAAGGTGCATCGCTACAGTGCATACATGCTACTGAGATAGACGCTTCGCCTTTCTCACCATCATTGATAGTCACTACGCGACGACGTTGAATTCCCCACTCTAGAGCAGAGTCGTTTTCGTTCTTACATGCTGTGACACAACCGTTACACTCGATGCAGCGCTTGGTATCACATAAAAATTTCATTGTAGCCATTCTGGCAATTCTCCTAGCGAATACTGCAATTATGCTTTAGCAATCTGACAAAGTGATGCTTTAGTTTCCTGCATCTGAGTCACAGGGTCATAACCATAAGTCATTACCGTGTTTGCAGACTCACCAACAATGTAAGGTTTAGTGCTAATTCCACCAGATTCTGGGTATTGCAGCTCTTCACCATGCATAACACCAGCAAAGTGATAAGGCATCCAAGTCACACCAGGCTTAACGCGTGGAGTTACCATCGCCTTGATCTTAATGCGTCCGCCTTCAGCACCTTCAACCCAAACATCATCACCGTCACGAAGACCGCGATCAACAGCATCTGCAGGGTTGATTTCGATGAACATTTCTTGCTGAAGTTCAGCAAGCCATGGGCAAGAACGAGACTCTTCACCACCACCTTCGTACTCAACCAAACGGCCAGAAGTTACGATTAGTGGATACTTCTTATCTAGATCGTCAGAAATCACTTTGTCTTGTAACGTTTTGAATAACGTTGGTAGACGGTGTACTTGCATGTCGTTATGAGTAGGATACTTCTCAATTAGATCACGACGTGAAGTGTAGATTGGCTCACGGTGTACAGGCACTTCGTCTGGGAAAGTCCAAACGCGACAACGTGCTTTAGCGTTACCGTATGGCACCATGTTGTGTGCTAGTGCAACACGTACGATACCGCCACCTAAGTCAGTAGACCAAGTACGGTTTTCAGCTAGTGCTTTCTCTTCAGCCGTTAGCTCATCCCACCAGCCAAGTTGCTTCAGCATCTTGTCATCAAATTGTGGGTAACCGTCTTGGATGTCAGCATCAACAGAAGCTGAATCTTCAGCTAGGATGCTAACGCCTTCATGCTCAACACCGAAACGAGCACGGAAGTTACCACCACCTTGGTTAACGTTCATACCTGTGCGGTATAGAATTTGTGAACCTGGGTGCTTCTGCTCTGGAGTACCCCAACATGGCCAAGGTAGACCGTAAGTCTCGCCCTTGTTCACGCCACCTGGTGCTTCTAGTGTTTCAGAAGAGAAATCCCCCCAGTTCATAGTGTGTGCACGGATACGCTCAGGGCTCCAACCGGTGTAACCGATTGAACGCATACCTTTAGCGTATTCACGCATGATGTCATCAGGATCAGGCATGTTGCCGTTAACCTTGATGTGCTTAGTCCATGTGTCAGCAATGCCTACATGCTTCGCGATGCGGTACATGATCTCTAGGTCATTCTTAGAGTCGAACATTGGCTCAACAACCTGTTGACGCCACTGTGCACTACGGCCAGAGTTGTTTACTGAACCTTCACACTCAAACTGAGTTGCTGCAGGTAGCAAGTAAACGCCATCTTTACGGCGGTGCATAACACCAGCCATTGTTGGGTAAGGGTCAACAACAACAACTGTTTCTAGCTTGTCCAATGCATCACGCACTTCCATCTGACGAGTTTCAGTGTTGATTGACTGACCCCAGAAGAATGCTAGACGTAGGTTATCTTTTTGAGCCAGCTTGTCTTTCGCTTCTAACACACCATCTTGCCAGCGAGAACATGGCATACCTGGTGTAATCATTGGGCTACGACCTAAGTAAGACTTTTGGTCGAAACGTGCTTTAACTGAATCGAATGGTAGATCCCATACGCGAGACCAGTGCTGCCATGCGCCTTCACCAACACCGTAGTAGCCTGGTAAGTTGTCGAATAGCAGACCCATGTCCGTTGCGCCCTGAACGTTGTCGTGGCCACGGAAAATGTTAGTACCACCACCAGACACACCCATGTTACCTAGCACTAGCTGCAGGATAGAGTACATACGCGTGTTAGCGTTACCAACGTGATGCTGAGTACCACCCATACACCAAATAACAGTACCAGGACGGTTAGTCGCCATCTGCTTCGCTGCAGCATAAACTGCATCGCGAGATACGCCTGTTACGTGTTCAACTTCTTCAGGAGTCCAACGCGCAGCTTCTTCACGGATCTTGTCCATGCCATAAGCACGTGTACGGATGAACTCTTTATCTTCCCAACCATTTTCAAAAATGTGCCACATCAAACCGTAAACCAAAGGAATATCGGTACCTGGACGTAATGGTAGGTGGATATCGGCGTGAGCCATAGTGCGAGAGAAACGTGGATCGGCAACAGTAATCGTCGCGCCGCGCTCTTTAGCGATCAAAATGTGTTGCATCGCTACTGGATGCGCCTCTGCTGGGTTTGCCCCAATCAGGAAGATATTTTTTGCGTTACGAATATCGTTGAAAGAGTTGGTTTGTGCACCGTAACCCCAAGTGTTCGCAACACCAGCAACTGTCGTTGAGTGACAAATACGTGCTGAATGGTCAACGTTGTTTGTGCCCCACATTGCCGCTAACTTACGGTACATGTATGCACCTTCGTTAGAGAATTTTGCGCTACCCATGAAGTAAACTGAGTCAGGACCTGATGTTTGATTAATCTCAAGCATCTTATCGCCGATTTCAGATACAGCTTGTTCCCATGAAAGCTTCTTCCACTTACCGCCTTCAAGCTTCATTGGGTACTTAACACGCTTATATGAATGCGTGTGGTAACGTAAGCTAGCGCCTTTAGCACAGTGGCCGCCTGAGTTGAATGGGTGGTCAAAAGCAGGCTCTTGGCCTGTCCACACACCATTTTGAACTTCAGCATATAAACCACAACCTACCGCACAAGCACTACATACGGTACGCTTGATTTCAGTTGGTGCATTGTGCGCAACAGTTTGAACCTTGGCTTCTGCTTTACGCATCATGCCTGTGCCCAATAAAGAAGCCGCTGCAATACCACCAGAAGTGATACCGGCTTGCTTCATAAACTGACGACGGCTGATACCTAGAGTCTTTTTCTCTACAGTAGGTGCCGCGTTAGATTTGCGAGTTAACTTCATCGCTTTACTTCTCCTAGACTAGCCGCGTAAGCTATTGTAATAACTGCGAATATGCGCAGTTTCATGATAGCCATTATCATTATTTGAGCTGACTTTACTTTCACTTGCTTGAGCAACACTAATGCCAGTTGCGGCGATAGCGACACTTGCAGTGCCACCAATAGTTAATGCTTTCAGCAAAGATCTGCGATTCAGATCAGGCTGTTGCTTCTTCATTTTCACTCCTAGTAGGAAGGAATAGTTTTGTTTATAAACACTTAAGATAGATCCAATAACGCTACGACTTGCAACGCAGGTTAATCGTTAGTTAATCAAACGCTTAACATTGTAAAAAGTGTATATTTATTAGAACCACCCCCAATATAGCCGGCGTAATATAAAGAATTTAAATAATCGAAAAGTTGATCCAAATCTGATTAAACCTCTGATTTTGACGCAATCGAAGCAAAAGTGTTAACTAGCGCATGTTTCAAAACCACAACTCAAGCCCAACAACAAAAAAAACCTAACAAAACGAACAGGAGGAACATTAAAAATCACTACTCATCATAAACTTACAAATTAAACTACCAATAACACCACCCATTAACACGTGTTGCACCGCAAGCCCAGTTAATCACAATCTAACGTCTAATTTAGTGTTTTTTAGCATTAGTTTGTTGCTTATCTGTAATAACCAAAGAAGCATCACAGCTAATAAAATCAAGCTATAATTTCCAACTCTGCCAACACTACACAGAGTAAGCAGTTGCAGTGCTTTCAAGGTTTATAGCGTTTGCGAGTGTTACCGTTGTTACTATTCTTGTAGGTGCCACGGTTTTATCTATCAGCTCTTTATGTGCCAGCCTTTTATCTGCAGCTTAGGGCGTAACAGCCTGTGCTTTGTTGTACGCGTTTTATAGCGATAAACGATACTTGCTCAGCACAGTCATTCGTCTGTTACAGAAAAGCCTGCGAGCATCGATAGAGGCCATCTGCAGTGCATGCCTTGAACGAACATCCAGCACTCTGCTTGATTAAGTAGAAGTCTATTGATGGGGGAAGATATTGATAGCGAGTTAGGTACTATAAAAGGGAGTTTAAGCAATTGTGCATTATCACAGTTAATGTGGCTTTCAAGATAGGGACTAAGCAAAGTCCAACAAGCTTATACAAACAAGGCGCCACGAATTAGGCGGCTATTAAATAAAAAAATGCCCCGACTGAGTCGGGGCATTTAAAGATAATAATCAAACGAGTACTAGTCTTTATACTTAAGGGTACCGTTTTCTTTGATCTCATCGAACCAAAGGTTATGGTGCTGGCTGGCCCATGTTTCATCACAGTAACCAGAAACCATACATTCCATACCGCCTTCAGACATAACCGTTGCCATGAAGATATGCACGATTGAGAAAGCAGTAATGATGATAGCACCGACAGAGTGAAGAATTAGCGCCACTAAGCTCAGTGTGCGGCTAGGCTCGAACAAGTTCGGGAATAGCAACAACATACCTGATGCTGAAACCACTAAACCGAACACAGCGAATGCCCAGAACCATAATTTCTCACCGGCGTTAGCAAAACCCGCGTCTGGGTGCTTACCTTTGAATGGACCAAAGTTGATGTAACCACCAACAACCATCATCCACTTAAGGTCATACATCTTAGGCATCTGGTTCTTAGCCCAAAGCACTGTCATCAGCGCCCAACCAATCATGAACGGGATCGCCATGATGTCGTGGATCTGCTTAGCAGCGTTAACGAGACCGGCCCATAAGCCTTCACCTATGTACGGCTGGAAGAAGAAACGCCCAGCCAGTAACGTTAAGCCTGTCAGGATCAATAACAGACAAGGGATCGCACCTAGCCAGTGAATTGATACATCAAACTTAGACCAACGGTAAACCAACTTGCCAGAGAAACCACCGTGCAGCTTAGAAATACCGTTCACTTTGATAAACAGTACAAAGATGATGATCATGCCGAAAAGGGCTGCCATCATAGCTGGAGCAAGAATATCACTGCGCAACTCAAGTACACGTAGATCATAGGTGTTGATTGCTTGACCGTGGAACTCACTTGTTGAAGTTGTATAGCCTTCCTCGCCCGCTTTTAGCTGAGCCCAGATTTGACCATTTACTTCATTAGTGTCACCCACTTTAGGGGCGTCGTGGGCAAATACAGACACACTAAATAATAGTGCAATTGCCACGCCTATGTGTTTGAACCATTTGTTCATGTCACCTCCTGATTGCTGCAAGCTAGCTCAGTAAGACAGCTTGCAGCGATTATGGACTAACTCAATATCTAAGGCTTAGCCCCAAACATTCTTGTTAGAACCACGGTATGCAACACGCTCACGGAAGATATTAGAGATAACCTCTGCATCACCCGCTAGTAGCGACTTAGTTGCACACAACTCAGCACACATAGGCAGCTTGCCTTCGGCAATACGGTTTGCACCGTACTTCTGACGCTCTGCATCAGAGAAGTTCTCTTCTGGGCCGCCGGCACAGAAAGTACACTTATCCATCTTACCGCGAGCACCGAACGCACCTGATTTAGGGAACTGTGGCGCGCCAAATGGACAAGCGTATAGGCAGTAACCACAACCGATACAGGTATCTTTATCGTGCAGTACGATGCCATCTTCTGTCTTGTAGAAACAGTTTGCTGGGCAAACAGCCATACAAGGTGCATCGCTACAGTGCATACATGCTACTGAGATAGACGCTTCGCCTTTAACACCATCATTGATAGTCACTACGCGACGACGTTGAATTCCCCACTCTAGAGCGGAGTCGTTTTCGTTCTTACATGCTGTGACACAACCGTTACACTCGATGCAGCGCTTGGTGTCACATAAAAATTTCATTGTAGCCATTCTGGCAATTCTCCTAGCTAATTCTGCACTTAGGCTTTAGTGATCTGACATAGCGATGCTTTGGTTTCTTGCATCTGAGTCACAGGGTCATAACCATAAGTCAATGCAGTGTTAGCTGATTCACCGATAACGTAAGGAACCGTACCTTCTGGGTAGTTAGCCGCTAAGCTTTCGCCGTGCATTTCACCCGCAAAGTGGTAAGGCATCCAAGTGACACCCGGCTTAACGCGTGGAGTGACCATCGCCTTGATCTTAATACGACCGCCTTCAGCACCCTCTAGCCATACCGTGTCGCCGTCACGAATACTACGATCAGCCGCATCAGCTGGGTTGATTTCAACAAACATCTCTTGTTGAAGTTCAGCCAACCATGGGTTTGAACGAGATTCTTCACCACCACCCTCGTACTCAACTAGACGACCAGAAGTCAGACCGAGTGGATACTTAGCCGCCGTGTCTTTCTCTTGGATTGATTTATACAGCGTCGGTAGACGATGAACTTGCATATCGTCATATGTTGGGTACTTAGACACAAGATCACGACGAGGCGTATATAACGGCTCACGGTGAACAGGGACTTGGTCAGGGAAAGTCCAAACAATACAACGTGCCTTAGCGTTACCGAATGGGATACAACCGTGCTTCATAGCTACACGTTGGATACCGCCAGAGATATCGGTCTTCCAGTTCTTACCTTCAGCTACTGCTTTTTCAGCAGCAGTTAGGTCGTCCCACCAGCCTAGTTGCTTAAGCATGTCAGCAGTAAACTCTGGGTAACCATCTTGGATTTCAGAGCCTTTAGAGTAGCTGCCTTCGGCAAGTAGGTTTTGACCTTTATACTCAACACCGTAACGAGCACGGAAGTTACCGCCACCCTCAAGTACGTGTTTGTTTGTGTTATAAAGGATCTGAGTACCAGGATGCTTCTGCTCTGGAGTCCCCCAACATGGCCAAGGTAGACCGTAGGTTTCACCTTTAGCAGGACCGCCAACAGCTTCAAGAGTCTTGTTGCTGAATGTGCCCCAGTTTTGAGTATGCAGCTTCAAACGCTCTGGGCTTTGACCTGACATACCAATAGTCCACATACCGCGGTTAATTTCACGAGTCACGTCTTCGATAACGAGAACGTCGTTCGCATCTTTAGCGATACGCTTAGTATACTCATCAGCAAAACCAAGCTTTTGAGATAGACGGTACATGATCTCAAGGTCAGTCTTAGATTCGAATAGAGGCTGGATAACCTGCTCGCGCCACTGCTGGCTACGACCCGAGTTAGACACAGAACCTTCAGTTTCGAACTGAGTTGCAGCGGGTAGAAGGTAAACACCATTCTTACGACGGTGCATAACACCCGCCATTGTTGGGAATGGATCCACAACAACTACAGTGTCCATCTGATCGAGTGCATCACGCACGTCGCGCTGACGAGTTTCGGTGTTAACTGATTGACCCCAGAAGAATGCCATGCGAACACGGTCTTTCTGAGCGAGCTTCTCTGGTGTTTCTAGAACACCATCGTGCCAACGTGAACAAGGAATACCAGGCGTGTTCATTGGAATACGGCCTAAGTATGAGTTTTGGTCGAAACGAGCCTTAACCCAATCGTAGTCCAAGTCCCAAACATTACACCAGTGCTTCCAAGAGCCAGTCTTAAGGCCGTAGTAACCCGGTAGCGTATCGAACAGTAGACCTAAGTCAGTCGCACCCTGTACGTTATCATGACCACGGAAGATGTTAGTACCGCCACCAGACACACCCATGTTACCTAGAGCGAGCTGAAGGATACAGTAAGCACGAGTGTTGGCGTTACCCACGTGATGCTGAGTACCACCCATACACCAAACAACCGTACCTGGACGGTTTTCCGCCATTAGCTTAGCCGCTTGATAAACTTCTTCTTCGCTACAACCTGTGATGTTAGCGACTTCTTTTGGTGGGAACTTCTTCACTTCCTCACGGATAGTGTCCATTTCGAATACACGCTGCTGGATAAATGTCTTATCTTCCCAACCATTTTCGAAGATGTGCCATAACATACCGTAGATGAATGGAATATCAGTACCTGGACGTAGACCACAGTGAAGGTCTGCGTGAGCAGCTGTACGAGAGAAACGTGGATCAACTACGATAATCTTAGCGTTGTTCTTCTCTTTAGCGATTAAGATATGCTGCATGGCAACAGGATGCGCTTCAGCAGGGTTTGACCCGATGAAGAAGATTGCGTTTGCATTCTGGATATCGTTGAAAGAGTTAGTTTGCGCACCGTAACCCCAAGTGTTTGCAACACCGGCTACAGTGGTAGAGTGACAAATACGTGCAGAGTGGTCGACGTTGTTCGTGCCCCACATTGCCGCAAATTTACGGTACATGTAGCAGCCTTCGTTCGAGAACTTAGCACTACCCATGAAGTAAACTGAGTCTGGACCCGATTCTTTACGAATGGTCTGCATTTGGTCGCCAACTTCGTTGAAAGCCTGCTCCCAAGATAGTTTCTTCCACTTGCCATCAACAAGCTTCATTGGGTACTTCAGACGCTTCTCACCGTGACCATGTTCACGTAGTGCAGCACCTTTAGCACAGTGACCGCCCGCGTTAAATGGGTGATCGAAAGCTGGCTCTTGACCTGTCCACACGCCATTTTGTACTTCAGCGTATAGACCACAACCTACCGCACACGCACTACATACAGTACGTTTGATTTCAGTTGGTACATCATGTGGGATATCTTTGGCTTCTGCTTTGCGCATCATGCCTGTACCCAACAAAGAAGCTGCTACGATACCACCAGAAGTGATACCTGCTTGCTTCATAAATTGACGACGGCTGATACCTAGAGTTTTTTTCTCTACGGTTGGTGCCGCATTGGATTTGCGAGTTAACTTCATCGCTTAAATTCTCCTAAACTAGCCGCGTAGACTATTGTAATAACTGCGGATATGGGCAGTTTCATGATAGCCATTGTCATTGGTGGTGCTGACTTTACTTTCACTTGCTTGAGCAACACTTACGCCAGTGGCGGCAATAGCGACACTTGCAGTGCCACCAATTGTCAGTGCTTTCAGCAAAGATCTGCGGTTCAGATCAGGCTGTTGCTTGTTCATTTTTACTCCTGGTAGAAAGGAATACTCTGGTTATAAAAACTTAAGATAAATCTAATAATGCTAGTGCTCACAATGCGAAACACGCAGTTGTTAAACCAGCGACCAACAATGTTAAAATTGTTTACTTATTAGAGGTATCCAAAAAAATTGCAGGGCTAATATAAAGAATTTTAGCTTAGAAAATATTGATCTAAATTAGGTTAAATTTCGACTTTGAGTCACTACCGGGTAGAAATGTTAAGTGGCGCATGTTTATAGACACGAAAACGGTATTAAAAAGCAAAACACCACCAATAAGCAGGCGATTTCATTTAATAAAAATTTAACAAATACAAAATATTAAAGGGAAAACTTATATAAATGCTAATTATTAACATCTAAAGCCATTTAAGTATGTTTTTTATACAGAATAACGCCTGGACTTATCACCACCCTCTATTAGCAACGAAACCTGTAACACAGATTTGCTACCAAAAAACAACAATATAAGAAGGACGTTATTCGAAGATCCACTTTCTAATAGAGGTCAGCCTAATGTAGCAAACTGATAATCAGTGGCTTAAGGGAAAAGCATTGTACATAACAGCTTAAGCGATCCCTTATGTAGAATGAGTAATTGAGGGAAAAGCAGCAATTGAAAACCTACAAAAATAAAAATGCCCCGACTGAGTCGAGGCATTTTTTATGCTGATAATGAAACTAGCGTTAGTCTTTGTAAGCGATACTATTGCTATCTTTCAATTCATCGTACCAAAGATTGTGATGCTGGACTGCCCAGTTCTCATCGCAATAACCCGATACCATACACTCCATACCACCTTCACTTAATACCGTTGCCATCCAAACATGGACGATAGTAAATGCGATAATAATAATCGCGCTTATAGCATGGATTAACAGTGCAGCCATCGAAGCTTCACGTGGTAGATCTAAACCTGGCAATACAAGCATTAACCCAGATGCGGCAATAAATAAACCGAAAATAGTTAATGTCCAGAACCACATTTTCTCACCGGCGTTAGCAAATCCACTATCAGGATGCTTGCCTTTGAATGGGCCGAAGTTGATGTAACCACCAACCACTAAGAACCATTTTAAGTCATACATCTTGAAGGTTTGCAGCGGCATCCACTTAACAACACACAGGATCCAAGACACGATAAATACCGGTCCAACCCAATCATGTATTGTCTTGCTACCATAAATCAGCCCAGCCCATAGACCTTCACCTATGTAGGGTTGCAATATGTACTTGCCTAGCATGATATTAAGACCGGTGAAGATCAGCGCCAAACAAGAGGTCGCCAACACCCAGTGGATCCATAGATCAGCTTTTGACCAACGCAAGACCATTTTTCCTGAAAAGCCCTTGCTCAATTTCGAAGGGCCATTCACTAAATAGAAAAATAGAAATGCAGCAAAAACAGCGACAACAGTAATCCCCATCACGGGAATTAAATACTCATTGCGGATATCCTTGCCTTCGTTACCCACGACATTGATTAGCACACCAGCCTCAACATTGTTTGCCGTGGTATAACCCGACTCGCCCGACTTAACGGCACGCCAAAGATCGACGTCATTGGTAGCAACTTGTTGCTGATTAGTTTGACCATCCGCAGCCATTACTGAAGCGCTAAGCCCCAACCCCATTGAAAGCACCAATGGAATTACTAGCAGTGCAAATAGGCTGCGCAGTGATTTCATAAACATATTCACTCCTTCATTGGACCGCAAGCCAAGGCCTGCAGTCCTATTCAGCCAGACTAGCCAGTTGTTGGTTTATAACCCCAAAGCGCTTCTGGTGCGCCGCGTGCGGCAGAACGTTCACGGAAAATATTAGAAATAACTAACGCATCTCCCGCTAATAGCGACTTAGTCGAACAAAATTCTGCACACAAAGGCAGCTTGCCTTCAGCAATACGGTTTGCACCGTATAACTTACGTTCCTCTTCCGAGAAATCAGGCGCAGGACCGCCAGCACAGAAAGTACATTTGTCCATCTTACCGCGACTACCAAATGCATTTTTCTGAGGGAACTGAGGTGCTCCAAAAGGACATGCATATAAACAGTAACCACAACCAATACAGGTCTCTTTGTTATGTAAGACGATGCCTTCATCAGTACGATAAAAACAATCTGCAGGACAAACTGCCATACAAGGTGCATCGGTACAGTGCATACATGCCACTGAAATGGATGCTTCACCCGGCTCACCGTCATTTAGCGTAACCACGCGACGACGTTGAATTCCCCAACCAATAGCTGAAGAATTGGCGTTTTTACATGCTGTGACGCAACCGTTACACTCGATGCAGCGTTTGGTATCACATAAAAATTTCATGTTTGCCATAATGGCTTATCTCCTCATCAAGTTAATTAGGCTTTGCTGACCTGACACAAGCTCGCTTTCGTCTCTTGCATCTGTGTCACAACATCATAACCATAAGTCATTACGGTATTAGCAGCTTCGCCAATAACATAAGGAACCGTGCCTTCGGGGTAGTTCTTTGCTAGGCTCTCGCCTTCAAATACACCCGCGAAGTGATATGGCATGAAACATTCGCCCGGTACAACTCGTGGAATGACCATGGCCTTAACGGTGATTTTTGCACCTTCAGGACTATGAACGAACACGTTATCACCATCACGAATACCGCGATCCGCCGCATCAGCAGGGTTGATCTCGATAAACATCTCTTGCTGTAGTTCAGCAAGCCATGGGTTTGAACGCGTTTCTTCACCACCACCTTCATACTCGACCAAACGGCCCGTCGTAATAATGAGTGGGAAATCTTTAGCGAAGTCCTTCTCCTGAATAGTCTTATACAGGGTAGGTAGACGAGCAACCATACGATCTTCGTAAGTTGGGTATTTAGCAACCAAATCACGACGAGGCGTATATAGTGGCTCACGGTGCAATGGAATATCATCAGGGAAGTTCCAGACGATACAACGTGCTTTCGCATTACCGTATGGTATACAGCCATGCTTAATCGCTACTCGCTGAATACCACCAGAAATATCTGTCTTCCAGTTCTTACCTTCAGCCGCAACTTTCTCTTCAGCAGTTAAGTCATCCCACCAACCAAGCTGCTTCAGCATCTTGTCAGTAAACTCAGGGTAACCATCTTTGATTTCACTGCCCTTAGAGTAAGAGCCTTCAGCTAAGATGTTAACGCCGTCATGTTCAACACCATAACGGGCGCGGAAGTTACCGCCACCATTCATCACTTCACGGCCGGTACGATACAGGATCTGGGTACCTGGGTGCTTAAACTCAGGCGTACCCCAACATGGCCAAGGTAGACCATAAGTCTCGCCTTTAGCTGGACCACCTGGCGCTTCAAGTGATTTGATATCGAAAGTGCCCCAGTTTTCTTGGTGCATCTTCAAACGCTCAGGGCTCTGACCGGTATAACCAATAGTCCACATGCCGCGGTTAAATTCGCGAGTCATATCTTCAATCAACGGCTCTTCGCCATTGATCTTAATATTCTTGAAGAACTCTTTATCGATGCCCCACTTCTTGGCTAGCTTGTACATGATCACATGATCAGGCTTAGACTCAAATAGCGGTTCGATAACCTTGGTACGCCACTGTAGTGAACGGTTAGATGCTGATACTGAACCATAGGTTTCAAACTGAGTACACGCAGGTAACAGGTAAACGCCATCGGTACGCTCGTGCATGACACCCGCCATTGTTGGGAATGGATCCACAACCACAACAGTTTTCATCTTGTTCAATGCTTCACGCACTTCACGACCACGAGTTTCGGTGTTAACTGACTGACCCCAGAAGAAAGCCATATGGATGTTATCTTTCTGAGCAATCTTAGACTTGTCTTCGAGTACACCATCGTGCCAACGAGAACACGGAATACCCGTTGAAGTCATTGGATCTTGGCCTAGACGCGGTTCTTGGTCGAAGCGGCCTTTAACCCACTCGTAATCCAAGTCCCAAACGTTACACCAGTGCTTCCAAGAACCCGTCTTAAGACCATAATAACCAGGCAGAGTATCGAACAATAGACCAAAGTCTGTTGCACCCTGTACGTTATCGTGACCACGGAAGATGTTAGTACCGCCACCAGATACACCCATGTTACCTAGGGCTAGCTGCAGGATACAGTATGCACGTGTGTTAGCATTACCTACGTGGTGTTGAGTACCACCCATACACCAAACGATAGTGCCTGGCTTAGTTTCAGCAAGTAACTTAGCAACGCGACGCATCTGCTCTTCGGTTGCGCCAACAATATTTGCAACTTCAGCAGGATGATACTTCTTCACTTCTTCGCGAATACGTTCCATACCGTATACACGTTGGTCGATAAAGGTTTGATCTTCCCAACCGTTTTCGAAGATGTGCCATAACAAACCATAAATGAAAGGAATATCCGTACCAGGACGAATATGCACGAACTCATCAGACTTAGCTGCAGTTCGGGTGAAACGAGGGTCGACAACAATAATTTTTGCGCCGCGCTCTTTACCGATCAAAATATGTTGCATCGCAACAGGGTGAGCTTCACAAGGGTTTGAGCCGATGAACATCATCGCCTTTGCATTGCGAATATCGTTGAAAGAGTTGGTTTGCGCACCATAGCCCCAAGTGTTTGCAACACCGGCTACAGTGGTAGAGTGACAAATACGTGCAGAGTGGTCGACATTGTTAGTGCCCCACATTGCCGCAAATTTGCGGTACATATAAGCTTGTTCGTTTGAGAACTTTGCACTACCCATGAAGAATACAGAGTCAGGACCCGATTCCTTACGAATATCTAGTGCTTGTTGGCCAACTTCTTCAATCGCTTGATCCCATGAAAGACGCTTCCACTTACCGCCTTCTAGCTTCATTGGATACTTAAGACGCTTTTCACCATGACCATGCTCACGCAGCGCTGCACCTTTTGCACAGTGTCCACCCGCATTAAATGGGTGATCGAATGCAGGTTCCTGAGTTGTCCATACGCCGTTTTGAACTCCGGCATAAACACCACAGCCTACAGAGCAGTGAGAACAGATAGTACGTTTAGTTTCGGTGGGGACGTCGTGGGGAATATCTTTAGCTTCTGCTTTGCGCATCATACCTGCGCCAAGCATTGATGCCGCTGCAATACCACCTGTCGCGAGGCTCGCGGACTTGAGGAATTGGCGACGGTTTAGACCTAACGCTGCCTTATCGCTTGTGACAGCTTGGTCTGTTTTGCGGTTTAATCGCATCACACTCTCCTTTTAATTATTAACTGCGCAATGTGTCGTAGTAACTACGAACATGGTCAGACTCTTGATAACCGCTGCCTTTTTTCGCGATAGGTGCGGCGTCAGGTTGTGCGGCAAGAGCTTGTCCACTTGCAGTTGCAACTGCGCCAGCCGCACCGCCGATAGCCAATGCTTTTAGCAGTTGACGACGGCCCATGTCGGAAGCTTGCTTCTTCATAGTGTCTCCTTAGATTTACTGAAATTAAGATAAAGGATTTATTGCTAAACTATTTATCCAGTTATTGTTGGGCTCTTGTTGAGAAGAATCCCATTTTTTGTCTATCTCAGCTCAGGCCTATCGATTAACAACAAACGCTGAGCTGACATAAATCCAAACCTCTACCGTTAGCGATTAAGACGCTAACTCATTGGTAGATGGCTCAATTTTTTCAGACGCTTCTGCTTCACTGCCTGGGCAGTTAACAGGAATGTCTAAGCTTAATTGTTCAAACTCATTGGCTTCGATAACGAAAAACGCCTTAGCCAACTGCGCAACCGTTGCATAAAATGCCGCGCTTGGCGCTTTAGCTAAGTTATCGCAGAAACGCTCAATCCAACTGCCCATGTGGCGCTGATAGAAAGCAAGTTGACGATAACTTGGAGCTTCCAAGATCAAGGTGCCCATGACTTCACACAGTGCAGCAACGTGATCTTCTGGCTCTTTAACGTCTTCTTCACGCTCAAAGCCAAGCTGCATTAAGTCATTGCGTAACAGCGCCAATGGCTTGTCCATCAATGAACCAGTCATGAACCAACTGCCGTAGGGTAGAATTTCACCACAGCCCACGCCTAGGAATACGTTGAAATACTCATCTTCAAGCTGTTCATCACTAAATTGCTGAGCGGCCAACTTTAGACCCACCCAAGCTTTAGTCATGTCGCTGTCATCATCGGCATCGATCTCTAAGCCAGATAAGAACTCAAGTAGCTCATGGCTTGGTTGACGACGTAATAATGCAGCTAGCAACTGATAAATATCGGCTCTTAACTGATCGTTTTCTGAAACTTCTCTTACAAATTCGGTCATGGTTAAACTCTTATCGCAGTTGCTTTTCAGGATCTTGAAGAATGTCTTCAAACATGTCTTTTACTCGACAGTCACCACACATTTTTAAGCGGTCGGTGTTGGCACTGAAGGCACTGTGGGTTCCCACCACATCTAACATCCGCTTCACCATGGATTGAGTCGCGAACGGCGTGCCGCAAGTAATACATTCGAACGGAGCTTCTTCATGCAAGGTTTGACGCGTCTGACGTGCCGCTTTATCAAGGTTGACCTGGGGTGTTAAGCTGATGACCTTCTCAGGGCAAGCTGTCTCACATAGGCCACACTGCACACAGTCTTGCTCAACAAAATGCAGTGCTGGTAGATCGCCGCCATCGGTCAATGCCATCGTTGGACAAGTCGATACACAAGACATACACAAGGTACAGTTCTCGGTATTAACACTTACTTGGCCATATGGAATATTGCTTTGAGAAAAACAGCTATCAACTGATGCCGCTTGCTCATTGAGGTGATCGATAGCGTTGTAAATTGTTTCGCGTTTAGTCGTTGCCACAAATTCTGCAGGAACAATGACTGGCCAGCTAGCGCTAGTGATAAGTAGCTCAGAAAGAGCTTTGGCACCCACTTCTGTTAGATGCGCTTCAGTGATCAAACTGATCCGCTGTGGCTGACCCATCTCATCAAGAATATCGTTGGCTAAGGACAGTTCACCATGCAGCATCTGGGTTAGTGTTGGCGCCGTAGCATCAGTTTGCAGGATTAACACCTGACGAGCGCCCCATGCCAATGCTGACATCCAGTGGTCCATACTCGCAACGGTAATCTCTTCCATCTCAATAGGAATGATTTCACCTGCTAACGCGTCAGTTACTAGCTCTGCACCTTTACCCATATCATGGAAAAGGATCACTGGGGCAATTTGCGCCTGAGAGCGGAAGCTAGTGACTAGCTTTTGCAGATAGGTATGCATGGCCTGCGGAGTCGGCAGGTCATAACTAATCGCGCCAGTTGGGCATGCATTAGTACAACTACCCGCACCGTGACATAGGTAAGGGTCGATTTCGATCTTCTTCTCTATACTCGCAATTGCATCGGCAGGACAGAAGTTCAAACAGCGGGTGCAACCTTCATTACCGCTACGGTAATGGGCACAGATATCGCTGTTCACTTTGACATAGCGTGGCTTATCGAACTGACCAACGAGAGATGGAAGCTGCTCAAGCGCTTCATCCAACTTAGCTTGATCTTGCCCCACGTAGAAATAGCCAGGTGGTAGCATTTCAAGGTTGATGCAAGGGCTCACGCTAAGGTCGAGGATCAAGTCGAAATGGGCTTTGCGAATCGCAACTGTACTTAATTCAGCACTGCCATCGCCATGCTCTACCTTAACTTGAAATTGGCCTAAGAAACCTTTGATTTCAATAAGCTTGTTATAATAACTTTCCACATTTTCTGCGGCAGTCATTACTTTTTCCAAGTGGGCTTCGTCTTGGCTAGTGATAGGCTCATTGGCTAAAATGGCACACTGCCCCATGCTAGATAACTTATCAGCCGCTAAACGTGCCAAGTCTTCTGGCCCGATAACGAGAACGTTACCCTCGGTGGTGTAGCTAACGGTCGGTGGGATCAGGTTTTGAATCACCTGAGTCCCAGCAAGGACCTTCTGTCGAATCTCTTTGAGTCCAACCTGTGTTTCACTATTGCTCACATTGCGTTCCTGAACAGTTCTTTGGCTGCTTCTGTATATGAGTGTCGCTGTTTTATTTCGCTCTTTTTATTAGCGCCAGCTATTAATTACACTCTATTACAGCAATTCACATACCAAATTTGTGGAATTTAAAACACTCTATAGTAACGTTAAACAACTTTACTCGTCGAAGCGTCGCTGCTTTCTGGTTCATTTTGGGTCACGTTGTCTTGGTGACCGTCCAAAATGTCCGACACAGAATCTGCATCATTAAGGCGTTCATTTTGATCGGAGTTCTCAGCGGCAATCATCTCATCTGATGCAGCCTCAACTCCCTCTTGCGTTCCCTCTTGCGTTCCCTCTTCATCGTCTTCATCTTTGACCATGTATCGGAATACTTTTTTAGCTAACTCCGCTGAGACTTCGGCCGACAATTTAGGCTGATTGCTGTAATCGAGCGCATATTCAAGCAAGCCATCAATCTCACTGTAGTGAGGCTGTTTCCAGAGCGCCTTTAACGCGGCGGACTTAGCTGCTGGGTCAACGTTAGCGCCCATAAAGCTGGCAAAACTACCACCGACTTCAATCTTCTCAGGATCAGGTAGATCTTCAGCAGTTAAGATTCTATCGGCATCCGCTTCTACTTGTGCATTTTCAATCGTTTGAGTTGAATCCTGCGCTGTAGACTGCTCCGCTTCAGCTTGCTTTTGTGCTGTAAGCGCCTGCTCTTCGGCGAGTTGTTGTGCAGCAGCTTCAGCCGCGGCAACTTCTGCTTCGCCTTCAGCCTCTACTTGCTGCTTTCGCAGATTCCAGCGAGATAAAAATCCGCTCATGCTCTATCCGCCGTATGATCGGTACTAGGGCCTTCATTCTTGCGACGGTTAACATGCTTACGACGATGAGCGCAGATTTCGACTTCACCATGACGAGTAATAAAGGCTTCGATCCAGCAGGCTATGGCTTTCGGCATAGGAATGTTTAGTACGGGAGTGTCGGCTTCTAGACAACCCGCTGCGACATTCTGATCAGCAGAAATAGCGACTGGTTTCCACTCACCCTCTTCTGTTTCGTCACAGACGATATAAAGCATGGCATTATCCATATCGATATTGATACGGTAGCTTCCGCGTTCATCTTTATGGAGTTCTAGCAAAATTAAGTAGGCACCCTCAGGTGCGGCGTGGGTGGCGGGAAGCATCTGGTCGACTTCCCACTGTACTGAGGTCCATCTTCCGACTTGTTTCTCTATCTTCTTAAGGGAAACGTACATTGGCCATTGGCTTTCGGTATGTTGCATTCAGTCTCCGTCTTGCCTGAGGTGGCTGCCAATATGGCAAGCCAACTAAATAAATACTCCCTAAAGCTAAAGCAATATGCGTGCCATACAATATCAATTGAATAGTTTGAACTAGATCAACTATTCCAAGCAAAGACTAGGACATTTTGTCCAAATTGCAATTAGTGATAGGACATAAAAGGGCGACCCAGCCCCGATAAATGTGATCTACTACTAATTTTACCCCCTATAAAATTGGGTACAGATATTGCTTAGCACTAGGTGCAATTATTTCCTTTAACAGATGATGGGTCATATGACAGCATACAAAAGCAATCCAACGTTAATTAAAACCAACACCGACGTCCCTCTCACGATTGCGGTAACCGCCATTAATGAGAATGGCGAAAAAGTGGATAAGTTCATTGCATGCGAGCGCCCCCTCACCGTCTATTTAAACTGGCAGCCGATCGTGACCTTAATGACACTCGGCGCACGCGCGGAAGCGTTGTCATTGGGCTATCTTAAAAACCAAGGGTTTATCTCCGATATCAACAAGCTTGAGTCCGTTATTGTCGATTGGGACGTAAACTCGGCTGCCATTATTACCAATGAAAAAATTGAAAATTTAGATGAAAAGTTATCAGAAAAAACCGTTACCACTGGCTGTGGTCAAGGCACGGTTTACGGCGACTTTATGACCGGCCTCGATGATATTGTTCTACCGACGCCGCAGTTGAAGCAGAGCATGATCTACAGCCTGCTAAAAAATATCAGTGCCTATAATGAAACCTACAAAAATGCAGGTGCAGTGCATGGTTGCGGCTTGTGTAAAGATGATCAAATTGTTGGTTTTGTTGAAGATGTTGGCCGTCACAACGCTGTTGATACCCTAGCTGGTGAGATGTGGCTAAATCAGGACTCAGGTAACGATAAGCTATTTTATACCACGGGTCGCTTAACCTCAGAGATGGTGATTAAGGTCGCTAAGATGGGGATCCCGGTGGTGTTATCACGCAGCGGCGCAACCCAGATGGGGCTTGAGCTGGCACAAAAGTTAGGGATTACCATGATTGCTCGTGCTAAAGGTCGTCACTTCTTAATTTATAACGGTGCAGAGAACGTTGAATTTGATGCACTTTCTTAAGCCAATACCCCTAATATTATCGATAAAATGCGTGACAAGGAATAATAATGACTGAGCCGACTGACCTGATCTATATGAGTGCCAAACAGGTATCTGAGTACCTAGATCTCAATGAGAAGAAAGTCTACTCAATGGCCAACGATCGGATTCTACCCGCGACTAAAATCACTGGTAAGTGGCTGTTTCCAAAAATTTTGATCGACAGATGGGTAATGGACTCCTGTCACAGCGGTATGCTGTCTGACCGTATGCACATCACAGGTAGTGATGACCCTCTGCTATCGATGCTTGTGGCAAGAATGATGTCGCAGGTAGGTAAAAGTGAACTGATCAGCTACAGTTCTACAGGTTCACGCTTAGGTCTAGACTTACTATCCCGAGGTTACGCCGATGTGTGCACTCTGCACTGGGGCAGTGTCGAGGAGCGTAGTGTACGTCACCCTGCATTACTACAGGGTTATGCCAACCATCAGCAGTGGGTTATGGTGCACGGCTATACCCGCAAGCAAGGTTTGATGATGCGTCCAGATATGCATCACCGCTGCCAGGAGCTGGACAAAGTGTCTCAACAGTCTTGGCGTTGGGTTGCTCGTCAGGCTGGTGCGGGTAGCCAACAACACCTTGAGCAGTGGTTAATGAAGCAAGGTGCTTCATTTGAAGAGCTGAACTCGAGTATTGTAGCTCAAAGTGAACGTGAGCTAGCGGGCTATATTGCTCGCAACAATGCCGATATAGGCTTTGGTTGTCAGTCGGTAGCACTTGAGAGCGGCTTAAGCTTTGTACCGTTAGTCACTGAATCATTTGATTTTGTCATGCCTCAAGGGATCTATTTTAGACGCCAGCTACAAAGACTGTTCAACTTATTAGCTGAGCCACAAACGCAACAACTTGCAGCGACCCTAGGCGGTTATGATTTAACAGATTGTGGGAAGTTGCTCTGGAATGGTCAGTAACCCTATCAAGCTGTAATAAGCTAAAACAGCTTATATTGGCTAACTTGGTGAAATATCATTTTCCATAAATCTCGATGCCGTCACCAGATAGAACTGCGTACTGAAAAGCTGATGAGCTGCTCATCAGCTTTTTAATTTTCCACATCTCGATATTGTGCCCACAATTCTCTTTGTTCAGGCTTAAGGAAGGTCCAAGCTAACACTCGGGTGATCTTATTACCTTGGTGCATCTCCATCTCTTTCACCTCTTCCGCCTTTACCTTAGCTAACAAGGCTTTTGCAGGCTTAAGGTTTTCCTTTTTAGACACTAGCGTGGTGAACCATAAGCACTGGCTAGCAAACTCATGACTCTCACTGATCATAGTTTGCAAAAACTGCAGCTCGCCTCCCTCACACCATAACTCGGCTTTCTGACCGCCAAAGTTAAGGGGCGTTTCAGTTTTAGTCACAACAGGCTTTGTACTACGTAACGGCTTAGCCTCTGATGATTTAGCTCTATTTGCCGCAAGGTTTTTAAGCTTACGCGCTGTGCCCTCACTCGCTTCTGCTAATGAAGCGTGAAATGGTGGGTTGCACAAGGTTATATCGAAGCGTTCGTTTGGCTCAATCACTCCATGGAATACATGTTTAGCATTAGTTTGTAGTCGAGAGTTGAACCTCGCTGCGATCGCTGGATTACTGGCAAACACCTGCTGGGCATTTGCAATAGAGAGTGGGTCTACATCACTACCTACAAAGCTCCAACCATAAGACTGAATTCCGAGCAGCGGGTAGATCACATTGGCACCAGTACCAATATCTAACACCTTAACTCTCGGCCCTTTAGGTACTCGCTTTTTGCTGGATTTTTTAACTGCGAGTAGATCTGCGACGTAGTGAATGTAATCGGCACGGCCGGGAATAGGTGGACATAAAAATCCAGCGGGAATATCCCAGTGTTCAACATCATAATGCAGTTTCAACAGAGCCGCATTTAGCATTTTAACCGCTTGTGGGTCGGCAAAGTCTATTGATAGATTACCGTAGGGATTAGGCTTAACAAAAGATTTTAGCGCGGCAAAGGCAGCGATCAAAGCAGGAAAGTCGTAACCCTTATTATGCACATTTCGCGGGTGCAGAGGCTTAGACGTTTGTGCCTTAACGGCCGTATTTTTCTGCCCCTTAACGATGGTCTTAAGCTTAGAATTTGGCGATTTAGAGATCACTTTTCGTTTAGGTGCTGAAGGCTTGCCAGCCTTGCGCTCTTGAGTAGAAGGTTTAGTTTTATGACTCATGTTTTAACGCGCTAGCACCTGTAAAAGAGCAAACACTACTGATGTTTGCATTGAAAATTAATCGTATAGATATTTAGTAAAGAGTAAATTTACAACTAGGGGTTTACCCGTTTCCTGCTCCAGAAGTTGATTCACTTTCTCGTAGCACTGACGGCGGATCTCTTCCTTACCCGTTAAAGACTTCACCTTAGCTTCAGTCTGGTTACCCAAGATCTCAACAATTGCGGCTCTTAACAGAGGATCGTGTCTCTCTAAACTGACCAATTGTTCGGGTTTCTTCACCATCAATTCAACACTGAGTCTGACATAGCCTAGTTTCTTTCTATTTGAAATGTAGTTAGTGACTATTTCAGGTTCGAAGCCATAGTAAGCGTACTCTTCTAACGGTTTCTTGTCGGCCGCCACAGCACCAAAGCTACTGCAAAGCGCCACAAGTAGTACGGCTATTATTTTATTCATCTTCAAACTTACTCCCTGATCGATATTCGATGAGACCCGCTCTCATTCCATGTTCCTGCATGCCAAGCTAATCACTCTGTGTCGACAACCTCTACCTGCAACTGCACTGACATGCTAGACTGCTTCGGTTTGCTGCATTGTACCGAGAATTAGATGACTGTGACTAGGTTAAGCTTTCCTTATGGTGAATCAATCCAATGGTTTTCGCCAGAACAAATCACCAACTTACCTACACCACCTTTTCAGGAATGGCTATTAAGCACCTGTAGCTTAACGCAAAAATTAAAAAAGCATTGCACTCATTTTGAAGTCAGAGTTCTTGGAGAAGACACCCTAATTCCACCAGCAAAAGAGGCCTTTGGCTGCGAGAGTATGTGGATTAGAGAGGTGTTACTGGTTTTAGACGGCATTCCATGGATCTTCGCGAGGACTCTAATTCCAGGGCAATTACTAGAGAAGAAACAACAAGAGTTTTTAGGTCTAGGCGTTAGACCCTTAGGCGAACTACTCTATTCCAAAGATGAATTTGTTCCGGGACGGATCGAGGTGGCTCACTTTGAAGCGTGCAGCAAAATCGCAAAACTCGCGGGATCACTACAACAAGATGTGAGTCAGGAGTTGTGGGGACGTCGTCGCTATTTTCAATATGAAACCGAGCAATTGGTCGTTAGCGAGGTTTTCTTACCCGCTGCACAAGAAGCCATCGCGAAGCTCTAGCTGCATAGCAAAAAATAAAAAACGCCCTAACTAGGGCACTTCATGCGGCGAGTTATGTCTATGAGGCTTGACGCCGATATAAGCTGAATAGGCCGAGCATAACAAGCGACAGCCAGCCTAAGCTACCTCCAGAAGAGCCACTGCGCTCAATAACCGCAGCAGTCACCGTTATTAACGCACTCTTTTGTGCTGTTTGCCCCATACTGTCCG
Source organism: Shewanella halifaxensis HAW-EB4 (assembly GCF_000019185.1). NCBI lineage: Bacteria > Pseudomonadati > Pseudomonadota > Gammaproteobacteria > Alteromonadales > Shewanellaceae > Shewanella > Shewanella halifaxensis. Next base: position 107,637 of record NC_010334.1, on the reverse strand, counting down.
TCACTGTTAGCATCACCGTATAACTGCCCGTCGCGCCATAGGTATAACTTGGAGATGCTGCAGAACTAGTATTACCATCACCAAACTCCCACAGGTAGCTCAGCTCACCGCTGCCACCTGTCGACTGATTGGCAAAGCTCACCATTAGATTTGACGTAGTTTGAGTAAAATTCACCTCAATCACCGATCCCACAACAAGAGTGGTGTTATTAGTAACACTAGCGCCATCACCATCGGTCACGGTAAGGGAAACTAAGTAATTACCATCGGTAGCGTAGGTGTAGCTTGGGGAGGCCTCACGGCTCGTACCATCTGTAGTACCAAAGTCCCATGTGTAGGTATAATTGCCATCACCGCCGCTAGCATTGGCAGAGAAGCTAGCTTCTCGACCTTGTAAGCTATAACTGATACTTGCATTCAGCTCTTGTAATTCTGGGGGCGTCTGGCTGGTATACCGAAACTGCACCATCGCATTACTGCTATTGCTAGATTGGGTCATCACCTCCATGGTTAAGCCAAGTTCAGGCAAAATGGTACCAGACTCTTTCTGTAGCGGCGCACTGAAATCATTGCCATCATCGAATAACTTAACCGCACTAAGGTGATTATCGTTAAAGTAGCTCGATTGGTTAAATAGGCTGAAAGCTGCATCTCTCACCTGAACACTAGAGTCATTACTACCGATTAAGTTTTGGTCTGCATCTACCACGCTAATTAAGCTATAACCTGGATGGCTGTTTACTTCATTGTTGATGTACTCCTGGTTTTCAAACCACAGTACGATCCCAGGATCATAAGATTCAGACTTAAGTCCTTTATCTACACCTTGTTGGCTTCTTAGCTGAACGATATAGCGCCGATCTTTACCTGGACGCTTGCTGCCTACCCGAGCAAACCCCGCATATGCAATGTCAGTCTCTTGCTCTGCACCATCGAAAAGCACGGTTTCGGTCGACTGTTTAATAGCGATATCGTCAAGCACTATGCCATAATCACCTACAGCCTGATCGGTCACGTAACGGATCGATATACGTACACTTCGGCCTGCATAAGGGCTTAAATCAAACTGAAGATCAACCCAAGCATTTGCACCTTCGGCTTCCGCCAAATCACTAGACTGACCTGTGATGATATTGCGTTCGTTATTAATCGAGTTACTCGACTTGGTATGATTTCCCATTATCGCTATACCGTCGACCATCAACTGAGCATAATCATAATCCAGCTCGATACTCCAATGTGCCAGCATGGTTAAGCTAAGCGGAGTTGCCGCCGGTAAGTCAACATCAAATGACATAGCATGGTTAATCATATCGCCTTGATCTGAGTAGTACTGAAACGCTCCGCTATAAGGTTCCTTAAACTCAATATCGACAGCGGGAACAGCAATAGAAAGCTGGTTCACCTGATCATGGTTGATAGCTTCAACAAGATTAATATCTAGCCCTGAAGCCGAAATAGAATCGAGCGCTACACTTTGCTCAGTGACCCAATTGCCTCCATAGATAGTCTGCAAATAGGAACGGGCATACGGACTAAAGCCTGAAGGCAAGGAGCCTGCAAGTGAGCCAGCCCAACTACCACCCGCCATAACTGACCAAAACCCTACCGGAGCGCCTTTGCCCAACTGAGTGGTATCGTATTCATCGGGCAGGCCCAGATCATGGCCAAACTCGTGTACACAGACTCCCAATGCAGCATCTATCGGTTGAATGGTATAGCCCGAAAGCTTTATCTCAGTCCCCGGCAGCGTATAGCTACCACCATCGACAAAGGATCGATGGGACCAGATAGCATCACTACCCAACATACCGCCCCCCGCTTCTTCACCAATACTCGAATGGAAGATCATCACATGATCGATAATGCCATCGGCTTCATTTGTTAAACCATTATTATTTAAATCATAAGGGTCTTCAATATCATAACTGGCCAATTCAGGCGCGCTCATACCTGCAACGGCCTCAGTAACGGCCTCTTTCACCAACTCAGAAACACCAATGTCGTTATCATCGTCATCGGGGTCATTGCCTCCATAAGCAGCTGCATTGCTTGTCGCGCGATACCAGCCCTTAACATCACCGGTAAAGAAGAAACTTCCACCCGATTCAGCCTGATAATATTGATACCCTGTCATCAAGGTTTGCCCTTGCGGCCCCTCATATCCTGTCTTTGAAAACAGCAGTGATTTGAAATGTTCTGGCGAATAGCTGTTATAAAACATCTGCGTATCGCTACTGCTTAAGCCATTATCATCGTGGCGTAAGTCTGGAAAGTCGATAAGCACGGTAAGCACTTTGACCGTTTTATTATTAAAGCTCTTCACTAAAGGTGATGAATAGTTTGCTGACTTTGCCCGCTGCTTAGCACGCTCGAGTCGCTTAATTTGTTGTTGTGCTTGGATCAGTGGGATTTTTTTGTTTCCATAGGCGCGTTTAGTAAAATCAGCTATCGCTTGCTGCTTTTCAGCTTCTGTTGCGTTAGCTGATAACTCACCGCGTTTAACCAGCCAATATAAAACCCGCTCTTTGTTAATCATGTTGGCATCAGCCGTGGTACCAGATGTCACAGGTACTGCGAGAGCAATAGGAGAGAATGAAATTATTGCTGCAAAAAATGCCGCTAACAATTTAATTTTAAGAAGTTTATTCATACTACTGACTTCCTTTTTTACAGTCTTGGAACGCTTTCTGACGCTTGCGAATATATTCAACAACAATTTGCTCAGCTTCGGCTTCAGTCATCTGTTCGGTGATTAAACCTCGCTCTTTAAGGTTAGCCTTAAGCTTAGTCGTATCTAGGATCGGGGGCGTTGAACTGCATAAGAGATGCTTACGAGGAAGATCACTGTGTGAGTCAGTGATAATAGACTGCTGATCTATTTCTTGAGAGCGGCTATTACAAGCCGACACAAAGACAATACTCAGAAAAATAACGACTAGGAGAGAAACTTTCATAGGCCACCCAATACTGCTGAATCACAAAACAATAACAACAACAGCAATACATTAACAGTCCAATTAATATATTTAGGCAGCCTATTTTAAAATGGCAGTATTATTAACTAAAAATCAAATGGTTATCAGTTTAGACTTCATGATTAATTATCATTCCCATCGACTAACCAGGATTGATAAAGAAGCAGTAGTACGGAAGCAGACCAGCTAAAGTTAGTGCAGTGTAGTCCCTCACCTGTTAGTGGGTTGTAATTTTCCCTAATCGGGCTTTGACCTAAAATACCCTCTCCTTGTGATACAAGTTGCTTCGCTAGTGCCTTGGCTTGTTGATGATAGCCATATCGCTCGACTCCCTGCAGGCCAAATAACGCCTGATCCAACCATACGGGGCCGCGCCAATACTTAGCAGCGGCAAAGTTAGGGCTATCGGCACTTACGGTCGGAAATGGAATTAAGGTGCCAAATTGTCCAGCCCCAAGGTGACGCTCAACTATAACTTTTGCTTGAGCCTCACTCGCCGCACCCGCCCAGAGCGGGAGCCAGCCTTCGACACCTTTTCCCTGCTCTACCATCAACTCGCTACCGGTTGCGGTATAACGAATATCATAGAAAAAGCCAGATTCTGGATCATACATCTGCATCTGGATCTGCTTAGCAAGCCGAGTTGCAGCCACATCCCATTTCACCACGGCACTATCATCGCCTAATACAGCCGCCATCTGTTGTAGAAAACGTTTCTCTGCGTAGAGGTAGGCATTAAGATCGACTGACTCCTGCGATACCGAGTAACCCACGAGTTGACCCGCCTGACGGTTTTGCCAAACACTCAGCGCCTCATCGACATCGAATCGTGGTGCGTTATCCATGCCCGACTCCCATGCAGCGGCTTCGATCACCGCTTCCACATCGATCGAACCATCTTCAGCCAAGTGGGCTGGATGTAAGTTAGCGCCATATTCGGCTAAGCCATTATCGTTATTGTCACGGTTGCGATACCACCACTCATGATAGGCCAACAGTTTGGGGTACATAGCCTCAAGAAAGCTGACATCCTTATCTTGCTCATAGATCTGCCACACCGCCCAAGCCGCTAATGGGGGCTTACCGTTACGCTCGTTCCAGTTGCCACCCTCACCACCGCGCTGACGATCTTTATTGTAGAAAATAGCATCGGGTAGGTTACCCGCATCTTGCGGCCTAACCGAGTCTTGCGCAGTAAATTGATAATCGAACATCGCCAGTACATTAGACTTGGCTAGGCTAGGGTCAAAACGTGCTAATGCAACCGCCTGCTTCCAACTGTCCCAGGCCCACACACCGTTAAACCACTTATAGGTAATCGACGGGGTAATCGCATCATGATCAAGTGCGCCCGCAGGACTGCGCCAATTGTGCAAAAGAGTCATCATGCTCTTAACCGCAAGTTGGCGAGCACTCTTATCGCCTCCTGTTATCGCTCTGTCTAATCTGGCTTGCCACTTGGCGCGATTATCGTTGAGCTGACCCGTTATCTTGCTCCAGTCGGGGGCCAGATGCGCACTGCGCTCGGCCTGAGTATGAAAATATCGCTGCGCCGAGACAAAAGTATGTTGCTGCCCCGCCGCCAGAGTCACGGGTTCGGCAAAGGCGCGATAACCCGATTGCTCATTGAGCATTATTTTCATATCGCGATCGAACCACAGCTCATACTCAGCATCGGCAAGCTGAATTCGCCAGGTTTCCATGATTGGATTGAGCTGCCAACTAATATGATTAGCATTCACTTCAGCCTGTTTGATGAGGTGGTAGTCCGGTTGCGAAGGGTGCGAATTAAAGGGAGAACCGTGCCATACCAACTGCCAAGTTTGTTCTTTTGGGGATAGATTGATCAATTCGGTACGGATGACCGCCGTACGATTATCACTATAACTGAGGGTCAAGTTAAGCTGAAAACCCGACCAGATGAACGTCTGCACTAGGGCGTCGGGCCTACTATAGATCTCGATTCGGCTGGCGCTGTCTAACGCGATAAATTCGTCTTTATCTATGTTGATCAACTGCAAGCGTTGCAAGCTGTCACTCAGATGCAAACTGTATTCTTGAGCGATAAACAGAGGCCCGGTAAAACCACCATAATAATCGGCATTATCGGGTAGGTGAAAGCCATGCCAAGCACCTTGATCGGTATATACAGAGCCAATAGTGAGATTGCCATTACTGTCACGCTGCTCCATCGAGGTTGGCGTGCCTTGGTAAGGCAGTAGATTTTGATAGTCGGCAGAATCCAGTGAAGAGAGGCTAGCAACACACAGTAGGAGGCAAGTTAGCATGATTTATTGTTATTTTTGAATATTATATCCCAAGTATTGCAGGCTAAAATTTAATCTGCAAGCGAGTTTAACTTTAGCTCACAATCCAGAAACGACAACTACCATGATCGACTATTAGATAACAGACAGCTTAAATTGATTCAAAGCCCACCGAGAGATGAGCTTTATAAACGGATCTACAGTCCTGTGTGACTGATATAATTGGCGACACCATCGAGGAACATCTGCACCGAGATCATCACCAGCACCATCCCCATAAGACGCTCGACAGCGGTTAACCCTTTCTCACCTAACACTTTAGTGAAAGCTTTGTAGAACAGCAAAATCACCGCACTCGCCCCCCAAGCTGACACTAGCGCAATAGTCCAATCAAACATGCGATCATTGTCGGTGTGAGCCAATAGGATCAACGCCGCTAACACTGAAGGTCCTGCCATGAGTGGAATGGCCATCGGCACGATAAATGGCTCCTCCCCCGCAGCGAGGCCAACGACACCACCAGGCTGTGGAAAGATCATCCGAATCGCGATCAAGAACAAGATAATACCGCCGGCAATACTCACCGACTCGGTGCGCAAGTTTAGAAAGTTAAGAATTGCCTCGCCCGCAAACAGGAATAGCATCATGATAACCAAAGCAAACAGCAACTCACGGATCAGCACTCGGCGGCGCTTCTTCGGCTCAATGTGGCGCAATATCGATGCAAAAATAGGCAAGTTGCCTAAAGGGTCCATTATCAGGAACAACATGACTGCCGCAGAAAAAGTATCCATAGATAAATGCTTCTATTTGCCGTAAAAAATACTATTCTATTAGCTTAACCGATAAATTAACAAGTGGATGCCAAAAAACACCGTATTAGTTCACGGTAACGGTACATTTAGCGGCAACTGAGTATCAATGTAAATTCAACACAGTACTCTGCTAATTACCTACAAGGCTGGTATACTATAGCGCTTTTTTCGCTCTCCCGGTTTAAATTGGAACTCCATGCTGTATCTATTAGCTAGCTGCATCGCACTCTTATTAGGTCCTTTGTTTTATCGATTCTTTTCGACAGGCAATGGGCTACAAAAAGGCCTAGACGGATTTATATTCGTATCGCTGGGCGGCTTAGTGCTGATCCATATTCTGCCAGAGCTGCTAGAGCACGGTGGGTTTCTCGCGATTGTATTTGTGATTATCGGCATGTGGGGCCCCACTCTCAGTGAGCGGCTATTTCACCGTTACTCCGAAGTCACTCACAATCTCACCTTAATTTTAGGTATTGGCGGCTTATTGCTGCATACCATCACAGATGGTGGCGCGATGATCTTAGCCCAGCAACAGGGTAACTCCATTCTGTTGGCGCTAGGGATTATTCTACATCGACTGCCCGTTGGTGTGGCGATCTGGTGGCTACTAAAACCACAAGTGGGCAGCCGCTGGGCGATGATAGTGCTCGCGGCCATGATGCTATTAACCTGCGTCGGCTACTTTGCTGGCGAACAGTTACTATCACAGTTAAGCTTAGAAAATACGGTTTATTTACAAGCATTTGTTACCGGCTCTATCTTGCATGTCGTGCTACATCAACCTCACGGTTCACCGGATACCGATAAGCAGGGCAAGTTCGAATACCAAGCGGGTATAGGCAGTTTACTGGGTATCGTTTTACTCGTACTACTACTAATGATGGATTCAGGTGGACACGAACATCACCACCACAGCCACTCGACCGAACATCTACTCGACTGGATGCTGACAATTGCACCAGTGTTATTGGTCGCCTATGCAGTGGCGACTCTGCGCTTTCATTTTGGTCTCACGCCTCATGTTCAGCAGTTAAATCGTCTCTGGTTGCAACGCTTGTTAGGCCCAGAAGCCATTATCATTACCGGCTTACTTTTAGGGCCAACATTTGCACTATTACAAGCAATCTCAGTACTGATTATTGGCTGGCAACTGACACGCTGCAATGTAGAGCCGACGGATCCCCATGACTACCTTCCCGATTCAGCTTGGCGATTTGGTTTCGCTCACTTGGTTGACCGTAGTGCACCGTGGATCCTATTAAGCCTAGTGTTAGCCAATCTGATTGGTCACCCAGCGGTGCCATTATCTAGCCCGCTAGTACAGGTCATTGTGTTGTTATTGGTATTTTTACCGATGCGCTTCTGTAATTTAGGTGCCGCGGTACTGTCTTTGTCACTCGCCTATAGTGGCTGGACGACCACTGCAGTGATGCTGCCATTAATTGCCGCGCCCATATTCAACTTAGCCCAGCTAAAACTGATGAATTGGACGCAAAAGGCCAGCTTGTTTGCACTGTTAATTACCCTGCTTGGGGTCATTGAGCTACTGCATCCTAAGTGGCAAGCCATGATTCACCTACCTGCCACGCTAAACAACATCAGCCTGATCATTGTGGCTATCTTGTTCGCTGCCAGCTTGCTTCGTCTAGGACCACGCAAATTCTTAAGTCGACTTATGCTGCTGAAGCCAAAGACTCACCATCACGCACACGGTGATGGACATGGCCATCAGCACAGCCATGAACCCGATCATCACAATCATGGCCATGAACACAGCCATGAGAGCGCCCATAAGCATGGGCATGACCATAAGCATCGCCATTAACGACGGCTTTATCTGAGTCGTTCTAGCTAGCTTTTCTAAGTCATGGGCATTAACCTGTATCCATGACTTAGATTTGAGCTATGTTTATGTGCATCCTATTTGTCGCGTTGCAGACTCACCCACAATTTCCATTAATCATCTGTGCCAATCGCGATGAGTTTCATCATCGCCCTACAGAGGCCGCCCATTTTTGGCCAACCTCAAACAAGCTAGTCGCCGGAAAAGACCTAGAAGCTGGAGGGACTTGGCTAGGAGTGAATCAACAAGGCAAGATAGCGGGGCTTACCAATATCCGCGCACCAGAACTCAACCAAAATGATATGAGAAGCCGTGGAGAGCTGGTATTAAAGGCCTTAGAAGACGATGCTCTCAATCATGACTGGTTACAGATCCATAGCCGTTTCTACAACCCATTTAATTTACTCTTTGGCGATGAAGAACAACTACAGTGCTTCGATAGCCGCAAGCAAAAATTAACCCGACTCACCTCAGGGTTTCACTCCATCAGTAACGGTGCTCTCGATGATATTTGGCCTAAAATGGCACGAGGCACTCAGGCAATAGAGCAGCATATTAGCAACCACCCTATTCCCGATGTCGATGCTCTGCTTACGATTATGATGGATAACACCCAGGCACCGGATGAAGAGCTGCCCCAGACAGGGGTAAGCTTAGAATGGGAAAGACACCTGTCTTCGGTCTATATTCGACATGAAGAGTATGGTACTCGCTCGACTAGCATCATTTTGAAAGACAAGCAGGGCAAGATACATTTCACCGAAGTGAGATATGACGGCAAGGGGCGCAACTTAGGTCGAGATGAATTCGTTATAGAGGCAGCAAGTTAGACTCGCTTTATTGCGAGCCATTTATTTGCCTCATCTTACAGCTAGCTCATGCAATAGTAAGATGAGCTTATAAAGCATTAATCTTTTGCGTCACGCTCATTTATCACAGCATGCCCAATCAAAAAGAGTGAACCAATAACCAGTACTGCTGCAGGTAATATAAACGCCATATAAGCTCCTTTTGTTCTAGCTCGTCTAACTTTACTCATATTAATTCAGTCTAGCAGGATCAATCTGAGGTATGGTCGTGAGTGATCACCCAGCGGTCATCGATTTTCTCAACCAACAGAGTAAACACACCATTAGGGTTATCTTTAGCTCGCTCTAGTGACCAGCGTCCGACAACAATCGCCGCATAGTTGCTGAGCATTTTGGTTTCTTTGATCGTGAAAGTGAGCGTTCCTAAGGTCGCCTTATCGGGGTAATGCTTCTTGTAAGCTGCTAAAGTTTTATCCCAGCCATAGCTAAATTTGCCATTGGATACGAAACGCATTTTGTCGTTATTCCAATAACCCAGCATATAAGCATCCAAGTCACCGCGGTTCCATGCAGCTTCTTGTTCTGCCAAGATATTCGCAATATCATCCGTTGGTACAGCATTAGCGTTAAATGCCAAGCACAACAATAAGACACTTAATCCTTTTTTAAACATTGCCACTCTCCGATCGGGCTTTATTAGGTGTACTATACCCCAAATCTCTATCTGAGGTCTTATAACCAATCATAACGAGTGATTGGCTAAAGCTGCAGAAAACATCAATACTCTTAAAAAAAGGCCGGAAGGTTTTCGTTATATGTTTCAATTATTTTGGAAAGGGCTGCTAAAACTCATCGGCTGGAAAATATCCGGCGAGCTGCCAAAAGATAAACAATTTATTGCCATTGTTGCGCCGCATACCAGCAACTGGGACTTCATCATTGGCGTTATCGCCCGTGGTGCCCTCGGCGTACAAGTAAACTTCTTGGGCAAACACCAACTGTTTATTCCACCTTGGGGCTGGTTTTTCCGCGCGATTGGTGGCACACCTGTCGATAGACGTAAAAGCAATAATTTGGTCGATGCGGTGGCAGATCTATTTAAAACTAACCCCCATTTTCGCCTAGCTCTGGCCCCTGAAGGCACCCGTAGCCCAGTGTCTCGCTGGAAAACAGGTTTTTATCATATCGCCAATAAAGCTCAAGTGCCGATCATCACCGTTGGACTCGATTTCGGCAGCAAGACCATAGTGATTGCCGAAGGCAAGGTGCCCACTGGCGACATCCGACAAGAAATGAATGAGATCATCGACTTTTATCGCTCAATCCAAGGCCGTCACCCTAAGGCCATTCCTGACTATACGGCCTAATTAAAGGCTAGGCTCATTGCTGACTTTATTTCAGTCTAGATTGCCTAAATAATGTCTGGCGGCTATAGTGCTGCCAGTCATTTTAAATTGTATAAAATCTATGAGCTTTGATACTTGGTTACTCTACCTGTTTGCCATTTTGTTAATTGCAGTGTCTCCAGGCACCATGGCTGTATTGTCTATGGGTCACGGCATTCATTATGGTAAGAGCCGCAGCATAGCCACTGCATTTGGCAGTGTGACTTCAGCATTGATATTAATGATGGCATCGGCTGCGGGCTTAGGTGCACTGCTAAGTGCAACAGAATATGGCTTTACGGTATTAAAATGGTGTGGCGCAGCTTACCTGCTGTTTCTGGGCATAAAATTACTGCTCACTAAAGGTGATGGCAAAGGGCTGCAACTAAAAACCACCGAAGGCAAGGGCACACCTAAGCAACTATTCAAGCAAGCCTTTCTCGTTGGGATCAGCAACCCTAAAGATCTGCTATTTTTTGCTGCGCTGTTTCCTCAGTTTATCGACATCAGTGCGCCTCAAGGCCCACAGTTAGCCATCTTGGCTGCAACTTGGGCGGTAGTGGATTTCAGCTTTGTGATGATCTACGCCAGCATGGCGAATGTATTGGCACCAAAATTAAAGGCGAGCAACAAGCTGCATTGGTTCGACAGAACCAGTGGAGGGGTATTTGTGGCATTAGCCGCTATCTTGGTAAGCCGCGAGAACTAGCTTTCAATAGGTAAAAAATTTAAATAACGACTTTCTGAGCAGGCAAAGCCTAATTGATGATAACTCGCTACTGAAATAGGTGATTCAAGCCTGAAAATAAAAGCCAGCTTTCAAGCTGGCTTCTTATACCAATCACCGCACTAATGCTTCAAGCTACGCACATCAGCCCCTGTTGGCCCTTGGAATACCCTAAGATCAAACTCTGGCAATATCGCAAAGAGGTGATCGAAAATATCAGCTTGAATGCCCTCGTAAAACTCCCAGCGTGTATCGTTAGTAAAGATATAGAGCTCAATAGGTACACCCAGTTCGGTTGGTGCAAGTTGGCGCACCATCAGTGTCATGTCTTTACGGATCTTATCGTGCTGAGTTAAGTACTCCTGGATATAGGCTCTAAAGGTACCGATATTGGTCAAATGACGGCTATTCACGTACATATCCGCATCTTCAACATGGGCATTATATGTAATGATCTCCGCCGATTTCGCAGAGAAATAGTCTTTAAGGTGATTGATCTTGTTTAAGCTGCGCATATCGTCTTCAGTTAAAAAACGCACCGATTGAATATCAATTTGTATCGCGCGCTTAATCCGTCGACCGCCTGATTCAGACATGCCACGCCAGTTTCTAAAGGACCCTGAAGTTAAAGAATAGGCAGGAAGCATGGTCAGGGTTTGGTCGAAGTTACGCACTTTAACTGTGGTTAACGACACCTCTTCGACGGTACCGTTGGCACCGAAGTTATCCATCTCGATCCAGTCTCCAGGACTCACCATGCGATTAGCCGCCAACTGAATACCCGCAACGAAGCCTAAGATAGTATCTCTAAATACCAACATGACTAAACCAGTCGCGACACCTAAACCGCTTAGAAAATAGACGGGTGATTGGTCTGCCAAAACTGAAATAGAGATGATGATGGCCACAAAGAACATGAACAGTTTAGCTAGCTGCACAAAGCTCTTGATCGGCAACCTTCGACTGACTAAGTTATAATCCGCAATCTCATTAGCGGCATCTAAGGCGCTGTAAATAGTACGGATAAATAACACCACGATAGTGACGTCTAGTAGTCGATCAGTCAGGCTGCTAAGAACAGTGTGATCATACAAGGCTAACGGCAACAGAATATTCAAGATAATAACGGGGACAAGTACGGCCATCTTCTCCAATACTTGATGACGCATGAAAATGTCATCCCAATGAGCTTTAGAGCGCAGGATAACTAGATTCATCGTGGTCACGACACCACGTTTTACGAAGAAATACCCGATAAATGCCACCACAAAACATGCAAACAGCATAATCGTAATCGAAACACCATCAGATGGCTGAGTGTCGATACCAATATTAGTTAACCACTGAGCAATCGCAGCGCGTAATTCCTGATCCAAAGCTATTCTCCAATATTTTCGCGCTCAAGGGAGCACTCAACGAATTAAAATAGATCCAACATAAACAACTAAAGGTTGAAACAAAGGCATCACAAACCTCTATTGTATCAATCATTTTAGCACTGTTAGTTGACTGTAAACCAAAGATTTAGAACAATCTATCACCATCAGCAAGCCATTTTATTGAGGGAACGATGATTCGATACTTGATAGCCAGTCTAATTACGCTTACCAGTTTAAACGCCGTAGCAAATGACTTCAGTCTAGAACCCGATACTAAGCCCGCCCCAGTGATGGCTGTAACCGTAGACTATATTCCCGCCGCAGAAGATATGTATGGCATTACCTTTGCTCCTCGTCATTATGACCGTGACTACGCCGACTGGGGGTATTACATAGGCTATGCCCAGAGTAAAAAGGAAGACGTTTATGTTGAGCCACCAGGTGAAGCCTATACCCAAGACTCTCTATGGCGCTTTGGTATTAGTTACACGTTAACGGGGGATTTGAGCCTCTATGGCGGTGCGACCGCCTATATTACCGAATACTCTTCAACGACCAATATTGTGCCTTATGTTGTCGGTGCAGAGCCCGTTTGGGAAACGGAGAAAGGTACCACATGGGGCGGCGAAATCGGTATACGTTACGTAATAGGAAAACATCTTATACTAGGCGCTGGCTATAACTCGGCGACAGAATCGGCGGTATTTAGTATCGGTTACTCTATGTAACGTTACATTGTTATCGCTAAAAACACTGCCCTATACCAGTGGACGCTATTGCGATATTTTCGCGACTGGCGCCCTCTGTAATCCCCTACCTGACACTATCGCCGCAACATTGTAATAAAGCTAAATCTTCTTAAACACCTGTGGCTCGACATACCATTTAGCCTTGTTAGTAAAGTGCAGTTTCTCACCACACATTATTACTATTTCGTAAAAATCATTTTCAATTAAGCCCAATTATCATTTCACTTGCAAAGAGTAAACTTGCTCCATCGATTGAGAGCAGGCAAGTCACCCTCAAATATTCATAGATCATTTTTATATTCTCAACCCATTTAATTTTTCATTTAAAACTTTGATTTATAAACTTTAGGAAAACATTATGAGCAGCGTATTTTACATGCCTCCAATGACCCTCATGGGCCAAAACGCAATACAGTCACTCGGTTCTGAACTTACAAGCAAAGAACTCACAAAAGCGCTTATCGTGACAGACAGCGTGCTAGTTGAAATCGGACTCGTTAATCGTCTAACTGATGAGCTTAAGGCACACAATATTGACTTTGCGATTTATGACGGTGTTAAGCCAAATCCAACAGAGAAAAATATCGAAGACGGTCTTGCTTTATTGAATCAAGAAAACTGTGACTTCGTTATTTCATTTGGTGGCGGCTCATCACACGATGCAGCAAAAGGTGTCGCCTTAGTTGCCGCTAATGGTGGTCATATTCGTGACTATTCAAAAGGTGTGCACACATCTAAGAAACCACAACTTCCACTAGTCACAATTAACACGACTGCTGGTACGGCTTCTGAAATGACAGTATTTGCCATCATCACTAACGAAGCTGACGAAACTAAATACCCTGTTGTAGATAAGCATTTTACACCGATCATTGCTGTTAACGATTCTGAGCTCATGGTTGCTATGCCTAAGTTCTTAACTGCAGCCACAGGTATGGATGCGTTAACACACGCTATTGAAGCCTATGTTTCTACTGCGGCAACACCTATCACCGATGCATCGGCAATCAAGGCGATTGAGTTAATCTCACAAAACTTAACCACCGCAGTTGAAAATGGTGAAGACCGCAAAGCACGTGATGCAATGCAATACGGTGAATACCTTGCGGGTATGGCGTTTTCTAACGCTTCACTAGGTTATGTTCACTCTATGGCGCATCAGTTAGGCGGAGTTTACGACTTAGTACACGGTCTATGTAACGCAATTCTTCTTCCAGAAGTCTCACGCTTCAACGCTGTAGCAACACCAGCACGCTTTGTTGATATCGCTAAAGCTATGGGTGTTGATGTGTCAGCAATGACACAGGCTCAAGCTATTGAAGCGGGTATAGAGGCAATTGAAGCACTATCTCGTCAAGTCGGCACGGCACAACGTCTAAGTGACTTAGGTGTTACTGAAGAGAAACTCGCATTCATGGCGCAAAACGCGCTAAACGATGCTTGTTCTTTAACTAACCCACGCAAAGCGAGTCTTGAAGAAATTATCACTATCTTTAGAGCGCGTTTGTAATCCGATCTTAAAGCAATCAATACGTTAGCTCACAAGTAACAATGAAGGGAAATCTGCATTTCCCCTCATTCATTATTCTAGGATCCCTATGACAACCCTAACCAGTCAAAGCAACAAAATTACCCTGATCAAATCAGGCTCTTTCGCACTTAATGATTTAAGTCAGTTATTAAACATCGAAAACCTAAAGAGTGATATGGCTGAAGTTAGTGTCACTAACAACAGCAATGCCCTCACTATTGGCCACTTTACGATGGCACCGGGCACTGAATTTGAGTACTTCTATGATTCTGTAGAATATAAGGTGATCACCAAAGGAAAGATCGTCGTACGTGACACTGATAACATTAAGTATGTAGCTGAAGTCGGTGACGTATTACTCTTCTCTCCAGATGTCACAGTCATTTTTGACGCTGAAAGTGATGGAGAAGCCATCTACACGGCTCACCGTCTAGCTTCTGCTGACTTTGCACCAAAAGCTTAATTAAGCACTCGCTTTACTGACACCAACCTAACCCTAACTTAGGGTTGGTGTTTTACGTTCACTAAACCCAGCGACCCCTTTCAGCTCCGATGATAACTACGTCTTATTCTGACTAACACCTGTATTAATCCCGCACGACTTTGTCTATGCTAAGGCAATCAACTTAAACAGGTTATTTCCCATGTATAAAGCTCTGCGTACCTACATCTCGATTGCATTATTACTATTTTCTATCCCAGCAATAGCTGGAGAAGTGGCGCGCGTCACCTTAGAAAACGGTGCCACGGTCAAACTCAACGACGACTTTAATTGGGAATATGTCATTCTTGAGAGCCAAACCAAACCCGATACCGCGGTGCCAGTCACCTTACCAGCAACTGTCAGTACAGTCGCTGTAGCTGCAAGCACTGCTCCGGTAGAAACTGAAGCGCTAGCAAAAGTCGAAGCCGTTCCTACGACGCTACCGGCTAATATCGAAACTCTGACCTCAACAGCGATAGCCCAAGCAGAACTTTTAAAGTCGACGGCCAAAAGTGGTGTAAAGGTTAGCTTGCTTAACAGTCAGTGGGATGATGATGGTCGTCTTGGGCTAACTTTTGAGCTTAGCAGCACCAGTCCAGAACACTACGTGATGATCGAGCTAGAGGTCAGTCTGTTTGCCGACTCCGGTGCACTAATTGACAAAGAAACCATCAAGGTATGGCAAGCAATTTTCAGAATGCCGGACTCTTACCTACGTAAAGGCCAGACTCGTGAAAGTCGTACCTTCTGGATTGAAGGCATCGACAAAGCCCAGTGGACTAAAGAGTTGATGAGCCTAAAAATCGGTGAGATGGATTCAAGAATGTAATCTCACAAAACAGGTTTAAAGACAGCCGCAAGGGTAACCTCCTTGTGGCTTTTTTCGTTTAAGCGCCTTGTAAAAAGTGGGGAACTATCGATCTGGATCGACTTTTTCCATCAAATGTAGCCTAGCCTAGTTTTTAGCATAACATTTAGTTATAGCTGATAAATATTTAGTCAATTGACCCAAATAGGGGTCATAAACATATAATCCATCCATAGATTAAATATATTATTTTGGTTAACTCATGGAACTCTCATTATTATTAATGACAGTGTTTTTCGCAGCAACACTACAGGCTGCAACAGGATTCGGATTTGGATTAATTGGCGTTAGTATTTTACTTGTTTTATTACAATCTAATTCTGCAGTTCAAATTGTCATTATATTAACCTTAGCCATGTCGCTAGTTCACTGGATTAAAATCCGTAAAATAGCACCAATGGATTTAGTAAAAAAAATAATGCTCGGCTGTGCCCTCGGCTACCCTATCGGCATTATTATATTCAGTAATTTCGACCTTACTGCACTTAAAATTTCTGTCGCTCTACTTATTATTGCGATCACGACTCAAAATATCATAGAGATGATTAAATCTCGTAAAGGTCATGAAACTATCCCAGCCAACATGGGTAGAGGTTCATGTTTTGGTGTCGGTACTATGTCTGGTGTGATGGCAAGTGCAATGGCGATGCCAGGCCCGGTTGTAGTGGCATACCTAACACGTAGCGTGCTCACTAAAGATCAGATCCGCGCCACAGTGATCACCTGTTCAACTTTTTCTTACATAGTGGCTTTAGGCCTACAAGCGTCTTTTGTGGGTATTGGAGCAGACACTTTTAAAACATCCATGATGTTAATTCCAGCGACTTTCGCAGGTGCATTTTTCGGTGATTACATATCTAAGTTTATTAATCAGGAATTATTTAAAAAAATAACACTCTTCGTTTTATTTGGTAGCGGCGTAAACATCCTACTAAACATATAAGTTACAAAATTAAAGTATAAAAACATAACCAAATACAAAAGCCATTCTTATAAATATTGATACAAGAATAAATTAATATAAAGGAATCAAAAATGCTTACAGATAAATACCCAAAAGCTAAATTAGCTCATACACCAACACCTTTCGAATTTATGGCTAATATGACCAAGAAATTCGATGGTCCTAAATTATGGATTAAACGTGACGATGCGACAGGTTTAGCCATGGGTGGTAACAAGGCTCGTCAATTAGAGTTTTATGTAGGTAAGGCACAAGCTGACGGCTGTAATGCCCTGCTTACTACTGGTGCAGTTCAATCTAACCACGTTCGTATGACGGTAGCTGCGGCACGTAAGATGGGCTGGCATGTTGAAGTACAGCTAGAGCACCGCGTCGATGGCAGACTACCTGAATATGAAAACAGCGGTAATCCATTCTTAGATAAGTTGATGGGTGCAAAAATCCATGTTTACCCAGAGGGTGAAGATGAGAACGGTGCCGATCAGGTGATGTATGACCGAGCCGACGAGCTAGTGACAGAAGGCTATAAGCCTTTCGTTATTCCGCTAGGTGCTGTGGGTAAGACACCGTGGGGCGCACTCGGTTATGTAGATTGCGTTGAGGAGTTATTACTTCAAGCACAAGCGACCGGTATGAAGATCGATGCCATCGTACTACCAACGGGTTCTGCAAACACTCACGCCGGTGTATTAGCAGGTTTGATCGCCCTAAACAGCGATATCCCAGTATACGGTTTCTGCGTTCGCCGTGACAAGGTGGCTCAGTTCGAGCGCGTATTAGTTAAAACTCGCAAAGTGCTACAACTACTTGGTGTAGACGAGAATAAAGCCACTCACGACTTAGTTAAGTGTGAAGATTGGGTTCTAGGCCCTGGATATGGCCAATTGACGACTGAAGTTCATGAAGCAATCGAGATTTTAGGTCATGAAGAAGGGATATTATTAGACCCTACCTACACAGCGAAGAGCATGGCCGGCATGATCGGCATGATCCGCGACGGTCAATTCACTAAAGATCAGAACGTCGTATTTTTACATACAGGTGGTACACCAGCCCTATTCGGCTACCCTGAACTGATTGCCAATAAGTAAAAACAAAATAAAAAAAACATGCCTGAGAGTTTTCTCAGGCATTTTGGCCAAACTTTATATTCCTCGTCCCAACAGGCTACCCCTGCAGCGATGACGAAGGAATAGGTAGAATCTATTATGTCTCAGTCAACAAAGCTTGAGTTTCATATAGGAAAAATCGGTGGAATGGTTCCACTGTTGACCATGGTCGGTCTGATGTTACTGCTTACCTTTAATGGTGTTGGTGGCCCTAAAGCCGCATGGGCACCTGGCTTTATCGCCATTATTTTAGGTATGTTCCTAGTTAAGAGTAAACGTGACTATTTTCAGTCGATTTTAGACGGTATTGCTGATAAAACTGGTGTTGTGGTGATCACAGCCTGGATCTTCGCCGCCGTACTCGGCTCGTTAATGAAGGCCGGTGGCCTAGTCGACGGTATTCTTTGGTTTGGTATGTCGACCGGTATTCAGGGCAGCATGTTCCTTATTATCGTGTTCATGTCTACTGCCATCTTCGCCATGGGTACTGGCTCGTCAAACGGTGCCAACTTAGCCCTTGCTCCTATCCTATTCCCAGCCGGTGTTTACCTAGGCGCAGATCCAGCTTTTGTTGCTCTTGCTCTACTGTCTGGTGCCGTATTTGGCGATAACATTGCGCCAATTTCCGATACTACCATCGTAGGCTGTACCACACAGGGAGCCGACTTTGGCGCCACGGTTCGCCAACGTATGCCGCTATCACTGACTGCCGGAGCTATAGCACTCGTCGCCTTGGTATTCTTTGGTCAAGGTGATGGCCTAGTCGAAGCGGCCACCCAAAGCGGTGATAGCGCCCGCCCAGAAAGCCTACTAATGTTGCTCTCTGTTGCTGCCGTTGTGTTCTTCGCCCTAAAAGGTCGCCACCTGTTAGAAGCCCTAAGCTACGGTATCCTTGTTGCAGCCGTTGTTGGACTCGGCATCGGTGCCTTCGCGATTTCGGATCTATTCACCGTTCCATCTCAGCGCGGCGTCTCTAACGGTATCATCGAAGACGCTATTGCCGGTGTAACTGGTGCGGTCGTATTCGTAATCCTAATTTTGGGCGTTATTAAGATCTTCATGAATAGCGGCATCATGGATGACATTCTCAAGTTCATCACAGAACGCGTTTCAAATAGTACCCGTAGCACCGAGCTCTTGATGTTCTACTCAACATCAGTGTCGTCACTATTGGTGAGCTCGAATGCACCGTCTCAGCTACTCGTTGGCCCGACTCTAGTCAAGCCACTAGGTGAGAAGAACAACATTACCCCTGAGCGTCGCGCCAACCTAATGAGTGCCTCTGTGTGTTCAATCTTCTACATGATGCCTTGGTGTCTTGCGGTGATGGTCTGGTACTCGGCAATCGAAACCTCAGCTATCTCTTCTGGCTTAGCGGTTCCGAGTGCATCGATCAGCTTTATGGCACCTTACCCATGGGCCCTACTGGGTGTAATGATGTTCTCTATCATCACGGGTTGGAAGCGCTACGGCAAACAGGCTCAACCCCAAGCTCAAGTACAGCCAGCCTAATTGCAACTAATACAATAAACGAATAACAATAACTGTGGCGGCGTAGTCCGTCACAGATAAAAACAGGAAATAGAAATGACTAAAGCACTTAACACTGAATCAGCACCTGCAGCTATCGGCCCATATGTTCAAGGTGTCGATCTAGGCAGCATGATCTTTACTTCTGGCCAACTACCAATCGACCCAGCTACTGGTGAGATGTCTGCAGATGTTGCAGAGCAGGCACTACAGTCACTAAAGAACGTTCAGGCTATCGTAGAGTCTGCGGGTCTGACTATGGCAAACGTGTTCAAGATGACGGTTTTCGTTAAAGACTTGAACAACTTCCCAATCGTGAATGAAGTTTATCAAAACTTCTTCGATCAGCTTGGTGCAAGTTACCCAGCTCGTTCATGTGTAGAGGTTGCCCGTCTACCTAAAGATGCACAGATTGAAATCGAAGCGATTGCAGTAAGAAGCTAATCAGAATTCAATGACCCGCGAATCCCCCAAAAAATACCGCAGCATGCTGCGGTATTTTTTTAATTGTTTTTCCATTTTAAAATTAACGGTCAGGCTCTTTATTCAGCGAGGGGCTTTCAAAATACTCAAATAAGATGTCTAGAAAAGCATTCACCATTCTAGGAGTCTGGATGCCTTTTGCCTGAACCACGTGGTATTCCCACTCAGTTACAGGCTCAAATGGACGACTCACAATGCCATCAGCTCCTGAGTGCAGTACGAAAGGATCTAAAATTGCGATGCCAACTCCCTTTCTTACCAACTGAAATAGCGTACTTTGCTCTCTCGCTTCGAGGATAATATTACGCTTAACACTCTGCTTAAGAAATGCATCTTCGACTCGGGTTCGAAACGGGCTGCCATAAGCCAAGGTCATAAAGCGTTCATGTTTCAGATCGATCGGTGAGAGTGAGCTTTTTTGTGCTAATGGGTGCCCCTCATGAAGCAAGACCACCGCTCGGTGTCTGCGCAGAAAGCGACAGCTGAACTCATCTTCATCCGCTTCAACGTTAGTCGTTATCGCGATATCGATTCTATGACTTCGTACCATCTCCAATAACTGAATTCTCGATGCCGACTCCAGCTCAATCGATACATTAGGGTGCAAGCTTAAAAACGCCGCAATCACATCGGGCATAAAGCTGTTAGAGCAGATAGGCATGACTCCGATACGCAATCGCCCCTGATTATTACGGGCGATGGCATCAGCCGAAGAGGTTAAACTGTTCATGCCCACAAATACTCGGTTAACATCCTTATAGAACAGCTTGGCCTCAGGTGTCGCCTCTAACTTATTGTGTGTACGGATAAAAAGTGGAAAACCGACACGATACTCAAGCTCGGACAACAATCGACTCACTGCAGGTTGAGAGATATACAGGAGTTCGGCAGCTCCCGTTACCGTGCCTGACAACATAAAGCAGCGAAACGCTTCAATTTGACGAATCTTAATTTTCGAATCCGCAAGCATTATAACTTCACCTAATTTAGATATAGCCTTTGCTAAATAGTATCGAAAAACTCATTTGACTACCGAGCATTTGCTCCCAAAATCAGTAACTTCTATAGCTGAGATTAAAACTATCAGGCAGCAAAGGAGCCCGCTAGATTAAGGCAAAAAAGATAATTTTTAATTGATTAGGCTTCTTTCTGTAAAGTAATATTCAAGCTCAGCAGCACGGTTAAACGCATGTGTAACCCACTGTTAAAGCAGAGCAATTTAACGATGAATTAGCTTCCACTGTGCTACACCTTTTTAGCTAATCCATGAAAAGCCCCCAATGATGGCGATACACAATCAGGATCGAAGTAGATATGGACTTTCAAATTGAACTCAACGGCCTCATAGAAGAAACCGAAACGATTGAACTCTATCAAGCAAATGAGTGGTCTTCAGCGGATAAGCCCGATCTGTTAATCCTTGCGCTTCGCAACTCTCATACACTTGTTACGGCACGCTATGAGGGTAAATTGGTGGGGATCGGCAACGCCATCTCTGACGGCCATCTCGTTGTGTATTATTCTCACATGCTCGTTCATCCATCTCTACATGGTAAAGGTATCGGCCGCAAGATGATGGCTGCGATGCAGTCTGTCTACTGCGGTTTTCACCAACAAATGCTTACCGCTGATGGCGATGCCGTCGAGTTTTACAAGGCTCTAGGCTTCGAGCGTGCAGGTAAAACAGAGCCTATGTGGATATACGCAGGTACTGAGCATTAAACGCTAACATATGCCCTTTAAGACAAAAAGGGCCTTAGGGCCCTTTTTACTATCTGCTTACTTAACCCATACTACCTATAGGCTAGGTAAGATATCTGCTGGCAGGTAAGCATTAAAACTGGCTGTAAGCAAAAGGCCCGTTGCCGCCTCGATATCTGGGCCGAAGAAACGGTCCTTATCATAGTAGGCCACCAGCTCACGCAACTCGCCCTTAGCCCGTGCAACCGCAAGCGCGGGTTGCAGTGGTGCACGGAAATCCAAACCTTGCGCCGCTGCCAACAATTCAACCGCCAGCACTCCACGAGTGTTTTCAGACATGTCACGTAGACGGCGCGCCGCAAAGGTGGCCATAGACACATGGTCTTCTTGGTTCGCCGAAGTTGGTAAGCTATCGACTGACGCAGGGTGCGCATAGGTCTTGTTCTCTGATGCCAATGCCGCAGCCGTCACCTGGGCAATCATAAAGCCTGAGTTGACCCCGCCGTTCTCAACCAAGAATGGGGGTAGCTTCGATAGGTTCGAGTCAATCAATAGCGCTATACGACGCTCGGCAATAGAGCCAAGTTCTGCGATAGCAATTGCCAAGTTATCCGCCGCCATAGCAACAGGCTCGGCATGGAAGTTACCGCCAGAGATAATATCGCCCGTATCTTGGAACACCAATGGGTTATCGGTGACGCCATTCGCTTCTGTGCCTAATACCTCGGCCACATGGCGAATTTGGGTTAAACAGGCACCGAGCACCTGTGGCTGACAACGTAGTGAGTAAGGATCTTGCACCTTTTCACAGTTAAGGTGAGCGAGACTGATCTCAGACTCATCCCCGAGCAGATGACGGAACACGGCCGCCGAATCGATCTGACCTTTCTGACCACGAGCCGCATGGATACGAAGATCAAACGGGCTACGACTGCCCATTGCCGCCTCAACACTCATGGCACCAATCACTGAGCTTGCGGCAAATAGATCTTCAGCATTAAACAAACCTTCGAGTGCTAAAGCCGTCGATGCCTGAGTACCGTTAAGTAGTGCTAAGCCTTCTTTCGCCGCCAATTCGATTGGCTTAAGGCCCGCGATTTCAAGACCTTCAGCCGCGCTAATCAGCTGACCTTGGTAGCTCATCTCACCTTCACCAAGTAGTGGCAAACACATATGTGATAGCGGTGCTAAGTCGCCCGATGCGCCGACAGAGCCTTTCTCTGGTACACATGGATAGACACCCGCGTTAACCAGCTTAATCAGGAAGTTGATCACCTCTAAACGAATACCGGAGAATCCACGGCTCAGTGAGTTAATCTTCAATACCATCATCAAGCGCACGGTTTCATCGCTCATGTGCTTACCTGTACCTGCCGCATGGGACAGTACAATCGAGCGCTGCAGCAGCTGTAAATCCTCGGCGGCAATCTTAGTGTTGGCTAATAAGCCAAAGCCAGTGTTGATGCCGTAAACCGTGCGGCCTTCATCCAATACCTGCTGTACTAAACCTGCACTGGTATTGATATCGGCGATCGCACTCTCAGCCAGCTCTAATGTCACCTTGCCACGGCTAATTTCACGGATTTGCGCCAGGGTTAACGTACCCGGAGTTAATACTAAATGACTCATGTTAATGCCTCTTATTCTTTTTATAGCATTGGCAGGTCTAGACCCTGCTCTTTTGCACAATTTTTAGCGATATCGTAACCCGCATCAGCGTGACGCATCACGCCGGTAGCCGGATCATTCCACAGTACGCGACCGAGGCGCACTGCCGCGTCGTCGGTGCCATCGGCCACAATCACCACACCTGAGTGCTGGCTAAAGCCCATACCAACACCACCGCCGTGATGCAACGACACCCAAGTTGCGCCACTTGCGGTGTTAAGCAGAGCATTCATCAATGGCCAATCCGATACCGCATCAGAGCCATCGAGCATTGATTCGGTTTCGCGGTTAGGGCTGGCAACTGAGCCTGAGTCTAAGTGATCGCGACCAATCACGATTGGCGCTGAAAGCTCGCCATTTTTAACCATTTCGTTAAAGGCTAATGCCAAACGCGCACGGTCTTTTAGACCCACCCAACAGATCCGTGATGGCAGACCTTGGAAGGCGATACGCTCGCGCGCCATATCGAGCCAGTTGTGTAGCTGCGGGTTATCAGGAATAAGCTCTTTTACCTTGGCATCGGTCTTGTAGATATCTTCAGGGTCGCCAGACAGTGCTACCCAGCGGAAAGGGCCAATACCTTCGCAGAATAGTGGGCGTACATAAGCCGGTACGAAGCCCGGGAAGTCGAATGCATTCTCAACCCCCTCTTCAAATGCCATCTGACGAATGTTGTTACCGTAGTCGGTGGTCGCCGCGCCAGCAGCTTGCAATGCTAGCATCGCCTTAACCTGTACCGCCATCGACTGCTTAGCCGCCTTAACTACAGCCGCCTCATCTTTTTTACGCATCTCGGCTGCATATTCTAGCGTCCAGCCCTGTGGCAGGTAGCCATTTAGCGGATCGTGAGCAGAGGTTTGGTCGGTCACCACATCAGGGGTTATACCTCGTTCCACCAGCTCGGCAAACACATCGGCTGCGTTGGCTAATAGTCCCACAGATACCGGCTTGCCGCTGTTGTTGGCTTCTTCAATCATTGCCAAGGCTTCATCGAGTGAAGTCGCTTTTTTATCAACATATTTTGTACGAAGACGGAAATCGATACGGGTTTCGTCCACTTCACAAGTGAGTACCGAGTAACCCGCCATGGTACCCGCAAGAGGTTGCGCACCGCCCATACCGCCAAGACCGCCGGTTAAGATCCACTTGCCAGCAGATACACCATTAAAGTGTTGCTTAGCCATCGCCACAAAAGTCTCGTAGGTGCCCTGCACGATACCTTGCGAGCCGATGTAGATCCACGAACCTGCCGTCATCTGGCCGTACATGGCCAAACCCTTTTTATCGAGTTCGTTAAAGTGTTCCCAGTTTGCCCAGTGTGGTACTAGATTAGAGTTAGCAATAATCACCCGTGGCGCATTGCTGTGAGTCTTAAATACTCCAACTGGTTTGCCCGATTGCACCATCAGCGTTTCATCATCTTCAAGACGCTGCAATACTTCAACAATTTTGTCGTAGCATTCCCAGTCACGTGCAGCACGGCCGATACCACCGTAAACCACGAGGTCTTCAGGACGCTCAGCAACATCAGGATGCAGATTGTTCATCAACATCCGCATCGGTGCTTCAGTTAACCAGCTCTTACAGCTTAGCTTTGTTCCTGTCGGCGCGATGATGCGGCGGCTTGGATCGTGTCTCTTATCCATCGGTACTACCTCGTTCAATTTGTTTTTGTGTTTTTCTTATCAGCTTATTTTTAAGCTTTTATATTTACGGTCTTTTTAATTTTTTAGAGCATTTTATAAATCGTGTTGTTGAGCGTTTTTACTTGTGGAACGGTAGCCAGCTATCCCTAACGGCCAATAAGCTTTAGCTAAAAGTCAGGTGACCACCTAATCTAAATCGACTTCCCGGGTGCACTAAACGTGCAAAACTCACCACACCTTGGCGCGACCAAGTACGGCGAGTGATCTGTAAACAGGGTTCTGACGCATCGATGTTGAGCAAAGCTAACTGCGCATTATCGGCGAGCTTAGCCTCGATGGTGTGCTTGGCTTCGGTAAGCGGTGCCACCATAGATAGATATTCGTGGGGAGTCTGCTTGGTAAAATCTTGGGCTAAATAATCAGGCACCAGTTTCGGATTAACGAAGCGCTCTTCTAACTGCAGCGGTGTGCCTTGCTCGCAGTGTACTAAAACCGAACGATACACATTGCCGCCCTCCTCTAAACCTAGCGCAATAGCGATGGCACCAGTCGCATGGGTCTGGGTCAGCTCAACTTGCTGCACACTATAGCCGTGGCCACGGTCTTTAATCTCATCGGCAATGTTACGAATTGCCATCATAGAAGACTGGGTTTTGAGTCCGGCAACGAAAGTACCTAAGCCTTGAGAACGTTCTAATACACCGGATTCTGTCAGCTCAGTTAAGCCTCGACGCGCTGTCATGCGGCTACAGTTAAACAACTCGGCTAATTGATTTTCAGACGGCACGCGGCTGTCTTCGGCCCACTCGCCAGACTCAATTTGCGCTAAAATATATTGCTTAATCTCTTCAAACTTTGGCGTCGCCATTAACCTTCCCGTTGCAGCTGAACTTGCAAACAGCTATTTACATGCTTAAAAACTCGGCTACAATCCTAGCTTGTATATACAAGTAAATACAAGCGGGCTCACAAATTATTTTTAGTGCTGATGTTTGGTGTTAGTATTCAGCCACTGCAAAAACAACCAAAAAGAGAACTGCATCATGTCGTGGGATCAAGTCTGGATAGATATCAACATAGCTACAATGTCGCCAAAGATTTCAGAGCCTTACGGCGCAATTACCGATGCGGCACTCGCCGTACAAGATGGCAAAATTGCTTGGGTAGGTAAACGTAGCGACTTGCCTGAATTTGATGTATTCGGCACACCGATTTACAAGGGTAAAGGTGGTTGGATCACCCCGGGGTTAATTGATGCCCATACTCACTTAATCTTTGCAGGCAATCGCGCTAATGAGTTTGAGCTACGCCTAAAGGGCGCCAGCTATGAAGAGATCGCCCGCAGTGGTGGCGGTATCATCTCGACCGTCAACGCCTGCCGCGAAGCCGATGAAGCCGAGCTGTTTGAACTGGGTCGCCAGCGTTTAAACGCGCTGGCTAAAGAGGGCGTGACCACAGTAGAAATCAAATCGGGTTACGGCTTAGATATCGAAACCGAATTAAAGATTTTGCGCGTTGCCCGAGAGCTAGGTAAGCACCATCATGTAGATGTTAAAACCACCTTCTTAGGCGCCCACGCCATTCCACCTGAGTACAAAAATGATAGCGATGCTTACGTCGACTTAGTGATCAATGAGATGCTACCTAAGGTAATGGCAGAGAACCTTGCCGATGCCGTGGATGTATTTTGCGAAAATATCGCCTTCAACCTAGAACAGACAGAGCGCGTACTGACCGCCGCTATCGATGCAGGACTCGACATCAAGCTACATGCCGAGCAGCTCTCTAACATGGGCGGCTCAGCCATGGCAGCTAGGCTTGGGGCAAAGTCTGTGGATCATATCGAATACCTTGATGAAGCAGGTGTTAAAGCCCTGAGTGAAAGTGGCACCTGCGCGACCTTATTACCCGGCGCATTTTACTTTCTACGTGAAACCCAGCACCCGCCAATCGATTTGCTGCGCAAATACCAAGTCCCTATGGTGGTCGCCAGCGACTACAACCCCGGCTCATCGCCACTTTGCTCAAGCCTATTGATGCTCAATATGGCCTGCACCCTGCTACGTTTAACCCCAGAGGAAGCATTAGCAGGTATGACGCGCAATGCCGCCAAGGCATTAGGTATTGATGATCATGTCGGCGTTATTGAAGTCGGCATGACCGCCGATTTCTGCATATGGAATATCAGCACCCCAGCGGAGCTAGCCTACACCTATGGTGTCGCCTCGTGTGTGGATGTGGTGAAAAACGGCAACCTTGTACACCAGTAGAGTGTAATGCCTGAGCGATGAGGCATGCTCATCGTTTGGGTGTCGCTGTTAGTTTTTATTTTATTTGGAACTTCGGAGTCGCTTCCGGCAGCCGTGGTTCCTATTTTCCTACGGCTGATGCTGGACAGGATTTAGTATCTAATCACCTCAGTTATGACTGTCTGCATCTGATGCAGCTAATGACCTGCGGTCAGCGTATGTGCAGACACTGCCATGACACGCTGTAAATCCATCCCTGGAAGCTCGGCCATGACAAACAACACCCCTGTTTAAAGGCCAGTTCGGCATCCTGCCTCTCGTTCGAGAGCTTAATAACTCCGTTATCTCTCACCATGTCATGGACGGTCACGGCCGCATCTACACTTGGTTAGAAAAGCATGATCATTAAATTTCTACGTTCACCATCGAAGTTGCCGAACTGCGGCACTAGTTGATCAAAGGTCCAAGTAATTCATTCAAGTCTTCATCATCAAGAATACACCACTTGATAAATGCTGAGTATTGAGACTGATCAGACATAAGCACTTGAATTCTCTCTAATGCATCTTCACGCTCAGCTTCTAGCGCATCCTCGGCATAATATACATTGAGCCATTTGTGAAATAATGCAAACTGCGTATTTATTTTTTTCCTCAAGTAGCTTCCTGTGACAGCTTTATTAACCGTATGATCACTGTTATAAATTTTCTCTAAAAGCTGTTCAGTTTCTACAGACCTAGCATCTTCACTCTGTCGTTCTACAACTAACTTCCTTGCGCCAGGAGTTCTAGGTGGCAACAGTTTTATCTCTCGAAACACATCTTGATTCGGGGCACAGCAATCCAATAGATTATTGAAATACTGCAACTTTATGTTGTTACATCGCCCACAAGAAAAATACAAATTACTCCAATCGTACTTTAAATCATCATTATTTTGATGAGCTACAAAATGTTCAACATTGATATCTTGTGGTTCTTTCGTCTCACAAAGATAACACTTCTTATGAAAAGCACGTTCAAGCGCTTTTACCACATCTTCATCTTTGTAGCTTCTTCGTGCTGCAAGTGAAGCGGGGACTTCATCTCCTCTCTTTACATTAAACATCTGTACTTTTCGCCTTAGCTTTAAGCACTGATAGTTGAGCAGACTCTAAGAAATATAATGACTCTGAATCCAACTTAGATTCACTCTGTCGCAGCTCTGAAATCAAAGACTCAACCTTGCCGATATCTAGTTGAAGTTTTGTTGCCTCTTCATTTAGCTCTTTTACTTTTGCGTTTAATAAATCTGAACTAGATGAAACTCCAAATAGCCCATCTAAGATAGATTCATACGAATACATTGATAGGTCATCAATTTGTTCGAGCTTTGATAAGTCATAAATGACAGCATCACTTACTGATGAGACAACAAATGGTGAGTGAGTAGTAACAATAAATTGAATCTTAGGAAATGACTTAGTCAGAAATGCAAATATCTTACGTTGCAATGAAACGTGCAAATGAGCATCAATTTCATCGATAAATACAACACCTTCAATTTCATCAGGCGTTATCTCTGTTAATTGAATAGTAGTAACTAAATCAGCATACACTGCTAGGATAGAAGAGAAGCCCGATGAAAGCTTTTGAAAACGAAACTCTTCCTTATGTTCTTGCTGAATAAAGAAAGTTTGAAGTTTAGAGTCAAACCTCAACTTAAGAGTTTCATCTTCAAACAGATACCTCAAGTTATCCTGCAAAAACTCAAACCAACTTTTTACTTTAGAAGCTAATGCAGGATCATTATCGATACTCGGGGACTCAGCATAAGCTTGCACCGTTTTATAGCTCACCAGGTATTGCTCAAACAGCGACCCGGCGGAAGACCCTCTACGTTTATTTGTTACTTGATCTGCAAGGTTAGAGGTGCTTAAAGCCGAAGTTGATTCAGCGATTTTGGCTTCACGAACTGCTTTAAACATTGTTAATAATGCTTTATCAGATTGATAATTCACTACATAATTATCTAGGTTACTTAAGGACAGAATTGGATTTTCGAGCTCAAATAATTTGTCATTAGCTATCTCTAGAGCTCTTTTCCAGCCCTCATAGCTTTCATGACTTGCCCCGTATTGAGCCATAGATTGAGATAGGGAATTTATACGCCTATGTAAATCTAAAGGATCTGCATTCTTTCGATTAATTACCCGCTCCGTCAAATACTCCAACAAATGGTTTAAAAAGTTTGTTTTACCACAACCATTTCCACCAGTAAGAATAAGGCTCTTACCTTGTAGTTCTATATTGACGACTTTATCTGTGAAAGGAATCTTGGTATTAATATTTTGAATGTAACCAGTCATAAAATCTCACATGTTTATTTTTGCATTGCAGTAAGAGTACACCTTGTAAAAAACAATATAAATTAGTTATTTAAATCATCATAGAAACATAGTCCTCAAATTAACCTCCTTAATCACAGGAAACATCCATCCCCCATCGGAGTTGCCGAAGTGCGTTGGAAATTCTTTATAAACCAGAGTCACGTGATGCCGACAGGGATGTCGGCGTAGCTTTCGCGGGGCAGGATGCCCCATCGGAAGCGTTAGTGATTTATCCATAAGCATGAGGATCAACAACTTCGTCGGGGCGGCAGGGGTGATCCAAGAGGGGATTGCTGTTGTTCCCCTTTTGGCCGAGTGTGAGCTGGAAGCTCACGACCTTTATCAAGCGCAGCTTGATTGTTTACCGCTATTAGCACCTATGGGGGATTCCATCCCACGACTTTGGTCTGGCGTAGCCTGATGCTCTATAAAATGGGCGTATAGCCCATAAATTTTTATCAAACGAAGTTTGATCGATTTAAAAAATCGAAATCCAAACTACACAAAAAACAACCAAAGTTTGAAAAATAAAACCTCAACTATGAGGGTTATGCCCAACCATTGTATAATCAAGCCACAAAAACCTAACCCTCTGATAAATGTCTAAATACTTATTCCAGCTACTCATTGCGATCTACTGCCTAATCGCTATCACCCTAGCGAATATCGCTAGCGCTAACAGTAGTGAATTAGACTTGAGTGACTACGATGCCGACGTCGCGGCATTGCTACTCGAATATCAGGGGCAAGACTCCTATTCTCGGCCAATTATGCCATCGGTTTTGGTGTTTAACGAGAGCGAACAGGCCTCGACCTATGTCGACTTTAAACGCGGCTTAATATTGGTCGAAACCCGCAGCAAAACGCAGCTTAAAGACGCGGTTGTGCAGGTACTGCTGACTCAAATCGATCCAAAAGTGATTGATGCACAAACCGCACAAGACTTTGGTCTGATCAGCAAAAAGAAAAAGCCATTCTTTTGGGGACAAGTGCTCGATAGAGAGGGCAAGGAGATTGAGTTCCAATGGCGTGCATCGCGTTACGCCGACGACTTGGTCGCGAAAAGTAAACGAGTGAACTCGCGCTTTCGGGTGGCGATCCATATGGTGAAAGAACACACCCAGATTGCCGGTAATAAGTATATCAACTATGCCCGCAGTGCCAGCCGCAAACACGGCATCAGCACTGATTTGATCATGGCGATTATGGAGACCGAAAGCTCGTTTAACCCACTGGCGCGCTCACGTTCTAACGCTCTTGGACTCATGCAGATTAAGGCCAATACCGCAGGTCGTGACTATTTCAGCTTAATCCAAGGCTATACACATACGCCCTCATCGGCTTATCTCTATGATCCCGCCAAAAATATCGAAGTTGGCACCGGCTATCTAAAGATCTTATCGACGCGTTATCTTGCGGGCATTAAACACCCAAAGAAACGTGAATACGCAGTGATCTCAAGTTACAACGGCGGCGCGGGTAACCTGTGGAAGAGCCTCGACCCACGGGGTAATCGCACCAAGGCACTGGCGCGAATTAATAAGATGACCGTTAGCGAGTTTTATTGGTTTTTGACCCACCGCCACAACCGCCAAGAGACACGTAACTACTTGAAGAAAGTCAGTAGTAGGCAGAAAAAGTATCTTTAACTCAGTAGTAAAAATACAACAACTTTAAAACGACTCAGTCCTCCAGCCAGATAGCGCAAGGTTGGCATACCGTTAATCAATAACTCAGACTCGGCCATTAATGCCGAGGGCAAAGCATCATAAATAGACTAAAACTGAAAATTTAGTACAAACACAGGCGCGATTACACTAGCCAAATCGAACGATTCAGCTTAGGATCTGAGCAATAAACCGATCTCGACTACACGTTATATACATTGCGGAGTGACCAAACATTATGGGTATCAGAGCCATCGTCGTTGATACAGCCGGTACGACTACCGACCTTAACTTTATTGAAGAGATTCTCTTTCCTTATTCAGCTAAGGCCTTACCCGCTTTTCTTGAAGAAAATCAACATAATGTACTCGTAGAGAACTGTATTTGCGATGTGCAAGATATTGCACTTGAACCAGATGCCAGTCTTGCTCGTGTAACTGAAATTTTACTGCAGTGGATTAAAGAAGACCGTAAAGCTACACCACTGAAAACCATTCAAGGTTTGATCTGGAAACAGGGCTACGCCAATGGTGAATTTAAGGGCCATATCTTCCCTGATTTTATCGAAGCATTAGATGGCTACAAGCAGCAAGGTCTACGTGTTTATAGCTTCTCTTCAGGCTCTGTTGAGGCGCAAAAGTTATTGTTTAGCCACAGTGATGCAGGTGATCTCAACGATAAGTTTAATGGCCACTTTGACACTCGCACAGGCAACAAGCGCTTTAAGCAGGCATATTGCAATATCGTCAACACTATCAGCCTAAGCCCGAAGCAGATTTTGTTTGTTTCTGACGTACTTGAAGAGCTTAAAGCCGCTAGTGAAGCAGGCTTAAATGTGGTGCAGATGGTACGCGACGATAGCCAACGCACGGGCGACTTTAAAACGATTAGCAGCTTTGCAGAGCTAAGCATTTAGCTCTATTGATTAATTAGAACGAAAGGCATTCTTTATGAATGCCTTTTTTGTCTCTATAACTTCCATTCTGTAATAGACATATAAAGCTTTTCACGACATTGCTCTCGCTTGTTGCTGCGACGGCATACTGTTATGCTGTTCACAAATTAAACAGCTGTTTAAACAAACACTGTCACGACTAAGAAAATATTATGGATAACTTTCTCGAGCAATACCCCGTCAACACCAAGATAGCAGTCGCTTGGGGAGAAATGGATGCTCTGCAACACGTCAACAATGTAGTGTATTTCCGCTATTTTGAAACTGCGCATATCGATTTTTTTAATCAGATAAACCTACTCGATGAGCTACAAACTACGGCGGTGGGTCCGGTGATCAGCGAAAATCAAGCCAAATATAAGCGTCCTGTCACCTTCCCCGATACCTTGACTGTTGGTGTGAGCATAAGCGACATTAAGGATGACCGGTTTATGATGCACTACAGTGTCTATAGTCAGAGTCAGCAGACGGTGACCACATTAGGCTCATCTCAGGTGGTGATGTTTAACTTTAAGACAGGGAAAAAAGCCAAGCTGACGCCTGAGTTAATTAACGCCCTAAAAACCTACCAGCAGGCATAAACGATTTGTGCGAGATGATTTGTACGAAAGAGTTTGCCAGCTTCGCTGCGCCCCAATGCTATAGATAGGATTGCTATTATGAGTGAAGTTATTCACCTAGCCGACGAGAGTCGCTTCGTTATCAATGTTGACGGAGCGCAAGCCGTGCTGGCTTATGAGTTATATGAAGATCAGACTGCCGCAGACTCACCGGGTCGTCGCTGTAATTTCAACAACACCTATGTGCCACCAGAGCTGCGCGGCAGAGGCTTGGCAGAAAAACTAGTTCGTCGTGGCCTTAAATGGGCCAAGGCTGAGGGGCTAGAAATTGAAGCGAGCTGTTGGTACGTGCAAAAGTTTTTGGGTAAAAAATAACAGCTCACTCAAACTAAAGGCCCATGTTCAAGGGCCTCATACCAATTGCATTATTCGCCAGTCAGCAGAGCTAACTGCGCTCGAATATTGGCGCTTAGCGGCTGGCTCTTTTCACTGACATAGTCGTAATGCACCATGGCTGTTTGCGCTTCGGCGGTTTTCTTACCGTTTTGCCAGCAGCTTTGGGTTAACTCAAAACTGCTATTACCGATACGACTGACCCAGGTTTTTACCGTAACGTCGCTAGCAAAGTAGGTCGGAGCGTTAAAGCCGATGGTGAAACCCGCCACTATCAGGTTCCACTTAGACAAGTCTTGTGTCGGATTAAAAATCTTGAAAATCGGTTCACGTGCCGCCTCAAACCAAACCGGGATCACCGTATTATTGATATGCCCTAAGGCGTCAGTTTCACAAAATCTTGGCTGTAGGGTTAAACTAAATGCAGTCTCTGACACTGGAGAGCTTCCTTGTTGTTATTGTTATTGCTGTGATCGTTACGAGAGTTTTCTCGCCACCATTCTACCGATAAATTACAGCCTTAGAAGAGTAAAAGACTAAATGCCATGTTTAGCAGTGGAATCCCCACATTCCATAAATAAATACCAACGCTTTCCATCCATGGGCTTTTAAATAAAGCATGGGCATAAAAAAGGCACGCTAATGCGTGCCTTTATTTATCTGTTTCAAACCCGTTTAGCGGCTGTACATCTTGTCGATTTCACGAGCATACTTGTTGTAAATCACCTTACGACGTAGCTTCATGGTCGGGGTAATTAAACCCGCTTCCATCGAGAAAGCATCTGGCAACAAGGTAAACTTCTTAATCTTCTCAAAGCCAGCGAGCTCGCTTTGCAAAGTTTTAAGACGCTGCTCAAAAAGCTCAACCACACGAATATTGCGTAGTAGATCAAGCTGGGTTTCGTAATGAACGCCCTTCTCTTTCGCCCAAGCTTCTAACGACTCAAAGGCTGGCACAATCAAGGCGGTCACATAGTTACGCGCATCGGCAACAATCGCAACTTGCTCGATGAATGGGCAACACCCCACTTTACCTTCTACACGTTGCGGAGCGATATACTTACCGTTTGAGGTCTTCATCAACTCTTTAATGCGGTCGGTGATAAACAGGTTGCCATTTTCATCCAGACGACCCGCATCACCCGTTTTCAACCAACCATCTTCAAACGCATCAGCGGTTTCTTGTGGACGATTGAAGTAACCGCGCATTACGGTATCACCACGAACCAGAATTTCGTTGTCTTTACCTAGCTTGATCTCAACTTCAGGTATCGCCTTACCGTTAGAACCTGGCACGCGATTACTTAAGGTATTGCAGGTTGCTGTCGCCGTGGTTTCTGTCATGCCATAGCCACACAGTACTGGCACGTCGATGCTTTGGAAGAAAGCACTGACATTTGGATCGAGTGCCGCACCGCCGCAAGGCATAAACTTAAGGCGTCCACCTAAGACCTGCTTTAACTTGCTGAAAACCAGCTTATCGGCCAGTTTCCACTGCAGACTTAAGCCCAACGAAGCCTTGTGTCGGCCTTGGCCCACTTCAGACTGCTTATGACCCACAGACATCGCCCAAGTGAACATCTTCTGTCTCATCTCTGGCGCTTTAATGACCTTGTCTTGTACCGCGCTATACACTTTTTCTAAGAAGCGTGGCACGACACAAAGAGTGTGCGGGCGAACTTGTACAATTGCCTCTTTCACAGCCATAGGGTTAGACAGGTAGACGTTATGGCCGCCACGACATAGGACGTAGAAGCTCCAACCGCGTTCAAACACGTGACTCAGTGGCAAGAATGCCAATGACACATCACCCGGTGTAAATGGCAAGAGTGTGTCATGCTGACGTACCATAGAAGCAAAATTACGGTAATCGAGCATCACCCCTTTAGGGTCACCAGTTGTACCTGAAGTATAAATCAGCGTTAATAAGTCATCTAAACTTAAGTCCGCTAAGCGCTTTTCAAGCTCTGCTGCTGCGACTAAGTCAACCTCACGTTCGAGTAGGTCGTCTAAGTAAAAATGATTTTGCTGATCTTGTAGCTCAACAGATTTGTCGAATACCACAACTCGAGTCAAGCTGTCACACTGAGCAACGAGATCACACGCCATCGCGTACTGATCTTTATCATCGACGAAGACAAGTTTCGCTTCGGCATCGTTAACTATGTAAGTAGCTTGTTCAATTGTGCTAGTTGGATAGATAGGTACAACAACGGCTTTAGCCTTTAGTAGGCCAAAATCAGCACAAGTCCACTGTGGACAGTTCTGTGACAAAATCACTGCGCGGTCATGGGATTCAATACCAAACTGAATCAACACCCGTGCAATTTTAGAGGTGATGGTATCAAATTGAGCCCAGCTCACTTGATGCCATGGCGCTGCTGTTTCGAATCCTTCGAGCGCAATAGCGTCGCCAAGTGCTTGGCTTTGTTGCTGTATTAATCGTACTACGTGATATTGCTCGAGCGACATAAAATGGCTACCTTTTAGCTTACAAGTGTTCCGCTTTGGCGCAAGTTTACTCGAAGACGCACTAAACACTAAGAGTTTTTGCTCTATTTTTGTTAACTCAAACACAAAAAAAGGCCGTCACGTGAAGTCAACCGCCCTTATTTAACAACAACTCTTTTAAGCTAAGCATATCAATTAAAACAGAAATATTTTGTTAACAAGTGTACCTGTACAGTACAGTTTTTAGCGCAACAAATTAGATTAAACTTTAACCATCTTAATGGGGTTTTCAACTTAATACGCTTTATCAGTGCGGCATTAACATTATGCTCGCAGCAGATCGACCAACATAAACCTTGTTGAGCTGAGCAGAGCGTCAGCATTATTTGTAATGCCTCTATATTCCGCGCCCCTGTTTCTTCGCTCACTCAATTAGCACATTGACCTGAGGAAAAGTAGTTAGCCACTGCATAAAGACATTGATACAGTACCTCATATAGATACGCTAAATTGCAAAAAGGAATCAGTATCATGCTTCATGGAATGTACTCACAATTACGCGCTCGGGTTTCACCAGCGTTATGGCGTAAAAAACCAGTCGCGGCGGCTATATTACTCGGTGCAGGACTGATCATTCCTTCTGCTCAGGCGGACACTTCAGCTAAAACACCTCAGTCTAACTCAAGCAATCAACACGCTTGTTATGTCGATGGTCTATCGGAGCAGATGCAGTGTGGCTCAATCT
The DNA here is from genome assembly GCF_000019185.1 of Shewanella halifaxensis HAW-EB4. Classification (NCBI taxonomy): domain Bacteria; kingdom Pseudomonadati; phylum Pseudomonadota; class Gammaproteobacteria; order Alteromonadales; family Shewanellaceae; genus Shewanella; species Shewanella halifaxensis. The sequence continues at coordinate 71,313 of NC_010334.1, read as the reverse complement.
CGGTTCCTGAAAATTATGCCAAGCCAGACGGTAAACAGATTGAGATCCACTATGTCGTAATGCCAGCCATTAAGCCCAGCGACAAAGTTGAAGCCCTACTCGCGATTGCTGGCGGCCCGGGGCAATCTGCCATAGAAAATGCCCAAGGCTTCGATCGCATGCTCACTAAGGTGCGTCAGACTCAGGACGTGATCCTTATCGATCAGCGCGGTACAGGCCAATCCAATCCGTTGCAGTGTATCGGTGACGGTTTCGACAGCGCGCTGGCGGTTAACGAAAGTGATTTTGATACCCGGGTCGAGACTCAAAAATGCCTCGACAGCCTCGATGCAGATGTCACCCAGTATGGCAGCCTCAGTGCACTTAAAGATTTTGAGGCGATAAGACAGCATTTAGGTTATCAAAAGCTCCACCTTTATGGCGTATCTTACGGCACACGTATGGCGCAGCTTTATATGCGTCACTATCCAGAGCACCTCGCAACCGTCACCTTAGATGGTGTGGTCCCTATGCAGCAGAGCGTGCTAGCCATTGGTAATGCTATCGCCCGCGCCTTCGATCTACTGATTGCCGACTGTGCGAATAACCTGCTTTGCCATAAGCAGTTTCCAGAGCTTAAAGCCGATCTAGAGAAGGTCGATGCAGAGCTAACTCAAGGCCCTAAGATCAGCCAAGTCCCCGACCCGCTTACCGGTGAAATGACCCAACTGACACTGACCCGCAGCAAGCTTAAGGGGGCACTACGTATGGCGCTTTATAACCCCAGCACTCGCTCACTCATGCCCCATGCGATTCATCAAGCCGCTAAAGGTAACTATCAACCTATCACAGGCCTCTATGCCATGGGCATAGACAACGCGGGTATCGCCATGGGTATGCACGCCTCTGTGGTATGCAGTGAGGACTGGCAGCGTCTGACACCTGAGCTGCGTGCAAAAGCCAGCGAAAGCTACTTTGGTAAAGAGATGCTCAAAACCTTTGCAGAGTCCTGCGCGGTATGGAATATGCCAGCGGTCGATACCGACTTTAGCGACCCCATTGCCAGTGATATCCCGACACTTTTACTATCAGGCGAGCTTGATCCTGCCACTCCACCAAGTTGGGGAACACTCGCCATGGAGAAACTCACCAACGCTAAACACTTTATCGCCCCTTATGCGACTCATGGGGTGGCGTATCAGTCCTGCGGGAATGATTTAATCGCAGAGCTGGTAGAGCAAGGTTCGGTAGCCGAGCTCAATGCTGAGTGTCTGAATGAGGACATTCGCCGTAACTTCTATCTCAATGCCAGCACGGTGGAAGCGATTCCAAGTGACAGTACTGAGCAAAAAGATGAGCAAATAGACGAACAAACAGCCCTGATTAAGTAAGGAAACCACCATGATACAAGTATCAAATTTATCAAAACGCATCGGAGATGTGCAGGCGCTGAACGATTTAAGCTTTTCGGCACTCGATGGCCAGATCACGGGTCTACTTGGCCCTAACGGCGCAGGCAAGACCACCTGTTTGCGCACGGTGTTTGGCTTATTAAAGCCTGATAACGGCATCGCCGAAATCGATGGTATCGATATCGCAAAATCGCCAGTTGCCGCCAAGCAGCAATTAGGCTTGTTCCCCGATCCATTTGGTTTATATGAGCGCTTAACGCCGCGGGAATATATTAGCTACTTTGCCGAGCTAAATGGCTTGTCACGCAAAGAGGCGAAGATAGCGACCAGCAAGGTCATCGATAAATTGCACCTTGCCGATATCGCCGATAGACAGTGTAAAGGCTTCTCTCAAGGCCAAAGAATGAAGACGGCGCTGGCACAAGCGATTGTCCACCAGCCTACCAATATCATTCTCGATGAACCGACTCGTGGGCTGGATGTAATGAGTACTCGCGTACTGCGCGACATCTTGCGCGATCTAAAAAACCAAGGTCATTGTGTATTGTTTTCCAGCCATGTGATGCAAGAAGTCGCCGCACTTTGTGACCAAGTGATAGTTATGGCCGAAGGCCGTGTTGTTGCCGTAGGCAGCCCAGATGCATTGTGCCAGCAAACGGGTAAGGACTCTCTCGAAGATGCCTTTATTCAACTGATTGGTACCGATGAAGGCATAGCAGCCTAAATACTGGCGATAAAAGGATTTTAAAATGAGTAATAAAATAATTTCAATGATCCGCAAGGAGCTGATCGATGCCGCTCGCGATAAACGCTCGGTAATGGCAGGTCTTTACTACGCAATGGGCGCGCCATTGCTAATGTGCGGTATGTTCTTTCTGTTGATCGGTCAACTCACCAGCCCAGAAGATCTTAATATTAAGATCGGTAATGCCCAAGGTGCACCGGATCTGGTGAAGTTTCTATCGAGCCGCGGCATTTCCCAAGGTGATGGCGAGGACACCAAAGATATCCAGCTCATTATTAGCGATGACTATGCCGCCAATATGGCAAAGGGTTTGAGCGCTGAGGTCACTTTGATTGCCGATGCATCAAATGAAAAGCTACAGATCTCGATTCGTCGTTTAGAGAAAAGTTTGCAAGAGTACAGTGGTGAGATGGGCAGCCTACGTCTTATCGCTCGCGGTATTGACCCTCGCGTGATGCAGCCGATTAAGCTTAATGTCGAAGATAAGGCTACTCCAGACTCTAAGGCGGGGATGATCTTAGGCTTAGCAACCATGACCATGATTTATGCGGTATTCATCTCTGGCATGAACTTAGCCATCGACACCAGCGCTGGAGAGCGTGAGCGTAATTCACTGGCGCTACTACTGAGTCATCCGGTTTCTACCTGGGAAATCGTTATCGCCAAAATTACTGCGGTCACCATTTTTGCCATGGTGGGCCTGATCCTCACACTCATCGTCTCAAAATTCGCCTACGCCTTTGTACCTTGGCAGGAGCTTGGTTTTGCCGTGAGCGTTAACACTAACTTTATTCTGATGATGATTGTTGTTGGTGCGCCAGTGGCGGTTATGGCGGCCAGCTTGCAGCTGTTTGTCTCCTTTATGGCTAAGAGCTTTAAGGAAGCCCAGTCGTATATCACTATCGTGCTGATGGTACCTATGATGTTAGCCATGGCGGCCAGCTACAATATCGCACCAGAGACGATTCAATGGTTGCCGGTATCGGGCCAACTACAGGCATTGATTGAGTTTATTAAAGGCCGCGAACTACCGCTCACTCAGCTTGCCGTGTCTTCGGCATTCACCCTCGCCATTGCCCTTGGGCTTGCGATTGGCATGCAAAAGTCTCTCAAGAGCGAGAAGATCGTGTTTGGTTTATAACTGGCTAGCGCGGGTAATCACTCATTACCCGCACAAGTTGTGCCCTCAGAAAAGAAAGACCACTATTTAGATGAGTTATTAGATTTTAAACTCTTGCACCAATACCGACAGCCGCTTAGCCATATGTGCTAAGTTTTCGCTCTCCTGAGAGCTAATATTCGTGCCATTGGCTGTTTGCTCTGCCGCATGGCTGATATTAACGATATTTGCGTTAATCTCTTCAGATACAGTGCTTTGCTCCTCGGCAGCAGTGGCAATCTGGGTGTTCATGTCGGTAATCGTTGCAATTGCAACAACGATACTTTGTAGTGCCTCACCCGCACTGCGAGCATGACTTACGCTATCATCGACATACTGCCGACTATCCGACATCGCACTCGCAGCAAGCTTGGCGCCGCCCTGCAGTTTCTCAATCATGGCTTGGATCTCTTCTGTCGACGCTTGAGTACGACTCGCCAAGGTTCTCACTTCATCGGCAACCACTGCAAATCCACGCCCTTGCTCACCCGCTCTCGCCGCTTCTATCGCCGCGTTAAGCGCTAACAAGTTAGTCTGCTCAGAAATCCCTTTAATCACGTCCAAAATAGAGCCTATCTGATGACTGTCACGCTCTAGGTCATGAACGACCTGCGATGCACGCTCAATACCAACAGCTAAATTCTCAATGGCTTCAACCGTACTATTCACCACAGCCAAGCCAGCTTGAGATTGACCATCTGTTTGCACTGCGGCGTCGGCAGCATCATTGGCATTTTTAGCCACTTCAACCACTGTTGCTGTCATCTCATTCATGGCAGTTGCAACCATCTCTAGTTCGTCACGCTGAGTTTGTACTGAGTTAGCTGCATCAGCCGTTATCGCAGCCATTCCTTGAGACGACTCAGCCAACGAAGTCGACGTTTCAGCAACGCCTTGTAAGCTTGCTTGAAACTTATCGAGCATCAAGTTGAACGACTGCGATAATTGACCTAATTCATCTTGAGAGGTGATCTGAATTCGGCGAGTAAGATCTGAGTCCGCTTCAATCGAGGTAATGGACTGCTGCATGTTATCTACAGAACGTAAAATCGCACGGGAGACAAAAAACAAAACAATACCGGCAAATGCAAAAGAGACCAGTGTTAAACCAAGTAATTGCAACCGCATAGATGCCAAAGCACTGATTGCCTCAGCCTGAATCCGTGAACGAAGTTGCGCTTCCCCCTCGGTCAGCTTTTTAAATGTTAGTCTGGCCTCGTTTGCAAAAGGGCTTGCCCCCTTACTGTATTCCGTCCATGCCTTTTGCAGGACCTCTGGTGTACGCTCGACAGATTTCAGTGCTAACATTCGCGTACGGCCATCTTCTAAAAAGGCTGTAGTGGCTTGTTTAGAATTATTCGTAAGCTGATAGATATGTTGTCGATCTGCATCCATAACAATGAAGTCAATCGAAGTATCTAGATCATCGAAATGCTTATAAATATCCTGAATACGTGTTTCTAGCAGGTTAAAGTTTTTGCTAAAGTCATCCCCCAACATAATGCTACGAGATAAACGTGACACGTAGTTCATATCACGGCTAATTGATAACAAGTACTTCTGACTATTAACTGCCGCTTGATCGTATTCATTAAAACTCTGTTCGACCTCTGCAGTGCGAAACACCACATCTACCAAAATTGCACATCCGGTAAAGCCAAATACCAACATTACAGCCATCAACTTTCGTTTAATGCTCAAAGAAACAAGCCAATCCATTCTACTACTCCGTACAATCATCCTGCGCATAGGCGCTATTTGATCTCAGAATAAGTCATGCCTTTTTAAGTTATTGAGATATAAATACATAAAGACTATAAAAGTTTGTGAATAAATATAAAAAGCCAGTAAACAAAAAGCCTAGCAATAGCTAGGGATTAGATAGAAATCGAGAAATAATTGAGTGATTTATTTTGTTTTAGGTCTAAAAAATTGATTAGCGACTCATTACACTCTCACAAAGGCTTTTCCATTAGACCTGAACGGCTTATACCAATCAGTATAAGAAGTTGATCTACTCAGAGCATTTTTTGGCAAACTAATTCAAGGCGAGTAGCTGAAAGAATGGTTATTCCCTTGTGAAGCTGTTTAACGCAGAAGTAGGCAGCCAAAAACGCTCCAGAATGACGAGTTTTAGCGGCTCTGATGCTGTGTTAACGAGCTTAACCGTAGAACAACTATGCTCTTCACTCGTTGCCTTGCCTCATAACCGCTAAACTCTCGCTGAGCGACCAAATCTTTATACTGATTGGTATTAATAACAGACTCGTCGCACTCAAGGAATGGGCCGTCCATTAGGTCGATACAGTAAGGAATAGCGGGGAAAGATTGAGAGCGCATCTAAACACGCTCTTTATTCTGTCGGATCTAGCTAGGACTTACTTGGCCTTAGGTCTGAACGGCTTAATAACAGACTCGTCACACTCTAAGAATGGACCGTCCATTAGGTCGATACAGTAAGGAATAGCGGGGAAAGATTGAGAGCGCATCTAAACACGCTCTTTATTCTTCCAATTCCAAATAGGACTTACTTGGCCTTAGGTCTGAACGGTTTAATAACCGACTCGTCACACTCTAAGAATGGACCGTCCATTAGGTCGATACAGTAAGGAATAGCGGGGAAAGATTGAGAGCGCATCTAAACACGCTCTTTATTCTTCCAATTCCAAATAGGACTTACTTGGCCTTAGGTCTGAACGGTTTAATAACCGACTCGTCACACTCTAAGAATGGACCGTCCATTAGGTCGATACAGTATGGAATAGCAGGGAACACAGCATCTAAACACTCACGGATAGACTTTGGCTTACCCGGTAGATTAACGATAAGTGAGTCACCACGTAGGCCTGCTGTTTGACGCGATAAAATTGCTGTCGGTACAAACTTCAATGATTCCGCGCGCATCAACTCGCCAAAACCCGGCATCATACGGTCGCATACCGCTTCTGTTGCTTCAGGAGTCACATCGCGCTTAGCCGGACCAGTGCCGCCTGTAGTCACGATAAGGCTACAGTTTTGCTCATCGGCCATCTTAATCAAAGTCGCAGAAATCACATCCTGCTCATCTGGGATCACCTCATAAATAGGCTCCCACTCAGACGTCAGGTATTCGTTAAGTACATCAATAATCGCCTTGCCTGAGAGATCTTCATAGACACCCGCACTGGCTCTATCACTTACTGTCACAATACCGATTCTAGCTTTGCTCATTCTCTGTTCCTTCAATCTGATCATGGATAAACTGCTTATTTGAAAGTTTATCGTGAACGTTAGCGTCTCTATAGTGTGGCGTTAAAGTAGCACAAAGTTAACTAATTAAACTCGATAAATTTAGCGTTAAATACAAAAACTGCGAGCCGATGATTTATTGGTTATTCACTAGACAACACACCACACCTATTCAAAAAACAAACAGAAGCTAATACATTTGCTGTAAACGAGATATTGGTCGCAATATTTTTGATGTAACTGCCTATGGCAACGCTTGTTTTCAATAATTTCTACCGTACTCTTGCCTCTACTCGAATCGACGAGAATTCACACGAATTCAGGTGACACTATTGAACAGCTCACAGGACTTATTGCGCGTTTGCCTAGCGTTAGCAACTATCCTTTTTTCCAACATCATCAATGCCGAACAGTCTCTGCAAACTTTACCGACAAAAAGCAGCGAACAACCCTTTTTCAGCAGCCAACAACAGGCTGAAGAGCGCAGCCAAGCCTATGATGATGCGATCGATACACTCGATAACAAAGAAGATGATTGCAGCACAGAGCAAGCTTGTGATGAGCTAAGCACTGCCATCACGGATCTCGAGTACGCCAAGCGCAACCATATCGACAAAAATGGCTTAGCCATGTTCGATATTTTAGGCGGCCCGGCGTTCACACCTGAAAACGGTTTAATGATGGCTCTTGGTGGCCTCTACTCCTTTAAAACTGAGCGAGAGCAGAGTGAATTGCAACGCTCTAGCGTGTCTCTGTTTGGCATAGTCAATAAGGGTGAAGGCGACGTGGGCTACAGCCTGCGTTCGAGACAAAACCTATTTTTCGATAACGATGACATCCGTTACAGTGGCCTATTCGTATTAGCCGATCAGAGTGAGAACTTCTGGGGCGTGGGTTATGACGCAGGTAAAAAACAGCCAGCATCGGACGATACCCTATTAAATAAGACCTCGCTGACCTATCACGCGAACTTGGATTTTAAGAGTGATTACGGCTTCTATTTTGGCCCCGCCCTACGCCTAAATTACTTCAAACCAGACCAAACTAACCTGCCACCAACGGCAATCGATGATGAGAACTTTCAGCAATTTAAAGATAAGCCGTTATCGATAGGCTTAGGCTTCTCGTTCAATTACGATAGCCGCGATGTCACGGTAAACGCTTGGCAGGGTCAGTACCTCAACTTTGAGTACATCAACTATAACCCAAGCTTTGGTAGCGATAACCAGTACCAAAAAATTCTGATCGACCAACGCTATTACCTAACACTGTCGTTAGGGAAGGTGCTGGCTTTCTATAACGCTTACCAGTGGAGTGAAGGCGAAGTGCCTTACTACGATCTGCCTACACTCGGCGGACAGTCATCACTGCGTGGCCTCTATCAAGGGCGTTACCGCGATAAGTCTGCTATCGAACACACCTTAGAATATCGCCATACTTTCTTGCGTGGCAATGGAGAGCTATCGGCTCATGGGGCAACGATTTGGGCAGGTGTCGGCTCCATCGCTGGCACAGATATCCAACTGTACGAAAAACTTCTATATAGCTATGGCTTTGGTTACCGCTATGAGTTGCAACCTCGGATGAACGTACGCGTCGATCTAGGTTTTAGTGACGATGACAGCGGCTTCTACCTTACCTTTACCGAAGCTTTTTAAATTTAATCTAGAGATCGAGATAAATGAACAAACACCTTGTTACTGTGATGCTACTGAGTGCTATCACCTTTAATTCGTGGGCCAACACCAATAGCGACACAACAGACATCGAGCGCAAACAACCTGCCCACTGGAGCAATCTGCCTATTTGGGGCGATAAGGCGCGTGAGCTAGGTTATCAGTTACCTATTCCTGTCGGTTTTAATATTTACTACAACAAGCAATCGGTTGCTTACGATGCCAAAGACAATTTCAACCTCGGCCTAAGAGGCAGTGGCTGGCTAAACAAGCTTAATGCCAATGTGGTGATCCCTGCGGACGATGTGATCATCACCGGAGAAGATGAAAGTATTCAGCTTAGGGCCGATGCTTGGGTGCTGCCATTCCTGAATATCTATGGTCTTGCAGGTTACACTAAGGGTCACAAAGATATTCTAGCGGACTTGAGTAACGCAGAAGGCTTAGGCAATAGCGGTATCGATATGGTGTTGCCTATTCCTATCGAGTACACGGCTTATAATTTAGGCTTAGGCGCGGTACTGGCAGGGCAAGCCGAGGTGATCCCAGGCATGCATCCGTTTATCTTCACTGGCGTAGCTGCCTTTACCAACTCGTGGACAACCACTACAGATAGCACGATTCAAACCTATATCGGCTCGGTGCGTATGGGGCAAAGATATGATGTTGGCGGCGACAAGCTAGCCTTCTTAGTCGGCTATAACTATCAGATGATCAATCAGAAAATTGGTGGTAGTTACGACTTCAATATTCCGCTACTCGGAAGACCTGGCGGGATAGCCATCGATTATGATGTTCACTTAGTCAGCTCTGAAAGCCACAATATGTCGGTCAGCATGGTGTACGATTTCGGTCCAAAAGATGAGTGGAACGTGTTTATCGAATACGGATTCTTAAACTGGGATCAGCTGCTACTTTCGGTCGGTCGTCGCTTCTAATCGCAATTACTATCAAATCTCAGCAAAATATCGCCTCAGAATGCTAACTCAAGCTTGCTAGCACTTTGAGGCACTCCAATCACAGTCTCCTCGATAACCAGTACTTTTGCTTCCAATAGCTATTATTCAAGCTAGAGATCATCACACCTTGGCTAGTCGAGGCATGCAGGAACTGGGAATCCCCGATGTAAATCCCCACATGACGAGTGCTCCAACCCGTTTTAAAAAACACCAGATCACCAGCGCGTAACTGGCTCTTACTAACGCTCTTACCCATCTCTTTCTGTTGCGCTGTGGTTCTAGGCAGTTGCACTCCAAAACGGCTCTGGAGGGTCAATAACACAAACCCCGAGCAGTCGATACCGCCCTTACCCATCCCCCCTAAACGATATGGAACGCCCTTCCACTCTCGATGCATCTGTATTAATTGATTTTTTGTCTCAGGAGTATTCGATAAAGAGGGTGTTTTATCCGCTGAGTTCAACTGAGATGGCGCACTAGAACAGGCGCTCAACAATGCTGCAAAAAATAGAACCGCTAAAAATCTCATTTTTATCCAAATCTTAAAACGCTCATTTAAACTTTAACTCAGCGAGCTAAAAATAAGATTAAATAATAGCAAACAGTAAATAAATTTTCCCATAAGGCGATCAAAGCTGTTTTTTAAACTATACATAATTAAACAGGCAAGCTAATTAATGGAATGCTTATATGGAAAACTACTTTTTGAATATCTATCACCAGAGCGATTTTGCTCTATGTAAAATCCCCGATAGTGAGTCCGAGTTAAAACAAGAGCAGGATCAGACAGAAGAACGAGAAGATGAAACCCCTAGCTATATCCTAGGTTATAACTAGTGGCTGACGATATAGATTAGCCTAAATTCTTTTTAAAGCGCATCGATGCCACGATGAGACCAATAATCGTAAATGCCGCCAACCAAGTCACGTCATAGGTCATATCGATAATTTCAACATCTCGCAACACCACACCACGAATAAGTCGCATAAAGTGCGTGGCAGGCAGCGCCTCTGCAATATACTGCGCCTCAATAGGCATCCCCTCGTAAGGGAACATAAATCCAGATAAGAGAATCGAGGGCAACAGCACAAAAATGGTCATCTGCATCGACTGTAGCTGGCTTTTGGCTATGGTCGAGATCACGAGCCCCAAGGTTAGACTCGCCATAATAAACAGTAAGGTCGCCCCGGCCAGCTGCAGCAAACTACCGTTTATCGGCACATCAAAAACACTATATCCCAGACCAAGAATAATGATGACCTGCACAATGCCGATAAACATGTAGGGGATAATTTTACCCAGCATTAGCTCTATGGGGCGAATTGGCGTGGTGATCAGCATCTCTAAGTTTCCCCGTTCACGCTCACGTACAATGGCAGCCGAGGTAAACATAATCATGGTCATGGTCAGAATGACCCCCACCAGTCCAGGTACGATATTCACCGCGGTGCGCTGCTCTGGGTTATAAAACAACGCCACCTCAAATGTCGGAGTGGTTCGATTAGCGGGCATCCCAAGCAGCGCAGTTAATGGCATGGCACGCAGGCTTTTTATCGCCGCAGCCACCATAGTATCTGAGCCATCCACAATCCACTGCGCCACAGGGCGACTGGTTTCTTCATCACTGGAGGGTGGCGTGCCGAGCCCCACAGTTTTGTGGCGTACTAAACGCTGACTGACATCGTTAGGGATCACTAATACCGCTCTAACTTCACCACGGGCGATAGCAGCATGAGCACTCTCGGTATCATAAAAATGTTCGGTGAATTCCACCACCTGAGTGGCTCTTACGGTTTGAATTAGCACACGACTCAAGGCGGTTTGGCTTTGATCAACAACCCCGACCGGGATATCCCGAATATTGGTATTAATGGCAAAACCAAATAGCATCAACTGGATCAGTGGGATCATCACCACCATACCAAAGGTCATTCTGTCGCGCTTAAGCTGAGTTAGCTCTTTCATCACTATCGCCTGTAGTCGGTAAAGCGTCTTCATTGACGCCCCTTACCCGTACAGGTGACGAATACATCCTCAAGGCTCGGCCTCACCAGTGTTAGCGCGTCGAGTGCAAGAGACTGCTTTTGACTCAGAAAAGCGATGGGATCATGACAGCTGGTTTTAACTAAGACTCTTAATCTGGAACCGAGCTGAGCGGCGCTAATTACTTCAGGAAGTGCCAGCAACTCTTGTTTAAGTCTTCTTAGGCTTGTCGATTCAACCTCAACCACCTGTGCGCCCATATTTTGCATCAGTTGTTCAGGCGAGCCATCGACACGCTTAACGCCAGCCTCGAGTATAGCAAGCTTATGGCAACGCTCGGCCTCATCCATATAGTGGGTCGAGACTAAGATAGTGGTGCCCTGTTCACACAGATCGAATAGCTTCTCCCAAAAATCACGCCGATTCTCAGGATCCACAGCCGAGGTAGGCTCATCTAAAAATAGCAGTTCAGGCTTATGCATGGTTGCTGCCGCCAAGCCTAGGCGCTGCTTCTGGCCACCACTCATGCTGCCAGCCAGCTGGTCGGCTTTTTGTTCTAGTCCATAGGTGTTCAATAACTCTTGAATACGAGCGGTTTGTTCACGACGAGATAAACCGTAGATTTTAGCGATAAATTTAAGGTTCTCTTTAACGGTAAGATCATCATACAGAGAGAACTTCTGCGTCATATAACCGATCTTCAACCGTAGTTTCTCAGCATCTCGCGGCAACTGAAGCCCTAAGATCTCAATATCACCCGCCGTTGGCAGCAGTAGACCGGTCAACATACGAATTGCGGTGGTTTTGCCGCAGCCGTTGGGGCCGAGAAAGCCGTAGATCTGCCCCTTCTCAACCTCAAAATCTAGATTTTGGATCGCCTTCAAGCTGCCAAAGTCGCGACATAACTGTGTAGTTTTGATGACCGTTTCGCTCATGGCATCTCTACCTGAGCTGGCACGCCACTGGGCAGTGCTGCCGAGCTATCGGGGAGCTGCACCTCGGCGAGGTACATCAGGCGTGAGCGCTCCTCTTGATTAAGCGCATAATAGGGGGTGAAAGCGGGTTCATTGGAGATCCAGCGCACCTTACCTTCGATGGGATTGTCGATGCCATCGACATGGACTAATAGCGCATCACCAATGCTGATCTTCACCCGGTAAGGCTCAGGCACGTAGACTCGTGCAAAGGGAGCCTTACCCGCCAACACCACCGCCAACGGACTACCTTGAGTAACGCGCTCACCCAAATTCCAAGGCAAATTATCCAGAATACCATCGCGGGTGGCTCGAATGGTTAAGTCATCGAGTTTCTTCTGCTCACCCAACAACACAGCCTCGCTGGCCTGCAGGTTTGCCAAAGCGAAGCGAATATCCTCTTCACGGGAACCACTGACGAGTTCCAACAGGTTTTCCTGAGCGCTCTCAAGGTTAGCAGCATCCGCATCACGGCTGGCCAAGGCACGGTCGAGATCGGCTTTACTGGCAAGGTTATCCTTGGCCATACTGGCTATGCGACGGTAATTTGCTTCACTCTCTTGCAGCCGCGCTCTAGTCCCTGCCACCGCAGCTCTGGCCGCTGCGATCTCCTCTTCACGGGCACCTTTAAGTAATTTCTCATAATTGGCAGTGGCTTGAGCAACATCAGCCAATGCCTTGGCGACGTGGGATTTTTGCTGTGTATCATCGAGTTGCACCAGCACAGTGCCTTTGGTGACTATGCTACCTTGCGCTACAGGTAAGGCGACCACAACCTCATTGGTAGTTGCCGTCAGTGCGATACGTTGCCGCTCAAGACTACCTAACGCCACATGTTTTGCGCCGCTATCGCATGCATTAAGCGTTAGGCACAGAGAAATCATCATCAGTATGCGCACAGAAACCATCCTTAATCACTTGTAGCAGACTCGCCGTATTTAATCACAATACGCCTAATCTTTGACTAATCAAGTCTGTTACTTACTAAAACGACTCTGTTTTTTGTCGGGAGGAGGAGATAATAAAGCCCTGTTTTATGGGCTTTAAAACTAATAATAGACAGGGTTTCTAGAAGAAGGCGATCTTGTACTCTAGACTCACCTCTTTATCCTCGTCGATACCGACACGAAAACGGTGGCTCTTATACTGATACCCCAAAAAGGTGTCGACGACAAAGGAGTCAAAACTATCGGTACCTATGGTGTAGAAGGGATCGACACCTAGATGAAAACCTGATCCGAAGTTATATCTAAAATAAAACCCAGTACTCATAATCGGTGTCACATCATCACTGACTTCATCATTGATATATCCCCCCATAATCACAGGGTAGAGCTTCATGCTTTCGGCCAGTGAAAACGTCGTAATATAACCAGCATTGACTGAGCGCAGATCTTTATTAAAGGTGGTCTCGGCATACAAGCCCGAACCTTCCGTCATTCTGGCATAGGTCAGACTAACAGAGTCTCCTCCCCCCTTAGTTTCAATCAGTAGCTGATTCACACCCCAAGCAAAGCCACCATTCACATCAAGGTCTTCTCTCGTATCGACTGAAATGCCCAGCGAAGAATAGACGGCGGTAGGATCGCTCATATCAAGTGTTTCTTGCTCATCCGCACTCGCAGCAGAGGAGAGCGAAACCAATATGCTCGCCGCAATAAGCTTTTTCATAAGTAATACATCCATTTCTTACTTAAATAATAGGGGGTGTTCTTCTTTGCAATAAGCTTATCTAAAGAGTTAAGAAAGCGGAGTCCCCCATGAATAATCAATACGATACAGAGTTGAGCGCCAGCTATCAATGCTCAACATTTAGCCTCAGACGATTATTTTGATCACTTAGGACTCTAAGATGGGAGATGTAAAACGGTATCTAACCGATTAAAGCTAGATACCCAGAAGAGGTGTGCAAAGGAGAATGCTACTGTACTGCTTATGCGGCCTGTCCAGCCGCAACGCCCGAGCTCCAAGCCCACTGGAAATTAAAGCCTCCCAGCCAGCCACTGACGTCCATCACTTCACCGGCAAAAAATAAGCCAGGGACAGACTTGGCTTCCATGGTTTTTGACGACAATTCATCGGTATCGATGCCGCCTAATGTAACCTCTGCGGTGCGATAGCCCTCGGTGCCATTCATCACTAATGTCCATGACTCAAGATCCAGCGCTAACTGTTCACGCTCGGCATGCACAAGTTGATTGAGAGCTTTATTAAGCAAGCTCTCGTCAAATAGCACTTCGACTAAACGCTTAGGCAACCATTGTGACAAGGCATTACGCAAGCTCTGTTTCGGGCTAGCTTCAAGTGCTTGTTGGATCTTAGCGCGTACATCCTCACCCGGCAGAAGGTTGATACTGATCGCCTCGCCAGGGTTCCAGTAATTAGAGATCTGCAAAATGGTCGGACCCGATAAGCCTCGATGAGTGAATAAAAGCGCTTCACTAAACTGCGTACCATCTTTAGCGGTAATGGTACTTGGCACCGCAATACCCGATAGCGGCTCAAAGCGCTGCTTTTGCTCACTATGCCATGTAAAAGGCACGAGACCAGCATGAGTCGACAATACCTTTAGGCCAAACTGCTCCGCAATATGGTAACCATAAGGTGAGGCACCAAGCTTTGGCATAGACAGACCACCCGTTGCGATAACTAGCGATTGACAGCTGTAGTGCTCTTTATCGGTCAAGACTTCAAACAGACCTTCGCTATTTTTAGTGATCTCACTGATTTCAGTGCGTAATTTAATCTGCGCGCCAGCCCACTCACACTCGGTAAGCAGCATGGTGACGATCTCTTTGGCCGAGTCATTACAAAACAGCTGGCCGTGATCGCGTTCGTGATACTCAATACCGTGGCGTTCAACTAGTTCGATAAAGTCACTCGAGCGGTAACGCGCAAGGGCTGACTTTACAAAGTGGTGGTTACTACAAATAAAGTTTGCAGGCTCAACCTTTTGATTGGTGAAGTTACAGCGGCCACCACCACTAATAAGAATTTTGCGACCCGCTTGCTTAGCGTTATCGAGCACCAATACATCTCGACCACGGTAACCCGCAGTCGCAGCGCACATTAGGCCAGCGGCTCCAGCACCAATAATGATGACGTCATGATGTTTCACTCGAAAACTCCTAAATAAGCTCTATCTATCGTCCGTAAACGCTAGGTATAAAAAAGGGCGCCATTTTAGCACTGTTTTCTATACAGGGAAGTACTTATGCCACTACCAACATCTGCACCATAGACGGCAAGAGGTGGGATTTGTTCAGGCAAGTGCTAATCCCAATGAGAGCTGACGCTGAAAAACAAAAAACCGAAGCTAGGCTTCGGTTTTAATCAACTCTATAAGTTGTTCAGTCTAATAGCTAAAACACTATTCTGCCGACGATGTCTCAGACTTCTGCTCACGACTGAGCAGCTCTTTAGCAGCATCTACTGGAGACTTACCCTTATACAGAACTTGGTAAACCTGCTCGGTAATCGGCATCTCGACGCCTAAACGCTTAGCTAGCGTGTAAACCTCTTTAGTGTTGCGATAACCTTCAACCACTTGGCCAATCTCTTCTTGAGCCGCTTCAACATCTGAGCCTTTGCCCAATGCTAAACCGAAGCGACGATTACGAGACTGGTTATCGGTACACGTTAGTACCAAATCACCGAGTCCGGCCATTCCCATAAAGGTAGAGGCTTGTGCCCCCATAGCCTCACCGAGTCGAGTCAACTCAACTAGGCCGCGGGTGATAAGAGCCGTTCTAGCATTAGCGCCAAAACCGATACCATCAGAAAGACCCGCGCCAATAGCAATAACGTTTTTAACTGCGCCGCCCAATTGCAGACCAATAAAGTCATCATTGGCGTAGACACGCAAACGCTTAGGGCTGTGCAGCAATTCAACTAAATCTTTAGTGAATTGAGGATCGGTACCCGCAATCGAAATCGCAGTCGGCATGCCTGCAGCAAGTTCTTTTGCAAAAGTCGGTCCCGATAACACAGCTAATGGATACTCATCGCCTAACACTTCGCGGGCAACATCTTGTATTAAACGGCCAGTCTCAGGCTCTAGGCCTTTAGTAGCCCAAACAATACGCGAATCTTTACGCAGAAGCGGTTTGGCTTGGCTCAGTACCAAACCAAATACATGGCTAGGTACGACCACTAGTACATTATTAGATGCAGCTAGAGCCGTCGCTAAATCAGCTTCAGGGATCAGCAGGTCAGGAAGTGGAATACCCGGTAAAAACGCTTCGTTAGACTTGTCGTTTTTCAGGTTTTCTATGTGCTCGGGTTCGTGTCCCCAAAGCATGGTTCTGTGGCCATTACTCGCTAAAGAAATGGCAAGGGCGGTCCCGTAAGAGCCCGCCCCCAGTACCGTAATGTCGGCAGTGTTTTTCATGCGATTAAGCGTTAGCTTCTTCTGCTGGTGCATCAGCTGCTGCAGCTTGACGCTGTTGAACATACTGAGCAAATAGTGCGTCAAAGTTAACTGGTGCTAGGTTTAGTTGTGGGAAAGTACCACGGCTAACTAAGCTACCAATTGCTTCACGAGCATATGGGAAAAGAACGTTAGGGCAGTATGCACCTAGAGAGTGAGCTAGCTGCTGTTCAGTTAGACCAGCGATAGCGAAGATACCCGCTTGCTGAACTTCACATAAGAATGCAGTTTCTTCGCCGTTCTTAGCTGTAACAGTCAAAGACAGTACAACTTCATATACGTCATCAGATAGTTTGTTGCTGCGAGTATCTAGATCAAGCTTAACTTCTGGGTTCCACTCTTTTTGGAAAACAGCTGGGCTGTTTGGTGTTTCAAAAGAGATATCTTTTGTGTAAACACGTTGAATGTTGAATTGTGGACCTTGTTGTTCGTTGTTTGCTACTTCAGCCATACTATCCTACCTTTAAAAAAGTTAATGAGGCTACTTAAAAAGAGCCAGTCTCAGGGCTTGGTAAGCTTAGGTAAACACCTAATTTACTGTCCCGGTTCTTGATTTATTTAGTCAACAGACGCTTTTTTGGAGGGAGCTTCCCCTCAGTTCAATGCCGGTAACCATAATAAGTTGAGAGCTAACACTCTAATCAATTTCTCAACAAAAAAACAATGGCTACACCAACACTTCTATCTTTTGCTTTTTGAAACAGGCAAATTATTTGACTGCCATTCACCCATACCACCTTTCAGATTAGTCACGTTTTCAAAACCGTGCTTAACCATCAGTTGAGCAGCTTGAGACGAAGTCATGCCAGCGTTGCATACCATTATAATGGGACTCGCTTTTGAGTTTTCAAGGGTTTTAAGCTGATTATTTTTTATATCGGCTAGCGGTAGGTTGATAGCGCCAACGATATGACCCTTCTTAAACTCTTCTTTCCCGCGCACATCAACCACTTTAGCGTCTTGTTTGTTGATCATCATAGTCGCTTCTTGATGATCAACATTTTTAACTTTAGAAACACTTGTCTTAATCGTTATGACGATAAGTCCGATAAACAAACCAACCCAAGCCACACTTAACATCGGGTTCGCTTTAAAAAATTCCATATATTCTTGCATCGTTAACTGCCTACTATTTTCAGGGCCAAATATAATGAGGGCACAGAGTATACCATTGCTTGAGACAGAATACAGAGCGTTAGTCACGCTTGACGCCCGTAAGCAGGCTTGAATTAGTCCCTATCATGCAATTCGATAACAGCAATCTAGGTAAATTTCTTTATGCGGTACTGCAATTGGTAGTAATATTTAACCAATTCCGATTTCAATCTTATTTTTTAAACTTAAAGGTACTACCATGATGACACGCAAACGCCCACTGGCACTGCTGATCCTCGATGGCTGGGGTTACCGTGAAAACACACAGAAAAATGCTGTTTTTCATGCCAACACACCGGTTCTAGACCAGTTAACTGCCAAATATCCAAATAGTTTAATCTCAGGTTCAGGCATCGATGTTGGTCTACCTGATGGCCAAATGGGTAATTCTGAAGTCGGCCACATCAACATTGGCTCTGGCCGCATCGTTTATCAAGAGCTAACTCGCATTAGCAAGGCTATCGATGATGGCGAGTTTGATACTAATCCGACTCTAATCAAGGCCATCGATGATGCGATCAAGGCTGATGCTGCAGTTCATATCATGGGGCTTTTGTCTCCTGGCGGCGTTCACAGTCACCAAGATCATATCGAAGCTATGTGCCGTCTATCGGTGAAGCGTGGTGCCAAGAAAGTTTATCTGCATGCCTTTTTAGATGGTCGCGATACCCCGCCTCGCAGCGCGAAGCCAGGACTTGCTCACTTTGAAGAGCTATTCAAGACCTTAGGCACTGGGCAGGTAGCCTCTCTAATAGGGCGTTATTACGCCATGGACAGAGACAATCGCTGGGATCGTGTATCACAAGCCTATGAACTGATCACGGAAGGCAAAGGTCTGCACCAAGCAACCAGTGCAGTCGAAGGTATCGAAGCTGCTTATACTCGTGATGAAAATGATGAGTTTGTTGGTAGTACCGCGATTCCCGATGCACAGGGCAACATCATAAAACTAGAAGATAATGATGCGCTGATTTTCATGAATTTTCGTGCCGATCGTGCCCGTCAAATTACCCGCAGCTTTATAAATGCCGACTTTGATGGTTTCAAGCGAGCGGTCACGCCGAAAATTAATTTCGTGATGCTAACTGAATATGCCGCCGATATAAAAGCCGCTATCGCTTATCCATCAAGCGACTTGGTTAATACGCTAGGTGAGACGCTACAGAATCGAGATCTGACTCAGCTACGTATCTCTGAAACAGAAAAGTATGCTCATGTGACTTTCTTCTTCAACGGCGGTAAAGAGGAGCCGTTCAAGGGCGAAGATCGCATTCTGGTTCAATCTCCTAAAGTTGCGACTTATGACCTGCAACCAGAGATGAGTTCAGTAGAATTGACCGATAAGTTAGTGGAAGCTATCGAGTCAACACAATACGATGTCATCATCTGTAACTACCCTAACGGTGACATGGTGGGTCATACTGGTAACTTCGATGCAGCAGTAAAAGCCTGTGAAGCTGTCGATAGCTGTATTGGTCGTATTGTCGAAGCGCTAGAGAAAGTCGGTGGAGAGTGCTTAATTACCGCCGATCACGGCAATGCCGAGCAAATGACCGATGAGTCAACCGGTCAAGCACACACCGCCCACACTAGTGAGTTAGTACCATTAATCTATGTTGGACGTGACGCAGAGATCGAAAAAGGTGGACGTTTGAGTGATTTAGCGCCGACTATGTTAACCTTAATGGGACAAGAAGTGCCTGCAGAGATGACAGGCCGCTCAATAATACAACTCAAAGAGTAATATACCAACTCCACTAAAGATGTGCTCAATTCAGAGCTTTCTCAGGGCTTTCAATTCAAGGCGCATTGTGGAAGAAATGGTTATCCCTTTTGAGACAATGCAACGCAGCAGTGAAAGTCCTGAGAAGCTCACGCTGTGCGGGTTTAAAATCACTTAATACGGCACATGTGGCTTTCAATATAGAATCACTATTAGCTACAAGCCACTTGCTTGTCTAAAGTGATTTTAATTCCCGCTGAATGAGCAACTATTTAATGGAATTGGTATAACACGTGAACATTCGATTTTTTATAAAAGCCAGCATTATTGCTGGCTTTCTATCACTTCCTTTAACGGTTAACGCAACGGATCTAGAGCGTCGTCAGTCTGAGCTAAAATCGATTCAAGTGCAGATAAACAAGCAACAGTCTGCGGTTAAAAATACCAGTAAACAAAGGGAGCGATTGGTCTCTTTATTGAAAGATGATGAAAAAGCGATTGCTCAAGCAGCAAGAAAAGTAAACACCACCAAGCAAGCTCTAGCTAAAACTGATAAGAAAATTGCTGAACTAGACAGAAAACATGTTCAATTAGATAAACTAAAAAAAGCACAACAAAAATCACTGTCAAATCAACTCGCGAGTGCCTATTTAGCAGGAAATCACGATTACACAAAAATGCTGTTAAATCAGCAGTCCCCAGCAAGTATTGAGCGCCTTCTGGCTTATTATCAATATTTGAATAATGCTCGTATCGACTCAATAAACCAATTACAGACAACCTTAAAAGAGTTAGACCAAATTCAAGCGGATCAGCAAGAACAACAAAATCGTCTGAATCAGCTGGTGCTTGAACAGCAGCAGCAAGCTAAAAAGCTCAATCAAGAACAGTCGCAAAGACAGAATACTCTGACACAACTGCAAAGAACCTTAAACAATAGCGGTGCAAAACTAGAGCAACTACAAATTGAAGAAGCCAGCCTTAAGAGGGTGGTCGAGCAAGCCTTACTTGCAATGAAGAACAACCCGTCATACGAAGGACTATCTAGCCGTAACAAGCTAAAGTGGCCCACCAAGGGGCATATAAAATCAGCCTTTGGTAGTAGACGCTCCGGCCAGGTGAAGTGGAAAGGCGTCATCATTTCAGCCGATGAAGGCCAAAATGTGAGCGCAATTGCTGGCGGTAAGGTGATTTATGCCGATTGGCTACGCGGCTTTGGTATGGTTTTAGTGGTCGATCACGGTAAAGGCTACATGAGTTTATACGGTCATGCACAAGCATTACTAAAGAGCGCGGGTGACTCTGTTAGCAAAGGAGAACCGGTTGCTTTAGTCGGGCGTTCGGGTGGACAGACAGAGCCTGGCCTATACTTTGAAGTAAGGCACAAGGGGCAAGCTGTCGATCCTGCAAGGTATTGCAAACGTTAGACCATATAACCCCTTAATATATGAGGGGTTAATATGTCACAGTGCATTCGTTACTTTTGCTGTCTTGCAGTGGGGTTAGCATTAGGGTTATCGGTTACCCTATCCGGACAAGAACACACCCAAGAATATAAGTCTCACTTAAGTTACCCAGTGCTTCTCGATATCATCGACACTGTAGAGACCTATTACGTACAAAAATTCACAGAAGAGGAACTTATAGAGGCTGCCATCGAAGGCATTTTCAATAAGCTCGATCCCTACTCAAGCTTCCTAGATAAACAAACCTTTACCAGTATGCAAGAGCTCAACAGTGGTGAATACTTCGGTTTTGGTGTTGAAATAGCGACTGATAACGACCAAATTACCATAGTTACGCCTTTCGCAGAGTCACCTGCAGAAGCGGCTGGGATTAAACCGGGTGACCGAGTCATCAAACTCAATAAACAACGAGTTACCGCAGAGAAACTAGAGAGTATTCTCAATGAGATCAAGCAGCATAGCTTAGATAACCAGCCCATTGAACTTGAGATGGTGAGAGCCAACTCAGATGTACACTACTCTGTTACCATCAGTCCGAGCCTTATCGCAATAAACTCTGTCGAGGCCGAGATCCTCGACAATCAGATTGGCTATATCCGTCTTTCGAGTTTTCAAGAGAATACCACTCAAGAGCTTGTCAAACAGCTATCAGCTTGGCAATCAGAGAAGCTAAACGGCATTATTCTTGACCTTAGAAATAACCCTGGAGGGCTACTAGACCAAGCAATTACCGTTGCCGACATATTCCTCGACAAGGGACGGATCGTGGCGACTGAGGGGCGCTTCTTCGATGCAAATTCTGACTATTACGCCTCACCGCAAACTATGGCAACTAACATTCCGCTATCGGTACTGATAAATAAAGGCTCTGCGTCTGCATCTGAAGTGCTAGCAGCAGCCTTACAAGAAAATGGTCGAGCCAAGTTAATCGGCCAAACTAGCTTTGGCAAGGGCACCATACAAAGTCTTATTCCGACCCTGATGGATGGCAATGCCATTAAGCTAACAATAGCCAAATACACGACACCAAACGGTAAAGACATTAACTCGAAAGGTATTGAACCAGATATAAAAATCGAACTAGAAGCTGTATCAGATGAGGAAAGTATGCCTATAATCGAAAAAAATTCACTCCGTGAGTCTGTTGCTCAAGATAAATTGGTCAGCTCGGCTATAGCATGGATTCAAGCAGAAAAATAATAACCTGTGCGCTACTTTCTATTATTCATCTTTTTATTGTTACCAAGCTCGAGTGTATTCGCCAGCAAAATGGCCATCATTATTGATGATCTCGGATATCGTCAATCTGATAAGGCGGTGTTGAGTTTGCCCGCCAACATCACTCTTTCTATATTGCCGCACACGCCATTAGGCCAAAGTCTCGCCCGAGAAGCTTACCTACAAGGGAATGAAGTTTTAGTCCACCTGCCGATGCAAGCGCTAAATGGCAAGGCTATTGGTCCCGGCGCTTTAACTAACACTATGAGCGAAACAGAGTTGAAGACCCAAATAGCAGACTCTATCAATAGCGTACCTAACGCTAGCGGCGCTAATAATCATATGGGAAGTTTGCTGACCCAGCTTAATAGCCCCATGCGTTGGGTTATGGAGTCGTTGCAGCAGCACAATTTATATTTTATCGATAGCATGACGACCAAATATACTCGAGCAGGTGCAATAGCGGAGTCAATGGGTGTACCACTATTAAGAAGGGAGATATTTCTAGATAACGATAGATCGCCAGCAGGATTAGAAAAACAGTTTAACTATGCTATTTCTTTGGCACACACTAAGCGCAATATTGTGGTCATAGCGCACCCATACCCAGAAACAATCGAGTTTCTCAATGAGAATCTACACCGTTTGCAGAGTAGTAATATCGACTTGGTGCCCACCTCACAGTTATTACCGCAACGTGTAGCCACCAAATCATTAGCAGACCAAGCGTTACTGCAAGATTGAGATAGACAGATCTGGCAGTAGCGACTTAAGCTCTTGCTTGTTTGTTACTATCATATCTAGAGTATAGGCATCTAGCACAGCCAAATAAGCATTAACGGCATCGCCTAATGCTCCCTTTAGCTTACAAGCTGGGGTAAACAAGCAATATGGCTTACTGCAGTCGATAGGCGCCAAAGAGTTTTCTAAAGCCCGTACCACCTGACCGATATTGATTTCAGCTGCAGGTTTAGCAAGTTTAAAACCGCCACTCTTACCACGAACGGTTTGCAAATAGCCTAGCTTCCCCAAATGATGTACAACCTTAGAAATATGGTTGGCAGACAGGTCAAATACTTCTGTGATCTCAGAGATACGGAAAAGCGACTCTCGCTCGGAGTTCACCGCTAAATACATCAGCGTTCTTAAGCCATAATCTGTGTAACGAGTTAACTGCATCGATTAACAATCCGTAAAATAAGTATCTGAACGAAAATTTCTAAAGGTTTTTTAGGCGCTTGTAGCCATTTCTAAAGACCCGATTAACCACAGAGCTTCAGCATTGGTTTTACCACAAGCGTCTTCGGTTGCCGCGAACAAACCGCATACGGCAGGTCTTTGTTGCTGTCCGAACAATTTACATAAGTTGCTATCATCTAGCTGTATACATCTAATCCCTGCCGGCTTTCCATCTGGCATACCTGGAATAGGAGTAGTAATAGATGGCGCAATGCAACATGCACCACAACCTAAACGACAATTCATCTTATAACCTTAGTTCTTACGGCACCCATTATAGCTCTATAAACTAGTAGAGAGTTGTATCACTTCACATACTATACAGCAAGGCATTAATCAGTTTGTAAATCCGTGATCAGTATGCGACTTTCTATTGAACTTTTTACGCACAATGAAAAGCCTCTGAACTATTTTCAATAAGAAGTGCTGAAGCTTTCACCTTTGTTTATTAAATAACGGATACGAAAAAGCCCTAACATTCTTTATAAACAAGAAGCGTTAGGGCTTATCGTCATGCTTAAACGAAAAAAGCCTCATCTTTCGATGAGGCTTTCGTCTTTATGTTGGCGGAGCGGACGGGACTCGAACCCGCGACCCCCGGCGTGACAGGCCGGTATTCTAACCAACTGAACTACCGCTCCTTTAGCAAAGTGCTTACGCATAATGCTAAATTCTTTTTAAGTCGCTAGCTTGTCAGGGCTAGGAGACTCGCTTATCTCTTTGAGTTAAGCAATGTTTAGCGCCTGGAAATGACCTACTCTCACATGGGGAGACCCCACACTACCATCGGCGATACTGTGTTTCACTTCTGAGTTCGGAATGGATTCAGGTGGTGCCACAGCTCTATGGTTTCCAGACAAATTCGGTAAATTTGAAAAGCTGTTACTCGCTAGCGCAAGTAATTGAAATTATTTTTGAGTTCACACTACATTAAGTGCTTAAATTCTAACTCTGGTGTCTGTTGAAACATCAGTCTCATACAAAACCCATTAGGGTTGTATGGTTAAGCCTCACGAGTCATTAGTACAAGTTAGCTCAACGCCTCACAACGCTTACACACCTTGCCTATCAACGTCCTAGTCTCGAACGGCTCTTTAGAGGAATTAAATTCCTAGGGATGACTCATCTTAGGACTCGCTTCCCGCTTAGATGCTTTCAGCGGTTATCGATTCCGAACGTAGCTACCGGGCAATGCCATTGGCATGACAACCCGAACACCAGCGGTTCGTCCACTCCGGTCCTCTCGTACTAGGAGCAGCTTCCTTCAATCATCCAACGCCCACGGCAGATAGGGACCGAACTGTCTCACGACGTTCTGAACCCAGCTCGCGTACCACTTTAAATGGCGAACAGCCATACCCTTGGGACCGACTTCAGCCCCAGGATGTGATGAGCCGACATCGAGGTGCCAAACACCGCCGTCGATATGAACTCTTGGGCGGTATCAGCCTGTTATCCCCGGAGTACCTTTTATCCGTTGAGCGATGGCCCTTCCATACAGAACCACCGGATCACTATGACCTACTTTCGTACCTGCTCGACGTGTATGTCTCGCAGTTAAGCTGGCTTATGCCATTGCACTAACCGTACGATGTCCGACCGTACTTAGCCAACCTTCGTGCTCCTCCGTTACTCTTTGGGAGGAGACCGCCCCAGTCAAACTACCCACCAGGCACTGTCCCGAACCCCGATTCAGGGGCCGCGGTTAGAACATCAAAACTACAAGGGTGGTATTTCAAGATTGACTCCACTCCATCTAGCGACGAAGCTTCAAAGTCTCCCACCTATCCTACACATGTAGGTTCAATGTTCAGTGCCAAGCTATAGTAAAGGTTCACGGGGTCTTTCCGTCTAGCCGCGGGTATACGGCATCTTCACCGCAATTTCAACTTCACTGAGTCTCGGCTGGAGACAGCGTGGCCATCATTACGCCATTCGTGCAGGTCGGAACTTACCCGACAAGGAATTTCGCTACCTTAGGACCGTTATAGTTACGGCCGCCGTTTACCGGGGCTTCGATCATGAGCTTCTCCGAAGATAACCCAATCAATTAACCTTCCGGCACCGGGCAGGCGTCATACCGTATACTTCCTCTTGCGAGTTTGCACAGTACTGTGTTTTTGATAAACAGTTGCAGCCACCTGGTATCTGCGACTCTCGGCAGCTTAGGGAGCAAGTCCCATCACCACTAAGAGCGTACCTTCTCCCGAAGTTACGGTACCATTTTGCCTAGTTCCTTCAGCCGAGTTCTCTCAAGCGCCTTAGTATTCTCTACCCGACCACCTGTGTCGGTTTGGGGTACGATTCCTACTAACCTGAAGCTTAGAAGATTTTCCTGGAAGCATGGCATCAACTACTTCATCACCTTAGTGACTCGTCATCAGTTCTCAGCCTTAAGTACACCCGGATTTGCCTAAGTGTACAGCCTACAACCTTAAACGCGGACAACCAACGCCGCGCTAGCCTAGCCTTCTCCGTCTCTCCATCGCAGTTAGCAGAAGTACGGGAATATTAACCCGTTTCCCATCGACTACGCCTTTCGGCCTCGCCTTAGGGGTCGACTCACCCTGCCCCGATTAACGTTGGACAGGAACCCTTGGTCTTTCGGCGAGGGGGTTTTTCACCCCCTTTATCGTTACTCATGTCAGCATTCGCACTTCTGATACCTCCAGCGTGGGTTACCCCTTCACCTTCAACGGCTTACAGAACGCTCCTCTACCGCACTAGTGCAAGCACTAGTACCCATAGCTTCGGTGTATTGCTTAGCCCCGTTAAATCTTCCGCGCAGGCCGACTCGACTAGTGAGCTATTACGCTTTCTTTAAATGATGGCTGCTTCTAAGCCAACATCCTAGCTGTCTAAGCCTTCCCACATCGTTTCCCACTTAGCAATAACTTTGGGACCTTAGCTGATGGTCTGGGTTGTTTCCCTTTTCACGACGGACGTTAGCACCCGCCGTGTGTCTCCCGTATAGTACTCATTGGTATTCGGAGTTTGCAAAGGGTTGGTAAGTCGGGATGACCCCCTAGCCTTAACAGTGCTCTACCCCCAATGGTATTCGTACGAGGCGCTACCTAAATAGCTTTCGAGGAGAACCAGATATCTCCCGGTTTGATTGGCCTTTCACCCCCAGCCACAAGTCATCACCGCATTTTTCAACATACGTGTGTTCGGTCCTCCAATTGATGTTACTCAATCTTCAACCTGCCCATGGCTAGATCACCGGGTTTCGGGTCTACACCTTGCAACTAAACGCGCAGTTAACACTCGGTTTCCCTACGGCTCCGCTATTCGCTTAACCTTGCTACAAAATGTAAGTCGCTGACCCATTATACAAAAGGTACGCAGTCACGGTCTCAAGAACCGCTCCCACTGCTTGTACGTATACGGTTTCAGGTTCTATTTCACTCCCCTCACAGGGGTTCTTTTCGCCTTTCCCTCACGGTACTGGTTCACTATCGGTCAGTCAGGAGTATTTAGCCTTGGAGGATGGTCCCCCCATGTTCAAACAGGATGTCACGTGTCCCGTCCTACTCGTTTTCACGTAAAGTTAGTTTTCATGTACGGGGCTATCACCCTGTGCCGCTGTGCTTTCCAACACATTCCACTAACACCCTCTACGCTTAAGGGCTAATCCCCGTTCGCTCGCCGCTACTAGGGGAATCTCGGTTGATTTCTTTTCCTCCGGGTACTTAGATGTTTCAGTTCCCCGGGTTCGCCTCACTACACTATGTATTCATGTAGTGATACATGCTTATGCATGTGGGTTTCCCCATTCGGACATCGTTAGCTCAAATGCTTGTTACTAGCTCGCCAACGCTTTTCGCAAGTTACTACGTCCTTCATCGCCTCTGACTGCCAAGGCATCCACCATATACGCTTAGTCACTTAACCATACAACCCAAATAAGTCTCTATGAGAAATACTCGTTGTCTTGAGCGGGTAAGCTCAACACAGCCGTACTGTAACTAATGGTTTCTACTTTCGCCAAAATTAGAATTTTTATCTTATTGCTCAACAAGTTAATGTTAAACAACAAGCTAAGACACTTAATGTTAAGTGTTTTTAGAACTCAATTTTTTAATTTCGCGCTAATCCTATAAATAACAACACGATAAATCGTAACTGTTATCCCTTTCAGATTAACACTATCAGCTTTCCAAATTTTTAAAGAACGATATCAACTGCAACTAAGGCAGGATATTTTGTCGCTCATCTCTACAAGTAGAGACAAACAAGCAATCTGTGTGAACACTCAACAACGATCAAGTTAGTCGTATAGGTAAGGAGGTGATCCAGCCCCAGGTTCCCCTAGGGCTACCTTGTTACGACTTCACCCCAGTCATGAACCACACCGTGGTAAACGCCCTCCCGAAGGTTAAGCTATCTACTTCTGGTGCAGCCCACTCCCATGGTGTGACGGGCGGTGTGTACAAGGCCCGGGAACGTATTCACCGTAGCATTCTGATCTACGATTACTAGCGATTCCGACTTCACGGAGTCGAGTTGCAGACTCCGATCCGGACTACGACCGGCTTTGTGAGATTAGCTCCACCTCGCGGCTTCGCAACCCTCTGTACCGACCATTGTAGCACGTGTGTAGCCCTACTCGTAAGGGCCATGATGACTTGACGTCGTCCCCACCTTCCTCCGGTTTATCACCGGCAGTCTCCCTAAAGTTCCCACCATTACGTGCTGGCAAATAAGGATAAGGGTTGCGCTCGTTGCGGGACTTAACCCAACATTTCACAACACGAGCTGACGACAGCCATGCAGCACCTGTCTCAGAGTTCCCGAAGGCACTAAGCTATCTCTAGCGAATTCTCTGGATGTCAAGAGTAGGTAAGGTTCTTCGCGTTGCATCGAATTAAACCACATGCTCCACCGCTTGTGCGGGCCCCCGTCAATTCATTTGAGTTTTAACCTTGCGGCCGTACTCCCCAGGCGGTCTACTTAATGCGTTAGCTTGAGAGCCCAGTGTTCAAGACACCAAACTCCGAGTAGACATCGTTTACGGCGTGGACTACCAGGGTATCTAATCCTGTTTGCTCCCCACGCTTTCGTACCTGAGCGTCAGTCTTTGTCCAGGGGGCCGCCTTCGCCACCGGTATTCCTTCAGATCTCTACGCATTTCACCGCTACACCTGAAATTCTACCCCCCTCTACAAGACTCTAGTTTGCCAGTTCAAAATGCAGTTCCCAGGTTGAGCCCGGGGCTTTCACATCTTGCTTAACAAACCGCCTGCGTACGCTTTACGCCCAGTAATTCCGATTAACGCTTGCACCCCTCGTATTACCGCGGCTGCTGGCACGAAGTTAGCCGGTGCTTCTTCTGCGAGTAACGTCACACCCAAACGCTATTAACGCTTGAGCTTTCCTCCTCGCTGAAAGTGCTTTACAACCCGAAGGCCTTCTTCACACACGCGGCATGGCTGCATCAGGCTTTCGCCCATTGTGCAATATTCCCCACTGCTGCCTCCCGTAGGAGTCTGGACCGTGTCTCAGTTCCAGTGTGGCTGATCATCCTCTCAGACCAGCTAGGGATCGTCGCCTTGGTGAGCCATTACCCCACCAACTAGCTAATCCCACCTAGGTTCATCCAATCGCGGAAGGCCCGAAGGTCCCCTCCTTTCCCCCGTAGGGCGTATGCGGTATTAGCAGTCGTTTCCAACTGTTATCCCCCTCGACTGGGCAGATACCTAGGCATTACTCACCCGTCCGCCGCTCGTCACCTCAGGAGCAAGCTCCCTTGTGTTACCGCTCGACTTGCATGTGTTAGGCCTGCCGCCAGCGTTCAATCTGAGCCATGATCAAACTCTTCAATTAAAGTTTTTTTGCTTCTTCCACCTTACAAGTAAGGTTAAATCAGCGGCTCAACGAATTCTGTATTACATATTGCTATGAACACTCATTCATTAAGTAATTTTTTGATTGCCTCGTGAGAGGCAATTTCGAATAACTTAATCTCTGTGAGTGTCCACACAGATTTGCTTGTCATATTGTTAAAGAGCGTGCTAATCCTATTAAGAACAAGTCTTTCAGTTAGCAGCCTAAGACGCTAGGTCGTTGGCTTGAGGAGGCGTATTCTACACTCTCCAGTGGCGGCGTCAAGCGCTTATTTTAAGAAGTTTTTCAAGCGCTGATTTCTTAAGCAGAAGTCAAAACCCGAAGCTCTTAAAGCGTTTGTCACCTGAATCAAATCTCCGTGGAGTTTTAACTCTCACTCTATTCTTTTTCATAAAGAGAAGGGAGTGACTGATTGTGCTGCAAGTCCCGTACTATCTAGCGTTTACGCTGGGTAGTTGGCCTGCTGTGCCGTGTCAGTGGGGTCGCATTATAGGGAGTTTCTAGATGAGCGCAAGGGTGATATTGAATAAAACGGTCTATTTATTACTGTTTGCTGACAAAACACCCTGACCAGCTACTTTTTAGGCATTATAATGCAAAAAAACGCCATTTTAAGGACTTTTAGATGCCTAGTTCAAGAAACCATAATTCACTGCGCCCGTATAAAGGGATAGTGCCAACACTAAAAAGTAATGTTTATGTTGATGAGGCTTGCGTTCTAGTCGGTGATATCACTCTAGATGATGACGCCAGTGTTTGGCCTTTAGTCGCTGCACGGGGTGATGTTAATCATATCTATATAGGTAAGAGGTCGAACATCCAAGATGGTACCGTGTTGCATGTTACCCGCAAGTCGCCCTCACTACCTGACGGTCACCCGCTGATTATTGGGGATGATGTCACGATTGGCCACAAGGCTATGTTGCATGGCTGCCGAGTCGGTAATCGTATTTTGGTCGGTATGGGAGCGATCATCTTAGATGGTGCAATATTAGAAGATGATGTCATCCTTGGCGCTGGTTCTCTCGTACCGCCAGGAAAAGTATTAAAGAGTGGTTTTCTATATGTAGGTAGCCCAGCTAAGCAGGCTCGTCCACTTACAGATGCTGAGCTAGCCTTCCTGCCGCAATCTGCTGACAATTATGTCAGGCTGAAGAATGAATATTTGCAAGAAGGTGAGTAAACAAGGGTTAACGACATAGCTTCCTATATCTCCTATATAAAGCCGCTATAAAAGAATAACTTTACCTTGCTCATCGAACGCCTCCTGTTCGATGAGAGCTTCAACCTCTTCCTCTATATCAAATCGATATTCATCAAATAAGGCTAGTACCTTACTCTCAATATCTTGCTCATCTGGCTTTATCGTTGCTGATGACAATGATGTGAGTTTTGCTAAGCTAATTCGACACTCGACATTAGCCCCTTGCACTTGTGCCGGGAAAATAATGGTTTGGCTTTGTTGATCCCAATCTTGCAGATCCGGAAATAGAATACTTTGGTTCATCTTTATCTCGATTAAAGCTCTGACTTTCGTTTAGCCTATGAGTTCTGATCTAAGCTGAGCCAGAACAGGCTCAACACTGGGTGTCACCTTGCGCCAAATGGAAAAACTTGCTGCGGCTTGTCCCACCAGCATGCCTAAGCCATCTATTGTTTGGCCTGCTCCTAGTGATTTCGCCCACAGATTAAAAGCCGTCGACTGTTTGCCATACATCATATCGTAGCAAACGGTATGCGGCGCAATGGTATCAGGACTAATGTTTGGCACTTCACCAGATAAACTTGAAGAGGTTGAGTTAATAATAACGTCATAGCTTTGCCCTACATGAGTTATTGGTAGAGATGTTACATCACCATAGCTTGTAAAGATCTCCACTAACGCCTCTGCCTTTGCTTGAGTGCGATTGACAATCGTCAACTTAGCAATGCCAGAGTGTAATAATGGCAACACACTACCTCGCGCAGCACCACCCGCACCAATTAATAGAACCTGTAGCCCACACAAGTCTCCTAAATTTCTCTTTAGGTCGGCGACTAAACCTAGGCCATCGGTATTATCGCCGCGAATTTTACCATCGGCTAATACTGATAAGGTATTCACCGCTCCAGCCAGCTGAGCTTGCTCGCTGAGTTCATCGCACAGGCTAAACGCTTGCTCTTTAAATGGGACAGTAACATTTGCGCCATACCCCTCATTAGCAGCAAACTCTTTAAAGCTTGCCTCAAATGCATCGATGGGCGCTAAGATGGCCTCATAACTTAATGACTGTCCAGTCTCTTTGGCAAACATTGTATGAATTTTTGGAGACTTACTGTGCCCTATCGGATTACCAAATACTGCATATCGTTCAGTCATGTTCTCTACTCTAGCCATCCAAAAATAGTAGTGTAACGTGGATTTTGACTCAGGCAAGCGACTCTACCCCAGTTATTTTCAGCTCCGCGTTGTGCCTTTACCGTCTGTTTAAAGGGTTAACCAATCTCTTGGTTTGAGATAGTCACTATAAAGCGCCGCTTCTGCACTACCCGCTTCAGGCGTGTAAGCATACTCCCAACGCACTAACGGCGGCATAGACATTAGAATCGACTCGGTGCGTCCTCCAGTTTGCAGACCAAACAGGGTGCCACGATCATAGACTAAATTGAATTCAACATAACGACCACGACGATAGAGTTGGAATTGACGTTCATGTTCACCATATACAGTATCTTTACGGCGCTCAACAATAGGTGCGTAAGCAGTTAAGAAACCATTACCGACGGCCTGCATAAAGGCAAAGCTAGTATCAAAACCTTGCTTGTTAAGGTCATCAAAGAACAATCCCCCCACACCACGGGTTTCATTGCGGTGTGGAAGGAAGAAGTATTCATCACACCACTGCTTATATTCAGGATAAATCTCGTCGCCAAAAGGCTCACACAATGACTTAGCGCTTTGGTGCCACTCAACCACATCTTCTAGATAAGGGTAGTAAGGTGTTAAGTCAAAACCCCCACCAAACCACCATACCGGATCGGCCCCATCTTTATGAGCAATGAAGAAACGTACATTGGCATGCGTCGTTGGAATATGAGGATTATTTGGGTGAATAACTAAGGACACCCCCATAGCTTCAAAACTGCGACCAGCAAGTTCAGGGCGATGCGCCGTTGCCGATGCGGGCATAGACGCCCCCATTACATGGGAAAAGTTAACGCCAGCTTGTTCAAAGACAGTACCACCAGTCAACACACGGCTTTGACCACCGCCCCCCTCTTCACGCTTCCAAGCGTCTTCAGCAAATTTTGCCGAACCATCTAGGGCCTCGAGTCCATTACAAATTCGATGTTGAAGATCTAGTAAGAAAGCTTTTACTAGTGTTGAATCTGGTGCATTCATATCATTCCTCGTTGAAGCTGATTAGCCTTTTCTTATAACTTGTCCACTCTTGGCATCGATAATTGTTGATGGCGACGCCTGAATCCCTAAGTCACCTATCACCAAGCCCGCAATAATACCTTCAAACTGCTGCTTAACCGCGGCTCCAGATAATGCAGGGTCTTGGCCTGTCAAGTTTGCGCTTGTTGAAACTATCGGTTTATTAATTGCTGCACATAAGGCTTTAACGCCCTCATGGGCAGTCACTCGCACAGCAATCGAGTCAAAACTGCCACTTAGCAAATTAGAAAGACCAGGCTTAACCGGCATAATAAAGGTGAAAGGTCCCGGCCACTTGCTATGAACAAACGCTAACTGCTCTGCGCTTAACTGAGATTCATCAATATAAGGCAATAATTGCTGATAATCGCCAGCGACCAAAATGAGGCCTTTCTGCCAAGGGCGCAGTTTTATTTCCAATAAGCGTTCAATGGCATCGTCATTGTCGGGATCACATCCTAAGCCATATACCGCCTCTGTTGGATAGGCGATGACGCCACCTTGTTCAACAAGCTCTGCGACGTCTGCAGGCAATACTTCTAACATTTGTCTCTCTTCACCTTATATTAATCCGCGCGATGTATGTCGCTATGATTATGCAAAAGCGGCATTAGTGAAAGTTAATATGACTATTTAAACAGGGCGCTTATATTTACAAGTCTTTTCAGGGCACTCTAGGCGCATACCTGCCGCCCCTTTGCGTTCAACTAAAATACCACAGCCACAATCAGGGCAGGTTTCTGCGACAGGAGGATAGTTGACTAAAAACTTACACTTTGGATAAGCACTGCAGGCGTAAAAGGATTTACCAAAGCGACTGGTTCTGTGTTCGATATGTCCCTTTTTACACTTAGGACAGGCTATCTCATCTTCAGCATCAGCTTTATCATGTTTTTCGATATGACTGCAGGCTGGATAGTTAGTACAGCCAATAAAAATACCAAAGCGACCTGACTTCACAGCCAGCTCATTGCCACAGTCAGGACAAACCGAGCCTTGAATCACCTGTGTTTCGATTGACTCATGCTGCACCAACGGCCTTGTGTAGTCGCAGCTTGGATAGTTATTACATCCAATAAAACCACCGTGCTTACTGTGCTTTACCGACAACTCACAGCCACACTTAGGGCACAGCTCAAACTCTTTCTCAAGAGCGTGCTCGTGCGTAGTAAACAGTTGCTGATCGATTTTAGCCATGGTTATCTCAATTCATCTATATAGCGCTATTCTACCAAGGAATCGATTAAGTTTTATATTCCAGTGTTAGAATTTCGTAAAAAGCAATGATATATTGTATTCAATACAATAAAGGGATAAATATAAAGGGATAAAAATGAATACACCCTCTAAGTTCGCTATTACTATTATAGCGAGTCTGCTAGCCTCTCTCTCTGGCTGCGCCAGTGTTAAGCAGCAAAACGCCAACCCACAACTCGTTAATCAGATTAACGCCGCATCAGAAACAGCACTGTTTGATGCCCAAAGCCCACTATTAACGACTGATGCGTTTACTCAAGCCAGCTTTGCGCTTGCGAGCAGCAAAGACATTGCGGTGATTGATAAACTGCTTTACTACTTTCGAGCCTTCAGTTACTACGGGCCAGTAGATGACTTAAGTGATGCTGATATTGCAGCTTTAGCTGAAGCACTTGAAGAGATCAGTGATTCTGGACTTCTCGATGTTCAAGTCCGCTTACAAGAGCAATATGCCGTCACCCTATACCGTTATTTTGCTAATAACGACGCAGCCCCTGCCTTAGCTCCGTTACTGCCTCAGTTAGAGGTACAACTAAAGCAATTGGCAGCATCAACACCCAATAAAGCCAATGATTATGCACTACTAGAAACCTTAAAGGCCTATGGATTCTTACTTAACAAGAGCCGCAAAGAGGTCGATGGTGAACTAAACAAAGTATTGTTAGCTACAGACTTAAACAGCGCCCTTATTGATTTTGCAGCAAGCGCAGAAAGTATTCGCGCAAACAACGACTGGCCACGCACTAATGCCTACTGGGCATTAGCCCTTTATCGTTTAGCACTACCATCATCAGAAGATGGCGAAGACACAGAGCAAGAGCTAGCCCTCGACGCCGCTGTTGCGGCGATTGCTAAAGCCGATGTAACACTTCGTGGTGATGCCGCTAAAGATGCTTATACT
Source organism: Shewanella halifaxensis HAW-EB4 (assembly GCF_000019185.1). NCBI lineage: Bacteria > Pseudomonadati > Pseudomonadota > Gammaproteobacteria > Alteromonadales > Shewanellaceae > Shewanella > Shewanella halifaxensis. Next base: position 36,541 of record NC_010334.1, on the reverse strand, counting down.
GCAGGCTTTCACGTCAACGTATTTGCTGGCCAAGAACTGTGTGAGGAAAATAGCGATATATGCCGTATTCCAGAACTTAAAACCGCGCTCCCCATTGAACATCACTGCTCTGACAGCTTATTTATACTGACTCAAGATCTCAACGAGCAAGAGCTTGCCGAGAGCTGTAAAAAGCTAACATCACAAGAGTCTAACTTCCACAGTGTGCTAAAAACCCAGCTTAAGCCTGCACCAAATGACTTTAATACCGCCCTTAGGGTCGTCGCGTTTAAGAACTGGAGCCAGTACCACCTTAATGGCCAGCTCATCTTCGATATCAATACCGATAATGGCGGTATGTATATTGAAGGCACGCCTTCAAAACCCGGCAACCAAGCGACCTTCTTTGCTTACCGCCAATGGTGGATTGAGCCAGAATTCAAAGTCTGGAATTTGAACCATGAATATGTGCACTACCTAGATGGTCACTTTGTAAAATACGCTGGCTTTGGACACTTTCCTGAGAAAATGGTCTGGTGGTCAGAAGGTTTAGCCGAATACATCTCTAAAGGTGATGACAACCCTTCTGCTCTTCGTGTTATTAAGCGTGACATCGGAGAAGCTCCTACATTAGAAGAGATCTTTGCCACCGAATATAAAGATGGCCAAGATAGAACCTATAAATGGAGCTACATGGCGATTCGTTTTCTGGTTGAAAACTACCATAGCGAGTTTGTTCAGCTGAGCCACTACTTGAAAACGGACTACTTTGAAGGCTATGACCAGTTGATGGCCTCCCTTACTCAGCATCAAGCACAGTTTTCAACTTGGCTAGACACTCAAGTTGGCGAGTTTGATGATAACGAAGAGAAAACTAAGCCAAGACTGCACAAGCAGGGTCGTTATGACTACCGAGACTATTTGCAGCCACAGCATTTAGCTCATGGCGAGAACCACCTGAAGTTCTAGTCTGTGGCTGAAAAGTTCCCTCCAATCTACCCCTTAAGAACAGGGGCTGCGCTGGAGGGAGTAACAGCTTCTATACACAAAGCCAATTTGTGTCCATCCATGGCAAATTGGCATAAGTGTTCTGACCTCTAGGGATAGAGGAAATGCGAATAAATGTATGGAATATTTATCGCCTGACACAAATCCCTTCCTACGCAATCCTTGCGTTCAGGGATAAATACATCCATGTACAAAAAAGGAGGCTTAGGCCTCCTTTGTTTTAGGTTCTTTATAGACTATGAGTGCAAGCGCCCATCTGGCTGCTCAAAGATAAGATCTTCCATCTGCTCATAGGCAGACTCATGACCCGGAGCATTAAATAGCACCATCAAGATAACCCACTTAAGATCATCAAGATTTAAGGTCGGTTCATCAATTTCCATGACTCGGTCGATCACCATTTCACGAGTCTCAACACTAAGCACTTTAATCTGCTCTAGAAACAGTAAAAAACCACGGCTTTCGACGTCAATCTTTTCCATCTCAGCTTTGGTGTAAATACGGAATGATTGCTGATCATGGTTACAGAGGTAAGGCGTGCCCGCTTCCTGTATGTCAGCTAAACGCTCTAACCAAGAAAGTGCCTTAATGATTTCACTTTGATGAAATCCGGCGCGAGTGAGTTCTTTTGTGAGTTCGTCTTGATCTACTAATAATTCGACTTCACTATGAACATAGTTTTCAAATAAATACATGAGGATATCAAACATGGCTAGCTCCTCTTTAGTCTTATGTAACCACCAGGGACTGCAGTAATCCACCCCTGCAGCTCGAGTTCAAGCAATTGCTCCAATACTAACTCTATGGTTTTTCCACTATGCTCGACCACATCGTTTATCGTTGTAGTCTCATAGCCTACACTAGCTAACAGCGAGGAAAATGGCAAATCAGAGGCGCTTTCCCCCCCTATATGGTGACGCGATCTTAGTTCTTCAAGGTGAAACTGCGATAAAGCGGTAACTTCTTCTAAAATATCAGCCACGGACTCCACCAATTTAGCACCATCACGCAGTAATTGATGACTCCCCTCACTTTGGCCACTTAGCACACTCCCTGGTACTGCAAACACCTCTCGCCCCTGTTCGTTAGCCAGTCGTGCCGTGATTAATGAGCCACTTTTCAAGCTTGCTTCAACCACTAAGGTCCCTATAGTTAGACCGCTGATAATACGGTTTCGTTTCGGAAAATTTCCTGCAAAGGGCTTAACGTCAGGCCAAAATTCACTCAATATGCAGCCATCTTTCTGAATATCATGATAAATAGATCGGTGACGCTTGGGGTAAATAACATCCGCACCGGTACCCAGCACCGCTACACTCGGTTTCTCAATATCAATAGCCGCTTGATGCGCAGCACCGTCGATCCCTAAAGCCATGCCACTAGTTATCGCCAGACTATGTAAGGCCAACTGGATAGCCAACTCATAAGCCACTTTTTTGCCACCAAGGGTCGCATTACGGCTGCCGACAACAGCGATACCTGGAAACAATAAAGCATCAAGGTTACCTTTTAAAAACAGTACCGCGGGAGGATCATTTATCTGTTTCAATAGCGGAGGATAGAGAGGATCTCCTAGACACACTAGATGATGGTTATCTGCTGCTTGCTGCCAGGTTAACGCCGCATCAACTAACGCATAATCAGGGGATAAATTGGATTGTAGTAACGATTCCGGTAGTGGCAGCGCTTGTGGCTCATGCGCTAACCTTTGCCTTAACTCTGCTACATCCATGTAGTTTATTAATTGTTTAATCCGAGCGGGTCCTAGCCCAGATACAGCTGAAACAACTAGCCAATCGACCAGTTTATCGTTAATGGTTTATCCTTTAAAAGACGATGCCATCATTAAGATGGCATCGATACAATGAGTATAACTAACCTTAGCCTACTCGCTACTAATCAGCGAATCAGGAATAGCCAACTTATCAGCCACCCGCACAGGACGCTCATTAACTAAGATGATGCCCATGCTAGTTTTATCGAAGACTTTAAACACCATCAGTTTACCACGATACAGATCTGGCATCTTAACAGCGCTGTCAGAAGATATATTGGCCAACATTTTCTCGTAGCGATTACGATCGTGGGGCTGCACAGGCACACCATCACCGTCGATCACCACAACTTCGCCATTTTTAAAGATTGAAAACACATGCCCTGTTTCGAGCCCATCAGTAGCGCCCCTGTCTAAGTAAACCACATCGAGTTTACCCATTTCGCGAATATCTTTCCCCGACGCCAATACTGTCGCAGGCTCTTTAAGCTCAGCCGCTCTCGGCATAAAATACGCAGACATCAGCGAGTCATCTTCAATTGGTAGTACGCGATAACCGGCCGCGGTTTCTTGCAGGCTACTGAGTAACTCCACCTTAGAGATTGAGCCCGACTCTACCACTCGACCTGAAGCCGATAAAATCACTTCTAAGCCTAGGTTTTCACCGTCAGTATTTTTGAACGTTCGACCATCGAGATAAACGCCAAGCTTATCGCCAACGGTTAACTCACCCTGCACATAAATAATGTCTGAAACCACATGGAACTTAGAGGGGCTCTCACCGCCCATCACTTTGGGTTGTAGCTCGAACCAATCGGCTTCAACTACCCGGTTCTGCAATAGGTAAGGTTGGATTAAAGAGAGGTCTATCGCCGGAATAGCACCATCTTTGGGAGAGATACGTCCTTGAGGGCTTTTTCTGACATGGGGCTTAACGACTAAACGAGGTTCACCATCGATAAACACCAGAGTCAATTTGTCGCCAGGGTAAATAAGGTGAGGATTGGCAACTTGGGGGTTTGCTCCCCACAACTTAGGCCAACGCCATGGATCTTTGAGGAAAAATGCAGAGATATCCCAAAGCGTATCCCCCTTCTCAACCACATAAGAATCAGGGTGCCCCGACTTTAGGGTTAATGTATCAGCGAAAACAGAGGTGCAACCAACTATAAGTGAAGCAAGTAATATTAACCGTTTCATCAGGGTGTCCATGCTATTTGCTCTTTTATTAGGGTATATATAGAGCTTTTGCTGTTATTGAATGCCGCTAACGACTAAAATTGAGCCATTAGCCAAAGTCAGTATAACTAACTGGCTCAGATTTGACAGACTTGTTAAGAGTTTAGGTATGAGTTTATTAAAAGTTTTACAATTTCCAGACGAAAGATTACGTACTGTAGCAAAGCCGATCGCAGAGTTTAACGCTGCTCTTCAAACACAAATCGACGATATGTTCGAAACGATGTACGAAGAGAAGGGAATTGGTCTAGCTTCAACCCAGGTTAATTACCACCATCAACTTATCGTTATGGATCTTCAAGATGATGTTGAGCGTCCTAAAGTGTTCATCAACTTGGAGATTGTTGCCAAAAGTGGTGACTTCTGTAACGAAGAAGGCTGTTTATCTGTTCCTGGCGTCTACGCTAAAGTCGACCGCGCCGAGTTCGTAACAATCAAAGCCCTCGATCGCGATGGTAATGAGTTCTCTTTAGAGGCTGATGGTTTGTTTGCGATCTGCTTACAGCATGAGCTAGACCATCTATCGGGCAAGCTATTTGTTGACTACCTGTCACCACTCAAGCGTCAACGTATCAAACAGAAGCTAGAAAAAGCCGCTCGTCTCGAAGCCAAACAAGGATAAATTTTTGAAACCATTAAATGTCATTTTTGCAGGAACGCCAGACTTTGCTGCACGCCATCTTCAAGCGCTAATCGATTCAGAGCATAATGTTATTGCGGTATATACTCAGCCTGATAGACCTGCTGGCCGCGGTAAAAAGCTTCAAGCTAGCCCAGTCAAAGCATTAGCGCTTGAAAATGGCATCGCAGTTTTTCAACCTAAATCGCTACGTGATGAAGATGCTCAAGCAGAGCTTACCGCCTTAAATGCTGACATTATGGTTGTTGTCGCTTATGGGCTTATCTTGCCAAAAGTGGTACTCGATACGCCACGTCTTGGTTGCATCAATGTTCATGGTTCAATCTTGCCTCGCTGGCGTGGCGCCGCACCGATTCAGCGCGCACTATGGGCAGGCGACAGTGAAACTGGCGTCACCATTATGCAGATGGATATTGGTCTAGATACCGGTGATATGCTGTTAAAAACTCAGCTAAAAATCGAAGACAGCGATACCTCGGCAACCCTTTATGAAAAGCTAGCAGAGCAAGGCCCAAGTGCACTTATTGAAGCACTAGCGGGTATTGCACAAGATAGCCTGCCTGCAGAAAAACAAGATGAGAGCTTAGCCAATTACGCTGAGAAACTGTCAAAAGAGGAAGCGCGTCTAGATTGGTCTAAATCGGCAACGGCATTATGGCGTGAGATCCGTGCCTTTAACCCTTGGCCTGTTAGTCACTACGAGCATGAAGGCAATACCATTAAAGTATGGCAGAGCCATGTGAGCGATGAGACCAGTTCAAAGTTACCGGGCACAATTTTGTCAGCCGATAAAAACGGCATTAGCATTGCTACGGGTGAAGGCGTACTCATCATCACCCAGATGCAGCTTCCAGGTAAAAAGCCGTTAAGTGTTGCCGACATCCTAAACTCTAGAGCAGACTGGTTTACCCCAGGCACTGTACTGACTAGCACCGACAATCAAGAGGCTTAATCGCTAATGAACTTAAGAGCTTTGGCCGCTAAGGTCGTTTTTCAGGTGCTAGAAAAAGGTATCTCACTTTCTGTGGCACTGCCTGTTCAGCAAAAACATCTCGACAGTGGTAAAGACAAGGCGCTTCTTGCCGAGCTTTGCTATGGCGTAATGCGTCATTTGCCACAGTTAGACAAACAAGTCAGCGACTGCATGAGCAAACAGATGAAAGGTAAGCAGCGCATAGTGCACCAACTACTGCTTGTTGGTTGCTATCAGCTGTACTTCACTCGTATTCCTAGCCATGCGGCAATTTCTGAAACTGCCGAAGCCTGTCGTCAGCTAAAGTTTGAGGGTTTAGTTAAGGTGGTCAATGGCGTCTTACGTAATATTCAGCGCCAAGAAAAGCCATTATCGACCGATAACGACACCTTAGCTTATAACACGCCAGCTTGGATCATTAAGCGTCTACAGGCAGCATATCCGGATAACTGGCAAACCGTGATCGAGCAAAGCCATGAGCGCCCACCTATGTGGTTGCGTAACAACCAGCAGTCTCAAACTCGAGAGACCTACTTGCAGGCGCTAGCAGGATTAGATATTGAGGCACAAGCAGGCAATAGCCCTGACTCAATCCTATTAAGCAGCCCACGAGATGTGATGCAGCTACCGGGTTTTGAATCTGGCGCGGCATCGGTGCAAGACGGTGCAGCCCAATGGGCAGCCACATTACTGGCACCACAAGGTGATGAGCTGGTACTCGATGCTTGTGCAGCTCCCGGTGGTAAAAGCTGTCACTTACTTGAGCTAGCACCGGATATTAAACTGGTTGCGGTAGATTTTGATGCCAAACGTCTTGAACGTGTGCAGCAAAACCTCGATCGCTTGTCACTCAAAGCAGAACTAGTACATGGCGATGCCGCCAATATCGACTCTTGGTGGCAAGGTGATAAGTTCGACCGTATCTTGCTCGACGCACCTTGTTCAGCAACCGGCGTTATTCGTCGTCACCCAGATATTAAATGGCTAAGAAAGAACAACGACATCGAAGAGTTGGCACAGTTGCAGTCGCAAATCTTCGATCATTGCTGGAAGTGGTTAAAGCCCGGTGGCACACTCTTATATGCCACATGTTCGATTTTACCACAGGAAAACAAAGATCAAGTCAGTGCCTTCTTAGCCAGAACACCTGACGCGACCTTAGTACCTATTGAACAACAAGCTAACCCAGATGATATTGGTTGGCAGATTGTTCCGGGGCAAGACAACATGGACGGCTTTTATTACGCTCGCCTAGTGAAGGATTAGAACGGCAATGAAAATTATCATTTTGGGTGCGGGACAAGTTGGTGGCACGTTAGCCGAAAACTTAGTTGGCGAAAACAATGACATCACCATTGTCGATCACGACAAAAACCGCCTGCGTAGCTTGCAAGATAAGTACGATTTAAGGGTGGTTGTGGGTCATGGTGCTCACCCAAGTGTATTAAAAGAGGCGGGAGCCGAAGACGCAGACATGCTGATCGCGGTGACCAATAGCGACGAATGTAATATGGCTGCCTGCCAGATTGCCTACTCGCTCTATGGTACTCCCACCAAAATTGCCCGAATTCGTTCAGAACAATATCTAGGTCTACGCGACAAACTGTTTATCGATAGCGAAACCAAAAATGCAGACAATCGCCCACGTGGCGGGTTTATTATTGATGAGCTAATTGCACCAGAACAGCTAGTCACCGCTTACATCGGCCGTTTAGTTGAATACCCAGGCGCACTGCAGGTGCTTGAATTTGCCGAGGGCAGACTCAGTTTAGTTGCCGTACGTGCTTACTATGGCGGTCCATTAGTGGGTAACGCATTAGCAGCACTGCGCGAGCATATGCCCAATATTGATACCCGGGTCGCGGCCATCTTTAGACAAGGTCGACCGATTATGCCTCGCGGCACCACCATTATCGAAGCCGATGACGAAGTCTTCTTCGTGGCCGACAGTCGCCATGTGCGTGCGGTAATGAGTGAGATGCAAAAACTGGATAACTCCTACCGTAATATCATGATTGCCGGTGGTGGTAATATCGGTTTAGGCCTTGCCAAACAGTTACAACGTAACCATTCAGTCAAGTTGATTGAACGTAAGCAAGAGCGCGCCGAAGAGTTATCAGAGAGACTAGAAAATACCACGGTATTTTGTGGTGACGCCTCAGATCAAGAGTTGCTGCTCGAAGAACATATCGACCAAACCGATGTATTTATTGCCGTGACCAACGACGATGAAGCTAACATCATGGCCGCCCTGCTTGCTAAGCGCATGGGCGCTAAAAAAGTCATGGTGCTGATTCAGCGTGAAGCCTATGTTGATATTGTGCAGGAAGCCAATATCGATATCGCCATCTCACCACAGCAAGCCACGATTTCGGCTCTACTGACGCATATTCGCCAAGGTGATATCTGCAACGTTTACTCACTGCGTCGCGGTGCGGCCGAAGCTATCGAAGCGATTGCTCACGGCGACTCCAATACCTCAAAGGTCGTTGGTAAGCAGATCAGCGAAATCAAATTACCACCAGGCACAACCATTGGCGCCATTGTGCGCGATGAAGAAGTACTCATGGCCCACGATAAAACCGTTATCGAACAAGGCGACCATGTGATCCTCTTCTTGGTAAACAAGAAGTTTATTGGTGAGGTTGAGAAGCTGTTCCAACCGAGTGCCTTTTTCTTTTAAAAACGTTTAGGAGCGTAATAGTGCTGAACTATCGTCCTTTACTGTTTATTCTGGGAGTTTTCCTGTCGACGCTCACCGCGTTTATGTTAATTCCTGGAGCCTTCGCCCTCTATTATGGCGAAGAAACAGTCGGTGCATTTATGGTCTCCTCTCTGGTTGCGGGCAGCGCAGCCAGCTTTTGTATGCATCAAGGCCAGAGCAGTAAACTTCATCTCAATATCCGAGATATGTTCCTGCTGACCTGTCTCACATGGATTATCGTTAGCTTATTTGCTGCAATGCCCTTCACCTTGTATCACGGTATCAACTATACCGACGCCTTCTTTGAAACCATGTCGGGGATCACCACTACTGGCTCAACCGTGTTATCGGGGCTCGACAGCATGGATCACAGCATTCTTATCTGGCGCTCACTGCTACAGTGGCTAGGTGGGATAGGTTTTATCGTAATGGCCGTGGCCGTACTGCCCTTCTTAAATGTCGGTGGTATGCGGCTGTTTAGGACCGAGTCTTCAGACTGGAGTGACAAAACAACCCCACGCACTCAGCATATGGCAAAGAACCTGTTTATTGTGTATTGCCTACTGACATTTCTGTGCTTTTTGGCCTACCACAGCAGCGGCATGAACTGGTTTGATGCGATTAACCATGCCATGACCACCCTTTCAACGGGTGGTTACTCTACCTCAGACAAATCAATGGCGGCGTTTTCAAATGAGGCGCACTGGGTCGGTACCATCTTTATGATTGCTGGCGGATTGCCGCTACTCATGTTTGTTTATATGGTGCAGCAACGCTCAGTAAATGTGTGGAATGATGCTCAAGTAAAAGGCTTCTTAAAGTTTGTGGTTTTTGTTTCTTGCGCATTAGCCTTATGGCTTTGGAGCAGTAAAGATATAGCCCCTCTCGATGCCCTACGCTTGGCCAGCTTTAATGTGGTGTCAGTAGTGACGACAACTGGCTACGGTCTTACCGATTATACGGCATGGGGTGCACTCGCAAATATCGCCTTTCTGTTCTTGATGTTTGTTGGTAGCTGCTCGGGCTCAACCTCTGGCGGAATTAAAATCTTCCGTTTTCAAATTGCTGGCGTGATTATGCGTGAGCAGCTTAAGCAGCAGTTTCACCCTAATGGCGTTTTTAGAGAGCGCTACAATCACCATATTATTAGGGGGGATATCGTCCGTTCACTGGTCACCTTCATTCTATTATTTGTGTTGGTGATTGTGGTTCTATCTATCATCTTGGTGCTGACAGGTCTCGATCCAGTGACGAGTTTTACTGGCGCAATAACTGCGGTAACCAATGTTGGCCCGGGTTTAGGTAGCACCATCGGCCCAGCAGGTAACTTCTCGTCGCTACCCGATGTTGCCAAATGGGCGCTCGCAATAGGCATGCTACTGGGACGGCTTGAAATCTTAACTGTTGCCGTATTATTTCATCCAAGCTTCTGGAAGTACTAAATCGTCAATTTTAAAATATAAAAAAGCCGCATAAAATGCGGCTTTTTTATTAATGAGTTTATTTCGCTAAACTAACCAAATGGTCTGCATAGACCTTAACATCATCCCAATCGGTATAATCAATCACAGCTTTTGGATCAGTTGGGCCATTGGTGATTTTCATGATCAATTGGATCATCATTCTGTCATACCAACGCCAAGCAGGGTAATCAACCTTACCAGCAATCACCTTCACGTCGTTAGGTTTCCACGCTGATAGCTCAATGAACTTCTGTAGATACTTATTGTTTTCTGGCACACATTTTTCTGGGTTACGCGCAACCACATTGACACTGAAGAAGCTTGAGGCTTTCGCGCTTAATTCAGCTTGATGCGCTGCTGCGAATTCAAATACAGACTTATGATAGCTGCCGTAAAGTACACAAGCACCGAGAGCAACAACATCATACTTAGCCCAATCGACACCTTCGGCCTTCGCCTCACTAATATGCATCATGTCGCACTGGTGACCTTGACTAGCTAAGTGGTCGGAGATAGCGCGGCTGATTCTAGCTGTATGGCCGCCACGAGAATAATAAAGTACCAGAACTGATTTCATCTGTATTCCAATTGAAAATTTGTTATTAAATCCATTGTTACAGCAAATCGCAGTTTTTAAAGGATAATGGATCACAAATTAGGTGTAGCTCATATTATCGACATCAAAAATTGAGATAACCGTAATCCACAAGTATGCTCAACAAGTAGATTGTTTTATAAGACCAGTTCAATTAGAATAAACTAATTAAAGGCGATGGAGTAAGTAATCGTATGCAAAAAGAAATCGACGCCAGCGCAATGGTCACCAATGCCGAAAGTGCAGCAAAGTGGCTTAAGGCTATCGCGAACCCCTATCGATTAATGATTTTGTGCTTGTTACTGGATAAAGAGTTAAGCGTAACCGAGTTAAATAAAACGGTTCCTCTCAGCCAGTCGGCGCTATCACAGCATTTAGCCGTATTGCGCTCTGAAGACTTAGTCGCGACCCGCAAGAGCTCACAGATCGTGTATTACACATTAAAGAATGAGCAGGTCACCGAAGTGATCTCCATCTTGCATCGTAAATATTGCGCTTAGCAAAAATTCATAACAAAAAAGCCTGCAATTAAGCAGGCTTTTTTGTTCGTAAACTATTGCAGATTTAACGCTCCGCAAATGCGTGGGCAAACTCATCGACCTTGTTCCAGTCGGTGAACTCAAAGGTTCCGCGAGTATCGGTTGGGCCCTTGGTCATCCACATAATAAAGCGGATCATCACCTTATCGAACAAGCGATATTTAGGGTAATCAATCTTACCCGCAAATACGGCTAACTGCTGTGGCTGCCATAGCGATAACTGCAAAAACTTCTTCATATAGGGGTTAGTTTCTGGGGTATTTTTCTCAGGCTTGCGAGCAACCACATTCACGGTAAAAAATGCATTTTGCTTGGCATCCAGTACCGCGTGATGACGGTTAATAAACTGGTACAGCTCAGGTCTATGCTTACCGTAACGAATGCTAGCAGCAATTAAGATCTTATCAAATTGTGCTAATCCTAAAGACTCAGCCTCATCGAGTGAGGCTAACGTAACCTTGGCATTCTGCGCTTGGTTAATCTTCTTGATCTGCTCACAAATCGCTTTAGTTTGGCCATCAACTGTCGAGTAAATAATTAGTGTGTTGTTCATTAATTTCCTACTATTTTCCGATTCAAACTAGATTCAAAATCTTAATTTAAGCTAGGGTCAAAGGTCTGTATTCAGCTCACTATACTCGCTGAAAATTAACGCCAGCTTAGCCCTTAATAACGGTACGAACTCTCCCGATTTAGTTCTTCCAAAATGTGGGGGTAAATAAGATCAGCAAGGTGAATACCTCTAAACGGCCAAATAGCATGGCAAACAATAGCACCCATTTTTCGCCATCGCCGATACTCGCATAGTTACTTGCAACCTCTCCAAGACCTGGACCGAGGTTATTCAAACAGGCCGCAGTAGCACTAAATGCGGTAATGGCGTCCATTCCTAACGCCATCAGAATAAGCATACATACCACAAAGACTAAGGCGTAAGCCGAGAAGAAGCCCCACACCGCATCGATGACTCTATCAGGCAGTGCATTACCACTAATTCTAATTGAGAACATGCCGCGTGGATGAACTAAACGCTTAAGCTCACGCGAACCTTGAAGCAAGAGTAAAATCACCCGAATAACTTTAATACCACCAGCAGTAGAGCCACCACTACCACCAATAAAACTAGAGAAGATTAACAATATCGGCAGGAACAATGGCCAAGCGTGGAAGCTCTCGGTACCAAAACCTGCAGTGGTAGAGATAGAAACCGCCTGAAACAGTGCATAGTCGAAGGTTTCTTCTGCCGAGTCATAAATGCCGGAGCCATAAAGTGTGACAAAACAGATGGCCGTTAGTACCAGCTGAATCGCAATTAGTACCTTAAATTCGGCGTCTTTAAAGTAGACTCGTAAGTTAATACCACGGCGTGAGAATGCGGCAAAGTGTAGGCTAAAGTTCAGCGCGGCAATCAACAGGAACACGACGCAGATCAAATTGATTGTTGGGCTATTAAAGTAACCCATACTCGCGTCGTGGGTAGAGAAGCCACCGATGGCAATGGTCGAGAATGAGTGACAGATAGCGTCGAAAACATCCATTCCTGCCAGCCAATAGGCAACGGCGCAGGCGACCGTTAACGCTAAGTAGATATACCACAGCGCCTTAGCGGTTTCGGCAATTCTCGGCGTCATCTTGCTGTCTTTAACTGGCCCCGGCATTTCGGCGCGATAAAGCTGCATTCCCCCGACACCGAGTACAGGCAAAATAGCCACGGCTAATACAATGATCCCCATGCCACCTAGCCACTGCAACAGGTGGCGATAAAATAGGATCGCTTTTGGCAGGCTATCTAGGCCAACAATCACTGTCGCACCCGTCGTCGTCAGCGCTGAAAAAGACTCAAAAAAACTGTCGGTTAAACTAAGAGAGGGCTGGCCAGAGAAGATAAACGGTACGGCACCGATGGAGCCCAGCACGACCCAAAACATAACGACCAGCAAGAAACCTTCTCGGGTTCGCAGATCTTTTCGATGCGAGCGGTTGGGATACCAGAGTGTAAAGCCCAAAATCAGGCACAATACAAAAGCCTGAATAAATGCCATGCCGCCGCCATCTTTATAGATAACAGCAACAAGAGCTGGAGGAAGTAAAGATAAAGAAAACAGCCCCATCAATAGGCCAGTAATTCTTATAATTGTTCGATATTGCATTGGTATCCATCGCTAGCGCCTTACTCAAGCGCATTCTCGCATACTTATTAAAAAAAGTTCACAACCGATTCGCAAGCTTGAATAATCCTGCTACTCGATTATAAAAAATCATTTATTGTAAAACTAATCGTCAAATAGCGCCTTTAACTGTCCCTTACTCATGGTCGCCAAATCAAGATTCAACGGCTCCTTAAAGATCTTGGGGATCGCAAACTGAATCACAATTTTGTCGCTAAACTGCTTATCTTCAATCAACACATCAAACTGAGCAAAAATATGCTCAACATCCTTAAGCTGATGATATTCACACAGCAATTTTCCGGGATAACGGATCTGCTTTAACTGCGTCTCAATTTGAGGAATAGCTTGTTTAATGCCAGAGCTATATGCCCTAACCAATCCACCAACACCCAACTTGGTACCACCAAAATAACGGATCACAACGGCACCGATTTCGCCAATATTCGCCCCTTGTAAAGCGGCTAACATTGGTCGCCCCGCACTCCCTGAAGGTTCACCGTCATCACTAGAACCAATATTAATGCTGTCATTTGGTGCTCCAGCGACAAACGCGTAACAATAATGGTTAGCTCCAGGGTACTCAACCTTCAAGTTAGTAAGTACACACTTAAGCTCTTCGCTGGACTGGCAGTGAAATAGAAAAGAGATAAAGCGACTATGCTTTATCTCTTCTTCAATCAGTAACTCTGCTGCAGGGATGAGATAACTCTCACTCAAAATATTTCTCTCAACTGATTACCTTTAGACCTTTTATCATCAACGATTGTCCGTAATATGGCTTAAGACTAACGGTTAAGACCCCAATTACGCGTCATATTCTCGATACGATCGCGATGAACAATCACGTTATCTTCAATACGAATACCGCCAAACGGGCGTAACACCTCTACTGTATTCCAGTTTATTTGTGATTGGCGCTTGTCCTGTTTCAGTTCATTTAACAGCGAATCAATAATATAAACGCCAGGCTCAATCGTCAGAACCTGATTAACATCTAACTCTCGGGTACAACGCAAGAATGGATGTGCCTCTGGCACCGCAATATGCGCTCCCTTATCATCACCAAGGAAACCGCCCATATCGTGAACCTGTATGCCCAACATATGGCCTAATCCATGGGGGAAAAACACACTCGTGATGCCCTGCTCGACCAGTCCCTGAACATCGCCGCTGACAATATCAAAATCCAACAAGATCTGCGCTAACTTATAATGAGTTTCAACGTGCAATTGCGCATAGCTCACACCGGGCTGCATCAGATTAATGATCTGTAACTGCATATTGTCGATTGCAGTAATCAAATCATCGAAAATATTCTTTTCGAAGGCATAGCTGCGGGTAATATCAGAGGCGTAGCCATTAAAGTTAGCACCGGCATCGATTAAAAACGAGCGACGCTGTGCAGGCGCGGTATGTTCAAGTGCGGTGTAATGCAAAATAGCTGAGTTTTCGTTGAGTGCGACGATGCTGCTATAAGGCACTTGATTCTCACCTTGTGAAATAGCCGACAGATAAACCTGCAAGATCTCAAACTCACTAGCACCATTATAAAAAGCCGTTTTTGCCGCTTGATGCCCGGTCACCGCTATTTCGTTAGCTTTACGCATACAAGCCAACTCATACTCGGTTTTTGTTGCGCGGTGATAATTAAGGTAGCTCAATACCGAATCAGGATTTCTCCGAGCAAAGCCCAACACATCGGCAACATCTAAATGCTCACCAATATAAGCCCACTCATCAATATCTGCGGGAAGATATTCAGCGACTTTATCCGCCTTGGTAAGAAACTTAATATCAACATGCTCAGCCCAAAACTCGTTAGGTTCATCGGCCACCTTATGCCAAAAGTCGACTGGGCGATAAAAAATTAACAGTGGTTTGTCAGTGCCGTTCACCACCAACCAAGAGTTAGGGTTATCGATAACGGGTAACCAAGCCTTAAAGTGGGGGTTCACCTTAAATGGATAATCCAAATCATCTAAAAACTGTCTATGGGGCTGACCGGAATGGATAACGAGCCCCGATAAGTTTTCACGAGAGAGAATTTCGCAGACACGCTGATTTAGCACTCGAAGATGGTCATGATAGAGGCGCGCTAACTGTTCCATGAGGGTTACCCTATTGTTATTATTTAGCCAATTTATCGACACTGACTCAGTCTATCACATAGCCAATTAATTTTTCGGCAAACACGTTATTCGCTTTTACGGCTAAGCTCTAGCAGGCAATTCTTGAATCAAAAATCGAATCACCTATAAATAAAATACTGATTTTTAATAGTTATAATTTCACAAACAGAAAAAACCAAACGACCGTTTAAATTGGGTGTTGTATTTTTTTGTGATTAGTCGCACACTGGGCGGTAACTGGTCAAATGATGACCTAGGCTGCCGTGACAAAGAAAGTCACATTCAGATAATAAAATCATTAATGATCTGAAGCGTGAACTTAAGCTATAAGGAAGCAAGCAATGATCTACCAAAGCCCTACAATTGAGGTTGAGTTACTCGAAGACAACATCGCGCATTTGTGCTTCAAGGCACAAGGTTCGGTTAATAAGTTCGACAGGGAAACCATCGACTCGTTAAATGCTGCACTCGACAGCATCAAACAAGACACTAGCATCAAGGCTCTAATGCTAAGTTCAGCGAAAGACGCTTTCATCGTTGGTGCCGATATCACAGAATTCCTAGGATTGTTCGCCGAAGAGGATGCAGTCTTACAGTCTTGGCTAGAGCAAGCCAACGTTGTATTCAACAAATTAGAAGATCTGCCCTTCCCAACTCTTTCTGCAATTAATGGCTTTGCGCTGGGTGCCGGTTGCGAAACCATTCTAGCTACCGACTTCCGTATAGCAGACACCACAGCCCGTATTGGCCTACCAGAAACTAAGCTAGGTATTATCCCGGGCTTTGGTGGTACCGTGCGCCTACCTCGTGTAATTGGTGCCGACAACGCACTTGAGTGGATCACATCAGGCAAAGACCAGCGTCCAGACGCCGCACTTAAAGTTGGTGCCATCGATGCAGTTGTTGCTCCAGAGCAACTTAGACCCGCGGCATTAAGAATGCTCAAAGACGCCATGGCAGAAAAACTTGATTGGCAGACCCGCCGCGCTAAGAAGCTGGCACCGCTTACGCTACCAAAACTCGAAGCCATGATGTCTTTCGCAACCGCAAAAGGTATGGTCTTTAAGATTGCAGGTAAACACTACCCAGCACCAATGGCTGTGATTAGCGTTATCGAGCAAGCCGCGCAGTGCGGCCGCGCTGAAGCACTACAAATAGAACATCAAGCATTTATAAAGCTTGCCAAGACAGAAGTCGCACAGGCACTGATTGGTATCTTCCTTAATGACCAGCTCGTAAAAGGCAAAGCCAAGAAAGCAGGCAAGCTGGCTAAGAAGGTAAACTCGGCAGCGGTACTCGGCGCCGGCATCATGGGCGGCGGTATCGCATATCAAAGTGCCAGCAAGGGCACGCCGATTGTGATGAAAGATATTGCCCAACCCGCACTCGATTTAGGTTTAGGTGAAGCCGCTAAGCTATTAACTGCACAAGTTAAACGCGGACGCTCAACACCAGCCAAGATGGCTACGGTGCTGAATAACATCACTCCAGCACTCGATTACGCTCCAGTAAAAGATACTGATATCATCGTTGAAGCGGTTGTCGAGCATCCAAAAGTAAAATCTATGGTGCTGGCAGAGGTTGAAGAGCATGTCAGTGAAGATGCCATTATCACTTCAAACACATCGACTATATCAATTAACCTACTAGCCAAGAGCCTTAAAAAGCCTGAGCGCTTCTGTGGTATGCACTTCTTCAACCCGGTACACAAGATGCCGCTAGTCGAAGTCATTCGTGGTGAAAACAGCTCTGACGAAACGGTTGCCTCAGTAGTGGCTTACGCCAGCAAAATGGGCAAGACGCCTATAGTGGTTAATGACTGCCCAGGCTTCTTTGTAAACCGAGTACTCTTCCCGTACTTTGCCGGCTTTAGTGGCCTACTTGCCGATGGTGCTGATTTTGCCGCTATCGATAAAGTGATGGAGAAGCAATTTGGTTGGCCAATGGGCCCTGCTTACCTTCTTGATGTTGTAGGCCTAGATACTGGTCATCATGCACAAGCAGTTATGGCTGAAGGCTTCCCTGACCGCATGGGTAAGTCAGGTAAAGATGCTATCGATGTTATGTTCGAAGCCGAGCGCTTCGGCCAGAAAAACAATAAAGGTTTCTATCAGTATTCGGTTGACCATCGCGGCAAGCCAAAGAAAGATTTAGATCCAACCAGCTATGAATTACTGCAAGCTGAGTTTGGTGAGCAAAAAGCATTTGAATCAGATGAGATCATCGCTCGCACTATGATCCCTATGATTATCGAGACAGTTCGCTGCCTTGAAGAAGGAATTATCGCTTCGCCTGCTGAAGCGGATATGGGCTTAGTTTACGGCCTTGGCTTCCCACCATTTAGAGGCGGTGTATTCCGTTACCTAGATACCATAGGTGTCGCTAACTTTGTTGCACTAGCAGACAAATACGCACACTTAGGTGGTCTATACCAAGTAACCGACACTATGCGTGAACTTGCCGCCAACAATGGCAGCTACTACCAGCAGGCTTAAGCAGGAAGGATTAGAACAATGAAAAATGCCGTTATCGTAGATTGCATTCGTACTCCAATGGGCCGCTCAAAGGCTGGAGTATTTAGAAATGTGCGTGCAGAAACCCTCTCTGCAGAACTAATGAAGTCACTACTTGAGCGCAACCCAAAGCTTGACCCAAACACCATTGAAGATGTGATGTGGGGTTGTGTGCAGCAAACCCTTGAGCAAGGCTTTAATATTGCCCGCAACGCCGCCCTACTCGCTGGCATTCCAAAACAAGTCGGTGCTGTTACCGTAAACCGTTTATGTGGTTCATCGATGGATGCACTGCATCAAGCAGCGCGCGCCATTATGACAGGCCAAGGCGATACCTTTATCGTAGGTGGTGTTGAACATATGGGTCATGTACCAATGAACCATGGCGTCGACTTTCACCCAGGTCTTGCCAACAACGTAGCGAAGGGCTCTGCCATGATGGGTCTGACCGCAGAGATGCTAGGTAAGATGCACGGCATTACCCGTGAGCAACAAGACGCTTTTGCCGTACGTTCACATCAACGCGCTCATGCTGCAACGGTTGAAGGCCGTTTCGCTAACGAGATTGTGGCTATTGAAGGTCACGATGCCGATGGCGCCCTGATTAGAGTAGACCATGATGAAGTGATCCGCCCTGAAACATCGATGGAGTCACTATCAGGTTTACGCCCAGCTTTTGACCCAGCCAACGGCACGGTGACAGCGGGTACCTCATCTGCACTTTCTGATGGCGCTTCAGCCATGCTAGTGATGGAAGAAGAGAAAGCCAAAGCGCTAGGCCTACCAATTCGCGCACGTATTCGTTCTATGGCGATTGCAGGTTGTGATGCCGCTATTATGGGTTACGGCCCAGTACCCGCCACTCAAAAAGCCCTTAAGCGTGCAGGCCTCACCGTTGATGACCTAGACGTTATCGAGCTTAACGAAGCTTTTGCCGCGCAGTCTCTACCCTGTGTAAAAGACTTAGGCTTGATGGATGTAGTCGATGAGAAGGTCAACCTTAACGGTGGTGCGATTGCACTGGGTCATCCACTAGGTTGCTCGGGTACGCGTATCTCAACCACGCTTATCAACCTGATGGAAGCTAAAGATGCTAAGTATGGTCTTGCGACCATGTGTATTGGTCTAGGCCAAGGTATTGCAACTATCTTCGAGCGTCCATAAGCATTCGCTCCCGAGTAAACAAAAGCCAGCGCAAGCTGGCTTTTTTGTTTTCAGAATCGGCCTAATTTTCCAAAATAGAAAGCATTAATAACTCAATATCTAAACCATCTAGCCTATTACCGACAACTGCATTAATCTGAAGTTATCTGAAAATTTCTTATTGGATCCTCTATGAAATTTGTATTACTTGCTGATAATCAACCAGCCCTGCCACAAGTCGCAAAGTGGTATAGCGATCAATGGGGTTATATTGGTGAGGGTCGTAGTACTAAAGAACTAGAACTCAAACTTAGAGATTACCTTAACCGCGACAAACTGCCATTGATCATCTTAGCCCAAGACGGCAATGAGGTGATTGCTGCAGCCCAACTTCGTTATCACGAGATGGATATCTACCCAGAACGAGAATATTGGCTCGGTGGTGTTTATGTTAATTCTAAGCATAGAGGCAAGGGTGTCGCCCAAGCCTTAATCAGTGCCATTATAGATAAGGCCAAAATATTGGGCGTTGGCAGCATCAACTTACAGACCGAATATTTGTCTGGTGGCTTGTATCGCGACCTAGGATGGCAACCGATAGAACAAGTGGTTAATCACGGAATTAACGTGCTGGTTATGGAAAAATCACTATAATTGAAAACAGCGTAATCTCATGTAAACCAGGTAACCAAATGACCCCCGCTATCGACCTGCTCGTTAAACACAAAATCGCCCACCAAGTTCACGAATATCACCATGATCCAGCTTGCCAAGCTTATGGCTTAGAAGCTGCCGAAAAGATTGGCGTTGCACCAGAATTAGTCTTTAAAACCTTAGTGGTTAAATTAGACGCTAAGCAGCTTGCCGTAGCGATTATTCCCGTTGCCGAAAAGCTCAGCATGAAGGCTATCGCCAAGGCGGCGAAAGCCAAAAAGGCAGTGATGGCAGAAGCCGCTGAGGTGCAACGCAGCTCAGGCTATGTGCTCGGCGGTGTCAGTCCTTTAGGGCAAAAGCGACTGCTGCTAACCGTTATCGATGCATCCGCCTCTCAGCTAGAGCAGATGTATGTCAGCGGTGGACGCCGAGGACTAGATATAGCCTTAGCCCCTGAGGATATCAAGCAATTACTAAAAGCTAACTTCGCCCCTTTGACGGCATAAAGCTGCACCACCCTTTGTAATGTTCCACGTGGAACACTGTAAAGAGTAAATGATCTTAGGCTCACAAATTATGGCTAGCGGCTTGGATAAACTATGACGCTGGAGTAATATTAGCCACTTCTGTTTAATCGTTCTGCCGAGGTAATATGAACGACCAATTTAGCGCTGCACAACATCAACTCGACGCTTTAGGACTACGCTGCCCAGAGCCAGTAATGATGGTGCGTAAGTCAGTAAGACGCATGAACGACGGTGAAACCCTATTGATTATTGCTGATGACCCAGCAACGACTCGTGATATTCCAAGCTTTTGTGAGTTTATGGATCACACATTAATCGCCAGTCAAACAGAGTCAACGCCATACCAGTACCTTATAAAGAAAGGTCTGTAGTCATTAGTTGGTGAACTAGATAAAGGGAATTATCATGGCCAAATTAATCGGTATCGCATTTAAGGCTGAGAAACGCGCCGCGATGATCTCGGTAGCACAAGCCGAGGTCACTCAAGCCAGAGGCGTCGAAGAGGATATCTTTGGGCGCCCTAGCAATCGCCACATTAACCAAAGTGCTCATATCCAGCTCAATGATTATGTTAGCTTAACCGGTTAAAGCTTCTCATACACTAAGCTCAAAAGACTCCTCAAAAAAACGCCCCTCACTAATCAAAACACTGAACCAGAGCCACAAACCTTTTATTGGTTGCTTAATACCAATCAGTATAAAGATTTGGTCACTCAGCGAGAGTTTAGCGGCACTGAGACAAGGCAACGAGTGAAGAGCATAGTTATTCTACGTTTAAGCTCGTTAACACAGTATCAGAGCCGCTAAAACTCGCCATTCTGGAGCGTTTTTGGCTGCCTACTTCTGCGTTGAACAACTTCACAAGGGAGCAACCATTCTTTCAGTTATTCGCCTTGAATTAGTTTGCCAAAAACGTTCTGAGTAGATCAACTTCTTATACTGATTGGTATAAGGCTAAAGACTTCCTACCACAACTCGGCTATTCCCCCCCTCTGCAATATTCTTCCGGCTTAATTCCGCTTTACTAATTGAAACAGATTTTCTATTTTACTGTTAATAAAATTGTGCGATAACTGTTGCACGATTTAATATTCAATTAAGCGCTACCACTAACAATTAAGAAGATACATCTTAAGTCACTCCTTTAAAACGAAAACTAAAATAATAGGATTAGCATGTTAAACAATAAGTTTACCCCCCTATATGCAGCTATTGCCCTTAGCTTCAGTACTCCAACAATTGCCGAAGAAGATAAGCAAGCCTGGCAAGTTAACGCGCCAGCAAAAGCACCGTTAGAACAGATAAAGATTGATGTAAGTGAAGGTACATGGATGAACGTCAGTGTTAGCCCAAATGGCAAACATGTGGTGTTTGATCTACTCGGTGATATTTATCAAATGCCAATTGATGGTGGCGAAGCCAAGCCACTGGCCGAAGGTATCGCATGGCAGATGCAGCCCGTTTACAGCCCCGATGGCAAATACATCGCCTTCACATCTGATGAAGATGGCGGCGATAATATCTGGATTATGCAAGCCGACGGTAGTAACCCGCGCCCAGTAACCAATGAAACATTCCGCCTATTGAACAGCCCAGCGTGGAGTCCTGATGGCCAATACCTAGTGGCGCGTAAACACTTTACCGGCAGCCGCAGCTTAGGCGCCGGTGAAGTATGGATGTACCACGTTGCCGGCGGTGATGGGGTTAAGCTGACAGAGCGCCCTAACGAACAGAAAGACTTAGGTGAGCCCGCTTACTCTCCAGATGGGCGCTACATCTACTTTAGCCAAGATGCGACGCCGGGTAAGACTTTCCACTACTCAAAAGACTCGGTAAAAGGCATCTATAAGATTAAACGTTATGATACTCAAACGGGTGATATCGAAGTCTTGATCCAAGGCACTGGTGGTGCTATTCGACCGACCCCTAGCCCTGATGGTAAAAAACTTGCTTACATCAAGCGTGATGGTTTTCAGTCTTCACTATATCTTCTCGACCTCAAGTCCGGTGAAACTGAAAAACTCTATGGCGACTTAGACCGAGATATGCAAGAAACTTGGGCTATTCACGGCGTCTACCCAACCATGAGCTGGACCGCCGATAACGAAGAAATCCTGTTCTGGGCTAACGGTAAAATCAATAAGCTGGATGTTGAATCAAAATCTGTAGCGCAAATTCCCTTTACTGTAAAGTCAGAACGCGCCGTTCAACCCGCGGTACGCTTTACACAAGATCTCGATAAAGATGTCTTCGATGTGAAGATGCTGCGTATGGCACAAGTGTCACCTGACGGCAAAAAAGTGGCTTTTGAGGCATTAGGTAAAATCTGGGTTAAGAGTCTGCCCGATGGCAAAATGTCACGCTTGACCAAACTCGATAGCGATCTACGAGAGCTATTCCCACAATGGTCACGCGATGGTAAACGCATCGTTTTCACCACTTGGGATGACCAAGAGCAAGGTACTGTTAGCTTAGCGACCGTGCGCAATAAGCGAGTAAAGGCACTCACTAACGAGCCAGGAAAGTATGTCGAACCGACCTTCTCACCTGACGGCGAAACCGTGGTTTACCGCAAAGCCAAAGGCGGCTACATCACTCCACGAACTTGGTCTCAAGAAACCGGACTCTATCAAGTTGATATCGATGGTGACAAAAATACTAAGATTACCGCAGCGGGTTACCAGCCACAATTTGGTGCCGATAACGACCGTGTCTACTTTATGGAGAGCGGTGAAACACCACAACTCGCTTCTATTGGCCTGAACGGTTTCGAGAAGCGCGTGCACTACACCAGCAAGCATGCAACCGAATTTAGGGTTTCTCCTGATGGTAAGCAGCTGGCTTTTGCCGAACGCTTTAAAGTGTTCGTGACTCCCTTTGCTAAACACGGTGAAACCATTCAAATCGGGCCTAAAGCAAGTAATCTGCCTGTTGAGCAGCTAAGTGTTCGTGCTGGTGAAAGCATCAGTTGGAACACCAATAGCAATCAACTTTACTGGACCCTTGGTCCAGAGCTTTATCAAGTTAATGTAGATACTCAATATAAGGAACAAGCAGAAGACGATAAAGCCAAGCCAATCATCACCGATCTTGGCTTTAGCCAAAAAGCGGATGTTCCACGTGGAACAGTTGCATTTGTTGGTGGCAATATCATCACCATGGAAAATGATGAGGTCATAAAAAATGGTACGGTTATCGTCAAAGACAACCATATTGTCAGCGTGGGTTCCGCTGCTGATATCGAAATTCCAGATGACGCTAAGGTGATCGACATTAAGGGCAAAACACTGATGCCAGGCTTATTCGATGCCCACGCTCATGGCGCTCAAGGTGAGAACGAGATCATTCCACAGCAAAACTGGGAGCTCTACTCTAACCTGTCATTGGGTGTCACTGCGATTCATGACCCATCGAATGACACTACAGAGATCTTCGCGGCATCAGAGCAACAGAAAGCGGGTAATATTGCAGGTCCACGGATCTTCTCAACGGGTACCATTTTGTATGGTGCAAATGCTCCGGGTTACACTTCGCATATAGATTCATTAGATGATGCCAAGTTCCACTTAGAGCGTCTAAAGAAAGTCGGAGCTTTCAGCGTAAAGAGTTATAACCAGCCACGTCGTAACCAACGCCAGCAAGTTATCGCAGCCGCTCGTGAACTAGAAATGATGGTCGTTCCTGAAGGTGGTAGCTTGCTGCAACATAACCTAACCATGATCGCCGATGGTCATACTGGCATAGAGCACTCACTACCAGCAGCCAATGTTTATAGCGATATAAAACAGTTCTGGGGACAAACCGATGTAGGTTATACACCAACACTCGTTGTCGCCTACGGTGGTATTTCAGGTGAAAACTATTGGTACGATAAGACAGATGTTTGGGCTCATCCTCGTCTTTCTATGTATGTACCATCTGATATTTTGGATGCTCGCTCGATGCGCCGCCCTACTGCGCCCGATGAACATTACAATCACTTCAATGTGGCACGTGTCGCCAACGAATTAAATGAAGTTGGCATCAAAGCGAATATTGGTGCTCATGGTCAGCGTGAAGGTTTAGCCGCTCATTGGGAGATGTGGATGTTTGCTCAAGGTGGTATGAGCAACCTTGAAGTGTTGAAAACGGCAACCATCAATCCTGCTAAGCACTTTGCAATGGATCATCAAATTGGGTCTATCAAACAGGGGAAATTAGCCGACCTGATTGTTATCGATGGTAATCCGCTTGAAGATATTCGCGTCACCGATCGTGTCAGCTACACCATGGTGAACGGAAAGTTGTTTAATGCGGAAACCATGGACCAGCTAAATGGTGGATCTAAAAATAAGGGTAAGCAGAGAGAAGCATTCTTTTTCGAAAAATAAATTCATTTTTAAATTTAAAATCTGAGTAACTCAGCGTCAGGTTTTAATATTGCATGAAAATTATTTTTTGATTTAAAAAAGTCAAAAAAGAGAACTTCATTGTTAATGAAGTCCTCTATATAAAAAAGGATGTTCCACGTGGAACATCCTTTTTTACAAAAACACCTTTATCTACTTTAGCTAATACTTTATGCTGATACTTAGAGAATGGAACTCTTTGCACAATTAGGGAAATCAAATATGAACGCATCTAGAGTAATTGCTTTAGTCATAGTTAGTATCACACTATCAGTATCAGCCAGCCTGCTATTTTTAAACTCACCAGATCCCATAACTCAAACCATAGAAGATACGGCTGAAAAGATATTACCCCTAGAGAATGAAAAATCTTCGGCAACCTATGCCAAGGCCAAAAAACCTGAAGAAACGACAACAACGCAAGAGCACCAGATAACTCCACAACAAGCAGAGAACCCCAAGAGTAAATACGCTAACCTCATAGATGAGACATCGATAAATAGCTTCTTTATAAGTAATCAAGGTACGGTCAATGGGGTCGCTATTACTGATGTGCTAACAATCGGCATGACTGACTTTATTGAGCAAGCTTCTAGTCTGCATACAAGTAGTGAGATAGCCATAAAAAGGCAGGACAAACTAAGTCAGCAGTTATTACAACTTAAGGACATGGCCATATACGATCAGCAACTTATCTGCTCAGGTCAAATCTGCGCCCTATCACTCACCACCAATGAACTTTCGGAGGAAAACAGAATGTTGGTATCTGAATTTGATAGCAATATCAGCTTTGTAAATACCTCAGATAATGCAGCGGGTGAAGTTGAGTTCAAAGCTATCTATTTGCATTCAGAAGATCCATCACAACTTGTAATGACCCAACCTTAAACTCCTAGAATATGCGTGTTATTTTTGATAACAAAAACAGTCTGTGGTGTGATCATTCACCATACCCACGGCCTGCATAAAAGCGTAGCAAATCGTTGGGCCGACAAAGTTGAACCCTAGTTTTTTTAACGCCTTAGACATAGCCTCTGACTCTGGAGTTTGCGCGGGTAACTCACTCATAGAAGTGAAGTGATTAAGCTTAGGTTCCCCGCCGACAAACTCCCATAAAAATGCTGAAAAATCATTACCCTGCTCAATAAACTCAAGGTACGCCCTAGCGTTTTTGATGATCGAGTTTATCTTTAATCGATTACGTACGATTCCTGGATTGAGCATCAACTCTTCTATCTTTTCATCGTCAAAAGTCACAATAATTTTAGGGTCAAAATTAGCAAATGCGGCTTCATAGTTCTGCTGTTTCTTGAGAATGGTAATCCAAGATAATCCCGCTTGTTGACCGTCTAAACAAAGCTTTTCAAACAGCTCTAGACTATCAAACACAGGCTTTCCCCATAGCTTATCATGGTACTCTTGATAGATGGGATCCGCCCCAACCCAGTCGCAACGCGTTACTTCCATAGCCCTAATTCCTAAATTTTTAACCTACCAGATAAAAAATAACCTACATAAGCCTTATTCTACAAGGTATAATCGAAACCATTTTCTATTAAGGCTTCCAGGCAGTAGACAAGCGGATATGACGACGAAACACGACGTAAAAACATTCCAGGGCTTCATTATGACCCTACAGGAATACTGGGCGCAGCAAGGTTGCGCAATCGTTCAACCATTGGACATGGAAGTAGGTGCGGGTACATTCCACCCTATGACATTCTTACGCTCACTAGGCCCAGAGCCAATGAGCAGTGCCTATGTTCAGCCTAGTCGCCGTCCTACTGATGGCCGTTATGGTGAAAACCCTAACCGTCTGCAACACTACTACCAGTTCCAGGTCGTACTGAAGCCATCGCCAAGCAACATGCAAGAACTCTACCTAGGCTCACTCGAAGCCTTAGGCGTCGATATGAATGTGCATGATGTACGCTTCGTAGAAGACAACTGGGAATCACCAACTCTTGGTGCTTGGGGTCTAGGCTGGGAAATTTGGCTAAACGGTATGGAAGTCTCTCAGTTTACTTACTTCCAGCAAGTAGGTGGTCTAGAGTGTAAACCGGTTACCGGTGAAATTACTTACGGCCTTGAGCGTCTAGCCATGTACATCCAAGAAGTAGACAGTGTTTACGATCTTGTATGGACTGACGGCCCATTGGGCAAAGTCATGTACGGTGACATCTTCCATCAAAATGAAGTTGAACAATCAACTTATAACTTTGAACATGCTGATGTTGATGTTCAATTCAAGATGTTCGATGACTGCGAGCAAGCTTGCCAGCGCTTATTGGCTCTTGAAAAGCCACTTCCACTGCCTGCTTATGAGCAAGTAATGAAAGCCTCTCATGCATTTAACCTGCTTGATGCTCGTCACGCTATCTCTGTTACTGAGCGCCAGCGTTATATCTTACGCGTTCGTACCATGGCTAAAGGCGTTGCCGAGGCTTACTATCAAGCCCGTGAAGCTCTTGGCTTCCCAATGTGTAAGTAGAGGAATAACCAATGAATTTTGAAAACTTACTGATTGAAGTAGGCACTGAAGAGTTACCACCAAAGTCACTGCGTAAACTGGCCGAATCTTTTCTTGCCAACTTTACCGAAGAGCTAACCAAAGCAGAGCTCAGCTTCGACTCTGCCGTATGGCACGCGTCTCCACGCCGTTTAGCGATTTGTATTAACCAGCTAGCACTTGCGCAAGCAGATAAAGTGGTTGAAAAGCGCGGACCTGCTATAGCGCAAGCTTTTGATGCCGATGGCAACCCAACTAAAGCTGCTCAAGGCTGGGCTCGTGGTAACGGGATTTCCGTCGAGCAAGCTGAACGCTTAAAGACTGACAAAGGCGAATGGTTACTACACCAAGCACGCGTTGTCGGTGTTGAAACTAAGAGCCTGATTGCCGATATGGCGCAGCGCTCTTTAGATAAGTTACCTATCCCTAAGCCAATGCGCTGGGGTAGCAACACGACTCAATTTATCCGCCCGGTTCACACTGTCACTATGCTACTGGGTAGCGAAGTGGTTGAAGGCGAGCTACTAGGCATTAAATCTGATCGCGTTATTCGTGGCCACCGCTTTATGGGTGAGTCTAGCTTCGAGCTAGATCACGCAGATAACTACCTTGTAGCACTAAAAGAAAAAGGTAAAGTATTAGCGGATTACCAAGCTCGTAAAGCCATCATTAAAACTGATGCTGAAGCGGCTGCAGCTAAAATTGGCGGCGTAGCCGATCTTGAAGATGACCTGCTTGAAGAAGTGACTTCTCTAGTTGAATGGCCAGTAGTACTGACAGCCAGCTTCGAAGAGAAATTCTTAGATGTACCAGCAGAAGCTTTGGTTTACACCATGAAAGGTGACCAAAAGTACTTCCCTGTATTTGATAATGCCGGCCAGTTACTACCTAACTTTATCTTCGTGACTAACATCGAGTCGAAAGATCCACAGCAGATTATTTCTGGTAACGAGAAAGTGGTTCGCCCACGCCTTGCCGATGCTGAGTTCTTCTTCGAAACAGACAAGAAAGAATCTCTTGAGGCACGTCTTGCCAGCTTAGAGACCGTGGTATTCCAAAAGCAACTTGGCACCATCAAGCAGCGTGTTGAACGTATCTCTGCTTTAGCGGGTTATATCGCCACCAGCATCAACGCTAATAGCGAAGAAGCTGCGCGCGCGGGTCTGCTATCTAAGTCTGACTTGATGACTAATATGGTCATGGAGTTTACCGATCTTCAAGGCACCATGGGTATGCATTACGCACGCCTAAATGGTGAAACTGAAGCGGTTGCTGTAGCCTTAGCGGAGCAATACAAGCCTAAGTTCTCAGGCGATACCGTGCCAACTGCACCTATCTCTATCTGTGTAGCACTAGCTGAAAAGCTCGACACGTTAGTGGGTATTTTTGGTATTGGCCAAGCGCCTAAAGGTGCTGCGGATCCATTTGCACTACGCCGCGCAGCAATTGGTGTACTACGTATCTGTTTAGAGAACAACTTACCACTAGATCTTGTTGATTTAATTGCTAAAGCACAAGAGCTACACGGTGAGAATCTCACTAACGAAAACGTTGCTGAGCAAGTACTTGAGTTCTTCATGGGCCGTTTCCGTGCCTGGTACCAAGATCAAGGTGTGAGTGTAGACGTTATTCTAGCAGTACTCGCTCGTCGTCCAACGGCTCCAGCAGACTTTGAAAGCCGCATTAAAGCCGTTGCTCACTTCAGAACGCTTGAACAAGCCTCAGCACTAGCTGCAGCTAATAAGCGTGTATCAAACATCTTGGCTAAAGTTGAAGGTGAGCTTCCAGCTGCAATCGACGATAAGCTACTCGTTGAAGAAGCTGAAAAGGCGCTTGCTGCTAAACTTGCTGAGCTTCAGCCACAGCTAGCACCACTATTTGCAGCAGCTAACTATCAAGAAGCCCTAGCACTGCTTGCTAGCCTTCGTGAAAGCGTTGATACCTTCTTCGAAGATGTGATGGTTATGGCAGATGATGAAGCACTTAAGAACAACCGCCTAGCGCTACTTTCTAGCCTACGTGAGCAGTTCCTACATGCGGCAGATATCTCGCTACTGCAATAATATTTGTAGTAAACCAGATATAAAAAACGCGCCGATTGGCGCGTTTTTGTTTGAGTGACTTTACAGCCTAAAACAGTATGAGCTTCTGATGCAGTTGTTCAAAGGTTTCACGGTCTATGGCCGCATCAAATAACAGTCTATCGAGTTGTTGAGTCTGTAACTTACCCGCCTCAAACAACATAGAGCATTCACTGATAAGGTTTGCTCGCCAAACGACTTCAGCAAGTCCACCAGCAGGCTTAGAGTCAATGATAGCTAAACGACTAAGCTCTGCTTCAAATAGTGATGGTAACTCCCAGTAGCGAGCCAGTAACGCACTTAAACTCAAAGACTTTGTGGTCATCACCTGCCTGAACAAACTAGAACAGGGCTGCTCACCGGGCTCCGCTTGTTTAAATGCCTCTAATAACAGTTTAAAAATCGCAATCTTACCTACATCATGCAATAAGCCCAGCAGAAAGGCACTATCAGGGTCATCTTGAGTAAGCTCACTCGAAAGGTAAGCTACCTGCATTGAGTGACGCCAGATTTGACTACCAAAACGACGGAAATAGATGGGTTTTACTTCAATGACTTTACGCATCATCGCGGTAGTAACAAAGCGTCGCATCTGTTCCCGACCAAGCTGTACCAATGCCTGTTGTAAGCTGGTCACCTCTTTATCGCTGCGTTTAAAAAGGGGTGAATTACATAGCTTTAGCACTTCAACACTCAATACGGGATCTCTCTCTATTAAGGCTAACAGTGCTTTAGTATCGCTGTTTTCATCTGCGAGTTGCTGATCTAAAGCCGCGACTTGGGTCGGTAGCTTCAACACCCTTTCAGCAATTGCCTTAGGAGATGTCAAAGCCGCTTCTACTCGTCGAAATACACTCTTCTCCAGCTCATTTGCCGTACCATTAAGCTGAGTACTCGGAAATAATAGACTATAAAACAGAGCCGATAGATCGATTGCGATGACGGGATCATTGCTTTGTAGCGGTGGTTGATTCTGAGTTATAGGTGCTGCATGACTCTGCTTAGCTTGAAACTGATCCATCGAACCACTGAAGCTCTTTGGTCTTTCAATGACGACTTGTTCTCTGATATTAAACAGTTTTCTCAGGGCTTTACTAAACAATTTACTTATAACCACGCCAGAATTATTAAAAAAAATCGGTGCATATAGCACCGATTTCACTCAATTTCTAAGTTTACCTATAATAAACTTAAACGTCGAGGTTCGCCACATTCAGAGCATTGGCTTCAATGAAATCACGACGAGGTTCTACTTGATCACCCATCAAACAGGTAAACAGTTGATCTGCACCAATCGCGTCTTCAATAGTCACTTGCAACATGCGACGAGATTCAGGATCCATTGTCGTTTCCCACAACTGCTCAGGGTTCATCTCACCCAATCCCTTATAACGCTGAATGTATAAACCACGTTTAGATTCGTTCATCAACCAATCAAGAGCTTCAACAAAGCTTGTTACATCCTTAGTACGCTCACCACGTTGCACGTAACCACTCGCTTCAACCATACCATTGATTTCTGCACCCATCTTAACGATGCGCTGGTAATCGGTAGACTGGAAGAAGTCATACGAGAACATGTAGTGTGTATCGATACCATGCTTACGGATAGTAATCTTTGGTAAGTAAACCTGACGCTCAGGATCGAGTACTGGCTCAGCACTATATAAGATACCACCAGACTCTTTGTCAATTAAGTCAGCGACAAACACATCAGTCCAAGCTTTAATTTGCGCTTCATCACTCAACATCTCATTAGTGATTGCAGGGTGATATAGCATTAGATCAGTGATGTTAGTTGGGTAACGCTGCTCTAGACGAGCAATGACAGATTCAACTTCACGATATTGATTAACTAAACGCTCTAGTGGCTGACCAGACATGCCTGGTGCACCTTGAGACGGATAGATATTGGCATTATCTAGTGCTTGAGTCGTTAGGTACTCAGTCAATGCAGGATCATCTTTCAGATACTGCTCTTGCTTACCCTTTTTAACTTTGTACAAAGGTGGCTGTGCAATATAAACATAACCACGTTCAATCAGCTCTGGCATTTGACGGAAGAAGAAGGTCAACAGCAGTGTACGAATGTGCGAGCCGTCGACGTCAGCATCGGTCATGATGACGATGTTATGGTAACGCGTCTTATCTGGGTTATATTCATCACGACCAATACCACAACCTAGTGCGGTGATCAGTGTTGCCACTTCTTGAGAAGATAGCATCTTGTCAAAACGGGCTTTTTCTACGTTTAGAATCTTACCTTTAAGTGGCAGAATCGCTTGGTTCTTACGGTTACGACCCTGCTTAGCACTACCGCCCGCAGAATCACCCTCCACTATGTAAATTTCAGAAAGACCAGGGTCCTTCTCTTGGCAGTCAGCAAGTTTACCTGGCAAACCACCTAAATCTAATGCGCCTTTACGACGAGTCATTTCACGGGCTTTACGCGCCGCTTCACGAGCACGCGCAGCGTCGATAATCTTACCAACGATCATCTTAGCTTCATTTGGATGCTCCATTAGGTAATCACCTAACTGCTCACCCATTGTTTGTTCTACTGCCGACTTAACTTCACTTGAAACAAGCTTGTCTTTAGTCTGAGAGCTGAACTTAGGATCAGGTACTTTAACAGAGATAACAGCCGTTAAACCTTCACGAGCATCGTCACCCGTTGCAGCAGTCTTACCTTTCTTGTTATACCCTTCACGTTCCATGTAGTTATTTAGGTTACGTGTCAACGCACCACGGAAGCCCGCTAAGTGAGTACCACCATCGCGCTGTGGAATGTTGTTGGTAAAACAGAAAATGTTTTCTTGGAAACCGTCGTTCCACTGCATAGCGACTTCAACGGTAATACCGTCTTCACGCTCTTGGCAGAAGTGGAATACTTCTTTGTTTACCGGTGTTTTGTTAACGTTTAAGTAGTCAACAAATGCACTGATACCGCCTTCGTATTTGAAAAACTCATCACGGTTATCACGCTCGTCAACAAGACGAATACCAACACCTGAGTTCAAAAATGACAGTTCACGAACACGCTTAGCTAGAATATCAAAATGGAATAAGACATCAGTAAAGGTTTCTGTACTTGGCCAAAAACGGATTTCAGTACCAGTCTTAGTCGCTTCACCAATAGGTGCAATCGGAGCATCAGGTACACCGTGAGTATAAAACTGCTCATATACCTTGCCGTCACGACGAATAGTCATCTGCAATTTTGAAGATAGTGCGTTTACAACTGACACGCCCACACCGTGCAAACCACCCGATACTTTATAAGAGTTATCATCGAATTTACCACCAGCGTGAAGTACCGTCATAATAACTTCAGCAGCAGAGATACCTTCCTCTTCATGGATCGATACCGGAATACCACGGCCGTCATCTCGAACCGATACAGAACCATCGGCATGAATGGTAATTATGACGTCGTTACAGTGGCCCGCTAACGCTTCATCGATAGAGTTATCGACCACTTCGAATACCATGTGATGTAGACCTGTACCATCATCGGTGTCACCGATGTACATTCCTGGTCTCTTACGTACCGCATCAAGGCCCTTTAGAACCTTGATGCTCGAAGAATCGTAACTATTCTCTGACATATTATTCTCTCGTCGGTTTATCAATTACCGTTACACACCCCTGTTCCACATGGAACATCTTACTTGGTGGTGTGGCTAACGAATCGACTATTGCTGCAGGCTCGATAGCGGTGACAAAAACTTGCGCGCCGGTATCCATTAATTGCTGCAACAATAGTTTTCTATGCTGTGCATCTAATTCTGATGGAAGATCATCCACCAGATAAATACTATTTTTATCTGTTTGTTGTTTTAACAACTTTCCCTGTGCAATACGCAGCGCACAGACTAACAATTTCAATTGTCCTCGGGATAAAGCATCTTGAACAGGCAAGACGCCAACACGTAATCGTAAATCAGCCTTATGGGGGCCACTGCCGGTATTACCCGCCGCCACATCTCGAAGATATTGCGTCTCGAGTAGCTGCCCAAAATCTGTTTTACTATCCCAGCCTCGGGTAAAAGAAACCTTAACTTCAACCAGAGGTAAAAACTCTCCGATTATACCCTTAAGTTGTTCATTTAACGAGTCTACATATTGTTTACGTATCTCTGTAACCTGCTCAGAATAGCGTACTAGTTCCTTATCCCAATATTGTATCTGACTGTAGGAAACTTGGTTTTTAAGTAGCTGATTTCTTTGCTTTAAAATTCGCCTTACGTTAGCCCATGCCAAATGAAAACTTTTGTCACTATGAAATGCGCCCCAATCGATAAACTGACGCCTCGACTTTGGGCCTTCAAACAGCAGTGAAAAACTCTCAGGAGTAATCACCTGGATAGGTAATGTTTCAGCTAAAGTCGATAAACGTTTTATGTTATCGCCATTAATCTTGACCTCAGTCTCGCCATTTCTAAAACGACGCAAACCGATTTTGCTTTCCTGCTCGCAGACACTTAAATTGGCAAACAGGGTTAATTTGTCATCATTATGTTGGATCACTCGTTGAGACAGGTGACTTCTAAATGAACGCCCCATACCCAAAAAATAAATAGCCTCAAGAATACTCGTCTTGCCACTACCATTTTGACCATATATGAGGTTTAAACCATCACCGGGATCCAACTGAGCCAAACTGATATTTCGAAATGTTTCGATATGAAGACGCGTCAGGCTCATTTAGTACTCAATTCACACCCAAAAGTAGCTCCAACCTACAGTATAAATACGCAGGCTAAAACGAAAAATAGCCAAATAGATTAGCATATCCATTGACCACATCAAAGCCCGGATTCAATCCAAAATAAGACAAGAAAAACGCTAAACATTAGAAACAAAAAAAGACTGATTAATCAGTCTTTTAATTGGTAAGAATAAGATATTTGCTAAAGAAAATATCTACAACCTCATTGGCATTACAACATACATAGAATCTTGCTCTATGTGATTATCGATAAGCGCACTTGAGTTGCCATCTATCAAAGTAATACGTACATCGTCTGAAGGCAGGTTATTTAATACATCAAGCAGATAACTGACGTTAAAACCAATCTCTAGCGGTGTATTCTCATATTCAACATCTAAGATCTCTTCAGCCTCTTCCTGTTCAGGGTTATTAGCGGTGATCTTAATAAGGTTGTTTTCCAGCTGTACCCGCACACCACGGAACTTCTCATTCGACAGGATAGAAGCACGCAATAATGCCTGTTTTAGCTGCAGACGGCTTGCTATAACAATTTTGTCGCCACCTTTTGGTAATACACGACGATAATCTGGGAAGCGACCATCAACCAACTTACTGGTAAATACCGCCGTCGCCGTTGTCGCTCTAATAGCATTATCGCCAATCGCAATAGTGACGTCTAAATCGTCAGCTTCAAACGAGCGCATCAGCTCTAATACGCCTTTACGCGGTACAATCACCTGCTTCTCTGGTAGAGAGGCTTCGATCATACGGTGGCTTAGCGCCAAGCGATGCCCATCGGTGGCAATGGCACGCAATACGTTACCTTCGGTCTCAAGCAGTAAACCATTGAGGTAATAACGTACGTCTTGGTTAGCCATAGAGAATTGCGTCGCGTCGATCAACGACTTCATCGTACCCTGCTTCAGAGTAAACTCAATCTCAGCCTCAAAGGCATCGACATTTGGATACTCCTCAGCTGGCAATGTAGCCAAGGTAAAGCGACTGCGGCCTGAACGTAACAGTAAACGATTTTCTTGCTGCTCTATCTTAAGCTCAACCTGATCAGGTAGAGACTTAACGATATCCAAAAACTTCTTCGCTGGGACCGTAGTACGACCTTCAACAACCTCACCTTCGAGCTGAACCTCACCGACTAACTCAACTTCTAAATCGGTACCAGTCATCTTAAGTGAGTGACCACTTACTTCAACGAGTAAATTGGCCAAGATGGGCAAGTTATGACGTCTTTCAACCGCGCCACTAACTAGTTGAAGCGGTTTTAATAAGGCGTCCCTATCAATTGAAAATTTCATTGGTTCAATATCCCAGATATTAAGAAGATAAGGTTCTTATCAAGTTAGCATAATCTTCTTTAATGTCATGACTTTCTTCACGCAACTGCGCAATTTTACGACATGCGTGTAAAACAGTTGTATGGTCACGACCACCAAATGCATCACCAATTTCTGGCAAACTCTGGTTAGTTAATTCTTTTGATAACGCCATAGCCACCTGCCTAGGTCTGGCGACACTGCGTGAACGACGCTTAGACAACATATCAGCCATCTTAATCTTGTAGTATTCCGCTACCGTCTTTTGGATATTATCGATAGTGACTAGCTTCTCTTGTAGAGCAAGCAGATCGCGCAATGCTTCCCGAACAAAATCGATAGTGATAGGACGACCGGTAAAGTTGGCGTTAGCAATAACTCGGTTCAATGCGCCTTCTAGCTCACGTACGTTTGAACGTAAACGCTTAGCAATAAAGAAAGCCACTTCATCAGGTAAGTTAATACCGCTCTCTTGTGCCTTACGCATCAAGATCGCCACACGAGTTTCTAACTCTGGCGGCTCAATAGCTACCGTTAGTCCCCAGCCAAAGCGAGACTTAAGACGATCCTCAACACCATCGATCTCTTTTGGATACTTGTCTGAAGTTAAGATGATCTGATGATTCCCCTCTAATAGTGCATTAAAGGTATGAAAAAACTCTTCTTGCGATCTGTCTTTATTGGCAAAAAATTGAATATCATCGATAAATAGTGCATCAACACTGCGATAATAACGCTTAAACTCTTCAATCGCGTTATTTTGCAATGCCTTAACCATATCCTGCACAAAGCGCTCAGAATGCATATAAACCACTTTGGCATTAGGATTATTCTTAATAATACCATTGCCAACAGCATGCAAAAGGTGAGTCTTACCTAAACCAGTGCCACCATAAAGGAAGAGTGGGTTATA
Organism: Shewanella halifaxensis HAW-EB4; assembly: GCF_000019185.1. Lineage (NCBI taxonomy): Bacteria > Pseudomonadati > Pseudomonadota > Gammaproteobacteria > Alteromonadales > Shewanellaceae > Shewanella > Shewanella halifaxensis. The sequence continues at coordinate 554 of NC_010334.1, read as the reverse complement.
GGCACCGCCTGGATTTTCAGCCACCTGCATAGCAGCGGCCTTACCCAACTGATTTGATTTACCTTCGACGAAGTTGTCAAACTGATAAGTGGGATTAATATTGCTACGGTGATTAGCATTAGCAATAGGGTCAGCATGTGGAGTATTAAAAGAAGGCTTAACAACTTCTCTACTAACTGGTCTGCTAGTTCTTATTGCTGCAGTAGCCTGAACAATAGGCCTAGCCGATGGACGACTACCAATATCGAAACGCAAATTTGGCGCATCGCTACCCATTTGTTCAGTAAAAAATTGGTTGATGATATTTAGGTATTTATCCCTAACCCAATCCAACACAAAACGGTTAGGCGCATAGATGACGAGAGTATCGCCTTCCATTTCTACTTGTAACGGTCTTATCCACATACTGAATTGCTGAGCAGAGAGCTCATCTTGCAGCCTTGCGATACATTGTTGCCAAAGTGAAACCGCCACTGTAGTTATCCCCAAAAATCATACAAAAGAGGCCTATTCTATAGTGAGATCACGCTGATCGCTATCCTTTAAATATATTT